>CAVUDJ010000001.1:0-9024 GCA_963740215.1 uncultured Actinomycetota bacterium
GAGCTGCCGTCCTCTGGAGAGCCTCAGCCGGCGGCTTCCATGTTCTTCGTGACCACGTCAAGGGTCTGCTGCAGCTCCTCGGTCGGGCTGAACTCGACGACCTCGGTGCCGGCGTAGAGCACCGGGGTGTGACCCGGGGGGACGTAGTAGGCATCGCCGGTCTCGAACGTCTCCTCGCCGGAGGCGGTCTTGAACGTCACCTTGCCGGCAAGGACGTACCCCCAATGGGCCGCCTGGCACTGGTCGTCCGGTAGGCCCTTGAAGAACTCCGCGAGGTCGGCGTCGGCGGTGTACTTCTCGAAGGCCACCGTGTAGCCCCCTTCGAAGTTCTCCAGGTGACCCTCGTAGCCCTCCACCTCAACGGTTTCTGAGGCGCTTGTCTTCGATGCCTTGGGCATGGTTCTTTCCTTTCAGTGTGGATTGAGAATGCGCGTTTCCGGGACATTCACCTCTCGCCGGTTGGTCGCACCGAGGTAGGTGGGCTTCTAGAGATCCGGCGGGCAGTTGTTCGCGTCCTGGGCCGCGGCGTACGACGCGAGCGCGCCGAAGGACGAGAACCCGAACTCCTGGAGCACCTCGCGATGGCTGGCCAGGTAGCCGGGGAGCTCGTGGCCCCAGGCGGACCCGTAGACCTGGTGCTCGGCGAGGGTCGACTGCGCGACGCAGCTGCTTGTCGCGGCCGCGGGAGAGACCCCGACGAGCGCGCTGACCACCAGGGCAGCGCCGGCAGCCAGGGCGAGACGACGTGTGGACGGCTCATCACGCACCTCCCGCTCACGCGGGCGCTGCGGTGGGCAGCGCGCCGATCTGGGACATGATCGTGAAGAGGTCGCAGTACTGGGTGATCTCGACGATCTTGCCGTCACGGACCCGGAACAGGTCCCACTCGGCGAACTTCACGTGCCGGCCGCTGGCCGGGACACCTGCGAAGTCGGCCTCGTGGGTGGCCGTGTAGCTGATCCAGGAGCTGATCAGGTCGTCCTCCTGCACCAGGTAGCGGACGTCGGCAGTCAGGTCGGGGAACGGCGCCAGGAAGCTGCCGATGGCGGCCTTGAGCTCGGCCAGGTTGGACCCGGCGCCGGCGTGGCCGACGAGTTCGGGTGAGCAGACCTCGTCGAGGTCCTCCGGTCGGCCGCTGCCGACGATCTCGTAGAAGCGTCGGACGACGCCTTTCTCGGTGGTTTCCATGAGTCCTCCTCGGGACTTCGGTGTGGTGAGTCGAGGATGCTCTTCCGAGTGGTGGGTCAGCATGGGCCATGTTGCCCATTTGAGCTCCGGTTTCCGGGGGCCCGCGCGCTCGCTCACCGCTGCGCCAGGGTTTGGGCGGCGGGCAGGTTGAGCAGCGCGTAGGCGGCTGCCTCGGTGCGGCTGCGTACCCCGAGCTTGGTCAAGATGTTGCTCACGTGGTGGCCCGCGGTCCGGGTGCTGATGAACAGCCGCTCGGCGATCTCGGTGTTGGAGAGCCCTTCGCACACGAGGCCGAGCACCTCCTGCTCGCGCCGGCTGAGCAGGCTGCCGTCACGCGGGCCGGTCCGGCCCTTGACGCCGAGCCCGCGCAGGAACGCCGCCGCGCGGTCAGCCTCAGCGGTGGCGCCCATCCGGTCGAAGGCCTGCAGCGCACTGCGCGCCTCGGTGATGGCCAGGCCGCGGTCCTTCCCGACAAGAGACCGGGCGAGGTCCATCCGGGCCCGGCACGCTGCCAGCGGCCCACCGGACCTGGGCGAACCCCAGAGCCGCCGAGCGGAGCAGCCCGGCGGCTTCGCCGCTCGCCTCGAGCGAGCGCGACCTTGCCGGCGGCGTGGTCGCGGTGCGCGCGGTGAAGCGCCGTGTCCGTCGCGGCGGCGAGGTCCGCGATGCGGCTGTGCGGCGTCCTGTGCGAGCTCGGCGTCGCCGGCCTCCAGGGCAGCATCGACCAGCTGCGCCCGCGCCGGCAGCGTCAGAACGGGCGTCTCCGCCAGGGCGTCGAGGGCGGCCACGAGCCGGTCCACGGCGCGGGCCGGTCGGCCGAGGGCCAGGTCGAGAGCCGCGGCGGACGGCGCGCAGTCGAGGTCGTCCTCGAAGCCGGTGATCAGCGCCTCCGCCTCCTCCAGGCGGCCCTGGAGCACGCGCAGCGCAACCAGGTCAGCCACCGGGTGCAGGCAGCGCGGCCGCAGGCCCGTCCTGGACATCTGCGCCACGGCGCGGACGAGCTGCTCCTCGGCCGCGTCGAGCCTTCCCGTGACGAGATACACACCGCCGCAGCAACCGGTGCAGAACGCGGAGATGAGATCGGTCGCCGACTGCGTCTCGAAGGGCAGCAGCGGCCCGAACGCGTACGACGAGCGGAAGCTGACCAGGAACGTCGCCCAGGGCTCGACCACGCCCGGATCTCCGATGAGTCCGGCGACCTCCATCAGAGTGCACAGCGCCTCGCCGACGTACTGCACGTCATGGCCCTCGCCCGAGGTCGCGGCGGTCATCGCCTCGTGCAGGTCGGACAGCCCCTCGGCGATGCCGCCACCGCTGACAGTGCAGGCGCCGCGGCGGGTCAGCGCCATGATCTCCAGATCCCGGTCACCGCGCTCGCGCGCGATCCGCAGCGCTTGGTCGGCCGGGTCGGCCGCGCGCGGGTGCGGGAGCCCGATCTCCGACTCGGCCAGGATCAGCCACCCACGCAGGCTGCCCTCGTCAGGAAGGCTCGTCAGCAGAGATCGCGCCCGAGACAGCCATCCGTCGGCCATCTCCCCACGCCGGTAGAGGCTGCGATACTGCCGGGCCAGCCAGATCGCGACGGCCGTCGCCTCGGTGTCTCGGCCGTCGTGACGCAGTCGCGCGAACGCCCGTGCCCGCAGCTCGAGAGCCGCATCCGGATCGTTGAGCCACCACACCGCCAGCGCCAGCCCGTCGAGCGCGTCCGCGGACTCCTCGAGCGACAACGCCGCCTCGAAACAGTCGCGAGCCGCAGCCCACTCGCCCCTCGCCAAGGCGGATGAGCCGGCCACGAACTGCTCGTGGGCGTCCATGCCCTCGATGATCGCACCGATCTGCATCGACGCGGTGCCACCATTCTCGAACCCAATCCGTCCCGGCGAGCCATCGGAAGGGCGGAGTGCTCGTCGACCGACGCAACGAGCCGCCCCGTCGGTCACGTTGGCGCACCTTCGATCGTCGACCGGGAAGCTCGATCACGTGTCGCGGACCCTGGACGTCGCTCGCGAGGCGGAGGACGAGATGGATGGCGAGGCTGCCGAGCCATGCCCCTCAATCCCTAACGAATCCGCTTGGTTTCGGCGCTTGTCCGCACCTTGCTCAGTGAAGGCGAGTCGGTCGAAGGCCGTTGGCCCCGAACAACTTGCGATGCGGGAAGACGGCGTGCAGCTGGGGCCGAGCCGGGCCTGACGGAGTTGCGTCACTTCGCCGCCTGACGCCGTAGCCCTGTCCGGTTAGCGCCAGCGTGTTCGAGTGCCTCGTCCTTCCCGCGGCGAGCGCGGCCTGGCCTCGCTGCAGCTCGTCGCGAGGGGCACCATGTCCAACCCATCGCGGCTCTTGCCGGTCCAGCCGATGTCGATGACCACGGCGCAACTGGCGGCGGTTTCCTTCCTGGCGCGGTACGCCGGGCATACAAGGCCCGGCACCGCCGGGGGCCGGTATTTCGCCAGTGACTTGCCCGTGTCGCCGTAGTACCTTCGGGTCAGCGCTCTCCCCGGACCCTGGTCGCGTCAGGAGTTCAAAGTCGCGGCCGCTGTGACCGCGGTGTCATTTGTCCCGGTGGTCAGGTGTCCACGGAAAGAGCATCGTGATGGCCAGAATCTCCGAGCCGGCTCTGCAACGCCAGAGCGTAGTGCGCTCTCACAGCGTGGGCCAGGTGGTGATCCTGGACGTCGCTGGTCCGCTTAGCGACGCCGTCGAAGATCTGGACCGAGCAACCAGACTCGCTCTCGCTGGAGAGCCGCGAGGAGTGGTCTGCGATCTGTCGCGGGTAGTTGCGCCGGGCGCACCAGGAGCACTGCGTGGGCTCGCCACGACCGGCAGACACCCCCGAGACTGGCCCGGGGCGCCGGTGGCCATCTCGGGACTGACACCTCGCGCTGGCGAGAGGCTAAGCCGGCTGCCGCTGGGTTACCACCTGGTGGTTAGTGACTCTCTGGCGCACGCCCTGTCGTGGGTCCTGCGAGTCGGCTGTCCGGCAGTCAAGCGGCAGCAGTTGTCCCCGAACGCGACTGCCCCGAAGGAGGCGCGAGACTTCGTCAGCCAGACGCTGTCCCACTGGCAGCTAGACGACCGCGTTCCCCGGGCATCGCTGGTAGCCAGTGAGCTGGTCTCCAATGCGGTGCTGCACGCCCGCACCGACCTGGAGTTGTCGCTCGCCGAGCATCGCGGATGCCTTCGCCTCGCCGTCGCCGACAAGAGCCGGGATGGACGCGTCTCGCCTGGTCACGGCCAGACCGGCGGCAGAGGCATGCCACTCGTGGCGGCCCATGCCAAGGCCTGGGGTGTCCTTCCCGGCCACGGCGGCAAGGTCGTGTGGGCAGTGCTCAGCGGCGCAAACTGAGCCGGGCCACCTGACCTGAGCGTGGCCCGATGGAGGGGCGCGCCCCACCATCCGGCACCCGGATGGTGGGGCGCCCATCGGCTGAGCGACGCTCCCCATCAAGGAGATCGACAAGATCATCTTGCGTGTTACGCACCCAGTTCCGTCCAGATCCCTGCGTCTCCGTTCCGTCATCGTCGCCGGGTCGGGGCGGGTCGCCGATTGTCCGCCGTCGAAGGACGGCCGCAACACCTCGGCTTTGTCGGCACAGCAGACGACGCGGCGGATAGTGTCGGATCCGATCGCTTCGGGCCCGCCTTAGATGCGCCGGAGCCGCCACTACCGAACGTTCCCGCGCCCACGTGGGGAGCTAGGACGCCGCGCAGTAGCGACGCTGGATACTGGGTGCCGTTGCAGCTGGTCAGCTTGCCGCGTGGGCCAGCGGGATGGCGGGGCACACGAACTGCTTCACGACCCCGGTGTCCACGGCGGCCCCGGCGGCGATGGCTGCGGCGATTTCGACGGTGGAGTCCAGGACGCCGTCGCTGTCGAGGTCGCCCACGGTGAGCGCGGTCGGGTACCCGTTCGGGAACGACAGGGCGTGCACCTGCCAGCGGCCTCCGTTGTAGCCGGGGTCGCCTGGCGCCGCGGTGGCGACGTTCAGCTGGGCGCCGCCGAAGTCATAGATCAGGTCCCATGCGTGGGTTGGTGCACCGGTGCCGGACAGGTCGGTCGGCGTTGCGACGGTGCGGTAGAGCTGGTGGTCGACGTAGAACGCGGGCCCGCCGACTCCGGCCGACGCCGCGCCGCCGGCGAGGATCGTGGCGGCGACGAGTCCGGTGGTGAGACCCGTGGCGGCCAGTCGCTGGTGGATGTTCATCGGCTCCTCCTGTGCGTCGCGCCGGCGGCTTCTGTGTGGCGCCGGTCCGGTGGTGACCAGCCAACGCGGCACCGGCGCGGAAGGCCATGACAGGGGTCTAACCGGGTTCTTACGGAGCGGTGACGTCGACGTTGGCCGGTGCGCGCCGGCCGCGGGAGGTGCTCTGATGGTCTAGTGGCTGCCAGGGTGCTTGTCGTCGACGACGACCCGATCATCACCGACGTGCTCTCCCGCTACCTGACCCGCGCGGGTTACGACGTGCTGCTGGCCCACGATGGGCTGGGCGCGCTGGACCTGGTGGCCCGCGCCGAGCCGGAGCTGGTCGTGCTGGATGTGATGCTGCCGGCTCCGGACGGGTTCGAGGTCTGCCGACGGCTGCGGTCGACCTCAACCGTGCCGGTCATCATGCTCACCGCCCTGGGCGCGGAGGACGACCGGCTGGCGGGCCTGGAGTTGGGGGCAGACGACTACGTCGTCAAGCCGTTCAGCCCGCGCGAGGTGGTGCTCCGCGTCGAGGCTGTACTGCGGCGGAGCCGGTCCCCGGTGGTCACGAGCGCCTCAGAGGTTCTTCGGGACGGGGACCTCGTGCTGGACATGGCGGCCCATGACGCCTCGCTGGCCGGTCACCCGCTGGCCCTGACCGCCCGGGAGTTCGACCTGCTGGCCTTCCTGCTGCGCCACCCGCGTCAGGCATTCACCCGTGAGCAGCTGCTCGAGCAGGTGTGGGAGTGGGACTTCGGTGACGTCTCCACCGTCACGGTGCACGTCCGCCGCCTGCGGGGGAAGATCGAGCCGGACCCCGCCGCGCCGCAACGGATCGTCACCGTGCCGCGGGTCGGGTATCGGCTCGACCCGTCGGTGGTCCAGGAACACGCGTGATCAGTCCGCAGGACGCCCTGGTCGTCACCGCCCTGGCCGCGGTCGTCGCCGGCCTGGGCACCGGGGTCGGCTGGCTGCTGCTCAACAGGCGAGCCCGTCGCTGGTCCATGCGGGCAGCGCTGGCGGTCTTGGTCGGTACGCCGGTGCTCGTGGTGACCGTCGGTGTCTCCGCGGCCGCCGCGTTGATGATCGTCTCCGGTCACGTCCTTGCCGTGTTGCTGACATCGACCGCGGCTGCCGCGGTGACCGCAGCAGCAACCGGATGGGTGCTCGCGGCCCGGGTCCAACGCCTGGCCGACGCCCACCGACGTTTGACGGAGGCCCGTGACCGAGAACGCGCCATCGAGTCCGGACGCCGCGAGCTGGTGGCCTGGATCAGCCATGACCTGCGCGCCCCGCTGGCATCCATCCGCGCCATGATCGATGCGATGGACGACGGGGTCGTCACCGACCAGGCGACCGTCGAGGACTACCACCAGCGCATCCGCCTGCAGGTCGACCGGCTCTCCCGGATGGTCGCCGACCTGTTCGAGCTCTCCCGGATCACCACCGGCAGGCTCGAGTTCCACCCCCAGCCGGTGGACATCGAAGCGGTGGTGACCGAGGTGGTCGCCGCCCACGACTCGCTGGCGCGCAGCCTCGGTGTCCGGTTACACACCGAAGTCGTCGGCCGTCCGATCGCCGACGCGGACCACCGACACCTGGTCCGCGTGCTGACCAACCTGGTCAGCAACGGACTACGGCACACACCAGCCGCGGGCTCGGTTGCCCTGCACTGCACCCCACACAACGGAATGGTCGTGCTGTCCGTCCGCGACGGGTGCAACGGCATCCCGCAACGGGATCTGCCGCATGTGTTCGATACCGGCTATCGAGGTGAGCCGGCCCGGACACCGCACGTGGGCAGCGGCAGCGGCCTGGGGCTGGCCATCGTCAGAAGTCTCATCGAAGCGCATGGCGGCAGCATCAGTGTCACCAACATGCACGGTGGATGCCGCTTCGACATCCACCTGCCGGCCGCGAACACCTCCCCGCGCCGCGACCTGCCCGCCTCCCTGCCGGCTCGTCCGCAACAGTAGGGCCGCGGACACGAACCAGCGCTGGCCACCTCTATGTAACCGGGGGTTCGGGTGGGTTAGGTCCGGGAGGCGGCTAGGGAAGCTGCGCTGGGCCGAGGGCAGTCACTCGCACGACTCGCGTCGGGTAGCGACGTCCGAAACTCGACACGCGAGTACGGCGACCTCCACAGAGGGAGGGCTGCGGCCTGATGGGCTGAGCGCCTGGCGTGCGGTCGACTCGTATTTCGGCGTTCAGCCGGTGTTGGCGCGCCGGTGCTCGTTGTAGTAGTGGGCCATGAGCTGCCAGTAGACCAGCAGCAGCCCCATCATTACTGCGGTGGCACCGGCCGCCGGTGCGGCGCGGTGGCGCCGGGCTGCTACCAGTGCGGTGATGCCGGCCAGCGTGGCCGCCGCGTCAACCACCATGGCGGTGTCGCGGGGCCGCTCGGTGATCCAGAGTTCTTCGCCGAGCACCGCCCGTGTGGACCAGGCGTGCTCGTCCGCCGGTCTCGGGAAGATCACGGGGTTGGCGGCCATCCAGGCACCAATGATTGCGGCGTGGCTCCACCGCCGTGTCCAAAGAGGAACCAGCACAAGCGGGGTGCTCAGCCAGCGAGTCCAAGCACTCCACGGGTTGGAGTGGCGAGCGAAGACCTCGTGTTTGACATCGGCGAAACGGCGGGGCATGTCTTGATCCCTCCTTCCGGAGCTTGTCAATGCCTGGCAGTGTCAGACACGTTCTGGACGAGTCGCCCCGGACCAGGACTGTCCTCATGATCTCTGACTCCGTCGATGCCGCCAATCTCCAGGAGCTCCGCCGTCGCCTGGTAGACCTCGGCGTCGGGGATGTCCAACTCGGCGAGGAGGGAGGCAACTCGCTCCCCTCTTGGTCCAGTGTCAACCTGTCGTGGATCTCCATCTGGTCGTTGATGGCGGAGAGCACCTGCACCATGCGTCAGACAGGAGGCAGCGCCGCTCCTAACGTCGCCTCCAGCGGATTAGAGATCCGCTGGCATCGCGCTGGCCAGGGGCGATGTAGCCCAGGCTAACGAGTTGCTCACGCCGAGGCGGGCGTCAGAACGGCAGACTCCGAGCGGATGGCGGCGGCGTCGCGGCCTCGGCGTGCCTTGTAGGGTGGGTCGCGGAGCGCCGGGAAGCCTGGTCGGCAGTCACTGACCGCTGCCCACCTGGAGAACCGATGCGCGCTGGAGACTTCGCGGAGGACTTCCCGACCGTCACTCTCACCAGCGACGCCATGCAGGCAGCGCAGGCGATGGCTCAGGCACGCAAGCCCGGTCTGATCGTCGTTGACGAGCGGGGCCGACCGCACGCGGTCCTAGGCGGCTCGCAGGTGCTGCGGTTCCTCATCCCGGCCTACATCGAAGAGGATCCGCCGCTGGCACGGGCGCTGGACGCTGACGCCGCAGATGAGCTCTGCCGACGCCTGGAACGCAGCACCGTGCGCGACGTCCTGCCGGAGCCGCAGGACCGCGACGAGCTGCCCGTGGTGGACGGCGAGGGGACCGCACTGGAGATGGCAGCGGTGATGGCGAGGATGCACAGTCCGTTGGTCGCGGTCCTGGATGGCGACCAGGTCATCGGCGCAGTCACGGTTCCGAGCCTGCTCGACTACCTTCTGCCCGACTCGCCTACCACAGCCACGCCGTGACGACTGTTCTTGTGGTGGCGGTGTTCAC
>CAVUDJ010000002.1:0-19841 GCA_963740215.1 uncultured Actinomycetota bacterium
CCGCGTACGAGCTCACAGCCTACGCGCAGCAGGCACGCTCGACGCCGCGACGAAACGACGGACCTCGGTCCGGTGGTGACGGCGCTCGACCTCACCTAGGTTCGGTGCATGGCGGCGAACGGGTTGACTGCGACTGTCCGCTGGGAGACCGCGCTGACCGAGCCGGACCATGCCGCGCTGTCGGAGCTTCTGACAGCGGCTTTCCCGGAGCAGCCCGATGTGTTCATCGGTCGATCCTGGGCTTGGGCTCGCAGGAGGCCCGGTTGTGGCTCGCCGACAGCATCGGACGGCCGGTCGCACATCTCGCCGTGGAGCGTCGGCTGGTCGACGTGGGCGGGACGGAGGTGCTCGTCGCGGGCATCGGCGAGGTCGGTGTATCGCCCGAACTGCAGGGCCGTGGACTGGGCGCGGCGCTGATGGACGAGTTCCGGGGGCGGCTGCACACCGAGTTCGCGGGCGACTTCGGGTTCGTACAGTGCGGCGAACAAGTACTCGGCTTCTACCGCAGCGCGGGCTGGACCCCAGTGCCCAACGTGGTCCGGCACCTCGACCCTGGCGACGAACGGACGGTGCGGGAGGGAAATGGCCTGCCCTGGTCATGGCCGGCCGGCGCCCCCTGACCGAGTGGCCGGCTGGGCTGGTCGATCTGCGCGGACTGCCGTGGTGAAACCAGCGGTCACGGGCCGGTTCGGCGCCAGCCGCTGCTACGGTATGCCCCGGTAGGACCACATTTCGGGGCGCCCCGACGCGGGAGCTGCCAGGCCCGGCCAGGAACGAGGTGCGTCATGACCGTGTTCGCCGCCCGCTACGACCTACGCTGTCCGTCGATCGGTACGACCACGCGCGAAGACGTGTATGCGACCGCGGTCGCCCAGGCCACCTATTGTGACGCCGCCGGTTTCGACACGCTTGCCTTGTCCGAGCACCACGGGGTCGACGACGGCTACCTGCCCGCTCCCTTGCTGGTCGCGACCGCGTTCGCCACCGTCACCTCCCGGATACCGATCACGGTGGCCGCGCTGCTGGCCCCGTTGTACGACCCCATCCGGCTGGCCGAGGACATCGCCGTGCTCGATCACCTCAGCCGCGGACGGGTGGCGTACGTATTCGGTCTCGGCTACCGGCCGGAGGAGTATGCCCTGCTCGGCCTGGACTGGTCCCGCCGCGGCCGCCGGATGGAGGAGACGCTGCAGGCGGTTCTCACCGCCTGGCGTGGAGAGCCGTTCGACTACCAGGGCAGGACCGTACGCGTCACCCCCACCCGTACAGCAAGCCTCGCCCGATGGTCTTCTACGGCGGTGGCTCGCCGGCCGCGGCCCGCCGGGCAGCCAGGCTCGGCCTCGACTTCTACCCCCAGGTTCCCGACACCGCCCTCGCGGACCGCTACGCCGAGGAGTGCCGGGCGGCAGGCCGTGAACCGGGATTTGTGCTCCAGCCCCCCGAAGGTCCCGGGACGGTCTTCTGTGTGAAGGACGTCGACGCCTTCTGGGAGCAGTTCGGTCACCACCTGCTGTACGACGCGCGGTCCTATGACGGGTGGCAGGGTGATCTCACCTCGCTGGTCCGGGACCGTTCGACGACCGTCGAGGAGATGCGGGAGGCGGGCGTCTATGTCGTCGCGACTCCAGATGAACTGGTCGAGAGGTGCCGCACCGGCGATGTCGAACTCGTCGTCAGCCATCCACTGTGCGGCGGCCTGCCCGTGGAGGTCTCGTGGGAGAGCCTCAAGCTCCTCGGCGATGTGGTGATCCCCGCCGTCCGCGGTCACTCAGCCACATAGCGAAGTCGGCGGCTCAAGCAGGAGGTGCGTCGGCGAGGTCGTTCGCGGCCACGTAACCGAAGGTCATGGCCGGGCCGATGGTCGCTCCCGCTCCCGCGTAGCCGTGCCCCATGACGGCGCCGCTGGCGTTGCCGGCCGCGTACAGGCCGGGGATGGCCGAGCCGTCCGGTCGCAGCACCCGGGCTCGGGCGTCGGTGCGCAATCCACCCTTGGTGCCGAGGTCACCAGGGACGATCTTGAAGGCGTAGAAGGGTGGCAGCCACAGTGGAGCGAGGCAGGAGTTCGGCTTGACGGCCGGGTCGGTGTAGTAGTGGTCGTAGACGCTGTCGCCGCGGTGGAAGTCGAGGTCCTGGCCCGTCCGCGCGTAACCGTTGAAGCGGGTGACGGTGTCACACAGAGCCTGCGGCGGGACGCCGATCTTCGCCGCCAGCGCGTCGAGCGTCGGGGCCTTGAACACGGCGCCGCTCCGGTACCACGCGTCGGGCAGCGGCAATAGCGGGGGGATGTCCCGGAACAGGTAGCGGTTGCGGTAGTGCTGATCGACGATCAGCCAGGCCGGGATTGCGGGTTCCGTCGCGTTGCGGTCGTACATCGCGTTGACCACGTCGTGGTAGGGCGCCGCTTCGTTGACGAACCTGCGGCCGGTGCCGTCGACGAGGATGCTGCCTGGCAGGGTGCGCTCGGCAAGGCAGTACCACGGTTGGTCCGGCAGGGGGATCGTCGGACCCCACCAGGCGTCGTCCATCAGGTCCAGCGCCGCACCTGCCCGCTGACCCGCCACGATCCCGTCGCCGGTGTTCTCCTTTGCGCCGACCGTCCAGTCGGTGCCGATCGGGTGTCGCTGGAACTCATCACGCATGCCCGCGTTGTGCTCGAAGCCGCCCGTGCCGACGATGACCCCGCGGGCGGCCTTCACCAGTACGTGGGCGCCGTTCCGCGACACCAGCACCCCGGTGACCCGGCCACCGCTGCTGAACTGCAGGTCGAGGAGCGGGGTGTTCCGCCACACCGGCACCCCGGCGTCGAGCAGGCCGGCGCGCAGCCCGGCGGCCAGGGCCTGGCCCATGGCGAGCGGCTTCTTGCCCGCCAGCACGGCCGCCGCGTGCCGGGCCGCAACCTTGGCCGCGACGGCCGCACCCCTCGCGTTGACCGCAGCCAGAACGAGCCACTTGTAGTCGGCGCTCGGTACGGCCAGGCCGCCGGGAGCGGCCATGTAGGGCGCATTCAGATGGGCGAGCTCCGCGCCGAGAACGTTGCCGTCCAGCAGATCCGGCTCGATGGAACGCCCGTCCGGCATCCCACCGGGCAACTCGGGTAGTAGTCCGAATAGCCCTCCATCCACCGGAAGCGCAGCGGGCTGTTCCGGATCACGAAGGAGATCATGGCGGGGGCGTTCGCGAGGAAAGCCGCCTGCCGATCAGTGGGCACGGCCCCACCTGCCACGCGCGCGAGGTAGGCCGCTGCCTTCGTCGGCGTGTCCGGAACCCCTGCAGCGAGGATCACCTCGTTGCACGGCGCCCAGATCCCCGCTCCGGACCGGGCCGCCGAGCCACCGAACGTAGGAGCCTTCTCGACCACCACACATCGCAAGCCCCGGTGGGCCGCCGCCAGCGCGGCGGTCATCCCCGCAGCGCCAGAGCCGACAACGACGACGTCGTACTCCTCCACCGCCAGCGCACCCGCGGAGGCCTCGATGCGGTTCAGCAGGCCCGAGGAGAGCACGACCCCGGCTCCGGCCGCAGCCGCGCCGCGAAGTACCTGCCGGCGGCTCAAGCCGCTCCGCGGGGGCACCGGCGGAACCTGCGGGGTGCCGGCAGAGTGCTCCTGATGCGGGGGCATGGTGAGTCCCTTCGAAACGAGGCCGATCGGTCGTGCACAGCTTAGGCAAAGCGGCCTAAGTCATGACATGGCGGGAGCGGTCGCGCGTCCGGGGGATTCCTTCATGGCTGCAGAACCACGGCATCGCCGACCGCCACGCGCCCGGGGCGAATCGTCGATCCGTACACGCCTAGGCATGCCTCTCGGTGGGCGGCGATGGCGCTCAGCACCGTTGGATCGCGCCGCCCGGTGATCGGGTCGATGTTGACGACAACGCACCGTTTGTCACGCCGGTCGACCCGCATCCACGTGGTGCCGACCGTCAGGGCCCGTCCGACCCACTCGTCCTCAGGGAACGCCGCCGCGCCGAACGCCTCGACCACCAGATTCGGCCGGAAACGCAGGACGTTCAGATCGGTCCCCAGCAGCGCGCCGAGACCCTCGACGGTGCGCGTGGTGACCAGCGACAGCGGCATGCTGTCGAACGTCCCCCGGTCGAGCTTCATCACCCGCACGCCTTCACCGATCTCAGCCGCGAGAGCCGGTGCAGTGACATCGAATCGAGTGCCGGTGGGCGTACGGACGATGACCCCGGACGCGTCCGGGCGTGCGGGCTCCGTCCAGCAAGGGTGATAGTCGTTGAGGTCGTTGCGTTGCCGCAGTGTCAACCAGGGAAAGCCGCTGCGCGGCAGATCCGGTCGCACGAATGCCCACCGTCGATCTCCGGACAAGCCATGCCATGACACGTCGACGTCCTCGACGGGCTCGGCAGCCATCGACTTGACCGGATAGCGCAGCACCGCTGCCACCCGTCCCACCAGCACGCCGTCAGCCACGAGCCGCCTCCTCCGTGAGAAGGCGCCCTTTCCGCGATCGAGGGCCGGGTGGAGCGTGGCGAACCGTGGTCCGTCGCAGCGCCTCTCCACCCGGGTGCATCTGCCTGCTCACGATAGCGGCTCAGCATCGCGTCAGGCGGGCCCCGGCAGGATCCTGTCGAGGTAGCGCCCTGGCGTTCACGCCTAACCGTCCACCGGCGAGGCCGTTCACCGACGACGAACTGCGGGCGCTCGAGGCCCCGACGCTCGTGCTGCTGGGCGAGCGCAGCGTGCTGCTCCCCGCGCGCACCGCATCGGGCGCGTCAAGGAGCTGATCGCGCGGGTATGCGCCGAGATCGTGCCCGACGTGGGCCACGGCGTGCCGCTGGAAGCGCCCGAGCTGGTCAACGAGAGGATCCTGCGCTTCATCGCCACCGAAGCGGTCGCGATGCGTGACGGCAGCAGGCTCGACCCGCCGGGGTGAAGGCCAGCCGCAACGAGCGAGGGGCCGCGCCTCACCGGTTACGTCTAGGGCGGCTCCTCGCTGGCAGGCTCTCCCGACGGTGGCTGCTCACCGGGGAACCCAAGGCGGCGCTCGACCGCTTCGAGCTCTCGGCGTGCCTCTGAAACCGCGCGGATCGCTGCCCGTTGCGCGGACATGGCGTCGGCCAGGCGGCGGTCAGCCGCAACCTTCTCGCGACGCGCCTCCATCCGTTGGCTGTCGAGCCACTCCAACCTGTCGCGGGCCGCCTCCGCGGCGCCCTCAGCATCGGCGAGGTCCTGCTCCGACTGCCAGTGCCTCGTTGCGGCTGCGGCGAGCTCGGCCTCCGCGTGGCGAATGCCCTGTTGCGCCTCCGTCGCAGGTTCCGCTTCGGCCGCCGCGGCCGTGCCCTGGCGAGCGGCTCGCTCAGTCGCGGCGCGCTCGCGCTGCCGCCCGAGCTCGTCCTCCACGGGCCAGAAGCTCCACCCAGAGCCAGTCTCCTGGTCACGAATCGCAGCCGGCTCCGCTGCGCGCGTCCCGGCACGCTCTGGGGTCTGCCCCTCGGCCGGAGCCTCGGCGGGCGGCGACGGAGCCTGCAATGGCGGTGCCGCGTCCACGTGCGGCATCGGACCGAAGCCGCTGTGGGACATCGGCCGGACCAGGCGCCCCGACATACGGTCGACGATGCAGCCAAGTCGACAAGGGCAGCGCGCAAGGTCGCCTCAACCTCGGACAACACTGCGTCGGTGGGCCAGATGTCGGCGTCGGCCGCTCGGCGCCGCGCGCTGTCGAGAAGATCGGCGACCATCTGCTGTCGCTGCGCGGAGAGGCGCCGTAACTCCGCCCCGTCCAGACCTGTCTGCGCCCGGCGAAGCTCACGCCCAAGTGAGAACAGGCGCTCCATCGGCGCACGTTCGTGGCGCGTCAACAGGTTGACCAGCCAGGCGCTCTGCGTCGGCCGGCGCAGGCCCTGCAGCTCACGGGCCAGGTCCCGGTCTCCGGCCGCGCGCGCCTTCCGCACCAGCTCGTCCCTGGCCGCGACGAAGCGTACCGGCGGCACCAGATAGAGCTCGCCGGCGATCTCGTCGGAGTCGGATGCTCCCATCCGCATCATCATCCCCGACCGGCGCCGGCTTGAACGCACAGGACCGCGCAACGATGCCAGCCACGTCGGCGCGGACCAGGTCAGCGAGGTGAAGCCGTAGATCCGGATCGGCGTGGCGTCTTCTTAGCGGTCGTCTTCTTGGCGTCCTTTTTCGCCACCGCCTTCTTGGCTACCGCCTGCCGCGCGACGCCCGTCCTCTTGGCCACAGCTTGCTTCGGCGTCGCCGACCCCGCCGCTGCGCGCTTGGCCTGCGCCTTGGCGGGCCGTGCACTACCGCCACGGCTGCGCTTAGCCTCCTCAACGCTGCGCCGCAGGGCGTCCATGAGGTCGACGGCCGCGCTGACGGGCTCCGCCGGCGACGGTTGCTCTACCTCGCGGCCCGCCGCCTTCGCCTCGACCAGCTGCTCTAGTGCCACCCGGTAGTGGTCGACCGTCTCCAGCTCGTCGATCTCGCCAGTCAGGGTCTCGACGTACGACTCGGCCATCCGCAGCTCCTGTGGCCGTAGCAGCACCTCGTCGTCGAGAACGGGGAACCGTGGCTCGCGCACCTCGTCGGGCCACAGCAGGAGTTGCAGCACAAGCATCCTGTCTCGCGGCCGGATTATGGCCAGCGTCTCGCGCTGCCGGAGCGCCACCTTGACGACCGCGACCTTGCCCGTCCGCTCCAGGGCGTCCCGCAGCAGGACGTAGGGCTTGACGTCGGGGCCGGTCGGATCGCAGTAGTAACAGCGCGAAAGTTGGATCGGGTCGACGGTGCCCGCCTCGACGAAGCTGAGCACGTCGATCGCCCGGCTGGACGACAGCGGCAGTTGCGCGAAGTCTTCTTCGGCGAGCACGACAACCTCCCCATTGGGAAGCTCGTAGCCTTTCGCGATGTCGCCGTAGGGAATCTCCTCCCCGTCGACCGTGCAGACCCTGCGGTAGCGGATCCGCCCGCCGTCCTTGATGTGAACCTGATGGAGCGAGACTCCACGCTCCTCGGTGGCCGCGAACAGCCGGACCGGGATAGCGACGAGGCCGAACGAAATGGCGCCGTTCCAGATGCTGTGCACTCCGCCTCCTGGAAGTCGAAGTGGTATCCGCGCTCTCTGCCTCCAAGTCTCCCGCGCATTCGCCAGGACGTCACCCGATAGGTCGAAATGGATCTGACCGGGCTGGGTGGCCGTCAGGGCGGTGCCGACAGCACCCGGAACGGACCGAGCTTGACGAACAGCATCATGCTGACCAGCCGATCCAGGTGATAGCTCTCCCGAAGTGAGCCAACGTCCACGGGATGGAACCCCATGTCCCGGGCCAGCGCAGAGACGATCCGCTTGGCTTCGCGGTCGTCCCCCGCGAGCAACACCGAAGGAGCGACCCCGTCCACCTCGGGAGCGGTGAGGGACTGGGCGAAGACGTGGTTCCACCCCTTGACCACCCGCGCTCGCGGCAACCGCTTCTGGACGACCTCGCCGCTGGAACGACGGCCCAGGGCCTCCCGCTCCTTGCCGTGAGGAACCGAGACGTCGACCACCACGGTCCCAGCGAGCTCTCCGAGCCGAACCAAGGTCTCATCCATCGCCTGCCAGGGAACGGCCAGGACAACGACCTCAGCGCCGGCAGCGGCCTCGACGGAGGACATCGCCCCGGCGGCGCCGGTGGATCGGACCACCTTCCCCGCGCGGGCCGGGTCCCTCGACCCAAAGACGACCTCGTGCCGGGAGGACAAGGCCGCGGCGAAGCCCCGGCCCATCTTTCCGGTCCCGATAACGGCGATCCTCACGGCCTTCGAACGCTATCCCAGAGCCGAGTACCGGTCGAGCCCTCCCTTGCTTGAAGAACTGCATTGGCCCACCGGCGTGTCATTCACAAGGTGGCGCGGAGATCAGCGAGGGCCGCTGAGCGCGCTCGCGGCCGACGGTCAACGACGCCGGCGGCGCGGTCCGCGCCAGGTGGAGCCGACTCCGGCCAGGTGCAGTGCCACGCAGAACAGACCTGCCATCAACAGTGTCGACTGGTTGAGCGCGTCGCCCATGCTGACGTCGGCGAGGTCGAACAGCAGAGCGAGGCCGAAGATGATCGCGGCCACGATAGCGAACATGGGGACTCCTGTGTCGATCTGGCCAGTCCATTGCCGACGGTTGACGGCATGTCACAAGCGTGTAAACGGTGTATACACCTGGCCGAGGCATGTCCACGCAGGACTTTTGTCTCTCTCTGATCACATTCCGGGCGTCAGAAGGTCACGGTGGGCCGTCCCACCGCTGGATCAACGCGCTCGATCCGTCCACACGCGACGAGAGGAACAACGCCTGCCTTCATGTCTCTACCTAGTCCTCGTCGCGGTCCGTGACGGCGGCACCGAGACGGTGAAGGTCGATGGGCGATCAGCCCGGCGGAACGGGAGATCACATTGGGATCGCCACTGCCCTGTCAGGAAGCCCAGCTGGATCCCTAGGGGCGCGCCGCCGGCATGATTTCTCGGACCTTGGCGCGCTCGGCGAGCCCTCGCCGGGCGGCATCCGCGATGATCACCAAGCCCGGCAGCGCGCCGAGGAGCCAGATGAGCGGCAACGGGTAGTGGATCATGAACCGTACGAGGCCACGGATCTCGGGCACATCACCCACCGTGTAGGACGCGTCTGGATCGGAGGTGCGGCAGTTCAGCGTGTAGCTCCCGGCGGCGGGAAGGTTCACCGACGCAACCCAGGTGAAGCTCGCGGCGTCGCTGCCGTAGCCGCCCGGCGGTGCGGTGACCAGGCTGGCGGCCAGGTCGTTGACGCCTGGTCCGGTGATACGGCAGTCGGGGTGCTTCGGCGAGAACCCCACGGCATAGATCGCGTACCACCCGGAGTTCGGCACGGTCAGCCGCCCAGGCCCACCGGCTGACGCGACATGCGACCCCACCCCGCCGTAGGCCTCGGTCTTGTACTCGACTGTGCTGTCTTCCGCGCCGAGTTGGAGGGTGACCGGCGCGACGAGCGCACCCGCCACAGCGAACGTCACGCCGAGCACGTAGCGGAGCCATACCGGTAACCGGATCGGGTTGCCCGCTTCGCGCAGACCAAGGAAGTAGCCGATGACGGCACCGATAAGGGCAGCACCGGCGGGCATCACGGCGCCGATCATGAGCACGGCACCGGGATCGGCATACTCAACGCTGAGCGGAATGATCCACCGGAAGACAGCCAAGGACGCCGCCACGCCGACAGCGGTCACGACCATCGCGACCACAACGGCCGCCAGGAACGCTGACCACCTACGGAGCCGGCCGGTGGATGCGGTCCAGCGCGCTGCCGCCACCGCGGCGAGCACGATCACCGCCGGCAGCATCGCTAACGGAATGGCCAGCAGGCCGATTCCCTCCTCCCAGCGCAGCCGGGAGTCCCAGAACAGCAGTGGGCCCGGCACCGTGGCGCCGATCCATAACGCCCACCCGATGGGCCTGGGAAACGCCCGCCACACAGCCAGATCCATACTCGGACCATAGAGCGGGTCAACAAGCGCACGACCACTGCCAGCGGCGCGTTAACCCCTTCAGACCCCGGGCGGCAGCGGGGGATCCTGTGGACTCGCACCGATCCGGCTCGCTGCGGAGGCCCCCTTGACGGCGAGCGGGACGTGCCGGGTCGCCGCAGCAAGGCCGAAGGCCGGCATGTTGCCGTAGATGCATTCGTACCCGCCGCCGCGTACCTGGTAGGTCTCGTGCCAGATCCCGACATCGCCGCCGGATCCGATGTTCCGGTTGAACGCCTGCCACGCCTTGACGTGCGGTTCGCCGGCTGTGCGGGAGAACCGGAGCAGGTCGTCGACGCTGCGCCAGTACTGGACGAACGCCGGTCCGCCGATGAACGCCCGCTCGACCCCGAGCAGGCCGCGGTCGCGCTCGGCGGCCAGCAGTTGGAGCATGTCCCGCATCTGCCGGATCAGCGGCAGCCATTTGTGCAAGCGCCACGGCTTGTTCGGGCGCATGCCGATCAGGAATACGACGAAGTCGCCGTCGATGTCCGCGGTGAACCGACCGCGGTGGATCTCGGTCATGACGGTGCCCCCCTCACGACGCGAGCGTGGACGGCCACGCCAGCAGCCGTTCGGTCGGCAGCAGGAACCAGTGCCGCCGCAGGCACTGGACCTTGGCGTACTCCGCGCCGACGCTCGTGCCGGATGCGGTGCTGCGCCAGGTCACCTCGGCCAGGTGGGCGCATTCAGGGCAGACAACCCAGTCCATCAGAACTCCTCTCGGTACTCAGCGTGACCGCCGTCCGGCTGCGGGAACGCACTCGCGTCGCGGATCCGACTTCGTCTCTTTGGCTGCCGGCGTGCGGGTCCTAGGCTTGGCGACGCTAGGCAGCCCGCGGTTCCCGGCCGTATCAGGAGCGTTTCCGTCGCATCCCGGTCCGGAGAGGGGTTGGTGCGATGGGCCAGACACTGCATGTCCGCACCCTGGGCGGGTGCCAGTTGCTGCTGGACGACCAGCCGGTGACGGCGCTGACATCGGCGAAGGCGCGAGCATTGCTGGTGTACCTGGCGTTCACCGGCCGCCCGCAGTTCCGGTCGAGCCTGGCCGGCCTGCTCTGGAGCGACCTGCCGGAGGAGACCGCGCGGGCGAATCTGCGGCTCACCCTGACCCGGATCCGCAAGGTGCTGCCCGACGTGGTCACCGCAGCTGACCAGGTCGGACTCGCGGCCAACCAGCCGGTGCAGGTAGATGCCGCCGAGTTCACCGAACTCTGTGACGCCGACCCGGCCGCCGCTGCGGCGCTCTACACAGGCGAGTTCCTGGCCGATCTGGAGGTCCCGGGCGCGCCGCTGTTCGAGGAGTGGGTCGAGCGCGAACGAGCGGCCCTGCGTGCCCAGGCGCTATCCGCGCTGGAGCGGTTGCTCGCCGAGGCCCGTGGCCGGCGGGACTGCCGTGGCGGCGTCGAGATCGCTCGCCGGATCCTGGCGCTGGAGCCGTACCAGGAGGAGGCGCACCGCGCGCTGATGTGGTTCCTGGCGGAGAGCGGGCAGCGCAACGCCGCACTGGCCCAGTTCGACACCTGCCGGCACGTCTTCGCCGCCGAGCTCGGCATCGCGCCGTCGCCGGCCACCCGAGCGCTCCGCGCGCAGATCGAGGACACCACCGGCTTCCGAGAGATGACCCAGGCGCCGGCGCCGACTCCGCGGGCCGGCCTGCCGACCGCCGCAACGTCGTTCGTCGGCCGCGAGGATGAGCTCCGGCGGTTCGGCGCGTGGTTCGACGACGCGGCCTGCCGGATAGTGACCATCGTCGGGCCCGGGGGCGTGGGGAAGACCCGGCTCGCGCTCGCGCTGGCGGATCGTCGGCGGCCGGCGTACGCCGACGGGGTGGCGTTCGCGTCGTTCGTCGGGACCAGCGCGCCCGGACCGGAGCAGGCCGGGCACCTGGTCGTCGCCGGTCTCGCCCAGGCGGTCGGGCTCGCGCTCACCGCGCGGCGGGACCCGTTCGACGTACTCGTCGACCACCTCGCCACCCGCAACCTGCTGCTGCTGGTGGACAACGTCGAGCAGCTCCGGGACGCCGGCGGAGTCCTGGCTCGGCTGATCGCCGGCGCGCCGGGGGTGCAGGCGCTGGTCACGTCCCGGGTCCGGCTAGGGCTGGCCACCGAGTGGGTCGCTGAGCTAGGTGGGCTGCCGTTCCCGCCGACCCCCGACAAGGACGCGGACGCCGCGCGCTTCGACGCGGTCCGGCTCTTCCTCGACCGGGCCCGCGCGGTGCATCCGGCGACCGACCCGGCCGGCCGCGTGGCGGATGTGGGCCGGGTCTGCCGCGCGGTGGAGGGGATGCCGCTCGCGATCGAGCTGGCCAGCCGGTGGACCCGGTCGGTGCCGGTGACCGTGGTGGCGGACCAGCTCGCCGCAGGCATCGATCTGCTCACCACGTCCGCGCCGGACGTCGAGGCGCGGCACCGGAGCATGCGGACCGTGCTGGACGCGTCCTGGCGGCTGCTGACCGACGCCGAGCAGCGCGCGCTCGCCCGGCTGTCGACCTGCCGCGGCGGATTCGACCTCGCGGCTGCCGCGGCGGTCGCCGACGCCCGGGTGGAGCTACTCACCGAGCTGGTCGACCACTCCTGGGTGAGGGTCCACGAGGATGGCCGGTACACCGTGCACGAGCTGCTCCGGCAGTACGCCGCCGAGCGGCTCGCCGAAGACCCCGGCGCGGACGACGCCCGCCGCCGGCACGCCGAGTACTTCGAGGCGCTGGCGACCCGGCTGGAGCCGTCGTTCGAACTCAGTGCGGTGGTCCGCGAGCTGGAGCCGGACGTGGAGAACCTCCGCGCGGCGACTGGCTGGCTGGGTGAGCACGCCGACGACGCCCGGCTCGCCGCGCACCTGGACCACTTCGTCGCCTTGTGCCGGTTCAAAGGCTGGTTCCGGGAGGCGGCGGCGGTCTGCGCGACCGCGCTGCGCCGGCCCGGCGTCGACCCGGCGCTGCAGGGCCACTGGACCAGGACGATCGGCGAGGCGCACCTTCAGCTCAGCGAGCTGCCCACCAGCCGTGACGTGCTGGAGCGGGCGTTCGGACTGCTCGGACGCCGGATGCCCGGCACCGACACCGGTTGGGCCGGGCTGTTCGCGGCCGAGCTGCTGCGCCGCGGTGGCCGGGCGCTCCGGCCGGGCGCCGCGGCGTCCCGGTCGGCGGCGCGGCGGGCGGTCGCGGCCGACCAGGCCTGGGCCGGCATGCACCTGACCGAGGTCCTGGTGCTGCTTGAGGAGCGCACCGCGTCGGCCACCCTCGCGGTGCTCACCCTCAACGCCGCCGATCGGTCGGGCTCCGTCGAGGCGCGCGCGGTCGGTCGGGCCGGTGCCGGGTTCGCGGCGGGCTTCCTCCGGGCCAGCCGCGTGCAGCGGCGGTACCTCGATACCGCCGCGGCGGACGCCGAGCACACGACCGACCCGGTCGTCGCCGGGTATGTGCCGATGGTCTCCGGCCTGCAACGGATCGGGCTGGGCGACTGGGACGAGGCGCTGGCCGGCCTGGAACGCAGCATCGCTGTCGCCGCCGACAGTGGCCTGCGCCGGATCGTCGACCAGGCCGTCCTGCTCCGGGGCATCACGCATCTCTGCACCGGCCGGTTCGCCGACGCGGCGGTCGACGCAGCCGCCGGGGTCGCGTCCGGGCTGCGGCACGGCGATCACACGGTGCTGCTGTGGGGGTTGCTGGTGGGGATGGAATCCGCCTTCCGTACCGGCGAAATCGAGCCCTCCGAAGGCGAGGGCCGATGCCGGCAGGCGCGCTCGCTGCTCGACACCGGCATCCCGCGCTGGGACGCCGTGCGGGTGGACGCGGCGGCGGCGCGGCTGGCCCTCCGCAGGGATGACCCCGTGGCGGCATGGCGAGCGGTGCGGTCGGCGGCGGCGATCGTGGCCGACGCGCCGCTGCCGGTCGCGTACGTGTTGCCGGGGTTCCTGGGGTATGTCGACGCCGTGGTCGCGCTTCGGGCCTGCGGCGGCGTGGACGATGCGGCCGGGCTGGACCAGGTGGTCGGCTCGGCGATGGGCCGGCTCCGCGAGTTGGCCCGGGTCTACCCGGCCGGTCGGCCCGCGTACCACCTTTATCAGGGTTCGCTGCACTGGCAGCAGGGGCGGCGGCGGTCGGCGGTCAGGTCCTGGATCCGCGCGGTCCGCGCGGCGGAGCAGCGGCGGATGCCGTACGAACTGGCCAGGGCGCACCTCGAGTTGGGCCGCAGGCCGGACCGCCCGACCTCCGGCCTGACCCCGGTCGAGCATCTGACCGCCGCACGTCGCACCTTCGAGACCCTCGGCTGCGCGCCCGACGTCGCATCGGTCGATGCGGCGCTCCGCCAGTACGAAACCGGCCGACGCGGCACGGCGGGACATGACCCGGTCGATCCACCGGACTGACCGCGGGTTCAGACGCGAACGTCGCGTAACGGCCGGCCTGCGACGTCCGCCAGCCGGAGCAGCAAGACGTGTTCGTGGTCGAACATCTTGCCCGTGGGCTGGAACCCATACCGCAGGTAGAAGCCCATCGGGGATCCTTCGCCCGCAACGACGCTGGTCACCAGCGTGTCTGCTGCTGGCCGTGTCCGCAGGTAAGCGACGACACAGTCCAGTGCGGCGCGACCGTAGCCGCGGCCCTGGAAACGCGCGTCGATGAGCATGCGCCACAGGTAGTAGCGCCACGGTATGACCTCGTTGCCGGGCGCCACGTCGTCAGCGAGCATCACGAAGCCCACCGGCACGTCGCCCGCATAGATGGCGCGGTACCACGGCCTGGCGAGCGGAGTGGCTGCTGCTTCGGCGATCGACTCGCTGACGCCGTCGACAAAGATCTGCTGCTCCGCGGCCACGTGTAGATCCAGAATTGCCTGGCGGTTGTCGTCCGTGATCGCCCGCAGCGTCACCGTCGAGTCCATGCCGGCATTCTCCCAACTCGGCGCCGCTACGGCCGTCGCGGGACTAGACGAAAGGGATCGACACGCGGTGTGGCGTGATTCGCCCGCCGGGTTCACCGGCGCCGCCGGGTTCACGGCGGGACGCAGTGAGGGCGGGTTCACCGGCGGACGCCGGTGAGGGCGAAGAACTCCTGTCTGGTGGCCGGATCGTCGCGGTGCAACCCGTGCAGTGCCGAGGTGATGGTCCGCGATCCGTGCGCGCGTACCCCGCGCAGCGACATGCAGAGGTGTTCCGCCTCCAGGACCACGGCGACTCCCTTGGCGTGCAGGTTCGCGTCGAGGCAGTCTGCGACCTGCTTCGTGAGTCGTTCCTGGACCTGGAGCCCACGCGCGAACTGCTGGAGGACGCGGGCAAGTTTGGACAGGCCGAGTATGCGCCCGGCCGGGAGGTAGCCGATGTGGGCGACTCCGTGGAAGGGCAGCAGGTGGTGCTCGCAGAGTGATTGGAACGGCAGATCGCGGGCGAGGACCAGCTCGTCGTAGCCCTCGTCGTTGGGGAACGTGGTGAGGGTGAACGGCTCTGGGGTGAGCAGTTCGGCGTAGGAATCGGCGACCCTGCGGGGCGTGTCGCGCAGGTGCTCGGAGTCGGGGTCCTGACCCAGCGCGGAGAGCAGGGCGCGGACGGCGTTCTGGGCGGCGATCCGGTCGATCGGGGTCGTGTCGCTGGTGGGGCGCAGATGGCGCGGGCGGGCGGTTCGCCCGGGATGGTCGTCACCGGTCCAGGCAGTGCTCGTCACGGCTGTTCTCCTAGGTGGTGGGGGCGCTGTCTGGCCGGTAAGAGGCTGATCGGTGCGGGCCTCTCTAACAGACACTCTATTCGACGTTAGAGAGCCGCCACTCTATCGTCAACTGATGTGCCCGTTAGAGTGGTCGCGCGCTCGGCTCGATAGGCGCCTGGCCGCTGCTGCCTCACAGTCGCCTGGACGCCGAACGGACGACCGCCACCTCGTCGAGATCGAGGATGCCGAGCGCGCCGCGGCCCTGGCCCACCTGCGGCACCTGGCCACGCAGGGACCACTGACCTTGCTCACGGCGACCAAGCAGGTCGAGATCAGCCAGGCGGCGGTGCTTGCCGACGCGATCCGGACCAGTTCCAGCGGCTAGGCCGCCGCATCTCGTCTCTGACCTGCGCAACAAGGGCAGCTTGTTTTTACAGGTTTTCTCGTAGAAACTGGCACAGTCACGATCACACCGACGCGGACGGCAGGTGAAGCCCGATGGACAGGCTCAACGTGGACGCTGTCGGGCGAAGTCAGCTCCGCAAGGCCTCGGCCCGGGGCAGCGGGCGTGGCGCGGAGATGGTGTACGGCGGTCCGAACACGTCGCTGCGTCACACCGTTGTCGCGCTTGCGGCAGGGACGTCCCTGTCCGAGCACGAGAACCCCGGCGAGGCGACTGTCCTTGTGCTGGGCGGCCGGGTGCGCCTGGCAGCGGCGGGGGAGTCGGTGGAAGGCGGGACGGGCGATCTGCTCGTGGTCCCCCCGGCTCGGCACAGCCTCGAAGCCCTCGCTGACGCGACGGTCCTGCTCACCGTCGTCAAGCAGTCCTGAGAGCCGTTGCCATGACCGCTGGTACAACGCCACCTGACGCGTCGTCGAGGCAGCGCCCGCATCATGGCCGCGTCGGGGAGGACGTCGCTCTGGTGGCTGTCGAATCCGGTGCGCGGCTCCGTGGCTGCACGGTCGGCGACATCGCCCTGGTGGCCGCGCCGTTCGTGTGGCTGGGCATGGTGCTGGCCATCTCCTTCGTCGAGACGCCGCTGAAGTTTCAGGCTCCGGGGATCACGCTGCCGCTTGGCCTGGAGATCGGTCGGCTGGTTTTCCCGGGCCTCAATGTCCTGGAACTGCTGTCGTGCCTGACGGTGACCGTGTTGGTCTGGCGGCGCCGGTCTGTCACCGGTCGGCCGGTGTGGAGGCTGCTGGGCGGTCTGTGGGTCGTGCTGCTGGTCCAAACGCTCGTGCTGCGGCCAGTGATGGACGAGCGGGCGGCTCAGATCATTGCCGGGAACCCGGTTCCGGACGCACCGTGGCACCTGCTCTACATAGGACTGGAGGTTCTCAAGGTCCTCGCGCTGGTCGTCCTGGGTGCCGCCGCCGTCCGAGTGACCGTTCGCAGCGCCAACCGCATGCACGGGCAGGGAAGGAGGAGCACGACATGACCTACGTGATCAGCGAACCCCCCTCGATTCGCCGGGCGGCGCCGCCAAGACCGGGCGGCTCGGTGTCGACACCGAGCTTGTCAGGCCCCAGCCTCGCCCAGATGTGCCACGCATAGAGACGGCGTGACGAACGGCTGCAGGCGCTCGGCGGTGACCGGAGCGCGCATCTCCGCCAGGACACCCTGCATCAGGCCAAGGTGAACCGAGCAGACCACCTCACGGTGCGCCTCGGCGACCTCCAGGAACGGGCAGTGCCGCAGCAGGATCTCCGTGGACCCTTCTTCGTGGGACAGCTCCGGGGCGAACCCGATGTCGTCGAGGATGCGGAGCAACTCGGTCACCGATTCGTCCTCGTCGGCGCGGCGGTAGGGGGCGGGACGTTCCGTCAGGTAGTGGCCCCACGTGCGACCGGCTTCGGTCGCTGCCGCTGCGGCGCCGGGGACCGTTCCGGTGACGAAGCTGGCCAGGATCTCGGCCAGTAGCCGGTAGCTGCGCTGGTCTTGGTGGGGGTCGGGTCGGTGGACGGCCGTGAAGGCCAACCGGGGCCTACCCGGCTGCGTGCGTTCCTCGACATGGCGGCGCACCAGACCATCGGACACCAGCCGGTCGAGGTGGAACCGCACGGTGTTGACATGCAGCCCGACCCGATCGGCGAGATCCTGCACCCCGAGCGGGTCGGAGGACCCACGCATCACCTGCAGGATCCGCAGCCGGCTTGCGCCTCCGCTGGCTGTGTCCTGGACGGGCACGCGCCGTGAGATCTCATTCACCCCGCTATTCTCACAGATCTGGTTCGTAAAAACACGTCAACCTGGGTAAATGCTTTGGCGTACCTCGTCCTCCGGCGCCGCCGTCATTCTCCGCGCATCCCGCCGGACCACGGACTCCACTTGACGTTGACCATCCACTGTGTCTTGACGCGCACGTTGGAGTCGGTCACGAGCCGGGCACTCTGTGACAGTCCATCATTGACTGTCCGGATCCGACCGCTTGAGATCAAGTCGACGAAGCATCCGAAATCAACCAGGTAGATGTCGTACTTGGTGGCGTAGCTGCCCTCGTCGAGTGAGACGGCCTGGCGCACGCGGTGGATCAGCCGGAGGTCGTAGAGCTCCTGGACAAGCGGGTTGTCCGAGTCGCCACTGCGTAAGAGCGGCAGCGCGCGGGTGTGGTCCTCCACGCACTGATTGATGATGCGATCAAGCAGGTCGCTGGCTCTACGCGAGGTCTTTCCCATCTTGTCGCGCAGGAAATAGTCTCGCGCCCCGGCGTGAACGTTTTGCGTTGCGATCGGCTTGTCGCCGGCGGCGTTCGCGGCCGATCCGGCAATTTGAATCGCGTCCCTGGGCACTCCCGCGCTGGCGTAGATCAGTTCGTCGAAGGCCTGCCGGCTCCGGAAAGCTTCCCGGACGAAGTCGTCCTCCACTTTGATGGCGAACTCGAAGCCCCGGCTCTCCATCAGTACGTAGAGGTGCTTGTACAGCACCCGCCCGAAGAAGGCTGCGACATTCCTTTTGTTGTTCTCGAAGAGCAGGAAGTCGTCGAGGTCAAGGCTGGCCGAGGTGTCCGCCCCCAGTTCGATGCCGATGTAGTCTCCACTGCCTCCCGCGGCGAAGAAGCGCGAACGGCGCTGGATCGCCCCGATCTTGACCACGACGTTCGGTGCGGCGAAGAAGGCTCGGCGGAGCAGGTCCGCGAGGAGCGGCTGCAGTTCCAGCGGGACGGCGGACCATTCGTCGAGCATGATCCAGAGTTGATGCGGTCGGCAGGCCTCGGCCAGCTGACGGACTGCGCCCGCCAGCGGGCCGAACAGCACATGCGGCTGCTCTACGCCGGAGCGTCGACGCCGGCTCTGCGTTGTGCTCGCGACAGTGCGGCGCGAACTGCCCGACAGAGTCGCATTCGGGCGCCGCGCGAGCGTCGCCGAGCCGCCGACATCGCGCTGGAGTTGCGTGCTTTGGCCAGTGGTCAGTTCGTCCTCGACCGGGCCGACCACTCGCACCGCGGCCGCTGATTCGGCCAGCCGGTCCAGCCCGCCCGAGAGCGCCTCCAGCCGATCGGCCTGTCGCTCGTCCTCCAACGCCGTGTGGAGGAGTTCGGTGTGGAGCGCCTCCACCACGTCGACGAGCAGGTTCGTCGCCCGGAGCGGGAGCGACTCGGACCGATCCCCGTACAGGCCGCCGGACGAGCCGATGGTCCGCAGGTCGAGGTAGATGGTGAAGTTGCCCTTTGCTCGCAGCGTTTCGGCGAGGTATTTCAAAACATGTGTCTTGCCGGTTCCGCGCCGGCCGTACAGAACCTGATGCTGGTCATGTTGCAGCATAGACAGCAGCGGTTCAAGCGGAACAAAAGTGCGCTGCAGAGTATAGGAATCTTCCGTTTCCGCGCGGGTCTTCACCCGTACGAGAAGGCGATTTATGGCGTTGTTCTGAGTCATGTTCATAGCGCTCGCCCCGCTTGGACTCATGTCAATACGAGGATGTTACGCCGGCCGCGGCATTACGGTCAGTGCGCTGGTGGCCGATTTCTGTCTGATTCCTGTCAGTCCACTTGGCCAGCAGGCCGATTCTGGTATCAGCCCATGTCGCCGTTCATGGCACTCACCGCGTCGCACGTCCATCAGCACACGGTCGAGATCACCGGAGCGACGCGTCCAACTGACGGATCAGTTCTCCGACCCGCCCACCGCCACGCGGGGCGACCGGGTAGCGCCTCAGGACGTCCACCACGACCGGAGGCGCAAGGATCCGCGACTGCGCGATGTGGTCGGCTCCGACGGCGGGATCGTCTCCGGCGGAGAGTTCGAACGCTAGTGCGGCATGAGCGGCCGATCCGAGGATGTGCTTGACCTGAGTAGCTTTCGCCAGGGGGTGGAGGAACGCCGCACTGGCTGCAACCAGGGCCGCGCGCGCAGCGTCGCTCGCAGCAGCCTGTCCTGCATTACGGGCCTCCTGAGCCGCCCGGTGTGCCGCCCACGCGTTGTCACGGATCGCCTTGGTCCGCTCGGCTCCATCCGCGAATGCCTGCGCGGCGTCGATCGCGGCTCGTGGGCGCCGATCGTCAGGGCGTTCACGCTCGAAGATCGCCAATGCAGGCCGCGCGCACGCCACCGCGTAGCCGGCGACCTCGCGGATTTCGAACCGGCTGAGTTCGATCGTCGTGGAGTCATCCGCCATGGCGTCATCCTTCCGCACAGCGCCGGCCGCCTGCGCCAGATGGACCAGCGGCCGGGTGCCTGCCTCACCGCGCGTGAGTGCGCAGATA
>CAVUDJ010000003.1:0-6853 GCA_963740215.1 uncultured Actinomycetota bacterium
TCGTTGGCGAGCACGACGATCACGGCGTCCCGGGACGGCACGTACCAGAAGGTGGATCGGAACCCGGGAAGGTAGCCGCCGTGCCCCCAGATCGTTGTCCGGTAGTCGGGCCGCGCGATCTCCAGACCCAGTCCGTAGTTCGTGAAGCGTGGATGGAAGGGCCCGTCCGCCGTCATGGCTCGCATGGTCTCCGACGACAGCAGCCGGCCGCGGAACAGCGCATCACCGAACGCCAGCAGGTCCGGCGCTGTGGACACGATGCAGCCCGCCGGACCGTCCGAGGTTTCCAGGGACGTCCAGGGCTCGCCGGTCTCGACGTTGTCGACCTCGCCGTCGCGATCGAGGTCGAAGTAGCCGGGGATCACCGGCCGGCGCATCGGCTCGAATCCAGCAACGTAGGTGTCGCGGAGTTTCAGCGGGTCGAGGATCCGGCGCCGGATCTCTTGAGCCCAGCCGTGTCCGGTGACAGTCTCGATCACCTCGCCGAGCAGGACGTAGTTGGTGTTGGAGTAGCCGTAGTCGGTGCCGGGCGGGAACGCCGGTTCCTTGTCCGCTACGAGGGCGACCACCTCCGCCGCCGTCCACCGCCGGTCGCGGTGCGCGGCAAGCTGCTCGCCGAATCCGTCGGCCATGCCGAAGTCGGGGATGCCGCTCGTGTGGTTCAGCAGCTGGCGGATGGTCACGGGCCAGGGCGCCGCGTCGGCAGCGTAGCGGGACGCCGGATCGTCCAACCCGAGCCGGCCCTCCTCGACGAGCTGGAGAACCACGACCGCGACGAAGACCTTGGTGATGCTCGCGATCCGGAATGGCGCATCCGTCCGTACCGGCGTGTGCCCGTCCCGCTCCGGCGTTCCGTCGGCACCCACCCACGCCTTGCCATCGCCGGTGGCAACCCCCAGGACTGTGGCGGGGGCGTCGCCGCGAGACCGCCACTGGTGCAGCATGGCTTGCCAGGCGGTCGAATCCTGCGCGACCGGCGCGGTGGCGGTATCTGCGCAGCCGCCCGCGGTCAGAAGCAGTGCGACAGCCACGAGCGCGCCGGCAACTCTGCTCAGCCGTGTCGTGATCAACATGTCGTGTTCCTTCGTTTTCAAGAGATGTCGGCACGAGCCACGCGGAGCGCACCGGCGCCGAGCAGCAGCAGGGCGTACGCCAGCAGGGCGCCGGCACCGGCCCAGATCGGGAGCACCAACGGCACGTCGCCGGCGTTTTGCAGGGCGGCGGTCGTTCCCAGGAACGACCAGACGCGCACGCTCTGAGACACCGACGACAGGGCGAACGCCTCCAGCCCGGCCAACCAGAGGACGGGGATCACCACGGCCAGCGGTTGGTTGCGCGCGAGCAGGCATCCGGTGGCCGTGCCGAGCAGCGCGTACAGCGGATAGGTCAGCACCAGCCCGATGACCCGGAGCACGATGTCGCCGTTGACCAGCTGCGGCTGGATGGCACCGCTCAGCAGGCCTACGGTCAGCACGATCGCCAGGGCGGCCAGGGCGAGCGCGAAGCCGACCGACGCCGCCGTCAGCGCCTTGGCCGTCACCACGCGGCCGCGTCGCGGCGACTCCAGCAGGGACGCCGTGACGGTGTTGTGTCGGAACTCCGACGTCACCATCAGCACGCCCAGCAGCAGCGCCACCAGGGCGCCGCGGCCCAGCGCGTCGAGCACCGCCAGCTCGGCAACCACCGTGCCGAGGGTGGGGTCGCCGTCTCGGCCCGACTTGTACACCGGCTGCAGGGCCAGGACCGCGGTGGCGGCCAGCGTTCCCGCAACCAGGAACCAGGGCCACCGGGTGGTCGTCAGCTTCAGCATCTCGGTTCGGAAGAGGGTCAGCATCGTCGGCCAGCCCTTCAGCAGACGTCGATCCGGACAGCGCGCCGCACGCCGGCGACCGACAGCACGAGCCCGTAGCCGAGCAGCGTTACGGCGGCGGCCCATTCGGGCAGCGCTCCGGCGAAGTTGGCGCCGCTGAGCGCGCCAGTCAACCCGTTCGGCGTCCAGGGGAGGACGCCATCCAGCCCGTAGCTGGGCAGCAGGGTCTCGACGACGAGCATCCACACCGGCGGGATCAGCAGGGCGATTGTCTGGGAGCGGATGACCGTACCGATCGCGGCGCCTAGCCAGGCCCACCACGCTGTGGCCACCAGCACTCCGGCGACCAGCTGAACCGAGAGAGTGTCCACGGAGAGCCGGACGTTGCCGGAGGCGAGTCCCAGGCCGGCCGCGACGGCGAGGAGAAGGGCTGCGCCGATCGCTCCCACCAGCGCGGCTGTGATGAACTTCGCCGCCAGGACGCGGGAGCGATTCGGGGTTTCCAGCAGGGTCGACGTCCAGGTCGCGTGGTGGAACTCGCTGGTCACCAGAACGACCCCGAGCAGCACGATGACCAGGACACCGACGCCGCTGGCGCCGAGCACGTCCAGGGTCAGCTGGCGGCTACCGGGGGCCGGGGCGTCGGCCTCCCCCACGTTGGACAGCACCATCTGCACGCGTACGACGGCGAGGACCACGGCGGCCGCGAGGAGGCCCCAGGTGGCTCGGGTCCACAACAGCTTGAGCAGCTCGGTGCGGATCAGCGCGATCATGATGCACTCCTCTCGTCGGCGGTGAGCTGAAGGAAGACGTCCTCGAGCTGCGGCTGCACGACACTCATCTCGTAGACGACAAGACCGGCGGCGGCGACGGCCTCGCCGACCTGCTGGGTGGTCACGCCGCGGGCGAGGACTTCGCCGGCCGAACCGAGCTCGGCGCGTATCCCGCGGGAGGTCAGGACCCGGTGCAGCTGGTCGGCCTGTGGCGTACGCACCCGGACCCGGGCCTCGGCCGGACCGGCCAGTTCCGCCATCGTGCCCTCGGTGACCAGCCGGCCGTTCTTGATGATCACCACCGCGTCTGCGGACATCGCCAGCTCGGCCAGCAGGTGGCTCGAGATCAGCACGGTCCCGCCCCGATCGACCCGGGCGCGCAGGAACTGACGCAACCAGTGCACGCCGGCCGGGTCGAGCCCGTTGGTGGGTTCGTCGAGGATCAGGATGGCGGGATCGCCGAGTAGCGCGCCGGCGAGCATGAGCCGTTGACGCATGCCGAGGGAGAAACCGCCGACCCGGCGGCGGGCGGCGTCGGTGAGTTCGACCTCGTCCAGCACCTCGTCCACCCGGCGAGTCGGAATGCCGTTGGGGTGGGCCAGGATCCGCAGGTGGTTGCGGGCGGTACGCCCCGGGTGGAAGCCGGTGGCCTCCAGCGCGGCACCCACGGTGAACGCCGGCCGATCAAGGCCGGCGTACGGGGCGCCGTCGATCAGGGCGGTGCCGGCGGCCGGATGGACCAGACCGAGGAGCATCCGCAACGTGGTCGTCTTGCCGGAGCCGTTCGGGCCCAGGAATCCAGTGATCGTGCTCCGCTGCACATCGAAGCTGAGGTCGTCGACCGCGGTGACGGCACCGAAGCGCTTCGTCAACCCGCGGATGGATATGGCAGCCATCTGAGGTCCTTCGTCGGAGGAAGTGAGATGTCTCCGACGCTAGGGAGACCGGCCCTCAATCTCGTCCGTCGAGGATCTGGACCTGCGGTCATACCTGGCCGGTACGAAGGTCCGACCGGAGGATGACTCAGCCGCGTCCCGGGTGGACGAGGCCGCCCTCGTAGGCCAGGACGACCAGCTGCGCCCGATCACGCGCGTGCGACTTGGCCAGCACCCGGGAGATGTGGGTCTTGGTGGTGGCCTCGCTGACGACCAGCCGGGCGGAGATCTCGGCGTTGGAGAGGCCTCGGCCCACCAGCGCCAGCACCTCACGCTCCCGGTCGGTCAACGTCGCCAGCAGCCGGGTGATCTCGGGCGGGGACGGCCGATGTTGGTCGACCACGGACTCGATGAGCCGGCGGGTGGCCGTCGGAGCCAGCAGCGCGTCACCGGCAGCAACGACGCGAACCGCGTCGAACACCCGTTCCGGAGGCGCGTCCTTGAGCAGGAAACCGCTCGCTCCGGCCTGCAGCGCCGCGTAGACGTACTCGTCGAGGTCGAACGTGGTCAGGACGAGGACGCGCACGCCGGCAAGGTCGGTGTCGGAGGTGATCTGCCGGGTCGCCTCGATGCCGTCGAGCAACGGCATCCGGATGTCCATCAGCAGCACGTCCGGGCGCTCGGTGCGCGCCATCTCCACCGCGGCGACGCCATCGCCGGCCTCCGCGACGACGGTGATGTCGCCGGCATGCTCGAAGATCGACCGGAGCCCGGCGCGGACCAGCGGCTGATCATCAGCGATGGCGGTCCGGATCATCGCTGCTCCACCGCGTAGGGCAGCCGGGCTTCGACGCTCCACCCGCCGTCGGCGGACGGACCCGCGCTGAGCGTGCCGCCGTACAGCTCGACCCGCTCCCGCATTCCGACCGTGCCGTGCCGGCCACCCGCGGACGGTACGTGGTGCGACGAGCCCGACGGTGCTGCGTTCTCGATCTGGACCACCAGATCGTCCTGGCCCGCCTGCACCACGACGTGGGCGCTGGTGTGCCCGGCGTGCCGGACGACGTTGGTCAGCGCCTCCTGGATCACCCGATAGGCGGCCAGGGACACGCCCGACGGGACGACCTCGAGGTCACCCTCGGTCTTCACGTCCACGGTCAGCCCGCCCGCCGCCACGCTGGCGACCAGCGTTGGCAGGTCCGCCAGTCCGGGCACCGGGCTCCGCGCTGCCGCGTCCGCATTCTCGTCGCGCAGAACGGTGACCAGTCGGCGCATCTCGCCCAGCGCCTCGCGGCTGGAACTCTCGATGACGTCCAGCGCCGCCCGCTCCGACGCCGGGTCGGTGCCCACGGCAAGCCGGGCGGCGCCGGCGTGCATCGCGATCACGCTCATACTGTGCGCGACCACGTCGTGCAGCTCGCGGGCGATCCGCAGCCGCTCGGCAGCCACCGCGTGCCGGGCCAGCTCGTGGCGCGCAGCTTCGAGCTCCCTGGCCCGTTCGGCGTTCTCCGCGGCCAGCGACTGCCACCGGCGGGCGAAGACGCCCAAGTACCAGGCCCCTGCCACGATGCTGGCGAACAGCAGGACCGAGTCCCACCCGGGGAAATTGGCATTGAACCGGAGGAGCAGGACAAGGGCTGCCTCGATCACCGCGAGCAGCATCGCGGCCGGCCGCAGCGCTAGCCGAACACCGACGCCGTAGGCAACGAACAGGACCGCTGGGCCGAGCATGTACACCGGTAGTCCGAGCACCAGTCCATAGACGGCGGCGGTGCTCAACAGCGCGACGACCGCGGCTACCGGCGCCAGCCTGCGGATAGCCACGCTCGCGCCGTGCAACGCGGCGACGGTGTAAGCGGCGACCGCTACCCCAGCGTGGGGCAGCATCCAGGATCTCGGTGCTCAGCAGCGTGGCCGCATAGACGGCCACCGCGGCAAGCAGCAGATCGACCAGCAGTGAGATTCGCGTTCGCCGGTCGTTCCACCTCCACGCCCCCACGGCGACCACGATCGAAGCATAAGCGCGGGCCCTCCCGGTTACCGTTCGAGTTCCGTTGGCTCAGGCGGGCGCCACGTCAATCAGAACCTTGCCGACCGCACCATCCTCGACGGCCTGATGAGCGGCCGCGGCGTCGGCGAGGGTGAACCGGTACAAAGGCAGCCCGGCGTCCTCCCCGACCGGCAGGGCACCGTCATTGAGAGCCTGGGTCACGTCGGCCACGGCTTCGCGCAGCGCCAGGTCGCCCACGGAGTAGAGCAGCACGAACTGGTAGCGCATGTTCTTGATCATGTTCGCCCGGGTGTCCAGGCGGAACTCGTTGCCGCCGTCGTTGGCGTAGATGGCCACTGCCGTACGCGACTTCGCGACCTGACGTCGAGCGTTGCGTTGGCAGCGATGGCGACCTCGACGATCAGGTCGACCCCGTCCGGGGCGATCTTGGCGATCTCGGCCGCGGCGTCCTGGTCGCGGTAGTTGATCACGTGGTGCGCACCGGCAGCGGTCGCGAGATCGGCTTTGGCGGGTGGGCGGTGCCCAGCGCGCAAGTTGGATTGCGGCGTGACCCACCGCCCCAGCGCCACCAGCGACGAGCACGACCTTGCCCTCCAGGGCGCCCGGCACAAGCCGGCGCGGTCCGTCCTCGGCCACGGTCAGGGCGCGGTGGGCGGTCATGGCCGGGACACCGAGGCTGGCCCCGATTACGCGGCCGCAAGCTATTCCTCTGGGCAGGCCGCCGGCGGCCGGCACTGGCAGGAGTGGCCGTGCGGGACAGGGTCTCGCCTACGCCCGGCACTATCTGGTTACGCGCACCGACCAACTCGTCACCTATCTCTCCTACGCCTTTCTCACGACTAAGAAGGACACAGAGGCCAAGGACTTCACTCGCACCTCAGACCTACTCGCTATACAGCTGAGGAAGAACGCGAAGGTGTTCTCCTGATTCGGGGTCAAGTCTTGAGCGTTCTGTAAGTCGGGCGGCTTGTTGATCATGCGGCGACAGTTCTGCGTCGGTGGGTTCTGCAGGGCGGGGCGAGTGAGGTGGTGGACATCGGACTTCCTTAACGCGCGGGGCTGAGCTCGTACGAGTCGCGCCGCTTGACCGGTCCCGCGGCACCGGGAGTGGGCGTACGCAGGGTCCGGATTGCCAGATCGCTCTGGCCCAGGCCCCAGCCGAGGGTGACGGTACGACGCGCTCGTAGGACGCGTGGAGCTCTTCACTGCACTACTTCCTGAAAGAGTGTTGTGGTTGATGTCCGTCGGCCATCTCACGATGATCCCGGCCATGCTCGCCGTCATGCTTCTTCGCTTCGACCACGACGCCGGACCTCGGGCGGCGACGTAGGAACGGGCGCATTCTTCGACCGCTGGGCGAGCTCCGCCCCGTAGGCCCGGCTCA
>CAVUDJ010000004.1:0-14085 GCA_963740215.1 uncultured Actinomycetota bacterium
GGCGGACGGCGGGCCCTAAAACGCGGAAGGATGGCCGACATGACATTGCCTGCCCTCCCCGAGGAGTCCTTCCAGCGCGTGCTCTGCGTCGTCGCGCACCCTGACGACATGGAGTACGGCACGTCCGCGGCCGTCGCTCGCTGGACCGCGCGCGGCATCGAGGTCGGTTATCTCCTGCTCACCCGCGGCGAGGCCGGCATGCCGAACCCTCCCGAGGAGACGGCACGCCTGCGCGTCGCCGAGCAGCAGGCCGCCTGCGCCGTCGTCGGCGTCAAGCACCTGACCGTCCTCGAACATCCGGACGGCGTGCTCGTCTACGGCCTCGACCTGCGCCGGGACATCTGCCGGGAGATCCGCCGGTTCAAGCCCGACGTCGTACTCGGCACCGGTTACGAGATCGAGACGCCCTATGGCTTCGACCAGGCCGACCACCGCGCGGCCGGGCTCGCGACGCTCGACGCGGTGCGCGACGCGGGCAACCGGTGGGTCTTCCCGGAGCAGGTCGACGACGAGGACCTCGAACCGCACTCCGTGCGCTGGCTCATCGTCCCCGGGCTCGCCGGCTTCGGCGCGACCCACGGCGTCGAGGTCACGGGTGAGCCGCTGCGCCGCGGCGTCGCCTCGCTCGAGGCGCACGCCGCGTACCTGGCCGCGCTCCCGGACCACCCCGCCCCCAAGGACATCATCCCGAAGTTCACCGCGATGAGCGGCAAGGCCATGGGCGTCGAGCACGCCGTCCTGTTCCGCGCCCACGACCTGCAGGCACCACCGGAGTTCTTCACCGAAGCCATGCAGGACTGACTCGGCGTCACCCGGTGACGATGCCCGTCCGCCATGCCCACGCGGCGATCTCGACGCGACGTTGATCATTCCGGTTTGTTCGCCGAACAATCGCCCCTAGCCCGGCGCACTGCGGCAACCGCATCCCGCTTCGCGCGGTAGGCCGACCAAGCCGTCCGTGACGGCCGCGACCTGCCCGATGGCCTGAATAGGATCCACACCCCGTCCCTGTGGGCTGCTTACCTCCACCCCAGGCGCATGGTGGCCCAGCGCGCCCCAACCTCCGCGGGGCGTGGTGAAAGCCCGCCGTAGGGACGCGGCACCTCGGCGCTGAACGATCAGTCGTGGTCGCCGCCGGTGGCTGGGTAACAGCAAGTCAGCAGCAGCCGGCCGGGATGACACCAACCAGACCGAGGTCGCCCACGTCCTCGACGAGTTGCTCACTCGCGCCCAGCACGGCCCTGTCGGACGCTGTCCGCAGCCTGCACGAGCGTGAACGGAGGCTCGTCGCGCAACTGCAGGACAACCTTGCGGCCTCCGCCAACGCGACCAAGGCAGCGCTTGACCTCGACCCGGCCGACAAGCCCCGGCGAGCCCGTGAAGCAGCGGCACCCTGGTCACCAGCGCTACGGCGAGGGCAGCCCCATCACGCGGAGCGGATCCGCTGGCCAGCAACCCCCTGCCATATCGGCTTTGAGCAGCACAAGCGCCTAGCCGGATCCGGCTCGCGGGCAGACGTAGTAGCGATCGACGTCACTCGCCTTGTTGAACACGAAGTAGTTCTCGGTTCGGGTCTGGCCGTCGTCGAGCCCGAACGTCGACGTCGACGTCGTGTCCCTCTTCGCCGGCGACGTTCGTGAAGGTGATATCCGCGATGACGAAGCTGACGATACGCGGCGGCGGGAAGCGTTGCCCGTACTCCTGACGACTCACGCCGGTCTTGGCGGAATCACAGAGCTTGTCGTACGCCGCAGGGTAGTTCTGGTCTCTGATGTTCTCGAGATAGTCAGTCAACTCAGCGACTTCGCCGTGCCTGTCAGCCAGGTAGCCGAACAAGAACAACAAAGCCACCGGCGATATGAAAACCAGGAACCCCCCGATCGCCATCGCCCATGCCTTCAGCTGCTCAGCCCACGATCTCCAACGGTCGTTCATGACGCATCAGGCTCACCAGGAGATGAACACGGTGAACGCGGCGTCTGTGTCGCCCAGAACCAGACTTGACCGGAGGGACTGCCGGGCGACGTACCGATCATCGGTGCGGTACATCGATCCCCCTTGCGGCCTGCCAGCCGCAGATAGCCCTACACAGTTAGATCGCAGCCGCAGACCTGCTGTTACAAGCCACTTGCGGGGCAGCCGAGGTCGGCGAGTTTGCGTTCCAGCAACGTCCGCTCGCGCTCGTAGCCGCATGACTCGACCGTCCGAGCGGGTGCACGCGTATCACGTTCGGCGCCTGGCCGACCTGCCGGCCGCCGGCCGCGGCGTGGTCGTGGAGCTGCGGGTGCCGCGCTTGGCGTGCCCGACCGTGGGCTGTGCGCGGCGCACGTTCCGGGAACAGGTGCCCGCGCTTGCGCAGCGCTGGCGCTCACCCGGCAGCTCAACGTGCTGATCAGCGCCTAGGTTGGCCTGTTGCCAAGAAGCCCCAGCGTGCGGGCCGAGGCTGGCCTCGATCCGCACCGCTGGGGTTGGGCGTTTGTGCTGTCAGCGAGGTTGCGTTGGTCGCGCGGCGGCCGATGCGCCGGCCAGTGTCCGGGTCGGCTGCGGGTCGAGACGCGTACCGCTCCCGCCGTGGTGCGGTGTGGGCTGGGGCGTCCGGTGCGCCGACCTGAGGCTGGCGAGCTGGATGGCCCGGACGGCGTCGCTCGGCGACACGATCCCGACAACGGTGCCGTACTCGTCGATGACTACCGCGCGTCCGTCGGCGCAGCCAGACATCCGGGGCAGCAGCTCGGCGAGCGGCTCGTCCGCGCGGACGGTCACAATCTGGTCGGGCGGGCAGGCGACGTCCCGGAGCCGTGTCGTGGCGCGGCGCTCGGGGGCGACTTTGCGGATCCGGTTGAGCGTGACCAGACCAGTGAGCCGTCCCGCCGCGTCCGTCAACGGGTAGCTGGAGAAGCGGTGCGCCCAGGTCATCTGCTGGATGAACTCGCTCACCGGCACGTCGGGGTCGGCGATGACCGGGTTCGGCGTCATCACGTGGCCGACGGTTACGCCGTGGAGCGACGACGTGATCCGCGTGTGCTGTTCCTCGGCGTGCGCGGCGCTGACGAGGAACAGGCCGATCAGGACGAGCCACATCCCGTCGAACCCGCCGCCCAGCATGAACTGGAGGAACCCGTACGCGGCGAGCAGGGAACCGAAGACGCGGCCGGCGCGTGCGGCCGTGATCGCGGCACGGTGCCGGTCGTTCCAGACGAGCCAGAGGAGCGCGCGCAGGACCCGGCCACCGTCCAGCGGCGCGGCCGGAATGAGGTTGAAGAGGGCGAGCAGGATGTTCACGCCGGCCAGATAGCCCAGTACGGCGATGGGAAGGCCACCGATGCCGGCGACGTTGAAGAGCAGCGCCACGGCACCGAAGCCGACGCCGAGCACGAGGCTGGTCAGCGGTCCGGCGGCGGCGATGCGGAGGTCGGCGCCCGGCGACTGCGGATCGCCCTTGAGCTTGGCGACCCCGCCGAAGACCCAGAGCGTGATGCTCTCGACCTCGATCCCGTTGCGCCGGGCGAGCACCGCGTGCGCCACCTCGTGCGCCAGCAGCGAGGCGAGGAACGCGGTGGTGGCCAGCGCGGCGGCTGACAGGTACGCCCAGACACTTCGCCCGGGCAGGAGCTCGGGGAAGCGGCTGAACCCGAGACCGGCGACCAGGATCGCGACGATGACGAGCACACTGAGGTTGATGCCGACCCGTACTCCAGCGATCCGGCCAAGCGGCAGAGAAGTCTTCACGGTTACTCCTCCCGATGCTGTATCGATCGGGCCAGGTCACTCGTTGTTGCGGCGCTCCTCGGCGAGCTCGGTCTCGAGCACGGCCACGCGTGCCTCCAATTCGAGCACCCGGCGCACGCCGGCGAGGGTGAGGCCCTCGGCGACGAGGGCGCAGACCTTGGCGACCTGGTCGATCTGTTGGCGGCTGTAGCGGCGCTGCCCACCCTCGGACCTGATAGGGCGGACAACGTTCTCCTGATCGAGACGGCGAAGGAATGCCTGCTGGACCCCGACCGCCTCGGCGACCTGTCCGATGGTGAGGAAGGGCGTCGTGGCGTTGTCGATGGGGAGCTCCACTGGCTACCTCGCCGTCTCGCAGGAACCTACAAGTCGTGTGTGAGCTTACTTGGATTGGGGTGCCGCGACCGCAGCCGGCCGCGGCACCTGCGTTGCGCGGCTCGTCAGGCGGCGCTGCGCAGGCCGGAGCCCTGCTGGGCCGGCTGCGTCGACATGCGCCGCGAGCGCAGCGCGACCAACGGCAGGGCGGTGACCACCGCCAGCAGCGCGGCGCCGGCTCCGTACTCCCAGGACCAGCTCAGGCCGAGCAGGCGGTCCAGCGAGTAGCCGCCGGGCCCGGTGAACGCCAGGCCGAGCGCCGTGATCGCGTAGAGCAGGGGCGTCTCGTAACCGCCGTTGGACACCCACAGGCCGTTCGCCGTATGGATCGCTATCGCGGCGAGCATCACGCCCATGACGATCGCGCTGCCGAGCGGGGTGAGCAGGCCCAGCGCCAGCAGCGTGCCGCCGGTGAGCTCGGCGAGGCCGGCGAGCAGGGCCATCCTGCGGCCCGGCCGGTAGCCCACGGAGTCGAAGAACGCGCCGGTGCCAGCGGGCCCGCCCCCACCGAACCACCCGAACAGCTTCTGGGTGCCGTGCCCGACGAGGAGCAACCCGAACACCACGCGGACGAGCAGCAGTCCGACAGCCATGACATCCCTCCCTGGTGACGTCGTCGCCTCCCCGGCGCGCGCCGGCGGTCGGGCCGGGCCGTCCGCACCGGGAACCTCTGCTTTCAATAAGCATGTACATCCGCTGCACCTAAACTTGCAACTGGAGTGTGAGCTTTTCCACAGGACCATTGCCAAGGGAATGACGCGGCGCGACGATGCGTCATAGCTCGCGACCGGGTCGGGGCGACGCCCCAGGTCCGGGCTCACGGATCAACATCATCGGTACGGAGGTGACTGCCATGATCACACTGCCTGTTCTGCGGTCCTCGACCGTGCTGGGCCACATGGACCCGCTGCGGGAGTTCGACCAGCTGGTGAACTCGGTGTTCGGGCCGACCAACGGCACCACCCCGGCGAGCTGGACGCCGCTGGCCGACGTGACCGAGTCCGACGACGCCTGGCTGTTCGAGATCGAGCTGCCGGGCCTCAAGCGCGACGACATCACCATCGAGGCCACCGGCAACGAGCTGTCGATCACCGGCGAGTACAAGGAGAAGGAGCGCGTCGGCATGCTGCGCAGGCGCACCCGCCGCGTCGGCCGGTTCGAGTTCCGCGCCACGCTGCCGTCCGACGTCGACGTCGAGCACATCAGCGCCGACCTCGCCGACGGCGTGCTGAGCGTCCGGGTGCCGAAGCGCGAAGCGGCCAAGCCGCGGCGCATCGCCATCGAGGGCCGGTAACACAGACGCCGCGTCCCCCCTCGCCGCCGGGCAAGGGGGGACTGCGGCGAGGTTTAGATGACCTGCGCGGGGGGGTAGCGGCAGTTCCGGGACTGCGTGACCGCGGCGAGGTTTAGATGACCTGCGCGGGGGTAGGCGCGGTTCCAGGACTGCGTGACCGCGGCAGGTCGCGGCCCGTGGCCCGCAAGCCAGGGCCGGAGAAGGCATCGGTGGTAGTCGCTCGGCGACAGGTACCCGGTGTTCCCGGCGGCCGTGTGAGCCTGCCTTGAGCGGCGCCGGATGGACACCCGTCGCTCCTCGGCACCCCCGACGCGATCACGACAAAGATGGGGGCAAGAGCATGGCTAAGGCGGTCGGAATCGATCTAGGTACCACGAACTCGGTGATCGCCACCGTCGAGGGCGGTCAGCCGACGGTCATCCCCAACGCGGAAGGCTCGCGCACGACACCTTCGGTGGTGGCGTTCACCGAACAGGGCGAACGGCTGGTGGGTCAGCTGGCGCGGCGCCAGGCCATCCTGAACCCGAAGGGCACGATCTACTCGGCGAAACGCTTCATCGGACGCCGCCACGACGAGGTCACCAGCGAGATGAACGCGGTCTCGTTCGATGTCGTGTCCGGTCAGGAGGGCGCGGTCCGGTTCCAGATCCGGGGCAAGCAGTACGCGCCCGAGGAGGTCTCCGCGCTCGTCCTGCGCAAGCTCGTGGAGGACGCGTCGAAGTTCCTCGGGGAGAAGGTCACCGAGGCGGTCATCACGGTGCCGGCCTACTTCAACGACGCGCAGCGCCAGGCCACCAAGGACGCCGGCCGGATCGCCGGCCTGGACGTGCTGCGGATCATCAACGAGCCCACCGCCGCGGCGCTGGCCTACGGCCTGGACAAGAAGAAGAACGAGACCGTGCTGGTCTTCGACCTGGGCGGCGGCACGTTCGACGTGAGCCTGCTGAGCATCGGTGACGGGGTGGTCGAAGTACGGTCCACCTCCGGCGACGGGCACCTCGGTGGCGACGACTTCGACCGGCGCATCGTCGACCACCTGGCGGACGAGTTCCAGCGCACGGACGGCATCGACCTGCGCCGCGACCCGCAGGCCCTTCAGCGGCTGTTCGAGGCGGCCGAGAAGGCGAAGGTCGAGCTGTCCTCGGTCACCCAGACCACGATCAACCTGCCGTTCATCACGGCCGACGCGGCCGGCCCCAAGCACCTGAACACCACGCTCATGCGCTCGACGTTCGAGCAGATCACCGCGGACCTCGTCGAGCGGTGCATGGGCCCGGTGCAGCAGGCCATGGCCGACGCCAAGGTCACCGCCGACGACATCGACGAGGTCATCCTGGTCGGCGGCTCGACCCGGATGCCCGCCGTGCAGGCGCTGGTGCGCCGGCTCACCGGCGGCAAGGACCCGAACATGAGCGTCAACCCGGACGAGGTCGTGGCGCTGGGCGCGGCGTTGCAGGCCGCCGTCCTCAAGGGCGAGGTCCAGGACGTGCTGCTGCTCGACGTCACGCCGCTGTCCCTCGGCCTGGAGACCCTCGGCGGCGTCATGACCAAGGTCATCGAGCGCAACACGACGATCCCCGCCCGCCGAACCGAGGTCTTCAGCACCGCCGAGGACAATCAGACCGCCGTCGACGTGGTCGTGCTCCAGGGCGAGCGCGAGCGTGCCGCCGACAACCGGGTGCTGGGCCGGTTCCGGTTGGAGAACATCCGGCCGGCGCCGCGCGGGGTGCCGCAGGTCGAGGTCACGTTCGACATCGACGCCAACGGGATCCTGCACGTCTCCGCACGCGACAAGGACACCGGCGCCGAGCAGCGCATCACGATCAGTGAGAGCTCGAACCTGGACAAGTCCGAGGTCGAGCGCATGGTGCAGGATGCCGAGCAGCACCGCGGCGAGGACGCCCGGCTACGCGAGCTGATCGACGCCCGCAACGAGCTGGACACGGTCGCGTACCAGGTCGAGAAGCGCCTCGGCGAGCTCGGCGAGTCGGCCGCCGTCCACGAGAAGGCCCGCGCCGAGATGCTGGTCGCCGACGCCCGGCAGGCGATCAAGGAGGAGGCGCCGCTGGATCGCCTGCGGTCGCTCACGGCGGAGCTGCAGCAGGTCTTCCATGGACTCGGGACCACATCGGCCGGCCCCGGCGCTCAGCCGGGTGCGCAGCCGGGCGGACAGGGCGACGACGACGTGATCGACGCCGAGTTCACGACCCCAGAGTGAGCGGTGACATGACTGAGCACCGTTACCCACCCCAGCAACCGGACGCCGCCGAGCGGCCTGACGCCGCCGGCCAGGAACCGGAGGTCGACCTGACCGCGACCGTCGCCGAACTGGAGGCGCGCGTGGCCGAGCTGCACGACCGATACCTGCGGACCGCCGCCGAGCTCGACAACGTTCGCAAGCGCACCGCCCGGGAGGCCGAGCGCCAGCGGGTGGAGGAGCGCGCTCGCGTCGCGGCGACCTGGTTGCCGGTGCTCGACAACCTCGAACTGGCGCTGCGTCACGCGGAGGCCGATCCCGCTGCCCTGCTCGACGGCGTACGGGCAGTGCGTGATCAGGCCCTCGGCGTGCTCTCCCGCCTCGGCTTCCCCCGTCAGGCTGAGGTGGGAGTGGGCTTCGACCCGGCGAAGCACGAGGCCGTGAGCGCCGTGCCGGACCCGGCGAGTCCCGCCGGCACGGTGGTCGAGGTCGTCCGGCCGGGCTACGGGAACGACGAACGGCAGCTGCGCCCCGCCTCGGTGGTGGTGTCGACAGGAGCACCGTGATGGCAGTGAGTCGCGACTTCTACGAGGCGTTGGGCGTGTCGAAGACCGCGAGTCAGGACGAGATCCAGCGCGCCTACCGCAAGCTCGCCCGCACCTACCATCCCGACCTGAACAAGGACCCGGGCGCGGAGGAACGGTTCAAGGAGATCTCCGAGGCGTACCAGGTGCTCTCCGACCCGGCGACGCGCAAGCGCTACGACACGTTCGGCGCCGAGTTCCGCCAGGTGCCGGAGGACGTGGATCCGGACACCTGGGCCCGCGCCCGTGCCGGGGCGGGCGCCCGCTCGGGGCGGTCGCGGGCCGGCGGCGAAGGGATCCGGTTCGACTTCGGCGGCGCGGGCTTCGAGGGGATCGACCTCGACGAGGTGTTCGGCGGCGCGTTCGGCGGGCGGGCGCGCGCGCGGCTGGGGGCCGATGCCCGGCGCCGACCAGGAGGCCGAGTGGAGCTGTCGGTCGAGGACGCCTACCGCGGCGGCAAGCGGTCGATCACGCTGTCCGGCCCGTCCGGGCCGCGCACGTTCGAGGTGAACATCCCGGCGGGCGTGACCGACGGGCAGCGGATCCGCCTCGGCGGCCAGGGCGGCCGGGGCAGCGACGGCGGCCAGGCCGGTGACCTGTACCTGGTGGTCCGCATCGCCGACCATCCCCGGTACCGCGTCGAGGGGCGCGACCTGCACGTCGGGTTGCCGCTGGCGCCGTGGGAGGCCGCCCTCGGCGCCACCGTTACGGTCGAGACGCCCGGCGGTGAGGCCAAGGTCAAGGTGCCGGCGGGCACGTCGAGCGGGCGGCGCCTGCGGCTGCGCGGTCGCGGGCTACCGAACCCGCGCGGCACGGCCGGTGACCTGTTCGCGGAGGCCCGGATCGTGGTGCCCAGCACGCTCAGCGAGAAGGAACGGCGCCTCTTCGAGGAGCTGGCCGGCCACGTCCGACTTCGACCCGAGGAGGCCGCGATGACCTACGCCCTCGTCCGGCTACAAACCCGGCCGCGGCGCCTCGACCTCGACTCGTTCGCCCGCACCGCGAGGGTGCACCCCGACCTGGTGCGACGGCTGGTCGCGCTGGATCTGCTGGACGCCACCACCGATCCGGCCGGCGAGCTGTGGCTCGCCCCGTCGCAACTGTCCGCTGTCGGCAGGATCCAGCGCCTGCGGACCGCGTTCTCCCTCAACTACGCCGCTCTGGGCCTGGTGATCGATCTGCTCGATCGCATCGCCGAGCTGGAGGCCGCCCAACGGAACCGCTCTCGCAGTACCGGAGGCTGATCGTGGACCTGAACCGCCTGACCCAGAAATCCCAGGAAGCGTTGCACGACGCGCAGACCAAGGCGCTGCGCTTCGGACATACCGAGATCGACGGTGAGCACCTTCTCCTGGCGTTGCTCGACGCCCCGGACGGGCTCGCGCCCCGCCTGCTCAGCCAGGCCGGCGCCGACCCCGAACGCCTGAAGGCGGACCTGGAGGCGGAGCTGTCACGGCGCCCGAGGGTAAGCGGCCCGGGCGCGGCGCCCGGGCAGGTGATGGTGACCCAGCGCCTGAGCCGGCTGCTCGACGCCGCCGAGCGCGAGGCGAAGCGGCTCAAGGACGAGTACGTCTCCGTCGAGCACCTCGTGATCGCGCTCGTCGAGGAGGGCTCGCAGACCGCGGCCGGGCGGCTGCTGCACCAGCACGGGATCAGCCGGGACAAGTTCCTCCAGGCGCTGACCGCGATCCGCGGCAACCAGCGGGTCACCTCCGCCATGCCCGAGGTCGCGTACGAGGCCCTGGAGAAGTACGGCCGTGACCTGGTCGCGGACGCGGCGGCCGGCAAGCTCGACCCGGTCATCGGGCGCGACGCCGAGATCCGGCGCGTCATCCAGATCCTGTCGCGCAAGACCAAGAACAACCCGGTGCTGATCGGCGACCCCGGCGTCGGGAAGACGGCCATCGTGGAAGGCCTCGCCCAGCGCATCACGCACGGCGACGTCCCGGAAGGCCTGAAGGACAAGACGGTCTTCAGCCTCGACATGGGGTCACTGGTCGCCGGCGCCAAGTACCGCGGCGAGTTCGAGGAGCGGCTCAAGGCGGTGCTCAACGAGGTGCGCGCCGCCGAAGGACGGATCCTGCTGTTCGTTGACGAGCTGCACACCGTCGTCGGGGCGGGCGCGACCGAAGGCGCCATGGACGCCGGCAACATGCTCAAGCCGATGCTCGCCCGCGGCGAGCTGCACATGATCGGCGCGACGACCGTCGACGAGTACCGCAAGCACATCGAGAAGGACGCCGCCCTGGAACGCCGCTTCCAGCCGGTGATGGTCGACGAGCCGACCGTCGAGGACGCCGTCTCGATCCTGCGCGGGCTCCGCGAGCGCCTGGAGGTGTTCCACGGCGTCAAGATCCAGGACAGCGCGCTCGTCGCCGCCGTGACGCTGAGCCACCGCTACATCTCCGACCGGTTCCTGCCCGACAAGGCGATCGACCTCGTCGACGAGGCCTGCGCGATGCTGCGCACCGAGATCGACTCGATGCCAGCCGAACTCGACGAACTCACCCGGCGGGTAACCCGGCTGGAGATCGAGGAGGCGGCGCTGTCCAAGGAGTCCGACGCGGCCAGCAAGGCCCGGCTGCAGGACCTGCGCAAGGAGCTGGCCGATCTCCGCGCCGAGGCCGACGCGCTGCGCGCCCAGTGGGAGGCCGAACGGCAGGCGCTGCGCAGGGTCCAGGGGCTGCGGCAGGAGATGGAGCAGGTGCGCCACGACGCCGAGGAAGCCGAGCGCAACTACGACCTGAACCGCGCGGCGGAACTGCGCCACGGCAAGCTGCCCGAGCTGGAACGCCGGCTGCAGGCCGAGGAGGAGCAGCTCGCCACCCGGCAGGGCGGCAAGCGGCTGCTGCGCGAGGTGGTCACCGCCGACGAGATCGCCGGCGATCGTGTCCCGCTGGACCGGCATCCCGGTCAGCCGGCTCGCCGAGGGGGAGCGCGAGAAGCTGCTGCGCCTGGACGAGATCCTGCACGAACGGGTGATCGGCCAGGACGAGGCCGTCCAGCTCGTCTCCGACGCGATCATCCGGGCCCGCTCGGGCATCAAGGACCCGCGCCGTCCGATCGGCTCGTTCATCTTCCTCGGACCGACCGGCGTCGGGAAGACCGAGCTGGCCCGCTCGCTCGCCGCGGCGCTGTTCGACACCGAGGACAACATGGTCCGGATCGACATGAGCGAGTACCAGGAACGGCACACCGTCAGCCGGCTGGTCGGCGCCCCGCCCGGATACGTCGGCTACGAGGAGGGCGGCCAGCTCACCGAGGCGGTGCGCCGCAAGCCGTACTCGGTCGTCCTGTTCGACGAGATCGAGAAGGCCCACGCCGACGTCTTCAACACGCTGCTCCAGGTGCTGGACGACGGCCGGCTCACCGACGCGCAGGGACGCACCGTCGACTTCCGCAACACCGTCGTCATCATGACCTCGAACATCGGGTCCGCGTACCTGCTCGAAGGAGTGACGGGCCACGGCGAGATCAAGGACGACGCCCGCACCGCCGTCATGGACGAGCTTCGCCGGCACTTCCGTCCCGAGTTCCTCAACCGCGTGGACGACATCGTGCTGTTCAAGCCGCTCACGCGCACCGAGATACAGCGGATCGTCGACCTGATGTTCGACGACCTGCGCACCCGCCTCGCCGACCGTCAGATGACGCTCGAACTGTCCGACGAGGCCTGCCGGTTCATCGCCGAGCAGGGCTTCGACCCGGTTTACGGGGCACGGCCGCTACGCCGGTTCATCGCCCGCGAGGTCGAGACGCGCATCGGCCGGGCGCTGCTGCGCGGCGACGTCGCGGACGGCGCCATGATCCGGGTTGACGCGCGAGAGGTGCGAACTCGTCGTCAACTACGAGAACCAGGACTCCACCGATGGCTGAGCCGATCGTCGAGTGCCCGAACTGCGGGAAGAAGAACCGGGTGCCGGCAGCCGCGTCCGGCGTGCCCCGGTGCGGCAGCTGCAAGCAGCCGCTGCCGTGGGTCGCCGACGCCGGCGACGACACGTTCACCGAGGTGGCCGAGAAGTCGACGATCCCCGTCGTGGTCGATCTCTGGGCCGCCTGGTGCGCGCCGTGCCGGATGGTCAGCCCCGCGCTCGAGCAGGTAGCCCGGGAACTGGCCGGCAGGGTGAAGCTGGTCAAGGTCGACGTGGACGCCGCCCCGGAACTCTCCCGCCGCTTCGAGGTTCAGGCGGTACCGACGCTGCTGGTCATGGACGGCGGGCGAGTCATCGCCCGCCAGGCCGGGGCAGCGTCAGCCGCAGCCCTACGCAACTGGGTCGAGAAGTCCCTGACCGCCGCGGCGTGACCCTCGACGCACACCACGAGATCGGAGGCCCGAAGGCTCGAAGTTCTCACACGGCACTGGTGGGCTCTCGTCGGCGGCATCTACGCGATCGCGTACGGCATGGTTCTGCTCTTCCTCGGGCTGCGCCTACGCAAGCTCCGCCGGGAGGGCCAGGTGTCCGGCGCTCACCGGGCAGCCACCGCCTGAGGAACGTCCGTACCCGGTGACCTGAGGAGGTCGTCAACAGTGGACGCGGCATCGACCCCCGTAGTCCGGCCGCGGACAGCGCGACCGTGGCTACGCATATTCCTGGTCGGGCTGGCGCTGTGGGTGGCGACCGTTATCGTCACCTTCCTCACCCGGAACCCGAATCTGATCCCGACCCTGGTGCTCCTGGGCAGCTTCCTCGTGCCCGTGACGTTCGTGGCGTGGGCCTTCGAACGCCGCGACACCGGCGAACTCACCGCGAGCCTCGTGTTCAGCACGTTCCTCACCGGAGGGGTCCTCGGCGTGCTCGCCGCCTCGGTGCTGGAGTCCTACCTGCTGCACCCGTCGCCATGGCTGTTCCTCGGCGTCGGTCTGATCGAGGAAGCGACCAAACTCGGCGCGCTGATGCTGCTCACCCGCCACCTCACGGTCAAGTCGGTACGCGACGGGATGATCCTGGGCGCCGCTGTCGGCTTCGGCTTCGCCGCGTTCGAATCCGCCGGGTACGCGTTCACCGCACTGTTCACCGTCGACGGCCTGTCGCTCATGCAGCTCGTGCAGACCGAACTACTGCGCGGGCTGCTGGCGCCCGTCGGGCACGGCCTCTGGACCGCGATCGTCGGCGGCGTGCTGTTCTCCGCCTCCAGCCAGCGCCACTTCGCCATCACCGGCAAGCTGATCCTCGCCTACCTCGGCGTGTCGCTGCTGCACGCGCTATGGGACTCCATGCACAACATCGCGCTCGCCCTGACCCTGCTGCTCACCGAGGGCGAGAAGTACGTGCGCACCCCCAACGGCTGGCTGGTACGGCCCAGCACAGAGCAGGTCAACCTGCTCCCCGCACTGGAATGGGGCGGCCTGGCCATGATCTCGGTCGTGGGGATCGCCTGGCTGGTCATCGTGTGGCGGCGTGCGCCGCGTCCGTACCGGATCGGCTGGCGGATGCCCATCCGTCAACCGATCCCGTACTAGGGCCGGTGCCCTCCGCTTCAGACCACCACACCAAAACTCCACCTGAGCGTACGGGCGCGGGGTCACGCGGTGGCGGGTCGTCCCGGGGCGGCCGGCGCCCGGGTTCCGCGCAGCGTGCGGAGGTGGAAGCCGAGGAAGACCAGCGCGACGCCGAACGCCACCGCGTAGATGCCGATGAGGAAGACCACCGCCAACGCACCGGTGGTCGGCCAGATCACCAGCAGGATGCCGAACACCACCGAGAGGACGCCGGCGATGCCTTCGACGATGAGCCATCCGCGGCGGCCCGGGCGGTCGCCGAAGAAGGCCGTACCGAGGGTGAAAAGACCATCGACGAACGCGTAGGCGCCGAACATGATTACCAGAACGAACAGCGTGACGTCCGGCCACACGAGCGCCAACACCCCGAAGATGACGGCGGCGACTCCGCGCAGGACGACCAGCC
>CAVUDJ010000005.1:0-480945 GCA_963740215.1 uncultured Actinomycetota bacterium
CGATGGAGAGCGCACTGTGGGGCGACGACTCAGACGCCGGAGAGCCACCGCCGGCGCGACGGGCACGACACGCTGATGGCATCTGTCGGCTGCCGCCCGATTACAAGTGCGGCTCGCAGGGTCCACCGCCGTCCGCGCAAGTCTCTGACCTCGGTACCATTGTCCGCCAGAGTCCACGGAGTCCGGGGATCGCTGCTGTTTGTGTGACATGTCTGTGACAGCACAGATCCACAATGGATGCGCGGCCCGCAACGGCGCGGGTGACCTACCTGGCTCCGCTCCCCACGTTCTTTCGGCCAACCTTGACGGTCTGTGACAAACCGTGGTTCTGCGGCTGGGGCAAGGGGCGCCGCAGGCGGCGAAGCGGACCCCTTGCGCCGGGCGCAGGTTCGTGGTTCCCCTCGTGGCGTCATGGTTGACCGACAGAACCCGCACATGCGATCGTTCCGGCCGGCGCCACGCCTGCGTGCGGACGATCCGGATGCCCGCGATCAGCAGCCCCCCGGTGACCAGCGCGCTCATGACGATTTCGAACCACCGCTGAAAGATGGCGCTTCCGTCATTGACGTCCTCGACCACCGTCCGATCGGCGGGGTCATGCCGCACCCGTATCGACGCGCCGACGTCGCGGTTGGTGTCCTCGTCCAACGGGGAGACGTACACGGACTCGACGTCTCCGCCGGCCGTCTGCAGCGACACCCACGCCCAGTCGTAACCCGTGCCGTAGCCCGGCCCGCTCTCGACGACCGTACCGGTTCCGACGACGCCATGGTCGGCCAGCCACATGTGCTGGCGCTGCGCGGAGACTCCGTCTATTAGCAGGCCCGGTCCGAGGACGAGGAGCACCACGGCCGTGGCCAGCCGCCTCGCCCATCGAGTCACCGGATTCCACCAGGCGGGGATGCTCGTCACACGCCGAGTGTGACCCACGGGCGCAAAGCGCATCCCGCGTCAGTCGATGAGCCAGCTGTAGATATCGAAGCCCAGCTGCGTCATTGAGGGGCGTTCGATGACCGCTGCGCTCGGCATGGCTCGGTCACGCGGACCCGGCGTTCACGATGCGAACGTACGTGGATCCGCAGCGGGATGAGCTGGGCGGGACGGCGCAAGCGCTCGGGTCTGTGACATCGCTGTGACAACGAAGGGCGGCCAGTTGGCCGCCCCTTCGGCGTTTTGCAGGTAAACCCAGAGCTGGCGGCCGGACTGAACCGGAACCGCCCGATTAGGTTGGCACTTCGTCCGGGACGGTCCGTGAAAGTCCATGACCTGGCGAGCCTTCAGCCCGTGCGCTGTCGTCAGCCGCCATTGGTTGCCGTCGTTGCCGTCAGCCGTTGCCGTCGCGACGGCTGTTACAGCCACAGCTCGCCCTGCTGCCCATCCCCAGAGCTAGAGGCTCCCGCGGAGGCATGCTCTTGCTCTCTGGGCCACCAGGTCCTGAACTCCGTCGACCTTGCCGTGGCTAAACAGATTTCCGACCAGCTTCCAAGCTTTCGCTGATCTGCTCTCCCCGTCGAGCCGTGCTCTCCGGCACTGCCCATAGGGAGGAAGACATGTTCTGGACATTGATGAGACGCGCCGCGCTCAGCGTCATCACGGTCGCTGCGGCGATGGTGCTGATCCCGCCCGGCACAGCCCACGCGGACACCGTCGACTATCCCATGCGCATAGACGCCGTCCGCGGCGAGTATCGTCGTGCACAACGACACCACCTCGTGGTCGATGGTCATCAACCGCAAACACCCCCATTTTAAGTGCGGATACGCGAAAATCATCATCGACCGCAACAATCGGCTCGACCCGAACAAGCAGAGCCTGCGGCTATGCAACGAAGGGGACAGCATCACGTGGGAAGGGGTCGTCACCTACAGCAACACTCGGTCAGCCCGGTTCTACATGTGCCAAGAGTTTTTCTTGATGCCGGACAGCTGCGAATATCTCCAGTGGATTCCGAAGCGATAGCAGCCCGGCCCGCCTGGCGCCGTGCCGGGCGGGCCACTCCCGCCCCCTCATCTCCGCCGTTGCCATCAGTCCGACGGCATGTTCACGTTCGCGGCAGGTCAGAGTCATCTTGTCCTGCTTGCCCGCGAGGAAGACCGCCGCCGACGCTAGCAGCGACGGGGCGTCGCTGCGGACCGGTCGACTTCAACTCAGCTCCGGCCCGCACCCTTGAAGCTCCTGGCCCGGACGCACCGGATGCAACCGATCGGCTGTACACAGCTACAGCTCGCCTGCTGCCCATCCCCAGAGCCAGAGCGCTCCCGCCGGAGGCATGCTCTTCGCTCTTCTTCTCTCTCGCCTCCTGCTCCTCCTCTGGTCGTCGCGCTGCTCCGCCGAGAATCCTGGTCGTCTCGGTCCCGATCGGACCGGCGTCCTGGAGCTGGTGCCGTTGCCGGCCGATTCGCTCCCCTGGTCTTCGGTCGTCCCCGACCTCTGCTGTGTGCGCGGGCAGAGCTCCACTGGATGCCTGCGGCATTCCGTAAGCTCCTCGCCCCGCCGTCCCCGGGCCGGTCGCGCGCGTCGCCGGAGGTGTAAGCGCGGCGGCCGAGCCCGGGTAGGACGGCGGGGGCGCGAAAGGCGACTTCCGGCACTGCGTGCGAGAAGCGAGGTCACCCCCAAGGGGAACTGCTCCGCCCCTGGCAACACGAGCGCGGGTCAGGGTGAGACACGAAGAAGTGGGAGAGCGGCACCGGAATGGCGATCGAATCACCATGTCTCCCCCGGCTACCCGCCGGATTCGCTTCGGTTCAACCAAGGCACTGCTGCCACCGTTGTCGTACTCCGACTGATGGTTGACACATTGGCTTCACCTGATGCTTAACACTGCGCTCGGGGGGCCGTTCAGATGTAACGGGACGTAGCCGTGCCGCCTTCGTGGCGTGGGTTGTGATGTCTGGCTAGACCTGTATGCCGATCCGCTCATGCCGAATTGAGTGCGTTCGAGTGCTGTCGCAGTTGGCCTGGGTTCTGGTGTGAGCGGGGGCTGTCCGATGGGAGCGTCAACCCGTCAGGCTGACGGAGGTCGGCTGAGGGGCGCTGGGTGAGGATCGAGGGGTGTCCACCGGCGGCAGTCGCTCGCCCATTTCAGGAGGTTCCTCGTGCTCATCGCCATCGTTGATTTCAGTACGGCCGCCACCGGCCGCCCGGCCGCCCTCGCGCTGCTCGATAGCGAGCGTGACCGGGTGTGCGCCATGCCAGGTAACCGCGCGTTCCGGGTTTACGCTTCGCGAGAGGACGACACCCGGATCACCATCGTCCACGAGTGGGACGACGAAGCGTCCTTCGTCGGATACCAGATGTCGGAGTCCTTCGCCCGTTTCGGGAAGGTGCTTCGGCCGATGATGACCGGAGCAGCAGTGAGCCGCCGATTCCGTGCTGAGTTGCTGGAGACGGCTGCCTGACCGGCGGTAGCGGGCTCCTACGATCGATCGGTGCGAGGACGTCGATGACCGGCAAGGCCTACAGCTTCGTCCGCACGTTCGCGCCGGAGCCCGCCCGCAATCTCTGCGTGGATCGTCACTACCTGCTCTGTGCCTCCACCGGCGCCCTCCGGCTGGAGGCACAGGGCCAGGCGTGGTTGTTGCCGCCGGCTCGGGCCGCCCTGATCGAGGCGGGTCGGCCGATCCGGGTGAGCATCCCTCAGCCGGTTACGACCGCGTCGGTCCTGTTCGATACCGGATTCACCGCGGCACCGCCTGCACCGTTGACTGTATTCGATCTCAGTCCCCTGGCCCGCGCACTGGTGACCGAGTGCGGCACGTGGGGCGAGTACGACCAACCCCTCACGGCGTACGCCGAGACGCTGTTCGCCGCACTCGCCGCGGTGACCTGGCGCCTGGCCGAGCAGCCGAGTTCGGTCGTCGTCCCGGCGGGGCGATCACCGGAACTACGTCGTGCACTGCAGCTGACCGAGCAGCAGCTCTGTGGTGAGGTCCGCTTCGAGGATGTGGCAGACGAGGTCGGCCTCACGCCTCGGTCGCTAGCCCGGCGCTTCGAGGACGAGACCGCCATGACCTGGCGGGCAGTCCTGCGCCGGATGCGAGTGCTGCGCGCGATCGAGGAACTCGCAGCCGGTGACACCCCGATAACCAAGATTGCATTCATGGTGGGCTATACGTCACTGTCGGCGTTCAACGCCGCGTTCCGGGAACTAACCGGCCGCACGCCCACCCAGTACCGGGCGAGCTTCCGGCCCTGACCGGACGAGCATTTGAGGGTCCCCCGAACCCAGACGAGACGCACGGACATGCCGCGAGTCGTGCGCTCGTGCCGATGAGCGTGCGTCGATCCCGTCGGTTCCCGGAGCGGCCGCGGTCGGGTCAATCCCTCGCAGCCGGGGCGGTCATGTCGGTGGATGTTCAGGCCCGATCGGCGGATCCCCCGCTCCAGGGACTGTCAGCGCGAGGACCTGGGCGGACCCGGCCTCCCCCGTGGACTCGGCATCGGTGTCGCCTGCGGCGTCGAGGCCGACCGGGCCACGGGGGAGCACCAAGTCCAGCCACCCCGGCAGCCACCAGTTGGCCCGGCCGAGGAGAGTCATGGTCGCCGGAACCAGCACCATGCGTACGACTGTGGCGTCGACGAGGATCGCGGTGGCCAGGCCGAGCCCGAACATCTTGGTCGACGGGTCCTCGGCGACGGCGAAGGACAGGAACACCGCGCCCATGATGAGGGCGGCCGAAGTGATGACGCGGGCGGTGCCCGAGATGCCCTGCACAATCGCCGTGCCGTTGTCGCCGGTGCGTAGGTACTCCTCGCGCACACGTGACAGGAGGAACACCTCGTAGTCCATCGACAACCCGAACAGGATCGCGAACAGGAACATCGGGATGAACGACACGATCGGTACCGTTGCCTCCAGCCCGATCAGCGCGCCGCCCCAACCCCACTGGAACACCGCGACCATGATGCCGTAGGCCGCGCCGATGCTCAGCAGGTTCAGCAGCACCGCCTTCAGCGGCACGAGCACTGACCGGAAGACCAGCATCAGCAACACGAACGACAGCGCCAGCACGGCTGCGACGAAGACCGGCAGGCTTTCGCTTGTGCGCCGGCCGACATCGGACAAGCTCGCCGCAGCGCCGCCGACGTGGGCACTCGCCGGGCCCCGCCCGATCACGGTGGGCAGAACATCGGCGCGGAGCCGGGCGACGGTGTCGGCCGTGGCCCGCTCCTGCGGGCCGGTGGTCGGGAACACAACGAGGGTCGCGATCCCCGTGGCCTGATCGACCAGCCCCGGCGCGACCGACGCGATGCCCGGGTCCGCCGCGACCGCTCCGACGAGCCGGTCCAACACCGCCGGATCACCTGCGAGGTCCACGGCGATGATGAGGGGACCGTTGGTGCCCGGGCCGAATCCCTCGGCGACAAGGTCGTACGCGCGGCGCTCGGTGCGGCTGTCCGGCAGCGAGCCGTCGTCGGGCAGGCCGACGCGCAGGCCGAGTACGGGCAGCGTCGCGGCCAGCAGCAGCACGGTCGCGCCGACCGCGTACGGCACCGGGTACCGGTTGACGTGCCCGATCCAACGCCGCCATCCGGACCCGGGGACAGCGCCTGCCGCCGTGACCCGCCGCCGTCCGAGCCGGCCCGACCGGACGAGCCGGCCCAGCCTCCCGACCCGGAGGGCCCGGCCGAACCAACCGACCCGGGCGAGGCGCAGGCCGGCGGCGCCGAGGAAGGCCGGCAGCAGCGTCACCGACGCGACCACCATGATCAGTACGACTATCGAGACCGCGAGCCCGCCCACCGTCATGAACGGCACGTTCGCGACCGCCATACCGAGGATCGACACGACCACGGTGCCGCCGGCGAAGACCACAGGTCGCCCGGCCGTGGCCACCGCTCGCCCGGCTGCATCGTGGGGCTCAATCCCGCGCGCGAGGTACTCCCGGTGGCGGGCGAGCACGAAAAGCGCGTAGTCGATGCCAACCCCGAGCCCGACCATGCTGCCGAGGACCGGTGCGAACGTGGGGATCTCCGTCATCCCCGCGAGCACCGTGATCGTGGCAACCCCGACGGTCAGCCCGAAGATCGCCATGCCGATCGGAAGCGCGGCGGCGACGAGCGAGCCGAACGCCAGGAACAGGATCGCGGCCGCAGCGAGGATGCCGATCAGCTCGCTGGTGCCGCTGCCGGGGTCCGAGAAGACGTAGAAGATGTCCCCGCCCATCTCGATCCGGAGTGGCATCTCGCCGCGCAGCCGGTCGCCGAGGTCGACCAGGGCGTCGAGGTCCTCGGTCGACAGTCGGCTCTGGTCGGGGTACTGCACCCGGACGACGGCGATCCGCCCGTCGGCCGAGACCAGGCCGCCGCGGACGGCGGCGTCCCCGCCCAGGTCGAGCGCCCCCGCCGGGTCGCTCGTGCCGAGCACGTGCGGGAGGCGCCTCACCTCGGCCTGCAGCCGCGCGAGCGCGGTCCGCGCGGCGCCGTGGTCGAAGAAGGTCGCCCGAGTGTCGACGGGGGTGACGACCACCTGGGCGGTCATGCCCTCCTGGCCGGTGCCGGCCCGCTCGATCAACTCCGCGGCCCGTTGGGAGTCCAGTCCGGGAGCGGTCATCGAATCCGCAGTGCGCCCGCCGAAGGCGATCGCGGCGAGGACCGCAACCGCGGCGGCGAGCAGCCATGCCGCGATCACCAGCCAGGGATGGCGGGCGGCGCTCCCGCCCAGACGGGAGAGGGCTTTCGAGAGCATCGGGGCCTCCAACCACCTCGTCGGCCACCTCCGTGCGGCCGCCGATGCCGAGGTTCGTCGCGGCGGCCCGCCCAGGCATCGGCTCGGGAGCCGCGGATCCGTCCGTCCCCGGACCGAGCGACGCTCCGTTCTTTTGGCCGATGCGCGGCGCGGCGCGCTCCCTAGGCTGAAACCGTGCTGCGAGACGACCTGCGAAACCTGTGGGCAGAACCACGGCCGCCCGGCGCACCGGGCAGGGTGTGGCGGGACTGGGTGCTGCTCGCCGCGTGCCTGGGCGGTGTGGTGCTGGAGGCCACGCTGCGGGACGACGTCGTGTGGCGGCCGGTGGCCGTGGTGTTCGCGGTCTGGCTGGCCGTGCTGCCCATGTGGCGCCGGACCCACCCGCTGGCGATGGTCGTGCTCGGGTTCGGCGCGATGATCTTGCTCGGGGTGGCCTCGCTGGTCGCCACCCCGCGGGAGCCGGTCGGCCTGTACACCGGCGTAGTCGTGCTCGTGCTGGTGTATGCGCTGCCCCGGTGGGGATCAGGACGGGAGATCGTGCTGGGGGGCGTGGTGATCCTCGCGGCCTTCGCGCTGTCGGCCGTCACGGACGATGCCCCGGCCGTCGACCAGGTCGTGGGCTTCGTGTTCCTGCTCCTGCCTGCGGTGATCGGGGCGTCCGTGCGGTTCTGGTCAACCGCTCGCGAGCGGCAACTTGAGCGGGTGCGCTCCCGCGAGCGCGAGCGACTTGCCCGGGAATTGCACGACACGGTGGCCCACCACGTCTCGGCCATGGTGATCCGCGCCCAGGCTGGCCGGGTGGTCGCGCGCACGGAACCGGCCGCCGCCGTCGAAGCACTGGAGGGGGTCGAGGAGGAGGGGGCGCGCACGCTGGAGGAAATGCGTGCCATCGTCGCTGCGCTGCGCGACGGCGGGGCCGGCGCCGAGCTGGCGCCGCCGGCTGGTGTCGCCGACCTGGAGCGCCTGGTGGGCGCACCCGGGTGGTCGTCTCCGGGTCGATCTGGGGCTCGACGGCGAGCTGGACGCGCTGCCCCTGGCCGTGGACGCGGCGGTCTACCGCATCGTGCAGGAGTCGGTGACCAACGCCATGCGGCATGCGGTCGACGCGACCGAGGTCGTCGTCCGGGTCATCGGAGAACCGCAGACGGTACGGGTGACGGTGCAGGACGACGGCGCGCGGGCCGGCCGAGGTCGCGACGGGTACGGTCTTGCCGGGTTGCGCGAGCGGGCTGCCCTGCTTGGCGGGGAGCTACGGGCCGGCCCGGGCGCCGGCCAGGGCTGGCGTGTCGAGGCCGAGTTGCCACGGGGAAGGGCGGATAGCGGTGACCATCCGCGTCCTCGTCGCTGACGACCAGGCGATCATCCGAACCGGCCTGCGAATCATGCTGGCCGCCCAGCCCGATATTGAGGTGGTCGGCGAGGCGGCCGACGGGCGGCAGGCGGTGCGCCTGGCCCGCGACCTGCGACCCGACGTCTGCCTGTTCGACATCCGGATGCCCGTGCTCGACGGGCTGGAGGCCACCCGGCTGCTCGCCGGTCCGGGCGTCGCCGACCCGATGGTCGTGGTCGTGATCACCACCTTCGATCTCGACGAGTACGTCTACGGCGCCCTGCGCGCGGGGGCTCGCGGGTTCCTGCTCAAGGACGCAGGGCCGGAGCTGCTGGTGCAGGCGGTACGGTCGGCCGCCGACGGCGAGGCGCTCATCGCGCCGAGCGTCACCGTGCGCCTGCTGCGGGCGTTCGCGGACGTACCGGCCGGGCGGCCCGCCTCACAGCCGATCTCCCCGGTCACCGCCCGCGAGGAGGAGGTGCTGCTCGCCGTCGCCCGGGGGCTGACCAACACCGAGATCGCCGATGCCCTGCACATCAGCCTGAGCACGGTGAAGACGCACCTGGCGAGCCTGATGGCCAAGCTCGGCGCCCGCAACCGGGTGGAGATCGCGATGTGGGCCTACGAGACCCGCCGGATCATCCCGGGAACCTGAGCCCCGGATACGGGGGAATGTCCGGCCGCCGGCCGTTCGGGCCGAGGTGCGCGCACGGGTGTTGCGCCTGTACCGGCAGTCGGAGCCGAGGCCGGTGATCCTGCGGTTGGGCGAGCAGCTGGGACGCTGGCCGAGAACCAGCGGCTGCGGTAAGTTGCCGGCAGCCACTGATCGGTCCGGACCCCACGGTCGTCGACGACGTAGCCGCCAACCCCATTTGCCGCACTCCCGGATGTGCCGGATCCTTGTCGATGCTCGCCATTGATGCTTACCGCTCAAGCAAGCGGCTGCGCGTCGACTGACGACTCTTGCTGGCACCCCTCAGGCCGAATCGCCGGAGTGGCGAAGCCCGCAAGCCGCAAGGCCCAAGATCAGGTGCGCTCATCTGCCGCTGTCCGCGTGGTAAAGACCGAACCAGGCTCACATCCGACCTTGCCGATGAGCATGCGTCGGCGTGGACGACTGTCTGTCGGGTCAGTGACTGGCCGAGCGATCTAAATGGCGTACAGATCGTGGCTGAGTCCATGGACGTGCCGTGCGATCCGCATGGCTGATCCATGACAGAACACAGGTGGGGTTTGCGCGAGACCGCCTGCAGCCTGGGCTCATGAAGGAAACAGCGATTGATGACGCTCGGGGGACGGGCCGCCCGGGTCGGAGCGATGCTACGCGGGGTGCTGCTACGTCCAGCCGTCTTGTTGGGGGTTGCCCTCGGCGTGCTCGGCTTCGCTGATCTTGGGCCGTTTGAGCCGTGGGGTCCGCTGACGTGGATCCTTCCGCTTCTCGCGTTCACTTACCTGGTCTTCGGCGCCGCCCGGGGGCAACTACGGCGGGGCGTCCTGAGGCTCCAGACGGTCGGGCTGCTGGGCTTTACCGTGCTTGCGCTGGTCGCGTTGTTCGTGGATCCGATGTATCGGCCAGTACGTCGTGGCCGCGGGTTGGCTCGGCCACGCCGTGTGGGACTTCGCTCACCGGGACGGGACGGTGGTCCCCCGCTGGTACGTGGATTTCTGTATCCCGGTGGATCTCCTGGTCGCCGCCTCGCTCGTCGCCGCGGCCCTGCTGTAGCGACGTGGCCCGGCGGATCGACGAGGTCGGACGCGGTGGCGGCGCCTACCATCAGGCTGGTGGCGATGGACTATGCAGCGGCCCGGGCGGACAGGCAGCTGCGTCGGGCGCGCATGGTCGCGCTGGTGTCGCTGGCCACGGGTGTGTGGACCAGCCTCGTCATGCCCGGCATCGGCCTGCTGCGCGAGCCGGACCGGCTGTGGATCGGGCTGGGGGCGGTCGGCATCCTCGCCTTCGCCGCCGCCCATTCGGGTGCGCTGTACGCGGCGATGACGCCATGGCTGACCGACGCGGCCCGGCGCCGGCTGCTGGCCGGCTTCACGGTGGTCGCGGTGCTGTCCGTACCGCTGGTCGGCCCGGTCGGCGCCGACCTGTGGGCGACCTGGGCGTGGCTGGGCGCCTCGATCATCGGTGCGGCACCGCTGCTCGGTCACCGCCGGGCGGCGGTCCTGGCCACGGCGGCGACCCTCGCGGCGGCGGCCGGTGTAGCGCGGTGGACCGGCGGCTCGGTCGCCGCGTACCTCCTGATCGCCGGCGGAGTCGGCGCGATGATCGCGGCGGTCAACTGGCTGCAGGTGTGGTTCTGGGAGCTCTTGGTGCAGGCCAGACAGGGGCAGGCGGCGCAGGCGCAGCTGGCCGCCACCGAGGAGCGGTTGCGCTTCGCGCGGGACGTGCACGACCTGCTCGGGCACAACCTGTCGATCATCGCGCTCAAGGCCGAACTCGCCGCGCGACTCGCGCCGGTCGACGCCGAGCGGGCCGGTCAGGAAGCCGCCGAGGTGCAGCGGCTGGCCGCGTCCGCGCTCACCGACGTCCGCGAGGCCGTGCGCGGCTACCGCGCGGTCGACCTGCCGGACCAGCTCACCGCCATGGAACACGTGCTGCGCTCATGCGGGGTACGGTGCACGATCGTGCCGCCCGACGGGCGACCTGCCCGCGGAGGTCGCGACCCAGCTCGCGGCGGTGCTGCGGGAGGCGAGCACCAACGTTCTGCGGCACAGCCGGGCCAGCTGGTGCCGCATCGACATCGGCCGGGACGGGAATCAGGTTCGGATGACGGTGACCAACGACGGCGCCGCCGGCACCGGCCCGGACCGCAACAGCTACGGGCTACGAGGACTGGCTGAACGGTTGACCGCAGCCGGAGGCGCGATCAGTACCCGCAACGAGGACGGCGTGTTCACCCTCGAAGCCACCCTGCCGGCCGCGTCATGATCCGCGTGCTGCTCGCCGACGACGAGGAACTGATCCGAGTCGCTCTCGCCGCCTTACTGAGCCTGGAACCCGACCTCGACGTGGTGGCACAGGCATCCGACGGACACGCCGCAGTCAACGCCGCGCTGGCTCACCGCCCCGACGTGGCAGTAGTCGACCTGGAAATGCCGGCACTGGACGGCCTGCACGTCACCGCCGAACTCGCCACAGCGCTGCCGTCGTGCGCCGTGGTCATCCTCACTGGCCGGGGCCGGCCATCACACCTCCCGCAAGCGCTCGCCGCCGGCGCCAAGGGCTTCCTGCCCAAAGGCTCACCCGGCGGCGCGCTCGCCGACGTCATCCGCCGGGTCCACGACGGCGGCCGATACGTCGACCCGTCCCTGGCCGCGGACGCGTTGACCGCGCCGGCGTGCCCACTGACCGCACGCGAACTGGAAGTGCTGCGGCTGGCCGACTACGGCACACCCGTCGCGGTGATTGCCCGACACACCCACCTGTCCAACGGCACCGTACGTAACTACCTGGCCGCCGCGGTCCACAAGCTCGGCGTCACCAGCCGGGCTGAGGCCATACGCGCCGCACGTGACAACGGCTGGCTGTAGTTCACAGGCCGGTCTCGTTGCTCTTGGCGCTGGGTACTCCGCCCCGCGCCGTGATGGAGGTCGTCGGCCACAACCACTTGGATCTCACGATGACGTGTACGGGGGCATGTGCAGCTCGACGGGCTACGGACGGCGCTTGACGGCTTGGACGACCTGCTGCGGTGATGCAGGGTCGTTGCCGTCAACCGTTGCCGTCAACGGGGTCGGGCATGGAGCTGGCGAGGGGACTTGAACCCCTAACCGCCCGATTACAAGTCGGGTGCGCTACCAATTGCGCCACGCCAGCAGGAGCGCTCCGATCCTAGCTCGGCGCTCTACGGGATTACGCGCGCGGTGGCGCCGTCGTGCTCCGGACCACAAGCTCGGTGTCGAGCACGTGCCGTGCCGAGCTGGAGTCGTCGCGCTCCTCGCGGCTGAGCAGTTCCCAGGCGGCGCGGCCCTTCTCGGCGTGCGGCTGGGCGACGGTCGTCAAGCCCGGCCTGCTCCGCCTCGGGGACGTCGTCGAAGCCGGTGATCGACAGCTGCTCGGGAACGCGGATGCCCCGCGCCTCGGCGGCACGCATCGCACCGAACGCCAGGATGTCGGTGGTGCAGATGAGCGCGGTGACCTCGGGATGCTCGTCGAGGAGGTGGCCCGCAGCTGCTTCGCCGGACTCGATCGAGTTCGTCCACGACTCGTACACCGGGAGGGCCGCGCGGTCGGCGCCGAGCCCTTCCGTGATGCCGTCCAGCCGCAGCCGGACCACGTCGTACGACGAATCGCGCTGCCGTTCCAGCGACACCGGACCGTCCCTGCGCTCGGGCGCGATCCGCGTGCAGACGATGCCGATCTGCTCGTGGCCGAGCTTCTTGATGTGCGCGCCGACCTGTGCCGACGCCACCCGGTCGTCGATGCCCACCCAGTGGACGCCGGGCACGTCGAGCGGCTCGTCGACTATCACGGTGGGCAGCGGGCGGGCGAGCACCGCCTCCAGGTGCGGATCGCTGTGGGGAAGCGAGTACACGACGAACCCGTCGACCGACGCGGCGGCGGCGAGCGCCGGGTCGCTGCCCGCGCCGGGAACCGCGGGAACCAGTAACAACCCAGTCTTTGCGTCCTCGCAGGCCTGCGCGAGACCGGCCAGGAACTTCACTGCGGCCGGGTCGCGGAACGCGTACGAGAGCGTCTCGGTGAGCACGAGCCCGATCGCGCCGGCACGCCGGGTGCGCAGCGACCGGGCGAGGGGGTCAGGACCCGGGTAGCCCAGCCGCTTCGCCGCTTCGAGCACACGCTGCCGCAGCTGGGGCGACAGCTGGTCGGGTCTGTTGTACGCGTTGGAGACGGTCGTGCGGGACACGCCGAGCTCCGCTGCGAGCGACGCCAGCGTTGCCGTTCTGCGGGGGGGCTGACGGTGGGCCATGCGCGGCACCCTAACCGATTCAGGGTTACCCGCGAGTCACCTCCGCCAATGCAAACGCTCTCACGCCCCGATACGCAACGTTGATTCGCGTTCGACCAGCCGCGGCCGGAACACGCGCGAGTGCGGTTCGCTGGCGTCGCCGTCGATGTCGGCGATCAGCCCGTCGACGGCAACCTGCGCCATTTCCGCGATCGGCTGAGCCAGCGTGGTGAGCGGCGGCGACGCGTACGGCGCCATGGGGCTGTCGTCGAACCCCACTACGGACAGCTCCCTCGGAACGTGGAGCCCGCGCCGCCGTGCCTCGGCCAGCGCACCGAACGCCATGACGTCGCTGGCGCAGATCAGCGCGGTTGTCGCCGCGCAGTCGAGCAGCTTCGCCGCCGCGGCCGCTCCTCCCGCGGCGCCGTACTCGGCGTGCGCCACCAGCGCCGGATCCGCCGCCAGCCCGGCCTCTGCCAGCGCCGCCTGCCACCCGGCCAGCTTGAGCCGGGTCGGCACCGAACGCGCGGGTCCGGATACGACGCCGATGCGCTCGTGCCCCCGCTCCACCAGGTGCCGCGTGGCGAGGTAGCCGGCGACCTGCTCGTCCACGCACACGTCCGGCACGTTGAGGGTGGGTAGGCCGCCGTTGACGAAGACCATGCGGACACCGTCCTCACGGAGGCGCTTGTAGTGCCCGTGCGGTGCGAGCGAATCGGTCGATTCAGGCGACACGAAGATCATCCCGGCGACGCCGCGGGCGAGGAGCACCCGCACATGCTCCTCCTCCCGGACGCTCGCAGCCCGGGTATTGCAGAGCACCGTCGAGTACCCGCGCTCGGCCGCCCAGACCTCCAGCGCCTCGGCGAACGCGGGGAAGATCGGGTTCGTCAGCTCGGGGACGAGCAGGCCGATAACCCCCGTCGTGTGCAATGCGTCCAGCCCGCGCGGGGTGTACCGCTGCTCTGCCAGAGCCGACAGCACCCGGCGCCGCGTCTCCTCGTGCACGCCCGGCCGCCGGTTCAGCACCCGGCTCACCGTCGAGATGCTCACCCCGGCAGCTTCGGCAACTCCGGCCAGACCTCCTGGCAACGCGACCTCCCCTGTTCCGCGAGCTGCCCCCAGTGTGGCTGGCGACGCAGACAGCCGCTGACCAGGGGCTCTGACTTCACTTGAATGCATTAACACGGGACGACCGGAACGTTATGTTGGTCGAGACCAATGCCCGTCCTAGGCATTGATCTCGGTCGGAGCACGGTGACCCGCGGGTCACGGCGCCGTCCATCACTCGGATCGTCCGGCACGTTCCTGCCGGTGAAAGGACTGCACCATGGCCACTGTCACCTTCGACAGCGCGACCCGGATCTATCCCGGGACGACCAAGCCCGCTGTCGACGCTCTCGACCTGGAGATCGGCGACGGCGAGTTCCTCGTCCTCGTCGGGCCCTCGGGTTGCGGCAAGTCCACCTCGCTCCGGATGCTCGCCGGTCTGGAGGACGTCAACTCGGGCGCGATCAAGATCAACGACCGCGACGTGTCCCACCTCCCGCCGAAGGCTCGCGACATCGCGATGGTCTTCCAGAACTACGCGCTGTACCCGCACATGACCGTCGCCGACAACATGGGCTTCGCGCTGAAGCTCAAGAAGACGCCGAAGTCCGAGATCCAGCGGCGCGTCGCCGACGCAGCCAAGCTCCTCGACCTGCAGGACTACCTCGACCGCAAGCCGAAGGCGCTCTCCGGTGGTCAGCGCCAGCGGGTCGCGATGGGTCGTGCCATCGTCCGCGAGCCGCAGGTCTTCCTCATGGACGAGCCGCTGTCGAACCTCGACGCCAAGCTGCGCGTCCAGACCCGTTCGCAGATCGCCGCGCTGCAGGCCCGGCTCGGCACCACCACCGTCTACGTCACGCACGACCAGGTCGAGGCCATGACCATGGGCCACCGGGTAGCGCTGCTCAAGGACGGCCTCCTGCAGCAGGTCGACACGCCGCGGAACCTGTACGACAGGCCGGGCAACGTCTTCGTGGCCGGCTTCATCGGCTCCCCGGCGATGAACATCAAGACCGTGCCACTCGTCGAGGGCGGCGCCCGTCTCGGCAACACGGTCTACCCGCTCACCCGCGACGAGATCGAGAAAGCGTCGGCCGGCGGCGCGACCAAGGTCACGGTCGGCTTCCGGCCCGAAGCGATCGACCTCTCCACCGAGGGCGACGGCATCCCTATGCGCGTCGACCTGGTCGAGGAACTCGGTTCGGACGCTTATGTCTACGGCACGTCAAACCTCGAAGGTGAGGACGAGCGCGTAGTCGTTCGCACCGACGGCCGCACCCCGCCGACGATGGGCGACACGGTGCACCTGAAGCTGCGCAAGGGCCAGGAACACGCCTTCCACGCTGAGACGGGCGAACGGCTCAACTGAGGCTCAGGCGATCGCGCTTTCGGCGCCCTGGGCCCGGAAAGTGCGACCAACTAACGAGGGGGGCGCGGCGCCAGCCGCGCCCCCCTCGCGTGCGTGCGCTTGAGACGGCCGGTAACCCCGGGCGCGCCAGGCCGGGCGCGCCTGGCCGGGGCGCGTGGCCGGGGCGCCTGGCCGGGGCGCCCGGTCGGACAAACCAGACTGTTCCGGTAGATGTCCTTTAACCGGACACCCGATACCGCCATTTCCCCGACAATTGGTCGGTACTCAGGCAGCCAAACGGCCACCGGAGCTACCGGTGAGTAACTTCTCGTGGCAGACTCTCGGCCATGACCACAGCGCAGCCCGCTCCGCCCGCCGCCGACTTCGAGGCGATCAAGCAAGGCCTGTCGCAGGCCGTCCCGCTGGTGCGCACGCTGGGGCTCGAGTACCTGGAACTCTCCGCCGAACGTGCTCTGCTCCGCCTCCCCGACCGCACTGACCTGCACAATCACGTCGGTGGCCCGCACGCAGGGGCGATGTTCACGCTTGGCGAGTCGGCTACCGGCGCGGTCGTGATCGGCAGCTTCGCCGACCTGCTCGGCCAGTTCACGCCGCTGGCCGCGGGCGCGCAGATCCGCTACCGCGCGCTTGCGATGGGTCCGGTGACGGCCGAGGCGACGCTGGCTCGCCCCGCCGGCGAGATCCGCGCGGAGCTCGCCGAAGCCGGGAAGGTGCGGTTCGACGTCGATGCGGTGATCCGCGACGAGGCGGGCACCACCACCGGGGAGATGACGGTCAGCTGGGCCCTGCGCCCCAACAGCTGACTCGGTTGCCGCGGTTGGATCGCGCAACCTGGGGACGGGATCCAACCGCGGTCAACCATGCCGCCGCAACTACTGCATGCGGCGGCGCCGTGCCACTTCTGCCAGCGTGACAGCAGCGGCCACGGACGCGTTGAGCGATTCGGTGACGGTGGTCATCGGGATCGACACCCGCACGTCACAGGACTCGCCGACGAGCCGCGACAGGCCACGCCCCTCCGAGCCAACCACGACGACGAGCGGATCGGTCGCCATCTCCAGGTCGTCCAGGGCGGTGTCGCCGTCGGCGTCGAGCCCGGCGACGAAGTACCCCTCCTGCTGGCACGCCTTCAGCGCCCGCACGAGGTTGGTGACCCGAGCGACCGGCAACCGGGCGGCGGCACCGGCCGACGTGCGCCACGCCGTAGCGGTCATGCCGGCAGCCCGCCGCTCGGGCACGATCACGCCGTGCGCACCGAACGCTGCGGCCGAACGCACGACGGCACCCAGGTTCCTCGGATCGGTGACGCCGTCGAGCGCCACCAGCAGCGGCACCGTCCGCGATTCTGCCGCCACGGCGAGCACGTCGGCCAGGTCGGTGTACTGGAACGGCGGCACCGACAGGCCGATGCCCTGATGCAGGACGCCGCCGGTCATGCGGTCGAGCTCCTGGCGGCTGACCTCCATGATCGCCAGACCGCGGTCGGCCGCCAACGAAACGGATTCGGTGACCCGCTCGTCGGTGGCGAGACCTGTCGCGATGTACAGCGCAGTGGCCGGGATCTCGGCCCGCAGCGCCTCGGCCACCGGGTTCCGGCCGACCAGCAGCTCGGGCGCGTCCTTGGCGGCGGGCCCGCGGCGGCCGGGCGTGGTGCGCGGCTGGCCGGCCTTGGTTCCACCGGCGGCGGCCTTACGGGCTGCAGCCGCGGCCTTCTTCGCCGCCGGGTGCTTGGTGCGCTGCTTGGCGGCCGGCGTGGGTCCCTTGCCCTCCAAGCCCTTGCGCCGCTGGCCGCCGGAGCCGACGACGGCGCCCTTCTTGGTGCCCGCCTTACGGCGGTTCGGGCGCTGGCTGTTGCCCGCCATCACTCATTCCCGTCTGACAATGTCCATCGTGGACCGTGCGGGGTGTCCTCGACGAGGATCCCGGCCTGCTTGAGCTGGTCGCGGATGGCGTCAGACGCGGGGTAGTCCTTGCGCTGCCTGGCCGCCTGGCGCTGTTCGAGCGCGACCGCGACCAGTGAGTCTACGACTCCGTGCAGGTCGGTCGTGCGGCCGGTACCGCCCCAGAGCGGGTCGAGCGGGTCGAGCCCGAGCACGCCGAGCATCCCGCGGACCGAGGCCAGGGCGCCACGTGTGGCCTCGTCGTTGCTGCTGGACAGAGCCTGGTTCCCGGCGCGGACCACCTCGTGCAGCGCGGCCAGGGCCTTCGGCGTGCCGAGGTCGTCGTCCATCGCGGCCTCGAACTCGGCGCAGATCACACCCGGCTCCTCCGCGCCCACACGCTCGGCCGCACGCTGCACGAAGCCCTCGACTCGCCGGTACGCCAGCGCCGCCTCCTGCAGCGACTCCTCGCTGTAGTCGATGATCGAGCGGTAGTGCGGCGCGGCCAGGTAGTACCGCAGCTCGACCGGGCGGACGCGCTGCAGCACCGCCGGCACGCCGAGCGTGTTGCCGACCGACTTGCTCATCTTCTCGCCGCCAAGGTTGAGCAGCGAGTGGTGCGCCCAGAACTGGGCGAAGCCACGGCCGGCCGCGCGGGACTGCGCGATCTCGTTCTCGTGGTGCGGGAACACGAGGTCGGTGCCGCCGCCGTGGATGTCGAACGCGTCGCCGAGGTACTTGCCGGCCATCGCCGAGCACTCCAGATGCCACCCCGGCCGGCCGGAACCCCACGGCGTATCCCAGGACGCGGACGCCGGCTCCGTCGGCTTGTGCCCCTTCCACAGCGCGAAGTCGCGGGGATCACGCTTGTGGACGGCGTCCTCGGGCTGCTTCATGTGGTCGATACGCTGGCCGGACAGGGCGCCGTACTCCGGGTAGGAGAGCACGTCGAAGTAGACGTCGCCGCCTGACGCGTACGCGTGGCCGCCGTCGATGAGCTGCTGCATCAGCACGATCATCTCGGGGATGTGCCCGGTGGCGCGCGGCTCGTAGGTGGGCCGCAGGCAGCCGAGGGCGTCGTACCCGGCGCAGAACGCCAGCTCGTTCTGGTACGCGAGGGCCCACCACGGGACGGCGCCCTCAGCCGACTTCTCCAGCACCTTGTCGTCGATGTCGGTGACGTTGCGAATGAAGGTGACGTCGAGCCCGCGGTACGCGAACCAGCGACGCAGCACGTCGTAGTTGACTCCGGACCGCATGTGCCCGATGTGCGGCGCCGACTGCACGGTGGCGCCACACAGGTAGATCCCGACCTTGCCCGGCACGAGCGGGTGGAAGTCACGGACCGACCGGGCAAGCGTGTCGTACAGACGTAGAGTCACGCGGCGAGTCTATCTGCGGTTGGATTGTGGAGCGGCACTCCACAATCCAACCGCAGAACCCTTAACGCACGCCGACGACGTGAATGTCACCGTCGGCCACGGACACGTCACGCGCACTGGAATTGCCCGTGACTAGCAGGCGGGCCGGATCGCGGAATCCGGTGATCAGCTCGATCCGCTGTACGGGCTTCGCGGTCGGGATCGTCGCGCCGGGAGTCCAGGTGCCCCGGTCGGTGAGCAGCGCGGTCCGCACATCGGGCTGCAGGTCGACCGTGCTGTAGACGCGCCATCCGCCGGCGACCGGCTCCATCTCGCGGGTACGGACGCCGGTGGTCACCTCTCGGACGATCCAGCGCGATCCGTTCCAGTGGCCGGTGAAGTTGTGGAACACACCGGCGGTGTCGGCCTGGAACCACACGACGAACGGGCGGCCGTTGGCCTGCCAGCCGACCAGCTGGATGTAGTCGGGCGAGCGGATGCCGGCCGGGAGTTCGACCGGCGTCGTGACGACCTTGGTCCGCAGTTCGGTGTCGTCGTTGTCGATCTGGACACCGAGGTCACGGCCGGCCACGTTGTAGAAGCGCCGGTTGGACGGCTGGAAGTACGCGTAGTGGATGTTGCGGTGGTAGCGGTCGTGCCGCTCGCCCTCGGGTCCGCCGCCGGCGAGGGTCCAGACGATGTGCACCCGCTCAGAACGGCCCCAGCGTGCGGGCTCGTACCGCATCTGGCCGAAGTAGACCTCGTCCATGTTGTCCGTGCGTCCGATCGAACCGACCGCGTACGGCGCGCCGGTGAGCTGCGTGGAGTTGCGCCAGGTCCGGCCGTTGTCCGTCGAGCGGACGTAGAGCATCGGGCGCTGGTCCGGAGGGGCGGCCGGGTCGACCGTGTCGTCGGTACGCCGGTAGAAGACGTAGATGTCGCCGTTCGCGGCCTTGAACGGCATCGGGTAGCTGGCGGCGATGCCCTCCGGGATCACGCGGTGGGTCCACGTGCCGGCGGCGCTGCGCGGACGCGGTGACTCGGAGACCACCAGCTCGACGTTGTGCATCCCGCGGAAGATCAGCAGCTTGCCGTTGTTGGCCTGGACCATCGTCGGGTAGTTGTGCGTGTCCGCGTCGCCACCGTCGATGAAGGTCGGCGCCGACCAGACGCGCGTCGCGTGGTTGTACTCCTGGACGTAGCTGTCCTCGTTCTTGCCCGCCCAGGAGATGAACGTCTTCCTGGCGACGGGGTCGTAGATGCCGCCTGCCATCGGGCGACGGTCGGTGCGGGCGGCGACGGTGCTCGCGGGCGTCTGGACGGTGAACGTGGGCTCGGCGGCCGTGGCCGGCTCGACCGCCACAAGCAGCGGTAGTACCAGTGAAACGGCGAGCACTGCACGTCTGAACCTCATCGACGGACCTCCAATGCCGTGCGGGGCAGTGTCGGAGCTTGATCTGTCCACATATATGGACACAATCCATGAATATGGTCAGATGTCAGCATGCCACCCACCACGTGAACGTGGGAAGTCCGAAGGCACCGCTAATGGCGCGCGATACTCAGCGCGTGACCACCGAAACCGCGCAGACCCTCGACCGCGGACTACGGCTGCTGACGCTCGTCGCCGAGACTCCGGGTGGGCTCACCGTCACCGAGGCCGCCACAGCGCTGGGCGTCGGGCGCGCGGTCGTGTACCGGCTGGTCACGACGCTGGCGGGGCACGGCCTGGTGCGGCGTGACACGGAGGGGCGGATCCGGCTCGGGCTCGCAGTGATCCAGCTCGCCAGGCGCGCCCAGCCGCTGCTCGCCGAGACCGCGATCCCGGCGCTGCGGCGGCTCGCCGAGGACCTCGGCGCCACCGCACATCTCACCGTCGCCGACGCGGGCGAAGCCCTCGCACTGGCCGTCGTCGAGCCGACCTGGACCGCGTTCCACGTGGCGTATCGCACCGGCACCCGGCACCCGCTCGACCGCGGCGCGGCCGGGCTGGCGATCCTGTCCGGACGCGCCGGCGGCGATCCGTTCGTGGCGAGCAGCGGCGAACTGCAGCAGGGCGCCCACGGTGTGGCAGCGCCGCTACCTGCGAACTCGGGCATCGAGGCAAGCGTCGGAGTGGTCTCGCTGACCGAGCTGGACGCGGCCGTCGTGGGACCCCGCGTGGTGGCCGCCGCCGACCAGATAGCCGCCGCCCTGCACTAACCCCGAGTGTCGGATTCTCGGGGGTCGCGAGCCCGCGTAACCCCCAAAAATCCGACACTCGGCGGGGTTACAGTGACCGCCGTGGCTGACCTTGATGTTCTCGACGAGATCCAGCAGCGAGTGCTCTGGCTGGCGGTCCGCATTGTGGACGCCGCCAACCGCGAGCGGCAGACCGGCGACGGGGTGAAGGTAGGCGGACACCAGGCGTCGTCGGCGTCTCTGGTCACGGCGATGACCGCGCTGTACTTCGCGCACCTCACCGAGCACGACCGGGTGAGCGTCAAGCCGCACGCGTCGCCGGTGTTCCACGCGATCCAATACCTGCTCGGCAACCTCGACCGCTCGTACCTGACCACGCTGCGGTCGCGCGGCGGGCTCCAGTCGTACCCGTCGCGCACCAAGGACCCGGACGAGGTCGACTTCTCGACCGGCTCGGTGGGCCTCGGACCGGCGGCGCCGCTCTTCGCCGCAGTCACCAGGCGATACGTGGACGCCCACTTCGGTGAGCGGCCGGCGTCCCGCTTCATCGCCCTTCTCGGCGACGCCGAGCTGGACGAGGGCAACATCTGGGAGGCGATCGCGGACCCGGCCACCCAGGGTCTCGGCAACGTGATGTGGATCGTCGACTTCAACCGCCAGTCGCTCGACCGCGTGGTGCCCGGCATCCGCATCGCGCAGTGGCGCGGGCAGTTCGAGGCGGCCGGCTGGCACGTGGTCGAGGTGAAGTACGGGCGGCGACTCCAGGCCGTCTTCGCGCAGCCAGGGGGCTCGGAGCTGCGGGACTGGATCGACTCGATGCCCAACGAGCGGTACCAGTCGATGTTCGCGCACACCGGCGCCGAACTGCGCAAGCGCTTCTGCGACGGGGCTCCTTCCGAGGTTCGTGCGCTGCTCGAAGCGGTGCCCGACGAGGAGCTGGCACCGCTCGTCCAGGACCTCGGCGGCCACGATCTCGGCGCCATGCTCGACGCGTACGCCGAGTGCGACGCCGCCGCCGACCGGCCCAGCGTCGTGTTCGCGTACACGGTGAAGGGTTGGGGTCTGCCGTTGGCGGGCAACCCGCGCAACCACTCCGCGCTGCTGACGGGCGATCAGATCAGCGGGTTTCGGGCCGCGACCGGCCTGAGCGCCGACACCGAGTGGGACCGCCTCGACCCCGCCACGCCGGCCGGCGCCTGGGCCGGGCAGCGGCGAGAGGAACTGGCCCGGACGCCGCGCGAACCGTCGCTGCCGGTCACGGTTCCCGACTCGACGGGCGTACGCGCCGCGAAGCCGCTCTCGACGCAGGAGGCGTTCGGGCGGGTGCTGGTCGACCTGGCCCGCCAGCCCGACGTGGCGAAGTACCTGGTCACCACCGCGCCGGACGTCGCCACCTCGACCAACCTCGCCGGGTTCATCAACAAGACCGGCGTGTTCCACCCGGCCGAGCTGCCGAGCTGGGGCGACGATCCGCTGCTCAAGTGGAACGAGGGCCCCTCCGGGCAGCACATCGAGCTGGGCATCTCCGAGATGAACCTCTTCCTGCTGCTCGGGCAGCTGGGGCTCTCGTGGGATCTGTCCGGCCAGCCGCTGCTGCCGATCGGCACCGTGTACGACCCGTTCGTCTGCCGCGGCCTCGACGCGCTCATCTACGGGACGTACTCGGCATCGCGGTTCGTCGTCGCCGGCACGCCGTCCGGGGTGACGCTGGCGCCCGAGGGCGGCGCGCACCAGTCCACGATCACGGCGTCGATCGGGCTGGAGCTGCCTGGGCTCACGTTCATCGAGCCCGCGTACGCCGGTGCGCTGGACTGGCTGCTCTGCGACGCGCTCGGCCGCATCGCAGCTGGTCCTTCCGCGCCGTTGACGGCGGGACCTGTCGAGAACGGCTCGTACTACTTCCGCCTCACCACCCGTCCGCTCGACCAGGCACCGTTCGAGGCCGCAAAGGCGCGGATCGGCGAGACGATGCTGCGGCGCCAGGTGCTGGCCGGCGCTTACCGGCTGGTGGAGTCCACTGTCGACGGTCCGACGGTGTACCTGGTCGGGTCCGGCGCGGTGCTGCCCGAAGTGCTGAGCGCCGCCGAGGAGCTGGCCGAGGAGGGCGTCAAAGCGCACGTGGTCGACGTGACGTCGCTCGACCGCCTCTACTCGGCGTGGCAACGCACGCTGCGCCAGGGCGTCCGCACCGCAACCGCGCCGTCGACTGCCGGCGCGCTGCGGCAGGTGTTCGGCGACCGGGCACCGATCGTCACGGTGCACGACGCGTCGTCGCACGCGATGGCGTGGCTCGGATCGGCGCTCGGAGCACCGTGCGTGCCGCTCGGCGTCGACCAGTTCGGACAGTCGGGCACCGTGCACGAGCTGTACGAACTCCACGACCTGCTGCCCGGCAGCATCGTGAACGCCGCCCTTGCCGCCCTTTCCCTCTAGAATCTTGCGTTTGCCCCCGTTTGCTGGGTAGGCTTCTTGCCTGTCGGCCGCCTTACGATGAGGCATGGAGCCACGCGAGGAGATGCCCGTGAGCGCCGAAGCAGTGCCCACGTTGCCCCCACCCCAGGGGTGGACAGTCGACGACATCGACCGGCTGCCTGAATCGGACATCCGGTACGAGCTCGTCGACGGAGTGCCGCACGGTGGCCCCGCCACCGCTCATCCGGACATCAGACATGCCGCTCGACGGCTGGCCAATCTCCTGGAGCACGCGCCGCCCGGGGACGACTTTCCCATCGTGGAGGCAGTCGGCGTCATCGTCGCCAAGGACCAACGGCCGATCCCCGACGTCGTCGTAGTCCGGCGACGTCACTTCGACGCAACAACTATCCAGCCGACGCACGTAGCGCTGCGTCGCGGAGGTCGTCTCGCCGATCCACGCGTTCGGATGATCGGTTCCGCAAGCCGGCGCTGTACGCCCAGGCTGGTATCCCTAGCTACCTTCGCGTCGAACTCGACCCGCTGCACGTGGTCGCGTACCGGCTTGATCCTGAAGGCGTCTACACCGAGTACGCGCGTGCGGCCGCCGGTGAGACCGTCCATCTCGAACTGCCGTTCCATGTCTCGTTCGACCCCGCCGTGCTGCTCAGACTCAAGCCATAGCTGCCTAATGTTGGGGCATGCCTTCCTCTGAGACCCTTCCCGAGAGCCACGCCGATCTGTTAGAGCGCCCCCTGTTCGTGCATCTGGCCACGGTCCGCCCCGACGGAACGCCGCAGAGCAACATCATGTGGTACGCCTGGGACGGCCAGGTCCTCCGCATGACGCACACCAAGACGCGCCAGAAGTTCCGCAACTTCGCGCACCAGCCCAAGGTGGCCCTGTCGGTGGCCGATCCCGACAACCCGTACCGCTACCTGGAGGTTCGCGGCACGGTGGGGTCCATTGAGGACGACGACGCGGAGGCGTCGTTCTACCAGGGCCTCCAGGAGCGCTACAGCCACCCGATCCCGATCAAGGACGCGGCGGTCCGGGTGATCGTCACGATCCGGCCCGAGTTGTTCGTCGCGCACGGCTGACCCGTGGGCCGTATCGAGCTGGTCACCGAGATCGCGGCTCCGGTCGAGCGGGTTTACGACGCCTCGCGCGACATCGATCTGCACGTCCGGTCGACGGGCACGGTGGAACGGGCGGTCGCCGGGGTCACCAGCGGGCTGATCTCGGAAGGCGAGACGGTCACCTGGCAGGCGCTGCACTTCGGCGTGCGGTGGCGCATGACCACGCTCATCCTCAGCGAGCACCGGTACCGCTCGTTCACCGACGAGCAGGTGCGGGGTCCGTTCAGCCGCTGGCGTCACGAGCACCTGTTCGAGGCTGCTCACGGTGGCACCAGGATGACCGACCTCGTGGAGTGGAGCGCTCCGGCCGGTCCGCTGGGCAAGCTGGTCGAACGCCTGTTCCTCGCCGACTACATGGAGGGGCTGCTCCGCACGCGGAACAGCGTGATCAAGGCTACGTGCGAACCCGGCCGACCTTTGGGACAGTGATCCGGTGGGGACGTCGATAGTGCCGCCGGAGGACGAGTACCTCGCCACCGGCTGGGAGCCTGATCTGCCGCCCGAGGACTCGCTGGTCCGCCAAGCGGTGCTCGCGCACGCATCCTGGGCTACCGAGGCAGCGAGGCTCGCCGGGCGGCCGTGGCACGACGGGGACACCTGGGCGGGCGGTGCGCTGTCGGACCGCGGGCTGTTCGCGAACTGGGTGCTGCCGAAGCAGCCCGTCGACCCGAGACCGCTGCTCGACGAGGTCCACGCGGTGATCCCGGCCGGCGTGCCGTACCTGTTCGTGAGCGCGTGGCCGACACCCGACCTGCGGCCGTCCGGGCTCGGTCTGGCCGGACATCCGCCGCTGATGGCACGGTTCCCGGCGACAGTCACCGAGCCACCCGCCACGGACCTGGACATCCGCCGTATCGACTCGGTCGCCGGGCTGGCGGATGTCGAGCGCGTGCTCGTCGAGGGCTACCCGGTGCCGGAGTTGCAGCCGTTCACGCCGGGCGCGCTGCTCGCCCCCGCGATACTCGACGGATCGACCGCCCTCTGGGTCGGGTACGACGGCGACACGCCGCTGGCCACCGCTGCCGCGCACTCGGCCGCCGGGGTGACCCTCGTCGAGAACGTCGCGGTGATGCCGGCCGCACGAGGGCGTGGCGCGGGCGCCGCCCTCACCTGGGCCGCGACCACGCACTGGCCCGACCAGACCGCGGTCCTCATCGCGAGCGACGACGGCCAGCCCGTCTACACGCGGCTCGGCTACGAGCGCCTGGTGCGCTGGACAGTCTGGGTCAGGTCATGAAAGTGGTCGCGCTTTTCCGGGCCATAGCCCGGAAAAGCGCGACCACAAAGCCAACTAGTGCGTTACCGCGGCGTACGCGTCCACGATGCCGTGCCCGTAGAAGCCGTTGAACCGCTTCCCACCGGCGCAGAAGGCGTTGAACTCCTCCGGCCGGCCCTCGTTGGTGTACGTCTGGAGCCGCGGCTCCGGGCAGGCCGTCTTCGCGGCGGTGTGGGTGAGGATCCACTCGGTGGCCCACGGCGACAGGCCGAGGCCGCTGCGGTCCCGGTGGCCGTACTCGCTGACGATCAGCGCGGCGACACCGCTGACGTGCGGGGACGCCATCGAGGTGCCCTGCAGGTAGCCGTAGTAGCCGCACTTTCCGCTGGCGGTGCACTGCTTCTGCACACCGAGCGCCGCGCCGTCAGGCGTGATGTTGCCGTCCGGGTCGACCGAACCTTCCTCCTGCAGCACCTTCAACGGCTGCACCGACAGGATCATGTTCTCGTTGGTGCGGAACGTCGGGGTGCCGAAGCCGTCGCGGAACCAGCCGCCTGGCGCCGAAACGCTGATCTGCTCGGTGCCGTAGTTGGAGTAGTCCGCCTTCTTCTTGGACGGGCCCAGCGCGGAGACGCCGATGACGCCCGGCCCCTCGACCGGCAGGTCGAAGCAGGTGCGGTTGTCGATCTCGCGCGGGTAGGCGCTGTCTGCCGGGAAGTTCGGGCTGGAGGCGTCGGGGCGCGGCGCGGCGAGGTCCTCGTGGTTGTTGCCGAGCGAACCCACCAGGGTGACGCCGCGCAGCCGGGCGAAGATCAGGGCTCGGGTCATCGCGGCGATGATCGTGCGCTGCTCGAGCTGCGCCTCGGCGGAGTCGGCCGGGTTGTTCAGGCAGTTGTAGAGCCACGGGTCGACGAAGAACGACATGTTCACGACGTCGATACCGGACTTGCCCGCGTGGATCAGGCCGTTGACGACCGAGTCCAGGAAGAAGTACCCGGAGTCCTGACCGACCTTGAGCTCGACCAGGCTGACGTTGGGCGCCACACCGGAGAGCCCGAAGCCGTTGGCGGCGGCGCCGATCGTGCCGGCGACGTGGCTGCCGTGGCCGCCGTCGTCGGTGCCGACCGGATCGAGGCAGCTCGCCACCTCGCACGGTCCGTCGACCTCGGGAATGTCCTTGGCGAAGTTCCGGGACAGCTTCCAGTCGAAGTTGGGGGCGATGTCCGGGTTGCTGGCGTCGATGCCGGTGTCCAGGACGCCGACCTTGACCCGCTTGTCACCAGGCTGGACCTTGCGGGCCAGGTCCGAGCGGACCATCTTCAGGCCCCAGAGCTTGTCGTCCAGCGGGTCGAGCCGGGTGCCAGGCTTGTGACCGCTCGAACGCGCGCCACCACGGTTCTCGCGCTCCACGTTCTCGATCTTCGCCTTGTTCAGCTTCGGCGCGTACCCGATGGGCCGGGCGTGCGCGGCACCGAGCACCGCGCCGGACGCGGCGACCTTCGCGATGAAACCGGCACCGGACGCGGTGACCGTGTAACTGCCGACCTCAGCGTTGGTCGCGGTGACCGTGCCACCGGCGGCCTTGATCGCGGCGAGCGCGGCGGCGCCGCTGGCTCCTTCTTCCGCGAGAACCGTATATGTGGCCGTGCCTTCAGCCGCGGGTGCGGCAGTGGCCACGGGGGTCATCCCTCCCACTGCGAGCAACGTGGCGGCCGCCACCGCACCGGCCGATAACCGACGGACCTTCATTAGGCGCCTCCTCATCGAGAGCGACTGGCCACCTGGCCGGTCGCCGCCCGCAACCCTAGGACTCCTAACGAACGTTCGGGAAGGTTTTCGGGCTCTCTACAGCCGCCGTAACCAGCGGAAGTACCCGATAGGGCACCTGTGTGGACAGGGCGATCACCGTCGATGTCCGGACAATTCCCGGCACCTCTAGCACGAGGTCGATGACCCGCTGCATGTCGGCGTTAGATCGGGCGACCAGCCGGCAGAACATGTCGCCGGATCCGGTGATCGTGTACGCCTCCAGCACCTCGGCGATCTCGGCCAGGTCGGCGGCGACGGCGGCGTGACCGCGGCCCTGGCGCAGTTCCAGCGTGACGAACGCGGTCACGCCGTAGCCGATGGCTCCGGGATCGAGTTGCGGGCCGAAGCTGCGGATCACTCCGCGCGAGATCAGCCGGTCGAGCCTCGCCTGCACCGTGCCACGGGCCACGCCGAGCCGGCGCGAGCACTCCAGCACACCGATGCGCGGCTCGGCGTCGAGCAACTCCAGCAGCCGGGCGTCCAACTCGTCAATCATGTACAACCTGCCCATTCATCGGCGGCTCCAGGTACCCAGACTGTACAGATTGAGCAGCCCGAACTGGCACAGTTGCCTAGTCGCGGTGGTCCAACGATGCTGGCGGGAAGACCACCAGGGAGTGATGGCCCATGACGACCATGAGCGAGAACGTCGAGACCCTCATCGGGGCCGTAGAGCACGACATCAGCCACGACCCGTTCCCGGTCAAGGGCATGGACCACGTGCGGTTCGCCGTCGGCAACGCCAAGCAGGCCGCGCACTACTACTCCACCGCGTTCGGCATGACCTGCGTCGCCTACCGCGGCCCGGAGACCGGCCACCGCGACCACGCCGAGTACGTACTGGCCTCCGGCGCGGCCCGGTTCGTCTTCACCGGCGCGGTGCACGCGGGCACCGACCTCGGCGCGCACGTCGCGGCCCACGGCGACGGCGTCGTCGACCTCGCGCTGGAGGTGCCGGACGTCCCCCGGGCGTACGCGTACGCGATCGAGCACGGCGCCACCAGCCTGGAAGCTCCACACACGATCACCGACGAGCACGGCGAAGTCGTCGTAGCCGCCATCGCCACGTACGGCGAGACGCGGCACACGCTCGTCGACCGCTCCCGCTACACCGGCACGTTCCTGCCCGGCTTCGTCGCGCGGGGCCCCATCGTCGAGCGGCCCGAGGGTGCGCCGAAGCGGCTGTTCCAGGCGATCGACCACTGCGTCGGCAACGTCGAGCTCGGCCGGATGAACGAGTGGGTGTCGTTCTACAACAACGTCATGGGCTTCACGAACATGAAGGAGTTCGTCGGCGACGACATCGCCACCGAGTACTCCGCGCTCATGTCCAAAGTCGTCGCCAACGGCACCCGCAAGGTGAAGTTCCCGCTCAACGAGCCGGCGCTGGGCAAGAGGAAGTCGCAGATCGACGAGTACCTCGAGTTCTACGGCGGCCCCGGCGTGCAGCACATCGCGCTGGCGACCAACGACATCGTGGCCACCGTGCGGACCATGCGCGCGGCCGGCGTCGAGTTCCTCGACACGCCCGACTCGTACTACGAGGAGCTGGGCAACTGGGTCGGCGAGACGCGCGTGCCGCTGGAGACCCTGCGTGAGCTGAAGATCCTCGCCGACCGCGACGAGGACGGCTACCTCCTGCAGATCTTCACCAAGCCCGTCCAGGATCGCCCGACGGTGTTCTTCGAACTGATCGAGCGGCACGGCTCGCTCGGCTTCGGCAAGGGCAACTTCAAGGCGCTGTTCGAGGCGATCGAGCGAGAGCAGGCGCGGCGCGGCAATCTCTAGGGTGTGCCTTCACAGGCTCGCCCGTAGCGAGCTGAGGCCCAGGCGGCGTCCGGCAAGGCGAAGGTGCACCCGGATACGTCTTCTTGTATCCGGGTGGGCCGACAACGCAGCCGGTCGTCGTCTGGGTCCGGCGCAGTAGGGCATGCGCCCTGTGAAGACAGACCCTGGGGACGCGTCGCCGCCGTGCGGCAGGATGACGCCATGACTTCGCCTGACCAGTACGGCACCACACCAGGGCACGGGGGCGCGCCCGCGTTCGAGGGCGCTCCCGGCTACGGCGCCGCACCGGGTTTCGGCGCCCCGCCGCCGCCTGCGGGATACGCCACCCCGCCCGCCGGATACCGCCCTCCGCCGCCGGGCTACGGGCCTCCGCCGGGTTACGGGCCTCCGCAGGGTTACGGGCCTCCGCAGGGTTACGGACCTGGTTGGAACGCGCCGATGTTCGCCCCGGTGGCCGAGTACTCCGCCCCGGGCGGGCGTGAGCTGGCGCCGGCAAAGGACCGCTTCTTCGCCAGGCTCATCGACGCCTTGATCATCAACGTCCCGATCCTGGTGCTGGAGATACCGCTGCTGATCTGGCTCTACATCTGGTTCATCGGCAAGATCGAGGACGCGTCCACGGCTCCGGCGGACGAACCTCCGATCTCCGGCGCGGACCTGCTCCTGTTCCTCGGGCTGGCGATCGGGCTCGCGGTCTTCTTCACCCTGCTGAGTGCGGCGGTCACGTACATGTACGAGGTCGTCTACATGCACCGCAGCGGCCAGACGATCGGTAAGAAGGTCCTGAAGATCCGCGTCGTACGGGTGGAGGACGGCGGCCCGATCGAGACTCGACACGCGCGCCGCCGCTGGATGGCGCAGGACGGCATGGTGCTGCTGACCCTCATCCCGCTGGTGGGCAGCATGGTCGGTATCTACAACTGGGTCGACTCTCTCTGGCTGCTCTGGGACAAGCCGAACCGGCAGTGCCTGCACGACAAGTACGGCAAGACGGCCGTCGTGAAGCTGGCCCCCGCGGACCTGGAGGCCGCCGCATGACCGGCGTCGCACCCGGCTGGTACCCCGACCCCGCCGCACCCGAGACCCAACGCTACTGGGACGGCGACCAGTGGGTGGGCGAGCCGATCCCGTCCGGAACGCCGGCTCCGGCCGCGCCGGCACCCGAGGAGCCGCCTGCCCCGTCCATCCCGCCGGGCGCGCTTCCGCAGTTCCCCCGGTTGCCGACCAGCTTCCCCAGCGCCGCGTCGCCGACCCAGGCGCCGCCGGTCGGGTACCAGCAGCCGGCCCCTCAACTCCCCACAGACATCCACCTCGCGCCGGTGGGTGCCCGGTTCCTCTCCCGGGTCGTCGACGCCGTGGCGCTGCTAGTCCTGAACCTCGTGGTGAACGGGTACTTCCTGTACCAGTTCCAGCGCGAGACCGGGCCGGTCGTGGACGCGTGGGCGAAGGCGTTCGTCGCCGGTGACGAACTCCCGCCCTTGGAGTTCTCGGAGCGCGCCCAGACCCTGCGCCTGCTCTTCGTCATCGTGTCGGTCGGGCTCTGGTTCGCCTACGAGGTGCCGGCCACCGCGGGCAGCGGCCAGACCCTCGGCAAGCGGCTGCTCGGGATCAAGGTCGCCAGGATCGACTCCCAGCAGATCACGTTCTGGCAGTCGACCCGGCGCTGGTTCATCATCGGCCTGCCGCCCAGCCTCCTCGGCATCTGCGCCCTGCCGCTGTCGCTCATCGACGCGCTGTGGTGCACGTGGGACAGGCCGGCGCAGCAGTGCCTGCACGACAAGGCCGTGCAGACCGTGGTGGTGCTGGCCCCACCGAGGTCCGCACCGAACGATCGGAGAGAGCCATGACCCTCACCCGGGCCGACCTGGCCGCGCTGCCGTCGTACAAGCCGGGGCGCAACCCTGCCGATCTCGCCCGCGAACTGGGGCTGCCCGAGGCGATCAAGCTGGCCAGCAACGAGGTGCCGTTCGGCCCGCTGCCCGGCGTGACGGAGGCGGTGACCGAGGCGGCGCTCCAGCTCCACCGATACCCGGACATGGGCGTGGTGGCGCTGCGCGAGGATCTGGGCAAGCGGTACGGCCTGGACCCGGCCCGCATCGCCACTGGCTGCGGATCGGTGGCCCTGTGCGAGCACCTGGCGAAGGCCGCGGCGGTTCCGGGCGATGAGATCGTCTACTCGTGGCGGTCGTTCGAGGCGTACCCGATCATCTCCGCAGGCACGGGCGCCGTCAGCGTCCGGGTGCCGAACACCGCCGGCCACGAGCACGACCTGGCCGCGATGGCCGCCGCCGTGACCGACCGGACCAGGCTCGTCATGGTCTGCAACCCGAACAACCCCACCGGCACCGCCGTACGCCGCGCAGACCTGGAGCGGTTCCTCGACACCGTGCCGGAGACCGTGCTGGTCGTCATCGACGAGGCGTACCGCGAGTTCGTCACCGACCCGGACGTACCGGACGGGCTCCAGGTGGCCGGCGACCGCCCGAACGTGGCAGTGCTCCGCACGCTCTCCAAGGCGTGGGGGCTGGCGGGCGCCCGCATCGGGTGGCTCTCGGCGCCCGAACCGGTGGCCGACGCCGTCCGCAAGGTGGTCACGCCGTTCTCCTCGTCCGGCCCGGCGCAGGCTGGCGCGCTCGCCGCGCTACGGCAGCCCGAGGAGATGCGGCGCCGGGTCGACATCATCGTCGGCGAGCGGGAGCGGGTCACCGCGGCCATGCGCGCGTTGGTGCCTGACCTGCCGCAGAGCCAGGCGAACTTCGTCTGGCTGCCGCTGGGAGACCGGTCCGCCGAGTTCGGAGCGGGCTGCGAGAAGCGCGGCGTGATCGTGCGCCCGTTCCCCGGCGACGGTGTGCGCGTGACGATCGGTACGCCGGCGGAGAACGACGTCTTCCTGGCGGCGGCGGCCGAGGTCCTCGCCTAACCGCTGACTGCCGGATTCTTGGGGATTTCGCGCCCGCGCGACCCCCAGAAATCCGAGACTGGGCGGAGCTGAATTCGCCAGATCAGGGGGCTTACGTGAAAAGTGACTCGTGAGTAGGGTCACGTCCGGAGGTGGTGCCGAATGGCCGACGAGCTCACGTTCCCGACCGGATTCGTGTGGGGTGCCGCGACGGCGTCTTACCAGATAGAGGGCGCTGTCGACGAAGGCGGACGCGGCCGTTCGATCTGGGACACCTTCGCCCACACGCCCGGACGCACCAAGAACGGTGAGAGCGGCGACGTCGCCTGCGACCACTACCACCGGTACCCCGAGGACGTAGCGCTGATGGCCGACCTCGGCCTCGACGCATACCGCTTCTCGATCGCCTGGACGCGCATCCAGCCCGACGGCACCGGCTCGCCCAACGCCGACGGCCTCGCGTTCTACGACCGCCTGGTCGACGCGCTGCTCGACCGCGGCATCGCCCCGCACCCCACGCTCTTCCACTGGGACCTTCCCCAGGCGCTGGAGGACGCCGGCGGCTGGCTCAACCGCGACACCGCCGCCCGCTTCGCCGAGTACGCGGAGCACGCGTACGCGATGCTGGGCGACCGCGTCCCCCGCTGGATCACGCTCAACGAACCGTTCGTCCACACGGTCTACGGCTACGCGCTGGGCGTGCACGCGCCCGGCAAGGCTCTGCTCGGCGGCGCGTTCCCGGTGGCGCACCACCAGCTCCTCGGTCACGGACTGGCCGTTCAGGCACTCCACCAGGCCGGGGCCGCCGAGGTCGGCATCACCCAGAACATGGCTCCGACCTGGCCCGCCTCGGACAGCGCGGAAGACCAGACCGCGGCCGCCAGGCTCGACGCGATCCAGAACGGCACGTACTCCGACCCCGTGCTGCTCGGCCGGTACCCGGACGGGCTCGACTCCCTCTACCGCGGCGCCGACCTGGGCGTGATCCGTGACGGCGACCTCGACATCATCTCGTCCCCGATCGACTTCCTCGGGGTGAACTACTACGCGCCGAACAAGGTGCGCGCCGCCGGCCCGGAGAACCCGATGGGCTTCGACCTCGTGCCGATCAAGGACGTCGAGTACACCGGCTTCAACTGGCCGGTCGTCCCGGACGCGTTCACCGAGCTGCTCACCGGCCTTCAGGGGAAGTACGGCGAGAAGCTGCCGCCGATCTACATCACCGAGAACGGCGCCGCGTTCACCGACGAGCCGGACGCGGACGGCCGCGTCGACGACTCCCGCCGCGTCGCCTACCTCGACAGCCACCTGCGTGCGGTGCGCGCGGCGATCGAAGCCGGCGTCGACGTCCGCGGCTACTTCTGCTGGTCGCTGCTCGACAACTTCGAGTGGGCCGAGGGGTACAGCCAGCGGTTCGGGCTGGTCCGGGTCGACTTCGAGTCGCAGCGGCGCACGCCGAAGGCCTCGTACGACTGGTACCGCGAGCTCGTCGCGCGGCACCACAGATGACAGCGGTCCTGGCCCCACCGGTCGAGCGGGTCGGCCGCCGCTACACCACGCTGTACACGGGCGCGTCGATCGCGCTGTGGATGGGCTTCAACGTCCCCGGCCAGGTCCTGATCGCCGAACAGATCGCTCAGATCGACCCGGCCGAGAAGGAGACGAGCCTCGCGGTGGTGCTGGCGATCGGCGCGGTGATCTCGCTGGTCGCGAACCCGCTGTTCGGCGCGCTGTCCGACTCCACCACCTCGCGGTACGGCCGGCGCCGCCCGTGGGCGCTGGTGGGCGCGTTCGGCGGGGCGGTGTCGCTGCTGGTGCTCTCGCTGGGCCAGACGGTCGCCACCGTGACACTCGGCTGGTGCCTCTGCCAGCTCACGCTGAACATCCTGCTCGCGGTGCTGATGGCGATGGTGCCCGACCGGGTACCGGTCACGCAGCGCGGCTTCATCTCGGCGCTCGCGGGGCTGGCGCAGGTGCTGGCGACGATCCTCGGCCTCGCGATCGTCATCTCGATCACCGGCGGCTTCGTCGCCAAGTACGCCGCACTCGCGTTCGTTCTGGTGGTGGCCGTGACGCTGCTGGTGGTCGGCGTCGACGATCCGCCGCTGCCGCCCGGATCAGCGCCCCCGCTGTCGCTGCGGCGGCTGGCGGCCGTCCTGTGGGTCAACCCCGTGCGGCATCCGGACTTCGGCTGGGCCTGGCTGACGCGGTTCCTCGTGATGCTCGGCTACGCCGTCGGCACCACGTACATGCTGTACTTCCTCCGCGACGAGGTCGGCTACGAGCAGTTGTTCCCCGGCAAATCGGCCGCCGAGGGCGTGCTGTGGCTGAACGTCGTGGCCGGGACGACCCTGCTGCTGACGATCGTGGCCGGTGGCGTCCTCTCGGACCGCCTCCAGCGGCGGAAAGTGTTCGTCATGGCGTCCACTGTGATCATCGCGTGCGGGCTGGTGATCTTCGCGGTCTGGCCCACGTGGACGGCCGCGCTCGTCGCGGTCGCGATCCTCGGCGCCGGCTTCGGGGTGTACCTCGCCGTCGACGTCGCGCTGATCACCGAGGTGCTGCCGGACGCCGAGAACCGCGGCAAGGACCTCGGCGTGATCAACATCGCCAACACGCTGCCGCAGACGATGGCGCCGGCGCTGTGCGGCCTGCTCGTGGCCCACGCGGGCGGCTACCCGACGATGTTCGCCGTGGCGACGGTGATCACGCTGCTCGGCGCCGTGCTGGTACAGCCGATTCGCGGCGTGCGCTGACGCCACACGTCTGGCTCGCTGATCTCACCAAAACCCCGAAAGCCGTCTATTCGTTACGACCGGCTGGCCGGCGAGAAGCAGGGGCTGGCCGGCACGCTCGTCAGCCCCTCGCGCAGCCTCGCCCTCCCCGAACCGGACTGTTCCGGAAGTGGCGCCCAAACCGGACGGCCGATGCCGCCATTTCCCCGACAGTTCAGTGAAGCCGGAACTCGCCTGCGTCAATGCCTTCCAGGAAAGCCTGCCACTCGCTGCGGCCGAACCGGAGCACGGGACCTTCTGGATCCTTACTGTCTCGCACGCCAATGGTGTCGCCGGCGATGGCGACCTCGACGCAGTCACCGGAGCCTCCGCTGCGGCTGCTCTTGCGCCACACAGCGCGGGAGCGGTCGCCGGCCATCCCGCACCCCCTCTTGCGCAACTACTTCGGCAGCTCCTCAGCGGTCCGCTGGATGAACGCGATAGACCGCTCTGGACTCAGTGCCCGAGCACGAACGTGCTCGAACATCAGCGTATACCTCGCCGTCTCGGAAGATTTCTCCAGCCAGAGCCCACCGCGCGTGTTCTCCAGGTAAACGACGTCCGGATCGCCAGCTTCGGCGAATTTGAGCAGCACGAACGGCCCATCCATCGCCGGATGCGCACCTTCTGCGAAGGGAAGCACTTGCAGATCGATGTTCGGGCGCTCCGCGGCTGCAACGAGGTGTTGAAGCTGTGCCTTCATCACTTTGGAACCGCCTACAGGCCGTCGAAGCACGGCTTCGTTCACCACGGCCCACAGCCGAGGCGCATCTGGACGGTCGAGGATCGCCTGTCGTGCCATCCGGACCGCCACACGGCGGTCGACCTCTTCGGCCGTGTCCTCTATCTCGATAGTGCGGATAAGCGCGCGGGCAAAGTCCTCAATCTGCAGGAGTCCGGGCAGTAGTTCGGATTGGTAGGCCCAGATCGTTGCGGCTTCCCCTTCCAGGCCGATCAGCGTGCGGTACGGGTCGGGCATGATGTCGCCGTAGCTGGACCACCAGCCTCGCCGCCCGGAATCGCGCAGGAGTTCGAGTAGACCGTCCGTGACATTCGGGTCGGTGACTCCGTAAACCTCCAGCAGGTCGCGCACGTCGCGCGCTCGCAGGGTGGACCGGCCGTTCTCGATGCGGCTGACCTTGGACGCCGACCACTCCAGTGGCGCACCTGCCGTCTCGCACGTCAGACCGGCCGCCTCGCGGAGCCGCTTCAACTCCATGCCGAGGCGTCGCCTGCGGACGGTAGGGCTCTGTCCTCCAACTGTCATGCGGACAGTCTGGAGGCAACCATGGCGACGCGACAAGTCTTGCAATCATCTCCGAGTGATATTGCAAATTGATCACGCGTTACGCCATGCTGAACTGGGGAACGCACAGCCACCACGGCATCGCCGCAACGAGAGGGCGGAACGATGAACGGGCACAACGAGACCGGCCCACCCGTGCAAGAACGTGACTCGACCGAGTCCACGCCCGACGTGCGATGGGCCGACCTCGTCAAGCACCGGGCCAGCGGAATCGATGGCTGAGACCCGCTTGACGCTGGAACTGGCGCTTGAATCCCGGTCACGGCACGGTGTGGAGATCGACGGAACCTGCCGGCTGTGCCCTAACGAACGGTTCCCGTGCGAGTTCTTCACCAGAGCGCAGCGGGTGATCGACGCATTGACGCAGGACGAGGCAGCGGGCTTCGTCCACGGCGATGGGTACATGTACGCCGTGCCGATGCACGGCCCGGAATGGCCCTCTGAACCGGACTAATGGCCGGGCGCTACTCCGGCTTCTCGGCGACGTCCGCCAGGTCGTCCAGGTCCTGCTGCATCGTCTTGGTGGCGGCGCGCGACATGTAACCACCCAGGACGGCGCCGACCATCTTGCCGACCGCCCCGTGCGACTCCGCGCCGAACGTCATGGTCACCAGGGTGTCGTCGCCGTTCGGGACGAACGTGAACTCGGACTTGTAGTGCGTGCCCCGGCTCTGCGCCTCGACGATGTAATGCGAGGGCGGCTCGCACACGGTGACCGTCATCTGCTCGACGGCCGTCTTGCCGTGCAGCACGCGGGTCTCGCGCCAGGTGGTTCCGACCTTGAACTCCCCTGGGTTCAACACCTCGATCTTCTCGACGCCGGAGAGCCGCTCCGCTGCCCGGGACAGGTCGGTGAAGACCTCCCAGACGCGCTCGACGGGTGCCCGGACAGTTCTGGACACCTCGATCTCAGACATGAGCGCCACCTCCCACGGCTACCCAGTCAGGATAGGGGGCACAGGGCCCAGATCCAGGCAGGAGCTTGCCGACACAAGCAGCGGACCACACGGGATCAGGCCGCGCGGACCGCCAGCACCGCCGCCGTGAGCGCGTCCCGCACGGTGGCCTCGGTGGCGGGGTCGGCGCCGAGCGCGTCGAGCCCGAGGAGCGCCGCGCCGACGACCGGGGGCTCGGTGACCAGCTGGATCCGTGCCCGTGGCGCCGCGACCTGGAGGCGTTCGGCGATCCGGTCGAGCACGACCGGCCCTGATCCGGTCATCACGCCGCCGCCGAGGACCACGTCCGTGTCGACGCCGAGCAGGTCGAGCCGGCTCAGCGCCACGACGGCGAGCAGGCACACCTCCTCGGCGAGTCGCTCGACGATCTGCAGCGCCACCGCGTCGCCGCCACGCGCCACGTCCATCAGGACCGGAGTCAGCTCCAGGATCCGTCCGGGCGAAAGCTGGCCGAGATGCATGGCCTCGGCGATGGCCAGCGGGGACGGCAGCCCGAAGTGCGCCGAGACGGCGTGCTCCAGCGCGGTCGACGCACCGCGCCCGTCCTCCGCGCGGACCGCCCACCAGAGCGCCTCCTCGCCGAGACCGACGCCGCCACCCCAGTCACCGGTGTGCCTTCCGAGCGCCGGAAACCGGGCGGTACGACCGTCAGCGGCGACGCCGACGCAGTTGATCCCGGCACCGCACACGACAGCGGCTGCGTTCGGCGCGTCCGTACCGGCTCTGAGCAGCGCGAACGTGTCGTTGTCGACCCGCATCGACGGCGCCCAGCCGGTGTCACCGAGCGCTTCGGTGAGCAGGTCGACCTCGATCGGCAGGTCGGCTCCGGCCAGGTACAGGCTGGCGTGCTCGGCCACGGCCGCCCCGGACGGATCGAAGCCGGCTGTGGCGGCCGCCTTGGCGACCAGCTCCATCAGGAGGCTGCGGGTGCGGTCGAGGCCGATGTTCTGGTGGCACGAACCCGGACCGCGCGCGACCGCGAGCACCGATCCGTCGCGGCCGATCAGCGCCACGTCGGTCTTACTGTTACCGCCGTCGATCGCCAGGACAGCGGCATGCCCACCGTTCACGACAGCCACCGCAGGTGGGCGCTGTTCACGTCGAGGAGCAGGTCGGTCAGGCGCTCGGCGGGTTCGACCTGCCCGATGAGCGGGTGCGCGAGCAACGCCTTGAACACGCGGTCACGGCCGCCGCGCAGGGCCGCGTCGATCGCCAGCTCCTCGTAGGCGCTGACATGGGCGACCAGCCCCGCGAACAGGGGGTCGAGCGGCGCCAGGTCGACCGCCTTCGGTCCGGCCGCGCCCACCGTGGCCGGTACCTCGATGACCGCCTGGTCCGGGAGGAACGGGAACGTTCCGTTGTTGCGCAGGTTCACCACCTGCACGTCGCCCGTGTCCGCCGTGAGCGACGCGACCAGCTGGACGGCGGCCTCGGAGTAGTACGCACCGCCGCGCTGTTCCAGCAACTCCGGCTTGGTGTCGAGGGACTCGTCGGCGTACATGCCGAGCAGTGTGCTCTCGATCTCGGCGACCTTCTCGGCCCGCGACGGTTCCTGCTTCTGCTCCGTGACGACGATGTCGTGCGCGTAGAAGTACCGCAGGTAGTACGACGGCACGACGCCCAGCCCGTGGATCAGCGACGCGGGCAGCCCGACCGCCTCTGCCAGCTCGTCGCCGCCTTCCGCGAGCACCCGGGGCCAGATGTCGGCGCCGTCGAGAGTCGCCCCGCGAAGCCAGGTGAGGTGGTTGAGCCCGACGTGGTCGAGGCCGATCCGCTCGGGCTCGGCTCCTATCGCGGCGGCGATGCGACGCTGGAACCCGATCGCCACGTTGCACAGCCCGACTGCGCGATGGCCGGCGTCGAGCAGCGCGCGGGTGACGATGCCGACCGGGTTCGTGAAGTCGACGATCCAGGCGTCCGGCTTGGCGTGCTTGCCCACCGTCTCGGCGATGTCCAGCACGACCGGCACCGTCCGCAGAGCCTTCGCCAACCCGCCCCACCCGGTGGTCTCCTGACCGACGCAGTCGCACTTGAGCGGCACGGTCTCGTCGATCTGCCTCGCGGCCTGACCGCCGACGCGGAGCTGCAGCAGCACCACGTCGGCGCCCTCGACGGCGTCCACCAGCGAGCCGGTGTACCGGACCGTTCCAGGGTGACCGGTGCGGGCGAACATCCGCTGCGCGAGGCCGCCGACCAGCGCCAACCGGTCGGTGGCCGGATCGGTGAGCACGAGTTCGCTGATCGGCAGCTGGTCGCGCAGGCGAGCGAACCCGTCCACCAACTCCGGCGTGTACGTGGAGCCTCCGCCGACGACGGCGACCTTCACCCCTTCACCCCCGTGAGTGTCACGCCTTCGACGAAGGCCCTTTGCGCGAAGAAGAACACGACCATGACCGGCAACATCACGAGCAACGTCGCGGCCATCGTGATGTTCCAGTCCACCTGGTACTGGCCGCGGAACGAGGCCAGCGCGAGAGACAGCGGCCAGTTGGAGCGCTCCTCGCTGGTGTAGAGCAACGGTCCGAAGTAGTCGTTCCACGCGAAGAAGAACATGAACATGCCGGTGGCGGCGATGGCCGGTTTGGCCATCGGCAGGATCACCTTCCACAGCACCTGGAACTCGTTGCAGCCATCCACTTTGGCCGCGTCGCTGTACTCCCTCGGGATCGTGAGCAGGAACTGCCGGAGCAGGAAGATCGAGAACGCGTCGCCGAACAGGTTCGGGATGATCAGCGGCCAGAGCGAACCAGTGAGCCCCCAGTCCGTCCACACGATGTACATCGGCACGACCGTGACCTGCGGCGGCAGCATCATCGTGACGAGCACCAGCACGAACACCTTGTTGCGGCCACGCCACCGCAGGCGCGAGAACGCGTACGCCGGACCGATGCTGGAGACCAGCATGAACAGCGTGGCCAGCCCCGCGTAGAGCATGGTGTTGCCGAGGTGGCGCAGCATCGGGGCCTCGGTGAACACCTTGGCGTAGTTCTCCCAGTGCCAGGAGTTCGGCCAGTAGTCCGAGGTGAGCGCCTGCTGGCTGCTCATCACCGACGAGAGGAAGACGAACAGGATCGGCCCGAGGAAGATCACGCCGAGCGCGATCAGCAGGCTGTTCCTGGCCACCCAGAGCAGGAAGCTCTCCCGGCGCACGGCTCGCGCGGTCTTCGTGCCGCATGCTAGCCGGGGCACGCTCCAACGTCGCCGTCATGAGTTCTCCTCATTCCCGCCCATCAGCGCCGGCGCCCGCCAGAGCATCACCGCTGTCAGCACGAACGCGACTACGAGCAGTGCCATCGCCAGCGCCGCCGCGTAGCCAAGATAGTTCTGGCCAAAGCCACGGACGTACAGCCATTGCGGATAGGTCAATGTGGACTGTTCCGGGAACCCGAGCACGTCCGATCCGCCCTTGCCGGTGGACGCCCGACCGGACGCCACGCCGCGCCGCGACCGCCGCCTGCGTGAAGTACTGAAGCGTCTGGATCACGCCCGTGATAGCGGCGAACCCGAGCACCGGCGAGATCGTCGGCAGCGTGACGAACCTGAACTTCTGCGCGCTGCCGGCACCGTCCACATCGGCCGCGTCGTACAGATCCGTCGGGACGTCGAGCAGCGCGGCGAGCATGATGATCATCACGTCACCCGCGCCCCAGAGCGCGAGTATCGTCAGCGACGGCTTTGACCAGTCCGGATCGGTGAACCAGCCCGGCCCTTCGATGCCGAGGCCTTCGAGCGCTCCGTTGACGACGCCGAACTCGGGATTGAACAGGAACACGAACGCGATCGTCGCTGCCACCGGTGGCGCCAGCGCGGGCAGGTAGAACACGCTGCGCCAGAACCCGACGCCCCGGCGGAGGCGGGTGAGGATCTGCGCCAGTGCGAGCGCGAACACGACCTTCGCCGGCACCATGAACAGCACCAGCCACAGCGTGTTCAGCGCCGCCGTCCGCACGTCAGGATCGTCGAAGATCATGAACTCGTAGTTCAGGAGCCCGACGAACTCCGGCGGCGAGAACAGGTCGTACCGGGTGAACGAGTAGTACACCGTGGCCACGAACGGATAGCCGAAGAAGATCAGGAAACCGACGATCCACGGCGACAGGAACCCGAGCACGACCAGGCGGTGCCGGCGGCGCTTCTTGCGAAGCGCCGCCGGGGCCGCGACCCTGCTCGGGCGAGCGGCAGTGAGCGTCATTACGCGCCGGCCAACTTCAGTTCCTTCTCGATCTGCGCGTCGACACCCTCAAGACCCTTCTGGAGATCCGGGACCTTGCCCGACTGCCAGCTGTCGATGAACGTCGCGAAGGTGTTCTGCGGCGCGGCGCCGTTCGGCGTCGCCGGGATCGAGGAGCTCTTCGGGTTCTCGAAGACCTCGATGAAGGGCTTGAACAGTTCGTCGTCCTTGAGCGACGACTTCTTCAGCGCGGCTTCCGTCGTGGGAATGTTCCGGAGGCCGTCGGAGAGCTTGACGATCGCGTCGGTGTCGGTGCTCAGGTACTTGATGAGCTGCCAGGCAGCTTCCGGGCTCTTCGAGCCGCGGCCGATACCCATGATGTTGCCGGTGACGTAGCCGGAGCCGTACAGGTCGCTCTTGTCGTCCGCCGACCGGCATGACGGCCGTGCCGTAGTTGAGCTGCGGCGTGTCTGCCTTGATGAACGCCTGCCGGTACTCACCGTCGATGTTCAGCGCGACCTTGCCCCGCATGAAGGCGTTGTCCGCGCTGAACTCGTCACCGGCGCCGGCGGCGAACTTCTTCCACTTGTCCACGCCGTGCTTGTCCAGCAGCGCCTTCTGCCACGTGAGCATCTCCGCCCAGCCCGGGTCGGTGCTGAGCGTCGGCTTGCCGTCCTTGTCGAACCACTCGGCGCCCCACGACGGGCCGAGGTGGCTGGCCACGTTCTCGTAGAACGGCATCAGCGGGACGAAGCCGGCCTGCACGATGTTGCCCTTGGCGTCGAGCTTGGTGAGCTTGTCGCCCATCGCCGCCAGCTCGGTCATCGTCTTCGGGGGCTCGGTGTAGCCGCCGGCCTTGAGCAGGTCCTTGTTGTAGTACAGCCCGTAGACGTCCGCGAGCATCGGCATGGAGCACTGCACGCCCTTGTACGCGGTGTAGCCGCGCACGACCTCGGGGAACTGGTCGAGCTTGACCTTGTCCCGGTCGATGTACGGGCCAAGGTCGCGCCAGGCGTCCTTCGAGCAGAACGTGCCCACGATGTCGGTGGAGTACGAGAGGCCGACGTCAACCGGCTGGCCGGCGGCGATGGCCTGCTTCATCTTCTCGTCGTCCTGGCCGGACTTGATCGTGACCGTGATCTTGTCGTTCTTCTTCTCGAAGTCCTTGACGACCTCTTCGATGACCTTGGCCTCACGGTCGGCGAAGAAGTGCCAGAACTCGATGGTGGTGGGCTCGGTGACCCCACCCTTGCCGATGTCGCTGTCGGTGCCGGTGTCAGCGGTACAGGCCGAGGCGCCGAGCACGAGGGCGGCGGCCACCGCGATCGTGCGCGCCGGGCGGGACGTGAGTCTCACAGCTCGCTCCTTGCTGTCGTGCGGGGGGCAGGGGATGTGGGAGTGCGGTGGAGCTGGGCGAGATCCCGGGCGCCGAAGACCTCTTCCCTGGCCTCCTCCAACGCAAGACCGAGCGCGCCGAGAAGGACGGGATTTCCCTCGATGGAGCTGGGAGTCACCGCAGGGCGCAGCGGTGACGCCTCGTGCAACTGCCGCTGGACGCGTGCAGCCAACGCCTCGCCGCCGGCCCGGCAGACCGAGCCGGTGAGGACGACGAGTTCGGGATCCAGGACGGCCACGATCGTGGCCAGGCCGGTGGCGAGCCGCGTGGCCAGCGCGCCGAGGAACGCGTCGCCGCCCTTGGCACCCTCGGCGGCCAGCGCCACGGCCTCGCCCGCGGTTGCCGCCTTGATGCCGTGTTCGCCTGCGAGCCGCTCGACGGCCTCGGCGCCGACGAGGTCCTGGAAGTCGGCGATCTGCTCGGTGCTGGCATCCGGCGGGGCGGGGACCGGCATGTATCCGATCTCACCCGCCCCACCGGTGGCTCCGCGGTGCAGCTCGCCGCCGAGGTCGATGGCGAGGCCGAGGCCGTCGCTGACCCAGAGCAGTGCGAAGCTGCCGACGTCGGCCAGCGCGCCGGTGCGGCGCTCGGCGATCGCGGCGAGGTTGACGTCGTTCTCCAGCACCACGCGCAACCCGAGCTTGCCCGCGATACCGCCGAGAATTCCCGGCTGCGACCAGGCCGGCACGGTGTCGGCGTACTGGAGGGTGTCGGTGGCGGCGTCGTGCGCGCCGGGCGAACCGATGACGAGTCCGTGGAGGTCACGAAGGCGGATACCGGCCCGGCGGACGGCGCTGGTGAGCGCGGCACGGACGGCGGGCACAGGGTCGGCCTCGCTGCCCGGCTCGGTGTCGACCATGGCTTCGGCGATCACTGTGCCGGTGATGTCGGCGATCGCCACGGTGAGCCGCTCGGGGACGACGTCCATTCCGGCGACGTACGCCGCCGCCGCGTTGACCGCGTAGAGGGCGGCGTTCGGACCGCGTCCGCCCGCGCTTGTTCCCACCTGGACGACGAGACCCGCCTCCTCCAGCCGCGACAGCAGCTGGGACGCTGTGGGCTTGGAGAGGCCGGTCAGCGCGCCGAGCTGGACCCTGGACAGCGGACCGTGCTCAAGGAGCAGGCTCAGGGCCGCCCGATCGTTGATCGCGCGCAGCAACCGCGGTGTACCCGGGGTCCTGCTCATGGCATCAACACACTGTTCATCCGGGCCGCCCCCTGGAAGTTCGCACCGAGCAGATCAATAGTTAGGAAACTTTCCTATTTACTGTTGGGCGAAATGTAGGCGGGGGCGGCAGGGGTGTCAAGCACCTCACCCGAAATCCCGACGGTTGACGAGAACCCGCTTCGGAGATAGCTTAGTTACTAAGCGAGTTACGAAGGAGTTGCTGTGGACACCGACCGCTGGCAGGACCTGGCCGACCAGATCACCGGCCCGCTCGCCCGCCGCAACAGCACGGCCACCGTCCTGTTCCACCAGGCGATAGCCGAGCGGCTCGGGCTGGGACCGGCCGACCACAAGTGCCTCGACCTGCTGGTCGAGCGCGGCTCGATGACCGGCAGCGAACTCGCCGCCGTCACCGGGCTCACCAGCGGCGCCATCACCGGCGTCGTCAACCGACTCGAACGCGCCGGCTACATCCAGCGCCGGGCCGACCCTGACGACGGCCGCAAGCAGGTGCTGACGCCGGTGCCCGAGAGCCTCGACGCCATCCAGGCGGTGTTCCGCGACATCGGCCCCGCCTCCGGCGACCTGCTTGAGGGATTCGACGTCCACCAGCTCACCGCCATCGCCGAGTTCCTCACACGCACCACCGAGTTCGCCCGGGACCGCGCAACCACGCTCCGCGCCCAGGCCCGTACCGCCACATCGAGGAGGCCCTGATGACCAGTACCGACGACACCCAGCTCCGAGACCTGTTCGCCCGCGCCTGCCAGGCCTGGACCGACGGTGACGCGCACGCATACGGCCAGTGCTTCACCGAGGACTCCGACTACGTCTCGTACGACGGTGCCCGCGCCATCGGGCGCGCTCCTATGGTCGAGTCGCATGACCGGCTGTTTCGCGGGGTGCTGTCCGGATCCAGGCTCGTCGGCGATGTCGAGTCGATCCGGTACGTGCGGCCAGACATCGCCGTGCTGCACGCCACGGGTTCCGTGCTGACGCCGTGGCAGACGAAGCTGCCCAAGCGGCGGCTGTCCCGCCAGACGATCGTCGCCGTCAAGGACGGCGACCAGTGGCGCTTCTCCGCGCTGCACAACGGACGGGTGCGGCCCGTCACGATCCCGGCGCCCGACTCGTTCCCAGCACGCGCGGCGAAGCTGCTGGGCAGGCTCGCCCGCGCAGTCGGCGCCGGCCGGGCGCGCGATGCTCTGGCCTGACCGCGCCCGCGCGCCCGCCACCTTCGACGGCGACGATCCGAACCGGACTTGCGGGACATATTAGGGCAGCCGCGCCCGGTGTAGGCACGGCTTCCCGGATAGTCCGGTTCCGGGGCCGAGGGCCTACGGGCGTGCCGGAAGGATCCGGCCGGTCACCTCGCCGAATCCGATCCGGCTGCCGTCCACACCGGGCGCCGTCGCGGTGATCGAGACGGTGTCGCCGTCCTCCAGGAAGGTGCGGGCGGCGCCGCCGTCCAGCGTCACCGGCTCGGCGCCACCCCAGGTCAACTCCAGGAACGAGCCGCGCTGGTCCTTCTCCGGTCCGGACACCGTGCCGGAGGCGAAGAGGTCTCCGGTGCGCACGGACGCGCCGTTCACCGTGAGGTGCGCGAGCTGCTGGGCGGCGCTCCAGTACATCGTGCGGAACGGAGGTCGCGCGACGAGGTACCCGTTCCACCGCACAGCAATGTCGAGGTCGAGCCCGCGCGGCTCCTTCTCGCGCAGGTAGTCCAAGACCGGGGGATCCTGCGACGGGCCGGCGACCCGGGCGTCGGCGAGCGCTGCCAGCGGCACCACCCACGGCGACACGCTCGTTGCGAACGACTTGCCGAGGAACGGTCCGAGTGGCACGTACTCCCAGGCCTGGATGTCGCGGGCCGACCAGTCGTTCACGAGGACTGCGCCGAAGACGTGGTCGGCGAAGTCGGCGGTGCCCACCCGCGCGCCCTGCGTGGACGGCACCCCGACGACCCATCCGACCTCGGCCTCGATGTCCAGCCGGGCGCTCGGGCCGAAGACCGGACCGTCCGGGGTCTTGCGCTGCCCGCACGGCCGCACGATGTCGGTGCCGCTCACGACGACGGTGCCCGCGCGGCCGTGGTAGCCCACGGGCAGGTGCTTCCAGTTCGGCAGCAACGGCTCCGCGTCCGGGCGGAACATCTTGCCGACGTTGCTGGCGTGCTGCTCGGACGCGTAGAAGTCGACGTAATCGGCCACCTCGAACGGCAGGTGCGGGACGACGTCCTCGACGGGGATCAGCAACGGCTCCACCCACGGCCGGTGCGCGGGGTCGGTGAGCACCTCGATGAGCCGGGCACGCACCGCGTCCCAGACCGGCCTACCGGCCGCCATGAACGGGTTGAGCGTCGGCGCCTCGAACAGCGCGGCGCCGGCGACGGCCCCGTCACCGAGCCCGCCGGCCGCCGAGAGCGGCAGGACGTGGTCGCCGATGCGCACCACGGGCCGCGGCGGCGCAATCTCACGCTCCTGGCCGCTCGGGCCCGCAACGCTCCCGGCCGCTCGGGCCCGCAACCCGCGACACCACGCCGTACGGCAGGTTGGCGAGCGGGAACTGGGACTCAGGCGGTACCGCCACCCACGTGCTCACATGTGCTCCTCGGCTCCGGCGGGCAGATCACTGAGCAGTGCGGCGTCGAGGAGACCCAGGGCGACCAGGTCCTCGATCGGTTCGGCGATGCTGCACGAACCGTACGACCGGAAGCCGTGCCGTGGGTCGTCCAGCTGAGGACTGAGGACGGCGAGCAGCGGCTCCGCGCGCCGCTCGGCGACGAGTGCGGACGTGCCCACCACGGCCGCGAGAGCGTTGAGGTAGCCGTGGTGCTCGAAGCCGGTCTTCGCGGCGGTGTGCCGGACGGCCCGGTGCAGGCCCGCGGTGAGCTTGAACGGCAGGCCGAGCCGCAGGCACTCGGCGATGAAGTCGGCCAGTTCCTGGTCGGACGGGAACGCCTCGGCCGTGAGCCCGCCGGTGCGCAGCTTCGCCCCGACGACGCGCGTCTCCCAGCCCCAGCTGCGCAGCTCCGCGAGCGCCTCCCGCCATGCCGGCGCGCGCGGCACCTCGACATAACACTCAAGCCACTGCTTCTCAGGGACGACGCTGGTGATCGAGGCCGCAACCATGCGGACGCTCTGCACGAGGTCGGGGGATGGCGGAGCGACGCACTCCACCAGCTCCAACGTGACCCGGGGCTCCGCGAGCACCGCCGGCCCGACGGCGGCCAGCCCGGCCGGACCAGTGTCGGCGATCAGCCCAATCGTGAGCGGTGGGCCGTCGCCCAGCTCCGCACGCAGCTCGTCGAAGCGCGAGACAGGGCAGAGGAACCGGCCGACCAGGTCGCCGTAGGGCGCGGCGCGGTGGTGCCGGTGCTCGGCGACGGCGCGAGCCATCGGCGCGTTGCCGGGCGGGAAGAGCGCGGCGTCGTCGACGAGCCCCCTGAACAACGCCGGCACGGTTGACATGGCCCTGACGCTAGCCGACGCTCTATATAGAGGACAACAACGTCCGATTATCGGACGAGCCACCCGGTTAAGTGGTCGCCCTTTTCCGGGCTATAGCCCGGAAAAGAAGGACCACACCAAGCACCAAGTGGAGGACGACGATGCCCTACTACCGGCAGGTGGGCGAGATCCCGCCCAAGCGCCACACCCAGTTCCGCAAGCCCGACGGCAGCCTGTACGCCGAGGAGCTCATGGGCGTCGAGGGCTTCTCGTCCGATTCGGCGCTGCTCTACCACCAGTACCTGCCTACCGCGATCGTGCACAGCGAGGTGTACGAGGCACCAGCGTGGACGCGTGCGCACAACCACCCGCTCAAGCCGCGCCACTTCCGCACCCACAAGCTCGACGCCGGCAGTGGCGACGCCATCACGGGCCGCCAGCACCTGCTTGCCAACAACGACTGCCGCATCTCGTACGCCGTCGCCGACCGGCCGTCGCCGCTGTACCGCAACGCGATCGGCGACGAGTGCGTCTACGTCGAGTCCGGCACGGCCCAGTTCGAGAGCGTGTTCGGCGCGTTCGACATCGACCGGGGCGACTACGTGGTGATCCCGACATCCACGACGTACCGCATCATCCCGACCAGCGCCGAACCACTGCGCACGCTCGTCGTCGAGGCCACCGGCCACATCGGACCGCCGAGGCGGTACCTCACGAAGAAGGGGCAGTTCGCCGAGCACTCTCCGTACTGCGAGCGTGACCTTCGTGGACCCGCCGAGCCCATGCTGGAGGAGGGCCGCGACGTCGAGGTGCTCGTGCAGCACCGCGGACCGGTCAACGGAACCGCCTGGACCAGATTCACCTACGCCCACCACCCGTTCGACGTCGTCGGGTGGGACGGGTGCCTCTATCCGTACGCGTTCAACGTCTCCGACTTCGAGCCGATCACCGGGCGTGTCCACCAGCCGCCGCCCGTGCACCAGACGTTCGAGGGGCCGAACTTCGTGATCTGCTCGTTCGTGCCGCGCAAGGTCGACTACCACCCGCTCTCGATCCCGGTTCCGTACAACCACGCCAACGTCGACAGCGACGAGGTGCTGTTCTACTGCGGCGGCAACTACGAGGCGCGCAAGGGGTCCGGTATCGGCCAGGGTTCGATCTCGCTCCACCCGTCCGGCTTCACACATGGGCCCCAGCCAGGGTCGCCGGAGCGCGCGATCGGAGTCGACTTCTTCGACGAGCTGGCCGTGATGGTCGACACGTTCCGACCGCTGGAGCTGTGCGAGCCGGCGATCGCCTGCGAGGACACCGGATACGCATGGACGTGGGCCGGCCGCACGCTCGGCTGAAGCTCGGCTGAACGCTCGGCGGACGTGACCTGCCGAGTTGTGGAGTTTCGCGGATGCCACCTGGCCCGCGACCGTCGAAACTCCACAACTCGCGGTAGCGGAATCTGAACGGAACCACCGCCCTGGCCGTCAACCTGGGTATGGGGTGCACGCGATGAGCCGGTACGGCAGGCCTGGTGAGTATGAGGACGACGATCGCGGGTACGCCCGACGCGACGAGTACGAGTCCTCCTACGACGCCACGTACGACGACGCCCCCGAACGCACGATGCCGGTGAGCCGTGGCCGCCTGGGCCTCGGTCGGCGCGTCGACACCGGCGAGTACCCCGTCCTCGGCTTGCCGGACGACCGGTACCGCGAACCGGAGCCGGAGTACGAGCCCGCATACGACGCCGACCCAGCCTACGAGCCCCGGTCCGCGTACGAGCGCCCGTCGTCATACGATGCCCCGCCAGATTACGACGCTCCGCCGCAGTACAACTCCGATGCGGCCTACGAGCCCCTGCCGGAGTACGACGCTCCGCCGCAGTACGACGCCTACACGCCCCTGCGCGACCGTGCCGACGTCGCGCGGCCGTCGTTCCGCGAGAGGATGTCGATCCCGGAGCCTCGCTACCCCGAGCCGGAGCCGCAGTACCAGCCGACCACCTTCGTGCAGCCCCCCGTGGCCAGCCAGGCCGGGTACGACGAGCCGCGGCGGCCCCGGCGCGGCGCCCGGAGGGTGATCGCGGTCGCCGCCGCGCTGGCCGTGCTCGCCGGCGGTATCGCAGGCGGGATCGGCGGCTACTTCGTCATCAGCAACGGCAACATCGCCCCCGTGTCACTGCCGCAGTTCGACACCCCGCCCGTAGCCACCGGCGGCAACTCGTCACTGACGGCTGTCGCGGCCAACGTGCTGCCGAGCGTGGTGTCGATCCAGGTCAACGGGCAGGGCGGTCGCGGCACCGGATCCGGGTTCGTCATCGACGGCCGCGGCCACATCCTCACCAACAACCACGTCGTGGACGGCGCTTCCGAGGTGGTGCTCCAGTTCTCGAACGGGCGCCAGCTCACCGCGCAGGTGGTCGGCACCGACCCGGCCGCGGACATCGCGATCGTGCGCGCAGTGGGCGCCGGCGTCATCCGCCCGGTGCGGCTCGGCCGATCCGGGCAGCTGAAGGTCGGCGAGTCGGTGGTGGCCATCGGTTCGCCACTGGGGCTCTCCGGCACTGTCACGGCCGGCATCGTCAGCGCGGTCGACCGCCAGGCGAACCTCGGCAACAGCGGGCGGCCGCAGACGACGATCCAGACCGACGCGTCGATCAACCCAGGCAACTCCGGCGGACCGCTGGTGAACTCCGCCGGCCAGGTCGTCGGGGTGAACACGGCGATCGCGACCACCGGCGCCGACCGCAACACGGGCAGCATCGGTATCGGGTTCGCGATCCCCATCGACCGTGCCGCGCAAGTCGCCACCCGGCTCATCGGCTCGGCGGCGTGAACGTCCGATGCCGAGACCTCGCGGGCCAATGTCGGCATGCCGACGTTGGATGCCGCTGAGCGCGCTCAATGTCGGCATGCCGACGTTGGCCCAACTGACGTCAGGTGATCAGTGCGGTGGCCACGGCCGCGGCGCCTTCACCGCGCCCCGTGAAGCCCAGCCCGTCGGTCGTGGTGGCCGAGACCGTCACCGGGGCGCCGAGCGCCGCCGAGAGCACCTGCTCAGCCTCCGCGCGGCGCGGACCGATCTTTGGCGCGACGCCGATGATCTGGACGGCGACGTTGCCGATCTCGTAGCCGGCGGCACGCACCAGCCGGGCCGTCTCGGCAAGCAACGCCACGCCGGAGGCGCCGGCCCACTCCGGACGGGACGTGCCGAAGTTGCTGCCGAGGTCGCCGAGTCCTGCCGCCGACAACAGAGCGTCACAGGCGGCATGAGCCGCGACGTCACCGTCGGAGTGGCCGGCAAGGCCCGGCGCGCCCTCCCAGCGGAGTCCGGCGATCCAGCACGGACGGTCGGTGTCGTAGGCGTGGACGTCCGTCCCGATGCCGACACGCGTCACTGTGCGTCACCAGGTGCGGAGGCGAGCAGGGCCTCGGCCAGGACGAGATCGAACGGCCGGGTGACCTTCAGCGCCTCGGCACGGCCCGGGACGGTGTGCACCGCGACCCCGATCCGTTCGGCGAGCGTGGCGTCGTCGGTGGCGTCGTCGCCGGCAGCCTTGTGCGCCGCGACGAGCGTGTCCCGGGCGAATCCCTGGGGCGTCTGCACCGCACGCAGCACGGACCGATCGACCGTGTCGACCACCGTGCCGGCGTCGTCGACCCGCTTGATCGTGTCGACCACCGGCAGCGCCGGGATCACGGCCTCGTGGCCGGCCCGGACCGCGGCCGCGACCTCGTCGACCAGCGCGGGTGGTGTGAGCGGGCGGGCGGCGTCGTGCACGAGGACGATCGGCAAGTCGACCGGGACCGCGGCCAGCGCGGCGGCCACCGACTCCTGGCGGCTCGAACCGCCCGCGACAATCGTCAGCGGGACCTCGCCGACGGTGGACCTCAACAGGTCACGCACGTCGTCGACGGCCAGCGGAGGCGCTGCGACCACGATCAACGCGACACTGCGCGACTGCGCCAACCGGCGTACCGCGTGGACCAGGAGTGGCTCGCCGCCGAGTTCGGCCAGCGCCTTAGGTACGCCCACACCAAGGCGCTCGCCCCGGCCTGCTGCCGGGACGAGCACCGCGGTGTCTGGAGCGCCCGGCGGTGAGGCCGGGGTGTTCATCTAGGAGGCCAGAACCTTGTCAAGCAGCAGTTCGGCCTCGTCCTTGGAGGCGCCCTCGGCGAGAGCAAGCTCCCCCACGAGGATGTCGCGCGCCTTGGAGAGCATCCGCTTCTCCCCTGCCGAGAGCCCCCGCTCCCGGTCACGCCGCCAGAGGTCACGAACGACCTCAGCCACCTTGTTCACGTCGCCAGAAGCAAGCTTCTCCAGGTTGGCCTTGTACCGACGCGACCAGTTGGTCGGCTCCTCGGTGTGGGGAGCGCGGAGAACCTGGAAGACCTTGTCCAGACCCTCCTCGCCCACCACCTCACGAACGCCCACGATCTCGGCGTTCTCGGCGGGGACTCGTACGGTTAGATCACCCTGAGCGACTTTCAGAACGAGGTACTGTTTCTCCTCACCTTTGATCACGCGAGTTTCGATGGCCTCGATGAGGGCGGCCCCGTGGTGGGGGTAAACAACAGTCTCGCCGACAGTGAAAGTCATGAGTCGGAAACCCCTTTCGCTGTGTCAAGGATAACACGGGTACAGCCAGTTACGGCAGTGGCGGTGTGGTCAAAACCGCAGGTCAAACGTGCTTTCAACCACCGTCTCAACTTGACAAGCGCCGGTCTGGCTGCTCCCGGCGGGCCCGCGCCCAGGCCAGAGCGGTATGGCGCGGCGCCCCTGGGTACGGGAGAGTGAGAGAGGACACTCCTCGGGAGGTGCCTCATGAGCGAGCATCGAGGCCCCGACGACGGTGGGTGCCGCCCAGGCGACGGTGACCTGCCGGAACTGCCCGCCGAGTTCGTCGTCCCGGACGATCCCCGCGAGCTGGCGGCGGAGGCCGAGGCGGTCCGCGCCGAACTCTGGATCGAGGAGCGGGCGCGTGCCCAGTCGCGCGTCAGCCTCTCCGGGCCGCTGATCGGCCTGGTCCTCATGCTGGTCGCCGCGATCGGCAGCCTCGTCATCGTCGTGCTGCCGTACACCCCCGACCGCCCCACCCCGGCCCCGCTCGCCACGCCCGGCGTCGCCGCCGGCCGGCTCGGCGGTCTACTCCCCGACGTGATGCTCAACGACGACCTGGGACGTCCGGTGGCCATCCGGGAGATCCGCCCCACGGTGATGCTTCTCATGCCGGACGGATGCCGGTGCGACGACGTGGCCACGGACCTCGTCAGGGTCAGCGGGGAGACCAGGCTGCCAGTGCAGCTGGTCGGGCCGGACCAGCCGCCGAACCGCCCGGCCGCCGCTCCACGCGACCGCGTATTCACACTCACCGACGCCACGGGCGCCGTGTCCAAGGCTGTCGGGCAGGGACCGGTCGCAGGGCCTGTCGCCGTCCTGGTCCGGGCCAACGGAGTGATCGCGGCCGTGGTGCCAGGAGTCCGCGATGCCAGCCAGCTCCGGCCCGAACTCGTCGGACTGGCGGTCTAAGAGCGTCCGCCAACAGCGCCGCCAGGCGGCGGCTGGGCCTGGCGCAGCTGGACGCTCTCTGTCTAGGTCACGCGCAGCAGCGTGGCGTAGAGGGTCAGGCCGGGGCCGAACGCGAGCGCAACGACGTGCGCACCGCTCGGCATCGGTCGCAGCGCGTCGAGCACCAGCAGGACGGTGGCCGACGAGCAGTTCCCATACTCGGCCAGCACGGCGCGTGACGCGTGCAGCGCCTCGTCCGGCAGCTCCAGTTGCTCGCCCACGACGTCGAGGATGCGCGGGCCGCCCGGGTGCACGGCCCAGCCGGCGACGTCGCCGATCTCCAGGTCGTGCCGCGCGAGTAGGCCGGTGACCATCGCACGGACGTGCTCGGCCAGGACGTCCGGCACGCGCGGTGACAGCCCCATCCGGAAGCCGAGGTCGGTGACGTCCCACGTCATGTGGTCGGCGGTGGTGACGTCCGTCTGCGCGGCCACGTCCACCACCGTGAGCCCACCGGGCACGTCGCCCGGCCGCAGCACGACGGCCGAGGCGGCGTCGCCGAACAGGGCGTGAACGACCAGCTGCTGCACGTCGTGGGCGGGCGGCTGCAGGTGCAGGCTCGTCAGCTCCAGGCAGAGCAGCACCGCCGGACGCCCGCGCGCCACGACGAAGTCGCTCGCCGCACCCAGCGCTGGAATCGCCGCGTAGCAGCCCATGTGGCCGACGAACAGCCGCTGGACGTCGGAGGCCATCCCGAGGTCGCGCGCGAGGCGGATGTCCAGGCCGGGCGTCGAGTAGCCGGTGCACGACGCAACCACGAACATGCCCACCTCGGACGCCGTGACTCCTGCGGCGTCGAGTGCGGCGCGTCACCGCGTCCTTGCCGAGCGGCACCGCCTCGGTGACGTACCGCCGCATGCGCGCCTCGGTGGACCACGACGACACGTCGTCGACCAGCGGGTTCGCCGCGCAGTGCCGGGTGGTGACGCCGGCAGAGGAGAAGATGCGCTTGGCGAGGAGGCTGCCGGCGAAGTGCTGGCGGAAGAAACCGTCCCAGATGACGTCCTGGCGGACGGTCTCGGGGAAGGCGTGGCCCGCTCCGACGATCGCGGCTACCACCTGGGTACCGCCGCATCACCTTCCGGATCCCCACCGAGCGCCGCGACGCCGAGCCAGTCCGCGCACACGTCGGAGGTGGCCGGCTGGAGCGAGCCGCAGCGGGCGTCCCGGAACAGCCGTTCCAGCGGGTGGCCGCGCCGGCTGGCCGACGTGCCGGCCGCCTCCAGCATCGAGGCCGCCACCTCCATGGCCGTCTCGCCCGCCAGCAGCTTCGCCCGCCAGACCCACCGGTTCGTCTCGGGATCACCGGGCGCGGTGTCGATGCGGCGCGCGGCCTCCAGCACCGCGAGCCTGGTGGCCGCGACCTGCGCGTCGGCCCGCCCGATCCGGGCGCGCACCGCGGGCAGGCTGTCGTCAGCTTCCGTGTCCGTGGCGTGCTGAGCGGCCGCGTCGACCGCCGCCTGGGCGACGCCCACGTAGACCGCCGCGTAGCTGGCGACAAGCCACTGCGGCATCACCTGGGCGAGCAGCAGCGTCAGCCCTTCGATGCCCCCCAGCAGCGCGTCCTCCGGGACGGTGACGTCAAGGTGCAGGTCCTGGCTGCCGGTTGCGCGCATGCCGAGGGAGTCCCAGGTCTGCTCGATCGTGACGCCCGGACCGGCCGGCACGAAGAAGTGGGACACCGCGTCACCGGACTTGGCCGCCACGAGGTACGCGTCGGCGAAGCCCGCGCCCGAGACGAACGCCTTCGAGCCCTTCAGGTGGTAGCCGTCGGCCGTGCGCTCGTACGAGGTGGTGAGCGCCGAGAGCCGCGAACCCGCTCCGCGCTCGCTCATCGCCACCGCGTACAGCGAGCCGGCGACGGCGCCGCGCAGGACCTCGTCCCGGGCGGTGAAGTAGGTCTCGGGGACGCCGAGCGCGCGGGCGACGTCGTCCGGGGTCTGCGCGAGTGCGCCGGTGACCGAGGCGTGCATGTTGAAGACCAGCGCGGTCGCGCCGTTGCCCGCCGCGAGGGCCATCGCCACCTCGGCGTAGTCGGCGAACCCTGCGCCGGGACCGCCGAGCCGCTGCGGCGCCATCAGGCCGAGCAGACCCGCCTCGCGCAGGTCGGCGAAGTCCGCCTCGGGGAAGACGCCGGCCCGGTCGTGCTCGGCGGCACGCTCGGCGAGGCGCGGCGCCACCGCACGGGCCGCGTCCAGCGCAGCAGAAGGATCCGTCAGCCGAGCCACGGTGCTCGTCACCCGGCCTCCTTGATCCCGTACCCCTGGAAAAGCACAGCCGTGGAGCGGGTGGGCACCATCCGCACCTTGTCCGCCCGCCGCAACGCCCAGGCCACCATTCCCGCGAACGACGGGCGCAACCCTCTTAGCCGGAGTGGAACGCCGTGCCGCGCCGCCTCCGCGACCAACTGCTTCCTGTTGACGAACAGCGCCGGGTCGTGGATGCCCTTCGGTGCGCCACCGGGTACCCGTTCCCCGATCGTCACCGTGACGAACGCGCCGATCCGCGTGTCGGCGATGGTGTCGATCACCAGCCGCCCGCCGGGCCGCAGGACGCGGCAGATCTCGGCGACGACGCCGGGCAGGTCGGTGACGTGCTCAAGGATCTCGCCAGCGCTCACCACGTCGGCGATCCCGTCGGCGAACGGGAGCGTGGCCACGTTGCCCCGTACCGGCGTGACGCCGTGCGCCGCGGCCTGGGGCAGGGCGGTACTGGACAGGTCGACCCCGATGTGCCGGTATCCCCGGTCGGCGACGTGCGGGGCGAGCAGGCCCGCACCGCAGGCCACGTCGAGCAGGATCGCGCCGGGACGGGACGCGGGCGGGATCAGCCGCGCCCGGGCCTCTGCGATCCAGTGCAGCGCCTCGAACGCGCCGCCGGGACGCCACCACTCGGCAGCCAGGTCGTCGTACTGCGCCGGGTCGTTACGAGGACGAACCGCGGCGCTACCCATGGCACCCAGCCTGACACACTGCGCCCCATGAGGCAGCGCACCGCGGGTTACGGGCTGGTGACGGCCCTGTTGCGCAGTTGCCACCCGGAACCGACGGTCACGGTCACTGCCGTATTCACGGCGCTGGCGGTCAGCACGGGCCGCTCCTTGGGCGGCGTGCTCGCCGTGGCGCTGGCGATCCTCGCCGGGCAGCTCTCGATCGGATGGAGCAACGACTGGCTGGACGCCGGCCGTGACGCCCGGGCCGGGCGCACCGACAAGCCGGTCGCCGCGGGGCTGGTCTCTGTGCGGGCCGTGCGTACGGCTGCCCTGCTGGCCGCGGCCGCCGCGGTGCCGCTGTCGTTCCTCTCCGGTTGGGTGGCCGGGATCGTGCACCTCGTCGGCGTCGCCTTCGGGTGGGCGTACAACGCGTGGTTCAAGTCGTCGGTTCTGTCGCCGCTGCCGTACGCGGTCGCGTTCGCCTGCGCGCCGGCGTTCGTCGTCCTCGGACTGCCCGGCACGCCCGCGCCGCCGGCCTGGCTCCTCGCGACCGGCGCGCTGCTCGGCTACGGGTGCACACTTCGCGAACGTGATCCCGGACCTGGCCGACGACGCCGCCACCGGGATCCGCGGCCTCCCCCACCGTCTCGGCGCGCTCGGCAGTGCTGTGGCGGCCGCCGTGTTGCTCGGCGCCGCCTCGGTCGTGCTGGCGTTCGGACCCCCCGGACCCGCGCGTCCGGCCGGCTGGGCGTCACTCGCTGTGGTCGTCGCGGTACTCGGTTTCGGGCTCGTTCGTGGCAGGCGCCCGGGCTCGCGTGCGCCGTTCCGCGCGGTGCTCGTGGTGGCCGCCGTGGACATCGCGCTCCTGCTGGTCAGCGGCACGGACTTGGGCTGAGCCGGCGCCGACGGGGGCAGCCCGGCACTGCCGGCCGGTTACTCGCATCTGTGGTTGCTCTCACCGGCCCCGTCCCCGCGGCCGGATCCGGGGGCCATTACGCTGTGGGCGTCCCGCGCCAGAGGAGGAACGTCGTCGTGAGCCGCTCGACCATCCGGTCCGCAAGGCCATTGGTTCGCCACGCAGCGCTGCTGGTCGCCGCCACCACTCTGCTGGCCGGTTGCAGCGCCGGGCAGGTCGCCGAGACCGCCCGCAAGATCCCCTCTGTCCCGGGTACGAACGCCCAGGTCGGCGACATCGCCATCCGCAACGCGCTGGTCACCTTCCCCAAGGACCGAGCCGGCTACAAGCCCGGCAGCGAGGTGCCGATCGAGGTTCGCCTCGTCAACCTCGGCACCGAGACCGACACGCTCGTCAGGGTCACCAGCGAATCGCCGAGCGCGTCGACCTGCGCGCGGGCGAGGATCCGCCCCGGCCCCGTCGCCGACCTCGTCCCCGTCGCCCGACCGCTGCGCGGTGGAATCCCCGGCCGTGCCCTCCGGTTCGCCCAGCGCCACGCCGTCGGCCGACCCCGACCGGTCTCGCCCAGCGTCACGCCGTCGGCGACGCCCGACGGTCTCGCCCAGCCCGACCGCCGAGGCGCCGCCGAGCCTCGCGCCGATCAAGGTGGAGCTGCGGCCGGGCTGCCTGGTCGAGCTCGACAACACCGGCCAGCAGCTCGTGCTGGTCGGCCTCAAGCTCGCGGGCGAGGAGAAGACGCTCGCCGCCGGTGGCGAGGTCGAGGTGACGTTCGAGTTCGAGCACGCCGGTTCGATCACCGTGCCGCTGCCCGTGGGCCCGCCGGAGATCCCGCTGCCCCGCGAGTCGCCCGAGTCCGAGGGCGGCGAGGGCGGGCACTGAGCCGCGCTGGCCCAATGTCGGCATGCCGACGTTGAGTGCGCCCAGCGGTATCCAACGTCGGCATGCCGACGTTGGACCCATCCGCGCTGCTCGCGCGGGCCTCCGCCACTCTGTCGTAGCCGGGCTCTAGTCTCCCGGCATGGCCAGTCGCTCCACGAAGGACCGTCCCGCGTACCGCTGCACCGAGTGCGGCTTCGCCGTGCCCAAGTGGGTCGGCCGCTGCCCCGAGTGCCAGGCATGGGGCTCCGTCGACGAGGTCGGCGCCGCCCGCGCCGGCCTGCACGCGGTGAGCGCGGGCCCTGTGAGCGCACCTGCCTTGCCGATCGCGCAGGTCAGCGTCGAGGCGGCGCGCGCTCGGCCCACCGGGGTCGGCGAGCTGGACCGGGTGCTCGGCGGTGGACTGGTCCCTGGCGCCGTGCTGCTCCTGGCTGGTGAGCCCGGCGTCGGCAAGTCGACCCTGCTGCTGGAGGTTGCCCACCGGTACGCGGCGAACGGGCCGGCGCTGGTGGTCACCGGTGAGGAGTCCGCCGCGCAGGTGCGGCTCCGGGCCGAGCGGCTCGGCGCGCTGCATCCCCAGCTCTACCTTGCCGCCGAGACCGACCTCGCCGCGGTGCTCGCCCACCTCGACGCGGTCAAGCCGGGGCTGCTCGTGGTCGACTCCGTCCAGACCATCGCCTCGCCCGCGGTCGACGGTGCGATGGGCGGCGTCACCCAGGTGCGCGCCGTCGCCGCCGGCCTGATCGCGGTCGCCAAGGAACGCGGCATCGCCGTCGTGCTCGTCGGCCACGTCACGAAGGACGGCTCGATCGCCGGGCCGCGCGTGCTCGAACACCTCGTCGACGTCGTCCTGCACTTCGAGGGCGAGCGACACTCCACGCTGCGGCTCGTGCGCGCGGTGAAGAACCGGTACGGCCCCGCCGACGAGGTGGGCTGCTTCGAGATGCACGACGCCGGCATCCGCGGCCTCCCCGACCCGTCCGGCCTCTTCCTCACCCAGCGCACCGAGCCCGTGCCGGGCACCTGCGTCACCGTCACCGTCGAGGGGCGGCGTCCGCTGATGACGGAGGTCCAGGCGTTGGTCGCCGCGTCGGCCCTCGCCACCCCGCGCCGCGCCGTGAGCGGGCTCGACTCGGCACGGGTCGCGATGGTGCTCGCTGTGGTCGAGCGGCGCGGCCGGGTGCGCCTCGCCGATCGGGACGTCTTCGCGGCCACCGTCGGCGGTGTGCGGGTCACCGAACCCGCCGCCGATCTGGCCGTGGCACTCGCCGTCGCGTCGGCGGCACGTGACACGCCGCTGCCCACCGATCTGATCGCGGTCGGCGAGGTCGGCCTGTCCGGCGACGTGCGGCGGGTCAGTGGGGTCGGCGCGGCGGCTCGCAGAGGCGGCGCGGCTCGGATACCGGCGCGCGCTGGCACCGCCCGGTTGCGACGCGCCGCCGCCCGGCATGAAGATCACGGAGGTCGCTGATCTGGGCGCGGCCCTGCGCGGCCTCGGCTGAGTGGGGTGGTGCCACGCCTACGTGCCGTCGCGGTGCGCCGGCCTGCGCCGGGCGCCTAGGGGAAGGCGGGCGCCCCCCGTCAGCGCCCGCCCGCGCCGGACAGTCCCCGCTGTGCCCGACCTCCCGTTCGTACCGGGACGTGGCCCATAGGGACATGGGTGTGACGCGTTCCTGACAGTCCCCCCGCTCGGGTGTGCAGCGGATCGGGCGCCGACCCCCGTAGACTGCCCGCAGGCAGCACACACCGGGAGGTAACACCGTGGCGGGGACGGAGCGAGAGGAGAAGCTCCGGCAGACACTCGCGTTGGTCGCCCCTGGCACCGTGTTGCGCGACGGTCTCGAACGGATCCTTCGCGGCAGCACCGGCGGGCTCATCGTTCTCGGCTACGACCAGTGACGTCGACGCCCTGTGCACCGGCGGCTTCTCGCTCGACGTCGAGTTCTCGGCCACGCGGCTGCGCGAGCTGGCCAAGATGGACGGTGGCATCGTCCTCTCGTCCGACGGGTCACGCATCGTGCGCGCCGCCGTCCACATGGTGCCCGACCCCACGATTCACACCGACGAGTCCGGCACGCGCCACCGCACGGCCGAGCGGGTCGCCAAGCAGACCGGCTACCCGGTGATCTCGGTGAGCCAGTCGATGCGGCTCATCGGCCTCTACGTGGCCGGCATCCGGTACGTCCTGGACGACTCGGCCGCGATCCTCTCCCGTGCCAACCAGGCACTCGCCACGCTGGAGCGGTACAAGCTACGCCTCGACGAGGTCTCCGGCACGCTGTCGGCGCTGGAGATCGAGGATCTCGTCACCGTCCGCGACGCCATGTCGGTGACCCAGCGGCTGGAAATGGTCCGCCGCATCGCCGACGAGATCGCGGCCTACGTCATCGAACTCGGCACCGACGGCCGCCTCCTCGCGCTCCAGCTCGACGAGCTGATGGCCGGCGTCGACGCCGACCGCGAGCTGGTCATCCGCGACTACATGCCGCCCACGCGCCGCGTGCGCACCGTCGACGACGTCCTCTCCGAGCTCGACGAACTCGACGCCACCGAACTCCTCGACCTCACGCTCGTCGCCCGCGCGCTCGGCTACCCCGCCACCGCCGACGCCCTCGAAGCCGCGGTCAGCCCGCGCGGCTACCGGCTGCTCGCCAAGGTGCCGCGGCTGCCCGGCACCGTCATCGACCGCCTGGTCGAGCACTTCGGCGGGCTCCAGAAGCTCCTCGGCGCCACCGTCGACGACCTCCAGACCGTCGACGGCGTCGGCGACGCGCGCGCCCGCAGCGTCCGCGAGGGCCTGTCGCGCCTGGCCGAGTCCTCCATCCTCGAACGCTACGTCTGACGGGCTGGCCCCCGGACAAACCGAACTTTCGGCGATTACGGGGCTACGAGCACCCGCCGGGGAAACCGGACTGTCGGGGCAGTGGTCCTGAAACCGGGCGCCTGATACCGCCATTTCCCCGACCGTTGCCGGGACCACCGGCTGGAGCACCCGCGCGCCGTCTGCGCCTTCCGGCAAAATCTGCATAATCGTGGCCATGCGTGAGGCGGGCGAGCGGTGAGGCGGCGGTTCGTGCTGGTCGCGCTCGCAGTGACGCTGATGGTCACGCTCGCGTTCGCGGTCCCGCTGGCGGTCATGGTCGCGTCGGTCGCGAAGGCTCGTGCGCTCACCGACGCCGAGCGCCAGGCCGACGCCGTCGCCACCGTCCTCGTCGTCACCGCCACCCCGGGCGAGGTGAGCCGGGCGATAGGCAGCACCGCGGCCGGCAAGCGCAAGGAGATCTCGGTCCACCTGCCGGACGGGCGCACGGTCGGGGCGCCGGACGGCTGGGTCAGCGAGTCGACCGTCAGCGACATCCGCGAGCTGCGCAGCGACACGACGGTGAACGTCGACGGCGGCATCGCCCGTGTGCGCGCCGCCCCGACGGCCGGCGGCGGGGTCTCGGTCATCGAGGTCATGGTCCCCGAGGCGGCGACGCAGCGTGGCGTCCAGCAGGCGCACGGGATCCTGTTGGCGCTCGCGCTGTGCCTCCTCATCGGCTCGGCGATCCTGGCCGACCGGCTCTCCGCGGGTGCGGTTCGCGCCACGAAGTCGCTCGCGAACGCGGCGGACCGGCTGGGCAACGGCGAGCTGGACGTCCGGGTCCGCCCGGGGGGTCCGCCGGAGGTGGTCCGTGCCGCCATGGCGTTCAACCACCTCGCCGACCGCTTTCTCGCACTACTCGCCGTCGAGCGGGAACTCGCCGCCGACCTGTCCCACCGCCTCCGCACTCCGCTCACCCGGCTCCGGCTCAACGCCGAGGCGCTGCCTCCTGGTGACGACCGCAGCCGGATCATGTCCGCCGCCGACGCACTCGACGAGGAGATCGGCACGATCATCGAGCAGGCTCAGGGTCCGCTGGTGAGCCCTGCGCCGGCCGAGTGCGATCTGGTCGAGGCGGCGGTCGAGCGGATCGCGTTCTGGACCGAACTCGCCGGTGACCAGGGCCGCCCGTGGGCCGTCGCCGGCCTGGTCGGCGCGATCCGGGTGCCCGCGTCACGCTCGGACGCCGTGAGCGCCCTGGACTCCGTCATCGGCAACGTCTTCCAGCACACACCCGCGGGCACCGGCTTCCGCGTCTCGCTGGAGAGCGACGCAACCACGGCGACGGTGATCGTGGACGACGCCGGACCCGGCATCGCCGCCCCGCGCAAGGCCCTCCAGCGCGGCGTGAGCGGCCGCAGCTCCACCGGCCTGGGCCTGGACATCGCGCGCCGTACCGTCGAGTCCACGGGCGGGCGACTGAGCGTGGCCGCCAGCCCGGAGGGCGGCACCCGGATAATGCTCCAGTTCGTACGCTCGGACGCTCCGCCTCCTGGCAAGGTGCCGGCCGGGGTCCGGCGCGTGTTCAGTCGGGCGAGACGAGCTTGACCCCGACGCCGCGCACCGTGTGCAGGTAGCGCGGGTCGGACGCCACCTCGCCGAGCTTGCGGCGTAGCCACGACACGTGCACGTCGATGGTCTGGTAGTCGCCGCCGTACGGCTGGTGCCACACCTCGGAGAGCAGTTCGCGCCGGGTGACCGCGCGCCCCGCGTTGGTGCCGAGATACGCCAGCAGGTCGAACTCCCGCTTCGACAACTGGAGCCGTTCGCCGTCGAGGGTCGCCTCGCGCGCGTCGATGTCGAGAGCGAGGCCGCCGACCTGGACGAGGTTCGCGCGCTTCGCGGTGCCGGCGCGTCGCAGCAGCGCACCGATCCGGGCACCGAGCTGCTCGGCCGAGAACGGCTTGGTGACGTACTCGTCGGCGCCGGCGTTCAGGAGACTGACGATCTCCTGCTCACTGTTGCGCGCGGTCGCGATGATCACCGGCACGTCCGACACGGCGCGGATCATGCGCAGCGTCGAACCACCGTCCAGATCGGGCAGTCCGAGATCGAGCACGACGATGTCGGGCTCCCAGACGGTGAACTCCCGGATACCCGTCATCGCGTTACCGCTCGATCGCACGCTGTACCCGGAGTTGGACAGCGCGCGTTCGAGAGCAAGGCGGATATCGGTGTCATCTTCGATAAGAAGTACCCGAGCCATATCGCGGACCATAACGGACATGCACAATGGCTGAATGCGCGCCTCGTCCCGACTGGTGCTCGGCTGGACCAGTATCAGCCTTGTCGCGGTCGCAATCGGCTGGGCCGCCCTCGACTCGGTGATCGAGACCGAAACACTGGAACCGACCGAAGTGGCCGCGCTCGATCCCGCTGTCCTCTCGCCGAGCCCCACCGCGCCGCCGGCCACCCCGGCGGCGACACCGAGCTCGGTGGCTCCCAGCCCGAGCAAGGCGGCGCGGGTCGTGCAGCCGGCCGCTCGCCCGGCGTCGCCGCTGCCGCGACCGTCCACGCCCGCGAGCCCGATCCCGCGTCCGTCCCCGTCGACGTCGCCCGTTCCAGGCGATCCCGAGAATGACGGCCGCCACGGCCCAGAGCCGCCGATCGGCCAGTCGCCGGACGAGGTCGTCCGCACGGTGAAGACAGAAGGCGGCACCGCCACGATCGGCTTCTCCGACGACCAGGTCTACCTGGTGGACTACATCACCGTCCCCGGCTACATGGCGCAGGGCGAGCGAGTGGACGCCGAGTCGATCGTGGTGCGGTTCGTCGGGATCCTTCACTCTTCGACGATTCACGCCTATGTGGACGGCGAAGGCACGTTCCGCGTGAAGGTCATCGAAGAGGGCGCGGGCTGACACCGCGCTTTGGTGTGTGACCGAGGGGCTGGTGGGCGCCGCCCCTCGGTCACACGCTCGACCAGGACCGGCGACGGAGGTCGAGCCAGCCCCAGCGAGCCTCGCGGTGGATTACGAGGTGATGCTCAGCTTGCCCGCCCGCTCCTCAAGAGCGCCAGAAGAGTTCTTCAAGAGACACTTAAGGGCATTCGCTGAATGGGAAGCGGCTACTTCGTCAGCGTGAAGACGACCGGCTCGCTCACGAGCGTGCCGAGCCGCGCGACGAGCTCGTAGGTGCCGGGCCCGACGTCGACGCGGGCCTTCGGGCACCCCGGTTCGGACGTGCGGCCGGACCAGTCCAGCCAGTACGTGCGCTTCTCGTCCGGGAAGAGGGTGCGATCGTCGGCGCCTTTGTTCGGCGAGCAGTGGTCGGACGACCAGAGCTTCCGGTCGTCGACGCCGACCGACAGTTCCTGCTGGCCGGAGCCGACGTCGCGGGTGCAGGCCACCTTCGAGCTGTTCGTGACGGCGAGCTTGAACCGGGGACGCGCGCCGACCTTGTACGTCGTCTTCTCCATCAGCGCGACGAGCGTGAGGTCCTTGTCGGCGCAGGGCGCGGGGCTCTTGGCCGGCGGCGACTGCGAGACGGACGGGGACGAACTCGGAGGCACGGTCGGCGCGAGCGGCGCCACGATCGTGGGCGTGGGCGTAGGGCTCGGCTCGGAGCTGCTCCGCACCGCTGTCTTGGCCTGCGGCTTCTCCGGGCTGCCGTCGGACCCACCGGCGAGGCAGGTGGTGAACGTGCCGAGAATGACCAGGAGGGGCGCGGCCACGAGAACTCGCCGCCGCCAGTAGACGGCGGGCGGATGCGGACCGACCGTCATGTTCATGGTGTTCCGACCGTAGCGCGGACGGCTGTCACGTCGTCGGCGGCGCGCCGTGGGACGATCGCTCCCGATGACCTCCACCGCCGAAGACCGCTTCGCTGCCACGATCCTCGACTGGTACCGCGAGAACGCTCGCGACCTGCCATGGCGCGAGCCCAGCGCCGGAGCGTGGGCCGTCCTGGTCAGCGAGATCATGCTGCAGCAGACGCCCGTCGCTCGCGTCCTCCCCGCGTACCTGGCCTGGATGGAGCGGTGGCCTACGCCCGCAACGCTGGCGGCCGATGCGCCGGGTGAGGCCGTGCGCGCCTGGGGCCGGCTCGGCTACCCGCGCCGCGCGCTGCGGCTGCACGAGTGCGCACTGGCGATCGTCGAGCACCACGGCGGCGAGGTACCGGACGATCTCGATGGCGCTCCTCGCGCTGCCCGGCGTCGGCGCATACACCGCGCGGGCCGTGGCGTCGTTCGCGTACGGGCAGCGGCACCCCGTGGTCGACACGAACGTCCGCCGGCTTGTCGCGCGGGCGGTCACCGGTGACGGCGACGCAGGACCCCCGTCCACCAGCAAGGATCTTGCCGCTATCGAACCGCTCGTACCGGCCGAGCCCGCGGTGGCCGCGCGCTTCGCGGTCGCGGTGATGGAACTGGGCGCGCTGGTGTGCACCGCCCGCACTCCGCGCTGCATCGCCTGCCCGCTGGTGGACACGTGCGCGTGGCGCCGCGCCGGCTGCCCGCCATACGACGGGCCGGTGAAGCGGCCACAGACCTACGCCGGCACGGACCGGCAGGTGCGCGGCCTGCTGCTCGCTGTGCTGCGCGACAGCGACGGCCCGGTTGAGCAGGCTCAGCTCGACGCCGTCTGGTCGCGCGCGCCGCAGCGGCAGCGGGCACTGGACGGGCTGGTCGCCGACGGGCTGGTCGATCCGCTGCCTGACGGGCGGTACGCGCTGCCTTCGCAGCTCTGATCCTTGCGCGTGGTCGATACGTTCTGCTTATTGTGACTCTTGCTCATATTCGGCTGCGCGCCGCCCTCGCCTCGTTATGCCTGCTCACAGCGTGTGCCACGCCGGTTGCCAGCGCTCGCCAAGGCCCTTCCCCTTCGGTCTCGCCGTCACCGAGCGTGTCGCCCAGCGTCGGTCCGTACTCAGGCAAGATCCCCAAGTTCCGACCCAGGCCGGTCGCGGTTCGCCCGAAACTGCCGCCCGGGACGCCGCTGCTCTCGCGGATCCCGACCACGCAGCCTGTCGCGTTCATCACGATCGACGACGGGCAGATCCAGCGCGCAGAGGCGATCCAGCTGCTGAAGGATGCCGGCGTACCGGTGTCGCTGTTCCTCATGTCGTCGGTGGCCGACCGCAACCCGCCATACTTCGCGGCACTCCAGCGCGAGGGCGCCGTGATCGAGTCGCACACGATCAGCCACCCCAGCCTGCGCGGGCGCTCCTACGCACGCCAGAAGAAGGAGATATGCGGGTCCAGCGATCAGCTCGGCGCCCGCTTCGGCCGGCGGCCCACCCTGTTCCGGCCGCCGTACGGCGAGTACGACCAGACGACGCTCCGCGCCGCACGTGACTGCGGCATGAAGGCGGTGCTGAACTGGAAGGCCGCCGCGAACGGCGGCAAGGTCTTCTACCAGACGGCGGAGAAGAAGCTGAAGCCCGGCGACATCGTGCTCATGCACTTCCGCCAGGCGTTCGTGGCTGACTTCATCGCCGTCCTCAAGGCGATCCACGACTCGGGGCTGACGCCCGCGCTGGTGGAGGACTACGTGGGCTGACGCCGCTTCGTGAGCTGAGCGCGTTGTGGAGTTTCGAGGGTGCTGACGCCCCTCCAGACCCTCGAAACTCCACAACTCAACGGGGTGCCCGTGCGCGCGCGGGTGGTGCGATAGTGCTCAGACCGCCCTGCGCTGGTTCCTCAGGCGCCGCCACACCGGCGTGTGCCGCGTGACGGTGGCGCCCACAGCCGCAGGTGCCTCGATCTCGATCTCGGGCTCGGCCGCCGGCGCGACTCGTCGGCTCGCGTCTGCTCCTTGCGCTGCGTCGGCACCGTGATCGGACGGCGGGCAGCCGCGTCGGCGAGCACGGCACGCTGGTCCGCCTCGCACGGCCAGCTCTCGCCGCAGAACCCGCAAGTGTCCGTCTCGGTGTCGTGCTGGTGCCGCTCGTGCACCGTGAGCGCGAGCTTCCACAGTGCGACGTCCGTGACGTTCGGCGGCCGCTGTTCCTCGTTCTCGTTCCCCATCGGAGTCCCCCTCCATGTGGTCATACCCGTCCAGACGCGCGACGCCCGCCCCCATGACGCCGCACGGCACGCAGTTTCCTGAGTACAACCCGTCAGTACCCCCGTCTAGTCCGCTTCGCGACACACATCCTCAACAAGCGGGCGCACTTTTCGGGCAATAGCCCAGAAGGTGCGACTATTGGGCGGGGCAGCGACGGCTTGCGGCGGCCCCTGGCATGCGAAAGGGCGGGCCCGCGAAGCGGGCCCGCCCTTTCGCCGTACGTGTGTTACTCCGACTCGGCGATCTCCGCCGGCGGGGCGTCCGGCACGGGAACCGGCTTGTCGACACCCTGGAAGGTGAAGCTGCCCTTGGTGCCGTCCTTCTCGTCCAGGCCCTCGACGTCGACCAGGACGATCTGGCCGGGCGCCAGCTCGCCGAACAGGATCTTCTCGCTGAGCGTGTCCTCGATCTCGCGCTGGATCGTGCGGCGCAGCGGCCGGGCACCGAGCACGGGGTCGTAGCCCTTCGTGGCGAGGAGCCTCTTCGCCGCGTCGGTGAGCTCCATGCCCATGTCCTTGTTCTTCAACTGCGCGTCGACACGGGCCAGCATCAGGTCGACGATCGAGATGATCTCGTCCTGCGAGAGCTGGTGGAAGACGATCGTGTCGTCGATGCGGTTGAGGAACTCGGGCCGGAAGTGCTGCTTGAGCTCGTCCGAGACCTTCTGCTTCATCCGCTCGTAGTTGCTGGCCGTGTCGTTCCCGGACTGGAAGCCGAGGCTGACGGCCTTGGCGATGTCGCGGGTGCCCAGGTTCGACGTGAGGATCAGCACCGTGTTCTTGAAGTCGACGATGCGGCCCTGGCCGTCGGTGAGGCGGCCGTCCTCCAGGATCTGGAGCAGCGTGTTGAACACGTCCGGGTGGGCCTTCTCGACCTCGTCGAAGAGGACCACCGAGAACGGCTTGCGCCGCACCTTCTCGGTGAGCTGGCCACCCTCGTCGTACCCGACGTAGCCGGGAGGCGCCCCGACGAGCCGCGACACGGTGTACCGGTCGTGGAACTCGGACATGTCGAGCTGGATCAGCGCGTCCTCGTCGCCGAAGAGGAACTCGGCGAGCGCCTTGGAGAGCTCGGTCTTACCGACACCGGACGGGCCGGCGAAGATGAACGAACCACCGGGGCGCTTCGGGTCCTTCAGGCCGGCGCGCGTACGCCGGATCGCCTGCGAGACCGCCTTGATCGCCTGCTCCTGGCCGACGATCCGCTTGTGCAGCTCCTCCTCCATGCGGAGCAGACGCGAGGTCTCCTCCTCGGTGAGCTTGAAGACGGGGATGCCGGTCCAGTTGGCGAGCACCTCGGCGATCTGCTCGTCGTCGACCTCGCTGACGACGTCGAGGTCGCCGGCCTTCCACTCCTTCTCCCGCTGCGCCTTCTGGTTGAGGAGCTGCTTCTCCTTGTCGCGCAGCGAGGCAGCCTTCTCGAAGTCCTGCGAGTCGATCGCGGACTCCTTCTCGCGGCGCACGTCGGCGATGCGCTCGTCGAAGTCGCGCAGGTCCGGCGGGGCGGTCATGCGGCGGATGCGCATGCGGGCGCCGGCCTCGTCGATCAGGTCGATCGCCTTGTCCGGCAGGAACCGGTCGGAGATGTAGCGGTCGGCCAGGGTGGCGGCGGCGACCAGCGCGGCGTCGGTGATCGAGACGCGGTGGTGCGCCTCGTACCGGTCGCGCAGGCCCTTGAGGATCTCGATGGTGTGCGCCAGCGTCGGCTCGCCAACCTGGATCGGCTGGAAGCGGCGCTCGAGCGCGGCGTCCTTCTCCAGGTGCTTGCGGTACTCGTCGAGCGTGGTGGCGCCGATGGTCTGCAGCTCGCCACGGGCCAGCATCGGCTTGAGGATGCTGGCGGCGTCGATCGCGCCCTCGGCGGCACCGGCACCGACGAGCGTGTGGATCTCGTCGATGAACAGGATGATGTCGCCGCGGGTGCGGATCTCCTTGAGGACCTTCTTCAGCCGCTCCTCGAAGTCACCGCGGTAGCGCGAGCCGGCGACCAGGGCACCGAGGTCGAGCGTGTAGAGCTGCTTGTCCTTGAGCGTCTCGGGCACCTCGCCCTTGACGATCGCCTGGGACAGCCCCTCGACGACCGCGGTCTTGCCGACGCCGGGCTCGCCGATCAGCACCGGGTTGTTCTTGGTGCGGCGGGAGAGCACCTGCATGAGGCGCTCGATCTCCTTCTCGCGACCGATCACCGGGTCGAGCTTGGACTCGCGCGCGGCCTGGGTGAGGTTGCGCCCGAACTGGTCGAGGACCAGCGACGTGGACGGCGTGCCCTCGGCCGGGCCGGAGCCCTGCGCTTCCTTGCCACCCTGGTAGCCGGAGAGGAGCTGGATGACCTGCTGGCGGACCCGGTTGAGGTCGGCGCCCAGCTTCACCAGCACCTGCGCGGCGACGCCCTCGCCCTCGCGGATGAGCCCGAGCAGGATGTGCTCGGTGCCGATGTAGTTGTGGCCGAGCTGCAGCGCCTCGCGCAGGCTCAGCTCCAGGACCTTCTTGGCGCGCGGGGTGAAGGGGATATGACCGGACGGGGCCTGCTGGCCCTGACCGATGATCTCCTCCACCTGCTGGCGGACGCCCTCCAGCGAGATGCCGAGCGACTCCAGCGCCTTGGCCGCGACGCCCTCACCCTCGTGGATGAGACCGAGCAGGATGTGCTCGGTACCGATGTAGTTGTGGTTGAGCATCCGGGCCTCTTCTTGGGCCAGGACGACAACCCGACGCGCGCGGTCGGTGAATCTCTCGAACATCCCTCGTGCTCCTCACGTGCCGGTGGGCACCGTGTGGTCCACGGACGCCTGATGGTGCCCGTTCAACCACTGTAGTCGGGCCGTGACGCCAGGCCACCCGGACCTGCAAGCAGTATCGCGGACACCCCTGACGGTTCTTCTCACAGGTGAACAACGTCCCAGGTCAGCGAAGCCTTCCGAAGCACCCTACGCCGAGAGCGAAAGCGGACGGAACACGTGGCGCGGCAGGTACCGCGACAGACGACGCGGGCCGGCGCCCGGTCTCCCGGTGCGCCGGCCCGCGTGAGCCGCTGTCGGTTCAGTGGGCGGCGTGGTACTTCTCGACGATCTCGGCCGGGATCCGACCCCGCTCGGACACCTTCAGGCCCTTCTTCTTCGCCCACGCGCGGATCGCCTGGTTCTGCTCGCGATCCGCCGCGGCGGTTCCGCCCCGCGACCCCCGGGCAGTACGTGCGGAAGCACGACCTGCCTTCCGCGCGACGCCGACATACGCGGCGAACGCGTCGCGCAACTTCTCTGCATTCTTCGCCGAGAGGTCGATCTCGTACGCGGTGCCGTCCAGCGCGAAGGACACCGTCTCGCTCGCGGTGCCACCGTCAAGATCGTCGACGAGAATGACCTGCACCTTCTGCGCCACGTTAATCCTCCTGCTCCCCAGGTGCACAACCGCGTGCACAGCAAGAATATAAACATGGGCAGGTCGAAAATCCAATCCCGACCCACCGGCGGATCTGTTCGCCACAAGAATTCATCTGACGGCTCAGTTCGCCGGCGACTTTCCACCCCGGGGGTGGGGAATCCGCAGCCTGAGCCGCCACAGCGCGTGTTGCACGATTGCACATTTGCATCGGTGAGCCAGCCAGCACTGCGCGATCGACCTGCGACGACGCGCACCCGGCGTGGTCGGTGCATTGGCTCGGCCTCCGTATGCATTCACCTACACGGAGAGCGATCCCGTGACGTCATTGGGTGGAGAAAGTCGTTACCGCGATGCCGCACACCGGTTCAATTCGACCCGCGCCGCCGCTCAAAGCTCCCGTGCGCCGACGGAATCCGGACCTATCAACCGTGGAGTGACCGGAGTGGGACTGTCCACACAGTTCCAGGCGCAATGCCGAGTGGCCGCCGGACGCGCGTCAGAGCTGGGCGAGTTACCGTGCAGGCATGGACGAGCAGACGTGGCACACGCACCGCACCTCGTTCGGCGCGGCGGCCGACATGTACGAACAGGCTCGCCCCGACTATCCGCCCGAAGCGGTCGAATGGATTACCGGTACCGAGCCGCGCCGGGTGCTCGATCTGGGGGCAGGCACGGGCAAACTCACGCGCCAGCTCGTCGCCGCCGGTCACGACGTCGTGGCGGTCGAGCCGCTGGCCGAGATGCGGGCCGCGCTGGTCGCCAAGACCCCGAGCGTGATGGCGCTGGATGGCACCGCCGAGTCGATCCCGCTCGGCGACACGTGCGTGGACGTGGTCGTCGCCGGGCAGGCCTACCACTGGTTCGTGCCGGAGCGGGCACACCCGGAGATCGCGCGCGTGCTGCGTCCCGGCGGCGTCTTCAGCGTCCTGTGGAACCTCCGCGACGAGGACGTTCCCTGGGTGTCGGCGCTCGGCAAGCTGCTGAGCGTGGGCGACGCCGCCGGCGACACCCGCACGCCCGACGTGGCTCCGTACTTCGCCACCATCGAGAGCCGCCGGTTCCGCCACGAGCAGACGCTCGACCTGGAGCCGGCTGCTCGGCCTGGTGCAGTCGCGGTCGTACGTGATCACGCTGCCGGAGCCCGAGCGGGAGGCGCTGGTGGCCGACGTCGTCAAGCTGACCATCACGCACCCCGACCTCGCCGGACGGAGCACGTTCACGCTGCCGTACGTCACCCAGGTCTACCGGACGACGCGCGCAGCCTGACCGTTCAGTTGTGATTCGAGCGTTACGGCGGGTCGCCGACTGAAGACCTCAAGTGTTCTTCTCGAACGCCAGGCGCAGGCCGATCAGGGTCAGGTTCGGCTCGTGGTGCGTGATGGTCTCGCACTCGGAGATCACCACCGGCGCGAGACCGCCCGTGGCGACGACCGCGCTGAGCGGCCCCAGTTCGGCGGTCATCCGTCGGACGATTCCGTCCACCTGACCGGCGAAGCCGAAGATCGCGCCGCTCTGCAGGCACTCGACGGTGTTCTTGCCGATCACCGAGCGCGGCCGGACCAGCTCGACCTTGCGCAGCTGGGCGGCGCGCTGCGCGAGCGCGTCGATGGAGATCTCGATACCGGGGGCGAACGCGCCGCCGAGGAACTCGCCACGCGCGCTCACGACGTCGATGTTCGTCGAGGTACCGAAGTCGACGACGACCGCCGGCCCGCCGAACAGGTGGTGGCTGGCGAGCGTGTTCATCACCCGGTCGGTGCCGACCTCTTTGGGGTTGTCGATGGCGAGCTGCACGCCCGTCCTCACCCCGGGTTCGATGATCACGGTGGGCAGGTCGGCGTAGTACCGGCCGAGCATGGTGCGCAGTTCGCGCAGGGTCGACGGGACGGTCGAGCACGCGGCGATGCCGGTGATCTGGACGGCGTCGCCGGCGAGGAGGCCGCGGAACATCAGCGCGAGTTCGTCGGCGGTCTGGCGGCTGTCGGTGCGCACCCGCCACGAGTGCACGATCTTCTCGCCCTCGAACGTCGCCAGGACGATGTTCGTATTGCCGACGTCGATGCGTGAGCAGCATGGATCTACGTTCTTGACCTCGACGCGGGCCGCAGATCGAGGGCGATGTCCAGGATCGGCGAGGAGTGGGTGAGGCCGCCGACGGAGAGGTAGTCGACGCCGGTCTCGGCGAACTCGCGCACGCGCTCCAGGGTGAGGCCGCCGGTGGCCTCCAGCTCGGCCTTGGCGCCGACGGCGGCCACGACCTCGCGCAGCAGCGGCGGCTCCATGTTGTCGAGCAGCAGGAAGGTGGCGCCCGCCTCGACGGCCTCGCGCGCCTCGTCCACAGTGGTCACTTCGACCTGCACCGGGACGTCCGGGAACGCGCGCTTGACGGCCTCGTACGCGGCCGTGATCGATCCGGCGGCGAGTTTGTGGTTGTCCTTGATCATGGCGACGTCGTAGAGGCCCATGCGCTTGTTGTCGCCGCCGCCGCAGCGCACGGCGTACTTCTCCAGCGCGCGCAGGCCGGGCGTGGTCTTGCGGGTGTCGAGCACCGTGGCGCCGGTGCCGCCGAGCGCTTCGACCCAGCGCGCGCGTGTGCGTGGCCACGCCGGACGCGCGGCACAGCAGGTTCAACGCGCTGCGCTCGGCGGTGAGCAGCGCGCGGGTTGGGCCGGTCACGGTCGCCAGCACGTCGCCGCGCACCACCGCGGCGCCATCCTCGACATGCTTACTGAAGTCGGCCGCTCCCCCGCTGGCCTGCGCGAATACCGCGGCGGCGACGTCGAGCCCGGCGACGACGCCGGCCGCGCGCGCCACCACCTCCGCGGTGTCCACCTGGTCGGCCGGGATCGTGGCCACGCTGGTGACGTCGACCGATCCGCCCAGGTCCTCGGCGAGCGTGCGCGCAACCAGGTCGGCGACGTAGTCGGGGGTCATGCCATCGCCTCGTACTCTTCGGTCAGCTCGCCGGACGGGCTGATCGCCGCCAGCAGGTGGCCGCGCCAGGCGTCGGACGCGTCGCCGAAGTCCTCGCGCCAGTGGCAGCCTCGGGTCTCCTCGCGCCGCGCCGCCGCCGACACCAGCGCGGTGGCCACCGTGTGCAGGTTCGTCGCTTCCCAGTTCACCGGGCGCGGATCGGCGGAGGTGATCGTGCCGAGCTTCTCCAGCTCCTCCGCGGTCTGCGCGAGCGAGGCGGCGCTGCGGATCACGCCGGCCCCGCGGGTCATGGCCCTGGTCAGGTCGTCGCGGGTGGTGGAGGACACCACCCAGGCCGGCAGGTCGCCGCCGAACACCGGCTCGGCCTGCGGAGGCAGGTGACGGGCGAGGTCGGCACCGATCCGTCCGGCGAAGACGAGACCTTCGAGCAGGCTGTTGGACGCGAGACGGTTGGCTCCGTGCACGCCGGTGCACGCCACCTCGCCGCACGCGTACAGGCCGGGGACGCTCGTGCGGCCGTGCAGGTCGGTGCGGACGCCGCCCGAGGCGTAGTGCGCGGCCGGCGCCACCGGGATCGGCTGGGTCACCGGGTCGATGCCCGCCTGCCGGCAGCGAGCCAGGATCGACGGGAAGCGCTGCTCCAGCTTGTCGGCGCCCAGGTGGCGGGCGTCCAGGTAGACGTGGTCCACCTTCTGCTCGTTCATCACCCGCGTGATCGCCTTGGCGACGACGTCGCGGGGCGCCAGCTCGGCCAGCTCGTGCTGCCCGACCATGAACCGCTCACCCGACGCGTCGACGAGGTACGCGCCCTCACCGCGCATCGCCTCGCTGACCAGCGGCTGCTGCCCGAGTTCGGCATCGGCGCCCAGGTAGAGGGCGGTGGGGTGGAACTGGACGAACTCGACGTCGGTGACGACCGCGCCTGCCCGGAGCGCAAGGGCGACGCCGTCGCCGGTGGAGACCGACGGGTTCGTGGTGGACGCGTAGATCTGGCCCATGCCGCCCGTCGCGAGCACGACCGCGCGGGCCAACACGGCGCCGACACCGTCCTCGGTGCCCTCGCCCAGGACGTGCAGGGTGATGCCCGCGGCGCGCCCGTCTACCGTCGCACAGCAGATCCAGGACGAGCGCGTGCTCGATGAGCTGGATGCCGTCGTCGCGGTGGACCGCCGCGTGCAGCGCGCGCTGCACCTCGGCACCGGTGGCGTCGCCGCCGGCGTGGATGATGCGGTCGGCGTGGTGCCCGCCCTCGCGGGTGAGCATCAGCGAACCGTCCGGGTTGCGGTCGAACTCGGCGCCGAACGCGATCAGCTCGTGCACCCGCGCCGGACCCTCGCGCACCAGCACGTCCACCGCGTCCGGGTCGCACAGCCCGACTCCGGCGACCGCCGTGTCCGCCGCATGCGCCTCGGGGGTGTCGCGTCTCCGCCAGCACCGCCGCGATACCGCCCTGCGCCCACCGGGTCGAGCCGTCGTCGATGTTGACCTTGGTGACGACGATCACCGACAGGCCGGCCTCGCGGGCGTGCAGCGCGGCGCACAGCCCAGCGATGCCGGAGCCGACCACGCAGACGTCGGCCTGCAACGTCCACCCTGGATCGGCGGCCAGTAGCCGGCGCGGGAGCCGCGGCGAGGCAGCGAACGGTCTCGGAACGGTGTCCATCCGTCCGACCTTAGACGGTCATGCGCCGTACGTGAAAAGAACGTCGACCGGTCTCCAGTCCGGGGATGCCTCCGGTGGCGGCAGGGTCGGCGCCGAGGTCGACGATCCGGTTGTCGGCGTCGACGTGCACGATCTTCGGCTGGTACGTGCGCGCCTCGGCGTCGTCCATCACCCCGTACGAGATGAGGATGACCAGGTCACCAGGGTGGACGAGGTGCGCGGCGGCGCCGTTGATGCCGATCACGCCGGTGCCCCGCTCACCGTGGATGACGTACGTCTCCAGCCGGGCGCCGTTCGTGATGTCCACGATGGCCACCTGCTCGCCGTCGAGCAGGTCGGCGGCGTCGGCGAGATCCGCGTCCACCGTGACCGAACCGACGTAGTGCAGGTCGGCCTGGGTGACCGTCGCCCGGTGGATCTTGGACTTGAGCATCGTGCGGAACATCAGGCAGCTCCCCCGTCGCCGAGGACGACCGGCGCGTTGTCGATGAGGCGGGTGGTGCCGGCGCGGGCGGCGATCAGCAGCCGCGCCTCGCCGCTGGACGGTGCCGGGCCGAGCAGCGGATCGGTGAGCGTGAGGTAGTCGAGGTCGAGTCCCGACTCGGCGTCGAGCACGGCCTGCGCAGCGTCCAGAGCGGCTGATCCGCCGGCGGCACCAGCCAGCGCGGCCGCCCGGAGTGCCGCAGAGATCGCCAGCGCGGACCGGCGCTCGGCAGGCGACAGGTACCGGTTGCGGCTGGAGCGGGCCAGGCCGTCGGGTTCGCGGACCGTCGGCACGCCGATGATCTCGGTGTCCAGGTCTAGGTCGTGGACCATGCGTTTGATCAGGGCCAGCTGCTGGTAGTCCTTCTCGCCGAAGAACGCCACGTCGGGCCGCGTCAGGTGCAGGAGCTTCATGACGACCGTGAGCACGCCGTGGAAGAAGCCGGGCCGGCTCGCGCCCTCCAGGATCTCGCCGAGCGGGCCCGGGTTGACCCGCACCGCCGGCTGGCCACCGGGGTAGATCACGTTCGGGGTCGGCGCGAACACCATGTCGACCTGCTCGCGCGCGCACACCTCAAGGTCGGCCTCGAACGTGCGCGGGTAGCGGTCGAAGTCCTCGTTCGGCGCGAACTGCAGTGGGTTGACGAAGATCGTGGCGATCACGGTGGACGCACGGAGCCGTGCCTGGCGCATGAGGGCGGCGTGCCCGTCGTGCAGGGCGCCCATCGTCATGACGACCGCGACCGGACCGGTGGCGCGCGCTCGTTCCCGCGCCAGGCCTTCACGGTCGGCGACGACAAGCGGGGTCTTCGTGATCATGCGGACGCTCCGTTCGGGTCGCTGGCGAGGACATCCAGCAGGGCTTCGGCGGCCTCGGGGCCGAGCCGGCCGGCGGCGAGCGCACGGTCGGCGGTGCGGCGGGCCATGGCGAGGTAGGCGGCGACGCTCTCCGGTGTTTGCTCGCGAAGGGTGTCGAGGTGGCGGGCGACGGTGCCGGCGTCACCGCGGACGACCGGTCCGGTGAGTGCGGCGTCACCCGAACGCAGCGCGTTGTCGAGCGCGGCGCTGACCAGCGGCGCGAGCACGACGCCGGGGTGCTCGACGCCCGCCTTGCGGAGCAGGTCCATCGCCTCGGAGACGAGCGTGACCAGGTGGTTCGCGCCGACGACGAGCGCCGCGTGGTACAGCGGGCGCAGCTCCTCAGGAATCCACACCGGTTCACCGCCCATCTCCAGCACCAGCGCCTCGGCGGCGGGTCGGAGCACGTCGGGAGCGGTAACGCCGTAGCTGACGCCGAGCATGCGGTCGATGTCCTCGTCACGCCCGGTGAACGTCATCGCGGGGTGCAGCGCGAGCGGGAGCGCGCCGGCCCGGCTGGCCGGGTCGAGCACGGCGAGCCCGTGGGCACCGGACACGTGCGCGACCAGCTGGCCGGCACGCCATCCACCCACGTCGGCGATGCCGTGTACGAGCTGGGCGAGAGCGTCGTCGGGCACGCTGAGCAGGACGAGGTCAGCACGCGCGATCACCTCGTCCACCGGACGGATCGGGACGCCGGGTAGCCGACGCGAGGCGCGGTCGAGAGCGGCGGAGGAGGTCGCCGACGCGGCGACCAAGCGATGACCGGCGCGGGCGAGCGCGGCGCCGAGAACGCTGCCGACCCTGCCTGCGCCGACGATGCCCACCGCGAGGCGGCCGGGGCGATCGGAGGTGCTGTGCATGTCCTTGATCCAGTCCTCTGTGCGGTACCGGTCGGCGCAAGTATGCGGCGCACTACGATGTTTCCGACAGGTGAACCGGTGTCATCTAGTTCACATCACAGCGCGGCGCTCTCACAGCACCAGCGGTCTGTAATGATCTGACTACTTAAGGTCAAAGATTACGTGAAATGCTGTCATACCCGCGTAGGGCTAGCTAACCTTCCGACTGTGAACGCGACACGGCGTCGTGCTTTGGCCAGTGCGATCCTCATCGCACTGAGCCTTGCTGGCTGCGCAGAGCCAGGTACGGAACTCGCGGGCGAACGCACGGGCGCCGCGCCGATCCCCTCGCCGAGCGTCGTCCCGCAGCCGGTGAAGCCCCCCGAGGCCGACCAGCACGACGAGCGTGGAGCCCGGCAGTTCACCCTGTACTGGTTCAAGACGGTCAACTACGCCGTCCTGACCGGCGACGTCAAGCCGTTCCGGGCCGCCAGCCACCACCAGTGCGAGCCGTGCGAGACGATCATCCAGGCCGTCCAGGAGAACTACGGCGACGGCGGGTACGCCGAGGGCGGCACGTACACGATCCGCACCACCGAGGCGCAGAACTTCGCGCTGGCCGACCAGCCGTCGATATCGGTCACGTTCGACCGCTCCGCGCAGTCGTCACTCGCCCCGGACGGCCAGATACGTGGAAGCAAGCCACCGGCCAGCTTCAAGGATGCCCAGATCGTGCTGGTGAAGGTCGGCAGGTCGTGGCAGGTCCGCACGGCCTTCGGCGACAGCCTCATCGACTGAGCACCGCCGCTCGGTTCGCTCAACCCTCCGGACACAGATGAGGCCGGGGTAACCGGCTGACACGGTTACCCCGGCCTCTGGACGTGTCCGCGTACCGACCGACCGACCGCGGACACGTGCTCTAGCAGGCGTCAAACCCCAATGCCTGCTGTTGCCTGTGCCTCCTGTTCGGCAGGAGGTCCCCTGGAATGACCCACCTCCTCCCGCCTGGAACCGCCCGCCCCCACAGCCCCTGCACTGATGAGATGTGGTCTCGGGCAACTCTTACCGTCAAGTACGGGGGCGTCCTGCGGTCGGTTCAGCCACTTCACGACGAATCTCAGCGGCTGGGAAAGCCACCTCCGCGCGCACTCCTGGCGACGCGTCTGACAGGGTCACGCGGCCGCCGTGGAGGCGCACCAACTCGCGGACGATGGCCAGCCCGAGGCCGGTGCCGCCGGAGTCACGGTCGCGGGCGTCGTCCAGCCGGGTGAAGCGGTCGAAGACCCGTTCCCGGTCGGCTTCCGGGATGCCGGCGCCGTCGTCCACGACCACGACCGTGGCCGGCGACCGCACCTCGACGACGACGTTGCCGGCGGCGTGGCGCACCGCGTTGTCCAGCAGGTTCGCGACGATACGGCGCAGCTGGTCCGGGTCGCCGTCCGTCCACACCGGACTGCCTGCGACGAGGGTCGGGGCCAAAGGCCCCTCCGCGTACCGGGCGAGCAGATCCTCGACCAGCGCAGCGAGGTCGACGCGCTCATGACGGCGCGCACGGGTTCCGGCGTCGTCGGCCCTGGCCAGGAGCAGCAGGTCGTCGACGAGACGGGAGAGTCGCTCGGTGTCGATCAGCAGGTCGTCCAGCGTGGTGGGCAGATCGGCCTTGGGTCCGAGCCGCTGCGCCACCTCCAGCTGGGTGCGCATGCTGGCGAGCGGGCTGCGCAACTCGTGCGCGGCGTCAGCGACGAACGCCCGCTGCTGGCTGCGTGACGTCTCCAGGCGGTCGAGCATGTCGTTGAGCGTGACGGCGAGCCGGTGAACCTCGTCGCGCGCGTCGGGGACGGGCAGCCGGGCGGCGGCGCCCGCGCCGGTGATCTCCTCGGCGCCCCTGCGCAGCGCCTCGACCGGGCGCAACGTCAGGCCCACCACGCGCCACGCCAGCGCCGCGAGCGCCGCGAGGAGCAGCGGGAACCCGATCAGGAAGATGCCGCGCAGGATCCGGACACTGCTGCTCGCCTCACTCGCCGGCGCCGCGACCACCACGGTCTGCCGGTCGTTGGAAGGTCCGGCCTCGACCGCCACCACCCGCAGCTCACCGCGGACGCCCGCCCGCTCGCCGGACAGCTCCAGCCGGTCGCCCGCCTGCGCGCGACGCAGCTCGGCGGCCGTGAGCAGCGACTTGAGCCGGTCCGAGCCAGCCGACGCGGCCCGCACGCCGAGCTTCCCGTCGACCACCTGGACGACCACCGCAGGCGCGCCCACGACCGGTATCGGATCCGGCGGCCCGCCCTCCTCGACCTGCTGCGCCACCCGCTGAGCGGTCTGCAGGGCGCCGTCGTCGACAGACCGCTTCAACGCCAGGTCGAGCGCGCCGAGCAGCACCACGCCGCCCACCGCCAGCCCGACCGCCAACCCGGCGGCGCCGATCAGTACCAGCCGCGCGCGCAGCGACAGAGCTCCTCCACCAGCTCACGCTCCTAGCCACCGTCCTTCGCGAGGCGGTACCCCGCGCCCCGCACGGTGACCAGCGCGCGCCGGTTGAACGGCGTGTCGATCTTGCGACGCAGGTACCCGACGTACACCTCGACCACGTTCGGATCGCCGTCGTAGTAGACGTCCCAGACGTGTTCCAGCAGCTCAAGCTTGGGGACAACCTCGTCGACGCGGCGCAGCAGGTACTCGAGCAGCGCGAACTCGCGCGGGGTCAGCGCGACCTCGGTGCCCGCCCTGGTGACACGACGCGTGGCCGGATCCAGCTCCAGGTCGCCCGCGCTGAGCACGGTCGGGCGCTCGGGGGCGCCGCGCCGCAGCAGGGCGCGCAGCCGTGCCACCAGCACGACGTACGAGAACGGTTTGGTGAGGTAGTCGTCGGCGCCCACGTCGAGCCCGTCCGCCTGGTCGTACTCGCCGTCCTTCGCCGACAGCATCAGCACCGGGACCCAGTTGTCCTCCGCCCGCAACGCCTGCACGACGCGGTAGCCGGACAGCCGCGGCAGCATCACGTCGAGCACGATCGCGTCGTAGGCGCCCTCGCGCGCCAGCCGCAGCCCCTCGGCGCCGTCGTGCGCAACGTCGACGGCGAACCCTTCGGCCTGGAGCCCGCGCTGGAGTGCCCCCGCCAGCCGGGTCTCGTCCTCGACCACCAGCAATCGCACGTCACGGCCCCCCTTCGCCTTGGTCGCCAGCCTGCCCGAGCCGGGCTGTGAACCTGCTGAGAACAGGCTCAGCTGCTCTCAGTCTGCTCACAGGCGGCCGGGCGCACGATGGTGACGTAGCCCAGAGTTGAGAGGTAACCATCATGTCCTTGCTGTCATCTCGACCCGCGCTGCGGTGGGCGGTGCCGGCCGGCGTCCTGGCGGTAGCGGTGGCCGCCGGCGGCATCGGTCAAGTGCTCTCCGCCAATGCGGCGCCCGCGCTGCCCGAACGCAGCGCCGCCCAGCTCCTCGTCGACCTGCAGAACGCGCAGGTCCAGCCGTTCTCCGGGACCGTGGTCCAGAAGGCCAACCTCGGCCTGCCGTCCCTGCCCGCCGCCGGTGGCCAGGGCAGCTCCAACCTCACGTCGCTGATCTCCGGGACGCACACGCTGCGGGTGTGGTTCGCCAGCCCGGAGAAGTTCCGGCTCGCGCTGCTCGGCTCACTCGGCGAGTCCGACGTGATCCGCAACGGCAATGACGTCTGGACCTGGTCCAGCGACAAGAACAGCGCCGTGCACTACACCACGGACGCGAAGTCCAAGGACAAGGCGCCGATGGTGCCACCGGTCGACGGGATGCCGAAGTCGCCGCAGGAGGCGGCCGACCAGCTGCTCAAGGCCGTCGACCCCACCACCAAGGTGAGTACCGACGGCACCGCCAAGGTCGCCGGGCGCAGCGCGTACGAGCTGGTACTCCAGCCGCGTGACACCGCGTCGCGGGTGGGTCAGGTGCGGCTCGCGGTCGACTCGAAGGTGCACGTGCCGCTGCGGGTCCAGGTGTTCGCCAAGGGCTCCGGGTCGCCGTCGTTCGAGGTGAAGTTCGAGCAGGTCAGTTTCGCGACGCCGGATGAGCAGCAGTTCCGGTTCACCGCCCCCAAGGGCACGAAGGTGACCGAGGGCAACGCCGGCAGCAAGGAGAGCGTGGAGAAGACCCTGCCGTCGGAGCTGGAGCGCGCGCTGCCCAACGGCAAGCTTCCCGACGTGCCGAAGGGCAAGCCGGCCGCACCCGAGAAAGAGCATGTCGTGATCGGCAAGGGCTGGACGACCGTCGTGGTCCTGCCCGGTGGCGAACTGCCCGCCGCGGGTGACCCGGACAACCCGATCACGAACATCCTCGGTTCGCTGCCCCGCGTCAGCGGCTCGTGGGGGTCCGGATCGCTGCTGAAGTCGGCGCTGTTCTCGGTGCTGTTCACCGACGACGGCCGAGTGCTGGCAGGCCTGGTCTCGCCCGAGCAGCTGTACAAGGCGGCAGCCGATCCGGCCGCGAAGGCACCGCGGTGAGTGAGCGAAGCGAACGAACCAGTCGAGCACAGTGTGCCGCGAACGCGGCCGCCGAGCGCAGCGAGGTGGTCTCGTGAGTCTGACCGTGGCCGGCGTCCGGGGTGGCAACGCCCCGGCGCCGGCCGCCGTACGTCCCGAACTCGCCGTGGCGACCAGCAGCCTGACCAAGCGGTTCCGGGGCGGGCAGGTCGCCGTCGACCGGCTAGACCTGGCGGTGCCGCGCGGGTCGGTGTTCGGTTTCCTCGGGCCGAACGGTTCGGGCAAGACGACGACGATCCGGATGCTGCTCGGCCTGATCCGTCCGACCGCCGGCTCGCACACGATGCTCGGGCAGTCCATGCCGGACGCGGCCGGTGCGGTGCTGCCGCGGGTCGGCGCGCTGGTCGAGGGGCCGGCGTTCCACCCGTACCTCTCCGGCCGCGACAACCTGCGCCGGCTCGACGCCGCCGATCGCACCGCCGACCCGCGCACCGAGAAGCAACGGATCGACCACGCGCTCGACCGTGTCGGCCTGCTCGCCGCCGCGCGCAAGAAGTACCGCAACTACTCGCTGGGCATGCGGCAGCGGCTCGCCATCGCCGCCGGGCTGCTGCAACCCCGCGAACTGCTGATCCTCGACGAACCCACCAACGGGCTCGACCCGCAGGGCACGCGCGAGGTGCGCACGCTGATCAGCGAACTGGCCGGGGCCGGCGCCACCGTCATGCTGTCGACGCACCTCCTCGCCGAGGTCGAGCAGATCTGCACGCACGTCGGCGTGATGCACATCGGCAAGCTGGTCACCCAGGGCACGATCGGCGAGCTACGCGCCAGCTCCACGCCGCGCGCCCGCGTGGAGACCGCCGATCCCCGCGAGGCGGCGGCGACGTTCACCCGGCTCGGCCTGGCCGAGGTGGACGTTTCGGGGGGTGCCGTCAGCGGTCTGCTCGACGGCGTGCCGCCGGAGCGGATCGTCGCCGCGCTCGTGCGTGACGGCGTCCCGGTGCGCGGCTTCAACGTCGTCGCGCCGACGCTGGAGGAACTGTTCGTCTCGCTCACGGGGGAGGGCTTCGATGTCAGTGGCTGAACTGGGGGTGCCGGTCCGGCCGCAGCGGCTGGTGAGCACGCGACTGTTCCGGTCGGAGCTTCGCCTGATCGCGGGGCGGCGGCGGAACCAGGCCGGCATCCTCGTGCTGGCGGCCGTTCCCGTGCTCATCGCTGTTGCGATCCGGCTGTCCGGCGGTCCGGCGGCGGAAACCGAAGGACCGAGCTTCTTCTCCGGGATCACGGGCAACGGGCTGTTCGTGGCGCTCGCCGCGCTCACCGCCGAACTGCCGCTGTTCCTGCCGCTCGCCGTCGCGGCGATCTCCGGGGACGCCATCGCGGGCGAGGCGAACCAGGGCACGTTGCGCTACCTGCTGACGGTGCCCGTGCATCGGACGCGCCTGCTGCTCGTGAAGTTCGCGACCGTCGTCGTGGCGTGCTTCACGGCGGTCACGATCGTGGCGGTGAGCGGACTGGCGATCGGCTTCATCCTGTTCCCTATCGGCGACGTCACGCTGCTGTCCGGTACCTCGATCCCGCTCAGCGACGCGATCTGGCGGCTCGCGCTGATCTGCGTGTACCTCGCGATCTGCCTGTGTGCGCTCGGCGCGATCGGGCTGTTCATCTCGACGCTCACCGAACAGCCGATCGCTGCGATCATCGGCCTGGCGACGCTGACGATCACGAGCCATATCCTCGGCCAGATCTCGCAGCTCTCGGCCATCCATCCGTACCTGTTCACCAACTACTGGCTGGCGTTCGGGGATCTCCTGCGCGATCCGATCGCAACGTCCGAGATCTCGAAGGGGCTGGTGTCGGCCGCTGTCTATACGGCCGTCTTCGGGACGCTGGCCTGGGCACGATTCGGCAGCAAGGACATCTCCAGCTGACGGCATGTGTCGTGTGATGCGGCGCGCGCGATGATCGCGCACGCCGCATCACACGCGCGGCGTGGCAGGCTGGCGGGCGTGGAGGGTTTCGTACCGTGGCGTGCGGCCATGGAGGCCGCCCTCTACGGCCCGGACAGCTTCTTCCGCCAGCCCGCCGGCCCTGCGGCGCATTTCCGCACGTCAGTGCATACTTCGCCGCTGTTCGCGGGTGCCGTGCTGGAGCTGCTGACCCGTGTGGACGCCGCTCTGGGCCACCCCGATCCGGTCGACTTCGTGGACGTCGGCGCCGGCCGCGGTGAGCTGATCACGGCCGTCGCCGACGCGGCCCCGTCCGGGCTGGCACGGCGCCTCCGGCTCACGGCGGTCGAGCTGGCCGATCCCCCGGGGGACTCCCCGGTGACGTGGGCGGACACGATCCCGCCCTGTACCGGCCTCCTGTTCGCCAACGAGTGGCTCGACAACGTGCCGCTGGACGTGGCCGAGCTAGCCCCTGACGGGGCGGCGCGGCTCGTTCTCGTCGATCCCGCGACCGGCGACGAGGTGCTCGGCGAACCGGTTGACACTGCCTGGTTGGACCGGTGGTGGACCCCCGAACACCGGGTCGAGATCGGAGCGACGCGGGACTTCGCATGGACCGGCGCGGTGGCAAGCCTGGAGCGCGGCCTCGCCGTGGCCGTCGACTATGGACACTGCGTTGAAGACCGTCCGGACGGCGGCACGCTCACCGGCTACGCCGCGGGGCGCCAGGTTCCGCCGATCCCGGACGGCTCGTGCGACCTCACCGCGCACGTCGCCATCGACTCCGTGGCTGCGGCCGGCGTCGTGGCCGGCGCTCAGGCCACCCTGCTGACCGACCAGCGTTCCGCCCTGCACGCGCTCGGCGTCCACGGCGCCCGACCTCCGCGCGAGCTGGCGAGCAGCAATCCGGCCGAGTACCTGCGGGCTCTCTCGGGGGCGGGCGAGGCGGGCGAGCTGCTGGATCCTGGCGGGCTCGGCGGCTTCCACTGGCTCGTCCAGGCTGTGGCGCTCGACCTCGGGACCGTCTTGCCGAAGACGTAGACGCCGCTCGCCCAGGCGGCCATGCTGTTCCGGTGACGATCGCATCGGAGACGCGACGGCCGCGAGCGCTGCTCGTCACGGTCTTCGGTGCGTACGCCCGAGACCTCGACGGCTGGATCGCGGTCGCCGACCTGATCGCGCTGCTCGCGCCTCTCGGCGTCGACGGGCAGTCCGTCCGGTCGGCGGTGTCGCGGCTCAAGCAGCGCGAGATCCTCACGCCCGAGCGCCGCGACGGTGCCGCCGGGTACGTGCTGAGCACGTGGGGTCAGCACCTGGTCGAGGCGGGCGACCAGCGGATCCTGGTCCGCCGCAAGCCCGCCCGCCTGGCCGACGGCTGGGTACTCGCGGTGTTCTCGGTACCGGAGTCCGAGCGGAACCGCCGCCACCAGCTCCGCTCCCAGCTCAGTGGGCTCGGCTTCGGCACCGCCGCCGCCGGGGTCTGGGTCGCGCCAAGCCACCTGCTGGACGAGGCACGCGAGGTGCTCGCCCAGCACGGCCTCGACCGGTACGTGACGCTGTTCCGCGCCGAACACGTCACCGGCGACGACCGTGCCGCCGTCGCTGCCTGGTGGGATCTCGACGCCCTGCACCGCGCGTACGCCGATTTCGTCGAGGCCCACCTGGACTCGTGGTCACGGCGTCCGAGGAGCGACGAGGCGGCGTTCGTCGACTACATGCGCGTGCTCACGGCGTGGCGCAGGCTGCCGTACCTCGACCCGGGCCTGCCCGTCGAGACGCTGCCCGACGGCTGGATCGGCGGGCGCGCGGCCGACGTGTTCTTCGGCCTCCAGGACCGGCTCGCCGCCCGCGCCCTGCGGCACGTCCGGGCGGTCACCCGGCGCTGAGGACCGCGTAGCCCTGGATCTCGACCATGGCTCGGAGGTCCCAGAGCCGGTCGACGCCGATCAGCGCCATCGCCGGGTAGTCGCGCCCGGCGAGCCGCCGCCACACCTCGCCGATCGCGGCCCTGTGGACCTGGTAGTCAGGGACGTCCGTGACGTAGATCGTGAGGCTGGCCAAGTCTTCCGGGGTGCCCCCGGCGGCAGTGAGCGCCGTGAGCAAGTTGCTCAGCACCTGTTCGAACTGATCCACAATGGTGCCGGCGACGACCTTTCCGTTGCTGTCCACGGCCGTCTGCCCAGCGAGGAAGACGATCCGTCCAGTCGCGACGGTGGCGTGACTGTACCCGGACGGCTCTACCAGCTCCGGTGGGTTGATCCGCTCGATCATGACTGGACGGCCCCGCCGTCGACGTTGATGCCCTGGCCGGTGATCCCGGCGGAGGCAACCAGCAGCTCCACGACGTCCGCCACCTCGTCCGTGGTGATGAGCCGGCCGATCGGCTGCATCGCTGCGAGACGTGCGCGGGCCTCGTCCTCGCTGAGGCTGGTGCGGGCGGCGATGTTCGTCACCGAGCCGTCGGTCATGGGGGTGTCGACGTACCCGGGGCAGACGGCGTTCACCGTGACCCCCGTTCCGGCCAGCTCGACCGCCGCCGAGCGCACCAACCCGAGCACGCCGTGCTTCGCCGCCGTGTACGCGCTCACGTACGGTCCGCCGGCCTTCGCCGCGACCGACGCCATGACGACGATGCGTCCCCAGCGGGCCTGGACCATCGCCGGCACCGCACGCCGCACGCACCGGAACGGCGCGGTGAGATTGACCGCCAGCTGCGCGTCCCACAGTTCGTCGGTGGTCTTCGCGAGCGGCGCCGACACGGCCGCATCCGGCGTTCGCGACCAGCACCTCCACCGGACCCCACTCGGCCTCGACGCGGCCGAACAGCGACTCGACGAAGTCCGGATCCGTGATGTCGCCGGGGATCACCAGCGGTTCCTTCACCGCAACCTCGGCCAGCTGGTCGGCGCTGCGGGCGGTGAGCGCCACCCGATGGCCCGCTGCGTTCAGCCGCTCGGCGACCGTCCGGCCGATGCCGCGGCCAGCGCCCGTCACCAGGCAGATCCGGGGAGTGGTCATGTCGAACCACGCTAACAGCCGGTACGTGGTACTGCTTGGCTATGACGCCCGAGGAGTACACCGACGTGACCTACGAGGTGACGGACGCGGTCGCCGTCATCACGATCAACCGTCCCGACCGGATGAACGCGTTCCGCGGACGCACCGTCGACGAGCTGATCCACGCGTTCAAGACGGCGTGGTCGTCGCGCGAGGTCGGCGCCGTGATCCTCACCGGGGCCGGCGAGAAGGCGTTCTGCGCGGGCGGCGACGTGAAGGAGCGTGCCGAGACCGGCGGCTACGGCGACACCGAGTGGGGCACGTTCGAGATCGAGCGGCTGCACCGGATGATCCGGGACATCCCGAAACCTGTGATCGCCGCGGTCAACGGCGTGGCGGTGGGCGGTGGCCACGTGCTGCACGTGCTGTGCGACCTCACGGTGGCCGCTTCGCACGCGCGGTTCGGGCAGAGCGGGCCGCGGGTCGGATCGTTCGACGCCGGATTCGGATCCGCGTACCTGGCACGGGTCGTCGGCGAGAAGCGCGCCCGCCAGATCTGGTTCCTGCTCGACCTGTTCGACGCTGAGACCGCCGAGCGGTGGGGCCTCGTCAACACGGTGGTCCCGCTGGAGGAACTGCTGCCGACCGCGCTGGAGTGGGGGCGGCGGATGTGCGCCCTGTCGCCCACCGCGCTGCGTTTCCTCAAGCACTCGTTCAACGCCGACACGGACCACCTCGGCGGGCTGTCCCATCTCGCGTTCGACGGGCTTGAGCTGTTCTCCCACACAGACGAAGCCCGCGAGGGCGCCACCGCATTCGCCGAGAAGCGCCCGCCAGACTTCTCCCCGTTTCGCTAGAGGCGTCGACGAACTGTCGGGGTTTTGGCTGTATCGTGCGCCCGGTTTCAGGACCACTACCCGGACAGTCCGGTTTCGCCGCGTGGGATGCGCGCACCCCCATCAGGCCGGCAGGGAACCCACGGGGACGGGTTCCCTGCCGGGGTTTGTGTCAGCGCAGTTCGCAGCTGTCGTAGGTGATGGTTCCGCTGCCCCGGCAGGTGTCGCTGCCGACGCCGCCGTAGAGCTTCTGGCTGGTGCCGTCCTCGCCGTCGAGGTAGTCGTTGCCGGCCTCACCGCGGATGGTGTCGTTGCCGCCGCGTCCGCGCAGGTCGTTCGCGTAGCCGCTGCCCTTGATCTCGTCGTTGCGCGAGGTGCCGATCACGTTCTCCACGTCGTCGTGGACATTGTGGTAGAGCACGACCGGGCAGCCGATGGGCCGGCTGCAGGTGGGCAGCGAGCGGTCGTTGGCGGAGTTGTCGAGCGACACCCGCACGGCCCGGTTCCAGGCCGAGTAGTCGACGGTGTCGATGTCGCCCTCGCCGTAGTAGTCGCCGCCGCCGCCGGACAGGAGCGTGTCGTTGTTCGGGCCGCCGCGCAGCTCGTCGCTGCCGCCGTCGCCCTTGAGCGTGTCCGTGCCCTCGCCGCCGTAGAGCCTGTCGAGGCCGCCGTCGCCGACGAGGTAGTCGCCGCCGGCGTTGCCGTAGAGCTGTCCGGCCCTCGCCGCCGTACAGCGAGTCGCCGTCGGCCTCGCCCTGGAGGGTGTCGTCGCCCGCGTCGCCGTAGAGCCGGTCCGAGCCGTCGCCGCCCTGGAGGGTGTCGCGGTCGGCCTCGCCGGCGAGGACGTCGCTGCCGCCGGAGCCGTACAGGTCGTCGGTGCCCACGCTGCCGCTGATCTGGTCGACGCCCTGGCCACCGACCAGCAGGTCGTTGCCGGCCTCGCCGCGGATGACCGTGGTCCGCGACGTGTCCAGCGCGGTGACCACGTCGCTGCCGTCGCCCATCCAGAAGCTGAGCGTGACGTCGCCGAGCCCGGTGAGGTCGCAGCGCACGTTCTTGGGGTTGGTCTTGGTGCAGATCTGCGCGGCGGTCAACTCCAGGTCGATCGGCATCGCGGTGTCGTTGAACTCGACGATGTTGCCCGGGCGGTCGAAGACGGCCACGCCGTTCGCGGTGTCGCCGCGACCGGCGAAGTGCATGGTGAACGGCGCGCCGCCGCCGCCACGCAGGTAGAGCAGGCCGTTCTGCCGGCGCCGCGCTGGCGGGGCTCGCCACGCCCAGGACGCTGGCCGCCAGCACCGCCGTCGCGAGCATCGCGGTACGGCGCATGGATCGAAGCACTGTTGTCTCCTCGTCTGTGGAACCTGAGCCACAACGCGGACAACCGTGCTCTCACCTGAGGGCCCCCACATAGGGGACCGTCCCCCATGTTCCCGGAGCTAAACGGGCGGTAAGGGCGCCAGCTCGTACTCAGGGTGGTCGATCCAGACGTACTGGCGGTCGGGCGTCGCGGTGACGCCGAGCCGGTCCCAACCGGGCATGCCGAAGTCCTCGTAGACGCGGTACGCGTGCTCGACCGCGTACCAGAGTGCCTGCGGACCGGCCTCCACCACCTGGTACGTGCCGTCGGCACCGGGCTGGTCGACGACCTCGCACCAGGATCCGCCGGGAGCGCTGAGCCGGGTCCGGATGCCGCGGTACCCACCGATCCGCGTGAGCGTGATCCCCGGCGGCAGGTGCAGCTGGGCGAGGAACGCCACCGGAGAATGGTTGTCGTGCAGGACGCTCGGCGCGACGGTCGTGCGGCGTTCGTCCTCGGCACCGTCCGCCTCGGCGCGGCGCCGCACGGTCACGGTCTGCTGCCCGCCACGGTGGAGCGGCGAGAAGTTGCCGTACCGGCCGCCGTCGCGGGTGAGGAAGGCGCCCTGGACGACGTTCGCTGAAACCCGTGTCGCAGCTTGACGATGTTGCCGGCGCCGAACGATCCCTGCACGTCGGTGAGGATCACACCGCCAGGCGCGGTCTGCTCGATCCACGCGGTCGGGATCCGGCGCACCGCGCACGTCGCCACGATCCGGTCGTACGGGCCGTGCTCCGCCAGCCCGTGCGCGCCGTCGCGGGCCACAAGGGTCGGACGGTGGCCGAGGGCGGCGAGGCGGTCGCGGGCGACGTCCACGAGTTCCTGCGGCAGGTCGACGCTGAACACCTGCTCGGCGCCGAGCCGAGCACTCAGCAACGCTGCGTTGTAGCCGGATCCGGTGCCGATCTCCAGCACGCGATGCCCGTCGGCGACGTCGAGGTCCTCCAGCATCCGCATCATCAGGCTGGGCATCGTCGACGCCGACGTGGTGATCTGCAACGCGCCGACGCCCGTGTGCAGGTCGGTGAGGCCAGTGACGAGCGTCGAGTCGGAGTAGATCGCGTCCAGCCAGGCCGCGTGCTGACCCGCGTCGTCACCGTCGATCAGCGTGAACGTGCCGTCACCCTGCGGCTCGAAGTAGCGCGGCACCAGCTCGTGACGCGGGACACCGCAGAACGCCTGCCGCCACGCCGGGGTGCGCAGGTCGCCGGCCTCGGTGAGACGGTCGGCCAGCCTGAACACGCGGTAGATCCAGTCGTTGACCACCGCCGGCTTGGGCCGGAGCGGCATGCGGACCACCTTGTCGACGGTCGCCACGCGACACATCGTGCGTCGCGGCAGGACGGCGCTGGGCTGCTCGCCGTGCACGGTGACCGATCGGGCCTCGACCGTCATGTACTGAACCTCCTGGGTCGCGGGTTCGCTCGCCGTCCCGGGCGGTCAGCTCGTACCGGGTGCAGCCACCGCGAAGTACGACCGCGACCGTGACCTGGTTCACCCTCCGTGAGAAGTCCCAGCTCGGCGCAGCCGCCGCCGCCGCCTCCCCCGGGGTGCTCAACGTCGGCATGCCGACGTTGAGCACGTCAGGGCGCACTCAATGTCGGCATGCCGACGTTGGACCAAGCGCCCGGCCGGCTCACCGGCCCGTCGGTGGTTTGCGGCTGCCCGCGCGGTACGGCACTGGCCAGGTGACGCCCGGCCCGGCGTAGCCCTGCTCGGCGGCGGCGTGCAGGGTCCACGCGGGGTCGTAGAGGTGCGGGCGGGCGAGCGCACACAGGTCGGCGCGCCCGGCCAGGATGATCGAGTTGACGTCGTCCGCGGACGAGATCGCACCCACCGCGATCGTCGGGATCCCGACCTCGTTGCGGATCCGGTCGCTGAACGGTGTCTGGTACGACCGCCCGTACGCCGGCCGCGCGTCCGGCGACGTCTGGCCGGTGGACACGTCGACCAGGTCGGCGCCGTGGTCGGCGAGCATCCGGGCGAACGCGACGGCGTCGTCACCGTCGAAGCCGCCGTCCACCCAGTCGGTGGCCGAGATCCGCACCGAGAGCGGCCCGGGCCAGACCGCGCGCACGGCGTCCAGGACTTCGAGCGGGTACCGGGCGCGGTTGGCGAGCGATCCGCCGTAGCGGTCCGTGCGCTGGTTCGACAGCGGGCGTGAGGAAGCTGGACAGCAGGTAGCCGTGGGCCATGTGCAGTTCGAGCAGGTCGAACCCAGCCGCCACGCCACGGCGGGCCGCCGCCACGAACTGCTGCAGACACGCGCATCCATGTCGCCGGCGGTCATCTCGCGCGGCACCTGGTTGTCCGGACCGTACGGCAGCGGCGACGGCCCCATCACCGGCCAGTTGCCACCGTCGAGCGGCTCGTCGATGCCCTCCCACATCAGCTTGGTGGACCCCTTGCGACCCGAGTGTCCAAGTTGGAGCCCGATACGCGCCGTGCTGTTGCGCGTGCACGAAGTCGACAAGTCGACCCCAGGCGGCGGCCTGCTCGTCCGTGTAGATCCCGGCGCAGCCCGGCGTGATCCGGCCCTCCGCCGACACGCACGCCATCTCGGTCATCACGAGCCCGGCGCCGCCCAGCGCCCGAGCGCCAAGGTGGACGAGATGGAAGTCACCGATCAACCCGTCCTCCGCGACGTACATGTCCATCGGCGACACGACCACGCGGTTCTGAAGCTTGAGCCCCCGCACCTCGAAGGGGGTGAACATCGGCGGCGTCTCGCTGCCCGAGAACCAGTCGTCCACCCGCCGCACGAACGCCGGATCGCGCATGCGCAGGTTCTCGTACGTGATCCGTCGCGAGCGCGTGAGCAGGCCGAACACGAACTGGCGCGGGTCCTGGCGAAGGTAGCGCCCCATCCCCTCGAACCACTCCAGGCTGGCCTGCGCCGCCCGCTGCGTGCTCTCCACGACGGGCCGCCGCTCCTCCTCGTACGCCTTCGGATCGTCGAGCGAGGCGGCCAGCGCGATCGCGTCCTCCATCGCCAGCTTCGTGCCAGATCCGATCGAGAAGTGCGCGGTGTGCGCCGCGTCGCCGAGCAGCACGACGTTGCGGTGCCGCCAGCACGCGTTGCGGACGGTCGTGAAATTGATCCAGCGCGAGTTGTTGCTGATCAGGCGGTGTCCGTCGAGGAAGTCGGCGAGCAGTTCCTCGCACCTGGTGACGGGATCGTCGCGGTCGAAACCGCCGGCGTGCCACACGTCGGAGTGCATCTCGACGATCACCGTGCTGGCACCGTCGCCGTACGGGTAGGCGTGCGCCTGCGCAGGGCCCCACGGCGTCTCCAGGATGACGAACTTGAAGGCGTCGAGCGGCTTCGTCGTGCCGAGCCAGACGTAGCGGCAGTGCCGGGGTTCGAGCGCCGGGCCGAAGACTTCCGGGTACGCCGCCCGCACGGTGCTGTTCACTCCGTCCGCGCCGACGACGAGGTCGTGGTCCATGCCCTCGACCGGCGGCGCTGGTCGTCCGAAGTGGAGAGCCACGCCGAGCCCCGCCGCTCGCTCCTGCAGGATCGTGAGCAGCCGCTGCCTGCTCATCGCCGAGAACCCGTGCCCGCCGGACGTGTAGACCTCGCCCGCGCAGGTGGACGTCGATGTCGCCCCAGCTCACGAACTCGGCGGCGAGCGCGGCGTGGCTCACCGGATCGGCGGCGGCGAACGCGTCGAGCGTCTCGTCCGAGAAGACCACGCCGAAGCCGAACGTGTCGTCGGCGGCGTTCCGCTCGAACACCGTGACGTCGTGGCGCGGATCCCGCAGCTTCAGCAGGATCGCCAGGTACAGCCCGCCAGGGCCACCACCGACACACGCGACGCGCACTCGCCTGCCCTTCCGTACGCCGAGTTGTCGGACTTTCGAGGGTTCCGCGGGCCGCCGCGACCCCCAATCGAAACTCCGACAAGTCGAGCGAGGGGTTAGATCTCCAGGTCCGTCAGGTGCTCGTGCACCAGCGCCAGCGAGTTCACCGCCTGGGCAAGCTGCGCGAGCGAGTGCCGCACGTTGGCGGCGGCCGTGGGGGGCAGGTCCTCGGCGGCCAGCTCCTTGAGGCCGGTGTAGAGATCGAGGAGGCGTTGCTCCTGCGGCGTCAGCGTGTTGCCGAGAAGATCGGTGGCCATCGTCAGCTCCTCTCGCGCTCGTCGACCGTGCGCCGGGCCTTCAGCTCGAAGCGCGGCAGCGACCCCGTCTCGGCCCGCTCGACCAGGAAGTTCAGCCCCTCGTGCGCGTCCGCCAGCTCCTGGTGGAGCTTGTCGTGCAGCACCGGCCAGCCTTCGTAGCCGGGCGGCACCTCGACACGCAGCGCGATCTCGTCCCGCAGGTTCTCGTTGGTGAACAGCCGCACCTGGAACTCGACGATCTCGCCGAAGCCGCGGACGATGCCCTCGATCGCGCGCGGGTAGACGTTCGTTCCGCGCACGAGCTTCATGTCGTCGACGCGGCCGATGACGCCGCCGTCGTAGAGGTCGGTGGTGCGGCCGCAGTCGCACGCGGCTGTGAAGGCAGCTTCCGGACGAGGTCGGAGCTGCGGTACCGGATCAGCGGGATCGCACTGCGGCCGAACGACGTCACGACCCGCTCGCCGTTCTCGCCGTAGTCGACAGGTTCGCTCGTCTGCGGATCCAGGACCTCCTCGATCAGGTGGTCCTCGATGATGTGCGCGCCGCCCGGCTGGTGGGCGCACTCGAACATGAAGATCGTGCTGATCTCGGTCATGCCGGCGGTGTCGTACGCCTTGCGCGCCCCACATGCCCTCGATCAGGTCCTTGGTCTGCTGCGGGCACGGCTCGCCGGACAGGATGATCCGGCTGACGGGTGCACTCGGCAGGTCGAGGCCAGCCGCTGCGCCTCCTGCGCCAACCTGATCGCGTAGGTCGGGGTGGACGCGACCGCGGTGGCGCCGAAGTCGACGATCTGCTTCGCCCGGGACTCGGTGGTCTGCGCGCCGCCCGGCACGTTGAGCACGCCGACCTTCTCCATGCCGTAGTGCAGACCCCAGAACCCGATGAAGGATCCGTACCCGAACGCGAGATACGAGGTGTCGACCGGGACGGATCCCGCAGCCCCAGATCGCGTACGACCACATCTCGGCCGCCCAGGCCCAGTCCTTGCGGGTGTCGAGGGCGCGCAGCGGTTCGCTGCCGGACGTGCCGGACGTGGTGTGCAGCCGGATCGCCTGGCGCGGTTCGACCGCGGGCAGCTCGCCGTACGGCGGCTTCGCGGCCTGGGACGCCATCCAGTCGGCGCGGGTGAGCAGCGGGATCCGGCGCAGGTCGTCCCATCGCTTCAGCTGGTCGGGGTGGAACCCCGCCTCGGCGAACCGTCGCTGGTAGAACGGGCTGCGAGCATGCGCCCACTCGCACAGGTAGCGCAGTTTGACCAGTTGAAGCGCGCGAAGATCCGCACGCGGCAAGGTCTCGGTCTTCGGGTTCCAGTACGGCGACTCTGCCATGACTGCTCCACTCGCCGGCGCGGGCCGAACCCTTCGGACCATAGCGGACTCGTGACCGTCGCAACAGGCACGCAATTTGTCGGTGGCCCGTGGTTGAGTCCTCTCACCGACATCGGGAGGGAATCAGCATGGCAGCAGAGGGCACGCCGATCTGGGTCGATCTCAGCGCCGCCGACTTCGAGGGCGCGCAGCGCTTCTACGGCGACCTGTTCGGCTGGGAGATCCAGGTCGGCGACGAGTCGCTCATGTACTACTCCAACGCCCTGCTCGACGGTGCGCGCGTCGCCGGCCTGGCGCCGCGCCAGCGCGAGGACCAACCGTCCGTCTGGACGACCTACCTCGCCAGCGACGACGCCGACGCCACCGCCACGAAGATCCGCGAGCACGGCGGCACCGTCGTCATGGAACCGATGCAGATCGAGGACTACGGGCGGATGCTGCTCGCCACCGACCCGACCGGCGCGTTCTTCGGCGTCTGGGAGGGCGGCACCCACACCGGCGCAGAGAAGGCGAACGAGCCGGGCGCCGTCGCCTGGAACGAGCTGAACACCCGCGACGGCAAGGCCACCGACACGTTCTACTCCTCGGTCTTCGGCATCACCGCGCTCAAGTACGACGGCCCCGGCGGGGTCGACTACAGCGTCTGGACCGCCGGCGGCACCGACATCGGCGCCGACGGCGTGGCCGGGCGGCTCCAGATGAACGAGGACTGGCCGGACGAGATCCCGCCGCACTGGATGGTGTACTTCGCCGTCGACGACACCGACAAGGCATGCGCCCGCATCATCGAACTTGGCGGCAACGTCAACGTGCAGCCGTTCGACCTCCCGTTCGGCCGCACCGCCGTCGTGTCCGACCCGTGGGGCACGCACTTCAGCATCATCACGCTGGCCCCGTAGGGCCTGTCTTCAGCGGCTCGCCGGCAGCGAGTCGAGGGCCAGGCGGCGGTTCGCCCGGACACGTTTCCTGTATCCGGGTGGGCCGACAACGCGGCCGGCCGTCGTCTGGGTCCGGCGGGGCCTTGAAGACAGCCCGGGCGGCGGGCGCGGGGGTGCGCGCGGGAGGATGTCGGCATGACCGAGACCGTCCGCGTCACGACGACGATCAACGCGCCCGCCGAACTCGTCTGGGACCTGGTCAGCGACGTCACCCGCATGGGCGAGTGGAGCCCCGAGACCCGCTCGTGCCGTTGGGTCGGCACGCCGGCGGCGCCCGAGGTCGGTGCGCGCTTCACCGGACGCAACGCGTACCGGGGTCGTCGCTGGCAGACCACGTGCACGGTGACGGCCGCCGAGCGCGGGCGGGAGTTCGCGTTCGACGTCGTCGGCGGCGGCTTCCTCGACGTGGCCACCTGGCGGTACGCGTTCCGGCCAGTGGACGGCGGCTGCGAGGTCGAGGAGACGTTCACGGACCGGCGCAACCCGCTCCTGCGACTCGGTGGCGTGCTGGTGCTCGGCGTCACCGACCGCGCCGCGCACAACAAGCGCGGCATGGAGCGCACCCTCGCCGCGCTGAAGGCGGCTGCCGAGCGCTGACCTGGCGGCAGCGCGGCGCTGGCGGCGGCGCGGCGCTGGCGGCGCCGTGCAGCCCGCGCGGTGCTCGCAGCGCTCGCGGTGCGGTGCGGGGCTCGCGGTGCGGCGCTCGCGGCGCGGTGCGGCGCTCGCAACGCCGGCTGTTAGCGGTGGGCCCGGCCGCGGGCGGCGTGGCGTGGCGTGGCCGCTAACTGGCAACTGGCACTGCAACTGGTCATCGGTGGCTTTGGTCACCATTCCTGCTGGTCAGAGCCGTGCGGGGTACCGTGGACGGCAGAGCGCTGACCTGTGCGCTCACCGGACGAGGTGCGCCGTACCCGGCTCGACAAGACGACGCCTGTGGAGGCGTGTCATGTCGTGGATCCTGCTCGTCGTCGCCGGCCTGCTCGAAATCGTGTGGGCCGTCGGACTCTCGTACACCAACGGTTTCACCCGCCTGGTGCCCAGCCTCGTCACCGCCACTGGACTCGTAGCCAGCATGGTGCTGCTCGCTCTCGCGCTTCGTTCGTTGCCGGTGGGCACCGGGTACGCGGTGTGGGTAGGGATCGGCGTAGTCGGCACCGCGATCGTCGGCATGGTCGCGCTCGGCGAACCGGTGAGCCCACTGCGGATCGTCTGCCTCGCGCTCATCGTGGCAGGCATCGTGGGCCTGAAACTGAGCAGCCACTAGCGCGCCCGGAGCGTGAGGATCGGGGCCATGGCCCGCGAATCGGGCTAGACCGTCACGTCCAGCGCCTTGAGGCCACGCACGATGTAGCCCGGCGCCCACTCCGGCTCACGATCCAGCGCCAACCCAGGCACCCGCCGCAGCAGCGTGCCGAACGAGGTCAGCAGCTCGACGCGAGCCAGCGGTGCCCCGAGACAGAAGTGGATGCCGGCGCCGAACGAGATGTGCGGGTTGTCGCGCCTGCCGAGGTCGAGCCGGTCCGGATCGTCGAACACCGATGGGTCGTGGTTCGCGGATCCGAACAGCAGCCCGATCTCGGTGCCGCGCGGGATCGTCACCCCTTCGACCTCGATGTCGTCCAGCACCCAGCGCTCGAACATCTGCAACGGGGTGTCGTACCGCATGAGTTCTTCGATGGCGGTCGGCAGCAGCCCCCGTTCGCCCCGCAGCCGCACCAGCTCGTCGGGGTGGCGGAACAGCGACCACCAGCCGTTGCCCGTGACGTTGACCGTGGCCTCGTGCCCGGCGTTGAGCAGCAGCACGCAGGTACCGATCAGCTCGTCCTCGGTGAGCCGGTCGCCCTGGTCGACTACGCCGGCCAGCCCGCTGATCAGGTCGTCGCCGGGCCGCTCGCGTCGGTCACGCGCCAGCTCCCGCAGGTACGCGGAGAACTCCTCGCACGCACGCACGGCCGTGGCCTCCGCCTCGGCGCTGGGGTTCAGCTCGTACATGCCGACGATCTGCGCGGACCACGGCCGCAGCAGGTGCCGGTCAGGTTCGGGCACGCCGAGCATCTCGGCGATCACGTTCACGGGCAGCGGCTCGGCGACTGTGGCGATCAGGTCGACCGCGGATCCGTCGCTGCCCGCGTCGAGCAGCTCGTCGACGAGCGCGTCGGCCATCGCTTCGACCCGCGGCCGGAGTTGCTCCACCATGCGCGGGGTGAACGCCTTCGACACGAGCCGCCGCAGTCGCGAGTGATCAGGCGGTTCGCGGTCGAGCATCCCGTCACGGATCAGCTTCCAGAACGGCGCCAGGTGATCCGGATCCGGTGCGTGGCCCATCTCCTCGTGGCTGGCGACATGCAGATAGGTGCGGCCGAGGCGCCGGTCGCGCAGCAGCGCGTTGACATCGGCGTACCGCGAGATCATGTACTGGCCGGTGCCCTCGAAGAACCAGACCGGCGCGTCCCGGCGCAGTTCGGCGTAGACGTCGTAGGGCCACGCGACGAACGCGAGCGACCACGGGTCGAACGTCGGCACAGCGCCGCGGGCACGGGATGGGCCGGTCATGAAGCCACCCTAGGCAGCGCCTGCCCCGTGCGATACACGAGGACCGACAGCTGCGGAAATGTCCACTACGGATTCCGTTGTCAGACGGCGTTGTACCTACGGGTCCAGCAAAAGGTCTGCTGAAAGACCTTCCTTTGGCGGGCTCCGGTGGGCTATAACGCTCACACGCGCAACGAGGAGTGTGGAGTCGCCAGGTCAGACAGCCATTCGAGGAGGGTCCCGTGGTCGACGTCGGCAGCACAACGCCCAACGAGGACGAGCGGCGACTCGCCGAACTCGGCTACAGGCAGGATCTGAACCGCTCCTGGTCCGGCTTCTCGAACTTCGCCATCTCGTTCTCGATCATCTCGATCCTGGCCGGCTGCTTCACCACGTTCGGCCAGGCCTGGAACAACGGCGGTCCGATCGCGATCTCCTGGGGCTGGCCGCTGATCTCGGCGTTCATCCTGATCATCGGGTTCTGCCTGTCGGAGCTGCTGTCGGCGTATCCCACGGCGGGCGGCATCTACTGGTGGGCCGCCCAGCTTGGCGGGCCGCGCGCGGGCTTCTATACCGGCTGGCTCAACCTCATCGGGCTGATCGGCGTCACGGCGTCGGTCACCTACGCGTGCGCAGCCTTCATGAACATCACGATCGGTCTGTTCTCGGATGGCTGGAACGACTCGCTCGGCGAGAACGGGTTCATCCTCCGCTCGTTCATCCTGTTCGTGGCGCTGATGGTGATCACGTCACTGATCAACATCTTCAACTCGCACCTGCTGGCGCTGGTCAACAACATCTCGGCGTACTGGCACGTGTTCGGCGCGGCGGCTGATCGTGCTGATCCTGCTGCTCACCGCGAAGGAGTACCAGTCGCCGTCGTTCGTCTTCACCGAGACGATCAACAACTCCGGCTTCTCCGACAGCATGTACTGGTGGTACATCCTGCCGCTGGGCTTCCTGCTCACGCAGTACACGATCACCGGCTTCGACGCGTCCGCCCACCTGTCCGAGGAGACACACGGCGCCACCATGTCCGCCGCCCGCGGGCTGTGGCAGTCGATCTTCTACTCGGCCGTCGGCGGCTGGATCCTGCTGCTCGCGTTTCTCTTCGTCGCCAAGGACGTCGGACTTCATCAACGACCCGAACAACGGGTACGGCGCCGGGCAGGTGACCGCGATCTTCGCGTCCGCGCTGTCAGCGGCGACGTTCAAGGTCGTCATGCTGATCGCCACGATCGGCCAGATCTTCTGCTCGATCGCCTGCCTGACCAGCTGCTCGCGCATGTCGTACGCGTTCAGCCGTGACGGCGCCGTGCCCGGCAGCAGGCTGTGGAGCAAGGTCAACCCGCACACACGGGTGCCGGTGAACGCCGTCATCGGATCGGCGATAGCTGCCGTGGTCATCACGCTGCCGGCGCTGTACAAGAGCCCGGCCGGTATCCCCGTCGCGTTCTACGCCGTCGTGTCGATCACCGTCATCGGGCTGTACCTGGCGTTCCTCATCCCGATCTGGCTGCGGCTCCGCGCCGGCGACAACTTCCAGCCTGGGCCGTGGACGCTCGGCAAGCGCTACAAGTGGATGTGCTGGGTGGCGGTCATCGAGATCGCGGTCATCTCGGTGTACTTCTGCCTGCCGTTCCTGCCGTCCGCGGTGCCGTTCAGCGACAACTTCACCTGGTACGACGTGAACTACGCGCCGATCGTCACCGGCGGCGCGCTGATCGCGATCACGATCTGGTGGTACGCGTCGGCGCGGCACTGGTTCACAGGTCCGCGCCGCACGGTTGAAGAGGGCGAGACGGCGGAACCGTTCGCCTAACGCCTTCGAGTTTCGGATTCTCGGGGGTCGGCGGAGCCGATAACCCCCAAGAATCCGAAACTCGGCGGAGTGTCGGGAGAGCCGGCGTGACACGATGAGCCCCGTGGATACCCGTGAGGTGACGGTCGGCGTCGGCGCCGGGGCGGACCAGCTCGCCACCGCCGACATGGTGCTCAACATCGGCCCGCAGCATCCGTCCACACACGGTGTGCTCCGGCTGCGGCTACGCCTCGACGGCGAGCGGGTCCTCGCGGCCGAGCCGATCATCGGCTACATGCACCGCGGCGCCGAGAAGCTGTTCGAGGTGCGCGACTACCGGCAGATCATCGTGCTGGCGAACCGGCACGACTGGCTCTCCGCGTTCAGCAACGAACTCGGCGTGGTGCTCGCGGTCGAGCGGGCGATGGGCCTCGAAGTACCCGAACGCGCCATCTGGATCCGCACCCTGCTCGCCGAACTGAACCGGGTGCTCAACCACCTCATGTTCCTCGGCTCGTACCCCCTTGAAATCGGCGCGATCACGCCCGTCTTCTACGCGTTCCGCGAGCGCGAGACGCTGCAGGCCGTCATGGAGGAAGCGTCCGGCGGGCGGATGCACTACATGTTCAACCGGGTCGGTGGCATCAAGGAGGAGGTGCCGGCCGGCTGGACCGGACGCGTGCGCGACGCGGTCGCCGAGGTCCGCCGCAACATGGCCGACCTGGACGGCCTGATCCGCCGCAACGAGATCTTCCTGGCCCGCACCGTCGGGGTCGGCGTGCTCGACCCGGTCACCGCCGCCGCGTTCGGCGTCAGCGGGCCGGTTGCCCGCGCATCCGGACTCGACTTCGACCTGCGCCGCGACGAGCCGTACCTGGCGTACGGCGAGCTGCAGGACGTGCTGCGCGTCGTCACCCGCACGGCCGGCGACTGCCACTCCCGGTTCGAGTTGCTGCTCGACCAGGTGTACGCGTCGCTCGACCTCGCCGACGCCTGCCTGGATCGGCTCGCCTCGTTGACCGGCCCCGTCAATGTGCGGCTGCCTAAGGTCGTGAAGGCACCCGAGGGGCACCTCTACGCGTGGACCGAGAACCCGCTCGGCATCAACGGGTACTACCTCGTGTCACGCGGCGAGAAGACGCCGTGGCGGATGAAGCTGCGTACCGCGTCGTACGCGAACGTGCAGGCGCTGGCCACCCTGCTGCCCGGCACGCTGCTGCCGGACCTGGTGGCGATCCTCGGCTCGATGTTCTTCGTCGTCGGCGACGTCGACAAATGAGCCGGCAGGGCCTGGCTTCTGAGGCTCGCCCGTTCTAGCCGCGCCAGTTGTAGCTCTGCTCCGGCAGGTCCAGGAAGATGCGACGCTCCGCCGGCAGGTCGGCTTCGTAACCGCGGTTGTAGTCGCCCGCACCACTCGTGCCGCCGGCATCGTCCGTGCTGCCGTTACGGTCGGCGCCGCCGCCGGAGTGGCGGCCGGTCGACGGGGTGCCGCCGCTGGCGTAGCCGCCGATCGACGTGGTGGTCGCGTAGCCGCCGATCGAGGTGGTGGTGGCGTACCCGCCGATCGACTTTTGCACGTTCACCGTCGGCAGGTGGTCGAGGCTGGGCAGCTCGAAGTCGGACGGCTGCGAGTACTCCTGGCTCGCCGGCGTCGAGTAGGTCTCCGACGCTGCCCACGCGTCCGTGCTGGGCGTGGACGACCACGAGTTGCTGTACGACGAGCTGTCGTCCCAGGAGGGCGTCTCCCATTGCGACTTGTCGGCCGGCCGGCTCCACGAGTTGGAGTCGGACGCGGACGACGGCAGCGCGGGCAGTTCCGGAAGGCCCGACCGGTATCCCGAGAGCCCGCTGTCGTTGCCGAAGCTGTTGTTCCCGAATCCGTTGCCCGCACCGAACCCGTTGCCGGACCCGAACGAGCTGCCGCCGAGCGACTCGCTGCCGAACGATCCGAGCGCGTCGCTGCCGAGGGAGTACGTGGTCGGCGAGCTCCAGCCGGTCGAGGAGCCGTAGTCGTCGTAGCTGGTGTCCGAGCTGAGCACGTCGCCGGAGATCACATCGGACGAGCTGTAGCTCTCGCTGCTGTAGCTGTTGGTGCTGCTGCCGTACGTGGAGCTGGAGGCCGGGGCGCTGGAGGCCGCGGTGCCGGTGGACGCGGCGGCGTTACGGCCGAAGCCGTAGGAACCGCTGGGGGTGTCGTACCCGTTGGCCGTGCCGGTGCTCGGCGACGACGAGTACGTGCCGGCCGTGCCGGACGGGCTGTAGGTGGTGGCTGGAGCCGGTTCGCTGTACGCGGGCTCGCTGTAGCTCGCGCTTGCGCCGCCGTCCCAGGCGGGCGGCTGCCACTCGGCTGTGGCCTGCGGCTCGTCCATGCCGGAATCCCAGGAGGGCGCGGACCAGCGAGTGGTGGGCGCCGAGAGCCGCTCCAGCTCGGCACCTGTGCTTACGGGAGCGGGAGCGGGCGGAGCGCTGGCCGGCGCGTCGTATTCGTCGTAGGACTCGTACCGTTCGTAACCAGAGCTCTCCGCGCGCGCCGCGCTGGAGTACGTGGTGCCGGAGTTGACCTTCGCCTGCGCGGCGGCACCATCGTCGGCGCGGGCAGCCGCAACGCGAACGGGCTCAGAACGAATCGCGTCGGCACGGATCGTGTCGACGCGGATCTGTTCAGTCATCATCGGCTGTTGAGCACGGCCGTTGGTCCGGGAGTTGTCGCGAGCGTTGACGAACTCTTCCCGGATCGGCTCGATGGTCTGGAAGTCCTCAGCGGACGGAACCTCGCCGGAGATCCGCTCGTAGCGGCCCTCGACGGCCTGCAGGCGGGTGGCCTCGGCACGAAAGACGGTGTCCTGGCGGGCTGCTTCGAGCTCACCGCGGACCCGCTCCAGCTCACGGTGCATCGTCAGCTCGACGCCCCGACGCAGAGTGTCCACATCGGCACGGACGAGATCGACCTCTCGACGAAGAGTTTCGGAGAAATCGTCGCGCACAGTGGTAACATCTTCGCGGAGTGTGACACTCAGACCGATCATGACCACCGAGAGCACGGCCAGCACAGCGGCTGCACGCAACGCTCCAACGCCCTGGCCCAGCAGCAGCAAGAGCGCCGCCAGCGGGGCCACCCCCACCCCGGCCCAGAAGAGCCACGTCAATCGCCGCCGGCCTGTGCGCTCCCCTTCGGGCTCATACGAGGCTGGCATGGACGACAGGTTATCGACTATTCCGCTCCACGTCTGCCTTCTGCCCGACCCCGTCTCAGGACCGTCGTAATCATCGGTACCCCCGGGCGGTAAGCCAGGTGCAGATACGAGGATGCGTCCAGCACGATCAGATCCGCCTGAGAACCCGTCGTCAGCGTCCCGATATCGGTCCGCCGCAGCGCCCGCGCCCCGCCAGCTGTCGCCGCCCACACGGCCTCCTCGCACGTCATTCCCATCTCACGCACCGCCACGGCGATACAGAACGGTAGGTTCGTCGTGTAGCTCGAACCCGGGTTGCAGTCGCTGGCCAGTGCCACGGTGACACCGGCGTCCAGCAGGCGTCGCGCGTCCGGGTAAGGCGAGCGAGTCGAGAACTCGGCACCGGGCAGCAACGTGACAACGGTAGACGACGATTTCAGAGCCGAGTAATCGTGCTCAGTCAAGTACGTGCAGTGATCAACGCTCGCGGCTCCGAACTCGACCGCCAACTGCACTCCAGGGCCGGGTCCGAGTTGGTTGCCGTGCAGCCGCAGACCCAGACCCTTGGCGGCGGCCGCTCGCAAGATGTGCCGGGTGGCGTCGGCATCGAAAGCGCCCCGCTCGCAGAACACGTCTGCCCAGCGTGCGTGGGGTGCGCAGGCGTCGAGCATCGGCCCGGCGACCAGCTCGACGTACTCGTCCGGGCGGTCGGCGTACTCGGCCGGCACGACGTGCGCACCGAGGAACGTCGTCTCATCGGTGACCGTCGACGCGGCCCGCAACGAGCGCTCCTCGTCACGAACGGTGAGTCCGTAACCACTCTTTACTTCCAGTGTCGTGGTGCCCGCCGCGAGTGCCTCTTTCGCGAGACGGAGGACGTTCCCGGCCAGCCGGACGTCGCTGGCCGCCCTCGTCGCGGCCACCGTGGTGCGGATCCCGCCCGCGGCGTACGCCTGACCGGACATCCGCGCCGCGAACTCCTCGGCGCGGTCGCCGTCGAACACGAGGTGCGTGTGGCTGTCGACGAAGCCAGGCAGGACGCACCGGCCGTCGGCGTCGAGCCGCTCGTCGGCCGCGGGGGCTCTGTGAAGCGGGCCCGACCCAGGCGACGCGAGAACCCTCCACGACCACGGCAGCGTCGCGCAGTAAACCCAGCGGCCCTTCGCCCAGGGCGGGATCGTTCGTCACGAGCATGCCGATGCGATCCACGACGAGCGCCTGCGGTTCTTCTGCGACCCCTGCGGTCGCAGCAGAACCGCTAGACATCGGCCATCGGGATGCGGACGCCGCGCTCGGTCGCCACGTCGCGCGGCCAGGTCGTAGCCGGCGTCCACGTGCCGGATCACGCCCATCGCCGGGTCGTTGGTCAGCACCCGTTCCAGCTTCTGCGCGGCCAGCGGCGTGCCGTCGGCGACGCTCACCTGGCCGGCGTGGATCGAGCGTCCGATGCCGACGCCGCCGCCGTGGTGGATGGACACCCACGAAGCGCCGGACGCGGTGTTGACCAGCGCGTTCAGCAGCGGCCAGTCGGCGATCGCGTCGGAGCCGTCGGCCATGCCCTCGGTCTCGCGGTACGGGCTGGCGACGCTGCCGCAGTCGAGGTGGTCACGGCCGATCACGATCGGTGCCTGGACCGTGCCGTCGGCAACCAGCTCGTTGAACCGCAGGCCGGCCTCGGCGCGCTCGCCCAGACCGAGCCAGCAGATCCGCGCCGGAAGGCCCTGGAACGCGACCCGCTCGCCGGCCATCGTGATCCAGCGCCGCAGCGGCTCGTTCCCCGGGAACAGGTCGAGGATGGCGCGGTCCGTTGCGGCGATGTCGGCCGGATCGCCGGAGAGCGCCGCCCACCGGAACGGGCCCTTGCCCTCGCAGAACAGCGGGCGGATGTACGCGGGCACGAAGCCGGGGAAGGCGAACGCCCTGGCGAACCCGCCCAGCTGCGCCTCGCCGCGGATCGAGTTGCCGTAGTCGAACACCTCGGCACCGGCGTCCAGGAAGTCGACCATCGCCGACACGTGCTTGGCCATGCTGGCGCGTGCCCGCTCGGTGAACTCCTCGGGCTTCGTCGCCGCGTAGTCGGGCGCGTCGGCGAGGTCGACGCCCTCGGGGACGTAGCTCAACGGGTCGTGGGCCGAGGTCTGGTCGGTGACGATGTCGACCGGAACTGCCGCGCGTGAACATCTCCGGCACCAGCGTGGCAGCGTTGCCGACGAGGCCGATGCTGAGAGCCTGACGCGCCTCCTTCGCGGCGACGGCCCGGCGGATCGCGTCGTCGAGGTCGTCGGCGACCATGTCGAGATAGCGGTCCTGCACGCGGCGGTGCAGCCGCGCGGGGTCGACGTCGATGACGATGACCGCGCCGCCGTTCATCGTCACGGCGAGCGGCTGCGCACCGCCCATGCCGCCGCAGCCCGCCGTGAGCGTGAGAGTGCCGGCGAGCGAGCCGCCGAACCGCTTGGCGGCGACCGCGGCGAACGTCTCGTACGTGCCCTGCAGGATCCCCTGCGTGCCGATGTAGATCCACGAACCGGCCGTCATCTGCCCGTACATCGTCAGGCCGAGGTGTTCGAGGCGGCGGAACTCGGGCCAGTTCGCCCAGTCCGGGACGAGGTTCGAGTTGGCGATCAGCACGCGCGGCGCCCACTCGTGCGTGCGCATCACGCCGACCGGCCGCCCGCTCTGGACCAGCATGGTCTCGTCCTGCTTCAGCGTGGTCAGCGTGCGGACCAGCGCGTCGAAGCTCGGCCAGTCCCGCGCGGCCTTGCCGGTGCCGCCATAGACGACGAGGTCGTCGGGGCGCTCGGCCACGCCGGGTCGAGGTTGTTCTGCAGCATCCGCAGCGCGGCCTCCTGCTGCCAGCCCTGCGCAGTGAGCGCGGTGCCGGTGGCGGCACGGACGGGTCGTGGTCCGGACACGCGGTCTCCTCTTCGGGTTGCGGACTTGAGGGTTTCGGCCCGCGACCCCCAAGTCGGCGACGGTCGGCGTCAGGCGAGCGGGCCGGTGACGGTCTCGGCGGCGGCGAGCAGGGAGCCGTCGCGGACGGCGTCCGTGGCGGCGGCGATCTCGGGGGCGAGCCACCGGTCCGGGCCGGGGCCCTCGACGCGGGTCCGTAGGGCCGCGACGACGGCAGCGGTGGCCGGGGCCGGGGTCAGCGGCGCGCGCAGATCGAGGGCGCGGGCGGCGGTGAGGATCTCGACGGCGAGCACCTGGGTGAGCCCGTCGACCGCGCGGCGCAGCTTGCGAGCGGCCGCCCAGCCCATCGAGACGTGGTCCTCCTGCATCGCCGAGGTCGGGATGCTGTCGACGCTGGCGGGCACGGCCAGGCGCTTCAGCTCGCTGACGATCCCGGCCTGCGTGTAGTGCCCGATCATGTGTCCACTGTCGACACCGGCGTCCCCGGCGAGGAACGGCGGCAGGCCGTGCGAGCGGGCCACGTCGAGCATCCGGTCGGTACGCCGTTCGGAGATCGAGGCGAGGTCGGCAGCGGCGATGGCCAGGAAGTCCAGCACGTACCCGACCGGGGCGCCGTGGAAGTTGCCGTTCGACTCGACCCGACCGTCGGCGAGCACCACCGGGTTGTCGATCGCCGACGCCAGCTCCCGGCCGGCGACGAGACGCGCGTGGTCGAGGGTGTCGCGCACGGCGCCGGCCACCTGCGGAGCGCAGCGCAGCGAGTAGGCGTCCTGGACCCGGTTGCACTCGGGACCGCGGTGGCTCTCGACGATCGGGGAGCCGGCCAGCAGCGCGACCATGTTCGCCGCGGCCGCCGCCTGGCCCGGATGCGGGCGTAGCGCCTGCAGGTCGGCGGCGAAGACCCGGTCGGTGCCGAGCAGCGCCTCGACGCTCATCGCGGCGGACAGGTCGGCGGTGGTGGCCAGCCGGGCCAGGTCGTGGCAGGCGAGCAGCAGCATGCCGAGCATGCCGTCGGTGCCGTTGATCAGCGCCAGCCCTTCCTTGGGCGCCAGCTCGACGGGCGCGATGCCGGCGGCAGCCGAGCGCGTCAGCGGCCGGCAGCAACGTGCCGGAGACGCGGACCTCGCCCTCCCCCATCAGCGCCAGCGCCACGTGCGACAGCGGCGCGAGGTCGCCCGAGCATCCGAGCGAGCCGTACTCGCGGACCACCGGCGTGATACCCGCGTTGAGCAGCGCCGCGAGGGTCTGCGCGGTGGCCGGCCGCACGCCGGTGTTCCCGGTGGCCAGCGTGTGCAGGCGGAGCAGCATCAGCGCCCGGACCACCTCGCGCTCGACCTCCGGACCCGAGCTGGCGGCGTGCGACCGCACCAGCGACCGCTGCAACTGGGCGCGGGCGTCGGCCGGGATGTGCCGGGTGGCGAGCGCGCCGAACCCCGTGGAGATGCCGTACGCGGGGTCGGTGCCGGCGGCCAGCTCCTCGATGCGGGCGCGGGCGGTGGTCATCGCCGCGATCGCGGTGTCGGTGAGCTGGACGGCGGCGCCGTCGCGCGCGACGGCGACGACCTGTTCGGGCGTGAGCGGCTTCGGATCCACGGGCACGGTCTGCATGGCTCCATTCCACGCTCGCTCGCTGGTGACAGCGCCGTCGCGAGGCGCGAATATGTCTCGTATCCGAGACGACTGCCGCCTGGACCTGCCGTGTGATGCAACGCGCCGGGTCATCGGGCGCGCCGCATCACACGCTGGGGGGCGCTATGCAGGTGCCGGCGGTACGCCGGGCCACCGCCATCCTCCGGTTGCTCGCCAGCCGGCCGGGCCCGCTGCCCGCGGTCACCGTGGCCCGCGAACTCGGGCTCCCCCGGTCGACCGTGTACCACCTACTCACCGCACTCGCCGAGGACGGGTTCGTCGTGCACCTCCCGGACGAGCGGCGCTGGGGGTTGGGAGTCGCGGCGTTCGAGATCGGCTCCGCGTACCTGCGCCACGATCCGCTGGAACGGCTCGCCGAACCGGTGCTGAGCCGGCTCGCGGGCGACCAGAACGAGACCGTCCACCTTGGAATTCTGCACGGCCGCGAGACCCTCTACCTGCTCAAACGGCAACCGGTCAGGCCGGTGACGCTCGTGACGGCCGTCGGCGTACGGCTGCCCGCGCAGCTCACCGCTGTGGGACGGGCGATGCTCGGAGAACTGCCGTCCGCGCAGGTACGTGCGCTGTTCCCGGCCACGGACGCGTTCGTCGACCGCACCGGTGCCGGTCCCCGGAGCCTGCCGGAGCTACGCCGCTGGATCGCGGCCGACCGGCGGCGCGGCTGGGCCGAGGAGGACGGGCTCGTCACTCCCGGCATCGCCTCCGTCGCCGCGCCCGTGTTCGACCACAACGGCCGGCCGATCGCCGCCGTCGGCATCACGTTCCGCGCCGAGGCACACGACGTACCGGCCCGCGGCCGGCTGGCGGCGGCGGCGCGGGCCGCGGCCGCGCGCATCACACGCCAGCTCGCGCCCCGCCCACACGCGTGACTCCGGGGTTCGGCGGCGATCCACGCCGGAAGGCGCGCCGGATCAGCCGCCAACCCCGGAGTCACGAAGCGGTCAGAGCCGGTAGTCCGGATCCGCCGGCAGCACGGCGGTGTCCATCTGGGCCTTCTGCAACCGGCCGGCATAGTCCCAGTTGACGGACTGCCAGCGCGTGAACTGGTCGAGCACCCACAGTCCCGACTGGCGCGATCCGTTGCCTGACAGCCCGTTGCCGCCGAACGGCAGGTGCGCCTCGGCGCCGGACGTCGAGTTGTTGATGCTGGTCATGCCGGCGCTGACGCCACGGGCGAAGCGCCACGCGGTGCGCGGGTCATTGGTGTAGATCGCGGACGAGAGGCCGTACCCGTGGCCGTTGGCCAGCTCGATCGCCTCGTCGAGGGTGTCGTAGCAGCCGACGCCGACGATCGGTCCGAACGTCTCGGTGCTGTACAGCTCGTCCTCGGGCGTGACCCCGTCGACGATCACGGGGTGCGCGAACCAGCCTGCGTCGGGGTCTCCGACGAACCGCTCGCGCGGGTTGGCGTGCGTGATCCGGCCGGTGGAGGTGGATCCGTGCAGCGTGTGGTGGGAGTGGATGAGGTCGAGGTAGTCCTGGTACCGGTGCAGGTAGGCCTCGCTGATCATCGGCCCGTACAGGACGTTGGCGGTGGGGTCGCCGATCACGGCCTGCTCGACCGCTCGCGAGTACGCCCGGATGAACTCGGTGTGCACGGCGCGGTGCACCCACACCGTGCCGAGCGACGTGCAGCGTTGCCCGGCGGTGCCGAAGCCGGCGAACAGCGCGCCGTCGACTGCGAGGTCCAGGTCGGCGTCCGGTGCCACGACCATCGGGTTCTTGCCGCCGAGTTCGAGACACGGCGTCTGCAGGTACCGCCCGGCCAGCTCGCTCACGGCACGGCCGGCGGCCGTCGATCCGGTGAAGCCGATCTTGTCGACCAGCCCGGCTTCGAGTGCCTCGTCGAGCGCGTCGAAGGTGGTGGGGCCGTCCGCGTGAACCAGGTTGAGGATGCCGTCGGGCAGGCCGGCGCGCACGAACAACTCGGCGAGCGCATCGGCGACGACCGGCGCGTACTCGGACGGCTTCCACACCACGGCGTTGCCGCAGAGCAGGGCCGGAACGAGGTACCAGGACGGCACGGCCGCCGGGAAGTTCGCGGCGGTGATGATCGCGGCTACCCCGACCGGCCGGCGGTACGTGAACAGCTCCTTGTCGGCCATCTCGCTGGGCACGGTCTGGCCGTAGAGCCGGCGCCCCTCGCCGAGGAAGAAGTCGCAGGTGTCGATGACCTCCTGGACCTCGCCGAGCGCCTCCGCGTACGTCTTGCCGACCTCCCGCGTGACAAGCGACGCGAGGGCCTCCTTGTTGGCCTCGACCAGGCGACCGGCGGCGGCGATCACGCGGCCACGCACAGGTGCGGGCACGTCGGCCCACGCCGGCTGGGCGGCGCGCGCTGCCTTACATGCCTGCAGGAACGTCTCAGACGTGGTGAGCGCGACGTTGGCGAGCACATCGTCGGAGCGGGCCGGGTTGGTGCTGGCGACGACGCGCCCGGGCACGTCGGTGGTGCGGTACCCGCCGATCAGGTGCGCGAGCACCCGTACCTCGTGAGCCAGCGCGGGACCGGGAGCATGCGTGTTCGTCGCCATGGCCGCACCGTAGGTTCAGTGGTGCGGCCTCCGCAACATCCCAGCTCCCGGGCCTCCGCTACTGGGCCAGCACCCAGCCGCCGTTGCGCACTGTGAGAATGGTGAGACCGTCCGCCGACGCGCCGCCATGGTTCGACGGGCTGAACTGGAACGAACCCGTGAGGCCGTCGTAGGACAGCTTCTCCATCTCGTCCCGGACGCGTTGACTGTCGGTGGTGCCCGCCGCCCGCATCGACTCGACCATGATCCGCAGCGCGTCGGCCGCGTACGAGGCGTACCCGGAGTACGTGCTGTGCCGCTGGGTGTACTCGACGAAGAACTCCTTCTGAGCGAGCGCACTCGGGGTCGTCGCCGTGATCTGGTTCGCCGCGAGGATCGACGAGTGCACCATGAACGCGTCCTCGGCGAACTTGCCCGCACCGGCGACGAACAGCTCCGCGCCCGCGCCTCCGTCGAAGTACACGCGGCCGGTGTAGCCCGCCAGCCTGATGTTCTTCGCGGCGATGCCCGCGTACGGCATGATCGCCGAGACCAGGATCGCCTGCGGCTGGGTCTCGACGAGGCGGCCGACCTGCGCGCTGAAGTCCTTCTCGGTCTCCTTGAACCGCTCGACCCGGGTGACCTCGATGCCTGCCTGTCGCGCGCCCTGGGTGACTACGGCGACGCCCTGGTTACCGAACGGATTGTCGACGGCGAGGAAGGCGACCTTCGTGATCTGCCGCGCGGCGAGCTCCTGGGCGAGCACGCTGACGATGGCCGTGCCGTTCTGTGGGGTCTTGAAGACCCACTTCTTCTTGTCGATGATCTGGTCGGAGGCGCCCATCGAGACGGTGGGAACCTTCTTCTGCTCCACCAGATCCACGAACGGCAGCGTGGTGGCGGTGGTGCCCGAGCCGACGATGCCGACGACCTTGTCCTTCTCGATGAGCTCGGTGACGAGCCGCCGGGACTCCACCGGGTCGCTCTTGTTGTCCTTCATGATCAGACGGATCTTGCGGCCGAGCACGCCACCCTTGCGGTTGACGTCCTCTGAGACGAGCCGCAGCGCGTTGGCCTCGGCCGAACCGAGCGCCGCGCTACCGCCGGTCTGCTCGATCGGAACCCCGATGAGAATCTCGTCCTCGGAGTCCTGAGAGTTGGACGTGCAGCCCGCCGCGACCAGCGACAGGGTGGTGAGAGCGACTAAGGAAGCCAGGCGACCGCGCATCAAGACCCTCCAGCGCGGTCGGCGCCGGGCATTTCCCGGACCAGGGACGACCGCGTTCGGACCAATCGGTGGGCGATCTTATCCCCTCTGTCTGATCCGCCCAACGCGGCAGGGTGACTTCCCGGTTACTGAGCGAGCACCCAGCCGCCGTTTCGAACGGTCAGAACGGTGAGACCGTCCGCCGAAGCGCCGCCATGATTGGACGGGCTGAACTGGAACGAACCGGTCAGACCGTCGTAGGAGAGCGTCTCAAGGGCGTCCCTGACCTTTTCGCGATCCGTGCTCTTGGCCCTGCGGATGGCCTCGACCATGAGGGACAGCGCATCCGCGGAGTACGAGGCGTACCCGGAGTAAGTGCCGTGGCGCTGGGTGTACTTGACGAAGAACTCCTTCTGCGCGAGCGCACTCGGGGTCGTCGCCGTGATCTGGTTCGCCGCCAGGATCGACGAGTGCACCATGAACATGTTCTCGGCGGCCTTGCCCGCCCCCGCGACGAACAGCTCGGCACCGGCACCGCCGTCGAAGTACACGCGCCCGGTGTAGCCGGCCTGCTTGATGTTCTTCGCGGCGATGCCGGCCGAGGGCATGATCGCCGACACCAAGATCGCGTCCGGCTCCCCTTCGACGAGCTTCTGCACCTGCGTCGTATAGTCGCGGTCCTTGGCACTGAACCGCTGAGTACCCGTCGTAGCGATGTTGGCCTGGCGGGTGGCGGTGGTCACCGCGAGGACACCGTTCTCTCCGTAGGCGTCGTCGACTGCCAGTAAGGCGATCTTTTTCGCGCCGAGCCCGATGAGATCTTGCATCATCACGGCGACGAAGTTCCTGCCGTCCGGCGGCGTGCGGAAGACGTACTTCCTGTTGGCAACGATCGCGTCGGCGGCGCCCATCGAGATCGTCGGCACCTTCTTCTCCTCGACGACGTCCACGAACGACATCGTGGCGGCCGTCGTGCCAGCCCCGACGATGCCGACGACCTTCTGGGCGTCGATCAGGTCGCTGGCAATGCGCCGCGCCTCGGCTGGGTCGCTGCGGTTGTCCTTGACGACCAGCCGGACCTTCCTGCCGAGCACGCCGCCCTTGGCGTTGATCTCGTCGGCCGTCAGCTGGATGGCCTTCAGCTCGGCGGTACCCAGCAGCTGGCTGACGCCGGTCTGCTCGATGTTGACACCGATCAGGACCTCACCATCATCCCGAGGGTTGGTGGAACAACTGGCCGCAAAAAGAGAAAAGGACAACAGAACAGCCAGGCAACCCGAGCGACGATGCATTGAAAGACCCTCCCCCGCGGCCGGCGCCGGGCATTTCCCGGACCAGGGACGGCCACCTCCGAACTAATCGGTGAGCGATACTATCCCTCTGCCGGATCTGACCCACCGGCCCCAGGTGACGTCCCCATTTACTGCGCGAGTACCCAGCCGCCGTTTCGCACGGTCAGAACGGTGAGACCGTCCGCCGAAGCGCCGCCATGATTGGACGGGCTGAACTGGAACGAACCGGTCAGGCCGTCGTACGAAAGCGACTCAAGGGCGTCCCGGACCTTTTCACGATCCGTGCTCTCGGCCTTACGGATGGCCTCGACCATGAGGTTCAGCGCGTCCGCGGAGTACGAGGCGTAGCCGGAGTAGGTGCCGTGGCGCTGGGTGTACTTGACGAAGAACTCCTTCTGCGCCAGCGTGCTGGGGGTCGTCGCCGTGATCTGGTTCGCCGCCAGGATCGACGAGTGCACCATGAACATGTTCTCGGCGGCCTTGCCGGCCCCCGCGACGAACAGCTCGGCCCCGGCACCACCGTCGAAGTACACGCGCCCGGTGTACCCGGCCTGCTTGAGGTTCTTCGCCACGATGCCGGCCGAGGGCATGATCGCCGCGACCAGGATCGCTTCCGGCTCCGCTTCGAGGAGCTTCGCAATCTCGGGCGCGTAATCACGGTCCTTGGGGTTGAACCGCTCGACGGACACGAGGTCGATGTTGGCCTGACGGCTGCCGATGGTGACCGCCTGGACGGCGCCGTCACCGTACTGGTCGCCCACGGCCATCAGGCCGATCTTCTTCACGCCCAGCGCGACGAGGTCCTGCATCATCACAGCGACGAAGTTGATGCCATCCGGCGGTGTGCGGAAGACGTACCTCTTGTTGGCGACGATCGCGTCGGCGGCGCCCATCGAGATCGTCGGCACCTTCTTCTCCTCGACGACGTCGACGAACGGCAGGGTGGCGGCCGTGGTACCGGCGCCGACGATGCCGACGACCTTGTCGGTGTCGATCAGGTCTCCGACGAGCCGCCGCGATTCGACCGGGTCGCTCCGGTTGTCCTTGACGACCAGCCGGATCTTCTTGCCGAGCACGCCGCCCTTGGCGTTGATCTCGTCGGCGGTCAGCTGGATCGCCTTCAGCTCGGAGCTGCCGAGCAGCTGGCTGATACCGGTCTGCTCGATGTTGACGCCGATGACGACCTCGCCGGCGTTCCCGGTGTCGTTGGAGCACCCGGCCGCGACGAGAGAAAGAGACAGTAGAGCAGCCAGGTAACCCAGGCGACGATGCATGAAAACCCTCCAGCACGGCCGCCGGATGACTCGGAGCCGCAGACAATCACGATGGTGCGGCCCCGTTTCCGCGTGTGCGTACTGTAACCGGCCGCGCGGCAATCTCCCAGCTCGACCTAGCCTCGATCCACCCCGATACCGCTGAAATGGAGCGCCGATGGCCGGGAACTGCCCCGCGCAACCGACGTTTGCCCAGGTCATCCTGGTCATGGCGGCCCAAGCTGGGGCCCATACCGCATTCGGACTGCCAGGGGTACAGAACCTGGCATTCTGGGCACAGATCGAGGGAGACATATCCCACACCATTACCGTGCGTCACGAACAGGCCACAGTCTACGGAGCGGACGGCTGGGCCAGGGCCACGGGCGGGCTCGGCCTCGCGCTCACGACGACCGGTCCGGGCGCGGCCAACGCCGTGGCGGCGTTCGGCGAAGCAGCCACGTGCGGATCGCCCGTCCTGCTCGTGGCCAGCGAGGTCGCCACCCGCTACCTCGGCAGCGACGCCCGCGTGCTCCACCAGAGCCCTGACCAGGCCGGACTGTTCCGCCCTCTGGCCAAGGCCGTCTTCACACCGCGAACTGCCGACGAGGTGCTGCCCGCTGTCGCGGCGGCGATCCAGACAGCGCTGGCGCCCCCGCGCGGGCCCGTGTACCTCGACGTCCCGACGGACCTCCTCGGGGCACCATGCGTGCCGGATTTCGCGGTTCATAGCCGCGAAGATCCTGCACAGTTCCTCGTCGCGCCTCTCACGCGGGCGCTACGGGAGGCGGCGAGGGTGGCCGTCTGGGCCGGCGGCGGCGCGGTGAGCGCTGGTGAGGAGCTGCGGGCGATCGCCGAGCGGCTCGGGGCGCCGGTCGTGACGACGTGGGCCGGGCGCGGGCTGCTCGCCGGCCACCCGCTACTGCTCGACGCGCCGATCCACGAGCCCGAGGCCGGCGACGTGCTGGCATCCGCGGACCTGCTGCTCATCGTCGGATCCGCGTTCGACGGCATGGCCACGAAGAACGGCACCGCTTCGCTGCCCGCGACCCGTGCCGTCGTCAACGTGGATCCGGGGAGCTTCAGCGCCGCGTCCTCGCCGGACCTCGCCGTGCTCGGCGACGCCGGGCAGGTGCTCGCCGCGCTACTGGAGTCCGACCTCGGTACGCACGAGCCGTGGGCGGGCGACCTGGCCGCGGTGCGGAAGGCGCTGCTCACCCGGCTCGCCGCCGATCCGCGGACCAGTCGCGGCGGTGACGTTCCTGGCCAGCGTCGAAGGTGCACTGGGCGACGACACGACGGTGGTCTGCGACATGGCAGTCGCGGGGTACTGGGCCGGCAGCTACCTGCCTGCCCGCCGCACCCGCGCGCTCCAGTACCCGGTGGGCTGGGGCACTCTCGGGTACGCCCTGCCGGCGTCCGTCGGGGCCGGGGCCGCGGGTTCCACGCTGGCCGTCTGTGGTGACGGCGGGCTGATGTTCGGCGTCGGCGAGCTGGCGACGATCGTCCAGGAGCGGCTGCCGGTGACGGTTCTCGTGGTGGACGACGCCGGCTACGGCATGCTCCGGTTCGACCAGGACCACGCCGGCACCGAGCGGCGAGGCGTCGACCTGCACACGCCTGACCTGGTGGCGCTCGCCGAGGCGTTCGGCATGCCGGCCGTCCGCGTGGACGACGTCGGCGAGCCGCTCCAAGATGCGCTCAGCGCAGCGCTGGCCTCACGCGAACCACGCCTGGTGACGGTGCGCGCCGCCCTCTACCCACCGCGAACCACCAGCCCACGCTGGCACGAATAGCTGGCGCGGTCCCTGGTCAAGTCCACGTTGCTCGGTTCGCCGTCACGGGGATCTCCATTGAGGACCTGGTCCCGTTGCGCCGCGCCGGTGTTGGAGTTTCGAGGGTCGGCGCGCCGCCGACACCCTCGAAACTCCACAAGTGAACGTGGCTCAGTAGTAGTCGTAGCGCTGTGGCACGGGCTTGCGACCCGCCGCCTCCAGCACGCGGTTCACGACGAGTCCGGTGAGAATCGTGACGCCGACGACGACGATGAACACCCAGGATTCGGTCTCCTCGATCACCAGCCAGAGCTGCACGAGGCTGAGCAGCAGCACGCCGAGGATCGTGCCGAACACTCCCGCGCGCCGCCCGAACACGCTCACGCCGCCAATCAGCACCGCCGCCAGCGCCGTGTACGTCGTCAGCTCGTCGCCGGTGGCGTCAGCTACCCCCAGCCGCAGAGTGCTCAGAACGCCGCCCGCGCCGGCCATGGCCGAGGCCACCACGAGCGCCACCAGGGCACCGAAGGCAGCGCCCGTTTGTGGCCTGCGCGCAGGGTCGCCGTCGAACCGCATCCCGCCGAAGCCGCGGCGGACGCGCGGTGCCAGCCAGATCGCGCCGCCCAGTATCGAGACCAGCGCGACAGCGCCTGCGATTGCCGGTGCCCGGTCGACAACGTCCGGGACGTTGCCTGTCAGCCGGCTGCTGTTCAAGCCTGTCGTGCCGAGCAGGACGCCGGTCAGCGTGACCGCGCCCCCGAGCGTCACCGCCCAGGCCGGGACGTGGAACACGACCACGACGATGCCGAGGAGCAGCCCGATCGCGGCCGCACCCAGCACCGCCACGCCGATCGCCGCCAGGTAGCTGAGGTTCGCATCGTTGACCAGTTCCGCCATGATGACGCCGGACATGCCCGCGATTGCCCCGACAGCGAGGTTCGGCACCGCAGCCCGCACCGAGAACGCCAGGCCCGTCGCGACGAGACCGAGCGTGGCCACCTGGATCAGGAAGTTGTCGAGGCCCGGCCCGGTGAGCACAGCCCTGTCGGTGGTGCGGACGACCACGAACAGCCCCAGCACGACGAAGAAGAGGAACGCCTCCCAGATCAGGTGGACCCAGGCGCGGTCGCCCTCGGGCTGGCCGCCCGGCGGGAGGCTGCCCGGCGATGCTGGATAGTCGGGGGGTCCGGGCGGATCGAGCAGGCCCAGGGTGGTGTGATCGTCCTCGTCGTCGTAGCGCACATGGGACATCCCGGGATCCTCAGCGTTCGTGAGACATCAGGTAGTCGATGAACGCAGCCCGGATCACGGGCTCCTGATCCGCGTAGTCGTGGCCGGTGAACTCGCGCCACAGGCCGATCGCGTCCTCGACCGAGGCCCCGTACGAGCCGGTGCTGTTGCCGTCGACCCATTCGGCCTCCTCGGCGTGCGGCAGGTGGCGGAACAGGTCCCAGAAGAACCGGCCATCGCGGCGCTCCCGCGCGAGGCGGAACGCCTGCTGCCGCAGCTCCTCGGTGCTGAGCTCGTCCAGTTCGGCAAAGCGTGCGTCGGTCATGGACTGAGCGTACGACGCTTCGGGGGCACGCACTGACAGGCCACACTGATCGGGCAGGCGTATCGGCACACGCCCTACTGTCCTGCTCCGGGAGACGCGTCGGCGTTGTCGTCCGGACGTTTCGGGATACGGCACGCGTGTTCCAGCCAGAGCCCCGCGCCGACGAGCAGCGCGGACGTGATCGTGCCGGCGGCCGCGGCGGGAACCGCGTCGGCGGCGGCGGCCAGCCAGTCTCGCTCGACGTACGCCCACAGCAGGATGCCCAGGTAGCCGCCGCCGAGCATCGCACCAGCCAGCGACGACGCCTTCGCCAGCGCTGCCAGCCGGGCCACGACCAGCGGCTCGACCGGCTCGGTGCCGGGACGGCGCTCGATCCGGAATCGGGTGATCCGCGCGGTGACGCCCTCGCCCACGGCGAGCGCGACCAGCGTGACCGACGGGAAGAACGTGAGCCGCGGCAGCACCTCGCCGTAGTACCGGCTGACGAGCAGCCAGCCGGCCAGCCCCGCGAGGGCAGCGGCCACGACGAGCGTGCCGGGGCGCGTGGGCGTGAGGTGCGGGTGTGGCTCGGTCACGGCAACAGCTTTCGGCCGGCGAAGGTCACGGCGCCAGCACCAGGTCGTCGCGGCGCTTGACCGTTGACGCGAGCCCGGCGGCAAGGTCCGCCACGGCGCCATGGCCGGGCAGTACCGCGTCCGGCTCGACGTCCGCCCACGGGACCAGCACGAACGCCCGCTCGTAGGCGCGCGGATGCGGCAGGGTGAGCTCTGGATCGTCGGAGACGACGTCGTCCACGACGATCACGTCGACGTCGAGGGTGCGAGGACCCCACCGCACGGACCGCTCCCGACCGGCGGCGCGCTCCAGCTCGTGTGCCCGCTCCAGCCAGCCCGCAGGCTGAAGCCGACCGGAAACCACGAGCACCGCGTTGAGGTAGTCGTCCTGCGCCACCGGGCCCCACGGCGGCGTCTCGTACACCGGGGACACCGCGACCAGCACGTCGGCGAGCCCGTCCACGGCGCCGCGCAGGTGCCCGAGCCGGTCGCCCAGGTTCGACCCGAGCGACAACACCGCCCGCGACTGTCGGATTCTCGGCGGCTCCTCGCCGCCGCGACGGAACTCGGCGGGCGGCGTCACGCGCGGTCCCGGCGGATCGTCACCGACACGTCATGGAATGTGAGCGGGATCGGCGCCTGCGGCTTGTGCACCGTGACCTCCGCCGCACTGACCCGCTGGTCGGCGAGGCAAACATCGGCCAGCCGCGCGGCCAAGCGTCTCCAGCAGGTTCACCGGCTCGCCGCCTACCACGTCGGCCAGCCCGGTGGCTAGATCGCCGTAGTTCACCGTGTCGGCGAGGTCGTCGCTGGCGGCCGCCTGCCGCGTGTCGATCTCCAGGACCACGTCCACGACGAAATCCTGGCCCTGCTCGCGCTCGAAGTCGTAGACGCCGTGCCGCCCGGGAACCCGAAGACCCGTGAGCGCGATCCGATCACTGACCTCGCTCCGCTCCCTCACTCGTCCGGCCCCTCGGCGGTGGCGACGGGCGACGAGTGGTGCACCCAGAGGCGCCAGCGGTCGTCCCGGCGGCGGAACACGTTCGTGGCGACCGCGGTGCCACCGACGAGTCCGTCCTGCGCGGAGATGTCCGCGAGGATGTTCTCCTCGCAGGTCACCACGGCCACGTCGCCGCTGACCCGGACGTTGACGTCGGACAGGACGAACTGCAGGTAGCCCGAGTTCGCGAGGAGCGCCGTCCAGGAGCGGAGCACGTCCTTGCGGCCGGCGAGCACCGGGGACCCGGGGTGGATGCAGGCGATGTCGTCGGCGTCGTCCCAGAGGTCGGCAAGCGCGTCGAGGTCGGCGCCCTCGAACGCCGCGTACAGGGCGGCGTTGGCGCGTTCGGCCTCGGCGTGCAGCGTGGACGACGTCACTGGCTCAGGCCTCCTGTCCGGCGCTGCTCACCTGCCCGATCGCCGGAGCGGCGGGCACGACCGATCATCTGCCGGGCGCGCACCACCGCTTCCTGCACCATCAACGCATCCACTGTAGATCGCACGTCGTGGACCCGGAGCCCCCACACCCCCCACTCCGCCGCGAGAACGGTGGTGGCGAGAGTGGCGGCCTCGCGCTGGTCGACCGGGCGCGGTGTGCCGTCGGGCGTGGCGAGCAACGCGCCGAGGAACGACTTGCGGCTGGCGCCGAGCAACACCGGCAGCCCGAGGGCGAGCACGGCGTCGAGCTGGGCCAGGATCTGCCAGTTGTGGTCGGCGGTCTTGGCGAACCCGAGGCCCGGGTCCAGGACGAGCTGGTCGGTGTCGACGCCGGCCGCGACCGCCGCGTCGACGCGCTCGGACAGCTCGACGCAGACGTCGGCCACCACGTCGTCGTACGTGGCCAGGGAGTTCATGTCGCGGCTGTGACCGCGCCAGTGCATGAGGATCCAGGGGCAGCCGGCGGACGCCACCAGCTTGGCCATGCCCGCGTCGGCGAGCCCGCCGGACACGTCGTTGACCAGCACTGCACCGGCGTCGAGCGCCGCCGCGGCGACCTCGGCCCGGGTGGTGTCGATGCTGACCGGAACGTCGGCGCGCGCCAGCTCGGTGATCACCGGCAGCACGCGGGAGATCTCTGTGGCGGCGTCGATCCGCTCGGCGCCGGGGCGGGTGGACTCGCCGCCGACGTCGATGTAGTCGGCACCGTCCCCGAAAAGTTGGACGCCGTGCGCCACGGCATCGTCGACAGTGACGTACCTGCCGCCGTCGGAGAACGAGTCGGGGGTCACGTTCAGCACGCCCAAGACGACGCACCGATCCGGCTGGGGCAACGAATGACGGGACACGCCCGACCGCCTCACTTCCCGATAATGAGGCTCATCGCCTCGGCCCTCGCGGCCACCGACCGGTTGAACAGCCCACGGACCGCGGACGTGACCGTACGCGCACCGGGGCGGCGGACGCCACGCATGGACATGCACAGATGCTCGCACTCGATCACGACGATGACCCCGTGCGGGTCGAGCTTCTCCATCAGCGCGTCGGCGACCTGGGACGTGAGCCGCTCCTGCACCTGCGGGCGGCGCGCGTAGGCGTCGACGAGACGGGCCAGCTTGCTCAGCCCGGTGATGCGACCGTGCGGCCCAGGGATGTAGCCGACGTGCGCAACGCCATGGAACGGCACGAGGTGGTGCTCGCACGTCGAGTACAGCTCGATGTCCTTGACCAGCACGAACTCTTCGTGGTCTTCCTCGAAGATCGTGGTCAGGAGGCTCTTCGGGTCGACGTGCAGGCCGGCGAACGTCTCGGCGTACGAGCGCGCCACGCGGCCCGGAGTCTCTCGCAGCCCCTCGCGGTCCGGATCCTCGCCGACGGCGATGAGGATCTCCCGCACCGCCTTCTCGATGCGGGCCAGATCGACCTGGCCCTCGTCGCCAAGGGCCGGCGACCCGGACTCGAACGGGGCGCTCAGGTCACGCCTCGCCGTCAGGGCGCGACGCCGCCTCGTCGGACGAGCTGTGGAAACCGTTGGTGGTGACCTGTCCGGCGTTGACGGATGCCTGCTCCTGGAGCTTGGCGATCTCGGCCGGGGTGAGCACGGGCGGCTTGTCGCTCGGCGCGCGCTTGCCGAAGCCGTTGTACGGCGCCAGCGGCGGGCGCTTCACGACGCGCTCGGCGATGCGAGCCATGTCGGTGGTGCTCAGGGTCTCCTTCTCCATGAGCTCCAGCACCATGTTGTCGAGCACGTCGCGGTACTCGACGAGGATCTCCCAGGCCTCGTCGTGCGCGGCCTCGATGAGCCCACGGACCTCGGCGTCGATCTCGGCGGCGATGGCGTCGGAGTAGTCACGCTGGTGGCCCATGTCGCGGCCGAGGAACGGCTGCGAGTCGCTGATGCCGTACTTGACCGCGCCGAGCTTGGCGCTCATGCCGTACTCGGTGACCATCGACTTCGCCAGGTGGGTGGCCTTCTCGATGTCGTTGCCCGCGCCGGTCGTGGGCTCGTGGAAGACCAGTTCCTCGGCCGCGCGACCACCGAGCGCGTAGGCGAGCGTGTCGATCATCTCGGAGCGGGTCTGGGTGTACTTGTCCTCGGTGGGCAGCACGAGGGTGTGCCCGAGCGAACGGCCGCGGGGCAGGATCGTGACCTTGTGCACCGGCGCGGAGTGGGGCAGCGCGTACGCGACCAGGGCGTGGCCGCCCTCGTGGTAAGCGGTGACCTTCTTCTCCCTGTCGCTCATCGCCCGGGTCTTGCGCTCGGGACCTGCGATGACGCGGTCGATCGCCTCTTCGAGGTACTCGTTGGTGATGGCCTTCTTGTCGTTGCGCGCGGTGAGCAGCGCGGCCTCGTTGATGACGTTGGCCAGGTCGGCGCCGGTGAAACCGGGGGTGCGGCGGGCGACCGTGTCCAGGTCGACGTCGGGCGAGAACGGCTTGCCCTTGGCGTGCACCCGAAGGATGGCCTTGCGGCCCAACAGGTCGGGGTGGTCGACAGGGATCTGCCGGTCGAAACGGCCCGGGCGCAGCAGCGCGGGGTCGAGGATGTCGGGCCGGTTGGTGGCGGCGATCATGATGACGCCGCCCTTGACGTCGAAGCCGTCCATCTCGACCAGCATCTGGTTGAGGGTCTGCTCGCGCTCGTCGTGGCCACCGCCGAGGCCCGCGCCACGGTGCCGGCCGACGGCGTCGATCTCGTCGACGAAGATGATGGCGGGCGCGTTGGCCTTGGCCTGCTCGAACAGGTCGCGCACGCGGCTCGCGCCGACGCCGACGAACATCTCGACGAAGTCGGAGCCGGAGATCGAGTAGAACGGCACGCCGGCCTCACCGGCGACCGCACGGGCCAGCAGCGTCTTACCGGTGCCGGGTGGGCCGAACAGCAGCACGCCCTTCGGGATCTTCGCGCCGATGGCCTGGAACTTCGCCGGGTTCTGCAGGAACTCCTTGATCTCGTGGAGTTCTTCGATGGCTTCGTCGGCGCCGGCCACGTCAGCGAAGGTCGTCTTCGGCGTGTCCTTGCTGACCATCTTGGCCTTGGACTTGCCGAAGTTCATGACCCGGTTGCCGCCGCCCTGCATCTGCCCCATGAACAGGAACAGCAGGATGACGAGGATCGCGATCGGCAGCAGGCTCACCAGGAGCGTGACGAAGACGCTCTCCTTGGTGACCTTGGCGTCGAACTTCACGTCCTTGCCCTCGGTCTGCTGCGCGCGGAGCAGACCGAAGATCTCGTCGCTGGACTCGTACGGGTACGACGCCTGGATCTTCTTCGACCCCTGCACCTCGTTCTTGGTCTCGATCTGGAGCCGTTGCTCCTTGTCCTCGACCTTGACCTTGTTGAAGTTGCCCTTGTCGATCTGGGCGAGCGCGACGGAGGTGTCCACCTTCTTGTAATCGTCGCCGCCGGTGAAGATGGACCCCAGGAGCAGGGCGCCCATGATCACCACGATGATCCAGAAAAGCGGCCTACGAACGAAACGAGTGCGTTCCATACTGGTGCGGGGTTGCCTCTCTATGAGAGCCCCGGCCCTCCCGATCTGCCGGACGAGAACGCGCCTGGTGGACATGCGCGAAGCCGGGGGTTCCCGGTTGCCACGAGGGTACCCCGCGCTGCCAGCCGACGCAGGCGCGCCCACGGAGGCGGCCTACCCGGTTGAACGTGCGGCGGCCATCTGGTGTTCCGGCAGGGTTTGCCGTCAAGGGCTCGCAGGCGGCAGCCCCTGCGTCAACCGCCGTATACGGAGGGCTTGAGTACGCCCACGTACGGCATGTCGCGGTAACGCTCGGCGTAGTCCAGGCCGTACCCGACGACGAACTCGTTGGCGATGTCGAACCCGACATACCGAACGTCGACCGGCGTCTTCACCGCTTCGGGCTTGCGGAACAGCGCCACGACCTCGACCGACGCCGGGTTCCGGCTGGCCAGGTTCCGGAGCAGCCACGACAGCGTCAGGCCGGAGTCGATGATGTCCTCGACGACCAGCACGTGCCGGCCGCTGATGTCCCGGTCGAGGTCCTTGAGGATGCGCACCACGCCCGACGAACTGGTGGACGCGCCGTACGACGAGACCGCCATGAACTCCAGCTCGACCGGCCGGTTCATCGCGCGGGCGAAGTCGGCCATGAACATGACCGCACCCTTGAGGACGCCGACCAGCAGCACGTCCTTGTCGCCGTAGTCCGCGTCGACCTGCTTGGCCAGCTCGGCGATCTTGTCCTTGATGTCCTGTTCGCTGACGATCACCTTTTCGATGTCGTCCACGTAGAGCTCTGGGGTGGCCTCGGGTGCCTGCTTCGTCACGTGCACCAGCCTGCCACACCCCCGCCGGGGAACCGCCGCCCTGCCCGCCAGGAAAGGTTGCCGGGGTAACCTCGCCCTCCCCGAACCGGACTGTTCCGGAAGCGGCTCCCAAACCGGACGGCCGATGCAGCCATTCCCCGACAGTTCATGCCGTGCCGGATTACCTGGTCAACTTTGCGAGACGCGGCACTAGCGGGGCGGACCAGCGATCAGCCGCCCTGCCGCCCGTCCCACCCGCACGCCGCCCGGCAGCGCGACCGGCCCTTGCCCGCGCCACGCCGTGACGAGGGCGTCCAACGCGTCGACGTGGCTCGCTGTCGGGGCGCCGCCCGACCTGTCCGCCGCCCAACCGTGCAGCACGCGGGTGCGGAGCGCGGCGGGCTCCCCCGCCAGCGCCACCGCATCGAGCGACTGGTCCCGCTCGACGCGCGTCCGCAGCTCCGCCGCCTGCTGGTCGAGCAGGTCGGCGTCGGCACGCACCAGCCGCGCACTCCGTGCCAGCCCGTCCACGACTCCCGATCCCACCGCGGCCTCGATGGCCGGCAGCACCGCGCGCAACCGTGACCGGGCGTACGCGGGATCGGTGTTGTGGGGGTCTTCCCAGGTCGGCAGCCCCTCGGCCGCGCACGCTTCCCGGGTGGTCGCGCGGGTGATGTCCAGCAGCGGGCGGCGGTACACGCCGCGGCGTTCGGGCATGCCGGCGAGCGCCCGGGGGCCGGATCCACGGCCGAGCGCGAGCAGCACCGTCTCAGCCTGGTCGTCGCGGGTGTGCCCGAGCAGGACCGCGGCGGCACCGAGTCTCTCGGCGACTGCGTCGAGCGCGGCGTACCGGGCGGTGCGCGCCGCCGCCTCCGGACCACCGTCACGGCCGACCGTCACCGCCAGCACCTCGACCGGGTCCAGCCGGACCTCCTGCGCCCACGCGGCGACTCTGGCAGCCTGCGCCGCCGACCCGTCCTGGAGCTGATGATCGACCGTGACGAGCCCGGCCCTGACTCCGGCTCGCGACGCCTCGAACGCCGTGGCGGCGGCGAGCGCCATCGAGTCCGGCCCGCCCGAGCAGGCGACCAGGGCCAGCGCGCCGGCGGGCAGCTCGACCAGGCTGCGGCGGACCGCGACCCGGACGTCAGCTACCGGTGGCTGCGGGCCGACCATGCACGCGCTCGATCCAGGCTGACGGGTTGGTCAGCTCGTCGGTGCGCGGCAGGGTGTCAGCGGACGTCCAGATCGCGTTGAAACCGGCCATTCCCCTCTCCTTGACGATGGCCGCGACGAACCGGTTGCCCTCGGCGTACTGCCGCATCTTGACCTCGACGCCGAGCAGCCGCCGCAGCACCTTCTCCAGGGGGTTTCGGGCGACGCGCCGCGCGTTGAACTTCTCCCGGATGCTGGCGACGCTCGGCACGACGTCCGGGCCGACGCCGTCCATGACGAACTCCGCGTGCCCCTCGACCAGCGTCATCAGGGCGGTGAGCCGGTCGACGACCGCCCGCTGGCCCGGCGTCTGGACCAGGTCGATCACGGATGCGCGCGAGTCCGGGTTGCGTACCGAGTCGACGATCGCGTCGAACGCACCGCGCAGACGCTCGGCGAACGCGTCACCGTCGTCGGCCGCGTCCACGAACGCGCGCACCTCGTCCAGGAAGTGCTGCCGCAGCCACGGAACCGCCGTGAACTGCGTGCGGTGCGTGACCTCGTGCAGGCAGACCCAGAGCCGGAAGTCGGTGGGATCGACCTGCAGTTTCCGCTCGGCCTCGACGATGTTCTGAGCGACGAGCAGCAGCTGGCCAGGTTCGCCGGAGAACACCTCGTACTGGCCGAGCACCTTGCCGGACAGGTACGCGAACACCGTGCCGGCCTGCACGCCCGTGGCCTTCGACCCGATCATCCGGGTGAGGGTGCTGATCGAGGTGCGCCCGGCGATCTGGTCGATCAGGGGGGTCATCACCTTCTGGAGCCCACTGACGTTGGCGCCGACCCAGTCCTTGCGGTCCACGATGCGCACGGGCGGGTGGTCGATCTGCGCCGACAGCCCCGTGTATTCGTAGACGTGACGTTCGGCGACGTCGGTGAGGGACCGCAGCTCGGCGACGACATCGGCCGCCTCGGCGTACGTCACCTTCGGGCCGGACTTCGCGAGCGCGCCCGCCGTGGCGACGGCCAGGTCCCAATCCACCATGTCGGTCATTACTCCACGGTACGGCGCGGTTGCTCGTCGCGCGCGCGATGGTGGTCTACCGGCAGCGCTGCGCCTACTGGCAGCCGCAGCGAGCGAGCGCCGCGCCGATACGGTCCAGCGCGACCTCGGCGGGATCGTTACCGCCCGGCGCCAACCCGTCCGCGATGGCCGCGAACGCGAGCTGCCGCCCGGACTCCGTCATCACGACGCCGGACAGCGCGCTGACCCCGAGAAGCGTGCCCGTCTTGGCGCGCACCTCGCCCGCCGCCGCCGGCGTCGCCGCGAACCGCTTGACCAGCGTGCCGCTGTACGCCGCGACCGGAAGCCCGGCGAGGACCCCGCGCAGCTTGCCGTTCTGGTCGCGCCGTCGTGGCGTGCAGGATCGCCGTCAGCAGCGCGGGTGAGATCTTGTTCTGCCGCGACAGGCCACTGCCGTCGACGAGCGCGTGGCCGGCGGGGTCGAGCCCCAGCTCGCTGAGGATCTGCCGGGCCGCCTCCTGGCCGCCCTCGAACGTCGCCGGCTTGCCCTTGGACACGGCCACCTGGCGCAGCAGCGACTCGGCGATCACGTTGTCGCTGATCTGGAGCATCTGCTCGACCAGCTGCTGCAGCGGCGGCGAGGCGAGGCGACCCAGCTCGCGGGCACCCTCGGTGGCGGTGCCGCGGGAGACGGCCGACGGCGGGACGTCGAGCAGCTTGGCGAGCGCCTGACCCGCGAAGAGGTCGGGAGTGGGCGTGCGGGGCGCCGCCTTGGTGTTGGCCTCGCCGGGCGTGAGCCGCCCGCCGTTGATCGTGAGCGCGTTGACCGGGGCGACGAAGCCCTCGTTGACGATCGTCGGATCCCAGCCGGGAGCCCGGTCCGGGCCGGTGAACAGCGAAGAGTCGACCACGATGCGGCTCACCGGACCGGCGGCCTTCACCTGCTTGGCCAGCGCGTCGAGGCGGGACGCGCCGGGGTAGGAACCCTTCTTGCCGACAGCGAGGGTGGGATCCCCACCGCCGATCAGCACGATCTCGCCGGGCTCCGATCCCTCGACGACGCGCGTGGTGAAGCGGTGGTACGGGCCGAGCGCGGCGAGCGCGGCCATGGCCGTGACGATCTTCGTGGTGGACGCGGGGGTAACCTGCACGTCGGATCGCACCCCGTACAGCGACTCGCCGGTCGCAACGTCCACGACGGAGAGTCCCAGCTTGCCGGCGAACCGCGGATCGTTGGCGAGCGGCGCCAGCGCGTTCGCGACCCCGTCCGCGGTGACGGGTTGGCTGTTGGCGGCCGGCGCGAGCGCCGGAGCCGGATCGGCGAAGTTCGGCGTGAACGGGATGCGGGGCGCCCAGAGGCCCACCCTGGCCTGACGTTCGTACGCGGCGGGCGCGCCGCCGGTGACGAAGTAGCCGATTCCCGTGCCGAGGAGGAGGCTGATAGTCAGCCCCAGGGTGAGCCAGAGCACACCAGGGCGGCGGTCTGGCATGGGGCTCCCTCCTGCTGGTTTCTTCGTGCGCGACACTAGCCTCACCCTGCCACCCGACTCGACGAGGAGCCCCCGGTGGAGTTCGACGTCACGATCGAGATCCCCAAGGGTCAGCGCAACAAGTACGAGGTTGACCACGAGACCGGCCGGATCCGACTGGACCGGATGCTCTTCACCTCCACGCGCTACCCGGCTGACTACGGTTTCGTCGAGAACACTCTCGGCGAAGACGGCGACCCGCTGGACGCGCTCGTCCTCGTGGACGAGCCCACCTTCCCCGGCTGCCTCATCAAGTGCCGCGCGATCGGCATGTTCCGCATGACCGACGAGGCCGGCGGCGACGACAAGGTGCTGTGCGTGCCGGCGGGCGACCCGCGGCAGGAGCACCTCCGCGACATCCACCACCTGCCGGAGTTCGACCGGCTGGAGATCCAGCACTTCTTCGAGGTCTACAAGGACCTGGAGCCCGGCAAGTCCGTCGAGGGCGCCACCTGGGTCGGCCGGGTCGAGGCCGAGCGCGAGATCGAGGCGTCCCGCAAGCGCCTGACATCGCACTAACTTCTCGGTGTGTGCAGGATCCTGTGAGCTGTAGCCCCCGAGATCCTGCACACACCCGGTTATACGACGACGGCGGCCGGCTCCTCCTCAGGCGCGCGTACCGGGTCGGGGCCCGCCAGCTTGCCGTTCGGCATCAGCAGCGTGACCACGATGGCCAGCACCGCGACGGCGGCGGCCACCAGGAACACCGTGTGGATCGACCGCACGAACGACTCCTGGATCGCCAGCTTGATCGGATCGGGCAGCGCCAGGATCTTTGCGGGGTCGCCCAGCAGGGTGCCGCCCGCCGGCGCCGGACCGCCTGGCATGAGCTCCGCCATCCAGTGGCTGAGCCGGTTGTTGAAGACCGCGCCGAGCGCGGCGACGCCGAAGGCTCCGCCGAGCGAGCGGAAGAACGTCACCGCGGACGTTCCGGCGCCCATCTCGTGCAGCGCGAGTCCATTCTGGACGGCGAGCACGATCGGCTGCATGACCAGGCCCATCCCGATGCCGACGAGCGCCATGTAGACGGACGCCTCCACCATCGCCGTGTCCCGCTCCAGCCGGGAGTTGGCGAGCAGGCCGATGACCATGATCACGGAACCGGTGACCATCACCCACTTGTACCGGCCGATCCGGGAGATGAACCGGCCGCTGCCGACCGAGGCGCCGATGACGCCGACCATGAGCGGCAGCATCAGCAGGCCGGACTCGGTGGGCGAGTGCCCCTTCACGATCTGCAGGTACATGGGGATGTAGAGGATCGCGCCGAACATCGCGATGCCCATCACGACGCCGCCGACGTTGGCGAGCGAGAAGCTGGCGCTGCGGAACAGTCGCAACGGCAGGATCGGCTCGGCCGCGCGGGCCTCCCAGAGCACGAACAGGGTCGACAGCGCGACGCCGCCCGCGGTGAGGCCGAGGATCATCGGCGAGTCCCAGGCGTACTCATTGCCGCCCCACGACAGCGCGAGCAGCACCATGCTGACGCCGCTGACCATCAGCGCCGCGCCGAGGTAGTCGATCGAGTGGTCGCGCCGGACGTGCGGGATCTTCAGCACGGCCGCGGTGATCACCATGGCGGCGATCCCGAGCGGGATGTTGATATAGAAGATCCAGCGCCAGTTGTGCTCGGCGAAATATCCACCGAGCAGCGGCCCGGCCACGGACGCCAACCCGAACACGGCGCCGAACAGCCCCTGGTACTTGCCGCGCTCGCGCGGGCTGACCAGGTCGCTGATGATCGTGAACGCGAGCGTCATCAGGCCGCCGGCGCCGATGCCCTGGATGGCGCGGGTGGCGATGAGCTGCCACATCTCCTGGCTCATGCCTGCCAGCAGCGACCCGACCACGAACGTCGCGATCGCGAACTGCAGCACGGGGCGGCGCCCGTACAGGTCGGAGATCTTGCCGTACAGCGGGGTCGAGGCGGTGGAGGTGAGCAGGTAGGCGGTGATCACCCACGAGTAGTGCTCCAGGCCGCCGAGCTTGCCGACGATCGTGGGCATGGCAGTGCCGACGATGGTCTGGTCGAGTGCGGCGAGGAGCATGCCCGTCATCAGGGCGGTCATCACCAGCATGATCTGGCGGTTGCTGAACTTTGGTCTGGTCTGTGGCGCCAAAGTTTCTGCGGTCACGTCATCTCCTATTCAGCGGCCGGGCACGCCGGTGCGTGGCCGCGTTGTTCCAAGGTCTTGTTGAGCAGGCCGAGCAGCCGCGCGAACTCCAGCCGCTCACCCTCCGACCAGTCGGTGAGAAGGTCCTTCAGCAGGGCGCGCCGGGCGGCCAGGTTGGCCGAGAGCACGCGCCGGCCCTCGTCGGTGGCGCGTACCAGGAAGGCGCGGCGGTCGTCGGGGTCGCGCTCGCGAGCGACCCAGCCGGCGTTCTCCAGCCCGGCGACCTGCCGGCTGACGGTGGATAGATCGAGATGGAGCGAGTCAGCAAGGGCCGACGGGCGTACAGGCCCGTGCTCGACGGCGCCGAAGAGCAGCATCAGCGCAGGCCGGTCGAGTGACGGTCCGTCGTCCACAGGGACCTGCGCGAGCCGCTTCGTCGCCCGGACGAACGAGATCAGTTCGTTCGTGCACGCTTCGAACGAGTCCATGGCCGCCTTCTCCCGAGATACTTGCTTGGTACAAGCATCCTGTTCTGGGCGGCATTCCCGCAACTGCGTTTTCTATGAGCTGGCACACGCAGGGCCGCGGGCGTTACCGCGAGAGGAGCACCAGCGCGAGGGCGAGGACGGCCGGCGCCGCCTGGATGTAGGCGATGCGCCGGGAGACCGTGATGCCACCGTAAATGCCGGCGACGATCACACAGATCAGGAAGAAGATCTTGAACTGCAGGCCGGCTGGGTCGTCAGCGAGGAGACTCCAGAGCAGACCGGCCGCGAGGAATCCGTTGTACAGGCCCTGGTTCGCCGCCAGCACCGCCGACGCGTCGGCCTGCGCCTGCGACTGGCCGAACGTCTTGAGGCCGAACGGCTTGGTCCACAGGAACATCTCCAGGACCAGGAAGTACACGTGCAGCACCGCGATGATGCCGATCAGGATCTGTGCGACGGTCTCCACCGGACGCTGCCTCTCGTGTCTGCCGACGTTACGTAGGTAGACTAACCTGTCTACCTAGGCCGCCCGCTTGACCCTGACACGGCGTGAGACCACACGGTGGGAGTTGCCATGTTCAGTATCGGAGACTTCGCCAAGCTCGGCCGGGTATCGGTTCGCATGCTGCGGCACTACGACGCGATCGGGCTGCTACGCCCGGCCGCCGTAGACGCCTCGTCCTCGTACCGGTTCTACGAGGCCGATCAGCTGCACCGGCTCAACCGTGTCATCGCCCTGAAGGACCTGGGCTTCACGCTGGAGCAGGTGCGGACGATCCTCGACGACAAGGTCGACGTCGTCGAGCTACGCGGCATGCTGCGCCTGCGACGGGCAGAGCTGGAAGCGCAGCTGTCAGCGGATACGAGCCGCCTGGCGGGTGTCGAGTCGAGGCTCCGGATGATCGAGACGGAGGGTCACATGACCGCCCAGGACGTCGTCGTCAAGGAAGTGCCGCCGGTACGGGTCGCGGAGCTCACCGGTGTCGCCGCGAGCTACTCCAGCCCCGACATCTCGCCCGTGATCCAGCCGCTGTACCGCGAGCTGATGCAGAGCCTCGCCAAGGCCGGCGTCGCCATGTCCGGGTACGGCGTCGCGTACTACGAGACCGCCAAGGACGAGTCCGTCATCGTGCACGCGGGGGCCACGGTCGCGGCCGACCCGCACGCGAACCACGGCTTCGCCATTGTCGACCTGCCGGCCGTGCCAGCCGCCGCGACACTCATCCACCGCGGTTCGATGGAGCATGTCGACCAGAGCTACCAGACGCTCGCGAAGTGGATCGACGATAACGGATACCGCACGGACGGCAGCCCGCGCGAGGTGTACCTCGACTACAACCCGGACGACGCCGAGAACGGTGTGACCGAACTGCAGATCCCGATCACCCGCTGAGTCTGGCGAGGAACCCAACTCGCGCTCGAAGTGCGGCTCTACGTGCTAGCGAACCAGGCGGCGCCGTGAGTCGCTCATTTCTGTGGTGCGGTTGCCCGCCGGGCGGCGTGGTGCCACCCGGCGGGCGGGCGTCGGCGAGTGCGTCAGCTGAGGCCTGCGAGGCGACCCGCGTGCCGGCGATGGTGCCCGACCGAGCGTGCACGGTCGAGTCGGTGGAGAGGTACAGCGTCCCCGTGCCGTCGCCCACTTGGTGTGCACCTTGATGGGTGTGTTGAGCGAGAGGTAGCCGGTGCTCGCCCATGAGCCGGACGGGTCGTCACCCACGCGACCCGGCGCCCAGCCCAAACGACACCGGGCGATTCCGTCACACCCCGACACCAAAATCAGCGCCCACAACCGGGCCACGCGCCCCAACCGGTCACCGCCGACCGACGCGCGAAAGATCCGGGCTGACGGGCCCGAACACAAATCTCACGGCAATTTCACGGAACGCTTAACCGGGTACTCACACGGCCGCCAATAATGTGGCCCCATCACGCGACGTCAACCGATCTCGGCGTGAAATTCCCGTGAAGAAAGGTTTGTATTGCCATGCGCACTCAGCGCCTCGTCCGGGCCGGACTCATCGCTTCCACCGCCTTACTCGCCGCTGGTTCCAGCCTCGCGTTGGCGTCCGCGGCCGGTGCCGACCCGGGCACGACTCCGTCGCCGAGCACATCGCCGAGCACATCGCCGACCGCGTCGCCCTCGCCGACCATCAGCCCGTCGCCCACCACGGAGAGTCCGGTACAGCCGCCGTTGTCGGACGCCGTGGACGCGAGCGTCGCGATCCACAGCAAGGTCTTCGCGGAGAAGCCGAAGTCGGCGACCGCGAGGTTCACCGTAAGGAGCACGAAGCCGGCCTCGGGGTACCGCCTCACGATCAAGGTGGCGCGGCAGCTCGGAATGCACGCCATCAACAACGACGGCTGGTCATGCAAGTTCTCCGACAACGACAAGCCTGTCTACATCTACACGTGTGATTACCTGGGTAAAGCCACCGTCAAGCCGAATGAGATCCGCGCGGCGTTCGAAATGCCGCAGAAGGCCGGACTGAAATTCCGGCTGAGCGCGTCAGTCACCACGACCGAGACCGACTCGAACCCCGCGAACAACACCGCGGCCACGACGATCGTCGTGCCGGCCGACAAGCCCGCGTCGAAGCCCAGTAAGGGCAAGGGCATCATCGCCGGGCGCGTCTGGAACGACGCCAACGGCAACGGGCGCCAGGACAAGGGCGAGAAGTCCGTCGCGGGCGCGAAGGTCCTGCTGAGCTTCGGCACGGCAGGCAACACCGTCTCCGACATCACCGGCCCGGTCACCACAGGCTCGGACGGGCGGTACTCCTTCAAGAACCTGGCGCCGCACGTGCCGGACAAGACGGCGTACGGGGTCATCGTCGCCGCGCCGGGCAAGAACTGGACGTTCACCCGCACGAGCGTCGGTGCCGAGCGGGGCGACTCCGACTTCCGCCCGAACGGCAGCGACCCCGTCCTGGAAGGCCACCTCGGCACCGGCGCGGTCATGGGCTTCCACGACCGGGTCGACGTGTTCGCCGGCAAGACGACCGTCCTCGACGCCGGGCTCGTCAAGAAGGGCGGGACGGGCGCCGGCGCCGACGCCGGCGCCGAACTACCCAAGACGGGTGCGGGCGTCACGGGCGTCCTCGCCGCGGGCGGCGCGCTGCTCGCCGGAGGTGCCGGGCTGCTGCTGCTGGGCCGGCGGCGGCGCACGGTCTAGCGGGCTGAACGCTCTGCCGGATTTTGTCTGAGCGCAGCGCCACCACGGGGGTGGCGCTGCGCTCAGACGCGTACGACGCACGTATGGCTTCGCCAGTCGGCCACTAGGTTTGCCACTGGTCTTGATGTGCCTCGAATCTTGATGTGCCTCGACGTAGGAGAGGAGCCTGATGCGCTGGACGGTCCGGTCGGAGCGGGCGCTGTACGCGATCGGTGGGTAGATCTGCGGTCAGCAGATATCGAGCTGCCCGACGGGCGTCACCTCGACCATCGGTTCATCCGCACCGCGCCGAGCGCTGGCGCCATCATCGTGCTGGACGGCCGAGCCCTTCTGCTGTGGCGGCACCGGTTCATCACCGACAGTTGGGGCTATGAGATTCCGATCGGGAAGGTCGATCCGGGTGAGGATCTGCTCACTGCCGCCGCCCGTGAGACCGAAGAGGAAACGGGCTGGCGACCCGGGCCGCTCCGGCCGCTGATCAGCACGCACCCGACGCCTGGCCTGATGAACTCGGAGCACCATGTCTTCATCACGGACTCGGCGACCCACATCGGCGAACCGGCGGACGCGTATGAGTCCGAGCGGGTCGAGTGGGTTCCGCTGGCGGACATCCAGCGCCTGATCGACAAGCGAGACATCGTCAGCGGTACGACGCTCGTGGCGCTTCTCTACCTGCTGACGACCAGGCGGCCATAAGCGGCTCACGATGTCCCTCCTGGTACGCCTGCTTGCCAGCTCGGGTGAATCTGGGCCACGCCGATGGCTCGATGAGGGTCGGCGAGCAGCCAACGCGTCCGATCAGCGCGGAACAGCGCTGGACATGGGGATCTCGTCAGCCCACCGGACCTCGGCGCAGGGGTACGGCTTGAGGCAGTACGAGCACACCGGCTCCGGGACGCACACGCGATGGTGCAGCTCGTGGACTGCCTGCGCTGCGCGCACCTGACTCATTCACCACGGCGGTGCTCCTGGGCGAGTCGAACGATGCGATCCGACCAGCGGCGGTCCGGGCACGGCCACGGGCGGAAGCACCAAGCGCACGTCTGGGTGTGCTGAGCCTTAGTGCGCATATCACGCAGGCCAACCGCGCACTCGATCTGGCTGGACGTCGGCGCCGACTCAGGCTCGATTCCCCTTGAGCAACCACCTACGGACCCGGGCCGTCGGCAGCACGTCGGCCATCTCTGTGGAAGATCCCTCCGTAGGCAGCTCTTGACCTTCGCTGCTCCTGGTCCCGCCCGGCCGCGGGCCGTGGACCGGCCCCCCAGGCCGCAGCCGCGGCCCGCGCAAGCGGGGCCAGGCGTTGCGTCGCGTCAGCGGCACGTTGACGGCCCGCCCTGCTTCCGCCGTATGCGGATCGCAATCAGCTTTGCCCGATGCCCGACCACTCCTACCGTCGAACGCATGGATGCCACCTTCATAAAGTCTGTGACGCTCGACTGCGCTGACGCGCTCGTGGCCGCCCGGTTCTGGGCCGCCGCGCTCGGCTCCACTGTCGATGAGGATTCGACCTCGGCCAAAGCTCTCGTAGAGGCGCCGGGCTGGGGTGGGCCCAACCTGTGGTTCGCTCAGGTCCCGGAGCCGAAGACCGTCAAGAACCGGATGCACTTCGACCTACGCGCGTCCGGCTCCGTGGACACCGAGGTCGAGCGACTTGTGGCGATCGGTGCGGTCGTCGCCAACGTTGGTGAGGAAACTGTTGTGTTGCAGGACCCCGAGGGCAACGAATTCTGTGTGGAGGACTAGTGCCCTGAAGCCGTCACAGGAGCAGCGGTATCCCGAGCGACAGACGAGGTCTTTGCTCGACGGTCCTGCCGCCGTCTCCACAGCAGCGGAGCAGGTGCGTGGTCGGTCTCGTACGCCGCCGTTCGTGTTCGTCTGCCGATTTGGCTGCTCAGTCGTCGTCCTCGTCATCCCAACTTGAGGCGAGTTTCCGCTTCAGGATCTCGACTTGCACCGTGAGCGCACCGAGCAGCTCTTCGAGGTTGAGCGGGTTCGTTGTGCGGAAGGACCAAGCGTGATCTCCGTCGTCGTCTAGGCACTTCACCAGGACGAAGGCCTCCAGCGGCGTCCATCCATCCTCTAGCGGATGGAGCTTGAACCCGGGTAGCGCGTCGGAGATCGGGATGCGTTCCTCGTCCGTCATTGCAACATCGCACCACGGCAGCAGGTGTCCCAGACGTGCCGGCCCGCGGCAATGGCCGCGCAGTTCCCTTCCCCTACCCCTCTCCACCGTTCCTTCGGCCGAGCTGGACGGGCCCGGGAGGACAACCGGGAGCGACTCTTCAATCCAGCGCGGCCAGCCCAATCCCGACAGCTGACACTTCGGATCAGTCACTTCCCGGACCCGCCAACGACCACCCTAGGGCACAACTTCTCGCCAGGTCTTGGCGCAGAGGGAAGCCAGATGTGTGCGCCCCAAGCAGGTCGGCGGTTGTTAGCGTCGACGCCTTAATCGGCGGAAGGGGGGCAGCGGCAGGGCCGACCTAGCCGGATCCACAGTGGACCTCGCGGCACGCTTTGAGTCATCGCCCTGCGCGACCGCTCGCTTGTAAGGATCCGCGGCGGAACCAAGGCAGTTCCTTCAGCGTCCCGACGGACCCGCCTGACGCCGGAGCCGCCTAGCGTTCGACGTCGTGGGAGCCCGGTTTGCCGTTGCTGCGAAGCGGTCGCTGTCCCCCACTTCCAACAATTTTCCAATGTTCGCTGTCTACCTTCGGCCCGGGAACTGAGCAGGGGAGGCGGAAATGCGCATGAAACTACGAATACGGTCAAGTTGGCGGCTTCGCGGAATGGTTCTCAGCTGGTGCATGGCGGTCGCCGTGGGCGCTGTGGTGGTGGGGCCGGCGACGCCGGCGCACGCCGTGGCCGACGGCACCGGATGGTCGTGGGATTGGCGCTACACCTCTCCCAACGACTTCGTCTTCACCGGGACGCTGAGGGGCGTGCACCTGACCGGGTTCGGTACCGATGATGACGGGATACGGCAGATCTGGGGCACGATCACCGACACCACGCCCGGCAACGGGTTATGCGCGGTGATCAAGATCTTCGGCCCCGACGGGCGGGAGATCTACTCGCGGAACACGCTTTGCGCCGGGTCGGACGACTTCGTGACGCGGCCTTTCAGGGGTGCGAGGAGCAACCAAGTCGTCTTCCAGCTGAACGACTCCAGGCACGACGACACCGGCATCCGCCAGATATTCCGGGACCGGATACAGAGCTCTATCTTCGAAAACGGCAAGGACGACACCGAGTTCCGCAGCCCGAACACCGGCGCGTTCTGGCACTACTTGGAGAGCAACCGGGTCCAGTTCGGCGTGTCCCGCACCGGCGTCCGTTTGGTGGGAGAGGCAACGCACGACGGCGTCTTCGAACAGATCCGTACCGCTTCAGCCACGCTCGAACATCACAACCACCCCGGGCTGGGCGTTACCGGCCAGATGTGGGGGGATCAGGGTGGCGACACCGGGAGGGTCAAGACCCGCGGCAATCCGCAGCAGCTGGTGTTCGGCCGGAGCGGACTCAACGGCAATCTCTACCACGAGGCCTGCCGGTTGGTGCACCCCTGGCTCTCCGTTGGTCCCTGCATCAGGGGCAAGGTTCCATTGCCGGTGCTGGATCCTAACTAGCCCGCTCAAGGCGACGGCCCGGGTGCCAGAACGGTCAGCGGGAACTTCCGGGCCAGGTTCGGCTGCTTGACGGGGTGGGGGTGAATGGACGGACTCAGACATGGAGGGTGGGCCGGTAGATGAGCTCTTGGGTATGGCCGTCGAGCGTCCGGCTCTCGATCAGCTCGAGGTCGAAGTCGGCCCCACCCTGAAAGATCGGGTCCGCTCCGGTCTGGCCGGTGATCACAGGGAATAGCGTCACCTGGACGCGGTCGACCAGACCGGCGGCCATCAGCGCCCGGTTCAGCGACAGGCTGCCGTGCGAGCGCAACGGCACCTCGGACTCCTCCTTGAGCCGGGCGACGATGTCGACGGCGTCGCCGCTCACGAGGGTCGCGTCCGGCCAGTCGAGGGGTCCTTCCAGTGTGGTCGACACCACCGTTGCCGGCAGGTTCCTCATCCGGGTGACCCATGGGTCACGCACCTCGGACTCCTCGGTGCTCGAGGCCAGCATCTGCGCGTGCGCCCGATACGTGTTGGCCCCGAAGACCATCCGCTGCTCCTGGTCGTACAAGGCGAGGCGGTGATCGAGCAGCTCAGGGCCTTGCTTGCCCCAGTAGCCGCCCCAGTTGCCGCTGTGGGCGCCGAAGCCGTCGAGGCTGGTAAAGACGTCGAAAGTGTAGGTAGCGGTCATGATGTTCTCCTCGAGTACGGTTGATCGGGTGTGGCGATAGGACTGGAAACCTCGGCGGAAACTCATCGCCGTTGGGCTTCTGGAGTCCGGCGATCCACAGGTCTTGACCTACCCTCCGATGCCCACATCGCCGACGTCTTCGTTCGAGTGGACGGCTACGGCCGCCCGCCAGGTGTCTAGCCGCCGGGCGTCCAGGCCCCGGACGTCGGTGCGGCAAGCTCGGCCAGGTGGTGCAGCGAGTTGGTGAGATGCTCAGGGCCGAACGGCGGGAACTGGATGCCCCGCGCCCGGATGTACTGCGGCACCGCCGACCAGTCGTAGGTGAGCGTGACCTCAGTCTCGGACGAACCGAGCGGCGCCAGGTCGTAACGCCAGATCCAGCCGCCGAACTCCAGGTGACCATCGCCCTTCTCCTGCCCCGTCAGCCAGCCGATGGCGCGCGGCTGGTCGAGCACCTGGACCTTGTTGACTACCTGGTAGTCACTGTTTGGATGGTTGGCGTGATACATGTCCATCCGGAAGATCTGCCCCACCTCTGTCAGCGGCGCCCGGTCGACTGATTCCTGAACCCAGCCGGTGCCATCGATCGCTGCATGGGTCGTCGGGTCCGCCAGCACCGCGAACACCGTCGCGGCGGGCACGGCGACAGTCAGGGTGGCGCTCACGTTCTCCTGGTGCACGGTGTGCACGCTCCCTGTCATCTCAGATCAACTCCTGTGGTTTGGCGGCACCCCTCGTGGGCGGCCGCTCACCACTTCGACGAACACCTCAGCCCCGATCCGACACAGCCTCCCGGATTTCTTCGAGGACGTTCTGGTACGCCAGTTGTGAGCGATCCCGACCGCAGGTGGTCATGGTGGTCCGACAGTCGCACTCGGCCACGAACACGCCCATCGGACCGTGACCGTGCTGGTGTCGCAGACCACCCTGGCGATCGAGCTGCCCGTATTAGCAGCGGAAAAGCCGCCGCCTGGGCCAAGCTCGCCGCACGGGACTGGAGCGACTACGTCGCCAACCGCGCGACCCGCGCTGAGCTCCATGCAGGCCACAACGCCAGCTGGGAGCCCGCCACCGAGCTGGACTATCGACTGTGCTGCACGTCGCGGACCATGCGAATCTCCCGCACGCCGTCCTCGACCTGGGCCGTCCCGTCGGCAACGAAGCCGTGCTTGCGGTAGAACGCCTGCGCGCGAGGGTTGGGATCGGCGACCCACAGCGCCGCAGACTCCGCGGGGTCGATGACGGCCTCCAACAACGCTCGCCCAGCACCCGTGCCGTGGTCGGCTGCATACACATAGAGCACATACAGCTGCCTCGTCCACGCCGCCGCAGCGTCCAGGGGCGGGCCCGACATGGCGATCCCGATCAACTCACCATCCCGCTCGGCGACAGCCGCCCGGTTCTCGCGATATCGCTCGTCGGTCAACGCGGCAGTCCAGAACCGCTCCCGAGCAGCCAGGAAGCCCGGATCATCGAGCACCGCATCCGACATGAGCCCCCGATACGTCTCCTGCCAGCACCGCACATTTACACGCGCCATCTGCGCAACGTCCTCGACTCGGGCCGAGCGAACAGTCAGCGAGGAACCCACCGCCGAATCGTAGAAGTAGCCAGGCCCCCGGCCGAGCTGGTTGAGATGCTCCGTGAGCACGAGGCGCAGCGACGTGGGCCGACCGACCGACCGATCGATCCACACGACGACTGGGACGACTGGAAGGAGCACGTGACATCCGTCCCGACGCTGGCTCATGGTCTGGGCTTCGAGCGCTCTTGACGCGGGCCGGTCCGGGCCGTCACCCATCCTGACTAGCGGGGCGAGGGGGAAGTCAGCGACGCGCCACGTCGGCCGCCAGACGAGGCCCGTACCTGCGCGAGCCGCCGCTGAGCATCTTTGGTGTGCAGGAGCCGGCTGACGTGGCGGCGAGACCAGCGTGGTCCTCCACCAGGAGTGGGAAGCCCTTCTTCGTTCAAGCCTGCGGTGATTTCTGCCAGCGTCGCGCCGCCGACACGAAGCTGCACCACCCGATCCAGCACATGATCGGGGCTGCGACGCCGACGAACCTTGCGGAGTCGCCCAATGCACACGGCGATAGTCGTCAGTACGACCCCCGCGCCGTAGACAATGCCCAACCACCGATGCCGGGCGGCGTTTCCGTCGTGGACATCGGCGATCACGTACGGGTCGGCCGGGTCGTACAGCACCTGCACCTTCGCCCCGACGGTGTGGTCGGTGTCCTCGTCGGCCGGCTGGACGCGCGCGACGATGGTCTCGCCCGCGGCCGTCGTCAGTTCCACGTCCACCCAGTCGGGGCCCCTGGCGCCGTACGAGGCGTCAACGACCGTGGCGGTACCCACCACCCCGTGGTTGAGCAGCCACTGATGCTCCCGCTGCTCGAAGATCCCCTGGGCGAGCATGCCGGGGCCTATCGCCACGATGAACGCGGCCCCCAACACCAGCCGCGCGGCGCGCTTCACTGTGTCCGACAGGGTAGATGCGCTCGTCACGGGCACGAGTGTGGCCCGCGCGCGCAACCGCCCCCTGCCCTCATCACCACGCTCGCCACGACGGGAGCGCAGGAAGAACTCATGTTGGCCTGCTACCGAGCCGCTGAGGCGATCCGGGTCAACGTCCGCCCGTACGACGAGCAGGGCGTGCACGTCCGGGTGGTCCAGGAGATCCTGGGACACTCAGATATCCGGCTGACCCAGCGGTACACGCACGTGGCGTCCCCCGCCGCTCAGGACGCGGCGGACCGGATGGGCAAGGCGCCTATCGGAATCGAACCGATGACCTGCTCCTTACGAGTCGCAACCGATGGCGGAACAATGGGGGCACATTGCAGGTGAGCAGGTCCGGACGATGCACCGTCGTACGCTCCGGTTCGCACACTTGGCTGCTCGGTTGGCTGCTCGCGCCTCTTGATCCGTAGTGCGCTCAGCTCAATGTGCGCTGATCCGCTGCGGTCCGTGACGTCGGCCGGAGTGTCCGCCGTTGTCCCCTGCAATCCGGGCTCAGCAGCGAGGCGAGTGACATTTCCGTGACACCGCTAGTCGTACCACTCCTGGATGTAGAGCAGCATCCTGCCGTCGTCGGCGCGGAAGTCGTAGGCGGCATGCGTCTGGCCTCCGACCTCTATCTCGTCGTCTGACACCAGGTAGGCGAACTCCGCCTCAGTCCAGACGGCGGCGCGATCCTCTTGCGCAACGATCACCCGCTGCCCGAACGGAAACGAGTCGAGCATCACCAGGTCCGCTTCGGTCAGTACTTCCTTCACCTTGTACTTCGGTAGCGGCTTTCGCCTGGCCAAGCGCCAGGTCTGCCCCCCGTCAGTGAGAAAACCAACTTCCAGCGGGTCGAGACCCTTTTTAGCAACCGGCTCGCCTCGGCCGACCGTTGGTAGCTCCGCCTCAGCCTTGGTCACCATGTCCTTGAACGTCGGCGTACGCGACGGGCGTTTCCCCATAGTCGAAGTATGCGCGCCAGCCCCTTCCTCCCCCTCGTTCTTTTGGCCGACCGGGACAGTCTGTGACCGGTCCCTGGTTCTCCGGGTCGTGTCCAGGGTCCCGAAGGGACCAGCGAAGCGAGCTTGCCCTGGGCGCGGCCCGAAGGTTCGGGGTACGCCCTCGTGGTGGCCAGGTTGACCGAAAGAACCTGACAACGGACCGCGGTTCCCGCCGTGCCGCAACGGCGGGTCAGGCGCCGACGGCGGGCTGCGGGCCGAGCCTGACGACGAGGACCCGTCCGTCGTCGTCCGGGGTGAGCGTGTGCCTAGGCCGCTCGGTTGGCTGCTTTTGGGCCGGAATGGCGAAGGCCGAGGCCGGATTCTCCCTGGTGGGAGGCTCTGACCTCGGCCTTCTGCGGAGCCGCCTATCGGAATCGAACCGATGACCTGCTCATTACGAGTGAGCCGCTCTGCCGACTGAGCTAAGGCGGCGGGTACCGCGGCGCTTAGTGTACCCGGACGCCGCGACGAGATTCGAACCCCTACCGTGGTGACCTCAGGACGGCAAGGAAGGTAGCGGATGGAGCACGTCAAACAGCGGCTGCGGTACGTACTGATCACCGGCCCGGACGACGCGGAGTTCGCCACGCGGGTCAGCGCCGCCATCGACGAGGGTTACGAGTTGTACGGGTCGCCGGCGATCACCTACGACGGCGAGCGCGCCATCGTCGCCCAGGCGCTGCTCCTCCCCGCGTACGCCGCCGGCCGCTGGAAGTGACCGCCGCCCCGCTCTGGGCGACATCTTCGCGGCTATGACCGCGGAGATGTCGCCCAAAATCAGAGGGACCTAGGCCACCGCGTCGTGGTCATCGTCGTGGAGGCCGCCACCGGCGCCGTTCGTGGCGCCGTTGGGGTTGTTCGGGCCCGCGGAACCGCCCGGACCGTTGACGCTGCTCGTGTCGTACGCGTACGTGATCACGGCGTGCGCGATCGCGTCCACCATCTGGTCGACGGCCTTGCGGCTCACGTTGCGGATGGTGTCGCAGGCCTTGTGGTAGCACGAGTCGTACGCCTGACCTGCGGTGCCGCCGAAGACGTCGGCCTGTGCCTGGGTCTTGACGCCCTCGGCGCCGGTGAAGAGGCCACCGGCCGGGATGTCGACGCCGGCCGCGATGAACGGACCGTAGTCGGAGCGTCCCGAGAAAGGCGTTTCGGCGGACGCCAGCCCGACCGACTTGAAGTACTCGTGGAACAGCTTCTCGATCGCGCCGGATCCGGGCGGGCCGACTGCGGACCCCGGGCCGGGCGGGAACGCCGAGTTGTCGCCGTCGTAGACGAACCGCACGTAGTTCGGCGATCCGACCATGTCGAAGTTGAGGTACAGCGCGATCCTGTCGCGCTCGGCCTGCGGCAGCTGCTCGATGTACTTCGTGGAGCCGATCAGGCCAGACTCCTCGGCGCCCCAGAGCGCGAACCGCACCTTGTTCTTCGGCTTCACCTTCCGCATCTGGAGCGCGATCTCCAGGATCGACCCGGCGCCGGTGCCGTTGTCGTTGATGCCGGGTCCCTGCCACACCGAGTCGAGGTGGGCGCCGGCCATGACCACGTTGTTCGGGTCGCCGGTGCGGGTCTCGGCGAAGATGTTCGTGGTCTCGGCGTCCCCGCGGAAGGTCTTGGTCTTGACGTTGACGGTGAGGCCCTGGGGAACGAGGCCGGCCAGCTCCTGACCGAGCGCCTGCGTGACGCCGACTACGGGCAGGTCCAGCGTGAAGTCCTCGCCGAGCGTGCCGGCGAGTTCACCGGCGATGTTGTTGTAGAGGACGACGGCGGTGGCACCCGCGGCGTGTGCGTTGGTCGCCTTGATGGCGAACGTGCAGGAACCACGGCCGATCAGTGCGACCCGGCCGGCCGGAAAGCCCGCGAAGTCGGCGGCGGCGCAGCCGAGCGGCGACCCGGCGGGCAGGGCCACGGGCGCCGTGACGTCGCCGCTGCCCGAGTAGCTGAGGATGCCGTGTTCGAGGTCACGCGCGGTGCCGGGCGCGGTCTGCCTGAGGACCGACGGCTCCAGCCCGCGGAACGCCTTGAACGTGAACTTCTGCTTGCTCACCTTGTAACCGGCGAGGCGCAGTACCGCCTCGGCGTACGCGGCGGATCGGTCGTATCCCTTGGTGCCCGAGACGCGGGTGTCATCGCTGAGCCGGCCGATCGCCTCCAGCGCCCAGAGGTGCCGGAAGACGCCGTCGGCGTTGACCGCGGCGCGCAGCTTGCGGGACGTGTTGTTGTTGGCGTCGGCATGGGCCGGGGTGGCGGCCGCGCTACCGGTCAGCAACCCGAGCACGGTCGCCACCGCGACCCCGTGCCTGCGGAGACGGAAAGACATCGAGTCCTCCTCGACAGATACCAGGGGGTCTCCCTGGCCGAAGTGAACGTAACCCCTGCACCCGGGACATGCGGTTCATTTGCGACCACTGGGGGCGCAACTGAACCGCAAGCACTACGGTGGTGGCATCCATCGCGGGAGCTCGCGCAGGCGGGCTGAGAGGGTGGCCGGCCCACGCCAGGGCAGCGCCATCGACCGCCGAACCTGACCGGGTAATGCCGGCGTAGGGAGCGAGAGCCGATGACGGCTGCTGATGTCCGCCCATCCGTGACCACCGGCCCCATCATGGGGAGCCGCAAGGCGTACCGGGGTGAGCTGCACGTGCCTGTGCGCGAGGTGCCGCTCACCAATGGCGACGTGGTCACCCTGTACGACACCTCCGGCCCGTACACCGATCCCGACCATCCCCTCGACCTCCAGACCGGGCTGCCGCACAGGCGCGCGGAGTGGATCGCCCGACGGAAGCCGGTCAACGGCGCCGTCACCCAGCTCGCGTACGCACGCGCGGGCGAGATCACCACAGAGATGGAGTTCATCGCCGAGCGCGAGGGCCTGCCTGCCGAGTTGGTGCGCGACGAGGTCGCGGCCGGGCGGGCGGTGATCCCGGCGAACGTGAACCACCCGGAGAGCGAGCCGATGATCATCGGGTCGAAGTTCCTGGTGAAGGTCAACGCCAACCTGGGCAACTCCGCGGTCACCTCGTCGATCGAGGAGGAGGTCGACAAGATGGTGTGGGCCACCCGGTGGGGCGCCGACACCATCATGGACCTCTCCACCGGCAGGCGGATCCACGAGACGCGCGAGTGGATCCTGCGCAACTCCCCCGTGCCGGTCGGCACCGTCCCGATCTACCAGGCGCTGGAGAAGGTCAACGGCACCGCCGAGGACCTCACCTGGGACGTCTACCGCGACACGGTGATCGAGCAGTGCGAGCAGGGCGTCGACTACATGACCGTCCACGCTGGAGTGTTGCTGCGGTACGTGCCGCTCACCGCGCAGCCGGAAGACCGGGATCGTCAGCCGCGGCGGGTCGATCCTCGCCGCCTGGTGCCTCGCGCACCACCAGGAGAACTTCCTGTACACGCACTTCGAAGAGCTGTGCGAGATCCTGCGCACCTACGACGTGACGTTCTCGCTCGGCGACGGCCTGCGGCCCGGCTCGATCCACGACGCCAACGACGAGGCGCAGTTCGCCGAGCTGCAGACCCTCGGCGAGCTGGGCCGGATCGCCCGGCGGCACGACGTCCAGGTGATGATCGAGGGCCCCGGGCCACGTGCCCATGCACAAGATCGCCGAGAACATGAAGCTCCAGCAGGAGATCTGCGACGAGGCGCCGTTCTACACGCTCGGTCCACTCACGACGGACATCGCGCCCGCGTACGACCACATCACGTCGGCGATCGGCGCGGCGATGATCGCCTGGTACGGCACCGCGATGCTCTGCTACGTCACGCCGAAGGAGCACCTGGGCCTGCCGGACCGCGACGACGTGAAGGCCGGCGTGATCGCGTACAAGATCGCGGCGCACGCCGCCGACCTGGCCAAGGCGCACCCGCGCGCGCAGGAATGGGACGACGCGCTGTCGGACGCGCGGTTCGAGTTCCGCTGGACCGACCAGTTCCACCTGGCGCTCGACCCCGACACCGCGCTCGCGTACCACGACGCCACCCTGCCCGCCGAGCCGGCGAAGACCGCCCACTTCTGCTCGATGTGCGGCCCGAAGTTCTGCTCGATGCGGATCAGCCATGACGTGCGGAAGTACGCCGAGGAGCGCGGCCTGACCGACGCCGACGCTCTGGCCGCCGGGATGGCGGAGAAGTCGAGCGAGTTCGTGGACCACGGCGCGAAGGTGTACCTGCCCGTGGTGGAGCCGTGACCGACCTGCAGCCGGGCCTGGGCCGGAGGGCGGCGGGACCGGGCCTGGGTCCGGGCCGCCGCCGTGGCGATGACCGTGGCCGGCACCGACTCGGGCGGCTCGGCCGGGCTGGCCTGCGACCTCAAGACGTTCCTCGGCTGCGGCGTGCACGGGGTCTTCGCGGTCACGGCGGTCACCGTGCAGAACTCGGTCGGGGTCACGGGCGTCCACGAGGTGCCGCCCGAGACGGTGGCCGCGCAGATCGCGTCCGTCGCGGGCGACATGGGGGTGGGCGCGGCGAAGACAGGGATGCTGGCGTCCACGCCGATCATCGAGGCGGTGGCGGCCGCGTTCGTCCGAGCGGGCATCGGCCGGCTGGTCGTGGATCCCGTGGCTGCTTCCATGCACGGTGATCCGCTGCTGCGGCCGGACGCGCTCGACGCGTACCGGGAGCTGCTGTTCCCGATGGCCACCCTGATCACGCCGAACCTGGACGAGGTGCGGCTGTTCACCGGTATCGACGTCCACGACCGCGCGTCCGCCGAGAAGGCAGCCGTCGCGCTGCACGCGTTCGGGCCGGAGTGGGTGCTGGTCAAGGGCGGCCACCTCGCCGAGGGTCCCGCACTGGATCTGCTGTTCGACGGCTCGGACTTCGTCGAGCTGACCGCTCCGAGGCACCCGTCGCCGCACACCCACGGCGGCGGCGACTGCCTCGGGGCGGCGATCACTGCTTCGCTGGCGCGCGGTGCCGGGCTGGTGGACGCGGTGCGCGCCGGCAAGGAGTACGTCACGCAGGCGGTGGCCGGCTCGTACCCGCTCGGCAAGGGTGTCGGGCCGGTCGGCCACTTCTGGTGGCGGTCGCCAGACACGCCCTGGGGTCTGTCTTCAATGGCTCGTCCGTAGCGAGCCGAGGGCCAGGCAGTCCGGCAAGGCGGAGGTTCGCCCGGATACGGCGGTGTGGAGGTGCCCATCGAGGGCCACCTCATAACCGCCCGCCGGCTATAGCGCCGGCGACGAGGCTTGCGCGTGGTACCGGCGCGGCACGCGTCCGGCGCGGCGGGCGTGGTAGCCAGCGTCGACCGCCAGGCGCATGGCGGTCGCCATCCGTGCAGGGTCGTCCGCCCTGGTCACGGCGGTGGCCAGCAGGACCGCGTCGCAGCCCAGCTCCATCGCGAGTGCGGCGTCGCTGGCCGTGCCGATGCCGGCGTCGAGGATCACCGGGACGCTCGACCGCTCGACGATCAGCTCGATGTTGTGCGGGTTGCGGATGCCGAGGCCCGAACCGATCGGCGCCCCGAGCGGCATCACCGCCGCGCAGCCCAGCGCCTCCAGCCGTCGAGCCAGGATCGGGTCGTCGTTGGTGTACGGCAGCACGGTGAAGCCGTCGTCGACCAGCTGTTCGGCGGCGTCCAGCAGCTCGACCGGGTCCGGCAGGAGGGTGTGGTCGTCGGCCACCACCTCCAGCTTCACCCACTCGGTGTCGAGCGCCTCGCGGGCCAGCTGCGCGGTGAGGACGGCCTCGGCGGCGGTGCGGCAGCCGGCCGTGTTCGGCAGCAGCTCGATGCCCAGCTCGCGCAGCAGGTCGAGGACGCCGCCGCCCGCGGCCGGGTCGTACCGGCGCATGGCCACGGTGGTCAGCGTGGTGCCGGAGGCGCGCAGCGCGTCGGCGAGCACCGTCAGGTTGCCCGCGCCGCCCGTGCCCATGATCAGCCGGGATCCGACCTTGCGGCCGGCGATCGTCAGGACCTCATCCACCTTGCACCGCCGTCAGCACCTCGATCTGCGCGTCATCCGCGACTTCGGTGGCCGCCCACCTCGCGCGGGGAACGACGGCGCCGTCGAGTGCGACCGCGATGCCGCGCGGCTCGCCGGTGAGCCTGGCGACCACGTCGGCGACCGTCATCCCCGGGTGCGCGTGCCACTTCTCGCCGTTCACCGTGATCATCGTGCCGCCTCCCGCTCCTGCGGTTCATTCGCGACGGTGACGGTCGCAAATGGACCGCAGAACCGGCGCGGGTCGGCCGCCTGCGCGTACTCGGGCAGCTCGCCGTCGGCGATCAGTGCGGTGACGGCGTCGGCGGTGACGCCCGCGAGCAGGATCCCGTTGCGGTGGTGCCCGGTGGCGGCGATCAACCCGGGCGGGCCGACCGGCCCGATCAGCGGCGCGTTGTCGCGGCTCCCCGGGCGCAAGCCCGCGCGGACCTCGACCAGCTCGTACTCGTCGATCCCGGGCACGACCGCACGCGCGTCCCTCAGCAGCGCGTACGCGCCGCCGGCCGTGACCGCCGTGTCGTACCCGGCCTCGCGCTGGGTGGCTCCGACGACCAGTTCGCCGTCGGCACGCGGCACCAGGTAGACCGGGTGCCCCTGGACGGTGGCGCGCACGGTGCGGCCGAGCGGCACCGCACCGGGGCGGACTCGAAGCCGCAGGATCTCGCCCTGCACCGGCCGCACCAGCCCGTTCAGGCGCGGGTGCAACCGCCCCGACCAGCAGCCGGCGGCGACGACGACGAGGTCCGCTGTCAGCGTCTCGCCGTCGAACCGCGACGCCGGACGCTTCATCGACCGCCTCGGCGCTGTCGCGGTAGCACGCGCACGCCCGGCACGCTCGGCGGCACGTTGCAGTGCATGGACCAGGCGGCGGTTGTCGACGCTCCGGTCACCGTCGACCCGAAGCCCGCCCCGGATCTCCGGCGTCAGCGCCGGTTCGAGTCGGCGGCACTCCCGGCTGGTGAGGCGCTCGGCGTCGAGGCCCGCGTCGGCCAGGTGGCCAGCGAGAACGTCCAGCTCGGCGCGGTCGTCGGCGTCGAACGCGACCGCGAGCGTGCCGGCGGTGGCGTATCCGGGATCCTCGCCGCTCGCAGCTATCACATCGGCGATGAACTCCGGGTACCTCCGTGCCGCCGTGAGCGAGAGCCGCAGCAACGGATCCTCGGTGGGGTGCGCCTCCGTAAGCGGCGCCAGCATCCCGGCGGCGACCGCGCTGGCGCCGTCGCCGGGGCTCGGATCGAGCACGGTCACGTCGGCATCCAGCCGCTGCGCGACCCGCCACGCACAGGCGAGGCCGATCACCCCACCGCCGACAATCACGACCTTCACGTCGTTCTCCTCCCTGCGCCGGCATGACCCGGATCAGGTTCGTACGGTCGGGGCCTGACAGGCCCCCTCTCAGCCCGGTATCACCGGGCTCCCGCGGACACGCCCGACACTACCGTGGCAGGCTTGGCAGCGCCGCGAGCGTGCGCCAATAGGGACGGTCGAGCGAGCCGGAGTCCAGGGCCGTCCGGCAAGGCGGAGGAGGAGGTCATGCCGTTGTTGCATGGCCGACGACGAACGCCGCCGGGCGGCGGCTGGGCCCCCACCGGTGGCGCTCTGACTGGAAAGGGGCAGGCGCGATGCTCGACGGGGATCAGCGACGTGAGCGACTTGCCCGCGCGCGGCTCTACCTATGTACAGACGCGCGTACCGACCGTGGCGACCTGCCGGAGTTCCTCGATGCGGCGCTGGCCGGCGGGGTGGACATCGTCCAGCTCCGCCAGAAGGGCCTCGAAGCCAGGGACGAGCTGCGGTACCTGGAAGTCTTCGCGGAGGCGTGCGAACGGCACGGCGCGCTGCTCGCGGTGAACGACCGCGCCGACGTGGCGCTCGCCGCGGGCGCCGACGTGCTTCATCTCGGCCAGGACGACCTGCCGGTGTCGTGGGCGCGGCGCATCGTGGGCGACGACGTCGTGATCGGCCGCTCCTCGCACTCGCCCGCCGAGGCCGCCGCGGCGTCCGCTGAGGACGGTACGGACTACTTCTGCACCGGACCGTGCTGGCCCACGCCCACGAAACCGGGGCGCCCGGCACCGGGGCTCGGGCTGGTCAGCTGGACCGCCGAGCACGTGACCAGTTCCAGGCCGTGGTTCGCGATCGGCGGCATCAGCGTCAGCCGGCTGGACGAGGTGCTGGCCGCCGGCGCCGATCGGGTGGTCGTCGTGCGGGCGATCACCGAGGCGGCGGATCCGCGCGCGGCGGCGGCGCTGTTCACGTCGCTGCTCGCCCGGCGCCCGCTCGGCCCGGTCATGACCGCACCGCTGTAACCCGGCGGTTCGGCGATCTTTCGCGGTCTATAGCGCCAGAAAAGTACGACAGAGTAACGCAGGGCGCGGACGGCCTTCAGCGTCGCCTCGATGTCGTCGTCGGAGTTGACGATGCTCGGCCCGAACCGCACGAGCGGCTGCTGGTACGGCGTCACGCTGGCGCCGATCTTGTGCTCGCTGCGCAGCCGGGTGACGGCCGTGGCCGGGTCGAGCGTGCCGATCTCGCAGCAGACCAGCCCTGCCGACAGCTCCGGGTCGTCGGGCGTCGCGAGCCGCACGTGGCTCATCCCGGCGAGCCCGTCCTTGAGCTTCTTGGCAAGCTCGGCGGTGCGCGCGGTGACCCGATCGGGGCCGATGTCGAAGTGAAACTGGAACGCGTCGGCCAGCGCCCAGCGGTGCTCGAACGAGTGGTACCCGCCGGGCGTCATCCTCGGGCCCGGCGGCTGCTCGACGCCCGTCTCGCCGAACCAGGCCCGGAACCCGGACGCGTCGAACGTCGGGATGGTCCCGGTGATCTGCGTCCATGCCTCGGGGCGTGCCCAGACGATGCCGGTGCCGCGCGGACCGAACAGCCACTTGTGGCAGCCGCTGACGAACACGTCGGCGCCGAGTTCGGTGATCGGCACGTGGTCGGCGCCGAAGCCGTGCACCGCGTCGACGCAGAGCAACGCCGTCTCCGGCAGCGCGTCGGCGATACGGCGGATCGGCAGCTTCACGCCGGTGCTGGAGTGGACCCAGGTGACGGCTACGGCGCGCGTCCTCGGTGTCACCGCCCGGCGGATCGTCTCGACGATGGCGTCCGCATCGGTCTTGGCCGGGTCGTCGTAGAGCCGCACCCTGCGGACGGTGGCGCCGGTGCGGGCGGCGGCGAGGCGCAGCGACTCGTGGGTGGAGTAGAAGTCGTGCTCGGTCGTGACCACCTCGTCGCCGGGCCGGAGCTTGAGCCCGCCGTACACCAGCCCGAGTCCCATCGTGGTGCTGTCGGTGAAGGCGATGCTGGTGGCGTCGGTGCCGAGGTACTTCGCGGCGGCGGAGGCCACGGCGGCTTCGAGCCCCTGCTCGCCTGCCAGGTAGGCCTGGGTGTCCGCGTCCAGGCCGACGGCGGTGCTTCTCGATCGCGTCGCGCACCGGCGCCGGGTGGCTGGCCAGCACGAACGATGTCAGCGGACGGACGTCACGGTCGAGAGCGAACTGCGCCTGGACGCTGTCCCAGCTCTGCGGGTCGAACCGAGGCGATTTCTCGTCCGCACCGGTGCACGCGGCGGCGACGCCGAGCAGGGCGGCCCCGCTGCCGGCGAGGAACGTTCTGCGCGTGGTCATGACTCATGGTGCACCGTGCCTAGTCGTTTTGTGGTCGCACTTTTCGGGCCCATGGCCCGGAAAAGTGTGACCACGTCAGCCGCCGACGGGGCCGTCCGCTGCGGTGGAGCCCTCGTACGCCTGGCGGGAGCCGCACACGCTGGCGCGGCTGCACGAGCAGCGTGACCCGTCCGCGTCGAGCCGCACGGTGACCGTGTCGGCCGGCACGGACCGCCCGATCACGCGCCCCGACCCCTCAGCCGTCTCGACCCGCTCCCCCACGGCCGGCGCCGTCTCGGCGAACGACGTGTAGAGCGGGTGCTCGTACTTGAGGCAGCACATGAGCCGGCCGCACGCGCCGGAGATGCGCATGGGGTTGAGCGGCAGGTCTTGATCCTTCGCCATCCGGATGCTGACCGGTTCGAAGTCCTTGAGGAAAGTGGCGCAGCACAGGTCGCGCCCGCACGATCCGATGCCGCCCTGGACCCGTGCCGAGTCGCGCGCCGACAGTTGCCGCAGCTCGACGCGGCACTTCAGCGTGGCGCCCAGGTCGCGCACCAGCGAGCGGAAGTCGACGCGCTGCGGCGCGGTGAAGTAGATGGTGGCGCGGTTGGCTTCGAGGGCGTGGTCGACGGCGACGACCTTCATCGGCAGCTCGTGCTCGCGGATGAGGCGCTTCGCGGCGACCTTCGCGGCGGCCTTGCGCTTGCGCAGCGTGGCGTCGCGTTCGACGTCGGCGGCGCCCGCCATGCCAGCGAGAACGGGGAAACCCTCGGTGTCGTCACTGACCCACTGCGCGGCCCAGATGCATTCGGCCACCTCGACGCCGTCGTCGGTCGGCACCAGTACCTTGTCGCCCACCTGCGGCGTCAGGCCGCCTGGATCGAGGTAGTACAGGCGGCCGTAGCGGGTGAAGCTGACCGCGCACAGCATGCCCATGTCCGGACCATATCCCCAGCACGACCGGCGCCAGGCCTTTGGGCGACATCTTCGCGGCCATGACCCGGGAAATGTCGCCCAAAAGGGGCTGAGGTTCAGCCCTCGTACAGGGCGACCATCATCGCCTCGACCGCGATCCGCGGCTTCACGTTCGCCTCGATCGCCTCGCGGCACGCCAGCACCGCCTCGATCCGGCGCAGCACCGACTCCGGCTCCCACGACGCGGCGGCGGCCTCGGACAGGTCGGTGATGTCGGCGTGCACCAGCGGACCACCGGAGCCGACCTTCACCATCAGCACGTCGCGGTAGAACGCGGCGAGATCCACCAGGGCGCGATCCAGCGCGTCACGCTGAGCCCGCGTGGCGCGTGACTTCTGGCGCTTCTCCAGGTCCTTGATCTGACCGGCGGTGCCGCGGGTGGCCGTGGCGGCGCCCTTCCCGGTGCCGCCGCCGCCGAGAGCCTGCTTCAGCTCATCGGTCTCCCGGGCGGCGACGTCCACTGTGGCCGCTGCCGCCTCCTCCTCGGAGGCCTTGATCAGGGCATCGGCGGCGTCGAAGCAGGCCGACAGCCTCGTGAGCGAACGCGGTACGGAGAGCACCGCCCGCCGCCGCGCCTGCGCCTGCGGATCCCTGGCGAGCCAGCGCGCCCGGCCCACGTGCCCCTGGGCGACCCGAGCGGCCCAGCGCGCGGTGGCCGGCTCGATGCCGTCGCGCTGCACGAGCACCTCGGCCACGGCGTCGGCGGCGGGCGCCCGCAGCGGGACGACCCGGCACCGCGAGCGGATCGTCACCGATACGTCCTCGGGGTTCGTGGACGGTGCGCAGAGCAGGAAGACCGTGCGCTCGGGCGGCTCCTCGACGGCCTTGAGCAGCGCGTTCGATGCCGCTTCGGTGAGCCGGTCGGCGTCCTCGACGAGCACCACCTGCCAGCGCCCGCCCGACGGCGAGCTCGCGGCCCGCAGCACGAGCGCCCGCATGTCGCTGACACCGATCGTGAGGCCGTCAGGGATCACGAGCCGCACGTCGGCGTGGGTGCCGGCCAGCGTGGTGTGGCAGGCCGCGCAGACGCCGCAGCCACCATCCGGGCACTGCAACGCGGCGGCGAACGCGCGCGCGGCGACCGAGCGTCCCGAGCCGGGTGGGCCCGTGAACAGCCACGCGTGGGTCATCTCGCCTGGCGCGGCAGTCTGACCGGTGACGATGCGGCCGGCCGCGGCGACGGCACGCCGCAGCGTGGCGACCGCCTCGGGCTGGCCGACGACGTCGGCGAAGACGCCAGTCACCGCGGGCCGTTCCCGGACGTCGTGACCGGCTCGGTGGGCGTCGGCTCGTCACCGGGTGGGCGCGGCGGCAGCAGCAGGGCGACCCTGGCGCGGATCTCCTCGGCGATGATGTCGGCGTTGCCGCTCGCGTCCACCACGAGGTACCGGCCGGGCTCGGCCTCGGCGAGGTCGAGGAACGCCCGCCTGACCCGCTCGTGGAACGCCACCGACTCCGCCTCCAGCCGGTCGCTCTGGCCACGCCGGTCGACGCGGGTAAGCCCGATCGCGGGATCGATGTCGAGCAGGACCACGAGGTCAGGGCGGAGTCCGGTGGTGGCCCACTGCGACAGCCACGCGACCTCGTCGGTGGCGAGCGCACGGCCCGCGCCCTGGTAGGCGAGCGACGAGTCGACGTACCGGTCGGTGAGGACCACGGCGCCACGGTCGAGCGCAGGGCGGATCACCGTGTCGACGTGGTGCGCGCGGTCGGCCGCGTAGAGCAGCGCCTCTGCGCGCGGCGTCGGCGGGTGGTCGTTGTGGTCGAGGAGGAGTTCGCGGATGCGGCGCCCGAGCTGCGTGGCGCCCGGCTCGCGGGTGACCACGGCCTCGTGCCCGGCGACCTTGAGCCACGCCTTCAGCTTTACCGACTGCGTCGACTTGCCGGCGCCCTCGCCCCCCTCGAACGCGATGAAGATGCCCCGGCCAGGGCCGCTGCCGGGCACGCTCAGCGGGCGGCCGCGTACCGAGCCGATCAGGTCTTTCAGCACCGGGACGCCCGGCTTGTCGTCCATGCGGCGGAACGCCAGCACGCCGGTGACGATCGCGAGGAAGCCGGCCACGACGAGCAGCACCCGGGTGGCGCTCACGTTCATGGTGATCGGGCCGAGACTGATCTCCGGCGACCCGCCGAGGCCGACCAGCAGCGACGACACCGAGATCGCCAGCATCAGCACGACCCGGACCATCGACTGGACAAACGCGAACGCCCGCCCGCGCATCTCGTCGTCGACGCCGGCACCGAGCAGCGTGGTGCCGGCGAGGTAGGCCATGCCGGCGCCGACCCCGACCAGCAGCACGAACGGGATGGCCACGGCCAGGTGGGGCGCCGGTGCGAGCAGTGCCACCGATGCGCCGGACAGCATGATGCTCAGGCCGAACCAGCGCCGCCGGGACAGCGCACCCACCAGCTTCGGCCCCAGCGCCATGCCCACGCCGAGCCCGACGAACAGCGTGCCGAACAACAGGCCGAACGTGGCGTCACCACCGCTGAGGCTGGTGGCGTAGAACTTGGCGACGCCGACAACGACACCGCCCGCCGCGAACGCGCCGAGGATGCCCTGCACCAGACCGCGCACCATCGGCGTGTGCCGGATGAACCGCCAGCCCTCCAGCAGCGACTTGAGCAGGCTGGGCTGCGCGCCGACGCGACCGGTGCCGCGCCCGCTGATCTGCCGGATGCCGAAGAGGACGACGATCGCCGACGCGAGGAACGTCAGCGCGTTGAGGTACAGGGCGAGATCGACGGGGCTGATCCAGAGCCGGTCGGCCTGCTCGTCGACCAGCGTCAGCAGCGCGCGGGACAGGCCCGCGATGAGCAGCGCCGCGAGCACCGGCGTGAGGCCGTACGTGGTGACCAGGGTGAGCTGGTTCGCCGCCTCCAGCCGCTGCTTCGGAACGAGGTTCGGGACCGCGGCCTCCTTGGCCGGGATCCAGAACATCGCGAGCACCTCGATCGCGAACGTGGCCACCAGCGCCCAGGTGAGCGCGGACCCGCCGCTGAGGAAGAGGCCGGCGAGCGGGATCGAGGCGAAGAACGCGAACCGCAGCAGGTCGCAGACGACCATCGTGTACCGGCGGTCGAACCGGTCGGCGAACGCGCCGGCCACCGGACCCAGCAACATCGCGGGCAGCAACCGCATGACGACGACGGACCCGAACGCGAGGCCCTTCTGCGCGCCGCCGGTGACCTGCTCGGCGGCGAACAGGACCGTGGCCAGCAGGCCGAGCCAGTCACCCAGGCTGGAGAGCCCGAGCACGAGCCAGAGCCTGCGGAACGGCCGGATCCGCAGGACCGCGCGGATCTGCGCCGTGCCGGAGGGCGCGGCGGATGCGTCGGGCGCGGTGCTGATCGGTCTCTCCTGTCGACGGGAAGGTCGCGACGGTGGGCACACTCTAACGACGAGCGACTGAGCCGGACCTGAGAAGCGGCGCCGCTGAGCTGCCAGATCACCACAACGCTAGCGCTACCGCGCTTCTCGTTTCACCCGGCCGACTCCGCCACCCGGTCGAGCCACTCCACGACCAGCGCGCCGAACAGCCCAGGCCGCATCGAAAGGCTGTTTCGCGCAGCGAGCCGCAGGCGCTAACGTCCGTGCGCGGCTCGCTCACGGCGGCGCCGCTGAGGAGGGAGCACGTGGCGACGACGGCCCCGGAGACCACCCAGAGACCCGAGGCCCGCGCGGGCGCGGCCGATCCGCGCACCGGCCCGGCAGAGGTGGCCGCCATCGCCCTCGGCGTGCTGCTCCTGGTTGACGTCCTGCGCGTGTGGCTGCCATCGCTCATCACGATCTACGGTGCGGCCGGCAGCACGCCGCCCGAACGGATCGGCGCGTTCGCGCTGGTCTGGTTCGTCGTGCCGTTCCTCGCGATCCCGCTCGCCTGGTGGATCGGCGCCGACCGGCTGGCGTTCGCGGCAGCGCTCGTCCTGGCCTTCGCGAAGTTCGCGGCAGGCGCGACCGGCGGTGCCGCCACCCGCGACAGCACCGCCCAGCTGTACGTGCTCTGCGTGGCGCTCCTCGGCGGGCTCGTGTGGCTGATCGCGATGGCTATGGCGTCGGGCTCTGGACGCCGGGCCGCTGTCGGGCTCACCGCAGGGCTCGGCATCGCCGTCGGCCTGCACACGGCGCTCGGCGCGGTCGACCTCGCGTGGCGCGACGGGCCGGTCGCCGCAATCGCCCAGGCGGCGCTGGCCTGCGCGTTCGTCGGGTGCGTCGCGGCGGCTCGGGGGTTGTCAAACGGTGGCAGTGCACGGCTTGGTGCCGGCGGCTCGGTCTGGATCATGGTCGGACCGGCGATCTTCCTGACCGGCGTCGTCACCGGCTCCACCGGACTCGCCGAGGCGGCGCCGGGCTGGTCGGTGGGCACCGCTGCCGCGGTCGTGGCCACCGGCACCCTGCTCGCCGTGCCGCTCGCCGCCCGGCCACGGCTCAGCAAGATCCCCGCCGTCCCGGCGCTGGTGCTCGTCGTCGCGGTGACCGCCGCGATCGTTCCCCGGTTCCGGCTGGGCGGGATCGCCGGCCTCGCGCCGCCATGGGTCGTCGCCGCACAGGTGGCCGGCGCGCTGGCGCTCGGTGCGGCGCTCGGCTGGATCGGCGTCGGAGCCGACGCTCGCGCCGCGATGAAGTCCCGGGCCGACCATCCGTGGCGCCGGGGGCTGGCTGCCGGGCTGGGCGGGTTGCTGCTGGTCGCGCTCACGTTCGGGTACTACGCCGCGTACGACATGGACCTGGTGCTCCCGAACGAGTCGGTACCGATCGCGCTGGCGGTCGGCATCGCCGCGGCGGCGCTACGTGTCGGGCCGCGCGCCCAGCGCTGGGGTGCGCCACTCGGACCTCCCGGACGGGCCGCCTGGCTCGCCGTCGCCGCGGTCGGTGCCGCGGCCGTGATGGTCGCCGCCCAGACGCTCACCGCGCCGACCAGGCCCACCGGCCCCGATCCGCTCAACGACTTCCCGGTGCGGCTGGCCGCGTACAACATCCGCATGGGCTACGGGCTGGACGGCCGCTTCGACCCGGACGCCCTCGCCGCGACGATCCGCGAGCAACGTCCTGACGTCGTGTTCCTCAGCGAGGTCGACCGGGGCTGGTTCCTCAACGGCGGGCACGACACTATGCAGCTCCTCGCCGACCGGCTGGGCATGCGCTCCGTGTACGCCCCGGCCGCCGACCAACTGTGGGGCGACGCGCTGCTCACGCGGCTACCGGTCCTGTCGGTCCGCAGCCATCCGCTGCCGCGCGTCGGCGCACCGACCGGCGCCGAGGCACTCGCCGCCGTGTTGCGCGTCGGCGACCGCGAGCTGGGCATCGTCGGCACCCACCTGCAACCGCCGCCCGACGGCGGACCGGCCGCGCAGGCCAGACATGTAGCTGTGATCGCCGCGGCGCTGGCGCGCGAGAACCGGCCCGTCGTGATCGCCGGGGACCTGAACGTCCAACCGGCCGACGCGGAGTTCCGGACCCTGCTCGACGCCGGCTTCCAGGACGGCCTGGCCGGCGCCCGCCCGCTACCGACGTTCCCCGCCGACCGTCCGAGCGAGCAGATCGACCACGTACTCGTGACGCCCGACCTGACAACCTCGGAGATCGTGGCGCCCGCCGCCGACGCGTCCGATCACCGGGCGGTCGCCGTGACCCTCACCTACCAGGACCCCGAGCAGCTGCGTCCAGCCAGCTGAGCGGGCGACGGACCGCCTGGGGTCAGGCCTTCTTGCTTGCGGCGGCCTTCTTCGATGCTGCCTTCTTGGCCGGCGTCGCCTTCTTGGTGGCGGCCTTCTTCGCCGGCGCCTTACGCGTCGCCTTCTTCACCGGACCGCGCGCCCGCCGTTCGGCAAGCAGCTCGATGGCCCGCTCGTCGGTCAGCGTGTCGACCTCGTCGCCCTTGCGGAGGCTCGCGTTGGTCTCGCCGTCGGTGACGTACGGCCCGAAGCGCCCGTCCTTGACCACCATCGGCTTACCGCTCACAGGGTCGTTGCCGAGTTCCTTGAGCGGCGGCGCGGCGGCGGCCCGGCGACCACGCGTCTTGGGCTGGGCCAGCAGCTTGAGCGCGTCCTCCAGGGTGACCGTGAACAGCTGGTCCTCGGTCTCCAGTGAGCGCGAGTCGGAGCCCTTCTTCACGTATGGCCCGTACCGGCCGTTCTGGGCGGTGATCGGTTCCCCGTCGGACTCGCCGAGCGTGCGGGGCAGGGTGAGCAGCTTGACCGCGTCGTCGAGCGTGATCGTGTCGAGGTCCATCGACTTGAACAGGCTGGCGGTGCGCTCGCCGGACTGCACGTACGGCCCGAACCGCCCGGCCTTGGCCACCACCGGCTCGCCCGTCTCCGGGTGGTCGCCGAGCTCGCGCTCGCCCGACGGCGCCGACAGCAGCTCCTCGACCTTCTCCGGGGTCAGCTCGTCCGGCGGGAGATCCTCGGGGACGCTGGCACGGTCGCCCTCCTCGCCGCCGTTGCGCTGGAGGTACGGCCCGTACCGGCCGACGCGGACCACCGTCTCGCGGCCCTGGTCGTCCGTGAACAGCGGGATCGAGTTGATGCCGCGGGCGTCGATGTCGCCGAGGTTCTCCGCGACCAGCTTCTTGAGCCCGCCGGCCCTGGCGACGCCGCCCTCCTTGCCGTCCGCGGCGCCGAAGTAGAAGCGGGTGAGCCAGTCGACGCCGCCGCGCTGGCCGTCGGCGATCGTGGTCGAGGTCCTCCTCGACGCTGGCGGTGAAGCTGTAGTCGACGAGCCGCGCGAAGTGCTGCTCCAGCAGCTGGATCACGGCGAACGCCACGAAGGACGGCACCATCGCGGTGCCCTTCTTCCAGACGTAACCGCGGTCCTGGATGGTCTGCATGATCGACGCGTACGTCGACGGTCGTCCGATGCCCAGCTCTTCGAGCGCCTTGACCAGGCTCGCCTCGGTGTAGCGGGCGGGCGGCTGCGTGCGGTGGCCCTGAGCCTCCAGCGCGGTGGCGCTGAGCGGGTCGTCCTTGGCGAGACGCGGCAGGCGGCGCTCGGCGTCGTCCGACTCGGCGTCGGGCTCGTCGGCACCCTCGACGTAGGCGCGGAGGAAGCCGGGCTCGGTGATCGTCTTGCCGCTGGCGGCGAAGTCGGCGACCTCGCCCGTGGTGGACGTGCCCGACAGGCGCACCGACACGCTCTGACCGACCGCGTCGGTCATCTGGGACGCGACCGTGCGCTTCCAGATCAGCTCGTAGAGGCGGAACTCGTCGGCGCCGACCTCGCCCCGGATCTCGCCCGGCGTGCGGAAGTTGTCGCCGGACGGGCGGATCGCCTCGTGCGCCTCCTGCGCGTTCTTCACCTTCCGGGCGTACCGGCGGGGTTCGGCCGGGACGAACTTGTCGCCGTACAGCTCGCGGACCTGCGTTCGGGCGGCGGTGAGCGCCGTCTCCGACAGGTTCGTCGAGTCGGTACGCATATAGGTGATGTAGCCGTTCTCGTACAGCCGCTGGGCTACGCGCATCGCCTGCTGGCTGGAGAAGCGCAGCTTGCGGGACGCCTCCTGCTGCAACGTCGAGGTCATGAACGGCGCGTACGGCTTGCGGCGGTACGGCTTCTCCTCGACCTTGACGACCTTGAACGCGGCACCGTCCAGGCGGGCGGCGAGCCCACGAGCGCCGGCCTCGTCAAGGTGGACCACGTCACCGCGCGGGCGTCCGGTGGCCGGGTCGAAGTCCTTGCCGGTGGCCACGCGATCACCGTCGACGGCGATCAGCGTGGCGGTGAAGATGCCTGGATCGCCCTCGGCGGCACGCTCGACCGCGAACGTGCCCTCGATGTCCCAGTACTCGCCGGTGCGGAACTTCATCCGGGCGCGCTCGCGCTCCACGACGATCCGGGTGGCCACCGACTGCACACGGCCCGCCGACAGCTTCGGCATGACCTTCTTCCACAGGACCGGGCTGACCTCGTACCCGTAGAGCCGGTCGAGGATGCGGCGGGTCTCCTGGGCGTCGACCAGGGACTGGTCCAGCTCGCGCGGGTTCGCCACGGCCTGCTCGATCGCGGAGCGGGTGATCTCGTGGAACACCATCCGGCGGACCGGGATCTTCGGCTTCAGCGTCTCGATCAGGTGCCAGGCGATGGCCTCGCCCTCGCGGTCCTCATCTGTCGCGAGGTACAGCTCGGTGGCCTGCTTGATCAGTTCCTTGAGCTTGGTGACCTGGGCCTTGCGGTCCGGCGAGACCACGTACAGCGGCTCGAAGCCGTTGTCGACGTCGACGCCGAGGCGCGCCCACGACTCACCCTTGTACTTCGCGGGGACGTCGGCGGCGTTGCGCGGCAGGTCGCGGATGTGGCCGATGCTCGCCTCGACGACGTAGCCGGACCCGAGGTAACCGGCGATCGTCTTGGCCTTCGCCGGGGACTCGACGATGACAAGCCGCATCCCGTCGGTGCGGGCAGCGCCGTTCGCGCGCTTGGTACGCCGGGCAGGAGCAGCGGTGTCGGTGGTCGAAGTCACGGGACTCCAAGTCGAAGTCAATTTCGGGGAAGGGCGCCCCGGCGCGAGATGCTCTCACGCCGTCGGTCGGTGTCAAAAGTAACGCGCGGAGCACACGGTTTTGTGCCCACCCGTGGCCGACGACACGTAATCGCCGGTCAGGACGGTGGCCAGTCACGCTCCGTGGCGCCGGCCGGAGGCTCGCCGACGAGCTCGCGGAGCCGCCTGAGGCGCCGCTGGCCGGTGACGCGATAGGCCGGTCCACCAGCGCGGGGACCCACCAGAGCGGCCGGCAGCCCGGCGCGGGCGAGCGCGGCACCGGTGGCGCTCCAGCCCACCTCGTCGGACTCACCCAAAGTAAAGAGGAAGCCGTGGTCGTCCTGGCGCCCGGCCGCGATCGCCCAGAGCCGCAGGCGCGGACCGTCGAGGAAGAAACCGGGCGGCGGTGCCTTGATCGCGCCGCGTGCCCACGACGTCGAGAGCGGCAGCAGTTCGGGACGGAGATCGGTGCGGACCGCCGCCAGGTCGTCGACCGTGGCCGTCACGTCGCCGCCCAGCTCGCGCTCGGTGAACTCGCTCAGCAGCTCCTCGGCCCGCCAGCCAGGGGCGTCCGCAGGGGTCGGCAGCACCACCGAAACGCGCGCCGCCGCGCCGACCCGCACCACCTGCGCCGGGCCGGCGAGCAGCCCTTCCAGGTCGGCGAGCGACGCCGGCCCCGCGTCCGCGGCGAAGAACGAGAGCTGCACAGCGCGGACGCTACTCGCCCTACCTTCGTAAACCCCGCGCCCTACGCCGCCGAGTTTCGGATTCTTGGGCGTGCGGGAGCCGCTCGACCCCCAAGAATCCGAGACTCGACGTGGGTGGGGTCGCGGCGCCAGCGGCTATGCGCACTCGGGGACCTCGTCCAGCGCCTTGTCCAGCTCCGGCGACTTGATCTCGCCGAACGCCTCCGCGCTCTGCCCGTACTTCCGGCTCATCGCCGTGCCCGCGGCGACGACGCCGTCGTAGAACGCCTTCTGATCCGCCGTGCCGAGCTTGTCCACCTCGTCCCGGCCGGTTGCGAAGCTGTCCCGCGCGCCAGTGAGGACCTGGACGAACTGGTCCGCGATCTCGTCGCCGTCCGTCACATCCGGCACGCCGGCCTTCGCGACCTCCGTCATCACCGCCGACGTGGACTTCTCCATGCCGCCGAAGAGGGTCACCAGCTCGGTCTTGGTCTGGGCGGCATTCGACTTGGCGGTGATCTTCTGCTGGGCCTGCGCCTGCAGCGTCTGGATCTCCGCGGTCCACGGCTTCAACGCGCCGCACACCGACTTGGCCCAGGTCTTGGGGGCGACCCGGTTGCTCTGGGGCTTCGACTCGCCGCATGCGCCGAGAAGGGTCACCGTCAGTACGACGACGACGGCCCGGCTGGCCACCGTGCTCGTCAAGCCTGGCATGCACACTCCACTCCGTTGCGTCCGTCGCCAGGAGGGGTCCGGCGACACGCTGCCCAACGACTCGCCGACCGTTCCGGACACGGGGCAACCGTACTCATCGTTCACAGCCGTATACCTCGGGAACAGCAGTGGGGCCAGGATCGCGATGATCCCGGCCCCACTGGCGACCTGACGTCAGACGGTGACCTTCTCGGTCACCGCTCCGTCGCCCGCGTCGGAGTCGGCGCCGACCGAGATGGAGCGCCGCTTCGACACGAGCACCGCGCCGACGATGATCAGCGCCGCCACGACGGCGATACCGACCCGCAGCGGGGTGTTCTGCTCGTCGCCGATCGAGTACGCCACGACCGCGGGGGCGATCAGCAGCGACACCAGGTTCATCACCTTGATCAGCGGGTTGATCGCCGGGCCGGCGGTGTCCTTGAACGGGTCACCGACGGTGTCGCCGATGATCGTCGCGGAGTGCGCCTCGGAGCCCTTGCCGCCGTGCGCGCCGTCCTCGACCATCTTCTTCGCGTTGTCCCAGGCGCCACCGGAGTTGGCCAGGAACACCGCCATCAGGGTGCCGGTGGCGATGGCACCTGCCAGGTACGCGCCGAGCGCACCGACACCGAGGCCGAAGCCGACGGCGATCGGCGCCAGGACCGCGAGCAGGCCGGGGGTGGCCAGCTCACGCAGCGAGTCCTTGGTGCAGATGTCGACGACCTTGCCGTACTCCGGCCGGGTCGTGCCCTCCATGATCCCGGGGATGTCCCGGAACTGGCGGCGCACCTCGAAGACGATGGCACCGGCCGCGCGGGTGACCGCGTTGATCGCCAGCCCGGAGAAGAGGAACACCACCGAGGCACCGATCAGCAGGCCGACCAGGTTCTTCGGGTCCGACACGTTGAGGACGCCGGAGTAGTCCAGCGCCTGCAGCTCCGTGAGCCCGTCGAGTGCGTTCGCGCCCGCCTCGACCGTCGCGGTGCGGACCGCGTCGGTGAACGACCCGAACAGCGCGGTCGCCGCGAGAACCGCGGTCGCGATCGCGATGCCCTTGGTGATCGCCTTGGTCGTGTTGCCGACCGCGTCCAGGTCGGTGAGGACCCGGGCGCCCTTCTCGTCGATGTCGCCGGACATCTCGGCGATGCCCTGCGCGTTGTCGGAGATCGGGCCGAAGGTGTCCATCGCGACGATGACGCCGACCGTGGTGAGCAGGCCGGTACCGGCCAGCGCGATCGCGAACAGCGACACGATCACGGATCCGCCGCCGAGCAGGAACGCGCCGTACACGGCGGCACCGATCACCAGCGCGGTGTAGACCGCGGACTCCATGCCGACCGTGATGCCGGCCAGGATCACGGTGGCCGGACCGGTGAGCGCGGTCTTGCCGATGTCGCGGACCGGACGGCGCCCGGTCTCGGTGAAGTAGCCGGTGAGCAGCTGGATCGCCGCGGCGAGCACGATGCCGATGACCACGGCGCCGATCGCGATGATCTGCGGGTTGCCGTCGTGGGCGGCGATGTCGTCGGCCACGTTGTCGAACTCGCTGAACGACGACGGCAGGAAGGTGAACGCGGCGATGCCGCACAGCACGGCGGAGATGGCGGCGGACGTGAAGAACGCCCGGTTGATCGCCGTCATGCCGCTCTTGTCGCTGTCGCGCAGGCGCGTGATGAACACACCGATGATGGCGGTGACCACACCGATCGCGGGGACGATCAGCGGGAACACCAGGCCATCGTCGCCGAATGCGACGCGACCCAGGATCAGCGCGGCGACCAGCATGACCGCGTACGACTCGAACAGGTCGGCGGCCATGCCGGCGCAGTCGCCGACGTTGTCGCCGACGTTGTCCGCGATCGTCGCGGCGTTGCGCGGGTCGTCCTCGGGGATGCCCGCCTCGACCTTGCCGACCAGGTCGGCGCCGACGTCCGCGGCCTTGGTGAAGATGCCGCCGCCGACCCGCATGAACATCGCGAGCAGCGCGGCACCGAAGCCGAAGCCCTCCAGGACCGTGGGGGCGTCGCCCTTGTAGATCAGCACCACGAGGGAGGCGCCGAGCAGACCGAGGCCGACGGTGAAGAAGCCGACGACGCCACCGGTGCGGAACGCGATCTGCATCGCGGGTGCGCCGCCGCCTTCGCGTGCCGCGGCCGCGACGCGGACGTTGGCCCGGGTCGCCAGCCACATGCCCACGTAGCCGATGAACGCGGAGAACACGGCGCCGACGACGAAGAAGGCCGACCGGCCGATCTTCAAGCCGAGGTCGTCTCCGGGGACGGGGAGCAGGAACAGCAGGGCGACGGCGATGACCACGAAGACGCCGAGCGTTCGGAACTGACGGTTCAGGTACGCGGCAGCGCCCTCCTGCACCGCGGCCGCGATCTCCTGCATCTTGACGGTGCCCTGGCCGGCGGCCAGGACGACCTTGACCAAGCCCGCGGCGACACCGAGTGCCACGAGGGCGATTGCGGCGACGACGACGACAAACGTCAGGTTCGAACCTGCAAGGTCCACCGTCCCGCCTTCTGCGGCGAGAACATTGAGCATGCGTCCTCCTGTTGAACTTCGTGGGGCGCTGGTCACCCGGGGACGAACCGGGCAGTGCGCAGCCGGCACCTCCCCTCCGGGGTGCCGCGATCTGCGGGAGTCTAGGTGAGATGCGCCACAGCGCGTATACCCAACGCAGGTGCGAGATGGATCACACCGCTGTCGTTATCGAAGCGTGTCATGGTGGTGGCTTGGCACCGTGGGCTTCGGTACCGATTCAGTTGGGTTGACCCTAGCTGATCGGCCAGGACATGCGAACCACCGAACCGGAGCCGTCCTCCAGGGCGGTGACATCGACGTCGTCGACCAGGCCTGCGAGCAGGGCCAGCCCGACGCCCGCCGCGAGGGCCTCCTCGGAGAACGCCTCGGTGGGCTCGTCGAGACGGTTCGCCGGCCGGTCCGGGTCGTCGCCGTTGGTTCCGCCGAGTAGCGAAAGTGGATCGGGAACCAGCGCGGCGCTGCTCGTCTCGGCCGGAGCCGCGTCGCGGACCGCCACGCCGAACCGGGGCCCGTCCGAGAACTCGATCAGCACCAGCTCGGACCGCGAGTGGAGCCGGTGCAGCCCGACCGCACGGGAGCACGCCTCCCCGACCGCGAGCCGGATCTCGTCCAGCAGGGCTTCGTCGACGCCGCACTGGCGGGCGACAGCGACGGCCACCAACCGGGCAGTGCGCACGTGGGCAGGGGTTGGTGAGATCTCGAGCCGGACGGTCTGCATGAGCCGGTTCAGTCGACCGCCGTCACAGCTTCGTCGACGGTAGCGTGGATACCGAAGACCTTCTCCAAGCCGGTGATGCGGAAGATCTTGAGGATGCGCTCCTGCGAGCACACCAACCGCAGCGAACCGTCCAGTGCGCGTACCCGCTTGAGGCCGCCGACCAGCACGCCGAGACCGGTGGAGTCGAGGAACTCGACCTGCTCCATGTCGACGATGATGTGCTGACTGCCCTCCTCCACCAACTCGATGAGGCGCTGGCGAAGTTGCGGCGCGGTGTAGACGTCGATCTCACCGCCCACCGAGAGGACGGTCCTGTCCGCCTGGGTGCGCGTCGACAACGACAGCTCCACGAAGATCCCTCCACGGCGTCGTAGCGACCGTGCCGCCGCAACCGGTGCGACAGCTTCCTGCGCCGAATCTAACCATCGGACGACTCTCGCCGCGATCACCCCTCGTCGCATCCACCGATGGGGACGGCCGAGCGGGCCGCCGTCCAACTGCGTCCGTCGTTGTCGTCCGACCGACGACAACGGCTTGGTCCGGTCGGCGGCTGGCTCCCAACGCCCTGCCGGTGGAGCTCTGAGCCTGGCAGCTGACGCAAGTGACTCGCTTGCCTCCAGCAGGCGTGCGACAGTGCTGGGCGTGCCCGCGCCCCCGCCCGATGCCTTGCTCGCCCGGCTTGTCGCCGGACGTGCGGACGAACCGGTGACACACGTCGAACACGTGGCGGCCCGCCCGGCGCGGCACGCCGACTGGCCGGAGTGGGCGCCGAAGGCGCTGGTCGAGGCCGTCACCGAGCGCGGCGTCACCGCGCCGTGGGAACACCAGGTGGCGGCGGCCGAGGCCGCGTTCGCGGGACGGTCTGTGGTGCTCGCGACGGGTACCGCGTCCGGGAAGTCGCTGGCGTACCAGCTGCCCGTGCTCGCGACGCTGCTCGACGATCCTCGCGCCACAGCTCTCTACCTCTCGCCCACGAAGGCCCTTGCCGCGGACCAGTTGCGGTCGCTGGCCGCTCTCGACCTGGCCGGCGTGCGGCCCGCCGCGTACGACGGCGACACGCCGCTCGCCGAGCGGGACTGGGTGCGGGCGCACGCCCGGTTCGTCCTCACCAATCCGGACATGATCCATCGCGGACTCCTTCCGCGGCACGAGGCCTGGTCGTCGTTCCTGCGGCGCCTGCGGTACGTGGTGATCGACGAGTGCCACACGTACCGCGGCGTCTTCGGTTCGCACGTGGCGCATGTCCTGCGCCGGCTGCGGCGGTTGTGCGCGCGGTACAAGGCGACGCCCGTGTTCGTGCTCGCATCCGCCACCGCCGCCGACCCCGCCACGTCGGCGAGCCGCCTCGTCGGGCTCCCCGTCGAGGCGGTGACCGACGACGCATCGCCTCGCGGCGCCACGACGTTCGCGCTCTGGGAGCCGCCGCTGAGCCAGCTCTCCGGAGGGGAGCACGGCGCGCCGGTCCGGCGCACCGCCACCGCCGAGGCCGCCGATCTCCTGGCCGACCTGGCCGTGACCGGCGCACGCACGCTGGCGTTCGTCCGATCGCGTCGCGGCGCCGAGGTGGTGTCGCTGGGCGCGCGCCGAGCCCTGGCCGACGCGGCGCCAGCGCTGGTGGAACGGATCGCCGCGTACCGGGCCGGGTACCTCCGCGAGGATCGGCGTGCGCTGGAGGCGGCGCTGTCCAGCGGCGAGCTGCTCGGGGTGGCGACCACGAACGCGCTGGAACTCGGCGTCGACGTCACGGGTCTGGACGCCGTCCTGCTCGCGGGCTACCCCGGGACGCTCGCCTCGCTCTGGCAACAGGCAGGGCGGGCCGGACGTGCCGGCCAGGGCTCGCTGGCGGTGTTGATCGCGCGCGACGATCCGCTCGACACCTACCTCGTGCACCACCCGGACGCGGTCTTCCGCCGGCCTGTCGAGGCGACCGTGCTCGACCCGACCAACCCGTACGTGCTGGCACCGCAACTCTGCTGCGCGGCCGCCGAGCTGCCCGTCACCGAGGCCGACCTGCCCCTGTTCGGCGGGGACGTCGCGCGCGAGGCACTGGATTCGCTCACGGACGCCGGGCTGCTGCGCCGGCGCCCCAACGGGTGGTACTGGATCTCGCGCGACCGCCCGGAGGCCGACATCCGCGGCACCGGCGGGGAGCCGATCGCGGTGGTCGAGGAGGCGACCGGCCGGTTGCTCGGCACCGTGGACGCCGGCGCCGCGCACACGACCGTCCACACCGGAGCGGTCTACCTCCACCAGGGCGAGACGTTCCTGGTCGAGGAGCTGGACCTCGACAGCGCCGTGGCACTGGTCCGCGCCGCGAACCCGGACTGGACCACGCACGCCCGCGACGTCACCGACCTCGAGGTGATCGCCGTCGAGCAGAGGATCGAAGCAGGCGACGTCACCCTGAACTTCGGCACCGTCGACGTGACCAACCAGGTGGTGAGCTTCCTGCGACGGCGGCTCGCCACCGGCGAGGTGATCGACGAGCAGCCCCTGGACCTGCCCGCGCGCCAGCTGCGCACGAGGGCGGTCTGGTACACGATCACCAACGACGCCCTCGACGCGGCGAACGTGACCGCCGACGTTCCCGGCGCTGTGCACGCCGCCGAGCACGCCGCGATCGGGCTCCTGCCACTCGTCGCCACCTGCGACCGGTGGGACATCGGCGGGCTCTCGACCGACCTGCACCCGGACACCGGCCTGCCCACCGTGTTCGTCTACGACGGGCACCCGGGCGGGGCAGGCTTCGCCGAGCGCGGCTTCCACGCCGTACAGACGTGGCTCGCCGCGACCAGGGCAGCCATCGGCCACTGTGGCTGCGAAGCCGGCTGCCCGTCGTGCGTGCAGTCGCCGAAGTGCGGTAACGGGAACGACCCGCTCGACAAGGGCGGCGCGATCCGCGTGCTCGACATCGTGCTTCGCGCCATGGCGGAGACCCGGGTAAGAGCGTCAGCCAATAGGGACGGTCGAGCGAGCCGGAGTCCAGGTGCCGTCCGGCAAGGGCGAGCAGACAAGGTCATGCCGTTGTTGCATGGCCGATGCCGACATCGCCGCGGGTCGGCGGCTAGGCGCGGTGTTGCAGCCCTGTCGCGGCTAGGCCCGGCGAGGCCGGTAGGCGGCTCGGCTCGGCGCGGCCGGCCAAGCGGCTAGGCCCGGCGCAGTCCGGTCGAGGGCTGGGCCTGGCGCAGCCCGGTGGGCGGCTCGGCCCGGCCGCTGGCCAGCGCCCTATTGGTGGATGCAGTAAGCACCGTTAACCCCGGCGGGCCGCCTGTTGGCTCTGGCGCGCCGTCCGCTGGGATGCGGCGCGAGGCCACGGTGACGGGCAGAATGGGTGCCGGCCGCGCCAGACGGGCGTTTGCCGGATCGACCCTTGGAGAGAACGACACATGATCGTCGCCGCAGGAGTCCTGCTCGTCGTGCTGGCTGCACTCTTCGTCGCGGGCTTCGTGCTCGCGCCGGGCGGCACGACAGAGGCAGAGTTCTACGGTCTGATCCTGCCGAACCTCTCCGCCCGCACACTGGTCGTGCTCGGGCTCACGCTGGGGCTGGTGATCGCGTTCGGACTGTCGCTCGTGCAGTCGCGCGTCACCCGCTGGTCGCAGCGGCGCAAGGCACGGGCCGCCACCACAGCCGACCCGGACGCCACCCAGGAACTCGACAGCTCGTCGATGGACGTCTACTCGCGACCCAGCCCGGAGCACTGAGCCGGGCCCTGCTCGCGCGGTGGCGGTCACGGGTCCCGCTCGCGCAGTCGCCGTCACGAGTCCCGCTCGCGCAGTGTCCTGGACGGGTCCTGCTGGCGCGGTGTCCTGGACGGGTCCTGCTCGCGAGGTGGCTGTCGCGGGTCCGAACCGAGCGAATGGTCCGGCCAGCGGTGCGGTAGCGGTCACCACGGCGTCGAAACCTGTCGAGGTGACAGGCCGCGAGTTGCCCGCCGTTCTCGGCCACGATCCGCTTGGCGTGGTCGCATGCCGGACCCTGCCCCTCGATCGCGTGGCGCGCAGCCGCGAGCGCGCCGAAGTCAGCGGCGGCACCCGCCCGGTGACGCGCGACGGTGGCGGCACCGAGCGCCGCGCCCAGTAATCCGCACGCGATCACCAGGCAACCGGCGGCGAGCACCCAGATCGACGCCGAACCACCGTCTAGCTGGCCGGCGCCACCGTGCCCCAGACCGTGTTCGCGGAAATCGCGCGGCCAGAGGCCCGCTCGCCGCGCGATTTCCCCGAACACTCGGCGCACCCCGAACGCTCGGCGCACCCCGAACGCTCGGCGCGCCCCGAACCGCTGGCGCGCGGCGAGATCGCTGGCGCACCCCGGACGGCTGGCGCGCGGCGGCGCTGCAGCGGCGGGCGGCGGTCACGGGTCGGCTCCCGGCTCGCCTGGCTCGGGCTCGGCGACGGCCGTGGCCGATACCGGGATCGACGGCAGCCACGGTCCGAGCGGCCGAACCTGCACCCGTACCGACGGCCCTGACTCGTTCTCCTCCACTCTGCACAGTGACGGACGCACCGTCCGGCGCGACCGCCCGCCCCGCGCCAGCCGGATCTGAGGCGCCCCGGGCAGCCGCCCTCGCCGCCTCACGTGCCGCGTCGACGCACCGGAGTTGGGCGGTCACCGCAGATACCGCGGTGACCGCCACCACCAGCAACAACACGAGCACTGGCAGAGCGACAGCGAGTTCGGCGGTCGCCGACCCGCGATCGCGACCTCGTGCCGTTAGGACTTCAGCGCGCGGTTGATGATCGCGGTCAGGGCGGCCTGGACGCTGGGGCTGGTCACCACCTTGAGCAGGATCCCGGCGAACGCGACGGCGGCGACCGTACCGACCGCGTACTCGGCTGTGCTCATCCCCTCGTCGCCCCGCAACCGGAGCCGGCGCGCGATCCGCTTCCACACCATCGTCTTCTCCTCTCCCCGGCAGGGACCGTCCCAGCCGGCAAACCTGCGCGGCGGCACCAACCGGGCGGGGCGCCAGCACAGCGGCGCATCCGGCCCGGCGCAGGGTCGGCACATCAGCGGCACCGAGCCAGCGCGCCGCCAACCCAACCCGCGACGCCAGCCCAACCCGCGACGCCGCGGCGACCCGCGACACCAGCCCAACCCGCCACGCCAGCCCAACCCGCCGACGCCGCCGGCCCGGCGACCCACAACGCGACATCAGCGCAGAACGCCATCGAGCACCCCCAGCACGATCGGCACGACGCCGAGCAGGACGAACGCCGGCAGGAAGCAGCAGCCCAGCGGCAGGACGACGAGCACACCGGCGCGCCGAGCCGCCGCTTCAGCCGTGGCCTCGTGTCCGGCGCGTAGCTCCGCGGCGAACCGGGCGCAGGCTCCGGCGAGCGCCGCACCGCTCTCACTCGCCCGAACCGCGGCACGTACCAAAGAGGCCGCCTCGGGCACTTCCGCGAGTACGTCCCACGCCTCCGCGGGCGGCGAGCCGAGGTCGAGACCCCGCGCGACGAGTTCCAGTCGCTGGCCGAGCGGTCCGCCGATCGCGGCGGCGACCCGCGCGACGGCGTGCGGGGTCGGCGCCCCGGACCGCAGCACCGCACCCAGCAGGTCAGCAGCGAACGGCAGCGCGGCGACGACGGCGGCCCGCTCGGCGCGTACCGACTGCGGCTCCAACCTCGCCAGCCCGCGATCCAGCGCGAACGCCGCAGCCATGCCGAGGGCGGGTCCGACCCAACCGCCGACGACGACCGCGACGGCGAGGCCGCCGAGCACCGCTACCAGCCGGATCAATGCCGGGCGACGAGACGGCTCCGCGATCGGCTCGCTGCGGATGGGGATCCGGCGGCGGACGCTGGAACGCGTTCCGCCCACCACCAGCGCACCAGCGGCCAGGACCAGCGCCACCGCAGCGACAACCTCACTGCCACCACCAACAGGTCTCACCGTGCCACCGCCGATCGAGCGAGGCGCTCGGTCCAGACGGTGCCGCCGACCTGCAGGAACATCGCCACGACGGCGCATACCCCACCGGCAAGGGTGTGCAGCAGGATGCCGAGCGGGTTGACCCCCAGCGCGAACCCGAGCACGAGCCCGACCAGCGGCAGTCCGGCGAGGAGGCGAGCAGTGGCGCTGGCGGCGGCAAGATGCGCGGTGGCGCGTTCGGTCGCGCGGCGGTGCGCGCGGAGTTCTGCCTCAAGGCTGTCCAGGAGTTCAGCGAGCGGTACTCCAGCGTCGTTGAGACGCCAGATCGTCGCGAGGCGGACGAAGACGGCGGCCAGGCCCGGATGACGAACGGCGTCGAGGGCGCCTGCGATGTCCGCACCGCTCACGGCGGCGGCGGCAACCACGCGCAACGCGGTGTCGTCAACGGCCGGTTCGAGCGATGCCACTGCCGCGGTGAGCGCGTGCTCCGGCGTACGACCGGCGCGAAGGTCGTCGGCGAGTCCGGCGACGGCGTCGATGCCTGCACGATGGGCTGCGGCGACGGCGCGCGTGCGCCTCCGCTGGACGAGCGCACGCGCGCCCGCCCCGCCGTACAACGCCCCGGCGAACCCGGCGACCGGTCCGCCCGCCGCGAGGCCACCCACCGCCGCGATCCCCGCGACGAGCGCGATCAGCGAACCGTCCGGCGGCCGCCGGATCGCCAGCCTGCGACGGCTCGCCACGCCGAGCACCTCGCGCAGGCGCCGCCGCGACGACCGGCCAGGCACCGCCGCAAGCAGGGCGGCAGCCAGCAGCGCCAGCGCACCCAGCACCGATGCGGTCATCGGACGCGCACCCCGCGACGAGCAAGCAGCTCCGTGAGATCCGCCGCGCCGGGACCGTCGGGCTCGCCGCGTCGCCACGCGGCTATCGGCATGACGCGCCCATCCGATCCGCGCCGCAGCACACACACTTCGTCGACCACCCGACCGCCCGGCTCACGCCGCACGTGGACCACGCAGTGCAGAGCGGCCGCCAGCTGACTGTGCAGAGCCTCGGATCCGAGCCCACCGGTCGCGGCCAGCGCCTCCAACCGCGCCGGCACGTCGGCGGGCGAGTTCGCGTGCAGCGTGCCCGCGCCGCCGTCGTGACCCGTGTTGAGCGCGGCGAGCAGCTCGGCGACCTCGGCGCCGCGGCACTCGCCGACCACGATCCGGTCTGGCCGCATCCGCAGCGCCTGGCGAACGAGGTCGCGCAAGGTCACCTCACCGGCGCCGTCGGCATTGGGCGGGCGGGTCTGCATCGGCACGACATGCGGGTGAGCGGGGCGCAGTTCGGCGGCGTCCTCCACCAGAGCGATCCGCTCGGTAGGCGCGACCAGACCGAGCAAGGTCGCCAGCAACGTGGTCTTCCCGCTGCCGGTGCCGCCGGTGACGAGGAACGCGAGCCGAGCCGTCGACCAGGGCGTGCAGCAGCGACGCGGAGTCCGGCGTCAGCGTTCCGGCGGCGAGCAGCTCCTCGACCGTGAACGCGCGCGGCCGGAACGTGCGCAGCGACAGGCAGACGCCGCGGCCGGCGATCGGCGGGAGGACGGCGTGCAAGCGGGTGCCGTCGGGAAGCCGCGCGTCGACGAACGGTTGTGCGTCGTCGAGCCGCCGCCCGCACGCCGTCGCGAGGCGCTGCGCCAGCCGCCGCACCGCGACGTCGTCGCCGAGCGGCAGGCTCACGCGGCGGAGACCGTCGCCCCGGTCGATCCATACCTCATGGGCGCCATTGACCAGCACGTCCGTGACCGCCGGATCGGCGAGCAGCGGTTCCAGCGGTCCGGCGCCCGTCAGCTCCGAGCTGGAGCTGTGCGGTGAGGCGAAGCACGGTCTGGTCGCCGGCCGGCGCAGGATGCTCGGCCCGGACGGCCGCCGCGACAGCTGCCGGCGACGGCGTGCCTCCGTCAACGGCGAGCCGCCGTCGTACGCGCCCCACCAGATCGCCTGACGCAGTCAGCCCATCGCCGGAACTCATCACGCCACCGCGGGCAGGCTGTCGAGCTCGGCGAGGAGACGGCGGCACAGCGTGGCGAGCGGCCCGCGACCGCGTCCGGCCGGCGGCTCCCCCCGTTCGAGCGCGCGGGCCAGTCGAGGATCGGGACGGAGTACGCCGGCCACCGCGAGCCCGAGCATCTCGGACAGGTCGCGGGTGCGGAGCCCTGCCGGCGCCGGACCGCGGACGACGCACGAGATCCGCGTGCAGTGAGGGCCGATGAGCGTGGCGACGCGCCTCGCCGCAGCGCATGCGCGCACCTCGGCGGGCACCACGAGCAGCACCGAGTCCGTCGCCTGCAGCGCGTGCACGGCCGCTTCGTCGGGCTGGCGTGGCAGGTCGACGACGACGAGTTCCGTGCCGCGACGACCGGCGTCCAGGGCGGCGTCGATCGCGGGCGGCGGCACCGCCAGCAAGTCGCCCCTGTCCCACGACAGCACACAGGCCTCACCGAGCCGGGGCAGGGCGTCTAGCAGCGAGGCGGGACTGATCCGCCCGGCGGTGCCGGCGAGGTCGGGCCACCGTACGCCGGAGGAGGACTCACGTCCGAGGACGAGATCGAGCCCGCCGCCGAGCGGATCCGCGTCGATCAGCAGCGACCGGAGCCCCTGGCGGGCGGCGGTGACGGCGAGGCCCGCCGCCAGCACGCTGGCGCCGGCGCCACCGCGACCACCCACGACACCCACGACACGGCCCGCCGGCCGCTGCGGATCGGCACCGTCCGACAGGCGGTCGACCAGCCATCGCTCGGCCTGCGGCAGGAAGACGACGTGTGCGGCGCCCAGATCACCGGCTACCCGCCACAGTTCTGGCGGCACGCTAGGACGCAGTTGCTCGACCGGCAGCGGGAACCGCAGGACGTTGCCGTCGACACCGGGCAGGACATCGTCCGGATGGCGCGCCACGAGCACGATGCCCGAACGGCGGGGCAACCGCGCCCGGGCGCACCATGCGGCATCCGCAGCGCCCGTGAGCACGAGCACCGCCGTGGACCAGTACGGCCGCGCGTCGACCGGATCGCGAGCAACGTTCAGCTCGACGCCGCAGGCCGCGGCGAGGCGCAGCAGGTCGTCGAGAAGCCTGAGATCTGAGGTGATCGCCAGTGGCCGGCTCGACTCGATGCTCGCCACGTGACTTGCCAGTTCGCTCACCGTGCCGCCTTCCGGATCGTCGGACGGCTTCACGTTCGACCGGCGTGCACGGCGGATCCAGCGGCGGACCACGATCTGTGGATGACGAATCCCCGTGTGGACAACCGGGGCCAAGCGCCGCGAATGTGGTATGCGCGACAAGCCCGCACAAAGCCACTGAACTGGGAAAACGAGCACTGGGTAGGGGACGGCCCCCGCCGGGGGGGTGGGCGGGGGCCGTCGGGGTCCGGCTCCGGGGGGGCCGAGCCGAACCCGCCCGGTAACCGCGGGGGGGTGCGGTTACCGAGGTCATTCGGAGAATAGCGAGGCTACGCCCCGTGGTCCCATTAAACCTGGAACAGACTCTCCTCACACAAGAGTGCCCGAAACCGGTGCGTCAGTCGAGAGCTCTAGACTCCAAGTATGGTTCGCAGCGCCGCGTTCTTCGATCTCGACAAGACCGTCATCGCGAAGTCCAGCGCGCTCGCGTTCGGCAGACCGTTCTACGACGGCGGGCTCATCAGCCGCCGCGCGGTGCTCAAGAGCAGCTACGCGCAGTTCGTGTTCCTGGTCAACGGTGCCGACGAGAACCAGATGGCGAAGATGCGTGACTACCTCACTGAGCAGTGCAAAGGCTGGGAGGTGGAGCAGGTTCGCCAGATCGTCGCCGAGACGCTCCACGACTTGATCGATCCGATCATCTACGACGAGGCCGCAGCGCTCATCGAAGCGCACCGGGCCGCCGGGCGGGATGTCGTGATCGTCTCGTCGTCCGGCGACGAGGTCGTTTCTGCTATCGGCGAACTGCTCGGTGTCGACCGGGTGATCGCCACCCAGATGGTCGTCAAGGACGGTCGGTACACCGGCGAGATCGACTTCTACGCGGCAGGCCCCAACAAAGCCACCGCCATCGTCGAGCTGGCCGCGGCCGAGGGGTATGACCTTTCCGCGAGCTACGCGTACAGCGACTCGATCACGGACGTGCCGATGCTGGAGTGCGTCGGCCACCCCACCGCGGTCAACCCCGATCGTGGCCTGCGCCGCCTCGCCACCGAGCGCGGCTGGCCGATGGTCACGTTCAGGCGACCGGTCGCGTTGCAGCGCCGGTTCGGGTACCTGAACCATCCATCTGCGCCGGTCATCGCCGCTACGGCCATTGGAGTGACCGTGCTTGCGGTGCTCGGACTGGTCTGGTACGGGCGCGTTCGGAGGGCACGCGCGGTCGCCTGATCGCCTGCCCAGGAGTACATACGTACTCCTGCCGGGGTCTTCCATATCGGTCGTGGCGAGCGTAGAAAGAGGACACGGACCTCGGGCGGCAAGCGGGATTCATCCCACTCGGCAAACGAGCTCCGGGCACAGTCACCGGGCACCCACGCGCGACCAGCCGCGGGAGGCACGTCGAGACGAGACTTAGTGCTCGTGCTCGTCGAGAAGGTGCACGCTTGGTAACCTGGATCGACTGTGCGTGACGGCGCCTCCTCGTTGGGGCGCCGTCTTCCTGTCCGGGTTCATTCGTTCTGTCCCGTGTAGCGGTGAGGTTGTCCACAGGCCCACGCCAGAATTTCCTGCCTCGCGTTCGCCCACGGCTATGCTTGCGCGGCCTAGCCCCGGGAGGCGATGCAGGCCCCGCCCCACGGACCGAGGAGAGATCGCCATCGTGTACCCGTCTGAAGGCAACGGAGAACCGGCCCAGCCGACGAACTATCTGCAGCCGTTACCCTCCGCGATCCCGCAGCACGGTCAGAACCCACCGTCCGCGGAGTACCCGCCGCCAGGAATGCCGAAGGACCGCCGGGAGCTCCCGGCACACTCGGCAAGCTCGGCTTCGGCGGTGCCACGTCCGACGAGGAGCCGCCCGCCCGTCCCAAGGCGCCGGGCCGCCCGCTGTTCCTCGGCGACCTCCTCGCCGGCGCGGGCTCGCTGCTCCTCTTCTTCGCCTCGTTCCTGCCGTTCGTCAGCTACGACAACGCCAAGCTGACCACGGATCTCGAGAAGCTCGGCCTCTCCACCTGGTTCACCGCATGGAGCGGGCAGACGTTCATGGCGCCGCTCACCTGGTTCGCCGTCCTGGCCGCGCTCGGCGTGGCGGCGATCAGCGGGCACCGATACGTGCGGGGCAACGGCCTCACCGTCCTCTCGTTCTCGTTGCCGCAGCTCCAGCTCGTCTTCGCGGCGTTCCCCGCCGTCGTGTTGATCGGCTACGCGGCGTCCAGGAAGAGCGTGCTCTTCGGCGCTGACTACGCCGCGCTGCTGGGGAAGGCGCCCGCCACGACCGCGTTCGACACCCGCCTCTCGTTGTCCATCGGCGGCTACGTGATGCTGGTCGCGGCGCTGGTCGCCGTCGCGGGCGCGGTTCTGAACGTGATCGGCATCGAGCGCACCGTATGGCCGCGCACGGCCAAGCCTGCGCCGGTTCCCCGGGGCGCGCCGCGTACCGACAGCCCGTTCTACGGAGCAGCCGTTCCGTCCAGCGGCGCGGCCATGCACACCCAGCCGGTCGCCGACCGTTACGGCAACCCCGAACAACCTGTTTCCGGTACGCCGTTCGGGGGCGCTGATCGCCCAGTCTCCGGCCACCCGGCGCCGGGCCGTGCCGACCAGTACGGCGGGGCCCCGGCGTCCTACGGCGGTCCCAACCAGCCGGTGTCGGGATCTCCCGGCCGGCACGAAGAGCGGCCCCCCGGACGGCACGACCAGCAGGCTTGGCCGTCGACCGAGAGGTGGGACTCCGCTCCGTCGTGGGAGACCGCACGTCCGGAGCCGACCCAGCTCTACGGGCAGCTCCCGGCCGACACCGGCGAGCCGCGGCCGGCGGTCGACCCGCTCACCGATCCGAGCTTCAATGAGCAGCCACGCCGCAACCCGGGCACGGTCTACGGCCGCCCGCCGAGCTGACCAGTGACGATGCCGAGGCCCATCAGCACGGTGGCCACGGTCAGCCCTGGCCATATGGGCGGTGCAATCGGGCGGGCGCTCGTGTCCGGCGGGGTACGGGTGGTCGCCACGACGGCCGGGCGCAGCGGGCGGACGGTCCGGCTCGCGGACGGCCTGGAGCTGCTCCCGACCCTGGACGACGTCGTCGGGGCGGCCGATCTCGTGCTGTCTGTGGTGCCGCCGGCGGAGGCGGTTCGCGTGGCGCGCTCGGTGGCGACCGCCGCGCACCGCACCGGCAACCGCCCGCTCGTCGCCGACCTCAATGCCATCGCGCCGGCCACCCTCGACCAGGTCGCCTGGACGCTCATGGACTCCGGGCTCGACCTCGTCGACGGTGCGATCTCCGGGGGTCCGCCGAAGCCCGGTGACGCGCGCCCGACCCGCATCTACCTTGCGGGACCGCGCGCGGCGGAGCTGACCGCGATCAGCTGGCCCGACCTCGACGTACGGATCCTCAGCGACCGCACAGGCGACGCGTCCGCGCTGAAGATGTGCTCCGCATCGGTCTACAAGGGACTCGTCGCGCTCGGCGCCGAGGCGATGCTCACCGCCAACCACCATGGCGTCCTCGACACCCTGCTGGACGAGCTCAAACTCGGCGGGCTGCCGCTCGACTTCGCACGCTCGGCCGCCGTCGCCGCCACGAAGTCCGACCGGTACGTCCCTGAGATGCGGGAGATCGCCACCACGCAGGCGGGCGCTGGCCTCACACCGGCGCTCTTCCTCGCGATGGCCGAGGTGTGGGCCGCGATCGGCAAAGGTCCGCTCGCGGACGAGGATCCCGAAACCGTCGACCGCACGGCATCCCCGGCCGACATCGTCTCGCGACTACTGCCCTAGCGCGGCGAAGTCGGCACCGCGCGTCGCGTTGTGAAGCGGGGCGCCGCGCTTCACAACGGCGCAGCCCTCCGCCCGCGCCACGCGAGAGCTCAGCCGGCGACCTGCTCGCAGATCAGCAGGCCCTCGTCGGCGCCAAGCGCGACGGCGGCACAGCAGTGCTTGAGCCAAGACCGGACACCGTCGGGCGTGCCGGTGGCGTACGCCCCCGCCGCGCCGACGTACTCGGGCGAGCGGGCGAAGTGCCCCGACTCCGGCACCGATACCGCCTTGACGTCGAGCCCGCGCGTGACCAGCGTCAGGCGCGCCGCCGCCCGCGCAACGAGGCCGTTCGGTCCAGCAAAAGGCGCCATGGTCAGAAGTTCGCCGTGCACGACGGCGGCGACGATGACCGCCGGAACCTCCGTGCCACCAGCGATCAGCCCGGCCAGGCCGTCCAACCGCGCCGCGATCTCCGGCGATGCGGACGGGCGTCCGAGCTCCGCCTCCTCGACCATGCCCGCCGCCGCGAGCACGTGCAGCTTCGCCAGTGCCTGGCGGGGCGCGCGCTCCCAGGTGTCGACGAGCTGGCCGATCCCGCCGCCGACCCGAAGCGCACCCTGGACCAGCGGGTCCGTGACCGTTCCTGCACGCACCTCTTCCAGGCCGTACTCGGCACCTTCGAGCGCGGCCGACGCGCGGGCGCCACGCAGTACCGACTCCGCGCTCACCGGGCCGCTGGTGCGGCGGAGCGCACGGTGGCCGAGCAATTTGTCGACGGCGTCACGGGCGGCCGCCGCGGCATCGGCGACATCGGGCAGGTCGAGCAGCGGCGCGAGCGGATCGGCTTTCACGCCGGTGACGGTACAAGCCACGAACCGTGCAGGATCTCGTGGCCTATGGCCGCGAGATCCTGAACACTTCCGAGCGCGAACCAGCTACGGCGCCGGAGTGAGGAGCCATAACACCCGCGCCGCCTCGGTCGCCGACGGATTGCGCCACGTGTGTGGTTCGCGCGGGTCGTAGGTGAGCGTGTCGCCGGCTTCGAGCAGGTGGACGTCGACGCCGACGGTCAGCTCGATGGCGCCGGTGATCACGTGGGCCACCTCGATGTCGGCGTCCATGGTGTACGGCTCGGACCCGCTGCTCCCGCCGGGCTCGATGTCGGATCGGACTGCCATGACGGCCTGCTCCGAGCTGGGGGTGAGCAGCGCGTCGCGGACGCCGTCGCCGCCGTAGTTCACGGACGGCGCGTCGTCACCGCGTACCAGCGACGTCGCGGGCGTGTCGAACAGCGTGCCGGGCCTGAGGCCGAGCGCGTCGCACACCCGCAGCAGCGAGGCGACCGACGCGCTGGTGGCGTCGCGTTCGAGCTTGGAGAGGAAGGACTTGGTGAGCCCAGTGGCGTCGGCCAGCGCCTCGATCGTCATCCGGCGGGCCTTGCGGGCGGCGCGGAGTCGGGGGCCGATGGGCGCGCGCTCGCGAGCGGGAAGGGGAATGGCCTGCGGCATGCCTCGAACGCTCCTCGTCGTCGCGCCTAGACCGTACCGCCCATGACCGGCGAAGGCCGCGGCTAGGTGAGATGTGAAATTGGTCGCGAGAGGGGTGTCCCAACGCTCAACAGAAGTGTACCGTCACGACACAACGAACAGCACCCTACGCTCACCGCCGCCGAGGAGAGCACCCATGAGTAGCCCGCGCGGTCCAGTCGACGCCACCCGCATTCCCCGGTTCGCCGGTCCTGCCACCTTCGCCCGACTCCCCCGACTCGACGAAGTGGGCCAGACCGACGTCGCCGTGGTCGGCGTCCCGTTCGACAGCGGCGTGTCGTACCGGCCCGGCGCGCGGTTCGGGCCGTCACACATCCGCCAGTCGTCCCGGCTGCTGCGGCCGTACAACCCTGAGCTGCGCGTTCACCCCTTCGGCGCGCAGCAGGTGGCCGACGCGGGCGACATCGCATGCAACCCGTTCTCCATCGACGAGGCGATTAAAGAGGTCGAGAACGGCCTCGGCGAGCTGACCGCCACCGGCGCGACCCCGCTGATCCTGGGTGGCGACCACACCATCGCACTGCCCGTCCTGCGAGTGCTGCATGCCCTGCACGGTCCGATCGCCGTCGTCCACTTCGACGCCCACCTCGACACCTGGGACACCTACTTCGGCGCGCCGTACACCCACGGCACTCCGTTCCGCCGGGCGTCCGAGGAGGGCCTTCTCGACCACACCGGCTGCCTGCACGTCGGCACCCGCGGGCCGCTCTACACCGACACCGACCTCACCGACGACGCCGTCCTCGGCTTCCAGGTGCTGCCCAGCACCGAGGTGGGCGAGCGGGGCGTCCCTAGCGCTATCGAGCGGATGCGCACCAGGTTGGGAACGCGACCCGTCTACGTCTCGATCGACATCGACGTGCTCGACCCCGCCCACGCCCCCGGCACCGGCACGCCGGAGGCGGGCGGCCTGTCCAGCCGCGAGCTGCTCGCGATCCTGCGCGCGCTGGCCGGCCTGAACGTGATCGGCGCAGACATTGTGGAGGTTGCGCCGGCCTACGATCACGCGGAAATCACCGGAATCGCCGCCGCACACGTAGGCTACGAACTGCTCTCCGTGCTGGCACACAACCGGGGTGAGCCGCGATGACGAACACGTTCCGCAATGGTGGTGCCGCTGTCGTCGAGACCCTGCGCGCCCACAGCGTCGACACGGTCTTCGGGATCCCCGGCACGCACAACCTGGAGCTCTACCGTCACCTGACGCGGCTCGGCATCGACCACGTCACGCCACGGCACGAGCAGGGCGCCGGGTATGCCGCCGACGGGTACGCCCGTGTCTCGGGCAAGCCGGGCGTCGTGATCACGACCAGCGGCCCGGGCCTCACCAACGTCATCACCGCCGCGGCCACGGCGTATGCCGACTCGGTGCCGCTTCTGGTCGTCTCGCCGGGCACGCCGCGTGGCCTGCGTGGCCACGACATCGGCTACCTGCACGAGACCAAGGACTCCACCGGAGCACTCGACCGGCTGCTCCGGTGGAGCCGGCGGGTCTCCTCGCCTACCGAGGCCGCCGACGCGGTCGCCGAGGCGTTCACGTCGTTCACGGGCGCCCGGCCGCGCCCCGTCCACGTCGAGATCCCGGTCGACGTGCTGGACGAGCCATGGGCGGGCGCTTCGCCGCTGCCGCACGAGCGGCCCGGTCCGCAGGCCGACCCGGCCGCCGTGGAGGCCGCCGCGTCCGCGCTGGCCAGCGCCCGCAGCCCCCTGATCATCGCGGGCGGCGGCGCCGTTCGGGCGTCCGAGCCCCTCAGGCTGCTGGCCGAGCACTGCGGCGCACCCGTGGTCACGACGTGTAACGGCAAGGGCGTACTGCCGGAGAGCCACCCGCTCTCGGTGGGCGCCGCGATCCGGCTCCGCGCCGCGCAGCAGGCGGTCACGGCCGCCGACGTGGTGCTTGCAGTCGGCACCGAACTCGGCGACTCCGACCTGTGGGGCGGCACGCTGTCGGCCCGGTTCGTCATCCGGATCGACATCGACGCGGGCCAGCTCGGCAAGAACCTCGCCGCCGACGTGACCCTGCACGGCGACGCGCACAGGGTGCTCGCCGGACTCGCCGAGCGGGTCGGGCCGTGGAGTGACCTCCGGCACGAGTCCGAAGCGGGCGGGCTCACGGCCTCCGCCAAGGCACGCGCCCGTGGGCTCCGTGACGTGTGCGCTGCCGAGGCACGCACGGACGCACTCACCGTCCGCCCGCTGGTGGACGCCGTCCACGAGGCGCTCCCGCCGGACACGATCATGGCCGGCGACAGTTCGCAGGTCACGTACTACGGCGCCATGCACTTCCTCCCGGTCGAGCGGCCGAACAGCCTGCTCTACATGCCCGGGTACGCCACCCTCGGCTACGGCCTCCCCGCCGCTATCGGCGCCAAGGTCGCGGCGCCCGACCGGCCGGTCATCGCGATGATGGGCGACGGCGCGTTCCTCTTCTCCGTGCAGGAGCTGGCCACGGCCGTCCAGATGCGGCTGCCGATCCCGATCGTCGTGGCGGACAACGGCGGGTACGCGGAGATCCGCGACGCCATGGACAGCCGCGGTATCCCGCGGGTCGGTGTCGACCTCGAAACCCCCGACCTGCCGGCGCTCGGACGCGCATTCGGCGCCTACGGCATCCAGGCAGAGACGCCGGCCGACGTCACCACCGCAGTAGCCAAGGCGTTCACTGCCGACCGCCCGACGCTCGTCGCGATCCGCACCGAGTAGCGCTCCTGAGGGTCTAGCGCAGGGCGGACCGAGCCGTCGGCTGGAGCCGGAGCACCTGGCTCGGGCGGTCAAGCGGCGGTGGTTCGCCCGCGTGGAACGTCACCACGACGTCTTCGCCGGTGCGCACCGGAAGCCACGGGAACGTGTTCTCGGCGTGCTCGGTACAGAAGTACGCGAGCGCGGTGTCGTCGGACCCGGGAACATCGACATCGGGGTAGATCGTGGCCGTGATCAGCGAGTCCTCGACCGGTCCGGTCGGGCGAGGCGGCAGATCCTCGAACGCGCGGCCCGGTTTGAGCAGCAGTACGTCGGACGAGTCGATCATCGTCGCATTCGCCGCCTCGCGATGCGCCGCCCACACCGGCCCGCCGTAGAACGCCTCCAGGGCGCGCCGCCGGGACTCCATGTCCTCGAACGCGCGGATCCAGACGAACCGGTCGGGATCGTCCAGGTCGCGGAACTGCCCGATGACCCGGATGCCGACGGCCTCCTGGGTCTCGACGAACTCACGATCGAACAGCTCTATGAGGACGTCACGCTGGCCAGGGCGCAGCGTGTACTGCCGTAGCTCGAAAACATTCATGCCGTAGTCGTACCGAGCAACACTGACAGATCCTGGCAGCGATTACGGCTGGTCGACCCCTATCAGCGATGTGGTCGTGCTTTTCCGGCCTATGGCGCGGAAAAGCACGACCACATCTCGTTCAGTCGCAGCCGCGGCGGGCGGGTAATAGTTACCGCCGCCCCCCGGAGAACTAGTGCGTCAGTGCTCGCAGCCGGGTCGGGCGGTCACGCCGTACCCGACACACGTGTCGTCGCCGGCGCCGCCTTCGGTGCGCTGGTTCGCGCCCTCACCGGCGTCGAGGTAGTCGTTGCCGCCGTTGCCGTACAGCCGGTCGTTGCCACCCATCCCGTCGAAGTCGTTCGGGTTGCCGTTGCCGGAGATCTTGTCGTTGTACTTCGTGCCGATGACGTGCTCGAAGTCGCCGTGCACGTTGTGGGTCGAGACCACAGGGCAGCCGATGATCTCGTCACAGTCCACGTTGGACGCGCCGTCGTTGCTGTTCCCGTCGAGCGAGACGTAGGCCTCGTGGCCCCACTGGAGGTAGCTGATGACGTCGTTGCCTTCGCCGCCCCAGTACTCGCCCTCGTTCGCGGTCATGAAGACGTGGTCGTTGCCGGCCTCGCCGTACACGTCGGTGGCGGTGTTGAGCAGGTCGTTGCCGTTGCCGCCGTACTGCTGGTCGCCGTAGTCCCGGTAGTCGCTGCGCAGGTCGTCGTTGCCGTTGCCGCCGTAGACCTTGTCGCGACCGTGACCGCCGTCGACGTCGTCGTTTCCGTCGCCGCCGCCGATCTCGTCCTTGCCCGTACCGCCGTCCACGCGGTCGTTCCCGCCGCCCGCGCTGACGGAGTCGTCACCGTCCCCGGCGTAGATGAGGTCGCGGATGTCGCCGCCGTAGATCTTGTCCTTGCCGGCCTCGCCGTACAGCGAGCCGCCGCTGTTGCCGCCCTCGATCACGTCGTCGCCGTCACTTCCGTGGACGACAGTCTTGGAGCCGGTGATCCCGGTGTGGAAGATGTCGTTGCCGTCAGCGAGCCAGACCTCAACTATCGTCAAGCCACCGGCGCAGCGCACGGTGTCGGAATCGTGCTTGAAGCAGTTCCCGTCGCTCGTCGGCGCGATGGAGAACGTGTTGCCGGCGTCGGTCAGGAACAGCGCGCCCGTCCCGGCGTCCCTGGTCAAGGTGATGTTGTTGACCGTGCCGTCACCGGCTTCGAAGATCAGCTTCTGTCCCTCGCTCCTAGCGATGCCAGGCATCGGGCTCGCACCCGCCTGACCGGCGTTGACCAGCGCGAAGCCGCCCCATGCTGCGAGCAGGACCGGAACACCGATAGCCACGCGTAGGGGCTTGTACCCCCACAAGTTACGCACGTTCGTTGCCCTCTCTGTTGCTCTCACCCGGGATTGAGTGGTCGCAGCGCGTGGCCATGGCCGCGCCCTGCGGGGCACAGCCTCTCGCCGTCGGCGCCGTGGAAGCAGGAGGGGATTGCACCCAGTTTCTTCCGCTCGTCTTCTGCACGTTCTTCTGCTCGTCGCACAGCGGTGACCGTTCGGCGCGTATCGGGCACACCCCATTCGCGGTCCTCCCTGCGCGGGAGATGCTGTCCGGCATTAGGGTTGGCGTGACCGCCGTCACCCTGTGCCATTGCCCCCGTGGTCGACCCCGGGGGCGACCCCGCAAGGAGGTCCCAACCGATGACCGCGGACAACAGTGCGCCCAACGCAGCGCTGTCCAACCTGCTCCAAGAGGAACGCCGATTCGAACCGCCCGCCGAGCTGGCGAGCAGCGCGAACGTCACCGCCGACGCATATGAGAAGGCCAGCGGCGACCGGCTCGCGTTCTGGGCCGAACAAGCTCAGCGGCTCGACTGGGCGCAGCCGTGGGACACCGTGCTGGAGTGGGACGCCCCGTTCGCGAAGTGGTTCGTCGGCGGCAAGCTCAACGTCGCCTACAACTGCGTCGACCGGCACGTCGAAGCCGGCCACGGCGACACGGTGGCGATCCACTGGGAAGGCGAGCCGGGCGACACCCGGACCATCACCTACGCCGATCTCCAGCACGACGTCAACCAGGCGACGAACGCGCTCATCGAACTCGGCGTCCAGACCGGCGACCGGGTGATGATCTACATGCCGATGATCCCCGAGGCGGCCGTGGCCATGCTGGCCTGTGCCCGGCTCGGCGCACCGCACTCCGTCGTGTTCGGCGGCTTCTCCGCAGACAGCCTGCGCAACCGGATCGACGACGCCGCCGCCAAGGTCATGATCACGTCCGACGGCGGCTACCGGCGAGGTGCGCCGGGTGCGCTCAAGCCGGCCGTCGACGAGGCGCTCGAAGGAACCGGCGTCGAGAAGGTGCTGGTCGTGCGGCGCACCGGGCAGGACGTGCCCTGGACCGACGGCCGCGACGTGTGGTGGCACGAGATCGTCGAAAAGCAGTCCGACCAGCACACGCCCGAGTTCTTCGACGCCGAGCACCCGCTGTTCATCCTCTACACGTCCGGCACCACGGCGAAGCCGAAGGGCATCCTGCACACCACCGGCGGCTACCTCACGCAGGTGTCGTACACGCACCACGCCGTCTTCGACTTCAAGCCCGAGCACGACGTGTACTGGTGCACGGCCGACATCGGCTGGGTCACCGGGCACAGCTACATCGTCTACGGGCCGCTGTCGAACCGCGCGACGCAGGTGATGTACGAGGGCACGCCCGACACCCCGCACAAGGGACGGTTCTGGGAGCTGATCGCGAAGTACGGCGTGACGATCCTCTACACCGCGCCCACCGCGATCCGCACGTTCATGAAGTGGGGCGACGACTTCCCTGCCCAGCACGACCTGTCGTCGCTGCGGCTGCTCGGTTCCGTGGGTGAGCCGATCAACCCCGAAGCGTGGATGTGGTACCGCGAGCACATCGGCGGCAACCGTTGCCCGATCGTCGACACGTGGTGGCAGACCGAAACGGGCGCGATCCTGATCAGCCCGCTGCCTGGTGTGACGACGACCAAGCCAGGGTCGGCGCAGATCCCGATCCCCGGTGTCTCGGCCGACGTCGTCGACGACACCGGCAAGTCCGTGCCGAACGGCGGCGGCGGGTACCTCGTGCTCACCGAACCGTGGCCGGCGATGCTCCGCACCATCTGGGGCGACGACCAGCGGTACAAGGAGACCTACTGGTCGCGCTTCCAGGAGCAGGGCTACTACTTCGCCGGCGACGGCGCCAAGAAGGACGATGACGGCGACATCTGGCTGCTCGGCCGCGTCGACGACGTCATGAACGTGTCCGGCCACCGGATCTCCACGACAGAAGTGGAGTCGGCGCTGGTCAGCCACCCCAAGGTGGCCGAGGCAGCGGTGGTCGGCGCGACCGACCCGACAACCGGGCAGGGCATCGTCGCGTTCGTCATCCTGCGTGGTACGGCCGAGGAAGGGCCGGAGCTGGTCGGCGAGCTGCGGCAGCACGTGGCGAAGGAGATCGGGCCGATCGCCAAGCCGCGTCAGATCCTGCTCGTTCCTGAGCTTCCGAAGACACGGTCGGGCAAGATCATGCGGCGGCTGCTGCGGGACGTTGCCGAGAACCGGTCCATGGGCGACGTGACGACCCTTGCCGACCCGACGGTGATGAACCTGATCGGGCAGGGCATGAAGTCGGGCACGAGCGAGGACTAGTTGGTAGTTGCAGGGTCGCGCCCGCTCCGCGGGCGCGACCCTTCTGCTCAGACCGCTCCGCCGATTTCCGGTGGGCTCAAACTCTCTTCACAAGGATCAAGGATCAAGACCGACCGCGACCGCGGCCGGGCCGGCCCGCGCGCTATCGCCTACGGCCCGCGCCAGACCGTCACACAAACAGCGAACGACCCGCCGCCGACACCATCGCATCAGAATCTCTGTCCATGCTGGACGGACCTGACGGCAACGATGACGGCAACGGGGCCGAACGCAGACACCAAGAGAGCGGCACGAGCCCCAAGAATGGCCGCGACACGCCACTGACTGCTAGATCTTATCGTGCAAGATCACCTATTCAATACCGTTGAATCTCAAGATCTCTTCGCGCACTGGGCCGGACTTAGGAACCCGATGCCACCACCACTCGCTTGAGGACCGAGATCTCCCATCGATTCTCTCGACCAAGCCACGATTATCCAATTCAGTATAGGCGATGAACCGGTTATCGATATCCAGAATTGGGCCGTCAACACGCCGTCGAAGTCCATCCTCTAGACCAGAAAGACCATCCCTCAAGAAATCGCGCAAGCATAGCGCAGCAATCAGGTCGTACGCGCCCCAAGCCGTCAGCTCATCGCCCGATGCCGTCAACTCCCTTTCGATCCTTTCAACATGTCCGTTCCAGGCAAGCACAAGATCGGCAAGATCTATGTTGCGATCAGGCGCGACCTGGATAAACGCCTCTCTCATGCGCGCGAGATCGGCTTCCGAAAAGCGCTCGGATAGCCATCCTTCATATGGAGTCGACACCATTAACTCCTATCCACCCGACCCAGGGAAGTACGACGTACTCTTCAGTGGATTACTGTAATTGACAATGACCCGGACACCGTTGTAATCAAATCGAGCGGCGTTCTGTAGCGTGCCATCTGGGTTCACAATTTGGACTGGTCCAGCGTTTCGTAGCGTTGTCTCGATCTGCGTCATACTTGGCCGACCCATCCCAGGCATCCCGTCGCCCGTGTGGCCATTAGGTCGTGGAACCTGATGCGGCGGATCCCGGCCAGGTCGCAGGCGGTGTGCAGGTTCCGGTTGATCGAGCCGGGGTCGACGGTGCGGCCCTCGACGGTGACGAACACGAACCCGTGATCGTCGCGCCACTGCGGGCCAGCGGCTCTGCGTTCGACGTTCTGCCGCCTCCGGTGCCCTGTGAGGGAGGCGACGCAGACCGCCGGGAGGACGATGCGGCGCTGCGACCCGGCGGTCTTCGTCGGCAGCGCTTTCATCCCTTCGGGCGTGTACTGCAGGGTCCGGACCACGGTGAGGGTGCCCGCGTGCAGGTCGAGGTCCGACCACCGCAACCCGAGCAACTCGCCGCGGCGCAGACCGGTGCGCAACGCGAGCTCGAACAACATGGCCCACCGGTTGAACCGGACCGCATCGGGGAGCTTGCGGGCCTCGGCCGCGGTGAGCGGCTCGAACGGTGTCGGGCGGGGCTGGCCGAGCTGCACCGCCGAGGCCACGTTCCGGCCGATCAGGTCCTCTCTCACGGCGTGGGAGAGGGCGGCGGACAGGACTTCTGCCCGCAGGTAGAGCAGCGTGCCGTGCGCGACCTTCTTGCGACCCCGACGCCCCACGGCGCCTCAACCCAGTGGCGGCACCGCCGCCGCCCGTCGTCACGATCAACGACGATGCGACCTACCGGCGGATCTACCGCGAACAGGACGAGATCCTCGACGCCCGACGTAACGCCTACCAAGACGTCCTCGACTTCGGCACCGAAGACCAGATCAACGCGACCTCGAAAGCCTGGATCGACGCCATCGAAGCATCCACCGCCCAGGACGTCGAACTCGCCCGCTACCGCGCCAGCCACCCCCAACCCAGGCAGCCTCGCCGTCGCACACGAACCATCCGCCGAACTGCCAGCCAGCAGCCGCAAGCCCCGCAACACCGCTGACGAAGCCCACCGACCCCGATCACACACCGTGACCGCGAGCCCGTGGGCTCGAACTTTCTTCACAAGGATCAAGACCGCCCGCGTACCGCGGCCGGACCGGCCCACGCGCTACCGCCTACGGCCCGCGCGCCAGACCGGCACACGAACAGCCGACAGCCCCGCTGCCATCACCGGCCGCACACCAGAATCACCGTCCAACGTGGGCAGACCTGATGGCAACGGTGACGGCAACGGGGCCGCACAACCGCGCACCGCAGCTGACAGTGGTCGCGCAGTGTCACTCTCAGTTAGGCACGTACTCCGAGACCCAATTCCATTGCTCGCCCCTATCCATTAGCCGCGAAAGGCCAACCTTGAGGCATTCATCAAGCGTTACTTCCTCGGCGCGCACGAACCCACCCTCACCTAGTACAGGGCCTGACACAACGAAGGTCCAGGGTTCTCCATGCTCTTCAAATCTCTCATTGTCAATCTTAAGAATTGCCGTTGTGCCAGCTTGGGCCAAGCAAAGCATCAGTTGCTCGATGTTCATTGCTGCTGACCTCCCCTAGTATCCACGCAAAGCGGCAGAAATGTCATCGATCTCACGTAGCTGACCCTTGCCAACCTGGTCGATAACCGACCTTAGGCCAGCAGATGTCGTACCACTAACAATACTGTTCCGCTCCATTAGCTGCTCGACGACGGCCTGCGCAGTCCGCTTGTTTCCGTTGTTGTACATGTGCCCACCAGCAATGTCACAGATAATCACTGCCGACTTATCCCAGAAGCTATTGTAACGCGATGCGCTAATGAGCGTATTGCCGGGCGATCCACTCAATAGAAACTCCCCACCGAAGCTTCTGTTGATCGCATCAACCTCATCAACAGGGATACTGTACGGCCTGCTGGCGATCTCCGGCCGGCATCGGCCGCAGCGGCCCCGCACCACGAGCAGCAAGATCAAGGACATGCCTCCGGCGGGGGCCTCAGGCTCCGGGATGGCCGCGGATCTTCACGGCCGTGCAGGTTCGTGGTGGTTGCTAAGCCATCCCGCCACCGACGACCCGGATGAAGCCGAGCACACCAGGCTCGGGGCTGGCATGGGCCTGCTTGGACCATCAGCAACAGTTCGGCCCCGTTGCTGGCAGCCCTGCCAGTCACCCCCGTAGGCGAGATACTGACGGCAGTCCTGACGGCAACGGGGCCGAACGCCGACTCACTTCCTCGAGATGCGGCAGCGACTTCGACTACAGAGTGTCAGACATGCCTTGACGCTCATTCGCCGTTTCTAATCACCCGAGAACCACAAATAGCCACGCCCTCTCTCCGCCAATCCAGCCAGTTCCTGGAGAGAGGCTACTGCACTTGCCAAGTCGGGCCGCTTTTCACGAACGCCTTCCAGCTCGGCCACAAATCTCCGAGCTTGAACGATGTTAAACATGGTATCGCCATAGAGCTGGATATCGGCGAGCAGTCCAAGTGGAGCTTCCGCGATTAGCCGCTCAAGCAGCTCGCCTGCCTCTACGCCAGCGAATGTACGTTCATGCAGCTGATTCTCCACGAAAACCGCGATGCCCATCTCGTCCCCAACCTCCCTCAATCTGCCCCACAGGGCGGTTGACCTGCAGTGTTGCACCGAACTACACGCTCAACATCGCGGCCAACTAGCCGCCTGGCGCAGGAATCGGATGCATACTGATTACGCCACCATATTGGTCCTGCACCACTCGATACCAGGTGGTTGGGAGCCCACCGGACCGCTCTGAAAGATTCCCAATGATAGTTCCGGAATCGACGTCTCGCTCGAAGAAGCCAGCCGCATTTGGTCCACGGCATGCACACGCGTTTGCACGTTCGACAAGTTGATCCAGGTTCGTGCCGGGACTGAACAAACTCTTGTCTGGTGTGACATTAGCGCCGCCGGGCATGTGCTTTCCTCGGACGTATGCCTCCGACATATCGTCGAGCATCGCCGGAGGACAGGTGTTGTGGACCAGTACCGGAGTGTCACCGGCGAGGACATAGTACGTGTGCAGATCAGCTACTGTCAGGTTCAACATCCTGCTGGCACCGGGTCGCTGCTGCACATCAGCAAGAAGCACGGGCCGGCCAGATACGTCTACGAGGTCATGTCCCGGTAGGAGTTGGCTTGCCGGCACCCATGTGGCCGCCGTCTTATCCCAAAATGGGTGCTCGGCCGTCGTACGTATAACGTGAGTCGCCCCGTCACTGCTCGCGACAACCAGCTCTACCAAGTCGCCGTTATGCTGCGCTGCATAGAGGCGCGTGACGATTCGGTGACCGCCCTGCTTTCCGGTGGACTCATTGGCGGCAACCACATGGTCGCCAATCTTCACATCCTTGATCTTCTTACGCTTGCCTTTTGACAATAGAACTAGCGTATCGGGGTGGAAACTACAAGCAGCCTTCGCGGCCCTCGCAGCTATCCTGAAAGCCCGGAGGAGCCGGGTGAGGGGAATCACCGAAGCCGCGGACCATGCACACGCAGCTCCATTTCCTTGGCTACAGCGAATTGCGTCCGGAATCCCGGTCAACTCCCAGGCGAGCTGCGAACCACGTGCACAGACTGTTGCACCGCAGCGAATGTAGTTGAGCCCTTGCCCAGCTGTTAGGCTTCCGTCACGCACTCCGCGGATTGCCGCCATGCAGTTTGCGTGGTTGTAAGCTTGATTCGCGCATTGCCGCGGCGGATGCATCGTGTGGTATTCGACGAACAGGTCTCGTAGCAGTTCGTCAACCACAACTTGCGTGTGTTCGGCAGAGTTCGCTGAGCTCGACGTGCCGCCACTCGACCTGCTTGATCCGCCGCTCGACCGGCCGCCGGTGGACCCGCCGTTGTTGCTGCCTGTGCCGTTTCCTGATCCGCCGTCGTTCGGATAGGGGTAGGGGTCGCCGTTGCAGCTTCCCACCGACATGTTCCTGCATTCGCTGAGCCCGCTCGGGTCGCTGAACGCGATCGGGTTGTTGCCGGCATAGGCATAGGCGGTGCTTTGCGGCTTGCCTACCTGCACGAGCGGGTCGGGGGTGAGGAAGCGGCCGTTGGTGCTGTCGTACTCGCGCGCACCCAGATGCGAAAGCCCCGTCGTGGAGTCCTTCGTCTTGTTCAGGAACCCACGCTCCGACGGCCAGGACGCGATGGTTCCCGCCACCGAACGATCGCCGCCGAACGGCAGGTAGCGGCGCCGGATCGCCTCGCCCGTGTCCGCGTCCACCGCGACTTCCGCGCTGGACTGAGCGTTGTTCAGCACCCAGTGCAGCCCGCCGACCGTGCGCACCGCCACCGGCGCGCCGCCCTGCGAGTAGTACCGCGTCCCGTTGACTGCGCCTTTCCCCTGACCCTCGGTCGTCAGGCGCAGTTCCATCCCACCCAGGTAGAGCACCGTATTGCCGGGCTCGCGCCGGATCAGGCGCTCACCATCGGCGTCGTACACGTAGCTCGTCTGCTCGGTGACGGTCGATCCGCCGGACGCGCGCTGCGTGTCGGCGTGGTCGAGGCGCCCGAAGTGGTCCCAGGCAAAAGTCGACGTGACGCCGTCGATCTTGCGCTCGATCGTGTTGCCCGCAGCGTCGTAGTCGAACGAGTCCGGCGTGGTCACACCCGGTTCGGTGACCTCCGTTGCCGCGTGCGGACGCACCGCATCAGGTCCGCTGGAGGGGTAGCTGTAAGTCCGCGTGGACGTCGTGGCCGTGAGCTTGTTGGTCTCCGTCAGCCGGTTGCCGATCGTGTCGTACGTCCACGCCCGGTGGTACGGCTCGACACCCTTGGCGGTGCCCGCAGCAGGGGTGGCCGCGCACGCGGTGTCGAGCGTGGTCCACGCCTCGGTCAGGCGGTTGAGCTTGTCGTACTTGAAGCACTCGCTCGCGTCCCTGGCCGGCACCTGGTCGCCGATCACCGTTCCCGATCGCTCATCCGCACGCACGATGTTGCCGATGTCGTCGTAGACGAAGCTGTTCCACTGCAGGATCTTTCGCTGATCCTGGACCGCCGTGGGCTGGTATGCCTGCGCCGACGAGAGCCGTCCCGTCGTGTCCTCGTAGGTGTAGAACCGCCGCACGTCGCCCGCGCCGCCGGCACCGTAGAAGCGGCGCATCAGCTGGCCGAGCGCCGTGTACGACGTGTTCGACACGTACGGCTTGGCGACCCGGTTGATCGTGCCGGTCAGCGTCGACGGCAAGCCCCACTGCGTTGTACGTGCTGGTCACGGTTTCGGCGCCGATCAAGCCGGCCTCCGGATAGGTGGTCGTGGCGACCCGACCGGCCACGTCGTACGTCACGCCAAACGTGTACGTGCCGGCAAGCGCCTCCTCGTTCTCGACCGACGGGATCGTCACCGACGAGCCAGTTGTCCGTCCCGCCGCGTCGTAGCCGGTGACGGACCGCGTGTACGCGTGCCCGCCGTGGTACGACGTTGACGAGCTCGGCAGGCCCTTCCCACCTGGCAGCGTGTCATACACCCACTCGGCGAGCTTGGATCCGTTCTCCGAGCCATCACGCAGCGCGGACCGGCGCCCCAGGTCGTCGTAGGCCGTGTATACGGTCTTCTTCCGCGCGTCGGTCGTCGTGACGATCTGGCCCATGACGTTGTAGCTGTACTTCGTGGTGCCGGCGTCCGGATCCACAGCCTCAGTGCGCTCACCCGCGAGGTTGTACGTATATCGGGTGACGTCGCCCTTGGCGTCGGTGATGCTGGTCAGCTCGCCGCGCCGGCTGTACCCGTAGCTCGTCGTGGTCGTTCCGCTGTCGGCTTCTTCGATCAGCGCAGTGGTGCGACCGACCGCGTCCACGACGGTGGTCTTGGTGCCGCCGACGGGAGGGTCGACTACAGTGCTGTCGCCACGGTACGTCGTGGTGGTCGACCACTTTGGAGATTCCTCGGGCGTGTAGAAGCCGGTGTATGTCGGCCGCTTGAGCGCGTCGTACAGGGTCGCAGTGCGGGACAGATCGCCCGGTGCGGGGTTGACCGCTCCTGACCCAAGGTCAGCGGTGTTGTAGAACGGCGTGGACGTCCAGTAGAGCAGGCCGCGCTGGTCGTAGTTCTTCGAGACGACGATGCGGCCAGACGTACCCGGTGCGGCGGTCTGGGTCTCCGACTCGCTGCCGAACCCATCCAGGTACGTCCACGAGTCGAGGTACGTCGGGTCGGAGACGCCGTCGGCACCGACGGTGTTGAGGCTTCGCGTCTTGATCCAGTTCGGGTCGTACGGACCGACCCCGTAGGAGTAGAGCTGGTTGGCCGGACCGGTCACGGGGCGTCCTGGCAGCCATACCTTGTTCGGCCGGCCGAACGGGTCGTAGCTGATCGACGTGCCCGGCCGTTCTCGTCCTTGACCGAGGTGGGCAGCCCCCACCAAGGCGCAAACGTCTTCTCCGCGGTCCACTCCTTGGAGTTGGTGGTGAGGACCTTCGTGGTCGGGCTGTTGTCCGCCGGCGTGTAGTCAGTGCGCGTCGTGCTGCCCATCGGGTCGGTGGCGGACTTCACCCGCCCGTACTTGTCGTACGTCGCCTTCGTCTCGGCATACGCGGTCGCACTGCGATACGTACGGCTCTTCGTCGCACGGCCGTTGGTGGGCACGTCGTTCAGCGCGTCGTTGCCGTCGTAGAACGTCTCGGTACGTGAAAGCAGCGGATCGGTATCGAGACAGCCGAGGCCGCCGCGGGACTCCGCCACCGCAGGGAAGAACCGGTACGCAGTGCCGTTACGCGCGTACGTGGTGTCGGTGCACGTCTCGTCGTTGGTGGCCTTGTTCGTACCGTCGGCCTCGACCTCGCCGTAGTTCACGGTCTTCAGTGGCAAAGCCGTACGCGGTTCATATGCCGTCCTAGCGCGCGTATAGCGGTAGGCACCGGTCGACAGCCGGGTACGCGAGTTCGCATCCGCCGGGATGACGATCCACGCGTCGACCGTGCCGCCGTCGAAGCTCTTGTTGACGAAGAACGCGTTCACGGTGCCGGCGAGTTCGACGTTGTTCGCGTCTAGGGATCGTGACTCGAAGACCTGGCCCTCGAGGAACTCGTAGTCGAGCTCCGATCCGCCACGGGAGTTCCGGACGGACATCTCGCGCTGACCGTGAAGGCCGCGGAAGTAGAGGTTCTCGGTCCGAGACGCTCCCTGAGTGACGAGGACCTTCTGGAACCCGCGCCACTGTTCCCAAGTCAATTGTTCCGGCGGCACCATCGCAGCCTTGGAGTCGAACGCCCAGGCAGGCGAACCGGAGTAGGTGTAGCTCGTGGCCCGGTTCGGGGAGAGGCCGGTGCGATCCTCCTCCACGACCATCGTGACCACGTACTTCCGGAACCAACCGAACTCGCCGGGCCGGTTCTCTGGCTTCCACCAGGACGGGAAGCAAGTCCTCGTGTTGGCTGACACCGGTGGCGGGCGAAGCGGATCGCACGGCCACAAGTCCCGGTAGGTCACGTCGATGTGGCTGCCGAACTCGTCGTAGATGTGGCTGAGCCGCTCCCTGCGCAGATCTGGAGATCCGTTGTTCGGGTCGACATCCACGCGGTTCGGCAGCTTGTCGTACAGGAACCACGTCGGCTTCAGCTCGATCGGGGTCGCAGCCACCGACCCGAAACGGGTGATGCTCGTCAGCACCAACGCCGGGTCGACGGGATCGTCGGCCTTGCCCGAGAAGGTCGTATCGAAGTCGTAGCCGTCCACCGCCTGCCAGCGGTCGGGATCCGCCGGGCTGTGGACGTACGTGGTCGCTGTGTTCAGGCGGTTGATGCTGAAGAATGACGGCGAGTAATTGTGGCAGGGCGCCATGTTCGTGCAGATTTGATCGGTGGGGACGTCAGGGTAGTTCGCCTTGTGCTGCTCGTTCGCAGGGCCACACTCGTCGTGCCCACCCGCGCACCGCCCGACGGAGACGAACACGACCCGCGCAGCCGGCGTGGTGTCCTCTTCACCAGCACGCGAGCCGTACTCGATTCCGTCCAGCGTGCCGCCGCGGACATAGGCTGCCTGGTCCCAACTGTTCATGCCGCGCCCGTAGTGGTTGTACTCCGGCCTGTAGAAGTACGTGGTCGGAGTTGCCGTTGCGGTCGGTGACGTAGTCGAGGTTCCAGCGCCAGGCCTGGTCACAGAGGCTCGTGGCGAACGTCCCCGTCCAGCAGGGGTGCCCACCGTTCAGCGCGTAGACGGGGACGGTCCACACCGACTGGGTCGCTCGGTTCGTGGTGGGCTGCTTGCTGACGCCGAACCAGTACTGCGTGCCGTCCTGAGTGGTGACGACCCAACGTTCCTCGTCGTTGTCCTGGCCGGGTAGGTCGGCGCCCCCCTTGACGCGCCGGATGCGCCAGCCAGGATCCTTCTTCGCGTACCAGTCGCTGACGCCGCCAGGCTCGCCGCCGGGCGTCGGAAGCAGCTGAGTCGCGACGCCGTTGAGCACCAGGTATGCGTTGTCGTACTTCCAGCAGAGGTCGCCCGTGTCCTTAGCCCTGATAGGCGCACGGCACGTACTTGCGCTCGATGTAGCTGGAGCCGAGCTCGAACCCCAGCCCTGCCGACGACGCCTGGTTGTTGGAGGCGGCGGTCTGACCGTCGGCGGCACCCGAGGAGTAGGACAGCCCGACCTGCGGCGTGAAGCCGGTCGGCGACGGCGGCATCCGTAGCGGGTACGACCAGGTGAAGTCGCCCGAACCGCCTGACGTGGACCACTCCGCCGCCGACGACAGGGGCTGGGCCGCGTAGTTGCCGCCGCCCGAAGACGCCGCGGCCGAGACCACGAAGACCGCGCCCGACGATGCGTCGAGCTGGGCCGAGCCTTGACCCGACGCGCCTGCGGGCGGCTCCACCTCAAGGTCGGCCACGAGCTGCTTGCTCGCCATGTCGTTGCGTGTCGCGAGCTCGGTTCCGCGTGCACAGTCCGGACACGTCTGGCGTGGTCAGAAAGCATGCGGGGTAGCGGACGATCCTGAGCCTGCGACCGTAGCCGGCGCCGTACGCCGCGCGGAACGACGAGTAGTCGAAGACCACTTCGGCGGCCCCGGAACCTGCCTGCCCGTCGGCACGGTCGACCCGGAACAGCACGCCACTCACGTTCAGATCGACGGCCTTCTGCCGGGGCAGCACTTCGACGCGGACCTTGGCCGGGACATCGGCTGCGCCTGGCTCGTCCTCGTCTGCAGGGCCGAAGTTGGCCGGCGCCGCCGGGCGACCGACGAACACCGGCAGCGTGCCGGCGCGTACCCGCTCGGGCTCCTTGCCGGGCGCGACGGTGCCGCCCGGCACCTTTCCTCTGGTGAACGCCGAGCTGGGGGCAGCTGTCGCCGGAATGTCGACGACGGCCGCGCCCGGCGCCGGCCAGGTGGCGGCGGGCAGCTTGGTCTCCGGCGGTATCTGTGGATCGGAAGCCTTGGGCAACGGCCGGCCCGGCACTGGCTTCACCGGCGGTGCCGCAGGGTCGGCGCCGTCAGCGGGCGCCGCCCACACCGGTACTGCCAACAGGGGCGCGGTCACCACCAACGACGTGGCGAGCACAACCGCGCGGCGTAGATGCATACGCCAGCGCGAAACGAGCCGGAACGGCGGTAAACCAGAAGCCAGCATGCGGTACCCCTCCCTACGCCAGGCAGAGAGGACTACTGCCAGGCTTAGTAGTTGTACCGCATGGGTGGGACAAAGAAAGGATATCGGAGGAAAGTCGCAAGAATCACACCGTACGTGCGCAGCTCCGTCACAGTCTCACCACAGCCGTTACCAGCAGGGCGATGACCAACCCACCACAAGCAGCGGGACGACGAGCCACACCGACCACCGGATCTCCACAACATCAGCCACCCCAAGGCGGCCGAGGCAGCGGTGGTCGGCCGCGCCCCGCCGATTTCGGGTGAGATCGTGGAGTCTGACTCTCCGATCCCACCCAACTTGAGGTGCGGGACGACGAGCGGGCTCGGTCAGAGCACGCCCGGCGCGAGCTGTACGTCGAACAGCTCCGGCGCGGCCACGGCGAGTACCTCTATCTCTGTGCCGTCCAGATCCCGCACGACCACGGCGATGCCTCCTGGCCGGTGCTCGACGAACACCAACTCGGAATCCGAACGCCAGCCGGCCAGGTCGAGGTGGGTGACGCCGGTGATCCGGATCTGGTGGTCCGAACGGCGCAGCGTGTCGCAGGAGATCAGCGTGACGAGGTACTCCTCCTCGTCCGGCTCGCCCACCACGTCGCGCACCTCCTCCACCGCCAGGAACCGCCCGTCCGGCGACCAGGCCGCATGCCCGCTCAGCTCCTCGTCCGGTTCTACGGGCAGTGGCACCAGCTCCACCTCGGGACCGAGAACAACCAGCCCAACGCCGTCGTCGAGATCGACCGCCAGCCGCGTCGCATCCGGACTGAACGCCGCAGCACCGGCCTCCTCGCCCTCCAGGTCCACCGGACGGACACGCCCGTCGGGCAGCTCGACGATCGCCAACTCGCCGTCGACGGCGCAGGCCAGCTGCCGGCCGTCGGCCGACCACGCCAGGGTGCTGACGTCCCCGTCGGGCAGCACCGGGTACGTGCGCCAGCCGCCGTTCGAGAGGTCGAGCACGAGCACGTCCTGCGGCGCCGCTGATCGCCAGCTGCGTGCCGTCCGGGCTGAGTAGCGCGTCCTCCAGGAACTCGCACCGCGCTGCGATCTGCGGCAGACCACACGCGGCGCCGGACGCCGCGAGCCCGAAGTAACGGTCCATCGCGTCGACGACCATCACGACACTCCCGGGCGGCGCGCCCTCCACTGTGGGAGTTCCGTCAGGCGGAAGTACGATCCTTGCCGGAATACTCGGCCCGCTGACCTGGCCTGTCATCGTCTACCTCGTCCCCGGCCGCAGCGCCGTCATTCGCGAAAGAACGGAAAGTGTTGCACGATCGCTCGATGGGGGTGGGGAGGGTGCCCGGACGAACCGGGACAAGGTCCAGAATGGCCGGCATGACGCAACAAACCGTCGCTCGGACCGAGGATCGTACTGAGGCCGACGGCCGGACTGGATTATCCACACTGTTCACCGGCCGCAGACGGCGCCCGATGATCCTGCTGGGTATCGCCGTCGTGGGCCTCTGTTCGCTCGCCGCACTCCGGCACACCGCACCGGCCGGCCCGGCGCCCACCACGGCAGCGGCGCATCCGGATCAGCAGGCGCCGCGAGTCCGGTACACGCCGTCACCGTCGGCGCCCCCGCGCGGCTCGCTGCCCAAGCCGGACGTCGTCGACCAGGAGCGGAACCGGCTCATCGGCGACCTGCCCGAGGCCGGCACGGCACCTGGCGAGCAGGCTGCGTTCACTGGTGTCAACCAGATCCTCAACTGGTACTGCCCCCAGTCGACGGCGATGAACTTCTCGATCGACCAGGTCGACGGCTGGAACTCGGTGCGCGTCGCCACCCGTCCGCAGCCTGGCATCAAGATCGAGCTGTTCCTGCACTGGACCGGCAGCATGTATCGCTGGCAGGGCCCGCAGGACGCGCTCGAACGCTGCTGGTGAACCCCAAGCGCTAGCCTAGGTTGCGGTGCGCCGGGAAGTCTGGTCGGCAGGTCAAAACCGTGCCCGACCAGAGGAGCGACTGTGCCCGCACGCCGCGCTGTGGACGAACTCGCCCGGTACCTGCGCACCGAGACGATCGGTGGAATGGTGCTGCTCGGCGCCACGGCGCTGGCGCTGGTCGTCGCCAACTCGCCGCTCGCTGGGAGCTACACCGACCTGCGTGACCACGTCGTCGGCCCGGAGCGCCTGCACGCGGCGCTGAGCATCGGCGACTGGGCCACGGACGGGCTGCTCGCCGTCTTCTTCTTCGTCGCGGCGCTGGAGCTCAAGCGGGAACTCGTCGTCGGTGAGCTGCGCGATCCCCGGCAAGCGCTCCTCCCGGTGTTCGCGGCGATCGGCGGCATGGTGGCGCCGGCGTTGGTCTGCCTCGCGGTCGCCGGGGGCGCACCGGGCAGCGCCGACGCGTGGCCGGTGCCGGTCGCCACGGACATCGCGTTCGCGCTCGCGGTCCTGGCTCTCACCGCGTCCCGGCTGCCGCCGTCGATCCGGCTGTTCCTCCTCTCCCTCGCCGTCGTCGACGACCTCGGCGCGATCCTGCTCATCGCCGTCCTCTACACCCAGGACCTCAACTGGCTCGCGATGGGCGCGAGCGCGGTCCTCCTCCTCGTCTACTGGCTGTTGCAGTACGGCCGGGTGCGCTCGGCGTGGATCTACGTTCCGCTGGCACTCACGGTCTGGGGCACGATCCATGCGGCCGGCATCCACGCCACGATCGCGGGCGTCGCGCTCGGGCTGCTCACGCGGGTCCGGCATGACGTGGGCGAGCACGAATCGCCCGGTGAACGGCTCGAACACCGCCTCCAACCGATCTCCGCCGGCGTCTGCGTGCCGCTGTTCGCGTTCTTCGCCGCCGGTATCACGCTCGACGACGACGCGCTGCGTGCCTTCACCGCCGACCGGGTCGCCTGGGCGGTTGTCGCCGGGCTGGTTGTCGGCAAGCTCGTCGGGATCGTCGGCGGAGCCTTCGCCGCTGTGGGTCTGCGGCTCGCGCGGCTACCGTCCGACCTGCATTGGCGCGACCTGGTGGCGGTCGCCGTACTGGGCGGCTGCGGGTTCACCGTCAGCCTGCTCATCGCCGAGCTGGCGTTCGAGGATCCGGCGCAGTCCGAGCGGATCAAGATGGCGGTGCTCGTCGGCTCGCTCGTCGCCTCGCTGCTCGCCGCCGGCCTGCTGCATCTCCGCGTACGGGCGCGCGCCGTACCCTGATCAGCATGACGAGCCGGCCGGACGACACCGTGGTGCAGTTCGACGGCCCATGGACACACCGTTCGATAAGCGCCAACGGCAGCCGGTTCCACGTGGTCGAGGCCGGAACGGGTCCGCTGATCCTGCTGCTGCACGGATTCCCCGAGTTCTGGTGGAGCTGGCGGCATCAGATCCCCGACCTGGCCGACGCCGGGTACCGGGTGGTCGCCCCCGACCTGCGCGGCTACGGCGGATCGGACAAGCCACCGCGCGGTTACGACGGCTACACGCTGGCCAGCGACGTCGCCGGCCTGATCCGTGCCCTCGGCGAACGGGACGCGATGCTCGTCGGCCACGACTGGGGCGGCTTCCTCGCCTGGACCGCGGCGGCGTTCCACCCGCGGATGGTGCGCCGGATCGCGGTCCTCGGCATGCCGCACCCGTTGCGGTTGCGCGCCGCCCTCGCCACCGATCCGCGCGGGCAGCTCGCCGCCAGCCGGCACCTGTTCGCGTTCCAGGCGCCGCGGTTCGAGCACATCGTCACCCGCCACGACGCCCGGTACGCCGGCGACCTCCTCCGCCGGTGGGCCGGTCCAGCGTGGCGGTCCAGCCCGGACTTCGCCGAGTACCTGGGCGCCTGCCGCACCGCGATCCAGATACCGCGGGCGTCGTTCTGCGCGATGGAGTACTACCGGTGGGCGGTGCGCTCGTTGACCCGGCCGAGCGGCTGGCGCTTCGTCAAGCTGCTACAACGCCCGATCACCGCCCCGACGCTGCAGCTACACGGCAGTCTCGACACGTGCATGCTGCCCAGGACCGCGCAGGGCTCGGGACGCTACGTGTCCGGCAAGTACGAGTGGCAGCTGGTCGACGGCGTCGGCCACTCACCGCACTCCGAGGCGCCGGAACGCGTGACCGGCGAGCTGCTCCGGTTCGCTAAGGAGATCTGAGGGCGGCCACGCCGGCATGGTCGGCGAGCAGGTCGAGCTGGAGCCGGCACCACGGCGACAGCTCCTCGTCGATCCCGCCCGCCAGCACCGCGTCCCAGTCGACCCACCGGAACTCCGCGACCTCGTCCTCGTTCAGCACCGGATCGGCGTCGACGCGTGCCCCGTACACCGGGCAGATCTCGTTCTCGACGACGCCGTCCAGCTCGGCCCAGTAGCGGAAGTCCGGCAGGAGCGGCACCAGCTCGATCGGGACGAGGCCCAGCTCGTCACCCAGGCGGCGGCGCACCGCGTCCTCGACGACCTCGCCGGGGCCGGGGTGGCCGCAGCAGCTGTTGGTCCAGATACCCGGCCAGGTCTTCTTGGTGTGCGCGCGGCGGGTGAGCAGGAAGCGGCCGGCGGTGTCGAAGACGTAGCACGAGAACGCCAGGTGAAGCGGGGTGTCGCGGTGGTGGCTGGCCAGCTTCGGTGCGGTGCCGATCGGGCGTCCGGCGTCATCGACCAGGACGATCAGCTCACCGTGCTCAGCCGCCGCCGTCTGCTCGGGGGCGGCCACCGCGGGCTCGGCGCGCACCTGCTGCGCGCGGGCAGGCACGGACCCGGCCTGCTCCTGGCCCGGGCGAGGCAGTGACATGACGACTCCGAGACGTGCGGCTCCTCCCCAGTGTGCCTGCTCGACGTCGACAACGCCCGCCCGTACCGCCCTACGGACGCGCAGGTGCGGTCGGAACGGATACACCGGCATGCCTCTCCCCACTCCCGGGGTCCACACTCGACAGACTGGTATACCGCGTCGAGGTTTGCCGGCCGCGCCCCCGCCCCTAGCCGGCTAGGAGTCTGAGCTGCAGGTCTGCGGGGTCCGGGGCCGCGGCGGCACGTTCGGCCCACCGTGCGAGCCCCACCGGATCGACTCCGTACGCCGGCCCGACGTACCGCAGGAGCCGGTCGGCGCCGCGCCGCAGCAACCGGGAGGCGCCGACCTGGTTACCGCGCTGCGCATGCGTCACGCCGACGCACAACTGCGCCAGGCCCTGCCACAGCTCACGCTCGGCCGGCGGGCACGACTTCCAGCGCGCTTCGAGGATCTCGTGCGCGGAGAAGGCGCGGCCGGCGTCCAGCAGCTGCTGCGCCTCGCGCAGGGTCGGCTCCGGAGGCTGGGGTTCCTCGTTGACCGGCTCCACCGCACGCGGATCGTCCAGCGGAATCGGTCGGCCCAGTGCGTCACGGGCCCGCAGCGGCCGTCGCATCAACTCCACCCGGGACGCACGTACGCCGACGGCAACCCGGCGTCGCGGGCAGCGCCCAGCGCGGTGCCGAGCTGCTCCAGGACGGCGAACAGGTCGGCAACTGCGGCGTCCCGGCGCCTCCGGGCCGAACGGACGCGATCGGAGTCGGTGGCGGGCAGACCGGAGACGATGGGCTCGATATCGCGGTCGACCTCCTCCATCCGCCGCCGGATCTCGGCTGCCACCCGCTCGATGTCGGCCTCGGCCGCGGAGATCGCCGCGAACGACACCGCCGAACGGTTCACCGGGCACCGCCGACCGTGGCCGCGATCTCGTCCAGAGCGGCGTGCAGCGCGCCGGCATCGGCCTGGCATCTGCTTCTCAGGACGTGGAACGACGCGCTGGTCTCCGCGGAACACTGCGCTAACGGCGCGATGCGATCCATCAGCGTCTCGAGCGCATGCTGGACCGCTAGATCCGCTTCCGCGACCCGGCGTTCCACCTCTGGCCTGCTCGGAACATCAGCGCCCATCCCGACACCTCAGCTCTCCGCGTACGCGGATCGTCCGGCGGGAACCCCGCGCCACCGGTACCCGCTCAAAGTACCTCGCGGGGCCGCGAGGGCACTACCGGTTCCTGTACCCATACCCGCGAGTGAGGACGGGTACGCCGATGCGTGACCGACTGAGCAAGAATGGCATCCGACAGGATCCGACGACGAGAGCGAGCAACCATGCCCCTGACGGCGCGCACTGCCCTGCGGAGCGCCGTCCGCCTGTTACTCGCCGTACTACTGGTCAGCGGAACCTTGCTGGTCGGAGCGGCGTCGCCGGCGTCCGCCGACGCGATCAGGGGCAAGCAGTGGCACCTCGGCTTCCTCCGCGCCACCGAGGCATGGCGGCACTCCACAGGGGCGGGCGTCACTGTCGCCGTGATCGACTCCGGCGTCGACGCCAACCATCCTGACCTGCGCGGGCAGGTAATTCCCGGCGCCGACTTCGTCGACCGCAGTACCGACGGGCGCAAGGACGTGGTCGGCCACGGCACCACCGTCGCCGCGCTCATCGCGGGCCGCGGTGACGAGAGCGGCGTGATCGGCCTCGCGTACCGGGCCAAGATCCTGCCGATACGCGTGCTGGATCCGCAGAACAAGTACGACTCCGCCGACGTCGTCGCGCGCGCGATCCGCTGGGCCGTCGACCGAGGCGCCAAGGTCGTCAACCTGTCGCTGGGCAGCGCCGACGTGGCGCCCGTGCTCAGCGACGCGCTCCAGTACGCGTTCGACCATGACGTCGTCGTCGTCGCCTGCGACGGGAACCTCTCGAACAACCGCGGTACCACCGTCTGGCACCCCGCCCGCGAACCCGGCGTGATCGCCGTCTCCGGCGTGCTCAGGTCCGGCAAGTTCTGGACCGGGTCGCTCCAGGGACCCGCAACCGTCCTGGCCGCGCCGGCCGCGGATATCACCGGAGCCCACCCGGGCGGCAACTACTGGAACGTCCAGGGCACCAGCTTCGCCGCGCCGCTGGTATCGGCCGCCGCCGCGCTCGTGCGGGCGAAGTATCCCCAGATGAGCTCGGCGGACGTCGTCAACCGGCTGATCACCACCGCCTGGGACTTCGGTCCGCGCGGGCGCGACGCCCAGTTCGGGTACGGGATCGTCAACCCGACGCGCGCGCTCACCGTCGCCCTGCCGTCGATCGCGTCGAACCCGCTGCTGCCGAGCGCGCCGCCACCCGCCAGCGGCGGCCAGGCCGTGCCGCCGGACTCGCCGGGCGAACCGACCGGTGTCGCCAAACCACAGGCGGCGCCCGCCGTCGACGGCCCGCTACTGCCCGAATCCACGCTGGCCCTGCTCGCGCTGGCGTTCGTCGGCCTGATCATGGCGACCGTCACCGTCGTGGTCGTCATCCTGCTGTTCTCGATACGGCGGGGGCAGCGTTCCGCACCGGCACCGCCGCCTGGCTATCAGTGGCAGGAACCGGCCATACCGCCACCAGCCGTGCCGTCGACGATGGCGCCCCTGCCACCGCAGACGTACGTGACCCAGCCTGCTGGCCACACGCCGCCGGTTAGCCCGGCCGGGCCTTCGGCGGTGGTGCCGGTCACGGCACCACCGCTGGCCGGTGCCACCCACCCTCCGCCCGCCGCCCCGGTGCCGCCACCTGCGTCCGTGCCGCCACCTGCATCCGTGCCGCCGCCTGCGTTCGCGCCACCGCCTGCGTCCGTGCCGCCGCCCGTGCCCGCCCCGCCCGTTTCGGCGCCACCGCCTGCGTCCGTGCCGCCCAGCGCACGTCGAACCGACCCGCTCCCGCAGCTAAGCCCTGGGTCGCCGGCGGGTCCGCCACCTGCCGCAGCGCCCGAGCAGCCGCCGCGCCGGCTCGGACCGTGGCCGCCGGTATGGCGCCGCCGCCCGCCGCACTGACACTGCCGGACGCCGCCCGGTTCGCCGTGGACCGCGTGCCAGACGCCGCCGGTCAGTCGCAGGTCTGCGTGCTCACCTTCTGGGTCGCGTTGCGACCGTCGGCGACCACCTTCGCCGCTTCATCGGCGGTGAGCGCGAACCCGGTCTGCGGGTCGTCGACGGCGGCGGCGAACACAACGCCGTACACGCCGCCGTTCGTGGCGACGAGCGGGCCGCCCGAGTTGCCACTCAGCACCTTCGACCGCAGCGTGTAGACCTCGCGCCGGACGGTGCCGTTGTTGTAGATGTTCGGGCCGCGGATGATGCGGGAGTCACGCACGCGGGCGGGCGTCGGCGTGTACGGGCCGTCGAGCGGGAAGCCGACCACGATCGCGTCCGTGCCGCTGGGTGCCTCGGGCAGGAACTTCATCGCCGGCGCGTCCATGTCGGGCACGTAGAGGACGGCAAGGTCGCGTGCGGGGTCGTAGACGACCACGCGAGCTGCTGCCGATCGTCCGTTCAATTCGATCTTGAGGGTTCTGGTGCCGGCGACCACGTGCGCGTTGGTCATCACGCGGTTGGGCGCGAAGTAGAACCCGGTGCCTTCCAGGCGGCGGTCGCACGAGGGGGCCAGTCCGAGCACCTTGACGACCGAACGGCGAGCCGCGGTGACCGCGGCGGACCTGGCGAGCGCCGGGTCGGGCGGCGCGACCTCGCGCACCTGGGTGGGCGTCAGCGGGTCGAAGACGTCCGGGAAGTCGCCGCTGCCGACGACCTCGCCGAAGGAGCTGTACAGCTGCCGGACCTGGGCCGGCACGATGCTGTCCACGGTGTCGATCACGGCGGACCGGCGCACCTGCGACGCCAGCCACGGCGCCGGGGCGTTGCCCAGCGGCGCCGCCACCATCCAGGCGACCAGCAGCATCGCGACGGCCGAGATCACCGCGCCACCGATGCTGTCGACCGTGCGCAGCGACTGGGTGCGGAGTTGTTCGCGGATCTTGCCGCCGAGCAGCACGGCGACCGTCTGGCCGAGCACGGCGATCATGAAGACGACGGCGAGCGCGACGCCTAGCCGCGTGACGTCGGTGTCGAACCGCTCGGCGACCAGCGGCGCGAGCTGGACGCCCACGAGCGCACCGCCGAAGAAGCCGGCGAACGAGAGCGCACCGATGACGAAGCCCTGCCGGTAACCACTGACGGCGAAGATGACGGCGGCGACCAGCAGCACGACGTCGAGGGTGCTGCCGTTCATGAAGGCTCTCCTGTCCTCAGGTTCTCCGCCTGACGATCACCTGCCGTGCACGCCAAGCACCTCAGCGCCTGATGAATCGTACGAGCCGACGTCCACAACCAGCTCATTCGGGGCTGTGCGGGATCGGCAGCTCGACGATGCGGGCACGATCCCACGGGCGGGCCCAGCCGGCGAGGTCGAGAATCGCGGACAGCAGGCCGGCGGTAAAACCCCACACCAGCATCGACCGGACGTTGAAAGCCGGGCCGATGTGGCCGCTCGGGTGCCGCACCCGCAGGCGGTTCGTCGGATCGGCCAGTTCGGCGATCGGCACCCTGGCGACCCGTGCCACCTCCGTGGGGCTGCCGGCCGCCACCGGATGCGGGGCATGCCACCAGCCGAGCACCGGTGTGACCACGAAGTTGGACGGCGGCAGCCAGATCGCCGGCAGGATCGTGACGACGTCGACCGTCGCGGGATCGAGCCCGACCTCCTCGTTCGCCTCGCGCAACGCCGTGCCGACGGGACCGCCGTCGCCGGGGTCGGACGCGCCACCCGGGAACGCCGGCTGACCGGCGTGGTTGCGCAGCGTGTGGGCGCGTTCGAGGAGCAGGACGTCAGGCCCGGTGGCGCCGTCGAGCCCCTCGCCGAGCAGGATCAGTACAGCCGACTCGCGGCCGCTGCCCTCGCGCGGCGGGCTGAACCGGGAGATCTGGTCGGCTCGCACCTTGGCCGAGTTGTCCGCGAGCGGGTGCCACCAGGCAGGCAGCGACCGCCCCTCGGCAGGCATCACCAGGCTCACGCTCCGACCAGCGCCGCCAGCTCGTCCACCCGGGGGCCCTTGAGCAGCTTGGCGGCCTCGGCACGGTCGGTGGGGCCCTGCCCGTACGAGGGGCAGAGCCGGCTCAACGTGCACGCCCCGCACGCCGGCTTGCGCGCGTGGCACACCCGGCGCCCGTGGAAGATGAGGCGGTGGGACAGCATGGTCCAGTCCTTGCGGGGGATCAGCGCGCCGATCTCGTGCTCGACCTTGACCGGATCCTCCTCGGTGGTCCAGCCGAAGCGCCGGACCAGCCGCCCGAAGTGGGTGTCGACGGTGATGCCCGGGACGCCGAACGCGTTGCCGAGCACGACGTTCGCCGTCTTACGGCCGATGCCGGGAAGCTGGACGAGCTGCTCCAACTTCTTCGGTACCTCGCCACCGTGCTTCTCCACCAGCGCCTGGCCAAGCCCGATCAGGCTGTTGGCCTTGTTCCGGTAGAAGCCGGTGGGCCGGAGCATCTCCTCCAGCTCGGCGCGGTCGGCGCTCGCGTAGTCGGCCGCCGTGCGGTACTTGAGGAACAGGGCCGGCGTGACCTCGTTGACCCGCACATCGGTGGTCTGCGCCGACAGGATCGTGGCGACCACGAGTTCGAGCGGATTGGTGAAGTCCAGCTCGCAGTGCGCGTCGGGGTGCGTCTCGGTGAGTATCCGGTGCATCCGCCGGGCGCGGCGAGTCAGAGCGAGCGTGGTCTCGGCAGTGGCCTTGGGTACTGCACCAGCGTCGGTGGTCACCGCGCCAGCCTACGTCGGCGGTACGACAAAGCGAGCTCAGCAGACTTCCTCCGGCATCTCCTGAAGGATGTTCGACAGGGCCGCCTTCCGACCGACGACGATCGTCCCGACCTGCGCCGTCCTCCACCATGAAGAGCAGCGCGCGTGTCACCGTTCGAGCGCCATAAGCCCCTTCCGGTCGCCGCTGCCCGAGTTCTCGACGAGATCCGGGATGCGCCGCACCGCCGACTCGGGCGAGCCGACGCGCAGCCCGCTTCGCGTCGTGAAGTTGGGCGACTGGACGATCACGTACGAGATCTGCCCCTTCCGCACGGTGGCCATCGTGTCCGGGAGGCTCTGATCCGGCGTCACGAGGTGGCTGTCCGACTCGCAGGAGCCGTTAGCGCCCCAACTGCGCGCCATTGTTGACCAGCGACGGGGCGCTCGCGCCCACCTGGAAGATCCCCAGCCCGGCCGACGTGATCCTGGTCTGGGGCGGCGGTGGGCTGCTGCCGACGACCGGTGCCTGCGTGCCATCCCCATCGGGCGCGTCGCTGGGCGAGTCGTAGGTGTAGTCGCTGTCGCGATTGACGATCCCGCCCGCCACGCCTAGCAGTTCCTGCGTGATACCGAGGTCGGCGACGACCGGCACCACAAACGGCGCCGCGAGCAGGAGCAGCAGGAGAACCGGCCACTTGCGACGCTTCTTCTTGCGCGGCGGCGCCGCGGCGTTCTGGCGTGGCGGCGGCGCGGACTGCGGCTTGACCGGCGGCGGGGCCGAGCCGCCTCGGCGGAACTTGGACGCCTTCGGCGACTTGGCGGGCGACGGATGTGCGGCCGGGGCAGGTGAGGACGGCACCTGCGGCATCACATTGGTGCGGGCAGGCGCGGGCCGGGCGGGCGGTGCCGGGCTCACGGGCGGCGCGAAGCTCGCGGCCGGGGCAGCAGCGGCGTTCGCGAGCCCGAGGCCGCCCATCGCGACCGACCCCCGCACCGACGGCGTCGTCGGCGGCGGCGTGACCTTCGTCGGGATCGCGTCGTCGGCGGGGATCGCCGTGAACATGCCGGTGGGGGCGTCGAGCGCCACGCCCTTGAGAGCATCGCGGAAGGCCGCCGCGGACGGGTACCGGTCGGCGGGCTCGTTCGCCATCGCCTTCCGCAGCACGGCCACCAGCGCGCTCGGCACGCCCGGAAGGTCGGGAATGGGGTCGTTCTGCATGCTGATGATCGTCGCGATGCTGGGGTAGCCCTCAGCGGGCCAGCGCGGCGGCCGCCCGGACAGGAGCGAGTAGAGGGTGGCGGCGAGCCCGTAGACGTCGACAGCAACGGTCGGGCGCTCCATCCGGAACACCTCTGGCGCCGCGTACGCCGGAGTGAGCGCCTCCAGGGTGGCCGAGAGCTGCCGCGACGTGTCGTGGCTGGCGGCCAGGCCGAAGTCGGCGAGGCCCGGCGAGCCGAACCGGTTGACCAGGATGTTCGCCGGCTTCAGGTCACGGTGGAGCACGCCGGCCTGGTGCGCGACCTCCAGCGCGTCCGCGATCCGCACACCAACCTCACGGACGTCCGGAGCCGGGACCGTGCCGTCCTTGCCGAGCCGATCGGCGAGCGAGCCGCTGCACAGCTCCATGACGAGGTACGGGCGGCCGTCCTCGGTGATGCCCGCGTCGAAGACGCTGATCACGTTGGGATGGTCGGACAACTGCCCCGCCGCGTGCGCCTCACGGAGGAACCGCCGCCGGTCGCGATCGTCGCGCACCATGCGGTTGTCGACCTTGAGCGCGACCTCGCGGCCGACAGACTCCTGGCGTCCCCGGTACACGACCGAGAACCCTCCGTGACCAAGTACCTCCAGGACAGTGATACCGGGCACGGGCGACGTAAGACTCACCTGCTCCACACCCCCCTATACGCGCAACTGGCCCTATCGTCCTCAGTGCCCCGTGAGAAGAGTACGGGGCGCTCACCAGTACCTGTTGGGGCGTCGCTGACCACGCACGACCCATGCCCCCTAGACTCTCGTCGCAGTAGCAGTCGTAGCTGGAGGTGGGTCATGGACGAGGTGCTCGCTCGGTGCGGGCTGTTCCAAGGTGTGGAGCCGGAGGCCGCAGAGGCGTTGGCCGCCCACCTGGAATACCTCGACGTGCCCAAGGGGCAGACGATCTTCTCCGAAAGTGAGCTGGGCGACAGCCTCTACATCGTGATGAGCGGCAAGGTGAAGGTCGGCCGCCGGGCGGCGGACGGGCGCGAGAACATGCTCGCCGTCATGGGCCCGTCCGACCTGGTGGGCGAGCTGAGCATCTTCGATCCGGGCCCGCGTACCGCCAGCGCCGTGGCCGTCACCGACGCCAAGCTCGCGCGGCTGCGCCAGTCGGCGCTGCGGCCGTGGATCACCAACCGGCCGGAGATAGCCGAACAACTGCTCCGGGTGCTCGCCCGTAGACTGCGCCGGACGAACGACGCCCTCGCCGACCTGATCTTCACGGACGTGCCGGGCCGGGTCGCGAAGAACCTGCTGCAGATGGCGAAGCGCTTCGGCACCCGCGAGGGCAATGCGCTGCGCGTCACCCACGACCTCACCCAGGAAGAGCTGGCCCAACTCGTCGGCGCATCCCGCGAGACCGTGAACAAGGCCCTGGCCGACTTCGCGTCCCGTGGCTGGCTGCGGCTTGAGGGCAAGAGCGTCGTGATCCTCGACCACGAGCGCCTGGCCCGCCGCGCCCGCTGATTCACCGCTCGCCCACCCCTGGCGGCCGACCACCCTCGTGGTTACAGTTGTTACAGATAGGGGGTGGGCCGTGAGCGCCGTCCACGCACAGCCGCTCGAGGAATTACATCCGCCGAAGAGCGCCCACGATCGCGAACGCGAGCGTGCGCTCGCCGAGGCGATGTCCAGCGAGACCGTCATCGTCAGCGATCCCGCGCACTCGATCACGATCGAGCTCGACGCCGACGACCGGCGGGCGCTGCGGGCTCTGTTCGAGGCGCGCGCCCGTGGGCAGCGGGTCTCTGTCATCGGGTACGACTCGCTACTTTCCCCGAACGAGGCAGCACGCATCCTCGGCGTCTCGCGCCCGATGGTGTACCGGTTCATCGAGCGTGGTGACCTGCCCGCGACGAGAGTGGGGGCGCACTGGCGGATGCAAACGGCCGACGTCATGGACTTGGGCCAGCGGCGCCAGGCCGACCTGGCCTTCGTCGCGGAGCGGCTGGACATCACCATCGAAGCGAGTGCCGCCGCTCACCAGTGCGATTCCGTCCAGGGGGACGCGAAGTCAGACTGGCAGGCGCTCTCCGACGAGGAGAAGGACGCCGCGCTGGAGCGGGTGCGATCCCGGAAGGGCCGTCCGATAACTCAGCCCGCTGGAGTTCGCCCAGCGTGCGGATCTGGCGGCGCGGCGGCAGCAGCGCGGGAGCGGTTAGTTGTTGCCGAACACCGGCTTGTCGAGCGCGTCCAGGCCCTTGCCGGCGACGCAGCGGAACTCGCGCTTGCCGGCGTTGAAGTCGGACTTGCTCGGCGGCAGGATCTCGCTGCTCCAGCCCGCGCTGGACTCCCCATTGAGCGCGATCGACAGCGCCTGCTGCCCGCAGAGCACCTTGATCAGCTCGTTGTTCGCGACCGTCTCGGCGTCGTTCGACGTGACCGAGGCCGGCAGCACACCGATCAGGTACGTCTCCCAGCTGTGCGACCGGTTGCACGGCAGGGTGCGCGCCGACACCTGCCCGCCGATGTCGTTGATGCCGGCCCAGCACTCCGGCTTGGTGGGGCACCGCGCGGTGATGCCGCCGGTTGCGCTGACCGATCCGAGCGGGCACTCCCCCAGGATCCCGCCGGCGAGGTCGTCGAAGTCAGGCACCACCGGGCCTGACGCCGCCGGCGACACCGTCGGGCGCGGCGACGAGACGTCGTGGTGCCGCCGCTCGTGCGTTCGTTGTCGTCCGGCAGCAACGACCGGACGGCGATCGCCGCGCTGATCAGCACCAGTACGACGAGCGCGATCACGCCGAGGATGATCCAGCCCGACCGCTTCTTCGGTGGCTGCACCGGCGGGTAGGGCTGCTGCGGGTAGCCGGGGCGCGGATAGGCCGGCTGGTACGGCGGCGGCTGATGCGCGCCCCACTTCTGCGCGGGCGGTGGCGCACCGTTGTGCATGCGCGGGACCCGGCCGCGCACCAGGCCCCGGCTGAGCACCATGACTGTGCAGTGCCCCATGGCCGGGCGGTGCCGGCGGCGGGTAGCCGGGCGGCGAGGTCGGGTACGGCGGGGTCGAGATCGGCGTCGTCGGGTACGGCGCGGGCTGGTACGGAGGCGGGCGCGCCGTACGGCGGCGGCGGGAACGCGTTCCCCGCATACGACGGCGGCCCGCTGGCCTGCGCAGGTCCGGGCGGCCCGCTGGCCTGAGCAGGCCAGGCGGCCCGCTGGTCTGCGAACCAGGCACAGCTCCACCGGGCCCAGGCGCGAACGGCACCCACCCGGCAGGCGGCGCGGAGATCGGCGTGGTGACCGACTCTTCGTCCAGCGAGGCGGCCTTGAGCGCGTCCCGGAACGCCGCCGCGGACGGGTACCGATCAGCGATCTCGCCCGCCATGCCTTGGCGCAGCACGTTCGTCAGCCCGATCGGCACGCCGGGCAGGTCGGGCAGCGGCTCCTCGTGCAGGCGGATCATCGTCGCAAGGCTCGGCGATCCGGTGTCCGGCCAGCGTGGCGGGCGTCCGGAGAGGAGCGCGTAGAGCGAGGCGGCGAGCGCGTAGACGTCGCCGGCCGGGGTGGGCTTCTCCAGCCGGAACACCTCGGGCGGCGCGTAGGCCGGGGTGAGCGCCTCGATCGTGACGGACAGCTCGCGGGCCGGATCGGGCAGCGCCGCCAGCCCGAAGTCGGCCAGTCCGGGGACACCGTACGCGTTGATGAGGATGTTTCCGGGCTTCACGTCCCGGTGGAGGATCCCGGACGTGTGGGCGGCGTGCAGCGCGTCGGCGATCTTCACGCCCACGTCGCGCACCTCCGCCGCCCCGAGCGGGCCTTCCTTCTTGAGCCGTCCGGCATACGAGCCGCCAGAGCACAGCTCCATGACGAGATACGGGTGGTTGTCGCTGGTCACGCCAGCGTCGTAGACATTCACGACGTTCGGGTGGCCCGACATCCGCCCGGCCGCCTCGGCCTCGCGGAGGAACCGGCGGCGGTCGCGCTCCTCCTCCAGCGAGCGGGTGTCGATCTTCAGCGCGACCTCGCGACCTACGGAATCCTGACGGGCGCGGTAGACGGTGGAGTAGCCACCCCGGGCAATCACCGTCAAGTCGGACAGACCGGGCACCGGAGAGGGCAACTGCGGTGTCGACGACGGGTTCTGCACATCACGACGGTACCGAGCCCGTGTCTCGAGCGGGCCACGACCACCCGAACGTGCCGGGCCGTGGCGCCCCATCAGTACGCTCGGCTCTCCCACCATCACGCAGCGGAAGGAACACCCGATCGTGACCGGCCCGACCCGCCGTACCGTGCTCGCCATGCTCGCGGCGACGCCCGCCGCGCTGCTCGTCGGCGGCGCCGCCCCCGCCCGCGCCGCGGACCGCTACGGATCCAACACCGAGTTGTACGACGATCCGGCGCTCGCCGAGAACCGGGACTACGCCCGCCGGTACCGCCGCGATGCCGGCGCGCGCACCGCGATCGTCGCCCCGCACGGCGGCGGCATCGAGGGCGGCACGTCCGAGCTGTGCCTGGCGATCGCCGGCTACCACCCGGCCACGTTCGCGCCGAGCAGCCCGACGTACGACTACTGGATGTTCGAGGGCATCCGCCGCGACAACAACAGCGAGCTGCACGTGACGTCGACACACTGCGACGACCCTGTCGCGCTGTCGATGGTGAGGAGCGTCGACCTGGCGCTCGGGATCCACGGCTGCACCCCGGCTGGAGCCGGCCCCGGCTACGGCACCGAGGCGATCCTCGTCGGCGGCCGGCACGGCACGTTCCGGCAGTACCTGATCGAGGAGCTGACAGCGAAGGGCTTCGACGCGGTGGACGCGTCTGGCCACTCGTCGCTCGGCGGCACGTCGCCGGAGAACATCTGCAACCGGACGCGGACCGGCGCAGGCGCCCAGCTTGAGATCATGACGGCGTTGCGGGCCAGGCTGTTCGGCGTCAACACGCGCGAGGGCCGGCCAAGCGAGCACCAACGCCCTTTCGACAGCTTCGTCGCCGCCGCGCGCACGAGCGACCGCTCGCGCCGAGGCGGCATAGGCCCGACCAATTGCCGGGGCAATGGTTGCAATCGGATGCCGACGTTAGAGCACCAGTGCCACCCAATAGTCGGCATGCCGGACGGCGGGCGCAACCGGGCGTAGCCCTCGGCGTCTAGCTCCGCAGGCGGTCGTGCACCGCGTCGCTCGCCGCACGCTCCGACACCTGTTCGGTCGAGTACGCGAGCTGCACGGCGTCCTTCGCGGCCAGCATCGCGCCTTCGTGATCCCCGGCCGCCTGGTACACCGACGCGAGCACCCGGCTGGCGATGACGCGGCTCCGCACGTCCTCGGCGGGCACCTGCTGCGCGCGGCGCGCCCACGTCAGTGCGGCGTCGATGTCGCCGGCGTCGAGCAGCACCCCGGCATAGTGGGCCAGCGCCTGCCTGCGCGGGAACGCCAGTGACGGCCAGCCGGCGGCCTCGACCACCTCGGCGAGCAGCGTGATCGCGGTATCGAGGTCGCCCTGGTTGCGGCGGGCCTGGGCGAGCAGCACGACGGGGCCGACCCGTACCGGCTCCTCGACGTCGAGCGGCGCGAGCATGGTCAGCGTCGCGCGGGCGTCGGCCTCGGCGCCGGCCGGGTCACCCGCGTCGAGGCGGCAGTACCCGCGCAGCGTCTGGGCGAGGCCGAGCGTCAGCGGGTGCGCGGCCTGGCGACCGATACGTTCGGCCTCCGTGAGGATCGGGACGGCGTCGTCGAGGCGGCCGTTTCCGCGCGCCACGATCCCCCGGACGATCAGCGCCATGCTCCGGCCCCACGCGTCGCCGCTGGCCCCGAAGCCGTTCATGGCACGCCGTGCCTGCTGTCCGGCGTGCGCCAGTTCGCCCAGCTCGGCCGCCGCGAACGCCTCCACCGTGCGCAGCGCCGCAACGCCCCACGCGTCGCCGGCCCGCTCCCCGAACGGGACGAACACCCGCGCGAGCTGCCGAGCCTCGGCGAACCGCCCCTCCAGCAACCGCACGAACGCCTCGGTACCGCTGACCCACGACCGCCCGGCCGCGTCGCCCAGCTCGGCGAACAACGCTCCGGCTCGCGCGAGCGCGTCCTCGGCGGCGGGGAAGTCGCCCCGGGACGTCGCCGACCAGGCCAGATGCTGCAGGGCCCAGCCCTGGCCATGGATGTCGTCGGAGTCCAGCGCCCGCCGGTACGACTCCGCGAACCGCTCCTCGGCCGGGCGGAGCCGTCCGCTCAGGTAGTCGAGCATGCCGAGCCGGCGCAGCGCCTCGCCCTCGTGCCGTGGCCGGTCGGCGGCGCGCGCCTCGCGTACGGCGAGGTCCCACGTCTCGACGGCCCGGCGGGGAGCGCCCGTTGCCCGGTACGCCTCCCCCGCCGCGAGCAGCGCACCGATTCGCACTGCCGGCGGGACCCCGTCTACCAGCGACGTGGCCAGTTCGAGCGCTTCGTCGTACCGAGCCGTCTGGACGAGCGCGCGCATGCGGGTGAGCCGCAGCGGCGGCGCGAGGTCGCCAGGCGCCAGCACAGCGGCACGATCGAGCAGGCTGATCGCACGAGCGGCGTCACCGCTGGTCAGCGCCGTGTGTGCAAGCCGCCCGAGGGCCGCGGCGCCGAGCGGCGCGACCTTCCGGGCGTCGTGGTTCGGCGGCAGCAGCATCGCGTCGGCAAGGCGCTGCGCCCGCTCGACCTGGGCCACGATCAGCTCGTCGCGTTCGGCCTCGGACAGCCCCTTGATATGCCGCCCCTCGGCCCAGCGCGCGACCCGGGCGTGCCGGTCGGCGAGGTCTGCCTTGCCGATGCCCGAGTACGCCGCCTCGCGCATCAGCGTCGTGACGAACCCGTACCCGTCCCGCGACGACCGCCGCAGCATCCGCCGGGAGACAAGCTCGGCGAGCGCGCGGTCCAGTTCGTCGCCCGCTCGGCCGTCGCCGCGCAGCGCCTCCAGGGCGCCGTCCGGGATCCGGTCGCCGATGACGGCCGCGTCGCGCAGCACGCCCCGAGGAGCCGGCGGCAGGGTGTCGATACGGGCGGCGAGCACCGCGGCGAGGTCGGACGAGAGCAGCCGCCCGGAGAGGCTGCCGGCCGCCAGCCGCCAGCCGGCCGTGGTGCCGCCGGTGAGCCGCCCCTGCTCGACCAGCAGCGAGACGAGTTCGGCCAGGTAGAACGGGTTGCCTTGGGCGGTGGCGAGCAGCCGGTTCTCGTCGGCCCCGACCAGCCGGCCACCGCCGAGGTACGACCGCAGCAGGCGGCTCGCGGCAGCGCCGGACAGCGGCGGCAGCGGCGTCGGCTCGGCGTCCGGGATACGGGTGAGTACACCGGCGGTACGCACCAGCTCAGGCCGCCCGAGCAGCAGCACGAGCAGCGGGCCGGTGAGGTGCGACGCGAGCACGCCGAACGCGTCCACGGTCTCGGTCGTGGCGCTGTGCAGGTCGTCGACGACGAGCAGCACCGGATCCTCGGCGGCCAACCCGGAGACGAGCCGCGCCACGGTGAGCGGCACCCGGTCGGCGCGTCGTGCGCCAGGGGCGGCGAGGCCGGACACCTGCGCCGCCTCGTCCGTCTCGGCGAGGTCGAGCAGTTCCAGCAGCACGTCGACGTCCGCGATCGCGATCGACTCGCCCGCGGGCTGGTGCCCGAGGCGGGTGGCGACCCGGCGGACCCGTTCAGCGGCCCGCTCGGCGTCGTCGTCCTGCTCCACGCCGCAGACCTGCCGCACGAGGTCGGCGAGCGGTTCGAGCCGCCGACCCTCGCCGTACGGACGGCAGCGGACCTCCAGCACCCGCGACGACAACTCGGCGCCGACCCGGCGAGCGACCTCGGCGGCGAGCCGCGTCTTGCCGGCACCCGCCTCGGCGGTGACCACCATGACGTGCGGCGCGTCGCGCTCGGCGACCTCGGAGAACCGGCCGAGGATGCGACCCAGCTCGGCTTCGCGACCGACGAACGGCGCCTCGTCGCCGAGCCCGGGCCGGATGCCCGGGGCGTCGCGGAGCCCGAGCAGCTCGAACGCGTCGACGGGCTCGCGCTTGCCCTTGAGCCGCAGCGGCGGCAGCGAGCGCCAGGCGGCGCGGTCGCGGGTGGCACGGGCGGTGCGCGCCCCGGCGTAGACCCCCCGACCCCGGCCGCGTCGGAGAGGCGCGCCGCCGTGTTCACGGTGTCCCCGATGACGGTGTACGACAGGGCGGCCTGGACGCCGGCCACCACCGGGCCGGTGTTGATCCCGACGCGCAGGCCGAGCTGGCGACCGCCGCCCACCTCGTCATCGATAAGTCGCTTCACCGCGCGCTGCATCGCCAGCGCTGCCCGGACCGCACGCTCCGGATCGTCCTCGTGGGCGACTGGGGCGCCGAACACGGCCATGATCCCGTCACCGGTCAGCTTGTCGACGTGCCCGCCGAACGCCGTGACCGCCTGCGCGCACGCGGCGAGCACGCGGTCGGTGACGGAGCCAACTCGTTCGGGATCCAGATCCTCGGACCAGGCGGTGAAGTCCGACAGATCTCCGAACAGGACGGTGACGACGCGACGCTCCGGATCCGGCGCCGACATCGCCTCGGGCAGCGCCGATCCGCACTGGTGGCAGAAGCGGGCGCCCGGCACCACGACGGTGGTGCAGACCGGGCACGTCACGGCGCACGATCCAGGTACGCCAGCTGCGCGCGGACCGACAGCTCGGCGGCGGGCCAGACGGCGCGGTCCACGTCGGCGTAGACCCGGGCGACGACCTCGGCCGGCGTCCGGTCACCGGCGTCGACGGCGGCACGCACCTGATCGAGGCGGACCCGGCGATGCTCCAGGTACGCCGCGGCGATCTCCCCCGCATCCGGCAGCACCGGACCATGACCGGGCAGCACCGGGATCGGGCCGAGGCCACGCAGCCGCTCCAGGCTGTGCAGGTAGTCGCCGAGTTCGCCGTCGGGCCAGGCCACGACCGTCGTGCCTCGCCCGAGAATGGTGTCGCCGGTGAGAACGGCGGGCTCAGGGTCTCGCGTGCCGGAAGGCCCGCTGAGTTGCACGGCGAACGACACGGAGTCAGCGGTGTGGCCCGGCGTGATGAACGTCCGCACCTCCACGCCGGCCAGCACGAGCGGCCCGAGGTCAGGAGCCAGCCGGTCGTCGCCGATGACGTAGGCGGGATCGAACGCGAGCACCGGCGCACCAGTCAGCTCGTGGAACCGCGCGGCGCCCTCCGCATGATCGGGATGGCCATGGGTGAGCAGGGTGGCGAGGACGGGAGCGTGCGCGGCCACCGCCGCCAGATGCTCGTCGTGCAGCGGCCCCGGGTCGACCACCACGCAACCGGACTCCCCCGGCGCGCGCAGCACCCAGCTGTTGGTGCCGTCGAGTGTCATCGGGCTCGGATTCGGAGCTCGCACCAGCGTCGCCCACGACGGCTGGCTCATCCGCGATACCCCGGGTCGTCCGGCAGCAGGAACTTGATGCCGTCGCCGTCGGGCACCAGCCTCGGCGTGACAGGTTGGATCACCCGCTTATCGGCGGCGTCCAGCACCTCGGCGACCGTGTCGTGCGAGGCGATCTCGCGCAGCGTGATCGCCGTCGGCGGCACCATCACGATCTCGCCCCGCTCCAGCGACGCGAGCGCGTCCTCGGGCCGTACCCACGAGACCCGCTCGGCCTCGCCTGCGACGTCCCTGGTGCGCTGCCCGGCGGGAAGCGCGGCGACGAAGAACCGCGTGTCGAACCGCCGCTTCTCCTGCACGGGCGTGATCCAGTGTGCCCACGGCCGTACGAGATCGGCACGGAGTGCGAGGCCGCGATCGGTAAGAAGAGTGGAGAGGCTCAGTTCGCGGGCCTCCAGCGCGCGGCGCGCCGACTCCCACTCGTCCGAGCTGGTGTCGGCCACGACCTCGTCACCGGTGGCGCCGGCGAGCAGCACCCCGGACTCCTCGAACGTCTCGCGGACGGCCGCGCACACGAGCCCGCGCGCCAGCGGCGGCGGCGCCGACAGCGGGCCCGACCATGCCTGCGCGCCCGGCCCGGACCAGGGCAGGTCCGGCGAGTCGATGTCCGCCGGATCCACCACGCCACCAGGGAAAACGGTCATGCCGCCGAACGCGGCCATGCCGCTGACCCGGCGTAGCAGGTAGGCCTCGACGCCGCCGCCCGGCGCGTCCCGCAGCAGCACGACGGTCGCCGCGTTGCGCGGCACGGTCGGCTCGCTGCCGTCCCACGCGGACACTTGATCGGCGATCGCCGCCGGCACCTTGAACGTCACCACAGAATCTTGACACGCTCGGCGGGCACACACCCCGGCTCGCTTCCCGGCGCAGCCGGTCAGCGCCCTATCGGTGGACGCTCCAAGCGCTAGCAGCGCGAACGCCATCGTTGTCAAAAGGTCGTACGACTTCGGTACGGTTTCCGTTGTGACTGCGGAATGGAGCAACGAGCCTGCACCTGCGGTCACTCCCGACGACCTGTTCACGGTCGATGAGCTGGCCGAACGCTCGGGTATGACCGTTCGCAACATCCGCGCGCACCAGTCCCGTCGCCTGCTCCACCCGCCGCGACGCGTGGGGCGCCGCAGCGTCTACGACCAGAGCCACGTGGAACGGCTCCTGCTGATTCGGCGGTTGCAGAACGGCGGGTTCTCGCTCGCGGCGATCCGTGCGCTGGTCAGGGCCGGCAACGAGGCCGGCGAACTGGCGCTGGCCTGGCGGGCCGAAGCCATCGCGATGCGGTTCCTGCCCGGTGACGAGTTCGACGACGCCAAGCTGGAGATCGAGCCCGACGGCATGAAGGCCCTGCTCGCCCAGCCCGGCGCGCTGGAGCGTCTGGAGGAGTTCGGAATCGCGCGCCGCACCCCGGGCGGCGGCTGGCAGGGCACCCACCCGGTGCTGGTCGAGGCCGGCCGTCGGGCGCGCGAGATGGGGCTCCCGTCGCCGGAGATCACCCGGGTGCAGCTGGAGATCGCGGCGCAGGCCCAGGCGATCGCGCGCGAGCTGGTGAGCACGTTCCGCGCCTACTTCGGCGAGCAGGTCAGCGGCAGCCGGGCCCGCGTCCTGGAGGACTACGCCCTGCTCAGCCCGATCGCGACGGCCATCGTCACCGCGACGTTCGAGGTGCAGATGGCGCGCGTGGTCCGGGAACAGTTCGGGCTCACTCCCGACCAGCTCCCGGACTCGCCGAACTGACGCTGCGAGTCCAACTCGCTAGCTGACCTCGACGATCAGCTCTACCTCGACCGGTGCCCCGAGCGGCAGCTCCGCGACGCCGACAGCGCTGCGAGCGTGCTGCCCGGCCTCGCCGAACACCTCGCCGATCAACTCGCTGGCACCGTTGACCACACCCGGCTGGCCGGTGAAGCCCTCGGCGGACGCGACGAACCCGACGATCTTCACCACCCGGACGACGGCGTCGAGGCCGACCACCGAGTCGACCGCTGCAAGCGCGTTGAGCGCGCACCGCTGTGCCAGCTCCTTGCCCTGCTCGGGCGATATCCCGTCGCCGACCTTTCCGGTGGCGACAAGCTTGCCGTCGACGATCGGCAGCTGCCCCGACGTGTACACGTGGTTCCCGCTGCGCACCGCCGGCACGTAGGCGGCGAGCGGCGCCGCGACGGGCGGCAGTTCCAGGCCCAGCTCGACGAGCCGGTCCTTCGCGCCCATCAGGCGTCCTTGGGACGCTTGAGGTAGGCCACCAGCTGCTCCGGGTTCGGACCCGGCACCACCTGCACCAACTCGTAACCCTGGTCGCCCCAGGTGTCGAGGATCTGCTTCGTCGCGTGCACCAGCAGCGGCACGGTCACGTACTCCCACTTCTGCATGGTCCGAACCCTAGCCCGGCGCCGCGGACGGCCCGCTGGCGACCTGCCCCCAGGCCCTCGGTGCGGCGAATCTCCCAATCCCTAACAGCAATCGCTAGCGTGTGGAAGTATCCGCAGGTTGCGCAGGTACAGACCGTCCGGCCGGAGGGCCGGCGAACTCCATCGGGGGGATCGACAGTGACCCAGCCACCAGGCCAGTACCCGGACCCGTACAACCAGCAGCCGGGCGCCAACGAGCCGCCGTATGGCCAGCCGCCGACCTCCGGGCAGCCCGCGTACGGCCAGCCGCCGACGTCGGGCCAGCCGTACGGCCAGGAGCCGCAGAGTCCGGGGCAGCCCTACGGCCAGCAGCCGCCACAGCCTCCCGGCCCGCCCTACGGGCAGCCGCCGCAGTCGCCAGGTCAGCCCGGCCAGCCCTACGGTCAGCCTCCGCACGCGCCGGGCCAGCCGCAGTACGGGCAACCGCCGCAGGCGCCCGGCCAGCCGTACGGGCAGCAGCCTCCGCCGTACGGCCAGCAGCCGGGCCAGCCCCCGTACCCGCAGCAGCCCGGCTATGGCGGCGGGCCGCCGGTTCCGCCCGTGCCGCCTGTGAAGAAGGGCGGCAAGGGCTGGATCTTCGCGCTGATCGGCGTCCTGCTCGTCCTGGCGCTCTGCTGCGGCGGCGGCTTCGCCGTCTACAAGCTGGCCGGCAGCGGCGGCGAGAGCGACCCCAAGGCCGCGGTCGACGCCTTCCTGGACGCCGTGAAGGAGCAGGACGTCGACGCCGCCAAGGACGTCACCTGCGACGCCGAGCGCGACAGCGTCGACGTCACCGACCTGAGCGGCACCGGGTCGGACGCGACGCAGACCGCGCAGGTGCGCGAGGCGCTCAAGAAGATCACCTGGACGATCAGCGCCGACAACGAGATCAACAGCGACAGGCACGAGGTCACCGCAGACCTCGTGATCCCGATCGAGGTCGCCGGCCAGGTCAGCAGCCGGCCTTTCCCGTTGACGTTCATCGTCGTAAAGGAAGGCGGCTGGAAGGTGTGCGACACCAAGCGTTAGATCGCGTCGGCGCGGGGCCTTGGGATCGCCCAGGCCCCGCGCCGCCATCCTGGTTAGGCTCGTCGGGTGTCCTCTGACTGGCCCGTGGCCCGCCTGCACGTCGTGACCGGCAAGGGCGGGACGGGCAAGACCACCGTCGCCGCCGCGTTGGCGCTGGCCCTCGCGGCCGGCGGTAAGCGCACGTTGCTGCTCGAAGTGGAGGGGCGGCAGGGCATCGCGCAGATCTTCGACGTGCCACCCCTGCCGTACGCCGAGCGCAAGATCGCGGTGGCGCCGCGCGGCGGCGAGGTGCGGGCGCTGGCGGTCGACGCCGAGGAGGCCCTCCTCGACTACCTGGAGATGTTCTACAAGCTCGGCCGCGCCGGGAAGGCTCTCAAGAAGTTCGGCGCGATCGACTTCGCCGCCACGATCGCCCCGGGCATGCGCGACGTCCTCCTCACCGGCAAGGTCAAGGAGGCGGTCACCCGCACCGAACGGGGCCACCGGATCTACGACGCCGTGGTGCTCGACGCCCCGCCCACCGGCCGCATCGGGCGGTTCCTCAACGTCACAGCGGAGGTGGCGGGCCTTGCGCGGATGGGGCCGATCAAGACCCACAGCGACGGCGTGATGGCCGTGCTCCGCTCACCGATGACAGCCGTCCACGTGGTGTCGCTGCTGGAGGAGATGCCTGTGCAGGAGACCGCCGACGCGATCGCCGAACTCACCAGCCTCGGCCTGCCCGTCGGCACGGTCATGGTCAACGCGGTCCGCACACCCGTTCTGGCCGGCACCCGCGTCACCGCCGCCGAACTGCGACGCGGCCTGACGGCCGCCGGGATCACCACCGACAAGGCCACGATCAAGGCCCTCACTGACGAGGCCACCGACCACCGCGCGCGCCTCGCCCTGGAAGAGCGCCTCCGCGGCGAGTTGGAAGAACTCGGCCGCCCGCTGCTCGACCTGCCGTTCCTGCCGGACGGCGTCGACCTGGGCGGTCTGTACGAGCTGGCCGATGCCTTCTGCGCCCAGGGGGTCTCCGCACCGTGACCGCAGCTCCGAAGCTCGATCTCGACGCGGTCATCCGCGACCCCGACATCCGGATCATCGTGTGCTGCGGATCCGGCGGCGTCGGCAAGACCACCACGGCAGCGGCGCTGGCCCTGCGAGCGGCCGAGGCAGGACGCCACACGGTGGTGCTCACGATCGACCCTGCCCGCCGGCTGGCGCAGTCGATGGGGCTGACCGAGCTCGACAACACTCCGCGCCAGGTCAAGGGCGTCAACGGCAACGAACTCCACGCGATGATGCTCGACATGAAGCGCACCTTCGACGAGGTGGTGCTCGCCCACACCGAACCCCACCGCGCCGAGGAGATCTTCGCGAACCCCTTCTACCAGGCCATGTCGTCCACGTTCTCCGGGACGCAGGAGTACATGGCGATGGAGAAGCTGGGGCAGCTGCGCGCGGCCGACGAGTGGGATCTGATCGTCGTCGACACCCCGCCCAGCCGGTCCGCGCTCGACTTCCTGGACGCGCCGCAGCGGCTGGCCCGGTTCCTGGACGGCCGGATCCTGCGGCTGCTGACGGCGCCGGCGAAGACGGGCGGGCGGGGCGTGCTGAAGCTCGTGTCGGCGTCGTTCTCGTTCTTCAACCGCGTGATCACGAAGATATTGGGCGCCCAACTGCTCGCCGACGTGTCCGGTTTCGTCGCGGCGCTCGACTCGATGTTCGGCGGTTTCCGCGAGCGCGCGCAGCAGACGTACGACCTGCTCAAGACCCCCGGCACGGCGTTCGTCGTGGTGGCGGCGCCGGAACCGGACGCGGTCCGCGAGGCGTCGTACTTCGCCGAGCGGCTCGCCGAGGAGGACATGCCGCTGGTCGGGCTGGTGCTGAACCGGGTCCACCGCACGGGGGCGGCGCAGCTCACGGCCGAACAGAGCTTGGCCGCCGCCCAGCGCCTCGACGCCCGGGGCGAGTCGCCGATCACCGCGAGCGTGCTGCGTGTGCACGCCGACCTCGTTCAGCTGGTGGCGCGCGAGCGGCGGGTCGCGGCCCGGTTCACGTCGGCGCACCCGCACATCCCGGTGGCCGAGATCCCGGCCGAGCCAGGCGACGTGCACGACCTCGACGGTCTGCGCCGGGTCGGCTCAGCGCTCGCCCGACGTGATTTGGTCGGCACTTTTCCGGGCCATAGCCCGGAAAAGTGCGACCACAAGGCGACCGGGCTACTGGCGGATGGCCTGGATCTCCAGGACCACCTTCACCTTGTCGCCGACGACCACGCCGCCGCCGTCGAGGGGCATCTGGATGTCGACGCCGAACTCGCTGCGGCTGATCTCGGTCTCGGCGGTGAAGCCGGCGCGGGTGCCGCCGTAGGCGTCGGGGCCGACACCGTTGAACTCCAGCTCGAACTCGACCTGCTTGGTGACGCCCTTGATGGTCAGGTCGCCGACCAGCACGAAGTCATCGCCCTTGGGGCGGATCGCGGTCGAGGCGAACGTCATCTCCGGGTGCTTGTCGGTCTCGAAGAAGTCGGGGCTGCGCAGGTGGGCGTCGCGGTTGGCCTCGCGGGTGTCGATCGAGGTCATGTCGACGGTGGCAGTCACGGCGGAGTCGAGCACGTTCTCGGCGACGTTCAGCTCACCACTGAACCGCGTGAACACGCCGCGCACCTTGCTCACCATGAGGTGACGGACGGTGAAGGAGACCTCGGAGTGGACCGGGTCGATGGCCCAGACACCGACGGTAAGGCCCGGGACGGTGATCGTGGCGGTGGTCATTGCTGGAACCTCTTCCGGTTGGTTGAACGATCAACGAAACCATAGCGCTGCATGGTTGAACAGTCAACTACCGGGGAGCTACCATCTATTCCATGAGCACGCCACGCTGGCTGAACGACGTCGAGATGCGCGCATGGCGCAGCCTCATGAGCACCAACCGACTGCTGTTCGAGCAGCTGGGGCGCGATCTGGGGCGGCAGTCCGGGCTGTCGATGGCCGACTACGAAGTCCTGGTGCGGCTGTCCGAGGCCGAGAACCGCCGGCTGCGCATGACCGAGCTGGCGTCGGCGTCGCTCTCGTCCAAGAGCCGGCTGTCACACCAGGTGGCGCGGATGGAGGAGGCGGGCTGGGTCCGCCGGGAGTCGTGCCCGAGCGATCGGCGCGGCCAGTTCGCGGTGCTCACCGAGGAGGGGTTCCAGACGCTGGTCGACGCCGCGCCGGGGCACGTCGAGAGCGTGCGGGAGAACCTGTTCGACCACCTCACGGACGCTCAGGTGAAGCATCTCGCCGAGATCCTGGGCACGCTGCGGGAGCGGCTGGAGGCGACCGTAGAACGCGACGGCGCCGCCCCTCGGCGGGGCGGCGCGGCCGGTGACGTATAGCTCCTGGGGTTACCCGGTCGGCTGAAGGTCGTGGGCCCGACGGGCGGCGCTGAGCAGCTTCCACCACGAGCGGACGTCCGGCCGCTTGCGCAGCAACGCCCTCCGCTCCCGCTCAGTCATTCCACCCCAGACACCGAACTCCACCCGGTTGTCAAGCGCGTCGGCAAGGCACTCGGTGCGCACGGGGCAACCCAGGCACACCGACTTGGCTCGATTCTGCGCGGCGCCCTGTACGAACAGCGCGTCCGGGTCGCTGGCACGACAAGCTGCTTTGCTCGCCCAGTCGGCGATCATGTCCATGCCGGCCCCCTCGTGGGTCTCCATCTGTCGGCGAGCCGTACGGCCGGGCACGCCTGACTCAGGACGGTAGGAAAGGGACACACAGGTCGGCACTGGCCAATCGCCCTGTCTCCGATAGTACTTTCGGTCAGGGGTACTCAGCCGTTCGGATGAGGTGCCGCAGGTCAGCGGCGGTGTGGTGGGTCACAAGGCTGTTCAGAAATAGCCATGTGTACAGGAGTCGTACTCTGATCCGGTGAATCTCAGCCGTGATGCCCGTGTCTTCGCCAACCTCGTGACCTTGGTGGTCTGCGGCGTGCTGGCGGGAGTAGTCGTGGCTGCCGCAGCGTTTCCCGCTCTCGGCTTCACCGGTCTCACCGCCAAAGCTGCGTCGGATTCGTTCCAGAACCTCCCAGCCGAGTTGAAGACCCCGCCACTGCCGCAGACCTCGTACCTGTACGCGGCGGACGGCTCGCTCATCACCTCTTTCTACGACGAGAACCGCGAACTGGTTCGACTCGCGGACGTTCCACAGGTGATGCGCGACGCGATGGTCGCCGCCGAGGACGTGCGCTTCTACGAGCACAAGGGCGTCGACATGCAGGGCGTCGTCCGCGCCTTCATCGCCAACCAGCAATCCGGCAAGATCACCCAGGGCGCGTCCACGCTGACCCAGCAGTACGTGAAGAACATCCTCAAGTACAGCGCGAAGACCAAGGCAGAGCGGGAGGCGGCCGAGGCCGACACCGCCGCGCGCAAGGTCAGCGAGATGCGCTACGCCGTCGCCCTGGAGAAGAAGTTCTCCAAGGAGGAGATGCTGGAGAAGTACCTGAACATCGCCTTCTTCGGCAACGGCGGCTACGGCGCCGCGTCGGCCGCGAAGGTGTACTTCTCGAAGCAGCTCAAGCAGATCAACCTCGCCGAGGCGGCCATGCTCGCCGGCATGGTGAAGAGCCCGACCCAGTACAACCCGATGGCCGGGCCGAAGTCGCTGATCAAGGCCAAGGACCGCCGCGACTACGTCCTGCAGCGCATGGTCGACCAGCACTTCATCTCGCAGGAAGAAGCCGACGCCGCGAAGAAGATACCGATCGCGCTCAAGCCCAAGCGCACCCCGCAGTCCTGCGCCACGGGCCGCACGGAGTGGGGCTACTACTGCGACTGGTTCCTGACCTGGTGGAAGCGGCAGCCCGAGTTCGGCGACTCCACGCGCGAGCGCGAAGACAACCTGCGCAAGGGCGGTTACCGCATCTACACCGCCGCTCGACCCGAAGGTGCAGGCCGCCGCGCAGGTCAAGGTCGACTCCGAGCAGCCCCGCAACAGCCGCTTCGCCACCGGCGTCGTCCTGCTGACGCCCGGCACCGGGCACGTGCGCGCCATGGCGATCAACCGCACGTACAGCCTCGCGAAGAACCCCAACCGCGGCCCGCACTGGAAGGCGCCGAACTCGGTGAACCCGCTGCTCAGCGGGTCGGGCACGTCGCCCGGGTACCAGGCCGGGTCGACCTTCAAGATGTTCACGATGACGGCGGCGCTCGCCGAGGGGCAGCCGCTCAACACACGCATCCCCTCGCCGAACCGGTACAAGTCGATCTACAAGGCGAAGTGCAAGGTCGGCGGCGACAACTACTGCCCGAAGAACGCGGCCCCGGCGATGGCCGGCACGCACACCATGTGGTCGGCGTTCGGCGAGTCGGTCAACACGTACTTCGTGCAGCTCCAGGAGATGGTCACGGTCAAGTCCGTGGTGGCGATGGCCGAGAAGCTCGGCATCCCGCTGCGGTCCCAGCCGGACCTCGACATCAAGAACGCGGTGCAGAAGCAGCCGAACGGTGCCGGCGGCTCGTTCACGCTCGGCACCGCGCTGGTGAGCCCGCTCGACATGGCGAACGCCTACGCGACGATCGCCGCTCGCGGGAAGCGGTGCGATCCGCTGCCGATCCTCAAGCTGCTCGACCGCAACGGAAAGCCGATCCCGGCGCCGGCCGCGCCGCGCTGCCGCCAGGTGATCCCGGCGGACGTCGCCGACGCCGCGGCGGACGCCGCCCGCTGCCCCGTCGGTGACCCGGCGATGTCCCGCTGCTCGATCAAGAACGGTCCGACGGCTCGCAGCATCGGCGAAGCCATCCACCGGCCGGTCGCCGGCAAGACGGGCACCACCGACGAGAACAACGCGGCGTGGTTCGTCGGGTTCACCCCGAACGCCGCTGCGGCGGTCTTCGTCACCAACCCCGACTCTCCACTGGAGACGGTGCCGAACTCCAAGATGACCAGCAGGATCTTCAACACGACCATGTCGGTGGCGCTGGAGAAGTTGCCGGTCAAACAGTTCGTCAAGCCGACATCACTACGGGCGTACGGCATCCGGGTCAACGTGCCGGACGTCGACGGCTACAGCGTCAGGCGTGCCACTACGCGGCTCACCTCGGCCGGGTTCAAGGTGCGGGTCAGCCCCGAGCGGGTTCCGTCGAAGCACCGCGAGGGCACCGTGGCGCACACCGACCCAGGCGGCGGCGAGACCTCGAGCAAGGGCGGGATCATCACGATCTTCGTCAGCAACGGGAAGCCGCCCGCGCCCGATCCGTCCACGTCGCCGAAGCCCGGCCAGACGCTGCCGCCCGGCGGGCCGACCAGGCCACCGAGGACCAAGCCGACGAAGCCACCGCGGCCCTGACGCGCGTTGTGCGGTTGGATTGTGGAGCGGGACTCCACAATCCAACCGCGGGGCTCGTCAGCCTTCCGTGAGTTGGCGGCGCACCTCGGCCGCGACCCGGCCACCTTCCGCGCGACCCGCCACCGCGGCCTGGACCACCTTCATCGCCTTGCCGAGCTGCTTCACGTCCGTGACGCCGGCCTCGGCCAGCCCCTTGCGCACCAGGTCAGCGAGGTCGTCGTCACTGAGCTGCGCAGGTAGGTACCTCTCCAGCACCACGTTCTCGGCACGCTCGCGCTCGGCCAGTTCGGTGCGACCACCGGCCGCGAACGCCTCGGCGGCCTCGCGACGCTTCTTCGCCTCGCGTGCGAGCACCGAGAGAACTTCCTGATCGCTGAGTTCGCGTGCCGCCTTACCGGCCACCTCTTCGGTGCGGACGGCGGTGAGCGCCATGCGCAACGTGGCGGTCACAAGCTCGTCACGAGCCTTCATGGCGGCGGTGAGATCGGCAATGAGCCGGTCCTTGAGAGTGCCCATGACGATCGAAACTACTCTGTACGCATGAGATGGCGTACCCGATTGCCGTTGACCGTCGCCGCCGTGGGCGCCGCCTGCTTCGCCTACGGAGTGGCGGTCGAACGCACCCGCTGGACGCTGCGCCGCTTCGACGTACCGGCGCTCGCGCCGGACGCCGAGCCGCTGCGCATCCTGCACCTGTCCGACCTGCACATGCTGCCCGGCCAGCGCAGCAAGCAGGAGTGGATCCGCGGGCTCGCCGCTCTCGACCCCGACTTCGTCGCGCTCACGGGCGACAACCTGTCCAGTCCGGACGCCGTGCCCGCCGTGGTGCACGCGCTGCAGCCCCTACTCGACCGTCCTGGTGCGATGGTGTTCGGCAGCAACGACTACTACGGACCGCTGCCGAAGAACCCGTTCGTCTACTTCGACGCCAAGCACAAGCGTGAGATCGGCCCCGAACTGCCCTGGCAGGATCTGCGTGACGTGCTCGTCGCGTCCGGATGGGAAGACCTGACCAACCGGCGTACCAGCATCGTCGCCGGGGGGCGCACGATCGAGCTGAGCGGCCTTGACGATCCGCACCTCAAGCTCGACGACTACACCGCCGTGGCCGGGCCGGTGGATCCCAGCGCCGACATGCACCTCGGACTCGTCCACGCGCCCGAACCGCGCGTGCTCGACCAGTTCGCCGGCGACGGGTACGACCTGGTGCTGTGCGGCCATACCCACGGCGGGCAGGTGTGCGTGCCCTACTACGGCGCGCTGGTGACGAACTGCGGCATCGACCGCGAACGCGTCAGGGGCTTGCACCGCTACGAAGGCGACACCTGGCTGCACGTTTCCGCAGGTCTCGGCACGTCCCCGTACGCGCCGTTCCGGTTCGCGTGCCCCCCGGAAGCCAGCCTGCTGACGCTCGTTCCCAAGCCGGAGTCGCCAGCGCGGTATACCCGGGCGCGAGAGGTCGCCGGAGTCCGCTAGACTGACCCGGCACCATCGGGGTGTGGCGCAGCTTGGTAGCGCGCTTCGTTCGGGACGAAGAGGGCGCAGGTTCAAATCCTGTCACCCCGACCACTGAAAGTGCAGGTCAGGGCCGGTTCCCAGGAATTGGGACCGGCCCTGATTCGTCTCTTCGGCTCCTCTCGGGAGAAATCTGGGAGAAAGTCGCTGAGATCTATCAGGATCGTGCGGGTGAGCGATGAGCCCGCAAGTGCGCCGATTAGTTCATGGTGGGGCCACTTCAGCGCGACATGCTTCGGGGTGGCCGCCGCTCTACTGGTCACAGTCGGCCTGGTCGAAGGCGATGTACTGGCCTGGAAAGACCTGGGTAGGTGGTTCGCGCAGGTTCCGTGGCTGCCTGCGGCGCTGATCGTCGCCGGGCTCGGGGTCGCGGCGGTTCCCGCCGTGCTTGCCTGGCGAGCCAGGCCTCGTGCGGTGAGTCCGCGACCGTCCGTGCGGCCACTTCGGTGGTGGCTGATCGTCGCTGCCGCCGCGGTTGTTGGCCTCGCGACCTGGGCCGGGATCGCTTGGCTGCTGTCGGAGGCTAACAACGCAACGGTCGCAGAGCGGCCGAAGGCGCGGATCGACGCGATTCGGATTGGTCTGTCCGTCGGAGCCGCTACAGCTGGGGCGGTCGCGCTGCTATTGGCAGCCCGTCGGCAATGGCTCAACGAGCTAGGTCACGCGCATCAGGAGAAAGTCGCGGCCGACGCAGAGCACGACGCAACCGAGCGGCGGATCACAGAGCTGTACACCAAGGCCGTCGAACAACTGGGCCATGAGAAAGCCGCGGTGCGCCTCGGCGGCCTGCACGCCTTGGAGCGTTTGGCACAGAACAACCCCGCCCATCGGCAGACCGTCATCGACGTGCTATGCGCGTACTTGCGGATGCCGATCGCAGCTGCGCCCTTGCCCTCTGGCGAACCTGCGGGATCCGGCCCGGCGCCAACTGCGCGCGAAGCACGTCGTCGCGAACGGGTGAACCGCGCGCGCCGAGGCCTCAGCCGGGACGCCGAGGAATCGCCGCGCCCGGATGCTTCGGCGCCAGTCGACCCTGGGGACCGTGAAGTACGGATGACTGCCCAGCGAATACTCACCCGCCATCTGTGCCGACCGCCGGGCGTAAGGGCCGATCAAGCAGACGGTCTGCAGGCGGACCCCAGCAACCAGTTCTGGCCCGGGCAGCACCCCGACCACCCGAGACACAGCGTGGACCTCACCAACGCCCACCTCACCGATCTTGACCTGAGACGTGGTCACATAGCAGAGGGCAGGTTCAGCGGGGCGACGTTCTCCGGCTACGCCGGGTTCGGAGGGGCGACGTTCTCCGGAGACGCCAGCTTCACGCGGGCGACGTTCTCCGGGAACGCCGGGTTCGACGCGGCGAGATTCTCCGGGAACGCCGGGTTCGGCGGGGCGACGTTCTCCGAGTACGTCGGGTTCGAGGGGGCGACATTCTCCTGGGACGCCTGGTTCACGCGGGCGACGTTCTCCGGGGACGTCTGGTTCGCCGAGGCGACGTTCTCTGGTAGCGCCAGGTTCGCAAAGACGACGTTCTCCGGAGACGCCTGGTTCACGGGGGCAAGGTTCCACGGAGACGCCTGGTTCAGGCAGGCGACGTTCTCCGAGAACTCCAGGTTCGACGCCGCGAGATTCTCCGGGAATGCCAGATTTGACGCGGCGAGATTTTCCGGAAACGTCTGGTTCGCCAAGGCCATGTTCTCCGGGAATGTTTGGTTCGCCGAGGCGGCGTTCTCTCGGGACGCCTGGTTCGCACAGACGACGTTCTCCGGGGACGCCGGATTCACGCGGGCGACCTTCTCCGCGAGCGCCAGGTTCGACGCGGCGACGTTCTCCGCGAACGCGTGGTTTGGCGCGGCGACGTTCTCCGGGAACGCCGGGTACGCCCGCGCGACGTTCTCCAGGGACACTGACTTCACCTTGGCAACTGTCCAAGCCTCGGCTGTGCACGAATGGCCGCGGGGCTGGATGGTCGAACCGGATCCCGAAAGACCAGGCGGTGGCGTGCTCGTCCGCGTGCAGCCGCCAGAGCAAGACTCTGCTGGCGCCGCTCAACCTGCCTCCCATTCCAACGTGGCGAATCAAGACGAATAGCCATGGCCGGCAGCTCGCCTCGATGGACTGGAGATCCGGCCCCGATCCGGGATCGGAACCGGATCTCCGGTGCTTACCGACCAACGCGCAGGAATTCGTCAAGCACGGCGACGGGTGAGCGGGAGCTGAGCCGCCTCCGTGCTTCCAGGGAAGCAACCCAAAGGTCGGTCAGACCCTCCATAAGCCGTTGGCGCATAGCGGGCGTCACGTGCGAGTAGCGTGCCTGGACTGAACCGTCCTCGTGACCCATCCGGTCGTCCATCAGCTTCGGCGGTGTGCCGAGTTCGTCCATGGTCGTCCTGTGCGTGTGCCTCAACCCGTGCGGCGTGAGGCGTGAGGCGATCGGCAGCCAGCACGAGTCAGCACGGCCGGCTGCGTTTCGGCCCCGAACCGGCACTCCCGGCCATGGTTCGGCTAGCACCGGTACGGGGTGCGACGGCTGAGGCGCCTTATGCGGATACCAGCCGGTCGCCGCCGGCCGAAACAGCCAGGTAGCGAAGCCGGTACGACGCCAGTGCGCGGCGACCGTCCCTGACGCGCCGTTTCGGACGTAGCCGAGATCGGCGATCGCCGCCTGGACCTGCGCGCGCGTCGATTCCGGCACCGTGGCTGGACGATTCAGCACGTTCGAGACAGTGCCCGACGACACCCGGGCGCGCCGGGCGACGTCAACGAGCTTCGCCCCCGGGCGGTGGGCAGCGCGATTTGCTGGCCGGTGACCGCGGAACACGTACCGAAGCCCGTGGCAGTCGCATGGCGTCGGATTGGTGCGGGCGACGTGGTCCGACAAGAGCCCGGCGAGCCAGATGGGCAAGTCGATGGTCCGGTGGGAATCGTCCTTTGGCGGGCAACGGTGCAGCACGCCGGTGTCCAGCTCGTATAGCTGCCACTCAACACGGACCGCGGCGGGTCGAAGGAACTCGGTTTCCAAGCCGACGACCTCGCCCCACCGCATGCCGGTGTAGCCCATAAGCACCACGGCGACGAACTCGTCGTCCCGTCCGGACAGGAGCGCGGCGCGCTCGGCGATGAGCAGGATGCCGAGGGCCGACGTGACAGCCTTCTCAGGTCCACGGTGCCGAGCACGGCCCGCGCGCTTTCCTCTGCCGCGCCGCTTCGTCGCAGGGTTCGAGGCGATCAGACCTTCCTCGACGGCGTCCGCGAGGATCAGGTGAATCGTTCCGTGCCACGTCTTGATGCTCGACGCTGCGTACCCGGCTGCCTTCTCGCGCTTCTGCCAAGCGTCGATATCTGCGCTCAAGATGTCCGCGAGCGCCATCTGATCGAACGTGGGCAGAAGATGTTCCTCGATGTGACGCCGGTAGTTCTGCAGCGTGGACGCGGCCAGATCCTGCGCTTCGTACCAGCGACTCGCATACTCACCAAAGGTGATCCTGCCAGCCGACGGGTCCCGCCATTCTCCGTTGCGTACTTTGGCTTCGGCCTCGTCCGCCGCCTTCTCGGCCTTCCGCTTGGTCGGGAAGCGGATCGTGCGCCCGTTGGCGTCGGCCACGGTGCCGTACCGGCCGGGTGCGATCTTGTACCGGCCACGCCAGTAGTCCCCTCGCTTCTCGGCGAAGCCCAACAGTTTCTCCTTCCTGAAATGCTGCGCGCCGCCCAGCAGTAGCCGGGCGGCGTGCAGTGCGGGTCTCAGGCAGCGGTGGGTGATTCTGGTCCTGGTCGTCGTGCGCGCCGGGGCGCGCGCGCCTGCAACCGAGCGGCCGGCGGCCTAGCGGCAGCTGGCGGCGTTCGTGCGCGGCGGCGAGAGCCCTTCTCCCCCGCGTCTGGTGCATCGTTGCCAGGACGCACCTCGAAGTAGCGCACGATCTCGGTGACGTGCTCGTCCGTGAATCGGTAGCTACCGCCGATCCAGCTGAACGGAATGCGCCGCTTGCGCGCCTGCTCCTTGACCCACCACTCGGAGCAGCCCAGCATCTTGGCAACCTCAGCCGGGCGATAGAGGGCCGGCCGCGCAGACGGGCGAGCTGCGCCATCGCGACGGGACGGCAGATCAACAGGTCTCATCGGCTTTCCTCACATACGAGCAAGCCCGGCAGACTGGGTGGCTGGCCGGGCTCTGGTTGGCGTCTATGTAGATATCCCTGGTTACGAACAGTGAGATTCGATGCAATGCGGGCGCGGTTCCGGACCGGCCGCGGGCGCTTTCGGCAGGGGTAGCCGTCCCAGCCGTCCCAGGCTCATTTGTGCTGGTCAGGCTGGGACGGCTTGTTCGGGTGGGACGGCTTAGCCGTCCCAGGGTCAGAAGCCGTCCCGCGCTGACCTGGGTTGATGAGGCTGGGACGGCTGGGACGGCTTACCCCCTCGGGGTCGGTCGGGGACGGGTTCGGGCGGGCCGGGGACGGCGGTTACGGTGCGTGGGCAGTAGCGGTTCCAGGCGTCGAGGAAGTCGGCGCGTTGGTAGCCCTTGGCTTGGGTGCCGTCGGGGAATCGGATGTTGGCGGAGCGGATGTCGTACTCGCGCAGGACGACGCCGAGGCGCATGGCGGTGAGCCCGGCCGGCCCGTAGTCGACCCAGGGCGCTTCGGGGTCGGACTTGAGCCGTTCGAGTAGCCGTCCGGTCGGGAGCGCGGTTTCGGCACCGAACGCGGTGCGGCAGTCGGCGAGTAGCCGGATCCGGTCGGAGACCTGGCTGTCGTTGGCGGCCTCGGCGGTCAGCGTGAGCACCGCGGCGCGGGCGAGCGCTGGCCAGTCGCCACCGGCGTGGTCCGCGACGGCGACGAGGGGTTCCCAGGTGTCGGCGGCGCGGTCCTCTACCGGCATGTCGGGTTCGGCGCGCTCCAGGGTCTTGAGGTCGGCGCGGAGCCACTTGGTGAGCTGCGCGGCGAGGGTCCGCAGCGGGGGCCGGTCTCGCTTGTGGCGGTACGGGGCGACGGTTTCGCCGGGGGCACGGCGGCGCATCCGCACGATGACGGCGCGGTCCTCGATGGTGTCGGGCATGGCGCCGATGCCGGCGAGGGCGGCCATGGCGAAGGTGGGGATGGACTCGACTTTGTTGGTGGCGGCGTCGTAGCGCTTGGCGGGGCGGTTGCGCTGGTGCCCGGCGTTGAGGAGGCCGCGGAGGTCTTCGTTGCCGTCGGCCTTGGGGCCGAAGATGGTGTCTGCTTCGTCGACGAGCATGGTGGGCGGGTCTTCGGTGATCGAGCGGTACACCGCGGCGGAGGAGGAGTTGACGGTGATGAACGGGTCGTGGCACAGGGCCTCGATGATGTCGAGCAGCCGGGACTTGCCGCAGCGCTTCTCGGGGCCGCGGATGACGGCCCGGGGGGCATGTGCCCACGCGGGTTGGGCGTGGGTGGCGGCGATCCAGAGCGTGACGGCGACGGCGGCGTGGTCGCTCGGGAGGACGACGTAGCGCAGCAGCGCGGCGAGGATGGCGTCCAGGAGTGCCGCGCCGTCGACTGGTGGTGGTGCTTTAAAGTTCATGGTCATGCGGTTATCCCCCAGTGGTGCGGTTGTGTGTCGCTGGTGGTGGTTAGAGCACGCTCGGCGCAGGTCTTGTGGCAGGGCCGGCCGGGTCTCGTCCCGGCAGAACGCCGGACGCTGGCAGTGCCGGCACGGGCTGAGCCGCCCGCCGCCCCAGTGCGCGCGGTCGCGCCAATCAAGACCAACCACGGTGCGAGCCGCCTCGCCGGACGCCAACCGGCCCGGCGCGTCGCCCGGCCTGGCTGATGCCCGGCGGGCGGTCATGCGGCAGTGACGCCTTCGTCGCGGAGGCCGCCTGCGATCGCCGCGCGGATCTCCCGTTCGGTCTGCTCCGCCTCGCGGCCGGCTTCGGTCAGCGCGGCGACGCCGGCGGCCTGTTCGATGGCGCCGGCGGCGATCATGCGGGCCACGCCACGGGCGGCGCCGTAGAGCGTGGTGCGGCGCTTGCCGACCGGGGCCGTTGCGACCGTGGCGAGGATCGCGGTGAGCAGCTTGTCCGGGTGGGAGATGCCCCCCGCGCCTCGTGTCTGCACCGGCGCCCGCTCGCCAGGCGTACTTGCCGTGACGAGCGGCGGCGCCGAGGGGGCGTGGCAGGCATCGACCAGCGCGGGGGGCATCTCCTCTACTCCGCGCCCGCTCTCCGCCCACCGATACGCCTGGCCAGTGCGCGGGTGCACCGCCGGCGGGAGCACGACGTACCCGCCGTCTGCCTTCACGTCTATGCCTGGATAGCCAGGCAGCGGCCGGGATGGCACCCGCTGTCCGGGGTGGTGGTAGTAAAGGTGCAGCCCGCCGGATCCGGTGAACACGTGCGTGGTCGGCGGCACCAGCCAGCCCGCCATGAGCCGGTCCAGGCTCTCGCTGCCCCCGTGCGCGGGGTCGACATCGACCACCACGAGCCCGGACGCAGCGCCGGTCCGCACGGCGAGTTGGCCGCTGCCGACGGTGGTGATCATGCTGGCGATCCGCTCGGGATCGGTGGTGGCGGCGTAGAAGCCGTGACAGGTCAGGCAGGTACAGGCCGCGGGGTCATGTGCGCCAGGTCGGCAGGCCGGGCAGTTCGCCACCGGGCGCTTCGTGCGCCCGAGGACGAACACCGGCCAGTCCCGCTCAGTCGCGGCCAGCGCGGCGCTCAGCAGGTCGGAATGGGTGTCGGCGAACGAGAGCATGACGTCTCCAAGGTCGGGTGGGAAGAGCGCGAGTTGGATGCCTTCACTGTTGCTGTGGGCGGCGGCGTGTAGGACGGTGGTGCGCCGCGGTAGGCGTTGCGGGGAAGCTGGGATCAGTAGTGGTATGGCTTGAGGTGCGCGCAGCACGGCGAGGCTTATCCGACAGCTGCCCGGCGTGGCGTTCCGGCCGCGACGTCTGACGGATCCGCCACAATCGATGCCGTGGCCGTATCGTCATCGCCCTCGTCCCGAATGCCCGTCGGTCCGTACTGGTACGAGAACCTCGGCGAGGACGAGTTCCAGAAACTGTGCCAAGTCCTAGTCGCCAGCAGGTTCGACAAGGTCACCTGCTACCCAGTCGGTCAGAAGGACGGCGGCCGGGACATCACGCAGGCGACAGACGCCGGCCAGATCCTGTATCAGGTCAAGTGGTCCAAGAACGCGGTGAAGAATCCGCTCACCTGGCTAGAGGCCGCGGTTACCGGCGAGTCCGACAAGATCAAGGCGCGAGTCAAGGCCGGCGCGACCCGCTATATCCTGATGACCTCGGTCTCTGGCACCGCCGCCGCTGCGACCGGCCCGAACGGCTACGGCGCGGGCACGATCGACAAGCTCGAGACGACGCTGGCCGGATATTCCAAGGATTACGGGCTGGACTCGATGGAGTGCTGGTGGCGCGACGACCTCGACGCACTGGTACCCACGCTGGAGCGCTCGGTGCTGTGGCGGTTCCAGAAGATGCTTGCCGGTCCGGAGGCGATGCGATTCCTGCTGGAGGCCGACCAGGCGGAGCTGGCCGAGACCAAGCTCGCCTTGCTGGTCCGCAAGGCCGTCGGCGCGCAGTGGTCGCAGGACGTCAAGGTCAAGTTCAAGCAGGCCGAGCTCGACAATGACGATCTCGAGGACCTGTTCGTCGATGTGAAGGCATACGCGACCACGACGCTGGCCGCAGACCGCGTCACCGTCAGCATGAGGACCTTCAAGGACCCGAAGGCCGTCGGCGCGGTCGAGTACTTGGTTTCCTCGGACAAGCCGTTCACCCTGGTGCGCGGCGAACCGGGCCAAGGGAAGTCAACGCTGGGTCAGTACCTGTCGCAGGTCTATCGATCCGAGTTCATCCCTGACGAGCCGGGCGCGAAGACGAAACGCCCCGCCCTCAGGCCCCGCTCCTCCCGGGTGCCATTGCGGATCGACCTGCGCGACTACGGGACCTGGCTGGACGGCACGGATCCGTTCGACGAGTCGAGCTCGACTGTGAAGTCAACGCCGAAGCGACGCAAGAACGGGGCGGTGGAGAAGTTCCTGGCTGTTTTCCTAGCCGCTATCACCGCCGCCGACAGTGTGGACGCGTCGACGGTTGATGATCTGCTGGACCGGTTTCCGATGTTGATCGTGTTCGACGGCTTGGACGAGGTCGCCCAGCGCCAGACCCGTCAACGCGTCGTCGCCGAGATCGAGAAGTTCATCGGCAGGTGGCGGGGCAGTGCGGTTCCGCCCAAGATCGTCGTCACGACTCGGCCGAACGTTTCGGAATTGCCGGAGCCGAGCTCGCGGTGGTTCGAGACGATCACGCTGATGAAGCTCGACCGCGAGCTGCGCGCCACCTACCTGCGCAAATGGTGCGCCGCGCGCGGCATCGTAAACATCGACAAACGCGAGTTGATGCGTAGCTTCGACTCGCGCACCGCCGAGCCGCACATCGCGCAACTGGCGGAGAACCCGATGCAGTTGACGATTCTCCTCTATCTCCTGCACCTGCAAGGGCATTCGGTGCCGGACAAGAGGACGCCGCTCTACGACGAGTACATGAAGACGTTCCTGAATCGCGAGGCGGAGAAGAGCGCCTCGGTGCGGGTCAACCGTGAGCACCTTGAGGAGGTGACCGCCTATCTCGGCTGGTACCTACAGGGGCTAGCCGAGCATCAAGGCAGCAACGGGCGGCTGGGCACCACCGACCTGAAGACCGAGATCTTTCGGTACCTCACCGCGGCGCAGAAGGACACCAGCTTGGTCGACGCGTTGTTCACCGACGTGACCGACCGAGTGTGGGCGCTGGCCAGTAAGGCGCAGGGCACCTTCGAGTTCGACGTGCAGCCGGTGCGCGAATTCTTTGCCGCCAAGTACCTGTCCCAGTTCGCCTCCGCCGACAAGTCCGACGTGCTCAACGCGCTGATTCGGCGCCCGTTCTGGTTCAACACCAGTCGTTTCTTTGCCGGCTTCGCGCACGCGAACGAGGTAGGCGGATTGGTCGATGGGCTCACGGAAGTGTTCGCGGCAGCGCGGCACCCGTTGGCTGAGCGCGTGGCAACGTGGACGCTACTGGCCGACGGAGTGTTCTCCTCAAAGACCGTGGCGCAGCGGCGCGCGGTCGAGTTGCTCCACGATGACCTCAGCGTCCGCTTGCTGCTGGCTGCCGACGTCGCCTCTGAACGGCTGCCCACGCTGCTAGCCGATCGAGGTGCGGCGATGCTGTGCGAACGACTGCTGGCCGCCGCATCGACCGATCCCGGAGCCGAGGTCTCACGCGAGCGCGTCACCCTTGCAGCCCGCCTCGGTGTCGAGGCGCCCCCTCTGGGTCAGTGGTGGCTTGAGCATGCACGCCCGACATTCGGCGGCGCTGGCGAGCTGGCATGGCTGTGTCTCGGCGCGCGCTTCGCCGCCGGACGTCTGCTCGAACCGGAGGACCTTGACGCCCTCGCGCTGTCGGACATGGCCACGGTCACGGCCGCGGTCGCCGCCGGCGTCTCACCGCAACCGGGCTCGGCGATGGAACAGCGGATGGTGACAACTGTGCTGGCCGGTCATTGCTCGGAGGTCGTCTCACCGAGGACCGGTCCTGTGGCCGATCTGACCAACGCGCTCGCACCGCGCGAGTTCCTTCACCTGGCCAAGGCCAAGGACGCAACGGTCTTCAAGCTGCAGTCGGCACACTACGGCGAGCTGATGCCGGTGACGAAGCGGCAGGATGCCTTCCGACGCCTTACGAAGGTCGATCGAAGATTCAAGAAGCTGCAACAGGCAATGAACACTGCTCGCCGCTCACCCAACACCGTCGCACCGTGGAGCGATGCGGCAGAACACCTGCGCGCCGTCTACGGTCCATCCTGGTTGGCCACCGACATCGCTGTGATCGGCGCAGCGATCGATCCGAAGACGCGACGCGACCTCGGGCCGATGAACCCGAGCCGTTCGACGTTCGGCCCCGACATCGACTACGGCCGTCTGGTCAACGACATACGACTGCATAGGAGTAACACGCACTGGTGGTTCGGTCAGCGCGACACACTCGCCGCAGCGGACCGCGCGACCTGGGCCTATGCCCTCGTGGCAGTCGCCACCCCGGCAGTCGTCGCGGCCTGTCTGAACGAGCTCGCCAGCGATCTCGACGCGCTTAACGCCGACCAGTTGACCGCCCTCATGGCAAGCTCCAGTCGGCTAGGGCTGTCGCAGGTGAGCCGACGTCTGCCACAGGACCTGGTCGCAGCTGCGGTCAAGGTATCCCTGCCAGTAGGACTCCTTGTCGCTCACCACGCGGACCTCCTAGGCGTCTCTTCGAATCTGCTCGGTGCCGTCACGCCGGGGGCCGCGGCCCAGGCCGCCGACTACGGCTCGGCAGCATGGCCGGCGCTGCGTATCGCAGAGACGTCGCTAATCAACACCGGGTCGCCGGACTGGCTCGCGGTGCTGAAAGCGTACGGCCCCGCCGCCGAAGCTGGACTCACGCAGGCTTGTCTGCCCGAGGAGCTGTGCGATCAGGTCCTCAGCAACTCGCCGCGGTATCCGCTTCGGTGGGTCCTGCTCGCCGAGGCTTGCCGGTCGCAGTCGAATACGGAACCACCCTTGCTGGCCGCGACCAGCACGTGGTTCGACGACTGACTTCCGTCGTATGTTCTGTGCGTCCTCGCACGCGTGGCCGGCGTGAGAAAGTTGGCCGCGAGGGGATCGACCGCGACGCTAGAGCTAGAGAGCCAGAAAGGTTCGACGACAGGCACGAAGCTGGCGCCGAGGGTGTCGCCACCGCTCCGGCGAATTGGCTGTGCTCCTCGGAGGCAGCGTTGAGGTGACAGCGATCGTCGTGGTCACGACCGTGGTCATGACCACAACGATGCGCCCCGTCAGGCGTGCACAACGCTGACCGGCACCCCTGAAGGTGCGGGTGGCCGGTCGGCGAGGGTGGCTGGGTTGGTCAGAACGGCGGTGAGTCGGACACGGCACCGCCACCACCGGGCGGTGTTACAGACGCGCTGGTCCACGGGTCGTCGGGCGTGGTTGTGCCGTTGCTGGCGCGGCTGGTCTTGTTGACCTTGGCGGTGGCGAAGCGCAGCGACGGGCCGACCTCGTCCACGTCCAGGCCGAACATGGAGCGCTTCTCGCCCTCGGGGGTTTCCCAGTGCCGCTGCTTGAGGCGGCCGGTGACGATCACCCGCGCCCCGCGGGTCAGGGACTCGGCGGCGTTCTCGCCGAGCTGTCGCCAGGCGGTGCAGGTGAGGAACATCGCCTCGCCGTCGACCCACTGGTTGGTGTCCTTGTTGAAGGTGCGCGGGGTGGACGCGACGGTGAACCGGCACAGCGCGGCGCCGGATTCGAGGAACCGGAGTTCGGGGTCGGCGGTGAGGTTGCCGGTGACGGTGATGACGGTTTCGTTGGCCATGACGGTGGCTGTCCTTTCGGAGACGGGTGAACGGAACGGGTGGTTGGTGGTGCTGGTCGGCGGGTGGCGACGGACACGGTGAGCGCTCGCCGCTTGGTTGTTGTTGGTGGTCGCGGGTCGCTCCGCTACCCGGCGGGCGGACCACACTGGGGCTGTGACCAGGAAGTTCGTCAGCGCTGACGGGCAGTGGGTGGTCGAGGTGATCGCCCGCGACGTCGGCCGCGGCGCCCGCGACTGGTTCCGGGTTCGCCACCCCGGGTTGGCCGATGCGGCGTACGTGCGCACGATCGAGGAGGTGCGGCGGATCCTCGGCCCGGCCTACGGCACGCTCCGGCGGGTCGGGTGAGCGGCTTCCTGACCTGGCGTTTCGTTCGAACATGTGTTCGACTAGCGGAGTGGTGAAGCTCAGGCGGGAGTGGGACACCAAGCACCAGCGCTGGACCTACGTCGAGGCGTGGTGCGGCACCTCGTGCCCGGTTTGTCACCAGCCATACCGGGGCGGACATGTCCATGTCGGCTGGCTCCCGTGTGGGTGCAACACCCGCGGCTCGCACCGCACCGTGTACTGCCGCGACTGCGAGACCGAGGTGCTCTTGCCGCCCCATCTTCAGCAGCACGGGCCGGAACCCGCCCACTGAGACGCGCTCGGCGCGTTCGGCCCCTTCTCCCTCAGGCGGGGCGAACGGTCGCGGTCGGCTGACCGCGGTGGTGGATGTCGTCGTGGGTGCCGGCGAGCTGGTCGGCGGCCTCGGCGGACCGAACGGGCTCGCCGAACAGTCCGCACGCGCCGCACTCGACGGCGTAGCCGGCCACCCCGGGCGTCTCGGGCATGGGTTCTCCAATCGTGGGTTAAGTGTGCGGGTCGCGGGCGAACGGGCGGAGTTCGCGGCCGGTGCCGCCGCAGCGGTGGCAGGCCCGGAACGAGCGGACGAACACGGCGCCGCGGTGCTTGCCGGACTCGCCGCAGCGTCGGCACCGCCGGTAGGGGTGCAGCCGGATCGAGATCGAGTAGCCGATCCCGTAGAGCACGGCGGCGAGGAACAGCACCGCCCACACCCGCCCGGTTCCGGGACTGTCGGGTGTGGAGCCGGCGAGGGTGGCCGCGTAGTGCAGCGCGGGGTTCACGACTTCGGTCGGTCCTTTCCCGGGCACGACGAAGCCCCGGCCGCGGTGGGTCGGCCGGGGCTCGCGCGCCCGCTCGGTGGCTACGGTGAGTGACGGTCGAACTGGGTCACGGCAACTGGGTCAACTGGGTCAGGTACCCCTCTATAGAGGGCCGCGTGACCCGGTTCCTGACCCAGTTCGTGACCCAGTTCAGGCCACGCTGACGACGGTGGAATGTCACGGATCGTGACTTGCGGTCAGTCGGTGTCGTCGTCCCCGGTGGTGTCGTCGTCGCCGTCCTCAGCGTGCTCGGCGAGCAGGTACCGGGCGGCCTTGCCGTTGCCGCGGGCGACGATGACGCCCTGATCCCGCAGGCCACGCAGGCACCGTTTGACGGTGCTCACGGACTTGCCGGCGGCGCTCGACCAGTTCGTCCCGGCGGGCCCCCTCGGCGCCGCGCGCGGTCAGCAGCCGCACGACCGGGCCGGTGACCTCGGCGTCCAGCGCGGTCCGCGCCGCGACCAGTTCGCCGAGCGGCGTGGCCTGAGCCGGCGCGGTCGGCATGCCGGCGAGGCGCTGTTCGACCTCGCGGACCAGGCCGTTGGCGAGGCGGGTAATGGCCTTGTCATCGTCCGGCCGCACGCCCCAGTCGCCGGAGTCGGTGCGCTGGGTGGGGATGAGTCCCGCCGCCGGGTGCGGCGGGACCGTGGCCGTCTGTGTGGCGTCGGGTGGGGTAGCCGTCCAGTTGCTGCGGCGATGTCCGGTTCCAGTGTCGCGGTTGGGCGGCCCCGGCGCTGCGCCAGGTCGGCGTAGTCGTCCAGGTCGTCGGCGTGGAACACCCGTCCGGCGCGCCAAACGTTGCCGGGTTCGACCACGAGCGCGACGCCCTTGACGCCGGGGGCGTAGCTGGCCATGTCCGGCATGCCGGCGACCATCCAGTCCGGGACCGCGTTGTTCATCTCGCCGGAGCGCTCCACCCGCAGCACGATCTTGTTACCGGCGTTGGCGTGCACCTCCTTGGAGCCGGTGTTCTGCACGGTGCCGCGCTGCCCGGCGGTCAGGATCTCCACCCCGGCCGAGCGGCCCCGCTTGTAGATGGCGTTGACCAGCGGCTTCGCCTTGTACGCGATGGGCGAGTCGGAGCCAACGAGGGTGTCCATCTCGTCCACGATCAGCACCACGATCGGCGCAGTCCGGGCGACGGCTTGTGGTTGCGCCCGCCCGTGGCCGCGGAGCGCAGCCGCACGATCCGTTCGCACCACTGCAAGATCCGCAGCGCCCGCTCATACTCGGGCTCGCCGTCGCTGCCGAGCCCGGCGCGAGCATCGAGGGCGTCGCCCCAGATGGTGGGGAGGGTGCCCTTGCCCAGGTCGATGCCCATCACGAGCACGTCGCGGCGGGCGGTGAGGTCGGCGGTGACGGCGCAGTACACGAACGTCTTGCCGGCGCCGGTCGCGCCGACACCAGGTGTGCCGGCCGCCGGCCTTGTCGAAGATCGTGAGCGCGAGCGGCGCCCCGGAGTCGGGGTCCTCCCCGATCACCGTCGGCCCGTCCAGGATCGACCGCCCCGCCATCGTTCGCGTCGCCGATGCCGGTACCAGCGCATTCCCGCCCGCCGGCGCCTGGCTGGCGGGGCCGAGTTCGGGGTGCACGGGCCGGGTTGCCCACGGGTCCACGGTCTGGATCAGCACGTAGATCACCCCGGCGTGCGAAGCGTCCGTGCTGACCCGGACCCGTTCGGCAGGCAGCGCCTGCATGCCGGCGATCTTCTCGGCGAGGTCGGAGTGCGCGATCTGGCGGGCGGTCTTGCCGGTGCCGCGGATGTCGATGCGGAACCGCTGCCCCAGGCGGGTGTCCTCGATCTTCATCAGCCGGCTGTTCTCCAGCCCGACCGTCGAAGCGAGCTGGTCCCACTGGACTTGTTGGGCCTTGAACGCGCGCCGGGCCTGGAGGACGTCGGACCAGGTGTAGCCGGACCAGGCGAGCAGCGCGGCGGTGGAGTAGCCGAGGAACACTGGCCAGGAGGTAATCCCGGTGGCCGCCGAGGTCGCGAGCCACGCCGGTACTGCTCCGGCTGTGGCGGCGAGGGTGGCGGAGTAGCGGTGTGAGCGGTGCGCCTTGAAGGTGCCGACCCAGGCCGCGAGCGCGGCGGGTGGGGCGAGGCCGGCGAACCACACCGGGTCCACGTTCGTGAGGTAGCCGATGCTGCCGGTCGGGTAGAGCAGCGCCAGGCCGGTGGCCAGGCCGCGGGTGTCGGGCGAGCGGCGAACCCAGCGTGCGTAGGCGATCACGGCGTCGAGGGCCACCCGGCCCGCGCTGATTCGCTCGGTGTGCTGGCCCGACGTCAGGGCGTCGCGTCGGGCCGGAGTGCGGGGGCGTCGGGTGTCCCGTCGCGCCATGACAAACAACCTCCAGAACAGACAGACAACAGGGCGGCGGTCCGGGACCGCGTCAGGGGACAGGGCGGCCCCCGCAACCACTCGGGTTGCGGGGGCCGTCAGGTGGGACGCCCGTCGCCGCGCGGCGTCGGGTCGGGTGGGGTTAGGCGGCGTCCTGGCCGGTGATCTTCATGCCGCGCGAGGCGACCTCGCGGGCCTCCTCGAACTCGTCCTCGAAGGAGCCGGCGGCGTCGACCGCACCAGAGGCGGCCTCCTGGATGCCCTCGGCGATCGCGTCGAGGGGCTGGGTGACCGAGCGGGGCAGGTTCATGCCCTTCAGGCCCTCCGCCCAGTCCTCGATCTCGCTGGCGAGGGCCTTGAGGACGTCGCCGAGTTCGACGCAGGACTCCAGGAACTCGGCATCGGAGGTGGGGGCTTCCAGGTTCACAGCGAAGCGGCGTGCCATGGGTGTGGTGCTCCGTTCTGCCCGCGCACGGGCATCAGGGGTGGGTGTGGGTGTGCCGCCGCCCGAACCGGTCTGGTTCGGAGCGGCGGTGTCAGTCCCCCGCGCCGGGCGGGCCGGGGTGCTGGTGTCAGGCGTCGGCGCCTGCGCGGTCGCTCCGCCCGACGCCGCGCCGTCAGGGGGCGGCGTCGGGCGGGCGTCGGGTGTCGTGTCAGGCCGGGTGTTGGGCGTGACGTCGGAGGTTGTGTTGGGGCGGGTCAGGGTGAGTAGGGGGCGTGGTCTCGGGTCGGCGTCACGGCGTCGGATCCACCGCGCGGCGAGCCCGTCGCGGCTCGCGGCCGCGCCGCGCTTGGTGACGCGGCCGGTCGCGCGGGCTCCCCGGCCGGCCAGGACGCGGCCGGCGCGGGCGCCCTTGCCGACGAGCCGGCCGGTGGCGGCGCCCGCGCGGCCGGAGTGGTGCGCGAGCGCCTTGCCGGGGGTGCGCCAGCCGGTGGCCTGGTAGCCGGAGCGCACCGCGTTCTTGACCGCGGCGCGCCCGGACCGGGTGCCCCCGGTCAGGGCGGCCAGCAGCAGCGCGAGGGCGCCGAGGGTGAGCGGGTCCATCGGTCACCGCCCGCGCAGCGCGGCCGCGTCGCGGACGTTGGCGCCGAGCTCGCCGACCCACGTGCTGATCTGCGCGTCGAAGATCAACGCGTCGAGCAGCAGCACGAACAGGCCGGAGACGACGAACTCGTACCACTTCAGGGTGCGGGTCTTGAACCCGACGATGACCGCGCCCGCGAGGAACGCGAACACGATCCACTTACCGATCTCCATAACAGCGGAACCTCCAGGAAGGTGGGCCGCCGGTCGGGCGGCCCGCAGGGTTGGGTGGGGAAGGTGCGGAACGGGTCAGTTGCCGTCGGCGGCGCTGGTGCCGAGCACTGGCCCGTGGCCGTTCGGAGTGGCCACCGCGGCGAGCTGCGCGGCAGCCTCGGGCGTGATGTCGACGCCGGTGAGGCGGGCACGCACGGCCGCCGTGATCGGCTCACCCGGGACGAGCGCGAGGTCGGCGAGGAGCCGCTTGGCGCGGTCCGCGCGCAGCCCGTAGTGCTCGTAGAGGGCGTTCGCGGTCGGCGCCGTGTCCCGCTCGGCGATCCACGCCGAAGCGAGGGCGGCGAGTTCGCCGTCGGTGATCTCGCGGGTGGACGTCACGCCGGGCGGCAGCCCGGCCCGACGCGAACCCTCCGGCGCGGCCGGACGCGCGGGGCGTCGGGGCCGCTCGCGGACGCCGCGGTCGGCCTGACGCGGCGCCGGGTCAACCGTGCTGACCGTGGCGCGCTCGGCGCCGACGTCCGGGCGCTGCCCGACCGGCGGCGTCGTCGGCGTGCTCGCCGCGTCGGGCACCATCAGGTCCTCGGCGCGAGCGGAGCGGTGTACCCGGGTGGCGACCTCGGTCACCATCGCCTCATCGGCGGTGCGGGTCAGCGCCCGCAGCCGGCGGACCGCGCGGGCGCGGGCGCGGCCCTCGGCGGTCGTGGCCCGGTCAGCGAGTTCGACCATGCGGCGGATCTGGTGCTCCCGCTGCGCCTCGGTCGTGCTGGTCTCACCCGGCTGCATGAGGCCCCAGCGGACCAGCAGCGTGCGCGGCGTGACCGCCCACGTGGCCTGCCGGGTCTCCGCCCTGCGGGCACGTTCGGCCCGCATCTCCTGCGTGTCGGTGGCGCGTTCGGCGGTGAGGCCGGTCCACCACAGTGACACCGCGCTGAGCGGCAGCGCGATCCGGAGCAGGAACTCCACCGGGGTATCGGCGGCGAACGCGACGACGGTGCCGAAGACGCCGGCCAGCAGCCACACCAGGTTCCCGGACGGACCGGGCACGCCGGTGCGGGCGCGGTGCGCAGTGGCGCGCATTGCCGAGGACACCAGCATGGCCTCCACCACGAAGAACGTGGCGACCGCGAACGGCACCGGGAAGCCGAGCGGCCCCGTGGCGACCTCCCACATGCCCTCCGAGGTCCACGCGAGGACCAGGACGGCGGCGGCGCGGTCGATCCACCGATCCTTGTGCGGCGAACGCGCGAATGCCCGCGCTGCGAGCAGCAGCACGAGCGCGGCGATGGCGCCCGCGCCGAGCGCGGCGGCCTGGCCGTGGTCCTGCCAGAACCGCGCCACGGCCTCAGCCGGGCCGGGCAGCGCGCCGATGTCGATGTCGAGCATGTGCAGGGTGCGCATGATGTGGTTCCCTTCACGGCAAGCGCCGGTCCCCGGAACTTCGACTTCCGGGGACTGGCGCGCGAATGTGGACGGTGGGGCGGGGTGCGGCGAGCCTCACTCGCCGGTGATGGTCAGGCCTCGCGCGGCGACGTCGCGGGCCGCATCGAACTCGTCCGCGAAGCTCGCGGCGGTGTTCGCGAGGTCGGCGGCGGCGGCGTCCATCGCGACGGCGGTGGTGTGCAACGGATCGAGCACCGCCGTGGGCAACGCCATGGCGTGCAGGGTGTTGACCCACTCGTGGATGCCGTCGGCGACGCGGCGCAGCTGCGCGCCGTAGTGCGCGCAGTCGGCCAGGAACTCCGCATCCGACGTCGGCCGATCCCCGCCATTTGCCGCCGGTTCGTCGCCTCCGCTGGATGGCTCGTGGACGCCGGCCGGGTCGGCGTCGGGGTCCGGTGGGCAGTAGCTGAGCCCGTCCGCCGTCGTTCCGGTACCTGTGACCACCCAGGCGCCGCCGATCTGCTCAATCGGCTGGCCACACCGTCTGCACGTCGAGGCTGTGGCCGCGTCGGCGGTCCAGTAGGCGGCGCCCTCGTGCGGGCCGGTGTCGCACCAAGTGGCGGCCATCGCCGAGCCGTCGGCGTCGAGGTGCTCGGTGCCGGGCACGACGCGCTGGGTGCCGGCGCAGTCGCCGACGCCGCAACGCCTGTCGCGGTCGTCCTCGTACGCGTCCGGGACCCAGTACTCCGACAGGTCGCTGTCCTCGTCCTGGTGGAGCGCCATCGACAGGGTTTCGGCGTGCTCGTCCCGCCACGCTTCCTGAGCCGGGGTGTAGCCGTCGAAGTAGTCGGCATCGGTGTCCCCGGGTCGCAGTGTGAGGAAGCCGAGCGCGGCGCGGGCGGCCCCGTCCAGGTCGTCATGCATCGGGGTGGTGAGGTCGTCGCCGCTGAACATCACGACGTCGTTCACGATCAGCTGGTAGCGCCAGCACTTGCGGTTGTACAGGTCGTTGCCGGTCCACTCGATGGTCAGGGTGTGCGGGACGTCGGTGAGGTCGTCGAACCGGTATGTGGCGGAGAGGGCCATGGTCAGGCTCCGTCGAGGAAGTCGAAGATGGTGGTTTCGGTGCCGTGCCGCGGGTCGATCGCGGAGCGCCGCGCGGCCGGCGCCGAGCGGCGCGGCGACTCGGTCGCGGTGGCGGTGGGGTGGTGCGCGGAGCGGACGTTGCGCTCGTGCGTGGTCACTTGGGTGCCGTCGCCGAGCTGCACGGTCACCCCGGCCGTGGCGATCGCCACGACCACGCCGGTGCGCTGCTGGTAGCAGGCGACGCACGCGGTCTTGGTGACCGGCGCGAGCACCACGGCCGCGCCCTTCGTGGGGCGCCAGGGCAGGGCCATCAGGTGTCTCCCTGTTCCGGGAGGAATGCGGCGTCGCAGACGCCGCACAGGATCGGCCCGGCCTCCAGCACCGAGAGGGAGACGCGGATCTTGCGCGGGCAGTTACAAACGCAGGCCGCGCCGTTGCTGGACTTGGTCCGGCCGGCGGCGCGGGCGGGTTCGGCGTGCCGCCAGGTCGAGAGCGCGGCGGCGAGCTGGTCCAGGATCGGCCGGTACGCCTCGGCGGTGTCCGGGCGCAGCGTGCAGGGTGACCAGCCGAGCCGCCGGTCCATCCGGGGTTCCAGTCCGAGTTCGGTGGCCAAAGCGGCGAACCGCTTGTTGTGCCAGCGGCCCTGCCGGGAGGTGTCCTGGATGGTGCGGGCATCGGCCAGGCCGTGCGCGGCCTCGTGCAGCAACGTGGTCAGCACCTCGCCCGGAGTGCGGGCGAGTCCTTCGCCGGACACCAGCACCTCGGGGAGCCGGTCGGTGCCGCGTTGCCAGCGCATCGACGCGAAGTGCCCCCATTTCGTCTGGCCCGCGCCGGCCCCGGTGCCGGAGGCGACCACCAGCACCGCGGCCGGCACCTCCGGGTGCCGACCGCGTATCGCCACCCACGCGGCCTCCAACGCCGAGAGCAGACCGACCATCGTCACGTCGCTGCGGTCATCGGCCGGGTTTTGACACGTAGGTGTCAACGGTGCCGAACCTGCGGCGGCCGACGCGGTCATGCCGACCGCCGCTCAAGTGCGGGTTCGGCGAGTACCGCGGCCGGCGTCCGGCCCGCCGCGGGGTTGAGCCCACGGTGCGCCATCTCGGCGCGCAGCGCGCCGAGGTCACCCGTGACCAGTGCGGCGCGGACGTGCGCGACCAGCCGAGCGTGGTCGGCGTCGGCCAGCGCCGCCCGGTCCCGGACGCGGTCCCGTTCGGCGGTTACATCCGCTGGGTCGGCGAGCAGGCGGCGGGCGAGGCGGGTCACCTTGCGGGCCTGACTGTCGCGGTCGATCCGCAGCGCGTTGTTCCGGGCCGCGAGATCGCGGTTCGCGCGGGCGAGCCGATCGCGGTCGGCGGTCATGTCGTCCAGGTCGTCGGAGATGGCCGCGAAGTCGTGCCGGAGGCGGCCGACCTCGGTAGCGAGCCGGTCGACGTCGCCGAGCAGGCCGGCTTCGTCCTGGCAGCACGTCCACATCGCGAACACGCCGCGGGTGGCGAACGCGTCGGCCAGGTGGGCGCGGACGGCGGTCAGGTCCGAGTCGAGCAGGTCGGTGGCCGGCGCCGCAGCGTGTGGCACGGGCGGCGCGGCGTGCTTGGTGGGGCGGGTGTTCACCTCGTTCATGGCGGTGCCCTCCTTCGGTGGGCGAGCAAAGGCCCGGTCCGCGCCGACGGGGACAGCGCGGACCGGGCCGGATCGGGGAAGCGGTGGGCTAGGACGCCTTGCGGGCGGCCTCGGCAGCGGGCAGCGCCCGGACGTCGGCCGCGGCCCGCGAGAGCAGAACGCGAGACGCCAGGGGCAGGACGCCGACCGTCCAGCGGCACTCCAGCCACCAGCCACCGTTGCGGTAGCCGACGGGCGCGAGGATGACCTCGGCGCCGACCGTGTCGGCGAGCGCGTACAGGCCGCGCACCTCCCGCTCGACACAGGCGCCGCTGTCCGCCTCGGCCGCGGTGACCTCGATGTCGCCGCGCTTGGTCAGCGTGATGCCTTCGACGGGCAGCGTCGGGTTGGCGTCGAGCCAGTTGGCGACCGCGCGCAAGACCTGGGCGCGGCCAAGGTTGAGGGTGGCGTTCATGCGGGTGGTGCTCCTTCCGGGAGTGGGGATGAGCGGGCGGGTCAGGCGGTCGGGGTGGGTGACGGGTCGGTGCGGAGCAACGTCCAGGACACGACGGTGATCTCCGCGGCGGCAGGCCGGCAGTTCCGCAACGACGTCGCGGAACTGCTGGACGTGCTCCCACCGGCTCGGCGTGAAGACCGCGGTCACGCTCGCGGCGCCGAAGCCGCGCGAGTACGCGTAGGCGACATAGAACAAGTGCCGCACTCCGCGAGCCGGGTCGGTCGTGGGTATGGGCTGATCTCCTTCGCTGAGGCGGGTTCAGTCGGTGAACAGGTGTGTGCGGTTGAACGCGATGTCCTCGGCGGCCATCACGAGCGCCTTGTCGTTGAGGGCCTTGAGCCAGGCGCGGTGCGCCTCCCTGGCTTGGTCGGCCAGCTCGCGACGCCGGGCGGCGGCGGCGTCCCACACGGCGTAGGCGGCGTCGGCCTCGCGGGAGGCGATCGCCTCGCGGGCCACAAGCCGCTGGTAGGCGGCGAACAGTGCGCGCGTAGTGGTGTCGGCGGGAGGCACTGCCGGTCTCCTCTCGTTGGTCGGTTCCCGATCGGAGGCGGGCCGGGCGCACGGGGAAGCGCCCGGCCCGATCCGCCGAGGGGGCGGACCGAACCGGGCGCTGCCGGGTCGAACGTGTGCAGTCGCCGAGTGTGGTTAGGCGGCGGGGCGCATGCGGCACACCGCCGGGGCGATCGGCGCCGCGGCGACGATCCGGGTGCGGGTTGGGCGGCGGTAGTCCGCCGAGCGCTGCGCGGCGTGCTGCCGGGCGGCGTGCTCGGCGGGCGTGAGGTCGATGCGGATGCGCTGTCCGCTGCCGGGGCAGCGTGAGTGGCCGTCGGTGGCGCGGTGCGGCCAGAGCAGGCCGCGCCGGATCGAGGGCCACCGTCCGCACCCGTCCGGGCACAAGATCATCGGCCGATCCCCTGCGCCGGCGGGCAGGCACACGGTGGCCGGCGGCAGGGTACTCACGGCCAACGCGGGCCGCTGGTTGTGACGCACGAGATGGCTCCTTCGCTCGGTGGTGGCTTGCGTTCTCCACCACCCACGCCGCGCAGATGGCCGGCGTGGGTGACGGGCAGCGCAAGCGCTGCGCGAAGTACTTCGCTGCGCGGCCCCTATCCCCGTCCCGGGCATCGTGGAGCGCCACCAGGACGACTGCGGGTTGGACCGCGGCGACTGCTATGGAGTTCTCAACCAGCAAGCGGAAAGTTCCGCCGGCCTGTCGGCCTTGACCCGGGCCGCACCCGCAACGAGCGCGGACCGGATCAGCGCTGACAGGAAGGCTCAGGCCGCCGAGCGAAGGGCAACGGCCGGCGCCGGGTCGCGGCGGGCCGACGGCGTCGGGTCCACCCGCTCAGCCGCGGCCAGCAGCTGCACCGCCAGCGCCCGCAACTCCCCCGCCGTGCCATGCAGCGTCGCCTTCGACAACCGCACGCCACCGTGGCGTCGTGTCGTGGGCAACACCTCCACACCGTGCAGATCACGAAGCCGGACGTAGCGGCCCGGAAACCACGACTGCGAACGGTTCGGGGCGAGCGGGCTAGTCATGCGAACCTCCTGAGTGATGACCCTCAACACTGTTGTTGAGGCCCCTATACAACCTCGCCAACTAGGTTCTGTCAACCCCCATCAACACTCCGTGTTGATAGGGCCTTTGCGGGCCTCGTGGAGTTGATCCCCCTGGGGTTAGCCTGGTATGACCCCCCTTGACAGACGGGAGAGGCCAGTGGTTGAGATCGCCGATGTAGCTGCCATAAGCGACGCCCGAGAACGGGCGAAGGCGGCGCACGCGTTGATCGACGAGTACCAGTCGGCCATCGCTTCGCTCGCGCAGCTCAGGCGCGACACCTTTGACGAGCTGCTGGCGAGCGGCATGACCCAGACCGATATCGCGACGCTCCTGGGCGTCACGCGGTCGCGGATCTCTCAGCTCATGGCGGCTGCCGGCCGCCGACCGGAGCGTGCACTCCTGAGCCCGAGCGACACCGTCACGATCGGCGTGCCCGTCGAAGTCGCGCCGTATCCCGACGGACCGGAGCGGCCGGTCGTCCACCGTGAAGACGCCGACTTCATCGAACGCATCACGCGCATCGCCAAAGACGTTGGTCTCCGCGCGAACGTCGAGTACGTCGGGCCGGGGGAGTTCATCGACCTCAACCGCGACGGGCTAGTCATCACCTGCGGGCCGCGCCAGTCACCGTGGCTTGAGCAGGCCTTGACGGCAGACGAGCGCTACGGCTTCGCGCGCGACGACGCAGGCTGGTACCTCCTGGACAAGACCACCGGCGAGAAGCACCACTCACCGGCGGACAGCGGCGAGCCCGCCGACTACGCCTATCTGGGCGCCCTGCCGCGCCCGGACGGAACGGGCTCCTGGTTGTACGCGGCAGGGATCCACGCGAGCGGATCGCGAGGGGCGGCGAAGTACCTCGAAGACAACCTGGCGAGCCTCTACCAGGAGGTCAAGAACGGCATCTGGTCCTGCCTCGTCCGCTGCACGTATGACCCGGAATCCCGGGAGATCCTGTCCGCTGACCTGCTCGCGTCGATTCAGCGCCGGGGAACCATCAACCGACCGCGACGCCGATAGGACGACCTCATGCGCGCACTGGTGACCGGCGGTCGGGGCTTCCTCGGCCGCGCTGTGGTCAACGATCTCTCCCAGCACGGCTACGACGTCGTGGTCATGAGCCGATCGGGCACAGGGGACACGTCGCTGGGCGCTCCCGTTGTCCAGGCCGACATCCGGGACCGGGACGCCGTCCGGGCAGCCGCAGCCAAAACCAGGCCAGATGCGGTCGTTCACCTTGCCTCCCTCACCGGCGTGCGGGAGTCGTTCGAGCAGCCGCTGAACTACTACGACGTAAATGTCGGCGGGCTCCAGAACTTGCTTGCCGCGCTCACCCACACTGGTGCGGTGCGGCGGCCGGTCATCGTCAACGGCTCCACCCAAGCCGTCTACGGAGAGCACGACGCGGACACCCTCTCCGAGCAGCTCGACACCCGACCCACAAACCCCTACGCCGCCACCAAACTCACCGCCGAACAACTCCTCGACTTCGTCAGCCGGACCGGCACCGTCGGCGGCGTCTCGCTGCGGTTCGTCAACCTGGCCGGCGCCACCAATGGCATCGGTGATCCGGAACGGCGCGGCCTGATCCCGCGAGTTCTGGAGGCCGCCACCAGCGGCGGCACGGTCTCCGTCAACGGTGAAGGCACCGCCGTGCGCGACTACATCCACGTCACCGACGCGGCCGCGGCCATCCGTCTCGCCCTAGAGGCGGCCGAGCCCGGATCGCACCGCGTCTACAACGTCAGCACCGGCACCGGCAGCTCCGTTCTGGACGTCATCAGAACCGCCGTTGATGTAACGGGCCGACGTATCGGCGTCAGCCACCAACCGCCCAAGCCTGAGCCTCAACGACTCGTAGCCAGTCCAGCCCTGATCCGCGCCGAACTCGGATGGAAACCCGAGCACTCCGCCACGACCGAGATCGTTCAGGATGCCTGGGGAGCCATGCAGCGAGTCAAGCCAGCGCGCCCATAGCGCTGCCTGCACCCCGCTGACATAGCAACACCGCCTCGCCGTCGAGGCAGTCGGCGTAGATGCGCATCAACACGTCGACCGAGTAGCCAGCCCGGCCGCCCACCGCTTCAGATGACCGCTTGAGTGCCGGGTACGCACCGAGGTACGCCTGCGTCGTTCGGGCCGGCAATGTCAGTGTGGGCGCCGAGGGGCAGGTCCAGGCGCGACTCCAAACAAGGTTGTTCGGCCCTGTTGCGCGCGCGTGCCCGAGACTCGCACCCTCCGGGCGGTCGCACGATGTCGACGCCACCGGCCTCCGTTCGGTCGCTCTACATCGACAAACGGCCAATAGCATGCCTTTGACCGCCAGAGAGGTCGCCTCATCACTTAACGTATGGACCATGCTGAGGAGGCACGGCCGGTGACCAACAAGAAGGCGCTGAGCGAGTCGGACATCTGCGACCGCTACATCACGCCTGCGATCAGCAGGGCCGGATGGGCCACAACACCAGTGGCGTCGGGAGTTCGGGTTCACCGACGGCAAGATCATCGTGCGCGGCAAGCTCGTCGCTCGGGGCAAGCGCAAGCGCGCCGACTACCTGCTCTTCCACAAGCCGAACCTGCCGATCGCATTGATCGAGGCGAAGGACAACAACCACTCGGTCGGCGCGGGCATGCAGCAGGCCCTCGCCTACGCCGAGACGCTCGACGTGCCGTTCGTGTTCAGCTCGAACGGCGACGGGTTCCTCTTCCACGACCGGACCGGCACGTTCCCGGCGATCGAGCGGACGCTCACCCTCGATGAGTTCCCCTCCCCGCGACGCTCTGTGGGCGCACTACAAGAGCTGGCGCGGCCTCGACGACGCAGACGAGGACCTCGTCACCAGCCCGAACCACGCGGAGGTCGGCGGCAAGGAAGCCCGCTACTACCAGCAGCTCGCCATCAACCGCACGATCGAGGCGGTAGCCCGGGGCCAGACGGCGACTCCTGCTCGTGATGGCGACCGGCACCGGCAAGACCTACACCGCGTTCAACATCATCTGGCGGCTCTGGAAGAACAAGGACCGGCCAAGCGGGTCCTGTTCCTCGCCGATCGCAACATCCTCGTCGACCAGACGATCCAGAACGACTTCAGGCCCTTCGGCGGGGCGATGAAGAAGCTCAACCGGAGCCTGGTCGACGAGCACGGCCGCATCGACACGTCCTACGAGATCTACCTCGGGCTCTACCAGGCGATCATGGGCGACCGAGGACAAGGAGCCGATCTACGACAAGTTCCCGCGCGACTTCTTCGACCTCATCGTCATCGACGAGTGCCACCGAGGCAGCGCCGCGGAGGACTCGGCGTGGCGGGAGGTGCTCGACTACTTCGACTCGGCCATCCAGCTCGGCATGACGGCCACGCCGAAGGAGACGAAGTACGTCTCGAACATCCACTACTTCGGCGAGCCCGTCTACACCTACTCGCTGAAGCAGGGCATCGAGGACGGGTTCCTCGCCCCCTACAAGGTCGTCCGCATCGACCTCGACAAGGACCTGCTCGGCTGGCGGCCGGAGGAGGGCCAGGTCGACGACGTCGGGCGAGCGAATCGAGGACCGGATCTACAACCAGCGGGACTTCGACCGCGACATCGTGTTCCCCGAGCGCGACCAAGCATCGTCGCCGAGCGGATCAGCTCGTTCCTGCACGACACCGAACCCGATGAACAAGACGATCGTGTTCTGCGAGAGCATCGACCACGCCGAGCGGATGCGCCAGGCGCTGGTCAACGTCCCCGAGAACGCGCCGCTCGTCGCAGGCCGACCATCGCTACGTGATGCGGATCACCGGCGACAACGACGAGGGCAAGGCGCAGCTCGACAACTTCATCGACCCGAAGCGCCCGTACCCGGTGATCGCCACGACCTCGAAGCTGATGACCACCGGCGTCGACGCCCAGACGTGCCACGTGATCGCCCTCGACCAGCGCATCCAGTCGCTCACCGAGTTCAAGCAGATCATCGGCCGGGGCACCCGGCTGCGGCCCGACTACGGCAAGTACTTCTTCACGATCCTCGACTTCCGCAAGGCCACCGAGCTGTTCGCCGACCCCGACTGGGACGGCCCGCCGCTCCAGGTCTACGAGGTGCCCGAGGGCGACGACGACGTCGCCCCGCCCGACCCGACGCTCGACGAGGAGCCGATCGATCCGGACGACATCGACGAGGTCCTCGACGACCCCGACCACGATCATACGACGACGCCGGACGACGAGGACGGACGACCGCCACGTCTACGTCGTGAGCGGCGTGAAGTTCACCGTCGTCGCCGAGCGGGTCCAGTACTACGACAAGGACGGCAAGCTCATCACCGAGTCGCTGCAAGGACTACACCCGCCGCACCGTGCACGAGGAGTTCGCCACCCTCGACGAGTTCCTCAAGCGGTGGAAGGCGACCGACCGCAAGCAGGCGATCGTCGACGAGCTGCTCGAGCGAGGCGTGCTGCTCGAAGCGCTCGAAGACAACGTCGGCCGGCGACCTCGACCCGTTCGACCTGATCTGCCACGTCGCGTTCGACCAGCCCGCCGCTCACCCGCCGCGAGCGGGCCGACAACGTCCGCAAGCGCGACGTGTTCACCAAGTACGGCGACACAGGCCCGCGAGGTGCTCGCCGCGCTGCTCGACAAGTACGCCGACCAGGGCATCGGCTCGATCGAGCGAGATCGAGGTGCTCAAGCTCGACCCGTTCCCCGAGCTCGGCACCCCGATCGAGCTCGTACGCAGCTTCGGCGGACGCGACCAGTACCTCGCCGCCCTGCGCGAGATCGACGCCGCGCTCTACGAACCCGCCTGACCCGGAGCCAACCGTGTCGCTCTCCACCACGATCAAGTCCATCCAGGACATCATGCGCAAGGACGCCGGCGTCGACGGCGACGCCCAGCGCATCGGCCAGCTCGGCTGGATGCTGTTCTTCAAGATCTACAGCGACCTCGAGACTCGAGACCGAGCTCGAGGACGACGACTACGACTCCCCGGTCCCGCCGCGACCTGCGGTGGGAGCGTGGGCCGACGAGGACGCGCTCGGCACAGGACGCCCCGACCGGCGACGACGCTGCTCGACCTCGTCGACAACGCAGCTTTTCCCGACGCTCAAGGACCTCGACGTCGCTCGAGTTCACCGGCAAGGCCCGCCAGCGGGCCGAGCTGCTGCGCAGCGTGTTCGAGGACGCCTACAACTACATGAAGTCCGGCACGTTGCTGCGCCAGGTGATCAACAAGATCAACCACGACATCGACTTCAACGAGTCGAAGACCCGCCACACCTTCGGCGACATCTACGAGCAGATCCTCAAGGACCTCCAGGGCGCCGGCAACGCCGGCGAGTTCTACACACCCCGGGCCGCCACCCAGTTCGCCGTCGACATGGTCGAACCCGCAGCTCGGCGAGACCGTCCTCGACCCCGCCTGCGGCACCGGCGGCTTCCTCACCTGCGCCTACGAGCACATGCGCGCCGCAGGCCGAGACGCCCGACCAAGCTCGCCGCGCTGAAGGCCAGCATCCACGGCGTCGAGAAGAAGGCGCTGCCGCACCTGCTGTGCGTGACCAACCTGATGGTCCACGGCATCGAGGTGCCGACGGCATCCGCCACGGCAACACCCTCGCCCGCCCGCTGCGCGACTACGGCCCGACGGACCAGGTCGACGTGATCGTCACCAACCCGCCGTTCGGCGGGATGGAGGAGGACGGCATCGAGAACAACTTCCCGGCCGAGTTCCGCACCCGAGAGACCGCCGACCTGTTCCTCGTGCTCGTAATGGAGCTGCTCAAGGATGGCGGCCGGGCCGCCATCGTCCTGCCCGACGGCACCCTGTTCGGCGAGGGCATCAAGACCCGCATCAAGAAGCAGCTGCTCGAGGAGTGCAACCTCCACACGATCGTCCGGCTCCCCAAGGGCGTGTTCGCCCCCTACACGACGATCAAGACCAACATCCTGTTCTTCACCAAGGGCGAGCCCACCAAGGACGTCTGGTTCTACGAGCACCCCTATCCCGACGGCTACAAGAGCTACTCGAAGACCAAGCCCATGCGGATCGAGGAGTTCGAGCCCGAGAAGGCGTGGTGGGACAACCGCGAGGAGAACGAGCGGGCCTGGAAGGTCACCGGTCGACGACATCGCCGCCGGTGGCTACAACCTCGACATCACGAACCCCAACATGGTCGACGACGGCCACGAGGACCCCGACGTCCTCCTCGCCCGCTACGCCGAAGCCAACGCCGAGGTCGAGACCGCCCGCGAGGCGCTCCGGGCGAGCCTCGCCGAAGCGCTGCTGGGGAAATGATGGACACCGAAGCCTTCCTCGACAACTTCGGCACGATCGCCGATAGCCCCGGAGGCTTCCGACGCCTGCGAGATCTCGCCCTGGACCTTGCCATTCATGGCCGGCTAACGATGCCAAAGGCGTGCGATCAGCCAATAGGCAAGGTTCTGAACTCGTCGGGGCTCGAACCAATCCACGGAGCTTATGGGTATCCGTCTCGGTGGCCGCTCGCACGGTTGGGTGACATCGCCGAGGTGAGGCTCGGCCGGCAGCGTTCCCCATCTAAGGCGACCGGCGACCGGATGCGGCCATATCTCCGGGCGGCCAACGTCGGCTGGGACGGGCTTCGCCTCGATGAGGTGAAGGAGATGGCGTTCACCAAGAGCGAGTCGGACTCCTACGAGTTGTGGCCTGGTGATCTGCTCCTCGGAGAGGCGTCGGGCAGCCCGTCCGAAGTTGGCAAGCCAGCGCAATACCGGGGCGAGATACCAGGTTGCTGCTTTCAGAACACCCTGATCAGAGTGCGATTCGCCGACCCGCTAGTTCTCCTCCCAGATTTCTACGAGCGATACTTTAGACAGCAGGCGCGCAGCGGCGCCTTCGCGAAGAGCTCTCGAGGTGTGGCGATCAATCACTTGGGATCGAAGACCCTTGCAGAGTGGACTGTTCCTGTTCCCCCGCCTGCGGAGCAGGAGCGGATCGTTGCCAAGGCGGACGAGTTGCTGAGGCTGTGCGACCACCTCGAAGCCGTCCAGGATCGCCGCCGCCGCGCCGCTACCCGGTTCCGGGCTTCGGCCCTGAACGCACTTACCGAAGCTGACACCGTCGCCGACCTGCGCCGAGCATGGGAGCGAGCGAGCGCCAACTGGCCAACCCTCACTGACGACCCCGATAGCATCGTCGAGTTCCGCCCAGTCGTGTTGCAGCTGGCGGTGGAGGGACGACTCGTTGCACGGCGTCCCGAGGAAGGTGTTGCAGACGACGTTCTCGCCCTAGTCGCACGGGAACGACACGCGCTGGTCCAAAGTGGAACGATCAGCAAACCGAAGGCCAGCGTCATCGTCGATCGTGACGAGGCGCCCTTCGATGTCCCTGACCATTGGACGTGGGTGCACGTGGAGGACGTCTGCACCCACATCGTCGACTGTCTTCACAGAACACCGCCATACGCTCCATCCGGGTACCCCGCGATCCGTACCTGCGATGTGGAGCCGGGCCGAGTCTTGGTTGACCAAGCGCTGCGCGTGGATGACGCCACGTACCGGCAGCAAACCGCGCGTTTGACGCCAAAGGCGGGAGACGTCCTTTACTCCCGTGAGGGCGGCCGGTATGGCATCGCCGCGGTCGTACCGCCACACACGCTGCTCTGCCTGTCACAGCGGATGATGCAGTTCCGATGTGCCTCGGCCGTAGTGCCCGAGTACTTCGCCTGGTTCCTGAACTCTCCGCTGGGGTTCGGCCAAGCTACCCAGGATGTCGGTGGTTCGGCCTCCCCACATGTGAACATCCGGTCGATCCGTCGTTTCCTGATGCCTCTGCCCCCTACAGGCGAACAGCACCGAATAGTCAGGCAGATCGAGCGGCTCGACGAGCAGAGACAGAGGCTGGAACGTGCCGTCAATTCCAGGAGCCGGGTGGCAGCGCAGTTCGCTTCTGCTGTTAGCTCCACTGGTCTGTCCGGATAGCACCAGAGAGCCTCTGACGGCGCGAACACGGTCAGGTTCCTTCAATCTGTCGGCTGTGTCGGGGCCTTACCTAGCCCGGGCAGATGGCTGTCCGAGCCCAAGTGCACGCGCTTTCGGCGCCTGCCTCGGCCGGCGGAGCGCTGCCTGTCCCGTGGGAGAGGCTTGGGAGAAACTTCACAGTGCCGAGCCATCGGGCAACCGCATCGAACAACGCGAACCAACAGCTTGACCAGCGCATTCGTACAGCTGTCCAGGTAACAACAGCGTCCGCACCTTGTTCGGGACGAAGAGGGCGCAGGTTCAAATCCTGTCACCCCGACAGCTCAGAGGCCCTGTACCGAGTCGGTACAGGGCCTCTGCTCTTGTCCCGGGAGCCTTACAGGGGCGTAAGCCGCCGAATCAGCCCTCGTCACGTCAGAGCTTCAACGGCTTGCGGCCCAGCCCAAGTAGGCGAGCACGTAGCAGCCCACGGCTGCCACGCCAGCGGCTCCCGTGCAGAGCGTCATCAGAGCGATGCCGAAGCATCCGGCGCGGTCGGCCAGCCGTTCCAGCAGGTTGAAGCCCGCGATGGCCGTCATCTGGGTGAACGCGAGGGCAGACAGCAGTGGGGCCCCGAAACCCCAGTATCTCCCGTCGATCTCGTCGAAGTCGGGCAGCAGCACAGCGGGCGATGGGACCGCTACGCCGGAACCGTCGAGCAGCACGAACACGGCGAACCACGCGCTCCCGACGATGACCGCAATGCTGAGCGACACCGAGATGACCCGGTGCTGCGCGACGTAGGACGGTCTCCCCGACCGAACTTCGCGAGGCTTGTCAGGACCGTAGAAGACCTCGAAGGTCTCGCCGGGCCGACCCTCGCTGCGGCGGGAATGCCAGTGCAGGTTGATCTGCTCGATGCTCTGACCGTCGGCGGTCGTGAAGCTGACGATCGGTCGGTAGCGGCAGTCGCCATGCTCGCTGTTGTCCCACTCCCAGCTCGTCGTGGTCGCCACCGCTGGCAGACCGTGCCGGCGCAGGTACCGCGAACGTCGGGCGTCTCGGAGGCTGGAGCGCAGGGCTAGCATGCCGAGGACCATCCCGGCGACGCCCAGTGTGGCCAGCAAGGCGATCTTCATGCCCGGCATGCTGGCGGGCCGTCTCCGTCGGCGCTCGCCTCTTCGGGCAGACATCCAGGCGGCCAGCCAAGTGGACGAGGCACATCGGCCCGACGACGGTTGTGTGGTCACGTCGGGACCGCGCCGATCCAGTTGAACAAACCTTACGCCGCGGATCGTAGCGTTACCTTCCCCGACTAATCCAATATGGACACCTGTTTGGTGCCCGGTTAGAGCCGCCACCCCGGCAACTGTCGGGGAAATGGCGGCATCCTGCGCCCGGTTTCAGGACCACTGCCCCGACAGTCCGGTTTCCCCGGCGGGCGTGCGCCAGCGGAGCGGCTATTCGGACAACTCCCACGCCGAACGGCCCGCGACCGTTAAGTCACCGGCATTGGTACCGGGACACGTGGGAGGCGGTGCAACCGGATGAAGCGGGGCACACGTTCTCGCCGCGCAGTCCGGTGGTGCGTGCCGGCGAGATGTCTCTGGAACTGGGCCGCAGGATCGACCGCGACGGACCACTTCGGCCTTGCCGCCGGCCTCGACGTGCCAGCCGGCGCGTGGCTGGCCTGAACCGAAACGGACTTGCGGGATATTCGGGGCTACGAGCGCCCGTTGTAGGCACGGCTTCCCGGATAGTCCGGTTCGCGCCGCGTCAGCCAACCCTCATCGCCGTCGGAAGTACCGGTTGGCGGACGGCACGTACATGAGCACCACGGCTACCACCACGGAGGCGAGGTGCGCACCACGACTGACAGCGATCGCCCAGTCCGCGGCACCCGCGTCGGCGATCGCGTCTCCGAGCGAGTTGCCGTCGGCCAACCAGGCGACCGGCTCGATCACCAGCGACAGGGTGCCGACGACGCCGAGCACCACGGTCAACACCAGTCGAGCCCAGTTCCGGCCGGCGCGCATGAGCACGAACACGCAGACCGCCGCGCAGTAGATCGCCGCCCGTGGAGCGACTTCGGCGAGCGACCACGGTTCCGTACCGACCCACACGGCGGTCTCCACCACGCCGGCCGCGATGGCGCCGAGCCACGCCAGGAACGCCCCCTGCACCGGCGCCGGCGCGCTCGGGTTAGGAGTCAGCACAAGGTTTCCGCTGCTCATGGCACACCTCTCAACGTCTGTTCCGATGCTCATCACCCTTCTCCGGCGCCCGCCCGTGATCACGCCTGCTGGCCAGCCAACTGCGATAGGGGTATCCCTACGAGTTACCGACAAGAATATTTGTCTTGACAGCAATGCTTGTCGGTCACATGATTGGCTCACGCACACGACGAGACGAGGGATCGACATGGGCACGACCACCAGCACTGTCATCTCCGCCGACGGCACGGTCATCGGCTACGACAAGACCGGCACCGGCCCAGCGCTGATCCTGGTGGACGGCGCGCTGTGCTACCGGGCGTTCGGGCCGGCGAAGCAGTTCGCCGAGGCGCTGCAGGACCGCTTCACCGTCTACACCTACGACCGGCGCGGCCGGGGCGAGAGCACCGACACTCTGCCGTACTCGACCGAGCGCGAGATCGAGGATCTTGCCGCGCTGATCGAGGAGGCCAGCGGCTCTGCCTACGTGTTCGGACAGTCGTCCGGCGCGGCGCTCGCCCTGGAGGCGGCGAACCGGGGCGTGCCCATCACCAGGCTCGCCGTCTACGAGGCACCGTTCGCGCTGAGCCCCGACGCGCGCACCGAGCCCGCCGACTACGCTCCGAACCTGACGAAGTCGCTGGCGGAGGACCGCCGGGGCGACGCGGTGAAGCAGTTCATGAAGCACGTCGGTGTGCCGGGCCTGATGATCGCCGTGATGTCGGTGACGCCGCCGTGGAAGAAGCTCAAGCAGGTCGCCCACACGCTCCCGTACGACCGCGCCCTCCTGCAGGGCGCCACCTCGGGCCAGCCGCTTCCGATGGACCGGTACGCCGGCGCGAAGGTCCCCGCCCTGTCGATGGCCGGCGGCAAGAGCGACGAGTGGTTCCGCACCACGATGCGGCAGATCGCCGACCGCCTCCCGGACTCCGAGTACCGCACGATCGACGGCCAGAACCACATGCTCAAGGCGTCGGCGATCGCCCCGATTCTCAAGGACTTCTTCGGAAAGGACGCGTGATGGCCGCCAAGACGGTCGCCGAGAAGCTGCTCATCAAGCCGACCGCCATGGTCTGGATGTCGCACGCCGAGCACCTCGGCCTGATCGAGCCCGTACCGGAGGGTGCGCAGGTGACCAGCGCACTTGCGGAGGCAGGCGTCGCCCTGGTCTTCGCGCAGGACGCGGCGGCGCTGAGCGAGATCCTCGACGCGCACGCCGAGCAACTGAAGGGGCCAGCGGTCGTGTGGATCTGCTACCCGAAGGCCAACCGCTCCGACATCAACCGCGACACCGTGTGGCCGATCGTCGGCGAGTACGGACTCCGACCGAACGGGCAGGTCGCCGTCGACGAGGTCTGGTCGGCGCTGCGATTCCGTCCGCTGAAACCAGGCGAGGCACCCTTCACAGGCGGCAAGAGCTGACAAGGAGAGTCCAGTGACCAGCACGCAGCTCCGCACGAAAGACTCCACCCGCGCCCTGCTTACCTGCGGCGTCGTCGCCGGCCCGCTCTACCTTGCGGTCGGTCTCGCCCAGGCGTTCACACGGGACGGATTCGACCTCAGGAAACACCCGTTCAGCATGCTGAGCCTCGGCGAGGGCGGCTGGATCCAGATCGCGAACTTCGTCGTCAGCGGACTGCTCTTCCTCGCGTGCGCCGTCGGTGTGCGGCGCGCTCTACGGCGGGCAGCACGTGGGGTCCACTCCTCTACGGCGGCATCGGCGCCGGGCTGATCGGCGGCGGAGTGTTCCTGGCCGACCCCGCGCTCGGATTCCCGGCGGGCGCCCCGTCCGGCAGTCCCGAGGTCGTCAGCTGGCACAGCAACCTGCACTTCGTGGCGTTCGTCCTCGGGTTCGGCTCGCTGGTGGCGCTGTTCTTCGTGCTCGCCCGACGCTTCGCAGCGGACGGGAAGCGCGGATGGATGTGGTACAGCATCGCGTCGGCCGTAGCGTTCCTGGCGCTCGGCACGATCGGCATGGTCGTCGGCGACTTCCGGATCGTCACTGTCGCGGTCGTCGTCGGCTGGGGTTGGGCCTCGGCGGCGGCGTGGCAGCTCAGGCGTTACGCGACGCGACCCTGATCGTGAATCGCGGCGAGCTCGTGGAGGTCGAGACCGAGCACGTCGGCCAGCGCTGCCACGGTGAAGAAGGCCGGCGTCACGATCGCACCACGCTCGATCTTGCGCAGGGTGTCCAGCGAGATGCCGGCGCGCACGGCAACCTCAGCGGCGCTGCGGTTGCCCCGCGCCCGTTGCAACGCCTGCCCCAGTAGTCGCCCGCGCTCGCGCTCGTCGTCGGTGAGAGGCGTACGGACCATGGCCCTGATACTAATCCTGGTATTAAAATACCAACCATGGTCATCCTGAAGTCGCCGTCCGAGATCACCGTCATGCGGGAAGCCGGCAGGATCGTCGCCCGCGCGCTCGATGCCGTCGCGGACGCTGCCCGGCCCGGCGTACACCTCGCCGACCTCGACGAACTGGCCGCCGACCTGATCTCGACGGCAGGCGCCAAACCGTCATTCCTCGGCTACCACCCGTCCTGGGCGCCCACGCCCTACCCGGCCGTGCTGTGCCTGTCGGTCAACGATGCGATCGTCCACGGCATACCCGACCAGCGCGTTCTCGCGCAGGGCGACCTCCTGTCGGTCGACTGTGGAGCGCACATCGACGGCTACCACGGCGACGCCGCGATCACCGTGGCGATCGGCGAGATCGACGAGGCCGCCCTGCGCCTCACTACGACCACTTCCCAGGCACTCGCAGCCGGGATCGACGCAGCGCGGCCCGGCGCACGGATCGGCGACATCTCCCACGCGGTCGAGACCGTCGCACGCGCCGCCGGCTACGGGCTCCCGCACGGGTTCGGCGGCCACGGCGTCGGCAGGGCGATGCACGAAGATCCGTCAGTGCCCAACACTGGCCGCCCACGCCGGGGTATGCCGCTGCGCGAAGGCCTGGTCATCGCGATCGAACCGATGCTCATCGAGGGCGGCGACGATCGGCACCGCATCCACACCGACGGGTGGACCGTCCTCACCGCCGACGGCAGCCGCGCGGCGCACGCCGAACACACCCTCGCCATCACCGCCGACGGACCCGTCGTCCTGACCGAGAGGTGAGCGCGTGGACTACCGCGGACTCGTGAAGTCCCTTGACCTGCCGTCTGGTTACGTCGCGCCGGCCGAACTCGCCTACGAGGACGTCCGCGCCAGGGTGATCTCCCGAGCGGATCTGCGGGAGGACGTGCGCGGCATCAACGCCAGCATCGACATCATCTCGTCTGGCACGAGCTGGAGTTCCGCGACGGGCACTCGTTCACCTACGCGGTGTACGACGTGGACGGCCAGTACCTCGGGTGCTGCTACCTCTACCCGATGGGCAGGCGCACGCCGCTCACCGAGGAGCTGCTGAAGTACGACGTGGACGTGAGCTGGTGGGTCATGCCGTCCGCGTACGGCAAGGGTTACTACGCCAAGCTGTCTAGGGCCCCGAACCCGACTGTCCGGACACGCATCCCTTAACCGGGCGCCGGATACGACCAAACCCCGACAGTTCGAGCGGCCGGATCCCGGGCGGCAATCACGGTGGCGCGGCAGGTGCACCATGGCCGGGCAGCACCATCCACTGCCGTCTCGGGGGAGGCACATCATGGTTTCGTGGCGCGTTCCTGTCGCTCTACTGGCGCTAGTCCTGGTAGCGACACTCATCCCAGCCCTACCTGCCCAAGCTGTACCGGCTCAAGCTGTACCGACCCAAGCAGCACCGGTGACGAACGCTCCGGCGCAAGCGGCCCCGGCCTACAGCATCTCGCGTTGCGGCAACACCAGCGGCCGCGCGATCCTCACGTTCGACGACTGGGCCTACGGCGACCCGTACCGCGCCGTCCGCGTTGGCGCATACCTGAAGTCCCGGCACGTCCGGGCCATGTTCCTGCTGATCAACAAGGATGCCAGCAAGTACCAGAACATCATCGCCGAACTGCGCAGGCAGGGTCACTGGGTCGCCAACCACACGTGGAGTCACCCGAACCTGACCACGCTCAGCGACCAGCAGGTGTACGCGCAGATCTACAGCGGCGTGAAGAGCAACGTGCTGCGCCCGCCGTACGGGGCCTGGAACGCGCGGGTCCAACGCATCGCCGCGAGCCAGGGTTACCGGCTCTGCCTGTGGACGGTCGACACCCGCGACTGGGAGAAGCCAGGCGGCCGGTACCGCACGGTGGACAGCATCCGCCAGATCGTGCGGGCGGCGCCGGCGACGTCCAAGCGCAACGGCGTGATCCTGGGTCACTTGAACACGAACTACCCGAACGCCGTCGGCGGCATCCTGGACGACCTGATCCGCCAGGGCATCTACCCGTGCCTCAACCGGGGTCCGGTCGGCGTCAACGTCCCGAACCCGCTGGCCTGCAACTAGCGCGCCCGGGAGGCAGTATCTCCACATGGGTGAGCACAAGGACAACATGCTGAGCGGCGAGCAGTACTGGTACGACGCACCGGAACTCATCGCCGAGCGGGAGCGCTGCCAGCGGCTCGTCGAGCGGTACAACGCCACGCCGGGCCCGGACCTCCTACACGAGCTGTTCGGCCAGGTCGGCGAGGGCGCCTATGTCAACGCGCCGCTGCGCTGCGACTACGGGTACCGGGTCAGCATCGGCACCGGCAGCTTCATCAATTACGACGCGATCCTGCTCGACAGCGGCGGCATCACGATCGGCGACCACGTCCAGATCGGACCGCGCGTACAGCTCCTCACGCCGCTGCATCCTCTCGATCCGGACGACCGCCGCGAGCCGGTGGAACGCGGCCTGCCCATCGTCCTCGGCGACGACGTGTGGCTGGCGGGCGGCGTGATCGTCTGCCCCGGCGTCACCATCGGCGCCGGCACGGTCGTTGGCGCGGGCAGCGTCGTCACGCGGGATCTGCCCGCGCGCGTACTGGCCTTCGGCAACCCGTGCCGGGTAATCCGAAAGCTCTAGCCATACCGGCCAGGCATGATGCACGGGTGACCACACCGATCGACATCACGCCCCAGACCGACGACGAGGCCCGCTGGCAGGCCCGCTTCCGCGCGATCCGGATCTCGCTGCCGGGTTGGGCGGTCGACCGGCCGTCTCGCAGCCTGTACGTCTCGAACGCCAGCGGCGTGTTCGAGCTGTACGCGTGGAACCGGGAAATCGGCGAGCACCGCCAGGTCACCGACCGCCCGAACGGCACCACCGACGGCGCGCTCGATCCGGACGGCGAGCAGGTGTGGTGGTTCGACGACACCGACGGAGACGAGTTCGGCACCTGGAAGCGGCAGCCGTTCGGCGCCGACCACACTGCCGCGATCGAGGCGATCCCCGGGCTGGAGCCGGCGTACTCGGCGGGCCTCGATGTCGGCAAGAACGTGGTGGCGGTGGGTCGCGCCAACGACGACGGGTGCGAGCTGTACCTGTGGCGTGACGGGCAGCTCACCAGCGTCTACCGCTCCGAGCAGGACGCGTCCATCGGCGGACTCTCCACCGACGAGACGCTGCTGGCGATCGAACACTCCGAACACGGCGACTCGCTCCACCCAGACCTGCGCGTCGTCACGGTCGACGGCAACGAGACGGTCGCCGAGCTGGCCGACGGTCCGGGCAAGGGTCTACAGGCGCTGGCGTTCTCGCCGGTCCGTGGCGACCAGCGGCTGCTGGTGCAGCACGAGCGGCGCGGCCGTCCGGAGCTGCTGATCTGGGATCCGGTCGCCGGCACCGTCACCGAGCTGGACATCCCGCTGGTCGGCGACATCTCCGCCGACTGGTACCCGGACGCGTCCGGGCTGCTGGTGGAGCGCGAGCACGCCGCCCGCACCACGCTCCACCGGTACGAACTCGGCACAGACACCCTCACCACGGTCGACACCGACACCGGCGTCATCGGCGGCGCAACCGCCCGCCCCGACGGCACGGTCGAGTACGGGTGGTCGAGCGCGGCACAGCCGCCGCAGATCCGCGTGGCCGGCCGCGACGAGCCGCTGCTCACGCCGCCGGGCGAGTCCGCGCCGCCGTCGGTGCCGATCGACGACGCCTGGGTGGACGGGCCGGGCGGCAAGATCCACGCACTGGTCAGCACTCCCCCTGGCAGGCAGGGTCCGTTCGCGACGGTGTTCTCCGTGCACGGCGGCCCGCACTGGCTCGACTCGGACAGCTTCAGCGCGGCCCGGGCAGCGGTCGTCGACGCCGGATACGCCGTCGTCCACGTCAACTACCGGGGTTCCACCGGCTACGGCAGCGAGTGGCGCGACGCGATCATCGGCCGGCCTGGTCGCACGGAGCTGGAGGACATCGCGGCGGTCCACGACTGGGCGGTGGCCAGTGGGCTCGCGGATCCGCGGCGATGCGTGCTGGAGGGCGGGTCCTGGGGCGGCTACCTCACCCTGCTCGGCCTCGGTACGCAGCCCGACCGGTGGGCGGCCGGGATCGCGGCGGTGCCCGTCGCCGACTACGTCGCCGCGTACGAGGACGAGATGGAGCAGCTCAAGGCAATGGACCGGGTGCTCTTCGGCGGCACTCCCGCCGAGGCGCCGGACGCGTTCAAGGCGGGTTCGCCCATCACCTACGTGGCGGCGGTCAAGGCTCCCGTGCTGGTCACGGCGGGCGAGAACGACCCGCGCTGCCCGATCCGCCAGATCGACAACTACCTGGCACGGCTCGACGCGCTCGGCAAGCAGCACGAGGTGTATCGGTTCGACGCCGGCCACGGCTCCCTCGTCGTCACGGAACGGATCCGGCAGATGGCGGTCGAACTGGATTTCCTCCGCCGCCACGTCCCAGCATGACCGCATTGCGGTTTGGTTTCGCAACGAGACCCAGACGGGCCCGAATGACAGGATGAGCCCGTGATACCGGCGCGATGGCGCGCTGGGACGTGATCGGAGGGATCTTCGTGACGCAGCGAACCAAGCTCCGCAGGGCCGCCCTGGTCCTCGCGGCCACCGCGCTTGTCGTCGGCGCGGCCGGTTGCGCGAAGGAGGAGGCGACGACCACGGAGAGTGGGGTGAAGCTCGTCAAGGACGGCACGCTCACCGTCTGCACCCACCTTCCGTACGCGCCGTTCCAGTTCAACGAGGGCGGCAAGGTCGTCGGCTTCGACGTCGACATCATCGACCTCGTCGCCAAGGAGCTGAAGGTCGAGCAGGCCATCGTCGACACGCCGTTCGAGGGCATCAAGTCCGGCCAGGACCTCAAGACCGGCAAGTGCGACATCGCCGCCGCGGCCATGTCCATCACCCCCGAGCGGCAGAAGGTAATCGACTTCTCCGAGCCGTACTTCAACGCCACCCAGGCGATGCTCGTGAAGGCCGGCGCCCCGTACAAGTCGCTGGCCGACCTCAAGGGCAAGAAGGTCGGCGCCCAGGCCGCCACCACCGGCCTGGACTACGTGAAGAAGGAGTCGGCCGCCAACGGGTACACGGTCGTCGACTACAAGGACCTCGCCGCGCAGCAGCAGGCGCTGGCCACCGGCCAGATCGACGCCGCCGTCAACGACGTGCCGGTCTGGGGCGATTTCATCAAGAAGAACACCGGCAAGTTCGTGATCGCCGCCGAGTTCGACACCGGTGACCAGTACGGGTTCGGTATGAAGAAGGACGGCAACCCCGAGCTGGTCAAGACCGTCAACTCGGTGCTGGAGAAGGCCCGCACCGACGGCACGTACGACGCGATCTACGAGAAGTGGATCGGCACCAAGCCGCCGTCGAAGTAAGACGTTTCGAAGTCCGTTGAGGTCGCGGGGAGGGGCGGTACGCCCCTCCCCGCCGGCATGAGGAGCGGTATGGCCAAGCTCAAGCGCCGCCAGCGGCAAAGACTGATCCTGTGGGCGCAGTATGTGATCTTCGTCCTGGTGGTCGGCCTCGTGGTGTACGCAGCCGACTGGAGCACCCTCAAGGAGAGCTTCTTCCGCCCCGACATCGCGCGCGCGATGTTCCCCGAGGTCATCACGGTCGCGCTGCGGAACACGGTGATCTTCACCGCGCTGGCGTTCGTCTTCGGCCTGATCCTCGGCACGATGCTGGCCCTGATGCGGCTGTCGAAGGTCGCGCCGTACCGCTGGGTCTCCACCGGCTACATCGAGCTGTTCCGCGGCCTGCCCGCCCTGCTGGTGCTGTTCATGGTCGGGTACGGCATCCCGAACGCGTTCCCCGACCGTGAGATCCCCGGCGGTGTCTACGGCAGCGTGATGATCGGTCTCGGGCTCACGGCCGCCGCGTACATGGCGGAGACGATCCGGGCCGGCATCCAGGCGGTGCCCAAGGGGCAGCTGGAGGCCGCCCGCACGTTGGGCATGTCGCACTTCACCGCGATGCGCAAGATCGTCATCCCGCAGGCGTTCCGGATCGTGATCCCGCCGCTCACCAACGAGGTCATCCTGCTCACCAAGGACTCGTCGCTGGCGTACGTGCTCGGCGTCACGGCAGGCTCGATCGAGCTCACCAAGTTCGGCGGCGACATGCTGAATACCTACGTCAACGCCACGCCGATCATGGTGGCGGGCGCCTGCTACCTGATCATCACGCTCCCGCTGTCGCAGCTCGTGCGGCGCCTCGAAATCCGCTACGCCAAGGCTCGGTGACGCCGTGACGACCGCTGTCCAGATCCAAGACCTGCACAAGTACTTCGGGCCGATCGAGGTCCTCAAGGGCATCGACTTCGAGGTGCAGTCGGGCGAGGTGGTCTGCGTCATCGGGCCGTCCGGGTCCGGCAAGTCCACCCTGCTGCGCTGCGTCAACCTGCTGGAGGAGCCCACCGCGGGCAAGGTCTTCGTCGGCGACGTCGAGGTCACCGACCCCGACGTCGACATCGACGCGGTCCGCCGCTCCATCGGCATGGTGTTCCAGCAGTTCAACCTGTTCCCGCACCTCACCGTGCTGGACAACCTCACGGTCGCGCAGCGCACGGTGCTGGGGCGCGGCAAGGCCGAGTCCGAGCGGATCGCGCGCGAGAACCTGGCCCGCGTCGGGCTGCCCGACCGGGACACCGCCTACCCCGCCCAGCTCTCCGGCGGCCAGCAGCAGCGGGTGGCGATCGCCCGCTCGCTGTCGATGGGCCCGTCGCTGATGCTGTTCGACGAGCCGACGTCCGCGCTCGACCCCGAGCTGGTCGGCGACGTGCTCGCCGTCATGCGGACGCTCGCCAGCGACGGCATGACGATGCTGGTCGTCACCCACGAGATGGCGTTCGCGCGCGACGTCGCCGACCGGGTCGTGTTCATGGACGACGGTGTGGTGGTCGAGCAGGGTCCGCCGGCCGAACTGCTCGGCAACCCGCAGCACGAGCGCACGAAGTCGTTCCTTGCCCGGGTGCTCAACCCGACGGCGGTCGATCCGACGGACGCCGTTCCTGGTGAGGGACCGCACCGCACCGAGCCCGGCGGCGGTCCTTCGCCGCTCCCGCTGGATGACCGGCTAGGCCTCTGAACGGCGACGTTGGGTGGGATCTAGGCGCGATCCCACCTAACTCAGTTCCGTCGTACCGGTCCGCGATACTGGCCGGGGTGACGTCACCCACGCCGCTGCCGTCCCGCCTGATCGGGGTCACCAAGCGCATCCCCGAGTCGCTGTCCGAGTTGGAGGGTCCTGCACACGGCCGCGTCGACCTTCCCATCCGGCTGGCCTGGTCGGGGCCGACCTGGTACGACATCGACGACCCGAGGCAACGGCTGACGCTGTACCGGCAGCTGATGGACTGCGGACAGCGGTACGACATCGTGAAGTACGTCAACGCGGACCTGCTGCGCCGTGACTGGCCCCGCATCCGCCGGCTCACGTCGTCGCGGCTGATCACAGTCTGGGAGAAGCGCCTGCCCGACCTGGCCTCCACGGGCTGATCCCGTGGACGAGCTGCACCGGCAACTCCTGGAGATCGGCTTCGGCGCGGGCAGCGACCTGGGCTCGTGCTGGCCGGCGGCTACGCCCTTGCCCCACGAACTGATCGACCGCCCGTCGCGCGACATCGACTTCGCTACGGCGACCGCTCTGCCGCTGCCGGAGGTTGTCGCAGGCTGGTCGCCGCCTACGAGCGCTGGGTTCACCGCCGAGGTCGTCGAGGCCACGCCCCGCATGGCGCGCATGATCGTCACGACAGCCGCTGCAACGTGCGAGGTCGACCTGCTCAAGGAGGCGATCGGGCCGCCGGCGTGGCTGAGCATCGGCCCCGTGCTGGCCCTCGACGACGCGGTCGGGCTGAAGGTCCGGGCGCTCCACGAGCGGGCGGCGCACCGCGACTACATCGACATCCACGCCGCCAACGCGCAGCTCAGCTGGGCCGAGCTGGAGACACGCGGCGCCCGCCACACCCCCGGCTTCTCCCTGGAGGAGCTAGCGAACCGCCTCGGCAACATCGACGACCTCGACGATCACACCTTCGCCGCGTACGGCCTGGACGGAGCCGCCATCGCGGAGCTGCGCCACTGGGCGGTCGCGTGGGAGTCCGACATCCGCGAGCGAATAGCGGCCGGCGAGGAGGGCCGACCGGCGTAGCGGACAGCGACTGGGACGCCTACTGACGAAATACCACGATCGCATGAGCGCGGCGCTGCGACTTGGCGCGCACCAGCTCGCGCCTCGGTCGCATCAGAACTCTGACGCCACCAGCTCCGCGATCTGGGCGGTGTTCAGCGCGGCGCCCTTGCGCAGGTTGTCGCCGCACAGGAACAGGTCCAGCGCGTTCGGGTCGTCGAGGGAGCGCCGCACCCGGCCGACCCACGTCGGGTCAGTGCCCACGACGTCTGCCGGCGTCGGGAACTCGCCCGCCGACGGGTTGTCCGCGAGCACGACTCCCGGTGCGCTGCCCAGCACGTCCTGCGCCTCGCCCTGGTCGACCTCGCTGTCGAACACGGCGTGGACCGCGAGCGAGTGCGTGGTGACCACGGGAACCCGCACGCAGGTGGCCGAGACCCGCAGGTCCGGCAGGCCGAGGATCTTGCGGGACTCGTTGCGGACCTTCAGCTCCTCCGACGACCAGCCGCCGTCCTTGAGCGAGCCCGCCCACGGCACGACGTTGAGCGCGAGCGGCGCCGGGAACGGACCGAGGTCTTCGCCGACCGCGCGCCGCACGTCGCCGGCCTGCGTACCGACATTGCGGTCGCCGGCCACCTTCGTGAGCTGGTCGTGCAGCGTGTCGATGCCGGCCTGACCAGCGCCGGACGCCGCCTGGTACGACGCGACGACCAGCTCGCGCAGGCCCCAGCGCTCGTGCAGCGCGCCCATGGCCACGATCATCGACAGGGTCGTGCAGTTCGGGTTGCTGATGATGCCCCGGGGACGCTGGCGCGCTGCGGAGGCGTTCACCTCGGGCACCACCAGCGGCACGTCGGGATCCATCCGGAACGCGCCCGAGTTGTCGACGGCCACGGCGCCGCGCGCGGCAGCGACGGGCGCCCACTCGGCGGACACCTCGTCCGGCACGTCGAACATCGCCACGTCGACACCGTCGAAGACGCTGGGCTCCAGCAGCTGGACCTCGACCTCCTGGCCGCGGACCGTCAGCTTCTTGCCGGCCGAGCGGCGCGACGCCACCAGGCGGATCTCGCCCCAGACGTCCTGGCGCTCCGACAGCAGCTGCAGCATCACCGTGCCGACGGCGCCGGTCGCACCGACCACCGCAAGCGTGGGCTTCTTGGTCATCTCTATCGTCCCGTCCCGGCGTAGACAGTCGCCTCTTCGTTACCACCCAGCTCGAACGCTTCGTGGACCGCTCGGACCGCGTCGTCGAGGTCGGTGTCCCGGCAGACGACCGAGATGCGGATCTCCGAGGTGGAGATGATCTCGATGTTCACGCCTGCTTGGGAGAGCGCCTCGCAGAAGGTCGCTGTCACACCCGGGTGCGACCGCATCCCGGCGCCGACCAGCGAAACCTTGCCGATGTGCTCGTCGTAGAGCAGCTTCTCGAAGCCGATCTTCTCCTGGGCGCGCTGGAGCGCGGCCATGGCCGTCGGCCCGTCGCCCTTGGGCAGGGTGAACGAGATGTCGGTGCGACCGGTGGCGGCCGCCGACACGTTCTGCACCACCATGTCGATGTTGATCTCGGCGTCGGCGACCACCCGGAAGATGGCCGCGGCCTCGCCGGGCTCGTCGGGTACGCCAACAACGGTGATCTTGGCTTCGCTGCGGTCGTGCGCGACGCCGGAGATGATCGCCTGCTCCACGGGAAGGTCCTCCATCGACCCGGTCACCAGCGTCCCGGGTTTGTTCGAGTACGAAGAGCGGACATGCACCGGCATGCCGTTACGGCGGGCGTACTCCACGCAGCGGAGCATCAGCACCTTGGCGCCACACGCGGCGAGTTCGAGCATCTCCTCGTAGCTGACGGTCTCAAGGCGCCGAGCGTTGGAGACCACCCGCGGGTCGGCGGTGTAGACGCCGTCGACGTCGGTGTAGATCTCGCACACCTCGGCGTCGAGAGCGGCCGCGAGCGCCACCGCGGTGGTGTCGGAGCCGCCACGGCCGAGCGTGGTGATGTCCTTCGTGTCCTGGGCGACGCCCTGGAACCCGGCGACGATGGCGACGGCGCCCTCGTCGACGGCGCCCCGGATGCGGCCCGGCGTGACGTCGATGATGCGCGCCTTGCCGTGGGTGGACGTGGTGATCACACCGGCCTGGGATCCCGTGAACGACCGCGCCTCGAAGCCGAGAGCGCTGATCGCCATGGCCAGCAGAGCCATCGAGATGCGCTCGCCCGCGGTGAGGAGCATGTCCAGTTCGCGGCCCGGAGGCAGCGGGGTGACCTGGCTGGCCAGATCGAGCAGCTCGTCAGTCGTGTCGCCCATTGCCGAGACGACGACTACGACGTCGTGCCCAGCCTTCCGGGTGGCCACGATGCGCTCGGCGACCCGCTTGATGCGTTCGGCGTCTGCGACCGAGGAGCCGCCGTACTTCTGCACGACGAGTCCCACGTCGCTCCTTCCAGTTCCACCTGCCGGGCTGAGCCTACCTAGTGGAACAGCACGAATTCTCGGCGCGGTCCCGATCGAGGTGGTTCGTCCCGGGACGTGAGACGGCCGCCACACGTGGCGCTACGGGCCCTGGGTGGAACACCGCTGACAGACTGGGCAGGTGATCCTCCGCTCGCTGGCCGCGCTCGGCGCCACCGCCGCTGTCCTCACCAGCGCCGGGTGTTCGGGAGCCCCTGAGGCCGAGGCACAGCAGCAGCCGCCCTCGCCCCCCGCTGCCGGCGCGCAGGCCCTCCCGCCGGCCGCCCAGCTTGCGGCTCGGGCCGCGCTCGCCCAGGACCAGTACTACTCGGCCAGCTACCGGTTCACCCCCGGCGGCGGCGGTTCGGCGGGCACCGCGCGGGTGGAACGCACGAGGGGCGGGTTCCGGCTCGACCTGGTCCTGCCGGCGGACGGCACCCACGTCGAACGCACCACCGTCGTCGTGCACACACCGGCGGGCACCGTGCACTGCCGACTCACCGCGGCGGGCCGCGGCTGCCTGCCGGCGAGCGCCAAGCCCCCCGCAGGCCTCGACCCGCGGATTCACCACGCGTTCACCGACTGGCTCGGGAAGCTGGCCGACCCCTCTGCGGCGATCTCGGTCACGGTCGTGCCCGCGCCGGCCGGCGGAAGCGGCACCTGCTTCTCCGTCGAAGGCACAGCCGCCTCACTGGACCCACCAGTTGACCCAGGTATCTACTGCTTCGACAATGTGGGAAGGATCACTTCTTTGCGTCTCGCCGCGGGTCAACTGACATCCGTACAGATGGGCGCGGCACCCTCTCAGGTGGCTCTCCCGGCTCCGGTCGGTGGGGCCGTCCCGCCGGACGCAGCACCCAGCCCGACCCCGTCCATCTCGCCGTCCAGCGGTCCGACCAGGCCCGTTCCGGAAGGAATTGTGAGTCCTACGCCTCGTCACTCTCCGCAGCGGCGCTGACCGTCCACGAACCTCGCTCCGAATGTCCGGAGCAGGGGTCCCCGGCGCGCGCGCCGACTCAGTTTCGGCGGCTCGCGAGGGCCAGATTTTGGCGTCACTGAGCGACACTCAAAATACACTCAGTAACAATATGCCCCGATACTCGGGCAACTTGGCGTTGGGCTGTCCTCTTTCCTTTTCACCTCGCCGGAGAACGTGATGCAATGCCACGGCGATCACCTCGGGGGGTGACCGTGCACGCCGCCCGAACCCGGTGCGACGACAGCCCTGACGGCAGACGGAGGAGTCGTGCCAACGTCCCTCGCAAAGGGGATACGTCAGGCCGCCCGTGACCAAGAGGCGGCCCGTCTCAATCGAGACAACGACGTGTCTCCTGAACCATCGACACCGACGACCCCCGAGGAGCAGCCGAGCAGCGCTCGCAGGCTCCTGGGGAACGCGCCCATCCGCTACAAGCTGTGGGCGATCCTCGTGGTGCCGCTCGCTGCCGTGCTTCTCTTCGCCACCCTGCAGATCAACACTTCGACCGCGGACGCGTCCTCGGCGCAGCAGGTCCAGGGCCTGGCGAAGCTCGGTGTGAAGATCTCGGCACTCGCCCACGAACTGCAGCAGGAGCGCGGCCGCGCCGCCAACCTGCTCGGCTCGAAGAAGAATTCGGACGAGTTCACCTACGAGAGCCAGTACCGCGCCACCGATTCGGCGATCTCCAGCTACCGGGACGAGAAGGACGGTCTCAGCGGTGACACCGCGAGCCCGGTCCTCGAGAGCCTGAACCGAGTCGAGGAGCAGCTCCGCAATCTGACGATCCTCCGCCGGTCGATCGTGAGCCAGGCCGTACCGCAGGGTCAGGCGACCTTCCGGTACAGCACGCTCATCTCCGACCTCCTCGCGATCAACGAGGCGATCGCCGGTAACACCGACGACACCGCCGTCGCTGACCGGGTCCGCGCCACTGCGGCGTTCTCCCGGCTCAAGGAGTTCGTGTCGCAGGAGCAGGCGATCCTCTTCGAGGTGCTCACCGCCGAGCGCTTCCTCCCCGGCCAGTACCGCGACTTCATCAACTCGCTGGCCAACCAGGAGGCCTACCTCACCCAGTTCGCGGCCAACGCGACCCCGGGCCAGCGCAAGCTGATGGACCAGACGCTCACGCGGGCCCTGGTGGAGGACTCGACCCGCCTCGAGCAGATCGCGATCAAGAGCGAGACCGCTCCCAAGGTCGACATCGGCAGCGACTCGTGGTTCGCGGCCACGACCAAGAAGATCAACCTGCTGCGCCAGGTCGAGATCCTGCTCGGCCGCGACGTGGTGAGCGTCTCCGGCACCAAGCGTGACGACGCCATGAAGCAGTCGATGATCAACATCGGCCTCGTGCTGCTCACGCTGGTCGCCGCGCTGACGATCTCGCTGCTGGTGGCCCGCTCCATGGTGCGGCCGCTGGTCCAGCTCCGCTCGTCGGCGCTGGAGGTGGCGAACCACAGCCTGCCGGAAGTCGTCCGCAGACTGCGCGATTCCGAGGACGCGCCCGAAACGGCCGGTCAACGGCCAGACACGCCGGGCGGCGTCGATCCGGAGCTCATCCAGGCCGTCGAGATCAAGTCCAACGACGAGATCGGCCAGGTCGCCCGCGCGTTCAACGCGGTCCACCTCGAAGCCGTCCGCGTCGCGACCGAGCAGGCGCAGCTGCGTCGCTCCGTCTCGACGATGTTCGTCAACCTGTCCCGCCGCTCACAGCTCCTGGTCGACCGGCTGATCCGCCTGATCGACAGCCTGGAGCAGGGCGAGCAGGACCCGGACCGCCTCTCGGACCTGTTCAAGCTGGACCACCTCGCCACCCGAATGCGGCGGAACGACGAGAACCTCCTGGTCCTCGCCGGCGCCGACGCGGGTCGCCGGTGGAACCAGCCCGCCCCGCTGGTCGACGTGCTCCGTGCCGCGACCGCCGAGGTCGAGCAGTACACCCGGGTCCGGCTCGGCACGGTCGACGAGAGCATCGAGGTCGCCGCCCGCGCGGTGAACGACATCGTGCACCTCGTCGCCGAGCTTCTCGAGAACGCCACCTCGTTCTCGTCCCCGCGCACCGACGTCATCGTCGACGCGCGCCGGGTCGGCGACCAGGCGATCATCGAGATCGAGGACCAGGGCATCGGGATGTCCCGTCAGCAGATGACGGAGCTGAACGAGCGGCTCACCAAGCCGCCGGTGTTCGACGTCTCGGTCTCCCGGATGATGGGTCTGTTCGTGGTCGGCCGGCTGGCCAACCGTCACAATGTCAAGGTGATGCTGCGCGGCGCGTCCAGCGGCGGCACCCTGGCGATCGTCACCCTCTCCGCCGAGGTGCTGAACCTGTCCCGGTTCCAGCGTCCCGCGCTGTCCGGTGCCGACCAGGCCCAGGCGCTCCCGGCGGGCAGCACCGCTGACGCGCCGGCCGCGCCTCCGATCACCGTCACTGCGGAGCGCGTGCCGGTGGAGCTGCCGCCCGCGCAGCAGCCCACCCAGCAGGTCAGCGCCCCGCCGCACCGGCCGGAGCCGATGCCGATGCCGGCGCCGCCCCAGCCGGAGAAGCCGGTCGAGGCGCGTCCGGAGCCGGCGGCACCGGCGGCACAGGCCCGCCCGACCAGTGCGGCAGCGGCGATGGCAGTGCTGTCGTCCAAGCCGCCGGTCTCGGTCGACCAGCCGGCCAACGGGTCGCCCACGCCGCATTTCCTCTCGAGCCCGTCGGACCCGCCCAGCGCGGACCCGACCATCGAGATGCCGCTGCCGATCTTCGACGCGATCGAGTCGGAGTGGTTCCGCACCAAGAGCGCGACACCGGCACGAGAATCGGAACCCGCGGCGCAGGCGAAGCCGCAGGTTGCGGAGCCGGCCAGGGTCGCGGAACCGGTGGCCACGGCCCCAACCCAGGCGATGGCGAAGGAACCGGACACGAACGGAGCGGCGGTGGGCGGACCGGGGGCAAACCGTACCGAGGACGCCGGCCGCACCGGTCAGTTGCCGCCGCAGGCAGCGCCGGAGCTTCCGGTGCGCCGTCCCGGCGCGTCGGAGCCGGTTCCGACGATCAACCCGAACCGGCTCTCGCCGGTAGCCTCGGCCCCGCCCACCCCGGCACCGGTGACCCCGGCGCCGGCCCCGGCCCCGGCTCCGGCCGCTCAGCCCCCGGCTCCCGCGGCACCGGCACCGGCTCCGGCCGCTGCGGCTGCCACCAACGGCACCGGGGCAGCCGCCCAGGCGCCGGAGAGCGGGGCATGGGTCTCGGCCGCCGACGTCGGCTGGCGTGCCGCTCAGGCGGTTGCCGAGTCGACGCCGGACGCCAGTACGCCTTCGGGCCTGCCCAAGCGGGTCCCGATGGCAAACTTCGTCCCCGGACGGGTGGAGCAATCGCAGCAGCGCCGTCCCGCGCGGCCCGCTGCGACACGGTCGCCAGATGCAGTTCGCGGGGTGTTGTCCAGCTACCGGAGCGGGCTTGAGCAGGGTCGGCAGGCTAGCCGTTCCCGGCACTCGGCGGTCGCCACAGATGTTGATGAGCAGGAGGAAATGTGAGCTCGCTGAGCCACGACGCCCAGAACCTGAACTGGCTGGTGGGCAGCTTTGCCAACCGGGTTCCTGGGATCGCCCACGCGGTGGCGGTGTCCGCGGACGGTCTGTTGCTCGCCGTCTCCGAGGGACTCCCCCGGGACCGGGCGGACCAGCTGGCGGCGATCGCATCCGGTCTGGTGAGCCTCACCAACGGAGCCGCCCAGTGCTTCGAGGGTGGCACCGTCAGCCAGACCGTGGTCGAGATGGACACCGGCTTCCTGCTGGTGATGTCGATCAGCGACGGCTCGTCGCTGGCCGTACTGGCCTCCCGGGCGTGTGACATCGGGCAGGTTGGATACGAGATGGCGTTGTTGGTGGAACGTGTCGGCGCCGTACTGACGCCGCAACTCCGTAACGAGCTGCACGCGGCCCTGCCGCGCTGAGACCCCGCGAGGCGACGATGAACACTGAGTACGTCGATCCGAGCGGGCCGCTGGTCCGCCCGTACGCGATGACCGGCGGGCGCACGCGCTCGCGTGTCGATATCGCGATGGAGTCGTTGATCACGACGACGTCACGCGGCGAGCAGGACGCCGGGCTCCGCAGCCACGACTGGCAGCGGATCGCGGAGCTCTGCCACCAAGTGCAGTCACTGGCCGAGATTGCCGCGCGTCTGGGTGTTCCGCTCGGCGTCGCCCGCGTGATCGTCGGCGACATGACCGAGGCCGGCTTGCTCGAGATCCACGAGCCTGGCCGACTCGACGATCAGCTCGGTACTTACCTGCTGGAAAGGGTGCTCAGTGGACTTCGCAAGCTCTAGTTCAGTGCCGGGGAGGGCGCGGCGCGGGGCTACATCGGCGAAGATTGTCATCGCTGGGGGGTTCGGTGTTGGCAAGACGACGCTTGTCGGCTCGGTTTCGGAGATTCAGCCGCTGACCACCGAGGCGGTCATGACCGCCGCGGCGGCGGACGTCGACGACAACGCGGTGGTGCCCGGTAAGTCCACCACCACGGTGGCGATGGACTTCGGCCGTATCACGCTGGAGGACGAGCTGATCCTGTACCTGTTCGGTACGCCGGGTCAGACCCGTTTCTGGTTCATGTGGGACGAGCTGGTCAAGGGTGCGATCGGCGCTGTCGTGCTGGTCGACACCCGCCGTCTCGCGGACTGCTTCGCCGCGGTGGACTTCTTCGAGCAGCGGTCGCTCCCGTACGTGGTGGGCCTCAACTGCTTCGACGGTGTGCAGGCGCACGCGATAGAGGATGTCCGTGAGGCGCTGACGATCTCCCCCGACGTGCCGATAATGCCGTGCGACGCCCGTACCCGGGAATCGACGAAGAACCTGCTCATCTCGCTGGTGGAGTACGTGCTCCGCCTGCGCGGCGCCGCCCCCGCAGGAGCCGGCGCCAACTAGGACGTTGTTGTGAAGCGGCGCGCCGATTGAATCGGCGCGCCGCTTCACGTTCCTAGCCGAATTGGTACGCCCGAGTCACCGTCTGCGTGACGGTGTTGCCGTCGGTGTCCCGCGCCGTGATCCGCAGCGAGACGAACCCACCGGCATCCGGGTGCCGGATCATCGCGACGCCGTGGCTACCGGCGCAGCCTGTGCGAGCACGGGTCCAGTTCGCGCCGTCGTCGTAGGACACGTCCACCGCGAGTGCGGCGAGCCGTGCCGATCCCGGCGCGCCTGGCTGGCGCCCGGCCGTCAGCGTCAGCGGGAAATACTTGCCCAGCGGGCGCGCGTCCCTGCTCGTCCACGTCGCCGCTGGCCCGGATCCCTAGCAGCGGCAGTTTCGCGGCCGGCGCTGTGGCTCCGGGTTCGCGGAACGTCCAGGTCACGTCGGTCTTCGTCCCGATCACCGACCACGGCACGCTCCGGGTCGCCATCGCCCGCAGCGCGTAGCGGCCTGCTGTGGCCGGGATGTCGAACTCGCCACTGCCGGGCTGGTCGCTGGTGCCGATCACCACGCCGTCGCGGGACAGCGTGGTCGTGCCGGTGACGCCGTTGGCGGGGTGGGCGAAGCTGCCGGGGTCGCTGCCGGAGAACAGCGTCACGGAGGCCCTGAGCTTTCCGGCGTCACGCGCGACGCCCCATCCCCGGTCAGGGTGGCCGAACGCCGGCCCGACGGGCGCCCGGTTCCAGCCCGCCACCTGCGGCCCCGGACGGTACGTCCGCTGCGAGATGTTGGCCTCGGCGTCGGCCGACCCAGGCGCGCTGACCTGGACGTACTGGAACCAGGTGATGTCCCGGTTCGCCGTGAAGTACTCGGTGCGGCGGCTCGGCACGGTGACGTCCTGGAAGTCGATGAGCCTGCTGCCGGGGCCGATGTCCGGGTAGAGCGCCCAGCCGAACCGTCCGGCGGTCGTCGGCGCTCCCTGGGCGTGGTACGTCGTGCGCATCGACGCAAGGGTCGCGGTCGGGCGCCTCGTACGTCGTGTCCGCGGGAATCCCGCCGCGCTCGAAGAACGCCAGGTTGTAGACGTCCGGCGCCGCCGTGAACGTGGCGCCGAAGAAGAACGCGTGCGGGTGGTCGGTGACGCGGCGGGCCGCCGGCACCGCGAACAGCCGCACGTCCTGCCGCACGACCTGTGCGAAGACGCCACCGTCGCCTGGCAGTGCCCGCGGACATCAGCCCGACCTCGCCGAGGTGGTGCCGCGCGTCCGGCCTGTCGACCACGGCGTTCACGGGCCGTCCGGCGGTTGCGTCGAGCGTGACCGTGACGTCGCGGTCCAGCAGGATGTTCGCCCTGGACAGCGCGGTGATCAGCCGGGTGTCAGCTCCGGATCGGTGGATACGTCGTAACCGTTGACGTCCCAGCGCCCCTTGGGCAGCCGGACGCGGCCGATCCCGGTGGTCTTGTCCCACTTGACCTCGAAGCTGAACCGCGACTCGCCCGTGACCGCGTTGACCGGCATGATCGACGCGTCCTCGAAGGCCCGGTTCCGGCCGATCACCTTGATGGACAGGTCGTAGCTCTCCGGTTCCAGGAACGCGCGCGAACGCGGTCTGCACCGTGATGCCGGGCGCGGTCGCGGTGAGCCGGCCGCTGTACTGGCCGATCGGCTTGCCGGCGACGTCGGCGGTCACGACGACCTCGGCAGTGCCGTTCGCGGGCACCGTGACCTGGCTGGCAGACGCGGTGAACATGCCCGCCGGCGCGGGTCCGCCGCCGGGCCGGTGGCGGTGACGCCAGGTCGAGCGTGACCGGCGCGGCGCCGTCGTTGCGGTAGGTCACGGCCGCCCGGCCGGCTGCTCGTCGTGCGGCCAGGCGAAGAAGCCGTAGCTGATGCTGCCGCTGACAGCGGTGACGCGCTGGGTCGACGGCGCGCGCCACGTCCACCCGGCCGGCGCCCTGGTCGAGCACGCCGGCCGTGGGCTTGGCCGTACTCATCAGGGTCGGCTTGAGCCTTGCGGCTTTCCAGTCGGGGTGCTGCTGGGCCAGGATCGCCGCCGCGCCGGCCACGTGCGGCGCCGCCATCGAGGTGCCGCTGAGCCTGGTGTAGTTGTCGTCGACCGGGTCGGCGTCGCCGGTCGGCGTTCCGGCGGCGCGGGCCGCGACGATGCCGGTGCCCGGCGCCGCGATGTCCGGCTTCACGGCGTAGTCGCCGGCGCGCGGGCCGCGACTCGAACTGGGCTCGTCGCGTCCTGCTTGGTCACGTTGCCGACCGCCAGCGCCGCGTCGGCGGAGGCCGGCGCGGCGACCTGATCGACTCGTGCCGGAGTTGCCGGCGGCGATGACGAACAGCGTGCCGTGGGCGGCGGTGAGGTTGTCGACCGCCTGGGACAGGGGGTCGGTGCCGTCCGTCGAACTGCCGCCGAGGCTCCTGGTCCACGACCCGGACGGTGTCGCCGGTGACCAGGGTGACCGTGGTTCCCGGGACACGCTGCGGGGCTGGGTGCGCCTGGGCGACGGCCGGCGGTGTGACGAGCGCGAGTACGGCGATCAGGACGACGGTTCTGCGAAGCATGCCGATCCTTCCGTTGAGCGAAAGGTCTACACCTTTCCGCGGAATCCTGGCATCGTGGTCGAGTCGGTCATGACCGGAATGGACAGGTGCCCATTCCGGCCACCGCAGGAGGTGCCCGATGTGGCGTGCGGTCGGTATCTCCGGCGACGAGGAGCGCGTGTACCGCGCGCTCCTGCGCGATCCGGAGCTCGGCGTCAGCGAGTGCGCGCGGGCGCTCGGCATCACGACGCAACGTTGCGGCTCCGCGATTCGCGGGCTCGTCGCCGCCGGTCTGCTCCGGGGCGACGAACCGGCTCGCCCGGTGGATCCGCGCGTCGCGCTGGGCTCCCTGATTCGCGACCGCCAGCGCGAACTCGACCGTCTCGTCGGCGACATCGAGCAGCTCGCGACCGACTTCGACCACGGCCAGCTCCGCGCCGACCCCGGCGGGCTCGTCGAGATCGTGGAGGGGGTCGACGCGATCCGTGCCCGCATGAGCGACCTGCTCAGCACCGCGCAGGACGACATCGCGGGCCTGGACGCTCCGCCGTACGTGATGGACTCCGACGAGTGCGAGGCGCTGGAGCGGCTCGCGTTGAAGCGCGGCGTCCGGTACCGCTGCCTCTACGGCACCAGCGCGCTCGACAATGCCGGCAAGCTCGCGTACATCTCGGCGATGGAGCAGGCCGGCGAGCAGCCGCGGCTCGTCCGCACCGTCCCGCTCAAGCTGTTCGTCTTCGACCGGCGGACGGCGATCATCCCGCTCACCGGCAGCGAGAACGGCAACCGGTTCCGCACGATCGTCGTGCACCGCTCGGCCCTCACCGACGCGCTGTACGCGCTGTTCGAGGTGCTGTGGCGGCAGGCGTCGCCGTGGCCGGCCGAGACGTGCGGGTCGGGCGCCCTGACAGCCGCCGAGCAGGCCCTGCTGCGGCGGCTCGTGTCCGGGATGAAGGACGAGGCGATCGCCCGGCACCTCGGCTGCAGCCGGCGGACGTTGCGGCGTCGCGTGGAGGCGCTGCTGGACAAGTTGGGGCGGGCAGCCGGTTCCAGGCCGGGGCGCTCGCGGCGCAGCGCGGTTGGCTCTGAGCGCTCGTGTGACGCGGCGCGCCGATGACCCTGCGCCCGCCGTCGACCGTCCGAAGCCCAGATTGCGGGACGGGATTTTCAAAACGTGGCCGGGCAACCTATGGTGGCGGGGTGCGGCAGGTGCGACTCCTCCTTCGTTGCCGCGGCGGGGCCCTCTAACTGGCCGGCTCCTCGCCGCGGCGTTCGTGATGCCCGCTGGCCCCAAGCCCAGGCCGAGGAGCCCATCGCATGTCCTTCGTACGTAACCCGCAACAGGCGTCGACGATGCCGATCCAGAAGTATTCGGCGTTACACGCCCATCGACCTGCCGGACCGCACCTGGCCGGTAAGACGATCACCGAGGCCCCGTTGTGGTGCTCGGTCGACCTCCGGGACGGCAACCAGGCGCTGATCGACCCGATGACCCCACCACGCAAGCGCCGCATGTTCGAGCTGCTGGTCGCGATGGGGTACAAGGAGATCGAGGTCGGCTTCCCGTCGGCGAGCCAGACCGACTTCGACTTCGTCCGGCAGATCATCGAAGAGGACCTGATCCCGGACGACGTGACGATCCAGGTGCTCACCCAGGCACGCGACGAGCTGATCGAGCGCACGTTCGAGTCGATCCGGGGCTCCCGCCAGGCCATCGTCCACCTCTACAACTCCACGTCGACGCTGCAGCGGCGGGTCGTGTTCGGGCTGGACCGCGAGGGCATCACCAGCATCGCCACGAACGGCGCCCGGCTGTGCAAGAAGATCGCCGAGACCATGCCGGAGACCTTCGTCCGGTTCGAGTACTCGCCGGAGTCGTACACGGGCACCGAGCTGGAGTACGCGGCCGAGGTGTGCAACGCGGTCACCGACATCTGGGAGCCCGCGCCGGACCGCCCCGTGATCCTGAACCTGCCCGCGACCGTCGAGATGGCCACGCCCAACGTGTACGCCGACTCGATCGAGTGGATGTCGCGGAACCTGAACTACCGCAGCGACGTGATCCTCTCGCTGCACCCGCACAACGACCGCGGCACCGGCGTGGCCGCCGCCGAGCTGGGCTACATGGCCGGCGCCGACCGCATCGAGGGCACCCTGTTCGGCAACGGCGAGCGCACCGGCAACGTCTGCCTGGTGACGCTGGGCCTGAACCTGTTCAGCCAGGGCATCGACCCGCAGATCGACTTCTCCGACATCGACGAGATCCGCCGCACCGTCGAGTACTGCAACCAGCTGCCGGTGCCCGAGCGGCACCCGTACGGCGGCGACCTCGTCTACACGGCCTTCTCCGGATCGCACCAGGACGCGATCAAGAAGGGCTTCGAGTGGATGGACCGGGACGCCGCCGCGGCCGGTAAGACCGTCGACGAGATCCCGTGGGCCGTGCCGTACCTGCCGATCGACCCCAAGGACGTCGGCCGCAGCTACGAGGCCGTGATCCGGGTCAACTCGCAGTCCGGCAAGGGCGGCGTGGCGTACATCCTCAAGTCCGAGCAGCAGCTCGACCTGCCGCGCCGGCTCCAGATCGAGTTCTCCGGCGTCGTGCAGCGCGTCACCGACTCCGAGGGCGGCGAGGTCAGCCCGTCGGAGATCTGGTCGATCTTCACCGACGAGTACCTGCCGAACCCGCTCTCGTCGTGGGGCCGGCTGGCACTGCACGGCCACCGCAACGTGGCGAACGGCGCCGACATGCTGAGCGTCGACGTCACGCTGGACGGAGCCGACCAGACCCTCACCGGCACCGGAAACGGGCCTATCGCAGCGTTCGTCAATGCGCTGGGCGAGGTCGGCATCGACGTCCGCGTGCTCGACTACAGCGAGCACGCCATGTCGGCCGGCGGCGACGCGCGTGCGGCGGCGTACGTGGAGTGCGCCGTGGGCGACCGCGTGCTGTGGGGCGTCGGGATCGACGGCAACATCGTGACGGCGTCGCTCAAGGCCGTCGTGAGCGCCGTCAACCGCGCCTACCGCTGAAGCTTGGAAGTGTGCAGGATTTCGTGGGCTATAGCCCACGAAATCCTGCACACTTCGCGGCCAAGACGTGGCGAGGCCCGGGAGTATGTCCAGCTCCCGGGCCTCTGGGTGCCACTGAATTGCACACGCCAGCACGTTTAAGCGGGCAGATCACTCGTGACAACGTCGCGCTCTGCGATTGAGCTATCGGCCCAGGTTGGAGGGCCGAGCTGGAGTTGAACCAGCAACCTCGACGACTACCGTCCACCCGCGGTCGATCTGGCGTTCAGCGGCGAATGCTGAGGTTGGAGCGAGAGTCTGAGTTTGATCACGGCCGCCTCTGCCAATTGGGCCACCGCAGCGTGGGTGCTGCGGAAAGGACTCGAACCTTCAACTGACACCGTGTCGATCAGTCTGAGCTTCAACTTCAGCTTCTGCGCTTTCGCGCACCCCGCACGCTCAATGCGGGGAGTCTCTATCCGAACAGGTACCCGAAGACCTTCTCGCCGACCTTCCGGTCGACCGCCTCGGTGTTGTTCGCCTCCTCGCGCGCGAACTTCACGGCCTGCTGCAGCTTCTCCACCCGGTCGAGCAGCTCGGACACGCGCTTGGCGGGCAGCGAACCGGAGAACTTCACGGTGGTCCAGTATCCGACCGCGATGTCCTCGTAGTACACCTCGACCTGCGCCGGGTGCTTCTCGGTGGCCTCGGCCTTGACGTGGTTCCGCGGGACCTTCTTGGTACGGATCGTCTTGACCGGGTCGGTGGCCCACGCGTCGGCGGACTCGTTGAACGACCATGACTCGGCGGCGTCGAGCACCGGCAGCTTCCGCACGAACGTGTTGATGTCCGTCAGCTGCTTCTCCAGGAAGAGCAGGTACGTCACCGGCACGTCGGTGAGCAGTGTGGTGCCGTCGACGACGACGTCCGCCTTGGCCATGCTGTTCGTCGCGTCCTTGGTGGCCGTGACGTCGAACAGCCGCGTGAGCGTCGACGCGATGTCCCGCAGGGTCTCCTGTGCCCGCACCTGGACCTTGGTCGACTCGGGCGGCAGCTGCTCGCCCTCGTCGTCCTTCGGCTGGTACGAGCGGGTGATGCCGGAGAGCAGGGCGGGCTTCTGCACCGTGTGGTGCGCCTCGGTCAGCTCCTGAAAGGACTTGCCCTTGATGCCCTTCTCGACCGCGATGATCTGATTCAGCTTCGCCACTCTTGGCTCCTTTCGCGCGCGGAACGCTAGGGCATCGTCGCGTACGTACGCAAACGAGTTGCCCGATGAGGCAGGCGTTCCGGAACGCTGCCCGCGCGAGCGCGCAAGTCCGGTACAACGGCGGCCAGTGTCCGCGGGCAGGCCGCGGTGGGAACCAAGGCGAGACCTCAGTGGACAGTGGTAACGGCCGTGCGCGGGCCGGCGTGGCGGCGATTGTCGCCGCCGCCGTGGCGTTGACCGGATGTTCGACCATCGGCAAGACCGCCGAGGAGCGGCAGCCCGAACAGAGTGCCTGGGAGAAGGTGCTCGACGGGATCGGGCCCGACGGGCAGATCTCCAAGGACACCGCCCTCAAGGCGTTCTCGCTGGCGGTGGCGCCGCTGCCGGGCGTCAAGACGCCGTCGGGCGGTGAGATCACGATCCGGTCGGGTAGCGCCGCGGTGCGCTGGACGCTCGGTCACTGGTCGGAGCTCACCCCCGAGCAACAGGCCGTCGTCAAGCGGGCGATCGCGCCCGGTCCCGGCGCCGTCGTCGCCCGGGCCGCGAAGCCGGGCACGGGCGGCGGTGGCGCCGACCTTCCTGAGAAGGACGTGAAAGTGCTGGCGCCGCTCGTGGCGGACGGCGTGGCCACGCTGGAGCAGCGGCTGGGGCGGTCGCTGCGGTCGCGGGTCACCGTCGAGGTCGAGACGTCGCCCGACAGTGACGAGCCGCGCGCGCTGGCGATGGCGAGCCCTCGGGACGCCGACGGCGGGTACGACGGCGTCCCGGTCACCTGCGACGTCCTGATGTATCCGCGCGCGTTCACGATGACCCGCGCGGCCGTGCTGGAGACCGTCTACCACGAGGTCTTCCACTGCTTCCAGGCCGAGCTGTTCCCCGACCTGGCCACGTTCTTCGACAAGGGCATGCCGATGAACTGGCTCATCGAGGGTCAGGCCGAGTGGGCTGGGAACGCCGTCGCAGGCTCGGCGGAAGGCGGAACACACCACTGGAAGACGTACCTCACTGAACCCGGCAAGTCGCTGTACCGGCGCGCCTACGACGCGACCGGCTTCTACGCACACCTCGCCGAGTCAGGCATCGATCCGTGGAAGGTCATGGACGGCATGATCACTGCGGCGCTGTCCGGCGGCAACGAGGCCGCGTTCAACGCCGCGACGGGCGCGAACGCCGCGGCGTTCCTGGACACGTGGCCCTCGGGGTACGCCCGTGGCCGCCGCCCTGGCAAGGCATGGGACACCACCGGTCCGGGCATCACGAACGATCAGATGACGGTCCACACGGCGGCGGTGCCGTCCGGCGGCAACGTTCCCGTGAAGGCGCCCGTCGCCACGAACCGCCTGATCAAGCTCGACCTGAAGGCCGACGTCACGACGTTCACGGTCTCGCCGGGCGCGCACGGGCGGCTGGGGCCGAGCTCAGGCGACGACCTGCTGCTGACCGCGCTCGCCGGCCAGAACTGGTGCACCCGCGGTGAGTGCGCCTGTCCGGAGGGAACCGCAGGCGCCGGCATCGACCTGCCGCGCCTCGTGCCCGGTCTGGCATGGCTCGCCGTCACCGGCGGAACCAAGGCCGCGTCGGTGACTGCCACCGGCATGAGCATGGCCGAGTTCTGCCGCAAGGACCCGCCGAAGGAGGCGTGCCTCATCGGCGACTGGACCACCACCCAGATGAAGCTCGCCGGCCAGTTCGCGCAGGTGGCGGGCGGTAGCGGCGTCACGATGAAGATCACGCCCCGGTACGTGGCGACGATCAACTTCGACGGGATGGCGCCGATCCAGGGCACGATGAGCGTGGCCGGGAACCCCGGGATGACGTTCCGGTACCACGGCACGGTCTCCGGCAAGATGGCCGCCGCCCCCGGGCCGCCTTCTCCGGCAACGGGCGCCGGCAGCATCACGGCCACGGCGGCGATCACGCTCGGCGGCACCACCGTGCCGGTCTTCAACCGCACACCGATGTCCCAGCTGACCGGCGGCGCGGCGGGCGCGATCGACAAGGAGCCGATCCTCGGTTCGACCGACTACACGTGCAGCGGAGACTCGCTCACGCTGACGCGCGTGATACCGAATGTCGGCACCACCACCTGGGTCTTCGCCCGCCGCTGACCAGGAAGGCAGCCACTACCCCTAGTGACGCCGGGCCTCTGACGGTTCAGCGGCGGTGGCCGTCGAGGGCGTCTTCGAGGCGCTGGGTGGCGTCCGCCGGTAGCTGGCCCTGCGCGTCCATCGCCTCGCGGATCACGCGCCGGAACTCCTCGCTGAACCGCGCATAGTAGGGGGTCTCCGGGCGCGGCCGAGCCTGCTGGATCGCGGCGAGCAGGGTCAGCGCGTACGGGTACTTCTCGGTGACGGTCTTGTCGCGGTAGACGACGTCGCGGGTGGCGGCGAACCCGCCGCGCTCGAAGAGGATCTGCTGGCTGCGAGGGCTAGTGAGGAACTCGACCAACTCCTGGGCGGCGCGCGGGCGGCTCGTGCCGGCGGCGACGGCGAGGTTCTGGCCACCGAGCACGCTCGGGCCGGGCAGCGTGGTGACGCCGAACGGCAGGGCCGGGGCGCCGCCGTCGTCCCGCGCCGGTGCCTCCAGCGTGCGGTACGCCACGGGCCAGTTCCGCATGAAGAGGACCTTGCCGTCGCGGAACGCCTGGGTCGTCGCCGATTCGTCGTAGTCGCGCGAGGCGGCGAGTATGAGCTGCGGGTCGCGCGGCGTGAGGCGGCGTAGGCCACGGACCGCATCGGGCGAGTCGATGACGACCGAACCGTCACTGTCGACCACGTCACCGTCGGCGGACCAGATCGCTTCGAGCGCGTTGACGGTCAGGCCCTCGTAGTCGGACAGCTGGGCGGCGTACCCGGCGACGAGCGGCGCCGGCTTCCCCCTTGCGCCGAGCTGCTCCTCGGCGATCGCGGCGATCTGCGACCACGTGGCGGGCGGGTTCTTCACCAGGTCCTTGCGGTAGTACAGGAGCCCGGCGTCGGTGTTGAACGGCAGCGCCCACAGCTTGCCCTCGTACGAGCAGGTCGCCAGCGGGTTCGGGAGGAACCCCTCGGTATCCACTGAGGACAGTGGGCGGATGTACTCCGCGTCCGCGAACTCGGCGGTCCAGGTGACGTCCAGGTTGTAGATGTCGACACCGGCCCGGCCGGACTGCGCCCTGGCCACCATCTCGCTGCGCTGGCTGTCGGCCGAGCCAGGCAGCTCCTCGATCCTTGCCTTGTTCTCGGGGTGCAGGGCGTTCCACTGGTCGACGAGCGCCTGCCGCTGGCCGTTGGCGCTGTCGTCGCGGCCGCTGAGGATCACGAGTTCGCCCGGCTCCAAGCGGTCGTCACCGTCGAAGAGCGGCCGGACGACACTGAACAGCAGTGCCAGCGCGAGCCCGGCGCCGATCCCCACCGCGAATCCGGACCAGCCGCGATGCGTCCGCACCCACCGTGTCATCCGCTCAACCCGCATGGTTCGGCCCTGCCCAGAGCGCGCCGAAGAGCGACGCGAGTCGCTCGTCCAGCGAGTGGAGGGTGGTGTCGTAGCACGCACCACCGGATCCACCGGTCACCTCCACGAGCGCCTGTGCCGAGCAGCGCGCATCACCCACCGCGATCACGAAGACCCGCACCTCCTTTGCCCGCACGGTCGTGACCAGCTGTGCCCTGGTCAGCCGGCTTGCGTTGTCCTCACCGTCAGTCAGCACGACCAGCGCCGTGACCCGCTCGGGGCTCGCGGGCCCGACCGCCGCCACGCCCGCCGCGATGGTGTCGTAAAGCGGCGTGGAGCCGGCCGGCCGTGCGCGACGCAGCCCCGCGACGGCCGCCGTTCGTGCGGGTGCGCCGCGGGCGAGCGGAGCCAGCGGACGGACCGCCGGGCCGCGCGGACCGGCCGGGAACGCCCACAACCCGAACTCGTCGGTGCCGCCCATCGTGCGGAGCGACTGCTCGACGGCCTTGCTGGCCACCGCGAACCGAGTACCCGAGCGGCCACCCGCTGGCTGCCGCATGGATCCCGAGACGTCCAGGGCGAGCAGTATTCTCCCGGGCCGATGCGCCGCGGTGTACGCACGATCGACGCTCGCGACTAGGGCGGGCGCAGGTGGGCGGCGGCTGAACACCGCGCCTGGCAGTACGCCGGACCCCTCCCCGACGGGCTCGCTCGCCACCGCACCCGCCGGTCGAAGGCCGACGGCTAGCAGCGCCTGCCTGCCCGGGCCGGTTCCGAGCCACTTGCCGAAGCCGGTCGCGCCCGTAGGTTCGGCGCCCGCGCGCTTCCACGCGATCCGGACGAACGGGTGGTCGAGGCTGAGCGTGTCGGACGGGTAGAGCGCGATCAGCGCCTCGGATCGCGCCGGAGCGCTGCTCGCGGTGCACATCCGCCCCTGGTTGAACCGGATCAGCGCCTGCTCCGGCAGCACGAGCGTGGTAGGCGTGCCAGGGCCTGCGCGGTAGTGGCAGAGCAGCGCGGCCGCTCCGTCGATCGGATACCCGCCCTTGTCGAGAGAGCGCCCGATCTGCTGCTCAAGCGCGCGTGCCTGCGTGTTGCCGAGGCTCGCGTAGAGCGCGATCGTGCCGAGCCTGCCGGCGATCGAGGACTCCGGGTCGGGCCTGGCCAGCCCCCAGCCGATCGCCCGCACGTCGGTGACGAGCGCTGACCAGCGCTCGTCGGTGCGCCGGTCGAGCAGCGTGCCGGGGGCGACTGCGCTCACGCCCAGCACGATCGGCGACATCGCGATAGAACGGTTCTCGGCGAGCGTCAGCGGCGCGGCCGGATCCTGCGCGAACGCCGGTAGTTCGGCCAGTTCCAGCGACGAGCTCGGAAGCCACAGGTCGGGGCGCGGACCGATGTCACGCAGGTACTCCCCCGACCAGCCGGACTTCAGCCCGGCGCGGGCCTGCTCGGGCGGAGCGGCGTAGACGTGGAGGTTGCTGCTGGGACAGCCGTAGTCCTGCGACGCCGTCCACCGCTCGTACCGGTCGGCGAGTTCGCGAGTGGGTTCCAGGTTCTCGGGGACAGTAAGCACGCGTATCTCGGAAGCGTGCGGACAGGACCTCACGCGCCCCCAGCCGGCGGCCACGAGGTCAGGGCCGACCAGCCCGGCGCCGGCCGCCAGCGCCGACACCAGCGCGAGGAGCAGCACGACCCGCAGCCGCGCCCGCTGCCGGAGCCAACTCCAGAGGGCGCCCCACCGCCGGAGCAGGAGCGCAGCGAGGCCAGGGGCGAGCACCGCGGCGGCAAGCCCCTGCGCCACGAGCGCCGACCAGGCGAGTGGTGTGCGCGGTAAGCCGTTGGCGAGGTTGGCGGCGACGATGCTGACCGCCGCGAAAAGCGCCGAGAGGATGCGGACGCCCGCACTGTCGGGCCTGTCACGGTCGTCTCCTCTGGACATACGTCCGGCCCACACCTCCCCGCTGGTGACCCACAGTATGCCGAACACTACTGACGTTTTTGGATGGTTACTGATACATGACGGTTCGTGGTCGTTTGATCTACGGACCGTGTCGTGTCGGCGACGCTGCGCTGGTCAAAGGTGGTGTGACGTAGTTCACTCCCCCCAGCCTCATAGGCATCCGGAGGGGGACCCCGCAATGAATCAGCCGTTCTGCACCATCCTGCCGCCATACGTCGTCGACTCCATCGCCATGAAAGGGTCCGAGGAAGCGCGCCAGGCAGCCATCGACACCGCAGCCGTCAACCGCTCGCTGGTCGCGATGCGGTTCGCCGCCGCTGCCGCTGAGCGGCCTGCGGCGCCACCCAGCGCCGGGCTGCAGCGCAGCATCCATGACGCTCAGGAGAACGAGACGCTCCCCGGCACGCTCGTGCGTGGTGAGGGCGACCCGTCCGGCGGCGACATCACCGTGGACGAGGCCTACGAAGGGCTCGGCATCACCTACAAGCTTCTCGATGACGCGTACGACCGCGACTCGATCGACGACGAGGGCTTGGCGTTGCTCGCCACCGTCCACTTCGGGCGCAAGTACAACAACGCGTTCTGGAACGGCACCCAGATGGTGTTCGGCGACGGCGACGGCGAACTCTTCAACCGGTTCACGATCGCGGTCGACATCATCGGCCACGAACTGGCTCACGGCGTCACCGAGGACGAGGCCGGGCTCATCTACCTGAACCAAGCTGGCGCGCTCAACGAGTCGATGTCGGACGTCGTCGGGTCGCTGGTCAAGCAGCGCCTCCTAAGCCAGACCGCCGACCAGGCCGACTGGCTGATCGGTGCCGGCCTCTTCACGAGCGCCATCCAGGGCGTGGCGCTCCGCTCGATGAAAGACCCCGGCACCGCCTACGACGACCCGGTGATCGGCAAGGACCCGCAGCCGGCGAAGATGAGCGACTACGTCTACACGACGCGTGACAACGGCGGCGTGCACATCAACTCCGGGATCCCGAACAAGGCGTTCTACCTGACGGCCGTCAACCTCGGCGGTTACGCCTGGGATCGGGCCGGACGCATCTGGTACGACGCGCTGCGCAACTCGCAGGTGCGACCCACGACCGGGTTCCGCCGGTTCGCCCGCGTCACCGTCGAGGTCGCCGGCCAGCTGTACGGTGCCGGCAGCACCGAGCAGAAGGCCGTGCAGGACGCCTGGCACGAAGTCGAGGTCTTCCGCGCCTGAGCGAGCAGGCCGGGCGAGTACAGTGCACTGCGAACGCGACCGCCGAACGCAGTGAGGTGGATCCGTGAGCAACGACGTCACCGTGACCGTGGCCGTGGACGGCGGCATCGCAGCCTTCCCCGGCCTGGCACGGCCGTACACAGTGGACGCCGCCGATCTCACGCCCGAGGAGGCTGAAGAGCTGGCCTCGCTGGCGGCCGACTTCTTCGCACTGCCCGAGCCCGCGGTGGAACCACGGTTCAGCGCCCCGGACGCCCGGACCTACACGATCACGGTGAGTAGCGGCGGCCAGGAACGGACGCTGACGCTCACCGATCCGCTACCTGACGATCCCGCGGTGCGCCGGCTGGTGGACCTCGTCGAGGAACGCCGCCGCAAGCGCTAGGTGCGGGTCAGTCGAAGAACGGCTCCCCGGGGTTGAACACGTCGGTGATCCGGCGGCGCTGAGTCTCGATCACCGGGAGCTGGGCCGCCTCCGCGGCTGTGAACCAGCCCAGCTCCGTCACCTCGTCGCTCAACCCCGGTGCGCCGGACAGGATCTCGACTCGGAACACGGCAGCGACGATCTGCGCGCGGTTGCCGTCCGGGTAGGACGCGACGATGTCGGGCGATGAGTACGCGCCGAGCAGACCGGTCACCCGGGCCTGCACGCCGATCTCCTCGCGCACCTCGCGTACGCATGCCTCGGCGAGGCTCTCCCCTGGGTCCACGCCGCCGCCGGGCATGCACCACACGCCGTTGTCGGACCGGCGGGTCAGCAGCAGGCGGTCGCCGTCGAGGATCGCCGCCGCAACGCCGACCCGCAGCGGCGCGGTACGCCCGACCCGCGGCCCCAGCTCATAGGCGACCATCAGTCGAGGTCGGCGGGCGCAGTCTGGCCGTAGCCGGAGAGGCGTGCCGCCACGGAGTCGAGCTGTGCATTGTCGAGCATGCGAAGGGAGAGGCCGGACGAGACCGTGCGCAGAGCCACTTCGCACAGCCACTCCAGGTACACGGCGCGCTCGTGAGCCTGCGCGAGCGTGCTGCCGAGCGCGATCGCGCCGTGGTTGCCGAGCAGGCAGGCGGTACGGCCTTCGAGCGCGGCGACGGCAGCACGGGCCAACTCCTCGGTGCCGTACTCGGCGTACGGAGCCACCCGCACCACGCCGCCGAACATCGCGGTGTAGTAGTGCACGGGCGGGACCTCGTCGACCAGGCACGACAGTGCGGTGGCGGCCACCGAGTGGGTGTGCACGATCGCGGCGGCGTCGGTGGCGGCGTACACCGCGAGGTGGAGCGGGAGTTCGCTGGTCGGCGCGAGCGGCGCTTCGACGGGAGCGCCGTCGAGCGCGTGCACGCCCACCGCGCCCGGCGTGAGTTCGTCGTAGGAGACACCGCTGGGCGTCACCGCGACATAGTCGCCAGATCTGACGCTGACGTTGCCCGCGGTACCGACGACGAGCCGGTCCCACACGAGGCGGCGGCCGGTGAGGACGATCGCTTCACGCTCAGCGGGTAGCAGCACGCGCCCAGTCTCCCACCCCGAGTTTCGGACTTTTGAGGGTTCGAGCGAGCCGCCGACCCTCAAAAGTCCGAAACTCGAGCAGGGATCAGTAGCTGCCTGGAGGCAAGGAACCCGCAATCTCCGCGGTCACCTGGTTCACATCCGGCCCGCTGCGCGGCCCGCTGTCGGGGGCGACCATCTCCACCGGAACGTCGTGCGCCTTGATCCGGCCGTCACGGATGTCCTCCGCCCAGTGGCAGGCGACCCGGTGGTTCGGCGCGATCTCGCGCAGTACCGGCCGGTCCGTGTGGCACTTCGTCTCCTGCCGCCACGGGCAACGGGTGTGGAAGCGGCACCCGCTCGGCGGGTTCGCCGGCGACGGCAGGTCGCCGGCGAGCAGGATCTGCTGGCGCCCGTCCTCGACCTTCGGGTCAGGCACGGGCACCGCCGACATCAGCGCCTTCGTGTACGGGTGCAGCGGCGCGTGGTACAGGTCGGCGCTGGACGCCTCCTCCACCAGCCCGCCGAGGTACATGACGCCGACCCGGTCGGAGATGTGCCGCACGACGGCGAGGTCGTGGGCGATCACGAGGTAGGTCAGTCCGAACTCGTCCTGCAGGTCCGACAGGAGGTTGATGACCTGCGCCTGGACCGACACGTCCAGCGCCGACACAGGCTCGTCGGCGACCACCAGGTCAGGCTGGAGGATGATCGCCCGCGCGATGCCGATGCGCTGCCGCTGGCCGCCCGAGAACTCGTGCGGATACTTCCGCAGCGCCGCCGTCGGCAAGTCCGACCGCGCTGAGGATCTCGCGCAGCTTCTTCGACGCCGACTCGCTGCTCTTGTACAGGCCGTGCGCCTTCAAGCCCTCGGACAGGAGCGAATCGATGCTCTGCCGCGGGTCGAGGCTGGACAGCGGGTCCTGGAAGACCATCTGCATGCGACGGCGCATCGTGCGCAGCTTCTCGCCCTTCAACGACCGCAGCTCGACGCCGTCGAAGTACGCCTTGCCGCCGGTGGGCTCGACCAGCCGCAGCAGGCCGCGCCCGAACGTGGTCTTGCCGCAGCCCGACTCGCCGACCAGCCCGTACGTCTCTCCACGGTGGACCTGCAGGCTCACGCCGTCGACCGCGTAGACGTAACCGACGGTCTTGTCGAAGATGACGCCCCGCCTGATCGGGAAGTGGACCTTGAGGTCCCGGACGTCCAGCAGCGGGTCGGCGGCGGTCTTGCCCACCCTCGGCAGGGCCTCGGTTACCTGCGACGTCATGCCTTGGCTCCCTGCTCCGCGGGGACGACCGGATTGAAGCACCGGAGCAGCCGCAGGCCGTCGTTCTCCAGCGCGGGGGTCGCCTCCACGCATGCGTTGATCGCGTGGTCACAACGGGGCGCGAACGCACACCCTGACGTCCACGGGATGTTGTCGTTGACCGATCCACGGATCGCGCGCAGCGGTTCGCCCCGGTCGGAGTCGAGCCGCGGGACCGAACCGAGGAGGCCGTGGGTGTACGGGTGGCGAGGCTCACCGAAGAGCCGGTACCGGTCGGAGGTCTCCACGATCTTGCCGCCGTAGAGCACGTTGACGGTGTCGCAGAGCCCGGCGACCACGCCGAGATCGTGGGTGATCATGATCAGCGCGGTGCCCATCTCCTCGACCAGCCGCCGCAGCAGCGCGAGGATCTGCGCCTGGATCGTCACGTCCAGAGCCGTGGTCGGTTCGTCGGCGATGAGCAGCCGCGGCCGGCACGCCAGCGCGATCGCGATCAGTGCGCGCTGCCGCATACCGCCGGACAGCTGGTGCGGGTACTCGGTCAGCCGGCGCGCCGGGTCGGGAATGCCGACGGACTTGAGCAGCCCCTCGGCCTCCTTCTTCGCCGCGGAGCCCTTCATGTTCCGGTGCCGTTCCAGCACCTCGGTCACCTGGATGCCGATCGGGACGACCGGGTTCAGCGACGACAGCGGGTCCTGGAAGATCATGCCGATGTCGCGGCCACGCCGGTCGCGCATCTCCTTGTCGGAGAGGCGAAGCAGGTCCTTGCCTTCGAACGACACCTGGCCGCTGACCTTCACGCCGCGCTTCGGCAGCAGGCCCATGATCGCGAGCGAGGTCACCGACTTGCCGCAGCCGGACTCGCCGACCAGGCCGACGGTCTGACCGGGCTCCACCGAGAAGGACACGCCGTCAACAGCAGTGAACGGCGGTGCGCCGCGCCGGTTGAAGAGGACCTTCAGGTCACGTACGTCGAGCAGAGCCATTCGCGTTACCGCCGGTTCTTCGGGTCGAGGGCCTCGCGCAACGACTCACCGAGCAGGGTGAACCCGAGCGCCACCATGACGATCGCGAGGCCGGGATACAGCGTCATCCCGGGGGCCACGTCGAAGTAGACGCGGGCGCCCTCGCCGAGCATCGCGCCCCACTCGGCGCGGTTCGGGTCGGGGTCGCCGAGGCCCAGGAAGGAGAGCGCGGCCGCGTCGATGATCGAGGTTGCGAGCGTCAACGTGGCCTGGACGATCACCGGAGACACCGCGTTCGGCAGCATGTGCCGGAACACGACCTGCTTCTCCTTGACTCCCAACGCGCGTGCCGCCAGGACGTGGTCGGCGTTGCGTAGGGCGAGCATCGACCCTCGTAGCAGACGGGCGAAGATCGGCACGTTGACGATCGAGACCGCGATGATCACCGTCCATCTGGCTCGGCTGCTCCGCGAGCGCCGCGATCGAGATGGCCAGCAGCAGCCCGGGCACCGAGAGCAGGATGTCGGTGAAGCGCATGAGGACCGAGTCGACCCAGCCGCCGACGGCACCGGCGATACCCCCGATGATCATGCCGGCGACGAGGCCGATCAGGGTGGCCATGACGCCGACGATCAGCGACTGGCGCGATCCGACAATGACCCGGCTCAGCAGGTCACGGCCTTCCTGGTCGGTGCCGAGCGGGAACCCCTCCCGCGCGGGCAGCGGAGTGTTCTGCCGGATCTCGTCGATCAGGTACCGAACCGTCGGGTCCTTCGGCGCGATCAGCGGCGCGAAGACCGCCATAAGCACGAACAGGAGGACGATCACCGCGCCGACGATCGCCACCGGGTTCCTCGCGAGCCGCCGGACCGCGTCGCCGAGGAGGCTGACGCCGCCGCTCGTGTCGGCGGTCGTGGCGACCAGCGCGTCGATCTTGTCGCGCCGCCGGGACGCAATACCACTCATCGCACACGCACCCGGGGGTCGATGATCGCGTAGGAGATGTCCACGAGCAGATTCACGATCACGTAGACGAACGCGATCATGAGGATCAGGGCCTGCAGGCGAGGGTAGTCACGCCGCTCGATGCCCTCGGCGAGGAGCGACCCGAGGCCGTTCCAGACGAAGACCTTCTCGGTGAGCACCGCGCCCGCGAGGAGCAGGCCGGTCTGCAGGCCGATCGTGGTGGACACAGGCAGCAGCGCGTTGCGGAGGATGTGCCGGTTCCGGACGGTCTTGCCGAGGAGGCCCTTCGCCTCCGCGGTGCGGACGTAGTCCTCGTTCAGCACGTCGAGCACCGAGGCCCTGGTTATCCGGACGATGACCGCCAGCGGGATCGTGCCCAGCACGATCGCCGGCAACACAAGGTGCGTGAGCGCGTTGAAGAAGACGTCCCACTCCTGGGTCATGATCGCGTCTAGCGTCTTGAAACCGGTGATGTTGGTCTCGTTGAGCCCCGCGTCCACGCGGCCGGACAGCGCGAACAGGCCGAGGTCGGTGGCGACGTACTTCTTGAGCAGGTAGCCGAGGAGGAACACCGGCACGGCGACGCCGACGAGCGTGCCGACGATCACCGAGTTGTCGAACAACCCGCCGCGGCGGCGCGCGGCCAGGTAGCCGAGCGGGATGCCGAGCCCCACGGCGAAGATCAGCGCCGCGATGGCCAGCTCGATCGTGGCCGGGAACGCGTCTCCCAACTCCTCGACGACGGGTCGCGACTTCGAGAGCGAGTTGCCGAAGTCCCCGGTGAGGATGCGGCCGAGGAACCTCATGTACTGGACCAGGGATCGGCTGATCCAGGCCGAGTGTCTTGTTGAGGGCGTCGATCTTCTCGGGCGTTGCCTTGTCCCCGAGCAGCGCTCCGGAGGGGCCTCCTGGTAGGAGGCGGAGCCAGCCGAAGAGGAGGAAAGACAGCACGAACAGGGTGGGTATCACCCCGAGCAGGCGCCGCACGATAAAGCGGAGCATGGAACCTCACTGAGCCGGGAGCGGCCCGGGTCAGGGCGTATGGCGCCTGACCCGGGCCGGCTCGTGTGACCTACAGGGTACGACCGTCGGTGCCGCTACCCAACGGTTACGGTGTCGAAGCGCTCGTTGGTGAGGGGGCTGGTGACCAGACCCTCCACCTTCGCGCTGGTGACGATCGCGGGCGGCGAGTGCGAGATCGGGATGGCAGGGAGGAACTTGGACCATGATGTCCCGGTTCGTCTGCTCGTACGCCTCGCGCTTCTTGTCCGCGTTGGTCTCAGCCGTCGGCGGCGGCAAGCTCGTTGAACAGCGCCGGGTCGTTGAAGCCGAACTCCGCCTTCTCGCGACCGAAGAACGTGCCGACGAAGTTGCCGGCGTCGTTGTAGTCACCGGTCCAGCCGATTATGTGAAGGTCGTGCTTGCCGGCCTTCTGGACGTCGTCCTTGTAACCGCCGTTCCAGGGCTTGACCACCGGCTGCACCTTGATGCCAACGGCCTTCAGGTCGGCCTCGATCGCGGTGAAGATGGCCTTGGGGTCCGGCATGTACGGCCGGCTGACCTCGGACGGGTAGTAGAACTTGACAGTCATGCCCGTGGCGCCGGCGTCGGCCAGCAGTTGCTGGGCCTTCGCCTTGTCGTAGTCGTACTTCTGCACGTCCTCGGCGTAACCGGAAACGGTGTCGGGCATGAACTGCGTCGCGACCTGCGCACCCTCGGGGAGCTTGCTGGTGACGAGCTGCTGCCGGTTGATGCGCGTAGGCGAGCGCCTGGCGGACGCGAATGTCCTTGAGCTTCGGGTTGTTCTTCTGGTTGATGCCCAGGTAGAGGACGTTGAACGCCCGCCGGACCTCGACCTTGAAGCCCTTGGCCTTCAGGCCGGCCCAGTCGACCGGGTTCGGGAAGTCGATGATGTCGACCTTGCCCGCCTCAAGTTCCTGCTTACGGGCGGCCTCGTCAGCGATGGTCCGGATGATCATCTTGTCGACCTTGGCCTTGTCGCCCCAGTAGTCATCGTTGCGGTCAAGCGTGATGACCTGGGCGCCGGTGTCGTAGCTGGCGAACTTGAACGGGCCGGTGCCGGTGGGGTGCAGGTTCGCGTAGTCGTTGTAGGTGAAGCTGTCACCGGACTGCGTGACCTTGTCGGCGTCGTACTTCTTCAGCGCCTCGGGGCTCGACATCGAGAACGCCGTGAGCGTGAACGCCGCCGGGAAGGCGCCCTTGTTCTGGTTGAGCGACAGCACCGCGGTGTTGCCGTCGTCCTTCGACTCGCACGACTTGTAGATGGGCGTGCCGGTGGCGTCGCCCTCGTTCTTGGCGAAGCCGCCCCAGACGTCGGCGTAGTAGATCATCTGGCTCTGGGCGCCAGCGCCCTTCATGTTGAACCAGCGGTCCAAGTTGAAGCAGACGGCTTCGGCGTTGAAGTCCGTGCCGTCGTGGAACTTCACACCCTTACGCAGGTTGAAGGTGATCTGCTTGCCGTCGGCGCTGACTTCCCACTTCTCGGCCAGGCCGGGCGCGAGCTGGGCGGTGCCAGGGGTGTGCTCGATCAGCGTCTCGTACATCTGACGGATCGGCCGGAAGCTCTCGCCGTCGTCGTTGAAGATTGGGTCGAAGTTCTTGGGCGCGCCGGCGGCGCCGAAGGTAAGGGTGCCACCGGTACCCTCTTCGCCGCGCTTGCTCTCTGCGCACGCTCCGACCGACGCGGCGAGGGCCGCGCAGGACGCGACCACTATCGCCTTGCGGACTCGATTCACGTGTCTCCCTGCCTAACGTGCCATGCGGTCGGCCCCACTCACCGGGCATTACACCGCTCTGTTGGCCGGACCCTACCCCGTTGCATCCCTCACAGTGAACGATGTTCGGGACCGAGAGGATCACGGATCTGCAACGGCCGAGGCTGGCGAAATCTGCCGTACACGAACGGGCGTGGCAGCGCGGGAAAGCGGGTCTAGCGTGGCAACTGTGACCAGTGAAGAAGCACGCACAGAGACGATTCGTCGTAGTTGTGACAGGTTTCTGGCCCATCACCCTCCACGGACGCCGAGGGAGGTTCTTGCGGACCTCTCGGAGTACGCGGGCGACCGCGAACCCGACCGGTACGGCGGGGGTGAGCTGATCGAGTCGCTGGAGGAGCGGGTCGCCGGACTGCTCGGCACCGAGTCCGCGGCATATTTCCCGAGCGGCACCATGGCACAGCAGGCGGCGCTCCGGGTCTGGGCCGACGAGACCGGCATGGACACCGTCGCCCTGCATCCGCTCACGCACATCGAACAGGACGAGCTGCGAGCGGTCTGGGAGCTGCACCACCTCCGCCCGCTCATGCTCACCGACGAGGCGCGTCAGCCCTCCGTGGAGGATCTCGCCGCGATCCCTGAGCCGGTGGGCACGCTGGTGGTCGAGCTGCCGCTGCGCATCCCCGGGCACATCCTGCCCACCTGGGACGAGCTGACCGCGATGTGCGCCGCCGCGCGTGACCGCGACGTCACCGTCCACTTCGACGGCGCCCGGCTCTGGGAGAGCGCTCCGCATCTCGGTCACGGGCTGGCCGACGTCGCCGCCCTCGCCGACAGCGTCTATGTCTCCTTCTACAAGAGCCTCGGCGGTATCTCCGGCGCGGCGCTGGCGGGGCCGTCAGGGTTCGTCGACGCGGCACGGCGCTGGCGACGGCGCCACGGCGGCACGCTCATCACGCAGTATCCCGGCGCTGCTCTCGGCGCACCACGCGCTGGACGTGACGCTGCCCAGGATCCCCGCATACGTCGAACACGCACGGGACGTCGCCGCCGCGCTGGACACGCTGCACCAGGTGCGGATCTTCCCGGACCCGCCGCACACCAACGCGTTCCGCATCTACTTCGAGGCCGGCCACGAGGCGCTCACCGAAGCGGCACTCGCGCACGCCGACGAGTACAAGGTGTGGACCTGGGGCAAGTTCTGGCCGGCCGACGTGCCCGGCTGGTCGCTGGCCGAGCTGACAGTCGGCGAGGCGACGACGGGCTGGCAGCCGGACCAGGTGGCAGCGCTCGTCGTGGAGTTGTTGGACCGGGCCGCCGTCTGATGTGTGCAGGATTTCGCGGCGTATAGCCAGCGAAATCCTGCACGCTTCATCGATGTCGCTAGACGTCGATGGTGCGGCGGCCCTCGAACGCGCGGCCGAGCGTCACCTCGTCGGCGTACTCGAGGTCGCCGCCGACTGGCAGCCCGCTCGCGAGGCGCGTGACCTTGATGCCCATCGGCTTGACCAGCAGCGCCAGGTAGGTGGCGGTGGCCTCGCCCTCCGTGTTCGGGTCGGTGGCGAGGATCAGCTCGGTGATCGTGCCGGCGGACAGCCGCGCCATCAGCTCGCGGATCCGCAGGTTGTCCGGGCCGATGCCCTCCAGCGGATTGATCGCCCCGCCGAGTACGTGGTACTTGCCGCGGAACTCGCGCGTCTTCTCCACCGCGACGACGTCCTTCGGCTCCTCGACGACGCAGATCACCTCGTCGGTGCGGCGCACGTCACGGCAGACCCGGCACTGCTCCTGCTCCGCGACGTTGAAGCAGACCGCGCAGAAGCGAACCTCGTCCTTGACGCGCCGCAACGTCTGCGCGAGCCGGTTAACGTCGGCCGGATCGGCGTTGAGGATGTGGAACGCGATCCGCTGCGCGCTCTTCGGACCGACGCCGGGGAGCCTGCCGAGTTCGTCGATCAGATCCTGGACCGCGCCTTCGTACACCTAGGACCTGTCTTCCGGGGCTCTCGACATGCCCTGGCTCACATGCCCATGCCGAGGCCGCCGAGGCCACCGGTGAGCGGACCCATCTTCTTCGCCTGAAGCTCCTGCGCCTGCTCGTTCGCTGCGCGGACCGCGGCTACCACGAGGTCGGCCAGGGTCTCCGTGTCGTCCGGGTCGACGACCTTAGGGTCGATGACCAGCGACTTCAGCTCGCCGGAGCCGCTGACGGTGGCCGTGACCAGCCCGCCGCCCGCCGTGCCCGTGACCTCTGCGGCGGCCAGCTCTTCCTGCGCAGCGACCATCTGCTGCTGCATCTTCTGCGCCTGCTTCATCAGCTGCTGCATATTCGGCTGACCACCGGGCCTCACGGCGTTCTCCTCTGCGTCGACTTCGCGCGGTTAGCGTATCCCGGCGGTGTGCTGTTGGCCGTTGCGCCCACGGCACACCGGTGCGGCACCGCCGCCGCTGGTGGACCAATGTCGGCATGCCGACGTTGGAGCGCTCATTGTCGGCATGCCGACGTTGGGTTCGGTCAGCGTCCGGCAATCTTGCGGGCGCCGAGCGTCTGTTCGAGCAGCGCCAGCGCCTCGGCCTCGGTGTCACGGCGGATCGGACCCGCTTCGCCTTCGGGCTCGTCCATCGGCTCGTCGCCAGGGTCGAATCCGTCGTACTCCGGAGGCGGGGGCGGCGGCAGTCCGGGATCGTCGTCCGGCTCGGGCGCCTTCGCGACCTGGCGGACCTCCGGCCAGTCATCGCCGCCCGAGTCACCAGGCGGGGTGGCACGCCGCTGCGGCTCCGCCGGGCGGGCCGGTGCCTGGGTGGCGGTGGCCGGGGCACCGTCGGCAACTGCGCGGATCGCCCACCGCACGCCGAGTACCTCGTTCAACGCCTCCTGCACCAGCTTCACGACCTGGTCGTCCGCGAACCGGCGGACCAGCCCCTGATGCTGCACGACCAGGATCAGCTCGGACCCGTTCACCTCGCGCGGCGTCGCGTTCTGCATCAGCGACCAGACGACGCGCCGCTTCTTGAGCCGCTCCAGGATCTCCGGCCAGAGGCGGCGCACCGCGGCCGCGTCGATCTCGCCTGCGGACCGGGCCGGCGGAGGGGGGAGCGGGCCGGTGTTCGTGGGCGCAGCGGCTCGCGGCGCGGGCCCGCTGGTCGGCGCGGCGCTGGTCGGCGCGGCGGCCTGCTGCGGCCCGCTGGCCGGCGCGGCGGCCTGCTGCGGCCCGCTGGTCGGCGCGGCGCTGGTCGGCGGGGCGGCCTGCTGTTGGGGCCGGCTGGTTGGCGGGGCGGCCTGCTGTTGGGGCCCGCTGGTCGGCGGGGCGGCCTGCGGGGGCGCGGACGTCCGTGCGGATGGGGCCGCAGCCGGTGCAGCCGCAGCGGGCGGGGAAGCTGGCGTGGCGGGCGGGGAGGCCGGCCTGGCGGGAGCGGAACTGCTCGGGCCGGTCCGTTTGGCCTGCTCAGCAGCCGGCGCGATGCTAGCGGCGGGTGCCGCGCTGGCCGGCGCGGTAGCCCTCGGGCGGGCCCCCGAACTGTCGGGCTTTTGGCTGCTTCCGGTGTCCGTTGAAGGGACCGGTGTCCGGACAGTCCGGTTCGGCTCCGGAGCAGTCGCAGGAGCGGGAGTGGGTGCGGCGGCACTGGCGATCGGCGCCGCGCCTCCGATGTCGAACCGGCGTTCGAGCCGTTCCAGGCGCTGGAGCAGCGCGCCGTGGCTGTCGTCGGCGCCGGGGAGGAGCATGCGGGCGCACACCAGCTCCAGCAGGAGCCGGGGCGAGGTGGTGCCGCGCATCTCGATGAGGCCGTTGTGAACCACGTCCGCCATGCGCGACAGCGACGCGCCACCCAGCCGCAGCGCCTGACCGGTCATCCGTTCGAGCTGGTCGGCGGGGGCGTCGATGAGTCCCTTGCTGGCGGCGTCCGGAACCTTTTCGAGGATGAGGAGGTCGCGTAGCCGTTCCAGCAGGTCGGAGGCGAAACGGCGGGGGTCGTGCCCGGCCTCGACCACCTTGTCGATGGTGCTGAACAGCCCGGCTCCGTCGGCGGCGGCGAGCGCGTCGCAGGCGTCGTCGAGGAGGGCGACGTCGGTGACGCCGAGCAGGTGGACGGCAGTCGCGTAGGTGACGCCCTCGTCGCCGGCACCGGCAAGCAACTGGTCCATGATGGAGAGCGAGTCACGGGCGGAGCCGCCGCTGGCCCGCACGACCAGCGGATACACGGTGGGCTCGACCTTGACGCCCTCGCGCGTGCAGATGTCTTCGAGCAGCCCGCGGAGCACGCCGGGCGGCAGCAGGCGGAACGGGTAGTGGTGGGTGCGCGACCGGATCGTCTGGAGCACCTTGTCCGGTTCGGTGGTGGCGAAGACGAACTTGACGAAGTCCGGCGGCTCCTCGACCAGCTTCAGCAGCGCGTTGAAGCCCTGCGTCGAGACCATGTGGGCCTCGTCGATCACGTAGATCTTGAACCGGCTGCTGACGGGCGCGAAGAAGGCACGTTCCCGCAGCTCACGGGCGTCGTCGACGCCACCGTGCGAGGCAGCGTCGATCTCGATGACGTCGAGCGACCCGGAACCGTCCGGAGCGAGGGCCACGCACGATTCGCACTCGTCGCACGGCGTGGGGGTGGGGCCTTGCACGCAGTTGAGCGAGCGAGCCAGGATGCGGGCGGACGAGGTCTTGCCGCAGCCGCGCGGTCCCGAGAAGAGATAGGCGTGGTTGAGCTTGTCGTTCTTCAGCGCCTGGATCAGCGGTGCCGTGACGTGTTCCTGGCCGATGACCTCGTCGAAGGAGCGGGGCCGGTACTTGCGGTAGAGCGCGAGGTTCGCCACGCCGGCATCCTCCCTCGGCATTGCCCGGGAACAAAAGGGCCCCCCGTGCACCCGCCAGAGCCCGCTTACCCTTGCTGCCTTCCGGCCCTGGGGGAGTTCACAGGATGCACGCCGCACGAGGGGCTGGGCTCAACTCTACCCCGGAGCTCCGACGGCCTTGCACCCCCCGTCACCCCGCCGCACCCCCGCCCAGTTTCGGACTTTTGAGGGTCGGCGAGCCGCCAGCACCCTCAAAAGTCCGAAACTCGGGGGGTTAGTTCTGCACGGCCGCGAACCCGCGCGCGAACTGGTTCTGCTGCTGCGACACGCCACTGCATGTCGGCGACGGCTGCGCGGTGCCGGCAGCGCACGCCTTGTCGCGGCTGACCGACCAGAAGCCCAGCATCCCGACGCCGTTCGCCTTGGCGAAGTTGACGACGTAGCCGCTCCCCCCACTCCTGGGTCTTGGCGAACGTGGCGGTGGCGGCCGTGGGCGCGGCCTTGGGTTCGGCTGCGTTCGCCGACATGACGCCGGCGGTCGCAGCGCCGGCGACGAGCGTGAGAGCTGTGGTGGCCAGGATCAGCCGGGTACGGGAGGTCATGGATCCCCTTCGATCAGCGCGGTTGGAGGGCCCGCTGCGTCGTCATGAACGTCCGGGGAAGCTAGCAGTGGTCTAGACCGACAGACCGCGCTGAAAGGCCGATTTAAGCTCGACTTACGCGCCACATGAGCCCCACCAGCCCCAGCCGGACCGGTGTCCGACCGCCGCAGGGCAGGTGTCCGACCGCCGCAGGGCCGGTGTGAGAAGTGGGTCGCCCGGTCCGGTACTCTGTCCGGCGGAGGATTCGCCTAGTGGCCTAGGGCGCACGCTTGGAAAGCGTGTTGGGGGCAACCCCTCACGAGTTCGAATCTCGTATCCTCCGCCGCCTCCAAGCAGGCAATACGTCGGCCCGGTCCCCTCACGGGTGCCGGGCCGACGTCGTGTCCAGTCTCAGTTCTGGACTCGGTGGGGAATCTAGTCGGCGATGAGGACGCTACGGCTCCGGCGACCGGCGCCTCGCTCCTGCTGGCGGCGTACCAGCCAGCTACCGGGCGCCACGCCGCTGCCGCCGTGTTCCGGGTGCACCAGGTACGCCGGAGCAGTGTTGTCGAACACGGCGATCCCGAGGCCGATCGGATCCCGAACAAAAGCCGTCCACCGGCAAGTGCCGGCGTCGGCGACGAGGGTATGCGGGTTGTTGCCGTCCGCGCCGCGAACCAGCTCCACGCCGCCTGAAGGCACTGATCGCCAGCTCGCCCATGAGTCCAGCGTCACCGTGTTGAGCAATGCGAACGGGATGACAATGAGGTCACCCTGCGCCTGCAGCCCGTCGATCACCGGGACGGTGACCTGTCGTTCGAGGTGGTCCAATACGTCGAGGCCGGTCCGGTCGAGCAGTTCTGCCAGATCCACTGTGATCACCTTTGGTGGGAGAAGGGTCAGGTACGGCGCTGAAGCTGCGCGTACTGGGCTCCGGTGAGCCCGTACGTCCAGCCGGCCGCGTCGATCGGGTCGTCGTACCAGGGCGGGACGTGCAGCCCGTACATGCGGCGAGTGCCGTCGCGCTCCACCGAGCCGTTGACGGCGAGCAGGAGCCGGTTCGGCGACATGTCGTAGAGCCGCAGTTCGCAGCCGGGGTTGCCTGGATCGGGCTCCCGTCCGACGAGCGTCAGGCCGGCCATGGAGATGAATGCCGCCCAGCCGATGCGTTCGATCGCGCACCGGCGCACTTCGACGTTGCGTTCGGCTGCGATCTGCTCAACCGTCGGCCTGTCGATCACCCAGGAGGGCACGCGTGTCCCGTGCCAGGAGTGCACTGTCCAGCCGTCCCGAAAGATCACGGCCGGACCGGCCGCGTCGTGCAGACGGACCTCGCCGTACGCGCTGCCAGGCAGGGGCTCGGTCCGGAGAACAGCAGGACGCTCGGCCCCCACGCATACGTCTTCGCGAGGCCACCACCAGCCGCAGGAACGAACGAGTGTCGCCCAGAGGTCCAACTGCGCCGCGTCAGCCGCGCCGAAGCGGGCACCAACGACCCGCCGATGCACGTCGTAGTGCGCCACCCAGTCGGCCTCGTGCTGGCCGTACCAGGTGAGGCCAGGCAGCGCAGGCGCCGCTGCGCGCACCACACCAGCAACCGACTCCCGGACGACCCGGCGCAGTGCACCGCGCACTCCCACGTCCAGCACCGACCGCAGAGAGGCACCAGCATGCAGCGCCGCAACGGGATCCGGAGGAGGTTGGGCATACGGCTCCGGGTGGGCGCCGAGCCTTTCCCTCAGCGTCGACACCAGCGTCGCCAGCTGGCTCTCCAGCGGCCACGGGCCGTCCGAGCGCAACGTCAGTGGCGCTGGTGGAAGGACCTCGCTGGCGGCGGCCGGCGAGCTCACCCAGACGAACGCCGGCCGGGGCCGGTCGAGAAGGGCGTAAAGGCCCGCGATTGCGCTCTCGGCTGCGTCGCGGTCGGCCGGTTCGGTGCACAGCGCGTGGCTCAGCCAACCGGCGCGGATATCGACGGCCTGCCACCAGAGGTCAAGGGATCGGTCGGGGTGGGACAGGACATAAGGTCGGCGGGACTTCCGCCGGCGTTGCCCGCTCAACGCGCCTGGGCGGATACGCCCTTCCTGTTAGACATGCGCACGATGATGGCAGCCAATGTCCGGTTCGGCAATCGAGTTCACAAGCGGTCACGGCTTTCAGCGATGCTGCGCGATATACTTTGCGTCAGCGTTGATATCACTGGGGGTGCATTGATGAGTCGGACCGTCATCGATCTGGACGACGAGCTGGTCGCTGCCGTGGCTCAGGCCCTCGGCACGAGCACGAAGAAGGAGACCGTCAACACCGCCCTGCGCGAAGTGCTTCAGAACCGCCGGCGCGCACTCGCGCTCACCAGGTTGCGTGCCGCCGCCGAAGAGGGTTCCTTCGATCTGGAGATCCTTGAGGACAAGAAGCTCTACCGCCGGTGAGCGCGGCCCAGTTCCTGATCGACACCAGCGCTCTCGGGCGGTTCATACGCGGCGACGCGGAGCAGTACGGCTGGGATCAAGCCGCGACGGCCGGGCTGATAGCGACCTGCCCTATCACCGAACTCGAGTTCTTCTACAGCGCCCGGTCCATCGCGGATCGCGCGCAGGGCATCGAGGACATCCGGCTGCTATTCGCGTGGGTGCCGGTGGACGACCGCGCCTACGATCGCGCTTCACAGGTCCAGGAAGCACTCACCAAGCGAGGGCAGCATCGTGGTGCCGGAGCCGTTGACCTGGTGGTTGCCGCCACCGCGGAACTCCAAGGACTGACGCTCTTGCACCGGGATCGTGACTTCGACTGCATCGCGGCTGTCACCGGGCAGGCACTTCAGTGGTACGGACCCGAATCCGGTAAGTAGCCTGCGCCACCGGTGGGAGACTGGCCGCATGGGAGCACTCCCGGAGCACCATCGGCACGCCGAGAAGTTGGCCGCTCTCCACCGAGCTGTCTTCGAGGGCGAAGGCAGCACAGATCCCGCTACCCGTGCCACAGCGGCAACCGGAATCGACGCGCCGCCGCAGCTCGCGTCGTACCTCGCAGCCGTCCGTGACGCGTCATACCGCATCACGGACGCCGACGTCACCGCACTCCTGGACGCCGGCTGGACCGAGGAGCAGCTGTTCGAGGTCACCGTCGCCGCCGCGCTCGGCCGTGCTCAGCGCAGCCTCGACGCCGGCCTGCGTGCGCTGGGAGTCGAGTCATGAGGCTGCAGATCCTCGATCATGGGCACCGCTGGCCGGCGCGCGCCTTCCAGCGCCTGGCCGCGATGGTCTTCCGCGCCGAGATGGACGATGTCGCCAAGACCGCCATGCACCGGCCCGGCTTCTGGGGTCGGCCCTTCTTCACCTACGGCGGCGAGGTCCTCCGCGGACCTTCGTTCTGGACGGCCGGCGAGCGCGAGTACATGGCGATGTTCACGTCGCGGCTAAACGAGTGCCCGTTCTGTGCCAGGGTCCACGCAGCGACCACGACCCTGGAGTCGCGCGGCGAGGTCGACGTCGCCGACCCGTCGACCGCGCGGCCGGAACTGGCCGCCGTACTCAGACTGCTTGAGAAGGTGACGCGCTCACCGGACGACGTGACGCCTGAGGACGTCGACGCTGTGCGTGCGGCGGGCGTGCCGGACGAGGCAATCGTCGACGCCCTGCATGTGAATGTCGTCTTCAACGTCGTGAACCGGCTTGCCAACGCATTCGACTGGGCGTGGGACTCCGACCGGCATGTCCAGGCGAGCGCAGAAGCGATACACAGGTTCCGGTACCAGTTGCCCGGTTTCGTCATGCGTTAGCTAGCGGAGAGAGCGCCCATGCCCGGACAGGTTCGTCCCGTCTCCGACGAGCGCGAGGGCCTGCTCGCCTACCTCGCCCAGCAGCGTGACGCCATCCGCATCGCGGCGTATGGGCTGACGGAAGAGCAGCTGCGCGCGGCACCGTCGGCTAGCTCGCTGAGCGTCGGCGGCCTGCTCAAGCACGTCGCCAGCATGGAGCGCGGCTGGATCGACACGATGCTGCAGAGGCCGGCGCACGCCTCCGAGGAGGGGTACCGCTCGGACTTCCAGCTCATCCCGGACGACACCCTCCAGAGCCTTCTCGACGACTACTCCAAAGCCGCCGCCGAAACCGAGGAGGCCGTCGCGGAGATCGCGGACCTCGGCCAGGCGGTGCCGGTGCCACAGGGCGTGCCCTGGTTCCCGGACGACGTGAAGGAGTGGTCGGCCCGCTGGGTGCTGCTGCACCTGATCGAGGAGACGGCACGGCACGCCGGCCATGCGGACATCGTCCGCGAGAGCGTTGACGGCGCCACCGCATACGAGCTGATGGCAGCCGCCGAAGGCTGGCCCGCGACCGGCTGGCTCAAGCCCTGGCAGCCGCCGTCCTAGTCGAACTGTCAGGGAAATGGCGGCATCTAGCGGTCAGTGTCCAAGCCGGCCGCCTTGCGCACCTTGATCACCGCGGTACGAGAGCTGAGGTCGACGGCTCGCGGCGGAGCGCCGGCCTCCTCATCGTCGCGCATCGTCGACATGCTCTTCATGCTCTTGAGGTTGTCGAGCTGGTGACGCCGCTCGGGCAGGAAGAACGAGTCCAGCTCGCCGAAGCTGGCCGACAGCACTCTCCCTGACCTGCCGACCGAATTCCGTAGCAACTTGAGCAGACCCACAAAGCCAGTCTCACACGGGATGGCCACCGACTGGTAGCCGCTTTCACTGGAGCCGAAAGCTAACGCCGCGACCACGCCCCAGGCGAGTCGACCAGCTCCTGGACGTGCGGCGGGAACTTGGCGGCGAGAACGTCGGCGAGGCTCACCTCGTCGAGCACACTCCGTACGGCCGCCCGCACCGCTACCCACACGGTCTGCAGGTGCTCGGCGGCGCCGTCGTAGCTGGCAGTCTCCGGACGTTCCCCGCGTACGCCGGCGAGCGGACCGTCCACAGCACGGAGTAACGTCGCCGACGCTGATCTCCGCCGCAGGCCGAGCCAGCCGGTAACCGCCCTCGGCGCCGCGCTGGCTGCGGACCAGGCCGCCCCGCCGCAGGTCGGAAAGGATCGCTTCAAGGAACTTCCGCGGCAGGGACTGCCGGTCGGCGAGCGACCTGGGCGGTCGCGGATTCGGTCTCGTCCGCCGCGAGCGCGAGCAGGGCCCGCACCGCGTAGTCGGCCCGTGCCGAGATCTGCATCCCTCCATGATGCCGCCCCACGCGCCGCCCCGTTCACACAGCCACCCTCAGATAAGGCCCCAGCGGCGCCGGATCCGGTTGTTCGCGAGTTGAAGAGGGCGTCGACGATGATCCCGATGATCAGAATGACGATCATGTGCGAGATGAGCCCGGGGTAGTCGGTGTTCTCGCGGGCGTGCTGGAGGTTCGACCCGATCGCGGGCGCGCCCGGGATCACGACCAGCAGCTCACCGGCCATCAGGCTCCGCCACGCGAACGCCCAGCCCTGCTTGAGCCCGGCCACGATCGCCGGCAGCGACGCGGGGCCGATCACGTACCGGTAGAGCGAGAGGCCGCGCGCGCCGAGGTTGCGGCCGGCGCGCACGAGCACCGGCGGGACGAAGTCGACGCCGCTGATCACGCCGTTCGCGATGGAGGGCGCGGCGCCGAGCACGACCACGAAGAAGATCGCCTGCTCGCTGAGCTGGAACAGCACGATCGCGAGCGGGAACCAGGCGATCGACGGCATCGTCTGCAGGCCGGTGATGAACGATCCGAGCGCGGTGCGCAGGATCCGGGACCGCGACACCGCGACGCCGAGCAACAGGCCGAGCATCATGGCGAACGCGAACCCGGTGATCGCGCGCCGGGCGGTGGTGGCAACGGCCTCCCAGAACTCGCCCTTCTGGACCAGCTGCGCGAGGTCCTCGAAGACGGTGACCGGGCCGGGCAGGATCCACTCGTCCTTCCACCCGGACAGGACGACGAGCTCCCACACGACCAGCGCGAGACCCACCGCGGCGAGCTTCGGCCAGGCGGCGGACCACAGCTTCGAGGCGCGGGTCTCGCACCCGCTCGCCGCCGAGGTCGAGGGCGTCGAGGCCCGCGATCTCCTCGGCGGTCTTGGCGACGGTGTTAGTGGCCATGCCGCCGCACCTCTTCCTTGAGCCGGTCGGTGACCCTGGCCGCCAGCGATGCGATCTCGGGGGAGTCGATCCGGCGCGGCCGGTCCAGGTCCACTTCGAACTCCGCGACCGGACGGCCCGGACGGCTGGAGAGCAGGACGATCCGGTCGCCGAGCCGAGCTGCCTCGCGCACGTTGTGGGTGACGAAGATGATCGTGAGCCGGCGCTCGGTCCAGATCCGCTCCAGCTCGTCGTGGAGGAGGTCGCGGGTCATCGCGTCGAGCGCGCCGAACGGCTCGTCCATCAGCAGGATCGGGCTGTCCATGGCGAGCGTGCGGGCGAGCGCCACCCGCTGGCGCATGCCGCCGGACAGCTCGTGCGGTTGCCGGTCGGCGAAGTCGGCGAGGTGGACGACCGACAGCAGTTCACGGGCGCGTGCCCGCCGCTCGGACCGGCCGACGCCGCGGAGCTTGAGCGGCAGTTCGACGTTCGCGGCGACGCTGCGCCACGGGAACAGCGCCGGCTCCTGGAACATCAGTGCTGGCTCGTGACCGCCGGTGTCGATGGTGCCGGCGCTGGCGGAGTCGAGGCCGGAGACGATGTTGAGCAAGGTGCTCTTGCCGCAGCCGGACGCGCCGACCAGGCAGACGAACTCCCCCGGCTGGACCGCCAGGCTGAGCCGGTCCAGCGCGAGCACGGCGGTCGGACCGCGGCCGTACGCCTTGGACACCTCGTTCAACGTGACGGCGGGCGCCAGCGTCGTCGTCACGGCCTCGACTGTGGTCATGGTCCGCTCACCTGCTCCTGGCTCGTGTCCTTGAGCACCTCGTTCAGCAGCTTGAGGTCGTAGATGCCCTCCAGGTCGTCGACCGGGTCGAGCAGCTCCACCGCCTGCGCGTGCTTGGCGCCTTCGAGCAACGACGACGCGATCGGGTCGTTGGTGAAGAGGAGGGTCTTCCAGCCGCCCTCGACGATCTCGATCTTCAGCGGCTTGCTGGTGATCTTGCCGACGCCCTCGGCCACGGTCTTCTGCGCGGCCGCCGGGTCGGCGTTCACCGTCTCGGTCGCCTCGACGTGGCCGGCGAGGAACTTCTTCACGACGTCCGGGTGCTCCTTCAGGAACTTCGTCCGGACGACGACGTGCGTGGTGACGAACTTCTTGTCCGGCCACAGGTCACGCTCGTCGACGAGCACCTTGCCGCCGGCCTCCTGGAGCCGGTACGCCCAGGGCTCCGGGACCCACGCGCCGTCGATGGCGCCGCTGGTGAACGTCTCCAGACGTCTGTGCGTTCTCCTGCGGGACGATCGCGACGTCGCCGCCGCCGTCCTTGTCGGTCTTGAGGCCCTTCTCCTTGAGGTAGTACCGCAGCGCGATGTCCTGGGTGTTGCCGAGCTGCGGCGTGGCGACCTTCTTGCCCTTGAGCTGCTCGACGCTGGTGATGCCCGGCTTGACGACGAGCGCGGCGCCGTTGGCGGCCGAGCCCGCGATCACGCGTACCGCCTGGCCCTTCGACTTCGCGTACGCGTTGGTGGCAGGGCCGGGGCCGATGTAGGTGATGTCGATGGCGTCGGAGAACAGCGCCTCGACGGCGGCCGGGCCGGCGTTGAACGTCTTGGTGCTGAGCTTGACGTCGCTGCCGAGTGCCTTGGCGAAGATGCCCTGGTCCACGCCGACGATCGCCTGCGCGTGCGTGACGTTCGGGAAGTAGCCGAGCCGCAGCTCGACCGGCCCACCGGAGCCCGCGTCGTCACCACAACCGCCGGCCGTGACGGCTACGGCGAACAACGCAGCTACGGCCAGTGCGCGGGCTCTCATGGAGGCTCCTTCTCCTAGGTCACCGGTAATTCCTCTCGAATAGATAGAGATTGAAGGAATGGCCTGGCGCAGGTCAAGGCACTGCCCACAGAACGAGACGAAAGTACGACTCTGGTGACGTACGTCACGGGCGCATTCTGGACACATGGAACCCAATGTGGCATTCGCGCGGATACAGCAGGGGCTTGCCGCAGCCTGGCGGGCGGACCTGCCCGACTCGGTGACGCCGCACCTGGTCGTGGCGCTGCCGTCGTTGAGCATCGACCCCGTGGTGCTCTCGCACTACGCGCCGCGGATCCCGGCGCTCGAGCAGCGATACCTGATCGCGATCCTGCTGCTGCGCAACCCCGCGTGCCGGGTGGCGTTCGTGTCGTGCAGCCCCGTGCCGGACTACCTCGTGCGGTACTACGCGTCACTGATGCCGCAGCTCGGCCTCCGCGACGTGCGGCGCCGACTCACGCTGATCTCGCTCGACGATCCGTCGTCGCAGCCGCTCGCGGAGAAGCTGCTGGCGCGACCGGACGTACTGGCGCAGCTGCGGACACTGGCCGGCGACGACGTCGTGATGATCGAGCCCTGGAACGTGACGGAGGCCGAGCAGCAGGTGGCGATCCAGCTCGGCATGCCGATCTACGGGCCGCACCCGAGCCACTGGCGCTTCGGAAGCAAGAGCGGCGCGCGGCAGGTGTTCCTGGAAGAGGGCGTGCCGTGCCCGGCCGGCGTCGAGGGCATCCATACCCCGGCGGACGTCGTGGACGCGGTGATCCACCTGCGCAAACTCGACCCTGGACTGCAGGCAGTGGTGATCAAGCTCGACAACAGCGCCGCCGGCGACGGCAACGCGATCATCGACCTGCGCGGCATGGCGACGCCCGGCTCGGCCGACGAGTGGAGGGCGCTGGAGCGCAAGCTGTTCGCGCTGCCCGGCTGGTACGTGCAGTCGCTCGGCACCGGCGGCGGCATCGTCGAGACGTGGATCGAGTCGAGCGACTTCCGCAGCCCGAGCGCGCAGCTGACGATCACGCCCACCGGCGAGGTCGTCGTGCTCTCGACGCACGACCAGATCCTCGGCGGCCACTCCAGCCAGGTCTACCTGGGCTGCCGGTTCCCCGCCGACGCCCAGTACGCGGTGCAGATCGGCGAGCACGGTGCGGCGGTCGGGCGGCGGCTGGCGCGGGAAGGCGTGATCGGACGGTTCGGCGTGGACTTCGCGACCGTACGGGACGCGTCCGGCGCATGGCGCTCGTTCGCGCTGGAGATCAACCTCCGCAAGGGCGGCACGACCCACCCATTCGCGACCGTGCGCGCCCTCGCGCAGGGCAGGTACGACGCCGCGCGGGGGACCTTCACGGCGCTCGACGGCCGGCCGCGGTACTACGTCGCGACGGACAACCTGCTCGACTCGGCCTGGCGGACGATCGATCCGCGTGACGTGGTGGCACGGGTCCGGGCCGCCGGACTGGCGTACGACGCCGGCCACGGCACCGGCGTGGTGCTGCACATGCTCGAATGCATACCGATCGACGGCCGGTTCGGGCTCACCGCCATCGGCTGCTCGCGCGAGCAGGCCGAGTCGCTGTATGCCGCGGTTCCGGCCGCGGTGGTGCCGGGAGGCGGGTGACCGCCTCCCGGCCGGTGACCCTTAGTGGTACGTGTAGAGACTCCACGGCAGCCCGGGGTACGCGTAGTCCAGACCGCAGTTGTACGAGCGCGCCGCCCCGGAGCTCACCCAGCTCCGGCCGTACGTGTCGCACGTCGAGAGGTAAAGGAACGAGCCGCGGTAGACGCGGGCCAGCGGCGCGACATCCGCCGCCTTCCCTACCTCCGAGATCGTGGAAACCGTGGCAGCCGTGTTGGTTGCCTCCGCCGCCTGCGCGGGTGCGGCGGCGGCGAGGAAACCTCCAGCGATGGCAGCGGCGGCGAGAACTCCCGCCACCCTGTGCCCGAATGTGCTCAAGTGCCCTCCAAGTGTGCGTGGACACGCGTGCCGGTCCAGCGCCGACCCGCGCGGTCTTACGCGGTCAATGCTGGCCACCGTGAGCACCGGGCAGATGCGGGCGAATCACCCACAAACTTCCGTTGCATATCCCTCTTAGAGGGATCAATGGGGGTGAAGCACCCAACTTTCGGTAAACGCGCAGGTACCGTCCGTACTCAAGCGCGCTGAGCGGGAGGGCGACGACAGCCGACGCTCACCTGGTCTGGAAGGCGGACATCATCATCGAGTCCTCGTGTTCGAGGTTGTGGCAGTGCACGAGATACCGGCCGGCGTAGTCGGTGAACTGCACCGCGATGTCTACGTGCTCGGCAGGCCGCACGTCGACGGTGTCCTTCCAACCCGCATCGTGCGGGCCCGGCTCGTGGCCACCACGACCGATCACCTGGAAGGGGTCCAGGTGGATGTGCACCGGGTGGTGCAGGTCGCTGTGGAACCGCCAGACCTCCACCTCGCCGAGCGGCACGGTCGCGTCCACGCGTTCGGGGTCGAACGGCTTGCCGTTGATCACCCAGCCGGCCCGGCCATGCACGTCGCCACGGGTCAGCCGCCAGTGGCGCACGCGGGCGCCGGTGGAGGCCAGCGGTTCGACCTCGGACAGCCGCGACGGCACCCGGCTGTCGTCGCCGGCCCGCCGAGCCACGACGAACTGCAGCACCCCGTCGATCCCGAGCCGGTTCCGCAACGTGACCCGCGAGCCGACGGGATACCGCGAGAAGTCGACGACCAGGTCGAACCGCTCGCCCGGTGCCACGCCGAGTCGCTGGTGCGTCACCGGTGCGGCGAGCAGCCCGCCGTCCGAGCCGATCTGGACCAGATCTCCCCCGGGATCGAGCGCCAGCTCCAGCCGCCGGGCGCCGCACGCGTTGAGCACGCGCAGCCGGTAACGGGCGGCGTCCACCTCCAGCACGGGCCACGGCGCACCGTTGACGAGGATCACGTCCCCCAGCACGCCCTCGATGTGTGAGTCTGCGACGCCGTGGTGCCCGTAGTGGTTGTGCCCCACCGGGTACCGGAACGAACCGTCCTCGGCAAAGGCGCGGTCCGTGATGACGAGCGGGATGTCCCGTTCGCCGCGCGGCAGCGGCAGCGCGTCGTCCTCGTCGTCGGTCACGACGTGCATCCCGAACATGCCCCGGTACACCTGCCAGGAGGTCAGGTCCATGGTGTGGTCGTGGTACCAGAGCGTGGCCGCGCGCTGCCGCATCGGGTACACGTACTCGCGCGACTCGCCGGGCCGAACGCGGTCGGTCGGGTACCCGTCGCTCGCGGCCGGCGTGTGCCCGCCATGGAGGTGGACGGCGGTCGGCACGGGCAGCGCGTTCCGGTGGCGTACCACGGCGCGGCGGCCACTCCGGGTACGCAATGGCGGCCCCGGGAAAGTCCCGCCGTAACTCAGCACCTCGGTACGCACGCCGGGGATCAACTCGACCTGCGCCACCCGCTGCTCAAGGACGAAGTAGTCGGTCGTGGCGTCGCGGCTCACCGGCTCCAGCGCGGTCGGGATCGGCAGCGGCACCGCGAACTTGTCGGGCAACGGCAGCCTGCTCCGCACCGCCTGGCCCGTCATCCCAGGGCTGATACCCAGCCCGCACCCGGCGAGCCCCAGCGTCCCGGCGGCGCCGAGCGTGCCGCGGAGAAGTTCACGCCTGCTGATACTCATCGTCCCGCTCCGTCGCCGCCTGGGTCAGCGCCTGCGTGGTCCTGGCCTTCTTGCGGGGTCGCGTGTAGCGGGCTCGCGCGGTGAACGACCATGCCGCAAGCCCTATTGCGGCTAGCACGATCGTCACGCCGAGCGGGATGTGGAACGCGAGTTGCCGCTCATACCCGAACCCGACCTGGAAACCCTCGGCGAGGAAGAGCCCGAACAGCGCCAGCGCGGGCCATCCTCGGCCCCGCCCCACCAGCCAGTACGCCAGCGCGGCGAAGAACCCGACCACGCACGCGCCGTGCAGCACGAACGAGTTGACCTGGTGCATGGACAGCGCGTCGTACTGGCCGGAGAGGTAACTGCCGGCCAGCACCGGTTGCATCGCCACCGACGCGGCGTGCATCACCAACACGACGCGCAGGATCCACAACGTCTTCATGCGACTCTCCCCCTCAGCTCGGCGACGTGCTCGCATGGGCGACCGCGGTGACCTGGACGAGCGCCAGGATGTCGCCGACCGCACCGGCCCGCGCCGCGTGGCTCGCGCCGCTCGCGATGACCTCCTTGAAGTCGGCGGCGTGTTCCTCACTGTCGAACACGACGGTGGCGTGCCCCTTTCCGGTCTGGGAGTCGTGCATCCAGTAGCACGAGACGAAGCCGGGTCGGGCCTTGAGCAGCGGAAGCATCTCGTCGTGCACCGCGTGCTCCTGCACCTCGCGTTGGTTCTCGTCCAGGGACCAGATCCCGACGATCGCGTGCATCCGGCCCACCTCCTCCTGGCGCGCTCGGCGACGAACACCCACCACGCTAGGAAGGGAGGGAGTGGCCGCCATCGGGGGAACCACTCAGTGCGGCACTCAGTCGTCGTGGTCGTTCGCGGCGTACCAGGCGGCGACGCGGGCTCGCGAGTCGAAGCCGAGCTTGGTGAGGATGTGCGCGACGTGGTTCTCGGCCGTCCGTTCCGACAGGTGCAGCCGGGTGGCGATCTGGCGGTTGCTGAGCCCGTCCGCGACGAGCCCGGCCACCTGCTGCTCACGCGGCGACAACACCGGCCTCCGATCCCGCCTGGCCGCGTCCCGCAACGCCTGGGCCTCGGCCACGAGCGGCGCCATGCCGAGCGGCCGGGCGATGCGCACGGCAGCGTCGAGATGCGCCTTCGCGGGTTGACCCTGTGCGAGCAGGAGCCGCGCGGTCGCCAGCTCGGCCGCCGCCTCGAACGGCGGAGATCCAGTCGCTCGGGTCATCGCCACTGCCGCGCGCAGGTGCGTCTCGGCCGCGGCCCAATCCTCCACGACGGTCGCGAGCACCCCGAGGTACAACGACACCGGACCCTCGATCGGCGTGTGTGCCCGAACGCTCACCAACCGATCCGCATACGGGAGGAGTTGGGCATAGGTAGTCGCGGCAGTGGCACGGTCGCCGAACCGCGCGATCAACCTGGTGCCGCCGGTGGCCATCACGATCCACTCCGGGACGGTGTGCGGGACGGAACCGCGGTGTGGTTTCACCGACTCCCACAGCGCACGCGCCTCCTCGGTCTTGCCCGCGGCGACGAGCACCACGGCGAGCCACTCGCGGGCCAAGTACGGACCGTTCTCCATGAACTGCCGCACTCCAGGCTCCACCTCGTCTAGCCCGACGCCGGTCTGCTCGGCCACGTGGGACGCGTGTACGAGGTGGAAGAAGTCGGCGTCCTCGTTGCCGCCGCGCCTGCCGATGGCGAGTGCCTCGTCGGCGAGGGCACGGGCCTGGTCGTAGCGACCCTCGAAGGAAGCGACGGTGGCCTGGATCATCGTGAACCGCCACCGCCACAACGGCTCACGCAGGTGTTCGACCAGGCCGGTCAGCGCGGCCAGTTCGGTGTCCACCTGGGCCCGCCGGCCGAGCTCCCAGAACGCTTCCAGCCGCCACGTGTGGCCCCACGCCACGTAGGTGTCGCGCCTGATCTCGCGCCCGAGCCGCACGGCCCGCTCTCCGAGAGAGAGACGTTCCAGCACGTACCGCGCGTCGACGAGTTCCGAGTGGCGTGCCTGCATGGCGAGGAACCTGGCCTCCGGGTCACCGGTCGCCTCGGCGGCGAGCAAGGCACGCTGACCCAGTCCGGGATCGGCCGCGAGGGCGAACGGGTCGGCCGTGACGGCGAACTGGGCCAGCACCCGCGCCTCGCGCACCGGATCCGACCCGCCGAGCATCGTCAGGGCCTCCCGGCACAACGTGTGAATCTGCCCGGTCAGCGGCGAGTTCGTGATGCCCTGAATCACGGTCGCGGCGTCGGCGACCGTGGCTCCGTCACCCTCGGCGCGCCCCTGGTCGGCGGCCAGGCGGCACGATCGCCACGCATCCTCGACCGCGCCTGACCGGAACTCGCAGCGCGCCAGCTCCAGCAGCAACTCCGGACGTCTCGTCGCGCCGCCGCCGAACAACGGCAGCAACGACAGCGCCTCGCGGTACTGGAACGCGGCGTGCTCGTACGCGAGCTGCCTGCCCGCACGTTCCGCCGCCTGGCAGGTCACTCGCAGCGCCGCGTCAGCGCCGTTGAGCGGGGCCGCCTGCCGCAGGTGGTGTGCGAGCGCGTCGAGGGTGTCGGCCCCGCCCAGCGCGTCCGCCGTTCGGGCGTGCAGCCGCTGACAGTCAACCGTCGGCAGCTCTTCGTACAGCACCTCCTGGGTCAGGACGTGGTCGAACCGCAGCGTGTGCCCGTCCGCGACGAGGATCCCGGCCGAAAGCGCCTCGTCCAGGCTGGCCGTCGCGGGCTCACCGAGGACGCTGTCCAGCAGGCCGGCAGTGAACTCACGGCCGAGCACAGACGCTGCCCGGATGGCCTGGCGCGTTGGCGTCGCCAGCCGATCGAGCCGCCGCCCGATCACGTCGCGAATGTTCCCGGGCAGCCGTCCCGCCGCCGGTCCGGACGCCTCGACCAGGCGGAGCAGCTCAAGCACGAACAGCGGGTTGCCCTCGGACCGCTGCTGGACCGTCTCAAGCAGCCCCTCGTCCGGCCGGCGGCCCAACGTGCGGGTCGCCAGCTCGGCGATGTGCTCCGGCGCCAGCCCGCCCAGGGTCAGCTGGCTCACGGCTCGTTCGCGGCCGATCGCGTGCAGGGTGGACGCCCAGTCGGCGTGGCGGGACGCGTCCCGGCCGCGATACAGCGCGAGTACGAAGATCCGGCAGTCGGGCACCGCCGCGGCGACCGACTGCAGCAGCCGCATCGACGGCACGTCCGCCCAGTGCAGATCGTCGATCACGACGAGCAGCCCGTCATCGGCGGAGGCAGCACGCAGCACGTTCACCACGTCGTCGAAGAGCTGGAACCGGCTGCCGGTCTCGTCGAACAGACCAGGGTGACCCAGGGCGCGCACGATCTGCAGCCACGGCCGGTACGCCGCCGCGCCCTCACCCTCCAGGCACGCGCCCCACACCGCCCGCATCCCGGCATCGCGGGCGGTGCTCGACAGCGCATGAGCCAGCGCGGTCTTGCCGGCGCCCGCCTCACCTTCCACCAGCTCGAACTCACCACGACCCGCGCGGGCCGCTGCCAGACCCCGATCGAGGTCCGCCAGCTGACGCTCCCGGCCGACGATGCCCTCCCCGCCCACAGCGATCACGATAGGACTCCCGGCAGGCTCGCAGGGCGGGTCGACGCGCTGTTCAGGCCCTAAGGTCATCGGGTATGGGCGTCTTCGTCACGGGTGTGCGGCCGAGGTGGTCTGACATGGACTCCTACGGCCACGTCAACAATGCCAAGACCGTGACGCTGCTGGAGGAGGCCCGCATCTCCCTGCTCTTCGCCGAGGCTGAGCGGCACGGCGTGAAGGACATGCTGGCCGGCATGGTCGTGGCCAAGCTCGCCGTCGAGTACCTACGGCCGCTGACGTACAACGGCACGGACTTCCGCGTCGAGATGTCGGTGCGCGAGTTGGGTGTGGCGTCGTTCAGGCTGGACTATCTCGTGCGCGGCGGGCCCGAGGAGAACAGCCCGGTGACGACGAAGGCCGAGACGCTCATGGTCCCCGTCAACCTCGCAGTGGGGTATCCCCGCGAGTTGACGGACGCCGAGCGCGGCTTCCTCGCGCGCTGGACGACGGGCTAGCCCCTGAGCGGCTGGCGGTCGCGCAACGCTCGAAGGCCCCGCACCAGGCGCGGTACGAGGCCTTCGAGCTGCGTCACGGTCAGTTGGTCGCGACCTCCATCAGCTTCAGCCGCCAGCCGAGGCCCCAGATCCGGTCGTAGTGTGCCCGGAAGTCCTCGTACGTGGCGTCGTAGAGCTGATGCTCGTCGGCGGTGCTGGGCTGCCAGACGGCCGTGTAGCGGAGCTGTCCGTTCACCGGCGTGGTCTCCAGCAGCTTCAGCCGCCAGCCCTCGTTCCAGATCCGGTCGTAGAACGCCCGGTACTCGGGGTAGCTGACGTTGTAGAGCTGTCGCTCACCCGCCGTGCTGGGCTGCCACACAGCCACGTACCGCACCTGGAGCCCGTCCCAGTAGGTGTCCAGCAGCTTCAGCCGCCAGCCCTCGTTCCAGATCTGGTCGTAGAGCGTTCGGTACTCGGTGTAGGTCGCCCCGTAAAGCTGCCGCTCACCCGCCGTGCTCGGCTGCCACACCGCCGTGTAGAGCACCTGCCCCCGGACCACGACCGTATCGAGCAGCTTCAACCGCCAGCCCTGGCCCCACAGCCGGTCGTACATCGCGCGGTACTCGGCGTACGGCACGGTGTAGAGCTGGATCTCCCCGCCAGTGCCCGGCTGCCACACGGCGGTGTACCGCACCTGGCCGTTGACCACGGACGTGTCGAGCTGCTCGAGCCGCCAGCCCTGACCCCAGATCCGGTCGTAGTGCGCCCGGTACGCCTCGTATGGCCACGAGTAGACCTGGATCTCGCCGTTGGTCGCGCGCTCCCACACGCCCGTGAACCGGGGAACCGCGGTCATCGACCGCAGCGAGGCTCGGAAGCTGTCCCGGACCGCGAGGTGGCCGGCGACGTTCGGGTGCATCGTGCCGTTCTTGTCTGCCTGGTTGTCGAACGACTCCTTGTACTGGACGATCCACCGGTCGGCCGCGCAGTACCCGTGGTTGCGGAACGCCTCCAGCCAGCCGCCCGCGAGGTTCCAGCCGTGACGCCCGGCCGCCTGCCCGACGAGCGCGAGAAGCCTCGTGATCACCTGGTCATACGCCCACTGCGACTCACTCGGACTGACGTTTCCGTTGATCGGCCCCTCGAACACCATGTCGCAGTAACGGCCGTTGCCGTCGTGGGACGGGTCGGGGTACTCGCCGATGTGCGCACCGGCGTAGTTGACGCGGCGGTTGAGCGCGTCGGCCAGCTGATCGTACTTGCCGGGCAGGGCGTCGAAGAGCTGGGAGATGCCGTCCATCCAGTTCGCGTTCCGGTTGCCGTTGCACGGCGTGTAGAGCGGATGGGCGCAGCGCTCGACGATCTCCCCGAACTTCACGTCGTTGGCGCCGATGTTCAGCAGGAGCCCGTCGATCCGGCGTTGCTGCTCCTTCGGGCAGACCTTCACGTCGCCAGGGCAGAGCAGCTCGACGACCTGGTCGACCTGGGGTGCGAGGGGCGTGGGAGTGCCCGGCGGCGGCACGATCCCGTTGTAAGGCCCGAGCAGCCCCTGCATGATGCCGGCGCCGGAACAGGCGACCGAGAGGAACGTGACGCGGCTGTGTTCGTCGGCGTCAGCGATGGCCTGCGCCGCCCGCGCGTGGCCAGAGTTCCACGAGCGGTGGCACCGGGGGTCGACCCAGCCGGCAGGCAGCCGGATGCCGTCGCGCCACTCCGCCTTGTACATCGGCACTCCCTCGCCGGAGGCAAGCGAATCGCCCATCGAGATGATGAGGTAGTCCCGGAACCGGACGTATCCGGCAGTGGTGGCGCTGCGCCCCTCCTCCGTGGTGACCGTGAGCTCCACGGGGTAGGTCGCATCGTTCGTCGCCGGCACGTTCGTCGAGACCCGGCACGACGCGCTGTCCCGCCGGTCGATGGACCCGTTGGGCAGCGTGAGCTTCCACTGGTACCGGACGATCGGGCTGCCGCCGGACTCAGAGCCGCACCCGACGAGTTCCAGCGCCGGCGAGTTGTGGATCGACCACTTGTTGAGCTCGTCGACGATCCTGTCGCGGTTGACGTCCCGGGGCGTGTGCTCCGGGACCCGCCAATCGATCCTCGGCACGGGGTCGGCGGCTGCCTGTGCCCGGCCGGGCGGTTGCAGCGGGGCCACGAGCGCGACCAACGCGGCGCTCAGGGCCAGGCGAGCTGCACGGTGATTTAGCATGACATCCCCCTCAGCGATAGCTACCGCAGTGGTAACAGGGCATTGTTGGAATCCCATTGGGAGCCGCTTGCAGACGCGCCCGGACGCCTCGGGCGCACCGCGACGAGATGGCACACGCCTGACAAATGCCCCGATTCGCCGGAGCGATCTACATGGCCGACGCTGGCGATTCGCGCTCGACCGATTGGTGGGCGACCCGGCACGGACCTGGCCAACTGTGTGACACGACACCTACCCGTGTACGCAGCGTAGGCTGACGATCGCCTCATTCCACCCCCCGGTGTAGAGCGGGGCGGCGGCTTGCCCGAGGAGGATCGGAGCGGCGTCGGCGATGACGAATCCACGTACATCGGCGACGGGACCGAGTTACGGCACGCCTAGCCACCGGCAGCGGCCCCGTCCCGTGATCGGCGTGCTCCTGCCGAACATCATCGATCTGCACGCCGAACAATGGCTGGGCGCAGTTGACGCGGCGAGCGCCCACGAATGCGATCTGATCTGCTTCTGTGGCGGGCTGCTCGAGGATTCGGAGCTCAAGAGCCAGGCCAACGTGATCTACGACCTGGTCACCGCGCAAACACTCGACGCCCTGGTCGTGTGGACGAGCGCGCTGGCGCCCAGGGTCGGGCAAGAAGGTCTCGAGAAGTTCTTCGGCGGTTTTGTTCAGCTGCCCGTCGTCGCGGTGGAGCAGCCACTGTTCGACGCGCCCGTCGTGCGGATGGAGAACCGGCACGGGATGTACGAGGCGGTAAGTCACCTGATCGAGGTGCATGGTTGCCGGCGGATCGCGTTCATACGTGGCCCGGCAACCGTTGACACTGCCTTGGAGCGCTATAAGGGTTACCTGGACGCGCTCCGGCGGCATGGCCTGGTCGTCGAGCCCGAACTGGTGTCCGCGCCTTTGGGGACATGGGAACCCACCGAGGCGGCGGCCTGGGTCACTGGCCTGCTGCGGACCGGACAGCTACCTGACGCGATCGCCGCCAGCAACGACGACCTCGCCGTGGGCGCGATATCCGCCGTGGAGACATCCGGCTCCGGAGATATCGCCGTCGTCGGGTACGACGACTCTCCCAACTTCCGCACCAATGACCTTGGTTTCGCCCGGGGAAGCGACGACGATGCGGGCATCCGGCGGGAAGTGGCCATCAGCGTCAACGCCGTGTCTTTGACGACGGTGCGCGCACCGTTCCAGGAGATGGGACAGCGTGCCGTCGAGGTCGCCCTCGCCCTGCTTCGCGGCGAGCCCGTATCGGAGGAGAACCGACAGGTACCCACAGAGCTGGTCGTGCGGCGCTCCTGCGGCTGCCTTCCGACCGGATCCTCTCCGGCCTCCGCAGCGTCCGGAGTCGTGGCGGACCTGACCACACAGCTTCGGCAGGCGCTGGAGCACTCGTCGGCGGAGTTGCCAGCCGACTGGCCCGAGCAGCTCTCGGTCGCGTTCGTCGGCGACATGCGTGGGGAGACGAGCGGGGCATTTCCGCAGGTGCTGGACAACCTCCTCAAGATCTCCCTGCGCTCCGGCGAGGACGCCGGAGACTGGTCCCGCGTGCTGTTCACCCTGCGCCACCTCCTTAGCTCCGCCGCGGACGCGGCCGAGACCGCCCGCGCCGAGGACAGCTTGCAGCGCGCGCACGTGCTGCTGACCGACACGTCTGAGCGTCAACATTGGCGCTACATGCGGGCGTTGGTAGAAAAGCGCAACCAGGTCCTGCGTGAGGTCGGCCAGCAGTTGATCACCGCTCCCGACGTCGCGGGTCTGGTACGGGATCTGCCCAGTCAGTTGTCCCGGGTTGGCATTCCAGGCTGCTACCTCGCCTTATACGAGCCGGTCGCCGTGGGCCTCAACCCAGCGACGCCCGCCGAGCCGGTTGCGCCGGCGCGGAACGTCGCCACAGTCCGGTCGCGGCAGCTCATGGTTTACGAGAATGGCAAGCCCGGCTCGATCGACCCTGACTCGGCGGGTTTCCCGTCCGTGCTCTTGACGCCCGGAGACCGGCTGCGACGGGCGTCGCCGCTCAGCATCGTGGCCGCACCGCTGTACTTCAAAGACGAACAGCTCGGTTTCGTACTCTTCGAGCTCGGCCCAAAGATCGGGTGGGTATACGCAGCGTTGCGGGAACAGCTGAGCACTGCCCTGCACCGGCTGTTCATGGTCGAGCGCGAGCGAGCGGCGTTGACCGCTTTGGAGGGGATCCACCGGCAGGAGGAGCGCCAGCGGCTCGCCAGCGACCTGCACGACTCGGTATCCCAGGCGCTGTTTTCGATGACTCTGCAGACGCGGGCGCTCGAGTTGGCGCTTGAGCGACTTGGCCAGACCTCGGACCTCCGGGTCGGGCGCGGCTTGGCCGAGTTGAAGGACTTGACTCAGGGCGCACTCGCCGAGATGCGGGCATTGATCTTCCAGCTCCGTCCCGACGCCCTTCACGATGATGGACTCGTTGTCGCTGTCCGAAAGCATGCCGCCGCGGTCGCGGCCCGGGCGGGGTTCGAGGTCCGCGTACAAGCCTCTGCCGACCGCCTGCCGCTTGACGAGCGCGCCGAGTCCGAGCTCTTCCGCGTCGTTCAGGAGGCCGTGCACAACAGCGTCAAGCACGCCCAACCGAGCCACGTCGACATCCGGTTGTACGAACCGCCCGACGCCGACCGGACGCTGGTCGTCGAGGTTGCTGACGACGGCGTCGGCTTCGATCCGATCGACGGGCATCCGGGCCACCTGGGCCTGAAGACCATGCGCGAGCGGACCGAGCGGATCGGTGGCCGCTTCACGATCGACAGCTCCCGGGCCGGATGCACGACGGTCCGCGCGGTGCTGCCTTACCGCGCACCCGCCGCCGAGTCGGCCGACGCTTGACAAACATGCGGGGCGCAGAAGGGTACCGACTACGTCCAGCTCGCCATCGCCGATGTGGTCAAGGTCGGTGCTGGACGGCAAGGAGCTCCGGGTAGGCCGGGTATTGCCTACTAGACGGCGCCCTTACACATTCCGTGCCCTCCTCGCGGCGCGGCGTGCAGCGATGCTGTTTGGCTGCGCAGTTGGCCGGCGAAACCTGCTGCGCAGGTAGACGATGGCGGCACAGATGAGGATCTGCGGCAGCAGGTAGCCCATCGTCAGAATCGAATAGTCAAGTACCTCGTCGGGGGCACCGATCGGCTTTGGTCCAACGCTGAAGTGCCCGTATTCAGAACGGAGGTGGCTCGGCTCACGCGGATTGACCTGGATCGAGATCGGCCGGTACGGCTCACGCAGCTCGTCACACTCGCCGTACTCCGGCGGGCAGTAGATGTCTGTCTCATGATGCGTGCCATGTAGCCAGTACTGGATCCTCACACTCCGGTACTCGCCGTTTCTGGTCTTCTTGTGCCTGACGACCTGCGCGCTCGCTGAAACGCCGTCGCGCTCGATGGCCGCCCTGGCGGCGTAGCCCCGATCGTCACGCACGTTCGTGGTGGCGAACGCGAGCACAAGCGCCACCACGAGGCAGGCGCCAGCAACGGAGAACGGCACCTGCGGCAGCGCCGTTCGGTTCGATGACCGGGACACACAATGAGTGTGTTTCCCGCCGTCAAGAGCACCTGGCCATGGACCCGGCGAGCCACCAAATTTGCGTTGCCGGGACAGCTGATAAAAGGCGAACGACGTCCGCGGCTGGATGGATGTCGTTCGGGCGGGAGCGGTCCGTCGACGCCTGGGACATGCCAGGGTCCATGAGACCTCCGCGTAGAGGAGCGCGGCGGGCCGTTGCCTGCAACTCGGCACGTCGACGCTTGGTAATGCCGGGGACCATCGAGTCCTTCATCTAGACCGGCGCGTCGTGCCGTCCAGCTCGGCTTGGGCCAGCGGGTGACGTCTGTGGGTCAGCACGGGACGTGATCCCTCTGGGTAGATCGGCGGTCTGCTGGCCCAAGCCGTTGCACCACAGGCGGGACAGCGATGCTGATCACGGTTCGAGCCCGCCCGCGCGGCACACACCTCGTAACAGCCGAGCCTGGAGCTCTGACGTGAGACGGGAACCGCGCGGGTCGCTGGGATCGCGAACGGCTCAATCGGAGGGAAGACCATGAGTCTCGTTATCAGGGCGCCGCGCGTTCCCGCCAGGGATCCGAACCATCCTCGACACGCGAAGGAGCGCAGGTGCAGGTGTACTGCGGTATCGACTGGGCCGAGCGGCATCACGATGTGGCCCTGGTCGACCAGGACGGCAATCTCGTGGCCAAGAAACGCATCCACGAGACCGTCGAAGGGTTCGCCCAGCTCGTGGACATGTTGGCTGTCGCGGGCGACAACGCGGACAACCCGATCCCGGTAGCGATCGAGACGCCGCGCGGCCTGCTGGTCGCGGCACTGCGGGCGACGGGCCGGCCGGTTTACCCGATCAACCCGCTCGCAGTGTCCCGCTACCGAGACCGGCACACCGTGTCCCGGCGTAAATCCGACCACGCCGACGCGATGGTGCTGGCCAACATTCTGCGCACCGACAGGCACGCCCACCGGCAACTGCCAGCCGACACCGAGCTGGCCCGCAGCATCGCGGTGTTGGCACGTGCGCACCAGGACGCGACGTGGCGGCGCACGAGCGCCTCCAACGAGCTGCGCTCACACCTGCGCGAATACTTCCCGACATTCCTGGACGCCGTCGGCGGCCGAACGGCGAACCTCACCAGCGCCGACGCGCGCGCCGTCCTGGCCATCGGACCCACACCGGCGACCGCGGCGAAGCTGTCGACGGCCCGGATCGCCGCAGCGCTGCGCCGGGCCGGCCGCAAACGCGGCATCGAGCAGGCAGCCGTCGAACTGCAGGCGCTACTGCGACGTCCTCAGCTGCGCCATGAGCCGCTGGTCGAGGAGGCGATGGGCGCGCAGACCCTGGCCCTGCTGGCCACGCTCGACATCGAGTGCGTCAGCGTGGACCGCCTCGGGCAGGCCAGCACCGAAGCGTTCGCCCTGCACCCGGACCACGATGTGATCGTCAGCTTCCCCGGCCTCGGCGAGCTGACCGGCGCCCGCGTTCTCGCCGAGCTCGGTGACGACCGGGCCCGTTTCGCCGACGCTCGTGCCGTCAAGGCATACGCCGGGTCAGCCCCGGTAACGAGAGCGTCCGGGCGCAGCATCTCCATCACCCACCGCAAGGTGAAGAACCACCGGCTCTGCGCGGCCGGCTTCATCTGGTCGTTCATGGCCATCACCAACCACAAACCCGCCCGAGCCCACTACGACCAACGCCGCGAACGCGGCGACCGGCACACCGCCGCCCTACGCCACCTGTTCAACCGCCTCATCGGCCAGCTCCACCACTGCCTGTCCACTGGCCAGCTCTACGACCCGGCCAAGGCATTCGGCCTGCCAGGAGCGGCCGCCGCTTGACACTTCGCGCTATCGGAGGTCTACCCAAGCGCCGGGCCACCAAGGGGGATGCTCCCCGGGCCTGGACCGTCAGCGCGGTCAGGCGGCCAGCAGGCGGAGCGCGTCGAGAGCTCTGGATCGCTGACGGCGGCCCGCCGGACGAGGGCGACGACGGCGCCGCGGGGGTACCAGCACCGGTGACCTGACGGCAACTGAGACGGAAGACAGACGCCGGGCCGGTCTGCATGGAGACCGGCCCGGCGTTCGTACTGCTCAGAGCGGTGGCGGTGGGATTTGAACCCACGGAGGGCGTGAACCCTCACACGCTTTCGAGGCGTGCTCCTTCGGCCGCTCGGACACGCCACCGCCGACGAGGGTACCGGATCACCCGGCCCGATCGCGAAACGGTTCCCCCACAGCTGGGGCGGCGAAGGGTTCGGGTGGGATCAGGTAGTCAGGCTCAATGCCGGTGACTTGACGGTCGTGGGCCGTTCGGCGTGGGAGCTTGCCCGAATAGCCGCTCCGCTGGCGCACCCGCCGGCCGGGGAAAACGGACTGTCGGGGCAGTGGTCCTGAAACCGGGCGCCGGATGCCGCCATTTCCCCGACAGTTGCCTGGGACGCGGCGCTCGCTAGCGGCACTAGCCGGGCATCACCAGGTGTCCATATTGGATTAGTCGGGGAAGGTAACGCTACGATCCGCGGCGTAGGGTTACCTTCCCCGACTAGTCGACAATGGACAGTCTTATCGACGCCAGCGGCCAGTACAGCACCGCCGCCACGCATCCGTAAGGATGAAACTCACTCTCGGGACGCATGGGCCGAAACCGGGCGCGTCTCGTACCGCCAAACCCCGACCGTCAACGACACCGATCGCTTAAGTCACCGGCATTGAGCCTGGCTCGCCGATCCCACCCGAACGGCGGGCCGCCCCAAGGCGGCGGAGGCTCAAGGACGGTGGTCGGCGAAGAAGTCCCGGAGCACCGCCCCGCACTCGTCCTCAAGGACTCCGGCGACCACCTCGGGGCGGTGGTTGAGCCGGCGGTCGCGGACGACGTCCCAGAGCGACCCCACCGCACCGGCCTTCGGATCCCAGGCCCCGAACACGAGCCGCTCGATCCGTGCCAGCACGAGGGCGCCCGCGCACATCGTGCAGGGCTCCAGCGTGACCACGAGCGTGCAGCCGTCTAGGCGCCACGATCCGGTTCGCTCGGCGGCTCGGCGCAGCGCCAGCACCTCCGCGTGAGCGGTGGGATCGCCGGTCGCCTCGCGCTCGTTACATCCGCGCGCGATCTCGTCGCCGTCCGCGTCGAGAAGAACAGCGCCGATCGGCACGTCGCCGGTGGCCGGCGCCTCCGCTGCGGCGTCAAGCGCCGCCCGCATCCAGCCGGCATACCGATCAGCGGCACTCACCCCACGGCCAAGCCCCGCGTCGGCGGCGCCCGCGCCACGGTCAGCGCCGGCGCTCACCCCACGGCCCGGCCCACGTCCCCACGGCCAAGCCCCGCGTCCGCGGTGCCCGCGCCACGATCAGAGCCGGCGCTCACCCCACGGCCAAGCCCCGCCTGCTCACGCCCGGCTCCCGCGTCGGCGGCGTTCACTCCCCGCGCAGGTCCTGAAGTTCGTCCGCGCAGCCGATCTTGCGGCAGATCTCGGTCATGACGTCGGCGGGAAGCATGCCCTCGTGCGAGCACAGCGCGAGGAGGTCACGCGCGGAGATACCGAGGTCGGTGAGGAGGTCGGCGTCGCCGACCGGATGACCGACGGGCTCTGCCGTATCTTCCTCCTCCTCGTCGTCCTCGGACATAACGGCGTCATCGTCGTCACCGAGGTCGACGGGAACCTCCGACTCCTCCAACTCGGCGAGAAGCACCTCACCGATCCGGGACGCGTCGGTGAAGGCCACATCGGAGCAGAAGACCCGGAGGTCTTCGCCCTCGTCAAGGCGAAGCACGACGAGGTACTCGTCGTCGGACTCCACGAACAGCAGCGAAAGCTCTGCGTCGGGCTGGACGTCGCGGAGCAGGTCACCCACGGCCTCGACGTCTTCGGCGCCGTCGAGGTCGAGTTCAGCAGCGGTCCAGCCCTCGCTCACACGGGCGAGGGCGGCGGCGAAGTACGACACGGTCCTCCTGATCAGATCCGGACACGACCACCTGGGTCGCGCCTCCCGCATAAGTATGCGCGGACGCGAACAGCGCGCCCACGGTCAGGATCGACCAGAATCCGGCCGGTCTCCACCCCTGTCGGGGGTTCGCAGCAGAAAAGTTGTTCAGGGAGCGCTGATGACAGGGCGCTGACCGGCTACGACAACGGTCTCAGGTGAGCCGCTGCCGGTTACTGATCAGTTCGCGGAGACGTTCCATGCGTGCACGGCGCGGCGCGATCCGGTCACGAAGCGTTTGCGCTCCCGCGAGTTCCGCCAGCAGCCGGATGCGTCGACGCCGGCGGTCCGGATCGAGCCGTTCGAGCCTCAACGCCGTCATGCACGGAGGTTCCCGATTTGGCGCCCCGTGGTCAAGGGTTTCGACCAACTTGAGGCCAGCCGTGGCTCAGGTGAGCCACGGGCCGTGACCTGCGGCAGCTTGGAATCGGGGCAGCTCAGGAACCGTGGCTGACGTCGTTCGTCGCGGTCGGGTACTTGAGCAGGTACTGGTCCATCGTGCCGTTCTTGATCGCGGTGAACAGCTCGATGGACTGTGCCTTGTTCGGCTGGAGCGAGTCGCCGGCGAAGGTCTTGATGTCGCCCGCGATCGGCAGCGTCATGAAGACCATGTTGGAGGGGCGCAGGCTCTTGAGCGTGAACGCGATGCTGTTGACCGGCATGCGCGTGTCGACCGTGATCGACTTGCCGACCGCCTCGACGAGCTTGTTGAACTTGCCGAGGTCGGTGAGCTGGTCGCCGGTGGCGGCCTTGGCAAGCAGCGCGCGCAGGAACTGCTGCTGCCGCTTGGCGCGGTCGAGGTCGCCGCGCGGGAGGCCGGTGCGCTGCCGCACGTAGTACAGGGCGAGCTCGCCTTCGAGGTGGAGCGGGCCCTTCTTGAAGGTCAGGCAGTTCCGCTTCGCACCCGCGTTGTCATAACCGCTAGGAACGCGGCACGGCGTGGTGGGGTACTTGGAGTTGGCCGGCATGAACCGGTACTCGTCGTAGCTCTCCTGGTCGACGATGACGTCGACGCCACCCACCAGGTCGGTGATCTCCTTGACCGCGGAGAAGTCGACGATGATCGGGTAGTCGATCTTGAGCCCGGTGAAGTTGTTCAGCGTCTGCACGAGCCGGGGCGCGCCACCGTCGGAGAACGCCGAATTGATCTTGTTCTTGCCGCCCGGGGTGCCGTCCTTGTTGGCGATCGAGATGAACGTGTCACGCGGCACAGAGATGACGTACGCCACGTTCATGGCCTTCGGCACGTGCACAAGGATGATCGTGTCGCTGCGCTCACCGGGCGAGGCGGCGACGTTGCCGTCGGGGGTGTCGCGGAGGGTGTTGTCGCCCGCGCGGCTGTCGGACCCCATCACGAGGAACGTGAACGGGCCGTCGACCCGCGGCGGCGCCTTCGGGGCGGCATTGCCGAGCAGGTCGTCGCGCTGGACGCTGCCCTCGATCTTCCTCGCGAGCAGCTGAGTGCCGGCGAACGCGCCGGTGGCGGTGAGCGAGAGGATGGCGCCGAAGACGATGCAGAGCTTCGTCCACAGAGGGGCGCGGCGCCGCTTCGCGGGCTTGGTGGACGGAGTCGCCCGATCGCCCGGCACAGCAGCGGATCCGGGTGGCGTCCGCTCAGCCAGCGACGCGTTTCTCCCCATGCGAAGTAGACCTCTTCCTCCGGTGGCGTTCCTATAAGGCTACGGCTCAGACGCAAACTCTGATTCAACAGATGGGCGGATATCCGCAACTGATACGCACCGTGCCTTCGCGGCGGCGCTCGGTGCTTTACCAAAGCCCACACTGATGTCCACACTCTTGACACAACGCCGTCCTGTGTAAACCATGACACCGTGACCAGCTACGCCAAAACGGCTAAGGCGCGGATGCGCGACACGATCCTCGACGCCGCGTACGACCTCGTCGTGGCCCGCGGCTGGAGCGCCGCTCGCATGGCCGACATCGCCGCTGCGGTCGGGCTGAGCCGCCAGACGCTCTACAACGAGTTCGGTAGCAAGGACGGGCTCGCCGAAGCGGTGGCGCTGCGCGAGACCGAACGCTTCCTCACCGGCATCACCAGCGAGCTCGACCGTCATGACGGACTGCAGACGGCGGTCGAGGCGGCCGCACTGTTCACCTTCACCCAGGTGGGCGACAACCCGCTGCTCAAGGCCGTCCTGACCGCGACCGACGAGGACGGCCTGCACTCCGACCTGCTCCCCCTCATCACCACCCGCTCCGAACCGCTGCTGCTCGCCAGCCGCACCGTGCTCGCCGAGCACTTCACCCGTCACTGGCCCGAGTTCGAGCTGGCGGACGTCACCGACGCGGCCGAGATCGCGTGGCGGCTCGTCATCTCGCACCTGGTCGTCCCCACCGACCCGCCCGAGGTCGTCGCCGCAAGGCTGGGCCGGCTCGTCACCCGGTTCCTCCTCCCGGCGCCGGCGGCCGCGCCCGAATCGCCGCCCCCGGCGGCCCGGCCCGAATCGCCGCCCCCGACGGCCGGGCCTGAATCGCCGCCCCCGACGGCCGGGCCTGAATCGCCGGCCCCGGCGGCCCAGCCCGAATAGCCGATTGGTAGTCAGGCATGCGCTACACGATCCCCACTGAGATGCGGACCTGGGACATCGAGGCCGCCGGAGCCGCCCGCTTCAACTGGACCTACGACGACGGCCGCGACCGCCTCCTCGCCCTGTACCAGAAGGGCAAGGACAAGCAGTGGGACTCGACCCAGCGCATCGACTGGAGCCTCGACATCGACCCGGCCAACCCGCTGGGCATGCCGCAGGAGACGATCCCGATCTTCGGGTCGGACGAGTGGGACCGGATCAAGGACGACAAGCGCGCCAAGGACGAGCTCCGGCTGCACATGGTGGCGTGGCAGTTCAGCCAGTTCCTCCACGGCGAGCAGGGCGCGATGATCTGCGCCGCCCGCATCGTGGAGTCGGTCCCCGACCTGGACTCGAAGTTCTACGCCTCCACCCAGACCATGGACGAGGCCCGCCACGCCGAGACCTACGCGCGCTTCCTCGACGAGAAGATCGGCCTCTTCTACCCCATCAACCCGCACCTCAAGTCGCTGCTCGACGACACCCTCTCGGACTCGCGCTGGGATTTCCCGTACCTGGGAATGCAGGTGCTGATCGAAGGCTTGGCGCTGGCGGCGTTCGGGGTGCTCCGCGACATGACGACCGTTGCGCTGCCGAAGCAGATCCTGGCGTACGTGATGCAGGACGAGGCCCGGCACGTCGCGTTCGGCCGGCTCGCCCTGCGCGACTACTACGCCGAGCTGACCAGCGCCGAACGCGCCGAACGCGAGGAGTTCGTGGTCGAGGGCTGCTACCTCATGCGCGACCGGTTCCGCGGCGAGGAGATCTTCGACTGCCTCGGTTACGACACGGCGAGCTGCCTGGAGGCGGTGTCGGTGTCGCCGTTCATGCAGGCCTACCAGTCGTTGCTGTTCAGCCGGATCGTGCCGTGCGTCAAGGACATCGGGTTATGGGGTCCGAAAGTACGTGACGCTTACGACAAGCTCGGCGTCCTCGACATGGCCGGCATCAACCTCGACGAGCTGATGCGTGCGGACGAGGACGCCGCCGAGGTGGTGGAGGCCGAGCAGCGCGAGTTGGCCGTCCGCCGCGCCGAGGTCGACGCGACGATCGTCGAGGGAGTGTAAGAGGGAGTGGTCTAAGACGCTCTAACCGAAGTCGACCGAGTCGAACAGCACGTTGACGCCGATCACGACGAACATGAACGACGCGGCGAACCCGATCATCATCGCGAGCCCGATGCCGAGACCCGGGTCGCCCTTCCACACCATCGCCCACGCCGCCGCGCCGGCCAGCGCCATGCCGGCGAGCGTGCCGAACAGCAACGACGTGCTGCTCCACGCGGCCGCACCTATCAGCACGTACCAGATGACAGACGCGGTGATGCCGACCAGCACGGTCCACCAGTGGACCGGGCGGCGTTCCCGGAAGAACGGCCGCAGCGGTGGCTGCATCGGCCGGGGTGTCGGCTGCGCCGGCGGTTGCCACCAGGCAGGCGGTCTCGGCTCCTCCACGGCTCCCCCTCTGACGCCGTACACAGTGGATGCGAGTCTAGTTCGCCGACCGACTCCGGACATCCGACCCGCAACCGGGCTGGCCAAGGTTGCTACCGATGGGCATTCTTGATGCATGGGCGAAGTGCTTCCACTCCCGAACCGCGGCGAGGTCTTCCTCGACCCGCGCGGTGAGGGGCGCTCGCTCCGCGTCAGCTGGCACCGCCAGGAGAGCATGCTCGTGCTGAGCCTGTGGCAGCTCGGCCAGTGCCGCGCCACGTTCCGGCTCGAAGCCGAGCAGGTACCCGACCTGATCCGTGCCCTGGCGTCCGGGCTCGCCGACGGTTTCGTCGAGCACCGCGCCGCGCACGAGAAGCTCAGCCGCATGGCGCAGGCCGGCCCGAAGCCGCCACGCCTGAGGCCGGAGAAGTCCGCGCCGGAACCGCCCACGCTGCCTGTGTCCGTGGAGCCGCCGACCGAGCCCGCGGCTCCGGCTTCGCCGACGGTCACGATCCAGCCCGAAACCCCCGCCGCTGACGACCAGCCGGGCGGCGTCGCGAAGCCGGTCTTCCTGGCCCCGCCCGACCCCGAGCTGACCGCCCCGGTGGGCCAATGTCGGCATGCCGACGTTGGATACCTCTAGGCGCACTCAACGTCGGCATGCCGACGTTGGACGCCGCCGGTTTGGCCGCCGCGCCTGAGCGGTCACGTGCGGCGAACAGCCGACGGTTAGGGTATTGGGCACGGCGCAGCCGCTACGGCAGGCGCGCGACCACCTACAACACTTGCGGAGAGCACGGTGTCCGAGACTTCGGCCGAGATCACGCCCGTCCGGGAAGGGCCCGCGTCGGGCTACCCCGTCGACACCCTGGCGGAGAAGGCCAAGCAGTCGCCGGACGGCACGCCCGTGCAGCTGGCGGGCCGGCTCATGCTGTGGCGGCGCTTCGGCGGCATCGCCTTCGGCACCCTGCAGGACCGGTCCGGGCGGGTGCAGATCGCGGTCCAGCGGGCGGTGGTGCCGAAGGAGCGGTTCGCGGAGTGGACCAAGGGCCTGCGCGTCGGCGACTTCGTCGGCGTCACCGGCAAGATGTGGACCACCGACAAGGGCGAGCACACGGTCTCCGTCGAGGATCTGACGCTGCTCAACCGGTCGATGTCGTCGCTGCCCGACAAGTGGCACGGCATGTCGAACCCCGAGGCGCGCGCCCGCAAGCGGTACCTCGACCTGCTGGTCAACGACGTGTCGCGGAACCGGTTCCTGGCCCGCACGGCGCTGATCCGGCGGATCCGGCACGTTCCTCGACGACCTCGACTTCCTGGAGGTCGAGACGCCGATCCTGCACGCCGGCCGCCTCCGGCGCCGCCGCGCGCCCGTTCACGACCCACCACAACGCCCTCGACGAGGACCTCTACCTGCGGATCTCGCCGGAGACCTACCTCAAGCGGCTGGTCGCCGGCGGCATGGACCGCGTGTACGAGATCGGCCGGAACTTCCGCAACGAGGGCATCGACTCCTCGCACCTGCAGGAGTTCACGATGCTGGAGTGGTACGCCGCGTACTGGGACTACCGCGACAACATGACGGTGGTCCGCGAGCTGATCCAGGCGGTGCTCGACGACGTGATCGGCAGCCGCACCGTCACCTACGCCGGCGTGGAGCTGAACTTCGACGGCGAGTGGCCCGAGCTCGACTACCGCGAGGAGGTGCAGAAGGCCACCGGCGTCGACCTGCGCAGTCGTCCGTGACCTGGAGAGCCTGCGTACCGCGCTCAAGGGCGGCCCGCACGAGGAGCTGGACGCCGCCGTCGTACGCCGCGCTGGTCGACATGCTCTACAAGAAGACGGTGCGGCCGAACCTGATCCAGCCGTGCTTCCTGGTCGGGCACCCGGTCGAGCTGGTGCCGCTGGCGCGCCGGTCCGACGAGGATCCGTCCAAGCTGGACATGTTCCAGGTCGTCGCGAACACGCTGGGAGCTGGTGAAGGCCTACTCCGAGCTGGTCGACCCGGTTGACCAGCGGGAACGCCTTGAGGAGCAGGCACGCATGCGGTCCGAGGGCGACGACGAGACGATGATGCTCGAAGAGGACTTCCTGGAGGCGATGGAGCACGGCATGCCGCCGATGTCCGGCCTCGGCCTCGGCATCGACCGGTTCACGGCGCTGATCACCGACGCCCAGACCCTGCGCGACGTCGTCTACTTCCCGCAGCTCCGCCGTCACGAGGGCCAGGACGAGGAAGCGCCCGCGGACGAGGACTGACCCCGTCCACTTCGGATTTTTGGGGGTCGCGGGGGCCGCGAAACCCCCAAAAGTCCGAAACTCGGCGGAAGCGGCAACGGCTCAGCGCAGCGCGTGGATCAGGTCGAGCATGTCGTCGAGGACGCTCTTCGTGCCGGGCAGGCGGGCCAGGCCGATCAGCTTGACGACGAGCGGCGCGGCACGATCGATCAGCTCGTACGTGCGGGCCACGCCGTCGCTGCTGTCGTGCACCCAGTACAGGATGATGCCCATGTGGAACAGCCAGAGCACCTGCGGCAGATCGTCGCGGAGCTGCTTGGGGATCTTCGCGTCCGACCCCTCGACCACCTCGCGGAAGAACGCGATCTCTCGTCGCGGGCGGGCGCCGACTCGGTGCTGAACGGCGATAGCGGGCTGTTCGGGTCGGCGGCCGACTTGAAGAAGCCGCCCGCGAACGCGTGGTACGGCTGCATCAGCTCGATGTGCGTGCGGACCATGATGCGCAGCCGCGTGGCGAGGTCGCGCACCCCGTCGAGCCGGGGGCGCGCGACCTCGCGGTGCTGCGCGATCAGTGCGTCGTAGAACGCCTGGATCAGGTGTTCCTTGGACGCGTAGTAGTAGTAGGCGTTGCCCACCGAGACGCCGGCCTCGCGGGCGATGGCCCGCATGGTCGTGGCGTCGTAGCCGACCTCGCGGAAGAGCCGGAGCGCGGTGGTGAGGATCAGCTCCCGCGTCTGCTCCCCTTTGACGGAGCGCGGCTGCGCGTCGGTGGACATTGGTTGAGCGTAAGGGTCAGCTGCCTGGAACCGGTGCCGCCGGGTACGGCACCGGCTGCGGCGGGATCAACGGGCGCTGGAGCGGTGCTGGCCGGTTCCGGCGCCGCATCCTGTTGAGCGCCCACACGTTGCCCATGTGCATGACGCCGAGCACAAGCAGCACGAGCCCCAGCTTCCGGCTCAGCAGCTCCACCGCCCCCGTGGCGGTGGAGACCGCGTCGCCGGTGCGCAGGGCGAGCGAGATGAACCCCAGGTTGATCAGGTAGAAGCCGACAACGAGCAGGTGGTTGACGCTGCCGGCCAGCTCGCTGTTGCCGTCGAAGACATCGACCAGGAACACCCGGCCGTTCCGGAACAGGCTGCGCCCGACCCAGACCGTGAGCGCCACGCTGACCAGCACGTACCCGAGGTACGTGACGAGTTCCAGTCCATCCCAGGCCTCCAATTGAACGTGTTCAAGAAGGACGATAGCGCGTGTGTTGAACATGTTCAACTGGTTTGCTGTCGGGATGCTCCCCCACCGCGTGACGATCCTCGGACTCGGGCTGATCGGCGGCTCGCTGCTGCACCGGCTCGCGGCGCTCGGCGTCGAGGTCACCGGGTACGACGCCGACCCGGCCACCCGCGAGGCAGCGGTTGGATCGAGCCCTCAGGCGTCGCGATCCGACCGCGTCATGGAATCGGTCCGCGAAGCGGTCGAGCGCTGCCGAGATCGTCGTACTCGCGGTGCCATTGCCAGCCGTGAAGACGGTGCTCACCCAGATGAGCGACTACACCGGGCTGCTCACGGACGTCACGTCGGTGAAGGCGGAGCCACGACGGCTCGCTGCCCAGCACTGCCCCGGCGCGCGCTGGGTGGGCGGACATCCGATGGCGGGGCGCGAGCAGTCCGGGTTCGCCGCCGCCGACCCCGCCCTGTTCGACGGCTGCGCCTGGGTGCTCACCCTGGAGGAAGACACCGACCTGGACGGGTGGCTCGCGTTGGCGTCGCTGGTCACGGCGATCGGCGCCCGCGCGGTGCCGGCCACGGCGGACGAGCACGACGCCGCTGTGGCCCGCATCAGCCATGCGCCGCACGTACTCGCCGCCGCGCTGGCGGAGCGGGCCGGCGAGGATCCGCTGGCGCTCGCGCTCGGCGCCGGGTCGTTCCGCGACGGCACGCGGGTCGCGGCAACCCGTCCCGAGCTGACGGCGGCGATGTGCGGCGGCAACGCGGATGCGGTGCGCACCGAGATCGACGCGCTCGTCGCGCGGCTCACGGAGGCGCGGCAGCGGTTGGACGACCCGGAGTGGTTCCGCCCGGGGTACGAGATCCGCCGCGCCTGGCCCCAGCTCGCGGGCGAACCGCACGAACTACCCGCCACCCGCGAGGCGCTGCTGGCGCTCGGCCGGGCCGGCGGCTGGGTCACCGCCGTCGACACCAGCGGGCGGGACGGTCGCCGGGGTCCTCCCGAAGTGGTCGCACTTTTCCGGCGTATAGCCCGGAAAAGTGCGACCGCTCAGAGGAACGACGACGCGTACTTCGCGTACTCCTCGCGTTCCCGTTGCAGGTCGGCGTGCACCCCGGCGTACACGTGGTCGAACAGCTGCTCGCCCTCGGGCAGCGGCATCTCCAGGCACTCGCGTCTGGTGCGCGCCGCGATCTCGTCGGCCGCCTCCTCGACGCCCGCGAAGAACGCGTCGTCCGCAGCCTCGGTTGCGGCCAGGTGCGCGCGGAGCCGGGCGATCGGGTCGCGCCGCCGCCACTCCTCCACCTCGGCGGCGGTGCGGTACCGCGTGGGGTCGTCCGAGGTCGTGTGCGGGCCCAACCGGTACGTGAGCGACTCGATCAGCGCCGGCCCCTCGCCCGCACGAGCCCGCTCGACCGCCCACCGGGTGACCGCGAGCACCGCCAGCACGTCGTTGCCGTCGACCTGTACGCCAGGGAAACCGAAGCCGTCGGCGCGCTGGTAGAGCGGGGTGCGGGACTGGCGCGCCACCGGTACCGAGATCGCCCACTGGTTGTTCTGGCAGCAGAACACGACCGGCGCGGCGAACACGGACGCCCAGACCATGGCCTCGCTGACATCGCCCTGCGAGGACGCGCCGTCGCCGTAGTACACCGCGACAGCCTCGTCGCCGCCGTCGCGCTGGATCCCCATGGCGTACCCGACCGCATGCAGCGTCTGCGCGCCGAGCACGACGGTGTACACGCCGAACCGGTGCCGCTCCGGGTCCCAGCCGCTCAACGTCGCGCCGCGGAACATCGACAGCAACTGGCCCGGCGTGATCCCTCGGGCGAGCGCGGCGCCGTGCTCGCGGTAGCTGGGGAAGACCATGTCCCGCGCGCCGAAAGCGCGCGCCGATCCGACCTGCGCCGCCTCCTGACCCAGGCTCGGGATCCACAGCCCAAGCTCGCCCTGGCGTTGCAGCGCCGTCGCCTCGGCATCGAACCGGCGGGTGAGCACCATCTCGCGGTACATACCGCGAAGTTCATCCGGCGTGACGTCGAGCGGGAAGTCGGGATGGTCCCGACGCCGGCCGTCCTCCGACAGCAGCTGCACCGTGGTCATCCGGGCAGCTCCCCGAGCGGCACGCCCGACAGCGTCTCGCCGCGGTCGAGCCTCACCACCCGGCGGTCGGTGACGATCGCCGTGACGAGATCGTGCGGGGTGACGTCGAACGCGGGATTCACCGCCGGCAGGCCGGTATCGGTGATCTCGTCGGCGCCGCGATCCTCGATCTCCACGTCGTCGCCGCTCTTCGTGTCCATGTCGACCGTGGACTCGGGCGCCACGACGAGGAACGGTATGCCGGCGCGGGCGGCGCCGAGCGCGTGCGAGTACGTGCCGACCTTGTTGACGACGTCGCCGTTGGCGCAGATGCGGTCGGCGCCGAGGATCACAGCGTCGACCTCGCCGCGGGCCATGAGGAACGGACCAGCACCGTCGACCGCCAGGCGAAACGGTATGCCGGCGCGGGCAAGCTCCCACGACGTCAACCTTGCCCCCTGCAGCAAGGGGCGGGTCTCTGACGCAATCACTTCGACTGGACGACCGTCATGAGAAAGGGTTGTGATCACCCCGAGCGCCGTGCCGCCGGTGACGCATGCCAGCCCGCCCGTGTTGCAGTGGGTGAGCAGCCGGGGCGCGTCGCCGACCAGCTCGGTGACCAGGTCGGCGCCGTACCGGCCCATGGCCGCGGAGCTGGCGATGTCCTCGTCGCGGATCGCGAGGGCCTCCGCGAGCACCGCGTCCGGCCCCTCCGGCAGCCGCGCGGCGGCACGGTCGACGCCCCAGGCCAGGTTGACCGCGGTCGGGCGGGCGGACCGCAACGCCGCCACGTCGGCCACCGGGTCGGTCGAGGTGCGGGCCGCGAGCGCCACGCCGAGCGCGCCGGCCACGCCGAGCGCCGGAGCGCCCCGGACCGCCAGCCGCTGGATCGCGTCGATCAGCTCAGCGACGGTCGTCAGCCGGAGCAGCTCCTCGCGATGCGGCAGAGCGGTCTGATCGATGATCACGACAGCCGGGCCGTCGGCCCAGTCGATGGTGTGGGTCACGACTTCGAGCCTGCCACGTGCCGGGCCGCTGGGGAGCAAGTCCGGCAGACGGCGGAAGGGGCCGCCCACCAGCTGCGAAGAACGCAGCCAGTGAGCGGCCCCCCAAGCGCCGGATCAGGAACAGAACTCCCGCCAGGCGGCCATGCCGTTGGTGTCCCGGAGCCGGAAGTCACCGATCGACCAAGCGGAGCTCGTGCCGTTCGACCAGTCGACATCGAAGTACGCCACGTACAGCGCACCCTGCTCGGTCAGATACTTCGCCATCGAACGCACCCACGCGGCCCGTTGGGAACCGGAGTCACCCGTGACCAGGTGGCTGCCGGTCTCGGGGATCGCGAACGGCAGCCCCTCGGCGCGGCTCACCGAGATCGGGCGGGAGAAGATCTCCGACGGAGCCGAGTAGATGCCCTTCGTCTTCGCCTTGGCGTTGTAGGCGTCCCAGCCGAGCACCTGGATCACGCTCTTGCCGGCGTAGTAGTCGCGCCAGTTACGCCCCGACAGCGGGTCGACGGTCCAGTCCATAAGGATCAGCGTGGCCTTCAGCTGCGAGTTGCCGGCAGCGTCCGCGAGCTTGCGCAAGCGGGTCCAGGCCGCGCGGTAGTCGGCCGCCGTGAACTCGCCCTTGGCGATGTTGTCCTCGGGCTCGTGGTAGAAGGTCCAGTAGATCCGCTGGGTGCGCGGCGCGGTCTTGAACCAGTTCGCCAGGTACGCGTCGTACTTGCCGGCCGCGACATCCCTGGGCGGGTACTTGAACGAGATCGAGATCGTCCGGTTGTCGGTGTTGAGCACGTTCGTCCAGGCGGGCGGAGCGGTGTAGAACACGCGCACCATCTCCAGGCCGTTGTAGTACCCGTCGATGCGGTCGAGCTGCTGGGCGCGGGTCTCGCCGGCCACTTCGGCCAGGAACGAGGCACCACACTGGGTGGCCCCGGCCGGGATCGGCGCCGGTGCCGGAGCGGTGCCGTCGGGCTCGGCTTCGGCGACGCGGTCGGGCTGGTGGTCGGCTTGGCGGTCGGCGAGGCGCTGGCGGACGGCTTCGGTAGAGAGCGTCGGCGCGGGTGCGGTGCCGCCGCGGCCGTACGCCAGCACCAACCTCGGCGCCTCGTAGCCGGACTCGCTTGGACCGGAAGCTCGCCCACGCGGTCGGCGAGGCCGAGGTGATGGCGAACGCGTAGATCCCGTTTCCGGCGATGGCGCCGCCGATCGGGAACGTGACCGTACCGGTGGAGACGCTGGTGGCGACCTCCACCAGCTTCGCGCCGAGCGCGGGGGCGTTGCGGGCCGTGAGCGTCGTCTCGCTCCAGGCGGTGGCGGCGACGGTGGAGATCGCGACCGGCGCCGAGAGGTGGTGGTCGTCGCGCGTGACGCGGACCTTGGCCCGGATGTCCGAGGCGTCCGACGGCAGGCTGCCGACCTTGAACTTGAGGTAGACGACCTTGCGGTTGCCCGGCATCGAGCTGGCGACGAGCTTGCCGTTCGTTCCGCGCGTCGCGTCCGGGAACTCGGCGAAGGTGTAGCCGTCCTCGGCTACCGGCACGGTCACCGTCGTCCGGTCGCGAGGAGTCGAGGTGGAGTGGAAGACCTGGCTACCCGCGATGGCGGTGCCGGTCGAGACGGCGAGCGCCGTCAGGATGATCAGCGGAACACGGGCTTTGCGCAGCCGGCTCCGCGGGGGCGGGGGGATCACGGCCGGGCGGTCGATCACGTCGGTCGGTCTTTGGGACAGGAAACTCACAGCAGCACTCCGAGACGGAGAGCGGACCCGACCGTAACGTTCGTCGGTCGACGCGCGATGTGTCAGCTACACGGCCAGGTCACTCTCTATTCAGTGAGACGAACGGGACGGACCATAACCGCGTCCCTGGTCGTGCCCAAGCTGAGATCACACCGATAAGCTCGGTTTAAGTTGCACTTAACCCCGAACTTCTTGTTCGGGACATTCCGCCCAGGCTACATCGTGTATGACCTGCGGGTATACCAGTCCAGCGGGATTCAGACTAACAGCTTGTCGGGGCCCCAGAACCGGCGAAATGGCCGACGTGCTACCAACCGGATAGACGTATCAGGGGGCCACGTCCGCGGGTCTACGATTCACACGGCTACCGCAGCACGCTCCCCGGGCTCGCGAGCGCTCACACTGGGAGGTGAACCGGACGATGGACCGCTCGGTCGCCGGCTCCCGGCCCGCGCGTCCGACCGCCGGCAGCCGGCCCGCTGCTCGTGGCCACCTGCTCGCCCTGTTACGCCGCCGGCGTCGCCTGCTGATCACGCTCGTCGTGCTCGGGCTGCTGGCCGTCGCGGCAGGAGTCGTGGCGCGTCCGGTCCGGTATACGGCGACGTCGAGCGTCCTCGTCACCCACACCGGCGTCGACGACGCGGCGGTTCCGGCGAACGGTCAGGGCAACAGCGCCGGCGTCAACATGGAGACCGAGGCCGAGTTGGTCAAGTCGGTCCAGGTAGCGGCGCTGCTCGACCGGCCGTTGCCAGGGCGGGTCGCGGTCGAGATCCCGACCAGCACATCGATCCTGCGCATCTCGTACACGGCGCGGTCTGCGGGTGGCGCCCAGCGGGGCGCCCAGGCGTACGCCACCGCGTACCTCGAGCACCGGCGGGCTGCGGCGGCCACCAGCCTGAAGAACCAGGTCACGTCGGTGGCGCGGCAGATCACCAGCCTGCGCGGTCAGCTCCAGGCCACCGTCAAGACGATGTCGGGCACGTCGATCAGCTCGCCGACCCGCGCCTTCACGCAGGCCCAGGCCGACGTGCTGACCAGCCAGATCGCGGTGCTCACCGACCGGCAGAGCGCGCTCAGCTCGACCACGATCACGCCCGGCCAGGTCCTGGTCCACGCCGAGGTCCCCGCCGCGCCCGACGGCCCGTCGCCGATCCTGCTCGTGCCGGTCGCGGCGCTGATGGTGCTGGCGGGCGCGTTCGCTGCCGCTCTCCTGCGCGACCGCTGGGACCGCCGCGTGCACACCGCCGCCACCACCGAGCGCCGCACCGGCGTGCCGGTCCTGCTCAACCTGGCTCGGCTCCCCCAGCTGGACTTCGACGGGTCCAACCGGGTCGCGGGCTACGCCATGCAGGAGTTCCGGCGGGCGCACAGCATGCTGTCCGCGGCTCTGCCTGCCGGCCGACGCGTCGTCCTCGTCACCTCGGCCACCACCGGTCGCTCCGGCCGCGTGCTCGCCGCCAACCTGGCCGGCGCGCTCGGCCGGGCCGGATCCAGCGCGCTACTGCTCGGACTCGACCCGGCCGACGCCGATCCGGACGGCGGCCCCGGGGCGGCCGAGGTGCTCGCCGCCGAGCGCGAACTGGAGCCCCTGCTCCGCCCGGTGCCGGGCGCCGAGGCCGCGAAGGCGCTCGCCCCGGGCGCCGACGCGACACTCCTCGCCAGCCGGCTCCAGAGCCCCTCGGCCGGCGCCCTGCTGACCGCGGCCCGCGACCTCGCCGACTGGGTGGTCGTCCACGTCGCGCCGGTCACCACCAGCGCCGATGCCCACACGCTCGCCCGCTGGGCCGACGCCGTCATCGTGGTCGCCGAGACCGGTCGCGCCGATCAGAAGGAGTTGCAGCTCGCCCTCGGGCAGCTACGCGACGTCGGGGTGGAACGGCTGGCGTGCGCACTGGTCCCGGCAGAGAAGCAGCTGGCCCATGCGCGCTGAGGCCTTGCTGGCACTCGCCGCCCTCACGCTGGTCACGGCGTGCGGCGACCGCACCGGGCCCGCCGGAGTGGCGCCCGGAACACCGTCCGCCAGCCAGTCGCCGTCCGCTGCCGCCGCCGAAACAGGCGTGCCGCTGCCCCTCACCGGCGTCCCCGGTAAAGACCCACAGGCGTTCAGCCGGCCCGTGCTCGCCGCCGTCCTCCGGTTCACGCCCGGGCGGCCGGTCATCGGGGCCGACGCCGCCGACATCGTCTACCAGGAGCCCGGCAAGGGCGCCGACCACCGGCTCGTGGCGCTGTTCCACTCCCACGACCCGGCCAAGCTCGGTCCGTTCGGCAACACCCAGCCGTCCGACGCCCTGCTGCTGCGGCTACTCAAACCGGTCTATGCCCATGCCGGTGGTGCCGAACGGCTCACATCCCGGCTCACCGGCGCGAACCTCGTACAGGTCAGTCCGGCGCAGTCGGGCGCAGCGTTCAGCAGCGTCGGCGGCAGCGTGTACGCCGCCCCGGCCACGCTGCGCAAGGCCGCCGGCCCGCGCGCCGGCCGCCCGCTGCAACTTCTCTCGTACGGCGAGCCGGAGCAGCCGCTCGTGGAACGGCCGGCGGCCACGGTGACCTCGGTAACGGTGACCGTGCCAGGCAAACCCTCACAAATCTGGATTCATGACGCCAACGGATGGCTGCAGACCGGCGCAGGCGCCCCCCGCGTGCGGGTCGCCAACCTCCTCATACCGCAGGCCGTCTACCGGGATCTTCGCGCCGACAAGACCGGCACGCTCGTCGCCGAACCCAGCATGTACGGCACCGGCCCGCTCACCGCCATCTCGGGTGACCAGCTCGCGAAGGGCGTGTGGCGGCGTCCCACCGACAAGTCGCCGTTCACGTACACCGACAGTGCCGGGGTGCCGCTGCGGCTCGCGCCCGGGCGCACCTGGATCCTGCTGGCTCCCGCCGGTACCGCTGTGGCAGGCACGAGTGCGCGCTAACAGGGACAGCCGGCCAGTGCCCTGTTGGTGGGTGCTCTAAATGACGGCTACTGCGCAGAAGTCTGGCGCCGAACTGGGGCGGCTCGCCCGGGGCGGGGCGCTCAACCTGCTCGCCGCCGGCGTCACGGGCATCGCCAACCTGGTGCTCGTCGTCATGGTCACGAGGGGTTTCCCGCCCGCCCTCGCCGGCATCTTCTTCGCCGCGACCACCGTCTTCCTCCTCGCCGCGCGGATCGCCGAACTCGGCACCAGCACCGGCCTCGTCTACTTCGTGGCCCGGTTCCGTGCGCGCGGCGAGCAGCACCGCATCCGCGCGGTGTTCCGCGTGGCGTACCCCGTCGTGCTCACAGCGGCGGTGCTCGCCGGGCTGGTGCTGTTCGTGTTCGCACCGACCTGGGCCGAGCTTGCCGTCGCGGGCGACCCGGGGCCGTTCACCACGCTGGTGCGGATCCTGGCCGTCTTCGTCCCGCTCGCGGTCGTAGCGGAGACGTGCCTCGCCGCGACCCGGGGATACGGCAAGATGCGCCCGACGGCGCTGGTGGAGAAGGTCGCGCGGCCGCTCGCGCAGCTCGCGCTCATCGCGGTCGCGATCGCCGTCGGCACGGGCGAGGCGTTGACGCTGGCCTGGGTCGCGCCGTACGCCGGCACCGCGCTCGCCGCGTGGTGGTTCCTGCGCCGGACTTCTGCGGTTCACATGCGCCCTCAGGGGTCGCATCTGAACCGGCCGATGGCCCGCGAGTTCTGGCGGTTCACGGCTCCGCGCGCGCTCACGGGGGTGGTCCAGCTCGCGCTCCAGCGGTTCGACATCGTGCTGGTGGCGGCGCTACGCGGCCCCACCGACGCCGCGATCTACGCCGCCGCGACCCGGTTCCTCGTGATCGGCCAGATGGTGAACCAGGCCCTGACGCACGTCGTCGAGCCGAAGCTGAGCGAGTTGCTGGGCCGTGACGACCACCGCGCCAGCCGCACCGTCTACCAGACCTCGACATGCTGGATCGTGCTGCTCAACTGGCCGTTCTACCTGTCGTTCGCCGTGTGTGCGCCGCTCGTGCTGCAGCTGTTCGGCCCGGTGTACCAGGAAGGCGAGCCGGCCGTGCTGGTACTCACCGCGGCGATGCTCGTGGCCTCGGGCTGCGGCATGGTGCAGACCGTCCTCAACATGGCTGGGCGCACCGCGTGGAACCTCGGCAACGCCGTTCTCGCGCTCACCCTGAACGTCACGATCGACCTGCTGCTGATCCCCCACCTCGGGATCGTCGGCGCGGCGATCGGCTGGGCCACCGCGATCCTCACCGTCAACCTGCTCGCGCTGGCGCAGGTCGGCCGCTCGCTGCGGCTGCACCCGCTCGGCGCCGGGACACGCCTCGCGATGGTGCTCGCGGTCGGGTGCTTCGGGCTGATCCCTCTCGCAGGGCGGCTCACCGCAGGCGACGGGTGGCTTCCGCTCGTGGCCTCGCTCGTCGCGGGCATCGCGGTCTACCTTGGTCTGTGCTGGAAGTTCCGGCGGCGCCTCGACCTGGACGCGCTGCTGGCGCTGCGCCGACGGACCAAGACGGGAGGGGCCGCGTGACGAAGAACGCCTCCCTCCACGCCGACGTCTACTGGTCGCTGCTGCGACGCCGTTGGCCGAGCGTCACCGCGGGCGTGGCTCTCGGGCTGATCGCCGCCGGGGTGGTGCTGGGGTTCGCACCGGCGCGGTACGTGGCCACCGCCGACGTGCTCGTGCTGCCCCTGCGCACCGACCTCACGCCGACGTCGAGCACCGGCTCGCCCGCCCGCGTGAACCTCGACACCGAGGCACAGATCGTGCGGTCGGCCGACGTGCTGACGGCCGTGAGCGCCGAACTCGGGCCGGAGTACCCGGTAGAACGGTTGGCTACGGACATCCGGGTCACCGCCCCGGTCAACACGACGGTCCTCGCGCTCGGCTTCCCCGCGTCGACGCCGAGCGAAGCGAGGCGGGGTGCGCTGGCGTTCGCCCACGCCTACCTCGCCAGCCGTACCGCAGAGGGCCTCGAGGTCATCGCGGAACGGAAGCGGTCGCTCCAGGTCGAGATCAACGCGTACCAGAAGGAACTGCAGCGGGTGGCGCCTGCCGCCGAGTTCACCGCCAGCCCCGTCGACCGCGCGCTCGCCGAAGCCCGCCGTGGCGTGCTCATGCGCCAGCTGGACGAGGTCACGGGCAAGCTCCAGCGGCTCAACACCACGCCGCTCGACCCGGGCGAGATCATCCACGAGCCCGAGTTGCCGACCCGCCCGGAGACGCCGACGCCCGAACTGGTCGGACCGTCCGGGCTGATGGCTGGGCTCATCCTGGGCCTCGGTTTCGCGGGACTGCGCGATCGGATCGACCGCCGGGTGCGGCGCATGCCGATCGGACCGCTGCTGGCCGCGGTGCCGCGGGCCGACGTCGCCGCCGACTCGCCGGCCACCTCGGGCCCGTCGTATGAGCACGCCCGGCGGCTGGCCAACCGGCTGATGCGCGCGCTCGACGAGGATCCCGTGCTGCGGGCGGTCGTCGTGCTCCCTGTGGGCGCTCCCGTCGCCGGCCTCACCGCGCAGGTCGCGGTGGCCGCCGCCCGCAGCGGCCTGCGGACTCTGCTCGTCCCCACGGACCGCCTGCCCGACCTTGCCACCAGCGGGCTCGCCATCGCCGCGCCGGCCGAGGCCGAGATGCTACGTGCGGTGGTCGCCAACGGCCGGGACGCCTACGAGCTGGTGCTCGTCGAGGCGCCTCCGGTCAGCGCGGGCACCGACGCGCAGACGTTGGCGTCCTGGTCGGACGGGGTCGTGGTGACGGTCGCTCCCGGCCACACGCGGCGCTCCGAACTCGCCACCGCACTCGGCCAGCTGGAAAGGGTCGGCGCGCCCGTTATCGGAGCGGTCAGCATCGACGTGCCTGGCTTCTTCGGCCGCCTGCGGAAGCGCCCGGCTCCCGCCGAGCCGGCGCCGTCCGCATCGGCACCAACCGCCCGGGTCCCTGCCGCCCACCGCTAGTGCGTCGCGGGAGACAGTCACGCGTTGGTCGCGAGTGGCTTTCCGAACTGCGTGATCCGATCGTGGTACCTGCGCACCGTGTACTGGCGGTCGTCCCCCCAGGCGTCGACCTGGCGGCTGACTCGCAGGCCAGCCGTCTTGCGCCCAGCCGGCGACCATCGTTGCCGACACGTTCGAACGGTTTCCGCCATCGCGCAGCCGCCGCTGACTGACAACTCGCTGCAGGACACGGCCCGGCCTCCCGGCGCGTCTCGTCAACGGTTCGATCGTCAGCGACCAGTCGGGCTTGTCGGCGTGGTGGATCACGCCAGTGCCACCCGGGGCGAGCACCCGGGCGAACTCGCGCAGATACCCCTGTATGACATCGGAATCCATATGAACGAATGAGTCGAACGACCAGACGAAATCGACTGATTCAGCTGGCAAGAACGCCAACGAGCAACCGTCTGTGAGGTGATAGCTGACATTGGCGTGGTCGGCGAAGCGCTCGCGGCATTGGTCCAAGCAACTCGCGTTGATCTCGACGAGCGCTACCGACTTGGCCCGCGCCAGCAGATGCTCGGTCCAGCGCCCATGTCCTGGGGCGATCTCCAACACACGAGCGGCCTCCGTGTACGGGGTGATGAACTCGCGCACCAGTTCGCGCTTCCACTCCGCGTAGGGCTGTCCGCAGTGGACGGCCGAGCCCGACCATTCGTCTCCGGCTGCTCGCCAATCATGCTCCTCACTCCAGACGCGCTTGTTCCATTCGATCGATGGCATGTGGCCTCCCTGTTGTCTCAGCGATGCGGAGTGCGCACCACGATCGTTCCATCACCCATACGCCGGCAGGCGCCCACCTGCCGATGCGGACAATGCCCGATGGGTCGGCCCGAGTCGTTTTGTCATGGCCCCTCGTCAGTCGGTGAGAGTGACCGTCCACATGGTGGCCTTGGCGCTGACCCCGTTCGCCGTGGCCGTCAGACCGCCCTGCTGCCCGGCCGACGCGGGCTCCGCGCTGTCCGTGGCGAGCGAGGTTATCCGCCCGCCGCCGGTGCCGAACGACGTGCTGCGCACCGTCTGGCCGGTCGGCGCCATCCACGCGGTCGTCGCCGACGTGTTGTCTGCCCAGTACGACACCACCCACGCCGGGTTGGCGAGGTCGAGCAGCGGCGTCGCGTGCGATCCGGTCGACACCGTCTCAGCGGCACCGGCGTACGCGGACACGACCGGGCCGGTCGGCGCTGTGCCCCGGTACGCCGCCAACAGGAAGTCCGCCTTGGCCGCGGCTGAGAGCCCGACCGTGACGCTGGCAGGTTCGCCAGCACCGGCCACACGCTGCCACAACGCTGTGGTGATCCCGCTCGCCCCCTGGACCGTGTGGACCCGCGTCCACCCGGCCGGGTCGGTCATCGTCGCGGTGCTGCTGGCGATCGTGCCGAACAGCAGCAGCCCGTCACCGGACTCGACGCCGGCTGGCAGCCCGACCTGGTACGACGCGAGGTTGCCGGTGACGCTGGTCTTGCCGACGAACGAGACGGGCACCTGCGGGTAGTCCACGGTCACGGGCTGGGTGAGCGTATCCGTGGCGCCCTTGTTGTCGGTGACGGTAAGTGTCACCTGGTACGTGCCGGGCGCCGCGAAGGTGTGTGACGTGCTGCTCGCGCTCAGCAAGGAGCTGTCACCGAAGTCCCAGGCCGAAGCCACGATCGTGCCGTCCGGGTCGGACGAGGCCGAGCCGTCGAACGTGCATGCCAGCCCGGTGCACTCGGAGCTGAACGCGGCCACTGGCGACTGGTTCGTGGCCACCATGGGCGGTGCGTAGAGGAACAGGCCGCGGGTGCGCCAGTCGGCGCCGTCCAGCATGGGGCTGCTCACCACGCTGGCGGTGCCGGCCACCGGTGCGCCGTTCGTGAAGTCGACCCTCGTCAGCGAGCCGCTGTTGCGGTCGGCCAGGTAGAGCTTGCCGTTGTCGAGGAACGCGCCACCGGCGTTGCTGAAGTTGACGCCGGTGATGCTCGGACTCGCGGTGTATCGCAGGGCGCCGATCAGGTTGTTCTGCGGCGTGAAGTACCGGTAGAAGAGCGACGACTGACCGGAGAGCGTGAAGTACAGCCGCCCGTCCGCGAAGAACATCGACGTGATGCTCGACGTCTCGGTGTGCCAGGCGGTCAGGCGCGTCAGCTGGTCGTGGGTGTTGACCGCGGTGAGCGGACCGAATGTCGTGCCGTCGAACGTGCGGGAGTAGAAGTTGCTGTCGCTCCAGCCGTAGTACAGCGTGCCGTTGATCATCGTCGTGCCGCGGACTGAGCCCCATCCGATGCCAGACGCCGGCTCCAGCGAGGTGGGGCCCGGCACGTCACCGTCGAACGTCCGCTTCTGAAGGTCGTTCGTGTTGAACAGGCCGTACCGCCCGGCGAGGTAGGTGTCGCCAGGGAGCGAGCCGGTGCTCGTCGGGGCGATCAGCGTGCCACCCGCGAGCCGCAACAACGCGATACGGCCGTGGTAGGAGTTGCCCGCGATCCGGTCGGTGTCGCTGCCGACCCACAGGCCCTGCGGGGTGGCGAGCATGTCGAAGACACCGACGCCCTTGGTGCGGCCCGGGTTCCAGCTCAGTGGCAGGCCGTTGGCCGGGTCGAGTGCGGCGATGCCCTCGCGGGACACCGCGCCACCGCCGGGGGACGACGCCGCGAACGGGTTGTTCTCCCAGCGGAAGTGGCCACCGACGTAGACGACGGCGCCCGTAATGGCGACCGCGTAGGTGGTGTCGCCGCCGGTCTTGTCGACCCACGTCGGCAGGATCCCGGTGCCGGTGCCGGCCGTCTCGAACCGCTGAGTGGTGTCGCAGGACGAGGTCGAGCCGCCGCCGTAACCGCCGGTGGTGCTGACCACGAAGTAGGAGCCGTCCGGCGAGATGTCCAGGTCACGCATGTAGCTCTGGAACCCCGACGAGCAGGTGTGGGTGTACTGGTTGGTAGCCCAGTTCGCGAGCGCTGCGCTCGGGCCGCTGATGTCGAGCATGGCGATCTGCCGGCGTGCGGAGCCACCAACTGTGGTGAAGTTCCCCACCGCGACCAGCCGCATGCCGTCCGGCGTGATGTCGAACTTGGCGACCTGCGTGACGCCGCCGTTGTGCACGCCGCTGAAGGTCACGCCCTGGTAGGCGTCACGAGCACCGGTGGTGGGGTTGAGCGTGACGAGGCCCGCGCCCGCGCTGCCGGCGACGGTCTGGAAGGTGCCGGCGGTCCACAGGCGGCCACCGGACATGCGAAGGTCCTTGACCCGGCCGTCCATCGAGGGCGGGGTGAAGCCGGCGACCCGCTGGCCGTTCGCGATGGTCAGCCGCGCCAGGCTCTTGGACGCCTGCCCGTTGACGTTGTTGAAGAAGCCGCCGGCGTAGACGGACTGGCCGTCGGGCGCGACCAGCAGCGACGTGACCTCGCCGTCGAACGACGGCACGAACGTCGTGCTGAGGACACCCGTCGTGGCGCTGAACGCGACGATGTTGTTGCGGGTGAGGATCGTCGGATCGTCGTCGGGTTGGACCTGGCTGAACATTCCCGCCGAGGATCATCGTGTCGCCGGCCTGGACGATCGCGTTGACCTGCCCGTCGAGAACGTGCGGGGTGAAGCGGGCGGCCTGATCGCTGACGACGTGGTCGTGTGGCGCCTGGACGCTGAAAGCCGTGGGAGCTATCGCGACGCCGGCGCCGAACACCAGCGCACCGGTCGCGACCACCGTCAACAGGCGACGACTGCGCACTTATCCTCCAGAGTGGACATACGTAACAAAGGGCTAGACGTGGCTCGGGCCAGCCCCCACCGCCCCAAAACGTCCACGCACCGGCAGTCTTTACTACCAGACGCACTTGGTGAAGAAGATCAGGTGACTCCCCGGGGAAATACCACCCGATCGGTCGAACCTCAGGCACCGTTCAATGCCAACGACCCACGCCGTACGTGACAAACCCGCACGTCACGGGCCCGCGCCCACATGAGGGTGCCCTTCATGGGCCGATGGCCGCATGAAGGGCACCCTCATCAAAACGGATCAGTCGGTCAGCGCCACCGTCCACATCGTCGCCTTGACGTTGGCCGAGTCCGCAGTTGCCGTCAGCCCGCCCTGGTTACCAGGAGCGGCCGGCGCACCACCGTCGGTGCTGATCGAGCAGATGTGTCCGCCGCCGGTGCCGCAGCCCGTGACCCGGACGGTCTGGCCGCCGGGAGCGGTCCATACCGTCGTCGCCGACGTGTTGTCCGCCCAGTGCGAGACGATCCACGCCGGGCTGGCGGTGGTGAGCGACGGCGTCACGTGCGCACCGGTCGTGGCGGTCTCCGCCACGCCGTTGTGCGCCGCCACCACGGCGCCGGCCGCGGTGCCCCGGTACGCCAGCAGCGTCAGGTCGGACTTGACCAGCGCCGACAGCGTCGTCGTCACCGTGGTCGGTTCGGATGCACCGGCCACCCGCTGCCACAGCCGCGTGGTGATGCCACTCGCCTGCACGGTCCGCACCGGCGTCCAGCCAGCCGGGTCGGACATCGTCGCAGTGCCGCTGGCCACGGTGCCGAAGAGCAGCATCCCGTCACCGGCGGTCACCCCGGCCGGCCGCGTCACCTGCACGGTTGTGGCGTTGATGTTCGTGTTGGCCGCGCCGACGAACGACACCGGCGTGGACGGCGCCGCCACCGTGACCTGCTGGGTCACCGAGTCGGTCGCGCCGTCGTTGTCGGTGACGGTCAGCTGCACGTTGTAGGTGCCGCCGGCCGCGTACGCGTGCGTCGTCGTCGCACCCGTCGCAGTGCCGCCATCGCCGAAGTTCCACGCCCAGGACACGATGCCGCCGTCGGGGTCGGACGAGCCCGTACCCGAGTAGTTGCAGCTCAAGCCGGTGCAGTTGATCTGCGCGACGGCCGTCGGGTCCTGGTTCGGTGGCGGAGCGCCCCCGGCCGGGGCGAACAGGAACATCGCACGGGCCCGCCAGTCGGCACCGCCTTCCGCCTCACCGGTACCGGCGACAGGCGCCCCGTTTGCCCAGGCATAGCTGGTCAGCAAGCCGGTCACCCGGTCTGCGAGGTACAGGCGCCCGCCGGCCATGAACGCGCCGGCAGCGTTGCTGAAGTTGAAGCCGGGCGTGCTGGCCGTCGTCCGCAGCGTGCTGACCACGTTGCTCTCCGGCGTGAAGCCGCGGTGGAACAGCGACGCCGAACCGGCGAGCGTGTAGTAGAGCCGGCCGTTGCTGTCGTCATAGAACATCGACGTGATGTTCGGGACATCGGAGTGCCAACTGGCGAGCTGCACCAGCAGGTCGTGCGTGTTGACGATCGTCTGCGGGCCGAACGTCGTGCCGTTGAACGTGCGGTAGTAGAAGTTGCTGTCGGTCGAGCCGTAGTAGACGCGGCCGTTGATCATCACGGCACCGCGCGTCTGGCCCCAGGCGACAGGGGAAGCCAGCGTCGAATCAGGGCCGGCGCCACCGTTCTCGTCGACCGCCCGGTGCCGGAGCTGGTCCAGGTCGGCGTCCACCGGCGGGATGTCGGTCCGGATGACCTCGATCGCGTTGATCAGCGGGTTCTCGACGAGGTGACCGAAGTCGATGTCGACGTTGCCGTCACTGGTGATGTTGTACGCCTTCATCACGGCGCGCTGGTCGCCGACGTCCGCGACGATGTCGTAGTTGACCAGGCGCGGTACGCCGTCGACGGTGACGTTGAAAACGCGCTGACCCGCGCCCGACGTGCAGGTGCACCGGTTAGCGAGGTACAGCCGCACCTGGATCGGCGTTCCCGCCGCGACCGGCAGGTTCCACTCCATCTCGGGCAGCGCCAGCCGGGTCCCACCTCTCGCTGTTGAACAGCGTGACAGGGGTGTTCGGCGGCACACTGGCGTCGTACGGAACCGAGCCGGTCCACCCGGCCGCGTTGCTGCCGCTGTTGCGCAGCGGGTTGGTCGTGCCGCTGTCCGCCGACCAGTCAGGGCCGGGGAGCGTCGCCGGCACGCTCGCGCCACCGGCGTTGATCCGGTAGAGCACCGACGGGTCAGGCGGCATGGCGATCTGGCCGCCCTGGTAGACGCGGCCGGGCAGCGTGCCGGTGCCACGCGGCGGGATCACGGCGCCGCCCGCCAGTGGCATGAGCGCGATCCGCGCCCGGTACGAGAAGTTGCCGATGCGGTCGGTGTCGCTGCCGACCCACAGGCCCTGCGGGGTGGCAAGCATGTCGAAGACGCCGACGCCGAGCGTCCGGCCGGGGTTCCAGCTCAGCGGGAGGCCGTTGGTCGGGTCGAGCGCGACGATGCCCTGCCTGTCCACCGCACCCGGCCCGGCACGGTCACCGGCGAGCGGGTTGTTGGCCCAGCGGAAGTGCCCGCCGACGTAGACGGCAACGCCGGTGATCGCGACAGCGTAGCTCGTGTCGCCGCCTGTGTAGTTGATCCACGTCGGCATCGCGCCGGGGCCGACGTGCCCGGTCTCGAACCGTGCGTGCGTGTCACACGCGGACGGCGGAGCGCGGTAGGCACCGGTGTCGCTCACCACGAAGTAGCTGCCCTCGGGCGAGATGTCGAGGTCACGCATGTACGAGTTGAAGACCGACGCGCACGTCGACGTGTAGAACGTGGTCTGCCAGCTCGACAGCGCCGCCGCGCCGCCCGTCAGGTCGAGCATGAAGATCTGCCGCCGGTCCTGGCCGGCGACCTGGGTGAAGTTGCCGATGCCGACGAGCTTCGTACCGTCCGGCGTGATGTCGAACTTCAGCAGCTGGTTGGCGCCACCGTTGTGGACCCCGGTAATCGGCAGGTCCATGTACGGGTCGCGGGCACCGGTCGCCGGGTTGAGCGTGGCGAGCGCGGGTCGCGACACACCCGCGACGGTCTGGAACGTGCCCGCGATCCACAGCCGCCCGTTGGAGAGCTTGATGTCCTTGACCCGGCCGTTCATCGCCGGAGGCGTGAAGCCCGCGGTGCGCTGGCCGTTGGAGACGTTGATGCGCGTGAGGCTCTGCGACGCCGTCCCGTTGACGTTATTGAAGAAGCCGCCCGCCCACACCGACAACCCGTCCGGCGCGACCAGCAGCGAGGTCACCTCGCCGTCGATCGCCGGCAGGAACGTCGTACTGAGCGCGCCCGTCGTGGCGTTGAACGCGAGGATGTTGTTCCTGGTCAGCGTCGTCGTCGAGCCGGCCGCCTGCACCTGACTGAACGCGCCGCCGATGATCATCGTGCTGCCCACCTGGACGATCGCATTGACCTGTCCGTTGAGCACGTTGGGGGTGAACGGCGCCGGCGACGCGCTCACTACCCGGTCATGGGGGATCTGGACGCCGTGAACCGGGGACGCCGTAATGGCGCCCACGCCGGTGATCAACGTTCCTACGGCCAGAATGGATAAAAAGCGGCGGCTTCGCACGAGCCCTCCCAAATTTACCTGGCAATGCTATTGAGGGCGCGGGCATACCGCGCTCCCATCAAACAGTTGATCGGTTCGCATCCGGGGAAATACGGGCCGTTCGGTTGAACCGCTGCTCCTACCCTCGCCGGCGGATCGCGACAGAGGGCGGTATCAACGCCAGGTACCGTGAACTCTTCCGTACCGGATGAGCGGTACGTCGTCGTCACGCGGAGGGTGCGGAGAGTGGCTGCCGGGGTCGAGGCACGCCTGGGCACGGGTACCGCCGCCATGCCCGCCTCCGGGGCCGCACGCTGGCCCACGATCTGGTCCGGCGAGCGCCGCCGCGGCTGGTTCAATCTCCGTGACGGCTGGCCGCTCAGCGTCCTTTACCTGGGCTTTCCCCTGTGGTGGGTGCTCGGGCTTTCGGAGATCATCTTCGTCTTCGCGGCCGTCCCGATGGCGATCTGGCTCTACCGGAACCGCCCGGTCCGGTTACCTCGCGGCTTCGGGCTGTGGCTGCTCTTCCTCGGCTGGGTGCTCGTCGGCGTCTTCGTGCTGCAGTCGAGCGCGCCCGGCTCGATCCAGTCCGACGGTGGCTTCGGGCGGTACCTGACGTACGGCTACCGCCTCGCCGTGTACCTCGCGATCACGGTCGTCCTGCTGTACGTCGGCAATCACCGCGAGCGCAACCTGCCAGCCCGCCGAATTGCCCGATTACTGGGTTACCTGTTTGTCATTGTCGTCATTGGCGGCCTTGTCGGCACATTTCTCCCGCAAATCGAATTCACGTCGGCGATCGAATACCTCATCCCGGGCGGCCTCCGTTCCAACGGGTTCGTCCAGGAGCTCGTCCACCCGCGTACGTCCTACGTACAGACCGTCCTCGGGTACGCCGAGAACCGCCCGACGGCGCCGTTCCGCTACGCCAACTCGTGGGGCGCCAACTACTCCCTGCTGCTGCCGTTCTTCCTGCTCAGCTGGCTCGGGCCCGGTGCCGGCTGGCGACGGTTCGCGGCGCCGGTCGTACTGATCGCCTCGGCCGCCCCCGTCGTCTACTCGCTCAACCGCGGACTCTGGGGAGCACTCGCACTCGGCGGCATCTACCTGGCGATCCGGCTCGCCGCGATGGGCCGCATGATCGCCCTCAACGCGCTGGTCGGCGGCTTCATCGTCGCGGCTCTCCTGTTCCTCTTCTCCCCCCTCGGGACGCTCGCCTCCGAGCGGCTCGACCACCCGCACAGCAACGACCGGCGCGAGCAACTGTCGTCGCTGACGATCTCCAGCGTCGTCGAGGGATCCCCGATCATCGGGTACGGCACCACCCGCAACGTCCAGGGCAGCTTCTTCTCCATCGCCGGTGGCGAGACCGAGGCATGCCCGGGCTGCGGCGTACCCCCGCTCGGCACCCAGGGCGCCTTCTTCTCCGTCGTCTTCTTCCAGGGACTCGTCGGCGCCGCGCTGTTCCTCACGTTCTTCACCGTGCGGTTCTTCCGGCACTGGCGAGATCGGTCGCCGTACGCGATCGCCGGCTGCACGATCCTGGTCATGTTTGGATCGGAGATCTTCGTCTACGACTTCAACGGACCACCGCTGTACACGCTGATGATCGCGCTCGCGCTGATGTGGCGCGGCGAGTCGCTGGAAGAGGACGCATGACGGATATCCGGCTGCCTGCCGCCGCTGAGGACCTGGTCGCCACCGCGCAGGTCCTCTGGCCGGCACCGGCCACCGCCACCCTCGTGCGCGGCGCCCGGCGGGAACCCGGCGAACGGGTGGTGCGTGAGTTCGCGTTCCTGCCGAACGCGCGGCGGCCCCGGCTGATCGTGCCGGTCGGTGTCCCGGCCGCCGCGGCGGCTGCGCTGCGGCGGTACAGCCAGGCGCTGGGGACGGTCGAGCGGTATGGCCGAGCGGCGCTCGCTGCGGTGTTCCGCACCGGGCTGGGCGAGCGGCTCCTGTCGGACCGGGTCCGGATCAGCGTCTCGGGCTCCGCGGTGGAGTCCGTCGAGGACGTGCTCGCGGAGCTGCTCGGCGAGCCGGTCGTGGTGAGCCTCGGCCTCGGTAACCGGCGGGCCAACCAGAAGCCGATCCTGCACGTCATGACACCTCGCGGCGAGACCAGGGCGTTCGTCAAGGTCGGCGACAACGACATGGCGAAGGCGCTCGTGCGCGGCGAGGCGGCGGCGCTGGAGTCCGTCGCGGCGCAGCCACTGCGGCTGGTGTCGGCTCCGGTCGTCCTCGGGCTCGTGCCGTGGAACGGCCTGGAGCTGCTGGTGCTGTCACCGCTGGCGACGTCGCCGTCGCGCGGTCGGGACGAGATCCCATACGCGGCGATCACCGAGCTCGCTTGCGCTGGTGGGGTCAGCGAGGGTCGCCTGGCGGACAGCGTGTTCTGGAAGTCTCTGTGCGGTTCAGCGCTTCTGGATTCCGATCTCGCCGATCGGCTCCTGCGTGTGCTCGACGCCGTGGAGCAGCGGCACGGGCAGGACGTGCTCCGGTACGGCAACTGGCACGGCGACTTCACGCCCTGGAACCTGCAGTGGCGCGGCGACGGTATCCAGGTATGGGACTGGGAACGGTTCGCGTCCGGCGTCCCGCTCGGCTTCGACGTGCTGCACTACCGGCAGTCGATGCTCGGCGGCGTCTCCGGGCTGGCCGCGCACGCAGCTGCTGACCTGGGTCGCGTCGGCGTCCCGGCCGAGCTGGCCCGCGTCACGACCACGCTCTACCTCGTCGAACTGTGCGTGCGGTACCTGGTCGCCTCGCAAGAGGGAACCGGCCAGCCACTCCGCGTCCATGCCAACGCCCTGCTCGACCACCTCACGAAGGAGCACCTGTGATCTCGCGCAGTTCCGCGCCGCCGGCTGTCAAGGAGCTCGGGCGCCGCGTCGCCCGGGTCGTGGGCCAGGGCACCGCAGGCGTCCGGATGATGCCGGACTTCCTGCTCGTCGGTGCCCAGCGCTCGGCGACGACGGCACTGCACCGCGCGCTCGCGTCGCACCCCGCCACCGTCGTGCCGCTGTTCCACAAGGGCATCAACTACTTCGACGTCGGGTACTACCACAGTTCCAGCTGGTACCGCGGCCACTTCCCCGTGCGTGCCTACGCCGAGCGGCGCACCGCCTGCATCCCGGGCGGTCCGCGGACGTTCGAGTCCAGCGGGTACTACATGTTCCACCCGTGCGCGGGCGAGCGCATCCACCGCGACCTGCCCGACGTGAAGCTGCTGGTCACCCTCCGCGATCCGGTCGAGCGGGCGTACTCGCAGCACAAGCACGAAGTCATGCGCGGCTTCGAGACCGAGGAGTCGTTCGAGTGCGCGCTGGAGCTGGAGCCCGGGCGGCTGGCCGGCGAGGTCGAGAAGCTCCGCGCGGACCCGCGGTACGAGAGCTTCGCACACCGGCACCACTCGTACATGGCGAAGAGCCAGTACGTCGACCAGCTCCGCCCGCTGCTCGCGTTGTTCGGGCCCGAGCGGGTGCACGTCGTCGACAGCGAGCGGTTCGGCGCCGAGCCGCAGGCGACGTTCGACGAGATCCTCGACTTCCTCGGGCTTCCGCCGTACCAGCCGGAGTCGTTCGGCCGATTCAACGCCCGCCCGCGCGACCCGATGGCCCAGATCACGCGCCGGCGGCTGCAAGCCCACTTCGATCCGTACGACACCGCGCTGGCCACGTTGCTCGGCCGCCCGCTGGCCTGGCGAGAGGGAGTCTCCCGATGACGACATCGACGATGCGGCGGGTGCGGAACAAGTCGAAGGTGCTGGTCCGCAAGGGGTTACGGCGCGCTGCGCCCGCGCGCGCGGGACTTGGAAAGGCGCTGCGCCGCGCGCCGCTGCCGCTACGTGTCGCCGCGTCCAAGGTGCTGCTGCGGCGGCCGTGGTCGCTGACCGTCCCGGTCGACAAGCTGCTGCTCGGCGCCCAGAACGCGGGCGGGTACTCGGCCGCCGACTTCGCCGCGGCTACCGGCGACCTGCTGTGGGCGTCGACGTCGGTCGCGGACGGGCCGCACGTGGCGCTGCTGCGGCTCGCCGCCGAGCGCGAGCTGACGGACAGCGAGATCCTCGACAGCCCGTACGGCGCGATGGCCCTCGCCGCGGTGCAGCACCAGGACGGGTACTTCGGCGCGACGGACGCTCCCGGGGTGGTCGGCGTCGCGCGCGCGTTCATCGCGGGCGGCGTCGCCGGGTCGGGGCACAGTAAGCCGGGCGACCCTGTGCTGGTGGCGCCGATCAAGTCGTCCGACCGCTACCAGGTACTCGACGGACACCACCGCATCGCGCGGGCGATCGTCAACGGGGAGCGCTCCGTCAGGATCACCGCGAAATGGTTGCCCGTGACCACACCGCTGCAGGACATGCTCGCCACGATGAGCTGGCTCGACGGCGACCGGCAGCTCTACCAGCCGCTCCCCTCGCCCGAGCTGACCTGGCCCACCGTGCGGCGCTGCACGGACCGACTGGACAAGATGGTGGAGTTCCTCGGCGCCGACGCCGGCGGGTCCTATTTGGACGTGGCCAGCTGCTACGGCTGGTTCGTCTCGCAGTTCCACCAGCGGGGCTATCAGGCCGCCGGTATGGAACGCGACCCGCTCGCCGTGCCGCTCGGCCAGGCCGCGTACGGGCTGCCGGACGGTGTGATCCAGATCGGCGACTGCGTCGAGCTGTTGCGCTCGGCCGGCCGCCAGTGGGACGTCGTGTCCTGCTTCAGCCTGCTGCACCACTTCGTGCTCGGCCGCGGATCCGTGAACGAGGTCGAGTTGATCAAGCTGCTCGACAGCGTCACCGGCAAGGTTCTGTTCTTCGACACCGGCCAGGACCACGAGGACTGGTTCAGCACCTCGCTGCGCGGCTGGGACACCGAGCGGGTGGCGTCGTTCCTGCGTGAGCACACCACGTTCGACGAGATCATCGACCTAGGACCCGACGAGGACGCCGTGCCGCCGCACGAGCGCAACTACGGCCGGCACCTGTTCGCCTGCGTCCGTCGCTAGCGGTTGGACCCCCCTCCACGAACCGGACTTTTCGGGAAGCCGTGCCTACACCGGGCACCGGTGCCCCAGTTTGCGCAGCAAGTCCGTTTCGCTGCTCGTGGCGGGGGGCCCGGCGCTCGCTCCTAGCAGTGGGCGGCCAGGCGCTCGCTCCTAGCGGTGGGCGGCCAGGCCGGCCGCGGCGCTCGTAAAGGTCGGAGTGCGAGCGACCTCGCCGAACGCCTTGAGCGTCTGGGGTTCCTGCTCGATGCGGTAGTCGCAGTCGTCGACCTGGCTGTTCCAGAGCTGGAGCGCCTTGAGCCGGGGGAACTTCTCCAGCGCGGCGGGGATCTCGGCGTACCAGCGCGCGGCGGCGGTCGGGTCGTCCGGGTCGTCCACCGTGCCGAACTCGCTCAGCATGAACGGCTTGCCCTTACCGATGGCCTGACCGTCGAGCCAGTCGTAGAACGGCTGGACCGTCTCCGCGAACGACTTCCACTCCCTGGGCTTGACCTTGCCGCTCATGCAGCCCGCGAAGTTGTAGGGATCCCAGGAGAGCCAGTCGACGTACGCGTCGCCGGGGTAGACGCTCGGCACCGACGGCTGGTTCTTGTCGTACCCGGTGACGACCCAGACCCAGACGATGTTGCGGGCGTGCGCGCTGTAGATCTCGTGGATGTGACGCCAGGCGGCGACGAACTCGGCGGCCGTACCGCGCTGGCCGAGGCGTCTCGGCGAGTCGACCTCGTGGTCGAAGGTCACCATGACCGGCGAGCCGAGCGCGCCCAACCCCTTGGCCTGGGCGGTGAGGGCGTTGTCGAACTCTCCGGCGGTGATCCGGGACCAGGCGACTTCTGGTTTATCCGGCTTGTCGAACTCCTTGGCCTCGACGTTCACGTGCAGGAACCGGCCATCGGCGACAAGCTGAGCCTCGTTGCGCGCCGGGAGCGGCTTGTCGATGCCGTGAAACTCGTAGACCAGGTCGAACGTGCGCTTCATGCCGCGCTCGAGGGTGGCGACGTCCGCGCCGCCGGCCGGGTCGACGCTTACCCCGATCAGCGCGCCACAGGTCGGCACGAGCTTGTCGTCAACCGGGCACTTGCCCGGATGGCTCTGCGGTGTGGTCGGCGTGACCGGCCCAGCCGGGGCCGTCTTCGCATCCGCGCACCCGGCCAGCAGCAGCGCGACGGTGAGGAGGGCTGCCGGGAATCGCCTTGAGTGCATGCGGGCGGAATCCTCCGGTGGTTGGCTGCGGTCAGGCCAGGCTACCCCCGGTTGGCGCTCGGGTACGGGCTGATGGGGACATTCCCCCCGCATGGCTGTGCTTGTCACCCGAACGTCGCTGTCGTACCCGGCCGCTAGGCTCGGGTACGTGAATGTGTGGCTGGCGCTCGTTCCGGTCGTCGCGGGCGCGGCCATCGGTCTCATCCCTGCGTACCTGATCGAGCGACGACGAGAACGCAGCACGCTGGCGGTCCGCTGGGACATGTCGCTCTACCAGCTGTGCGCCGAGTTCACGGTGTCCGTGCGGCAGATGATCGCCGGGGCGGAGCAGACCGGTTTGGTCAGCGATCCCATCGTGCGCCGGCAGCGGCAGGAACAGCTCGACGAGTTCCGCGTACGGCTCCGCACGCTGCAGGAACAGATCCGCCTGCTCGGCAACAGCGAACTGCAGAGCTCGGCGCGGCTCGTGCTGCACCATGCGTACGCCGTGCGGACGGTGGCGCTCGGCGGTCCCGACCCGCGCGCCGACGACTATCCGGGCACTGATCCGCGCGAACGGCTGAACGCGTCGATACGCGGCTTCTACGTGGCGGCACGCAAGCAGCTTCGGGTGGACCACCCGCTGGACGTTTCGCCCGACGAGATAATCCCGGAACGCCCGTTGAACCCGACCTGATCCTCTCGCCCGCCGCTGGCTTCTGGTGGGCTCTAGCCCGAATCCCGCTTCAGCCTGAGGCCGTCCAGCGGTAGACCTGGCCGTCGCGCAGCTCGACCGAGTTCGGCGCGATCGCATGTGGACGCGCCGCGAGGTAGGCGAGGACGTTGGTGCGACCGCGTCGCTTCACACCGTTCTCGGTCCAGTGCACGTAGGGGTGCAACACCTGCTTGAGCAGCGGCCAGTCCTGCCGTTCGATCGCATCCATCACGACGTGCTCCACCGCGCCAGTATGCGCAGGTCCACCGACGAAACACCCGACTCACTGGACGCCGTCAGGTGGTGGTGGTTCGCCGGGCCCTGGCTGCCCTGGCTGCCCTGGCTGCCCGGGGCCTGGTTGCCCTGGTTGCCCTGGTTGCCCTGGCTGCCCTGGCTGCCCGGGCTCGCGGCCCGGCATCCCGGCAAGCGCCACGGACAACGCCTGCCTGACCTCGTCCACCTGCGGCCTCAAGAGCCGCCAGTCCCGCTCGGTGGCCATCGCCTCATTCTCGGCGTCCAGTGCTGCGACGAGATCCTGGAGCAGGCTGCGGATCTGTATGGACCAGTTCGTTCGCTCTTCGCCCGACGCACGTTCGGCCAGGAGGTCCCACCGGCGCATGAGGTCAACCAGGCCCGCCCTCAGTGGTGGCCACGAAAGGGCCCGTTGCGCCAGGGTCTCCGTGGTCAGGACCGACGGCAGCTGCGTGCCTGTGATCGTGCGCGTGTCCCTCTCCAGCTCGCCGGCCTCGGCGTCCCAGGCAGACTTCCTGCGCGACCGTGCGATGATCCAGGCGCCGATCAGCGCGGCAACGAGGCCGACCAGCAGAATCCAGCCAAGGGCACCCAAACCCCCGGACTCGTCAGACGTCTCACTGCCGGCAGCGGGCGGTGTGGAGGTGGCCGCTGGTGGCAGCGCCACAGCCGACGTTGGGGCCGAGACCGGCGGTGACGGCGTGGGGGACTCGGCCGGAGAAGGCTCAGCTGGCGACGGCTCCTGCGGCGAGGGCTCCTGCGGCGGGGCTTCAGTCGTTGGCTCAGCGGCGGTAGTCCGCGGCGGGCGCGGCGAGTCGGTCCGGTCAGGTCGCGGCGATTCGGTGTCCTCAGCCGGTGGCGTCGTGGCGCTGGTCCGATCCGGTCGCGCCGGCGGTGTCCTGGTCGAGTCAGCGGTCGTCGCGCCGGTGGCTTCGGGACGCGCCGTCGGGCCGTTGCCGTCGCCGGCGCCACAACCGCCGAGCCCGAGAAGTAGACCCGTCACGACCCCCGCGAGGACTGCCCCGCGCGCAACAGGTATCCGGCGCCGGCCCGTAATCGTGGGCCCGGCCCACCGCGAGGTCATCCGCGACGTCCGCATGACGCACCACCTCCGGAGCAACGAGCCCAGGCCGGGAACACGCGTGCCATGAACGCCGCCCATTGTTCGGGGAGGATCCGCCCGCAGCCTCCCCCCGAGGAGATGAGAGCTCGGCTCTAGTCCATGCCGGAGTCCCATGTCGCTTCGTCGGCCGACACGACCGTGATCTGGTCCGTCACACGCGCCATTCCTCTGGAGCGTCTTCGCCGACGAGCCCGTCGACGGACTCCCGGATGAGGTCGGCATGTCCGGTGTGCCGGGCGTACTCCTCGATGAGGTCCGCCAGGATCCGCCGCAGGTTGAGCGTCGCGCCCCAGTGCGTGGGGTTGGCGGCGAGCGTGTCGAGCCCGTCACGCGCGAGCGCCTCGGCGACGGCCGCGCGCGACCGGGCGATGGCGCCACGCCACAGTGCAATCAGATCCTCGGGGGTGTGCTCGGCGGCCGTGCGCCACTCCCAGTCGTCGCCGCCGTACGCGTGCCAGGCCTCGGGCATCTCCCGGCCGGCCAACATCGCGGTGAAGTAGTGGTCCTCGATGAGCGCCAGGTGCTTGACCAGGCCGCCCAGCGTCATCGTCGACGGGCTCAGCCGCGCGGTCATGCCGGCGGCGTCGAGCCCGCCACACTTCCAGGCGAAGGTCGCGCGGTTCCGGTCCAGGGTGCTCAGCAGGGTCTCGACCTCGTCGCCGGCGGGGACCAGCGCTACCGGCTCGTTCGGGTTCATCTCGCTCATGCCGCGCACCCTATGACGGTTGCCGGACGTTCTACTGCCGGATTGGTGTCCCGACAATGGCGCCTCATGCGAGACCCGCCGTCGCCGCCGGGCGGCGGCTCGGCCCCGGCGCAGCCGGCCAGTGCCCTGTTGGTGGATGCTCTCAGGTGTAGACGCCCTGCCCGTACTCACCAGGTGGCAGCGTGAAGTCGTCGGGTCGCTCGATGCGAAGGGCGTCGTATCGCTCACTGAAGATGTCGACAGCTTCCGTCAAGCCCACCCCAGCCGCGCTGCGAATCTCGCTCAGTGCGGGTAAATACTGTGCGTTGACGATGAGGTCGTCGACACGGCTCCACTGATCCGGCATGCGGCTATGGTGCAGCACGCTGGCCAGTCGCTTCCTGGGCGGACATCCAACGTCGTGCGGCGCGATGCTGAGCCGAGATGGCTCCCTCTTCGTAGTCCAGGCTGTCGGCCGTCTGCTCGATCTGTAGCCACTTGGTGATACTCCACCAGTCCGCCTCGGGCGGGACGTCGACACCGAGGAATCCCGGTCCACACACCTCGAATTGGCATCCGAAGCTGGTGAGTCGGTCGCAGATGTCAAGCAAGGTCTCGGGCTCGGTGCGAATGCGGATGGTGGAGTGACCCGACTGCTGCACCAGGCCTGCGTAGTCGTACCGACCGTCGTTCCGTGGTCTGACGCGGATACGGTCACCGAGCGAGATCCATGGGGCGAACGACAGGATGTTGGCGAGTAGAACCTCGTCGGCCGACTCCGTCCGGTCGGCCCACGCGACCTCGTCCCCGTACGGCGGCCAGCCGTCTTCATCCTGCTCCAGCGGGAAAACGACGCGTACCTGGTTGTTCATGAGCCGTCCTAGACAGTGGACAACAGCCTGGACGAAGGTACTGCACGCCGTCGATCGCTCTCCGTCTGCGCTCTTCCTGCGACCGGTACAGGCGATGACCGGTCCCCGGTTCTCCGGATCGTATCCAGGGTCCGTACGACGAGCGAAGCGAGCTAGCGGCGCGCTGGGCGACGCCGCAAGCTTCAGTGCTTCAGGGGGACATTCCGCCTGTAAGGAGAAAGGGAGAGGCCCCGCGCCGTTGGGCTGTGTGCCGCTGACCTGTCTCAACCAGACGCGCGCTCGGCAGTACTCGAACCTGCAACCTCTTGATCCGTAGGCGCTCTTCTCGTGTACGCCGCCGCCATAGCCGTGCCAATACGGCTGGCGGCCGCGTCCGCGGACATCCGGGACTGTCCGCCGCACTGAACCGCCACTTGGTGAGCACGTCCACGAGCCGCGAGTGAGCTTCGCTCCCGCCGAATCAGGCAAGAGCGCCGCAGATCACCTCGGCATACCGTTTAAGGCCATGCTCGATGAACGTTGGCGGGAAGCTGCTGAAGTCGCCGGCGAAGAAACCCGCATCGAAAACGATCCGGTTTCCCTCCAAGTCGATCAGGTACCGCGCGAGTCCAGTCGTCGTAATAGCCTCGATCTCGCCAGTGGGACCAAACTTAAGTTCGATACGAGCCGACCCGGCATACGTCACAGTTACCCCCGTATCCGGTCTGAACAGCTCACCGGTGAACGACACCAGCCGAAGCTCGCGATCATCGAAGGTGATCACCCGGACCTCGGCGGTGAAGGCATTGAGAACCACGAAGTCGTCGCAATCCTGGAAGATTTCGTCAGGATTGGCGGCGTACGCCACGAGCGCGTCCTCGCGCGTGACCGTGACCGTTTCATCGACGATGGTGGGTGCCGCGGCGACCGCGGGACTCGCCACTGCGAGACTCAGGACACCTGCAACGAGAAAAAGCACCAATCGAGTTCGCATGCCCGCCCCCCTCAGTTCGGTTGGCGCGGACAATACCCCCACGTCAAGGGCTGGTCCAGAACTTGCATGGTGTCCTTGTAGGCGTCGCCCAGGTACGCCGGGTGCACCTCGATTGGTCTGGGTAAGACAGGTTTGGTGGCGCATTTCTCGCAAAGTACGAATATCTCTTCCCGAGACCGATCAACCGGCACGCTGTAAGTTCAGACCTAAAATCGACTTCCAGCTAAGCGCCGCCCAGCGGAAACTAGCTTGGCGGATCGAGAAGGATGCCCGCCGATGAGGTCACCATCTGGGCAAGTCCTCAATAGGCCGAATAGATCTGACTACAGTTGGCTCGCCATTGGTCATGCAAACCTGAAACGGTTGGGCGTTGACGTGAATACAGATCTGGTCGAATTCATGTAAGAGCGAGCCTTTTCCAACCTCCCACGTCACAAACAGCGCTCCCTGCCCCGCCGGCTACGGCGTGGCCGCCTCCCGCAGGCGTAGGTGTCAGGGCTCGGCTGCGAGCGCGTCCTGGCGCGGCTTGAGCCCGACGTCGACCCGAGAGGAGGGTCAGCGGATGGCGTTTGGTCTTCATCCCGCAAGGTGCTCTGTGCTTCTTCGCACACGCAACTCAGCTTTCGAATTGACCAAGAAAGGAACCTGGAAGGGCGGGTGGCAGCACCGGGGGCCACGTTAGTGCGCTCGCGCACGCCCTTGCGCCGCGCGTTGTCCCGTTGCGGGATCGTCAATCGGTCCGGGTGCGGAGGCTCCGCGCCAGGGTGGGGATCATCACCGTCGCAGCGACGAGGTGTAGCCCGATGAGGGCGATGGTGGTGGCGGTGTTTGCCCCGGCGAGGAGGGGCGGGACCAACGAGATCGCGGTCAGCGACACTGCCGTCCACACGAATCGCTTGGCGGGGCGAGCGCTCCAACGAAGAAGAGCGCCGGCAATGACGATGCCCACGACCGAGAAGAAGCCGGTCACCACGGCGAACCCGGACAACGGGATCGTCTCGCCACCATCGGGGACCTCGAAGTCGACGCCAACAGCCTGGGCAAGCGCAGCGGCGAGGGTCGTGGCAACCATCGCTGCGAGCGTGGCAATGAAGCCGGTGCCGGCGAGCCCTCGGAGTCGGTGGGTGTGGCTGGTCTGGCCCGATGCCGGGCCTGCGACGACCCCGGTGTCATTCATGCTGTTCATGTCGTTCCTCCATCATTCGGTAACTGGCGTACGGGGTGTGTTGACTGGCATGTGACGGTCCTGGTCCCAGGGGTGACGATGCGCACCCTCGCCGTGCGACGGCCGGGGTTCCGCAGGGCGCGGACGCCGGTGCCGCGGAGCCAGAACCCGGCGTCGCGTCCGAGGACCGGCCCGGGCTCGCCGTCGCGCAGCTCCAGCTGCACCCGGCCGCGGGTGACGACCCCGAACGCGTCGCGCCACTGCGCCGCGACCACCGCGACACGCGCGCCACCGCGCAGCGCGAGCGTCCACACTGTGACTACTCCGTGCCGTCCGCCGGCAGGCGCTCCGGCAGCCCGAGCCGCGGGAACTGGTCGTCGTGGAACGTGACGATCTCGGTGATTGCCCCGCCGGTGACGCGCAGGACGTCGATCGTCAGCGGCAGATACGCGCCCTCCCGCTCCCGCCACTGGTAGAAGGCGACGGCGGGCTGCCGGTTCACGGAGGTGGGCACGCCGCGCAAGCCCTTCATGCCCACGAAGCCGTCCTCGACCCAGTCGTTCACCACCGCCTCGCGGCCGACGTACAGGCCGGGCGTGGGCGGCATCGAGCAGCGGACGTCGTCCCGCAGCAGTGCGGCGAGCCTTTCGATGTCCGTGGCCACGCTGGCCTCGGTGAAGCGGCGCACCAGCTCGCGCGTCCCGGCGTCCTCCTCGCCGCCGGTCCAGTCCTGCCGCTCGGCGGGCAGGTGCTCCCGCATGCCGGCGCGGGCACGCTGCAGCGCGCTGTTCACGGAGTTGACGGAGTCCCCGAGGAGCTCCGCGACGTCCTTCGCCGGCCAGCCGAGCACGTCCCGCAGGATCAGCACGGCCCGCGGGCGCGGCGCGAGGTGCTGGACTGCGACCAGGTACGCCAGCTCGATCGTCTCCCGCGCGACGGCGACGGTCTCCGGCTCGTCCGCGTCGCCCGCGGGCAGTTCGTCGAGTAGCCGGTCCGGGTAGGGCTGCAGCCACAGCACCTCGCCGCCGGTCGCCGGCTCCGGGCGGCACTTGGCGAGCAGGTCCAGGCAGGCGTTGGTGGCGATCCGGTACAGCCAGGCCCGGAACGTCGACCGCCCCTCGAAGGTCTCCCGCCGCCGCCAGGCACGGAGGAACGTCTCCTGCACGGTGTCCTCGGCGTCCTCGAACGACCCGAGCATCCGGTAGCAGTGCACGTGCAGCTCCCGCCGGTGCCGCTCAGCCAGCCCCGAGAACGCCGGCTCGTCGACCTCGCCCAGACCGCTCACGCCCAGCTCCTCCAGCCGCGTGTCCGCACTCATCACGTCATCCTTCCGTCTCGTCGTGTCCCGTCGTAGGTATGACGGGTGCGGGAGCGACAACTCATCACTAGGGTCGGTCGGCATGGTTTGTCGTCGGGCCAGCGCCAGCGGGGTTGGCGGGTGACAGGGCGGCCGCGCGCGAGGCGTCGTGTCATGGTGTTGATGGCGGCCCATCGGATCATGGCTTCGGAGACGCTGCGGCGGTGCGTCAGTCCTCGGTTGCCACTTCGGCAAGGAGCCGAGCGAGTTCAACCGGCTTGCTGACCATGGGCCAATGGCCGGAGTCGATGTCGACGAAGTCGAGGTGCTTGGCCTTGGCGAGTTCGGGCGCGTCGCCGGTGGTGATCCACTCCTGAGCTTCGGCCGGGGTGAACTCGGGGCAGACCAGCACGACCGGGACGTCGAACCGCCGTTCGTCCGTCAGGCGTACGACGCCCTTGGTCACACCTTCGGGGACGGGGATCGCTGCGGACGCGATCATTCGCCTGGCCTCCTCGTCCAGGTCTGCAGAGTCCGGTCCCTCGAACGGCTCCCAGCCGGGGAAGGGCATGACGCCGTCCTTCGGCTCGAAGAGGTCGGCGTAGGGCTTCCCGTCGCTGGCCGGGAAACCGCCGATGAGGACCACCTTGGCGACCTGTCTCGGTCGCGCATCGGCGGCCAGCCAGGCCAGGGTGCAGGCGGCGGAGTGCCCCACCACCATGGGCTTCTCGGACGATGCGTCGACGGCGGCGAGTACCGCTGCCAGCTGGTCGTCGAGCGTGGCGGACGCAGATCCGTCACCCTGGCCCGGGAGGGTAAGCGACACCGGGTGATGGCCACGTTGCTCGAGCGTGGGCACGACGTCGTCCCAGGCGGATCCGTCGAGCCACAGGCCACCGATGAGCAGGATGTCCATGATCAGTTCTCCCTCAGTCGGTCAGGTCACGTTCGGCCTGAGCTAGTGCCCGCTGGCGTCACTCGGTAGAACCCCGGTGAAGGCCCGCCAGTGCCTGCGTCAGTGCGGGAACGGCCTTTCGATGGCGCTCGTCGAGGCCGTGGGTGTTGCGGAGCTGCTGGTGGGTGACCCGCCGTACGCGGGGACGGGTCAGGTCGAGCAGCCAGCCGATGTCCTCGGCCAGCGCGAAGTGCCACGTAGGTCGTAGCACATGCGTACGCACGACGGCGCCGTCGTCGAGGAGGGTCGCCAGCTCAGCCCGGTCTGGGTGCTGGGTGCCAGTGACCCAGGCAACTGTGAAGGGCCCACACCTCCGGGATGTTCCCCGGGTCATTACGGATGTGCCGCCTCTGGACGCCGCCTAGGGTCGGGCGCATCGTCAATGTCATGGGCATGCGGAACGACGTCAGGGGAGCGTGGACCGGCGTCATGGGCACACGGATCGAGCGATGAAGCCCCACGCGATCGGGCGACGGTCGCTGGTCCTGTCCGGCCTGCTCAGCCTGTGCTCGATCGCGGCGCTCCTGTGGCTCATGAACAACACCGAGCCTCCACCGCTCGCGCCGACGGTCGTCCTCCTGACCGTTTTGGTCTCGTTGATCGTTGTGCCTTCGGCCTATGTGGCGATCAAGCGGCTGGCCGACGACACGAAGGCGGTCACCGCCGTGCGCCGAATCGGGCTCGCGGCGGCCGGCCTGATGGTCGTCGGCTTGGCGTTCGTCGTCGGGATGGAGGTCGGTCGCCAACCCGCCGATACGCCGCGGCCGCCAGCATCCGCCAGTCAGGCACCCGGTTCCGATGAAGCGGTCGAGAAACCCGACAGCGGGCCTGGAGCCAAGGCTTCGCCGCCCCCGGAGGTGGCGAGCGACGAGAGCAGTAGCGAGGTTGCAACCTCGGTCGCCATGATGGCCATTGTCGTCTCCGGAGCGCTGGCGTTCGTCGGGCTGGTGGTGGGTCCGTGGATCTTCCTGGTGGTCCGCGCGACCGCGCGGGCGCTGGCCCGCGAGCGGGCGGCGCGGGCGAGGGCCGAGGAACGGGCGAAGGTCGCCGCCCACCTGCACGACTCCGTCTTGCAGACGTTGGTCCTGATGCAGAAACGCACCGATGATCCGGCCGAGATGGCGCGCCTGGCCCGGCACACCGAACGCGACCTGCGCGGCTGGTTGTACGGCGGCGACGGGCGCGGTCCGGTGCGCGGCGGCGAGGACAGCCTGGCCGCCGCGCTCGCGCGGGAAATGGCCGCGGTCGAGGACCGGTTCGACATCGCGGTGGACGTGGTGACGGCCGGCGACTGCGCGCTGGACGAACGGACCCGCGCCGTGGTCGGTGCGGCGCGGGAAGCGGCGACCAATGCCGCGCGCCATGCCGGGGTGCGGCAGGTGTCCGTCTTCGCCGACGTGGCGGACGGCGAGGTGTTGGTGCGGGTACGGGACCGGGGGCGCGGGTTCGACGCGACTGCCGGTGCCCGCCCCGACCGTCACGGCATCCGGGAGTCGATAGTCGGCCGAGTCCGGCGGCACGGCGGCACGGCGGCGATCCAGTCGGGCGACGGCGAAGGCACCGAGGTGGAGTTGCGCATGCCGGTAGGAGACGCGCCGTGAGCGAGCATGGCGAGCAGCGGATCCGGGTCTTCATGGTCGACGACCACGCGTTGGTCCGGGCGGGGGTGCGCGCCGAGATCGGCGACACATTGGACGTGGTCGGCGACGCCGGCGACGTCGCCTCGGCGATCCAGGCCATCCGCGTTCTGCGCCCCGACGTTGTGCTGCTGGACGTGCACCTGCCCGAGGGCGGCGGCCGGGCCGTGCTCGATGCGGTGTGCGCGACGCATCCCGAGGTCCGGTTCCTGGCGCTGTCGGTTTCCGACGCGCCGGCCGACGTGATCGGCATCGTGCGTGCCGGGGCTCAGGGGTACGTGACCAAGGCGATCGCCGGGCCCGAACTGTGCGCCGCGATCGCGCGGGTCCACGCTGGTGACGCGTACTTCTCGCCGCGCCTCGCCGCGATGGTGCTCGACGCGTTCCGGCGTGAGGCGCCCGCTTCGGTCGATCCGGAGCTCGACCAGCTCACCCGCCGAGAGCGCGAGGTGCTTGGCCTTATCGCGACCGGGTACACGTACAAGGAAGTCGGCGCCCGCCTGCATATCTCGGCCCGCACGGTGGAAACCCACGTCTCCACGGTACTGCGCAAGCTCCAGCTCTCCACCCGGTACGAGCTGAGCCGCTGGGCGGCCGCGCGCAACCTGATCTGACCCGTACCCCGCGCTCCGGGTCCCTCCGGGACTATCGCGGGTCGGTGCCGGATCTGCCCGCGCCGGCGGCCGCCGACCATCGAGGCATGCCAGTCACCGAACACACCACGCCCGCCGCCACGCATGCCGAATACGCGGCCCGCGCGATCGAAATCACCAAGGTGTACGGCCGAGGCCTGAACGCGGTCACCGCCCTGAACCGGGTCTCCATCGCCCTCCCGCCGGGCCGGTTCACCGCCGTGATGGGTCCGTCCGGTTCCGGCAAGTCCACGCTGCTGCACTGCCTCGCCGGGCTGGACACAGTGGACGACGGTTCGATCTGGCTCGGTGACACCGAACTGACCGGACTCGACGAGCGGGCCTTGACCCGCGTGCGCCGCGACCGGGTCGGGTTCGTCTTCCAGTCGTACAACCTGCTGCCGATACTGACGGCCGGGGAGAACATCCGACTGCCGTTGACGATCGCCGGGCGCACGCCGGACCAGGGCTGGCTGGACCGGGTGGTTGACGCATTCGAGCTGCGGGATCGGTTGGGCCACAAGCCGGCCGCGCTGTCCGGCGGGCAGCAGCAACGGGTCGCCGTGGCGCGGGCGCTGGTGACCCGCCCGACGATCGTGTTCGCCGACGAACCGACCGGCAACCTCGACTCCCGCTCCGGCGCCGAACTGCTGGCTTTCTTGCGGCGGTCGGTGGACGAGTTCGGGCAGACGGTGGTGATGGTGACCCACGATCCGGTCGCGGCCGGCCACGCCGACGAGGCGCTGTTCCTGGCCGACGGCCGAATCGTCGACGCGATGGCCAGGCCCACCCCGGAGCGCGTACTGGACCGGATGAAAGCACTGGGAGGCTGAGCCATGTGGCGTTACGCCCTGCGCAGCGTCTTGGCGCACAAGACCCGGCTGGTGTTGACGGCCATGGCCATCATGCTCGGCGTCGGCGTCGTGTCCGGCACGTTCGTCGTCACCGACACCGCGAAGGCGGCGGCGGACGCGGCGTTCACCGACGCCGGCCGGGGCGTGGACGTCGTCGTGGTTGGCGGCGACCCGCTGACGACGACGTACGACGAACTGGCGCACCGCATCGAGACCGGCGTCCTGCCGCCGGTGCCTGGCACGCTGGTGGACCAGGTCGCCCGGATCGAGGGCGTGGCTTCCGCAACCGGTGCGGTGTTCGGCAACGCGCAACTCGTCGGCCGCGACGGCCGGCTGATCGGGGGCGGGCGGGCGCCGGTGGGGCGTTCACTCGACGCGTCGTTCGCCGAGAAGCTGTCGGACGGGCGCCTGCCGACCGGGCCCGGCGAGGTGGTCCTCGACCGCGCCACCGCGCGGGACCAGCGGTTCGGCGTGGGCGACCAGGTGCGCGCGGTTGCGTGGCGGACAGACCAGTCCACGTCCGTGGCGAAGGGCGGCGCCCACGAACGGGCGCAGGCTCCGCGGACCCTGACGGTGGTCGGCATCCTGGACTCGCCCGAGTACCCCGACTGGGTCCTGGTCGGGCTGTACCCGGCCACAGCTGCCGACCTGCTGGCCGCCCCGGACGAGGTGAGCGCCGTCGAGGTGCGTGCCGCGCCCGGCGTGGCCCCTGGCCTGCTGCGCGATCGGGTGGCCGCCGCGGTCGGTACCGGGTCCTATGTGATCACGGGTTCCGAACTGGCCGCACGCCCGTTCGCTCCGGGCCCAGCCGGACGACGTGACGGGCCGGATCGCCGTCGTCGCGGCGGTGGTCGCGTTGTTCGTCGGGGCGTTCGTCATCCGCAACACCTTCACGATCATCCTGGCCGGGCGGGCGCGGGAGCTGGCCCTGCTGCGCTGCGTCGGCGCCAGCCGGGCGCAGGTCCGCCGTTCGGCGCTGCTGGAGGCGGCCGTCGTCGGGGCGCTGGCGTCACTGGGCGGCCTGGCCTTCGGAGTGGTGGTCGCGTGGGGGTTGGCGGTGCTGTTCCAGGGCTCCGGCGAACTGCGGGTCGATGTGACCGGCACCGTGCCGCGCATCCTGCCCCGCACGGTCGTCGTCGCGCTCGCGGTCGGCATCGTGACAGCCATGGTGTCGGCGTGGAGCCCGGCCCGGCACGCGTCGCGGGTGGCGCCCGTGGCGGCGTTGCGCGGCGAGGTGTTCACCCTCGCGCGGCGGGAGAGCCGGGTGCGTGCGGTGGTCGGGGCGGTCCTCGCGGTCGCGGGTGCCGCCGCGATGGCCGCTGGCGTGCTCGGCGACCGGGTCCAGACCGGATACCTGTGGGCCGGTGCGGCAGCCACCACGATCGGCCTACTCGTACTCGGCCCGGTCCTCGCCAAATCGTTGTCCCACCTCGTCGGGGCGCCGATCGCCCGCACCCGCGGCGCGGCCGGCGCACTGGCGCGCGGCAACGCGGTACGCAGCCCCCGTCGAACGTCGGCAACGGTGCTCCCCCTCGTCATCGGGCTCGCGCTGATCGCAATGATCACCACCATGGCGGCCGGGACCAAGGCCTGGGCGGTGCGCGATATCGACCGCACGTTCCGCGCCGACCTCCGGCTGCAAGCCGTGACCAACCCGCAGAGCCCCGGATTCGCGCCGCTCGACGGCGGGGTCGCGGACCGGCTGGCGGGCGTGGACGAGTTCGCGGCCGTCGCCGCCTTCCAGAGCGGCGGCGTCACCGTGACCGGGTCAAACGGTCAGAGCGCGACGGCGGTCGATCCCACCCACCTTTCGCGGGTCCTTACCCTGCCGGTGGTGGCCGGGGACTGGGCCGACGTTCGGGCCGGATCGATCGCGGTCAGCCGGGACGCCGCCCGCGCCACCGACCTCGCGATCGGCTCCCCGGTGACCGTGCGCGGACCGCGCGGCGAGCGCACGCTGACGGTCCGAGCGATCTACGAGCGTCCCGAGCCGGGGTACCTCGCGGCGACGCAGGTGTCGGTACCCGTCGGGAACTACGTGGTCGGGCCGGCCGACTACCGGCGACTCGCCGCTGAGGGCGACACCGACGTGTCCGCTATCTACCTCGCCACGCGGCCGGACGTCTCGTCACGCGCCGCGCGTGCCGCACTGGAGCGTGCACTCGCAGACCACCCGAGCTACCCCACCATCGAGATCATGAGCCTGGACGAGATCCGGGAACTGGCCTCCGACCAGATCGACCCGGCCCTGCGGATCTACTACAGCCTGCTCGGGCTCATGGTCGTGATCGCCGTGTTCGGCGTCGTCAACACCCTGGTGCTGCACATCGTGGCGCGCACGCGCGAGATCGGACTGATCCGTGCGGTCGGCATGGAACGCCGCCAGGTCCGCTCCATGATCAGATGGGAGGCTGCGATCGTGTCGGTGATCGGCACGACGATCGGGCTGGGCGTCGGGGTGTTTCTCGGCTGGGCAGTGACCCGGGCGATGCGATTGCCGGTCGTGATCCCGGGCGGACCGCTCGCCCTGTTCGCCGTGGCAGCGGTCGCGGTCGGGATAGCCGCCGCCGCGGTACCGGCGCGCCGGGCCGCTCGGATCGACGTCCTCCGCGCCATCGCGACCGAGTAGGGCGTCCGTACGGGGTGGGCCGCGCCTCAAGACTTGACCGAAACCGTTCTCTGCTGCGGGAAGATCTGGGACGCCGGAAAGGTGCTCCCCCTGGGCGTCACTGGCGGTGACCATTGCACGTGACGACCAAGCAGCAGCGCGAGGCCGTCGCGCTGGTCGGTGACCCCCTGGAGCTGGAGGCCGGCTAGGCGCCCGCTGCTGCACTTTGCTGCTGCACCTAGCCCTTGAGGGCAGAGCAGAGGCCCCGCGCCATACGGCGGCGGGGCCTCTGACCTGTCTCAACCAGACGCGCGCTCGGCAGGACTCGAACCTGCAACCTCTTGATCCGTAGGCACTCCTGTGGTAATTCGGGATGCCGCACGCTGCCAGTGTGGCTAACAATCGTGTCCGTCGACGTCCAGTACGGTCCGCCGCGACGAACCGGGGGTTGTCACTCACTTGGTCACTCACCGGATCGGCCGAGACTTCACACCTTTGGCTGCGACGCGTGGGAGTCCGGAGTCGGGCGTGCTCTGGCGCGCGGTTGCCGCCTCGATGGGCTGCGTCGGCGGATACCAGGGCATGGACCGTGGCTCGGTGCCCTGAAGCCACGGCCCGTGAGTCTGATGGTGCGGCGGCAGGATACCTCGGTGGCGCAGTCGCGACAGTAAGCCCTTTCCAGTTTGGGGTTATCCGGCGACGGTGAGGGTTTGGACGGCGTTGAGTGCGCCGTGAGGCGCTGTGGATTCGAGTGGGGGTGGGAGAGTGAACGGGGTGGCGTTGGGGTCTCACCCCGACGCCACCCCGCCTAGTACGAGTTATCGACCAAACACTTGCCAATCCTCAAACCGAACCGAAGATTGAGCGGTATGGCAACGAAGGTTTCGCGCCGTGGTCAGTTGAAGCTCAGGGCGACTGTATTCGATTCCACGATCGATCCTTTGGCGTTAAGAACCACGCTTATGGTGCACGTTTCATTGGAGCAGTCCGCAGATTCGCCAAAGTGTTCATTCAGCTTGGGAAACGTCTTACGTACCGTCAAGGACGCGGAGATGTTGCCCGCGTCATCCGCCCGGACAGCTCGGACTGGGACGCCAAGTTCCTCCGGGTCACTGTCCACAGGCGTTGCCTGCTGAGCCCATTCTCCGACCTGATATTCGCCTCCCGGCGAAAAGCCGCTGCCGGTGACCAGGACCGACTGTCCATCAGCAAGGTCGTCCGTAGCATCAACGCTGATCGTCGGCGACTCGTCCGCGAATGCTGAACTGGGCTCGGCGTAAGGATCGGTGTAGTAGTACTTTCCGTCTGATTCGAAGCAGTCGGAAATGTCGGTGATATCTCCGACCGGGAGGTGGGCGGAGCGGTAGTCAGTGCATTCCTGCTCGGTATCAAACGGTCCGAGAGCGGTCGGCGTCGACTCGTCCGCGTGACTGTTAGCAATACCAAATCCGATACCGGTGATACCGAGAGCCGCTGTTAGTCCGGCGACAAGGAGGAGCCGACGCGGCGGACGGGCGGTACGGGATGGAGACATGTACTGATCCTTTCGTAGGGACTGACGCGATTTCACAGTCGGCCACAGTGCCGTCCACGTTAGGAATTCCGGGGAACAGCAGCGCCAGCCGCGCGTCCAGTTGCACAAACGCACAGGAGAAACGTTTGGTTCAATGCCAGTGAACCCTTTTCAACCTGACGTTCTTGCTGTTCAGGAGGCTTCTGGGCTGCGCGATTGCGAGCCATCGTCGGCCGAGAGCAGCATGTCACGGCCTTCAACTGAGACGAGCTCAGCTCTTCCGTAGGTCATCCCGGCCCGATCGAGGGCAGGTTGAAAAAGGTTCACTGTGTCGCGGCCGTCATAATCTCAGCCTTGTGCTTTGCCACCTGCTCGTGCGCTCCAGTCGGTGGGACCGCCGCCTCGCCGCCCTCCACTACACCAACCAGCTGCGGAGAACCGTCAGCACCTGTCACGAGCAGCGGGCCGCCCGAGTCACCCGCCTCGACGTGGGCGCCTTCCGCATAGGAAACACAAAGTGCGCCGCCCCAACCCTGGGGACAATCAGAGACGGTCCCCTTCAGCTCCTGCAAGAGCGTATCGCCAGTGTCCCACCCGAGGTTGAACACGGCCGCGCCTAGTGCGGGATCGGTGTCCGCGATCGCGACGGGCTGGTTCTGCACGGGCGTCGCAAGCCTGACCACGGCAAGATCGGCGCCACCGAGGTAGCCCGGAGGGGGCGGTCCGATCTGCGTAGGAGCGCCGCGAAGGCTTACCCTGGTCCCATCAACGGTCAGGTTTTGCGATCCGATGGCGGCGGTACCGCTCGAAAGATCCGTTTGATCGGATACGCAGTGCCAAGCGGTGACCAGGGCGTCCGGGGCGATCAGCGCGGCGGCGCAATGCCCTGCAGGGGTCTGTATTTGAGCGATGAATGCTGAGTCAGCACCCGGCGGCTGCCCGCCCACCAAGTTGGCGTGCGAACTCGGCTTCTCATCGGCCTGAGCGTTCGGAAGGCCGATCGCGATCAATCCACCAGTAACCGACGCCACGGTCAAGCCGACTACCAAGAGCATCCGTCGAGGTCGAGCAAGCTCCATGCGTATTGTCCCTCTCAATATCCAGAACGAATTCCCCCTCTCCCCCTGGAAGAGAGGTTCCCCCCTTTAACGCGGCGGGACGGAACCCGGTTCACTCGACATGTAAGCCCGCTCTTAGCGCAGACTGCCCAGGGCTGATTGCGCTTCATTGGTCGGCGCGAAACAGCTAGAACGAGTCACCCACAGATCGTTTCATAAGGGTGTAGTCGCGCCCCATAGCCCCGCCGCACGGAGGTGCGATATGCGCGTCACCGAAAGGGGGAGCCGGACCAGGTTCAGCTCCCCCTTTTCTTTTCCTTGTAGATTTTTTGCGTTCCGATCGGCGGACCAATCAAGGAAATCTATGCGGATTCCCAGTCGATCAGGCGTTGATGTCCCACTTCTGACTGTCGCTGCCGTTGCACTGGGTGAACGCGAGTGCGCTATCCAGGCAGTTGCCAACTACAGCGTTCCGGAGTTCCGAGTTGGAGAATGTCCACTTCTGCCCAAGAGTGCCGTTCGCTGCTTCGAGGCCAACTCCCACGTCATTGTTGAAAAGCACCCGATCGGGCAGTGCTGTGTTCGTGAACGTCAGGCTGCCGTCTGCGTCGGCGGCCGCAGAGGACCACTTCTGGGCGTCCGCACCGGTGCAGTCACTGAGAAATACAGCGCCGCTGCTGTCACCCTCTAAGCACTGACCCGTTGCCAGGTTCTTGATGCTTGCGCCAGCGGACTGAGCATGTGCCGAAACCATGGAATTCATAATCATTCCACCGGCGATAGCCATGGTGGTAGCCGCCAGGACCGCACCCAAGCGAACCTTACTCTTATTGTTTAGCAAAACGCTCCCTCTCGTGTCATGTCAACTTAGACGGCGCATCCCATGTCACGTGACCATGCCGCCTCTGCTCTCAACGCGCATTGGGGACAGGAGGTTCAAACCCGGCTCTTCAAACTTCGCCGGGCTCTTCACGAGCGGCGGTTACCGGCTAGTCTCGGATAGACGGAAAGTGCCTCTGTGCTGGGAGGATAGGGCTGCCTGAAGGCTGCTTCGTAACCGCTGGGTCAGCAGCCCAAGCCTGGGGCCCGTCGACGGACCCCGGTCCGGCCGTCAGGGCCTACCGCTAACGCCTGCGCCGTTCGGGCGACCCCGCTACCTCGCCGGACTCGACTCCGCCGACACCCAGCACGTTCTCGACCAGATGGTTATGGAAGGACCCGCCAACCACCTGACCTAGCGACTACAGCCGCATTTGTCAGTGTTGAGTCTGCGGCGGTAGTGGGTGCGGCGGGCGCGGGCTTGGTGGCGTCTGCGCCAGTGAACCCTTTCGGTCTTCGATGCGTTGTTCGGGTGCCGGTCTGATTTATCCACGCCTATGTTTCACGTCCAAAGGAGGTAGGGTCTTGGCACGGTTCAATGGCAAGAAGCGCTTGGCGGTCCTGGCAGCGACTACTTTCGCTGTCGCAGGTGGCCTGATGACGGTCACTATGTCCGCGCACGCCGCAGAGCCGGTGTGGGAGGGGCCGTACGATCAGCAGACCTGTAGCGATAACTCGTTCCCGCACGCCCAGGATGCAACGCTTGATCAGATGTGCACCGAGTTCACCGCGGAGGACAGTCCGACCGGCGGCGGTGAGGGCTTCTACTTCCGATACATTCGCAACTAACCCGTAACGACGGGACCGGAGTGGGCGTCTTTGCCAGCATCAGAGGGCGCCCATTCTCGACGCCGGGCGGTGACCGCGCAGCCCCGGTTACCCGGGTTGCAGTTCTGGTTGCCGTCCGGCGGGGTCTAGGCGTGTCCGCCGGTCACGTTGACCCAGGCCGATCAGTGTTCACTTTTACCTGATCGCGCTGGTGATCTAAATCGGCGCCGGATGGACTCGCCTCGACGTCCTCACCGGATCTCGCATCGCCATCGTCCCCCGACGACAACCCCCCAACCAGCGACTTTCAGGCCCTCAGCGCATGACCAAACGAAAGATCACGCGTCAAACCCGGGAAACACTACGTCCAGGGACTCAATCTCTCGGTTCCACAACGAGCGTCACTCCCTGCGACGTTACTGGGTGTGACATCCATCGCAGTCGATGCTTACCTCGCCAGCACGCCAGACGCAGCTTTTTCGTACCGGCTAAGTCTTTCTGCCGCATTTGTGCGGCGGCGTGCCGGCATCATTGCAGTGTTTGTTGCTGGCTTGGCGTTACGGATCGTGACGGTGTTCACGTACTGGCCGGCGTTCTGGCTCCCGGACAGCAGCGGCTACTTCTACGCGGCCAAGCTCAACCGCCCGGGCAACCTCCGCCCGTACGGGTACTCGCTCTTCGTCGACCTGTTCGAGTGGACGGGGCGGGTCGTCGGTCGTCGTGAGCGTCCAGCACCTTCTTGGGCTGGCCACGGCGTTTGGCGTCTACGCGCTGGTGGTCCGCCGGGGCGGCGCGCGGTGGCTCGCGGCTGTGGCGGCGGCGCCCGTGGCGCTCGACAGTTTCCAGATCGTGGTGGAGCACTACCTGCTCGCCGACGCGCTGTTCGGGGCGCTGCTGGTGGGCGGGTTCGCGGCGCTGCTGTGGCGTGACCGTCTGACCTGGCCGTTCGCGGCGCTCGGCGGCCTGTGCTTCGTGGCCGCCGCGCTCACCAGAACGGTCGGCGTGCCGATCCTGGCGCTGTGCGTGCTGTACCTGCTGCTGCGGTGGGCCGGGTGGAAGCAGGTGCTGATCGCGGTCGCGGTGCTCGCCGTGCCGATGGCCGTCTACCTGCAGGTCTACCACGACGACTACGGCAAGTACGCGTTCGGCCAGTTCCAGGGCCGGTTTCTGTACGCGCGTGTGATGGCGATCGCCGACTGCGACAAGCTGGACAACCTCACGGCCGCCGAGCGTCGGCTCTGCGACCCGCGACCGCCGGAGAGGCGGCCGAACGGCAACTTCTATATCTGGAGCCAGGAGAGCCCGGCGTCGAAGTACGCGCCCGGCCCCCCGAACGACCCGCTCCTGCAGTCGTTCGCCAACAAGGTGATCGCGGGCCAGCCCGTCGACTACGCGGCGCTGGTCCTGCGTGAGACGTCCGCCTACTTCACCCCCGGCCTCGCCACACCGCGCGGCACCACTGCCACACGCTCTGGGTCTTCCCGTACGACCAGTTCAAGCCTGGCTGCGAGCCGCAGCCGGTCGCCAACGGCACGTACGACGTCCGCGGCGGCCAGCGACCCGAGGTATGGGGCGGCGCCGCGCGAGGGCTGAAGGCGTACCAACTGCACGGCGGGTACACGCCCGGCCCGGCGCTCGCCCTGTTCCTACTCCTCGCTGTGGTCGCAGTCGTGTTCCGTCCGCGACGCGGCTTCTGGCGCGAGCGCCTCGACATCACCCTGCTCGGCGGCACCGGGCTCGCGCTGCTCGTCGTGGCGGTCGCCACTTCTCAGTTCGACTATCGCTATGGCCTTCCCGCCATCCCCCTGATCAGCGCCGCTGGCGCCCTGGCGGTGACCCAGCTCCGCCGTGCGTACGCACCCCTACCCGATACCCCCGACGACAGCGCCACCGCGGAGAAGAAAAACAGTGACTGACGACACGCTAGAGGTAACCGTCCTGCTGCCGTGCCTCAACGAAGCCGAGACGCTCGCGACCTGCGTCCAGAAAGCGGTCCGATCGTTGGAAGAACTCGGAGTCCGGGGCGAAGTCCTGGTGTCCGACAACGGCAGCACCGACGGTTCTCAGCAGATCGCAGAGGAGAACGGCGCCCGCGTCGTCGCCGCCCCCATCCGCGGATACGGCGGCGCCCTGCTCGCCGGCATCGACGCCGCCCGCGGCCAGTTCGTGATCATGGCCGACGCCGACGACAGCTACGACCTGTCGAACCTCGGCCCCTTCATCGCCAAGCTCCGCGAAGGCCACGACGTCGTCATGGGCAACCGGTTCAAGGGCGGCATCAAGCCGGGCGCGATGCCGGTGCTCCACAAGTACCTGGGCAACCCGGTGCTGAGCTGGCTCGGCCGCCGGCTGTTCGCGCTCAAGACGGGCGACTTCCACTGCGGCATCCGCGGCTTCCGGCGCGACCGCATCCGGGAGCTGGGGCTGTGCATGCCCGGCATGGAGTTCGCATCGGAGCTGGTGGTGCGCGTCGGCACTCGCCGGGTACGACATCGTCGAGGTGCCGACCACCCTCTCGCCCGACGGCCGCAGCCGGCCGCCGCACCTGCGCACCTGGCGCGACGGCTGGCGCCACCTGCGGTTCCTGCTCGTGTTCGCGCCCCGCAAGGTGCTGGTCTGGCCGGGCGTAGTGCTGAGCATGCTCGGGCTCGTCTCGACGGCTGCGCTCACCGCAGGCCCGGTGTCGCTCGGCACGGTGACGTTCGACATCGGCGCGCTGGTCTACGCGTGCCTGGCGCTGCTGGTCGGCGTCCAGCTGATCCTCTCCGGCGGCTGCGCCAAGATCTACGGGGCGTTCGAGGGGCTGGTCGGCGACAGGCAACTCGCCGCGTGGATGAAGCTGCTCCGGTTCGAGGTGTGCGTCGCGGTCGGGCTGCTTCTCATCGTGGGCGGCGGCGTCGGCACCGCCATCGGCGTCGGCGAGTGGGGCCAGGCAGGCTTCGGCGACCTCAACCCGAGCCACACGCTCCGCATCGTGGTGCCCTCGGCCACCGCGATCGCCCTCGGCGCGATCATCATCTTCGCCGGGCTGCTCGCCAGCCTGCTCACCCTGCGCGGTGCGCCCAGCCGGAGCACCGGGCACGTCAAGCTGTCAGTTCGATCCGGCGGCGGACGACCTCCTCGATCAATGACGAGAGATCCAGCGGTTGCCTGCCAGAAGGCGGGCAGGACCAGCGGAACGGGCCGGCTCAACTTCCTCGATGTGCTTCGAGGCGTTTCGGCGATGTCCGTCGTGCTCTATCACCTCGGCAATCATGATCCGGTCAAGACCGAGGGCTTCTACTGGGCAAGTCACACCGTCCTCAACCTGGGTGGCTTCGGTGTACTGGCCTTCTTCCTCATCAGCGGCTTCATCATCCCGGCTTCGCTGGAACGCCACGGCTCGCTCCTGGAGTTTTGGGTCGGCCGCGTCTTTCGGCTCGGACCGCTGTTCTGGGCGATCAGCATCGCGGCACTGGTACTCGGAATAGTCGGTGCCATGCCGGTGAGACCGAACGTCTACTCCAACTGGCCCGGCGCTCTCCTCGGAAATCTGACCCTCCTGTCGCGGCACCTCGGTTCGCCTTTCCTCATCGGTCCCGCCTGGACACTCCCGTATGAGTTGTGCTTCTACATGCTCATCACCTGGCTCTTCGCGAGCCGCTTCCGGCAGGCGGGGGCCGCAGTCGCGCTCCTGGTCGCTGGCCTCACACTCGGCGCCACCGATGCGATCGTCGGCCGCGCCGCCGTCACTCCCTGGGTGCTACACATCGATGGATACCACGGCAATCCCCTACGGGTGTTGGCGCTGACCCTGTTGCTCGCCGGAGCGGGAGCCGTGCTCGCGCGAGGTCGAACCAACGCAATCTATGCGGTCGTGGTCAGCATCGGCGTCGTACCCGTACTGCTGAACCGTCCGGACCCGCTGTACCAGGCCGGCATCTACCTGACGGTCATGTTCGCCGGAACCGTCGTTCACCGAATTTGGGCAGGGCAGATCTCGGCGCGCGTGGGCTGGACGGTGTACGTGACCGCCGCCGCGGCATCCATCGGAACCCTCTGGCTACACAGCGAGACCTGGTACTCGGCCGACGGGCAGCTGGGTGAATCGCCGCTGACCCGCAGCATCGCAATCACGGCGGCGTTCGGCACGTTCGCCGCCATCCTTCTCGTGGGCGACCGCGTCTCGTGGCCCAGACTGCTGCTGTGGCTCGGCCGGATCAGCTACTCGATCTATCTCAGCCACTGGGTCGTGATGCTCACAGTGCCTACGCTGCCAGCTTCCGTGCCCTTCTTCCGAGTCCTGACAGTCCTAACGTGGATCGCGACCACGCTCGCGGTGTCCGCAACGACCTACCGGTTCATCGAGCAGCCGTCCATCGATCTCGGGCGGCGGATCATCAAGACACTCCGCGCCCGCACACAGTCCGCGACAGAACCCACCCAACCCGCACACGTGTCAAAACAACCCCCGGAAGCCGGCGACCGCGACACCGAAAGCGCCGCAATGACGAGTCAGACCAAAGCGATCACCAAGGCGATCACCAAACCATCCACCCCACCCCTCCGCTGAGCAGACGCTGACCTCCGCCAACCTCAACCGGTCGACGACCCAGACCTGACTCGTCAGCACGTCTCCTTGTCCTTGGCGTGAACGCCTCGTGCAACCCCCACGCCGACACCACGCTTCCACCCCGGACACGCCATCCGCTCCATCGAAGCCCCACCCGACCACCTACCGAACAAAGACCCCGGCGCCCCGCAGACTCCAGCCAACATCAACTAGTACTCCAGCCGCACTTCAGGTTCGGAGTCTGCGCTGGTAGTGGCTGGTTCGGGCGCGGTACTGATGCCCGGCGCCGCCTCGACGGCGATCGTACTATGTAGACTCTCGGTCTCGTGTCTGTGGATCTTGTTGCGGGTTGGGTGGCGGGCCTGGACGACGTGATGGCGCGTATCGCCGGCCGGTTCGGTCGTGTCGAGCCACGTCGCCGAACCAGGGGTTACCTGCTCGGGTTGCTGTCGCCGCTGGCGGACAAGAACGGCTGGACCCTCGCGGAGGCCGCCGGGGACAGAACCCCGGATGGGATGCAGCGGCTGCTCAACGACTACCAGTGGGACGCCGACGCCGTCCGTGACGACCTGCGCGCATACGTGGTCGAGCACCTCGGCGAGGCTGATGGTGTGCTGATCGTTGACGAGACCGGCTTCCTGAAGAAGGGAGTCAAGTCCGCCGGGGTCCAACGGCAGTACTCCGGTACCGCCGGGCGCGTCGAGAACTGCCAACTCGGCGTGTTCCTCGCCTACGCCAGCAGCAAAGGACGTGCTCTGATCGACCGGGAGCTCTACCTGCCGCAACGCTGGTGCGACGACCCGGTGCGGCGCGCCGAGGCCGCCATCGGTGAGCAGGTCAGGTTCGCGACCAAACCCGCTCAGGGCCTGGTCATGCTCAACCGCGCTCTGGACGCCGACGTGCCGGCGAAGTGGGTCACCGCCGACGAGGCCTACGGCAAGGACAGCAAGTTCCGCGTCGCACTGCAACGCCGGCACGTCGGCTACGTCCTCGCCGTCGCCTGCAACCAGAAGATCCCCACCGAGACCGGCAGCTGTCGCGCCGATACCCTCGCCGCCCGTGCACCGGACCCGGCGTGGAAACGACGCAGCTGCGGCGACGGCGTCAAGGGTCCCCGGCTCTACGACTGGGCCGTCGCGTCCCTGCCCGACACCGGCACCGCCGACCACGGCTACCGCCGCTGGCTGCTGATCCGTCGCAGCATCACCGACCGCACCGAACTGGCGTATTACCTGTGCTATGGCCCAGACGGCACGACCGACGACCAGCTGATCCGCGTCGCCGGCACCAGGTGGGCCGTGGAGGAGTGCTTTCAGACCGCAAAGAACGAGGTCGGCCTCGACGACTACCAGGTCCGCCGCTACGACGCCTGGTACCGCCACATCACCCTAGCGATGTGGGCCCACGCGTTCCTCGCCGTCACCGCCGCCACCACAAAAGGGGCAACGATCCCCGGCGAGACAAGCTCATCCCCCTCACCCTCGGCGAGGTCCGACGTCTGCTGGCACACCTGATCACCACCATCCGCGAATACGACCATATCTGGCACTGGTCACGGTGGCGGCGCCGGCATCAGTACCGCGCCCGAACCAGCCACTACCAGCGCAGACTCCGAACCTGAAGTGCGGCTGGAGTACTAGAGCCTAAACTCTGCGCGTTCCACTCGGAGCATCTGGAATGGCGTCATCCACTTGACGCCGACTGCATCGCAGGCGTCTGGGATCTTGATGCGCTTCTTGGAACCGGTGCCCGCCCTCTCATGGGTTATTACGGTCGCACTGCTCGTGTGCGCGTGAGCCACCAGGTAGTAGTCGCCAACGCTCAAGAAGTCGCTCACGGCAGCCTGGGTGTACTGAGTGCTGCTAGCCGCCCACTCGCTGACGGCCTGCATCGACTGAGCGTCAATCTGGGAAGTTGGCAAGCAAAATGCTCGCGGCATGCCCTTGATCCAGGCAGAGAGCTCGTCTTCGCCAGCTACGAGCTCGTCGTATACCTTCTCGATAGTAGATACCCTGCCGTCTTGGTACGCGAGCCTGAGCCAGTCCCAAAATGCCGGGACGACGTCGAATGGATAGTATCGATTCTTCGCATCAATGAAGACGTTCGAATCGATGAGGTACATCAGGCGACCCCGAGGCGCTGACTGAGTTCTTCGAAGGCCGAAGACTTCTTGAACCCCAGAAGGCGAAACGCATCCCTGTACAGAGTGCCGCCCTCCAAGGTGTCAGCGATGAGCGCGCGTGCAAAACGCTTGCTTACTCGTACAGGCTGGGTGTTGTAGAAGTTGCCACCGGAGGCCTGTTGCTCCATTAGAGCAAGCACGCGTGCAAGTTCATCCTCGAAATAAGAGCTATACTGCCCTACCGGAATAAAGCCCGCATCAAATAGTCTACGCAACACTACAAGGGTGCTGACCTTATAGAACTTTGCGAGCCGGTCGAGCTCGGCTGTCAGGTTATGGTTCGGACGAAATTCACGCTTGAGCGAGTCGATCGGCAACAATAGTTCCGCCGCCACCGCATTGCACCAGCGTTCGGTTCGGTCAGACTCTGCAACATTGGCGAGATCTTGGTTCGAGATCGCGGAGCCACCGAGGGCTACATGGGCAAGCTCGTGTCCGAGGGTAAATATCTGAGCAGCCTTTGTGTCTGCACCGTTGATGAAGATTAGCGGCGCAAGTGGGTCCACGAGCGAGAATCCACGGAACTCTTTCGGGTCGAGCTTCCGATGCGTATTGGAGCCAACTATCCCGTTCGTCATGACCAGGACGCCCTGGTCCTCGATGTGTTCCGACAATCCCCGCAATGCGTGGCTCCATGTCGAAAATTCTGCACGGCGGTGCAGCCCGAAGCCGAACGCATCGCGAAGCGCCGCCGCCACCTCGACGGTGTTCTGCTCCAAGCTCATGCCGCCGACAATGCGCACGTTGTCATAGCCGTGAGACTCCGCGAAATCCCGAAACCATTCTTGGCGCTGTTCACAGGCGTAGATGGTGTCTAGCAAGTCCGGGGTTGGGGCATGGCGCTGCTTATCAGGGAATGTGCGGAAGTCTGGAACCGGTAGTACCTCGACCGGCGGTGTGCGAAGAAAGAGGTAGCCAATCGGTGTATGTGTGGCTTGCGCGAAGTCCTCTAGCTGGCGCAACGTCGGTTGCACGACTCCAGCCTCCCATTCCGGAAGCTTCGGAAAGCGCCTCACCAAATTGGCTACCGAAAGCCGAGCCCTCTTACGCGCCCACCGAAGCATGTCAGGGGCCACGTCGACACGCTTGGACATCGCCCCTCCCTCGTTGGACAGTCGCGTGCGCGCCGGATACGAACAACCCTAGCGGTCTGGGCTAGCCGAGGTCGCTACTTGGCGGGCAACGACCCAGTGTCCTTGAGTGGGCGAGTGCTCGGTACTCACCGGCACGCCCCTGGCGCCCGGATGGTCATGACACCCCCGGCCGCGGCTTCCCGCCCGAGATCGGTCCAGCTTCATCGTTCCACCGGTTCAAACGCCTGCTGTACTGTAAGTAGCCTCATCGTTACGTGGAGTTGATGTGGCATGGATCTATTCAAGTCGAAGTCCACGTCTTTTGACACCGCTGACGTCGAGCCGGTTGTCCTCCGGGAAGGCAACACGCGGCTCGTCTTCCTTCCGATGCTCGTCAACAACAGTCGGAATGAAGAGGCATCCGTCAGTGGCACTGACATGCCACTGACTCATGACCCCTCGCGGCGACCTGTCAGAGCCCGGTAGTACATGCCGTTCGCCTGCCTGATCTCAAGTGCGTGGCGCTCAAGTACCCGGGCCGCCTGATCAAGTGCGGTATTCCAAGCGTTCGAGTCACTTGGCGGTTCAGTAAGCTTTAGCTTACGAACGGCATTAGATGCCTCCAGCCAAATTGCGGCCGTGCCATCCGGATCGTAGTCTGCACTCGCCATCGGCTGTACCCCTTCAACACTCGGGCGCTGCATTAGTGTCCCTGACCCGCGAATCCGACCGGGAATTGAAAGGTCGGGCGCGGTTACCTCCGCGACCTTCACAAAGCCTCGACGCTCGTAATACTCCTGAAGCTTCCTGTTGTGTCGATGCACATCAATGCGAAGCCAGGGCTTCCCCCAGCGACCTACTTGCGCGCCAGCATAGTCGAGCATCACGTTACCGAGATCGCGTCCGGCCGCACTTCTTAGGACCGCCATGCGAAAGACGTAGCCGCCTAAGTCCGGACTATCCGGCCACCCGTGCGCAAATTGCGGATCAGCCGCACTTGACAGCGTGAACGTCGCGAGCGACAGTCCAGACTCGTCCTTGACGAGATAGGTCAGACCGCACTCGACATACGATCGGATTCGATCCATTCGCCATGTTGCATCCTCGGAGAATGAGTCTGGCCATTGCTCGATTCCCTGGTCACGAAGCCAGCCAGCAGCATCGTCAAGGATCTTGACGACGTCGCCAAGCTCTTCTGGCCGTGCACGCTCGATTCTGACCGACTCACGTGTCACGCGGATTCACCTCATATTCGAGCGTCCATCGGTCGCCGGGGAGCGTAGTAACTGTCACACGAATTGCGCGGCCATCGTCATCGTACGGAGCACGGACGTGCTCAGCGACCGGAACGCCGGGCGGCAAGCGCAGAACATCGCGCTCATCTGGTGTCGGCATTCGCAGGTGTATCCGATCGAGTATGCGCACAGGATCGTGACCGGCCGCCGTAAGTAGTGCCGCCGGTCCCGGCTGCAAATCGGCCGCATTCGCAAGGCTGGGAACTTTCTCAACAGCCCACGGTGGGAAATGGGCGACGGAAATGGCGTATGCCTGGTCATCCACTAGTCGGAGTCGGCGACGGATGACGACCGGTTCCCCTGGTGCAATTCCCAGAAGCTCGGCAACTTCCTGCGACGGAGTGTCGATATACACGCTTAGAGCGATGGCCGGCCGCCGGCCAATCTCCGTAACGTCCGTCATCCAAATGTCAGCGGTGGCCTGCTGACGGCGGCTGGCTAGCTCGGACTTCGTGGCGTGATAGACGAGCGGCTGGACGTCTCGGACGCGGTAGCCCTGCTGCCGCCCCCAGGACTCGATTAGCCCTTCATTCACTAGGACCTGTAGCGCCTTGCGTGCGACGTCACGGCTAACACCGTGCTTCGCGCTGAGCTGATTTTCCGAGTCCAGACGTGAGCCAGGCGCTAGCTCACCTGCGGCGATCCGCTCCCTGAGGCCGTGAGCGACCTGTTCGTACTGAGGCTTCGTATCCACCCCATCACTGTCCCCGGTTGGGGGCGCATGCGCAACTAGCGGCTCCTTGGGCCACAAGATGCCCCTAGGGGGTTGACAGCCCCAAGGGTCTTGCGGCACCTTGGGCCACAAGCAACCACAAGCGCCGAGCCCGAGGGCGCAGCGGAAGCCCAAGACATCTGCGACCGGCGATGCCCAACAGGTCGCCGAGAACAGCAGGAGGACACCGGGGACGGCGGAGCGGCTTTGGCTTCTCCGTGCGACCAACGGGTCTCCTCGCACACGTTCTTTGAGAACTCCATAGCGACAGGAAAAGGCGCGAGTGAGGCCGTGAGCAGCAACTTTGCCTTGAGTCACACGGTGACCGACCCCGGTAGATCCCGGGCGAGCGAAGCGAGCGAGCGGATAGCAAGCGCTGAGTACATGCACTGAACGCCGTCCTGCGCAGTGCAGGACGGCTGACCTTGGTGATTCGCGCGGGGTACGGCCAATCGGCCTCTGAAACCACCGGCCGTACCCCGGCTACCAATCCACCCAACGGCAGAAGAGGTGACCTTCATGGTCTCAAACATCGCATCGCGCGTCCGCATCACGAACAGGGGCAACGCCGTGTGGCGGGAGTGCCCCAGCTGCGCCGTGCTGGCGCCGCTCGCCCCGGATGAGGACCGCTGCCCGGCATGCCGAACCACCCCGACGACGTCCCAGCGCCGCCGCCGCGCGGCGTAACTCGAGAGGACCGATCAACCCCATGAGCCGCCCACCACAGACCCGGGCGATGCCGGGCCGAGTGTAGAAGACCTGTCCGCGATCGAGGCCGAATGGTCGGCGATCGAGGCCGAGCTAGAGCTGGTCGACGCCGAGATCCGGGTTCTGACGATTGACCGCCCGTCGGCGCTGGACTGGCGTCGGCTGCGCCGCGCCGAGCGGCGCGTGCTGGCCGTTCACGCCCACATCTACGGCGCCACCGACCCGGCCGACGCGGCGGGGGTGGCCTGATGAGCCTCGCCGACTGGATCGAGGCCGCCCTGTGGTGCCGGCAGGACACGGCCGGCGCCGCCCGTGGCTGGCAGATCACCCGCGTTGGCCGCTGGCACCGCCGTTACCGCAACCCCCGTCTGGCCATCGCGCTCGCGGCTCGCGCCGCCCGCGCCCATAACGACGACCGCCCCGCCAACCGATCGGAGCGTGCCGCATGAGTGTCCTGACCTTCCGCCGCACCCGCCGCGCCGAGACGGACCCGGTGGCCGAGGCTGCCCGCGCCGCCGAGCTGGCCCGTCTCGCCGCCGAGCAGGCGACCGCCGACGCGGCCCGTGAGGAGATCGCCGCCGAGTCTCGCATTCGCCTCGCCCGGATGGAGCGGGACGCGGCCCGTGCGGACGCCGAGCATGACCGCACCACCCGCAGCACCGACCGCACGGCACGGCGGGCACAGCGCGTCAGCGCCCGGCAGGCGTGGTTCACGCGGCTGCGTCCGGTGGCGCCGCTGATCGTGGTCAACGCCACCGCCATGTACGGCCAGATCGCAGTCGGGTACCGCGAGCTGACCGCCGATGGCACGCCCGGCATGGCCCGGTTCGCGGTCGCGTTCCTCGTCGCCGCCGCCGCCGAGCTGATCGCCAACTACGTCAACTGGCACGCCCACGACGCGCTGTTGCGCAAGGACGGCCGGACCGCCGGGCGGCTGCGCCGCGTCGCGTACCTGATCGCCGCCGTGATCGGCGCGGTCAACTACTCCCACTTCGCCGGTGACGGTATGGCGCCGACCGCCGCCGCCGTGGTGTTCGGGCTGATGTCCGCCAGCTCGCCGTGGCTGTGGGGGCTGCACACCCGACGCGCTCAGCACGTGCAGCTCACCGCCGAGGGGCGCGCCGACACCGCCGGGGCCGTGTTCTCCGGCGAGCGCGTGCGGGCGTTCCCGCTCCGATCCTGGCAGGCCCGCCGCTGGTCGATCGACCACGGCATCACCGACCCGCTGACCGCGTGGGACGGCTACAACGCCGCCCGCGCCGACCGCAAGGCCGGACGCCTCGCCGAGCGCGACCAGGCCACCTGTACCTGCGGCACGGCCGTGCTGCCGGGCGTGCCAACCCGTGCCGATCGTGACGGCATGGCCCCGGCCGAGCTGCGCGACCGGGCCCGCCGGACCTACCTCGCCGCCATGGCGGCCGGCACGCCGGTCACCGACCGCACCCTCGCCGCCGCCTACGGCATGCGGGAGCGGTGGGCGCGGGAGCGCATCCGCGAGGCCCGCGCCGACCACACCGAGAACTGACCACGCCGCCCCCGACCGGAGAGGAGGCACCGATGCCCGCCAACACCACCAAGCGCGCTCTCTACGCCGCCTACCAGCGGCTCGTGGCCCGGGAGGCGATCGCCTCCCGCGAGGCCGACGCCGCCTACGCGATCTGGGAGGCCGCCGCCGCGCGGCGCCGCGCGCTAGCCGACCAAGCCACCGAGGCGCACCGCGCCTGGCTCATGGCCGTCAACGACGCCGCCCTGGTGACGGCCGCCGAAGACATCGCGTTCAACACGACGCCGCTGTTCACCACCGACTGACCGCACGACCCCGACCCCGCGCGGGGCCGGTCCCGACTCGACATCTGCGACCGGCCCCACCACCCCCTCACAGGAGGCAAGTCCCATCATGGCAAGCCACAACGGCAACGGAAACAACCCGCACGATGACGGCCGCCCGGTCGATTGGGACGGCGAGCTGGCCCGGCTCGACACGGCCGGAAACGTGGTCCCGTTCCAGCGCAAGCCCGCCGAGCAGACCGACACCGACCCGGCCGGCACGGAGGTGGAGCGGTATGGCACCTCGCACGAGGTTGACCAGGGCGCCGGCACGGACATTGCCCCGGGCAGCGGGGAGGTGCTTGAGGGTGAGTTGCTGCCGCCGGTCGGCGCGGATGTGACGGTCGGTCCGCCGGAGTTGAAGCAGTGGACGTGGACGGTCGGTTGGCGGCACAAGGCGCGCCGGTTCTGGACCTACCGCTGGCGGTACCTGTGGAACACGCTGGTGGTGCTCGGCGCCTGGTCGGCGCGGGCGTCGTGGTGGTGGCTGCGGGGCATCGGCCGCGCCGCCGCCGATTTCGGCGCCTTCCTGGATGACCGGCAGGGTCTTGCGGTGGCCAATCAGACCGCTGGGGGTGTGGACGGCCGGGCGGATGTGGACGCGTGGTTGAAGGTCCGTAACGAGCGGCACCGGGAGGTCCGTGACCGCCGCAAGGTGGTCCGCACGCGGACCGCGGTGCCGGTGCTGGCCGTGCTGGTCACGGCCGGGCTGCTGGTCTGGCTCGGACACGCCGCCTGGATCAGCGAATATCTCACCTCGGGCCTGGCCGTGGCGTGGCTGGCGGCCGGCTGCTGGCTGGTTTGGTATGGCCGGGCGCGCACGGCGCCGTTCTGGCCGACGTTTCGGGAGCCGTCGCCGTACCCGCCGGTCAGCATGGACACCGTCACCGGGGCGCTGTTGGCGACCGGTATCACCCAGCTCAAGGACCTGGTCAAGGCGGGGCAGTCGCCAGTGGATGTGATCTACCGGGATGACACCGCCGGGGGCAAGATCGCCGAGACGCACCCGGTGCCCGGGGTGACCACCGACATGCTGGCGTCCAAGGCGATCGTGATCGCCGGGGCGCTGCGCCGGCCCCCGGCGATGGTGCACCTCTCCCAGGCGCCCTCCGGGGTCCCCGGCCACGTCGAACTCCTTGTCCTGGACATCGACCCCGGCACGCAGAAGCCGCGCCGATACGCCTACCTGAACAAGAAGGTCAACGTCGGCTCCCCGTGCACGATCGGCTACGACCCCCGTAACCAGCCGATCCGGTGGATGCTGCCCGGCACCAACGGCATCACCACCGGCACCCCCGGCTCCGGCAAGACCGCCTACCTGATCCAGCTCGCCTGCCTGGCGGCCGACGACGCCGAAGGCGCTGACCTGGCGATCTTCGACTTCAAGGGCATGGGCGACTACGCCGAGTGCGAGCCGGTGTGTTTCGCCTACAGCGCCGACTCCGACACCACCGAAACCGCCCGCGCTCTCCTCGGCGCGTTGAAGCGCCTCACCAAGGAGGTAGAGCGGCGCAAGCGGATCCTCACCGAGCTCAAGGCCGCCGGCTCCGACCTGCTGGACAACAACGCCGCCGCGCTCACCGACCGACTCGCCCGCACCACGCGGCACAACATGCGGTGGATCCTGTTCATCATCGACGAGATCCACGAGGCCCTCGCCGACCCCGACTACGGCGACGAGATCACCGAACTACTGGTCAAGCTCCACAAGATCGGCCGCGCGTGCGGGCTGCACTTCGAGATCGCCTCCCAGCGCACCGACGCCGAGTCCATCAAGACCGCCATCTCCTCCCTCCCCACGATCCGGGTCGCGTTCCACCAGAACGGGCAGCGCGGTAACGACGACATCCTCGGCACCGGCGCCTACAAACGCGGTGTGGACGCGACCGCGTTTCGGCGCGGCGTCGCGGGCGGCACCGCCGACGACCGGGGCTCGTGCTGGTACATCGGCTCGGAGGGTGGCGTTCCGGTGAAGGTCCGCACGAACTTCGTCCTCAAGGACACCAAGAAGATCCTCGCGCGGGCGTTGGAGAACAGGCGCAACGCCGGGACGCTGACCGGCGCGGCGGCCGGGATCATCGAACAGCCCGAAACCCCAACGTTCTCCGCGCTCGATGACGTGCGCGCGGCCTTCACCGCCGGGGAGGCGGCGCTGCACGGCGACGTGATCTTCCACCGGGTCAACACCCGCCACCCCGGCCGGTGGAAGTCGCAGAGCGTGCTCATCGCCGCGATCAAATCCGAGGCGCCGGGCTGGAAGTCCCCGACCGTCGATGTTGGACAGATCCGCCCGACCGACGCACCCGACGCGGCGGGGGAGGAGCGCACACGCAAGGGCATCCGGCTTGAGCACCTGGCCGCCGCGATCGCCGCACGCCCCATCAACTGAGCCCCACCACCCGGAGCCGCTAGGACCTAGCCGCCCACCCGCTAGGCCTAGCGGCTCCGCTAGGCCCCCACCTAGCCCCCTGCATGGTTCCTGAGCTGCGCGCTAGCCCCCTAGCGCTCAGCCGATGACGCACGCCCAAAAGCGCCCTGGAGGCCGTTTTGACCACCGTCCGTCGCCGCCCGCAAGGCACCCTACCCGACACCGTTTCGGCCCTCATGGCCGCCGCCTGCGCGGCCCTACTCGGAGCCTGCCTGCGCCTGCTCTGGCGCGGCGTTCGCACCACCCCCGGCCTGTTCCTGATCCTCTGTGGAGCGTCGTGCGCGGCGCTTTCTCACCCGTGGATCGGGCTCGCGACCGCCCTGTTCGGCGCCCTGATCTACCGCACGCAGTGTTACCGAACCCCCTACACCCGCTGCCAACGCTGCGCCGGAGTGGGGCACCTCAAGCCCCGTCGCGCCCGCGCCCGGATCGCTCGCCGCTGCTGGGCCTGCCACGGCAAAGGCGTCCGGATCCGCTGGGGACGCGCCCTCATGAACACGTGGCGACGCGCCACCTACACCCCGCCCACCGATCCCGACGCCGCCTACGACGCCCGGCCCGCGCGCCCGGCCGGACCGATCACCTACACCGACGCACTACGCGGAACATCAACGGAGCGTAACTGACCGGCGGATCGGTCACCGATCGGTGAGGTAGCGGGGCGCCCGCTACCGGTAGCGGCAACGCTACCCGCCCCGCTACCTCCCATAACCACCCTGGCCAGTGCCTATTTCCGTAGGTAGCGGGTAGCGCGCCCGGCCCCACCATGCCCAAAGACCGCCCCCGGAGGCACCCCCTTGCTCTCCCTCGCCGCTACCGCGACCCTCACCGCCGCTACCGCCAGTAACAGCCTGCCGCACCGTGACGCCCTGTACGGCTGGGCCATCCTCGCCGCGCTCGTCTGGACCGCCGGTGACCTGCTCGCCTGCTGGATCTGGCCGTTCGGCACCTGCCGCGCCTGCCACGGCACCGGCAAACGCCGCTCCCCATCCGGCCGCGCCTTCCCGGCCTGCCGCCGCTGCGACGGCGACGGCGCCCGACTCCGTGTCGGGCGGCACCTCATCAACTACCTCCGCGCCGAGTACGACCGCCGGCCCAAGTCCTGAACGGAGACACGACCGTGAGCTACCTCAACATGCACGGCATCGCGACCAGCGCCAGCGTGTCGAGCGGCTACGCCGCCGACCACGCGCACGTCTGCCCCGAGTGCGACGACCGGTACCCGTGCGGCGCTCGCGCGAACCAGTGCGTCGACCCGGAATCCCTGCCCTGCCCGGAATGCAGCGCCGCCGCGAACTATGCCGTGGACTGCCCGACCTGCGGTGTGTACGGGCCGCCGGTCGGCACCAGCGACGCCGCCGAACAGCTCGCCGGAGTGCACGACGACATGCACCACCAGGGCGAGCCCACCGCCGACGTCCACCCCGCCTGAGAGGAGTCGACCTGTGACCACGTTCTACGACCCCGAGGGCAAGCGGTTCGGCCTGCCGACCTACCCCTACCGCCAGGCCCCGGCCGGGCTGCTCACCGTTCGGCAACTCCGAGCAATCGACCTGCGGCCAGGCGGGCAGGCGGGCAGCACATCGCCGCACAGATCCTCTGGCGCAAGGGAAAGCGCGTCGCCTACCTCTACCAGATCGGCTTCGCCAAGCCCAAGCGCACCGCCACCGAAGCGCAGCGCGCCGCGATCGCCCGCGCGCTGCGCGCCCGCCGCATCTGCCCCGAATGCCACCGCGAGCGGGAGTACTACATCCCGCACCGGCAGGGCGAGTGCTTCGACTGCCAGTACGGGGAGGTGACCTGATGACGGCTGCCATCGTGCTGCCGCTGCCGCACCTGCTGACCGCGCAGGAGTGGGCGGAGCACTGCGAGTGGATCGCCTACGAGCACGGCCGCCGCATCGGCTACGACCAGGGCTTCCGCGCCGGCTACGCCGCGAGTGAGCGGAGCATGGCCGAGGCGTGGCGCCCGCTCGCCGAGCGCATCCGCCGCTACGCGGGCGAGAAGACCTGGCAGCAGATCGTCGAGAACCGCGCCGCCTCCGAGCGGGCCGCGATCGAAGCATCACTACGGCGCGCCGCAGCGCAACGCGCCGCAATCAACGAACGGGGGACAGCATGACCACACCCATCAACGGACACCAGGCACCCGCCGACGTGGACGCGTTCAGCGTCAACCCCGCCGAGGCGGCACAGCGGCTCGCCGAGCTGGACAACGCCACCGGCTCTGCGCTCCCGGCGTCAGACGGCACGGTCGATCAGGACGCCGGCAGCGTCGCAGAGTTGGGCGGCGAGGGTGGGCGCGGTCCGTCGCAGGCCACGATGTTGCGCCGGTTGGCGTTGGGCCGGTTCCGGTTCGGCTGCGCGCCGGACGGCACCCCGTTCGCGGTGCCGATCGGCGGGCCGCGTGTGGCCCGCTCGCTGCGCGGCGGCAAGACCAGTCTGCGCGCCGAGCTGGCCAAGCTGTACGCCCGCGCCTACGGCGGCAACGTCCCCTCCGCGTCCGCGCTCGCCGACGCGTTGACCGCGCTGGAGGGCGAAGCGGGCGAGACCGACCCGGAACCGCTCGCGCTGCGCGTCGCGGAGTACGACGGCTCGCTGCTGCTGGATCTCGGGCGGGCCGATGGGCGTGTGGTTCAGGTGACACCGGGCGGCTGGTCGGTGCTCGGCACCTCCCCGGTGTTGTTCCGCCGCACGGCGTTGACCGGGCCGCTGCCGGACCCGGCCCGGCCCGGTGACCTCACGCCACTACGGGAACGACTGAACGTGTCGGATGCGGATTGGTCGCTGGTGCTGGCGTGGCTGTGCGCCGCGTTGACGCCGTCGCCGCCGCACCCGCTGCTGGCGCTGCTCGGCGAGCAGGGCACCGGCAAGTCCACCGCGACCCGGCTGGTCGTGGAGGTGATCGACCCGTCGCCGGTGCCGCTGCGCCCGGCGCCACGTGATGAGGATCAGTGGTCGGTGGCGGCCGCATCCTCGTGGGTGGTCGGGCTGGACAACCTCTCCGGGGTCGCGCCGTGGTTCTCCGACTCGCTGTGCCGCGCCGTCACCGGCGCCGGCTCGATCCGGCGCCGGCTCTATACCGACGACGACGTGTCGGTGTTGGCGTTCCGACGTGCCGTGGTCGTGAACGGGATCGACTTCGGCGACCTGCGCGGAGACCTCGCCGACCGGATGCTGGCCGTGGAGCTCCACGTCATCGGCGACGACCAGCGGCGCACCGACGCCGACATCGCCATGCGCGCCGACGAACATGCCGCCGTGCTCGGCGGACTGCTTGGATCTCGCCGTGGAGGTGCTGGCCGTGTTCCCCGGGGTGCAAGCTGGAGCGGATGCCGCGCATGGCCGACTTCGCCCGCATCGTCGCCGCCGTCGACCAGGTACGCGGCACCGAGTCGCTCGGCAGGTACCTGTCCCAGCGCGGGCAGCTCGCCGAGACCGTCGTCGAGGGTGACCAGTTCGCCACCGAAATCCGGCACCTCGCCGACGCCAACCAGCACTGGACCGGCACCAGCGGCGAACTACTCGCCGCGCTCACCACGAGCGAGCAGCGCCGGCCCAAGCCGTGGCCCGCCACCGAACGCGCCGCCAGCGCCGCCCTGTCCCGCGTCGCCCCCGCGCTGCGGCAACTCGGCTACACCGTCACCCGCGACCGCGAACCGGGCACCGGGCGCCGGCTATGGACCCTGCTTGCCCCGGGCGGCGAGGTCACGTCAGAGGAGAGCCGGGAAACACCGTCACGACCGTCACAACCGTCACGGCAGGCCGCTGACCAGCCAAAACTCTGTGACGGTTGGGAAGACGTAACCGTCACACCCATCCCCACAACCGTCACACCCGAACTCGCCGACCGGCTCGGTGTGACGGTTGGACCCGACGCTGTGACGGTAGGCACCGACCAACCGTCACACCCCGACACCCCATCTGAACAGGGAAAACACGGCGGCCGTGACGGTCGTGACGGTTGTGACGGTCAAAACCAGATCTCCTCTGACGTGACCTGCCACTGCGGCGCCATCCGGCACCGCCCGCGCGATCTCGGACCCTGCCACGGCTGCGGAGCACTCACCCACCGCTACGGCGACGGCGGAAACGCCCACTGCCTCAACTGCCGCCAGAACGGGGCGAGCGCGTGAACCCGCCCCCGAAACCGACCCGCTCAAAGCCACAGAGACCAACTGCCCCTACCGGAGACACCGACCCGATCGGAATAGGCGCTCCACGGCGCTCTCAGCGGGCCGCCAGAACGCCGCCACCGCCAGGCACCCGCACGAACCACCCCAGACCGCACCCAACTACCGACAGGAGCACAGCGTGCAAACCGCGCCGCCTAGCAAGCAGCTCTACCGGGTCCCTGAGGCAATGGAACTGCTCTCGCTCGGGCGGAGCGTCATCTACGAACAGATCCGAAGTGGACGGCTCCGGACCGTCAAGGAAGGCCGCACCCGTCTCGTGCCCGCATGGGCCATCACCGAATACGTGTCCCTACTCGCCGACGAAGCCGGCTACGCAGAAATGGAGGTGGCGTCCTAAATGACCGAGCGACGCAGCAGGGGTGACGGCGGTCTGCACTGGAACGAGAGCCGCCAGCGCTGGGTAGCCGAGATCACAATCGGATACGACGGACGCGGCAAGCGCATCACCCGAAAGAGGAGCGGCAAGACCAAGACCGAAGCCAAGGACAAGCTCAAGGAGTTGATTCGCGATTACGACGACGGGCTAGCGATCGGACCGCAGAACTACACCGTGCGCGAGGCAGTGACCTACTGGCTCGCCTACGGACTCAGCGGTCGGTCCGCCGCCACCGTCGCCAACTACCGGGGCATGGCGGAGATCCACATCATTCCTGCCCTGGGTGCCCGCAAGCTCCGAGAACTGTCCACCGAGGACGTTGACCGCTGGCTCAAGGCGAAATCCAAGACGCTCAGCACACGCTCGCTCCGGCTCATCCACACGCTACTGAGCCGAGCCGTCAAGTACGCCCAAGCACGAGACAAGGTGAAACGAAACGTGGTCGCTCTAGCGGAAGTACCGACCGGACAGGAAGGGCGTCCGTCTAAGGCGCTCACGCTCGACCAGGCCGAAGCGATTCTCGCCGCTGCGGAGGGCTCACGCCTACACGCCTACATCGTGCTGTCGCTGCTGATTGGCGCGCGCACAGAGGAGCTACGCGCGCTTACGTGGGAGGACGTGGACCTGAAGGGCAAGCCCAAGGCCGACCCGCCCATTCCGCCGTCCATCTCGGTGATTCGCTCGGTACGCGAGGGTGGCGACACCAAGACCCGAAAGTCACGGCGCCGGCTCGCAATGCCGCTCCGCTGCGCCGAAGCGCTCGCCGGCCAGCGAGAGCGGCAAGAGAACGACCGCGAGAAAGCCGGCGATCGGTGGCAGGAAAGCGGCCTGGTTTTCGCGTCCGCCGTAGGCACCGAGCAGAACGCGCGCAACGTCTCCCGCATGTTCCGCGAAGTGCTCGACAAGGCCGGCCTGGTCGGCAAGGAATGGACGCCGCGCGAAATGCGACACAGCTTCGTGTCGCTGCTGTCCGACAGTGGCGTACCCCTGGAGCACATTCGCGCCTGGTCGGGCACAGCGGGACCGCCGTCACCGAATCGGTGTACCGACAGCAGATCCGGCCGGTGATGGAGGAGGGAGCCACCGCCATGGACCGGATCTTCGGTGACGAGGACCAGGCCGACGAGCAGGCATCGCCAGCCGCGGATGACGCGGCATAGTCACTCAATTAGTCACTCACCGGGCAGAGCAGGGGCCCCGCGCCATACGGCGGCGGGGCCTCTGACCTGTCTCAACCAGACGCGCGCTCGGCAGGACTCGAACCTGCAACCTCTTGATCCGTAGAGGTCTGCCGATCGTCTATGGCGTCCACTGAGTGCGGTATTTGCAGGTCACAGCCTCCGCCAATGTCCACACCGTCCACTAGATCGGCCCCGTCCGGGGCGGTCTGTGAGAGGGGCGTGAGACAGAAAGCGGGCCCGGAACGCGGCGTCGGAAGCGCCGGCCGGGCCCTTGATCCGATGGAGGTCGGACCCAATGACCAGTATCTCGATTCCCGATGGTGTTCTGGAAGACGTCGCCGACTTCACCCTGTCCGCCATGCCTGCCGACGTTGACTGGGGGCAGCGCGAGCTGCACGTCTCCGTCGAGCACCGCGTCGACGGCCGGTCGCTGGTCGCGCTGTGGGAGGAGCAGGGCGACGGCACCGAGATCGAGCTCACCAGCGGGGAGGGCCGCCAGGTCGCGATCGCGGTCCTCGCCGCGTGCGACCAGGCCGACGGCATCAAGCCCGCCGGCCCGTGCTCCGGCGGCGTCTCGTGGTGCGCCGACGGCCAGCACACCGGAGAGCACACCGCCACGGCGGGCGTCGTGCCTGTGTCGCTGTGGGGCGAGCAGCTCGCCGTCACGCTCGTCCAGGACGGCGCCGAGCCGCTCGTGTCCATCGAGCAGGTCGGTGGGGTCGAGGCCGCGACGCTCACCCTCGACGAGGCCACACAGCACGCCCTGGCGGTGCTGCGGGCCGTGGCGCTCGCAGGTGGTGGCACCAAGTGATCCGCGACGATCTGCGGCAGGTCCTGCTGCTGCAGGGCATGGAGCGGGCCGGGAGCCTCCGGTTCATCCGGCAGATCCTGCCGGACCCCGCCGCACGGACTCCTCGTCGATTCGTCGTCGACGCCGGGCGCGGCCGGGTCGAGCTGCTCGCGTGCGAGGTCGACGAGTGGGCGCGTGACCTCGAAGCGGCCCGGACCGTCGTCCCCGTACCGCTGGAGGTGTGCTGAATGGCCCCCGTCCTGACACATCCCGCATGGTGCTCGCTGGAGCACTGCACCGCCGACGCGCGGGCGCTCACCGTCAACGGCATGCGCGCGATGGGCATGGGCAGCACCGCGCACCGGTCAGCGCCGATCCCGCTGGATCTGCCGCTGGCCACCGACAACGCACAGGTCGAGGTGCGGCTGACCCGCGCGGTCGCGCCGTGGAGGTGCGTGACGTACCTGCGCGTACTGATTGGCCCGAACGCCGAGTACTCGATCCCGGTCGACTCCGCGCGGGCGGCCGGAAACGCGGTCGCCGAGCTGCTGCGCACCGCCGACGACGACCCCGGGGAGAGCCCGTGAGCAGGACGCTCCCGGCGAAGCGGCTCACGCTGCCGGCGTTCAGCGCCGCACCGGCCTGCCGGACCGCCGATCCAGAGCTGTTCTTCCGCGACCGCCGCGACGACGACGCACTCGCCGCCGCCCGGGCCGTCTGTCACCGCTGCCCCGTCAAGGCCGAATGCCTGGCCTGGGCCACGAAGCACGACGTGTTTGGCGTGTGGGGCGGCACGACCCGCACCCAACGGACCCGTAGGAGGAACCCGTGAGCGCCCTTCCGATCCTCCGCCGACGCGGCCAGACGGACACAGATCCGCTGGCCGCCGCCGAACGCGGCGCGGAGCTGGCACGCCTCGCCGCGGAGACCGCAGCGGCGAACGCCGAGCGGTCCCGGATCGAGGTTGAGACCCGGATCGCGCTCGCGCGCCTCGAGCGGGACGCGGCCAGGGAAGACGCCGAGCGGCATGCCACGGCACGCCACGGCAAGCGGCAGGCGCGCCGCGCCGAGCGGGCCGCGCGCCTCCGTGCTCTGCTGGCCCGCCTGCGCCCCGTGGCGCCGCTGGTCGTGGTCAACGCGGCGGCGATGTACGGGCAGATCGGCGCCGGGTACGAGTACCTCACGTCGGACAGCACGAGCGTCCCGGCGAAGCTCGCGGTCGCCGTCCTGGTCGCCTCGGCGGCCGAACTGATCGCCGTGTACGTCGGATGGCACGCCCACGACGCGCTGCTGCGCGGCGACGGGCGGACCGCCGGCCGGCTGCGCCGAGCGTCGTACCTGCTGGCTGCGGTAATCGGGGCGGTGAACTACTCGCACTTCGCCGGCGACGGCTTCACGCCGACGTGGGCAGCTGTGGTGTTCGCGCTGTTCTCCGCGGCGTCGCCGTGGCTGTGGGGGCTGCACACCCGGCGGGCGCAGCACGTCCAGCTGACCGCCGAGGGCCGCGCCGACACCGCCGGTACGGTGTTCTCCGGTGAGCGGGTCCGGGCGTTCCCGTGGCGGTCGTGGCACGCGCGCCGCTGGTCGATCGACCACGGCGTGAATGACCCGATCGAGGCGTGGGAGGGCTACCGCGCCGAACGCACTGCGAGGCGCGCCGGGGAGCGGGAGTGCGGGTGTGGTCTGCCGGGCGTGCCGAGCCGTGCCGAGCGGGAGTCGATGGCGCCCGCCGAGGTACGCGACTCGGCGCGGCGGACGTACCTGACAGCTGTCTCCGCTGGCCTCGCGGTGACCGACCGGCAGCTCGCCGAGGCCTACGGGATGCGGGACCGATGGGCGCGCGAGCGGATCCGCGAGGCCCGTGCCGACCGCACGGAGGAAGGGTCTGGTCAGCGTTGACTGCGGGGTCTGGTCAACGGTCAACATCTTCCGGCGACGCGAGGCTAGCTCCGATGGTGGTGTATGCCTCGTTCGTCGGGTTCAGGCCTGGTCGTCCGTCGGCGGCGGCTCGCCGCTCTCCATCCGCGCCAGCGCGTCCTGCACATCGCCCTCGTGGTAGCGCCGCTCACCCCCGGCAAGCAGGCGCGATCGGACCCCGTACCGCTCGGCGTAGGCAGCGACGGTCTGCCGATGCACCCCCCACTTCTGGGCCACCTGGTTCGGCCTGAGCCACCGAACTCCGTCGTCGTCGACCACGCTTCACCCCCACGTCTGAACTGGCTGAATCGTAGCGGCCGGTGCAGGTGGTGCCGGTGGGAGTACTGAACTGACATAACTGGTGTAACTGGAGTCTGTGATGCACACTGAGCGTCACGGCTGAACCGGGAGGTAACACCATGCCGCTCATCGCTCGCCGGACCGTGAAGCTAGGCCCGCTGCGACTGCACTTCACGCACAAGGGCTACAGCTCGCACAGCTGGAAGATCGGCCGCTGGTCGTGGAACGCCAAGACCCGCCGGCACCGGCTCGACCTGCCGGGCCCGCTGTCCTACATCAGCCCGCCGCCGCCGAGGCAGCCCCGCCGCAAGGCCACCAAGTCCACCCGTTCGACCCGATCCCGGTAACTCGTCTCACGCCTTGTCTCACCGGCTGTCTCACGCCGTCTCGTCTCACGTCTCGTCTCACGTCTCACGCAGGTCAGAGGGCCTGTCTCACCACATGCCGGACCGCGAACCACCCCTCGCGTCTCACGTCTCACAGGGAGCCCACCGTGTCGGAACTGGTGCAGGAAGAGCTGGCCGCCGAGCCCGCCGACGAGGTGCCCGCTGCAGCCGAGGCGGAGGCACCGGAAACACAGCCCGAGCCGCCGCGGCGCCCGTCGCCGATCATCGCGGCGCTGGTCTTCGCCGGCTGCGTGCTGGCGTTCGGCCTCGTGGCGCTCGTTCGGTTCCTCGGCTGGCGTGGTCTGGCGATCGCCGCGGCGGTCGTGATCGGTCTGGTGCTTCTGATGGTGTGGGCGCGCCGCGCGAAGGGCTCCGCTAGGGGAACCGCCACCAGGGCCACTACAGGACGTTCACCAGGTCGGCGCCGCGCCGCTCTCGCCGGTGTTGGTAGCCGACGGCGCGCTGGTGGTGGCTCAGGGCGTGGCCGCTCCGGCGGCGGCGCGGTGGGTCGCAACGGGCGCGGTAAGGGCCCGGGCGGCGCGCTGCGGCGAGCCGGGGCGGCAGCGAAGAAGGCCATGAAGTCGGCCACTGGCGCGCTCCCGCGAGGCAAGGGCCGGAAGCAGGGCGGAGCCGCCGGGTCAGGCGGCAAGAAGGGTTCCGGCTTGCTACGTCGCCGGGGCGGTACGGGGGCGGCCGCGCGGTCCGGCGCGGGCACTGGCCGGTCGCGGGCACTTGGTGGTCTCGGTCGGCGCAGCGGTTCGTCGACGGGCACGCGCGGCCGGCGCAGTACGTCCGGGCGTCGCAAGGGGATGCTGCGGAAGGCCGCTGGTGGACTCGGCGCGTTCGCCGCCTGGCCGTTTGTGGCGGCTGCAGCGAAGCGCTCGCAGCGGAGGGCAACTGCCGGCCAGTCCTCGGACGGAGCGACGCCGACGAAGAAGGTCGGCAGAATCCGGCGAGCCGCACGTGCCGCCGGTCGCGCTGGCCGCGGCACACGGTCGGCGTGGCGCGCCAGCCGGCGAGGCGGTACCAGGGCCCGGCTGATCGCCAAGCGCGTCCGTAAGGCCGCTCGCGGCAAGGGCGTCCGCAAGGCGATGGGTGGCTACGCCTGGGCCGCTGGCGTGCTGGCATTCCTCGGCGCTCGGCGCGCCACCCGGTGGAGCGTGCGGAAGGTCGCCCGGGGCGCGCGGATCGGCTGGTGGCACGTCCGGAACGCCGCACGCAAGGCCGTCTCCAAGGTGCTGACCAAGCTCGGCCGCGCCCCGCTGCTGCCGCTCGCCCCGCTCACCAAGCCTGCAGCGAAGACGAACGCCGACGCCGACACGGCGAGCACCGAACCGACCGAACAGGACACCGGGCGCGGACAGTCCGCACCCGCCCAACGAAAGGAACCCGCCATGTTGTCAGAGGCATCAGAGCCGGAGGGCATGCTCGACTTCGGACGCATCCTGCGCACCGAGAGCGAGACCGCCGACGAGTACGCCGACCGCGCCAAGCAGTTCGCCGACATGGCGGAGAGCGAGCTGCCGCTGAATGAGCAGTCGCGCGAGGCAGTCCGGCAGTACTCCGAGGCGCTGAACCTCGTCGCCGAGATGGGCGCCGAGATGGTGTCGGTGTTCGCCGGCGACCACGCCGAGGACATCGAGCGCCTGGAGAGCCCCAGGGTCAACGAGGAGGAGTGGGACGCCTCGCGCAACGACGTCTGATCCGTTCACCATCGACAACTCACCAACGAGGGGACTGGCCAGCATGAGCGAGGAGCAGAGCCCTGGCTCGACGCACGGCCTGGGCGGCGCGGTCAACGCCACGGTGGCGACCGCGCTGCTCGGTGCTGCCGCCGACCTGACCGGGATCTCTCCCTGGTGGGCTGCGGCAGCGGTCGCGCCTGCTGTGGCCGGTGGTGTGCGTGCCACTCTGAGCGGTCGCGCCGTGTCCAGCGTCGTGTACCGGGCCGGGTGCTGGCTCTGCGCTGGTGCGTGGGTCGCGCACGCCGCGGCCGACACCCCCTGGTCGGTCGGGTCGTTCGCTGCGCTCGCCGCCGGCGGCGTGTCGGCGTGGCTCCTGTCCCCCGTTCTGGCGTGGCGTGACCGGAAGGTCGCCGACCGGCGGGCGCTGCTGGCGGCGATGAGCCGGAAGCGGCGCATCGCCGAGGAGTGGCGGCTGCGGCTCGCGACCGTGTGCGGGCTGCGGAACCACCGGATCGTCGACGTCGCGCCCTGGGACAACGGGTTCGGCTACACCGTCGTCGTCTCGCTCGTCGGCACCGGCAAGTCGCTGGAGAACCTCCGGCCGGCGTCGGTGACCTCCCGGTTGGCGACCGACGCCAATCTGCCCGAGGGCTGCGGCCTGGAGATCGGCGCGGGCCCAAGCCGGGGCGTTGTCCTGGTGCGGGTCACGACGAAGGACGCGTTCGCGGAGGAGTGTCCTTTCCCGCTGGATGACCTGTCGGTGACGTCGATCGACGAACCGATCCGTTTCGGCCGGTACCGCGACGGCACCGTCGCCGAGGCGCTGCTGCGGTGGCAGCGGCTGATCATGGTCGGCCCGCCCGAGTCCGGGAAGACGAACCAGCTGCGCACCATCATCGGCCAGATCCTCCGCACCGACGACGCGATCGTGCGGATCATCGACCTCAACGGCGGCGGGCTGGCGTGGCCGTGGCTGCGGGTATGGCGCGACGAGAAGACCAAGCAGTCGGTGATCGACTGGGTAGCGCCAAACCCTGAGGAGGCCGCCCGGTGCGCCGCCGACACGCTGTGGGAGGCGAAGCGCCGCAAGACTGAGTACGACCACCTGCTCGTCGACGACGACAAGCTGCCGGCCGGGGATGGCCGTGGCGGCAACCCGCCGCCGGCGATCTTCCTGATCTTCGACGAGGGCGCCGAGGTCGGCGGAGCGGCGGCTACGCCAGCGGCGCGGGCAGCGAAGCGGGACATCGCCGAGCTGATCCGGATTGGCCGGTCGGCCGGCGTCAACGTCATCCAGTCGTATCTGCGCGCGACCACGGACATCACCGGCGCGACGGCGAACAAGCGGCTCTCGGGAACGCGTGTCCTGATGCGAGTGCAGGACCCGGTCGAGGGGCAGCACCTGTTCGGGCAGAACGTCGACCCGCAGGATGCGCCGTACCAGGGTTGCGGCTGGCTGGCCGAGTACGGGCAGGATCAGCGGCCGTTCCGCGGTGACCGGACGGTCGGCCGCGCGATCGACACGATTGCCATGGCGACGACAGACCGGCGGCCCGTGGTGCATCCGTCGCCGAACTACGCGGGTCGCTGGGACCGGATCCGGGTTCCGGGCACGCGGAGGTCTACACCTACTGCCCCAGCCGCGCCGAGCGGCTCGACGTCGCGACTGGATCGCCTCCGGCAGGTGGCATCCGGGTTCCGGGCGACGATGGACCGTGTCCGGGAGCAGCGCGGGGAGATCCGGCACGATCCGGGGCTGGCCGCCCGGTTCGACGATGTGATCAAGGGCTTGGACCTGCCGGACGCGGATGGGTCGCGGCCGGACCCGCGGACGCGGATGGTCACTATCGTGCGCGGATCCGGCCGGGCTGGTATCAGCGCCGAGGCGCTACGGGAGCGGCTCGCCGCTGAGGGCTACGGGGTGTCCCGCGCGACGCTGTACCGCTGGCTGGCGGACTCCGACGAGGTGGTCAGCGGCGACACGGGCTGGGTCCACCGTGACCACGACGGCGGAACGGAAGGGGTGCGGTCATGAGTAGCACCCAGTGCGTATGACGCTTCTATACACACGCACGGCGAGACCCGAAGCCGCACGCCACGAGGACGCACCGGTCCCTGTGATGACCACCTCGCCGCCAAGCACCGCGCCGAGTAGTCCGTTCGGTCAGACGCTCCGCCGGCGGCAGCCGACCGCGTCATCCTCAACCCCTGACTCCCGCGCGGAAGGAACACGCCCATGCGCCGCACTGGCACCGTCCTGCTGACCGTCACGCTCGCCCTGGCCGGTTGCACCTCCGAGTCGCCCCGGACGCCCGGCGCCAAGGTAGCCCCGACATCGGTCAGCCCGTCGCCCGCCGAGGAGCCACGTACTGCGGTGGCAGCGCAGACGGCGGCTCAGCGATCGTTCGACGCCTTCGCTGCTGGGGACTGGGCAGGCGCGTGGGACGAGTGGAACGGCGCCGGCAAGGCCGCTTTCAGCCGGGAGGACTACGTCCGGCTGCACACCACGTGCAAGACGCTGACCGGGCTCCCGTTCAAGATCAAGACCGCGCGGCTCGAAGGCGCTGACAAGGCGGTAGTGCAGGCGGAGCGTGCATCGTTCGCGTTCGCCTACGAGATGACCTACGAAGAAGGCCGGTGGCGGTTCCAACCGGACGCCGACGCGATGGCGGACTACCGGCTCGGCGTCGACGCGTTGATCGCGAAGAAGAAGACCGAGGGCACCTGCGGATAGGGGGCCGGGGTCCGCCATGACTGGTTCCGTACAGCCGGCGTCAGATCCGACGCCGGAGGACGTCGCGTTGGCGGTCGCGCTCGCGACCCTGAACGCTCACGCCGAGGTCGAAGCCGAGGGTGGCTCCATCTGCGCGATCTGCGAACCACCGACGCGTTTCCCGTGCGTGTTCGTCCTCCAGGCACGCCAATCGATCGAGCACGGCCCCGCCGAGAGGCCCGCGTGAGGCTCGCCAGCTACTGGGCAGGCGCCCGCGGGCGGTTCACCAGACGTTCAGGGGCTTAATGTCCTTCTCCCACATGGCCATGAACCACGGTCCCGGGCCTTCCTCGGTGAGGATCTGCTCGATTCGCGGCCAGTGCCGCGCGAGTAGGGTCACGTTGTCCCAGGTCGACATGTCCCGCTTGCCAGCGATCCAGAACGCTCGGAGGCCGAGCTCGCGGAACGCGGCGACCTCAGCTGGCCGGGTGCGAATCCGCTTGTCGCGGCAGATCACGATCAGGTTCCTGGCTGCCACCAACGGCATCCACTCCAGGTCGGTCATGCGGGTGACGATCTCCGGGACGAGCCGGTGGCCAGGGTGCACCACGTCGGTTCGGGCCCGGGCGAGAGTCAGGCCTAGTCCGAGGGCGCTCTCGTCGACGAAGAATCTCGGGGCGGCCGGTAGGGGTGACATGCGACCGGCGCTACGCGGCACGGCCGCGTTCGAACCGGCCGGCGGCCAAGACCTGCTCGACGCTGAGGCCGTAAATCTCGGCGATCATCTCGGGTGGATCACCGGCTCTGGCGAGCTCAGCGAGGATGTCGGTGCGGATCCCGTCAATGGTCGGTTCCCCGAAACCACGGACAGGGTCGAGCATCACCTCCGGCTCACGCTGATCCGGGGTCATAGTGCGGACCACACCAGACTTGGCGTCGTCGAACTGTACGGAGCCGACGAAGTCCAGCGCTGGCGCCGTGAGATGCATCTGCCCGTTCCGCTCAACCACGATCTGCAGCGGCTCGTCGAGGTTTGTCTGATCCTGAATGACCCGCACCAGCTCCCGACTTGCCGCGTAGAGACGGGCCTGCGCCAACGGGTATGGCGTGTTCAGCTGCTCCCGCAGCTTCTCCACCACCGGCCGGATCCGCAGTATCGGCACGTCGAGCTCCCGGTAGCTCGCCAGGAACCGGGCCTCGACGAACTCTCCCCAGGTGACCAGCTCGTCACCGGTCGACTCCGGGCGGACGATCGGCGCGTACTGCCGTGACCCCCGCGTGTACCCGTCGATCCAGCGCTGCGCCGTACCGTTCTTGAGGCCCAGCAACCGGTCGACCTGCAGCATGCCGTACACGCGGCGGTTCAAAAGATCGATCACCTGGGCCGACATGGCGCCATCATGACACGCGCGCAATGCCGTGCCCCGATTTCGCCGCCCATCGGCGATGGCTGGCTACCCGGCTCGGCGTTGACGCGCTCACCCTCCGGTCAGGGGGTCCCGCGCCGCTGGACGTCCGAAGCACAGCGGCCGAACCGGTTGAATCTGCGAGCCGCTGCCAGCGTGCGTCTACACCGCGCGCGATCATTCGAGGGCCACCCGGGGCGTCGCGAAGCGCGATGCCGGGCAGGTCGGCGACGACATATAGGAGGTCCGCATGCACGACACCTGGTTCTCAAGAGACCTGCCGGTGCTCGAAGCCGTGGTCCGTCGCCGAGACGCGAATCCACACGAGCTGACGAACTACCGCGGCCTGGCGCAGGACACCGGGCTGCCCGAAGAGGACGTTGCCCGGGCTCTCGCCGCCCTGGACGGCGAGTACCTCGACGCGGAGGGTTCAGGCGTGCACTCGGCGGAGTACGTGAAGACGGTGTACTCGTCTGCCCGGCGTGCGGTTGGCGCTTGGCCCACTCCGGAGAACTTCACCGAGAGACTCCTGGCAGAGCTCAAGGCTGAGGCCGCGGCGGAACCGGACCCTGCGCGACGGGGACGGCTGCAGCGCCTAGCGGATGCCGGCCAGGAGGTTGGGGTGAAGGTGATCGCCGAGGTGGTGGCGAAGCTCGCAGGCAACGCGGCCGGCTGACCACCGGGGCAACGCCGCCTGCCCGGCGCGCTGATCGCGGCGGATACTTGCGGAGCGGGGCTGCTGGACTACCGCTTGGATGAAGGCCAGATCTCGTGCTTCGTGTCGTACCAGAGCGCGAAGAACTCGTTCGAGCGTCGGAACCCGTAGAGCCTCGGCAGACCTTGGATCTCGATCCGGCTGATGCTGTCTTCGTCGTCATACTGCAGCTCGCGGAACCGACGGTTCGCGGCATCGCACGGAAACCCAGCCTTGTCGAGCGGGTAGTCCTTCCCAAGCCGTTTGTTGCCGCTTCCCTGATGGAACACCTCGTTCATTGTCATCTTCGAGAGGTGACGGATCTTCTCGAAGAGCAGTGCGAGCAGGTCAGCTGCAGCTCTCGACAGACACCACGGACCGCCCACGTCGAATATGTCGAACCGGACGACCATGCATCCGCCACCAGCTGCTGCAGCTGGCATCCATCTCGGCTGCAACTCCCCCGGGACGCCCCGGGACGCCGCCGCCGGAACGGATTTGGTCACCGCGGGTGCGCGTGCGACGACGGGACGTTTGGGCTTCCGGCTCACGACTATTCGTCCGTGTTCGCAGACGTCAGTCCGTCGTAGTACTCGAATATGACTGCCGGCTCGATCACAGCCGAACCACGATCCATCGGCTGCAGGCCCGCGCTCTCACGAGCCTCCGACCACGGCCGCTCCCGGTGACTCAGCTCGGACAGCCAGTGCGCCGGCTTCGCTCCGTAGGTGTTCAGCACCGCATCGATGCTTCCCCGCTCAGCGGGATCTAGCTTGTCTGGATCACCTGGGATGTCGTTGGGCGCAACCTGGAACATGCCCCGGTGCATGCGGTACAGCTCCGGCGAGACAGGCCCGTTCGACCACGCCTCGATTCTGGTGTCGAACAGCGGTCGTTCGTCCCAGACGAGGTGCCATGCGTAGGAGTAGAACACCAGCTTCTGCAGCTTCATCGCCGTCATCGGCCCCTGAACCTTCAGGATGTACGCCGCTACGTCCTGCACTCTTGCCACTGTCCCCACCCCCTTATCCCCAGGATATCCACCGAACGGCGCCGGGACTGCTAGCCGCCAGAGGAGTGTTGCGTAAGCCGCTCATCAACACCAGTTGATCACGGGGGTGCGACGGTTCTGAACCCGAGGGCCCTTAGGGCAGCGGCATGTACGCGTCGAACTCCAGCGGGGTCAGCAGCGTCACCCGCGGCGTCGTGTCGGGTACCGACAGGCCACTGAAGTCGATCACCGTCCGCCTGACAACCATCACGATCCAGTACGGCGAGTTGCCCTCGATGGCTGTGTCCGGCTGCACAACGTCATCGAACTGGAGGACGCCGTTGGCGTCGACCGAGACGTGGGCGCCGTAGTTGTTGGCAGAGCCACCGGGCAGCGCCACTTGGCCGGCCCAGTCGATGATGTCCTGCGCGTTCGTTCCGTCGAACCACTTCGCGGCGTAGGCGTCGGGCCGCAGCGTGTAGAGCGTTCCTTCGATCATTGCTGGCCTCACTCTCGGCAGATTCGCGCTGTTCCTCGCGTGACGTCGACATGATCGCGCCGATGTCAGCGCCGTGGGATGCATCGAGCGTTAAGCCACACGGTTGGCTGCCAGCGACGGGCCGAACGGGCGGGCGCGGGTGGAGTAGCGCACGCCGGCGGCTACTCTTCGGCGCCATGCGCACCGCCCTGGCTGACGTCTCCGCGTGGCTCGACGGCGTCGACCTTGGCGATCTGCCTACCTGGCTCGGAGCCGGTGGCGCGATCGGGTCGATGGGCGTCACGATTGCAGCGCTGCTCTACGCCAAGCGCGCCGCCGAGGCGACGCGGGGGATGCTCGACGTAGAGGCCGATCGTGATCGCAAGCGTGAGGACACCGGGGCGCGAGCACAGGCCGAACACGTTTCCGGCTGGTACGACTTCCACGATGATCACCCAGAGATGACGTATGGCACCCACGACGACTTCTGGGGCGGGTTCATCCAGAACGCCTCGCCGCTGCCGATCTACGACCTCAAGGTCGAATTCTTCTACCGTGGCCCGGACGGAGCCGTCGCTGGTCCGCGCAGCTTCGTTGAAGCTGGGACACTCCCGCCGACCAGCTCGCCGGCCTTTGCCCAGGCGCCGCTCGACATGCTCCGCAACGTTGAGGAGCGCGATGTCTACGTCGTGGCGCTCACGTTCCGGGACTCCGCCGGCCGACGCTGGCGCCGCGAGCATGACGGAGTGCTCAGCGAACTACCCTGATGGCCGCGGCTACCAGGCATCCGTCAGCAGCGACGCGTTCCCGGAGTGATTCGGGCGCGTGAGACGGTGTGAGACGGGCACGCATCTCCGCAGGTCAGCGGCCTAAGAATCGGCCGCACTTGATCGGTCATCAAGCGGTACCACCACTGGATCCGGGCCGGGCGAGGCTTAGCGGTCGGCGTCAGAGCGCAGGTATTCGCGGAACTCCGTCGCGAGACGCTCGTGTGGGTACCGCTCGTCGAGTTCGCCGGCCAGTTCCCGGGCGGACATCATCATGTGCGGGATCGACCGGCGCCGACCCGCGAGCGCGTCGCGGCCCGTGCCGACAGCGAGCTCGAGGTCGTCTTGGCGAAGCGCGACGTGCGCCAGGGTGAACCGCGCCTCGGACATCCGCATCGGTGACCGCTCGGTGCCGTCCGGCATGGTGTGCAGCTTGAGCACGCGGCGCGCGTGGTGCTCGGCCCGGTCGTTGTCTCCGACGACCCGGTAGCAGTCCATGGCGTAGAAGTCCCACTTGTCGGGGTCGATGATGAAGTGGTTCGACGGGCGCGACGGGCGCGGCAGTTTTCCGAGTGCCCGGTAGCCGGCGTCCAGCGTCTCGTGTAGCGCCCGCACCTCGCCGAGCCGCGCCAGCGCCTTCGCTTCCTGTGCCGCCAGTTGGACGCTGGCGGAGCCGGGCCCCGATGCGTCCTGCCCTGCGCGCGCGGCTGCCAGCGCGGCCGGCGCGTCGCCGTTGGTGAGCGCGAACCACGCCTCCATCTCGAACGCCCACCCGATGACTTGCCCTTCCTCGGATTCCCGTCCGATCCGCGCGGCGGCGAGTCGGGTGCTCTCGGCGGCTGTGCGGCGCCCCATGTCGTACTCGACGCAGCCGACGAGCAGCGCCAGCCATCCGGCCAGCACGAGTAGGTTCCGGTGCTCGGTCAGCGTGACGTTGCCGCGCACCATCCGACCGACGTACCGCAGCCATTGCCGGGACTCGCCGAGCAGGTCGGCCGCGGGCCGGTACGGGTATTCGCAGCAGAGCCGCTCGACGGTCTGTTCCATCTGCTCGACGCCGCCGCCGCCCACGTCGGACAGTTGCAGCCGGCGCAGCAGCTCAGCCGTCTCCCACGGATCGGTGTCGACGCCCGCCAGCGTCAACGCGGTCAGTTGTCCGCTGGCGCCGAGAGCGTCGTCGAGCGCGGTGACGAGTTCGGGTGACGGCCGCTGTTTGCCTGCGAGCGTGCGGGAGAGGTACGCGACGTCGTAGCTGATCTGCTTCGCCAGCGCACGCAGTGACACCTCACGTTCGGCCATCAGTTGGCGTACTGCGTCGCCGAACCCGTTCATCGCGCCATCCCCCTCCAAGGATGTTGACCGTTGACCAGTCCGCGCAGTCAACGCTGGTCCGTCTTCGCCTGCGCGCACCAGGTGACGAAGGTGGAGACAGTTTCGACGGTACCGCCAGTAGCTCCTCGGTACCGGATGCTCGAACCATCCGGTGCCGGGTCAGAGACGGGCGGGGCACGGCCCGACGTATATCCCCGGAGGTCGGCGTCGGCCGTGCCCTTGCCCCGCCACCCGGGAGGGCAACTGTGGCAGGCGAAGACGAGCAACGCACGGTCGAGCTGGCGCTACAGGCCCGCATCCGACACGGCGTCACCCTCGACGGGACGTGCCTCCACTGCCTTCCGCCCGGTACGCGCTGGCCGTGCCTGCCGTTCCAGCTCGCGGAGGCGACGATCGAGCGGCTCGCGACTCCCGCGCCGCCGATTCACCCCGGCTGGTTCGACGGCGCCGGGTGAGCTGCCCTGCGGAGCACCCGGAGTCTCCTCACGCCCCGCTCAGGCGCAGCGCGTCCTCGATGACCTGCTCAACGTCCTGCCCGGTATGGGTCCGCACCAGGTGGATCAAGTTGAGCTCCAGAGCGAGATGGCCGGTGATCATCGCGCCCGTGCGCTGAGCCACCTCGGTTATCGCGTCCTCGACGCTGTCGGCGCTCACCGGAGGATTCACGTACCGGTCCTCAACCGTCGCGGTGACCGGTGACCCGATGGGCTGACCCAGCTCCATGGCAGTGATCGCCATCCGGAGGGTCGCGGCGGCCTTGTCGACTTCGCTCATGCTGGCCTTCCTACCCGAGTGAGCGCGCGGTGGGGCGCCAACTAGCTGGGCCTGCCTGCTCGTGCAAGCGCGTCCCGCCGTGCCTCGTAGGCCTCGATCTGGGTGATGAGCGAGGCGCTGCCTTCGTGCAGGTGGTACTCGGGTCGGGACTGGCTACCCGCCGCGAACGGAACAGGCACAGCACCCGCAGCGAGCGCGGACACCGACGGCAACGCGGGAACCACGGACTGGGTGATCCGCAGCATCTCTTCCTCGACGACACCCGCGTTGCTGTGGATACCGACGGCGAGACCGGCGGGGATCCACTTACCGACCTCCCGCGCCATGACCTTGGACGGGCTGCCGATCCCGAGCGCACTCTTCGCGGCCGACACCGCCGAGGCGGCGACGTCGCGGGCCGCGGAGGCGACCGCGCCGACACCGGAGCGGATACCCGAGACGAGCCCGGAGATGATGTCGGAGCCGATGGAGCGGAACCGGCCGGCCATCCCCCCGAGCGCCCCGGCGATACGCCCGGGTAGCGACGCCGCGATGCTGACCGCTTGGGACACGCCGGAACTGAACGCGGACCGCAGAGTGGACCACGCGCTGGAGGCGATGGACCCGAGACGGGACACGAGCGACGAGATCGCGGACCCGACCCGCCCCGGCAGCGTCGTTGCGAGCGACACCGCAGCCGCCACACCAGAGGTGAACAGGGCACGGGCGCGGTTCCAGGTGTTCGTCACGATCGCGCCGACGATCGACACCAGCGACGACAGCGCCGCCGAGATCCGCCCGGGAAGCCCAGCGACGAACGAGACGATGGCGTTGAACCCGTCACGACCAGCTGCCGCGACGTCGCCGCGACCTGGCCCCACATCTGGATGTTCGTGGCGAGGACCTGCAGCATGACCGCGAGCAGCCGACCGGGCAGCGCCGCGAAGAACGACACGATGCTCTGGATCCCGACGCTGACACCGCGCCCGGGCGCCGGCGAACATCGCCTGCAGCGGCGCGGTGACCGTGCTGGCCAGCGCGCCGAGCGCGGCCATGATGCGCCCGGGCAGAGCCGCGAAGAAGCCGCCGATGGCAGAACCGGCCGTGCTCACCGTGGCGCCGACCCCGGAGAAGAAGCTCGAGATGGCCGCCCCCACCCCGGCGAAGAACCCGGGCACCGCTTGGATGAACTGCACAGCCGCACGGAAGTTGCCGATCGCCAGGCTGAGGCCGGCGCCCGCGATCCTGGCGGCCACGCCGATCGCGGAGAACAGCGCCACGGCTGGCCCCGAGCTGGTCAGACCGGCCAGGAACCGCACGACCGCGCCGGCCGCCGAGGCGAACGCGCGCAGCTCCGGTTCGGCCTCCTGCAGCTTCTGGACGATCCCCGCGAGCGCCGGCTGAATGTCTGAGCGCCATACCTCGCCGAGCTTCACGAACGCCGGTCGTAGGTTCGTCGAGACCGTGCTGATCGCGTCGTCGATCGCGGGCTTCAGTTCGTCGCGGAAGATGGCAGCGAACTGCTGCAGCGCTGGCCGGACGGTCGCGACCGCGCTGCGGGCGATGCCGCCGATCGTGGAGAACGCCTCGCTGAGCAGCGTCCGGAACTCGGCGGACTGCTGGTGCGCGTAGACGAACGCGGCGCCGACCCCGACCACGGCCGCGGTGATCGCGAGGAACGGCCCGGCGCCGATCGCGCCGATCACACCAGCGAGCCCGGACACGACCGGGGCGAGCGCGGCGAGCTTCCCGGCGACCAGGGCGACGCCGCCACCGACGAGCAGCAGCTGCGCGACGATCGGCTTGACCGACTCGGGAAGCCGACTGAACGCGGCCGTGAGCTGGCCAATCTTCTCCGCCACGAACGCGACCGCGCTCGCCAGGGCGCCGACGACGACCGCGCTGTCGGCGAAGAACTGCTTGAGCGCTGCCTGCCCGCCGACGCTGGCGACGAACTCGCGGAAGCGGGCCGTCATCCGCTCCAGCGCGTCGAGGAAGTTGCCGCCCTCCGTCGAACCCGCGCGGAAGATGCCTACGATGCCCAGCGCGACATTCCCGGTGATGCGTCCCAGCTGGGCGAGCGTGTCGACGCCGGACCGGAAGAACGCGGCGAGGGATCCGGACTGGCGCGCGGAGGCGATGAACGCGGCGAAGGACCGGGCGGCGCCGGTGATCCCGGCCGCCAGCCTGGGTAGGCCCTCGCTGCCCACGGCGGCGATGTCACGGAACGCCTGCAGGAGCGGCACCAGGGCGGGCGCGAGCGTCGAGGACGCGGTGCGGATGTTGCCGAGGACGGTCACGACGTCGCGGGTAGTCGCCGCGGCCAGGCCGAACTGAGCAGCGCGCTGCGCCGCGGCGTTGAAGTCGGCGGCGATCCGGAACCCGAACTGGCGCAGCTTCGGAAGGTAGGTGTCGACGAGCGGCCGGACGAACCTGCTCAACCCTTCGAACAGGTTCCCTTGGATGCTCTGCTGCGCCGACTTGAGCGCCGGTGCGACCTTCGCGACCTCGCGGACGAACGACCGGGCGTTCGGCGCCAGCTTCTTCAGGGCCTCGTCGAGCTTGTCGGTGTCGCCCTCCGCGAGCGCGCTGAACGCCTCGTTGACGCCGAGCAGACCAACCCGTGCCACCAGCGCGGCTGAGCCAGCACCGAGCAGCAGGGCAGGCAGCCCGACCAGCGCGCCGGAGGACACAGCGACCGCCCCGGCCAGGGCTGTCACAGCACCGGTCAGCCCGACGACCGAGACGGTGGCGGCGCCGGCGACAGCGAGGCCACCGATGCCCTTCGCGAGCGTGGAACCGATCTGGGCGATGCCCTCGCGGAGCCGGCCGCGGTCGAGCTCGACGGCGATCTTCACGGGCGACGCTGCCCTCTGGATCTGCTCTTTGACGGCGCGGGCCTCAGCGGTGACACCGCCGCTGTCCAGGGTGGTGCGGATCTCTGCGGTGATCCCGGCTTTCGCTGCGTCGATCTGCGCGCGGAGGTCCCGCTCGTACTGGCGAACGTCGGCTGGCTCGGTCGGGATCTCGATGGTCAGTTGCTTCTGCAACCGCTGCAGTTCCCTGGCCAGCTCGGACCGCAGGTTGTCGGTGGCGGGGTTGACCGGGATCTCCGCCGACACCTGCCGCGTCAGGCCGGCGAGTTCCTTCTTCAGGTCCGCCTGGAACTGCTTCGCCAGCGGATCCAGCTCGACCGGGACCTTCGGCGCCTTCCTCGGCAGGCTGCTCGGCGGGATCTGGTCCGGGAACTGCGGCGTGACCGGTAGCCGGATCGGCTTGGCGCCGATCTTCGAGAGTTCCTTCTCGAAGTCGGAGGCGAACGGCTTCACCGCTGCCTTCAGCTGATTCCCCAGGGCCTTCGCGAAGCCGCGTAGCTCCGGGGTTATGAGGACGTGTGCCGTTCCCGCGTTTGCCCCGAGACCGTCCCCAGGCGACGTCACAGCGCCTGCTGGACCGGTTCGATGACGCGGACCGACAGCAGGTGTTCGACCTGCGCAGCGGACACGTCGACGGGCAGCAGTGCGCCACGCAGCAACGTGACGGTGGTGAACCCGCCACGCCCGATCCCTGCCGGGTCAGCGGTCCGGCAGGTGGCGACGTCCGCCCTCACCCGGTAGCGGGTCACTGCCCGGGACGCTTCTTCGCGGCGGCCTCCGCCCGCTGCCGCCGCAGCGCGACCAGTTCGGGATCGTAGGGCTCGCCGACGGTAGACCCTGTGATCCGCCGCTCGAGCTTCTCCGCAGCGGCGGCAGCGTTCAGCCTGTCGTACTCGCCGGTGGCGGCCTCGTAGATCTCGTCGTCGCTCATCTCGTCGGGTGACTTCCGCGGCCGGGCGTTCGCCGCTGCGACCGCGCGCTGCGCCTTCTCGTCACGCTTCGCGCCGATCGCGGACCCGCGGCTGATCCACTCCAGAACGCGGCCCTCATAGTCCCGATTGGCAGACGAACCGGCGCACTCAACCAGCGCGGCTGAGATTCCGTCGTTGCCGGCGTAGGCATCCATCGAGTTCGGCGGCGGCGGCGAGTGTCGGCGCGGCAGCGACCGCATGCCTCGCATACCAAGGGACTCGCAGCAATTCGCTCGGGTCTATTCCTGAGGAGCAGAACGCGGGCAGATCGCCGCTGCTGAAGAGTGTCGGCAGGTCCGCGTTCGCGGCGACGGCGTCGGTGTAGGCCCACGGGTGTTCAGCGCGGGCCTGAGCTACGTAGGGGTTCAGGCTGTAGTGATCCCCCGCGCCGGCCGGGGCCGCTGCCGCGGCGAGCTGAACGTGACGCGGATCGTGGGTGGGGGCGGCGGCGACCCGCCGGACTGGCTTCGCAGGAGCGGCAGGAGCCGCAGCAGCAGCGGCGCGCTTCTCGGCGGCGGTCGCGCGGATGTTGTCCAGCGTGATCGCGCGTCCGCTGGCCCGTACCTCAGCGGTGCCGACCCCCAGCTCGCGGCACAGGTCGATGACCTGGTTGATCGGGGCCGCCTGCGCTATGCGGGGCGGCGCGGCCTGCTGCTGCCGTTTGACGATCTCTTCGACACGGGCGAGTACCTCCGCGTGGCTCGCGGTCACAGGCAAGCCGAGCTTGCCCCGCACATGGTCCAGAGTGGCCGCCGAGATCGGGCGCCCCTTGCCGCTGCCGCTGTCCGCCACGCCGCACTCGCCTTCGTGTGTGCGGCGAGATCGAAGCGCGGTGTACTAGCTCGCCCGGCTGAGCAACCGCGCCTCGATCTCCTGCCGCTCTACCCACCAGCAGCCGCCCCGGACCGTGGCCGTCTCGAACACGCCCCTGCTGGCCAGGTCCCGGATGTTCCGGGCTGAGCAGCCGAGCAGCTTCGCGGCGGTCGCGGTGCCGACCGGGTCGACCATCACCGAGGAGGGCGGTGACGTCGTCGACGATGCGGGATCGGCTGCGTGCGGCAGTTCCGCGCTTCCGCCTGCGGTAGATCGGGCCTCGGCGGCGGCGCGCTCGAGGATGGCCTGCAGCGCGGTGAACGTGGCCGGTGGCCGCAGGCCATTACGCCGCCCGTCGACCTGGGCAATGGCGAGCGCGCGGTCGACCAGCAGGGAACCGATCGGTCCGAGCAGCACTTGCCCACCGCCGAGAGCGATCGCCACCGGATCGGGCCGGCTGACAGCGTCGTCGGTTCCGCTGGCTGGTCACTGGCTGCTGCCCCCTGGCCAGGACGCCCGCATCGTCTCGATCCAGCGCGCAACGTCTTGGCCCGGGTACGCGGGTACCTGCGGCCTCGGAACATCACGAGCACGAGCGCAGCGGCGATCAGTTGGTCGCGGCTCAGGCGTCCGAGGACATCGCTGACGGCCTCGACTTGGGCGCCGGTCTCGTAGGAGGCCCACATCCGGCGTCCACCGCATCAACGGCTCGACCGAGACCGTCGAGCAGATCGGACGTGGCGGGCTCAGACACCTCCGTGACCGTGCCACGGTCGGCGCCGCGTTTCGCCGCCACGGGGCTATCGGAGGCAGCCTGGGGTTCGGGTGCCCTCCATAGCCGCCGGAGCCGCCCTAGGGCCTGCAGGGCGCGGCGAATCGCACTGAGCTCGGTCATCATGCCTCCGGGCTGTGCGGGCCTGGGGAGTAAACGGTTGCCTGGTCAGGAGCGCGGGCGCGCTCCGTCATCGCCGTCTCCAGCGGGTCGCATGTTCAGCTCCGCCGTGAGCCGCGCGATCTCGGCGTCTACGGCGTCGAGGGTGATCAGTTCCGCGCGCAGCGGTGCATCGAGACCGAGGAGCCGCGCGCGCCGCTCGGCGATCCTCAGTAGCCGGTCGATCGCGGCCAGGACCGGGCCGACGTCGTCGACGGCGCGGCCGTGGTGATCGCGGACGACCCGGCCGGCGGACACCATCGGGTGCCGCGTGGTCATGACGGCCCACGCCGCGCGGTGCAGCGCGTCGAGCCGCAGGAGTTCCAACGCCCTCGCTTCGGCGGCCGGCTCGGTGATCGTCGCCAGCATGGCGCGTTCGACCGCGCGTCGGGCGTTCGACCGGTCTCCGTAGCCGAGAGCGTCTGAGATCTGCTGGTAGGTGAGACCGCGGGACCGCAGCCGCACCGCCTGGGCGTCACGCTCAGCGCCCTCCGGGGTGCGCGCGAACCGGCCGGTGTGGTCACGGCCAGAGGGGTCACGGTGCTGCATGGCTTTGCTCCGTCGCGGCCAGCTCGTCGAACAGCCGGCGCAGCCGCTTCTGGCGGCGCTGGTCGTAGCAGTCGGCGAGCTGCGGTTCGGGCGGGAAGTTCGCCGGCCAGTCCGGCTGCGCCGCTGCCCACCCGAGCAGGAGCCAGTTCGGCTGCCCATCGGCGATGAAGTCGGTGGCTGGCAGGTCGAGCAGCTGCGCGGCGAGTGCGATCCGCTTCACCAGCCACGCCCGGTAACGCCTCTCGTGCCTCACCATCGCATCCGCCACCAGAGCCCTGCCCGCAGCCTCAACCCGGTCGCATGTGGCCCGGCGCAGCGCCTGGCTCGACATGCCGCCGTGGGCCTCGCAGACGACCTGGCCGCGCATCGCGAACGCCTCGCACGGCTGCCCATTCGTGCGCCGCGCCTTGCAGCGCAGGGCCTGCCGGACGTTAACCACTGTAGGGACACCCCGATAGGTGGTCAGGCGAGCGTGTGTTTCGCGTAGTCATCGGCGCCGCCTGCGTTCGTGTCTGGGGGGCTTCGGCGAAGCGACAGGGATGGTGCATGCGCGGCAGATCCGGGTGACGGCTACGACGGTCCCGAGCGCTCCGGACCACGGCACGAGGTTGGGGCTGGTGCCGCCGCATCGATCGCACTTCTGTGCCGGGTCGTCCATCTGGTCGGCGAGGCAGTCTGCGCAGAGCAGGTGGCCGGGTTTGTTGCCGGCGACGAATGCCACGCCGGAAGGCCTTGGGAGGTGTTCGCACTGTTCGCGGACGGCGGTCCTGATCAGCTTGATGATCCACTTGGTGAGGTCCAGCGAGGCCTGCATGTCGACGGTCATGTGCTTCTCCGGTCTGGCGCGGTGATGAGGCCGAGGGCGAGGAGGTGGGCGCATCGGCTCCGGGCTGGGCACGGGCAGTTCCATCCGCCGTGTCGGTAGGTGACACGCCAGAGTGCGGCGTCTCCGCGCACGGTGGCGTCTACCCGGCCGGGTTCGACGCGGCTGACGATGACGCGGCCTTCGGCGAGGTAGCGCTTGGCCTTGGTGGTGGCGGACTCGCCGCTCATGCCGAGCCTCGGCAGTCAGCGACGATCCTGTGTTTCCGCAGCTCACCGCGGTTGCGTGTAGGGTGATGCAGGGTCCGCTGCAAGAATTCTGCCGTGTGTGTGCGCGTCGGGCCGATAAGCTCCTGACCCTGCACAACCCTGCACTCCTCGCGCACGGACAGGAAGTAACGCCGGAACCCTGCACAACCCTGCACTCCTCGCGTCACTCGTCCTCCTCCGACGACAGCCCGATCCCGACGAAGCGCTGCCCTGCCGACGTTCGCTTCTTGTCGAACCCGCGCTCCTCGACCCGCATCGAGAACGTCTTCTCCGTGCCGAGGTCGTCCTCGTGGATGCCCTCGGTGATGCCCCAGGATCGCCACGCCTGGTACAACTCGCGCGACGGCACGTGGTAGTGCTCACCCGTGAGGCATCGGCTGTCGAGGAAGCGACCGAGGGCATCCGACTCCTGGCGGTACTTCTTGGTGGCGGCCTTGATCGCCTCAGGCTCCGCCAGGCCGTCCGTCCGCCATGCCTTGTACCCCTCGACCAACCACGCGAGGACACCCTCGGCTTCGAGGCGGAGCCGCTGCGGCAGCTCTCCGTCGCGCTCCTCCGGCGGAATGACCACGTTGAACGGGACCAGGCGCAGGCGGCGCCAGATCCCCTCGTCGGTGCCGCGGACGAGGGGCTTGTGGTTCGTCGCGAGAACGAAGGTGTGCGACGGGTCGAACTCCCAGAAGTCCTCGCGCATCCTGCGAGCGGCGATCGGGTCGCCGCCGGTGAGCCGCTTGACGGTTCCCTCCGCGAGCCGGCGACCCTCGTCGGTCTCCTGCATCAAGGCGAGCCGGGCACCGAACAGGCTCGCTGACGAGGTCGGGTGGAAATAGCCGCGCTCGACGAGCAGCTCAGGGTCGGGTGTCACCGCGTAGTCGCCGAGGACGTAGTCGACGAGGTTGGTCAGCGTGCCCTTGCCGTTGGCGCCGACGCCATAGAACACCGCGAGGACGTGTTCGATGACCTCACCGACCAGGGAGTAGCCCAGGTACCTCTGGACGAAGCCGCGGACTCCGTCGTCGGGCAGGATCCGGTCGATGAACTTGGTGAACTCCGGCGCCTCCATGTCGGGGTGGTAGGCGGCGGCCGTCACCTTCGTGAGGTGCAGACCCGGGTCGTGGGGCCGCAGATCGAGGGTGCGCAGGTCGAGAACGCCGTTCGCGCAGTTGAGGAGCCACGGGTCGGCGTCGAGGTCGGCGGGGTCGAGCGCGACGTCCTTCTCGGTGCCAGCAAGGGTGAGGATGCCGCCGATGCCGCGTGAGGTCTCCAACCGCTTCGCCGCAGCGATGATGGGGCCACGCTCCTTGTCGTCGAAGATGACCTCTGCCCAGGTGAGGGCGCCGCGTGCCACCGTCTTGGCGCGCCGCGGTGCGCGGCCGGTCGTGTCTGGTGCCCAGCGGGTGCCGTCCCAGATGAGCCACTTCTTCCACATAGGCACGTGCCGGAGTTGCCCGCTGTAGGCAGCAACGAGCCGGCGCGCGTGACCGAGTTCGGTGTACGGCTCGCCAGGGGCCGGGTCGTCGACGAGCGGGATGGGCTCGCCGGCGGCGTCGGTGTAGTTCTTGCCGTACTCGATCACGCGGCGGTCTCCTTGCCGGTGCTGCTCGACTGCCCGTCGTAGTCCACTGGACCGCCGAGGTATCGGCTGTCAGACGGCAGTGGCTCGCCTGTATCCGGATCCTCGCCGCGGCGTCGGCGCAGCTCCGCGAGCGACGGAATCTCCTCGCTCCCCCACTCGTACTGGGCGCGGAGCTTGAACGGCCGAGCATCGAAGCTGCGGGTGAACCCGGCCGTGTAGCCGCGTTCGTGGCCCCATCGGTAGGCAGCGCGAACCGCTTCGAGCTGTTCGTCGTGGGTAAGCGTGTCGCCGGCGAGCATCAACGCCAGGAGGTGACTGGAGCGGTGTTCGGACGCGTCGGTGGGCTGCGGGCTCATGACGCCTCCTGCTGAACCGCGGCAGTCCCCCGCCACACCCGGACGGCGGAGCACGCGGTGCTAGGACGCTTGCTCGGGGCATACCCGACCGCCTCGATCAGGCCAGCTTTCGAGGCGGCGAGCAGCCGCGGTCCCCAGCGGTTCGGGTGGTCGGGTTCGGGGACGCCGTGGTCGGCCAGGTCGGCGGCCTGGAACGGTTCGCCGCGACGCGCAAGCTCGGCTATGCCTGCGTCGCAGCGGTCGCGCCAGCCGTCGTCGGTGTTCGCGGCGGCAACGGCCATGCCCTCGGCCTTGAGCGCCTCGCCGGCCGCGAACGGCAGGAGTTCCTGACGGACCTCGGGTGTACCTTCATCCGTGGAACTGGTGGCCTGGTGGCGGCTGGCTTCTGCGAGGGGCGCTTGAGGGAGCGCCCCTCGTTGTGTTGGGGGGCTCATGCGATCTCCCGAGTGTCAGCGCGGGCCGGCAAGGGGTGGTCGGCGAGACGTCGACGGGGCAGCCGCCGCTCGGTTCGTGCGTCTCGCAGCCGGCGCAGCATCATCACGGCGGCGGCGTCGAAAGCCAGCGCGCGCGGGTCATCCAGCAGACGAGCCACGATTTGGCAGGTCGTCGTGTAGCTGGTGCCGACCTGTTCGCGGGCGAGCTGGTACTCGCGGCCGTCGCGACGGACCGTGCCGCGCATCATGTTGATCTCGAACCGCAGCGCCGCCTCTTCCAGTGCGGTGAGGCCACCCGGGCGCGGAACCGCGATGCGCCAGTAGAGGCCGATCCGGCGGGCCTGGATCTTGCCGGCCTTGGCGCGGCGCAGGACGGTCGAGCGGTGAACACCGAGGATCAGCGCCGCCTCTGTGGTGCCGACCTCGCGGGTCGTCGCGGTGTCATCGGCTGGGGTGAGATCGGCGCGGCGGCCGACATTCCATGGGTTGCTCGCGTTGGCTTCGTGGATCGCGTCCCGACGAGCCTTCGCGGTTACGGCGGTCATGCCGCCGTTCCCCCGTCGTCGTCGCCGAGCGCGGTGAGGATCGAAGCCGTGATCACCCGGATGCGACCACCGACCCGGAGGGTCTTCACCGGCAGCGTCCCGGCGCGGGCGCATTCGTAGGCGTGAGCGCGGCTGACGCCGAGCGCGGCGGCAGCTTCTTCCACGCTGACGGTGGCTGGCCAGCGGCGGATCTCGACGAGTGTCGGACGGTGCTGTCGTACCTGATCGGGCAGTGGGGAGACGCTCACGACGCCTCCCGCATCCTGGAGAGGACCCGCGCATACCGAATGGCCGCTTCACCGCGAGGCCGCCGTTGACCCGTTTCCCACCGATGGATGGTGGACGCGGCCACTTCCACGGCCTGGGCGATCTCATCAAGGCTGAAGCCGCACGCGAGCCGTCGGCGGCGCGCTTCACCCGAAGCTGCGAGCTGCCGCACGCTCGCCAACCGTTCGAGGTTCGTCGTCATGGACGGAACGGTAACCCATTGGTTTGCCATTAGCTACCCGTTGCTTTGCCAATCCTGATGTGCGACGCTGGCAAGGCATTGCCGACAAGTAGCCGTACCTGTACCAATGACCCATGCCGCGATACGACCTCAAGGACTTGCGCATGACGCTGATAGCGCCCTGGGCGGACGAATCTGTGCGCCTCCGCGAGTTCGAGGTACCGAAGTGGTTCGACGTCAAGCTGCAACACCCCGAGTGGTCGGCATCCGCCGTGCTGAGCGTGGTGATCGACCCGGAATCGGGACCTGTCGCCGCCGGGCTGCGCGCAGACCGGGAGGCCACGGACGCGTCTTACAGGGATGTCGCTGCCATGCTTGCCGCCACCGCGCCGATGGAGACACTCCTGCAGATCGCGGCTGTGACTGCGATTGGCCTAACCACGATCGAACGTGCCCGGGGCCAGCTGTTGTCCGACGTCACCTACGAGCGCCTCGAACTGATGCTGGGGACATCAGCATCGGCAAGGGCTGTACTGGCAAAGGCACATGATGCGGCGCGTCCACAGCGACGGCGGACCGTGACCAAAGACCTCTTGCGCCAGGTCGCCGAGGTCTACCGCACGGCGCTGGCTGCCGGTGACCCGCCTACGGCCGCGGTAGCAGAACACTTCACGAGATCGCACTCAACAGCCGCTCGCTGGGTTGGGATGGCAAGAACGGCTGGCGAGCTTGGTCCAGCGCCGGGCCGACAGGCCGGCGAAGCGATAGACGAGGGAGGAGGCGAGGCAGATGGCGGACCCGATCAAGAGGGTTGAGCTCAAGGACGGCACCGTCCGGTACCGGTTCAAGACCGACATCGGGCGTGACCCCGTCAGCGGGAAGCGCCGGCAGACCGAGCCGACGTTCGACACCAAGCGCGAAGCGAAGGCGGAGTACGCGCGGATCCGGCACGAGGTGGACCGCGGCACGTTCGTGCAGCCCTCGAAGCTGACCGTCGGCCAGTACCTCGACGAGTGGCTGTCGAGTGCCACACGCGACGTCGAACGGGCGACTGCGGCGAACTACCGGGACGCGGTCCTGCCGGTACGCGAACGGCTCGGCGATCGGCAGTTGCAGCGGCTCACCGAGGCGCACGTCGAGGGCCTGGTCGACTGGATGCTGACCGAGGGGCGGAAGCGCGGCGGGAAGGCCGGAACCGGTCTGTCGGTGAGGTCTGTGCGGTTGACTCTTGGTCGGTTCCGCTCCGCGCTCGACGTGGCTGTGCGCCGCGGCCTGGTGGTCAGGAACGTCGCGCTCTACGTCACGATCCCCCGCACCGCGACCAAGGCGGCAGCGGAGGCGCAGGCCCAGCGCACCCCGTGGACCGAGGCTGAGGTGAAGGCGTTCCTCGCCGGGATCAAGGGCGAGCGACTGTTCGCGGTGATGCTGCTGTGCCTGATGGGGCTGCGGCCGGCGGAGGTGTGCGGGCTCAGGTGGACAGACGCCGACCTCGACAACGCGACGCTCGCCGTCGGGGACAACACCCGCACGCTCGTCGACGGCCAGGTCGAGGAGAAGGGATCGAAGAGCCCGGCCGGCAAGCGGGGCCTGCCGCTTCCCGCGTCCGTGCTGGCGGCGCTGAAGACGTTCAGGGTCACGCAGGCGACAGAGAAGCTGGCGGCCGGCGAGGCGTACACCGGCACGGGCATGTACGTGCTCGTCGACGAGCTGGGCGAGCCGGTCAAGACCGACTGGCTACGGCGCCGCAGCTACGCCCTGATGGCTCATGTCGGCGTGCGGGGCAAGGGCGAGGTGCGGCTGTACGACTGTCGACACTCGACGCTGACATTCCTCGCCGGTGCCGGTGTGCCGGACGTAGTGCTCGCGGCCTGGGCTGGCCACGCGGACGGCGGCACGCTCGCGAAGCGGGTCTACATCCACCCGGATTCGAGCCACCTCAAGGTGGCGGCGGATCGTCTCGGCGAGCTGTTGGGCTGAGCCCGTTGACTTCTGGCATACCTTCCGGCATACTTTCTGGCATCACTTCAAGCATAGATACGGAGGTCAGCCGCATGGCCGAGAGCGAGAAGGTGCGAGAGAACCGTCTCCGCCGCATGGCCGATCGGCAGGCGCTCAGGCTGACGAAGTCGCGCCGCCGCGACCCGCGCGCCGCTGACTACGGCACGTTCTGGCTGATCGACGCGGGATCCAACGCAGTTGTCGGCGGCGGCCAGTTCGGCATGACCCTCGAAGCGGTCGAGCATCATCTGCTCGGCAAGTAGCAGTACAACCGTCCGTGAGGAAATGTGAGATGGGGCTGGCCCGGACAGCAGTCAGGGCCTCGTCCGAGTTAACGAACTAAGGCCCTGACCTGCATCATCCGTCTCAACCAGACGCGCGCTCGGCAGGACTCGAACCTGCAACCTCTTGATCCGTAGTCAAGTGCTCTATCCGTTGAGCTACGAGCGCATGCTTTGTTCAGTTTACTTGCGGAGGCTCCGGGATTTGAACCCGGGATGGGGGGTAACCCCAAACCGCATTAGCAGTGCGGCGCCATAGACCAGACTAGGCGAAGCCTCCCGGGGCCTCACGAGGCCACCGCCGACGAGGGTACAGGGCGCCCGTACCGCCGAGCAAAGCGGATACCCGCCTCGCCGCAGCGACGCTCGCGACCAGCGCGAACATCGCGTCCGAGTGCCGCGGGTGCGCGCACGCCGTACCCTCACAGTTGATGACTACGCCACCATCGCCCCCAGCCGACGCTGACGCTTTCGCGGTGTCCGGACTCGCTCCGAGCGGTCGACCTGAGCTGCTTCCCGCGGGCCTGCTCGAGCACATGCGTGCGGATCCGCTGCGCGCCCCGGAATACGTAGCGCTCGCCGCCGTGGAGCAGTTCGGCCCGGAGGCGCAGGCGTGGATCGCGGAGTTCCGCGCCCAGTTCCCGTATGTCACGTCGCACCACCTGGCGCAGGTCACGCGGAAGCGGTTCGTGAAGCTGAGCAGCCTGTCCGGCGCGGTCGCCGGCGTGGCGGGCGCCGTCGGCGCGGTGGTCGACATCGGCGTCCTCGCGTGGAACCAGGCCCGAATGGTGATCTACCTCGCCACCATCTACGGCGAGGATCCCACCAACCGCGACCGAGCCGTCGAGCTGCTCGTGCTCCAGAACGTCCACAAGTACATGGGCGCCGCCCAGACGGCGCTGGATGTCGCCGCTCGCCGGGCTGCCCCCGCTGACCTCCTGAAACACAGCAGCACGGTGCAGGGCAGCCGAGGCTCGCTCCTGGCGCTGGCCGTCACGCTCGCGAAGATGGGCGGGGTCAAGCTGGCGAAGAAGGGGCTACTCAAGCTGATCCCGTTCGCGGCGGTACCGTTCGGCGCCGTCATGAACGCCAGCTCCACCGGCGACCTCGCCGACCGCGCCATCGCCATGTACACGCACCGCCAGCAGCAGCGCCACCAGCTCCCGCCCGCCACCTAGCCGGCGGACCCAACTGTCGGGCTTTTGGCGGCATCCTCCGCCCAGTTTGAGGACCACTGCCCGGACAGTCCGTTTTGTCCGGGCCCCGCCACCCAAGGCACCCCTAGCGCGCCGAGCGCCAGTCCAGCATCGCCTCTTCCAGGTCCAGCTCGTACATGACCTGACGCATGACTTCGTCGTCGAGCAGCCTGGCGTTGCGCAGTTCCAGGAACACAGCCCGTTCGGCTGCCACCATCTCGCGCCGCAACCGACGGAACGCAGCCGACGGCGTCTCCTCGCCCCGAGGCCCGGTGCCGCCCCCGAGCCGTTCCCACGCTGCGTTGCGCCGGTTCTCCGCCATCATCCGGAGGCGCTCCACCACGTCCTCCGGCGGCGAGTCCTCGGAGACCAGCTGGTCCAGCCGGTCGATCGCGGCGTTGATGGCGCGGTGCTGCGCGCTGGCCTCGGCAAGGTTGTCGCGGTAGCTCTCGTCGGCCTCGATCCCGATGCGCCGGATCACCCACGGCAACGTGAAGCCCTGCAGCACGAGCGTGCCGAGCACCACCGAGAACGTGAGGAACAGGATCTCCGACCGCGCCGGAAAGTCCGGGGCGAGCGCGAACGCCGCGGCGAGCGACACCACGCCGCGCATGCCGGCCCACGAGACCACGGCGGGAACCTGCCATGGCGGCAACGGGTCGCGTTCGCGGATCCGCGAGGACATCCACCGCGGCAGGTACGTGAACGGGAACACCCAGGCGATCCGCACAAGGATCACCACGCCAACCAGAAGCACCGCATAACCGATATAACGCCAGCCGCCCTCGGAGCCCACAGGCAGGCCGCGCACGACGGCAGGCAGCTGCAAACCGATCAGCGCGAACACGACCGACTCCAGCAGGAAGTCGATCATCCGCCACACCGCTCGCGCCTGGAGCCGCGCGGCGTAGCTGGTCGCGGCCTCGTGATGCCCCAGGTACAGCCCGACGACCACGACCGCCAGCACGCCCGACGCGTGGATCGACTCGGCAAGCAGGTACACGGCGAACGGCGTCATCAGGCTCAGCGTGTTCTCCAGCACGGGCGCCTCGATGCGCTGCCGCAACCAGTGCACGCCGACAGCCAGCACGAGCCCGACCGCGACCCCGCCACCCGCCGCGAGCAGGAACATCCCGGTGCCTTCGAGCAGCGAGATCCCGCCGCCGACCGCCGCCGCGACGGCCACCCGCAAGGCGGTGAGAGCAGTGGCGTCGTTCACGAGGCTCTCGCCGCCGAGGATCGTCAGCACCCGCCGTGGCAACCCCAGCTCGCGCCCGATCGCGGTGGCGGCCACCGCGTCCGGCGGCGCCACGATCGCGCCGAGCGCGAACGCCGCCGCCAGAGGAATGCCCGGGATCACCGCGTGGACGACGAACCCCACGATCACCGTCGTCGCCAGCACCAGCCCGACCGACAGGAAGCCGATCGGCCGCAGGTTCGCCCGGAACCCGATGTACGAACTCTCCAGCGCCGCCGAGTACAGCAGCGGCGGCAGGAACAGCAGCAACACGAGGTGCGGATCGAGGGTGTAGTCCGGTACCCCGGGTATGAACGAGACCCCGAGACCGACAACGACGAGCAACACAGGAGCCGATACACGCAGCTGCCGCGCCAGCCCGGCGACGACCGTCGCCCCGACCAACAGGCCGAATGCCGCCAGTCCAAGGTCCACGCTGTCCTCCATGCGATTCCCTTTCGCCGGCGATCAGCAACAGCCTCGCACCCGGGCCGGGCATTCCCGGCGAGGCAGAATCGCGGTAACACAGAAGGAGCGCCGATGTACCTCTGCAGTCATCTCGAAGAAGCCGCCGACATCTCGCCGAGAACCACCGAGGGCTGCGAGGAGTGCCTCGCCCAGGGCACCAGGTGGGTCCACCTCCGCACGTGCCTCACCTGCGGGCATGTCGGCTGCTGCGACTCGTCGCCGGAGCGGCACGCCAGAGCGCACTTCCAGGTCACCAGCCACCCCGTGATCCGCTCCGCGGAGAAGGACGAGGCCTGGCGCTGGTGCTTCGTCCACGAGCTTCTCGCCTAGGAAACGGGGGCTAGCCGCACGATCTCCCCGGCGTCGAACCCCACCCGAACGGACGCACCGGGCTCCGGCGCGTCCTCCAGCCGGCACGACGCCTCCAGCTCCGGGCCGCGCTCGGGTTCCAGGAGCAGCGCCACGTGGTCGCCGCGGAAGGTCCGTGCCGCGACCGTCGCAGCGAGATCGCCAGAAAACCTAACCCCATTTGGTCGTACGAGGAGGGTGCACTCTCCTTGCGGCAGCCCGGCCGGCACGCTCGTCACCCCCCAAGGGGTCTCTGCAACCTCTCCCCGAACCACCGCCCGCACCACATTCCGGAACCCGAGGAAGCGCGCGACGAACGCCGACGCGGGACGGCTCCAGACCTCCTGCGCGGTGCCGACCTGGGCGATACGCCCGGCCTCCATCACCACGACGCGGTCGGAGAGGGCGAACGCCTCACCCTGATCGTGGGTCACGGCGAGCACGGTCGTCCCGAGCCGTACGAACAGCTGGCGCAGTTCGATGACGAGCCGTTCGCGCAGGGTCCGGTCGAGCTGGCCCAGCGGCTCGTCGAGCATGAGCACGCGCGGTTCGGGCGCGAGCGCCCTGGCCAGGGCGACCCGCTGCTGCTCGCCACCGGAGAGCGTGGCGACTGAGCGCCGGCCAGCCCCGGGGAGGCCGACGAGTTCCAACAGTTCGCTGACCCGGTCGTCATGAGGAAATGCTCTGCATTTTCAGCCCGAACGCGACGTTTCCGGCGACATCGCGCTGCGGGAAGAGGGCGTGATCCTGGAACATCAGCCCCACGCCGCGGCGGTGCGGCGGGGTGCGCGAGACATCGGTGCCGTCGAGGAGCACGCGACCCTCGGACGGTTGCAGACCCGCGACCACCCGCAGCAGGGTGCTCTTGCCGCTGCCGCTCGGGCCCAGGACGCTGACGATCTCGTGCTCGGCGACGTCGAGGGAGACGTTGTCGAGGGCGGTGTGCTCGCCGAACCGCACGGTCAGGCCGTCGAGCCGCAGCATCAGAACTCTCCCGAGCGGTCGAGGCGCACGCGTTCCAGCGCCAGCAGCGAGCCGGCGCAGAGCACCATGAGGATCGTGCTCAGCGCCATCGCCTGCCCGTAGTTGAGGTCGCCGGGGCGGGACAGGAAGCGGTAGATCGCGATGGGCACGGTCGGCGTGTCCGGCCGGGCGATGAAGACGGTGGCGCCGAACTCGCCGAGCGAGATCGCGAACGCGAAGCCAGCGGCGACGAGCAGTGCCCGCCACACGATAGGCAGGTCCACCTCGCGCCATGCCCGCAGCGGCGACGCCCCGAGCACGGCAGCGGCCTCCCGGAGCCGCTCGTCCACGGCGCGCAGCACGGGCAGGATCGTGCGCACCACGAACGGCACCGCCACCAGCGCCTGCGCGATCGGCACGAGCAGCACCGACTGGCGCAGGTCGATCGGTGGGGTGTCGAGCGAGATGAGGAACCCGAATCCGACCGTGACCGCCGACGTGCCGAGCGGCAGCATGAGCAGTGCGTCGGTGCCCCTGACCAGCCGGCCCGCGTCGCGGGTCATCGCGGCCGCCGCCAGCCCGCCGACGAGCAGCGCGATCGCGGTGGCCGCCGCCGCGAACGCCAGCGAGTTGCCGACCGCCTCCCACGGCGGGACGAACAGCGTGCTGCCGGTGTCGTTGTGGGCCAGCTCGCGGTAGAAGGTGAAGCCGTACCCGTCGCGCGTGGCGAGCGACCGTTCGACGAGCACCACCAGCGGACCTCCCAGCAGGGCGGCCATGACCGCGAGGTTCGCCACGAGGAACGTCCACTGCCCCGGGTTCCTCGGCCGGTGCGCGCCGTGCACCGCGCTGACCAGCTTCAACGCGGACTCTCTCGTGCGGATGGTCCACGCGTGAAACGCGAGCAGGGTCGCGACGACCGCGAACTGGAGCATGGACAGGACCGCCGCCACCGGCAGATCGAGCAGCTGAGCGGTCTGGCGGTAGATCTCGACCTCAAGCGTGGCGTACTCGGGCCCGCCGAGCACCTGGATCACGCCGAACGACGTGAACGTGAACAGGAACACCATGAGCGCGGCGGCGCTGACGGCGGGAGCGAGCGCCGGCAGGGTGACATACAGCCATGCCCGCCAGCGGTTCGCGCCGAGCACCTGGGCGGCTTCCTCCTGGCGCGGATCGAGGTGGGTCCAGAGCCCGCCGACAGTCCGCACCACGACGGCGTAGTTGAAGAAGACGTGAGCGGCGAGGATCGCCCAGATGGTGCGATCGAGGTTGAGGCCGAGCACGTCGAACACGGCCAGGAACGCCGCCCCGACAACGACTGTTGGCAGCACGAACGGCACGGTGACCACCGCACGCAGCAGCACCTTGCCCGGGAAGTCGAGCCTGGCGAAGACGTAAGCCCCGGGCAGGGCGATGACGACCGTGAGCACAGTGGACACCGCCGCCAGCCACACCGTGAACCACAGCGTGCTCAGCGTTTCGGGCGCGGTGAGGGTGTCCCAGGCGCCGCCCGCGCTCAGGCCCAGTTGCAGGATCGAGCCGACCGGGTAGGCGAAGAAGACCGCCAGGAACACCAGCGGCACAAGCAGGAGCGCTCCGCGCGCCCACCGCCGCCCACCTGCGGTTGGATTCCGCAGCCTGGCTGCGGAATCCAACCGCAGGGTCACTTGAGCACGATGGCGGTCCACGTCTTGATCCAGTCCTCCCGGTTGGCCGCGATCTCCTCGGCCGGGAGCGTCTTCGGATCGGTCGGCTTCGCGGCGAACTTCGTGAACACGGCCGGCAGGGTGGCGTCCTCCCGCGCGGGGAAGACGAACATCTGCATCGGCACGTCCTGCTGGAACTCGCGGCTGAGCAGGAAGTCGAGCAGCTTCTTGCCGCCGTCGGCGTTGGCGGCGCCGTCGAGCAGGCCGGCGAACTCGATCTGGCGGAAGCAGGTGTCGAGCGCCACCCCGGTCGGCGCCTCGGTCAGCGGCTTCTCCGAGAACGCGACCTCGGCCGGCGGGCTCGACGCGTACGAGACAACGAGCGGCTTCTTGCCCTTGCTCTGCGATCCACCGGAGAAGCTGCCGTTGTACGCCTGCTCCCAGCCGTCGACGACCTCGACCCCGTTGGCCTTGAGGTCACGCCAGTACTTCTCCCAACCGTCCGCACCAAACTCGGCGATCGAACCGAGCAGGAACGCCAGGCCAGGTGACGACGTGGCCGGGTTCTCGACGACGAGCTGGTTCCTGTACTCGGGCTTCGTCAGGTCGGCGAAGGTGGCCGGCGGCTTCTTCGCGCCGGTGAACGCCTTCTTGTCGTAGTTGACGCAGACGTCGCCGTAGTCGACCGGCGTGACGTGGTGCCCAGGGTCGAGCTTGAACTCGTCCGGCACCTGGTCGAGGCCCTTCGCCTCGTACCGCGTGAAGATCTTCTCGTCCAGCGCCCGCGACAGGAACGTGTTGTCGACGCCGAAGAACACGTCGCCCTGCGGCTTGCCCTTGGTGAGGATCGCCTGGTTGACGGCCGCGCCGGCGTCGCCGCTGCGGAGCACCTTGACGGTGATCCCGGTCTCCTTGGTGAAGCCGTCGAGGACTTCCTTTGTCACCGCGAACGACTCGTGGGTGACGAGCGTGACCTCGTTCTTGTCGGCGCCGCTGTCGTTACAGGCTGTGAGCGCGGTCGCGGCGACGATAGCCGCGACGAGCGCACGTGTGAACACCATGAGGAACCTTCCCTCCGCTGGCATTACCCAGTGCAGGTTCGACGGGTCGGCGGCGCTGGCGGCCACCCTCTCAGCCCGGCTGTCCCGAGCTCCCCGGCGGGCGTATGGTGCGCCCGCGTCGCTCATCGTAACGTCGCTGCGGGTAGGGAGCGCCGGGGCAACCGGACCGACGCCGCAACGCCGGGAAGCGGGGAGGCGGGGCGACGCCGCCTGCGCGGGAAGCGGGGCAACCGGAGCCGCCGCCGCCGGGCGCGGGGAGGGAGCGCGCGGGGCAACCGGACCTCCGCCGCCAGCGCGGGGAGGCGGGGACCGACCGCGGCTAGCGCTGCAGGGAGGCGGGAAGCTGCCTCGCCGTCGCAGCGAGCGCGCAGGGCGGCGGTTGCTGACGGCTCTCGACGCCGCGTGCGGTGGTATCGCCGCATAGTGCGCGACGGTATCGCTAGGCAGGAAGCGATGTCCGCGTCCACTGTGGATTAGTCGGGGAAGGTAACGCTACCAGCAAAGGAATTCGGTTACCTTTCCCGACTAGTCCTATGTGGACGAGGCCCGGGCGCTGCGAGCTGGCCGGACCCTTAGGAGTCGACGCGCACCAGGGTGGAGCTGCTGGCGGTGCCGCCGTCGCTGAAGGTGACCCGGCCGAGCCAGCGCTTGCCGGCGTCGAGCCCGGACCAGTTCACGGCGACCGACGTCGGCTCGGCGATCGTCACCGACTTCGACGCCGGCGTGACGGTCGCGTTGCCCACCGTCGTGGTGCCGAGCGACCAACTGTTGAGCTTGGCGTCGAGCGAGGACGCGCCGCCGCCGATCGAGTACATGTCGACGTACACGTCGTAGGACGCTGCTGCAGGGTTGGCCAGGTCGACCTGCTCCTGCGCGGTGCCGCCGGTGCTGGATCCGACCAGCGAGGCGGTACCGGCCCGGTAGACGAACACGTCGAGGTCGGTGCCGTCGGCATAGTCGCTGTCGAACGTCGAGAACCGGGCGAGCTTCGTGCCCGCCGGCACGTTCACCGTGAACTTCGCGGTGTGGTCGCTTGCCGCCGGGTTCGTGACCGGGAACGCCTGGCCGTCGGGGTTGGCGAGGTTCCCGGTACTCACCGTGGACGGCACCAGCCCGACCACCGACGACGTGAGCGTGCCCGTGTATCCGGCGGTCACCGGCACCTCGACGGAACCGCTCCCGCCCACCCCGCTCACCGACACGGGCGCCGCCACCGCCACCGGCCGTACCGCGAGCGGCGACCGCACGTGGTGCTTGCCGTCGCTCCAGGTCACGGCGCCATAGGCGTACTCGTCGAAGGCGGCCGAGATCCGCTTGACCTTCACCGTGAACGTCTTGCGCTTGCCCGGCTCGATCGTGAACCGGGACGGCGAGACCGTGACCTCGACACCGGCCGGCTCCTGCACGCTCACCACGTACGTCTGCTTCTTCGACGCGACGCTCGTGACCGTGCGCGTGATCGTCTGGATCCCGGCCAGCGCGCCGATCGCGAGAGACGGCCCGTTCAGGTCGCTCGGATCGATGGGGCCGCCCGCATCGGTGCAGTCCGTGCCGGTGCGCTCGCCGGTGCCGCAGAGGTAGCGCATCCAGTCCTTCGGCCCGCTCTCGTAGACCAGGCCGGGGAGGAACGTCTTGGCCGGGAGCACCTGGCCGGCGCCGTACTCGCGCGCCGTGGCGAGGCCACCGGTGTCGAGCGTGATCGGCTGGCCCTGGTTGTCTCGCGTGGTGGCGCTGGTCATCAGCGCGGACTTGACCGCCATCGGCGACCACTTCGGGTGCTTGCCGATCACGAGCGCTGCCAGGCCGGCGATGTGCGGTGCCGCCATCGACGTGCCGGAGAGGAGGTCCCAGCTGCGGCCCTTGCCTTCCTCGGGCGAGACGGCGGCGAGCACGTCGACGCCGGGCGCCATGATGTCGGGCTTCATCAGGTCACCGGACCCGGCCAGGGCAGGGCCTCGCGACGAGAACGACGCCACCTTCGGCGCCGGGGCGCCGGTGACGATCACACCCTTGTCGAGGGACGCCGTGGCACCGGCTCCGCCCGCGTAGGCCTTCACCTCGGCGCCGGCCACGTGGTCGAGGTGGACGCTCGGCACGTAGTGCAGGTCGGCGTTGACCGAGTTCGGACCCGTGTTGACGAGCACCATGCCGACGCCGCCCGCGTCCCGGACGACCAGGCTCTTCTCGTTGCGCGCGTTGACGCCACGGTCGCAGACGACGATCTTGCCGGCCGCCTTGGCCGGGTCGAGCGTGCCGGGGAAGCACAGCTTGGCGTCGGCGCCCTCCTTGGCGACAGCCGTGGAGAGCACGAGCGGGGCGCTCGGGACAGCGTTGCCGACCCCGACGCCCGTCACGTTCTTGTCGTTCCCGAGGTGCAGCGTCGCTGTGGCGGCACGGTCGTGCGTGCTCGCGGCGACCGTCGTCACCCACGGGTCGTTGTGCGCGACCGTGCTCGCGCCAGGGCCGTTGTTGCCGGCCGACACCGCGACGAACACGCCGGCCTGGGCGGCGCGGAAGAACGCCAGCTCCACCGGGTCCACACTGGACACCCGCGAGCCGCTGATCGAGTAGTTGAGGACGTCCACACCGTCGGCGACGGCGGCGTCGATCGCGGCGACACTGTCGCTGGTGTTGCAGCCGCCGCTGCCGTCCTCGGCCGTGGCCCAGCAGACCTTGTACACGGCGAGCTTGGCGGCCGGCGCCATGCCCGAGACCTTGCCGAGGTCGGCGCCGTCGACGCTGGCCGGCACGCCCGCGTTCCCGGCAGCGGTGGAGGCGGTGTGCGAGCCGTGGCTCTGCCAACCGCGCGGCGAGAGGTACTCGCGCCGGATCACGTTGTCGGGGCCGATGCCCTTCACGAAGTACCGGCCGCCGATGACCTTGTTGTTGCAGGTGAACCACGGTGCTTCGAGCCCGGCGTCGCACACGCCCTTGAACCGCTTCTTCGTGGTCACGTCGCTCCAGGACGGCGGGAGCGCGGCGAAGCTCGGGTTCTCGGACCAGAGCCCGGAGTCGATGATGCCGACGATGACGTCCTCGCCGGCCTTGCTCGCGCCGCCGTACTGCTGCTGCCACACGCCGTCCGAGCCGGTGAGGCCGAGCATGTCGGGCGTGGTGGAGGTGTCGAGGTGGCGCAGCTCGTCCTTGGTGACCGAGACGACGCCCGGCGTGGCGGCGAGCACCGCTGCCTGCTTGCCGGTCAGCTCGGCGGCGAAGCCGGTGAACGTGAAGTTGTAGTCGTAGAGCTTCTTCGCGCCCTTGACCCGCGCGAGTACCGCGCTGCGCCTGCCGTCGAGGTGCTTGACGTACTTCTGGACGTCGGCGTTCGTGCGGTCGACCGTCGCCCCCTCGGCGGGCTTCGTGGCCTTCAACCCTGGGACGGCGCCCTGGTACGTGGCGACCGGCTGGTCGGCGAGCTGCACCAGGTAGGTGCCGTCGTCGTGCGGACCGTCCGGCGACGGCGCGGTGGCGTCGGTGGCCGCCAGCGCGGCGCCCGGGGTTGCGATGACTACCGCGGCGGCGGCGGCGAGTAGACGCGATAGGAGCGTGCGCCCAGCCGGCCACTGCCCCGTCGGCGGATGCTCAAGCACTGTGCCCCCTCGTCGAACGTGTCAGCCCGGCTGAATATCGCGGGATCGCCCGGGTCTGACAAGAGTTATGCCGAACTCAGCATGAGCGGCTTGCGCACAGCGGCTCACCCGGCTTGTATGACACTTACTACGCGTTCGTGCGCCGTACTGACATACCTGAGGGAGCTGATCCGGCCATGCCGAACCCCGTCGAGGCCCTGATCTCCGAGCACCGGCCCACGCTGGAACGCGCGCTGGAGGCGATCCGCAGCCGCGAGTACTTCAGCCAGTTCCCCGAGTCGATCAAGGCCCAGCCGGAAGGCGCCATGGAGGCAGGTCAGCGGGCGTTCGAGGCGTACCTCGGCAAGCCGTTCCCGCTGGAGCAGCCCGGTACCGACGGCACGGTGAGCACCGAGAAGTCGCCGTACGGGCTCGACCTCGACATCAGCTATCCGCACGCCTCGCTCGACGTGCTCCTGCCCGCCGCTGCCGCCGGGCTCCCTGCCTGGCGCGACGCCGGACCGGACGCCCGCGCTGCCGTGTGCGTCGAGATCCTGGCCCGGCTGCACGCCCGCAGCGTCGAGATCGCGCACGCCTGCATGCACACGAGCGGGCAGGCGTTCGGCATGGCGTTCCAGGCCGGTGGCGCGCACGCGCAGGACCGCGGCCTGGAGGCGGTCGCCTACGCCCACGCCGAGCAGACCCGCCACGCCGCCACGGCGCGGTGGGAGAAGCCGATGGGCAAGCGCGGGCCGCTGGTGATGGACAAGAAGTTCACGGCCGTACCGCGGGGCATCGCGCTCGTCATCGGCTGCAACACCTTCCCGACGTGGAACAGCTACCCCGGCCTCTTCGCCAGCCTGGCCACCGGCAATGCGGTCGTGGTCAAGCCGCACCCGCGCGCCGTGCTGCCGCTGGCCATCAGCGTGGCGGTCGCCCGCGAGGTGCTGTCCGAGGCCGGCTTCGACCCGAACCTCGTGACGCTCGTCGCCGAGAACCCGGACGAGAAGCTGGCCGCCGTGCTGGCTCAGCGGCCGGAGGTGAAGATCATCGACTTCACGGGCTCGACGGCGTTCGGCGACTGGCTGGAGACGAACGCCCGCCAGGCCCAGGTGTACACCGAGAAGGCCGGCGTCAACACGATCGTCATCGACTCGACCGACGACTACACGGGCATGCTCAACAACGTCGCGTTCTCGCTGTCCCTCTACACCGGACAGATGTGCACGGCGCCCCAGAACCTGCTCATCCCCCGCGAGGGCATCACGGCCGGCGGCGAGCACAAGTCGTTCGACGAGGTCACCGCCGACCTGGCCGGCGCGGTCGACACCCTGCTCGGCGAGGAGAAGCGGGCGGTGGAGATCCTCGGCGCGGTCGTCAACGACGACGTCCTCGGCCGGATCGACGGCGCTGCGGGCAAGGGCAAGGTCGTGCTGGCGTCGCGGGCGGTCGACCACCCGGCGTTCCCCGGCGCCACGATCCGCACGCCGACGATCGTCGCCGTGGACTCCGCCGATGCTGACGCGTACGGCGCGGAGTGCTTCGGCCCGATCTCGTTCGCGGTGGCCACCGACTCCACCGACGCCTCGATCAAGCTCTTCCGCACGGTCGTCGCCGAGAAGGGTGCGCTGACGGCGTCGATCTACTCCGCGGACGAGTCCGTGCTGGACGCGATGGAGGAGGCGGCCCAGGACGTCGGCGTCGCGCTGTCCTGCAACCTCACGGGCGGCGTGTACGTCAACCAGTCGGCGGCGTTCTCCGACTTCCACGGCACCGGCGCCAACGCGGCTGCCAACGCGGCGCTGACGGACGGCGCGTACGTGGCGGGCCGGTTCCGGATCGTGCAGTCGCGCCGCCACGCCTGATCGCGGTTTGGGCGATCTTTCTGTCGTTATAGCGCCAGAAAGATCGCCCGAACACCGCTAGAACGTGTCGTACTTGATCCGCTCGGGCGGCACCTGCAACTCACGGAACCTGGCCACCGTCGCGCGGATCATGTCCGGCGACCCGGACGCGAACACGTCGTGCGAGTACCAGGTGCCGTGCCGCGACAGCACGTCCGGAAGGCTTGCGTGCTCGCCGGTGTAGTCGAAGTCCTCGGACACGGCGGGTACCACCGTCAGCCACGGGTGCCGGCTGGCGAGTTCGTGCATCGCGTCGAGGTCGTAGAGGTCCACGGTCTTGCGGACGCCGAAGAACAGGTGCGCCTGACGGGTCGTGTTCCACCGGCGCAGGTCGTCGATGAGCGCCTTCATCGGAGCCAGGCCGGTGCCTCCGGCGACGAAGACCAGGTCGCGCTCCGAATCCCGGTCGAGCACCATCGTGCCCATCGGCGGCCCCAGCTTGAGGATCTCGCCGACCTTGGCACGCCGCACCAGCGCGCCGCTCACCCAACCGGCGCCCAGCGACCGGACGTGGAACTCCAACCGGCCGTCACGGCGTGGCGCGTTCGCCATCGAGTACGGGCGCCACACGCGCGGTGTGTGGACGCACTCGACGCTCGCGTACTGGCCGGGCTCGAACGGGTACGGCTGGTCCGGCTGGACGTGGAGCACCGCGATGTCGTGTGTGCGCCGGTCGATGCCGACGATCTCGGCGTTCCAGAACGCGGGAGTGTCGCCGGCCGCGGCAGCGGCGTCGATCATCGTCCGGGCGGCGATGCTGTACGTACGCCACCAGGCCGCCTCGAGCTCGTCGGTCCACTCGCCGTACGAGTACTCCCTGATGGCACCGATCAGCGCCCGGCCGACCGCGTCGTAGTGCGCCGGCTCGACCTGGAACTTGCGGTGGTCTCTGGCGAGCTGCTGCAGCATCGGGACGACCTGCGCCGGCTGGTCCACCGATTGGACGATGTTGACCAGCGCGCGAAACAGGCGGTCGCGCTGCGCGTTCATCGCCAGCGGAAACATCGACCGGAGGTGCGGATTCTCGACAAACAGCCGGGCGTAGAAGTACCCGGTGACCTTGTCGTATACCGGCTCTACCAGCGCCAGGCTTTCCTTCAACAGCTGGGAGTCGTTCGACATCACAACCTCGCCCCGCCTGCTCGGCACCGCTCCCCGGCCCCGGCGCAGTGGTTGCCTTCTGTGTTCGCCCCATCCTCCACTGTGACCACAAGAACCTACCCTGGCGTGTCTAGGCTTCCGTCAAACTCGTTCGCTCAACAAGGAGTAGCGATGCGACAACCGGTTGCAATGAGTCGCATACCGGTCATCCGATTCTCAGCTCGTGGGACTCCGTCTCAAAAATCGTGCGCCGTGGCTTGTCCTACCGGGCGGTAGCCGTGCGATTGTAAACGCCGTTCATTTCGTACATGTGCCGCTCTCGACCCGACGGAGGCGATTTCGGTGGAACAGACCGTGTGCAGGCCAGGCTCACAGGGAGAACACGAACTCCAGGAGATCCACGGCACACGGGACCGCGCCGACCGCTTCTACGACCAGCAGGTGCTCGACCACCTGAACGAGAGGATGCGCGAATTCGTCGCACGCCAGGAGATGATGTTCGTCGCCACCTCCGACCGGCACGGCGAGTGCGACAACACCTTCCGCGCCGGACCCGCCGGGTTCATCCAGGTCCTCGACGACAAGCACCTCGCCTACCCCGAGTACCGCGGCAACGGGGTCATGGCCAGCCTCGGCAACATCAGCGAGAACCCGCACATCGGCCTGCTGATCCTCGATCTCGTCAAGGACGTGATCGGGCTGCACGTCAACGGCGCCGCCCAGATCGTCGAGGACCGCGACATGCGCGCCGCCTTCCCCACGCTGACCGTCGATCCCGCGCCGGGACGGCGTCCCGAACGATGGGTGTGGGTCACCGTCCACGAGGCGTACATCCACTGCTCCAAGCACCTGCCGCGGATGGCGAAGGTCCCGCGCGAGCGGCACTGGGGCACCGACGACGTCAAGCGCAAGGGCGGCGACTTCTTCGGAGCCAAGGACACGCCACGCCGGGCCTGAACGGCGCGGCCGCCGCACCGCCAGCGGACGGTTCCAGATGTCGCGGCAATTGCTGCGACGTGCCGGCGCTGACGCGCGATTTCCACGAGCACGCTGGATGGTCGGCATGCCGACGCTTGCAGGCCAGAAGACGGACGGCGCGCGCTCAGCTTCCGTCGAACGCGAACGCCTGCGGCGGACCGTCCAAGTCGAGCAGTGGCGACTCGGGGATCGGCGGCGGCTCTCGGCTCCCCGGCGAGCAGCACCTTCACGCCGCGAGCGGTGAGTGCGTCGACCGCTTCCTGCGGCGCGCCGACGTCGGTGATGATCGCGGTGACGCCCGCGACCTCGCACACCCGCCGCAGCGCTACCCGGCCCAGCTTGGTGGAGTCGGCGAGCACGTACCGCTCGTTGCTGCGCTGGAGCATGTGGCGGCGCACCGCGATCTCGCGCGGGTGGAAGTCGGTGATGCCGGCCTGCGGGTGCACCCCGCCGGCACAGAGGAAGGCGATGTCGGCGAAGAAACCTTCGAAGAACTGCTCCGTCTCCGGACCCGAACAGGCCAGGTCCTCGGATCGCAGCTCGCCGCCGGCCAGGTGGATCTGCAGGTTGGGCCGGCGGGACAGCTCCTGCGCGGTGACCAGCGAGTTCGTCAGCGCCTGCCCGGCGATATCGGGCGGGAGGGCGCGCGCCACCTCGGTGACCGTCGTTCCCACGTCGAAGATCAAGGCCTGGTGCGGCTTGACCAGCGACGCCGCGAGCCGCGCGATCGCCCGCTTCGCGTCCGGGTTGGCGACGTCGCGCCGCGGAGCGTCGACCGCATCACCGTTGCGGGTGGCGCCGCCGTAGACGCGGGTCAGCTCGCCGCGCCGCTCCAGCTCGATCAGGTCACGGCGGATCGTCTCCGCCGATACGTCCAGCTCGGCCACCAGATCGTCGACGCGAACCAGGCCGCGGGCACCGAGCGCTTCGACGATCCGGAGCCGACGTTCTGCGGGCAGCATCGTCCGGATCCCCTCACGCTTGACCGAAGATCCACAGACTTCCACGCGGACGGCGGCAGGAGTGGGCGCCGCGCCGGGCGGTGCGCGCCGCTGCGAACCAGCGCGACCCGAACCGGCGGAGCGGCGAACCGAACCGGGCAGGCGCCGACCCGAACCGGACAGGCCGACCCGAACCGGACTTGCCGGGAAGCCGTGCCTATACCGGACGGCGGTGCCCCAGTTTGCACCGCAAGTCCGGTTCGACGCAGGGCCAGCGCGGGGCCCGGTCGACCCAGGGGTCGGGCCGGTTCTCCTAGTGCGAGGCCGGGCGGCCCAGCGGGCGGCGCTAGTGCGGGCCGCAGCTGTCCCGGATCACCAACTCGGTCGGCAGGACGTCGTGGATCGGGGTCATCCGCGCGCCGGTGATCCGCTCGTCGAGGGCCGCCGCCGCCCGCGCGCCCAGCTCGCGCATCGGTTGCCGGATCGTCGTCAGCCCTGGACGCACGTACTTCGCGGCCATCACGTCGTCCCACCCGGTGAGCGCGACATCGCCGGGGATGCCGATGCTCAGCTCCTCGGCGGCCAGCAACGCACCCAGTGCGAGCGAGTCGCAGGCGCAGACGAGCACTTCGGGACGGTCCGGACCGGCCAGCAGCTTCAGCGCCACCTGTCGCGCGGACTCCTCGTCGATGTCGCAGGACACCAGCTCCGGCGGCGCGGCTCCCCGCTCGGCGAGCGCGGCACTGATCGCGTGCCACCGCTCGGCGATGTCGGACGACGCATCCAGGTTCGTGAGCACCGAGATGCGCTGGTACCCGTGCTCCAGCAGGTGCTCGACCAGGGCTCGCGCGGTGACGGCGTTGTCGGCGCTCACCGCGTCGGCGCCCTCGATAGGCCCGCGCCCGAGCAGCACGACAGGAAGGCCGCGGTCGACCAGTTCGCCGATGAGCTCGTCGCTGACCGTCTGGTCGAAGAGCACGAGCCCGTCCACGCGGGACGCGAGGTCGAGGACGGTCTCCCGGTCGGCGGCGCCGAAGTGGGTCGAGAGGATCAGCACCGAGCGGCCGAGTTCGCTCGCTGCGTCCTCGTACCCGAGGAGCACCTCGGAGTAGTACGGCCCGAACAGCTCGGGGAACACGATGCCGTTCGCGGCGTGCCTGCGTTCGGCGAGCGCCCGGCCGAGCCGGCTCGGCGTGTACCGCAGCTCCTTGATCGCGTCGATCACCCGCTGGTGGGTGTCGGGCGACACCCGCGCGGTGCCCCGGAGCACGCGGGAGACCGTCGCGATCGACACACCGGCACGGTTGGCGACCTGGTAGATCGTCACCCCCGAGGAACGCTTCGTCCCTTCGGTCACGGCTTCACCTGGTCGAAGATGGCGACCTCCACTCCAAGTTCGAGCGCGGCCGCGGTCAGCCACAGCTCCATCATCCGGTCCGGATCCATGGCCGGGTCACCGAGCGCCAGCTGCACGGCTAGCCCGTCCACGAGCGATGCGAGCCGCGCCGCTGTCGCGACCCTGGTCGGGGCAGCGGAACAGCCCGGCGTCACAACCCTCACCGATGATGGCCGCGAGCGTGTCACGGAGCCGCCGGTCGAGTTGTTCGCGCGTGGCACGAGCCGTGCTGTCACGCAACGCCTGGACCCATATCTCGAGCCACAGCGCCCACTCGCCGAGCGCGCCGCCGTCCTCGGCGGAGAACTCGGCGCACCAGCGCAGCTTCGCGACGGGGCTGGCGTCGGAGCCGAGCCTGCGGTCGAGGGTCTCGTAGAACTCCTCCTCCGCACTCCTCACCGCCTCGGCGAGGAGCGCGGACAGGGAGCCGAAGTGGTACACGACGAGACCGGCGCTGGTACCCGCGCGTGTGGCGATGTCGGTGACCCGGGCACCCGTGAACCCGCGCTCACGCAGGACATCACGCGCCGCGTCGAGGATCAGCTGCCTCCGCGCCTCCGGAGCCCTGGCCCCCAGGCTCATCTACCCTCCCCGGTCTACACCACAGACCCTAGGGCCTGCCCGCCCCGGCGCCGGCGATAACAGCACTGGTCGGATCAAAATGTCTGAGGTTTCGGACTCTGCCCGGTTCCGGCACACTGCTCGACGGAGGTGATCGTGGACGCCAACGGCCGGTCGAAACTCCGTGACAACCCGTGGATCGTCCTCGTCACCCTGTGCCTCGGGTTCTTCATGATCCTGCTGGACACCACGATCGTGAACGTCGCGATCACGTCGATGACCGAGGACCTCGGCGCCTCCCTCGACGAGATCCTCTGGGTGGTCAACGCGTACGTGCTGGTCTTCGCCGTGCTGCTGATCACGGCCGGGCGGCTCGGCGACATGCACGGCCCGAAGCGGCTCTTCCTCGCCGGGTTGGCCCTGTTCACGGCGGCGTCCGTCGCGTGTGGACTCGCCCAGGACCCGGGCCACCTGATCGGCAGCCGGGTGGCGCAGGGCGTCGGCGCCGCGCTGCTGATGCCGCAGACATTGTCGATCCTCACCCAGATCTTTCCGCCCGGACGGCGTGGCGCCGCTTTCGGCGTATGGAGCGCGATGGCCGGGCTGGCGGCGGCCGCAGGCCCCACCCTCGGCGGCATCATCGTCACCAACTGGGGTTGGGAGTGGATCTTCTTCGTCAACCTGCCGATCGGGATCGCGTCGTTCGCGCTCGGCGTCGTCGTCATCCCAGATCTGCGGCCCGGTAGGCAGCACAGGTTGGATGTCACGGGCACGATCCTGATCACCGCCGCGCTGTTACTCGTCACGTTCGGGTTGATCGAGGGTGAGCGGCACGACTGGGGCCAGCTCTTGGGCTTCGTCACGGTGCCGGCCGTGATCGGCGCGGGCGTGCTGCTGCTGGTCGTCTTTCTCGTCGTGCAGTACCGCGCGCAGGGCGAGCCGCTCGTGCCGTTCACGATCCTGCGCCAGCGCAACTTCTCACTGATGCTGTTCGTCGCGGCCGCGATGTCGTTCGGGCTGATCGGCATCTTCGTGCCGTTCCTGATCTACCTGCAGTCCGTGCTCGGTCTCTCCGCGATGCAGGCCGGATTCACCGTCGCGCCCATGGCGGTGACCTCGATCTTCATCTCCCCGATCGCCGGCCGCCTGGCCGACCGGATCGGTGGCAAGTACGTCCTGATGACCGGGCTCGTGCTCTTCGCCGCCGGCACGGGAACACTCGCCTGGGAGGCGCAGACCGACGCCAGCCGCTGGACGTTCCTGCCGGGGCTCGTCCTGGCCGGGGTGGGTATGGGCTTCACGTTCCCGCCCATGACGACGCTCGCCATGCACCGGATCGCGCCGCACATGGCCGGCGCCGCGTCCGGGGTCCTCAACACCACCCGCCAACTGGGCGCGGTGATCGGCGGCGCTGCGGTCGGTGCGCTGTTCCAGGCTCGGCTCAGCTCGGAGCTGCGGTCATCAGCCGTGGCCCACGCCGCGGAGCTGCCGCCCGACCAGCGCGACGGGTTCGTCGCCGCGTTCGCCCGAGCCGCTGCCCAGGGGTTACAGGTCGGGCGCGGCCAGACCGGCGCTGCACTGCCCGCCGGCACGCCCGCCGACGTCGCCCGGGTGGCCGAGGCCACGTTCCGGGAGGCGTTCGTGGCCGCGATGCGCCCGTCGCTGGCGCTCGCCGTCGGTGTGCTCGCTGCGGCAGCGCTGAGCTGCCTGCTCATCGAGGGAGGCCGCCCGGAGCCGGAACCGGCCGAGGTGGCAGCCGCAGCCGAACGCCGCGCCGCCTGAGGCACGCGGGGCTGGTGTTCGGACCGCCGGGGCTCGAAACCTCAGATGCGCGCGAGGCGGTCGGCCTTGTTGGCCCAGTCGCGCGGCTGGCACACCCATTCGTCGTGGCAGAACGCACAGCGACTCTCGTTGGGGAACGTGTCCTGGCGATGCCGGCTCATCACTGCCTGGGCATCGCGCCACAACCGCTCATCGGTAACCCCGATCGGTGCGCGCTGCTCACTCATGTGCCCTACTCCACCCAGGCCCGGCGCGTCCGGATAGCGGACGCCCGGGCCTCATGCCACCACTGATGTGGACCCCACCCTAAGCGGGTACTGCGCGTTACGTCGAGACGGGGCAAACCGGGCATTACTCCGCGCACAACGCTGCATACGACGGGTATCAGTGAGATCAGACAACGGTGACGAGCTGGTGCATACCCCTTGCTGCGCGCATCGTGCCGGTGTCGAGATCGATCACCCAGGTGACGAGCGCATACTCACCCGGCGTCAGCCCTGGCTCGATCACCGCCGCACGCCCTTCCGAGAGCACCGGCATGCCACGGGGCAGCCCGGCCATGGGCGAGTCGGGCGGCCACTCTCCCCGGTCGACCGCCTCGAAGAACCGCTGGACGTCCTTCTCCTCGGTACCCGGACGCACCGGCACGAAGATCGCCTCGTCAGCCTGGTCGCTCAGGTTGCTGACCAGCAACGACGATCCTGCACGGATCGTGCGCGGCGCCTGGAACCGCGGCCCGTCACGCGTCGCGACCATGCGGATCATCCCGTCCGGCCGGCGCGGCACGTCGTGCTCGACCCGATCGGTGACGGCCAGCGGGCGCACCGCTACCGGGTGGTGGGCACCTTTCTCGATGTCCTCGTAGTCGATGAGGTGGTACGTGCCGGGCCGCAGCATCTGCGTCAGCGTCGCCGGCCCGCCCGGCACGACGCTCGCACCGCCGAGCAACGTCGCCTGCTGGACGACCTTCCGTCCGGCGGCCACCGCCTCGTCCCGCTCACCGGTGAGGGCGGTGCGCAGATGCGCGAGGTAGCGGTCGAGCCTGACCCCGGGACGCAGCCGGAACAGCCCGAACCGGCTCCCGGCCGGATCGGTCGTGCTGAGCCGGAACGTCGTGATCCCGGACGCCCGGGTCGCCGGAGCGGTGAAGCCGGTCGGCGAGCCCACTACCTCGACCGTCCTGGTCTTCGGGCGCTCGACGGTGGGCGCCGCCGCACTGGCAGGTGCGGCCATGAGGAGTGTCGGAGCGACGAGCAACGCACCGACTGCGGATACCCGGCGTAGTAGCAAGGGACTTCCTCCCGTGAAGCCGCGAACCGTCCAGTTGCGACAGTGCGGCGAAGTCGTACCTCCATTAGCCGCCATTACCCGGCCGCGGACAATCGGGGAACGCACGGAACCCGCCTCAGGGTTCCCCCCGAGGCGGGTCACCGGCGTGTCGCGGGGCCGCCCCCCAAACGGTGGCCCCGCGACGGTCGTCAGCCGATGAAGAGGTAGTCGGCCTTGTAGGGGCTCTTCGCGATCGGCTTGGCCTTCGGGTCACACTCGCCGGCCGGCGCGAGGCCACCGACGGTGTTCAACCGCAGGATCTCGACGGTGCTGGCGAACCGGCCCTTGTCCTTGCCGCTGGAGGTCGCGGCCAGGTCCAGCTCGGCGATGTTCTTGTCACCGTTCGGCGTACGGCTGATGAGCTTGCCGGTCACGGCGCTGCCGTCCGGGTCGATCCACTGCGGCGGGCCGGCGGTGTCGTTGACGAACGAGTGCTTGATGTCACCGGCCAGGTCGGCACGGACGTTGAACTGCGTGTAGGCGAACTTGCCGTCGGCCTGCTGGGTGCAGTTGTAGATCTGCTCGCCGCTGATCACCGAGGCGTTGAGCATGCCGGGCTGCAGGCCTGCGTTGCCGAAGCCGGTGCGGAACAGCTGGCCGCGGACGGCGCCACCGGGGAACTCGGCGGTGTGGACGTTGGCGTAGAAGCCGTTCGGCCGCTTGTCGATCCGGTCGGTGAGCTCGCGCTTAACGCCGCTGACCGAACCCGCCACGCCGGTGAACGACGCGGGCAGCGCGGTGGCCTCGGGGAAGAAGGGCACCGCGACCGCACCGTTCACGCCGACCGGACCCTCGTGCAGGTGCAGGTTGTTCGGCGCCTGGATCCCGGTCCACTTGACCGAGAAGTCGACCTTCTCGTGCGCGACGCGGACGTACGCGGTGGCCGAGCCGTCCGGGTCAGCGAACGCCTTGCCGTCTGCCGGCGGCACCTCCTGGTCGCTGTCGAGCAGCGCCGAGAAGGGGCCCATGCGCAGCACGCTGTTGAGGTCGACCGGGTTGGTGACGGTGTGCAGCTGGCCGCGGACCGCGCCACCGGGGAACTCGGCGGTGTGCAGGTTGGCGTAGAAGCCGGTCGGGTTGGACTTGATCTGGTCGAGCAGGGCCTTGTCGCTGATCGTCACCTTGCCGACCGCCGCGTTGAGCGTGCCGGGAAGCGCCGTGCCGAAGAACGGGATCTTCACGGCGCCGTTGGTGCCGGTGTTGCCGAGGTGGATGTGGCCAGCGGTCGGGGCGCCGACCTTCTTCCAGGTGAGCGCGAAGGCCACCTGGTCGCCCTTGATCCGCAACACCTGGACGGCCTGGCCGTCCTTGTCGCCGACGGCGGGGCCGCCCGCGGTCGGGACCTCGTTGCGACCCTGGAGCACGGCCGCGAGGTAGACCGGCTTCTCGTTGGGGTCACCCGGCGTGGTCGGCGAGGTGGGGTTGGGGGTCGGGTGGTCACCGTCGTGCGCCGACGCGGCGACACCGATGGCGAGTGAAGCAACGGTCGCCACGGTGGCCGTCGCGGCGATCGACATCGCAAGGCGGGTACGCGCCAAGCGGATCATGAGAACTCCCTCTGATGGGATCCCGCCGGCGCCCGGTGCACCGGCAACGCCCTACACACGGGCCGAGCATGTGGACGGTTCGAGCCGATGTGGATTTTTCGTCTGGCGGAGTGCGGCGGCCGGCGGGCGGACGTGACACGGGGTCATACCGTGACGGACAAATCTCGTACGGGGGTGTTCCCATGCAGGGCAAACGACACAGCCAACTACTTTCCGTATTGATCGCCGGTGTGTCGGCGATCACACTTCTACCGGCCGCCGCGACCGCCGCACCGGCTGCCGACCCGCAGGTGATCGTGCGCCTGCCCAAACCGGTCGGGCTCCGCGACGCGGCCCCGCTGGTGATGAACGGCGACACGCCGCTCGGCATCGGCACCGTCTCGGCGGACCGCCGTTCGGTGATCCTGAAGACTCGGGCGAAGGTGAGTGCGAACGCCGCCCTGCGTGTCGTGTGGTCCGGCGGCGGCGTTCCGGCGCCGCGCAACGCCGCGTCCATGAACGTCCGGCAGGCCCGCCCAGGCTTCGCACCGCCCCAGCCGCACGTGCAGAAGCCGCTCGCGCCCGGCGTCACCGATCCGGGCAAGCCCGGTCCACTCCCGACAGTCCGCGCTCAGTACACGTTCGGCGACACCGCGCTGAAGCTGCCGAGCGGCGCGAAGGCCGAGGTCACCGGCGAGGTGACCTACCCGAAGAACCTCAGCCCGGCGCAGCAGCGGCCGATCATCGTGCTGCTCCACGGGCGGCACGACTACTGCGGCCAGCGCGGCGGCAAGACCACGTACAAGTGGCCGTGCCAGGCAGGCTACCGGCGTATCCCCAGCGAGCAGGGGTACCGGCCGCTCGCCGACCTGCTCGCCAGCCACGGCAACGTCGTCGTGTCCGTCGCGGCCAACGGCATCAACGCCAGCGACGAGAACCGGCCGGACGGCGGCGCCCGTGACCGCGGCTTCCTCGTGATCCACCACCTCAACAAGTGGCGGGACTGGGTGATCCGCGACTGGAAGGGGCCGTTCGGCACCCGTTTCAAGGGGACTATCAACTTCACGCGCGTCGGCCTGATGGGTCACAGCCGCGGTGGCGAGGGCGTGGTCGCGGCGCTGGCCGAGAACAAGCGGCAGGGCTCGAAGTACGGGATCCAGGCCGTGGTGCCGCTGGCGCCGGTCAACTTCACCCGCCAGCAGCTCAAGGGCACGCCGAGCATGACGCTCGTGCCGTACTGCGACGGCGACGTCTCCGACCTGCAGGGCGTCCACTTCTTCGACGACGCCACCGCCGCCGGCCCCGACCGGGTTCCGCACGCGCTCCTCGGCGTACTCGGCGCCAACCACAACTTCTTCAACTCGGTCTGGACGCCGGGGGGCTGGGAGGCCGGAACGAGCGACGACTGGTGGAGCACCAAGGACCAATTCTGCGGCGCCAAGAGCGGGCGGCTCACCGCGAAGCAGCAGGTCGCCGCGGGTAACGCATACATGGCCGCGTTCCTGCGCGCCCGGTTGCAGAGCCAGTCCGTCGCGTACGACCCGCTATTCCTCGGCAACGCAGCCACCCCCGCCTCGGCGGCGCCCGCGCGCACCGTCGCCGCGTGGAGCGCACCCGCCGGACGCCGGCTTCTCGTCGACAACACCTCGTCGACCACGAACAACCAGCTCGGCGGCAGCGTCACCGCCACCGGTTTCGACGCGGCACTGCGCTGCGGCGGCGCCACCCGGTACGCGCTGACCTGCCTCGCGCCGCGCGGCACCGGCGACGAGCCGCACTTGTCCCAGTCCTGGATGGCGCCACAGGCGCGCGGGCTCGGCCAGCTCCACCTGGTGTGGTCGAAGGCCGGCGCCACGTGGACGAACACGATCCCGGCCGCGAACCGCGACATGCGCGGCTACCAGCACGTGACAGTCCGGCTGACGAAGGACGCGTGGGCGTTCACCGCCACACCGCCCGCCCTCGGGCTGCGGATCAACGACGCGACCGGCGCTACGAAGACGGTGCCGCTCGCTGGTCCGGCGCTGAACACGCCGGTCTTCACCAGCGCCGCCGGGGAGGCCGGAGGGCCGGTGCCGCACGCACTGATCATGGCCGTGCCGGTGCCGCTGTCGGCGTTCTCGGGCGTTGACCTGGCCAACGTCGCCGGCGTGTCAGTCGTGGCGCTCGGCGGCAGCGGGGACATCGCCGTCGCCGACCTGTCGTTCCAGAAGTAACAGCTCGGGCGCGGTGTGCTCCTGCGGGAGCACACCGCGCCTTGCGGGATCCCGCCGGACGATGCACCGTTCTGGTTGTGACGGCCGTCGAAGACTTCATCGCCCGCAACCGCTTCTCGGCGTTCCCGCCGATCGAGGGGTACGGCTTCCTGTCAGACTGCGAAGTGACGGCGCTGGTGGCACCCAGCGGGGCGGTCGAGTGGCTGTGCCTGCCCCGGCTGGACTCACCGAGCGTGTTCGGCTCGATGCTCGATCGGGATGCGGGCCACTTCCGCGTGGGTCCCACGGGCACCAAGGTCCCGGTCGACCGGCGATACCTGCCGGGCACGATGGTGCTCGAGACCAGCTGGGGCACTCCGACCGGCTGGCTCGTCGTGCGCGACGTGCTGCTGATCGGTCCATGGCACCATCCACAGGACCTGTCCCACTCGCACCGGCGCGCGCCCACCGACTACGACGCCGACCACGTCCTGCTACGGATGATGCGCTGCGTCAACGGGGAGGTGCAGCTCACGCTCGACTGCGAACCCGTACTCGACTACGGACGCAAGCCGGTGCGCTGGTCGTACGGCGAGCGGGGCTACCACGAGGGCATCGCGCGCGCCGAAGAATCCGACATCGAGCTGCGCCTCACCACCGATCTGCGGCTCGGCTTCGAGGGCGGCCGCGCGATGGCTCGCACCCTGCTGCGCGCCGGCGAGACCCGGTACTGCGCGCTCTCCTGGACCGAGCACGAGGCCCCGCAGACGTACGAGGACGCGTACGACCGGCTCGTCTGGACCGCCCACCACTGGCAGCACTGGCTGGCCCGCGGCAACTTCCCGGACCACCCGTGGAGCACCCACCTGCAGCGCAGCGCCCTCACCCTCAAAGGGTTGACGTTCGCGCCAACCGGCGCGGTGACGGCGGCCGCCACCACGTCGCTGCCCGAGACGCCGGGCGGCGAGCGCAACTGGGACTACCGCTTCAGCTGGTTCCGCGACTCGATGCTCGTACTCAACGCGCTGTACTCTCTGGGCTTCGACTGGGAGGCGAACGACTTCTACTGGTTCATCGCCGACATCGCCGAGCGCGACGGCGACCAGCTCCAGATCATGTACGGCGTCGACGGCGAGCGTGACCTGACCGAGCAGCTCCTCGACCACCTCACCGGGTACGGCGGCGCGCAGCCGGTGCGTATCGGCAACGGCGCGTACGACCAGCGCCAGCACGACATGTGGGGATCCGTCGTCGCCAGCATCTACCTTCACGTCCGTTCCCGCTCGCAGGGTCGGCTCGACGAGCGGGCCTGGGCCATCGTCCGCCAGATGGTCGACGCCGCCCTCGCGAACTGGCGCAAGCCCGACCAGGGCGTGTGGGAGGTACGCGGGGAGCCGCAGCACTTCACATCGTCCAAGGTGATGTGCTGGCTGGCGGTGCACACCGGAGCCAAGCTCGCACGGATCCGCGAGGAGGACAGCGGGCTCGCTGACAAGTGGCAGGCCGCCGCCGACGAGATCAAGACCGACATCTGCGAGCACGCCGTCAGCGAGCGCGGCGTGTTCCGGCAGCACTACAACACCGACGCGCTCGACGCGTCGCTGCTGGTCATCCCGCTGCTCGGGTTCCTGCCGCCTGACGACCCTCGGGTGCGCGCCACGGTGCTGGCGATCGCCGACGAGCTGAGCGTCGACGACCTCATCCTGAGGTACAAGGTCGACGAGACCGACGACGGCCTCTCCGGCGAGGAGGGCACGTTCACGATCTGCTCGTTCACGATGGTGTCGGCGCTGTCCGCGATCGGCGAGCACGAGCGAGCCCGCGCTCTCTGCGAGAAGCTGCTCAAGCTCGCCAGCCCGCTCGGCCTGTACGCCGAGGAGATCGAGCCCAGCACCGGGCGGCACCTCGGCAACTTCCCGCAGGGCTTCACGCACCTCTCGCTGATCAGTGCGGTGATGTCCATCATCCGCGCCGAGCGTTCGAAGGCTGGTACTCAGCTGGGATGATTGAGTGCATGCTTCGCCGTGCGCTTGTCGCTGTCGCTGTTGTCGGTGCCCTGAGTGGCTGCTCGCTGGTCGACTCCGGGCTGGAGCAGGTCGCCGGTGCGGCCGAGATCTCGCTGGTGAAGCCCGGCACGCTCGACGGCGTGCCGCTGTTGCAGAACCTGCAGGGCATCGACCCCACCGTCCAGGACCAGCCGCCGGGCATCTCCACCGTGGTCGCCGCCTACGGGCGCAACGACATCCCGCTGTTGACGTTGCAGGCCTACGCCGGTGCGCCGGCCGCTGTGTCGGTGGTGACGACCGGGTACGAGACGACCATCGGTGGCGACGAGCAGGGCGAGAGCACCTGTAAGCAGCAGTCCGCGCAGGCCGCCACGTGCTGGCGCGCGCAGGACAACCTGCTGGTGTCCGTGAGCACGATCGACGGCCGGTCGCTGGACGCGCTGGCCGGTATCGTCGACGAGGCCTGGACGTCCGTACGGGGCTGAAGCTTCGCGCCCGCGCCCGGGATTGCCGCCGCGCCCGGGATTGGCGCCGGGTCCGGGATTGGCGCCGGGGACAAACCGGACTGTTCCGGTACCGGTCCCTTAACCGGACACTTGATACCGCCAAAACCCCGACAGTTGTGAGGGGCCGGGGCGCTGCGCGCCCCGGCCCGGTCGATCAGTAGACGCTCACGCCGTAGGCGCTGAGTGCCCGGGTAACCGGCTCGAAGAACGTGGTGCCGCCGGTGACGCAGTTTCCGCTGCCGCCCGACGTGAGGCCGAGCGCGGTGCTGCCGTCGTACAGCGGGCCACCGCTGTCGCCGCCCTGTGCGCAGACATTCGTGCGGATCAGGCCGCGAACGATGTTCCCTCGCCGTAGTTCACGGTGGCGTTGAGGCCGGTGACGCTCCCGCTGCGGATTCCCGTGGTGCTGCCGCGGCGGCGGACCGACTCACCCACGAACGCGCTCGCCGAACGGGTGATGTCCTGCGATCCGACCCTTCCCGGCGGGGTGCCGGTGGTCGTGTAGCGGACCAGCGCCCGGTCGGCGCCGGGGAACGTGCTGGACTGCGTGTTGCCGAGCCGCGACGTCTGGCTCGAGTTCGAGTACCAGGTGGACGCGACGTCGCCGCAGTGCCCCGCAGTCAGGAAGTAGTACGTCGAGCCGCTGCGGACGTTGAAGCCGAGCGAGCAGCGGAAGCCGCCGCCGTAGATCGCGTCACCGCCGGTGGCCTGGGTGCTGAACGTCCCAGAGACGCGGCTGAGTCTCGCCGCGCCGCCGAGCTGCCTCACCACCTTGGCGAGGACGCCCCACTTCGCGCCGTCGACAGAGGCGTCGGCCGTGACGTCGACCTGGTTCGTGACGGGATCGACCACCCACGCCGTGCCGGGAATCGTTGCCAGCCGTTCGAGCGTGGCCGTCGCCGCCACGAGCTGCGCGCCACTACGGGCAACGAGTCGCGGGGTGAGACCTGACGCGCGTACCTGATCAGCGGCCGCCGTGTCGGTGACGGTGACGACCGTCTTGCCGGTGGCCTGGTCGAGATACGAGCCGGCCGTGCGGGATCCGAGCTGGTCGGCGAGGGTGGTCGCGGCGACGGCGGCCGTGGCCGGGCTTACGGTAGGCGCCGCTTGCGCCGTGGGCGCGGCGTAAAGGGAGCCGACCGCGAGCGCTGCCACCGTGACGATCAGTCCGGAGCGTCGGGATATGGAGCTTGTGATCCTCACAAGTGCCTCCAGGGTCCTGTGGACACGCCCTGGTTGCGTGTCCAGGGAAACGTGACAGGGGCCCCGCGGCGTAGCGGAGCACTCGGGTCTCGACATGTCCGGAACGGGCGCGGAACCGGTGCCAAGCATGCCCAACCTATGGGAACGGACGCAGATAGCACAAGGTCCGTACCATGCGGGCGCACGCGGCCGATCGCCGCCCAACCCCGGAGTCACCACGACCAGCTGCGGACGACCGCCGTTCGTGGCGGTCGCTGGCCGGTAGGGGGCGAGATCGTTGGCGGACAGCGGCCGGATTGCGGTCGCCGGGTCAGCGGTCGGCGGCGCCCTCACCGGACGGTATGGCTTGTCAGAGCGGAGGGCGTGGGATTCGAACCCACGAGAACGGCACCCACGACGACATCCACCACCGCGGGCGGCCGACCGCGACCGTCCACCCGCCTGACCGACGGGTGGCTCTGGCTAGCCGCCGGTCGACTGCCTCCGGGCACGAAGCCGCCGCACCGGCCAGATCAGCAGCTTCCCGACCAGGGCGGTGCCCGAGAACACCGCCACGGCAATGGCGCCCCACGACAACGCATAGAGCAGCGATTCCATCCCGCCACCGTAGCCACCCCGCACCAGGGGTGTGCCAAGTGGACAGCGGGGGCAGTGCACGCCCGCGAAGGATCAGCGGTCCGGTGGCGGACCTCTGTCACGCTGGCCGTGACCGCAGATGGTGGGCTGGAGGATGGCTACTTGAGGACGCGAACTCGCCGACAAGGCCGCCACCACCAGCGGCGACCACCGGGCGCGCGCGGTGCGCTGGCTACGCTAAGAGATTTACTAAGCGCTCTAGCTTCCGGCGCAGCCTTACTCGTCCCCGTGGCGCCCTTCCTGCTGCTTGTTCTGTACGGACTGGGGTCCGAGTTGGTGCTGTTCAAGCAGCAGGGCCCCATCCAACGCGGCATCGACGCCCACACGGTGCGCGTCCAGGGCACGTATGCCGGGCTTCGCTACAAGGACAGCAAATGGGACGACGACCTGTACGTCGTCGACTACGAGCACGAGGGCCGGCCCGTCCGCGTTGAGCTGCTTATGCTGCCCGGCAGACCCTCGGCCGGTGACCGTGTCTGCATGGAGATCAACGCGCACCACCCGACCCACGCCCGACCGTGCGGCACACGCGGCGACCTCGACGACGCGAAGAATGGCATGGCCATCGGGTCGGCGTTCCTAGCCGGCCTACTCCTCCTCTGGCTCCTCTTCCTATGGCGGATATCCACCTAAGCCGCGAGGCCGGCCAGAAGGCGGTAGTCCGCTGTTCGGTGAGCCCGTCCCATCGGCCAACCACCGAACGCTCGCCGGTACCCACGACAACATCCACCACCGCGGACGACCGAGGGCAACCGTCCGCCAAACCTGCACCAGCCGGTCAGACCGGGCCGAGGTAGATCGCCCAGTGGAACCGTTCCACGCATGTTCCACGGACAACCGTTGTTGGTCGCACACCGCTGGACATGGCTGGACACACGGCAACGCCCCCGAGGGAATCCCTCGGGGCGTTGACCTGCTGGTTGTTGCCTGGCGGCTGGTAGGTGCGGAGGGCGTGGGATTCGAACCCACGAGAACGGTCACCCGTCCTAGCAGTTTTCAAGGCTTTACTCCGATCGGTCGGCCGACGTGCTCCGGCCCTGGTCAGAGAACTGCGGACCGGGCTGCGGCGTGCCCGATCGCGTCGCGTGCCCGTTCCGTGCCCGATGCGCTGCTTTACCCGATCGCGTGCCCGATGGCGTCGCCGGGTCGAAGGAGGCGGCAACCTCAGCGTCCCGGCCCTCAATCGCACGGGCGTAGTGGCGCGTGGTCACGCTGCCATTCGAGTGCCCGAGCCGCTTCGCCGCCGCCATAACGCCGTACCGTTCGGCCCGATCAACCCGGACGCCGAGGAACCCAGCGCCCCATCCGAGATCTGAGGAGCCGGCATGAGCCACACCTCAGCCCTGCGTGATGCCGAGGAAGTACGCGACCACTGGTGGCCCCGACCCGGTTGGCGTCCGGGTCGGCGGTCTACACCTGGCACGTCACTTTCGACGGCGCCGACGAGCTGCACCGCCTGGTCCACGAGTACCAGGCCGCGCTCACAGGAGCGCCGGGCCTCAATCCTGTCCCGGTCGAATGGCTCCACCTCACGATGCAAGGCATTGGCTACGTGGACGAGGTCTCGACCGACGACCTCGACCGCGTCATCAGCGCAGTGGAGGCCCGTCTACGTGGCCTCCGCGCGTTCGACGTGGCCTTCCATCGGCCGGTTGTGCTGGGGGAGGCGATCGTGCTGCCCCCAACACCCGCGCAACCCGTACACAATCTTCGCGGTGCCATACGGGAGGGAATCGCAGATGCGCTAGGAGAGGACAGCGTCCACACCGGACCTGAGCAGGCCCACGGATTCCACCCTCACGTGAGCCTCGCCTACATCAACGCTGCCGGACCTTCGGCGCCCTATGTCTCGGCGCTCAGCACCGACGAGCCCGCGCCGGCCACAGTCCGCGTGACCGAAGCCGCCCTGATCGTGCTCGACCGGCTGCTCGCACCCGACTGGCTCTACCGCTGGACAACCCGCACCGTCGTCCCCCTCGGCACTCCATGAGACCCGACGTGTTGTACTGCCGAATTCCTCTGTTCTGAAATCAAGGCGCCGCTAACGCGGCGCACCGCGCCCGCTCGCGCTGCGGCCTGCTGGCGACCTCCGGCCGGCATCGGCCGCGCGCGGCGGGCCGCACCACAAGATCCAGATCAAAGGCCGCCTCCGGCGGGGTCCTCAGGCTCCAGGATCGCTCCACCCCGCCACCGACGTCCCGGGCAGAGCCGAGCACACCAGGACCAGGGCGCCAAGCTCGTTCGTCCAGTAGGGCGCTCCAACTTGGCGCCCTGGTCCTGCCGCGCTCCCTAATCGGCGGGACGACGGCGACGGGATGGCGGTACAGCCTTCTGCCCGGATTGGCAGCACCATTACAGTCGCTGTATGCGCGGGTTCGGCTGGTGGAGTGCCTCACAACAATGGTACGAGGCACGGTTAGAGCATGCAGAGGCTAACTGGTTCCGATACATCGCGGTTTTCAGCCTCCCAACTTTCGTCGGTGTGATGCTTGGGTTCCTCGCCTATTGGGCGGTGCGGGGATCAGCCGGTGCGTCCTGGACATCGTTTCTGGCCTTCATCGCCGCCGCTATCACCGTCAGCACGGTGATCGGTTCGTTCCAGCTTCGGGCGAAGCGCAGGCACCAGCCGCCAGCTGGGTGAGCCAGTCTGCCGCCATCAGCGCTGACAGAGCCTCGTCTAGCAGTTGAGGGAGCCACACCGGGCTTTCGGGAGCCCGAAGACCCGCTACTGACGTCGTACGAAGGCTTGTCGCGGCCGGGCTCACGCAGTTCGAGACCAATCGCCAGCCGGGCCATTCACGGGCCAGTAGGCCTGTCCGCTGCGGGGCGAGAGCGGGCATCACTGGGCGCGACGCGTGTGCCCGTTGCCTGCAACTCTTGCCGTTTCGCGACGCCAGTTCACGATCTTCCAAAACTGGGGCTGAACCCGCCGCGATACTTGGTGCGTGAGCCTCAGTGAGCGTGATGCACTTCGGCGCATCGGACAGACGCACAGCGACGATTGGGACGACGGTCGCCACCACTGCATCGCGTGTGGCGCGAACTGGCCATGCCCGACCTGGCAGGTGCTTGAAGCTGTCGAGCCGCCGCTATGGCCGAACACGCCACAGCCCGGTTGAGCGCCGCGTGCCCGATCCGTGCCCGATGTGAGGGACACGAACGGTGAGCGTCGGTCAACGGCGGTGCGCCTGTCAACGGCGGCCGAAATCTGGATCTGGCGCACTTTGCGTGAACGAGCTGGCTGGCCGCAGGGAGCCTCTGTCCACTGTGTAGTGTCGTGATGGTGCGATGAGCGGTGTCTCGAGGTCCTTCTTCCGCATCTGGCCGGGGTGAGGGTTGACCGGTTCGAGCAGGTAGCTGGTGGCCTGCGGATCTGGGCGCGTGCACACGCCGCTGAAGCGGAATGCGGGGGCTGCGGCCAGGTTTCAGCGCGGGTGCACAGCCGTTACGAGCGCCGGCTGCTCGACACGGCAGTCGGTGGCCGGCCGGTGATGATCCGGCTTCGGGTCCGGCGGTTCTTCTGCGACGCTGCGGACTGTCCGGCCCGGACGTTCGCCGAGCAGGTCACCGGCCTGACTTCGCCGTATGCGCGGCAGACGCCGCTGGCGCAAAGGACCCTCGAAGCGGTTGGGCTGGCGTTGGCGGGGCGGGCCGGGGCACGGCTGGCCGAGCGGCTCGCCGTGCCGGTGAGCCGATCGAGCGTGCTTCGGCTGGTCCGCGCGCTACCGGAGCCCGCTGCCGCCGCGGTGAAGATGCTGGGCGTGGACGACTTCGCGCTGCGCCGCGGGCACGTCTACGGCACCGTGCTGGTCGACCTGGCCACCCACCGACCGATCGATCTGCTGCCAGACCGAGAGGCCGCCACCTTCACCGCCTGGCTTGAAGCGCATCCGGAGGTCGAAGTGGTGTGTCGGGACCGAGCCGGAGCCTACGCCGACGGCGCCAGCACCGGAGCGCCGCAGGCGAGGCAGGTCGCCGACCGCTGGCATCTGTGGAACAACCTCGCCGGCCACGTCGAGAAGACCGTCGGCCGACACCATTCCTGCGTCAAGAAGCACCTCGTTGCCCCGCCGCCGCAGGGCGCCGCCGAGCCGGATCTGGACCAGTTGGCCGGCGACGCCGCTGATGAGCGAGTCGAAGCGTCGACGCTGGTTACTCGTACCCGGCGGCGTTACGAGGCCGTCCAGGCGCTGCGCGCCCAGGGCATGAGCGACCGGGCGATTAGCCTGGAGCTCGGTCTTGCCCGGGGCACCGTTCGGCGGTTCGCCCGCGCCGCAAGCGTGGATGACCTTCTGGCCAAGCCTCGCGCCGGCCGCCCCAGCATCCTCGATGACTACGTCGACTACCTGCATCAGCGCTTCAACGAGGGCTGCACGAGCGCCACCGAGCTGTGCGCCGAGATCCGCGCGCTCGGCTACCAGGGCAGCCTCCGCACCGTGCGCGGCTACCTGCGCCCCTTCCGGGCCACCCACACCGCGCCGACCACGGCCCGGCCTCCGAAGGTGCGGCGGATCGCCGGCTGGCTGCTGCGGCACCCGAACCAGCTCGACGCCGACGAACACATCAAACTCAAGGAAGTCCGGGCCGCCTGCCCGCATCTCGACGCCCTCGCCGACCACATCACCGCCTTCGCCGAGATGCTCACCGGCCGACACGGCGACCGCCTCGACGCCTGGATCGCCGCCGTCGAGGCCGACGACCTGCCTCATCTGCACTCCTTCGCCGCCGGGCTCAAACGCGACCACGCCGCCGTCACCGCCGGGCTCACCCTGCGCCACAGCTCCGGCCCGGTCGAGGGCAACGTCAACCGGATCATTCTGTGGAATCAGATTTGTCAAGCTTGTGGGGCTTTGCCCTGACCGACACCGATGACCGGCAGGAGGACTGCGTTCGCTGGGACGTTGAGCTGGCGGGGTGTCGGCCCGGCTGGGGTGGGGGTGTCAGCGAGCTGGTTCAAGAGGCGCTCGAGGGCCGTTTGGCCGTCGTCGACCGCTGCCTGCTCGTCCTCGGTGAGGGGGATGGTCGCGCGCATCTTCTGCAAGTTGTCCTTGGCTTCGAGGAGTTGGGCTTTGGTGGAGTTCTTCGGGGTGTAGAAGTCGCAGCGTGCGCAGGCCATGCGGTGGGGGCACTGCTCGAAGAAGGTGTAGGTGCAGTAGCCGTGGCCGAGGTCGTAGTGCTGCCAGGGTTCGCCGGTCGCGGCGGCGCCGGAGGCGACGGCATCGCGGTCGAGGAGGACCTCGATGGTGCGGACGTTGCGGGAGAAGTATCCGGCGTCGTCGTAGGCCCGGGTGAGCGTCGTTGGGCTGATCTTGGCGTAGAACTGGGTGGATTGCGGTGATCTGTGGCCGAGCCAGGCTTGCAGCTCGAACAGGGTCATTGGTTCCTTGGCGTTGTAGAGCTGGCTGGCGATGGTGGAGCGGGCCCGGTGGCTGGTGATGTTCCCGCGGACGTCGGCGGTCGGGACGCCGGCCTTGCGGCAGAGCATTGGGATGACGGTGTTGTTGATGTAGGAGGAGGAGACTTTCCGGGCTCGGAAGGCGAACAGCGGGTCTACCAGTTCGCCGGTGCGGCGGTCGGTGAACTTCGGCTGGTCTGGGCGGACGGCCTGCCAGGCGTCGAGGGCCTGGCCGAGGATCGGGTCGACCGGTTTGGTAAACGCGGTGCCGGTCTTGTGGGTCGGCACGTCCAGCAGGCAGACCGCGTCGCGGGCCAGGACCTGCTGGGAGTCGCCCCGGATGTTCGCTCCGTCGTGCTGCCAGCGGATGCAGCCCACCCGTAGCCGGGCTATCTCATCGCTGCGCTGCCCGGAGAACAGCCAGGTCAGTGTGAGGGCGCGGACCAGCTCCAGCGGGTAGAAGTTCCCGGCCTGGGTCTGCGGGAGATCGGCGGCCTGCAGGTTCAGGCCCGCCCACATCAGCTTTGCCCAGACCTCGTCGGCGATCACGCGCGGGTCCGGGCCGAGCAGGGCGGCGATGCTGCGCGGGGTGGCCAGTGCTCGCTGCGGGTCGAAGCGGCGGGGCAGCCACTCCCATTCCTGGCAGTCCCGGAAGAATGTGCGCACTGCGCTGAGCTGGGTTGCCTTCGAGGGCGCTTCCAGCGGTTTGCCGAGGCGGTCCCCGAGCCCTGCGGTGCGCTGGACGTAGTCGCCGACCTTCATCCGGTCCAGCGCGGCGATCCACGTCGCGCAGGTCTGCCGCGTCCAGCTCCTCGGATCGGCGGCCTGCGGATGCTCGGCCTCCAGCCACCTGCCGACCTTGAACAAGGTGGAGCGGACGCTGCCCCGGACGCGGGGCATGAGGGTGGAGGTGACATACCAGCGTTCCACCCACCTCGCCCAGGCTTCCGGCCCACCTCCTGCCCGAGCCGAGTGACGGCCCGTCATCCGCTGCGGCGGTTCGCAGAATCCCAGCTCGGCGACGGCCCGCTGCATGGCGTGCAGCGTGTTTCCTCTCTGGGCTGGCAGCAGGCGCTCGCTGCGGATCCGCTCGAACAGCTCGGTCGTCAGTTCCTCCAGGTGCGGGCTGCGGTTGAGCAGGAGAACCTGGCAAGCCACCATCGGCAGCAGCGTGTCGTTATCACGGCCGAGCCGGTAGCCCCATCCGGCCAGCACGGAGCGGATCCGGCGGAGCTCGCCGTCCACGCGTTCGCGGCCGAAGACGCGCCAGGCCAGGGTGAGCCGGCTGAAGCTGCCGAGCCGGTAGAACGCAGTGAAGCCACCGATCAGGAAGGCGTGCGCGGCCAGGTGAGGGCGTACGGCGTCGTCTGCCCAGCCGGGGGCCGCCTTGCGGAAACCGTGCTGGTCCCGGCCGAGGAGACCGGCCCACTCCTCGTCCGTCCATGCCCAGTAGGACCGGCCGGTCTCAGCGCACCGCAGCAGCACCACCGCGGTCGCGTCCAGCATCGCCCGGCGGCGGTGGGACGTGGGCGGCGACTCCAACACGGCGTTGGCGTCGTCCAGCGGCCGCAGCAACCGCCGGATGTTGCGCCACTCCGGGGCGGCGGGGTCGTGGCGGGCCAGGCGCCGCAGGTTAGCCACGCCCAGTTCGACGATGGCCGACTCTTCGACAGCCCGCAGGGCCGGCGAGGTGTCGTAGCGGCACGGATCGATCGGCCAGTGCCAGCGTCCGGGCTGATCCGGGCCGGTCAGGCCGGCAGCGAAGGCGGTCACCAGCTCCCCTTCGCGCTGCCGGCGTCAGCGAGGGCCTGGATGCGCCAGGCGTGGATGTGCTCCATGCCGCGGCTGAGCTTGTCGGCCAGGTCCCGGCCGGACAGGTGGATGTACTGCAACGTGGAGTCGGTGTGCCGATGCCCGGCGAAGGCGGCGATCGCATGCACCTCCCAGCCCATCCGTGCCAGGTCCGTCAGACACAGATGCCGGGTGGTGTGAGTGGAGAACCGTTCAACACCGGCCTCCAGCGCGATCTTGCGGACCACCTTCGACCAGGTCCACAGGCTGAGCGGCTGGGCGTGGTTGCGCCGCGACTCCGACAAGAACAGCGGCCCACGAGCCCGGCTGATCCCGGCTCGGTGGGCGAGGTAGCCCGACAGCAGCACCCCGGTCGACGCCGAGTACGGCACGACGCGCTCGAGCCCGTTCTTCGTCGTCTCCGCCCGCACCCGCAACGTGCGATGGGCCGGATCAACATCGTCGGTCCGCAGCGAACACAACTCCTCGCGCCGCAACGCCGCGTCGTAGGCCAGCGCCAGCATGACCCGGTTGCGGGCCGGCTCGCGCCGGGCCACCTCAAGGATCCGCAGCCACTGCTGTTCGCTGGGAATCCACGGCAGCTTCGTCAGCCGCGGCACCAACCCCCGCTGACTGCCACCGACCCGCCGGCCAGGCGTATAACGGCCCCGGCCCACCGGGTTGGACTCGCGTACACCCTCCTCCATCAGGAAGTCGTAGAACAGCCGCACCGGCACCAGACGCTGCTGGATCGTCGCGTTCGCCAGCCCCGCCCCCGAGTCGATCGAGACCACGTTCCCGCCCTGGCGGTGCGGCCGCGAGGTCAGCTCCCGTACGAAAACCGCGACGTGCGCACGATTCGCGGTGACCGGGTCGATGCCCTCCCTCTCACACAGCAGCAAATACTCGGCCAGGCCGCGGGCGTACGCGTCGATCGTCCTCGACGCCCGACCAAGGTCAGACCAGATCTGCAGCCACGCCGCAGCCTGTTCGTGCCGGCCCAGCACCGGCCACTTCTCTATCAGCACCATCGTGCCGCTCAAGCCATCTCCCAAGTCCGTGGTTACACCGGGGAGACATGATCACCCCGGCCAGATTCCACGTAACTTTTAAAATGCTCAAACGCCAGATGTACGGCCGCGCCAACCTCGACCTGCTCCGCAAGAGAGTCCTGCTCGTCTGAAACCCGCACGCACCGTGACCACGTCACGGAATGTGCGCCAGAGCCAGTTCAGGAGAGCGTCATCATCTCTGACCACACGGGATTGACAGGTCAACGAGCCGAGGCGCTCGCTGTGGCAGCGGCATGATGCTGGCGGTCATGTCCTGGGCCACGGCCGAGAGGCTGCGTGGTAACTGAGGCTCGGATGATTGGTGGTGCGCCGGGCGGCGCGCTCATGGCGCCGTGCACGCGATATCGCGCAGGCGTCCAGAGTGGACTCCTCCCATTCACGGGTGTCGGCGCTCACGTAATTCCCCGGGCCTGCGCTCAGGTAATTCCTCGGGGTGTGGGCCTCGGGTGATGTTCTACTCGGTGTCCTGCTGGGGAGGTCGAGCGGCCCCCCGGGGCCGCTTGTTGGGCCGGTAGCTGGGTCCGTTCATGAAGACCTGGTGGCTGGTGTTGATGAGCCGGTCGAGTAGGGACTCGGCGATGACGGGGTTGGGGAACAGCGGGTACCAGTCGACCGGTGATCGGTTGGCGGTGATGATCAGCGGGCGGCCGGTTCCGGCGCGTTCGCTGACGAGTTCGTAGAGGTCGTCGGCCTGCGCGGCGGTGAGCTCACGCATGGCGAAGTCGTCGAGGATCAGCACGTGTGGGCGGGCGAGTTCGGCGAGGCGGCGGGACCAGGTGCGGTCGGCGTGGCCGCCGGCGAGGTCGGCCAGGGCGCGGCTGGTCTTGGTGAAGCGGACCTCGGCGCCTTGGCGGACGGCGAGGTGCCCGAGGGCTTGGGCGACGTGGCTTTTCCCGACGCCGACCGGGCCGTAGAGGATGACCGACTCGCCGGCGGGCAGCCAGCGCAGCGCGGCGAGGTCGCGGATCTGGGCGGCGGGCAGTTTGGGGCTGGCGGTGAAGTCGAACTCCTCGATCGTGGTGTGGGCGTCGAAGCGGGCCCGGCGCAGCCTTCGGGTGATCGCCGTGGTTTCCCGGCGGGTGATCTCGTCGTGGCAGAGGACTTGCAGGAAGTCGAGGTGGCCGAGTTCGCCGGCGCGGGCTTGGGCGAGGCGGGCGTCGAGGGTCTCGAGCATCCCGGACAGTTTCAGGGTGCGCAGGCTGGCGTGCAGCGCGGTGTCGAGGATCGTCACGGGTTCTCCTGGTGGGTGGGCTGGTAGAGGGTGGTGAACAGGGCCTGCTGCAGGCGGATGAGATCAGCGCCGGCGCGCAGCGGCGGGTAGCCGTGGTCGGCCAGGACGGCGGCGACGTCGGCGAGGAGTCCGAAGGTGAACTTCGGGTCGCTCTCTGGCGCGGCCAGTGGGTAGACCGGCGGCGGCCATGGATCGGGCTGCGGTGTGGTGGCGGCGGTCATCACGCGCCCGCCCCAGCCTGCTCGCCATCGGCAGCGTTGGTGTCGTGCTCGTGGTGACCACGGGGACCGGGGTTGCCGCCCTCGTCCGCGCCGCCGCCCTCGCCCATGGTGGGCAGGGGGACGACGTTCGCGAACAGCTGCTTCGGGCCGTGCAGGAACGCCGCGGCGCCACCGTCGCCGGTGCCGGGTGGGGCAGGGTCGTGCTCGGTCCCGACGTGAAGGATGCCCTTGACCGTGCGGTAGGACGGGTCCCCGACCGCGACCGCCTTTGCGCAGGCGGCTTCGAGGCGCTCGGGGCCGTGCTTGCCGACGAGGCCGAGCACGCCTTGGGCGGCGCGCAGCCGGAACAGGGCGTTGACCTCCAACAGTCCGCCGATCACGGCCACCGTCGCCGGGCCGATCTCGCCCGCTCGGGTGCGGCACCAGGTCGGGGTCCGCATCCGAAAGGCGATCTTCTCCGGCGGATAGTGGCCAAGGTCGGTCTGCTTGCCCTGCGGCTTGCGGCCGTGGGTGGCGACCAGCTGCCCGTGGTGGAAGAACTGGACCACCGTGGCGGTCTCCCGCGCGTCGAGACGCTGGCCTAGGTATCGCCACGGGATCGAGTAGATCGTCTTCCCGACCTTGGCGTGGATGTCCGGACCGACCGTCGCCGTTGACCACGTGGCCAGGGTGAACGGCTTGGTCGGTAACGGCAGCAGGGCCTCGGCCTCGACCGCGGCGAACACCGAGGCCGGCGCCGCCCCGGACAGCGGCCGGCAGGCCCGCCGCCCGGCCACCTCGGTGCACCACCGCAGCGCCTCGGCCTGCATCTGCGCCACCGAGGTGAACTCCCGCCCGCGCCAGAACGAGTCCCGGACATACGGCATCGGCCGCTCCACCCGGGCCTTGTCGCGAGGCTTGCGCGCCCGCGCCGGGTCGACCAGCACCCCGTAGTGGTCGGCCATCTCGGCATAGGACCGGTTGATCTTCGGGTCATACAGGTCCGGCTTGTCCACGCCGGTGCGCAGGTTGTCCGGCACCAGCCTGCGCGGCGCCCCGCCGAGGAACGCGAACGCCTCCACGTGCGCCTCGGTCCAGGCCCGCTGGTCCATCGTGAGGACCGGGCGGACGAACAGGTGCCGGGAGCAGGCCAGCACCATCACGAACGCCCACACCCGCCGCCGCTTCCCAGTTGCCGAGTCAACCCAATGGCCCAGATGGCCGTAGTCGATCTGGGCCTCCTCCCCGGGCGCGATGTCGGCCTCCTCGCGCAGCACCACCACCCGGTCCCGGCGCACCTCCTCGGGCAGGTTCGCCGCCACATACCGCTTCAACGAGGCGACGCTGGCCGCCAGGCCGTGCTCGTCGCGCAGCCGCTGGTGGATCGTCGCCTGCGTCACCCCGGCCTTGAGCTGTCCGGTGATGTACTCGTGATGGACGGCGATCTGCGGCCACGTCACCTGCCGCAACCGCGTGTCGACCAGCTGCGGGAACCAACCCGTCACCAGCGCCGCCCAGTCCGCCTGCGACATCGCCGGCCCGCCCGGGCTCATCCCGGCCGCGACCGCCGGCGCCAGATACTTACGGATCGTCTTGCGATCGATCCCCAGGCTGGCCGACACCTCGCTGATCGAACGGCCCGCATACCAGTGGATCAAGATCTCTGTCACGTCGACCACGTCGAACGTTCTCCTCGCCATCGGCTCCCTCGCCCGTCCAAAGACGAGGGAGGACTCTTCCGGATCGCGAGGACCACACCCCGGCCACGCTCGTCGTCCCCATGGGGAATTACGTGAGCGACCGGGTGGGGAATTACCTGAGCGTCAGACCCCTACAGGTGGGGAATTTCGTGAGCGCCGACAACGGGTCTGTCGCCGAGACAGTTCGCCAGGTTGGTGGGCGCGGTGGGGGGCGCCGTGGCGGTGCGGCAATCGTTACGGCGGATCAGGTCGGCAGTCGTCGTTGCACTGCGACCGGGTACTGATTGGTCACGACGTACTACCGTATGAACCTGACGACGCGGCGGTCGCGCCTCCGGCCGGATCAAGCCGCGTGGGCAGCGGATCATCGACCGGCTCGGCCCCTACTATCTCGCCCTGGCGCCGGCGGCACATCTACACGGCCCGATACCCTACTGGTGGTGGACGGCGCTCGTACGGACCCGCGACCGGGCCGTGTCCGCATCGAGCACGACGAACCTGGACGTCACGATCCAGGTTGACACCCGGCTGGTGGTCGCCGTCGGCTGCGCACAGCCGGCTAATGGCAACGACTGCATGGCCTACATCGGCTTAGGCATCGACCGTGAGCGCCAGGCCGCGCCACCGTAATCACCGACGGCGGAGCCAGAGCACCAGGCTATTCATCGTGCACCGCCGCTCCGCCGGCCGGGTGCAGTTACCGGCATGGAACGAGCAGCACAACGACAACTGGGCAACCACGTGAAGCGCATCGTCTCGGCACCGCAGCTTAGCCGACTTACTGACCGTCGCTGACGCGCGCGCGCGTTGGCCACGAGGCTGGGGAGTCGTTTAGTGAAGAAGTTCCTGACCTCGGTGCTCAACTGTGCCTTGGGCTCGGGTTTGGTGTCGTAAAAGGCGGCATAGGCCTCAGCGAACCACTCCTTTCGGTTGGAGAACTGGTAGTTGGAGACTGCATTGTCGCGTGCAGCCGCGTTGTAGCTAACCCAAACGGCAGTGTTGTCGGTATCGTCGACCTGGTAGATGCGGCTCTCGATGCCCAGGGCGGTGGCACCACCGTCCTTCAGCGTCCAAGGCTGTGCTAAAGCCATCTTGGCCAGATCGGCTGCATTTGTGATCTTTGCGTGTAGGACCGGATTGGCCGATGCGAAGATATCGGCGATCGAGTCCAGCACCTTGGCTCGCGGCGCCGAGGGCCGGTTTGGTTCGATAGCGAGGCTGAAAGCATGAAGCAAGCCTGTGCTCGCTATTTCTTGCTGCATCTCTGCGCGCGTGACGCCAGCCTTGGTAAGCAGTGCGTTCGCTGCGATCCTGAGGCCCTCTTGTTCAGAATGGGTCTGCCACCCGCCGAACTGCTCCTCTGACGCGAGATTGTCCCAGTCAATCGATTCCCCGTTGATTAGTTCTTCGACGGAGTGACCAATCTCGTGGCGGAGAGTCCACTTCACGAGATTGCCGTGAGCAAGAACGTCTGATTCGCCGCCCATAACATTCCGCCTAGGGCTCAGTTGGTCCTTGAGGCTTAGACCGCTGAGGTCAAGCTTAGCTCCTACGTCCATCAGATACTGTTGCCAGCCGATACCCCGATTGATTTTGGCGTACAGCCAAGACGGAATTCCCGGTGGCTTTACTAAGCGGATCGAATTAGTCTCCGGATCGTACTCGCTCGCTGCCCCCGAAGTCGCCGCCGCCCGGACTATCGCCCGCAGCTTAGGGTTGGCGGTGACATGATCAGCTGGCAACTCGCCGAGAACCTTCTCAATCCTGTCCAACATTGAGTGAGAGAAATGCTCACTGGCACTCTCCGGCATTGGACCAACCTTCAGGTCGTACTTCTCCGCCAACGCCTGTTCACGGGCTGCCGCACCCTTGTTTATCAGTAGTCCGGCTAGGCCGTGGCTGCCTGTGCCCAGGGCTTTGGAACTGCGGTTTCCGGCGTATTGGGTCGTGCTGTTCTGCCCGGGTCCGGTCTTGGGTTCGGTGGAGTGGTTGGTGTTGGGTTCGGTAGTGGGGGTGAAGTTGATGGGGATGAGTTTGATGTTGGTGGCGGTGGTGGGGCGTTGGGCGGGTCCGCCGGTTTGGCCGTCGAGGTAGTAGATGGTGCCGTCGGTCTCTTTGGTGGCGGTGATGACGTGGCCGGTTTTGGGGGTGGTGTTGTAGGCGATGTGGGCGCGGGCGCCGGGTGGGGCGGTGGTGAGGATTGTGTCGATGGTGGGGAAGTCGGTGTTGAGGGGTTGGTTTCCGGTGTTGTTGATGAGGTCGTCGAGGGTGGTGGCGGCGGTGGTGGGGACTGTGATGAATCCTTCGCCTTCGGCGATGGAGATGTCGACGGTGATCGCGGCGAGGACACAGTTGGTTTCGAATCCGGCGCGGGTGTATTTGGTGCCGGTTTTGTAGTACGGGTTGACGGTCTTGAGCCAGGGGAATCGTTTTTCGACGCGCCGGGCGGCGTCGGGGGTGTCCGCGGCGATCACGTTCGTTCCCGACGTGGCGGCGGTGGCGGCCGGTGTGGGGGTTTTCTCGTTCAGGGCGATGTTCGGGGCCGGGTTGTTGCCCGTGGCGAGGTTCGCTGTGGCTTCGGCAACGGGAGCGGTGCCGAACAGGGTGCCTGACCAGCTGGCGTCGCTGGGGCCCGTTCGTGACGGTGGGGTTCTGGGGATGAGGTCCCGCCTTCCTCGGGTGGGCGGCGGCTCGGGCCTGAATCGTTGCTGGGGCTGAGGAAAGCGTTGAGGACGGCGTTGGTTGTGGGCTCGGTGTTATCGGGTTCGGTGTCGGAGTCGTTGAGTTCGGGCGTGCTGTCGTCGGGGATGGTCAGTTCGAACTGTGCGAAGGTGTCGGCGTCGTTATCCGTATTGGCGTCATTGACCGGACCCGGTGCTTCGTTCTGGGAGCTGTCGTTCTGGGTAAAAGTTTTCAAGATATCCGCGAGAGCTGCCTCTTTTTGTTCGTCGGTCCCTTCCATGTTTTTGGCTTTGTTCAGTTCCGCAAAAATTAGGTCGAGGTTGAGTTTGTCCTCGCCGCTCGAAGTGTGATAGATCTCCTGTTTGTGAATTCGTGCTTCTTTGGAGAGTGGCTTGACTGCATTCTCTCGGTATAGCTGCTCGAGGCTGGGCGTGCGGGACCCCATTTCTGGGGGTGTTGCGGCGAGGCTCTCTTCGAACATCGGTTCGGCCGATACGGCTCCTTCGTCGGCCGACGCATCTGATTCTCGGGCTGAAGAGCCGGCGAATGTTGTTGACGTGGCCGGCGTCGGCACCGTGACGGTGATGGATCCGGCCGGGTTGGTGGTCGTTAGAGTTGCGTTGTTGTCCTGTTGGATGTTGGCACTGGCGTCGAAGTCGGCGGGGATTTCCAGACTCATCTGGTTCTCTTCGTCGCTGTCAATGCTCTGGTTGTCGTCACCATTTGAGCCCTGGCCAGTGCGCGAGGGTGTCGGAGTTTGCGCTCCGGGTGTTGTCTGCGTCGTTGTGGCCGTGGCTGTGGTGGCGCTGAAGCGTTTAGCGGGTTTGGTTATGAATAATGTGGGATTGGTATCATCGACGGATTCTTTTAGCGGAGCCAGGTCGAAGTCTGCGAGCACCTGTCCAGTGTTGGTGATGGCGAGTTGTTTGGTTCCATATAATCCCGTGATTGCGACGTCATTGGTGGTGAGGTGGGTGATGACGTCGGCGACGAGTCCGTCGAGGGCGGCTTCGTTGACCGGTTTCGCGAATTTTTCTGATGCCAGGTAGACGGACGGGTTTGGGCCGACGCTACGGACGACGCTGAGGGCGTCTCTACCGGAGGAGGTTCGGTCGAGGTGGATCAGGGCGGTTTTGTTGTTGGCATGGGCGCCGACGATGATGTAGTCGCTTGCGCCGCCGCTCCACACTACGGTGATTGGTCCGCCGGTTCGGCTCGGGGCTTGCCCGATCCCGGCGAAGTCGGTGGATTCTTCGGCGGATTCGCCGTTCAATAAGGGTGTGATGGAGCCGGTGGGGGGAGGCTTGCTGTTAGCTTGGAGGTAGTTCGCGATGGCTTGCTGGGAGTCGGTGAGTCTGGTTTCTGCCAGTAGGACAAAAGGATCGTTCTGTGACACCCAGCGGGTGGATCCAAACCTGGTGTCGGCGAGTTGGTAGTTCCAGACACCGTCGCGGTGTTCGGCTGAGGCGACGGTCCACCGTATGGTTGTCTCGCCGGCTTTGGCGACGTTTTGACCGATCGCGGTGTTACCAGCCGCTCCGATGGTCGTGGTGCCGGGCGCGGGCTCGAGCAACGCCGGTCCGGACCCGTCGGATATCACACTTACGGTCGTCGTGATCGGTGTCGTGGTCCGGATCGTCGTCGGGGTTGTGGCGGTGATGGTTTCGCTGGGGTTCAGTGGTGTTGGCCGGTCGTCCTGCTGGGTGTTGGTGGGTTCGGTATTGTCCGATTCGGTGTCGGAGTCGTTGAGTTCGGGGATGCTGTCGTTGGGGATGGTCAGTTTGAATTGTGCGAAGGTGTCGGCGTCGTTATCTGTATTGGCGTCATTGACCGGACCCGGTGCTTCGTTCTGGGAGCTGTCGTTCTGGGTAAAAGTTTTCAAGATATCCGCGAGAGCTGCCTCTTTTTGTTCGTCGGTCCCTTCCATGTTTTTGGCTTTGTTCAGTTCCGCAAAAATTAGGTCGAGGTTGAGTTTGTCCTCGCCGCTCGAAGTGTGATAGATCTCCTGTTTGTGAATTCGTGCTTCTTTGGAGAGTGGCTTGACTGCATTCTCTCGGTATAGCTGCTCGAGGCTGGGGGTGCGGGACCCCATTTTTGGGGGTGTTGCGGCGAGGCTCTCTTCGAACATCGGTTCGGAGGATACTGCTTCTTCGTCGCCCGACGCATTTGATTCTCGGGCTGAAGAGCCGGCGAATGTTGGTGGCGTGGCCGGCGTCGGGGTCGTGACGGTCAAGAGATTCGCTTGGCCTCCCCGGGGCATGTCGGTTTTGGCTGTAGCCGGTCGTTGCAGGAGGATGTCGACCATGGTTTGGGTCGCCTTAGCGTCGAAGCCTGCCTTGCTGAGCGCCTGCGGGAGTAGCTCACGAATCTTATTCTGAAGCTTGATCGCGCGTTTATTCGCCGTTTGCTCGGCGCGTTGGTCGGAAAGGGCCTGCGCTATATCACTGTTGGGAAGGTGCTTCCGGAGCGCGACGAAACCACTAGCTCCGGCCTGAATATCGATGCGCAGGTCGATGCCACCACTATTGACCGCCCACCGGGCCGCTCTTTGCGCGAAGGCTTCGATCTTCCCGATCTCATCCCTACTAAATTCTTTCGATCCCGCAGAAAAGTCAATTGCTACGCCATCCAGACGCTGATCAGGCAGCTCCGGAAGCAATTCTTGCGCGCCACCGGTGTCAGCCTCCTTGGAAACCACACCGGTGGGGCCGCTAGGTTGGGGGGTGATCAGGATTTGAGGAATAGCACCTCCCGCGTCCGTAGCCGCAGTGGCACTGGTAGAGCCGGTGGTCTCCGGGGTGGAGGTAGCGGGATCCAGATCGCGTGGGGCTCCGCCTCTGGCCCGGATTGTGGTGACGCCGGGGATGAACGCGCCGGGGTGGTTCCGGGTGAACTCGGCGGTGAGCCGCTCGGCTTCGGCCTGGGCCTGGGTGTGGTTGCCGGCGTGCAGCAGCTTCGCCACCTGGAATTTGGTGTCCTGCACGGCCCGGTAGGCGGCGGTGAGCTCCGGGCTGCGGTCGGGGATGACCATCGGGATTCGGGGCAGCAGATCCGACACGTCCTTGAGCAGGTTCCGGACGTCGACGTGTCGCCCGAACTCGGCCCGGAACCGTTCCTCGAGCCGGCCCGGCTCGGCCGTCTCAACCCGACCGATCTGATCGTCGCCGGTGGTGTGACCGGTGCTCAGGTCACCGATCCCAACCGGCCGTTTACCTTTGCCCATACGCTCGGTTGAACCAGCGGTCAGACCGGTCGTGGTACCACCCGGCCCGCCTGGCCCCCCCGACCGCTCCTTTTCCTCGCCGAACCGAGCGGTGTCATCGACGGTGACAGCTGCCCCGCCGGTGCGGTGAGTGATCGGCGCCCGCGAGTCGCCGAATAGCACATCGCCCCGCGTAGGACCGGTGACCGGCGCAGACTCAGACCCGGCCGACAAAACCGGCCCCGGAGCCGGGGCCGGGGCCGAGGGCGGGGTGGACCGTGGTGCCGCCGCAGCGGCCGGGGTGGCTGGGGTGGCGAGGGTGTCGGTTGTGGTGGTGGGGATGTACTCGACCTTGGTGGGGTTGTCGGGCAGGTGGGCGGGTCCGCCGGTTTGGCCGTCGAGGAAGTACACGTTGCCGTCGACAGCGTGAATGACGTTGATGACGTGACCGTCGACGGTGTGGCTGTTGATGGTGTGCTGCCCGGTTCCCGGCTTGGTTTCGATGGTGAGGTAGCCGCGGGTGCCGGGTGGGGAGTTCAGCAGGTGCGCGGCGATGTCGCGGTAGGTGGTGGGGACGGGCCGGTTCCCGGTGTTGTTGACCAGGTCATCGATGGTGGTGGCGCCGCTGGGCGGTGTAGTGAAACCCTCGCCCTCGGCGATCGAGATGTCCACGGTGATCGCGGCCAGAACACAGTTCGTTTCGTATTCGACGGCGGTGGCGAACTCTGTTCCGGTGCGGTGGTGCGGATTGACGGTGGACAGGTCGGGGAACTGCGCCGCGGTCAGCGTCGTGGTGTCCTCGACGGTTCGGGCGGTGGTGTTCGCGAAGATCGCTTTGCGACCTAGACCGCTGATCAGCGTGTCCACGGAACTGGCGGTGGCAGGGCTGGTAACGGTGGCCGGACTGGTCGCGTGGAAGGTTTTGGCGGAAGCGGGGGTGGCTGTGGCCGGGGTGGCTGTGGCGGGGGTGGTGATATCGGCGGAGCCGAACAAGCTTCCCGACCAGCCGCCGTTTCCAGGACGTTGTCCGTAACGGCCTGGGTTTGGGGAGGGGTCCCGGTTTGCGTCGCGTTTGCGGGTGTTGTTCCGGCCTGAATTGTTGCTGTTGAGGTTGAGGTAGGTGTTGAGGAGGTCGTCGGCGGTGGTGGGGAGGAAATGGTCGTAGCTGCCGCTGCCGCTGCCGCCAGTGCCGGTGGTGCCGGTGGTGGTGGTGTGTGGTTGGCGGGTGTGGGTGAGGGTGACGGGGGTGGTGAAGGGGTTGTGGGTGGGGTGTCGGGGTTGGCCGGTGCCGGGTATGGGGTCGCCGTTGGCGTCGATGATGTCGATGGGGAATTCGTAGTGCCGGGCGGTGAGGTCGGGGACGAGGGCGCCGGTGGCGGTGGTGGCGTCGGTGCCGTCGCGGAGGTGGGTCAGGACGGTGTCGAGGCCGCCGGCGTGGGTGATCCGGGCCGCGATGGCGGGGTCGGTGTGGAAGTCCAGGATGGCTTGGGTGGCGAGGTGCTGGCGGATCTGGCCGGGGGTGGTGGCGTTGCGCAGCTGCTCGGGGGTGGCGGTGAGTAGCGCGTTGTAGAAGGTGTCGGCGGTGGCGCCGGCGGCTGGGGTGGTGCGCAGGGACAGGTCTTCCAGGGTGGAGCGCTGGGCGGGGGTCAGCCCGGTGACCGGATCAACGTCGGGGGTGGTCGCGGTCGGCCAGGGCGGAATGTTCGAGGCGGTCATCCCGGCACCGACGCCAGGGCGGGTAACGCCAGTAGCGCCGGCGGTGGCGGGTTGTGGCTGGTCCCGTTTCCAGGTGGTGAGGGTGGCGCGGGCGGTGATTTGGCGGCCGGTGGTGTCCAGGGTGCTGGGGGTGGTGTTGGTGGGTGGGGTGTGGCTTTGGGTGTATTGGTCGATCCAGGTGGCGGTGAGGTCGCGGTGGTGGTCGGTGATCGCTGGTAGGTGGGGGAAGAGGCTGGCGGCGATCTGGGCGGGGGTGTAGGGCAGGTTGCGGGCGGTGAGCTGGTCGGCCAGCTGGGCGGCGCGGGTGGCGAGGGGGTGCGGGGGTTGTTCGGGGTGGGGGGCGCCGTGGAGGCCGGCGCCGTGGAGCCAGCCGCGGACCTGCCAGACGAACAGCGCATAGTCGGCCGGGGTGGTGACCGTTGTGGTGATGGTGGCGAATTCTTGCTGGGCGAGGATTTTGATGTCCTGGTCGGTGAGCGGTCCGTGGTCTTTGGCATAGGTTAGGACCGCGTTGAGTTGGACGCCGAGGTAGCTGTTGGGCTGGTTCGCCAGGGTGGGGGTGGTGAGGCCGGCGCCCTGCAGGGCGCCGGTGAGTAGCGCGGTGAGGTGGGTGGCCGCGGCCGGGTCGGCCGGGTCGGTCAGCCCGGTGTCGGCGACGATCTGGGTGGTGGCGGCGCCGATCAGGGCGGCGTCGTCGGTGCTGGGGTGGGTGTCGAGATGTGTACTGGCTGCGGTGAGCGTGTCGTGGATGATGCCGGACCACTCCATCCCCGGCCGCGCATACGGCGTGTCTTCCTTGCTGTGATACAGCCGGGCTGCCTGCAAAATCCCCCGAACCCGCCGCTCTACATAGGTAGATGGCGCAGTCCTAACGCCGGACTGGCTCACGGTCGTGCCGGACCTCAACGGCCCGCCGACATCCGTGATGGTCACTTTTTGGCCGGTGAGGATCGCCTTCTGGGCCAGCCGGACCACCGCGGTGACCTTGGCCTCGACCCCGGCCTTCAACATGTTCTTCAGCTCGGTGACCCCGTGGGCGACAACCTGATACTCGAACCGCCCATTTGTCGGTTCATGTTCGTCGGCACTGGCCCGCTGAGTGAGCCCGTATACGTGTCTGGCGATTCCGAACGGTTGCGGTTTGCCATTCACCGTCCCGTAGTTGGTGTTTCCGGTGAATGCCGCGTTTACCGCTTCGCGGGTGAGCTTGAGGTTCTTCTCCTGCGGGGAGGTCGGAATGTTGTGGGTGGTCATCCAGGCGGTGACCAGCGCCGCGCCGTAGGCCTTGTTGGTGGAGAACAGCTGATCGGTCAACGCGTCCACCTCGACCCAGCCGGGTACGGTCCCGTCCGGTCGCGGCCGGGTTAGCGCATCAGTAGCCAGCTGCAACGCCTGGGTCTTGAACCAGGCCCTAGCCCGCGGAGTCAAGTACGGAGTTGAGGACATTCCGGTGGTGTGCTCCCACACCGCCCCACCGAACCCGGACTCCACCGTCGGGCCCACCGCACCCCCGGTATTCGTGCCTCTCCCCGCCGGGGTGGCGCTGGTGCTGGCCGTCGCGGTGCTGCTGCTGGCCGCCGTGGTGGTGGCTGTTGGTGGTGGGTGGCCAGTTGGCGTGGATGGCGCGGGTGGTGACGGTCAGGGTGTAGGGCGCGGGGGTGGGGTGGATCTGGCGGGTGGCGGCGGTGTAGTTCGGGGTGGCGCCGGTCACGGTGGTGGCGGCGGCGTTGGTGGTGGCGTGGTGAATGCGGGTGTGTCGTGGGGTGCCGGGGGCGGGCGGGTTGCCGAGGATGCCGGCGCCGTAGAGCCAGCCGTTGACTGTGTGCAGGATGCCTGGGCTGTCGTCGCCGAACCGGTTGATCGCGAACGTTTTGACGTCGCGTTCGGTGATTTCGTCGGGGTGGGCCCAGGCCTGGTTCAGCACATGGGTCAGGTCCGCGACCGTGCCCGGGTCGGTCGGGGGTTGGGTGCTGCTGCTTTGCAGCACCGCGGTGATGAACGCCTCGAAATTGTCGCGGTCGGGGGAGCTGCCGTCGGGGTTGGTGTCCAGGGTGACCGGGGTGGTGATACCGGGTGGGCGGGCCAGGATGGCGGCGGCGATCCGGCCGGTCAGTTGCGAGGGGGTCAACCGCATGATCGAGCTGGCCGGTTGTTGCGCGAGGATGGTTTCGGCGTGGGTGATGATCGCCTCGGTGAGGAGGGTCCGCCCGCTCGGCCACACCTGATTGACGGAGCTGTTGGTCGAGTACAGGCCTACCGCCGCCAACCACCCCTTCGCCCGGTCAGCCAAAATGCGCTGGGGTATTTTCGGGTGCCGGTTCCGGGACTTGGGTGATGCCCAGGTTTTTGGCTTTATCGGTGATGGTCTGTCAGGCTCAGCGGGGTCCCGGTGATGAGTGCTTTCCAGGCCAGGGCCTGCGCCCGATGAATTTCCGCCTGCCGGGTGATGCCGTCCGGGGTCGCGTTCAGCGGGGCACCGTTTTACGGATCCTTCTGGTGGGTCGCCTCGCTCCACCCCGACACGAAATCCCGCTCGTTATTCGTCGGGGTCCTGCCGTGTATAGCGACGGTGATGTTCCCGTGGTGCAGCCATGTTCCAAGGACGTGTGGGTGGGCTCTGTTTCCCGCGGCGGCGGCGATGACCGCCGGGCTGCCCGGGCCGGCAAGGAGGTTGACCTGCTCGATTTCATATTGCGTTTTGGAGGTGGGGATACCCGCGTTGGCGAGCCAGCCCCGGGTGAGTTGAACACCATAGCCGGTGTTGGTGGTGAACAGCTTTTTGGCGACCGCGACCGGATCGGCCCACCGCTGCCGGACCCGTTGGTCTGGTGGGCCGCGTCGAGCCGGGCGATGCGCAGCGCCTCGGCCTGGAACGCGATCAGTGCTTCGTGGGTGAGTTCATGGCTCGCGGCCCACACCTGGGTGCCCGCTGGTCGGCCTGTCCCCGCGGTCCAGGTCTGGTCGGTGAACCGCGCGGGTTCATGCGTGGTGACCTCACGAACCCCGCCTTTGGCGCGGATCGTGGTGACGCCGGGGATGAACGCCTCGGGATGGTTTTGCGGTGAACTCGGCGGTGAGCCGCTCCGCCTCGGCTGGGGCCTCGGTGTCCTGCCAGCGTGCAGCAGTTTCGCGACCTCGAATTTGGTGTCCTGCACCGCGTGGTAGGCGGCGGTGAGTTCGGGGCTGTGCTCGGGGATCACCATCGGCAGTCGAGGCAGCAGGTCCGAGGCGCGTTGCATGAGGTCTCGGGCGTGGGTGTCGTCGCCGAACGCGGCCCGGAGTTGTTCTTCGAAGCGGCTCGGCTCGTTCTGCTCGGTGTGGTTCGGTGTCGGTGTCGGTGTCGGTGTCGGTGTTGGTGTCGTGCGTGGTCAGCCCGCCCGCATCGGTGACCGCCTTGCCCTTGTCCTTGTCCGGGGTGGGGCGGGTGTCGGGCCTGGTTGTTGTGGTGCCGGAGAGCACGTCCTGCATGCTCGGGCGGTTCTGGATCTTCCCTGTCGCCGTGTCGCGTGTGAGTGACGGTGTGTCGGTCGTCGGCGTGCTGGCGGCCGACGTCGTCGCCGGTGGGGTGGCCGGTGTGGTGATGATGTCCGGCGGCGTCGCCGTGGCGGTGGCGGTGGCCGTGGCCGTGGCGGTGGTGGGGGTGGGGGTTGGTGTGTCTGGGTTGGTGGTTTCCACGGGTGTTGTGTGGCGGGTCGGTTCGGAGGTTGCCGGTGGTGGGCTGGTCCGGATGACGCGGGTGTTGGCGTGTTGGGCGTGGCCGTCGCCGGTCTGGGTCGGGGTTGTTTGTGTCGGCGCGGGGGAGGTTTCGTTCTCGGTGAGGGCGTTGGGTCGTGTGTCGGTGGTCGGTGTGGGCGTGTCCGGCTGAGGCTCCTCGGTTGGTGGCTTGTCGTTCTGGGTGGTCGGTGTGTCGGCCGCCGGTGTGGTGGCCGAGGGCGATCGTGCTGGCGACGGGTCGTTGTTTCCTGGTTTGGTCGGTGGGGTCGGCGGCGTGGTGCCGAGCCTGGTAGGGCCGTCCGGGTGGAGCACCGGACCGGGCTGTGAGGTGTTGTGTGAGGACGCCGTGGTTGGTGGGCTGGCGGTGTCGGGGACTGTGAGTGTCGGCGGGGCGGCTGCCGGTGGTGTCTCGATGGTGTCGGTGGTTGGCCGGTCGGCGGCCAGGCTGGGGCTGGTGGCCGGCTCTGGGGTGGAGTTGTTGGTTGCCGGTGGTGTCTGGGCGGTGTCGGTGGCGGGGTTGGGACGGGTGGTTGCCGGTGGTGTCTCGATGGTGTCGGTGGCGGGCCGGTCGGTGGCGGGTGGTGTGGCCGGTTCGGGCTGGCCGTGGGTGGCTGCGGGGCCGGTGGTGGTGGTTCCGGCGGCCGTATTCGAGGGGGCAGGTGCGGTGGTGGTGGTTCCGGGGGTGGCCGGGGTCGTGGCGGCCGGGGTCGTGTTCGCGGGGCTGGTGTTCGTTGTGTTGGCGGGGGGTGGGTTCGGCGGAGTCGTATCCGCGGGTGTCGGGTTCGGCTGCGTGGTGGTGTTGTCTGCTGGTGGTGTGTCCGGGCGGGGGGTGGGGTGCTGGGGCGGGGTGCCGGCCTGATCTGGGGGTTGGGTTGTCGCCTCGGTGGGCGGGGTGGTTTGCGGGTCGGGAGCCGGCGTGTTCGGCGGCCGCGTGCTCGGCTGCGTGGTGGGGGGCTGCGTGTGCTGCGGGTTGGGGGGTGTGTGGTTGGGGGTGGGGAACGCCGGTGGTGGGACCGGGGTGGGCAGGGTGATGGGGTCGGTGTCGAAGTTGGGGGCGGACATGGTCGGTCCCGGGCCCTTGCTTTTGCCTCGGCCGACGCCGTCGATGGTTCCCTCTGCCGCGCCCGAGGTGAGGTCCGTGGTTGCGCTGCCGATCGAGGAACCGGGGTTGAGCGCCTGGTTACCGGCCACACCGCCGACGGTTTCGCTGGCGCCACCGATGACCACGTCACCGGCGAAGTTGTCGCTCACCTTCCGGGAGACGACCTTGTTCAGCCCCATCACGAACGCCGAACCGGCGACGCCGCCGACCGCGCCCATACCGGCCATCGTCAAAAGCTCGTGGGTGTTGATGTTGTTGATGTTGCGCCGCCCGGTGGCCACCTCCAACGCCTGCGCGATCCCGCTCATCGCGGTCTGGAACACCGCGCCGTGCAACGCCGACTTCGCCATCCCCACCAACAGCCGACTCAACACCTTGGAGATCGTGATCCGCGCCGCGGTGGCCAACGCCGGCGCCGCCGCCGCGCTGGCACCCCCGGTCACCGGCGCCAACACCGTCGCGGTCAGTAGCGATTTGGCTAACCAGGCCACCATCAGGATCGTCATGTACTTGGCGTGCTCCGCCTGCAGCGCCGCCTCCTCCGTGCCCGCGGCCAAACCCCGCGCCGCCCTCGCCGCGGTCGGCATGAACGCCGTATCACTGACCGCCACCGTGGTCAGATAGCCACGGAAATTCTCCGCCGCCGGGCCCTCCATCGCGTTCAGGACACCCTTCGCCCCGTCCCGCACCTCAAACGAGAGCGCATCAAACTCGGTCGCGGTGCTCTCCCACACACCGGAGACCCCACGCAGCCTGTCCTCATCAGCCTGCGGCCAATCCGAACCCACCACCCAATGAAACACCGGCCCCAACTCCGCAGGCACCTGCAAAACCATTACCCACCACCCCCCACCCCAGCCACAACACACGCCCCCCACAGTGGCCCAACCACCACCCGCCCACCCGCAAGAATCACCACCACCCCGACACCACAACCCCAAACCGTTACCAACC
>CAVUDJ010000006.1:0-102500 GCA_963740215.1 uncultured Actinomycetota bacterium
GCCTTGCCGCTGCGGGGCTCCACTTGGTTGAGGTTGGTCTTGCTAGCGCCCTGAAGGGAAGGCCGACGGAAGCCGGAACCCGAACAGCGCCGACTCCAGCCTGTAGCAAGAGCGCTTGCGCGGCAAAGAACGAGGCGTAGTAGCTGGTTACCGCGGTCCAGTGAGGATCAGCGCCGCGGCTGATCGCCTCGATAAGCGATGCAATCTGTCGACAGAATCGATCAGTCGCCATTTCTGCATGCGTATATGTGGCGAGCTGGAGAGCCTCCGGATCAAAGTCGTTGCGTCCAAGTTGCCCGGACTGTGTCCAGCCGGTGGCGTCGATCGAGATCAGGTCTATGAGACTAAAAGGGTGCGACAAGGAGTTCGCCTGGCTGCCCTGCCCAATGCTCGCCTGCGACCGGAGTCCCAAGTCGGCCAACGCAGCCGTGCGAGCTAGCACTACAACATGCTAGAGGTGAGTCGCGGAGCCTCGGTGAGCTGGGCCCGCATATCGGATACCAGCTTAGTCTTACTCGGCCGGTTACCGCCGCCGTACGAGTCGAAGTCCAAGGCTGTTAGCGGAGCGAGGGTCTTTGTAAGCTGGGCTTCCTTGAGGTTCCTGTGATTCCGAAGCGTCGTATCTACAACTTCGTTAAAAAGCTCAAAAAAGGCTTGTAGGATGGTTGCCCGAGTCAGGGAGCTGTTTTGTGCACCGCTCTGTCGCAGCGTCCTATCTGCTGCCCGTAGGTAGTTAACTACAAGCCGTCCGCGGTCTTCATCTGATTCGGTCTGCGCAAGGATGCCGGCCTCCATTACGCGCTTAAGGGCTGTGTTGAAGGTTACGCGGCTTACATACCCGGCCTTGGTAGCGGCAGGCGATAGTAGCCCGTTTAATGGACTTCCTTGAGCACTTCCTACGTAGTCGAAGAGTCGTCGTAGGCGTTCTTCAATCGACGTCTCCGTGCCCGCAAGCTGCTTGATATCGAGGAGCAGTGCCGGCGGCACCCCCTTTTGCTTTGTGTTGATGTCGATGAAGAGCCTAACTTCGTCTTGCCGGCTAAGTCCGACGTAGATCGTCACCACAAATGGATAGTCGGACTCGGTGTACTGCATGCTAAATAGCCTGTGTTGGCCGTCGAGGACGAGAAGGAGCGGCGGGTGCCTTCCCACTCGATGTGGCCACGGTGGTAAGTGAGGTTCACATCGGCTGAGCTGAGAGCACTATGTTGGTCGGAATCGAGGACGCATCCTCGTCGAGATACCCGGCGATTTCTCGAGCGCGAGACGCTGCTAGGTCGCGATTGAAGCCTTGCTCCGAGTCTTCCCCTCGCCTCGATACAAAGCTCGCACCAAGGAGATCCCCGCCGTTGATAACGGCAGTGTAAATTATAGCCGTTGTACTCAGTCTCAATGCGCGCGCCCTTGGCATTTGTCCTCGACTTCCATGTCACCATCCGACCACAGCCTAGACGTCGCGGCGGGCCGTCGATATTCCCTTGGCTGACTGCCCACCCAACTGGGATCCACCCTCCCTTCAACTGACGTGGTAGCTGGTGATGTAGCTGATTGTGGCATCCAGGGGCGGTTCTCAGCGAGATCGACGAGGGCGTTGAGGGAGTTGATGCCGTGTTTGGCGGCGGTCGCGAGGTAGCTGTGGATCGCGCAGAGCTGTTCGGCTCCGGTGAGGGTGCCTCGCCGGACCGCTTCAGGTGCAGCCCGATGACCGCCAGGGTGTCCGCGCTGAGGATAGGTGCGCCGGCGGAGCCGCCTCGGTCGCCGCGTCGTGGTGGATCCAGAGCCCGACGAGACCGCGAACCCGCCCCAGGCTCAGTTGGGTCTGCGGCACGCCACCCGGGTAGTGCAGGACGACCACCCGCTGGTCCGGCCGAGCACTCTCGACCTCCAGCCGCAGGACACGCCCGCGCTGCGGGACACGCAGGCGGAGCAGCGCTGGCCGGCTCCAGTCAGTCTCCGCAGCGTCGGCGGGGAGGTGGAACAGTTCCGCCTCGATGGCGTCCTCGGGGTCGGACCGCTCGGACCGGCCAGCAGAGGTAGCCCGCGGGCGGGACTCGGCCGGCCCGGCCCACCGCGAAGGCGGGCACCAGCAGCAGCTGGTCGGTGACCAGCCAGCCCGTCGACTGGCTGTGGTCGCGCGCCACCACCCGCAGCGTCCCCCGCCCGGCCTCGGTCAGCTTGGCGACGAACTCCGCCAGGGCGTACGTCCGTCCAGCGCCGATAATCATGTCTGCTACACCTCGAGACGTCGCAGCGTCTTGGTCAGCTCCTCGTTGATCCGGCGCAGCCGCGGCACCGTTGGCGGGAGTTGCTCGGTCGCGTCTCCGGCGGCCGCGCGTCCGCCTTGGCAATGACGTCCGCCGCCAGCTTGGCCAGCTTGTCGGTTAGCAGCTTGCTATCATGGGCGGCCGTCCACTCCCGCAACGCCTCCTCCACGCGCTCGAGCTTGACATCGGTTGGGTCCGGGCGGTATCGGTCCACAGCTCGCTGTCCCACTCGGTGGGCACCGGCCCGTCCGGGTAGTGGATCAGCATCAGCCGGAACCACTCGTGCACCGCGGAGTCGAACAGGTGCAGGGCGGACTGGTCGAAGAACTCCCGGATCTCCGGCGCCATCAGCGGGGTCCTGCCGTCCGGCCCGGGCCGAGGTTGTCGACGGCGATCCAGAGCGGGTGCCCGAAGCGGGCCGCAGCCTCCGGCAGTCGGAAGCAGACCTCCCTGAACCGGGCCGCCTCGGTGGTGGTCTGCGGCGGGATCATCTCCGAGGCCATGAGCGTGCTAAAGAGCTAGCGGATGAGCTCGGTGGCCGAGCCGACCATGCCGTTCGAGATGTAGGTGACCTTGGCCCCCCGCTCCCTCGCGGTGAGCTCGAACAGCCGGCGTCCCCGACGTCGTGCCGGTCATCGGCCCGCAGCGCACGAGGATGATCTTCACCGGCCCGTCGACAACGAGATCTTCATGTCGGACCCGCGGCGATTGAGAAGGCGGCGGCGCCGTGCGGAGGTCGCGCAGACGGACGGGTGGAAGACCTGCTTCATCGACGAGTTCTTGAAGCGGTTGGATGCTCGGCGATCCACCGCCTTCGCCAAGGCCACGCGGTTCAGCTACTGCGGCGATCACCGAGTTAGATAGTCTACGAACGGCGTGCACACCGACCGGCTGATCTTGACACGGAATGAGGCGCCCGCGGCACCAGCTTGACCTGTGGAAATGCCACGCTGTGCACGCCTCCAGCAGCCAACCGCTCCCCATTCACCCCCGAGTAGTCGAAGGCCCCAGCGGCATGCTCAAGCACGTTTGCCCAGGTCGCCACCGAGTCTAGCTGGCCGAGTAAAGGAGTCGATGATTCGATCTCCAGGTATCCAAGTTGGACAGATACTGTGTCCGCCGGTGTCCTGAGTGCTGCCTCGAGTATGAAACTGCGGGCGCCATACGGCGATCATGGCTGACCTGTGAGTCAGTACCGCGTAGTGCCGCGCCGGCGCCTGTAACACGGGCAGGGCACCGAAGCAGTCAGCCGTCTGCTGGACTCCGCGACGCACAGCGCCCACCCGCGAACGGCACGTTCCATGTCGGTGACGCCGGTGGCCTCGCCCGGCGGGTTGTGACGGGTCAGCGTCGCCGGGAGATGAATACGTCGGTCGTGGCGTTGGTGTCGGCTCGAACCAGGTTCGCCGCGTCGGACTGTATGGCTACGTATCGGGCGTCCGCGCTGATCGCCGAGTTCGTGGACGGAGCGTCGGCCGGCTGGCCGCCACGCCCCACGGAGACGGTGATGGTCCGGCCCGTCACGCGGTCGTGCACGAACACATCACTGGTGCCGTTGGTGTCGCCAGCGACCAGGTTCGACGCATCGGACAGGAAGGTCACGTGCCGGCCGTCCGCACTGATTTCGCCGCTGTAGGAGCCGGCATTGGCCTGAGCGCCGTCGCCGGCGACCGAGACCCGCACGACCCGGCGAGTGCGCCGGTCATAGACGAAGGCATCGATCGTGTCGTTCGTGTCACCCGCGACCAGGTTCGACGCCGCAGACCAGTACAGGATGTGCCGGCCGTCCCGGCTGATGCCCGTCACGATCGCGTCGGTGTTGGCCTGGGTGCCGTCACTCGCCACGGAGATCCGCGTCACCTGCCCGGTCCGCCGGTCGTGGAGGAATAGGTCGGCTTCACCGTTGGTGTCGCCCGGGACAAGGTTGCTCGCGCGCGACGCGAAGACGATGTACCGGCCGTCACCGCTCATCACCTGGTTGTAGGACTGGTCGTTGGCCTGGGCGCCGTCGCTCGCGACCGAGACGCGGACCACCTGGCCAGTACGCCGATCCTGGACGAACGCGTCCGCGACACCGTTGGTATCGCCGCGAACGAGGTTGTCTGACCCGGACGTGTAGCTGACGTACCGGCCGTTGTCGCTGATCACCGGGTTCGAGGAGCCCTGGTTGGCCTCCCCGCCGTCGGCGGCCACGGATACCCGGGTCGTGCGCCCAGTCCACCGATCATGGACGAACCCATCGTGCTCGGCGTTGGTGTCGCCTGGGACCAGGTTCGACGCGTAGGACCCGAACGCCACGTACCGGCCATCGGCGCTGAGCTGGGGCGCCAAGGAATCGCTGTTGCCCTGAGTGCCGTCGCTGGCCACCGACACACGGGTCGTGCGCCCGGTCCGCCGATCGTGCACGAATACGTCGACCGCACCGTTGGTATCACCGCGGACCAGGTTCGACGCGGCGGAGATGTACGCGGCGAACCGACCATCAGCGCTCAACGATGGGACGAACGAACCGTCATTGCCCTGAGCACCGCCAGTGGCCACCGACACCCGGACCATCGACCCGTGTCGGCCCAGACCGGCGACGCCTGGCGCGGTCGCCGCCGAGCCAACGCGCGTCTCCGCTACCGGCTCCGCAGCCGCCGAGGCCGGAGCCCCCGACACCATGGCCACCGCCACGCCTGCCGCCACGATCATCTTTCTTCCGGACATCCGCATGACGCCCTCCCGGTGCCCCGATCAGCGCACGTGGCCAGGAAGCCGCCGCGCCATACTTTGCCGGAACCCGGGATAGCCAGCGTCGAGCACACTGGCCGCCCATGAACGAACCGCGCCCGCCAACCCGAAGGACCTACCTCCATGCCGCACCGTGTGGGTCCCAACATGGATACATCGCGGAAAGTGATCGAGGCGTTACAGCGCGACTAGCGCGTCTTCGACGCCCACACAGCTCCGAGTACGAAAGACTCACCTCCGACCGCGTGTGAGCAACCGCCGATGGGCCCCGCCGCCGGCGCTCGACCTTCGGCTGCACGTCCGGTTCGAAGGCAATGGCAAGAGCGAACCGGCCGCCGTCTGCAAAGCGGGTGGGTGGACCTGCCGAGCAGTTGCACGGAGGTCTGGCCACAGGACGATACGTCCGTCGAGCCACCACCCGAGATACGCAGCGAGATGCGGAGCGACGTCCGTGCGGCTGTCAGTCTCGTGGTTCCAGACGAAGACGTCATTTCGCCCGTTGCGAACTGGTTCATGATCTGAATCGCGAAGGACTCAGCAGACTGCTGCCCAAGCCGGTTGGCGACCCGGTGCGCGGGACGCTCCAGGTCGGCATAACGAGGATGAAATATCCATTCCAGCTCCGGGTCACCGTCGCGGTGATGGATTTCGACGGTGAGGTCTGGCGTGGACTCATCACTTGCACCAACGACGACTCCCGTTCCGCCTCCGCGGGCGTCCGGAATCTGGGGCGCCCTCACCGCGCTGATCCGAACCTCCTGCCAGGCCAGGCCGCACAGCTCGCCGTGGTACTCGTAGGACACCTCCATCACACGGACAACCTCGTCTCTCACCGGCTCGGCGACCACAGCGAACGAAACCGACAGCGATTCCGGATCGTCGCGCCGTACCCGTAGATCTCGGCGAATGCCCTCGGGGTAGCTGAATCCGAACCCAGCGATCTGCACGACGAATTCGAGTACCGGCGGCGCATCGGCGATCAGCACAGGCTGAAGGTCCTCCTCACCCCGCCGCTCCCGCGAGAAGCCGACAATGAGCATGAACCGCTCACCGACCACCACACCGCCAGGAGCCGACAGCGCTGGGAACGCCCGAAACCGGCTCCTCGGTGCACCCGGCCTGCTCGCAGCCGGCGGAGTCGACGGGCCTCCGCCGATCACATCGCCACCGTTCCAGCCGAAACTGCCGCCGTCGTCCCCCGACCTCCCACTCTTAGCGTTGCCCCATTCCCCGCTGGTCCCGCGGATTGACGGCCCTCCCCCAGAGTCACCGCGATCACTGGGGCCACCGCGGGTAACGGGGATGTCCATAGCGACGCCCGCTACCGCACGGCCCCGCAGCACGACGTCACCCGGGCTCGCAGAGAGGTGATCGGTGAGCTGAACAACGTTGTTGCTCGCCCACTCGTGCAAGTCCAGCGCCGACTCCAGAGCTGCGGTCGGCGGCAAGCGCCTAGACGCGATTCGAATGGATCCAGCATCGAATACGTAGTAGAAGTCCTCACCAGAAGACTCTCCGTGCACCACGACTAACGCCCGATCCGACACTCCCTCAAGTTGCGCGAGCGCGTCTCCCGCCGAGGTTTCGGCCAGCATCACCAAAGCGTGTTCACACCACATGACTCCGTCCTCTCCGAGAACGCAGTCTCAATATTGCTTGCACGCTCCAGACATGACAAGGTCCTTGTCGCACAGCTGACTGCGGCTCAATGTCGATCTCACCGAGCAGCAAGCGACAAGAGAAAAGTCCCAGCGTCCCCGTGACGGCCAAGAATTGTGACGCACTACCTGAAGCCGTCTGCTTTCTTCTGCGCCGAAGCAGCCGATTTGGCACGTTCTTCAGGGACTGTGGATCTAACGGTGTTTCCGGCCCGACCGCTGGGCATGGGCCCGGCGAGGAAGGTGCCGTGATGACCGCGACATGTGGGCATGGCACGTAGACCAGCAGCGCCGCGGTAACGCCCGCGGGCTCGGAACCTCGACGTGTCCAGCGACGAGGCCAGCACGGTCTCCCAGACGGCTGCGCCCAGGGTCCGTCGATCGTGCGGATGACGGTATTTGCTGACACCGAGTCTCCACCGCCGCACCGAAGACAAGCAAGGCGACTGCCGCGAAGCCAGAGGCCGACCCCTGCACCCGTCAGCAGGACGGCGCCGCCGACCGTCGCACGTGACTCCGCCGACCGGCCGATGGGTGCTGGCTCACTGGTTTCGGGAACAGGTTGCCGACCGCGTTCGGCAGGCAAAGTGGTTTCGAAGGTCCACACACCGAGCAAGACCAACATCGAAACCAAGGCGAATTCGTTTGGGCTGGCCGACGTACGAGTCGTGGAGTGCATCGCCTCGAACTGTGTCGACGGCGGCCGAACTGGTCACCGACGAATGCGAGGGCCGAGCCGTAGCTCACAGTATCGGTCAAGCGCTCGGTGTGGCAGCCGGAACCCGCTCACGCCGCTGGGCGTCTCCCTACGCTGAAGTACCCGGCCCGTTCGTATCGCGTCGAGCCCGTACTTCCGCTTCGACAGCGCTCGTGGTCGCCGGTGCTACGCACGTCGATGGTGGTTCCGTTGCGCGGGTCAGCGGATCTTGACGTCCTCGCGCATGCGGCCAGCCAGCCGACTAAGCAGGTGCGGTGGTAGCAGCTGCCGCAGGGACAGCGACGGCTCCAGACCCAGCTCGGACATGAGCAGGCGCCTACACCGGTCGTACTGACGGACGGCCTCACATCGATTGCCGACCGCCAGATGGGCTTTGATCAACACTTCATGAGCACTCTCCCGCAGCGGTTCGGCGCGCACAGCAGCGAGACCCGCATCGACAGCCTCGCCATAACGACCAGTCGACGTCAACCGCTCACACATCGCTTCGAGCGCGTAGAGCCGCAGCTGGTGGTATCTCTCCCGTTCAACGATCACCCAGTCATCGTCAAACCAGTCAGGAAGCAGGTCGTGCGACAGATCCGACCGGATCGCCACGGTAAGGGCATCGCCGCAGAAAGTGGCCCGGTCGAGGAGCTGGTGAGCGCGCGTCTCAGCCTCACGAAGGTCCACGATGACGTGCGGCCCCAGCCGTAGCTGCTGAACGGATGCCTCGATCACGTGCCTACACAACCTTTGAACGCGCCACAGTGACGACCGCAGGTTCGCACTCGCTTTGAGGTCCGTCGTCTCTGGCCAGAGCGCGCCAGCCACGTACGAACGCGTCAGCGGCCGATCCTGCAGGGCGAGAAAGGCCGTCAGACGCTGGGCACTCCAGCTGACCCTCACCCGTTCGCGATCGACGACCAACGAGAACCCGCGGAGAAGCTTGACCGTGGTCGGGCGAACGCCGTCACCGTTCATCGACCCTCCACAAGGGGCGATTGCGGTCTGAGTAATTGAATGCAAAACGATCTACCGATGACACTCGGTCCACCGCACATTGCTCCGAGCTTATCGGACACTCCGTCACCACGGCGTCACAGAATTGCTGGGTAATACCGGACTACCCGGGCGAATCAGACGCCTGCAGGATAGTCTCCAGCCAGTTCCGGACGGCCTGACAGGCGCCCTCAATGGAGACCGTCCGGACTACTGGTGTCTCCTGGTCGCTCGTGACCTCAGTGATGCGCACGCGCAGGCGTTCGGTGGAATGCTGCTCGACCCACGCGCGCAGGATCAGGATCCCCGTGCTCTCGGTTCCCGGACCAGCCACAGGCTAATCGTGCACGCGCCGCATCACTCCACTGTCACCTGAACGTGGACGCCCCAATCCCGAACCGGCGCACGGGACACATTGGTGACGGCGGGGTGACGGGGCTGTCACACGTACGGTGCCATGCTGCGTGGGCACCGCTATACGCGGAACGGCAAAGGTCGAGGCGGGGACTCAGATGGCCACCTTCGGTGCGATCGCCACCACCAGCACGGCGATACTCGGCATCCTGGAGGCCGCGGCCGGCGCCGAGCCCGAGTTCGCCGGTGCGGTGTTCTCGCTGTTCACCTCCAATGACCTGCAGAAGGCGCCGAACGACCGGCTGGCCTGCTCGCTGTACCTCTACCATGTCGCCGTCAACGGCGGTCGGCGGAACACCGCACCGTACACAGACATCCACGGCGTCCGGCACAAGGCACCGGTCCCGCTGGACCTGCACTACCTGCTGACCGTGTGGTCGAAGAATGCGACAACCCAACAGCGGATGCTGGGTTGGGCCGTGCGGGTCGTCCACGACACCCCGATCCTGCCCGCCGGCGTCCTCAACCGATACGCGCCGGCGGAGGCGTTCCGGCCCGACGAGACCGTCGAGGTCACCTGGGAGAACCTCAGCCAGCAGGAACTGTTCGACATCTGGGAGGCGGCCCGGCCCAACCAGCAGCCCTCCGCCTGCTACGTGGCCCGCATCGTCGAGATCGAGTCCACCGTGCCAATCGACGAGTACCGGTTGGTGCAGACCAGAGAGTTCCGCTACGGGAAGGTGGCGACCCCGTGAGCGCGCGCGTGGTGGTGCTGGAACGGACGGAGCTGTTCTCCCCGTTCGGCGTGGTGTTCCAGGACTTCGCCACCCGGACGCACGTCCGCGGCGGTCTGGAGGTCGTCCATCGACCCGGTCCCGCCGCGCCGCCGGTGTACGCGGAAGCCAACCCGTCCGGGGTCTTCGTGCTGGGCGGCCTGCCAGGCCTGGGCACCCTCGAACGTGGAACGGCGGGCGACGGACCGGCGCCGGCCGGCCGGTGCCGGATCGAGGTGAGCGACCCGGATGGGCGGTTCCTGCCCGTGGCGTTCGACGCCGACCTGCCAACGCCGCCCGGCCTGTTCGACCCGGGGTGCGGCGTGCGCGGCTCGCCGCCGTGGGCGCCGGCGTCACCGCCCGGATCAGCGGAACCGCCCGCCGTGCCGCTGTTCTCCACGGCGAGCCGGCCGCTTCCGCCCGGCATGGCGGTGCTCCGCGCGCAACTGACGACGGTCGGCGGCGAGCCCGCCGCCTGGGCGGTGCTGGAACTGTCCGACCGCGGCCGCCCGGTCGGTCTAGGCGTCGCCGACGGCAACGGGCTCGCGAGCGTCGTGTTCGCGTACCCAGAACCGGCCAGCCTCCCGCTCTCGCCGGTCGGCGGCTCGTCACGTCTGTCCGACCAGGTCTGGACGCTCGACCTCCACGCGTACTTCGGCGGCGGCTCGCCCGCGTCCGAGGCGCCGATCGCCGCCGGGTCCACGCGGCCGGACCTGTGCGACCTGCTCGACCAGCGCCCCGCGGCCCTGTTGGCCGACGCGTCAGGGACGCCGCTTTCCACCGTCCAGCTCCGATATGGGCGGGAACTCGTGGTGCGGACCTCGCCGGGTTCCACCCTTCTGCTCGTGCCGTCCGGTTCGCCGCCTTCGCCCTAGGGGGCTCAATGCCCGAGTACCTCGCACCAGGCGCGTACGTAGAGGAAGTCTCCTTCCGCAGTAAGTCCATCGAGGGAGTCAGCACCACGACCACCGGGTTCGTCGGCCCCACCCGTTACGGGCCGGTCGGAACAGAGCCCGAGGTGCTGACCAGCCTGCTCGACTACGAGCGCGTCTACGGCGACCGCCGCCGGCTCGACTTCGCCGACGCTACGAGCTACGTCGACCCCGCGGCGGACTCCGACAAGCGCTTGGACAACGTCCGGCCGGCCGACCCCGTCGCCAACTACATGTGGCACGCGGTGCGGGCGTTCTTCGAGAATGGCGGCGCGCGGCTGTACGTCAAACGGGTCTATCGGCCGGTTCCGGTGCCTGACGAGGCGGGCCGCAAGCCCGGCGAACTCGGCTACGAGGACACGTTCGACCCTGACGTCGACGGTCGCGCGAGCGCACGGTTGGTCGGCGCCGCGAGCCCGGTGGGCGAGCCGCGCGCCATAACCGTCAAGGCCCGGTTCCCGGGGGCGGCCGGAGGGCGGCGGGTGCGGCTGACCCTACAGGTCGGTCAGAACGTCCTGGTGTCGCGTGGCGGCGCCACCGGGCTCAGCACGTTGCAGGACCGCGACGTCGTCCTCGTGCGCAACGTCTCCTACTCACCACCGTCGAGTCCGCCCGGCGCCCCGGCGGTGGTCGCGGGCGAGCTGTACGTCGCGGAGCGATCCACAACCGCCGGCGGCGACCAGTCCTGGCGGTTCCACGGCCGGGGCGGCGCTGTGCTCGAACTCACCGACTTGCTGGCCGACCCCGACCCCCAGCTCACCGACCAGGTGCGGCTGGTGACCATCTCGGTGACCGACATCCCGCCCGACGAGGACGCGGTACAGGTCGTCTGGGCCGGGCTGCCACTCGACCCGCGGCACCAGCGCACCGGCATCCCAGACTCACTGTTCGACAAGTTCGCCGAGGAGCCGGCGAACCGCACCGACGCCCTAGGTCTGCCCATCATCGTCGAACACGACGACGACGCCGACGCGCACGACGTGCTACAGGCCCTGTTCGACTACGACCGGGCGAACCACCCCGGCGGCAGTCCCGTCGACGGCCGGTTCCTGGAGGACCACCTCACGCAGTCCGCCGACTCGACAGACGCCGAACGTTCGATCGACCTCGTCCTCACCGGCGGCACCGACGGCGCACGGCCGACCGCCTCGGAGTACGAGGGCGCGGTCGATCCCGACACCAACACCAAGACGGGTCTCAAGGCGTTCGAGGACATCGACGACATCTCGATCGTGGCGGCACCTGGCTCCAGCTTCGACGGCGAGGGCGCCTACCGGGCACAGGCCGCGACCGTCATGCGGCTGCTGCTCGGGCACTCCGAGCGCATGCGGTACCGGATCGCGGTGCTCGACGCCGCCGACAACCAGTCCACGAACCAGGTCCGCGCGCTGCGGGCCGGCCTGGACTCCAAGTACGGCGCGCTCTACTACCCGTGGGTTATCGTGCTCGACCCGTTGACCCAACGGGAGATCCCGTTGCCACCCAGCGGATTCGTCTGCGGCATCTACGCCCGCAACGACCGCCTCCGCGCGGTCTACAAGGCGCCGGCCAACGAGGAGGTCGGGCTGGCGCTGCGGTTCGAGCAGACGCTGAACAAGGGCCAGCAGGACGTGCTCAACCCCGAGGGGGTCAACTGCTTCCGGTACTTCCCCGGACGCGGGTACCGGCTATGGGGTGCCCGGACGATCAGCTCGGATCCGGAGTGGAAGTACGTCAACCTGCGCCGCTACTTCGCCTACCTCGAACACTCCATCGACCGGGGTACGCAGTGGGCGGTCTTCGAACCGAACGGCGAGGCGCTATGGGCCAACGTCCGGCGGACGATCGAGGACTTCCTGCTCAACGAGTGGCAGATGGGCGCGCTGCTCGGCGACCGGCCGGACCGAGCGTACTTCGTCAAGTGCGACCGCACCACCATGACGCAGAACGACCTGGACAACGGGCGGCTGGTCTGCCTAATCGGCGTGGCGGCGCTGCGCCCGGCCGAATACGTGATCATCCGCATCGGTCAGTGGACCTCCGACCGCAGGGCCTGAGCCGGAAAGGGAGCCTCCCACTATGGCTGAGCTGCGCACCACGAACCCGTATCCGGGGTTCAACTTCCTAGTGAACCTCGGCGACGGCGTCACTGAGGGGGCGGAGGCCGGCTTCTCGGAGTCGAGCCTCCTCGCCCAGGAAGTCGGCGTCGTCGAGTACCGCAACGGCAACTCGCGGGAGAACGGCGTCCAGAAGATCACCGGACTAAACAAGGTCACCGACGTGACGCTTAAGCGGGGCGTCATCGGCTCGCTGAGTCTGTACCGCTGGTTCGACGCGATCCGCGACGGTCAGCAGGACACCACGCGGACGGTGACGATCCAGCTGCTCAGCGAGGACCACCGTGTGGTCCTGACCTGGACGCTGCTCGGCGCGAAGCTGACCAAGCTCTCCACCGGCACGTTCAACGCCGCGACCAGCGCCATCGCCGTGGAAGAGGCCGTCCTCTGCAGCGTGCGCGTGGTGCAGGGGTAGGCGATGGCCGCGACGACCGCTGCCGTTCGCCGCCTGCCGGGCATCCGGTTCGACGCGCAGCCTGTGCCGCCACCGCGGACCCTGCCGCGGATGGACGTGGCTGGCTTCGTGGGGTTCGCCGCGACCGGTCCGCTCGACCTGCCGGTCGCCGTGGCCGACATGGCGCAGTTCACCGAGGTGTTCGGCGCGGCGGCCCCGCTGTTCCGGGACCCGGTGTCCGGCCGGGCGGTCGCGGCGTACCTGGCGCCGACGGTGCGGGCGTTCTTCCGCAACGGCGGCCTGCGCTGTTGGGTGGTCCGGGTGGCCGGGCACCGGCCCGGTCGACCGGGTGAGCCGACGGTCGTGTCCACCGCATCGCGCGCGCGGTTTCCGGTGCCCGGGCTGGCGCGGCCGGGCGCTGACGGTCTGCCCGAGCAGGCGCACCTCGCCGCCCGTGCCGCCGGCAGCTGGGCCGACGACCTGGCGGTGTCGGCGGGGCTTCTGTCGACCCGTCTGGTGCTGGCCGGCGAGCCGCGGTGGGATCCGCTCTCGTCTACTGTGGACTGTCTGGTGCAAGGCCCGGTGCGGCTCGCCGCGGGCGATCTAATCCGGGTGACATATCCGCGTACCGGTGTCCGGTTGCTGTTCGCCGTCACCGGGGCGGCCCCGGCCGCACCGGGCGACCCGTTCGGCGTGACCGGCACCGGAGCGCTCTGGCTCGCCCCGTGGGCGCCCGACAGCGACGACCCGATCCCGGCGACCGCGCACCCCGCCCCGACGGGCACCAACGCCGCCGTGATAGTCCCCGCGTCGGTCCGGGCCACCGGACCGGACGGTTCAGTGCGGGTCGAGCTGGACGTTGCACCGGAACGCGTCCCGGCCGCCGGCACGCTGCTGCGCATCGACGTCCAGGGCGGGCAGCTGCTGCTGCCCGTCGAGCGGGTCCGCGTGGCCGCGACCTCGGTGCTGTCCGGTCGGCTGCTGCGGCCCTCGGCGGCGCCTCCGGAGGAGTCCTCGCCGCCGGCCGCGGCGGGCCCCGCCGAGGTGCTGACATTCGAGTTGCGGACGCGGCTGGGCGACGAGCGGCTGGCCGTCCTCGGCCCGCTCGGGTTCCACCCCGACCATGCCCGGTACGGCGGTGCGCTGCCGGCCGACGAGGAGCTGTACGCCACCGTCCCGACCACCGACGACCCCGTTCCTCGGCCGCTGCCGGCACTGTGGCGGGAAGTCACCTCGCCCCGGTTCCCGCTCGCCGGGGTGGCGGGCGGGCCGATCCTGTACCCGATCGGGATGGACACCACGGCCGGGTGGTCGTTCGGCCGCGCCGAACCGCAGCCGGGTCGGACGTTGGAGCGCGATGGGCTCGGTTCCTTCGATGCCGGGATCTTCCTGGACCCGGCGCTCGCCGGCTCGGGCACCGGCACCACGCTGGAGACTGCCGATTACCTGCGATACCGCAGCGCACGTCCACGGGATCTCGTCGGCGTCCACGCGCTGCTCACGGCGGACGAGGTCACGCTGGTTGCGGTACCGGACGCAGTTCACCGGCCCTGGCGCCCCGCCGAACCCCCGCCGGCGCCGACACCGCCAGCCCATGAGCCGTTCGAGCGGTATACCGGGTGCAACCACGACGGAACCGTTTTCGAGGACTGCGTCGTCGCGGCGCTGCCGGCACCGACCTGGGCCGCCGCCGCGCCGGGGCCGCGGGCCGACCGCACCGGCAACCTGCACCTTGCGTGGTACGCAGTCGAGCACGCGGATGCCTATCTGGTGGAGGAGACGGCCGACGTGCGGTCCTGGCGCGACGCGCGGCTGGTGTACCGGGGACCGGACACCGCCGTCGACCTGTACGGGCTGGCGCCTGGCGAGTACGCCTACCGGATGCGGGCGCTCGCCGGCCCGGTGAGCAGCGACTGGTCCGACGGGATCGCGGTCGCGGCCATCGCCGGCGAACCCTGGATGGCGGATCACGCGGCGGACCCGGCACCGGACTCGACACTGCTCGGGGTGCACCGGTCCGTCGTCCGGATGTGCGCGGCCCGCGGCGACCTGCTCGCCGTGCTGTCGGTCCCCCGGCACTACCGGGAAGATGACGTGGCCGCACACACCGCGCGACTGCACGGCCCCGAGCCGACCGGCGGCTCGGGCGTGGGCGCGGCAGTGCTCCCGATCAGCGGCGAGGAGCGGACGCTCAGCTTCGGGGCCCTGTACCACCCCTGGCCGGTCAACGCGCCGAACGACCGGACCGCGAGCGCCGACCCGGTGCCCCCGGACGGTGCGGCCACCGGCATCCTGGCCAAGCGGGCCCTCCTGCGCGGCGCCTGGGTCGCGCCGGCCAACGAGGTCCTCACCGACGTGGTGGCCCTAGAACCCAGGCTCGCGCCCGCGTCGTACCAGGGGCTGCAGGACGCCCAGGTCAACGCCGTCCGGCACGAGCCGCGCGGCTACCTCTGGCTGTCGGCCGACACGCTGTCCGACGATACGGACCTGCGGCCGGTGAACGTGCGGCGGCTGGTGTCGCTGCTGCGCCGCGTCGCCCTACGCGACGGGCCCGCGAACGTGTTCGAACCCAACGACGACATGCTGCGCCGGCAGGTGCGCCGCAGCTTCGAGGCGATCCTCTCCGACCTGCTGGTGCGGGGCGCGTTCGCCGCGGCCACCGCGGAGCAGGCGTACCGGGTGGTCATTGGCGACCCGCCGAATACCGGACAGTCGGTGGACCAGGGCCGCCTCATCGTCGAGCTGAAGGTCGCCCCGTCCGTTCCGCTGCGATACCTCACGGTTCGGCTGGTGCACACCGGCGGCCGGGTCGTCGCCACCGAGGGAGTGTGACATGACCGATGCCGCCCCGTTCTCGGCGTTCAACTTCTCGGTAGAGATCACCCCGGACGGCGCGCCCGCCGTGCTGTGCGGAGCCTCGTTCGCCGAGTGCGACGGCCTCGAGATGAACCTGGACGTGAAGACGATCAGGGAGGGCGGCAACAACGGCGTTCAGGTCAGGCTGGCCGGCCCGGTGGCCTACGGCCAGCTCACCCTGCGCCGTGGCATGACCTCCGGCTTCGATATGTGGCAATGGTTCGAACGGGTGGCGCTCGACCCGAAGGTGCGGGCCAGGGCGGAGGTGGTTCTGTACGCGCCGGACCGGACTACGAAACGGGCCACCTGGGTGCTCCGGCGGTGCCTGCCAATCAAGATCAAAGCGCCGACATTGAACGCCCGCGAGGGCGTCGTCGCGATCGAGGAACTGCAGCTGGGCTACGAATCGCTCAGCCTGGAACCGACTGAAGGAGCCGGCAGTGGGTGACGCCGTCAACCTCGCGAAGGCTCTGCTCATCGAGCTGGACGCCGAGTTCAAGGACCCCGCGCCGGACGGGCGCCAGGTCGAGGTCCAATTCAACCCGGAGAGCCTGAAGGTCACCTTCGCCAACCGGACGCAGCCCCAGCAGAGCCCCGGCGACCAGCGCGGCAACTCGACCCGGCAGGTCGTCGGCGCAGGTGCCACAAAGCTCGCGCTGCAGTTATGGTTCGACATCAACGCGCCCGGCGCCGACGGCGCCCGGGACGTGCGGACGCTCACCGAACGGGTCGCCTACTTCATGCTCCCGAAGGCCGCCGCCGGTGCGAGCAAGGAGCAACAGGTCCCGCCGGGCGTGCGGTTCGAGTGGGGGACGTTCGCATTCGACGGCCTGATGGACGCCCTCGACGAGACACTGGACTACTTCTCCCCCGACGGCGAGCCGCTGCGCGCCAGCCTCAACCTCAGCCTGTCCGGACAGCTCGAGATCGCCACACCGACCGACAGCGGTCCGTCGAAGGCGGCCGCCGGCCCGACGCCCGGCACCCGGCCGCTCGTTCAGGCGGGCGGCGGCGCTTCCCTGCAGTCGCTCACCGCCGCGGTAGCCAGCACCGGCCTCGACTGGCAGACGGTGGCGGCGGCCAACAGCATCGAGAACCCGCGTCTGCTCGCCCCCGGTCAGCTCCTGGACCTGAGCGCCACCAGCACCACCTGAGGAGGTCGCCATGTCTGTGGTCATCAACGAACTCGAAGTCGTACCGGCCGAGGGCGAGTCGGCCGCCGCGCCGGCCGCCGTGGGTGCGACCGGTGCGGCATCGCCCGCCCGGACCGCCCGGCAAATCGAACAGGTGACCCGCGTCCGCCGGGCGCGGGTCGAACGGCTGCGGTCGTACTGATGGCTGGCGTGCTGACGGCCGGCCGGAACGGACGACCCAGGGTCGCCCCCTCCCGGCCACGGGTGGCGATCGGCGGCACTGAGAGCCGTTCGCTGATGGAGGGTCTGGTCGGGCTGCGGATCCACGAGACTGCCGACGGGCTGTTCGGCTGCGAGGCCACGTTCGGCAACTGGGGGACGAAGGATAACCAGACCACGTTTCTGTACTTCGACCGCCACCTGCTCGACTTCGGCCGGGAGCTGGCGGTCGGTCTCGGCGACGGCGACCTGTTCCACGGCCGGATCACCGGCCTGGAGGCGCAGTTCCCGAGGGGCAGCCGCCGCGCCTCGCCGTGCTGGCCGAGGACCGCTATGAGGACCTGCGGATGGTCCGGCGGACGCGGACGTTCACCGACGTCACCGACGCCGACGTGTTCCGGCAGGTGGCGACCGACCACGGGCTGAGCGCCGATGTCGACCTTGACGGGGTGACCTACCGCGTGCTCGCGCAGCTCAACCAGAGCGACCTGGCGTTCCTGCGCGAGCGCGCCCGCGCTGTCGACGCGGAGCTGTGGATGGCCGGCTCGACGCTGCTGGCCAGGCCGCGGGCAGACCGCCCGGGCGCCACGCTGCGTCTGGGGTACGGCAACGAGCTGCGCGACTTCACCGTGCTGGCCGATCTGGCCGGGCAGCGCTCCGACGTGACGGTGGGCGGCTGGGACGTCGCTGGCAAGCAGGCCATCACGGAGACGGCCGGTGAATCCGTCGTCGCCGGCGAGCTGGACGGTGGCCGGAGCGGGGCGAGCCTGCTGGCAGCGGCGCTGGGCGAGCGCAAGGAGTCGGTGGTGCACGGCGTGCCGTTCACCGGGCGGGAGGCTGGCCCGGGCCGAGGCCGTATACCGGCATCTCGCGCGGCGGTTCCTGCCGGGTCACGGCGTGGCCGACACCTCCGCCGGGCTCCGGGTGGGCACGAAGGTGCGCCTGGAGCACCTCGGCGACCTGTTCAGCGGGGCCTACTACGTCACCGAGGTGACCCACCTGTTCGACGGCGAGCTGGGGCTGCGCACCGAGTTCGCCGTGGAGAAGAGCGGGCTGGGAGGGGCGACCCATGACGCAGTCGATGCTCGAACACGCATTCGTCGCCGAGCGCATCGGCCGCTGGTACGGGGTGTACCCCGCCGTCGTCACCGACGTGCGAGATCCGGACGGGCAGGGCCGGGTCAAGGTCTGGCTGCCGTGGTCGCCGGACGCTGACGGCTCGGGCTACGAGGCGTGGGCGCGGCTGGCAACGCTGATGGCCGGCAACGGCCGGGGCACTTGGTTCGTGCCGGACGTCGAACGACGAGGTGCTGGTCGCCTTCGAGGCGGGCGACCCGCGCCGCCCGTACGTGCTGGGTGCCATGTGGAACGGGTCCGACCGGGCCCCCGAGACCATGGACGGCGCGGGCCGCAACAACATCAGGGTGATCCACTCCCGGCGGGGGCACCAGATCCGGCTCGACGACACCGACGGCCAGGAGACGCTCATCGTGGAGACGCCGGGCGGGCAGAGGATCACCATGCACGACGGGCCGGGCTCGGTCGAGATCGTCGACTCCAACGGCAACACGGCGCCGCTTCGAGTCGGCCGGCATCACCGTGACCGCGTCGGCAAGGTCACGGTCACCGCGAGCACGGCCGAGATCTCGGCCGGCATGCTGACGGTCAACGCCGGCATGTCCACGTTCAGCGGCGTGGTCAAGGCGGACACGGTGATCACCAACTCGGTGGTCAGCGCCTCCTACACCCCCGGCGCCGGGAACATCTGGTGAACGCCGCGCAGCGCACGCCAGCTGTGCACTGGGTCGACCGCGGTCGCCGCTGTGGTCGAGCGCGGCGCGGCCGACGGCGACGGCGACCGCGCTGCGATGCGCCGCCCGCGCTGCTGCGGTTCGGCGTCCGACACGTTCATGGACGACCTGGCCGGCGTGCTCGCGGGCGCGACCCGGACGGCCTGGCCGACCACGTCGCGCGGCCGCGTCAGCTACCGGCCAGCCGCCGCCCGGCGCACCGGCCGACTGGCCGCCGACCGCCGGCGCACGCTCAAGCTCTACCAGCCGGTGCACGGCGACTTCAACCTCGTGGTGGCCTCGCTGGTCTGCCGGCTGCCGGGGCTGCCCGACCACACGGTGCCGGCCGGCCGAGGCCGAGCGGGTCGGGTTCGTGCTGCGCCGGCTCCGGCACGCCGCGGCGGCGAGCTGGCCTGGGTGAGCGACCCGGGCGGCCGGCGGCAAGCGTGGCTGCCCGTCGCCGCTGGGCGGCGAGGCCGCATCGCTGCCGGCGAGGAGCTGTTCCCGATGTTCCCGGTCGACTTACGGCGACGCCGGCCGCTGCCCCGGCGGCTGTCGTCGGGCTGGTGCCGACCTCCAGCCGCGAGACGTTCCAGGCGGCGGCCGCGGCGGAGCCGTTCCCGCTGCGCCCGGGCGCCGGCGGGCCGCCGGGCGTGCCCGACGCCGACCCGCGGTGGGACGAGTTCGACGCGCCGGGTGCATCGGCCCGCTGCGCGGCGCTGCGCGACCCGGACCCGCCGGCCCAGGTCACGACGGCCACGCGCGGAAGCGGCGAGCGTCGCTCCTGCTGCTCGACCTCGCCGACCTGCTCGAGCGGCACCTGCCCGGCGTCTGGGACGCGCTGCTGCACACGCCGGGCCGGCCGCCGCCACGCTCGCGGGCGGCTGTTCGACGCGCTCGGCACGCCGGCCGACACGGCGCGCGGCTCGACCTGGCGGCAGGCGCTGCGGGACGCCTGGGACCAGCGGCCGGCCATCCCCGGGGAGACCGCGGTGCGCAGCACGCTGCGCTGCGACGTGCGACGCTCCACGGTCGCTGCGCCAGGCCGAACACGGCGACCCGCCCGGCCTGGACTCCTGCAGGGCATGATCCGCGCCGCGCTCGGCACAGGCTCGCCCGCGACGGGCGCTGCCGGCGGGGCCGCCGCCGGGCCGGGTACGCCGACAGACCTGCGGTCCCGAAGCTCGACCCGACCGGCGAGGCGACTTACGTGATCCGCTGCGTCTACCGGCGGCCGCAGTGCGACGCCGTTCCCGACCGACCTGGTCAGCGACGCCGAGCGAGCCGTTCGTCGATCGCGCCGCTCTTCGACCCCGACGCCCCGGCCCGGCCGATCCGCATCCCGCTGCCGATCGACACCGGGCATCAAGGACCTGCGCAAGTTCCGCGAAGAACGTCGGCTTCATGCATCTCCGACCAGCTGCGCGGCCAGATGGACCGGGTCACCGACCTGAAGAAGGCGCTGGACGGCGAGATGGCCGACGAGGAGCGCTTCGACCTCGGCGTGCTCTGCCAGTTCTCGATCCCGATCATCACGATCTGCGCGCTGATCGTGCTGATGATCATCGTGTGCCTGCTCAACATCGTCTTCTTCTGGATGCCGTTCTTCCGGATCTGCCTGCCCGATCCCGCTGAGGTCGCGGCGATGACCGACGCCGGCGCCATCCTCGGCCGCGGCATCAGCCTTCCCGCCGCGCGTCGGCGCGGACGGCCGGATGGCGTGGTCGAGGGGGAGGCCGAACATCCGCGAGGCGATCCGGGTCATCGCTGCTCACCGAGCCCGGCGAGCGGCTGCGGCTGGCCGGAGTTCGGCGGCGGGCTCGACGGCCTGCTGTTCGAGCCGAACACCACGCCGGCACCCGCCACCAGATCGCCGAGCGGATCCGGCGGGCGGTCGCCGACTGGGAGCCGCGGGTGCGCGTGCTGGGCGTCGAGGTCGACCCCGACCCGGACGACCCCGAGGCGGCGGTCGCCACGGTCGACCTACCAGCTGGTCGCGACCCAGGACGTCGCCGCGCGCTCACCGTGACGATCGCGCTGGCGGGGTGAGCCGATGCCGATCGCCGCCCCGACCATCGACGACCGCCGCTACCAGGACCTGCTGGACGAGGCCCTCGCGCGCATCCCGGTGCACAACCCGGAGTGGACCAACTTCAACCGCAGCGACCCCGGCATCACGCTGGTCGAGCTGTTCGCGTTCCTGACCGAGAACCTGCTGTACCGCGCCAACCAGATCCCCGAGCGCAACCGGCGCAAGTTCCTGTCGCTGCTGGGCGTGCCGCTGCAGCCCGCCGAGTCGGCCCGCGGGCTGGTCACTTCGCCAACGAGCGCGGGCCTGCTGGACACCGTCACGCTGAACGCCGGCGCTGGAGGTCCGCGCCGGCGAGGTGCCGTTCCGCACCGACTGGGCCTGGACGTGCTGCCCGTCGAGGCGCGCGTCTACTACAAGCGCCCGCGTCCCGCTCTCCGACGAGCTCGGGACATCTACCACCAGCTCTACGCCTCCTTCCTGATCGACGGCATCCGGGCCGCCGCGCGACCTCGAGCCGTACGAGACCGTCCTGCTCGACGGCCGCGACCCGGCCGGCGTCGACCTCGGTCCGCGACACCGTCGACGGCGCGCTGTGGGTCGCGCTGCTGCGCCCGCAGCCGGCGTGACCGACCTCGACGAGGTGCGCGCCGCGTCATCGCCGGCCGGACGCTGAGCCTCGGCGTCGTCCCGGTCGTCGCCGACCCGAGCCGCACGCTGCCGCCGGCCGGCACGGCGTCGGCCGCCGGGCGACGGCCACCTGGAGTACGCCGCTGCCGAATGTCCCGCTGGCGGTCGCCTGCCGGACGACCCGGCCCAGCGCGTGCCGCGGTACCGCTCCGCGACGCCCGACGCGAGCCGCAACGTGCTGCTGCGCCCGGGCGTCGTCCAGATCGCCCTGCCCGACCGGCAGCGGCCTGCGGCTGTGGACCGACCTCGACCCGCTGGAGGACGGCGTCGGCGAGTTCCCGCCGGCGCTCGACGACACCGGCTCGCCGACCGGGTGGTCACCTGGCTGCGCGATCCGGGCCGGCGTCGACCGCGCAGGCCCGGCTGCTGTGGGCGGGCATCAACGCCGCCATGGTCGTGCCAGCGCGGCCCGGGTCGCCGGCGAGGTGCTGCCCCGACGGCACCGGCGAGCCCGACCAGGCCGCGCGCTGGCTCAGCGCCGGTCCTGCCCGGCTCTGTCCGTGTCAGCGTTACGGTGCCGACCGCGGACTCGCCGGTGGCGAGCCGCCCGCGACGGACTGGCAGGAGATCGCCGACCTGCTCGACGCCGGTCCCGAGGTGCCGGTGCCGGACCCGCGGCTGCCGCCGGGCAGCCGCGCACCGGCCGACCGGGCCGACCGAGGTGTTCGCCCTCGACGCCGAGGCCGGCACGCTGCGGTTCGGCGACGGCCTGCGCGGCGCGCGACCGCCGCCGGGCGCCGTGCTGCGCGCCGACTACGACTACGGGCTGGGCCGCGGCCGGCAACGTCGGCCCGGGCGCGATCAACAGCGGGCCGGCGCTGCCGGCCGGGTTCACGGTGACCAACCCGGTGCGCGACCTGGGGCGGCGCGGACGCCGAGACGGTCGCCGACGGCGAGAAGCAGATCGCGCGCTACCTGCAGCACCGCGACCGGCTGGTCAACGCCGAGGACTTCGAGACGATCACGCGCCGCACGCCCGGCGTGGAGATCGGCCGGGTCGACGTCCTCGCCGCGTTCAACCCGACCGCTCGCCACCGAGCCTGCCCGGCGGACGCGCCGGGCGCGGTGACGCTGATGCTCGTCCCGCGCCAGGACCCGGTCGCAGCCCGACGCGCCGAGCCCGGACCGCTTCTTTCTCGACGCGGTCTGCCGCTACCTCGACCCGCGCCGGCTGGTCACCACCGAGCTGATCCTGCGCGGGCCGGACTACGTGCCGATCTGGGTCTCGGTCGGCATCGACGTGGTGGCCGGCGAGCAGCGTCGCCGAGGTGCAGACGCGGGTCAAGCCGAGCTGCTGCGGGTGCTGTCGCCGCTGCCGCTGCGCACCAGCAGGAGACCGCCGGCCGCCGACCTACCCGCACGCCGAGACCGGCTGGCCGCTGCGCAGCCGGTCGTCGCCAAGGCGAGCTGCTCGCCGTTCGCCACCCGGGTGGCTGGCGTGCGGGTCGTCAACGGCATCCTGCTCGCCACCGACCGCGGGCGCCGACCGCGACCGGGTGCGAGCTGACCGGGCTGCAGCTGCCCCGCGTCGCCGGGATCTCGGTCGTGCCGGGCGACCCGCGCCCGCTGGACCAGCTGCGCGGCACGGCTACCGAAGCCGGCCCGGCAACGCCGCCGGATTCCCGTGCCGGTGATCCCGGAGGCCTGCTGATGGACGTCAACGGCACCCGGTTCCACCTCCTGCTCGGCAGGCGGACTGGGCCGCTGCCGCGACGGCGACGGACCGGCCGCTGGGCGAATCGTGGGGCGCCCGCGAACGCACTGACATCCGTTACGACGACGACCGGCAGCGAACTGACTCTGACGCCGCTGCCGTTCCGGTTCCGGCCCGGTCGACGGATCGTCCACATTGGAGCTGGCCGCTCGCCGGGGGGCCGACCGGGACCGCTACGGCAACTGGTACTGGATCGACGCGGTACACACCGTTGTCCTGGTGAACTCAGTCGGGCACCGGAGCCACCACACGCCTGTGGACCGTCGCGGACCGCACGGCGCCTCGCCGGGACGGGCCAGCCGGGGACTTCCGGCGGTGGCCCCGCCGGAGGCCCGGCCGCCGCTGCGGCTGGGCGGCGGCGCCGCCGTGACCGCCGACCACTACCTCGTGGTCGGCGCTCGGACCCAGCCACCTGGGCTGCTGGTCTTCGACCTGCAGCCGGCGGGCCGCCGGAGCAGCTCGACTGGCCGGCGGCGTGCCGTTCGCGCCGTTCGACATGGCCGCCCGGCCCGGCGGCGGCGTGCTACGTCCTGGACCGGCCGGCACGGCTGCTACTGGGAGCTCGACCGACACCTCCTAGTGGTGGCGCGCGGCCGCAGCCGGGTCGGAGCCGTCACGCCCGTTCGAGTCGGTCGACCGGAGCGCCGGCGGAGCGGCGGCCCGGCTCGTGCTTCCGGCCGCCATCGAGCGCGGACGCCGTCGCCGCTGGGCGCCGCCGCTCGAACCCGTCGCGATCGAGGCCCTGCCCGACGGCACCGTGCTCGTGCTGTTCGGCCCGGCCGACGCGAGGGCCCTCCGGTGCGCGCCTACCGCGACGGCGCCCGGTCGGTACGCCGGTCGCCGTCGCCGACGCCGGCGGTCGACCTGGCGGTGATCGGCCACGACCTGGCGTTCGTCGCCGCCGCCGACCCGCAGCTGGGCAGCCTGTTCGTCGTCGACGAGCAGGGCGACCAGGCCTACGAGTTCACGATGCAGATCATGGGCGGCGACCTGACGCTGCCCGCGGTCGAGCGCTACTACCCGATGCGGCTGTTCGGGGGCAAGGCGCTGGTCGCCGCGGCGGGCAGGCTACTACGACATCGGCGACCGCTGGTGCCGCTGGTCGAGCAGCGCCTGCGCCGCGTTCCGCGGCCACCGGCGAGGTGCTCACCGACGTGCTCGACGGGCGAGGCCGGCTGCGTCTGGCACCGCGCTGCTGCTCGACGCCTGCCTCCCGCCGGAGACGACGGTCGCGGTCTCCAGCGCGCTCGCCGACGACCGGCGAGACTCTGCAGCGGTCCCCGCCTGGCGGCCGGAGCCCGCGCCGCTACCCGCGCGGCGACGGCTCCGAGCTGCCGTTCGTGGCGCCGAGCCCGGCGGCGCCTACCGGCACCTGGAGCTGCTGTTCCAGGCGGGCCCGCGGCCGGTATCTGCGGCTGCGGCTGCGGCTGGTCGGCAACGGCCGCACCACGCCCGCGGATCTGCGCGCGCTGCGGGCGTACTACCCGCGCTTCTCCTACCTCGAGCGCTACCTGCCCGCCGTCTACCGCGAGGACGCCGGCTCGGCGTCGTTCCTCGACCGCTTCCTGGCCAACCTCGAGGGCATCGCCACCACCGATCGAGGACCGGATCGCCGCCGCGCAGATGCTGTTCGACCCGACGGACGCGCCCGCCGAGGCGCTGGATGGCTCGCCTGCTGGTTCGACCTCGCCCTGGACCCGGCGTGGAACGAGCGCGGCGCCGGCTGCTGCTCGCCCACGCGATGCGGTTCCTGCCAGTGGCGCGGCACGCGTGCGCGGGCTGCAGACGGCGCTTGCGCCTGGCGCTCGACGACGCGTCGGACGACGACCTGTTCGCCGAGGACCCGCCGAGCGATGCGCGCGGCGCATCCGCATCGTGGAGCTCTACCGGACCAGGGTAACGCCCGCCGTGCGTGCTCGGCGACCCGACCGAGGGCGTCGCGCGTCGGCGGCCCGCAGTTCGGCAGGCGCGGTGTGGCGACCCGCCGACGGGCGCCGGCGCTCGACCGGCGCTGCTGGAGCCGCTGCGGCGCTGGGCCTGCGGGCCGACCCGGACGACCCCCGCTGCCCGACCGCGCCGCCGGAGGACGCCGGCGACGCGCGGCTCTGGACGTCGACTTCGCCGCGCCGGCGCTCGGCTTCGTCCCCGACCGGCGGGACGCCGTGCGGGCGCGTGGCAGGACTTCCTGGTCCGGCGGTACCACCGCGTCGACGACCCTGCGGACGGCCTACCAGCTGGGCCCAGCGGTGCACGGCTTCGACGACGTACCGCTGCCGGCGACCGTGCCGGGCTACGAGCCGGCGCTCACCGACTGGTTGCAGTTCCAGGCGCGTGGTGCTGCCGGCCAGCCGCACGGCGCACCGCTTCCGCGTCCTGCTGCCCGTCCGGCTCGGACCCGGACCGGCGAGCACGCCGGCACCGCGCTCGACCCGCGCCGCGCAGTCGCACCTGGCCCGCCGGATCGTCGAGCTGGAGAAGCCGGCGCACACCATGTTCGACGTGAGGTTCTACTGGGACGCGTTCCGGGTCGGTGAGGCACGGCTGGGGCTGGACACCCTGGTCGACCTCGGCGGCCGCGTCGCCGAACCTGCTCGCCGACGCGGTGCTCGGCCGCGCCTACCTCGGCGAGAGCCTCCTCGCCGCGGCCCGTACCGCAGTCGTCGACCGCACTCGCGGGACGGAGGATGCTCCATGAGCGAGCTTCACCGACCACTGTCGGTCCCGGACACGGTCCGCGCCCGGATCCAGCCAAGCACGTCAACTACACGTACGGCATGGTGCTCGGCGCACGACGACTTCAACCAGGAGTTCGCCTACCACTCGGGCCGCGACCGCTGGTTGGCCCGCAACCTGGCTCGGCTACGGCACCGTCTGCGGCCTGCGCGTCCGGTACGAGCCGACCTATGACGGGCCGAGCCGCCGGCCGCGGATCTCGGTGTCGCCCGGCGTGGCCACCAGCCCGTCCGGTCAGATGACCCGCGTCGCACCGGCCCAGTGCGCGGACCTCGACGCAGTGGCTGCGGACCAACCAGGACGCGGTGGCGACCGGCTGCGCGGCTCGCCGCTGTCTTCGCCGCCGGGTCCGTCGTCACCGCCGGTCCGCTGCCGAGCGGGCTGCTCGACCTGTACGTGGTGCTCTGCTACGACGACTGTCCCACCGACCGGATGCCCGTGCCCGGCGAGCCGTGCCGGACCGAGGACGAGCTGCTGGCTGCCCTCGCGCGACTGCGCGACGACTTCGTGCTGGAGCTCCGCTTCGACGCCGCCCGACCAGCGGCGAGGAGGAGGCGGTACGACTGTTCGTCGGGTGGCTGCGGCAGGTTCCGGTCGTCGGCGGCGCGGCGTCCGGCCTCGACGAGTTCCTCGACGCGATCCGGACCGCCGGCAGCGATCGGCGCGCCGCCGGCGTCACCGCCCGGCCCGCCGGTGCCGCCGTGCCCGCCGGTGGACCAGTTCATGCGGGCGCCCGCCCCGGGAACCCTCGCGATCGCCGAGGCCGACGCCGCGGAGTTCCTGCGCGCCGCGTTCCGGCTGTGGACCACGGAACTGCTCCCGTGCTGGCGCGTGGCCGCGCTCGGCTGCGAGTGCGACGGCGCGGACGCCTCCCTGCCACCCGGCGACGCCGACTGCGTCCCGCTCGCGCATCTCACGCGTCGACGTCCTGGCCGACGCCGCCGAGGACCGGCTGCTGGTCGGCCCGAGCGGCATCACGTTGGACGAGGAGAACGCGGCCGTTCCTGGTGGATCTGCGCTGTCCTGCAGGAGTGGGCGAGCACCGGCCGCGCCGATGGCGGCTGGTGCGGCGAGCCCGCCGTTCGGCTCGGGCTCGGGCCGGCCCGGTCGCCGGGCCCACGGTGGTCGCCGCCGGCAGGTTCGATTCGGCGGGGAACACCCCGGCGCGCCGTTCTTCAGCCACGGCGGCCTCACCGCGGCTCCGCGCGAGCCGGGCCACCGACGTCTACGACCTAGACTTCGACGACTACGACCAGGCGAACCCCGGCCGCTACGTCGTGACGGGTTGCGCACTCACCATCGACGGCGCCAAGTGCCGGGTGTTCGAGGTGCTCACCCCCGAACCCGACCTCGCGATCCGGCTGCGCCGCATCGGCCAGGGCTCTAACGACGACGCCGGGTTCATGCTTCAGATCACCCGATTCGATGGAGGCGGGCCATGACCGCCGACACCGCGCCGTATGCCGTGCAGGTGCCGATCACCGACGGGGTCCGCACCGTCAACTTCTTCAACGGGCGGCTGCTGTCCGGCGAGGACCTCCGGCGCGAGCAGGACGCCGGCCGCCGGCTGCGCCAGCGGCTCGCCAGGTCCGTCGGGGACGGCGTCGCGGAAGGGCTCACCGTCCGGGCGGCGACCGGCAGTACGGTCAACGAGCCGATCGTGACGATTACCACGGGAACGGCGCTGAATCGCGACGGCACCGCACTCGAACTTCCGGGCGACGTCGACGTCTCGCTCGCCCGGCCCAGAGGCAGCCCCCGACACCGCCGGACGGCGTGGCCCAGCGCTGCGGAAGCCGGCGACTTCGCCCCGTGCACCGGCCTCGCGCCCGGCGCGCCGTTCACCGAGTCCGGCGTGTACCTCCTGACCATACGCCCGGCAGAGGCGTCCGTGGGACGCGCCCAGGTCAGTGGCCTGGGCAACGAGGCGGCCTCGTGCAATACCGACGCGGTCGCTGAAGGTGTCTCGTTCGACGTCCTCCACCTCGACCTGGAACCGGCGCTGCTCGCCGATACCGCACACCTGCGCAACCGGCTGGCACACATGATGTTCGGCACCGACGACCCGACGCCGTACACGGCTGGAGCGCGACCCGTTCGGGACCGCCGCTGACCGGCTACGGGCTGCTCGACGACCTGCGGCCGCAACTGCCTGTGCGATGACGAGGTGCCGCTGGCCGTGGTGCTCTGGACCCCGGGCGTCGGGATCCGGTTCGTCGACATGTGGTCGGTGCGCCGGCGGGTCACCCGGCGGTCGCCATCGGCCGCGTGGCCCGAGGTGGTCGGCGACCGCCGGCTCGCCGAGGGCGAGGCGATGTTCCTGCAGTTCCAGGAGCAGGCCGAGGCCATTCGACGGGTCAGCGGAGGCGCTACGACGTCGATGGTGGCGACATCGGCGTTCCGCTATCTTCCGCCGGCCGGTCTGCTGCCGATCGGCGGCCCGTTCGCGCGCGGGTTCAGCTGCCCGTCCTTCTTCTCCACCGTCCCCTTCCGGGGCCCCGCGGTCATCGAGGGCACCCACCTGGCGGGTCTGCTGCGACAGTCCTTCGACTTCATGCCCATCGACCTGTCACAGGAACAGGCGGTGTGGCTCTACGAGTGCCGCGAGAACCTGCCGCTGCCGGGTGCGGAGGACGGAGCGCCACAGACCTGTGTTGCGTTCTCCGCCGGCCACCTGCCGTATCGCGGGGACGCCCGATTCAACCTCGCGTCCTGAACTTCGCGAGCTTCGCAGAGATCGGCTGATCCGCCGAGAGGAGGCAACGATGCAGACCGTGTCCGTTCGACCGGGCGACCTGATCCGTGCGGACGACTTCAACGCGATGTTCGCCAAGCTGCAGGACCTGGAGGAACGGGTCAGCAAGCTCGAGAGCGTCAATCCGACGCCAGGGGCCGTGGTGATGGACGACATCAGCCCCGCGACGACTAGAGAGGGCGACGAAATCCGCATCAGAGGCAGGAACTTCGGGATGGCGATCGGAGCGACCCGGATCGACTTCAACGGCGTACCGCCCGACTTCCTCAAGACGGGGTCGAGCGACACGCTGTTGATCTGCAACGTGCCGGTGATCCCCGACCTTCCGGCCTCTGGGGCACCGATCACGGTCACCGTGTACAACCAGTTCAGCTCGGCCAGCAGGCAGATCATTGTCCGACCCACCCCGGTGACGCCCAGCGGTGTCATCGATACGTTGCTGGACGCCACCCAACCGACCACGATCACGGCCGGGCAGGACAACCTCTTCCAGATCAAACTCCGTTCGCGGTCGAAGCCCGGAGCGACGCTCGCCCTCGCCGCTGAGGTCTCGCAGGCGGCGTGGCAGCCCAGCGTGCGGATTCTCGACGCGTTCGAGCAACCCATGACGCCGCCGCGGGTCCATCTCGAGCCGTCGGAGGAGAAGGTCTTCCTGGTCAGGGTAAGTATTCCGGCCGGTACCAACGGCACGGCGTTCTCGCTGACCGTCACCGGCGTCGGCAGCGGCGTCAGCACGTCCTCGGGAAGACTCGACTTCACGGTCGGTCAGCCGTCCACGGTGGACACGTCCTTTTCGATCGCGGCGAGCGGCTCGAGCCCGTCGAGTGCACTCGTCGGCGCGACCATTACGGCGGCGTCCACCGGCATCACACAGGTCAACGGACGGGCCGACTTCTCCACCGCGGGCAACTACGAGGTGCAGATCGCGCCGCTGCCCGCCACCGCGGCCGGCTGGACTCTGTCGGTCATCGATCCGCCCGCTGATGCTGCCGGAAAGCACATCATCCGCGTCCTCGCCTCGGAGATACCCGCCGGCGGCACCGCACAGAAGACGATCCAGTTCCGCGTCCGTCCCGCAAGCGCCACGACGCCCAACGCGCAGGCTCGGCTGACCGTACAGCGCACCGGTGCCACCGTGCTGCGGGCAATGACGTTCGACCTTGTGGCCTCCTGACGCAAGGGCGCGACCCCGTGAGAAGGGAACAGGAATGCCGACGTGTATCCCGGCCGCGCACGGAGTGCCGGCCCTACCCGGTCCGCCGAACTGGTGGGACACCACGCAGCCGGAGCCGAACTACTGGAACAAGTTCGACGACAACGACGACCCGCGGTGGAACGGGTCCAGCCGCAAGGGCTTTGACGGAGGCGGCCTGGAGCACATGTCGTTCCGGGCGCTGCACGCTGTCGAAGGCGGGCAGACTTACCTCTACCTGGCGTGGGACGTCAAGGTCGACCCGTCGGCGGACCTGAACGGCGACGGCATCTTCCTTGGCCTGCAACGGTCCGGCGGGGACGCCTACATCATCAAGATCGTGGCGTTCAGCTCAGCCGACCATCCGGACGCTTCGGCGACTCCGAGCAGGGCGGTCCTCAAGAAAGTCGGCACCGCCTGGGTCCAGCAACCCGAGTACACCTGGGTCGGCAAGTATGCCAGGTCGTGGCTGAAGCCCAGCGGGCCGGGCGTCACGACCAACAAATGGGCGATCCACGTCCGGGTCCCGTTGCTGCCGGCCGGCGACATCAACAACGACGGAATCTTCCTGGGCAATGTGGCGGCCGGGGCGACGTTCAGCCTCTGGTCGCACGTCGACGTCGACGGTCTCGGCGGAGCGACCATCGCCTACGCGTGGCCCCGGGGCGCACTCATCACGGCAGACAAGGGCGGAAACTTGACCGACGTCTATCCGGATCCGTCCACGTGGGACACCATCACCGTGTCGAGCAGCGCGGGCTGTGGCACCGGAATCTCGCTGCGTCCGCAGGACATCGGCACGACGAACATCGACCCGGCCACAAATCTCCCCGCGCCGCACCTGATCCTCTTCGAGTACCCCGTCACGGTCAACGCGCCAGTGAACCATTTCGTTGTGAAGGTCAACCACAGCCCGGTGCCCCCGGGAACCAACGTACCTCCGGTCGCCGCCCACGGTATCCGCGCCACGGCACGCATCGCGAACTGGGGGACGCAGCCGGACTGGAACAACGTCCCGAACCCGACCACCACGCTGTGGCGGGAGGTCCTTCCGCTTGTCGCGAAGGAGAACGCCGCGTCCATTCCCGCAGGTTCGGCGGGAACCATCGAGTTCGACTGGACATTGACCGACGCCGAGGCCAAGGAGTTCGCCAGCAGTCCACCGGTCCGCCGGTCACACCAATGCTTCCTGGTCCAACTGTCCGGTGGCGGTGTGGACTTCATCAACGACAGCGCGTACCGCAACATGGACGTCTCGAAGGCCTCGGAGACGGTGTCGGAGGCGGACGTCAGCGTGGTCGGGCTCGAGGAGCTTGTCGGCACCAGCAGCCGCGACGTGTACCTGTTCGTCGACGCCCGCAACATGCCCGAGGTGATCCCGCGGCCGCGTGACGGCGACCAGGATAAGCCACGCTCCCGTCTGTCGACGCATGGCGAGCTGCCGCCCGACTCGTATGAGGACATCGCGCTGGAAGTGCCCACATTCGTTGTGCACGCCTACCACGACACCGGCATACGCAGGCGGAAGCTCGGTGTGGTGCGGAAGGTCCTCGAGCCGCAGACGTCGTTCGGCTACTTCGTCGCACACGAGGGCGCCCTCTACGGCTGGGACCACGCCCTCACCGGTCCCGGCATCAGGAAGGTCGGCCCAAACTTCTACCGGATTCCCGTGCCCAACAACGGCAGCGTCACCGTGACGACGAGGATCAGCGCGCTCGAGCGTCCCCGGCCGTGGTGGTGGGCTTTGTGGAAGTTGCTCCTCAAGTTGTTGGACACGCTGACGTCACGGTTCAGGAAGCTTCTCGGGCAGTGACCACGGCCAGGCAGGCGGTGATCGGCACGGTCCGCGTCCGCACGCGAGACCCGGACGGCGACGGCGCTTCCCGCCGGGTGGCAGCCGGGCTGTCCGCGGTTCGGCTGGACCCGCCCGGGCTCGCGCCGGCGGCCGTTCTCGTCGTCAGGCGACTCGCGGATCCCGTCCCCCGCCTGTTCGACCGCGATCGGCTCGGGCCCGTGGCGCCGCGCTGGGAGGTCGCGCTCCGAGCCGAACTGGCCCGGGTAGCGGCGGAGGCGGCCCGACCGGGCGACGGGGCGGTGCCAGCCGGTGCGCGGGCCGTCCTGTTCACCGACCGCGCGGACGTGCTCGCCTGCCTGGCGTCTGACTGGCTCGCCGGCACTCTCGGGTCGCGGTGGTGGTGGCGCTGGCTCGTCCGGCCGGGCCACCATCCCGATCCGGTCACGCGGGTCTGGGTCGAGTACGGCGGGTGGATACCGGCGGCACTGGACCTTCTCGCCGACCGCGGCGCCGCAGTGGCGTTCGCGCGGCGCCTGACGCCGGTGGCGATCGACGCAGTCCTGGACGCCGTCGTCATCGCGTTCGGTATCGCCGGTCGCGGCCCGCCGGCCGGCGCCGCGGCCGCGCCGCGACCCGCAGGCGCCGAACCCGCCGCCGCGACGGCACCGCCGTGGCAGGAACGGGTACCGGAGGCGGGCACCGGGGGGCTGTCACCGCAGGAGCGCATGTTGCTCGCGGTGGGGCTCCTGCTGCGCCGGGCGCCCGCCCTGGCCCGTCAGCCGTCGTTCCTGCCCGCGGCCCGCGCCTGGGCGGCGTCGGCGGGGCCGGCCGTTAGGCCCGCACGGATCACGAGCGGCCACGTTCCGCGGCCGGTCCGGCGCCGGGAACCCGACCGGATGCCGGACACCGCGCGGCTCGACGAGGGTGGGGACCCGGTCGCCCGGCCGCCCGGCCCGCGCCGCACCGGATCGAGGACGGTCGATACGCCGACAGGCCGGATGGGCGCGGTTGACGGCGGTCGGGACCGCGGCGAGCCGACCGGGCACGCACGCGCCCGGCTCGAGCTCTCGAAGCACCGTCTGCAGCCCGACGGCGCGGGCTGGATGCGAGCCAGCGGGCACCGTCCGGACCCCGGCGCGCCCGCCATGCGGCGGAACGTCACGGCGCCCGACCCCGGCACGGGCCCGGCCCCGCCGTCCGCGCAACTCGTGCGGACCCGCCTGGGCGGCCTGTTCTACCTTCTGAACCTCGGCCGGCACCTCGACCTGTACGGCGACGCCACGACGCCGTCCACGCCGGACATTCCGCTCGACGTCTGGGATTTCGTGACGCTGCTCGGCCGCAGGCTGCTGGAGACCCCCGCGCCCGCCGACCCGATCTGGGACCTTCTCGCCGCGCTGGCCGGGCGGGACCGCACGACGCCGCCCGGTCGGCTTTTCACGCCGCCCGCAGAATGGCGCGTTCCGGTGCGGTGGCTCGCAGCGGTCCGGCAGGACGGTCCGTGGCGCTGGTCGGCGGCGGCGGGTCGGCTCCGCGTCGAGCATCCGGCGGACTTCCCGGTCCTCGACGTGCCGCGGACCGATGAGACGGCACGGAACCAACTCGGGCGCGAATTCGACGCCATCGCAGCGCCAACAGGCGCAACACCGCGCCGGTGCCTGCTGCCATCGCTGCCGACCCGGCCGGTGGCGCGCTGGATTGCCTGCCTTGGCGCGTATGCCAGGGCGCGGCTGGCCAGTGCTCTCGACCGGTTACCTGCGCAGGCGGTCGACCTGCTGCTATGGCACGACGCCACGGTCACGGTCACGCACGTTCACGTGGATGTCGCGCTGTCCCTGGCCACCCTGCCGATCGAGATCCGGCTATGCGGGTTGGACCGGGACCCTGGGTGGATTCCGGCCGCCGGCCAGTTCATGGCGTTCCATTTCGACTGAGGAGCACAGCATGGCGGCGCGGCGACAGGCGGACCGGGACCCGTTCTCGGGCCGCACGCACGGCCCCGAGGAACATTTCCGGCTCTGTTTCTACGCCGCCGTCCTGCACGTGCGCGAGCGCCTGGACCAGCTCGGCGTCACCACGGCCATCCTGGACCGGTTCCCGTTCCTTGGCACCTACCTCGACGAGTTGCGCGACGGTCCGTTCGAGGGCCTGCCGGCCGGTGTCGCGCTCGCCCGCTGGGAGGCTGGCGTGGACGTCTGGGAGGCCCGATCGCCGGTACGGCTGCCGCTGGTAGAACTCAAACGGGTTTACGGCCTGAGCCACCTCGCGCTCGCGTTGCTGTTTGTCGCCGGGCTCGGCGACGAGGACCCCCGGTTCGGGATCCTCCTCGAAGCCGTACAGGGAACACCCGGACAGCACCGCCCCACCGCCGGGCTGCTCACCGGATGGTGGAACGAGCCCGAGCAGCGGGTCCGCGTCCGGCGGGCCCTGCACGACCTGCTGGAGTGCGGCCTACTGGATGTGGTGAACGTCGAGGCTCCCAGAAGCGAGTGGGCGTTGCAGCCGCCACCGACGCTGTGGGACGCGATCCGCGGCAACATCCCGACCGAGGTGGCGCCGTGGGCCCGGTACACGCCACCCGAACACCTCACGGCCATCGACGCGCTGGTCCTGCCGGGGCCGGTTCACCAGCGCCTCAGCCGGCTGCCCGACCTGCTGCGGACCGACGTGGCCCACCGCGTCGTGGTGCGCGGCGCCCCGTCCAGTGGCCGGCGCACGGCACTCGGTGCCATCGCCAGGTCGCTCGGCCGCGGGGTCCTCGAAATCACCGGCCTGTCGGGTGTGGACGACACACGCTGGCGCCTCGCCGGATCACTGGCCACGCTGCTGCACGCCATGCCGGTGCTGGCCCTCGCGCCGGCGCCGGGCGAGACCGTGGCCGCGCCACGCCTGGGCCGGTTCGACGGCCCAGTGGGCCTCACGATATCCCCGCACGGCGGCATCGAGGGTGCGGACGCTGAAGCGACGGTCACGCTGGATGTCGGTTTTCCGGACCGGTGCGCACGCCGCCAGCACTGGCTGGCGGGTCTCGCCGGGCACCCCGCCGAGGACGTTGACGCCCTCGCCGAGGAGCACCGGATGACCGGCGGCACCATCCGCCGGGCCGCCGCCATGGCGGCGGCCGAGGCGCACCTCGACGGACGCGTCGTGGTGACCGGCCGGGACATCCTCGCGGCAGCCCGCACAATCCGTGCGGGCCTGCTCGACACCCTCGTGTCGCCCGTGCCGGTTGCGGGGACGTGGGAGGACCTCGTGGTCAGCCCGCCGACCCGCGACGAGCTGGTGCTTCTCGAACGCAGGTGCCGCTGCCGGGAACGGTTGGGTGACACGCTGCCGGCGGCGTTCGGTTCGGCGTCCAGCGCCGGGGTGCGGGCGTTGTTCACCGGGGCGAGCGGCACCGGGAAGTCGCTCGCCGCCCGGCTGCTGGCCGCGGCGCTGCGCAAGGACCTGTACCGGCTGGAGCTCTCCGCGGTCGTCAACAAGTACCTCGGCGAGACCGAGAAGAGTCTCGACCGCGTGTTGGGTTACGCCGAAGCACTCGACGTCGTGCTGCTCATCGACGAGGGCGACGCCCTGCTGGCGAAGCGGACCGACGTGCAGACCTCCAACGACCGGTACGCCAACCTCGAGACGAACTACCTGCTGCAGCGCCTGGAGTCGTTCGAGGGCATCGTCGTGGTCACCACCAACGCCGAACAGCGCCTGGACGAGGCGTTCGAACGCCGCCTCGACGTGGTCATCGACTTCGCCGCGCCGGGGCCGACCGAGCGGCTGTCCATCTGGCAGCTGCATCTCGCGACACCGCACGCCGTCGACGAGGAGTTCGCCAGGGAAGTTGCCGCCCGCTGCGCGATGGCCGGCGGCCAGATCCGCAACGCGGTCCTGCACGCGTCCCTGCTCGCCCTCGATGACGGCGGCGTCGTCACCGCGGCCCATGTCGAGGCGGCCGTGCGCCGCGAGTACCGCAAGCTGGGCGCGCTGTGCCCGCTCCGGTCGGGGACGCCGACCTATGCCTAGCGCAGTCACCGACCGGCGAGTCGCGGAGCGGGAACCCGCCGTCCCGCCCCCGCTCCGCAGCCGCCCGCGCCCCGCCGTGGCCGCACCCGTGTCCCGCGCCGGGACCGGACCGCCGGTCATCCGGCTGACACCCGAAGCGAGCCCCGTCACGTCGTCGCTCCCGGCACCAGTCGCCGAACTGGTCCGGGCTACCGGCCCGGGCGATCCGCTGCCCACGCCAGTCCGCCGGAGGGTCGGTGCCGCCTTGCACGTCGACCTGGCGCCGGTGCGGGTGCACACCGACGAGCGGGCTGCCCTGGCCGCGGACCTGTTGGCGGTGCGGGCGTTTACCTCGGGCGTGCATATCTTCCTCGGCGCCGGCGAGCGGCCCACCGACGTGCCGCTGATGGTCCACGAACTGGCGCACGTCGTTCAGCAGCAGGGGGCGCCAGCGGTCCAGCTCTTCGCGGCGTCGCCGGCCGACGGACTCGAGGTCGAGGCGCAGCGGGTATCCGCGGTGGTCGCGGGCGGCGGCGGCGCGAGGGTCACCGGCCGCTCCGGCGACCGGCGCGCCCAGGGATTCTCGGTGACCGGCTGGATCGCCGACAAGGCCTGGGACCTCGTCGAGTCGATCGCGCCAGAGATCGTTCCCATCCTGCGCATGGGAATCGGGGAATGGCTGCGCGAGAAGCTCAGCGACGCGCTCGCGGCGTTGCACGAGAAGCTGATGGCGCCGGTACGGGCGGCGACCGGCTTCATCGACACGCTCACGGCGCACTTCGGCAACCTCGTCGCCTGGATGCGCGAGGCCGCCAGCAAGATCGCCCGCGGCGACTGCAGCTCGATCGCTGAAGCGGCCGACCGGATCCGCGCGGTCGTCAACGGCCTCGCCGCACCGGTGATCGACCGCGTCAAGCACCTCGCCGCCAAGGTCGGAGACTTCTTCACGAACCTGTGGAACAAGGTCGGCGCCCCGGTGTGGGACTTCCTCAAGTCCGTCGGTGGCGCGGTCTGGGACAAGCTGTCGCAACTTGGCAACTGGATCTGGGAGAAGACCGCCCCGGTGCGCAAGGCCCTGTCCCGGGCCTGGACCTGGGTCAAGGACAAGCTCGGCATCGGTGAAGGACCCGAGGGCCAGAACGGCTTGCTGCAATGGGTGCAGCGCAAGGCCGGCGAGGCGTGGGACTGGATCAAGGCGAAGCTGGAGCCCATCCGGAAACCGCTCATGGTCGTCGGCGGCATCCTGCTCATGCTGTCGCCCGCCGGGCCGGTCATTGCGATCGGTGGCGCCGTCTACGGGCTCATCCGGGGAGTCAGCTGGCTCGCGTCGCAGCTGCGTTCGTCGGGCTCGGTCGTCGGCCAACGTGGGGTGCTCGAAGGCACCATCATCCCGGGCATTATGCGCGCGGTCGATGCAGTCACCGGTGCCCTGGGGCGGGCCGCCGCGTTCATCACGGACAAGCTGAGCGGTGTCATGAGCGGGCTGGGTCAGCTCGTAAGTGCGGTGGGCGGTTCCATCCTGCGGTTCGCCGTCGGGGCGGTGCGCTGGATCAGCGAGCAGTTCGGCAAGCTCGCCGCGTGGGCCCGCGAGAAGCTCACCGGCCTCGCCGAATGGGTGCGCAGCGGGCTCGACCGGCTTCGGATCTTCCTGCAGCCGGTGCTCGACGTGCTGCGCACGTTCGGCGCAGCGATCGGCGACCTATGGCAGATCGTGAAGCTGGTCGTGTCCCGGGCGTGGCACCGCATTCCGGCGTGCATCAAGGACCCGATCGTCAACTTCCTGATCAACCAGATACTCAAGCGGATCCCGCTGCTCTCCTCGCTGCTCGAAGTGCCGAACATCTGGGCGAAGGTCAAGGACACCGCCCTCAAAGCCATCCGTCAGGTGTTCGTGAACGGCGACATCAAGGGCGCGCTGTGGACCATCTTCCGGTTCCTGCTGGACGTCCTCCAGGTGCCGGTCGAACTGGTCAAGAGCATCCTCGCCAAGGCCGGCGCGGCGATCGACCTCATCCGTGACCGGCCGCTGCAGTTCTTGAAGACCTTCCTGAGTGCTGTCTGGGAAGGGTTCAAGCTGTTCAGCTCCAACGCGGTGAAGCACCTGATCGAGGGCGTGCTCAACTGGTTCGCCGGCCAGTTGGCGGAGGCGAGCATCCCGGTGCCGACGGACTGGACCATCGGCAGCATCCTGAAGCTCGTCCTCGACATCGCCGGCGTCACCGTCGAGAAGGTCTTCCAGATCGTCGCCAAGAAGCTCAACCCGGGCATCGTCGACCGACTCAAGAAGGCCGTCAACGTCCTCACCGGCGCGTGGCGCTGGGTCGCCACGCTCATCCGGGAAGGGCCGGCCGGTCTGTGGAAGGAGATCCAGGATCAGATCGGCAAGCTCAAGGAGATGCTGATCGACGCGCTGGTCGGCTGGGTGTCCGAGACGGTGATCGGGCGAGCGGCGTTGCAACTGATCACCGCGCTGAACCCCGCCGGTGCGGTGGTCAACGCCATCATCGCCCTGTACAGCGCGCTGAAGACGGCGGTGCAGTACCTGGCGCGGATCCTCGGCATTGTCGACCGGGTCCTCGACACGATCGGCGACCTCGCCCGCGGCGTGTCGGCCGGCGCCGCCGAGGTGTTCCAGAGCGCGCTCGCCAAGGCACTGCCCGTGGCGATCGGGTTCCTCGCCAACTACCTCAACCTGGGCCGGCTGGCAACCCGGGTCAGGGAAATGGTCGAGAAGATCCAGAAGAAGGTCGTCAGTGCCCTGGAATGGCTCGTCGACAAGGCCATCAACTCCGGCCGCGCCGTCCTGGACGCGCTCGGTGGAAAGAAGACGGCCGAAGAAGGAGTCGAGACAAAGGCGCAGGAGCGTCTTCTCACCAAACTCCAAGGCGGTCGAACGAGAGAAGCAACCGCAATGATCGTGGCGGAAGTAGCGGCCGAATTCCGGCCGCAGGGTGTGAAGCAACTCCAGCTTGGCGCAATCGACGCCGAGGGCCGGTACAGCATCCTCATCGAGAGCAGTCCGCTCCGCCCATTCATCAAGATGGTGCCCAAGGCGAGATGGCGAAGCAAAATGCGGAGCGTTGCCCAGGTGGTCGTTGAGGGAGAACCCATAACCACTGGAGAATTGGCTGCGACGGCGGCGCCAGCATATCGAATCGATCCTCGAACGGGCAGCCGCACCGAAATTCCCAGCGCCTACCGCTACGCAGAGCCCCCGGCCGGCCAGAGCGTCGTCGGCGCGGCGGTCATCCTACCGCGACCGAGTACCAAGTTGCAGGTCGTCAGCTGGGCAACCGAAGACTACACAACGGGCGCCGCCACGTCCCACGCCGAGCGCTATTTCGTCGAGTGGCTAGAGGAACAACGATGGAAGGATCGGATCGTCTCCATCGGCATGCACAACCTCAACCTGAACCCGTGCCAATACTGTGGTGGCCGGCTTGCCGGCCTGCTGAGAGACCTGAACCGGCGGAGACCGCCGGGGGATCCTGTCCGGGCGCGGATCCAGTGGTCCTCCCCATGGCCAGAAGAAAGGCTCGAGGTGATTCAGCAAACATTAGCCGGTCTCAGGGCGGCTACCTGGACCGTCGTACCGCCCATCGTGGATCCGACCGAATACAAGAACGCTCTGGACGACGCGATCAGGAAACAGCAAGTGGCCAACGCGAGAAAACTGTAGGACGCGTGATTCCGGATGGTCGGCATGGTAGATCCACACGTATTCGCCTGCCTGGTGCATGAGGCGCCGGATTGCGTCGTCGACCTCGTGGACAACCTCCGGTTCCTCGACCCAGACTCGGTCGTCCTGCTCTACGACGGCAGCCGGCATGGCACGCTGCTGCGCGACACCGACCTCGCCGACCGGGACGGCGTCCTTATCCATCCCGCGCCCCGACCGATGGTCTGGGGCGCGTTGCACGGCTTCGCGCTGGACTGCATGCGGTTCGCCCGCGACCACCTCGACTTCGGGGCCATCACCATTGTCGACTCCGACCAGCTCGCCGTTCGAGCCCGGTACTCCTCCCATCTCGCGGCGTTCCTCGCCCTCCACCCGGACGCCGGTTGCCTCGTCAACGACCCGCAGCCGCAGCCCTCGCAGACCCGCGTCGCGCCGGCGCGGGTTGCCTGGCATGAGGTCGCGCTGTGGCGGCCGTTCCTGCAACGGTTTCCCGAAGGCGAACGGAAGTTCCCGCACTGGACCTTCTGGCCGTCCACGGTGTTCACCCGAAGCGCCGCCTGCGACCTGGTCGAGCTGTGGGAGGACGACGAGTTGCAGGCCATCATGTCGCGCACCGGGATCTGGGCGACCGAAGAGGTGATCTTGCCGACGCTGGTGGCCCTCGCGGGCCACGAGATCCTCCGCAGTCCTTGCGCGTACGACCTCGTCCGGTACCGCATCACCTACAGCCGCGCGCAGATCGACGCGGCGGCGAGCCGGCCCGACGTGTTCTGGGTCCATCCGGTGCCCCGCCGGTTCGGCGATCCGGTGCGAACGCACATCCGCCGCCGGTTCGGTGAGTACCTACCCGCCACCAGGAGGTCCCACATGGGTCCCTTCCACGGCCCCGCACAGTCCCCGCTGCCGCTGCTCCTACCGCTGCTGCGGCGGATGGACGCGGTCAGCGGCCGGCTCTCGCACGAGGAAGCCGACCTGCTCGCGGCGTCGGCCAGCCACGCGTTGACCGCGCTGCCACCCCCGCACCGGGTACTGGCCGTCGCGCCGAACCCTCGGACGATGGTCGTTCTTCGTGGGGCGGCACAGTTGGTGAGCCCGGAGGCAACAGTCGGGGAATCGCGCCCGGCGGACGCCGGCGACCACTCCCCGGTCAGCCTGCTCGTCGTAGACGAGCTCCCGGACTACGCCGCGATCGCGGACGCGTTCTCCGCGGTCGAGGCGGATGTCGTTGTCGGTGGTCTCGTAGTCTTTCACGGGTACGACGCGCGCGGCGGCGTGCGCACCTTCGTCGATCACCTGGTGGCCGACGGCGGATACCAGCCGGTCCAACAGGTGCAGACCGTCGCGGTGGTGCGGAAGGAGCGCGGCGCGGGGTTCCCCCGGATCGGGCCGATCGTTAAACGCATGGCACGCGTGCCCGGTTGGCTCGAACCCGACGAGGCGGCGCTCCTGGCCGTGGCCGCGACGTGGGCGCTCCGGCCGCCCACCGCGAACGCGATCGTCGAGGTCGGCAGCTACTGCGGCCGCGGGACGGTGGTGCTCGGCGGCATCGTCGCGGCGAGCGAATCGAACGCCCGCGTGTACGCGGTCGACCCGTTCGACGGGGTCGTCGGCGCGGCCGGCGCTGGCCTCACCCACACGGGTCCCACCCTCGACCGGTTCACCGCCACCATCGCCGACGCCGGGCTGACCGGCGTCGTCCGGACCCGGCAGGGCAAGTCTGTCGAGATCGAATGGGATCAGCCGATCGGCCTGCTGGTGATCGACGGGCTCCACGACCAGCCCAACGTGGCGGCCGACTTCCGGCACTTCGCGCCGAGCCTTGTGCCCGGCGCGTACGTCGCGTTCCACGACTACGCCGACTACTACCCCGGCGTGCAGGCCTTCGTCGCGCAGTTGCTGCGCCACAGCGGCTTCGAACGAGTGGCGCAGGCCGGCAGCCTGATCCTGCTACGCGCGGACCGGGGCGGGTCGGCCCGCGCGAAAGGAATGGCCGTGGCTAAACGACGACCCCCGGCGGGGCGCTCGGCCACCGCGGCTCCGAAGCAGCCACTCGTCTCCTGCGTCATGCCGACGTACAACCGGCGGATCTTCGTGCCGCAGGCGATCCGGTACTTCCTGCGCCAGGACTACGCCGACCGGGAACTGGTCGTCGTCGACGACGGCACGGATCCGGTGGCTGACCTGATCCCCGACGACCCCCGCATCCGCTACATCCGGCTCCCCGACCGGCGCTCGATCGGCGCCAAGCGGAACATCGGCTGCGAGAATGCGCGCGGCGACCTCCTGGTCCACTGGGACGACGACGACTGGATGGCCGACTGGCGCCTGCGCTATCAGGTGGAAACCTTTCTCGACCAGGACGTCGACGTCTGCGGCCTGAGCGTGGTCTTCTTCTGCGAGGTTCCGGGCGAACACGGCTGGCGCTACGAGTATCCGAAGGGCCGGCGACCGTGGGTGCACGATCCGACGTTCTGCTACCGGCGGGGGTTGTGGGCGTCGGCGCCGTTCCCGGACAGCAGCCACAGTCTCGACGCGCGATACCTCTGGCAGGGGCGGGCCAAGAGCGTCGGCACGCTGAACGATCCGTCGTTCTACGTCGGCATCGTGCACAGCGGCAACACCAGCCGCAAGGACACGACAGACTCCTGGTGGCGCCCGTATCCGACCGACGAGATTGCGGCGATGATGGGCACCGACTGGTCGTTCTACCGGCGCTCGCCCGACGCCGGGGTGGGTGGAGGCCGCCGATGACGCTGCCGGTCTGGATGTACTGGGAGGGCCCGTGCCCCGATTGGATCCTCGCGTGCCGGGAGACCATCGTCCGCCATGCCCCCGAGCCGCGCCTGCTCGGGCCGCGCGACGTCGCCCAGATCCGGGACTTCGACCGCGACCTCGACCTGTCCGGACTGCACGTGGCCCATCGGGCCGACTACGTCCGCGCGCTCCTGCTCGCCCGCTACGGAGGGCTGTGGGTCGACGCCGACTGCATCGTGATGCAGCCGCTCGACAGGACGCTGGATCTCCTGCGTGACCACGACTTCATCGGCCACTACGAGCGGCAGGGGCGCATCTCCAACGCGTTCATCGCGAGCCGTCCCGGCGGCCGGATCGCCATGGCATACTACGAGCGGATCGCGCGACTCTTGCGTTCGCACGAGCCCCTGTCCTGGCTGTCGCTGGGTGCGCTGGCGCTGATGGACGTGCTCCGCGAGACCGACGCACCCTGGCACCGGCTCAACGTGGAACTCGTGCAACCCGTGTGCTGGAGCGATCCGGGGGCGTTCTTCTGCCTGGACACGCCGGAAGGCCACGACCGCTGGGTCAACCCACGCTCGATCTGTTACATGCTGTCGCACAACACGGTGAACGCGTACCTCGCGCGCCATCCGGACGCGGACCTGCTCGCCGGCGCGACGTTCTTCACCCACCTGCTCCGCCGCAGCCGCTCGGACAGCGACACCGCCGGTGCCGGCCCGCGACCGCAGCCGACCGCCACGGTGAGGAGGACATCCATGCACCGGGGGACGCGAGCCTTGCTTCCCTTCTGTCTCCAGGCGATCGCCGATGTCAGCCCGGAGCGGGTGCTCGATCTCGACCTGGGGTTCGGCCGCTGGGGCGTACTGGTCCGCGAAATCTGCGACGACGAGGCCGGCCGGGTGCATCGGGAGAACTGGCGGACTCACATCGAGGCGGTGACCCCGCAGCCAACCGCGGTCGAGGAGTACCACCACTTCTTCTACAACTGGATACACGCCGGCGATGCGGTCGAGTGCCTGACCCGCATGACCGACCGGTGGAACCTTATTGTGCTGGGTGAGCTGCTCCAGGATCAGCCGGAAACCCGCGCGCACCAGCTCCTCGCGGCCGCACTCGACCGGTCCGACTACGTGCTCATACTGGTGCAGCTCGAGGCGGAGACACCCGACGGCGCACCGCGACATCCGAAATCGGTGTGGAAGGCCAGCGCGGTGCTTGCCCTTGCACCGACCCGGCACGCGCTCGAGACCATCAACGGTCAGGACCACGGCGCGTTCCTGCTGTCGCGCGCGGATCCGCTGGGCTTACGGCGGCCGCCGGACGGCGCCGACGTGTTCTCCCGGGTCTTCCACGACAACCTCTGGCAAGCCGCGGAGTCGCGCTCGGGACCGGGCTCGAGCCTGGTACAAACCGCGACCATCCGCCGGAGCATTCCCGCGCTCATCGCCCAGGTGGGCGCCAGGTCCATCCTCGACGTGCCATGCGGCGACTTCAACTGGCTGCGGCATGTCGACCTGCCCGTGGACCAGTACATCGGCGCGGACATCGTTCCCGCCGTGATCGCCAGAAACCAGCTCCAGTTCGGCAACGAGCAGCGAACGTTCCTCGCCCTGGACGCCCGGGCGGATGCGCTGCCGAGAGCCGACCTGATCCTCTGCCGGGATGGACTGGTCCACCTGTCGTTCGAGGACGCCATCCGCGTCGTCGCTAACTTCCGGCGCAGTGGCTCCGTCTACCTTCTGGCCACCACGTTCCCCAATCTGGAGCGCAACGATCCGGTCGGCACCGGCGGCTGGCACCCGCTCAATCTCCGGCAACCGCCGTTCTCGTTCCCAGAACCCGTCGCGGCCATCAATGAAGGATGCACGGAAGGCGACGGACGATACGCGGACAAGAGTCTCGCGCTATGGAAGCTCGCCGAGCTATGACCGACACCGCCGTGCGAAAGGCTGTCAACCGGCCAGGTATCAAACCGACCCGTGAGCGCTGCAGTCCCGACTGCTGCGCCAACTCTACCGGCGAAGCGGCCTGGAGCGTACCGTGATCATGTCGCTACTTTGCGTGCACGTTGCTTTGGTAGTCCCATCGATCCCGATATGGACCTCCTTGGCAGCAGCAATGTCCGGCAACGGTGCGCGAGTGGCGGGCGTCTTGGTGAACGCTTGGCATTACGGCCTCGGGAGTTCGGTTGTCGGGAACCACTAGCCGCGTGTGGGACCGCCGCCACCGACCGCCTGCGATGCGTCGAGCGGCAGCCAAACGTGCCCCGGCGGGGGGGCGGCTAGGCACGCGCCCGACCGCGGTGACAACGGCACCGTCACGGGCATTCGAGAAGTCGCAACTACTGCCGCTCGTCACCGACCTCGGCGCACTGATCGCCGTAGTCACGGCATTGCTGTACTACTTCGGCTGGGTACGAACCCGATACCAGGCGCGTGAGCTGGGCTACGACGCCTCCGTGATGGATCTGACCATCACCGACTACGTCCTGAAGAGCCTCAACGTTCTGTTCCTTCCGCTCACCGCCCTGCTCATTGGCACCGTCATTCTTCACGCCATGCACCGGCGGTTCGTACGTCCGCAGCCCATGTCCCCGGCACGCTGCACCGTCGCGCTCAGGGTGGCGCGGATCCTTGGCTGGAGCTGGGTCCTTTGGCTGGGGGTCGCCGCTGCGTTGCTCGTCTCGCCGGTGCGCGGCTACGCCTTACCCTTCAGCCTCTCGCTGGGGGTGATCTGCGCGATGTACGCCAGGGCACTCCGCCGCCAGGTCACCGGTATCGACCCGTGGCCGATGACGACGCAGGTGGTTGTGCTGGTATTGCTCGCGGTCGGAGCCTTCTGGGTGACCGAGCGGGTTGCCCGCACGATGGGCGAAGCCTTCGCCGCCGAATTCGTTGCCAACCCTCGGCAGCTGTCCGCCGTCACGATCTACAGCGCCAAGGACCTGCAAATCGACACGCCTGGCGTCGACGAGATGGCCTTGTCCAGTCCCGACTCCCAGTACCTCTTTCGCTACACAGGCCTGCGTCTGCTGGAACGCTCCGGCGACAAATACTTCTTCATCACCGCACAACCCGGACGTGTCATCGTGATCCGGGAAAACGACAACCTCCGAATGGAGTTCACCAAGTAGCCCATTGCAAACCACCTGGGAGCGCTGCTATTTCCCCTACTCTAGGAACCGAGGCGGTCCATGGCTCTCGTCTCGAAACAGCGAATCAGCACTCGTGCTGTCAACGCCGGTTCTCCTTCCGGAACTCTCGGCTGCACCCGGTTCCGACGGTCCGGCGTGCTGTTCCTGACCTTGGTCTTGATAGTCGCCGGCTGCAGCCGCGGCGGCAATGACGGCGCGCCTCCCGCCGTACCGACAACGAGCCCTCCAATCACACCTCCCGCCGTACCGACAACGAGCCCTCCAATCACACCTCCCGTCCCACCGCCCCCTAAACCACCAACAGTTACGCTAGTCATCAAATGGATCAAAGACGTCGGCGTCACGGGCGGCGGAGGGGGCAGCCAAGAAACGGCGTACGCGTGGTTGATGAAGGGGCGCTGTTGGACCACGCTGGACATCGCGCGACACGGAGGAGATCCGCAGGTTGGCGCCGGGCCTTTGGAAGAGCCGTACCGTAGCCTCTTTGAAGGCGCCGCCCTCGCCTGCCTGGCCGCCTTTCATGGTCGGACCGATCTCTGGAAGACAGCGACGTCGCGGTTCCGCCGGATCGACGCTTCAGGACTCAGCTGTTGGGACCGAGAGGTTTACGACATGCTGAGTGCGCTCGTCCAGGCCCATCAGGACAATCCCACCGCCAGCTTCAAGCGAGAGACGGGCCAGTCGTCCACGTGCCCGGAGCTGGGCCCACTGAAGCCCGATCACGGATCACGCTCGGGCGGCTATACCGTTGAAGTGACCGGGCGAAATCTTCCCGCCCAGCTGGAATTCATCTGGTTTGGTACGACTATCACGACGACGGCGCGTGTCGACCGGAGGGGAAAGTTGATGCTCTTGGTGCCTCCCGCGCAACCCGGACAGTCCCCTAACACGGTGATCAAGATCGCGGATGCGTACCGAACAGAGCAGGTGCATGCCGACTTCCGCTACGACGGCTGTGGCGCCATCTGCTAAGTCGCCCAGCCCGCCATCCAATTCGCCCAGCCCGTCGTCCACGTAGCCGCGCAGATCATCACGCACCGCCTCCGCCAGCAGCCGCGGCCCGTTCACGCGAGGGAGGCGGATGCCGCCTGCCGCATCGGTACCTGGGGCCGGCGCGACGTGCTGCCAGTCTGAACCATGTCGGCGATGAGGGAGCCGGGGCCAGGTTGATTCCCGACTCACCGACTCTCGTCTCCAAGGCTCGAGAGACGCCTCCGTCAGCCACCGGTCGATCGGCATAGCCGGTTTGGCTGTCGTATTAGCGACAAGAGTGATCAGCCCGTTGACACTCTAGCCAGCGAGCCGGATGTTGGACTCGTCGCTCGACGGCGGAGTGGGTCGCTGGTCATGCGGGGCGCCGGCCAGTCGCGAAGGACGTCAGTCGTCACATTGGAGCAGCCTTGAAGCCGATGAAGCCCCCGGACCGCTGCCGGATCACCTATCTCATCGTCGTCCTAATTGTCACCGTCTCCGGCTGTGGCGACAAGACGGATTCGAAGCGCGATACGCTCGATGACCCATCCCCGCCTACGTCTACGGCGTTTCCCACACAACCGGCGCCTACAGCAACGTCGCTCAGCCCTGCGCAGGCCCCATCGAGCGCGCCGCCTCCCGCGACCGCGGGTCCGGTATCGAAGAGCGCGCGGATCGTCGCCTGGATCAAAGACCTCGGTCCCCTCGGCGGAGGATCGGGACCGTCAGATGCCGCATTCAGCTCGATCGTGAACGACAAATGCACAGCTGCAATCACATGGGCGAAGGACCTTTCCGAGCCGGTGCGATCCTTGTACGAAGGCACGGGATCGGCGTGCCTCGCCGCGTTCCACGGCCAACCGCAGAGATGGAGCCGCGCCGAGGCTGCCCTGGTGACCGTGACTTCACGACGCGCGAGCTTGGATTGCTTCGGCCAGGCGACCTTTCTGCTGTTGAAGCAACTCGTCGACCTGCATCGCACGGACCCCAATCGACCGCTGAGGAAAGGCAAAGCGAGCCCAGGAAGCGGCCCACGCTGCCCCCAAATCCTCACCGTTGATCCCGATCACGGCCCAGCCGCCGGCGGATATCCAGTCCGCATCAACGGGATCCACCTACCCACATCAGTCGGTATCCATTTCGGCAACGTCTACCGGAGGGTCACGTCGACGAAGGACGGCCGTGAGGCCATCGTGATCGCACCGCCACGAGGCGCGCAGGAGGAACAGGTATCCGTGTGGCCGGATGGATGGCCATACCAAGCGATGAACTCGGCACGGTTTAGCTACGACCACTCTCCCGATGCGGCGGTATCTGAATCACTGACGAACAGCAACTGACATGAGCCCGAAAGCCCGCGCGCCCCGGTCACGTCCCCCGGAGGGCCTGGCTGTCGGCGCGCTGCAGAAGCCGGGAGACCGTCGTAGCGGTACAGGTACAATGAGTTCGGTATCTTGATGGATTGTTCGTCGACGCCGGGTGACATTGATCGCCAGGCTCTTCGTGCCGTAGACGGCAACGGCGGTCAGTTGTGTGGGATCCGTACTGATGGAGTTGGCGTAGCCTTCGCCGGCTGCACGGGCGAGGCGTTCGGTGTCCCAGAAGAGGAGCAGCGCCAGGCCGGTGACCAGGAACGCGAGCAGGACTCTCGACGGCGGAGCGGTCTGCTCGAGGTGGCGGGTGAGCCAGAATCCGTAAATCGCGCAGAGAAGCGCCGCGGTGAGGACCAGAGGAACGATGAACCGTTCTGTCGTGGGCGCGAGAAAAGCAAGAGCGACGCCCAAGAGGATCCATCCGGCCCAGGACCAGCGTAGAGCTCGGGCCACGCGTCGCAGCAGCCCACCTACCGCCGGGGCGCGGGTGGCTGCGACCCAGGAGGCGGCGGTGGACCAGGTACAACAGCAGCCCCAGCATAACGAGCGTGGTTACCGGCACGGCGAGCACGTTGATGCTCCTGAGGATGTAGTCCTGGGTGGTGAACCCGACGATGCTGGTGTCATAGCCGAGCTCGCTGGCTTGCACACTGGTGCGCACCCAACCGAAGTAGAAGAGCAGTGCCGTGCCAGCGGCGATCGGACCGATGGTGGCCATCGTCGAAATCAGCTCGACGGGGGACCGCGATTGCGTGCCCGTGACAGGTGGAGCCGGCGGCGGTTCCGCGAGTGCGTCCAGCTGCTGCCGGTTGGAGCGCGCAGGTACTTATGGCGCGGGCACTGCAGATTCTGCGGTCGGTGGGGACTGACCGCGCACGCGCCGACTTCGCGTGCCCATGTCAGCTCTCGTAAGTGAAGATCACTAGCATCCTCGGCGTCTCGGTCGCTGACAACGACACTATTTCGCCCGGCGTGTTACCCGGTGGCACTACCACCACGACGGTCTGGTCGTCGATGATGCGGGGAGCGACCTCAGTCTCACCGAAGTATATTCCGGTAGCATTTCGCAGGTTCTCCCCACTCAGGCGGATATCGTAGCCGCCCGCCAAAGGGCCGCTCTTAGGCTCAACCGCCGTGATGAACTCGCAGCTCGATCTACCGTTGCCCCGAACCCTCCCCGCTGGATCTGGGCGTCTACCCGGTGCGCCTCCACCAGCGCCATCAGCGTCTTGAACACGTCGAGCCCCATACAGTCGTACGCGTAGGGCACCTTTTCACGCGCCTGCTCATAGCTCTGGTCTGCTCCCGCCCACAACTCAGAGCGGCCATGGAACGCGGCCAAGCAGGCAGCCGCTGCTCCCCCGTAGACGTCGCGGTTTGCTTCGGCGAGAAGCTCCGAGGTCTCCAGCGCGCCCTCGCACTGCCCACGAGAGGGCTCGGAGTAGGCTTCCTCAGCCAAATCTCCGCCACCACCCAGCGGCCCATAATCCCATCCATTCGATGATCCGCGTGGCCGTCGAACGAGACCCTTCGGACCGGTCGCCCGCCGACGAGCTGGTCGAACGCAGACTCTTCGGGCCGGTTGGTCCCCGACGAGCTCGTGGCTTTCCCGCGGCGGGTGGGCGCCGCTGGCTCTAAACCGGGTGGCTGGAAACCGGATGGCTGGGTCGCGCCCGTAGGAGACGCTGAGGCGGCAGGGGTGGTGGGCGGCGCTGTCACGCTGGGCGGAGGCGACGCGGAAAGCTCGTCATCGCCGGGTCCGATCTGGCTGCACCCGAACGACGCTCCTGCCACCACAGCAACCGCGAGACACGCGCTATAGCCCTGAAGACCCGCTTCAAGCGTACTGGCGGCGCAGCCGCACTTGCCGAGGCCGTGGAAGCCGGCTACGTCAGCTCGGCGGCTCTTCTCGACGGCCTCGTCGGCATCCGCCGCATCGTCGAGGCGGCTGTGCCGCAGTTGCAGCCGCCGGAGTAACGGTGCCGTGTTCGTGCCGCCACAGAACACGCCCGGTCCCAGTGCAGCAGGCCGAACGGATCCTCGGGTGCTGAGAAACGCTCAACGCTCGCCACCCGGCCAAGGCGCGCCGCTCCGCGCATACCTACCTTCGTGCAGCGCCGAGAGCTCGTACATGACTACCCTGCACCCATGAACGCCCGCGCGGCAGTACGGCGGCGGATCGAGTCGTTCTTCAGCCATGACAAATCGCTGGTCTCCGAGCCCGAGGGGATCCGCGAGGCTCGGTTGGTCCTGACCGAAGCGCTGAGCGTGCGCTCCGACGGGGATCTCGACATCGATGGCGACGCCTTAGCGCTTGGTGCCTGGCTGTTCTGGTGCCGATGGCAGCAGGCCCCGACCGATTCCGACGATCCCGACGCGCAGACCGCCTACCGTATGTTCGCTATACAACACGCCGCAGATGCCACGGCGCCTATCCCACCGGATATCGCAGAGACCATGGCGGATCCGAACAACGATCAGCCAGTATCAGACTTGCTCCATCACGAGGCGCGCGATCTCATCGATGGCTGCCTGCGGCAGTTCGACGACGTGGCGGTGAATTTGGGCGTCACGCTGGCGCGGTGCGCTGTTGCCATCGCAGTAGACGGATCCGCAGACCAAGCCGAGTACGCCTGCAATCTCGGGGCTGGACTGTTTTCCCGCTATGAACACCACGGCGCTGCGGAGGACCTCGACGAGGCGGTCGAACGATTCCAGCTAGCTGCCACGTCAGGCCACGGCACTCTGGCCGAACGGGCCCGTTACCTGGCCAACCTCGGGGTGGCGCTACACACAAGGTTTCAGCTGTTGCCACGGAACGAGGACCTGGCCGAGTCCGTACGCGCGCACCGGCAGGCGATTAGGGCGCATCCGGGCGCGGAGCGGTACCGAACGCAGTACGCCGCTGTACTGAACACCCGCTACGAACACGAAGGGCGGTCGCGCGACCTCAGCCGCGCCATCCGGCACGCGCGAGGCACGAGCCCGCTCGCGGTCAGCAACCACGCCAGCATGCTTCGTCATCGGTACGAGCGATACGGCGACATCAGCGATCTAGCAGAGTCGTCACGGCTCCTGGAAGGCGCCGTCCGGATCACGCCGGCCGGTGACCCGGAGCGGGCCCGGCGACCGTCCAGCCTGGCCGCGACGCGCTTGATGCGCTTCGGCGCGACAGACGAGATCGGCGACCTCGACATGGCCATCGCCCTGCACGAGGAGGCTGTATCCATCGCACGGGTCGAGGATCCGCATCGACTGGACTACTTGTCGAACCTTGGCCACGCGCTGCACGAACGCTACGAGGAACGCGGCGACTTCGCCGACCTGGACCGTGCGCTGGCCATGCACGAGGCGGCCAATAGGCCCGGTCGCTGGGGCGGGGTGCGGGGCGGCAACGAGGCCAACGCGCTCGCGGCTCGGTTTGACCATCTGAGTGAGCTCGCCGATCTGGACCGGGCGCTCAAGGCGTACGTCGCAAACCTCGAGGCGCTGCCGCCGATGCACATCCATCGCGGCAGCCATTTGTGCAACCTCGGCAGCCTATGGCTCGTTCGGTTCAATCGCACCAATGACCTCGCCGACCTACATAGATCGATCGATCTCTATCGAGAGTCGATCCGGGCCGCGCCCCCGGCGCACCGGGACCGCTCCCGCCGGCTCGCCAACCTCGGCGCCTCACTCGATTCGCTATACGAACGCATTGGTGTGCCCTCTGTACTCGACGAGGCGATCGACGCACATCGCGAGGCGTACCGAATGGCGACTCTGTCGCGGCGCCGTCATCACGGTGCCGCCCTCGGTGTAGCACTGCACTTGCGCTATCACCTTCGGGGCAGAGCGGCCGATATCGACGACGCCATCCGGATGCACAGTGCAGCGGTGGACTGCCGTCCCGACCATCCCGACCGGCCCCGGCGTCGCTCGCTACTGGCCAGCGTGTTGATGACCCGATACGTCGAGAAGCACGGGCACGCCGACCTAGAGAAGGCCGTCGTCGAGTTGCGTGAGGCAGTCGCCGCGACACCAGATCGGCACGTCGAGCGCGTCGGCCGGGAGGTCATGCTGGGCGGCGCACTGGCGAGGCTCGCCACACGTACTCGCGATCCCGCCGTCGCCGACGAGGCGATCACGCTGCTGCAGGCCTGCGCCGACCGTCAGGACGCGAGCTCGCCGCGCGGCTACAGGTTCCGCACGCTGGGAGACGCGCTGGAAGCCCGCGGGCAAATCACAGGTGATGTGGCCAACGTACGCGACGCAATCGCCGCGTACCGGTCGGCCATAGCGGCTACCGGTCCAGACGAACCAGACCAGGCTCTCAACCGCTATGACCTGGGCGGCGCGCTCGCGGCGCTCGCGGGCGCGACGCGCGACCCCACACCGCGCAACGAGGCCATCGCCGAATATCGGCTCGCGGCGGCGCAGGTGACTGCACCGGTGCCGCTCCGGATCCATGCCGCAGGTGAGTTCGCCTCGCTCGCACTTGCATCAGGTGATCCAGCGCAATCGGTGGAGGGGTTCGCGCTAGCCCTGGAACTGCTCCCCCAGCTGGCGTGGCTCGGCCTCGCCCGGCCCGACCAGGAGCGGATGCTGGCAGACTGGAGCGCGCTCGCCGCGGACGCCGCCGCGTCGGCGCTACAGGCCGGCCGCTGCGGGCTGGCCACGGAACTCATGGACCAAGGCCGCTCGCTGCTGTGGGAGCAGCAGTTGCGCTTGCGCGACAAACACACCGAACTGCGACGGCGCCATCCCCGGCTCGCCGGTCGCCTCCACCGCGTCCGCTTGGAACTTAACGCCCGGGCTCCGGCGATCGCTGACCAGTGGTAACCGACCCTGGGTCAACCGAGCTGCACCGCCACCTCTGCCAGCCTCACCGCCGACGGCGCATCGGCGGAGCGCAAGGCCCGGGCGACACCGGTACCGAGCGCCGCCGCCCAAGCACCGCGCGGCCTCTGCTCGAGCAGCTCAACCGCCGTCTCCGGCCGCACCGCCCTGATCGCACAGGCCGCGGCGTCCATATCCCACGACGCGGAACTGGTACAGCAGGACCTCGCGGCTCGGACGGGTGATGGCGCGGGTCACCAGCGGGCCGAGCATCCCTACCGCACTCACGTAGCCGTCCAGCCCGCCTGCCCAACCGGCGTAGCGCGCGGCGACCGCCCCCTGGCTGCGAGCCGCCTGCATTGATACGGACGTCGGCGCCGTCGGACATATCTGTGCTGGCGCCCGTCCGCTCGACCCGAAAGCACAGTGCGAGGCTGAGGTGGAAAGCAGCGCGGCACGGGAGGTGGCCATAGACGTGACGTAGCCGGTCTCCGCGTCGTGCTCGGCCAAGGCGGTCAGGAGTTGGCGAAACCGCTGGATCACTTCGTCCAGGCAAACCGGCGCCTCGGCGCTCTGTACTTGCGCGAGGAGCTCCACCGCATCGTCGGCAGCTGCGTCGAACGGGCTCCGGCCCGGCCTTGCCGTTCGCCTCTTCGACCAGCGGCCGGAGCTCATGCGGCACCGCGTGCGGGGAGACCGCGTCGATAGTGACGAAGATGGAGATCGCTGTCGTCGGCGGGCGGGCGCGGGACCAAGGCCCGGTGGCGGGCCACTACAGTCTCGCCACCGCTAGGGCGGCGTTGAGCGGGACGGCGCCGTCGGCGTCGTGTGCGCCGCGCCAAATCCGCTCCACTAGCTCCTCGATGGCCACTCCAGAACCTGGTCGGGCTGGCCGTCGCGGACGAATGCGGCGATGCGGGCCTCGACGATGGCCACCAAATCCCGTCAGTCGCGCGCCATGCGTGCCGTGCTCGCGGCTGGGTCGACGTGGACCGGCTCGCCCGTCATCTCGCCGGCCCGAGCTGCAGGACAGTGAGCCGGTCGGGCAGGTCGGGAGCCGGCCATTGAATCCTGGCGTACAGCTCTTCGGACGTGGGCGATGATTCTAGCTGGACCGCGTGCGGCTCATCGCCGAGGACCACGGCGAACTGGATGTCGGGCGGCGAATCGGGCCTCACATTCGCGACCACCACCACGGCGTCGTCGCCCGCTCGCATGATGGTGCCCATTGCCCCACTACCAAGCAGGGCCTCCAGTCCTGGCGGCAGGTCGAACGTCGCCCCGGTGTACTGCCCGGACGAGTCCCGCGTGGTGCCCGCTGTGCTGAGCCGGACGGGGTGTACGGCAAGTAGATCACGGCCGAGCCGCTGGGCCGCCGCTAGAAGGCGTCCGGGCAGCTGCGTGGTCACCGATCGGCCCAGCACTTCTGCCTCGGCCGCCACGGCGGCCAGCCAGCCCGTTGTCGCGGGCGTCAGCCGGAGTTGACGGGCGTGCGCCGGCGCCACGGCGTCCACCGGCTCCAGGGTCGGCTGGTGCGGGTCTGGTCCCCAGAAGCTGGTTACCGCAGTGTCGAAGACACATCTTAGGTACCGCATGTGGCGCTGGCGCAGGTCTTCTAGGTCCGGCCGGTCCTTGCCCTGGCTCAGCAGTCTCAGGCCATGGTCGAACAGGCGCAAGCCCATGGCGAGGACGGGGAGGCCGTGTCGTGCCGCCACGGTGAAGGCCTCGGACGCCTCGGCGATCGCTGACGGCTGGCGCAGCAGGGCAAACCCGCGCAGCAAGTGGGCATCGAAGGAGTCGGGCCGTGCCTCCAGCAGCGCCCGCGTCCATCTCTCTAGCCGGTCGTCGTAGCAGCGGACGAACTGGTAGCCCATGACCAGCGCCAGGCCGTCGTCGGGGGGCGGCAGTTGGCGGGGTGTCACGAGGCGGGCCGAAAGGAGGTCACCGACATGCAGGAAGGCGAGCATCGTGGCGGCCAGGCGGTCACCCGGGACGAACTGGTAGCCGGGCTGGCCGTTCTGGGGCACGATCCGCATCGGCAGGCCAGGGGCAAGCATCATGCACGACGCCGGCTGGTCGCCGACGGACATCTGTGCCAGAAGGTTCCCACCGTCGGATCGGGACGGTGCGGCCAGCAACCCACCGTCCGCCTCGGACACCGATGCCGCGTAGGGCGAGGAGCCGCCGTCGTACTCCCAGCCGGCGATCCAGCCGTTCAGCAGGGACCGCTCGGTGTGCTGCGCGTGTGCACGCCGCACTATGGTGTGGACGTGCTGCAGCGCCGGGCCGGGCCGAACGCGGAAGCTCCCGGAGAGCCGCTCGCCTGAGGCGAGGGTGCCGTGGGCGAAGTACAAGCCAGGCCCGGGCAACCGCACCTCGACGGACATACCGGCCACCAGCGACCGCTCCGCCACGGTCAGCTGCTCCTCATCCAGAATGCGCAGCGCGCCGACGACCTCTCCGTCGGCCGCGTCCTGGTCGCGGTACACAAGGGTCACCGATGTGTTCGCGGGCTGGCTCATGCCGGCTCAACGGGGAGGTACCAGGTCTGGTTGGGCGGTGTCATGTCCTGCACGTGCGAGGTCTCATGGTAAAAGCCCTCGTCGAACGACATGTGCAGCCGGTACACGCCTGCGCTCACTTCGCCGCGACCGTCCGCCCCGATCGAGTCGGGAACCACAGGCAGGGGGTCCGGTAGCCGATCATCGAGCGGATGCAGGCTGACGGCGGTAGCGGCGCGCAGCGCCTCCGGAGGGGCGCAGGTGAGCTGGAAAGGTACTTGCGGTGGTATGGAGAGGACGCGTAGGACGCCCCCAGGAGTGCCCATCCCTCCGATGTCGACATGTTGGACGGCGTCGCCGGGTGGCGTGTTCCACTCCACCACTGCATCCAGGTCTGGCCCCACCTGCTCGGTGAATACGGTCCATTTCCGGTCGCGGCCCCGGCGGGCACCGAGACCGTCGAGAGTCTGGAGCATGGCGACAGTGAACGGGGTTACCTCGCCTACAGACGCCCAGGCCAGTTGACCAGGAACCGTCGAGAACATGACAGGGGCGTGGCGGGCTCCGCGCGTGCGGTGAGGGACGTCCATCAGCGTGCCGCTCCTGGCTTCAAGCTCGAGCAGCTCGGTCGGCATGCCCCGGCACGCGTCGACGAAGTACGCCTGGGTGCGTGCCCGGCATCCCTCCATCGCGGCGTACACGTCAGCGAAGCTTGCACAATTCGCCAGCAATGAGTACGGCTCTCGCCCCACGTCCTCGAGGAGGAGCAGCTGTTCACCTCTGCGCCCCCACCCGTGGCCGCAGAAATAGAACAGGGCCACATTGTCATCCCGGGAGTCGCACCGGCCGTACCAGCCGCGAAAGCCGGCGAGGAAATTGTCGAAGGTCGCGCGCTCTACGTCCACGTGGGACTCAGGCGATGGTTCGATCTGGACCGGCTCGGCATCGGAGATCAGCACCTCCACGGTGCCGAGCCGCAAGCCGCCACCGTCCACCGGGTTGGCCAGCAGCCAGTCCACGACCGCCCTCGCCGAGGGCGGTGGGGCGGTCAGCGAACCGAGATCCCGGAGGATCCTCCGTGACCGCGACGGTCCGCTGGCCCGCTCGCCGCAGAAGGGATACGGGCCGACGCCTACAACGAAGGCGTGCAGGCGTGGTCCGTCGTCGCCTGCGTCCACGTCTATGCGGGTCATGAAAGCAGCTCCTGAACGCGTGCGGCCATGCGGGAATGGAAGTTGGGCTGCTTGAAGTACGCCCCGTGCGCCCGCACGACGTGGGTCGAGTAGTGGAGGTCCACTACCCCGTCGAAGATTCCTTCGGCACGGTACGCAAGCAGGTCGGTTCGATCGAAAATGTTGATCCATCTCCGCACGTTCGGCAGGGTCGGCACCCGATCGCCTGCCGCGCCGGGAAGGCGACGATCGCTCGCGCGAAACAGCTTCAGCTCCTCGAACAGACCCACTTGCGAGCCGACAGTGACCAATACGTCGACATCGATGTCCGGCCGGAAGTAGGTGAGAATGTCGTACGCGACGGTCGCACCCATGCTGTGGGCTACCACCACGAGCGGCCGCGCCACAGCCGCCCGCTCGAGATCGGCGATCACGACCGCGACCAGCTGGCCCGGCTCCTCGCGTGTGCCCCGCACCTCGAAGTACGTGAGGACGTCGCCCAGCAGGAGCGAAACTGGCTTCGCCGCCATGCGATGGAAGGCCAGCGCGGCGCTGCCCACCGGACGCGTCACGCTCTCCCGGCGCAGCCGCTCGATAGTGTCCACCAGGATGTCCCGGGCCGCAGTCCAGGCCGCCCATCGCGATCCAAGCAGCTCACGGCCGGGTAGCGGCGGCGGGGACACCGCCCGCGCCAGCCCGTCGACTAGGTCGAGATCGTCGCCGACGTCGGCCAGCCAGCCGAACGCGGGTGGTTCCGCCCCGGAGTGCGCTCCCGCGGCGTCGCAGTAGCGCACCAGCGCTAGGGCCAGGTCTGCGAGGTCGGCTACCTCTGCAGCATCCCGGTCGCGTAGATCGGTCAGGCTGAACAGCAGGTCGATGCCGTCTCGCAGGTCAGCTCGGGCGACTCGTGTGAGAGCCTGGTTCGGATTCGCGCCGGCCAGGACGGCCGCCTCGGCGACCAGGTCGTGCTGCCCCAGGCTTTCCCGCACCGCATCCTCAAGACACCTCCCGTCCCAATGCAGGCGGGCGCCATAGTTCCCCCACAATGGGTTGAGGATTCGAGGCCCGGCCGGGTCGGGGTAGAGGTCGTCGATCAGGAAGCGCTCAAACAGCGCGTCGCGAAGTCTCACATCCGCGTCGTACGTGGAGCCTGCCCGGTTTCCGATACCGTGCACGAAGACTAGCGACACCGAGCCTCCATTGGGACAGCGAGGAGGTGACTACCCGAAAAGGGTAGGACATCAAATGACGACTGCTGGGTGATTGAGGCTAACCGCTCCCCCGTGTCTGGGATCCGGCTCAGTCTCTGTTACCGCTATCAAGCGACGGCGCCACGCGCTGCGAGCGATTGGATACCGCCCTGATGCCCGACCGCAACGACAGTTGGCAGCACGAGGTTGATCGTCGGATGGCACTGGCTCGCGAGTGGGACGAACTTGTCGAGCAGGTCCGCGCGTTGCCGAGTTTCGAGGACTTCCTCAGGCCGCCCCGGTTGGAGACTCTGCTTCCGGCAGCGAAGGGGGGCCCGGTCGTTGTCGTCAATGTCAGCCAGTGGCGATGCGACGCGCTGGTGGTGCGGACCGGCGGGGTGGAGCCGATCGAACTGCCCAACCTGACGCTGCAAGCCGTCGCCAACCGCACGGACGAGTACCTCAAGGCCGTGCAGGCGTTTCAGGGGGAAACCGCCACATACTGCAAGGCTGTAGTGGTCTGGGAGGAAAGCGACAAGGAAAATGCCGCTCTGCTGGCCCGGGCGCGGGCGCTGACCCACTTCGCCCAGGCCCGCGAGAAGCTGGAGCACATTCTCAACGGAACGACACGGTGGATGTGGGACGAATTCGCCGAGAAGATCCTCGATCGCCTCGGATACCGGTCGGTGCCCGAAGCCGATACATGGCCACGTATCTGGTGGTGCCCAACAGGGCCACTCACGCTGCTTCCGCTGCACGCGGCCGGCTACCACGACAGTGGCACCGACGCCGTGCTCGACCGAGTCGTCTCCTCGTATACGCCCACCCTGCGGGCTCTCTTACAAGCTCGGGGCGATGATCTGCAGACCCGCGACACCGTGCTGGAGGACGACCCCGCTAGCGCCCGGATGTTCTTCGTCGGTCTCGACAAGACGCCCGGTCAGTCGGATCTGCCAAACGTCAAGTACGAACGGGACCTCCTCGCCTCCCTGTTCCCCGGCGATCGCTCCACTGTCCTCTCGGAATCGGAGTCCACAAGAGCCAAGGTGCTTGAGGGCCTGGCCGGTCACCGGTGGGTCCACTTCAGCTGCCATGGTGAACAGAACCTCACCGATCCGTCGCATGGCGGGTTGTACCTTCGTGACGGCATGCTGACCATCGCCGACGTCAGCACCCGCCAGCACACAGGGGATTTCGCGTTCCTCGGCGCCTGCAAAACCGCGACGGGCGGCGTGGACCTCCCCGACGAGGCAATCACATTGGCCGCGGCCCTGCACTACACGGGATACCGCCATGTGATCGCCACGTTGTGGTCGGTTGTGGACGAGTACGCGCACCAGGTCACGAAGAGCGTGTACAGGTCTCTGGTCAAAGACGCGGTCCTCGATTCCGACCGCGCCGCGTGGGCTCTTCACGACGCCGTCCGGACGCTGCGGGAAGGACACCGCGGAAAGCCAAGTGTCTGGACTCCCTTCACCCACACAGGGCCTTGAGCCGCGAGGCGGTCGACCGTTTGCCCTCAAGTACGCCGCCGGGCCGAGGCGCTATCAGCCTCGGGAACACCCTGCGCCTGCACTCCGACCCGACGCGCTAGCTTGCACCGCCGCCGCACGCGGCGTGATCCCGGACCGGCGTCGGCACGGTTCTGCAAGGCGGGATCGACAAGCGCAGGCAAGCCACCCGGCCACTCCCAGCTGGCCGTAGGCACCACGCCGTACGCGGCCTCGATAGGTCTGATCACGCCTGGCCTGGCCCGGGCTGAGTCGCGCCACCTTGCGAGTACCTCCTTCGCCGCGCGGACCGACACGTCCCCACCGACGCCGCCGTCGTGGCATGGCCGACGAGAAGCTGGGCGGCGCACTCGCCTCCCTCGAGGTGGGCCACGTCGTGCTGTTGAACCAGTATCACTCCGAGCGCGTTGACCCGCCCGAACTGAGCCGAGTTGGAACCGGCAACCTGCCTTACCTGTAAACCAGGCGCCCCCCGGCCAGTCGGACCAGACTCAAGCCATGCCGAGCTCGGGTCATAGCGACGCGGCTCACCCGTCATACCTCTAAGCTGAGGCTTCCCCCGTTACGCCACATCGCAAATCGTCGGCGCCCATCACCGCGGGCCTATCGTGAAGAATCCGCAGGGTCAGTTCGGTCTGTCCGCGCCAGGCGGTTCTGCAGCTGCAAATGGCGGAACTGATATACAGCTCCGACCTGACGCAGGATCCCCCGTGCGCGGGCGTCTCGGAGGAAGGCCATCAAGCGCCACGGCAGCTGACCAATCAGCGCATACCAAAACCGCACTAGGGTGAACCGTCCCCAAGCCGTGTAGCCGACACTGACGATAAGAGCCGCCAGTGCGAATCCGATACCGATCGCCAGGCTGGAAAGCAGAGTAGCCGTTCCACCAATAATGGCAGCGCGGATTGTCGCGCGCGACAGTGCCGTGTTGCGATCAGTCCGGAGCAGCGCCTCGGGGCTCGGCACCTCCGCTACCGCAGCTGGAGCTTCGAACCACGCGTCCAGAACTCGGACGAGGCCTATGGCCGCCAGGCCGATCAATGCGCTACCCCAGCCGGTGTGCAGACCAACGGTGATCGCGACAACCCCGCCGCCGACCGTCCAGGCTACCCAGCCCACCGACGCGGGGCGCAGGTCGCCGCGATGGATTCCCACGACGGACAAGCGCAGACGGGCCGCCCCACCAGCAAGGCTCAGCCGAAGGCTCGACGGGACCGACGGCTGGTAGAGGTTGATGACAGCCCCGAGTATGGCACCGGCGATGGCGAGAGTAGCGACTATCACAGCATCGCCGGCGCTCCATGAGGCCAGCAGCAGCGCTGTGCCCCCGACGAAAGCTCCAGTCGTGGCGAGGACCGTCGCTGGCACCATGTCGGCGAAGCGCCACCAGGCCAGACTGTCTCGGTGGTCGGCACTGAGCCAGGTTGCAACGTTGATGAGCCAACCCTGGGATCGGTTTGGTTCCCAGACACTAGCCGCGCTGGGCACTGACTCCTGATAAGCCACAGGTATTGATCGATCTAACAAGTGGTCCCTAATGTGGTTCACCCGGCCAAACCGTGCATCATTCAGCAACTCTCCGGGATCTGCTGACGTTTCGCTGTAGGCCTCACGCGCGAGGCCAATCATGAGCGGAGTCTGGAGCGCAGCAAGAACTACACGAGATCGCGGATCATCAGGTTGGTCGCGCAGGCGAGCAATTATGCCCTCCCACTTGGTAGTCGATCGATGTCCGGGGTGGGCAGTCCGGGGAAGATAGGCAGCGATATCGTCGAGAGCCAACGGTTGGATCTCGACTACTCCGGCCGCAGTGATTCCGTCGGCGGCCGCCACAGCGGCAACATACTCGCGCGTGCGGCAGGTAAGCACGAGTGGATCGCCTATATGTAGCGATGCGTTAAGTGTGCGGATCGCGACTGCGCGCAGATGGGAAGGCATCTCATCGAGTCCATCGAGCACCGGTAGGATCCGCGCATCCTCAACCAGTGCATTGGCCACAGTACGGCGATTGCCGGCGTCAGTGCCCAGTCCCGGGTGCTCGATGGCCAGTTGTGCTGCCAGCCACCGTCGCAGGCTTGTCACTTGAGGATTCCACGACGCGATCGGCAACAGCACCGGAACTGGATCTCCCGGCCGGCCGTGGGCCACCAGGTCGAGTAGTAGTCGGATGGCAAGGACGGTCTTGCCTGCACCTGGCCTGCCGACGATCACCAACCGTTGGGACGGAAGAAGCCGAAAAGCAGCCACTAGATCCTCGATCGTTCCCGATAGCCGGGCGGCCGATCGACTCGCGCTTCCCATCGTTACGTTTGCCCAGTGGTCCTGTACGCCAAGGGCCGCCGAAACAATTCGCCAGCTTACGCGAATCGGCATCGGGTCCTGAAGCCGCCGCAGCAGCTCCTCAGCACGCCACTGCCGACGGACGGTATTGCGCAGGTCAGCGCTGTAGGTGTCGAGATCGATCCGCGCTGGTCTCCGTGATTGCCACAAGGTCGCCACGAGTGTGATCGACCCGAGCACAAAGCTGCCAATGCTGGCGGCCTTGTCGGCAAAATCGAGGCTGGGCTTGGCGGCAAGGACGATAGACGGAATGACGATCATGAAGGTGACCGCAGCGGTTACGGACAGGCTACGCACGTTCACTGTGAGTCCGCGCATGGAGCAATCATGGCGGCGCAGACCGCCCTCGTACAGGAAGTCCACGAACGAGGGCGTACGACCAGCAGTGGGGTTGGCCGCCCGGCCCCGCCTGATGGCCCATCTGGCGTTGCGGTCAGCCGGATGAACTTGGTCAGACTGGTTCAGCGCAACTCCGACCTCTTCCTAGCCGCGCCTTCGGCGTCAGGCTGCGGGAGACGGCACTGGCTTTGCGTATGACCTCCGCGCGGCGGCTGCTGCCGCTGACACGGGGACCGGCGTGTTTCTACGGCACAGGGACCATCATGCTGCGTAGTGAGCATTCGGGGTGGTGGTGTTGGCCTGACCGGAGCCCGGCGACTGCCTACGGTGTTTGCCGCGATGCTTGCGAGACAAGTGAGTACCCTGCCCGCAGGTCTGGGCGGCCATGCTCTTGGCAGGCGGCTGGGACTGCCCAGGGTTTGGTTGACACTGATGTACTCCGGCATTGCGGAGTCGCGTTGGTGGATTCATGGCCATCGCGCCGTGGCGCGCTGACGGTTGTGAAAGATCTCCATGTACTCGATGATCGCGTTGGCCAGCTCGATCCGCATCTTCCACTTGTGGCGGCCGAGTAGCTCGGTCTGCGTGCGGACCAGAACGCCTCGACCGAAAGCACAGTGCGACTATGGAAGCGAGCGGGGTGCAGTGGCAGATACGGCGAAAACCCGGATGGATCCAACCGCAGAAGCCGTCCTCAAGTACGAGACCACTGGTGACCCGAGCGACCTTCACTATGCGATCGACGTTGCCCGGGAGTCGATCGTTTCACTCGCCGATGGGCGGGCCAGCCCGAGGCAGCTGTCCAATTTGGGCAACGCACTCCGAACACGTTACGAGATCTGGGGGCGGCTGGCGGACCTGCATGAGGCCGTCACGCACGCCCGCCACGCCGTCGACCTAACTAGCGCATCGCATCCCGCCCGCGCACCCCGGCTCGCCAACCTCAGCTACTCCTTGCGGCTAAGGTTCGAACGCGCAGGTGACCTCCGGGATATCGACCAGTCCATCGCAGCCGGCCGCGAGGCGCTCAAGTCCGTGGCCGCCCAGGACTCCGCCAGGGCTCGCCACGAGTCCAACCTCGGCGTCGCGCTACGCGAGCGGCACGAGCACACCCACAGCATCACCGACCTCCACGAGGCGGTCGAACTCGCAAGTCGCGCCATGAATGGGACTCCACCGGACCATCCCGACCAGCCTGGGATGCTATCCAACCTAGGACTCGCCCTACATCAGCTCCACGAGGCCGAGGGTGGAACCGAGAACCTGAGGCATGCCATCAGCACCGGACGGCTGGCGCTTCAACTGACACCCAGCGAGCACCCCGACCGAGCCATGTTTGCTCTGAACCTAGCCATCCAACTTCGAGCGCTCGCGACAACCGACCCGACACACGAGCGCCTCGACGAGGCGGTAGACGCTGCTGCCCATGCCGTCGCGCTCTTTCCCGACTCGCATCCCGACCGGGCCGCCGCCCTCTCCGTGTTCGGCCGGTCCTTGCGGCTGCGCTACCAGCATCTCGGCGACGCACATGATGCGAGCGCCGCAGTAGAGGCACGCCGCCAGGCCGCTTCGGTGCGAACCGCTCCTCCGGCAGTCCGGGTACTCGCCGCGCATGCGATGGCCGAATGGGCAGTGGAGGATCACGAAATGCCGACCGCGGAGGCTGCTTACGCCACAGCGGTCGAGCTGCTCGCAGAAGTCGCCTGGCACGGTCTCGAACGTCCTGTCCGGCAAGCCCACCTGTCCGCGTGGCGCGGCCTCGCCGAGGACGCCACGGCATGTGCGCTAGCTATTCGTCGACATGAGCGAGCGGTCGAACTCCTCGAGCAGGGCAGGACCGTCCTGTGGACGCAGCGGCTGCACCACAGGACCGACCTTCGGTGTCTGCGCGCCGCCAACTCGGCGATCGCTGAGCGGCTCGACGAGATCCGGTCCGAGCTGGATCAATCAGTCACAGCGATTGCTGAGTGACCTGAGAGGGATCGCATAGGTATCCGGTAACTGTCGAGCCACCGACGCCGGCACCCACAGCTCTGCCTGGTCGCATCGCCGGAGTCCAGTGGCATACCTGTTCGGCCTTGCGGCACGCAGCCTGCGGGCATGCCGACAGCCCAACGACCCTTCTATGCCGACGACAGAACGAAGCGCTGCCCGACGTGTACCAGCGAGCGTCTCTGCAGGTCAGATCGAGGGTGGGATGTTCTGCGTTTCCTGCCGGGGGCACCGCACTGCCCTGTCGCAGGTTCGAGTCCTGCCGGGGGCACCGCACTGCCCTGTCGCAGGTTCGAGTCCTGCCGGGGGCACCGCACTGCCCTGTCGCAGGTTCGAGTCCTGCCGGGGGCACCGCACTGCCCTGTCGCAGGTTCGAGTCCTGCCGGGGGCACCGCACTGCCCTGTCGCAGGTTCGAGTCCTGCCGGGGGCACCGCACTGCCCTGTCGCAGGTTCGAGTCCTGCCGGGGGCACCGCACTGCCCTGTCGCAGGTTCGAGTCCTGCCGGGGGCACCGCACTGCCCTGTCGCAGGTTCGAGTCCTGCCGGGGGCACCGCACTGCCCTGTCGCAGGTTCGAGTCCTGCCGGGGGCACCGCACTGCCCTGTCGCAGGTTCGAGTCCTGCCGGGGGCACCGCACTGCCCTGTCGCAGGTTCGAGTCCTGCCGGGGGCACCGCACTGCCCTGTCGCAGGTTCGAGTCCTGCCGGGGGCACCGCACTGCCCTGTCGCAGGTTCGAGTCCTGCCGGGGGCACCGCACTGCCCTGTCGCAGGTTCGAGTCCTGCCGGGGGCACCGCACTGCCCTGTCGCAGGTTCGAGTCCTGCCGGGGGCACCGCACTGCCCTGTCGCAGGTTCGAGTCCTGCCGGGGGCACCGCACTCCCTGTCGCAGGTTCGAGTCCTGCCCGAGATCTGCGATCCGGGCGGACTCGAACCTGCGCAACGCGCGCCATCGTGCGGCGAGCCGCGATGGCGGGGCGGCTCATGGCCACGTGATCAGGCGCCGGCCCCGGCCGCCAGCACGATGTTCATCGGATCACCGTTCACACCCGCTCGCCGATGCCCATGCGCTGCTGGGTCTCCTGGGCCCGTTCGGCGGCGGCGCTGGCGCCGTAGTGGCGGGGCATGTCCTCCGACGTCCAGCCGAGCAGCAGCATGAGGTCGCCGGTGTCGCCGCCGGCGCGTTTCCATTCGTGGGCGAAGCTGTGCCGCCACCGGTGCGCGTGCACGTCGGCGACGCCGGCCGCCTCGCCGAGCCGCTTGAGCCGGATCTTGATCCCGTTCGGAGTCAAGGGACGAGCGCCGCGTTCGGCCAGCCACAGGTTCGGCAGCTCGGCGCCCTTGTGTTTGGCCCGGGCCCGTAGGTAGCGGCTCAGCGCCCGGGCGGTCTTGGCGCCGAAGCGGACCCGGCGGTCCTTGCCGCCCTTGCCGTGGAAGTGCACCGACTCGGTGTTCAGGTCGAGATCGTCCAGGGTGAGGTTGCCGACCTCGGACAGCCGGGCGCCGGTGTTGTAGAGCAGGCGGATGATCGCCTCGTCGCGCAGCTGGACGAAGCCCTTGCCCTTGCACGCCTCCAGCAGCCGCTTGGTGTCGTCGTCGCGGATGACCGGGATCAGCTTCTGTCGGCGTCTTCGGCTGGCGGACCCGCTCCATCGGCGAGCGGGTGATCTCCTGCTCGTCCTCGGCCAGCCAGCGGAAGAACTGCTGCAGCCCCTTGTGCTTGTTCAGCGCCGTGGACGCCGACCGGGTCTCGATCATCCAGGCCTGGAACGCCTCCACGTGCGCCCGGGTCACCGCACACGGGTCCTCGGCCGCGTCGTCGGCGTCCGGGTCGGGCGAGTACTCGGCCAGGTACCGGCCGAGCTGGGCGGCGGCGAGCAGGTAGTTGTACCGGGTGGTCTCCGGATGGTTGGCCGAGCGCAGCGAGCGGTCCCAGTCGCGCAGAAACCCGGCCCAGGTACGAGAGAGTCCGGCGGTGAGCTTGGTCAAATCCAGTAAAGGCATCGTGGCGAAACCCGTCGAGTCAAGGAGTCCAGCAGCGGCATGCTCGACCTCGACGAACCACGCGAGAACACAAAAGAGGGTTTCCGCAAGCCTGTGACCTGCGGAAACCCTCTCGCTGTCGGGCTGACAGGATTTGAACCTGCGACCCCTTGACCCCCAGTCAAGTGCGCTACCAAACTGCGCTACAGCCCGATCGCCGCGGGCTTCCCCGCGACGGAGGTAAGACTACCGTAGTCGCCGAGCCCTTATTTGCCGGGGCGCGACCGCTTCTCCTTGACCCGCACGGACACGCCGATCGGCGAACCGACGAAGCCGAAGTCCTCGCGCAGCCGGCGTTCGATGAACCGCCGGTACCCGGGCTCCAGGAAGCCGGTCGTGAACAGCACGAACCGTGGCGGCTTCGTGCCGGCCTGCGTCGCGAACAGGATCTTCGGCTGCTTGCCGCCCCGCACAGGCGGCGGTGTGGCGTTGACCAGCTCGCCGAGCCAGCTGTTGAGCCGTCCGGTCGGGATGCGCTGCTCCCACCCGGCAAGCGACGTGCGCAGGGCCGGCGCCAGCTTGTCGACCGCGCGTCCCGTTCGCGCTGAGACGTTGACCCTCGGCGCCCACCGCACGCGCGCCAGGTCGCGCTCGATCTCGCGTTCCAGCTGGTACCGGCGATCCTCGTCGAGCAGGTCCCACTTGTTCAGCGCGATCACGAGCGCGCGGCCGGCGTCGACCACCATGCTGATGATCCGCTGGTCCTGCTCGCTGATCACCTCGGACGCGTCCAGCAGCACGACCGCGACCTCGGCCGACTCGATCGCCGACTGGGTACGCAGGCTGGCGTAGTACTCGGCGCCGCTCGCGTGGCTCACCCGGCGGCGCAGGCCGGCGGTGTCGACGAACCGCCAGACCTCGTCGTCCAGCTCGACCATGCTGTCGATCGGGTCCACGGTGGTGCCGGCGACCGGGTCGACCACCGCCCGGTCTTCCTTGGTCAGCTTGTTCAGCAGCGACGACTTGCCGACGTTGGGACGCCCCACCAGTGCGACCCGGCGCGGACCGCCGGTGCCGGCACCACGGTCGGCGGGCGCCTCGGGCAGCACGTCGAGCACCTTGTCGAGCAGGTCGCCGGAGCCACGACCGTGCAGCGCGGACACCGGGAACGGCTCGCCGAGCCCCAGCGACCAGAGCGCCGCCGCTTCGGACTCGGTGCGCTCGTCGTCCACCTTGTTGGCGACCACGAGCACCGGCTTGCCGCCACGCTGCAGCACCCGCGCCACGGCGAGCTCGGTGTCGGTGGCGCCGACGACGGCGTCGACGACGAGCAGGACGGCGTCAGCGGTGGCCATCGCCACCTCGGCCTGACCGGCGATGGCGGCGGCGCGGCCACGCGCGTCCCGCTCCCAGCCGCCGGTGTCGACGACCGTGAACCGGCGACCGTTCCAGAGCGCGTCGTAGGCAACGCGGTCACGCGTCACGCCGGGCACGTCCTGGACGACCGCCTCACGACGCCCGATGATCCGGTTGACCAGCGTGGACTTGCCGACGTTCGGCCGCCCCACGACCGCGAGCACAGGCAGCGGCGTGACGTCGTCGACCCAGCCGGCGTCCTCGCCGCCCAGCTCGGACGCGTCGACGTCGTACTCGGCCGCGAACTCGACCCAGCCCGCGTCGACGCCCTCGCGCGACGTCACGACCGTGCCCCGGCGGGCACCAGGTCGAGCAGGCGGGCGACGACCTGGTCGATGCCCAGCTCGGTGGTGTCGAGCACGACGGCGTCACCGGCCTGGACGAGCGGGCTGGCAGCGCGCGAGCTGTCCAGCTTGTCGCGGCGCGCGAGGTCGGCCTGGGTGGCGACGACATCAGCGGCGGGCTGCTCGGCGCTGCGGCGCTGCGCCCGCGCCTCGGCGGACGCGGTGAGGAAGACCTTCAGGACGGCGTCCGGCGCGACGACCGTGCCGATGTCGCGGCCCTCGACGACGATCCCGCCGTCGCCGATGATCGCGCGCTGGCGGGCGACCAGCTCAGCGCGCACCTCGGGCACGGCCGACACGGCGCTGACAGCAGCGGTGACCTCGGGTCCGCGGATCTCCGCGTCGACCGGACGGCCGTCCACGGTGACGAACACGCCGACGGGATCGGTGGTGATCTCCAGCTCGGCGGCGCCCAGCACCTTCAGCACACCGTCACGGTCGTGCGGGTCGACGCCGGCGTCGAGAACGGCCCACGTCAGCGACCGGTACATCGCACCGGTGTCGAGGTAGCGGGCGCCGAGGGCGGTCGCCAGGCGGCGCGAGACCGTCGACTTCCCCGAGCCGGAGGGTCCATCGACCGCGACCACTCCCGTGAACGGGACAGTCACCGGCTCGGCGGGGTGCGTGCTCACGTCTTCTCCTTTAGAAAGCTGCAGGTACATCATGCCTGGCACACGTCACCGGACGCGAACCGGCGTGACAGCGCTCACTGCGGCAGGTCGCGCCGTAGCGCCGCCGCACCCCTCAGGTACACGTGGTGCAGCTCGGCCCGGGGCTTCTCCGTCTCGACGTGCGCCATCAGCCGCAACACCCGCGGCATCGACCCGGGCACCGCGATCTCCGTCGCGCACAGCAACGGCACGTCGGTAAAACCCAGCAGCCGCGCCGCGTACGCCGGGAACTCGGCCGTGAGGTCGGGGGTGGCGGTGAAGACCACGCTGATCAGGTCGTCCGCAGCTGATTCCGTTGCGTTCCAGGACGGCCGTGATCAGCTCGGTGGTGCCTTCGAGGATCGCCTCCCGCTCGTCCGCGTCTACCTGGATCGCACCGCGCAATGCCCGTACCGCCACTAGAGCCCGACTTCCTTGTGCAGCTGACCGACCTCCACCTTGCTGAGCCGGCGCAACTTGCCCGGCTTGAGCGACGCGAGCTGGATCGGCCCAATCGCGGTGCGGACCAGCTTCGAGACCGGGTGGCCGACCTCCTCCAGGAGCCGCCGCACGACGTGCTTGCGCCCCTCGTGCAGCACGACCTCGACCAGCACCTTGCCGGGCAGGTTGTCGACGATGCGGAACGCGTCAACCGTGACCGGCCCGTCCTCCAGCTCCACCCCGGCGAGCAGCTGCTTCTTCACGCTGTGCTTGACCGGACCGGGCACCTCTGCGAGGTACACCTTCTGGATCCCGAACGACGGATGCGTGAGCCGGTGCGCCAGTGCCCCGTCGTTCATGAGCAGCATCAGGCCCTCGCTGTCCGCGTCGAGGCGCCCCACGTGGAACACGCGCTGCTCGCGGTCGGCGACGTAGTCGGCGATCGAAAGCCGGCCGCGCTCGTCCGACATCGTGCTCAGCACGCCCTTGGGCTTGTTGAACGCGAGATACACGAGGTTCTCGTCGAGAATGACGCGGGATCCGTCGACGTGGATCACCGCCGTCTTCGGGTCGACCCGGCGGCCCTGCGTGCGGACGACCTCGCCGTCGACGGAGACCCGGCCGGCTTCGATCAGCTCCTCGCAGGCACGCCGGGAGCCGATCCCGGCGGCGGCAAGGACCTTCTGCAGGCGCTCACCTTCCTGGGACGGGTCGGCAGGGGTCCAGAGCTTCTTACGAGGCTGAGATGACATCGTCGAGAGTGTCCAAGTCAGGAAGGAGCGGAGCTAGCGGGGGCAGTTCGTCAACGCTGTCCAGGCCGAGCTTCTCCAGGAACAGCGTGGTGGTGCGGTAGAGGTGCGCGCCTGTGTCTGGCTCGGCGCCGCACTCCTCGATCATGCCCCGGGTGAGCAGGGTGCGGATAACGCCGTCGACGGCGACGCCACGGATCGCCGAGATCCGCGACCGCGTCACCGGCTGCTTGTACGCGACTACGGCCAGGGTCTCCAGCGCCGCCTGGGTGAGCCGCGCGGTCTGCCCGGCGAGGACGAACTTCTCCACGTACGGCGCGAACTCCTCGCGCGTGTAGAGCCGCCAACCGCCCGCCGCGCGGCGCAGGTCGAAACCGCGACCGACCTCGCGTGTACTCGGCCGCCAGCGCTTCCAGAACCCCGACGATCTCCTCGCGCGGCCGCTCCAGCACCTCCGCGAGGATCTCGATGCTGACCGGCTCGTCAACGACCAGCAGGATCGCCTCCAGCGCAGGTCGCAACGCTTCCAGCGGCAGCCGCACTGGCGCCGGCTTGCCGCTGACCGGCCGAGCCGCCTCCTCCTCAGCGGGCTCGACAGCGACCTGGTGCTCCGCTGACCGGCCCGGACTCCTCCGTTGCGAGTTCGGTCTCGGGACTCGGCGAGCTCGACCTCGGACTCGGCGAGCTCGACCTGGGCCTCGGCCGAACCCCCTGAAGGTTCCCCCCAGGGCGTGCGCACACCGTGGCGGGAACCCTCAGGGGGTTCGCCTCCACCGGCGAGCCCACCGAGCACGCTCAGCTCAGCGCCAGCCGCCGCGGCGTCGGCCGGCGCCGGACTCGGCGTCAGTGGCTCGGCGTCGGTCGGTGCGCGGCCCGCGCAAGGTGGGCCGGTTCCTCGCCCGGCCGGCGTCGGCCGGCGCGGCATGGGTCGGCGCGGCGACGGTCGGTGCAGCGTCCGCGCGAGGTCGGCCGTACCTCGCCGGCCGGCTGGCCGTTCCGTCGGCGCCTGCAGTTCCGTGGCGTCGGCCGGGGCAACAACCGCCGGTTCGTCGAGCGGCTCACCGGCCGCCGGCTCGTCGCCGTCCGCCTGCGCAGCGTCGATCGGCTCGGTGTCCCGCGAAGAGCCGGTGCCGTGGCTGGCACAGCAACCGTCGGTTCGTCCGACCGCGGGGCGCCGCTCGGCTCGGCCTCGGCTCGCGAAGCCGCCGGTTCGTCAATCGCGCCATTGCCCGCCGGCCCAGCGTCGGCCGGGGCAACAACTGCCCGTTCGTCGACCGCCTCAGTGCCCGCCGGCCCAGCCTCGCCCGACCCCGCCTCGTCCGGCTCAGATCTGTCCGGCTCCGCCTTGTCCAGCTCAGCCTCGCCCGGCTCCGCCTTGTCCGACCCCGCCTCGCCCGACCCAGCCTTGCCTGGCTCGGCATCCACCTGCGCAGCGTCGGTCGGCTCGTCGACGAAGGTGACCTTGTAGAGCGGTCCCCACTCGTCGTCGCGCTTGTCGTTCACGATTGCGAATCCTCCCCCGGCTCGGCGTCATCGCCGGCCTCGGCGTCGTCCTGCGACTCGGCCGGCTCGTCGCCGTACTCGTCGATCTCGATCTCGGGACCGTCGCCGTCCTTGCTGCCCACCCAGCGGACGTGCAACTCGCCCAGCGCCTCGACCTGGTCGAAGCTGAGCACGCCTTCCCGGTACAGCTCCAGCAGCGCGAGGAACCGGGCGACCACTTCGAGGGTGCCTTCGCAGTCGTGGCACAGCGCGCGGAACGTGGAGGCGCCGCTGCGCATCAGCCGGCTGCGCAGGATCGCGGCATGCTCGCGAACGCTGACCCTGGGCGCGTGGATGTGATCGATCGAGACTGTCGGCGGCGGCTTGGGCGTGAGCGCCAGCGCGGCGAGCTCGGCGAACCGCTCGACGCCGATGCCGAGCAGCACCTCGGGGATCGCATCGGCGAAGCGCGGCTCCAGCGCGACCGAGCGGGGGTAGCGCTTGCCGGCGGTGGCCTCACGCTCGGCGAGGAACGCCGCGACCTGCTTGTACGCGCGGTACTGGAGCAGCCGGGCGAAGAGCAGGTCGCGCGCCTCCAGCAGGGCGAGGTCTTCCTCGTCCTCGATCTCGGCGGCGGGCAGGAGCCGGGCGGCCTTGAGGTCGAGCAGGGTGGCGGCGACGACGAGGAACTCGGTGGCCTGGCCGAGGTCCCACTCGGAGCCCATGGCGCGGATGTGCGCGATGAAGTCGTCGGTGACCGTGTGCAACGACACCTCGGTCACGTCGAGCTTGTGCTTGCTGATCAGCTGGAGCAGCAGGTCGAACGGGCCCTCGAAGTTCGCCAGCCGCACCTGGAACGGTCCACCGGGCGCCCGCGACCCGAACATGATCGAGTCCGGCGCCTCCTCGACGGCAACATCGGCAGGCACCACAGCGCCGGCGGTCGCCGGTTCGTCGACGACCTGTGGTTCCACGTTCACCGGTTGACGGTAGCGCAGCGTGCAGGATCGACGCGCATGGCGGCGCCCAGTGCGCTATCCCCAGATCGCGATGACCGGGTACGTGACGACGTCCAGCAGGAACACGAACAGGGGCACTCCGGCGGCGAGCGGGATGATCAGGCCGACGAGCAGGATCCCGACGCTGTAGTTCTTCTCCTCCAGCCAGTACTGGGCCTTGGCGAAGCCCTGCGCCGGGACGCGGACCGGCGCGGTGGGCGAGCAGGCCCCAGCCGTCGAGCGGCGGCAGCGGAACGAGCGCGAGCAGCCCGAAGCAGAGCGCGCTGACCGCGAACGAGAACAGGACCTTCTCCCAGGCCAGGCCGCTGGGGACGCCGTGTAACACCTCGGACGCGGCGTAGAGCTGCGGGAGAGCCGGGTCGCCGTCGAACAGCCGGTACGCCAGGAACGACAGCTGCGACAGCGCCAGCACCGCGAACGGTCCGGCAAGCAATGCGGCCGGCTTCCCGCCTTCGAGTCGCTTGCCCCAGCCGGTGCCGCCCAGGACGGCCGCGACGACGCCGAAGACGTCGATGTCGCGACGTGGCTCGAACAGCGTCTGGCGACGTCCGTACGGGTCGCGCTTGGCGACGGCGTGCTGAACGACCGCACGCAGCACCACCGACACGGCGAACCCGAGCACCAGCCCGAACAGCGCGAAAGGCTGCAGGAGCGCGTAGATCAACGGTTGCCCGGACCGTGCAGCCTGCGCACCAGCTCAGAGTCGGCCCCGTGCTCCTCCAGGTCGTGCAGGGCCATGGCGATCGCCTCGCGGACGATCCGGCCGCGGTCGACCGCGAGCCCGTGGTGCGCGCGCAACGCCAGCCGGGTGGACTCCAGGTCGAGCAGTTCCTGGGACGACACGTACACCGTGATCTTCTCGTCGTGGCGCTCCCGCCCGGACGAGCGGCGCGTGCGTCTCGCGGACGGCAGCGGGGTGACGGGCGCGGGCAGCAGCGGTTCAGAGGACGTGCCGGTGCGCCGGAACAGCTCGGCGACACCAGGGAGTTTGGCCTCTCGGCTCATCGCGCCAGTACCTCCCGGGCAAGCGAGCGGTACGCCTTGGCCCCGCCGGACCCAGGCGCCCACGTGGTGATCGGTTCTCCTGCCACCGTCGTCTCGGGGAACTTGACGGTGCGGGAGATGACGGTGTCGTAGACCTTGTCGCCGAACGCTTCGACGACCCGCGAGAGTACCTGCCGCGCGTGCACAGTGCGAGAGTCGTACATCGTGGCAAGGATGCCCTCGAGTTCGAGGTCGGGGTTGAGCCGGTCCCGGACCTTCTCGATGGTGTCGATCAGCATCGCCAGGCCGCGCAGGCTGAAGAACTCGCACTCCAGCGGCACGATGACGCCGTGTGCGCAGGTCAGCGCGTTGACCGTGAGCAGGCCGAGCGACGGCTGGCAGTCGATGAGGATGTAGTCGTAGTAGTCCATCACCGAGCGCAGCGCGCGCTGCAGCGTCTGCTCGCGGGCGACCTCGTTGACGAGCTGGACCTCGGCCGCCGACAGGTCGATGTTGCTCGGCAGCAGGTGCAGGCCGGGGACGTTGGTCTTGACCAGCACGTCCTCGATCGTCACGCCCTTCTGCATGAGCAGGTTGTAGACGGTGAGGTCGAGCTCGTACGGGCTGACGCCGAGGCCGACGGACAGGGCGCCCTGCGGGTCGAAGTCGAGCAGCAGCACGCGCCTGCCGGCTTCGGCGAGCGCGGCGCCCAGGTTGATCGTGGTCGTGGTCTTGCCGACGCCGCCCTTCTGGTTGCAGAGGGCGATCACGCGTGCGGGCCCGTGCTCCTCGAGCGGCGCGGGCTTCTTCGGCTTGATCTCGGGCAGGCCTGGGCCTGCGTGTTCCTTCTTGAGCGCAGCGACGATCCCCAGCGAGGCCAGATCCAGGGCAGTCTGTTCCATGCCGTCGGATTCGTCCTCTACCAATGGATTTGTCGACATGGTCATGAGCGCAAGCCTTCCTGTCGACCAATCGACGCGCTCCTGAACGTAGTGGCCCACTACCACGTCAACAAACACCGTTGTAATTTGGCTGCGTATCCGGCGTGTCGCGCTCCCACCACCCCAGCCGAAACGGACTTTCCGGGAAGCCGTGCGCTACACCGGACTCCGTTGCCCCCATTTGCACCGCAAGTCCGTTTCGTTCCGGGACGAGCGTGCCGGCCAGCCCCCTCCCGCCGGCAAGCCGGTCGTAACGGATAAAGGTTTGAGGGTCTTAGCCGCGCGCTCGGGGGTGAGCCGTCGCGTATACCTCGCGGAGCCGGTCGACGGTTACCAGCGTGTAGACCTGCGTCGTCGTCACGGAGGCGTGCCCGAGCAGTTCCTGGACGACGCGCACGTCGGCGCCACCGTCGAGCAGGTGGGTCGCGAACGAGTGGCGCAGCGTGTGCGGCGAGAGGTTGCCGGCGAGGCCGGCACGTTCGGCGACCGTCCGCAGCACGGCCCAGGCGCCCTGCCGCGACAGGGCGGCGCCCCGCGCGTTGAGCAGCAGCGCAGTGCTCCCCTGGCCACCGGCAGCAAGGGCGGGCCGCGCTCTGACGAGGTAATCGTCGACCGCCCGCAGCGCATACGAGCCGATCGGCACGATCCGCGTCTTGCCGCCCTTGCCGTGCAATGTGACGGTGCGGCCCTCGCGGTCGAGGTCGTCGACGGCGAGCCCGACCGCCTCGGAGATGCGTGCGCCGGTGCCGTAGAGCAGTTCGAGCAGTGCGCGGTCGCGGATGGCGAGCGGCCCGGCGGGCGCCGAGGCGGCGTCGAGCAGCGCCTCGATGTCGTCCAGCGGGATCGCCTTGGGCAGGCGGCGCGGCGGGGTCGGCGGCCGGACCACACGCGCCGGGTCGTCGGTCGTGATCCCCTCCCGCAGCGCGAACCGGTGCAGTCCGCGCACCGCGATCACGGCCCGCGCGGACGACGACGCCGACAGCGGGGGGTGGTCGTCGTCGCCCATGCGCAACCGGGCCAGGTACTCCGCTACGTGCGCGGCGGTGACGTCGCCAAGGGTGCCGACGCCCATGGAGTCCAGCACCTGGGCGTACCGCCGCAGGTCACGGCGGTACGACACCAGCGTGTTGGCGGCCAGTCCGCGCTCGACCGCGAGGTGGTCGAGGTAACCGCGGATGGCGCGCGCCACCGGCCCGGCCGCAACGGTGTCAGCAGCCGGGACGGCAGTCTCGGTCTCTTCGCCGGCCCAGCAGCCTCGATCTCGGCCGCCGGCCCGGCAGCCTCGATCTCGGGCGCCGGCCCGGCAGCCTCGATCTCGGGCGCCGGCCCGGCAGCGTCGGGAGCAGGTGCGGGCGCGGCATCGGGAATGCTCAGGAGAGCGCCTCGGCGAGGTCGAGCGCCGCGAGCCCGTGCGCCTCGGCGACCGGACCGTAGGTGATCCGCCCGTCGTAGGTGTTGAGCCCGAGCGCGAGGGACTTGTCGGCGCGCAAGGCGTCCTTCCAGCCGCGGTTCGCCAGCTCGATGGCGTACGGCAGGGTGACGTTGGTCAGCGCATACGTCGAGGTGTGCGGCACCGCGCCAGGCATGTTCGCCACGCAGTAGAACACCGAGTTGTGCACCTTGTAGGTGGGGTCGGCGTGCGTGGTGGGCCGGGAGTCCTCGAAGCAGCCGCCCTGGTCGATCGAGATGTCGACGAGCACGCTGCCCGGCTTCATCCGTGACACGAGCTCGTTGGAGATCAGCATCGGCGCCTTGGCGCCGGGCACGAGCACCGCGCCGATCACCATGTCGGCGTCGATCACGGCCTTCTCGACCTCGTACGCGTTGCTGGCCACGGTCTGCATGTGGCCGCGGTAGATCCGGTCGACCTCGCGCAGCCGCTGGATGTTGCGGTCGAGGAGGAGCACCTCGGCCTGCATGCCGAGCGCGATCGTGGCGGCGTTCATGCCGGAGACGCCGGCGCCGATAATCACGACCTTCGCCGCGTACACGCCGGACACGCCGCCCATCAGCACGCCGCGCCCGCCCTCGGCCCGCATCAGGCAGTGCGCGCCCACCTGCGGCGCCAGCCGGCCGGCGACCTCGCTCATCGGCGCCAGCAGCGGCAGCGAACGGTCCGGCAGCTCGACCGTCTCGTACGCGATGCCGGTGACCTTCTTCTCCAGCAGCGCGTCCGTGCACTCCTTCGAGGCGGCCAGGTGCAGGTACGTGAAGAGCGTCTGCCCCTCGCGCATCCGGTCGTACTCCTCGGCGATCGGCTCCTTGACCTTGAGGATCAGGTCGCCGGTGCCCCACACGTCGTCGGGGGTCTCGAGGATCTGGGCGCCCGCGGCGACGAAGTCCTCGTCGGGGATCGACGAGCCGACACCGGCCTGCGTCTCCACGAAGACCTCATGGCCATTGCGTACCAGCTCGTGGACGCCGGCTGGCGTGATCGCCACCCGGTACTCGTGGTTCTTCACCTCACGAGGAATACCGACCTTCACGGCATACACCTTCCTGCGGCGGTTCGGGCGACACCTTTGTCGACCGGCTGCACCCGCCGGCGGCGACGGCAGCATAGAAGAGCTGGTCACATCGGCCGCAGGACGGGGCGTCACGTCCCATACTGCCTGGTCCGCGCTCGTGGGACGCGGCGGGATCGAATCCTGCTCCCCGATCGTTGACGCAACAAGGATCTGTCTTTCCCACAGGAGAGACCATGGCCGCGCATGCGCGGTCGACGGAGCCGACGGGGAGCCGCCGCCGTCCGCTGTACCGGGTGCTGACCCTGGCCGCACTCACCGCCTTCGTGGGCGCGAGTGCCCCGACCGAGCGGGCCTCCCCCACGCCTTCACGCGCGCCTTCACCCGCGCCGGCGTGCGCACCCCCCGAATGTTCCCCGCAGGGTGTGCCCACGCCGTCTCGGGACCCTTCAGGGGGTACGCCTGCGCCGTCTCGGGACCCATCAGTGGGTACGCCTGCGCCGCTCGTGCCCACCGCTGAATGCCCGTACCCGCAGAGTGGTTTCCACTGTGCCCAGCAGCGGCGGTTCACCCAGGCCGAGCGGTACCTGGCGCGGCGCCCCGGCGTCACCGCGATCGTGGTGCGCAACCGCGTCACCGGGGCCACCTGGCGCAACGAACACACCGGGACACTCATCTGGACGGCGTCCACGATCAAGCTCGCGATCGCCGTGGACCTGCTGCTGCGCCAGCGCGCCGGCATGATCAGGCTGCGCCCCCGCGACCTGGGCGACATCGGCGCCATGATGCGCACCAGCAACGACGCCGCCGCGACCCGGCTGTGGAACCGCTACGGCGGCATGGGCCTGCGCCAGCGGTATGCCCGGTACGGCCTGACGGGGCTGCGGTTCCCCGGCCGCGTCTACTGGGGCGCCGCGCAGAGCACCGCCGACGACATGGACAGGCTCATCAACCACGTACTCGACGAGCTGCCGCCGGACGTCCGCGCGTACCTCGTCACCCAACTGCGGACGGTGGCCGGCAACCAGCGGTGGGGCGTGTGGGGAGCCGGTGCCGCCGCCATGCCGGGAAACAAGAACGGCTGGCACGGGTACGGCGACGGCTGGGTGATCAACTCGGTCGGCTTCGTCGGCCCCGGCGAGCGGTACACCGTGACGCTGATGAACGACCTGCGCGGCGAGGGCGGCTACGACGCCGGCGTTCAGACCACGACCACCGTCGCCCGGCTCCTGTTCGACGGGCGATTCTGATCAACGGTCGGATCCGTACCGAAATGGGACCGAATGTGTGCCGCCATAAGCACCGCTGATTGTCGGCTTCACGACGCATTTATCTAATCGATAGGGGTTATGGATACCTGCGATCCACGAGACCGCTACTCTCTGGCGTCATGACCTACCAGGACCCCAACGCGGGCGCCTACGGCGCCCCCGGACAGTACGGTGTGGACCCGCAGACCGGCCTCCCGCTCTCGGACAAGACGAAGCTCGTCGCCGGCCTTCTCCAGATCCTCCTCGGCGGCTTCGGCGCCGGGCGCTGGTACACCGGCCACACCGGCCTCGCCATCGGTCAGATCGCCGCGACGTGGCTGACCTGTGGCATCGGTGCCATCTGGCCGATCATCGACGGCATCATGATCCTCGTCAACGGTGGCACCGACGCGCAGGGCCGCAAGCTCCGCGACAGCTGACCTCTACCCGCCTTCGAGCCGGGGTTCCGCACTGGGAACCCCGGCTCTTCTCTGCGTGCCTCTTGCCGAGTTTCGGATTTTTGGTGGTTCCGGCGCCCGCCGAACCCCCAAAAATCCGAAACTCACGGGGCAGAGCCCGGCCGCGCCGGCCACGGAGCGTCAGCGGGACGTAGCCCAGCGAAGCCGTTGTCGCGGGCGCGGGCCGCGGCGAGCACGCCGGCCACGCACGCCGCGTTCTCCATCTCGCCGGCCAGCGCAAGCTCTACCGCGGCGTCCAGCGGCACCCACTCGGTCGTCATCGTGTGCTCCTCGGCGAAGCGGGTGTGCCGCTCGTCGTGCGGCACGGCCGTGACGTCGCGCGCCAGGTAGAGGCGGATCGCCTCGTCGCTGCAGCCGGGCGTCGTGAGCAGGTCGACCAGCACGTCCCACCGCTCGGCACGGAGGTCGGCCTCCTCCCACAGCTCGCGCTTCGCCGTCTCGACGGCGGGCTCGCCGTGGACGTCGAGCAGCCCGGCGGGCAGCTCCCACAGCGTGCGCCGCACCGGATGGCGGTACTGCCGCACGAGCAGCACCCGCCCCTCGTCGTCGAGTGCCACCGCGCCGACCGCGCCGATGTGGACGACGTAGTCGCGGACGGCGGTGGTGCCCTCGGGCATCATCACCTCGTCGCTGACCACCCGGAACACCGGCCCGGCGAACTGTTCCTTGCTGTTGACGACCTCGAACACCTCAGCGCCCCGCCGACTTGGCGCCGGCCAGCTCCGCCTTCTTCGGCTTCGCGTCGACGTGGGCCGGAGCGTCGCCCGGGATCTCCACCGGCAGGCGCGACGCCGCCGACCGGTCCAGCGCCGCCGCGACGAACGCACGGAACAGGGGGTGCGCGCGGGTCGGCCGGGACTTGAACTCCGGGTGCGCCTGGGTGGCGACGAAGAACGGGTGCACGTCGCGCGACAGCTCGACGAACTCCACCAGGTGACCGTCAGGCGAGGTGCCCGAGATGACCAGCCCGGCCTTGGCGAGCTGCTTGCGGTACGCGTTGTTGACCTCGTACCGGTGGCGGTGCCGCTCGGTGACCGACGTCGACCCGTACGCCTCGGCGACGAGGCTGCCTGGGGTCAGCGCGGCCGGGTACGAGCCGAGCCGCATCGTGCCGCCCATGTCCTTGTCGCCGGCCACGACGTCGAGCTGGTCCGCCATCGTGGCGATCACGGCGTCGAGCGCGTTCTCGTCGAACTCCGACGAGTTGGCGCCCTCGATGTTGGCCAGGTCGCGCGCGACGTCGATCACCATGCACTGCAGGCCGAGGCAGAGGCCGAGCGTCGGGATGCCCTCCGCGCGGGCGTACCGCACGGCGCCGATCTTGCCCTCGATGCCCCGCACGCCGAAGCCGCCGGGGACCAGCACACCGTCCACATCGGAGAGCGCGGCGGCGGCTCCGGCCGGGGTCTGGCACTCGTCGGAGGTGACCCAGCGGATGTCGACCCGCGCGTAGTTGGCGAAGCCGCCCGCGCGCAGCGCTTCGATGACCGACAGGTACGCGTCGGGCAGGTCGACGTACTTGCCCACCAGCGCCACCGTCACCGTGTTGTGCGGCCGGTGGACGCGGTCGAGCAGGTCGTCCCAGCGCTCCCAGTTGACGTCGCGGAACGGCAGGTCGAGCCGGCGGACGACGTACGCGTCGAGCCCTTCGCGGTGCAGCACCTTCGGGATGTCATAGATCGACGGCGCGTCGGCGGCCGACACGACCGCGTCCTGGTCGACGTCGCACATCAGGCTGATCTTGCGCTTGAGGCCCTCGGGGATCTCGCGGTCGGAGCGGCAGACGATCGCGTCCGGCTGGATACCGATGTTGCGCAGCGCCGCGACCGAGTGCTGCGTGGGCTTGGTCTTCAGCTCGCCGCTCGGCGCCAGGTACGGCACCAGCGAGACGTGCAGGAAGAAGCAGTTGTCGCGGCCGACGTCGTGGCGGATCTGGCGGATCGACTCCAGGAACGGCAGCGACTCGATGTCGCCGACCGTGCCGCCGACCTCGGTGATCACCACATCGGGGGCGCGTTCACCGTCGTCCGGGACGGCCATGGCCCGGATCTGTTCCTTGATCTGGTTCGTGATGTGCGGGATGACCTGGACGGTGTCGCCGAGGTACTCCCCGCGCCGCTCCTTGGCGATGACCGAGCTGTACACCTGGCCGGTGGTGACGTTCGCCGACTTATGCAGCTCGGTATCGAGGAACCGCTCGTAGTGGCCCACGTCGAGGTCGGTCTCGCCGCCGTCCTCGGTGACGAACACCTCGCCGTGCTGGAACGGGTTCATCGTGCCCGGGTCCACGTTGAGGTACGGATCGAGCTTCTGCATCACGACGCGCAGGCCGCGGGCGGTCAGAAGGTTGCCGAGGCTACTCGCAGTAAGCCCCTTGCCGAGGGAGGACGCGACGCCTCCGGTGACGAAAACGTGCTTGGTCGTCCGCGACGACAGCGCCAAGGGAGACTCCCGCGGTTCTCAGGCGCGGCCCGAACGGGCCGCGCGTCCACGGGAGTTCACGGTAACACTTCCGTCGGCCGCGCGACCTCCGGCACCGGTGTGTCGGCGCCAATACTCCCCCTGTACCAGCGACGTCACGCCGAGTACGCGCCGCGGCCGCCGCGCACAGCGCGAACGTCGCCGGCAGCGCCACCATCCCGGCGACGATCGGGATAGCCACGCTGGAGTCGTTCGTCGCGAAGCCAATCGCCGACAACACGACCACGCCGATGAGCGCCGTCCGCAGCGGCTCGATCTGCTCGTACGCCTCACGCAGCGTGGCGGGCGGGCGGAACACCAACCACCCCAGCCAAACCACCAGCGCCAGCGCCGCCACGGTGTGCGGTCCGATGAACAGGAGGTCGAGGCTGGTGAGGATCTTGCGGTACACGGTGGCGCCGGCCGAGCCGTCGAGCACGCTGGCCACGAACCGGCCGAAGTGGCTGCGCGCCTCGACCGGGCGGAAGTAGTCCACGATCCCGATCAGCGCGACGAGCCCGACACCAGCGCCCAGTGCGAGCAGCAGCCGGCCGGCGCTGATCCTGGCGCGCGCGACGAGCATCGCCAGCACCGCGAACGCCGGGACGAACGTGAGCACGCCGCCGAAGTCCGCGCCCCAGTTCGGCAGCCCGTCCACGAGCACCGTGGGGAGAGCGATCCCGAGCACCACGCCGAGCGCCGCCGCCCGCTGCCGGCCGTACGCGAGCAGGCCCGCGAGCAGCATCACCGCCGCGCCGAACGCCGCGAACGCGATGTTCCCGAAGCCGACGAACCGCCCGGCGACCAGCGGGTTGTACCCGAGCATGCTGTTGATCTGCAGCGTCGAGCCGGTGACCCCGTCGACGAGAACCACCACGGTGGTCACCGCGCACACCACCACTACCGGACCGGCGATCCAGCGCCGCCAGGGACCCGCATAGGCGAGCGCCACGATGGCGGCGCACACCGCAAGCACAGTCGCGCCGAGCGCCAGCGCGGGCAGCGGTGAGCGCCACCACGGCACGAGGTTGGCGACGAAGGTGGCGGCGGGCACCGCCGCAAGGCCGAGCGCGGCCACACCCCAGGCCTTGAGTGTCCGCGGGTTTGTGGTCCGTCGGCGCTTGAGCAGGAAGAACAGGCCGCCGTAGACCACCAGCGACGCGACGCCGAGACCGGCGAAGAACGGGCCGAGCGCGTCCCGCTGGCCGACCGCCGCGGTGTCGGTGTCTGCGAGTACCGGGATGTAGTCACGCGGCCGTCCCGGACCCCCGCCGGTGAGCGGGCGGCCAGCCATCGACTCCGGCACGTCCTCGCCGAGCAGCGCCATCGCGGTAGGCGCAAGGTCGGAGAGCTGCACGTACGGGGTGCGGCGGGTGCTCGGAGAGCGGAGCCAGCCGCCGCGGAACCCGTCACCGGCGGCGACGGCGACGTGCAGCCGCGCGTCGTCCGCGTCGGTCTCCGCGACGCCCGCGACGATCAGCACGCTGCGCGCGGGTCGGCTCTCGTCGATCCTGCGCAGGGCGGCGTCGAAGTCCTTCAGCGCGCGGTCGCGGTCCCGCTCGGGCAGCGAGCCCAGATCCACGGCGCTGAGCGGGCACCGGGCCAGCAGCGCGGACGGATCGTCGGGCATGCGAGGCGCGTACTCCGCGACCCGCCCGGACGGTTCGGTGACGGCGAGCGCCGCACCCGGCCCGATCGCGGCGGCGCACCGCACCGAGCCACCGAGCAGGCCGGGCTGCGCGCCGAACCGCAGTGCGTGGTTGACCCGTTCGAGCAGCGGCATCGTCGGCAGGAACGCGCCGCTCCCACGCTCCTCGACGGGCGGCGGCTTACGCGGATCGCAGCCACGGGACGCCTTGGTGTCGGCCGGGTCCTCCATCGCCCCGTAGGTGCCGGCGCCGAGCGTCAGCCAACCCTCGCCGCTGCACGTCACGCCGGGCGCGGAGCGCACCGACAGCGAGCCGACGGATCCGGACTCGGCCAGCGCGGCCAGGGTGGGCGTGCGCTCGGCGGTGACGTCCTCCCAGCGCAGGCCGGCGACGCCCACGACGATGACGTGATCAGTCGAGGCGTCCGGGTTGGCCGGCTCAGCCGCAGCGGGTGACGCGACGGCGACGCCGAGCAGCGCCCCGGCCACCACGGCCAACCGCCCGAGGGCAGGCCCTTGTCTCACCGGTCCGCACCCTCCCCTTCGACAGCGGCCCTCACCGGCAACCTGCCGGGCGGCAGTGTGCTCGCCGGCAACCGGCTCGCCGGGAGTGGGCTCAGCACCCCGCCCACCGGGAGGCCGCGCCGCGCGTGCGCGAGCACCCGCAGCGCCGTGGCCACGGTCAGCGGCACCGCGAGCGCCGCGACGAACGCGGGAACGGCGATCCCCGAGTCGTTCACGGCGAACCCGATAGCCGCCACGATCAGCACGGCGCCCATCGCGGCCCGTACCGTCGGGTACAGGCCGAACACCCGGCGCAGCCCGCCCGACCTGCGCATCAGCACCAGCGGGATGAACACCAGCACGGCGATGACCAGCAGCGTGAGCTGGCTGTCCACCAACAGACTCAGGTTAGCCTCGGCCTTGCGCCGCAGCACGGCGCCCGCCGTCCCGTCGCTGAGCTGCGCGACGAACCGGCCCAGGTGAGTGCGGTCCTCGGCGGCGCGGTTGTAGTCCAGCAGCGCGAAGATCGACACCGCGGCGAGACCCAGCCCACCGGCAGCGAGCAGCGACAGCGTCGAGAGCCGGATCCCGCTCGCGCGGATCACCATGACCGCGAACGCCGGGGTCAGCGCGATGATGCCGCCGACGTCCCCGCCCCAGTCCGGCGCACCGACGACGACGACGCTCAGCACCGCCATGGCCGCCAGCACCGCGACCCGCGTGCGTCCGCGCAACCCGGCTGCGAGGTAGCCGGTGGCGAGCAGCGCGCCGGCCGCGAACACGGCGAACGCCAGGTTGCCGAAGCCGGTGAACCGCCCTGCCACCAGCGGCGAGTAACCGGCGAGCGAGTTGAGCTGCAGCGAGGAGCCGAGCAGCACATCGACCCCGAGCGTCGCCGTCGCCACCACCGCGATGAACGCCGGCGGCCCGAGCGCGATGCGTCCCCACCGCCCGGCGTAGGCGGCCACCGCGAGGCCGGCGGTCAGCGCGAGCACGGTGAGGATGTGGAAGAAGCCGGCGGCCGGGAAACGCCACCACGGCAGCGCGTTGGCGAGGAAACTGGCCGGCACCAGCGCGGCGAGCGTGATCGCGGACTGCTCGACCAGGCGGCGCGGCGAGAGCCCGAACGGGATCGGCCGTGGCGCCGGCGCCGATGCCCGAATCGCCCGCATCCGGAAGAGCACCGTCACCGCGGCGAGAAAGCCCAGGTTCAGCAGCACGAGGACGCTGAAGAACGGCTGCACCAGCGGTCGCTGCGCCACGGCCGCGCGGTCCGCGTCGACGAGCGCGCCTATCGCGTCGCCGAGATCGTCGCCGCGGACGCCGCCGGACCGGATCGGCTGGCCTGCCAGAGCCGGCGGCGGTGCGACCCCGAGCGCATCGAAGGCGGTCGGCGCGACGTCGATGAGCTGGACGTACGGCTCCCGGTGGGTACTCGCGGCCGTGAGCCAGCGCCCCTCGTGGCCGGGCCCGTCGAGGATCACGACGTGGAGCCGGGGCGGCATCTCGGTGTCCGCCACGCCCGCGACGACGAGCAGCGAATCCGCAGGGCGGGCGGCGTCCACCGCGGCGACGGCGGCGTCGAAGGTCCTGGCGGCCGACTCCCGGTTCTCGCCCCGGATGGGATCGAGGCCGACGATCGTCACCGGGCACGAGTTCAGCAGCGGGCTCGGGTTGGCGGGCAGCGACGAGACGTACCGGTTGATCCGGCCGCTCGGGCGCGCACCGGCCAGCGCGCCAGGGCGGCCGACCGCGCTCAGGCAGCTCACGCCGTCGGCGAGCGCACCCGGACGAGTGCCGAAGCTGCGCTCCTCGTTCCGGGCCGCGATGTCGTCCTGCTCGGCGAGCCGCGCGTCCACGGTGTCGCCGGAGCGCGGTTCGCTGACCGGCAAGTCGGCCGGGCAGACGCCGTCGGGACGCGGCGGCCCCTCGGCGCGGTTGCCGGCGCCGAGCGTCACCCACCCGTCGGCCGGGCACGTCAGGCCGCCGGCGGCGCGCACTGAGAGCGATCCGATGCTGCCGCGCTCCGCGAGCCGCCACAGGGCCGGAGTCTGTTCCTGGTCCAGGTCGTCCCAGCGCAGGCCGGCCGCACCGACGATGATCACGTTCTCGACGGCGTCCTCTGCCGCCGTGGCCGGCACGGGCGTCAACACGGCGAGCGTCGTGAGCGCCGCCGCACCGAACGCGACGCGACGGATCACGCCCGCGGCTCCCGGCCCAGCAGCTCCGCGTACACGGCCTCCACCTGGCTCGCGGTCTGTTCCTCCGTCGGCCAGCGCGCCGCCTGAAGGTGCCCGCGCTCGACGAGCGTCGCGGCGGACGCCGGGTCGTCGAGCAGCCCAGCGACCGCGTCCACCAGCGCGTCCACGTTGCCGGCGGGGGTGAGGACTGCGCCCTCGCCGAGCAGGCCCGGCAGGCCGCCGACGGCCGTGGCGACGAGCGGGGTACCCGCCCTCAGCGCCTCCTGGGCGAACAGCTGCCGCGCCTCCCACTGGCTGGTGACCACGGCGACGTCGGCGGCGTTGAGCAGTTCGGCGACGTCACTGCGCCGCCCCAGCAGCCGGACCGGCGCATCGAGGCGGGAGACCTGCGCGGCAAGCTCTGCTTCCTGCGGACCGCTGCCCGCGATCGCGACCACCGGGGGCTTGTCGCGCTTCGACCAGCGCGCCGCGGCCTCGATCAGCACGTCGAACGACTTCTGCGGGTGGAGCCGGCCGACCGAGAGGATCAGCGGACTGTCGCCGAAACCCAGCTCACGCCGGATCTCGGCCGCGTCACGGACGGGCGCGGCCAGCGGCGGAGCGGCCACCTCGCCGAGCCGGACGTCCCGGCCGCCGATGCGTCAGCGCGCGGGTGACCAGGTCCTCGGACGCGCCGAGGGTGATGTCGGCGGCGCGCGCGACCCGCCGCTCCAGGGTGTTCAGGACCCGGCCCTTGCAGACCCGTCGCGAGCACCGTGTTGTGCCAGGTGACGACCAGGGGCTTGGTGGAGCGGCCGGTACGCGCGAGCGCGGCCAGGAAACCGGCGCGGAAACCGTGCGCATGCACGACGTCGGCACCGGCAGTGCCGCCACGCAGCGCGAGCACGGCGGCCGCGTCACGCAGCGGGTCGAGCCCGGCCGCGATCTCCACCGCGCGGAACTTGGCGCCGACCGTGGTGAAGCCGAACAGCCGCTCGGTGGCGGCGGGGCCGAACACGACAACGTGGTGACCCGCCTTCACCAGGTGTTCGGCGAGCGAGCGGACGTGCTGACCTACTCCCCCGGTGCTCGTGGCGAGGGCCAGCGCTACCCGGATGCGGGGTGGGCTCGGTCACGTACGCGCTCCGTTCTTCCTGGTACCGGACGTGCGGGCGGCGCGGCCCGCGACCCGGCGCAGCAGCGGGCGGACGTCGTGCGGGTCCGCCAGTGCCGCGACCGCGACGAAGACCGCGAGCACGACCACGCCCACGAGGATGCCTTGTGCCACCGACACGACGACACCGGACCCCCCGAAGAGCGTCCCGACCCCGAGCCCGGCGCCGGCCGCGACCGTGCCGGCGACCAACGCCGTGAGACCCGGCCCTGGTCACACCGGCGAGCGCGGCGGCTCCCGTGCAGCGCGCGGTGAGTACGAGCAGCATCACACCGAGGACCGTCATGCCGACGGGTGTGGCCGGCGGCCAGGGCGGCGACGCGGTGTTCCGATCGGCAGCGCGAACGCCAGTGCGAGGTCGGCGGCGATCACGACGATCCAGCCCAGCGAGGTGACGATCGCCGTCGCCCGCGTCACCCCGGCCGCGTACAGCGCGCGGGTGAGCAGCGCCAGCAGCCCGTACCCGAGCAGGCCGGGCGCGAAGGCGGCGACCGCCCAGGCCAGCGCGGCCGGGTCGTCCTCACCGGCGAGGAACGCGCCGAGGACAACCCCGATCGGCTCCGCCGCCGCCACCAGCGCCGCAGCTGCCACCGCGCTGAGCAGCAGGACCGTACGGGTACTCGACGCCAAGGTCCGCTGGTACGCGGCGAGGTCGCCGCCGGAGTGCGCCGCCGACATCCGCGGGAACGCCGAGGTGGCCACCGGCACCGCCAGCACCGCCCAGGGCAGGAGGAACAGCGTCTGGGTGAGCGTGTACGAGACCATCGCGCCGACCGGCGCCGGAGGCTGCGCGAGCTTCAGCACGACGAGCAGCGCCAACTGCTGGCCGACGACCGTGACGATGCCACTGCCCACCAGCGCCCGCGCCCGCCCCGCGTCCCCAGGCGGGAACCGGTACGACGCGCGCAGCCGTACACCCGTGCCGCGCAACGGAACCAGCAGGCACAGCGACAGCACGGCGACGCCCAGCGTGGTGCCGACCGACAGCACCAGCTCGGCCGGCAGCGTCACCTCGCTGAGCTCCACCTCGTGACCGGCGACAAGGCCGAACAGGAGGTAGGCGCCGATCACGGTGACGCTGGACAGCAGCGGCGCCAGCGCCGGGCCCGGCGAAGCGGTGGTGCGCCTGCAGGACGCCGGCGAGCACGATCCCGATGCCGTACAGCACGAGCTGCGGCGCGAAGACCCGCAGCATCCGGGTGCCGACCTCGATCGCCTCGGAGCCGTCGACCATCGCGGACACGATCGGGCCGGCGAACACCCCGACGGCGATCGCCAGCGGCGTCAGCACGGTGACGGCCCACGTGAGCAGCGCGGACGACGTGCGGTCGACGGTCGCCGTGTCGCGCCGGTTGACAGCGCCGGACAGCAGCGGCACGACAACGCTGGCGAGCGCGCCGCCCGCAACGATCTCGAAGACGATGTTCGGCAGCGTGTTGACGGTCTGATACAGGTTGCCGAGCGGGGTGGCCCCGATCACCGCGCCGAAGACGAAGATCCGCCCGAACCCGACGAAACGGGCCGCCAACGTGAGCATGCCGATCAGCCGCGCCGCCCGTCCGGTGCTGACCTGTCCAACTGTCGGGGAAATGGTTGCATCAGGCGTCCGGTTAGAGGACGCGTGTCCGGACAGTCCGGTTTCGCTCACTGCCCTGCGACGCGAAGCGCGCGGGGTGCGGGCTCGGTGTTGACGGGCTCGGTGTTGACGGGCTTGGTGTTGGCGGGCTCGGTGTTGGCGGGCTCGGGTCGCGCTGGCTCGGGTTCGTCCGGCGCCTGGCGGCCGAGCGCCTGCTCGGTCTTTGCCGGCGCCCGGCGGCCGAGGCCGTCGAGTTCCCGCAGCACCGGCGTGCGCTCGATGACCTTGGTGAAGCTCACCTTCTCGCTGGCGGCGGTGAGCGCGACCAGCCCGGCGAGGAGCGCGGCACGCCCCCTGCGCCCGGTGCTCGCGGCCAGGCCGAGGCCGAGCAGCGCGCCGAGCGCGTTGGCGCCCGAGTCGCCGAGCATCGTGCGCTCGTCGAGATCCTCCGGGATCAGGGCAGCGGCGGCTCCGATCGGCCCGGCGACGAGCCCGCCGGCCGGCCCGGCGGTGAGCGGCGCACCGATGAGCAGGCCGGCCTTGATCGCGCGTCCGGGACGAAGATCGAGCAGGTTGACCAGGTTCGCGGTGCCGGCGACCACGCCGCCGGCCACGAGCGCGTCGGCGACGGCGCCGACCCTGCCGCGAGCCTGACCGTTCGTGACCGCGCGACCGCCGATCAGACCGCGAGCCTGACCCTTCGTGACCGCGCGACCGGCGATCAGACCGCGAGCCTGACCCTTCGTGACCGCGCGGCCGGCGATCAGACCGGCCAGCCCGATCCCGGCAACCTTCACGAGGCCGGCGCTGACCCGGCCCTCCCTCAGCGCGGCGACGTGGCCGCGGAAGCCCTTGTCGCTCTTCTGATCCGGCCGCGCCCCGACGATGTCGTCGTAGAGCCCGACCGCGCCGGCGCCGATACCCGCCACGGCCGCCGCCGCACGCAGACCCTTCGGGGCGCCGGCCACCGCTGCAGCGGTCGCGGCGACGGTGAGCACCGGCCCGGACGCGAGCGTCACGGTCTCGCCGCGATGGTTCGTGCGTTCCAACTCGCGCTGTGCCGCTTCAGGCAGCGCGGGCGTGCCCGCGAAGAGCGCGCGTGCGGCCACGGCTGCGCCCGCCGCGACCGCCAGCCGGCCGAGGATCCGTGCCGAGGAACTCACTTACCCACCTCGCTGCGCTCGGCGGCCGCGTTCGCGGCACACTGCGCTCGACCGGTTCGCTCGCTCACGCTGTCCCATCACTTCTTGAGGAGGTCGGGCACGCGACCGCTGGCGCCGTCGCCGCTGCCGTAGTGGTCGGTCTTGCCGAGGTACTGCTGGGCCAGCGCGAGCGGGACCACGACCTGCCCCTCGGGGGACGAGACGTTGTCGACCGTCGCCACCTGGTTGGACAGGGTGTCGTCGCCGCGGATCGAGGCGATGGGGCTGCCTGCGCCGCTGGCCTGCGGACCCGCGAGCACCATGTGCCTCGCGACCCGGTCGAACTGCCGCAGGATCACCAGCTGCGCATCGTTCCGCTTGTCCGCGTCTTCCTCGGTGGCGGCCTGACCGGCGACCACCACGACGGCGTCGGCCGGGTTCGTGATCGTGCCCTCGACGGTGATGGTGTTGAGCCGGGCGAAGCCGGAGACGATGGCGGTGCGGCTCTGCGCGCTGACCACCGGGCCGCCTCTGACCAGCGCCGTCGCGAGCAGCGCGGACGCGGTCTCGACGCCGACGCCGTTGTTCGGCAGCCCCGTCACGCCGGCGGGCACCAGCCGGGTGGCGAGGTCCTGCAGGGACTCGTCCTGCTTCGGGTCGATGAAGTTGCTGTCGATGCGCACCTTGCCGGTGATCGTGGCGCCGGCCTGCTGCAGCGCCTGGACGACGGCGTCGCGGTGCTTGTCGTCGGCGTTGTCGGTGGTGACGACCAGCACCGAGCGGCCGGTGAGCTGGCCCGAGAGCAGCATCGGCGCGGCCTCGACCACGAAGTCGGCCTGCGAGTCGACCTGGTTCTGCAGCTGCTTGGCCTCCTCGCGGAGCTGCCCGTTGCGCTTGTTCAGCGACGCGACCTGGTTGTTGAGCTTGTCGGCGACCGGGCCGTTGAGCGCCGCGGTGCCGAGCACGAGCCCGATGGCCAGAGCCAGGAACACCGCGGTGAGTGAGACGACGTGGTACCGGAAGTTGATCACTGGAAAAGCCTCTGCAGTTGGAAGACCAAATTGTCCCACTGCTCGACGAGCACGTTGAGGTAGGTGCGGCCCACCGTGGACACGGCGAGCGCGGCGGCCATCGCGCACAGCGCGGAGGCGACCAGCAGCACCAGCGACACACTGGAGACTCGCTGCCGGTAGAGCCGGCTCACGCCCTTCGCGTCGACCAGCTTGCTGCCGACCCGCAGCCGGGTGAGGAACGTGGACGCCATGCCCGCGCGGCCCTTGTCGAGGAACTCGACCAGGTTGGCGTGCGTGCCGACCGCGACGATGAGCGTGGCGCCCTTCTCGTCGGCCAGCAGCATCGCGATGTCCTCGCTGGTGGCGGCGGCCGGGAAGGTGATCGCCTCGACGCCGAGGTTCTCGACCCGGGCGAGGCCCGGCGCTCGGCCGTCGGGATACGCGTGCACGATGACCTCGGCGCCGCACCCCAGCACGTCGTCGGAGACCGAGTCCATGTCGCCGATGATCATGTCCGGCGTGTATCCGGACTCGACCAGCGCGTCGGCGCCGCCGTCCACGCCGATGAGCACCGGGCGGAACTCGCGGATGTAGGACCGCGAGCACGTCGAGGTCGGCCTTGTAGTCGTAGCCGCGGACCACGATCAGGCAGTGCTTGCCGTCGATCTTGGTGCGCACGTTCGGCACGCCGACGCCGTCGAGCAGGAGCTCGCGCTCCCGCTTCATGTACTCCATCGTGTTGGCGGCGAACGCCTCCAGCTGCAACGACAGCCCCGCACGGGCCTCGGTCATCGCGGCGGCGATCGAGTCGGCGTCCTGGCGGACACCCTTGGCCACCGGCTCCTCGCCGAGGTACAGGGTGTCGCCGTCGATCCGTAGCTCCTGGCCCTCGCGCACCGCCTCGAAGACCTGCGGCCCCACCGCGTCGATCAGCGGGATACCGGCCTTGACGATCGATTCGGGACCCAGGTTCGGGTAGCGCCCGGAGATGCTCGGCGCCACGTTGACGACGGCACCGGCACCCGCGGCCACCAGCGCGTCGCCCGCGACCCGGTCGATGTCGACGTGGTCGATGATCGCGATCTCGCCCGGCTTGAGCCGCTGGGTGAGCCGCTTGGTGCGGCGGTCGAGGCGTGCAGGCGCCACCACGTCGGCGGGTTTGTCCGGGACACGGTTACGGCGAAGGGTTGCGAAGCGCATCCCTGGCATCCTCCCACCATCCGCTGGACCGCGTTGTCTGCGACTCGCGGTCAGAAGTAGTCGACCATCCAGGGCGTTTGCCCTGCGAACGCCGCGTCGAGGCGGGCTGCGGCGGCGGTCTCCCCGTCGAGCAGACCGGCGGCGCGCAACGCGGTGGTCGAGGCGAAACCGGTGAACAACGCGGAGAGTCCACGGATGTGTACCCGGACCGCACCGGTGCCGCCGCGCTCCAACGTACCGGAGCCGTCCGCGATCTCCAGCCGCCACCGGCCGGCGTGCCACGGTGCGTCCGGATCGACCAGCTCGATGTCCGCGCCTGTCTGCACACCCGCCGGCCAACCCCGACCGACCACCGCCTTCTGGACGTCAACGAGCCGGGACATCCACATGTCTCCCCAGCTCAGCGGCGGTTTGACCGGGCTGACCAGGCTGAGCACGGCCGGGTCGGCGACCCGGATGTGCACGGTGTCGGACACCGTCTCCCACGAGCCCACCGAGCGCAGCAGAGAGGTGAGCACCTCAGGATCCGCGCCGACCAGGTCGTACACGGTGAGGCCAGGATCACGGGTGCGGTCGAACGAGACATATCCGGCGGGCGCGCCGCCGCGCTCGGCGAGCAGCACGCCGTCGAGCTCGGCGATGTTGTACACGTCGAACACCGGGCCCGTGCGCGTCAGCGGGCCGACGGACGTGCGGACCATGGCGGTGTACAGCGCGTGCACCACGGGCGCGTCGTCCTTCCCGACCGGACGCAGGACGACCGGTTCGGAGCGCTCGACACCCGGCAGCACGTCCGCGCGGGCCCTGGTGAGCGCGCTGGTGGGCAGCCGTACTCCGGCGAGCACGCCGGCGAACTCCCACCCCACCGCCCGGTAGACCGGCGGGCTGCTCGGGTACAGCACGGACACCGCCGAGCCGGCCTCGGCCATCCGGGTCAGCGCCGCCGTGAGCATCGCCCGCGCCACTCCGCGACGCCGGGCGTGCGGCGCGACGCTGACACTCGCGACGCCCGTCATCGGCAGGTCGCGGCCCGCGTACCACTGCCGGTACGGGTGGAGCCCGATCACGCCGACCAGCCCCGGGTCGTAGGCGCCGAGGAACACACCCAGCTCCGCCCGGGTGCGGAACCAGTCATGGTTGCCGCCGCCGAACGCGGTGCGGCCCTGGCGGAACGCGGCCTCGACGTCGTCAGGGTCGAGCGGGCGGACCTCGATCATGCGCCCACCCTCGTCTTGTCGGCGCTGGCCAGCTCCAGCAACTCCTCCGCGTGCGCCACACCCAGGTCACTGCTCTCCATGCCGGCGAGCATCCGGGCCAGCTCGCGCGGCCGCTCTGTGTTGTCGAGCGCGCGGAGGCCGCTCGTGGTGACCAGCCCGTCGTGGTCCTTGACCACGACCAGATGCCGGTCGGCGAACGCGGCCACCTGCGGCAGGTGGGTGACGACCAGCACCTGGTGGCTCCGCGCGAGCCGGGCGAGCCGCCGCCCGACCTCGACCGCCGCCCTGCCGCCGACCCCGGCGTCGACCTCGTCGAACACCATCGTCGCGGGGCCGCCGGCGCCGGCGAACACCACCTCGACCGCGAGCATCACGCGCGACAGCTCACCGCCGGACGCACCACGCTGCAGCGGCAACGCCGGCGCGCCGGGATGAGCGAGGAGCTGCAGCTCGACCTCGTCGACGCCGTCCGGGCCGACCGCGAGCACCCGCCCGCCGACGTCGACGGACGGCTGGTCAGCCGCCGGTTCGCGCTGGCTCACGACCGCCACGACACGGGCATGGGGCATGGCGAGCCCGGCCAACTCCTCGGTGACCGCGTCGCCGAACCGTCCGGCCGCCTCGCTGCGCGCCGCCGACAGCCCGGCTGCCAGACCGCCCAGCTCCGCGGCCAGCTCGTCACGTTGGCCGGCGAGCGCCGCCAGGGCCTCCTCCGACGAGTCGAGCGTGCCGAGCCGTTCCCGCGCGTCCTCGGCCCACGCCAGCACGCCGTCGATCGTGTCCGCGTACTTGCGGGTGAGGTTGGCGAGCACCGCTCGTCGCTCGTGCACGGCCGCGAGACGGACCGGGTCGGCGTCGAGCGACTCGCCGTACGACGCGAGGTCGCCCGCGAGGTCGGCTGCCAGCGCGGCCACCTCGTCCGCCCGCCGGGCGTACCCGGCCAGCACCGGGTCCTGGTGGACCACGGCGCCGAGCGCTCCCCGCACCGTGCCGAGCAGCGCCGCCACATCCGCACCGACGTCCTCGGTGGGATCCCCGGCGAGCGCGGCGTGCGCCGTCAGCGCCGCGAACCGCAACGCGTCGGCGTTCTCCAGCCGGCTGGACTCGGCGCGCAGCTCATCGTCCTCGCCCGGCTGCGGCTCGGCCGCCTCGACCTCGCCGATGCCGAACCGCAGCGCGTCGGCCTCCTGGCTGCGCTCGCGCGCCCGGCTGGTGCGCTCGGCGAGGTCCGCCACGACGGCCTGCCAGCGCGCGTAGAGGTTGCGGTGCTCGGTGAGGAGGGTCGCCACCTCGTCGCCGGCGTACCGGTCGAGGGCGGCGCGCTGCTCGGCCGGGCGGAGCAGCCGCATCTGGTCGGACTGGCCGTGCACGGTGACCGTGAGCTCGCCCAGGTCGGCGAGGAGCCCCACAGGCACCGACCGCCCGCCCAGGTGCGCCCGCGACCGGCCCTCGGCGTGGACCGTGCGCGCCAGCAGCAGCGCGCCGTCCTCGTCGGCCTCAGCGCCCGCGTCGGCGACCCGCTCCAGCACCGTCTTGCCGGTGGGATCGTCGGCGTCGACGCGCAGCCGCCCCTCGACGACGGCCTTGCCGTTACCGGTGCGGACCCGGGCGGCGTCGGCGCGTCCGCCGAAGAGTAGGCCGAGACCGGCCACGACCATCGTCTTGCCGGCACCGGTTTCGCCGGTGACGACCGTGAATCCCTCGGACAGGCTGAGGGTGGCGTCCTCGATGACGCCCAGCCCGGTAATGCGGATCTCCTCCAGCACGACGCCGACCTTAACGCCCGCTGCCGACAACCGGCCGGAGCAGTGTGGATAACTCAGGCACCGTTACCGCGCCAACCTTCGACCGGCAGGGCGAACTTCGCCACGAGCCGGTCCGTGAACGGCTGCGGGTGCAGGCGCACGACGTGCACCGGCTGCGCGCCGCGCCGCACCTCGACCCGGCTGCCGGGCGGCATCTGCACCGTGCGGCGCCCGTCGCACGACATCACCGCCGGGATCGTCTCCGGCAGCACGTCGACCGTCATCACCGAGCTCGGCGCGACCACGATCGGCCGGCTGAACAGCGCGTGCGCGGCGACCGGAACCAGCAGCAACGCCTCGACCGTCGGCCACACGACCGGACCACCGGCGGAGAACGCATATGCCGTAGACCCGGTCGGCGTGGCACACACGACTCCGTCGCAGCCCCACCGCGACAGCGGGCGCCCGTCGACCGAGACGAGCACCTCCAGCATCCGTTCCCGGTTGGCCTTCTCGACGGACGCCTCGTTGAGCGCCCAGTCCCGCGCGACGACCTCGCCGTCGTAGGTCACCGTGAGGTCGACGGTGAGGCGCTCGTCGACGCTGTAGGAACGGGCGACCACCTTGTGGACGGTCTCCTCGATGTCGTCGACCTCGACCTCGGCCAGGAACCCGACATGCCCCAGGTTGACACCGAGCAGCGGCGCCCCGACCGGCCTGGCCAGCTCTGCCGCGCGCAGCAGTGTGCCGTCGCCACCGAGGCCGATCACGATCTCGGCGCCCGCCGCGGCGTCCGGACCGGACACCTTCGTGGCCTCGGCGAGCACCAGGTCGGCGGCCTCGTCAGCGAGGATCCGCACCCCGAAGCCGTTCGCCGTGAGCAGCTCGGCGATGCGCCGCGCATGCTCGGTGTTGGCGGAGTGACCGGTGTGCGTGACCAGAAGGGCCTCGCGGGTCATCCAGCAGCCTCCTCGACGGTTCTGCGGACCTCGTCCGGATCGGCCGGCGGCGCGTCGCGCCGGAGCCACAGGAAGAACTCCACGTTGCCGGACGGCCCCGGCAGCGGGCTGGCCACCACACCGGCGACGCCCACCCCCATCGTCGCAGCCTCCGCCGCAACCGCCAGCACGGACTCGGCACGCAGTGCCGGATCCCGGACGACACCGCCCGACCCGAGCCGCTCCTTCCCGACCTCGAACTGCGGCTTCACCATCGGTAGCAGGTCACCGTCCGGCTCCGTGCAGGCGATCAGCGCCGGCAGCACGAGGCGGAGCGAGATGAACGAGAGGTCGGCGACGGTGAGCGCGGCCGGGCCGCCGATCAGCTCCGGCGTCAACGTGCGGACGTTCGTGCGGTCGTGGACCGTGACCCGCTCGTCCGTGCGCAGCGCCCACGCCAGCTGCCCGTACCCGACGTCGACGGCGACCACCTCGGCCGCGCCCGCCCGCAGCAGCACGTCAGTGAAGCCACCCGTGGACGCGCCGGCGTCAAGGCAACGCTTGCCGTCGACGGTGATCGCCGGGAACGCCGCGAGAGCGCCGGCCAGCTTGTGCCCGCCGCGCGAGGCGTAGTTCGGGCCGGTGTCGGCCTCGACGACCGTGACCGGCGTGCCTGCGTCCACACCCGTCGCCGCCTTCGACGCCTTCTGGCCGGCGACGCGGACCGCGCCGGCCGCGATCAACTCGGCCGCGTGCTCACGCGAGCGGGCCAGGCCCCGGCGTACCAGTTCGGCGTCGAGGCGTGCCTTCCGTGCCACCCCGTCGCTCAGCCCTCGTCGATCGCGGCGAGCGCGTCCTGCAGCGTGCGGTGGAGCGCGTCGTACTGGGCGACGTGCTCGCTCACCGGCAGATCCTCGACCACCTCGAGCCGACGCAGGGCCGCGTCGACGCGATCGTCGCCGGTGCCGCCGCCCGGCGCCGTCTCGACCTGGGGCTCGGCAACGGCGGGCGGGATCGGGCTTGGCTGGCCGGGCGAGGTGTCGTACGGGTCAGCAACCGCCGGAGGCGCCTGCGGAACCGCGCGCGGCGGGCCGGGCACCGGCGCGCGAGCCGCGAAATCGCCAGGGCTCGGCGGCGGGGTGTGGCCTTCGGTCACGCGCCGGCTCCGGTTGTGCCGGTGCTCGTGGCCGTGGACTTGGCCCGACCTGCCGTGGACTTCGCGCGACCTGCCGTGGACTTGGCCCGAGCGGCCGTGGACTTCGCGCGGCCGGCCGTTGCAGCAGTGGCCTTGGTGCCGGCGGCCTTCGCCGTGGCGGCCTTCGCGGCCGGCCGGCTGACGGACTTGGCGGCGGTGGACTTCGCCGCCGTCTTCGCGGGAGCGGCCGTGCCGGTGCCTGTGGTCTTCCGCACCGTCGTGGTCTTGACCGCCGCCGTCTTGGCAGGGCGGCCGGTGGTGCTCCGGGCGGCAGTGCGCTTCACGGCGGCGGCCGCCTTGGACGCGGGAGCTGGGCCGGTGGCCGCCTTGGGCGCGGGGGCTGCGTCGACGCCGCTTGCCGCGGTCTTGCTGGCCACCGTCTTCTTCGCGACGACCTTCTTGGCCGGGGCGGTGCGGGGGGAGGCGGCGGCGGCCAGCGCGGATCCGGTGTCGGTGCCGGCGCCGACCTCGGCGGCACGCAGCGCACGCTCCAGCTCGCGGATGCGCGTGGTGAGCTGCTCGACCTCTTCCTGGGTGGCGAGCCCGACCGCGCCGAGCGCACGGTCTACTTCGTACCGGACCAGGTTGACGAGCGACTCGCGGTTCGACAGGCCGGTGGCGACCAGGTCCTCGGTGAGCGTCTGCACCTGTGCGGCCGTGGCGCCGCCCGACTTCGCCAGCTGCTTCGCCGCCTGCTTGGCCTTCTTCTTCGAGACCTCGGTCAGACCGGTGGCGATGGCCAGGTAGTTCTTCAGTGCTTCTTGCATGTCCGGACACCCCTCGCTGTGCTCCGCGGCCACCTGGCCGCGCTGGCCACGCTACCCGGACCGGGCAGCCTTGGCACGTCACTGTCGAGGGCGGTGTTGTACCGTCCGGGCTGTCCGCACCAGCACGTACTGGCAGGTCGAGGAGAGGCGCGAGTCCAGATGGCGACGATCGAGCAGTGCCGGGAGGCACTGGACCGGCTGGCTCAGCGCATCAGCGGCAGCGACGGGGCACCGTCGCTCGACCGGTCGCTCTCCTGCTACCTCAGCGACCTCGACACCGGCTTCCACGGCCGGTTGGTCGGGGGCGAGCTGCGCGACATCGAGGCTGGCCACGACAAGTCGGCGAAGATCAAGCTCACCGCGTCCAGCGACGACCTTGTGGCGCTCACCAACGGCGAGCTGAACTTCGCCAACGCCTGGGCATCCGGGCGGCTCAAGATCGACGCGAGCGTGTTCGATCTGATCAAGCTCCGGTCGCTGCTCTGAGGTCCAGTTCGGACAGTGCCTGGGCCGCGGCCGGGGCGTCCGGCGTGATCGGCCGCAGCGGAGCGTCGAACCGCCAGGCCGCCAGGCACAGCGCCCGAAGCGCGTCGATCGCACTCCCGGATCCGGCCAGCGTCGACCCGCGCACCAGCCACCCTCCACACCGGACAGTGTTGTCCGGCAACAGTTCCGGCTGCGGATGCGGCTGGCTCAGTCCGTGCAGGTCGAGCGCGACGTAGGTCGGGCGGGCGTTCGCAGGGGCACCGAGCAAGCTCGGCCGGCGTGGTCACCCCGGTGAGCACCAGCAGGCTGTCGCACGCGCCGAGGATCGCACCCTCGATGTCGGTGTCGAGCCTGTCACCGACCACCAGCGGGCGTTGCGCCCCGCTACGCCGCACCGACTCCTGGTGCAGCCGGGGATGCGGCTTGCCGACGATCTCGTCCGGCGTGCGACCCGTCGCGGTGGCCACCGCGGCGACCAGCGCACCGTTGCCGGGCAGCGGCCCGCGCGGCGACGGGAACGTCGCGTCGGCGTTGGTGGCGACCCAGAGCGCGCCGGCTCGGACCGCGATGGTCGCCTCGGCGAGGTGGGTCCAGCCGGTCTCGGCGGTGTATCCCTGCACGACGGCGCTGGGCTGATCGTCCGCCGAGCGCACCGGCCGCAGCCCGACCTCACGGATCTCCTCGGCCAGCGCGTCGGCGCCGACGATCAGGACCGCCGCCCCCGCCGGCAGCTGCTCGGCCAGCAGCGCCGCCGCGGCCTGCGCCGACGTGACGACCTCTTCCGGCCGCGCCTGCACGCCAACCTTGTCCAGCAGCCGCGCCACCGCTTCCGGGCGGCGCGACGCGTTGTTCGTCACGAACTCCAGCCGCATCCCTGCCGCGCGTGCCACCGCCAGCGCGGCAGCTGCCTCGGGGACCGGTTCTTCCTGCAGGTACACGACGCCGTCGAGATCGAGCAGCGCCGTGTCGTACACGGCGTTCAGCGGCTCGGTGGATCCCCGCAGCACGCCGGGAACGGTTCCGTCAGGACTCGGCACGGGGTTCCTCCGCGTCAGGGACGTCAGCGTCGGTCGGTTCGGCGTCGAAGCGCACCCGGGCGGCGCGCAACGCCGTGGCGTAGTGGTTCTCGCCCGGCTTCATCGCGACGGCGAGCGAGAGGTGCTCCACGGCGGTCCGGTGCTCGCCGGACCTCAAGGCCGCCAGGCCGAGCCCGAAGTGCGCGTAGTCGTCCGACGGGTTCTCCGCGATGATCGTGGCGAAGATCTCGCGCGCGTCGTCGTACTGCCGGGCGTCGAAGAGCGCGCGGGCCAGCGCCTCGCGGGCGGCGCGCGATCCCGGCTCGGCTTCCACCGCGTGCCGCAGCAGCTGCGCCGCCGCCGCGGGGTTGCCGCCTTTCAGCAGCTCGTGGCCCCGGACGTACCAGTCATAGGCATCGCCGGAGGGCCTCCCGACCTCGTCATCGGGCTTCGCCGTCACGGGCGGTCCCCATCGGCGGCGCCGCCTGCCGTGCCGGTTTCGGCGATGTCGGTTTCCGCCGACTCCAGGTCCGTACCCGTGGTTTCCTCGTCGACGTCGTCCTGGTCAGCGTCGTTTTCGACGTCGTCCTGGTCGGCGGCGTCGTCGTCGAACTCGCTGTCGAAGTCCTCGAAGTCGCCGCCGTCCTCGATGAGGATGCCGTCGAGTTCCAGTAGGCGCTCGGCAGCGTCCGTGACGTCGTCGGCGTCGACGTCGGCGGCCTGTGCGAACCAGTCACGCGCCTCCTCGGTACGGTCGGCGTCCGCCAACGCCTCCGCGTACGCGTACCGCAGGCGCGCCAGCCACGACGCCGCCCGCCGGTGCTCCAGCTCCGGTACCTGCAGCATCACGAGCGCGGCGTCGTCCTGGCCGAGATCCCGCCGCGCTCCTGCCGCCACGATGAGCAGCTCCATGCGCTCCGGCGTCGGGAGGCGCTCCGCCTCCGGCGAGCGGAAGATCTCCAAAGCTCGCTCCGGACGACCGAGCGCACGCTCGCAGTCGGCCAGGATCGCCAGGTGGGCGTCGCGGCCCGACATCCGCCGCACCGCCCGTAGCTCCGCGATCGCGACCTGCCACTCGCCGGCGAGGTAGGCGGCGATGCCGACCGCCTCGCGTACCGCACCGATGCGGGCGGCGTGCGCCCTGGCCGCGTACGCGTGGGCGAGGGCCTTCTCCGGGTCCGAGTCCAGCAGGCGACCAGCGGCGACGAGATGCTTGGCGACGGCGTCCGCCGTGTCCTTCGACAGCGACCGCAACTCGCCCCGCACCTCGCGGTCGAGCTCGCGCGGATCGATGTCCTCCGGCGGCTGCAGGCTCTTCTCGTCACGACGCCGCAGCTCGCGATCGGTCAGCGGTGGCCGGCTGTCCTCACGCGCCGGACCGCGACCGCCGCCGGCCGGGCGATCCTGCCGCCATCCGCCGTCGGGACGGCCCTGACCAGCACCGCCCCGCCCGCGCTCGCCGCCCGCGCTCGGCCGCCTGGGTCCATCGCCGCGGTCACGACCGGCGCCGCTGTACCCGCCGGTGCGAGGGCGATCACTCGGTCGCCCGAGGACGGCGCCCGGTCACGACTCGCGCCGCCGTACCCGCCAGTTCGCGGCGAGGTACCGCGGTCAGCCGACGAGCCCCGCCCAGCGCCGCTGTACCCGCCGGTGCGAGGGCGATCACTCGCGGTCGCCCGAGGACGGCGCCCGGTCACGACCGGCGCCGCCGTACCCGCCGGTGCGCGGCGAAGCGCCCCGGTCCTCGGAGGAAGCCCCCCGATCGCGGCCGGCGCTGTAGCCGCCGCGGGGCGAAGCGCCACGGTCACCCGAGGCCCCGCGACCAGCGCCTGTGTACCCGCCGGTGCGCGGACGATCACTCCGGTCGCCCGAGGACGGCGCCCGGTCACGACCCGCGCCGCCGCCGCGCTGCCCGATCCTGCCGGACGCTCGCGCGCCTCACTGCCGTACCCGCCGCGCGACCCACTGCCGCTACGACCAGCTGCCGGACGTTCCCGGTCGCTGCCGGCGCCACGAGGCCGATCGCCGTCCCTGGCTTCCCGGTACGGCGGACGGCCACTGCCTTCCGTCCTCGGACGGCCGGTGCCCCGAGACGCGCCCGGCCGGCCGGTGGCCGAGGACGAACGCCCTTCGCCGCGCGGTCCGTCGTCGCTCCACCGCGGCGAACCGGTGCCCGTGCGGCGAGGCCCGCCGGTCGTGGGACGCGCCGGCCGCGAGGCGCCGGTACGGCGTGGCGGTCGACGCGTCGCCGTCGTCACGACGGTGGCGGGGACCGTCCCCGGAGCGGGGCTTCTCCTCGCGCCACGGCCGTTCCTGACCCGTGCCACCGCGCACGGGGCGACCACCGGAACCACCGGACCGCGCGTCTCCCGTGCGTCCGCCGCCGGTCGAGCCGGTACCGCCCGACCGCGACCCGCCGGTGCGCGAAGCTCCGCCGGCCGAACTCGTGCCGCCCGAACGGAATCCACCGGTGCGGGGTGCGCCGCCGGAGCGACCGTCTCCGCGGGAACGCGAGGCTCCGCCGCTGGCGCCGGTACGCGGCTGTCGACCTTCACTGTTTCCATCGCCGCGCGATCCGCGCCTGTCTGTTCCGGCCACGTCGCACCTCCCTGCTCAACTTAGCCGACATAACCGCAGCACGACGCTGCGCCCCATGGCGAATCCGGACATGACCCGACTGGCGTGCTTAACCCGGGCAAGCTGATTCCGGAGCCGCCGAAGTAGCGGGCACGAAAAAGAGCCACCCCTCGCGGGGTGGCTCTTTTCCAGGTTAAGTCCGGCGGCGTCCTACTCTCCCACACCGTCTCCAGTGCAGTACCATCGGCGCTGAAAGGCTTAGCTTCCGGGTTCGGAATGGGACCGGGCGTTTCCCTTTCGCTATGACCGCCGTAACGCTATGAAACACAACACGCGAACCGTCCCCCCGATGTTGCAGGGGGGTGGGTTCGGTTGTGGTTTCAGAACCACACAGTGGACGCGTAGCATGTTTGTGGTCAAGTCCTCGGCCTATTAGTACCGGTCAGCTCCACGTGTTTCCACGCTTCCACTTCCGGCCTATCAACCCGGTGGTCTAGCCGGGGGCCTTACCAGGTCAACCCTGTGGGAGACCTCATCTTGAAGCAGGCTTCCCGCTTAGATGCTTTCAGCGGTTATCCCTTCCGAACGTAGCCAACCAGCGGTGCTCCTGGCGGAACAACTGGCACACCAGAGGTTCGTCCGTCCCGGTCCTCTCGTACTAGGGACAGCCCTTCTCAAGTCTCCTGCGCGCACGGCGGATAGGGACCGAACTGTCTCACGACGTTCTAAACCCAGCTCGCGTACCGCTTTAATGGGCGAACAGCCCAACCCTTGGGACCTACTCCAGCCCCAGGATGCGACGAGCCGACATCGAGGTGCCAAACCATCCCGTCGATATGGACTCTTGGGGAAGATCAGCCTGTTATCCCCGGGGTACCTTTTATCCGTTGAGCGACACCGCTTCCACAAGCCAGTGCCGGATCACTAGTCCCAGCTTTCGCTCCTGCTCGACCTGTCAGTCTCACAGTCAAGCTCCCTTGTGCACTTGCACTCACCACCTGATTGCCAACCAGGCTGAGGGAACCTTTGGGCGCCTCCGTTACATTTTAGGAGGCAACCGCCCCAGTTAAACTACCCACCAGACACTGTCCCTGAACCGGATCACGGTCCGAGGTTAGACATCCAGTACGACCAGAGTGGTATTTCAACGTTGGCTCCACGAACACTGGCGTGCCCGCTTCACAGCCTCCCACCTATCCTACACAAGCCGAACCGAACACCAATATCAAGCTATAGTAAAGGTCCCGGGGTCTTTCCGTCCTGCCGCGCGTAACGAGCATCTTTACTCGTAGTGCAATTTCGCCGAGCCTATGGTTGAGACAGTAGGGAAGTCGTTACGCCATTCGTGCAGGTCGGAACTTACCCGACAAGGAATTTCGCTACCTTAGGATGGTTATAGTTACCACCGCCGTTTACTGGCGCTTAAGTTCTCAGCTTCGCCCCGAAGGACTAACCGGTCCCCTTAACGTTCCAGCACCGGGCAGGCGTCAGTCCGTATACATCGTCTTGCGACTTCGCACGGACCTGTGTTTTTAGTAAACAGTCGCTTCCCCCTGGTCTCTGCGGCCATACAACGCTCCGGCCGCAAGTGTCTTCACGTCTCAGGCCCCCCTTCTCCCGAAGTTACGGGGGTATTTTGCCGAGTTCCTTAACCATAGTTCGCTCGATCGCCTCGGTATTCTCTACCTGACCACCTGTGTCGGTTTGGGGTACGGGCCGCTAAGAACTCGCTAGAGGCTTTTCTCGGCAGCATAGGATCACCCACTTCACCTAAATCGGCTCCCCATCAGGTCTCAGGCACAAGAGACGCGGATTTGCCTACGTCTCGCCCTACACCCTTGGCCCAGCACTACCAA
>CAVUDJ010000006.1:107500-290923 GCA_963740215.1 uncultured Actinomycetota bacterium
GCAGCAGCATGTAGCTGAACTCGGTGTAGCTGATGCCCTCGCCGTTGAGCCGGGCCGCCACCGCCTCCTTGGCGAGCATCTGGTTCACGGTGAAGTGCTTGCCGACGTCACGCAGGAACTCCAGCGCTGACACCGGAGCGGTCCAGTCCAGGTTGTTCGCGAGCACCGCGGGGTTGGCTCCGTCGAAGTCGACGAACTTCTCCAGCTGCGGGCGAATCCTGTCGACCAGCTCGCGGACGCGCTCCGGCGTGTTCAGCGTGCGCTCCGACGCGCGGCCGCTCGGGTCGCCGACCAGGCCGGTGGCGCCGCCTGCCAACGCGATCGCCCGGTGCCCGGCGCGCTGGAAGCGGCGAAGCGCCAGCAGCGGGACGAGGTTGCCGGCGTGCAGGCTCTCGGCCGTGGGGTCGAAACCCGCATAGACCGTGATCGGACCCTCGGCCAGGCGCGCACGCAGCGCGGCCTCGTCGGTCGACTGGGCGATCAGCCCCCGCCATTTCAGCTCATCGATGATGTCCGTCACGAGCTTGATCTTCCCGTACGCCGCCACCTGGTTTCACTCCGGGAGGTGACGCGCGCAATTGTCGGGGAAATGGCTGCATCGGGTGCCGGGTTAGGGGACCAGTACCGGAACAGTCCGGTTTGTCCGCACCAGCTCACGCAGGGCGGCGGCGCTTCGGCGCGTGCAGGCGGTAGACGCTGACGGAAGGGTCGGCGTCGATCCAGAACCGCCAGGGCACCTCCGCCGCCGTCGCCACGCCCACGCGCGGCCCTGACCGCACGAGCGCGGGGTCTGTCGGAGTGCCCCGCGACAGCTGCGCCGGCCCAGATCCGTCCAGCAGCGATGTACCGCTGTCGGTGCCTTCCAAGCCCAGCGCCTGAGCCAGCCGCGCGGGCCCGCGCGCAAGGTCACGGTCGGTCGACCGGCCGCGCCGTGGATCGTGCGATGTCCAGGCCGTAGACCACCTCGCCCGCCCGGAACAGCACCGCCGACGCCGTGCCAGAAGGGCTGCACGACACGTTGGCGCACCAGTGCATGCCGTACGTGAAGTAGACGTAGAGCGTGCCGGGCGGCCCGAACATGGGGGTGTTGCGGCGGGTAGGGCCGCGGTGCGAATGCGATGCCGGATCCTCGCCGACGCCGCCGTACGCCTCGACCTCGACGATCCGAACGGTGACGCCGCCTGCGGTGAGCAGGCAGCCGAGCAGTCCCGGCGCCGCCTGGGACGCCGGGGCCGCCAGCACCGCAGAAAGGCTCAGCGTGGCACCACGTTCTCGTCTGCCCACGTACGCCGCTGCTCCAGCTCGTCCTTCACCGCCGCCAGCTGTACCGCGACCGGCTCCGGGCCGGTGCTGCCCGGAGTGGTCCGTGCCCGGAGGGCGCCCTCGACGGACAGCACCGAGCGCACCTCCGGCGTCAGGCGCGGCGACACCTCCGCCAGCTCGGCGTCGGACAGGTCCTCCAGCTCGCAGCCCTTGGCCGCGCAGCGGGCCACGGTGGCGCCGACGATCTCGTGCGCGTCGCGGAACGGCACCCCTCGGCGCACCAGCCATTCGGCGATGTCGGTGGCGAGCGAGTACCCGCGCGGCGCGGACGCCTCCAGGACCTCGGCGCGCACGGTCATCGTCGCGATCATGCCCGCGACTGCCGGCAGCACGAGTTGCAGCGTGTCGACGGCGTCGAAGACCGGCTCCTTGTCCTCCTGGAGGTCACGGTCGTACGCGAGTGGCAGTGCCTTCAACGTGGCGAGCAGGCCGGTGAGGTGCCCGATCAGCCGGCCGGACTTGCCGCGCGCCAGCTCGCCGATGTCCGGGTTCTTCTTCTGCGGCATGATCGAGCTGCCCGTGGCGTAGGCGTCGTCGAGCTCGACCCAGCCGAACTCCTGCGACGTCCAGAGCACGATCTCCTCGCCGAGCCGCGACAGGTGCACGCCGATCAGCGCGGCGACGAACAGGAACTCGGCGGCGAAGTCACGATCGCTGACGGCGTCGATCGAGTTGGCCGCGGCCGACGTGAAGCCGAGTTCGACCGCCACCTTCGCGGGGTCCAGCGGCAGCGACGAGCCGGCGAGCGCCCCGGCACCGAGCGGCGAGACGGCGGCGCGGCGGTCCCAGTCGGTGAGCCGGTCGAGATCGCGCAGGAACGCCTGGACGTGCGCCAGCAGCTGGTGGCTGAACAGGATCGGCTGGGCGTGCTGGAGATGCGTCATGCCGGGCGCGGGCACGCCCATCTGCTGCTCCGCCTGGGCGGTGAGCGCCGCGCACAGCTCGACCAGCGCACCGGCCACGCCGCGGACGTGGTCACGCATATAGAGCCGCAGGTCGGTGGCCACCTGGTCGTTACGGCTACGGCCGGCGCGCAGTTTGCCGCCGAGCGCGCCGAGGCGCTCCAGGAGGCCGCGTTCCAGCGCGGTGTGGACGTCCTCGTCCTCGATCGTCGGGCGGAACTCCCCCGCCGCGCACGCCGCCTCCAGGTCGTCGAGCGCGGCGAGCATCCGGCCCAGCTCGTCGGCGTCCAGGAGCCCGGCGTTGTTCAGCACGCGAGCGTGCGCGCGCGAACCCGCGATGTCGTACGGGGCGAGCCGCCAGTCGAACTGGACGCTGACGGACAGCCGGGCCAGGGCCTCGGCGGGACCGCCGGAGAACCGCCCGCCCCAGAGGCGGGTCGGCTCTCCGGCGTTCGCCTCAGGCACCCGAGGCCCCCTGGACCCGCGCGTCCCGGACCGCCGCCATCTTGCTCGGGAGGCCCCACAGCTCCACGAAACCCTTCGCCAGGGACTGGTCGAACGTGTCACCCGCGTCGTAAGTCGCCATGTTGTAGTCATACAGGGCCGACCCGCTCCGCCGCCCGGTGACCACCGCCCGACCACCGTGCAGCGTCATCCGGATGTCGCCGGAGACGTGCTCCTGGGTCTGCGCGACGAACGCGTCCAGGGCGTGCTTGAGCGGCGAGAACCAGAGGCCGTCGTAGACCAGCTCGGTCCACCGCTGCTCGACCTGCCGCTTGAAGCGCGCCACGTCCCGCTCGACGGTGACGTTCTCCAGCTCCTGGTGGGCGGCGATCAGCGCGAGGGCGCCGGGAGCCTCGTAGACCTCGCGGCTCTTGATCCCGACGAGCCGGTCCTCGACCATGTCGAGCCTGCCGACACCCTGCGCACCGGCACGGGCGTTGAGCTGCTCGATCGCCTGGAGGACGGTCACCGGCCTGCCGTCGATCGCGGTGGGAATGCCCTTGTCGAAGGTGATCAGGACCTCGTCGGCGTCCCGGGGAGTGGCAGGGTTCTGGGTGTAGGCGTAGACGTCCTCGATCGGCGCGTTCCAGATGTCTTCGAGGAAGCCGGTCTCGACGGCCCGGCCCCACACGTTCTGGTCGATCGAGTACGGCGACTTCTTCGTGACGTCGATCGGCAGGGCCTTCTCCTCGGCGAACGCGATCGCCTTGTCGCGGGTCATGCCCGAGTCACGTACCGGCGCGAGCACCCTCAGCTCGGGCGCCAGCGCGCCGATGCCGACCTCGAACCGCACCTGGTCGTTGCCCTTACCGGTGCAGCCGTGGGACACAGTGGACGCGCCGTACTTGCGGGCGGCGGCCACCAGGTGCTTGACGATGACCGGCCGGGACAGCGCGGACACCAGCGGGTAGCGGTCCATGTAGAGCGCGTTGGCCTGCAGCGCGGGCAGGCAGTACTCGTTCGCGAACTCGTCCTTCATGTCGGCGACGACGGCCTCGACCGCACCGCAGGCCAGGGCCCGCTCGCGGATGACCTCGAGGTCCTCGCCGCCCTGGCCGACGTCACCGGCGACGGCGATGATCTCGGCGCCCGTCTCCTCGGCGATCCAGCCGATGGCCACGGAGGTGTCGAGCCCGCCCGAGTAGGCGAGAACGATCCGTTCGGTCACTTCGTGCTCCTAGGGGGTCTGTGGGGGTTGCTGGGGTCTGTTTCCTGTGTCCCGCCCGTAGCGAGGGGCGTCCAGGCGTCGATCCGGCAAGGCGGAGGAGGAGCGCATGCCGTTGTTGCATGCGCGACGACGACAACGCAGTCCGGTCGGCGTCTGGGCGTTCCGCAGTAGGGCAGTGGACATAGGAAGCAGGCCCTTAAGTCCGGTTGGCCCAGCGGAGGATCTCCTGGGCGAAGGCGGCGCCGCCGTCCGTCTCCCGGCAGATCACGAGGATCGTGTCGTCGCCGGCGATGGTGCCGATGATCTGGGGAAGCCCGGAGCGGTCCAGTGCCGAGGCGAGGAACTGGGCGGCTCCGGGCGGGGTTCGGAGGACGACGAGGTTGCCGCTGGCGTCGGCGCCCGTGAGCAGCTCCTCCAGCAGGCGGATCAGCCGAGGCGGCGCGGCCTCGGACGGGCGGAGCGGGCCGGTGCCCTCCTCCGGGATGACGTACGCGGGCGGGCTGCCGTCGGCGCCACGCAGCTTCACGGCGCCGAGTTCCTCCAGGTCGCGGGAGAGCGTGGCCTGGGTGACGGTCATCCCGGCCTCGGCGAGCAGCCTGGCCAGCTCGGACTGCGACCGCACCGGCTGCTCCCGGACGATGGAGCTGATCCGGAGTTGCCGGGCGACCTTGGTGAGCGGCGCTGGCTGGGTCACGATCGTCACCCGCTCTCCCTCGGCGCGCTCTCCAGGAGCCACGTCAGCAGAGCCTTCTGGACGTGCAGCCGGTTCTCGGCCTGATCCCAGACGGCGCTCTGTGGACCGTCGATCACGTCCGCGGCGATCTCCTTGCCCCGGTACGCGGGCAGGCAGTGCAGGACGATCGCGTTGGGGCTGGCGAGCGCGACCTTGCCGGCGTCGAGCTGGTACGGGCCGAACTGCTGGACAACCCGGTCCTCGCCCTCCTGGCCCATCGAGATCCAGGTGTCGGTGGCGAGCACGTCGGCGCCGTCGCAGGCTTCCTTCGGGTCGGCGACGACGCTCACCGAGCCGCCGGTGATCGCGGCCCTCTGCCGCGCCGCGTCGAGGATCGCCGGGTCGGGCTGGTAACCGGCCGGGCCGCTGACCCGCACGTGCATGCCCGCGGTGGCGCCGCCGAGCAGGTACGAGTGGGCCATGTTGTTCGCAGCGTCGCCGAGGTAGGTGAGCGACCGCCCGGCGAGCACGCCGAGCCGCTCCCGGATCGTCAGCAGGTCGGCGAGGATCTGGCACGGGTGGAACTCGTCGGTCAGCGCGTTGACGACGGGTACCCGGCTGGCCGACGCCATCGCCTCGATCCGCGTCTGCGCGCCGGTGCGCCACACGATCGCGGCGCACTGCCGTTCGAGCACGCGAGCGGTGTCCTCGATCGGCTCGCCGCGCCCGAGCTGGCTCGTCTGCGCGTCGATGACGAGCGGCACGCCGCCGAGATCGGTGACGCCGACCGCGAACGAAACCCGCGTCCGCGTGGACGGCTTGTCGAAGATCAGCGCGACGGTCTGCGGGCCGAACAGCGGGCGGTGCGCGAACCGGTCGGCCTTGATCTCGGCGGCGAGTTCGAGGACCGCCGCCTGCTCGGCGGGGCTGAGGTCGTCGTCGCGGAGGAAGTGCCTGGTCACTTGGCGGCCTCCGCGGCGGTGGTGAGCGCGGCCGGCAGTGCCTCCAGGAACGCGTCCGCATCGGCATCGGTGAGGATCAGCGGTGGCGCGAGCCGGAGCACGCCGGGGGCGACCGCGTTCACGAGGAAGCCAGCGTCTCGCAGGGCCAGTTCGGCGCCCTTGGCGACGTCGTCGGTGAGGACGATGCCGAGCAGGAGCCCCGAGCCCCTGGTGCCCTGGATCAGCGGGTGGTTCATGGCCTCGACGCCGGTGCGGAGCCGGTCGCCGAGCTGCTTCGCCCGGCCGCACAGATCCTCGGCGGCGATCGTGTCCAGAACAGCGAGCGCGGCGGCGCAGCACACCGGGTTGCCGCCGAACGTGGAACCGTGGCTGCCCGGTCCGAACAGGTCGGCGGTGTCCCCGAATGCGATGCAAGCGCCGATCGGCATGCCGCCCGCCAGGCCCTTCGCGAGCGTGATCACGTCCGGCTCGATGCCCTCGGCCTGGTATGCGAACCAGGTGCCGGTGCGGGCGATACCGGTCTGCACCTCGTCCAGGACGAGCAGCGTGCCCGTGGCCGACGTGATCTCGCGGGCCGCGGAGAGGTAGCCGGGAGGTGCGGGGACCACACCGCCCTCGCCGAGCACGGGCTCCAGGATCAGCATGGCGGTCTGGTCGGTCACGGCGTTGCGCAGCGCCTCGACGTCGCCGAACGGCACGTGGGTGACGTCGCCGGGAAGGGGGTGGAAGGGGTCCCTCTTGGGCGGCTGCCCAGTGAGCGCGAGCGCGCCCATCGTGCGGCCGTGGAAGGCGCCGGCGGTGGCGACGACGTGTGTCCGGCCGGTGCGCCGGGAAAGCTTGAACGCGGCCTCGTTGGCCTCGGCGCCGGAGTTGCAGAGGTACACCTTGCCGTCCCGGCCGGCCAGCGTGAGCAACCGCTCGGCGAGCGCGACGGTCGGCACCGTCGCGAAGAAGTTCGACACGTGGCCGAGCGTGGCGACCTGCGTGCTCACGGCCTCGACGACGGCCGGGTGGCTGTGGCCGAGCGACGTGGTGGCGATGCCGGCGAACATGTCCACATACGACTTTCCGGAGTCGTCCCAGACGGTGGCGCCTTCGCCGCGAACGAGCGCGATCGACGGCGTGCCGTAGTTGTCCATGAGCGCCGACTTCCAGCGCTGTACAAGATCGCCGCTCATGAGGGCACCACCATCGTCCCGAACCCCTCCTCGGTGAACACTTCCAGCAGGATCGAGTGCGGCACCCGACCGTCGATCACGTGCGCCTGCGGCACCCCGCCGCACACCGCGCGCAGGCACGCCTCCATCTTCGGCAGCATCCCGGCGGACAGGCTGGGCAGCAGTTCCTCCAACTCCTTCACCGTCAGCTCGCTGATCAGCGATGACGGGTCCGGCCAGGTCAGGAAGAGCCCTTCGACGTCCGTGAGGAACAGCACCTTCTGCGCGCCGAGCGCCTCCGCCAGCGCCGCGGCCGCCGTGTCGGCATTGAGGTTGTGCACCTGGCCGTCAGCGTCCGGTGCCACTGTGGACACGACCGGGATGCGGCCCGCATCGAGCAGCGCCCGCACCGCGCCGGTGTCCACCTCCGCGACGTCGCCGACCAGGCCGACGTCCACCGGCTCGCCGTCGACCGTGGCGTGCCGCCGAGCAGCGGTGAACAGCTGCGCGTCCTCGCCGGACATGCCGACCGCGAGCGGCCCGTGCTCGTTGATCAGGTTCACCAGCTCGCGCCCGACCTGGCCCATCAGCACCATGCGGACGACGTCGAGTGTCTCCGGTGTCGTCACGCGCAGCCCGCCCCGGAACTCGCTGTCGATGCCGAGCCGGCCGAGCATCTTCGTGATCTGCGGACCGCCGCCGTGCACGACCACCGGCTTGAGCCCGACCCGCTGCAGGAACACCATGTCGGCCGCGAACCCGCGCTTGAGCTCGTCGTCGATCATCGCGTTGCCGCCGAACTTCACCACGACGACCGCGCCGCGAAACCGCTCCAGCCACGGCAGTGCCTCGATGAGCGTGGTGGCCTTGGCCAGCGCGGCGCCCATCCGCGTGCCGATCACGGGGTTGGATCCGTCGGTGCTCGTCTTCGCGTGCTTGTCGAACTTCATGAGGAGTACGCCGAGTTCTCGTGGACGTAGTCCGTGGTGAGGTCGTTGGTCCAGATCGTGGCTACGTGCTCGCCCGCGTGCAGGTCCACCTCAATGCTGACCGCCCGGCCGCTGAGATCCACTGTGGACCGGTCCGCGCCGATGCCCCCGCCCTTGCACACCATGACGCCGTTGATGGAGACGTCGAGCTGGTCCGGCTCGAACACCGCGCTCGTGGTGCCGACCGCGATCAGCACGCGGCCCCAGTTCGGATCGTTGCCGAACAGCGCGCACTTGAGCAGGTTGTTCCGGGCGATCGACCGGCCGACCTCCAGCGCGTTCGCTTCAGTGGCCGCGTTCACGACCGTGATGGCGACGTCCTTGCTGGAGCCCTCGGCGTCGCCGATGAGTTGCTGGGCGAGGTCGTGGCAGACAGCCGTGACGCTCTCGGCCAGCGCGGCGGTGGTCGGGGCGATGCCGGACGCGCCGCTGGCCAACAGCAGGACCGTGTCGTTGGTCGACATGCAGCCATCCGAGTCGACCCGGTCGAAGGTGGCGGCGGTGGCGCTGCGCAGCACGGCGTCGAGGGTGTCGGTACTGGCCACGGCGTCGGTGGTGACGACCACCAGCATGGTGGCCAGGCTCGGCGCGAGCATGCCTGCGCCCTTGGCCATGCCCCCGACGGTGAACCCGTCGCCCATCGCCTGAGCGGTCTTCGGATGGGTGTCAGTGGTCATGATCGCCTCGGCGGCGTCGGCGCCACCGTCTGCTTTGAGCTCCTTGGCGGCAGTGTCCACACCGGACAGTACTGCGTCCATGGGAAGCAGCTCACCGATCAGGCCGGTAGAGCAGACCGCCACCTCGCCCGCGCCGATGTCGAGCCTGTCTGCGACCCGCTCCGCCGTGGCGTGAGTGTCGGCGAAACCCTGTGGGCCGGTGCAGGCGTTGGCGCCGCCGGAGTTGAGCACGACCGCGGTGAGCCGACCGGCCTTGAGTACCTGATCGCTCCAGACCACCGGTGCCGCCTTGACGCGGTTCGACGTGAACACACCGGCGGCGGCATCACCCGGGCCGTCGTTGACGACGAGCGCGAGATCCTTGGCGCCGCTGGCCTTGATTCCGGCGGCGATACCGGCGGCCCGGAAACCCTTGGGTGCGGTGACCGTCACTGTGCTTGCCTCTCGTTCGCGACTGCGGGGCTCGCAAGCTCACTCCTCGCGCTCACGGGCACACCTCGCTGCGCTCGGCGGCCGCGTTCGCGGCGCACTGTGCTCGATCGGTTCGCTCGCTCCGCTCGCTCACGGGGCAACTCCCACCGTCGGTAGGCCCGCCGTCTCCGGCAGGTTGAGCGCGATGTTCATGGACTGGATCGCGCCTCCCGCGGTGCCCTTCGTCAGGTTGTCGATCGCGGCGACGACGAGCACGCGGCCGGCATCCGGATCGAGCGTGACCTGCAACAGGACCGTGTTGGCGCCGAGCGTGGCGGCTGTCGTCGGCCAGATCCCCTCGGGCAGCAGGTGGACGAACGGCTCGTCGAAGTAGGCGGCGTCGTACACGGAACGGAGCGCCTCAGCCGTGGTGCCTTCCCTGGCGGGTGCCGAGCAGGTGGCGAGGATGCCGCGCGGGAGGGGGGCCAGCACGGGCGTGAACGAGACCCGCACGTCATCCCCCGCGACCGTGCTCAGGTTCTGCACCATCTCCGGCGTGTGCCGGTGCGCACCGCCGACGCCGTACGCGCTCAGCGAGCCCATGACCTCCGACCCGAGCAGGTTGGGCTTCAGCGCTTTCCCCGCGCCCGAGGTTCCGGACGCCGCCACGACCACCACGTCCGGCTCGACCATGCCGCTGGCCAGCGCCGGCGCAAGGGCGAGGGACACCGCCGTGGGATAGCAGCCGGGGACGGCGATCCGTCTCGCCCCGTTGAGCGCGGCCCGACCACCTGGCAGCTCCGGAAGGCCGTACGGCCAGGTGCCGGGGTGGTCGCCGCCGTACCAGCGTTCCCACGCGGCGGGATCGGCGAGCCGGTGGTCGGCGCCGCAGTCGATCACGAGCACGTCCTGCGGGAGTTGCGCGGCGAGCGCACCGGAGTGGCCGTGTGGCAGGGCGAGGAACACGACGTCGTGACCGTCGAACTCGCCCGGGACCGTCTCGGCCAGCACCCGGTCGGCGAGCGGGACGAGCTGCGGCTGGTGCTCGACCGAGGCGCGTGCCGGCGTTGCCACCCGCGGTCAGCGCGCCGATCTCCACCTCGGGGTGACCGAGGAGCAGGCGCAGCAGCTCACCGCCGGCGTACCCGCTCGCCCCGGCAACCGCTACCCGCACACCCATGACTCCCCCTCCGGCGACCACCCTCCGGTGACCGCCCTTCGCTGACCACCCTTCGGCGACCACCCTTCGGCGACCACCGGAGTGATTATTCATGGAGGTGCATAGTCATGCAAGCGAGTTCGTCCGGTCGGGCAGACTGGCGGTGTGGTGGACCGGGAACGGACGGCACTGTGGCGGGTGGACGAACTGCCCGGCACCGACCTGCTGCGCGCCCGATACGTCGACCACCGCTTCACCCGTCACGCCCATGAGGGGTACGCGATCGGGGTGGTTCTGGCCGGAGCCGAGGCATTCAGCTACCGCGGAGGACGGCACCGGGCCCCAGCCGGCAGCGTCGTGGTGGTCGAGCCTGAGCAGGTCCACACGGGCGCGGCCGCTCACCACGAGGGCTGGACGTACCGCATGCTCTACCCACCGGCCCCGCTCGTGGCCGCCCTCGCCGGCACCGACGCGCCGCCACGCTTCGACTCGCCGGTCCACGTCGACCCGGAACTCGCCCGCTTGTTCCTTCGCGCGCACCGGTTGCTGGAGACTCCCGCGTCTGCGCTGGAACGGCAGGCCGCGCTCGGGGGAGCGCTCCGGGCGCTCGCCGCTCGGTACAGCCGTCGTGGGCTCCCCGACAAACCGGCGGCTGTGCCGGCCGCCGTGGCGCTCGTCCGCGAGGCGCTCTCCGACGAACCGCTCGGCAACCCGACGTTGGAGCAGCTGGGCGCGCTGGCCGGTGGCCTGTCTCCGTACCAGTTGAGCCGGGCGTTCCGTGCCCACACCGGTCTGCCGCCGCACGCCTACCTCGTCCACACCCGGGTACGGCTCGCCCAACGCCTGATGAGCGCGGGCACCCGCCCCGCCGAGGCTGCCAGCGCCGCGGGATTCGCCGATCAGAGCCACCTGCACCGGCACTTCACCCGGATCGTCGGCGTCACTCCTGGGGTCTACGCCCGCGCCGCAAGAACGTTCAAGACCTGAGCACCTGCCGCTCCTACCGTCGTCGGCGTGAGTACTGACCTGCTGACCCGCACGCGCCGGGACGCACTGGCCATCGGGCTCGCCACGGGTGCGTACGGACTGTCCTACGGCGCGATCGCCGTGGCGAGCGGGCTGTCGGTGGCGCAGACCTCGGCGCTGTCATTGTTCGCGTTCACCGGAGCCTCCCAGTTCGCGCTGGTCGGCGTGGTGGGCGCGGGCGGTAGCGCTGTCGCGGCCGTGGCCACGGCGCTGCTGCTGGGCAGCCGCAACACCCTGTACGCGGTCCGCCTGGCCGACCTGTTTCCGCGCCGCCCCGCCGGTCGCCGGGCGCTGGCGTCACACCTGGTCATCGACGAGACCACGGCCATGGCCGTCACCCATACCGACCCTGGCGAGTCGCGGCGGGCGTTCTGGCTCACCGGCGCCGCCGTGTTCGTCTGCTGGAACGCCGCCACGGTGATCGGCGCGTTCGCCGGCGATCTCATCTCCGATCCGGCCGCGCTCGGGCTGGACGCGGCCTTCCCTGCGGCGTTCCTGGCCCTGCTCGCGCCGAAACTGCGGGAACGTCCGGCGCTGCTCACGGCCGTGGCCGGCGCGGCGGTGGCACTCGTCGCCACGCCGTACCTGCCGGCCGGGCTACCGGTGCTGCTCTCGGTGGTGCCCGCGTTGGCGGTGGCCCGGTGGGTGGGGCGGTGACCGGGCTGTGGATCGCCGTCCTGGCCACGTGCGCGGGTTGCTTCGTGCTCAAACTGGCCGGGTTCGCGCTGCCGCGCCGGATCGTGGATCACGCGTCGGTACGCGGGGCCGTCGAGCTGGCGCCGGTGGCGCTGCTCGCCGCGCTGATCGCTGTCGGCACGTTCACGACCGCGCAGCGGCTCGCCGTGGACGCACGTGCGGCCGGGCTGGCTGTCGCGGCGCTGCTGGTACTCGCCCGTGCCCCGTTCCTGCTGGTGGTGATCGCGGCAGCTGCGACGGCGGCGGCCCTGCGCGCGGTGGTTTGAGGCCGGGTGTTCGCGGAAATCGCCGAGGGCCTGGGCCCCTTCGTCGGCGATTTCCGCGAACACCGTTGGTTACGCGCGCAGGGCGGCGCCCGTGCGGCGTGCCGCTTCGGCCACGGCGGCGTCGCGCGCGGCCACGGCCTCCTCGGCGGTGAGCGTGCGGTCTGGCGCGCGGAACGTCAGCTTGTACGCGAGCGACTTGCGCCCCTCGCCGAGCTGCGGGCCGGTGAAGACGTCGAACAGGCGCAACGACTCCAGCAGCTCGCCGGCGCCCTCCTCCAGCGCCTCGCCGACTGAGGCGGCCGGCGTCTCGGCCGGCACGACCAGCGCGACATCGATCAGCGCAGGCGGGAACGTCGACAGCGCCGGTCCGACCGGCGTCGACGCGACCGGCAGCGCGTCCAGATCCAGCTCCATCGCGCACGTGCGGGCGGGCAGGTCGAGAGCGGCGACCACGCCGGGGTGCAGCTCCCCGGCGTACCCGACGACCTGACCGTCGACGACCAGCTCGGCGCAGCGACCCGGGTGCCACGGCGCGTTCTGGCCCTGGCGCACCCGGAGATCCACGCCTGCCTCGTCGGCGACGATCCGGGCCGCCTCGACGGCGTCCGCCCAGGTCGCGCCGCGACCTTCGCCCCACCAGCCGCTGGGGTCGCGCTCGCCGCTCAACACTGCGGCGACGTGCCGTGGCTGGTCTGGAACCGCCGAGTACAGCTCGTCCAGCTCGGCGTCGGTCGGCCGGCGGTCGACGCCGAGACGCGGCGACGCCGGAGCGCCGGGATCCGGCTGGAACACCAGCCCGATCTCGTAGAGCGCGAGGTCACGCTGGCCTCGACCTATGTTGCGGGTGAGCGCCTTGAGCAGACCCGGGAGCAGCGACGTGCGCAGCTCCGGCTCCTCTTCCGAGATCGGGTTCGCGATCCGCAGCGCGTTCCGGCGCGGGTCGTCGGTGTCCAGCCCGAACGCGTCGTGGACCAGCGGCGACACGAACGGGTAGCACAGCACCTCGGTGTAGCCGGCCTCGGCGAGCGTCCGCGCGATGCTGCGGATCCGCCGCTGGTGAGCGGTGAGGCCAGCGCTAGCGGGCGTCGGCGGGAGCTTCGCCGGCACCGCGTCGTACCCCGAGATCCGCACGACCTCCTCGACCAGGTCGTACGGGTCGGTGAGGTCGGGTCGCCACGTCGGCGGGGTGACCTGCTCGCCGTCGACCGTGCAGCCGACCTCGGTGAGCACGCGCTCGACCGTGGCGGCGTCGTACTCCACGCCGACGACGCGGCCCGGGAGGCCGGGGTCGAGACGGATCGGCGCGATGGGCTTGCGATAGTCCAGGTCGAGGACGCCCGGGTGCGCCGTGCCGCCGGCCAGCTCCGTGAGCAGCCGCACCGCGCGCTCAGCGGCGGCCGGCGCCATCTCCGGATCCACGCCGCGCTCGAACCGCTTCGACGCCTCGCTCGGCAGCTTGTGCCGGCGCGCGGTGCGGGCGACCGAGACCGGATCCCAATGGGCGCACTCGATCAGCACGTCGGTCGTGGTGCCGGACACCTCGGTCGTGGCACCGCCCATGACCGCCGCGAGCCCGATGGGGCCGGTGTCGTCGGTGATGAGCAGGTCCTCGGGGTCGACCTTGCGCTCCTGACCGTCAAGCGTGCGCACCCGCTCAGGCGCCTTGCCGCGGCGGACCACGATCGGGCCGGTGAGCCGGGCACGGTCGAACGCGTGCATCGGCTGGCCGAGCTCCAGCATCAGGTAGTTCGTGATGTCGACGGTCAACGAGATCGACCGCACGCCGGCCAGCAGCAGGCGCCGCCGCATCCACAGTGGAGTGGGCGCCGACGGGTCGATGCCGGTGACGGCGCGCGCGACGAACCGGTCGCAGCCGACCGGATCCGCGACCTCGATCGGGTACGGCGGTTCGTCCGTCGGCGGCCGGCGTCTCGACCGCGCCCGGGTCGCGGAAGGTGGTGCCGAGGCCGTGCGCCAGCTCGCGGGCGATGCCGCGTACCGAGAAGCAGTAGCCCATGTCCGGGGTGACCGCCAGCTCGAAGACGGTGTCGGCCAGCTCCAGCAGGGCGATCGCGTCGCTGCCCGGCTTGGTGCCCTCGGGCAGGCCGGCGCGCGGCAACACCAGGATGCCCTCGTGGTCGTCGCCGAGGCCCAGCTCGCGCAGCGAGCAGATCATGCCCTCGGACAGGTGCCCGTACGTCTTGCGAGCGCCGATCTTGAACCCGCCGGGCAGCACCGCACCCGGCCGGACCACGACCACCCAGTCGCCGACCTTGAAGTTGGTGGCGCCGCACACGATGCTCGCCAGCTCGGGCTCGCCGGCGTCGACCAGGCAGTGCCGGATCGGCTTCTTGAACTCCGTCAGCTCGGTGATCTCGCGGACCTCGCCGACAACGATCGGACCCTCGACGTCCTCGCCGAGCCGGTGTACGGCCTCCACCTCCAGGCCGACGCGAACCAGGGCGGCGTCGATCTCCTCGATCGAGGCACCGCCGAGGTCCACGTACTCGCGCAGCCACGACACGGGGACGCGCATCAGATCTCCATCCCGAACGCCGCGCTGAACCGCACGTCGCCCTCGACTATGTCCCGCATGTCAGCAACGTCATGCCGGAACTGCAGCGTGCGCTCCAGCCCCATGCCGAACGCGAATCCGGTGTAGACGTCAGGGTCGATACCGCACGCGATCAGGACGCGGGGGTTGACCATGCCGCAGCCGCCCCACTCGATCCAGCGCGGACCGCCCTTGGCGCCGGGGAACCACACGTCGAACTCCGCCGACGGCTCGGTGAACGGGAAGTACGACGGGCGCCATCGCGTGCGGGCATCGTCGCCGAACATGGCCTTGGCGAAGTGGTCGAGCGTGCCCTTGAGGTGCGCCATCGTGATGCCCTTGTCGACGACCAGGCCCTCGACCTGGCTGAAGACCGGGGTGTGCGTGGCGTCCAGCTCGTCGGTGCGGAACACCCGCCCCGGGCAGATGATGTGGATCGGCGGCTCGCGGTGAAGCATCACCCGGGCCTGCACCGGCGAGGTGTGGGTGCGCAGCACCAGCCCGGCCTCGGGCGGGTCGATGAAGAACGTGTCCATCATGGACCGCGCCGGGTGGTCGGGACCGATGTTCAGCGCGTCGAAGTTGAGCCACTCGGCCTCGACCTCGGGTCCCTCCGCCACCTCGTAGCCCATGCCGACGAACAGGTCGCAGACGCGGTCCTGGATGGCTGCGAGCGGGTGGCGGGCAGCGCGCGGGCGGCGGTCCCACGGGAGCGTGACGTCGACGGTCTCCTCGCGGAGCACCCGGGCGTCGCGCTCGGCGGTGAGCACGGCGAGCCGCTCGTCGTAGGCGGCCTGCACCGCGACGCGCGCCTCGTTGACGCGGCGGCCTGCATCGGCGCGGGCCTGCGGCGGGAGGGCGCCGAGCTCGCGGCGGGCGAGCAGCACCGGCGCGCGGTCACCGAGGTGGACGTGCTTCACAGCGGTCAGCGCGTCGAGATGGGCCGCTTCGGCGAACGCCTTCTCGGCCGTGGCGACGGCCTCGGCGAGCGCCTCCGGCGAGAGGAGCGCGACCTGTTTCGGGTCGTACGGATCGTTCGGTCCAGACATGGGTATGCGTTTCCGTCCTGCGGCAGGCGGCATCAGGAGCCCGACGGCTCGATGCAGCAGTTTAGGGAATCGCGGCTGTGCCGCAGCCCGCCGGTGGCTCAGCCCTTCAGAACGGGCGCCCCGACGGGCCGGCGAAACTCGTGCCGAAACATCACGGTCCGCCTCCTCCCATCGGGTTCACGGCAGCAACCCTGCCGGATCGAACTTTACCGCGAACGGTTCGGCGGCGATGAACAGGTTTCCCGCGCGGGCTTGCGCCTTCTCCACGTACTCGCCTTGCGCGTTTAGCTGGTATGCGACGACCTGGATCCCGTCGTCTGGCAGGCGATCGAGGTCGCGCACGGTCAAGCCCTGGAGCGGCGGCGGGTACGCGATCGGCTCGGCGCTCATGGCGTCACCTCCTTCCGATGGCCTGGGTCCTGACACCGTGGCACCCTCTCGCCGGGGAGCAATCCGCAAGGCGAGGGTAGCCCCGTGGCCCGTCCAGGTGGATCGCTCACGGCAGCAACTCAGCCGGGTCGAACTCCACGGTAAAGGGCTTCTCGGCGCGGAAACGCTGCCCGGCTTCCACGCGCGCCACCTCGACGTACTCGCGTTCCTCACCGGCCGCGCCCGTGGGGTCGAGGTCGTATGCGATCAGGTGCAGCGGCTCCAGTTCGATGCGCCAATACGTCGGGATGCCGCCAGCCGCGTACAGGTGGGGCTTATGCCAGCGGTCCATGGAGCGTGTCGACTTCGACACCACCTCGACGGCGAGCAGCACCTCGTCAGCCTGGAAGTCTCCGTCGCGCACCTGGTCACCGCGCACGACGAGTACGTCCGGGATCAAGTACCGGTCGTCGAGGATCGTGACACCCACAGCAGTCGTCGCCTGCATCTCCGGCGGCGACGCATCCTCCAGCAGCCTCCACAGCCGGTTGCCGACGACCTGATGCGCATGCGACGGGGACGGACTCACCTGCACCACTCCATCGATCAACTCGTAGCGGTGCCCGTCCTCGGGCAGCCGGGCGAGGTCAGCGACGGTCCAGTCCTGTGCGTACGGCAGCCGTTCGAACCGCTCCGGCTCGACGAGCGGCTCTTCAACGGTTTGCGCACTCATGGCGTCACCACCTTTCGATGGCGTCGATTCTCCCATGGTTGAGCCACCTTCCGTGGAGTCTGTCCACAGGTAACGCTATCGCTGGGCGCGGGCGCTCGCGTAGAGGCAGACCGCGGCGGCAGCGGCCAGGTTGAGGCTCTCGGCGCGACCGTGAATGGGGATCGCCACCCGCGCGTCGGCCAGAGCGGCCAGTTCATCGGGCAGCCCGCGCGCCTCGTTGCCGAAGAGCCAAGCGGTAGGCGCGGCCAGCGTGCCGTCGTCGGCGAGCTGATCGAGGTCGGACTCCCCCGCCCCGTCGGCGGCGAGCACCTGCAACCCGGCATCGCGCAGGGACTGCACCACGTCGGCGACCGACCCGCCGCGCACCACCGGCGGGTGGAACAGGCTGCCGGCCGACGACCGGACGCACTTGCCGTTGTACGGGTCGACGCTGCCCTGGCAGAACACGACGGCACCGGCGCCGGCAGCGTCGGCAGTGCGCAGGACGGTGCCGGCATTGCCAGGGTCCTGGATCTCGGCGAGCACAGCCGCCAGGCGCAGCGGCCCAGCCAGACCTGACAGCGGCACGTCGAGGAAGGAGCAGACAGCCACCAGTCCTTGCGGGCTGACGGTCTCGCTCAGGCCGGCCATGCCGGCCTCGTCGACCAGGGACACCGGCACGCCATGGTGTACCGCGCGCTCACCAAGATCGGGCCAGCGATCGAGCGCGGCCGGCGTGGCGAACAGCGCCTCCACCGCGCCGGACTCGCCTGGCTCCACGAAAAGCGCCTCGCGGACGGCCTGCGGACCCTCGGCGAGGAAGCGGCGCTGCCGGTCGCGGCGCGACCGGCGGGTCAGCTGCCGCGCAGCAGCGACCCGGGGCGTCCGCTCCGTGTAGAGGGTCACCCCGGGTCGCTGATCGTGCGTGGCGCCGGTCAGGCCGCGCCCTGCGACTCGGCCTCGGGGAGCGCGTTCTTCGCCACCTCGACGAGCGCGGCGAAGGCCGGCGCGTCGTTGACCGCGAGGTCGGCGAGGACCTTGCGGTCGACCTCGACGCCCGCCAGGCGCAGACCCTGGACGAAGCGGTTGTAGGTCATGTCGTTGAGGCGCGCGGCCGCGTTGATCCGGGTGATCCAGAGCTTGCGGAAGTCGCCCTTGCGGACCTTGCGGTCGCGGTAGGCGTAGGTCGCGGAGTGGAGGAGCTGCTCCTTGGCCTTGCGGTAGAGCCGCGAACGCTGGCCGCGGTAGCCACTCGCGGCCTCAAGAGTGGTCCGGCGCTTCTTCTGGGCGTTCACTGCCCGCTTCACGCGTGCCACGGGTACACCTTTTCTCTCATGCGGTCGCCGCTGAGGGGGTCAGCCGGCGATGTGGTCTGGGACTAGCTCGAATTCGGGCGCATAGAGCGCCGGTCAGAGACCGAGGAGGCGCTTGATCCGCTTGGTCTCGGCCGGGGCGAACTCCGTGGTGCCGTCGAGGCGACGGGTCCGCGTGGACGGCTTGTGCTCGAGCAGGTGGCGCCGGTTGGCCTTCTGCCGGAGCAACTTGCCGCTACCGCTCAGCTTGACCCGCTTCGCGGTGCCCTTGTGCGTCTTGTTCTTCGGCATGTGTCCTTCTCCTGGTGGCGCCGGCCGGATCGGACCGGCGCCGCGTTGTTGTGGACCGGGCGGGTGTTCCACCCGGTCGCGCTATGCCTCGACGATCTCCGGCCCGGCCTCGGCGGCGGGCTTCTGCGTCGTGGGCTTCACGACACGGTGGGGTGCCATGACCATGATCATGTTGCGGCCGTCCTGCTTCGGCGAGGACTCGACGAAACCCAGTTCCTGCACGTCTTCCGCGAGCCGCTTGAGCAGCCGGAACCCGAGTTCGGGGCGGCTCTGCTCGCGACCACGGAACATGATCGTGACCTTGACCTTGTCCCCGGCCTTGAGGAACCGGACGACGTGACCCTTCTTGGTCGCGTAGTCGTGCGGGTCGATCTTCGGCCGGAGCTTCATCTCCTTGATCACGGTGAGGCTCTGGTTACGCCGGGCCTCCCGCGCCTTCTGCGCGCTCTCGTACTTGAACTTTCCGTAGTCCATGAGCTTGCAGACCGGCGGTCGCGCGGTCGGCGCGACCTCGACCAGGTCGAGGTCGGTGTCCTGCGCAAGGCGGAGCGCCTCGCCGATCGGCACGATGCCGACCTGCTCGCCCTCCGGCCCCACGAGGCGCACCTCACGAGCTCGGATCTGGTCGTTCACACGCAGCTCGACGCTGATGGGACCTCCTCGGACGTACTCTCATCGTTGCGGACCCCGGATGCGCTCACTCCCTCTGCGAGCGACCCGGACCATGCAGAAAGCCCCGGAAGCGACGCCTCCGGGGCCCAGCTCGAACCGGCAGGAACCCCATACGGGGGCACCCTGGCCGCCGGCACACGAGGCGCCGGTGGCCGACCGGAACCCGGCGGCCTGGGGCTGCACGGGTGGGAGCAGGACTCCACTTGATCGCCACCCGCGTCGACGGGTGGCTGGTCGGTCTGTAAGGCTACCAGGTGTGACCACCGATCACCCAACCGCACCTGCCCAGGCCCGTGAGCTCGCCGAGATCCCGTCCGTCGAGGTCATCACCCGTGCCGCCGTGATGCTGATGAGCGCCGCGGCTGAGCGGCTCGGCCTCGCCGACCACGAACCCGAAGGCGGTGCTCACCGCGATCTGGACGAGGCGCGACGGCTGATCACGGCACTCGCCGGGCTGGTCACGTCGTCGGCGGAGTACCTCGGGGCGCACGCCGCCCCGTTGCGCGACGGGCTCCAGGCACTGCAGCGAGCGTTCCGTGACGCCTCGATAGAGCCCGACGCGCCCGGCCAGGGCCCAGGCGAGAAACTCACCGGCCCGGTCGCGTAGCGCGCCGGCCACCCGCGCCGAGTTTCGGAGTTTTGAGGGTTCCGCGCCTCCCGCGACCCTCAAAACTCCGAAACTCGGCGCCGCAGGCTGGGGCGCGCGCGTCCGCGTCAGGCGCGCGGCGCCCGGCCGGGCACGTCACATGCCCTCGGGCTTCCCCTCGACCGACGCCTCGGGGCCAAGGCTCCCGACGTAGCCGGGGAACAGTTCGTTCCAGCGCTTCATCTGGTCGTCCCACGAGACTTCACGGTCGCCGAGGGCTGCCTCCAGGACCTCCAGGCACACGTCCCAGCCGGCGGCGTCACGCGCGGCCTTGCCCAGGTCGTCGAAGGCGGTGGTGAAGGTCAGCCGCGTGCCGCCGCCGTCCGGCGCCAGCTCCCAGCGCAGCAGCTCATCCGCCCAGGTGAACTCCAGCAGCCTGAGTGGCTCGACAGCCACGATCTCACCCTCGAAGTCGGCCTGGGTCATGTCGTCAACGGGCGCTTCCTCGCGGAACCGGAACACGATCTTCGCGCCGGGCACGAGCTCCCACTCCGGGGTAGCCGGGAACCACTGGCCGATCTCGCTGGGCTCCGTGAGCGCCCGCCACACCTTCTCGGGCGGGTGCGCGAGCCGCCGCTCGAACCGCAGGGCATGCCGACTGTCGATCTTGAGCAAGGTTCCGTTCACGATCCGCTCCGTTCATCAGGCAGTGCGTCGGGCATCGAGTCGAGGTGGCGCTCCAGCGCGTCGAGGCGGCCGGACCACAGCCGCCGGTACGGCTCCAGCCAGGCGTCGATCTCGACCAGCGGCTCGGGGCGCAGCTCGTACCACCGGCGCTGCGCGTCCTTGCGGACCTGGACGAGCCCGGCGTCCCGGAGTACCCGCAGATGCTTCGACGTACCAGGCTGGGTCAGCCCGAGCAGCCCGACCAGGTCATTGACGGATCTCGGCTCCACCAGAAGCAGGTCGAGGATCCGACGCCGGGTGGGCTCAGCCAGCACCTCGAAGGAAGTCGCCACCCAACGAATATAACCCCGTTGGCATATTCCCCGCAAGGAATATACGGACCCGGTCTCGTGACTCCGGGGTTGGGCGGCGGCGGTGCGTGTGTTGCGCCGGCATATCGCCGCCCAACCCCGGAGTCACTGGATGTTCCTGGCCGGTTCGCGTCCCTATAGACGCCGCTTGAATGCCGCTCCCCGAGCCGTCATGAACGGGACCGGGTTGATCGGCTCGCCATGCAGGCGCACTTCGAAGTGCAGGTGGGGGCCGGACGAGTTGCCGCTGCTGCCGACGATCCCGAGCTGCAGCCCCGCCTGAACCCGGTCGCCGACCGAGACCATCGGTCGCGTCTGCATGTGGCAGTAGAGGGTGGACATGCCCGCAGCGTGCCGGATCTTCACGTACCAGCCGCAGCCGCTGACGCTCGGGCTGCCGTCCCGGTCGCAGGTGCCGGACCCGGACTGGCACATCGAGGTGACGACGAGACCCGCCGACGCGGCAAAGATCGGGTCGCCGCGGGTCGCGATCACGTCGACGCCATCGTGGCCCGGTCGGGACGGGGTCCGGAAGCCACTGCCGACCCTGGCGGTGGACGGCACGGTCCAGCCGGCACCGCTCACCTCGCCGCCCTGCGCGCACTTGGCCGGGTCGCCGAAGCCGCCGCCGACGCCGCTCGCAGCCCCCTTCGTAAGCTGGTTGACCAGCGCCGTAGCTGTCGGCTCCCACTTCTGGTACAGGCTGCCGTTGAACGACACCTGCACCTTCTGGGCGGCGTCCGACAGGCGCATGCGCGGCCACTCCGGTGCCTTTCGCGCGAGCGCCTCGTAGAACTTGCGGCTGGCGTATCGCGGGTCGACAAGCTGCTCGGGCGTGCCCCAGCCCGCCGACGGGCGTTGCTGGAACAGGCCGAGCGAGTCGTGGTCGACCGCGACCCGCAGGTTGCGCAGCGTGCTTTCCTGCAAAGCGGTGGCCACCGCGATCACCCAGCCGCGCGGCGGCACCCTCATCCGGTAGCCGACGTCGACGATGATCGCCGCGTTGTCGATCTGTTCCTTCTTCATACCCTTGATGTTCGCGACGCCCTCGACCGCCAGTTCGGCACCGCACGACTGGGACTCGAGGAGGCCCTGCTGGTCGTCGGCGATCATCGAGTTCAGGGCGATCGGGGTGAAGCCGAGGCACAGCAGCATGATCGCGGCGGCGACCGCCGCGATGACGATGAGGATGCGCCGGCCAATCCGCTGCGTATCGCGGCGGGACGCCCAGTCGGTCATGTGGGTCTCCGCTCGAACTCGAAGTCCGCCACGACCCAGCCCTTCGGGACCAGGACGCACACCACCAGCAGATCGCCCGCATCCGTCGGCACCTGGACGTCGGCGTTCGTGACGCCGCCGCTGACGGCCTTCGGCGCACCGGTGACACGCGTGGCTGGCAGGGTGGCCGGGTCGAGTTCCTTCAGCTGCGCCGCAAGGGTCTCGTCGACATACGGGGAGACGCCCGCGAACCACTGCTGCGGCGCCTGCGCTGGCGGCGGCGTGGCCCAGGCCTGGGCGAACTGCCGTGCGAGAGTCAACGCACCCGCCGCGACCGGCTGCTTGCCCTCCTCGGCCGCCTCGACACCGGCCGGCCCGTCCGGCGCCGGCTCGGAGCTCGGATCGACCGGCCCGGGATCCGCGCTCGCCGACCCGCTCGTGGCCGGGGCTCCGGTGGGCTCGCCACCATCGTCGTCACCGCCGGACAGCCGGGCGATAAGCACGATGACGACGACCACGACCGCGAGCGCACCGGCCAGCCACACCCGCCACGGCGGGGGCCGCAGCGCGAATGAACGGGCGTCGGGCATTCGGGGGTCTCCCTCCGGGTGTCAGCTGGCGGGTCGGTGCGGGTGGCGATCAGCCGTCGGGGCGCCGCTGGCGGGAATCCCGGGTGAGCGCCGCAGCCGCGGCCACCGCTTCGCGGGCGGCGTGCGCGGCGCTCGCGGCGTTCGCCGCAGCCTGGCTCACGCGCGAGTCACCGCTCGTGTGGGGCGTGATGCCGCTGCCCGGGCGGTAGATCAGCCGCCGCTCGCCGTCCGCCACGATGCCGGAGTCCTCCACCACGACACGGCGCGGCGTATGCTGCGCCGCCGACGAGGCGGGCTGCCGCTCGCCCGCGGATGCCCGCGTCGCGGGAACGACGACCGCGCCGTCGGACGGCTTCCGCGTCCCGCCGGTCTCTGGGCGCCGATCGCCGGACTTGTCGCGGTTGTGCCCGGCGGCCCTGGCCACCAGCTCGCGGTTCTCCTCGGAGGTGTACACCTCGCCCTTGCCCTGCTGGCGAGCGGCCCGCTGCGCGTTGGCGTCCTGGGTCTCGCGGTAGTCGTCGGACTTCGACATCCTCGCGGCGACCCGCTGGCTCCACGTCTCCGGGCGGGAGGCTTCCCTGTTCCGGCGCTTCTCGTCTGCTTCGAGGGCGCTGACGTCGCCGAGATAGGCTCCGGCGCCCGCGATCGCGAGCTGCTTCATGTCACCGAAGACGCGCTTGTGCATGCGGCCCAGACCGCCTGCCATCTCGCCGAACGGATCCATGCCGGTGAGCTGCGTGAGCCTGCGGTACGGGCGCAGCAGCAGCCACAGGACCAGGCCGGTGAGCCAGATCAGCAGGATCTGCTGCCAGCCGGCCAGCGAGTTGGTGCCCGTGATGACCGACACGGCGAGCAGGAACACCGCCGATCCGGCACCGAAGATCACGCAGTTGATGAACGCCGCCAGCACAGTGCGGAGCAGCCCGCGCAGCGGCCCCGACGCGGGACGCAGGATGCCGATCGTGCCGATCGCCGGCAGGAACGCCACCGCGAGCCGGATGATCAGGAACGCGATGAGAATGAGCAACGACGCCATCAGGTCGAACGGGGTGACCACCAGCGCCGAGATGGTCGAGAGCATCGCCGACCCGACCCGCTCGGAGCCCTTACGCCCGACCAGGTACTCGTACGCGTCCGGATCGTCCTTCTTGACCTTCTCGGCGGTGTCCGTCCAGAGCTTCTTCTTCGCGTCGATGATGCGCTCGCGCTGCTTGGCGCCCTTGCGCATCTCCTTCACCTCGGCCCAGGAGATGGCGCGAGCGCGGTAGAGGTCCGGCCCGTACTTGCGCGCGGTCTCGTTCTCGGCGGAGCCGAGCGTGCCGCGCAACCACTGGTCGTAGAGGACGGTGTCGACGAGCACGCCGCTTGCGCGGACCGCCGGCTCGCGCTTGTCGTCGGGGGCACCGCCGGACAGGCCGGAGGAGATCTGGCCGAGCGCGCCGGTGAGCGTCTTGTCGGCCACCGTTGACGCCTGCACCGGCCACGACGCGACGGCCGTGACCAGCGCCATCACCAGGATCGCCCAGCCCGCGGTGACCGCGGCCTGCGACAGGTTGCCGCCGCGGGCACCCCACAGGAGCCACAGCCCGACCATGGCCAGGACGACGGCGCCCCAGACGGTGAACACCCGATCGCGCAGGGCGTCACTGGCGCGCTTGACGAAATCGTTGGTCCAGCCCCACATCGAGTCGGGCCGGTACGCGTACTCGCGGACGCTGTTGTCGAGCCCGACCAGGAACAGCGCCGGCGCTGTGACGATGTCCGCCATGTTCGACATCCAGCCGGCGGCCGGGTCGCGGGCGGCGCCGCCGCAGCCGAGGTCGTAGGTCTCGTAGTCGAACCCGCCGTACCCGTAGACGTCGTAGATCGACACGGTGGCGTTCTTCGCGAACGGGTCACCCTTGGGTGCGTTGCGGGGCTCGCTCAGGAACCAGCCGGCGATGCCGCTGTCGGGCCGGACCGGCGCCGGCGCGGCCTTGCAGTCGAGGTCGTCGAGCCCGGGGATGACGTCGACCGCGGCGGCCGGGCTCGCCGGCAGCAGGAACAGCACTCCGAGCGCGCCCACGACCAGCGTGAGGGCAGACGTCCATAGACGGCGGCGAGTACCCGTCATCAGCTCGCTCCCTCGCTCGTCTTGCCGATAGCCAGCGGGTTAGCGGTGGTGTCCAGATGATCAAGCAGACCAGGAACATACGACAGGTCGGCGCGGAACTTCTGCACCCGGCCGTCGACGTCGCGCATGACGAACTCGCGGTAGCCGAGCCGGGCGTCGGTGTAGCTGTCGGCGACCGACAGCTGGGCGAGGGTGTTCTCGTACCCGACGCCGCGCTCGACGCCGAGCATCCGCAGCGCCTGGGCGGCGACCTCCGGGTCCTCGGCGATACGCCCGACGAACACCGTCGACACGAGGTTCTGCACGTCGAGGCCCAGGATGTCGATCGGGTTCTGGGACGCGGCGAGCGCGGCGATGTTCCACTTCCGGGAGTCGCGCGCGAGGCGGGTGAAGAGGGCTCGGCCGGATCCCCAGCCGGACAGGAAGTGCGTCTCGTCGAGGCCGACCAGCTTCCGCTCGCTCATGCCCCGTCCGTACGCGCGGCGCGTGGTGAACGCGGTGGCGAGGTGGAGCATCGGCAGCGCCATCCGCTCCTCCAGTTGCCAGTACGCGCGGTCGATGGTGAGGTCGGGAAGAGTCAGGCCGGCCATCGTGACGACGGTCAGCACGGCCTCGTCCTCGCCGATCCGCTCCGCAGACTGGCCGAAGAAGAGCCGGGACAGCGGCATGTCCCGCACGTCGTTGAGCGTCTCGGACAACTCCGCGCCTTCGTTGCCGAACTCGCCGACCGCCGTGACCAGCTCGTCCAGCGACGTGGTCTCGTCCGGCTCGACCTGGCGGGCGGCGCGCTGCAGCAGGATCGGCGTCGACCGCTCCTTCGCCACCTGCGGCGGCAGCAGCATCATGCAGATGTCCTGGGCGAGCGCCTTCCGCTCGGCCCGCGCCGCGGCCACCGCACTGCGCCACTCCGCCGCGCCACTGTCGCCCTGGGGGTAGTGCTCGCGGCGCGGCGTCGGGATCAGCGAATACGGCGCGAGCGTGCCCGGCTCGCCACGCGTCAGGTTGAACACGCGACTGTACGGCGCCAGTTCCGGCATCGCGCAAAGCCGTGCCAGCGGACCGGACGGGTCGAGAATCGTGGTCTGCACGCCACGCCGCGCCGCCAGGTAGGCGATGCCGCCCATCAGCGTCGACTTGCCGCCACCCGGCTCGGCGACGAACACCGCCAGGCCGGAGCGCTCCCGTACCTCGGTGGAGTAGTGCGGATCCCACATGACGGGACGCCGGCTGGTGCCGCAGGTCTCCCCGATCACCGGACCGCGCCGGTCACCGATCGCGGCAGCGGCCTGCGGCACGGAGGCGGCGAAGTAGCGGGCGGGCATGCGTCGCAGGTAGCCGGTGTTCGCCACGGGCTGCCCGGGAATGAACTCGTCGAGCAGGCGGAGCTGGTCCTTGGGGTGCTGCACCGTGATACGCATGTTGCGGTAGTGATCGGCGACAGCGCGCGCCCGCTTGAGGCACTCCTCCTCGGTACGTCCGCCGACGGCGATGCGATGCCAGCCGTGCACCCGGGCCGCGTCGAGGTCGAGGCCGGTCGCCATCTCGTCGGAGATGTCCAGCGCGCGCTGCGCCAGGCGCTCCAGCTCGGCCGGCGGGTCCATCTCGTGCTCGTGGTAGTCGCGCTGCTGCGAGCGGATCACGAGCAGCTTGTGCTCCAGGCTCTTGAGCGCGTCGCCCTGGCCCAGCACGTCGACCCGGGACGACAGCTCCATGCTGTACGGCAGCTGCTCGTGGTAGTGCAGCCACGGCTCGTGCCGCTCTGGGATGGTCAGCTCCTCCATCCGCCCGAAGGTGAGCACCGCGACGTGCCGCTCGACCACCTGGTCGCCCAGCTCGCTCACCAGCCGCACCGTGTTGCCGTACCGCGTGCGGAACCGGCGCGTGTGCTCGGTGAACGCCAGCAGGTCGCCTGCCTCCCACTGGTCGTCGTTGACCGGGGACAGATGCGACGGCGCCGGCATGCACAGCGCCACAGACCGGTGGATCAGCCACTCCATCTGGTGCGCGCTCACGGGCCGCGCCTGCATCCCGAACGCGCCCAGGACCTCGTCGAACCGGCTGACCAGCTGAGCCAGCCGTGCGCGCTCGGCCGCGCCGACACCGCGCCGGCGGATCGCGTTCATCAGCTCGACTGCCTGCTCCCGCATCGTGCGGCGCTGGAAGACGACACCGAGGTACACCTCGCCCTCGGCGAGCGTGGTGTTGTGCAGCTTGAGCTGGCTCGCCTCCAGGTGGTCCGCCCAGCTCGGCGCGCCGGGGATGTCCGGCAGCGGGTGGGGGGTCATCTGGTCGAGACGCTGCGCCCACTGGGCCGCCGGGTACGGGCGGGTCGTGCGGCGCAGGTGGATGCGGTACCCGGCGAGCGCGGCGTACTGGGCGGCGATACCCAGCATGATCGACGTGCGCTCCTTGTCGCCGCGGAACGCCCACTGGATGTCGGGCAGGTGGTACCAGGCGGTGACGTCGTTGGCCGTGAAGGTCAGGTGGCCCGCGATCTCGCGCATCTCCAGCTCGACGAACGCGTCCTTGTCCTTCTTGGGCTTGGGCGGACGCGACGGCGGCAGCTTCTTGCCTTGCTTCTTGCCGCGCTTCTTGTCTGGCTTCTGGTCTGGCTTCTTGCCTGGCTTCTTGTCTGGCTGCGACGGGGCGACGGGCGGCGCGCTGACCTGCAACGCCTGCGGGGCTCCGGACGTCGGTGCGGGCGGCGGCGCCGAGGTCGATGTGGGCGTGACCCCGCGCCGCAGCGGCGACAGCAGCTCCGGCGGCGGATTCTGCGGCAGCGGCGGTGTGGTGATCGGCTGCGGCGGCGCGGGGCGGGCCACGTGGCCCGGGTGCGCCGGAGCGGGCGGGGCCGACCGCGGCGCGGGACCGGCGTGCGCGGGCGGGACCGACGCGGGCGGTCGCGGGCCGTACGCGGGCGGTCGCGGGCCGTTCGCGGGCGCGACGTGGGGCGGGACAGGGTGGGCTGCCGGGTGATGCGGTGCCGCCTCGGGACCGGCTGCGGGTGGCGCGGCGTGGGGTGTGGTCGCCTGGCGCGCTGGGGCCTGGGGCGGGGCCGCCTGGGGACCGGCTGCGGGTGGCGCCGCATGGGGCGGGGTCGCCGCGTGGGGAGCGGCCGCAGGCGGTGCCGCGTTGGGCGGGGCCGACTGGGGAGCGGCCGCGGGCTGCGCGGTGTGGGGTGCCGCCGGCTGCTGAGGCGGAGCGGCGTGCGGTGGCGCGGGGTACTGCTGCGGCCCCGTGCGCTGCGGAGGCGTGCCGTGGTGCGGCGGCGCCGGATGCTGCGACGGTGGACGGTTAGCCGGCGGCGCGCTGGTCTGTGGCGGCGTGATGGGCCTCGCGGCGGTGTGGTTGCCGGAGGGCGGCGCCGGGTCCGGGGCGGCAAGGTGTGGTGATCCGCCCGCGGGCCGAGGGGCTGCCGGCTGAGCGCCGGTCTGGCGAGGTCCGGCGGGCTGCTGCGGGTGCGCGGGGGCAGCGCCCGGCGCGGCGGGCGGACCGGAGTACGGCGAGGCCGATGTCGAGCGCGGTACCGCAGGACTCCCCGGCGCGGGAGCGGGCGGGCGGGGCGGTCCGGCCGGCGGGCGGGGCGCGGCCGGGGCGCCGCGCGGCGGGGCAGGTGCCGGCGGCGGAGGGGGCGGTGCAGGCGCTGTGGATGGCACGGACGAGCGCGGAGGCGCCCCCGGTGCCCGGAAGACCGGCAGGTCGCCGTTGCGGGGCTCAGCCGAGCCTGGACGGGGGGTCTGCGACTCGCCCGACGCGCCGGCCTGTGGCGGCGCGTCCGGACGGGCTCCGGCGTCATCGCGCTCCGCGTCGGCGCGGCCGGTGGGCTGCGGGTTCGGGGTCATACCAGGCTCTCCCGGATCCGGACCTTCGCGCGCACCCTGATCGCACGCTCTGTGTCCTCGCGGTCACGCCGCCAGTCGGTGGCGGCGGTACGCAGTACGGCACGAACCGGACGATCGGGGCTGACCTGGCGCAGGATCACTGACGTGATCACGATCGAAAACGCGATCTCGATGGCCGGGAACAGGTCGACCGTGCCCGTGATCAGGAACCTCGACAGCATGATCAGAGCGAGGACGCCGACGAACAGCGGATACGCCACGTACGGCAGGTGGACGGGAAGGGTGAACCCCTTGGGGCCGAGGAACAGCAGCCTCGCCCGATATATGTCGTCGTCGGGGCGCAGCCGCATCGTCTAGCCGCCCAGTGCTAGGCGGGCGATGCTCTCGCCGAACGCGAAGAGCAGACCGGCACCGGCGATGAAAATCACACCCAGTACCGCGATGCCACCGGTGGTAAGAGCCTGGGACCACTGCCCCTTACCCGATCGGCTGAGGATGATGACGCCGACGACCGCAAGCAAGATCGGCACGATCTTCGAGACGATGAACGCGACGATGCCGGTCGTGTTGAGGGTGGTCCCCGGATCCGGCGCGGCTGTGCCTGCCAGGATGTCGACAGACTGGTGGATCACGTGGGTGAACATCGGTCTTTCCTTCCCGCACGGTGACGCGGCGTTTCAGCAGTGCGTCTCAGCGACTGTATATGCCCTGAACGTCACTCGCTGAGGTAACGCTACGGTACGAATCGGCTACGCAGAAACCTGTACCCACGGAATGGGCATTACGACCGCCCGCAACAGGCGGTCGCTGGGAGCCGCCGGTACCCTCTGGCGTGCTGACTGTCGCGGGCCCTGCGCACGCCATCGGGCGCCCACGCCCGCTTGTGCGCACTCCGTGGCATACCGGAGGAGTGGGCGTGAACAGGACGATCCTGCTGGCCATCGGGGGCCTCGCAGTCGGTCTCGCTTTGGGCACCATCGGCACCCTTCTGCTGGGTGCGGCCCGTGCCGTCGCCAAGCACCCCGCCTCCGAACACCGCCGGGCCATCGCCGACCTGCGCCAGTACGCGGCGGCGCTCGTCGCGCTCGTCGGCTTCCTGCTGATCGCGGGCGGGGGCGCGTTGCTCGTCCGTGAGCTGGTGCCGCTCGACCATCCGGGCGACTCCGTGCTCGCCGCCGGCGCGGGCGTGCTGTTCTTCGCCGGCGCAGGGGTGATCTTCTCCCGGATCGGCGACCTGTCCGAAGAGGCGAAAACCCGCAGACTGCCCGCGCCCGCGTATCAGCAGGTCAGGGCACCTGAGCCGGCGCGGCCCAGCTCCGCGCCACCGGCCCGCGCGACACCGGTATCGGGACCACCCGTGTCGGGACCACCGGTGTCGGGACCACCCGTGTCGGGACCACCCGTCTCCGGACCGCCCGTCTCCGGACCGCCCGTCTCCGGACCGCCGGCCCCGACCGAGCCTTCGACTGCCGAGGCGACAACCGAGGCGCCGGCGACCCCCGGCTTGGCCGTCCCCGAACCAGCCGCCCCAGAACCAGGCGCGCCCGAACCGCCCGCCGCCGGGCAGGCCGCTTCCGAACCAGCCGCCGCAGAACCCATCAACCCCGAGCCGGCCGCCGGCCCGCCAGCGGCACCAGCCCCGACTGAGCCCATCCCCGAGCCCGGACCGGCCGGGGACAAACCAGTCGAACCCGAACCAGCCGAGCACGCACAGCCCGCCGATGAGCCCCAGCCAACCGACGACACCACACCCGAAGACGCCACACCCGAACCAGACACCGAGTCCGCGGAGGCCGCAGCGCCCACCGACGCCGCACCGGCAGCGGCCCCGCCGGCCACCGGTGCCGAGCCCGCCGAGTCCGCCGAGGCCGCGCCGCCCACCGACGCCGCACCGGCAGCGGCTCCGCTGGCCACCGATGCCGAGCCCGCAGATGCCACGCCGCCCACCGACGCCGCACCAGCAGGCGTCGCTGCAACCGGCGAACAGATCGCCGACGGCGAGGAGCTCCTGCGGGAACTCCGTCCAGGGTGGATCTACCGGGACCAATCGGACCGCTGGTACATCGGCGTCATCGACGAGCACACCGGCGAGCTGCCGCTGCTCCGGCTCCCGGACTTCGAGTTGGTCGCGACGGCCGATCCGGCGTACCCGGTCACGGTGGCGGGAGCGGGCGAGATCGCGGTGGTCCCGTTGCCAACCGCACCGGATGATGACGCCTCAGAGGATGGTGAGCCGGACGTTCACTAGTCCGATAAGGAGAGGTTTCCGTACACTGAACCGGTAAAGCTGACAAACTATCGAGATCTTTCGGTTTCGATCCAGAACCAGCCCTGACCAGCACCGACACACAGCGAGCCCGCCACCTGACGGGGCTCGTCAAATGTGAACCGACAATCGATACGCGTTGCGCTCTGTTCCCCGAACCTGACCCTTGGTACAACTGATGACTACGGGGAGTGTTCAGGGTTCGAGGCGGCGACGAACTGGCAAGGAGGCGTGCCATGAAGAAGGCTCTCAAATGGGGCGGAATTGCGTTACTGGTGTTCTACGTGGCCACCCAGCCCCAGAACGCGGCGGGCATCGTCCAGTCCATTATGGGCGGTCTGGAGACCGCGGCGACGGGCTTCGGCCAGTTCGTCACGAACGTCAGCTCGTAGCCGGTCGATGACTTGACGGCGCCCCCACCAGCGGGCGCCGGCCTCACGTAAAACGGACTTGCGGGACAAATGCAGTCATGAATGCCCGCTGTAGGCACGGAAGTCCCGCAAGTCCGTTTCGGGTAGCGCGCCTGCGGTTGTTCGCGGCGGTGCGCCCTCGCAGCGCCGCCAGCCCCCGAGGGGCGCGCCCACGTCAGTCAGCGGTGTTGTGCTCGGCGAGCAACCGGCGCAGCCCGCGCACGGTGTCCACCGCGTACTGCTTGTCGTTCGCCTGGACGGCCAGCACAGCGATCGTGTCGTCGTCGAGCAGTTCGAGGCTGGCCCAGGGCGACCCGTCGTTGAACCGGACTGCGCGCACGAGCGACCACGGCAGGTCGTACTCGCCGAAGACGTTGCGTACGCGGATGCTGTGCGCGTCCGCCTCGACGCGCGGCCGCGTCAGCAGGAGCACGCCACCGGCGAGCAGCAGACCGAGCCCCACCATGGCCCACTGGTCGCCGGCAGCGAACGCGCCGCCGCCCTCGGTGCTTCCCCGCAGCGCTGTACCCACGGCCGCGAAGAAGAGCACGATCGCCGCGGCGCTGATCCAGCACGCGACCCGGAGCCGCTGCGGCCGGGCGCGCACCACGTCGTCGGTCATCTGATTCGCCTTCACAGCCGGCACGCGGTGATGTCGGTGACGAGGATCGCGCGCGCGCCGATCTCGTACAGCTCGTCCATGATCCGGTTGGTGTCCTTGCGCGGCACCATCGCCTGCACGGCGACCCAGCCCTCGCGGTGCAGCGGCGAGATCGTCGGTGCCTCGATGCCGGGCGTCACCTCGCACGCGGCGTCGACGTACTCGGCGCGCACGTCATACGCCAGCATGACGTACCGTCGGGCCACCAGCACGCCCTGTAGCCGTCGCAGCAGCTGCCCGACCTGCGCGGTCTCCTCCACGCCGCGCCGCCGGATCAGCACCGCCTCCGACCGCAGGATCGGCTCGCCGACGATCTCCAGCCCCTGCTGGCGCAGCGTCGAGCCGGTCTCGACGACGTCGGCGATGACGTCCGCGAGGCCGAGCTGGATCGAGGTCTCCACGGCACCGTCCAGCCGGATCACCTCTGCCTCGACGCCCTGTTCCGCCAGGTGCCGCTCGACCAGGCCGGAGTAGGAGGTGGCGATGCGGCGTCCCGCGAGGTCGCTGACCTTCTCGACCGTGCCGGGACGCGCTGCGAACCGGAACGTCGAGCCGGCGAAGCCCAGCTCCAGCAGCTCGTCCGCGTGCGCACCACTGTCGAGCAGCAGGTCGCGGCCGGTGATCCCCAGGTCGAGGTCGCCGGAGCCGACGTAGACGGCGATGTCGCGCGGTCGCAGGAAGAAGAACTCGACGTCGTTGTCGGCGTCGGCCAGCACCAGCTCGCGATGGTCCGCGCGTTGCCGGTAGCCGGCCTCGCGCAGCATGACGCTGGCGGGCTCAGACAGCGAACCCTTGTTGGGAACCGCGATCCGCAACATGCGTACCTTCCACGTCGACTGTCGGATTCTTGGGGGTCCAGGTCCCGCCGCGACCCCAAGAATCCGAAAGTCGGCGGAACCAGAGCCTCACAAGTGGGCGTACACGTCCTCCAGGGACAAGCCGCGCGCGAGCATGAGGACCTGCAGGTGATACAGGAGCTGGGATATCTCCTCGGCCGCACGATCGGCGGTCTCGTGCTCGGCCGCCATCCACACCTCGGCGGCCTCCTCCACGATCTTCTTGCCGATGGTGTGCACGCCGGCCTCGATCGCCGCGACGGTGCCCGACCCGGGCGTGCCTGCGGCGGCCTTCGCCGACAGCTCGGCGAACAGGTCCTCGAAGCTCTTCATGCCTCAAGATCCTGCCAGGAGCCGTCAGAACCCCGCCCGCTGGGCTGGCTCGCGCAGCTCCCGCAGCGTGAGGGCGGCGTCCAGGGCGGCGACGGTGGCCTCCCAGCCCTTGTCCTCGGCGCTTTCGGGCAGGCCGGAGCGGTCGAGGGCCTGCTCGACGGTGTTCGTCGTGAGGACCCCGTTGCCGACCGGCACGCCCTCGTCCAGCGCGACCCGGGTGAGGCCTGCCGTGACGGCATCGCACACGTACTCGAAGTGCGGGGTGCCGCCCCGGACGACCACACCCAGCGCCACGACCGCGTCGCACCGGCGGGCCAGCGCCTGCGCGACCACCGGCAGCTCGACGGCGCCGGCCACGCGCAGCACCACGGGATCCACGACGCCACACTCCTTCGCCGCCGTCAGCGCGCGGTCGAGCAGCGCTCCGGTGATCTGGGTGTGCCAGCGGGTGGCGACGATGCCGAGCCGCAGCCCGGCCGCGTCCACCGTCGTCAGCTCTGGTGCTCCCGCGCCGCTCACGTCAGACCTCCGCAACTGTCGGGGTTTTGGTTGCATCGCGTGCCCGGTTTGAGGACCAGTACCGGAACAGTCCGGTTTGCGCCACCGCAACCACCGCCGGGATACCTCACAGCGACGCCACCTCTCCAGGCAGGTCCAGGTGGTGCCCCATCCGGTCGCGCTTGGTACGCAGGTAGGTGAGGTTCTCGGGGTGCGCGTGGGTCGGCAGCGGCTCGCGCCCGATCACGGTGAGCCCGTACCCCTCCAGCCCGGCGCGCTTGTCGGGGTTGTTGGTGAGCAGGCGCATGGTGCGGACGCCCAGGTCGGCGAGGATCTGCGCGCCGGTGCCGTAGTCGCGGGCGTCGGCGGGCAGGCCGAGCTCCAGGTTGGCGTCGACGGTGTCGGCGCCGGCGTCCTGCAGCTGGTACGCCTGCAGCTTGTGGAGCAGGCCGATGCCCCGACCCTCGTGGCCGCGCACGTACAGGACGATGCCCCGACCCTCGCGCGCCACCGCCTCCAGCGCGGAGTCGAGCTGCGGGCCGCAGTCGCAGCGCAGCGAGCCGAACACGTCGCCGGTGAGGCACTCGGAGTGCACCCGGACGAGCACGTCGGAGCCGTCGCCCATGTCGCCGACGACCAGCGCCACGTGCTCACGGTCGTCGAACGAGCTGCGGTACCCGACGGCCCGGAACTCGCCGTGCCGGGTGGGGATGCGCGCCTCGACGGCCCGCTCGACCTGCTTCTCGTTGCGGCGCCGGTACGCGATGAGGTCGGCGATCGTGATGAGCGTGAGCCCGTGTTCAGCCGCGAACTTCTCCAGGTCCGGCAGGCGCGCCATCTCGCCGTCGGGCTTGACGATCTCGCAGATCACGCCGGCCGGCCGCAGACCGGCCATGCGTGCGAGGTCGACAGCCGCCTCGGTGTGGCCGGGCCGGCGCAGCACGCCGCCCTCCTTGGCACGCAGCGGGAAGACGTGCCCGGGGCGGACGATGTCGTACGGCCGGGTGTCCACGTCGGCCAGCAGCTGCACGGTATGCGCACGGTCGGCGGCGGAGATTCCGGTGGTGATGCCCTCGCGGGCGTCCACGGAGATCGTGAACGCCGTGCCCATCCGCTCGGTGTTCTCGGCGACCATCTGGCCGAGCTGGAGGCGGTCGAGCGCCTCGGGCTCCATCGGCACGCAGAGCAGGCCGCGGCACTCGGTCATCATGAACGCGATCAGCTCCGGCGTGGCCTTCTCGGCGGCGAAGATCAGGTCGCCCTCGTTCTCGCGGTCCTCGTCGTCGACGACGACGACCGCCTTGCCCGCCGCGATGTCTGCGACTGCCTGCTCGATTGATCCGAACGAACTCATTTGCGGCCTCCCGCGAGGAGCTTCTCGGTGTATTTGGCGATGACGTCGACTTCGAGGTTCACCGGGTCGCCCGGTTCCTTCTTGCCCAGCGTGGTGAGCCCGAGGGTGGTGGGGATGAGGCTGACCTCGAACCAGTCCTCCCCCACTCCGCTCACCGTCAGCGAGACGCCGTCGACGGTGATCGAGCCCTTCTCCACGACGTACCTGGCGAGGTCTGCCGGCAGCGTGAACCGCACGACCTCCCAGTGCTCGTCGGGGTCGCGCGCGGCCAGCACGGCGGTGCCGTCCACATGTCCCTGCACCAGGTGCCCGCCGAGCCGGCTGGACAGCGTGGCAGCCCGTTCGAGGTTGACCGGGTCACCGGCGGCGAGCGATCCGAGGCTGGAACGGTCCAGCGTCTCCTTCATCACGTCTGCGGTGAAGGCGCCGTCGGCCACGTCGACGACGGTCAGGCAGACACCGTTGACCGCGATCGAGTCGCCGTGCTTGGCGTCGCTCGTGACCAGCGGCCCGCGGACCGTGAACCGCGCCGCCGTGCCGAGGTCGACCGAGCCGGCCAGCACGCCGAGCTCCTCGATGATGCCGGTGAACACTCAGGCCTCCTTGAGGTTGCCAGTAATACGGATATCGGGGCCCAAAGCCACAACATCGGTCACGTTCAGCCGTAGCGCCTCGTCGATGCCGCTGATTCCCGCGTCGGCGAGCGCGGCCGGGCCGGCACCGAGCAGCGCGGGCGCCACGTAGGCGACGACCCGGTCGACAAGACCCGCGCGCAGAAAGGCGCCGGCCAGCGTCGGCCCGCCTTCGAGCAACACCCTCCGGGCACCCCGCTCGTACAGCGCGGACATGAGTTTGCGCAGGTCGACCCGCCCGTCGGGGCCGGCGCCGACCTCGGCGGCGGTGGCGATCCAGGCGGGCCGCACCCGGGCATCCGGAGGGGTACGGCCGGCGCTGTCCACGACGACCCGCAGCGGCTGGTGCCCGTCGTGGTGGGGCAGTCGCACGGTCAGCTCGGGATCGTCGGCGAGCACGGTGCCGACGCCGGCCACGATCGTGTCGCACGTGTCGCGCAACCGGTGCACGTCGGCGCGGGCATCGGGGCCGGTGATCCAGCGGCTGGTGCCGTCGGCGGCGGCTGAGCGCCCGTCGAGGGTGGAAGCGAACTTCCAGATCAGATAGGGACGACCGTCACGTACCGAGATCAGCCACCCGGCGTTGCCGTCAGCGGCCTCCCGCGTGAGAACGCCGGTCTCCACCTCGACGCCGGCCGCGCGCAGCGCCGCGACACCGCCCGCGGCGAGCGGATTCGGGTCGTCCACGGCGACGACGACTCGGGCGATCCCGGCGTCGAGGAGCGCCTGGACGCAGGGGCCGGTGCGGCCGGTGTGGGTGCAGGGTTCGAGCGTGACGACGGCGGTGCCTCGTTCGGCTCCGGCTCCCGCCGCCGTGAGCGCCTCGACCTCCGCGTGCGGGCCGCCCGCACGTGCATGGAAGCCCTCGCCGACGGTCTTGCCGTGGGCGTCGAGGATCACGCAGCCGACGACGGGGTTGGGGCTGGTGCGGCCGAGGCCACGCGCTGCGAGCGTGATCGCCCGCCGCATCGCCTGGATCTCCGCCTGGCCTGCCACCTGTGCCTCCGTACCGTCTCCCGGGCTTCGGGGCGGTACGGGCGTCATGGCGCGGGCAGGACGGCACGCCTCACGCGTGACACCCTCGGTGCCCGCGCGACTCCTCCCATCCGGACTTTCACCGTCGGTCCCGGAATTTCACCGGGTCAACCGGCCGCTGGCTGCGGACGGGTCGCGGACTTTAACCGCCGGCTCGGAGTTTCACCGACCCCGGAGCGCGCGTGCTATGCAAGTTCACCCGCCAGTGTGTCACGCCTCCCACACCGGCGTCGCGGATCTGCGACCGGGATCACTCGTCCAGGTAGTTTCGCCGTCTTCGGTTGCGGAGTGGGCACCAGCTCTGCGTGGTGCCGGCTCGGCGCCGCTGCGGCGGGCCGGTGTGATCTCCTCCAGCCCCACCCGGCGCGAGCGTGCCTCGCTGTGTTGTTCAGTGCCCGATCGGGCGCCGGCGGGCGTGGCGATGCGATGTCCACCCAGGACGGGCGCGCTCTCCGGCGCCTCCCAGCCCTGCCCGCGCGCGGCTGGGCCGCGACCCGGCTCGCGCTCGCGGCGGCGGTCGACCGCGACCACCGAGCCGGGGCTGCGCTTGGCGACTTGCTTCATCTCGCTGGCGACCGCCACCACCTCGCGGTGGTCGGTGAACGTGCGCTGGGTGCTGAGCGCCACCCCGATCGAGACCGTGAGCAGGCCGTGCCGGTGGCTGCGACCCTGCCGGTCGAGGACCTCGAAGTAGCCACGCTGGGCGTCCTCGTCGTCGTACAGGGCCGGGCTGGATTCCTCGAACAGCGCGATCGCCCGCTCGGTCACCGGCCCGACCTGCTCGGGCGTGCACGCCACGATGAAGTCGTCGCCGCCGATGTGCCCGAGGAACGGCTTCGGCCGGCCCGCGCCCACGACGGCGTCGTGCAGGGCGGTGGCGAGGGTGGCGATCATCTGGTCGCCACGGAAGAAGCCGTAGACGTCGTTGACGGTCTTGAAGTGGTCGAGGTCGACGTAGCAGACGGCGTAGTCGGCGCCGCCGCCGTTGTGGGCGGCGAAGCGTTCAGCGATCTCGCCGAGGATCCGGGTGTTGCCGGGTAGCCCGGTGAGCGGCGACACGTCGCGCATCTCGCGGTTGCGGCGCAGCGTCGAGCGCACCCGGGCGATCAGCTCCAGGGTGTCGAACGGCTTGATGATGTAGTCGTCGGCGCCGGCGGTGAGCCCGAGCACCTTGTCGGCCGACAGGCCCTTCGCGGTGAGCATGATCACGGGCAACGCGGACGTCATCGGATCCGCGCGCAGCTTGCGGCACAGCTCGACGCCGTCGATCCGCGGCATCATCACGTCCAGCAGGACCAGGTCCGGCCGGCGCCGCTCGATCACCGTGAGGGCCTCCTGCCCGTCGTAGGCGACCGCCACCTCGAATCCCTCGAAGACGAGGTTCATCTCGACGAACCGCGCGATGTCCGCGTCGTCGTCAACGACCAGCACGAGACCCGCACGGTCGGCGCTCACCGCGCGGCCGCCCCCGCCCAGGCTCGCTCGGCCCGCGCCCGCAGCGCCGCGACCGCCTTCGCCGGGTCGTCCGCGCCGTACACGGCCGAACCGGCGACGAACGTGTCGGCACCCGCCTCCGCGGCGGCTTCGATGGTGTCGGCCTTGATGCCGCCGTCGACCTCGATGCGCAGCTCCAGGTGGCCGCTCGCCACCAGCCGCCGCGCCTGGCGGACCTTGGGCAGCGCCTCCTCGATGAACTCCTGCCCGCCGAACCCGGGCTCGACCGTCATGACGAGCAGCGTGTCGAACTCGCGCAGGATGTCCAGGTATCCGTCGAGCGCCGTGCCCGGCTTGATCGCCAGTCCGGCCAGAGCGCCGGCCGCGCGGATGTCGCGGGCGATCGCCACCGGGTCGACCGCCGCCTCGGCATGGAACGTGACGTTGCGCGCGCCCGCCTCTGCGTACGGCGGCGCCCACCGCTCGGGCTGCTCGATCATCAGGTGGCAGTCGAGCGGGATGTCCGTGACCTTGAGCAGGCTCTTCACCACCGGCAGGCCGAGCGTGAGGTTCGGGACGAAGTGGTTGTCCATCACGTCGACGTGCAGCCAGTCGGCGCCGTGCACCGCGTGCGCCTCCTCGGCGAGACGCGAGAAGTCGGCGGACAGGATGCTCGGCGCAATGTAGATGGCACTCACGCCGGGCAGTCTAGAGCGAGCTATGAGCCGATGTCTTTGATCGGGCCGCCTACTCCTGCGGAGCAGGGCGAAGAACATGGCGTCGGTGGCGTGGCGGTGGGGCCACAGCTGCACGGACGGGCCGTTGCCGAGGTGCGGCACGCCGGGGAACAGCTCACGGGCGTCGAGCTGCTCGGATCCGGTGCGGCGGACCGCGTCGGCCACGGTCAGCTTCGTCTCGGCCAGGTGCGGCGAGCACGTGACGTACGCGACGAGCCCGCCCGGGCGCACCGCGCGCAACGCCGACGTCAGCAGCTCGCGCTGCAGCTTGGTGAGCGCGGGCATGTCGCCCGGCTGGCGGCGCCAGCGTGCCTCGGGCCTGCGGCGGAGCGCGCCAAGCCCGGTGCACGGCGCGTCGACGAGCACGCGGTCGAAGCCGCCCTCGGGCAGCGTCGGGTGCTCCCCCACGTCACGGCCGTCGGCGTTGAGGACAGTGACCGGCAACCCGGCGACCGACCGCTCGACGAGCTTGGCGCGGTGCTCGGAGACCTCGACAGCAGTCACGGTGGCGCCGCGCTGCGAGGCGAGCGCCCCGAGCAGCGCCGCCTTGCCGCCGGGACCGGCGCAGAGGTCGAGCCAGCGACTGTCCTCTCCGGTCAACGGAGCGCTGGCGAGGGCGTTGGCGCAGAGCTGGCTGCCCTCGTCCTGCACGCCGGCGCGACCATCGGCGACGGCCTTGACCGCACCCGGATCGCCGCCGTCGAGGTGCACAGCGAACGGCGAGTACGGCCCGGGCGTGCCGCCGGTCTCGGCGACGAGCGTGTCGCGGTCGAGCTGGCCAGGGCGGGCGACGAGGTGGACGGCCGGCCGGACGGTCGTCGGCGGCGAGCGCGGCCTCTGTCTCGGCGACGTCGCCGCCCAGCGCGTCGGCGAACGCGCGCACGATCCACAGCGGGTGCGCGTACCGGACCGCGAGATGCCCGAGCGGCGTCGGCGTCCCTGGCGGGCGCCACGCGCGCGAGCCACTCCTCGAAGTCGCGCTCGGCCACGCGCCGCAGCACCGCGTTGACGAACCGGGCCGGCCCGTCGGTGAGCGCGACCCTGGCCACCTCGACGGTGGCGCTGACCGCCGCGTGCTCCGGCACCCGGGTACGCAGCAGCTGGTACGCGCCGAGCCGCAGCATCTCCAGCACGCGCGGTTCGACCTGGCCGAGCGGGCGGCTGCTGCACGCGGCGAGCACCGCGTCGAGGGTGTCGCGGGCGCGCAGCGTGCCGTAGGCGAGTTCGGTGGCGAACGCGGCGTCGCGGCCGGTGATGCCCCGGTCGCGCAGCATGCCGGGCAGGATCAGGTTCGCGTAGGCGTCCCTGGACGCCACCGCGCAGAGCGTGTCGAACGCCGCACGCCGGGGCGGGTCGGGCTGCGGCCGCCGGTACGGGCGCTTACCGCCCCGCGCCGGGTGCCCGCCTGCCCGCCCACTAGGCCGCCGCGGGCGCTCAGTCATCGCGCGCCCCCGTCGATTTGGTCGCACTTTTCCGGCGCTATGGCACGGAAAAGTGCGACCGCACGGCAGGGAGCGGGTCACCCGAGCACCTCGCCCGCTTCGACCCGGACGCCGCGCGCCCAGTCGGGCGCGGTCATCGGGCGCTTGCCGTGCGGCTGCACCTCGCCCAGCTCGACGGCGCTGGTAGCCGTGCCGACGAGGACCCGCCGCTTCTCGACCAGCAGACCGCCGGGCGGCACCTGGACATCCGGCACCAGGCGGACCGGGCCGACCTTCAGCCGTTCCTCGCGGAACGACGTCCAGGCGCCGGGCGCCGGCGTGCAGGCGCGGATCCGCCGATCGACGGCGAACGCCGGCTCGGTCCACCGCACCCTCGCGTCCTCGACGGTGACCTTCGGCGCGTGCGAGACGCCCTCGGCCGGCTGCGGCACGGGCACCGCCCGCCCGTCGGCGATCGCGTCGGTGACGGCGACGAGGAGTCCGGCACCGGCGCCGGCGAGGCGTGCGAGCAGGTCGCCGGAGGTGTCGTCGGGACGGATCGGCTCGGTGAGCGTGCCGAAGACCGGGCCGGTGTCGAGGCCTTCCTCGATCTGGAACACGGCCGCGCCGGTGACCTCGTCGCCATGGAGAACCGCGTGCTGCACCGGGGCCGCGCCACGCCACGCCGGGAGCAGCGAGAAGTGCAGGTTGACCCAGCCGTGCTTGGGGATGTCCAGTGCGGACCTCGGGATCAACGCTCCATATGCCACGACCGGCACCAGGTCGGGGGCGATCTCGGCGAGCCGCTCCTGGAACTCCGGTTCGGACGGACGCCGCGGCGTGAGCACCTCGATGCCGTGAGCGTCCGCTACTTCGCCCACCGGCGAGCGGTGCAGCGTGCGACCGCGACCTGCCGGGGCGTCGGGTCGGGTGAGGACGGCGACGACCTCGTGGCGCGAGGCGAGCAGCGCCTCCAGCGCCGGCACCGCGACCGCGGGGGTGCCGGCGAAGACGAGCCTCAGCGCGTCCTCCCGAACAGCGGGTGCGGGCTCACCTTGATCTGCGGCGCCGGCTGGTTGTTCCACTCCGCCTCCCGGATCGCCTTCATCGCTTCCTTCTTCGTCGCGGCGTCGAGCCGGTCGACGAAGAGGATGCCGTCGAGGTGGTCGGTTTCGTGCTGTACGCAGCGCGCCATCAGTGCGGTGCCGACCAGCTGGACGGGTTCGCCGTGCATGTCCTGCCCCTTGGCGACCACGTTCATCCGGCGCTTGGTGTCGAAGAACAGGCCGGGCATGGAGAGGCAGCCCTCAGGGCCGTCTTGCTCTTCGTCGTCCGGGAACTGCAGAACCGGGTTGATCAGGTGGCCGACGACGTCGTCCACGTCGTACGCGAAGACACGCAGCCCCACCCCGAGCTGCGGCGCGGCCAGGCCAGCGCCACCCTCGTCGAGCATCGTTTCGGTGAGGTCGCGGACGAGCCCGCGCAGCTCCTTGTCGAAGTCGACGACGGGCTCGGCGGGCGTGCGCAGCACCGGATCGCCGAAGAGGCGGATCGGCTTCACGGCCACGCGCTGCTCCCTGTCATCTCGTGGTGGTTGACCGGACAAGTCTAGGGGACCGGCCGGTGCGCCGGACGCGCCACCTCCCCGCGCGGCCGCGTGTCACGCTCGGCGCATGACGGGACGCAACACGAACGCCGACGCCGGCCACAACCGGACGTGACCACCTACGACATCCCCCCTCCACCGGACGGTCCGACCGACCGGCAACTCTGGGACGAGGCCGCGGCAGGGAGCGGGAATGCGTTCGGACTGCTCTTCGACCGGCACGCCCGCGCGGTCTACAACCACTGCTTCCGGCTCACCGCGTCCTGGTCCGCCGCCGAGGACCACACCTCGGCGACGTTCCTGCAGGCCTGGCGGCGCCGCGCCGACATCACGCTGCAGCACTCGTCGGCACTGCCCTGGCTGCTGACGGTCGCGACGAACCAGGTACGCACCGAACGGCGGTCACTGCGCCGCCGGATCGCGCTGCTGGTGAAGCTCTCCAGCCGGCACCAGGACGTCGACGACCACGCCGACGACGTCGCGGCCCGGCTCGACGACGAGCGCCGCATGGCCACCGTGCTCGACGCCGTCCGGCGGCTGCCACGCGCCGAGCGGGAGGCGGTCGCGCTCTGTCTCTGGTCCGGGGTTTCCTACGCGGACGCCGCCGCCGTGCTCGGCATCGCCGAGGCGAGCGTCCGCGCCCGCGTCAGCCGGGCCCGTTCGCGGCTGAACCGTGAATTCACCCAGCCGGCGGCCGTCGTCCTCGCCCACGCTCAGGAGAACCGATGACCCCGCCACTCCCGCCCGAACGCGACCTGCCGCCCGCCCGGCGCCGCGAGCTCCGCGAGGCGCTGATCCGCACCGTCGCCGGGCAGCCGGTGAAGGCGTCCGCGCGCTGGCTCGTTCCCGTCGCGGCAGCAGCCGCCGTTGTCGCCGTCACAGGAACGGCTGTCGCCGTGACCAGCCTGCGCGGCACCGATCCGGCGCCCAGGCCCGCTGCCACGTTGGTAACCGCCGCGCCCGACGGACCCGCTGAGCCGGCGGTGCCCGGCGTGACCCCGGAGCAGGCGAAGGCGATCGTCGACGGCTGCACGGCGAGCTACGGCGCCCAGAGCGCGGCGGAGCCGCTGAAGCTCTACAACCTCGTCACGGACGAGGCCGGCACCATCGCGCTGCTGCTCGGCGAGACCATGGCATTGACCTGCGAAATCGACGGCCCGGTGATGCCGTACAACGCGAGCGGCGGCCACATCCGGGCGCGCGACTGGCTGCCGGAGAACGCCGCGGTGGACGTCGACGGCAAGTCTGCCGGCGAGCACATCGGCAAGTACGGCGCGACGCACGGCAGCGAGATCGCGGCCGGCCGGGTCAGCCGTGACGTGACGCGTGTCGAGGCGACGTTCGCCCGCGGCATCGTCGAGGTCATGCCGATGAACGGCACGTTCCTCGTCCGCAAGGTCCACCCGATCGCCTGGCAGATACCGGTCCCAACGGCGCCGGTGACCGTGCGCGTGTTCGACAAGGACGGTCACGAACTGCCGGCCGCCGAGTCGGAGGCGTGCTACGAGTCGCCGGACGGCGAGACGATCGCCGGCGAGCGGAGCGGCGGTGCCTTCTGTCAGCGCGCAACGCCCTGGCGCTGACGCAGACGGCTAGGCCGGGTCGAGCTTGTACGGGTCGTGGTCGGCGAGGAGCTTCTCCAACCGGGCCTGGTCGACCCGGCTGAGCACGCTGGTGGTCTCCTGCTGGTCACGGATGCACTTCGCCAGGGTGAAGCTCGACGTCACGACGTAGAGCAGCCCGAGACCAAGGAAGGCGCGGATCCAGATCCCGACCGGGAGATACAGGATCGCGACGCCGACCGAGACCAGGGACACCCCGAACGAGATCGCAGCCTGCAGGTAGAACGCGGCGGTGTTCTTCGACGGCAGCGGTGTGGTCATGTGCTGAGTGTTCCGGCGCGCGGCGGCGGGCGCCTGAGTCAAAGCACTCAGAACAGTTCGAGCGGATCGACCTCGACGCGCACCGGTTCGGCCGCCTTCCGGGCACTGCGCACGCCGAGCGCCGCGTGGAGCACCACCGCCAGCGAACGGGCTGCTCCCCGCGGCACCCGGAGCAGGACCCGCTCGACGACGGCGTCCGATCCGGGCCGCTCGACCGGCACCGGCCCGAGCGTCTCGGCCTCGGGCGGCAGTTGCACGAGGGCGAGCAGGTCGGCGACGGCGTCCGGGCTGCCCGTGACGCTCGCCATGCGCGTCGACGGCGGGAAGGCCAGCTCGGCACGCTCAGCCAGCTCGCGCTCCGCGTACGTGGCCGGATCCCAGCGGATCAGCGCCTGCACGACCGGCAGCCCGCCATCCGCCGTCACCACCACCTGCCCGCCCGCGCTCGCCGGCCGCACCAGCGCTGCCGCGTTCGCCCAGCGGCGCAACGCCTCCTCCGACGCGCGAAGGTCGGCGCGGGTGAGCAGCGCCCAGGTGTCGAGCAGCAGCGCGGCGCCGTAGCCGCCGTCGGCCACCGGCTCGGCGCCGGGTGTGGCGACCACCAGCGCCGGCTCGTCCGGCACCGTCGACAGGACCGCGTCGCGGCCCGACGTGCGGATGGTGACGTGCGGGAACGCCCGCCCCAGCTCGTCTGCGGTGCGGCCGGCGCCAACCACGGCCGCCCGCAGCGCGCGACCACCGCACGACCCGCAGGCCCAGTCACCGCCGAGGCGCCCGCACCAGCGGCAACCCGCGATCGCGTGTCCCCCACCGGGCAGTGACAGCGGCCCGCCGCACGCGGTGCACCGCGCCGGGTTCCGGCATCGCGAGCACGACAGCGACGGCACGTATCCCCGGCGCGGCACCTGGACCAGCACCGGCGCACCGGCCCCCAGCGCCGACCGCGCGGCCTGCCACGCGACCGTGGGCAGCCGGGCCGTCGCGGCGGCGGCATCCCGGGCGAGCTGGTTGTCCTCGTCGAGCGGGGTGACCCGCGGTGCCCGCTCGCGCACCACAGCACGGTCGGCGACCAGCGGCTGCGCCCACTTCGTGGCGAGCAGCAGCTGCGCCTCGCACGTGCGGGCGTACGCACCGACGAGCGCCGCCGCCCCTGCGAGCTGTGCCCGTACCAGCAGCACCTCGCGAGCGTGGCAGTACGGCGCGCGCGGCTCGGCGTGCAGGTCGTCGCCGTCGTCCCAGATCACCACCGCTCCGAGGTCTGCCACCGGGGCGAACGCCGCCGCGCGCGTGCCGGCCGCAATACGGACCTCGCCGCGCCGCACCGCCAGCCAGCGCCGGTACCGCTCCGCCGGGCCGAGCGCGGCCGAAAGCGTGACGTGCCGGCCGGTGCCGAGGCGGGCGGTGAGGGCGGCGTCGAGACGTTCCAGGTCACGAGCGTCCGGGACGACCGCGACTCCGCCCTTCCCGGCCTCGTGCACCGCGGCGAGCACGTCGGCGATGCGCGCAGGCCAGTCCTCCCCCGGCAACGCGGACCAGACCGCTCGCGGCGCCAGGCCAGAGGCGAGCGCGCGGAGATAACCAGGGCCTGTGGCATACCGGGCCCAGCCGTCACCGCCGGGGCCCTCAGGGGGAACCTGCGCCGGCGCCACGGCCTTCTCCTCCGCACCCGCGTGACGTGGCGGGATCGCCAGGCGCAGCACGTCGGCGAGGGTGCCGGCGCAGCGGTCGGCGATCTCACGGGCGACCTTCGCGATCTCGGGCGCCAGCACCGGCTCGGCCGAGACGGCGCGTTCGAGGTAGGCGAGCCGTCCGGTGTGCTCGCTGGTCTCGATGCGGTCGAGGACGTACCCGTCGACGAGCTGCCCGGCGAACCGCACCCGTACGCGCCCACCGACCACGACCTGCTCGTCGAGCTTGGCCGGCACGAGGTAGTCGAAGGGGCGGTCGAGGTGCGGCAGCGGCAGGTCGACGCAGATCCTGGCGACGGGCAGCTCGGCGGCCGGTTCCTGCGCCGCCTTCTTCCTGGCCGGACCCTTCGCGGGACCCTTCGCAGCCACCGTGGCCCGGACAGCGTCGAGCCCGCCGAGCGGAAGATGCTCGGCGGGCTCGACAGCGTCACCTTCAGTCACACGGAAGGTCTACCAGAAGGCACCGACCGCAAGGGGTTGCGGTCGGATGGTGCCCCTGCGGAGCACCATCCAACTCAGGCGCCGACTGCGTCCTTCAACGTCGCCGCGCGGTCGGTGCGCTCCCAGGTGAAGTCGGGAAGCTCGCGGCCGAAGTGGCCGTACGCGGAGGTCTGCTGGTAGATCGGGCGCAGCAGGTCGAGGTCGCGGATGATCGCGGCCGGACGCAGGTCGAAGACCTTGGTGATGGCCTCGGCGATACGGGCCGGGTCGACCAGCTCGGTGCCGAACGTCTCGACGAACAGACCGACGGGCTGCGCCTTGCCGATCGCGTACGCGATCTGCACCTCGCAGCGGGTGGCGAGGCCGGCGGCGACGACGTTCTTGGCGACCCAGCGCATCGCGTACGCGGCGGAGCGGTCGACCTTGGACGGGTCCTTGCCGGAGAACGCGCCGCCGCCGTGACGGGCCATGCCGCCGTAGGTGTCGACGATGATCTTGCGGCCGGTGAGTCCGGCGTCACCCATCGGGCCGCCGATCTCGAACCGCCCGGTGGGGTTGACGAGCAGGCGGTAGTCCTCGGTGTCGATGCCCAAGCTCGGCGATCTCCGGCGCGATGACGTGCTCGGCGATGTCCGGGGTGAGCAGCGTCTCCAGGGAGATGTCGGAGGCGTGCTGGCTGGAGACCACGACGGTGTCGAGACGGACGGCCTTCACACCGTCGTACTCGATGGTGACCTGGGTCTTGCCGTCGGGACGGAGGTAGGGCACCACGCCGTCCTTGCGGACCTGGCTGAGGCGGCGCGACAGCCGGTGCGCGAGCGCGATCGGCAGCGGCATCAGCTCGGGGGTGTCGTCGCACGCGTACCCGAACATGAGGCCCTGGTCGCCCGCGCCCTGGCGGTCGAGGACGTCCTCGACGCTCTCGCCGGTGCGCGCCTCGTAGGCGGCGTCGACGCCCTGGGCGATGTCGGGCGACTGCGAGCCGATCGACACGCTGACGCCGCAGGACGCGCCGTCGAAGCCCTTCTTCGACGAGTCGTAACCGATCTCGAGGATCGTGTCACGCACGATCGACGGGATGTCGGCGTAGGCCTTCGTGGTGACCTCACCGGCGACGTGAACCTGGCCGGTGGTGATCAGCGTCTCGACGGCGACACGGCTGTGCTTGTCCTGCGTCAGCAGTGCGTCGAGGATGCCGTCACTGATCGCGTCCGCGATCTTGTCCGGGTGGCCCTCGGTGACGGACTCCGAGGTGAAGAGGCGGCGCGACACGGTACTCCCAGGGGTTTCTGCCGAATAGGTTTCCCGGGAGTGTATCGACCCAGCCCAGAAGCACCGAATGGACGAGCACCACTTGTCCGAGTAGTAACACTCGGCTCTAACCCAGACGGGCGACCACCAGGTCCCAGACGACGTCCGCGAGGCGTTCCTTCGGCCCGAGCGGCACGTCGGTGGCGCTGCCGTCCGCGCCGAGCACGATCGCGGCGTTCTCGGCCACCTCGAACGCCTTGCCGTCGCCCACCTCGTTGACGACCAGCAGGTCGCAGCCCTTGCGGGCCAGTTTGGCGCGGGCGTGGTCGAGGACGGTGCCGTTCTCGTCGCCGGTCTCGGCCGCGAACCCGACGATCACCTGACCGGGACGGGCGCGATTCGCCGATATTTCGGCAAGGATGTCCGGGTTTTCGACGAGTTCGATCGTCGGCGCGCGACCGTCGTCACGCTTCTTGATCTTGCTACCTGAAGAGGTAGCGGGACGGAAGTCGGCGGGGGCGGCGGCCATCACGACGGCGTCGGCGGGAGCCGCGGCGGCAAGAACCGCCTCGCGAAGGTCGGCGGTGGACACGACCTCGACGACATCGACGCCGGGCGGATCGGGCAGCGTGGTGTTGGCCGCCACGAGCGTGACCTTGGCCCCGCGTGCCGCGGCCGTGACGGCGAGCGCGTACCCCTGCCGGCCGGACGACCGGTTGCCGATGAACCGCACCGGGTCGAGGTACTCGCGGGTGCCGCCGGCCGACACGACGACGTGCCGCCCGGCCAGATCGCGCAGGGGCGACAACAGCGCGGTCGCGGCTTCGAAGATCTCAACGGGTTCGGGCAGCCGGCCCTTGCCGCTGTCGGCCCCGGTCAGCCGCCCGACGGCGGGCTCCAGGACGTGCGCGCCGCGGGCACGCAGCGTGGCGACGTTGGCCTGCGTGGCCGGGTGCTCCCACATCTCGGTGTGCATGGCCGGCACGAACAGCACCGGACAGCGCGCGGTGAGCAGCGTGTTGGTGAGCAGGTCGTCGGCGATGCCGTGGGCGGCCTTCGCGAGCAGGTCGGCGGTGGCGGGAGCGACGACGAGCAGGTCGGCGTGCTGGCCGATGCGCACGTGCGGCACCTCGTCGACCGAGTCCCAGACCTCGGTGCTGACCGGCTGGCCGGAGAGCGCGGCCCAGGTCGGGGCGCCCACGAAGCGCAGCGCGCTGGCCGTGGGGACCACCCGGACCTGGTAACCGGCCTCGGTGAACTTGCGGAGCAGATCGGCGACCTTGTAGGCCGCGATACCGCCGCCCACGCCGAGGACGACGCGAGCAGCGGCCATGACCGGGACGGTCAGTTGTCGACCTGCTCGTGCGTGAGCAGGTTGGCGTTGATCTCGCGGAGAGCGATCGACAGCGGCTTCTCCTGCGGGCTGGTCTCCACCAGCGGGCCCACGTACTCCAGCAGGCCCTCGCCGAGCTGGCTGTAGTAGGCGTTGATCTGGCGCGCGCGCTTGGCCGCGTAGATCACGAGGGCGTACTTGGAGCTGGTCTTCTCGAGCAGCTCATCGATCGGGGGGTTGGTGATGCCCTCGGGAGCGGCGACAGTACCGGACACGCGGATCAGCCTCAAAGGAGTCTCGACGACGGGGGTTAGAGCAATGCTACCAATTCTTTGGCAGCCCGCTCGACCCGGTCATTTACGACTACGACATCGAACTCTTTTTCGGCCTCTAGTTCGATCTTTCCGGCATCGAGCCGGGCCCGGATTGTCTCGTCGTCCTCGGTGCCCCGCCCGACCAATCGGCGGACGAGTTCCTCCCAGGACGGCGGCGCGAGGAACACGAACTGCGCCTCGGGCATGGCTTCGCGGACCTGCCGCGCACCCTGCAGTTCGATCTCCAGCAGGGCTGGGAGCCCGGCAGCCAGCCGTTCTTCGACTGGCTGCCGGGGTGTTCCGTAGCAGTTCCCGGCGTACTCGGCGTGCTCCAGCAACTCGCCCGCGGCGACCATGCGGTCGAACTCCGCGTGCGAGACGAAGTGGTACTCCACGCCGTCCGTCTCACCAGGACGGGGAGAGCGGGTCGTGACCGATACCGACAACCACACCGAGGGGTGGTGGCGGCGGATCTCGGCGACGACGCTGCCCTTGCCGACGCCGGACGGGCCGGAGAGGACCGTCAGGCGTGCGACCTCCGAGCCAGAGCGGGAACGAGCCCGCTCAGTTCGGGTGCCCACGGAGAAGTCAGTGCTCACCGAAGATCAGCGGCCACCGGAGTCGGTACTGAACTCCTGCAGCAGGGCGCGACGCTGGTTGTCACCCAGCCCGCGAACCCGACGGCTCTCGGCGATCTTGAACTTCTCCATCATCTGCATGGCGCGCACCTTGCCGATACCGGGAAGGGCTTCGAGCACGGCGGAGACCTTCATCTTGCCGATGACGTCGTCCGACTCGGCCGTGTCGAGGACCTCCTGGAGGGACATGCCCCCGTGCTTGAGCTTGTCCTTTACCGCGGCACGGGCTTTACGGGCAGCGGCCGCCTTCTCGAGAGCAGCGGCGCGCTGCTCGGGGCTCAGCGGGGGAAGAGCCACAGGTCACCTCGAATGTCGTGTTAGTGGATGGATTCCAGCGCGCAGAAACCTAGCGAGGTTCATCGGTCGGAAGCAACGCGCCCCCCCAGTTAACGGCCGGGATGAACGACGCGGTAGGGCATCTGAAGGCCCGGAACAGCCTATTTTCCCGCGTAGATCGGTGAACGGCGGCACAGACTGTCACATCTCGGACACTTTGCCGACTCGGCGAAGACGCAGACGTGCGCCAGATCACTCTCCGGCCACCGGGCGTGTCACGCGGCGAAAACGCCGCGTGCAGCGGCTCAGAGCACCGCTGCGCAGGCCTCCAGCGCCTTCTGAGCGGCTGAACGGAGCCCCGCGATCGTCGGCCCTCGGCCCAGGACGTCGCGCGAGATTGCGGGCAGCACGGCACCGGTGGAGCCGCCGAACACCGCCCGGAGGTCGGCCGCCGTGGCGCCCTGAGCGCCGATGCCCGGCGCGAGGAACGGACCGTTGACCTTGCCAAGATCGTGACCGGTCGCGCCGACGGTGGCGCCCACGACGACGCCGATCGACCCGAGCGGGTCGGCGCCCGCGTTGACAGCCGCCACGTCGTCCAACATCGACTGCGCGACGGTACGGCCGTCCGCGCGGCGGGCGTGCTGCACCTCGGGCCCCTCCGGGTTCGACGTGAGCCCGAGCACGAACACGCCGGCGCCGTTCGCGAGCGCCGTGTCGATCAGCGGGCGCAGCGAGCCGAAGCCGAGGTAGGGGCTGGCGGTCATCGCGTCGCAGAACAGCGGGCTGGACGGCTCCAGGTACGCCTGCGCGTACGCCTGGGCCGTGCTGCCGATGTCGCCGCGCTTCACGTCGGCGAGCACGAGGGCGCCGGCCGAGCGCGCGTCGGCGATCACCTGTTCGAGCACCGCGATGCCCCGGCTGCCGAATCGCTCGAAGAACGCCGACTGAGGCTTGAGCACGGCCACCCGGTCCGCGAGCGCCTCGACCACGGTGCGGCTGAACGTCTCCAGCCCGGCGACGTCGTCGTCCAGGCCCCACGCCCGCAGCAGCGCGGAGTGCGGGTCGATGCCGACGCAGAGCGGCCCGCGGGTGTCCATGGCGGCCCGCAGCCGCGTGCCAAACGGGGCTCACGCGTCCTCCCTCGGTTTGCGGTCCAGATGCGGCATCTGAACGACACGGTGGTTGATGGCGCGGACCAGGGACGGTCCGCGGTAGACGAGCCCGGTGTAGAGCTGGACGAGGCTGGCGCCCGCGTCGAACATGCGGGCGGCGTCGTCCGCGGAGAGGATCCCGCCGACGCCGACGATCGGGAGCGCGCCGCCCGTCTCGGCCGCGATGAATCGCACCACCTCCAGCGCGCGTGCACCGAGTGGGCGGCCGGACAGGCCGCCTGCCTCGGCCGCGTGCGGTCCGCTGGCGCCGTCGCGCGAGAGGGTGGTGTTGGTGGCGATGATCCCGGCGACGCCGTGCTGCGTACACACGTCCAGGAGCTCGGCGATCGCCTGCTCGGTGAGATCGGGAGCGAGCTTGACCAGGAGCGGCACGCTGGGGAGGCCGGGGCCAGCCAGCGCGTCCCCCTCACGTCGCAGCGCGGCGAGCAACGCGCTGAGCTGGCCGCGGTCCTGGAGCGAGCGCAGCCCCGGCGTGTTCGGTGAGCTGACGTTGATCGCGAAGTAGTCGGCGAACGGGTGGAGTGTGCGCAGCGAGTGGACGTAGTCCCCGACGGCGTCCTCGATCGGCGTCACCTTCGACTTGCCGAGGCTGATCCCGAGCGGCACCGGCAGCGGCCCCCAGGCCTTCAGCCGCTCGGCCAACGCAGCGGCGCCGTCGTTGTTGAAGCCCATGCGGTTGATCACGGCCTCGCTGGCGGGCAGCCGGAACAGCCGGGGCTTGGGGTTGCCGGGCTGGGCGTGCCGCGTGACGGTGCCGACCTCGACGAAGCCGAAGCCGAGCGCCGCCCACGCCGGCAGCGCGACGCCGTTCTTGTCGAGCCCGCCCGCGACGCCGACCCGCCCGGGGAAGTCCACACCGAACACCGTCACCGGATCGCGAGGACCGGCGAAGGCGCCGCCCGGCCGTCACCAGCCTCGGACTTCGCGCCAGCACGGACAGCGCCCGGAGAGTCCGCTCGTGTGCCGTCTCGGCGCCCATCCGGAACAGCACCGGCCGCGCAAGGCGCTCGTAGAGGCTCCGCTCGCTCACGGGCGGATCTTCCGGTGCAGCTCCTGCAGCGGCCGCACACCCAACTCGCCGCGGATCTGCGCCTCGATCCCCATCACGGCGGCGGCGGCGCCCTGCACGGTCGTGACGCACGGGACGTCGGCCGCCACGGCGGCGCTGCGGATCTCGTACCCGTCGATGCGGGGTCCCGAGTTGCCGTACGGGGTGTTGAGCACCAGGTCCACGGTGCCGGCCTCGATCATCTGCAGGATGTCCAGCTGCCCGTCGTCCGGTTCGAAGTGCTTACGGACGATCGTGGAGGTGATCCCGTGCCGGCGCAGCATCTCGGCGGTACCGGCCGTGGCGAGCACCTCGAAGCCCAGGTCGGCGAGGCGCTTGATCGGGAACACCATCGAGCGCTTGTCCCGGTTGGCGACCGACACGAACACGCGGCCGGACGTCGGCAGCGATCCGTACGCAGCCGACTGGCTCTTCGCGAACGCCTGCCCGAACGCGAGGTCGATGCCCATGACCTCACCGGTGGACTTCATCTCCGGTCCGAGGAGGCTGTCGACGCCCTTGCCCTCGCTGGTGCGGAACCGCTTGAACGGCAGCACCGCCTCCTTGACCGCGATCGGCGCGTCGGCACCCGGGTCACCCCCGTCGCCGGTCAGCGGGAGCATCCCCTCGGCGCGCAGGTCGGCGATCGTGGCGCCGAGCATGATCCGGGCAGCGGCCTTGGCCAGCGGCACCGCCGTCGCCTTCGACACGAACGGCACGGTGCGCGACGCGCGGGGGTTGGCTTCCAGCACGTAGACGACATCGTCCTTGAGCGCGTACTGCACGTTCATCAGCCCGCGTACGCCGATGCCGTTCGCCAGCGCCACCGTGGCCGCGCGGACGTTGTCGATGTCGCTGCGGCCGAGCGTGATCGGTGGCAGCGCGCACGCCGAGTCGCCGGAGTGGATGCCGGCCTCCTCGATGTGCTCCATGATCCCGCCGAGGAACACGTCGGTGCCGTCGCACAGGGCGTCCACGTCGATCTCGATCGCGTCGTCGAGGAACCGGTCGACCAGCACCGGGTGCTCGGGCGTGACCTCGGTGGCCCGGCGGATGTAGGACTCCAGCGTGGCGTCGTCGTAGACGATCTCCATGCCGCGTCCACCGAGTACATAGGACGGACGGACCAGCACCGGGTACCCGATCTCCTCGGCCACCGCCCTGGCTTCCTCGAACGAGGTCGCCATGCCGAACTTCGGCGCCGGCAGCCCGGCCTGTTCCAGCAACGCGCCGAACGCCCCGCGCTCCTCGGCGAGGTGGATGGCCTCCGGCGGTGTGCCGACGATCGGCACCCCGGCGTCGGCGAGCCGCTGCGCGAGGCCGAGCGGGGTCTGCCCGCCGAGCTGCACGATCACCCCGACCACGCCCGGACCGCCGGCCGCGACGCCGGACGTGTGCTCCGCGTGCCAGACCTCCAGCACGTCCTCGAACGTGAGCGGCTCGAAGTACAGGCGGTCGGACGTGTCGTAGTCGGTGGACACTGTCTCCGGGTTGCAGTTGACCATCACGGTCTCGAAGCCGGCCTCGCGCAGCGCCATCGCGGCGTGCACGCACGAGTAGTCGAACTCGATGCCCTGGCCGATGCGGTTGGGTCCGGAGCCGAGGATCATCACCTTCGGCCGGTCGCTCGGGCGGACCTCTGTCTCCGCAGCCTCGCCGTCTGATTCGTGCGCCGAGTAGTGGTACGGCGTGGCGGCGTCGAACTCGGCGGCGCAGGTGTCGACGGTCTTGTACACCGGGCGGATCTGCAGCCGGTGCCGGAGCGCCCGCACGCCGTCCTCGCCCGCCAGCTCGGGACGCAGCGCCGCGAGCTGGCGGTCGGAGCAGCCGGCGCGCTTGGCACGGCGCAGCAGCACCTCGTCCAGGACGGGCGCAGCGACGATCTCGGCGCGCAGCTCGACCAGGGCGAGGATCTGGTCCACGAACCAGGGATCCATGCCGGACGCGGCGCAGACCTCCTCGACCGTGTGGCCGTGGCGCAGCGCCAGCTCGATGTCGTAGAGCCGGCCGTCGTGCGGGGTCTTCATCGCTTCGAGCGGGTCACCGGGAGGGTCCGGCAGAGTCCAGAAGCCTGCGGCCTTGGTCTCCATGGACCGCATGGCCTTCTGCAGCGCCTCGCCGAACGAGCGGCCCAGGCTCATCGCCTCGCCGACCGACTTCATCGTCGTGGTCAGCTCGGGGTCGGCGCCGGGGAACTTCTCGAATGCGAATCGCGGGATCTTCACCACGACGTAGTCGAGCGTGGGCTCGAAGCTGGCCGGGGTCTCGCGGGTGATGTCGTTGCGGATCTCGTCCAGCGTGTAGCCGATCGCCAGCTTCGCGGCGATCTTGGCGATCGGGAAGCCGGTGGCCTTCGACGCCAGCGCGGACGAGCGTGACACCCGCGGGTTCATCTCGATGACGACGAGGCGGCCGTTCTCGGGGTTGACCGCGAACTGGATGTTGCAGCCGCCGGTGTCGACGCCGACCTCGCGCAGCACCGCGATGCCCACGTCACGCAGGTGCTGGTACTCGACGTCGGTCAGCGTCAGGGCCGGTGCGACCGTCACGGAATCGCCGGTGTGCACGCCCATCGGGTCGACGTTCTCGATCGAGCAGACGACGACCACGTTGTCCTTGTGGTCGCGCATCAGCTCCAGCTCGTACTCCTTCCAGCCGAGCACGCTCTCCTCGATGAGCACCTCGGTCACCGGGCTGGCGGCGAGCCCCGAACCGGCGATCAGGTCGAGCTGCTCGCGGTCGTGGGCCATCCCCGAGCCGAGCCCGCCCATGGTGAAACTGGGGCGGACGACGACGGGATAACCCAGCTCGCTCGACGGTGGAGTAGACCTCGTCCATCGAGTGGCAGACGGCGCTGCGCGGCACGTCGGCACCGATGCGGCGGACCAGCTCCTTGAACTTCTGCCGGTCCTCGCCGCGCTGGATCGCCTCGATGTCGGCGCCGATCAGCTCGACGCCGTACTTCTCCAGCACGCCACGCTCGTGCAGCGCGACGGCGGTGTTGAGCGCGGTCTGCCCGCCGAGCGTGGCGAGGATGGCGTCCGGCCGTTCGCGCGCGATCACCAGCTCCACGAACTCCGGCGTGATCGGCTCGACGTAGGTGGCGTCGGCGAACTCCGGGTCGGTCATGATCGTCGCCGGGTTGGAGTTGACCAGGCTGACGCGCAGCCCCTCCTCGCGCAGCACCCGGCACGCCTGCGTGCCGGAGTAGTCGAACTCGCACGCCTGCCCGATGACGATCGGGCCGGAGCCGATGACCAGGACGTGCTGAATGTCGGTCCGCTTCGGCATCAGCGACCACCCTCCATGAGCTTCACGAAGCGATCGAACAGGTAGTCGGCGTCGTGCGGCCCGGCCGCCGCCTCGGGGTGGTACTGCACGCTGAAGGCACTCAGCAGGCCGTCGCTATCGCGCAGCGCCAGCCCCTCAACGACGTCGTCGTTCAAACACACATGGCTCACTTCGACGCGGCCGAACTCCGTCTCCGTCGCCCGGTCGACTGGGGCGTCGACAGCGAAGCCGTGGTTGTGCGCGGTCACCTCGACCTTGCCGGTCGAGCGGTCCTGCACGGGCTGGTTGATGCCGCGGTGGCCGTACCGCAGCTTGTAGGTGCCGAAGCCGAGCGCGCGGCCGAGGATCTGATTGCCGAAGCAGATGCCGAACAGCGGCACCTTTGCGGCCAGGATCCCCCGCGCGACGGTGAGGTCGGCGGTCGCCGGGTCGCCGGGACCGTTGGAGAGGAAGACGCCGTCGGGCGCGACGGCCAGTACCTCTTCTACTGTGGACGTCGACGGCAGCACGTGAACCTCGATGCCGCGGGCGGCCATGCGGCGGGGCGTGTTCCGCTTGATGCCGTAGTCGAGTGCGGCGACGCGGAACTTCGTGGCCCCCTCGGCAGGAACGACGTAGGCCTCAGGGGTCGTCACCTCGCCACACAGATCAGCACCGGCCATCCCCGGGCTGGCGAGCACGCGCTCCAGCAGCGATCGCGGATCCGTGTCCACACTCGACACCACCGCTCGCATCGCACCGCGCTCGCGCAGATGCCGGGTGAGGGCGCGGGTGTCCACACCCGAGACGCCGACGACTCCCTGCGCGACCAGCTCGTCCGCCAGCTCGCGCTTCGACCGCCAGTTCGAGGCGGTGCGTGCGGGGTCGCGGACGACGTACCCGGAGACCCATATCCGGCCGGACTCGCCGTCCTCGTCGTTGACCCCGGTGTTGCCGATGTGCGGCGCGGTCATCGCGACGATCTGCCGGTGGTACGACGGGTCGGTGAGCGTCTCCTGGTACCCGGTCATGCCGGTGTTGAAGACCGCCTCGCCGAACGCCTCACCGATGGCGCCGTACGCCTCGCCGCGGAACGAACGGCCGTCTTCCAGGACGAGCAGAGCCGGCTTCACGAATCGCTCCTGGTGGTCGTCGGAGTGTCCCGCGCAAGGTCTAGCAGCGCGTGCAGGTACGGGACGTGGACGGTGTGCGCGTCGGCTCGGAACGCGGTGTCGAGCAGCTCGCCGCGATGCGCCCAGGTCACCACCAGCAGCCGCCCCTCCCCCATCACCTTGCCGGCGAGCGCGGAGTCGAGCCGAGCGTCGCAGACCGCGTTGACGGGGATGAACACGTTCGGGGCGCCGTCCCGCTCTATGAGCAAGCCCTCGGCGGCGAGCCGGAGCGTGGCGGCGCTGCGGTCGGACAGCTGACCGGCGACGACCCGCGCCTGCCAGTCGCCGGAGACCGTCGTGCCGACGAACAGGCCCTTCGCCGGATCCAGCAACTCCGGACCCAGCGACTCAGGCACCGCAGGCAGCGGCAGCAGGTGGAACTGCCGGGCGGCCTTGCGGCGCCAGCCGCGCCACATGCCGTAGGCGCCGAGCGCGAAGACCGCGAAAGTAAGCAAGGTCAGCAGCGCTCTCATGCCTGCGCCTTGCCGTCGAGCACCGTCGCCCGGCCGCGCAGGAACGTGGCCACCGGGCGGGCCGGCAGCCGCAACCCGGCGTACGGGGTGTTGCGGCTGATGCTGGCCAGCTCCTCGCCACGTACGGTCCACGGCGCCGCCGGGTCGACGAGTACGAGGTTGGCCGGCGATCCGGGAACAAGGTCACGGCCGTGGTCGGCCAGGCCGGCGATGCGGGCCGGAGCACGGCTCATGCGCTCGGCGACGCCGTCCCAGTCGAGCAGGCCGGTCGTGACCATGGACTCGGCGACCACGCCGAGCGCGGTCTCCAGCCCGAGCATGCCGGGCCGGGCGCAGCCCCACTCGCACTCCTTGTCCTCGCGGGTGTGCGGCGCGTGGTCGGTGGCCACGACGTCGATCGTGCCGTCGGCCAGACCCTCGCGCAGCGCCTGCACGTCGGCGTTCGTGCGCAGGGGCGGGTTGACCTTGTAGACCGGGTCGTAGCTGGACGCCAGCTCATCGGTGAGCAGGAGGTGGTGCGGCGTGACCTCGGCGGTGACCCGCCAGCCCTTCGACTTCGCCCACCGGATGATCTCGACACTGCCCGCAGTGGAGACGTGACAGACGTGCAGCCGCGAGCCGACATGCCCGGCAAGCAGCGCGTCGCGGGCGATGATCGCCTCCTCGGCGACCGCCGGCCAGCCGGTGAGCCCGAGCCGCGCCGACTGCTCGCCCTCGTTCATCTGCGCGCCGGCGGTGAGCCTCGGCTCCTCCGCGTGCTGAGCGATGATCCCGTCGAACGCCTTGACGTACTCCAGGGCGCGCCGCATCAGGGCCGGGTCCGCGAGGCAGTGGCCGTCGTCGGAGAACATGCGGACCCTCGCCGCCGAGTCGGCCATCGCCCCCAGCTCGGCGAGGCGCTCGCCGGCCAGCCCGACCGTGATCGCGCCGATGGGCTGCACGTCGACCAGCCCGGCCTCCTGGCCGAGCCGCCACACCTGCTCGACCACGCCGGCCGTGTCCGCCACCGGATCGGTGTTCGCCATCGCGCACACCGCCGTGTACCCGCCGAGCGCGGCCGCGCGGCTGCCGGTCTCGACGGTCTCGGCGTCCTCGCGTCCCGGCTGGCGCAGGTGGGTGTGCAGGTCGACGAAGCCGGGCAGGGCGACGAGGCCGTCGGCGTCGATGGTCGCGGCGCCGGGCGCGGGGGACTCGACGACCACGCCATCCCGAATATGCAGGTCGGTTCGCTCCCCGCCGTAAGGAGAAACGCTTTTGATCGTGTAGTTCATGAGTGGTTCTCCTTGGACGCCGGCTGCTGGGACCCCGTGCCGCCGAGCAGTAGGTAGAGGACGGCCATACGCGCGCTGACGCCGTTGGTCACCTGTTCGACGATGGTGGAGCGCACCGAGTCGGCGACCTCCGGCGTGATCTCCATGCCACGGTTCATCGGCCCCGGGTGCATCACGATGGAGTGCTCGGGCAGCACCGCCATCCGCTTGGCGTCGAGGCCGTAGCGGCGGCTGTACTCGCGCTCGGTCGGGAAGTAGGACGCGTTCATCCGCTCGCGCTGGACCCGCAGCATCATCACGACGTCGCTCTTGGGCAGCACTGCGTCGAGGTCGTAGGAGACGGCGGCGGGCCAGGCGTCCACGCCGACCGGCAGCAGTGTGGGCGGGGCGACCAGAGTGACGTCGGCGCCGAGCGTGTGGAGCAGCAACACGTTCGACCGGGCCACACGACTGTGCAGCACGTCGCCGACGATCGTCACCTTCAGCCCCTCGACACGGCCGAGCCGCCGCCGCATCGTGAACGTGTCGAGCAGCGCCTGGGTGGGGTGCTCGTGGGTGCCGTCGCCGGCGTTGACGACGACCCCGTCGACCCACTGCGCGAGGCGGTGCGGCGCGCCGGACTGGCTGTGCCGGATGACGACCGCGTCGGCGCCCATCGCCTGGAGCGTCAGCGCGGTGTCCTTGAGGCTCTCGCCCTTGCTGACGCTGGACCCCTTGGCGGAGAAGTTGATGACGTCGGCGCTCAGGCGCTTGGCCGCCGCCTCGAACGAGATCCGCGTGCGGGTGGAGTCCTCGTAGAAGAGGTTGACGACCGTGCGGCCGCGCAGCGTCGGCAGCTTCTTCACCTCGCGGGTGGCCAGGCGGGCCATCTCCTCGGCGGTGTCGAGCACGAGCAGAGCGGTGTCGCGGTCGAGGTCGGACGCGCTCAGGAGGTGCGGGATCATCGGGTGTCCCCCTGATCTTCTCGGCTGGCGATGACGACGGCGTCCCGGCCGTCGACCTCGCTGAGCAGCACCTTCACGTTCTCGGTGCGTGAGGTGGGCAGGTTCTTGCCCACGTAGTCGGCGCGGATCGGCAGCTCGCGGTGGCCCCGGTCGACCAGGACGGCGAGCTGCACGGCGCGCGGCCGGCCCACGTCGTTGATCGCGTCGAGCGCGGCCCGGACCGTGCGCCCGGAGAACAGCACGTCGTCGACGAGCACCACGCGCTGCTTGTCGATGCCCCCGGGCGGCACGTGCGTCGGCTCCAGCGCGCGGGCACCGCGCAGCCTCAGGTCGTCGCGGTAGAGGGTGATGTCGAGGGTGCCGACGGGGACGTCCAGCTCCGTGAAGGCGCGGATCCGGTCGGCGAGGCGGCGGGCCAGGTGCGCGCCGCGGGTGGGAATGCCGAGCAGCACGGTCTCGGCCGCGCCCTCGGTCTTCTCGATGATCTGATGTGCGATGCGGTCGACGATCCGGGCCAGATCGGCCGCGTCGAGGATCGCTCGTGCCGTGGGGTCCGCTGGTTGATCGGCCGCGGATGTGCCGAAGGCAGGCGTCACCGCCAGACCTCCTTCCCCGCCTCACGGGACGGGTCGTTAAAGGACGTCGGTCGCGGGTCACGCTACCAGCGGCTTTGGCGCCACCTCGAATCCAGCGACGCAGCTCACATGCGCGTGTCGGACAGCTCACGCGGAGCCGTTGACGGTCACGGAAAGCAATGAAATAGCGCTTCCCCCTTGACCGCGCGTACGCATTGGCCGTACGGTCACTCTCCGTAGTGACTCGGCAAGCTAGTCCGTACCTTCGACCCCTCCGGAGTACATATGTCCGACTACGCCAAGGCTCTCGGCGCACGGCTGCGCGCGATCAGGCAGCAACAGGGCCTGTCCCTGCAGGGCGTTGAGGAGAAATCTGGCGGGCGCTGGAAGGCCGTCGTGGTCGGCTCCTACGAGCGTGGTGACCGCGCGGTGACCGTGGCCCGCCTCAATGAGCTCGCCGACTTCTACCGGGTGCCGATCGCCGAGCTGCTGCCCGGCGAGGGTCCGGGCCGGCACGAGGGCGCGAGCAAGGTCGTCATCGACCTGGAGCGGCTCGCCCACCTGCCCGGCGACGAGATCGGCCCCGTCGTGCGGTTCGCCCGCAGCATCCAGCAGCAGCGCGGCGACTACAACGGCCGCGTGCTCTCGATCCGCGCCGTCGATCTCCAGGCACTCGCGATCGTGTACGACCTGTCGCCCGCGGGCCTGGTCGAGCGGCTCACCGAGTGGGGCGTGCTGGTCGCGACTCCGTCGCGCTAGAAGCTTCTTGCGGTTGGATTGTGGAGTGTGACTCCACAATCCAACCGCGTTCAGCTCAGCTCAGCCTTGAGCAGCTGTAGCCGGCCGAGCAGTCCGTTGACGAACCGGGGGGATTCGTCGGTGGACAGCTCGCGGGCCAGGTCGACGGCCTCGTCGATCGCCACGGCATCCGGTATGTCGTCGCGCCACAGCAGCTCGTAGATCGCCACCCGCAGGATGTTCCGGTCGACGGCCGGCATGCGATCGAGAGTCCAGCCCTCGGCGTACGTCGTGAGCAGCTCGTCGATGCGGTCGCGCCGATCGGTGACGCCCTCGACGAGCGTCACCGCGTACTCCGGCACCGGCGGATCGGCCTGCGCGAGCCGGTCCTTCGCCGTGATGAGGACGTCGGTGCCGCGCAGGTCCGACTCGTACAGGATGTCCAGCGCGCGCTTGCGTGCCTTGCGCCGGGCCGACCGGCGTTCGGGGTGTTCGCCCTTGGCAGGCACGTCAGTTGTTCACGCGGCTGATGTACCGGCCGTCGCGGGTGTCGACCTTGATCTTCTCGCCCGTGCTCACGAACAGCGGCACCTGGACCGTGGCGCCGGTCTCCAGCTCGGCCGGCTTGGTGCCGCCGGTGGATCGGTCGCCCTGGAGGCCCGGGTCGGTGTGCTTGATGACCAGCTCGACGCTGGCCGGCAGCTCGACGTAGAGCGGGGTGGCGTCGTGCAGCGCGACGATCACCTCGGCGTTCTCCAGCAGGTAGTCGGCGTTGCCGCCCACCGTCTCCTTCGGAACATGGATCTGGTCGTAGGTGTCGGAGTCCATGAAGACGTAGTCGGTGCCCTCCTTGTACAGGTAGGACATGCCGCGCTTGTCGACGTTGGCGGTCTCGACCTTCGTGCCGGCGTTGAACGTCTTGTCGACGACCTTGCCGCTGAGCACGTTCTTCAACGTGGTGCGCACGAACGCACCACCCTTGCCGGGCTTGACGTGCTGGAACTCGACGACGTTCCACAGCTGCCCGTCGATGTTCAGCGTCATGCCGTTCTTGAGGTCGTTGGTGGTGGCCATGCCTGGTCTGTCTCCTTGGTGGGATTGATCTGCGGAGTGTACCGGTCACCCCCGGACCACCTGCGAATCGAGTCTTGACGTCGTGCGCGGTGTGCCCTAGCGTCCCCGGAAATTAGGAAACTTTCCTAACCATTAGCTGCGGGGTAGCTATGAGGCTTTTACCGGCGGTTATGACCGCTGTCGTGGTCGGCACGGGGCTGGTCGCCGCCGAGCCCTCCAGCGCGGTACCGGTGAACCCGATCGACATCCGGGTCGACCAGGTCGGTTACGGCGTCACCGAGCCGAAGCAGGCGCTCCTGATGACCGGTGTGGCGGTGCCCGGGATTGGCTTCTCCGTGGTCGACAGCCGCGGCGCCGCCGTCTACCAGTCACGGGTCGGCGCCAGCCGCGGTGGCTGGAACAGCACGTACAAGGCCGTGCAGCCGCTCGACTTCAGCGCGGTGCGCAAGCCCGGCACGTACCGGGTCAAGGTAGGCGGCACGTACTCCCCCTCGTTCCGCGTGGGCGCTGGCTCTGCCCTGCTCGGGTCGTTGGCCAGCAACTCGACGCACTTCTTCCAGGTGCAGCGCGACGGCGCCGACGTCGTACGCACGCGGCTCGACCGCAAGCCGTCGCACCTCGCCGACCGCCGCGCCACCGTCTACGAGCACCCGGTGTTCACCGGCGACGGCGGCGACGTGCCGGCCGAGCCCCTCAAGCCGGTCGCCGGCGCCGCACCCGTCGACGTCGAGGGCGGCTGGTTCGACGCCGGCGACTTCGTGAAGTTCACCCACGCGTCCGCGTACTCCACCGCCGAGCTGCTGTACGTCCAGCGCTCGGGCGGCGGCGGACGCGCTCTCGACTCCGAGACCCGGCACGGGCTGCGCTGGCTCGACAAGGTCTGGGACGCGCAGCGCAAGGTCCTCTACGTGCAGGTCGGCATCGGCACCGGCAGCGAGGAGTTCGGATTCCTCGGCGACCACGACGTGTGGCGGCTGCCCGAGGCCGACGACGCGCTGCAGGTGAAGCCCGGCGATCCCGAGTACTTCATCAAGCACCGCCCGGTGTTCCGCGCCTCGCCGCCCGGCGGTGCGATCAGCCCGAACCTCGCCGGACGGATCTCTGCGTCGTTCGCGCTCGCCGCCCAGCTCGAAGCCAAGCGCAACCCGCGTCTCGCCCGGCACTACCTGAACGAGGGCGCCTCGATCTTCGCTCTCGCCAAGACCACCGACGTCGGCGAGCTGATCACCGCGTTCCCGCACGCCTACTACCCCGAGGACTCCTGGCAGGACGACCTCGAGTTCGGCGCTGTTCAACTGGCGCTTGCCGGTCGCGCTCTCGGCGACCGCCGCTCTGCCGCCTGGCTGCGTGCCGCCGTCCACTGGGCCCACGCCTACCTCGGCAGCGAACACCGCGACACGCTCAACCTGTACGACACGAGCGCGCTCGGCCACGCTGACCTGATCCGCTTGCTGTGCGCTGCCGGCAGGTCAGCTGAGGCCCGCACGCTCGTTGCCGACCTGCGGCGGCAGCTCGACTCCGGAGTCACCGCCGCTCGGGGCAACGTCTTCGGCAACGCCGCCGACACGACCAACTTCGACGTCGCCACCCGCAGCCTCGGGTTCGTCGCCACCGCCCAGCTCTACCGGTCCGTCACCGGCGACCGCCGCTACGACCAGTTCGCCACCCAGCAGCGCAACTTCGTCCTCGGCGCCAACCCCTGGGGCACCACGCTCGTCATCGGCGCCGGTACGACGTTCCCGCACTGCCCGCAGCACCAGGTCGCCAACCTGGCGGGCTCCCTGAACGGCGGGCGCAACGTCGTGGTCGGCGCCGTCGTCAACGGACCCAACGGAGCCGACAACTTCGAATTCATCGGCATCCCCGACGGCGCCAACGCCTGCCCCACCGACGGCATCAACCCGTTCGCCCGCTTCGACACGGCCGAGTCGCGGTACCTCGACGACGTCCGCGCCTGGCCCAGCAGCGAGCCGGCCATCGACTTCACCTCCACCGGAATGCTCGCGTTCCACCTCCAGTCACGGGGGTAGCAACGCGACCCAGAACGGGCCCGCCGTCCGCCGCACCCGGACGGCGGGCCTCTTTTGCCTATGGGTCGCTGCGACCGGTCCAGCCGCGCCCTGGCCGGCGTTCTCGGGCCCTCGCGGCCCGGAGGCCGCTTCGGGCCTTGCGGCCTTGGCCAGAACACGGCTGGACCGGCCTCGCTTGCCACTCAACGGGGCTGGGTTAGGGCGCCGCGCGCTTCGCCGAGTGTCGGACTTCTGAGGGTTCCGGCGGGCCGCCGACCCTCAAAAGTCCGACACTCGGCGCGGGGGTTAGAGGATGGTGACGGTTCCCTTCGGGTTGGCCGCCATCCAGCGGGCCGCCGCTCGCGGGTCCACGTCCGTGATCACCACGTCGCCGTCGTTCGTCACCTGCGCCAGCGGCCGCGCCGGGAACTGCATCATCCACACCGCCACACCGTTCGCCAGCACCAGCGGGATCGCCAGCACAGCCGGATGCACCGGCAGCACGTCGTCCCGCTCCGCCGCCAGGTACACCACGAACAGCACCAGCGCGACCAGGCTCAACGGCACCAGCCCGAGCACCTGCACCCGCCGCAACAACCACGAACGGGCCCACCGGCGGCGCGTCGCCGCGTCAACGGGAACGTCCGCGATCTTGCGCCCGAACCGCCGCAGGTCGAAGCGCCGCAGCGGCGCCAGCACCGGGTCGGCGCTCGCGTCCGCAATAGACACGTCGGGCATGGCCAGCTCAGGCAGCCGGTCGGCCAGGATCAGTAGGTCAGCCACGCGACGCCAGGTGGAGCAGCGCCAGCCGGTACCCGTCGATGCCGAGCCCCACGATCACGCCGGACGCCACCGCCGAGATGTACGAGTGCTGCCGGAACTCCTCGCGCTTGTACACGTTGCTGATGTGCACCTCGACGAGCGGCGCGGTGAGCATCGAGCACGCGTCGCGGACCGCGATCGAGTAGTGCGTCCACGCCGCGCCGTTGAGCACGACCGCGGCTTCCTCGTCGGCCGCCACGTGCAGCCAGCCGACCATCTCCGACTCGGAGTTCGTCTGCCGCACCTCGACGTCGAGCCCGGCATCCTTGCCGGTGCGCTCGCACAGCTCCACCAGATCCGCATAGGTCTGGTTGCCGTACACGTGCGGTTCGCGGAGCCCGAGCCGGTTCAGGTTCGGCCCGTTCAACACGTACACCTTCACAGCAGCACCTCTCCGGGGTTGTCGTCGCGCGCCACCTCGGAGTACGCGGCGACCAGCAGCCCCGGATCAGGGTCGTCGAGCACCGTCGGCTTCGCCAGCCCGTCGAGGACGATGAACCGCAACCGGTTGCCGCGCGACTTCTTGTCCACCCGCATCGTGTCGAGGAGCCGCGGCCACGCGTTGCCGTCGTACGACACGGGCAGGCCGAGCGCACGAAGCACGCTGCGGTGCCGCGCGGCGGTGTCGTCGTCGAGGCGCCCGGCGAGCCGACCCAGTTCGGCGGCGAACACCATGCCGACGCTGATCGCGGCGCCGTGCCGCCACCGGTACCGCTCGTTCTTCTCGATCGCGTGGCCGAGCGTGTGGCCGTAGTTGAGGATCTCGCGCAGCCCGCTCTCGCGGAGGTCCTGGGACACGACGTCGGCCTTGACCTGCACAGACCGCTCGACCAACTCGCGCAACACCGGGCCGGCGGGGTCACAAGCAGCGGCAGGGTCCTTCTCGATCAGGTCAAGGATCACCGGATCGGCGATGAACCCGCACTTCACGACCTCGGCGAGCCCCGCCACCAGCTCGTGCCGGGGCAGCGACTCCAGCGTGGCGAGGTCGCAGAGCACCCCGGCCGGCGGGTGGAACGCGCCGACGAGGTTCTTGCCGCTGGCGGTGTTGATCCCGGTCTTGCCGCCGACCGCCGCGTCGACCATGCCGAGCACCGTGGTCGGCACCTGAACGACCCGCACGCCACGCAGCCACGCCGCCGCGACGAACCCGGCAAGGTCGGTGGCGGCGCCCCCGCCGAGCCCGACGACCGCGTCGCTGCGGGTGAAGCCGGCCTTGCCCAGGACGTCCCAGCAGAAGCCGGCGACTTCGAGGGTCTTCGCGTCCTCGGCGTCCGGGACCTCCAGCGAGTGCGCCTCGAACCCCTGCTCGCGCAGGTCGTCACGGACAGCCTCGGCGCTGACCCGCAGCGTCGGCGGGTGGATGACCGCCACCCGCTGCGCGCCCCTGAGCAGCGGCGTCAGCTCGCCGAGCAGGCCGGTGCCGACCAGGACGTCGTACGGCGCGTCCCCGCCGACGTGGATCCGTGTCGTGCTCATAGGCACGCCTCGCTTCGCTCGGCGGTGCATTCGCACACGCTGTGCTCGCCGGTTCGCTCACTTCGTTCGCTCATAGGCACGCTGTGCTCGCCGATTCGCTCACTACGTTCGCTCATAGCTGCTTGGCCACCTCGTCGGTGATGTCCTCGGGCGTGCGGCCGCCGGTGGCCACGGTGATCACCGCGACCTCCTCGTACAGGGGGCGGCGCTGGTCCAGCAGGTGACGCAGGGTGGCGCGCGGGTTGAGCGCGAGCACGGGCCGATCCTTCGCCAGCCCCACCCGGTTCACCGCGTCGGACAGACCGACCTCCAGGTACACCACGCGGTGCTGCTTCAGCCGCTGGCGCGTGACGGGCGACAACACCGCGCCGCCGCCCAGGGCCACCACCCCGTCGTGGGTGTCGAGCGCTGCGGCAACCGCCTCGACCTCCAGCGCGCGGAACGTGACTTCGCCATCGTCCAGAAAGATGTCTGAGATCGGCTTGCCCGCCGTGGCCTCGATGTCGTGGTCCGCATCGCGGAACTCAACCCCGAGCCGCGCCGCGAGCAACTGACCGATCGTGGTCTTGCCGGCGCCAGGCGGGCCGACCAGCACGGCGACCGGGGTCATGCGATCACCATCGACGCGAGATACCCGTCGAGGTTGCGCTTCATCTCCGCGACCGAGTCACCGCCCAGCTTCTCGACGGCGGCGTCGGCCAGCGTGAGCGCGACCATCGCCTCCGCCACCACGGCCGCGGCCGGCACCGCGCACACGTCGCTGCGCTGCGCGATGGCCTTCGCCGTCTCGCCGGTCTTCACGTCGACGGTGGAGAGCGCCCTGGTCAGCGACGAGATCGGCTTCATCGCCGCCTTGACCCGTAGCACCTCGCCATTGGTGATGCCGCCCTCCAGCCCTCCGGCGCGGCCGGTGAGCCGCTGCACGCCGTCCGGGGAGTTGACGATCTCGTCGTGCGCAGAGGATCCGCGGCTGCGCGCCTGAGTGAAACCGTCGCCGATCTCGACGCCCTTGATCGCCTGGATGCTCATCAGCGCCATCGCGAGGCGGGCGTCGAGCTTGCGCTCCCAGTGCACGTGGCTGCCGAGACCCGGCGGAAGGCCGTAGGCGAGCACCTCGACGATGCCGCCCAGCGTGTCGGCGTCCGCCTTGGCCGCGTCGACCTCGGCGACCATCTCCACGGACGCCTGCTTGTCGAGGCAGCGCAGCGGGTCCGCGTCGATGGCGTCGCGGTCCTCCGGCGCCGGCAGGCGGTCGTTCGCGGACGCCACCGAACCCAGCTCGACCACGTGGCTCACGATCTCGACGCCGAGCGCCTGCCGCAGCAGCGATTGCGCCACCGTGCCGAGCGCGACGCGGGCGGCCGTCTCACGGGCGCTCGCGCGCTCCAGGATCGGCCGGGCGTCGTCGAAGCCGTACTTCTGCATGCCGGCCAGGTCGGCATGGCCCGGGCGTGGGCGGCTGAGCGGGGCGTTGCGAGCCAGGCCGTCCAGCACGGCCGGATCCACCGGGTCCGGGGCCATGACCTGCTCCCACTTCGGCCACTCGGTGTTACCGACCTTCACCGCGAACGGGCTGCCGAGCGTCAGGCCGTGCCGCAGTCCGCCGAGGACCTCGACCACGTCGCGCTCGAACGACATCCGCGCGCCCCGCCCGTAGCCCAGGCGGCGACGCGCCAGTTGGGTGGCGATCTCGTCGGAGGTGACGGCGATCCCGGCGGGAAGCCCTTCCAGGATGGCGACGAGGGCGGGGCCGTGCGACTCACCCGCGGTAGTCCAGCGCAGCATGCCGCAAGTCTTTCACGGTCCGTACACGCTCCCGGAGCCACCGCACCCCGTCCTACTCACCGGAACGCGAGAACTACCCACGTGGGGGCCGCAGGCGGCGGGCAGCGGGCGGGCGGCGCGGGGGCGATGGGGCGAGCGGCAGGCGGCGGGCCGCAGCAGGGGCGGCAGGCGGCAGGCGAACCGGACTTGCGGGACAAACCGGGGCAACGGCGCCGAGTTTAGGCACGGCTTCCCGAAAAGTCCGGTTCGCATCGAAGGTGCGGCGGTTCGCGCCGACGGCGCGGGCGTTCGCAGCCGCAGCGCCGGGTTACAGCAGCGCGAGGTAGCTCGCCGCCGCCGATTCGCCCACCAGGAGTGCTGTCAGGGCGCCGGCCACCATGAACGGGCCGAACGGCACGCGGGTCTTGCGGGTGGCCTGCCGGGTGACGAGCAGTCCGAGGCTGACCAGGCCGCCGTAGAGGAAGCCGAGGCAGGCGCCGACGAGCAGCGGGATCCAGCCCGCCCAGCCGAGCACGGCACCGAGCACGCCGGCCAGCTTGACGTCGCCGAACCCCATCGCGCCGGGCAGCGCCACCGCGAGCAGGTAGTACCCGCCGTAGAGCAGCACAGCGCCGACGGCCGCGCGGGCGAGCGCCCACCAGTCGTCCTGCGCGAACGCGGCCAGGACGAGCAACGCCGCCACCACCAGGTACGACGGGAGCGTGAGCCGGTCGGGCAGGCGGTGGACGGCCAGGTCGATCATCACGAGCGCCACCCCGGCAAACGCCAGGTACAGGTACGCGGGAAGCACGGGCTCGACCCCGACGCGCCACGCCAGCAGCGCGAACGCCACGCTCGTGACGGGCGCGGTCACCCACGGGCGCGGGTCCACGACGTCAGGCGATGCTGCCCAGCGCGCGACCCCTGGCACGCAGGCGCCGAGCACCGCACCGAGCAGCGCGCAGGCCGCGACGAACGCGAGCGTCACCGGTTGGCGAGCGCGCCGCGCATGGCGCCGAGCGGGGCGGGTCGCCCGGTCATCAACGTCACCTGGTGACCGGCCTGGTGAAGCAGCAGGTCGAGGCCGGATACGACGCGGCACCCGGCAGCCTCGGCTGCAGCGGCGAGCGGCGTGGGCCACGGGTCGTACACGACGTCGAAGACGACAGCGCCGGCGGCGGGCGGGGTGCCGGCGAACCGGTCGAGGGTGCCCTTCGGCACGGTGGAGATGACGATGTCGGCGGTGGCCAGCAGCGTCCCGATCTCGGAGAACCGTGCGAGTTCGACCGCGACACCGAGCCGCTCGGCCGTCGCCACCAGCTCGGACGCGCGTGCCGGGTCGCGGACGATCACGGTGACCGGCTCGCCGGTGAAGTCGCGCAGCGCCGCCAGCGCGGCCTGGGCGGTGCCACCGGCGCCGATCACGAGCGGCCGCTTGACGCTGGTGAGGCCGGCTTCGCGCAGGGCGTCGGCCATACCCGGTGCGTCGGTGTTGTCGGCGCGGCGGACGCCACCGCTGAGCAACATCGTGTTGGCGGCGCCGATCTCCGCGGCCCGCTCGCTCACCTCGTCGGCGATGTCGAGCGCGACGCGCTTGAGCGGCATCGTCAGCGAGAGCCCCACCCAGGTGTCGTCGAGTTGGCCGACGAGCCCGCGCAGCTCGTCCTCGCGGCACTCCTGAGCGGTGTACTCCCAGCCATCGAGCCCGAGGGCGACGTACGCCGCGTTGTGGAGCACCGGCGAGAGCGAGTGCTCGATCGGGCTGCCGAGCACGGCGGCTCGGCGTGGACCAGGGGTGTCGCTCATCGGGTCACAGTATTGGATCCAGTCCAGCTCAGCAGCGGCCGATCGCCTTGCACTTTTCGACGTTGCGATCGTGCTCGTTGACGTCGTTGGTGAACGACGAGCTGCCGTCCTTGGCGGTGACCACGAAGAACAGCCAGTTGCCCTGCTCCGGCTGGGCCGCGGCGTCCAGCGCGGCCTTACCCGGGTTGGAGATCGGCGTGGGCGGCAGGCCCTTGTTCAGGGTCGTGCTGTAGATGTTCGCCGGGTCCTTGAGCTGGGCGTTGCCGACAATCGCCTTGCGGCCCTTGCCGATCTGGATCAGCCAGTACTGGGTGGTCGAGTCGAACTGGAGGGTCATGTCCTCCTTGAGCCGGTTGTAGACGACGCGAGAGACCTTGGCGAAGTCCTTCTCGATGCCCTCCTGCTCGACCAGCGAGGCGGTGATGAGCAGTTCGCGCGGCGTGAGGTTGAGGTCGTCGGCCGCCTGCAGGAAGCCGTCCTTGTCCATGACGTCCAGGGTCTTGGCGACCATCGCCGTGAGGATGGACTTCGCGTTGTCGTTCTTCGCGACCTCGTACTTGGCTGGGAAGAGGAAGCCCTCCAGGCCGATCGGCTTGCCGGCCTCGGCACGGGCCCACTCCGGCACGCCGAGCGCGGCGGGATCCTTCGCGGCCGCCTCGAACTCGGCGAGCGGTATGCCCGTCTGCTTGGCGATCAGGGGCAGGATCTCCTTGACCGTCAGCCCCTCGCGGATCAGGAAGCTCTTCACGCTCTTGCTCGACGGATCGAGCATCAGGGTGAGCGCCGCCGACGCCTTCATCTGCTTGCGCAGGGTGTACGTGCCGGGCTGCAGATTGGTGGAGTCCGGGTTCTCCTCGGCCGCGTTGGTGAACGCCTTCGCGCTGGCCACCACGTCGGCCTTGAACAGGGCGTTCGCGATGTCGGTGACGGTGTCGCCCTCTTCGACCTGGACGACCGCCTCCCCGCTGCCGTTGCCGCTGTAGTCCTCGGCGGTCAGGAAGTCCTTGGCCTTGCCGTACCCGTACCACGCGCCGCCGGCGATAGTGCCGAACACGACGACCATCAGGACGAAGGCGATGACCGAGCGGCGCCGGTCCTTACCGCGCTGGCGGCGGCGCCGGTGGCGGGCCGTGCGGCTGCGCGGGATTTCCTCCGTCGTGTGGAACGGCAGACTGTCGAGGTCGTTCATGGTCGTCCCTCAGCGCTCCGCTCGGCGTCCAACCAGGACTGCAGGATTGCGACCGCGGCGGCCTGGTCCACCACGGCCCGTTGCCGCTTCCCCCGCACACCCCGCCCGGTCAGCATGCGACTCGCGATCACCGTGGTGAGACGCTCGTCGGCAAGCTGAACCGGCACAGGTGTGGCCCGGTCCGCAAGCCTAGCGGCGTACTGTTCCGCCGCAAGAGCCGCCGGTCCCCGAGCGCCGGCCAGCGTTCGCGGCAACCCGACGACAACCTCGATGACCTGGTGTTCTTCCACCAATCGCAGCAGTTCAGTGACGTCAGAATCACTGTCCGTATCGCGACGGAGAGTGACTAACGGTGACGCCAGGATCCCGTCGGGATCACTGAGAGCGACGCCGACGCGGACCGCGCCGACGTCCACCCCCATCCGTACGCCGCGTCTCACACCGCTCCGGACATCGTGCGCGCGACGAGCTCCTCGACCGCGCTGAGCAGGGCCGGGGCCTCGTCCGCGTCGACACCGCCGCCCTGGGCGAGCTCGTCGCTGCCGCCGCCACGACCGGAGAGCGCGCCGCGGACCAGCTCGCTGGCCCTCAGTCCCGACTCGCGGGCGGCCGAGTTGACCGCAACGACGAGCGACGCCTTGCCGTTGGCACGCGCCGCGACCGCCACCACGCCGGCACGTCCCTGCGCGAGCCGGCCGCGGATCTCCTGCGCGAGCCCGCGCACGTCGTTCGCGACCGTGCCCTCGGGCACCTCCGTGGTGACCACCGCGACGCCCGAGATGTCCTTCGCCCCGGTCGCCAGCTCGCCGGCGCCGGAGAGCACCGCGGCGGCGCGCAGCTTCTCCAGCTCACGCTCGGCGTCGCGGAGCTGCGACAGCACGGCCGCGACCCGGTCCGGGATCTCCTCCGGCCGCGCCTTGAACGTCTCGGCGAGCTGCGAGACCAGCACGTGCTCCTTCGCGAGGAACCGGAACGCGTCGAGCCCGACCAGCGCCTCGACCCGGCGCACGCCGGCGCCGATCGACGCCTCGGACAGCAGCTTGATCACGCCGAGCTGGCCCGAGCGCGCGGCGTGCGTGCCACCGCACAGCTCGCGGGCGTAGTCGCCGACCTCGACGACCCGCACCTCGTCGCCGTACTTCTCGCCGAACAGCGCCATCGCGCCGATCCGCCGCGCCTCCGCCTGGGACGTGACGAACGCCCGGACCTCCAGGTCCTCCAGGAGGATCGCGTTGACCTGGTCCTCGACGTCGGTGAGCACGCTCGGCGGCACCGCAGACGGCGTGTTGAAGTCGAACCGGAGCCGGCCCGGCGCGTTGAGCGAACCGGCCTGCGTGGCGGACTCGCCGAGCGCGTCGCGCATCGCCTGGTGGATCAGGTGGGTAGCGGTGTGCGCGCGGGAGATCGAGCGGCGCCGGTCGATGTCGACCGCGGCGTGCACGAGCTCGCCGGGACGGATCTCACCGGAGAGCACCCGCGCCCGGTGCACGATCAGCCCGGGCAGCGGCGACTGCACGTCGAGCACCTCGAGCCGGCCGTTGCCGACCGTGAGGAAGCCCAGGTCAGGCTGCTGGCCACCGCCCTCGGCGTAGAACGGGGTGGCGTCGAGGACGACCTCGACCTCGTCGCCTTCGCCCGCGCCGCTGAGGACGCCGTCCGCGCCGAGCACGCCCGTGACCGTGGACTCACGCTCGATCTCGACGTAGCCGGTGAACGTGGAGGAGCCGCGGCTGTCGAGCACCGAGCGGTACGCCGACGGTGTCGGCGTGGCCGGTCTTGCGCGCCTGCGCGTCGGCCTTGGCCCGCTGCCGCTGCTCGGTCATGAGCCGGCGGAACCCGTCCTCGTCGACCGTGAGGCCCTGCTCGGCCGCCATCTCCAGGGTGAGGTCGATCGGGAAGCCGAACGTGTCGTGCAGCTGGAACGCCTTGTCGCCGGAGAGCGTCGTGCTGCCGGACGGACTTCGTCTCGTCGACGGCGACGTCGAGGATCGTGGTGCCCTGCTTCAGGGTCTGCAGGAACGCCTCCTCCTCGGCGTACGCGTACTTGGAGATGCGCTCGAAGTCGGTGCGCGACCTCCGGGTACGACGCGCTCATGCAGTCACGCGCGACCGGCAGCAGCTCGGGCAGCGACGCACCCTCGTGACCCAGCAGGCGCATCGCCCGCACCGCGCGGCGCAGGATGCGGCGCAGCACGTAGCCGCGGCCCTCGTTCGACGGGGTGACGCCGTCGCCGATGATCATCAGCGAGCTGCGGACGTGGTCGGCGACGACCCGCAGGCGCACGTCGTCGGTGTGGTCGACGCCGTAGCGGCGGCCGGTGAGCTGCGAGGCACGGTCGAGGACCGGGTAGACCTCGTCGATCTCGTACAGGTTGTCGACGCCCTGCAGCAGGTACGCGACCCGCTCCAGGCCCATGCCGGTGTCGATGTTCTTCGCCGGCAGATCGCCGAGGATCGGGAAGTCGGTCTTGCCGGTGCCCGGACCCCGCTCGTACTGCATGAAGACGAGGTTCCAGAACTCCAGGTAGCGGTCGCCGTCAGGCTCCTCGCCACTGGTGATGTCGTACTCGGGGCCGTACTCGGGGCCGCGGTCGATGAGGATCTCCGAGCACGGGCCGCACGGACCAGGAACGCCCATCGACCAGAAGTTCGGCCCCATGCCGAGCTGGATGATGCGCGACTCGGGCACGCCGATCTTGTCGCGCCAGAGGCTGTACGCCTCGTGGTCCTCCTCGTAGACGCTGGCCCAGAGGCGGGCCTCGTCGAAGCCGTACCCGCCCTCGGACTGCGGCTTGGTGACCAGGTCCCAGGCGAGCGCGATCGCGCCCTCCTTGAAGTAGTCACCGAAGGAGAAGTTGCCGTTCATCTGGAAGAACGTGCCGTGCCTGGTGGTCTTGCCGACCTCGTCGATGTCCGGCGTGCGGACGCACTTCTGCACACTGGCGGCGCGCGGGTACGGCGGGGTGACCTGGCCGAGCAGGTACGGCTTGAACGGCACCATGCCCGCGTTGACGAAGAGCAGGTTCGGGTCGTCGGCGAGCAGGCTGGCCGAGTCGACGATGGTGTGCCCGTTGCGGGCGAAGTGATCGAGGAAACGCTGGCGGATATCCGCTGTCTTCATGGACTCATCCGTTGTCTGGCAGGAGTGGTCGGGACACAGGGCTAGGAGGGCACCGCGAACGCGGCGACCTCCCCGAGAGCTCGCGCCATCCGCACGATCTCGCCACCAGACACGCTGATACTCCTCACCTGACGCTGCCAACACGCGGCAAGAACACTACCGCGCGGCAACGGGCGGACGCGCCCCAGATAAGGGGCTGTGGACAACCGTCAGCGCTGGTGGAGGTCCTCGTCGTCGTCCTCGCCGAGCAGCGACGAGACGTCGCCCTCGGTGGCCAGCGCGGCCAGGAGGTCGTCCTCACGCTCGGCCATCGCCGCCCGGACATCCTCGGCGAACTCACGGACCGACTCGACCAGATCGCCGAGCGAGCCGCGGGCCGAGTCGGCGAGCCCCTGCGGGCTGTACGAATCGGCCGTCTTCAGCACCTTCCGGACGACCAGCGCGCCGACCGCGACGCCCACGCCCAACCAGAACAGCCGCTTCATCAGGCACCCCCGCGCCGGTGCCGGGCCCGCCGCCGCGCCTTCATGGTCGCCTTGACCTCACGCTCCACATCGGAATGCTGGCGGGCCGCCGCGGCCTTCCGGACGCCGTACGTGAACGCCGCGACCTTCACCATCGGGCTGCCCAGCGTCGCGGCGAAGAGCGAGGTGAGCGCCGAGACATTCGTGGTGACCTGCTGGACGTGGTCGGTGATCGTGTCGACCTTGGCCAGTTGCCCGTTCACCCCGACCAGCGTCTCGTTGGCCCCGTCGACGCTAACGTGGACGCTCGCCAGCAGCGGCGCCGCCTCGTCGGTCAGCTCGTTGATCGCCCGGGTCGCGGCGTCAACCGTCTTACGCAGTTTGAGGATCGGGACCGCCAGCGCACCGACCAGCAGCAGGAACGCTCCTGCCGCGATCAACGCCGCGATCTCCCAACCGGACACCGACACCGGGTCTCTCCCCCTCGACTCGATCGATTGGCACGGGCCACCTACCCCGTGCGAGGAGACCTTACTCTCACGACCTCATGACGTGAGGCACGCGGCACGCCGTCTCGTCCAGAGGGCACAGGAGGATCGCCTGGGACGGTGTGGCCTCTTCGTGCAGCACGATCTCCAGCTTCGCCGGGCCGGCCTCGTTACCCGTGGTCACGGGGGTGGCCCGGTACGCCAGTACGAGGCCGTCCCTGGTCCAGCAGTCGTCCTTGATCGCCCCGCCGGGCGGCGCCGCGGCGCACGTGCCGTCGGTGTAGCGCCAGCCCGCGCGGTCGAGCGCCTGCGCGTACACCATGTCCACTTCGGATGCGGCCTTCGGCAGCATCGCGTAGCTCCTGGTCCACCGTGGCGGGTCGGCGTCGGGCTGGGCCGTGTCCTTGGCCCCGGTGAACCACGACGGCGCGGCGACCGCGTCGAGTGCCGCCTCGGGCCCGGGCTCGGAGGCGCAACCGGCGAGGGCCGCCAGCGTGAACAGGGCGGCCAGGTACTTACGCGTCACTTCTTGTCTTCTCCCCGAATGATCTTGCGGAGCCGTTCCACCCGCTCGACGAGCGGCCGCTCGGCACCGTGCCTGCTCGGCGTGTAGTACTCGCGGTCGAGCACCTCGTCGGGCGCGTACTGCTGGGCCACGACGCCCGCGTCCTCGTCGTGCGGGTACCGGTAGCCCTTGCCGTGCCCGAGGCCCTTGGCGCCCGGGTAGTGCGAGTCGCGCAGGGCTGGCGGCACCGCGCCCGTGCGGCCGGCGCGGACGTCCGCCTCGGCCGAGCCGATCGCGGCGATGACTGCGTTCGACTTCGGCGCCGTGGCCAGGTGGATCACCGCCTGCGCGAGGTTGAGCCGCCCCTCCGGCAACCCGATGAGCTGCACCGCCTGCGCCGCCGCGACGGCGACCTGGAGCGCCGTGGGGTCGGCCATGCCCACGTCCTCGCTGGCGAAGATCACCAGCCGGCGGGCGATGAAGCGCGGATCCTCCCCCGCGACGAGCATCCGCGCGAGCCAGTGCAGCGCGGCGTCCACGTCGGACCCGCGCATGCTCTTGATGAACGCACTCGTGACGTCGTAGTGGGCGTCGCCGTCGCGGTCGTAGCGGACGGCGGCTTGATCGACGGCGGCCTCGGCGGTGGGCAGGTCGATCTCGGACGCGCCGAGGGCCAGCGCCGAGCCGGCGGCGGCTTCGAGCGCGGTGAGCGCGCGCCGGGCATCACCGGCGGCGAGGCGGACGAGGTGATCCTCAGCCAGCGGGGCGACGGTGACCACGCCGGCCAGCCCACGCTCTTCGGTGAGTGCTTTTCGTACGAGGAAACGAATGTCTTCGTCTTTGAGGGGTTCGAGCGTGAGCATCAGCGAGCGCGAGAGCAGCGGCGACACGATCGAGAAGTACGGGTTCTCGGTGGTGGCCGCCACGAGCGTGACCGTGCGGTCCTCCACCGCGGCGAGCAGCGAATCCTGCTGGGTCTTGGAGAAGCGGTGCACCTCGTCGAGGAACAGCACGGTCTGGCGGCCGGAGAAACCCAGCTCGCGACGGGCCTCGTCGATGACCGCGCGGACGTCCTTGACGCCGGCCGTAAGGGCGGAGAGCTGCACGTAGCGGCGGCGGGTGGCGCGCGAGACGATCTGCGCGATCGTGGTCTTTCCGCTGCCCGGCGGGCCCCAGAGGATGACCGAGAGCGGCGCGTCGCCCTCGACGAGGCGGCGCAGCGGAGAGCCCGGCGATGAGCAGGTGCTCCTGGCCGACCAGCTCGTCGAGCGTGCGCGGGCGCATCCGTACGGCGAGCGGGGCCGTCTTCGCCGCGGCCTCCTCGCCAGCGGCATCGAACAGGCTCTCCGGCTCCACATCGGCGACCCTACCGGCAGGTACCGACGGAACCTCCGTACCGTAATGAGCGTCACCTGACGGGAGATGGTCGAGCGAGCCTGGCCCGCACCCCGTGGGGTGACGTTCTCGACGGAGATGCCGGGCCAGCCGGAGCCCAGGCGTCGCTCCGCAAGGCCGAGGAGGAGGTCAGGCCGATGTTGCGTGGCCGCCAACGAGTACGCGGGCCGGCTGGCCAGCTCACGCCGGGTGACGCTCTGGCCTCAGCTCGGAGAGGGTCCAAGCTCGCGCGGCTCGGCACGTTCTGTTTCGACCACCGGCGCTGGGTGGTGCTGGCGTGGGTCCTTCTGTTCGGCGCCGGCATCGCGTCGAGCGGGACGGTCACCGACCGGCTCGGCGGCGAGCAGGGGTCGAGCGGCTGGGAGTCGATCCAGGCGTACACGCAGCTGGGCGAGGTGTCGCCGTACGGCGAGCGGATCCTGGCCATCGTGGACGGACGCACTCCCGAGGAGTTACGCCCGGCGCTGACCGAGGCACGCGCCGACATCCTGGCGATCGACGGCGTCGGGCGGATGATCGATCCGGTCCAGACCCCGGCACCGCCGCTGGTGGCCACCGACGGCCGTGCGGTGCTGATCACGGTCGAGCTTGAGCGTGGCGCCCGCGACGACCTGGTGACGCCGCAGGTCGAGAAGCGGTTACGCGAGATCGGTCCGGACGTGACGGTCGGCGGGTTCGCGCTGCTGCAACGCGAGGCGAACGAGCAGACCAGCCGCGACACGACGCTCGGCGAGGCGATCGCGCTGCCGCTGACCCTGATCGTGATGGTGTTCATCTTCGGCGGGCTGGTCGCCGCCGGTGTCCCGTTCCTCGCCGCGCTCGCCTCGATCGCGGGCGGGCTGCTGAGCCTGCTCGGCTTCTCCGCGTTCATGGACCTCGACCCGAGCACGCTGTCGGTGACGACGGTGATGGGCCTGGGCCTGTCGATCGACTACGCGCTGCTGATGGTGAGCCGGTTCCGCGAGGAGCGCGCGGGCGGGCTCGACCCTCGGGACGCCGTGGCGCGCACGGTCGCCACCGCCGGCCGCACGATCACGTTCTCGGCGCTGACCGTCGCCACGTCGCTGTCCGGGCTGTTCCTCTTCGCCAGCCCGATCTTCCGCGCGATCGCCTCGGCGGGCGTCGGCGTGGTGCTGATCGCGCTGGTCGTGGGGCTGACGCTGACGCCGGCGCTGCTGGGGATGTTCGCGCGCCGGATCAAGCCTCGCCCGGCCGACGGGTCCGACGACGGTGTGTTCGCGCGGATGGCCCGGCTGACGCGCCGGCACGCGGTGCTGGTGACGGTCGGCGTCGGCGCGCTGCTCGTGATCGCCGGGCTGCCGTTCCTGGGTGCCAACTTCCAGAACAGCTCGGCCGAGCTGCTACCGCGCAGCTTCGAGAGCCGCCAGTTCGCCGACCTGCTCAGCTCGCGGTTCCCGGGCCGGGAGAGCGCGCCGATCACCGTCGTGGCCGCCACCGACGCGCGCAGCCTCCAGATCTGGGCGATGTCCCTGCAGGACCCCTCGATCGCGGGTGTGGGTCGCGCCGAGCAGGTCGCCACCGGCTTGTCCACTGTGGATGTGTTCGTGAAGCCGAGTTCCCGGGATCTTCGCGCCGAGAACCTCGTCGAGCAGCTCCGCGAAAACCGCCCGCCGTTCACCACCTGGATCACCGGCGACGCCGCGATCCTGCTCGACTTCAAGGACGAGGTAGCCACGCGGGCGCCGTGGGCGCTGCTGTACGTCGCGATCGCCACGCTCGTACTGCTCTTCGCCATGACCGGCTCGGTGCTCGTGCCCGTGAAGGCGCTGGTGATGAACACGCTCTCGCTCGGAGCGTCGTTCGGCGCGCTGATCCTCATCTTCCAGGAGGGGCACCTGTCCGGGCCGCTCGGTTTCGAGTCGACCGGCGGGCTGGAGACGTGGGTCCCGGTGCTGGTGTTCGCGTTCGCGTTCGGCCTCTCGATGGACTACGAGGTGTTCCTGCTCTCCCGCGTCAAGGAGCTGTACGACGGCGGCATGAGCAACGACGAGGCCGTGGAAGCCGGACTGCAACGGTCCGGTCGGATCATCACGTCCGCGGCGCTGCTCGTGATCATCGTGTTCAGCGGGTTCGCCGCCGGCAAGATGCTCTCGATCAAGGAGCTTGGCGTGGCCATGGCGATCGCGGTGGCGGTCGACGCCACGCTGGTGCGGTGCCTGCTCGTCCCGGCGACGATGACACTGCTCGGCAACGCGAACTGGTGGGCACCGGCGCCGCTACGCCGCCTCCACGCCCGCTTCGCCATACGCCACTGACGCATGCCGCGGCCGCACTGAGCCACCACCCGCTCGCCTGGGGCCGCCCTCTCCCTCAACCCGAACCGGACTTTTCGGGAAGCCGTGCCTACACCGGGCGCGCTTGCCCTGATTTGTCCCGCAAGTCCGTTTGACTATTGGCGCCCGGCTGTATGTTTGAACATGTTCAAACCGACAGACCGGGGGCGTCATGAATGCACTGCTTACCTGCGTACAACTGCTCGCGGTGTGGGTGATCGTGCCGCTCGGGCTGCGGCTCGTGCCCGGCCTACCAGCGGCGATCCGGCATACCCAACCACTCGGCGCCGCGTGCGCCACCGCCGGACTGCTGCTGCCATCCGGGCAGGTAGCGGCCGGGTACGGCGTCTGGTGCCTCGCGGCGGCCGGCTACGGCGCCGTACTGCTGGCCAGGCGTCGAGTGGGCGCCGGCCGTCGCGCTGCTGTCGCTGCCGGTCGCGGCGCTCGGGATGGTGGCGTCCACCGGCGGCTGGCAGCTGTTCGGGTTCGAACTCGTGCTGCTGACGTTGACGTCGGTGCACTTCCACTTCGCCGGCTTCGGCGCCAGCCTCATCGCCGGCCGCACCGCCCGCGCGCTCGACCGCCGCTGGGCGGACGTCGCACTGGCAGCGGTCCTCGTCTCCCCCGCGATCATCGGGTTCGCGTTCTTCGTCTCGCCTGCCGCGCAGCTGCCCGGCGTGGTCACGCTCAGCGCCGGCGTCACCGTGCTGGCCGTCGCCCACCTCCGCACGAGACCAGGCTGGTTACACACGATCAGTGCGCTGTCGGTGCTCGTCCCCATGGTGCTCGCGATCTGGTGGACCACGGGGCTGGCGTTCGACGTGCCCCATCTGAGCATGACGTGGACCGCAGCCACCCACGGTGTCGCCAACGCTCTCGGCTACACGCTGTGCGGGCTCCTCGGGTGGTGGGCTAGAACGCGAGCCACGGCGCCGGGTACTCCGGCGTCCCGGCAAGATCGACCGAGTACGCGGGAAGCTTCAGCACCATGAAGTAACCGGGCGGCGCGCCCCACGGGTCCACCACACCGCATGTCCGAGGCGGGCGTGAAGCCGAAGCGGGTGTAGTACGCGGGATCGCCGAGCAGCGTGATCATGCCGCGGTCGGTGGTGGCTGCGGCGTCCATGGCAGCGGCCATCAACGCGGATCCGACGCCAGATCGCTGGTGCGCGGGCAGCACCCCGATCGGACCCAGCGCGAACACCGGCCGCCCGGCCAGCGTGACGTCGGTGACGAGCACGTGCCCGACGATCTCGCCGTCCAGCTCGGCCACCAGCGACAGCGACGGGTGCCACGACGATCCGCCCCGTAGCGCGTCCACGAGCTTGCCCTCGGCGGCCTGCCCGAACGCGGCGTCATGAACCGCACGCACCGCCTCGATGTCCGCGGCAGACTCCGGTCGCACCCGCACGAGCGTCCCTCCCCTGGTTTGGGCGATCTTTTCGTCGACATTCGGATTCTTGGGGGTGCCGCGGCCTCGCAACCCCCAAGAATCCGAAAGTCGACGCGCGTGCAATGCAGCGACTAGCGGCCCCGGAACGCCGGATAGCCGAGCAGCACCAGCTCGCTCTTGCCCCAGCGCTTCGCCGCGCTCACCAGCGCAGCGCGCAACAACGCGGTGACCGCAGGCAGCTCGCCGGCACGGTCCAGCTCATCGGCGAGCCACCGCCAGCGGTGCGCGAGGTACGGGCGGCGGCGCGGCGCGCGGCCCCCGGCCGGAACCAGCTCGTTCCCGTCCTCCATCGCGCCGGGAAGCAGCCAGAGCGACATCGACAGCACCCAGACCGTGCATGCACCGCGTACGCCGGCGTCCCAGACGGCGTCGTCGGCGAGTTCGGGGAACGCCCGCACCACCTCGGACCGGAACGCCGCCTCCATCACGCCGGTGAGCCCGGGCGGCGGTGTGAAGACGCACCAGCAGGTGGCGAACGGCAGCCTCGTGTACGCCGCGTCGAGGAAGACCGAGTGGTACCCGGCGCTCTCGAAGTCGAGGAAGCGCAGGCCGTCGGCGGTGAAGAGGTTGTTGTCGGGGCAGACGTCACCGGGCGAGAACACGGCGAAGTCGCCCGGTTCGGTGTGCACGAGCAGCGAGATCAGCTCGGTGTCGAGGCCGCGCGGCAGGTCCACGCCGAGCGCGCCGAAGCGGGCCGGCAGCTCGCGCAGAGCGCGCGGCAGCCACGTCTCGTCGTGCGGGTTGGCGCCGTCGCCGCCGAACCGCCGCCGTAGCTCCGCGAACTCGTCCTGCCGGCCGGCCGAGTCGGCGCAGAGGCGGCCGAACGCCGTCGCCCAGGTGCGGGCCGCGCCGGCCGCTCGTTCGGGATCGTCCGCGAGCAGGACGTCAGCGAGGCTCGGCGCCTTGCCGAGGTCCTCCAGGACCAGCACCGACGAGTCGGTGTCGACAGCCAGCAGCTTCGGCCCGGCGGAGCTGAACGCGAGCCCGGCCGCCTCGTCGAGGAACGTGTCGCGGGCCTCCCGGCGGTGTGCCTTGAGGATCACCGTGCCGCGACCGTCCACACTGCGCGGTTCACCGCCGAAGACCCGCGCGCGCAGCACCGCGGAGCGGGCACTGCCGCCGATGCCGACCGCGTCGCCGAGCCGGCACGGCTGGCCGGACGCGGCCGACAACGCCGCCTCCCCGGCCGCCATGATCTCGGCGGTCGAGGGAAGGCCGGCGTCAGTGACGGTCAGGGCTGGCCACCCGGCTTCGGCGGGCCGTCGATGCCGGCCTCACGTCGCTGTTCTGGCGTGATCTCGGTCGGCGCGCCGGTCAGCGGGTCGCCGCCCGACGCCGTCTTCGGGAACGCGATCACGTCACGGATCGACTCCGAGCCGGCGAGCACCGCGCAGAGCCGGTCCCAGCCGAGCGCGATGCCGGCGTGCGGCGGCGGCCCGTACTGGAACGCCTCCAGCAGGAAGCCGAACTTGCTGTTCGCCTCCTCCTCGGTGAGGCCGAGGACGTCGAACACTCGCTGCTGGATCTCGGAACGGTGGATACGGACGGAACCACCGCCCAGCTCGGTGCCGTTCAGCACGATGTCGTACGCGTATGACATGGCCTCGCCGGGGCTGTCCTGGAACCGGTCGGTCCACTCGGGAGTGGGCGCGGTGAACGGGTGGTGGATCGCGGTCCAGCCGCCCTCGCCGTCGTCCTCGAACATCGGGAAGTCGACGACCCAGAGGAAGTCCCACTTGGACTCGTCGATCAGCCCGCAGCGCTTGCCGATCTCCAGCCGGGCAGCGCCCAGCAGCGCCAGGGCGTCGTTGCGGGCGCCGGCGGCGAAGAAGACCGCGTCGCCCGGCTTGGCGCCGACCGCGTCGGCCAGCCCGGCCAGGTGCGCCTCGGAGAGGTTCTTGGCGACCGGGCCGCGCGCCTCGCCGGTCTCGGCGTCGAGCAGCACGTACGCCAGGCCCCGCGAACCGCGCGAACGGGCCCACTCCTGCCAGGCGTCGAGCTCCTTGCGGGTCTGGGACGCGCCGCCCGGCATGACGACAGCGCCGACGTGCTCGGACTGGAACACGCGGAACTCGGTGCCGGTGAAGTAGCTGGTGAGGTCGGTCAGCTCGACGCCGAACCGCAGGTCGGGACGGTCCGAGCCGAACCGGGAGGTGGCCTCGGCGTAGGTCATCCGCGGGATCGGCAGCGGGATCTCGTACCCGACGACCTCGCGCCAGACCGCCGCCATCACCCGCTCGGCCAGCGCGATGACCTCGTCCTGCGAGACGAAGCTCATCTCGATGTCGAGCTGGGTGAACTCGGGCTGGCGGTCGGCACGGAAGTCCTCGTCGCGATAGCACCGGGCGATCTGGAAGTACTTCTCCATGCCGGCGACCATCAGCAGCTGCTTGAAGAGCTGCGGCGACTGCGGCAGCGCGTACCACTTGCCCGGCTGGAGCCGCACAGGGACGAGGAAGTCGCGCGCGCCCTCCGGCGTGGATCGGGTGAGGGTCGGCGTCTCGACCTCGACGAAGCCCTCGTCCAGCAGCGCGTTGCGGGCCACCTGGTTGACCTTCGACCGCATCCGCAGCGCGTCGCCGGACGCGGCGCGGCGCAGGTCGAGGTACCGGTACTTGAGCCGGGCCTCCTCGCCGACCTCGCCGGCCGACTGCCCGTCGATCGGGAACGGCAGCGCCGCCGCCTCGCTCAGCACGACCAGGGCGGACGCGGTGACCTCGATCTCGCCGGTGGGCAGCTCCGGGTTCTCGTTGCCCGCAGGACGGCGGCCGACCGTGCCCTCGACCCGGATGCAGTACTCGGCCCGCAGGTGGTGCGCGTCCGACTCGCGGAACACGACCTGGACGTAGCCGGACGCGTCACGGAGGTCGATGAAAGTGACGCCACCGTGGTCACGGCGGCGCGCCACCCAGCCGGAGAGCGTCACGCTCTGCCCGGCGTGCTCGGCGCGCAGCGAGCCGGCAGTGGCGGTGCGGTACGTGGTCACGAGAGTTTCTCCTGAAGTGTCGAAGCGAGGTCAGTGAGGGCGACGGTGAGCTGCTCACCGCTGGCGAGATCCTTGAGCTGGGCGGTGCTGCTCTCGAGATCTCGTTCGCCCAGCACGACCGCGTAGCGCGCGCCGGATCGGTCGGCCGCCTTCATGGCGCCCTTGAGGCCGCGGTCGCCGTAGGCCATGTCGGTAGGGACGCCCGCGGCACGCAGCTCGGCAACCAGCGAGACCGCACGGGACTTCGCCGCGCCGAGCGGCACCACGAATGCGCCGAGCCGGAACACGTCGTCGAACGTGACGCCCTCGGCCTTGAGCGCGAGCAGCGTGCGGTCGACGCCGATCGCCCAGCCGATGCCGGACAGGTCGGGCCCGCCGAGCTGCGCGGACAGGCCGTCGTACCGGCCGCCGCCGCCGATCGCCGATTGGGCGCCGAGCCCGCCGTGCACGAACTCGAACGTGGTGCGGGTGTAGTAGTCGAGGCCGCGTACCAGCCGCGGAGCCTCCTCCCACTGCACGCCGAGCGCCTTGAGGTAGCCGCGGACCTCGTCGTAGTGGACGCGGCAGTCGTCGCAGAGGTGGTCGACCATGAGCGGCGCGTCGGTGAGCTGCGCCTGGACGGCCGGACGCTTGTCGTCGAGCACGCGCAGCGGGTTGATCTCGGCGCGGCGGCGGGTGTCCTCGTCGAGGTCGAGGCTGCCGAGGAACTCCTGCAGCCGCTCCCGGTACGCCGGGCGGCAGTTGCTGTCGCCGAGCGAGGTGAGCATCAGCGTGTACTGGCGCAGCCCCGCCGCCCGGAACGCCGCGTCGTTCAGCGCGACCACCTCGGCGTCCAGCGCGGGGTCGTCGACGCCGATCGCCTCCACGTTGACCTGGGTGAAGTGCCGGAAACGCCCGGCCTGCGGACGCTCGTAACGGTAGTTCGACCCGACCGCGTACAGCTTTGCCGGCAGCTGGCCCGCGTACAGCTTGTGCTCGATGAACGCCCGCATGAGGCCGGCGGTCAGCTCGGGCCGCAGGGTGAGCGAGCGCCCGCCCTTGTCGGTGAACGTGTACATCTCCTTCGTGACGACGTCGGTGGACTCACCGACGCCCCGCGCGAACAGCGCGGTGTCCTCGAAGGTAGGCGTCTCGACGTAGGAGTAACCGGCGAGCCGCGACCGGCTCCAGCAGCTTCTCGCGCACGGCGAGGAACGTCGCCGACTCGGGCGGCAACGTGTCGAAGGTGCCCTTGGGGGCGGTGAACGATGTACTCACAGTCCTGTCCTTGGCCCCTGCGTGGCGCCGAACTCGGCGGCCATCCGCAGGAAGGGGTTCGTGGCGCGTTCGCGGCCGATGGTCGTGGAGTCGCCGTGGCCCGGATGGACCACGGTGGCGTCGTCCATCGGCAGAACCACGCGCCGCAGCGACTCGACCATGTCGGACTCGCTGCCGCCGGGCAGGTCGACCCGCCCGATCGAACCGGCGAAGAGCAGGTCGCCGGAGAAAAGCAGCGGCTCGTCGGGAGTGGCCAGGCCGAACACCACCGAACCGGGCGTGTGACCCGGCGCCAGCTTGACGCTCAGCTCGACGCCCGCCAGCTGCAGGGACTGGCCGTCGGCCAGTTCGCGGACGTCGTCCGGCTCGGTGAACGTGAGCTGGCCGAACAGCGGGGTGCCGCTGGGCGCGCCGATGCCGCTCCACGGGTCGGCGAGCTGGCGCCGGTCGGCGGGGTGCACGTAGGCGGGGATGTCGCGGGCGCCGCACACCGGCGCGACCGAGAACGTGTGGTCGAAATGGCCATGCGTAAGAACCACCGCGACCGGCTGCAGCCGGTGCTTCGCGAGAATGTCGTCGAGCTGGCCCTGCGCGCCGATCCCGGGGTCGACGACGACACACTCCTGACCAGGGCCGGGAGCGATCACCCAGCAGTTCGTGCCGGGTGGCCCGGCGGGGAACCCGGCGACGAGCACGGGGACGTCCTTTCGCGTGAACAGATGACTGCGGGTAAGCCTACCGACGACCCCCGATCCGTAGCGACCGCGATACCCGCCCGCCCGGAAGTGCCCGGTTGCGCGCCTCGTAGACTCTGTCGGTCACCGGAGACGACACAGCGCTATCACGGACGTAGACGACAGGAGCACCACCGTGCCCACCAAGGACCGCCAGCGCGAGCTCGCGCGGAAGAAGCTCGAACGCCAGATGGCCCGCCGGGCCGCCGCCGCACGCCGGCGCCGGCAGATGCAGGCCGGCCTGGGAGCGATCCTCGCCCTCGTCGCCGTGGTGGGCGGCACCTGGTTCCTGGTCGTCAAGTTCGGTGACGAGGACAAGAAGAGCCCTGACACCGCGGCCCCCGCCACCCCCACGCCCTCGGCGTCCGCCAGCCCCAGCGCGCCGGCGAAGCCTGGCGAGTGCGCGTACAACAAGGGCGACGGCGGCCAGGTGAAGGACGTGGGTCTGCCGCCGACCAAGAACGTGCCGCACACCGGCACCCGCGCGGCCACGATCAAGACCAACTCCGGCGAGATCCAGGTCGCCCTGGACGCCGCGAAGGCGCCGTGCACCACCAACAGCTTCGCGTTCCTCGCCAGCAAGAAGTTCTTCGACGGCACGCAGTGCCACCGCCTGGTCGACAAGGGCATCTTCGTGCTGCAGTGCGGTGACCCGTCCGCCACCGGCACCGGCGGCCCCGGCTACCGATTCAACGTGGAGAACCTGCCGGCCGCGGGCGGCAAGAACCCCTACCCGGCCGGCACCCTCGCGATGGCGAACAGCGGCTCCCCGGACTCCAACGGCAGCCAGTTCTTCATCGTCTTCAAGGACGGCAGCGGCCTCGGCCCCGACTACACGCCGTTCGGCAAGGTGACCAAGGGCCTCGACGTCGTCACCGCGATCGCGGCGAAGGGCCACGACGGCGCGTTCGACGCGCAGGCCGGCGGTGGCAAGCCCAAGCAGCCGGTGAAGCTGGAGAAGGTGACGGTGGCGGGCGCCGCCGGCTAGACCCCTCGCTGCTGCGGTTCGAATGCGACCCCTGAGGTCGCGTTCGAACCGCAGCGTGCTTTTCGGGCCAGCGCCGCCCTACGCGCCTGAGGTGACGCGGTAGGCGTCGTAGACGCCCTCGACCTTGCGCACCACACCGAGCAGGTGCCCGAGGTGCTTCGGGTCGGCCATCTCGAACGTGAACCGCGAGACCGCGACCCGGTCGCGCGTGGTGGTGACCGTCGCCGAGAGGATGTTGACCCGCTCGTCGGACAGCACGCGGGTGACGTCCGAGAGCAGGCGGTGCCGGTCGAGCGCCTCCACCTGGATCGCCACGAGGAACACCGAGCCGGCCGTGGGCGACCACGACACCGGCACCAAGCGCTGCGGCTGCCGGTTGAGGTCCTCGGCGTTGGTGCAGTCCTGGCGGTGCACGCTGACGCCGCCGCCACGGGTGACGAACCCGATGATCGAGTCGCCGGGCACGGGCGTACAGCACTTGGCGAGCTTCACCCACACGTCGTCCAGGCCCTCGACGACGACGCCGGGGTCGGTGCCGCCGATCGGCCGTGCACGCTCGCGCATCGGCACCGTGATCTCGGCGAGGTCCTCGGTGGCGCCCTCGGCTCCGCCCAACGCCGCCACGATCCGCTGCACGACGGACTGCGCCGAGATCTGGCTCTCCCCGACCGCCGCGTACAGCGCGCTCACGTCGGCGTAGTGCAGGTCGCGGGCGAGCGTGATCAGCGACTCACCGCCGAAGAGGCGTTGCAGCGGCAGGTTCTGCTTGCGCATGAACTTCTGGATCGCTTCCTTGCCGGCCTCGATCGCGTCCTCACGACGCTCCTTGGCGAAGTGCTGGCGGATCTTCGTGCGGGCGCGCGGGCTCTTGACGAAGCCCAGCCAGTCCTGAGAGGGGCCCGCGCTCTCGGACTTCGACGTGAAGATGTCGACGGTGTCGCCGTTGGCGAGCGTGCTCTCCAGCGGCACCAGCTTGCCGTTGACCCGCGCGCCGATGCAGCGGTGACCCACCTGCGTGTGCACGGCGTAGGCGAAGTCGACCGGCGTCGACCCGGTGGGCAGCGCGATGACGTCGCCCTTCGGGGTGAAGACGTACACCTCCTGCCCGCCCAGGTCGAACCGCAGCGACTCCAGGAACTCGCCCGGATCGGCCGCCTCGCGCTGCCAGTCGAGCAGCTGCCGCAGCCACGTCATGTCGTCGACCTGGGCGGCCGGACCGGCCACCTCGGCGCCCTTGGAGTCCTTGTACTTCCAGTGCGCGGCGATGCCGTACTCGGCCGTGCGGTGCATCGCCCAGGTGCGGATCTGCAGCTCGATCGGCTTGCCCTCGGGACCGATCACCGTCGTGTGCAGCGACTGGTACATGTTGAACTTGGGCATCGCGATGTAGTCCTTGAAGCGGCCCGGCACCGGCTGCCAGGTCGCGTGGATCACACCGAGAGCGGCGTAGCAGTCGCGCACCGAGTCGACCAGGACCCGCACGCCGACCAGGTCGTAGATGTCGGCGAAGTCGCGGCCCCGCACGATCATCTTCTGGTACACGGAGTAGTAGTGCTTCGGGCGTCCGGTGACGGTGGCCTTGATCTTGGACGCCTTGAGGTCGGCGTTGACCTGCTCGGTGACCTCCGCCAGAGCCTTCTCGCGCGCGGGCGAGTGCTCGGCGACCAGGCGGGCGATCTCGTCGTACCGCTTGGGGTAGAGGATCGCGAAGGACAGGTCCTCCAGCTCCCACTTGACCGTGTTCATGCCGAGCCGGTGCGCCAGCGGGGCCAGCACCTCAAGAGTCTCGCGGGACTTGCGGATCTGCTTCGGCCGCGGCAGGAACCGCATCGTGCGCATGTTGTGCAGCCGGTCGGCCAGCTTGATGACGAGAACGCGCGGGTCGCGGGCCATCGCGACGACCATCTTGCGGATCGTCTCGGCCTCGGCCGCCTCCCCGAACTGGACCTTGTCCAGCTTGGTGACGCCGTCGACCAGGTGCGCGACCTCGCCGCCGAAGTCGGCCTGGAGCTGTTCGAGCGTGTAGCCGGTGTCCTCGACGGTGTCATGCAGCAGGGCGGCGGACAGCGTGGTGGTGTCCATGCCGAGGTCCGCGAGGATCGTGGCGACCGACAGCGGGTGCGTGATGTACGGGTCGCCGCTCTTGCGCATCTGGCCGCGGTGGAACTGCTCGGCGACGTCGTACGCCTTCTGCAGCAGCCGGACGTCGGCCTTGGGGTGCGCGGTGCGGTGGGTGGCGACCAGCGGTTCGAGGACCACGTTGACCTGGCCCTGCCACGACGTGGCGCTGAACCGGGCGAGGGCGGCACGGACCCGGCGACCGGTCGGCGCGGTGATACCGGCCTCGTCGCCGGTGGTCTGCTGGGCGCGTACCGGGGCCGGGCTCACCGGCGCGTCCGGCTCCGGCTCGGCCGGCGGGCGGGCCCAGGTGTCGACCGCGGGAGCGCTCCGGCGCGCCGCTGACGGCTTCGTCTTGGCCGGCTTGGCATTTGCCGGCTCGGCAGTGTCGCCAGGTGCGTTCCCCCGGCCCGGCGCCGCCGCCGGCTTAGGCTTCGCCGGCTCGGCAGTGTCGCCAGGTGCGTTCCCCGGGCCCGGCGCCGCCGCCGGCTTAGGCTTCGCCGGCTCGGCAGTGTCGCCAGGTGCGTTCCCCGGGCGCGGCGCTGCTGCCGGCCTGCCGTTCTGGCTCGGCGTGGCAGCGGGTTTGCCCGGCTTTGCGGCCCCGCTCGGGCTTGGCTGGGTGCCGCCCGGGGACGGGTTGGGAGTTTCGGCGGGAGACGGCTTCGCCGTCCCGGCCCGGGTCGGCTTGGCGGTTCCGCCTGGCGTGGACATGGGTATGCCGCCGTTCACTGACCCGCCTGGATCGGAGACACCGCCCGACGCGTCCGCGGCCGAACCAGCCGCGGGCAGCTCGGTACTAGAGGCGGGCGTGGCATCGTGCCCCGCGCCCGCGACGGTTGAGGCGGCGTCTGGGGACACGGCCGCTCCTCTGGTGAGGTGGGTCGGGTGTCCCCCAATGGTACGCCGAGCAGAACACGGTCCGTGGCCGACCGGAGCGCGTCACCCTCCGCGTGGCGTTGATCACACCGCGCTGAACTGCTGCGTTGCGTTCCGGTCAGACCGTGCTGAGCACGTGTACGTCACGCGGGGCGAGGCGCTTGCGGCCGTCCAGGAAGCCCAGTTCCAGCACGACGGAGACACCGGCGATGCGCGCGCCGGCCTGCTCGACCAGCGCCAGAGCGGCCTCCACGGTGCCGCCGGTGGCCAGGACGTCGTCGACGACGAGCGCGCGGGCGCCCGGCGCGAACGCGTCGGTGTGGACCTCGAGGACCGCCTCCCCGTACTCCAGCGCGTAGGAGATCTGGTAGGTCCCGCCTGGCAGCTTGCCGGCCTTGCGTACCGGCACGAACCCGACACCGGCGGCGTAGCCGATCGCGGCCGCGAGGACGAATCCCCGCGCCTCGATGCCGACGACGACGTCGAAGCCGATGTCGTCACCGTCACGGTGATGGTCGACGATCGCGTCGACGACGGCGCGGAACGCCGGACCGTCCGCGAACAGCGGCGTGAGGTCCTTGAACTGGATGCCCGGCTCGGGGAAGTCCGGGATCTCGCGGATGTGGGCGGCGACCAGTTCGGCCGCCGCCCCCGCGATGTCGGACGGGCTCAACGCTTCCGCTTGCTGCCGCTCGGCCGCCCGGACTTCCCACCCGTGGCGCGGCGGCGCGGCGCAGCCTTTGCGGCACCGGAACCGGCGCCGGAGCGGCGCGCCGGAGCGGGCGCCAGCGCCTGCCGTGACCGCCACCGGCTCCGCGTCGGCGATGTCGTCGGCAGCGGCTGCGGACGTGGCCTTCGCCAGCCCGGCCTTGCGCGCCGCGACCCGCTGCTTGAGGGCGGCGTACCGCGGGCTCGCGCTCCTTGAGGTCGACCAGCCACGGCGTCGCCAGGAACAGCGACGAGTACGCACCGGCGGCCAGACCGACGAACAGCACCAGCGCCAGGTCCTTCAGCGTGCCGACGCCGAGGAGGCCGGCGCCGACGAAGAGCAGGCCGCCGACCGGCAGCAGCGAGATCAGCGACGTGTTGATCGAGCGCATCAGGGTCTGGTTGACGGCAAGGTTCGCCGCCTCGGCGTAGTCCATGCGGGTGCCGCCGAGGATGCCCCTCGTGTTCTCTTCCACCTTGTCGAAGACGACGACGGTGTCGTACAGCGAGAAACCGAGGATCGTGAGTAGACCGATGACGGTCGAGGGGGTGACCTCGAAGCCGATCAGCGAGTACACACCCGCGGTGAGCACCAGGTCGTGCAGGAGGGCGAAGATCGCGGCGATCGCCATCTTCTGCTCGAACCGGATCCAGATGTAGATGCTGACCAGCACGAGGAACACCGCGAGCGCGATCAACGCCTGCTTGGTGACCTGGCCGCCCCACGAGGAACTGACCGCGTGACTCGCGTGACCTCGTCGGGGCTCACGCCGAGTTCCTTGGCGAGGGCCTCCCGGGCCTCGGCGGTCTCGTCGACGTCGAGGGCCTCGGTCTTGAGGACGAACTTCGTCTGGCCGCCGCCGCCGACCTCCTGCGCGGTCTGCACCTCGGCGCCGGTGGACTCGATCGCCCGCTCGGCGTCCTCCAGGGTGGCGCCCGCCGGCTTCGGCACCGTGAACGAGTTGCCGCCGGAGAACTCGATGCCGTAGTTGAAGCCCTTGAAGATGATCAGGCCGAGGCACACCGTGACCAGGATCGCCGAGGCGATGTACCACCGCTTGCGCGACCCGATGAAGTCGATGTTCGTCTCGCCCCGGTAGAGGCGTCGTACGAGACTCACGGTCAGGACTCCTTCGGGGCGACGCGGCCGGCGCGCGCCGGGACGGCGGGGACTGTGTCGGCCTGGACGTTGCCGAGGCCGGAGATGCGCGGCGAGGTGAAGGTCCGGATGCGCGACAGCAGCGCCACCAGCGGGTAGGTGAACAGGAAGACGATCAGCACGTCCACCACGGTGGAGAGGCCGAGGGTGAAGGCGAAGCCCTTCACCGCGCCGGCGGCGAGCACGTAGAGGACCACCGCGGCGAGGAGCGAGACGCCGTCGGCGGACAGGATCGTCCGCCGCGCCCGCACCCAGGCGCGTGGCACCGCGCTGCGCACCGTGCGACCGTCCTTCACCTCGTCCTTGAGACGTTCGAACAGGACGACGAACGAGTCGGCGGTGATACCGACCGCGACGATGAACCCGGCGACGCCGGCGAGGGTCAGCGTGAAGCCCATCGAGCGGCCGAGCAGGACCACCGACGCGAAGATGATCGCGGAGGACGCGACCAGGCTCAGGATCGTGACGAAGCCCAGCGCGCGGTAGTAGATCAGCGAGTACACGACGACCAGGGCCAGGCCGATGCCGCCGGCGAGCAGGCCGGCCTTGAGCGACTCGATGCCGAGCGTCGGGCTGATCGACTGCACGTTCTCCTGCTGGAACGTCAGCGGCAGCGCGCCGAAGTTCAGCTTGCTGGCGAGGTCACGCGCCTCCTTGGCGCTGAAGTTGCCGGTGATCTGGGCGTCGCTCGGCATGATCTCCTGGATCGTCGGCGACGAGATCACGCGGTTGTCCAGCACGACCGACACGCGCTTGCCGATCGACTTGCGGGTCATGTCGGTCCACTTGGCCTGGCCCTTGCTCGTGAACTGGAGCCCCACCTGCCAGCCGCCGGCCTGCGCGTCGAGTCCCGAGGCGGCCGACTTCACGTCGGTGCCGAGGACGCTGGCCTTGTCGAGGAACTGCTTGGAGGTGCCCTCGCAGGCCACCACCTGCACGTCCTTGTTCTGGATGCTGCCTGCGGGCCGGCCGTTGAGCATCTCGCAGGTGATCTGCGGGACGATGTACTGCATCTCCGCCGGGAGGACCGCGATCTCCTCCGGCGTCAGCTTCTTGAAGATCTCCATCTGCGACTCCAGCGCGGGAGCCAGCAGCTGCTCCGGCGACTGCGCCTGCTGTGCGGCCTGCAGGACCTGCGGCGGGATCTTCTTCAGCACCTCGATCTGTGCCGGCGTGGGCTTGGCCGGCGCGGCGTCAGGGCTCGGCGCCGCGCTGGTCGTCGGCGTGGGCGTGGGCGTCGGAGCCAGCCCGCCCGTGCCGGCTGCCTTCGACGGCGAGACCGTCGGGGTCGGCGTGGCTGACGGCTTGGCCGAACCGCTCGGCGTCGGCGTGACCGACGGGCTCGGCGAGGGCGGCGGCCCGGCGCCGACGTCGCCGGTCTCCTTGAGCATCTCGCGGAACCGCAGCTCCGCAGGCTCGCCGATCTTCTTGATGTCGTCGTTGTTCTGGCCCGGAACGTTGATGACGATGTTGCGGTCATCCTCGAGCGTGACCTCGAACTCGGCGACACCGGTGCCGTTGACCCGGTTCTCCAGGATCTCGCGGGCCTGCTCCAACTGCTCCTTGTCGGGCTGCTTGCCGTCCGCGGTGTTCGCCCGCAGGGTCACGGTCATGCCGCCCTGGAGGTCGAGGCCGAGCTTCGGCTTGATTTTGTCGGCGTACGATCCCGACCCGGTGAAGAGGACGAGCGCGTAGAGCGCCACGATGATCGCGCCGAGGGCCGCGAAGTACCGCGACACCCTCAGCTGTCCCTGGGGTGCTGCCACGACTGCTGTCTCTCCTATGTCCTTATGGAGCCGCCGGCGCGGGTGCGTCGGGTCGGCCTGGGTCTGGGCCTCGCGGGCGGTCAGCCCTTGTCGGCGCCGTCCGCCTTGTTGCCCGTCGGCGTGCGTCGGCGTCGTCGGCCTCGTCCGGCTCGTCCGCGGCGGCCGCCGGCTCCTCGGCCGGGAGCACCTTGCCGATCGCGGCGCGCGCGTACTTGTTGGTCAGGCCGGGCGAGACCTCGAGCGTCACCGTCTCGTCGTCGATGGCGACGACGGTGCCGTAGAGCCCGCCGATCGTGATGATCTGCGTGCCCTCCGTAATCGAGGCCTGCATCTGCTGCATCTGCTTACGGCGCTGCGACTGGGGGCGGATCACCATGAAGTACATCAGGGCGAAGAGGCCGACGAGCAGGAGCAACGGCAACAGGCTGTTGCCCCCCGACTCGGCGGGAGCAGCGACGTTCACAGATCGGGCCTTTCATCGGGAACGGTGGCAACCGGCGGGAGTCTAACCGGAGGCACTGACCACCCCACCAACGGCCAGCGCGTCGTTGTGGTTCCGCAACCAACCGTCTCTATCGAACCCAGTCCGTCAAGTCCTGGGTCTCCCGGCTGGGTTAGTCGAAATCGCCGAACAGATCGGGCGCCGCGTCGGCCGAACCGGCGGGCGGCGTGCGCCCGAGGTGGCGCCAGGCCGCGGAGGTCGCGACGCGCCCGCGCGGCGTGCGTGCGAGCAGGCCCGCGCGTACCAGGAACGGCTCTGCCACCTCCTCGACCGTCTCGCGCTCCTCGCCGACCGCGACGGCGAGCGTGGACAGGCCCACCGGTCCACCGCCGAACTTGCCGACGAGAGCCGCGAGGACGCCACGGTCGAGCCGGTCGAGGCCCAGGTGGTCGACCTCGTAAACGCTCAGCGCGGCCTGCGCGGTGGCACGGGTGATGACGCCGTCGGCGCGCACCTCTGCGTAGTCGCGGACCCGCCTGAGCAGCCGGTTCGCGATCCGAGGGGTGCCGCGGGACCGACCGGCGATCTCCGCCGCGGCGTCGTGCCCGATCCGGACTCCCAGGATCTCGGCCGAGCGCGCGATGACCAGCTCCAGATCGGCAGGCTCGTAGAAGTCCATGTGGGCGACGAAGCCGAACCGGTCGCGCAGCGGCCCGGTGAGCAGGCCGGACCGCGTCGTGGCGCCGACGAGCGTGAACGGCTCCACGTCGAGCGGGATCGCGGTGGCTCCCGGCCCCTTGCCGACGACGACGTCGACTCGGAAGTCCTCCATCGCGGAGTACAGCAGCTCCTCCGCGGGACGGGCGATGCGGTGGATCTCGTCGATGAACAGCACGTCGCCCGGCGCCAGCGCGGTGAGGACCGCGGCCAGGTCACCGGAGCGCTCGATCGCCGGACCGCTGGTGATGCGGATCGCCGAGCCGAGTTCGGCCGCGACGATCATCGCCAGGCTGGTCTTGCCGAGCCCGGGTGGGCCGGACAGCAGGATGTGGTCCGGCGGGCGTTCGCGCCGCTGGGCGCTGCGCAGCAGCAGTTCGAGCTGCTCGCGGACCCGGTGCTGGCCGATGAACTCCGCCAGCGAGCGGGGCCGCAGGCTGACCTCGACCTCGCGCTCGCCCGGCGCGACGAGCGCTGACACGACCTGCTCCGCGGCGTCGCTCACTGGTAGCTCGCTTCGCAACTGTCGGGGTTTTGGTGGTATCGGGCGCCCAGTTTAAGGACCCGTGTCCGGACAGTCCGGTTCGCACGCGCCGTCATGCCCGCCCCAGCAACCTGATCGCCTGCTTGAGCAGGGCGCCGATGTCGGGCGAACCGCCGTCGACGTCCGCGCCGACCGCAGCGGCGGCGTCCTCGGCCTCCTTCGCCGACCAGCCGAGCCCGACGAGGCCCTGCCGCACCTGGGCGCGCCACGCCGGCTCCGCGCCGGTGACGGCGACAGGCTCCTCGCCGGCGATCACGCCGATCCGGTCCTTGAGTTCGAGGATCAGCCGCTCGGCGCCCTTCTTGCCGATGCCGGGGACACGGGTCAGCGTGGCGATGTCGCCCGTGGCCACCGCACGGCGAACGGTGTTCGGCGCGTGCACCGCGAGCACCGCCTGCGCCAGCCGCGGCCCGACTCCGCTGGCCGTCTGGAGCAACTCGAACAGCGCGCGCTCGTCCTCGGACGCGAAGCCGTAGAGCGTCAGCGAGTCCTCGCGGACCACCAGGCTGGTGGCAAGGTGGGCCTTCTCCCCCACCCGCAGGCCGGCGATCGTGGCCGGGCTGCACTGGACGCTCAGCCCCACGCCGCCCACCTCGACCACGGCACCGTCGGGCGCGACGGCGGCCACCCGGCCGGACACGCTGGCGATCATCGCGACCCCCTCTTCGTCGAAACCCTGGCTCGCTTGACCTGCGCGAGAGCGGCGGCCAGCTGGACCTGTGCCCGGGTCGGCCGGTCGGACCCGACGCGCGCGGCCGCGATCCGTGCCTGTGCCGGCGCCCGCCAAAGATGGCAGATCGCGAGGGCGAGCGCGTCGGCGGCATCCGCAGGTCTGGGTGCGGCCGGCAGCCCGAGCAACCGGGTGACCATCGTGGTGACCTGCGCCTTGTCTGCGGTGCCGGACCCGGTGACGGCGGCCTTCACCTCACTCGGCGTGTGCAGCACCACCGGGAGCCCGGCGCGGGCGGCGACCGTGATCGCGACCGCGCTGGCCTGCGCCGTACCCATCACGGTGCGGACGTTGTGCTGCGCGAACACGCGCTCGACCGCCACCACCTCGGGCTCGAACCGCTCGACCAGAGCCGTGAGCGCTTCGTGGAGGGTGAGGAGACGGTCGCCGATCTCGGCGTCGGCCGGGGTGCGGACCACTTCGACATGGACCATCGCGCAACGCCGCCCGGCGGACCCGTCGACCACGCCGACCCCGCACCGGGTCAGCCCAGGGTCAACCCCGAGCACGCGCACGCCGCACCCTCCACACCCGAACCGAACAGATGTTCGACACCGTACCGCGAGCATCGGCGCGCCTGCCGACCGACACGCGCGCCTCAGCTGATCCGCTCCTGCTGGAACTCGGGTACGACACGAGCAACGGTCTCGAAATCGGCATCGAGATGCAGCACGGTCAAGCGGTGGTGCAGCGCAGTGGCGACGACGAGCAGATCCGCGACCGAGAGTCCACGATGCGCGCTGTGCTACGCCAGCGTCAGCGTGCACGCTCCAAACCCTGTCCCAGACGCGCGTCCGGCACGGGACACCCACGGATATGTGTCCATCAACTGCTGTTTCAGCCGCTAGATGCTCCTTGGCGCCAGCGATCGTCGATCGTCTCGACGAGACCGGATCACAGACCGCGACGAGGCCATGCGCCGGCTCGCTCGTCGCCACACGCGGATCGACCTGCCGGCGCAGGATCCGCACCAGCGCGCTCGTGTCGATGAGGTACTTCACTCGTCCAGCTCAGCGAGGCGGTCGAAGTCGAACGCACCCTCGTCTGCCGCCCGTCTGCAGATGCGTCGTAGCGCGCGCAGGCGGCGTTCGCGGGCCTCCTCGACGATCTTCGTCAGCGCCGCCGTGACGGTGTCCTTCTTCGTGGAAGTCCCGAGCGCGAGCGTGGCGCCTCGGCGAGCAGTTCCTCGTCGATGTCAATCAGAGTCTTGGCCATGCTGCCACCTCCCGAGCGCAAGGATATCCGGCCAGCGTCGAGATATCCAGGTCGCCAGGGATCTAGCCGACGGCCTCCATGACCTCGTCGGAGACGTCGAAGTTGGCGTAGACGTTCTGCACGTCGTCGGAGTCCTCAAGGGCGTCGATCAGCCTGAAGACCTTGCGGGCGCCGTCCTCGTCGAGCGGCACCTGCACGCTCGGCAGGAAGCTGGCCTCGGCCGACTCGTAGTCGATGCCGGCGTCCTGCAGGGCCGTGCGCACCGCGACCAGGTCGGTGGCCTCGCTGACCACCTCGAACGACTCGCCGAGGTCGTTGACCTCCTCGGCGCCGGCGTCGAGCACGGCGATGAGCACGTCGTCCTCGGTGAGCTCGCCCTTCGGCACGATCACGACGCCCTTGCGGGTGAACAGGTACGACACGCTGCCCGGGTCGGCCATGGAGCCGCCGTTGCGGGTCATCGCGGTGCGCACCTCGGACGCGGCGCGGTTGCGGTTGTCGGTGAGGCACTCGATCAGCACAGCGACGCCGTTCGGGCCGTAACCCTCGTACGTGATCGTCTGCCAGTCGGCGCCGCCGGCTTCGAGCCCCGCGCCACGCTTGACCGCACGGTCGATGTTGTCGTTCGGGACCGAGCTCTTCTTCGCCTTCTGGATGGCGTCGTACAGCGTGGGGTTGCCGGCCGGGTCGCCGCCGCCGGTGCGGGCCGCGACCTCGACGTTCTTGATCAGCTTGGCGAACATCTTGCCGCGCTTGGCGTCGATGACGGCCTTCTTGTGCTTCGTGGTCGCCCACTTTGAGTGGCCGCTCATCTATTCCTCCTCCGTGCGGATGTTCCGTCGCTCAGGCAGCGGCCCGCGCCGCCTCCTGCACCATCCCGGCGAACAGCCCGTGGACGCGCAGATCCCCGGTGAGCTCAGGATGGAAGGCGGTCGCGAGCAGGTTCCCCTGCCGGACCGCGACGATCCTACCGTCAGCCGGTCCACCGCTGACGCGCGCGAGCACCTCGACGCCCGCGCCGACCTTCTCGACCCACGGGGCGCGGATGAAGACGGCGTGCACGGGCCCACCGTCGACGCCGGCCATGTCGAGGTCGGTCTCGAACGAGTCGACCTGGCGCCCGAACGCGTTGCGCCGCACCACCATGTCGATGCCGCCGAAACTCTGCTGGTCGGGACGGCCGTCGAGCACGGTGCCGGCGAGCATGATCATGCCGGCGCAGGAGCCGTAGACGGGCATGCCGGCGGCGATGCGGGAGCGGATCGGCTCCAGCAGGCCGAAGATCCCCGAGAGCCGGCTCATCGTGGTGGACTCCCCGCCGGGAACGACCAGCCCGTCCACTGTGGCCAGTTCCTCCGGGCGGCGCACCGGGACTGCATGGGCGCCCACCGCGGACAGCGCCGCGACATGCTCCCGCACATCGCCCTGCAACGCGAAGACTCCGATGACTGGACGAACCACGGGGACCACTTTCCATGCGGCGGACATCTACGTGACGAGTCTAAATCGGCCGTCGCACAGCACCACGGGCGGCCTCCACCGTTAGCTTGTGGATATCTTCTTCAGATACTCTCGTTTGACGTAGACTAGCCGCATGTATCCACCATTTGCAGATCCGCCGGGGTCGTCCAGCGGTCCACTGCATGCAGAATGGGTGCAGGGACGCTACGGTGCAGGCATGCCGAAGACGATCCAGATCCGTGACGTCGACGACGAGACCTACCGTGTCCTCCGCTCCCGTGCGGCAGCCGAGGGCCTGTCCCTGACCGCCTATCTCCGGCGCGAGCTGGACCGCATGGCCGGCCCCACCATGGGCGAGTGGATCGAGCAGGTTACCGACCGCGATTGGGGCGTTGACCGCGAGGAGATCGTCCGCATCATCCGCGAAGTCCGGGATCTCACGTGACCGTCGACGTCGTACTCGACAACTCAGCGCTCGTCGAGTTCATTGCAGGAGCTTCACCGGACGCCGCATTGCGACGGCGGCTCGCCACCTCACGCACCGCAGCACCGGAACTCATCGATGCTGAGGCGCTGAGCGCCCTACGCAGGATGGCCCGGCACAAGCTGCTGACAAGCGACCAGGCACTCACCACGGTCACGTGGCTCCAGGAGGCCCCGATTGTGCGCGTTTCACACCGTCCACTTCTGCGCCGAGCCTGGGAACTGAGGCACGCAATCAGCGCCTACGACGCCCTCTACGTCGCTCTCGCGGAACTGCTCGACGTGCCGCTGATCACCTGCGACGCGAAGCTCGGTGGCTCCAACGGCCACCAAGCTCGCGTCGAGGTGTATCCGGCGTCGTGACGGCTACCAGCCGCGCGTGGCGTAGCGCTCGTTCTCCGGGAGCGTGTCGACGTTGAGCCCGACCATCGCCTCGCCGAGCCCACGGGACACCTTCGCGATGACGTCCGGGTCGTCGTAGAACGTGGTGGCCTTGACGATTGCCTCTGCGCGCTTCACCGGATCACCGGACTTGAAGATGCCGGAGCCGACGAAGACGCCCTCGGCGCCGAGCTGCATCATCATCGCGGCGTCGGCCGGGGTGGCGATGCCGCCGGCGGTGAACAGCACCACCGGGAGCTTGCCGGCCCGCGCGACCTCCTTGACCAGCTCGTACGGCGCGCGCAGCTCCTTGGCGGCGACGAACAGCTCGGTCTCGTCAAGGGTGCCGAGGCGGCGGATCTCACTGCGGATCGAGCGCATGTGGCGGGTGGCCTCGACGACATTGCCGGTGCCGGCCTCGCCCTTGGAGCGGATCATCGCCGCGCCCTCGGCGATGCGACGCAGCGCCTCGCCCAGGTTGGTGGCGCCGCACACGAACGGCGCGGTGAACGCCCACTTATCGATGTGGTGGGCCTCGTCGGCCGGGGTGAGCACCTCGGACTCGTCGATGTAGTCGACGCCGAGCGCCTGCAACACCTGCGCCTCGACGAAGTGGCCGATGCGAGCCTTGGCCATGACCGGGATCGAGACGGCGGCGATGATGCCGTCGATCATGTCCGGATCGCTCATCCGGGCCACGCCACCCTGCACGCGGATGTCGGCGGGCACACGCTCAAGAGCCATGACGGCGACGGCGCCTGCGTCCTCGGCGACCTTGGCCTGCTCGGCGGTGACGACGTCCATGATGACGCCGCCCTTGAGCATCTCCGCCATGCCGCGCTTCACGCGGGCGGTGCCCACCTCGGCGGGCGTGGCGGGGGTGACGGCGGGAGTGTTGCTGGCGGCGGACACGGCAGATCAGCCTTTCTCAGGTCGGACGGCACACTCATCCTACTGCCGCGACGTAACGCCTCAGCCGGGGCCGGGTGTGGCCTCGCCGACACCCCGCGCGGTATCCGAGCCGGTCGGGGACGTCTCGACGGTGAACTCCGCGACGTCGAAGTACGTCGGCGCGCGGTGCCGGTCGCTGAGTCTGAGCGCGCGCGGCAACCGGCGGCGGCGAAGCGCCAGAGTGTCCCGCACGGCATCGTTGTGCACCTGCCGTGCCACCCCGAGGCGGCGGCTCGTGACCGCCAGCTCGACCAAGAGCGGGTCGTCGGCGGCGAGCGGCAGCCGGTGCAAGGCGCGGGTCAGGTCGTTCTCCGCGGCCTCGCGCTGGTCGAGATCGGCGTGCAAGGCGGACTTGGCGGCGGCGCGCACCGCGGCGGCCTGCGCGCCCATCTGCTCCTCGCGCGCCTCGGCGAGCTGGGCCGCCACCGCCGCCCGCCGCACCAGCTGCGCGTCGAGCGCGCTCTGCGCCGCGGCGACGCGGGCGTGCAGGCGTTCGAGCCGCCCCGACAGCCAGGTCACGTACGTCGAGACGAGCAGCACCGCCACGACGACACCGACCAGCAACTCCACACGCCGGATCGTAGGCGCAGCGCCTTACCACGCTGGCGCCGCCCACCGCCCCGCCCGCTCGCACTCGCCCCGGCCCTCACCCTCACCCGCTGGCGAACCGGACTTTCCGGGAAGCCGTGCCTACAACGGGCACCATTGCCCCGAAATGTCCCGCAAGTTCGTTTCGCGAGCGCGTGCCGGGCGCTGCGGGCGGGGCTGGGCGTCACGAGCAGGCCCGGCTTCACGAGCGGGCCGGGTTTCGCGAGCGGGCCGAGCTGGGCTTCGCGATCAGGCCCGGCTTCGCGAGGGGCCGGGCGCCGCGAGCGGGCTGGGCTTCACGAGCGGGCTGGGCGAAGGCACCGCGGCAATGAGTCAGCGCAGGCGGTCCCGCAGCGACTTCGGGAGCCAGTCCATGCGCGGCTCGTCCTCGGCGGTGACGACGGCGGGTGTAGCGGCCACCACCGTGCTGTACACCTCAAGGACGCGCGCGGCGACGACGGGCCAGTCGAACTCCGCCACGGCGGTCGACGCCCGAGCGGCGAGGGCCTTCCGGCGGTCAGGATCGTCCAGCAGCGATCCCAGCGTCGTGGCCAGCGCCGATGCGTCCCCCGTACGGAACAGTGCCCCCGCGCGGCCGTCGTCGAGCACGCGGCGGAACGCGTCGAGGTCGCTGGCCGCGATCGCGGTGCCGGCGGCCATCGCCTCGGTGAGGATGATGCCGAACGACTCGCCGCCGGTGTTCGGAGCGACGTACACGTCGACGCTGCGCAGCATGCGGGCCTTGTCGGCGTCGGAGACGAGCCCGAGCATGACGATCCGGTCGCGCACGGCAGCAGGAACGTCGTCAAGGGCATCGTCCGCGTCGCCGGGTCCGGCCACCAGGAGGCGCAGGTCCGGGCGGTCGAGGCGCGGAGAACGCCTCAAGCAGGATCGGGAAGCCCTTGCGCGGTTCGGTGAAGCGGCCGAGGAAGCCGATCGCGCCACCGTCGCCGGGCCACCCGTCGAGCGGCGGGGCGTCGGCGAACCGCGCGACCGACACACCGTTGGGGATCTCCACCGCTCCCCCGGCCAAGTGCTCGACCTGCACCCGTCTGGCCAGCGCGGACACGGCGATCCGGCCGCTGATCTTCTCCATCACCGGCTGGAGCACGCCCTCGCGCGGCGGCGAGCGCCCGCGAGCGCTCGGTAGCGGTGTGGAAGGTGGCGACGACCGGACCGCGTGCGGCGAGGCAGGCGAGCAGTGACAGGCTCGGAGCGAGCGGCTCGTGGATGTGGAGGACGTCGAACTTGCCGTCGCGCAGCCACCGCCGGACCCGCGCGAACGACAGCGGCCCGAACGCCAGCCGCGCCACCGACCCGTTGTAGGGCACCGGCACCGCGCGTCCGGCCGCGACCACGTACGGCGGGAGCCTGTCCTCCTCGTCGGCCGGCGCGAGCACCGACACGTGGTGGCCCAGCGAGATCAGCGCCTCGGCGAGGTCGGCGACGTGCGCCTGGACCCCGCCCGGCAGATCGAACGAGTACGGGCAGACGATGCCGACGCGCATCACGAGCTCGGGACAGTCGCGGGTTTGTCCAGCCACAGCCGCTGCAGCATGTGCCAGTCCTCCGGGTGAGCGGCGATGCCCTTGGCCAGTTCGTCGGCGACGGCCTGGGTGAGGGCCGCGATCTGTTCGGTGCGGCCGCCGTCGGTGGGGACCGGCAGCGGCCCGGTGATCTTGACCTTGCTCCGCTTGCCGTCGTACCAGAGCGACGCCACCACCAGCGGCGCGCCGGTGCGCAGCGCAAGCAGCGCCGGACCGGCCGGCATCCGCGTGCGCCCCCCGAAGAACTCGACGGGCACGCCCCGCGCGGAGAGGTCGCGGTCGGCGAGGAGGACCACGAGCCGCCCTCCGCGCAGCCGGTCGGCGAGCACGTCGACCGGCGGCCGGTCGCCGCCGGTCGCGGGCAGGATCTCCATCCCCAGCGACTCGCGATACGCGAGGAACCGCCGGTAGACGTCCTCGGGCTTGAGCCGTTCCGCGACGGTGGTAAGCGGCATGCCGGTGAGGCACACCCAGGCGCCGGCGTGGTCCCAGTTGCCGGAGTGCGGCAAGGCGACGATGACCCCGCGGCCCTCCGCGTGGAGCCCGCGCAGGATCTCCTCGCCCTCCATGTCCAGCGTGCCGACGATCTGGTCGCGGGACATCGACGGGAGCCGGAACGCCTCCATCCAGTACCGCGCGTACGACCGGAGCCCGGCGCGGGTGAGGTCGGCGCCTGGCGCGACGCGGTCCAGGTTCGCCGCGAGCCGGCGGGTAGCCGGGCCCTGGCGGCGGTACGCGAGGTCGGCGCCGGCACGGAACGCGGCCCGTGCGATGCCGGCGGGCAGGGCGCGCACGAGCCGCCAGCCGGCCCCGTATCCGAGGCTGACCAGGCTCGTCACGGGCGGACCGCCGGTTCCCGGGTCTGCTTCCACACCACGTGCATGCGCTGCCCGATCGTGATCACCGCCAGCACCGTGAGCAGCCAGAGCACGACCTCCAGGCCGTGCGGTACACCGAAGACCTCCAGCAGAGCGCCGAACCCTGCGATGATCAGCCGCTCGGACCGCTCGGCGATGCCCACGTCGCAGCGGAGACCCAGCCCCTCGGCACGTGCTTTGGCGTAGGACACGATCACCCCGGCTACCAGGCAGAACAGTGCCGCCGCCGCCTCGGACTTCCGCCCCTCGGTCGCCAGCCAGAAGGCCAGCGAGCCGAACGCGGCGCCGTCGGCGATGCGGTCCATGGTCGAGTCGAGGAACGCGCCCCAGCGGCTGGTGCGGCCGCTGGCCCGGGCGATAGCGCCGTCGAGCATGTCGGTGAGGACGGATACGGTGACGACCAGCATGCCGATCAGCAGTTCGCCGCGCGCGACGAACACGAGCGAGCCGACCACCACTCCGATCGTGCCGACCACGGTGACCACGTCGGGGCTCACGCCGGCGCGGGCCAGCGCGGCGCCGATGGGGTCGAGCACGCGCGAGATCCTGGCGCGGGCGAGGACGTTGAGCATTGGTATCCGTTCAGGTTGGCGGCGTCATCACGATATATGTCGACCGGAAAACCCCGGCACGACACAGGAGATTTCACCTTTGCGGCGCGCCAGGACTTGTCGGGCGTGCCGTGTGGGTGTGGGATCGGCGCACGGGAGTTCAACGTTGCGTGGCCGGGACGTTACGAACGACGGACGCCACCGCGGCGAGAGCAGGCGACGACGGGAGGCGGAACCGATGGCTCAGAAGGTTCAGGAGAAGACGACCGGTGTGGGGCCGGTGGTCGACAACCCAGGCAACGTACGCAACGTGGTCGTCGTCGGCCACTCGGGGGCCGGCAAGACCACGTTGATCGAGGCGCTGCTGGCCGCCACCGGCACGATCAGCCGCGCGGGCACCGTGCTCGACGGCAACACTGTCTGCGACCACGACCCCGCGGCCGTGAAGCAGCAGCGGTCCGTCAGCCTGGCGCTCGCGCCGCTGGTGCACGACGGCATCAAGGTGAACCTGCTGGACACCCCCGGTTACGCCGACTTCGTGGGCGAGCTGCGCGCCGGCCTGCGCGCCGCCGACGCGGCCCTGTTCGTGGTGTCCGCCGTCGACGGCGTGGACGCCAGCACGATCGCGCTCTGGGAGGAGTGCGCGGCGGTGGGCATGCCCCGGGCGGTGGTGGTGACCCGGCTCGACCATCCCCGCGCCGACTTCGACGAGGCGGTCGCGATCTGCCAGCGTGTCTTCGGTGACGGTGTCCTCCCGCTGTACCTCCCGCTGCACGACCACGAGAACGAGGAGCAGGTCGCCGGCCTGATCGGGCTCCTGTCCCAGCGGATCTTCGACTACACGGGCGGCGCCTTCCCGCCCGTCGAGCGCGAGCCGGACGCGGAGCACCTGCCGCTCATCGAGGAGGCCCGCAACTCGCTGATCGAGGGGATCATCGCGGAGTCCGAGGACGAGACCCTCATGGACCGGTACCTGGCCGGCGAGGACATCGACCCGGCGATCCTGGTCGACGACCTGGAGACGGCGGTCGCGCGCGGCTCGTTCTACCCGGTGCTGGGCGCCAGCACGCTCAGCGGCGTCGGCCTCGCCGAGATCCTCGAGGTGCTCACGAAGGCGTTCCCGTCGCCGCTGGAGCACGACGTCCCGCCGGTCACGCGCACTGACGGCAGCCCTCACGACCCGCTCACCGTCGACCCGGACGGCCCGCTGGTGGCCGAGGTCGTGAAGACCACGATCGACTCGTACGTGGGACGGGTTTCGCTCGTGCGGGTCTTCTCCGGGACGCTCCGGCCGGACCAGACGGTCCACGTCTCCGGCCACGGCATGGCCGAGCGGGGCCACGCCGACCACGACGTCGACGAGCGCGCCGCCCACCTGTACTCGCCGCTCGGCTCGTCGCTGCGCGAGGTGGCGTACTGCGTCGCGGGCGACCTCTGCGCGCTCACCAAGATCGGCTCGGCCGAGACCGGCGACACGGTGTCGTCCAAGGACGATCCGCTGCTCATCGCGCCGTGGGAGATGCCGGAGCCACTGCTGCCGGTCGCCGTCGTCGCGAAGACCCGCAGCGACGAGGACGCGCTCGCGAAGAACCTGAGCCGGCTCGTCGCCGGGGATCCGACCCTGCGGCTTGAGCGCAATCCTGAGACACACCAGCTGGTGCTGTGGTGCATGGGCGAGGCGCACGCCGACGTCGTGCTCGATCGGCTCAAGGCGGGCGGCGCCGACCTCGACACCGAGCCGGTGCGGGTACCGCTGCGCGAGACGTTCACCGGACCGGCGAAGGGCCACGGCCGGCACGTGAAGCAGTCCGGCGGGCACGGCCAGTACGCCGTGTGCGACATCGAGGTGGAGCCGATGCCCACGGGCGGCGGGTTCGAGTTCGTCGACAAGGTCGTCGGCGGCGCGGTGCCGAACAGCTACATCCCGTCGGTCGAGAAGGGCGTGCGCAGCCAGATGGAGCGCGGACTCCTCGGCGGGTACCCCGTGGTGGACATCCGCGTGACGCTGGTCGACGGGAAGGCGCACAGCGTCGACTCCTCCGACGCCGCGTTCAAGACAGCCGGCGCGCTGGCGCTACGGGAGGCCGCCGCGGCAGGCAACATCGCGCTCCTCGAACCGGTGGACGAGGTGACGATCCGCGTCCCGGACGCCTACGTCGGCCCCGTGATGAGCGACCTCTCCGGGCGCCGCGGCCGCGTGCTCGGCACCGAGCCCGACGCGTCCGAGCGCACACTGGTGCGCGCCGAGGTGCCCGCCACCGAGCTGGTCCGGTACGCCACCGAGCTGCGTTCGCTCACGTCCGGCACGGCGACGTTCACGCGCACCTCTGTGCGTTACGAGCCGATGCCCCCGCATCTGTCCGACGAGGTACGCAAGGCAGGCGAGAGCTAGCAACTCCACGACTCGACTGGGGGCGTCCCCCTAGATCGTCCGAAGGAGAGCGGCTACGACCTCCGGACGATATTCCCTCGTATCCCTTCGTCAGCAGGGCTTTTCCCTTGCCAGCCCGTGTTACCCATGAGTCATGAACAGGCGAACGGTGTTGACGGGGAGCGCGCTCGCGGGGGTGGTAGGCGTCGCCAGCAGCGCCGTCGGTTGGGAGGCCGCGCACGCGGTTGATCGGGGCACCGGTCGGTGTGCGCGGCCGGTCGAAGGCCTCGTCGGCTCCGTGGGGCTCGACGTGGTCTGGCGCGTCCGCACGGATCGTCGCGAGGTGGCGTTGACGTTCGACGACGGTCCGGATCCAGAGTGGACACCGCAGGTGCTGGAGCTGTTACGGCGGCACCGCGCGAAGGCCACGTTCTTCATGGTGGGCGAGCGGGTGCAACGCCATCCCGAGTTGGCTCGGCGCGCGGTCGCCGAGGGTCACGAGATCGGCAACCACAGCTGGGGCCACGTGCGGCTCGACCGCTGCGACCGCACCGAGGCCCGCGACCAGGTCCGCCGCGCCGACGCCGCGATCGCCGCTGTCACCGGCACGGCGCCCACCCTGTTCCGGCCGCCGTGGGGCCTCATCGACCCGGTCGGGCTGCTCGCCGCCGCCGAGGCCGGTCACCGCGTGGTGCTGTGGTCGGCGCTGATCCGCGGACGCGCACCGCAGTCCGACCTGCAGCGCACGGTCGCGCACACCACGCCCGGCGCGATCATCCTGGGCCACGACGGCGGGCCTACCCCTCGTCCCGAGCTGATCACGGCGTTCGACGCGCTGCTCGGGAAGCTCACCGCCGACGGCTACCGCTTCGTGACGGTCAGCGGGCTCCTGGTCTGACTCGGGTTCGAACTGTCGGGCTTTTGGCTGCATCGGGCGTCCGGTTAGAGGACCAATGTCCGGACAGTACGGTTCCGCTCAGCCTGCCGCGCCGCACCCGACGGCCACCCGAACCGCTGGCCACCCGAACCCGACTGGCCGGGCCGCGCCGGCGAACCCGACCGCGGGGCCTGCCGGGCCGGCAGGGCTAGGCGCGCTGCCGGGCACCGGCACCTTGCGCAGGGCTACCACGATCGCGCCGAGACTGCCCAGCCCGGCGAGGAAGGCGCCGAAGGCGGCGAGCAGCCCAGCCCAGTCGGCGCCGGAGGTGGCCGCGGCCGCGGTGGGTGGCGTGCCGGGTATGACCACGATCTCGATGCGTTGCACAGGTACCTGCGGGCTCGGAGTCACGGGCGGCGGTCTCGTAGGGGACGGCGTCGGTGTCACCTCGCCCGCCGGCGGCCGGTCGTTCACGTTGTTGAGGTAGAGGCTCACGCTGAGGATCCCGATGACGGCGCTCAAGACGGCCGCCACCACCGCGAGGCGGTCGACCGTTCTCACCGCACCTCCTGCCACGCCTTGGCGAGGAGTTCGCGGGTCTCCCCCAGCAGTTGCGGCAGCACCTTCGTGTGACCGACCACCGGCATGAAGTTCGTGTCGCCGCCCCACCGCGGCACGAGGTGCTGGTGCAGGTGGGCGGCGATTCCGGCGCCCGCCACCTGCCCCTGATTCATGCCGACGTTGAAGCCGTGCGCGCCGCTGGCCAGCCGTACCGCCCGCATGGCGTGCTGCGTGAACTCGGCCAGTTCGAGCGTCTCCGGCCCGGTCAGGTCGGTGTAGTCGGCGACGTGGCGGTACGGCACCACCATCAGGTGGCCCGAGTTGTACGGGTACAGGTTGAGAAGGGCGTAGACGGCCTCCCCGCGCGCCACGACCAGGCCGTCGGCGTCGGACATGCCCGGTACCGCGCAGAACGGGCAGTCGGTGTCGCGGGCCGGCTTCCCCTCGCCCTTGATGTACGCCATGCGGTGCGGGGTCCAGAGGCGCTGGAAGTTGTCGGGCGCGCCGGCGCCGGCCTGGGGTTCGATCTGCGGGCCCGTCATGCCCATTGATCCTAGGGCTCGCGGGAGCGTGCAGGATTTCCCGGGCTATAACCCACGAAATCCTGCACGCTTCGCCGCGCTAGGACGCCGACGGCCCCTCGTTGGTGCGCGACCGGACCACGTCGAGCACGTGCGCCACCGCCTCGTCGAGCGGCACACCGTTGCGCTGCGACCCGTCGCGGTACCGGAACGAGACGGTGCCCGCGCCCATGTCGTCGTCGCCGGCGAGCACCATGAACGGGATCTTCTGCTTCTGCGCGTTGCGGATCTTCTTCTGCATCCGCTCGTCGGAGGTGTCGACCTCGGCACGGATGCCCTCGGCACGCAGGCGCGCGACGAAGTCGGAGAGGTACGGCACGTGCGCGTCGCCGATCGGGATGCCGACCACCTGCACCGGCGCCAGCCAGGCCGGGAACGCGCCCGCGTAGTGCTCGGTCATCACGCCGAAGAACCGCTCGATCGAGCCGAACAGCGCGCGGTGGATCAGCACCGGCCGCTGGCGGGTGCCGTCGGCGGCCTGGTACTCGAGCTGGAAGCGCTCCGGCATGTTGAAGTCGAGCTGGATGGTGGACATCTGCCAGGTGCGGCCGATGGCGTCCCGGGCCTGCACGGAGATCTTCGGGCCGTAGAACGCCGCGCCACCCGGGTCGGCCACCAGCTCCAGCCCGGAGGACTCGGCCGCCCGGTGCAGCGCCTCGGTCGCCTCTGCCCACTGCGCCGGGTCGCCGACGAACTTCTCCGAATCGTCGCGAGTGGACAGTTCGAGGTAGAAGTCGCTGAGGCCGTAGTCCTTCAAGAGATCGAGCACGAAGCCGAGCAGGAACTTCAGCTCGTCCTGCAACTGATCCTTGGTGGTGTAGATGTGCGAGTCGTCCATGGTGAGGCCGCGCACGCGGGTGAGGCCGTGCACCACACCGGACTTCTCGTACCGGTAGACGGTGCCGAACTCGAACAGCCGCAGCGGCAGCTCACGGTAGGAGCGCCCGCGCGACTTGAAGATCAGGTGGTGGAACGGGCAGTTCATGGGCTTGAGGTAGTACTCGGCTCCCTCCATCTCCATGGGCGGGAACATGGTGTCCCGGTAATACGGGAGATGCCCCGAGGTCAGGAACAGCTGCTCCTTGGTGATGTGCGGGGAGTTGACGAACTCGTACCCCGACTCCTCGTGGCGCTTGCGGGAGTAGTTCTCCATCTCCCGGCGGATGATGCCGCCCTTGGGGTGGAACACGGCCAGCCCGGAGCCGATCTCGTCCGGGAAGCTGAACAGGTCGAGTTCGGCGCCGAGCTTGCGGTGGTCGCGCTTGGCTGCCTCCTCCAGCAGGCGCAGGTGCTCCTTGAGCGCGTCGCGCGACTCCCACGCGGTGCCGTAGATGCGCTGGAGCTGCGGGTTCTTCTCGCTGCCACGCCAGTACGCGGCGGCGCCGCGCATCAGCTTGAACGCCGGGATCCTGCGGGTGACCGGCAGGTGCGGGCCGCGGCACAGGTCGGTCCAGACCAGGTCGCCGGACTTGGCGTCCAGGTTGTCGTACATGGTCAGCTCGCCGCCGCCGACCTCGACCGACGCGCCCTCGGCCGCCTCGCCCGCCGATCCCTTGAGATCGATCAGCTCCAGCTTGAACTTCTCGTGCGCGAGTTCCTTGCGGGCGTCGTCGTCGCTGATCGGCCGCCGGTTGAAGCGCTGACCGGCCTTGACGATCTGCTGCATGCGCTTCTCGATGCGGGCCAGGTCATCCGGGTGGAACGGGCTTCTCGGGCAGGAAGTCGTAGTAGAACCCGTTCTCGATCGGCGGGCCGATGCCCAGCAGGGTGCCCGGGAACAGCTCCTGGACGGCCTGGGCCATCACGTGCGCGGTGGAGTGGCGCAGCACCGCGCGGCCGTCGCCGGAGTCCATCGGCACCGGGGTGACCTCGGTGTCGGCGTCCGGCACCCACGCGAGATCGCGGAGCTGACCGTCCGGGTCGCGGACGACGACAGCGCCCGACGGACCGTCGAGCGGGACCCCTGCGTCCGCGAGCGCGTCGGCCGCCGTAGTCCCGGCGGGCACCACGACGGCGGTGGGCACGGCGGCAGGACTTGGTGCGGACACGATGCGCTCCTCAGGTAGGCGACTGTCCCGCAGATGGTATCCGCGACCGGACATCCGCTCCGAACCGTATTCGCCGTCACCAAGAATGCGACAACAATTCACCTCGTCCACCTTGTGGGATCGCTGCTGCTTCCTGTTCGGCAGCGGGGCATTCTTTGCCGCGACCTGGGGAGGTCCGCAGCTGAAATTCGGGGAGTTCGCGCGAAGGAGCACGAACCACATGTCAGCAAGCACTACCCGGCGCGCGTTGGTCGCCGCTTCTATCACCACTGCCCTGGCCTTGACCGGCTGCGCGACGGAGTACAAGGAGGACTTCGTCCTGCCCAACGGCTACGGCACCATCAAGGCCGACGACAAGCTCCCGGCCGCCGTCCAGAAGATCAAGGAGCGCGGCGAACTGCGGGTCGGCGTCAGCACCGACGCTCCAGGGTTCGGATTACGCGACGCCAAGACCGGCAATATCGAAGGTTTCGACGTCGAGATGGGCCGGCTCATCTCGATCCGTATCTTCGGTACGCCCGACAAGGCGAAATTCATCGCTGTCACGTCGGCGCAGCGGCCCGAGGTGCTGAAGGCCGGCACTGTCGACGTCGTCGCGTCGACCTACACGATCACGCCGGAACGCGCGAAGATCGTCGGCTTCGTCGGCCCGTACTTCAACGCCGGCCAGGACATCCTCGTGAAGGCCGGCAACACGGCCATCAAGAGCGTGAAGGACCTCGCCAAGCGTCGCGTGTGCACCCAGAAGGGCACGACGTCGCTCACGCAGCTCCAGTCGGCGCAGCCCGCCGCGATCGTCACGGCGACCGACAGCTTCCTCAAGTGCGCGGAGGGCGTGAAAAGCGGCGAGTACGACGCCGTGACCACGGACAACGTGATCCTCGCCGGCCTCGCCGCGGACAGCATGGGCGCGCTCAAGCATCGTCGGCGAGCTGTTCAGCGACGAGTCCTACGGCCTTGGCGTCGCCCGCGAGAACGAGGAACTGCGGCTGTTCGTGCACGCCACGCTCAACCTCGTGCTGCTCAACGGCGACTGGAACCGCGCCTGGGTCAAGTCCCTGCTGCACTTCTTCGGCCCGGCTCCGGAGGTGCCGCGGCTGGTGAAGAACCCCGGGGTCGGAACACCGAGACAGTAGTCGAGATCGTCACGTCGAGCGGTTCGGACAGCGCGCTCTCGACGGCGGCTCGATCGACGTGCCAGGCGCTGGGGCCCATCAGCACCAGCGCCCGCGCGTCGTCCGGTGGCAGCGACATGACCTCGCGATACGGCGCGGCAGACTCCAGCGTGAAGTCGCCGTCGAGCTGGTCGCGCAGCCGCGCGTCCTTCTCGCTGTCGACGCTGAGCAGGTTGACGCTGAGCAGGTTGAGGCTGGTCACCAGCTCGGTCAGGTGATCGGCGGTTGGCGTCACCACCACCAGGGCACCGCCGGGGCGCAGGATCCGCCGCAGCTCAGCGGGGTTACGCGGCGCGAACACGTTGATCGCCACGTCCACGGCGGCGTCGCGCAGCGGCAGGGCGCGCCACGCGTCGGCGACGACGGCACCGATGCGGTCGTGTGCGCGAGCTGCGCGGCGCAGGGCGAACTTCGAGACGTCCAGCGCGACGCCGACAGCGTCCGGCCGGGCGTCGAGGATCCGGGCGAGGTAGTAGCCGGTGCCGGCGCCGACATCAGCGATGGTGCGGCCGGCGACCGCCGACGTGATGGCGTCGGACAGCCCCTCGTAGTGACCCGCCGCGAGGAACCGCGCCCGCGCCTCGACCATCTCGGCGGTGTCGGCCGTGCCGGTCTGCGCGCCGGCCGGGAGCAGGCTGACGTACCCCTGCTTCGCGATGTCGTGGCTGTGACCGTTGGCGCAGCGCAGCGCCCGGTCGCTGAGTGCCAGCCCGGCGCCGCAGTGCGGGCAGGCGAGCGCCGCCAGGACGTGCGCTAGCCCCACCGGCGGCCCGTGAGGCGCTCGTACACCTCGACGTAGCGGGCGCGCGTCGCCTCGATCACGTCGTCGGGCACCTCCGGGCCGGGTGCGCGCTTGTCCCAGCCGGTGCCGGCGGCCCAGTCCCGGACGAACTGCTTGTCGTAGGAGTGCTGCACCTGGCCTGCCTTGTACTCGTCGGCGGGCCAGAACCGCGAGGAGTCGGGCGTCAGCACCTCGTCGCCGAGGGTCAGCTCGCCCTCTGCGGACCAGCCCAGCTCGATCTTCGTGTCGGCGACGATGACGCCGCGCTCGGCGGCGATGCGGGCGCCACGCCAGTAGACCTCCAGCGTGATGCGGCGGAGGTCGTCGGCGACGTCGGCGCCGACCTGCGCCTCCACCTCGGCGTACGTCATCGGCTGGTCGTGGGTGCCGACGCTCTCCTTCGTCGTCGGCGTGAAGATCGGGGTCGCGAGCTTCGACGCCTCGACCAGGCCGGGCGGGAGCGGGACGCCGCTGACCGTGCCCGTCTCCTGGTACTGCGTGAGGCCGCCGCCGGTGATGTACCCCCGGGCGATGCACTCGACCTCGACCATCTTGAGCCGCTTCACCCGGATCGCCCGGCCCGCGAACTCCGCCGGGACGTCGGTGGAGACCACGTGGTTCGGCACCACGTCGGCGAGTTGGTCGAACCACCAGAGCGAGAGCTGGGTGAGGATCGCGCCCTTGTCGGGGACGGGCGTCGGCAGCACCACGTCGTAGACGGAGATCCGGTCGCTGGCGACGAGCAGCAGCTCGCCGGCACCGGCGTCGTACACGTCCCGGACCTTGCCGGAGTGGAGGAGCGTGAGCCCCGATCCGTTGTCTGCGGTGGTCACGGTTCCCCCAAGTCTGCGCCCGATGCGCCCTAGAGATAGCACAATGCCTCCACCGAACGGTGAGCGGTGGTCCGCCGGACGGCGGTTGACCCCCTGACCCGCTCCGACGACCGTCAGTGCGGGGGGTGGTCGGGATGTCGCGCTGGCGGATCCTGGGGTGTCTGGTCGCGCTCACGCTGTTACCGGCGGCGCCGGTGGCCGCGGCGGTTCAACCGGTCGGCGACGCGACCGCCACGGTCGAGACGGCACCGGTGCTCAGCACGGGCGACGCCGCCGACGACCCGGCGATCTGGGTGCATCCGACCGATCCCGCCCAGTCGGTGGTGATCGGCAACGACAAGGGTGGCGCGCTGGAGGTGTACGACCTCTCCGGGGCGCGGATCCAGCGGATCGCCGAGGGCTTCTTCGGCAACGTCGACGTGCGGCGCGGCGTCGCGACGGGCACCGGCACGATCGACCTGGTCGGCGTGTACCGGCTCGGCCTGCGGTTCTACCGGATCGACCCGGCCACCAGGCAGCTCACCAACGTCACCGACAACGCGAACGGCAGCATCCCGGCCGGGTTCAGCGGCGAGGGCTTCTGCCTCTACCGCAGCCCGGTGACCGGGCTGGTGCACGCGTTCGTCAACGCGCGCGACGGGCGGATGGCCCAGTTCACGCTCGGCGACGCCGATGCGGACGGGCTGATCAACGCCCAGCAGGTGCGCGCGTGGGACGTCGGCACCGAGGTCGAGGGATGCGTCGCCGACGACGGGCTCGGCAACCTCTACGTCAGCGAGGAGGACGTCGGCATCTGGAAGTACGGCGCCGAGCCGTCCGCCGGGCTCGGGCCGCACCCTGGTCGACGCGACCACGGCCGGCGGCGGACGGCTGCTCGCCGACGTCGAGGGGCTGACGATCGTCTACCAGGCCGACGGCACCGGGTACCTGATCGCGTCGTCGCAGGCGGCGTCGGACACGAACAACTTCTACGCCGTGTACGAGCGGCAGGGTGCGAACACGTTCCTCCGCACGTTCAAGGTGGTCACGGGCGCGCAGACCGACGGCTGCGGTCGCACCGACGGGGTGGATGCGGTCGCCGCGAACCTCGGCCCCGCGTTCCCGCGCGGCATGTTCGTCTGCCAGGACAACCAGAACCTCGCGCCCGCGCCGACCGGCAACCAGAACTTCAAGTTCGTGCCGCTGGAACGGGTCGTCGGGCTGGATCAGGGCGCCAACACGCCACCGACCGCCGCGTTCACGCCGTCGTGCGCCGGCCTGTCGTGCACGTTCGACGCATCGGCTTCCAGCGATCCGGACGGGCCGATCGCGTCGTACGCGTGGACATTCGGCGACGGTGGCACCGGCACGGGCGCTGTGACGACGCATGGTTTCGCCGCCGCAGGCACGTACACCGTCACGCTGACCGTGACCGACAGCGCGGGGGCCACCGACGACGTGTCGCAGCCGGTCACGGTCTCTGTGCCGTCCGGCGCGGTGGCGTTCCGCGGGGTCGGGCAGTTCAGCGGCAACGTGACGAACGCCTCGGTGCCGGTACCCGCCGCCGCTCAGGCCGGCGACGCGCTGCTGCTCTTCGCGACCGTCAACGTCACGACGACGACCGTGACCGGCCCGGCCGGCTGGACGTCGCGGGCGAACGTCGTGACCGGTTCCGCGCGGACCCTGGTGTGGTCGAAGGTGGCTGCGGCCGGCGACGCGGGCCAGCCTGCGGCGTTGGGGTTCGGCGGCGTCTACACGAAGGTGGCGGCGCAGCTCGCGGCGTATCGGGGTTCTCTCGGCGCGATGGCGACACGGTCGGATCCGGCGAACACGCTGGCGCACCCGACACCGAACGTCAACGTGGCGGGCGGCGGGTCGTGGCTCGTGTCGTATTGGGCGGACAAGTCGTCGACGACGACCGACTGGACACCGCCGGCCGGTGTGGCGTCGCGCAGTGAGCTGATCGGCACGGGCAGCGGGCGGATCGCGTCCCTGCTCGCCGACAGCGGAGCCCCGGTACCGGCGGGGACAGCCGGTGGGCTGGTGGCAAGCACCGACGCGGCATCCCGCGGCACCACCGCAAGCGTGGTAATCGCCCCGCCGACGTAACGGGGCGAGCCAATGTCTCGACCAATTGTCGGGGAAATGGCTGCATGGGGCGCCCGGTTTGAGGACCATTACCGGAACAGTCCGGTTCGTCGCGGACCGGACTGGCACCGGCGCCCCGCGCGGGTCCGGTTCGTCCCGGACCGGACCGGTCTCAGGGGGCCGTGTGTCGCAGGATCGCCGGAACGAGCGCGTCCCAGATGCGCCGCGGCAGCTCGTGGCCGGTCGCCTCCAGCGTGAGCAGCTCGGCCCCGGGAATCTCCTTCGCCATCGCGACGCCGTGCGGGAGCGGGAACACCGGATCCTCGTCGCCGTGGACGATCAGCGTCGGCGTCGTCACCCGCGCGAACCGTGCGCGCATGCCGTCGCCGTCCTCCCCGCCGTCACCGCTCAGGCCACCGAGGCTGAAGTGGTTGTTCGCCGACTGCGGGTTGGCGGAGCGGGCGACCATCAGCTCCACCATCGCGCGTGCCTCGGCCTCGTCGAACGGCACCGACCGTGCCGCGCTGATGCGTGACTGCTCGACCATGTAGTCGACCACCGCCGCACGGTCTGACCAGTCCGGCTCCCCCAGCGCACCGAACGCCGCAGCGACGTCGCCGGGCATGGACGGCAGATCTTCGGCGCCCCGTTCGGGGGTGGACGCGATCAGCGTCACGGTGGCGACACGCTCGGGATGGTCGAGCACCGCGAGCTGGCAGATGCCGGACCCCATCGACACGCCGACCCAGTGCGAGCGCTCGATCCCGTAGAAGTCGAGCAGCCCGATCGCGTCGGCGACGAGATCAGCGAACGAGTAGGGCGCGGCGCCCGGCTCATAGGTCACCGAGTGACCCGTGTCGCGAAGGTCGTACCGGATCACGAACCGCCCACCGGCGGCGAGGCGCTCGCAGAGGTCGACCTCCCACATGTCCATCGAGGAGGCAGCGCCGGCGACCAGCAGGATCGGCGGATCCGACGGGTCACCGAATGCCTCGACACACAGGTCGACCCGTTCGCCTGGACGATCCGTTCGCTCATGACGACTCCTCAGAGACTGCTCCGCACCATCCTGGCACCGAGGTCCGTCAAAACCGCACCGCATCCACTGTGGACGAACTTCAAAACCTTCTAAACCTTCCTGTTACGCCCGGCTGGCCGGCGAGAAGCATCGGCTGGCGGGCGGGACGCTCAGCCCGTCCGCCGAACCACCGCACGCCCACGAGTCCCGAAAGTCCGTTTCGCGGCGCGCCCGCACGTCCCAAATCGGGTTGCCCCGCGTGTCCCGGTCAACGATGCTGCCGCATATGTCCGCGCGGAAGATGCACGCCGACGAAGTGGCCACCGACGTCGGCCTCGTTGGCCGGTTGATCGCCGGGCAGTTCCCGCAGTGGACGGGCCTTGCCATCGAGCCGGTGCCCTCAGCGGGCACGGACAACGCGCTCTATCGACTCGGCGACGATCTGGCCGTCCGGCTGCCCCGCATCAAGGGCGCCGCCGAGGACGTGCACCGCGAGCACGAGTGGTTGCCCAGGCTCGCCCCGCTCCTGCCGGTGGCGATCCCCCAACCGCTCGGCAAGGGCGAGCCGGCCGAGGGCTACCCCTGGCACTGGTCGGTCCACCGGTGGCTGGACGGCGAGAACCCGACCGTCGGCGCCCTGCCCGACCCGCAGGCACTGGCGACGGAGCTGGCGGGGTTCATCACCACGTTGCACCGGATCGACACGGACGGCGCACCGCGGTCCGGCCGAGGCGTACCACTGATCAGGCGAGACGCCCCGACCCGCACGGCGATCGACGCGCTGCACGGGGTCATCGACACCACCGCCGCAACATCCGCGTGGGAGGCAGCCCTTGCGGCGCCCGTGTGGTCCGACCCGCCGGTCTGGATCCACGGCGACCTGTCACCGGGCAACGTACTCACCGTGAGCGGCCGTCTCAGCGCCGTCATCGACTTCGGCGGCTTCGGCGTGGGCGATCCGGCGACCGACCTGATCGTCGGGTGGAATCTGCTGCCGGCCGGCACGAGACCCGACTTCCGGGCGGCGCTCGGGGTGGACGACGCGACCTGGGCACGCGGGCGGGGCTGGGCGCTGTCGATCGCACTCATCCAACTCCCGTCCTACCGCACCACGAACCCAGCGTTGGCCGCCAACTCCCGGCATGTGATCGGTGAAGTCCTTGCCGAGCACGAGCACTCCGCCTGACGCCGTCGCAGGCGATGTCCGCGACGGCGTCAGGTTCGTGGAGTCAGCCAACCGGCGCACGTCAGGATCCGGTCCATACGTTCTTCGCGCCCGAGTCACCTGTGCGGACCACGTAGTACAGGGCGACGCCAGCCGCCACCGCTACCAACACCCCGAGCACCAGCGGGAGGACCCCGCTCGAACCGCCCCCGCCGGCAGCGCTGGCCGCCGCGACCCGTGGTGCGACACGGTAGACGAGCGCCAGCGTCAGAAGTGCGAGCACGATCGTGGCGTACAGCGTGAGCGTGCCGAACCGCTGATGCTCCTCGAGCTTCGGGAGGAACTCGGGAGTCACACGGTCCCTGGACTGCAGGCGATTCAGGAACGCGTCGCCGGAAAGCTTCGCCGTAAGGACGGCGATCGGTGTCGCGAGGGCGAGCAGTCCCAGCACCCAGCGGATGTGCGGACGGACGAAGGGGACGAACGCGTAGGCGATCGCCAGTACAGCGAGCAGGGGTACGAACACCACTGCGGCATGGACCAAGAGCGGATGGGCGGGTATGCCCATGATCTCCTCGAACACCGGCTCCTCCTCGGTCGGCGACACACATCAGCCAAGGTCAATTGTGGACGCCAGCGTACGGACTTGTGGGTGGTCAGAACGGTAACGATGTCGCTCGACTCACGGTGGGTCGTCGAGGACTGTCAGGTCGAAGTCGGTCAGGCGTTCGGGGTCGTAGAGCACGTCGATGGCGACGATCTTCCCGTGCACCACCGTGAAGCCCATGACCGAGAACACCCGCCTGCCCACAACGACGACGACTCCGGCGGTTCCGTTGATCAGCGCCGGTCGTACGAACGGGGCGAGCCGCGTGGCGGTGACCGCTTGTCCGGCCACGGCCCGCGCGCCGTTGATCACGACGGTCGGGCGGGTGCGCGCGGTGCCGCCGTCGGCCCGTAGCACGACGTCGGGGTCGAGCACGGCGACGAGCGCGTCGAAGTCACCGTCGCGGGCGGCGGCGAAGAACGCGTCGACAACGGCGCGCTGGTGCGTGAGGTCAGGGTCGGGAGTCGGGGCCGCTCCCTGCACCCGGCGGCGGGCCCGGCTCGCGAGCTGTCTGGCCGCGGCCGGGGACCGCTCGATCATCGGAGCGATCTCCTCGAACGGCACGGCGAACATGTCATGCAGCACGAAGGCGAGCCGCTCGGCCGGCGTCAGCGTGTCGAGCACCACCAGCAGCGCCAGCCCGACCGAGTCGGCGAGCAACGCCTCGTGCTCGGGGTCGCCCCCGTCCTTGTGGCCGATGATCGGGTCGGGTACATGCACGTCAAGTGGCTCCTCGCGCCGCGACTCGCGCGTACGCAGCATGTTCAGGCACACCCGTGCCACCACCGTGGTCAGCCACCCGGCAAGGTTCTCGACACTGCCGGCGTCAGCGCGACTGAGGCGCAGCCAGGCTTCCTGGACGGCGTCATCGGCCTCGCTGAGCGAGCCGAGCATCCGGTAGGCCACCGCTCGCAGGCGCGTCCGGTGCTCCTCGAAACGCTCGGTCAGCCATGCGCGCTCGTCCATCACGTCACATTCCTCCGTCGCGCGGTGTCATACCGGTAGACCCGCGAACCGCAGCCGATGTGACCGGGAGATCGAGCTCCCGGACGAACGAATGGGAGACGACCGTGACCTCACCCCTTCTGGTTACCGGCGGCACGGGCACGCTCGGGCGCCTCGTCACGCCACTCCTGCGGGACGCCGGCTGCAACGTGCGGGTGCTCAGTCGGCGCAGCCACGAGTCCGCAGACGGCATCGAGTTCATGATCGGCGACCTGGCCACCGGCGAAGGGCTCGAAGCCGCGGTGGACGGGGTCGAGACCATCGTGCACTGCGCGGGCAGTGCCAAGGGCGATCGAGGACAAGGCTCGCAACCTGGTGCGGGCGGCGTCGCGGGCCGGTGCCCCGCACATTGTGTACATCTCGGTCGTCGGCGCCGAACGGATCCCGGTCGTCAGCGGGGTCGACCGCGCCATGTTCGGCTACTTCGCGGCCAAGCGAGCCGCGGAGAACGTCGTCGCCGACTCCGGACTGCCGTGGACGACGCTGCGCGCCACCCAGTTTCACGACCTGGTCCTGACGGTGGCCCGGCAGATGGCGAAGCTGCCGGTGATACCGGCCCCGGCCGGCGTCCGGTACCAGCCGGTCGACGCCGGCGAGGTGGCGAGCCGACTCGTCGAGCTCTCCCTCGGCGAGCCGTCCGGCCTCGTGCCCGACATCGCCGGGCCACGCGTGTACGAGATGACCGACCTGCTCCGCAGCTACCTGAGGGCCACACACCGACACCGGCTGATCATGCCGGTCAAGCTCCCCGGCAAGGCTGCCCGCGCACTGCGGGCCGGCGCCAACCTCGCCCCCGAACGGGCCGTTGGCCACCGAACCTGGGAAGACTTCCTGGCCGAGCGCATGCGTGAGCGTTCGGACCAACGCTCAAGCCGATCCGCAGCCTGAACGCAGGCGCCTCACGAGAGGCCACTAATGCCGGTGTCACGCCTTGATGGCGAGACTGGTTCGCTCTGCCCCTCGCAGCGAAGCGATGCTGTCGACCTCGTCAGTGATGGCGAGCCGATCTGACTTGGAGAGCCGGTCGAAGGGTTCCACAGTGACGTTCAGGCTCTTACCCGCCCGACGTGAGGTCCAGGTCCCCGCTGGCTCGCCGTCGACGAGGACCAGACCCGGGCCGCCGACCGGCCGCCACAGGCGCCTGCGCTGCTCGCGGTCCGGCAACAGTCGCTCGCGGTCGCGCTGCTGTAGGTACGGATCCTGGGCCGGTAGCAGGCGGACCCCGATGGGCTCGGCGGGCGAGGTCAGGGCGTCAACGTCCGCTGCGAGGAGCCACTCGGCGGAACGATGCACCTTGACCTGTACCAGCTCGGACTCGATCGCCTCGAAGGCGGCACGAGCCTCGGCGACGCTTCGCAGGGTCCACTCGGCGAAGGCCTGGGGCTTGGATGGTCCGTAGCAGCGTAGGTATCGGCGCAGGAGTTCGGCCCGCGCGGTGTCGCGGTCCAGGCTCGCCAGCGGTTCACCAAGCCACTGGTCGGTTCGGGCGACGATCGCGTCGGTCATCCTGCGGGTGTCGGCGATGCAGACGACGCCCAGTTGCCCGATCGCTCTGAACAGGGGCTCGGGGAGGTCGGCATGGGCGCCGGACGGGCGCGCCAGACCGCGGATCTCCGGCATGCGCTTGGCGATCTCCTGGCGCAGGTCCTCCACCGGCAACTGCCGTCCGTCCAGTACCTGACTAGCTGCCTCGGCCGCCTTCTGCGCCAACGCGGGCAGGGAGGAGTTCCGCCCGCCGAGCGACGTGGCCCAGCCGCCGAAGAAGCTCCGCCACGAGTCCTCGCGCTCGGGCAGAGCGCCGGCGGTGAAGACGGCGGCCTCCGTAGCAGGCACGAGGTAGGGCGCGCCGCGCATCGCCCATGTCGTCAGCAAGGTCTTGTCCTGCTTGATCGCTCGGTCGACCTTGGCGAGGGTCACGCCCGCAACCCGCGCGTGCAGCGCCAGGCTGGCGGTGCTTGACGGGGTCTCCTGAATTCCGGTGACCGCTACGGCCCGCGTCATCGAGCGGGCCCCGAGCCGCTGGGCGAGGTGGTGACGGCACAGCCGGAACGCCAGGACCTGGGCCTGGTCCACAGTAAGCATGGCGGCCCTCCGCGTTGGACCAATATCAGGAGAAGCCTATTTCAGCCGGCGCTCGCAGCGTCTATCCCAAGGTCATCCCTTCGGCGGAGCCGGATGGTGCGGGGTCCGGTTGTCGCATCATGCGGAACGAGATCAGCAACCCGGCGAGACCGGCGAGGATCGGGATGAGCAGTGCCACCTGAAGGGCGAGTGGTCTCGCGTCGGTGTTGATGCGGATGATCTCTTCCTGAACTTCTTCGGGTTGACCGACGAGCAGTTCCTCAAGCTGTGTGTTGCTCATCAATTGCGCGTCGTCCTCCAGAGCGCGGGCTACGGTTTGCTTTTCGCCCGGGGCGAGCACAGTGCTGCTATCTGCCATGTTGGTGAAGCTGATGGCGAGCGTCGCGAGCATGATGCCGCCGGCGAACGCCAACCCGAACGACAGCCCGAACGACCCTGCCGCCGAGTTCACGCCGGCCGCCTCGCTGACTCGCTCCTCGGAGATCGGCGCCAGGGTGTAGTTGTTCAGTTGGGAGACCAGCAAGCCCAGCCCTGATCCGGCGAGGACGAGTGGGATCACGAGGTACCAGCCAGAGTCTGCCCGGGGCACGATCGGGATCAGCACCACCATGCCGATGGTGAAGACCGCGAATCCCAGTCGGATGATTCTGCTCGGTCGGCGCTGCCCGGCCTTCTTTCCAGCGAGCAGCGCTACTCCGAACATACTGAGTGAGAGCGGTGCGATGGACAGGCCCGCCGCCATCGCGCTGTAATCCAGCACCATCTGCAGGAAGATCGGCAGCACGATCATGGTGCCGCCCAAGGCGATCTGCTGGAGCATCTGCCCCGAGATTCCGAGCCTGAAGTGCATTGGAACTGAACAGATCGGGGTCGATCAGCGCCGGCTTCTGTTCGCGCTTGCGCCGCCGGAGCCAATAGATCAGCGCAGCCAGCGCGATCGCGCCGACCGCCAGGATCGCAGCGACGGATTCGCCGCCTTCCTGCCATACCAGGATGCCCAGCACGATGCCGCCCATGCCCATTATGGAGAGGGCCGCGCCGACCAGGTCGATACTCCGCGGGCCTGTGTATGGCACGTCGTGGACAAGCTTGATGCCGGAGAGCACCACCGCGATGATGACCGCCTCGAGCAGGAACGCGACGCGCCACGACAGGTAGGTGGTGATGAAGCCTCCGAGCAGCGGTCCGACTGCGGCGGCGATCGCGGCCGCAGCGCCGACCAGGGCGTAGACCTTCCTCTGGGCCGCTCCTTCGAAGTTGCCGTGGATCAGGGATTGCATGGCGGGCAGCAGCAGCGACGCGCCGATCCCTCCGACTATTGCCCAGAAGACGATGATCGCGGTCAGGCCCTGAGCGAGCGTCATCGACAGGGCGCCGATGAGATAGCCGAGCAGGCCCAACACGTATGCCCGCTTACGCCCGATGAGATCACCGACTTTGCTGCCGATGAGGATGAACGCGGCAGACACCAGCGCTTCGAGCGCGATCGCCGACTGGACGCCGCTGACGGTGGTGTCGAGATCCTGGACCACCGCCGAGATCGAGACATTCATCAGCGACGTATCGACGACGAGCACGAACATCGCCATGGCCAGCAGGATGGCGAGCCGTTGATTGCCCGTGGCCTGCTCAGGACCGCTGTTACTCGCTCCCTCCGCCATCGGAGCTCACCGTCCTGACAGGTCGTGAAATGCCGCTCACCGCCACCGCCTCGGCGCCGCGGCAGTCGGACCGCGACGCAGTGCTGACCGTGCAGCTCATACGCACGGCCGCTGGCCCTGCCACTCTCGCTGCCCAGGGGTCGGCCGCGCATCACCCGCGGCAGATGAGCGGCCGAGGCAGGCTGGGCCCAGCGGCGGGGACAGCTGCCTGGCCAGCTAGGCCGGCTGCGGCGGGCGGCGACGGTGGGCCAACGGTGGCGTAATCTCAGTCGCGAAGCGTCGTCCTCCCCAACATGCGCCAAACCTGTTCGACCTCAGAAACGTGAGGGAGGTCCAGGGGTGCGGAGAAGGTGGCTCGGGTTCCTCATATCGGTCGTCCTCATAGGCTCGGTCGTGTCGGTGCCGAGCTCGGCCACCGCTTTCGGCACGATTGACAGCGCAGGCCAGCATCGTGAGCACGAACGAATAACGCGTGCCGCCTTGGCCTGCGCTGACGGCACCAGCTCGAACGGCGACTGCTTCGAGCCGAAATCCATCGACCAACTCGCAGGCCACAACAAGATGTTCGGCGGGGTAGGAGCTCCGGACAGCGACGAGATATCTGATCCGGCCGCGCACTGCGACAACGCCGACTTCCTGAGCGGAAGTTACCCGCGCAACCGTGAACAGGCGACTGCTCAGCTCGTGAACTGCGTCAACCACCTGCGCACTCGGCTCCAGGAAGGCGTGGACAGCGCCAAGAACCTGCTCGACGAGCAGGATCACATCGTCGGCGACGAGGTGCTTCTCGACGCGGACTGCAATTTCTTCGGCACTGCGCGAGACCGTGCCAAGTGCGAGTCCATCGAAGGACTAGGCCGAGTCTTGCACGGAGTACAAGACTTCTACTCCCACAGCAACTGGGCCGATGAGGCCGATCCAAGCCGTCCGACCGGACCAGACAACCCGCCGGGTCTGGATATGCCAGCGCCGAGTCCGATACTGGACCTCCGCAGTGACAGCGCCCCGACCGTGCCTCGCGAACTCACCACCGGGTGCTACGTACTCCAGGATCGCGTGCCCGGCGTCGGAAAATGCGCACAGACAATTACCCATGCGGCGCTGAACAAGGACAACGGGATCATCGACCCCGGGACCGGCGCCACCAGCGGTCCAACCACGCCGCGCGGCATGGTCAAGCAGAACTTCGCGAAGGCTGTCGCAGGTGCGATCGACGAGACACGCCGACAATGGCGAGACTTCCGGTCGGAGTTGGAAACCCGATACGGGAGGGAGAAAGCGTCGCTCATGATCTGCGCGCTTACTCGCGACGACCCGGTCAACGACTGCGAGGGCCGTTCCGGGTGGGTCGTGGCCGCCGTCATCCTTGTTCTGGTCGCCGCCGTCCTTACCGCGGTCGCACTGCTGTTCCGCTCGCGCCGTCGCCGCCGAGAGGCGGTCTCGTAACGCGCACCAACGTGCCTTCAGGGGTCAGCTGTGGTGCTTGGCCAGGAAGGCGTCGACGTTGGCGGCGACGGTGTCGACCTCCTCCTCGAGGGCAAAGTGGCCGGTGTCGAGCAGGACGACCTCCGTGTTTGGTACGTCGCGGCGGTAGGCGTACGCGCCGGCCGGGATGAAGTACGGGTCGTTGCGCCCCCAGATCGCGAGCACCTGAGGGCTGCGGTCGCGCAGCCAGGCGTGGAACTGCTCGTAGCGCGTGACCGTGTGCTGGTAATCCCACAGCAGGTCCGTCATGTACTGGGCACGGCCGGGCAGGTCGAGCACGGCCTGATCGGCGACGTACTGACTCGGGTCGATGTGCTCGGGGTCCCTGGCGCCGGCGAGCCATTGCGCCTGGGTGCCCTCGGCGCTGAGTAGCCCGTCGATGACCGGTTGGCCGGCGGCCCGGTCTGCCCACCACTGCGCCACAGGAGCGATTCCAGGCCCGAACCCATCGGCGTAGGCGTTGGCATTCTGGGTTATCACGACGCCGATCCGTTGGTCATGTGCGAGCGCGACGCGGAACCCGACCGGGGCGCCGAAGTCGAAGAGGTACAGGGCGTACCGGTCGATGCCGAGGGCGTCGATGACAGCGGCGGTGATCTCAGCGAGACGATCGAAGGTCGGGCTCGACGGTAGCGGGTCGGACCGACCGAACCCCGGGTAGTCGGGCGCGACCACGTGCCAGCGCTCGGCCAGCCGGTCGAGCAGTCGGACGTAGTGCCGGCTGCTGGACGGGAAGCCGTGCAGCAGCACCAGGGTCGGGCTGGTGGGTTCGCCGGCCTCGCGGACGAACACCGCAGTGCCGTCGACGCGAACGGTGCGGTGGCGGATAACGGACATGGGACTCTCCCTTGTGAACAGTTGGCCTGTGGTCACGGCATTCCAGCCCGCGTGCAAGCGGAGCTGCGGCACGATGCGTTCAGTCGGTGTCGGTCTCGATGGCGATGGCGACCGGCACCTGGCCGGTGAGGATGTCGTAGACGGCGGAGCGCGCCCGGGACTGCTCGACGATCTCGCGCAGCTTCTCCGCCGGGGCGTCGCCCTTGACCGTGAACCGGACGGCGATCTTCTGGTAACCGTTGCGGACGTCAGGATCGAGTCCCAGGATGCCGTTGAGGTCGATGTCGCCGGTGACGGTGGAGCGGACCTCGGTGAGCCGGACGCCGCGTGCGGCGGCGATGTTGGCCAGGCCGGCAGTCAGGCAGGCGGCCAGGGCGTGCAGCACGTACTCCACCGGCGTGGGGCCGTTGTCGCGCCCCACCAGGATCGCGGGGTGGTCGGCGTCGAGCCGGAAGCTGCGCTCGTGGGTGCGTTCGGCGCCGACACCGAAGAAGCCGTCGATGGTGCTGCTGCTGTGGGTACCACTGAGCCATTCGTTGCTGGCGCGGAACTGGAATCGGGCCGCCTCGGGTGCGGCCTTGACCGCGTCGAGGGTGGCGAACAGGGCGGCGGTGTCGACCCCGTTGCGGGTCGACGTGTCGGCGGTGGTCATGTCGGATCTCCTTCGGTCAGGCGGGGGCGAGCGCACGCTCGCCCGGACTTGGGCGGGCGGCCAACTCGGCCGACTCGGCGTCGAGCGCGTGGCTGAGTCGCCGTTGCAGCTCGACGAACTCGGGTACCGGTGGGTATTCGGCCAGCGCGCAGGTCAGCTCGAAGACCTCCCGCAACGCGCGGTCGCGCCGGCACTGGTAGCCGGCTAGAGCCGTGCCGTCGTCGGTGTCGCCGCGCAACGCCCGGTGCAGCGCGAGGGCGAGCAGTTCGGCGTCCCGGTAAGCGTCAGACAGGCCGTGGCCGGTGACTGGGTCGCGGTGGTAGCCGGCGTCGCCGACCAGTGCCCAGCCCGGGCCGTGGGCCTGGCGCAGCAGGTTGGGGGAACGCAGCATGCCAGTGACCGGGGAGGCGCGCCGGCCGGCTCGCAGCCGCGCCGCCAGATCCGGCGCGGCGAGTTCGAGCTGGGCGGTGAACGCCTCGGTGCGGGAGGCGGCCTTGCGCCGGGCCGCGCGGGCATCGGCGGACGGGGTGCCGACCCAGATGCAGGCCTGACCGCCGTGGGTGGGAAACACCCCGGCCAGGGCCCGGTCGGCAACGAACAACTCGATGCCGTGCCATGGAAGGCTCGGCGAAGTACGCGTACTGCATCGCGCCGCGATCGCCTCGGTCCTCGATGACCTCGGCCCCGACCGAGCGCGCCACACGCGAGCCCAGACCGTCCGCGCCGACTACGAAGCGGGCCTCGATCTCCACCTGGGCACCGGACCGGTCGTGGCCGTACACGCCGACGGCCCGGCCCGCGTCATCGAGCCGGACTCCGGTCACCGTGACACCAGGTCGCATGTGGACACCCGCCCGGGTGGCCGCCTCGGCCACGAGGGTGTCCAGGATGTAGCGGCGGGGCGCGACAAGGAGATCCACGCCGGCCTTGTCCTTGACCCCGAGCGTGACCGACTCGCCTGCGGCCGTGACGCTGACGTGCCGGATGGCCGGCGCCCCACTGGCCAGCACGGCGGGTAGCAGACCCCAGCGGTGCAGTTGCACGACGCCGGGGCGGGCGAGCTGATGGGTCGACAGCGTGTCAGCCGGGAAGATCGCCCGGTCGACGAGCACCACGCGATGTCCGAGCCTGCCCAGCAGCAGCGCGGTGGCCGCGCCCGCCGCTCGGGCGCCGACCACGACGACGTCCTGGCGGCTACGCCCGGTACGCATCGCGGTCACTGCCGCGGCAGGTCGTTGAGCTGGGTAGCGTTGTTTGCCATGACGGTGCTCCCCTCCGGTGGCGCCGTTCGATGGCGGCGCCGGCCGTGGCGGCGTCGCCGATGGCCGCTACGGAACCACCTCCACCCAGCCGCGGATCATGTCCGCGGTCACGCCATCCGCAAGCTCTGGGTGGTCGCGGTGCAGGTGCTCGCGGGTCAGCGCGACAACTTCGTCGTCGTTGGCGCCGCGCATCACGTATCCGCATTCGCAGGTGACCTGGCTGGCCATCGGTCGACCTTTCTGTCGCGTTCAGGATGGGCACTGGCGCTTGTCGCAGTGTTGGCGGCAGGCTTGACGAGTACGTTGTCGAAACCTTAAAGGCCCAGGTGGGATGCTGATGCCGACGTTGGACAGCTCCGCCGAGGTGCGGGTTCAGCTGTGCGGCCGGTTCGCGTTCATGGTGGCCGACAGTGCGGTGCACTCCGTGCTGCCCGGACGCAGAGCGCGGCTCCTGCTGGCGTACCTGGTGGCGCACCGCGACCGGCCGACGGGCCGCACCACGCTCCTCGACGTGCTGTGGCCGGACGGCGGGAGCGACTCGGCCGCCGCCTCGCTCAGCGTCGTCCTGTCAAAGGTGCGGGCCCTGATCGCGCCCGCCGAGATATCTGGCCGCGGCACGCTGCAGCTGCGCCTACCGGCCGGAGCGATCGTCGATGTCGAACGAGCCGTCGAGGCGGTGCACCAGGCCGAGTCGGCGCTCGCCCAGCGGGAGTGGCGTCGGGCCTGGGGGCCTGCCCTGGCGGCCCAGTTGATCGCCGGCCGCGGATTCCTTCCCGAGTACGACGAGGCCTGGGTCGAGCCGTGGCGCGCCCAGCTCGACCTCGTCTACCAGCGGGCGCTGGCCTGTTACGCCGAGGCGTGCCTGCACATCGGCGGTCCCGAACTGCCCGGCGCCGAACGCTCGGCCCGGCGGCTGATCGCGCGGGCACCGGTCTCCGAGATCGGGTACCGGCTGCTGATGGAGACACTGGCCGAACGCGGCGACACGGCAGCGGCTCTAGCGGTCTACGATCAGCTCCGCCGCGCCGTCCGTGACGACCTCGGCGTCGATCCAGGCCCGGATGCGCGCCGGCTACACAAGCGGCTGTTGCAGGCAGCCGACGAGACCTGAACGCCGGGTCACGCCCGTGTGACCCTGAGTCCCAGCCACGCCGCGAGCGCTTCGATCTCCGCCTCCACGTCGGCCCGTATCGCCTTGGTGAAGTGCACGTCCTCGTGGAGAGCGTTGACGGTGAACGTCCCGCCCTTGCGGTCGGCCTTGGCGTCGAGCTTGCCGACGAGGCGGTCCTGGTGGAGTACCGGCAGTGCGAAGTAGCCCCAGCGCCGCTTCGCCGCCGGCTTGTACATCTCGAGGATGTACTCGAAGTCGAAGAGATCCATGGTGCGGTCGCGGTCGTGGACCAGGCGATCGAACGGCGACAGCAGCGCCGCGCGGCCGGCGAAGGGCTGGTCGAGCGCGTCAGGGTCCGCCCGCCACTCCCCGGTCAGCCCCTCAACCGTCACCGGGACGCCGGTATCCCCCACCGAGATCGGCTCACCCGGAACAACCACCGTCTTGGCGCGGGCGATGCCGAGCGACCGGAGTCGTCGCTCCTCCCGCCGCCTCCGGGCCTCGTCGGCGGGAAGGGGCACGAAGTCCGGGTAGACACGGTCGGCGACGTCCCAGAGCCGTTGCCGGCCGACCCGTCCGGCGACCGCGACCTCTCCCCTGGCGGAGAGCAGCTCCAGCATCTGCGTGACGTTGCGGTTGTTCGTCCAGCCGGTCGAGGGCCACGGCAACTGGCTGGTGTCCGGCACGTCGCGCGAGAGCAGCGGCCCGGCGTCGCGGAGGTGCGCGACGACGTCACGCCGGAAGCGATCGTTCGCCTCGACCCATGCCAGGGCTTTGGAACTTGTGGTGTAGGCGGTCTCCCCGGGAACGTGGAATGCCACGGCGGTCGTAGGCCGGATGAAGGCACGCAGCTCGAAGAGGGTCCGGTCCTCCTCAAGCGCCCGGGTGAGGTCGGCCGTCTGGTACGACCCCCCGAGCCGGCTCCACGCGACGAGGTCGGCGTTCGGCGCGATCGCGGCTGTCGGGTCTACCTGCAGCATCGTCAGGCGGTCAACGAGATCGACCAGGTCAGTCGGCCTGGCGGCGTCGAGCAGCTGGGCTCGCACTGCGAGCTGCCGCGCCTCGTCGCGGTGGAGCCGTCGCATGCCCATGCCCGGAGGCTAGTAGGCCGGATCGACGTCGGGCGAGGCAACTGGCGAGGAGCCCGTCACAAGGACTGGACGATCTGGACCCTATCGACGGTTCTGGCGCATCAGAACGACGCACGGCCGTGATCCTCGCGGGCGTCGAGGCGGTTTATGCTCTTTTCTGGCAGACCGCGGGCAGCCGGTCGCCGACCGGCGCCGCTCTCAAGTGCCTGGGAGGGGCCATGACGGAGATCCAGCGGTACCTCGCCGAAGAGGTCGCGGAAGATCTTGCTGACGGCATCATCACGCGCAGGGAGGCGATACGCCGCTTGGGCCTGCTTGGCCTGACCGGTGCGGCGGCCACCGGGCTTCTGACCGCCTTCGCAACCGGCGAGGCGGCTGCGGCCGACTCGGACACCTCGGCCGATCGGGGCAGGCGCACCGCATCGGAGACGACCTGGGCGCCCGTCGCCCGCGAGTCGATCACGTTCCCGGGACCCCGTGGCACACTGATGGCCGCCTGGGCACCCGCCGCTCGACCGCGCGGCGGCGCGCTCGTCATCCACGAGAACCGCGGACTGAACGAGCACATCCGCACGGTCGCCGGCCGGCTCGCCGCCAGCGGGTACTCCGCGCTGGCGCTGGACCTCCTCTCTGAGGAGGGCGGCACCGGGTCGTTCCCCGACGAGGCCGCGGTGGCCGCCGCGCTCGCGCAAATCCCGCCCGAGCGCTTCGACGCCGACATGAAGGCGAGCGTCACCGAGCTCAAGCGTCGCGTCCCCCGCAAGAAGCTGACCGCGATCGGCTTCTGCTTCGGCGGTGCCATGGTGTGGCGCCTGCTCGCAGCCGGTGAGCCACGCCTCGCCGCCGCAGCTCCCTTCTACGGGCCGTTCCCAACTGGCGGCAACCTGCGCGGCTCGCGCGCGGCGGTGCTCGGGGTCTATGGCGGACTCGACGCACGAGTCAACGCAACCCGGCCCGCGGCAAAGGCGGCACTGGAGGCGGCCAGGCTGAAGTACGAACTCCTCACCTTCACCGAGGCCGATCACGCCTTCTTCAACGACACCGGAGCCCGCTTCAACCCGCATGCCGCGACGGAGGTCTGGCGCCGCGCACTGAACTGGTTCGACGCCGCCGGTCATCGCCACTAGTGCTGGGTCAACGGACGCGTGTCCAGTTCGGCAAGGGCCGCTCCGCTGGCGCACACGCCCGCCGGGGAAAACCGGACTGTCGGGGCAGTGGTCCTGAAGCCGGGCGCAGGATGCCGCCATTTCCCCGACAGTTGCCGGGGTCGCGGCGCTCGCGGGCGGCTCTCACCGGGCCTCACCAGGCGTCCATATTGGATTAGTCGGGGAAGGTAACGCTACGATCCGCGGCGTAGGGATACCTTCCCCGACTAGTCGACAATGGACGGTCTTGTCGACGCCAGCGGCCGGCACAGCACCCGTCACGGACGAAACCCGGCTGTCGGGACGATGGCGCTGAAACCGGGCGCCTCATACCGCCAAACCCCGACCGCTCATCGACACCGATGGCGTCAGTCACCGGCATTGAGCCTGGCTCCACGATCCCACCACAAGTCTCGGACCAGCACTGGCCCGGCGCCGACGGCACGAGCCTGTCCCAGCTCACCTACGACGACCGAATCGACTACCCGGTCTGACCTTCCGAACCTACGCGGTTCCGTACAAATCCGATGAAGTGTCCAGCCAGGATCGCGCCGCCCAGCGCCAGCAACGCAAAGCTGACGTATTGCCGCACGGTGTGCCTCGCGTCAGGAGGCCCGTCCCCCTGGCCGAGATCGTCAGGCGACCGGTACGTCGATAGTGGACACAAGGTCGGCAACGTCGTGGACAGCTGACGTCCCATCTCGCGCAATCAAGAGACGTGCGCAGTGGCCGTCCATCCGGTCATCTCTCCTCGGCTCGCGGCTCAAGGATCACCACTGCGGTCTGGGACGAGCGCAGCGCCGCATAGGCGTCCAGATTCGCGTCGATCTCGCGCCAGCGCGCCCACAGGTGGGAGCGTTCGGTGCCCACGGCGGCGCGGCCCCTCACCAGCCGCGGCCCGTCGGCGAGATCGACTCTCGCGTCCGGGTGCGCCTGGAGATTGAGCCACCAGGCGGGCTCCCCGTCACCCCAGCCGTTCATGGCCATCGTGACGAGATTCGGGCCATCCTCGAAGTAGCCAAGAATCACGCTGCGCTGCTGGCCGCTGCGACGTCCATTCGTCGTGAGGCGCAACGCACCCCAGCGGCCCGGCCTCGGGCGCCACAATCCGATGCGGCCGCCGGTGAAGCGGTACAGGCCGCGGTGCACCGACCAGGCGAGGCGGATGAACCAGCGCGGCGGAAGCCGCGGGGACCTCGATTCGCGTTCGTCCGGCATAGCGCACCCCTCGCCCATGTTAGGCGTGCATCGCAACGGCTTGCCCATTAGCCGCTACGGGCGCGGCCATCGCGGTCAACCGACGGCAGACCATGAGGGTCCGCCGCCGGCCGAGCCCACTAGTGACGGAAACTGGAGGCGGCGGCGCCGTCGTCCGTCGGCGCCACCTGCCGCTGCAGGCGCGGCAGGTACCGCTTCAGGTCCTCGAGCAGCATGTCGGCCAGGTCGTCGGTGAAGCCACGCCGGACGACGACCCGCAGGGCGGCGAGGTCCTCACGGTTCTTCGGGAACGTGTAGGCGGGCACCTGCCAGCCGCGCTCGCGCATGGCGTTGGACACGTCGAAAACGGTGAAGTTCGTGACGTCATCGCGGAGCTTGAACGCGAACACCGGCAGCTCGTCGCCCTTGGTCAGCAGCTCGAACGGTCCGAGCTCGGCGATCCGGGCGGACAGCCGCGTCGCCACGTCGCGCGAGTAGCCGTGCACACGGCGGTAGCCAGCGAAGCCGAGGCGCAGGAAGTTGTAGTACTGGGCCACGACCTGGGCGCCCGGCCGGGAGAAGTTGAGTGCGAACGTCGGCATGGAGTCGCCGAGGTAATTGACCCAGAAGATCAGGTCCCCGGGCAGCGCGCCAGCGTCCCGCCACACGATCCAGCCGACTCCGGGGTAGACCAGCCCGTACTTGTGCCCGGACGCGTTGATGGAGGCCACCCGCGGCAACCTGAAGTCCCAGACAAGCTCCGGGTCGACGAACGGTGCGACGAAGGCGCCGGACGCGCCGTCGACGTGGACGGGAACGTCGATGCCGGTCTCGGCCTGGAAGGCGTCAAGCGCGTCGCAGATCTCCCGCACCGGCTCGTAAGAGCCGTCGAACGTCGACCCGAGAACGGCCACGACGCCGATGGTGTTCTCGTCGCACAGCTTCACGGCCTCCGCCGCGTTCAGGTGGAAGCGGTCGCCGTCCATCGGGACCAGGCGCATCTCGACGTCCCAGTAGTTCGCGAACTTCTCCCAGCAGACCTGGACGTTGATACCCATCACGAGGTTGGGTCGGGCGGCCGGCTCACCGGCGGCCTGCCGCCGGTGCTGCCAGCGACGCTTGAGCGCCAGCCCGCCGAGCATCGCGGCCTCGCTGGACCCGGTCGTCGAGCAGCCGGTGGCCTCGTTGGCATCCGGCGCGTGCCAGAGGTGGCTTAGCATCGCTACGCAGCGCGCTTCGAGCTCCGCGGTCTGGGGGTACTCGTCCTTGTCGATCATGTTCTTGCCCAGACACTCGGCCATGAGCCTCTCGGCCTGCGGCTCCATCCACGTGGTGACGAACGTAGCCACGTTCAGCCGCGCGTTGCCATCGAGCATCAGCTCGTCGTGGATGATCTCGTAGGCCACGTCCCGCGGGAGCTCTCCGTCAGGGATCCGGTCCCGAGGAACCGTCAGGCCCTCAAGGCCGAAGATCGGCGTCACGCCCAGCTCGCTGGTCACGGGCTGCGCGGCGTCGGGGTGCTTGAGCATAATGGGTCTCCTCCGGTCGCTCAGTGATCAGTCACGAGTGGCGTGCCGTCGGCCGTCTCATCCGCGGCGAACCCGGGACGCCGCAGCGTTCCGACCGCGCACGCCAGGAAGCAGGCAGCGCCTGCGCAGGTGTTCCAGTTGGCCGCCGCCTGGTCGACCATCGAGCCGCTGGGCGGCACGACGTAGCCGGCGACTGCGGACGCGCCGAAGAAGACGCAGCCGAGCAGGTTCACAGCGGCCTGCCACCAGCCCGCCGTCCCTCTCGCCGGCCACCAGCCACGGCGTTCGGAGGCCCGATAGGCGATCACGCCGGACACGAGGAAACAGATCGAGCCGAGCGCGTCCGGGCGCCACACCAGCCGGTCGTAGTCGGGGTCGTCGAGAACCGTCCACATGGCGAGGAAGGTCGACACGTTGAAAAACAGCGTGCCGGCGAGCTGGACGGCCGCCGCCAACCAGGCGCCCAGGCCCACCGGGCCATCGTAGCGCCGGGGCGAGGCGAGCCATGTCTGCAGGGCACCGCCCGTCGTGAACAGCAGTGAGCCGACGAAGAAGGTCAGCGCGTCGGCCTGCGGCCCGACCCTCGACGTAGCCCGGAAACGGCCCGACGAGGAAGCACGCCGAGCCGAGAGCGAACGACCAGGCCATCACCCGCTCGCGCGACCTGTCACCGCCCGATGTCCGGTCAGCCACGATCGCAGGGTAGGCACCCGGCGACCGCTCGGCGTCACTCTCCGCGGACGAGCCGAACCGCCGATCCCCCAGAGTCGTCCCAACGGGGCGCCGACGACGACGGTTCGACGACGAGAACGGTGCCCGGGGAGGACCACGGCTGGATCGCACATCGGCTACGCGTGTTCAGGCGACACCCGGACTCAAGAGCACAAGGTCAAGCAGGATCGCAAACGCGAGCGCGCTAGTTCGAAGTGGGAAGAGAACGGACTCGTATTCTCGTCGCGCGCTGGCAAGGAGCGTGACTCTGGCAACCTCCGCCGGGCTCTGCGCCTGGCGCTCACGGCAGCCGGACTCTCGGCGGACTGGACACCGCGCGAGATGCGGCACAGCTTCGTGTCGATCATGTCGGCCAGCGGAGCACCGGTCGAACTGATCGCGAAGCTGGTTGGTCACTCGACCATCAACACGACCGAGCGGGTGTACCGGACGGAGCTGCGGCCGGTGATCACCGAGGGCGCCGAGGTCATGGGCAACATGCCCGGCGACCAGGCCACATCGGCCTGACCTGGGCAGCACCGGACCGTCTCGGGCATGATGCCCACATGAACACACAGAACGCCATCGGCCTGATACTCGCCGTGCTCGGCGGGACTTTGGAACTGGTTGGCGTCGCGATCATTGCGGTATCCGTGCTGCGGGCCTTCCGCTGGGCAGACGATCGCGTGCGCGTGCTTCGGACCACGCTCGCCGAGTATCAGCAGACGATGAACGGCCTTGCCGACAACGACTCCGCCGGCCATAAGGCGGCGCGTGATGCGCTGGAGGCCTCACGCAGGGTGGCTGGCCTCCAGCCGGACACCATCCACGACGACATCATGTACCTCAGGACATGGATGACTCACGCCATCGCAGCAAACGGCCGGGCTGGACTGTGGGCCACTGCCGGGCTAATCGGGGCCGGAATAGTCCTGAGCGCTGCAGGCTCAGTCGTGAGCGCCTTCGGGTAACCATCCGACCTGCCACACGTCGCACCAAGACCGGTACGCGGCCTCCTAGGCGGAAATGGCCCCGCTCCGACATCTTGGGTTCTAGGAGTGGTAGCAACACCTGATTCCCTTCAGGAGTTGCTGCGCCCAAGCCTCGACGACCTCGCAAGCCACCCGGTCCCGGACCGCAGACAGCCAAGCGCGATCTCTACCTTCAGCTCATGGCACAGGGCATGAACAACTCGGCCGCGTGCCGGGCCGCCGGGATCAATCGGCGGACCGGCACCCGGCGGCGTTACGGCCGCACCGTCATCAACCGGGCCGGGCAGCCACGCCGGCAAGTCGGTCCGGGTGATCGCGGCACAGCTGAGCCGTGCCCCGTCCACGATCAGCCGAGAGATCAACCGCAACCGGGACCTGGCGTCGGGCATCTACCACCCGTTCACCGCACAACGGCAGGCGGTCGCCCGCAGACCACGACCGAGGGTCGGAGCGCAGGCGTGCCGCCTGTGGCCGCCTCAGTCCTCCTCGGCCGGCAGTTGGTCGGGTGACCACTGACCCAGGTACACGGCCGGTTTGCCCTCGACGACCTCGTCGGCGAGCGTGGCCGCGTCGGCGAGGACGCGGTGCATGACCGACACCGGCAGGTGTGGGTTGGCGGCGGCTGCTTCCGCCGTCAGCGGGTCGTCGAACAGTTCGAGCACCCGGCTGGGTGACAGTCGTGGGTCACCGGCCGTCCGCTGCCGCACCATCGGATGCGGGTCGTGGCTGAGCCGGTCGATGAGTTCCGGTGCTGCCGTGGGATCGAGGGCCGCCAGCGCTCGGGCCTGGGGGGTTGGGCGAGCCGGCCAGCCGGGCCAGCCCGGTGCGCTGGAGGCTGGGGTGGTCCAGCAGTCGGCCTCGGGTCATGGCCTCCAGGTAGGTGTTGAGCACCGTCTCGGACGGCACGTCCAGATGGTTCTCGCACAACAGGAGCCGTACTGCGAAGTCGTCGTCGGTGGCGAGTGCCGCGATGAGGTCGGTAGTCAGGTGGGGGTTGCAGGCGGCACTGCGGCGTAGACCGATGTGCGCCGAGAACACGCAGCGGCGTGGGTCTCTGGGTCGCGGGTGTCGGTCGCCCAGCCGACAGGCCGGATCCGATCGTCGCGTCCGACGTGGTAGTCAATCGCCGCGCGCTGCTCCTCGCTCAGCTCGGGGCGCATCGACACGGTCAGCCGGACCGCGGGCGACGGATCCACGGCCAGTCGGGCGACAAGGTCAGCGGGCAACCTGGGATCGGCCGCGGCGACAGCGCGCGTCCATTCGTCGCCGCCGACCTGCGCCTCGGCCTGTCGCCTGTCCAGTGGCGGCTCGTCGGCCGGCGCCGGTGGTAACCGGCCGGCCACAGCCGGGCGCGTAGGTCCGGCGGCAACCATGGATAGTCGAACATGATCAGTTCCAGCTTCGGGTTCCGTTCGAGCAGCCGCTCGTACGCCCAGGTGGGTAATGCCGGCTGCGGTGTCCACGTCCATGCGACGAAGCAGTCCGGCCCTTCGGCGAGCGCGCGAAGCACACGGGGTGCTGGATCCTCAACCAGCCTGGCCCGCTGCTCGGGCCTGACATATGCCGCTTGGGCCAACAGTTCTCGCACCTTGCCGTCGGGATGGCCGACCACCGCCTCGAACTGCGCGCCGGTCCACTCCTTGCGGTAGGTCAGGGGCCAACTCGCCTCCTTCAGCTGCTCGTCGACAAGCCGCCGCAACAGCCCGGCGGGGATGCTGGGCCAGGCCGCGCAGCCGGGCCCGGGCGGGCTTGTTGTGGCGGGCGAGAAACGCGTCATTGACGTACAGCGGGACCTCCCGGATCGGTTGTCAAACCAGCGAGAAGCCACAGTAGGCAAAGAACGTGCAGCTCAACCGAGCCGAATGACCGAGTGACCCAGGCCGTTGCCGACGGTAGGCTGGTGTTGGTTGCCATCGGCTCCGCTACAACTGTTGCGCGGTGGGAATCCGCGTGTCGTACCCACTGTCGCCGAGTTCCGCAGGGTTAGCGTCCGGAACTGCCACGCGACCCGAGACAGCACCAGTGTGAGGGACGACTTCGCGTCCAACCCCAAGATCAGATGCACTGTCCTGTCGCAGGCAGCGCGCACAATTCTGCCGATGTGCGTGCGTTCCACACGTCGAGGTCAGAGGCGCAGAATGCGACGTATGGAGAGGACGTCGGAAGTGCGCATTCAGAGCGAGCAGGGAATCATGCCGGCGTACTGCGCGGTACCGACGACACCGCCGCCGTGGCCCGGTGTCGTGGTGATCCATGACTTCACCGGCATGAGCCATGACCTTCGGGCGCAGGCTGACTGGCTGGCAGACGAGGGCTTTCTCGCCGTGGCCCCGGACCTATACCACTGGGGGAGCCGGTTGAGTTGTCTGCGCACGATAATGCGTGACATCGGCGCACGTAGGGGAAGGACGTTCGACGACATCGAGGGTGCACGACGCTGGCTCAGCGAGCACGACGGTTGCACGGGAGGCATCGGAGTGATCGGGTTTTGCATGGGTGGTGGCTACGCGTTGGCTCTGGCGCCGGGCCGAGGCTTCTCGGCGTCGAGCGTCAACTACGGCGGATGTCCCTCTGACGCCCAGGAATGGCTGCCCGGAGCTTGCCCCATCGTCGGGAGCTTCGGCGGTGCCGACGGGTCACCCCTTGGGCGACGTGCCGGGCAGCGACTCGGCCGGCTGCTCACCGAGTTGGAAGTACCGCACGACGTGAAGATCTATCCGGGGGTCGGTCACGGTTTCATGAACGACCATGACCCTGCGGATGCCACCCTCTTGCTGCGGTTCCTGGCTCGCATCTCCGGCACGAAGTACGACGAGGAGGCCACCCGAGATGCCCGACGCCGCATCACCGCGTTCTTCAACACGCATCTGAGGGGAACGGCTGACTGAGGACGCCATAGATACGAGCGCTTCCTCATCCGCCGCGATGAACGCGCTGAACGGGATCTTTGCGCTTCACCCCTGTCGGTACGTGACTCCCGGACAGTGCACGCGCCACGCGACCGCTTGGCCAGTGCCGACCAACGGCCCTGTTCCGTCCGCGGTTTCCCGTGCCACGCTCGAGGGCGGGCGGGCCGCAGCGCCCGGGAAGGGGCACCGCAATGACCCACATCGCAGGAGCGGTCACCATCGACGCGCCGGTCGACGAGGTGTTCGACATGGTCGCCGACGAGCGAAACGAGCCGAAGTACAACCCTCGGATCGTCCGTGCCGAAAAGGTGAGCGAGGGACCGGTCGGCGCCGGCGCCCGATTCGTAGCCGAGCCGAAGAGCACGGGCGCGAAGGGCGAGATGACCCTGACGATCGTGGAGTACGACAGACCGCACCGTCTCCACAACGTCGTGCGCTCGTCGTACATGCAGGTCGACGGCACGCTGACCTTCGAGGAGGTCGACGGCGGTACGCGCCTGAGGTGGGACTGGGATATGGGTCTGGTCGGACCGATGCGGATGCTGTCCCCGGTGCTTGCCCTCATCGGCCCCACTTGGGAGCGCCGGAACTGGGTGGGCCTCAAGGAGTACATGGAGTCCGGCCGCCGCTGAGCAGTCCCGCTCCAGCGGACGAGACGCCCGTCCCCCGTACTTGGCGTCGCCCGACCGACCTGTGAACGCACGCATCTGCCGCCGAGCGGGCGCTCCTGCCGAGTTGAGCGCGTCGTAGGTTCAACCCGGCTGGCGCTCCAAACCCAGTTCGGCGACGAAGGCGGAGAAGGTCTCATCGGCTACTCGCCAGCCGCAGGTTTCCGGTTGACGGACACACCCCTAGCTAGCCGCTCGGTTCAGAAGGCGTGCGCCATCAGCTCCGCGAACAGCGCGTGCTCGTCGACCTGGAGGCCCCGCGAGCGGAACCAGCCGCAAATGTTGGCGCAGTCGCGCTGGAGGAAGTTCATTCCGTTGAGGTTGCCGATCAGGTCGACGATCTGTGGCAGGTCGATGATGACCAGCCGCTCGCCCGCCGCCAGGATGTTGTACGCCGAGAGGTCGCCGTGCACGACGCCGTTCTGCACCATCGTCGCGAGCGCATCGGTGAGCTGCTCGAAGTACGCCGCCAGCAGCTCGGGTGAGGGTCGAGCCTGGGCGAGCCGGGGCGCGGTCTCGACGGCGCCGTCCTCGCCGACGACGGTGATCCACTCCATCAGGATCTCGTTGCCGTCGATCTGGACCGGGTAGGGAACCGGCAGCCCGAGGTCCCAGAGCCGGACCAGCGCACCCCACTCGGACACCGCCCACTCGCCGGCCGCGACCTGCCGGCCGAAGGTGCTCTTCCGCTTGAGGGCCCGCTCGTCACGTGAGCGCTTCATCGAGCGGCCCTCGGTGTAGGACGCGGCGCGGTGGAAGGTCCGGTGCTCGGGAGAGCGGTACCGCTTGGCCGCCATGACCACGCCGGCGGCGGGGTCGAGCGGGTCGGCGCGCTCGACGAGGTGAACGTCGGCCTCCTTGCCGGTCTTGAGGACGCCGAGGTCGGTGTCGATCGCGCCCTGCGAGGTCACCACCCAGTCCGGGAGCGGCTCGGGGCCTCGGCAGAGGGGTTCGACGCTGAGCCAGGTCGACCAGCGCTGGCCGTCCTCAAGATCGTCGTAGGGACGGAAGTCGAAGACGAACCGGTCGTCGACGTCGCCCAGGTCGTCCGGCGGCGGGACGTAGCGGTAGGCGTCGGTGATGAAGTCGTCAGGAAATGCCGGGTGCTGAGGGTGCTGCGAGAGATCGTCGTGAGACATCGCTGGAGGTGCTCCATGAGGTGAGAGGGAGGCGGTCTGCGGGCAGGCCGAGGACAGTCGTAGTCACGGTCGTGCCTCCTCTCGTGGAGCACCGGGCAGCTCCCGGTGTCTCGCCCATGGTGAGGGGCGGACACGGGGAGCGGCAACCGAATAAAGCCGGCCCTCGTCGAGCGGCCCCAGCGGTGCCGTAGGTTTCCGGCGTGATCCTCCGTACCGGGTTCGTCCGGCCCTGGTCGGGCTGACGTTGGCCGGGTCGTTGCTGGCCGGACCCGCGGTGGCCGAGCGGGCCCCGACGCCCGGTGCGAGCGGATGAGACGTACTTCCCACAGGACGGCAACGGCGGCATCGACGTGCTGCACTACGACGTCCGGGACGGCTACTCCTTCCGCACCGGGCGGCTGCACAGCCGGACCGTCCTCGATGTGCGCGCCACCCAGGGCCATCGTCTGGATCGACTTGCGCCGCCCATCCAGCATCACCCGCGCAGATAGCGGTCGCCCTTGGCCCGCTGGTCCTTCCGCGGAACCGAGGCGAATACCTCCGCCACGAACTCCGCCAAGTCACTCCGCAGACCCTCAACCTTCTGCATGTCGACGATCTCCAACATGCTCCTCACGAGCACAGACCGGAAGACGTAACCGAGTCCTGCTAGAAACGACTACAAATCGGTAGTCACGCTCCCCGATGGGCGGGTGGTTGGGCTCCGGCGTTGTCTGCGAGTAGAACGCGACGGGTGCGTCCCGCAGGACCCGCCCGTATGCGTAGCGGCCGTCAGGAAGTCGCAGTTGTACGACGGCACCAACTCGGTGCCTCCGTCGCTGCATGGGCGCGTATCCCGCGCGCGACCCAACGTCCGCACATGCCGCTGACCGCGCGTCGATTCCGCACAGGACTACCCGCCGCGCTGAGGCCAACCGCCTCGCTGTCACGCAGGTCATGCGAATGACAATTCGTGACCGTCTGCAAGGTCGGCCGCTCATGCTGAGACGTGACCCGATCCTTGCGGGCAGCGGGCAACGTTCGCATATGCCGAGATGCGCTCAATCTTGTAAGAGCGGCGGTTGATTCTAAGAATCACCCGACGTTATGCATCTCGGGCGAGTCGCGCGCGGGGGTTATGCATGAATGCAGGACCCTTGTTGCCCACGATGTCGAGGACGCCCATTCCCTAGAAGCGCGATGCAGCCAGGCTGGCATCCTGGCGCACGTCCTGACGTATGCCGCACGGCGTCGCGCCCTCGTCCGAGTGGAGCTTCAAGGTTGGCCGCGGCTGGTAGTGACCGGCCTCATGCAGGATCGACCGTCTTCACCATGACGCAGTTCTTCAGCCCTTTGGGCCGGTCGTAGGTGAAGCCGAGCCGCTCGTAGAGTCGACGGGTGCCGTTGTAGAGGAACGACGACGACATCTTCTTGGTCTGGTTGGTCAGGTCGTGGGGATAGCTCTCGACCCGCCCGCCGCCGGCCTGCGCAATCAGGTCGAGTGCACCGGTGATCGCCAGCTCCGTCACGCCCCGTCGCCGGTGGCGCTTGTCGACGAAGACGCAGGTGATTCGGTAGTCGGGATCCGCGGTCTTGGTGGCGTCGTACTCCTTGCGGTGGTGGAGGGTGGGCAACTCGACCGGGGTGCCGTACTCAGCCCACGCGATGGCCTCGTCGCCGTCCATCACCAGTGCGGCGTGCGCCCTGCTCTGCTCGACGTAGGCCTTCTTCAGAGCTCGGTTGGCCTCCGCGCCCTGGCCGCGCTCGGGCCCGTCAGGGTGGAACCAGATGCACCAGCAGCCCCCGAAGATGCCGTTGTGCCGCAGCACCAGCGCATCGAAGGCGGACCAGGTCTCGGGGCTGAGAGGCGCGATGGTGTACGACGACTCGGTAGCCATGCCGCTCCTTATCCCGTTGGGCCCGCACGGACACATCGGTCGTGGCTTTGTCGTGCTGAGATGATGCTGGCAACGGTAGTGCCCATTCCGCACGAGGCGTCCACCGCGAGCAGCGGAGCCGCAGCTGAGCGTGATACATCTAGCGCAACCTCGCCTGACGCGACCGTTTGTGCAAGGTAGACAGCACGATCACGTGCAATCTTCGCTGCATCTCGACAGCTGGCCCGCCCCGGAGAGCCGTTCACGGTATTCGATCCCGCGGGCCGACGTGACCCGCGGCGGCGCGCCGCGGGTCAACCGAGTTGGCGTTTCAATCCTTCTTCGCAGCGGACACGTCGACGCATACGATTCCCTTGTTGCCGTCCTGGTCGGCGATCACGGTGAGCGAGGGCGCGTTGCTGTCATCGACGACGGTCCCACCCGCGGCGAGGGCGGCGGCGATCCGTTGCGCGGCCACCTCGGGCGCCACATAGACCTCGATGTGGAACCGCTGGCGCGGGGTCTCGTGCTCGTCGGCGTCCCCGAACCACAGGTTCGGTACCCGTCCCGTGGCGTCCCGGATTTCGTCGCTGGGGGACCCGTGGCCCTGGGCCTCGGCGCTCCCGGTCAGCAGGGCGGCCCACATTGGGGCGATGGTCGCGGAGTGCGCCGTGTCGAGGCCGAGCTCGATGACGCTGACCGAGGCCGGGTCGGCGTCGACCTTGTGGTCGGCGGCGATCTCGGTGATCCGTCGCGCGAGGTCGACGTCCTGCTGGGTCACCCATTCGACGACGTGTTCGGTGCCCTCGTCGTCGCGGTAGATGGCGTCGTCAGTGACCAGTTTGAGGTCGACGTACCCATTGCCGATCGACACGCTCGGGTGGTGTCCGAGCGCGTCGCCCGCCTCGCCCACCGCGGCGACGAACCGTGCGCCGGTGCCGAAGTCGTCGACCAGGTAGCGGGCATGCAGTCCCTGGGCAAGCTTGCGCCAGTCGGTCAGGTTGGCCTCGGCGATCTGTTCGCCCTTCAGCATGTCCATAGACGGGGACCATATCCCTGATTCAGCTCGCAGCGCCGGCGCAACGAACAACCGGATCTGCCGCTCCGCGTGCGCTTGCAGACGCACGCTACTGCCGCGATCCGCGCGGCTGCCGTTCGCCATCCGACTCTGCCGAATTGAGGATGTCCGTGGTGCTGGCCTTCGTCGTGGCTGAGCGCGCCTGCTCGCACCATTGGCGCTTGGGAGGCCCGGGTCCTGGGCTTGCCGGTGAAGGGTCAGCCGGTTTGAACGACGCGGAACCATCCGGGCAATGTCACTTGACCGTGGTCTTCGGTGAATGGAGTCAACGCCTCGTTTAGGACCTGTTCGACTGCATGTTGGCCGGAGTGCCGAATTGCGAGTGCTGTCGCCCCCGCGCTGAGGAACGCGCCGACCGCGGCACTGGTGTCGCGGAAGACCATGGTCGCCTCGATGGTCTGGTCCGACCGCGGGCTTATCCCGGCTCTGGAGAGCGTCTCCTCGAGCGTTCCGGGTGCGGATAGCGCGTACATGCCGCTTCGCTTGAGGCTCGGCAGGAACTCCGGTGGGAACAGTGTTGCCAGCGCGGAGAACACCGCCGGGATCCCGGAGTCGGCTAGCCGGGTCGGGATGGCCACCCAGACCTGGCCCCGGCAGGCTCGTCGGGCCTCGGTCAGGGCCGCGACGTGATCGTCGGCAAATTGGAAGGTGCTGAATCCGGTCACCACGTCGAAGGTCTTGTCGGGCCAGGGCAACGCCTCGAAGTCACCGACGCGTATGTCCGCCGCCGGGGTGCGCGTGGCCGCGATCTCGGCAAGCTCGGCCGAGGCGTCTATGCCGGCCACGGCTGCCCCGCGCTGGCTGGCCAGGCCGACGAAACGGCCCGCGCCGCACCCGCAGTCGAGCACGGTCGTGCCCGGCCCGATGCGCGCCCGGTCAAGCACATGCTCATACACCGGCGTGCCCCAGCCGTGAGGTCCTTCCCACGTCTCGGCCCAGGTTGACGCGCGTGCGCCGAACAGCGGTCCCCACCTTGTCCCGCTGCCATGTCCATGCTGCTCCATGTGTCCCACCGTGTACCTGACCGGGGCGCGAGGCCAGGACAGAATCTGCTCTGGCTTGCGAAGACCAGCGGGGCGAGACTGCAGGCATGCGGACATACGGGCAGTACTGTCCGATCGCCCGGGCGGCCGAAATACTCGCCGAACGATGGACGCCGCTGATCGTTCGGAACATCCATGCGGGCTGCAGCACCTACACGGAGATCCTCGCCGGCGCACCGGGCTTGTCGCACACCCTGCTGACCCAGCGACTACGCCATCTCATCAGGGCCGGGATCATCACAACCACACCCAAGGCCAGTGGTCCCGGGGTCCGGTACATGCTCACCGACGCCGGCGACGAGCTTTGGCCGGTGCTGTTGGCGCTCGGCGCCTGGGGCGAGCGATGGGTAGAGCTGCGCGACGAGCACACCAATCCCCGGTTCCTGCTCTGGACCTGGGCCACCACATACCTCGCACCCGCCAACCTTCCCGATCGGCGGGTGGTGGTCCGCTTCGAATTCGCCGACCGACCCGACAGGGAACGCGCGGTCTGGTTGGTCGTTCGGCCGACAGACGCCGAGGTGTGCACGAAACCTCCGGGCTACCCCGACGACCTCATGGTCCAAACCACAACGATGACGCTGGCCAAGTGGCACACCAGGCAGATCGAATGGGCAGACGCGCTACGGTCCGGCCAGATCCGGGTCACCGGTACCCGCGCACTAGCCCGAATGCTGCCGACCTGGAACCTCCGGGCGTCCACACCATAGAAGGACGTGGACGCCCGGCGTGCATCAGCACATCAGCACCGGAATGACCTGACAAGCGACGCCATTCTCAACCGCAATGAACACACTCATTTGCCGCAGGGCGCGCCTGCCTCCGTCACCTTCCACGCGAAGCCACGACGTGGAGCCGAGCCATAGGACGTGCCGAATGGAGTGCGTCGCAGGCCAGGGACCGGTGCCGGGCGCCAGCACGTCGGCATGGACAATCGCTCTCATGCAGACCCAACGAGATGTACGTCGAGGTCCGGCTCGGATCGCGACAGTTGGTATCACCGGACCCCAGCTTGACGCGGTGATGGACTTTATAGGCAATGCACCCCACGACTGAGCATCCACTTCTGTCGCTGACGGCGCGTCTCGGCGGACACCGTCGAACCGGACATCCAGAGGCACCTTGCCAATCAGTGACTCGGCGTGACTGCGACGGCCGTCATGCTGAGGCTGTCGTCCGCCCAGTAAGGCGGGCCGGGCGTAGCAGTGCGTACCGGCAGGGATCTGCGGACATTGGCGGCCGACGTTCTGCTATCAGCGGCTACATCGGTTCGCACACCGGAGTGCTCGGAGCGGCTGGGCGACGCTTAACATGCGTCTGCCCTACGTCTCGGTACGCGCTGGGTACGGTTTGCTGTGGGCGATACTGGGATCGAACCAGTGACCTCTTCGGTGTGAAAGGTGGCCGGAGCTGCGCATATTTGCCATCTGTTGTCAACCCGTACCGGCTCTCGCTGGTCGTCTGCCGTCCGGCGCCATGGAGCGCCGGGCGGCATCAGCGCGTTCGCTGACTTTTCGCTGACGACGGAGATGCCCCGCTCCTGGTCCGGCGGGACCCATCTCACGCTCTTGACCAGCGCGGACAGCTGCCATCCGAGGGTCGCTATCAGAGCAGCATCCGGAATCATGGCGGGCGGTATGGGCCTACTCGACCAAGCGGGCGATACGGGACAACAAGACCCTCACGCTGCAGGAAAACCGAGCCAAGCAGGTCGTGGCCGGGGACAAGACCGCCCGGGCGCCCCGGTTCGTCAAGACCACCAACGGCTCACGCACCCTGGATGAGGCCTCACTGGCCCGAGCGCGTCGCCTGATCGGGCTGAAGGGCTACATCAGCAACATCCCCGTCGGCCTCATGACCGCCGGCGAAGTGATCGGCAACTATCACGACCTGTGGCACGTCGAGCAGTCCTTCCGGATGAGCAAGACCGACCTACGTGCCAGGCCGATGTTCCACCACACCAAGGACGCAATCGAGACCCACCTCACGATCGTGTTCGCCGCGCTGGCCGTGAGCCGCGAGGTCCAGAACCGGACCGGGCTCGCGATCCGCAATGTCGTCAAGCAGCTCCGGCCACTGCGGTCAGCGACCATCGCGATCAACGGCACCGAGCAAACGTTCGCGCCCGTCATCCCCGAGCAGCAACAGGCCATCCTCGACGCGATCGAGCGACCCGAACCTCACGCACTAAGTAAATGAGCCAACTCAGGAGGTATCGGTTCTCGGTCGCCGGGCAGGTGCTCGACCTGCAACCGGATCAGCGTCCCGTCGATGATGGGGAGGTCGCCGTCGTGGTCGAGCCAGGCGGCGCGGTGGGTGAGCCGGGGGTGCAGCCCGTCCCACGTGGTGGCCACGGCGGTGCCGTAGCGCGCGGTGTGCGTGCTGGTCATGGTCTGCGGTGCAGGCTAGGTGGCGGGTTTAGCCAGGGCGAAGGCGGCCCGGTGGGCGACCATGGCGCCGGGCCGCCGCGCGGGTGCCGGCTGGTGGAGGACCCGGTCGGAGCGGATCCGGCCGAGCACCTCCACGGGCAGGTCAGCCAGGAGGAACGCCAGCCGGGTGACGTCGTAGCCGGCGTCGCAGGCGACGAGGACGTCCGGATCGCCGTGCTGCCACTGCCCGCAGGCGAGGAGCTGGCCTGTGACCTCGCGGAGCTGGGCCGCAGTGACGGCGGTGGCGTCATCGGCGCGGGCCGGGGCCGCAGCGGCGGGAGGTGTGGCGATCGTCGGCGTCGGCGTCGGCGTCGGCGTCGGCGTTGACGACGATCACCGGCCGGCGGCGGCGCCGCGTGGCGCCGGGCCGGACGGGCGCGTTGGGTTGAGCGTGATCGCCGCGGGGTTGGGTCGGGTCGTGGATGCGCTGTTGGTCGCCGGTTGGCGGCGGTGGTCATGGTGATCACTGCCGTGTGCCGGCCGGCGTGCGTGGTGACCGCTTACCGGGTCCGTGGGTCACCGGAAGCGGCGCTGGCGGGGCGCGGCGTATGCGGGTCCTGGCGGTCGGCGTATTGGTAACGGGTTGTGGTTGTGGTGTCGGGTTGGTGGTGGTTGTTCTGGTGGTTGTGGGCGGGGTTGGTTCATTGTTGTTTTTGATCTTTAGGTGACCGGGGTGGGGGTTGGTCGGGTATGGCTTTGCAGGTGCCTGCGGAGTTGGGTCCGGTGTTTCATTGGGTGGTGGGTTCGGATTGGCCGCAGGCTGATGAGGACAGGCTGCGTGGGGTCTCCGGTGTGTGGGAGAGCACCGCGGCCGAGTTTGATGCGCTCTCGTTTGAGGTGCGGGACGGGGCGAAGGGTGTCCTGAACGCGATGGAGGGCCCGGCGGCGGAGAATTTCCGTGGCTATCTGACCACGGTGGCGGTCAGTGATACGGCGTTCATGCCGACCGCGGCGAGGGCGGCGCGGGGTTTGGCCGCGGGCACGGAGGAGGCGGCGCTGCAGGCCGAGCACGCCAAGTACATGACGATCCTGATGGTGGCCTGGTTAGCCAAATCGCTACTCACCGCGACGGTGTTGGCGCCGGTGACCGGGGGTGCCAGCGCGGCGGCGGCGCCGGCGTTGGCCACCGCGGCGCGGATCACGATCTCCAAGGTGTTGAGTCGGCTGTTGGTGGGGATGGCGAAGTCGGCGTTGCACGGCGCGGTGTTCCAGACCGCGATGAGCGGGATCGCGCAGGCGTTGGAGGTGGCCACCGGGCGGCGCAACATCAACAACATCAACACCCAGGAACTGCTCACGATGGCCGGTATGGGCGCGGTCGGCGGTGTCGCCGGTTCGGCGTTCGTGATGGGGCTGAACAAGGTCGTCTCCCGGAAGGTGAGCGACAACTTCGCCGGTGACGTGGTCATCGGCGGCGTCAGCGAAACCGTCGGTGGTGTGGCCGGTAACCAGGCGCTCAACCCCGGTTCCTCGATCGGCAGCGCAACCACGGACCTCACCTCGGGCGCGGCAGAGGGAACCATCGACGGCGTCGGCCGAGGCAAAAACAAAGGCCCCGGAGCCGGCCATGTCCGCCCCCAACTTCGACACCGACCCCATCACCCTGCCCACCCCGGTCCCACCACCCGCGTTCCCCACCCCCAACCACGCACCCACACACCCCCCACCACGCAGCCGAGCACGCAGCCGCCAAACACGCCGACTCACGACCCACAGACAACGACCCCGCCCCCGGATCCGGTCGAGACGCCGGCCGGGCGGCCTTCCCTCGACCTGGACACGCCGCCGGCAGACAGCGGCGATCCAGCGCAGCCGACCTCACCGGTGAAGACCGCGCCGCCAAGCTCACTCCCGGCGGACACGGCCCTGCCGGACACGGCCCCGGCCGGTCCTCCTGGTGCCGGCACGGCCCCCGAAGCCGGCACGGAGCAGCCCGCAACGACAACACCTCCCGCGGCGCAGCGCCCGGCCACCGACACCGCCCAAACACCACCCACACCCACCACCAGCCCCAACCCCACCCCGGTGACCGACCCGGACACGTTCTCGGACCCCAGCCCGGACATGCCCGCGGTCGCTGACCGGCTTGTCACGGACACCAACGAGACAGCACCGGTGGCCGGCCCGCCGACGCCGCTCAATGTTCCCGACACAGTCACACCAACCACGGCGTCCACACAGAACACGCCCGACCAGCCCGTGTCCCAACGGCCGGTGTCCGAGCAGCCGGTGTCTCACCAGTCCAATCCGGCGTTCCAGGAAACCGCAGCTACCGGGATCGGTCGAGTTGCCGGGGTGGGTGGGCCTGCCGGGCCGGACACCACCCGGTCGGTCTCACACACCAAGCCACGTAGCGATGAACCGTCGTCAGCACCGTCGCCCCCAGCCAGCACACCGACCGATACGCCAGCTGACGCGCCCACGGCTGAGAAGGACAGGGGACCGGCCGGAGAGGTTCGCTCGGCCTCATCAACGCCGGCCACCGACGCCCGACCTGACGTTCCCGAGGCAGATTCTCCTACCCCGATACGGACAAGCCCGACCGGGACCGGTGACGGCGGCGCCCACCACTCCAACTCCAGTGTGTTCCAGACCAGCCCGGCACCGGCAACCCCGGAATCGACCCGCCACGCAACACCGGTGGATGTCACCAACCCAGACACACCAACCCTCGCGGCCGACCCACACACCACCACCCCAATCCCGGCCACGGCGACCGCGACGCTCCAGGGCCCCCCGAGCATGGCGGACGTGCTCTCCGGCAAGACATCGGCCAACACGCCGTCAGCGACCGTGGCCCCACCGGCTAAACCCACACCCGGGAACCACACCACCCACACCCACACCGGTCACCGTCACCACCCGCCGATACCCACGCCGACGACTACCGCTGCGGCGGCTACCCGCAGCCCCGACACCAGCCCTACCCCGGACATACAAAGGCAAGGGCAAGGGTGATGCGGATGCTGATCCGAACTGGATGCCCGCGAACGGGTCCGGCGTCAGCATCGGGGCTGTTCAGGGCGGGTCGCCCGAACCGAGCCGTTTCGAGGAGCAGCTGCGGGCCGCGTTCGGCGACGACACCCGCGTCCGAGACCTCATGCAACGCGCCTCGGACCTGCTGCCCCGAATCCCGATGGTCATCCCCGACCGCAGCCCGGAGCTCACCGCCGCCTACCACGCGGTGCAGGACGCCAAGTTCCAGGTGGCGAAGCTGCTGCACGCCGGCAAGGACACCGAGGCTCGGGTCGTAGCGGAGCGGCTCACGGGCGAGTTCACCCGGAACCATCCCGGCGCGTTCATTCCCGGTGTGACCACGATCCGCGCCAGGGGCGGGGTTCGTGAGGTGATCACGCACGAACCTGCGCGGTTCACCGACCAGACCTGGACCCCGGGGACAGGCCAACCGGCGGGCACCCAGGTGTGGGCCGCGAGCCATGAACTGACTCATCAGGCGCTGGCCGCGTTTCAAAACGAGGCGTTGCGTATCGCCCGTGCGGACGCGGCCCACCTGAAGGACGGTGTCCCGCAGCGCTGGGCCGATCCGGTCGCGGTCGCGAAGAAACTGTTCACCACCAACACCGGCTACGGTGTTCAACTCACCCGGGGCTGGCTCGCCAACGCGGGTATCCCCACCTCCAAAACGCAGTATGAAATCGGCCGGCTCAATCTTCTCGCCGGCCCGGGCAGCCCCGCGACCAACGCCGCCGCGGCGGGACACACCACCCACCCACACGTCCGTGGGGCCTGGCTGCACCACAAGAACATCGCCGCCGCTATACACGGCCGGACCCCGACGAGTAACGAGCGGAATTTCGTGTTTGGGTGGAGCGAGGCGACCCACCAGAAGGATCCATACAACAGTGCCCCGCTGAACACGACCCCGGACGGCATCACCCGGCAGGCGGAGATTCATCGGGCGCAGGCCCTGGCCTGGAAGGCGCTCATCACCGGGACCCCGCTGAGCCTGACGACCATCACCGATACGGTGAAAGGTCTGGGCATCACCCCAAGGCCCGGCACCGGTACCCGAACGCTACCCCAGGCGCATTTACATGACCGGACGAAGGGGTGGCTGGCGGCGGTAGGCCTGTACTCGACCAACAACACCGTCAGTCAGGTGTGGCCCAGTGGGCGGACCCTGCTCACCGAAGAGATCATCACCCAGGCCCACACGATCCTCGCGCAACAACCGGCCAGCTCGATCATGGGGTTGACCCCCTCGCAACTGAGCGGCCGGATCGCCGACGCCATTCTGGCCCGCCCGCCCGGCATCACCACCCCGGTCACCCTGGACACCAACCCCGACGGCAGCTCCCCCGATCGCGACAATTTCGAGGCGTTCATCACCGCGGTCCTGCAAAGCAGCAGCACCCAACCCCCGACCGACCCCGTCACCGCCGCACAGCTGACCGGCGTGCTGAACCAGGCCTGGGCACACCCCGGCGAAATCACCGAACGCGACGTCAAAACGTTCGCGATCACCACGTTCGGCGACGACAGTCCAGCGACCCTGCACACGGTCAACGGCTGGCTCTACGGCGCCGGCGTCCTGGGTAACCCGCCCCGGCCCGGTACCCCACGACACACCCGCATTCATCAAGCCACCACCAACGCCGCCGCCACCACCGTGACCGGCGCCACCCCGGACTACACCACCGCCACCCACCAGATCCACCCCACCCCCGCGCCCCACACCGTCGCCGTCACCACCGCAGCCATCCACGCCAACTGGCCACCCCCCACCACCACAACAACCAGCGCCAGCACGAGCACCGCGGCGACGGCGAGCAACGTGGCGATGGGTGGCGCGAACACCGGCGGGCCGGTCAACCCGACGTTCGAGGACACCTTCACCGGAACCGTGTGGGACACCACCACCGGAACAGCGCCCGCCCCGCACCTGACCCCGCAGGCCCGCGCCGCGTTCAAGACCCAAGCACTGCAGCTGGCCACCAACACCGGACGCGGCTGGGTCGAGGTAAGCGAGCTGACCGATCAGCTGTTCTCCACCAACAAGGCCTACGGCGCGGCGCTGGTCACCGCCTGGATGACCACCCACAACATTCCGACCTCCCCGCCGGAGAAACATCTTAAGCTGACCAGTGAAGCGGTCACCGCGGCGTTCACCGGAAACACCAACTACGGGACAATAGGCGGAAAACCGCAACCGTTCGCGATCGCCAGGCATGTGTACGGGCTAACTCGACAGGCCACTGCCTATGAAAAAGAACTGACAAATGGACGGGTCCAGTACCAGGTTGTCGCGCACGGGGTCACCGCGCTGAAGAACATGTTGCAGCCCGGGGTCGAGGCGAAGGTCACCGCGGTGATCCAGCTGGCCCGAAAAGCGATCCTCACCAACCAAAAAGTGACCATCACGGATGTCAGCGGGCCGTTCATGTCCGGCACGACCGGGAGCCAACCCGGCGCTCAAACTACGCCAGCTGTGCATGTAGAGCGGCAGGTTCGGGGGATATTGGAGTCCGGCCGGCTGTCTTACAAAAAAGAGGACGAGAAGTACGCCCGGCCAGGGATGGAATGGTCCGGCATCATCCACGACACGATCACCGCGGCGAGTAAACATCTCGATGTCAATCCGACCAGCGACGACGCCACCCTCATCGGCGCCGCGACCGCCCAGATCGTCGCCGACACCGGGCTGACCGATCCGGCCGACCGGGCCGCGGCCACGCACCTGACCGCGCTACTCACCGGCGCCCTGGAGGGCGCCGGCCTCACCACCCCCACCCTGGCCAACCACCCCAACAGCTATCTCGGCGTCCAACTCAACGCGGTCCTGACCTACGCCAAGGACCACGGCCCGCTCACCGACCAGGACATCAAAATCCTCGCCCAGCAAGAATTCGCCACCATCACCACGATCACCACCCCCGTTGCCCCGGCTGATCTGGCCGCGTTCACCTGGCAGGTCCGCGGCTGGCTGCACGGCGCCGGGCTCCACGGCGCCCCCCACCCCGAACAACCCCCACACCCCCTCGCCACCCGCGCCGCCCAGCTGGCCGACCAGCTCACCACCCGGAACCTGCCCTACACCCCCGCCCAGATCGCCACCAGCCTGTTCCCCCACCTCCCGGCGGTCACCGACCACCACCGTGATCTCACCGCCACCTGGATCGACCAATACACCCAAAGCCACACCCCACCCACCAACACCACCCCCAGCACCCTCAACACCAACATCACCGCCCCAACCAACCCCGTGGCCGCCCGCCGGCTCCCGGCCCGCGCCACCCTCACCACCTGGAAACACGACCAACCACACCCCACCGCCCCTGCCACCACGGCAAGCACCGCTGCTAGCGCGAGCACCGCCACCGCCGGCGGTGTCACTGGTGTCAGGGCGGGGGTGAGCGGGACGGCCGCCTCGAACATCGGGGCGTGGCCGACCACGGTGACTCCCAACATCAGCCCGGTCACCGGGCTGACCTCAGGGCAGCGTTCCGCGCTGGAGGATCTGTCCCTGCGCACCACCCCGGCCGGCGGCGCTACCGTCGACACCTTCTACACCGCGTTGCTCACCGCCACCCCCGAGCAGCTGCGCAACGCCACCACCCCCGGCGAGATCCGCCGACACCTCGCCACCCAAGCCATCCTCGACTACCACACCGACCCCGCCATGGCCGCCCGGATCACCCACGCCGGCGGCCTGGACACCGTCCTGACCCACCTCCGCGACGGCACCGAGGCCACCACCGCCACCGGTGGCCTCGTCCCCGACCTGACCGCCCGGCACTACGAATTCCCGATCGACATCATCGACGCCAACGGCAACCCCATGCCCGGCGCAGGCCGACCCCGCCAAGTCACCGCCAACACCATCAACTCCACCACCATCGCCCTCACCCACACCCGCAAACCACAGACCACCACCGGGCGGCAGCTACGACCATTTCCTGCCCACCACCGCCACCGCCACCGACCCCCTCGCCGACTTCCTCACCCCGGACAAGCAACCGAAACAACCGCCGTAAACGCACCATGAGCCGGGACCCGTCCCAAGAACGCCAACGCCACGGAAATCCCCCCGGAAGGGACGGCTGGTCGGACACCCTGTTCGGCTCCGTTCCCGTGGCCGAAACCACAACGAGCCCCGCCGCGGGCAAGAACCCGGTCCGCAACACAGTCCTGAGCGAGAACACCCCCACCCCCGCCCAGACCAGCCCCACCACACCAGCCGTCACCACAGCAACCACCAGCGCGGCCGATGGTGGCCCCCGCGGCTCGTCGATCCGGGACGCACTGGGCGAACCCACCACCCGCGGTCACCGCCACGACGCCGGCGACCACCGACACCACCCCGGTGGCCACCGCCACCACCGCCGCGGCGGCCGCCGCGTTGGGGGTGGCCGTGGTCGCCGCGGACACCGCCGACGCCGCCGTCCGTGTCGAACAACGGTTCCCCTGGCTGAAGGCGGTCAACCCGTACTACAAGAGCGGCACCCGATACACCCGCGCCGAATTCGAAACGAACTGTGTCCTGGCCGCAATCACCGTCGACATCTCGATCGCCGAAGGCGAAGGATTCACACACCGCCCAGCACCGCCACCAGCATCGATGACCTGATCAACAACACCGGGCACCGGCCCGTGCCGACTACCTACCGGGACATCGCCGTGCATCTGCTGGCCTCCCCACCCGGCACCCGCGGCTACCTCACCATCGAAACCGCGCCGGGAACCGGGCGACGCACCATCGACGGCCAAACCGTCGATGGTCACGTCGTCAACGTCATCCACGCCACGGATGGCAACGTGTACTTCCTCGACGGCCAAACCGGCGGACCCGCCCACCTGCCCGACAACCCCACCAAGGTCGAGTACATCCCCACCACCACAACCGACACCCTCGCCACCCCGGCCACCCCGCCCTGCCCCCACCGTCCTCCCCCCCCGCTCCCGGCCCCGGTCCCGGGACCGGTTTTGTCGGCCGGGTCTGAGTCTTCGTTGGTCACCGGTCCTGCGCGGGGCGATGTGCTGTTCGGCGAGTCGCGGGCGCCGACCACCCACCTCACCGGCGGGGCAGCTGTCACCGTCGATGACACCGCTCGGTTCGGCGAGGAAAAGGAGCGGTCAGAGGATCCAGGCGGGCCGAGTAGCACCACGACCGGTCTGACTGCCGACTCAAACGGCATGGGCAAAGATAAAGGGCCGGTTGGGGTCGGTGACCTGAGCACCAGTCACACCACCGGCGACGATCAGATCGGTCGGGTTGAGACGGCGGAGCCGGGCCGGCTGGAGGAACGGTTCCGGGCCGAGTTCGGGCGACACGTCGACGTCCAGAACCTGCTCAAGGACGCCTCGGATCTGTTGCCCCGAATCCCGATGGTCATCCCCGCCGGCAACCCGGCACTCACCGCCGCCTACCGGGCCGTGCAGGACACCAAATTCCAGGTCGCGAAGCTTCTGCACGCCGGCAAGGACACCGAGGCCCACAGCGAGGCGGAGCGGCTCACCGCCGAGTTCACCCGGAACCATCCCGAGGCGTTCATCCCCGGCGTCACCACGATCCGCGCCAGAGGCGGGGTTCGTGAGGTCACCACGCACGAACCCGCACGGTTCACCGACCAGACCTGGACCCTGGTGGCGGGCCACCAGCAGGTATGCAGGTGTGGGCCGCGGGCCATGAGCTGACCCATCAGGCGTTGATCGCGTTCCAAAACGAGGCGTTGCGTATCGCCCGCGCGGACGCGGCCCATCTGAAGGATGGTGTCCCGCAGCGGTGGGCCGATCCGGTCGCGGTCGCGAAGAAGCTGTTCACCACCAACACCGGCTACGGCATCCAACTCGTCCGAGGCTGGCTCACCAACGCCGGTATCCCCGCCTCCAAAACGCAGTACCTGATTGGCCAGGTCAACCTCCTCGCCGGCCGGAACAGCCCCGCGGTCACCGCCGCCGCGGCGGGAAACACCGCACACCCACACGTCTATGGGGACTGGCTGCACCACCAGAACATCGCCGTCGCTGTTCACGGCCGGGCCCCGACGAGGAATGAGCGGGATTTCGTGTCGGGGTGGAGCGAGGCGACCCACCAGAAGAATCCGCAAAGCGGTGTTCCGCTGAACACGACCCCGGACGGCATGATCCGGCAGGCGGAGATTGATCGGGCGCAGGCCCTGGCATGGAAGGCGCTCATCACCGGGACTCCGCTGAGCCTGGAGACCATCACCGATAAGGCCAAGAATCTGGGCATCACCCAAGATCCCGGCACCGGCAACCAAACGAAAACCCAGACAAATTTGGTTGACCGGGCGAAGGGGTGGTTGGCGGCGGTAGGCCTGTACTCGACCAGCAGCTCCGTCAATCACGTGTGGCCGAGCGGGCGGACGCTGCTCACCGAGGCGATCATCACCCACGCTGAAACCATCCTCGCGCAACCACCGGCCAGCTCGATCATGGGGTTGACGCCCGCGCTGTTGAGCGGGCAGGTCGCCGCCGCCATTCTGGCCCGCCCGCCCGGTATCTCCACCCCGGTCACCCTGGACACCAACCCCGACGGCGGTTCCCCTGACCGGGTCAATTTCGAGGCGTTCATCACCGCGGTGCTGCAAAGCAGCAGCACCCAACCCCCGACCGACCCGGGCACGGTCGCGGACCTGACGCATGTGCTGAACCAGGCCTGGGCCCACCCCTATGAAATCACCGAACGTGACGTCAAAACGTTCGCGATCAACCGGTTCGGCGACGACAGCCCAGCGACCCTGCACACAGTCAACGGTTGGCTCTACGGCGCCGGCGTCCTCGGCGACCCGCCCCGGCCCGGCACCCCACGCCACACCCGCATTCATCACGCCACCACCAACGCGGCCGCCACCACCGTGACCGGCGCGACCCCGGACTACACCGCCGCCACCCTCCAGATCCACCCCGCCCCCGCGCCCTACACCGTCGCCGTCACCACCCGCGCCGTCCACGCCAACTGGCCACCCACCATCACAACGACAGCCACCACCACGGCGGCCAGCAGCAGCACGGCGACGCACGGCACCGCCACGGCCAGCACCGAGTGCGGCGGCGGCGGGAGTCACCGGGGGTGTGGTGGGCCCGACGGTGGAGTCCGGGTTCGGTGGGGTGGTGTGGGATCACCCACCGGAATGTCCTCAACTCCGTCCTTGACTCCGCGGGCCCGGGCCTGGTTCAAGACCCAGGCGTTGCAGCTGGCCACTGATGCGTTGGCGCGGCGGCTACCCGACGGGACTGCGCGTGGCTGGGTCGAGGTGAACGAGTTGACCGATCAACTGTTCTCCACCAACAAGGCCTACGGCACGGCTCTGGTCACCGCCTGGATGACCACCCACAACATTCCGACCTCCGGGCCGGAGAAGAATCTCAAGCTGACCCGCGAAGCAATAAACGCGGCGTTCACCGGAAACACCAACTACGGGACAACAAAGCGGAAAACCCCAACCGGCCGGTATCGCCAAGCACGTATACGGGCTAACTCAGCAGGCCCGTGCCAACGAAGAGGCACTGACAAAGGGCGAGTCCAGTACCAGGTTGTCGCGCACGGGGTCACCGAGCTGAAGAACATGTTGAAGGCCGGGGTCGAGGCCAAGGTCAACGCGGTGGTCCAGCTGGCCCGCAAAGCGATCCTCACCAACCAAAAAGTGACCATCACGGATGTCAGCGGGCCGTTCAGGTCCGGCACGACCGCGAACCAGCCCAGCGTTCAAACTACGCTAGCTGCCAATGTAGAGCGGCAGGTTCGGGCGGTATTGGAGGCCGCCCGGCTGTATCACACCAAGGAAGACACACCGTATGCGCGGCCGGGGATGGAATGGTCCGGCATCGTGCATGACACGATCACCGCGGCCAGTAAACATCTCGACACCAATCCGAACAGCGACGACGCCACCCTGATCGGCGCGGCCACCACCCAGATCGTCGCCGACACCGGGCTGAGCGACCCGGCCGACCCGGCCGCGGCCACCCACCTGACCGCGTTGCTCACCGGCGCTCTGGAGGGCGCCGGCCTCACCACCCCCACCCTGGCGAATCACCCCAACGCCTATCTCGGCGTCCAACTCAACGCGGTCCTGACCTACGCCAAGGACCACGGCCCGCTCACCGACCAGGACATCAAGGTCCTCGCCCAGCAAGAACTCGCCACCATCACCACGATCACCACCCCCGCTACCCCGGCTGATCTGGCCGCGTTCACCTGGCAGGTCCGCGGCTGGCTGCACGGCGCCGGGCTCCACGGCGCCCCCCACCCCGAACAACCCCCGCACCCCCTGGCCACCCGCGCCGCCCAGCTGGCCGACCAGCTCACCGCCCGGAACCTGCCCTACACCCCCGCCCAGATCGCCGCCGGCCTGTTCTCCCACCTACCGGCGGTCACCGATCACCACCGTGACCTCACCGCCACCTGGATCGACCAGTACACCCAAAGCCACACCCCACCCACCAACACCACCCCCAGCACCCTGGACACCCGCGGCCGCCAAATCACGGCCCGCGCCACCCTCACCACCTGGAAACACGACCAGCCACACCCCACCGCCCCCGCGGTCGCCACCGCCAGCACCAGCGGCACTGGCGCTGCTGGGGTTACTGGCACCACGACCGGGACGACCGCCCGACCATCTCGCCCTGGCCCACCGCGGTGACTCCCGACATTGATCCGGTCACCGGGCTGACCCCGGATCAGCAGGCAGCCCTGACCCAGTGGTCCCTGCAGACCACCCCGGCCGGCGGCGCTACCGCCGACACCTTCTACACCGCGTTGCTCACCGCCACCCCCGAGCAGCTGCGCAACGCCACCACCCCCGGCGAGATCCGTCAGACACCTCGCCACCCAAGCGGTCCTGGACTTCCACACCGACCCCGCCATGGCGGCCCGGATCACCCACGCCGGCGGCCTGGACACCGTCCTGACCCACCTCCGCGACGGCACCGACGCCCCCACCGGCACCGGCGCCCTCGTCCCCGACCTGACCGCCCGGCACTACAACATCCCCATCGACCATCATCGACGCCAACGGCGACCCCATGCCCGGCACCGGCCAACCCCGACACCCCACCCACAACCCCTTCACCACCCCCGTCACCCTCACCCACACCCGCCAACCACAAAACACCACCACCACCGGCACTGGCGGCAGCGGCAGCGGCAGCGGCAGCGGCAGCTACGACCATTTCCTCCCCACCACCGCCGACGATCTCCTCAACGCTTTCCTCGACCCCGACAGCAACAATCCAGGCCGGAACAACCGCCGCCCACGCGAGGAAAGCCGGGACCCATCCGAGGAGCGCGACCGCCGCGGATGGGCCCCCAGAAACGGCGGCTGGCCAAACACCCTGTTCGGCTCCGTTCCCGCTGCCGAAACCACAGCGAGCCCCGCCGCGGGCAAGAACCCGGTCCAGACCACCATCCTGAACGAGAACACCCCCACCCCCGCCCCGCAGGCCGTCCCCATCACACCGGCCACCACAACACCGGCCACCGCGTTGGCGGATGGGCGTGGTCGCCGCGGACACCCCCGACGCCGCCGTCCGTGTCGAACAGCGGTTCCCCTGGCTCAAAACCGTCAACCCGCTACTACAAGAGCGGCACCCGATACACCCGCGCCGAATTCGAAACCAACTGCGTCCTAGCCGCAATCACCGTCGACATCTCCATCGCCGAAGGCGAAGGATTCACTACACCGCCCAGCGCCGCCACCACCATCGATGACCTGATCAACAACACCGGGCACCGGCCCGTCCCCACCACCTACCGCGACATCGCCGCCCACCTGCTGAACTCCCCACCCGGCACCCGCGGCTACCTCACCATCGAAACCGCGCCCGGAACCGGGCAGCACACCACCGACGGCCAAACCGTCGACGGTCACGTCATCAACGTCATCCACGCCGTCGACGGCAACGTGTACTTCCTCGACGGCCAAACCGGCAGACCCGCCCACCTACCCAACAACCCCACCAAAGTCGAGTACATCCCCACCACCACAACCGACAGCCTCGCCACCCCCACATCCACCACCACCAGCAGCGCATCGATCCTGGCCACGCCCGCCGCTGCCCCCTCGGCCTTCACGACAAATCCGAATCCCGCCGCCCCACAGCCCTCGACACCGACCAACCCAGTTCCGGGCAAGACCCTGTTCGGCGGCCTGAAGAAACCGGTCACTTCCGCCGCGCGCCCCGGCGCTACCAGCTCCACTCCTGCGGGAACCTCCACCGTGGACGAGGCCACCACCCTCGCTGGCGGTGGCAGCCCGAAAACCGGTGATACCCGCCCCCTGGAAAGCGACTCAGACACCGAACTGCAACCCGATCTGAGCCGTCCCCGGCTGAGCACCTCGCCTGGGCTGCGGAACGACCCCGATGAGACAGACATCAGCTCGACATCGGACCGGGCCGCTGCTGTCGCCGGGCGACCGGAAACGTCCGGGACCGCCCTCAGCGACCCAGGCGCGAACTACCGACTCGATGACCCATCCGACGAACCTTTGATGCACATCAAATTCACCGACATTCAAGACGTTTTACCTCGGCAACACCCAAACGCTAGCCTCGGCTCAACATTCGCCGACATCAAGAATAACCTCAATTCCAAACACCCGGGAATCCTCAACGACCCAGTGCTAGACTTCCAGAACGCCAGCATCACCATCAAGGCCGACTTAATGCATGTGAGCACCACTTACCCCCACTTCGCCACGTGGCTCGATTCCATCGTTCGAGTAAAAAAGAACCTCACGCGCATCGACCTGCAAGAGCTGCGCAACGAATTCTTCACCGAAAAAAGCCTTGAACGCTGGAGTCGGGAGCGGCAAACACTAGACCGCGCAGACCACCAGATCCGCGACACCTTTTCCTATTCGCATTACGACGCCAAATTCAGCCCCGAGACCGTCAAAAACCTCGCCGCGACACTGAAAACGACGCCCAGTATCCGAGAAAAAGTCGACCCGCTACTCAGTGAGAACTTTCCCGGTTTCTTCATCGGTGAATCCCACAATGAGCCTAACGGCTGGCGATTTGTCCGGCAAAATCTCCAGCTTTTCGCCGCGGACAAAAATGTGACAACGATCTACCTCGAATGCCTCTTGCGAAGCGACATGCAAAAATATCTTGACGAATACCACAACGCGCCAATGGGTGGGTCGAACGATCCTCACGCCGTTCCGCCGCTACCGGCGCCACTTCAAAAGTACCTGGAAGCGTACCAGGCGAAAGTTGGGCTGGGGAAGGGCGACGACACTCCGATCGGAGTGATCAAGGAAGCAAAGCGAAGGAACGTTCGAATCCTCGCCATCGACGATAAACTGTCAACGACCGACGATATGGCACCCGAGGATACGCCCGAAGGAAGGATCAACCGCCTTGGCCGTATGAACACCGTGGCGCAGAGCATCATCAGCCACGACTCCGGCCGCCACGGAAAATTTGTGGGCATCGTAGGAAGGGCGCACACCTACACCAATCGACGCAGTGATGTAGGGGGTGTCGAAAACATTACCGCGGTTCTTTCCGGTTCATCATCATCCTTATCCTCGGATACTTCCGTGCCAGGGATACCCCAACTCCTTGATGTTCCGGCAGTGAAAATCGAAGACCACGTGGACGGACAACCCACAACGATTTCGCTGTTGGAAGACAAACCGCAAAACCGGAGGCCCGATCAGCGTCATCCGCACCCTGACCCCACAACTCAGACGCCCGCCACGTCAACTGACCCTCCCACCGCTGCCCAGAACGCAGCTCGGGCCAAAACGCTGCTGGACGACAGCACCATACTTTCGGCCCAGAATCGGCACGCCGACGCTCTCCCCGCAGCCGAAACAGCCTTCCGCCGTTACGAGAAGCTGATGGCGATCGACCCCTCCACGTATCAACCCCTCACCCTCCGCGCGTTCGACGCGTGGATGACGGCGCTGTCCGGGCTCGGCCGTGACCGCAAGGCAGCTTGGACCGCCAAGTTGATCGTCGATGAATTCAGGGACCACGCCAGCGAAAACGCAGCGTTTGAGCACGGATTAGCGCACGCCCTGAGCAGCTATTCGGCTCTCTCCTCGGCGCGCGGTCTCCATGCCCCCGCGACGGCAGCCGGCCGGGAGGCGGTGACCCTTTACCGAAAACTCGCAGCAACCGACACCGCACACCAACCGGGATTGGCGCACGCGCTGAGCACCCTCTCAGCGGTACTCACCAGTCAGCAGCAACACACCGACGCCCTGGCCGCCGGCGAAGAAGCGGTGAAGCTCTACCAGCAACTCCCCGGCGCCGACATCACCACACACCGCCCCCACCTCCTCACAACGCTTGTCGACTCGGCCGCAGCACTGACCGCACTGGGCCGGCACCCCGAGGCGCTCAACGTCCTCGACCAGGCCACCGGCGAAATGAGGCAATTGCCTGCCGGGGATCGCCCGCCACACCAATTCGCCATAGCACGCGCATTAGGGGACATCGCCACCACACTCACCGCACAGGGTTCCCTGAACGACGCCCATGCCGCCAAACAGCAAGCGGCCGCCATGCATCAGGAAATAGCGGACCGCGCCAACACGCTGCTCAGGGAAAGCAGGAGCCTTTCCGCCGAAGAGCGACACACCGACGCCGCGGCCAAGGCCCACGACGTTGTCGCCCTCTGCCGGGAACTCGCCAACGCGGACCCCGCCACCTACCGACCCCAGCTGGTCCCCGCGTTGAACGACTACGGGATCGCGCTCAGCAACCTCGGCCAGAACACCGAAGCGCTGGCCGCCACCACCGAAGCCATAACCATCATCCGAGACCTCGCCACCACCAACCCCCACTACCGAAGCCACCTGATCCTGATGCTGAGCAACCTCGCCGCCGACCTCAGAACCCACAACCGTTTCGAAGACGCTCTCAACACCACCCAAGAAATCGTGACAATCTGCCAACAACACATCAACACCGACCCCGCCACCTACCAGCCCGAACTCGCCCGCGCCTGGCAAGACACCGCCGCCAACCTGTCCAACTTGAACAGACACACCGAAGCCCTAACCGCCATCAACCAAGCAGTAGCCCAATACCAACAACTCGCCACCACCAACCCCACCGAATACCAAACACTCCTCAACCACGCATCACACACCGCCACCAGAATCAGGCAACGCACCCAAATCCACCAGTCGGCATCCGCTACACGAGTAGGTGACATCTGAGTTGGCTTGCCCCGCGGGTCGGCCTGGAAGGATGTCGCTGCGCCTAAGCGCTACCCCCGTGAGTTCCGTGACGATGTCGTCGGGGTTGCGCGTGAGGGCGACCCTGGTGTGCCCGTCGAGCAGATCGCCAAGGACTTTCCGGGTGCACCCCATGACGTTGTTCAAGTGGCTGCATCAGGCGCCTGGAGTCCCACTTCCGTTGGCACGGTGACGCCTTCGTCGACGGGCAGGTGATCGACACCATCACCCCGAAGGACCAGCGCGCGGTGACGAGCAACGCGAGTGACCCCAAGGCGAAGGCCGAGCCGGTCTGGGATCGACAGCCCCATCCTCGATCATGGCGAGCGGTGTGGGCGTACTCCACGAAACGGGCCGTGCGCGACAACAAGACCCTGACCCTGCAGGAGAACAAGGCCCGTGCCGTCATCGCGGGCGAGAAGACCGCGAGGACACCTCGGTTCGTCAAGACCCGCAACGACGCCCAAGAGCTCGACGAGGCATCACTCGCGCGGGCACACCGGCTGGTCGGATTGAAGGGCTACGTCACCAACATCGAAGCCAGCATCATGCCCGCGCCCGAAGTCATCGCCGCTACCACGACTTGTGGCACATCGAGCAGTCTTTCCGGAGGTCCAAGACCGACCTACGCGCCCGGCCGATGTTCACCCGCACCCGCGACGCGATCAAGGCGCACCTGACCATCGTGTTCACCGCGCTGGCAGTGTCCCGCACCGTGCAGAACCGAACCGGCCTATCGCTGCGACGGTTCCTGCGCACCCTCAAGCCACTTCGCTCAGCCACCCTCGAGATCAACGGCGTGATCACCACCATCCCGCCCGCCCTCAACCCCGACCAAAAGGCCATCCTCGACGAACTGGATCACCCGATCCCAAGGCACTAACCCGACTGACCCAACTCAGGGCGGCGGCAGGCACACGAGCGGGGGGCATCTCCTCCACGCGGCTCTTAGTGGGCAATGCTGACCGTCCGAGGTTCATCCTCTGTCACCTGTCCGCCGATGTCGGCGTAGCCGGGCGGCCCCGGCTTGGCATGGATGATCGAGCCTCGACCATGGTGAAGCGTGAGCTGGCGGCCTAACGCGGCGGCAATGCGCATAGCGCCGGATCCGCATGCCTCATCCTCAGGGATACCGGCCCGGCTCGCGAAAGTCCGCACGCGCATCGTGCCCGCTGTCTCATCCTGCCAAGCCCACAGCTGTGTCATGTCCTGACTCGGCGATAGCGGCCCTTCCAGCGCATCGACCTCGTCGGGCGTGGAGAGCCGTTCATGCCACCACGGCGGCGTGGAACCGAGCGACGACCTTACCCACGTGATTTCATCGTCCGTCCACACACGCACGTTTCCACACGCTGTACGCAAGACATCGGGTGTGCGACCAGTCAGCCGCCCTAGGAACCAAGCCGCACCGAGAGCGGCATGACCCGCGAACGGCACTTCTCGACGGCCTGAGTAGATGCGAATCACCGATCGTTCGATGTCGTCAAGAAATACGGACTCGCTGTATCCGAGCGTGGCAGCAACAGCCTGTCGTGCGGCGGGATTGAACAGCTTTCCACCATCCTCGATGATTCCCAGAGGATTGCCGAACGCGTGGTCCTTATTGGTGAACGCTCGAAGGACTCGAAGCTTGAGCACTCGCGATCCCCCTAATTGTAGGAGTCCCCTAATAGGTCTAGAATGCCGCAATCGCCGAGACCAGGTCAGCTGCTCTACGTGAGCCGTTGAACTTGGGTGACTGGAGAATAGACACTATACGACCCAGCCGCTGGCGATGCCACGAAACGCGTTGATCTTCTGGTGTTTCGAAGATCGGTCGCAGCAGCGCTGCGGCGTCTTCAATCTGTCCTTGCTGAACGTGCGCGGTAGCACCGTAGACATAAGTCAGAATCTCATCGGTGACGAAGCGGTCAGCCTCCGAATCCGCACGGAAGAGCTGAAGTGCAATAGCGGACTCACTGACCGCCTTCTGTGCACCTACGCCGTTAGGAAGCCAGATCAAGGAACTGGCCGCGTAGTAGTGAACTTTCGAGCGAGGGAAGCCGAACAGGCCGATCTCTGCGTCACTCACTTCGGCCGCAGCATGCGCATCAGAGGCCATTCTCAATGCTTCGCGAGTACCTGAGACATCCCCAAAATGCGCACGTGTTTGAGCCTGGCTCGATGCCAACCGGGCCAGGCCGATACCACGAGGCCCTAGGTTCATACCGTCCTGAAGGTACTTCTCGGCATCATCGTACCGGCGGGCAAAGCGAGCGATCAGGCTTTGAGTACCGCGCACCCAGACAGCCAACGATTGATGTCCCGAAAGATCGGCGCACATTAGCGCACTACGCGCATTAGCCATCGCTGCCTTAGCGCTGCCAAGGTCAAGGGCGGCATATGCGAGTATGCCACCGAGGCGCCCTGCGAGGAGATAAAGGTCCTGAATCTGCGACGGCCGACGCGTGCGTTCTAAAGCAATCGCGACGCTGTCGCGAAGCAGCTTTGCCTCTTCAGCGATGGTCGCTGGAGGGCTCGAAATGTAGTCGATAGCCAGCCGGTCTACGTCGTCAGCAAACTGGTCGATTACGATCGGATCCACTGTCACCGCTAGTCGCTCGATCAACGCCGCAGATTGCCGTGCGGACGCGGCAATGACGGCACCCGCAGTGAGCGCACTCCGTCGCGCAATCTCCGGCGGGCGAGCAACCTTACCAGCCACAAAGCGAACTTCGAAGACAGCAGACAGGATTTCGGCATACATCATTGAAAGGCCGCGATCCCCGCTGCTCCACATTCGGATCATTCGGTTCAGGTTGCCATCTTCTGGCAGTTCTGCACCCTGAACCTTAGCAGCCTTGCGCAATTCCTGGATCAACCGGGAACGCGACCAACCCCGCTCGGTGCAGAGCGCGCCTATCTCGGTTGCGAACGCCTCTGACACACACCGTTCCTTCCTGCTCATTGCCGCACCCCGGAGGACTAGTCCTCCGGGACTCGTTGACGAGTCCTCTGCCCGAAGCAGATCGCGGCATGAATGCTCATAGGCAGCACCAAAACATGGTCGACAACAGCCCAGACGAACCAAATCCGAACCGGTGAGGGAGGTCATTCCATGCAGCTGCGAGTTCAGTTACCGAAGACCGCGAATCACGGTCTTGACCGTCGCTTGCGAGACGCCGGCTGCGTCGGCGATCTCGGGCACCGTGTGCCCTGTCGAACGGCGCACATCACGAATCGCGTCATCGCGCTGTTGCCGCATGACTTCGAGCGCATGGCTGGCCTCTCGAACCTGTTCAGCGAGCTTGCGCAGATCTTCAAGGGTCGTCATGGCCGGCAGCCTACCGGCTGCCCGGGTACCGAAGCTACGACTAGACAGCTAGCCGCTATCCGGCTAGCTTGTGGCCGGATAGTCTCGGCGGGGCTGCATCCCCGCCGAGACCAGTGCATCAAGCCCCTACGAGAGGACAGAACGATGCTGGTCAAGCCTATCTCCGCTCTGCCCGAAAACGGTCGCTCGGCCGTCGAGTTGTCCGAGTTGTCGACGCCGGAGTTGGTCGCGTTGGCCCAGGCCGGTGACCGCGAGGCGTTCGCCCCGCTGTTTCGCCGGTACGGACGGCGGGTCCTGACGTACGCGATCTATCTGTGCGATGGCGATGCGGCGATGGCTGATGACGTGGCCTCCGATGTGTGGGCCAGGACGCTTGAGCGTATCGGCCAGTGGCGTCCGCGCGGCGGTGGACCCGACGACTTCGTGCGGTGGCTGTTCGGCATGGTCCGCACGACGCGTCTTCAGACGCTGGCGGCCATGCGCCGGCAGTTGCCGGGCGAGCGTCGTGGCGACTGGTACGACTGGGAGTGGCTGGCCGCGCAGGAATTGGCCGGCGAGGACTGGGAGGAGTGCCCGGACAAGCAGGAGCTGACGGCGCGGCTGCACACCGAGATCGGCCGGCTGTCCCGAACGTGCCGAGACGTGGTGCGGATGCGCCTGTCCGGGGCCGACGGCGCGGAGATTGCGCAGGTCACTGGTCTGACTAGCAAGCAGGTCGGCGACGCGTGGCGCCGGGCTCAGGTGGAGCTGCGCCGCCGGCTGGTCGGACGGCTGGACGTGGACGGTATGTCCGAGACCGAGCGGAGGAATCTGCGTGAGCTGGCGCAGGAGCTGCCTCCGATCTCGCGTGAGGTCGCGTTGCTGCGCCTGGCCCGCGTCAGCGTTCCGGAGATCGCGGTATCCCTGGGCATGACCCGCACGCAGACACACAACGCGTGGAGGCACGCCGAAGACCTGCTTCGCAAGCTACTGGACGACCCGATCCGCACCCGTCAGCCCAGCTGGGGACGGATGGCGGCCTGGCAGAAGGAGCGCGACCGGCTCAACGCCTCCGTTGATCTGCTCTCGCCGGGCCGGCGATCCGTTGCGCAGCTGCGCCTGACCGGGCTGACCCACCCCGAGATCGCCGAACAACTGGGGTGCCCCGTCGGCACGGTCGCCTCCACCTGGCGGGACGCCCTCGACCAGTTCACACGCCTCGGTCTACTCGCGGCCTGACCTGGCCTACCCGGCTGCGGTCTCCGTTCTTGAGCGGGGGCCGCGCCGGGCACGGTCCGGCACGGCCTGGCACACACCTGTGGGCCGCTACGCGGCCAAGAACCAATCGGCGGGCGCTGCGCGCCCACTCATCTCCTCAACCCCATCAGGTCAGGAGCACTCACCTTATGCACGGCATCACCCAACCAGCGCCGGCCCGTGTGAACGGCACGCCGGTCACATCGCAGGTCAGGATAGGCGTAGCCCCGGGGACGGAACCCGGCCCCGGACCGGACCCGCAACCCTCACAGGATCGTTCGGCGGCACGCGTGCCGGACCATGCCAACAACACCAGAGACCGGGCCCCGGTACAGGACGGACCCGGACACGACCCCGGGGACCAGCCCCAGGGCCAGGCTCGCAGTATCCGGCTCACCCCGGCGTCGGCGATCCGGATGCGGCCGGTGGTGTGGACCTGGCAGGACCGCATTCCGTCCGGGGCCTTGACCGTCATTCCCGGCCGGGAGGGCATCGGTAAGTCCCTGACGCTGGCGTGGCTGTCCGCGCAGATCACCCGGGGCGTCCTGCCCGGGCGGTTCCTCGGTCAGCCTCGACCGGTCATCTACGCGGCCACCGAGGACTCGTGGGCGCACACCATCGGTCCCCGGCTGTACGCGGCCGGCGCGGACCTGGACATGGTGTACCGCGTCGAGGTCCAGCGCGACGGCGTGCTCGGTCAGCTCACCCTGCCGACCGACTGCGCGGCGCTGGCCCGCGAGATCGAACGCCTCGGTATCGCCCTGCTCGCCGCCGATCCGCTGCTGTCGCTGATCCACGAGGGCATCAACACCCATCAGGACCGGGACCTGCGGACCGCGCTGGAACCGCTGGTACGGATGGCCGATGCGACCGGATGCGCCGTCGTCGGCCTGGCCCACTTCAACAAATCCGCCAGCGCCGACGCGCTCAACCTCATCACCGGCTCCCGGGCGTTCTCCGCCGTCGCCCGAGCCGTGCTCGCCATCGCCCGGGACACCGACGCCGCAGACGGCTCGTGCGTGATGAGCCAGGCCAAGAACAACCTCGGGCGCCTCGACCTGCCGTCGCTGCGCTACATCGTGGAATCCGCCGAAATCCCCACCGACGAAGGACCCGCCCACGTCGGGCGGCTCACCTTCACCGGCGAGAGCGACCGCAGCGTCTCCGACATCCTCGGCGACGGACTCGCCGAGCCGGAGGACCGCGCCGAGCGGGACGAAGCCGCCGACTGGCTCCGCGACTACCTCACCAGCAAGGGCGGCGAGGCGGCCCGCGAGGACATCATCAAGGCCGCCCGCGCTGCCGGCATCGCCGAACGCACCCTCAAGCGGGCCAAGAACCGCGCCCACGTCGAATCGACCCGCAGCGGCTTCCCAGCACGCGCCGTCTGGCGCCTCACCGTCAGTAACGGCGAGTCACCGCCGCCGGCAGTTGGGCCACAGTCGGGCCGGTTGGGCCACGGTCCGGGGCCTGGCCCAACCGGCCCAACACTGGCCCAACTGTGGCCACCGGTCCGCCAACCCGAACAGAGCGTAACCGCCGACAAGAGCGCTGGAACACCCGCAGTGGCCGACTCCCCGGTGTTCCAGCCCACCTCTGGCGCCGCCGCGCCCACCCACCAGACCCGCACCACCACCGACGGAGGCAACGCAGCATGACCACCCCCGCCGCCCACTCAATCGCCCACACCGACCAGCTCGCCGCCGCCGCCCGCGACGCCCGCCAAGCGCTGGAGGGCGCCGCAGCGTCCGGGCGTGGCCACCTCGTGCCCGTCGTCGCCGGCACGTGGCTCGCCGAGCAGGCCGCCGCCCTGCACGACTGGCTCACCAACGGCCCCGTCCGCTGCTGCCCGCACCTCCACAACCGACCGCGCATCATCCACGCCGCTGTCTGGGCACCCCGCCTGCTCGTCTGCACAGACTGCGCACCACTGCTCATCCCCGACCCCGAGGAGGACCACACCTGCGACCGCTGCCACCACACCGCCGATCACCTGCACCCCGGAGTGACCGTCTTCGGCCCCGTCCTGCTCGGCTACGGACTGTGCCACTCATGCGCGGCTAGCGCTAGCACCCAGCCCGCTAGCGCCACACTAACCCCTGATCAGGCCGTTAGCAGCTAGCGGCCCTACCCAGCCACGCCCCGAAACAGCCCGAAACCCGGAAGGAAACACCCTCACCGTGCGTGCTAACAACGTCGTCCCGTTCACCCCCCGCGGCCGACACACCGTCACCGACCAGCCCACCGACATGGCAGCCGAGACGGAACCCACCAGGGCCGTTCCGTCACCCGTCGCCCCGCTGCAAACCGCCGTCTACACCGTCAAGGAGCTTGCCCACCTGCTCTCGCTGTCCCTCGGCTCCACCTACGCACTGATCCGAACCGGCGACATCCCCGCCCGCAAGATGGGCGGCCGATGGGTCGTCCCAAAACAGCGATTCCACACCTGGCTCAACGAACTACCCGAAGGGTCCACAGACGACCTCGAAGACGAGTTCAAGCGGCTCCACAACCTCTGACCTATCCCGCCGCCAGACCGCTAGGACCTAGCGGCCCACCCGCTAGGCCTAGCGGCTCCGCTAGGTCCCCACCTCGCCCCCTCCGTGGGCCCTGAGCTGCGTGTTAGCGGCCTAGCGCCCAAACGGCCCCGCACGCCAAGAACCACCTCGCACCCATTGGCGACCACCAGCCGCCACGACCCGCTAGGCACGCCCGATCCGCCGCCGCGAGGTAGCGGCACTCCCGCTACCGGTAGCGCCCGCGCTACCCCGTGCCGCCACCTCGCTCACCACCACTGACCAGCGCGCATACCCGCAGGTAGCGGGTAGCGCCCCGTTCACCCCTCCAGCATGAGCCCGACCACAGCGGCCCCGTAGGTAGCGGGCGGGCCGCTACCGCTACCGCTACCCAAGGAGATGCTGCCCTCATGGGCTTCGTCATCAAGACACCCGCTGGCACGTTCCGCGCCAACTGGCGCGATGCCACCGGCCGCCAGAAGGCCAAGACGTTCCGCACCAAGAAGGAGGCCAACACCTTCCTCGCCGAGACCGAATCCACGATCGCTCGCGGCAACTACGTCGACCCGCATGCGGGCCGCATCCGCTTCGGGGCCTATGCCGCGAAGTGGCAGAAGTCGCGCAACGACGAGCTTGCTACGCGGGCGCGTGACGCCTCGATCCTCAAAACGCACGTGCTGCCCCGGTGGGCGCTGACGCCGGTCGGCCGGATCGACCACACGGCCGTACAGACGTGGATCGCCGACCTTGGACGCACTGGCCTGTCCGCCGCCACGATCGCCGAGTGCTACCGCATCACGGCCTCCATCATGCGGGCTGCCGTCCGCGACCGGCTCATCGGCGTCAACCCGTGCGAGGGTGTCAAAGTGCCGCGACGCCAGAAGAAGGCCACAGACGGGCGCACCATCAGCCAGGCCCAGCTCACGAACGCCTTGCTCCCGGCCGTCTCGGACCGCTACCGCGCCCTGGTAGCGCTGGCAGGCGGCACTGGCCTCCGGTGGGGCGAGTGCGCCGGACTCCGCTGGGATGAGGTCGATGCGGAGGAATGCACCGTGACCGTGGTGCGAGTCGCAGTCGAGATCGCGGGCACCGTCACTACGAAGCCGTACCCGAAGACCCGTGCGGGCCGCCGCACCGTTCCGATGCCCGATTTCGCTGCGGAGCTGCTCGCCGCGCACAAGGAGGCGTTTCCATCTGGCCCGGCAGGCGAGGTCTTCACCAACACGGCAGGCGGGCCGCTACGCCGGACACTCTTCCGCTCACGGGTCTGGCGGCCATCCCTCGCGCGCGCCGGGCTACTCGGTCGGATAGATCGCCTCGGGCACTTCAAGTTCCGGGCGACCTGGAAGGACAGCGAAGGCATCGAGTGGTCCAAGGAGTTCACCACCGAGCGCGAGGCCGTCGCGCACGTCGCCCAAGTCGCCAGCAGCGGGCTGCGATTCCATGACCTCCGACACTCGTACGCGACGTGGCTCGTCTCGCGCGGCGTACCGCTCAACGACATCAAGGAGGTCATGGGCCACGAGCGCGGCTCCACAACGCTGAACATCTACACGCACGGATCAGAGGGCCGAGCGAAGCGCGTCCTGGCAGCGTTTGCTGACGATTCGCTGACTTCCGCCTCTGGCGCGTAGCAAAGTCAGCAAGAGGCGCCCTCTTCGGAGGGCGCCTCGACGTCATTGACCTGCCGTGCAACAAGGGTGGGCGATACTGGGATCGAACCAGTGACCTCTTCGGTGTGAACGAAGCGCTCTCCCGCTGAGCTAATCGCCCGGGAACGACCAGTACCTTACCTGATCACGTCAGTTGAAGGGCCACCACCCCATGCTGTACGCGCCAAGCAGGGCCAACCCGCCGAGGAGCACGGCCCCGAGCAGTGCGAACAGCCCACGGACGAGCAGCGACTGCTGACCGATCCAGTGGGTCCAGCGCAGGACGTGCCGTTTGGTGAAGACCAGCAGCCGGCGGGCCCACGCGAACTCGGTGCCAAGGATGCCGAGCCCGAGAAACACGACGAGCCAACCCGGTCCAGGCGCGGGGATCATGATGATGCCGGCGATCAGGACAGCGCCACCGACGATGGCCACGAGGATCCGGTAGACCCAGCCGAGCAAGGGGTGGGCACGAATCCGGTCGCGGAACCCGAGCCGCTCGGCGACGACCTCCAGGACGCTGTCGTCGTGCGGTGAGTCGTCGAAGGCGGGGCGGATGCGCCTGGCCTTGGTCTCGCTCAGTTCGCTGCCTTTCCGTCCGCCACGACCTTGGTCGGGCTCGCCGGCAATCCGTCCTGCCGGGGTTCGATGCTCACCGCGTAGGCGTTGATAGGTTCTGACCCCGACGGTAGCTGACCGGCGCGAGCGAGGTCGATGTCGTCGTCGACGTCGAACTTCGCCATAGCGGTCGGAGTGCCCTCCTGACCGACCGTCCAGAGGACGTACTCCGTGCGCGGACCGTTACGCGGCATGCCATCGGTGAGAACGTCGACGGTGCGGTCGTGTTCCACCACGTACCCCATGACGGGGCCGCCGCCAGCCTGGGTGAGTGCGGTCACCTCTACGCCCGGCTGGGTCAGCCGCCGGATCAGCTCCGCCCGGCGGCTGACCTCCCGCTGTTCCGCCTCAAGCTCGGCTGCCGCCTGGTCCCGAGCCTGCTCCGCCCGCTGGTACTGCACGATGTTGGCGGCGCCGAGCGCCACGGCGATCATGGCCGCTGCCGCTGCCAATACCCGCGCACCGCGTCCCACGGCAGACCGGCGCGACGACGGCCGGAGCTCCGACACCGGCCGGTATCCGGTCAGATCGGGCGGCGTTGCGCGAACATCCCGTGCCACCTCAGACCGGATCCGCTCGCCGAGTCGCGGCGGCGGTTCGACGGCAGGGGCCAGGAAAGACAGCTCGGCCAGCGCGCCCTCGTACGCCTCCACCGCGCGCTGGCAGTGCGCGCAGCCGAGCAGGTGCGCGCTGAAGCGCGACTCGTCGTCGGGTTCCAGGGCGTGCAGCGCCCACCCAGCGGCGAGCTCCGCGAACTCCTCGTGGCCCGGAGGGTCGGGTAGCGAGTGCTTGCTCATCGCTCCTGCCCCTCTCCGCGCAGCGAGTCACCCAGCGCCTCGGCGAGGCGCCGCATTCCCATCAACATCCGAGTCTTCACCGTGCCCAGCGGCGCTCCGGTCAACGCCGCCACCTCCCGTTGCGTGTACCCGCCGTAGTACGCAAGTGCCAAAGCCTCACGTTGCGGGTCCGGAAGCCTCTTCAAAGCAGTACGGATCTGATCGCGCTTGAGTTGAGCCCAGACCGCATCGTGTACAGAAGGTTCGCCGGCGCCCTCGTTCACGAGGGCGACCGCCTCCTCCGCAACCTGCGCCCGGCGCCGTCGCAGCGACTCTTCCCGCCTGACGGCATCCACCGCCTTGTGATGTGTCACGGATAACAACCAGCTGGCGAAACCACCGCGCGCACGATCGAACTTGGCGGGATCCCGCCAAAGCGTGAGAAACACCTCCTGCACGACGTCTTCGGCGAATCCGTCGTCGCCGATGATCCGCCGGGCAAGCGCGAAAGCCGGCCGCCCGTACCGTGCGTAGAGCAGGTCGATCGCCTCGGGACGGCGCGCGATCACGGCCGTGACCAGGCTTTCGTCGCTGCTCGATGCGTCGAGGCGCGCGCCGGTCTCACCGCGACTCGATGGCTGCTTGGTCACTGCGGCGCTCCTCACGAACAACGTTCGCGGCACAGGCAAGATCGGATTGCCCGCCCCCACGGTGTGCGCTCGTTCACGCTAGCGTTCGCGCCGCAGGTTTGCCCGGCGCTCAAGACGGGTAGAACGGATATGACTCGGGCTCTGCCCGGCGCATGGATCGTTGAGAAAGGTGCCGTGATGCGAAGCCCACGTCCGACTCGAGTACAGGTTGAGGTCTCGCTGAGCCTCGTGGTCCCGGAGGGCTCCGCTCTCCCGGTCGCGGCGAGTCTCCGGTACGAGCCTTCCGATCCGTACGCGGTGCACGTGGTCTTCCACGCCGGCGGCGACGAGCCCGGTAGTGAGGTCTCCTGGTCGTTCGCCCGCCAGTTGCTTGTGGACGGTTTGCGTGAACCGTCCGGGATGGGTGATGTGCGAGTCTGGCCGTGGATCGGCGAGCAGGGCGCGGTCGCCGCGCTCGCGCTCTCCTCCCCCGACGGGCACGCGCTGTTCGAGGTGCCCCGGCAGAGCCTGGAGAACTTCCTGGCCAGCACGTACACCCAGGTGCCCCTCGGCGGCGAGAACGAGCACCTCGACCTCGACGCCACCCTCGCGCACTTGCTCGGCGCGAGCGGCAGCGAGCCTCGCTAGCTCAACGGCAGGCCGAGGCTGCGGTCGGTGACCTGGTAGCCGAGGCTCGCGTAGAGCTTGCGCGCCACCTGGTTGTGGCCGAACACGTTGAGCCCGATCGAGCGATCGCCGCACTCCAGCGCGATCCGCTCGGCGGCCAGCATGGCGGCGCGCCCGTAGCCACGCCCACGCGCGCCCGCGTCAACTTCAACGTCAAGGACGAAAGTCCTTGTCCGAGGACGATGATGCGCGAGCCAGAGGGTGGCGACGGGCGTGGTCTCAGCTTCGAGCACGGTGAGTGTGGCGTCCGGCGTGGCCAGCCCGTCCGGGAGCATCTCGGCGAAGTCGCGGTCGGCCTTGGCGGTGGCGCCGGCGAGGTCGAGCGACCCCGACTCGATCAGCGATTCCCGGTAGCCCTCGATGCCCTTGCGCAGCCACGGACCGAACTCGGCCTCGGACATCGGGCGCGCCGTGACGCCGTCGGGGAGTTCCGGCGCGTCGGTGAGGTCGAGCCGCATCCGCTGGCCGAGGTCGGTCCAGGTGCGGCAGAGCGCGACCGAGGCCGGGTCGGCGACGTCGATCGTGGCGACGGCCTTGGGCTGAGCCCGCTCCGCCAGCCAGCGCGTACCCGCGTCGAGGGCCGCCCTGCCGAGACCACGGCGCCGGTGCTCGGGCTCCACCCACACGTCGTCGAGCAGCCCGCGGTCGGTGACCGCCACCGCGACGTACGCCACCGGCGCGTCCTCGACGAGTACCAGCAGCTCACGCCGGTCGCGCGGGGCCTGCGTGACCACGGCGACCTGCCGCTCGGACTCTGCCCGGGCACCGTTCCCGTCGCCGTACCAGCGCGCGACCGCATCGGCCAGGCGTTCTGTCCGCCCCCGCGCCCAGGTCGCCCACTCGTCGCCCGTCGCCGCTCGCACGTACACACGTCCCCCTCATATTCCGGCCCGCCGACGCTACCGCGAGGGTCTGTCTACTGGCCGGACAATGCCGGGTTGGCGCCGCCTCTTAGGCTGACCGGGTGATCCGACGCCTCCGCTGGCCGACCGTGCTGCTCGCCGCAGCCATGGTCGTCGTCGCGTGCGACTCCGCCGACGAGCGCGCCACCGAACCCACTCCCAGCCGCACACCCTCCGATTCCGCGTTCCAGGAGACGAAGTCGGCGGCGGACAAGGAGAACGCCGAGATCACGCTCGCGTTCGGCGGCGACGTGCACTTCGCCGAGCGCACCCTGAAGCTCCTCGACGACCCGGCGACCGCGATCGGCCCCGCGTCCGCGCTGCTCTCGGCGGCCGACGTGGCGATGGTCAACCTGGAGACGGCGGTCACCGAGGGCGGCGTCCCCGAACCGAAGCAGTTCCACTTCCGGGCGCCCGACACGGCGCTCACCGCGCTGGCGGAGGCCGGCGTCGACGTCACCACGATGGCGAACAACCACTCGCTCGACTATGGCCAGTCCGGCCTGCGCGACACGTTCGCCGCGATCGAGCGCACCGGGCATCCGGTCGTCGGCATCGGGCGCACCGACAAGGAGGCGTTCGCGCCCTGGGTCAAGGACGTCCGCGGCACGAAGGTGGCGTTCCTCGGGCTCAGCCATATCCGCGAGCGAGCTCCACAGTGGAGCGCCCGGCCGGATCGACCCGGCGTCGCGTCGACGCTCGACCCCGCGGTCGGGGCCGCAGCCGTGAAGGCGGCGCGCGCGGTCGCCGACGTGGTCGTCGTCTACCTGCACTGGGGCCAGGAGGGCGAGCAGTGCCCCACGCCCCGGATGAAGACGCTCGCCACCGCGCTCGCCGATGCCGGCGCCGACGCGATCGTGTCGACCCACGCCCACCTGCTGCTCGGCGACGGATACCTCGGCCGCACCTACATCCAGTACGGGCTGGGGAACTTCCTCTGGTGGTGGGACAACGCCTACTCGAACGACACGGGCGTGCTCAACCTCACCGTGCGCGGCCGCGACGTCGTGAAGGCGGAGCTGAAGCCGGCGCGGATCTCCTCCACCGGTCAGCCCGTGCCGGTGACCGGCGCCGAAGCGGCCAGGATCACGGCGAAGTACCAGAAGCTGCGGGCGTGCACCGGCCTAGCCGCCACGCCCTCTCAGTGACAGCTCGCCGAACTGTCGGGGAAATGGCGGTAACCCGCGCCGGGTTTCGGCACCACTTCCCGGACAGTCCGGTTTGCGACCTGCCCGACGGCCCCCGGTTTGAATCGCGTTGCCCTGCTCGGCTAGAGTCTTCTCTGCAAGGCACCGAGGGGCGCAAGCTGCTGGGCGCCGAAGCATGCGGACGTGGCTCAGTTGGTAGAGCATCACCTTGCCAAGGTGAGGGTCGCGGGTTCGAATCCCGTCGTCCGCTCGACAGACGCCCTCGGGCGTTCAGCCGGACCCCGAGCGTTGGGGGCTTATGTCATCCGGCGGAGTGGCCGAGTGGCTTAGGCAAGGGCCTGCAAAGCCCTGTACGCGGGTTCGATTCCCGCCTCCGCCTCGGGCGATTAGCTCAGTGGGAGAGCGCTTCCTTGACACGGAAGAGGTCACTGGTTCAATCCCAGTATCGCCCACCAGTATTACCTGGTGAGAGGGCCTCACCGCCGTACCTGGCGGTCAGGCCCTCATCTTTTCACCCTCGTTTGACCCTCGAACGCGCCGGGCACAATCAGCATTCGGCGGCATCATGCGGCCCAAGTTATGCGAATCTTTGGGACATATGTCGGCATCCTGGAGGCCTCGCTTCGCGCGGAGGATGGCTCCTCTTCAGCGGGACCGTCGACACCTCGCCAGCGGTCCTCAACCGAGGCCGGCAATCGGGTCGCGATCATGATCGGAACGTTGTCCTAGCCGGCGGTGTGACGAACAATCTCCAGGATCTGGCTTGCGCGGGCGGCGCCGGTGGAGACGAACGCTGCGGGCGCAAGCGTTTGCGGACGGTCGACTCGGCGTTGGCTACCCCGAGGTGTGAGGCGATCACCGTCGTTGTCGGTGTGCCGAAGCAACTCCACATACCGAATAGACCGTTTTACCCCGGCGCTGGCGCGGTGCTCGTCGCGCCGGCCGTGTGGTAGCCGGCGAACCGAACCGCGCTCGGCGTTGACCGCCCGCCACCAGCCGACGCGTCGCGGGAGACTGGGCACATGCCAGAAGCCGATCCACCGGTACCGGCCTCAAGCGAGGCGGCGCCGGAGCCCCGCACCGTGATCATCGGAGTCATCTCCGCACCGGGAATCTCCACGGAACTCGCCGAGCGGCTCCGACCCGTTCTCACGGAGCGGATCGGTGCCCGGCTACCGGGCGTTCGCTGGGTGGTTCGGTTCGTCTCCGATCGACTTGTCGACGGGCCAGCGGATCTTTCCCAGCTCATCTCCGCGGCCCGCCGGCGGCTGATCGATGAGCAGTGGCAACTGGCGGTCTGTGTCACCGATCTTCCGTTGCAGACCGCTCGGCGACCGGTGGTGGCGCACGCGAGCATGACCCACGGTGTCGCTGTGCTGTCGCTGCCCGCGCTGGGCGCGGTCGGCGTGGCCCGGCGCGCGGCGGATGCGCTCGTCCGGCTGGTCGCGGCGCTGGTCGGGGACGCCGACCGGGCAAACCCCGATGCACACCCCACGACCGGCACCCGTGGTCGGGCCCACGCCGCAGTGCAGCGTCGTCGCGGCGCGGTCACCCGGCGGCTCCAGGAACTCGGCGATGCGGTGGCGCCCGAAAGTCACGGTTTCGGCCTGGTCGCCGGGGTCGTCACCGGCAACCTGCGGCTCCTCCTCGGCATGCTGCGGGCCAACCGGCCCTGGCGGCTTGCGATCCGGCTGTCCCGGGCCTTGGTGGCCGCGCTTGCGGCGGCGGTATTCGCCCTTGTCACGAGCGACATCTGGCGTCTTGCCGACGGGCTCGGGCCGACCCGCCTGGCCCTGCTCACGGTCGGCTCCGTCGCGGCCGTGGTACTCACGATCGTCCTCGGCGCGGGTCTGTGGGAACGCCCGCCGCGCACTGGCTCGGCCCGGGAACAGGTCATCATGTTCAACCTCGTGACGCTTGCCACCGTGGTCATCGGGGTGCTCGCGTTGTACGGGACCCTTCTGGTGCTCAACCTGGTCGGCGCATTTCTGCTCGTTCCCCGCCAGTCACTCGCCGATGCGTTGGGCCACGAGGCCAGCGTCGCCGGCATGGCCGGGCTGGCGTGGCTGGCGACGTCGGTCGCCACCGTGGGCGGTGCGCTGGGTGCGGGCCTGGAAACCGACGAGGCGGTACGCGAGGCGGCGTACGGCTATCAGGCCGACGCGGAACTCTCCCGCTGATGGCCCATTCGGTTGCCGGCTGGACGGCGACGGCGACGAGCCAACCGGTGAGCGCCCCTCCGGCCAGCACGAACCGCCATCGGCTCGTCAGGCGGACCGGGAAAAGTTCGGCCAACACGTGGTCGGTGGCGAAGATGTGCAGGCCCATGGCGACCGCGAACAGCAGCGCCGGCATCGCGCCGGCCTGCCATTTCGTCGCGAGCGTGTACGTCACCAGTCCGCTGTACGCGGCGAAGAAGGCGAGCTGAACCAAGAACACCGGACGGGTCGGCTCGGCTGTGCCGCGCTGCGATCGGGGGTGACCCGCTCCAGTGCGTAGAAGGTGACGAAACCGAGCAGCGCCACCAGCGAAGTCGCCAACCCCGCGAGCGGTGGATCCGGTCATCGGCCAGGACACCGAGATCCGCCGAGTGATCCAGATCCTGTCCCGCAAGTCCAAGAACAACCCGGTGCTGATCGGTGACCCGGGCGTCGGCAAGACCGCCATCGTCGAGGGGATGGCCCAGCGCATTCACAACGGCGACGTCCCGGAGGGGCTCCGCGATAAGGTGGTCTTCGCGCTCGACATGGGCTCGCTGGTCGCCGGCGCGAAGTACCGCGGCGAGTTCCGGCTCAAGGCGGTGATCATCATGACCTCCAACATCGGCTCCACTAACCTCCTCGACGGCGTCACGCCCGACGGAGAGATCAAGCCGGAGAACCGCGAGCTGGTCACGGCCGAGTTGCGCGGCCACTTCCGGCCGGAGTTCCTCAACCGGGTGGACGACATCATCCTGTTCAAGCCGCTCACCCGGACCGAGATCCAGCGGATCGCCAACCGGGGCTTTGACCCCGTGTACGGCGCCCGCCCGCTGCGCCGGTTCATCGCCCGCGAGGTGAGACCCGGATCGGCCACGCCCTGCCGGCCGGCGACGTCCGCGACGGGGCCACCATCCAGATCGGAGTGCAGAACGGCGAACTGGTTGTGGCCTACGAGAACCCGGCGAGCGCCGATGGCTGAGTCGAAGATCATCCAGTGCCCGCACTGCGGAAAGAAGAACCGGGTACCCGCCCCGGCGAACGGCGTCCCGCGGTGCGGCAACTGCCACCAACCCCTGCCCTGGATCGCTGAGGCCGGAGACGACAGCTTCGCGGCGGTCGTCGAGGAGCCCACGCTGCCCGTCGTGGTCGACTTGTGGGCTCCCTGGTGCGGGCCGTGCCGGATGGTCAGCCCGGCGCTGGAGCGGGTCGCCCACGACTTGGCCGGGAGGATCAAGTTGGTCAAGGTCAACGTGGACGAGGCGCCTAAGCTGTCCGAACGCTTCACCGTCCAGGCCGTGCCCACCCTGCTGGTAATGCGCGGCGGCAATGTGGTCGCGCGCCAGGCGGGCGCGGCCCCGGGCGCGGTCCTCCGCACATGGGTCACGGAGGCGCTGGAGGGTCCGGCATGACGACCGCCGCGCCGGCCGAGGAGTCGCCGGATGTGTGCGGCGCGTTTCCCCGGCTGGCCGACGAGCACATCGCCCTCCTCGAGAGGTACGGCGAACGCCGCCGGGTCAAGCCGGGCGACGTGCTGATCCGCGAGGGCGAGCGGGACCGCGACTTCTACGTCATCCTGGCCGGCGCGGTCGCGGTGGTCGACGGGCTCGGCACATCCGAAGAGCGGGTGATCAGAATCCACGGCCCGGGCCGGTTCCTTGACGAGCTGAGCCTGCTGACCTGGCAGCCGGCCCTGGTGTCGTCGGTCGTCCGGGAAGCGGGCGAGGTGCTCGCGGTGCCGCTACCCGGCCTCCGCGACGCCGTGTCGCAGGATCCACGACTGGGCGATGTGATCCTGCGGGCCCTGGTGGTCCGCCGCGAGCTGCTCATCGGTTTGGTGTCCGGCCCGCGCATCATCGGCTCCCGCTTCTCGCCCGACACCCGCAGGCTGCGCGAGTTCGCCGCGCGCAACCGGCTGCCGCACACCTGGATCGATCTGGAGGAGGACCCAGGTGCCGAAGCTCTGCTCCGGCAGCTGGGCGTGCCCCCGCTGGACACCCCGGTCGTGGTCTGCCGCGACGGGCAGGTGCTGCGCAATCCGAGCAACGCCGAGCTGGCGCGCACAATCGGTCTTCCGGTGACGAGCACGCCGGACCGGCTCACCGATCTGCTCGTAGTCGGCGCCGGTCCGGCCGGGTTGGCCGCAGCGGTCTACGCCGCTTCCGAGGGACTGTCCACAGTGGTCATGGATGCGGTCGCAACCGGTGGCCAGGCCAGCACGTCGTCCCGGATCGAGAACTACCCGGGCTTTCCGGCCGGGGTCTCCGGCGCGGAACTGGCCGACCGGGCGGTCATCCAGGCGCAGAAATTCGGCGCGACGATCAGCGTGCCGGTCGAGGCCACCGCGCTCGGACAGCGCGATGGCCTGCAACTGGTCCGCCTGGACGACGGAACCCGGATCCCGGCCCGCACGGTAATCATCGCGACCGGCGCCCGGTACCGCCGATTGGACGTTCCGCGGCTGGCGGACTTCGAAGGCAACAGCGTCTACTATGCCGCGACGTTCATCGAGGCGCGGTTCTGTGGGCGGCGCCCGGTGGCGGTCGTGGGCGGTGGCAACTCCGCCGGGCAGGCGACGGTGTTTCTGGCCAAGCACGCGTCGCGGGTCCGTCTGCTGATCCGGCACGGCGACCTCGGCCGGGACATGTCCCGGTACCTGGTGGACCAGATCCAACGACTCGCCAATGTCGAGGTGATGCGCCACATCGAGGTTCGGGAGCTCGTCGGCCGTGACGGGGACCTAGAGGCGCTGGTGGTCGAGGACAACCGCACCGGATCGCGCCACACGGTGGACGCGACGCTGCTGTTCGTCTTCATCGGCGCCGACCCGTGCACCGGCTGGCTGCGCGGCAGCGTGGCCCTCGACGACCACGGATACGTGCAGACCGGCGACGCCGCCGCGGCGCAGCCCGGGGCCGAAGCGCCACAGCTGCTCGAGACCAGCCGCCCCGGCGTACTCGCGGTGGGCGATGTCAGAAGCGGATCGATCAAGCGGGTCGCGTCGGCGGTGGGTGAGGGTGCGATGGCGGTGCGGCTCGTGCACGAATACCTGGCCCAGACGGGACATGTCCCGGGTCGTTGAACTACGACCGGTCCAAGGGGTGGAAGATGCTGGAAGCACTGATCCGCTACTGGTGGCCCGACCGGGCCGATCTCGCCCGTCCTGCCAACACCTACTCCTGACGTTGCCGGCCCGATCTTCAGGCGAGGGAATCGGTGAGGGGCCAACCTGTGCAGCGACAACTACTCGAAACTGAGACCGCGCTAGGCCTTCCGGGACGTCGCCGTGGGTGATGCGCTGGGCGAGGCCTTCCACGATGGCCGTCTTGCCGACGCCGGGGTCGCCGATCAGTACCGGGTTGTTCTTGGCGGCTCGGGCTTGCTGGCACGTCGATGCGGCCCGCGCGCGGATCCGCTCACCCGTTCCTCCCGCGCCGTACTGCACTCCTCCTGCCCCCTCCAACAAATCGCCACTCCTAGTCGGTCCCGCGGCGGCTGCCTCGTCGAGCCGAACACCACCAACGGATTCCACCGCCAGCGACCGGTGCGCCGGTCCAGAGCCGAATCATTGGCTATTCGCCTCTATCTGGTCTTCACCCAAGGTTCCTCACGGCCGGGGTGAGGCCTCATCACCTGACGCAGGTGAGATCGCCACCAACTGAGACGAAACTTGAGCCTCAGCTGCGGGCGCGGCAGCGGATTTATCAATACCGGCAGTGGGAAGGTCAGCGGCGGACGGGGCCCGGTGCCTGCACGGGGTTGGCCACGGCCTCCCGCGGAACGCCTGCGGCCTCGTACGCCGCCTCCGCGTCCAGGGTCTCGCGTTCGAGCAGCGTACGCGCGAGCCGGTCGAGGTTGAGGCGGTACTTCTCCAGCGTCTCGCGGGCCTGCGCGTGGCACTCGTCGAGCAGCTTGCGTACCTCGCTGTCGATGAGCTCGCGGGTAGCGGGAGCCGGGCTGTCACCGTCGACGGCGAACGGACGTTCCTGACCCGGTCGCGGCAGTACAGACACCGGACCGATCACGGCGGACATGCCCCACCGGCCGACCATCTGCCGGGCGATGCCAGTGGCCTGCTCCAAGTCGGACTCGGCGCCGGTGGTGACGTCCCCAAAAGCGAGGTCCTCCGCGGCCCGCCCGCCGAGCGCCCCGACGATGCGGCCGCGGAGGTAACGCGAGGAGTACCCGTACCGGTCCACGGCGGGCGCCTGGAACGTGACGCCGAGCGCCTGGCCGCGCGGGATGATCGACACCTTGCGCACCGGGTCCGCGCCCGGCGTCAGCATGCCCAGCAGCGCGTGGCCGCCCTCGTGGTACGCGGTGCGTCGCTTCTCCTCTTCCGACATGGTGATCTTGCGGGCCGTACCGAGAACCACCTTCTCCAGCGCGTCGCTGAAGTCCGCCATGGTTACCCGCATGTGCTCCCGCCTCGCCGCCAGCAGCGCGGCCTCGTTGACCAGGTTGCGCAGGTCGGCGCCCACCATGCCGGCGGTTGCCGCGGCCAGCTGCTCGAGATCGACGTCGTCAGCGAGCGGCACCGAACGGGTGTGCACGTCGAGGATCTGCCGCCGGCCCGTCTGGTCGGGTGGGTTGACGGTGATCCGCCGGTCGAACCGTCCCGGCCGCAGCAGAGCCGGGTCCAGCACCTCGGGCCGGTTCGTTGCAGCCAGAACAACGACCCCCTCGCGGCCGGTGAACCCGTCCATCTCGGTGAGGATCTGATTGAGAGTCTGCTCGCGCTCGTCGTGGCCGCCGACAGCCACACCGCCCGCCCTGGATCGCCCGATGGCATCCAGTTCGTCGATGAAGATGATCGCCGGAGCTGCCTTCTTCGCCTGCTCGAACAGATCCCGGACCCGGCTGGCGCCCACCCCGACGATCATCTCGATGAACTCCGACGCCGAGGCGAAGTAGAACGGCACCTCGGCCTCGCCGGCCACCGCCCTGGCCAGCAGTGTTTTGCCGGTGCCCGGTGGGCCGGAGAGCAGCACGCCCTTCGGGATGGACGCGCCGAGCTTGCGATAACGCTCCGGATCCTTGAGGAAGTCGACGACCTCCTGGACCTCTTCCTTGACCTCGTCGATGCCCGCGACGTCGGCGAACGTGGTGCGCGGCCCGGACTCCGGCTTGTACAGGCGTGCCTTGGACCGGACCATCCCGCCGAACGCGCCAAGTCCGCCCGCGGCGCTGCGCCGGTACAGCCACACCAGCAGCATCACAAACAGGATCGTTGGCCCGAACCCGAAGACCAGCTGCTGCCACAGGGGGGCGCGGTCGGCGGGCCGCGCGTTGACGGCGACGTCCCGGGAGAGCAGCAGTTGCATCAGCTGATCGTCGGCGAAGGTGGGTCGCTGGGTGGTGAACCGCTGGGTCTGTGGCGCCCGCTGGTCGTTCGGCGGGAACCGGGTGGGCCGGCGGAACTGACCCTCGATCGTGTCCCCTGTCGAGGTGATCTCGACGACGTTGCTCGCTTGGACCTGCTCGCGGAAGAAGGTGTACGACACCTGAGTCCGCGAGGGCGGGGACAGCACCGCGAGGGCGAGCAGCCAGTTGATCAGCAGCAGGGTGGCCACCGTCAGCCAGAAGTTCCGGCGACCGTTCGGTGAGCCGCTCGCGGCGTCTGCCGACCGGGATCCCTCAACCCGCCATGGCCGGTCGCGGCTGGCCACCTCGCCGCCGGCCGGTGAGTCAACCGACCGCCCGCGCCGCATGTACTTTCGCCACCACGTCCAAGGTCGGGCCATCATGGCCTCCTGCCCAGGCGGCTCGCCTATGCACCGGTTACCTCGTTCTGGCCAGCATGACACGCCCCCGAGTCACGACTGCTGCTCCGGACGACACCTCTTGACTCTACGTGCCCTTTCCGCAGGTCAAGCCCATTGTCGGATTGCGGGCGCTGCTGCCCATTCGGGGCTCGGGCGGCGACGCTCTGCGGGCCCCACGCGCTCCCGGGTGGTCTCGCCCTCATCGACTTCGCGACGTTCGAGCAGGTCCAAGCAAACTGGTCACCAGGGGCGCCGCGTCCTCTTTGGAGCACTCTTCCTTGGATCTGCATTCGGCCACCTCACGCAGACCAAAGCGATCTTGTTTCGGCATCGGCGTGCCGCACGACACCGAGCCCGCGTCCCTATAACGCCGCTACGAGGACTCGGCCTGGAACATCCAGTACTGCTTCTCCAGACCAGCGGTGATGTCGAGGAACAGGTCCTGGGTCACCAGGTCGTGGGTCTCGGTGATCGCGATCCGCTCCCGCATGCTTTCGATGAGGGCCGCGTAGATCCCCACGAAGTACTCGACCACCGTCCGGTCCTCCTGCCAGCCCGCCGGCAGTTCGGGCAGCAGGCTGCCTTCGCTGATGACGCGGGCATTTCCGTCCGGCGGGTAACCGATCGCGGCGGCCCGCTCTGCGACGAGGTCGGCGTAGGCACGGGCCTGCGCGACGATCTCGTCCAGCTGCAGATGCAGCGAGCGGAAGTTCCGGCCGACCACCGTCCAGTGCGCCGTGCTTCCCGAGCAGGGACAGATCGACCAGGTCGACGAGTGCGCTCTGGAGGGCGTCACCGGCGATCTTGCGGGCATCTTCTGCCAGGGGTGAGTCGATTGTCGTCATTACTGGTGCCTCCGTTGGTGCGGTGTCAGTTTCCGGCGGATTGTCGGATCGGCATTCGCCAGCCGATCCGGTG
>CAVUDJ010000007.1:0-14654 GCA_963740215.1 uncultured Actinomycetota bacterium
TCCGCCTTGGCCAGGTCGAGATAGCCCCGCCCGGGAACGTCGACCTGATCAGTCAGCAGGTGCTCGGCCCTGGCGAGCCATCCCTCGGCGGCGGGCTCGTTCCCATGCACAGCCGAGTACTCGTGGACCAGCCACAACGCAATGCGCACCGCGCTCGCCGCGTCCGCCGCACGGCGATACAGCGCGTACGCGCGCACCCGCGCGTCGATGGCCTCGACCGGGCGGTCCAACCACCACAGCGCCCGCGCCAGTCCGTCCAGGCCGTCGGGCGATGTCCCCTGCGCCAGCGCGGCCTCGAAACTGCCGCAGGCACGATCCCACTCCCCCTGGGACAGCGCCAGCTCACCCGCCGCGACCAGGTCCCGCGCGGCCGGTGACGATGCCGAATCGACCCCGCCCATGTTGGCATAGTGTCACCGCAGCGCCCCGGCGTCACGGGTTGCGGGCGGCTCCTATCGTCTGCTGCCGGCCTGACGGCCGGCCTCACTTCAGGTGCCGGGCGAAGAACCGGTTCCCGTCATCCCCCTCGAACTGCGGGACGCCGGTGTGCCCGCCCATATTGGCGTGCAGCGTCTTCTCCTTGGAGCCGAAGGCGTCGAACAGGTCCAGGGCCAGCTGCCGGTCGTTTCCTTCGTCGTCCCACTGCAGCAGGACCTGCAGCGGAATGGTGACCTGCCGGGCCTCCTCGAACATGGTGCGGGGCACGAAACTCCCGGCGAACAGAAGGGCGGCCGAGATGCGCGGCTCGACCACCGCCAACCGGAGGCCGATGGCGATCACCCCTCCCGAGTACCCGACCGGGCCGCCGATCTCGGGCAGCGAAAGGAGGGCGTCCAGGGCAGCCCGCCATTCCGGGACCGCCTTTTCGACCAGCGGGAGGACGAGCCGGTCGACGATCTCGTCGACCGGCTCGCCGGCCTCCAGCGCCCGGTGCAGGTCGGCGCGGGCCTCCTCGGCGGCGGCGGAACGGGGCCGGTCACCGCTCCCGGGGAGCTCGATGGTGGCCGCGGCGAAGCCCTCCGCCGCGGAGTGCCGGGCCCGGGCCACCAGTCGGGGGTACATCTTGTGCAGTCCGCCGGGGTGGCCGACCAGGATCAGCGCGCCGGGGCGGATGCGGGCGTCCACAGGATGCCGGGGATCTCGCCGAGGGTGAATTCGCGCTCGAGGACAGCGTCGTCGAGGCGCTGTTCGGAAGTGAATCGCACGGTCGTGCCTTTCGGGAGTGCTCGTGAACGGCGCTCCCGGACGACCTATCGCCCGACCGTGACCCCTGAGGGGAGCACCCATGTCGATACGTTCACGGGTACCACCTCCTCGGTCTCTCGCACGGCCTCCGGAAAAGTAGCAGTGGTCGCTGTGGTCCACCAACAGGTTCTCCGGGACGTGGGCGGACGCGAGGAGCTCTACGTGATGCCGGCTGCGATTAGCTGTTGCCAGATTTCGCCCTGGTCGACCACCTCGACCCCGAGTTTCTCGGCTTTGGTGAGTTTGCTCGCGCCGACGCCGGCACCGGTGATGAGCAGGTCGGTGCTCGCCGAGACCGACGACGCGGTGGTCGCGCCGGCCTTCTCGCACAGCCGCTGGAAGGTGGGGCGGGCGACCTTCCCGCCCGAGCGCGGGTCGCTGATCGCGCCGGTGATCACCACTGTCTTGCCGGCCAGCGGCGCCCCGGCCGCGACAACCGGCGGAAGGTCCTCCTCACGCACGTCCAGGGAAACCCCGCGCTCCCGCAGCCGTTCCAGCTCGGGCCGCAGCCGGGTGAGGTGCTCCACCAGCGAGGCGGCGACCTTCGGCCCGATGTCCTCCACGGCGACCAGCCGGTCGACGCCCGCGTCGGCGACCTCCTCGAGCGAGCCGAAGCCCGCACGGCACATCCGCGCGGCCGTGCCCTCCGAGGCCATCGGGATCGCCAGCCCGATCAGCGCCCGGCGCAGCCCGACCCGGCGGCTGGCGTCGATCGAGTCGATCATGCGCGCGGCCGAGACCTCGCCGATGCGGTCGAACTCCAGCAGCCGCTCCTTGGTGAGCTGGTAGAAGTCCGACGGGTTCTCCAGGATCCCGGCCTCGGCAAGCCGCTCGATCCACACCCCACCGATGGCATCGATGTCCGCCGCCGCCCGCGACGCCCAGTGGATCAGCCGCCGCACGGTCTGGGCGGGACATGCGACGTTGGTACAGAACAGCTCGCGGCTGTTGCCCTGCTCGGTCAGGGGATGCGCACACGACGGGCACTCGGTGGGCGGCACGATCTCCCGCTCCGCGCCCGTGCGCTTGGATGCGTCGAGCACACCGGCGACGAATGGGATCACGTCACCGGCGCGGCGGACCAGGACCGTGTCCCCGATCCTGATGCCGCGCGCGCGAATGACCTCCTGGTTGGCCAGCGTCGCGCGGGTGACCGTCGTCCCACCCACGAACACCGGCTCCAACCAGGCGACCGGCGCGATCTTGCCCGTCTTGCCGACATCCCAGACCACGTCGGACAGCACCGTCGTCTTCTCCTCGGCGGCGAACTTGAACGCGAGTGCGCCGCGGGGCGAGCTCGACCGGGTGCCGGCGGCCGCGTAGGCGACGCGGTCGGCCAGCCGCAGCACCGCGCCGTCCAGGTCGTAGTCCAGGGTGTTGCGCTGCTGCTCGATCGCTCCGATCACCGCCTGCGCCGCGTCGGCGTCGTCGCAGTGCCGCATGTCGGCGACCGTGAAGCCGAGCGTCCGCAGCCCGTGCTCCAGGTCGGTCTCGGCGGCGTCGGGGTCGGTGTCCAGGTCGAAGGCGAAGAACTGCATCCGTCGTTCGGCGACCGTGGCCGGGTCCTTGGCGCGCAGGGTGCCCGCGGCGGCGCCGCGCGGGTTGATCAGCGGACGGTCCGGGTGCGCGGCGTTGTAGGCGGCGAACGTGGAGCGCAGCATCACCGCCTCACCGCGTACCTCGACCCGGCCCGGCGCGTCGACCCGCTCCGGCACGCCGTCGGTCAGTGCGCGCACCAGCACGGTCACGTCGTCGCCGGTCGTCCCATCCCCGCGGGTGATGGCCCGGGCAAGCCGCCCGCCCTGGTAGACCAGCGCCAGCGACAGCCCGTCGAGCTTCGGCATGACCACCACCGGCTGGCCGGGAAAGCGGGCGAAGAACGCGGCGACCTGCTCGGGCCGGGTTGCCTTCTCCAGCGACAGCATGGGACGCGAGTGCCGGATCGGCGCGTGCAGCACTGCGGGCGCGCCCACCTGCTCCAGGGGATTCGGGTCAGGTGCCAGCTCCGGGTTCGCCTCGATCAGCCCCCGCAGCTCGTCCTCGATCGTGTCGTACTCAGCGTCCGCCACACGTGGCGAACCCCGGTAGTAGGCGTCACGCAGCACCACGACCTGGTCTGCGAGTTCCTGGATCCGTTCCCGAGCGTCCATCATCACTCAGGCCTTGGGCATCGGGGCGTCGAGGAAGGTCAGCACGACGTCGCTGACCAGGTTGGTGCGGGCCATCCCGAAGAAGTGGGTGGAGCCGGGGAACACCGCGAGCTGCGACGCGGGCACGCCGACGAAGTCGCCGTTGACGTCGCCACCCCGCAGCTGCAGGAACCGCACCGCGTGCTCCAGCTTCACGGCGTCGCAGTCGCCCACGGTGATCAGGGTCGGTGCGGCGATGCCGCGGATGTCGTCCTCTGACCAGTGGGTGGAGCCGCGGTCGTACGAGCCGAGTTTGTTCAGCAGGACCTGCAGGTGTTCGCGGTCCGGGTGCGGCGACTTGGCCAGGTACTCCTGTTCCATCGGCGTGCCGGCGATCATGTCGACCGACATCTCCCCCACGGCCTCGGCGTTCTCCTCGCGGTCGCCGTCGGGGTGGAACGACGCTGAGGAGATGATCGCCTTGCGGACCAGCTCGGGATGCTTGATCGCCAGGTAGAGGGCCACGGCACCGCCCACGCTGAAGCCGAAGACGTCCACCTGCGACACGTCGAGGTGCTGCAGCAGCGCGACGACGTCCGAGGCCAGGTCGGCGGACGCGAGCGGGCGGTCGACGTCGTTGGTGCGTCCGTGGGCCTGGAAGTCGGCGGCGATGACCTGGCGGGTCGCGGCCAGGCCCGGGAGCACCTCGCCGAACTGCAGGTCGATGTTGAACAGGCCGCCGTGCAGCAGGAGCAGCGGCGTGCCGCCCGAACCGTGGATCTCGTAATACATCTGGAGGCCGTTGACCGGCGCGTACCCGGTCTTCGGCGCGGTGCTCTGTGCGTTCACAGGATCTCCTTGGCCGGCTGCGTCTTCAGTATCAGCTGCCGGCTCGCGAGTGGACGGTGGTTATCGGGAGGACAGCCTGCAACGCGTCGGATGCCGCGAGCCGCTGCGGGTCCTCGGCGAGCCGCCCGATACCGAAATTCTGCCTTTTGGGGCAAGCCTTGCCGAACGGCAGAACCGTTCGCGACGCCTACCCCGTAGCGGAACTGAAGGTTAGGAGGTCTGCTGATGACATTACGTGACCGCCTTCAGTCCAGCCGGACGGACCGCACCCCGCGGCTTAGCCGGAACGCCCGCCTCACGATCACCGTCTCCACCGCACTGTGCCTGCTCGGCACCCCCGTCGTCGCCGCCCACGCGGCATCCGCCCGACCCGACCTCGGCGGAGAACAGGGGCCTGACCTCGGGCTGGAGCTGCAGCCCACCGAACCCGGTCTCGGCGACGGCTTCGGCGACGAGGTCGGTCGGCCCCTTCCCCGACCCAATCCGCTCCCGCCGGTCGCCGAGGAGCCCGGCGCGGACCCCGTCGCCAGCTTCGACTACAGCGTGCCGGAAGGCCCGAAGTCCGACGCCGACGGCAACGGCGTCGCCGACCTGCCCCCGGCCCGCTCGGTCGTCCACCGCGACCAGTGGCCTGTCAACCTGGACGGCTGCGCCTCCGACGGGCGCGGCTCCGCGATCACCAGCTACGAGTGGGCGGTCGCCTTCCCGGCCGAGGTCGTCCGCAGCGAGGGTGCCGACTGCCGCACCACGGTGACTGCTCCCGCTCAGGGCACCTACCGGGTCACCCTGACCGTTCGGACCGAGAACGGCCGGACCTCAACGACCACGGGCTCCGTGACGGTCCGGGACTACCTGATCGTCTCCATCGGCGACTCGTACGCGTCCGGCGAAGGCAATCCGGACATCCTCCCCGCCGGCGGACAACCCATCGGCACGTGGCGCCTCGACGAGAATCCACCGACGTGGGCGGACAAGCCGTGTCACCGGTCGTGGACCTCCGGCCCCGCGCTGGCTGCCGAGCAGATCGAGAAAGCGGACCCGCGCACCTCGGTGACGTTCGTCTCGGTCGCCTGTTCCGGCGCCACGATCGCCAACGGTCTCCTCGGCGAGTACGCCACCCCGCCGGGGCGCGCGCCGGGCGACAAGCCGCTGACGGCACAGGTGGAGCAGGTAAGGCGCCTGCTGTGCCCGCGCGAGGACTCCCGCTACTGCCTGGGATCCAGCCGCTCCGCCGAGCCGCTTCGTATCGACGCGCTGATGATCGGGATCGGCGGCAACGACATCGGCTTCGGCGACGTCGTCCGCAAGTGCGCTGAGATCTTCCTTCAGGGCAAGGAGTGCCACCTGCGGCCGGACGTGCTGGACCGCGTCCGCCAGGGCTTCGAGAACCTGCCGGGGCAGTACCGCAGGCTCGACGAGAAGCTGCGGTCGACCCTGTCGTACTCCGCCGCCTACCTGCCCGAGTACCCGAACCCGCTGTTCGACGCGGACGAGCAGATCTGTGACGAGATCATCTTCGAAGACGCCGACCAGAAGTACGGGTCCGGCATCAACGGCCGAGTCTCCAACGCCGAGGCGGCCTGGGCCAACAGCGAGGTGGTCGCGCGCCTGAACCAGGAGGTGCACACCGCCGCCGGCGTCCATGGCTGGAAGAGCGTGGACGGGATCTCCGAGGAGGGCCTTCCGCACGGGTACTGCGCCGACGACCACTGGGTGAACCGCTACGAGGAGTCGAGGTACCGGATCCAGGGCGACGAGTACGGCACCATGCACCCGAACCGGTCCGGACACGAGATGTACGCCCGCCACCTCGTCAGCACGATCGCTCCGGACCTGCCGCCGGTGTCGCGCCCCTCGCTGCAGAACGAGGGGTGCCCGGGCGCAGGTGACGTCCCGGAGCTCGGAGACCGCAGGGGCTGCCGCCCGCCCGGACGGCCCGAGGTTGTCGTCAGTCCGTAGGTCTCAGCCCGGCTGCCGGTCGCCACGCGCGGCCGGCAGCACGGGTGAGCCGTCAGAGGACGGGTTCGAGTCGGGCCGTGAAGTGGCGCAGCGTGGGCGTCTGCTGGACGATCCGGTAGCCCGGCACAGTGTTGGCGCGTTTGGCGATGGCGGCCGCCGCCTCCGCCACGTACTCCAGATGGCTACGGGTGTAGACCCGCCGTGGCAGGCAGAACCGGACCAGCTCCTGCGCCGCCGGCACGTCCGGGCCGCCCGCGGGATCGACCCGTCCGAACGCGAGCGTGCCGAGTTCGCTGGCGCGCACCCCAGCCTCCAGGTACAGCTCGCAGAGCAGTGCGTTGGCCGGCAGCCGGTGCGCCGGCAGGTGCGGGAACTGCGCGGATGCGTCCACGTAGACCGCGTGGCAGCCCACCGGCTGCAGCACGGTGAGCCCCGCGTCGCTGAGCGTCTCGCCGAACCAGCGGGCGGCGTCGGCGCGGTACCGCAGATACACCGGGTCGGTGACCTCGATCAGGCCCTGGGCGAGCGCCTCCAGATCCCGCCCGGCGAGGCCGCCGTAGGTCGGAAAGCCCTCGTAGGCGATGAGCAGATCCCGGCAGCGGGCGGCGAGTTCCGGATCGTGCATCGCAATCATGCCGCCGATGTTCGCGATCCCGTCCTTCTTCAGGCTGGCCCAGCACATGTCGGCCAGCCTGAACATCTCCTCGGCGACGGCCCGCGGGCTCACGCCGGCGTACTCGGGCTCGCGCTCGGTGATCAGGTAGGCGTTCTCGGCGAAGCGGGCCGCGTCGAGGATCAGCGGGACGCCGAACTCGTCGCAGACCGCGCGGGTGTCCCGGATGTTCTGCATGGTCACCGGCTTGCCGCCGCCGCCGTTGTTGGTCACGGTCAGCACCACACAGGCGACGCTGGAGACGGCGAACTGGGCTCGGAGCGCGGCGATGTCGAGGTTGCCGCCGTCCGGCGCCGGCAGGTCGACCGCCGTGCCGCCGGCCAGCTCGACGTGCGCCCTGGTGGTGTCGAAGTGCGTGTTGCTCACGCTGACCTGCCCCGGCTTCAGGAGGCTGGCGAGCACGATCCGCTCGGCGGCCCGGCCCTGGTGCACGGGGAGCACTTCGGCGAAGCCGGTCAGCTCGGACACCACGCGCTCGAACCGCCGGAACGAGCGGGCGCCGGCGTAGGACTCGTCGCCCGACAGAAGCGCCGACCACTGCGCCGCCGACATGGCCCCGGTCCCGGAGTCGGTGAGCAGGTCGACGGTGATCTGGTCCGCGTCGATGCGGAACTGGTTGTAGCCGGCGGCGCGCAATGTCGCCTGCCGCTGCGCCGCGCTCGGGAACGCGATCGGCTCGACGGACTTGATCCGGAAGGGCTCCATGAAAGCGGTCATGGCGCAAGCTTCGGCAGGCAGGCCCGGTGTGACAACATATTCGCGAAAGCCATAATCAGTTTCGTGATCACCCTCCGGATGCCGCCACTGGCGGCCGAGCACGTCAGCTTCGAGCTCTCTCCGCTGACCGAGGCGGTGCATTCCTGGCACGTGCTGGCCACGCCGGGGCATCACGCGCTGCAGCTGCCCTGGGTACGCGCCTGCCGGGAGCTACCGACGGACCTGCGGGTCGCGCTGCGGCAGTGGGGCTGGGTGGTGCGCGACTACGTGCCCGCGCTGTTCGAGGCCGGCGCCGGCACGCTGGAGCGCGGCTTCGCCGAGGAGCGTGCGCTGGTTGCTGCCCTGCCGGCTGACCGGATCGCCCGGGATCTGTCCGAGGCGGTCCTGGTCAACGCCGGCAACGATCCCGCCCTGCTGGCCCGCGTCGAGGCCGATCCGGCCGGCACGCTGGCCGAGATCCTCGACCTGCTGGATCGCTACTGGGCGGAGGCGTTCGCAGCCGAGTGGCTTCATCTCGAACCGCAGCTGCTCGACGCGGTCGCCGCCGCGGGCCAGGCGCTGCCCGGCGGCGTGCTGCCGCTGCTCCGCGAGCTGGCGCCCGCGATCCGGCTCGATCCGCGCCGCCACCTCGTGCACCTCGACCGGCCGCACGACCACGAGGTGGACGTGGCAGAACGCGGCCCGCTGCGGCTCACCCCGAGCTTCTACACCTGGCCGCACGTCCGCGTGACCTGCGACGATCCCTGGCCGCTCCGGTTGACCTACCCGGTGGTGCCGCCCAGCCCGCACGCCCGTCGGCAGGAGCCCGCCGCGCTGCTCGCCGGCCTGCGCGCACTCGGCGCCCCGCCGAGGCTGGAGATCGTCCGGCTGCTTGGTCGGCAGGCCCGCAGTACGCAGGAGCTGGCCGGGCTGCTCGGGCTCTCCGGCGCGGCCATCTCCCGGCACCTCAAGCAGCTGCTCGACGCCGGCCTGGTGCGCACCCGCCGGGAGGGCTACTACGTGCTGTACGAGGTGGTCGGCGACCGCCTGCTGGCGCTCGGCTACGAGGTCCGCGGCCTGGCCTGACGAGCCGGTCACGAAAACTGGGTGGAGGGCCCGCCTGTGTCTCGGTCACGGCCACGCCAGACTGCTCGCGTCCACCCGCAGGTGCCGCGATTCGGCGCAGAGGAGATTACGTGTCGGGCAACCGTCGAACAGTGTTACGTGGGGTCCGGTGGGTCGCGCTCGCGGCCACCGGCGTCCTGGGTCTGGGTCTGGTGCACGTGGTGACGTCGTCGGGCGCCAGCGCCGCGGATGAGGTCCGGCGCGTCACCGGAACGTCCGCGCGGAGCGTCGGCGCGAAGACCCTCACCGTGCTGTGCCCCACCGGGACGACCGCGACCGGCGGCTTCGCCGCGACGGACGCGCCGGCCGGCGTCCACATCGACCGGATCTGGCCGCAGGACCGCACGGTCGAGATCCACGCGACGCCGCTCCCCACCGTCACCGCTAGCTGGCGAATCACGGGTGGCGCGATGTGCGTGGACGACACCGCCGACATCCGGTACGTGCAGAGCCCCGCGAAGACCCTGACCAAGTCCCGGGACGCCGACCGCCGCTACGGCGTGGCCACCTATGCGGACTGCCCGTCCGGCAAGGAGCTGATCGGCTTCGGCGCTACCGCGACCGGGGCCCGGTTCTCCGGCATCCAGCCGATCGGTCCCGGCGTTCCGTACACCCACGATGCGTCCGGCATCGAGTACATGCACGGTGTCTCAGTGCTGGCTAAGGCCTACGCGGCGGGCAGCACTACCGCCACCCTCCGCGGCATCGCCGTGTGCGCCAACGCGGGCCACGGATCGAAGGTCCAGTTCACCGAGGCGTACAACCTCGCCGCGCTGAAGAACGCGACGGTGTCCTGCCCGGCCGGCACGCACACGCACGCGGTCGGCACGCTCATCCAGTACCCGAACCACTACGAGGAGATGACCAACTTCAGCTTCGCGCTCGTCGAATCCTTCGACATCGCGGCCGACACGACAGCCGGCGTGTGGGCCCGGCGCCGCCCGGACAACATCCCGGTCGAGAAGTGGGACCTCGCGACGTACGGGTTTTGCGCCTAGCGTGCCGGACGATCGGAGCCCGGCTCACGGGCTCCGATCAGTCAGCTGAGATCGTCGCTCGCCAGCGGATGGAACGAATTCGCTGATGGGCGTGGTGTCGGCTTCGGCGTCTCCCACCACTCGGGGAGCGGTCGAGGATCGCGAGCATCAGCGCGAATCCGTGGCCTGCGGTGCGGGTGACGGACTATGGGTTGCCGCCGCCGATCCACGCTGGGAACGATACGGAGTCGGTGTGCGGCACGGCATCCTGACCGTGCAGCGCCGCGCGGGTCTTGCCCTGGCAGGTGACAGGCCAGCTCTGGAGCAGTTTCGGCGGGGGGATCGGCAGATTCTGACGGTCTAACTCCCCACACGGACGGCCTGAGCTGGCCCCACCCCCGCCTCTGGGCAAACTGACGTCTCGATGACGGAGGGTGAGCAGTGCGGTTTGTCGACGCCGCCCTGCACCTGCACTGGGCCGGACAACCGTTCATCGCGGCCCGCCGCCGCCATTGACAAAGACTTCCTTTACGTAAAAACTGATTTTTGTCATGAGAGACGTCGTGTACTTGGACCAGCTCGAGCAGGCGGAGGCCCTGCTCAAGCCGCAGCGGATCGAGGTGCTGCGGCAGCTCGCCGAACCCCGGTCGTGCACCGAGGTGGCGGCCGAGCTCGACCAGACCCCACAGCGGGTCTACTACCACGTCAAGCGCCTGCTCGACGCCGGCCTGGTGAGCCAGGTCAGCGAGCGCCGGGTGCGCGGCATCCACGAGGGCATCTACCAGGCGACCGCCCGGTCATACTGGCTGTCCCCGCGCCTGGTCGGCCGGATCGGACTGCGCCAGACCCGCGACCGGCTCAGCCTGGGCTACCTGCTCGACCTGATGGAAGACGTGCAGGCGGACGTCGCCGCGCTCGACCTCTCCCGGCCCGACCTGCCCTCGATCGGGGTGTCCGGAGACATCCGGGTACGGCCCGAGCAGCGCACGGCATTCCTCAGCGAGCTGCAACACCTGTTGCGGGACCTATTCACCCGCTACGGCGGCGCGGACGGCGACGCGTTCCGCCTGGCCGTCGCCTGCTACCCGGACGTCGCCTCCGACGTCACCCCGGACTTCGCCACGAGCACCGAAGGAGATCCTGATGACCCAGCCAAATGACATGCGCCTGCGGGCGGTCATGCCCGCGCCGCCCGAGGCGGTGTACGCGGCGCTGACCGACGCCGCCGCGCTGCGCGTGTGGCTGGCCGAGCACGCCGAAGTGGCGCTGCCCGACCGGTACGAATTCTGGGGCCGCCACACACCCGACGGCGCCGAGCCGCACCAGCGCCTGCTGCACGCCGACGAGCGCACCCTGCGGTTCGCCTGGACCGTCGACGGCGTGGAGAGCACGGTGTCGTTCGACCTTGCCGAGGACGAGAGCGGCACGCTGCTCACGCTGACCCAGAGCGACCTGCCGAGCTTCGCCGAAGTGCTGTCCGACACGGCTGGAGCGCGCGGCACGCTGCAGACGTTCTGGGGGCTCGCGATCGCGAACCTGGCCGACTATCTGTCAGGCCGGGAGCTGACGCCGAAGTGTGACTTCACCTCAGCCGAGCTGCGCGGCTCAGTGGTTGTCGACGCGGCGCCGGAGGCGGTGTTCGACTCGCTCACGCAGCCGGAGCAGTTCGGCAAGTGGTCCGGCACCCACGTCGCCATCGAGCCCTATGTGGGCGGCCGGTTCGCGATGGGCGGCTTCGAAGCGGACCCCGGAGGGGTCAAGTTCGTCGAGTTCGTGCCTGGCCGCAAGGCGACGCTGCGGTTCGCCGACGGCCTCACCCAGGGCTGGGAGCTGGCCGACTCGGACGGCAAGACCCGGCTCACGTTCGTGCAGAGCGGATTCGACCCGGACAACCCGCCCTACCCGGGCTGGATCGGCTGGCTGGCTGGTGTCGCCGAGTTGCGGCGCTACCACGAACTCCCGCGGTGGCGCACGATCTGGCGTCAGCGGGAGTTCCCTGGTGTGCCAGCGGAGATGATGAGTACCGACGTCTAGCGGCTTTCCGGCGGGGCATGTGGAAACCCCGGGCGAAAGCCCGGGGTTTCCACAGCACAGTGGCTCAGGGCTCCACGATGTGCACGGCGGCCTCCTTGGCGGGCCTCCGCCCGCAGTGCCGAGAGTGTGCGGAGGCCCGGGATCTCAGGCACCCGGCGCCCGAAGGCCCGCCCCGGCGCTCGAGCGAGGCTACGGTTGACGATGCTGGCGGCCCACTTTCGACGGAGCGCGCAACCATGATCCTCCCGAAGGTTCGGGACCCTCGCTTCATCACGCTTCGCCGCGGTGGGACCCTCACCGATACGGATCATCATCTCCTTGCGCTGTGGGCGGCGTCGTGTGCGGAGCACGTCCTTCACCTGTTCGAGTCGGTTCGGCCCGAAGACCCGCGACCACGGGAAGCGATCGAGTACGCCCGCGCCTGGGTGCGTGGCGAGGTCACGATGATGCAGGCCCGCGCGGCGGGCGGCCATGCCATGGGCGCGGCCAGAGACCTGCGTGGGGCGGCACGGCACGCCGCGTACGCCGCTGGGCAGGCGGGCGCCGTCGCACACGTCGCCGCGCACGAACTCGGCGCTGCCGCCTATGCCATCAAGGCCGCACGTGCTGCCGCCCCGAAAGCCGATAGCGACGGCGCAGGACGACTCGAATGCCGATGGCAGCGCGATCAGCTCCCGGATGCGATTCGCGAGCTCGTTCTCGACGACCAGCGGCTGCGGAACGACATCTGCTGGTCGGTGTTCGGCTGCTGAGCGGGCGTGGTGGCTGCGGGCCTACTCCTGCGCCCGGGTACTGATACTCGTCCGCTCCGTGGCCGGTTTGCTGGCTCGGCTCGACGACCTGATCGACCTGTTCGGCTCTGGGCCGGCATCCGCATCGACCCGACCGGTCGGCACTCGGGTTCTCCGTCGCGGTGCCGAGCGCCGCAGCGTAGGGTCCAGGCCGCACCGCCCTGGCTTCGCGGCGTCGCAGTCGCCCACGGTGATCGCCTGGCGCTGGCCGGCTAGGTCGCCAGCCAGATGGTGAGGTCGGTCGCGACGGTGCAGGCCGGTCCTACTGTCCTGCGGCGGAGGGCGGAGATGCCGGGGAGGTAAGTGCGTGGATGACGAGATCGAGGGCCGTCTCGAAGGAGGCGTCGACCCGGTCGGCCAGCCCAAAGCCGCGGCCGAGCTCAAGGTCCACGAACCCGTGCAGCACCGCGCGGAGGGTGCGGATCAGGTCGATGTGCTGGTCCGGGGTGATACCGAGGTCGGCGAGGACGGCGACGACCACCTGCACGGGTTCCGCCGCCCTGGCCGCCCCCTCCGGATCGGTCTCCGCCGGGGGAACCGGGAGCAGCGCCGCGTAGAGGCCGGGGTGGGTACGCGCGAACGCCCGGTACGCCCGTCCGATCGCGCGCAGTGACGCCACAGGGTTGGGTTCGCCCGCGGCGGCGGCGGCGAGGTGCGCGGCGAGGCGCTCGCTCGCGCGGTAAGCCAGGTCGCGCCGAAGCCCGGCGAGGCCGTCGACGTGCGAGTAGAGCGAGGGAGTACGCACGCCGAGAGCCGCCGCGACCGACGCGAGGCTGACCTCGGCCAGTCCGTGTTTGTCGGCGACAGCGGCCGCCGCCGCGACGACCTGGGCCCGGGTGAGCCCTACCTTGCGCCCCATCTGGCCGGGGCCGTCAGGCCGCGAGTTGGGTGAGCACCCGGTGGGCGAGCGCGTCGTTCATCGCCTCAAAGCCGGCACGGGTGGACACGTCGAGCGAGCGGCGCAGCGGACGGACCAGTAGGCCGTGGAAGGTCGCGCTGTGCACCATGCGGCAGCCCGTGGCGGTGGACATCAGCTCGAACCGGTGGCGTCCGGAGAATAGGCCCGGCACGCCGAGCTGGCCCAGCCACTCGAACACCTGGCCGGAGTCGGCGGCGGTGACGGTGGGGCGGAGTGTGCTGGCTCGGTCACCCGCCTGCACGCGAACGGTGAGCTGTTCGCCTACGGCGACTCTGCCCGCGGCTTCGGTAATGAACGGGTTCCACGCGCGGTACGCCGGCAGGTCGACCAGGTGCCGCCAGACGGCCTCCGGCGGCGCGGGGATGTCGATCTCGGTGTGCAGCACGTGTCGCATGCGGGCCTCCCCGGTCTCTCTAATGCCATTAGACACTCTATCTAAGGTGATTAGACACGTCTAGCGCGGGTTCCACCACCAGGTCCGGTACGGCTAGGGACGGCGACCGTAGGATCTCAGGTGGACTTGAGGTCAAGGAGCCCGTGGAGGCGCTGTGTCCAAGGAGCCCGACGACGAACTCCCCGTCGGCGAGGTGGCCCGGCGCACCGGCGTCGCGGTGTCGGCCCTGCACTACTACGAGCAACTCGGGCTCATCAGCTCGCGGCGTACGTCCGGCAACCAGCGTCGGTACGCGCGGCACATGTTGCGCCGGATCTCGCTGATCCTGGTGGCGAAACGGCTCGGCATCTCGTTGGCCGACGTCGGTGCGGTCTTCGTCACCCTGCCCTCGGACACGGTTCCCACCGTCCGGGACTGGCGGCGGGTCTCCACGCGGTGGCACGACCAGCTGGAGGCGCGCAGGCACGAGATCGAGCAGCTGGAACGCGAGCTGACCGGGTGCATCGGCTGCGGCTGCCTGTCACTCACGGCATGTCGGCTGCTGAACCCGGAGGACACACTCGCCGAGCAAGGACCGGGCCCCCGCCGGCTCGGGCCAACCGCGCCGACGACCACCGAGGCCCGGCCGACCCCGGACTCCCTTCCGAATTGAGCGGACTGTCAGTTCCAGTTGTCGATCTTGACGTCGTGGGGATCCGGAGCGCCTTCCCGGTTTCGATCAGCGATTTCAGGCTCATCAGAAAGACCGCCCACTTGGTGCTGCAGTGGTGCATGAATTCCACCGGCTCCTTCCAGCCTTCGTGCTTGAAGAGAACGATGGTGTAGTCGTCGACCTGATCGAGGTCCCAGTCGACGTGCGTGCC
>CAVUDJ010000008.1:0-980059 GCA_963740215.1 uncultured Actinomycetota bacterium
GATCCATTCTTCGGGTCCGTCGACCACCTCCCACAGCACGCGCTTGCCCGGGTCAAGCTCAAGGACCTTCATGTCGAATCCACCGGCTCCGAACCGGAATTGGAGCACGCCGCCGAGGTCGTTGCCCTTGCCTTGGGTGTTGGTCGTCCACCAGCCGGCAAGCTCCTCGGCGGTGGTCAGGGCCGCGTAGACCTCGGCCGGAGACGACTTGATTCCCACTCTGTGCAGGATGTCTACCATTTTCGGTTCCTCTTTCCAGTGTTGGTTCTCGTCTGAGCTTCGTGAATTCATTGCTGCGTGCCGCGCTGGTCTTTCCTGCGCTGAATAGCCTCGGCGATCCGCTTGATGCGCCGGAGCCTGGCGTCCCACGCTGCCCCCACCGAGGACAGCTGCGCGACCGCGCGAGCAAGTTGCGCCTCGTCCACCCGGTACCTCCGCTCTCGCCCGGCCGGCGTGGCGTGCACCAAGCCGACGCGGTCGAGCACGCCGAGATGTTTCGCGATGGCCTGCCGTGTCACGGGCAGCTGCTCGCTGAGGCTGGTGGCGGTGCCGTCGCCGTCGGCCAGGAGCAGGTCGAGCATCCGCCGACGGGTCGGATCCCCGACCGCGGACCACAGGTCGTCGTCGACGGCGGTGGTCATGGGGTGGACACCAGCCGCGCGAGGTACTCCCCGAGTCGGGGAACAAAGGTGTCCCAACCCACGCTGTGCTCGCGGTACTGCTCCTCCAACTTGGCGGCCTCCCAGCCCATCTCCCGGAACCCGGTCTCGGTGAGCCGGATCCTGGTGCCCGTGCCCGACGGGGTGAGCTCGAAGGTGACCAGCAGTGAGTTGGCGGAGTCGTCGACCTTGCCGTCGGGATAGCACCAGCGGAACGCGAACAACCGCGGCGGCTCGGCGTTCACCACGGTGATCGGGACGACATCTGCCCTGTCGCCCCAGACAAGCTCACCGACCGCGCCGGGAGTCGCTTCGAACGTGGCATCGTCGGTCCACCATTCCGAGATGTGCTCAGGGCTGCTGACGACCTCGTAGACCACCTCGGGCGAGGCGTCGACGTGGATCTCGCGTTCGATGCTGCCGTACTCCATACTCTCCACTCTTCCTCCATGCGCAACGTTTGGTTGCACATCACGCTAGCGCCGCAATCCACTGTTGCGCAACCATCGGTTGCGCACTTCGAGGCGACGGAGGGTTCGCGGCACTGGACCGAAATGGAGCCGGGGGCAGGCCGAGTAAGACCGATCCGGCGACGCGTGAGCGGATCGCTCGGTGCTGCGGCGCGCGGTGGCCTCGATGAGGCCGACCGCGTGTGCCACCGCGCTGGGCGGGTCGTCCCCTCCTGTGGCAGGAAGCTTTCCTCGAACCGATAGGCAGTGCCCGAGCAGAGGAGTAAGGCTAGTAACTGCCACAGACGCGGAATCTCACGGAGGAGGCAGCTGTGAAGCTCGATGAGCTCGTGACCAGGGCCGGAGATGCGATCACCGTCAGGAGAGTCTTCGGCGAGCCCTACGAGAAGGACGGCGTCACCATCATCACCGCGGCGACGGTGGCTGGTGGCGGCGGCGGTGGAGGCGGACACGACGAAGCAGGCCAGGAAGGCGAGGGCGGAGGCTTTGGCGTCGCCGCGCGGCCGGCTGGGGCCTACGTCATCAAGGAAGGCAAGATCCGGTGGCGCCCGGCGGTTGACGTCAACCGGTTATTCGCGACAATCGGTGCAATCGTGATCACCTATCTGTTCACCCGCGCACGCATCGAGAAGGCACGCCTCAGGGCCGAGATCGATCGCTCCTGACGAACCAAGTTGGCCGTGTAGTCGCCATGCGGCCGCAACCTGCACACCGACAGAGAGGACAGTTCATTGCTCGACCCCACCCTTGCGCGGGTTGCCTGGCGCGCCGCTGAGCCGATCCACGGCATGATCTATTTCGCGCCGGAGGCCCACGAGCGGTACGCCGGGCTCGGCCTCGACCGCCGGATGGGGTACTTCGCCTCCCGTTCAGCCGCGCTGGGCCCGGTACCGGCCGAGCCGGTCATCGCCATGTTCTTCAACTTCAACCCGGCACTGGTGCGTGCCGCGCTTCCGGTCGCGTGGGAGCGGGCCGATCCGGCGACCGTGCTGCGGGCACGGCTGGAGAGCGCCGACGCCGCGCTGCGCCGCGCCCTCGGCACGGCGCTGGGCAAGTCGGCCGTCGTCGACGCGGCGACACTGGCGCGGCGGGCCGCCGAGGAGGCATGCGAGCACCTGCCGGGACGCCCGCTGTTCGCTGCGCACGCGGCGCTGCCGTGGCCCGACGAGCCGCACCTCGTGCTGTGGCACGCACAGACGCTGCTGCGCGAGTTCCGCGGCGATGGACACCTCGCCGCGCTACTGCACGCCGGTGTGGACGGCCTGGACGCGCTCGTGCTGCACGCAGCAACCGGACTGGTTCCCACCAGGTTCCTGCGCGACAGCCGGGGCTGGAGCGCCGAGCAGTGGACGGACGCCGTGGCGCGACTGCGTACGCGCGGCTTACTGCCCGGCGCGCCGGACGGGGACGCCGCGGATCTCACCCTCAGCGACGCCGGGCGGGACTTCCGGCAGTCGATCGAAACCCATACCGACCTACTCGCCGAACCGGCCTACCGGGTGCTCGGCGCGGACGGGTGTGCCCGGCTGGCCGAGCTCGCCGGCCCGCTCGGCCGGGCCGTCGCCGACGCCGGGCTGCTCGACCCGCGCGGCGCGCTGACGACGAGGACCGAGTGACGGCCGCGTGGCGCCGGCTCAAGCGGCCAGTTCCCGCGGCGAGCTGCTACGCGCCGCGTTGATCTGCCTCCCGCTCAAGGGCGTCGAAGTCGCTCTCGGCTACGGTCGCCTGCTCGGGGCTCAGCGTCCCATGCCTAAGGCCGGCAATCCATTGTCGTAACCGTGCCACCGAAATGGCCTGATTCCGCTGGAGGTTTTCGACGACCCGACCAACGCCGGTCGGCGGGTCATTCTTATCCGCCTCTTCGATTTCGTCCAGTCGGGCCTCCAACTCATCGAGATGGGAGCCCTCATCAGGATCCGGCTTCTGCCCCTGGCGATAGCGGATGACTGCGGCCACACCGGCCGCCGCCAGCGCGGCAACGGCAACGCCGGCCAGCACCCTCGTGGTTGCCTTCGTCATAGCGCTCCTCTCCGCATGAGCAGAGCCACTCTGCCGCGATTCCGATGTCGGCACTTGCCAGGGTAACGAGCGGGATCGCCATCCCCGGGTTGTGGTGAGATCGTGGAGTCTGGCTCGCTGATTTCACCACAACCCCGAAAGCCTTCTATTCGTTACGACCGGCTGGCCGGCGAGAAGCAGGGGCTGGCCGGCACGTTCGTCAGCCCCTCGCGCCGCTTCGCCCTCCCCGAACCGGACTGTTCCGGAAGCGGCGCCCAAGCCGGGCGGCCGATGCAGCCATTTCCCCGACAGTTCACGCCGTGCCGTTGCCCCTGCCTGTTGCCTTGGGCGGCGGGAGTTGCTGGATCACGTGCATGGCGGCCTCCTCCGCCGACAGGGTGGTGTCGGCCCTGTCGGGCCCAACCAGGTCTGGATCAGTTCGCGAGTGCGAGCCATCAGCGCCCGCCACGAGCTGAGCGATCTCGCGCGCGGAAGTACGGCCGCTCCAGTCGGGATCCCGTTGCTCCTCGTTGGTGTCCGGCTCTTCCTCGACTAGCCGCTGCTGCAAGGACTGCCCTTGGGATGCTTCCGCTGCGGTAGTGCCGAATCGAAGAGACCCTCGGTACTGGTCTCCGGCGTCCCCTGTGTTGTCGCCGTCTCCATCTAGCAAGGTGTCCTCGGTGCCGTCACCCTCGAGGAGCTCGCCAACGTCATCACGTCTGGTCATGTCTGACCTCGGAACTGGCCGCAGCGCCGCGGGCCTGGCGAGCGGTCTACGGCCGCCTGCTGCTCAGGTTAGCCCCCTACCTCTCCCCTCCCTTGGTCAGGCTTCCGGTCCAGCGGTTACCGAGCGGGAAATTGACGCCACGGTACGAAGTCGCTCTTCCCATCCCAGGGAAAAGTCGCGGCTTGGTTGAACTGCTCTGGTGTGTGCGCCGTTCCGGTGGGTGTGACCGTTGTGAAAGGTACCGGCCAATTCTGAGCGGTTTGCAAATCCGCCCTGTTCAGCATGCAACATGGAGGAAGAATGCGGAAGTTTGCTGTTGGCCTTGCGGCTGTTGCCGTGGTCGGCGGGATGATCGCGGCGGCGTCGTACGCGCACGCCGATCCATCCGTGAAGAAACTGTTCGAGGACTGCGGCAACACGGATCTCGTCAGTTCCTGCAAGATCAACGAACCGGTGAATCTCCGGAAGTCCCTCGGCCAGCAGCAGCAGGTAGGCAGCGCGGCGTGGAACTGCAGCGAGACCGGCGAGGTGGGGAAGGAGGGCGGTGGTAGCACCACGACCAGTACCACGACATCGCTTGAGGCGACTGCGAGCGTGAGCTGCCGGATTCGCGCAGGTGTTCGAGGCGAACTTCTCGGCGACCTTCGGTCAGAGCTGGACGCGTGAGGAGTCCAAAGAGGAGAAGACGTCCATCACGAAGGGCCGCGCGAGGTCGGCTGGCTGAACCATGGCCCCGCGCTCCAGAGCACGGATGTGCATATCGAGGTGTTCTATAAAGACAAGGTCGACGATCACTTCAAGTGGTTCACGGAGGGCGACCAGAACCGGACGACCATCACCGGACCTGACCCCTCCGGCAGGGGCAACACCGTCGGTTACACCCGCGCCATACCGCGGACCAGATCGGGGTGACAATCGCCGGCCGCCACGTCTTCGACCTGACGGACGGCTGGGACGGGAAGCCTCCGAGCGGATCGACCACGTGGTCGTCGTGACACACGGCCGAAGCCCGAGGGCTGGGACCCCGAGGCGCCGTTTCACTCGTCGACGGCGTCAGAGCAGGTGGTAGCCAAGGCGCAGGAGCTTGCGGGTGACCGCATGGTCGAGGTCGCCGCTGGCGACGTCGGTGGCCAGGCGCTTGCCGCGGGCCTGATCGACGAGGTGCGCATGGACGTCGTACCCGTCGTGTTCGGGTCCGGCAAGCGCTACTTCGGGTCGGTCCACGCGCAGCACCTGTTGGAGGATCCTGACGTGGTGATTAGAGCAACCGGGTGCTTCACCTGCGCTATCGGGTGCGCCGTTGACCGATCTGAGCGGGTACGCGAAGAAGTCCACTGCGAACGGTGACACAAGATCGGGCTTCCGGCTGCGTTTGCGCATCGCTGTCCCTGGTCGGGCAGCCCGTCACTACGGGACGCGTTCCCAGCCGCGGCGTGGCGCCCGTGTGCCGAGTGCGGCGTCGCGGCTGCGGTACACGATGTACGGACGTGTCAGGTAGCCCAGCGGTGCGCTGAAGACGTGGACGAGCCGCGTGAACGGCCACAGCGCGAACAGCAGGAACGCGGCCAGGCCGTGGAGCTGGAATCCGATCGGCGCCTCGGCCATGAGTTCGGGGTGCAGGTCGAAGCGGAAGATCCCGCGGAACCACACCGACACGCCCTCGCGGTAGTCGTAGTGCCCGACAAGGTTCGCGATGGCGGTGTTGACAAGGCCGAGGACGATCACGGTCGCCAGCACCACGTACATCAGCTTGTCCATCCTGGTGGTGGCTGAGAACACCGGCCCCACGGTGCGGCGGCGGTAGATCAGGATCGCCATGCCGACGAGCGTGCAGAAGCCTGCGACGGTGCCGAGGCCGACCGCCATCACGTGGTACGCGCCCTCGGAGATCCCGAGCGCCTCGGTCCAGGACTTCGGTATGCCGAGGCCCATGACGTGGCCGAGCAGGACGACGAGGATTCCGAAGTGGAACAGCGGGCTGCCCAGGCGCAGCAACCGGTTCTCGTACAGCTGGGAGGACCGGGTGGTCCAGCCGAACTTGTCGTACCGGTACCGCCACACGTGTCCGAGCACGAAGACCGCGAGGCAGATGTAGGGCACGGCGACCCACAGCACGGTGTTCATCGGCTCACTCCCTGCGGCATGTACTCGGGCGGTGCGAACGGTGCGAGGCCCACCTCCTCGGCCGGCGGCCCCTCGGCTGCGAGCCGGGCCACGGCGTCGCGTTCCCGGCCGGCCAGCGGGGGCAATGTGGACGAGACGGCGTCCAGCACGTCGGCGTACGGCGAGCCGGCATCGTGCAGCGCCAGCCGCAGCAGTTCCAGGCCGGCGCGGTGCTCGATCAGCAGGCGGCGGCCGATCTTCGGGTCAACGGTGGCGGCGAACTCCAGCACGACGGCGAGGTGGTCGGGCAACTCCTCGTCGCTGAGGACATAGCCGGCGATCCGGTACGCGTGCTTGAACCGCAGCAGTGCCATGCCGCGCTTCCGGGTGTCGCCGTGGGCGTAGTAGGTCAGGTAGGGGCAGCAGCGCTTGCGGTGGTCGAAGGTGGCCACGTAGTCGGCGGCGAGCTCGGGAACGGGCGTCGCGTCGAGATGGTCGAGGAACCGTGTCAGTGCCGGGTTTCCCAGCGCGCGTGCCGCTGACCGCAGAAGGTCGCTGCGAGCCAGCAGCCGCTCGTCGGGGTAGTCGAGCAGCAGCGACGCGGACTGCCACACGAGCACGCTCTCGGTCTCGTTCACGGCTCGTCCCCCTCGTCGCGTCGGGGTGGAAACAGCCCGTCGGGCATGCCCTTGCCGTCCCAGTTCAGCAGGTTCACACGCGCGGCCTTGTCGCCTGGGCCGGCGATCGTGTCCGCCGTCTGCCGCTGCTGGAGCATGTGGAAGTTCTCCACCGCGATCGGGGTGGCGCCGCCGGAGCTCTCCCCGAACGGCCCGGAGCCACCCATTCCCGGCCCACCTTCGTAGTCCAGGCTGCACCCGAGTTCTTCCAGGTCGTGCGCCTGCTCGGCGTGGGCCGGCGGGATGACGTACCGCTCGTCGTACTTCGCGATGGCGAGCAGCCGGTACATGCGGCGGATCTCCGCGCCCGTCATGCCCACCGCAGCAGCGATCGACTCGTCCTCTGCCCGTCCCAGGTTGAGCTCGCGCATGTAGCTGCGCATCGCGGCGAGCCGGCGCAGCACGCCGTCGACCGGTGCGGTGTCGCCTGCGGTGAACAGCCGGGCCAGGTACTCGATCGGGATGCGGAGCGCGTCGATCGCCGCGAACAGGTTAGTGCGGTCCTCGGCGTCGTGGCCCGTGTCGCGGACCACGTCGACCACCGGCGACAGCGGCGGGATGTACCAGACCATCGGCATCGTCCGGTACTCCGGGTGCAGCGGCAGCGCCACCTTGAACGTGTTGATCAGCGCCCACACCGGCGAGCGCTGCGCGGCCTCGATCCAGTCGCGCGGGATGCCGGCCCGCTCGGCCTCGCGCACGACATCCGGGTCGTTCGGGTCGAGGAACACGCCGCGCTGTGCCTCGTAGAGGCCGTGTTCGTCCGGAGTGGACGCCGCAGCCAGCACCCGGTCGGCGTCGTAGAGCATGAGCCCGATGTAGCGCAGCCGACCGACGCAGGTCTCCGCGCACACCGTCGGGATGCCGACCTCGACGCGGGGGAAGCAGAACGTGCACTTCTCCGCCTTGCCGGTGCGGTGGTTGAAGTACACCTTCTTGTACGGGCAGCCGGTGACGCACATCCGCCAGCCCCGGCAGCGGTCCTGGTCGACCAGCACGATGCCGTCCTCGGTGCGCTTGTAGATCGCTCCGGACGGGCAGGACGCCGCGCACGACGGGTTGAGGCAGTGCTCGCAGATCCGCGGCAGGTAGAACATGAACGTCTGCTCGAACTCGAACGTCACCTTCTGCTCGATGCCCGCGAGCAGCGGGTCCTTGTCGCCGTGGTCGGGTGAGCCGCCGAGGTCGTCGTCCCAGTTGGCGCTCCACGAGATCTTCATGTTCTCGCCGCTGATCAGCGACTTGGGCCGGGCCACCGGAGTGTGTTCCTGCAGCGGCGCGTTGGTCAGCGTGTCGTAGTCGTACGTCCAGGGTTCGTAGTAGTCGTCCAGCGCCGGCATTGTCGGGCTGGAGAAGATCGTCAGGAGCTTCTTCAGCCGGCCGCCGCCCTTGAGCCTGAGCCGCCCGCGCCTGCCCAGCTCCCAGCCGCCGCGCCAGCGCTCCTGGTCCTCGTAGCGGCGCGGGTAGCCCTGGCCGGGCCGGGTCTCCACGTTGTTGAACCACACGTACTCGACGCCGCTGCGGTTGGTCCACGCCTGCTTGCACGTCACCGAGCAGGTGTGGCAGCCGATGCACTTGTCGAGGTTCATGACCATCGCCATCTGGGCCATCACGCGCATCAGTACGTCACCTCCTGGCTGCGGCGGCGGATGACCGTCACCTCGTCGCGCTGGTTGCCGGTCGGGCCGAGGTAGTTGAACGCGAACGACAGCTGGGCGTACCCGCCGATGAGGTGGCTCGGCTTGATCAGCAGCCGGGTCAGCGAGTTGTGGATGCCGCCGCGCTTGCCGGAGGTCTCCGTGCGGGGAACGTCGATGAGGCGGTCCTGCGCGTGGTGCATGTAGACGGTGCCCTCGGGCATCCGGTGCGACACGATCGCGCGGGCGACGACGACCCCGTTGCGGTTGACCGCCTCGATCCAGTCGTTGTCGGCGACGCCGATCTTCGCTGCGTCCTCCTTGCTCATCCAGATGGTCTGCCCGCCGCGGGAGAGCGACAGCATGAACAGGTTGTCCTGGTACTCCGAGTGGATCGACCACTTGCTGTGCGGCGTCAGGTATCGCACCGTGATACCCAGCTCCCCGGTGTCGCCGATTCTCGGCTCGCCGAAGAGGGCGGCCATGTTCAGCGGCGGGCGGAACACCGGCAGCCCCTCCCCCAGCTCGGCCATCCAGTCGTGGTCGAGGAAGAAGTGCTGCCGGCCAGTGAGGGTGTGCCACGGCTTGAGCCGCTCCACGTTGATCGTGAACGGCGAGTAGCGCCGCCCGCCTGTCTCCGAGCCGGACCACTCCGGTGAGGTGATCACCGGCACCGGCCGGGACTGCGTGTCCGCGAACGTGATCTGCTTGCCCTCGTGCTCGGCGGCGAGGTCGGCGAGCTGGGTGCCGGTGCGCTCTTCGAGCGTGCGGAAGCCCTGCGTGGCGAGGTGCCCGTTGGTGGTGCCCGACAGCGCGAGGATCGCTTCGCAGGCATGGACGTCGCGTGCCAGCGACGGACGACCCGCAGCGACCCCTTCCTGCGCGGTCCCGTTCACCCCACGCAGGTACTCGACCTCCCGCTTCACGTCGAACGTGACGCCCTTGGTCGTCGCGCCGAGGGTGTCCAGCAGTGGGCCGAGCGCCGCCATCTTCTCCCCGACGGCGCCGTAGTCGCGCTCGACGACGACGAGCTTCGGCATCGTCCGGCCCGGCACCGGCTCGACCGTGCCGTCCTTCCAGTCGGCGACCCGGCCGTGCGGGGTGGCCAACTCGTCCGGCGTGTCGTGCAGCAGCGGTACCGCGACGACGTCGTTGCGTACGCCCAGGTGCCTGGTCGCGAGCCGGCTGAACGCCGTGCCGATGGCCTGGAACGCGTCCCAGTCGGTGCGGGTCTGCCACGGCGGCGCGATCGCCGGGTTGAAGGAGTGCACGAACGGGTGCATGTCGGTGGTGTTCAGGTCGTGCTTCTCGTACCAGGTCGCCGCCGGCAGCACGACGTCGGAGAAGATCGTCGTGCTCGTCATCCGGAAGTCGAGGCTGAGCAGCAGGTCGAGCTTGCCGGTGGGCGCCTCGTCGTGCCACACGACGTCTCGTGGTCGGGCCTCGGGTGGCGTCTCGGTGGCTCGTACCGAGGAGTCGGTGCCGAGCAGGTGCTTCAGGAAGTACTCGTTGCCCTTGGCTGAGGAGCCGAGCAGGTTCGCCCGCCAGATCGACAGCACGCGCGGGAAGTTGTCCTCGGCGTCCGGATCTTCGCAGGCGAACCGGAGCCGGCCGGTCTTCAACTCGTCCACGATGTACTCGGCGACGGGCGATCCGGCCGCCTCGGCGTCGTCCGCGAGGGTGAGCGGGTTGCGGTCGAACGTGGGGTAGGACGGCATCCAGCCCATCCGCGCCGACTGGGCGATCACGTCCGCCGTGGACTTGCCGGCGAGCTGCCCGCCGGCGGTCGCTGCGGCGAGGGTGTCGGCGCCGAACTGGTCGTAGCGGAACTGGTCGGTGTGCAGGTACCAGTACGCCGTCTGGATCATCTGCCGCGGCGGGCGCGACCAGTCCAGTCCGAACGCGAGCTGGGCCCACCCGGTGATCGGCCGGCACTTCTCCTGCCCGACGTAGTGCGCCCAGCCGCCGCCGTTGACTCCCTGGCAGCCGGTGAGCGTGGTCAGCGCCAGGAAGGCCCGGTAGATCGTGTCCGAGTGGAACCAGTGGTTGGTGCCCGCGCCCATGACGATCATCGACCGGCCACGCGACTCCTCCGCGTTGGTCGCGAACTCCCGCGCGATCCGCGCCGCCGCCTGCGCCGGCACGCCGGTGATCGGCTCCTGCCATGCCGGCGTGTACGGCGTTACGGCGTCGTCATAGCCATCCGGCCACTCGCCCGGCAGTCCGTCGCGCGCCACGCCGTACTGGGCGAGCAGCAGGTCGAACACCGTGGTCACGAGGTGTCCGCCGACGCGGCGGACCGGCACCCCGCGGCGCAGCGTCCCGGCCGAGCCGTCCGGGTTGTCGAACCGCGCCAGGTCGACCGTCGACAGGCGCCTCGTCGCCCCCGAGCGCGGTGAGCAGCGGGTCGGTCTCGCCCAGGTCGAGGTTCCACCGGCCGGCGCCCGCCTCGCCGAAGCGGAAGCCCAGCGAGCCGTTCGGCACCACCGGCTCGCCGGTCCCGGCGTCGAGCAGCACGGTCTTGAAGGCCGCGTTCTCCTGAGCCGGATCCAACGTCGGCCGCGGTGAGGAACTTGCCCGGCACGTACGCATCACCGCGCTGGTCGAGGGTGACCAGGAACGGCAGGTCGGTGTAGCGCTTCACGTAGTCGGTGAAGTACGGCACCTGCCGGCCGACGAAGAACTCCTTCAGGATCACGTGGCCCATCGCCATGGCCAGCGCGCCGTCGGTGCCCGGTTGGGCGGCGAGCCACTCGTCCGCGAACTTCACGTTGTCGGCGTAGTCCGGCGAGACCGCCACGACCTTCTGCCCCCGGTAGCGGGCCTCAGCCATCCAGTGCGCGTCCGGGGTGCGGGTCACCGGGAGATTGGAGCCCCACATGATCAGGTAACCGGCATCCCACCAGTCGCCCGACTCGGGCACGTCGGTCTGGTCGCCGAACACCTGCGGCGACGCCACCGGCAGATCCGCGTACCAGTCGTAGAAGGACAGCATCGTCCCGCCGATCAGCGAGACGAACCGCGCCCCGGAGGCGTGCGAGACCATCGACATCGCTGGGATCGGCGAGAAGCCGGCGATCCGGTCCGGGCCGAAACGCTTGATCGTGTAGACGTGCGCGGCGGCGATCAGCTCCACCGCCTCGTCCCAGGAGGCGCGGACCAGGCCGCCCTTGCCCCGCGCGGCCTTGTACCGCCGCGCGCGCTCCGGGTCGGACGTGACGTCCGCCCAGGCCAGCACCGGGTCGCCGAGGCGGGCCTTCGCCTCCCGGTACATCTCAAGCAGCACACCGCGCACGTACGGGTAGCGGACCCGGGTCGGCGAGTACGTGTACCAGGAGAACGCCGCGCCGCGCGGGCAGCCGCGAGGCTCGTACTCGGGCCGGTCCGGGCCGACGGACGGGTAGTCGGTCTGCTGGGACTCCCACGTGATGATCCCGTCCTTGACGTACACCTTCCACGAGCACGAGCCCGTGCAGTTCACGCCGTGGGTCGAGCGGACCACCTTGTCGTGACTCCACCTGTCCCGATAGAAGTCGTCCGCCTGCCTGCCGCCGATCTTGTGCAGCGTGCGCAGGTCGTCCGAGACCTCGGAGCGGGTGAAGAACCTACGGGTCCGCACCAGAGCGTCGACCAGGCCACTGTCCAGGCCTGCTGGCTTGTCCTCAACCGTCATGGCTGGTGTTCCCCTCGTCGACAGGCAACCGGGACACTGCTCTCAACCGTGGACCGGGCGGCCATCCGCAGCAACCTCGCCACGCTGTGCCGGGGGCCGACCTGCCGTCTTGCGGACCGTCGTGAGCGTCAGCGCCAGCGTGCCGGTCGCGACCAGGGCGAGCAGGGCCAAGCCAAGGGCGTAGTTGCCGAAGATCTCGTAGTCCGTGCCCATGACCAGCGGCGGCAGGAACCCGCCAAGGCCGCCCGCGGCGCCGACGAGACCGGTCACCGAGCCCACCTTGTTGCCCGGCGTGACCTGCGCGACCAGAGCGAACACCGCGCCGCTGCCCGCTCCGAGTGCGGCGGCCATCGACAGGAAGGCGACCGTGCCGAGTGGCATCAGCGCCGGCTCGAACGCCTGAACACTGGCGCCGGCTATCACGACCGCGAGGGCGGCTGGCGAGAATGCGGATCGGCCCGAGCCGGTCCGAGAGCCAGCCGCCGACCGGCCGCATGACCACCGCCAGCAACACGAAACCGGCCATCCGGTTCGCGGCGTCGGCCTGCGTGAGCCCGTACGCGGTCTTCAGATAGGCCGGCAGGTAGACCGAGAACGCGACATAGCCTCCGAATACGACCGCGTACAGGATCGACGCCTGCCAGGTCACCGGCAGGCGGATCGCGCTGGCGAGCCTGCTCCCGAGGGAACCGGTCGGAGCCGACCGTCCGGGGGCGTCGCGCAGCAACCACCACGCCACGACGGCGTAGACCGCCAGCACCGCGGCCGTGATGAGGAACGGCGCCTTCTCGCCGACATTCGTGACCAGCTTGACGGTGGTCAGAGCGCTGATCGCGGTGCCGCCCATGCCCGCGCCGAACACGCCGACCGCGAACCCGCGGCGCTCCGGCGGGAACCACGCGTTGACGAACGGCACCCCGACAGCGAACGCCGTCCCGCCGATGCCGAGGAAGAAGCCGCCGACCAGCAGACCTGCGAACGACGACTGGCCCACCAGCCCCAGGTAGAGCACCGGGACGATCGTCGCCGCCGACACCAGCGGGAACATGACACGACCACCGAAACGGTCGGTCAGCGCGCCGACCGGAATGCGGCCCACCGAGCCGACCAGCACCGGCACCGCGACGAGCAGCGCCTGCTGGAACGACGTGAGCTCGAGAATCTCCTTGAACCGCGGGCCGAGCGGGCTGAGCAGCGCCCACGCCCAGAAGTTGACCGCGAATCCGACCGTCGCTACTGCCAGCATCACGTTTCGACGGCTCGCGCCCTCGACCTCGCCTGACTGTTTCGTCGTGTCCATGCTCACCGTCCGCTCGCCTCCTGGGTGCGGCACCCGTTCATCGCCAACGATTCCCGCATCGGACGGATCAATCCAGGGGCGATGTTCCCGATCCATGGGTATGGCCCGCGACGCCACCGCCGAATGGCCGTCACGGTGGCGGCCACCGCAAGCGCACCGAGCGCGCCGGTGACCCACGGCCTCGGGTTCGTCGCGGCGCGTTGTTTCTGGAGCGACAGCGCGCCGACGTCGAGATGGACCCCGGTCGTCCCCACGCCGGCTTGCCGACTGAAGACGACGCGGCTGGTGCCGATGCCGAACCACGGGAACTCGATACGGAAGACGTACGGGTCGGTGTCGTCGTCGGGGTGCAGGAGGAAGCCCCGGTACAGCGCGGGTATCGGGCTCAGGAATCGAATCATGAGCTGACCGCGCCGGACGAAGACCTCGGCCCCGGCACCGATGGCGAGCTTTCCCGGATCGGTCGGGTGGGCGGAGAAGCGGTACCAGCCACAGAGGTCTGCCCAGATCTCGGGGTGGTGTGGAACGTCGGTGCGGATCACCGGGTCGGGGACGTCGAGGAGCAGCCTGAGCAGGCGCTCGGCCTCCGGCGCCAGCCAGAGCATGCCGCGCTTGGCCCCGTTGGCGAAGGCCATCACACCGACGCCGTCGTCGGGAGCCAGGAAGATCTGCGCGTCGAAGCCCGGCAGGATCCCGCTGTGCTCGACCGCGAGATGGCCGCCGAGGTCTGCCCGGAAGAAGGCCAGTCCAAAGCCTGGTATGCGAGGGTCGGGCTGGTACTGGGGTTCGAACATGGCGGCCAGCGTCGCCGGTTTGAGTACCGCGCCGTGCTGGTTGCCGCCGCCGCCGAGCAGCGCCGCGAGGTAGCGGGCCATGTCCCTCGGAGTGGAGTACGCCCCGCCAGCGCCTACTGGCACCAGCTCGTAGTCGCCGACCTCCTCGGCACCACCGGAGCGCAACTCGTATGCCGTGGCGAGGTGCGACGTCACGCGCTCGGATCGGACGAGGTCGGTGTGGTCCATGCCGAGTGGCTCGAAGATGTGCTCGCGAAGGTAGCGGTCGAGCGGCTGTCCGCTCACGTCCGCGACGATCTGGCCCAGCGTCGCGAACCCGTGGTTGGTGTACATGAACCTGCTGCCCGGCTCGGTGTCGATGCGCAGACCACCCCGGTAGTACTCGGCCAGCGACGGCACCGGCCGCCCCCGCCTCACGGTCTCGCCCAGATCCCGCATCCGCAGCAGCCCGGACAGATGCAGCACCTCACGGATGCCGGCGGTGTGGGTCAGCAGATGCCGTACGGTCGCCGGCCGGAAGCGCGCCTTCGCGGGGATCAGCTTGTAGGCGCGCAGGTAGTCGTTGGCGGGGGCGTCGAGGTCGATCAGCCCCTGCTCCCACAGCTGCATGACGGCGATCGCGGTGAAGGTCTTGGTGACCGAGGCGATCCGGAAGACCGTGTCCTCGGTGATCGGCGTGTTCGATGCGATGTCCGCCAGCCCGTGCCCGGAGAAGAACGTGAGGGACCCGTTGCGGACCACTCCGACCGCCAGGCCGACGGTGGGCCAGCGGTTGGGAATCTCACCAACTCTGGCCTTGAGCTCGAACTGACCAACCTCGGGCATGGCTCCCCTTCCGGTGCGGCCTCGACATCGACGATGCGCCGATCCGGCTGGACGGATAAGAGGCGACCGGCCTGTACCGGTGGGGCCGAACGTCCCTGGCCGCACCCCAGAAGCTGGCGCACGGCCCGCCGGGGAAGACGGACTGTCGGGGCAGTGGTCCTGAAACCGGGCGCAGGATGCCGCCATTTCCCCGACAGTTGCCTGGGTCGCGGCGCTCGCTGGCGGCTCTCAACCGGGCACCACCAGGTGTCCATATTGGATTAGTCGGGGAAGGTAACGCTACGATCCGCGGCGTAGCGTTACCTTCCCCGACTAGTCGACAATGGACGGTCTGGTCGAGCCCCTGCGGGCTGATCGCACCCGGAATGCTGCTACGCGAGCCAGCGCAGGCGCTGGACGATCGGTAGACGCTTCCATGCCCTGCCGAGGCCGAGGGTGTCGCCGGCGTGCGAGAGCATCAGGCCGAGGACGACGAGCGCGCCGAGGATGTGGTCGTCGATGATCGGGTTGTTCGGCGGCGGCAGCACCACGGTCCACATCATGACGTAGAGGAGCGCGCCGCTGATCCCGGCGATGCGCATGCCGATCCCGAGCGTCAGCGCGATGCCGATGCCGAGCAGGCCGATCATGAACAGCCAGTCGGCCCAGGGCTGTCCGGCGATGCCGTGGTAGAAGTCGGCGAACGGTCCGGTGGCGGAGTTCTCCAGGAAGCCGCGGGTGGGCGAGCCGCCGTTGAGCCAGCTGCGCTCGGACGGGGTGGCGTAGCCGAGTCCGAACAGCTTGTCGAGGAAAGCCCACAGGAACGTCCACCCGAACGCGATCCTGGTGATGCCCCACATCAGCGCCGCGGCGCGACGCTCGGAAACGGTTCCCTGCGACGGCGCGTGCGCCGCGCCGCGCTCGTGCATGACCGACATGGTGTACCTCCGTGTCCGCGCCCCGTGGTCCGGAGCATCACCTCGAACGATGTCCGGGAACGAGGCCCGCCACAGGAGTCGAAAGGCGCGCCTGCACGGGACCTTCGCCCCTGGAGCGGCCCGTTGTGCCTGCTCCAGGTGGCGGCGGTAGTGCTGAGCCCATTGTCGGTCCCTGCTGGGCACGGCCGGATTTCAGCGCGGCGTCTGCTGCTCCGGTGAGTCACCGAGCAGCCTGGTGGCCAGCACTGCCGCCTGGGTGCGGCGCTCCAGGCCGAGCTTGGCGAGGAGGCTGGAGACGTAGTTCTTGACGGTCTTCTCCGCGAGGAACATCTGCTCCGCGATCTCCCGGTTGGTCAGCCCCTTGGCGATGTGTTCCAGGATCCGGCGCTCCTGATCGGTGAGGTTGCGAAGCTCGCGCGGCTCCTCCGGGCCCCGCCGGATCCGCTCCAGCACCCGCTGCGTCACCGCCGGATCCAGCAACGACTGGCCGTCGGCGACCCGGCGCACGGTGTCGACCAGGTCGTTGCCCCGGATCTGCTTGAGGATGTACCCGGCCGCGCCGGCCATGATCGCCGCGAACAGCGCCTCGTCGTCGTCGTAGGAGGTGAGGATCAGGGCCCGGATCTCGGGATCGACGGAGCGGACCTCGCGGCACACGTCGATACCGGAGCCGTCCGGCAGGCGCCCGTCGAGAACGGCGACGTGCGGCCGCAGCGCCGGGATCCGGCGTGTCGCCTCCACCGCCGAACCCGACTCGCCCACCACCTCGATATCGCCCTCTTGTTCGAGCAGGTCGCGGATGCCCCGGCGGACCACCTCGTGGTCGTCGAGCAGGTAGACGCGGATCATGGCCGAAGTCTCTCCCACCAGGGCGATTCGTGACAGGCCGAAGGTCCCTCCGCAATCCGTTCCAGTCCTCAGCATCGAACCGAGGTCGCGGTCAGGCATGGCCGGGGGTCCCGAGGCGACGGGACGACTGGCCCTTCCTATGCGGCCGGGCGCGCACGAAGCTGGGTGTGACAGCCCCGGACGAAGGATGCCTGCCATGCCGACCCACCAGGACTCCCCCGCGCGCGGCGACGCAGCGCTCGAACAGGCCACCACGGTGGCTCTCCGGGCGCCGTCGATCTTCAACTCCCAGCCGTGGCGCTGGCGTGTCGGCGACGGCGTCGCCGAGCTGCGTGCCGACCGGACACGGCAGTTGCAGACCGTCGATCCGCAGGGGCGGATGCTGACGGTCAGCTGCGGTGTGGCCCTGCACCACCTGCGGGCTGCGCTCGCCGCCTCAGGCACCCAGTTCGAGATCGCGCGGCTTCCCGAGCCCCACGATGCTGACCTGCTGGCGCGGGTCCAGGTCACCGGGAAGGCGGACGTGACGGCCCAGGCGATGCGGCACTACGAGTCGCTGCTGATCCGGCACACCGACCGGCGGCCGTTCCTGCGCACACCGGTACCCGCCGAGACGCTGGATGCGCTGCACGCGGTCGTGGCGACCAGCGGCGCCTACCTGCACTTCGTCAAGCCGGACCAGCTCGTAGAGCTGATCGTCGCCGCCGACCGCGCCTCCGATATCGAGATCACCAACCCGGCCTACCGTGCCGAACTGGACCAATGGACGCACCGCCCATCCGGCTCGGACGACGGCGTTCCCGACGCCACCACCATGCCGCCCACGCCCCGCCGTGTGCCGCTGCGCGACTTCTTCCTCGGCGGCCGCACCGGCCAGCTCGACGCCGGCGGTGGGGACGATCGCGGTGCCGCGTACGCGATCCTGTTCACCACAGGCGACGACCCGTACTCGTGGCTCGCCGCTGGCGAGGCACTCGGGGCGATCCTGGTCGCGGCGGTCGAGCACGGCGCGTCCGTTTCGCCGATGAGCGATCTCGTGGAAGTCGCGGAGACCCGCGAGACACTGCGACGCATGATCGGCGGCGTTGGCGAACCGATGCTCGTCCTGCGGATCGGGCTCGTTGACCCGACCACCAGCCTGCCGGCGACGCCGCGGCGTGCACCGGCCGACGTAATCGACCGCGAGGACCCGTCATGACGACCGACCAACTGGCGAACGTTGAGACCTATCCTGCGCCGCCGCTGGAGCCGCAGCCCGGGGCAATCGTCGTCGGCTTCGATGGCTCTGACGCCTCCCGGTGCGCGCTTGTCTGGGCGGTGCGCGAGGCCCGTGTCCTCGATGCGCCCTTGACGATCTGTCACGTGCACGCGGCCAGTTTCATCGGCAAGCGACCGGTCAGCCAGGACTACGGCGAGCAGGCCCTCCGCCAGGCGCACCTGCTGGCGACACACAGGCTCGGCACGAATCGGGTCGTCGCCGTTGCCCGGCACGGCGATCCGGCTCGGACCCTCGGTGAACTCAGCCTGGGCGCCCGGATGCTGGTTGTCGGCACGCACGGCGCATACGGCGCTGGGCTCTTCGCTCCGTACGCGGCACGAATCGTCGCCAAGGCGCACTCTCCGGTGGTCGCGGTCCCTCAGATCGCCGGGAATGCCATGGCGGCGTTCCGGAACCACGTCGTCGTCGGTGTGGATGGTTCCGCGCCGTCGCGTGCGGCGTTGGAGTTCGGTTTCGACTATGCCGATCGGCACGGGCTGCCGCTGGCGGCGGTGCATGTGACCGATGAGCCCTCGGGTGACTACTGGACCGACGACGATTTCCTTGAGACCAATTTCACCGCGGAACCGCCGGCGGAGACGCTGCTGGCCACCGAGGTCGAACCGTGGGCGGCGCGGCACCGGGGTGTGCACGTCAAACGGGCCGTCTACGCCGGGCGCATCGAGCCCGGCCTGCTGCGCGCCGCCAGCGGCGCCCGGCTCCTGGTGGTTGGCGACCGCGGTCGCGGGCTGGCCACCGCGGCCGTGCTCGGCTCGGTCGCCGAACACATGGTCGGCAGCGTCACCTGCCCGATCGCCATCGTCAAAGCCTCCGATCGGAGCTGACGGTCATGTCCCAGCTCACCGATGACCAGTTCCGCGCCGCGGTCGAACTCGCTGTCCGCGCCCCGTCGCTGCACAACAGCCAGCCATGGCGATTCCGGAGCACCGGCGACGCGGTCGAGCTGTCCGCCGACGCTGCACGTCAACTCCCCGTCGCCGACCCCACCGGACGCGCCGTCCGGATCGCGTGCGGCGCCGCACTGCTGAACCTCCGCCTGGCCCTCGCCGCGCAGGGCCTCTCCACGGAGACCACGCTCCTTCCCGACAGTTCACATCCGGAGCTGCTTGCCCGCGTCGACCTCGGACCGGCCCGACGCGCTAGCCCGGACGAAGCCGCGCTGGCCGCTGCCATTCCCCGCCGCCACAGCCAGCGGGCCCCGTTCATCGAGGCGGTGGTTCCACCGACCCACCGCGACACGCTCATGTCTGCGGCGCGGCGGGAATCCGCGGCTGTCACCCTCGTCACCGACCGCGCGGCGGCGGCTGACGTCGCCGAGCTCATCCAGGTAGCGACCAAGACCCTGGCCAACACGCCCGGCTACCTCGACGAGCTGCGGTCCTGGACCCGCGCCGACGACAACGCCACCGACGGCGTACCCCGCCGCGCCGGAGGCCCGGCCCCGGCACCGCACGAACAACTGACCCGCCGCGACTTCGGCGGCGCTCCCGCCCCCGAACACCGCCGCTACGAGGCCGAACCCCTACTCGCGGTCCTCAGCTCGCACGGCGACTCCCCCCGCGACCAGCTCATCGCCGGACAGGCCCTACAGCGGGTGCTCCTGGCCGCCACCGCCGAAGGCCTCGTCGGCTCCATGCTGTCCCAGCCGATCGAGGTGCCGGACGCCCGCGAGAAGCTGCGGGCCACGATCAAGTCCGTGATGGAGCCCCAGATGGTGCTCAGGATCGGCTTCGGCACGCCGGGCGTCGCTACCCCCCGCCGCGACGTGACCGAGGTGATCGACACGCCTCAGCAGGTCCGGCGCGAGTAGCTGGGCCAGAGGTCCCGGATTCGCGATGTCAGGACTTTGGCCTCTGTATGGGGGTCGGCCGGCGGGCCACGCTTGTCGGACAGACGCGGGAGCATGTGGGGTGAAAGATGTTTGATTCGTCGGGTTTGCAGATTCTCGACCGGGAGGAGTGCCTCGCGTTGCTGGCCTCTGTCCCGTTCGGACGGATCGTGTTCACGCACCGTGCGCTTCCCGCGGTGCAGCCGGTGAACTTCGTGCTGGACGGCGAGGCGGTCGTGATCCGCACCGGCCCGGGGTCGAAGCTGTCCGGCGCCACCCTCGACACGGTGGTCGCGTTCGAGGCCGACGAGATCGACGTCGAGGAGCACAGCGGGTGGAGCGTGACTGTGGTCGGCCACGCCTACGCGGTCCACGACCCCGAGGAGAAACGCCGCCTCGACGCGCTGCCGCTGCGGCCGTGGGCACCGGGACAGCGCGACCATTTCCTGCGGATCCCGGTCGACGTGGTTACCGGCCGCCGGCTGCTCGGCGGCGGCATCCCACCCGACCTGGCCAACGGCAAGAACGACCGGCTGCATCTGGCCGGCGAGTAGCCTCAAGCCATGCCAGGCGGAGACGAGGCGCCCGTGCAGCGGCGCAGCGGCAGCACCCCGGAGTCCTCTCACCTGCTGCCGGAGCTGCGTAGCCTGAAGCTGGAGACGCTGCTGCGCGAACTGGTCGATCGCGCGCAGGAGGTCATCGACGCGGAGAACCGGGTGCACCGGCTGCTGAGCGCTGTCGTCACGGTCGCGAGCGATCTGAGCCTGCCGGACGTGCTGCGCCGCATCGTGCAGTCCGCGCTGGATCTGGTCGGCGCCGAGTACGGTGCGTTGGGTGTGATCGGCTCGGACCACAAGCTGGTCGAGTTCATCCACGTCGGCATCAGCGACGAACTGCGGCAGCGGATCGGTGACCTGCCCACCGGCAAGGGGATCCTCGGGCTGCTCATCGACGACGCCCGCCCGCTGCGGCTCCACGACTTGAGCGAGCACCCGCAGTCCTCTGGGTTCCCCGCGAACCATCCGCCGATGCGGACGTTCCTCGGGGTGCCGGTGCGGGTCCGCGGCGAGGTGTTCGGCAACCTCTACTTGACCCAGAAGATCGGCGGCGGCGACTTCACCGACGCGGATGAAGCCGTCGTGATCGCGCTGGCGGCGGCGGCCGGCATCGCGATCGAGAACGCCCGGCTGTTCGAGGAGACGCGCCGCCGTGAGCACTGGCTGCGAGGCGTCCACCGCGCTGACGTCGCGGCTGTTGCAGGGCGCGGGAATGGACGAGGCGCTATGAGCTGGTGGTCGAGCAGGCCCGATCCGTGGCCGGTGCGGATCTCTGCGCGCTCGCGCTGACCGACGAGGAGATCGGTGTTCCGGTGTTCCGGGTCGCGGACGGGTTCGGCGCGGCCGCCTTGACGGAGCTGCGTGTACAGAACCCGGTGCTGCTGCGGAAGGTCTTCGCCAGCGGCGAGGCTCAGGTGATGGACGACGCCTCGGCGGCGATCCAGGAGGCGGAGACGACCTCGCCGACCTGCCGGAGATGAAGCGGATCGGCCCCATCGCGCTGGTGCCGCTCGCGGCCGGGCCGGCGACGCTGGGCGTGCTCCTGGTCGCGAACCGGCTGGGTGGGCAGGTATTCACCGCGGCTGACGTGCGGTTGGTGACCACGTTCGCCGGGCACGCCGCGCTGGCGCTGGAGTTCGTCCGGGCCCAGGGAGACCGGCAGCGGCTCGCTGTCTTCGAGGATCGTGACCGCATCGCCCGCGATCTGCACGACCTCGTCATCCAGCGACTGTTCGCGGTCGGGCTCGGGCTGCAAGGGCTCAGCCGCATGATCGTCAAACCGGAAGTCGGAAAGCGCGTTGCCGGCTTCGTCGACGACCTCGACGAGACGATCCGGGAGATCCGGCGCAGCATCTTCTCCCTTCAGCAGTCCTCGGATGACTCAGGCAGGCTCCGTCACCAGGTCGCGCAGGTCGCTGCAGAGGCGGTTGCGAGCCTGGGCTTCGAACCAAAGTTGACCCTGGACGGACCCATCGACACCGCCGTCCCCGACGCGGTCCGCCCGGACGTCATCGCCACCGTGCGCGAGGCGCTGTCCAATGTGGCGCGCCACGCCGGCGCGACCGCTGTCGACGTGGTGCTGAAGGTCGACCTGGAGCACGACCGTGTGCTGTTGACCGTCAGCGACAACGGGACAGGCATTCCGGCCAGCCCCAAGCGGGGACGCGGCCTGACCAACCTGGCCGACCGCGCCGGCCGCTGGGGCGGCACCCTGGCGGCCAGCGCGGAGGCCGGCGGCGGGACGACACTGCGCTGGGAAATCCCTCTCCGCGACTGACTCCAGAGGTCCAGCCAGACGACCACGCCTGACAGACCGCGCATCGAGCGTCGGCCAGGGCGGACGTGTCAGGGTAGGGACGGTAGATCGGAGGGATGATGACCAATGTCAGCGTGACGGACCAGGGCTATCCGGTGTCCGTCAGGGCTCGGCTGGACGAGCCCGTCAGCAGATGGCTCTGGCTGGTGAAGTGGATCCTCCTGATTCCCCACTTCATCGTGCTGGCCTTCCTTTGGCTGGCCTTCTTCCTTGTCACCGCGGTGGCGTTCGTCGCGATCCTCTTCACCGGGCGTTACCCGAGGGCACTGTTCCACTTCAATCTCGGCGTGATCCGCTGGAACTGGCGAGTGTCCTACTACGGATACAGCGCGTTGGGCACCGACCGGTACCCACCGTTCACGCTCGCGGACGTGCCCGACTACCCCGCGACCGTGGACATCGCGTACCCGGAGCGGCTGTCCCGGGGCCTCGTACTGGTGAAGTGGTGGCTGCTCGCCATCCCGCACTACCTGATCCTCGGGGTCCTCACGGGTGCCGCGTGGACAGTGTCGACACAGGCCGACTCGGGAGGAGACCAGTGGACCCCTTCCGGTCCCGGGCTCATCGGGCTGTGCGTGCTGTTCGCCGCTATCGCGCTGTTGTTCAGCGCGAAGTACCCCCGTGGCCTGTATGACCTCGTGGTGGGAATCAACCGGTGGGCGCTGCGGGTGCTCGCCTACGTGGCCCTGATGACCGACCGGTACCCACCGTTCAGGCTCGACCAGGGCGGCGACGAACCCGTGGATCCGCGCGGCCCCCAGCCGGCGGGGTACGTGGTCGACCGGCCGGCCGGCGCTCCCACCGTGCAGCGCAGTGTCGCCGCACCCATGATCGCCCTCATCGCCGGGCTGCTGCTGTTCATCCCCGGCGCGACCCTGGCCATCATGGGCGTCGGTGCCCTCTGGCTTAACGGGCACCGCGACAGCGCCGGCTACTACACCACCTCGACCCGAGTACTCGCGACCGACACGGCCGCGATCACTGCCGAGGACGTGAACCTGCACATCGACCGGGGGCCGGGAACATGGGCCGAGAGCGATTTCGGGGAACTCCGGATTCGCGTTACCGAGACTGATGGCCGGCCACTGTTCCTCGGCATCGCGCGGGAGACCGATGTCGACACCTGGCTGCAGGGCGTGGCGCACGATCAGGTGCGGGATCTCGATGACGGCGTGCGCTATTCGCGGCAGGACGGTGCGGCGTCGGTCGGATTTCCCGGCGAGGAGTCGTTCTGGGTTGCGTCGGCCAGCGGCTCGGGCACTCAGACGGTGACCTGGCTGCCGGAGACCGGCCGGTGGGCGTTGGTCATCGCTCGCGCGGACGGCAGCCCCGGGGTTCGGGCGACGGTCGACGTCGGCGCCAAGGCACCGTCGCTGGCTGGGCTCGGGGTCGGTCTTCTCCTCGGTGGCCTACTGCTTATCGCGCTCGGCGTCGTGCTCGTCGTGGTCGGCGCGGCAGGGGTGGGTCGCCGCCTCAGCGGCCCGCCCGGATCGTCCGGCCAGCCGGTGTTGCGGAGTCCGGGGCCGGTCGCCCCGCAGTGACGTACTTGCGGTCGCGTTACTCCCTCGGCTGCGACGCCTAGGTACGCTCCTCGACGGCCGAATCGGGTCAGCCAGGCGCCGCCCCGATGCCGAGAAGGACGGCGAGTCCGAGGGCGCTGCGGGGCGCGTACGGCTGACGCCACAGCCCGCCGTGCGCCGCGGCGTACACCTCGTCTTGCCAGGGATGTGGCTGCGCGGGCGGTGCAGCGCGCAGATTGTGTACCAGCAGGGCGGCCATCAGCGTGTTGCTGGTCGCGGGCTCGAACACCTCGATGCCGAAGCGGTGCGCGCCGGCGAACGCGGCGCCGAGCAGCCGGTTCTTCGTCACGCTGCGGGTGCGTGTGGCGGGTGCGACAGTCAGTGAGACCGTCGTGCCTGCGGCGCGGGCCGCGGTCGCCCGCCACCGTTGCAGCCTCTTGGCCAGCGCGTAATTGGGTCCCTGCTGCGGCACGAGGCTGTCGTTGATCCCCGGGTCGGCCGCTGGCGGGTAGTTGCGGGCGAGCAGGCGTCCACCGCTCAGCGCCCGCAGCGGCCCGCGGACACGGCCGATGCCGCTGCGCTGGGCGTAGCGACGGGTCGCCTCGGCCACCGCGTCGGCGGGCACCGCGAACACGTCGGTGGGGGTGGCGAGGAACGCCAACGCGCTGTCGGGCCGCTGGGTCAGCAGGTGCTCGGTGAGCGCGTCCACGGCCATGGCCACTCGGACGTTCAACGGCTCCGTCGGCGTACACGTAGTTGCCGAGCACCAGCGGACCATCGAAGCCGACGAGCCAGCCAGCGATTCTGCGTGGGTCGCGCACGAGGTCGGCCCCCGCGCGCCGGTCCAGGTTGGTGCCTGCATCGACGCCCGCCACCGGGATGTGCAGCCGCCCTGCGTACCGGTTCGCGGTGTTGAGCAGCCGCTGCCACAGCGCCGGCCGGGGCAGGTCGACGGCGACCACATCGGCGCCCCAGCGCAGCAGCGCTGTCAACGGCCCCATCTCGGCACCCGCCCCGAGCACCACCACCCGCTGGTCGGACAGGTCCAGCCACGCCGGATTGCCCGCGACGAGCCGGACCGCCTCAGCGCAGGACGGCTCGATCACGCCAGCGGCGACCCACCGGTCGAGCCGGCGGTTGAGGTCCGCCCCGCGTAGCCGCTCGCCGCGGTAAGGCAGCACGAGTTCGCGCTGCACGGCCCCGGAACCGGTGACCGTCGCCGTCTCCAGCGGATCGCCGGCCGGCTCGACCGTGAACGCCTCGGCAAGGGCCAGTTCGCCGTCGCGGGTCGCGAACCGGATGCGCCGGTGCAGCGACGCCAACCCATCGCGGGCGATCGCGAGTGCGGCGTCGCGCGAGAGCAGGCCTGCCTCGACCAGGCGCCGGAAATGCACCAGGTAGTCCCGCCGCCACACCGTCGCCGACTCCGCGGCGCGAACACCGACCGGATCCATGCCACGAAGCGCGTCGGCGACCACAGCGCGACCGAGCGCGGAGGTACTGCGCACACCCTCGGTGCTTGGGATGACCACGCCGGTGGACGGCTCGGATGAATCCGCTGCCATGGCACCACTCCCTGCTGCTCGCGCCGGCCGCCCGTGACCACGCCGTACGCCGGACCGCCATGGCTAGTCGACGTGGGCGATCGGCTCCCCCTGCCGGGCGGTCTGCTCCTCGGCAACGAGGAGGTGGATCCGGCCGGTGGCGGGGGCGGTCACCTCACCCGAGATCTTGTCGACCATGACCTCAGCGATGAGTTGCCCTTCGGCCACGTGGTCGCCGTCGGCGACGAACCACGTGGCCAGAGCACCCTCGGCATCCGGCTGTTCCTGCGAGAGCCGGGGGAAGAAAATGTCTGTCATCGGTGGACGAGCTCCAGCGCCGCGGCCCTGATCCGCGCCCGGGTGGGCAGCACCGCCTGCTCAAGCGGCCGTGCGTACGGGATCGGCACGTCCGGTACGGCGACGCGGCGGACCGGAGCCCTCAGCATGGTGGGGTCGTGTTCGGCCACCGTGGCGGCGATCTCGCCGGACAGGCCGAAGGACTGGTAGTCCTCGTCGACGACGAGCAGCCGGCCGGTCTTGGCCACCGAGGTGAGGATCGCCTCGCGGTCCAGCGGTACGAGGCTGCGCAGATCCAGCACTTCGAGATCCACACCGTCGGCGGCAAGCTCGTCGGCGACGTCGAGCGCGTGGTGGACCGACAGGGACAGGGTCACGACGGTGGCATCCCGGCCCTCGCGTGCGACTGCCGCCTTGCCGATGGGCGTCTCGTACTCGTCCTCGGGAACCACGGCGATCGCACGCGGGTTCTTAGCCATCCACGGCAGGCCCATGATGCCCTTGTGGAACATGTAGACAACCGGGTTGTCGTCGCGGATCGCCGAGATCATCAGGCCTTTCGCATCCGCCGGATTGCTCGGGACGACGACCTTCATGCCGGGCAGGTGTGCGAACGTGCCCCACAGGCACTGTGAGTGCTGCTCGGCGTCGGAGTAGCCGCCGCCGACAGCGGTCATCAGCACCATGGGCACGCTTACGTTGCCGCCGGACTCGAAGTGGATCTTCGCCATGTGGTTGTAGATCTGGTCCATGCACACGCCGAAGAAGTCGGCGAACATGAGCTCGACGATCGGGCGCATCCCTTCGACCGCGGCGCCGATACCGAGCCCGATGAACGCGGTCTCTGAGATCGGCGTGTCGAGCACCCGGTCGGGGCCGAACCGGTCGAGCAGTCCCGCGGTCGAGCTGAAGATGCCGCCGTACTTCCCGACATCCTCGCCGAGGACGACAACGGCCGAGTCGCGGTCCATCTCCTGGGCGATGCCCTCGACCATGGCCCGCGCGGTGGTCAGCCGGCGCATCGTGGGCTGGGCCGGCATGGTGGCGGAGTCGGTGACGCTCATCTGCTGCTCCTTACGCGAAGACGTACTCGGTCGCCGTCTCCGGCGCCGGCTGCGGGCTGCTCTTGGCGAAGTCGATGGCCCGTTCGACGCGGGCGACCGCCTCGTCCTTGACGTGCCGGAACTGGTCCTCGTCGAGAACTCCGGACTCGCGCAGGAACCGCGCGTACTTCGGGATCGGGTCGCGGTCCGGCACCTCGGGGAGGTCGGGCCGGTAGCTCTCCGGGTCGCCCTCGAAGTGCCCCCACAGCCGCAAGGTGTGCACCTCGATCAGGGTCGGCCCCTCGCCGGCACGGGCGCGGGCCACTGCCTCGCCTGCTGCGCTGTACACGGCCTCGACGTCGTTGTCCTCGACGCGTTGTCCGGGGATGCCGTAGGCCGCTGCCCGGTCGGCGTTGGACGGGATGGCCGTCGCCGCCGAGCGGGCCACGGAGATGGCCCAGTCGTTGTCCTCGACCACGAACACCACGGGCAGGTGCCACAACGCCGCCAGGTTGAGCGACTCGTGGAATGCGCCCTGGTTGGCCGCGCCCTCGCCGGTGAACGCCACGGCGATCTGGTCGGTGCCTTGTCGCTGGAAGGCGAACGCCTGCCCGAGCGCGGGTGGCAGCCCTTCGGCGATGATGCCTGAGCAGGAGAAATGGGTCTCCGGGTCGAACAGGTGCATGTGGCCGCCGCGTCCGCGCCCGAAGCCCGTTTCGCGGCCGAATATCTCCGCGGCCATCCGGTCCAGGTCCATGCCGTGGGCGATCGCGATGTGGTGCGGGCGGTGCGTGGCGGTGACCGCGTCGTTACGGCGCAGATGCGCGCACACCCCGGCCGCGACCGGCTCCTGGCCGGCCGACAGGTGCATCTCCCCCGGCACCAGTCCGGCTCCGATGTCGAACGCCGGTTTCTTGTCCGCGTGGTACTCGCGGCGGATCGCCTCCTCGAAGGTGCGGCTCAGCACCATCACGCGGTAGAGGTCGAGGCGAGTCTTGTCGTCCATGGTGTCTCCCTTGGTCGGCCGGTCAGATGCCATGAGGGGTGGTCGTAGCGTTCGCGCAGCAGCCGCGCTTGCCAGTGGCGCTCGGCGGCACGAGGAAGGCGGGGAAACAACGGTCCGTCGTGGCTCGCGGCCACGTGCCGGACGGCTGCCGCGGCGGACCTGATGTCGACGCTGGGCTGGTGGGCACGGAGCGGCGCGACGGGTGCTCGGCGCGAGTCGAGCGGTTGCGGGTCCAGAGGCCTGGCTGCCAGGTAGGCGCCGACAAGCTGGGCCCGCGTGGTGACGAGCAGGGTGGCGTGGGCGAGCGTGCCGGTACCCGTCACGTGCATGGCCAGTCCCGACACCTTGCGCGTGCCGACGAAGACGCCCCGTTCGCCGATCGTGGCTTCGAGGCCCAACTCCCGGATCGCACCGGTCACCAGCCGCGCCAGCTTCCTCAGGAGCTCAGGGTGGCGACTGGGCGCGACGAGCGTCACGTTGAGGTTTCCCAGGTCGTGGTAGACGGTCCCGCCGCCGCTGGCCCTGCGCAGTACAGGGACGCCGTCGTGACGGCAGGCCGCGAGGTCTACTTCGCGGCCTACCCGCTGGCCCCGGCCCACTACGACGCACGCGCTGTTCTGCCAGACGCGCAGCAGCGCACGTTGCGGGTCGGCCCTGACCAGGGCCTCCTCCAACGCCAGGTTCGCCGCCGGCTCGTACCCGGGCCGGTTCTCGACGAGTAGGTCCACCCGGCACCGCCTCTGGGCTCGCTCCTCGTATACCGAGGGCAGCGTGCGGTCAGGTTGCCGCGAACCGGATGGCCGCACGCCTCCCCGTCGGCCGCACCGTCCCTGTCATCGAGCACAGCACTAGTGGCGTCGACAGGGAAGAGGCATCTGGCGTGTCTTGGTGCTCTCCTATGCTTGGCGCCGGCCGCGGACTTGGTGAGATCGTGCAGTCTGGCTCACGAATCCCACCAAACTTGACAGAAGCGCCCCAACCGCCGTCCGCCTCGTCCTGGGAGCTGGGTCAGGCAACGCCCGCCAGGTTGAAGACCCGGCGGGCGTTGCCGGCGAGGAAGAGCCCGGTGGCTTCCTCGTCGAGGTGGAGCGCACCGAGGTCGGCAAGCGCCTTGTCGGGGGTGATCATCGGGTAGTTGGTGCCGAACAGCACCTTGCGCCGCCCGTGTCCGCGCACGTACGCGACCAGCTCAGGCGGGTAGCGCCTGGCGGTGTAGGCGGACGTGTCGATGTAGACGTTGGGGTACTTCGTGGCCAGCGCGATCATCTCGGTGGTCCAGGGATACCCGATGTGTCCGGCGACGATCGTCAGCTCGGGGAAGTCCAGCGCAACGTCGTCGAGGTACGGGATCGGGCGCCCGGTCTCGGAAGTGCGCAGCGGCCCGGTGTGGCCGACCTGCGTGCAGAACGGCACGCCGAGTTCGACGCACTCGACGTACAGCGGGTAGTAGCGCCGGTCATTCGGCGGCAGACCCCACAGCCACGGAACGATCCGCAAGGCCTTGAACCCGAGTTCGGTGACGGCGCGGCGCAGCTCCCGCACAGCCTGTACCGGCTTGGACAGGTCGACGGAGGCGACGCCGACGAGCCGGTCGGGCGCCTGAGAGACGAACGTGGCGACCTCGTCGTTGGTGATCAGCGCACCCTGCGGTCCGTGCCAGGCGCTGATCAACGCCAGGTCGACGCCTCCGGCGTCCATCGCGGCCACGGTCAGATCTACGGGCGGTTCCTCGGTCAAGGCGAGGCCGCCGGTCCACCGGCGGAGTGATTCGAACATCTCGTGCTGGCTGAAGCGCAGCGTCGGGTGCTGTGCCCAGGCATCGATCGTCACGACGCCACGCTACCGGTGCCGGGTGTCTGGGCTGGTGAGGGCCGGGTGACCGCCGACGGTGGGACGTTCGGCCCTGGGCGCCGATCCGTTGCGGTTGGAGGGTCGGAGTTAACAGAAGGGGATGGAGGCACCCCATGTCCACTCGGCCCCGCAAGTACCCCACGATGAGCTCCCTCGGTGTACACAGCGAGGTCGGCACGCTCCGTCAGGTCGTGCTCCACAAGCCCGGCCTGGAGCTGCTCCGCCTCACTCCGGGCAACAAGGACAGCCTGCTCTTCGACGAGGTGCTCTGGGTCCGCCGCGCCCGGCAGGAGCACGACGCGTTCGCCGACGCGTTGCGCGAGCGGGGCGTCGTCGTGCACCTCTTCGGCGACCTGCTCGCGGAGACGCTGAAGCAGGACGAGGCACGATCGTGGGTGCTGCGCCGGGTCATCACCGACCACACTCACGGCCCGACGCTGGTGCGACCGCTGCGCGAGGCGCTCGACGCGATGGATCCCGAAACACTCGCGCGGTACCTCATCGGCGGCCTCACCAAATCGGAGCTCGACGCCGGGGTGCACAGCATGCGGCTGGCGTCGCTCGACGACGACGACTTCGTCCTCGCTCCCCTGCCGAACCACCTGTTCACTCGCGACACGTCCTGCTGGATCTACGGCGGTGTCTCGATCAACCCGATGGCCAAGCTGGCACGGCGGCGCGAGACGGTTCACGCCACGGCCGTATACCGGTTCCATCCGCTGTTCACGCTCGACCGGACCCCGACCTGGATGTACGGCAACGACGACCAGCCGGCCAGCGTCGAAGGCGGGGACGTCCACGTGCTCGGCAACGGCACGGTCCTCGTCGGTATGAGCGAAAGGACCACGCCGCAGGCGATCGAGCTGCTCGCCCAGCGTCTCTTCGCCGCTGGCGCCGCGCACACCGTCATCGCCGTCGAGCTGCCACGCGGGCGCGCGTTCATGCATCTGGACACGGTCATGACGATGGTCGATCGGGACACCTTCACGATCTACCCGGGGCTGCCGCCGCTGCGCTCCTACACGGTGGTGCCCGGCGACGGGCCCGGTGCCCTCACGGTGGCCGAGAACCCGTACCTTTTCGATGCCATCGGGGAGGCGCTCGGCCTGCCGGAGATCACCGTCCTCCGCGCCGAACAGGACGTCCGCTCCGCCGAACGGGAGCAGTGGGACGACGGCAACAACGTCCTCGCGATCGCGCCCGGCGTGGTCGTCGCCTACGAGCGCAACGTCACCACCAACACGATGCTGCGCAAGCACGGCATCGAGGTCATCACCATCGCCGGCAGCGAACTGGGACGCGGGCGCGGCGGCCCGCGATGCATGAGCTGCCCGATCCAGCGCGATCCCGTGGCTGGGCGGCGCTGATGGCCCAGACCTGAGGAGGAATGATGCGAGCACTGGAGATCATGAGCAGGCCGGTCGTCACCGTCCATCCGTGGACGCCGATCCGCGAGGCGGCGGCGGTCATCACACAACGCGTCGTCACCGCGCTGCCCGTCCTCGACGCCGACGACCACCTGGTCGGCATCGTCAGCGAGGGCGACCTGATCTGGCACCGGGTTCCGGCCGATCCGGATGCCCACCTAGCCCGCGCCGCTGGTGCGGGCGTCACCGATCCACCGGGCACGGTCGGGGATGTGATGGCCACGTCGGTCGTCACCTTGCCGACCGACGCGAGCGCGGCCGATCTCGCCCAGGCGATGCTGGACTACGACGTGCACAGCATCCCGATCGTCAGCGGCAGCTCCGTGGTCGGCATCGTCAGTCGCCGGGACGTACTGCGCACGCTGGTCCATCAGGACAACGTCATGGCGGTCAACGTTCGCCGCAGCTTGGAGGAGTACTGCGGCCACACCGGGCGCTGGGACGTCGACGTCGCCGACGGGATCGTGACGATCACCGGCCCGTTCAGCGACGAGGCTGAACGCACTGTCGTCCGGATCATCGCCAAGAGCGCCAGTGGGACTGACTCCGTCGAGTTCAAGTCACCGGTTTCCGGACGGAAAGGGTAGAGCGATCGGCTGGGCGTCGACATCTTCGGCCACCTGCTCAACGATCAGTCCGGGCGCCCCGGGTGAACGGAGACCAGCGTGACGGAGAACCCGCCCCAGCAGCCGCCGACCCGCGACGAGCTGGGCGAGGAGGCGCGCCAGCGGCCGAAGTCGCTGCGCCTGCTGCCGCGGATCAGCCGCGACGCGCTGCGGCTCGTGTGGGCCGCGGCGCCGCGCGAACTGGTCGTGAGCATCGCGTTGAAGCTGGTCGGCGGCGCGGGGCTGGCTGTGGTGCTGCTGCTCGGGCGCAACCTCATGACGGTCCTGCTGGACAGCGGCGGCCCGCGCCCGACGACCGTCGACGTGCTGCCGGGCGTGGCGGCGGTCGCCGGGATCATCGCGGTCCTGGGCCTGGTCGCGGCGGCGGGTCGGGAGGTCCGCGAGATCCTGTCGGAGAAGGCCGCCCGCTACGCGCAGGAACGGATCGTCGACGTGACGACGGCCGTCGAGCTGCAGGCGTATGAGACCCCGACCTTCCACGACCGGCTCGTGCGCGCCGCGACCGGCGGCCGGCACCGCCCGATCCAGATGGTCGACGGGCTGATCGGCACGATCGGCGCGCTCGCCGGCATCGGCGGCATCATGGTGGCGCTGCTCGCCATCCAGCCGTGGCTGGTGCCGCTAGTGATTGTCGCCGCTGTCCCGCTCATGATCGGAGTGCTGAAGGCGGGGCAGGCGCTGTTCGGGTTCCACCTGCGGATGACCGCCACCACGCGGGTCCGCACCTACCTCTACGACCTGCTGACGGCGAAGACTTCCGCCACCGAGGTACGGGCGTTCGGACTCACCGACCACCTGCGCCGCCGGCACAGCGCGCTCTACGACGAGCACATGGTCGAGCTGCGGCGCACCGCCCATAAACGGTTCCGCTACGCCGTCCTCGGCAACCTCGGGCTGGCGATCACCCTCGGCGGCGCCATCGCGCTGCTCCTGCACCTGGCCCTGTCCGGCCAGATCGAACTCGCCGAGGCGGCCACCGCCGGCGCCGCCCTGCTCATCCTCGGCGAACGGATCATGATGACGGTGATGAGCATCGGCGACATCTACGAGGCCGGCCTGTTCGTCGAGGACTTCACCGCCTTCCTCGACCAGGGTCCCGCCGCCATCGCCGCCCGCGCCCAACATCCGGCTCCCCCGCGGTTCCACCGGATCACCGTGGACGACGTCACGTTCACCTACCCGTCGGCCACCGCCCCGGCGCTACGCGGCGTGTCGCTGCGCATCGACGCCGGCGAGATCGTGGCCCTGGTCGGCGAGAACGGCTCCGGCAAGACCACCCTCGCCAAGCTGCTGTGCCGCCTCTACCTGCCGCAGACCGGCCAGATCCGCTGGGACGACCGTGACACCGCCACCCTCGACCCGGACGGGCTCCGGCGCGGCTCCGCCGTCATCTTCCAGGACTTCCTCCACTACGCCCTCCCGGCTCGGGAGAACATCGGCCTCGGCGCCGTCGAACACCTCGACGATCCCGAGGTGATCGAGGCCGCCGCCCGCCGCTCCGGCGCCCACCAACCGATCAGCGCGCTACCGGCCGGCTACGACACGATCCTGTCCCCCGAGTTCTCCGGCGGCCGTGACCTCTCCGTCGGCCAATGGCAACGGGTCGCGCTGGCCAGAGCGTTCATCCGCGACGCGCCACTGATCATCCTCGACGAACCCACCGCCGCCCTCGACCCACGCGCCGAACACGACCTGTTCGCCAGCATCCGCCAGCTCTACACCGGACGAACCGTGCTGCTGATCTCGCACCGCTACTCCACCGTGCGCACCGCCGACCGCATCTACGTGCTGCGCGACGGGCAGATCGCCGAGCACGGCAGCCACGACCAGCTCATCGCCCGCGGCGACCACTACGCCGAGTTGTTCACCCTCCAGGCCGCCGCGTACACGAGCGCGGCAGCGCTCGAACCTGGAGGTCGACCATGACGACCATTGGCACGGACGAGCCGCTTGCGGTCGCGGTCGTTACGGCGATCCGCACCGGCGACGTCGCGGCGCTGACGCGGCTGCTGGCCGAGAACCCCGGCCTGGCCACCGTTCGGATCGGCGACGACGACCCGTGCGGCATGTCCCGCACACTGCTCCACGTGGCCACCGACTGGCCCGGCCACTTCCCCAACGGGCCCGCTGTCGTGGCCGTGCTCGTCGCCGCCGGTGCCGACGTCAACGCCCGGTTCCGCGGACCACACATCGAGACCCCGCTGCACTGGGCCGCCAGCAGCGACGACGTCGAAGTCCTCGACGCCCTTCTCGACGCCGGGGCAGACATCGAAGCCGACGGCGCCGTCATCGCCGGTGGCACCCCACTCACCGACGCCCGCGCCTTCGCCCAATGGCACGCCGCCCGCCGCCTCGTCGACCGCGGCGCGCACACCACGATCGTCGATGCGGCGACCCTAGGTCTGATGGACCGACTCCGGGACTACGTCGCCACGACGGCACCCGACCAGGACACCATCGACCACGGGTTCTGGGGCGCGTGCCACGGCGGGCAGCGCGACGCGGCCGAGTACCTCCTCGACCGCGGCGCCGACCTGAACTGGATACCACCGTGGGAGAACCTGACCCCGCTCGACGCCGCTCGCCGCAACGAGTTCACCGAACTGGCTACGTGGCTCCGCAACCAGGGAGCCAGATCCGCACCTGAGCTGACGGGGTAACCCGGTCTTGACAAGGCCCTAGAGCGCGGTGTTCGCCGCCGGTGCCATCTGGCGGTTCCGCCGCGACACCGCCCGGGTGTGAGCGCGGCCACCACAACTGAGCTGGACGCGGCGATACGCTGCGCACGTGGGTCGCCATGAATCGGAGTGCAGGCAGTGCGGTTGAGCCGGCTCGCCGATCCGAGCCTGCCACCGGGGACACTGCGGCTCGAACCCGAATTCGTGCGACGCGAGTCCCGTGGCTGACAGGGTGTCCCGGTTCTCCGGGCGGACGGCTTGGGCGCGCAGCGTCCCCACGCCGTTGCGCGACTTCCTCCGGACCGAAACCGGAAGCGCCGCGGTCCTGCTGGTCTCGACGCTCGCCGCGCTGACGTGGGTAAATGTCGACTCGGCTTCGTACGAGGCGCTCTGGAGCACCGAGCTCTCGCTCCGGCTCGGCGACTGGGCGGTCTCGGAGGACCTGCGCGGCTGGGTGAACAGCGGCCTGATGACGTTCTTCTTCTTCGTTGTCGGGCTGGAAGCGCGCCGCGAGTTCGACATGGGTGAGCTGCGCGAGCGGCGCCGGGTTGCGCTGCCCCTGGCCGCCGGCGTCGGTGGGCTGATCGTGCCGGTCGCGATCTATCTCGCGTTCAACGCGGGCCACCCTTCGGCGCACGGGTGGGGCGTGGCCATGTCGACCGACACCGCGTTCGCGCTGGGAATGCTCGCGCTCGTCGGGCCGCGGATGCTGGTGCGGTTACGCGCGTTCATGCTGACGGTCCTCGTGGTGGATGACCTGATTGCGCTCGGCGTGATAGCGGTCGTCTACAGCACTCATGTCGCGGTGCCGGCGCTGCTGGTCGGGCTGGGGACCTTCGGCGTGATCCTGCTCGTCCGTGCCGCAGGCGTCCGGAGCGGGCCGGTCTACTTCCTCCTCGGCGTGGCCGCCTGGTTCGCATTCCTCGAATCGGGCGTCGAGCCGGTCGTTGTCGGGCTGGCGCTAGGGCTGCTCACCTACGCGTACCCGGCGGAGCGCGGCGACCTGGCCCGCGCCACGGACCTCTTCCGGCTCTTCCGGGAGCAGCCGACGCCGGAGCTCGCACGCTCGGCGCAGGTCGGCGTGGCCTCGGCGATCTCCCCGAACGAGCGGTTGCAGCGGCTCTACCATCCGTGGACGAGCTACGTGATCGTGCCGATCTTCGCGCTGGCCAACGCCGGCATCGCGATAAGCGGGGAGTTCCTGGCCCGCGCGGTCAGTTCGCCGATCACGCTCGGGATCGTGTTCGGCTACGTCATCGGCAAGCCGGTCGGCATCGTCGGCCTCTCGTGGCTCGTCACCCGCCTGAGCCGGGGCCGGCTCCGGCCGCCGGTCGGGTGGGCCGCGGTCGCCGGTGGCGCCACCGCGGCGGGCATCGGCTTCACTGTGGCCCTGCTCATCGCGAACCTGGCGTTTCGCGGCGAGCAGCTGGAAGAGGCGAAGCTCGGCATCCTCTCCGGCGCATTGATCGCCTCGGTCGCGAGCGGGCTGGTGTTCCGGATGACCGCGCTGCTGCCCAAGCGGCTTCATGTCCGCGCCCTGCTGGGCACCGCGGACGGGATCGTCGACCTCGCCCAGCCGGTGGATCCGGACAGCGACCATCTACGCGGTCCTGAGGACGCGCCGGTGACCCTGGTGGAGTACGGCGACTTCGAGTGCCCGTACTGCGGGCAGGCGGAGCCCATCGTCCGTGAACTCCTCGCCGATTTCGGCGACATGCGTTACGTGTGGCGCCACCTCCCGCTCGACGACGTCCACCCGCGCGCCCGGCAGGCGGCCGAGGCGGTGGAGGCGGCCGCCGCCCAGGGCCGGTTCTGGGAGATGCACGACCTGCTCCTCGGCCACCAGGACGCGCTCCGGCCGAAGGACCTCCTCCGGTACGCCGAGGGTCTCGGCCTCGACGTCGAGCGGTTCGCCGACGACCTCCGCCGCCACACGCACGCGGCCCGGATCGCCGAGGACGTCGACTCCGCCGATCTCAGCGGCGTCACCGGCACGCCCACATTCTTCATCAACGGGCAGCGCCACCATGGGGCGTACGACATCGCGACGCTCTCCGCGGCGGTCCGGCTGGCGCGTGCCCGCACGCTCGCCAGGTCCTAACCAGTACTCACCCGAGGCAGGGAGCATCCACTATGTCCTCTCCCGTCACCCCGCCTGCGCCGGAGGATCCCGGTCCACCGGCCGTCCCGGGCGTGCTGATCCTGCCGTTGCTCGACGCCGCCGTCGACTCGTTCAGCCGGAGCTGGTCGCTGCTGCTGCTACGCGGCATCTCGACGTTCGCGCTGGGCGTCACGCTGCTGGTCTGGCCTGACGTCACTCTCCTCGTCGTGGTCACGCTGGTCGGCGCGTACCTGGTGCTGTTCGGCGTACTGGAGATGGCGTACTCCTTCCGGGTCCGCAAGGCCATGGACCGCTGGCTGGAGTGCAGGCGCGCGGCGGCGTGAACGTCCCGCTCTGGGTGTGGGCCGCCCTGCATAGTCGGCCTGCTCGCGCTGCTGATGGTCGACCTGTTCGTGGTCAGCCACGACCCGCACGAGCTGCGCGTCTGGGAGGCGGCACGCTGGGCGGCGCTCTACATCGGCCTGGCGATCGCGTTCGGCGCCGGCCTCTGGGTCGTGTCCGGATCGGAGTACGCGAGCCAGTATTTCGCCGGTTACCTGCTCGAGGAGAGCCTCTCCGTCGACAACCTGTTCGTGTTCGTGCTGATCATGACGGCGTTCGCGGTGCCGCCGGAGCACCAGCACAAGGTGCTGCTGTTCGGGATCATCGGTTCGCTCATGCTGCGCGGGGCCTTCATCGCCGCCGGGACGGCGTTGCTGGAGGCGGCGCACGGCGTGATCATCGTGTTCGGCGTCTTCCTCGTGGCGACCGGGATCCGGCTGGCCACCCAGCGCGAGACCGTGCCGGACGTGGCCAGCAACCCGCTCGTGCGGATCGTGCGCCGGATCGTCCCGACCAGCGTCGAGTACGACCGCGGACGGCTGCTGACCAGGCTCGGCGGGCGCCGCGCCCTCACCCCGCTCGGGCTGGCGATGATCGCGATCGCCAGCACCGACGTCCTGTTCGCGGTCGACTCCATCCCCGCGGTCTTCGGGGTGACGCGCGAGCCGTTCCTCGTTTTCGCGTCCAACGCGTTTGCCCTGATCGGGCTGCGCTCGCTCTACTTTCTCCTCGCCGGCGCCGTGCAGCGGCTCATCTACCTCAACGTCGGCCTAGCCGTGATCCTGATCTTCGTCGGGCTGAAGATGGTGGTCGAGGACGCCGTCAAGGTACCGGTGTGGCTGTCGCTGCTGGTCATCGTCGTGGTCATGGCGGTCACCGTCGCAGCCTCGCTCTGGCGCGAGGCCCGGACACAGGCCATCGCGAGCGGGACGCCCTAGCCGGCGGACGTCGGGGCCGGAGGGCGACGCGGTGGCGGGAGTGCCCGGCGGACAGCGCGCACGAGGCGTGTCGGTGGGGGCGCCCAGGGTTTCCGGTCGTGGGGATCCCACGAATAGACCGGCGTGGCGTCGCTGCACGAGGTCGGTGACGTCCGGGATCCGCAACTCGTCGGCCGACCAGCGGTAGAGCTCGATGAGACGTGGCGTGATGACGCCCAGGTCGAGGAGCCGGCCCAAGGCGTGCTCGTTGGCGATGTAGTCGTCGAGCTCACCCTCCAACGGATATTGGTTCGGCAGCACCCGCGACACCGAGAGGAACATGCCGGTCATGTCCAGACGCGGATCGCCGAGCCATCGGGCGATCGGCGCGAGCCAGGCCAGTGCGAGCCGGGGGGCGGCGACGAGGGCGTGGGCGTACAGCACGCGGACCAGGACGAGGTTGATGAAGAAGCGCTCGACTCGGTTCTCGCGCTCGGCGAGGTGACGGTGGTCGAGGTATGCCCAGACGATCGTGGCGTTGTGGGCCAGGTACCACGTGCGGGGTGATGGCTGACGGGCGAAACGGACGGACGGCTCGACGCTGGGCGACGACGCCGGACCCGGGTGGCCGAGGAGGCGCAAGCGAGCCTCGCAGGTGTCGCGCAACAGTCGTTCGTTCACCGCCCTCCACCACGGGCTGCCCGGACGCTCATGGTCGAGCGGGTTGAGGAGGCCACGTCGCAGCTGCCAGCCCATGAACGCCAGCGCCGCGCGCGGATATGGGAGATGCAGCGGAGCCGCGCCCGGAGATGGCGCGTAGGACGATCGGAGCAGCTCCATCCGGCCCTGAGGACGATCGCGAACCTCGGCGACGCGCTGCGCGGCGATCGTCGCGGCCGGGACACGACCCGGTGAACCGCCAGCGTGTTCGGCGCCTCGCCGAGTCATCGGGTCGTCGATGGCAGCCAACGCCGGTGAGGCTTGGATGAACGGCAGGTCCCGGTTGAGATGTCGAACACCTCGACTGGGAGTCCGCCCGGGTTGGCATCGGTCTGCAGCGTCACGAACGCCATGGTGCCAACCCCCAGTCGGACGTCGAGGAAAGCCCGCGGTCAACCCACCGTGATTCTCACACGCCAGGCAAGGCCGCTCTGTGGGTTACTGGCCTATGCGTCCGTCGATCCGCTCGCGCAACAGGTCCGCGTGACCCAGGTGGCGGGCGTACTCATGGATCATTCCGACCAGCACCTCGCGCAGCGACATCGGCCCTCCACCGCTGCCATGCTGATTCAAGGGATCGTCGCCGGTGATGTCGAGACTGGGCGCCTCGGCCACGAACCGCGTTGCGAAGTCCACCTCCGCACGCCATGCGTCCCACGCCTCCGCAACCACTTGGGGGTCGGGAACGGCACCATCGAAGTCACCGTCGCGGTCGGTGTCCGAGCAGAACAGCGGGGGCACGTCCTGTCCCGCCATCATCTCCCGGAACGTCCTACGCTCCATCTCGGCCAGGTGTCGCACCAGCCCCAGGAGCGACATCGTCGACGGCTCGACGGAACGCCGCGCCATAGCCTCCGCATCAAGACCTGAGCACTTCATCTCCAACGTAAGGCGTTCACAGCGCAGGGTTTCGACCAGCGTGGTGCGCTCGTCGCCCAACGTCGGTCCGTTCTCACGCGGGTCGTCGTCCGAGGGCTTGCCGTCCGCGGTGAACATGTCGGCTCGTCGGGTCGTGGCCATGGCCGCATCATCGGCGATGCGCAATGCGCCGACAAACGATTAACGACACCTGCTCGCCCCGTCACCCGAGGGTCAGGTGCTGCGGGCTGAGTGAGCTCAGGAAGTCCTTCGCGTCGAAGCGCGCCCCGACCGAGGCGACGCCGGCGGTGTCGCCTGCTCCGGCCAGTATCCGAAAGGCTGCCTCGACGACCAGGGGCGCTGTGACCGCATAGATGTCCCGGCCGCTCGCCACCGCGCGGCGTTCCACGCCGCCTGACCGTGCGATGACCTCGACCAGGAATGTCTGCGCCGAGCGGCCGAGCTCGTCGACCGCAACCGGGCCCGACGGGTCAGGGGCGTGCAGGTCGTCGACGGCGTTGCTCGACATGAACGTGGAGATCTCCGGCGTCTCCAGATGCGTCGGGATGGTGACGCTGTCGGCCATCGTGAACTCGCCGACGACCGGCCGGATGCCGACGGGCGCCGGAAAGGTCCACTCAGTGCGGGGCGCCTCGCCCGCGCGGAACTGCAGCCGGTGGCCGGTGTAGGCGATCCGCCGGCCGTTCCGGCGTCGCGCGGAGACACGACCCGTCGCCGTCGTGCCGGGGGTAGGGCGCCAACTGCTGAGGGCGTACGCGATGGTCAGATGATCGGCGGCCGGCCAGTCGCCCATCGCGGCGGTGGCGAGCAGGTCCCCGAGACCGCCGTAGAACGCGACCGCCGGCACGATGGGGACGCTGGCCTCGGCATAGCCGGCGAAGGTGTCCGTCACGACCTCGAGTTCGGCGGTGACGTCGAGATAAGGGATCCCGGCGCGGATCGCGGACTCAATCGTCGGCGCGGCGGTGGCCGCGAACGGGCCGGCACAGTTGATCACCGCGTCGGCGTCCCGCAGCGCCAGGTCCAGGTCGGTGGCGCGACCGCACGGGATCGGCGTCATGCCCCGCCGCCGGAGCTCGGCCATGACGAAACTGCCCGTGTGGCCCCCGGCGCCCAGGACCGCGACTCGCTTGTTCATGGTGCTCAGCGTCGCTCACGCGATGGGGCACGGCCAGTGTCCGCAACGACATACCCCGTACAGTTTCGGACATGTCCTCTGTCGCTCTAGCCGTCGCGGACGGCACCCCGCTGTTCGAACTCGCCGCGGCGTGCGAGGTCTTCGGCGTCGACCGGGGGTTGGCCGACCCCTGGTACGACTTCACCATTTGCGGCCAGGACGGCGCGGAGGTCGGCGGCTGGCTCAAGGCCGGTATCGGACACGGCCTGGAGGCGCTGGCCGACGCCCACACGGTGATCGTCCCGTCCTGTCGCGACGTCGCCGAACCGCCGCCGCTGGCGCTGGTCGACGCCGTCCGCGCGGCCCATCGAGCCGGCGCCCGAGTGGCCTCGCTGTGTACAGGCGCGTTCGTGCTCGCCGAGGCCGGACTGCTCGACGGCCGCCGCGCGACCACACATTGGGCGCACACGGCGCTGCTGCACGACCGGTACCCCGAGGTACGCGTCGACGCCGACGTGCTCTACATCGACGACGGCGATGTGTTGACCTCAGCCGGCAAGGCTGCCGGCATGGACCTCTGCCTGCATCTCGTACGGACCGACCACGGAACGGCGGTGGCCAACGCGCTGGCGCGCAGCCTTGTGGTGCCCCCGCACCGCCCAGGCGGCCAGGCCCAGTTCATCCCCGCCGCGGTCGCGCACGGCCCGGACCATGTCCTCGCCGACCTCCTGCCATGGGCACTGGAGCGCATCGAGCACCCGTTGACCGTGCGTGACCTCGCGCGCGAGGCCGGGATGAGCTCACGCAACCTCGCGCGGCACTTCAACGCGGTAACCGGGACCAGCCCGCTGCGCTGGCTGCTGACCCAGCGGGTGCGGCACGCACAGGAACTGCTGGAGACCTCGGACCTGAGCGTCGAGCAGATCGCGTCGCGGACGGGCATGGGCACCGCGACGACGCTGCGCCGCCACTTCAGCCAACAGCTCGGCGTCCCACCGGAGACCTACCGCCGGACCTTCCGCCCGTGAGCCGCCGCCGTTCACGGCGGCTCCCTCCCGGCGCCGGGGCGATCGAGCAGTGGATCGACAACCCGGACGTCCTTGCGCATCCGGTCCGCCGCCACGCAGCCCAGGCGGCATACCGGGCCTGGCTTGACCTGGAGACCTAGCGCCTTACTTCCCGAGACCTCCGATGTATGCCTTGACGCTCGGGCTCAGTCGACCTACCTTGTGGGGCCAGAGCACCAAGAGGTCTAGGCCAATCCGCCCGCACCGCCTGCTGGCGCGGTTCGACGATGGAGGCTCTTCATGGTTGCACATTGTCGGAGCGCTGGCTCTGCGGCGCTGGCCGTCCTACTCGCCGTCACGTTGCCAGCCATCGGGCTTGACCCCGCCGATCGGGCGGAGGCGGCGGCCGCCACATCGGTGACGATCGACGGCACGAGCGGCGGTCGGATGTTTGACGGCGTCGGGGCGGTCAGCGGCGGCGGCGGGAACACGAGGCTGCTGGTCGACTACCCGGAGCCGTACCGCGGCCAGATCCTCGACTACCTGTTCAAGCCCGGCTATGGCGCCAGCATGCAGCTGCTCAAGGTGGAGGTCGGGGGCGACACGAACTCCACCGACGGCGCCGAGCCCAGCCACAAGCACACCCGCACGGATCTCAACTGCGACCGCGGCTACGAGTGGTGGCTGATGGAGCAGGCCAAGGCCCGTAACCCGAACATCCGCCTCGGCGCTCTCGCCTGGGGAGCGCCGGGGTGGATCGGCGGCGGCAACTTCTGGTCGCAGGACATGATCGACTACCTGGTGGCGTGGCTGGACTGCGCCAAGTCGCACAACCTCACGATCCACGACATCGGTGGCTGGAACGAGAAGGGCTTCGACAAGTCCTGGTTCATCAAGCTGGACCAGGCGCTCGCGGCCAAGCACAGCACGGTCAAGATCGTCGCCGACGACGGCAACAAGGGCTGGCTGGTCGCCGACGACGTCGCCACCGACCCGGCGTTCGCCAAGGCAGTCGACATCCTGGGGATCCACTACTCCTGCGGGTACCAGGGCACCGACAAGGGCAAGACCTGCCTCACCACCGCGAACTCCATCAAGCAGCGGCAAGCAACTGTGGGCGAGCGAGACCGGTTCGCAGGACCACAACACGGGTGTCTTCGCGATGGCCCGCAGCCACAACCGCGGCTACATCGACGCGAGGATGACCGGGTACATCAACTGGCCCGCGATCGCCGCCCTGTACCCCAACCTGCCGTGGCCGACCACGGGCCTGCTGGTGGCGAACTCCCCCTGGTCGGGCGCGTACCGCGTCGGCAAGAACACCTGGGGAACCGCGCACACCACCCAGTTCACCGCGCCGGGCTGGCGCTACCTCGACTCGGCCAGCGGCTTCCTCGAAGGCAACCGCAACAACGGCAGCTACGTCACACTCAAGTCGCCCAACAACCGCGACTACAGCACGATCATCGAGACGATCGACGCGACCGCCGCCCAGACCGTCGATTTCACGGTTACCGGCGGGCTGTCCACCGGCGCCGTGCACGTCTGGGCCACCAACCCGACCTCCAACGACGCCGCGGACCACTTCGTACGGCAGGCCGACATCACGCCGGCGGGTGGCCGGTTCTCGATCACCGTGCGCCCGGGGTACCTGTACTCGCTCACCACCACTACCGGGCAAGGGAAGGGCACCGCGGCGGGCCCGGCGGCGCACGGCCTGCCGCTGCCGCACGCCGACGCCTTCGAGCGGTACGGCGTCGGCAAGGAGGCGACGTACCTGTCCGACATGGACGGTTCGTTCGAGGTCGTCAACTGCGGCGCCGGCCGGAGCGGCAAGTGCGTGCGGCAGATGGCGCCGGTGCAGCCGATCGTGTGGCGCAACGGCAAGCGCGACCCGAGCGCGCTCCTCGGCGACGCCGGCTGGACCGACTACACGCTACGCACAGACGTGATGCTGGAGCAGGCCGGCTACGTCGAGCTGCAGGGGCGGGTGGGGACCCAGCGGCACAACCCCGCCAACACCAACGCCTACCGCTTCCGAGTCACCGACGGCGGGAACTGGTCGATCATCAAGAGCGACACCACGCCGACCCACACCACGCTGGCCAGCGGTTCGGCGACGGCCCTGGGCACCGGGAAGTGGCACACACTCGCACTCGCCTTCGAAGGCGCGACGATCACCGCCAGCATCGACGGCACCAACGTCGGCTCGACCACCGACTCGACTCACCGCGCCGGCCAGATCGGCATCGCGGCGAGCAAGTACATCAACGTCCAGTACGACAACCTGGCCATCACGCCGATCACCCACGAAGACCTCTCCGGGACCTACCAGATCCTGAACCAGCACAGCGGCCTTGCGCTCGAAGTGGCCGGTGGATCCACCGCGAACGGCGGGCTGGTGGACCAGTCGGCGTACATCGCGGCGAAGCACCAGCAGTGGAAGGTGGTCGCGGCCGGCGGCGGCTTCTACACGCTGGTCAACCTCCGCAGCGGCAAGGCGCTCGACGTGCCCAGATCGTCCACGACAAGGGGCACACAGCTACATCAGTGGACCGACAACGGCGGCGACAACCAGCAGTGGCGGCTGACGCCGTCCGGCTCCGGGTACACCGTCACCAGTCGCAGCAACGGCCTGGTCGCCGACGTCGACGGCGCATCGACGGCGGACGGCGCAAAGGTCATCCAGTGGTCCGTCACTGGCGGCGCCAACCAGCAGTGGCGGCTGGTCAAGATCCCCTGACGTGCGGGGTGGCACGTCGGATCAGCTGCAGAACTCCCGCCAGGCGGCCATGCTCGGTGCGTCACGCAGCCGGTAGTCCGGACCGCCACGACTTCTGCGATCGAGGTCGTAGTACGCGACGAAGACCGCGCCGGAGTCGGACAGGTGTGCGGCCATCTCCCGCAGCCAGGCCGCCCGGCCGGTGCCGTCGTCGCCGACGGCCATCGGGCTGCCCGTCTCGGCGATGCCGAACGGCAGCGACTCACCGCGACTGGTCGCGATGACGTTGGCGAACATCACCGACGGCGCCCGGTACGTGCCGCTGGACCAGCCGTGGTTGTAGAGGTCCCACGCCAGGACGTCGACGTACTCCCGCCCCGGATAGTAATCACGCCAGTTGCGGCCCGACGCCGGATCGACCGACCAGCCCATCAGGATGAGCGTCTTGTGCAGCCGCGAGTTGGCAGCCTCGTCGGACAACCAGGAAAGGCGCTGCCACGCCTGCCGGTACTGTGCGGCGGTGAAGTCTCCGGCCTCGATCTCCTGCTCGGGCTCGTGCCAGTAGGTCCAGAAGATGTCCTGGTCGCGCGGTGCGGTGCGGAACCACTTCCGCAGGCGTGCGTCGTGGGTACCGGCGAGGACCTCCGCCGGTGGCGCCTTGAACGAAACGATCATGGGACGCCCACCCGTGTCCAGCTTGCCTGGCCACGCCTGCGGCAACCCTGAGTAGAAGACCCGCGCAGTCTCCAGGCCGTTGTAGTACCCGTCGATGCGACCCAGCGCCTCCTGGTAGGTCTCCCCCTCCACCTCGACGTTGAACGCCGCGCCACACAGCACTGCGGCGCCGTACTCGACGAGCAGCCGCGGGCCGTCAGAGTCGTGCTCCCGGGAGCTGATCACCGCCGCCGACTGCGCGGTCGGGTTGGTCAGCGCGAAGGAGTATGTCCTGGCCGCGCGAACGGCGGCGGTCACGTCGAACGACGCGCCGGCGGCTCCCTCGCGCGGCAGGGTGGCGGTCGCGATCACCTCACCCGCCGCCGGCCGGGTGGCGTAGGTGGTCGCCTCGTCCCACTCCCCCGACACCGCACGCAGCTCCAGCCGCGAGGGCTGCTGGTCCAGCCGCTGGAATGCCAGCTCAACCCGCGCCCTGACCACTGGGCGCTGATCCGGGTCAGGTGGCACGTCGAATCTCAGATATGTCTCGCTGTGCCACGGCGTCCAGTTCGCCACGGTGAGCTTGGGCTCGGCCCCGTACTGCGCTGCGGGCCGTTCAGCTACGACATAGGTGTCCGCGACAGCCGGCAGTCCAGCGCCAACCGCGGCCGCCGAGGTGGCGCCCGGACTGAACGCCACGAGAGCACCGATAGCCATGAGCCCGGCCGCGGCCAGGCGCCCACCGGGCAACCGCGGATGGGCGCCGCCACAGCGCGGAAAGGCAGGCATGGTTCCAACTCCTTCGACATGGCTTCATAGGGTCGAGCCGCCTGGGCCCGGTCCGCTAACCAACCACGTCCGAGGGTTGTCCGAAACCCACCGCGACCCCGAACAATCCTCGACCGACTGCCTGTGATCCTTGCGATCGCCGCCGCGAGGCCGCATCATCTGCCGTCGTTCGTGGGCGGGTCCGGCGGCGGGCGGTACACCGGTACGGTCTCTCGTAGCGTGGGCCAGCGCGGGGACCGCAGGCACCGCACGGCGTCCTCGACCGTGGTCCGGTCGACGGTGAGTGACGCGGTACTGCCGGTGGCCAACTCCTTGGCGCTCACCATCAGGGTGCCGTTGGTGTCGATGTCGAAGGTCACCTCGATCTCTGCCCCGCCGCCGGGCGGTGCGCGCAGGCCGGCGAGTTCCAGGATCCCCAGGGTCTTGCTGTCAGTTGCCAACTCGCCTTCACCCTCGATGACATGGATCGCCATGCTCGGCTGGTCGTCCCTTGTCGTGAAGACCTCGCTGCGTTTGGTCGGGAGCGTGGTGTTGCGCTCGACCATCTTCGTGAAGATCCCGTTCTTCGTCTCGATCCCGAGCGACAGCGGCGTCACGTCGAGGAGCAGCATGTCATCGACCTCGCCGCACAGGATTCCCGCCTGCAAGGTCGCCCCGGTGACGACCCCCTCGGGGATCAGGCCACGGTACGGCTCCTTGCCGGTGAGCTTCCGCACGTACCGCCCGATCGCGGGCATCCGGGTCGAGCCGCCGACGAGGATCACACGATCCACATCGGACAGCGAAGCCGAGCCGTCTTTCATGACGCGCGTGATGGACGGCCCGCAGCGTTCGAGAACCGGGCGGGTCAGCGCCTCGAACTCGCCACGCGTAATCGTGACGTCCAGGTGTACCGGCCCGGCCGCGCCGGTGGCCAGATACGGCAAGTGGAGGGCGGTGACGCTCGCGGAGGTGAGATCGATCTTCGCCGTCTCGGCGGCTTCCTTGAACCGTTGCAGGACCAGCGTGTCGTTACTGACGTCGATGCCGTGCTGGCGGCGCGCGAGGCTGACGAGGTAGTCGACGAGTCGCTGGTCCCAGTCGTCGCCGCCGAGGTGGTTGTCGCCCGCGGTGGCCTTCACCATGCAAACGCCACCGCCGATCTCCAGCAGCGAGACGTCGAATGTGCCGCCGCCGAGGTCGAACATCAGTACGTTCTGCTCGTCGTCCTGCCGGTTCAGTCCGTAGGTCACGGCTGCGGCCGTAGGCTCGTTGATGATGCGCAGAGCGTTGATGCCCGCGATGACAGCCGCATCGGCCAGCGCGTGCCGCTGCACGAAGGTGAAGTATGCCGGTACGGTGAGGACGGCGCCCTCTACCGGCCGCCCCACGTACGCCTCGGCGTCGGCTCGCAACCGGGCGAGGATGAGCGCCGCGATCTGCTCGGCGCTGTACCGGTCGGCCCCGCGCTCGATACTCCAGTCCGTGCCCAGGCGCAGCTTCACCGACCGCACGGTGTACTCCGGGTTGCTCACCGCCTGCCGTTTCGCCGCAGCGCCGACAATCGGCCCGTCGGCGGTGAGGGCCACGACGCTGGGTGTGATGAGCGCGCCCTCGGCGTTCGGGATCAGCCGTACCTCGCCCTCCTCCAGCAGGCCGATGGAGGAGTTGGTGGTGCCGAAGTCGATCCCGATAGCCAGCGTGCCGCGGGTCGGCGTGCGGTGCGACGGCCGCGCGGTCCGCGCGATTCGCGGCAGCTCGCCGAGTCCACGCGCGAACCACAGTGCCCGCGCCTTGCCGCCGACCTGCGGGTCGGCATCGACCACCAGGCCGAGCAGCGCCTTCGTCGCCACCTCACGGGTCGGTTCGCGCACACTGCCGAGGAGGTGCTCCAGCAGGTGCAGCGCGCCGATCCGCTTCCACGACTGCGGCGCGGCGACCGCCCGGCGCATCTCGCCGATGAGGTCGCTGTCGGGGTTACGGGGGCTGTGTGCGAGGTGGATCGTGCCCTGCACGCTGTCCACGCTCATGGTCGGTGTCTGCTCCTGCATCCGCAGGCGGACCTGCTCGTGGACGTAGTCGTAGAGCTCGTCGACCGAGATGAGACCGTCGCCGTCGAGGTCGGCTGCACCGCTACGCAACCCGTCCACGACCGCCGCGGTGAACACCGACGGCTGCGCCTTCTCCATGCTGGACAGCACATCGCCCTCGTGGGCGTACTGCAGCGCGGTAGACGCCGTGACTACCACACGACCCGCGCCCGCGAACGGCGCCGCGATGTCGACGTCGGACTGCCCGGCACGGCGCAGCATGTTCGCGGCGAAGGCGCCGCTGTAACAGCAGTCAAGCAGCAGCACGATCTGCCGGCATCGGCTCTGCCCCATGTGGTCGCTGACGAACTCGGCCGGGATCGCGGTCGAGCCCGGGTAGGCGCGTTCCGTGTCGTGGGCGACGAAGAACAGACGGTTGCGCAGGTCCTTCCAACCGTGCAGCGACATGTGGAGGACGAGCAGGTCGTCGGATTTGGCGCTGGCGAAGAACGACTCGACGAGCCGCATCGTCGTACGCTGGCCGATGTTGATCTTTGGGTCCACGCTGAACCCGCCGATGGCCGGATCTTCAAGCACGCCCGCCAGTGCGGTGGCGTCGGCCGCGGCGGCGGGTAGTGGGGCGAAGTGCTCGTCCAGATACTCGCTGTTGGCGATGAGCAGCGCGCGCTTCGCCATTGCTGATCAGTCCTGGTGCCGGCGGAGGAACTCCTCCAGGACGCGGTGCTGGTCCTTGCCCGAGACTCCGCTCAGCTCCAGCGAGTCGCCGCCAATCGTCAGCTTGACACTGCCCGAGCCACGGCGACTCACCCAGTCGCGCACGAGCCCGACCAGCATCGGCAGGACCGCGCCGCTTCCCCCGACCGCGACGAGAAGCGCGCCGAGCTCCACCGCTCCACCAGCCCTCGTTCCCTCAGGCGCCGCACCGGCGGAGGCGCGCTCGATCCTGTCGACATCGAGCTGCGACAACTCCGAAATCAGGTACTGGACGTCCTCGTCGGCGCGCTCGCGGTCCCATCGTCGGGATCGACGACGAGTCGCACCCACGTCGTCTCCGCTGACATACGCCCTCCCGGGACATCGACCATCCCAGGCTATTCGTCAATGCGCCCCGGCGGGCGCTCTTCGCTTGCTGCCGCAGAGCGAGGCCCTGATTGAGACCCAGCGCAGCGCGAGAATGCGCACGTTGCAGGAGTACACCCCTAGTAGCGCGAATACCGCGGGTGCCGGTGGCCGTATCCGTGCCGGTAGCCATGCCATTGCCGGTAGCTTTGCCATGCCCAGCTGCGGCGGAGCCAGCGGGCATGGCCGAACAGGCGGAGCGTCAGGAACGCCACGATCAGCAGCGGCCAGAAGAGGTGTGCCCCGGACAGCGCCCAGACGGTGACCAGGACTGCGCTAGCCGCCACGACGACGCCGGCGTGCCGGAACAGTCGCCCGCGACCAGCCGCCCATGCTTCGGCGCGCAGTTCGTCGGCGATCAGCGGCAGACCCCCGTCAGGGAGGTCGGCGGTGAGCGGGGGCAGCTCCTCCCGGTACCGGGCGGCGTACGCGGCGGCCTGCCGCTCATCGCTCTCTTCCAGGGTCAGCAGTCCCTCGCCGACCGCGGCGCGCAGGATGTGGGCCACCCGCTCGCGCTCACGGTCGCCGATCCGGATGCCGGACGAACGTTCGGCGGACATCGAAACCTCCTCGGTGGTGGTAGCTGACTCGATGGTCCGCCGGCCCGTGGCGGGCGGCATCGACCCCCGGGAGGCACCTCGACTACTCCCTGCGCGGTACGCGCCGGCATGGGTCATGGGCGGCTACTCCCGCGGGCGTATCGAGGTCCCCGCCCGCGCACCGATGCCAGCGCCCCCGGTTGCCGCATACCGTGTCCGTTGTGGGACGCCGTCAGCACCATTGGCACCCGTCGTACGGTCAGTACCGTCCGCACGGGTGGCGGGTGCGCGACAAGCACGGCCGGCCGCAGGCGAAGGTTCCTGTCGCGCTGGCGGCTATCCAGATCGTCGGTACCCGCTTAGGCGCAGCCGAGCAGGCTGGCGCCCCGCCGCTGGATGCCCTCGCGTACGCCCTGCTGGTTGCCGGTCCGCTGGCGCTGCTGGGCCGGCGCCGATACCCGGTGCCGGTGGCCGTCGCCACCGTGGCGATCACGCTGGGCTACCTCGCACTCGGCTACCCGCCCGGACCGGTCGTGCTCAGTCCGGCTGTCGCGCTGTTCTCCGCCGCGGCCGCCGGTCACCGGTACCCGGCATGGATCACCGCAGGCCTCGGGTACGCCGGGTACGTCCTCATCGGTGCACAGCAGGGGCTGGACCTCAGCAGCGCTGTCGGCACAGCCGCGTGGTTGTCCCTGGTACTCGTGGTCGGCGAGGTCGCCCGCGGCCGGCGCGAGTGGATCGAGGCGGCCCACCACGCGCGCGCCGAGGCCAGCCGCCGACAGGTCAGCGATGAACGGCTGGAGATCGCCCGGGAGCTCCACGACGTGATCGCGCACAACATCTCGCTGATCAACGTCCAGGCCGGGGTGGCGCTGCATCTGATGGACGAGCAACCGGCGCAAGCACGGACCGCGCTGACCACGATCAAGCAGGCGAGCAAAGAGACCCTGCAGGAGCTACGCGCCACCCTCGGCGTGCTGCGCCGGGTCGACGAGGACGCCCCCCGCGCGCCGACGCCCGGTCTGAACTCGCTGGACGCGCTCGTCGAGCGGGTGGGTACCGCGGGCGTGGCCGCGACCGTCGAGATCGATGGGGACCGCCGGCCACTGCCCGCCGCGGTGGACCTTGCGGCGTACCGGATCGCGCAGGAGGCGTTGACCAACGTGTACCGGCACAGCGGCGCGTCAGCTGCGACCGTGCGGATCGAGTATGGCGAGCGGGAGGTGACCGTACAGGTGGACGACGACGGCCGGGGCGCCCCGCTCGGCGACGACGGCGGCGGCAACGGCATCCGCGGGATGCAGGAGCGGGCAACCGCTCTCGGTGGCACCCTCACCGCGGGCCCGCGCCAGGAAGGCGGCTTCCGCGTATCCGCCCGGCTGCCGCTGGATGGCACGACGTGACCGTCCGGGTGCTGCTCGCCGACGACCAGGCGCTTGTACGCGCCGGGTTCCGGGCGCTGCTGGACGCGCAGCCCGACATCGAGGTGGTGGACGAGGCGGCCGATGGCGAGGCTGCGGTCGCAGCCGCGCGGTCGCTGGTGCCCGACGTGGTGCTCATGGACATCCGCATGCCAGGCGTGGACGGCCTGGAGGCGACCCGCCGCATCGCCGCCGACGAACGCCTCGGTGGTGTACACATCGTCATCCTGACGACGTTCGACCTCGACGAGTACGTGTTCGAGGCGCTGCGGGTGGGCGCCAGCGGCTTCCTGGTCAAGGACACCGAGCCCGCCGAGCTGATCCAGGCGGTGCGTGTCGCGGCGCGCGGCGACGGGCTGCTGTCCCCTTCGGTGACTCGCCGCCTGATCGCGGAATTCGCCGCCAAGGCGCGGCCGACGATCCACCTGACCGACCTCGACGCCCTCACCGACCGCGAACGTGAGGTCATGGCCCTGGTGGCGGCTGGGCTCTCGAACGAGGAGATCGCCCAACGCCTGGTGGTGAGCCCGGCCACCGCGAAGACCCACGTCAGCCGCGCGATGATCAAGCTCGGCGCGAGGGACCGGGCCCAGATGGTCGTGCTGGCGTACGAGACGGGGCTGGTGCGGCCGGGCTGGCTCGCATGACCAGGCGTGTGACCGGGTCGTCGCCGGTGGCCGCGCGCCGGCTCTTCGTGGCCGTGGACCCGCCGCCGGAGGCCGTTTCGCACCTCGGCGCGGTCGTGGACACGCTGGCGGTGAGCGGGCGAACGCCCCGGGCCGATCCACCCGTGAGCCGCCCGCGACCGGTGGCACGTCACGCTGGTGTTCCTCGGCGACGTGCGGGAGGAGCGGGTAGAGAGGCCTCCGGGGCGATGAGCCGGGCAGCCGGGGCGGTCATCGGCCGATCGCGTGCCGGCGGCGGAGGTTCGGCAGAGGTAGGTTCACGATCCTCGGGGCCGGCGTCGGCGGCGACCTCGGCGCGCTCCGTGCGGGTCGCCGCGATGCCGTCGAGAGCGATACGGCGGTCGCATCTGCCACTGGACGACAAGCCGTCCCGGCCTCACCTGACGATCGCCCGACCAGGCGCCCGCGTCGAGCCGGACCTGATCGCCGCCGACGTCGCGACACTGGCCTCCTACGCTGGTCCGGAGTGGATGGCCGACACGGTGCATCTCGTCGCCAGCGAACTCGGTCCACAGCCCGTCCACACGCGGGTGACATCGTCGCGACTGGGCTCAAGCTGCGGCGATCGTGACCGCGCGGTGGGGTCGTCTACGCCAGCGAGTTCCACTGCAGGATCGATACGGCACGCACGGTCATGTAGCCACGCCACTCGAGGGCGGCCGCAGGCGAGTAGTTCGTGAAGTCGACGCGCCATCCGCCGTCGTCCTGCTGGTCGTCGACCAGGCGCTGGAGATCTGCGGAAATGGCACCCGGGTCGAAGAGCCTGCGCACGGGCCGGTTCGGCCGGGGTGCGAAGTCGAGTGGCCGGATCGTCTCCTCCTCGGTGCCGCCGGCGACGTGTAGAGCGCCGTCGGCGGGGAGGAGGCCGCCGAGGCGATCGAGCAGGTCGCTCGCCGCCGGCTCGGTGTCGTGCGCCGCATCGAGGAACGACAGCGCGGCGAGGAACTCGAGCGCATGCGCGCTCCGGTCCATGTCGGCGATCTGCGTCAGGCAGAAGCGGGTCGCCTGCGCGAGCCAGGGGTGGCCGGCGATCGCGGGATCGTGTGCCGCGACGCGATGTGCGACTGCGGCGACGTAAGCGGTGATCTGGATCGAGGAGGCGCCATGGTCGGCCTGCGCCCAGAACGGGGCGACGCCGGCCGCGTCGGAGACATGAAGCGCGAAAGGTAGCCCGCCGTCGGGAAGGCTGGCCGCCGCCAGCCAGTCGCAGAGTTGGACCGCCCGCGGACTTGTGACCGGGGCGATGTCCTCGAACACCTCGAACGCGTGTAGCGCGGCACCGGGTTGGCTCTCGGCGGCCCTCAGGTCCGCCTCCAGTCCCCAGCCGTAGCCACCGTCGGGATTGCGGTAGGCATCGAGCGCCACGACAAGGGCGTCGGGATGGCCCTCGCCGATCAGCAGCTGCAGGCGGCGGCGGTCGAGGACACGGCCGTGAGCGGCCATGAACGAAACGGCGGCAGGCAGGTCGATCGACATGCCCCCATTCTGGCCGGTCAACTCGGGGTTGCCTTGAACGTTTCGGACCCGACGCAGTTACTTCCGGCTTTGCGGGTCTCCACCACCCGCACGCCCGGGAGGAAGTCGATCTGAGCGCGGGTAATGATGTTCACGGCCTGGAAGCGGATGGACGTGTCTGGCTTGATGCCGTTACCGCCGATGCGGAAGGTATCGCCGCGGAAGGTGCAACACTGCAGAGGAGCAGCGTGATCGCCCTCTTCAGGGCGGCCGCCCACGCCGGATTGGTCCGGCTGGGAGATCCTGCGGTCGCGGGCGGTGGGTCCTCCGGCCGGCTGGCGTACACAGCGCGCGCTCGCGATCGCAGAAGCCGGGCCGCGGGCCATGGCTGATTCGTGGGAACGAACTTAGAGTCGAAAGATGCGGAGTCTGGGCGGCCCTGCGGTGACAACGGCGCTGGACGCGGAAGGCGCGCGGGCATCGGCGCCGCTCCCCGACGACCCGAACGAGCCGACGGGCCGGTGGAAGACCGCGCGACTGCGCCGGAAGGTACTGCTCGGCGCCGGGCTGGCGTGGGCTCTGGCGATCACCGCTGTGGTGCTCGTCCGCGGCGACGAGGCGAAGGCCCCGCGCACCGCCGCGCCCTCGGCCTCGCCGTCCGCATCGCCGCTGACCGTGCCCGAGGTCTACCAGACGCTGCTGCCCTCGGTGGTGCTGATCCAGACGACCAGCGACGGCGAACCCCGCCGACCCGGGAGGCCAGTCGGCGACCGGGACCGGCGTGATCGTCAACGCACACGGGGCCATCCTCACGGCGGCGCACGTGGTCGAGGGCGCCGACGCGATCAAGGTCACCTATGCCGACGGTAAGGGCTCGAAGGCCGTGGTCGCCGGCGCGGACGCCAAGCGGGACATCGCCCTACTGACCCCGGCGGAGTTGCCGGAGACGGTGGTGCCGGCGGTGCTCGGCGGTGGCGTGGCCGTGGGCGACGACGTCGTGGCGATCGGCAATCCGCTCGGGCTGACCGCGAGCACCACCAGCGGGGTCGTCTCCGGCCTGCGTCGCGGTCGGCGCGGGGCGAATCGGGCGAGCTCGCCGGACTCATCCAGTTCGACGCGGCGGTCAACCCGGGCAGCTCGGGCGGACCACTCATCAACGACCGCGGGCAGGTGGTCGGCGTGATCGTGGCGCTCGCCAACCCCACGGACGCGGACACCTTCATCGGCATCGGCTTCGCCGTTCCGATCGGGGCTGCGCTCGGGGCCGTCGACGGCGACGGACGGGTGCCCCCGCTATGACCCCGCCCACGACAGAGGACGGACCGATGAACATGGCGGCAGACGGCACCCAGCACCCGACCGGCGCCGGGTCCGCCTCCGCTTCAGCCGGCCCGGTCGAGAAGGTGCTCTACGAGGTCAAGAAGACCATCGTGGGTCAGGACCTGCTGCTCGAACGGCTGATCGTGGCGCTGCTCGCTCGCGGGCACATCCTGGTCGAGGGCGTGCCCGGCCTGGCCAAGACGCTCGCGGTGAAATCGCTGGCCGAGGCCGTCGGCGGGGACTTCCACCGGGTGCAGTTCACGCCCGACCTGGTGCCCGCCGACATCCTCGGCACCCGCATCTACCACCAGCCGACCGGCACGTTCCAGGTCTCGCTCGGACCGGTCTTCACCAACCTGCTGCTCGCCGACGAGATCAACCGGGCCCCGGCCAAGGTGCAGAGCGCGCTGCTGGAGGTCATGCAGGAACGGCAGGTCACGATCGGCCGGGAGACCCACCCGGTGCCGAACCCCTTCATGGTGATGGCCACCCAGAACCCGATCGAGTCCGAAGGCACCTATCCGCTGCCCGAGGCGCAGGTCGACCGCTTCATGATGAAGGTGGTCGTCGGCTACCCCAGCACGACCGAGGAGTACGTCGTCGTCGAACGGGCCCTCGCTCCGCCCCCGGCCATCCAGCCGCTCATCGACCCGGCGACCCTGGTCGGGCTCCAGCAGGAGGCCGACCGCGTCTACGTCGACCCGTCGCTGATCGAGTACGCGGTGCGCCTGGCCCACGCCAGCCGCGAGCCCGGCCAGGTCGGCCTGACCGAAATGGCCCGCTACGTCGCCTTCGGCGCCAGCCCTCGTTCCTCGATCAGCCTGGTGCTCGCCGCCCGCGCCCTGGCCTACATCCGGGGCCGGGAGTACGTCGTCCCCGAGGATCTCACCGACCTTGCTCTGGACGTGCTGCGCCACCGCCTCGTCCTGTCCTACGAGGCGCTCTCCGACGAGCGTGACCGCGGACCTGATCCTGTCGAAGATCCTCGCGAGCGCGCCGATCCCGGAGACCGCCGGCCGGAGCGGCTGAGCCACCATGACCACGGCCCCGGACCGGTTACTGCGGCGCCTGGAGTGGCGGCTCGGCCGCCGCCTCGACGGGCGTCTCCAGGGCGCGTACCGCACGGTGTGGCGCGGCTCCGGCATCGACTTCACCGACCTGCGCGCCTACACGCCGGAGGACGATGTCCGGCACATCGACTGGAACGTCACGGCGCGTCTCGACGAGCCGTTCGTCCGGCTGTACACCGAGGACCGTGAGCTGACCGCCTGGCTGGTCGTGGACCGCTCGGCCTCGATGCGCTTCGGCCGGTCCCCCGCCGGGAGCTCCCCGCCGGCGGCCAGGGTAAGGAGGCCGTCGCGACCGAGCTGGCGGTCAGCCTCAGCCGGCTGGTCGCACAGGGCGGCAACCGGGTCGGCGCGATCCTCTACGACAACGACGCCCACCAGGTGATCCCGCCGCGCACCGGCCGCGACCAGGTCCTCCGCATCGCACGCGAGCTGATGCGCCCGCAGGCCCGCACCCGTCCGGGCGCGACCACCGACCTGGCCGCGATGCTGCACCTGGCCGCTTCCACCACCGCGCGCCGCCGCAGCCTGGTCTTCGTGCTGTCCGACTTCATCGGCGACCCGGGCTGGGACCGTCCGCTGGCCAGGCTCACCCACCGCCACGAGGTCGTGGTGATCCGCGTGGTCGACCCGGCCGAGCTGGAGCTGCCCGACCTCGGCCTGATTCTGGTCGAGGACGCGGAGACCGGCGAGCAACTCCTCGTCGATGCCAGTGACCCGCTGCTGCGCGGCCGCCTCTCCACCCAGGTCGGCGCCCGCGAGGAGGCCCTGGCGGAGGGGATGCGGCAGGCCGGGGTCGACGCGTACCGGGTCAGCACCGACGAGGATGTGATCGCCGCGCTCGTCGGCATGGTCCGCCGCTCCGGACGGAGGCGCCGGTGACCTTCCTCTACCCGGCTGTGATCGCCGCCGCCGTGCTGGTGACCGCGGCCGCGATCGCCGGCTACGTCGCACTCCAGCGCCGCCGTGCCGCTGCCCTGACCGCGGCCGGCTTCGGCACCCTGCCAGCGGCGGTTCGCGGCGGGCCGCGCTGCGGCGCCACCTGCCCTACGCGCTGCTGCTCGCCGCCCTGCCGATCCTGCTGGTCGGCGCGGCCCGCCCGCAGGCCGAGATCGCCGTCCCCCGGGTCGCCGGCACGGTGGTGCTCGCGTTCGACATCTCCAACAGCATGTCCGCCGACGACGTCGCGCCGAGTCGGCTCGCCGCCGCGAAGGCCGCGGCGATCGGCTTCGTCGAGGAGCAGCCGGACTCCGTCGACGTCGGCGTCCTGGTCTTCGGCGAACAGGCGCTGCTGACCCAGGCCCCGACCGACGACCGCTCCGCCGCGCTGGCCGCGATCCGTCGGCCCTCGGCCAGCGGCGGCACCTCGCTCGGGCAGGCGATCCTCGTCGCGCTCGGCACCATCACCGGCAAACCGGTCAGCCTGCCGTCCGACGACACGAGCGCGACCACGAACGACCTCGGCTACTGGCCCTCGGCGACGATCGTGATCTTCTCCGACGGCCAGCAGACCGGCGGCCCGGACGCCGAGGCCGCCGCCGAACTCGCCGCCGCCGCCGGAGTACGCGTCCACACGGTCGGGGTCGGCACCGCCGAGGGCGCCACCGTCGAGGTCGACGGCTACCAGCTCGCCACCGCGCTGGACGAGGGGCTGCTGACCACGGTCGCGCAGACCAGCGGCGGCACCTACCACCCCGCCGGCAACGCGGACACGCTGGCCGATGCGACCGAGTCGATCGACCTGCGTCTGACCATCGAGAAGGAGCCGGTCGAGCTGACCGGCGCCGTTCGCGGGCGTCGCCTTGCTGCTTCTGATGCTCGGCGGACTGCTGGGCATCCTCTGGCACGGAAGGATCGTCTGATGTCGCTCAGCTGGCCATGGGCGCTGGTCGCGCTGCTGGCCGTACCGCTGCTGCTGGTGGCCCGGTGGTGGCTGAACCGGCGCCGCAGGCGGTCCGCGGTCGTCGTCTCCAGCGTCGCGCTGATCCGTGCCGCGCTGCCCGGACCTACCTCGTGGCGCCGGCGCATTCCGGTCTACCTCTTCCTCGCCGGGCTGCTCGCGCTGGCCGGCGGTCTGGCCCGGCCGCAGGCGTCGGTGGCCGTGCCGTCGAACCACACCTCGATCCTGCTGGCGATCGACGTCTCCGGCTCGATGTGCACCACCGACGTCGCTCCCAACCGGCTGGCCGTCGCCAGCGACGCGGCCCGCGAGTTCATCAAGGGCAGGACGACGGCACCCGGATCGGCCTCGTCGCCTTCTCGGGGACCGCCGGTCTGCTGGTGCCCCCCACCACCGACAAGGACGCCCTGCTCGACGCCATCGACACACTCAAGACCGCCAGGGGTACGGCGATCGGCCAGGCGATCCTGACCTCCATCGACGCGATCGCCGAGAGCAACCCGAACGTCGCCGCCACGGGCGTCGACCTCGGTGACGCCGCCCCGAACACCGTCGGCGACTACGAGCCGGACACCATCGTGGTCCTCACCGACGGCTCGAACACCACCGGCGTCGACCCGGTCACCGCCGCCGAGCAGGCCGCCGCCCGCCGCCTGCGGGTCTTCACGATCGGCTTCGGCACCACCGAGCCCGCCCCCATGGTGTGCACCGCCGACCAGCTCAGCGGCGGCTCCGCCTTCGGCCAGGGGCCGCGCGGCTTCGGCGGGCGGCGGCCGGCGGGCGCAACCGCGAGATCGACGAGGACGCGCTGACCGAGGTCGCGGACATCTCCGGCGGGCGATACTTCCGGGCGGAGGACGCCGACCAGCTGACCGACGTGCTCGCCGACCTGCCGCGGGAGATCGGCCTGCACAACCAGGACGTCGAGATCACGGTCTGGTTCGTCCTGGCCGGAGGGCTGCTGGCCTTCACCGGCGCCGGCCTCGCCCTCTGGTGGAACCGTGCGAGGTGACGCGATCGCCGGACGACGGAAGGACGCGACCATGGAATACCGAAACCTCAGCGGCGACGGCCCGAGCGTGAGCGCGCTCTGCCTGGGCACCATGTTCTTCGGCACCACAGTGGAGGAACCGACCTCGATGCGGATCCTGGATCGCTTCGCCGAGGCCGGCGGCACCTTCGTCGACACAGCGGACTCGTACGCGTTCTGGGTCGGCGGCACCGGTGACGAGAGCGAGGAGTTGGTCGGGCGCTGGCTCGCCGACCGGGGCGTCCGGGACCGGACCGTGGTCGCCACCAAGGTGGGAGCCCGGCCGGAGTCACCCGGCGCGAGCTGGCCCGAGCACGCCGAAGGGCTCTCCGCGAAGGCGATCCGAGCCGGGGCCGAGGCCAGCCTGCGCCGGCTGGGCACCGACCGGATCGACCTGTACTACGCGCACATGGAGGACCGGTCCGTTTCATTGGAAGAGACCGTGGAGGCGTTCGGCAGCCTGGTCAACGACGGGCTGATCGGAATGCCCGGCGCCAGCAACCACCCCGCCTGGCGGCTGGAGCGGGCCCGGCGGCTGGCCCGCGACCACGGCTGGGCGTCGTACCGGGCCATCCAGCAGCAGCACAGCTACCTGCGGCCACGGCCGGGCTCCACACTCGCCGGCGGGCCGGGCCTGCACGCCAGCGACGAACTGCTCGACTATGTCCGGGCCGAGGACGACCTGACCCTGCTCGCCTACTCGCCGCTGCTCGGCGGCGCCTACACTCGCTCGGACAAGCCGCTCCCCGACGCGTACGACCACCCGGGCACCACCGAGCGGCTGGCCGCGCTGACCGAGGTCTCCGCCGAACTCGGGGCCACCCCCAACCAGGTCGTGCTCGCCTGGCTGCTGGCCACTGACCCGCCGGCCATCCCTGTGATCGGGGTCAGCTGGGTCCGCCAGCTCGACGAGGCACTGGGCGCGCTCGACGTGAACCTCGACGCAGATACGCTGCGCCGCCTCGGCTGAGCGCCTTCGTTGCGGTCGGATCGTGACCTACCAGGGCACGATCCAACCGCTAGAACGGGTGCGGACGAGCGGAGGCCGGCACGCGTTCCCGGCGACGACGACTCGGGCGGTGTGTCTGTGGACGGTGCGGTCAGGCGAGCGCCTTAGCCTTGAGGGATTCGTACTCCGTCTGCGTGATGGATCCGGAATCGAGAAGTGCCTTGGCGCTTGCGATCTGCTCGGCCGGGGTCTGAGAAGTGCTCGCAACCTGCTGGATGTACTTCTCCTGCTCGGCCTGCCGCGCCGCAATCGCCGCCATCTGGCGCTCGGTCATGCTCCGGCCCCGAGCAATAAGGTAGATCAGGGCGCCCAGCCACGGCACGAAGATGAGCAGGAGCGCCCAACCGGCCTTCGCCCAACCGCTGAGCGAGCTGTCGCCGAACAGGTCGAACAGGCACCGGAACCACACCATCAGTGCGGCGATCCAGATGAAGAACCAGAAGCTCCACAAGAGAACTTCTCCGAAGTCGGTCGTGATTGAGTCCATGGTCATCCCTTCTCGAGATCGGCCCATGCGCCGTCCGATGAGCACCGCGTCCCAGCGTCCCAGACGCTAAGGTCCAGGTCGAGATGGCGAGCGGCGGATTGGTGACCGCAATCGGTCGGCTGCGACGCCAGCGTTTCGCGGACGGACGTGGCGAGCACGTCACGAACTGCTGCTGACGGCACTGGCGCGCACTGTGTTGCCGCTGGACAGGGCTCAGGGCGTACCGTTCTGTGACGCCGTTAACGTTGAGCTTGGGCGCGTCGTTCCGCAGGTGCCGCCCGTTCGATGTAGACGGCCCGGGCCGCCTATTCGCCGGCTCGGCTGGCGGTCGACTTTGGCCATTGCCGCTCCCCCGGTGGCACGCGCGGACGAGGAGCACCCTGGTACAGCGCGGCCCCGGGCACCGACGCCCGGGCGGCTCGCTGGGGCTCAGGTCAAGCTCGGGCCGACGAAGGTGAGATGGAAGTCGACGTCCGTGGGCGTGCCGTCGGGTGCGAAGCACAGAACCACCGCGCCCGAGCTGGGGTTCCATCCGGCCACCTTGCAGTGGTTGCCCGGGCGGAACGCCGGAGCGAACGCCGATACGACCTGGACGTGACCGGCGCGAAGGTCGACCGGCAGGATGACGCGGTACCTGCCCGTGCTGAGCGTCATGACGCCCAGGGTGCCGTCGGAGGGGAACGCGAACTCGGCTGGTGCGCGCATAAACGCGGTGTGGTCGCGTATCCCGCGGGCATACGCGGACTCATGGAACCGCGATCCCCGGCGCCCGCCGAGCACGTTGCCGTCCTCGACGTAGGTCAGTGTGAACTGGCTGTCCACGAGCTGTCCGCTCGGCGTTGTGCAGGACACCAGGACGGCCTCGATCGCAGCGAAGCCGCCGGGACCGAAGCCGACGCCACACCGGTTCGGGCCGGGACCGTAGCCGGTCACCATCGCGATACCGGTGATGTCGCTCGCGCCCGGCCGGCGGAATCCCGGCAGGCTCACGAAATACTGGCCCGCGGCCGCCCGCTCGATGGTCGGGACCTGTCCGGTGGAGCTGAACCGATAGAGTGGGTTCGGCGCGTAATTCCTGGTGAACGGCTGGTCGGCCCAGAGGTAAGCCATTGGGAACGGCGTGCTCCGCCGGTTGGCGTAGCTGACGGTGAACCGCGAGTCGACCGGCATTCCTGTCCGGTCGAAGCAGTGCACCCGGATCCGCTGCGAGGTACTGGCGCCGTCTTGGACCGGGAACCAGTCGACCACCTTGCAGTACGCCGACGACTCGCCGTACGCGGTGACCGACACCGTGCCGTGGGCCCCGACCAGGTCCTTCATGAACACCAGATAGACGCCGACGCCCGTTCGCCGCACGTGGTTGACAACCTTCGTCGGGCTCGTGGAGTTCCACTGGTAGGAGACCGCCGGTGTGTAGCTCGCCGACGTGGGCTCGTTCGCCCACACGTAGGCCGCGCCGACGTCCTGCGGAGGCCCGGCCTGAGCGCCCGTCGCCGGGACCACCGCCGTACCGAGGCAGGTCGCCAGGATCGTACCGACAGCAATCCTCGGCAGGAGTCCGATTTGTCGCACCATGAGCGGTCGCCTCCCCCACGGGCGGGCGCGTCGCCGAGCGTGCCCGTCTCCCGTGCCACGAAGTAGAGCAAGCGCACATTGGAAATCCGTTGGAACGCAGCCCACATGGCCGTGGTGTTCAGCGGGAAGGTTCGCCGCTGGAGCGAGGACAAGCCGGGTGGGCTGGCAGTGGTTGACGTGCCGTTGGAACTCGTCGCCGAGCTCGGCGGGCGCCGGCAGATGCGGGCGACCGGAACGCTGAACGGCGCGCAGCTCGCGGGGTCGGAAAGCCCAGTCACCGGCTGAGCTCGACCTCCTCGTCGAGCCAGGCCAGCTTGTGCGGGTTGCGGATCGCGTATATCCGGGTGATCCGGCCGTCCTCGATCACCAGGCTCGCCACGGTGTCTAGCTCGCCGTCGAGGTCGAACCGGACCGCAAGCCCGCCGTTGAGCCACATCGGCTTCAACTCGACGTCGCCGGCCAGCTTGGCCAGGCCGCTCAGGAGTGGAGCCACCCGGTCGGCACCCTTGATCGGGCGGCGAGCCGCGGCGACCACGCCGCCACCGTCGGCCACGGCGACTACATCGGGCGCAAGCACACCCAGCAACCCCTGCAGGTCGCCTCCACGGACCGCGGCCAGAAACCGCTCTACCACGGCCTCCTGCTCCGCACGGCTCACCCGCACTCGCGGCCGCCTCGCGGCCACGTTCTCTCGGGCGCGGTGGGCAATCTGCCGCACCGCCGCCGACGTCTTGCCGATCGCCTCGGCAATCTCGTCGTACGGCGTGTCGAATACCTCTCGCAGCACGAACACCGCCCGCTCGGTGTGACCCAGGGTCTCCATGACGGTCAGCATCGCGAACGAGACGCTCTCGGCGAGCTCGACGTCCTCCGCCACGTCGGGGCTGGTCAGCAGCGGCTCGGGGAGCCACTCGCCGACGTAGTCCTCGCGCCGCCGCGCCAGCGTGCGCAGCCGGTTGAGCGCCTGCCGGGTGACGATCCGCACCAGGTAGGCGCGCGGATCGCGTACGTCCGCCCGCACCGCGGCGCCGAGGTCCGCCCACCGCAGCCAGGTCTCCTGCACGACGTCCTCGGCATCGGCGGCGGAGCCGACCATCTCGTAGGCGACCGTGAACAGCAGGCTTCGGTGGGCGACGAACGGGTCGTCGGTCATGCCTGCAACGCTATGCCGCTCGGCTGCGCCAGGGGCGCCAGGCCGCACGCTGCCGAGAACCCCTGGGCCTCGATGCCGAGAGCGACGTTCGTACGCGCCATCTGGTTCGCCATCGCGACGATCCCGGTCAGCTCGACCATCGCCGGTGCCCCGAGCTGCTCGAGCAGCCGAGCGAAGAGCTCGTCGGTGACGGTCGGCGGCGTCTGCGACATCGCTTCGGCGTACTCCAGGACCTCGCGCTCCAGCGGCGCGAAGGCGTCCGACTCCCGCCACCGCGGCACCTCGCGGGCCTTGACCTCGTCGAGCCCCTCGTTGTGCGCCTGGAAGTACCCCAGGTCGAGGCAGAACGAGCAGCCGATCAGGGCTGCCACGGCCATGTGGGCGTAGGACTTCAGGTCCTTGTCGCACTCGTTCCACTTGGCGGCCTTCTGGCCGAGGGCGAAGCTGGCCTTGAGCATCGGCCGGTGGTGCCACATCACGCCAAGGGCATCGGGCACTTCGCCGAACATCTTCCTGGTGATCCTCTTCAGCACGGCGCCGTAGATGCCGGTGATCTCAGCCTTGGGGACCCGGGTGTTGCTGGTCATGTCTCCTCCTCGCCTGCTGCTCTCGGCATGGAGACACCGGCCGAGGCCGATCTGTGACAGCACGGCAGATATCCGACCGACCAGCCTTGCTGAACTGGACTGTCCGGACACGCGTCCCTTAACCGGACGCCCGTTACCGCCATTTCCCCGACAGTTCGCAGCCCACCATCGAGGCGGTTGCGCAGGGGCGGTTCCGACACGCAGTCTCGTACGGTCAAGGGAGGACACAATGGACAGCCTGGTCCTGCAGACGGCCCTCGGGCTCGTCTTCGTCTTTGCTGCCTTCGCGGCACTGGTGTCGGTGCTCACTGAACTGGTCACGCGCTTCCTCGGACTGCGCGGCGAGTACCTGCTGCGAGGGATCAGATCCCTCGTCGATGGGCCGGGGCAGTTCAGCCTCGGCCCCCGCGACCTGATCCGCCGCAACGCGACCGAGCCGGCGCCTAGGACAGGTGAAGACCAGAACCCCGTCATCACACGGATCGTCAGCCATCCGCTCATCGCCGGCAACGCCGACAAGGCGGCGATGCCGGCCAACGCGGGAAACGCCAAACTGCCCAACGCGCAACGGCGGAAGCTGCCCTCGTATGTCGCCGGCCGGTCGTTCGCCCGGGCACTTATCGACCTCGCGATTCCCGATTCGACCGGTCAGATGACAGCCGGCGAGATCAAGGCCTCCCTCAAGTCGCGGCCCGACCTGCCGGAACCGCTCAAGAAGGCCATGCTGGCGCTACTGGAGGACGCGAACGGCGACATCGCAGTGTTCCGGAGGAACGTCGAGGGCTGGTACGACGACCACATGGCCCGGGTCTCCGGATGGTACAAGCGGCACGTCCGGTGGATCACCCTCGGCATCGCCGCAGTCCTCGTCCTCATCTTCAATCTCAGTGCGGTAGAGATCGCCCGTTCCCTCTACACCGACCAAGCGCTGCGCGGCGCGGTCGTGACCCAGGCGGTCGACGCCGCCCAATGCACCGACCGCACGCCCGCGGCATGCCTGCGCGAGCTACGCGCCGAGATCCAGCAAACCCGAGGAGTGGGGCTGCCGATCGGCTGGGGCACCATTCCCGCCTGCGCGGCCGCGGACGCATCTTGCAACTGGATTCGAGCAGCACGGGCTCGGGGACCCGGCGGATAGCGGGAGCGACCTGGGGGCGATCCTCCTCGTGGCGCTGGGCTGGGCGCTCATGTTGCTGGCTCTGCTACCCGGAGCACGGTTCTGGTTTGACGCACTAAGCCGGCTCGGCAGCCTGCGCTCGGGCGGCCCCAAGCCACGCAGTAGCTAAACTGAACGGCCGCCCCGGGCTCCCCGGACGCGAGCCGGACCACGTGGTGTCTAAACACGACATGCGGCCGGGGCCGTCAGGCGAGGCTGAACCTCTCGGCGTGAACCTGGTTGCGTGGCACGTTCAGCGTACGAAGGCTGCGCAGTACCGCCGATGTCATCGCGGGCGGGCCGCAGACGAAGACGTCGCGCTCCGCGATGTCGCGCACCAGGGCGATGAGGTTGTGTGGCGCGAAGGGCTCGTTCGGCGGGGTGCCGGCTCCGGTGCGTCCGGTCAGTACGTGCACCTGCGCGCCGCGGGCCCGGGCCAGCGCCTGCAACTCGGCGAGCAGGACTGCGTCGGCCATGGTGTGAACCCGGTAGAGGACGATGGCGGAACCCTCCGACTCCTCGAGCAGGGAGCGGATCGGGGTGATGCCCACGCCTCCGGCGATGAGCAGGGTGGCGTCCCTGGTCTGGTGGAGGGTGGTGAAGGCGCCGTAAGGGCCCTCGGCGAAGACGCGGGTTCCGACGGGGACATGGCGCAGCCCGGCGCTGGTCGCACCTACCGCCTTCGCGGTCAGGCGCAGCGAGCGACCGTTGGGGGCCGCCGACATCGAGAACGGGTTGGCCTGCCACCAGCTGTTGTGGCCGAGGAACCGCCAGATGAAGAACTGGCCGGCCCGCGCGGGCAGTCGATCGAGGTGCCGCCCCGTGATGTGCACCGACACGACGTTGTCCGACTCCGGTACGACCGCTGCGACGCGGAACTGATGGCGGGCGTTGCGCCAGATCGGCATGACGACCCGGCCGACGATCAGGGCGGTGACGACGCAGGCCCACAAGGTCCACCAGTAGACGGTGGCCGCGGTGGAGGAGGTGAAGGTGGTGCCTTCGAGGAACTGGTGGACAAGGGCGAGCGAGAGGGCCAGATACAGGGCGAAGTGAATCGCGTGCCAGGCCTCGTATGACAGGCGGCGGCGGGCGTACCGGATCGAGAGGGTCGCCACCGTGATCAGGATGGCGGCGGCGCACATGCCGAGCAGCGAGGCGGTCACACCGGCCAGGTCCAGGAACGCCTCGAACATCGAGGTTCCACCCAGCCGGGCGTAGCCGAGCACGACCAGGTTCGCGTGGAGGACGACCGTCCACAGCAGGGTGAAGCCGACCCAGCGGTGCCAGGCGGTGAGCCGGTCCATGCCGAGCCGGCGGTCCAACCACGGTATCCGGGCCACCAGGGTCAACTGCAGCATCATGGATCAGGGCGGCGTGCAGGCCGAAGAACTTGGCGACGGTAAGGACCGAGTTCTTCCCCGCGCCGGAGGTGAAGAAGAGCACTTCCACGATGAGCAGGTTCACCACGACGGCGGCCACCAACACGAACCGCGCCAGCGTGGCGGGTGGTACGACCGTTCGCATCCGACGCTGACCCGTCGTAGCCGTCATCGGACGCTCCTGCAGTGGTGTGTAAACGCGGCGGGCGGCCGCTGACGGTTCAGTGTCGCTCGGACGGGTACGCCTCGTGAATCGCGCGAACGGCCGACCGGGCTCGGGGGCCAGCGTGCTGCCGTATCACTGGCCTCCCGAGCGGTCAGATCAGCCTGCTCAGGTCAGGCCGGCCGACGACAGCCACTCCTTCGCAACCGCGTTCGGGTCCTGCTTGTCCGTGACGACCTTGCTCAGCAGGTCGGTCAGCGTCTCGGTGTCGAGCTTCTCCGAGACCGCATTGAGCGCGGACTTGACGTTGTCGCTCGCCTTGCCCTTGTTGATGAGCGGGACCACGTTCTGCGCGGAGAAGTTGGACTCCGGGTCGTCCAGGACGACGAAGTCGTTCGCCTTGATCGAGGGATCCGTGGTGAAGATGTCTCCGGCGTCGATCTGCCCGTTCTTCAGCGCGTTGACCGTCAGCGGGCCACCCGCGTCCAAGGTCCGGTACGTGCCGAACGTGACGTTGTAGTGCTCCTTGAGACCCGGAATACCATCCGGGCGGGTCTTGAACTCGGGCGGGCCGCCGAGCGTCAGCTTGCCGGCGACCGACTGAAGGTCCGCTATGGACTTGAGGCTGTGCTCCGCGGCCGTGTCCTTGGTGACCACGATGGCGTCCTTGTCCTCGGCATCGGACTTGTCGAGCACGATCAGCGTGTCGGGCAGGACCTTCGGCAGGGCCGCGTACACGTCGTCAGAGCTGGTTTCCGGCGCGTCCTTCTTGAAGAACAGCAGCAGGTTGCCGGTGTAGTCGGGGATGAGGTCGATGGAGCCGTCCTCGAGCCCGGGGATGTATGCCTCCCGGCTGCCGATGTTCAGCTTGGTCGACACCTTGACGTCCTTGGCCTTCAACGCTTCGGCGTAGATGTGGGCGAGCAGGACGTTCTCCTGGAAGTTCGCCGAGCCGACGACGATGGTGTCGGACGGGGCCGAATCCCCCGTGTCGCTCTTTGTCGGGTCGCTACTGCTACATGCCGTTACGGCCAGTGCTACGGCGGCGATCGCCGCCCCCAGAGCCATTCTCGAGCGCAACATGCCTTCTCCTATGGACAGTATTGAGATCCGACTTCCCCGCGTCCCGTTCACACCCGCGCGACCTCCGCTTCGACGATCTCGGCGGACAATGCGTCGGTCCTGCCGGAGACCGCTGTCTTGGCGTATCGGCCAGAGATACCGCGCGAAACGATGCCACGCTGCACCAACGCCAGCGCGAAATCGGCGAGCACCGCGAGCACGGCGACCAGCACCGCACCGGTAGCCATCTGCGCGTAGTCCTGCTGCGCCTGGCCGTCGAACACATAACGGCCGAAGCCACCGAGCGACACGTAGGCGGCGATCGTGGTGGTCGCCACCACCTGCAGGGTCGCACTCCGTACACCAGACATGATCAGCGGCAACGCACACGGCAACTCAACCCTGAACAACACCTGACTACCGGTCATGCCCATGCCGGCGGCCGCATCCCGCGCGGCGGGGTCGACATTCTGCACGCCCGCATAGGTGTTGCTCAGGATGGACGGTATGGCCAGCAGCACCAGGACGATCACGGACGGGATCAGATATGCGGCGTCGCCCTTGCCGTGGATGTGCGGCGAGATGAGCACCACGAAGAAGATGAGCAGGCCGATCGTCGGCAGCGCACGGAACGAGTTGGCGATCCCGGCGACGACGGCGGTGCCCTTGCCGGTGTGGCCGATCAGCAGGCCGATGGGCAGCGCGATCAGCGCCGCGATCACCAACGCGATGACGGAGTACTCGATGTGCTCGGCCAGCCGGGTGGGGATGCCGTCCGGACCCTGCCAGTTCGTGGACGTGGTCAGGAACGTGATGATGTCTTGGATGATCATGACGGCTGCACCGCCCGCCGCCACGGGGTGAGCAGTCTGGTGGCGATCACGATCACGGTGTCGTACACCAGCGCGAGGGCGACACAGAGCACGATGCCGATGATGATCGGCGGGAAGTACGAGAGCTGGAATCCGGTGGTGAACAACTGCCCCAGCTGCGGCACGCCGATCGTTGCGGCGACCGCCACCAGGCTGACGTTCGAGACAGCCGCGACGCGCAGACCTGCCGCGATGACCGGGACCGCGATCGGGAGTTCGACGGACAGCAGGCGCTGGAATCGCCGGTACCCCATCGCCGTCGCCGCCTGGGCGACATCGTCGGGCACCGCGGCGAGCCCGTCGGCGACGACCCGGACCAGCAGGGCCACGGTGTAGACCGTGAGGGCGATGGCCACGTTGATGGGGTCGAGCACCTTGGTGCCGATCACCCCCGGGAGGATGACGAACAGGGCGATCGACGGAATCGTGTAGAGCAGTCCCGAGATGCCGACCAGTGGGCCGTAGGCCCACCGGTACCGGTGGGCCACCCAGCCCAGGGGCAGCGAGATGATCAATCCGAGCAGCACCGGCAGTGCCGACAGCCAGACGTGGTAGCCCAGCCAGTTGAGGATCTCCTCACTGTGTTGGTCGAAGTAGGTGATCACGTGCCGGCCTCCGCGTGCGAAGGCGCTCCGGCGGTCGGGTTCCGGCTTGCCGATGCCTGGTGGGCGATACGTTCGACGACTTGAGCGGCGGTGACGGTTCCGATGAGCCGGCCGGCTTCGTCCACGATCACGCCCCGACCGGACGGTGACGAGAGCGCGGCGTCCAGCGCGGCTCGCAGGGAGCCTCCTTCGGTGGCCAGAGTCCCTCCACGGTGCAGCAGCCCCGGTCCGATCTGGCCCGCCGGCGCCCCGCCGGTCTCCAGCCAACCAAGCGGCTTCTGCTCGTCATCCACGACCAGTGCCCAACCGTCCTGCGCCACCGGGCCGGCCGCCGCGACATCGCTGCCGAGCCGGACGCTCGGCTCGTCGCGGGTGGGCAGGGTGCCGGCCGACTCGAAACCGAGTGCACGGTAGCCACGGTCGCGGCCGACGAAGCCGGCGACGAAGGCGTCGGCCGGGCGGTTGAGCAGCTCTGCTGGCGGGGCGAGCTGGGCCAGCTTGCCGCCCACTCGCATCACCGCGACCTGATCGCCGAGCTTGACCGCCTCGTCGATGTCATGGGTGACGAAGACGATGGTCTTGCCCAACTCAGCTTGCAACCGCAGGAACTCGTCCTGCAGCTGACCGCGTACCACGGGGTCGACAGCGCTGAACGGTTCGTCCATCAGCATGACCGGCGGGTCGGCGGCCAGAGCGCGGGCGACGCCGACGCGCTGCTGCTGGCCACCCGAGAGCTGGGCCGGGTAGCGCTTGGCGAACTTCGGGTCCAGGCCTACCCGCTCGATCAACTCCATCGCCCGCTGGCGCGCCTCGCGGCGATTCTTGCCGAGCAACAGGGGAACCGTGGCGACGTTGTCGACGATGGTCCGGTGCGGGAACAGCCCAGCATGCTGGATCACGTAACCGATTCCGCGCCGCAGCTCAGACGGCGAGAAGGTTCCGGTGTCCCTGTCGTCGAGCCAGATCCGCCCGGACGTGGGCTCGATCATCCGGTTGATCATTCGAAGTGACGTCGTCTTGCCGCAGCCCGATGGGCCCACGAACACAGTGATTTGGCCGGACGGGGCGATGATGTCGAGCTCGTCGACAGCCACCGTGCCGTCGGGATACTTCTTGGACACAGATTCGAACCGGATCATCCGCAGCCACCTCCACCTACGCGCGACCCGAGGACCGCCCGATCGTCATGCGCCGACCAATTGCGACGCAGCGAACTGCTTGGCAATGACGCTAGCCTCACGGCTCACGATGCGGCCGAACGCGCGAACCTTCTTGTCATCGATCCGATAGGTAGGCCCGATAAGGCTGATCGCGCCTGCGATCCCGTCCGGGCGCCGGATAGGCGCGGCGATCGCTGTGGCGTCCGGTTCCACGCTCGATCGCTGCGCGACGTATCCCGCCTTCGGTACCGCCCCGCGCAGCGCCGCACCGACCGCGGTGCCGTCCAGCGGGACGGTCCGCCCCACCCAGCTGGTGTGCCGGATGGCGTGCGTACCCTCGACCATCCCGACGTACAGCGCGGTCGCTCCGGGGCCGAGCACGCTCACGTACGCCGACTCGCCGGTCGACGCCACGACGCGTTGCAGCGAGGGCTCGGCCATGCCGACCAGCGATTCTCGCCCGAGGGCCGCGGCTCCCAGCTGGATCAGCCGAATGCCCGCACGGTAGAAGCCGCGCTCGTCACGGGTGACGAAGTCCGCGTTCTCCAGGGTGCGGAGCAGCCGCAGCGCGGTGCTCGGCGGCAGATCCACTCTTCGCGCGCAATCGGTCAGGCCGATCGCACCTTCAGTACAGACCTCGGCGAGCAGGCCAAGGGCGCGTTCGACCGTACGGGTCGACGACCCGGGCGGGGTTGTTGGCGTGCTGGCCAGCGTCATGGCAGCCATCGTCCGGATGCCGCGACTGCCACTAGGCGAAAGGACCCTGCCATAGAGTGAGACAGTGGCACGCTTGGACGCGCAGCGGAAGACCTCTGGTGCGGTTGGGCCGGATCGAGACCGACGTGTGACCGCGCGTCACGTACACCCACGCAGCCCTTCGCGGTACTCCCCCGACCCGACTCAACCTCGGCAGGAGGCTCGTTGATCCGCATCGACGGCGCGCACTTGACCTGCGCTGACATCGCGGCGGCCGCGTACCGCCGGGACGGCATCGTGGTCACCAACGATGCCCGGCACCGAGTCGCGGCGTCGTACCAGTTCGCCGACCGGATCTCCCGCGAGCGCACGGTGTATGGCAGATCGACCGGCGTGGGCGCCAACCGCGACGTCGACATCACCGACCCGGCCAGGCATGCCCTGTCGCTGGTGCGCAGTCACGCGACCTCGGCCGGGCCGGTTCGAGCGGTGGAACGGGTGCGCGCCACGCTCGTCGTCCGTCTCAATCAGTTGGCGGCCGGCGGCAGTGGCGCTTCCCTGTCCCTGCTGGACGGGCTGGCGGCGATGCTTGCGGCCGACGCGTTGCCCGAGGTTCGTGAGCACGGCAGCATCGGCACCGGCGACCTCACCGCGCTTGCCACCATCGCGCTCGCGCTGGTCGGCGAGGTACCGACGACGGGCGCGCTGCCCGCCACGATCGAGTTCGGTGTGCACGACGCGCTGCCGTTCATGAGCAGCAACGCGGCTGCGATCGGCGACGCGGCGCTGGCCTGCACGGAATTGCAGATGCTGGCCCGCGCCTGCGTGGTGGTCGCGGGGCTCACCTACACAGCCATCGACGGCAATCCCGAAGCATTCGCCGAGGTGGTTGAACGGGTGACTCCCTTCGATGGCGCCCGGCAGGTCTGCCGCTGGATGCGGTCGCTTACGGTCCCGGCCGCTCCACCGGCGCGGATCCAGGATCCGTTCGGCCTCCGGACACTTCCGCAGGCACACGGCGCCGCCCTGGACGCTCTGGCCGAGTTGGATGACGTGGTTTGCCGTCTCGCGAACGCGCCGTCGGAGAACCCGGTTGTCCTTGCAGGCCGTGACGGCGATGGCGAACTCGCCCACCACGGCGGCTTCCACGCCGTGTATCTGACTACGGCACTCGATGCCGCGGTGATCACCGTCGCACAGTCGGCCAAGCTCGCGCTGGCACGGCTGACGACCTTGAACGATCCGTCGTTCACCGGCCTTGCGCCGTTCCTCGGGGACGGCACGCCCGGCATGTCCGGCGTGATGGTGCTCGAGTACGTCGCCGCTTCCGCCCTGGGCGACCTACGCGCCGCCGCGACCCCGGCCGGCCTGCAGGCGGTGGTCCTGTCACGGGGGGTGGAGGAGGATGCCAGCTTCGCCTCGCTGGCGGCGCGCCAGGCGACCAGCGCGGTCGGCAACCTGCGGATCATGCTGGCCTGCGAGCTGGTCGCGGCCGTTCGCGCTCTGCGGTTGCGGGGCATCTCGCCGGCCAGCGAACCGCTCGCCCGCGCCCTCGCGGCGTGCGCAGACCTTCCGGGCGGCCTCGACGACCGGAATCTGAGCGGGGACGTCCAACTCGCCGAACAGGTGCTGTCAGTGCTCGGCGAGCTCGTCTCGCGGGCGGCGGCCACCCGCGACGCCTCCGACCCCTAGCGAGCCCGCGGGTCACGAGGGTCGCGGGTCAGGCCATGTCGTCCAGCGGACGTAGCTCGTCGGCATAGGAGACCGACGTCCGCCCCAGTACCCCGGTCCGGCTGACCGCGTACTGACCCATCCGCCACAGGGGAGGCGAGTACGCGTGTATCGAGACGCTGCCCTCGTGCTTGCCCGTGAGCCGGTGGATGTGGTCGGGGCCGAAGCAGAAGACCGTTCCGGCCGGAACCTCGGTATGGATGCTCGGCGTGCCCACCGCGAGGTTGTGCTCGGTCAGGCACCCCTCGGCGACCGCGACGGCACCGGATGAGATGTCGTGGTCGTGCCAGCCCGTGTCGCTCTGCGGAGTCCAGCAGAGCACCCACACGTCCACATGGGTGTCGCGGTGTAGCTCGACGTAGTGCCGCGCCTCGTCGCTGTAGGCGACATGCTCGCGCCACTGCGAAGGGTCGTCGGCGATGGAGCTCACGAGCTTGAGGAGTTCGCGCTTGTCCAGGTCTCGTCCTGGCAGGGTGTTCAGCGAGAGACCCGGGCCGACGATGTCGGGCCGCTCGGCGGAACTCTGTGCCGGAATCCGGCGGGCGGGGGCGGCCTCGGCAGGGGTGCCAGTCATCGTGGTCCTTCCGAGGATCGGGTCAGTCATGGGCGACCTCCTTCGAGGAAACGGCGGGGGTTGACAACGCGAACGGCGTGGGTGGCAGCCGCGCCTAGGCCTGGATCAGTGGGTTCGGCGTACGGACGGTCGCTGCCGAGCACGATCTGGTCGATGCCCAGGACGCGGATGAGGCTGTCCAGGCCGCGGCGCCCGTAGGACGACGTGTCGACGAACGTGTTCGGGTCGATGCGCAGTGGGGCACCGCCGCGGGCGGCGAACCGCTCATCGTGGACCGGCGCCAGCCCGGCTCCGGCAGCGAAGCAGATCCGTAGGTCGGGCAGGAGCGTGCGCCCGACGGCGTGCCAGGCCCACCATGCGGCGTGCAGTTGCGCCGGGTACTCGACAACTGCTGGCCACCACGCTGGTTCGTCGTCGCTACGCCGGCCTGCGACGGGCCCGGGATGGACCAGCACCGGCCGGCCGGCCCGCTCGCACACGCGCAGCACCTCGGCGGAGCGCTGCACGCCTGCGGGTGTCACGAGCTGGGTCGCCGGGATCTGCAGACCAACGAAGCCGGCCTTCAGCAGGTTGCTCAACTGCTGGAGGTCGGGCTCGACGTGATTGACCGATGCCCACGCTCCGAACGGTTCAGGCAGGCTGCGCGCTCCCTGGTGCCAGGCGGCCAGCAGCGGCGCGGCCTCGTCAGGGTCGAGCTCTTCGACGCCGAGTGGGCTCGACAGGGCAAGCAGGACACGGCCGCACCCGCCATCGAGCGCGGCGCGGAGGGCCACGTCGTGCGCGGCCGGGTCCACCTCGTAGGCCGGTTCGCCGGGCAGGTGCAGAGTCCATCCGTCCAACCGCAGGCCCTGGCGTCGCGCCCTCAGGGCATCGACGAACTCGTCAGGCCACAGGTGCTGGTGCACGTCGATGGACGCGGGTCCATGCACGTCCACCTCCAGTGAAGCGTTTAACTGATCCGTTACAGTGAAGCGCTTCACCACGGACCTGTCAACGGTTCACTAGGCTGGCCCGATGGAAGCGCGCCGCAGGCGTCCGACACTGCGCGACATCGCCGAGGAGACCGGCCTCTCCACGGCTACGGTGTCCTACGCCCTCCGCGGCCTCCAGGTGCCGATCGAGACACAGGAACGCGTCCGCGAGGCGGCCCAGCGGCTCGGCTACCACGCCGATCCGATCGCGCGGGCACTCGTCTCCGGCCGCACCGGATACGTCGGCGTCCTCTGCAGATCGCTGGAAGACATCTGGCAGCAGGGGGTGGCGGCGGCGCTCGGCCGCGGCCTGCTCCAGGCGGGGCGCAACGGCCTGATCGTCGACGCGTCAAACGATCCGGAGCGCGAGGCCACGCTGGCCCAGCGGCTGGTCGACCAGCGAGTCGATGCGTTGATCGCCCTCCCGGTCGACCCACGTGGCGGGCACTGGGCGAGAATCGCGCAGCGGACTGTCCTCGTCTCGATCGGCGACGGGCTCCCCGGCGCGGCCACCGCGGCCGAGGTGGTCTTCGACAATGCGGGCGGAGTCACCGACGCGCTGACCCGGCTGGCCGAGGCGGGGCACACCAGGATCACCGTGCTGACGTCGGTCGGCGTGTCGACGCCGGATCGTCCGGCCGAGAGCGTCGTCCACCGAGTCGCCGCGGAGCTCGGCGTGACAGCAACGCTGCGCTCCGCACCTCACGATCTCGACGGCGCGAGCGAGGTGGCCCGTGAGGTGTTGACCGGAGCCGACCCACCCACTGCGTTTCTCTCGCTTGCCGACTCCATCGCGTATGGCGTCTATGCGGCGGTGGCCGAGCTCGGTCTTCTTGTGCCGGACGACATTTCCGTGCTCGGCTTCGACGACCATCCCGTCTCCCGGCTCCTTACCCCGCCGCTGTCGAGCTACCGCTGGCCGGTCGACGAACTGGTGACTGCCGTCGTGCAGCGGACCGTGCGGGCGGTCGACGAAAGTAAGCGCAGCAAGCGGAAGGTGCTGACCGCGACGCCGCAGATGCGCGGGTCGGTGGCGCCGCCGCCAAGACGGGCGCGCTCGCGTACGGCCGGATGATCCGCGTGTCATCCCTCATCGGTCCTGCACGACGGAACGATCACCTCGTACTGCCCGCGCACTATCTCTATAGGCCCCGATGGGTAGCTCGCGAAAGCGATTCTTGCCGCCGCTGAGGACGATGAGCCGGAAGGTGTACCGCAGCGTGTCGACGACCGGGCTGCGGCGCTTCCGTGGTGAGGCAGAGTGAAGCGCATGAGTGATCACGCCCCGGTACGCCAGCTGCGGCTGTGCGTCACCGCATCCGACTACGGCGAAGCGCTGCGCTTCTACCGCGACGTCCTCGGTCTGTCCGAGCAAGGCTCCTACTCCTCGCCCGACGGAGGGCGGGTCACGATTCTCGAGGCGGGTGTGGCGACGCTCGAGCTGGCCGACCCCGACTACGCCGCGTACATCGACGAGGTCGAGGTCGGCAGCCGGGTCGCCGGCCACATCCGGGTCGCCTTCGAGGTCGAGGACACCGCGCGGGTGACCGCTTCCCTGGAAGATGCCGGCGCGGACGTCGTTGCCCCGCCGACCCGCACTCCGTGGAACTCGCTCAACGCCCGGCTGAGCGCGCCGGCCGACCTCCAGGTGACGATCTTCGCCGAGCTGGACCAACCCTGACCGGGCGGCTCGGGGATCAGCGACGGCTTCGACGATCCGAATGGCGCCTAACTCGTCCCGAGCGGCTCCGTATTACGTCGTGATACGGTGCGCGCTGTGGCTGAACGGGACTACGTCTGGACTGACCATGGCCTGGCCAGTGTGCGAACAGGCGGACTCTCGGTGGCAGAGATCATCCAGGCGCTCTACGCACCGCCAGGTCTGCGGTATGAGCGGCGGATCGGCGAGTTGTTGCTGATCGTGATGGGTATGGCCGAAACTGGCCGCGTGGTCGCGGTGCTGTGTGATCGGGACGATGACACGGTGACCTACGAGATCATCGGAGCGCGTGCTCTTTCGGGCGATGACCTCGATGAGTGGAGGAGGCACATTCGATGACCGAGCCGAACCTCGACCAGATGTCGAAGGACGACGCCATTGCCTGGTTCTCCACCACCGATAGTCTCGGGCCGGCAATCCGATCGATGGCGCCGGCCACGGATCCCAGCGGTCCGCCTCCTGAGGTGCCGATGATGCTGGCGAGTCTTCGCCTGCCGGTCCACCTTGCCGAGCAGCTCGACGAACTTGCCTCCCGAACGGGCGTCCGGCGGTCGGATGTCATGCGTGAGGCGCTCACCCGGTTCGTGGCCGAGCAGACGGCGCCGGTCCCCCGCGACGAAGCGGAACACGCCTTGGACGTCCTGCGCCGGGTCGTCGCCAAAACAAACGGGAACTACTGACGCCGCCTAGCGTGCGGTCATCTCAGGATCTGGCCGGATTGTGGAGTCTGACTCAATGCCGATGAGTTAGCCATCGGTTTCATGAATGGTCGGGCTTGACGGTATGAATGCTTTCAGCCACGCCGCGTAGCGTCCGATGAGACTGTCCATTGTCGACTAGTCGGGGAAGGTAACCTTACGTCGCGGATCGTAGCGTTACCTTCCCCGACTAATCCAATATGGACACCTGGTGGTGCCGGTCAGAGCCGCCAGCGAGCCGTCGCGACCCTAGGCAACTGTCGGGGAAATGGCGGCATCCTGCGCCCGGTTTCAGGACCACTGCCCCGACAGTCCGTTTCCCCGGCCGGCGGCGTGCGCCAGCGGAGCTGCCCGGCTTGACGAGGCAACGTGGCTCAGCCGTGAACACCGTTGTGAGGTTCGACGTATCAGCGCCCGGCGGTTACTCCCCTAATCGGCATCAGGCGACGACACGAGAGGACCTACCACCATGACCTTGGACGACTTCGTCACGCTCCTGGCCGTTTACGAGCCGGCCGCCTTCGGTCCGGCGCCGCAGCCAACGCAGCCGGCCAAGCGGGAGTGACCGATGACAGCCCTTGTCTCGACGCACCAGGACGGTGCTCGGTGCGGTCCGGGACTCAACGACAAGCCACATCCAAGCCGAGATCTGCTACGCGTATCCCGCGCCGAAGCGCTGTTCGTCAGCGACCTGTCCGCCCGACCGGGACTGGGCCACGCAGATCTCGACGATGCGATCCGAACGGCAGTCCAGAAGTTCGGCGGTAGCCGAGGATGCGCCGCCGCGATGGCGTTCGAGTACGGCGAGCATCCCGAGACCGCCACTGCCCGGATGCTCTGGGCACTCGCGACGGTCGAGGCTGCCTATCCGCGACCTCGCATGTGCCGAAGAAACGAAGCAGATTGACGGGCTAGTCCCCGTCCCGTCCATAGCTCAAGGAGCTCCCGCCATGCCCACCTCCAACGACCAATCCCAGACCGTAATCTCCAGTACCGCGGTCGCGCCCAAGGACGTCGCGTTCCTGTGGAAGGCGCTCATCATCGGACTCATCGCGGTGCTGGGAATCTCCCTCGCCGGCACTCTCTACGCGGCCCTTGACGGCGACGACAAGACCAGCCCGGAGGTGCTGATCACCGTGTTCACGACGACCTTCGCAGGACTGGTCGGCCTGTTCGTGAGGTCTCCGGCCGGCCGATAGCCCGATGCGACGGGCATCGATCTAATGAACCGTGTGGGGGTCGTCGGCCGAGTCGGCGGGTGGTGTTTGGCGTATCCGTTCGACGAGTTTTTCGAGCGTGGTGAGTTCTGCGCGCAGGGCTTTGCGGCCTTGGCGGGTGAGTGCGAGCCAGGTACAGGGCCGGCGGCCTTGGTATCCCTTGCGGATTTCAACGAGGCCGGCCTCCTCCAGTACCCGCAGGTGGCGGCTGAGGTTGCCGTCGGTGAGTTCGAGTTCGTCGCGGACCATGGGGAACGTGCACTCGGCAGCCTCGCTCAGGATGGCCAGGACCCCCAGCCGTACGCGCTGGTGCACGGTCTCGTCGAGATCCAGCGCCGGGTGGGCCTTCGCTGCGCTGCTCATCGCGTGCCGCCCCGGCTCCGCACGGCCTGAACGAGCACCCAGACGAGCAGCGGCCCGGCCATCGCCAGGAGCATGCCGGCGGGCCGCAGTCCGAGCTGGCCTGCGATGCCCGGGCCGTTCCCGCCGATCATCAGCGTCAACGGAGCAGACGCGCACTGCCAGCAGGTCAGCACGCCGATCCAGACACCCGCGGCGGCCAGACCGGGGCTGCGCTCGACCCAGCCGAGCGCGACCACGGCGGCGGCGACCGCCAGCAGCGGTGATGCCAGCGCGTGCCACGGCGGCGGGGATGGCGCGGTGAGCACGACAGGTTCGGTGAGCATGACGGGTGCGGCCAAGGGCTGGCTGGGTATCGCGACCAGTGCCAGGAGCAGGACCAGCGCGCCCATGCCGACGGCGATCAGCACCGGCCATGGCACCCGGACCCCCATGCGGTGGGCTCGGTACCGGTACCACGCCACGATCGCGGCGAACGCCGCGGGCAGGCCAAGCAGCCAGAACGCGTACGAGCCCGTGGCGCTGCGCTGCTCGTCGGGCAGGCCGGCCCAGAATGGGTAGGACACGGTGAATATTTGCGGGTGGCCGAACGGGTAGCTGTACAGCACCGCGCTGAGCAGCACCAGCACGGCGAGGACCGCAGCGGGAAGCCACGCTCCGCCGTGGGCGCGCTGCCGGCTACGGGTACGCAGCCGGCGCACCTCGGTCAAGGTCTGTGCCGGATCGTCGATGCGCTGTCCGTCCATGAACGCGAACCTCCATTGCTCGGTGTCATGAACTTTGTAGCACAAAGCGGTGGGCGTTGAAAAGTGCTTGTCGAAACACCGAAGATCCGTGCTCGCCGTCATCGGATGCTGACGGGTAGCCGTCGTGATCCCCAGCCGCCGACCGGTCCGGAGTAGACGCCCGGCAGACCCACCCCACACGCCCGGCAGCGGCCGTCATCGGTGAGCTCATAACGCCGGATCACGTACCAGTCGCGCTCGATGACGATCGCCCCGCAGGACGGGCAGGGCGTGGAGCCACCCTCGGTATCGTGAACGTTGCCGGTATAGACGTAGCGCAGCCCGGCGTCCAGCGCGATCCGCCGAGCCCGGGTCAGCGTGGCCGGTGGCGTGGGTGGCACATCGCGCATCTTGAAGTCCGGATGGAACGCGGTGAAGTGCAGCGGCACGTCCGCGCCGAGGTGCTGGGCGATCCACGCACACTCGGCTTCGATCTCCGCGTCGGAGTCGTTGTAGTCGGGGATGAGCAGCGTGGTGATCTCGAACCAGACGTCGGTCTCGTGCTTCAGGTACACCAGCGTGTCGAGCACGGCATCGAGGTGGCCCATGCAGACGCGATGGTAGAAGTCCTGCGTGAACGCCTTGAGGTCGACGTTCGCCGCGTCCATGTGCCGGTACAGGTCGGTACGGGCTTGCGGGCGGATGTAGCCCGCGGTCACCGCGACGGCCTTGATCCCCCGCTCATGGCACGCGTCGGCGACGTCGATCGCGTACTCGAGGAAGATCGTCGGGTCGTTGTAGGTGAACGCGACACTCCGGCAGCCCAGTGCTTCGGCCACGGTGGCCAGTTCCTCCGGCGCGGCCGCATCGGCCAGCGTGTCGACCTCGCGCGACTTCGAGATGTCCCAGTTCTGGCAGAACCGGCAAGCCAGGTTGCATCCGGCGGTGCCGAACGACAGGACGGGTGTTCCCGGCAGGAAGTGGTTGAGCGGCTTCTTCTCGATCGGATCCACGCAGAACCCGCTCGAGCGACCGTACGACGTGAGCACCACGCGGTCGCCGGCCCTGCCCCGGACGAAACAGAGCCCGCGCTGACCCTCGTGCAGCCGGCACGCGCGCGGGCACACGTCGCATTGGATACGTCCGTCGTCCATGCGGTGCCAGTACTCCGTCGGCACGGTGAACGGGTCCGCCAGATCTATCGGCGCCTGCGTCGCCATGGCGACCACCTGCCTGACTACCAGCCTTCAAAGCCACCGTACGCCGGCCGGATCAACACCAACACAGCTTCGAACTGTCGGGGAAATGGGGCATCACGTGTCCGGTTACAGAACCAATGCCCGGACAGTCCGGGTTCGGCTCCTTGAAGGCTGCTGGCGTCTGAGTAGTGTCTCGGACTTGGGGGCAGGCAATTCTGTCCCCGTGGAAGTCGGTCGTCGTCGAGGGGGCTGACATGCCTGTCCGCCGCGCTGCCACGATCCTGCTGTCTGTCGCGCTCGCGTTCACGCTCGGCCCGCTACCCGCTGCGGCGAAACCCGGTGGGTCCGGCACGGGCGCCTCTCACTCGCTGCGCGCACCGGTCACCGATGAGACCTTCTACTTCCTCATGGCCGACCGGTTCGAAAACGGTGACACCAGCAACGACCTGGGTGGCCTGCCCGCTGACCCGCTCATTTCGGGCTTCGATCCCACGCGCAAGGGTTTCTATCAAGGAGGCGACCTCAAGGGCCTGCTCGACCGCATCGACTACATCCGCGGGCTTGGAACGACGTCGATCTGGTTGACGCCAAGTTTCAAGAACAAAGCCGTCCAGTTGGAGGACGGTCCTTCGGCGGGCTACCACGGCTACTGGATCACAGACTTCACCCAGATAGACCCCCACCTGGGCACCAACGCGGAGTTGCGGGCCATTATCGAGGCCGCCCATGCCCGGGGAATGAAGGTCTACTTCGACATCATCACCAACCACACGGCCGACGTGATCGGCTATCAGCAAGGGGCACGCCTGCCGTACACCTCGAAGGACGCCGTCCCCTACAAGACGGCCACCGGCACTCCCTTCGACGACCGCGACTACGCCGGCACCAACACATTCCCGCCGCTGAGCCCGACCGTTTCGTTCCCGTATACGCCGGTCCTGGCTGACGATGAAAAGAACCTGAAGGTTCCGGGCTGGCTCAACGACGTCACGTTGTACCACAACCGCGGCGATACGACATTTGTCGGCGAGAACTCGTACTACGGCGACTTCTTCGGCCTCGACGACCTCTTCACCGAACACCCGAGGGTCGTCGACGGCATGATCGAAATCTACAAGGCGTGGATCAAGAACTTCGGCGTCGACGGCTTCCGGATCGACACGATGAAGCACGTCAACGACGAGTTCTGGCAGAAGTTCGGGCCACAGGTGCTCCAGTTCGCGCGGGAGCAGGGCAAGTCGGAGTTCTTCATGTTCGGCGAGGTCTTCGACACCACGAAGAGCTTCACCTCGCATTTCACCACCCGCGACCGTATGCAGGCTGTGCTGGACTTCCCGTTCCAGGCGGCGGCGCGCGATTTCGCCTCGCGTGGAGCACCCACGAGCCAGCTTGAGACGTTCTTCACGGGCGACGACTGGTACACCGACGCCGACTCCAACGTCTACCAGCTGCCCACGTTCCTCGGTAACCACGACATGGGCCGGATCGGCGGCTTCGTCCAGTCGGACAACCCGGGCGCGGGCGACGCCGAATGGATCGCGCGGGATCGGCTGGCCCACGAGCTGATGTACTTCTCGCGCGGCAACCCCGTCATCTACTACGGCGATGAGCAGGGCTTCACCGGTGGCACCAGGGGCGACCAGGACGCCAGGCAGACGATGTTCCCCAGCCAGGTGCCCGACTACCTCGACGACGACCTGCTCGGCACGGAGGCGACGCACGCGCAGGCGAACTTCGTCGCCTCCCACCCGCTGTACCGGACGATCGGCAGGCTGGCTGCGCTCACCCGGGAGCACCCGGCGCTGCGTAACGGCGCACACCAGCACCGCTACGCCTCCGGCGCCGCCGGGATCTACGCGTTCTCCCGGATCGACCGCGGCGAGCAGCGTGAGTACGTCGTCGCGCTCAACAACAGCGAGCAGGCGCAGACCGCGTCGATCCCGACCTACGTCAGCAAGCACAACTTCCAGAGCGTCTACGGCGGCGGACCGCACCGGGTGAAGTCCGATGGCGGCGGCCGGCTCACCCTGACCGTGCCTGCGTTGTCTGCCGTGATCTACCAGTCGGCGGGGCGGATCTCGCGTTCCAAGGCGGCACCGTCCATTTCACTGACCGCGCCGACTCCCAGCGCTGAGTCCCGCGGGCGCATGCAGGTCTCGGCGAACGTCGGGGGTTCGTCCTTCTACGAGGTCACCTTCCAGGCGAGGATCGGCAACGGCCCTTGGCGGTCGATCGGGACCGACGACAGCGCCCCCTACCGCGTGTTCCATGACGTCAGCTCGCTGCCACCGGGCACGCCTCTGCGGTACCGGGCGGTCGTGCTCGACAACGGCGGCCACACGTCGACAAGCGAGGTGCGCCGCACGACTGTGCCGGCGCCGTCACTCACCATCGAGGCGCCGGCGGAGGGCAGCAGGGTACGCGGCACCGTCGAGGTGCGAGCCGTCGCCGATCCGGACCGCGCCACCCACGTGGTTCGCTTCGAGCGGCGCATCGCCGGCGGGGCGTGGACGGCGATCGGAGCCGACGACTCCTCCCCCGTCTACACCGTGTTCGACAACCTGGCCCCGCTGAACCTGGCCACCGACACGCCGATCGAGTACCGGGCGATACTGGCCGGCACGACGGTCACCAGCGCGGTGCGCAGTGTCAGGTACGCCGGACCACCGGTGACCGTCGCGACACTGCACTACCTCCGCCCGGCCGGGGACTACACCGATTGGGGCCTGCACATGTGGGGTGACGCCGTGGATCCGGCGGTGCTCGCCCAGATCGCGTGGGACAAGCCATGGCCGCTCACCCGCGTCGAGGGCGGCTGGGCCGAGTACGACATCCCGCTCGTGGACGACACGAAGCCGGTCAACTTCATCATGCACTTGCCCAACGGGGACACGGTGCCGACCACACGCGAGCCTGGCGGCGACCGGTCGTTCCTGCCGATTAACACACCAAACGTCTGGATCGTCCAGGGCGACCCCACCGTGTATACAAGCCAGCCCGCAACCGGGTAGGGCCGGTAACCAGCCGAAAACGTTCCGCTTACCGGCACACGACGGGTGGATCTGCGGGCGGCGTTGCTGAAATAGCCCATCGCACGCCGCAACCCGTCGACCCGCTGGAGCGCATCGTGACCTCTCTGCAAACGTTCCGCCTGCCCGACACGGTTACCGGAACCGAAGCCGACTTGCGCCTGGCGCAGGAGCTGATACGTGCCTGGCAAACCGACGGGATCTTTCAGGTGGCCACCGACCCGGCTCAGGACCGCGTCACGATGGACGCGGTGGAGGCGAGCAAGAGTTTCTTCCGGTTGCCGATGGAGACCAAGACCAGCCACGTCAGTGACCTCACGTACAGCGGCTACATCGCATCCGGCGAGGAAGTCACCGCCGGCGAGGCCGACTACTCCGAGATCTTCACCGTCTGCAAGGACGTCGACGTCGACGACACGAGAGTCCAGCGGCAGTGGCCGTGCCACGGCCCGGCACCGTGGCCGAGCTCCGCATACGAGCAGCGGATGAAGGAGTTCATGGGCCAGCTCGGCTCGATCGGCGACAAGCTTCTCCGGCTGGTGGCCCTTGCCCTGGAGCTGCCTGACATCGACGAGCTGACCAATCTCGCCAGCGACGGCTGGCACCACATGCGGGTGCTGCGCTTCCCGGCGCTGTCCGAGGAGACCACGCGGGGCATCGGTGCCCATACCGACTACGGGATGCTGGTCATCGCCTACCAGGACGATGTCGGTGGACTGTACGTCCGCCCGCCGGTCGAGGGTGAGCAGCGCAACCGGAACTGGTTGGAGTCGGAGAGCTCAGCCGGCATGTACGAGAACGAGGAGCCCTGGACCTACGTCCAGCCGCAGCCCAGCGTCTTCACGGTGTTCCCGGGCGACATCCTGCAGTTCCTCACCGGCGGAGTGCTGCTGTCCACGCCGCACAAGGTGAAGCTCAACACCCGCGAGCGCTATGCGATGGCCTACTTCCACGAGCCCAACTTCAACGCCGTCGTCCGTCCGCTCGACGATCCGGCCGGCGACGACTACATCCATTACGGCACGCACTTCACGAACATGTTCCTGCGCTGCTACCCCGACCGGATCACCACCAAGCGGATCGAGGCCGAGGACCGCATGGCCGTCCTGCAGGAGCTGCGTGAGAAGGCCCTTGCCGAGGGCTGACCCAGCGATTCTTCGACGGGGCGCGGCTTCCGGAACACGCCGCGCCCCTCTGAAACGATGGGCCACGAGCTGGATGACCGATGTCCAGAAGTTGTCGGGTCCCTCTGCAATGCTGGCCTCGTGGTCGTCGTTTTCGATGCTGAGCTGTGGATCTGGGATGCCCGCCGCGGCGACAGCTGGACCTTCGTGAGCCTGCCCGGAGACAGGTCCGAAGAAATTCGTGACCTGGCCGACGGACAGCGCCGTGGCTTCGGCTCTCTGCGGGTGCGCGCCACGATCGGCAGCAGCGCCTGGACGACCTCGATCTTTCCGGACAGCGCCCGCAAAGGTTATGTGCTGCCCATCAAGCGCGACATTCGCAAGGCGGAAGCCCTCGACGCGGGCGACGTGGCCACTGTGAGCGTCGAACTCATCGACTGTTAACCAACCGAACGGGCCCAGGCGCTCGTGAGCGCGCGAAACGGCGCCGCCCACGACCTTCTCCGCTGCAGGAAACGGCACGATCACCGCGCTCTCTGTCGGTCGCACCCACGCAGTATCGGGGCCAACAGCGTCGCCGGCGACGCATCGAGCACGACGACGGGCCGCCGCCCGCGCCGTCACCAACGCCGGCTGGCGGCGCGTAGCCTCTGCGCATGCGTACAGCGCACCTCGCGGGGGATCTCGGTGGCTGACGCCGACGACGTGCGCCACCTGGCGCTGGCCCTGCCTCACGTGGTGGAGATCGAGAGTGACGGTTTCGACTTCCGAGTGGCCGACAAGGGGTTCGTCTGGTCCTATCCCGAGCGCAGGCCGGGGAAGCCGCGCCGGATCCGGACCGATATCGCGGTGCTGTTCGTCGGCGACGAGGCCGAGAAGCAGGCTCTGCTACTCGGCGAGCCCGACGTCTTCTTCACCACGCCCGGCTACGACGGCTTGCCCCTGGTGATGCTGCGCCTGGCGGAGGTCACCGTCGAACGTCTGAGGGAGCTCGTGACCGACGCGTGGCGGATGCGTGCGCCGGACACACTCGTCAGCGACCTCGACGAGGCCGGCGAGCCGTCCAATGCAGATCAGGGCTGAACTCGACGACGATCGTCCGGCCGAACGTACGCTAGACGCCCTGACCGGTCGCCTTCTCGAACCGCAGGCGATCTGCGGTGCCCACGGCCAACGTCTGGTCGATGTACTGCCGGTCCGACCGCGTGATGAATCGGAGATCGGCGTTCTCGATCGCCCGGTAGGCCTCCGGCGTGGCCCCTGTGCGGTCGGCCGAACCCCCGTTCCGGATCCACGCGGCCACCGCAGCGCCCTGGCTCCGGACGGAGTCCCACCGCCGGCGGGTCATCGGCCCCATACCGGCATCGATGGTGGCGACCACCTCCGGCGGCGTCTCCGGCCATGAGCACCAGTCACTGATCACCTCGACCAGGCCGATCGTGATCGACTCGTCCAGATCGTGCGCCGGACTCCTGGCCGGCGGCGTTCGCCAGAGCCTCCTCCGCGATCACGAAGGCAGTCATCGTCGGCGCTGCGTCACCCTGATCGATCGCGGGACACAGCCGATGCCGGGCGAGGTGCCCGAGCTGGTCGAGCGCCGTCGGGGCGTCGGCGAGTGTCGGGCGCGCCCAGCGCAGTGTCTTGGACAGGCGCCGGAGCAGATCCTCGGTGGGGTCGGAGGGCGGGCGACGAAACATCTTCACTGCGCAGGTATACCGCAATGTCGCACCTTGCCGGTGGCCGACCAGGGTCGGCCACCGGCACGAGGCGTCAGCGTTTGGCGTCGACGCCGGTCGCCTTGGCGACGTCGTCGAGCAGCAGGTGCGCGCCCTGCACGCCGATGCCGGTCATCCAGGTGTCGTCGCTGACGGTGGTGATCCGGTTGTTCTTGACGGCGCCGAGCTGGCCCCACAGCGGGCTGGACTGGAACGCCTTCTGCTGGGTGGTGGACGGATCGCCGTAGGTGCAGACGAAGACGTAGTCGGCGTCGGCCTGGTCGATCAGTTCGGGGCCGATCTCCTTCATCGGCTCGGCCTTGTCCTGCTGCGACGCGGGACGGGCGACACCGGCGTCGGACAGGACGACACCGGAGTAGCTGGTGGGCTGGTAGAGGCGGGTCGGGCCGTCGACGAACCGCACCACCGAGAAGGTGGGCATCGTGCCGCCGCTCTTGGCCTTGATCTGCTCACCGATGGCCTTGGCGCGGGACGCGTAGGCGGCGACGGCCTCCTGCGCCTCCTTCTCCTTGCCGAGGGCCTGCGCGAACAGCGCCACGTTCTCCTTCCAGCCTGTGCCCGGCGCCTCGGCGAACACCGTCGGGGCGATCTTGGACAGCTGCTCGTAGCCCTTCTCGTGCCGGACCTTGGAGGAGAGGATCAGGTCGGGCTTGAGGGAGACGATCTTGTCGGCGTTCGGCTCGTCCAGCGGGCCGACGTCCGGCACGTCCGACAGCTTGTCCTGCAGGTGCGCCGGGTACTTCTTGCCGACCGGGTCCACCGCGACGGCGCCGACGGGCGTGACGCCGAGCAGGGTGACGGCGTCGGCCTCGGGGGTGTCGAGGACGACGACACGCTTCGGCTGGGCGGGGATCTCGGTCTTGCCCATGGCGTGGGTGACCGTCCGAGGCCAGCTATCGCCGGCGGCCGGCGCCGCCGTCGTTCTGCATCGGTGTTCGCACAGGCGGCGAGTAGCCCGGCGGTGAGGGCCGCGACGGCCACCAGGCCGATGCGTCGGTGCAGCGGGGTCATGACTGTCCTAATCGGTTGTGGGGGCAAGGATGGCGCCGGCGCGCCGGGCGGGCACGACCAGCGGGGTTCCGGTCTCCGGGTCGGGGACGATGCGGCAGGCCACCTCGAACACGTCGGCGACGAGTTCGGCGGTGAGCACCTCGGCGGGCGGGCCGGTGGCGACGACACGGCCGTCCTTCATGACGAGCAGGTGGTCGGCGTAGCGGCACGCGTGGTTGAGGTCGTGCAGGACCGCGACGATCGTGCGGCCGGCGTCGTCGAGCTCGGCCAGCAGGTCGAGGACATCGAGCTGATGGCGCAGGTCCAGATAGGTCGTGGGTTCGTCGAGCAGCAGCAGCGGGGTGTCCTGGGCCAGCGCGAGCGCGATCCATGCGCGCTGGCGCTGCCCGCCGGACAGCTCGTCGACGTCGCGTTCGCGCAGCGTGCTCAGGCCCGTGCGGTCGAGGGCGTGGTCGACAGCGGCCTGATCGGCGGCGGTCCAGCCGCCCAGGAGCCGCTGATGCGGGAACCGGCCGCGGCTCACGAGCGACTCCACTGTGACACCGGACGGGGCGACCGGTGACTGCGGCAGCAGGCCGAGCCGGCGGGCGACCTGCTTCGTGGGCAGCCGGCGGATGTCGTCACCGTCGAGGAGCACCGCGCCGGACTGCGGTCTGAGCAGCCGTGCCATGCCGCGTAGCAGAGTGGATTTCCCGCAGGCGTTCGGCCCGACGATGACGGTGAAGCCATGCGGGGGCAGAGTCAGGTCCAGGTCGGTGACGACCGTCCGCCGGTCATAGGCGAGGGAGAGCCGGTCGGCGCGAAGTTCGGTCATGCTCGTCCTCCGGTGCGGTGGTGCCGCCACAGCAGCACGAAGAAGAAGGGGGCGCCGACCGATGCGGTGACGACGCCGACGGGCACCGCGGTGACCAGGGCGTGCTGGGCGAGGACGTCGGCGGCGAGCAGCAGCAGCGCGCCGCCGGCTGCGGCCACGGCGAGCCCGATCGGGGTGAGGGGGCCGGTCGCCGCGCGAACGATGAACGGCACGGCGAGGGCGACGAAGTACACGGGGCCGGTCAGCGCGACGGCGACAGAGGCCAGCGCTACCGAGACACCGAGCACCAGCAGCCGGTTGCGCTGCACGCGAAGGCCGACGCCGGTGGCCAGGTCGTCGCCGAGCTCGAGGATCCTCAGCGGCCGTACGCACAGCAGTGCTCCCGGCAGCAGCACGGCCATGACCGCCGCCGCGGCGGCGACGTCGTCCCAGGTGCGGCCGTAGAGGGTGCCGATGGTCCACCGGACGGCGCCCTGGGCGATGTCGTCGGGGAACCGGACGATGAGGAACGTCTTCAGCGCGTACAGGGCGGTGTGCAGGCCGATACCGACGAGCACCAGCCGGTCGGCGCCGAGGGTGCGGCGCCACGCCAGCGCGACGAGCACCACCGCGGTGACGAGTCCCCCGGCGAACGCACCGAGCGGCACCAGCGTCGCCTGTATGCCCAGGACGATGACCGCGACCGCCACGACGGTGGCTCCCATGTTGACTCCGACGACGTCCGGGGAGGCGAGGGGGTTGCCGACGAGGTTCTGCAGCAACGCACCCGAGCCCGCCAGCGCCGCCCCGGCGAGCAGCGCGGCGAGCACGCGGGGCAGGCGCCACTCCTGGATGACGAGCAGGTCGGTGCGGATCCCCTGGCCGAACACGGCCTTGGTGGCCGCGCCGATGCCGATCGGGTAGTCACCGATCGTCAGCGACCAGGCGGCCAGCAGCGCGGTCGCGGCGAGGGTGACGACGAGGAGTGTGAGGGCCCTCACTGGGCCACCGTCCGGGTGTAGCGGACCAGGGCGATGAGCACCGGTGCGCCCAGGAACGCGGTGACGATCCCGACCTCCAGCTCCAGCGGGCGCATGAGGATCCGCCCGAGGACGTCGGCGAGCAGCAGCAGGCAGGGGCCCGCGAGCGCGCACGCTGGCAGCAGTAACCGGTGTTCGGAGCCGGTGAGGCGGCGCAGCATGTGCGGCACGGCCAGGCCGATGAACGCCAGCGGGCCGGCTGCGGCGACGGCGCCACCGGCAAGCAGCATGACCGCGAGCGCGCCGAGCAGGCGGCTGCGCAGCGGGTCGATGCCCAGGGCCACGGCGGTGTCCTCGCCGAGGGCGAGTGCGTCGAGCGGCCGGATCAGCAGCACCGCGATCAGCGCCCCGACGACGAGGAACGGCAGCACGGCGACCAGGACCGACAGCGGCCGCCCGGCGACCGAGCCGGCGAGCCAGAATCGGGCTTCGTCGAGGGTGCGGCGGTCCAGGGTCATGATGGTGGCCGCCCAGGAGGCACCGACGGTCGCGAGGACCGCGCCGGAGAGCGCGAGGCGCACGGGGGTGTGCTGCCCGCGGGCCGCGCCGGCCAGCGCGTAGGCCATCACGGTGAACGTGACCGCGCCCAGGATGGCGAACCAGACATACGCGTGTGGGCTGGTGATGCCGATCAGGTAGATCGCCAGGACGACGGCGAGCGAGGCGCCCTGGGCGACCCCGAGGGTCTCCGGGGAGGCGAGCGGGTTGCGGGTCATGCCCTGCATGAGCGCACCGGCGATGGCGAGCGCGGCGCCGACCGCGATCGCCATCAGGGTGCGCGGAAGCCGCAGCTCCCGGATGATCAGGTGGTCCCGGGAGCCGTCGAAGGCGAACAGTGCGTCCACAGTGGTAACCGGTGCGACGATGCGGGCGCCGACGAACAGGCTGAGCAGCGCGCAGACGAGCAGCGCCAGCGCGGCGGCAGGCAGCAGCACGGTGCCGCGGACTCTGCGGCGCTGCGATGCGACGACCACCACTCAGACTCCGTTCGAATTAAGGTTAGGCTTGCCTAATAAACCATAGAGAGTTCGCGCCCATGCAACTGCCCCCTTCGGCAGACCACCTGCCGGCGGAGCGGCACACCGTCCAAAAGGTCAGAGGCGCTCGAAGCCTCGGCGGCGCTCCCAGTCGGTGACGGCGGTAGTGAAGGCGGCCAGTTCAGCCCGTGCGGCGGTCGCGTAGTGCGCCACCACGTCGGGGCCGAACGCGACCTTGGCGGCCTGGCTGTGCTCCCACAGGTGCACGGCGTCGGGGAGGGCGGACGGCAGGCGGGGCCGGTCGGAGGTGAACGCGTTGCCGGTGAACTCCGGTTCGAGCTCCAGCTCGGCGTCGACGCCGTGCAGGCCGGCGGCGATGATCGACGCGACCGCCAGATAGGGGTTCGCGTCGCCACCGGGTACCCGGAACTCGATCCGCAGCGAGTCGCCGGACCCGACGACCCGGACCGGACAGGTGCGATTGTCGCGGCCCCAGGCCACGGCGGTCGGGGCGAACGCCTCGGGCACGAGCCGCTTGTAGGAGTTGACGTTCGGCGCCGACAGCAGGCTGAACTCGCCGGCACAGGCGAGCACCCCGGCGACGAAGCGGCGCATCAGCTCGGACATGCCGCCGCCGTCGGCGAAGACCGGGGTGCCGTCGGCGCCGCGCAGCGACAGGTGGACGTGGCAGGAGTTGCCCTCGCCGGAGTCGAACTTCGCCATGAACGTCATCGCCATGCCCGCGTCGGCGGCGATCCGGCGGGCGCCGGACTTGTACAGGACGTGGTTGTCACAGGTGCGCAGCGCCTCGTCGTAGCGGAACACGATCTCGTACTGGCCGGGATGGCACTCGCCGCGGGCCGACTCCAGGTGCAGACCGGCGGCGCGCATCTCGTTGCGGATGCGGCGGACCACCGGCTCCATCGCGCCGAGCCCGGAGGTGGCGTAGTCCACGTTGAACCGCGACGCCGGGGTCAGGCCCCGGTAGTCGGCGTCGGCGGCGGCCTGGAAGTCCTCGCGGAAGAGCAGGAACTCCAGCTCGGTGCCGGCGTAGGCGACGAGGCCGCGCTCGGTCAGGCGCGCGAGCTGGTCGCGCAGCACCTGCCGCGGCGCGACCGCCACCGGCTGCCCGCCCGGGGTGTGGGCGTCGGCGAGGACCAGTGCGGTGCCCGGATCCCAGGGCAGCGCGCGCAGTGTCGCCGGGTCGGGGCGCAGCACCATGTCGCCGAACCCGGCGCCCCAGGCGTCCACGGCGTACCCGGGGCCGGTGTTCATCTCCACGTCGACCGCGAGCAGGTACACGCAGGCGGCGAACCCGCCGGGCAGCACCTGGTCGCGGAAGTACCCCGGGTCGAGGCGGCTGCCCTGCAGCCTGCCCTGCAGATCCGGGACGGCGACGACGACGTTCTCGATGTCGCCGCGCTCGACTGCCCGCCACAGCTCCTCGAACGTCACTCGCACACCACCAGCGGGTTGGGCACCGGGTCGGCCTCCAGGTGGAAGGAGGCGTCGCGCGCGGCGCGGTCGTGATAGCCGCCGGGCAGCAGCCGCTCGCGGTTCAGGCAGACCCGCTCGAACGCCGGCGTGAACAGGTCGAACAGGGCGAACCGCTCCGCCAGCTCACCGAAGCGCTTCTGGTAGGCGGTGATCTCGTCGCGGACGAGCTGCCAGAACCGCTGCTCCGGCACGCCGAGCTGCTCGGCGCACAGCGGCGCCAGGTAGCGGAAGTGCCCGACGAACAGCGACTTGAAGAACGAACCGCACAGCTCCTCCGGGCCGAACCGCATGAGCACCCCCAGCGCCTCCTCGGGCAGGCCGGAGTACTCGGGCAGGTCCTCGGTGAGGATCTTCATGTCGTCGACGAAGTCCTTCACCGCCAGGCGCACCGGCACGTCGTGCTCGTCGTAGACGACGATGCCGTTCTCCCCGTGCGGGTTGAACGCCATGCCGTACCGGTAGAGCAGGTGCAGCAGCGGCGGGAGGATCGCGCCGAACAGCCGCGCCAGCCACTGCTCGGCCGGAAGGCCGGACCGGTCGACCAGCTCGGCCACGAACGCTCGGCCGGCGCCGTCGACGTGCAGCAGGGCGGCCAGGGTGCGGGCCTGCTCACCGGGATCGAGGTAGGCGCGCACCGGCTCCCGCCACAGCGCGCCGAGCAGCTGCTTGTACCGGTACGGCGCGGCGGGGATGGCCTCGAACACCGGGTGTGCCACCGCGACGGCGGCGACCTCGCCGGGGAGGATCACCCGGCACTCCTCCAGCAGGAAGGGGTCGGCGTCGCGGATGCCGTGGATCCACGTGGTGCTGTGCGGGGCGGCCCGCACCAGCTCGGTCGGGATGCCCCGGTAGACCATCGTGTTGAGGATCGCCAGGGAGACCTTCACGTCGAACCCGGCCGCCTCGGTCACGTTCGTGAAGGTCCGGATCGACTGCTGCGGACGGTAGCCGGCCGGTGCCTCACCGAGCGGCACGATCCGCCCCGCGGCGATCTCAGAGGCGAAGACGGTGGCGACGATCTCGTCCCACTGCCAGGGGTGCACCGGCAGCCAGAGGTAGTCGTCCGGGTCCAGGCCGCGGCCGGTGAGCACGCCGGTGAACCGGGCGACGGTCTCCGGGCCCAGCTCGCGGGCGATCAGCTCGGTGAAGCCGAGGCCGGCGACGCCGTGGTAGGAGGCGAGTGAGCGGTGCGCTGCCATCCACGGCAGCCGCCGTTCGGTGCGGGACTCCGGCGCGTAGGCGATCCGGTCGGTGGCGGAGAAGCCGATCCGGCCCTTGTTCGCGGCGATCCACGGGTGCCCGGTCTGGTGACCCTCCAGGTCGACGTGGCCGAGGTCGGCCAGGTCGGCGGCGGGCAGGCCGGTGGCGCGCAGGTGGGCGTCGGCGGCCAGGGTGGCCTGGAACTCGCCCACGGTCAGGGCGGTGATCGCCGGATCGAGGCCCCAGGCGGTGTGCAGGTCGAGCAGGAGCTCGAACGGCCCGCCGGGACCGCCGTCGCGGGTGACCGAACCGGGGCGCACCCGCCAGGAGCCCATGAGCCCGGGGCGGCCTGCGAACCGGTACTCCACGTCGCCGACCTGTACCCGGAAGCCGTCACCGTCGGGCTCGGGCCGGATGGCCTGCTCGAAGGCCAGCTCGGCGACGAGCTTGGCCAGCAGCGCGTCGGCGGCCGTCGCCCAGTGTTCGGCGGTCAGCTCCGGAGGGTCGATCAACGGCACGTCAGGCTCCGACTCGGTACAGAGGATTGTGCAGGACACCGTCGATCACATCGAACCCGCCGTCGCGCTCGGACCGGTCGTGGAAGCCACCGCCGAGCAACTGCTCGGTGTTGAGCGCGACCCGCCCGAACGTCGGTTCGAGCAGGCCGTACTCGTCGTCGGTGACACCGAACCGGTCGTGGTAGGTGACGATCTCGGCGCGCACCATGTCCCAGAACGCGTCCTCGGGCACGCCGAGGTGCTCGGTGACGATCGGGGTGAAGAACCGGAACAGGCCGGCGCAGATCGCCGACAGCACGCTGTGCGCCAGCTCCCCGGCCGACCAGCGGTGCAGCTGCGCGAACACGTGCTCCGGAAGCTGGGCGTACTCGGGCCGGTCGGTGGTGAGCAGCTCGACGTCGGCGCCGAAGTCCTTCAGCGCGATCCGCACCGGCACATCGTGCTCGTCGAAGATCAGCACGACGTTCTCCCCGTGCGGCGTGAAGCAGACGCCGTATCGGTAGAGGTAGTGCAGGATCGGCGGCAGGTAGCGCGCGCAGGTACGCGCGCAGCCACTCGACCGCCGTCAGGCCGGAGCGGGCGACCAGCTCGGCGACCAGTGCCCGGCCGTCGGAGCCGACCGCCAGCACGCACGCCATCGTGCGGGCCCGCTCCCCCGGTTCGAGGTAGCCGGCGACCGGCTCGCGCCAGATCGCGCCGAGCAGCTCGGTGTAGCGGTACGGCACGCCCGGCAGCGCGGAGAACACCGGGTGCGGGACGGTGACCGAGGCGACCTCGCCGAGCATCGCGATGCGGCACTCGTCACGCAGGTACGGGTCGCTCTCGCGCAGGTTCTGCAGCCACGCGGTGACGTGCGGCGCGCAGCCGGCCTCCATTGCCGACAGCCCGCGCCACACCAGCGTGTTGCGGATCATCAGCGACACCTTGACGTTGCGCCGCTGCGGATGGTCGAGGTTGGTCAGCGTGCGCACCGACTGCAGCGGCCGGTACCGGTCCGGGCTCTCGCCGAGCAGCACCATCTCACCGGCGGCCAGCTGCGCGGCGAACAGCGGCAGCACGATCTCGTCCCACTGGTAAGGGTGCACGGGCAGCCAGTGGTAGGTATCGGGGTCACCGCCGACGTCGCGGATGCGCGCCGCGAACGCCTCCCTGGTCCCCTCGTCGAGCTCCTGCGCGAGCAGGACGACCTGCCGCCGTCCATGGGCCTGGCCGAGCGTCGGGGCGACCGCGATCCAGATCACGCGGAACGCGCCGCGCGGCCTCGGGTGTGTAGCGGGCGGCGTCGGCGGCGGAGAACCCGAGGCGGCCCTTGTTGAGGATCAGGCACGGGTGGCCGGTCTGGTGCGCCTCGATGTCCTCGTGCGACAGATCGGCCAGCTCGGCGGCGGTGACCGCGCGCGAGCGCAGCCGCACGTCGGCGACCTGGGTGGCGATCAGGTCGCGGATCAGCTCGGCCATCACCGGCCCCGACCAGCCCACGGCCGGGGCGACGTCCCGCGCGAACCGCACCGGGTCCGGCGGGGCCGTGGGGGTCCGGGTGATGCTCGCCGGGGCGACCCGCCAGGTGCCGAACGTGCCTCGCTCGGCGGCGAACGTGTATTCCACGCCCTCGGGCAGCTCGATCCGCCACCGCTCCCCGTCCGCGGACGGCTTGAGCAGCTCCTCGTAGGCGAGCTCCGCGATCATGCGGGACAGCAGGTCCCGACCGGCGGCGGGCCAGTGCGGGCCGTGCAGCAGATCAGCCGATGCCGACGACACTCTTGCCCTCCTCGATGGGGGTCACGACGGACTGGGTGGGAACGGTGGGCCGTGCAGGCTGCCTGCGGCGCGGCAGCGCCAGGGCGATGCCGAGCGCCGCGAACAGCGCCGCGCCCAGTATCAGCGGTCCGGCCAGGGACGGCCCGACGGCCGCGGTGGCGGCGAGCGGGCTCACCATCAGCGCCACGGTGCGGACGGTCTCGACGGCGGTGAACGCCGGCCCGCGCGTGCCGAGCGCGCCGAACATCCGCAGGTCCAGCGCGATCTGGCCGAGACCGAGCGCGGCGCCGAACAGCACCGCGCCGACCATCAGCAGCGACAGGCGCGGCGCCACCGCCTGGACCGTTAGGCCGACCGCGCCGGCAACGAACGCCGCCGGCAGCAGCGCCGAGCCGAGCCGCCGCTGCACCACGCCGGCGGCCGGCAGCACCAGCAGCGCCACCAGGCTGGGCAGCAGGAACAGCAGCGCGGCCGCGAAGGTCGCCTCGCCGCCGCTCTCCACGTAGGCGGTGAAGAACGGCCGGACGATGCTGCGGCCGACCTCCGCGACGAACACGATGATCCCGACGCCGGCGACCGCCTTGACCAGCGCGAACCGGTCCATGATGTCTTCGGTGCGCGGCGCTGCCGATGCTGCGACCGGCACCGGCCGGGTGAGTATCCGGTGGCAGGCGTAGGCGAGCGCCACGTCGAGCAGCGCGAACGACGAGATGCCCCAGCGGATGTCCGGCAGCGCCATCACCGCAGCACCGGCCAGGGTGGACACCACGACCGCCGCGTAGGACACCCCGGTGAACACCATGACTTGCTGCGGCCGCGACTCGGCGTCCGAGAGCGCCATGAACGCCGGGTAGGCCAGGGCCATCGACATCGTGGTGGCGACGAGCGCGACCGACAGCGCCAGGAACGCCGCGTAGGTCGGGGCGAAGCCGAGCACCGCGTCGATCACCGCGGACAGCAGCAGGCCGGCGAGGACGAGGCGGTGCAGCGGCCAGCGGCGCGCGGCCAGGCCCCACAACGGCAGCGCCACGACAGCCGCGACCCGGCACGCCCACACGTAGGCGCCGGTGGCGGCCGGGTCGGTGATCCCGAACAGCGCCTTGAACAGCTGGGGGTAGAACGGGCTCAGCGCCGTGTCGGCGACGAGGTGCAGCACGACGACGAGCAGCAGCACCACCCGACCGGCGCGCACGTTCACGACGGGGCCCCGAAAGTGGTGTAGGCGGTGCGCTCGGGCAGCCGGTAGACCGTGCGGCCGGTCAGCGCGTTGAGGATGCTCGCGCTGCGCCAGGCGCCCAGTCCCAGGTCGGGCGCGCCGACTCCGTGGGTGTGCAGCTCGCCGTTCTGGACGAACAGCGAGCCGCTGACCTGCTCGTCCAGCGCGATGCGGTAGTCGGTGCCGATCCGCAGCCGCCCGCGCGCGTCGCGGCCGAGGTGGCGGTCCAGCGGCGCGAGGAACTCCGGTTCGCGGGCGGCGTAGCCGGTGGCGAGCACGACCCGGTCGGTGTCGATCGTGAAGTCGCGGTCCTGCTCGGTGTGCCGGCAGCTCAGCCGGTACCCGGCGCCGCTGCGCTCGACCCGCTCGACGGCGACGGCGGGGATCAGCTCGGCGTCGGCCTGCCCGCCGCCGACCGTCAGCTCGTAGAGGGTGTCGTGGATATCGCCGAGTGTCTCGGAGCTCACTCCCTTGTAGAGCTGCCACTGGCTGGGCACCAGCTTGTCGCGGGTGGCCTCGGGCAGGCCGTGGAAGTACCGGATGTAGTCGGGCGTGAAGTGCTCCAGCCCGATCTTGGAGTACTCCATCGGAGCGAACGCCCGGGTGCGGGTGATCCAGCGCAGTCGCCGGCTGGTGCCGTTGCTGCGGCGCAGCAGGTCCAGGAAGACCTCGGCGCCAGACTGTCCCGAGCCGACCACGGTCACGTCCTCGGCGTCGGCGAGGTCACCGACGTGGTCGAGGTACTCCCCCGCGTGGAAGACCTGCTTGCCGACCAGGCCCGCGAACGCCGCCGGGACGACCGGCTCGGTGCCCACGCCGAGCACGACGTTACGGGCGCGCACCGTGTCGGTGTCCGTGGTGACCGTGAACGCGTCCCCGTCCCAGTCGACCCACTCGACGCGGGAGCCGAAGCGGCACGACGGCAGCGACTCGGCGACCCACCGGCAGTAGTGGTCGTACTCCCGCCGCGGCACCATGAACCGCTCAGCGAAGTAGAACGGGAACAGCCGGTCGTGCTCGCGCAGGTAGTTCAGGAAGGAGAACTCGCTGGTTGGATCGGCCAGCGTCACCAGGTCCGCCAGGAACGGGACCTGGAGCGTGGCCCAGTCCAGCAGCAGGCCCGGGTGCCAGCGGAACTCCGGGCGCGCGTCGAGGAAGAGGACGTTCAGGTCCTCGACCGGATGTGCCAGCGCCGCGAGGCCGAGGTTGAACGGGCCGATGCCGACGCCGACGAGGTCGTACGTGGTGGTCATAGCGTCTCCCGGTCTCCGGCGGCGGCCACGAGCGCCAGCAGCGCGTCGACGTCGTCGCGACTGGCATGCGGGTTGAGCAGCGTGAGCTTCAAGTGCAACCGCCCGTCGATCTCGGTCCGCCCGATCACGGCCCGCCCGTCGCGCAGCAGGGCGCGGCGCAGCCGTGCGTTGACCGCGTCGCCGCCGCGGTAGCGGAACACCACGGTGGTGAGCACCGGTGCGGCCGTCAGCTCCAGCCGCGGGTGCGCAGCCACCGCGTCGGCGGCGTGGCAGGCGAGGTCGTGGCAGGCGTCGACGAGCTCACCGAGGCCGTCGCGGCCCAGCGCGCGGAAGGTGACGGCCAACTTCACGGCGTCGGCGCGGCGGGTGGTGCGCAGCGAACGGCCGAGGAGGCTGACGAAGCCGCCGTCCTCGTCGTCGGCGGGGTTGAGGTAGGCGACCTGGCGCACAAGCGGCGCGAACGAACCCGCCGTCCGGGCCAGGAACACCCCCGCGGGTACCGGTTGCCAGCCGAGCTTGTGCAGGTCGAGTGCGATCGAGTCGGCGCCGGCCAGGCCGTCCAGCAACGGGGCCAGGCGGGCGGAGAACAGCGCACCGCCACCGTAGGCGGCATCGACGTGCAGCCAAGCACCGTGGGCGCGGGCGAGGTCGGTGATCGCCGGCAGCGGGTCGATGCTGCCGAAATCGGTGGTGCCGGCCGTGGCGACGACCGCCGCCGGTGTCAGCCCGTCGGCGCGCAGCCCGGTGAGGACGCGGTGCAGCGCGGCCGGGTCCATGCGGTGCCGGTCGTCGACCGGGACCGGGACTACGGCATCCTCACCGAGCCCGAGCAGCGCGGCGCTGCGCTGCACCGAGAAGTGCGCCACCGCGCTGCACAGCACGCGTAGCCGCCCCTGCGCGGTGCTGATGCCGCTGGAGGCGGCGTCCACACCGGTCAGTGCGCGGACCGCAGCGTCCCGCGCCAGCAGCAGGCCCATCAGGTTCGACTCGGTGCCGCCGGAGGTCATCACCCCGCCGGCGGTCTCCCGGTCGTAGCCGACCAGCCCGGCCAGGTGGCCGACCACGCGCTCCTCGATGGCGATCGCGGCCGGCGCCTGGTCCCACGAGTCCAGCGACTGGTTCAGGGCGCTGACCGCCACGTCCGCGGCGACCGCGACGGCCAGCGGCGGGCAGTGCAGATGCCCGGCACACGCCGGGTCGGCCGGATCGGCCGCGCCCGCCGCCAGCAGCCCGGTGATCTCGGCGAGGGCCTGGTGGTCACCGGCGCCCCGGGCGCTGAGCAGCACCTCGCCGCAGGCCGCGTTCACGGCGGCCGCAACGGATGGCGGCCCACCGGCCGGCAGCGGGCCACCGCGCCGGGCGGCGCCGGCCGCCAGGTGCTCCAGGACCGTGGCGATCCGCGGCTCCAGGGCACCCGGGGCGCCGGCCAGCATCCCGTGGTTCGTGCGCTCCGCGGTCGGTGGGGCGATCAACGGTGCGCCCGCAGGGCGCTCACGACGGCGGCGGCGAACCGGTCGAGTACCGCGGTCACCTGCTCGTCGGTGATGACGAGCGGCGGCAGCAAGCGCACGACGGTGTCCTGGCGGCCGCCGAGCTCGACGATCAGTCCGCGGCGCAGGCACTCGGTGCGGATCGCCCTCGCCAGCGCGGGCGCGGGTGGCCGTGCGCCGAGCGGGTCCGTCTCGGCGTCCGGGTCGACGATCTCCACGCCGATCATCAGGCCGCGGCCCCGCACGTCGCCGACCGCCGGCTCGTCGGCGGTGATCTGCCGAAGCTCGGTGAGGATCCGCTCGCCGACCTGCGCGGCGCGCTGCGGCAGGCCCTCCGCGGCGACCAACCGCAGCGTCGCCGCGCCGGCGGCCATCGCGAGCTGGTTGCCGCGGAAGGTGCCGGTGTGCGCCCCGGGCGCCCAGGTGTCCAGGTCGCCGCGGTAGACGATCACAGCCAGCGGCAGGCTCCCGCCGATCGCCTTGGACAGCACCATGACGTCCGGCGTGACGCCACTGTGCTCGACCCCCCAGAACGTGCCCGTGCGGCCCACACCGGTCTGCACCTCGTCGGCGATCAGCGGGATGCCGCGCTCGGCGGTGATCCGTCGCATCTGCCGCAACCAGCCGTCCGGCGCCGGGACCGCGCCGCCCTCCCCTTGCACCGGCTCGAAGATCATCGCCGCGGGCGGCAGCACACCGGAGTGCGAGTCGCTCAGCAGCGTCTCGACGTAGCGGGCACCGATCTCGGCGGCCATGTCACCGCCGATGCCGAACGGGCAGCGGTAGTCGTACGGGGAAGGGAAGCCGGGTCACGTCCAGCGCCGGCGCACCGACCGGCTCCTTGATCTCGACGTTGCCCGATACCGCGAGCGCGCCGGCCGTCATCCCGTGGTAAGCGCCGGTGAACGCGAGCACGCCATGGCGGCCGGTCGCGGTCTGCGCGAGCTTGATCGCCGCCTCGACGGCGTCGGTACCCGCCGGTCCGCAGAAGTGGATGCGCCCGTCACGCGCCAGGCCCGGCGGCAGCGTCTCCAGCAGCGTGGTGGTGAAGTCGTCCTTGACGTCGGTGCCGATGTCGAGAATGTGCAGCGGGGCACCGGAGTCGAGCACTCCGCGCACCGCCTCGATCACGACCGGGTGGTTGTGGCCCAGCGCGAGCGTGCCGGCGCCGGACAGGCAGTCCAGATAGGTGGTGCCGTCGGCGCCGGTGATCTCCATGCCTTCGGCGCGCACCGGCACGATCGGGAACGACCGGGCATACGACCGCGCGGAGGACTCCCTGCTGCGCTGCCGCTCCAGGACACCCGCGGCGGGGCGGCGGCCGGTAAGCGAGTCGGGGTTGTAGCCGGTGTCGTGCGTTATACCCATCTGGGGAGGTCTCCTGTCAGGCAGATGCCGCCACGTCCTGCGGACGCAGCGGGAGGATGTAGGCGGCGTGCGGCTGCCAGCCCGGGAACGGCTCCAGGTCACCGACGTGGATCGCGCCGTATGCGGCGGTGACGGAGAGCATCAGCTCGTTGTCGTGTGCGATGTGGACCGCCAGGCGCTCCTCGGTACGCCCGGTGATCAGCTCGAGGTACAGGCGCCCCGCCAGGCCTAACCGGCGCCAGGGTGCGAGCATCACGCCCTCGCAGACGCCCAGCGTGCGACCGGGCCGCTCGACCACCAGGTCCGCGTACGGCTCGGGGCGCAGCCCATCCCACCAGCACGTGTCGGCGGGCAGGGTGTAGCCGTACACGAAACCGATCGCGGTGGCTCCGGCGTGCGCGCCGACGAGGGTGAAGCCGTCGCGCTGGGCGTGCCGCGCCAGCCGCTCGGCGAGCGGCGGGTCGGTGTGGTCGTGCGCGCCCGCCTCCCGGTACGTCTGCTCGTACACCGCGCACCACTGATCGAGGGTGGCCAGCACTGCCGTCCCGTCGTACCGCGAGACGGTCACGTCCGCCGAGGTGGCCAGTACGGCTGAGATACGGGCAGCGGACATGGCTCTCCCCCGGAGTCGACGATGACGGGATGCGACACCCCTTAGCCGGGGTTAGGCAAGGCTAACCTTAGGACAAGGTCTCAGGTCGTGACCACCCCGGCCCCCTCACTCGCGCAGCCGGCCCGCGAACTCACCGCCGCGTACAACGGTGAAGCGGCCCTGTCCGGGCGCGTGTCACTGCCGAGTTTCGGATTCTTGGGGGTCGGCGGAGCCGGAAACCCCCAAGAATCCGAAACTCGGCAGGCGCGCGGCGGACGGATTCGTGCGGCCGACCGCTGCTGGAAAAAGATCGGCGGGCGTGTCGATCCACGACACTCCTCGTTCGACCCAGGGGTGAGAGGGTCCAGAAAGGGCTCGGACGACCCAGGGAGACAGAACCATGAAGTACATGCTGATCATGCGCGCCAGCGACGAGGCCTACGCGGGTATGGGGGAAATCGACTTCAACGAGATGCTCGAGACCATCGGCAAGTACAACGAAGAGATGATCCGGGCGGGTGTGCTGGTCGCCGCAGAGGGACTCGACGACGCCGCCGATGGCGTGGTCGTCGACTACTCCGCCGAGCCGCCGGTGGTCACCGACGGCCCGTACGGCGAGACCAAGGAGCTGTTCGGCGGCTTCTACATCCTCAACGTGGCGTCCAAGGAGGAGGCTGTCGAGTGGGCCAAGCGGTCCCCGATCACGGGTAAGGGCTTCAAGACCGAGATCCGCCGGGTCACCACGATCGACGAGTTCCCGCAAGACAACGAGTGGATCCAGAAGGAGCGGGCGTGGCGCGAGTCCACCGGCCAGCTCTGAGCGGATCGACGACAGATGAGCGACCCCACCGGCCGTGACGCCGTCGCCGCCGTCTGGCGGATCGAGTCCGCACGGATCGTCGGTGCGCTCGCGCGGTACACCGCCGACTTCGCGCTCGCCGAGGACCTCGCCCAGGAAGCGCTGGCCGAGGCGCTCGTGACCTGGCCACGCGAAGGCGTACCCCGCAACCCCGCGGGGTGGTTGCTCACTGTCGGCCGGCGGCGCGCGATCGACGCGTTCCGCCGGCGGGCCGCCCGTGACGAGAGGTACGCCGCCCTCGCCCACGACCTGGGCGAGGGCGGCGTCCTCGCGGGGAGCGCACCGGCCGAGGACGTGCTGTGGGATCCGGACCAGATCGACGACGACGTGCTCGCGTTGATGTTCATCTCCTGCCACCCCGTGCTGTCGCGGGAGGCGAGGGTGGCGCTCACCCTGCGGGTGGTCGGCGGTCTGACGAGCGACGAGATCGCCAAGGCGTTCCTCGTCCCGACCGCCACCGTGCAGGCCCGGATCACCCGGGCGAAGAAGACCCTCGGGGCGGCCCGAGTGCCGTTTGCGGTGCCGGCACCCGAGGAGCGGACCGAGCGGCTCGGCTCGGTGCTCAGCGCGGTCTACCTGATCTTCACCGAAGGATCCTCGGCCAGCTCCGGTGACCATCTGATCCGACTCGACCTCGCGAGCGAGGCACAGCGCCTGGCGCGGGTGCTGGCCCGGCTGATGCCGGACGAGCCCGAGGTCCACGGCCTGGTGGCGCTGCTCGAGCTGACCGCGGCGCGGTTCCCCGCCCGCACCGGGCCGGACGGCGCGCCGGTGCTGCTGGAGCACCAGGACCGCCGCCGCTGGGACCGCTCCGCGATCCGCCGGGGACAGGCCGCCCTGGCCCGCGCGGAGAGGGCCGGCCGTGGCCTGGGCGCCTACGGCCTGCAGGCGGCGATCGCCGAGTGCCATGCCGTTGCCCCGTCGGTCGACGCGACGAACTGGGAGCGCATCGTGCTCCTCTACGAGGCGCTCGGCCGGCTCGCGCCGTCACCGGTGGTCGACCTGAACCGGGCGGTGGCGGTCTCGATGGCCCAAGGACCGGCTGCAGCGCTGCCGATCGTGGACGAGCTGGTGGCCGCCGAGTCCCTGTCGAAGTCGCACCTGCTGCCGAGCGTTCGCGGGGAGCTGCTCACCCGCCTGGGACGCACCGACGAGGCGCGCACCGAACTGGAGCTCGCCGTGCGGCTGTGCGGCAACGAGCGCGAGCGAGCGGTGCTGGAGCGCAAACTCGCCGACCTAGGCTGACGCGCGGCGCACCGAGGGCGGGTGACCGGGACTGCCCGCTCACCCGCCCGTCCGGAAAGCGTCAGCGCGGAGTACCGAAGTCCTGCGTCCAGAGTGGCGTGTTCTTCCCGTCGTAGGCGAGACCGACGCCGAGGTCGCGGAACCCGCAGTTGACGATGTTCGCGCGGTGGCCAGAGCTGTTCATCCACGCGTTCATCACGTCGGCGGGCGTGCGCTGGCCCTTCGCGATGTTCTCGCCGGCGCCCCGCCACTGGTAGCCGGCCCGCGAGATGCGGTCCGCGAACTGCGTGCCGTCGAGCGACGTGTGGCTGAAGTAGTTGTTCTTCGCCATGTCGGTCGAGTGGTCGCGAGCCGCCTTGGCGAGGGCGTCGTTCGCCGCGACAGGTGAGCAGCCCGTCTTCGCGCGCTCGACGTTGACCAGACGCACCACCTCGGCCTCGGCCGCGGCGATGGGGTCAGCCGGCGAAGGCGGCGGGGTCGTCGGAGCGGGTGACGTCGGGACGGGTGACGTCGACGCGCTCGGTGCTGGAGCGGCGGCGGACCGGACCTGGATCTTGTCGAGGTCCGGCGCCCAGCCGGTCGGGTTGGAGAACCGCAGGGTGTTCGCTCCGGCCGTCAGCGTGACGGTCACCGCGACGGTGGCGGGCCTGGTGTAGCTGCCGGTGCTGGTGAAGGCCAGCGCCGTCGGCTGCGCGCCGTTGACGCTGAGCTGCGCCGTGCGACCCGCTCGGGTGGCGTAGGCGATCGTCACGGTGGCGGGTCCGGCGGCGTCGGCCCGCACGTTCGTGAACGTCAGGACGCCTCTGTTGGCGCCGATCCAACCGACCTTCTTGCCGCCGGAGCAGGCAGAGCAGGAACCGACGCGGGCGCCGCCGGCGAGCGTGCTGGTGGCGGCCTCCGCCTCGTACACCGAGGGGTCGTCCTGCGCGCCGGCGGTCGCGATCTGCGTCCCGGCGGCCACGAGGGCCACGGCGCCGAGGGCACCGAGGATGAGGACAGTCTTGCGCATGCAGAGTCACTTCTCTTCTGGTGGGCGTGGGTAACCGTGCGGCGAAGACCATACGGCGATAACGCGCAAATACCCCGATTGCGAAGATAGACATAAGGATCTCTTAAGCCGCGTGCAGTCCACTGTGGAAGCCGCTCCGTACTGATGTTGCGGCATGATCGACGGCATGGGATACCGGGTAACGGTCCAGCGGACCGAGGACGGCGGGTTCATCGCCCGCAACGAGCGCGGCGGCGAACTGGTGTTCGGAGACGCCGTGGAGGATGCCTTCAGCCCGGTCGAGCTGCTGCTCGTCGCGCTCGGCGGCTGCAACATCGTGACGGTCGAACCGCTCACGGCGCAGCGGGGACATCGGCTCGTCCGACTCGGCATGGTCGTGGAGTCGGAGAAGGTCAAGCCCAACCGGCTCGGCCAGATCACGGTCACGTACGACGTGGAACTGCCGCCCGACGATCCGGACGCCGACCGCGTCTTCCACGACGTCGCGAAACGGGTGCACGAGCGACACTGCACGGTCAGCACCGCACTGCATGACCCCACGCCGGTGGAGGTTCGCATCCCGTAGCGGTCGCCCGCCACCACTCCGCCATCGACACCGGCGACGTCTACCCTGGTGGGGATTCCTCACGTCGAAGCGGAGGACCGCAATGTTGGGTGACTATCCGATCGAGCCGGTGCTACTAGCCAAAGACCTTGGCGCGGCGAGGGAGTTCTACCACGACAAGCTGGGCCTGGAGATCCTGAACGAGGACGAAGCCGCTATCACGTTCCGTTCCGGCAGCACCCACCTGGCCGTGACCAAGAGCACGACCGGGACCGCAGACGAGCAGACACAGGCGTCCTGGACCGTCACCGACGTCCGCGCCGAGGTTGCGGAGTTGCGCGCGCGCGGCGTCGAGGCCCAGGAGTACGACCTGCCTGGACTGAAGACCGAAGACGGCATCGCGGACATCGGTTTCGCGTGGGCCGCCTGGATCGTAGACCCAGGGAAGAACGCGCTCGGCATCCTCCAGATCAAGGAGTGAGGACGCCAAGGCGTCTAACGTCGGACCGGATGCAGCCATCGCCGTCGAAGGCCGCCCGCTCGATGTCCGAGGAGCAGACGTGACCGATTCCCGGGTCCACCCCCGTGCTGGCCGCCCCGCCGAGGCCGACGACCTGGTGGACGTCCCCAAGCTCGTCGCGGCCTACTACACCGATCACCCGGATCCGTCCGTCGCCGAGCAGCGGGTCGCCTTCGGGACGTCCGGACACCGCGGATCCAGCCTCAAGCTGGGCTTCAACGCCGACCACATCGTCGCCACCAGCCAGGCGATCTGCGAGTATCGGGCGGCCCAGGGCATCGACGGTCCGCTCTTTCTCGGGCGTGATACCCACGCGCTCTCCGAGCCGGCGGTGATCAGCGCGCTGGAGGTCTTCGCCGCCAACGACGTCACCGTACTGATCGACAGCAGGGGCGGGTACACGCCGACGCCGGCGCTGTCGCACGCGATCCTCAAGCACAACCGTGGCCGGAGCAGCGGCCTCGCAGACGGGGTCGTGGTGACGCCCTCGCACAACCCGCCGCATGACGGCGGGTTCAAGTACAACCCGCCCAACGGCGGTCCGGCCGACACCGACGTGACCCGTGTGATCCAGGACCGGGCCAACGCGCTGCTCGAAGACGAGCTGAAGGGCGTCCGGCGGGTGACCGCCGCGCGGGCACGGTCGGTCGAGACGACCGGCAGGTACGACTTCCTCGACAGCTACGTCAGCGACCTGCCGAGCGTCGTGGACCTCGACGCGATCCGGGCAGCCGGGGTGCGGATCGGCGCCGACCCGCTCGGCGGCGCGAGCGTCGCGTACTGGGGCGAGATCGGCGCCCGGTACGGGCTGGACCTGACCGTCGTCAACCCGCTCGTGGACCCGACCTGGCGGTTCATGACCCTGGACTGGGACGGGAAGATCCGGATGGACTGCTCGTCGCCGTACGCGATGGCGTCGTTGATCGCCCAGCGCGCCGAGTACCGGGTCGCGACCGGCAACGACGCCGACGCCGACCGGCACGGCATCGTCACCGCGGACGCCGGGCTGATGAACCCGAACCACTACCTCGCCGTCGCGATCGACTACCTCTACCGGAACCGGTCCGGCTGGCCGTCCGGCGCGGCCGTGGGGAAGACCCTGGTCTCCTCCTCGATGATCGACCGGGTCGCGGCCGACCTCGGCCGGCAACTGATGGAGGTGCCGGTCGGCTTCAAGTGGTTCGTGCCCGGCCTGGAGGACGGGTCGATCGGCTTCGGCGGCGAGGAGAGCGCCGGCGCGTCGTTCCTCCGCCGCGACGGCGGCGTCTGGACGACCGACAAGGACGGGATCATCCTGGCCCTCCTGGCGTCGGAGATCACCGCCGTGACCGGCCGGACGCCGAGCGAGCACTACGCCGATCTGGTCGCCCGGCACGGCAATCCGGCGTACGCCCGGATCGACGCGCCTGCCACCCGCGAGGAGAAGGCCATCCTGGGCCGGCTCTCGCCCGAGCAGGTCAAGGCCACCGAAGTCGCCGGCGAACCGATCACCGCGAAGCTCACCACGGCGCCCGGCAACGGCGCGTCGATCGGCGGGCTGAAGGTCGTCACCGAGTCGGGCTGGTTCGCGGCACGACCGTCCGGCACCGAGGACGTCTACAAGATCTACGCCGAGTCCTTCCACGGCCCCGACCATCTGGCACGGATCCAGCAGGAGGCAGCCGAGATCGTCGCTGCCGCCCTGCACGCCTGACCCGTCAACCCTCGGTTACTGGCCTTCCGTGACGAAGCGCGTGATGCGATGGGAAGGCTGAGGCCGGCCGAAGTGCCAACCCTGGCCGATGTCGCAGCCTATGGAGCGGAGTTGGTGAGCCTGGTCGGCGGTCTCGACGCCTTCGGCGGTGACGGTGAGGCCGAGCGTATGTCCGAGGGAAACGACGGCGGTCAGGATGGCCTCGTCGGTCGCGTCGGTGGTGGCAGGACAGGCTCCTCGCATGAAGCTGCCGGCAAGTTTGAGCCCGTGGACGGGCAACGTACGCAGATAGGTGAGGTTGGAATAGCCCGTGCCGAAATCGTCGATCGCCAGTCGTACGCCGAGGTCTGCCAGCGCGTGCACCGTGTGGACGGTGTCTTCGTCCGTGCCCATGGCGGCGCTTTCGGTGATCTCGAGCTGGAGCCGTTGCGGAGGTAGCCCGCTGCGATCCAGGACCTCCACCACATCGGCAACCAGCCCAGGGTGGCGAATTTGCCGGACTGACAGGTTGACACTGACGAATGGCGCGGCGGGATCCAGGCCGTGCCAGCGGACGGCCTGCTGGCTGGCCTGTTCCAGTAGCCGGCTGCCGAGGGGGACGATGAGCCCGCTGTCCTCAGCCAGGTCGATGAAGCGGTGGGGAGCCAGCAGGCCCAGTGCGGGGTGGTGCCATCTGGCCAGCGCCTCAACTCCCCGTATGCGTCCGCTGACGAGATCGACCAGCGGCTGGTAGTGGAGGGTGAACTCGTGGCGGTCCAGCGCGGCCGGCATGGCGGCCGACAGCGCATAGCGGGCTACTTCGCGCTTGTTACGTTCGGGGTCGAACAGCGCCCACCGGCCTTTGCCGTTGGACTTGGCCCAGTACAACGTGATGTCGGCGGCGCGCATCATGTCGGTGGGTCCGGTGCCGGATACCGGCCGTTCGACGATGCCGATGCTGGCGGAGACGGAGAGCTGGTGCCCGTCGATGCGGATGGGTTCGACCACAGCAGCAAGGACCCGGTCGGCGACCTTGACGACGTCGTCGGCACACGTGGTGTTCTCCACGAGGATGACGAACTCGTCTCCGCCCAGGCGAGCGATCAGATGCCCGGCCTCGGCGGCCAGACCGCGAAGCCGGTCGGTGACCGCGATCAGCAGCTGGTCGCCTACGTGATGGCCGAAACTGTCGTTGATGGTCTTGAAGCTGTCGAGATCGACGAAGCACACGCCAAGTCGAGTTCCGGACGCCGGGTTGGCAAAGATCTGGACGAGCTTGTGGGTGAACAGCTCCCGGTTAGGTATGCCCGTTAGTGCGTCGTGGGTCGCCTGATGCCGGAAGCGTGCCTCGCTGGCGCGCAACGCCCGGTCAGCCTGATCGCGAGCCTTGAGCGCCGCGCGCCGGACCACCTCCTGCTCGTCGAGTGTGCGGTCGCGTAACGCCCGGGTAAATCCGGTGACCAGCGCCTCAAGGAGGCGGGACAGGCGCCGACGCGATTCCTCGCCGGTCAGGCTGAGGTCCGAAAGAAGGCGATCGTGCATGACCGCGACAGTGCGGCCCAAGCCCTCCGGGGCGTCGAGATCCGCGGCGACCAGCTCAAGTCCGATCTCGTAGCCGGCTGTGGTGGCGAACGTCTTGGCGCGGAGCGCGGAGGCGAGTCGGCTGGTAAGCCCGCGCAGGTAATTCTCTGTCTCGGCGCGGGTCATCGACACGTAGCTCGTGCCCGCTACGGCCCTTGTCCAGGCTCTCGCAAAACTGGCCAAGCCTGGTGGTCCATCGCGCGCGGCGGGTGGCCCATCGGTATTCCCACTCACGGCTTGCGCCCCACGCCGACAAGGATGATCGACTGCCCCGAGAGGTCATCCATATGGTCAGGCGAGTCCGGGCGCCACTGCGACGTCCACACCAGACCGGGCTCGACAAGGTCAAATCCTGCGAACAACCGCTCCACCTGGGCGCGTGTGCGCGCTATCGCCGGGATGCCACCGTCCTGCAGGAGGTGCAGGCTCTTGCTCATCTCCTCCGGCCTGAGCTCGGGCGCCAGGTGGGTGATGACCACGTAGCTGCCCGGGGCCATCGCATCGCGCAGGCGGGCCACGATGCCCGCCGGGTCTTCCTCGTCGGGAACGAGGCTCAGCACTCCCCCTAGCAGAACCGCCACCGGCCGGCCGAAGTCCAACAATGCTCGGACATCCGGGTGCGCGAGGATGCGTTCCGGCCGGCGCACCTCCTCCTCGATCACCCCAGCTCGATCGTTGCCGGTCAGGGTCGCACGGCTGTGCGCCACCCCCACAGGATCGGTGTCCACGTACATCACCCGCGCGTCCGGCGCGATCTCGTGCACGTTGCCGCGGGCGGGGATTCCTGACCACCCGATATCCAGAAACTGTTCTATTCCAGCGTCGACGCAGAAGCGCACCGCCCTATGCACGAACGCGTGGGCATCCTGCACGATCTGCCTGATGTCCGGCATCGCCGTGAGCATCTGCGTGACCAGTTCACGATCCACGGCGAAGTTGTGCGAACCGCCCAGCGCGGCGTCGTACACCCGGGCAGCGCCGGGCCGCTCGATGTCGATGTGGTTCAGAGCCAACTCCGGCGGTTCCATCCGTTGCTCCTAGCGACGCGGCCTCTACGGTAGGTAGAGATATCGCAGGCGGCGACCTGGGCACCACCCTCCGATCGCACGGCCTTTGTGGGCGTACGGTCGGACCGTCACGGCTTGCGTCCCACGCCGGCGTGCATGCACAACAGCTCCCGACCGTCGAGGTCCTCGGGGCACTCCGGCCGCCACCGCTCCACCGGGACCAGGCCGGGTTCGACCAAGTCGAATCCGGCACAGAACCGCTCCACCTCCGCAGCGGTGCGCGCCATTGCAAACGTTGCCGCATGCTCATTCGTCGCTGTCACCTTTGCCGCAGCCTCCGGCCGGGCGTCGGCGGTGACGTGCGACAGCGCGAGGTAGCTACCGGAGGGGACCGCATCACACAGTGTTGCCACAATGGCCCCGGGTATGTCAGCGTCCGCGACGAAATGCAACACCGACACCAGCAGGATCGCGACCGGCTGGGTGAAATCGATCAGCCCTCGGACCTCCGGGTGACCGAGAATGTGCTCGGGCCGGCGCATATCCTCCTGGATCACGGTCGCACGTTCATTGCCGGCCAGGATCCGCCGACCGTCTGCCACGGCCACCGGATCGATGTCCACGTACACCACCCGGGATTCCGGCGCGGTGCCCTGAGCGATCTCGTGCACATTGCAGGACGTCGGGACGCCCGATCCGACGTCGAGAAACTGCCGGATTCCAGTGCCGACGAGAAACTGCACCGCCCGACGCAGGAATGCCCGGTTGGCCTGCGCCACGAGAACGACGTCGGGCACCATTGCGATGAGTTGGCGGGCGGCCGCCCGGTCGACGGCGAAGTTGTGCGAGCCGCCCAGGAGATAGTCGTAGATCCGGGCCTGGCTCGGCCGCTGGAGATCGAAGCCCACAGTTAGTTCCTGAGGCTCCATGCGACGCTCCTTCCCTCGGACGGCACCGATCCACCCGTGCCCGAACTGTAGTCTGCGAACTGTCGGGGAAATGGCGGTAACGGGCGTCCGGTTAAGGGACGCGTGTCCGGACAGTCCAGTTCGGGTACGGTCGGGCACTCATCTTTGCCCGCTCGCCCAATTCAGGTTCATCTCGCCGAACTATCCTGAAACGGCACCTCCGCTGGCCGTGCCTGCCTGGTCCGGCGTCGCGCCGCGGAGGAATGGGCGGAGTGTCTCCAGCACGCCGGGGTCCTCGATGGTGGACGGCACCGGTTCGTCGGCACCGGCGGCGATCCCGCGCATGGTCTTGCGCAGGATCTTGCCGGACCGTGTCTTGGGCAGCGCCGGCACGATGTCGACGGTACGGAACGAGGCGACCGGGCCGACCTGGTCGCGGACCAGCGCGATGAGCTGCGTACGCAGGGTGTTCTCGTCGGTCTGGATGCCGGCCTTGAGCACCACGAAGCCGCGGGGGATCTGCCCTTTCAACTCGTCGTCGACCCCGATGACGGCGCATTCGGCCACGTCGGGATGGCTGGCCAGGACCTGCTCCATGGTTCCGGTCGACAGCCGGTGGCCGGCTACGTTGATCACGTCGTCGACGCGGCCCATCACGAACAGGTAGCCGTCGTCGTCGCGGTACCCACCGTCGCCGGTCGTGTAGTAGCCGGGGTGGCGGGACAGGTAGGAGTCGACGAAGCGCTGGTCGTCACCCCACAGGGTGGGAAGGCACCCGGGCGGCAGCGGCAGGCCGATGACGACCTCTCCGTCTGCTCCGGCTGGCATGTCGCGGCCCGCTGGGTCCACGACGCGCACGTCGTAGCCGGGCACGGGCATGGTGGCCGACCCGGGCTTGGTCGGCATCGGTTCCAGGCCCAGCAGGTTCGCGGCGATCGGCCAGCCGGTCTCGGTCTGCCACCAGTGGTCGACGGTCGGGACGCCGAGCTGGTCGGCGGCCCAGTGGTAGGTCTCCGGGTCGAGACGCTCGCCGGCGAGGAAGAGGTAGCGGAAGGCGGACAGGTCGTAGTCGCCGATCCGGGCGCCGGCCGGGTCTTCCCGGCGGATCGCGCGGAACGCGGTCGGCGCGGTGAACAGCGTCTTGACCCGATGCTCGGCGATCACTCGCCAGAACGCTCCGGCGTCGGGCGTGCCCACCGGCTTGCCCTCGTACATCACGGTAGTGCAGCCGGCCAGCAGCGGAGCGTAGACGATGTAGGAGTGTCCGACGACCCAGCCGATGTCCGAGGCGGCCCAGTAGACCTCCCCCGGGCCGGTGTCGTAGACGTGCCGCATGCTCCAGCGCAGGGCAACCGCGTGTCCGCCGTTGTCGCGGACCACGCCCTTGGGCCGGGCCGTGGTGCCGGAGGTGTACAGGATGTAGAGCGGGTCGGTGGCCAGCACCTGCGCGCAACCGACCGGCTGCGCCTGCCCCACCGCCTGGTTCCACTCCAGGTCGCGGCCGGCCACCAGCACTGCCTCGGCCTGCGGGCGTTGCAGGATCACGCATGCCTGCGGCTTGTGGTTGGCCAGGTGGATCGCCCGATCGAGGATCGGCTTGTACTCCACCACGCGGGTTACCTCGATGCCGCACGACGCCGAGACGATGACCTTCGGCGCCGCGTCGTCGATGCGTAGCGCCAGCTCCTTGGCGGCGAACCCGCCGAACACCACGGAGTGCACGGCGCCGATCCGGGCGCAGGCGAGCATCGCCACCACGGCCTCGGGCACCATCGGCATGTAGATGATCACCCGGTCGCCCTTGGCCACGCCCAGGCCGTGCAGCACCCCGGCGAAGCGCGCAACCTGGTCGCGCAGCTCGCGGTAGGTCAGCGTACGACCGGTGCCGGTCACCGGGCTGTCGTAGATCAGCGCCGCCTGGTCCGCCCGACCCGCCGTGATGTGCCGGTCCACCGCGTTGTGGCAGGTGTTGAGCTCCCCGTCGGGGAACCAGCGGTAGAACGGCGGGTTGGCCTTGTCGAGGACGACACCCGGCTGGCGGTACCAGTCGATCTGTTCGGCGGCCTCGGCCCAGAACCCGTCCGGATCTGCCAGGCTTCGGTCAAACGCTTCCGCGTACGGTCCCATTGCGGCCCCTCCGGTCGCCCGCGCCGGCGCCGTGGCCGATGTCTGCGGTGCCGCCGCGTCGAGGTCGAACTCGATGTCGAGGAGATTGCTCCTGTAGTAGCTCATGCCAGTGGTCCCTGGGGAAGGGGCGCCCGTCCAGCCCCGTACGGTGAGGTCGGCTCGACATGGCGAACCGGCTGCCGCTTCGAACCTGAGCATGGCCCTCGGGCGCGCCGCCCGATCGCCGCTAAGCGGGCGTCAAGAATGGGTGCGGGGGCGTTAAGGACCCGTCAAGAGCGGGCGGCGAGCTGCTGTGGCGGTCGTTCACTGGACGGGTGTTGAACTGGGCGAAGAGGTTGCTGGTCGGGCGCCCGCTGCGCAGTGACCGGTTGAAAGAGCAGTCGTTGTCGAAGCGGCTGGCGTTGCCGGTGTTCGCCAGCGACCCGCTGTCGTCGGTGGCGTACGCGACGCAGGAGATCCTGCTGGTGCTGGCGGTCGGGGGGACTGGCGTTGCTGTTCCTCGCGCCACTCGTGGCAGCGGCGGTGGTCGTTCTGCTGGCCGTCGTGGTGGTGTCCTACCGGCAGGTGGTGCGGGCCTACCCCAGTGGCGGCGGCTCGTATGAGGTCGCCTCCCGGAACCTGGGGAGTTCGGCGGGGCTGGTGGTGGCCGGCGCGCTGCTGGTCGACTACGTGATGACGGTGGCGGTGTCGGTCGCGGCCGGGGTCGACAACATCATCTCTGCGATGCCGTCGCTGCATCCGCACCGGGTCGCGATCAACATCGGGTTCGTCCTCCTGCTGACTGCGATGAATCTGCGCGGAGTCCGTGAGTCGGGGCGGGCGTTCGCGGTCCCGACGTACCTGTTCATCGTCAGCCTGACGGTGATGATCGTCCTCGGGCTGGGCAGGGCGTTGTTCGGTGACGCGCCGGTCGCCGAGTCCGCCAGCTACCAGGTGCACGCCGAGCATGCCGGCCTCGCGGGGCTGGCGCTGCTGTTCGTCACCCTGCGGGCCTTCGCCTCCGGCTGCACCGCGCTGACCGGCGTCGAGGCGATCTCCAACGGCGTGCCGGCGTTCAAGCCGCCGCGCAGCGAGAACGCCGCCCGGACGATGGCGGCGATGGGAGCGATCGCGATCACGCTGTTCGCCGGGATCACCGCCCTCGCGCTGACTTCGAATGTGCGGGTCGCGGAGAACACCTGCGACCTGGTCGGGTTCGCCGGCAACTGCGCCACCGACCCGCAGCGGACCGTGATCGCGCAGCTCGCCGCCGCGGTGTTCGGCGGCAGCACCTCGGTGGGGTTCTACCTGATCCAGGCCACCACGGCGCTGATCCTGATCCTGGCGGCGAACACCGCGTTCAACGGATTCCCGCTTCTCGGGTCGATCCTGGCGCAGGACCGGTACCTGCCCCGGCAGCTGCACACCCGCGGGGACCGGCTGGTGTTCTCCAACGGCATCATCGTGCTGGCGCTGGTGGCAATGCTGCTGATCGTGGCGTTCGACGGGTCGGTGACCCGGCTGATCCAGCTCTACATCCTCGGCGTGTTCACTTCCTTCACCCTGAGCCAGGCCGGGATGGTGCGGCACTGGAACCGGCACCTGGCAGCTCGAACGGGACCCCCGCCGGCGACGGCAGATGCACACTTCCCGGGTGATCAACGCGGTCGGCGCGGTAATGACCGGGCTGGTGTTGGTGGTCGTGCTGGCCACCAAGTTCAGCCACGGCGCGTACCTGGTGGTGATCGCGATCCCGGTGCTGTACGCGCTGATGCGCGGCATCCGCCGGCACTACGACAAGACCGCGCGTGAACTCGTCCCCGAGCCGGGCGGGATGGTGCTCCCCGCGCGCATCCATGCCGTCGTGCCGGTCTCCCGGCTCCACCGCCCCACCCTGCGCGCCCTGGCCTACGCCCGGGCGACCCGCCCGGACTCTCTCACCGCGGTCACCGTCGCCACCTCGCCCGAGGATGTCCGGGCGTTGCAGGCCGAATGGGTGGACCGAGACATCCCGGTGCCGCTGGCCGTGCTGGACTCCCCGTTCCGGGACATCACCGGCCCGCTGCTGGAGCACATCGCGCAGCTGCGCCACGCCGGGCCGCGCGACGTCGTCGTCGTCTACATCCCCGAGTACGTCGTCGGGCACTGGTGGGAGCACCTGCTGCACAACCAGAGCGCGCTGCGCCTCAAAGCGAGGCTGCTGTTTCAGCACGGGGTGATGGTCACCAGCGTGCCGTGGCAGCTCGAATCCAGCCGCTCGGGCGACAAGCAGACCCCGCCACCTGATCACGCTGCCCCGGTTGCCGCTGACCGGTCGACCGCGCCGGTATAACCAGGTCATGAACCTGCTGGCAGGCGGCACCGCAACGGCGACCTCGCCGGCGTCCCGGGTCCGCATGGGCCTGCTCGTCGCCGTCGCCGGGCTGGCCGCGCTGACCGCCGGCCTGGTGCCCGCCCGGGACCAGTTGTCGCTGGCCAGCGTGACCCTGCTCTACCTCGTGCCGGTCGTGGCCACCGCGGTGGCCGGCGGCATGTGGCCTGCCCTGGCCGCCGCAGTGACCGCAGCGTTGCTCGTCAACTTCTTCTTCGTCCCGCCGTTCCACACCCTCACCGTCGAGCATGGGTACAACGTCGTGGTCCTCACCGTGTACGTCGCGGTCGCCGGGACCGTCGCAGTCGCCGTCGACGTCGCCGCGCGCCAACGCGCCACCGCGTCCCGCCGCGCCCTGGAAGCCGCGCTACTCGCCCGCACCACCGCCACCCCCGTCACTGCGGACTCCCTCACCCAGCTCCTCGGCCAAGTCCGGGACACGTTCGCCATGACCACCGTCGCTCTCGTCGAGCGCCGCGGCGGCGCCGACCACACGGTGGCCACGATCGGCCCCGACCCGGTCGGTGAACCGTCGCTGACCACACCACCTTCCGGTGGCGTCCGTATCAACGGGTGGGGCCCGGCGCTGCTTGGCCGAGGACCGCCGAGTCCTCGCCCAACTCGCCGCCGCCGCCGCCCGCACGCTGGAGGCCCAGCGCCTGGCCGCCGAGGCACGCAACGCCCGGGAACTGGCCGAGATCGACCGGCTCCGCACCGCCCTGCTCACCGCTGTCGGCCACGACCTGCGCACCCCGCTGGCCGGCGATCAAGGCCGCCGTGTCCAGCCTGCGCCAACCCGACATCGACTTCGCTGCGGCCGACCGCGCCGAACTGCTGGCCACCATCGAGGAGTCCACTGACGCCCTCGCCGCCGTGGTGGAGAACCTGCTGTCGATGAGCCGCCTGCAAGCCGGGGTCCTCAGCCTGGACCTGCAACCCGTGCCGCTCGACGCCGTTGTCGCCCAGGCGATCCTCACGCCTGCCCATCCGGCGACGCGCTCGCCGTCGAAGTCCCCGACGACCTGCCCCTCGCGCTGGCCGACCCCGGCCTGCTCGAGCGGGTCGTCGTCAACCTCATCGCCAACGCGCGAACCGCCAGCCCGCCGAGCAATCCGATCCAGATCCAGGGGCGAGCCAGCCGCGACCGGGTCCTCCTCGACGTCATCGACCACGGGCCCGGCGTACCGCGCCGCCGACCGGGACCGCATCTTCGAACCGTTCCAGCGCCTCACGACCGCAGCGCGCGGCCTCGGCCTCGGCCTGGCCATCGCCCGCGGCTTCACCGAAGCCATGGGCGGCACCCTCACCGCCAGCCGACACCCCCGGCGGCGGCCTGACCATGACCGATCAACCTGCCCGCTGCCGACCCGGCGGCCGCGCCATGACCCGGATCCTCATCGTCGACGACGACCCGCAACTGCTGCGGGCGCTGCGGATCAACCTGGCCGCGCGCCGCTACGAGATCCACACCGCCCCGGACGGCACCACCGCGCTGGCCGTCGCCAGCCGTCATCCGCCCGACCTGGTCATCCTCGACCTCGGGCTGCCCGACCTCGACGGCATCGCCGTCATCGAAGGGCTCCGCGGCTGGTCGCAGCGCCCCGATCATCGTCCTATCCGCACGGCACACCGAAACGGCGAAGGTCGACGCCCTCGACGCCGGGGCCGACGACTACGTCACCAAGCCGTTCGGCATGGACGAACTCCTCGCCCGCCTCCGCGCCGCCCTACGCCGCGCCACCCTCACCAGCGACGACACGCCATCGTCACGACCGACGCGTTCACCATCGACCTGGCCGCCAAACGCGTGACCTCCGGCGGCCGGAGATCCGGCTCACCCCCACCGAATGGCAACTGCTGGAGATCACTCGTGCGGCACCCCGGAAAGCTCGTCACCCAGAAACAGCTGCTCCGCGACATCTGGGGACCGGCCTACGAAACCGAGACCAACTACCTGCGCGTCCACCTGGCCAACCTTCGCCGCAAACTCGAACCCGACCCCGGCCAGCCCCGCTACCTCATCACCGAGCCCGGCATCGGCTACCGATTCGTGACTCCGGAGCAGTAGGCCTCAGCCACTTTCGCGTAACTAATTCCGCCCTGCGGAAAACAATCATTGAGCCTTGACCGTCTAACGCGGCGAGGAGCAGCGTGCTCCCCGAGCGTAAGGGAGGTCACCTCGCGCCGTCCCTCCATGGACGGCGTGTGTCGCTGATAACACCCGCCTGAAAGGCACGAGCGACGAAAGCGAGGACAACATGGCACGGACATCACGGAGAAAGAGCTGGTTGGCCGCCAGCGCCGGGATCGTTATCTTGACCAGCGTCGTGGTCACGGCGCTCACTGCTCCCGCGGCCAACGCCGACGGCGAAACAAAGCCGGGGAACAAGAACTGCAGCGACCTGATCCCGGGAAAGCCCGAGCTGCGGATCGAGGATCCGGCAACGGGCTCGTACACGGACGGAACGCTGACAGTGGCGCTGTCGGTGTACACACTCGCCGCTGATGACCCCAACCACCCTGGGAACCAGACCGGCAGCCAGGTGTTCGACTTCACCGCGACCGGCGGTTCGGTGATCGGGATCGCGGTCAAGGGCGGCCCCAACACTAACTTCTACGACCACCGTCCCAGCGGGGTCACCTCCGGCACCAGGCTGCACGCACCGGTGAACCCCAACAACGGAAAGTTCTATGGCCTGAGCCACGTCTCGTTCTGCTACGAGCCGAAGGCCCGGACGAAGATCGTGACGAAGGTGTCCGCAGACACGATCACCATCGGCGGATCGGTTACCGACACTGCCACACTGTCGGGCGGCAACAACCCGACGGGCACGATCACCTTCAAGGTCTACGGCCCGGACGACGCCACCTGCTCGGGCGCCGTGGTGTTCACCGACACGGTGACCGTGAACGGCAACGGCAGCTACACGTCAGACGCATTCATCCCGGCGGATGTCGGCACGTACCGGTGGATCGCCAGCTACAGCGGCGACGCCAAGAACACCGCCTCGTCGGGCGCCTGTGGTGACCAGAACGAACAGGTCGTCGTGAAGAAGGCGAAGCCGCAGCTCGGGACGGCACCCAACTTGTTGCCCAACGACCGGGCCACGATCGCCGGCCTGGTCGCGCCGTCTGGAGGCTCGCTTGTTTTCAGGCTGTTCCTCAACGGCACCTGCACCGGGGCCCCCGCCTACACCGAGACGCAGGTGGTCAACGCGAACGGTGCGTTCAACACCAACAACACCTCGGTACGCGTGACGGCTGACGCAGTGCTCAGCTGGATCGTCGCGTACAGCGGTGACGCCAGGAACGAGGCGGCCATGAGCGCATGTTCGGACGAGCAGATCGTCATGGACTTCACCCCGCTCGCGCCGTAGCGAGACCACCGGGCCGGGCGTTCAAGCCCGGCCCGGTGAGGCCACTCGACGGTCTTCATGAGCGGCTCGCCGCCTCCCGTAAGGACCCCGCCCGGCACGGGCGCCGGCCAACGGCGTCTTCACCCGTCAAGTGTGCTAGCCACCCGGTCAGGAGGGCGTAATGATCGAGGCAGGCGGCGGGACGTCTGAGGGGCTGATGATGCGTGATCCGCGAGCGATCCTGTCCCGGGCGGGCCAGGGCGCGGCTCCGTCAGGCTGGGCGGTGTTCACGAAGAAGCGCGGCCGGGTCAGTGGCTTCCTCCGGGGCACGTCCGGTGATCCGGATCCGCTGCTCGTGATCACGCCTGAGGGCGTCGTGGAGTTCGTCGACAGCCGAAAAGGCATACAGATCGTGGATTTCGACCAGCTGTGGGAGCTGGCGCTACGGGTACGAGGGAGCAGTTTCTCGGACAGCTCGATCGTCCGCCTGGACGTGTGGCTCGATCTCCGCTTCCGCGACGGCCAGAAGCAGAAGTGGGCATCGTCGAACTTCGCGGATGACTACCGGACCATCCAGAGTTTCCTTGAGGCATACGGGGCATACAAGGTGCTTCGCGGCAGCCGCTGACTCGGACTGTCCGGACACGCGTCCCTTAACCGGGCGGGGGATACCACCATTTCCCCGACAGTTCGCGGTCTCGCACGAGGGCTTCAGACGCTGCGCAGCACCGAGACGACGGTGCCCAGCACAACGGCCTCGTCGCCGTCGATGACGTCGTAATCCGGGTTGCGCGGCTCAAGATAGACGTGCCCGTTGCGGCGGCGATACACCTTGACGGTGGCCTCGTCATCGATCATCGCGGCGACGATCTGGCCCGAATGTGCTTCGGATTGCTGCCGCACCACGACGATATCGCCGTCGCAGATCGCGGCGTCGATCATCGAGTCACCGCGCACACGCAGACCGAAAACGTTGCCACGCCCGGTAAGTTCGCGGGGCAACGTCAGAATGTCGTCGACATGCTCTTCCGCGGTGATGGGACTTCCTGCGGCGATATAGCCGACCATGGGCACAGTCACCGAGTCATCGGCAGGCTCCCGCGTCGGGGGCTCTTGCAGGAACATACGCACGTCGATCGGCCGGGACATCGTGGTACTACGCCGCAGAAAACCCTTCTCCTCCAGACTCGCCAGGTGTTTCGACACCGACGACGATGACCGCAGGCCGACGGCATCGCCGATCTGTCGAGTGCTCGGCGAATACCCGTACCTGAGCACCCAATCCCGGATCGTGACCAGGATTCGCAGCTGACGTAGCGGCAGGGTCGAGGTGTCCAGGTGCTCGAACGCATCAAGATCGTCGTAGGCGGTCACCCGCGGAATGGTAGAGGTACGTCCGCGTCGGGTCCCTAAGGCGGGCTACAGCAGGCCAAGCTCGCGGGCCCGGCGGATGGCGCCATTGCGCCGGGACACTGCCAGCTTGCGCAGGATGCCGCGCACGTGCGTCTTGACGGTGTTCACCGACACGTACATCGTTCGGGCGATCTCCTCGGTGGTGAGCAGATCGGCGAGGTTCCGTAGCACCTCCCGCTCCTTCTCGGTGAGCGGCTCGACGATGGTCGTCCCGCCGTCTACCTCGCCGGCGTCGTCCCGCTGGTCGGGCGTCCCGGTCACGGTCGACCCCAGCCACGGGTGCCGGGCCAGCAGCTCGTGGTTGTGCCGGAGGAACTGTCGGAGCCGCGGCGGGGTTTCGGCGATCGGGCGGCGTAGCCGCTCAGGCTCGGCGAGGCGCAATGCGCGGTCCAGGGTGGCGCTCGCTCGGTCCCGGTCGCCCCGGGCCAACTCGCGGGCCGCCTGGCGTAGCAGGCGGTCGACCGCGGTATCGAGGGGCACCGCCGGATCCCCGGGCGAGCTGGTCCGCGCAGCCTGTCTCGGCTGAGGGATCGGCAGCGCCGGGCTCGACTGCGCAGGGCTGCGCGGCATCGGCGCCTCTGGACGGATACCGGCCTGAGCACGGCACAGCCCGCGGTCCAGCCACTCGGGCATGGGCGTGTCGACAGGCGCGGTCCGCGCCGCGCTGATCGCCCGGCTGGCGATGTCCGCCCGCGCCGCACCGCGCAGCAGCCGGCAGCGGACCAGGCTCAGCGCTGCCGCGGTCACTGGGTCGGGCCAGGACGCGAGCGTCTGGGCGGCCCGGTCGGCGTGCCGGCGGGCTGCCTCGACGTCGCACTCCTCGGCGCGCACCCAGGCCAGCGCGGTGTCTGCGGCGGCCGACCGGTACTCGTCGGGCAGCCGATGCCGCACAGCCAGCCCGTTGGACCGCCGTCCGAGCTCGCCGGCGCGTCGTAGCCGGCCTCGCACAGCCTCGACCAGGGCGAGCTGGCCGAGGCAGCGAAGCCGGACGTACTCGGCGCCGGGCACCTCCGCCGTGCGGATCCCGATGGCGAGCGCTTCGGCAGCGGCCGCCAGGTCGGCGGCCCACAACAGGGCACTGCCCCTGCTGGAAAGCACCAGTGCGTGCAGCTCCGGCGCCAGGTCGACCCGGGCCGCCTCGAAGCCGGTCAGCAGCGCCTCGGCAGTGTTCGCCGCGGGCAGTGCGGCGTCCACGTCGAGCTGGTCGACCGCGAGCGACAGTTCCACGACCGCGCTGGCCAGCTGCAGCCGGTCGGCCTGCTCGGGGAGGCGGTCATCGACCAGTTCCCTGGCCCGTACGAGGTGCTTCGTGCAGACCTGGAACTCATGGCGGGCGAGCGCGAGGGCTGCTTGGACGACCGCCGCCTCGGCACCGGGCACGTCCTCGGGCATGCTGGCGAGGACCGTGCCGTAGCGGCCGGCGTCCGGGCCGACGAGCAACCTGCCGATCGCGAGCGCGTCAACGATGTACCCGGCCGAGGCTTCCCAGTCCCCCGCCGCCGCTGAATGCCGCACCGCGTCGCCCACCCGGCCGTGGCTCGCGAGCCAATCGGCCGCGCGGCGGTGCAGCGGGATTACGTCCTCGGGTGACTCCTCAGCGAGCTGGGCGCGGAGCAGTTCTCGGAAGAGCGGGTGGTACTCGTAGCAGCCGGGACCGGTCTGCGCTGCCTCGAGGAAGGTGTTCCGCCGGGCCAGCGTCGCGAGCGTCCGCGCGGCGTGCGGGTCGCCACTGAGCTGTTCGGCCAGCGCCGGCCAGACGGCGTCGACGATGCTCGTCCGGAGCAGGAACTCGCGAAGCTGCGCGGGTTGCGGATCCAGCACCTCGGTGCGGAGGTAGTCGGCGAGGTCGCCGTGGTCGCCGGTCGCGGCTTCGGCGGCGTCACCGCTGTCCTGTAGCGACAGTGCGATCAGCCGGATGCCTGCGGCCCAGCCCCGAGTCTGCTCGACCAGCCTGGCTACATCGGACTCGGGGAGGCGGATCCCGTGCTGCGCCAGCAGCGCCTTCGCCTCCGCGAGGCCGACTGCGAAGTCGGGCAGTCGGAGCTCGGTGACCATGCCGGCGAGCCTGTACCGGTGTAACGGCAGGGGCGGGTCGGTGCGGGTCAGCACGACGATGCGGAGCTGGGGGGCGGCGCGCCGGATCACGAAGTCGAGCTCGTCCCACACCGTCCGATCCGTGAGCGTCTCGGCCTCGTCCAGTACGACGACGATCGGCTCCGGCTGCGCCGCGAGGCACGCGGCCAGCCGCATCAGCAGCGACCGGTCCACCGTGCCCGGCCGGTCCGGGACGCCGACGCCGTCCACCGGCACGCCTGCGCGGGCCAGCCCCGCGAGGACGTAGGACCAGAAGACGCCGGGCTGATGGTCGTCCTCGTCCACGGTCAGCCATGTCACCGGTCCTGGCGCAACCGCGGCCGAGATCCAGGCGCTGCCGAGGGCGGTCTTGCCCGCGCCGGCCGGCGCACTGACCAGCGTGAGCGGGCCACGGACACCGGCTGATACCCGGTCGACGAGTGACCGCCGCACGACCGTTCGGGGTTGTACGGCCGGTACACGGAACTTCGAGGTCATCAGGGGTTCGCCGGTCGGGGTCGACACGACCTCGGGGCTTCTCACCACAGCGAGCCTTGGCAACGTGACCGCCCCCTACGCTCGACGAAGACGGCGGCCTCCACCTCTGGCCCCGCCGGCAAGAAGTCTCCGCCGGGCTCCGGGGTCGGTCCTCACCCGATCAGGGTAATATTGGCGTCACGGAGGGTGACGCTGGCGTGTCACGCGCCGCGGTGTTCTACCAGCCAAGCCTCGGCGTCGGCGTAGGCCCGGTGGGTGGACTCTCCCACCAGCGGGGTCGCCTCGACCATCCGGACCGTGCCGGCGACGTCGACACCCCCGGCGTGGCGCAGGCGCTCGGCGACGTGGTGGTCCACACCGCTCAGGTAGAGCCGGCCGTTGACCGCCCGCAGCCGCCGTGAGTAGTCGGCGATCACCGTGGAGAAGGTGGCGCCCAGCGAGGTGCGACCCCGGATGCGGAGCACCACCACCGGCAATTCGGCCCCGGCCGGATCGGGGAGCCTGGATTGCAGAGTGCGTGCGCCGGCGTAGAACAGGCTGCCGTACACGTCCAGGATCGTGACCTGTCCGCTGGCGAGCGTGCCAGGCGCTGGCCGCTCCATGAACCGTGTGTCGTCCTGCGGCACGAGTTCCACCACGGCCAGGTCCATCGCCTCCTGATTCAGCTGCAGCAGAAGCGAGAGCGCCACGCCGATGCCGACCGCCGCGGCCACCGGCAGGAAGAGCGTGGCGAGAAACGTGGTGATGACGGCGATCTGGGAGATCGAGCCGGTGCGCAGAATGGTGACGATCTCGGCCGGCCGCACCGAGCCGATGCCGGCGAAGATCAGCACAGCCGCGAGCGTCGGCATCGCGACCTGCCCGACGACGCCGGAGAACGCGACGAGGATTATCAGCAGCCAGATGCCGGACGAGATCCCTGCCCACTGGCTGCGGGCGCCGGCCGCGACGTTGAGCGCGGTCTGGCCGACCGACGCGCCCACCGGCTGGCCCCGGAACAGCCCGGCGACGAGGTTGCCCACGCCCTGGCCGATGAAGTCCCGGTTCACGTCCGACGGCGGGCTGTCCTGGTGCACCGACTCCCGCACGCCAGCGCCCTGCACCAGCACGATCGTCGCCACCGCGAGCGCGCCCGTGACCAACTCGAACGACAGCAGGCCGAGGTCTGGAACCTGCGGCAGCGGCAGACCCTGCGGGAACTCCCCCACGTCCTCCACCCGCGCGACGCCATCGAGGCCGGCGAACACGACCAGCAGGGTCGGCGCCACGAGAGCGACAAGCGCGCCGACCGTAGCCCAGCGCGTGCGGGCCAGGAGGAAGAGGATGGCCAGGGCGAATAGACCGACGAGCAGCGACCACGGTTGTATCCGGGTCGGGTTGGTGAGCACGTCGGACGCCTTGGCCAGCGGGAAGGAGCCGGTGGCATAGGCGCCAGTGAAGTGGACGAGCTGGCTGAGCACGATGTTGACGGCGACACCGGTCAGGAAGCCGAGCATCACCGAGTACGACACGAACCGGGTGTACCTGCCGAGACGGGCGACGCCGGCCGCGACCATGATGGCGCCGGCGATCAGGGTGAGCATGAACAGCGCCTCGGGCCGGTCGGCCGGCTCCACGGTCTGCAACGCCGAACCGGCGGCCAACGCCGCGGCGCTCGTGGTCGTGACCACCATCCGGCGAGTGCTGACCGTGAGGCCGCCGGCGATCCGGCCGGTGAAGCTGGCGTAGAGCCCGTACACCGGACTTACGCCGGCGAGTACCGCGGCGGCCATCCCGTCCGGTACGCCGGCGACGGAGCCGGACAGCCCGGCGAGCAGGTCGGAGCGCAGGTGACGCCGCTCGGGCCGCATCGAACGTGCCCATCCGGCGAGCGAGCGCAGGGCCTGACTGGCGCGCTGGTCACCGGCCATCAAACGGAGCCAGCTCAGACACCGGTCACGGCCTGTACGCGGCCGTCGCGTACTGCCTGCTGCAGGGTCCGGTAGTCGTCTTCGTTCTGATCGGCGTAGTCCTCGGCGAAGCTCGCGAACGCCTGGTCGGCCCGGTCACTGCCGCCCAGGTAGGCCGCGATGGCGATCCGGTTGCCGGAGCGGGCGTGCCCTCGCGCGAGCGTCCAGCCGCACATCCTGGCGTAGGTCTGCAGGTTGTCGGGGGTCATCAGCTCGACCTCCGCGGAGACCTTCCAGTCCCAGAGCTGGCGGACGTAGAAGTCGCGGGTCACGCCGTCGATGCCCCGGCTCCGGTGCCAGCCGAGGAAGATGTCCGAGGACGCCTGCATGAGCCGCTGGCCCTCCACCACCCGCTGCCCGTGGTTAGCGTGCTTGCTCGGTCCCAGATGCGCCTCAAGGACCGACGCCTGGGCCTCCTTGATCTGAAGGAGTAGCGGGTCGGACTCATCGCGCCCGATGAGCAATGCAACCCAGGCCCGGGTGCCGACGCTGCCGACACCCACCACCTTGCGCGCGAGGTGGATGAGGCGATAGCTCCGAACCAGCTCCCGGCGATCCTCAGCCAGTGTCTTGTGGTAATCGATGAAGATCTTCCGCAGCTGGCGCCGGAGCAGCTCCTCGTCGCCGGGCTGCACCAACTCGTGGATCGGCACGATCAACGGCGGGTCGCTGATGAACTGGAGCTCGCCATCGACGGTCTTGGTGAGCTTCGCCAGCCCGCGCACGGAGTCCTTGGTCCTGGCCTTGGCGAGGTTCTTGTCCAGCCGCTTGCGACTGCTCTTGTCGAGCTGGGCCGAGAATCGTTGCCGAAGCTCGTCGACGTCCAGCCGCGAGTACCACACCTCGGTGTTGGTCATGGCTGCGAAGGCACGCATCGCTTCCCGGTAGGCACGCGCCACGGCGAGCACGATCGGGCGGCGGTCGCGCGCGCGGTCGATGCTCCGGTCGCGGGCGGCGACGGCGAAGCTCGCGGCCAGCCGCTTGAGGTCCCACTCCCACGGGCCGGGGAGCGTCTCGTCGAAGTCGTTCGCGTCGAAGACGAGTGCGCGGTCGGCGGAGGCGAAACCGCCGAAGTTGGACAGGTGCGCGTCGCCGCTGATCTGGGCGTCGAACCCGGAGCGGGGCGCCGTCGCGAGGTCGCTGGCCATGACCGCCGCCGCGCCGCGGTAGTAGGTGAACGGCGACACCAGCATCCGCCCGTACCGGATCGGAACCAGTTCCGGGACCCGGCTCTCCGCCTGGGCCTCAAGGATCTCCACCGGGTCGGGTCGATCCCCGGCCGCCTTCCAGCTCGCATGGCTGTCGAGCGGGGTGGCGCCGCGAGCAGCCTTGCCCACCGCCGTTCGCTCGGCCACCGTCTGCCACGTTGGCCCACTCGGACGGCTCTGGCCCGCGGACGAGGCACTGGCCGGAACCGTCTTCGTGCGTGTTGCCATGGCACCGATCTCCTCACGCTCGCGTCGAGCACGTCGTCAGTCTCCGTGCCGGCTCAGCTGCCGTCATCGCCTGCTACGGGTGAGGTGCCTGCGGTGCGCTCCCGGACGGCCCCGGCCACAGCCCGCCCCGCCTGGTCATCCGCCTCGGATGATGACTCGCCGGGCCGCATGCGGGCACGGTGCTCCGGAGCGACAAGCCACCGCGTGCCGCGACCGCTGGGGCGCGGGCCGGACGAGACGGCGAGGGCATCACATGAAGGACTATCCACGCATCGCGGACCACGGCTTGATCGGCGATCTGCAGACGGCCGCGCTCGTTGCCACCGACGGGTCGATCGACTGGTTCTGCTCGCCCCGGTTCGACTCCCCCAGCGTGTTCGGCGCGCTGCTGGACCGCCAGCGCGGCGGCCACTGCCGGATCGGTCCGGCGGCAGACGTCTTCGAAACCAAGCAGATGTACCTACCGGATACCGCGATCCTCATCACCCGGTTCCTCACCGAGGAGGGTGTCGGCGAGCTGGTCGACTTCATGCCGGCAACCAGCAGCACCGTCGCCACCGACAACCACCGGCTGGTGCGCATGATCCGCTGTGTGCGTGGCCGGATGACCTTCGAGGCGGAGATCGCGCCCCGCTTCGACTATGGCCGCAGGCCGCACAAGGTGCAGGTCACCGAGGCCGGTGCTGTGTTCAGCAGCGACGGCGCCGAGCTGACCGCGCACATGGTCCGCGAGCCGGACGACGAGCACCTGGCGACTCCGAACGTCGTCGAGCCCGGAGACGTGCATACTTCAGCGACTCTGCGGGCCGGGCAGGTGCGTGGGTTCATGCTGGAGACCGCGGCCGACGGCCCGCCGCGCGAGGTGCGGCCCGCGGAGGTGCAGCGGTTGTTCGAGGACACCGCCCGCTTCTGGCGCTCGTGGCTGTCCCAGTCCACCTACACCGGACGGTGGCGGGAGATGCTCGAACGGTCGGCGATCACGCTGAAACTGCTGACCTACGCCCCAACCGGCGGGCTGGTGGCCGCGCCGACGGCCGGATTGCCCGAACAGGTCGGCGGCGAGCGCAACTGGGACTACCGCTACACGTGGATCCGGGACGCGTCGTTCTCGGTCTACGCCCTGCTCGGCATGGGCTTCACCGAGGAGGCGGCGGCCTTCGGCCGCTGGTTGCTGGACCGCGTCGACGAACGCGCCGGGGGCAGCTCGGGGCCGTTGAACATCATGTACCGGGTCGACGGCTCCTCCGACCTCGCCGAGGAGGTCATCGAGCAGTGGGAGGGCTACCGCGGCTCGTATCCGGTCCGCATCGGCAACGCCGCCGGCGACCAGCTGCAGCTCGACATCTACGGCGAGGCGCTGGACAGCGTCTACTACGGCGACCGGCGCGGCCTCCAGGTCGGCCACCAGGGCTGGGCCGCGGTGAGCACGATCGTCGACTGGCTCGCCGAGCACTGGGACCAGCCCGAGGAGGGCATCTGGGAGACCCGAGGCGGCCGCAAGGACTTCACCTACGGGCGGCTGATGAGCTGGGTCGCGTTCGACCGCGCGATCCGGCTCGCGACCGGCCGCGGCGCGCCCCGCGCCGCTGGAGCGCTGGATCGCCGCGCGCGACGCGATCTATGCCCAGATCATGAGCCGTGGCTGGAACACCGATCGGCAGGCGTTCGTCCAGCACTACGACGACCAGGTCCTGGACTCGTCGCTGCTGCGCATGTCGAGCCTCGGCTTCATCGCCCCGCAGGATCCGATGTGGCTCTCGACGTTGCGGGCGATGGACTCGGAGCTGGTCACCGACAGCCTGGTCTACCGCTACGACCCGGGTGCCTCCCCGGACGGGCTGCGCGGCTCGGAGGGCACGTTCTCCCTGTGCACCTTCACCTACGTCGACGCGCTGGCTCGCGCCGGCCGGCTGGAGGACGCCCGCCTGACGTTCGAGAAGATGCTCACCTACGCCAACCACCTCGGCCTGTACTCCGAGGAGATCGCGCTCACCGGCGAGCAGATCGGCAACTTCCCGCAGGCGTTCACCCACCTCGCACTGATCGACTCCGCCCTCACGCTCGACGCACAGCTCGACGATGCGGAGAGGCAGGACCGATGAGCGAGGCGTCCGACCGCGGCACCCCGGATCCGTTCGCGCCACCCGCCGGGGAACCGAAGATCACCGGCTGGACCGCCTGGGTGCTGCTGGGAGCGGCCCTGCTCGTGGTGGTCGGCGTCTTCCACGTCATCCAGGGCCTGGTCACCCTGTTCACCGACTCGTACTTCCTGGTCGTCGAGGACAGGCTGCTGGTCCAGGGCAATGCCACGGCGTGGGGATGGGGGCACCTGCTGATCGGCGTGCTGGCGGTCGCCGCCGGACTCGCCCTCTTCGTCGGCAAGATGTGGGCGCGGGTCGTCGGGATGGCGCTGGCGGCGGTCAGCGCACTGGTCCACCTGGCTTCGATCGCCGCCTCACCGGTGTGGTCGGTGATCGTCATCGTGCTGGACGTCGTCATCGTCTACGCCATCGCCGTACACGGACGCGAAGTCAGGGCAGCCGCCGCGCGCAAGGTGCCGTAGCTCAGTGAAGGAGTGGTGGCTGGCGCGATGGCGTGGCGCGGTGCGCTCGATCGACGCGTTCCAGCGCCGGCACCGCGCGGTCGCCTTCGGCTTCGCCGTGGCGAAGAAGTACGGCGACGACCAGGGTGGGCGGCTGGCGGCGCTGCTCACCTACTACGGTTTCCTGAGCATCTTCCCGTTGCTGCTGCTCGCCGTGGCAGTGGTCACCGAGATCCTGGCGACCCACGCCGAGCTGCGCGAAAGGCTCCTCGCAGAGCTCGTCGCGCCAGGGCTGCAGGCCGAGGTCGAGCAGGCGCTGACACAGCTCCCGCCCAGCGGCCTCCCGCTGCTCGTCGGCTGCGTCGGGCTGCTCTTCTCCGCCACCGGTGGCGTGCTGGCCGCAGCTGCGGCACTGGACCAGGTGTGGGCGGTGCCGTTCCGGGACCGGGCCGGCCTTGCGGGTCGGTACGTCCGGACGTTCGTCATGCTGGCGGCGATCCTGGTCGGCGCGATCACCGCGGCCTTCCTCGGCGCGCTCTCCGGCTCGCTGCTCGACCTCGCCGTGACGCAACGGGCGGCGAGCGCCGCCGGCGCGTTCGCGGTCGCGTTCGTCCTGCTGCTGGTGGGGAGCCGGGTGCTCACCAGGGCGCGGGTCGGGTTCGGGCATGTCTGGCCCGGCGCGCTGGTGGGCGCCGCGGGTGTGGCCTTCATCTTCGGGGTGGGCGGGAACGTTGTCGGCCGGCTCGCCGTCAGGTTCGGGCCGATGTACGGAAGTCTGTGCACCGTCGTCGGCCTGTTCACGTTGCTCTACCTCACTAGCCAACTGCTCATCCTCGGCGCCGAGGTGTCCGCTGTCCGCACCTGGCGGCTCAGCCCGCGTGCGCTGGACTCGACCGACAGGACGGACGCCGACCGGCGAGCGCTCAGACTGGCGGCGCAGGCCGGTGAGCGGCGACCTGGCGAGCGCATCACCGTCCACTTCGACGACGCGCGTTGACCGCGCGCGCGAGTACGTCAGGTTTCCTGTAGCCGCGTCCTCGCGGCCTCGTACTCGTCCTCGCTCAGCAACGACTGCTTCCGCAGCTGCGCCAGCTGGCTCAGCTGCGTGTTCATCGGGCCGTCCGAGGGCTGTCCCGGTTGCTCGATCGGGCGAAGGCCGTTCACACGGAGGCGACCTGAGAGGGCACCGCGGAGCAGCGGATGTCCTCGCCGCACCGGTCTCCGAGACATGGTGGTTCCTCCACCGGTCGAAGCGTCGCCGTGCACCTCCCCACCATGATCGGCCGTTTGCGCGCCCTTCGCATCACCCGTCACGGGCGAGCGTCGCCATCGTTGATCGGGCTCCGGCCGGGGTCGGTCGCCGGCGCAGGCTGGTAGCTCCGGACCTCGACCAGCTCCAGCCCGTACGACTGGATCTGGTCGAGGAGCCCACGGAGCGCGGCCTGGTCGGCGATCCCGCCGTACAGCGCGGTCTGAACAGGTATCTCCGTTATCTCGAGCCCCTCGAAGGCCGCGCGCAGCCTCGGGCTCAGCCGGCCGCGGATCCTGACCTCATAGGTCGTCGGTTGGATCTGGCTCATCAGTTCCTCGCCTTGCGGTCCGATGGGACTCCACAGCAAGGACACCCCCAACCCACCGGCCTGTGATCACCCCCCGCGGATGGCGTCGCAGGCTCTGAGGCCGCTCATCCGCTCCTGATGATCCGGCGCCGCCGCGACGCTGCTTGAAGTGTCAGCCCCCGGGCCTACTCCGGAAGTGTGAGCCGGCGCGGAGTCGGCGGACCTGCCGATCTCCGCGCTGATCACCGCCGCCGCGACCAGGCACGCCGACAGCACGATCAGCCAGGTCAGCATCGCGAACGTCACACCGATCACGCCGTACTGCTCGGCGTTGCTGCCGATCAGCCGGGGCATCCACACCGCGGAGAAGATGCTGATCAGCACCTGTCCGACGCCGGCGACGACGGCGCCCGGCACCAGCTGCCGGCGTGGCACCCGGCGGGCGAGTAGCAGGTCCTGCAGGAGCAGCCAGAGCAGCGAGGCGAGCACGACCCGCAGCAGTGCGTTGAGCACCGAACCGGCCGGGACCGGGCGCAGTGCGCTGGCGAGCAGCGAGAGCACCAGCAACTGGGTGATCAGCACCCCCATCCCACCGACCCCGTAGAGCGTGCCGCGCATGCCGCGCGGCGGCAGCTCCCAGGCCGCCTCGTAGGTGCGCTGCAATGACCGGGTGAGGCTCAGCAGCGATGCCAGCAGAACCACCACGCCGATCACCGTGATCGCGCCGGTGGATGTCAGGCGGCCGCTCGAAGAGGGTTCGCACGGCGGTGGCGGCGTCGCCGGTCACGTGGAACCGCTGCACCATGCGGTCGCCCAGCTCGGCGGAGTCCCGGCCCGCGACGGCCGAGGCCACGATGACCAGCGGCACCACGGTAGTGAACGCCTGGCCGGCCAGGACGAGAAGCCGGTCCCGCCCGCCGATCGCTGCGAACCGGCGCAGGCACCGCACCGGGAACGACGCCATGGCCCGCCGGATCAGGGCGTCGAGGTGGTCATGGTGCCGACCGAGCCGCCGCGCCAGCGCCCGGGACGGGGCACGGCGGTCGCCGGCTGCCATGGTCTCGTTCCTCTCGTCTTCCGACCATCGGACCGTCCGATCCGGATGCGCGCTTCCTCCTCCGGAGATGAACCGCCACCGGGCGGCCGTGCTCATCCGCCGCGAAGGAAGCGGCGTCCAGAGGCGGTACGGGACGCTCCATCCGGGGCTGTGTGCCGTGGGAGCTGTCCGGAGGTGCCGAGATGGGCGGCCAGGACCGTCAAGCCACCGCGGACGCGACCGAGTCGCCGGACCGGTTCGGTCTGGTGCTCGCGCTTCTCCTGGCGTGTTTCGTCGTCACCGCCGTGCTCGGCAACGGCCTGGCGCGGGTCATCACGCTGTTGCTCTATGCCAGCGCACTGGTGTTGGCGTTGCGGAGCGCGCACTTCCCGGCGCGCATAGCCCGTCGTCTGCGCTGGGTGCTGCTGGCCGGGACGGCGGTCGTCGTCGCACTCGTGGTGCTGCTGCCCGGCCGGGTCGTCAATGGGCTGGCCGCGCTGTGGGCGGCGGCGGTCCTCCTGCTCGTCGTCGTCGCGGTCGTCGTGCGCGTCCTGCGGCACCGAGTGGTGACGATGCAGACGATCTTCGGTGCGCTCAGCGCCTACCTGCTGCTCGGGTTCGTCTTCGCCGCGCTGTTCGTGGCCACCGCCGAACTCAGCACCCAGCCGCTGTTCGCCGACGGTGAGTCAGCCGACAGTCAGACCATCCAGTACTTCGCCTTCATCACCTTGACCACGACCGGGTACGGCGACTTCACACCGGCCGGCCAGCCGGGGCGCAGCCTCGCCGTGCTGGACGCGCTCTTCGGCCAGATCTTCCTGGTGACGCTCGTAGCCCGGCTCGTCGCGATGTTCGGCACCGAGCGGCGCACGGAGGACGACGACGTCAGCCCTGACCGGTGACCCGTCATGGAGTCTTCCGGCGCGCCCGATCCACACCGAGTAGACGCGCCATGGCCGCGCCGCTCTCCGCCGCGGTCAGCAGCCCCTGACGCCGCAGCTGCGCCAGCTGACACAGCCGTGCGGTCAACTCCGCGCGGATGACGTAGCGAGCCGACCATGCGCTGCGCGGGCACGCCGCGACCGGACAGCACACCGCGCAGCAACGGATGCCCGCGGCGGGTCAGTTCCGCCCTGCGGGCGGTCACGACTGTTCGCTCTCGGCGGCGAGCGCCCGTTCGGCCTCCGCGGCGTAGGGCGCGAGTACCTGCACCGATGCCACGACCACGCCACCCGCGGACGTCACCGTCCGAGCAAGCTCACGCATCCACACGTGTTCGACGAGGAGCGTCACTGCGGTCGTGTTCGGGTCGAGCTGCCCACCCACCTCGTCGACGTCCTCGGTATCGATCAACCCCGCGGTGGCCCGCTCGCCGAGGTGGTACAGCGCGCTCACCGCCCGCAGTTCGGCCACGTCGGCGAGCTCGGCTGAGCTGACCGCGCCTGCCTCGTCCTTCGACACCAGCAGCGCGTCCGCGATGCGCACGTCTCCGGCGCGCTCCACCCGTTCGAAGGCCGACCTGACACCGTCGGCGAGCCTGGGTTCGGGGAAGGTGAGCACCATGAGTTCGAGGGGTCCCAGGGCCACGGAAACCTCCTCCCGACGAACGCCATGAAAGGCGGGTGTGTCGCTTACGGAGGCGTTCAGCGTGCGCCCTTCAGGGTGGATCCACCTCATCCAGGGCGGGCGAAGTGGAGCCCGATCAGATCAGCTGCAGATCGCTGGCACGCCGCACCGCATCCCGGCGCCGCGCCGCGCCGAGCTTCCGGTAGATGTTCTTCATATGCGTCTTCACGGTGTTGACGGAGATGAACATCGCCTGCGCGATCTCGTCGTTGGACAGCATGCTCGGCAGGAGACGCAGCACCGCGATCTCGCGGTCGGTGAGCGGCTCGAGGAGCCCTGGCGTGCGCCCCCGGGGCTGCAACGCGGCCGATCCGGCCTGACCGGCCAGCTCGCTGGCCAGCGCGCGGTATGCCGTGCCCACAACGAGATGGGCGGAGAGCAGGTCGGCCACGGCGCGTCCGCCGGCGAGGAACGGGCGGCGGATGCCCTCGCCCTCGGCCAGCCGCAGCGCCAGCTCCAGCGCCCGGGCTGAGCGGTCGTGGTCGCCGGTCAGCTTCGTCGCACGGGCGTGCAGGAGTGCGGCGGCGACCAGCGTATGCGTCGGCACCGCAGGGTCGGGGGCGTCCGCGTAGCCCGCGGTCACAGCCGCGGCCATGATCGGATGGCCCTCGGTCAACGCGATGGTGGCCCGCACCACGTCCCGCCATGCCGGCTCGATGGTCGTCGGACCGAGTGTCTCCAGGACCCGGCGCGCGGCGGCGGTGTCCCCACAAGCGGTCCGTAGCTCGGCCTCGCTGAGCGCCAGCGCGGTGTCGAGGAGGGGTGAGAGCACGGCGTCGGCGAGGTCACGACGGGCCGCGGTCAGGATCCGCAGTGCGCCCGCGGCGTCACCCACGGCGTGTCGCAACTGGGAGCGCACGATCGCGATGGAGGCCAGCAGAGAGGGCTCCGCGTGTGCGGCGCCGTCGACCGCGCCGTCCAGGTGGAAGGTTGCCTCGTCCACCAGGCCCCGCTGGTAGTAGATCTCCGCAAGGGCGAGCCGGACCCAGACCACGTCGGCGGCGCCGTGCCAACCTCGGTCCTCGGCGAAGTCCAGCATCTCGCGAGCGCTCCGGTCGCCGGCCCGGAGGTGTCCACTGCATGTCTCAAGAAGGGTGACGCCGCGCATCGCGGCGAGTTGCAGCTGCGCCAGCCCGGCGTCGCGGGCCAGCGACAGTCCCCGGCGCAGTGGCTCCTCCGCGAGCTCCCGGTGCCCCCGGAAGTGCTCCGCGTCCGACAGCGCGATCAGGGCAATTGCCTGTAGGTGCTGGTAGCCGCGTGTCGTCGATGGTCTCGGGGTCGAACGCCAGCAGCCGTGGAGCGGCCTCGAGCATCTGGTCGATCTCGCCGCCCAGCCCCGCCTCCGCGAGCTGGAATGCCGCCACCATGGCGTCGCGGTCCGCAGGGTCGTCGGCACGCGCCAGCGGCACGCGGTCGGCGATTCGCAGGAACGCCCTGGTGCCGGTGCGGTCGTTGACGTCCAGCCGGTCGGCGGCGAACGCGAGCGCGAGCGCAAGGTCCGTGCGAACCAGCTCGGCGGGCGGCGGCGTCGGATCGCGGAGTGTCCGGCGGCCCATCCCGGGAACGACGTCCGGCCAGTGTTGCGTGACCAGGTCCGAGGCGCGCGACCACTCGTGGGCGGCGAGGGCGTGTCGAATCGCGTCGGCCGCCGGCCCGTTCTCGTCGTACCAGCGGGCAGCGCGCGCATGCAGCTCGCGGACCCGCTGTGGCGAGCGCCGCTTGAGTTCGGTGCGCATGATCTGGCTGAGCAGCGGGTGGTAGCGGTACCAGTCGCCCGCACCTCGGAGGCACACCACGAACGGGTTGGCTCGACCCAGCTCGGCCAGGATCCGCGCGCCGTCAGCCCTGCCGGTGAGCGCGGCTATCAGCGGAGGTGTGACCTGGTCGAGGATGGACGTGCTGAGCAGGACGTCGCGGATGTCCTCGTCGAACGCGGCGACGACCTCGCTGAGCAGGTAGTCGGCCAGCACCTGGTCGTGGTTGGCGAACTCGGCCGCCACCCGCTCCGGCTCGGGGCTGCCGCGCATCGACTGCGCGGCCAACCGCAGGCTGGCCGGCCAGCCTGCGGTGACGACGTGCAAGTCGGTGAGAGCCTGGTCGGAGATGTGGACGTCGTGGGCGGCCAGCAGCGCGGTCGTCTCGTCGAGGGTGAACGACAGCGACGCCGCGCGGATCTCACCCATCGCGCCGGAGAGCCGCCAACGGTGCAGCGGCATCGCGGGGTCTGCCCGGCAACAGAGCACCAGCCGCAGCCGCGAGCCGGCGTGGTTCACGAGCGACGCGAGCTCGGCGAGGAGATGAGCCTCGCTCACCTCGTGGAAGTCGTCGACGACGACCACGACCGGTTCGCCGGGCTCGGTGGACCAGGCCGCAAGCCGGTCGGGCAAGCGAGTCAGCCCAGACGTCGCCGCCCAGTCTGCCTCGTCGAGGACGGCGGCGTACCGCATGGCCGCCAGCAGATACTCCCAGAACAGCGACCTGTTGCCTGGCTCGACGGTCAGCCACGCGACCGGGGCCTGGCCCGCCTGCCGGTGCGCCCATGAGCTGAGCAGGACAGTCTTGCCCCACCCGGCCGGAGCCGAGACGATCGTCAGCGGAGAGGCGGTCGCCACGTCGACCGCCGAGGCAAGACGAGGCCGCGCGACATGGCACAGCGGCAGCTCCGGAGCGGTCAGCTTCGCCGCCAACTCCGGCGCCATCTCATACGGCACCGCGCCCACGCCGAACGGTCCGTTCCGGGAGCCCTCCCCTGCCACGTCAGCGCTCCGCACAGTCGCGTGGCTGGCTCCCACCCGTTGACTGTAACGCCGCTACTGCGCTGGGTGATGCTTCTTTTCAAGGATGTTGCTGTTTACCCGCAATTCAGACTGCGGGCCCCTGGTGGGCTTCACGCCGCGCGGCGCGGTTGACCGCGGAGTTCACCCGCTACTGGTGAGCCGCATCCACCTGCACCGGTACGAGACTTGAGCTGGTCGGGCCCGCCGCGCCCTGACCGCGCACTACGCCGACCCCTGAGGAGGGGCGATGTCGACCTCGGTTCCCTACCCGCCTGACCCGTACCCGTCCCCCTACGACGCGGCGGCCACGACGTCGGACGCTGCCGCCTTGGGCGCCGCCGAACGGGCCGCCTGGTGGCTGGTGTTCGCCTCGGCTGTCTTCAGCGTTGTGCTCGGCCTGATGATGTTGGCCTGGCCGGAGGCGACCCTGAAGGTCGTCGCGCTGCTGTTCGGCGTCTGGCTGCTGTTGCACGGCCTGGTCCGGATCGTGCAGGCGATCACGGCCACCGCCCGGGACGGCGGCGAGCGGGCCATCCTCGGCGTGATCGGGGTGCTCTTCGTCATCGCCGGTGTCATCGCGCTCCGCAACCTGTTCGTCTCCCTCGCCGTGGTGATCACGCTCATCGGGCTCATGTGGCTGATCGGCGGCATCGTGGAGCTGGTCTCGGCGTTCACCCGGCACGCCAGTGGTGACCGGATGTTGTACATCGTCCTGGGCAGCCTGAGCATCATCGGCGCCCTGGTCGTGCTCATCTGGCCCGACCTCTCGCTGGTCGCGCTTGTCTACATCACCGGCGCCTGGATGGTCCTCATGGGCTTGGTCCAGGCGGGCCTGGCGGTCTGGGCCCGCCGAGCACTCACCGCGCACTCGTGACCGAGGGCAACCCCGACGGCCTCGCGAGGGGGATCCCGTGATGAGCGGCGTGGTGCTCTACCCCGCCGAGTTCGGGCCGCAACCGGACACGGAGCCCGTCGCGACCGGGCGGCAGGACCTGGATCCTGCCGTCCTGTGGCGGGTCGCGCGGCTCGTGCTGGAGGCCGCCGCACGATCGGTTTCGGCCGTGGACGGCGCGCTCACCCGGGTTCCGCCGGCCCGAACGGTCGCCGTGGACGTGGTGATCGGCGGCGGCGCGGTCGCGTACGAGGTGGCCGGACGCGTGGCCGGCCGGATGGCGGGCGCCGGCCGTGCGATCGCTGACGGAGTGCTCCGCCTCCCGGTGGTGGACGAGCGGTTCGGTCCGGTGCGGGCGCTGTCCCGGCTCGCCGAACGCGGCCGCCGTGAGCGCGCCGCAGCCGCCGTGGACCTCCAGCAGCTGGCAGCCGCGCTGGTGCCGGCCGTCACCGCTGCCGTGCTCGACCGGCTCGACCTCACAGCGGTGGTCAGGGACCGTGTCGCGCTGGACGCCCTCGTCGCCGAGGTCGATGTCGACGCCGTGGCGGCGACGATCGACGTGGATGCCGTCGTAGCGCGGGTGGACGTGGACGCCATCGCCCGCCGCATCGACCTGGACGCGATCGTCGACCGGCTCGACCTGGTCACCCTGGCCAACCGGGTGATCGACGGCATCGACCTGCCCGAGATCATCCGCGAGTCGACCGGCTCGGTCACCGGTGACATGGTGCGCGGCGTCCGGATGCAGGGCATCGAGGCCGACCAGGCGGTGGCGGGCCTGGTCGCCCGGCTACTCCGCCGCCGGCCCCGGCAGTCCGGCGTCGACACGACGGTGCCCGGGCTGGGAACGCCACCGTGACCGCCCCGGCCTCGCGCGTCCCGAAGGAGGCCCGCCCGTTCCAGGGCAGGCGCGCCGGCCTGGCGACCCGCGTGCTGGCCAGCGTCATCGACGGCCTCCTGCTGCTGGCGATGTTCGCCGGAGGCTACGCGATCTGGGCCGCGCTGATCCTCCTCTGGGACCCGCCCGGCTTCCAGTTCCCGGCGGCGCCCCGATGGCTCGTCCTGACGGTGGGCTACCTGTCCATCGTCATCTACCTCGCGCTCTGCTGGCGGATCTCCGGCCGCACCTACGGCGACGAGGTGATCGGGCTGCGGGTGGTGGGGCGCGGCGGCCGGCCGCTCGGGACCACCGCATCACTCTCCCGCGCGTTGGTGTGCGCGGTGTTCCCGCTCGGCCTGCTCTGGACGGCGGTGAGCAGGGACAACCGGTCCGTGGCGGACCTGCTGCTGCGCACCTCCGTGGTGTACGACTGGCAGGCTGCGGCGCCGCCGGTCCGCGAGCTCAGTGATGAAGTGCGGCCTTGAGGATCACGATCAGCACCCCCAGCCCCAGGTTGACCAGAGCGGTCACCAGTACCAGCGGCCTACTTGCTCCTGCTCGGCGGGTCGCGAAGGTGGCCCAGCCGACCTGCCCGACGAGCGCCACTGTGAGCGCCGCCCAAGCGGCCGCGATGTTGCTGGCGCCGAGCAGGCCGACAACCAGTGCCGCGGCCGCCGGAGGTACTGCCGCCTGGAAGAGCGGCCACTCATGCCTTGCGGACCGCTGGACCTCGTGCCAATCGAGTGCGGCATGGTGTATCCGGTCGCCGACGAGCCGGGCGTACAAGTGCGCCAGCCAGAACACCAGCCCGGTGGCAGCCAGCAGCACCGCCAGGCGCAGCGGCCAGTAGTCGTCGGTCTCGTCGACGCCGGCACCGGCCCCGACCACCACCGACGCGGCCAGCAACGAGCCGTAGATCGCACCTGTGTAGTTCGGCCGTTCCACCGGCGGCGGTCCGCCGACAGCAGCCTCGATCCCGGGTTCGCTGGTCATCCACGGTCCGCGTTCTGCATCGGCCACCTCTGGTCCATCACCGGCCCCGATACTGCCGCCGCGCCTACGCCGGCTCTTCACCCGCCCCGGGTGAGCCCGTCTGCGGCTGGACGTGACAGGTCGGCGGCCACGGCCGGGCATACTTACGCGGCCGGAGGTCGTGAGTGTCCGGGGGGCCTAGCGGATGAGAGTGATTCTCGTTACCGCACGACCTGGTCCGGATTTCGATGAAGACCCCGACATGCCGATCCTGGCCGAGGCCGTCGCGGCAACCGGCTGCGAGGTTTCCGTCAGCGCGTGGGACGATCCCGCCGCCGGCTGGGACGAGGTCGACCTAGCCGTCGTTCGTTCCCCCTGGGACTATCCGGTGCGGCTGCCGGAGTTCCGCGCCTGGATCGCCCGGTGCGCGAAAGCAGGCACCAGACTGGCCAACCCCGCCGAGGTACTGAGCTGGAACCTCGACAAAAGGTACCTGAAGGACCTTGCCGATGCGGGCGTTCCGGTCGTGCCCACGACGTACCTTGAACCCGGCGCCGACGTCGAACTCCCCAGCGACGGCGAGTTCGTGATCAAGCCGTCCGTCGGAGCGGGTTCGCGCCTCGCGGGACGGTACGCCGCCGACGACTGGTACCGCGCCGCTGCACACGTGGCGGCGATACACGCCGAAGGGCTCGCCGCGATGGTGCAGCCATACCGGCACGCGGTCGACACCGATGGCGAGCGTGCCCTCGTCTTCGTCGGTGGGCGATACCTCCACGCGATGCGTAAGCGTGGCGTGCTCGTTCCGGGAGCGGATCCAGACGGGCCGCGCGAGCCTCATCCCGGGCTGGTTCCGTGGCAGCCGTCGGACGCGGAGTTGGCGGTGGCACACCAGGCGCTCGCCGCGATACCGGTCGACCACGACATCCTGTACGGCCGGGTCGATCTGATCGTGGAGCCCGGCCGCGGTCCGATCATCATGGAGTTGGAGCTGATCGAGCCCAACCTCTTCCTGGGTTCCAATCCCGGCGCCGCCACGATATTCGCAGACGCGATCGCAGCGGCGGCCCGCAACCGGCGCTAGGCCGCCTGTTCGGCAAGCACGCGGCGGGCGTCGTGGGCGTGCCGGACGCGGGACCGGCCGGTGTATGCACACGTCCAGGCCATCACGGCGGCCGCGGCGGCGAGGCCGAACGCGCCCGGTACGCCGGCAGCCTCGACAACCGCGCCGCCGACAGATGTGCCGAGCGAGCTCGTGCCGTACGCGACGGTGGTGATCCAGGTGAAGGCCTCCGTGGTGGTGCCGGGCGGGGCCAGCTCGGCGACGAGGCCGTTCTGGACGATGATGACCGGCGCGATCGTCGCCCCGAGCACGAATGCGAACGGCACGATCCACAGTCCGGGCGCGAGCGCCAGCGGGACGATCGCCACAGCAACGACCAGCAGCGCCCAACGCCACTGGTCGCCCAGCGGGCGGGTGATGTGCCGCGTACCGAACCAGACGCCGCTGACTGCGCTGCCCGCGGACCACACAGCCAGCAAGGCGCCGCCGAGCCATCGCTGCCCCATCTGCTCAGCGTGGGCGGGCAAGCCGACCTCCATCGCGCCGAAGCTGAACATGAGAGCCCCGACGCCGCACAGCAGCGTGCCCATCCCGGCTGCCCGCAGTGGCCCGCCGGCCCGTCGTGCACCGTCGCCCCGGTGCTCCCACCGGCGTACCGGGGCGCTCAACGCGACCGCGATCGTCCCCACGAGGCACACCCCGGCGGCCACGAGCAGCGCCGCCACCGGTGAGGCCACCAGCAGCGCGCCGGCGACCACCAGCGGCCCCAGCACCCAGCAGAGTTCTCCGCCGACCGAGTCGAGCGCGAACGCCGCGGAACGTTCCCGCGAGCCGACCGCCGCGATCTGGCTCCACAGCGACCTCACCGTCGGCGCGACCACAGGGAAGGACGCACCGGCCGCCGCCGCGCCCGCGTACACCACACCGATCGGGAGCGGCGACACCAGCAGGGCGACCAGCAACACGAGCACTGCCGGGTGCAGCACCCCGGTGACCAGCAGCACCGGGCGCGGCCCCCGCCGGTCGACGAGCCGCCCCATCACCGGCGCCATGACCGCGAGTGAGACGGTATAGGCCCCAGTGGCGATCCCGGCCGATGCCCACGACCCGGTGCGCAGCTGCACGGCCGACAGCAACGCCAGCGGCAACATCGTCACCGGCATACGGCCGAGGAACCCGCAGAGGATCAGTACAGGAGCCCCCGGCAGCCGCCAGACGTCGAGGTAGCGGCGCACGGCGGGGCTCCTCTTTGTCGACGGACGCACACGTCAGATCCACGCTATTCCCCGCCGCGCGCTTCGAGCTCGGTCATCGCTCGGCGGAGCTGCGCGGAGCGGGCCGTGGCGGTGCGGGTGGTAACGAGTTTAAGGATCACGGCGTACTGCTGGGTCTTGTTGAGCGCGTCGAACGCCTTGGCCGCCTGCGGGCTCGCGGCCAGCGCGGCGGTGAGATCGGGTGGGACGGTGGCATTGCGCTGCGACTCGTAGGCGGTGGCCCATCTGCCGTCGGCCTTCGCGGCCTCGACCTCGGTGAGGCCGGACTGGTCGCATCCGCCCAGCTGCGATCAGCTCCTCGACCTTGGCCACGTTGACTTGCGACCAGTGGCTGCGTGGCCGGCGGGGCACGTATTTCTGCAGGTAGTAGACGTCGTCGTAGGACTTGCGCTGGCCGGACATCCAGCCGTAGCACAGGCCGACGTCGACCGCCTCGTCATCGGTCAGCGACGGGACGCCCGATCCCTTCTTCGCGATCTTCAGCCACACACCGACCCGCTGGTCGACGTGCGCGTCCAGCCAAGCCTCGAACTCCGCGGCATCGCGGAACTCGATCACCTCGGCTTCATTGCCGACAGGCTTAATCGACATGGCACGGCGTGAACTGTCGGGGAAATGGCTGTATCGGCCGTCCAGTTTGGGCGGCTAGCCGTCGCGGTAGGTGCGCCTGCGGCCGCTGCTCTTCACGCCGGACACGACCCGGTCGCGGCCGCGCTGCTTCGCGGCGTAGAGATTGCGGTCGGCGGCGGCGAGGAGTTCCGGCTGGTTCGGGGGGCTCATGTCGTCGGTGCTCGCGACGCCGATGCTCACCGTCACGGGCAGTTCGCCGGTGACTGCCGGCCACGCGTAGGACTGGATCATCTTCCGGATCGCCTCCATGCGCTCCACCGCCTCTGCGGTCGTAGCGCCGGGCAGGGCGAGCAGGAACTCCTCGCCGCCCATGCGGGCCACGAACCCGTCCGGGTCGGACGACGCCAGGGCGGATTCGAGCAGCCGGGCGACCGTGACGAGGACCTGGTCGCCGACGTGGTGCGAGAGCCGGTCGTTGACCCGTTTGAAGTGGTCGAGGTCCAATATGCCGATGGTCACCGGGATGACGGGATTGGCGATCATGAGCGGGAGCTGCTCGTCCACGTACCGCCGGTTGTGCAGCCCGGTCAGCGGGTCGCGGCGGGCCTGCTCCCGGAACCGCTCCGCCTCCTGACGCGCCTCCGTCGTCTCGAACATCGCCTGCCGGGTGCGGGCCTGCGCCTCCCGCTGTGCGGAGTGCAGCTGCTCGTACGCGGAGAAGAACGCCTGGTGCGTGGCGTAGGCATCGGCGTAGTCGCCGCGTGCCGCATGCAACTCGGCCTGCTCCTGCTGGATGCGGACCAGAACCTCGCTGAGCCCTCGTTCGGTGCTGACGGCGCGGCTCTGGTCGAGAGCGTCCTGCGCACGGTCGAGAGCACCGAGCCCGCGCCTCGCCCTGGCCAGGGTCAAGAGGTATACGGCCAGCGCGTCCAGGTCATCGTGGCGTCCCTCGCCGTGCAGGGAGATGCAGTCGAGCATCGTCTGCTCGGCCTCGGCGAACTCTCCGTTCTCGATCTTGATGCAGCCGATCGTGTCCAGATCGGCCGGGTCGAGCTTCACGTCATGCCGGGCGGCCATCCCCTGCAGGCGCTCGGCGACCTGACTGGGCACGCTCATGCGCTCCGGCGGAGAACTCGGAGTAGGCGAAGTTGTTCAGCACGGCCATGTGCAGCCGGTACTCCCCATGGGACGACGCCAGTTGCTCGGCCTGGGCGTACCGGTTCCGTGCCGCGTCCATCGAGCCGACCTCAGCAAGTGAGTCGGCAAGCTTCGCTCGATGCCACACCTTGGCGTGGATCGTCGCGGTGTCGTCGAGGTACTCCACCGCGCGCACCGCGTGCTCCAGGCTGGTGGCGGGATCGCCCAGGTGGCGGTGGATGGCGGCGAGCACCAGATGGGCGCGTGCCCGCACGATCGGCCGGCCATGCTCGGTGGCCCAGTGGTCGATCTCCCAGATCCGCCGAGCGGCTGCGGCGACCTCACCCTGCCGCATCCACATGTGCGCCTGGCAGAGCCGCGCCCGGACCACCAGCTCCTGGGCGCCGAGCACCCCCGCCGCCCGCTCGATCTCGGTCGCGATCTCCAGGGTGGCGTTGACGTCCCAGACGAACCTGTCCTCGATCGCGAGCAGCTCAGCCTCCAGCCGCTCTGCCTCGACAACGGACCCTTCCACGCCAACGGCCCCTTCCGACGCCAGATCCGTGGAGCGAATACACAGCGTACGACGGTTCCCGAACAGGGGCTGGCCGACCCGTGCGAAGTGACGAAGTGTTCGAGGCCGCGCGGGCCCGCGGGCGCGCATCGGGCCGCCGGAATGGCCCAGATTGCCCGCGACCCACGGTGGCCGTTTTGCGAGGCCACCGGCGATTGGGTTGGTCGGCTGCGCCACAATGGATCCAAGCGCCGTCGACCGGGGGTCTCCACATGCATCCGTACGCACCGTTCAGCGGCGTCCTGCTGCTGCCCGATCGAGCGCCGTTCGAGAAGATCACCCCGGTCACCCTCGGCGACGGCCAGCCCGTGGCGAGCATCCAGTGGCACACCTGGACCTCGCGGTCGCGCTTCGAGATCCTCGATCCGGCCGGGCAGTTGGAGCTGGCGCGCGGTGGCAGGGAGGGCTTCTTCGGGCGTCGCTACCTGGTGCACGGCCCGCGCGACGAGTTCCTGCTCGAACTGAAGCTGGGCTTCTGGGGTGTCGCCGGACAGTCCGCAGTGACGCTCCCTGACGGGCGGGTGCTCACCACCAAGGGCAGCTGGCTGGGTCGCGACTTCTCGGTCGCGGACGGCGCCGGCCAGCCGGTGGCGCGCATCGTCAACACGAGCCACATCTTCTCGTTCCGTCAGGAGAGCCTGGCGTTCGAACTTCAGGCGCCCGTGCTCTCGATCGTGCAGGCGATCGGCCTGGCTCAGTGCATGCGCGCCGCACTCGAGGCCCAGCGCGCCAGCGCCAGCTCCGGCGGGTAGAGAGATCTGCGTAGGGCCAGCACGCGAGTGAGTCGCCCCGGACAGTCCGCTGACTGTCCGGGGCGACTCACATGTCAACAGACGGTCGAGGTCAGCGGCGGCGTTCCCGGCGGCCGATCGTTCGCCTGATCTCCAGTCCGGGCGTCGTCGCGGACCGTCTCGGCTGCCTTCTGTGCCTTTCCGGACAGATCCTGCGCCTGGCTGGCACCCTCATCCTTGACGGTGCTCGCCGCGTCGGTCGCCCGCGCCCGGATCTTCTCGGCGGCCTGCTGCGCCGGTTCCTTGAGATTGTCGGCGACCTCGCGCGCGGCCGAGGTGACCTCCTCGCGAACCGTGCCCATCGTGTCCTGCCCCGCATCGCGGAGTGCTTCCCCGACCCGTTGCTCGGGTCGCGAGGCGGGGATGATGCTGCTGGCGAGCCAGCCGATGCCGAACGCGATCAGGCCTGCGGCCAGCGGGTTGCCCTCGGTCTGCCGTCGCACCTGCTCGCCGGCGGTCTGGGCCATCTGTCCAGCCGAGTCACGAACCTGACCCGCGGTGTCTGCCACCCCGTGACCGACCTGCGCGGCGCGATCCTTCGTCGTTCCGGCCGCATCACCTGCCGTGCCCATCACGGCGTCCTTCGCCGACACCAGCGCTGACCTGGCCCGGCCGACCCCGCGCCGTGCGGCCTGCGTCGGGCTCACCTTCTCGGTGAGCGCGTCCACGTCCTGGCCGAGCTGCTGCCGGGTGTGGAAAATCTCGCGCTCTAGCTGTTCCTGTTCTGTAGCCACCGCACGTCCTCCTTCACGGTCTCGATGGTCTGTTCGGGCACGGGATTGACCTGCCTGATCCGCTGACGCCCGAAGACGAACAACGCTGCTGCGGCAGCACCCCACAGCACGGCCACGATCAGAGCGGCCCAGCCGATCGGCATCAGGTCGCTCAGCGCATACATCAGCGCCAACGAGGCGAACAGCGCGCCCAGCCAGCCCGCGAGCGCAGCTCCGCCGAGCGCTCCCCCGGCCTTGCCTGCCTTAGCGATCTCCTGCTTCGTCTCGACCTTGGCCAGCGCCAGCTCGCTCCGGACCAGCTTGGAGATGTCTTCGGCGACGTTCGCCATCAACTGCCCGACCGGCACCTGGCCGACGTCCTGCTGACCAGGTCGCGTCTCGCGGCCGTTCACGGCCGCCACCCCGCGCCGGGCGGCTGCTCGCCGACCGGGCCACTTCCGCTCAGGCCGCCTGCGCGGCGCCCCCTGTGCCGGTCACAGGCGTGGGCCGGCGCCGACGTGTTGCCGGGCTGGTCGTCGGGAAAGCGGGCGGCGGTCACACCGTCGCCGTGACCTGGTGTGGTCGTCGTCGTGCCTGAGGGCCCGTACGAGGGGGCGTCGGATGCCCCGGCGGAAGACTGGCTGGCCATCACACTGCGAGTCAGCCGGCCAACGACCACGCCGCCGATCGCCGCGACGAGAAGGAATGCGCCCGGCCTCCGGCGGGCGAACGAACGGACATCGTTGAGAACGCGCCCCGTGTCTGCGCGGTCCAGGTAGTCGCCTACGTTCTGCGCGTACTCACCGGCCCGCCGCGCCAGCTCCTTGGTCAGCGGGGACTGCCCCTCGCTGCGAGCGAACTGGGCGAACTCCTGCCCGCTGGTCCGCAGTGCGCCCGACAACCGTTGCCGTTGGTCATCAAACTTGGCCTTCACCTCGGTCCGGGCCTGGCCCGCGAGGTCACGCGCCTCGGTGGTCGCCTCCTGGACGACCGCCGTTGCCTCCTCCTTGGCGGTCTGCGCCACCTGGCCGGTCGAATCGGCGGCGCGTTGCGCCAGGTCCTGGCCTTCCTTCTTGGCCTTATCGGCCGTCGCCCGTGCCTTCTGGCCGGTGTCGGTATCTGAAGCTCCCATCGTGGGCTCCAAGGGTCTCAGGGAAACTGACACCGGTCAGCTACCCGGTGTCACAGCCCTGAACCCTTGCCCAACGACAAATATCGCGAGGGAATTCCGGCTCTGCCCAGCGGCCCGGCGTTGACCGGCCAGGTCAGGCCGGGACGAGACCGGGCCGCCCAGCGGGAACGGCCCAGGAGGCTGTGGTCGAGACCGGGGAGTTCCGCACCGCGATGCTGTCCACCGTGCGGGCGTCGGTGCGCCACCGTTCGCGGTCGACGTCGATCCGGAGGTAGCCGCGGCGCAGCCCGTCGAAGAACTTCACGTGCGGGTTGAGCAGCGGGTTGGCGGCCTTGAGCGGGCCGTCGAACTGGACCGGGAAGTCGGAGCTGACGCTCGTGGCGGTGAACTCCACCGCGACCGGCCGGCTGCCCAGGTCGTCCCGGTTGATTCGCAGGTCGCTGAACCAGTTCGAGTGGATGTCGCCGGCCAGCACGACCGGGTTGACGACCTTCGCGTCCCGCAGGAACTGCAGCAGCCGCTGGCGCTCCGGGTGGTAGCCGTCCCACTGGTCGAGGTTGCGCGATCGGCGGCAGCGGGTGCTGCGGATCGAGGAAGTTCGGGAACCGGATCTGGCTCATCATCACCTGCTGCGCGAGCACGTTCCAGCGCGCCCGGGAGTGCGCCAGGCCCGCGCCGCAGCCACGCGCCCTGGTCCGTGCCGGTGAGCGTGCCGGCCGTGTTGTTCAGCCCGGACTCGACCGGCCCGAAGTCGGCGAACACGCCCGGCGGCTGATCGGTGCGGTACTGCCGGGTGTCGAGCACGTTGAGCCGGAGCAGGTCGCCGAAGTCGAACCGGCGGAACAGCCGGTAGAAGGGCGATCCCGGGACGACGCGGCGTCGTAGCGGCATGTGCTCGTAGTACGCCTGGTACGCGGCGGCCCGCTGCACCGCCAACTGCTCCGGGGTCTGGTGGGCGGCGCCGGTGTCCTGCTCGTCGATGCGGTCGGCGTAGTTGTTCTCCACCTCGTGGTCGTCCCAGGTGACGATCCAGCTGAACGCGGCGTGCGCGGCCTGCAGCGCCGGGTCCGACTTGTACTGCGCGTGCCGGGCCCGGTAGTCGGCGAGCGTGCTGAGCTGGTCGAGGCCGGGCGTCTGGGGCGCGGTGTGCCGCCGGTCGGCGTAGACGCTGTGCGGGTCGTACTCGTAGATGTAGTCGCCAAGGTGGACGACCGCGTCGAGGTCCTCCTCGGCGAGCCCCGCGTACGCCGGCCAGTACCCGTTCTGGAAGTCCTGGCAGTTGACCACGCCGAGACGGAGCCGCCGCGGGTGCGCGTGCCACGCGGGCGCGGTCTTCGCCCGCCCGACGGGGCTGAGGTGGTGGCCGGCCCGGAACCGGTACCAGTACTCGCGGGCCGGTGCGAGCCCGCGGACGTCGACGTGGACCGAGTGCGCCAGCGCCGGATGCGCGACCGTGACGCCGCGCCGCGACGATCCGCCGGAACCGCGGGTCGGCGGCGACCTGCCACTGCACCGACTGCCGGCCGCGGGCCCACGCGCGGTGAGGCGGGTCCAGATCACGACGCCGTTCGGCAGCGGATCGCCGCTCGCGACGCCGAGCGTGAACGGATCCCGCCGGACCGGCTCGGCGTGCGCGCTCCGCACGTCGAGCACGGTCGCGCCGGCCGCCACGGCGGCTCCGGCGAGCACAGCGCGGCGGCTGACGCGTGGTACGGACGAAGGGCTGGTCGGGTCGGACATGAGAACCTCCCGGGGCGCGCGGGCATGGGCGTGTTCGGCCACCCCAGACCGTATCGCCGCCCATCGCCTCGGCGGGTTGAGATGGCCAGGCGAGGCGGCGTGTTTCATCGCCCGCGGAGTCACGAATGACGCATGTCGCCCACAACGATCAGCAGAGTTGTCACGGCCGAATAGATTGCTGTCCTGACCCCGCTGACTGTAGGAGATTCGATGCGTCCGATCCGCCTAGCGGCTGCGCTCTCGATGCTGGTGCCGCTGCTCGTCGTCGGGCCACCTGTCACGTCCGCCGCAGGATCGGCACCAGCCGCAGAGGCGACCAAGGTGATGATCGTCGGGGACTCGATCACCCACGGGGCGGCGGGTGACTACACCTGGCGCTACCGCCTGGGGCGCCACCTGACCGACAGCGGCGTCGCGGTCGACTTCGTCGGCCCCAACCACCGGCTCTACGACCAGGTGCGCTCCTCCCCTGGCTCGTTCGTGGAGAGCGACGCCTACGCCGATCCGGCTATCGACAGCGACCACAACGCTCGATGGGGAAGGTTCCTCGGCGCCTGGCCCGGTTACCCCGGCGGTGCGGAGGGCACCATCCGGACCGATGTGGAGGTCCACCAGCCGCAATACGTCATCGTGATGCTCGGCCTCACCGACCTGTTCTGGTTCAAGCAACTGGATCCGGCCCTGGTCGTTGAGCGCATGGCCAACTTCGTGCGCAACGCGAGGGAGGGGAATCCCGACGTCAGGCTGGTGCTCGTGGCCGTGCAGCCGACCCTGGGCGCGCAGCAGGACGCCGTCTTCGCGGCTCGGATCGCCAACTACAACCAGCAGCTGAGCGCGCTCGCCGACGCCGCGACCACCACGCGCTCCCCGATCGCGTACGTCCAGCCGGTCGCCGACTTCCAACCCGACTACGGGCAGACCCCGCACGACAGCTACGACGGAACCCATCCCAACGCCCGGGGCGAGATCCGCATCGCAGACGCCGTCGGCGATGTGCTGTCCGAGCGGTTCGGATTCGGGCCGCCCTACCCGCTCGCGCTGGCCGACGTCCCGATCGGGCCGGTGCTCGATTTCACCCTGCGCTGCTCGCCGGGCGACTCCAAAGCCACCCTGACGTGGGACGAGTCGCCGGGAGCCACCGGCTACTGGCGCGTAGGGTTTCGTTCCCCGAGTGTTCCACTGTGGATAGAGCGAAAGGCGGGGTCTCAGGGCCTGGTGACGATCATCGTGCCGAGGCACATCTCGTCCGTCGTGCCTTCGCCCCACACGATGTATCGCGGCGGCGTGTCGGCGAGCGCGGGCAGCATCTTCCGCTTGCCCGCGTCGTGCGTGCAGGTCACCCGGACGACGTCCCCCTTGCGCAGGGCCACGGGCTTCGCGAGCCGGCGGGCACCCTGGTCGTCGAAGTTCCACACGGGGACGTCGAGCAGCACCTGTTGGCGCGGAGTCCCGGGGTTGGCCGTGACCCGGATCGACTTCCCTAGCAGATGCATGTGGCCGGCCATCGCCCGCACCGTCGTCGGACGGTCGATGCGACGGTCGCACGACTGCGTGACCCCGGCGCGCGGCGCGGTCATGTTGCCGCCGCACAGGAGCTGGAGACCAGCGACGGTACTGCCCGACTCGTAGCCGAAGCGGTGCATCACGTCGAGCACCGCGCTCTCACGGTCGCACAGCGGCCCCGACTCGCCGGCGGCGCACGGCAGCTCTACCGGTGCGGGGAGCAGGATCGTCTCCAGTGGCCGGATCGACGGGCTCGCGGGAGTCACGCGCACTCGCAGGCCGGTGCGGTCCGGAGCCTTGCTGGCCCGCAGGTTGTAGTGCACCTGTAGGACGAAGCGGGTGCCCGCCTCCACACGCACGCCGAAACCGTCCTGGTACGTCTGCGCCTTCCCACCCGGAGCCCAACCCGCCAGCCACGGCGCGTTGTTGAGTTCGGCGCCTGGCCCCTCGCCCTCGGAGACCCCGCTGCCGCCGAAGCAGGTCCACCCGTCGCCGTCACTGCGGGCGTCGGCGGTCTTGGCCGCGGCGACCCGGTTGGGTGGCACCCGGAACAGGATCGCGTGGTGGACGGCCTGCGGGTTGCCCGGCAGGAATCCGAAACCGGTGAGGAAGCCCGTCGCGGTGAGCTGCGGGTCGAGCAGGAAGCATCGGTAGTCGTCCGTGCCGCCGTTCGGCGCCTCGGGCGTGTAGGGACGGTCGAGCGCGAGCGACACGACCCGCTCCCCCGCACGGATCGGGAACGTGGGCTCCGGCGTCACCGGGTGGACGTGTCCGGTCGTCGGGGACGCCCCGGCCTCCGCCTGGGCGGTACCCGTTGTCGTCTCGCGCGCACAGCCGGCGAGAACCAGCGACGCGACGGCCATAGCTGTCACGACGCGCCGGTACCTGACACCCCGCTTGATCACCATGGATGCAGCGTAGGTGCCGTGGAGCGTCCTGCGGGGCGGTTGGCGAGCCCGAACCGTTTCAGCGCGGATCGCTGGGACGCGACGGTGCTGGCCCCAGGAGACGTTCGAGAAGCCGGGGCTCGCCTGGCCAGGCGTCGAGGAGCACGTCGCGAGGGACCTGCCGGGCGGCGTAGCGCAGGGCCAGGGCGACGACGACGATGTCGTCGAGCGGGCCGATGACCGGCAGGAACTCCGGGATCAGATCGATAGGGCTGGCGACCCAGATCCCGGCGAACACGATGGCCGCCTTGGCTCGGCGCGGCACGCGGGGATCCTTGCGGAGTCGGCGCACCGTCGTGACGCAGTCGGGGATGAACGCGGCAAGGTCGCGTAGGACCCCGGGTGGGAGCCGGCGGGCAAGCAGCAGCAGCACGCCCCAGCTGGCCACGAGGCAGAGCAGGGCGATACCGAGTCCGATGAGCCAGTCCCGCATGTGCAGACCCGGTGCTAGAGCCAGTGGTTGCGTTTGAAGCCTTTGAACAGGGCGGTGGAGATGGCGAGCATGACGCCGAGCATGGCCGGATAGCCGTACTTCCACTGGAGTTCGGGCATGTAGACGAAGTTCTGGCCGTAGATGCCGACGATGAGGGTGTTGGCGGCGAGGATGGCGACCCAGGCGGTGATCTTGCGCATGTCGGCGTTCTCGCGGCTCTGGATCTGGGCCATGTTGGCGCTGAGTGTGCCGGTGAGAAGTTCAGCGAAGCCGTCGACGCGGTCGGCGGCGAGGAGCACGTGGTCCTCGACGTCGCGAAAGTACTCCTTGGTGTGCGGGTCGATCAGGCCGACCTCGCCGCGGGCGAGGCGCCCCACCGGTTGGGCCAGCGGCCGGACGGCGCGCCGGAACTCCAGGACTTCCCGCTTGAGTTTGTACAGCCGCTCGGTGGGGTTCTCGTGCCGCGACGTAGGGCTGGCGAAGACCTGGAACTCGATCTCGTCGATGTCGGTGCTGATGCCCTCCGCCGCGCGGGTGTACTCGTCGACGATGTGGTCGGCGACGGCGTAGAGCACCGCGCTCGGGCCGGCGCGCAGCAGGTCTGGATCGGCCTCCAGCCTCCGCCGCACATCCGATAGAGGGCTGGCGGCGCCGTGGCGGACGGCGATGACGAACTTGGGTCCGAGGAAGAGCATGATCTCGCCGACGTCGAGGACCTCCTCGGAGTCGACGTAGCGCACGGTCTTGAGGACCATGAACGCGATGTCGCCGTAGATCTCCAGCTTGGCGCGCTGGTGAGCGTGGATGGCGTCCTCGACGGCGAGTGGGTGCAGGCCGAACTCGGCCGCGACGGCGTCGAACTCCGCCGTGGTGGGTTCGTGCAGGCCGATCCACACGAACCCGTCCTCTACCTCCTGCGCGCTCTCCAGCGCGACATCCAGCGGGACGATTCCGCCACGTCGGGCGCCGTCCTCGTAGAGCGCGCAGTCGACGATTCCGGTCCGCTGGTCGGATCCGCTGGCCTGGTTCATGTTCGCTCCCGCGGATGGGGTGTTCATACCGGGCTGCCGCCGCCCGGGGTGGGGTTGAGGGTGATCAGCACGACGATGGTGATGATCCAGGCGAGGGTCGCGAGAAACACCACCAGAGGCGTGTGCCGGCGAAGCACCGACATGAGGGTCTTCATCGTCGTAGTGCCCTTCGATGTCGCGGACCGTCGCAGCCGGCCCCTGCGACGGGTGTACCACGGCCACAGCTCCTCACGAGGTTGCGACCTGTCCTCAGCCGACGTGAATGCGTGGACGGCGATAGGGGTCGGGTTCGCTGGAGCGGATGATCTCGCGGACGACCGGCGCGGTGTCGCCACGACCTAGCAGGAGGTAGCGGAACAAGTGCCCGAGCGGGTTACCTTCCGCCCACTCGAAGTGGCAGTGCGGCAGGACGCCGGTCGCGTCGCGCAGCGCGAGCAGGATCGCCGCGATCGCGTTCGGCACCGCCGGGCTCTCGGCCCGCAGCACCCGGTGCCCGTCGACCTCGACGCCCCTGACGCGCAGCACGTTGCTGAACTCGGACGGGTCGACCACGTCGATCTCCAGAAACAGCACGTCGGCACGGCCGGCACGGGGTTCAACTCCCGCTGTGCCGCCTCCTTCGCCGCGTACTCGGCGAGGTCACCGGTCTGCCGCTGGTTCGCGATGATGTTCAGCGCCCCGTCGTGGCGGATCGAGTCGGTGATGAATCGGCGGGCGGCCTCGTCGAACTCGATCCGGTCGGCGCGCAGCTCGGTGGTGCGCGTGACCCGCGAAATCAGCGACACCACGACGATCCCGGCGATGAACACCGCCGAGATGGCGATGCCGTCCGGCTTCTCGATCACGTTCTCGACCAGCGCGTACAGCAGGATCAGCGTGAGGACCGCGAAGCCGACCGCCGCTGCCGTCTGCCGTCGGCGCGCGGCCGAGATGGTCACGGCGACCGAACCGGACACCATCATCGCGAGGATCCCCGTGGCGTACGCGCCGGCCTGGGCGTTGACGTCGGCGCCGAACGCGATCGTGATCCCGATGCTGATCGCGGTGTAGACGAGCACCACGGGCCGGACCGCGCGGCCCCATTCGGGAGCCATGCCATAGGAGGGCAGGTACCGCGGCACGATGTTGATCAGCCCGGCCATCGCCGACGCGCCCGCGAACCACAGGATCAGGATGCTGCTGACGTCGTATGCGGTGCCGAACAGCTCCCCCAAGTGCTCGTGCGCCAGGTACGCCAGCGCCCGGCCGTACGCCTCGCCGCCCGGCTCGAACTCCTCGGCCGGGATGAGAACGGTCGTGATGAAGCTCGTCGCGATCAGGTACACGGACATGATCAGCGCGGCGGCGGTGAGCAGCTTGCGGGTGTTGCGGATCCGGGACTCCAGCCGCTGCTCGGCGGTCTCGCCGTCGGCGGCCACCAGCGGCATCATGCTGACGCCGGTCTCGAAGCCGGAGAGACCCAGCACGAGCATCGGGAACGCGAGGATCGCCGGGCCGATGACACCGCCGAGCCCGCCGCGGCCCTCGGTGAGCGCGTCGGTCCACGCCGACAGCGCGCCCGGCGTGGTGAACACCTCGTACCCGCCGACCACGACGACGACAGCGTTGAGCAGCAGGAAGACCCCTACCAGCGGGATCGCCACCCCCACCGCCTCGCTGAACCCCAGCAGGAACACCCCGCCGAGGATCAGCAGCAGCACGACCGTGACCGCGACCTCGTGCCCGTGCAGGAAGTCCGGGAAGTACGGGTTCTCCAGCATGTGGACGGTCGCGTCGGCGGAGGACAGGGTGATCGTGATGATCCACGACGTCGCGACGAACCCGAGCAGGACTAGCACGAACAACTTGCCGCGCCAGAACGGCAGGAGGTTCTCCAGCATCGCGACCGAGCCCTGCCCGTGCGGGCTCTCCTTCGCCACCCGCCGGTACATCGGCAACATGCCGAGCAGCGTCAACGCCACGATCAGCAGCGTCGCCAACGGCGACAGCGCACCGGCGGCCAGCGCCGCGATGGCGGGCAGGTACGACAGGGTGGAGAAGTAGTCCACGCCAGTGAGGCACATCACCTTCCACCACGCCTGCGGCTGCGCGTGCGACTCGTCGGTCTCCGGGCCCACCGGCTGCACCCGGTGCTCCAGCAGCCAGCGCGCCAGAGGATTGGACGAGGGCTGCGGCTGCGCCGGAGTCTCGACGGAGGCCGGAACGGCGAAGTCCGGTGTGGTGCTCACAAGGCGTGTCTCCTGTGCTGACCGACGGCGACGGGCGCCGAGTGTCAGACAAGGATGACGGATCCTGATGTCGGTGTTGTGACCCGGCTTGCCGATGGACGGATCCGGTCAGGGTTGGAAGCGGTGGCTCGTGCCGCCCTGGAAAGCCGCGATGCCTTCTTGCCAGGTAGGGTCCGAGGTCCGCTCCCGGTGGGAAACGCCCGGCGACTTCGAGCAGCACCATGCCGTGGGCGAACGCCCAGACGGCGCGGGCGCGCGTCGGGTTGCCCGCTGCGCGCAGCAGGGGCGCGGCGGCCCGGTCCTCCAGTCCCGCCGGTAGGTGCTCGCGGGGAAGCGGCCGGTCAGTCATCAGCCGGTACAGATGGGGACGGCTGAGGGCGAAGGTGCGGTAGGCGACCGTCAGGGCGGCAAGGGGCTCAGCCGCACCTTGGTCGGCGGTGTGCAGGGCTGTTTCGAGGGCTTCGGCGAGGTCTTCCAACCCGGCCGCGATGATGGCGACCTCCAGCGTGGCCTTGTCCGGCACGTGCTTGTACAGGGACGGGGCCCGGATCCCGAGCCGTTCGGCGAGTCGTCGCATCGTGAGGCCCTCGGCCCCGTCCTGTTCGAGCAGTTCACGTGCCGCCTCGACGATCTCGCGAGCCCCGCGCGGTGAGCCGCCCTGCTGGACTGGTCACGCGGCTAGCGCTCCTCGGCCCGCTGCTTGAGGGCGTGGTTCATCTTTTCGAACGCGGGCAGCGTGCCTCGATCGAGGGATTTGGCCATGAGGGGCACCAGAATGCCGCGGAACTCTTCCTCCTGGATCAGGCGGACCTTGCCGGGACCGAGGGGCTCGATCGAGAAGCTGTGCTCGCCATCGAAGACACCAGGTACGAGCACCCGGCCCAGCCACCGCAGACGCCGGTTCGGCTCGGCCTCGAGCACGGTCGGCCGGAAGGTCATGGCGCGCCCGCTGTCCGGCTGCATGCGGATCGTCAAGCGCTCACCACGGCGCACATTGCCCTCGGCTCGAACCATGAACGGATTCCAGTCGGGGAAGGCGGCGAAGTCGGTGAGTACTGCCCAGACCCGCTCAGGGGCAGCCTCGATGTCTACCTGCGTGTGGAGCTGCTTTGTGGCCATCGGATCTCCTCGGCTAACGCTGTTAGCCTGAACGGTAGGCTAACAGCGTTAGCCAGTCAACCGCGCTTAGCCGGCGTGGTCGCGGAGCCACTCCAGGGCGGCCTCGCTGGAGTTGAGGATCGAGACGTGCCCGTCGTCCGGGATCAGCCGCAGTTCGGCCGACGGGCAGCGGCTGGTGAGCCACTGGCTGTGCGTGCTGGGCACCACCCGGTCGCGGCCGCCGTGCAGCAGGAGGACCGGCGCGGTGATCTGAGCGGGGTCGAATCCCCATGGGGCGACGTAGGCCAGGTCGTCGTCGATCTGGGCGGCCGGGCCGGCCGCGACGGCTGGACCCACCACGCTGGCCAGCCAGGACCACGCACCGGATAGTGCGGACTGATCCGCCGGGGTGAACTCCGGGTCGTACTCGGCGCCGGACGCCTCGTGCTCCTCCTTCGCGGCGCGTCCTTCGGCGGCGGCACGCAGCGACGCGACTCCGGAGTCGGTCATGCCCGCGAACCAGTCAAGCCCTTCGGCGTCGAACGGGGCCAGCCCCGCCATGGCGACCACGCAGCGGACACGTTCCGGCAGCAGCGCACCGCAGGCCAACGCGTGCGGCGCGCCACCGGAATGGCCCATGACCGCGAACTCGCCGATGCCCAGCGCATCGGCGACGCCGGCGACATCGGTGGCCGCAGAAGCCACGTCGCGGCCAGGATTAGGGGTCGAACCGCCGTACCCGGGACGGTCGTACGACACCCAGCGGATGCGGAGCCGGGCGGCGGCCGGGAACAGGGGCTCGGGCGGCGCGCCGATGTTCGGTGTGCCGTGATGCCAGAAGACGGCCAGGCTGCCATCGGGGTCGTGCGCGCCGGTGTCGTAGACATGCAGCGTACGACCGTCGCTCAGCTCCACATCGGTCTCCGCGGTGCGGACATTCGGTGTCGTCATGCCCCGACGCTATGCCCCGGATACGTCAGAACGTCTACGTGAAGAGTTGGTCGGCGCGGTCGAGCAGCGCGCGGCGTTCGGGCTCGAACTGGGTGCGAGCGGCGGCCTGCCGGAACAGGGCGGCCGCGCGGTCGCGGTCGCCGTGGCCGGCGGTGAGGTCGGCCTCCGCGGCGATCGGCGAGCGGGTAGTCGTCCAGCGCACCACCGGCGCGGGCCTCGGCGAGCAGCGCCAGCCCGGCCGCCGGCCCGTACGCGTAGCCGTGCGCCACCGCGCGGTTCAGCTCGATCACCGGTGACGGCTGGATCCGCGCCAGCTCGTCGTACCAGCGTCGCGATCGGCGGGCCAGTCGGTGCGCTCGGCGGACGTGGCGGTGGCGTGGCAGGCCGCGATCCGGGCCTGCAGCGCGTACGGGCCGTCCTCTCGCGTTCTCGCCAGGACCTCGGAGGCCTCAGCGATCGCGGCGTGGTCCCAGCGCGACCGGTCCTGCTTGTCGAGGGTGAGCAGGTTGCCCGTCGGCGTCGCGGCGGGCGTCGCGCCGGGAGTGCTGGAACAGGAACAGCGCCAGCAGCGCGGCGACCTCGGACTGATCCGGCATGAGCCGGTCCAGCAGCCGGGCCAGGCGGAGCGCCTCGTCGGCGAACGCCGGTTCGCCGTCGGCGTTGTAGCCGAGGGTGAACAGCAGGTACAGCACGGCCAGGACGCCGGGCAGCCGCTCGGTGAGCGCCGCGCCGCTGGGCACCCGGTACGGGATGCCGGCGTCCGCGATCTTCGTCTTGGCCCGGGTGAGCCGCCGGGTCATGGTCGACTCACTGACCAGGAAGGCCCGCGCGATGTCCGCGGTCGGCACGCCGCCGATCGTCCGCAGCGTCAGCGCCACCCGCGCCTCGAGCGCGAGCGCGGGGTGGCAGCAGGTGAAGATCAGCCGCAGCCGGTCGTCCACGACCTCCTCCTCCGCTCGTAGCCGAGCGCGGATCGGCGAGCGCGAGCACCGCCAGCTCCCGCAGCTTGCGGCGCTCGACCGACGGCGCGGCGCAGCACGTCGAGGGCGCGGTTGCGGGCGACCGTCATCAGCCAGCCGCCCGGGTTTGCCGGCACGCCGTCCTCGGGCCACCGCTCGAGGGCGAGCGTCAGCGCCTCCTGGGCGCAGTCCTCGGCCAGGGTCCAGTCGCCGGTGACGCGGATCAGCGTGGCGACGATCCGCGCGTACGAGTCCGCGGCCGCGGCTGCGACGGCCTCGGCCGTCGCAGCCGGATGCCGATCAGTCACGCCGGTCACTCACAGGTCTGCGAACGGCCGCAGTTCGAGCCGTCCGCCGCGGGCCATCGGATGCGTGCGGGCGACCTCGATCGCCTCGTCCAGGTCGGCGCATTCGAGGAGGTCGTAGCCCACGATCACCTCCTTGGTCTCGGCGAACGGGCCGTCGGAGACCAGCAGTTCGCCGTTGCGGACCCGGACCGTCGTGGCCGCCGACGTCGGCCCCAGCACGTTGCCGTCCAGGCGTCGGCCGCGCGGCGTCGTTCTCCGCCACCCACACGTCGATGTCGGGCTCGTCGGTCCTGTCGGTGTCGGGCTCGGTATCGGTGCAGACGAACATCATGTACTTCATCTTGGTGCTCCTCCGTCTCGGGATCTCACCCGGATGACGAACGGGTGGCGCCGTTCCGGACAGCGGCGGGTGCGCGGTTCTCCCGGCGGATCGCGCGCGGCTGTTCTTCGCGATTATCCGCTGGCGGCGCGGGTTACCGTGGAGTCGTGCAGCGCATCCGCCGATTTCGGTGCCCCCGGCTGGCCGGTCCAGTCGTTGGGGCGCGTCGGCGTGGCCGGGCCTGAGTAGGCGGCCGCTCCGGCGGTGGCCAGCGGCAGGGCAGCCGGGGAGACCCCGCCCCGCCCGCCACTCCCGAATCCGGAGCCACCCATGCCTGCACTCACCAGCACCGAACTCGCCGCCGCACTCGCGGTCCGCGACCTTACCGATCCCACCCAGGGGCCGCACGCCCTGCAACTTCTCGTTACCGCGATCCTCGACGCGCTGGCCGGCGACGTGCGGCTCGTCCGGGCGTACCCGGTCGTGCCGGTGGAGGAGAACTACGACCAGCTCGGCTACGCACCGGACGCGATCACCCGGGACGCCCGCTACACCCGCTACGTCGACGACGGCACCATGCTCCGCAGCCACACCAGCGCGATGATCCCGCCGGCGCTGCGCCGGCTCGCCGCCGAGCCCGGCTGGCGCGACGTGACGCTGGCCTGCCCCGGCATCGTGTACCGCCGGGACGCGATCGACCGGCTGCACACCGGTGCCCCGCACCAGCTCGACCTGTGGCGTGTCGTGTCGGACCAGCCGATGACCGGGGCGGACCTGGACGCGCTGATCGCGGCAGTGCTCGGCGCCGCGCTGCCCGGCATGGCGCACCGGACCGTCGCCTCACCCCACCCCTATACCGAGACTGGCCGCCAGATCGACGTGCTGGCCGGCGATCAGTGGGTCGAGGTCGGCGAGTGCGGTCTGGCCGCCGGGCACGTGCTCGGTGGCGCGGGGCTCGGCCCGGCCGTCACCGGGCTGGCTATGGGGCTCGGGCTGGACCGGTTGCTCATGCTGCGCAAGGGAATCCCGGACATCCGGCTGCTCAGGGCCACCGATCCCCGTATCGCCGGTCAGCTGCAGGACCTTGCGCCGTACCGGCCGGTGTCGAGCCACCCGCCCGTGACGCGGGACCTGTCGCTTGCGGTGCCGCCAGGCACCGACGCCGAGACGATCGGCGACCGGGTGCGGCAGGTACCGGGTGCCGAGGCCGTCGAGCAGCTCAGCGTGCTCGCCGAGACGCTGGTGGACGCGCTGTCGCCCGCCGCGGTGCACCGGCTCGGTGCCCGGCCGGGCCAGGTGAACCTGCTGCTCCGGGTGGTACTGCGCCACCCGGAGCGCACCCTCACCGGCGCCGAGGCCAACGCGCTCCGCGACCGGATCTACGCCGCGCTGCACGAGGGCGCGGCGCACGAATGGGCGGTCGGCTAGAGCGGTCCCATCAGGCGAGGATCACCTGGATGCCGGCGTCGACCAGTTGCTTCACCAGATCGTCCGGAGCGGCGCTCCCGCGAGCGCGGGATCGTGCTTCTTGAGGTGGATGCCGTACGTCCCTGGATGTACTGAGCGGGGGGCGGGAGACCGGTCTGCGGACGGACGCGCTGAGCCGGCTGCCCGGCCTAGCGTTCCAACACATGATCAAACTTTCCCGACTGACGAAGGCCGTCGTGCTCACCCTCATGCTCACGACCATCCCGGCCGGCATCGCCTTGGCTGCTCCCTCCCCGGCGTCCGCTCCTGGCGAGGTCAATGCAGGCACACGAGTTCACCTACCCCGCCCCACCGGCCCGCACCGGGTCGGCCGTTCGACGTTGCACCTGATCGACCGTGCCCGCCAGGACCCGTGGGTACCCGAATCGGGCGCCCGCGAACTGATGGTCAGCTTGTACTACCCGGCCCACCATGGCTCCGGCGCACGAGCGCCGTACGCCGACACCGAGGAGGCTCGGCTCCTCCTGAGGGCTCAGGGCCTGGAGGACGCCGTCCCCGCCGAGACCCTGAGCGCCACCAGGACCAACAGCCGCGTCGGCGCCCGCTCGGCGCGCGGCGCACATCCACTCGTGGTGCTCTCGCCTGGTTTCGGCGCTCCCCGCTACACCCTCACCACACTCGCGGAGGAACTCGCCAGTCGCGGCTATGTCGTCGCTGCCGTCGACCACGCCTACGAGTCCGCCGGCACAATGTTCCCGGCCGGCCGGATGTTCACCTGCGTCGCATGCGACAAGGCCCAGACCGAGGCGGATCTCCGGCGCGTCAACACCGGTCGGGGGAAGGACGTGTCCTTCGTCGTCGACCAGCTGATCGCCCGGTACGGCCGCCTGATCGACAGGAATCGCATCGGCATGGCAGGCCACTCCATCGGCGGCGCGAGTGCGATCTCGGCCATGGCCAACGACGCCCGTGTCCGGGCAGGGGTCAACATGGACGGTGCCTTCCACGACCCCGTGCCGCTGACCGGACTGGGCGCACGCCCGTTCATGATGCTCGGCACCGATGACGACACCCACCGGCCGGGCGGCCGCGACCGTACCTGGGACGAGACGTGGAAGCGCCTCGACGGGTGGAAGCGCTGGCTCACCGTCACCGGCTCCGACCATCTCACGTTCACCGACTCCCCCACCCTCGGCGAACAGCTCGGCCTGCCCATCCCCCGCTGCCCGTCCGCCGCTGCCCGCCCGGCGCGCGATCGAGGTCACGCGTGCCTACGTGATCGCCTTCTTCGACCTGCACCTTCGCCGGATCCCGCAGCCGCTCCTGGACGCGCCGACGGCTGCGAACCCCGAGGTGCGGTTCAACAACCCCTAGCCGGATCGCTTGCGCTACCCCGTGAATGTTCCCGGCAGCGCGTGCGCATGCGCTGCCGGGAACATCCAGGGCGTCGCCGCGCATGCGAACGCCCGCCCAGGATCCGGGCGGGCGTTGCGACGAGCGTGCTATGCGCAGCGCCGCCAGGCGAAGCGGTAGACGGCGTCGACCCGGTCGTCGGTCCAGTCCGGCGCCATCAGGCTCGCGGTTCCGGGCTCGCCGGCGGTGACCCGCAGCTCGGTGTTCACGTTCAGATTGCGCTCGGAGTCGCACGGTGCCCACAGCAGCTGGTCGGCCGTGAGCCGGTCGGACGTCTGCCAGTACGCGCGGTACGGACCGGTGAAGGGGTGGTCGATGATGCGTGTCGTCGGGGTGCCCTGGATGTAGTGACTCCAGCGCTGCAGCCCGGTCGCGCCGTCGGGCAGGCTCGCGAATCCGCGGTGCCGGCCGGCGACGACGGCGTAGGTGAAGCCCTCGGGCCGGTCGATGCTGAGGCTGACGAAGCAGTTCTTGCGGAAGTCGATCGGGTCGGCGCCGACGCCGGCCTGAGCGAGGTACTCGCTGTGGTAGGTCACGGTGAAGCCTGCGTTACGAGGCAGGACGGTGATCTCGGCGGAGTTGCCGCGACACCCCGAACCGTTCGATGTGGACGCTGTGATGACCACCTGCTCTGTCGGGACCTGCTCCGACGGTGCCGGCTCCGCCGCGTAGGCGCTGCCGGGTAAGAGGAGAGCGAGCGTGGTGACGGACGCGACGAGCAGGGCGCGTCGCGCGCTGCCCAGCTGCAAGGACATGAGATGCCTCCCGTTGAACACAATGCGGATGCGCTGCCGAAGAACCCGGTACGGACGCAACACCACCCGGCCTGACGTGGCGGCGTCGCCCGCTGGGGGTAGTGCCAACTGGCTTGTGAGGTCGATCTCAGGACGAGAAGCGTAGCGATGTCGTGGCATTCCAACAAGATTCGGGCTTTCCCGATATCAGCCCATTCCGCCTGACTGAAAGGAAATGGCAAAAGCTTTCGATCGGTGCCCGGATCTACGCTGACGTGCATGGCGGGGACATGGACAGGCGAGGATGTCGAGCGGGTGCGCGATCGGCTGGTCGAGCTGGTCGCCGGCCTGCCAGGGGTGGAGATCGAGGACGGGTTCGGTCACACGGGGTTCATGCTTCGGCGCCAGCGGATCGCATGGCTCCTGGTCGACCACCACGGGGATGGCCGGCTCACGCTGTGTGTGAAAGCGCCGCCGGGTGAACTGGAGGCGCTGATGGCGGCCGACCCTCACCGGTACTTCCGCCCGGCGTATGTCCGGCACTGGGTCGGCGTCGAGATGTACGAGATCGAGCCCGACTGGGCGGAGATCCGCGCGCTGCTGGAGCAGGCCTGGCGGATGCGGGCGGGCAAGCGCGCGGTCGAGGCCTACGACGCCGAGCGCGCTTGACCGACCCGACCGGCCGAGCCGCCGACGTGCTGGCCCCGCCGTTGTAACCCGGTGTGACACACGCTGCGGTCGCGTCGCTGTAAGTCGCGAGAGGTGTTACCCGACCGGGGAACTCGCCTCGCCCCTGCAGTCGAGCTTCGGAGAACATCAATGATCAAGACCGCACTCGCCAAGCTACTCACGGTCAAGGTGGCAACAGCCACGGCGACGTTCACCGTCATGGGCGGCGTCGCTCTTGCGGCCGGCACCGGTACGTTGCCGAGCGAGCTTGACGGCAAGTCGGGCAAGGCGGATGCCGCGGCGAGCAACTCCCAAGCGGACGGCGCGGGCGGCCGGCCGGACACGAAGCCCACGCCGTCGGAGAAGAAGAGCAAGGGCGACACGCCCAAGGGCACGCCGTCGCCGTCGATGGCCGGGCTGTGCAAAGCCTACGCGGCGCACGACGAGGGTCAGCGAGGGAAGGCGCTGGCGAGCCCGGCGTTCACTGCGCTGATCACGGCCGCCGGAACCAAGGCCGATGTGGCCGCGTTCTGCACGAAGTTGCTGGCGGCGAAGGACGCCGAGGCGGACAAGCCCGACACGCCCGACGCGCCTGACGCGGCCGACAAGGCGAAGGACAAGGCCAGGCCGGAGCGTCGCGACGGCAAGCCGGCGCCGACCAGCACGCCTGCCCCGCGCTTGACCGCCAGCTGAGCCAAGCTCCTGTCGCCGACGTTCTGGTGGATCAGCGAACCTGGCTCGCTGATCCACCAGAGCCGTCTCTGCGGGTCAGGCTGGTCCGAGCTTGCGGGCGCACAGGCGTTCGACGGTGCCTACCTTGGACCGGTGGCTGTCCTCGACCACGAAGCCGATGTCCGTCAGCAGCAGCAAGGGCCGGCGAGTCTGGTAGTCGCTGGCCACGCGAATGGTGACGAGCTCGACGAGCCGCTGCCCGGCGCGGATCACCACATTGGACGATGCGACGTGGTCGAGCAGGAGCAGGTGGCCGCCCGGCCGCAGCACGCGATGCATCTCGGTGAGCGCGGCGCGGTCGTCGGGCACGCTGCACATGGCGAGGGTGGATACGACCGTGTCGAAGGAGCTGTCGGGGAACGGCAACTCCTGGGCGTTGGCTTCGAGGAGTGTGACGTCGCGGCCTGCCTCGGCAGCACGACGGCGGGTGAGAGCCAGCATCTCGGGGCTCAGGTCGACGCCGGTCAGCGGCACAGCGGCCGGATAGAACGGCAGGTTCAGCCCTGTGCCGACGGCCACCTCCAGCGTGTCGCCGCCGGCCTGCGAGCACACCCACTCGCGGGTGCCCCTTGAGCAGGAACCGCTCCATCATCCGCATGCTGCGGTCGTAGCCGGGCGCGTTGCGGTCCCACATCCGCCGGATCCGCTCGGCGTCGTACTTTCCTGTCATCGCGCGGTCTCCGGTTCGTCGCAGGAGCAGCTGGCTGCGCACTGCGCCTCCGGCAGCGGGCTCGGCGCGCAGCAGGTGTCGCCGCGCCAGGCGTCGCGGCCCTCCTTGACCGCGACGGCGGCGATGACCAGCGCGGCGGCGGGGTCGGCCCACCACCAGCCGAGCAGGCTGTTGAGCCCCAGGCCGACGAGCAGCACCGCGGACAGGTAGGTGCAGAGCAGGGTCTGCTTGGAGTCGGCGACCGCGCTGCGCGATCCGAGTTCCTGACCGGCCCGCCGCTGCGCCACGACAGGCCCGGCATCACCGCGAGCGATACCGCCGCCAGTACCAGCCCGATGGTGGAGTGCTCCGCCTCGTTCCCGCCGGCCAGCGCGCGCACCGACTCGAACGTCACGTAGGCGGCCAGCGCGAAGAACGACACCGCGATGATCCGCAGGGTCGCCGCCTCGCGCCGCTCGTGGTCGGGCCGGGAGAACTGCCACGCCACCGCGGCGGCCGAGGAGACCTCGATCACCGAGTCGAGTCCGAAGCCGATCAGCGCGGTCGACGACGCGATGGTGCCGGCGGTGATCGCCACGACGGCCTCGACGACGTTGTAGGCGATCGTCGCCGCGGCGAGCAGCCGGATGACCCGGACCAGCCGCGCCCGCCGGGCGACCGACCACGACCTGGCGTCATCGGCAGTACCCTGCCTCGTCAACCGGGCACGCCGGATCCACCGCCAGGACCACGCCGAGCAGATCCGCGAGCGCGTGCGCCAGCCGCGGGTCGGCCAGCTCGTACCGCGATCCGCCGGCCCTCGGGCACCGCCGACCACCAGCCCGCAGCCGCGCAGGCATGCCAGGTGGTTCGACAGGTTCTGCCGGTGACGTGCCCAGCAGGTCGGCCAGCTCCGCCGGGTATCCCGGAGCCTCACGCAGCGCCAGCAGCAGCCGGGCCCGGGTCGGATCCGACAGCGCATGGCCGAACCGGGCCAGCACCTGCCCGTCCGTCAACGTCTCCATAGCGCGACAATACAGCGAACGCTGTACCGATACGATTCGCGGCTGACGTGATCGACGCGCCACGCGTACCGTTGGCGCAGCCGTAGCCGCACATTGGAGCCGCCCGTGATCCTGCGCTTCGTGGCGCACGTCGTCTCCACGGCGTTCGCCGTGTGGGTGGCAACCGCGCTGCCCGGGATCGACGTCGGCGGCGACTCGGTGCTGGAGACGATCGGGACTCTCTCCTTGGTCGCGCTCCTGATCGGTGTCATCAACGCCGTCATCAAGCCGATCATCAAGGTGCTCGGGTGCGCTTTCTACCTCCTCACGCTGGGGTTGTTCGCGCTGGTGGTGAACGGTCTCCTGTTCTGGTTCACGGCGTGGCTCGCCGACCGTCTCGGTCTCGCCTTCACCGTCGACGGCTTCTGGGCCGCGGTGGGCGGCGCGCTGATCGTGGGAGTCGTCAGCTTCGTCCTCGACATGGTGCTCACGCCGCGCGAGAAGTCCGACGACGACTGACGCGGTTCAGCCCTGCGATTCGGAGATGTTCACCATCCACGAGATGCCGAACTGGTCGACGCAGGCGCCGAACTCGTCGCCCCACATCTGCTTCTCCAGAGGCATCGAGACAGTGCCACCGGCCGACAGCTTCTCCCAGTAGCCGCGCAGCTCGGCGCCGTCGTCACCGCTCAGGCTCACGGTGATGTTGTCGCCGGGGTTGTAGTCCACGCCGGGCGGTGTGTCGGCGCCCATGAGCGTGAACCCGCTGGGCGTTTCGAGCAGGCTGTGCATGATCTTGTCGGCGGCTTCGGAGCTCTGATCGAACTCGCCGAAGGTGTTCACGGTCAGGGTGCCGCCGAGGACGTCCTGGTAGAACTCCATGGCTTGCCGCGCGTTGCCGGCGAAGGCGATGTAGGGGTTGAGACGAGTGGCCACAGCGAAGCTCCTAGGTCGTGACGATGTCCGACGCCCGCAGACTAACTCTCGTTCCTGACAAGAATCGCGCCTCCGAACCGGACTGTCGGGACACGGGTCCTCTAACCGGGCGCGTGATACCGCCATTTCCCCGACAGTTCGCGGGTTGCGCCAACCAGCCGTTCACTGCTCGTCGGCGAGGCGGGCGGCGCGGGCGTGGAGGTAGCGCTGCTGCGGCAGGCTGGTCGTCCGCCCGGCCGCCGCCACGTAGGCGTCGCGCGCCGCCGCGCGGTCGCCGGCCATCTCCAGCAGGTGCGCGCGGACCGCGTGCAGCCGGTGGTCGCCGGCGATCCGGTCGTCGGCCTCGAGCTCGCCGAGCAGGTCGAGCCCGGCGCGCGGGCCGCGGGCCATGGCCACCGCGACGGCGTGGTTCAGCGCGACCACCGGGTTGTCGGAGATCTGCAGCAGCAGCTCGTACAGCGCCACGATCTGCGGCCAGTCGGTCGCCTCGGCGCTCGGCGCCTCGTCGTGGATCGCGGCGATCGCCGCCTGGAGCTGGTACGGGCCGGTCGCGCCCGCGCGGCAGCGCGTCGCGTGACGAGCGCGACGCCCTCGGCGATGACGTCGGCGTTCCACAGGCTGCGGTCCTGCTCGGCCATCGGGATCAGCGCGCCGTCCGGGCCGGTGCGGGCCGGCCGGCGCGCGTCGGTGAGCAGCATCAGCGCGAGCAGCCCGGTCACCTCGCCGTCGTCGGGCAGCAGCCGGTGGACCATGCGGGCCAGCCGGATCGCCTCGGCCGACAGCTCGGCGCGGTGCAGGCTCGGCCCGGAGGTGGCGGCGTAGCCCTCGTTGAAGATCAGGTAGAGCACGTGCAGGACCGCGCGCGAGCCGCTCCGCGCGCTCCTGGGCCGGCGGCATGCCGAACGGGACGCCGCTGTCCTTGATCCGCTGCTTGGCCCGGCTGATCCGCCGGGTCATGGTGGCCTCGGGCACGAGGAACGCGCGGGCGATCTCCGCGGTGGTCAGGCCGCCGACCGCCCGCAGGGTCAGCGCGATCTGCGACGCCGGCGACAGCGACGGGTGGCAGCACATGAACAGCAGGATGAGCGTGTCGTCGGAGTCCGCGGCGGGCCGGTCGGCGGCCGGCGCCAGCCACTGGTCGGGCAGGGTCCACTGGGCGACCGTGTCCTCGCGGCGCCGGCGCGCCTGCTCGCTGCGCAGCAGGTCGGTCAGCCGGCGCGAGGCGACCGTGATCAGCCAGCCCCGCGGGTTGTCCGGGACGCCCTCGGCTGCGGCCACTGCAGCGCGGCGGCGAGCAGCGCCTCCTGCACGGCGTCCTCGGCCGTGGTCGAAGTGCCCGTACCGCCGCACCACCGCGCCGAGGACCTGCGGCGCCAGCCGGCGCAGCAGGTCCTCGACGTCGGTCGGCACGGCCGGTCAGACCTCGAGGTCTTCGACGCTGTCGATGATCGGCCGCACGTCGACGTACGCGTCGCTGACGATCTCGGCGTGGGCTGGGGCACTTCGCGATACGCGCGGCGATCTCGGTGGCCCGGTCGAAGCTCTCGCACTCGACGATCGTGTAGCCGGCGAGGACCTCCTGGGTCTCGGGGTACGGCCCGTCGGTCACCACCGGCACCCCGTTCCGCAGCCTGGATCCGCCTGGTGTGCACCGGGGCGGCCAGGCCGTCGGGCGTCGACGAACTCGCCGGACTCGACCAGTTCCTGGTTCCACGGCTCCATGAACTCGTGCATCGCCGCGACGTCCTCCGCCGACCAGGCGGGCTTGTCGGTCGGCTTGCCGGCCATGACGTCGTAGTCCTGCTGCGAGCCGTACAGCATGATCATGTACTTCACGGTCTCTCCTCCTCCGCCGGCACCTTCCGGCGCCGTTCACCAGAGACGTCGGAGCCACCGCGCCGGCCCGGACACCCTGATGCTCGCGGTTTCAAGTGGGATCGGCGAGCCAGGCTCCCTGGAAGTTACTGTGCGGCATGCAGAATTCGCTGGCAGGCAAGGTCGCACTGGTCGCCGGAGCGACCCGGGCAGCAGGCCGTGGGATCGCCGTTCAACTGGGCGCCGCCGGCGCCACCGTGTACTGCACCGGCCGCACGAGCGGCTCCGAGCGGTCGGAGATGAACCGGCCGGAGACGATCGAGGAGACCGCGGCGCTCGTCGACGAGGCCGGCGGCCGCGGCATCGCCGTCCAGGTCGACCACCTCGTGCCCGACGCAGGTGCGCGCGCTGGTGGCGCGCATCGAGGCCGAGCAGGGCGCCCTGCACGTCCTCGTGAACAACATCTGGGGCGCCACCACGATCGAGTGGGACAAGTCGGTCTGGGAGTCCGACCTGGACTACGGCCTGCACACGTTGCGCCTCGGCGGTCGACACGCACGCCATCACGAGCCACTTCGCGATCCCGCTGCTGATCAGGACGCCGGGCGGGCTCGTCGTCGAGGTCACCGACGGCACCGACGAGTACAACGCCGACAACTACCGCGTCTCGTTCTTCTACGACCTGGCCAAGGCGGCGGTGAACCGCATGGCGTTCGCGCTGGCGCACGAGCTGAGGCCGCACGGCGCGACGGCGGTGGCGCTGACGCCGGGCTGGCTGCGGTCGGAGGCGATGCTCGATGCGTTACGGCGTCACCGAGGAGAACTGGCGCGACGCGACCGAAGGTCCAGCCGCACTTCGCGATCTCGGAGAGCCCGGCGTTCGTCGGCCGGGCCGTGGCGGCGCTCGCCGCGGATCCAGACGTGTCGCGCTGGAGCGGGCAGGTCGCTGTCCAGCGGGCAGCTCGCGCAGGTCTACGGGTTCACCGACCTCGACGGCAGCCAGCCCGACGCGTGGCGGTACATGGTCGAGGTGCAGGATCCGGGCAAGCCCGCCGACACCACCGGCTACCGCTGAGGGTTGCCCGACAGTGGGGTGCTGCCACCCACCGACCGCAGTCCGGCTGGTTACCGCCGCTACGACCTCGACGCGCTGGCCCGGCTGGAACTCATCCGCACGCTACGTGAACTCGGGCTCGACCTCGCCGCGATCCGGCGGATCCTCGACCGCGAGATCGCGGTGGCTGAAGTGGCCAGGGCGCACGTCGAAGCGCTCGACGCGCAGATACGCACCTTGCGACTACGCCAGTCGGTGCTGCGGGCGGTGGCGAAACGCGGGTCGAGCCCAGAGGAGGTGCAGCTCATGCACAAGCTTGTCCGGCTATCGGACGAGGAACGGAACCGGATCATCCACGACTTCGTCGACGACGCGTTCGGCGACCTCGACGCCAACCCCGAGCTCGTGGCCCTGCTCCGCACGATGACGCCCAACCTGCCCGATGACCCGAGCCCGGCGCAGGTCGACGCGTGGGTCGAACTGGCCGACCTGGTGAGCGACGCCACCTTCAAAGCAAGCGTCCGGCGGGCGGCCGAGTACCAGGCCGCCGAGCGCGCCGACGGCGACCGGTCCGGGCTCCATCACGACCTCACCAACCAGGTGTGCGACCGTGTGGGGCGCGCCCTTGCCGACGGGATCGACCCGGCATCCCCGGCGTCGGGTCCCCTAAGTCGCCGAGCTGGTCGGCCTGTACGCCGAGACGTTCGGTGCCGCCGACAGCGGCGCATACCGCGACAAGCTGCTTGTCCGGCTCCGCATGGGCAGCGATCCGAGAGTGGATCGGTACTGGCAGCTGATCTCGACCGTCAACGGCTGGCCTGCACCGCCGGTGCTGGCGCCGATCTTCGACTGGTTCATCGCAGCGCTGGAGTACCACCGCCTGCCCTGATGCACCGCGACCGGCGAGATCGTGAGGTCAGGCGCCACGATCTCACCGGTCGCAGGAAGTCACGCCGACTGGAACAGGCCGAAGACGTTGCCGTCGGCGTCCTTCACGGTGGCGGTCAGATTGCCGCCGCCCACGTCGCTGCACTGCCTGCTGCGGCTCCGCGCCGGCGTCGAGCGAGCTGCTCGAGGCTCTTGTTGATGTCGTCGACGTGCCAGTAGGTGATCGGACCCGTCATACCCTTGCTTGTGGCCGTTCGGATCGAGCCCGACGTCGTGGCCGCCGGCGTTGAACCCCACGTAGTAGGGCTCGTCCATGTAGGGGTCGACGCCCAGGAGCGTGCTGTACAGCGTCTTGGCCTGGGCGAGGTCCTTGACCGGGTAGGTGACCGTCTTCGTGCCTGACGTCATGGGAAGCTCCTCACTGGTTCTGTCACATCCGTGTTCTTCAGTCCGTCACTGCTATGACGGAGCGCGACGGAGGAATGTGACCGATGGACGAGAACGAGTGGCTGGCGAGCCGGTTCGAGGACAACCGCGCACACCTGCGCGCCGTGGCGTACCGGATGCTCGGCTCCACGAGCGAGGCGGACGACGCCGTCCAGGAGGCGTGGCTCCGGCTCAGCCGCTCCGACACCAGCGAGGTCGACAACCTCGCCGGCTGGCTGACGACCGTCGTCGGCCGCGTCTGCCTCGACATGCTGCGCTCGCGCAAGTCGCGGCGCGAGGAGCCGCTCGACACGCTCGTGCCCGACGAGCAGTCGATGCCGTGAGATCCGGAGCAGGAGGCGCTACTCGCCGACGCGATGGGTCCCGCTCTGCTGGTCGTCCTCGACACGCTGGCGCCCGCAGAGCGCCTCGCTTTCGTGCTGCACGATCTGTTCGCCGTACCGTTCGACGAGATCGCGCCCGTCGTCGGCCGATCCCCCGCCGCCACGAGGCAACTCGCCAGCCGGGCGCGCCGCCGGGTCCAAGGAGCAGGGACCACGCACGACCGTGGCCGCCAGCGAGCCATTGTGGACGCCTTCCTCACCGCCTCGCGCGGCGGCGATTTCGACGCGTTGATCGCGCTGCTGGATCCGGACGTGGTGCTTCGGGTCGACGACGCGGCAGCGCGGATCGGCGCGTCGGGCGCCCGTGGCGCGCACGAGGTCGCTGTTACCTTCGCGGGCCGGGCCAAGGCCGCTCAGCTGGCACTCGTCGACGGCGCCGCCGGAGCCGCGTGGGTCCACGACGGACGCCCGCGGGTCGTGTTCAGCTTCACGGTGACCGACGGGCGGATCGTCGCGATCGACCTCCTCGCCGACCCGGAGCACCTGGGCGAGCTCGATCTGGAGGTACTGCCGCCTGGCTAGTTCATGCCGGCCAGAACTGGATCAACGCCGACCCCTCCGGTTTGCGCAGGTCACCGCGTAACCTGCGCAATTATGCAAATTTATGTGCGGCCGCAACAGTCGGCCGCGGGTGGGATCGGCGAGTCCGGCTCGCCGATCCCACCCGGAGAGCGTTACGCGTACGGCGCCTTGGCGATCGACGCGACGTGCATGAGCGCGGGCAAGTTGCGGTTGAACTCCCCCGTCGTGCACGAGTAGCTCGGGGTGAAGCTGCCGCAGCTACCCAGCTCGATCGTGAAGCTGGCGATGCCCAACTCGCCGTAGGTCCAGTCGTCGCTGGTGCCCGAGGCGTTGTAGAGGATGTTGCCGGGCTGGCCGTACTGGTAGCCGTTGAAGCTGCTCATCTTCTGGGCGATCGCGCGCAGCTTCGCGTCGTTGGGGCTGCGGGTGTTGGTGTAGCCCCACGGGAACAGGTTCATGCCTGCGTACGAGTGGATGCTGATCATCGCGCCGCGCGTCGTCGCCGGTGCCGGGTCGGTGGAGCCGGGTCCGCGCTGGTCGGCGAACAGCTTGCGGAACAGGCCGTTGATGGCCTTCGTCTCCGCCTCGCTGTCGGGGCCGGTGCCGCGGTAGGTCTGGCTGCACCGGCTCGTGCTCGATCCGGCGCCGCCCCACCGGAATGACGTGTTGCGGTTGAGGTCGACGCCCTTCTGGTTGGACGCGCTGGGCGGGTTCTGGCAGCCGACGCCGTTGAGGTTCTTCCGCTGCAGGTACGGGCGGTTGCCACCCTGCTGCACGACGTCCACGCCGTCCGGGTTGACGATCGGCACGACCCACACCTCTGACGTGTCGAGCAGCGTCCTGACCTGAGCGTTCGCCGGGTAGTTGTTCACGAGGTGGTCGATGAACCGCCAGGCGACGTCGCCCGTGACGATCTCGCGCGCGTGGATCTGCGTCATGAGCAGGAACCGCGGCTTCGGCGCCGTCGGGCTCTGCACGCAGTCGCCGGCCTGCTTCTTCGTCACGCAGATCGCCTTGAGGTCGTATCCGGTCGCAGGGTTGACCGTCTTGAGGTACGAGTCGCCAAAGTCGACGACGGTGGCGAGGCCGGGGTGGTCGGTAGCGACCTTGTCGAGGTGGGCGTGTTGGGCGCGGACGGTGCGGTAGCCGCCGTAGTAGGTCTCGTCGATCGGCGCCACAGCGGGCGCTGCCGCGTTCGGCACGAGACGCGTGGACGGAGCCTTCCACGTGGCCGGCCGTAACGTCTCGACTGCGCGTGGCGCAAAGCCGTCGCCGCGTAAGGCCTTGGCCGTGCGGGTGTCGCCGAGGACGAACAGGTCGGCGCCGTCGCGGTCTTCCAGTACGTCGTAGCCGGCGTTGACAAGGCGCTGGGCAGCCGCTTCGGACGAGGCCGACACGCGGTAGATGAACAGCTGGTCGCCGGGCGCCTTCTCCGGCTGGGCGACGGCCGACAGCTGCGGCCCTCCTACGGCGAGCGTGATGGCTGTCGCGGCCCCGATCAGGGTTAACACTGCGCGGGATCTACGCATGGAGCACCTCCATTACGGCTGGGATAAACACAGCCGTGGGCGAAAGTGGTGGACACCGGAGGTGACACGCTAGTCCCGAACGGCCCGCAAATCTACGGCAAATGCGACTGATATTCGCGTAACGGGAATTTCGCGGTGCTTGGCAGGGCGGCGCGCGAGGTTCAGAGTTGAGTCAGTTCCCTCGGTGGCGAGACCGGAGGTGGCCGTGCAGCCCAACGAGGATCCCCAGCTGGAGTACGCGGACGGTGACTACGGGTACGATGAGGCCCACGACGCGACCGGCGATCCGACCCACGTCGCGGGGCCGGACAGGTCGGCGCCGCCGCGGTTCGAGCCGGCGCCTGACGACTCCGGCGGCGACTACGGGTACGACGAGGCCCACGACATGCGCTCCTAGGACGAACCCGCGCGGGCGCACGTGGACGACCCCTGAGGGTTCCCGCCAGCGCACGCGCACGCACGGGCGGGAACCCTCAGGGCGCTAGGCTCCGTCGGGTGGAACCACGCCTGCGCGCCGACTGCGGACGCTGCTTCGGGCTGTGCTGCGTGGTGCCGGCGTTCGCGGCGTCGGCGGACTTCGCGATCGACAAGCCGGCCGGCCACGCGTGTCCCAACCTGCGGCAGGACTTCCGCTGCGGCATCCACCAGGACCTGCGCGAGCGAGGCTTTCCCGGCTGCACGGTCTACGACTGCTTCGGCGCCGGCCAGGCCGTCTCCCAGGTGACGTTCGGCGGGCGGGACTGGCGCGGGGAGCCCGGGTCCGCGAAGCAGATGTTCGCGGTCTTCCCGGTCATGCGGAACCTGCACGAGCTGCTCTGGTACCTCACCGAGGCGCTGACACTGCGCGCCGGCGCGCTCGGTCCACGCGGACCTCGCCGTGGCGCTGAAGGAGACCGAGCGCCTGGTCGCCCTCGACGCGGACGCCCTGATCCAGCTCGACACGTCCGGCTCACTGGCGCGAGGTCAACGCCCTGCTGCTGCGCACGAGCGAACTCGTGCGTGCGGGGGTGCGGCGCAAGAAGATCGAGCGGCGCGGCGCCGACCTCATCGGGGCCGGCCTGCGCGGAGCTGATCTGCGCGGCGCCAACCTGCGCGGCGCGTACCTCATCGCCGCCGATCTCCGCGGCGCCGACCTGACCGTGGCCGACCTCATCGGGGCCGATCTGCGGGACGCCGACCTGCGCGGCGCCGACCTCACCGGCGCCATCTTCCTCACCCAGCCGCAAGTCAACGCGGCGAAAGGCGACGAGCGCACCCGGATGCCGGCCGCGCTGGAGCGTCCCACGCACTGGTAGGGACCCAGCGTTCCACTCAATCCCATCAAGCTGGTAGGTATTCTCGGCCGCCGAATCGCACTCTGTTCCGGGCGAGAGGGGGCCGCATGCCGTTCGACTACCAGGTCGCCATCGCTGGAGTGCTGATCGGGTTCTGCATCGGTCTGACCGGAATGGGCGGCGGCGCGCTGATGACGCCCGTCATGGTGCTGGGCTTCGGCGTGCCGCCGAGCGCGGCCGTGTCGAGCGACATAGTCGCCTCCGCGGTGATGAAGCCGTTCGGCAGCGCGATCCACCTCCACCGGGGCAACGTCGACCTCGGGCTCGTCGCCTGGCTCTCGCTGGGATCCGTCCCTGCGGCGTTCGCCGGGGTGTTCATCAACAACGCGCTCGGCGTCGGCGAGACGATGCAGCAGCGCATCAAGTACGCGATGGGGGCGGCGCTGCTGCTGGCCGTCGTGGCGATCGTGGCCAAGATCGTCCTGGAGCGGATCCGCCCGCCCACCGCCGAGGCTATCGGCCCTGTGCGGGTGCGGCGGCTCGCCACGCTGGCGATCGGCACCGTCGGCGGCCTGCTCGTCGGGATGACCTCGGTCGGCGCGGGCACCGTCGTCATCGTCCTGCTCATGCTCGTCTACCCCGAATTGCCGATGCGTCAGATCGTCGGCACCGACCTGATGCAGGCCATCCCGCTCGTCGCGTCGGCGGCGGTGAGCCACGCGCTGTTCGGCGACCTCCAGTTCGCGCTGACCACAGCGCTCGCCGTCGGCGGGGTCTTCGGCGTGATCCTCGGCGCGTTGCTGTCCTCGCGCGCGCCGAACCGCCTGATCCGCCCAGCGCTGGCGTTCCTGCTGCTGACCAGTGCACTCAAGCTCCTCGACGTGCCCACCCCGGTCGTCGGCGCTGTCATGGCCATCGTCGCGGTGGCAGGCCTCATCTTCTGGATCGTGAAGGCCGCCCGCCGCAGGGAGCCGGCCCTTGTCACCGCGGACGTTGACTAAGGGCCCGAACTGTCGGGGAAATGGTCGTATCGGGCGTCCGGTTAGAGGACGCGTGTCCCGACAGTCCGGTTCAGAACCAACTCTCCTGCGCGAACGGGCAGTATCGCCGGGTTGACCCGACCTCACCCGGCATGACGCCTTACTGTGCCGGTCGTGACTGCACCTGGACGGCATCTGCTGGTTCTGCCGGGAATCGGCGGCCCCACCCCGCGACTCATCGTGCCGAGCATCGGTGACCTGGCGTCTGTGAGTTGGGTCCACCACGCCGAGGACCTGTACGACACGGATCGCGACATCCCGGCGATGACGACCGTCCGAGACCTGCCGCTGATGCGACGGTCGGGCGAGGTGATCGCCGTCGAGAGCGACCGCGAGGTGGTCGAGGCCGCTCGCGACCTGCACCGGCGGCGCTCGATCGACGGCTGCTCACGTTCTCCGAGAGCATGGTCGTGGTGGCCGCCGAGATCGCGGCGGAGCTCGGGCTCCGGCAGAACTCGCCGGACACCGCCCGCCGGCTCACCGACAAGCACGAGCAGCGCCAAGCGCTGGACAAGGCCGGAATCCCGGTACCGGCCTACGCGCCGATCCGCACGGCCTCCGACATCGACGATGCGGCCGCCGAGGTGGGGTTCCCCGCCGTCCTCAAGCCGGTGCGGGGCGGCGGCAGCATGTTGACGACGCCGGTCGCGTCCGCCGACCAGCTGCGCGACGCCGTGACGGCCGGGCTGGCCACGCTGGCGGCCACCGCGTCGATGCGGGGCAAGGCTCGGCTGCTGCGCGGCGCCGAGGAGCCGTACCTCCTACTGGAGGCGCTCTTGCCCGGTACACCGTGGCGGGAGGACGCGCGCTACGGCGACTACGTCAGCGTCGAGTCGGCGATCTACGACGGCGCGGTCCGGCACCTGTCCGTCTCGGACAAGGCGCCACTCGCTGCCGGCTTCCGCGAGAACGGGTCGTTCGCGCCGTCGACGCTGCCGCCCGACCGGGTGCGCCTGCTCCACGAGACGGCGAGCGCGGCGCTGGAGGCCCTCGGCGTGACTCATGGCATCACGCACACCGAGATCAAGCTCACCGCGGACGGGCCGAGGATCATCGAGGTCAACGGCCGGCTCGGCGGCGGCGTGTGGCGTCTGCTGGAACTGTCGGCGGACTACGACGTGATGGCCGAGGCGGCGCACGCCGCACTGGGCCTGCGGCCGATGTGCTCGGTGACACCCGTGCGCCATGCCGCATTCCTCACGCCCTGCCTGGACGCCGACCTCTCCGGGCGTCCCCTCACGGTCACCGTCGACCCGGCGTTCGCCGGCAGGCCGGGCGTGTGCGAGTTCCTCGACGCGCGAGTGTCCACATTCGACGTGACGATGGGCGGCGGGATCGCGGCGCTGGCCGTGGTCACCGGCGACACCGCGGACCAGGTCCAGGCGCACGCTCTCGCGCTCCGTGAGGCGATCGGCGTCAGCGTGCCCGAATGATTGCCCGTTCGGCTCCGGTGCCGCTCCGGGAGGGCTCCGTAACGTACGCATCGTGACGGGGGCGCCAGGACGGTATCCATACGACGCTGGGTTGCACGAAGGCGGATATCGCACAAAGACATGGACGATGCGGCAGCTGGCAGGGCTGCGTACCGCGTCGTCCACCAACGAGCGGTTCCACTACCTGCTCGGGCTCGGCGAGACGGGCCTGTCGCTGGCATTCGACCTGCCCACACAGCTCGGCCTCGACCCGGACGAGCCAGCGGCGGCTGGCGAGGTGGGCCGCACCGGGGTCTCGATCAGCACGGTCGACGACCTGGCCGAGGTCTTCTCCGGCATCCGGCTCGACCAGGTGACGGTGTCGTTCACGATCAACGCGACCGCGCCGATGCTGCTGGCCATGTGGATCGTCGTCGCGGAGGAGTCCGGGGTCGATCCGTCCGCCCTGCGGGGCACGCTCCAGAACGAGATGCTCAAGGAGTTCCTGGCGCGCAAGGCGTACGTCTACGACCTGGACACGAGCGTCCGGTACGCGCTCGACGTCGTCGAGCACTGCGCCCGCCACCTGCCGGGGATCAACCCGATCTCGATCTCCGGCGGTCACGTGCGGGAGGCCGGCGCCAGCCGCAGCCTGGAGGTGGCGTGCGCGCTGGCCAACACCGACGAGTACCTGGCCGGGCTCGTGGCCCGCGGGCTCGCCGTCGACGACGTGGCCCGCCGGTTCAGCTTCATCTTCGGCACGCACATGGAGCTGATCGCCGAGGCGGTGAAGTTCCGGGTGGCCCGCCAGGCGTACGCCGAGCGGATGCGCGAGCGGTGGGGCGCCACGGATCCCCGATCGATGAAGATGCGGATCCAGGTGAACACGTTCGGTTCGGCGCTCACCTACCAGGAGCCGCTCAACAACGTCGCGCGGACGACGATCCAGGCCCTGGCCGCGGTCCTGGGCGGCGTGCAGTCGCTGCACGTGTGCAGCTTCGACGAGGCGCACCAGACGCCGGGCTCGCTGGGCGCCCGCATCGCGCTGCGTACCCAGCAGATCCTCGCCCACGAGACCGACCTCCTCCGGTACGCCGACCCCCTCGGCGGGTCCACCGTGGTCGACGCGCTCGCCCGCGAGCTGTCCGGCGAGGTCGAGGAGTGGCTGCGCCGCATCGAGGAGCGCGGCGGCATGGCGGCCTGCATCCGTTCCGGCTGGCTGGAGCGCGAGGTCGAGGAGCTGGCGTACGCGGACACCGGGCCGGCGGTCGGCGTCACGGACGCGATCCGTTCGGAACCCGAGCAGCGACTCCTCGACGCCGAGCGGCACGAGGCGACGGGCGCGCAGAGCCGGCCGGTCAAGCGGGGCGCATGCGACGCCGAGCTGGATCGGCTCCGGGCGGACGTGCTGGCGCACCAGAACGTGATTCCCGCACTGGTCGACGCGGTCCGCGCCCGGGCGTCCATCGGTCAGCTCCGCGCGGCGATGTGCCCACCAGCCCCCGCACCTGACGGGAGAAGTGAATTCGATGAGTGAGTTGGCGACGATGGTCCTCGGGGGCGCACCAGCCCCCGACCTGCTGAGCTGTGACGTCCCGGAGTCCTACCGTGCCGGCTTCATCCGCCGTGCCGACGAGGACCTGTTCACCGGTGTCGACGACAGGGACGTGCGCAAGTCGCTGCACACCGGCGACGTGCCGATGCCCGAGCTGGCGCCGGACGAGGTGCTGGTCGCCGTGATGGCGTCGGCGGTGAACTACAACACGGTCTGGTCGGCGATGTTCCGGCCGGTGTCGACGTTCCGGTTCCTCAACCAGTTCGGTCGCCAGGGCGGTTGGGCGACGCGGCACGACCGCGACTACCACGTGCTGGGGTCCGACGCCGCCGGTGTCGTCGTCAGGGTGGGCGCCGCCGTGCGGCACTGGTCGGTCGGTGACCGCGTGGTGGTGGCCGCGCCGTACATCGACGAGCAGGATCCGATCGCCCAGAGCGACGGCATGCTCGCCGCTGACCAGCGCGCGTGGGGGTTCGAGACGAACTTCGGCGCGTTCGGCGAGTTCGCGATCGCCAGGGCCACCCAGCTGATCCCGAAGCCGCCGCACCTGTCGTGGGAGGAGGCGGCCTGCAACACGCTGTGCCTCGGCACCGCTTACCGCATGCTGATCAGCTCGAACGGTGCCCGGATCAAGCTGGGCGACATCGTGCTGATCTGGGGCGCCAGCGGCGGGCTCGGCTCGTACGCGGTGCAGCTGGTGCGCCAGGCCGGCGGCATCGCGGTCGGCGTCGTCAACTCCCCCGCGAAGGCCGACCTGCTCGACCGCCTCGGCTGCCACGCCGTGCTCGACCGCAGCGAGCTCGGGTTCGGCGACGGTGCCGGCGGCGCCGACCAGGTGGACTCGTGGCGGGCGCTCGGGTCGGCGATACGCAAGGCGGTCGGCGCGGATCCGCACGTCGTGTTCGAGCACGTGGGCCGCGAGACGTTCGGCGCGTCCGTGTTCGTCGTGCGGCGCGGCGGCTCGGTCGTCACCTGCGGATCGAGCACCGGGTACGCCCACGAGTACGACAATCGCTACCTCTGGATGAAGCTCAAGCGCATCATCGGCAGCCACGGCGCGAACGTCCAGGAGTCGGTGGAGGCGAACCGGCTGCTCAGCCTCGGCATGGTGGTACCGACGCTGTCCCGGGTGTTCACGCTCGACGAGGTCGCCGAGGCCACCAGATCCGTGCAGACCAACTCGCACGCGGGCAAGGTGGGCGTGCTCTGCATGGCGACTGCCGAAGGGCCAGGGCATCGAGGACCATGCGCTGCGCGAGCGGGTCGGCGAGGAGAAGCTCCGCCTGTTCCGGGACCACCGGCCGTGACCACGGTCCACGGCGCGTTCCAGCGATGGGCGGCGCGGACTCCGGGCGCGACTGCGGTCGTCGCCGGTGGCCGGCACGTCAGCTACGCCGAGCTGGACAGGTGGTCCACGGCGGTGGCCGCGCGGCTGCTCGCGGCCGGCGTACAGCGCGGCGACCGGATCGCGGTGTGCCTGGAGCGGTCGCCCGAGCTGATCGCCGCCCTTCTCGGCGTGCTCAAGGCGGGCGCCGCGTACGTGCCGCTGGACCCGGCGGATCCGGAGCACCGGCGGCGTGACGCGATCGCCGACTCCGGCGCCGAGGTCGTGCTCGACGACGCCACGTTCCTCGAAGCGGGTTCGGCTGCCGCCCTGGACGTGGACAGCTGTGGCGACGACCTCGCCTACCTGATGTACACGTCAGGTTCGACCGGCCGGCCCAAGGCGGTGATGATCGAGCACCGCAACATCGTCAACCTGGTCACCCGCCCGAACTACGTGAGCCTCGGGCCCGACGACCGGCTGCTGCAACTCGCCCCCGTGGCGTTCGACGCCGCCACGTTCGAGATCTGGGGCGCGCTGCTCAACGGAGCCTGCGTCGTGGTCGCCCCGCCCGGGCCGGTGCTCGCCGCCGATCTCGGCCCGCTGGTGCGCGACTTCGGCGTCACCGTGCTGTGGTTGACCGCCGCGCTGTTCCATCGGCAGGTCGACGCCGACATCACGGCGTTCCGTGGGCTGCGCACCCTGCTCTCCGGGCGGCGACGTGCTCTCCGTCAGCCACGTGCGCAGGGTCCTGGCCGAGGTGCCCTGGGTCCGGCTCGTCAACGGATACGGCCCGACCGAGGCCACGACGTTCACCTCCACCTACGCGATCGCACCTGGCGAGGACTTCGCCGGCTCCGTGCCGATCGGGAAGCCGATCCAGAACGTGGCCGTCCACCTGGTCGACGAGTCCGGCGCCCCGGTGCCCGACGGCGCCGCCGGTGAGCTGCTCATCGGCGGCGCCGGGGTGGGCCGCGGGTACTGGGCACGCACGGAGCTGACCGCCGAGAGGTTCGTCCCGGATCCGGACGGCGGCGGACTGCTGTACCGCAGCGGCGACCTCGCGCGGCGCCGGCCTGACGGAGTGCTGGAATTCCTCGGCCGGATCGACGGGCAGTTCAAGCTCCGCGGCTACCGGATAGAGCCGGGTGAGGTCGAGAACGTCCTCACCGCGCACCCGGCGGTGCGCCGGGCTGCGGTGGCGGTGCGCGACAACCACCTGGGCGACGCTCGCCTGATCGCCTATGTCGTGCCGGCGGACGGCGCAGCGCTGGACCGGCGGGGGCTCCGCGCGTACGTCCGTGACCGGCTCCCCAGCTACATGGTCCCGGCGGTCTTCCTCGACCTGCCGGAACTGCCTATCACCGCCAACGGCAAGACCGACCGGACGGCCTTGCCGACCCCTGACTGGAAACGAAAGGACGTCTATGTCTGAGGATCTTCGGGATTTGGGCGATCTTTCTGGCGCTATAGCGCCAGAAAGATCGCCCAAATCTGACATCGAACTGACCGTGCTGCGGGTATGGCGGGAGGTTCTCGGGGTCGAGGACGCAGGCCCGGACGACGACTTCTTCGAGCTCGGCGGCGACTCGCTGGTCGCCACCAAGCTCGTCGCGCGCCTGCGGGAGGAGCTGGACTCCGAGGTGCCGCTGCTGGCGGTGTTCGACAACCCGACCGCGGCTGAGCTGGCCTTGGAACTCGAACACGCATGACGGCGCAGCAGTCACTCGTGCCGCCGGCCGGCGAACTGGCCGGCGGCCGGCGCGACGTGCGGCTGTGGGTGGCCGGCACGGCCACCTCGGTCTTCGGCGACGCGGCGCTGTCCCTCGCCCTGGCGATCTGGGTGAAGGACCTCACCGGCTCGGACGCTCAGGCAGGGCTCGCGTTCCTCGCGTTCCTGGCGCCCCGGCTGCTCAACCCTGCGACCGCGCTACTGGCCGACCGGCTGCCGCGTCGCCCGCTGATCGTCGGGCTCAACGTGGTTCTCGCGGGCTGGGTGTCGCTCGCCCTCCTCGTGCGCGGGCCGCAGGACGTCTGGCTGCTCTACGTCGTGCTGGTCGGCGTCGGTTTCGGCTCCGGCCTCCACCACGCCGCCGGCAGCGCGCTGCTCACCGTGCTCGTCCCGAAAGGCCGGCTCGGGCAGACGAACGCGCTCCTGCGCACGGCGCAGGAGGTCGGCCTACTCGTGGCGCCGGTGGTCGGAACGGCGCTGTACGTCGCGCTGGGTGCCCGCGCGGTCGCCGCGCTCGACGCGCTGACGTTCCTGGTCTGCGCCGGCTGCGTCGCACTGGTGCGGGTGCGCGAGCCGCGGCCCGAACCGCGGCGGCGCTCGCTCGTCGCCGAGCTGTCGGCCGGCGTCGTCCACCTGTTCCGGACTCCCCCGCTGCGGCACGTGGTGGTCGCGATGGGTGGCGCGCTGCTCGCGTTCGGCCTGTTCGAGTCCGTGATCTTCGCCGTCGTCGACGACGGGCTGCACCGCCCGGCCTCGTTCATCGGGGTGATCTCCACCGTCAAGGCGGTCGGCTCGGTCACCGGCGGGCTGGTCGCGATACGGCTGGTGAAACGGCTGCCTTCGGGCGGCGAGGCGTGGCTGACGATCCTTGGCCTGAGCCTGCTGGCGTCCGGCTCGGCGCTGATGCTGCTCCCCGGCGTCGTGGCGGCGCTCACCGGGGCCGGCACGATCGGGCTAGGCATCCCGATGGCGATCGTCGGCCTGTTCACGGTGGCGCAGCACCACACCCCGGCGGACCTGCAGGGCCGCGTCGCCGGGGCGGCCAGCACCGTGGTGACCACACCACAGGTCGTGTCGGTGGCCACAGGCGCCGCGCTGATCGTGAGCGTCGACTACCGGGTGCTGCTCGCGGTCATCGCCGTCGCCATCTTCGCCGCCGCCGGCTACCTCGCGCTCCGGACGCTGAGGCCCGCTCAGCTGGGGCCTATTCAGAACACGACGAAAGAGAGCTGACTGCCCGATGTGTGGAATCGCCGGCGTCCTCGCGTACGACCAGAACGCCCCGCAGCCGCGCCGCGACGACGAGGTGGCCCGGCGGATGTCCGCGACGCTCGACCGGCGCGGGCCCGACTCCGAGGGCGTCTGGCGCGACGCCAACGTGACGCTGATCTTCCGCCGGCTCGCCGTCATCGACCTGGCCGGCGGGCAGCAGCCGATGGTCGCCGAGGAGGACGGCCGGCCGGTCGCCGTGCTCGACTACACCGGCGAGGTGTTCAACTTCGCCGAACTCCGCCAGGAGCTTCGCGGGTACGGCCACGAGTTCCGCACCACCAGCGACACCGAGGTGGTGCTGCGCGCCTACCAGCAGTGGGGGCCGCGGTGCGTCGACCGGTTCGTCGGCATGTTCGCGTTCGCCGTGTGGGACGTGCGCCGCCGTGAGCTGCTGCTGATCCGCGACCGGTTCGGGATCTACCCGCTGTACTACTACCCCACCGAGGGCGGCGTGATCTTCGGGTCGGAGCCCAAGGCGCTGCTCGCCCACCCCGACGTTCCGGCCGAGGTCGACCTCGACGGCCTGCGTGAGATGTTCTCGTTCGCGCCGGTGCCCGGCCGCGCCGTCTACCGCGGCATGCGCGAGGTACCGCCCGGACACATCCTGCGGTTCACCCCCGACGGCCTGCGCACGACGTGCTACTGGCGACTGGAGGCCCGCCCACACGGCGACGATCTCCCCACCACGATCCGGACGGTCCGCGAGCTGCTGGAGCAGAGCGTCGCCGGCCAGGTGGTCGCGGACGTTCCGCTGTGCACCCAGCTCTCCGGCGGTCTCGACTCCAGCGCGATCGCCGCGCTCGCGACCCGGGCGGTCGAGGCGCGCGGCGGCGGCACGCTCCGCACGTACTCGGTCGACTTCGCCGGTCACGTCGAGCGGTTCCGGCCCAGCGAGATGTACGGCACCCCGGACGCGCCGTTCGTCGCCGAGGTCGCGAAGTGGATCGGCAGCGAACACACCGAGATCGTGCTCGACTCCGACGACCTGCTCGCCGACGCGGCCCGCGCCGAGGTGATCCGCGCGATGGACATGCCGGCGCCGGGCGGCGAGATGTACACGTCGCTGTACCTGCTGTCCCAGGCGATCCGTGCCGACTCGACCGTGACGCTCACCGGCGACGCCTCCGACGAGCTGTTCGGCGGGTACATCTGGTTCCACGACGAGTGGTACCGGGGCCGCCAGACCTTCCCGTGGCTCGCCGCGTCGCACCGCTTGGAGATGCTCACCGGGCTGCTCGACCGCGACCTGGTCACCAAGCTCGACCTGGAGGCGTACCAGAGCGCCAACTACGACGACGCCGTGGCCGAGACGCCCGAGCTGGCCGGCGAGAGCGCGCTCGACCGCCGGATCCGCGAGATCACGTACCTGAACCTCACCCGCTACCTGCGGATCATCCTCGACCGCAAGGACCGCATGGGCATGGCGTCGGCGCTGGAGGGTCGGGTGCCGTTCCTCGACTACCGGCTGGTCGAGTACGTCTTCAACGTCCCGTGGGCGATGCGCAGCTTCGACGGGCGGGAGAAGAGCCTGCTGCGGGCCGCCGTCTCGGATCTGCTGCCGCGGAGCGTCCTCGACCGGGTGAAGGCGCCGTTCCCCACCACGCAGGACCCGGCGTACCGGGTCGGCCTCCGCGACCGGCTCGCCGCGATCGTGGCCGACGAGTCCGCGCCGGTGCGGCCGCTCCTCGACGCCGACCGGGCCCGAGCGGCGCTGCGCGGGCCGGACTACGGCGCGCGGATCGGGGTCACCCGGCTGAGCGTGGACATGGCCGTCCAGCTCAACCAGTGGCTGTCCGCGCACGACGTGACGCTGGTGAGCTGAGATGGAGCTACGACTCGCCCCGCCGCAGCGCGGCATCTACTTCCTGCACTGCCTGGCCCCGGACAGCGCCGTCTACAACGTGCCTGTCGCGCTGCACGTCACCGGAGCGCTCCAACGCGAACGGCTGGAGAAGGCCGTGGACGGCCTGGTGGCCCGGCACCAGGCGTTGCGCACCACCATCGGTGAGCGCAACGGGGTGCCGTTCCAGCGCGTGCACGGGTCCGGTGAGGCACCGATCGTCGCCGTCGAGTGGTCGGTCGCCGAGGGGCTGGGGGCGGCGACCGCCGCGGCCACCCGTTCGGCGGAGCGGCCGTTCGACCTGCGTGAGGGTCCACTGTGGCGGGTCGCGGCGATCGAGTTCGGACCGGCCGAGTACGCGCTCGTTATCGCGTTCCACCACATCGTCATCGACGAGGTGTCCGCGGCCGTGCTGGCGCGGGAGTTGCGTGAGCTGTACGCCGACGACGCCGCGCTCGACGGCGCCCCGCCGGCACACGAGTACGCCGAGTTCTGCCTGAGCCAGCAGGACGGCCCCGATCCGGCCGGGCTGGAGTACTGGGGCCGCCAGCTCGCGGACCTGCCGACCCTCGGCCTGCCGGACGAGTACGTCGGCGCGGGTCAGGGCCTGTTCACCGGCGACCGCGTGCTGTTCACGGTGCCGTCCGCGACCACGGAGCTGCTCGCCGAGGTGTGCCGCGCTCACCGCGTGTCGGCGTTCATGGTGTTCTATTCCGCCCTCGACGTGCTGCTGCATCGCTGGACGGGCCAGACGGACCTCGCTGTCGGCACCCCCGTGGCCGGCCGCACCGACGAGCGCTTCGCCGACACGGTCGGTTTCTTCCAGAACACCGTCGTGCTGCGTACCCCGGTGCCGCCCGAGGCCACGTTCGCCGCGCTGCTCAAGGCGCACCGCCGCACCGTCCTGGAGGCGTTGCAGCACCAGGGCACGCCGTTCGAGGCCGTCGTGGAGCTGGCCAGGCCGGCGCGGGACGCCGCCCGGAATCCGCTGTTCCAGGCGGCGCTGGTCTACAACCGCGTCAAGGTCGAGGAGGACTGGCAACTCGACGGCCTCGACGTCCGGCCGCTGCCGTTCGCGTGGCACACCTCGCACTTCGACCTGACGCTGTCGATGGTGCACGAGGCCGGAGTTCTCAAAGGCGAGTTCGCCTACAGCGCGCACCGCTTCTCGCGCGCCACGGTCTCCGAACTCGTCGTCGCGTTCCAGGAGCTGCTGGACGCGCTGCTCCGCGACCCGGCCGCGCCGGTCGGCGAGGTGCGGTTCCGCGCTCCGACGCCCCGTGGCGCGGCGCCGGAGCCCAAGGCGGTCGAACCGGTCGAGGGTGACCGCGGTCCGCGAACGCCGCAGGAAGAGATCCTGTGTGGACTGTTCTCGGAGCTCCTGGGGATCCCGGACCTCGGCATCGACGACCACTTCTTCGACCTCGGCGGCCACTCCCTGCTCGCCACCCAACTCGTGGGGCGTGCCCGCTCCGCGCTGGACTCCGACCTGACCGTCCGCGACCTGTTCGAGGCGCCCACCGTCGCCTCCCTGGTCGAGCGGCTCGGTGCGGCCGGCGGCGCACGGCTCGCCCGCGGTCCGAGACCCGACGTGATCCCGCTGTCCTACGCGCAGCGCGGGCTGTGGTTCCTGAACCGGCTCGAAGGGCCGAGTCCCACCTACAACATCCCGCTGGTGCTGCACCTGGCCGGCGACTTCGACCAGCGCGCGCTGCGCGCCGCGCTCGGCGACGTGGTGGCCAGGCACGAGAGCCTGCGGACGGTCTTCGTCGAGCACGAGGGCGAACCGCGCCAGGTGGTGCTCGACGCCAGCCCTGTCCTCCTGACGGCCCAGGGCGAGCGGCTCGACGAGGCCGCACGGTACTCGTTCGACCTCACCGCCGAGCTGCCGATCCGGGCGTGGTTGTTCGACGACGGCACGCTGCTCCTGCTGGTCCACCACATCGCAGGCGACGGGTGGTCGCTCGGACCGCTGGGGCGCGACCTCGGCCTGGCCTACGCCGCGCGGCGCGAGGGCCGGGTTCCGGAGTGGACGCCGCTGCCGGTCCAGTACGCGGACTATGCGGTGTGGCAGGCCGACACGCTCGGCAGCGCCGACGACCCGGACAGCCAACTCGCGCGGCAGGTGCGGTTCTGGCGCGACACGCTCGCCGGTATCCCCGACGAACTCGTGATCCCGGCGGATCGACCGCGCCCCGCCGTGGCAAGTCACCGCGGCGCGACCCTCCCCGTCGACTTCGACCGCGAACTTCACGACCAGGTGGCGGCGTTCGCGCGCGAGACGAACACGACCGTCTTCATGGTGCTGCAGGCGGCGCTCGCGACCCTGCTCACCAGGCTCGGTGCCGGCGACGACGTCCCGATCGGTACGGCCACCTCGGGGCGCGGCGACGCCGCACTGGACGAGCTGGTCGGCTACTTCGTGAACACGGTGGTCCTGCGTACCGACACCGCCGGCGACCCGAGCTTCCGCGCGCTGGTGGAGCGGGTGCGGCGGGCCGACCTGGCCGCGTACGCGCACCAGGACACACCGTTCGAGCTGGTGGTGGAGGCCGTCAACCCGCGCCGCTCGCTCGCGCGGCACCCGCTCTTCCAGGTGATGCTCACGGTCCAGCGCAACGTCGTCGGCGGCCTCTCCCTCCCTGGGCTGGAGACGCGTGTCGGCCAGACCCAGACCGGGGTGTCGAAGTTCGACCTGTCGCTCAACCTCCAGGAGTTCCACGACCCGGACGGCGCGCCCACCGGAATGTCCGGCGTCGCCGAGTACGCAGCCGACCTGTTCGACCCAGCCACGGTGGAGGCACTGGTGGCGCGGTTGGCGCGGGTGCTGGCCGCCGCGGTCGCCGCGCCGGATCGCCCGATCGGCGAGCTGGACCTGCTCGACACTTCAGAGAAGCGGCAACTGCTCGAAGCCGGAACAGGACCAGTCCATGAGGTTCCGGACGCCACGCTCCCGGAGCTGTTCGAGGAGCAGGTCGCCCGCACGCCGGAGGCCGTGGCCGTCGTATGCGGCGACGTGACGCTCACCTACGCCGACCTCGACGCCAGGGCCGGTGCGCTGGCGGGCGTCCTGGTCGACCGCGGCGTCGGGCCCGAGCGGCTGGTCGCCGTCGCGGTGCCACGCTCAGCTGAGCTGGTCGTCGCGCTGCTAGGCGTACTCAAGGCGGGCGGCGCCTACGTGCCGATCGACCTCGACCACCCGGCCGAGCGGATCGCGTTCATGCTGGAGGACACCGATCCCGCGCTCGTGCTCACGACGCGTGGCGCGTTGCCGGACGCGACCGACGTGCTGTACGTCGAGGACGTGCCGCCGAGTGTCGGATTCTTGGGGGTTCCCGGCTCCGCCGACCCCCAAGAATCCGAAACTCGGCGCAAGATTGCGCCTGAGAACCCCGCGTACGTGATCTACACGTCCGGCTCGACGGGTCGACCGAAGGGTGTGGTGGTCGAGCACCGCTCGCTCAGCGCCTATCTCGCCTGGGCGCGCGCCGCGTACGCGGGACTCGCAGGGTCGGCGCTGGCGCACTCCCCGGTGTCCTTCGACCTGACCGTGACCGCGTTGTGGGCGCCGCTCACCGCGGGCGGCACCGTCGAGCTGGCCGCCCTGGACGGCGCCGCCGGACGGCCGACGTTCCTCAAGGCCACCCCGAGCCACCTGCCGCTGCTGTCCGACGACCGCTCCCCCACGGAACTGCTCATGCTGGGCGGAGAGGCCCTGCACGGCGACGCGCTGCGGGATTGGCGGCGGCGGAACCCCGGTGTGCCGGTCGTCAACGAGTACGGCCCGACGGAGACGACAGTGGGCTGCACGATGTACCGGGTCGAGCCCGGCGATCCGGTGCCCGACGGTCCGCTGCCCATCGGCCGTCCGATCTGGAACACCGCGGTCTACGTGCTGGACTCCACGCACGAACCAGTGCCGGCCGGCGTCCCCGGCGAGTTGTTCATCGGTGGTGCACAGGTGGCCCGCGGCTACCTCAACCGGCCGGAGCTGACGGCGGAGCGGTTCCTCCCCGACCCGTTCGGTCCGCCGGGAGCCCGGATGTACCGCTCGGGCGACCGTGTGCGGTGGAACGCCGACGGCGAGCTGGAGTTCCTCGGCCGCATCGACGACCAGGTGAAGATCCGGGGGTTCCGCATCGAACCGGGCGAGGTCGAGGCGGTCCTGACCGGCTTCCCGGAGCTGACGGGCGCCGCGGTGGTGGCTCGCGAAGACAGGCCCGGCGACCGCCGGCTCGTCGCCTATGTCACGGGCACGGCGCTCGACGCCACCGAGCTGCGGTCCTTCCTCGCGGCCCGGCTCCCCGACCACCTCGTGCCGTCGGCGTTCGTCGTGGTCGACGCGCTGCCGCTCACTCCCAACGGGAAGCTGGACCGTGCCGCGTTGCCGGCGCCCGAGGTCACGACGCGGCCGGAGCAGGCCCCACGCACGGACCGGGAACGCCAGCTCTGTGCCGTCTTCGCCGACGTGCTCGGCGTGTCCACAGTGGGCACCGACGACGACTTCTTCGCCCTCGGCGGGCACTCGCTGCTCGCGGTGCGTCTCGCCGGCCGGATCGAGTCTGAGCTGGGTCTCTCCGCGCCGGTGAGCGCGCTCGTCGCGAACCCCACCGTCGCCCGCCTCGCCGCCGCGCTCGGTACCGAGCCGGCAGGTGTGGTGCGGCTGCGGGAGGCGGACGGCGACACGACCGTGGCGCTGATCCACCCGATAGGCGGCACGCTGTTCTGCTACGCGGATCTCGTACGGCAGCTCCCAGACAAGGTGGAGGTCGTCGGGTGCGAACGCAAGGGCCCGCTCGATGACTCCCTTGACCAGCTCGCCGACCGGTACGCCGGGGCGCTGGTCGCGGCGGTGCCGGAGCGCAGGCTGGTTCTCGCCGGCTGGTCGCTCGGCGGTGTGCTCGCCCACGCGGTCGCCGCTCGGCTCACCGCGCGCGGACGCGAGGTGGCAGGCGTGGCGCTGCTCGACACGCTCGCGCCGTGCGCCGGCGGCGACCGTGAACGGCTGGCGTCCCTCGCCGCCAGGCTCCGCGCCCGGACGGGCGTCGAGGAGCTACTGGCCGGCTTTGGCGTCGACACGTCGCAGGCGACGCCGCCGGGAGAGTTCCTCGACGACTGGGCCGGCCTGCTCGACCTGGTCGCCGCCTACCAGCCGGTCGCCGTCCGGCGTTCCCGGCCGGCTGTTCGTGAGTGCGGACAACCCCGCCGGGTATCCGGAGCGGATCGCCGCCAGCTGGGCCGGGCTCTACCCCGACCTCGCGGTCGAGCAGGTGCCCGGCGACCACTTCGGACTGCTCCGCGCACCCGCGGTGGCCCTCGTCGCGGGGCTGATGACCGATGCCTGATCGTCCGGGCGGTGGCCCATGAGCCGGCCCATGCACGGCTGGTACGAGAAGGCAGGCGTGCGCGGGCACCTGCGGCGGATCCTCGACGAGGATCGCGAGACCGGCCTGACCCTGTTCCCCGAGAGCCAGATCCCGTATCTGCGGCACGAGGGCCTCGCGGACCTGTCGCCGGTGGCGCGCCAGGCGCTGGTCGCCCGCCACCTCTACCAGTACCTGATGTTCACCGTGCACCTGGAGACGAAGGCGGTGAACCGGGGCGTGGCGATGGTCGCCCACGGTGAGGTCGACTTCGCGGTCGACCCGGAGACACGGTTGGACGCGTTCAAGATCTACTGCGACGAGGGGTACCACGCGCTCTACAGCCTCGACATCATCCAGCAGATCGAGGCCACGACCGCCATCGCGGCGCTGCCGTACGACTTCCAGCCCCGCCTGGACCGGCTCGATCGCACCGGCGACCGGTTCCTGCCCGAACACCCGGCTCTGGCCAAGCTGCTGCAGGTCGTCGTGTTCGAGACCGTGGTGACCTCGATCCTCTCGGACGTGCCCCGCGACCCGACGGTGTACCGGGTGGTGCGCGAGGTCGTGGGCGACCATGCCCGCGACGAGGCCCATCACCACGCGTTCTTCGTGACGTTCTTCCGCGAGCTGTGGGCGAACCTCCCCGCGAGCCTCCGCCGCGACGTGGCGCGGAGCCTGCCGCACTTCGTCGACGACTGCCTGCGGCCCGACCTCACGCCGATCCGGGCGTCGTTGCGCGCGGCCGGGTTGACCGCGCCGCAGGCCGAGGACGTGCTGGACGACTGCTACTCCGAGGAGGCGATGCGGGCGGCGGTCCGCGCAGCCTCCCGGCACACGGTCCGGCTGTTCGAGGACGTCGGCGCGCTCGACGTACCGGGTGTGGACGTGTCGCTTCAAGAGCTGGGGCTGGCCCGGTGAACCACCGCCCGCTCTCCCCCGCGCAGGAGGCCATCTGGTACGAGGAGCAGCTGAGCGCCGGCGCGAGCAACACCGGCTACTTCTCGGTGACGATCACCGGCGAGGTCCGCGAGGACCGACTCCAGGCGGCGTGCGCCGCCGTGGTCGCCCGGCATGCCCCGCTGCGCACGCTCGTGATGATCGCCGATCGGCCGCTACTGGACGTCCGCCCGCCGACCGAGCCCGTGCGCTGGTCGGCGGCCGACGCGCCCTGCCCGCCCGGCGACGAGGCCGCCACCGCGCGCTCGTGGCGGGAATCGCACGGCAAGCTCTCCTGGGACCTGACCCGGGAGCCGGGTGTGGCGTTCACGCTCCTGCGCCACGGGTCCGGGCGGCGGACGCTGCTCGTCGTCGTCCACCACTTCTGCTTCGACGGCCGGTCCAAGTTCCTCTTCGCCCGGGACTTCGTCGCGGCACTGCGCGGCGAGCCACTGCCACCCGCGCCCGAGCCCGACACCGCTCCCGAGCTGCCGGGGCTTGCAGAGCGGACCAGCGACTACTGGGACGGCCTGGACGTGCCGTCGATCCGGGCACTGAATCTGCCGCGCGGCGAATCGGCGGGCGGGGATTCGGCAGGCACCACCTCCGGTTTCGACCTCGCCCACGACACGACGCTGAGGCTGCGCGAGCTGACGACGGCGGCGGGCACCAGCCTGTTCACCGGCCTGCTCGCCGGCCTCGCGACGCAGCTGCACGGCTACGGCAACGACCGCGTGGTCGTGTGCGTCCCGGCCGACATCAGCACGGCAGCGGACCGTGGCCTCATCGGGCTGGCGATCAACGTCGTGCCGGTGCACGTCGCGATCAGCGGCGGTGACACGTTCCGCGCAGTCCTAGGCAGTGCGCGGGCCTCCATGGAGCGCCTCAAGGAGTTCCGGCGCGTGCCGTTCCCGCAACTCGCCGCCGGCAGGTCGTGGGCGTCGGCGTCCCGGACGCTGTTCTCGAAGGTCTCGTTCTCGTACCTGCGGCTGCCGGACAAGCTGCCGACGGTGCCTGGGCTGCGCATGGAGTGGGACTTCGTCGCTCCGAACAGCGCGCAGACATTCGACCTGATGTTCCACCTGCGCGACACCGGCACCGGCATCACGAGCCGCCTCGACTACTCCGGCCGGGCGCTGGACGGGACGGCCGCCCTCGCGATCTCCGAGCACTTCCGCGCGACTCTGGAGCGGGTAGTCGCCGAACCCGACACACCGCTCGACACTCTCGCGCCGCTGCCGCAGGAGAGCGTGGCCATGGGAACCGAGCGTGGCCTTACCAGCGACGGCCTGGTCGTCCCCGTGCAGGAGCTGCGCCCGTCCGCGGCGACCGCAGCCGCGTTGAGCGCCGGGGCGACCCTGCACGCGGTGTACGAGCATCCGGAGGTCGGAGTGGTCGCCGCCGCCCGGTACGGCCCGGACGCCCCGGTCACGGCGGCAGCGCCGGTACTGCGGCATGTCGCGCCTGGAGTCCGGCTGAGCGTCCGCGGCCCGGACGGGAAAGTCCTTCCCTACGGCGTCGCCGGCACGATCACCGTCGAGACGCAGCACGGCCGGTACCTGACGGCGGACCGCGGCCGGGTCGACCGGTCGGGCGCGCTCACCTACCTCGGACCGTCCGACACGGTCGTGCACTGGGCGGGGCTCAGCCTCGACCTGCCAGACCTCGAACGCCACGTGTCGACATTTCCCGGTGTCGGGAGCGTGTCCGTCGTCGTGGACGGCCAGACCGCCACCGTATACGTGACTCCCGCCGCGGGCGCGCGGCTCGACTGGCGCGAGGTACGGCGCCACCTCAAGCAGCGTCCGTCCACAGGCGAGCTGCGGGTGAGCCGGATCGTGCTGCGGACAGGCGGCTGACATGGGCGTACCCGACCTCGCCGACCCGCTCACCCACGCCGGGTACGACCTCCGCGACCTGTGGCGGCGGCTCCGGACCGAGGACCCGGTGTACTGGCACGAGCCGGGCGCCGCACGAAGCGGGTTCTGGGTGCTCAGCCGGTACGACGACATCCTCGCGGCGTACCGGGACAGCCGCCGGTACTCGTCGGAGCAGGGCAACGTGCTGGCGTCGTTGCTGGCCGGCGGGGACACGGCCGGCGGGCGGATGGTGCCGGTGACCGACGGCCCCCACCACGCCGCGATGCGCAAGGTGCTCTCCAACGCGTTCGCGCCCCGCTACCTCGAACCGGTGGAGCGCCGGGTACGCGCGGAGACCGCACGGCTCCTGGCGGACGCGGTCGAACGGGGCCGGTGCGACTTCGCCCGCGACGTCGCCGCGCACGTCCCCGTGGCCACGATCTGCGGCCTGCTGGGTGTACCGGCCGAGGACCAGCCGTTCCTGCTCCGCCTGACCAGCGCGGCGCTCAGCTCCGACGCACCGGGCCAGCCCGCGTCGGAGAGCTGGCGCGCCCGCAACGAGATCCTGCTGTACTTCACCGGCCTCACCCAGGAACGCCGGAGAGCCCCGCGCGACGACGTGATCAGCCTGCTCGCGAACAGCACCGCCATGACCCCGGACGAGGCCATCCTCAACTGCTACAGCCTGATCATCGGCGGCGACGAGACGACGCGACTGTCGATGGTCGGGGCGGTCGCCGCGTTCGTGGAGCACCCGGACCAGTGGGAGCTGCTGCGCCGGGGTGAGGTCACCGTCGAGGCCGCCGTCGAGGAGGTGCTGCGGTGGACCACCCCCGCCATGCACGCCGGGCGGACGGCCACCGAGGACGTCACCCTCCACGGCCAGCACATCAGGGCCGGCGACATCGTCACGCTCTGGAACACGTCGGCGAACCAGGACGAGCGTATGTTCCCCGATCCCGACCGGTTCCATGTCCGCCGCTCGCCCAACCGGCACCTCGCGTTCGGGTACGGCGCGCACTTCTGCCTCGGTGCGGCCCTCGCCCGGATCGAGCTGGCCGCGCTGCTTGACAGTCTCCGGACGACCGTCAGCCGGATCGAACCTGCCGGCGCCGCGCAGCGGATCTACTCGACGTTCCTCACCGGCTACAGCAGCCTCCCCGTCACTCTGGCGCCCTGACGAGCGCCAGCCCTGCCTTCCCCCCGCGCCCTGCCCGCCCGCGCGCCGGGACAAACCGGACTGTTCCGGTATTGGTCCTCAAACCGGTCGCCCGATACAGCCATTTCCCCGACAATTGCGCCGGCCGCTCAGTCTGGCGCCGTGAGGAGCGTTCGCGCCCGGTCGCGCACCTCGCCGTACCGCGCGCGAACCGTCCCGTCGCCGCTGGCCTCGACGGATGCGAGCGTGTCGACCGTCCATTCGGGCGGGTGCTGCGCACCCGAGAGCACCCAGGCGGCCTGGCGCGCCGCGCCGAGCGCCACATACTCGGCCGGTTCGGGCACCACGACCGGCAGCCCGAACAGCTCCGCCGCGATCCGTTGCACCGCCGCCGACCGCGCCGCGCCACCGATGAGGACGACCCGCCGCACCGGCACACCCTGGGCCTGTACCGCGTCGATACCGTCCGCCAGCCCGCAGAGCATGCCCTCGACGGCTGCTCTCGCGAGGTTCTCCGGCGACGCGTTCTTCCGGGTCAGTCCGTGGACGAGGCCGGAGGCGGACGGCAGATCCGGGGTGCGCTCCCCGTCCAGGTACGGCAGGAGCACCAGCCCGCCCGCGCCGGGTTCGGCCATGAGGGCCAGCTCATCGAGGCGGGTGAGGTCGAGGCCGAGCAGGTCGGCAGCGGCGGTCAGCACTCGCGCCGCGTTCAACGTGCAGACGAGAGGCAGGTAGCGACCCGTAGCGTCGGCGAACCCGGCGACGGCGCCGGTCGGATCCGCGGTCGGCGACTCGGACACGGCGAACACCGTGCCGCTGGTGCCCAGTGAGACGACGACATCGCCCGGCTGCGCGCCCAGCCCCAGCGCTGCACCCATGTTGTCGCCGGTGCCCGGGGCCACGAGGTGCTTGGCGGACGTCTCCCCTACCGCCGTAGCTGGCGCCGCGACCTCGGGCACGTTGATCGCCCGGCCGAATGCTCTCTCCAGCAAGTCAGTGCGGTACCGCCCCTCGGCCGGCGACCAGTACCCGGTGCCGGACGCGTCGCCACGGTCGGTGGTCGGTTCGGCGCGGTCGGCTGTGAGGCGGTGCGTGAGCCAGTCGTGCGGCAGCAGCACGCTTGCGACCCGCGCTGCCGAGGCCGGCTCCTGCTCGGCCAGCCAACGCAGCTTGGTGACGGTGAAGCTCGCCACCGGCACCGAGCCGACCGCGCTCGCCCACGCCGCGCCGCCGCCCAGCTCGGTGACCAGGTCGTTGGCCGCCTGCGCGGACCGTACGTCGTTCCACAGCAGCGCCGGGCGCACGACTTCGCCTTCGGCGTCGAGCGTCACCATGCCGTGCTGCTGCCCCGCTACCGAGATCGCGGCCACGCCGTCGAGCAGCCCGCCGGACGCCTCGCCGAACGCGGTCCACCACGTGGCCGGATCGACCTCGGTGACGTCCGGGTGCGGCGCACGTCCGGACCGCGCCACGACACCGGTCGCGGCGTCGCACACCAGCACCTTCGTGGACTGGGTCGAGCAGTCGACTCCCGCGACGAGTGTCATATCCCCCTTCTACCCTGAGTTGCGGATTTTCGGGGGGTCGCGGTGCCCGCTGAACCCGCGAAAATCCGCAACTCAACGTGGCTAGTGTCGACTCTGCTGGTTGGCGTACTTGCGAGCCGCGAACTCGTGCGCCTCGGCCAGCAGTTGCAGGACGGTGTCCAAGGTCGCCTCGCCCGGGTTCACGACCGACACCCAATGCTGCGAGGCGTAGACCGGGTGCGGCATGAGCGTGTCGATCGCCGTGTAGTCGTGCCCGGTCTGGAACAGGCCGTGCTCGTCACGTCGCGTCGGCGCGGCTCCGAACATCGCGGAGTACGTGGCCTTGGTCAGCCCGATGTTGAGCCGGTAAGCGCCGGGCCTGCTCAGGTCGGAGACGCTGTCGTAGTGATCGCCGGTCACGATCGTCGCGAACGGCAGCTGGCGTTCCGGCGGCAGATCGCCAGCCGGGTCGTAGAGGAAGAACGTGTCACCGGAGTTCTCCATGGCGTTGAGCCCGTCGAAGGCTTCATTGATGTGTCGCTTCATGTTGGCAGCGTCCATACCCTCAATTTTCTCATTGAAAATGCTTCTAGAGGGTTTCGACGGTCAACGGCCCTAGCTATGCCGAGAACCCTCAAATACGCTGGCAAGGTGGCTGAGCGGCGGTGGCGTCTGGTGGACCTCGCTCGGCTAGCCGGGATCAGCGAGCAGCAGGTGCGCAACTACCTGGCTGCTGGGCTCCTGCCGCCGGCCGGGCGTGCCGCGAACAACTACCGCGTCTTCACCGACCACCACGCCGACGCGCTGCGCACGGCCCGCGCCTTGGCCGCCGGGCATGGCTGGCGTCGCGCACGCGCGATTCTTGCCGCCGTCCACTACGACGACATGCCCGCCGCCCTGGCCACGGTCGACGACAGCCACGCCGAACTCGCCCATGAGCGCGCCTCGATCGCCGCCGCTACCCGGGCCTTCACGCAGGCGGCCGGCGACCCGTCGCCATCCGTCCGGCCCCAGGCACGCATCGGCCAGGTCGCGACCGACATCGGCGTGCGTACGCCGGTCCTGCGCGTCTGGGAGCGCCGGGGCCTGCTGCGACCTCACCGTGCTCCGGGCACCGGCTACCGGGTCTACGACCCCGCCGAACAGCGTGCGGCTCATCTCATCGCCGTCCTGCGCGCCGGCGGATTCGCCTTCTCGATCATCGACGCCGTCATCGGCACCATGCGCACCACCGGCAGCGTCACACGCGCTCTCGCTGAACTGTCCCGACGTGACGAGCAGGTCCACCGCCTCAGCCTGCACCGCCTGCAAGCCTCGGCAGCGCTACACGAATACCTGGCGACGTATTACCCCACCGATCGCAGCGGGCACCCTTGATTCACCTGCCCCCTGTGCCAGCAACGTTTCTGTGGTGCGATCGTGCAGCCTGACTCGACGATCGCACCACAACGTCGGGCCCCCGCCTTCTCGTCATCCAGGGGCCATTTCGTCAATGACCGTGGCGACCAGAGCCCGGGCCGCTTTGCCGTACGCAGCCGAAGACCGGAGTCGCTCGAACATCCGGGCGTACAGTTCGATCTCTTGCGGCCGTGTGACCTCAACGCTCGCCGTGGGCGTCTCAAGCGCGACAAGCAAGTCGTCGAAGATCCAGAATCCTGCCGACGGCACGGCAGGACGCTCCAGCATCAGAGGGATGATGCCGACCGATACGTTCGGCAGCGACATGACTGCCAGCAGCCGATCGAGCTGACCAGCCTGCGTTTCCGCGTCGCCGAACCATGTACGTAACGCCTGTTCTTCGAGTACAACCGCGAACCGCTTGCCGCGCTCGTAAATGACACGCTGCCGTTCAATTCGGGCGGCGACCGCCTCATCCAAGTCGTTCTGTGTTTCCAGAAACTCAATCCAGAACGACAGCATGGCTGCTGAATAGTCGGCCGTCTGAAAAAGGCCAGGTATCACGTTATGCTCATAGATGCGAAAGAGCGTGGTCCTTTCATAGCGCGAGACGGTGTGGGCTCCGAGCACTCGCTTCATGCCTGCGCGCGCTTGGCGCTTGAATTCGAGATAAGCAGATTCAACCGCGCGTAGCGTCGCCACTAGATCCGGGACCTGGTCTTGCGCGCTACAAGCATCGCACCAGTCGCGGACGTCGCCGTCGGTGGGGGCTTGCACGCCATTCTCGATCTTGCTCACGCGGGTGAAATGCTGACCGGTAGCGGCTGCGAGCGCCCGCCCCGTGAGACCGACATCCTTGCGCAGCTCACGGAGGCGGGCACCGAGCGCTTCTTGCGCCTGCTTGGCGGAACTAGACGGGTTCGTATTCACTATGCGCGATTGAGAGCTTCCAGGCGGCATCAAAGGCCGATCGGCAGAGTCGGATGTCAGATGGCTCAGTCGACGTGACTCTGTCGACTGCGAGGCCACTACCGGCATAGTGGAGAAAGACGATCACGTGTTCATCGAACAAGTAGAAGTCGTTGCCGGGAAACGGAATTGATGACACCAGTCTCCGCGGAACCCATCTAATATCCTCACCGGCTTCAACCATCGGGGGGGCAATGCTGTGGGACCAGCGCTGGTAATCACTGAGGGGCTCCGAGACAACGCGCGCCCTACGAACCGACCGCCCGGCCTTTACGTGCTCGCGCAAAGCATCACACCAGCCGTGGAGCCAAGCCAGGTCGTCACGCTCACGTGCAGCCCATTTCGCCATGTAGGGCAGTTCCACCGCCGTTCCGTAGGCATCACGCATCTCCAGGTGGATGGCCTCACGCTTGAAGCTCGTGAGCAGCGCGTCGAACTCTTCCTCACTGATCGAAGTCACGGTCTCCCTGCCCGAAGAACTGAAGCATCCGGTCCGGGACTCTACGGGGGCAAATCGTAGCGTTCCCTTTCCCGACTATTCGCAATGGACGGTCTGGCCAGCGCTGCCCCTCGTCACGCCCCGGTGGGGTGCGTGTGAGCGCCGACGACCGCAACAGCGCCGCACTGGAGTACGCGGTCCGATCCCGGGAGCGGCACCGGATCCAGCTCAACGGCGTCTGTGGCTACTGCAAGACGATTTGGCCATGCGAGCTGTTCTGGCTGGCCCGCTACGTAGTGATCCGCCTCACGGCCGCCAGCCAGCCGCCGGAGTGACCAGCGGGAGCGGAAGCCCTGGCGAGTTGCGGATGTTCGGGGGTGCAGCGCGTGCCGCGACCCCCGAAAAATCCGCAACTCAACGAGCGGTTCCCGGCAGTACCTGTGTCTTGAGGCCCTGGCCCGCGCGGAACGCCGCCAGCGCCGCCGGGTACTCGTCCAGCGGGAGGCGGTGCGTGATCATCGTGTCCGCGTCCAGCGCGCCGCCGGCGAACAGCTCCCCAGCCCGTTCGAAGCTGTGCAGCACGGCCATCGACCCGACGATCGTGATCTCGTCGTGGTAGACGCGGAACGGCGAGAACCGTGCCTCTGCGTTCTCCTCCGCGACGCCGAACTGGAGGAACGTGCCGCCCTTGCGCACCCGGCTCAGCCCGTCCTCGATCGCCGCGACCACCCCGGTGCAGTCGATGACGACCTCGAACGGCCGTCCCAGCTCGTCCGCCGAGGCCACCACCGCCGACGCGCCGAGCAGCTTCGCCGTCTCGAACCGTCCGGGGTTCAGCTCGACCACCGACACCGAAGCGGCACCGGCGCGCCGGGCCAACTGCAGCATCATCAGGCCCATCGTCCCGGCGCCGTAGATGAGGTAGTGCTCGCCGAGCCGGCGCGGCAGCATGTCGTACCCCCGGACCGCGCAGGCCAGCGGCTCGACCAGCGCCGCGTCCTCCAGCCGCACGCTGTCCGGGAGCCGGAAGCAGTTCGCCACCGGCGCCACCGCGAACTCGGCCGCCCCGCCGGCCCGGCTCACCCCGATCGCCGCCCACCTGTCGCAGAGGTTGCCGCGCCCGTGGCGGCAGAAGTGGCACTCGCCGCAGAACAGCGAGGGGTCCACCGCTACCGGATCGCCCACCCGCAGCTCAGTGACGTCGGCGCCGAGCTCCACGACACGACCGGAGAACTCGTGGCCGGGGATGATCGGCAGGCTCGGGGCGAACTCGCCGTCGGCGATGTGCAGGTCGGTGCCGCAGATCCCACACGCCGCCACCTCGACCACGACGTCACGCCGCCCCGGCGCCGGATCGTCCACGGTCTCGACCGACAACTCCCCAACCGCGTGGATGACAGCTGCTTTCACTTCACGGCTCCCATCGACAGTCCGCGGACCAGCTTGTTCTGGGCGATCCAGCCCGCGATCAGCACCGGCAGCGACACCAGCGTCGCGGCGGCGCAGAGCCGCGCCAGGAACAGGCCTTCGCTGGTGATGAAGCCAACCAGGAACACCGGCGCGGTGGCGGCGTTCGTCGAAGTCAGGTTGACGGCGAAGAAGAACTCGTTCCAGCTGAAGATGAAGCAGATCAGCGCGGTGGCGGCGATGCCGGGCGAGACGATCGGCATGATGACGCGCACCAGCTGGGTCGGCAGCCCGGCACCGTCCAATGCGGACGCTTCCAGCAACTCCTTCGGCACCTCCAGGAAGAACGACCGCATCACCCAGATCGCCAGCGGCAGGTTCATCGCGGTGTAGAGGACGACCAGCGTCCAGATGTTGTCGAGCATCCCGATCGTCTTGACCGTGATGTAGATCGGCAGGATCGCGGCGACGATCGGCAGCATCTTGGTGGAGATGAAGAAGAACAGCACGTCGCGCCACTTCACCACCGGCCGCAGGCTCAGCGCGTACGCCGCCGGCACCGCGAGGATGATCACCAGCAGCACGGAGAACACGCTCGCCATGGCCGAGTTGATCAGGTACGGCGCGATGTCACGGTCGAAGATGGCCCGGTACTGGTCCAGGGTCGGTGCGGTGAACACCGTCGGTGGGTTGGTGGCGGCTGCGGACTCCTGCTTGAAGCCGGTGAGCACCATCCAGAGAACCGGGAAGAAGAACACGATGCCGACCAGCCAGGCGACGGCGCTCCAGAGGTAGCCCGCGCGTGGCCGCGGTGGTGCCTTGGGCTTTGCGGTCGTGGGCAGGGCCGACCCGGCGAGTGTGGTCATGCGCTGGCCTCCGTTCCCTGGAAGAGGCTGGAGATGACCCGCAGCGCGAACGTGGAGATGACTATCGTCGCCACCACGACCACGACGCCGAGCGCGGCGGCCTGGCCGATGTCGAAGGCGCGGAAGGCCTCCAGGTAGAGGTAGTAGGGCAGGTTGGTGGTGGCGGTGCCCGGTCCGCCCTGGGTGATCGTGAAGATCGCGTCGAACGTCTGGACCAGGTAGATCGAGCCGAGCAGCAGCCCCAGCTCGATGTACGGGCGCAGGTGCGGGAACGTGACGTAGCGGAACGCCTGCCACGGCCCGGCGCCGTCGACCTGGGCGGCCTCTATCGTCTCCAGGCTCTGGCTCTGCAACCCGGCGAGGACGATGAGCGTCATGAACGGCGTCCACTGCCAGACCAGCACGGCGACGATCGACGCCATCGGGAACTTGCTCACCCAGTCGGTCGGCTCGGCGCCGAAGATGGCGGCCGGCGCGTTGAGCAGGCCGAACACCGGGTTGTAGACCGCGTACTTCCACAGCAGCGCGGCCGCGACCGGCATCACCAGGAACGGCGAGATGAGCAGCGTGCGGACGACGCCGCGGCCGAGGAACTTCCGGTCCAGCAGCATCGCGCACCCGACGCCGAAGACCATCGAGATGATGACCGCGCTGGCGGTCATGACGACCGTGTTGACCGCGGCGATGCGGAAGGTCTCGTCGGTGAACGCGTGCGTGTAGTTGCTCAGCCCGACGAACTGCTTGCCGTCCTCCGGGTGGAGCAGGTTCCAGTCCAACGTGGAGTAGTAGAGCGTCACCACGAACGGCAACTGCGTGACGACGATCGTGAGGATGAGCGCGGGCAGGAGCGGCAGCCGCCGGGCCAAACGCTGCTTGGGCGTCATTGCCCGCTTCTGGGCCTTGAGCTGCTGCCGCTGGGACGGCGGCTTGGTGCGCGCGGTCGCCGCCGGGTGTCGGCGGTGACGGTCATGAGGGCTCCTCGGGTCGCTGGCGATGCCGGCGAGCGGCCGCCGGGGCGAGCGTGCGTGCACGCCCCGGCGGCCGGGCTTCACTCCTGGTACTTCTTCGCCACCACCTCTGCCTCCTTCTGGCCCGCGGCCAGCGCCGCGTCGACAGTGGTCCGCCCGGCGATCGCCGCTGAGATCTGCTGGGCGACCTTCGTGCCGAGGTCGGCGAACTCGGGGATGCCGACGAACTGCACGCCGGGCGCCGGACGCGGCTGCACGCCGGGGTTCTCCGGGTCGACCTGCTCGATGGCCTTCAGGGTGATCTCGGCGAACGCCTTCGCCGCCTCCTGGTACTCCGGGATCTCGTAAGTGGACTTCCGCGCTCCCGGCGGCACCCGGGACCAGCCGAGCTTCTCGCCGACGAGCTTCTGGTACTCCTTGCCGGTCGCCCACGCCATGTACTTCCACGCGGCGTCCTGCTTCTTGGACGTCTTCGGCATCGCCAGCGCCCAGGCCCAGAGCCAGCCGGAGCTCTGCGTCTTGTCCACCGGCGCGTAGGCGTACCCGACCTTGCCGGCGACCGTGCTGACCTTCGGGTCCTCCAGCGAGCCGGCGGCGACGGTCGCGTCGTACCACATCGCGGCCTTGCCCTGACTCATCGCCGTGAGGCACTCGGAGAAGCCGGAGTTCGGCGCGCCGGGCTCGCCGTGCTGCTTGACCAGGTCGACGTAGAACTTCGTCGCGGCCTTGAACTCGGGCGCGTTGACCTTGGCGGTCCAGTCCTTCTCGAACCACGTACCGCCGAACGTGTTCACGACCGTCGTGAGCGGCGCCATCACCTCGCCCCAGCCGGGCAGCCCGCGCAGGCAGATGCCGGCGACGTCGCCCTGGTCAAGCTGAGCGGCGTACTGCGCTACCTGCTGCCAGGTCGGCTTCTCCGGCATCGTGATGCCCTTGGCCTGGAACAAGTCCTTGCGGTACATCAGGAACGAGGACTCGCCGTAGAACGGCACCGCGTACAGCTTGTCCTCAAAGGACAGCGCCTTGCGCATCGGCTTGAGAAGGTCGCCCTTGTCGTAGGACGAGTCGTCATCGGCGCGCTCGTCCAGCCCGACCAGCCAGTCGTTCTTCGCCCAGATCGGTGCCTCGTACGCGCCGATCGTCACCACGTCGTACTGGCCGCCCTGGGTGGCGACGTCCTGGGTGACTTTGTCGCGCAGCTCGTTCTCCGGGAGAATGTTGTACTTCACCGTGATGCCGGTCTCCTTCGTGAAGCCCTCCTCGGTGAGCTTCTCGATGTCCTGCATCTGCGGGTTGCCGACCGTGGCGACCGTGATCGTCTGGTCGTCACCGTCGCCGTCGGAGCCGCCTCCGGCGCCGCTGCAGCCGCTGGCTACGAGCGCCACGCACGTCGCCAGGGCAAGGATCGCCCGTGTTCTCTGCATTTTTGAACCTCCTCATTGGACCCCGTGAGGCGACAATCAGGCGCGTATGACCTGCGGACCGAGCATCGAGTAGCGATGGGCCTCGGACGCTGACAGGCCGGTGTCGGTGATGATCAGCTCGAAGTCGCTGATCTCGGCGAACCGGCAGAAGCTGCTGATCCCGAACTTGGTGTGGACGCCGATGAGAATCCGGCGGTGCGCCGAACGGATGGCCTGCGACTTCACCTCGGCCACGGCCGGATCGGGCGTGGTGAGGCCGTGGTCGCGCGACACGCCGTTGGCGCCGATGTAGGCGAGGTCGACGACGAACCCGGCGAGCATGCGTGCGGTCCAGTGTCCGACCGTCGCGAGGGTGCGGCCGCGCACCCGCCCGCCGAGCAGCAGCACGGTCATGTTGGGCGCCGTGGCGAGCGACGTGGCGACCGGGACCGACGCGGTGATCAGCGTGAGCGGACGGTCTGTCGGCAGCGCCTCCGCGATCAGCTGCGGCGTGAACCCCTCGTCGACGAAGACGCTCTCCGCCTCGCCGAGCTGGTCGGCCGCGGCTGCCGCGATGCGCCGCTTCTCGTCGACGTGGTCGGTGAGGCGGCTGGCCAGGGTGGTTTCGAAGCCGGCGTTCTCGACCGGGTACGCGCCGCCGTGCACACGCCGCAGCAGGCCGCGCTTCTCCAGGACTTTGAGGTCACGGCGGACGGTCTCCTGTGCCACCGTCAGCTGGGCCGCCAGGCTCGCGACATCCACCCGGCCCTCTGCCCGCGCGTGGACGACGATGCGATGCTGGCGCTCCTCAGCGTGCAAGTCCGACCTCCTCGCCACCGATGTGAGATCGGGCACGCGCCCGCCCGGATCTGTTCGTATCTCTGTGTCTACCGGCTTTAATCGCAGGTGACCAGGGTCACACCTAGGCTCGTTGTGCCTGTTCCTGCCCGTTTGACCTCTCAGCGTTCGTGCTGGTCACGGCCCTATTGACCGGTTTGGGTGGCTGTCGCACGTGCCCGGTTAGCGGTTACGCGCTGTTGTTTCGGGGGCGAGTGGACGGCTGTCGCGGCGGCGAAGGATGATTCCGTCATGCGAGTGCTGATGATCGCGCCACCGGGCGCCGGCAAGGGAACTCAGGGAGCGGTCATCGCCGCACACTTCGACATCCCTCACATCGCCACCGGCGACCTCCTCCGCGACCACGTCGCACGGCAGACCGACCTCGGTCGCGCGGTCAAGGAGCGGCTCGACCGCGGCGAACTGGTGCCGGACGAGATCGTGCTGGACATGGTCCGCGAGGCGTTCGTCGCCGCGAAGGAGGCCGGCGGCGGGTATGTGCTCGACGGCATCCCGCGCAACATGGAGCAGGCCCGCGCGGCGTACCGCATCGGGCTCGAACTCGACATGACCTCGAACGTCGCGCTGCACCTCAAGGCCTCCGACGAAGAGCTGATGCGCCGCCTGCTGGCCCGGGCGGCGCTCGAACACCGCTCCGACGACACCGAGGACGTGATCCGGCGCCGGCTCGCGCTGTACCACGAGGTGACGCACCCGATCGTGGCCTGGTACGGGGAGCGCGGCATCCTCGTCAGCGTCGACGCGATGCGCCCGGCCGAGCAGGTGGGCCGCGAGATCCTCACCGCGCTGGAGGTGATGCGCCCGCTGGTCGACCACGTGCCCGAGGAGGCGCGCCGCCCTGTCGACCTCACATCGCTGGGCGTCGCCTTCGGCCAAGCCTGAGGAGCCCGGCCGGCGATTTCTGGTGGGATCTGCGAGCCTGACTCGCAGATCGCACCCAAACTCTAGGTGGCGATACGGTCTTCGAGGCCTGGACCGCCTAGAGGAACCAGATCGATGCGCTCCATGCCGCCGTCGACCAGGGCCAGCACGTCCGCCGGCGACACGTCGGAGTCACCGGCGGACGTGAGCGCCGCGTCCAGCTCGGCCTGGCTGGCCCACACCTCGGTCACCCACACGGTGTCCGGGTCGCCGGCCGTCTGGTTCACGATGTAGACCTCGCAGCCCGGGACGCCGCGCAGCGACTCCGCGACCGTCAGCAGCAGCTTCGCCAACTCGTCGCCCCGCCCCGTCTTGGCCTGTGCCTTCATGTACCGCGCCACCCTCGTCATGGCGGCGACGCTACCCAGCAGGGGCTGCTTCTCATTGGACAAACGCGACCGCCGCGCGGAAACGGACTTGCGGTGCAAACCAGGGCATCGGCGCCTGCTGTAGGCACGGCTTCCCGAAAAGTCCGGTTCGCTGAGGGCGGCTATTGGTTCTGCAAGCGGGAACGGAGCTCAGTACGCGATTAGTTGCAGGCACGTTCGGCTGGGCCGTCTGCCGGAGCCGCGACCGATCCGCAACACTTGCCCGCTGCCGTCCGTTTCACTGGGCGGGAAATCCCCGTTGTCCTTGCCTGCCCCGAAACCTGGTGCTTTCTTCTGACGGAAGCGTTTACGTAGGCCGACTGCTAGGGGGCACGATGCAACACGACCAGCCCAGAGTGAGCAGACGTCTCTTCATCGGCGGGGCCGCCGCGGCAGCGACGGCCACCGCCGTACCGCTGGTAAGCGCGGCACCAGCCAAGGCGCACCACGGGCGACCGAGGGACGGCTCCGAAGCGCTGCTCCAGCAGTGGGCCGAGGGCAACGGTGCGCACCCGCTCGTGCCGGACATCTCGCGTGCTGGCCATTGGCTCGGCGAGACGCCGCCCTGGTACCGCGTTGTTGCCCGGGTGACCGACTTCGGCGCCCGCACGGACGGCCGGGACTGCGCGCCGGCGTTCAACGCCGCAATCCGTGCCGTCGGTGAGCGCGGCGGCGGCGCGGTGTACGTGCCGTGGGGCACCTACACGCTGCTGTCGCCCGTCTTCATGCACTGGTCGGACGTCGTGCTGCGCGGGGCCGGCCGCGACGCCACCGTGCTGCACTTCGCCAGGCCGCTGGACGACGGGTACCGCAAGGCGCGGCAGTCCAACGGCAACAGCCGCTGGTCGTGGACGGGCGGGCAGATCTGGTTCATGTCCGCCGAGCGGCGTGCACAGTCGGAGGCCGAGGACTTCGCCGGTACGGAGGCGTGGCTGCTCGGCGACGTGCTGGCCGAGGTCGGTGCCGCGTCCCGGGGTCACAACACGCTGATCGTCTCGGACACGAGCCGGCTTCGCGCGGGCGACATGGTGGTGCTGGAGTGCGCGAACCCGCCGGACGCGAGCCTGCTCAAGCACCTCGCCGGTGACATTCCCGGCGCGCGCGTGTACGACTGGCCGCGCCGCGCCCCGCAACTCGTCACCGGCTCTGGCGGGCAGTACGTCCAGTACGCAACGCTGCAGTGGCCGGTGCGGATCGAGGCCGTTCTGGGCGAGCGGCTCGTCATGCTGTCCCAGCCGCTCAAGTACGACCTGCGCGCGGACTGGCCGGCGCGGCTGCGGGCCGCCGGGCCGACCGTCCACGACAGCGGGGTCGAGCAGTTGACCGTCCGCAACGAGCTGATCCCGATGACTGCGCACAACCGGCACCCGGGATCCAATGGGGTGTGCTTCCAGGCAGTGCACGACTGCTGGGCGCGCGACGTCCGGGTGGAGAACTGCGACCTCGGGTTCGGGTTCACCTCCGCCAAGTCGAACACGCTGATGCGCGTGGCGGTCGGTGGCCGGGGCGCGCACCACAGCTTCGCCTGCCGCATGCAGTCGCACGACAACCTGGTCGACGACTTCGTGATCGAGCCGTTCACCGTGCCGGTACCGGGCGGAGCCGTCCACCATGGACTCAACTTGGAGGGGCTGTCGTCCGGCAACGTCTGGCGGCGAGGGCGGATGTCCGAAGGCACGTTCGACACCCATCGTGCGCTGCCGTTCGAGAACGCCCGGACCAACATCACGCTGGTGAACAACGGTCGCGTGGGCGGTTCGGGGGCGTCAGGCCCGCTGTTCGGCGCGCGAATCGCGCACTGGAACGTGCGGATCACCAGCGGCAGCCCGTACGCCATCACCGTGGCCGACGTGGCGCCGCGCAGCCTGACCGTCGGCGTCCAGGGCACGACCAGCACGGACAGCGACCTCACTCCCGACTTCTCCGGCGACCTGGAGACCATGCTCGCGGACCACGGCGTGCGGCCGCGCGTGACCGACCTCTACGCCGCGCAGCGGGAGATCAACGCCAGAGAGTGACGATGGCGGCGATAGCGAGGAGCTTCAGCAGCCAGTCGCCGGCGTGCAGGGCGGCGAGCCGCCACGGCACGTTCTCCCACTGGACCGACCCTGCCAGCAGGACGACCGGGAACCCGACCCAGAGCGTGAGGCCGAGCAGCACCGCTCCGGCCTGACTGTCCAGGTCGAGGCGCGTGCTCAGCCCGGCGATCACCGTGGCGAGCACGAGGCTGCGGAGGATCTCGAACGCGTACTTCCAGGCCGGCTGCGTGTCGGCGGCGGCCGGGCTGAGCGTGCGGTATACCGATCCGAACGCCACGTACCAGACCGAGCTGATGACGAACACGGCCACGGTGGCGACGGCGATGGCCAGGTAGTTCATGCCTGCTCCCAGGTCTCGATGCGAACTCTCGTCAGAGACGTAGAAGCTGGCCCGCCGTTATCTACATGAACCGGTAGCGGCGTCCGGGAGGAGGAGAGAGCCTGGTGGTGAGGTACATCGGTACAGAAATGGGCTCACTCGGCGCGCTGTGCGACACGGAGGACGCTCAGGTAACGGCGTGATGCTCGGTCGCCCATCCGCGTGCGGATGCGCTCGGCGATGGCGTCGAGCAGGGGCTCACGGACGTCGCGATCGAGCCTCCGGTACAGCGACGTCGAGCGAAGGAGATCGGCAAAGCCGTCCCCGTTGAACCACTGAACGGTCGGGTACCAGCGCACGATCGTTGGGCCGAACAAGCCGCCTGGATCGTCGACCGGTCCCCAACCCCAGTCGGTGATACGCACGTCGTCCTCGAATGGCGGATGACCCCAGTCGGGGTTCCCGGGGGAGAACCGCTCGTGCAGATCGGCGGTCTCCGCGTACACCTCCGGCTCTTCCGGCCGGCGGACGACGACGTTGCCGAGCAACGCCATCCAGCCTCCGGGATAGAGCACGTCGTGCGCTCGCTGCCAGCCAATCGACGGGTCGACCCAGTGCCACGCCGACGCAGCCACGAGGACATCGAAGTGTCCACCGCGGTCGTCCCACTCCTCAAACGTCGACGTCTCGACGTTGACGTTGCCGAAGGTGGCGATCCGTTGGCGAGCGAGTGCGGCCATTTCCACGCCCGGCTCGATGGCGGTCACCGTGCATCCGAGCGCTGCCAGCGAGCGCGTCGCCTGACCGGTACCGCAGCCCACCTCAAGCACCGACGACGTTACGTCCATGCGGGTGATGGTGACGAGGTCTGCGAACAACTCGTCGGGGTATCTCGGCCGGACCCGGTCGTAGAGCTCCGGCACCTCGTTGAACACCCGACCGAGGTCACGTCGATTCGGGCCTGCCATCGCACCATCCTGCCGATCACACGCGGTACTTGTTGAGCATGCGCTCCATGGCGTGGTCGCGGGTGCGACGCAGTACAGCCAGCAGCGCGTCGCGGACGGACAGCTTGTCGCGCGCGTCGAACGTGATCACCGGCGTGTCGTTCTGGATCGCGAGCGCCCAGCGCACGTCGTCGAGGTCGTGCGAGAGCTGCCCGTCGAAGCAGTTGACCGCGACCACGAGCGGCAGGCCCTCCTGCTCGAAATAGTCGACGGCCGGGTAGCAGTCGTCGATCCGCCGCGTGTCGACGATGACCAGCGCGCCGAGCGCACCGCGGGCCAGGTCGCGCCACATGAACCCGAACCGGTCCTGGCCCGGAGTGCCGAAGAGGTACAGCTTGATGTCGCGGTCGATCGTGATGCAGCCGAAGTCCAGGGCGACGGTCGTCGTGGTCTTTGCCGGCACCTCGCCGGTACGGTCGATCTCGGCCGCCACCGACGTGATGGCCGCCTCGGTGCTCAGCGGCGGGATCTCCGAGATCGACGAGACCGCAGTGGTCTTGCCCACGCCGAACCCACCAGCGATGACGATCTTGACCGGTGTGGGCGGTCGCGAGTCACCGGACGGCTCAGCGAATGTCTTGAAGTCCACGGATCACCTTTTCGATCATGTCAAGGTCGTCGGGCAGCCCGGTGGCGGGTCGCCGGACGACGAGAAAGCCAGCGGCGGCCAGGTCGGCGACGAGAACCCGCGCCACGCCGATGTGCAGCCGGAGCTTCGCGGCGACCTCGGCGACCGACACCGGCGACGTGCACAGCGCCACGATGTCGCGGTGCTCGAAGGCGAGGCCGCCCTGCAGCGCCGAGTTGAGCTGGTTCGTCAGGACCTGTGCCTCGATCTCCAGCGACTCGTCGACCGGCTCGGCGCGGCCGGAGGTGAGCAGGTAAGGGCGCAGCGGCGAGACGTTCGGGTCGGCAGCCTGACCTCGAGCCGGAGGCTGGTCGAGGTACGGCCGCACCGGGGAACTGTCGTCGGTCATCGCGCTCAGTGCCCGAGGGTGTGCTGCAACTCCTGGATCAACATCGGGGACAGCACGGTGCTGGCACGGTTCGCGAACAACGCCATCTCGTACGCGATCGTGCCGAGGCTGGCGTGCTTGTACGCCAGCACGCCGAGGGAGCACCCGACGCTGATCGTGCAGACGAGCAGGTACCCGTCGGTCATCTCGATCACGACCTTGTCGGGCTGCCCGAGCGGGTGGCACTCGGACGCGCCCACGGCGAGGCTGAGCATCGCCGAGCTGATGGCCGCCAGCCGGTCCGCGCTCGCGCGTTGCAGCGCCGGCGAACTCGCGATGAGCAGGCCGTCCGACGAGACCGCGATCGCGCCGATGATCCCGGCGGTCTCCTCGGCGAAGCGACTCACAAGCCAGTTGAAGCTCTTCGCATCGGCGCTGACTCCTGAAGCGGACGACGTGCTCATGGGTGGTTCCCCTTCATCAGTTCTGTCCCGGTCATGGCGTGGTCTCCGCTTCGGCACGCGCCAGGCCGGCCGCGTACGCGTCGAAGACCGCACGGTCGAGTTCGGGATTACGGGCAGCCGGGGCGTCGCCGTCGCGGGCCGGGGTCGGGGCGGGCTCGTCACGGCGCAGGCTGGCGGCGAGGTGGGCGCCGGGGATGCGGCGCGCGAGGCTGGACCTGTTGGCCGGTCCGCCGTTGGTCGGTGCGGCCGACACAGGCGCCGCTGACACAGGCGCCGCTGGCATCGGCGGCGCTGGCACCGGCGCCGGGGAGGCGGGCGGAGGCGCCGGCGAAACAGGCACTGGGCGCGGAGGGCTGGCCGGGGCCGGCGTGGCCGCGCGGGCGATCGCCGATTGGTACGCGTCGAGGGCGTCCCGCGCGGCGGCCGCGTCGTGCACTGGCGCCTGCGGCGGCGTCGGGTTCTGCGCGGTTCGGTGCGTTGTCGGCTCTTGCGAGCGCAGGTGCGGCGTCGGGTCGTGGCTCGCCAGCCCGGCCTGGAGCTGGGCACCGGGCACGCGCCGGACGAGCCCGCTGCGCGTCTGCCCGACCGGCACGTCCAGCGCGGGCGTGGCAGGCAACGGGCGCGGAGCAGGCGGCGGTGTGGGTGGCGGGACGGGAGGCACGGGTGGTGGAGCGGGTGAGGGCAATGCGGGCATTCGTACGGCCGGTACCTCCAGGACGGGAGCCGCTGCCGGAAGCGCCGGAGCACCGTTGGCCGGCCCGGTGAACCACGAGAACGGACCGCCGGAGGTAGCCTCGGGGATCACCAGCGCCGGTGTCGGGATCAGTGGCTGCCGGCGCCCGATCGGCTCGGATCCGGACACCGGCCGGATCTTGCCGGACCTCGCAGGCGCGACGGTGACCAGCGAGGTCGGGATCCGCACCGTGGCCGTGACACCACCGCCCGGGGTCTCCGACAGCTCGACGGTGAGACCGTGCCGCCGGCTGAGCCGGCCCACGACGAACAGGCCGAGCACGCTGGTCGGGGCGATGTCGAGGCGTTCGCGCTCGACGATGCGGTCGTTCTCCTCGGCGATCCGCTTGGACGTCATGCCTATGCCGTGGTCGACGACGGTGACGACGCAGCCGCCGCCGTCCTCGACGGTCGCGCGCACCTCCACCGAGGATCCCGGCGGCGAGAAGGCTGTGGCGTTCTCGACCAGCTCGGCGAGCACCAGCACCAGGTCGGACCCGAGCTGCGGCACCAGAATGGCGTCGGGCACCGACCCGATCCGGACCCGCTGGTAGTCCTCGATCTCGGCCAGTGCGGCCCGCAGCGCGGTCGTCAGGCCCATCGGGGCGCCGAGGTTGGTCTGTTCGCGCGCGCCGGCGACGACCAGGAGGTTCTTGGCGTTCCGGCGGAGGCGGGTGGAGAGGTGGTCGAGCCGGTAGAGCTTGCTGAGCAGCTGCGTGTTCTGCTCGTCGCGTTCGAGCTCGTCGATGACGACCAGCTGCCGGCCGACGAGGTTCTGGGTGCGCTGCGCGACGTTGGCGAAGATCAGGCTGACGTTGCGGCGCGTGACGAGCTGGCGTTCGAGCAGCAAGGCGGCGGTGGTCTGCACGCGGTTGAAGGCGGTGGCCAGCTCCCCCACCTCGTCTCCGGACTTGACGTCGATCGCGGCCACGCGGAGCGGTTGCTCGTCGGTGTGCTCCACGTCGGAGACGCGCAGGAGTTCGGTGCGGGCCACATCGGCGACCGCCGTGGCGGCGAGCGTCAGCCGTTGCAGTGGACGCGAGATCGACCGGCTGACGAACATCGCCAACGCCATGACCAGGAGGAACAGGATGGCGGTGCCGAGCCCGACGGTCCACGCGGCACTGCGCGCGTCGGTGGCGCGCCCGGCGGCGGCGTCGGCGATCTCGCGGGTCACGCGGTCCTGTACGAGCCGCCGCAACGTCGACTGCGCCTCGACACCGGCGAGCGCGTCGGGTACCAGCGCGGGGTTCGGCCTGGCGGTGGGCGAGTCGTCGAGCGTGTCGACCATCCCCTCGACCTGCCGGGCCGCCTCGCCCTGGTCGACGAGGACGACGAGCCGCGCCTGGTTCACGTCGGACTGCTGCACGAACCGCTCGGTGAACATCTGGGCCTGCGCTGAGGCGTCTTCGAGGATCCGGAGCCCGGTCTGCGGTTTGGTCGCGGCGGCGATCAGCGCCATGCCACGGAGTGCGTTCTCCTCGTTCGCGCGCAGCAGCGCATCGAGCGCGGTGAGCTGCCGGGTGCCCTCGGCGTCGCTGGTGCGCTGGGACGCGAGCCGCAGCGCGTCGACCACGGCGCCGATGACGGCGTGGTAGGTGCGGGCGACGCTCTCCAGCGAGACACCGCGCGCCAGCGCGCCCTGCCGCAGATCCCCCAGCGACTGCACACGGGCCAGCGCCTCGACGAGCTCGTCGGACGCGTCGTCGCCGAGGGATCGCCCGATCGCCTCCACGCTGTCGGCGACCGCCTGCTGCTGGAGTTGCAGCGCGACTCCGTCGTCCGTGGGCGAGCCGAGGTAGCCGGCGGTGAGGAGCCGTTCCCGTTGGAGCTCCCACACGAGCCCGCCGAGCTGGCGGGCGTTGCGGGCAGCGTCGGCGGTGATGGCGGCGGACCGCGTCGCCTCGATCTGGACGGCGACGAACGGCACGGCCACCAGCACTACGGCGACCAGCGGGACAGCGAGCAGGAAGTTGAGCTTTCCGCGGACGCGGAGTCTGTCGACGATCATCCTTGCTGCCGCCCCTGTGTGCTGGACTTAGAACCTGAGGTGACGAGTTCCGGACCGAGCAGGTCGCGCGCGTCAACGATGTCCGGTGTGGACAGTGTGCTGCGGTCCGCCCGCCGGCGGCCGGGAATGCGCCGGAACCATGGCAGTACCACGGCTACCGCAACCGCGATGACCAGGGCGATCACGGCGTTGCGGCGCTGGCCGGCGAGGTCGTCGGCGCGCTGTTCGAGGAGGGCGTCGAACTCGCCGAGGACGGCGTTGCCGAGCGCGAGTGCCGTCTCGTTGACGAGGTTCGTGGCGGTGCCTACCTGAGCGGGTGCCGCCTTGTCGCCGGTAGCGAGTGACGTCGAGGACCTGACCAGCCCGTCGACGGCGGCGACGAGTTCGTCGAGCGGCTTGAGGACGTTGTTGCCGAGCGTGTCGCTGCTGGTGCCGTCGGCGCCGGTGCGCAGCCCGAGGCTGATCGCGTCCGTCGAGCGGGCAACCCGGTCCTGGACGACGGCGATCTGCGGCACGGGGCCCGCTACCCGGGTATTCGGCGCGCTGGTGGCACCGAACGCGAGAGCGCCGAGCTTGCCCGCGTCAAGCAGCACGTCCGGCACGCGAAGGAGCCCGGTGTCCATCAGGTGGTAGCCGTCCAGCTCGGGGTCTCGCACGACCTTCGACGCGTCCCCGACCTTGCCGATCAGCCCATGGACCAGGCCGATCGGCCCGGCGTAGGCGCGCTGCGCGGCCTGGCCCTTGCCCTTCTGGCGCAGTGCGGTCTCGATCTGGCCGGGAAGCGGCCCCCACCGCTCTCGGAGGTCGAGCGAGTCGGTGCCGCGCGGATCCAGGCTGTCGACCTCCTTGACGGCCGACCGCACGGCCTCCGCGTCGACCGCGGTGCCGCGGACGGCCGCGACCTGCGCGGCAGTCAGCCGGGCGAGCAACGTCGTGAGCTTCTCTACGTACCGGGCGCCGGTGCGCTCGGAGGTGACGAAGCGCTGCGCGTCGCCGGTGGTGGTCCACACCTGGCTGAACAGATAGGCCAGCGGGAGCACCAGCGCGACGACCAGCGCAATCGCGACGAGCACCCGGCCGCCGCGTCGCGGCCTCGGGGCGACCGAGCGGTGGGTCGCGGATGGGATGGTCACGGTGGCCGTCCTCCTGTTATCCGCCGCTGCGGGCGAGGTGCTTGCGGTGCTGTGCCCGGACCATGTCCTCGACGGACGCCCGGAGCGTGAGGAACTCGGGGGTGCGCTTGACCGACAGCTCGCGGGCGTCCGGAAGCGGCACCGCCATCTCGGCGGCCACCCGGCCCGGGTCGCAGGCGAGCACGATCACCCGCTGGCCGAGGAAGACGGCCTCCTCGACGTCGTGGGTGACCATGAGCACGGTCGTGCCGGTGTCGCGCCACACGCGCCGGACGAGGACCTGCATGTCCTCCTTGGTCTGCACGTCGAGCGCGCCGAACGGCTCGTCGAGCAGCAGCACGTCGGGCTCGCAGGCGAGCGCGCGCGCGATCGCGACCCGCTGCCGCTGCCCGCCGGAGAGCTGCTTGGGCAGCGAGTTGCGCAGCTCGGTCGAGGCCGGTCTCCTGCGAGGTACCAGTCGACCCGCCGCGCGCGCTCCTGCTTGGACAGCCGGCAGCAGCTCGAGCCCGAACGCGACGTTCGCGTCGACCGTGCGCCACGGGTAGAGCGACGCCGGCCTGGAACACCAGGCCGCGGTCCGGGCCCGGGCCCGGTGACCGGGCGGTCGTCGAGCATGATCTCGCCCTCGGTCGGCGCTGGTGAGCCCGGCGACCAGCGACAGCAGCGTGGACTTGCCCGAGCCGCTGGCACCGACGACGCAGACGAACTCGCCGCCGGCGATCTTCAGGTCGACGCTGTCGAGAGCCCGCACGGTGCCGCTACGGGTCACGAAGTCCTTCGCGACGCCCGTGAGCGCCAGCGAGCCGGTCATGCCCACCGCCCCACCCGGTCGCGCAGGAGGCGCAGCGCGAGGTCGATGAGCAGGCCGATCACGCCGATCACGATCAGCACGGCGAAGATCTTGTCGGTCTGCAGGAACCGCTGCGCCCGGACGATCCGGTAGCCGAGCCCGGCCGTCGGCGGCGAACAGCTCGGCCACGACGACGAAGTTCCACGCCGCCGCGGCGTTGACCCGGATCGCGTCGATCATGCCGGGCAGCGAGTGCGGCACGATCACCTTGCGCAGCACCTCGCCCCGGCGGGCGCCGAGCGTGTACGACACGTCGATCAACGCGTTGCGGCACGCTGCGGACGGCGTCGGCCGTCATCAGGGTGTTGAAGAAGACCGTGCCGATGAACAGGATGCGCCATCTTCGGACGACTCGCCGATGCCGAGCCAGATCGATGAGCAGCGGGATGAACGCGATCGCGCGGCAGGTAGCGGAGCAGCCCGATGACGGGCTCGAACAGCGGCCTGGCCGGCGCGGAAGCTGCCCATGAGCGATGCCCAGCGGCACCGAGACCAGCACGGCCAGGCCGAACCCGAGCAGCACCCGCTGGACCGTCGCCCAGAGGTCTGCGAGGCAGCTGGCCGGTGCGGGCCATCTCGACCCCGGCCGGACCAGACGTCGGCCGGTGACGGCAGGAACCGGCCCGGCACGACGCCGCTCGCGTGAGCAGCGCGACCCACGCCGCCAGCGGGACGGCGACCGACAGGCACGATCAGCAGCCAGCGGCTCGGCGCGGGATCGGCGCCCGGATGGCGAGACAGCGCGGGCACCGCCGGGCCGGTGCGCGGCGCGGCAGCGGCGACCAGGCCGTCCGGCCGAGGCCACCCGCGGAGGTGGCGGCCGCGCCGCGGCGGGCGCCGGCTGCGCCCGCCGCCATCGCGTTCACTCGGGCACCGCCTTGACGAAGTTCGGTCCAGCAGGCCGTCGAGCTCAGGCTCGGGTGTCGACCAGCTTCGTGCTCACGAGGAAGTCGGCGATCTCGGACGGCCTGGAAGTCGAGGTGCGCCGGCGTGGTGCCCGGAGTGAACGCGTCGAGGTTCTGCTCGCGGGTGAAGATCGTGGTGCCGGCGTCGTAGGACTTGTAGTCCGCCGGCGCTCACGCCGCCGCGCTTGGCCATGATCTCGATGGCCGCGTCCTTGTTGTCCTTGATCCAGCGCCAGGGTGTCGAACCAGGTCTCGACCACGGCCTGCACCTCGTTCGGGTGGTCCTTGACGAGCGTCGACGTCGAACGACGAGGTGGTCGGGGATCGCGCCGGGGAAGTCCGCCGACGTGGCGATCGCCTTGCTGCCCGGCAGCTCGAGCGCGGTCGGTGGTGAACGGCGCGAACACGCCGACCGCGTCGACCTGGCCGGCGACGAACGCCGCTGCGGCGGCGTCGGTGAGCAGCGGCGTGAGCTTGATGTCCTTCTCGGTCAGGCCGGCCTCCTCCAGCGCGAGCAGCAGCAGGTAGTGGTCGACCGTGCCCTGCTCGACCGCGACCGTCTTGCCCTTGAGGTCGGCGACGCCGCGTGATGCCCCGGCCGGCGATGATCTGGTCGTTGCCGGTGGAGTTGTCGTTGACCAGGACGATGGTCTGCTGCGGCGCCGCCGCTGACCGAGGCGAGCGTGTCGTTGAGGGTCTGGCTGTTGGCGTCGATCGCGCCGGTGGCCAGCGCGTTGAGGCTGTCGGTGTAGCTGTCGAAGTACTTCAGCTCGACGTCGACGCCGTTCTTCGCGAACAGTCCCTGCTCCTGCGCGACCTGCCAGGGGAACCAGCCCGGCCACGCGCTGAAGCCGAGCGTGATCTTTCCGGCCGGCGGAACTCTCGGCCGGCGTGCATGCGGCGCTGGCGACGCAGTGCGAGCGGTGGTCGCCACCGCGGCTAAGAGCCGGTGGAGAGGACGAGCAGTCAAGGCGATGCTCCTGATGGGGCGATCTGGACCTAGGTAGTGCTACGGCGGGGCAGGTGGCCGGCGCGGACCAGGCAGCCGAGCGTGTCGCAGATGACGCGGGTGGCGATGAGGGCGGTGATCTCGGCGTTGTCGTACGGCGGGGAGCACTCGACGACCTCGATGCCGGCGAGCGGCCGTTCCGCGACGAGCTGGATGAACTTGAGCACTTCGCGTGGGAGGAAACCGCCCGGCTCCGGCCAGCCGGTGCCGGGCACGAACGCGGCGTCGAGGCAGTCGACGTCGAACGAGAGCCAGACCGCCTCGGCGCCGTCCCAGGCGACTTCGAGAGCCTTCTCGGCGGCCGCCTCGATGCCCATCTCGACGCAGTCGGTGACGGTCATGATCGTGGTGCCGCGTTCGCGTCCGACCTTCACGCCGGGCCGGGGCGCCTGCCAGCCGCCGATTCCGATCTGGACGAGGTTCTTCGGCGGCACGTTGGGGATGTCCGTGGCGTGGAACCACGGCGTGGTGTGCATCCGCTCGTCGAGGTCGGTCTCCTGGGTGTCGACGTGCCGGTCGAAGTGGATGATCCCCAGGTTGCCGTCAAGGTGCTCGGCGACGCCGCGCACCGTCGGGTAGCCGATGGAGTGGTCGCCGCCGAGCACCACCGGGAACGCGCCGGAGGCGTACACGTGGCCGACGGCCTTGGAGATCTGGTCGAACGTCTTCTCGATGTTGGCCGGGATCGTGAACACGTCGCCCAGGTCGGCGATCGTGATGGACTCGCGGAGGTCGACCCCGAGTTCGAAGCTGTACGGACCGTAGAGCGCGGAGATCTTCCGGATGCCCTGCGGGCCGAACCGCGTGCCGGAGCGGTAGGTGGTGCCGCCGTCGAACGGCGCGCCGAGCACCGCGACGTCGTACTCGCCGCAGCGTGCGGACGTCCTCGACGTACGGCGCCTTGAGGAACGTGTTGATGCCGGCGAAGTGCGGCAGCTCGCCGCGCGAGAACGTGGGGATGCGGCGGTCGACGATGGAGTCGGCGCCGGGCAAGTCCCAACTCGAGCCCGCGGGCGACCTCCGCGTTCCCACGGCGTGGTCGGCAGCTCGGCCTCGCGAGCTACCGCGTAGCGCGCCTCCGGGCCGTAGTTGTCGTGCAGCTGGGAGTCGTCGCCGTTGTCCGGCACTGGCTGCTTACCCTTCCCCGTCGGCGTGACCATGGGGGCCACGGTTGGTAATGCTTCGTGCCGATATGACCTTTTCGTTCCCGATGCGATCTACTCGTCCTGATTACTGAGCGTAGACATGCGGATCACACTGCCGGAAGTTGCGGTCAGTATAGGGAGACTTCTAGGCGGTGGCGACGGATTCCGAAGGGTAAATTGGCCCGATCCCGCGTACACGAAACCTTCTGTTTACCTTCTTGACCTGCGGATATCACATCTCGTGCTCGAAGCGAAGCCCAGCGTGGTTAACCGGATGCTCCGATACGGGAGCGCAGAAGGGCCACGGTCGGCGCGCCGACCGTGGCCCAGGCGAAGCCCAGCGGCGCTAGAAGATCACGTCGGAACACGTGTAGAAGGCCTCCGGGCTGTCGTTGCGCTGCCACACTGAGTAAATGACGTGCCGGCCGGTGCGGCTGGGCAGTGTCACGTTCCAGGCGAACGACGGCGTACGGGTGAAGTTCGCGATCTGCACGAGGTCGCCCCAGCGCAGCGGAGTCGTCGGGCTCCAGCCCGCTCTCGTGATGTAGAAGGTGAAGTTGCCGTTCGCGTGGGGCGCGGTGGCGTGATAGGTCATCCGGCGGGAACCCGCCGTGACCCTCGTCGCAGGCCAGTCCGACCGGGCTAGGTCGAGCCCCCGGTACTTGGCGCGGCCCGCGCTGCACAGCTTGCCGTCCGGGATCAGCGAGCGATGGTTGCCGGCCGCGTTGGCAAGGTTCACCTCGTGCCAGTCGTAGAACGCCTGCGTGCCGCCGGCCGCGACCGCCGCCTTGCAGGCCGCGGACGTCGGGTTCTCCGGGTTCTCCTTGAACCGGCAGGTGTACGAGCGGCTGGCCGGGTCCGACAGCGAGCCGTGGCTCGTGGCCGGTGACGCGGCCGTGAGGACGATCGCGAGCGGGACACCGCAGAGTGCGGCGATCGCCGCCGCGACCTTCTTCCGTAACGTCATAGCCCTCTCCTTGAACCGTGGGATAGGGAGGTCTAGACCCTTAAGGTCTAGACCATGAGTATCGCCCGCAAAGTCGGTCCATACCAGGTCGATTGCGCTTTATCTGGCGATTCCGTGTCAATCAGTGCGGGCGCGGGACCCGGCCGGGCCACCAAACTGTCGGGGAAATGGCGCTATCGAGCGTCCGGTTAGAGCACCAATGCCCCGACAGTCCGGTTCGATAGGGCGCTGACCATGGCTTTTCCGGTTTCTTGTCAGTACGATCCCGGGCGATGACCGCCGGTGGTCCGGCGCCAACCGAGGTGTCGACGGCAGTCACCGCCGAGTCGCCCGCAAGGGCGAGCCGGGGACCCGAGTACCTGGGGTGAATCCGCGAGAGCGGTAGGGCACCTTCCAGCCCGAACCCGTCAGCTAACCCGGTAGGCGGTCCCGGAAGGACTCACGCCGTGATGCGTGCCCGTTCCGCCCGACGTCCGCTCACCCTGCTCCCGCTCCTGCTGGTGGCGACGTTGCTTCTGACCAACTCCCCCGCACTGGCGGCACCCGCCGCGCCGCCCACCCCCACCGACGACGAGGGCGGCACGGCCGCCTTACGCGCCGACCTCGACAAGGCCAACCGCGGATACAGCGAGGCCAAGGCGCGCCTGGCCATCTCCCGCGAACGGCAGGCGATCATGGCCAGGCACCTGCGCGCCACCGAGGCGTCCGCGGCCGAGCTCACCCAGGACGTGAACGCGCTCGCCGCGGCGGCCTACCGCGGTGGGCGGCTCAACGGCTGGGCCGCCGCCTTCGACAGCGGCTCGATGGTCGCGTTCCTCCAACGGGCCGCGCTCGTCGAGCACATGTCGTCCCGCGACAAGGAGCGGATCTCCGCGCTCGTGAAGGTCCGCGCGACACTGGACGAGCAGAAGCGCCAGATCGACCGCGAAGTCCAGGTACAGCAGGCGCAGGAACGCGCGATGGCGAAGCGGAAGGGCGACGCCGAACGCGCACTCGACACCGCACTCCGCGAGGCAGCGGGGCGGGCCGCCGCCCGCAAGGCAGCGATCGATCCCCCGAGGGCCTCGAACCCGAGCGGCACGCCGAGGCGGGCGAACCGGTCCGCGCCGCGCCGCTCGGACGGCTCGTTCCCGTCCGAGGGCTGCTCGCTCGACGACCCCACGACCGGTGGCTGCCTCACCGCGCGCATGAGCAACGCCCTGCAGCAGGCCCGTGCCGCCGGCTTCACCCGGTACACGAAGTGCTTCCGCCAGGCGTCGTTCGGCGAGCACGGGAAGGGCCGCGCGTGCGACTTCTCGGCGGCGAGGAGCACGTTCGGCGGCGCCGCGACCGGCGGCGACCGGGTCTACGGGAACAACCTCGCGGCGTGGGCCATCGCCAACGCGGACCGCATCGGCGTGCTGTATGTCATCTGGTACCGGCGGATCTGGATGCCGAGCACCGGCTGGCGCGGGTACTCCGGCGGCGGCAGCCCGGCCTCGGAGCACACCAACCACGTCCACATCTCCGTGGAGTAGCCGGCCGTCAGCCGAGCAGGCGGTTCGCCTCGGCGCGGACGGGTTCCAGGTCGGCCGGCTGCTCGATCGTCCGCTCGGCGTCAGCCAGGAGCAGCCGGACGTGGACGGCGATGGCGGCCTGCCGCTCGTCGTCCGCGCCCACCATGGACGCAACGTTGCGCAGCATGCGTAGCTGGGCCAGCGCCACGGCCGGCTCCTTCGCACCGTAGCGGCGGACGAGCGCGCAGCTCAGCCGTAGGTAGTCGGCGAAGGTGTGGCCGGGCACCGACACGGTGGTGCCCGCCGGCGTGTCGACCGTGCGAGCGCCGAGCGGCCGGCGCGCGAGCGAACACACCAGAACGGACAGGTGGTCAATCGCTTGGACTGCGGTGTACGGGTCGTTGATTGCGGGTGACAGCGCCTTGGACGCCATGTCGGCCAGCTGGCGGATCCCGAACGCGGCGTCCTGCTCCAGGGTGCGCTCGAATCCGATCCGGACGGCGTGGCGCACAGCCTCGTGCAGGTCGCCGGCGTCGGTGTTCGGCCACACGTGCGCCACGGGCGTTCCGGTGACGACGTGATCCCCGACGGCCGGGGTGAACGAGACATGCACACCGTGCCGACCCGCGACGGGCACCAGCGGCTCCGGGTGGATCGTCTGCACATAGCCGGAACGGCTGGCCAGCACCGGGGTCGCGTGGTCCGGGACCGCCGGTGGTACACCGCCACCGGTGGGCAGTCCGTCCTGGATCACCGCGAGCGTGCCGCGCTCGACCACCCGCATGATCTCGTCGACTTGGATCGAGTGGGCAAGGTGGTGGGCGAAGTAGATCAGTACTCCCAGGCTTGCGAGCCCCAGCACGAGCGCGCCCGACACGGCCAGCCGCGGAAATGTCGACGTCCGGGTGCCCGCCGAGACGCCCACGGTGTAGAGCCCGGCCGTGCTGTACGCGAACGTGGCGACGAAGACGCTCAGCACCACCTGGTTCGGCCGGTCCCGGAGGAAGTTACGGAGCAGCCGGGGCGAGAACTGCGTCGACGACAGTTGCAGCGCCACCACGGTGAGGCCGAGGACAAGGGCGACGACCGTGATCATCGTCCCCGAGATCCCGATGAGGAGGGTTCTCGCGTCGTCGGCCGTGCCCTGGAACACCAGCGGATACAGCGGTGAATCGGGGCCGATGTCCACGAGGGAGAGCACCGAGCCCACGGCCAGCGCGATCAGCACCGCCAGCGCCGGGATCACCCACATGGCACCGCGCAGGTACTCCCTGACAGCGTCCCGCTGGATCGTCATGGCGGCCTCCTCCCCCGCGCCATTATTGGTTGTCGCGGCCGGTTGAGCGAGGATGTGGGTGCCGACCACGAGGTGGGAGGAAGGCATGACCTCCATCCATCGGTACCTGGCGGAAGAGGTGGCGCTCGACCACGCCGACGGCATCATCTCCCGGCGAGAGGCGATCACGTTCGCCGGGCCGCGCGGCACGCTGCAGGCCGCGTGGGCTGCGGCCGATTCGTCGCGCGGCGGGGTGCTCGTGATCCACGAGAACCGCGGACTCACCGACCACATCCGCTCCGTGGCCGGCCGGTTCGCGGCGAGCGGCTACTCGGCTCTCGCGCTCGACCTCCTGTCCGAGGAGGGCGGCACGGCCTCGTTCGCCGACTCCGCCGCCGCGACCGCGGCCCTGGGCAGTGCGCCACGCGAGCGGTTCGTCGCGGACATGCAGGCCGCGGTGGGTGAGCTGGCGAAACGGGAGCCGCGCAAGGTCGGGGCAGTCGGGTTCTGCTTCGGCGGCGGCATGGTCTGGACGCTGCTCGCGGCCGGGGAGCCGCGCCTCTCAGCCGCGGTGCCGTTCTACGGGCCGCTGCCGGACGGTGCCGACTTCAGCCGGTCCAAGGCGGCGGTGCTCGCGATCTACGCCGAGCGCGATGACCGGGTCAACGCCAGCCGCGACGCCGCCACGACCGCGCTGGAGAGCGCCAAGCTCACCCACGAGGTCGTGACGTTCCCGGGCGCGGGCCACGCGTTCTTCAACGACACGGGCCAGCGGTACAACGCGTCGGCCGCGACGGCGGCGTACTCGCGCGTGCTCGACTGGTTCGGTACACACCTGGCCTAACGCCCGAACCGAACTGTCCGGGCATTGGTCCTCTAACCGGACGCTCGATGCCGCCATTTCCCCGACAATTCGCGGCGTTAGCGGCGGGTCCCCCGCAGCCGCGCCGTCTCGTCGCGGTTGATGTCGGCGGCGTGCCGGAACAGCTCGACGGCGAGCGCGAGCTGCTCGTCGTCGAGAGTGGACAGGTACTCGGCCCAGCGCTGGCCGACCTGGACGTAGACCGGCCCGACCCGCTCCGCGAGCGCGGCGGCATCGGCGGTCACCACGACCCGCCGGCGGTCCGCGACGTCGCGGCTGCGATGGACGAGGCCGGCGCGTTCGAGCCGGTCGATCAGCGTCGTGATGGCGCCGCCCGCGGTGAGGCCGACCCGCTCGGCCAGCTCCCCCGGGGTCGCCGGGCCGTGCGAGAGCAACAGGCCGGCGCACTGCAGGTCGGTGGCGTTGAGCCCGGCCGACTTGGCCACGGCGTCCTGGAAGAGCACGGCGTACGCCATGAAGTCGCGCATCGTCGCCGTCATGTCGGCCATCAGCTCGGACCGCTTGCCGCTTGACACGGGGCACTCGCCTCCCTAATCTCTCTAATATCGAGAGACTCTAAGTTAGAGCGACACTAGCACGGGAGGACATCATGCCCCGCACTGCACTGATCATCGGCTGTGGCGTCGCCGGCCCGGCGGTGGCCCTGTTCCTGCGGCGTGCCGGCTGGGAGCCGTCGATCTACGAGGCGGCCCCGCGACCGGACGACTATGCCGGCGCGTTCCTCAACGTCGCCACCAACGGCCTGGCCGTGCTCGACGCGCTCGACCTGCGCACTCCCCTGCAGAGCGACGCGCACCACTGCCCGCGCATGGTGATCTGGAGCGGGCGAGGCAAGCGCCTCGGTGAGGTGCCGAACGGGCCGGCGGGCGAGCCCGAGCGGGGCAGCTCCGTAGTGCGCCGAGGCCGGCTGCACCAGGTGCTGCGCGAGGAGGCGCAGCGACACGACATCCCGATCACCTTCAGCGCCCGGCTGCGGGAGATCACGCAGCTCGACGGCGGCGTGCGCGCCACCTTCGAGGACGGGCGGACCGCCGAGGCCGACATCCTGATCGGGTGCGACGGCATCGGCTCGCCGACCCGCACTTTCATCGACCCGGACGCGCCGGCCCCTGCCTACAGCGGGCTCGTCGGGCTCGGCGGCTTCAGCCGCTCGCCGGTGCTTGAGCCCACCATCGACACCCAGCACTTCGTCTTCGGGCGGCGGTCGTTCTTCGGGTACCTCGTGCGGCGGGACGGCGAGATCTTCTGGTTCGCGAACGTGACCCGGCCGGAGCCGGAGCCCGGCACGCTGCGCGCCACCAGCGCGGACGTGTGGCAGCGCGAGCTGACGGCGCTGCATTCCGACGACCCGAGTCCGGTTCCCGAGATCATCGCGGGGGCAACCGGTCCGATCGGCGCCTACCCGATCCACGATCTCCAGCAGGTGCCGCGCTGGAGTCGCGGGCCGGTCGTGGCGGTCGGTGACGCCGTGCACGCCACGTCGCCCAGCGCCGGCCAGGGCGCCTCGCAGGCCCTGGAGGACGCGATCGTGCTGGCACGTTGCCTGCGCGACCTGCCCGATCACGCCGGGGCATTCGCCGCGTACCAGCGGATCCGACAGCCGCGTGCGGAGAAGGTCGTCGCGTACGGCCGGCGCATCAGCAACCGCAAGCTCGCGCGCAACCCGATCGCGGTGATGGCGCGCGACGCGCTGCTGCCGGTCTTTCTCCGCAAGGCGGCCACCGACACGACGACCCGGTGGCTCTACGACGTCGACGCCGAGTGGGACGCGCGAGTCAGCCCTCGCTGAGCCCGGCCTTGCGGGCACGGTAGGCGGCGACCGCGGCCCGGTTGCCGCAACTACCTTCGCAGTACCGCTTGGACCGGTTCTTCGACAGGTCGACGACGACGCTCTCGCAGCCGGGGTACGCGCAGATCCGCAGCCGGCTCAGCTCCTTGCTGCGGACGACGTCGACGAAGGCCATCGCCGCCTCGACCGCCATCCGGGTGGCGAGCGGCGCGTCCGGCGGGGTCGCGTGCAGGTGGTAGTCCCACGAGTCGTGGCGGACGAGCTGTGGCAGCGCGTTCGCTTCGCGCAGGAGTTCGTTGACCGTGGCCACGACGTGCTCCTCGTCCATGTGCCACAGCTGTCGCAGCCGCCCGCGCAGCTCCTGGACCGCGCGCAGCTCTGCTTCGTCGCGGCGGTGCTCGCCCGTCCAGCCCCAGGTCCGGACAAAGTCGTCGAGCGCCGCGATGTCGGGCAGGTCGGTGTTGACGTGCGCCGCGGCGGCGTTCAGCGACACCTCGGTGTCATGAGCAAAAATCACCTTGACTCCTGTCGCGACTGGTCGTAGCGTCATCGCCATAGGGCCACTTGACTCATGACAGCCTACCTCGCGGGGGATCTAATGCGTCAGGAACGCGCCGCGGCAGCAGGTCTCGGACTCGCACTGCTCTCCGCCGCAACCTTCGGCACCTCCGGCTCGTTCGCCCGCTCGCTGACCGAGGCAGGCTGGTCCCCCGGCGCTGCCGTCGCGATCCGGATCAGCCTCGCCGCGCTGCTGCTGGCGATCCCGGCTCTGGTGGCACTGCGCGGGCGGTGGCAGGCGTTGTGGCGCAACGCCGGCATGGTCACGGTGTACGGCCTGGTCGCCGTCGCGGGCTGCCAGGTGTTCTTCTTCAACGCGATCGAGCACCTCTCGGTCGGCGTCGCGCTGCTGCTGGAGTACCTCGGCACGGTGCTGGTGGTCGGCTGGATGTGGCTTCGGCACGGGCAGCGCCCGGCGCGGCTCACGCTGGTCGGCTCGGTCGTGGCGATCGCCGGTCTGGCGTTCGTCCTCGACCTGCTCGGCGGCGCGGAGATCAGCTGGATCGGCGTGTTCTGGGGTCTGGGCGCGGCGTTCGGGCTGGCCACGTACTTCGTGCTGTCGTCCAAGGTGGACGACGACACGCCGCCGGTCGCCGTGGCCTGCGGAGGGATGATCATCGGTGCGGTAGCACTGGTCGTCGTCGGAGCCACCGGCGCGATGCCCATGCACGCGACGTTCGGATCCGTCGACTTCGCTGGCGCCCGCGCGCATTGGCTGGTACCGGTGATCGGGTTGGCGCTGGTCGCCGCCGCGATCGCCTACGTCGCCGGCATCGGCGCGGCCCGGATGCTCGGCGCGAGGTTGGCGTCGTTCGTCGGGCTGACCGAGGTCGTCTTCGCGATGCTGTTCGCCTGGATCCTGCTCGGCGAGCTGCCCACCGGCGTCCAGCTCTTCGGTGGCGCTCTCATCGTCGCAGGAGTGGCGCTGGTGCGGATCGACGAGCTGCGCTCCCGGCCCACGGCACCCGCCACGCACGACGACCTGGTCACCGCCGCTCGTTGAGCCGTGCGGTTGGCCCTATGGGCGGGCCGTGATCTGCTGTACCGCCCAGCCGTTACCGTCCGGGTCGTTGAACGAGACGAACCCGGAGTTGTTGAGATCGTCGTCGTCCGTGGCGGCGCGGAACCCCGCCGGGCTGGCGAACTGCACCTCGCCGGCCTCCACGCCCCGCTCGACGAGCTGCGCACGAGCCGCTCGCACGTCGTTGACAACCAGCTGCAACCCCTTGAGCGAGCCCGGCTCCATCTCTGCGACCCCCCGACCGATGACGATCGAGCAGCCTGATCCGGGCGGGGTCAGCTGGACGAAACGCGGCCCACCGGGAACGTCGGTGTCGTGGTCCACCGTGAAGCCGAGCCGCTCAGAGTAGAACGCCTTGGCACGGTCCACGTCGGAGACGGGCACGACCACCACTTCCAGGGTCCAGTTCATGGTCCGCACCGTAGCAAGGCATCAGCCGCCGTGTTCTGCGGTGAGATCGTGGAGTCAGACTCAATGCCGTTGACTTAAGCCATCGGTGTCGATGAACGACCGGGAATGAGGCGCCCGGTTTCAGGCCCATCGTCCCGAGAGTCGGGTTTCTCCCCTGACGGAGTGAATGCTGTACCGGCCGCTGGCGTCGACGAGACCGTCCATTGTCGACTAGTCAGGGAAGGTAACCCTACGCCGCGGATCGTAGCGTTACCTTCCCCGACTAATCCAATATGGACACCTGGTGGTGCGGTGAGCGTCGCGGCCCAGGCAACTGTCGGGGAAATGGCGGTATCAGGCGCCCGGTTTCAGGACCACTGCCCCGACAGTCCGTTTCCCCGGCCGGCGGGTGCGCCAGCGGAGCAGCTATTCGGACAACTCCCACCGCCGATCTGAGTCAGAATAGGATGGGTTATGCGTTACCTGCTGCTGATCAGCGCGGACGAGTCGAGGATCGACGACGCCGTCAGCCCCGAGGCAATGGCCGAGTTCCGGCACTGGCTCACCGACCTCCAGGACCGCGGCGTGCTCCGTGCCCACGTGGGCCTGCACCCGAGCAACACCGCGACGACCGTGCGGGTGCGCGGCGCCGAGGTGCTGCTGACCGACGGCCCGTTCGCGGAGACGAAAGACCAGGTCGGCGGGCTCGCGATCGTCGAGTGTGACGACCTCGACGAGGTCATCGGCATCGCCGCCGGCCATCCCGCCTCGGCATGGGGGCAGGTGGAGATCCGCCCGGTCCGCGAGCCGTGAGGGAGCGGAGCGAGCGAGCCGATCGAGCACAGTGGGCCGCGAACGCGGCCGCCGAGCGGAGCGAGGCGTGCCCGTGAAAGAGGACGTCGACCAGGTCGTCGCGGCGGCGTTCCGGCGTGAGTGGGGTCAGGTAGTCGCCTCGCTGATCGGCATGACCGGCGACTGGAACCTGGCTGAGGAGTGCGCACAGGACGCGTTCGCCGCCGCGCTGCAGCGGTGGCGGCGTGACGGCGTCCCCGACCGGCCCGGCGCGTGGCTCACGACGACGGCACGCAACCGCGCGATCGACCGCCTGCGGCGTGAGGCGGTGGGTGCCTCGAAGCTGCGCGAGCTGGCGTCGATTCCGGTCGCCGGGCCGGCGCGTACCGAGGAGATCCCGGACGACCGACTCCGGCTCCTCTTCACCTGCTGCCACCCCGCCCTCGCGTTCGAGGCGCAGGTCGCGCTGGCGCTGCGAACCTTGGGCGGTCTCACGACTGCCGAGATCGCGCGTGCGTTCCTGGTGCCCGAGGCGACGATGGCGAAGCGGCTCGTGCGGGTGAAGGAGAAGATCCGTGTCGCCGGTATCCCGTACCGGGTGCCGCCCGCGCACCTGCTCCCCGAGCGCACCGCCGCCGTACTCGGCGTCGTGTACCTGCTGTTCAACGAGGGGTACGCGGCGACGGCCGGGCCCGAGCTGGCCCGCGCCGCCCTCGCCGAGGAGGCGATCCGGCTCGCCGCGCTCGTGGCCGAGCTGATGCCCGACCATCCCGAGGCGCACGGGCTGCGCGCCCTGGTCCTGCTCCAGCACGCCCGCCGCGCGAGCCGCGTCGGCGCCGACGGAACGCTCGTGCCCCTGGAGGAGCAGGACCGCTCCACTTGGGACGCCGCCGCGATCACGTCCGGTGTGGCCGCGCTTCACCGGGCGCTGCGGCGCGAGCGTGTCGGCCCGTACCAGCTGCAGGCGGCGATCGCGGCCTGCCACGCCACGGCGCCGACCGCCGCCGACACCGACTGGGCGCAGATCGTCGCGCTGTACGACCAACTCGCCGAACTCGCACCGTCGGCGGTGGTGCGTCTGAACAGGGCCGTCGCAGTGGCGATGGCGGACGGCCCGGTCGCCGGCTTGTCCCTGGTCGACGAGCTGGCGGCCGAGCTGCCCGGATACCACCTGCTCCCGGCGACGCGGGCCGACCTGCTGCGCAGGCTGGGGCGCCTTTCCGAAGCCGCAGCGTCCTACCGGGAGGCGCTGGCTCTCACCACGAACGAGGGCGAGCGGCGCTACCTGCGGCGGCGCCTCGCCGAGTGTTGAGTGGTCGCACTTCCGGCCATTGCGAACGCTCAGAAGAACGCTGCCAGCGGCTGGGCCAGCTGCTCCGGGCTGGCGCTGTGGTCGGCCGCGTCGATCACGTGCAGCATCGCGCCCGGGATCGCGCCGGCCACCGCCTTGCCGGCGCGCCGCAACGGTTCCGGGCTGTTCGCGCTGACGACGACCAGCGCCGGCACGTCGACCTTCCGCGCGAACTCGACCGGCACCGCGCCGGACCCGAGCACGCGCATGTCGTAGGCCAGCGTGTGCGCGATCGCCTCCAGCGCGGGCCGGAACGGGGCGTGCCTGAGCTGGGCGACGATCTCCGGCGGGATCCCGATGGCCAGCTGGAACGCCTCGACCGCCTCGCCGCGCCTCCCCTCGGACACGAGCGTGTCGATCCGGTGCGCGAGGTCGGCGTTGGCGGAGTCGCCGTCGCCGGGGGCGGTGAACGGGGGTTCGAACAGCGCGATCCGGGTGACGTCGCCGCCGCCGGCCGCCGCCCGCAGGGCGAGCGCCGCACCTGACGAGTGACCGAACAGCCCGACCGGACCTCCCACCTCGGCCACCAGAGCCAGGAGATCCTCGACCTCGCGGTCCACGGCGTACGGCAGGGTGTCGCCGCTGTCGCCGCGGCCACGGCGGTCGTAGACATACACGGTGAAGTCCCCGGCGAGCTGCTGCGCCAGCCCGAGCCCCGACGCGTCCGAGCGCCGGTCGTTGAACGCCCCGCCGATCAGGATGAGCGCCGGCCCTTCGCCGATCCGCTGGTACGCGATCGCGGTGCCGTCGTTCGAGACCACCTTCTGCATGACCTGCTCCTCCGTCGATTACATGATGACCCACCGACGAACGAGTTCCGCGTGGATGGACACCTGCGCGGCGGCCCGCCGGAAATCGACGGGCCGCCGCGGCCGGGTTCAGCAGCAGGACGCGCCCGTGCCGCAGGTGCGCGAACCGATGTAGGTCAGGCAGATGTGCCCGTACTCGGGGTCCGGCGCGTACGGGAGGGGCTTCGGCCGCACGACCTTCGACGCCGCCCCGGTGCCCTTGAGCACCACCTTCTTCCCGGACGCCTGCGCGTCGTAGGCGCCCTGCGTCAGCGACAGGATCTCCACTCCGCGCTGGATGTCCGCGACGTACGCGCGGTCCTTGAACCAGTACGGCGCGAACGACGAGCCGCCCGCGGGACGCCAGTACGCGATCTGGATCGGCTTCGCCGGGTTGGAGATGTCGAGGAACCGCGTGCCCTGGCCGTACCAGGAGTAGACGACGATCCGCTTGCTCACGTCGAAGTAGTGCGCCGAGCACGACGTGTTCGGGACCGTGCCGTCCTGGTCGTCAGGGCTCCACACGCCGACCGTCCGCAGGTGGAACGGCTTGTCCTTGGTGGCCCTCCACGACTGGCCGCCGTGCGATCCCCGCAGCGACGAGATGACGAACCGGCCCTGGTCCTTGCAGGTCGGTGAGCCGAACGCCTCCTCGGTGTGCAGGAGCAGGCTGCCCGCCGGGTTGTCGCGCGTGGGGAGCGGGCCGTCGGCGAGGGTGCGGCCGACCGGACGGAACGAGTTGTGCGAGAACGACGTCGGCATCGCGGCGCGCTCCGCGGCGCCGCCCGCGTACGGCACCGGCTTGGCCGCCGTCGCCGTCCGGTCCCTGCCGGTGAGCGGGTCACGGTGCCGGCCGGACGTCCAGTAGCCGCGGGTGCCGCCCGTGCCGGCGACCCACGCGACCCCGTCGGCGTCAACCTGGACGTCGTGCGTGCTCGCCGACTCGCCCTGGTTGCGGCCGAGGTCGACCGGGTCGGGCAGGTTCTTCGGGTTGGCCGCGTCGCGGATGTCGGTGACGAACACCTGGCCCTTGCCGCCGGTGCGGTCCGCGCCGGTGGTCCACAGGTACTGGCAGTCGTTGATGCAGGTGGTGATGTGGCCGGTGCCCATCCGCTGGAAGCTCATCAGCTTGAGGTCGGCCGGATCCTGCGCGGAGACGAGGTAGACGCCGGTGGGGCGGTCGCCGGGCAGCGTGCGGCCGAACGCGCTGACCTCGCGGGCGAGGAACGCCAGCTTGCGCTTCGGGTCGACGTTGACGTCCTCGTTCTCCCAGAAGCGCTGCGCCGGGTCGTCGCCGGGCAACGCCATCTCCTGCTTGGTGAGGTGGTCGAGGAAGACCGGCAGGTCGGGGTTGGTCACGTCGTAGGTCTTGAGGCCGAACATCCCGCTGAGGAACAGCACGTCGCGCTCGCCGTACCGCTGGAAGTTCATCGAGATCGCGCCCTGCGTGTCCGGGATCAGGTGGTGCTGCCGGACGTTCTGCACGGCGGTGGGGAGGGTGTTCGGGGCCGGTGGTGCGGGCGCGGCGGCGGCGCCCGGCGGGACGACGAAGGTGGCCAGCAGCGCGCCGACCAGCAAGGCTGAGGTTCTCAAGGGGCACTCCTCGACGCCGAGGGCAGGACGGATCCACCCTGCCCGAAATGCGGCGTCAGGGATAGTTTCTACTACCGATTTAGGCGACATTTCCGCGCGAACACGTCGCCCGAATCGCGAGCGGCAAGCGTGTCGCGGCTCACGGTGCCGCGGGGTGTCATCGGACGATCTGAACCGATACAGTCGAATCATGACGACGACATCCAAGCTGATCCGCTCCGCCTCCTCGGCGCGTGCGGTGGCCGCGCGGTACCGCCGCCACCTCGCCGCCGAGCGCGACCGCCGCCGGCCCAGCAAGCTCGCCGTGATGCTGGAACAGGCCGGGCCGGCCGAGCGTGCCGACCTCATGGCGATGATCTCCCGCTACGACGCGTGGGACGAGGTCTGGGGCCCCGCCACCAGGCGTTGACCGAACTGTCCTCCCCCGGCGGCGTACTGCGACCGGTGGGATCGTGCAGCCCGGCTGCACGATCCCACCACCGGTGGCGGCACGTGGGATGCTCGTCCGGTGCCGCAGCCACGTCACCTGGAACGCATCATCTGGGCGCCGCGCCGCGAGGTGAACCTGGACGCGTGGCCCTACGCGATCCCGGCCGTCCGGCAGCTGATCGACGGCGGTGGGCTCGACATCCCTCCGGGCGTCACGGTGCTTGTCGGCGAGAACGGCAGCGGCAAGTCGACGCTCATCGAGGCGTTCGCCGCCGTGTACCCGCGCGAGGGCGCCGAGACCAGCACCGGCACCCCGTGACCGGACCAGGAGTCAGCGTGGAGGACTCGCCGCTGCGGTGGCAGCTCCGCGCGAAGACGCACTTCATGGCGTCGCCGGGCGGGTTCTTCCTCCGTGCCGAGGCCATGCACGGCTACCTCGACGAGGTCGACCGCAACCCGACCGAGGCCCGCGCGTGGGGCGGTGACCAGATGCAGGCCCGCTCGCACGGCGAGTCGTTCATGACGGTGCTGCGACACCGGTTCGGCGAACGCGGCGTCTACTTCCTCGACGAGCCTGAGTCGGCGCTGTCGTTCCAGTCGAGCCTGGCGCTGCTCGTCGTGCTCGACGCGCTGCGCCAGGAGGGGTCGCAGGCGATCGTCGCCACGCACTCGCCGGTGCTGGCGGCGCTGCCCGGCGCCACCGTCCTGGAACTGGGCGACTGGGGCATCCGGGAAGTCGCCTGGGACGAGCTGGAGCTCGTGCAGTCCTGGCGCGACTTCCTCACCGCGCCCCAGCGGTGGCTCCGGCACCTCGTGGACTGAGACACGCCCGCGCAAAGTTGGGGGCATTGCCCCCATGCGTCCAATGAGGAGGAACGGCAGGCTGTGCCGTGCAGTCGACCCTTTCCTCGGAGGACATTTGATGGACGCCCGTCCAGCATCCACTTCGGCCAGTCGCGTGGGCAGCCGCTGGTCGCGCCTGCTCGCAGTGGCGACGACCACCGTGCTCGCGCTCGTACTCGCGCCGCAGCCCGCGCAGGCCGCCGGCCCGTACGGCAACGCGTTCGTCTGGCTGGACACCCCCGACGCCGCGATGTGCGTCGTGCCGGCCGAGCACCAATGGAACTCCAGCTCGTGGACCCCGGTCAACGAGATCTGCCAGGACGACACCGGCGCCTACTCGGTGTACCTGCCCGGCCAGGCCGCCACCGCCGGCACCGTCCAGGTCAACGCGTACGGCGCCGACGCGGCGTACTGCAAGGTGGCGAGCTGGGCCCCGTCAGGCGCGAACCAGCGGGTGCGCGTGCGCTGCTTCAACACCTCGGGCGCGGCGACCGACAGCCAGTTCGTGCTGAGCTACGCCAACCTCACCGGCACTCGCAACCACCACCTCGGCTACGTGTTCGCGAACCAGCCGGCCAATGCGAGCTACACGCCGCCGGTGAACTACCAGTACAACTCGACCGGCGCAACCAACACCATCACGAAGCTCGCCGGTCAGGTCGGCAAGTACATGGTGCGGATGCCGGGCCTCGCCGGAGCCACGACCGGGAACGTGCAGGTCACCGCGTACGGTCCGGGCTCCGAGTGGTGCAACGTGTGGAACTGGGGCCCGAACGGCACGGCGCAGCACGTCCAGGTGAACTGCTTCGACGCCGCCGGCGCGCCCGCCGAGTCGCGCTTCACCGTCTCCTACGTCCGTGACGGCAACAACATCGGCGCCTCGGTGTGCTGCAACTCCGACGGTCACCCGACGGCGTACGCGCTGGCCAGCAACCCGACCGCCGCGTCGTACGTGCCCGCCCCCAGCTTCAAGTTCGGGTTCACCCCGACCAACCTGATCCGCCGGCTCTCGACCGGCCGCTACGAGGTGGAGTCCTCGTGGGCCGTCGGCGACTCAGCGGTGCACGTGACCGCGACCGGCGGCAGCCAGGCCCGCTGCAAGATCGAGTCCTTCGGATCCGGGAGGGCCATCGTGCGCTGCACGACCCCGGCCGGTGCGCCCATCGACGCGGTCTACACGTACCACCAGGTAGGCCCGTTCGTGGTTGGCTGACCCCGTCCTGGCCGGGTAGTCCCTTCGGGGCCTACCCGGCCAGGTGGTCGGCGAGCCGATCCAGGAACACGCGCTGGCCGGCGAAGATCTTCTCCCGCGCCGTCTCCAGGTCGTACCAGCCGACCCGGTCGATCTCGGGGAACTCCTGCGTGCGGCCGGAGCGCGGCGGCCACTCCATCGTGAACAGGTTGCTGCGCGCGTCGGTGACGTCGACGTCGCCTTCGATCGCCCAGATCGTGTTCACCTTGCCGTGCGACGGTGCCTGACCGAGCGGCACCGGGTCGCCGTCGGGCGCCGGCAGCCCCAACTCCTCGGCGAACTCGCGGTACGCGGCGGCCAGCGGCTCCTCGCCCTGGCCGTACTCGCCCTTCGGGATCGACCACGCGCCCGTGTCCTTACGGGCGAAGAACGGCCCGCCGGGATGCCCGAGCAGCACCTCCACGACACCGTCGGCGCCGCGGCGCCACAGCAGCAGGCCGGCGCTGACCTTGGCCATCGTCCCTCCCCAGAATCGCCGGCGCGGCGGCACCCCCTAGCGTCGCGCATGACTCCGGGGTTGGCGGTGGCGGCCCGGCGCGCCGCGCCGGCGTGTCGCCGCCCAACCCGGAGTCACGTCGCAGCCCAATCCCGGAGTCACAAGGCTCAGTCGCCGCCGATCGGCTTCATGGGCGGCTCCACCAAGTCGTGGTCGGTGTGGGCACGGTCGCTCATCGGCACGTACGGACGCTCGCCGGCCCGGTATAGATCTGCCGCGGGCCGGGCGATCCGCTGCTCGGGGTCGAGCAGGGCCTCCTCCCACTGGGCCAGCCAGCCCGGCATCCGCCCGATCGCGAACAGCACCGGGAACATCTCGACCGGGAAGCCCATCGCCTCGTAGATGATCCCGGTGTAGAAGTCGACGTTCGGGTAGAGCTTCTTGCGCACGAAATACTCGTCCTGCAGCGCGATCCGCTCCAGCTCGACCGCCACCTCCAGCAGCGGGTTCAGCCCCGTGACGGCGAAGACCTCCTCCGCGAGCGACCGCACGACCTTCGCGCGCGGGTCGTAGTTCTTGTAGACGCGGTGGCCGAAGCCCATGAGGCGGAACTCGCCCTTCTTGACCCGCTCCACATAGGACGGAATCTCCTCGACCGTCCCGATCTCGCGCAGCATCCGCAGCACCTGCTCGTTCGCGCCGCCGTGCAGCGGCCCGTACAGCGCGGCAACAGCCGCGGCGGCCGCCGAGTACGGGTCGACGCGCGAGCTGCCGACCGCGCGCATCGCGTTGGTCGAGCAGTTCTGCTCGTGGTCGGCGTGCAGGATGAACAGCACGTCCAGCGCGTGCTCCAGCACCGGATCGGGCTGGTACCTCGGCTCGGACATCTTCCACATGAGGTTGAGGAAGTTGCCGGCGAAGGACAGGTCGTTGTCCGGGTACACGTACGGAAGCCCGCGCGAATGCCGGTACGCGAACGCGGCGAGCGTCGGCATCTTGGCGATCAGCCGGGCCATCTGGAGGCGCCGGTTCACGGGGTCGGTGAAGTTCGTCGCCTCGGGGTAGAACGTGGACAGCGCGCCGACGGTGCCGACGAGGATGCCCATCGGGTGCGCGTCGTAGTGGAAGCCGTCGATGAACGTCTTGACGTTCTCGTGCACGAACGTGTGCTGCTTCACCGTGCCGGTGAACTCCTCGAGCTGGCTGGGTGTGGGCAGCTCCCCGTTCATCAGCAGGTAGGCGACCTCCAGGAAGGTGCCCTTGTCGGCGAGTTGGTCGATCGGGTAGCCGCGGTACCGGAGGATGCCGGCGTCGCCGTCGATGAACGTGATCGCGCTGCGGCAGCTCGCCGTGGCGGTGAACGCCGGGTCGTAGGAGAGCAGCCCGAAGTCGTCGTCGTCGACCTTGATCTGGCGGAGCGTGCTCGGCCTTGATCGTGCCGTCCTCGATGGGGACCTCGTAGCTGCGGCCGGTGCGGTTGTCGGTGATCGTGAGAGTGGGGCTCGCGTCGTCGGTGGCCATGCCTCTCAGCATGCAACCGCTGGATGACCCTGCGCCACGGTCCACCCCGTGAACGCAGCGGGAAAGTGGTCCGGTTCGCCCCGTTTTCTGGCTATGCTGCGCGCCGAACTGGAAGGTTTCCTCACAGTGCCGACCTTCGGAGCAGCCGATGCGCTCAACCGCCCTCGGGACCGCCGGCGTCACCCTCGCCGCTCTCCTCGTCACGGTCGCCCACCCCGCGACCGCCGCGCCGCCGCCCGCGCCCACGACCGCGACCCACTCGGTCACGCTCGTCACCGGCGACCGCGTGCACGTTCTCGACCGCGCCGACGGCACCCGTGACGTCGGCGTCGAACCAGGTCCCGGTCGCGCCGGCATCCCGATGCTGCGCCACGCCGTGGGCAGGGAGCTGAGGATCGTCCCCGCGGACGCGCAGCCGCTGCTCGCCGCCGGCACGCTGGACCCGCGCCTCTTCGACGTCTCCGGGCTGATCCGGCAGGGCTACGACTCCCTGCCGCTGATCGTCAGCTACCGGCGCGGCATGGCGCCGCCTCGCGCGTTGGCGGGCGCCACCGTGCGGCGCGCCCTCCCGAGCGTGCGCGGCGTCGCCGTCACGGTGTCGTCCGGGGAGTTCTGGTCCTCGATCGCGCAGCAACCGCTGGAGAAGATCTGGCTCGACGGACGGTCGCGGCTGCTGGACGACGTGAGCAACGCCCAGATCGGCGTGCCAACCGCGTGGCAGGCCGGCTACACCGGGCAGCGGCGTCACCGTCGCCGTGCTGGACACTGGCTACGACGCCAGCCACCCCGACCTGAAGAACGTCGCCGAGGCCAAGGACTTCACCGGCTCGCCGGACGGTCCCAACGACGCCGTCGGCCATGGCACGCACGTCGCGAGCATCCTCGCCGGGTCGGGCGCGGCCTCCGACGGTCGCTATCGCGGGGTGGCGCCGGACGCCCGGTTACTCGTCGGGCGGGTCTGCGGCGACGAGTACTGCGAGGACTCCGCCGTGCTCGCCGGCATGGAGTGGGCCGCCGCCCAGCGCGCGAAGGTCGTCAACCTGAGCCTCGGCAACGACGGCAGCGACGGCACGGACCCCCTCGCGGTGGCCGTGAACAACCTCACAGCGTCGTCCGGGACGCTGTTCGTCGCGGCGGCCGGCAACGGCGGGGTCCGCGGGAAGGTCGGCGCGCCCGCCGCCGCCGACGCCGCGGTGGCCGTCGGCAGCGTGAGCAGCAGCGACACGATCAGCTCGTTCTCCAGCCGCGGCCCCAGGCTCGGCGACTTCGCGATCAAGCCGGACATCACCGCGCCCGGCGAGAAGATCATGGCAGCGCGGGCCGGTTCCGTCGGGCGGGCCCTACGTCGCCCAGTCCGGGACGTCCATGGCCAGCCCGCACGTGGCCGGTGCCGCCGCCATCCTCGCGCAGCAGCATCCGGAGTGGACGGCCGCCCAGCTCAAGGCCGCGCTGATGAGCACCGCGAAGCCCGGCGCCGGCCTGACCGCGAACGAGCAGGGCGCCGGCCGCGTCGACGTGGCCCGTGCGGTGACCCAGCCTGTGCACGCCGAGCCGGGCAGCCTCAGCTTCGGCTTCCTGCGCTGGCCACGGGTCGGCCTGCCGCCCGTGACCCGGACCGTCACCTACCGCAACACCGGCGCCGCCCCGGTGACCCTGGCGCTCAGCCTCACGGTGACCGGCCCGGACGGGACGCAGGCTCCGGCGGGAGCGTTCGGCCTCGACACCACCACGCTCACGGTGCCGGCGAACGGCACCGCCGAGGCGCGCGTGACGCAGCGGCCCGACGCGCTGGCAGACCGCGCCGACGGGCTCCTACACCGGCACGCTCGTCGCCACCGACGGCAGCACGGTCACGCGGACGCCCGTCTCGGTGACGACCGAACCCGAGTCCTACGACGTGCAGGTCACGATGATCGACCGCGACGGCAAGGCGCCCGACGACGAACTCGGCCAGTACCTGTCGTTCTACCAGCTGGACTACCGCAACGGCGGGGTCGAGCCGCCGGACGTCGAGCCGGTCGGCGGCAAGGCGACGATGCGGCTGCCCAAGGGCGCGTACGCGGTGCACAGCGCGACCCTCACCTCGGATCCGGCCGCTCCGGGCGTAGCGAACGCCGACGTCGCCGTGGCCACCGTGCCGTCGCTGACCGTGGACCGACCCGGCATCGCGGTCACGTTCGACGCCCGCCGCGCGCGGAAGGTGTCGGCCCAGGTCGACGCGCGGGACGCGAAGCCCGTCAACGCCACGGTCGCCATGCAGTACACCGCCGTGGACGAGGGCGGCGACGTGCCGACGAACATCTCAGTGGGCGTGGGCCCGGACAACGACCTCTATGCGACGCCGACCCGCACCGCGCGGGGGTTCACGTTCGGGTACGAGACGATCCTGACCGCCCGCGACAACCTGTACTTCGTGGCGATCCCGGTGGCCGGCCGCGTCCCCGCCGATCCGCGGTTCCGGCTGCGCAACCGCGACCTGCACCGCACCGACGCGCGCTACCACTCGCTCGGCGTCCCCGCGGCGATCGCCGATCGGGTGGAGTTCGGGCGGTACATGCCCGAGCAGAACGCCTCGTTCGGGACGATCCTCCCGACGCCGCTACCCAGCCGCCGCACCGAGTTCCACTCAGTGACCGGCTCATGGAGCGGCACCATCCTCCAGCAGTACCTGCCGAGCGGGCCGAAGCTGTTGTTCGAGGGGCAGGTCGACGAGGCGCAGACGGTGTACCAGGCCGGCCGCTCGCGCGTGCAGCACTGGAACAACGGCGTCAGCGGGCCCGACCTCGGCACCGCCGGTACCGCGAACATCGTGTCCAGGCTCGGCAACACGCTGGGCGTGCAGGTGTCGTCGTTCTCGCCGGGCGAGCGCGGCCACAGCGGTAACCCGGTCGGGGACGTCTTCATGGTGAGGGGCACGACGACGCTCCACCGTGACGGGGTGCTGCTCGGACGGAAGACCCTCGCCGGGCTGGGCTCGTTCCCGAACCTGCCGGCCGAGCCGGGCAGTTACACGCTGGCGATCGACGCCACCCGGGCGAAGCCGTGGGCGACGCTCGCCACCCAGGTGAAGACCGCGTGGACGTTCACCTCGGCGACCACGCCGTCGGCGACTCGGCTGGCGCTGCCGACGGTCAAGGTCACCGGAGACTTCGACGGGCAGGGCTTCGCGTGCGCGGGGGCGCCGTTCACGCTGCTGCTCACCGCGTCCAACCAGGCTGACGCCGCACCGGCCACGGTGGACACGATGAAGCTGGAGATATCGACCGACGACGGCGCCACCTGGACGCCCGTCCGCACCCGTGCCGACGGCCGGAACGTGTGGCGCGCCCGGGTCGTCAACCCGCGGGCGGGACACGTGTCGGTCCGGGTCATGGCGAAGAACTCCGCAGGCGCCACCGTGGAGCAGACCGTCATGCGGGCGTACGGGGTGCGCTGACACCAAGCGCTGACACCAATGCTCCGACGTTGTGGAGCGGCGCGCCGACTCAGCCGGCGCGCCGCTCCACAACAGGCTCACCAGGCGGCCGGCGCGCCGGGACGGTGCGTGCCGAACGTCCACTCGAAGCCCTCCGGGTCGACGATGCGGCAGCGGTAGTTGCCCCACTCCGTGCTCGCTGGCTCCCAGACGCCGGTGGCGCCCGCGTCGAGCGCCTGGGCGTGGATCCGGTCGACGTCGGCCTCGCCGGCCACCGTGATGTACGTGCCGTGACCTGCGGTGTCGCCCTTGCGGGGCGGCCGCTCGTAGCCGTCGTGGTCGCTGAAGACGACGATCACAGCGTCGCCGAGGCGCAGCTCGGAGTGGGCGACGCCGCCGCGGTCGTCGGGGAACTGCATGGTGGTCTCGAAGCCGAACGCCTTGCCAAGCCAGGTGAGGGCAGCGCCGGCGTCGCGGTAACCGAAGTAGGTGGAAAGGAATGTCATGCGCCGAGTCTGGTGGCCCTAGCGGTCAGTTCCTGGCCTCAATTCGGGCGAGTTCTGCGACCGTAAACGCGGGCCACTCACCGACAATCTAGCTGTCCTTGACAAAGGAATTGTTCGGTGGCACGCTCCTTACATGGACGACGTAGCGGTGATCGAGGATCCGGCTGCGGCCGAGGCGTCGCTCGATCCGATGCGCGCGCGGCTGCTCGCCGAACTGGCCGAGCCGCTGTCGGCGACGATGCTGGCGGCGCGGGTCGGGCTGCCGCGCCAGAAGGTGAACTACCACCTCAAGACCCTGGAGCGGCACGGGCTGCTGGAGCTGGTCGAGGAGCGGCGCAAGGGCAACGTCACCGAGCGGGTGATGCGCGCGACGGCCTCGTCGTACGTGATCTCGCCGACCGCGCTCGCCGCCGTCCAACCCGATCCGTCCCGCTCCCCCGACCGGCTCTCCGCGCGCTGGCTGCTGGCGGTCGCCGGCCGGCTGGTGCGCGACGTGGGTGCCCTGATCAGCGGTGGCGCCAAGGCCAGCCAGCGGGTGGCGACGTTCGCCATCGACGGCGAGGTCCGCTTCGCCAGCGCCGCCGACCGGGCGGCGTTCGCCGAGGAGCTGGCGACCGCGGTCGACGGCGCTGGTCGGCAAGTACCACGACGAAGCGGCCGAGGGCGGGCGCGAGCACCGCATCGTCGTCGCCGTCCACCCGAGCGTCACGGTGAAGGAGTCCTGACATGGGGTACGAGTTCGAGCGGGCGGACGAGGCGCTCGTCGAGGCCACGCCCGAGCAGGTGTGGGAGGCGATCGCCACCGGCCCGGGCATCGACTCCTGGTTCATGGGCCGCAACGAGGTCCGGCCCGGCCCGGGCGGCACGGTGCGCATGGCGTTCGGCGAGTACACGCCGGAGTCGACGATCACGGCGTGGGAGCCGTCGCACCGCTTCGCGCACCGCAGGCCCCGACGCGCCGGACGGGCGGTTCATCGCCTACGAGTTCCTCATCGAGGGCCGCGGCGGCGGTAGCACCGTGCTGCGCACCGTCACCAGCGGGTTCCTCCCCGGCGACGACTGGGCGGACGAGTTCGAGGCGATGACGCTCGGCGGCGCGATGTTCTTCCACACGCTGGTCGAGTACCTCAACCACTTCGCCGGCCGCACCGCCACACCGCTCACGGTGTTCGGTCCGCCGGTCGACGACTGGACGGCGGCCTGGGCGGCCCTGCGCGCCGAGATCGGCACCGGCGACCGGGTTCGCATCTCGCTCGACGGCGGCGAACCGGCCGACGGCGTCGTCTACTTCCAGAACACGCACACACTCGGCATCCGCACCGGCGACGCGCTCTACCGCTTCCTGAAGGGCTTCCACGGCCCGATGATCGCCGCACACCACGTGTTCTCCGCCGAGCCGGTGCCGGAGCAGGAAAAGGCGTGGCAGTCCTGGATGGAGCGTGTGTTCGCGCCGTCGTCGTAGTGACGGCGCGCACGTCTGCGAACCGGACTTTCGGGGTTTCTGGGCATACGGCGGGCGCCCGCTGCCCCGTTTTTCCCGAAAGTCTGATTCGAGGGCGGTCGCCAGATGGCTACAGAGGGTCACTCCACTGTGGAGGACTGCTACGGTCCCGCCCGTCTTCCCGTCTCTGCCCGAAGGATGCCCGTTGTCCCGACTTCCCCGCCTGGGTCGCGCTGCCCGGTTCGGCCTGGTCGCCGTCCTCATCGTCGCAGCGTTCCCGGTCACCACCGCGATCGCCGACCTCGCCGGCAGCAAGCCGACGATCTCCTCCGCCACCCCGCACCTCGACGCCGTCGAGCGGTCGCTCCGCGAGGTCTCCCCTGGTCTGGAAGGGACCGTCTGGGAGCGCACCAGCGGCAACAGCATGGACGGCGACGACGCCAGCTGGCTGCTCCATACTCCCGGCTGCTGGGGCGACAACGCGTGCGCCGACCGGGCCGGCACCCGCGCGTTCCTCGACAAGCTGACGGCGTCGATCGGGTCGGCTACCCGCACCGTCGACCTCAGCACCCTCGCCCCGTTCCCGGACGGCAAGTTCCAGGACGCGATCGTCGCCGGGCTCAAGACCGCCGCGGCCACGCACAAGCTGCGTGTCCGGATCCTCATCGGCGCCGTGCCGTTCGGTAACCTCGGCGAGGTCCCGGCGGCCTACCGCGACCAGCTCAACGCGAAGCTCGGTCCGGCCGCAGGCAACGTCACGCTCCACATCGGGTCGATGACCACGCGGAAGACAACGTTCTCGTGGAACCACTCGAAGATCCTCGTGGTGGACGGCCGGTCGGCGATCGTCGGCGGCATCAACACCTGGAGCGACACCTACATCGACACCACCCACCCGGTGGCCGATACGTCGTTCGCGCTGTCCGGACCGGCCGCTTCGTCGGCCAGCCGGTACCTCGACACGATCTGGGGCTGGACCTGCCGCAACAGCGCCAACCCGATACTGGTCTGGTACGCCGGTACGCGTAACGCCGCGTGTACCGCGACGCTTGAGACCACCCGCGCGCCCGCGACAGGCGATGTGCCGGTGATCGCGGTCGGCGACCTCGGCCTCGGCATCCAGCGCAACGACCCCCGCTCGACCTACAAGCCGACGCTCCCGGCCGCGCCCGATACGAAGTGCGGCATCAGCCCGTACGACTACACGAACGCCGACCGGGACTACGACACCGTGAACCCGGAGGCGAGCGCGCTGCGGGCCCTCGTGAGCAGCGCGACCAGCCAGATCGAGATCTCGCAGCAGGACCTGCACGGCAACTGCCCGCCGATGCCGCGGTACGACGTGCGGCTCTACGACGCGCTCGCGGCCAAGCTGATCGCCGGCGTCAAGGTGCGGCTCGTGCTGAGCGACCCGGCCAACTATGGCCCGATCGGCAGCGGCTACTCCTACATCAAGTCGCTCACCGAGGTCACCGCCGCGCTGCGCGGCCGGATCGCCGCCAAGACGGGCGACGCCGCAGGCGCGCGGGCCACGATGTGCGGCAACCTCCAGCTGGCGTCGTTCCGCAGCGCGCCCGACGCGAGGTGGGCCGACGGCAAGCCGTACGCGCTGCACAACAAGCTGGTCGTCGTCGACCAGTCGACGTTCTACCTCGGCTCCCGCAACCTGTACCCGGCGTGGCTGCAGGACTTCGGGTACATCGTCGAGAGCCAGGCGGCCGCGGCCGAGCTGAAGACGGCCTATCTCGATCGCGAGTGGCAGTACTCCAGGACCACCGCGCTCGTCGACTACCAACGCGGGATCTGCCCCGCGTGACCCACGTGGTGCAGGCGCCCGCAACGGGGGCGGGCGCCTGCACCCGCACTCGACGACGTTGGTCGAAGCGGCACATATCCGCCTGACGAGGACAGCGTTCAACCAATCCGGGCGCGCCTGCGTACCTGTGGGCGAGGGGCGAACCGACCGGGCCCCGTCCGTCCGAGGAGGTACGCATGCGTCGAGTTGCACAGTTCGCCACGGCACGAGTGGCGACCAGCGCTCGACCACGGGCCACGCTCCTGCTCTTCGCCTTGCTCACCGCCGCGGTCATGCTGCTGAACGGCGCCCCCACTCCGGCGTCCTCGGCGCCCGGCGACCCGACCGACCCTGAGGGCGGCACGCCGTCGCTGCGCCAGTCGCTCGCCGACGCCAGCAAGGGATACGCGGACGCGCGCGGCCGGCTGCTGTCGTCGCAGCGGCGGCAGGCCGAGCTGGTGCGGCGGCGTAACGACACCGAGGCGCGCGTCGCTGTGCTGACCCGCGAGGTGAACGCGCTGGCCAGGGCCGCCTACCGGGACGGCCGCCCGTCGACGTTCACCGCAGTGCTGGACAGCAAGTCGGTACCGACCTTCCTCGGCAAGTCCGAGATCATCAACCGGCTCTCCTCGGAGAACGACGCCAAGATCACCGCGCTGCGCCAGGCCCGTGACGTGCTGCTCCGGGAGCAGCAGCAGCTGGAGGCCGAGATCAGGCTCCAGGCGGCGCAGGAACGGGCGATGGCGAAGCGGAAGTCGGACGCGGAGAAGGCGCTGAGCACGGTCGGTGGTGGGGTATCCGGTGGGCTGAGCACCAGCCGCGCCGGCTCCGCGGTCGCGGACTCCGTACAGCGCAACCCGGACGGGTCGTTCACCGACGAGAGCTGCTCGGCCGACGACCCGACGACCAGCGGCTGTCTCACCCCGCGCACGGTGCACGCCCTGCAGCAGGCGAGGGCGGCCGGCTTCACCCGGTTCACGCGGTGCTTCCGCGAGGCGTCGTTCGGTGAGCACCCGAAGGGCCGTGCCTGCGACTTCTCCGCTGCACCGGACACGTTCGGCGGCGTCGCGACGGGTGGCGAGCGCCAGTACGGCGAGGACCTGGCAGGCTACTTCGTCGACAACTCCGACCGGCTCGGCGTGCTGTACGTGATCTGGTTCAAGCAGATCTGGCTCCCGGGCACGGGCTGGCGCGCGTACGACGGCGGCAACGGCGACCCGGCGTCGGACCACACGAACCACGTCCACCTGTCCGTGCAGTAGACCTGATTCGAACGCGGCCGGCTACGACACGGCGCGGTACTGCGTGCCGTCGGCCGTGGCGTGCCGGGCGACCTTGCCCTCGGTCTGCAGCTTCTTGAGCAGGTCGTCAACTACGTTGGGGTGGAGCCCGGTGGCCGCGACCACGCTCTCGCGGGACTGCGACTTCTCCTCGATCACGCCCCGCACGACCACGGTTCGGGCACGGGCCAGCGCCGCGTCGACGTCGAGGCAGCGGGGACCGTACGGGTCGGCGGCGTCGAGCGGCACCGCCGAGTCGACCAGCACCTGACGGACGTCGGCGGCCGAGAGCGACCGGTTCGCGGTCCAGACGACGAGCGCCGTGGACACCGCGTTCATCGCCGCCATCGAGCTGCCGCGCGGGTCCGGCCCCAGCTCGGGCGGGAGTAGCGCGGCGAACGGCGTGCCCTGCAACGAGACCGGCGCGAAGACCTCCGGCTTGCCGGCGCCGGGATCCCGGTAGGAGTACGGCGCGACCTGCTGCCCGTGCGCGTTGGCCTCCAGCGCGCCGACGGCGAGAACGTCGGGGTACCAGGCCGGCCAGCTCGGTTCGAGCGAGTTGCCCCCGGCGGCGACGAGCAGGGCGCCCTTCGCGAGCAGCGCGTCGATCGCCGCCTCCTCCTCCGGTGTGCGTTGGGGCGTGCCGTAGTCGAGCAGGACGATGTCGATGTCGCTGCCGGCGACCGTGCGCAGCCACTCGATGACCTTCGGCTCGTACGGCCCCACGCCGCGGAACGGGCTGGGAAGCTGCACCAGCTCGGCGATCGACGCGGTGGTGTCCCTGGCGTCCGCGGTGACGACCCGCCCGCCGACTCCGTGCAGCGAGGCGAACCCGGTCGCCGCCTGCGCGAACTCGGCCTCCCGCCCGGTGAGGAACAGCCCGGCGACGGCCAGTCGCAGCGGGTCGCCGGTCGCCGGCTTCGGTGCGGCCGCCGCCGGTGCGGCCGGGGGTGGCGCCAGCTCGGCGACCGCCGCGCCCAGGTCCGCGAGCGGGTTGGCGGCCAGCACCTGCGCCAGCTCGCTCCACTGCTCCAGGCTGGGCAGGGTGGCGTAGTGGCAGGCCAGTGCCTCGAACCCGTACCGCACGAGCCCGGGCCGGTTGCGGCGGATCCACTGCCAGACGTCCTGGAAACCCAGCGGCTGCACCGTCTGGACGGTGGTGAACGCGCCGGCACGCTGGTCCAGCCAGCCGTCGCGCGGCGCCCGCCCGACCAGCGCCACCCTGGCGTACGTCCGGCGCTGCACGAGGCGGCTGATCGCCCGCCCGAGCCGCCGCACGTCGGCCGGGTTCGCGCCGTCCAGCTCGTCCACGTCGTCCATCACGACGACGAGTGCGGTGTCGGTGAGGTCCTCGATCAGCCGGTCCCACCATTCGAGGGCGTCCCAGTTGGGGTCCCGCTCGCGCTGCGAGCAGCCGCAGCGGGCGAGCAGCTCGACGACGAGGTCGCACAGCTCCTCGACCGGCCCCTTCGCATGGGCGGTGCCGTCCTCGGTGTTGAGCAGCCGGCCGGTGCGGACGTAGAGCACCGCGGCGACATCGTCCAGCTCGTCCAGCGCGCGGGCGACCAGCCGGGTCTTGCCGGCCATGGGCGGCCCCACCACCCAGAGCACGCGGGGGCTGCGGCGGCGGCACAGCACGTCGAGGACGCGGCGCAGCTCGACCTGGCGGGCGAAGAACTCGCGGTCGGGCTCGGTGAGGTCGAGCCGCAGCTCCGCCCTGGGCCGCACGACGGGCGGCGGGCTGGCGGTCCCGGCCGCGTCGATGATCCGGTCTGGAGTGCCGCTGGCGTACAGGCACGGCACCGCCCAGTCGAGCAGTCCGCCGCCGACCAGGTCGTCGTCGCGCACCGCCGCCCGGCCCAACTTCAGCGCCTGCGCGACCGACTGCCCGGACGCCAGCGCCTGGTAGAAGAAGCGCGTGAGCAGCTGCTCGGTGCGGAACGGCAGCTCGGCCTGCATCCCGACGACGGTCGTCGCGGCGTCGCGCACGGTCCGCTCCGCGATACTCAACGCCTCGGGCCACTCGTCGCGCTGATCGGGGTTGGTGGCGGTGCTGCACCCGGCGTAGAACACCAGCCGCAGGTCGGGGCAGGCGCGGAGCACGCGGTTGAAGTCGTCCGCGTCGACCCAGCGCGCCTGCCGGTCGCCGTCCTCCAGCTTGAGCTGGCTGGAGCGCGCGTGGCCCAGGTAGTGGACGACGTGGTACCCGCGCTCGCGGGCGCCGATACGCCGACGCAGCCGCTCGACGTTCGGCTGGTCCTCCACGTCGACGACGAGGAGGCCGCGGGTGACCAGCAGCTCCAGTTCGGACAGCAGGGCGCGGCGCTCCTCGTACAGGTCGAACGGCACCTCGTTGTCGTTCGCCTGATCCTCGGGGTTCGCCAGCACGAGCAGCACGTTGAGCGGCAACGCGACCGGCTCGGCCCGGACCGAGTACGTGCGGGCGCGCGCGGTACGCACCACGTGCGTGTCGGGCGAGAACGCGAGGTGCGCGCCGGCGGCGGTGCGGGCCGCCTCGGGGTCGGCCAGCAGCTCCCACGGGATCGTGGCCGCTGACGTGGGCGCAGCCTGGATGCGCACCAGCAGCTGGCGACCGCGCTCCTGCGCCGCTCCCCGCGTGCGGCGGAACAGCGAGTCGATCTCGGGGACGCCGAACACCAGCTCGGCGAGGTCCCAGCCGAGTTCGAGCGCCCACTGCGGATCGGGGCGCGCGGTGCGGACCCGCTGGCCGAACGTCCCCGCTGCGCCGTCGAACGCGGTCCTCATCGTCCCCTGGAGCCGCCGCGGCACACCGTGCACCGCGCCCAGCCGGGAGACGGCCGAGAGCCACAGCCGGCGGCCGTTGCCGCCCGGCGGCGCCAGCACCGACAGCTCGAACGGCTCCAGCTCGGCCATCAGTCCGGCGTCCCCACGCGGGCCCGGGCGGCAGGGTCGCCGAGCAGCAGGAAGAACATCGCGTCGTTGCGGCGGATGAACGAGTCGGCGAGCGCACGCCGCTCGGCGGTCGTGATGTCGGCGACGGCCCGCCCGCGCGCCTGGAGGCCGTCGAAGAAGTCCGCGAGGTTCACCGACAGCAGTGCCGTCCGGTACGCGAGGTCGCTCAGCGCGTACCCGGCCGGCCTGCGCTCCAGCAGCGCCTCGTCCAGGGCGGTGCGGAACGGCTCCAGCCGCGGGTGGTACAGCGCGCCGAGCTCGGGCAGCGGGTTGGCAGGGTCGTCGAAGCCGTGCAGCCACGCCGTGTCGACGTGCCCGACGAACGCCACCGGGCCGCGCGGGTGGCCGAGCAGCCGCTTCGGCAGCGCCGCGACGAAATCCTCGTCGGCCGTCGCCGTACCGGAGCCGCCGAGCTGCCAGTGGTCGAACGTGCTCCGCCGCGGCGTGCCGTAGCCCCAGCACGCGAACTGGAAGAACACCGAGCCCTCGGCGACGGCGGTGTCATCGCCGGGAACGTCGGAGGCGGTCAGCAGCATGTCCTCCAGCGACGCCCGCCGCGCGCAGGCGATCGCGCCGTTGAGCCGCTTCTGCTCGGCGAGGCTGGTAGGACCGTGCCGCACCTCGTACCCGTGGCTCGCGGTGTAGACGAGCGCGGGCTTCGTCGTGGTGAGCGCGGTGAGCAGGTGGTCCTTGCTGGCGTCGTTCCCGGCGATCAACGTCGGCTGGAACGGTGGGCGCGCCGCGACCTGGTCGCGCAGCGGCTCCGCCATGTATCGGCGGCTGTAGTACGTCGGGTCGCGTGGGCCGCCGTCGGTGGCGAACAGCAGCGCCTCGGCGCCGGGTACCGGGTCGGCCGCGGTCTCCAGGCGCAGGACCTTCTCCACGTACGACGCCAGCTCGGCCGGCGTGTCGAAGTCGACCCGGCCGACCGCCGCGCCAACCGCCGCGAGGTGTACCTGGAGCCGGAACGGCAGCCGCTCGGGGTCGCCGGCCAGCAGCACGTACCGGGGGCGCGTGCCGTCCGGGCGACCCAGGTACTCCTCGTCGAGCCAGTCGACGGGGTCGCCGCCCGGATAGGTGAGCGGGTCGCCGTGCATCCCCCGGTGCGCCGCCAGCGGCTCGAGCGCGGTCTCCCAGTCGGCGCGGCGCGGATCGTCCTTCGCGACGAGGAACGTCCAGCCGGCCTCGCGCGGATTGGTCTGGTCGACCGGGCGCGTCGGCTGGATCTCGCCGAACACAGGCGGGTGCTCGAACGCGGTACGCAGCTCGTCGGCGCTGCTGGCCACGGTCTTCCGCGAGGAGGCGGCCACCTGGCCGGCGAAGTCCGCCTCGTCGATGCCCTCAAAGACCGGCGTGGCGTCGGGGCCTGTGACGCCGAGGCGCAGGATCCGCACGGTCGACCTCCTAGCCCCGTTCGAGCCGGAACCGGTCGCCCAGCGACGCGGTGCGCACGAGGTCGCCAGGCGTGACGAAGTTCGGGTCGGCCGCGATCGTGCGCACCCGCTCCAGCGCCCGGCGCGGGCTCGGCAGGCCGAAGGTGACCGGCGCCGGTTCGACGTCGCCGCCGGAGGCGGGCACGACCGGTTCGATCGCGGCGCCGAAGTTCACCATGGACTGCAGCAGCGCGTCGTCCGGTTCCGCGTCGCCGAACGTCAGCGCCGGTGCTCCGCTCTCCACCTCGGCCAGATACGCGCCGATCAGCGGGCCCAGCTCGGCCTCGGCCTCGGTGTCCACAGTGGCCAGATCGGGCGGCACCTCGAACGTCGGGATCACCTCGGGTGCCGGCAGGCGGTCGTCGTCGAGCGTGAGCGCCCAGTCGACCAGGCTCGGCTCCCCAGCGGCGAACGCGCCCGGCAGCACGTTGAGCGCGTACGGATTCGGCTGCGCGCCGTCGTGCGCCTCGTCGTAGCAGCGGTACACGTACTCCGAGCAGATCATCAGCTGGCGGTCGCTCTCCAGGAGCGCGTTGAGCGCGGCGGCGGCCTTGTCGAGCACCGCGCGCATCAGCCGGCGGCCGATCGGCGGCAGCGGAACCTGCCGGGTCAGGCCGAGGATCGCGAGGAACGCGATCTGCTGGTACGCGTACTTCGCGCCGTCCTGCACGTAGGCCTGGCCGCGTTTCACCACGGGCGCCACGTCGGTCGGCGCGGGCAGCGCCCGGATCACCGTGAAGTTGTTGTGGCGTACCGCCCCCGCGACCGACGCGAACCGCAGTCCGCTGCCCGCCGCCTCGCCGAGCTGGCCGCCGTCCAGCGCCAGCGCGGCGTGGTTGACCGGTGCCCCGTCGAAGAACCTGATCGCCTTCGAGATGAAGCTGCTGCCGTTGAAGAGCAGGACGTCGCCAGCTCTGATGTCGCTCATGGCGGCCACAACCGCCACCCCCTTCGGCGCCCCCTCTGCGCGTAGTCGAATGCTTGCACCTCGCGGTGGCCGTGTCCTGGATTCAGTCCGGAACGCGACAGCCGCCGACCTGCGGAAACACCGGAATCTGGGCGTGGACGGCCAAACCGGCGCTAGGGTCAGTTCGTGAACTTGCGCATCGTGGCCGGCATGGTGGTTGCGGTGTTCCTCGGCGCCTGCGTCATCGGCTCCGGCGATGGATCGCCTGAGCAGGGTGCGCCGATCGACACCGTTGATGCCGAGGCCATGCGGGTCGACGAGAAGTCCGCGATCGACGCCACTGACGCGTTCTGGCGCAACCGCTTCCCCCAGTTGTTCGGCCGCGAGTACACGCCGCCACGTGTCGAGGGCCGGTACATCGGAGAGGACGGGCCACCCTGCGCCGGACAGCCGTCGGTGCCGTTCAACGCGGTGTACTGCCCCGCCGGTGACTTCCTCGCATGGGACGAGAACCTCATGGCGGCCGGCTACCAGCAGATCGGCGACGCCTGGGTCTACCTGATCATCGCGCACGAGTGGGGCCATGCGATCCAGGCCCGCCTCGACCGCTCGCTCGTGTCAGTGGCGGCGGAGCTGCAGGCAGACTGCCTGGCAGGCGCAACGCTTCAGGGTGCCGCGCAGGACGGGATCCTGCGTATCGAGCCAGGTGACGCCGAGGAGATCCAGAAGACGCTCGGCGCCGTCGCCGACGACTACCCCTGGACGAACGAGACCGACCACGGCAACGCCCAGCAACGGATCACCTTCTTCAACCGGGGCGTGAGCGGCGGGGTCCCTGCCTGTATATGAGACGTGGCTCCCGGGGTGGGCGGCGACGCGCGGAGTCTCCGAGAGGCGGGGCGAGCGTCGGCGCGCCATACTGACGAGGTGGCACAGAAACCGACCTCGGCTGGATCCATGAAGCGGCGCGGACGTCTCTCGGCGGCCGCGCGGGTGTTGCGCGAGGCAGGCAAGCCGGGCACGCCGGGTGTGGGCGCCAGGCTGATCGCGGTCCCGCGGATGATCGGGGCCACCGTCACCGGCAAGTACCCAGGGCTGAGCCGCGCCAAGCTCCTGCTCTTCGGCGCCGGCTTCGGATACATCGTCTCCCCCATCGACGTCGTCCCGGAGGCGTTCCTGCTGCTGGCCGGCGTCGCCGACGACATCGGCGTGGCGGTGTGGCTGGCCACGGCGCTGCTGGTCGAGACCGACGAGTTCCTGGCCTGGGAACGGTCGAAGAACATCGTCGAGGGCGAGGCCACGCACGTGCGCTCCGAGCGCCTGAAGTAATGGCAGGGCCGCTCAAGCGCCTCGCGGCGAGGCTCGGGTTTGCGTCCCGCAAGCGTGCGCGGGAGACCACGGCGCCGCCTCGCGGGCGGTACCTCGACTACAGGCCCGAGCCCGACGGCCGCGCCGACCCCGGCGAGATCGTGTGGACGTGGGTCGCCTACGAGGACGACCCGGCGAAGGGCAAGGACCGGCCGGTGCTCGTCGTCGGCCGCGACGGCCGCACGCTGCTCGGTCTCATGCTGTCCAGCCAGCACGAACGTGACGGTCAGCGGCACTGGCTGGGGCTCGGCGCGGGCGCGTGGGACCGCGAGATGCGGCCGAGCTGGGTCCGCCTCGACCGGGTGTTGCTGGTCGACGAGGCCGGTATCCGCCGCGAGGGCGCCGTGCTCGACCGCGCCCGCTTCGACAGGGTGGCCCACGCACTGCGCGGCGGCTACGGCTGGAACTGAGCCACCGGCGGCCAGCGGGGGGACGAATCGAACTGTTCGCCGGACCGCCGTCGGGGACAAACGGGACTGTTCGCCGGACCGCCGTCGGGGACAAACGGGACTGTTCGCCGGACCGCCGTCGGGGACAAACGGGACTGTCCGGGTAATGGTCCTGAAACCGGACGCCGGATGCAGCCAAAACCCCGACAGTTGTGCTGGCGCCCCGATTACGGCGGGAACTGCGCCACGAGCGCCTGAATCTGCGGGTACGTGGGCACGTGCGACTCGGCCTCGTCACCGCGTATGGCCCGCGCGGATTGGACCGCAGCGTGCAGTGCCTCGCGGTAGAGCAGCGAGCCAGTGCTCACCCGGGCGACCCCCAACTCGGCGAGCCGCCCCATCGTGAACCGCCCTGGTAGCCAGAGCACGTTGACGGGCACCGGAACGGCGCTGGTCACGGCCTCGATGTCGGCGGCGGCGGCGATACCGGGCACGAAGATCCCGTCCGCGCCGGCCGCCGCGTACCGCTCTGCCCGGTCGAGGGTGCTCGCGAGCGGATCGTCGGCGCCGAGCCAGTAGGTGTCGGTGCGGGCGTTGACGAAGACGCTGGGCACGCGAGCCTTCACCGTGTCGATCAGCTGTTCCTGATCTCCGGGTTCCCTCAGGCCGTCTTCCAGGTTCACACCGGCCACACCGAGGTCGGCCAGCTCCGCGACCAGTTCGGCGGCCTCGCGCGGGTCGTCGCTGAACCCGGCTTCACAGTCGACGGTGACGAGGGACGGCAGCCTGGTGATCAGCCGCGCCAGCGCGAGCGTCTCCGCCCGACCCTGACCGGCGGCGTCGGGGATCCCGTGCGCGGCGGCAACGCCGAGGCTGGTCGTGCCGATCGCGGGGAACCCGGCCGCTACGAGCGCTGCCGCCGAGGCGAAGTCCCACGCGTTGGGGAGGAGCAGTGGCTGACCGGCGCGGTGCAGGTCGGCGAAGGTGCTCACCGGGCCACCGCCTCAAGCGCGCCGGCCGCGAGCGCGAGGGCATGGGCGCGCCCCGGACAGGCGCGCGGGCCGGCGCCGAACGGCACTCCGGCGAGGTCCAGCTCGACGACGTCGCCGTCCAGCAGCCGGCGCGTCGTGCGCACGGGCGGATCGTCGCGGAGTACCGCCTCGATCGCCTGCTCAGGACTGACACCCGCCCGGACGGCCGGTGTGGCGGCCTCGATCAACCGGTTCGTGGCGGCGTACGCCTGCACGAGGACGCAGATCCGGGCGGCGGCGTCGGGGACCTCAGCCCGCAACCGCTCGACCGCTTCGTCGGCCTCGGCGGTCACGGCGGTGTGCGGGTGGTACGAGCGGGCAATGGCGGCGATGTCCTCGACGCGGACGCCAGGCACGCCGATCGCCTCGGCCAGCACCGCGACCGGCGAGGAACCGTCGTGGCAGCGGAGCGAGTCGGGGTCCACGGTCGACAGGACGGCGACGACCTCCTCGCGGCGCCGCGCGTGCGCCGCCCCGTTGGCGAACCGGGACACCGCGGAACGGAGCCAGGCGATCCCGGAGTCACCGTCCGGTACCGGCGGAACGGGAAGGTCCGTAAGCATCGTTTCCATGCGATGACCGTAGGCGCCGGACGCTTCGGTACCCGCCGAAGTGTCGCGGCGGCAGAATCAGACGCGTGACCACGCTCAGCACCGAGTTGGCGGCCCTCGCCGCGCTGCTGGCCGACCGTACCCGGGCCGAGTTCTGCCTGGCCCTGCTCGACGGCCGTGCCTGGACCGCAACCGAGCTTGCCCGCCACGCCGGAGTGGCGCAGTCCACCGCGAGCGAGCACCTCACGCGCCTGATCGCCGGCGGGCTCCTCGCCGAGGAACGCCAGGGCCGGCACCGCTACGTCCGGCTGGCGAACCCGCACGTGGCGGCGTTGCTGGAGAGCCTCACAGCGTACGTCGGGCCGGCGCCGCTGCGGACCGGCTCGCTGCGCGCGGTCACCGCGTCCGAGGCCCTCGCTCGCGGGCGGACCTGCTACGACCACCTCGCGGGCCGGCTCGGCGTCGCGGTGACCGATGCGATGACCGCCGCCGGCCTGCTCGACCAGCACGCCGGGTTCGCGCTCACGGACGCGGGCATGGCCTGGCTGACCGGCCCGGTCGGCGTCGACCCGGCCAGCCTCAGGTCACGCAGCCGACCGCTCGCCCGCGCATGCCTCGACTGGACCGAACGCCGCCCGCACCTCGCCGGCCTCGCCGGTGCCCAACTGTGCGCGCGGTTCCGGGAGAACGGCTGGATCCGCGGCGTCGGCAGCGGTCGTGCCGTCCGCACCACCCCGGCGGGCGACGCCGCCCTGAGCGACCTGCTCGGCCTCTGACGCCCCCGCCGACCTTCGGATTCTTGGGGGTGCGGCGCGCCAAAGACCCCCAAGAATCCGCAACTCGACGTGAAGGACTCTACGTCCAGTGCTCGATCGCAACGGTGGCGTCCAGCCCCAGGAACTCGCCGTGCGCCGCCGCCGCGGCGTGCAGCGCCTCCGTCTGGGCGGCGGAGAACGGATGGTGCAGCAGCGCGTCGATGTGGACGGTGCCGCGCTCGATCGTGCGCTTCCAGCGTCCGGCGACCTGCGTCCCGAGCAGCATCACGTTGTTGTACGCGCCCGCGCGCGACGGCAGGGCCTGCACGAGTGGCGTCCGCGTCCAGCAGGAACTTGCTCTCGATGTAGCCCACGATGTACTCGTCGTACGGCTGGAGGAGGTGCACCACAGGCTCGGCACCGTCGGCAAGAGGCGCCGGGCCAGGTGCGAACCAGTACGTCAACCCCTCCACCTCGACGCTGTCGAGCGCGTCACCGACCAGCTCCAGGCCCCGCTGGATCTCGGACACGGTGAGGCTCGACCACCAGCGGAGGTCCTTCACGGTGGCCGGGCCGTGGCTGGTGTAGTAGCGCAGGGTCAGCTCGGCGAGTGCCTCGTCCGCGTCGAGGATCCGTGCGTTCGGCGCCCGCTCGTCCAGCAGCGCGTACGTGTGCTGCCTGCCGGCAAGCGCGCCACTACAGATGACCTGTTCCAGCTCGGCGTACATGAGGATGTACGCGAGACGCGGCCCGGACGCGGCGACGCCGACCCCGGCCAGCAGCCCGGCGATCTCCTTACGGGTGAGCTGGTTGCCGCCGACGAGCGCGTCGCCGATCAACGCGGCGCACTTGGCGAGCAGCGTCTCGTCGAGTTCGAACTGGCGGTAGTAGTGGCCGTTGAGCACGTGCACGCGCGGGCCGGTCACCCGCTGGAGCCAGCGGATGTCTTCGGGCAGGACGAAGTGCCAGGTCGGGCGCAGCGCGTGGGTGCGCAGGATCGTGCCGTCGGCGAGGGCCTGGTCGAGGACGGCGTCAGTGAGGCCGGTGGTGCGCGTGGCGACCGACCATTTCGCGGGGCCGTAGTCCTGCGACTGCACCGCGCCGAGCCATCGCACGACGGCCGCCGCGTCCGGCAGCGGCGGGCCGACCAGCCGGAGGTTCTGCGTCCGCCATCGTGCGAGCCCCGCTGTTGTCCATGGTTCGCATCGTAGAAGTGGGAGGGCCGGCACCTTGATGGGTGGGGAAGGCGCCGGCCCTCCCGGTACGGGGTCAGATCAGATCTGTAGCCAGAGAGCCGGCGTGTTCGGCGGCTCCCAGGTCGTGATCGAGGTGTGGGCCTGGCGGCACTGGTAGCGGATGCCGGCGTAGGTCACGATCGCGCCGATCGCGTACGAGGGTGTTCGGCGCCCAGGTCGTCCCGCCTGGCGGTTGCGTCGGGCCGGGTGTGGTGGGCTGCGGACCGGGCGTGCTCGATCCCGTCGGTCCCGGCGTCGGCGTGCCCGAGCAGGCGCCGTAGACCTCGAACTCCCAGAGCGAGTGCCCGTACGGCGTGCCTCTCGTCTGGCCGTTCATCCGCACGTATCGCGCGGTTCTGGCGATGCCTATCTCCTCGACCCCGCCTGCCCCGCCGGACGTCGAGTACGCCTCGGTCCAGGTGGAACCGTTCGTCGACGTCAGGATCTGGTACGACGTGGAGTACGCGGCCTCCCAGTTCAGCCTGACCTTGGACAGGGCGCGCGAGGAGCCCAGGTCGACCTGGATCCAGTGGTTGTCGCTGTGCGCGCTGGACCAGCGGGTGCCGGGGTTGCCGTCCACCGCGTACTGCGGCGCCAGCGACGCGCTCTCCTGGCTCGACGCCGTGGCCGGGCGGCCCAGCGCGAGGTTCGGGCCGCAGGTGGGCGGGGTTGGCGACGGCGACGACGTCGGGTCGGGTCCGCCGCCACTGCGGGTCCACGCCGCGACGTAGTCGACCACCATCGGTACGCCGGGCTGGATGGCCGGGCCGGGCGTGCGGGTGCCGGAGTAGTTGTCCGGGAACTCGCCGCCGATGGCGACGTTCAGGATGATGAAGTACCCGGCGTGGCCGGTCATCTGGGCCCACGCGCCGGCCTCGATCTGCGCCTGGCTGACCGTGTGGAACAGCTGCCCGTCGACGTACCAGCGGAGCTGGTTCGGGTTGATGCTGCGGTCCCACTCGAACCGGTAGGCGTGGAAGCCGCCCTGGCAGCTCGCGCCAGGGCACGGACGGCTGTTGGCGATGCCGTTCTTCTCGTTGCACGTGCCGCCCGGGCTGGTGCCACAGTGGAGCACGCCCCACACGCGGTTCACGCCGTTGACGTTCTCCATGATGTCGAACTCGCCCACGCCGGGCCAGTTCCACCAGTTGCCCCGGTACGGCGAGCCGAGAGCCCAGAACGCGGGCCAGTACCCGAGCGCGGCGGCGCCGGTGACGTTCGGCATCTGGATGCGGCCCTCGATCCTGAGCATGCCGCCGGCCGGAGCCTTGAGGTCCTGCTTGTTCGTCTCGATGCGGGCGGAGGTCCAGCCACCGCCGCCGTCACGGCGAGGGGTGATCCGCAGGTTGCCGCCGCCGTCGAGGCTGACGTTCGCCGGGTTGTTCGTGTGCGCGGCGATCTCGCCGGTGCCCCAGTTCGGCGGTCCACCGGGGTAGCTGTGGCCGAGGGAGAACCGCCAGTTCGCGCCGGACGGGAGCGAGCCGGACGGCCCGGTGAAGTCGTCGGAGAACACCGTGGTCCAGCCCGCACGGGGGCGGCGGCACTGCGGCGTTCGACGACATCGTGGGGATGAGCGCGGCGGTGGCCGCTAGCGCGAGCGCCGACGCCGCGGCGGCCAACGCCGGCCGTAGCCGGCGCCCGCGGTGTTCGCGGAAATCGCCGGCCGCCTGGCGGCGACCTCCGGCGGTTTCCGCGAACACGCCTGGAGGTGGGGACGGAGGCTGCTGTTGGCTCATGGGTGACCTCTCTGCGGAGCGGGGCTCGAAAGCTCGCGGCGAGGCAGGGCGCGCGCTGCTGTCTGTTCCCCTCGTGGTCGAACGACGGGGATAGCGCGGCCGGCCGCGGAGGGTGCGGCGACTCCGGGCCCGACCGTTACGCAGAAACGTGAACCGAACGAGAAAGCGCTCTCACAGATCTTGATAACGAAGAATTAATCAGGTGTCAACACCCCGGACCCGCTCACTTGCTACCAATCCGCACCCAGCTGAGTCGCCGCGAGGCGCCACGTGGGAGAATGCTTGGGAGAGCGCTCTTCGACCGCCGGGCCGTGACGCTCTTACGCCGGGCGGCGCTTGAGCAGCGTGGCGCCACCGCCCGCGAGGATCAGCGCTCCGATGGCCGCCACCGTGGCACCCGCGGCCAGACCGCTCTCCAGGACGTTCGACAGCGCCGTGGCCGGGACGACCAGCGCGGTGAGCACGGCCGGCACCAGCAACGGCCAGCTGCGCGTCACCAGGTAACCGCCGAAACCGGCGGCGATGAACACGACCGCGAGCGCCAGCCCGTAGAGGGCGACGCGGTCGGTGGTGTCGACGGCGGCGATCTCCCCCGCGATCAGTCCGAGGACGCCGCCGAACAGACCGGCCGTGCCGCGCTCGTCCACCACCTTGAGGACGCCCAGGCCGAGCCACACCGCTCCGAGCACGGCGAACGCGGTGGCCCAGGATGCCTGCGCGCCGACGTCGAGCTCCTCCAGGACCGCGCCCACCACCGACACCGACGCCAGGCCCGTGGCCACGAGCAGCGGTGCGCCGCGCAGCAACGGGTAGGCCACGACGGTCACCGCCAGCGCGGCGAGCGACCCGGCCAGGAACTCGTGGTCGTCGGGCGACACGACTGCGGCGATCGTCGCGGCGCCTCCCGCCGTCAGCGCCGCGAGCGTCGAGGCGAGCCGCGCGCTGGCGGCCGGCAGCCCGTCGCGGCGGAACGGCCGTCCGACGACCACGGCGCCGGCGGCCAGCAGCACGGTGACCAGCGCGGCAAGCGCCAGCCGGACACCGAACGGCAGGTCGTCCCACGTCGGCACGACGACCAGAGACACGCCGCCGAGCAGCAGCGCGCCGCCGAGGTACCCGGCGAACTCCACCAGTGGGCCGCGGGTCCGGGTCGCCGGCTGGGTGCGGACCCGATCCAGCACACGGTCCGCCTGGTCCTGGGTGAGCGTGCCGTCGGCGACCAGGTCGCGGACGGCGCTGTCGAGGCGGTGCAGCTCGTCGGTCATGCGCTGATCATCGCCCCGTGAGATCCGTCGCGCCTGAGTGCTTGTGCTTAGCTGGCGCCGTGACCACCTTGGACCTCTCCCCCGACGAGCTGCTCACCACCACGCGATCCGTGCGCAAGCGCCTCGACCTGGAGCGCCCGGTGCCGCTGGAGCTGGTGACGGAGTGCCTGGAGATCGCGCTGCAGGCGCCGTCCGGCAGCAACCGCCAGCAGTGGCACTGGATCGTCGTCACCGACGCTGCCAAGCGTGCGGCGATCGGCGATCTCTACCGCACGGCGGTCGAGCGCTACCTCGCGTCGCCCGCGTCGGCGGCCAAGCAGTTCGCCGACGACCCTGCCCGGGCGGCCGTGCAGGCTCGCGTCGGCGACAGCGTCGCCTACCTGGGTGAGCGGATGGGGCAGGTGCCGGTGCTGGTGATCCCGTGCCTGCGGGCGAGCCGGCTGCCGGAGGGGAACCAGGCCGGGCTGTGGGGTTCGATCCTGCCCGCGGCGTGGAGCTACATGCTGGCCGCCCGCGCCCGTGGCCTGGGAACCGCATGGACCACGCTGCACCTGATGCACGAGGCCGAGATCGCCGCGCTGCTCGGGCTCCCCGACGACGTGCGCCAGGCGGCGCTCATCCCCACCGCGTACTCGGTCGGCACCGAGTTCAAGCCGGCGAAGCGCGAGCCGCTGGAGGACGTACTGCACGTCGACCGCTGGTAGTGCATGCCCTTCCCGCCTGACGCACGGTAATTCCCGCCATACTCCTCGGACCACTCGGACACGCTGCGGCGACCCCCGTCGGCTCTTGACAGATATTTACGTGTTTGTAACCTCCCTGGCAGCGGAAAGGTCGGATCGCTAACCCCGAGGAGCGCCCCATGCCGCAACCGATAAGCAGGAGATCCATTCTCAAGGCAGGGGCGGTCGTCGCCGGCGGCGCCGCTACCGCTCCGCTGTGGTCCGGCGGGACGGTGTCCGCGGCGGCTCCGGCCAGCCTGGTGGCACCGGGCAGCTTGGTGGCACCGGCCCCGACCCTGCCGTGGCCCGAGGCGAACCAGATCGTCGCCGACACGAAGGTGCCGGTGTTCCCGGACGCCACCTTCAACGTCATGGACTACGGCGCCAAGGCCGACAACAGCACCGACAACACGCTGGCGTTCGCACGGGCGATCCAGGCCGCGAACGCGGCGGGCGGAGGTCACGTGATCGTGCCGGCCGGCACGTACGTCACCGGCGCGATCCACCTCAAGAGCAATGTGGACTTCAAGTTGCAGGGCGCCACGCTGCGGTTCAGCGGCACCGCGGCCCGGTTCCCGACCGTTCTCACACGGTACGAGGGGATCGAGTGCATGAACCGCTCCCCCATGGTCTACGCGTACGGGCAGAAGAACATCGCGCTCACCGGCACCGGCACGCTCGACGCCGCCTCCACATCGTCCTGGAACAAGGGCAACGACCGGGCCTGGCTGGAGACGCAGGTCTCGAAGCCGCCGCAGGAGCGGGTCGTGCCCGGCTCCGGCCACGACATGCGCTCGACGTTCATCGAGCCGTACAACTGCGACACCGTGCTGATCCAGGGCATCACGCTGCGGAACTCGATGTTCTGGCAGATCCACCCGACGCTGTGCAAGAACGTGACGATCGACAACGTCAACACCGACGCGAGCACCGCGCACAGCAACACCGACGCGGTCGACCCCGAGTCGTGCGACCACGTGGTGATCCGCGACTCCAACCTCGGCGCGCACGACGACAACGTGGCGATCAAGTCCGGCCGCGACGCCGACGGCCGCCGCATCAACGTGCCGTCGCAGAACATCGTCGTGTTCGACTGCCGCATGAACGGCAACTGGGGCGCGATCACGTGCGGCAGCGAGCAGACCGGCGGCATCCGCAACGTGTACGCGTACCGCTGCACGATGCTCGGCGCGCTCAAGTTCGCCCTCTACGTGAAGTCGAACACGCGGCGCGGTGGCTTCAGCGAGAACATCAACCTGGACAGCTTCTCCGGGACGCTGGACCGCTCGGTGGCGTTCGTCAACCCCGTCTACAACGGGCAGACAGGCAGCAACCCGTTCCGGTTCGGGCCGTTCTCGATCACCAACTCCACCTGCACGCGCGCCGGCCGCAAGGCGTTCGACGTCGCAGGGCTGTCGAGCAGCCATGTGCACGGCTTCGTCGTCCGCAACTGCGATTTCCGGGGTGTCGCCGACACCGCGAACAAGTTCGACTTCGTGGACGGCCTGCGGCTGGTCAACGTGAAGATCAACGGCAGGCAGGTCGGTGAGCCGGGCGAGCCAGATCCGCCGGGTAACCGGTACGAGGCCGAGTCGGCGACGATCTCGGGCGGTGTCGCCGAGTCGAACCACACCGGCTACTCCGGCACCGGGTTCGTGAACTACGACAACGCGGTCGGTAGCTACGTGCAGTTCAGCGTCACCGCCGCCGCGGCCGGCGCCGTGACGTTGCGGCTCCGGCACGCCAACGGCACGACGACGAACCGGCCCCTCGCGGTGAGCGTCAACGGCGCCGCGCCGGTTACCGTCAACTTCCCGGGCACGGGCGCGTGGACAACGTGGCAGACCGTCACTGTGCCGGCGACGCTCAAGGCGGGAGCCAACACCGTCCGCGCCACGGCCACCACCGCCAACGGCGGCCCGAACCTGGACTACCTGGAAATCGGCTGACGGTACCCTGCGCCAGCCGAGGAAAACGGACTGTCGGGGCAGTGGTCCTGAAACCGGGCGCAGGATGCCGCCATTTCCCCGACAGTTGCCTGGGTCACCGGCCCTGGCTTCACGCTCTCACCGGTCGCAGCAAGCGCGTCAGCTCGGACGGCGTCAGCACGATGTCGAAGTCGCGCAGGGTCGCGTCGAGCCTGTCCGGCGTGACCTCCGTGGTTGTGGTGCCTCCGTCGGCGTGCTCGGCGGTCAGCTCCATGCCGAGAAGGCGGCGGATCACGCCGTCGCGCACCCGCATGATCACCAGCCGGCCAGTGAATGGCGACGACGGGCTCGTGCTGACGAACCGGTGCGCGGCCTCGTAGTCCGCCATGCGCTGGGGTTCGGCGTCGAACGCGTGCAGCGGCTCCCAATCCCCGGTTGCGTCGCGCTTCGCAAGGGTCCACTCGGCGCCGCCGTACGTGAGACGGTGGGCCCAGCCGGCCTGGCTGACGACCTCACCGTCGCGCAGCGGCATCGAGTGGAGCATGCCCGAGCCGAACCCGACGTCGGCCAGGTGCTCCTCGCCGTCGACGTGGACCACGAGCATCATGTGCGTGCGCACGTTCTCCCACCGGTGCGGCTGCACCCTGGCCATCCGACGCTCGACGGTGAACCCGAGCTGCTCCAGCGCGGCCGCGAACACGAGCGCGTGCTCGTAGCAGTAGCCACCGCGCTCGCGGCCGACGAGCTTCGCCGCCACCGTTTTCAGTGCGATACCGGGGTGCTGGCCGAGGACGACATCGACGTTCTCGAACGGGATCGTGCGCACGTGCGCCTCGTGCAGCGACCGCAACGCAGCCGCCGACGGCGCCACCCGGGGGTGGTCGATCCGGCGGAGGTAGGCGTCGAGGTCAAGGGCGGCGATGTCCCATTCGTCGGTGCGCATGGCCCCGACCGTATCGCCGGATAGGCTGGCCGGGTGACGTCCGGGACCTGGCCGGTCACGTTCTGGGCGGTGGCCGAACCCTGGCCCGGCCCGGCGTGGCAGCAGACCTTCACTGCGCTGTGGCCCGGGTACCGCAGCTGGTACCTACGCGAGGGCGCAGCGGCACGACCGAGCCTGGAGAGCTGCCAGCGGGCGCTCGCCACCCACATGCCCGAGCTGCTGCCGACCTGGCACCGCCTCGTCGAGCTGACCGGCGGAGCCGACCTGCCGGCGCGGATGCTGTCGATGCACAACCCGCCCGCGTACCTGGCCGGCTGCTCGCAGGCGGTGCACACGGCGGGCCGCCCGGCGCTGGTCCGCAACTACGACTACGCGCCGCAGCTGCTCGACCGGATCGTGGCGGGCACCGCGTTCACCGGCCGCCGTGTGCTCGGCATGAGCGACTGCCTGTGGGGCCTGGTCGACGGCATGAACGACGCCGGGCTCGTGGCGTCGTTGGCGTTCGGCGGGCGGCGCGAAGTGGGCACGGGATTCGGTATCCCGCTCGTGATCCGATACCTGCTGGAGGTGTGCGACACGGCGGCGCAGGCTCGCGCGGTGCTGGCGCGGCTGCCCGTGCACATGGCGTACAACGTCACCGTGCTCGATTCGCACGGCGACTACTTCACCGCGTACCTTGGCCCGTACCGCGACGCGCGGTTCGTGCACCTGCCGTACGCCACCAACCATCAGGAGCAGCTTGACTGGCCAGAACAGGCTCACGCCACGCACTCCGTCGAGCGGGCGGCAGCGCTCGCGGCGCTGGTCGAGTCGCCGGATCTCGACGTGCTGGCGGATCGGTTCCTGCACCCGCCGCTGTACTCCACGACGTTCGAACTCGGCTTCGGCACCCTGTACACCGCGGTCTACCGGCCGGACGACCTGTCGGTCGAGTTCCGGTGGCCCGGCTCGGCGTGGCGACACGCAATCGACACGTTCGCTTCCAGCGAACACGAGGTGCTGCTCGGATCGTCACTGGCCAGCCCCACCGCGAGTGGTTCAACCGGGATGCTGTGAAAATCGTCACTCACCGTCGCGAATCGCTTCGGTAGCGAGCTTCGTCTAGCAAGGCATGGACCAAAGTCGCTCCGCGGTGCGGTGGATCACCGTTCTCACCGTCCTGCTCAGCTTCCTCACGCTGGGGGCCCCCACGGCCAACGCCCAGACGCTCTACGGCGCGCCGGCCGGACTGCTGCCCGTGACGTCGGCGGCCGGGCTGCCGGTCCGGTACGCGGCCACGACGGAAGCGGTGCGCGAGGCGCGAGCAGTGGCGGACCGTAGCGGCGACACCAGCCGGAGCCGCGCGCTCGCGGCCCTGGCGCGGCCCGGGCGGCAGTTCCTCTCCTTCGACGCGCGCGGTGGCGGCCAGGCGGTCGAGGTGATCGGCGACCTGACGACGGCACGGCGCATCGCGGTCGTCGTCCCCGGCGCGGACAACGACCTGAACACCTTCGACGCCCGCGGCTCCGACCCGTACAAGGCCCCAGGAGGCGGCGCTCTCGCCCTCGCCGACGCGGCGCGCGAGATCGACCGCGGCACGCCGCTCGCCGTCGTCGCCTGGCTCGGCTACCGCACGCCCAGCACGAGCGGCGTCAGCGTCCTGACCGACTCGCGGGCGAAGGACGGTGCTCGACCGGCTGCGGGGGCTACTCGACACCGTGCGAGCGGTGAACCCGACCGCGGGCCTGAGCCTGCTCTGCCACAGCTACGGCTCGGTCGTGTGCGCCCAGACCCTGTTCGACAGCGTCGTACCGGTCACCGACGCGGCGCTCTTCGCCAGCCCGGGCGTGGACGTCTCACGCGCTACCGAGCTGCGCGGCGCCGACCGGGTGTGGGCCGGGCGCACCTCCGACGACTGGATCCGGCACGTCGCCGGTGAACACCTGTTCCTGGCCGGGCTGGGCATCGGCCGCCTCACCGACCCGATGTCGCCCGCGTTCGGCGCACGCCACTTCTACTCCGGCGGCGGCGGGCACAGCGACTACCTGCGTCCCGGCTCGCTGGCGCTGCACAACCTGGCACTGATCGCGCTCGGCCGGGGGACGGACGTCCGGGCCTAGTCGCCGCTGATCCGCTGGAAGAGGATGTGGTCCTGCCACCGCCCGGCGATCTTGAGGTACGCCCGCGCGAGACCGATCCGCTCGAAACCGTTGCGTTCGAGTACCTTCTGCGACCCGGTGTTGTGGACGAGCGTTCCGGCCTGGAGCCGGTGCAGACCGAGCTCCCCGAAGGCGATGTCGATCATCAGGCCGCACCGCGCGAGTCGCGACGCCGCGCCCGTTCATGGCCTCGGCCACCCAGTAGCCCAGGTTCGCGGTCTGGGCGGGCCCGCGCTCGATCGCCGACAGCGAGACCATGCCGACGATCTGCCCGCCGTATTCGATCACGCAGCGGTAAGCCGCCTCATGTCGCGCAGCACTTTCGAGGTGCTCGCGCTGGCCCTGCGGCGGTGAAGAAGGCATCGTCGCGGACCGGCTCCCACGGGGCAAGGAACCGCCGGTTGGCCCGGTACACCGCGCTCAGCGCGGACGCGTCGTCGATGCGGACGGGTCGGATTCGCACGCTGTCTGTCACTAGGCCATCTTGAACGCCAGCGGGCCGACCGGCGGCGGATCCTGCGGGGCCAACGGCGTGCCGGCGAACTGCGCCCGGATGCCCGCCGCCCACTGCTTGCAGCGCTCCTCCAACTGGTTGTCGTCGGTCTGGAGCCGGCCACGGGTGACGAGCGCGCCCAGGTCGGCGCCCCGGTACCGGTAGTCGCCCGGCGAGTGGATCCGCAGGTAGAACGCCTCCGACTCGTTGACGATCCCGTGCCAGTCGTTGCCCCAGCGGCGGAAGCTCACTGCGCCGTCCTTGCCGAGTTGGTAGATGCCGGTGTGCGGCGCGTGGGTCAACAGCTCGACCTCTTGGCGGGTCTCCTTGACGATGATCTGGCTCCACACGTCGACGGCCGCCTCGCGTGACCAGCGCTTGTTGATCTCGTCCACGTCGATCTCGTACTCGACGTCCAGGTACTCGAGCAGATGGAACAGGAACAGCGGCAGGTCGGCGTAGGCGCCTGCGGTGACGTTCGTCATCGAGCTGATGCCGCTGATCCGCGGGTTCAGCTCCCCCAGGTACAGCTCGCCGGTGTCGAGGTCGACGAGGTAGTCGACCTCGAAGAAGCCCCGGTACCCCTCCTGCGCCAGCCGGTCACCGAGGCGCCGGGTGAGCTTGCGGGCGCGCCGCTTCTGCTTCGGCGTGAGCGTCGCCGGGTAGTCGTTGCCGGCCCAGCCGCCACGGTACGGCGTCAGTTCGGGGTGTCCGGTGATGTCGTTCATCAGCGGGCCGACGAGCGTCCCGTGCCGGGTGAGCACCGCCTCGACGGCGATCGCGCGGTGGTTGATCCGGCGCATCACCTTCAGCTCCTGCTCGTGCAGTGGGTCCTTGGCGGCGCACCTCTCCCAGTCCGCCTTCGACGTGATGAAGAACGTGGTCTTGCCCGAGTCGCCGTACGGCATCTGCACCACGAGGTCCTTGCCGAGCCCGGCGCTCTTCGCCAGGGTCTTCAGCTCCTTGTAGCTGCGGGCACGGCCCAGCACGTTCGGGACGCTCGGCACTCCGGCGTCGTTGCCGAGCTGCGTCGTGACGATCTTGGAGTCGAGCCGGTGCCGCAGCGCGGCCGGCGGATGCGCGACGGTCAGCCCGGCATCGGCGGCAAGGGCCTCGGTCTCGGCGTCGAACATGACGAACGCGCACCGTCCGCCCGGGCCGTGGCTCTTTGTTAGGTCAAGCACCTCGCTGTGGCTCAGCAGGTAGTTGCAGATCTCCTCGATCGAGCGGAACTCGCGCGGCTCGCGCTCTCGCGGGACGAACACGTTCGGGTGGCTTCCCTCGAACGAGTCGAAGTAGCTGATGTAGTGGAAGTTGCGCACCCACCGGTCGATGCCGAGCAGGTTGAACGGCGTCGGCGAGACGAAGTAGATCGGCGTCTGGTTCGTACGGAAGAACTCGCGCAGGTCGGAGACCCCGCGGAGCGTCGATGGCAGTCCGGCCACGGTGGCCTCCTCAGGTTTCTGCTTCCGGGCGGGCACCCGCCCCGATGACCTGCTCGATCGCCTGTGCGGCCGCGAGCACCCGGCCGTCGTCGCAGCGCGCGCCCAGGACCTGCAGCGAAACGGGCAGCCCGTCGTCGCCCACCCCCATCGGGACCGCGCAGGCCGGCAGTCCGGCGAGGTTCGCGTCGTAGAGGAACGGCGCCCAGTCGAGATCGGGCGGGCCGATCGTGGTGCCGCCGATGGAGTCCGGAAACCGCTGGCCGTGCGGGAACGCCTCGCAGCCGAGCGCCGGCGTGAGCAGTGCGGTGGCGCCGGTGCGCGCGAACAGGTCGGCATAGGCGCGGTGGATCGGCTCCCGCGCGAACTGCGCCCGCACGTACTGCTCGATCGTGACCTGACTGCCGGCGGTGAGGTACTCGACGGCGTCGGGGGTGAGTTCGTCGGGGCGGTGCAGGAACTCGTCCTGCTCCGCGTGGTACGCCTCGGCGAGCGCGATCGCGCTCCACGTGTGCACGGAGCTGGGCAGGCCGGGGGCGTCCTCGACCAGCTCCACGCCTGCGGCGGCCAGCCTCTCGACCGCAGCCCGGAAGGCGGTGCGCACGTCGGCGTCGAGCGGCGCGAACCCGAGATCCTCCGAGACCGCGAGCCTGAGTGCTGGTGGCTCCGGGTGCAGGTCGACGGGCGGCAGGCTGTGCCGGTCGCGGCGGTCGAAGCCGGCGACGGCGTCGAGCAGCAGGCGCGTGTCGGCAACGGTGCGGGCCAGCGGGCCGACGGCGACGAGCGTCTTCCAGCCGGCGGTGGACGGCTCGTGGGGCACCAGCCCGAAGCTGGGCTTGAAGCCGACGACCCCGCAGAACGCTGCCGGGATCCGGATTGAGCCGCCGCCGTCTCCGCCCAGCGACAGCGGCCCGCACCCGGCGGCCACCGCCGCCGCCGCTCCCCCGGACGATCCGCCGGCCGTGCGGCCGAGGTTGCGAGGGTTGGCGGTGCGGCCGAACAGCTGCGACTCCGTGATCCCGAAGAAGCAGAACTCGGGAGTCGTGGTGCGAGCGAAGACGACCGCGCCGGCCGCTTCGAGGCGCTCGATCGCGCTCATCGTCTCGGTGGGGACGAAACCCCGCCGCGTACGCGAACCAGCCGTCGACTCGACGCCGGCCATCCAATGGGAGTCCTTCGTGGACACCGGCACGCCTGTCAGCGGACCACCCTCGCCCCGGGCGAGCACGGCGTCGGCGGCGACGGCGGCGCGATGGGCGTGCTCGTCGAGGCGGACCGTGAACGGGTTGACCGTGCCGGCGATCTCGTCCGCCCGGCGTAGCACCGCTTCGAGGGCCTCGACGGCGGTGAACTCGCGGCGGCGCAGCGCGGCACCGAGTTCGAGGGCGGATAACGCGCAGATGTCCATCGACAGGTCCCGTCGCCGCTGCAGCCAGTCCCGACTGCGGGACGCTCCGCGACGAGCGTAGGTTCGCTCAGCTCCGGCCTGTTATGGCACCGATGGACAAGTTCTCCCGCGACGTTGGCCTAGCCGGAACGGCCGTCGAGGAGGCTCGGCGGGATGTCGTCCCAGGTGCCGCCGCGCCGCCGGTACGCGATGCCGGACAGCGCCTCCAGGACCACCCGGTTAGCGAGGAACGCGGTGACCTCGGCGCTGTCGTACGGCGGCGAGACCTCCACGATGTCCATGCCGACCACGGGCAGCTCGATCGCAATGCGTCGCACCGTGTCGAGCAGCTGGCGCGGCGTGAATCCGCCCGGCTCCGGCGTGCCGGTACCGGGCGCCGAACCCGGATCCGTGACGTCGATGTCCACCGACAGGAACACGCCGTCGCACTCGTCGGTGGCGATCGCGAACGCCTCGTCCAGGCACTCGGTGAGGCCTCGCCTGACGATCTCGTGCATCTCGAACGAGCGCATCCGCTGCTCGGCCATCCAGTCGAGCACGGGCGGGTCGGGCCAGTAGCCGCGCAGCCCGAGCTGAAGGAACCGGTCGCCACGGCACGCGCCCGACTCGATCAGCCGGCGCATCGGCAGCCCGTGCCCGATCAGCGAGCCGAACTGGCGGTCGCCGGTGTCGGCGTGCGCGTCGAAGTGGAGCACCGACACCCGCCCCCAGCCCACCGCGCGGGCCACACCGGTGACGTCGGGCCAGGTGATCGTGTGGTCGCCGCCGAGGACGATCGGGATCGCGCCCGCGTCCGCCACGGTCTGCACGGCCGCCTCAAGGCGGTCCAGCGGCTCCTTACCCTCGACTCCGGGCATCTCCACGTCACCCGCGTCGAGCACGCGCAGGTCCTTGAGGGGGTCGACGCGCAGCGCCAGGTGCGGCCGTTCCCCGTCGTGTGGGAGGTAGTCGGTGGTGCGGATCGCCTGGGGACCGAACCGCGCGCCCGCCCGGTACGAGGCGCCCGCGTCGTACGGGGCGCCGATGACGACCGCGTCCGCGCCGTGGAAGCTGGCCGGATCAGCCAGGTCGCAGCGAGGAACACCCAGGAACGTGACGTCCGGCCCGAACATCCCCATGCCGTCACCCTAGAGCGCGGAAGCTCTTAGCGCGGCAGGCGCACGACGAGCCGTGTTCCTGGCCGGTGGTCCGGGTCGATGCGAACGGTGCCGCCGTGCCGCTCGACGATCTCGCGGGTGATCGCCAGCCCGAGCCCCGCGCCGCCGTCCGCCCGTGCTTCGTCGAGGCGCGCGAACCGCTCGAACACCCGTCCGTGCTCGTGCGCGGGGATGCCGGGACCGTCGTCGGCGACGGCGAGCACGGCGTGGCCGTCCTCCTCGGCGAGGGTCAGCGTGACGGTCCGGTGCGCATGTCGGGCGGCATTGTCGACCAGGTTGCGGACGGCACGGCCGAGCTGGCCGGCGTCGCCCATGACCTGGGCGGCCGAGACGCCCGCGGTGTCGACGGTGAGTCCCTGCTGGCGCGCGCCACGGGCCTCCGCGAGTACCAGGTCGTCCAGGTCGACCGGGTTCTTGTGCCCGTCGCGGCCCCGTGCCAGCTCCAGCAGGTCGTCCACCAGGCGCTGCAAGGCCACGGCCTCGGCCAGCACGCTGCGGTGCGTGGCGAGCGGGTCTGACGTGCCGGGGTGGGCCAGGTCGACCTCCAGCTCCGAGCGGATCCTCGTCAGCGGGCTGCGCAGCTCGTGCGAGGCGTCCGCGACGAACCGCTGCTGGCGCTCGGCGGCCTCCTCCACCCGGTCGAGCATGGCGTTCATCGTGCGGGCGAGCCGGGCGATCTCGTCGCGGCTGGCCGGTTCCGGGACGCGACGGTGCAGGTCGTCTCCGCCGATCGCCGCCACCTCGGAGCGGATCGCCTCGACCGGCGCCAGCGTGCGGCCGACCAGCGTCCACACCAGCGCGGCCAGCACCGCCGTGAGAGCCGGCACCGCGACGAGAAGGATCGTGGTGAGCGTCGACACGCTCTCGTCGACGTCGTCCAGCGCCCCGCCGACGTGCACGACCGTGCCGTCGACCTGCCTGGTGACCACCCGGAACGGTCCGTCGTCGGCCGGGACGTCGGTCATCGTGCGGACACCCGTGCCGTCCAGCGCGGGCGCACCGGCGAGGTTGCTGGTCGCGTCGATGACGACGCCGTCGCGGATCACCTGGGCGAACAGGTCGTCGTCGCCGAGATCCCCCAGCGCGGGTCTGTCCGTCTGGGCCGCGATGATGTCCGCGCGCACCTTGAGGGCGTCGTCGAGGTTGCGCGTGAGCAGGATCCGCTCGGCCACGACCAGCCCGACGCCGGCCAGCGCGAGCACGGTCAACACGGCGAACGCCGCCAACGCCGTGACGCGGAGCCGGACGGTCATCCCGCGCCCAGGCGGTAGCCGGCACCACGAACCGTCTCCAGCTGCCGCGAGCCGATCTTGAGCCTGAGCCGACGCACGTACACCTCGACGATGTTCGGATCCCCGTCGAAGTCCTGCTCCCAGACACCGGCGAGGATGTCGTACTTGGACGCGACCTGGCCGGCGCGGCGCACCAGGTACTCCAGTACCGCGAACTCGCGGGCCGTGAGCGTCAGCTCGTCGTCGCCGCGCCAGACGCGGCGGCGTCGCGAGTCGAGCCGCAACTCGCCCACGGTGGACGGGTGGCGGTGTGCGTTCGGCGCGGCGGAGCAGGGCGCGGATCCTCGCCAGCAGGACCGGGAACGCGAACGGCTTCGCGAGGTAGTCGTCGGCGCCGCAGTCGAGGCCACGCGTCTCGGCGCGGGGGCCGTCGAGCGCGGTGAGCATGAGGATCGGCGTCCAGTCGCCGGCTGCCCGTAGCCGCGCGCACACGTCGTACCCGTCGTGGCCGGGCAGGAGCACGTCGAGCACGATCAGGTCGAAGCTGCCCTCCGTGGCCAGCCACAGACCGTCGATACCGTCGGCCGCGTGCTCCACCGTGTACCCCTCGGCACGCAGCCCGCGCACGACGGCCGCCGCGACCTTCGCGTCGTCCTCCACCAGCAACAACTTCACGGCTCAGTATGACTCCGGATCACTGAATCGCCGCTGAACCGGCTGCGGCCCGGCGGTGGCCGGCGCCGAATCGGACTGTCCGGGAAGCGGTGCCCAAACCGGGCGCTCGATGCCGCCATTTCCCCGACAGTTGGAATGGCCACGGTAGGAAGGTTGGTATGGATACGGCACCCGTGAACCTGACCGAGGCTTTGGCTTCCTTCGACGACGTCTACAGCCCCCGGATCGTCGCCCGCATGAACGACTACGACGTGCGGATCGCCCACGCCAAGGGCGACCACGTGTGGCACGTCCACGAGGACACCGACGAGTTCTTCCTCGTGCTCGACGGCCAGTTCGACGTGGCCATGCGCGACGCCGACGGCGCCGAGACCACGGTCCTCCTGCGGAAGGGCGACACGTTCGTCGTGCCGAAGGGCGTGGAGCACAAGCCGTCGTCGCCGGGCGGGTCGATCCTCATGTTCGAGCCCTCGGGCACCTCCTCCACCGGCGACCGGTACGAGGGTGACATCCCGGGCCACGTCGACAGCACCACCGGCCACGAACTGGCCTGAGTCAACTGAGGTTCAGCATCCCGGGTCCACGATCCGTCGAGGAGAACCACCGCGCACGGGGTAAGGAGCAGCCATGAACCGACGGACGAAGATAATCCTCGCGGCATCGGCGGGCGGCGCCGTGATCGCGCTCGGCGCCGCGGGCGTCGCGGTGGCGGCCGGTGCCGGTGACGACCAACCTCTGCGGGGCGCCACGAAGGACAGGGCTGTCGCGGCGGCGCTGGCCGAGACAGGCGGTGGCACTGTCACCGAGACGGAGGCCGGCGACGACGGCGCCGCGTACGAGGTCGAGGTCCGGCTGGCCGACGGGCGTGAGGTGGAGGTGCGCCTCGACGAGAACTTCACCGTGATCGGAACCGATGCCGACGACGACAGTGGTAGCGAAACAAACGATTCCGACGACAAGTGAGTGTGATCGTAGTTGACAGGTAGTGGATGATGGTTGCTGTGCCCGTCGTTCGGCGGCCTCGCGCCCACTGAAGGGATACACTCGTTGTCAGCCTCGTATGCCCCCACGCGGAGGTTGCCATGACCGAGATCCGCGTCAACGTCGATGAGGAAGCTCTCGCCGAGGCCGCCGAAGTGCTCGGCACCGAGACCGACGAAGAAACAGTCAACGCCGCGCTGCTGGAGATGGCTCAGCGACGCAAGCGGCGGCGCGCGTTCGAGAAGTTGGTCGAACGCGCGAAGAGCGGCCAGTTCGACGAACTGCTCGTCAAGTCGAACTACCGCCGCCCGTGAACCAGCCTCCCTATCTCGCCGACACCAGTGCGCTCATGCGGTTGCTCTACCAGGATGACGCCGCGCAGGCGTGGCGAGAGCACCTCGATGCCGGCCTGATCTCGGTCTGCGCCCCTGTCGAGCTCGAAGTGCTGTACACCGCACGCTCCGCTGCCGACCGGGCGGCGCTGCTCGAGGAGGTGCGCGACACGTTCACCTGGGTGCACGTGCCCGACGACGTCTTCGAGCGTGCTCGCGAGGTGCAGGCCGCGCTGACCGATCGCGGCACGCACCGGTCGGCCGGGCCGGTCGACCTGCTGATCGCCGCCACCGCCGAGGCACACGACCTGACCCTGCTCCACTACGACCGCGACTACGAGTGCGTCGCCGAGGTCACCGGCCAGGAGGTCCTCTGGCTCGCGGCCCCGGGATCGCTCAACTGAGCCCTAGTCCGGCCGTCCGGCTAGGCTGTTCGCACACTCATTACCCGGAGGTAGCACCGCCGTGACGGTTCACGACATTCCGATCCGCACCCTCGACGGCGAGCCCGGCTCGCTCGGTGAACTGGCCGGCAACGCGTTGCTCGTCGTGAACGTCGCCTCCAAGTGCGGCCTCACCCCGCAGTACAGCGGGCTGGAGCGGCTACAGGAGAGGTATGCCGACCGCGGGTTCTCCGTCGTTGGCGTACCGTGCAACCAGTTCGGCGGCCAGGAGCCGGGTAGCGCGGAGGAGATCCAGACGTTCTGCTCCACCAGCTACGGCGTCAGCTTCCCGCTCTATGAGAAGGTCGACGTGAACGGCGCCGAGCGCCACCCGCTCTACGCCGAGCTGACGCAGACTCAGGATGCGGCCGGCACCGCGGGCGACATCCAGTGGAACTTCGAGAAGTTCCTGGTGGCCGCCGACGGCGCCGTGGTGGCGCGGTTCCGCCCGAACGTCGAGCCGGAGGCACCGGAGATCGTCAACGCGATCGAGGCCCAACTCACCCGGTAAGGGCATCCACCAACAGGGCGCTGCCCACCGTCCCTAGTGGCGGAGGCTCTGAGCACGCGCTCGAATCTGACCGCCAGGGTGACGCCACCAGGGCGTTCATGTGTCAGTGTGGATCGGTGGCGGGCGGTGACCAGGCACCTCGTCCCGACAGCACGGCCGAGGGCAGAGCGCAGGGAGTGCTGCGCATCGGGCTGGACATGCTGCGCGAGTGGCGTCCGACCTGGGCGCGTACGCGCTCAATGCTGCGCGCCGGCATCACGTCGTTCGTCGTCCTGAGCCTCACGCTGTGGGCGCTTCCGAGCGTCCACTCGACGGGGATCCCGTCGATGGTGCGCCTGGTGTGCGTCGTCGCGATCGTCGGCACCCTATTGCGTCCGCTGCTGGTGGCGTGCGCGGTCGCGCTGGGCGGTATCGGCGCGCTGGTGCTCGGCATCTGCGTGCAGGCGATCGTCCTGTGGGTGGCGTTCGCGCTCGACCCCGGCGTGAACGCGCCCAGCCTCCTGGATGTGTTCATCGCGTCGTGGATCGCGGGCGTGTTCAGCGCGCTGATCAACTGGATCGCCGACGCGGGCAGTGACGACGCGTTCCTCGGCCAGGCGCTCAAACAGATGGCGCGGGACAGGCGCCGCGCCCCGCTAGCCGGCGGCCCGGGCGTGCTGATCGTGCAGATCGACGGCCTCGGCGCCGATCTGCTCGGCTGGGCCGTGAAGGCCGGCAACCTTCCCAACCTCGGCCAGTGGCTGCGGGACGGCTCGCACCGCACGGTGTCCTGGCACACCGGCATGCCGTCGACCACGCCCGCAAGCCAGGCCGGGATCCTGCACGGCAACGTCACGGACGTGCCGGCGTTCCGTTGGTACGAGCGCGACATGGGCCGGCTCGTAGTCACCAACCGCCCGGCTGACGCGGCGATCGTCGAGAAGCGACTCTCGAACGGGCACGGTCTGCTCGCCGCAGGTGGCGCCAGCATCAGCAACATCTTCTCCGGGGACGCCCCGATCAGCCTGCTGACGGTGAGCAATGCCTCGCTGCCGGGACGGTCGGCGCGCGGCTATGCGGCGTTCATGGCGAATCCGTACGGGTTCGCGCGCGGGTTGATCCTCTCCACGGGCGAGATGGTGAAGGAGCTCCATCAGGCCCGGCGGCAGCGGCGACGCGGCATCTCGCCGAGGGTCAACCGGGGCGGAGCGTTCATCTTGCTGCGCGCGGTGACGAACGTGCTGCTCCGCGACCTGAACGTCGCGCTGATCGCCGAGCAGATGGCGCGCGGCACGCCAGTGATCTACTGCGACTTCGTCGACTACGACGAGGTGGCGCACCACGCCGGCCCGGCTCGACCCGAGGCGCTGCAAACCCTCGAAGGCGTCGACCGGGTCCTCGGCACGCTACGCCGGCTCGCGCGTGGCGCCGCCCGCGACTACGACATCGTGGTGCTCTCCGACCACGGGCAGAGCCAGGGTGCGCCGTTCCGCCAGCGCTATGACGAGACCCTCGAAGAGGTCGTCCACCGCCTGATGGCCGGTGACGAGCACCCCGCCGCCGCGACCGGCGAGGTCGAGGACTGGGGTCCGCTGAACACGCTGCTCACGAGCGTCGCCGGGCATCGCGGCCCGACCGGTGCGGCCGCCCGCGCCGCCCGTGCCGCGATGCGTGCCCGCCTCGCCGACGGCGATGTGGTCCTGGGTCCGGCAGACCAGGAGAGCGCAGCGATCGAGCGCAGTCGCCCCGACGTCGTGGTCGTCGCGTCCGGAAACCTCGCGATGATCTACCTGCCGGTCCGGCAGGCGTTGGAAGATCTCGCCGCGGGCCACCGCGCGCTGGTGCAGGGGCTCGCGAACCATCCGGGCATCGGTTTCGTCGTGGTCGGTTCGGCCACGCTCGGCCCTGTCGCCCTCGGCGCTTGCGGCACGCACGCGCTGCTCACCGGCGAGGTCACCGGCGAGGACCCGCTGGCCCCGTACGGTCCGCACACAGCCCGTGACCTGCTCGCGCACCAGCAGCGGGCGCACGTCGGCGACCTGGTCGTCGTCAGCCGCCTCGACGACGGCACGGACGAGGTGGCCGCCTTCGAGGAGTTGGTGGGGTGTCACGGCGGTCTGGGCGGCGGGCAGACCAGCGCGTTCCTCGCCTACCCGGCCGGATGGTCTCTCGACGAGAACCCGCTGGTCGGCCCAGACGCCGTGTACCGCCAGTTGGTGCGCTGGCTAGAGGGGCTAGGCCTGCGCGCGACTCTCGCGCCACCCGCGGACGCGCTCGCCGACCAACGAGAGGAGCAGCACGACGATCACGGCGGCGACGATGCCCTGCCACGGCTCGGGGAAGATCGCTCGCCCGGCGAGCCCGATCGACGCGTACACCACTGACCACAGCAGCACCGCCGCAGCGTTGGCCACCGCGAAGTGCCGCCACGGCACCCTGAACAGCGCCGCGGCGAGCAGGACGGGCACGCGCCCACCCGGTATCAGCCGCGACACGAGCAGCACCGGGATCGGTCGCGCGGCGAGCCGGTCGGCCGTGCGCTGCGGCACTCCTTCGGCGCGCAGCCCCGGCATCCGTCTTGCGGCGCCCTCGCCGCCCCGCCGCAGCACCGCGTAGGTGACGCCGTCGCCGATGTAGGCGCCGACCGCGCCGGCCGCGACCACCGTGACCAGGCTTGGCACGCTCTGGTGCGCCGCCACGACCGCCGCCGCGCTCACCGCTGCCCCGGTGGGCAAGATCGGCAGGATCGCCCCGAAGGCCACGAAGGCGAGGAGGTACACGATCGCAGCCGGGTCGATCTGCCAACTCATGCACACACCTCGCTGCGCTCGGCGGCGCATTCGCGCACGCTGCACCCACCGATTCGCTCGCTGCGCTCGCTCATGAGCACACCTCGCTGCGCTCGGCGGCGCATTCGCGCACGCTGTACCCACCGATTCGCTCGCTGCGCTCGCTCATGCGGGCATCTCCAGGCTGTCGCCCGGCGCCAGCACCCGCACCTGCACGTCAGGGGCGGTGTCGGCGAGCAGCGCGGCGAACTCGTCGCCGGGAGCGTGGAACCGGTGCGGTCGGATCCGCTCGCAGCCGATCGGCCAGAACGTCCCGAAGTGGATCGGCACCGCCCAGCCGGTCTTGGACCGGCACGCGGCCTCGACCGCGGCGGCCGGGTCGAGGTGGCCCGGGCCGAGCGTCGGGCCCCACCCGCCGACCGGGATCAGCGCCAGGTCGAGCGGCCCCAGGCCCGCCATCTCGTCGAACAGGTCGGTGTCGCCGGCGAACCACGCCGATCGCGTGCCGTGGACGGTGTAGCCGACGGCTGGTGCCTGGTGCCGCGACCACGGCGCGCGGCCGGCGTGATGGTTCGCCGGCACGGCACGGATCCGGACTCCGCCGACCTCCAACTCGTCACCAGGCGACACCTCCTCGCAACGACGTGCCAGCTCGGGGGCGACACTCTGGAGGAACGCCGCCGCACCACGCGGCACCACCAGGGGTGCCGTCCCGCCGAGCCGTCGCAGCGACACGACGTCCAGGTGGTCGGCGTGGAGGTGCGAGATCAGCACTGCGTCGGGGGTGACCTCGTCGGGCGCGGGGCTGCGGCCACGGCGCCGCCGCAGGTGTCCGAGCCTGCCGCGGAGCACCGGGTCGGTGAGCAGGCGGATGCCACGGTCCTCGATCGAGACCGTGCTGTGCCCCCACCATGTCACCCGCACCTGGCCATTGTCCGGCCCAGACCGCGCGGCGTCACGTGACCCGTACGGTTTGGCCTGTCCGCAGCGACGCGACGGCTGCCTCGGCGACCGCGGTGGCTGCGTACCCGTCCCAGGCAGTCGGCCCGCCTGGTTTGCCGGCGATCCAGGCGCGCAGCTCAGCGCTGTACGCCGCCGCGAACCGGTCTCGCCAGTCGGCGGTCGCTGCCTCGCGCGGCAGTTCGAGCACGCCCGCCTCCCCGATCAGCTCGCAGCGCACGTCGTAGCCGTACCGGGCGTTGACGAACACTTCGACGTCGACGAGGACGCCGCTCGCCATCCGCAGCAGGACCAGCTGCGGGTCCAGGAGCCCGCTCGTCCGTGGTGTGCGGACCGTGACTTCGGCGACCTCCTCGCCGAGCAGCCAGCGCACAGCGTCGATCTCGTGCGTGGCGGAGCTGGTGAGCAGCGACTCCGACCCGAACGACGGTGGCGCGGTGGCGTTGCGGTGGACGCAGTGCACGAGCAGCGGCGCGCCGACCTCACCGGCGTCGAACCGCCGCTTCAACGCGAGGTACCCGGGGTCGTACCGGCGCATGAACCCGACCTGGATCAGGCCGGCGGTGTCCGCGCGAGCCAGCCTTCGCGCTGCTGCGGCGCTGGACGCGAGCGGCTTCTCGCACAGCACGCGCCGGCCGGCGTCGAGGCACGCATGTGCGTACCGCTCGTGCGTGTCGTCGGGGGACGCGATGATCACCGCATCGACGGCCTCGATCAGCGCGGCCGGGTCGTCGTACGCGCTGCGACCGGCGATCGTCGCGACCGGGTCGCACACGCCGACGAGCTCGGCTCCCGGGATGTCGAGGAGCGTGCGGGCGTGGTCCGCACCCATGACGCCCGCGCCGATCAGGCCCACCCGTACGGTCATACCGCCATCATCCTCGGCCAGCATCAGCCAGACTGCCCGGAACCGTGACGAAAGGTGGGCGCTCGATGATCCCGGGAGAGGCAACACTGCGCGAGGTGGTCGCGACACTGGCGGCGATACCGGACCGCGGCTCGGCCCGCCCTGGCGAGCGGGACGCTGCCGAGTGGCTGACCGAGCGGTTCGCGAAGCTGGGCTGCGACGCCCGGATCGAGACCGAACGTGCGCACGGCTCGTACTGGTGGCCGCTCGGGATCCCCAGCGCGGTCGGGCTCGCGGCCGGGGTGGCGGCACTGGCCAAGGGGTCGCGCTGGCCGGCGGCGGTTGCCGCCGCTGCGGCGTCGGCCACGATCGGCGGCGAGGTCACGTCCCGAGTGCGCCTCCTGCGCCGCCGGTTGCCGCAGCGCACCTGCTGGAACGTCGTGGCCGAGACCGGCGACCGCGCCGCCCGCCGCACTGTCGTCGTCCTCGCGCACCACGACGCGCCGCGCACCGGCCGCCTCTTCGACCAGACCGCGCAGCGCTGGGCGCACGAGCGGTTCCCGGAGGCGATGGAGCGGGTCAAGACGGCGCCGCCGCTGGTCTGGCCGCTCGTCGGCGGTCCGGCCCTGGTCGCCGCCGGTGCGCTGACCCGGCGCAAGGGCATCACCGCGCTCGGCACCGCCCTGTCCGCCCTGGCCACCGCGATCTTCGTGGACGTCGCACGCAGTCCCGTCTCCCCCGGCGCCAACGACAACCTTTCGGGCGTCGCGGGTCTGGTGCGGCTCGCCGAGGTGCTGCAGGAGAACCCGGTGTCGGGGATCCGCGTCCTGCTCGTCTCATGCGGATCGGAGGAGTCGATGCAGGAGGGGATTCTCGCGTTCGTTGCCCGCCACTTCGCGTCCCTGCCGACCGGGACCACGCACGTCATCAACCTGGAGACGATCGGCTCGCCGAACCTGATCCTCCTCGAAGGCGAGGGCTCGCTCGCGATGCACGACTACCAGGAACCGTTCAAGGACTTCGTCGCCGCGACCGCCGAGGACGAGAAGATCCCGCTGGTCAGGGGGTTGCGTGCCCGTACATCGACCGACAGCCTGATCACCGACCGCGCCGGCTACCCCACCGCGACGCTCGTGTCAGTGAACGAGTTCAAGGCGCTGTCGCACTACCACCTCATGTCCGACACGCCCGAGAACCTCGACTACGGGACGGTGGGCGCAGCGACCCGCCTCGCCGAGGCCGTCATCCGCAGGCTGGCAGGGGGCTGAGAACTGCTCAGGGTGGCCACAGTGGCCATTCCCGATGATCGGTGGTGTCCCGAACCAACCGATTCACGGGGGTATCACCATGACCAGGTTCCGCAGGATCGCCCTGACCTTCGCCACCGGCGCCGGTGCGCTGGCGCTGCTCGGTGCTGCCGCACCGGCCACCGCCACCCACAGGCCGACGGAGCCCAGCCTCACCGGCAAGGCCCAGCTGTACCGGCTCGACGGTCGAGGACGTCCGGTTCGACTTCAACGTGCGCGGGTTCGCGACCGACGCGCGGGGCACGTTCGGCTTCGTCCACCGCGACGGTGACGAGGTGGGCTGGGCACGGCTCAAGGCCGACTGCCTCATCACTGGCGGGCCGATCGCCACCGTCACCGGCATCGTCACCGAGACGAACGTCCCCGAGCTGAAGGGCAAGCGGAAGGGAGTATCCGTGTACGACAACGGCCGCCACGACCGCCTCGGCTACAGCTGGGCGATCTCGCACGACGTCGAGGTGGCGCAGTGCCTGAGCATGGCGCCGTTCGAGACGGTGCGCACGGGCGACTTCACCGTGCGGCACTGGCTCCCGCCTCTGCCGCAAGTGACCCGCTGAGCCCCCTGGATGTTCCCGCCACAGTGTGCGCACGCGCTGCCGGGAACATTCAGGGGACGGCCCGGAGTGATCGCCAGGGCGGTGAGACAGCGGTCACAGCGCAGGGCGGTGGTGCCACAGTTAACCCGCGAGTAACTTCGGGGCACGCGACCGGCGAAGGGGTGTCACATGGCGAGTGTCGAGAAGACGGGAACCGGCGGGCTGCTGTTCAACCCCCGTACGTACGAGCCGACACACCTCGACGCCGCCTCCCGCGAGATCATGCTCAAGACGATCGACTTCTTCGAGACGCGCGGCAAGCGGACGCTGCTGGAGGACGACCACCAGCGCGTCTGGTACTCCGACTTCCTGGAGTTCGTGAAGGAGAACAAGGTCTTCGCGACCCTCCTCACGCCGGCCGCCGATGCCGCCGGCGACGCCGGCAAGCGCTGGGACACCACCCGGATCTGCGCCTTCAACGAGATCACCGGCTTCTACGGCCTCGCGTACTGGTACACGTGGCAGGTCACGATCCTGGGCCTCGGCCCGATCTGGCAGAGCGGCAACGCCGAGGCACGCCGCCGCGCCGCCGAGCTGCTCGACGCCGGCGCGATCTTCGCGTTCGGGCTGTCGGAGAAGGAGCACGGCGCCGACATCTACTCGACCGACATGATCCTCACGCCCGACGACTCGGGCACCGGCGGGTTCCGGGCGAACGGCGGCAAGTACTACATCGGCAACGGCAACCTGGCCGGCATGGTGTCGGTGTTCGGGCGCCGAGCCGATGTCGAGGGTCCCGAGGGATACGTCTTCTTCGCGGTCGACAGTCAGCACCCGAACTACACACTGGTCAAGAACATCGTCGACTCGCAGATGTTCGTGAGCGAGTTCCGCCTCGACGACTACCCGGTCACCGAGGCTGACATCCTGCACACCGGTCAGGCGGCGTTCGACGCGGCGCTGAACACGGTCAACGTCGGCAAGTTCAACCTGGGCTTCGCCTCGATCGGCATCTGCGAGCACGCGTTCTACGAGGCCATCACGCACGCCGACAACCGCGTGCTGTACGGGACGAAGGTCACCGACTTCCCGCACGTGCGGCGGATGCTCACCGACGCGTACGCCCGCCTCGTCGCGATGAAGCTGTTCGCCGATCGGTCGATCGAGTACTTCCGCGCAGCCGGCCCCGACGATCGCCGCTACCTCCTGTTCAACCCGATCACGAAGATGAAGGTGACGACCGAAGGCGAGCGCGTCGTCACCCTGATCTCCGACGTGATCGCGGCCAAGGGATTCGAGAAGGACACCTACTTCGCTCTCGCCGCGCGCGACATCCGGGCGCTCCCCCGCCTGGAGGGCACCGTCCACGTCAACATGGCGCTGGTGCTCAAGTTCATGGCGAACTACCTGTTCAACCCGGGTACCTACGGCGAGGTGCCGGCGCGGGCCGAGGCCGGCGACGACGCCTTCCTGTTCCAGCAGGGCCCGACGAAGGGGCTCGGCAAGATCCAGTTCGCGGCGTGGCGCCCGATCTTCGAGACGTTCGCCGACGTGCCGAACGTGGTCCGGTTCCTCGCCCAGGCCGACGGGCTCGGCACGCTGCTGACCACCGCCGCGCCGGACGCCGACCAGCAGAAGGACCTCGACTTCCTGCTCACCCTCGGCCAGCTGTTCACGCTGGTCCCGTACGCGCAGCTGATCCTGGAGCAGGCGCAGCACAGCGGTGTCGATCGCGACCTCGTCGACCAGATCTTCGCGGTGCTCGTGCAGGACTTCTCCGCGTACGCGGTCGAGCTGCACGGCATGGCGTCCACCACCGAGGCCCAGCAGGCATGGGCGCGTGACCAGGTGCGCAAGCCGGCGGCCGACACTGACCGTTTCACCCGCGTGTGGGAGCAGGTTCGCGCACACGCGGGCACGTACGAGATGCGCCCGTAGCGGTTGGCGGCTCCGTCGGTCCGGACAAACCGGACTGTTCCGGTATTGGTCCTCTAATCGGACGCCGGATGCCGCCATTTCCCCGACAGTTGAGCTGTCAGGTGAGGTGGCGGGCGATCCGCTGGCGGAACGGGCGGCGCTCCAGCGCCGCCCGTACCTCTGCCAGGAGCGTGGCCAGCGGCACAGACAGTTCGGCGTCGAGTTCGCGCATGGCGGCGACGGTCGCCGCCCACTCCGTCTCGATCGTCGGCAGCAGGGCCTGCGCCTCCGGCGTGAGCTGAACGACGCGCTGGCGGGCGTCCGCTCCGGGTTGGAGCACGACGAGGCCCGCGCGGGACATCTGCGCCACGGTCTGGCTGGCGGCGGAGTGGGTGACGCCAACAGCCTCGGCGATACCGCCGATCGGTAGCGGACCGTGCTCGACCAGCGCACGTACCACCGGTGAGTACCGGGGCCGGTAGTCGACGAGGCCGAGGTCGCGCCCCACCGCCGCGACGTCGCCGTCGAGGAGATCGAGCACATGGCGCAGATGGGTTCCCACGGCGTCCCTCATGGTAGAAATATAACAGCACTGTTAGATCGGTGACCGAGAGGGACCACCATGTACCCACCGATCGAGCCCTACGAGCACGGGATGCTCGACGTCGACGACGGGCACCAGATCTACTGGGAGGCCTGCGGCAACCCGGGCGGAAAGCCGGCCGTCGCGCTGCACGGCGGACCGGGTTCAGGCTGCACGCCGAGCTGGCGGCGCTACTTCGACCCGGCCGCCTACCGCATAGTTCTGTTCGACCAGCGCAACTGCGGCCGCAGTACGCCGCATGCCAGCGCGCCACAGATCGACCTCTCCACCAACACCACCGCACACCTGATCGGTGACATCGAGCTCCTCCGGACCCAACTCGGAATCGACCGGTGGCTCGTGTTCGGCGGCTCGTGGGGATCGACACTCGGCTTGGCCTACGCCGAGCAGCACCCGGAGCACGTGTCCGAGATCGTCCTGTTCAGCGTCGCTGGACCGTCCGCGCGGGAGATCGAGTGGATCACCCACGATATGCGGCGAGTCTTCCCCGCGGAGTGGGCACGGTTCCGCGACGGCGTGCCTCCCGCCGACCGCGACGGCAGCCTCGTTGATGCCTACAGCCGGCTCCTCCACAATCCCGACCCAGCAGTGCGCGAGCAGGCGGCGAAGGACTGGTGTGCGTGGGAGGACGCCCACGTGTCCGTGCGGTCGGATCGCCGGCCCGAACGGCGCTACGACGACCCGGCCTTCCGGCTGTGCTTCGCCCGGCTGGTCACCCACTACTGGCGGCACGCGACGTTCCTCGACGGCGACGCGTTGCAGCGTGACGTCGGCAAACTGGCGGGAATCCCCGGCGTGCTCGTGCACGGTCGCGCCGACGTGAGCAGCCCGCCGGACATCGCGTGGGAACTGGCCCAGGCCTGGACCGACGCCGAACTGTTCCTCGTCGACGATGCCGGACACGGCACGCGCGACGCCGGAGTGGCCGAGCTGCTCATCGCCGCCACCGACCGCTTCGCGGCTCACTGATCAGTCCGGCCTCCCGCAGACTTGTGGTGGGATCGTGGAGTCTGACCATCCGGACATTGCAGGTCGACCGCCGGCCGGGGAAACCGGACTGTCGGGGCAGTGGTCCTCAAACCGGGCGCAGGATGCCGCCATTTCCCCGACAGTTGCCTGGGCCGCGGCGCTCGCGGGCGGCATTAACCTACGATCCGCGACGTAGGGTTACCTTCCCCGACTAGTCGATAATGGACGGTCTGGTCGACGCCAGCGGCCGGCACAGCACACACTGCCGCAGCGCCGAGGAGATCTGTCAAAAACCGTTTCGCGCACCGGCGATGATGACTGCCATGACGGAGGGCTACCGGTTCTACGGCGAGTTGGCGAAATGGTGGCCGCTCATCTCACCGCCCGAGGAGTATACCGACGAGGCCGGCGAGGCGGCAGAACTGCTCGGTTCGGCGGTGATCCCGGTACGCGAAGTGCTCGAACTCGGCAGTGGTGGCGGGCACAACGCGTCCCATCTGAAGTCGCGGTTCGCGATGACGCTGGTGGACCTGTCCGAGGAGATGCTGGCGGTGTCGCGCCGCCTCAACCCCGAGTGCGACCACGACCAGGGCGACATGCGCACCGTGCGGCTAGGACGCGAGTTCGACGCGGTCTTCGTCCACGACGCGATCGACTACATGACCACCGAGGGCGACCTGCGGCGTGCGATCGAGACGGCGTTCGTGCACTGCCGCACGGGTGGCGTCGCGCTGTTCCTCCCCGACGCCACCGCCGAGACGTTCACCCCGTCCAGCAGCGAGGGCGGTAGCGACGCGCCGGACGGGCGCGGCGCGCGGTACCTCGAATGGACCTGGGATCCGGACCCGGACGACACATGGGTCCAGACCGAGTACGCGTTCCTGCTCCGCGACACCGACGGCACGGTGCGGTCCACTCACGAGTCGCACCGCACGGGCCTGTTCAGTCGCGATGTCTGGCTGCGGTTGGTCGCCGAGGCCGGCTTCACCGCGCAGGCGATACCGGACGAGACGAACGACCGCGAACTGTTCCTCGGCCGGCGGTAGAACCCTCACCCTCAACGTGAACGTGAACGTGACCGTGAGGCTTCACGGACCGCCAGACCAGCCGACTTGCGGCGGCGTGCGGCAGTATCGGAGGTATGGCTCTCTCCTCCCTCATGGTGCCGCTCGGCACGCCCGCGCCCGACTTCTCGCTGCCGTCCGTCGACGGGCCGAAGGTCTCCCTCGCTGACTTCGACGGATCAGCCCTACTGGTGATGTTCCTCTGCAACCACTGCCCGTACGTGCGGCACATCGAGTCGGTGCTCGGCCCGCTCGTCGCCGAGTACACCGGCAAGGGTCTGAGCGCTGTCGCCATCACGAGCAACGACGTCGAGAACTACCCGGACGATGACGTGGCCGGCACCGCGGAGCAGATCACCCGCGCCGGTTTCACGTTCCCGTACCTGATGGACGACGACCAGTCGGTCGCCACGGCGTACCGGGCGGCCTGTACGCCCGACCTCTTCGTCTACGACGCCGACCACCGCCTCGCCTACCGGGGCGCGTTCGACGAGAGCCGCCCGCGCAACGACGTGCCTGTCACGGGCGCGCTGCTGCGGAACGCGATCGAGCACGTGCTGCGCGGCGAGCCCGTCCCCGAGCCTCATGTGCCGAGCATGGGCTGCGGCATCAAGTGGAAGCCCGGGAACGAGCCAGTGCTGTCTTAGCCTTCGACGACCTCGGTCGGGGCGCCGTGCACGGCGGGAATCGTGCCCATGCGTCCGCGCTGGAAGTCCTCGAACGCTTCGATGACCTCCTGGCGGGTGTTCATCACGAACGGTCCGCCCCACGCCACGGGCTCGCGGATCGGCCTGCCGCCGAGAACCAGCACGTCGAGCGCCGGGCTGCGGCTCTCCTGGTCGGCGTCGGCGGTGACCGTCACGAAGTCGCCGGCGCCGAGCACGGCGAGCTGGCCGGTGCGCACGGGATGCCCGGCCACCTCGCCGGCTCCGGACAGCACGTACACCAGCGCGTTGAAGTCGCGGCGCCACGGCAGGTCGAGGCGAGCGGTCGGAGCCACGGTCGCGTGCACCATCGCCATCGGCGTGTAGGTCGAACCGGGGCCGGCGTGCCCGGCGACTTCCCCGCTCCCGGCCGCCTGGGCCTCGATTTCGCCCGCGATCACCCGGACGAGCGCGCCCGCGTCGGCCGAGGACAGCAGCGCGACGTCGGTGCCGCGCAGGTCCTGGTAGCGCGGGTCGGCCCACTTCTGCGCGCGGGGCAGGTTGACCCAGAGCTGGGTGCCGTGGAAGAGGCCACCGCTGGCGACGAGTTCCTCCGGCGGGCGCTCGATGTGGAGCAGCCCGGAGCCGGCGGTCATCCACTGCGTGTCGCCGTTGGTGATCAGCCCGCCGCCGCCGTTGGAGTCCTGGTGCTCGAAGACGCCGTCGAGCAGGTACGTGACGGTCTCGAAGCCGCGGTGCGGATGCCAGGGCGTGCCCTTCGCCTCGCCAGGCGCGTACTCGACCTCGCCCATCTGGTCGAGGTGAACGAACGGGTCCAGGTCGCGCAGGTCGACTCCAGCGAACGCGCGGCGGACCGGGAACCCCTCGCCCTCGTACCCGCTCGGCGCGGTGGTGAGGCTGCGGACGGCGCGCGCGGCACCGTCGGCCGGTGCGGCGACACGGGGCAGGACGGTGAGGTCTTCGACGGTGACGGCCGGCATGTCGGCCTCCTCTGTACTTGACTACCGCCCAGAACGATAGTTGCGCCGTCAACTATTCCCGGGCAGTGTTCGCGGAAATCGCGCGCGCGAGCGCCTCGCGGCTGCGCGATTTCCGCGAACAGGCCCTTAGCGCTGCACCCGGGTGATCGTCGGCAACAGCGCAGGGTCGAACGCCCAGGCGGGACGCTCCGGCGCCGCGTCGAGGGTGCCGGCGGCGATCGCGGGGAAGCCGTCGATCACCGACCGCGCCCCGAACTGCGACCGCTGCTTCACGCACGCACCCGCACGCACCACCGACTCGGGGCCGACGCGGCTCCAGTCGCAGACGATCGCCGCCGGCTCGACGACCGTGCCGGCGCCCAGATGGCAGCCGTGGATCATCGCACCGGGCCCGATCACCACGCCGTCCTCGACGATCAGCTCGTTGTCGGGCAGCAGGTGCAGGACAGTGTTCTCCAGGATCTGAACGCCCGCGCCGATGCGGACCGGGCCGTGCGAGTCGCCGATGATCTTCACCCCGGCCCCGATGATCGTGCCCGCGCCGACCTCGACGTCACCGGTGATCTCGGCGCTGTCGAAGAGGATCGCGTCGGCCGCGACCTGCGGTGTCTTCGTGCCGTACGCGTAGAGCTGTCCCATGTGGACTCCTGCGGGCGGGCGGCCGTGCACCTGCGTGCCGGGGTGGTCGGTGCGGTCGAGCTGGTGTTCGCGCAGTGCGGCGACGCGTTCCCGGTCGACGTCGTTGGCGGTGCGGAGCACATGCGGCGGGCGCCCGACGAGCACGGTGTCGGGCGGGATCACCGTGCCGGCCGGGATCAGCGTCCCCTCCCCCAGGATGCAGCCGTCGCCGAGCCGCGCGCCGGGCATGATGATCGCGCCGTTGCCGATCTCGCACAGGTCGCCGACGGTCGCGCCGATCACCTGGCAGCGGTGGCCGAAGACCGTGCGCTGGCCGATCCGGACCGGGCTCTCCGCCCAGCCGATCACGACGCCGTTCTCCAGGATCGCCGAGTGGTTACCGATCACTACCTGGCCCTCGCCGTGCGCCCGGACCGTGAGCCCCTGCGCGAGCACGACCCCGGCGCCGAGGTGGACCGGACCGGCCAGCACCGCCGAGGACGCGACCGTCGCCGCCGGCTGCTCCGGACAAGCCCGGTTCAGGCTCATATCCGAGACCCTACGGGGTTGCGGTTCAGACGCGACCCCTACGGGCGCGTTCGAACCGCAGCCAGGTACTCGGCGAGGCTCATCGGCGGATGGCCGGTGAGCTGCTCGACGTGGTCGGTGACGACGTCCAACTCGCCGGCCGCGATCGCGCCGTAGGAGGTGACCCAGCCGTCGACCTCCCACTGCGGAGCGCCATAGCTTGCACGGGACGCGTACGCCTGTTCGAGCGTCTCGGCCTCGTACCGGACCGGCCGGTCCAGCGCCTTCGAGAGCACGTCAGCGGCCTCGGCCATGGTGAACGCGGCAGGGCCGGTGAGGTCGTAGGTGCGCCCGTCGTGCCCGTCGCCGAGCAGGACTGCGGTCGCCGCGTCGGCGACGTCGTCCCGTGCCACGGCTGCCACGCGCCCGTCGCCCGCCGGTCCGCGGATCACGCCATCCTCGCCGGCGAAGTATGGGATGTAGTCGAGGTAGATGCTGTCGCGGAGGAACGTGAACGCCGCGCCGGTGGCCCGGATGTGCTGTTCGGTGTGCCAATGGTCGCGCCCGAACGTGAACGTGCAGCCCGGCGAGGCGCCGAGGAACGACGTGTAGACGATGCGTTCGACACCCGCCTCGACCGCGGCATCGACGGTGGCGGTGTGCAGCCCGACCCGGTCGGCGTCCTCCTTGGCGGACACCAGCAGCAGCGTGCGGGCACCGCCGAACGCCTTGCGCAGGGCTTCGCGGTCGCCGTAGCTCGCGACGGCGACCGTGGCGCCCGCCAGCTCCGGAGCCCGGGCCGGATCGCGCACCACGAGCCGCTGTTCGACACCCGCACCGGCCAGGCGCCGCGCGATCCGCCCGCCGATCGCGCCGGTGGCACCGGTGACTGCGATCGTCACGCCCCGGCCTCCCAGCTGACGGTGAGCTCGTTGCGGGCGCCGAACCGTTCGAGGTGCGAGCCGACGACCTGCTCGACCCGCTGCAAGCCGTCGACGTCGTCCGCGCTGGCGTGCAGCACCAGCGCGCCGTCGACGGACTCCAGCAGGCAACTGCCCGCGTTCAGGACGATGCGTTGCCCGGCGCCCTCGGACAGGACCTCGGTCTTGCGGCCGAGATGGCTCGCGAGCTGCTTCGCGTACCGCTCGGGGGTCTCGGTGGCGACGGTCGCGGTCGACGTGATCAAGGGATGGCTCCTCAGGAGGTGGCGGGGACGGAGATGCCGACGCCGCCGCGGGTCTGGCCGCCGTACCTGGCCTTCTCCTTGGCGATGTCGAGCGTGCGCATGCCCTTGCGGGCGTCGAGGGTGTCCGGGTCGAGGAGGTCGGCGGGGATGATCCAGACGATCTCGAACTCGATCCCGTCGGGGTCACGCCCGTAGAGGCTCTTCGTGGTGCCGTGGTCCGTGGCGCCGACGAGCGCGTTCGCGGCGGCGAGATCGTGGGCCGTCTGCTCCAGCTGGTCCAGGGTCTCGACCTCCCACGCCAGGTGGTAGAGACCGACGGTGCCCCGGCCGGCGAGCGACGGGCCGGCGGCCGCGCCCACCTCGAACAGCCCGAGGTCGTGATCGTTGGTCGAGTCCGGTGCCTGCAGGAACGCGGCGCCCTTGAAGCCCTCCGGCGTCATGTTGACCGGCCGGAAGCCGAGCACGTCGGTGTAGAAGCGTACGGACTCGTTGACGTCGCGCACGTACAGCACGGCGTGGTTCAGGCGAAAGATGCCCATGTCAGGCTCCGATGTCAGGTTGGTTGAACTCTCAACTGGTTACAGTGTAGGCTAACCAAGTTGAGAGTTCAACCATTCCGGGTACGCTGGTAACCATGGACACCCGATGGCTGAGCGCCGACGAGCAGCGGACGTGGCGCGCGTTCCTCGTCGCCAACCGGCGTCTCTTCGACGGGATCGACGCCCAGCTCCAGCGTGACTCGGGGATCCCGCACGCGTACTACGAGATCCTGGTGCGACTCTCGGAAGCCGAGGGGCGCTCGCTGCGGATGAGCGAGCTGGCCACGGCGTCGGAGTCCAGCCGGAGCCGCCTGTCCCATGCCGTCGCCCGCCTGGAGGAACGCGGCTGGGTGACCCGCGCCAACTGCACCGCCGACCGGCGCGGACTGACCGCCACCCTCACCGAGGCCGGGTTCGCGGCACTGGCGGAGGCCGCGCACGGACACGTCGAACAGGTCCGGCGCTCGCTGTTCGACCTGCTCACGCCGAAGCAGGTCGAGCAGCTGCGCGAGATCAGCGAGGCGATCAACGCGTCCACTGCCGACGACTGAAACCGGACTTGCGGTGCAAACCGGGGCAATCGCGCCCGGTGTAGGCACGGCTTCCCGGAAAGTCCGGTTCGCTCTACGCGGACTCGCGGACGACAAGCTCGGTCGGCAGGATCACCGGGTCGCCGGCCGGTTCGCCAACGCTGAGTTTGAGCACGAGGCGGACCATCTCCCGCCCCATCTCCATCGTCGGCTGCCGCACGGTGGTGAGCGGCGGTTCGGAGTAGCGGGCGATGTCGATGTCGTCGAAGCCGACCACGGCGACGTCGTCCGGCACGCTCCGCCCGGCCTGGCGCAGGGCCTGTAGCGCGCCGAGCGCCATCATGTCGGAGGCGACGAAGACCGCGTCCAGGCCGGGATCGTCCGACAGCAGCTGGCGCATGGCCTGCGTGCCGGACTCCCGGGTGAAGTCGCCCACGGCGACGATCGAACGCCGGTCGGAGTCGCGCAGCGCCGAGCGGTAGCCGGTGAGCCGGTCGATGCCGGCGATCATGTCCTGCGGGCCGGCGATCGTCGCGATCCGCTGCCGCCCGATGGTGACGAGGCGCTCGACGGCTGACGCGGCGCCGCCGACGTTGTCGATGTCGACGTAGGGCATGTCGTGGCGCCCGAGCGGCCGGCCGCTGGCCACCACCGGGATACCCATCCGGGACAGCGCCCCGGGCAGCGGGTCGGCGCCGTGCATCGAGGCGACAAGCACGCCGTCGACGTGGCCTGCCGTGGCGTACCGCTCGACCCGGTCGTGGCTGGGCTGTGACCCGGCGAGCATCAGTACGAGCTGCTTGTCCGCGGCCTCCAGCTCCTGGCTGACGCCGCGGATGATGCCGGAGAAGAACGGGTCGTCGGAGAACACGCGGGTCGGAGGCTCGGAGACCACCAGCGCGATCGAGTCGGTGCGCTGGGTGACGAGGCTACGGGCGGCGAGGTTCGGGACGTAGCCCAGCTCGTCGACGGCGCGCATCACCGCTTCTCTGATGCCCGGCGCCACCCGTGTGGATCCGTTGACGACGCGGGACACGGTCGCCCTCGACACCCCGGCGCGTGCAGCCACCCGCTCCAGGGTCGGTCGACCCGTCATCGCGTTCCGCCTCTCACTGTCCAATCTGTTCGCCGACCTCCCCCGCACCGTGCGGCCTGCCCCGCCGATCATTGTCCACCAGCGTTCGCCTGCGGCACGTGCGGTCGGAGGGATCGCGAAACAGAGAGCGCTCCCCATCGCTGCCGGCCATGCCGCCGGTGTCGCAAAGTAAAGGTAGACGAAACGTATCACCGGCCTCGGTGGCGACACGCGGGTGGAGGCTGACGTGCGTCAGAGAGCGCTCTCCGTCGTACCGCTGCAACCCCGACTGCGGTGCACAGGTAGCAAACCTTACTAATTACCGCATAACCGGTAGAGGTTTCAATGTCTAGATATTGCTACTTAAGAGTCGCTAAGGTGCCCACGCACCCTCCGCGCGGATGTTTCCCACCCGAACCCGCCCACGTCAGTACGCCCAACCGGCGAACGGTCGTGACGGGCTCCCAGCCCTGACCGGTGGCGACCCCACACACCGGTCGGTAGATGCCGAGGAGGCTCCCCCGATGGGACAACTGCGCATGCCCGCGCGTCGATTAGTCCCCGCGACCGGGCTCGCCGCGCTCGCGGCAGTAGTCGCGTTCGCGGCCGTTCCCGCCTTCGCCGCGCCCACGGAAGGCGAGATCCGCAATGCAGGCGGGAAGACCGCCGTTGCGAACAGCTACATCGCCGTACTCAAACCCACCAGCTCGCTCAGGGCGCAGGGCGTCACGGCCACGGCCCGTGAGCTCGCCGGTCGCCACAACGGCGCGGTGAAGTACACGTATCACACTGCGCTGCAGGGCTTCGCCACCACGATGAGCGAGGCCGACGCCACGAAGCTCGCCGAAGAGCCGGGCATCGAGTACGTCGAGCAGGACCACGCCGTGCGTATCTCCGGCGTCCAGCCGAATCCGCCGTCCTGGGGCCTCGACCGGATCGACCAGCCGAACCTGCCGCTGAACAACTCCTACACGTACCCGAACACGGCCAGCAACGTGACGGCGTACATCGTCGACACCGGCATCCTGACGACACACACGACGTTCGGCTCGCCCAGCCGGGCCCGGCACGGGCGCGACACGGTCGACAACGACAACGACGCCACCGACTGCCACGGTCACGGCACGCACGTCGCCGGCACCGTCGGCGGCTCGCAGTACGGCGTCGCCAAGGAAGCCAAGCTGGTCGCCGTCCGCGTGCTGAACTGCCAGGGCTCCGGCACCAACGCGGGCGTCATCGCCGGCGTCGACTGGGTCGCCGCCAACGCGGTGAAGCCGGCAGTCGCGAACATGAGCCTCGGCGGCGGCGTCAACCAGGCGCTGGACGACGCGGTCACGCGGTCGATCGCGTCCGGCATCAGCTTCGCCGTCGCGGCCGGTAACGGCGACTTCCTCGGCCGCCCGGCGAACGCGTGCAACTTCTCGCCGGCCCGCACGCCGAACGCCATCACCGTCGGCGCCACCCAGGCCAACGACGCCTCGGCGACGTTCTCCAACTTCGGCACCTGCCTCGACATCTGGGCGCCGGGCGTGGGGATCACCTCGTCGTGGATCGGCGCCAACAACAACGCGACCAACACGATCAGCGGCACGTCGATGGCGTCGCCGCACGTGGCCGGCGCGGCCGCCGTCTACCTCTCGGGCAACCCGAACGCGACCCCGCAGCAGGTGCGGGACGCGCTCGTGAACGCCGCAGTCGTCGGCAAGGTCACCAACCCCGGCGCCGGCTCGCCGAACCGGCTGCTCCAGGTCACCGGCACGGGCGGCCCCGACCCGTCGCCGACCCCGACCGGTTCGCCGACGCCGTCGCCCACCACGTCCCCGGGCCCGGGCGGCTACTTCGAGAACGCGAACAACGTCAACATCCCGGACCTCGGTACGGTCACCAGCACGATCCCGGTGGCCCGGCCGGGCAACGCCCCGTCGACGCTGAAGGTCGGCGTCGACATCAAGCACAGCTACCGCGGTGACCTCGTCATCGACCTCGTCGCACCGGACGGAACGGCCTACCGGGTCAAGAACTCCTCCAGCAGCGACTCGGCCGACAACGTCATCACGACGTACACGGTGAACGCGTCCTCCGAAGGCGCCAACGGCACGTGGACCCTCCGCGTCCGTGACGCCTACGCAGCGGACACCGGTTTCATCGACAAGTGGAGCCTGCAGTTCTGAGTTGAGCGGCCGGTGCCCTCCCCGCCACGGCGGGGAGGGCACCGTCGTCAGGTCGCGGTGGGACCGGTCTGCTGCACGACTTCGAACTCCAGCAGGCTGGAGCCCGTGCCGACCGGCTTCGCGCGCGGCCCAGCGTGCGCCGCCCGCGCAGGACCGTTCATCCAGGCCTGGAACGCGTCGTCGTCGGTCCACCGGGTGAGCACGAAGTAGCGGGTCTCCCCGGCAACCGGCCGGAGCAGCTCGAACCCGAGGAAGCCTGGTGAACCGTCCACCGCGCCGAGCCGGGCCGCGAACCGCCGCTCCAGCTCCTCCCCCGCGCCACCGTCCGGAACCTCGATCGCATTGATCTTCACTACTGCCATACCGGTGAGCCTAGGCGTTCTGCCACCGGTGGGATCGTGCAGCCTGACTTCACGATCCCACCGGTCGCAGAAATCGCGTCAGAGCTTGCCCGCGTGGCGCGCCTGCTCTGCGGCGGCGCGCACGGCGGCCAGGTCCCCCGGTAGGGATGCCGCAACCGCCGCCGACACCGCGCCTTCCACCAGCGGCGCGTCCGCGATCAGCACATCGGCACGTTCGAGGTCGGCGATGACCTGGCGGGCGGTGAGGACCGCACTGCCCAGGTCGACCAGGACAAGCACGCCGGAGCCGCGATCCACCTCGGCGATCGCCTTGCGGACCCGGTCGTAGCTGGTGCCGAGCTCGTCGCCGTCCGTGCCGCCGGCCGCGGCGACCGGCACGGACGAACCGCCGAGTTGCCGCACCAACGCCACGAGTCCGCGTGCCAGCTCAGCACTGTGCGACACGAGTACGATCCCGACGGGACTGGTCATAACTGGGAATGCTAGGCGCTCCCACCCACAGACCGGCCCTCCGACGCGACCGGTGCGAAGGAGCCGCAAGGTGAAGAAGTTCCTCAACGCGGCCGAGACATACATCCCGGATGTCCTCATCGGACTCGCCGCGGCGCACCCCGACCTGCATGTCGACGTCGAGCAGCGGGTGATCCGCCGCGCCGGCACACCGCGGCCCGGCAAGGTCGCGCTCGTCTCCGGCGGCGGATCGGGCCACGAGCCGCTGCACGGCGGGTTCGTGGGGCCCGGCATGCTCGACGCCGCGTGCCCCGGCGAGGTCTTCACGTCGCCCGTTCCTGACCAGATCCTCGCCGCGGTCAAGGCCGTCGACACTGGCGCGGGCGTCGTCCTCATCGTCAAGAACTACACGGGCGACGTCCTCAACTTCCAGCTCGCCGCCGAACTCGCCGCCGACGAGGGGATCGTCGTCGAGACCGTCCTCGTTGACGACGACGTCGCCGTCCAGGACTCCACCTGGACCGCCGGACGGCGCGGCACCGGCGCCACGCTGATCGTCGAGAAGGTCGCCGGGGCGCTCGCCGAGGAGGGCGCCGCGCTGGCCGACGTCGCCGCGGTCGGCAAGCGCGTCAACGACGCCAGCCGCTCGTTCGCGGTCGCCCTCACCGCGTGCACCACCCCGTCCGCCGGCAAGCCCGGCTTCGACCTGCCCGACGACGAGATCGAGGTCGGCGTCGGCATTCACGGCGAACCGGGCCGGCGGCGGGAGAAGCTGCGCACCGCGCGGGAGATCGTCACCGACGCGCTCTCCGCCATCCTCGACGACCGCCCGCCCGCGAACGACGAACGGCTCATCGTCCTGGTGAACGGTCTGGGCGGCACGCCGCTGAGCGAGCTGTACCTGGTGTACGGCGAAGTCGCGACCGTCCTCGGTAGACGGATCGCGCGCAGCCTCGTCGGCAACTACGTCACCAGCCTCGACATGGCCGGCGTCTCGATCACCGTGTGCGCAGCCGACGACGAGTTGCTGCGCCTGTGGGACTCGCCGGTGAACACCCCGGGCCTGCGCTGGGGAGCGTGAGCAGTGGACGTCACGACCACAGTGGCCTGGATCCGGGCGATCGCCGACGCGGTCGACGCCAACCGGCAGCACCTCACCGCCCTCGACGCCGCGATCGGCGACGGCGACCACGGCACGAACCTGCAGCGCGGCTTCACCGCCGCGATCGTCACGCTGGACGGTGGCCAGTACGCGGTGGTCGGCGACGTGCTGGTCGCCACGGGCACGGCGCTGATCTCGAAGGTCGGCGGCGCGTCCGGCCCGCTGTATGGCAGCGCGTTCCGGGCGATGGGTCGCGCGCTGCCGAGTTTCGAGGCGGCGCCGGCCGACGTCGCGGCTGCGCTCAGCGCCGGGCTCGACGGGATCCGGCGGCTGGGGGGCGCCGCGCCGGGCGACAAGACGATGGTCGACGCGTACTCCCCTGCCGTCGACGCGTTCCGGGAGTCGGTGAGCACCGGCGGTGCCCTGGCCGACGCCGCGACGCGCGCCGCCGACGCGGCCGCCGCGGGTGCGCAGGCCACCATCGACCTGCAGGCACGCAAGGGGCGCGCGTCCTACCTGGGGCCGCGCAGCCTCGGCCACCAGGACCCGGGCGCCACCTCGACCGCCCTCATCTTCCGCGCGCTCGCCGACGTACTCACCGCCGCCTGAACCCCGCCCCCGAACCACCTGCGGCGCCCGCCCGCCCGGGGCCACCCGCCGCGAAACGGACTTTCCGGGAACCCGTGCCTACACCGGGCACGCCTGCCCCGGTTTGCACCGCAAGTCCGTTTCGGCCTCGCTCGCCGGGCGTCCAGGCAGCGCAGTCAGGCGACCTGGTGCGCGAGAGCCTCGATGACGCGGCGCACGTCGGCCAGCCGTACGGTCGGAGACTCCTCGGTGGCGGTCAGGCCTGCGTCGACAAGGTCACGGATCACCTCGCTGGGCGTGACGCCGCGACGCTGGGCCTCGACCAGGAGCCGCTCGTTGAGGTCGCGAGGCATCCGCACCGACTGCACCACCGACGCCGTGCGCGGCTTGCTGTCGACATGCGCGTTGGACCAGTCCCGGCTCTGCAGGGCGGCGTTCGCATCGTCGAACGTGCTCATTGCTGCTCTCCCCTCACCCGGATGATGGCGGCGATCTCGTTGTGATCGAGGTAACGGGCGCCAGCGACGTGGTACTGATCGTCGCCCTCCTCGACCAGCGCGACGACCAGCCACGTGTTCGTGCGGTCGCGGCCCGCGATCTGCAGGCTGGCCCCGATATGGCGACGCGCGACGTGTCCCGAGTGCAGCACGTCGGTCACGGCCAACGGGCTCACCTCCGACTTCGCCAGGCTCTCGTACGTCCGGTCGGTGAACACATAGCTCTCGTCCGGCACCCCACCAGCGTATACGAACGTAAACAGGCTGGCCCCCCAAAGCCGAAACCCGTTATACGTTACGCCCCGCAAGCACCTGAACACAGCCTGGCTGGCGCAGCAGTCAGCGACCACCCGACCACTGCCCGTCGCGCATGTTCCGTTCGGTCGAACCGCGTGCACGGTGTGGTGCGTGTACCTGGTTACCATGACCGCGATGACCGCTGCTCGCCGCCTGAGCGTGCCGGCCCTTGGGCGAGGCGCGTGACGAATTCTCCGGCCACCACCACCAGTCCGCGCCTTGTCGGCGCCGTCCTCGATCCGCGTACCCGTCTGGCTGCCCTCGGGCTCGTGATCGCCGCTGCCACGCTCATCCTCGTCAGCACCGGCGTGCCCGAACCGTCGCAGGTGCAGGCGCTGCTCGCGTCGGGCGCCGACTGGATCCCGCTGGTCACGGTCCTGTCGATCGCCACCATGGCCGTGCTGCTGTTCCCGCGCACCGGCGTGGCGATCCTCGCCGGCCTGCTGTTCCCGCCGGGTCCCGCCGTCTGCTACGCGATCGTCGGCACGGTGCTCGGCGCGAGCATCGCGTTCGGCATCGGCCGCGCACTCGGCCGGCCGTACCTCGCCCAGCGCACGGCCGGCACGCCGCACGGCAGCCGGCTCGTGCGGTTCCAGCACTGGCTCGACCGCGGCGGCTTGCTCGCGGTGCTGACCGTCCGGTTCCTGCCGATCCTGCCGTTCGGCCTGGTCAACTACGCGTTCGGCGCCACCAAGGTACGGCTGCGGTGGTTCGTCGCCGGCACGACGCTGGGCCTGCTGCCGAGCACGATCCTGAACGTGTTCGTCGGCGCCACCGCCACCAGGCCGACGTCGCCGGCGTTCCTGATGTCGGTGGGGGCGAGCGTGCTGCTCACCGTTGTCGGTGCGCTGCTGGTCCGCATGCACCGCAAGCGCCACCCGAAGCCGGCCGCCGCGAATTAGTTCTTGCGTTAGAGCGCACACGAACTCCTAGCGTCGTCACCTGAAAGGGGTGATGGCGACATGGAGTACAGGTTCCTCGGCCGCACCGGTCTGAAGGTGAGCGAGCTCTGCCTGGGCGCGATGACGTTCGGGCGCGAGGCCGACGAGGCCACCAGTCACGCGCTGCTGAACCGGTTCGCCGAGGTCGGCGGCACGTTCATCGACACCGCCGACGTCTACAGCCGGGGCGTGTCCGAGGAGATCCTCGGGCGTTGGCTCAAGACCGTCGACCGGGACCAGTTCGTCGTCGCGACGAAGGTCCGCTGGCCGATGAGCGACGACCTCAACGACGTCGGGCTCAACCGCAAGCACATCGTGGCCGCCGTCGACGCGAGCCTGCGCCGGCTCGGCACCGACTACCTCGACCTCTACCAGGTGCACTCGTGGGACGGCGCCACGCCGCTCACCGAGACCCTGTCCACGCTCAACGACCTTGTCCGCGCCGGCAAGGTGCGGTACCTCGGCGCCAGCAACTACAGCGGCTGGCAGTTGCAGAAGGCCGTCGACCTGAGCGAGCGGCACGGCTGGGAGCCGTTCCGATGCCTGCAACCGCTCTACAACCTGCTCGACCGGGACACCGAGTGGGAGCTGCTGCCCGTCTGCCGCAACGAGGGGCTCGGCGTGATCCCGTGGAGCCCGCTGCTCGGCGGCTGGCTCGCCGGCAAGATCCGCCGTGGCGCGACGGAACCGCCGGCCGGCACCCGCGTCGCCTCGGCGGAGACCCGAGGGCTGAACGAGACGTGGAGCGCGTACGGCAACGAGCACACCTGGACCGTTCTCGACGCGCTGTTCGCCGTCGCCGAGGAGGCCGAGAAGGCACCCGCCCAGGTGGCGCTGCGCTGGCTGCTCCAGCGCCCGGGCGTCACCGCGCCGATCATCGGCGCTCGCAACCTCGAACAGCTCGCCGTCAACCTCGGCGCCACTGGTTGGGCATTGGCCGTCGAGCACATGGCCCGGCTCGACGAGGCCAGCGCTAAGCGCCTGCCGTACCCGTACAGGTTCATCACCACCGACCCCGAGCGAACCTGACGCGGGACCGTCCGGCCGGGTCCTGGAGGGTCACGGCTATCGCCGCGAGCGCGACTGCGAGCAGCATGGCCCAGCGCACATGGGCGTCCCGCCAGGCATCGCCGGGCGGGACGACCAGCGCCCACCGCGGCGGCAGGAGCACGGTGACGACCACAGCGCCGGTCACGGCCGGTGCGGCGGTGAGGCTGGCGTTGGGCGCGTCCGACCAGTGCGCGACGCCAGCCGTCACGGCGAGCGCGCACGCGGTGATCGCGGCGCACTCCAGGGTGAGCGCGACGGCATGCTCGGGTCTCAGCCACAGCAGCGCGATGCTCCACGGCACGGCGACCGCCACCGCTGCGGCACCGAGCCGGGCACCGCGCCGCCATGCCAGCGTCACTGGGACCGGCTCCAGCACGTCGGCGGCGGCATCGTCCACGAGCGACACTGCCGTCACGGCCAGCAGCACCGCGATGATCCGGAGCAGGGTGGTCGCGGAAGTCTGGTCCGCTTGCCACGCCAGCAGCCCTACTGCGATCGCCCACCCGGCCAGCACCGGACGCCAGCTGGTCACCTGGGGCAGCGCCCCGGCCGAGGCCAGCTCGCGCAGCACTCTCATGGCAGCTGGGCCCAGCACGCGGCGAGCGTGCCGATCCACAGCACGGCGGCGAGCACCAGCAGGGGCCGCCGGTGAGACGGGTATCGCAGGAGGGCGGCCAGGCCCGCGAGCAGGCTGAGACCAAGCAGGTACGCGGCGTGCCACCACTGCGAACCGGCATGCAGTCCGACGGTGTCGTAGAAGTTCGGCGACATGGTCCACGGTGTCGTCCACCAGACGGTGTCCTTTTCGGCAACGGCGAAGACCCAGGCGATCACCGCGATCAGGACGATCAGTGGTGCGCCGGGCCACGGCAGCCAGCGCGCCGTGGCCACGCCGAGCAGGCCAGCACCGAGCGTGCAGAGCGGGATCGTGGCCAACTCCGCTGGAGCCATTGCGCGGGGCAGCGTTTCGCCTGCGGTCTGGACGATCCAGATCGCCGTGGCCACTGCGGCGGCCACCGCGGTGGGTCCGAGCACGCCGAGGCAGGTCGCCAGCGTCCGCGACTGGGCGGTGGTAGGCGCCGCCGCGAGCTGGGACTCAGCGTGGGCGCGTCGAGCACTCGACGCGACCAGGTTGGCGGCGAAGAACGTGGTGACGCCGAAGTACATCAGCGCGATCATTGTCAGGATCTCGTGGACCGTGGTGCGCGACGGGAGCCCGACGTCGGCCGCCTCCGCGCCGCCTAGCACCAGGAAGTAGCTGAGCATCAGGAGATAGGCCGGATGGCGGACCATGCGCCGCGCCTCCCGCCGGGCGAGCGTGCCGACCGCCACGCCGGCCGGGGCCTCGGATCGAGCCAGCATGTCGAGCGTCATGACGTCACCGCCAGCGCCTGCTCGCCGATGAGCAGCAGGTAGGCGTCCTCCAGCGTCGGCTCCGCCAGCGCGGCGCCGGCCGGGGCGTCGCCCACGTTGCGGACAAGCCCGTCCCCGTTGCGCCACGCCAGCTGGGCACCGGCGCCGCGTGCCTCGTCGAGCCAGACCCGTCCGGCCGCCAGGTCGATCAGGGCCGCCGGTGTGCCCGCGAAGACACTGCGTCCCTGGTGGAGCACGACGACCTGCTGGCACACCGCGGCGACGTCCTCGGTCTGGTGGGTGGAGAGGACGACCGTGCGGTCCTCCCCGATCCGGGACACGATCTCGCGGAACCGCAACCGCACCTCGGGATCGAGTCCCGCGGTCGGCTCGTCCAGGACCACGAGGTCCGGGTCGCCGAGGAGCGCCTGGGCGAGCGCGACCCTGCGCCGCATCCCGCCGGACACCGCCCGGATCCGCTTACCGCTGACGGAGGCGAGCCCCACGACGTCGATGACCCGGCGGACCTCATCGTGCCGTGCGCGCCGGTCGGTGAGCTCCTTGAGGATCGCCACGTAGTCGATGAAGCCGAAGACGGTCATGCCGCGGTGGAAGCCGGGCTCCTGCGGCAGGTAGCCGAGGCGCCGCCGGATCGCCAGCCTGCCGGCCGACGTCGACGGGTCGTGGCCGAGAAGCCGCAGGTGGCCGGTGTCGGGCGCCAGCACGGTGGCCATGATCCGCAGCAGGGTGGTCTTGCCGGCGCCGTTCGGGCCGAGCAGACCCGTCACACCGTGAGCAGCGGTGAAGTCCGCGCCGTCCAGAGCTCTGCTGCGCCGGAACGTCTTGGTGACGTTCTCGATCACGACGGATCCGGTCATCACACACCTCCGAGCCTGGTCGCGTACCGGTCGCGGTGCGCGAGGAGATAGCCGACGGACGCCGCCGCGACGGTGAGGCAGACGAGCTGGCCGTACGCTCCGAAAGCGGCGAACTGTCCGACGTTGAGGTGGCTCACGGATACGGCCACGATCCACGCAATGCCGACGCCGGCAGCCGCGTAAGCGACGTCGAAGCGGCGGGCGAGCACCAACGTCAGGGACGTGAGCGCGAGGGCAGGCAGCAGCCAGGCGGCCGCCGTCACCGCGCGATCCGGCAGTAGCAGCCCGACTGCCAGCGACGCCGCGCACGTCACCGTGGTCACGGACACCGATCGCAGAAGCAGTAGCCGGAACTGCGAGTACGGTGCGGCGAGCCCGACCTCGTACGTCGGGTCCAAGCTGCGGTGGAACGCCGCTGCGACGCCCACCACCGGCAGCATCGGTGCGACGGTGAGGAAGATCAGCGTGCCGCGCTCGTTCGCGGTCGAGGCGAACGCCCCGAATGCCAGCGTTGCCGCCAGCGCCAGCAGCCAGGACGCGCGCAGGGACGGGGTGGCCGCGAGGAGCCGAGCTGTTTCCTCTGATATGCGGGCGCGCCGGAGCAGCCGCTCGACCGAATCCCGGCCGCGGCGCGTCGACGCGATCCACGACCTCGCCCCAGAGCTGCTCCAACCGGTCCACTTCGACGGCATGCGTAAGTAGCGCTCGGCACTGTTCACAGGCGAGCAGGTGCGCCTCCACGGACGCGCTCGTCGACAGCGCGACCTGGCCCCGCGCGTACCGGGCGAGGACCTCGTCATCGACATGCCAACCGGTCATGCCAGCTCCTCCCTGAGTACCGCGCGAGCGCGCATCATCCGGGTCTTCACCGTGCCGGTCGGTATGCCGAGCAGCCGGCCGGCTTCGCGGGTCGTGAGCCCGTCGAGAACGGTGGCCTGGACGACCGCCCGCAGCTCGGGCGACAAGCGATCCAGCGCGCCACCGAGGTCACCGAACTGCACCCCGAGCAGCACCTGCTCTTCCGCCGACATCTCCGGTTCGGGCGGTGCGACCAGCAGCGACAGGAGCGGGGGGCGGCGACGGAGCCGGTCGAGCAACCGGTGGACGCCGATCCCCCAGATCCACGCCCCGACCTCTCCCCGGCCCGACCAGCGCCGCGCCCCGCGCCACACCGCCACGAACGTGTCCTGCACGACCTCGTCCACCAGCGAACGGTCGGCGCACCGGCGCGAGAGCCGCACCAGCAGCCAGGGCGCGTGCCGCACGTACAGCGCTTCGAGCGCCGTGCGGTCGCCGTCGCCCGTCGCCGCCAGCAGCTCGGCGTCGGTGCGCTCGTCCCGGTGGTCGAACATGGCTAGAACGGCACCGTCAGACACCCGTACCGGGGGCCGGCCGTACCGGCGCTGCCGGGGTCGGTGGCGGTGTGGTGGTCGTGGATGACCACGGATCCGGCTCGACGGCTGTCGAACTGCCACCGGACCGTGCTGCGTGCCCACCCGTTGCCGCGCGTGTCGGTGGTGAAGTCCAGCCAGATCTCGTTACGCGGGTTGGCGTACGCCGGATCGACGGACGGCTGCACCGGGTCGATCACGTGCTGGAAATGCGCCCCCGCATCGGTGGCGAGCGCGCCGCACGCCTTCTGGTGCGCATGCGCTCCGTACTCGTGGTTCGGCAGCAGTCCCCGCACCTCGAGCGTGACGATGGTCCTGGTCCGGTCGGCGTAGACCGCGAGGACGCTGATCGCTGGCCCCGGCCGGCACGTGCGCCTGGTCGTAGGTGAACGCTGTCGTGCCGAACGTGCCCGACGCGCGTATGACGCGGTCCGGGCACGCAGACGCCGCTGTTGGCGTCGCGACCATCACCAGGCCTGCGACTCCTGCGGCAACTCGTCGGATAGCGGTGTTCACGCTGATCCCCCTCCATGGTCCGGCCCCGTGACTCACCCTCCCTGTCGCCGCGGACGAGCAGATCGGTTCACCGGAATCCCCCGCTGTTGATGCTGGTCAGACTGGGTACGGCTGTCCATAGGCCGTACCGGCGCGGAAATATCGGGCATGGACAGCCGGTTCCGAGCCAGAGACACGACTACGGGAGGTACGCATGCGCGCAGTGGTGGTGACCCAGACGGGCGGACCCGATGTACTGGCGGTCGAGGACCGCGAGACGCCGACCCCAGGCCCCGGGCAGTTGCTGGTCCGGGCCGGAGCGATCGGCGTCAACTTCATCGACACGTACCAGCGCGAAGGCAAGTACCCGATTCCGACGCCGTTCGTCCTGGGCCTGGAGGGCGCCGGCACGGTCGAGGCGGTCGGCCCCGACGTCGACGAGTTCGCCGTTGGTGACCGGGTGGCCTGGGCGGCGGCGCTCGGCAGCTACGCCGAATACGTGCTGGTGCCCACCGCAGTCGCCGTTCCCGTGCCGGACGACGTCTCCGACGAGGTGGCCGCTGCCTCGATGCTGCAGGGCATGACCGCCCACTACCTCACGCACAGCCTCTACGCCGTGCAGGAGGGCGACACCGCGCTGGTGCACGCCGGCGCGGGCGGCATGGGCCTGTTGCTGACGCAGCTGATCAAGCTCCGCGGCGGCCGGGTGATCACCACCGTCTCCAGCGAGGAGAAGGAGAAGCTCTCCCGCGAGGCGGGCGCCGACCACGTGATCCGCTACACCGAGGTCGACTTCACCGAGGAGGTACGGCGGCTCACCGACGGCGTCGGCGTGCCGGTGGTCTACGACGGCGTCGGCAAGACCACGTTCGACGGCAGCCTCGGCAGCCTCAAACCGCGCGGCATGCTCGCCCTCTACGGTGCCGCGAGCGGGCCGGTGCCGCCGGTCGACCCGCAGCGCCTCAACGCGGCCGGTTCGGTGTTCCTCACCCGGCCAACGCTCGCCCACTACGTGGCCACCCGCGAGGAACTGCTGTGGCGCGCGAACGACGTGCTGAGCTGGGTCGGCGGCGGCAGGCTCGACGTCCGGATCGGGCACCGCTACCCGCTCGACGAGGCGCGCCAGGCGCAGGAGGACCTGGAGGGCCGCCGCACGACGGGCAAGCTCCTGCTGCTCCCCTAGCCGCTTCTTGTGGTCGATTTTTCCGGGCCATAGGCCCGAAAAGTGCGACCGCGAACCCGCTAGGTGCTCCAGGGTCAGCGCGAACACGTGCAGGCGTGGGGTCGCGGCGGCCGGGAGCGTGAGCGCCGTCAGCTCGCGGGCCGGATCCAGCTCGACCACCTGGTGGAAGATCGCGGCCTGCAGCGGCTGCGGCCCGGTGCGCGTGTGCACCTGGCGGGTGCGGAGCGCCTCGCTCTCGCCGTGCGCGGCGCCGCTGGTCCAGGCGGTGAGTGCCAGGCCGGCGGTCGCGGCACCGTCGGCGTAGGTCAGGCTCAGCCGCGCGCGAGGCGTTTCCGGTGTCGGCCGCGCCGAGCACGTGCAGCCGCGCGTACCGACCGGCGGCACGGCGACTGTCTGGCCGGCGGCGATCACGTTGTTCACGGTCCCCTCGCCGCCGTTGACGAACACGAACGGCACGCCGTCGTCGGTGAGCCCGCCCGTCTGCGGCAGCTGCGCGCTCGGGTACGTGCGCCCGGTGCCGTCGAAGTCGCCGTCGCCCAGGTAGAACTCGCTGGTGATGCCGTCGTTGTCGAGGTGCGCGCCGAGTTCGACCGTGACGGTGGACCCGCCGGGCGGCAGCGCCGGCAGGCCCCACGCCGGGGCGGGCTTCGTGACCCGGACGGGCTCGATCACGAGGTCGGGGCATCGTCCGGAGTAGACGACCACCTCGGATCCCCGTCGCAGGTCGATCTCGATCTCGCCGCCGCCGACGTCGCGCCACTCAGGATCGCGGCCGTGCAGGGCCCGCACGGTCACCCGCCCGGCCAGCCCGTGCCGCAGCCGGCAGGGCGCTCCGGCGAGGCTCCGGATCCGCACGAAGCTGGTCCTGCCGCGCCTGCGCACCGCGCTGACCAGGAACGCGCCCTCGGTGCGGAAGTCGTGCAGGGTGATGTCCGCCCACTCGTCGGGGACGCCGGGGAAGATCCGGATGAGGCCGCCCCAGCTCTGGCACAGCATGTCGTGGATGCGACTGCGCGCCGGACAGCGGCGTCTCGATCACCGGGCCGGCCTCGTAGTACATGGTGTTCGGCTGGACGAACCGGGCGACCAGCTCGCGCAGGTAGGCCAGCGCGTCGTTGCCGCGCCCCATCTGCGCCGAGATCGACGCGGCGCCGGTGAAGCTGTAGCCGCGCAGGGCGCCCTCGAAGCTGATCCAGTGCTTGAGCGAACTCTCGATCAGGGCGCGGTGCTCGGGCTGGTCCCAGTTGACGAGGTACAGCGGGTAGACGGCGAGCAGGTGCGAGTAGTGCCGGTGCGACTTGTCGAACGGCACGCCGGTGCCGACCATGAACCCGTTCGCGTCGACGGGATAGTCGACGAGCGTCGTCCAGCACCTCTCGCCAGCGGGGCTTGAGCGGATCGTCGATGCCCAGCACGTCGGCCGCCTCCAGCAACGTCCGGCAGCTCCACCGGATCAGCGCGAGGTCGAAGTTGCAGTCCGGCGCGTTCCCGAACTCGGGCGAGAACGTGTACGGCAGGTGCAGCTTGCCGTCGTCGCCCGTGAACAGGAACTTCAGGTAGTAGTTCATCGCCTTGCGCAGCAGCGGGAAGACGGCCTCGCGCAGCATGTCGGTGTCCATGCTGTGCCGGTAGTTGAGCCACACGTTGTGCAGCGCCCACGGCAGGTCGCCGACCTCGGGCTGCGGCGACGGGCGTCCGGGCGCGCCCGCGAACCCGGCGTCGTCCATCTGCGCGTCGGTGCTGCGCCGCAGCGCCATCATCGTGCCGTCGCGGTACTCGGGGCGCAGCGCGTCGACCAGGATGTCCTGGTGCTCGACGAGCGTGCGCGGGATGGCGTCCAGTTCTAGGTGGTTCGACCCGTATGCCGCCCAGTACTCCAGCTGCACGTTGAGGTTCCACCACACGCTCGGCCACGGCGTCGGCTCCAGCCACGGCCCGGTCGTGGCCATCACCGGCGAGTCCTCTCGGCTGGCGCACGCGAACTTGTACAGCTGGATCCAGTAGAAGCTCTGCAGCAGGCCGTCCGGAATGGATAGGAAGCTCTTGCGGTAGAACGCGTGCCACCACTCGCGGTGCGCCCGCAGCAACGACGACACCGGCATCGCCGCAGCCCGGCGGACCGTGGCCAGCACGGTCGCCTCGGCGGTGCTCTCGGGGTACGAGTGGGCGACCGTGAGCAGGATGGTCCGCTCCGGACCGTTCGCCTTCTCGCGGTACGCGGTCGCCGTCTGGCCGCCGACGTGCAGCGGCTGGGTCGCCACCTGGATCTCGCCTTCGGCGCGCGTCACCGGTGGAGGGTTCGGGGGGAAGTTCGCGGGCGGCGGTTCGCGCACGATCCGCGGGCTGATCGAGTCGGCCGGGTGGTACACCCAGCGGAAGCCGCGCTCGCCGGAGGTCGGCGCCACCGTCGCGACGAGAACGCCGCGGTCGTTCTGCACGATCGCCCTGATCGTCAGCCGGCCCTTGTCGGTGACGATCGTTCCGCGCAGCTCGGCGTTCCAGAGGTCGAGCCGCAGGTCGACGCCGGTGATCGTGCCGACCGGTTCGAGCGTGAGGTGGCCGACGGGCAGCCGCGCGACGCCCCACTCGTTGCCGAAGGACGGGCGGTGGTCCTGCACCTCGCCGTGGTCGACCTTGAAGCGGAGCGCGTTGGCGCCCGGCTCCTGGTAGACGCCGACCGCGAGGAACCCGTTGCCGAGGAACGCGCCCTCGTACCAGGTGCGCGGAAGCCGCTTCCAGACGAGATCCTGGCCGGCGAGGAACTCGGCCCACTCGCGGTCGGTGCGCATCCGGTTCCGTACCCGAGGGCTCACTGCCGCCGGGGCCGGAGAGGCGGGCAACGCGGCTGCCGCCGCCCCCGCCACCGTGCCGCCCAGCACGCCTCGCCGCGACACCTCGGCACCCATGCGCCACCTCCCGTAGAGATCCGATCTCTTGGCTGCCGCCGACGCTATGGGTGGGTCTTGGCACGGTCAAGGTCCCACGAAACGGATTTTTCGAGGCAGGAAAGTCTTGACGACCCGCCGTGCTCGCCTGGCAATATTCGACGCCCTTCAGGGCTGTCGGGAGGTGTGGCGGAGATGAACCGGACCGTCACGTACGCGCTGATCCTCGGTCTGCTCGCGCTTCCCGCGCCGGCGCACGCCGCGCCGCCCACGCGGTGGCAGCTGTCGAACGGTCAGGTCGGCGCGGTCGTGGCACTATCCCGTGACGGTGCGCCCACGATCAGCGCACGTCACGGTCGCACCACTGTGGTCGAACCGTCCAAACTGGGCCTACGCGTACCGGACGTCGACCTGTCCACGGGGCTGCGCTTCGCCGGCCGCTCCGACCGGCGCGTCAGCGAGCGGTACACGACGACGTCCGGCCGCAGGCTCCAGCACGTCGCCGAGGCGCGCGAGACCACGCTGAGGTTCACCAAACACGGCTACCGGCTCGACCTGATCGTGCGGGTCGCGCCGGACGGCGTCGCCTACCGGTACTCGGTCCGCGGACCCAGCTGGGTGACGGTGCTCGGCGAGGCGTCCGAGTTCGCGGTGCCGACGAGCGCTGACGCGTTCCTCCTGCCGTACGACAACGGGCGCGGCGACTACGAGTCGATCCACGTGCACAAGACGGTGGCCGCCGCCGACCCGGTCGAGTACGGCTTCCCGTCGCTGTTCCACGTCGGTGACAGCTGGCTGCTGATCACCGAGTCCGATCTGGACGCCGGCTACGGCGGAGCTCGGCTCACCCTCACTCCACAGCGCAGGTTCCAGCTGACGCTGCCCGACCCGAACGAGACCAGCCCCGCGCCGCTCGTCACCCCGTGGCGCACGATGATCATCGGCGCCCTCGCGACCGTCACCGAGAGCGACCTCGTCACCGACCTCGCCGCGCCGTCGAAGATCGCCGACACGTCCTGGATCAAGGCCGGCACCGGCGCGTGGTCGTGGTGGTCCGAGGGCACCGGCACGCTAGCCCGCCAGAAGCAGTACGTGGACTACGCGGCCCGCATGGGCTGGCGGTACAACCTCGTCGACTCGGGCTGGAACGCCGCCTGGATGCCGGAGCTGTGCGAATACGCTCGCGCCCGCGGCGTGGGCATCCTCGCCTGGGTGCGGTGGCAGACGATCGACGCGCAGAGCGAGCGCGACCGCCTCTTCCCGCAGTACAAGTCGTGGGGCGTCGCCGGGCTGAAGATCGACTTCATGGAGTCGGACAGCCAGGACCGGATGCGCTGGTACGACGCCGTGCTCGCCGACACGGCCAAGCACCAGCTCGTGCTCAACTTCCACGGCGGCACGATCCCGCGCGGCACCGAGCGCACCTGGCCCCACCTGCTCACCGTCGAGGCCGTGCGCGGCGGCGAGGGCACCCGGCCCAACCCGACGCGCGTGCCGTACCCGCCGGAGCACTACGTCACGCTGCCGTTCACCCGGAACCTGCAGGGACCGATGGACTTCACGCCGGTCACGTTCAGCGGGGTGCGGCTCAACAGCGACGGGCACGAGCTGGCGCTCGGCGTCGTGTACGAGTCGGGGATCCAGCACCTCAGCGACATGCCCGAGAACTACGCCCGCTACCCGCTCGCCGAGCGCCTCATGCGGGTGCTGCCTGCGGCGTGGGACGAGACCGAACTGCTCGCCGGGGATCCGGGCACGCTTGCTGTGCTGGCGCGTAGGCACGGCACCGACTGGTTCGTCGGCGCGATCACGGCCGGGCCCGCACAGACGTTGACGTCGTCGCTGTCCTTCCTCGGGCCAGGCGAGTGGCTTGCAGAGATCTACCAGGACGGACCGGACGGCAAGCAGCTCGCTCTGACCACGCGGCGCGTCACGAGCGGCGACACACTCGCCGTGCCGGTTGCCGTGAACGGCGGATACACCGCGCACCTCTGTCCGGCCACCCCGGACCGGACCAGCTGCGCGGGCTGAGACGCGGGTGGGGCTGGCCGGGGCGCGCCGGCCCCACCCGTCCCCGCCGCGCCACCGCTACGGCGCCCGCCGCTCGGGCAGCCACGGTCGTCGTGGGCCTATGTCGGCATGCCGACTTTGAGCACCCCTGGGCGCACTGCCAACGTCGGCATGCCGACGTAGGCCCACCCGTCAGAGCGGGGTCTGCTGGTGGAGGACGCTTCGCCATGCCTCGCCGTCGTGGACGTAGATGCTCGTGGCGAGCACCGTGAAGTCGTGCTCGCCATCCTCCATGAGCGCCGTGTAGCTGGCCCGGTACGAGATGAACGCGCTGGTGTCTGTGAGCACGACGACACGCTGGTCGCTGAGCTCGCTGCGGATGAACGGGTTCCGGTTCGCCTGGATCCCCGGCACGACCTCCTGCTTGCCGGCGAACCCGAACCTGCTGACGAGCAGCGCGTCGTCGCGGAGCACGCGGTCGTAGAACGCCCCGTCGCCCTCCCGGTTGGCCCGCCACATCTCCTCTTCCAGCGCGAGCAGTTCCTTCTCGACATCCATCACACGCCTCCGTAACCAGTTTAAGAGGTGTTGACACCGACTATAGTGGTTACATGACGGCCGGCGTAAGGGTGCTGACGAATCGGTATGGCGTGCCCTCCCCGTTCGACCCGGGCAGTTTCTGCCTGGAACTGCTGCTCACGGGCGGTCCGGGCATCTTCGCGCGGTACGAGATCCTGCACTCCCCCGCGGATCTCGTCGCCTGGCTACCCGGCTCGCGCCTAGCCGCCTCCGCGCCCCTGCCCGCCGAGATCATCCGCGTCACGGATGGTCAGCTGCACGACTTGGTCCACTTCCGGGACACGTTCTGGGCGATCGCGCTCGGCATGATCCGGGGCGAGCGGCCGTCGCCCGAGCAACTCCTGGTGGTCAACGGGGCGGCCGGGCCCCCGCTTCGCCCGTTCGTCGATCCCGAGACGGCCGTTCGTGGCTGGGTACCGCCGGTCACGGGCGCGCAGGTCCTCGGTGCCGCCGCCCGCGACGCAGTCGATCTGATCGCCGGCGCCGGGTCCGGCCGGCTCCGCCAGTGCGGCGCCGACAACTGTTACCTCATGTTCCTCGACACGTCCCGGCCGGGCACGCGGCGCTGGTGCTCGATGGAGCGGTGCGGCAACCGGCACAAGGTGCGCGGCTACCGCAGCCGCCACAACGGCTGAGACCCGTCGGAGATAAACCGGACTGTCGGGGAAGCGGACCTCAAACGGGCGCGAGATACCGCCGAAACCCGACAGTCCGGCAATCACCGGACGCCAGCCTGCACGGTGAGCGTGCCGGCGGCAGCGTCGATCGTGGCGTTCGCGCCGAGCGGGATCGTGAGCTGGCCGGTGCCGTGCCCGAGCCGCAACCCGCCCACGACGGGTACGCCCAGACGCGAGAGCCGGTCGGTGAGCGCCTCGGCGGCGGTCCAGCCGCCAGGCGCCGGGTTGCTTCCGGTGATCTGTCCGATCGCGACACCCGCGACGCCGCGCAGGGCGCCCGCGCGCAGCAGGTGGGTGAGCATGCCGTCGAGCCGGTACGGCGCCTCGTCGATCTCCTCGAAGAAGAGGATCGCGCCGGTCAGGTTCGGCAGATCCTGGGTGCCGACCGCGCGGTCGAGCAGCGTGAGGTTGCCGCCGAGCAGTGTGCCGCGCGCTACACCGTCGATGCGCACCTCGGCACTCGGCTCGGCCGGGTCGCGCGTGATCGTGATCGGCTCGGTGCTCATCACCGCGGCGCGCAGCGCCTCGGCCGAGTCCGGCCCGGTGCGGCTGTCGTTCCAGTTGACCATCGGGCCGTGGATCGTCACCAGCCGCGCCGCCCGCCACAGGTGCGTCTGCAGGCTGGTGATGTCACTGAAGCCAACCACCACCTTCGGATCCCGGCGGACCGCGTGGATGTCCAGGTCGTCGATGATCCGCTGCACGCCGTAGCCGCCGCGTGCCGCGAAGACGCCCCGGACGGTGGGGTCGGTGAGGGCGGCGTTGAGGTCCGCCAGGCGGTTCTCGTCCGTGCCGGCCAGGTAGCCGTGCTCGTCGAAGACGTGCGGGGCTACCTGGACGACCAGTCCCCAGCTCTCCAGGATCTCGACGCCGCGGGCGATCAGGGCCGGGGTCGGCTTGCCCGCGGGCGCCACCACGCGCACGACGTCGCCCGGCTTGAGCGCCTTGGGCCTCACCGCCACAGTGGACGTCTCCTCCTCCGCGCTGGCAGGCGCGGCAGCGAGCAGGGCGCCGCCGACCGCTGCCGCCGCACCGGCTCCGAGCACGGAACGGCGCGAGAAACGCACCGCCTGGGCTGTTCCACCGTTGGTTGACACAACTGTCCCCTCGTTACGGACGGACCCCCGCGGCCCGTCCGGGACGCAACCGTTTCCCGTTCTACCGGACCCGGTCAAGCAGGCTGCGACATCGCGCAATGAAGGCTCGACTGGATTACCGCGGCGTGCTGTGACACGGTGACCACCGTCCGGGCCTATGCTCAATAGCTCGGATGTATGCGAGGGGAGAGGGAGTCGCGTGGCGGTCACCGACGAGGCCATCGACAAGATCAAGGACATGATCGTGTCGGGCGAGTTGCGCCCGGGCGATCGGTTGCCGAAGGAGGCAGACCTCGCCGAGCGGCTGGGGCTTTCCCGCAGTTCACTGAGGGAGGCTGTGAAAGCGCTGTCGCTGATCCGGGTGCTCGACGTCCGCCAGGGCGACGGCACCTACGTGACCAGCCTCGAACCCGAACTCCTGCTCGACGCCATGACGTTCGTGGTCGACTTCCACCGGGATGACACGGTATTACGGTTCCTTGAGGTCCGACGGATCCTCGAACCGGCCGCCACCGCCATGGCCGCGCAACACATGAGCGAGGAGGACATCGCGGGTCTCCGCGTCCTGCTGGACAAGCTCGACGACGATACCGACGTCGAGGCGCTCGTGGCCAACGACCTGGAGTTCCATCGCCGCATCGCCGCGGGGTCGGGCAATCCGGTGCTGTGCTCGCTCATCGACGGGCTGTCCGGGCCGACCACACGGGCGCGTGTGTGGCGCGGCCTCACGCAGGAGGGTGCGGTGGCACGCACCCGCGAGCAGCACGTCGCGATCTACGAGGCGATCGCCGCGCGCGAGCCGGAGCTAGCCCGCTCCTGGGCCACGGTTCATGTCGCGGGCGTGGAGGCGTGGCTGCGGCAGGCGCTGTAGCGGCCACGTCGCGGCGGGGCGAGACGTGGCGTGGCGGGGGTGGCGGGGGTGGCAGGGGTGGCGAACTGTCGGGGAAATGGCGGTATCCCGCGTCTGGTTTGGGCGCCGCTTCCCGGACAGTCCGGTTCGCCGGAGAGCCGCCAGGCGCTCTAGACCAGCGCCGTCTGGATCGCGGGAGGCAAGCAGCCGCCGCTAGACCAGCGCCGTCTGGTGGACGCGTGCACGCGCCTCGCTGACGATCGTCTCCTCCAGCCAGTCGCGCACCTTGTGCTCGGCGATGCCGCCGAGCGGTGACCAGCGCTGGGCGAGCCGTAGCCAGGCGAGTTCGCACGCGGCCGTCGCCGCCGGCTCCGGGAGTCCGGACGCGATCGCGAATCGCCACAGATGGTCCACGTGCGACTCCACCAGATCGGTCCACTGGTCTGTCGCGCTCCAGCTCAGCATGCGTCCCCCTCACGGCCCGTTCGCCACACCGCGGCCCCCGATCAGCCCGCGGTGAAGCTCCTAACGGCCGTTGGTACGGACCAGTACGCCCGCCGGTTCAGCCCCTGACCTGGGACTAGTGCGACGCCGGTGCCACCCAGCCCGGCTGCGGTGCACGGTCGCCGAGCATCGACATCGCCACCTCGGTGAGCAGCGTGAGGCGCAGCACCTCGGCGCGGTGGAACTCGGGGCCGGTGGACCTCGCGACGAGCAGCACCAGTCCGGACGCACCGAGCGGCGCCGCCGCCATGTGCACACCGTCGCCGGCAGTGAACGCGCGGGGGCGCATCGGGACGAACGGAGGCGGGTCGAGGGGGCACGGCGCCCGCCAGCTCGCGTGGACGATCTCGCGCGACGCGTCGGCGCGGGCCAGCGCGGCCCAGTCGGCGCTGAAGATGCCCGGCGCGGCGTCGGCCAGAGTGATCACCGCACGCTCGGGGTTGCCGGCGACGTGGCCTAGCACGTCGAGGTCGGGGAACGCGCCGGGCGGCTCGGAGGTGGTCCAGACGGCCTCGACCCGCACGCCCTGGATCGTCTCCAGCCCCTCGGCGATGCGGTCGTACGGCAGGGTGCCGGTCCACGCAACGGTGAACTCGTCCAGGGCCCGGTTGCCTTCGCGCTCCAGGACCGTCATCTGCAGGATGTCCGCCCCGATCGCGCCCAGGGTCCGGGTGATCCGTCCGAGCGCTCCCGGGCGGTCCGGCAGGCTGATCCGTAGGCGTAGCAGCATTGGCGTCCCCTTCGTCGTGACCAGTCTCAGCCTGATCCGCTCACGTTTCCACCCCGTTGCCGTCCCGTCTCGGCCTCCGGTGATCGCGGTGGTGCTGCTCACCCCGGGCCAGGTCAGCGGGCGTGTCCACATCGTCCGGAATGCCGGTACCGTCGCAAGGCACGGAGGTGACCAGCTCCGGGTGGGCGGCCAGGAACGCCCGCGCACCCACGTCGCCGGTCGCGAGGCGCGCGGCCTCGGCGAAGTGCGCGTGGGCAAGGAGAACCGGGTGCCCGCGACGGCCGCCGTAGGTGGCGACGGCGGCGTTCGCGCCCTGCCTGAACGCCGCCTGGACCCGGCGCACCGCCTCGGCGCCGAGCCAGGGCGCGTCGACGGTGATGAGGACGGCCGCGTCCGCTCCGCTCACTGAAGCGAGCCCTACGCGCAGCGACGATCCCATACCGCTGCGCCATTGAGGGTTGTGGACGACCCGGGCAGACGGGACATCCAACGGCGCCGCACCGGACACGACCACGACCGGGGCGCAGCCGCCCTCGACAAGGAGCCGTACCGCGCGGTCGACGAGCCGTTCGCCGTCGAGGACGGCCAGCGCCTTGGGGCCGCCGAAACGCCGCCCCTCGCCCGCCGCGAGCACCACCCCTGCGATCTCCATCCCCCCAGTTTCGGATTCTTGGGGGTGTCGCGGTCCCGCGACCCCCAAGAATCCGAAACTCGGCGGGGGTTCGGTGCCCTCGCGCCGGCGTTACGGTGCCACGTAGCCCGTCGGCGGCTCCGGCCCGAGGTCCACGATCGCGGCGACCGGGCCGCCGCCGTCGGGACCCTGGTGTGCCGCCGAGACGGACACGAACACCGCCGGATCGCCGGTGACCGCCGCCGTCACACCGCCCACGCACGACTTGATCTGCCGGTGCCAGTGCACGTCGGAGTCGTCCAGCATGGCGTTGCGCCGCCCGCGCACGGTGCCGTCCTGGCTCACCTCGCACTTGAGGAAGACGTTGACGAGCCGCCCCTCCAGGTCGCTGTGGTGCGGACGGTCGGGCAGCTTGAGGCCGGCGTCGCGGATGGCGTCCCAGATGCCGTCCGCGTCGAGGGCGTCCCGCATGACGGCGTGGCCGATGCGGTACCGGCCGCCGACACCGCGCGCGTTGCCCACCACCACGACCTGCGCCTGGTCGAGCTCCACTCCGGACGAGCACGACGCCACCGTCGAGTACAGCGAACGGTCGTGCATGACGTCGGCGTCGTCGGGGAGGTCGATCTCGCCGAGCGCCACGGCGATACCCAGGGCGGTGGTGCCGTTGGAGAGGTCCATCGACTCGTGCGTGTGTTCGGTCCACACGGTCTGGCCACGGCTCTTGGCGTCCCGGATCGTGTGGATCGTCAGCAGCGGGGTCTTGGTCTGTACGTAGTGGACGTCGGCGGGGTCGGTGATGCCGGCGCGCTCCATGGCCTCGCGCACCGCCGCGGCGACCTTCTCGATCATGGGACGCCGCCCGATCTCCTCCGGGAGCAGCGCCTCACTCATCGCGAACCCGACGGTCAGCCGGGGCTCGTCGCTCGGAGCGGCGTCGGCCGTGGTGGCGAAGATCGTGGCGTGCGGCGAGATCACGCCGTCGGTGCCACCGGACCAGACGATCGGCACCTGCGCCACCTGGTCCGCCGTGCGACTGCCGAGCGCGACCAGCACCTCGCGGAACGCCCGGTCGGCGATGATCCGGGTGTAGTCGTTGACGCCGCCGTTGCCCTCGGTCTTGCCGATGACGGCGATCACCCGATCGGCGTCGAGCACCCCGGCGTCGATCAGCTCGGCGAGCCCGGAGGCGTCGCTGACGTTCTTGATCGGAACCTTGCGCACTTCGATCGGCTCGGCCACGGAATCAGTCCTTTCGCACTTGTGTTCCGGCGCTGCCGTCGACAGCGGCGGCGATGCGGTCGAGGGAGGTGATCACGGCGCGGGCGCCGCCGGTTTCGACGAACCGGCAGGCTGCGTCCACCTTCGGGCCCATCGACCCGCTGGCGAACGTGTACGACCGCAGCTCCGCCGTGCTCGTGTCCCGGAGCGGACGTTCGGACGGCGTGCCGTAGTCCAGCATGACGGTGTCGACGTCGGTGGCGATGACGAGGAGGTCGGCGGACACCGTGCGCGCCAGCAGTGCGGCGCCGAGGTCCTTGTCGATGACCGCTTCGACGCCGTGCAACCGCCCGTCGTAGTCGCGCACCACGGGGATCCCGCCGCCGCCGTTGGCGACCACGATGAAACCTGCGGCCGCGAGCGCGGTGACCGCCGGCGCGTCGAGGATCTCCAGCGGCTCCGGCGAGGCCACGACGCGGCGCCACCCGCGCGGGCCGCGGTCCTCCCAGACTTGCCCGTGCTCGGTCAGCACCTTCGTCTCGTCCTTGGGGAGGTACCGGCCGATCGGCTTCGTGGGGTGGGCGAACCCCGGGTCGGCGGAGTCGACCAGCGTGCGGGTGATCAGCGCGGCGACCCGGCGCTGCACACCGCGGGCGCCGAGGGCGGCCTCCAGTGCGTTGACCAGGATGAAGCCGATCGTGCCCTGCGTCTGCGCATCGCACCAGTCGAGCGACACCGGCGGGACGACCGCGGCCGCCAGCTCGTTCTTCACCAGCAGGTTCCCCACCTGCGGACCGTTCCCGTGCGTGAGCAGTACCTCGACGCCCCCCGCCGCGAGATCGGCGATCGGCTCGACGGCACGCGCCACCGCGGCGAGCTGGTCGGCCGGCGTGGCGCGACCGTCCGCCGTCATGGCGTTGCCACCCAGAGCGATGAGAACCCGCACGGATGGACTCTAGAGACACCGTGACGCGCCGAGCGTCGGCAACACTCGCCCAACACCCCCACGTCGAGTTGCGGACTTTCGAGGGTGTCGTGGTGCCCGCGACCCTCGAAAGTCCGCAGCTGAACGGGTTCAGCGGCCGATGCGGCGGTACCGCGCGGAACGTGCGGCGCGCCGATCGGGGCCCGCCGCGAGCAGTCCCACCAGCTCGTGCTCGATCACCTGCGCGAGGCGGGCGAGGAACGGTTCGGGCTCGTCGGCGGCGTCCGGGCGCTCGGCGACGATGCGGTCCACGATCCCGGCCGCGAGCAGGTCGCGCGAGCGCACGCCCTGTGCCGCCGCCATCTCCGGCGCCCGGTCGACCGTCCGGTGGATGATCGCGGACGCGCCCTCGGGCGGCAGCGGTGAGAGCCACGCGTGCTCCGCGCAGATCACGCGGTCGGCAGGGAGCAGGGCGAGAGCGCCGCCGCCGGTGCCCTGGCCGAGCAGGACGCACAGCGTCGGCGCGTCGAGGGTCACCAGCTCGGCGAGGCAACGGGCGATCTCGCCGGCCAGCCCGCCCTCCTCCGCCTCCTTCGACAACGCCGCGCCGGGCGTGTCGACGACGGTGACCAGCGGCAGCCGCAGCTCCTGGGCGAGCCGCATCCCGCGCCGCGCCGCCCGCAGAGCAGCCGGACCGAGCGGCGTCTCCGGCGTCTGGCCGCGCCGGTCCTGGCCGAGCACTACCGCGGGCGCCCCGCCGAACCGGGCCAGCGCGAGGATCAGGCCCGGCTCGCTCTCGCCCTCCTGCGTGCCGTGCAGGGGCACGACGTCCTGCGCCGCGTGCCGCAGCAGCCGCCGTACGCCTGGCCGCTCGGGGCGCCGCGACCGCGTGATCGACTCCCAGGCGGGAACGTCGCCGAGCGCTTCAAGCGCCACCGGCGGCGGCTGGACCAGCCCGGTACGCGGTGCGCACAGCACGCGCAGCGCCCGGTCTGCGATCTCGGCGACGTCCTCCGGCGGCAGCACGGCGTCGACCAGCCCGTGCCGGTAGAGGTTCTCGGCGAGCTGCACACCGTCCGGGAACTCGCTGTCGTAGAGCGCCTGGTAGACGCGCGGCCCCAGGAACCCGACGAGCGCGCCGGGCTCGGCCACCGTGACGTGACCCAGCGAACCCCACGAGGCGAAGACGCCGCCGGTGGTCGGGTGCCGCAGGTAGACGAGGTACGGCAGGCCTGCGGCGCGGTGCTCGGCGATGGCGGCGCTGATCTTCACCATCTGGAGGAACGCGATCGTCCCCTCCTGCATGCGGGTGCCCCCGGAGATCGGCGCCGCGAGCAGCGGCAACCCCTCGGCTGTCGCCCGCTCGACCGCGCTGACCAGACGTTCCGCCGACGCCACCCCGATCGACCCGGCGAGGAAGCCGAACTCGCACGCCACGACGGCCACGCGGCGGCCGCGCAGCAGGCCGGCGCCGGTGGTCACCGACTCGTCCAGCCCGGTACGCCGCCTCGCACTCGGCCAGCTCGGCGGCGTAGGTGGCGTCGATGCCGGGCGGATCCTGGACCGGGACGTCCCACGACTCCCAGCTCCCGGCGTCGAGAGTGGCGTCGAGCAGCTGGCGGGCGGTCAGGCGGGACGGCGGCACCCGCACACTGTAAACATCGGTCCGCTGCCACAATGGACCGATGTACGCGATGCGCGCGGGGACCCTGTTCGACGGGCATCAGCCGGTCGACGGGCCGGCGACGGTCCTGATCGAGGACGGGCGCATCGTCGCGGTCGGTGCGAACCCGCCCGACGGTGTAGAGATCGCCGACCTCGGCGACGACGTGACGCTCCTGCCCGGCCTCGTCGATCCGCACCAGCACCTCTGCTTCGACGCCGGTGACGACGTGGTCAACGCGCTGCAGGCCGCGTCGGCGGACGAGCTGCTGGATCGTGCCCGCCGCGCCGCCCGCACCGCGCTGGCCGGCGGCATCACCACCGTCCGCGACCTCGGCGACCGCGACTACGTGACCCTCGCGCTCCGGGCGGAGCTGGCGGACGACCCCACCGCCGGGCCCGAGCTGCTCGTGGCCGGCCCTCCGATCACCACGCGCGGTGGCCACTGCTGGTTCCTCGGCGGCGAGGTGGACGACCCTTCACAGCTGCGCGCCGCCGTGGCCAAGCGCGCCGAGTTGGGTGTCGACGCGATCAAGGTCATGGCCACCGGCGGCGGTCTCACCCCGGGTTCGCTTCCTCACGTGCCCCAGTTCGACCGGGACGCGCTCATTACGATCGTCGACGAGGCCCACCGGCACGGCCTGCCCGTCGCAGCGCACGCGCATGCGGCGCAGGGAATCCGCGACGCGGTCGCAGCCGGCGTGGACAGCGTGGAGCACTGCAGTTTCATCGGCCCGGAGGGCATCAACCGGGACGACGACATCCTGCGCGCGCTCATCGCGGCGGGCACGATCGCGTCGGTCACCTTCGGCATCCCCCCGAACGACCTCCCGCCGCCGCCGCTCATCGGGCCGCTCATCCCCCAGCTGGCCGAACTCGCGCGGCGCATGTGGGACATGGGCGTACCGATCACGATCGGGTCGGACGCCGGGATCAGCCAGCTCAAACCGCACGACGTGCTGCCGTACGGCGCCACCGCGCTGACCGAGGTCGGTGCCACGCCAGTCGAGGCGCTCACGGCGGTCACCGTGACCGCGGCCCGCTCGTGCGGGCTGGCCGACCGCAAGGGTGCGCTGCGCGCGGGGTACGACGCCGACGTGCTCGCCGTCCGCGGCGACCCGACCACGGACATCGACGCGCTGCTCGACGTCGTCGCGGTCTACCGGGCCGGCGTGCGCGTGGCCGGCGCGTACCGGCGCGAACCGTTCCGAAGCCTGTCGTAAGAGCGTCCGGCGTGGGGTTGCGCCAACCGGCTCCGGTGCAAGGATCCGAAGTGCGGGACGACGACGACGCCGCCCGCTTCCGACAGGAGGCATGGCATGAGCGAGCGTAGCGAGCGAATAGGTAGGCACAGCGTGCGCGAATGCGCCACCGAGCGAAGCGAGGTGTGCTCATGAGCGAGATCACGTACGCGCCGGGCATTCCCTGCTGGGTCGACCTGACCACCCCGGACCTTCCGGCCACGATCCGCTTCTACGAGGGTCTGTTCGGCTGGACGCACGAGACGGCCGACGAGGAGCAGTACGGCGGGTACACCACGTTCAACAAGGGCGGGAAGCCCGTGGCTGCGGCCAGCCCCCCGATGCCGGGCGGCGAGGGCCAGCCCGTCGTGTGGACCACGTACTTCGCCACCGACAGCATCGACGGCTCGGTGAAGCTCGTCGAGGACGCGGGCGGCAGTGTGCTGATGGAGCCCATGGAGGTCCCTCCGCACGGGCACATGGCGATCTTCGCCGACCCGACCGGTGCCGTGTTCGCGATGTGGCAGGCGAACGAGATGAAGGGCGCCCAGCTCACGAACGAGCCCGGCTCGCTCTCGTGGAATGAGCTGGTCACCCGCGATGTCGACGCCGCGAAGGCGTTCTACGCGGCCGTCTTCCATTTCGCGCCGGACACCCAGGCGTACGGGCCGGGCGAGTACACGATGTTCAACCTGGAGGGGAAGCCAGCGGCCGGCGCGATGGCGATGGGGCCCGAGTTCCCCGCCGAGGTGCCGCCGCACTGGCGCATCTACTTCGCCGTGGACGACTGCGACGCCGCCGTGGCGAAGGCCACCGAGCTGGGCGGGCAGGTCGACTCCCCGCCGATGGACACGCCGGCCGGCCGGATGGCGTCGCTGCGCGACCCGCACGGCGCGGCGTTCTCGGTGATCAAGCTCCCAGCCGCTGGAGCAGCGACGGCATGACTTCGTGGGCCGCCGAGGTCACACCATGTCGACCTCGGCGGCCACGCGGCCACCGGACAGCGCCGGGTAACCAGGTCCGCGGTCGAAGAACGGTTCGTCGCCGGTGCGCTCTGCCCTGGCCGCTGCCCGTGCCGCCGACGTTGCCGCCTCGTCGCCGATCACCACGCCGTAGTCGCGCAGGGCACCGGCCACGGAGACCTTGCCCCACCGCACGTCGCGCGCCACCTCGTCGTACGGGCGGTCGAGCGGATCGCCCCAGCCACCGCCGCCGGTGGTACGGATGCGGATGACCTCACCGGCCCGGACCGGTTCGGCGTCCGCCAGGGCGTCAACCGGCCGCTCTTTCGGGCCGCCCGGATCGATCGTCACCTCGAACGGCCGCCCGGCACGCCCGCCGCGCACGCCCCAGCACGCGAGCAACGCTCGGTCGGCGATCGACATGAAGTGCGCGTCGCGCAGCATCCGCACGTGCTTCTCGTATCCGAGCCCGCCCCGGTACCGGCCGGCACCGCCGGAGTCGACCGCCAGCCCGAGCCGCTCCACGACGAACGGCCACCGCGACTCGGCGAACTCGACCGGGATGTTCCGCGAGTCCGGGACGACGTGGATCGTGTCCTCGCCGTCGGCGTAGTACCGCCCGCCCGACCCGCCGCCGAGCACCTCACGCATGAGGTACGGCTGTCCGTCGGCGTCGGTGCCGTACACGCCGGTGTAGCGGATCGTCTCCTGGTCCGCGGGCATCCTGCCGTCGACGGCCTTGGCGATGACACCGGCCAGAACCCCGAGCAGCCGCAGGATCACGAACGTCCGGGCGTTCGTCGGCGCCGGGAAGATCGGCGTGAGGAGCGTGCCCGGCGGCGGGAAGCGCATCTCGATCAGCTCGACCACGCCCTCGTTCACGTCGAGTTCGGCGGCGCGTTCCGGGCTGTCGGCGAGGTTGCGCAGGATCGGCGCGAGCCACTTCTTGAGGAAGTTGCCGTCGGCGTAGTCGCCACAGTGGTTGATCGGCCCCTTGGCCTGCGGTGACGTGCCGGTGAAGTCGAGGATCAGCTTGTCCGGGATCTTCGTCAGCGTGATCCGCTGCGTGTGCAGCCGTGGCTCGTCCACCCCGTCGTGCTCGGCGTAGTCCTCCCAGACGTACGTGCCGTCCGGGATCTTGCTCAGCAGCTCGCGACGGAAGGTGTTCGCCGTATTGCTCACGATCGCGTCGAAGCACGCCTCGACCGTCTCGCGCCCGTACCGCGTGAACAGCTCGCCGAGCTGGCGGGCGCCCATGAGGCAGGCCGCGCACTCGGCGTCGAGGTCGGCGGCGAGCGAGTCGGGCATGCGGGAGTTGCGGGTCATGATCGTGAGCGCGGCACGGTTCGGCGTGCCCTGGTCCCACAGCTTGATCGGCGGGACCATCAGCCCTTCCTCGTACACGCTCGTGGCGTGCGACGGCATCGACCCGGGCACCGCGCCGCCGATGTCGTCGTGGTGGCCGAACGCCTGCACGAACGCCACCACCTCGTCCTCGTGGAAGACCGGCACCGTCACGCACAGGTCGGGCAGGTGGCCGATACCGCCCTCGGACAGGTAGACGTCGTTGTGGAAGAAGACGTCGCCCGGACGCATCGTGTCCAGCGGGAAGTCACGGACCACGGGGTGCACCAGCGCCGAGTACGACCGGCCGGTGAGCTTGCGCAGCTTCGCGTCGTGGATCCCGGCGCGGTAGTCGTGGGCGTCGCGGATCATCGGCGAGCGGGCGGTGCGGCCGATCGCCGTCTCGACCTCGCGCTCGATCGAGGCGAGCGTGCCCTCGATGATCTCCAGGACGATCGGGTTGACCTTCATGAGACGGCCTCCTTGCCGACGATCACGTTGCCGAGCCGGTCGATCTCGGCGGCGAACCCGGGGTGCAGCGGGATCGTGGAGCCGTACTCCTCGATCACCGCGGGGCCGGTGATCCGGTGGCCCTGCCGCAGGTCGGGGCGCCAGTAGATCGGCGTCTCTGTCTTGCCGTCGTCGAAGCAGACGGCCCTCGTACTGGTCGACGTGGCGGGCGTGTTCGCGGGCTTGAGGTCCTTCAGCTCCGGGCGGCGGATCGGGCCTACCCCGGTGACCCGCAGGTTGACCCATTCGACCTGCTGCTCGGGCCGGTCGCGGAAGCAGTACCCGTAGAGCTGCTCGTGGGCGTCGTGGAAGCTGCTGACGACCTGGCTGGCCCATTCGTCGGTTGCCGGCCCGTCCGGCGCGGCAACCCGCACTTCGTAGGCCTGGCCGTAGTACCGCAGGTCGGCGGTGCGCAGGTACCGGTGGTCGGCGCGGGCGAACCCCTCCGCGTCGAGCGCCTCGGCGGCCTGCCGTTCGAGGGCGGCGTAGTTGCCCGCGACGGTGTCCAGATCGAGGGCGGCGTGTAGGGCCACCGCCGTCTGGACGTAGTCGTTCTTCACGTCGACGGTGAGCAGCCCGAACGCCGACAGGTTGCCGGGATCGCGCGGGACGACGGCTGCTCGCAGCCCCAGGATGTCGATGAGTCGACAGAGCAGGAGCGAGCCGGATCCGCCGAACGTCGTCATCACGAACTCGCGCACGTCCAGGCCGCGCTTCACGGTCACCTGGCGCAGCGCGTTGGCCTGGTTCCACGCGGAGATCTCCAGGATGCCTCTCGCGCACGCCTCGGGATCGAGCCCGAGCTTGCCGCCGAGCGCGGTGACCCCCTCGACGGCGGCGTCGACGTCGAGGGGAACCTCGCCGCCGAGCAGGTGCGGCGGGATCCGGCCCAGCAGCAGGTGGGCGTCCGTGATCGTCGGCTCGGTGCCACCCTTGCGGTAGCAGAGCGGGCCAGGGTCGGCACCGGCTGAGCGGGGCCCCACCTTCAAAGAGCCCTCGCGCGACAGCCACGCGATCGAACCGCCGCCCGCGCCGACCGTCACCACGTCGATCATCGGGATCTTCGACGGGTACGCACCGACCGTGCCCTCGGTCGTCAGCGTCGGTTCGCCGTCGAGTACCACGCTGACGTCGGTGGACGTGCCGCCACCGTCCAGGGTGAGGACGCGGTCGAAGCCGGCCTCGCGCGCCACCAGCGCTGCGCCGAGCGCACCGGCCGCCGGTCCGGAAAGGACCGTCGTGATTGGCTGGTGCACAACCTCGCTCGCCGACAGCACGCCACCGTTCGACTTCATGACATAGAACGGCACCGGCCTTTGCGGTCCATTTGCGACCCTGGCGGGCGCAAATGGACCGCACAGCTCGTCAAGGCGGCGCGCGATAGCGGCGATGTAGGCGGCGACCGTCGGCTTCACGGCGGCGTCCACCAGCGTCGTCATCGCCCGCTCGTACTCGCGGTACTCGCGAAGCACCTCGCTGGACACCGACACCACCGCATCCGGATGCTCCTCGGCGAGGATCGCGCGCATCCGCCGCTCGTGATCCGGGTTCGCATACGCGTGCAGGAAGCAGACGCCGATCGTGGTGATGCCCCGCTCGCGGAACCAGCGGGCGGTCTCCCGGGCCGCGCCGGCGTCGAAAGGCCGCAGCTCGGCACCCGTGTGGTCGAGCCGGCCGCCAACGGTGTGCACGAGGTCGGCGGGGACGATGCGCGGCGGCTTCACCCAGAAGTAGCTGTTGCCGTACCCGTCGGGGACGCTCTGCCGGGCTATCTCCAGCAGGAACTCGTACCCCTCGGTCGTCACGAAGCCGAGCGTGTCGACCTTGCCCTCCAGCAGTTGGTTCGTGGCGACGGTCGTGCCGTGGCTCACCGCGACGACATCCGCTCCCGTGGCGCCGATCAGGCCCAGCACCTTGTGCACGCCGGCGATGAAGCCCTGCGCCGGATCGGCCGGAGTGGACGGAGTCTTGGTCGTCACCAGCTCGCCGGTTCCCTCGTCGAACGCGACGACGTCGGTGAAGGTGCCGCCGGTGTCGATGCCGATCCGGATCCGTCGCGCCATGGACTGCTCCTAGCCTTCGAAACGGACTTTCCGGGAAGCCGTGCCTACACCGGGCACGACTGCCCCCATTTGTCCCGCAAGTTCGGTTTCGTGTTGCAGGCGGCTCAGCCGTGCGGGAACGGCGTCTGCGCGGGGCCGAGTAGGTCGTCGGCGTGGCGCCGGTAGAGCGCGAGGTTGCGGTCGGCGAGGTGGTCGAAGCGCTGTGGCACGCTCGATCCCGGTGTGAGCGACCGCAGTGCAGCGTCCGGGTCCAGCCGCGCGCTCACCCAGCCCTCGTGCGACGCGGCCCGCGCGATCACCTCGGCGATCGGCGACACGATCATCGAGTTGCCGAAGTACAGCACGCCGGCCGGGTCGGCGCCGGTGGCGTTGGCGGCGACGACGAACACATGGTTGTCGTACGCGCGCGCCCGGCTGGTCAGCTCCCAGATGTCGGCCGAGCGCAGCAGCGCCGACGGGCGGACGATCACCTCGGCCCCGCGCACCGCCTCGATGCGCGCCAGCTCGGGGTAGTCGCCGTCGAAGCAGATGATCAGCCCGATCCTGCCCAGCTCGGTATCGATCACCACGGCGTCGTCGCCTGGGGAGACCCAGTCGTCCTCGCCGCAGAACAGGTGCGACTTGCGGTACACGCCGAGCACGTCGCCGCCCGGCCCGACCAGCACCGCCGTGTTGTATACGGTGCCGCGTGACCGGCCCCGCTCGTACGTCCCCACCACGACATGGACGCCGAGCCGCGCCGCGACCTCCTGCACAGGGGCGCTCACTGGCCCCGGTACCTCGCTGACCAGGTCCCAGAGGTCCGCGGGCGGGATCCCGGGCGTGAAGCCGGTGGTCGCCGACTCCGGCAGCACGACGAGTTCGGCGCCCGTCGCGGCGACACACCGCTCGACGTACTCGACGCACCTGTCCAGGTTCGCCTTGATGCTCGCCGCCGTCAGCGGGCCGGGCGCGGGCGCGATCTGCACCGCCGCCGCAATGAACGCTCGCACAACGCCTCCTCAGCCGATCTCCTGCCTGCGGGAGCTGGCGCCGCCGCCTACCGGCGCCGGCCCGCTGCCCAACCGCCGACCAGTGCACCCAGCAACGCCACCGCCGCTCCGAACACAGCCCCCTTGACGAAGTCTCCGCCCATAACCGCAGGCCGACCAGCCGCGGGCGCCGTGTAGACACCAGGCTCGGCGGCGGGAAGAGCGGGCGGCGGCGGTGACCGCGGCGCCGGTGAGCACGTCGTCCACGGCCTGGAAGAACTCGGCGGCGGTCTTCTTGGCCACGCCGCTGAGGATCCGCTGGCCGACGCCGCCGATCATGCCGCCGACGATCGCGTCCGCGTCGTAGCTGAGGACGGTGGTGCCGTCGCCCCCGTCCGCCAGCCGTACCTTCACGTCGGCGGACACCGTGCCGGGGCCGCCCGCGCCGGACGCCTTGAGCACGAACGCGTGTGGCTCCTCCTGGTCGGTGAGCTGTACGTCGCCGGCGTAGGTTCCCTTGATCGACGCCACACCGGCGGTCACCGTCATCCGGTACGCGTCCCGCTCGACCTCCTCCAGGCGCTCACAACCCGGGATCGTGCGCACGAGCACCGCCGGGTCGTTGAGCGCCGCCCACACCCGGGCCGGCGACGCGTTGAGCGTGGCGTTACCGGAAACCTTCATTCAGCAGCTCCTAGGCGCAGGTGGTAGAGGTCCGACGGCGAGATCGGCATACGCGTGATCCGGATGCCCTCGGCGTCCTCGATCGCGGACGCCAGCACCGCGGAACCGGGGATCACGCCCGCCTCGCCCGCGCCCTTGATGCCGAGCGGGTTGAGCGGCGTCGGCGTCTCCAGGTGGTCGGTCTCGATCGTCGGCACCTCGGACGCGTACGGGATCAGGAAGTCCATGTAGGACGCGTTGAGCGGCTGCCCGTTCTCGTCGTAGACGATGCGCTCGTACAGCGCGCCGCCGACGCCCTGGGCCACTCCCCCGTGAATCTGGCCCTCGACGATGCGCGGGTTGATCATCGGGCCGCAGTCGTGCACGACGCAGTACCGAAGGATCGTGATCTCAGCCGTGTCGGGGTCGGTCTCGACGATCGCGGCGTGCATGCCGTTGGCGAACGTGGCCTGCATCGGCGAGTAGTAGTCGGTGGCCTCCAGGCCGGGCTCGTCGTCGTCGTCCACGGGCGGCTTGGACGAATCCCCGACCGCGAACTGCGTGGCCCGCTTGGACTCCTCGTCGAACGCGTACCTCAGCGGGTTCGACAGCACCGCCACGGTGCGCAGCGGTACCTCGCCACCTTGAGCGCCGGACGGATGGCCCTTCACGCGGACGACGCCGTCGGTGATCTCCAGGTCCCCCGCGTCGGCTTCGAGCGCCTCGGCCGCGATCCGCAGTGCCTTGGCCCGCACCTTGCGAGCGGCCAGGGCCACAGCGTTGCCGCTCATCACCGCGGCCCGCGACGCGAACGTGCCGACCGCGTACTTGAACCGCCGGGTGTCGCCGGTGGTTACCGACACCTCCGAGAGAGGGACCCCCAGCTCGTCGGCCGCGATCTGCGCGAACACCGTCTCGTGGCCCTGTCCCTGGGTGGTGAGGCCGGTGGAGACCACCACCTTGCCGGACGTCTCGACCCGGATGTGCGCGCCCTCGTACGGGCCGACGCCGGTGCCCTCGACGTAGCACGCGAGCCCGATGCCGACCCTTCTGCCCTCCGCACGGGCCGCGTCGCGGTACGCCGTGAACCCGTCCCAGTCGACAAGCTTCTTGAGCTTCTCCAGCGACGCCGGGAAGTCGCCGGAGTCGTAGATCAGTGGCCGGCCGTCCTGGAACATGAGCTGGTGGTCGTACGGCATCTCGTGCGGCTGGATGAAGTTGCGTTCCCGCACCTCGGCGCGGTCCAGGTTCAGCGCCTGAGCGATGGCGTCCATGGTGCGTTCCATCGCGTAGACGCCCTGCGGCCGCCCCGCGCCCCGGTACGGCGTCACGATGACGGTGTTGGTGTAGAGCGAGCGGAACTCCACCCGGTACGCGCCGGGCTTGTACGGGCCGAGCAACTGGGTGGAGGTGATGATCGGGATGATGATCCCGTACGGCGTGTAGGCGCCGTTGTCGTGCCAGAACTCGACGTCGAGCCCGAGGATGCGGCCGTCGTCGTCGAAGCCGACCCGGATCTTCTGCAGCTGGCCCCGCTCGTGCGCGGACGAGACGAAGTGCTCGCGCCGATCCTCGGACCACTTCACCTCGCGGCCGAGCCGGATCGCGGCCCACGGCACCAGCACCTCCTCCGGCCACGGGTGCACGATCTTCACGCCGAACCCGCCGCCGACGTCCGGCGCGATCACCTCCACCCGGTCGACCGGGATGTTCAGCTTCGCCGCGAGCGCGAACCGCACCGACGTCGACGTCTGGGTGGACGAGTAGACCCGCAGCGAGGAGTCGGCGGCGTCCCAGCGCGCGTAGACGCCCTTGCCCTCCATCGGCATCGACGCGCTGCGCTCGATCTCCAGGTCGAGGTCCAGCGTGTGCGGGGCCGCCGCGATGGCCGCCCGCGCGTCGCCTACCTCCTGGAGCATGTGCGCGGCGACGTTGTCCGGTACGTCGTCGTGCACCAGGTGCTCGGCGGCGACCGCGGCGGGAAGACCCACGACCGGCGGCAGGAAGTCGTAGCTGACCCGGATCCGTCCGCACACGTCCTCGGCGACGTACCGGTCGGTGGCCACGACCATGACGACCGGCTCGCCGACGTGCTTCGCTGTGTCCCGCACGAGCGGGTACGCCGTGCGCGGTTCGGTCAGCGACGGGTGCGGGATCAGCAGCGGCAGCGGCTCGGCGACCCGCGTACCGGTGTCGTCGGCGAGGTCGTCGTAGGTGTAGATCGCGACCAGCCCGTCGACGTCGAGCGCGTCGGTCACGTCGATGTCGGTGATCCGCGCGTGCGCGTGCGGGCAGCGGACGAACGCCGCCGCCAGCGCCGAGGATCCCAGGTCGTCGAGGTACCGCCCGGCGCCCGACACCAGCCTGGGGTCCTCGCGGCGCGGGATCGGCTCGCCGAACTGACGCGTGCTCACCGCGCACCCCGCTGCGGTTGGATCGTGGAGCCTGGCTCCACAATCTCACCGCAGAGCTCGGCGGCGCGGAGCACCGACTTCACGATGTTCTGGTACCCGGTGCAGCGGCACAGGTTGCCGCCGATCGCCTCGCGCGCCTCCTCGGCGGTCGGCGACGGATGCTCCCGCAGGTACGCGGTGATCGTGGTGACGAACCCGGGTGTGCAGAAGCCGCACTGCAGGCCGTGGCACTCCAGGAACGCCTGCTGCACCGGCCCGAGCCCGCCGTCGGGAGCGCGGCACCCCTCGGTGGTCGTGACCTCGGCGCCGTCCGCGCTGACCGCGAACATCAGGCACGACCGCACCGGCTCGCCGTCGAGCAGCACCGTGCACGCGCCGCACACGCCGTGCTCGCAGCCCAGGTGGGTACCGGTGAGGCCGAGGTCCATGCGCAGGCAGTCGGCGAGCAGCCGCCGCGCCGGCACCCGGACGGTGTGCGGCACGCCGTTGACCACGAGCCGGACCTCGTGCAGCTGCTCGGTCACCAGACGGCCCTCCCCGCTGCCTCGGCACCGGCGCGGGCGGTGAGCACGCCCGCGAGATGGCGACGGTACGCGGCGGTGGCGTGGATGTCGTCCTCCGGTTCGATCGCGGCGCGGACCAGAGCGGCGGCCGCGTCCCAGTCGGCGCCGGAGTACGGCTGGCCCGCGACGGCGTCGGCGAGGTCCACCAGGACGGGCGTCGGCCCGACCGAGATGAGCGCGGCGCTGCAGGTCGACACGCGACGATCGTCGTCGAGCGTGACCACGACGCCGACGCCGCACAGGGCGTAGTCGCCGTGGCGCCGGGCCACCTCCAGCCACGCGGTGCCCGTGCGGTCGGGCACGGCCGGGAAGTACGCCTCGACCGCCAGCTCGCCCGGCCCCAGCGCCGACTCCAGCGGGCCGACGAAGAAGTCCGCCGCCTGCACGGTCCGGGTGCCATTAGCAGACGCGAGCGTCACCGACCCGCCCAGCAGCGCCAGCACGGCGGGCGCCTCCCCCGACGGGTCGGCGTGGACGATGCTGCCCAGCGTCGTGCCCCGGTTGCGGATCGTCGGGTGCGCGACCTGGCTCAATGCCTGCCGGAGCAGCGGCGCCGCCTCATGCGCGTCCGCGTCACGCACGACGGCGGCATGCCGGGCCAGCGCCCCGACGCGCACGCCGCCGGGCTCGGTCCGTACGTAGGCCAGCTCGCCGAGCCGGTTGATGTCCACCAGGTGCCCGGGTGCGGCAAGCCGCATGTTCAGCACGGGCACCAGGCTCTGGCCGCCGGCGAGCACCTTCCCGTCGGCGCCGACGTCGGCGAGGACGTCGAGCGCCTCGTCGACGCTGGTCGGGCGGTGGTACTCGAACGGCGGTGGTTTCATGTTCTCCCCGGGGACGGTCGTTCGGGCGGCTCCGGATTGTCGGGCTGGTCGGCCTTGTAAGCGCCAGGTGCGTCGACGACGATCGCCGTGCCCTCGGTGGGTTCGGCTCCGCGCGCCGACAACTCGGCCCGTTGCTGTTCTCGTAGATGCGGTGGAGCGAGCGCGCGGCACAGGTGGAACGCGCCGATCGTGACGATCGTGCCGAATGCGATCCCGCTGAGGCTGAAGTTCTCGGTGAACTTCAACGTCGTGTTACCGATCGCGATGATGATGCCGGCGGCCACGGGCACCAGGTTGATCGGGTTACCGAAGTCGACGCCGTTCTCCTTCCAGATCTTGGCGCCGAGCAGGCCGATCATGCCGTACAGGACGACGGTGATGCCGCCGAGCACGCCGCCCGGCGTGGCCGAGATCAGCGCCCCGAACTTCGGCGACAGTCCAAACAGGATCGCGACGATCGCGGCGACGTAGTACGCGGCTGTCGAGTAGATCCGGGTGGCCGCCATGACGCCGATGTTCTCCGCGTACGTCGTGGTGGGCGAGCCGCCGACGCTGCTGGTCAGCGCGGTAGCGAAGCCGTCCGCGCCGATTGCCCTGCCCATCACTGGGTCGAGGTCGGTCTTGGTCATCTCGGCGACCGCCTTGACGTGACCCGTGTTCTCCGCGATCAGCGCGATGACCGCCGGCAGGACGAGCAGGATGAACGCCCACTTGAAGTCCGGCAGGTGCCAGCCGGGGATCTCCATGCCGTCCGGGCCGACGGTGGTTTCGGGCGGGAACCCGATCCAGTCGGCGGCCTTCACCCCGGACCAGTCGACGCGGTAGTGCTCGGTGTCCTCCTGGGCTACCGGTGAGTACGACGTGATCTTGCCGAACACCTGGTCGAAGATCCACGACAGTGTGTAGCCGAAGATCAGGCCCAGGAACACCGCGATACGGCCGAGGAAGCCGCGGAGGCCGACCGCGACCACGATCACGAAGAACATCGTGAGTAGCGCGATCCACTGGTCCTGCGGCCAGTAGATCTCGGCGACCACCGGCGCCAGGTTGAACCCGATCAGCATGACGACGGCGCCGGTGACGACCGGCGGCAGGACCGCGTGCAGCACCCGCGAGCCGAGGAAGTGGATGGCCACGCCGGCGGCCAGGAGCACCAGGCCGGCGACCAGGATCGCGCCGGTGACGTCGGCCGAGTCACCCTCCTGGTTCCGGATCGCGACCACACCACCGACGAACGACGCCGACGTGCCGAGATAGCTGGGCACCTTGCCCTGGACGATCAGCAGGAAGCAGATCGTCGCGATGCCGCTCATCATGATCGCGAGCTGCGGGTTGAGTCCCATGACGATGGGGAAGACGAAGGTCGCCCCGAACATCGCGACCACGTGTTGCGCCCCCAGACCGACGGTCCGGGGCCAGGACAACCGCTCGTTCGGACGTACGACCTCGCCCGGCGGCGGGGTCTTCCCGTTGTAGACGACGTCCCAACCGATGGCGCTCCAGCGCATACCCATGGGGTACCGGCCCTCCCTCCTGAGGAGACTCCGCGATTGTGGATGAGGATGGGGGCAGTGTGGCTGTCATCTCATGAGCAAGAAACCCCCAAGTGGACGCTCCCGACCTGGCCAAACCTGCCAAGACGTTCACAGGTCACGCATCTCCAGGACGCGCAGCGCGAGCGACAGGTCGAGCCGCAGCGTGGCGTCCTCCGTGAACGGCCCGACCATCTTCTCCAGCTTGCTGATCCGGTACCGCAGCGTGTTGTAGTGGAAGTGCAGCCGGCGCGCGGACTCGGCGACGTTGAGGTTCGTCTCCAGCAGCACCGACAGGGTGTGCCGCAGGTCGACGTTCTCGGCGTTCTCGACCGCCAGCTCGCCCAGCGCCTCCGAGACGAATCCGCGCAGCTCAGCGGTGTCCGGGATCAGCGACAGCAGCCGGTGCACGCCGAGCCGGTCGAAGCTCGCCCGCGCGCCGTTGCCCTGGAGCCGCCGCCCGATCTGCACCGCCTTGCGGGCCTGCTCGTATGCGCGTGGCAGCTCCTCCGGCCCGGTGGCGACCCGCGACACGCCGAGCGAGAACGAGCGCCGGCCGCCCCCGCCGTCACCGGAGACCTGCCGCACCAGGTCGGCGACGAGCCGGTCGGTGTCGCCGTCGGCGGGCGGCGGCAGGAGCACCACCACCTCGCGGTTGAAGTTGACGACGGGCGCGGCACGCGTCCCGCCAACGGATCACGGTCTGCCACGCAGCGGCGAACCGCTCGTGCACCGGCCGTAGCTCGGTCGCCGGGTCGGGCACCGTGTCGTCGTCGGGGTCGAGTTCCGCGACGATCGCGATCACCGGACGCTCGACGTCCCAGCCGAGCGAACGCGCGTGGACGACCGCCGCGGCGGGATCGTCGACCCGGCCGATGAGCAGGTCGCGCAGGAAGTCGGCGCGGTACTTGCCCTCGACGGCCGCCACCGCGAGCTGCTTGGTGATCGCGAGCGCCGCGACGGTCGCCGCCCGCTCCAGCGCGTGCACGTCGTTCTCGCCGAGCGGCGCGGGCGCGAACGCCACGATCCGCCCGTGGTCGACCCGCCCGGCGACCACCGGTACGACCGCGTGGAACCCGGAACCATGCCGGCGGGCGCCGCGCGGCTCGTCCTCGGCGTGGAAGCGGCCGCTCGGGTCGAAGCAGTCGGGGTGGGTGGCGCGCTCCAGCTCGGCGTGGTCGCCGGCCTGCGCGATCACGCGGCCGTCCGGCGTGGTGACCATGACCGCGCCGCCGAGGATCCGCGCCAGCTCGGCGACCAGGTCCTCCAGCCCGCCGCCCTCCAGCACCACCGCGACGAGCGCCCGGTGCACCTCCTCGGAGCGGGCGAGCAGCGCCGCCTGCCGGTTCAGCAGATCGGACAGGACCTCGTGCAGGATGTCGTCGAAACCGACCCCGGACGGGATCTCGATGAGCGGGAACCCGCGCCGGTCGGCCTCGTCGAGCATCGCCTGCGGCAACTCGTCCAGGTACCGGTGGAGCTTGATCGCCATGGCCGCGAGCCCGCGCTGGTCCAGCTCGCTGACCAGGTCGGCGAGCGTCTCCGGGGCGTGCCGCAGCGGGTAACCCGTGGTGAGCAGCAGTTCGTGCGGCTTCACCCACGGCAGGATGTCCGGGACCTCCATGACGTTGAGGCGCTGCACCACCCTGTCCAGCCCGGACGCACCCGCGCGCAGCACCGAGCCCGCGAGCGACGACGCGCCAAGGACCTCCCGCACCGTCGTGCCGTAGACGGCGGCGGTGTCGGTTTCTGGTGAAGGCACCGCGCGCATCCTTGGCAAGTTTCTCCATGAACACACGGTACGACCGTGACCTACGGTCGCTGCGACTATCGGCGAAATCTCAGGGGGTGGCGCGGTGCGGACAGTGCCGGGGGCCGCCCCGTCCGGGCTATCGGCCCTGCTCAGCGGCCCACTGCGACCGGTCGAGGTCGTCGCTGTGCTGCCGGTGGCGCTGCACCTGCGGGTGCTGGACGCGCCTGCCGGGACGCCGCCGTCGGTCTGCCTCGCGACGCCGGGTGCGGTGCGGTTGCCGTCGGCGCTGCTGCTGGCCTCGGCGCCGGGCTGGCCCGCGCCGGGCACGCGCGGGACGGTGGGTGCCGGGGAGGTCGCCCTGCCCGGGTTGACGGTGCGGGTCGCCCGGTGGTGGCGGACGCCGCGGCCCCGGCAGGACCGGGACCTGGACCGTCCACACGGGATTGCTCGGGGAAGGAAACCCTACGGCGGCCAACGTAGCGTTACCTTCCCCGAGTATTCCACTGTGGACGCGCTGGCGGCGTACCTCGTCGGTCGCGGCCCCGGCCTGACACCGCTCGGCGACGACATCCTGGCCGGCGCTCTCGTCACCCTGCACGCTCTCGGCGCCGACGCCGACCCCCTCGCTGGCGCGGTGCTGTCGCGCGCCGAAGCCACCACGTTCGTGTCCGCCGCCCTGCTCTGGCACGCCGCCCGGGGCGAGTGCGTCCCCGAGCTGGCGCGGCTGCTCACGGCGTCCCCCGACAGCCTGCCCAGAGCCCGCGCCGACGTGCTGACCATCGGCCACACGTCCGGCGCCGGGCTGCTGCGCGGCGTCGAGCTCGGGCTGGAACTGGCGGCATGAGTGAGCGCAGCGAGCGAATCAGCGGGTACCTCGCGAATGCGGCCGCCGAGCGCAGCGAGGTGTGCCCTGCGTGAGCGGAGCGAGCGAATCAGTGGGTACAGCGCTGCCGCGAATGCGGCCGCCGAGCGCAGCGAGGCGTGCCCATGAGCGTGCACGTGGAGCTGCGCCGCGGCACCTACCGCGACTCGGTCAGCCTCATGCAGGTCAGTGGTGCGGTCGGCAGCGAGCCCGGGGTCGAGCAGGCGCTCGTGGCGATGGCCACCGACCTGAACCTGGAGCTGCTCGCCGGCATGGGTTTCGCCGCTCCGGACGGCGCCACGCCGAACGATCTGGTCGTCGCGATCGCCGCCGCCGACGAGTCAGCCCTCGCCCGCGGCCGTGCCCGGCTCGACGCCGAGCTGTCCGCCAAGGCAGTACCGGCGACGGCGTTCGGTGGCGCTCCGCCGCCGCTCACAGTCGGTTCGGCGGTCCGAGCATCCGGGGCGAACCTCGCGATGGTGTCCACGCCCGGTCCGTATGCGTTCGTCGACGCGTTCGACGCCCTCGAGTCCGGCGCGTCCGTGCTGCTGTTCAGCGACAACGTGCCGGTCGAGCAGGAGGTGCGGCTCAAGGCGGAGGCGGCGCGGCGCGGGCTGCTGGTGATGGGACCGGACTGCGGCACGGCGGTGGTCGGCGGCGTCGGGCTCGGCTTCGCGAACGTGGTGCGCCCGGGTCCGGTCGGGCTCGTTGCGGCGTCCGGCACGGGGGCGCAGCAGGTGATGTGCCTGCTCGACGCGGCGGGCGTCGGGATCAGCCACTGCCTCGGCGTCGGCGGGCGTGACCTCTCGGACGCGGTCGCTGCCGCCTCGACCCTGGCCGCGCTCGACGCGCTGGACGCCGATCCCGAGACGGAGCTGATCGTCGTCGTCTCCAAGCCGCCCGCACCGTCGGCAGCGGCGAAGGTCCGCGCGCACGCCGCCTCGCTGGCGACGCCCGTGGTGTTCGCGCTGCTCGGCCAGGACCAGCCCGACCTCACGGCCGCAGTGGAGGCCACGCTGGCCAAGCGCGGGGTCTCCGTGCCGTCGTGGCCGTCCTGGGGGGCGGCACAACCTACGGCGAAGGGCCACCTGCGCGGGCTGTTCAGCGGCGGCACCCTCTGCGACGAGGCGATGGTGATCGCCGCCGCGACGCTGGGACCGATCGCCTCCAACATCCCGCTGCGTCCGGACTGGGAGCTGGGTCCCGACCTGCGCGCCACGGGCCACGCGATGATCGACTTCGGCGACGACCAGCTCACGCGGGGCCGCGCCCACCCGATGATCGACCCGACGCTGCGGCTGGAACGGTTAGCGGCCGAGTCCGCCGACCCGTCGTGCGGTGTGATCCTGCTGGACGTGGTGCTCGGCCACGGTGCCCACCTGGATCCGGCGTCAGAAATGGTTCCGCTGATCTCATCGTCAGGAAGAGAGATTGTGGTTTCGCTCTGTGGCACTGCCGGCGACCCTCAGGGCCTACACCGGCAAGCCACGGCCCTCGCGGACGCCGGCGCGGCGGTGTTCGCCTCGAACGCGGAAGCCGCCCGGTACGCGGTGAGCAGGGTGTCCGCATGAACGGGCTGCTCGACGGCGAACCTCGGGTGGTGGCTGCGGGCGTCGACCTGCTCGCCGACGCGGTCGCCGGGCAGGCCGTCGACGTCACGCGCGTGGCCTGGCAGCCGCCGCCGGCGGGCACGGAGGCCGCGCTCGCCCGGGTCATGGCGGATCCGCGCCGTCCGCACGCGAACGCCCTCGCCGCGGAACGGATGCTCGCCGCCGGGGCCTCGCTCGTCGACGTCCGGCCGGCGAGCGACGTGCTGGGGCTGGGCCGCGACGAGTTCTGCCACGCCGGGCCGCCGATCACCTGGGACCGCGCGTCCGGCCCGATGCGCGGCGCGCTGATCGGTGCCGCCCTGCTGGAGGGGCTGGCGCCGACGCCTGGCGACGCCGAGATGCTGCTGGCGCGGGGCGGCGTGCAGTGGGAGCCGTGCCACCACCGCGGCGGCGTGGGGCCGATGGCGGGCGTGGTGTCGGCGTCGATGTGGGTGTTCGTGCTGCGTGACGAGGTCCACGACCGCACCTCGTGGTGCACCCTCAACGAGGGCCTGGGCGCGGTGCTGCGGTACGGCGCGTACTCCCCCGAGGTGATCGAGCGGCTGCACTGGATGTCGGGGGTGCTCGGCCCGGCGTTGCAGGCGGCGGTGCGGCGGCACGGCCCGGTCGACATCAAGGCGCTGGTCGGCCAGATGGTCCACATGGGAGACGAGGGGCACAACCGCAACCGCGGCGGCACGCTGATGCTGCTGCGCGACCTCTTTCCCGACCTGGTGGAGTCCGGGGTCGCGGGGGTGGCCGACGTCGCGCGGTTCATCGGCGGCAACGACCACTTCTTCTTGAACCTCGTGATGCCGGCGTGCAAGCTGCAGACCGCCGCGGCCGCTGGTATCCCCGGATCCACCGTGGTCACGGCGATGGCGCGCAACGGCACCGACTTCGGTATCCAGGTCTCCGGCACCGGCGACCGCTGGTTCACGGGCCCGGCGGCGGTGCCGCAGGGGCTGTTCCTCGGCGCGTACACCGAGGCGGACGCCAACCCCGACATCGGCGACTCCGCGATCACCGAGACCGCCGGCCTGGGCGGGTTCGCGATGGCCGGTGCGCCCGCGATCGTGCGGTTCGTCGGCGGATCGGTGCCGGACGCGCTGCGGATCTCGCAGCAGATGTACGAGATCACGATCGCGGAGAATCCGGCCTACGCGTTGCCGATCCTGGAGTTCCGTGGCGCGGCCACCGGCATCGACGTCACGAAGGTGGTGCGCACCGGCGTGTTGCCGCAGATCAACACGGGTGTCGCGGGGCGGGTAGCCGGCACCGGGCAGGTCGGCGCGGGCCTGGTGCAACCGCCGGCGGAGTGCTTCACCGCAGCGCTGGAGGCCCTGGCCGAGCAGGCCGCCGAAGGCCCCGGTTCTGTCGGGGGTCGCCCGTAGGGTGGCCTCGTGCCGCTTCGCCTCTTCTATGTGGACGACTCGGGCAGCGTCGCCACCGGTTACGTCGTCTACTCGTGGATCGAGTGCGACGTCGAGGCGTGGCGGCACGGGCTCAAGACGTGGCTGGCGCTGCGCCGCGACCTGTACGTGCGTCACCGCATCCCGCCGGCGTACGAGCTGCACGCGTCGCAGTTCGTCAACGGCCGCGGCCGCCCGTCCACCGATCCGGAGTGGAACCTCGTCAAGCCCGCCCGCTGGACCGTCACCGAGGAGTTGCTGGCCACGATCGGCGGCTGCGCGCAGTTCCGCGTCGGCACCGTCTACCGGCACACCTCCGCCAAGGGCCACGACTACCACCTGGAACGCGACGACCTGTACCGCTGCCTGGTCACGCACCTCGACGAGCGGCTGGCCGGCGCCGACGAGCTGGGCATGGTCTTCATGGACGGCGACGGCACCGCTCCTGGCTATTACGCGGCGCACCGCGGGCTGCGGCTGTCGCGGCGGCGGGTGATCGAGGATCCGTTGTTTCAGGCATCGCACCGCTCGCAGTGGATCCAGATGGCCGACCTCGTCGCCTACACCGCGTACCACGCGTTGCTGCGCCACCCGGCGAAGGCGTTCGTGTCCGGCTGGTACGACCGGCACCTGCGGGAGCGCGACGCGAACGGCGGACCTTTAGCCCTCTGAGCTGGGCCGCGGGGCCACAAAAAGCTGGACCCGCCGATCCACGTGTGTGGGGCAGGTCCGCAACGTCGATGGTACCCGAGATACCCCAATGGCGAAATACCGTTGACTGAGTGAGTACTCACTCACTAGTCTCTCTGACATGAACCCACCGCCCCTCACTCGCCGTCGCGCGCCGGCCATGAGCCCGGAGGAGCGGCGGGAGATGATCGTCCAGGCAGCCGTGCCGCTCGTCACCGAGTACGGCGCGGCGGTCACCACCAGCCAGATCGCCCGCGCGGCCGGCATCGCCGAGGGCACCATCTTCCGCGTCTTCGCCGACAAGGACGAGGTGCTGGCGGCGTGCTTCGCCGAGGTGCTCCGCCCCGACCGGGTGGAGGCCGAGATCGCCGCTATCTCCCTCGACCAGCCCCTCGCAGACCGGCTCGCCGAGGCCGCCGACGCGCTCCACGCCCACTTCGGCCGGCTCGGCGCCCTGTTCGGCGCCGTGCAGCGGTCCGGGTACAACCCGCCGCGGAGTGGCGGCGAGGGCGCGCCGCGTGAGGGCTGCGAGAACAGCCAGCCGATGCAGTGGAACGCGCTCGCCGACCTGTTCGAACCCGAGACCGAGCAGCTCCGGCTGCCGGCCGCCCAACTCGCGTCGGCGTTCGTCGCGCTGCTCATGCAGTGCGGTCGCCACCCTGACGACCCATCCATTCCGGACACCGCTGAAGCCATCCAGCTCCTGCTGCATGGCGCATTCCTTCACTGAACGGGGTAATCACCATGACCGACACCGCCTTGAGCCCAGCACAGACCGGGCGCGCCAAGCCCGACCGGAAGATCCGGCTCACCGGCATCGCGGCCGCGATCGTCCTACCGGCCATGATCTGGGTCATCGCCTCGCCTGTCCTCGGCGCCGACATGCTCGTCGAGGACGCCACCGGCAAGGAGGTGGAGATCGGCCTCGGAGCCGTACTGTTCGCCTCGATCGCCCCCACGCTGCTCGGCTGGGCGTTCCTCGCGGTCCTGGAACGCTTCACCAGGCACGCGCGGATCATCTGGACGATCGTCGCTACGGTCCTGCTCGTTCTCTCGTTGGTGCCGCTGAGCGGCCCGATGAGCGGAGGCACCCGGGCCACGCTGGCGCTGCTCCACCTCGCCGTCGGCATCCCGCTGATCGCGGCCTTCTGGCGCAGCGCGCCGGCGCGCTGACGTAGCCGTACTGCGGCCGCGCGCCTGGACCGCCGCGGCCGCAGTACGGTGAGTTCCATGAGCAGTGAGCTGGTGGCCGCGCTCCGTGACGGGCTGCCCAAGTACGCCGTCGTCGACGATCCGCAGCGGCTTGAGTCCTACCGGTACGACAAGGCCACGTTCTGCCCGGCCGGCACACCAGCCGTCGTGGTGCTCGCGCGGGAGACGGCGCACGTGCAACACACGCTGCGTACGGCGTCCCGGCTCGGTGTCCCGGTGGTGCCGCAGGGTGCGCTGAGTGGGCTGTGCGGCGCGGCCAACGCGATCGACGGCTGCGTCGCGCTCAACCTGGAGAAGATGGACCGGATCGTCGAGATCGACGTCGCCAACCGTCTGGCGGTCGTCGAGCCGGGGGTCTACAACGCCACGCTGTCCCGCGCGGTCGCCGAGCACGGCCTGTTCTACCCGCCCGACCCGTCGAGCTGGGAGTTCTGCTCGATCGGCGGCAACCTCGCCACCAACTCCGGCGGGCTGTGCTGCGTGAAGTACGGCGTCACCACCGACTACGTCCTCGCGCTCGAAGTGGTGCTGGCCTCGGGTGAGGTGCTGCGCACCGGCCGCCGCACCGCCAAAGGCGTCGCCGGGTACGACCTCACGAAGCTGTTCGTCGGCAGCGAGGGCACGCTCGGCGTGATCACCGAGGCCACCCTCGCCCTCCGTCCGGCGGCACAGGCGCCGCGCACCGTGGCCGCACTGTTCCCGTCCGCGCAGACCGCCGCCCAGGCCGTGTCGGACGTCGTCGCCTGCGGGCGGCTGCCCAGCCTGCTGGAGTTCATGGACCGGGCGGCGCTCCGCGCCGTCAACGAGTGGAAGCGGCTCGACCTGCCGGAGGACACGGCTGCGTTGCTCGTCGCCCAGTCCGATGTGGGCGGCGAGGTGGCCGGCGCCGACATCGACGAGTTCGGTCGCATCTTCGCTGCCGCCGGGGCGACCGACGTGATCGAGGCTGCCGACGCCGCCGAGGGCGAGTCGCTGCTGGCGGCACGGCGGGCGATCATCCTCGCGCTGGAACGCACCGGCACGCTGCTCATCGACGACGTGTGCGTGCCCCGCACGTGCCTCGCCGAACTGGTCGCCGGGGTCGAGAAGATCTCCGCTGAACAGGGCCTGCTGATCGCCATCTACGGGCACGCCGGCGACGGCAACTTCCACCCCACCGTCGTCTTCGATGCCGACGACGCGGACGCGACCCGCCGCGCCAAGGACTGCTACGACGCCGTGATGGCGCTCGGGCTCGACCTCGGCGGCACGATCACGGGCGAGCACGGCGTCGGGCTGCTGCGCCGGGAATGGCTGGCGCGCGAGGTCGGCCCCTTGGCGTTGCGGCTGCACCGCGATGTCAAGCGGGTCTTCGATCCGGACGGGATCCTGAACCCGGGCAAGGTCTTCACCGCCTGACGTTTCGGCGGTGTTCGCGGAAATCGCGGCGGCGCGCCGCACCCGGCCGCGCGATTTCCGCGAACACCCTCAGCGCAGCGTGCGGAGGGCGTCCTCGATCGCGCGGTGGAACGTCGGGTACGCGTAGATCATGTGACGCAGCCGCTCGATCGGCACCTCGCCGTGCACCGCCACCGCCAGCGCGGACAGCACCTCACCGCCAGAAGGTCCCGCCGACGTGGCGCCCACGAGCACACCGCGATCGGCGTCGGCGACGAGCTTGATGAACCCCTCGGCCTTGTGGATCCAGCCACGGGCCGAGCTGGCGAGGTCGGCATGTCCGATCTGGACGTTGATCCCAGCGTCACGTGCCTGGGCCTCGGTCTGGCCCACCGAGCCGATCTCCGGATCGGTGAACGTAACCCGCGGCAGCGCGCGGTGGTCGGCCGGTGGGCCGTCCTCGCCGAGGATCTGCCGCACCACGATCGCGGCGTGATACATCGCGACGTGCGTGAACGCGCCCTTGCCGACCACGTCGCCGAGGCCCCACAGCAGCTCACCGGCGCGCAGGTACTCGTCGACCGGCAACGCCTTCGCCTTCGGATCGAGACCGACGCTGGCGACCCCGAGCCCGTCGAGGTCGATACGGCGACCGGTGGCGACGAGCAACCGCTCGCCTTCCAGGTTCTCGCCGCCGTCGAGCGTCACCGTGAACCGCCCGCCGTCGTGCGTGATCGCCCTGGCGGCCGCGCCGGTGCGCACCGCGATGCCGTCGGCTTCGAAGACCTTCGCGATCAACTCGCTCGACTCGGGCTCCTCGACCGCGAGCATCCGGTCCAACGCCTCGATGACCGTGACATCGGCGCCGAAGCGGGCGAACACCTGGGCCAGCTCCAGCCCGATCGCGCCCCCGCCGAGCACCAGCAGCGACGCCGGCACCTCGGTGGCGCGGACCGCCTCGCGGTTGGTCCAGTACGGGGCACCGGCGAGGCCGTCGATCGGCGGCACAGCCGGTGCGGTGCCGGTGGCCAGGACCACGCCCCGCCGCGCCTCGAACACCTGGTCGCCCACCGCCACCTGGCCCGGTCCGACGAGCTTTCCACTCCCCCGGACGAACCGCCCGCCCTTGCCGGTGAAGCGGTCGACGGCGACCTTGTCGTCCCAATCGTCGGTGGCCTCGTCGCGGATCCGTGCCGCGACCGGGGCCCAGTCGGGCGTGACCGTGGCTGTACCGGCCAGGTCAGGGATCCGCCGACCCTCGGCGAGCACGTCGGACGCGCGCACCATCATCTTCGTCGGGACGCACCCGAAGTACGGGCACTCGCCACCGACCAGCCGCTCCTCGACACCGACGACCGAGAGCCCCGCCTCGGCGAGCTTCCCGGCCACCTCCTCGCCACCCGGCCCGAGCCCGACGACGACAACATCCACCTGTTCGGCCATGGGTTCAGCCTCGCAGAGCGAGCGGCGGCCGTCACGGGGGCGCAACGCGCGCGGGCCAACGTCGGCACGCCGACATTGGCCACGCCCCGGTGCACTCAACGTCGGCACGCCGACATTGGCCACGCCCCGGTGCACTCAACGTCGGCATGCCGACATTGGCCGACCGGGGCGTGGGGCGCCGCCGCGCTGGTCAGGCCGGGACCGGGGCCGCCGGCGACACAGGCTGGGTGGCCCGGCTCGACCGCATCGCGCCGACGGTCAGAGCCAGCAGGCCGAACACCGCCCAGCCGATGAGCACCGCGAGCGGCCGGGTCGCACCGGCCCCGCCGAAGAACGCGGTACCGCGCAGCAGCGTGGCGCCGGCGCCCGGCGGGAGCAGTTGCCCGATCATCGCGGCCGTTTCCGGGAGCAGTTCGGGCGCGCTGGCGGCGCCGGAGAACGGGTTGCCGACCAGCACCATGAGCAGGGCGCCGAGTGGAATTCCGGGCCGGCCGAGCAGGGCAGCGAGTCCGGCGATGGTGGCGGCGATCGAGAACACCGTCAGGGCGAGCACACCGGCGTTAACCAGCCAGTTCCCCCCGAGGACCCCGAGCCAGGCCTGCGTGATCCCGACCCCGACGAGCCCGGTGATCGAGGCAGCGACGACCAGCGCCATGACCTGCTGGATCCCCGGCCGGCTGAGCAGCGACAGCGCCACACCGAGCGCCACACCGGCCAGCACCAGCGGGAGCACCGACGAACCGAACGCCGCACCACGCGGATCGTCTGCGTCGGTGGGCACGACGTCGACGACCTTGGCGCCCTGCGCGGCGAACGGCTGCTGCAGGAGCTGTGCGACGAGCGGGCTCGCGGCCGACGCGGTGAGCACGGTGACACCGTCCGGGCCGGCGACGATCGCGCCGTACACCTCGCGGTCCTCGATGGCGGCGCGGGCGGCCAGCTCGTCGTCGTAGCGGTGCACGTCGAACGCGCCCTCGTGCTCGGCGAGACGCTGGCTCACCTGGGTCGCACCCGGTCCGGCGACGCCCACGGGCAGGTCGCGCGGGGCGAGCCGGGCGGCCGGCCAGGCGAACGCCGCGAGGGCGAGCGCGATGACCAGCGGGATGAGGATGACGGCGCCGACCAGAGCCCGGCGGTCCGATCCTGGCGTGGTGGACATGGCCTTCACTCCTAAGCGAATGATCGTTCGTTTTAAGTCCCCTCACTGTGCACCGGAAGCGACGCCCTCGTCAAGAGCGAATGTTCGTTCTATATTGGTCCCATGCCACGTGTCTCCCAGGACCATCTCGACAGCCGCCGCCAGCAGATCCTCGACGCGGCCACCCGCTGCTTCGCGCGCAACGGCTTCCACGCCACGTCGATGCAGGACGTGCTGGCCGAGGCGAACCTCTCCGCGGGGGCCCTCTACCGGTACTTCCGCGGCAAGGACGAGATCATCGGCGCCATCGCCCTCAACGCCATGAGCACCGTGGCCGGCGCGTTCGGCAGCATCGCCGAGTCCGATCCGCTGCCGCCGCTACCCGACCTACTCGCAGAGGTATTCGCGACGGTCGAGCGGATGGACGACGAGAACGGCACGGGACGGATGGTCATCCAGGTGTGGGGCGAGGCGCTGCGCTCACCCGACCTCGCCGAGCAGATCACCACCCGGATCCGCGACGTGGCCAAAGAGCTGATCGTCGTCGTCGAGCGCTACCAGGAGCGCGGCACGATCAGCGCCGATGTGCCCGCCGAGTACGTCGCCCGCACGATCATCGCGCTGCTGCCCGGGTTCATCGTGCAGCGGGCGCTGCTCGGCGACGTCACCGCCGACACGCTCCGCCAGGGTCTGCGCGGCCTGCTAGGAACGGCCGGCGAGTAGCAGCGCCGACACGCGCGTGACGGTGGCGACCCCGGCGTCGTAGCCACCCTTGCCGTCGAGGCTGTTCATCAGCGTGAGCGTGTACCGCTCCCCCGGTCCGGCGAACCCGACGGAGTTGATCACCCAGCCGCCCTGCTCCTCCGACCATCCGTTCTTGTTCCCCGGTCGCGCCGCCGGGCCGGCGCCCCACACACCCCACTGCTGGTTCGGCGCAACGCCGCGCAACTCGCCGAGCAGATAGGCGCGCAGGTCGGACGGGAGTCTCGTCAGCACGTGGACGATCAGCCGGTCCAGGTCGGCGGGCGTGCATTTCATGAAGCCCCAGTACCGGTCGAAGCCGGCGACGAAGTGGGCGCCCGTCACACCGTACGCGGGGAACCGGGTGTTGAACGCGGCACGGCCGTGTGCTCGCCACACCGCGTCGGCCGCGTTGTCGTCGCTGGTGTGGAGCATCGCGCGGATGTTCGCGCGATCGGCGGCCGTCAGCGTGACCGTGCCCGCCCGCTCGCGCACCAGCAGGTCCACGACCATCGCGAGCTTGATCGTCGACGCGGTCCACACCTCGCGGCCGGCGCGTGCGCTGCGCCAGACCGCGCCGGTGCGGCGGTCGCGCAGGATCACGCCGACCGTGCCCGGCCTGCCGCCGAGGTACGCCTGCGCCGCCCCGATCCGGCGCTGGAAGTCGCAGTCGAATCCGGCGGCGACCGTGAGGCAGCCCGGTGGCGCCTGGCTCCTGGTCACCGCCTGCCCCTTGCCCGCGACGACCGGTCCCCCGGACGGCTTTCCCGCCGACGGGGCGGCCGCGGTCGTCTCCGATGCGGACGAGGACGACGGCGGGGTCGCCGTCGTGGAGTCGGCGGTGCCGCAGCCGGTGGTGACGGCCAGCAGGACTGCGAAGGCGGCTAAGGAACGCATCGGTCGCCACCGTACGCGACCCGGGCAATCAGGTCTCGTCGGCAAGGTACGCGCTGACGGCGTAGGTGGCGTGCCGGTCGAGGGAGTGCCGGGCCCGGTCGTACCGGCGGGTGGTGCGCGGGTCGGCGTGGCGGGCATAGTCCTGAACGTCACGCAGGCTCACGCCCGCGTCGAGCGCGGCCGTGATCGCGGTGTGCCGCAGCGAGTGCGGCGAGAGGCGGCCGGCGACGTCGGCCAGCTCAGGGCCGGCGTCGGTGGCGAGGCGGCGCAGCAACCGCCAGATCGCGCCCTGGTCGAGCCGACCGCCCGTGGACGTCGCGAACAGCGGTCGCCGCGGGCGGGCGCCGACGGTGGTGGTCGGCAGCACCTCGATGTCGCGGCGAGTCGCCAGGTACCGGTCGATCGCGTCCGCCGTGGCCGGCGCCAGCGGCACCGTGTGCACGCGCCCGCCCTGCCCGGTGACCTGGAGCGTGCGGTGGCTGCGCGCCTGGCCGAGATGCTCGACGTCGAGTGCGATCAGCTCCCCGACCCGCAACGCGTTGGCCAGCAGCAACCGCACGAGCGCGCGGGTACGCGGACCGGTGGGCCGGGCGTCGACATCGGCGCTGGCCAGCAGGATCTGCGCCTGCTCGCGGCTGAGGCCGACGGTGCGCGAGTCGTCAGCGTCGACGGTCGGGCGGGTCACCCGCGCGGCGGGGTTACAGTCGGCGTACCCCTCCTCGACCAGCCAGCCGTACCAGCTCGCGACCGCGGCCAGCCGCCGGGCGCGCGACGACGCGGCGGCGCCGGCCAGCTCCTGCATCCGCAGCCAGGCGTCCACGTGCTCACGGCGGGCGGACGGCGGCGGCACCGCGGATGCCTCGCACCAGCTGAGCCAGGCTCCGACGTCACGGGCGTAGGCCCGGCGGGTGTTGGCCGAGGAGAAACCCACCAGCCATGCCGTGACCAACGGCGCCGAGGCACCGCCGGTTGCCACTAAACCCGCACCGTCGACCACCGTGTTCATCCTTCGTTCGCGAGGTCCACATGCTACGACCGTCCGGACTCGCCGTATCGTCGCCCCGCTGTGCGACAAACAACCGAATATGTCGCCACTCCGTGCCTACGCGGCGGATACGTGCCCGGATTGACAGCACTCATCCCGACCGCCGATGATTCGCCTGTTTGTCGGCCCGTGACCACGTGCGGCACCCGGGAAGGAGCGGCATGACCAGGGGAAACCTGGACACGGTCCGTGAGCTGGGCAGGATCTTCAACGATGGTGACTACACCGTCGCGGAGAAGCTGCTCGCTCCGGACTTCTACGACCACGAGTCGGCCGGCGGCAACCCGCACGGCCCAGCCGGATACGTGGAAACCGCGCGCTGGATCCACAGCGTGGTCACGGATGCGAGATGGGTCGAAGAGGACGGGATCGCCACCAACGACCGGGTCGTGGTCCGGCTGCGGTTCTCCGGCCGGCACACCGGCGAGCTGCTCGGTATCCCGCCCACCGGCCGAACGTTCTCGGTCACGCAGATCCACGTCTATCGGCTGGTCGACGGGATGATCGTCGAACACTGGGCGGTCCGTGACGACCTCGGCATGTTGCAGCAACTCGGCGTGGTGCCCAGCCCGCACCCGTGACCAGCGTGGCTCGTAGGCTCGACGGCGTGATCACCTCTGTCATCCCCCCGCTCGCGTTGACCCAGGCCGGCGTCGACCGCACCGCAGTTCGCCGGCTCGACGAGGCTTGGCTCGCGGCGGCGTGGTCCGACCCCGGCACGCGGGTGTTCGCCGTGTCGGACGCCAGGGCCGCGATCCGGGGCGACGGATCGGAGCTCGCCCTGGTTCCCAGCGCGGAGGCGCCGCCCGGCGAGCGGTACTTCCTCGGTACCGACGACGACGGCGTCGCGTACTTCGCCGTCACCGTCGGGCTGGCCGCCACCGCCGGACTGCGACTCGCCGGCCTCCGCGAGGTCGGCCCCCTACTCAGCGCCCGGGACTCCGGCCTGATGGTGCACGCCGTCGGGCTGGAGGCGTGGCACGCCGCGCACGGGTTCTGCGCCCGCTGCGGCCACCCCACCGACAGCGCCGCGGCCGGGCACGTGCGGCGCTGCGGCGGCTGCGACACCGAGCACTACCCCCGGCTCGACCCTGCCGTGATCATGCTGGTCACCGACGGCGAGGACCGCTGCCTGCTCGGCACAAGCGGCCGCGCGGAGGTCAACCGCTGGTCGACGTTGGCCGGTTTCGTGGAGCCTGGCGAGTCGCTGGAGCAGGCCGTGGCCCGCGAGGTCGCCGAGGAGTCGGGCGTCGTGGTCGGCGCGGTCGAGTACGTCGCGAGCCAGCCGTGGCCGTTCCCGTCCAGCATCATGCTGGGCTTCGTCGCCCGGGCCACCGGCACGGCAATCGACGTCGACGGCGACGAACTCACCGCGGCTCGCTGGTTCAGCCGCGATGAGCTTCGTGCCGCGATCGAGAGTGGCGAGATCCTGCCGCCGCGCGGGCTGTCGATCTCGCGCCACCTGGTGGAACGCTGGTACGGCGGCGAACTTCCGGCGGAACCCGCGGCGTCCGGCCTGCCGGAGGTCATTGGCTAGGCGCTTGCCTCCTTGGCATCCGGCCTCGGAGCGGCGCCTTGGCTGACGTCGCGGCTGGCCGCCAGCCTTTCCCAGAACCCGCTGGTGGGGCGCCCGGACACGTCGGTGAAGCCGTACTCGGCGGCGAGCTGCACCACCGTACGCACCCGCCCGGAGTGGCGCGCCACGTCCGGGTCGGCCGCCAGCGCCGCCACCGCACGCCCGACGAACTCCGGCGACTCGGTCTCGGCCGCCTGCGCCGGACTGAGGTCCATCGACTCGGTGTGCATCCAGCCGGGCGACACCGCCAGCGCGGTGACGCCGTGCGGTCGCAGCTCCTGCGCGACGCCGACCGGGATCCGGTTGATCGCGGTCTTCACCACGTCGTAGTACAGGTGCTCGTGGTAGTTCCGCCCGACCGCCCACGTGGTGAGGACGACGAGCGCCTGCCCGGTGTCGATGAGCAGCGGCGCCGCACGCTGCACGCACAGCAGGTGCGCGCGGAGTCCGGACTTGATCATCAGGTCGAGGTGGGCCGGGTCGAGAGTCCAGAACGGCTCGACTCGCACCTGCTTCTCATACCCGCCCCACGCGTTCGAGACGAGAACGTCGAGACGGCCCTGCTCGGCGCGGACGCGGTCGAATAGTGCCCTGACCTCGACCTCCTCGGCGTGGTTGCAGCGCACCGGGATTCCGGTGCCGCCGCGCGCGGTGACCTCCTCGGCGGTGTCCTCGATCGTCTCGGGGCGGCCGGTGGGGCTGGAGCTGCCGCGTGCCGTACGCCCGGTCACGTAGACCGTGGCGCCTTCCTCTCCGAGCACGCGTGCGATACCGCGGCCGGCGCCTCGGCTCGCCCCCGTGACCACCGCCACCTTGCCGCGCAACCGCATGTCCGCTCCCCTCGTCGCTCCCCACCTTCGAGGCTGCCACCCTGCGATGACAAGTGCTCGGCTTCGGACCAATGCCCGTGCTAGCGTTGATAGCACTGGAGGTGACCCGGTGGCCGACATCAGCGTGCGCAATCTGGACCGGCGTGTGAAGGAGAAGCTCCGCGTGCGCGCGGCCCGCCACGGCAGGTCGATGGAGGCCGAGATCCGCGCCATTCTCGAGGACGCTGTGCGCGAGCCGGGACAGGAGGGGTTGGCGTCCGCGATGCTGTCCCGCTTCGGCGAGATCGGCGGCGTCGAGCTCGACCTTCCCGCTCGTGCTACCCCGGTCCGTGACCCCGGCTTCGGCTGATGATCGTCATCGACACGAACGTCGCGTCGGAGCTGATGCGAGCGGCGCCCGACACCGCTGTCCGGACCTGGATCGGCGCGCAGGATCAGCGGAGCCTCTGCACGACCTCGATCACGGTCGCGGAGATCCGCTACGGCATCGAACGGCTCCCGGTCGGCCGGCGCCAGGAGCTGATCCGGTCGACCGCCGAGGAGATCTTCACCGCCTTCGCCGATCAGATCCTGCCGTTCGATGCCGCAGCGGCCGAGCACTACGCCATGGTGGTCGCCCGCCGCGATCGTGCAGGTCTGCCGATCGACGGATTCGATGCGCAGATCGCCGCGATCTGCCTCGCGAACGAGGCACAGCTGGCGACCCGGAACGTCAAGGACTTCGTCGACACCGGCGTCACCATCGTCGACCCCTGGCAGGTCAGCTCGCCGTAACCGGGTGGCCGACCTCGCGGCGCAGGAACTCGGCCGTGAACGACCCTCGCGCGTCGAGCAGGTCGCGCGGCGTGCCGGTGAAGATCACGTTGCCGCCCTGGCTGCCGCCTTCCGGGCCGAGGTCGATGATCCAGTCGGCGTGCTTGATCACGTCGAGGTGGTGCTCGATCACGATCACCGTGTTCCCGGCGTCCACCAGCCGGTCGATGATCTCCAGCAGCTGGCCGATGTCGGACAGGTGCAGGCCGGTGGTGGGCTCGTCCATCACGTAGACGCTGCCCTCCTTGTGGAGTTCGGTGGCGAGCTTGAGGCGCTGGCCCTCGCCGCCGGACAGGGTGCTCAGCGGCTGGCCGAGCTGAGGTAGTCGAGGCCCGACGTCGTTCATCGCGTGCAGCACGGCCTGGAGCTTCTTCTCGGTGAAGAACGCCAGCGCCTCGGCCGCGGTCATGTCCAGCACGTCGCTGATGGACTTGCCGCGCAGCGTGTAGGCCAGCACCTCGCCGGAGAACCGCTGGCCCTCGCAGACCTCGCAGGGGGACTTGAGGCCGTCCATGAAGGCCAGGTCGGTGTAGATCACGCCGAGGCCGTGGCAGTTCGGGGCAGGCGCCCTTCGAGTTGAAGCTGAAAAGCGACGGGCTGACCTTGTTGGCCTTGGCGAACAGCTGCCGGATGTCGTCCATGATCCCGGTGTAGGTGGCCGGGGTGGACCGGCCGCGACACGCTCACGCGCGGACTGGTCGATGACGATCGCCTCCGGGTGCTGGGCAAGGAAGACGTCGTTGATCAGGGTGCTCTTGCCCGAGCCGGCGACGCCGGTGACGACCGTGAGCACGCCGGTGGGGATGTCGACCGTGACGTTCTTGAGGTTGTGCAGCGTGGCGCCGGTGACCGTCATGACCCCGGCTGCGCGCGCGGGTCGGTCTTGACGGCGAGCTGGTGCTTCAGGAACGTGCCGGTGAGGGTCGGCGCCTCGGCCAGCTCGTCGACCGTGCCCTCGAAGACGACCTCGCCGCCGTGCGCGCCGGCCTTCGGGCCGATGTCGATGACGTGGTCGGCGATCGCGATGACGTCGGGGTCGTGCTCGACGACCAGCACCGTGTTGCCCTTGTCGCGCAGCTTGACCAGCAGCTCGTTGAGCCGGTGCACGTCGCGCGCGTGCAGCCCGACGCTCGGCTCGTCGAGGATGTACATCATGTCGGTCAGGCTGTTGCCGAGGTGGCGGACCATCTTGATCCGCTGCGACTCGCCGCCGGAGAGGGTCGAGGTCTCCCGGTCGAGGCTGAGGTAGCCGAGGCCGATCGTCACGAGGTCGCTGCACGCGGTCGAGCAGGCTCTCGACCACGGTCGACGCGGTCGGGCGTGGAAGCCCTCCAGCACCTCGACCAGCTCGGTCGCCTCCAGCTCGGAGAGCTCGGCGATGTTGTAGCCGTCGACCTCGCAGGCGAGCGCGGCCTGGTTCAGCCGGGCGCCGTGGCACAGGGGGCAGGCCGGCGAGGTGATGAACTGCTCGAAGACCGCGCGGTTGCGGTCGGACATCGCGCCGCGTCCTTCTTGATGTAGAGCCGGGTGAACTTGTCGACGAGGCCCTCGTACTTGGCGTTCATCGTGTTGCCCTGGAAGTCGATCGGGTAGCGTGCCCGTCGCCGTGGAGCAGCGTGTCCCACTCCGTCGTCGGTGTAGTCGGCGATCGGCTTGTCGGTGTCGAACAGGCCGGACAGCGGGTACATCTTCCACATCCAGTTGCCGACCTTGAAGTCGGGGTGGAGGATCGCGCCCTCGTTGAGCGACTTCGACCGGTCGAGGAACGTGTCCAGGTCGAGGGTGACGGCCTTGCCGATGCCCTCGCACTCGGGGCACATGCCCTGCGGGTCGTTGAACGAGAACGAGTTCGAGTAGCCGACGTACGGCTTGCCGGCCCGCGAGAAGAGCAGCCGCAGCAGCGGGGCGATGTCGGTGAAGGTGCCGACCGTCGAGCGCGAGCCGCCGCCGACCCGCTTCTGGTCGATGATGATCGCCGCGGAGAGGTTCTCGATCGTGTCGACGTCCGGCTGGCCGTAGCGCGGCAGGAAGTTGCGCGCGAACGCGGTGAACGTCTCGTTGAGCTGGCGCTGCGCCTCGGCGGCGATGGTGTCGAAGACCAGCGACGACTTGCCGGAGCCGGAGACGCCGGTGAAGACCGTGATCTGCTGCTTGGGGATCCGCATCGAGATGTCCTTGAGGTTGTTCTCCCGCGCGCCGGCGATCTCGATGTAGTCGGCCTGACTCATGCTCTGTGCCCTCTCCCCGTTGCCCTGTAGCTGCCCGCCTCACATTAACCGTACATCGTACGGTGATGGAAGCCACGCCTCGACCCGAGCGATCATGACACCGCCCACCGACGAGAATCGTCCGTCGACCAGGCGATTGTCAGATTCAGTGGGAGTACTTCGGGCCTAGCGCGTGCCGGCCTGCCCGCCAGTCATCGGGGTCGATGCCCGGCAGATCCGCGCGTTGGGCGACGTCCCCGGAAAGCCGCCTCCGCTGCGTGTCGGCCCAGCGGGTCTCGTCAAGCCGCCTCCGCTGCTTGTCGACCCAGCGGGCCTCGTGGTGGGGGTTCGCGGCGATGTAGGCGGCACAGGTGATCTTGATCCGCGCGATCAGATCCGTGATCGGTCCATGGTCCTCTAAGACCGAGTCCCAGATGTCGTCGTGGAGTTCAGCCGCCCGCCGCATCCAGTCCTCGATCGGCTCCGGCTCGTCTCCGTCTTTCAGGGCCTCCCGGTTGCGGACCATCGCTTGCGTCGCCGTCATCCCCAACCCCGCGAATTCGGTGATCAGGCTGAACGGCGCGCCCAATGGGTCGATGCGCTTGTGCCGAGAGGGCGGGATCCTCGGCAGACCCAGCGCCAGGAACAGTTCGAAGATCTGGTCGCTGGCGTCGAGGCCGTAGCTCCATTCACCTGCAAACCGGTCGTGCTCGACGATAAGGCGCACCGCGGCCGAGGCGGAAAACCCAGCCTCCTGCGCCCAAGCCATCACGTCGGCGCAGACGGCGTCCACCGTCCGGCCGCGGGCGGTGCCTGGCGGGTGCTCATAGTCACCGTCGTTCGATGTCGGGCGCGGAAGGTGCGCTGACCACGACCGGCCCCGCGGGGTATGGGCGAACAGCGCTGCGCACCTATCGTCCGAAACGGACGCCGCCATCGCCGGCGCGCCCGTGTCGGCGACCAACGCCGCGACGCCGGCGGCGAGGTCGAGCGGGTCGTCGCAGAAGGTGCGGGTCTCCAGGATCTGCCACCCGTCACCGACATCCCGCAGCCAGCGGTGTTCCCGGCCCACGAGGTGGACCCGCGCCCATTTCGTCAACCGCTCAGCGGAGCGCGCCAACACCACGTTCCCCCAATAGCCAGGAAGCCAATCCGCCCGTACCAAACATCTCCATCAGTCTCCCGAGGCGGGCGCTCGGGGTTACCGCAGCCAGCCCAGTTCCGATGGCTGAGGGAATCCGCCATTCCACACCCCGTACACGACCAGGATCAGCGCCGACGGGACGAACGCGATCAGCGCATGCCGTCCCAACCGCGCCCTGGTGACCCATCCCGCCGCGATGAACGCGGCCGCCGAGACCAGGCCCAGGACCGCGGTGCCGCCTTCGAGTGCATTGGTCGCCGCGGTCACTCCGACCAATATCGCCAGGCCCGCCGGGAACAGACCGCGCAGCGGATCCCGCCGCGCCACCTCCAGAGCCAGCGCCGCCCAGACCAGCATCGCGCCAGAGAACCACAGGTAGTGGCCCACGACCTCATCCCACAGGTGGGCCGCGTCGCCCGGTGCCGCGTTGTTGATCGAGTTACCCGCCAGATGGATCCCGTGTCCCTCGACGTAGGTGATCGCCCCGACCAGATAAACCAGCCAGGACGACCGAGCCGCCGCGCACCACCACAGCGTCGCCGCGGCGGGCAGCAGCACCGCGTACGGAACGATCAGGTCAAGCCAGTCGGCCCACCGCGTCGGCCCGACCGTACCCAGCCATCCCAATCCGCTGCCAAGGTGGTGAAGGACGCCGTACGCCACCGCCGTGGCCGCCAGCGCTCGTGCCGCTGGCCTCGGGAGCCGGCTGTTCGTCTCCGCGCCGTCGCCGGCCCGTACCGATGCGGCCCATTCAGCCATGCCGACGAGCGTGCCAGAAGCACACCACGAGCGGGTCCAGCATCCATCACCGTCTGTTCCACAACCGCACACCGTACGGTGATGGAAACCGCGCCTCGACCCGAGCGATCATGACACCGCCCACCGACGAGAATCGTCCGCCGACCGGTGGATCCGCGACACGGAGAGGCGACCCTGACGGGTGGCCCGCGAGCAAAGGCCGCCGCGCCGGGCGTCAGCCTCACGGCTGGTGGGCGGCGCCGGTATTCGTCAGGGGGACGGCGCGGTCGCCGGGCTGTCGGTTCGCATGGACGCCGGCGTGTGATCCTCCCCGACCGTCGGTTCGGATTTGAGCCGCCCGCGGCGGTGATCCCACAGATCCCGCAGGACGATCTGGATCATGGCTGCGATCGGGATCGCGAGCAGTGCGCCGAGAATCCCGGCGATTTCGACGGCCAGCAGGATGGCGATCAGCACCGCGAGAGGGTTGAGCTTCACCGTCCGCGAGAAAATCAAGGGTTGCAGCAGGTGGTTCTCCAGCTGTTGGTACACCACGAAGAAGACCAACACGGCGATTCCGGCCGGCACTGAGTGCACGAATGCGGCGGCCCCGGCGACAACAGCGCCCAGCGTGGCACCGACGAGCGGTATGAGGTCCGCGATCGCGACGAACAGCGCGATGAGCCCGGCGAAGGGCACACCGGCAATCATCAGGACCGCGTAGGTGAGCAGGCCGCAGATCGCGCTGATCAGCAGGTTCCCCGATATGTACCCCGTGATCGTCTTGGCGCAGTCGCCGCCGACCCTACGGATCCGGTTCGCGCTGGCCTCGGGGAAGAGTGCCAACGTGCTGTCCACCACCTTCGGGCCCTCGAGGACCATGAGGTAGGCGAGCACGAAGATCGTCAGGACACCGGCCACGCCGGTAGCGGCGCTTCGGACGAACCCGAGCGCTGGTGTGCCGAGGCCGCTCACGAAGTCGCGTATGCGCTCCTGGTTCGCCTGGACGTACTCCAGCACGTTGGTGCGCTCCAGCAGGTCGCCGACCGGGCCACGCCCGGCGCGGGCGTCCTCCAGCACTTCAGGCAGCTGACGCGCCAGTGTCGCGCCCTCCCGAGCCAATGGCACAACGAACAGGGCGATCAGTGCGGCGAGGATCAGAAAGACCAGAAGGAACACCGCGAGGGTCGCGAGCGATCGCCTGCACCACGGAAGACGGCGCTGGATCCAGTTCACCGCCGGGTAGAGGGCAACCGCGAAAAAGGCCGCGATGACCATCCACACCAGCACCCGCTGAGTCTGTCGGATCGCGAGCAGCAGAAGGACAGTGGCCAGCACGAGCCCGATCACGGTCAGGATCGTCCGCACTGGAACTCGTTCCCGCCCCAGCGGGCGCGGTCGGTCGGCGGGGGCCGGCGATGTGGGTCTGCTCTCCATGGCTTCAGGCATTCCCGGCGACCTGGTAGACGAACCCTCCGTATCAATGACGAGGATGCTGCGGCCTTTCGAGCGGCCCAGGTCCAAGCCTCTCTGGGTCGGTCCACGCCGTCCTCGGAGCGCGCTCCTTGCTGAGAATTCTCGCCCTGAGAGGACTTCGTCGTAGGCCTAAGGGTATGTCCGGGTCATCGAAGTACGTGATAATCCGTCGTTTAGTCGGCTACGAATATTTGTGCGCCTCCTGGCGGCGGGAGGACCCTCGTACCCGACTGGTCGTAGTACACGGACTCGAAGATCCGCACTCCGGGCCTCATGTCATCGTCGCGACCCTGGACGCGTGTCGGCGCCCAGCCGGTGAACGGCCCGTGATAGAGGACGCCGATGCCGAGTATGGCGGCCGGGTGGCGCTCCCTGTACTTCGCCAGCACGGTCGAGTTCCCCGCGCCTTCGCGAACGTTGCAGCGCGTACACAGCATGCCCCGTATCCACCCGGTGTCGTGGTCGTGATCGAGGATCAGGCGCGACGCACGGCCGCAGAGAGCACACCGGCCCGCCTGCCATTCGCCGAGCAGATCGACAGCGGCATCCAACGTCGCCGACCGCCCCGTCGCTAGCAAAAGACACTGCTGCAAAATCGACAGATCCTCGACATCGATCGGCCACTGCCAGCAAGCCGGCCTGTCGTTCTCATCCCGCCACCGCATCTCTCTGATCGCCCGACGACGGGCGCGGGCGTCAGCCGCGCGATACGCCCTCGCCTCTTTCACCGTCAAGTGGATATTGCACGAATCCGCGAACGTGACGAAGCTCGAGCATGGCCGGCGAGGCGTTGACCTTGTAAGGCGGCCGCACTTCGTCCCGCTTCGGCGGATGTGCTCCTCGAGCGCTTTGGCCGTCTCGGTCGGCCAGTCGGTCATCGGGACATACGTCACAGCTTGACTCCGGCCATCGGGTGGTTGCGCCAACGGTCGACGGAGCGGAAGTACCCCAACGCGGATTTGGATCCATCGATCCACCGGCCGATTCGAGTGATCTCCAGCGTGTCACCGCCCAGCAGACGGGCGCCGGTGGCGCCGCCGGCGCGCAGAGAGTGCGCCGAGAGCTCGGGCAAGGCCGGCAGGTCAGCCTCACAAGCCCGGCGCTTGAGGATGACGTCCACGGCCTGCCCGGCAATGCGTGGCGTGTCGCCGTTCCGGCCGGCGAATCCGGGCTCACCGGAGAGACGACCGTGACGGTCGACTCGGCGAAACAGCGGGCCGGTCGTGTGACCGCGCGAGGCGAGCAGGTCGATCCATGCCTGCACCAGTCGCACGGGGCAGGCCTCGGCGCGCGCCCAATAGGGAATCGGTACCTCGACCCCTTCACCACTCTGGTCAGTCTTGGAGAAGGCGACGTAGACGATCAGACCGTTTGGGTCGCTGTGGATGTCCGCGATGTCGAGTGCGGCGATCTCCGAGCGCCGGCCCATCATCGCCCAGCCGAGCACCAGCAGCGCCCTGTCGCGGACGCCGGCGACGGTCGTCCGGTCGCAGGCTTCGATCATTACGCCAAGATCCTCGATGGTGAGCGCGGCCGCCCTCTTGCGGCGCCTGCCGGTCGCGGCACGCGCGCGGCCGTAGGAGACGAGTGCGAGCCTCACGGCGTCCATCTCCGGCGCCGGATAGCCCGCCCTTCTGTGGCGATCCCTGATGGCCGTGGTCGCGCCGACAATGGTGGACGCGGCCAGGTCTCGAGTCATGAGGTGGTTCGCGTACTCCAGAAACGTGTGCGCGGTGCAAGGTAGTGGTGTCCGCCCTTCCTCGGCGCACCACTTGACATAACGTCCCCAGTGCGACTCGTAGGCGGACGTGGTGGCCTCCGCCCTGCCCTGGCGTACTCGCTCGGCTGCGGCCTCGGAGACGATCAGGTCCGCGGCCGTCCGGTGGTACGTCTCCACGTCGCTGCCGATGGAAAGTGGTGGTTCTGGCGCGGGATTCTGAGTCACGAGAAGAAACTCTATCGTGAATGAGCGTCGATACTTGGGAACTGCCAAGCCCGTGTGGCAGTCCTATTTCGTCATTTCGTTCTAACGTTTGGACGTATGACGAATGGAACCAGCCACTAGGATCTGGGCGTGGATCTTCCTGACAAGGTGTGTAAATACCCCGGCTGCGACGAAGTACCCGCCGCCGCGATAGGCCCCGGGCGCGCCCCGGAGTACTGCGAGGACCCGGCGCACAACCGCGGCAGCGCGTACCAGGAACGCCGCCGGATCGCCCTTGAACGGTCCGAGGACCACGGCGACTCCCCCGACCGGAGCCGACCGGTCTCGCTCGCCGGCGCGCGGATCGAGACGAACATCGAGCGGTTCCTCGCCGCCGCCGGCCAGCTGCACGAGTTCGGCGAACGGGTGCTTGCCGACCTCGGCGTGGTCCGCGACCCGGCCGCGCTCGCGGCGGAGATCACGACGGTGCGCGCCGAGTCGAACGCTGCCGTGGCCAACGCCGAGGCACGGGCGGTCGAGGCGACCAACGCCGCCCGCACGGCCCGATCCGCCGCCACGCAGGCGCTTGCCGAGCGCGACGCCGCGGACGGTCGCGCCCGCGAGCACGAAGAGCGACTCAGGGCTGCCGAGCAGGCACTCGCCGAGTCACGGCAGGCCGTCGAGGCGGCCACGGCCATGGCGACCGCCGCACAGGCCGAGGCCGCCGAGGCCCGCCGCGAGACCACCGGGGCCAAGACGCTGGCCGATGCCGCCGATGCCCGCGCGGAGACGGCCGAGCGCGCCGTCGGCGACCTCCTCACCGAACGCGACGAGGCACGTCGCGAGCTGAACGCAGCCCGGGACGACCTCGCGGGTGCCCGCGCGGAGTTGGGCACTGCCCGGGCCGAGGCCCAGACCGCGCTGAACGCGGCACACACCGAGCTCGCGGCGGCCCGCAGCGACCTCGCCCGCGCTCGTGCGGATGCGGATGTCGCCTCTACCCGCGCCGAGGCCGCCCAGCAAGCGCAGCAGGCCGCGGAGGCTGCACGGGCCGCTCTCGCGGCGGACCTGAGCGCGGCCCGCGAGCAGGCGATCCGCGAGACGGCCACCCGGGAGCGCGCCGAGTCGGACCGTGACCGCGCCGTGGCCGCGCACGAGCAGCTGCAGGCCGAGCTGGCGGAGGCTCGCCGGCTGCTCGCGGAGACGACGAGCGAGCGCGACGCCGCACGGCACACGCTCGCCGCCGAGCGGTCGCACGCCGAGCAGCGCCTGGCCGACCAGCGCGCCGCCTACGAGGAACGTCTCGCCGACCTCCGCGCCGACCGCGACGCCGCCCGCGCCTCCGCCCCCTGACCGGCCGCGCCTGACCCCGCAGTTCAGGTCGCAAGAAATCAGCACGCTTCCGGATGTCGAGAATGTGGCGGCGGCTCCGTCCCAGGGACGCCAGCGGCCACGACGGGCCGCGACGAAGGAGGAGAACCACGATGCTCGTACGGATGGACCACGTGAGCGTCGTCGTCGACGACCTTGAGGCTGCTATCGCGTTCTTTGTCGAACTTGGTATGGAGCTGGAGGGCGAGGCGCCGATCGAGGGACCTTGGGTAGATCGTGTCAACAACCTCGACGGCGTCCGAGTCGACATCGCGATGATGCGGACCCCGGACGGCCACGGCCGGCTTGAGCTGACGAAGTTTCATTCCCCGACAGCGGTCAGCGCTGAGCCGAAGAACGCACTGGGGAACACGCTGGGCCTGCGGAGCATCATGTTCGCCGTCGACGACATCGACGCCACTGTCGCCGGCCTGCGAGGCCACGGCGCGGAACTCGTCGGAGACGTGGCGCAGTACCAGGACAGCTACCGCCTCTGCTACGTCCGCGGTCCGGAGGGCATCATCGTCGCGCTGGCCGAGCAGCTCAACTGAGAGTGGAGGGACGACCATGCGACCGAACGAGATCACCGAGGTTCTGAACCGACCGCTCAGCCAAGAGCTGTTGGCCCGCGACCTGACCCGCCTGGCCTACATCGCCAGGGACGGCACACCCCGCAACATCCCGATCGCGTTCACCTGGAACGGCGTGGAGATCGTCATGTGCACCTCGAAGAACGCCCCGAAGCTCCCGGCCCTGCGCAACAACCCGACTGTTGCCCTGACGATCGACACCGAGGTACACCCGCCCAAGATCCTGCTCATCCGCGGTCGGGCCGAGCTGGACGTCGTCGAGGGCATCCCGGACGAGTACCTCCAGATGAATGGCAGCTACAAGATGACGCCCGAGCAACGGGTCGAGTGGGAGACGGAGGTGCGTTCGCTCTACGACGGCATGGTCCGGATCGTCGTGACCCCGACGTGGGCGAAGCTGATCGACTTCGAGACGACCCTTCCGAGCCCTGTCGAGGAGCTGATCCGGCAGCGGGACGAGCGTCAGCGCGCCTGAGCGCCGCCCGGCCGCTTGAAGTCCGCCAAGGAAAGGAGAACATCATGGCCAAGTACCTGCTGCTCAAGCACTACCGTGGCGCACCGGCCTCGGTCAACGACGTGCCGATGGACCAGTGGACGCCGGAGGAGGTCTCCGCCCACATTCAGTACATGCAGGACTTCGCCGATCGTCTCGTGGACACCGGCGAATTCGTCGGCGAGGTGGCGCTCGCGCCGGAGGGCACGTTCGTCCGCTACGACGGCGAGGGTCGGCCGCCGGTCACCGACGGCCCGTTCGCGGAGACCAAGGACCTGATCGCCGGCTGGATGGTGATCGACGTCGAGACCCACGAGCGGGCGCTCGAGCTGGCCGGCGAGCTGTCCGCGGCTCCGGGTGCGGGTGGCAAGCCGATCCACGAGTGGCTCGAGGTACGCCCGTTCTACGGCACTTCCCCAACCATCACGGAGTGACACCCGTGGATGAGTCCCTGCTGCGGTCCCTCACCCCCACCGTGATCGGCATCCTTGTTCGTCGCGGAGCTGACTTCGCGGCGGCCGAGGATGCCGTGCAGGACGCTCTGGTCGAGGCCGTGCACGTGTGGCCCGACGACCCGCCACGGGATCCCAAGGGCTGGCTGATCACCGTGGCCTGGCGCAAGTCCCTCGACGCCGCCCGCGCCGACAGCTCCCGGCGGCACCGCGAGGAACGTGTCGAGGACGAGCCCATGCCCGGCCCGGCCGAGGTGGTGGACGACACGCTCCAGCTGTACTTCCTCTGCGCCCACCCGTCCCTGACCCCGGCCTCGGCCGTCGCGCTCACGCTGCGCGCGGTCGGCGGCCTGACCACGCGCCAGATCGCGCAGGCCTACCTCGTGCCGGAGGCGACCATGGCCCAGCGGATCAGCCGGGCCAAGCGAACCGTCTCGGGCGTCCGGTTCAACCAGCCCGGTGACGTCGCCACGGTGCTGCGCGTGCTCTACCTGGTCTTCAACGAGGGCTACTCCGGCGACGTCGACCTCGCCGCCGAGGCGATCCGGCTCACTCGCCAGCTGGCGGCCAAGATCGACCATGAGGAGGTCGCGGGCCTGCTCGCGCTCATGCTGCTCCACCACGCACGGCGCCCGGCACGGACCGGCCCCGACGGCAGGCTCGTGCCTCTTGCCGAGCAGGACCGCGGCCTGTGGGACACGAGGATGATCGCCGAGGGCGTCGACGTGCTCCAGGCAGCCCTCGCCCGCGACCGGCTGGGCGAGTTCCAGGCCCAGGCCGCCATCGCCGCGCTCCACGCCGACGCCCGGACGGCCGCGGAGACCGACTGGGTGCAGATCGTCGAGTGGTATGACGAACTGGTGCGCCTCACCGACAGCCCGGTGGCCCGCCTCAACCGGGCCGTCGCGGTCGGCGAGGCCGACGGCCCGCGAGCCGGCCTGGCCGCCCTGGCGGGGCTCGACCCCGCCCTGCCCCGCCACACCGCCGTCGCGGCATACCTACACGAGCGTGACGGTGACCCAGTGACCGCAGCACGGCTCTACGCCGAAGCCGCCCGATCAGCGCCCAACCTCCCCGAACGCCACCACCTCACGCGGCAGGCCGCACGGCTCAACGTGGAGCTGCGCAGTTGAGCTCGGCTGTACCTCAGGGCAGGTGGAGTGCGCGGACGGCGTCGATGGTGTCGGCCTCGGCGGGGGACTTGTCGGCCCGGTACCCCTTGACCCGGGCGAAGCGAAGCGCGACCCCGCCCGGATACCGCGTGCTGGACTGGACGCCGTCGAACGCGATCTCGACCACCAGCTCGGGCCGGACGTGCACCACCCACTCGGTGCGGGTGACGGCCAGCTCCAGCAGGCGTTCGGTCTGCCAGCGGAGCAGCTCGTCGGTCATGCCCTTGAACGTCTTGCCGAGCATCACGTAGCCGCCGGGTTCGCCGACGACTCCGGCCGGGTCGCGCGCGCCCAGGTGCAGGTTCGACAGCCAGCCGCGCCGCCGCCCGTGGCCCCACTCGGCGGCGAGCACCACGAGGTCGAGCGTGTGCCGCGGCTTCACCTTGAGCCAGCCGCCGCCGCGCCGCCCGGCCTCGTACGGCGTCTCCAGGGACTTCACCATCACGCCCTCGTGGCCGCGCGCGAGCGTCTCGGCGAAGAACGCGGCCGCGGCGTCGGCGTCGGCGGTGATCGTGCGCCGCACCCGCAACTCCGAGGGCACCACACCGTCGAGCGCCGCGAACCGATCAAGACCCGGCCGGTCGAGCAGGTCCGCGCCGTCGAGGTGCAGGACGTCGAAGAAGCTGCAGCTCAGCGGCAGCGCGGAGGCGTCGACGGTGCGGCTGCCGAAGCGGCTCGCGGTGACCTGGAACGGCTGCGGGCGCCCGTCGGGCCGGAGGACGATCGCCTCGCCGTCGAGCACGACGTCCGTGACGGGCAGCGCCAGCGCGGCCGCCACGACCTCCGGTACCCGAGCGGTGATGTCGTCGAGGCTGCGGGTGAAGACGGCGACGTCGAGACCGGACCGGTGCACCTGGATGCGCGCGCCGTCGAGCTTCTCCTCGACCGCGGCAGGGCTCACCTTGCCGAGCGCCACGGCGATGTCCTCGGCGGGCTGCGCCAGCATCGGCGCGAGCGGGCGGCCGACCTCCAGCCGGAACCGCGCCAGCTCGGCGCTGCCCCCAGCCAGCGCAGCGACCGCGACGGCGCGCAGGTCGCCGCGGAGCAGCAGCGCGCGCCGCACCTCGGCGACCGGCACCTCGGCCGCCCGCGCCACCGCCTCCACGACGACGCCCTCCAGCGCGCCCTGCCGCAGCTCACCGAGGACCAGCTGGCGGAGGAAGTTCTGCTCGTCGGGGGTGGCCCGGCCGAACAGCTCGTCGAGGAGCTTCCGCCGGGCCGCCTGCGACCCGGCGCCGGAGCACTGGCCGATCGCCTCGAACGCCGCGTCGACCTCGCCGACCTCCAGCACGGGATCGGCGGTGGGCGGCGGCAGCGAGCGCAGCGCCGCCCAGCCGACGCCGATCTGGCGTTGCCGCAGCTCGCCGCACAGGTACGCCACGCCGGGCACGGTCTCGGCGGGGCCGAGCTGACGCATCCGCTCGGCGATCAGGCCGATCTTGCTCAGCCGGGACCGCGTGGCCGCGACGGCCTGCCACGTCTGCACCAAGTCGATGAGCAGCACAGTGCCGATCATGCCTCCTACCAGCGACATAATCTGGTCGTGCGCACTGACTTCGATCCGGCGAGCCTCGACGCCACCCGGTTCTACCGGCTGCTCACAGCCGTCGTGGTACCTCGGCCGATCGCGTGGGTCTCGTCTCTGTCCGCCGACGGCGTGGACAACCTCGCGCCGCACTCGTTCTTCACAGTCGCGTGCGCGGTGCCGCCCGTTGTCCAGTTCACGTCGGTCGGGCGGAAGGACACCCTGCGCAACGTCGAGGAGACCGGCGAGTTCGTCGTCAACTTCGCTGCCGAGCCGCTGCGCACGGTAGTCAACGCCACGGCGACCGACTTCCCGCGCGGAATCAGCGAGTTCGACGCGGTCGGCATCGAGCGGGAGCCGAGCGCGCTGGTGAAACCGCCCCGGGTGGCGGCGTCGCCGGTGGCGCTGGAGTGCCGGCTGCACAGCACCGTGCGGCTGGGCGATTCGACCGTCGTGTTCGGCTCCGTCGTTCATGCCGCGATTGACGAGAATGTGCTGGTGAATGGGCATCCGGCGATCGATCGGCTGCGTCCACTGTCGCGGCTGGGCCGCAACGAGTGGGGTACCGTCGGTGAGGTCGTCCCGGTACGCCGGATTCCTTACACCGACTGGCCTGCCCGTGAGAACTCCTAGCGAGCAGTTGAGTACACATCGTAAGGTGGCACGACCGGGGGTCCGGTGGCTAGCGTCGCTGGACGTGTACCAATGCTCGCAGCACGCGCGCATCACCGGCGAGGAGCCATCATCATGACCGACTCCACCCCGCTGACGCAGGTAGTCACCGCCCCAGTCGCGGCATTGGCCCGGCACCGCAGCGGCGCTCCGCGTGGCAGCGCCCTCGTCCTCGCCGACGGCCAGGGCGGCTGGCGGCTCGTCGGTCCCGGAGCGAGCGCTCGCAGCGCGGGCGTGCGGTTCCGCGACGTGGCACGCGGCCGGTACCGGTCGATCTACCAGGTCAAGCTCGGCGAGCGGTTCAGCGCGTTCGGGCTCAACCTCGCCGCGGGCGACGGCGTCCGCATGATCGAGGCCGAGGTACAGCTGTCGTGGTGGGTGTCGGACCCGGTCGCCACCGCCGCGTCCCGCATCTCCGACGGTGAGCCGCTGGTGCGCCGCGCGGTGGGCGCCCGCCTCCAGCGCATCGCGCAGACGCACCCGGTGTCCGCCCTGGCAGCTGCTGAGCAGGCCGCCGAGCTGGAGCTGCGCGCCGTGCACCAGCTGGCCGACGTGGGCCTCTCCTACGGCAACGGCCACGCGGTCTTGAGGCTGGCGGAGCCCAGCCGGGCACAGGCCCATGACGACGACCTCCAGCGCGAGCTGCGCGTCGAGGACGCCAAGCTGGAGCTGCAACGCCGCCGCACGGTCTTCTTCGGCGAACTGCTGCGGGCAGGCCACCACGGCCTGCTGGCGTACTGGCTGGCCAACAGCAGCGCCCCGGACGACGTCCGCGAGGTGCTCGACCGGCTTCCCACCCCCGCGTCGGCGGCGTGGCCCGACGCGTGGAACGACATCGCCGAGGCGGCCGCCGCCGCGCAGGACCAGTCGTCGCTGCTGCCCGCCGCGCTATTCGCCGAGTTGGAGGAGTACGAGCGGGAGCGGCTCCGCGAGGTGATCGTCGCGACCCTGCTCTCGATGGGCCGCGAGGACTTCGCCAACGCGCTCATCCAGCAGGGCTGGCCGGAAGGCGCCCACCACGGCGCAGCCTGAGCTGCAGACCACCGCAGCGCTGCCCCAGACCACCGCAGCGCTGCCCGGGCCGCTGGTAGCGTCGGCCGTCATGACCGACATCTGGGGCGGCGCGACGTCCCCGAAGACCACCGACCGCGCCCAGCTGCGTCCGAGCCCGATCTTCCTCGCGATCCTGGCCGTCTTCGCAGTCTCCGGATGGACGCTCTGGTCCGGCGCCGTACTTGGCCGGTTCGCGGTGTTCCTCTTCGTCCTGTCGGGCTGGCTGCTGTCGCTGTGCCTCCACGAGTACGCGCACGCGGTCGTGGCGTACCGCGGCGGCGACCGGTCGGTGGCGGCGGCGGGCTACCTCACCCTCGACCCGTTCAAGTACTCCCACGCGCTCTACAGCATCGTGCTGCCGCTGGTCTTCGTGCTGCTGGGCGGCATCGGCCTGCCGGGCGGGGCGGTGCTCGTCAACCGGGCGGCGCTGCGCAGCCGAGTACGGGAGAGCCTGGTGTCGGCGGCCGGACCGCTGGTGAACGTGCTGTTCGCGGTCGCGCTGCTGGTGCCGGTGGCGGCGATGGCGCCCGCTGATCCGCACCACCTGACGTTCTGGGCCGGGCTCAGCTTCCTCGGCTTCCTCCAGGTCACCGCGAGCGTGCTGAACCTGCTGCCGGTGCCGGGCCTGGACGGGTTCGGCATCCTCGACCCGTGGCTGCCGCAGAGCTGGGCGCCGGTCACCCGCATGATCTCGACGTTCTCGCTCTTCGGCGTCCTGATCCTGCTGTGGGTGCCGGCGATCAACCGGGCCTTCTTCGACCTCGTGTTCCTGTTCCTGGAGCCGTTCGGGATCCCTGTCCAGCTCGTCGGGTTCGGTTACGGACTGTTCAAGTTCTGGACCTGATCCACGGCGCGATCGCGAGCTGCAGTAACCCAAAGTTACGGCGTTATACTACTGAGTAATCGAAGATGGTACGAACGGAACAAAGCCGACGCAGGAGGCCCACTCATGAGCGAGCGAAGGACGCGATTGGGTGCGCCGCGCGCACGGCCACACCACCGCTCCACGAGCCTCGCCCGGCTCGGCGTGACGGTGACCGACTACGACGGCTACGCGATTGTCACGGTCACAGGCGAGGTCGACATCACCACCGGCTTCCAGCTCCGTGATCCGCTGCACGACCTGGTCGACCGCAAGATATGGCACCACGTCGTCGACCTGCGCGCGGTGACGTTCCTCGACTCGACCGGCCTGGGCATCCTCGTCGGCGACCACAAGCGGCTGCGCGAGCGGGGCGGCTCGCTGCAGGTGGTGTGCGCGCCTGGGCTGGTGGCGCGGGTGTTCCGGCTGACCGGCGTCGACCGGATCGTGCCGGTACGCCAGAGCGTCGAGGAAGCGGTCAACATCCTGACGTCAGCCTGACCGGCCGGGGCGCACCGCGCGGGACCGTCGAACTGTCGGGGTTTTGGCGGTATCGGGCTGCCCGGTTAAAGGACCCGTGTCCGGACAGTCCGGTTCCGGCGCCGTCGGTGGGCGGCGGTGGGGCGCGCGCGGTGTCCGGCGCCGGCCCGCCGTATGTCGCCCCGCCCCCGGGTAGCTTGGCGTCAGCCCGACAGCGCGTGCGCCTCGCCACCACCACGACGGCCGACGTCGGTGACCGGCGTGTCGAACTCGCACCACACCGCCTTGCCGCCGCGCACCGGGCGGGCGCCCCACCGGTCGGCGAGGCGGGCCACGAGGTGCAACCCACGGCCGCTCTCGGCACGCAGGTCGGCGGCGCGAGGGTGTGGCATGCGGGCGCCATGGTCGAACACCTCGATCACCACGCGCCGCGCGGTACGCCGCAGCCGCAGCTGCTCGGCCGCCCCGCCGTGCAGGATCGCGTTGGTGACCAGCTCGCTGACGACCAGCACGATGTCCTCACGCTTGTGCTCGGGCACCTGCCAGGTGCTGAGCACGCCGTGGCAGAACGCGCGGGCGCGGCGCGCAGGCTCGCGGCCCTCGCTCAGCGCCAGTTCGATGCTGCGCGGCTGCCTGCCGCCACTGGTCTCGCGACGCCCGATGACGACGAGCATCGCGTCGCCACCGCCGCTGGCCGTGTCGCCGACCGGCTCACCGCCGGCGAGCCCGGCCAGGACGGCGTCGCACCGGTCCTGCAGGGAGCCATGTTCCTCGCCGAGCGCCGACGCCAGGCGCTCGGTGGCCGTGCCGGTGTCGTGCCCGCGCACGAGCCCGGCGGTGTAGAGCGCTACGACCGTGCCCTCCTCCAGCGAGACGACCTTCTCCGCGAACGGCCCACCGGGAGCACCCAGCGCGGCGCCGACGTCGTCCAGCAGCGGGGCGGCGGCGCTGGCACCGAGCAGCAACGGCGGAAGGTGACCCGCGGAGGCGTACGTGAGGGTGTTCTCGGCCGGGTCGAAGACGCCGTAGCCGCAGCTCACCGACGGCTTGGACGGCTCACCGGCGACGAGGTCGTCGAGGAGCCGGAGAAGCTCCAGCGGCGGCAGATCGAGCCGGGCGTACGCGCGCAACGCGGCCCGGAGCTTGCTCATCACCGCAGCGGCCGCCCGGTCGTGATCCTGGACCTCACCGATGACCACCGCCGTACGTCCGGCGCCGAGCGGCACCACGTCGTGCCACGCTCCGCCGGAGGTGGCGACGCTGCGCGCAGCGACCTGCAGCTCGTCGGGCTGGTGCGGCGAACGTGCGCGGTGGCCGGGCTCTGCACGGTGCGACCGGGTGACGTCGACCGCCACCACGAGCACGCCGGACAGCCGCCGCTTCTCGTCCCGTAACGGCAGGTAGACGAACGTGAAGAAGCCGCGTCGCTGCTGCCCCTCCGTGGTCACGAGCGACACCGGTACCGCGCGGACGCTGTGCGGGCGGCCCGAGTTGTAGACGCTGTCGAGCACGGCGAGGGACGCGTCGGCGGTCAGCTCCGGGTGCGCGCTGGCCGATCCGTTGCCGAAAACCTCGAGGTAGGCGTCGTTCGTGTAGATGAGCTCGTGCGCCGGACCGTCCGTGACTGCCACGAGAGCCGGCACACCGGTCAGCGCTTCGGCCACCGTCGCCCAGCTCTCCGCTTGCGCGTCCACCGACCAACCCACGTTCAAGTCCCCCCAGATGCACCCACGGGCCGAACCGAAGCCCACCGTTCAGAGTAGGGGCATGCAGCACTAATGGCGCCCGGGAGTGCCCGAATGGGCAGTGATCCGACCCTCCGGTCGGGCCGCACTCCTGTCCGCCGGAACGGGAGAAACCCTATCCGAACCATCCAGGCAGTACACAGCGAACGCTTTCCGGATCACCGGTTGCGCCACGTTCCGCACCCGGATCCCACCCGGTGTGATGCCCTGCTCGCAGCCCATGTGGGCGTGACCGTGGATCGCGAGGTCGGCTCCGGCGTGGTCGATCGCCTCCGCAAGCAGGTAGCTACCCAGGAACGGGTAGATCTCGGGCGGCTCGCCACGCAGGGTGTCGTTGACCGGCGCGTAGTGGGTCAACGCGACCCGCTGGTCGCACTGCAGGGCGCTCAGTGCGGTCCCCAGCGCCGCCGACACGGCCTTGGTGTGGCGTATGAACGCCTTCATCTCCGGCTCGCCGAAGTCGCTGCCGCACTTGCCGGCGAACCCGCCGCCGAAGCCCTTCACCCCGGCCACGCCCAGCTTCCCGCCAGCGGTCTCGACGAGCACGCCGTCGCCTTCCAGGACGATGATGCCGCCCTCCAGCAGCAGCGAGGTGATCTCGTCCGCGGCGTCACCGTGATAGTCGTGGTTGCCCAGCACCGCGACGACCGGCACCGGCAGGTCGGCGAACTCGTCGCGGACCGCCTCGGCCTCGTCGACGGTGCCGTGCCTGGTCAGGTCGCCCGCCAGCAGCAGCGCGTCGGCGTGGTCGCCGACGTGCTCCAGCGCCGGGCGGAGCTTGCCGCGAGCCGCACCGTCCAGATGGACGTCGCCCACCGCTGCGATCCTGATCACCTCAGCGTCTCCTCACCGTCCGGCTCGGCGCAGTTCGACACCTGGACGTCGTTGTGGATGGTGCGGTCGGGGGCGAGCTCGGCGATGACCTGGCCGATCCGCTCGCGGCGCTCGTCGGTCAGGACCTCGCCACGGAGGAACACCTCGCCGGGCCGGACGGTCACGCCGATACCCAGCTCGGCCGTCCGTGGATCCTCAGCCAGCGCCTGACGCAGCCGGGCCGCCTCGTACTGCGGCGCGTCCTCGTTCATGTCGACACCTTCCGGAGCATCGGGGCGCCCTGCACCGGCGACGGGGCGATCCCGAGCCGGGCGCAGAGCAGCAGGAAAGCCTCCGCGTAGGGCGAGGACGTCGACTCGTCCTGCGCCGAGGCCCAGTCGATCTGCTCGCGCAGCGCACGCGCCAGCGGCAGGACGGAGGCGAAGTCGCAGTAGTGCTCGGAGAACGCGAGCAGCTTGTTCACCAGCAGGTCGGTGGCCGGCAGCACGGGCATCCGCACCGAGCCGACCGGCAACTCGTCGCTGCGGGCCAGCATCGCCTGGTCCACCACGCGTTCGGACGGGCGGAAGATCAGGTCGACCAGACGGTCGTCGTCGTACACCTTGACCAGCCAGTCCTCCGGCGGATCCTCGGCGCGGAAGCCCCGCGCGGTGAGCAGCTGGACGGCGCGCTCGACGTCGGCCTGCATCACCATCAGGTCCACGTCGTGCTCGGACGGCGGCCCACCGCGGGCGTAGACGCCGTAGCTGCCGCCGACCGCGAACGGGATGCGCTCCTGCTTGAACAGGACCGCGACCGTCTTCAGCGTCTCCAGCAGCGCGTCGCTGGTGGCGTTGAGAGCGCTCATAGGCCAGCGCCGGCGTCCGCGCGAACCGCGGCAGTACGTGCTCGGCGTAGAAGTCGAAGAAGCCGCGCTGTTCCGGGCCGATCTGCGACACGTACACCTCGTCGAAGCCGGCATCCACATAGGAGCGGATACGTTCGATGTGCTTGTCCGGGTCCGGCCCGCACACGGCGGTCTGGGCGGCCTGGTCCTCGGTGACGAGCGTCGACACCTGCTCGAAGTGCTCGGGCGTCGGCAGCACCTGCGACAGCTCACCGGGTACGGCGTGGTTCGGCCACAGCCGGTGGACGGTCTTCCGTGCGCTCGCCTCGTCCGGCGCCCAACATGCCTTCATGCCGCCCTGCGCGGGCTTGTCGCCGCCGCCGTTCTCGCGGAACGCCTTGACCAGGTCGGCGTCCGGTCCGGTGCTCACGAACCCGTCGCCGATCCGCCCGGCCAGACGGGCCGCCTTGGGCGCCATGCCGGAGACGTAGATCGGCACGGGCCGCTCGGGCAGCGTGAAGATCTCGGCGTGCTGCACGCGGTAGTGCCTGCCCTGGTGGTCGACGACACCGCCGGCATGCAGCTTGCGGATCACCTCGACCGCCTCGGTCAGCATCTCCAACCGGGTGTCCGCGTCCGGCCACGCGTCGCCGAAGACGTGCTCGTTCAGCGCTTCGCCGCTGCCGACGCCGAGCACGAACCTGCCGTCGAGCTGCATCGACGCGGTGGCCGCCGCCTGCGCGATCACCGCAGGGTGGATCCGTACCGTCGGGCAGGTCACCGCCGTCGTCACCGGCAACGACGTGGCCTGCGACAACGCCCCGATGACGGACCACACGAACGGAGCTCTGGCCCTGCTCGTGGTTCCAGGGATGGTAGTGATCGGAGATCCAGAGGCGCTCGAACCCCGGCCTCCTCGGCCCAGCGGGCCTGCTCCACCAACTGGCTCGGGGTGCAACTCCTCGCTGGACAGGAAGTAGCCCAGGCTGACCATGTACCTCACCTCGAAGATCGGAGGTACCTGACATTGCCCGTTGCCCCAGCCGCAAACCTGCCTGCGGTTCATTTGCGAGGCCTGCGGGCGCAAATGAACCGCACACGCGCTAGGGCAGTTTCGGGCGCTTCGCTTCCAGCAGCGGCGCGAACAGGTCGCCGTACTTGTCGATTCGGGCCAGCACGTCGTCGGTGGTGAACCGCAGCATGCCGCCCCCTTCCACCTCGTCCCAGGTCAGCGGGGTGGAGACGGTCGGCGACGGGCGGGCACGCACCGAGTACGGCGCCACCGTGGTCTTCGCCGCGTTGTTCTGGCTCCAGTCGATCAGCACCTTGCCCGGGCGCAGCGCGCGCTGCATCCGCGACACGATCAGCTTCGGCTCGCGCTGCTCCAGCCGCTGGGCAAGCGCCTTGGCGTAGGTGGACGTGGCGTCGACCTCCGCCTCCCGGATCGGCGCGTAGAGCTGCATTCCCTTCGAGCCGGACGTCTTCGGGTACGCGGTGAGCCCGTCCTCGGCCAACTCGTCGCGGAGCAGGCACGCCACCTGGCAGCACTCGGCGATCGCCGCCGGCTCGCCCGGGTCCAGGTCGAAGACGAGCAGGTCGGCGCCGTGCACCTTCCCGCGCGGGCCGACCTTCCACTGCGGCACGTGCAGTTCGATCGCGGCCAGGTTGGCGAGCCAGACCATGGCGGGCAGGCCGTCGGCGAGGACGAAGTCGATCTCGTCCCGGTTCATCGTGCTTCCGGCACGGGCAGCCGCACGGTGCGCACCCAGTCGGGAGTGCCGTTCGGCGTGTTCTTCGCGAAGAAACCCTTGCTCTCGACGCCGTTCGGATAGCGCTTGAGCGACAACGGCCGCCCGTCGAGATGGGGCAGGATCGTGCCGGCGACCTTCGCGTAGTAGTCGATCAGCTCGCCCTTGGTGAAGCCCGAATCCGGGTAGAGCACCTTCTGCAGGTTCGAGAGCGCCAACGTACGACCACCCACGTCGACCGTCGTTGTGGACGCCACCACGCCACCTCCCGCCGTCAGATGTTTGTCTGCCCGGATTCTCCGGTGAATACTCCGAGTATGCGCAGCATCTGGAAGGGCGCGGTGTCGTTCGGGCTGGTCACCATCCCGATCAAGCTTTTCTCCGCGACAGAAGAGCACGACGTCCCGCTGCACCAGGTCCACGTCAAGGACGGGTCGCGGATCCGCTACAAGCGTGTCTGCGAGTCCGAGGGCGTCGAGGTGGCGTACAGCGAGATCGCCCGCGGTTACCAGCTGCCGGACGGCGACACCGTCGTACTGACCAGCGATGACCTGGGCTCCCTGCCGATCGCCAGCAGCCGCACCATCGACGTGATGCGGTTCGTGCCGGCCGACCAGATCGACCCGGTGTACCTGAACAAGAGCTACTACCTGCAGGCCGACGGCCCCGGCAAGAAGCCGTACGTGCTGCTGCGCCAGGCGCTCTCCGACGCCGGCACGTACGCGCTCGTCAAGGTGGCGTTGCGGCAGCGCGAGTCGCTCGCCGTGCTGCGCGCGGTCGACGACGTGCTGGTGCTGCAGACGATGCTCTGGCCGGACGAGATCCGCGACGCGAGCGGACTCGCCCCCGACGAGGACATCGAGATCCGCCCGCAGGAACTCAGCATGGCTGCGTCCTACATCGACACGCTCACTGGCGACTTCGAACCCGACGAGTTCACCGACGAGTACGCCTCCGCGCTGCGTGAGGTCGTCGAGGCGAAGGTCGCCGGGCGCGAAGTCACCCAGGTGCCGGAGCCTGCCGGCCAGGGCGCGGAGGTCATCGACCTGATGGCGGCGCTGGAGGCGAGCGTCGCCGAGGCGAAGAAGGCCCGTGGCGGCGCGCCGGCCGCTCTCGAAGAAGGCGCCGGCGAAGAAGGCTGCACCGGCTAAGAGCGCCGCCAAGAAGGCCGCACCGGCCAAGAAGACAGCGACCAAGGCGGCTGAGAAGAAGACGGCCGCCAAGAAGGCCCCCGCGAAGAAGACCGCAGCCCGCAAACGCACCGCCTGAGCCATCGCGTCAGCGCCGACGCAAAACGGACTTGCGGTGCAAACTGGTGCATGTGCGCCCGGTAAAGGCACGGCTTCCCGGATAGTCCGGTTTCGGCAGGGGTCCGGGAGGTCAGTTGCCCGTCGTCGAACCCTTGATCGCGGCAAGGCGCGACAGGCTGGCGTGGGCTGCGGCCACCACGCGCTGCGGTGTGATCCCGTACTGCTCATAGACCACCTTGTACGGTGCCGACGCGCCGAAGGTCTCGACGCTGACGCACTCCCCCGCCTCGCCGACGACGTCACGCCAGCCGGCGCCGATCCCGGCCTCGACCGCGACCCGCGCCCGCACGTCCGGCGGCAGGACCGACTGCCGGTACGCCGGCTCCTGGGCGTTGAACCACTCGCGGCAGGGCATCGAGACGACGCGGGTGGGCCTGCCCTCGTCCTCGAGCTGGTCGCGGGCGGCGAGGGCGATCGACACCTCGCTTCCGGTGGCGACCAGCAGCACCTCGGGACGACCGCTACCGGCTTCGGCCAGCACATAGCCGCCGCGGGCATGCACCCGTGACCGCGGCAGGGTCGAGCACGGGCAGGTCCTGGCGGCTCAGGCACAGCGCGCCGGGCCGGTCGGTGTGTTCCAGGACGGTCTTCCAGCAGATGGCGGTCTCGTTGGCGTCGGCGGGGCGGACGATGTCGAGGCCGGGGATGGCGCGTAGGGCGGTGAGGTGTTCGACGGGTTGGTGGGTGGGGCCGTCTTCGCCGAGTCCGATGGAGTCGTGGGTCCAGACGTAGATGACGGGGAGTTTCATGAGGGCGGCGAGGCGGACGGCGGGGCGCATGTAGTCGGAGAAGACGAGGAAGGTGCCGCCGTAGGGGCGGGTGCCGCCGTGCAGGACGATGCCGTTCAACACCGTGCCCATCGCGTGCTCGCGGATCCCGAAGTGCAGGGTCCGGCCGTCCGGGTTGCCAGGTAGGAAGCTCGCGGCGCCCGGCATCGTCGTGTTGTTGGACTCGGCCAGGTCCGCGGAGCCACCCCACAGCTCCGGCAGCACCGGCGCGAGCGCGGCCAGCACCTTCGCCGACGCCTTCCGGGTCGCCATGCCCTTCTCGTCCGCCGGGAACGTGGGCAGCGCGTCCTCCCACCCGGCCGGGGGTCGCCGCTCCCGCAACCGGGCGAGCAGCGCGGCCCGCTCGGGGCTGGCGTCCGCCCAGTCGCGGAACTGTTTGTCCCAGGCGGCGTGCGCCGCGCGGCCACGGTCGACGACCTCGCGGGCATGGGCCAGCAGGTCGGGCGGCATCGCGAACGACACGTCCGGGTTGAGCCCGAGGATCTTCTTCGTCGCCGCCACCTCCTCCGCGCCCAGTGCGGCGCCGTGCGCCTTGCCGGTGTTCTGCGCGTGCGGCGCCGGGTACGCGATGATCGATTTCGTCGCGATGATCGACGGGCGGTCGGACTCGGCCTGCGCGGCCTTGAACGCGGTGCGGAGCGCGTCCACGTCCTCGCTGTCGTCGACCCGCTGCGTGTGCCAGCCGTACGCGGCGTACCGGGCCAGCACATCCTCCGAGAACGCCACCGACGTGTCGCCCTCGATCGAGATGTGGTTGTCGTCGTAGAGCACGACGAGGTTGCCGAGACGCTGGTGACCGGCCAGCGACGCCGCCTCGGCCTGCACGCCCTCCTGCATGTCGCCGTCGGAGGCGAACACCCAGATCGTGTGGTCGAAGATGCTCGCGCCCTGCCCCGCGTCCGGATCCAGCAGTGCCCGTTCCCGCCGCGACGCCATCGACATGCCGACTGCCGTGCCGAAGCCCTGGCCGAGCGGGCCGGTGGTGGTCTCCACGCCGACCGTGTGGCCGTACTCCGGGTGGCCCGGCGTGAGCGATCCCCACTGCCGGTAGCTGCGCAGGTCGTCCATGCCGAGGCCGTACCCGGACAGGTACAGCTGGATGTACAGCGTGAGGCTGGAGTGCCCGCACGAGAGCACGAAACGGTCGCGGCCGATCCAGTCCGGGTCGGTCGGATCGTGCCGCAGCAACTCCTGGAACAGCAGGTACGCCGCCGGCGCCAGGCTCATCGCGGTGCCGGGATGCCCGTTGCCGGCCTGCTCCACTGCGTCCATCGCGAGCGCACGGATGTGGTCGACGATCCGGCCGTCACGAGGATCGGGCCAGCCGCGCCGCTCCTCGGCCTTGGCTCGTTTCGCGGTCATTCGTCCGTACCTCCGGATCCGTCGCCGTTGCCGTGTCGTGCCCGGTCGAACACTGGCAGGCCGAACCAGAACACCAGGAACCACAACGCTGCGACGGCGGTGATCACCAGGGCCGGACCGCGCGCCAGCACCACATCGGTGATGAAGAAGATCGAGCTGGTCAGCGCCAGCATCAGCACCCCGAGCCCGCCCAGCGCCAGCCAGTTCGCGGCGGTGACCAGCTGGGGCCGCATCTGCTGACGGAACGTCATCCGGTGGTAGCCGACCGGCGCGATCAGCAGGCCCGTCGCGGCGGCAGTGAGCAGCATCGTGACGAAGTAGAGGTCCGTCTGGAACGCGCTGATCTGCGTGAACCGCTCGGTGAACGCCATCGTCAGCAGGAACGCGAAGAGGATCTGCACTCCGGTCTGCGCGACCCGCAGCTCCTGGAGTATCTCGGCGAAGTTCCGGTCCAGGCGCTGCAGATCGGTCTCGCCGCGCTCCGCCTCGTTCCAGTCGTCGTGCGAACTCTGAGTCGTATCCACCATCTGGAGACCGTTCCCGGACCCGTCGAGCACGAAACCGTTTGCCGGAGCCGGCGGCGGGCACCGACCGAAGGAAGGGAGGCCATCATGCCTGCACGCGAGGAGATGCCCTCGACGCTGCGCCGCTCGTCCAAGAAGGCGCAGGAGACGTGGGCGAAGACGCATGACGCCGCTGTCGAGCAGTACGGCGAGGGCGAACGGTCGCACCGCGTCGCGTTCGCGTCGCTGAAGCACAGTTTCGAGAAGGTGGGCGACCACTGGGAGGAGAAGGACACCAAGGGCCCGTCGGATCCGCAGGCGGCGAAGTCCGGCGCGGCGGCCCGCCGCAGCAATGCCGGTACTGCCGGCGGGGTCGACATGAACGCCAGCAAGAAGCACCTGTACGAGCTGGCGCAGCGGCTCGGCGTCGAGGGCCGCTCGACGATGGACAAGAAGCAACTGATCGAGGCGATCCGCAAGGCGAACGACCGCAAGACCGCCAAGGCACGCAAGCGGTAGACATCGACATGAAGAACCGGCGCGGAGCATCAGCTCCGCGCCGGTGTCACTGCAATCAGCGGCGCCGCCAGATCACCCAGGCCGTCGTGAACGCGGCGACGCTGAGCCCCAAGAGTGCGGTCGCGCCCGGGTGGCTCCGGACCATCTCGCGCGCCCGGTGCGCCTCACGCGCCGCGACCCGTCGCGGATCGACCCGCCGCACGAGCGCGTCGACGTCCTCGCCGAGTTGCACGCGGGTGTGCAGGATCTCCCGTTCTAGCTGTTGCGGGTCTGCTGCAGCCATCGCACGTCCTCCTTCACAGTCTGGAGGGTCTGCGTCGGGACCGCATGGAATGTCTTGATGCGGGCCCTGCCGGTGAGCGCGAGTACCGCCGCGGCGATCCCCCAGCACCCGGCGACGATCAGTGCCGCCCAGCCCAGCGCCATCACGGCGCCGAGGCCGAACATGGCGGCCAGCGATGCGAAAACGATCGTCAGCCATCCGGCGAGCGCGGCGCCGCCGAAGGCGCCACCCGCCTTCCCTGCCTTGGCGAGTTCCTGCTTGGTCTCGGCCTTCGCGAGTTCCAGTTCCTGCCGGACAAGCGTAGAGACGTCACGGGCGACATCGCCGACCAGCTCTGCCACCGACGCGCTCGCCCGGTCCGATCCGCTTTTGGGCGCGGCCATTTCTGCGCTCCCCCAGGTTTCTGTGTTGGTTTCCCCTGACCTCAGGTGCCTACCCGGTGAGCGCTCGCACAACCACTATCAGGACACGTTCGGGCCGCCCGGGTAGCCGTCGACGAACCGCAGGATCAGGCCGTCCTCGTCGTAGTCGTCCTCGTCGAGGTCGACGACGTTCCGGAACAGCGGGATCACCGGCGCAAGCTGATCGTGATCGTCGTCGTATCGCTGTAGCTGTGTCGCCATAGTGACTCGCACCTCGTCGCATATCGGCTCGTGCCCGGATCGCCGGGCCGTCGCCGGGTAGTACGGCCGGGCGGTGCGCACGGCTCACCGCTTTCCGCGCCGCTCCGCGTCCGAGAACTGACGCACCCGCGCCGTACCTTCACCCTGTCACCGGCCCCGAGCACGCGGGAGGCCACGGATGAAGCGCGACCCCGATCCGCCCAGCGACTGGTCCCCCGCCTCCGCGGTCACAGCCCTCTCCGAGCTGCTCGGCGACGGCGTGACCGGCTCGGTCACGCCACCGCTGCCCGCGCTCGGGCACAGCTGGCTCGCGGCGGCGCCCGCGCACCTCGCCTCCTGGATCCGCGGTGGCCTCCGCGTCGACGAGACGACGATCGGCCGCGTCGAGCGCCACGCCGACCTGCTTCGGACACTCGACCGGCGGCTCAGCGGCGACACGGTGGCGCGGGCCGCGACCGCGCAGCTGCGCCTGATCGCGGCGCTGCTCGCCGAGGGGTCGTTCACGGCCGGTGTCGCACGGCGGCTGTTCCTCGCCGTCGCCGACCTCACGCACCTCGCCAGCTGGGCCGCGTTCGACGCCGCCCGGTCCGAAGCGGCCCAGCGGCACCATCGGGCCGGGCTCTACGCCGCACACGCCGCCGGCGACCGCACCTTCGCCGGCTACCTGCTGATCTGCCTCGCCTACCAGGCCCTGCGCGATGGCGACCCGGCCGACGCGCTGCTGGTCGCCGATCTCGCGGTCGAGGGTGTCCACGGCACGTCATCGCGCCGCGCCCAGGCGCTGATCGCCGGCCACCAGCGTGTGATCCGGTCAGCGGCGGGCCGGTCCGGAGGGCCACCGCACGACCTCTCGCCCGCTCAGCACGATCCGCACTGGGCGCACTGGTTCGACCAGCCCGCGCTCTCCGCCCGCTACTACCCGTTCGGGGAGGGCGCCGGGGCGCGGCTGGCCGGGCGGTGGCCCTCCGCACCGGATCCGCAACCGCCGGGCTGGGCTCGCCGCCTCCACCGTCTCGCTGAACAGCTCGCCGCCGATCCCGACAGCGCGGCCGGCGTCCAGGAGGCACTCGACGCGCTCCGCCACCCGGCGGCCTGACGCTGTTACTCGGCCCGCCGCAGCATCCGCAGCACTGCCCGCTCGATCGGGCCCTGGGTGGCGAGCTGCCCGCCGTCGACGTCGGCTCCGAGGTGCTCCAGTGCGCGGGCCACCGTCACACCGTCGCGGTACAGGTCGACCACGCGTGGGTCCACATAGGAGCTGCGACACACCGCCGGCGTGTTACCCAGGTACTCGGCCACCTCCCGGTACGCCCGGCTGATCGCCCGTTGCCGCGCGGTCCGTGATCCGGCCACCGGCGTGGACACCGCCAGCGCCACCGCCATCAGCACGGTGGCGTGCCAGGTACGGAAGTCCTTCGCGGTGAACTCGCCGCCCGCGACCTCGCTGAGGTAGTCGTTGATGTCGTCGCTGCGGACGTCACGCCAGGCCTTACCGCGCCGGTACGCGAGCAGCTCGGGGTTCGTGTCACGGCGCCGCAGCAGCGCCCGCACGACGGCCACCACCTCCGGGTCCGCCACGACCTGCGTGCGGTTGGCACCGCCCTTCGCCTGGTACTCGAACTCGAGGGTGCCACGCCGCGTCGACACGTGCTCACGCCGCAGCGTCGCCAGCCCGTAGCTGCCGTTCTCCTCCGCGTACTGCTCGCCGCCGACCCGGAAGAATCCCAGCTCCAGTAGCCGGATCGCCGCCGCGAGCACTCGTTCCCGCACCAGCCCGCGCTGCTCCAGGTGCGCGCAGAGAACCGCGCGGACGTCGGGCAGCCGGTCCGCGAGGTCGAGCACACGGTCGTGCTTGGCTCGGTCACGCTCGACGCGCCAATGCGCGTGGTAGAGGTACTGGCGGCGACCCGCGGCGTCGGTGCCGACGGCCTGGATGTGCCCGTTCGGCCACGGGCAGATCCACACGTCGCGCCACGCGGGTGGGATCACCAGAGCGCGGAGGCGGGCGAGTTCGTCCTCGTCCTCGATCGGGTCGCCGCAGGGTTCGCGGTAGCGGTAACCCTTCCCGTACCTGCGCCGCGTTATCCCCGGGGCGCCGGGGTCACTGCGCCGCAGCCGCGGCATGGTGCTCCTCGCCGAGGACCGACTCGTACGCCCGTACGGTGTCCAGCGCGATCCGGTCCCACGTGTAGCGCGACCGGGCGCGGTCGGCCGCGGCCACACCCAGCGCGTCACGCAGCACAGGGTCCGACAGCACGCGCCCGAGCCCATGCGCGAGCGTCGCCGGCTGGTACGGCGGTACGAGCAGGCCGGTCACCTCGTCCACGATCGTGTCCACGAGCCCCCCGACTGCCGTGCCCACGACCGGAACGCCGCACGCCATCGCCTCCAGCGGAACCAGCCCGAACGGTTCGTACCAGGGCGCGCTCGCCACCACGTCCGCCGATCGGAGCATCTCGGGCATCTCCTCGCGGGACATCGGCCCGACGATCCGCACCCGGTCACGCACACGCAGCCGCTTCGCCAGCGCACGCAGCCGCTTCACCTCCGGGTCACGGTCGAGGGTGCCGCGAGTCGGCACGCCGACGATCACCAGCTCGGCAGCCGGCAGCGTCCGCAGCGCGCGGATCACCTGGTCGAAGCCCTTACGCGCGACCAGGCGCCCCACCGCGACGATCCGCGGCCGGACACCGGGCGGGCGGACATCGTCCGGATGAAAGATCTTCGGGTCTACGCCACCGGGGATGACCGTCACCGCGCCGCGCGGCACGCCCATGCGGAGCAGCTCGTGTGCCTCGTCCGTGCAGCTCGCCAAGGTCCGCGCGACGGACTGCCCGATCGCCTCCTCCGCGCGCTCGCGGCCGGGCGGCCCGTCGACGCGACCGGACAGGTGCCGCCGCTGTACGGCCCCGAGGGCGTGAAAGGTCTGCACGACCGGCGCGTTGACCTCCTTGGTTGCCGCCATCGCGACCATCCCGGACATCCAGAAGTGCGCGTGGACGACGTCCGGCTTATCGGCGGCGAGCTTGGCGGTGAGCGCCTTGGTGAACTCGGGCAGATACGGCACCAACTGGTCACGCGGAATCGGCTCGGCCGGACCCGCGGGCAGGTGAACCACGCGGTACCCCGCCTTGGCGGTCACCTGATCCGGCGCATCGGGCGAGTCCCGCCGGCAGTACACCGTGATCCGGTGACCCTGCCCCGCGAGCGCCGACGCCAAGCCGTCCAGGTGAACGTTCTGCCCGTCCGCACCAGGAGAGTCGGGACCTGCGAGGGGGCTGGCCTGTCCAGACACCATCGCGATCTTCACGCCGGAGAGGTTCCTCTGCGAGGCACCCGTTCAAACATGTGTCAGAGAACCGGCCTGGGGTACCGGGCTGATGGAACGACGAACCGATCTGAGGAGTGACATGAGCACGATCCAGAAGTCCGTCGACGTCGACGTCCCAGTCTCCACCGCATACAACCAGTGGACCCAGTTCGAGTCCTTCCCGGAATTCATGGAGGGCGTCGAGCGGGTCACCCAGGTTGACCCGACGCACACACACTGGACGACCAAGATCGGCGGCGTGACGCGTGAGTTCGACGCCGAGATAAGTGAGCAGCACCCGGACGAGCGGATCGCGTGGCACACGCTGGACGGTCCGCGCCAGGCCGGCGTCGTCACCTTCCACCGGCTCGGTGAGGGCCGCAGCAAGGTGATGCTGCAGATGGAGTTCGCGCCGGAGGGGCTGGTCGAGAAGGCCGGCGACACCCTCGGCATGGTCGAGAGCCGGGTCACCGGCGACCTCGAAAGGTTCAAGCGGTTCATCGAAGCGCGCGGCCTCGAAAGCGGCGGCTGGCGCGGTGACGTGGACAGGCCGCTCAGCTGAGGCCGGTGGCGCCCCGTCGGGGCGGGGCGCCACTCACGCGCTACGGTCACGTCGGCAGACCCACCCACGTTCCTAGAGTCAGAGGTGTAGCACCGTGCAGGATCCGATCCCGGCGACATCCGCCGACGGCGAGGTCATCGAGGTCCGCCTACCGGCGGCGCCCACGCACCTGCCCGTGCTGCGCACGTTCACGGCGGATCTCGCCACCCGCCTCGATTTCAACCTGGACGAGGTGGCCGATCTGCGGATGGCGGTGGACGAGGCCTGCGCCGGCCTGGTTGCCCGCGCTGTCAAGGCCACCCAGCTGAGCTGCGCGTTCCGGCTCGAACCCGACGCGCTCCTGGTGACCGCGGTCGCCTGCACCACTGACGGCGCCCCGCCCGCACGCGACACGTTCGGCTGGCGGGTGCTCACCGCGCTGGTCGACACCGTAGACACCGAGGCCGATTCGGACGGCCTGGTCACGGTAAAGCTCTACAAGCGGCGTGCAGGGGCGGCCCAGTGACCGAACCGAGCGTCGAGAAGTCGCCGTCGGACGCTCAGCTCCTTTTCGCCGAGTTCGCCGCTCTCCCGGAGGACTCCCCGCGCCGGGCGCGGGTCCGCGACGAGCTGGTGACGTCACACCTGCCACTCGCGCGCCATCTCGCGCGCCGGTTCAACAACCGTGGCGAGCCTCTCGAAGACCTGGTCCAGGTCGCTACGGTCGGCCTGATCAACTCCGTCGACCGGTTCGACCCGTCGCGCGGGGTCGAGTTCCTGTCCTACGCCGTCCCAACGATCGTCGGCGAGATCAAGCGCCACTTCCGCGACCACGGCTGGGCGGTGCGGGTGCCGCGCCGGCTCAAGGAGCTGCACCTCTCGCTCAACGCGGCCGTCGCCGAGTTGTCGCAGCGCAACGGTCGCGCGCCGACGGCCACTGAACTGGCCGAGTACCTGCAGATCTCCCGCGAGGAGGTCCTGGAGGGGCTGGAGGCGGCCAACGCGTACCGCAGCAGCTCGCTGGAGGACCCCGTACGCGGCGACGAGAGCCTGCCGACGCTCGCCAACACGCTCGGCGACGAGGACAAGGAGCTGGAGGGCGTCGAGTTCCGCGAGTCGCTGCAGCCGCTGCTCAAGCAGGTCGCGCCGCGTGAGCGCCGCATCCTGATCCTGCGGTTCTTCGGCAACATGACGCAGTCGCAGATCGCCGAGCAGCTCGGCATCTCGCAGATGCACGTATCCCGGCTGCTGGCCCAGACCCTGGCCCAGCTACGGGAGAAGCTCCTCGTCGACGAGTGACGCTCAGACGGCCACGGTCATGACACCGAGGTAGCCGGTGCCCTCCTTCTTCATGGTGAGGACGAGGCTGTCGTCGTAGATGCGGTCGTCGCTGTTCGACGTGTCCTGCTCACCGTTGCCGGCGTACGGCGGCGTGGCGTACACCGCGCTGGTGGTGGCCTCGTCGAAGAAGAACTGCGTGGTGAGCACGGTCTCGGAGTCCACGTGGACCTTCACGTGGATGTGCGCCGTGCGGCCGCGGTACCAGCCGGGGTAGATCGTCACGAACTGCACGATGCCGTCGGCGTTGGTGACCTGGGCGCCACGCAGGTAGATCTCCTCGTCGCGCTCACTGCCCTGGCCGCGAGACGCCGACTCGAAGCCCGAGTACACGCCGCCGGCGTCGCAGTGCCAGATGTCGACCACGGCGTCGCGGACCGGCGCGCACTTCCCGGCGTCCTGCACCCGCACGGCGAGCCGCAGCGGCGTGCCCGGCCGGTCCTCGCGGATGTCCGTGCGGATCGACTTCGCGTCGAAGTAGTACGGACCTTCGGTCATCTCGCGCGTGGCGGTGCAGGTCGCGGCGCCCTCGAACAGTTCGCTCGTGGCTGCGCTCGGGGTGCTGCGCGGCGACACGGTCGCAGTGCCGCCCTCGGCCGTCGGCACGGTGGCGGTCTTGTCGTCGTTGCCGGTGCACGCGGCGAGCAGGGCGCCCGCTCCCACGGTGCCGAGCGCGGACAAGACGGTGCGTCGACTCAGTTGCTGGCTCATGCACTCATGGTGCGCCCCGTTTCTGGGAAGGTTCTGGGAGCTGTTTCGGACTACCCGCGGGTAACTACCGAGGAGTAGCCTGACGGCACTGATTGCGACGGTGGGAGCGCCCATGACCGCAGTGGATCCGGCCAAGACCTTGCCCGACGAGGCCCCGGTGACCGAGCGCCAAGCGCGGCAGGTCGCCGAAGAGGCTCGGGACATCCCGTACCAGAAACCGAGTTTCGGCAAGGAACTGTTCCTCGGCCGCCTCCGGCTCGACCTCATCCATCCGCACCCGCGCGGCGCCCCCGACGCCGAGGCCAAGGGCGACGCGTTCCTGGCCAAGCTCCGGGAGTTCTGCGAGACGATCGACAGCGGGCTGATCGAACGCGAGGCACGGATACCCGACGAGGTGTACGCCGGTCTCAAAGAGATCGGCGCGTTCGGGATGAAGATCGACGAGAAGTACGGCGGCCTCGGCCTCAGCCAGGTCTACTACAACAAGGCGCTGATGTTGGCCGGGTCGGCCAGCCCGTCGATCGGCGCGCTGCTCTCCGCGCACCAGTCGATCGGTGTGCCACAGCCGATCAAGATGTTCGGCACCGAGGAGCAGAAGCAGAAGTTCCTGCCGCGGTGCGCCCGCACCGACATCACCGCGTTCCTCCTCACCGAGCCGGACGTCGGCAGCGACCCGGCCCGCCTGCACACCACGGCCGTGCCCACCGAGGACGGCAGCGCCTACGTGCTGGACGGCGTCAAGCTCTGGACCACCAACGGCGTCGTCGCCGACCTGCTCGTCGTGATGGCGCGGGTGCCGAAGGCCGAGGGGCGGCGCGGCGGCATCACCGCGTTCGTCGTCGAGGCCGACTCCGAGGGCATCACCGTCGAGAACCGGAACGCCTTCCTCGGGCTGCGCGGCCTGGAGAACGGCGTCACCCGGCTCCACCAGGTACGCGTGCCGGCCGAGAACCGCATCGGCCGCGAGGGCCAGGGTCTCAAGATCGCCCTGACCACGCTCAACACCGGGCGCCTGTCACTGCCCGCGCTCTGCGCCGGCTCCGGCAAGTGGTGCCTCAAGATCGCCCGCGAATGGTCCAAGGAACGCATCCAGTGGGGCCGGCCCGTCGGCGAGCACGAGGCCGTGTCCAGCAAGATCGCCTACATCGCCGCCACCGCGTTCGCGCTGGAGGCGATCCTCGACCTGTCCAGCGAGATGTCCGACGACGAGCAGAACGACATCCGCATCGAGGCGGCGCTCGCCAAGTTGTGGTCCTCCGAGCACGCCTGGCTGGTGGCCGACGAGCTTGTGCAGATCCGCGGCGGACGCGGCTACGAGACGGCCGACTCGCTCGCCGCCCGTGGTGAGCGCGGCATCCCCGCCGAGCAGGTGCTCCGCGATCTCCGCATCAACCGGATCTTCGAGGGATCCAGCGAGATCATGCGCCTGCTCATCGCCCGTGAGGCCGTCGACGCGCACCTGTCCGTGGCCGGCGACATCATCGACCCGGACGCCGATCTGAAGCGCAAGGGTCGCGCCGCCGCCCGCGCGGGTGGCTTCTACGCTCGCTGGCTCCCGACCTTGGCATTCGGCGGCGGGCAGATCCCCACGTCGTACTCCGAGTTCGGGCCGCTTGCCCGGCACCTGCGCTACGTCGAACGGTCCAGCCGCAAGGTCGCCAGGCAGACGTTCTACGCGATGTCACGGTGGCAGGGGAAGCTGGAGTACAAGCAGGGCTTCCTGGGACGCATCGTCGACATTGGAGCCGAACTGTTCGCCATGAGTGCCTGCGTGGTGCGCGCCGAGATGATCCGCAAGTCCGACGCCGAGGAGGGCAGGGCCGCGTACGAGCTGGCCGAGGCGTTCTGCCAGCAGTCGCGGCGGCGTACCGAGGAGCTGTTCGACCGGCTCTGGCGCAACACCGACGACACCGACCGCAAGCTCGCCAAGCGCGTGCTCGACGGGCGGTACACGTGGCTGGAGGACGGCATACTCGACCCGTCGATCCCGGGCGCGTGGATCGCCGACGCGACACCCGGTCCATCGAAGCGCCCGAACGTGCGCCGCCAGCTCTAAGAGCGGCTCTGTGGTCGTACTTTTCCGTGCTATAGGCCGGAAAAGTACGACCACGTCCCGCGCGGGCTACGGTGCGCCGAGGGCGTAGCAGGCGACGGCGGCAGCCGCCGCCACGTTGAGCGAGTCGACGCCGTGGTGCATCGGGATCCGCACCCGCACGTCCGCCGCCGTCAGCGCCTTGCCCGACAGCCCCGGTCCCTCCGCGCCAAGCAACAGGGCGGGACGGCGCGTGTCAGTGAGTTCCCGGAGTGACACGGCGTCCGGATCCGGGGTGAGCGCCATGATCGTGAAGCCGGCTTCGCGCACGACGTCCAGCGCGTCCGGCCACGGGTCGAGGCGGGCGTACGGCACCGCGAACACCTCCCCCATGCTCACCCGGACGCTGCGCCGGTACAGCGGGTCGGCACACGACGGCGACAGCAGCACCGCGTCCATGCCGAGCGCCGCCGCGCAGCGGAAGATCGCGCCGACGTTCGTGTGCGTGTTGACGTCCTCCAGGATCACCACTCGCTGCGCACGGGCCAGGATCTCGGTGGCGGACGGCATGGGCGGGCGGTGCACCGAGCCGAGGATGCCGCGGTGGACATGGAACCCGGTGATCGCCTCCAGGACCTTCGGCGTGGCGGCGTAGACGGGCACGCCGGGCGCGATGTCGGCCACCGTGTCGACCCGCTTCGCATCGACCAGCATCGACCGCAGCCCGTACCCGGCGCGAACCGCACGACGCAGCACCAACTCGCCCTCGGCGATGAACAGGCCGTGCGGCGGTTCGAACGCGGTCCGCAGCCGCACGTCGGTGAGCTCGCGATAGTCGGCGATGCGCGGATCGTCCGGGTCGGTAATCTCCTCAACCACCCGCTGACCCTATCGAGCGGCGGATCACGAGTACGGCGGCGTCGACGCGGGGCGGCGGCACGAAGGCACGCCGCGGTAGGCGTAGTCCGGGCTCGCTGCGGTAGCGACGCTGCCACCGCCCGGCGCCCGGCGCGGCCGGAGAGGTCCACCGTGCCACCACCGCACGTTGCAGCACGAGGTCGGCCCCCGTCATCCGCGACCCAGGCGCAAGCAAGCAACGCAGCAGCGCGGCGGAGATCGTGAACGGCGGGTTCGCCACGACACGGAACGGCCGGCGCGGCAGCCGGAGGTCGGCCGCGTCCGCGCAGACCACCGTCACCGGATCGTTCGCGAACCGCTCCTTGAGTCGCGCCACCCTATCGGTGTGCCGTTCGACCGCGATGACGCGAGCGCCGGCCCGCAGCAACGGGGTCGTCAGCGCGCCGTGGCCGGCGCCGATGTCGAGTACGAGTTCTCCGGGGCGGATCTGAGCGGCCTCTACGATCCGCTCGGCCCAACGACTATCGAGCCGATGCCAGCCCCAGGCGCGTGGCGCGGACGCGCGCACGACGCACCGTCACGAAGTAACCCATGTGCCCAACCTACGCGGCGGCGCCAACCGTTTTCTGCGACCGGTGGGATCGTGAAGCCTGGCTTCACGATCCCACCGGTGGTAGCACGCGGGTCAGACCGGCCGCAGTACGAACACGCGAATGACCCGGCCGCTGCGCTCCTCGTACGTGTCGTACGCGGGCCACACCGAGGTCACCTTGCTCCAGAGCCGGGCGCGGTCATCGCCCTCGGCGAGTTCGGCGCGGACCGGGATCTCGCGCCCGCCGATCTCGACCGTCGCCTCCGGCGTGGCGAGGAGATTGCCTGACCACGCCGGATGATGCTGCTGGCCCCAGTTCGACGCGGTGACCACGTAGGCGTCACCGTCCCTTGTGTAGAGCAGCGGTACGGTCCGCCGGAGCCCGCTCTTCGAACCGACGGTGGTGAGGAGCAGGGTCGGCAGCGACCCGCGACCGAACCGGTCGATGCGCCCCTTGGTGACGCGCTGGAGCGCGCGGTCGACCGGCACGAGCCGCCGGCCGACCGCGGCGAACCAGCGCTGGTGCCCGAGCCAGTGCGCCAGCTTCGACACCGGCTACTCCGTCGTGGAGGTGCGGCGCGAGTCGGGCGACGGCTGCGCGGGCTTGTCGGCCGCGCCGCTGCCGAGGGCGTTCCCCAGGCCCTCCAGTGCCTTGCCAAGCTCAGCCGGCACGATCCACATCTTGTTGGCGCTGCCCTGCGCGAGCTGCGGCAGCATCTGGAGGTACTGGTAGGACAGCAGCTTCTCGTCCGGCCGTCCCGGCGTGGATCGCGTCGAACACCGTCTCGATGGCCTTCGCCTGACCCTCGGCCTCCAGCATCCGCGCTTCCCGCGAACCCTGGGCACGCAGGATCGCCGACTGCTTCTCACCTTCGGCGGTGAGGATCTGCGACTGCTTCACGCCCTCGGCCGTGAGGATCGCCGCGCGACGGTCACGCTCGGCCCTCATCTGCTTCTCCATCGAGCTCTGGATCGACTGCGGCGGATCGATCGCCTTGAGCTCCACCCGGTTGACCCGGATGCCCCATTTGCCGGTGGCCTCGTCGAGCACCCCGCGCAGGCGGCCGTTGATCTCGTCACGGCTCGTGAGCGTCTGCTCGAGGTTGAGACCACCAATGACGTTACGCAGCGTCGTGACCGTGAGCTGCTCGATCGCCTGGATGAAGTTCGCGATCTCGTACGTGGCCGAGCGCGGGTCGGTCACCTGGAAGTAGATGACCGTGTCGATGCTGACCACGAGGTTGTCCTCGGTGATCACCGGCTGCGGCGGGAACGACACCACCTGCTCACGCAGGTCGATCAGCGGCCGCACCTTGTCGATGAACGGGACGACGACGGTGAGACCGGGCGTGAGCGTGCGGCTGTACCGGCCGAGCCGCTCGACGACGGCGGCACGAGCCTGCGGGATGATCCGCACGGACTTTGCGAGCACGACGAGCACGATGAGGATGGGGATCGCGACCAGCGCGAGCCCGACGAGCTCCATTACGGTTGCCTCCAGACGAGGGCGGTGGCGCCCTTGATATCGATAACCTGAACCTTCTGCCCCGGTTCGAGGATCTGCGTCGCGTCGAACACCCGCGCCGTCCACTCCTCGCCGCCGATCTTCACCAGGCCGCTGTGCTCGTCTACCTTCTCGAGCACGACCGCCGAGGAACCCTTGATCGCATCGATGCCCGTGCGGGAGCCGTCACCGATCGGGTGCAGCCTGCGCTGCATCACCGGCCGGGCGACGACCAGCGCCAGCACGGACACGATCGCGAAGACCAACGCCTGGACGAACAGGTTGTCGGTGAACGCAGCGGTGCCGGCGGCGGCAGCCGCGCCGGCCGCGAACATGATGAGAACCAGGTCGAGAGAGAAGATCTCCGCGATCACCAAACCGACCGACACGATGAGCCAGATCAACCAGTCGCGCATGTAAAGATTTTCCCACGCGGGGGCAATGAACGAATCGTCAACCGCCGGGCCGATAGGGCAGATTCCTCAGCCGAAGCTCAAGCCACCGGGCTTTCCGCCGTCACGAAGTCGATCAACCGCTCCACCGCCCCGAGCAGCGGCGTGTCCAGGTCGGCGTAGGAGTCGACCGCGCCGAGCACCCGGCGCCACATGTCGTTCACGCCGGGCACGCCGAGAGCCGCACACACGCCCTCTTTCCACGGGACGCCGCGCGGCACGTCCGGCCAGGCCTTGATCCCCACCGACTCCGGCCGTACCGCCTGCCAGACGTCTACATAGGGATGACCCGTCACGAGGACGTGCGGATGCGTCACGCCGGCCACGATCCGGCTCTCCTTGCTGCCTGCGACGAGATGGTCGACGAGCACACCGAGGCGCCGGCCGGGCCCGGGGGCGAACTCGCGGATCACCGCCGGCAGGTCGTCGATACCGTGCAGCGGCTCCACGACGACACCTTCGATCCGCAGATCGTCTCCCCAGACACGCTCGACCAGCGCCGCGTCGTGCACACCCTCGACGTAGATCCGGCTGGCGCGGGCGATGCGCGCCTTGACGCCGTCGAGCGCGATGGATCCGGATGCGGTACGCCGCCGCGTGGGCGCCGCGGCAACGGGCGAGGGGCGGGTCAGCGTCACGACCCGCCCCTCGAAGAGGAAGCCGGCCGGAGAGAGCGGGAACACCCGCTGCCTGCCGTGCCGGTCCTCCAACGTGACGGTGTCCTTGGCCACCGCCACCACTGCCCCGCAGAAACCGCTGCCCGCCTCCTCAACCACGAGGTCGAGATCGGCGGGCATCACGGGAACCGTCTTCTTTCGACGCCACTCGCCGGCGAGGACGTCGCTGCCATAGTCCATGCTGTCCACTGGCCGACCGTATCGGCCGTGCCCCCGAACGGACGGTCAGGCTCGCCGCATACCGGCAACTGGCGTGCCTGACCCCTCGTCAAGCAAAGATGCTGACGCCGCCGGGGCCAACGAGCAGCCCGACGATGATGAGGACGATCCCCCACAGCATCTGGCCGCGTACCAGCGACACGATGCCAGCCACGACCAGAACCACCGCGAGGATCCACAAGATGAATTCCATGAAGAGGGTGTAGCCCGCAGGCCGCCGCTCGAAACGTGACGGCGGTAAGTACTCTGTGCAGGTGCGCGACATGCCTCCAATCTCCAGTGTGGAGTCCGACACGGATGGCTGAACCGGGCGAAGCCCCTTCCGCCGTCCTCGCCGCCTGGATGCGGTCGTGGCGGGCGGGCCACGTCTCCTACGACGAGGTCCTGGACGAGGTCGGAGCGGACAGCCAACTCGACTCGGATCGCATCGCCGCAGGTCTCGCCGCGTTCTCGCGGCTGGCGCCCGACGAGATCTGGCTCGTCCTCCCGGTTCCTGGCGACCCGCGCGGGCTTCCCGGGCCTGGCCCGTTCACCGACGCGGCGCTCATCTCGGGCGAGGGCGTGCTTTGTGGCGCTACTGGTCTTGTTCCGGACGTGTCCACCCATACCTCCGGTTCCGGAGATGTGTGGAGCAGCGTCACGTGGCACACGGTGCCGGTGCGGTCCAGCCCGCTCGTCGACCACGATCCTCTCTCGATCGCCCGTCGCGGCGCGCCCACCGTCGCCGAGGCCGACCACGACCTGCTCACCGCGCTGCACGCCGTCACCGACGTACTGCGGCGCCTCGACGTCGCCCGCTGGCGCCCCGAACTCGCCGCCGCCCTCACCGGCCTGCGCCGCGACGCCGCAGGCCCGGCGCTGCCGCCCGGCTACGACGCGCGCTGCACCAAGCTGGCCGCCCGCGCCGGCACCGTGAGCCGCATCGTGGCGCTCGCCGCCGTCGACGCACCGGGCGGCGCGGTGACCGCGTTCGAAGCCAGCGAGCGGGACGCCGCACTACGGCCACTCGCCACCGCCGCCCGGCGTGCTCACACGGCGGCGATCAACGCCCCGTTCCGCTGACGCCTGGCCCTACCGCCGCCCCACGCCGTCCGTGGTCCTACGTCGGCATGCCGACATTGAGCGCCTCTGAGCGTGCTCAACGTCGGCATGCCGACATTGGCCCAGAGCCGGAAGGTGACCCTCAGCGGGGGGCGCAGCAGCGGCCGGTGCCGCAGGTCGGGTTGGCGCCGAGCATGCTGAGCTGCCGTACCGGTGCAGTGGGGTCGAGTCGTTCGAGCACGAGCTCGCGGACCATCGCGACGAACCGCGGGTCCGTGCCCGGCGTCGCCGCCCGTGCGTACCCGAGGCCGAGTTTGGCGGCCGTCTCCGCCGCCTCGTTGTCGAGGTCCCAGATCACCTCGAGATGGTCGCTCACGAAGCCGATCGGGCTCACGACCACTTCGGTGACGCCGTCGGCGGCGAGCGTCTCCAGGTGGTCGTTGACGTCGGGTTCCAGCCACGGCACCTGCGGCGGGCCACTGCGACTCTGCCAGACGAGATCCCAGGCGAGGTCGGGTGCGGCGGCGGCAGCCACCAGCTCGGCGGTGGCCAGCAACTGCGCCCGGTAAAGGTCGCCGTCCGGGCCGGCGGCGGCGTTCATCGCCACCGGGATGCTGTGTGCGGTGAAGACCAGCCGCGGGTTGTCCATGGTGGTCCGGGCGGCGCGCACCGCGTCGGCGTGCGGCTCCACGAACCCGGGGTGGTCGAAGTAGTGCCGCAGCTTGTCGACGACCGGCGCGTCCGGGACCTGGCTACGAGCCGTCACGATGTCGTCCAGGTACTGCCGGCACCCCGAGTACGCGGCGTACGCGGACGTGGCGAACGCGAGCGCGTTGCGTACACCGTCGGCGCGCATCTGTTCGACCGCCTCGGCGACGTACGGGCGCCAGTTGCGGTTGCCCCAGTACACCGGCAGGTCGAGGCCGTGCGCGGCGAAGTCCTCGCGGATCGCGGCGAGCAGCCCGCGGTTCTGGGCGTTGATCGGCGAGACGCCGCCGAAGTGCTGGTAGTGCTCGGCCACCTCCAGGAGCCGCTCGCGCGGCACACCCCGGCCGCGGACGACGTTCTCCAGGAATGGCATGACGTCGTCGGGCCCCTCGGGACCGCCGAACGAGAGCAGCAGCACGGCGTCGTACATGCGCCCATCCTGCCATCCGCATGGTGGTCGCACTTTTCCGGCGTATGGCGCGCGAAAAGTGCGACCACAGGGACGTCAGGCGCCGACCGCGTGGAAGCCGCCGTCGACGTGCACGATCTCGCCGCTCGTCGCCGGGAACCAGTCCGAGAGGAGGCTGGCGCATGCGCGCGCTGTCGGCTCCGGGTCGGTGAGGTCCCAGCCGAGCGGCGCCCGCTGCGTCCATGTCTCCTCGAACTGCTCGAAGCCCGGGATGCTCTTCGCGGCCATCGTGCGCAGCGGGCCTGCGGCGACCAGGTTGACCCGGATCTTCTTCGGCCCCAGCTCGCGAGCCAGGTACCGCGAGCACGACTCCAGGCCGGCCTTCGCGACGCCCATCCAGTCGTAGACCGGCCATGCCTGCGCCGCGTCGAAGGTGAGCCCCACGATCGACCCGCCCGGCCCCATCAGCGGCAACGCGGCCACCGCGAGCGACTTGAACGAGTACGTGGACACCTGGAAGGCGGTGGCGACGTCCTCCCACGGCGCGGTGAGGAACCCGCCCCCGAGGGTGGACTGCGGAGCGAACCCGATCGAGTGAAGCACCCCGTCGAGGCCGTCGACGTGCTCGCGCACCCGGTCGGCGAGCGAGTCGAGCTGCTCGGTGTTCGTGACGTCGAGCTCGATCACCGGCGCGGGTTCGGGCAGCCGCTTGGCGATGCGCTGCACCAGCGACATCCGGCCGAAGCCGGTGAGCACGACGGTCGCACCCTGTTCCTGGGCCACCTTGGCGACGTGGAACGCGATCGACGCGTCCGTGATCACGCCGGTGATGAGCAGCCGCTTGCCTTCCAGCAGACCCACAGAGTTCTCCTCGCTCGTTCAGTTTCGGACTTTTGAGGGTTCCGCGCCGTGCTCGACCCTCAAAAGTCCGAAAGTCGGCGCGGGACGGACGGAGGCGCTCAGTGACCCATCCCGAGGCCGCCGTCGACGGGGATCACCGCGCCCGTGACGTACGCGGCCGCGTCGCTGGCCAGCCAAGTCACGACGCCGGCGATCTCGTCCACGCTCGCGTACCGGCCGAGCGGCACCGAGCTGAGGATCTCCTTCTTGCGGTTCTCGGGCAGCACGGCGGTCATGTCGGTGTCGACGAAACCGGGCGCCACGACGTTCGCCGTGATCGAGCGGGACCCCAACTCGCGCGCGATCGACCGGGCCATGCCCACGAGGCCGGCCTTCGACGCGGCGTAGTTCACCTGGCCGGCGGAGCCGGAGAGGCCGACGACCGAGGAGATGAAGATGATGCGGCCGCGCTTGAGCGGGCGGATCATCTTGGACGCCGCCCGTTTCGCGACCCGGTACGAGCCGGTGAGGTTCGCGTCGACCACGCGGCTGAACTGGTCCTCGCTCATCCGCAGCAGCAGCGTGTCGTCGGTGATGCCGGCGTTGGCGACCAGGATCTCCACCGGACCGTGCTCGGCCTCGATCGCCGTGAACGCCGCGTCGACATCGTCCATGGACGTGACGTCGCACTTCACCCCGAACAGCCCTTCCGGGACACCGCTTCCCCGGTGCGTCACGGCGACCTGGTCACCCTGCGCCGCGAACGCCCGCGCGATCGCCAGGCCGATGCCCCGGTTACCCCCGGTGACGAGGACGCTGCGTCCCACGCCGTACCCCTCTCGTTGATCGCCTTGAGCCCGAGGCTATGGGTTACCCGTGGGTATTCGATAGCGGATGGCCGCGTATGGTCGGTCACATGCGCGCTATCCAGATCACCGAGTTCGGCGGACCCGAGGTCCTCACGTTCACCGAGCTGCCCGACCCGGTCGCCCCGGAAGGCTTCGAGCTCCTCGACGTGCTCGCGGCAGGCGTCAACTACGCCGACACGCACGCCATCGAGGACTCCTACCTCGCGAAGCAGAAGCTGCCGATGGTGCCGGGCGCCGAGGTCGTCGGCGCCCGTCCCGACGGCTCCCGGGTGGTGGCGCTGCTGCTTGGCGGCGGCGCGTACGCACAGAAGGCGGTGGCACACCCGGCCGCGATGTTCCCGATCCCGGAGAAGGTCACCGACGGGCAGGCGCTCGCGCTGGTGCTCCAGGGTCTCACCGCGTGGAACCTCCTCAAGTTCAGCACGCGCGTGCAGCCGGGCGAGTCCGTCGTGGTGCACGCGGCGGCCGGCGGCGTCGGCACGCTCGCCGTGCAGCTCGCGAAGTCGTTCGGTGCGGGGCGCGTCATCGCGACGGCGTCCAGCGAGGAGAAGCGGCAGCTCGCGCTCGACCTCGGTGCCGACGTCGCGGTCGACCCCGCCAGCGACGACCTCACCGCCGCGCTCATCGAGGCGAACGGTGGCAAGAAGGTCGACGTCGTCCTGGAGATGGTCGGCGGCACGGTGTTCGACGCCAGCCTCGCCGCGCTGGCGCCGTTCGGGCGCCTCGCCACCTACGGCATGGCCAGCCGCGAGCAACCGACGCCGGTGGTGCCGGGCGCGCTGATCGGCACGTCGCGCGCCGTCATCGGCTTCTGGCTGACGCACTGCGCCGGCAAGCCGGCACATGTGGAACGAGCCGATGGCGGAGATGTTCGCCATGGTCGAGCGCGGCGAGCTGCGCCCGGTCGTGGGCGGCACCTACCCGCTGTCCGAGGCCCGCCAGGCGCTCGAAGACATCCGCGCCCGCAAGACCACCGGCAAGCTCGTCCTCGACCCCTCCAAGTAGGCGGTTCGCCCGGGGCGCCGACGACCACGCCGACCGCCGCGCCGCAAGGACAGCACACGCCATTCGTAACTAGAAGAGCTCTGAAAGCTCTTGATCTAGCCTGGAGCCCGCCCAGGTGCCGCGATCGCAAGGCCGGAGCGACGCGTGCTGGGCCTGGGAATGCCGCAGGCGGGCCACGGCCCCCTCCACTTTCGGACTTTTGAGGGTTCCGCATCGATTCAGAACCCTCAAAAGTCCGAAAGTGGGCGGAGTGTCGCGGGCGGGCGGCGGCTCGCCGAGAACGCCGCGAGCGTGGTGCCTGGGCGGGCCGCCTACGGAAGGCGAGAGGTCCAGGCGAGGGACATGCAGGCGCCGGCGAATCCGAAGAGCAGGGCGATGCCGGCGAACCACTGCGTGACCTCGCGTGGCGTCGTGCGGAACCCGACCGAGCTACCGAGGTCGCGGTAGACCTCCTTGAGTTCTTCCGCGGTGACGGCCTCGTAGAACTTGCCGTCGGTCTGGGTGGCGATCTTGGCCAGCGCGTCGCTGTCGACCGGCACGGGCGTACGGCTGCCGTTGAGGTCGACGATGCCTTCCTGCGTGCCGAAGGCGATGGTCGACACCGGCACGTTCGCCTCGGCGCACGCCTTGGCGCCTTCGTCGTTGGGACGACCGAACGTGGTGAACCCGTCCGACAGCAGCACGATCCGGGCGGGCGGCGGTCCGGCGGCGCCGTCAGCCGGCACGCTCTGAACGGCCTGCAGCGACGCGAACATGGCCTCGCCGATCGCGGTGGACTCCTGGAGCTGGAGCCGCTCGATGGCGTTCATGACCTGGCCGTGGTCCTTGGTGGGTGACACCGCGACCGTGGCGCTCTTGGCGAACGACACGAGCGACAGGTTGTAGGAGCGCGGCAGCTCCTCGACGAACAGCTTCGCCGCCTCCTTTGCCGCCTCGAACCGGCTCGGGTCGATGTCGGTGGCCTGCATGGACAGCGACACGTCGATCGCGAGCACGATCGTGGCCCGTTCGAGGGGCTCCTCGACCTCGGTGGACGGCTTCGCCATACCGGTGGCGAGGATCAGCAGGCAGAGCAGGAACGCGGTGGCGGCCACGTGCCGGCGCCAGCCGGGGCTCTTCGGCGCGATCGACTGCAGCAGCGCGACGTTGGTGAACCGCACCGCGTACGTCTTGCGGTGGAACTGCATGAACACGTACGCGCCGGCGAGCAGCAGCACCAGCGGCACCAGCAGCAGCCACATCGGCTCGAGGAAACGGATCATCGGGTCGTCCCCCTGCTTCGCCCTCGTCGCTGGGCGGCGACGAAACGAACGATGTCGAGCAGCCAGTCGGAGTCGGTGCGCAGCCGCAGATGTGCGGCGCCAGCGCGGCGCATGGCCGCGTCGATCGCCGCTCGCTGCTGCGCGGCCGCCTTCGCATACGCGTCGCGCAACTTCTTGTTACCAGTCTGCACCTCGTGCAACCGGCCCGTCTCGGGGTCGACGAGGGTGAGCACACCGACCACGGGAAGCGACAGCTCGCGCGGGTCGACGATCTCGATGGCGAGCACGTCGTGGCGTACCGCGAGCTTGCGCATCGGCCGTTCCCAGTCGGGGTCGGCGAGGAAGTCGGAGATGACGACGGCCATGCCGCGGCGCCGCGGAGGGCGGTTGAGCAGGTCGACGGCGGCGGCCAGGTCGGTGGGGGCGCCCGGCTCGGCGCGCGGGGTCTGGATGATCCGGCGCATGAGGCCCTGCGCGTTGAGCCGTCCGGGCCGTGCGGGCATCCGGACGGTGCGCGGGCCGTTGGTGACGACCGCGCCAACGCGGTTGCCGCCGCGCACGGTGAGGTGCGTGATCGCGGCGGCGGCGGCCACGGCGAGGTCACGCTTCTCGCACTGTGCGGTGCCGAAGTCGAGGCTGGCGGAGAGGTCGAGGCAGATCCACGTCTCCAGCTCGCGGTCGGCGACGGTCTGCCGGACGTGCGGAACGGTGGTGCGGGCGGTGACCGGCCAGTCCATACGGCGGACGTCGTCACCGGGGCGGTACTCGCGCGACTCCCCCGCCTCCGAGCCGGCTCCGGGAAGGAGGCCGAGGTAGTCGCCCTGGAGCAGCCCGTCGAGCTTGCGCGTGACGAGGAGTTGCAGGCGGTGCAGCACGACCTCGGCGCGGTCGCTGTCGAGCCGCGGCGGCGGACCACCGGGCGCGCCCGCCCGCCGGGCCGCGCCCACGATCGAGAGTTCCCGACTCACGCCGGCCGCTCCGACTGTTGCGCATGGCCGGGCCAGGTCTGCCCGGGCGGCACCATGTGCGACGGGATCTGCGCCTGGCGCCGGTCGGACTGCTGGCGCGGCGTGACGGTGGGCAGCGGCACGATGGCGAGCACCCGGTCGACGATGTGCTCGGCCGGTACCCCGTCGGCCAGCGCGTCGTAGGAGAGCACCAGCCGGTGCCGCAGGATGTCGGGGGCGACATCCTGGATGTCCTGCGGCAGCGCGTAGTCGCGGCCGCGCATGAGCGCGAGCGCACGGGTGGCGGCGATCAGGCCGAGCGAGGCACGTGGCGACGCGCCGTAGGAGATCAGGCCGGCGACTTCGGGAAGCCCGTGCTCGCCGGGCGCGCGGGTGGCCAGCACCAGCCGCACGGCGTAGTCGACGAGCGCGTTGTGCACGAAGACGTTGTCGGCGGTGGCCTGCAGCCGGAGCAGGTCCTCGGGGCTGAGCACCTGCTGCGCGCGGGGCGGGTTGACGCCCATGCGGTAGACGATCTCGCGCTCCTCGACGTCGGTCGGGTACCCGACGACGATCTTCATGAGGAACCGGTCGCGCTGCGCCTCCGGGAGCGGGTAGACGCCTTCCTGCTCGATCGGGTTCTGCGTGGCGAGGGTGAGGAACGGGCTGGGCAGCGGGTGGGTCTTGCCGCCGATCGACACCTGCTTCTCTGCCATCACCTCAAGGAGCGCGGACTGCACCTTGGCGGGCGCCCGGTTGATCTCGTCCGCGAGGAGGAAGTTCACGAACACGGGGCCGAGCTCGATGTCGAACGTCTCCTTCGTGGCCCGGTAGACGCGGGTGCCGAGGATGTCGGCGGGCACGAGGTCGGGGGTGAACTGGATCCGGGCGAAGCTGCCGCCGACGGCCTTCGCGAGAGTCTCCACGGCAAGGGTCTTCGCCACCCCGGGCACGCCTTCGAGCAGGCAGTGGCCACGGGCCAGCAGGCAGACCAGCATCCGCTCGATCATGCGGTCCTGGCCGACGATGACCCGCTTGACCTCGAAGAGGGTCTTCTCCAGTTGGGTCGCGTCCTGCGCAGGGGTGCTCTGCGTCACGGAATGCCTCCAGCCGATCTGCTCCCGGTAATCCCATCAGCTTTTCATGCTCCCCCCTGAACGTGCCCTGGGCGGGGGCTAAGAGGCTCCTAAGGACCGCGCGCGGCGGGTCGCTGTGGCACGCTGCCTTCCGTGGACTGGCTTGAGGCTCTGCACGCACGCGCCACCGAGGTCCAACCAGAGTGGCTCACCGCCTACATCGACGCGGGCGCCGGTGACGAACTCACCGTCGCCGCGTCCGGCGCCGCCTGGGACCGGCTCCGGCTCCGCCCGCGGGCGCTCGTCGACGTCAGCACCGTGACCACGACGACCACCGTTCTCGGCACCGAGGTCGCCACTCCCGTGCTCGTGGCGCCCACCGCGCTGCACCGCAGCGTGCACACCGACGGCGAGGCCGCCACGGCGGCGGGCGCGTCCGCCGCCGGGTCGCTGTTCTGCCTCTCGTCCCGCTCGGGCACGCCGATCGAGAAGGTCGCCGCCTCCGGTGGCCCGTGGTGGGCCCAGGTGTACGTCGTCCGCGACCGCGACCTCACCGCCGGGTTCGTGCGGCGCGCGGTGGCCGCGGGTGCCGGCGCGCTGGTCCTGACCGCCGACACGCCGGTCGTCGGGCGCAAGCCCCGTTCGGACGCGCTGGCGGCGGCGTCACGATTCCGGGCGAGTACACCCGCACCAACCTCGACTGGTCCGAGAGCGCGGACGATCTGGACGATCCGACCGACACGCGCCTCTGGCAGGCACCGGACATCACGGTCGACACCATCGAGTGGCTCGCCGCGCTCAGCGGGCTGCCGGTCGTGGTCAAGGGCGTGCTCCGCGGGGACGACGCCCGCCGCTGCGTGGACGCCGGCGCCGCCGCGATCGTCGTCTCCAACCACGGCGGGCGCCAGCTCGACGGCGCGGTGAGCACCGCGTCGGCCCTGCCCGAGGTGGTCGCCGCGCTCGCCGGTACCGGCGCCGAGGTGTACGTGGACGGCGGCATCCGGCGCGGGTCCCACGTGCTGCGGGCGCTCGCCCTCGGCGCGCGGGCGGTGTTCGTGGGTAGGCCCGTATTGTGGGGGTTGGCCGCCGGCGGTGCGGACGGTGTACGCACCGTTCTCGACGGACTCACCGACGAGCTGGTCCACGCCATGATGCTGGCGGGTGCACCCACCCTCGCGCGGCTCACAGCGGACCTCGTGACAGATTCGCTGTGACGGATCCCATCCTTTGACTGGACAACCACTACATCAGGCGGTGTAAACTTCAAGCTGATGTCGGGCGGCTTCCCCCGTGGCCGCCCGACATCTTTTGTTTCCTGGGTCTGCTTCATGCGTTCCGCCCGTAGCGAGGCCCTAACCCTGACCCTGGAACCACCTCCGTGACCACGCCCGAGGCCGTCGAGCCGCCGATCTGCTCCGCCAAGGGCTGCCGCGAGAACGCCCGCTGGTCGCTGCTGTGGAACAACCCCAAGCTGCACACGCCCGACCGGCGCAAGACTGGGTCGCCTGCGACGCGCATCGTGCCCACTTGAGCGACTTCCTCGCCGCCCGCGGCTTCCTCCGTGACGTGGAGCCGCTAGTGCAGTGATCGCTAGCGCTCGTGGGCCCAAAGCCCCAAACGTCAGCGGTCACAGCACGGATAGGCTGGGAACGTGGACGCCAACCCCGCACTCTGGCCGGACGACGTCGAGTGGCGGGCGGTGTCACCCAAGCTCCTGCTGCTACGCCGGATCCTGCTCCTCTGGTGGCTCGTGCCGGTAGCCGCAGCGACCCTCGCCGTCGTGATGACAACCGAAACCCGCTGGCTCTGGTACGCCGTCCCGATAGCCGGCCTGGCGCTCCTGGCGTGGTGGTGGCGGCTGGTGAGCCGCGCGGTGCGGTCCTGGGGGTACGCCGAGCGCGCCGACGAACTGCTCGTGCGGCGCGGCGTGCTGGTCCGCCGGCTCACGGTCGTGCCGTACGGGCGCATGCAGTTCGTGGACGTGAAGGCCGGGCCGCTGGAACGCTCGCTCGGCATCGCCACGGTGCAGCTGCACACCGCCGCCGCGGCAACCGACGCCTACGTGCCTGGCCTACCCGCCGACGAGGCTGCCCGGCTCCGCGACGTGCTCACCGCTCTCGGCAGCGCGCGGACGGCCGGGCTGTGACGTCCGACAGCCAGGCGAAGCTCCACCGCCTCCACCCGCTCACACCGCTCGTGCGCGGCGCGAAGGTGTTCGGCGGCATCGCCGCGATCGGCATCTACCAGTCGTACCAGACGATCCAGCAGGTCGGGTTCCTCGCCGCCCTGGCGGGAGTGGCTGTCGTCGTTCTCGGCGCGTTCGCGGTCAGCTGGGTCTCGTGGCACTTCACCGGGTACCGCGTCACCGACCGGGAGCTGCACGTCCAGGAGGGCATCCTCGCCCGCCGGCATCGCACCGTCCCGCTCGAACGCGTGCAGGCGATCGACGTCGTGCGTCCCCTGCTCGCCCGGCTCCTCGGCCTCGCCGAGCTCCGGCTGGAGGTCGTCGGCCAGGGCGACACCGAGGCACCGCTCGCGTACCTCACCAGCGCCGAGGCGGTCGAGCTGCGTGCCCATCTGCTGGCGCTCGCCGGTGACACTGTGCGGGAACCCGAGACGGCACCGCCGCCCGAGCGCCCACTGTTTACTGTGGACCGTAGCGAGCTGATACTGGCGCAGATCCTCACCCCGAACACGCTGCTGCTGCCGTTCATGGCCATCTTCCCGCTCCTCGGCCTGGTCTACGAGGGACTGTCCTGGCCGGCGGTGCTCGGCGCGGCGTCCGCCATCATCGGCCTCGCGCAGCTCCCGGTCCGGCGGATCCTCAACGAGTACGGCTTCACCGTCTCCGACACCGACCAGGGGCTACGCCTCCGCCACGGCCTCCTCGAAACGCGCACGCAGACAGTGGCGGCCGGCCGCGTGCAGGCCGTGCGGATCTTCCGGCCGCTGCTGTGGCGCCCGTTCGGCTGGGTGCGGGTGGAGATCGCGGTCGCCGGGTACAGCGCGGCGGGCCAGCAGGAGCAGCGCACCGGCGCGCTGGTGCCGGTCGCCGACGAGGCCACCGCATTCGCGCTGCTCCGCGAGGTGATGCCGCAGCTACCGGCCGACCTCACCGCTCTGACGCCCGTCCCGCCGCAGGCCCGCTGGGTGGCGCCGTTCGCGTTCCGCCGCCTCGCCGCCGCGACCACCGACGAGCTGTTCATCAGCCGCGGCGGCGTGTTCACCGAGCGGCACGAGATCGCGGTCCGGGCGCGGATCCAGAGCATCCGCTACGTAGAGGGGCCGCTCCAGAGGCGCCTCGGCGTCGCGTCCGTGTACGCCGACCTCGCGGGCGACCACGGCACCACCGCGGCCCACCACCAGGACGTCGCCACCGCCCGTCACCTGCTTGACGAGCTCTCCAGGCCGGCCTAACGACGGTCCGGCATCAGCGCTTGCGGCCGCTGGCGTCTAACGCTTGCGATCGGCTGGCGTCTAGCGCTTGCGATCGCTGGCGTCTAGCGCTTGCGATCGCTGGCGTCTAGCGCTTGCGATCGCTGGCGTCTAGCGCTTGCGATCGCTGGCGTCGGCCACCGGGCGGGCGGCCAGCGGCGGTTCGAGCACCTCCTGCGGCGCTACCAGCTCAGGCCGCTCCACGCCCAGCTGGCGCTCGGCCGTCGCGATGGTGGCCTCAGCCTCGGCCGTGACCGCAGCGGCGCGGCGTGCCCGCCACCACCGCTCGGCAAGGTTGACCAGCAGGTACACCACGCCGACGTAGGTCCAGCCGACGAACGCGTCGACCATGTAATGCTCGCCGGTGTAGGCCAGCACGACCGACATCGCCACCGGGTACGCGATCAGCAGCGGCAGCCAGCGCTTGCGCACCCGCGTGAAGAAGAACGCGACCACGCACAGCGCGAACCCCGAGTGCAGCGACGGCATCGCGGCCACCGGGTTCGACATGGCCTGCCCGACGTTGAGCAGCTTGCCCGCGGTGCCGAGGCCGATGGCATCCCAGCCGCGACCGGACATGCGCTCGACGTGCTCCGTGAGGTACCCGTACTTCGACGCCCACCACGGCGGCGCCGCCGGGTACAGGAAGTACGTGGCCAGGCCGGCGGCGGTGAGCGCGAACCAGCGCCGCATGAACGCGGCCCAGAGCGCCCGCCGCCGCACCCACAGCACGACCGCCACCGCGAAGCTGGCGACGAAGTGCGAGAAGTAGATCCAGGAGGCGACCACGTCCCACCAGTGCACGTGGTTCGGGTCGTAGAAGTGCTCCTGGAGCCACAGCGTCGGCAGATCACCGAACAGCCACACGTCGGCGTTGATCATCTCGGTGACGTGCGGCGCGCTCAGGTTGTCGGCCCAGCCGCGGCTGAAGTCGTAGACGATCAGCAGCCCCACGATCGGCGCCCAGTCGCGGGCGAACCGGAGGTGGTCCCGCCACGGCCGCTCGATGCCCCAGGCGATGGTGCCCACCCACATGAACAGGATCGCCACCGCCGGGTCGGTTGGGAGACCGACGAGCATCCAGTACACGACGAAGGCGACCGCGTAGGCGGTCAGTGCGTATGTCCGACGAGTGAATCGCGGGGACGCCCGGGTGCCCCGGACGCCTCCAGCGGTACGTCAGTGTCCGGGAGAGCCATTCCGGCCAGTTTAAGCGAACCTCGCTAGCCGGCAGACGCGGCGGGGGGCTTGTCGCTCGCGACCTCGCCCACTAGCTGCGGCAACACCGTTCCGATTGGTCCGTCGAGCCGCGCGTCGGCCTTGCTGTCGTACGGAGTGCGCTCGGCGTTGACGATCACGACCTTCGCTCCGCGACGGCTCGCCACGTCGACCAGCCCGGCCACCGGCTGCACCGAGAGCGACGTGCCGACCGCCAGGAACACATCGCAGTCCGCGGTCGCCCGCCGCGCCGCTTCGAACACGGCCGGCACCAGCGGCTGGCCGAAGCTGATCGTGCCGGCCTTGAGGATGCCGCCGCACCGCAGGCACGCCGGGTCCTCCTCGCCGGCCGCCACCCGCTCCAGGGTGTCGGACATCGCGGTGCGCGCGCCGCAGGACAGGCACTCCACCTCGTAGAGCGAGCCGTGGACCTCGATGACGATGTCTTCGGAGTTGCCGGCGAGCTGGTGTAGGCCGTCGATGTTCTGGGTGATGATCGCCCGCAGCTTGCCCGCGTTCTCGAGCTCCACGAGGGAGTAGTGGGCGGCGTTCGGGCGCGCGGTCCAGGCGGCGTGCTCGCGACGGATGCGCCACGCCTCCCGCCGGATATCCGGATCGTCCAGATAATCACGCAGCGTGAATAGCCGCTGGCTACCCGGATTGCGGGTCCAGAGCCCGTTCGGCCCCCGGAAGTCCGGTATCCCACTATCGGTGCTGATACCCGCTCCGGTCAGCACCGTGACCTTATTCGCCGCGGCGATCCATCCCGCGACCGTCTGCACGTCCCTCATGTGGGATGACGCTAGGCCGTCAACTGCTCACGATCCAGTCGGACGGCACATTCGACCCCTAGGCTGCCGGCATGAAGTTGCGCACAGGGCTCGCCGCTCACGTCTCTCTTGTTGTCGAATCCCAGGACACAGCCGTTGCGCTCGGCTCGGGCGACGTTCCGGTGCTGGGCACGCCGCGTGTCGTCGCGCTCGCCGAAGAGGCCACCGTCGCCGCTGTAGCCGGCTCGTTGAAGGACGGGCGAACGTCCGTCGGCACTCGCGTCGAGATCCGCCATCGCGCTCCCACACCGCCCGGACGGCGGGTCGAGGCGGACGCGGTTCTGGTCGGCGTAGACGGCCGCAAGCTCGTCTTCGACGTCACGGTGCGTGATGGCGAAGAGGTGATCGCGACTGCCGTCGTCGAGCGGGTGGTCGTCGACCGCGAGCGGTTCATGGAGGGAGTCGGATGACCGCCCGCTGGACGGAGGTCGCCGACCGGGTTTTCGTCCTGCGCTACCCCGTACTGGACGTCAACACGACCCTGATCGTCGGCGACGGCGCCGCACTGCTCGTCGACACCCTCGCCACGCCGCGCCAGGCCGCCGAGCTGCGCGACTCCGTCGAGGCCGTGACCCGCGCGCCCCTGACCGTCGTGAACACGCACCACCACTTCGACCACACCTTCGGCAACGCCACCTTCGGTACGCCGTCCTGGGCGCACACCGGCTGCGTGGCGGCACTCCGCGACCACGCCGAGGGCCTGCGGCACGCCGCCGCGGAGGAGTTCCCCGACCTCGCCGCCGAACTCGCCGACGTGACGGTCGTCCCGCCCGACCACGAGGTGCACGCCGGCACCGACCTGGACGTCGGCGGCCGCAGGGTGCTGCTGCGCCATCTCGGCCGCGGCCACACCGACAACGACCTCGCGGTACTGGTCCCGGACGCCGGTGCCACCCTCACCGGCGACCTGGTCGAGGTCGGCGCTCCGCCTTCGTTCGCCGACGCATGGCCGCTGGAGTGGGCGGCCACGCTCGCCGAGCTGCTCGCGCTCAGCGCGACCGAGGGCGCCGGAACGGTGTTCGTCCCCGGTCACGGCGCTCCGACCGGCGCGTACTACGTCAAGGCGCAGCACGCGGACCTCGCCCGCCTCGAATGGCTCTGCCGCGACGGGCACGCCGACGAGGCACCGATCGACGAGGTCGCCGCGAAGTCACCGTTCGGCGCGGCGGCGTCACGGGTCGCGGTGCGCCGCGCCTACGCCGATCTCGACGGCAAGCTCTGAGGTGGGTGTTCGCGGAAATCGCGCGGTCGGCGCCGGCGCGCCGCCGCGATTTCCGCGAACACCCCTAGAGCCAGCCCGCGGAGCAGGGCGGCGTCTCGCTCGACGGCCGCCGGGCTGTCGCCCGGCACGAACTCCAGCAGGGCGTCGAACGGCCGCCCCTCGGCGGCCAGCCGCGCGAACACCCGCCGCCACAGGTCGGCCCGAGCCTCCAGCGGCAACCGCTCCCGCTCGGGCCACCACGAGAACACGTGGACGGTGGGAACGTGCGCGATCACGCGCTCCAGCCCGGCCAGCGCCTCGTCGTCCTGCATGCCGACCGGCGGCTGCCAGTAGGTACGCGCCCGCGCCTGCCCGAGCAGCTCCAGGCAGCTCTCGACGTTGTCCGTCAACGTGCCGCCGTGGAACTCGAATGCCAGCTCTACACCGTGCTCGGCGGCGGCGTTCACAGCCGCGATCACCGCCGCGCGGTGCTCGGGGGTCGCCGAGTCCGACCCCAGCCACCCCGCCCACACCCGGATCCGCGGCGCCCCCAACGCGACAGCGCTCGCCAGCACGGGCGCGAAGTCGTCCGGGCCACGCCGCAGGAAGTACGAGCCGTACGACGCGACGGCCAGCCCGGCGCGCTCAGTGGCCTCCCGCACGGAAGCGGCGCGTTCGACATCACCAGCCGGGACGTGGACGTCGGCGCCCCACTCGATGGCCTCCAGGCCGGCCTCGGCCGCGACCTCGATCACGGCATCGGGCGGCAACCCCCGCAGGGTGACCGAGCACAGGCCGGGGCGGATCACCGCGCGTGGCGGGACACAGCCGGTGCCGGGCGCGGATCGATCCGGCCCTCGACGAAGATCGCGTGCCACACGCAGAACACCAGCACGGTCCAGATCTTGCGGCTGTTGTCCGCGTCGCCGCGCTTGTGCGCCTCCAGCAGCGACAGCGCGTACGGCAGGTCGAGCAGGTCGCCGGCGGCCGAGTCGTCGATGATGCCGCGAGCCCAGTCGTACATGATGCCCTTGAGCCACACCCGCGTGGGCACGGGGAAGCCGAGCTTCGGCCGGTTGACGATCTGCGGCGGCACCACCTGCTCCAGGGCCTGCCGCAGCGCGTACTTGCGGATGCCCTTCTGGGTGACCTTGAGCTCCTGGGGGATCGTCTTCGCCACGTCGAACACGCCCGTGTCGAGGAACGGCACGCGCAGCTCCAGCGAGTGCGCCATCGACATGCGGTCGGCCTTGACGAGGATGTCGCCGCGAAGCCACGTGAACAGGTCGATGTACTGCATCTGGGTGACGTCGTCGAGGTGCGCCGCGGCGGCGTAGTGCGGCGCGGTGACGTCGGTGTACTGCACTGCGGAGTTGTACTGGCGCATCAGCCGCTGCTTCTCGGCCTCGGTGAAGATGCGCGCGTTGCCGAAGTACCGCTCCTGCAGCGGGGTAGTGCCGCGCTCCAGGAAGCTCTTGCCCTTCACACCCTCCGGGATCACCTTCGAGACCGCCCGCAGTCCCTTCTGGACAGGGTCGGGCAGACCCGTGATCGGCTTGAGCGACAGCGGCTCGCGGTAGATGCCGTACCCGCCGAAGAACTCGTCGGCGCCCTCGCCCGAGAGCACCACCGTGACGTGCTCGGCGGCCTTCTTCGCGACGAAGTACAGCGGGACCAGCGCGGGGTCGGCGACCGGGTCGTCGAGGTGCCAGACGATCCGCGGCAGGGCGTCCATCATGTCCTGCGCGGTGATCAGCGTCGGGATCGTGGTGACCTCGAGCCACTTCGCCGAGTTCTGGGCCACCTGGATCTCGGAGTACCCGTCGACCTCGTACCCGACGGTGAAGGTCTTGATGTCGGGCTTGTGCCTGCGCGCCAGCGCGACGATGGCGGTGGAGTCGATGCCGCTGGACAGGAACGCGCCGACCGGCACGTCACTGCGCAGGTGCAGCTCGACCGACTCCTCCAGGGCCTCGCGGATTCGCCGGAACAGCGCCTCAGGGTCGTCGGTCGGCGTGGGGCGGAAGTCGGGCTCGTAGTAGCGGTGCCGCAGCAGGCCGCCGTCCGGGGTGTACGTGAACGACTCGCCACACTCGATGCGCGCGATGCCCTTGGTGAGCGTCTCGGGCTCCGGCACGTACTGGAGGGTCAGGTAGTGCGACAGCCCGGCCGGGTCGATGCCCTCGTCGCCCTGCTTCGCCGCCGGGGCGAACGGCCACAGCGACTTCTTCTCGCTCGCGAAGTACACGCCGTCACCGGTGACGAGGTAGTGCAGCGGCTTGATGCCGTACGGGTCGCGGGCGCCGAACGCGCGCTGCTCGATGCGGTCCCAGATGACGAACGCGAACATGCCGCGCAGCCGGCCGACGAACTCCGCGCCCCAGTAGTGGTAGGCGGCGACGATCGCCTCGGTGTCGCCGTCGGTGGTGAACTTCGCGCCGTGGTCGCGGCTCAGCTGGTCGCGCAGCTCCAGGTAGTTGTAGATCTCGCCGTTGAAGGTCATGACGTACCGGCCGTCGTCGTATTCGAGCGGCTGGTGCGAGTGCTCGACGTCGATGATCGAGAGCCGCTTGAAGCCGAGCACCACGTCGGATCCGGAGACCGTGACGCCGGTCTCGTCAGGGCCGCGGTGGTGGATGCTCTCCAACGCCTCCGCGATGCCGTCCCGGTGCTTGCCCGCTTCACTGCAGGCGCTGATAAAGGTGAGCAGTCCGCACATGGCCGCCATCCTTCCATCCCCGGCAACGTGCTCGTCGCCGGCAGGTGGCCAAACGGTGTCACCCTGGAGTCCAGCGGCGGCCATGGGGAGGCGGACATGGACGAGATCGCAGGTAGCGAACCGATGAGCCGGCGAACATTGCTGCGGGCGGCAGGGCTCGGTGCCGCGGCTGCCCTCGTCCCGGTCTCCGTCGCACATGCGGAAGGTAGCGAGACGCGCACTTACCGTGGCCGGTTCGAGCCGGGGGCACCCGACTGGTTCTACCTCCCGGTCGGCGTACCGCGCGGGGTCCGCGAGTTGTCGGTCCGCTACAGCTACGACCGTTCACCCGGGAACGCCCTCGACATCGGCATCTTCGACGCATCCGGGCACGAGCTGGGCAACGCGGACGGTTTCCGCGGCTGGTCCGGCGGGTTCCGCGACAGCTTCACGATCAGCGCGTCCGCGGCCACGCCGGGGTACCTGCCCGGCCCGATCGACGCCGGCACCTGGCACGTCGTCCTCGGCCCGTACACGGTGGCGCCGCAGGGCCTCGACTGGACCGTCGAGGTCACCCTGACCCGCGGTCGCCCCGGCCCGGCCTTCGTCCCCCGGCCAGCGCCACAGCAGGCACGTGGCCGTGGCTGCGCCTGGTACCGCGGTGACCTGCACCTGCACACCGTCCACTCGGACGGGCAGCGGCACGCCGGAGGAGGTCGTGGCCGGCGCGATCGCCGCGGGCCTCGACTTCGTCGTCTCCACCGAGCACAACACGTCGAGCGCGAGCGGCGTGTGGGGCGCGGTGCTCGACACCGACCGGCTCCTGGTGATCGACGGCGAAGAGATCACGACGCGGGGCGGCCACTTCGTCGCCGCCGGACTCCGCCCCGGCCAGTGGATCGACTGGCGGTACCGCGCCGCCGACGGTGCGCTCCCCCGGTTCCTGCGCCAGATCCACCAGGTCGGCGGGGTCGCGATCGCCGCCCACCCGTACTGCCCGTTCGTCGGCTGCGCCTGGAGCTTCGACTACGCCCGCATGGACGGCATCGAGGTGTGGAACGGCCCATGGACCCTCGACGACGAGCACGCCGTCCGGCTCTGGGCCGAGCGGCTCGCCGCCGGCCACTTCCTGCCCGCGGTGGGCAGCAGCGACGCCCACCGCGAGCCACAGGTCATCGGCCACCCGCAGACCGTCGTCTACGCCGGCAGCCTCGCCAGGCACGCGATCCTGGCCGGCGTCCGCGGCGGCCGCTCGTACCTGGCCGAATCGTCGGCGGTCACGCTCCAGCTGACGGCGTCGGGCCGGCACCACCAGGCGGGCATCGGCGAACGGCTGCGTGTCCGTCGCGGCGAGCCCATCACCGTCACGGCCTCGGTCACCGGCGCGCCGGGCGGCCAGCTGCGGCTACTCACCGCCGCCGGAGTCGTGGCCGAGACCGGCGCCGACCGGATCGAGTTCCGCACCCGCGGCGGCGAGCACGCGTTCGTCCGCGTCGAGGTGCGCCGGCCCGTGCCCACCGACACGACGCCGGACACGATGGTCGCGCTGAGCAACCCGGTGTTCCTGAGCTGACCGCTCACGTTACGGTCGTACTGAGACACGTCGACGGGGACACGGGAGCCGCCGCATGAACGATCACGACGCGCTGAAGACGTCGAGCCACGACCTGCCCGTCTCCGAGCGGCTCGCCGAGTTCATGCGTACCGGCTGGGCCGACACCGAGGTCCGCGACCTGTCCCCGGTCGACAACGCCGCATGCCACGCACGCCGCCGGGCCGCTCTGGCCGCGCGATTCCCGGGCGAGACGCTGGTGATCCCGACCGGGCAGCTCAAGGTCCGCAACAACGACTGCGACTACGAGTTCCGCCCCGGCACCGACTTCGCGTACCTCACCGGCGAGTACGAGCCCGGCTCGGTGCTGGTGCTGTCCGGGGACACCGCCACGCTGTACCGGCGCCCGCGTTCGTCCCGCGCGACCGACGAGTTCTTCCGCAGCCGCGACGGCGAGCTGTGGGTGGGACGGCGCTGGTCGCAGGCCGAGACGGAGGCGCGCCTCGGCGTCGCCTGCGCCGACCTCGCCGACCTGGAGAAGGCGCTCACCGACCTCGATCCGTCGCTGACGCGCGTGGTCCGCGGCTTCGACCCGGCCGTTGACGCCGCGGTCGGCGCCGCCGACGACGGCCTCCGCGAGGGCGAGCTCGTCGCCACTCTGTCCGAGCTGCGGCTGGTCAAGGACGAGTGGGAGATCGCCCAGCTCACCGACGCCGTGGACGCCACCGTGCGGGGCTTCGCCGACGTGGTCCGCGCGCTCCCGGCCGACCGCGAGTCGTCGGAGCGCCTCGTCGACGGCGTCTTCGGGCTGCGTGCCCGCCACGACGGCAACCAGGTCGGCTACGGCACGATCGCCGCCGCCGGCGCCCACGCCTGCACGCTGCACTGGTGGCGCAACGACGGCGTGTGCCGCCCCGGCGAGCTGCTGCTGCTCGACGCCGGCGTGGAGAACAAGCACTTCTACACCGCCGACGTCACGAGGACGCTGCCGGTCGACGGACGGTTCAGCGACGTCCAGCGCCGCGTGTACGACCTGGTCTTCGCCGCGCAGGAGGCGGGCATCGCGGCCGTGAAGCCGGGCGCGCGCTGGCGCGACATCCACCGCGCGACGATGACCGTGATCGCCCACGGTCTCGTCGAGTGGGGGCTGCTCCCGGTCACCGCCGAGGAGTCCCTCGCCGACGACTGCGGCCTGCACCGCCGCTGGACCCTGCACAGCTCCGGCCACATGCTCGGCCTCGACGTCCACGACTGCGCCCGCGCCCGCTCGGAGACCTACCTCGACGGCGTCCTCGAAGCCGGCAACGTGCTCACCGTAGAGCCCGGGCTGTACTTCCAGGCCGACGACGTCACCGTGCCCGAGGAGTACCGGGGCATCGGCGTCCGGATCGAGGACGACATCCTCGTCACCGCCGACGGCAACCGGAACCTGTCCGCCGCGCTCCCCCGCCGGTCCGGCGAGGTCGAGGCGTGGATGGCCGACCTGCGCGCGAGCGGTGGCGGCCTGTTGTCGTGAGTCAGCCCAGCGCCGGGCGCCAGGCCGCTCTGCGCGACGACCCTGTCGTACGAGTCGGTCGCACCGTCGAGCCCACCGCGGGTCGCGTCGTACCTGTCTGCTTCGGCGTCGTAGTCGAGCATCAGAGGGACTTGTCGATCTCGTCGAACCCGAGTACTCCGGTGTAGAAGGCACCGAGCGCCGACTCGGAGCCGGGTGGGCGGCCAGACTGGACGTGGTGGATCATCGAATCCTCCATCCGTGTCGTCCTTGCAACTCTAGCAAGACGGACGTACTGTTTGGTTAACGACGGGCCCCGCCCGCTCCGGCACGATCCGTGCCGCCGGTGGATGCGGGAGACTGCCAGGTAGCGGCCCGGCAGGTCAGGCAGAGCAGGTCAGACGAAGGAGCGCAACGTGGCCCACGGCACGAGCATCGACAGCTTCGGCAGCAAGGCGCAGCTGCAGGTCGGTGACGAGTCCTACGAGATCTTCCGGCTCAGCGCCGTGGAGGGGGCCGACCGCCTCCCCTACAGCCTCAAGGTACTGCTGGAGAACCTGCTGCGCACGGAGGACGGCGCGAACATCACCGCCGACCACATCCGCGCGCTCGGCGGCTGGGATCCGAACGCCCAGCCGGACACCGAGATCCAGTTCACCCCGGCGCGCGTGATCATGCAGGACTTCACCGGCGTCCCGTGCGTCGTCGACCTGGCCACCATGCGCGAGGCCGTCGCCGACCTCGGCGGCGACCCGGCCAAGATCAACCCGCTCGCCCCGGCCGAACTGGTCATCGACCACTCCGTCATCGCCGACGTCTTCGGCCGCCCGGACGCCTTCGAGCGCAACGTCGACTTCGAGTACCAGCGCAACTTCGAGCGGTACCAGTTCCTGCGCTGGGGCCAGACCGCGTTCAACGAGTTCAAGGTCGTGCCGCCGGGCACCGGCATCGTGCACCAGGTGAACATCGAGCACCTGGCCCGAGTCGTGATGGCCCGCGGTGGCCAGGCCTACCCGGACACCCTGGTCGGCACCGACTCGCACACCACGATGGTCAACGGTCTGGGCGTCCTGGGCTGGGGCGTCGGCGGCATCGAGGCCGAGGCCGCGATGCTCGGCCAGCCGGTTTCGATGCTGATCCCGCGGGTGGTCGGCTTCAAGCTCCATGGCGAGCTGCCCGTCCGGGGCCACCGCCACCGACCTCGTCCTCACGATCACCGAGCTGCTGCGCAAGCACGGCGTGGTCGGCAAGTTCGTCGAGTTCTACGGCCCCGGCGTCACCGCCGTGCCGCTCGCCAACCGCGCCACGATCGGCAACATGAGCCCCGAGTTCGGCTCCACCGCGGCGATCTTCCCGATCGACGGCGAGACGCTGCACTACCTGGAGCTGACCGGCCGCACCGCCCAGCAGCGCGCGCTCGTCGAGGCGTACGCGAAGGAGCAGGGCCTCTGGCACGACCCGGCCGTCGAGCCGGCCTACTCCGAGTACCTGGAGCTCGACCTGGCCACGGTCGTTCCGTCGATCGCCGGCCCGAAGCGCCCGCAGGACCGTGTCTCGCTGTCCGACGCGAAGTCCAAGTTCCGCTCCGCCCTGCCCAACTACGCCTCGCACCCGGTCGGCCCGCACGGTCTCGCCGACGAGGCGTCCGAGCAGTCGTTCCCGGCCAGTGACTCGCCGGCTATCGGCCACGACACCGAGGACGACGCGCCGGAGAACGGCGTGTTCGCCCCGGTGGAGGGCAGGCCGTCCAACCCGACCAAGGTCGTGCTGGAAGACGGCACCGAGACCGCGGTCGACCACGGCTCGGTCGTCATCGCCTCGATCACGTCCTGCACGAACACCTCGAACCCGCAGGTCATGCTCGGTGCGGCGCTGTTGGCGAAGAATGCGGTCGAGCGCGGCCTCACCGCCAAGCCGTGGGTGAAGACGACGCTCGCGCCCGGGTCCAAGGTCGTCATGGACTACTACGAGAAGGCCGGCCTCATCCCGTACCTGGAGAAGCTCGGCTTCCACCTCGTCGGCTACGGCTGCACCACATGCATCGGCAACTCCGGCCCGCTGCCCGAGGCCGTGTCCGCAGCGGTGAACGAGGCCGACCTGGCCGTCGTCTCGGTGCTCTCCGGCAACCGGAACTTCGAGGGCCGGATCAACCCGGACGTGAAGATGAACTACCTCGCTTCGCCGCCGCTGGTCGTGGCGTACGCGATCGCCGGCTCGATGGACGTCGACCTCACGACCGAACCGCTCGGCAGCGACACGGACGGTAAGCCGGTGTACCTCGACGACATCTGGCCGTCGCCGCAGGAGATCCAGGAGGTCATCGGCACGGCGATCTCGTCGGAGATGTTCACCAAGGACTACGCCGACGTGTTCGCCGGTGACGAGCGCTGGAAGTCGCTGCCGACGCCCACCGGCAACACGTTCGAGTGGGACCCCGAGTCCACCTACGTCCGTAAGCCCCCGTACTTCGAGGGCATGCCGCCCACCCCGGACCCGGTCGTCGACATCACCGATGCCCGCGTGCTGGCGAAGCTCGGCGACTCGGTGACCACGGACCACATCTCGCCGGCCGGCGCGATCAAGCCGGACTCCCCCGCCGGTAACTACCTCACCGAGCACGGTGTGGCGCGCAAGGACTTCAACTCGTACGGGTCGCGGCGCGGCAACCACGAGGTGATGATCCGCGGCACGTTCGCGAACATCCGGCTGCGCAACCAGCTGGTGCCCGGCGTGGAGGGCGGCTTCACCCGCAACTTCCTCGCGGGCGGCGAGCAGACCACGATCTACGACGCCTCGCAGGCGTACCAGGCGGCCGGCATCCCGCTGGTGATCCTGGCCGGCAAGGAGTACGGCTCCGGCTCGTCGCGTGACTGGGCCGCCAAGGGCACCGCGCTGCTGGGCGCTCGCGCCGTGATCGCCGAGTCGTACGAGCGGATCCACCGCTCGAACCTGATCGGCATGGGCGTGCTCCCGCTGCAGTATCCCGAGGGCCAGACCGCCGACTCGCTCGGCCTGACCGGCGAGGAGACGTTCTCGATCACGGGCGTCACCGCGCTCAACGACGGTTCGACCCCGCGCACGGTGAAGGTCAGCACGGACACCGGTGTCGAGTTCGACGCCGTCGTCCGCATCGACACGCCCGGCGAGGCGGACTACTACCGCCACGGCGGCATCATGCAGTACGTGCTGCGGTCGCTCCTGGCCTGACCCGGTCGCGGTTGGATTGTGTCCCTCAGGGGCACAGATCCAACCGCGAGCCTGGCGGCACGGAACCGTACGTACTGTTTGCTATCTGTCCACTCTGCTGGGACGATCGGGACATGCCCAGGGTCAGCCAGGACCACCTCGACGCGCGACGGCACGAGATCCTCAGCGGCGCCAGGGCGTGCTTCGCCCGGCACGGATACGAAGGCGCCACCGTCCGCAGGCTCGAAGAGGAGACCGGTCTCTCCCGCGGCGCGATCTTCCACCACTTCCGTGACAAGGAGTCGCTGTTCCTCGCGGTCGCCGAGGACGACGCCTCCGAGATGGCCGACGTGGTCGCCAAGCACGGCCTGGTCCAGGTCATGCGGGACCTGCTCTCCGACGACGCCGGCACGGTCGACAAGGCCGGCTGGCTCGGCACCCAACTGGAGGTGTCGCGCCGGGTCCGCACCGACCCCGACTTCGCGCGACGCTGGGCCGCCCGGTCCGAGTCCGTCGCCGCTGCCACCCGCGAGCGGCTCTCCCGGCAACGCGACGCCGGCGTGCTCCGCGACGACGTCGACCTGTCGACGCTGCAACGCTTCCTCGAACTGGTCCTCGACGGGCTGGTGCTCCGGCTCGCGATGGGCATGGCCGCCGACGATCTCAACCCCGTGCTCGACCTCGTCGAGGAGGCGGTCCGCCGGCCGTGACCAGGATCAACGCCCGCTTCACCGCCGGCGAGCTGGAAGCAGCGCGGTCCTGCACGATCCCCGACGTGATCGGCCTCGATCTGCGCGTTCTCTTCTGCGGTATCAACCCCGGGCTCGTGTCGGGAGCCACCGGCCACCACTTCGCCCGTCCCGGCAACCGGTTCTGGCCCGCGCTCCACCTCTCCGGCTTCACGCCGCGGCAGCTCCACCCGTCCGAACAGTCCGAGCTGCTGACCTGGGGCCTCGGCATCACCAACCTCGTCGCCCGCACGACCGCCCGCGCCGACGAGCTTCGGCGCGACGAGTTCGTGGCAGGCGCCGCGATTCTCCGCGCCAAGGTCGCGGCGGTACGGCCGCGCTGGCTCGCGGTCGTCGGCGTGACGGCGTACCGGGACGCGTTCGCCGACCGCCGCGCCTCGATCGGCCCGCAGGACGCGACGCTCGGCGCCACGCGGATCTGGGTCCTCCCCAACCCGAGCGGGCTCAACGCCCACTACACCCTCCCCCTGCTCGCCGACGAGTTCCGGCGGCTGCACGACGCGCTCTGAGCGGCCGGCTCGTCGCTTGCTGTGGGGTTGATTTGTGCCTGTGGCGAGATACTTGAGTGGTCAAGGAAAGCACAATAATCTGGCCCGCTGCGCAACTGTCGGGGAAATGGCGGTATCGAACGCCGGGTTTGGGCGCCGCTTCCCGGACAGCTGCCGGTTTGTGCGGCGGGTCTCTCCGGACGGACGCTAGGCCGTGTCGGCCAGGTCGGCCGTGATGTCCCGGGAGAACTGCGTGCGGTACAGGTCGGCGTAGAGGCCGCCCGCCGCGAACAGTTCCTCGTGGGTGCCGCGCTCGGCGATCCGGCCATCGTCGACCACGAGGATCTGGTCGGCGCCGCGGATCGTGGAGAGCCGGTGCGCGATCACCAGGGACGTGCGACCCGTGAGGGCTTCGTCCAGCGCGCGCTGCACGGCGACCTCGGACTCGGAGTCGAGGTGGGCCGTCGCCTCGTCCAGGATCACGATGCCCGGACCCTTGAGCAGCAGCCGGGCGATGGCCAGCCGCTGCTTCTCGCCGCCGGAGAGCCGGTAGCCCCGGTCGCCGACGACCGTGTCGAGCTGATCGGGCAGGGACCGCACCAGCCCGGCGACCTGCGCGCGCTCCAGCGCCTCCCATTGCTGCGCGTCGGTGGCATCGGGGCGGGCGTAGAGCAGGTTGGCGCGGATCGAGTCGTGGAACATGTGCGCGTCCTGGGTGACGACGCCGACCGCGTCGCGCAGCGACTGGAGCTGCGCGTCCTTCACGTCGACGCCGCCGATGAGAACGCGGCCGGACCCGGCGTCGTAGATGCGCGGTACGAGCTGCGAGATCGTGGTCTTGCCCGCCCCGGACGGGCCGACCAGCGCGACCAGCTGACCCGGTTCGGCGGCGAAGCTGACCCCGCGGAGCACCGGCTGGCTGGGCGCGGAGTCGAGCACGGCCACGTCCTCCAGGGAGGCGAGCGACACCTCCTCCGCCGTGGGGTAGGAGAAGTGGACGTCATCGAACTCGATCGTGCGCGCGCCCGCCGGCACCGGCACTGCAGCCGGCTTCTCGGCGATCATCGGCGGCAGGTCGAGCACCTCGAAGACCCGCTCGAACGACACGAGCGCGCTCATGACGTCAACGCGGACGTTGCTCAGCGCGGTGAGCGGACCGTAGAGACGGGTAAGGAGCAGCGCGAGCGTGACGACCGTGCCGGCGTCCAGGGACCCGGAGAGCGCGTACCACCCGCCGAGGCCGTAGACCAGCGCCTGAGCGAGCGCGGCGACCAGCGTCAACGCGACGAAGAACGCCCGGCTGTACATCGCCGAGGTGACGCCGATGTCGCGGACCCGCCCCGCCCGGTCGGCGAACGAGCGCGCCTCGGTGTCGGGGCGGCCGAAGAGCTTCACGAGCAGCGCGCCGGCGACGTTGAACCGCTCGGTCATCGTGGCGTTCATCGACGCGTCGAGGCGGTAGTTCTCGCGGGTGATCTCCTGCAGCCTGCGGCCGACCGCGCGGGCCGGCAGCACGAACACCGGCAGCAGCACCAGCGAGAGGAGGGTGATCTGCCAGGACAGCGCCAGCATCACACCGGCGGTGAGCACCAGGCTGATCACGTTCGAGACCACGCCGGACAGGGTGGAGGTGAAGGCGCGCTGAGCGCCGACGACGTCGTTGTTGAGGCGGCTCACCAGCGCGCCGGTCTGCGTGCGGGTGAAGAACGCGATCGGCATGCGCTGGACGTGGTCGAAGACGGCGGTGCGCAGGTCGAGGATGATCGACTCGCCGATGCGTGCGGAGTACCAGCGCTGAACGAACGAGAAGACCGCGTCGACGACGGCCAGCCCCGCGATCGTGGCGGCGATCCAGACCACGACCGAGCGTTCGCCGTCGCCGGTGATCTCGTTGACGACGCGGCCGGCGAGGACGGGAGTGGCCACCCCGATCGCGGCGGACACGACGACCGTGAGGAGGAAGAACGCGATCTCGAACCGGTACGGCTTGGCGAACGCCAGGATCCGCTTCGCCGTGCCGGGCGCCAGCTTGTGGTCCTTGACATCCTGGTCGCGCCGGCTCAGCGAGCGCAGCATCTCCCAGCCGGGTGAACGCATGGTCATCGCGCATCACCTCCCTTCGGCCATCAGCAACGCGCGACCAGGCAGTTCTACTCCCCCGCTCCGACAAGATCGCGGAGACGGCGGACCTGGGCGGCCCGCTCAGCGGCCTCCTGCTCGTCACGGCTGCGCCCGGCCGGCGCCCGTGACCAGCGCCTTTGTCTCGATGACGGCGTTGCGCAGCGGGGTGAGCATCGCGGCGACGAGGTCGCTGACGGCGCCGTCCAGCTCGTCGCGGGCGACGACGAGGTTGGCCAGGCCGATGCGCTCGGCCTCGGCGGCGGAGACCCGGCGGCCGGTGACGCAGATCTCCAGCGCGCGGGCGGGGCCGACCAGGTCGACGAGCGGCTTCGTGCCGGTGAGATCGGGAACGAGGCCGAGCGACGTCTCCTTCATGCTGAACTGGACGTCGTCGGCGACCACGCGCAGGTCGCAGGCGAGCGCGAGCTGGAAACCGGCGCCGATCGCGTGCCCCTGGACGGCGGCGACCGAGATGATGTCGGGGCGGCGCAGCCAGGTGAAGCCCTCCTGGTACCGGGCGATGACGGCGTCGCACTCCTCGTCGGTCATCTTGGCCATCTCGAGGAACGACGGCCCGCCGTCCAGCGGCGCGCCCGTGAACGCCGACTTGTCCAGGCCGGCCGAGAACGACCGCCCCTCGGCGCGCAGCACCACGACGCGGACCTCGCCCGTGAGCGAGCGGCCGATGTCGGCGAGGCGGGCCCAGGTGGCAGGCGTCTGCGCGTTGAGCGCGTCCGGCCGATCCAGCGAGACGGTGGCAACCGCCCCGTCGACGTCCAGCCGAACCCCAGCCTCAGTACTCACGCGCGACTCCTCCCGACGGCCAACCGCCCGAGCCTAACCAGCGGCGCCGCGGCCGGACACCCGGCACGACATGGCGGCGCGTAAGCGAAACGGACTTGCGGTGCAAACCGGGGCACGGGCGCCCGATGTAGGCACGGCTTCCCGAAAAGTTCGGTTCGGAGGCCGGCTACGCCAGGGTGATGAGGTCGGCTAGATCGTCGGACCAGTTGTCCTCGACGCCGTCCGGCAGCATGATCACCTTCTCCGGCTTCAGCGCCTCGACCGCACCGGGGTCGTGCGTGACGAGGACGACGGCGCCCGTGTAGGTGGCGAGCGCGTCGAGCACCTGTACGCGGCTGGCGGGGTCGAGGTTGTTGGTGGGCTCGTCGAGCAGCAGCACGTTGGCGCTGGAGCAGACGAGGCCGGCGAGCGCCAGCCGGGTCTTCTCGCCGCCGGACAGCACGCCGGCGGGCTTCTCGACGTCCTCGCCGCTGAACAGGAACGCGCCGAGGATGCGGCGAAGCTCGCCGTCGGCGGCTTCGGGCGCGGCGGCGCGCATGTTCTCCAGCACGGTGCGGTCGGTGTCGAGGGTCTCGTGCTCCTGGGCGTAGTACCCCATGCGGAGGCCGTGGCCGGGCTTGACCTCGCCCGTGTCGGGCGTCTCCATTCCGGAGAGCAGCCGCAGCAGGGTGGTCTTGCCGGCGCCGTTGAGGCCGAGCACGACGACGCGGGTGCCGCGGTCGACGGCGAGGTCGACGTCGGCGAAGACTTCGAGGGATCCGTACGACTTGGACAGCCCCTCGGCCGTGAGCGGCGTCTTCCCGCAGGACGCGGGCGTCGGGAAGCGCACCTTGGCGATCTTGTCCGAGACGCGTACGTCGGCCAGCCCGGCGGCGAGGCGTTCGGCGCGCTTCTCCATCGAGTGGGCGGCCCGTGCCTTGGTGGCCTTGGCGCGCATCTTGTCGGCCTGGCTCATCAGCGCGCCGATCTTCTTCTCGGCGTTGGCGCGCTCGCGCTTGCGGCGCCGCTCGTCGGTCTCGCGCTGGGTGAGGTACGCCTTCCAGCCGAGGTTGTAGATGTCGACCTCGGCGCGGTTGGCGTCGAGGTACCAGACCTTGTTCACGACGGCGTCGAGCAGGTCGGCGTCGTGGGAGATGACGACGAGGCCGCGCTTGTGCGCCCGCAGATAGTCGCGGAGCCAGGTGATGGAGTCGGCGTCGAGGTGGTTGGTGGGCTCGTCGAGGAGCAGCGTCTCGGCGTCGGAGAACAGGATGCGCGCCAGCTCGACGCGGCGGCGCTGACCGCCGGAGAGCGTGCCGAGGGTCTGCACGAGGATGCGGTCGGGCAGGCCGAGGTTGGCGCAGATGCGGGCGGCGTCGCTCTCGGCCGCGTACCCGCCGAGCGCCGCGAACTGGTCCTCGAGGCGGCCGTACCTGCGGACGAGCTTGTCGCGCTCGGCGTCGGTGGCGGCCTCCGCCATGGCGACCTGTGTCTTGGCCATGTCGTGCAGCAGGGTGTCGAGGCCGCGCGCGGACAGCACCCGGTCGCGGGCGGTGACGTCGAGGTCGCCGGTGCGGGGATCCTGCGGGAGGTAGCCGACCGGACCGCGACGCTCGATCGTGCCGCCGTACGGGAGGCCCTCGCCGGCGAATACCTTGAGCGTGGTGGTCTTGCCGGCGCCGTTACGGCCGACCAGGCCGATGCGGTCGCCTGGCTGGACGCGCAGGGACGCCTCGGACAGCAGGATCCGGGAGCCGGCGCGCAGTTCGAGCGCGTTGACGGAGATCAATGGGGTTTCCTCGCAGACGGGCAGCGCGGGACGGCCACGGGCGGATGGACGTGGGGTGGCGCTCGGTCTACGAAGCAGAATGCATGGCGCCAGTCTACCCGGCTGCGGCCAGCGATTATCCGCGCGCGCACGCGTGGTAGTGGTCACCTGGCGGCGTTTCGCGTCAGCTGCGTCGCGGAGTGCGTACCGCATCGCCCGGCCTGGGGTCGTACGCTCTGCGCCGAGGCGGAGGGTGAGGGGCCATGGACTTCGACAAGAATGCCGAGATCGACACCTCGCAGATCGACGACCTGCGCGGATCCGGCCCAGCCGCGGGCGGCGGCGGTGGCATGGGCGGCATCCCTGGGGGCGGCAAGACGATCGGCGGCGGCATCGTCGGCCTGATCCTCTTCGTCCTGGTCGGACTGCTCGGCGGCACCGGCAACCTCCCGAGCCTCGGCGGCGGCACGAGCACCGGCGACAACACGGAGCTGGAGCAGAAGTGCGCGGCCGCCAACACCGACCGCTTCCGCGACGCGGACTGCCGGCAGGCGGCGACGTTCAACGATCTCCGCGCGTACTGGAAGGCGAACCTCTTCCCCACGCTCAGCGCGCAGTACGTGGACCCGCGGTTCGCGATCTTCGACGGCGCCGTGAACACCGGCTGCGGGCAGGCCACGTCGGAGGTGGGCCCCTTCTACTGCCCGCCGGACCAGCGCATCTACATCGACCTCAGCTTCTACAACGAGCTGGCGACCCGGTTCGGTGCGCCGGGCGAGTTCGCGCAGGCGTACGTGATCGCGCACGAGTTCGGCCACCACATCCAGACCGTCACCGGCACCGAGCAGCAGGTCCGCCGGGCGCAGCAGCGCGACCAGGGGCGCGCCAACCAGTACTCGATCGCGATGGAGCTCCAGGCCGACTGCTACGCGGGCGTGTGGACCAAGGCCGCGTCGAGCCCGGGCGGGCTGGTCGACACCGTCGGCGAGCAGGAGATCCAGGAGGCCCTGCGGGCGGCGGCCGCGGTCGGGGACGACAAGATCCAGGAGAAGACGAGCGGGCAGGTCAACCCGGAGACCTGGACGCACGGCTCCGCCGAGCAGCGGCAGCAGTGGTTCTTCCGCGGCTACGAGACGGGCAACCCCAAGTCGTGCGACACGTTCTCCGCGCTGTGAGCCGCCGCCTGTTGGCCCAACGTCGGCATGCCGACGTTGGGCACGTCCAGGCGCGCTCAATGTCGGCATGCCGACGTTGGGCCAAGCCGCCGCCGGTGATGCTGGGCGGGTTGCGGCGGTGTGTTTGGATCGCGAGGTACGGGATGATTTCGCCGCATTGCGTGATCGGCTGAGTGCATAGGGTGAGCTGAATCGAGTCACCTGGCGGGGTGAGTTGGCTCTCAGCAGGTCTCACGCCGCGTAATGCACCCCTGACAGCGTTCGCCGGATACGCCGTGACGCGGCTCACCTACCAGTCCCACGAGTTGACCTGCGTCACAGGAACGGCCCTGAGTCCGATTTCGGCGATTCGGCGGTCCGAGGGATCGCGGTTAGCGTTCGGCCGTCCAGATGGAACCGAGCAGCCCCTTGCTGCCACGCCGGACAAGACCGGCGAGACCGGACCGGGTGTGTCATCCCCAGTCCAGGAATGGCCTGATGAACCTCACCAAGAACATGTCGATCCGCTATGCCCTTGCGGTGGCCGGCCTCGTGGTCACCACCGGCGGTACAGCCCTCGTAGCGGGTGCCACCACCGACCAGGTGGACGCCTCGTCCGGGCCCGACCCCAGGGCTCTGGCCGCGCACGCAGCGGCCGACGCCGCCAAGGAGGCCGAGCTGGCGCGCGTGGCCGCGTCGGCCCGGCTCCAGGCCGAGCGCGAGTCCAAGGCGCGTGCGGCCGCTGATGCCGCCCGCGCCGCCCGCACGGCGTCCGTCGCCCGCGCGAGCCGCAAGGCCCGCGCTGCCGCCGCGGCGAAGGCTGCCGCGAAGCGCCGCCCTGCCTGGGTCCGCCCGATGCGCGGCGACCTCACCAGCGGGTTCGGCTTCCGATGGGGCACCACCCACGCCGGTGTCGACATCGCCAACGGCGGCGGCACCCCGATCTACGCGGCCGCCGCGGGCGTCGTCGCCGCGGCAGAGTGCTCCAGCCCGAGCTGCTCGGGGCCTGGCAGCCTCGGCATGTCCGGCTACGGCAACAAGGTCGACATCGCCCACGCCGGCGGCGTCGTGACCCGGTACGGCCACATGTCCCGCTACGTCGTGCGTGCCGGCCAGCGGGTCACCGCCGGCCAGCTCATCGGGTACGAGGGCGAGACCGGCAACGTCACCGGGCCGCACCTGCACCTGGAGGTCCTGATCGACGACGAGGCGGTCAACCCGATCCCGTACTTCGCCAGGAAGGGCGTCAACCTCCGCAAGGGCTGACTTGCTCTGGCGCTTTGGGCGACATGTTCGCGGCTGTAGCCGTGAAGATGTCGCCCAAAGCCGCTAGGTGGGGTCGCTGACGTGGATCCGCACCGCGCGGAACCGCGAAGGCGTCTCCTCCAGGATCGCCCGCTTCGGGTCGGGCACGGTCAGGAACGGCTCGACGGTCTTCGCCGCGAGTGGCGCCAGGCGACGGTCGGCGAGCACGAGGTCGACCGCGCGCCGGTCGCCGCCGAGCACTACCGCGTCCAGGGTGGACACCGCCGGCAGCAGGATCCGCGCGGCCACGTCGGCGGCGTGCGACACCACGTCGCGGACCTCGTTGTCGCGCCGCCGGGCGAACCGCTGCTGCGACGAGCCGCCCTTCTTGTGCCGGCCGTGCACGAGACGTGAGTCCACTTTGGAGCTGACGAGGTCGGCGCCGTCGAAGACGCCCGCCGCGTAGCCGCCCAGCCGGACCAGCAGCACGCCGACCCGCCGGTCGGTGCGGGCGTGCGCGATCAACGAGGAGAGCGCAGGCCCACCGGACGGCAGGGGCGGGAACGGCGGGTGGAACACGGCGACAGCGCCGTCCTCGGCCGTCACCGTGACGGCATCCGGCGCCGCGCTCGTGGTGAACGGACCGTGGCGCTCGGCGAAGCCGTCGATCCAGCGGGACAGCCGCTCAGGTGGCACGTCCACCCACCGGCCGCCGCCCGCCGCTGGACGAGGGCTGTTGGTCACCGAGCCATCCTGTCACGGCGGCTCGTCGGGCGGCCCGCTCGCATGTGGTCGCACTCTTCCGTGCCATGGGCCGGAAGAGTGCGACCACATCGACAAGCGGCTCAGGCGCCCGGCGCGCCCAGATCTGCGAGCGCCTTCTTCGCGCCCGGGTGAAGCTCGATGTCACCGGTGTCGGCGGCGTTCTGGATGCTGATGTTGGCCGCCTCAGGGTGGACCTTCACCAGCTCCTTCTGCTCGTCGAAGATCAGCTTGACCAGCTTCTGCGCCAGCTCGTCGCTCATCTTGTCGCTGACGACCAGGACGTTCGGCACCGCGATCGTGCTGACATCCGCCGGCGTGCCGTACGCCGTCGTCGGGATGGCCCCGACCTGGTACGCGGCGCCGTACTTGTCCTGCAGCTTCGTGCGCTCGTCCACGAGCGGCAGGAACTTGACCTTGTTGCCGAGCGAGGCGAAGAGGTCCTTCACGCCGCCCGTCGGGAGGCCGCCGGACCAGAAGAACGCCTGGATCGACCCGTCCTTGACGCCCTCCACGGTCTCCGGCAGGGACGCCTTCTTCTGCTTGAGGTCCGCCGGCGTGAGCCCGTTCGCCTCCAGCAGGCGGGTGGCGATCAGCTCGGTGCCGGAGTTCGGGGATCCCGTGGAAACGCTCTTGCCCTTCATGTCCTTGACCGAGTTGATGCCGCTGTCGGTACGGACGACGACCTGCGTGGTGTTGTCGTAGATCCGCATCAGCGCCCTGATCGGCTGCTTCTCCGTGAACGAGTTCTCGCCCTTCGCCGCGTCGGCTGCCGTGTCGGCCAAGGAGAACGCGATGTCGTTCTGGCCGGCCACGACCCGCTCGACGTTCTCCTTCGACGCCTTCGTCGCCTCGGCCGTCGCCTTGTAGCCCTCCAGGTCACTGGAGATGATCTTGGCGAGCCCACCACCGAGAACGTAGTAGACGCCGGTGGTGTTGCCGGTGGCGATCGTCAGCCGGCCGCCGGAGCCAGGATCGCCGGCGTCGTCCCGCTGGCCACCGCAGGCCGCCATCGCCATCGCCGCGGCGAGTAGGCCAGCCGCGATCCGCATGGTCCTCATCACGAACGCACCGTTCCTTCCACAGGGGTGGGGTCGGCACCGGCAACGCGCCGGCGCCGGAGTACGAGATGGAGCGCCACCGCGACGGCGAACAGTGCGGCCCCGGCCAGCACGGTCGGGGTGGCGAGGTAGAGCAGGAGCAGCGCCGCGACCGCGCAGAGCGCGCGTTCGGGCCAGCCCGCCGGGCCGAGGATCCAGCCCCCGGTGACCACGGCGAGCGCCACGACGCCGAGTACCCCGGCAGCGAGCGCGATCAGCATGTCTGCCGCGGAGGCGTCGGTGAGGAGCAGCGCCGAGCCTCGGTCGGTGAGCACGAACGCACAGGGCACGAGGAACGCCGGCAGCGTGTACTTCCAGGTCTGCATCATCGTCCGGAACGCGTTGCCGCCAGTGATCGCACTCGCCGCCACGGCCGCGAGCGCCGTCGGCGGGCTCACCTCAGACAGCACCGCGTAGTAGAAGACGAACATGGCGACCGCCGGCAGGCCCACACCGAGATCGACCAGGGCCGGCGCAACGATCACCCAGGCGATGATGAACGAGGCGGTGACAGGGACGGCGAGGCCGAGCAGCATGATCGCGACTGCCGAGAACAGGACCGTGAGCACCAGCACGGCGGTGGGGTCGCTCGTGAGCGCCTGGGCGGCGCTGACCACGATGTCCGCGAGCGCCAGGCCGAGACCCGTCTGGACGACGATGCCGACGATGATCCCGGCCGCCGCGCAGGTGGCGGCGACCGGCAGCACGCTGCGGGTGCCGGCGGCCAGCGCGAGCGCGAGGCGGCGGGGGCTCAGCCGGTGTTCCTTGTCCAGGAAGGACAGTACGAACTGGAGCGCGATCGCCGCGACGACCGCTTTGAGCGGCGACGTCCACTCGGTGGCGAGCAGCAGGACGATCAGGCCCAGCGACGCGAAGTGGTACCCGAACCGGCCCAGCAGGCGCAGCGCCGACCCTGCCTGCGTGTCGACCTCGCGCGTGCCCAGCCGGCGGCTGTCTATCTCGATCGCGAGGATGATCCCGAGGTAGTAGAGCAGCGTCGGCACGCACGCCCAGAGCAGCACGGTGCCGTAGGGGACCTTGAGGAACTCGGCGATGATGAACGCGGCGGCGCCGAGCGTGGGCGGCGACAGGATCGCGCCGATGCCAGCGGCGGCGAGCACCCCACCGGCCTGCTCCTTCGGGTACTGCGCCTTCTTGAGCACCGGCCAGGCCACCGAGCCGAGGCTCACAGCCGTGGCGGTGCCCGATCCGGAGACCGTGCCCAGCAGGAAGCCGGCCAGCGTCACGGTGCGGCCGGGGGCGGTCTTGCTGCGCTTGAAGGCGGCGAAGCTCAGGTCGATGAAGAACCTCGCCGCTCCGGACGCCTCCAGTACGGCGCCGTAGATCGTGAACAGGATGATGTAGCTGGCCGCCACGCCGAGCGGCACACCGTAGACGCCGTCGGTGCCGCCGAGCAGTGCGCCGATGATCGCGTCGAAGTCGAAGCCGCGGTGCGCGATCGACCAGTCCTGCGGGAGAAAGCCGCCGTAGTAGGCGTACCCCAAGAACGCGACGCAGACGGCGGGCAGCACCCAGCCCGTGGTGCGGCGGCACGCCTCCAGCACCATGACCAGCAACACGGCGCCGAAGACGACGTCAATGGTCGGTGGGCGAGCAGACCGCAGGATGTACTCGTCGAACACGACCAGCGGGTACGCCGCCGCGACGAACGCCAGGCCGGCGATCACCCAGTCGGCGATGCCCGGATTGTCGTTATCCGTACCGGTGCGGCGCTTGCCGGCCCGGTAGCAGAACAGCGTGAGCGGGAGAACGGCCGCGAGGAACACCATGCGGTAGTGCTGAGCTCCGTCCGGATCGGGCCAGAACGTCTGGACGAGCACGCCCACCGACACGAGACAGCAGATCACCGTGACGGCAAGGTCGAGCCGTGGCCCGAGCCGCCGATGCGGCCGCTCCTCGTCGTACTCGGCGAGCACGTCGTCGATGTCGACGGCCTCGGTGTCGACGGCCTCGGTGTCGACAGCTTTGGTGTCGACGGCCCTGGTGTCGACAGCTTTGGTATCGACGGCGGGCGCATCCTCGTCGCGTCGCTCAGCCTTGTGATTCACATCACTCTCCTTCTCCGCTTGAGAACGCTACAAACGAGTTGCCGGGTCCTGATGGGCTCAGGCGCCAGACTTGACACAGATCTGACCTAGGGTCTGTTTCGAAGTCGCTGGTCGAGCGAGCCGTGTTCCAGGCGGCGTCCGGCAAGGCGGAGGTTCGTCCGGATACGTTTCTTGTATCCGGGCGGAGCGACAACGCAGCAGGGCGTCGTCTGGGACGCGGCGCAGCCGGCAGAGGGACTTCGAAACAGGCCCTAGGGTCTGCCTCAGAGGGCGGGTGGCTTCGTGGGTGCGGTGCCGGCACGGATCCTGGTGGTCGAGGACGACGACCGGGTGGCGAGCGCCCTGCGCGCCGCCCTGGAGCGGGCGGGGTACGCGGTGGAGCGGGCGGCTGACGGCGCCGCCACGCTGACCGCCGTCAGCAAGGACTGTGTCGACCTGGTCCTGCTCGACCTCGGCCTGCCCGACCTCGACGGCCTGGAGGTCTGCCGGCGGATCCGATCCACCAGCGGCGTGCCGGTCATCGCGGTCACGGCCCGCGGCACCGAGCGCGACCGCGTGGACGGACTGCGCACCGGCGCCGACGACTACGTGGTGAAGCCGTTCGCGCTGGCCGAGCTGCTGGCCCGGATCGAGGCGGTGCTGCGGCGCGCGCGTCCCGGTTCGGCGCAGCTCACCACCGTCATCGACGACCTGGAGATCGACCTGGACGGCCGCCGGGTCGCGGTGGACGGTGAGCCGGTCGAGCTGACTCGCAAGGAGTTCGACCTGCTCATGCTGCTCGTGCGGCGCCGGGGCACAGTGGTTCCGCGCGACGAGATCCTGCGGGTGGTCTGGGAGACCGACTGGCCAGGCACCGGCCGCACCCTGGACGTGCACGTCGCGTCGCTGCGGCAGAAGCTGAACCGGCCGGAGCTGGTGCGCACCGTCCGCGGCGTCGGCTACGTCATCGACGTGGCCGGATGAGCGAACGCGGCGAGGTGTGCTGGTGAGACGCCGGCTGATCGTCCTGGTGCTCGGCCTCGTGGCCGGCCTGCTCGCCGCGCTGGAGGTGCCGCTCGCCGTCACCTACGCGCAGCGCACGTCGCTGGACCTGTTCGTCACCCAGCTCACCGACACCACGCGGTTCGCGACCCTGGCCGAGCCCGCGCTCCGGGAGGAGCACCGCGGCACGCTCGACTTCGAGGTGCAGCGCTACGACGAGCTGTACGGCGTGGCGGTGCTGGTCGTGGACCGTGAGGGCAGGGTCGTGCTGCGGTCCCGCTCGGCGATCGACGCCACCCGGCCGGAGCTCGCGAAGGCCCTGGAGACCGCGCTGGCGGGTCGTCCGGCGGAGCGCCCGCACGTGGCCTGGCCGTGGGACGACCGGCCGTACGTGGTGGCCGAGCCGGTCGGTCGCGACAACCAGGTGTCCGGGGCGGTCGTCACCGTCGGCCCGACCGACCAGGTGCAGGGCGTCGTGCTGCGGCGGCTGCTCGTGCTGGTGGGCGGTGGGCTGATCGCGCTGACGGTGTCCGCGCTGCTGCTCGGGATCCCGGTCGTGCGGTGGGTGCTGCGGCCGGTGGCCCGGCTCGCCGGCGCCGCCGACGAGATCAGCCGTGGCCGGCTCGATGCCCGGGTCACGGTGGCGGGCGGCGCGCCGGAGCTGCGCGGTCTCACCGTGGCCTTCAACACGATGGCGGACAGCGTCCAGCGGGCGCTGGACCGGCAGCGGTTCTTCGTCTCGCAGGCCTCCCACCAGCTCCGCAACCCGCTGACAGCGCTGCGGCTGCGCGTGGAGATGCTCGGCGGCCACGTCGCGCCGGCCGGGCTGGAAGAGCATCAGCACGCCGTCGCCGAGCTCGACCACCTCGGCGAACTCCTCGACGCGCTGCTCAAGCTCGCCGGCACCGACGCGAGGCGTGCCGAACGCGCGGAGGTCGACGTGGCGGCGGTGGCGCGCGGCCGGGTCGAAGCGTGGCGGCCGGCGTACGCGGAGGCGGCGACACCAGTCGATTTCGTCGGGCCCGAGTCGGGGCCGGTCGTCCGGCTCATCCCGGACGTGCTGGACCAGGTACTCGACGCGCTGCTCGACAACGCGCTCAAGTTCGCGCCCGGCGCTCCGGTGCGTGTCGAGGTGCGGGGCACGGAGGTCACCGTCACCGACGCAGGCAAAGGGCTCTCCGCCGACGACCTCGGGCACGTCGGCGAACGGTTCTGGCGCAGCCGCACCCACCAGAACGTGGCCGGCACCGGGCTCGGCATGGCGATCGCGGTGGCGCTGGTGGAGGCGTGCGGCGGAAAGCTGGTGCTCTCGGCGGTGGAACCGCACGGTCTCCAGGCGCGGGTGAAGCTGCCGTCGGCGGGCCTTCGGGGTGGGGCTAGCGGCGGGCTTCCCGGTACCAGCGCACCGCCCCAGGATGCAGATCCAGCGGGTACGTCGAGATCGCCGTCCGCACCGACAGCCGCCGCCCCTCCGGGTGCGCCCGCGCCAGGTGATCGGTCCGGCGGAACAGCAGCCGGGTGAGCCGGTACGCCAGCTCTGGTTCGAGGTCACGCCGCACGACCAGGTAGTTCGGGACGCTGACAGTCCGCACGGGCCCGTCAAGCTTGTACGGGCCGGCGGGGATCACCGCCTCGGTGTATAGCCCGCCATAGCTGGCGGCCAGGTCGTCCACCCACTCCCCCAGCGGCACGACGCGGATCGGCGTGGTGGCGGACAGCGCGGCGATCGCAGGAGTAGGGATGCCGCCGAAGAAGAAGAACGCGTCGAGCTGGCGGTTGCGCACGGCGGCGGCCGAGGGTTCCAGGCCGAGGTTGCTGGTGCGCACGTCGACACCCTGCCGCAGCTTCGCGACAGTGAGCAGGCGATCGGCGACCAGGTCCGTGCCGGACGCGGCGGCGCCGGTTGCCACGCGCTTGCCGCGCAGATCGGCGAGGGACTTCACCTGGGCGTCGGCGCGCACCACGAGCTGCACGTAGTTGTCGTACAGCCGGGCGAGCGCGACGACGTCGATCTTCTCCGGGAACGCGCCGGTGCCGGCCACGGCGTCCGCGGCGGCGTCGGCGAGGGTGAACGCCACTTCGGCCTGACGGGCGTCGAGCATCCGCAGGTTGGCGACGCTCGCGTCGGTGGTGAGAGCCTGCGGGTGCAGTTCGGGCGACTCGGCGCGCACCGCGTCGGCGATGCCGGCGCCGTACGCGTGGTAAACCCCGCCGACCTCGCCGGTGGCGATCCGCAGCGGGCCGTCCAGTGCCGGCTCGTTCCCTCCGCCGGTGCATCCGGCGAGAAGCACCGCCACCGCGAGGACCAGCCGACGCATGCCGAGCAGCGTACGCCCGGGAAGCTTCCTCCCGAGGCGGCTGTATCGGGCGCCCGGTTTGGCGCCGAGCGTGCGGCCGGCCAGCCCGCCGGGCGCCGGAGCCGCCAACTGTCGGGGTTTTGGCGGTATCGCGCGCCCGGTTTGGGGACCGCTTCCCCGGACAGTCCGGTTCGCGCCCGGTTAGAGCACCCGCTCCAGCACCAGCGCCGCCCCTGAACCCGCCGCGCCGCTCACCGCGGCCACGCCGTACCGCCCGCCGCCGCGCTCCAGCTCGTCGACGCAACCCGCGGTGAGGATCGCGCCGGTGGCACCGAACGCGTGCCCCATCGCGATCGTGCCGCCGTTCGGGTTGAGCACGTCAGGGTCGATCCCGAGGTCGCGTTCGAGCTTGAGGCACAGTGCGGCGAACGCCTCGGCGAACTCCACCACGTCGAGCCGGCCTGGCGCCACGCCCGCCCGGTCGAGCGCCTTGACCAGAGCGTGCTGCCCGGCGACGAGCATCCGCACGGGGTGCCCGCCGGCGCTCGCGGACGACACCACCCGAGCTCGCGGGGCCAGCCCGGCCCGCTCGGCCCCGGTGGCCGAGCCGACCAGGACCAGCCCCGCGCCGTCCGCCATCGCCGGTGACGTGGCCCGGGTATGCAGGTGCCGGATCTCGCGCAGCTTCGGCAGGTGACGCAGCGCGAGGGCGTCCTCGCCGGACAGGCCCAGCTCGGCGAACGCGGGTTCCAGCGCCGACATCGACGCCGAGGAGACGAGCGCTCGGACGTGCTCGTCGCGGTCGAGACCACCGACGGGCACCAGCGACCGCGCGAAGTACCCGTCGCGCCACGCCGCCGCCGCGCGGACCTGGCTGCGCAGGCCGTAGGCGTCCAGTTCGTCGCGCGTGAACCCCTCCTCGGTGGCGACGACGTCGGCAGCGACTCCCATGTGGATGCTGCCGATGCGCTCGACCAACTCGGAGTCGCACCACAGCGGGCCGCGATCCGCGAAGAGGGGCACCCGGGACACCGACTCGACCCCGCCCGCCACCACGAGATCGGCCTGCCCCGAGCGCACCAGCGCGGCGGCCAGCGCGATCGCGTCGATCCCCGATGCGCAGTACCGGTTGATGGTCTGGCCCGGCACCGACGGCGGCCACCCCGCCGCCAGCACCGCCGTGCGCGCGAGCCCGCCGCCCTGGTCGCCGACCTGGCTGGCGCAGCCGACGATCACGTCGTCGACAGTGACCGGATCCAGGCCGGTGCGCTCGACCAGCGCCTCCAGCAGCGCAATCAGCAGCGAGACCGGCGACACCGCCGAGAGCCCTCCGCCAGCCTTCGCCTTGCCGCGCGGGGTGCGGACGGCGTCGAGGACGAACGCGTCGGTGCCGGCGGGGCGCACGGTCACGGCTGTCGCAGCTGGTCGGAGCGGATCCAGGCGCCGTGGAAGCCGAGCGGCACCCGCTGCGGCAGCAGTACCCGCCCCACGGGGCCACGGGTGATGTCGGCGGCGTCGTAGATGGCCAGCTCGGAACGGCCCTCGCGCTCGTCCTGGACGAAGGTCACGAGGTAGCCGTCGTCCTCGCCGGTCGAGCCGTCACGGGGCGCGAACGGCGCCTCGCTCCCCCAGCGTCCCGGGCCGAACATCGAGGTCTGCTTCGCGCCGGTGACGGTGTCGTACTTGACGAGCCCGTCGAACCGGAGCGTGCTCTCGGGCGAGATGTGCACGTTGTACGCGTACCGGCTGGGCCGGCCGACCACGCGTGCGTCGACCGTGGGGAACTCCGTGTTGGCGTCGTCGGAGGGACCCTCCACCGTGGACCCGGTACGCAGGTTGAACCGGTAGCGCCAGAGCTGCGCGTCGAGCCGCAGGTACGCCAGCATCTTGGCCAGCGGCGTCTTCGCCTCGGGCGGCGGCGCCGGCCGCTTGACCCGGCACACGTCGAGGACGATCTCGTCGCCCTCTTCCCAGGCGTTGACCACGTGGTAGATGTAGCAGGGCGACGCGTTGAACCAGCGCACCTCGGTGCCCTTGCGCGGCACGACCCCGAACCGCGCCGGCAGCGAGCGCTCGAACACGATCTTGTGCCGACCCTCGCGCGCCGCCTGCATGTCCTGGATGAGCGGCAGGTCCATGAGGATCGCGTACCGCTCGGTGATCGCCAGGTCGTGCGGGAGGCGCGGCCCGGGCAGTTCGATGTCGGTGACGTGGCTGACGTGGCCGTCCGCGCCGATCACGCCGTAGCGCATGTACGGCGGGCGCGGGCCGTAGTCGAACCAGAACAGCTCGCCGGTGCGCTCGTCGACCTTCGGGTGGGCCATCATGTCGCCCGCGAGCGTGCCCAGGAAGTCCTCCGCGCCGAGCGTCTCCAGGGTGAGCGGGTCCATGTTGTACGGCGACCCGCACAGGTACCAGGTGGCGAGCACCTTGCCGCGGTGGAAGATCACGTCGGTGTTCGCGGCATCCTTGAGGCCGAGCCCGTGGTGGTTGCCGAACGGGTTGCCCTTCGGGTTCTCCATGACGCCCGTCCACAGGGCGCGCCCGGCCTCGGACTCGGCGTGGAACGCGCGCGTGCGCACCCAGCGGTTGCGGTAGCGCGCGGTGCCGTTCTCGAGGTGGACCGCGTGGATCATGCCGTCGCCGTCGAACCAGTGGTGACGTCCCTGCGGCTCGAACCGCGGGTTGGGGCCGTTTCGGAGGAAGACGCCGTTCAGGTCGCGCGGGATCTCGCCGACCACGGTGAGGTCGCCGGCGGTGATCTCCTCGTGCACCGGCGCGAAGACGCCCAGCAGGTAGGGGTTGGGCTCGTCGTCGTGCACCTGCGCGACGGCGAGCGGCTGCTGGGTCATCGGCTCCTCCTCCTCAGGGAATTACTACTTTAAACGAAGTCAGCTTTGCCGGGAAGGAACCGCGGTTGTTCACCTTCGGGTGGTACACATGTTCCCGGGAGTTCACCTGAGGGCCGCCAACGCGACAGGCGACGGCGGCTCTCACCCACGGGAGGGGGCGCTCATGTCAGCTGACGCCGTCGTCCCCTTCCCACGTGGCCGCCGCAGGCCGGTGCGGCTCCAGCACCGCACGATCCACGGCTACAGGCGCGCGTTCCAGATGGGTGGCGACGGGCCGGCGCTCCTGCTGATCCATGGCATCGGCGACTCCTCCGCCACCTGGCAGGACGTCCTGCCGATGCTCGCCCGCGACCACACCGTGATCGCGCCCGACCTGCTCGGCCACGGCGACTCCGACAAGCCCCGCGCCGACTACTCGGTGGCCGCGTACGCCAACGGCATGCGCGACCTGCTCGCTGCACTCGGCGTCGACCGTGTCACGGTCGTCGGCCACTCGCTCGGCGGCGGCGTCGCGATGCAGCTCGCCTACCAGTACCCCGAACTGTGCGAGCGGCTCGTGCTCGTGAGCACCGCCGGCGCCGGCCGCGACGTTGCGCCGGCGCTGCGCCTGGTCTCCGCGCCGGGCGCCGACCTCGTGCTACCGCTGCTCACCCCGCTCGCCGGCCGCCGACCGGTCGAGGCGGCGATCCGGGCGGGCGCCGCGGTGCTGCGACGGGCGGGGTCACCGCTCGGCGAGGGCGTCGAGGACCTCATCGCCGGGCTCCGCCGGCTCCGCGATCCCCAGGTGCGCAGTGCGTTCCTGCGCACCGTGCGCGCGGTGGTCGACCCGGGCGGGCAGATCGTCTCCATGCTCGACCGCTGCTACCTCGTCCAGGGCATCCCGATCCAGCTCGTCGCCGGCGACCGTGACCCGGTGATCCCACTGCACCACGCCCAGATCGCGCACGACGCGCTACCCGGCAGCCGGCTCTCCGTGTTCACGGGCGCCAACCACTTCCCGCACCGCCACGATCCAGGCCGGTTCGTCGCGATGCTGCGCGAGTTCGTCGCCGGTACCACGCCGTACCGCCACGACCCCGCCGCCTGGCGCGAACTCCTCCGCAACGGCGCCGCAGCCCCGGAGCCGGCTGCCCTCCAGCCGAGCGGCACCTGACGCGTCGCGACCTCCAGCGGCTTGCCAGCCGGGCCGGCGGCCTGCGGCCGGGGGCGCCGTCGGCGGTCGCCGGCCGGGGGGCCGGGCCGGCAGCGGCCAGCGGCCAGCGGCCCGCCAGCCGGGCCGGCGAGGGTGCTAGTCACCTGCCCGCCGCGCGCCGAGCGCGCCGGCCCGCCCGCCGGGCGGCGGAGCCGCCAACTGTCGGGGTTTTGGCGGTATCGAGCGCCCGGTTTGGGGACCGCTTCCCGGACAGTCCGATTCGGCCCGGCCGGCTCGGCCGGTTCGGCTCGGGGCGGGCGGACCGGCCCGGGCGGGCCTACCGTCCGCCGGGGCGGGCTCTACGGCTCGGCCTGGCCGTTCCCGGCCGCCCGTGCCGCTTGGTAGCCGGCCTGGAAGCGGGTGTCGGCGCCGAGGTCGTCCATGAGGGCGCGCACCCGCCGCTGCACCGTGCGCAGGCCGATGCCGAGCCGGCGCGCGATCGTCTCGTCGGTCATACCGGTCAGCAGCATCGTCAGGAGGTCGCCGGTCTCGTCCTCACCGCAGGACTCCGCGAACAGCGGGATCGCACGCTGCCACTGCTGCTCGAACAGCGTGACCAGGCCGTCGAGCAGCGCGGACGAGCGGATGACGAGAGCGTGGTCCGCCGCGCCGGCCGCCACCGGCACCACCGCCCAGACCCGGTCGACCAGCACCAGCTTCATCGGCAGCTGCGGCAGGACCCGGGCCTCCTCACCGGCCTCGACGCCGCGGCGGATCTCCTCCAGCCGGCCGGGCGCGTCCAGGCTGGACCGCTCGTACACGGTGCGGTACGTGATGCCGCGCCGCAGCGCGCCGTGCTGCGCCGGACCTGCCTCGGCCTGGGCGTGCGGCGGCTTGTCGAGGATGCACACCTGCTCGCGGGCCTGGGCGTGCAGCTGCTCGACCCGTTCGGCGATCGCGTCGCGGCCGTGCAGCGGCTCGATGAGGTGGGCTGTGGCGTCGGCGCCGGCCTCACCGCGCTGGTATGTCGTGACGAAGTGCCGCACGAGCCGCTGCAACGACCGCAGCTTCCGCTCGCGGCGCTGGATCAGCGCACCGATCGCCACGTCGGGGGGCGGCGCGACCCAGCGCTTCGGCATACCCGAGAGAGAGGTCACCAGGCCGTGCTCGGCGAGGGCGGCGAGCCCGCGACGGACGTTCTCCGGCGGCCGGCGCAACCGGCTGGCCAGCTCGCTCACGGTGGGATTCGCATGCCGCAGCACGCACTCGTACAGCTCTTCCTCGTCCGGTTCGATCCCGAGCTCCTCGAGCAAGGCCGCTGTTCCTCCTGTGGCGTGTGTGCCGGCGGGCTGCCGGAGCGTACGCGAGCGCGACTCCGGTTAACCCCACCTTGGCCTGAGGTACGTAGCCAGGAACTCAAAGACGTTACAGATTTCAGTGTGATCTACGCCACATTTTGTAATGCAAGGGTCCGAAGTTACCTCTGAGTAGGGCGAATCTCGACGGTGCGTGCTGGTCCGGGCGCTTCGGGTAGCCGTCAGGCGGTTTGACGCCGATGGCGCAATTACGCCGCTTCCCACCGCGGCCTTCCGGGCGTCCCTAGTTTCCTGCGGCAAGGAGTTCCGTCACGGGACTCCGGACCTGAGCAGCCCGGCTCACGCCGGCAGCCAAGCCGACCCCCTCCGCAGGCCCGGCTGTCGGTGCGCCAAGGCCGGGTGCTCATTCGATAGGGAGGAACTGGATCTTGAACGTCACACCACGCCGGCGGCTACGCGTCGGCCTGGCCGGAACCGCCGCGGTCGTCGTCGCCGCCGCTGCCGCCGTCATTACCGCGCAGGTGTCCACCGCGGGAGCGGCCGAGCAGGACGCCACCGCGGGCAAGTTCCGTGCGCTCTCCGGCGGCACCGCCGTGCCGAACAGCTTCATCGTGGTCCTCAAGGACCAGAAGCCCGGCAGCTTCGCCGCCTCCGGCCAGAGCCTCGCCAACGAGCACCAGGCGAAGATCACCCACCGCTATACGTCGGTCGTCCAGGGCTTCGCCGCGACGATGTCCGAGAACGAGGCGCGTGAGGTGGCCGCCGACTCGCGGGTCGCCTTCGTCGAGCCGAACGGCGTCGTCAAGGCCACCGAGGAGCAGGCCGACCCGCCGAACTGGGGTCTGGACCGGTCCGACCAGCAGAAACTCCCGCTGGACAAGAAGTACACGTACGCGAGCAAGGCGGAGAACGTCAACGCGTACGTCATCGACACCGGCATCAACATCAAGCACGCCGACTTCGGCGGCCGGGCCTCGGTCGGCACCGACACCACGGGCGACGGGCGCAACGGCGACGACTGCGACGGCCACGGCACCCACGTCGCGAGCACCGTCGGCGGCGAGGCGCACGGCATCGCCAAGGGCGTCAAGCTCTTCGCCGTACGCGTGCTGGGCTGCGGGGGCAGCGGCTCCAACGCCAGCGTGATCGGCGGCGTCGACTGGGTCACGCAGAACGCCAAGAAGCCCGCCGTCGCGAACATGAGCCTCGGCGGCACCCCGAGCCAGGCGCTCGACGCGGCGGTGCAGAAGTCGATCGCCGCCGGCATCACCTACGCGCTCGCCGCGGGCAACGACAACGAGGACGCCTGCGGCTCGTCCCCCGCGCGTACCAAGGAAGCGATCACCGTCGGCGCGACCTCGATCGACGACAACCGCGCCGACTTCTCCAACTTCGGCAGCTGCGTCGACATCTTCGCTCCCGGTGACGGGATCACCGCGGCCTGGATCGGCGGCACCAACCCCACCAAGACGATCAGCGGCACGTCGATGGCGTCGCCGCACGTCGCGGGGGCAGCGGCCCTGTTCCTCGCCGGCAACGCCGAGGCCACCCCGGCGCAGGTGCAGGACGGCCTGGTCGGCTGCGCCAGCTCGGACGTCGTGCAGGACCCAGGCACGGACTCGCCGAACAAGCTCCTGTTCGCCACGTGCGACGGCGGCGGCGACCCCGAGCCGCCGGCGCCGACCGGTTCGCCGGAACCGACCAGCTCGCCCGAGCCGACCGAGTCGCCCGAGACGCCGTAACCATCGGTCAGGCGGTGGCGGCCCCCGGGAAGGTGGGCCGCCACCGCTGTCCAGGGGTGTTCGCGGAAATCGCGGCGGCACGCCGCGGCAGGCCGCGCGATTTCCGCGAACACCCCGGCGCTCCGGCGGCTACCCGCGCGGTGCCGCGAAGTGCGTCAGGCGGGCGGCGCCGACGGCCAGCGCGGTCCACGGCCCGGTGAACGCGAGCACCGCGATCGCGCAGGTCGGAAACTTGGCGCGGGCACGGTCAAGCGTGTCGCCGTCGGCGCTGCCCGCGAGCGCCATCGTCAGCTCCTCAAACCCGGGGTTGTGCCCGACCAGCAGCGCCGTGACGGCGTCGTCCGGCAGCTCGTGGACGACTTCCAGCAGTTCGCCGACCGTCGCGTCGTACACGCGCGGGTCGTACTCGACGCTCGGGTGCACGACCCCCAGCTCGCCGTCGACCAGCTCCCACGTTTCGCGGGCCCGCCGCGCCGTCGAGCAGACCACGCGGTCGGGTGCGCAGCCGGAGTCACGCAGCCACTGGCCGGCAACCGGCGCGTCCCGGCGGCCGCGCCCGGCGAGCGGCCGATCGTGGTCGGGCACGGCGGGCCACGCCGACTTCGCATGCCGCAGGACGATCAGCCGCCGCAGCCTCTCCACATCCACCCCGCCATCGGATCACACCGCAGGGCTCTTGCCACCCCCGATTCCGTACTTTGAGAGGCGTCGCCGATCCTCAAGAGTCCGAGACTCGGCAGTACTCGGACATCGCGTCGATCAGATACTCGGCCAGGTACTCCGCGTACGACGACCGCACGAGCAGCCAGTACGTGTGGTCGCCGCGCGGCAGCAGGATGATCGGCGCCTTGGCGTACAGCGTCTGGGCGCACTGTCCCAACCCGAACGCGCGCGGGTGAAGGTCGAGCGCACAGCCCTTCGCGAGCACGTCGATGGCATGTGGGCCAGCCAGCTCGATGACCGTGCGCTGCCCGGAGACGTCCACGATCGCGCCCCAGGCCCGGGCGGCCGCCGCCTGCGCCTCGTCGGCGCCGACCACGAGCCACTCGTCCGGTCCGAGCCATAGCGCCAGGTCGCCGGCCACGGTGTTGGGCTCGACCGGCAGCCCGAAGCCGAGCAGGCGGGTGACTTCGTCGAACCCCGGGCTCTTGACGTCGACGCGAACGGCGAGCTGGGTCAGGAACGGCACCTCGGTGATCCGGACCCGCGGGCCGCTCGCCTCCGCCAACCGATCGGCGTAGTGCTGCAGGGGGCTCCGGCGGCTGGGGCCCGAGCGGCCGGGAGCGGGATCACGCTCAGCCATCGCGGCGCGTTCCTTCCTTGTCGTAGAGGACGGGTTCGGTGACGGTGGCGGCGACGACACGGTCGCCGAGCGGCGCGTGGACGACGTCGCCAATGCGGTTTCTGTCACCGGCGACGAGAGCCAGCGCGAACGTGCGGCCGAGCGCGGCGCTGCGGTAGCTGGACGTGACGTGGCCGAGCATCGCTCTGGAGTCCGGTGTGGACACCAGCTGGGCGCCCTCGGGCAGCAGCTCGGCGGGGTCGGCGGGCAGCAGCCCGACGAGGTGCTTGCGGTCGGGCCGGGAGGTGTCGGCGCGGCGGAACGAGCGCTTGCCGAGGAAGTCCGGCTTCTTCGTCGACACGGCCCAACTCATCCCGAGGTCGTGCGGGGTGACGGTGCCGTCGGTGTCCTGACCGACGATCGGGTATCCCTTCTCGGCGCGCAGGACGTGCATGGCCTCGGTGCCGTACGGGGTGGCGCCGTGCGCGTACACCGCGTCCCACACGGCCTGCCCGTACCAGCTCGGCACGTTGATCTCGTACGCAAGCTCGCCGGAGAAGCTGATCCGGGCCACCCTCGCGGGCACGCCGGCGGCGACGGTGTCGCGCCAGGTCATGAACGGGAACGCGTCCCGGGACACGTCGAGGTCGGGTGCGACGGCGCCGACGACGGCGCGCGAACCGGGTCCGACGACGGCGACCGTGGCCCAGTGCTCGGTGACCGACGTGAGATGCACCCGCAGCTCGGGCCACTCGGTCTGGAGCCACTCCTCCAGCCACTCCAGGACGGCGGCGGCGTTGCCGGTGGTCGTGGTGATGACGTAGCGGTCATCGGCGATCCGCATCGCCACGCCGTCGTCGAGGAGCATCCCGTCCACGCCGCACATCAGGCCGTACCGGCAGCGACCGACAGCCAGATTACTCATCATATTGGTATATACGCGGTCAAGAAGGATTCCGGCGTCCGGACCCTGCACGTCTATCTTGCCGAGCGTCGACACGTCCATCATCGCCACGCCGGTGCGCGCGGTGGCGCACTCGCGCAGCACCGCGTCCCCCATCGACTCGCCCGGGCGCGGGTAGTACCGGGGGCGGCGCCACTGGCCGACGTTCTCCCAGATCGCGCCGTGGTCCTCGTGCCAGCCGTCGATCGACGTGACCCGCACGGGGTCGTGCAGCCGGCCGCGGTCGCGCCCGGCGAGAGCGGCGAAGCTGACCGGCGTGTACGGCGGCCGGAACGTGGTGGTGCCGCCGACCGATCCGCCGAGCGCCTGCGCGATCAGGCCGACGGTGTTGACGCCGGACGTCTTGCCCTGGTCGTTCGCGGTCCCGATCGTCGTGTACCGCTTGACGTGCTCGACCGAGCGCATGCCTGCCCCGGTGGCGCGCAGGATGTCGGCGACGGTGGCGTCGCGCTGGAGGTCGACGAAGTGCTGCCCGTAGTCCTCGGCGGGCACCAGCCACAACGCGTGGTTGCGGTTGGATCGTGCCTCTGGAGGCCACGAGCCAACCGAAGCATCGGGGTCGAACCCGGCGCGCTTGGCGGCCTCCGCGCCTGCCTCGGTACCGGCCGACAGGCACCCGGCGGTGGTGAACTCGCCGGCGGCGGCGCCCACGACGTGGCGCGACGGCCCCGGGTCGACCGGGACGAAGGCACCCAGGGATTCGGAGTACCGCAGAGCGCCCCGGGCCTGGCTGTGCAGGTGGACGGCCGGGTTCCAGCCACCGGAGACGAGCAGCGCGTCGCAGCCGATCCCCCGCACGCCGCCAGGCCCTGAGACGTGCGCGCGAGTGACCCGGTCCACTGCCCGAGGTGCCTGTCACCAGGTGCCCGGCCAGCACCTCGATGCCGGCGGCGGCGCAGCGGGCGACCCACTCCTCGGGCGCCGGAGTGCGGGCGTCGACCACCGTCGACACCGAGACGCCGGCGGCGGCGAGGTCGAGTGCGGCGGCGTACGCACTGTCGTTGGTGGTGAAGACCGCCACTCGGCGGCCCGGCAGCACCGCGTACCGGTGGAGGTAGCTGCGCGCGGCGCCGGCCAGCATGATCCCCGGGCGGTCGTTGCCGGCGAAGACGATCGGCCGCTCGTGGGCACCCGTGGCGAGCACGACCTGGCGGGCGCGGATCCGCCACACCCGCTCGCGCAGCGCGGCCCCGGGAAACCGCTGCACCGCGAGGACGTAGTTGTGGTCGTAGTAGCCGGCCGCCGTGGTCCGGGTCAGGACCCGCACCTCGGGCAGCGTGTCCAGCTCAGCCGCCCAGTCGGGTGGTTCGGCCAGGCTGCCGCCGAGCACGGGCTGTTCGTCGAGCAGCATCACCCGCGCCCCGCCGCGGCCCGCCGCCACCGAAGCCGCCAACCCGGCCGGGCCGGCTCCGACCACGAGCACGTCGCAGTGCGCGTGCATGCGGTCGAACATGCCGTCGACGGGCTCCAGGCGACCCTTGCCCCGCAGGCTCCGGGCGTCGAGACCGTCGTACAGCTCGACGGTGGTGGCCGGCAGCATCGGCACCCCGCCGACCTGCACCAGCGCGTTCGGCTCCTCGACCCCCGCCGCGACAATGCCGCGCGGGACGCCCGTACACCGCGCTCACAGTCACCGCGCCCACGCCGTTCGCCAGCAGTGCGGACGCGAGGGTGTCGCCCCGGTAGCCGTTGTACGGCACGCCGTCGTAGGTGAACGCCAGCGGCTGCGACCGGTCGATGCGGCTCCCGCCAGCATCAGCCCGCCCCCCGCTCACGGGCGGGCCTCCCCCGGCGCGTACACGGCGGTGATCTCGTGGGTCACGGTGTCGCGCACCGCGTTGAACCAGCGCCGGCAGCCTGCCGAATGCGCCCACCGCTCGGCGTACGGGCCCTTGGGGTTGGCGCGGAAGAACACGTACGCCGCCCACTCCTCGTCGCTCAGCGCGTCGGGGTCGGCCGGGTACGGCACGTGTGCCTGCCCGCCGTAGTGGAACTCGGTCTCGTTCCGCTCCCCGCACCAGGGGCAGCCGATCAGCAGCATCGCGTCCGCCCCCTTTCAGTGCGCCACGGCGGCGGCACCGTGCTCGTCGATGAGCGCGCCGGTGGTGAACCGGTCGAGGGCGAACGGGGCGTTCAGCTCGTGCGGCGTGCCGTGCGCGATCGTGTGCGCGTAGACCCAGCCGGCACCGGGCGTCGCCTTGAAGCCACCCGTCCCCCAACCGCAGTTGACGTAGAGCCGCTCGACCGGCGTGAGGCCGAGGATCGGCGACGCGTCCGGCGAGACGTCCACGATGCCGCCCCACGTCCGCACGACGTGCGCACCGGCGAAGATCGGGAACAGCTCCAGCGCCGCCGCCATCTGCTGCTCGATGACGTGCACCGAGCCGCGCTGGGCGTAGGAGTTGAACGCGTCGATCCCGGCGCCCATCACCAGCTCGCCCTTGTGGGCCTGGCTGACGTAGACGTGCACGGAGTTCGACATGACGACGCAGGGGTGGATCGGCTCCAGCAACTCCGACACGAGTGCCTGCAACGGGTGGCTCTGGATCGGCAGCGCGACCCCAGCCAGCTCTGCGAGAACCGTGCTGTGCCCCGCGGCGCGCAGCGCCACCGCCCCTGCCCCGATCGGACCCCGCGACGTGCGGACCCCCGTGACGCGACCCCCGGTGATGTCGAAGCCGGTGACCTCGCAGTCCTGGATCAGGTCGACGCCGAGCGCGTCGGCGCCGCGCGCGTAGGCCCAGGCGACGTGGTCGTGCTTGGCGATGCCGCCACGCGGCTGGAACGTGCCGCCGAGCACCGGATACCGGACGTCGTCGGCGAGGTTGACGATCGGGCACACCTCGCGCACCTCGGCAGGCGACAGCCACTCGGCGTCGATCCCGTTGAGCCGGTTGGCGTTGACCCGCCGGTGCGCCTCACGCACGTCCTGCAGCGTGTGCGCGAGGTTGAGCACCCCGCGCTGGCTGAACTGCAGGTCGTAGTCGAGCTCCTCGGACAGGCCCTCCCACAGCTTCAGCGCGAACTCGTAGATGCCGGCGCTGGCGTCCCAGAGGTAGTTCGACCGGATGATCGTCGTGTTGCGGGCCATGTTGCCGCCGGCCAGCCAGCCGCGTTCGAGGACGGCGACGTTGCGGATCCCGTGGTTCTTCGCCAGGTAGTACGCGGTGGCGAGGCCGTGACCCCCGGCGCCGACGATCACCACGTCGTACGAGCGTTTCGGCGAGGGGTTGCGCCACAGGTGTGTCACGCCAGCCGTCCCTGGACCCAGGAGTGGAACGCGGCGATGTGGTGCTCGCTCGGCACCAGCACCCCGCCCTTGGCGTACGCCCGGCTGCTCATCGACGGCTGGCAGCGTTCGCAGGCGTCGAAGTCCTGCCGGTTGACCCGGTCGAACAGTTCCACCGAGCGCGCGATGTCGCGGCCCTCGGCCACCACCTCGGGAAGGTAGAGCCAGTCGCACTCGACCAGGGTGCGATCGGCGGCGAGCGGGTACATGCGGTGGAGGATCACGTGGTCGGGGACCAGGTTGACGAAGACCTGCGGCTTGATCGTGATCGCGTAGTAGCGCCGATCCTGCTCGACCGCCACGCCAGGGATCTTGGAAAGCCCCGGGCTGCCGTCGACCGTGAACCCCTCGATGCCTTCGCCGAAGGACGGCCCCGTGGCCCACGTAGTACTGCGCCGCGTACCCGTCCGCGAACTCGGGCAGCACCTCGGTCAGCTCGGGGTGGATCGTCGCGCAGTGGTAGCACTCCATGAAGTTCTCGACGATGAGCTTCCAGTTCGCGCGCACGTCGTAGCTGATCCGGCGGCCCACGGCCAGGTTCTCGACGCCGTACCGCTCGATGGCGGCCGGGTCGCCGAGGCGCTCGGTGCACGCGCCGATCACGTCGTGCTCGAAGGACGGCGGGTCGTCGGCGAGGCACACCCACACGTACCCGAGCCACTCCCGCACCGCGACGTTGATCAGCCCGTACTCGACGCGGTCGATGTCGGGCATCTTCGTGAGGTTCGGCGCGGCGACGAGCGTGCCGTCGAGGCCGTACGTCCACGCGTGGTACGTGCACTGGAACGCGCGGTTGACCTCGCCGGCCGGCTCGGTGCACAGCGCGGCGCCGCGGTGGCGGCACACGTTGAGGAACGCGCGGATCGCGCCGTCGCGACCCCGCGACACGAGCACGCTCTCCCGCCCGACCCGCACCGTGCGGAACTGCCCTGGGCGCTCCAGCTCCGACGCCCGCGCGGCGCAGAACCACATCGTCTCGAAGATCCTCGCCTGCTCGGCGGCGAACACGTCCGGGTCGGTGTAGGCAGGCCCCGGCAGGGTGCGGATCAGGCTGGCGGTCACGTACGGCTCCTCACCGGCGGATGCGCGCCATCTGCGGGTCGAACAGCGGCTCGGCGGCGACCGTCGCCGGCACCTTCTCGCCGAAGTACTCCACCGCGACCGCGGTACCCGGGGACAGCACCGGCAGCCACGCGTATGCGATCGTGCGGCCGACGGTGTAGCCGAACGCGGCGCTCGTGACGTACCCGGCGGGCGCACCGTCCACATAGACCGGTTCCTTGCCGAGCACGTTCGCGGCCGGGTCGTCGAGGGTGAGGCAGGTGAGCTGCCGAGCCGGCTCCGCGCGGCCCGACCAGCGCGTCCCGCCCGACGAAGTCGCCCTTGTCCATGCGTACGGCGAAACCGAGGCCGGCGGAGAACGGGTCGTGCTCGGGCGTCATGTCCGCACCCCAGGCCCGGTAGCCCTTCTCCAGCCGGAGGCTGTTGAACGCGCTTCGCCCGGCCGCGACGACGCCGTACCGCTGGCCGGCGTCCCACAGCGTGTCCCAGAGCTTGAGCCCGTTGTCGGCGGTGGTGTACAGCTCCCAGCCGAGCTCGCCGACGTAGGACAGGCGCAGCGCGGTGACCGGCACCGTGCCGACGTACGCGCGCTTCGCTCGGAAGTACCCGAAGCCCCGGTGCGAGAAGTCCTCGCGGGTGAGCGGCTGCACAAGGTCGCGCGCGAGCGGACCCCAGACGCCGAGGCAGCACGTGCCCGGCGTGCTGTCGTGCAGCGTGACGCCCTCCGGCGCGTGGCGGCGGAACCAGTCGAGGTCGAGGTTGCCGTTGGCACCCACCTGGAACCGGTCCTCGGCGAGCCGGGCCACCGTCAGGTCGCTCCGGACGCCGCCGGCGTGGTCGAGCAGCAGCGTGTACGTCACCGACCCGACCGGCTTCGCCAGGTTGTTCGTGGTCATGCGCTGGAGGAAGTCGAGCGAGCCAGGCCCGGCCACCTCGATCCGCTTGAGCGGCGTCATGTCGTAGAGCGCGACCGCCTCGCGTGTGGCGTGCGACTCGGCGGAGGCGATCGGCGACCAGTACCGCGCCGACCACGCGTCGCGCTCAGGCAGCTCCAGCTGCGGCAGCGTCGGCGTTCGCCCCGAACCAGTGCGGCCGCTCCCAGCCGTTCGCCTCCAGGAACACAGCCCCGAGCTCCTGCTGACGGGGGTAGAACGGGCTGGTGCGCAGCGGCCGCGGCGACTCCATCGGCTGGAGCGGGTGCACGATGTCGTACACCTCGACGAAGTTCTGGCAGCCACGCTGCTGCACGTAGCCGGGCGCGAGGTGGATCTCCTCGAAGCGGTGCAGCTCGCACTCGTGCAGGTCGGTCGAGGATCGCCCGTCGACCAGCCACTCGGCCGTCGCCTTCGCCACCCCCGCCGAATGCGTCACCCACACCGCCTCGGCCACCCAGAACCCGGCCAGGTCGTGGTGCTCGCCGATGAGCGGGAAGCCGTCCGGCGTGAACGAGAAGATGCCGTTGATCCCCTCCTCGACCTTGGTCTCGGCGAGGCCGGGCAGCAGCGCGACGGCGTCGTCCCAGGCTGGCGCGAAGTCGTCCGGGGTGAAGTCCAGCTCGCCGTGGGTGAGGCCGGCGGGGTCGACGGGCATCGGGCGGTGCGAGTACGACCCGACGCCGAAGCGGTCGCCGTGCTCGCGGAAGTACAGGTCGCGATCCTGGTGGCGCAGGATCGGCGCGGTGGCCTCAGCGGTGGCCCCTGCCAGTAGAGGCACCGGGCTGGTCCGGGCGTACTGGTGCGCCATCGGTTGCAGCGGCACGGGCAGCCCGACTAGCCGTCCGACCTCGGCACCCCAGAAGCCTGCGCACGAGACGACGATGTCCGCCGGGAACTCACCGTGGTCGGTCTCGACGCCGGTGACGCGGCCCTCGTCGGTGAGGATCCCGGTGACTGTGTGCCGGCCGAGAAACCGCGCGCCCCGGTCGGTCGCTCGTCGTGCCTGTGCCTCACCGGCAAGCACCGCCCTCGCCAGGCCGTCGGTGGGGACGTGCAGCCCACCGAGGATCCGGTCCTCGTCGAGCAGCGGGTGCAGCGCCGCGCACTCGGCCGGCGTACGGAGGAACGCCTCGACGCCCCACGACATGGCGAAGCCGTGCCGGCGCTTCAGCTCGGCCAAGCGCTCGGGTGTGGTGGCGACCTCCAGTCCGCCGACCTGGTCGAAGCACCCCAGTTCGGTGTACTTGGCGACGGTGTAGGCGGCGAACTCGGTCATCGTCTTCGACGGGTTGGTCTGGAAGACGAGGCCGGGCGCGTGCGAGCTGGATCCGCCGGTGGCGAAGAGGGGGCCGCGGTCGAGGACAGTCACCGCTGTCCAGCCGCGGTCGGTCAGCTCGTCGGCGAGGGCGCAGCCGACGATGCCGGCTCCGACGATCACGACTCGTGGCATGAGCAACTTTCCGCCGTTTCCCATCACGCAACATCACCCTCGATACGCAACAGATTCGGGGCTCGAGGAAGCCCGTGTCAACGGTTCCCCTCCAAGTGACTCGGCACCGCCCAGCAGCCGCAGCACTGCTCGCCGGCAAGGCCCATTGGCCGCGATGAGTGAGATACCACGCAGGCGCACCCAAAACCCTCGTTGGGATGCAAATTATTCTCGTCGCTCACTGTCACGGCTGTAGTCCGGATTGAGTGTTACAACCCTTATGTGCTCACACAGCGGAGTCCTCAAAGGTAACAGTTTGAATAACTGGTCTAGACCTGTTGACTCGCCAGGCGGAACGGTAAGAATTTTCACCACACCCCTCCCCCGCCTGTTGGCCGACCCCGAGGACGCAGACGATGACGGAGCACCGCACGAGGCTCGACGCCGAGATCGGCGGGAGCGACAGCGTGCTCGCGCGGGTCCGCGCCACTCAGGCGGAGCTGCCCGGCGCGCTGCAGCGGGTGGCGCACGTCGTACTCACCGACCCGTCCGCCGCCGCCCGCGCCACGATCGTCGAGCTGGCCGAGCGCAGCGGCACCTCCCCCGCCACCGTCACCCGGTTCTGCCGGGCGCTCGGCTTCGACGGTTACGCCGAGCTACGGCTGAGCATCGCCGCCGAGACCGGCCGCGCGGCCAGGGCGGCCGGTTGGACCGTCGACATCGGGCGCGAGATCCTCCCCACCGACCCGCTCGACCGGGTCCTCGCACAGATCATCGCCGCCGACACTCGCGCCCTCCAGGACACGTCGGGCCGGCTGGACCTCGACGCTGTCGACCGCGCCGCCACCGCGATGTCCGAGGCGAACCGGGTCGACATCTACGGCATCGGCGGCAGCGCGCTGGTCGGCGCCGAGCTGCAGCTGTGCCTCCACCGCATCGGCATCCCGTCCTGGGCCTGGACCGAGGTGCACAACGGGCTTGCCAGCTCCGCGCTGCTGGGCGAGGGCGACGTCGCGCTCGGGATCTCCAACAGCGGCCAGACGCGGGAGACGATCGAGATGCTGGCCGAGGCCGGCAGCCACGGCGCGACCACCGTGGCGCTCACGAGCTATCCGGAGTCGCCGCTCGCCGACGTCGCCGACCTCGTACTGCTCACCTCGACCCACGAGACCACGTTCCGCCCGGACGCACTGTCCGCCCGCCACCCGCAGCTGGTGGTGCTCGACCTCGTCTACGTCGCCATCGCGCAGCGCACCCACGAGCGCGCCGACGCCGCGTTCCAGGTCACGGCGAGGGCTGTCGCCGGCCACCGGGCCGACGAGGGCGGGGCCGGCCGGACGCGCGGCGCGGGCGCCGCTGGGGCTGTCGAGGAGGTGAGCCCCGATGGCCGCCTCGGATGATCGGACGCCCTGGGGTCACGACCCCTGATCACGACCTGACCAGGACACCACGCGCACAGGTAAGCCCGTGACCGGGACCCAAGCACCACAAGTTCGACACCGACGCGCCGTCCCCAACCGGCGTGTCGAACCACCCCTGAGCCGAGGAGAGGCACATGCCCGAATCCACCCACCCGTCCCTGCTGAGCCGGCGTGAGCTGCTGCGCCGCGCGGCCGGGGTCGCCCTGCTGGTCGGCCCCGGCGGGGCGCTGCTCAGCGCGTGCGCGACCAGCGGAGGCGACGACGAACGAGACGTCCGGCGGCGGCAAGAAGTCGGAGAAGAACCCGTTCGGGGTGAAGGAAGACGCCGCGCTCGACGTCGTGATCTTCAACGGCGGCTACACCGACAAGTACGCGGTCGAGGTGCACGAGCCGCTGTACAAGAAGTCGTTCCCCAAGGCCGAGATCAAGCACCAGGCCACCCCGGAGATCAAGACCGTCCTGCAGCCGCGGTTCGCCGGTGGCAACCCGCCGGACTTCGTCAACAACTCGGGCAGCGGGCTCGATGGACTTCGGCGCCCTCGTAGCCGACGGCCAGCTGCTCGACCTCACGCCGACTGTGGGACGCCCCGTCCGTGGACGACCCGAGCAAGAAGGTGCGCGACACCGTCGTGCCCGGCACCGTCGAGAGCGGCTCGTTCAACGGCAAGCCGTACGTCGCTGTTCTACGTCTCGACCGTGTTCGGCCTGTGGTACTCCGGCAAGCTGTTCAAGGACAAGGGCTGGACCGCGCCCACCGACTGGGACAGCTTCATCAAGACGCTGCGACGCGATGAAGGCCGCGAAGATCACGCCGTACGCATACGCCGGCGCCAACGCCGCCTACTACCAGTGGAACGTCATCCTCACGCACGCTGCCAAGATCGGTGGCCCGGAGGTCCTCAAGAACATCGACAACCTCGAGGACGGCGCCTGGAAGGCACGACGCGGTGAAGGAGGCCGCGACGCATGTGGGCAGAGGTCGGCGCGAAGTACATGGACAAGAGCCACGAGGGGCTCAAGCACACGGACGTCCAGCTCCAGCAGAACCAGTACAAGGTCGGGTTCTACCCGTCCGGCGACTGGCTGGAGAACGAGCAGAAGAAGGACACGCCGCCGGACTTCGAGTACCAGTTGATCCCGATCCCGGCCAAGCCTGGCGGCGAAGATGGCGGCGGCGGCGCTGCGCGCCAGGCCGGCGAGGGATACATGGTGCCGGCGAAGGGCAAGAACACGGCGGGCGGACTGGAGTACGCGCGCCTGATGCTCTCGCTCGAGGGCGCGAAGGGCTTCACGAACCTGGTCAAGTCGCCGACCGTCGTGGTCGGCGGCGCCGAGGGCATCACGTTCCCGCCCGGCGTGACCAGCTCGCAGGCCGCGCTCAAGGCCGCCGGCTCCGACGTCTTCAACATCCGCTTCGACGGCCTGGTACCAGGACCTCGACACCGAGGCTCGCGCGGCCACCAACGAGCTGATGTTCGGCCGCATCAAGGCCGACGCGTACGTCGAGCGGATCCAGAAGAAGGCGGACGACATCAAGAAGGACTCGTCCGTCACCAAGTTCAAGGTCTGAATAGGCCCAGCAGCCAGGAGCGGAAACACGGAGCGTACTGATCATGCGGCACGGTAAGTACCCGTTCATCGTCGGCTTCTTGTTCGTGCCGGTGACGCTGTACGTGGTCTTTGTGATCTGGCCCTACCTCCAGGCGTTCTACATCGCCATGAACGCCTGGAGGGGGTTCACCGTCCCGCCGAGATGGGTCGGGTTCGACAACTTCTCGCGGATGCTCACCGAGGACGACCGCTTCTGGCGGGCGGTGTGGCACAACGCCATCCTCCTGATCACCCTGCCGCTGATCACCATCGCCATCGCCCTGTTCTTCTCGTTCCTGCTCACCGTGGGCGGGAGGTCCAGGGGCGGGAACATGTCCGGGATCTGGGGGTCGAAGTTCTACCGCGTGGTGTTCTTCTTCCCCCAGGTCCTGGCCGTCCCGATCATCGCCGTGCTGTTCCAGACGGTGTACCGGCCGAACGAGTCCGGTCTCATCAACGGAATCCTGACTGAAGCTCGGCCTCGACCCGGTCCTGTTCATGATCGACCCGAAGCTCGCGCTGCCGTCGATCATCGCCGTGCTGGTCTGGCAGGCGGTCGGCTTCTACGTGGTGCTCTTCTCGGCCGGCATGGGGTCGATCCCGAACGATCTCTACGAGGCGGCCGAGCTGGACGGGGCGAGCAAGCCGCGCATGTTCTTCAGCGTGACGCTGCCGCTGCTGCGGGACACGCTCCAGGTCGCCTGGGTGTACCTCGGCATCCTGGCGTTCGACGCGTTCGCCATCGTGAACGTCCTCGCGATCGCCGACGGCGGCCCGGACGGCGCCACGACCGTTCTCGCGCTGGAGATCTACCGCGCGTACGGCAAGAACGACTTCGGCTACGCGTCCGCACTGGGCGTGGCGCTGTTCTTCCTGACCATCACCTTCGCCGCCCTCACCCTCCGGGTGACCAGGCGCGAAGCGATCGAGTACTAAAGAGGGCCGGACATGACAACCACCGCAGACCCGGCGGCACCGGCCCGCACCGCGCAACCGCCCGGCCGCCGCAGGACAGTGCGGTCCCAGGTCAACCTCTTCAACGGCATGGGCCACCTGGCGCTCGCGTTCTGGGCGCTCCTGGTGATCGTGCCGATCATCTGGGTGTTCCTTGCGTCGTTCAAGAACACCACCGAGATCTTCTCCAGCCCGTGGACGCTGCCGGCCGAGGCGCGCTGGGAGAACTACGGCCGGGCGTGGACGAAGGCGCGCGTCGGGGACTACTTCCTCAACAGCGTCTGGGTGGTGGCCTGGAGCACGTTCGGCACGATGCTGTTCGGCTCGATGGCCGCCTACGTGCTCGCCCGGTACGAGTTCTTCGGCCGCCGCTTCCTGTACTTCTTCTTCGTCGCCGGGCTGGCGTTTCCGACGTTCCTCGCGATCGTCCCGCTGTTCTTCGTGGTCCAGCAGCTGGGGCTGCTCAACACGCACACCGGGCTGATCCTCGTCTACATCGCCTACTCGCTGCCGTTCACCGTGTTCTTCCTCAGCGCGTTCTTCCGCACGCTGCCCACGTCGGTGGCCGAGGCGGGCATCATCGACGGCTGCTCGCACACCAGGCTGTTCTTCAGCGTGATGCTGCCGATGGCCAAGCCCGGAATGATCAGCGTGGCGATCTTCAACATCATCGGCCAGTGGGCGCAGTACCTGCTGCCGCTGGTGCTGGTCGGCGGCGACCAGGACAAGTGGGTGCTCACCCAGGGCATCGCGCAGATCTCGGTGACCGCCGGCTACGAGGCCGACTGGTCGGGGCTGTTCGCGGCCCTCACGATCTCGATCCTGCCGATGATCATCGTGTACGCGATCTTCCAGCGGCAGATCCAGTCCGGCCTCACCGCGGGCGCCGTCAAGTAGCCGTTGCGGTTGGATCGTGGAGCCACGCTCCACGATCCAACCGCAAACCAGGTGCTACGGCAGCCAGGCCTTCCAGGTCGACTCGTTCGCCTTCACCCACTTCTCCGCCGCCTGCTCCGGCGTCAGCTTGTCGTTGGTGATCGCGTTCGAGACCTCGTCCTGGTCGTCGTTGGTCCACTTGAAGTTCTTGACCAGCGTGTACGCGGCGCCGCCTTCGTCCGCGAACTTCTTGCTCACGATCTTGTCGAGCACGTACGGCGGGTAGTCGCAGGCGACCTTCTTGGGGTCTGCGTCGCAACCGGGCTTGTACGGCGGGAGCTTCACCTGCACGAGCTCGATCTGCGCGTGCAGCCACTGCGGCGAGTAGAAGTAGAACAGCAGCGGCGTCTTCTGCTTGTCGGCCTGCTGGGCGGCCTTGATGATCGCGGCCTCGCTGCCCGAGTACACGACCTTGTAGTTCAGGCCGAGGTTCTTGATCAGCGCCTCGTCGTTGGTGACGAAGGACGGGTCACCCGCGAGGAACTGGCCCTTGCCGCCGGACTCGGACGTCTTGAACAGGTTCGGCGTACTTGTTCAGGTTCTTGTAGTCGGTGATGTCGGGGTACTTCTCGGCCATCCACTTGGGCACGTACCAGCCGATCACGCCGTCGTTGCCGGTCGGGCCGGAGTTGACCGCCACCTTCTTCTCGTCGATGTACTTCTTCTTCAGGTCGTCGTGGGCCCAGTTCTCGACGATGGCGTCGACCTCGCCGGTCTCGAAGCCCTGCCAGGACACCTCCTCCTTGAGGTTCTTCTCCTCGACGTCGTAGTCCAGCTCGTTCTCCAGCAGGTACCCGATGACCGCCGCGTTCGCCTCGTAGCCGACCCACGGGTTGATCGCGAGCTTGACGGTGCCCTTCTTCCCCGCCGGTGCCGCATCACCCGAGTCGGTGGTCACGCCGCCGCACCCGGCGAGCACCAGGCTCAGCCCGGCGCCCGCGGCCGCGAGACGGAGAAGTCTCTTCGCTCCCATAGTCTTTGCGTTCCCTTCCACATGGTGATCTCAGCCGGCGTGACCGGCCTGAGTGGACAGCGAGCGCTCCCCCGGGCGCTGGGTCAGGCGGTCGAGGACGACGCCGAGCAGCACGATCGCGATGCCGGCGGCGAGCCCCTTGCCGAAGTCCTCGGACTGCGCGAACCCGGCGACGACGTCGTAGCCGAGCGCGCCGGCGCCGACCAGGCCACCCACGACGACCATCGACAGCACCATGACGATGCCCTGGTTGGTGGCGAGCAGCAGGGCGCGGCGAGCGACAGGCAGCTGCGCCTTCCACAGCAGCTGCCAGGACGTGGACCCGGCGGAGGTGGCGGCCTCGACCACCGAGGTCGGGACGCCACGGATCCCGTCCTCGACGAGCCGCACGACGGGCGGGATCGCGAAGATCACGGCCGCGACGATCGCGGTGAACCGGGTGGCGCCGAACAGCGCGACGGCCGGCAGCAGGTAGACGAACGACGGCATCGTCTGGGCGGCGTCGAGCAGCGGACGCAGCAGCGTGGCGAGCCGGTCGCTGCGGGCGGCGGCCACCCCGAGGGCCACACCGACGAGCATGGTGAGCACCGTGGCCACGAGGACCGTCGCCAGGGTCTCCATGCTGTGCTGCCACAGACCGAGCGCGATCACCGCGCCGAGGCACGCCGTGGCGGTGACGGCGGCCCTGACTCCTGTCGCCAGGACACCGACGGCGAACACGACGGCGAGCACCAGCCACCACGGCGCGGCCGTCAGCACGTCCTGGAGCGGGTTGAGCAGCGCCGCCGTGACGCCGTTCTTCAGCGCGTCCGTGACGGGGAACGCGTTCGTCTCGATCCACTCGACCGCGGTGTTGACGGGCTCGGCGAACGAGAAGTGCAGCGCCTCCGGGAACTCGGCGCCGACCGGCAGCACCTTGCCGAGCATCGTCAGGGCCGCCGCCGCCACGACCGCTCCGAGCACGACCACGCGGCGCCGTGACGCCGACACCGGCCCGCCACCGCGGTACTGCTCCTCGACCCGCCGGCTGGCCCGCGTGGTGATGCGGTCGAGCATGATCGCCATCACGACGATCGCCACGCCGGCGTCGAACGCGGTGCCGACGTTGACCCGCTCCAGCGACCGCACGATGTTCGCGCCGAGACCGGGCGCGTTGATGAGCGCGGTGATCACGACCATCGACAGCGCGAGCATGATCGTCTGGTTCACGGCCAGCACGATCGTCCGCTTCGCCATCGGCAGCTGCACCGTGCGCAGCCGCTGCCAGCGCGTGGCGCCGAGCGACGTCGACGCCTCCAGGGTGGCCGGCGACACCTCCTCGATGCCGAGCGCGGTGATGCGGATGGCCGCCGGGATCGCATAGATCAGCGTCGCGATCGCCGCCGACGGCGCGCCGATGAGGAAGATCAGCGCCATCGGGGCGAGGTAGGCGAACGTCGGCATGATCTGCATGACGTCCAGCACGGGCGTGAGCACCGCACGCAGGCGGCGGCTGCGCCCCGCGGCGACGCCGAGCGGGATCCCCAGCGCGAGCGCAATCAGCACGGCGGTGGCCGTGAGGGCGAGCGTGTCGATGCTCTCCTCCCACAACCCGAGCACACCGAACGTGGCGAAGCTCGCGACGGCGAGCAGCCCCATCCGCCAGCCGGCGAGGATCAGGCCGACGGCGCCGCCGACCGCGGTGACGCCGATCCAGCCGAGCCCGACGAGCGCGCCCTGCAGCAACGCGTACAGCTGCGAGATCCCGAGCCGGATGCCGTTGACGAAGAACAGGAAGACAGGGCTGGAGTTGCGGTTCGCGTCGACCCAGTCGCGAGCGTCGTTGAAGACCCGGAACGCCGCCGCGTCCTCGCTGTGCGGCAGCGCCGCCGTGCCGCGAAACACGACGTACAGCGCGGCGGCGGTGACGACGAGCACCACCGCCCACAGGCCGCGCTTGGCCGCCCGCGTTCGGATTCTTGAGGGTGCGGGCGGCGCCTCGACCCTCAACAGTCCGACACTCGGCGGGCGGGTGGCCGTCTGACTCACGGCAGTTCTCCGCCCGCGACGACCGACAGGAGCCGGACCCGGTCGACCATGCCCACCAGTTCGGGGCCGTCCATGACCCGAAGCGGCTTGTCGGTCTCCAGCGCCGTGGGCACCGCCTCCCGGATCACCGCGCCGGCCGGCACCGCGGGCCCGTCGAGCGGTTCGCCGTCGGCCAGCGGCCGGGCGATCTGCCGCAGCGTGAGCACGTCGGCCTTCGGCACGTCGCGGACGAAGTCGGCCACGTACTCGTCGGCCGGGGCGCCGACCAGATCCTCGGGGCGGCCCACCTGGACGATCTCGCCGTCGCGCATGATCGCGATCCGGTCGCCGAGCTTGAGCGCCTCGGACAGGTCGTGGGTGATGAACACCATCGTCTTGCCGACCTCGCGGTGCAGGCGGATGACCTCGTTCTGCATGTCGCGGCGGATCAGCGGGTCGAGTGCGCTGAACGGCTCGTCGAACAGCAGCACGGCGGGGTCGACGGCGAGTGCGCGGGCCAGCCCGACCCGCTGCTGCATGCCGCCGGAGAGCTGGTCGGGGTAGCTGTCCTCGTTGCCGTCGAGGCCGACCAGGGCGATGATCTCGCCGGCCCGGCGGCGCCGCTCGGCCCTGCCGACGCCCTGGATCTCCAGCCCGTATGCGACGTTGTCGACCACCCTGCGGTGCGGCAGGAGGCCGAAGTTCTGGAACACCATGGCGACGCGGTGCCGGCGCAGGTCACGCAGGCGGGCACGGCTCGCCGCGGTGACGTCCTCCCCGTCGATGCTGACCCTGCCGTGGGTGGGCTCGATCAGCCGGGTGAGGCACCGCACCAGCGTCGACTTGCCGCTGCCCGAGAGGCCCATGACGACGAACACCTCGCCGGGGCGCACCTCGAACGACACGTCGCGGACAGCGAGGATGCACCCGGTCTGCTCGCGCAGCTGCGCCCGTGGCAGCTCGGCCCTCGGGGTGCCGACGATCTTGCCGGCCTTCGCGCCGAAGATCTTCCAGAGGTTCCGAACGGAGATCGCCGGCTCAACGGCTGAGGTCATCGCTGCTGTCCTCGGGGTGAACGGTAGAACTCGACGGGGATCGGCGGCAGCGGGGTGTTGCCGAGGATCAGGTCGGCGGCCTTCTCGGCCACCATCATCACGGGCGCGTAGATGTTGCCGTTGGTGACGTACGGCATCACCGACGCGTCCACCACCCGCAACCCTTCCACTCCGTGGACCCGCAGGCTCTCCGGGTCCGTCACCGCCCTCGGATCGGTGCCCATCTTGGCGGTGCAGGAGGGGTGCAGGGCCGTTTCGGCGTCCTTTGCAACCCAATCGAGAATCTGCCGGTCGGTCTCGACGTCCGGGCCGGGCGAGATCTCGCCGCCGTTGAACTGGTCGAACGCGGGTTGCCGCAGGATCTCGCGGGCCACCCGGATCGCCTCCACCCACTCGCGCCGGTCCTGGTCGGTGGAGAGGTAGTTGAACCGCAGCGCTGGGTGCACGCGGGGGTCCGTCGAGGTGATCTTCACCGAACCACGGGCGTCGGAGTACATCGGTCCGACGTGCACCTGGTAGCCGTGGCCGCCGGCCGGCTGGGTGCCGTCGTAACGGATAGCGATCGGCAGGAAGTGGAACATCAGGTTCGGGTACGCCACGTCGTCGTTGCCGCGGACGAACCCGCCGCCCTCGAAGTGGTTGGTGGCGCCAGGTCCGCGCCGCAGGAACAGCCACTGGGCGCCGATCCACGGCCGGTTGCGCCACTTGAGCGACGGCGCGATCGACACCGGCTGGGTGCAGGCGTGCTGGACGTACACCTCAAGGTGGTCCTGGAGGTTCTCGCCGACGCCGGGCAGGTCATGGACAACCGTCGATGCCCAGGCTGCCCAGGTGCTCGGCGTTGCCGACGCCGGAGAGCTGGAGCAGCTGCGGCGAGTTGATCGCGCCGCCGCACAGGATCACCTCGCCGGCCGCTGACCCGGCTGCGTCCTGCCGTTGCGCACGTACTCGACGCCGACGGCCCGCGCGACCCTCGAACAGCACGCGGGTGACGTGCGCCCGGCAGCGGACGGTCAGGTTCGGCCGGCGCCTCACCGGGTGCAGGTAGGCGCGGGCCGCCGAGAGCCGGCGACCCCGGTGCACGTTGCGGTCGAAGCGGGCGAAGCCCTCCTGCTGCTCGCCGTTGACGTCGCTCGGTCAGCGGGTAGCCGGCCTGCTGCGCCGCGGCGAAGAAGGCCCCGAACAGCGGGTTGGTGGCCGGGCCGCGCTCCAGGACGAGCGGGCCGTCGCCGCCGCGGAAGTCGTCAGGCACCGGCGAGGCAGTTCTCCATGCGCTTGAAGTACGGCAGGCAGTGCGCGTAGTCCCAGGCGTCCATGCCGGGATCGGCGGCCCACCGCTCGTAGTCGAGCGGGTTGCCGCGCTGGAAGATCATCCCGTTGATGCTGGACGAGCCGCCGAGCACCTTGCCACGGGCGTGGTAGATGCGCCGCCCGCCCAGGTGCGGCTCCGGTTCGGAGGAGTACCTCCAGTCGTAGAACCGGTTCCCGATCGGGATCGTGAGCGCCGCCGGCATGTGGATGAACACGTCCCAGCGGTAGTCGGGACGCCCGGCCTCCAGCACCAGCACGCGGTTCGCCGGGTCGGCGGAGAGCCGGTTGGCGAGCGCGCTGCCGGCGGAGCCACCGCCGACGATGACGAAGTCGTGCATGTCAGCCCGCGAACCAGCGCTGGGGGCGCGGATCGATGTTCTGGTAGACGTGCTTCGCCTCGCGGTACTCGTCCAGCCCGGACGGGCCCAGCTCGCGGCCGATCCCGGACCGCTTGAACCCGCCCCACTCGGCCTGCGGCAGGTAGGGGTGGTAGTCGTTGATCCAGACGGTGCCGTGCCGCAGCCTGGCCGGCGACGCGCTGCGCCTTGCCGGGGTCGCCGGTCCAGACGGCGGCGGCGAGGCCGTAGTCCGTGTCGTTGCCGAGCGCGACCGCCTCATCCTCACCGGAGAACCGCTCGGCGGTGAGGATCGGGCCGAACGTCTCCTCGCGCACGATCGTCATCTCGCGGTGGCAGTCGGCGAAGACGGTGGGCCGGTAGAAGTAGCCCTCTTGCGCCGTGCCGACGCCCTCCGGCCAGCAGCTTGGCCCCCTCGGCGAGGCCGGACGCCACGTACTTCTCGATCTTGTCGCGGTGCTCCGCAGAGACCAGTGCGCCTGCCTCGGAGCCCTCGTCGAGCCCGTTGCCGAGGCGGATGCGATCGGCCTTCGCCGCCACCTCCGCGACGAACTCGTCGTAGATCGCGTCCTCGACCAGCAGCCGCGCGCCCGCCGAGCAGACCTGTCCGGAGTGGAGGAAGGCGGCGGTCAGGGCGTAGTCGAGGGCCGTCTCGCGGTCGGCGTCGGCGAACACGATGTTCGGGTTCTTGCCGCCGAGTTCGAGCGCGACCTTCTTCACGTTGCCCGCGGCGGCGCGCATGATCGCCTGCCCGGTGGCGAACCCGCCGGTGAACGACACGAGGTCGACGTCGGGGCTCTCAGCGAGCGGCGCACCGACCGTCGAGCCGGCGCCGAGCACGAGGTTGACGACGCCGTCCGGCACTCCGGCCTCGGCGCAGCGCCTCACCAGCTCGATCGTGGTGAGCGGCGTGACCTCGCTCGGCTTGAGCACCACCGTGTTGCCGGCCGCGAGGGCGGGCGCCAGCTTCCAGGACGCCTGCAGCAGCGGGTAGTTCCACGGGGTGATCAGCGCGCAGACGCCGACCGGTTCGTAGACGATCCTGCTGATCGCTCCGGGGTTGCCGGTGTCGACCACGCGGCCGGGATCCTTGTCGGCCAGGTCGGCGTAGTAGCGCAGCACCCGGACCACGTCGTCGACGTCGATGCGCGCCTCGACCAGCGTCTTGCCGGTGTCGAGCGTCTCGGTGCGGGCGAGGTCCTCCTTGTCGCGGACGAGGAGGTCGGCGACGCGGTCGAGCAGTGCGGCACGCTCTGCCGTGGGCGTACGCGGCCACGGACCCTGGTCGAACGCGGTACGGGCCGCGGCGATGGCGCGGTGCACGTCGTCCGGACCGGCCTCGTCCACAGTGGTCAGGACACTGCCGTCGAACGGGTTCAGCACCTCACGCCGACCGGCGGCCTCCACCCATGCTCCGTCGATGAACAGGTACGGCACGGCGCCTCCATCTCGCCGGAGCGAGCTGTGTTGCGGCATGCGGAACTAGTGCTTATGGCGCAACAGCATGTCCGGTTTGGCGGGAGCCGTCAATGGTGGGACGCCGACACTCGGCCGCCCACCCGCCGACTCTCGGATTCTTGGGGTGCGCGGAGCGCGGGACCCCCAAGAATCCGAGAGTCGGCGAGGGAGGTTCAGCCCAGGTGGCCTATGCGTGCGCTGATCTCTGCGGCACCGGCCACGACGGGCTCGGCGATCTTCTCGAACGAGTCGGCGTCGAGCCGGTACGAGGGGCCCGAGACGCTCACCGCCGCGACCACCTCGCCGTCCTGGCCACGTATCGGGGCCGCCACCGCGTTGAGCCCGATCTCCAGCTCCTCGGACGTGGCCGCCCAGCCGCGTCCGGTGACCTCGCCGAGCTCGTCGCGCAGCCGGCCAGGGTCGGTGATCGTCTGCGGGGTGTACCGCGTCAGCCCGCGCGCGATCAGGTCGTCGCGCACCGGCAGCGGCTGGAACGCGAGCAGTACCTTGCCGCTGGATGTGGCGTGCAGCGGCGTGCGCTGCCCCACCCAGTTGTGGCTGGAGATCGCCGCGTTGCCGCGTACCTGGCTGATGTTGATGGCGTACCCGGCGTCGAGGATCGCGACGTTGACCGTCTCCCCGAGCTCGGCGGCGAGACGTTCGCACACCGAGCCGGCTCTCGCGGCTCAGGTCGAGCTGGATCGGCGGTGGCGGCCGCGAGCCGCACGATGCCGAAGCCGAGCCGGTACTTGCCGCGGTCAGTGGTCTGCTCGACCAGCCCGCGATTCTCCAGGACGACGACCAGCCGGAACGCGGTCGACTTGTGGACCCCGAGCTCGGCGGCGAGATCCGTGACGCCGACCTCGCCGCGCCGGGCGAGGATCTCCAGTACGCTCACCGCGCGGTCAACGGACTGGACGAGCGCGGCCTGGCCACGCCCCGAACCGTCCCCGTTGTTGCTCATGGCGGAACAATATGCCACATCCGAACTTGACTATGTGTGATTTCCCACGCACCCTGTTGCGCAACACAGTGGCCGTTGTGTGATCCGCAACAAACTGCGTGGGAGTGGCCCATGGAGCACCGCGAAACCCGCACCGCCGTCCGCGCCTGCACGTTCTCCGAGCTTCCACCGGGCGAGGCGTACCGGATCGACGGCCCGGTGCCGATCGCGGTGTTCAACGCCGGCGGCGAGCTGTACGCGGTCGACGACACGTGCACGCATCAGGATGCCTCACTGGCCGACGGCTGGCTGGAGGATTGCACGATCGAGTGCCCGCTCCACGCGTCCCGCTTCGACCTGCGCACGGGCGAGCCCATCGGGCCGCCGGCGAAGGACCCGTTGCGCACGTACCCGGTGCATGTCGTGGACGGCGTGATCGTCGTGGAGGTGGGCTGATGCGGACAATCGCGGTGGTGGGTGCGTCGCTCGCCGGCCTCTCGGCGGCAAGGGCGTTGCGGGCACAGGGCTACGACGGCCGGCTGGTCGTCGTCGGCGACGAGCAGCACACTCCGTACGACCGGCCGCCCCTGTCGAAAGACTTCCTGCGCGGCGAGGTCACCAGCGGTGACATCGCGCTCGGCACCGCCGACGACGACGCCCTCGACCTTCACTGGCGCCTCGGCCGTACCGCAGTCGGGCTCGACCGCGCCGACCGTAGCCTGACCCTCTCCACCGGCGAGGAGATCCGCGTCGACGGCGTCGTCGTGGCCACCGGCGCCCGCGCGAGGACCCTGCCCGGCAGCTCCGACGTCACCGGTGTCTACACCCTCCGGTCGCTGGACGACGCCGTGGCGCTGCGGGAGGCACTGCGTCACAGCGGGAGCCTCGTGGTGATCGGCGCCGGCTTCATCGGCGCTGAGGTCGCGTCAGCCGCACGCTCGCTCGGCCTCCAGGTCACGGTCGTTGACGCCCTCGCCGCCCCACTTGCGGCTTCGCTCGGCGCCGAACTCGGGCAGGTGTGCGCGGATCTCCACGCCGACCACGGGGTCAGGCTGCTCGCCGGCGTCGGCGTGGCCGCACTCGTCGGCGCGGGTCGTGGCGGCCGCGGCCGGATCCTCGGGGTCCGGCTCGCCGATGGTCGCCAGCTGCCCGCCGACACGGTCGTGGTCGGCGTCGGCGCGCTGCCCAATGTGGAGTGGCTCACCGGCTCCGGGCTGCGGATCGTCGGCGGGGTCGTCACCGACGAGACCTGTGCCACCGGCGTGCCGGGCGTCGTGGCCGTCGGCGACTGCGCCACCGCCTACGACCCGCGCGCGGGACGTCACCTGCGCACCGAGCACTGGACGCACGCCGCGGAGGCACCTGCCACCGCCGCCGCCACGCTGCTGGCCGGCGAACGCGGTGGAGTGGCGCACAATGGCGTCCCGTACTTCTGGTCCGACCAGTACGGCGTGCGGATCGAGTTCGCCGGCCACCGCCGTGCCGGTGCCACCGTGCGCGTTGTCGAGGGCGACGTCACCGAGCGCCGGTTCGTCGCCGTCTACGAGCGCGACCGCCAGGTGGTCGCCGTCCTCGGCATGAACTCCCCCACGTTGTTCACCCGCCTGCGCCGCCAGCTGGACAACCCGCCGCCGGGCGGAGTAGCCGCCTAGGCGCGTCGGGCTTCGACGACCGCGCCGCCTTTGCCGCGTGGGCCAATGTCGGCATGCCGACGTTGGATACCACCAGGCGCACTCAATGTCGGCATGCCGACCTTGGGCCTACTCCTGGGCCTGGCCCTCGATGGAGCCGGGGTTGAGGGTGAGGTTGGCCAGCATGCCGGTGACCTCCAGCACCCGCAGCACGCTGCCGTGCGGTCCGGTGAGCCGCAGCCAGCCGCCCTGTTCCTCGCAGACCATGTTGGCGCGCGCGAAGGCGTTCAGCCCGGTGGAGTCGCAGAACGTCAGCTTGTTCAGGTCGAGCACCAGCCGGATGCGGTGTGCGGACACCAGCGTGTGGATCTGCGCCTCGAACGCCGGCACGGCGGCCAGGTCCAGCTCCCCGATCACCGTCAGGATCGTGATCTCGCCCTGGTCGTGGGTCTCAACCGTCAGGGACACCGCAGCCTCCTGGATCGGATGCAGCCTACGCCCGTGGCTTTACACACTCGGCCGAGAGAGCTATACATCCGATCTATATCCGTGTGTGTCGAGATGGGTGGAGGCGCGTGCCGTGAAGCTGCTTCGAGTCGGACTCCCCGGTGCGGAGGTCCCCGCCGTGCTCGACGACACCGGCCGTGTGCGCGACCTCTCGGGTATCACCGCGGACATCGACGCCGCGTTCCTCGCCGGCGGCGGCATCGCGCTGGCCAGGGCGGCACTGGCCGGCGACGAGCTGCCGGTGATCGCCGACGAGGAGCGGATCGGCCCGCCGATCGCCCGCCCGGGAAAGATCGTCTGCATCGGCCTCAACTACCGCGACCACGCCGCCGAGACGGGCGTCGAGCTGCCGGCGGAGCCGGTGCTGTTCTTCAAGGCACCCAACACGGTTATCGGACCGGACGACGAGGTGCTCGTGCCGCGCAAGAGCATCAAGACCGACTGGGAGGTCGAGCTGGCGGTCGTCATCGGCCGCACCGCGCGGTACCTGGAAAGCCACGAGGAGGCGCTCGCCTGCGTCGCCGGGTACGCCGTCTCGAACGACGTCTCCGAGCGGGAGTTCCAGCTGGAGCGCGGCGGCCAGTGGGACAAGGGCAAGTCGTGCGAGACGTTCAACCCGCTCGGTCCGTGGCTCGTGACTGCCGACGAGGTGCCCGATCCGCAGGCGCTCGGGCTGCGGCTGCGGGTCAACGGCACCGTCCGCCAGGACGGCAACACGAAGAACATGGCGTTCGGGGTCGCCGAGATCGTGCGGTACCTGAGCCAGTTCATGGTCCTCGAACCGGGTGACGTCGTGAACACGGGAACGCCGGCCGGCGTGGCGCTCGGCATGGCGGACCCGAAGCCGTACCTGCGGGCCGGCGACGTGATGGAGCTGGAGATCGAGGGCCTCGGCCGCCAGCGCCAGACCGTGGGCCAGGCGTGAGGTTCGGGCTGCTCGGCACGGGCTACTGGGCCGCGGAGACCCAGGCGGCCGGGCTGGTGGACCATCCGGACGCGGAGCTGGTCGCCGTCTGGGGCCGGGATCCCGCCAAGGCCACCGCGCTCGCCCAGCGGTACGGCGTCACGGCGTACGACGACGTCGACGCACTGCTGTCCGAAGTGGACGCCGTGACGATGGCGCTGCCGCCGGACGTCCAGGCGCCGCTCGCCGTCCGCGCCGCCAGGGCCGGGCGGCACCTCCTGCTCGACAAGCCGGTGGCGCTCACCGTCGCCGCCGCGGACGAGATCGTGGCCGCAGCCGACCAGGCAGCCGTGGCATCCGTCGTCTTCTTCACCAACCGGTTCCGCCCCGGGATAAACGAGTTCCTGGGCGGGCTCGGCCGCCAGGACGCCGCCCGCTTCACGCTCGCCGCCTCGATCTTCCAGCCCGACAGCCCCTACGCGGGATCGGCGTGGCGCCGCGAGTACGGCGCACTCTGGGACGTCGGCCCGCACGCGCTCTCGGTGCTGCTGCCCGTACTCGGCCCGGTGGAGTCAGTCACCGCGTTCGCCGGACCGCGCGACACCACGCACGCACTGCTACGACACGCCGCAGGCGCGGTGAGCACGCTGACGCTGACCCTCGACGCTCCCCCGGACGCAACGGTCTTCGAGTGCACCTTCCACGGCGACCGGGTGACGCCACTGCCCGACACCGGCGGCTCGGCGGTCGACGCGTACCGCACCGCGGTGAGCGAACTCGTCCACTCAGGATCCGACCATCCTTGCGGCGTCCGATTCGGACGGGACGTGGTTGCGGTTCTCGCCGCCGTCCAGGAAGCCAGGGACCACGGAATCGTGGTGCTTATCACCGGAGAGTGACTGGGCCATTCACCCCTGGTCAACGGCTGAACGTGGTCCGCCGCCTGTCCGTTCCACTGGATGAGGGCGGGGAGCCTCCGGTCTGACGCGCGCCCCGCCAGTCACCGGGAAGGGATTTCCATGCGACGCCGGATCCGGACAGGTCTCCTGGTCACCGGGGTATTCGCTCATGTCGTGATCGCCGCAGCGGGCGCCGGGGTCCTCGTCAACAGGCACGTCTTCGACGGCCGCTCCCCCGTGGCGCTGGCTGCGCCGCCGAGCCGGAGCGTGAGCCCGACGCGGGCGTCCAACTGCCAGGTCAGGTTCACGCCCCGGAGCCGCTGGAACAACGGCTTCACCGCCGACCTCACCCTGACGAACGTCGGCGCGCGGATCGAAGGCTGGGTGCTGACGTACTCGTCGCCGGGCGTGAAGGTGCTGCACGGCTGGAACGGCAACCTGACCCAACTCGGCGACGAGGTGACCATCCGGAATATCGCCACCAACGCCGTGCTCGCCCCCGGCGCGTCGATCACCATCGGCGTCTCGGCCACCGCCGCCGGTGCTCCCGCCAGCACCAGCCCTGCCCGCGGCTTCTCCCTGAACGGCGTCGACTGCGGCTGAGCACCGGCGTTGGCGGAATCGCGCGCGGCGAGCGTCCTCCGCCGAGCACCGGTGTTCGCGGAATCGGCGCGGCAAGCGCCCCTCCGCTAAGCACCGGCGTTCGCGGAAATCGTTCGGCGAGTGCCCCCGCCGAGCACGGTGTTCGCGGAAAATCGGCGCGGGGAGTGCCCGCCGCCGCGCGATTTCGGTTTGTCAACATAGGTTGACGGCCCACGTCTCGTCAACTAATGTTGACGCATGAGTGATGCGACGGACCTCGCCGCCGCGGCCAGCGGGGCGGACGCCCACACCGGCCTACGCGCCGCCCTGGCGCTGCGCCGGCTGGCGGAACAGCTCGAAGCGCTCCAGGTCCAGAACGCCCGGCGTCAGGGCTGGTCCTGGCAGGAGATCGCCGACGCGCTCGACGTCAGCAAGCAGGCCGTGCACAAGAAGTACGCCGGTCAGGCACCGGCGCCAGACCCACGGGAGGGCTAGATGTTCGAGCGGTTCACCAACGAGGCACGCGCCGTCGTGGTGCGCGCCCAGGAGGAGTCCCGAGCGCTAGAACACCGGCACATCGGCACCGAGCACCTGCTCCTGGCGATGCTCGACTACACGGCCGGCATTGCGTTCGCCGTCCTGAGCCAGGCCGGCGTCGAGCGTGACCAGGTGCGGCGCGACGTGGCGAAACACCTCGCTCCACCGCTCGGCCCCGCTGACGCCGAAGCGCTCAAGACGATCGGGATCGACCTCGACGCCGTACTCGACCGCATCAAGGAGTCGTTCGGCAAGGACGCGCTGCGCCAGGCCCCGCCGCCGGCACGCCGCGGCTGGCTGCGACGCCGCCGGCGCACGACCGGACACATCCCGTTCACGCCGCGCGCGAAGAAGGTGCTCGAACTGTCGCTGCGCGAGGCTCTCCAGCTCAAGCACAAGTACATCGGCACCGAGCACATACTGCTCGGCTTCATCCGCGAGGGCGGCGGGCTGGGTGCCCAGGTCCTCGCCGAGCGCGGTGTCGACCTGGAGCGGCTGCGCGCCGCAGTCCTGACGGCACTCGGCAAGGCGGCCTAGGTCCGGCGGACCAGCGGCTCGGGTCACGCGCCTCTGGGGCGGGCGGCCCAGCGGCTCGGGTAGCGCGACTCTGGGGCGGGCGGCCCAGGCGCTGGGGCGGCGCGGCTCCGGGTGACCGTCCACCCACCGGGCCGACCAGGGAACCGGACTAATGGGGTTTGCCGGGTCGGTGTCTGGCAGGCTCGGTTCTTGTAGCGGCTGGTGGGTCAGCACTCCACTGGACGGGTCCGTTGAGGCCTAGGAACAGATCGTGCGCTCACCGGTCGTGGGGAGGCGTGACCGCTGATGGGATGTCGTGCCCGCCGGGTGGCGTGAGCACTCGGCCATTAGTTCGCGGGTGTCTCCCTGCGCGCTGCGCCGGTGTTGTCGGGCTGTCGGGTTCGGGAGGCGTGTGTGCTGTTCGTGGGGGATGACTGGGCCGAGGATCACCACGATGTGGAGATTCAGGACGAGGCCGGGCGCCGGGTGGCGCGGTTGCGGCTGCCGGAGGGCATCGAGGGGGTCACGCGGCTGCACGCGTTGATCGCCGAGCATGCGCCGGGCGAGTGGGCCGAGCTGGATCCGGTGCAGGCGGCCGGGCGGGTGAAGGTCGGGATCGAGACCGATCGGGGGCCGTGGGTGGCGGCGCTGGTGGCGGCGGGTTATGAGGTGTTCGCGATCAACCCGATGCAGGTGGCCCGCTATCGGGAGCGGCATGGCGCGTCGGGGGCGAAGAGCGACGCCGCGGATGCGCATGTGCTGGCCGAGATCGTGCGGCTGGACCGGGCCCATCACCGCCCGGTCGCGGGGGACACCGCGCTGGCCGAGGGCATCAAGCTGGTGGCCCGGGCGCATCAGAACGCGGTCTGGGACCGGCAGCGGCAGGTGCTGCGGCTGCGCTCGACGTTGCGGGAGTTCTTCCCGGCGGCGCTGGCCGCCTTCGCCGACCTGGCCGCGCCGGAGACCCTCGAGCTGCTCGAGCGCGCCCCGGACCCGGCCCGGGCGGGCAGGTTGTCGCTGGCCAAGATCACCGCGGCGCTGCGCCGGGCCGGGCGCCGCGGCGACCTGGCGGCCCGGGCCGGGCAGATCCAGACCGTGCTGCGCGCCGAGGCGCTGCGCCACCCGGCGACGCTGGAAGCGGCCTACGCCGCCATCGTGGCCAGCGAGGTGCGCCTGATCGCCGCCCTGTCCACCCAGATCAGCGAGCTGGGCCAGGTGGTGGCCGACCATTTTGGCCGGCACCCGGACGCCGAGATCTACACCAGCCAACCCGGCCTCGGTGACATCCTCGGCGCCCGGGTGATCGGCGAGTTCGGCGACCAGCCGCACCGCTACCGCGACGCCAAAGCCCGCCGCAACTACGCCGGCACCAGCCCGATCACCCGCGCCTCCGGCCGCAGCAAACTCGTCCTCGCCCGCCACGCCCGCAACCGGCGCCTGGCCACCGCCCTGCACCAACAGGCCTTCAGCGCCCTGCGGGCCTCACCCGGAGCCCGCGCCTACTACGACACCCTGCGCGCCCGCGGCACCAGCCACCACGCCGCGCTGCGCCAACTCGCCAACCGCCTCGTCGGCATCCTCCACGGCTGCCTCAAAACCCGCACCCAATACAACGAGACCACCGCCTGGCCCAACACCAACCAAGCCGCCGCTTGACACCCCAACACCATGGGATGTCTGTTCCGGTAGTGGTCCCTAAACCGGACAGCCGATACCGCCAAAACCCCGACAGTTGCAGCGGCGCCGGCCAGCAGGCGGCGCCGCGCCGCCCGGCACGCTGCGCCGCTGCGCCGGCAAGTCGCCGCAACAACCCGGAGTCAGGCCAGGCGGTCGGCGGCGGACAGGTGGGCCACGGTCTCGCCGGTGGCGCAGATCGTGCGGGTGACCTCGCGTCCGGCGTAGACCCAGTGGAACCGCAGCTCGCCGGCGCCGCGGTTGGTGAAACGGTGCGGCACACCGGCCGGCACCCACACGGCGTCACCGGCGGCCAGGTCGAATTCGCCGTCGCCGACGACCGCCCGCGCCTCGCCGGCCAGGATCAGCACCAGTTCCTCGACGTTGTGCGTGTGCAGCGGGGCGCCGGTACCCGGCACGAAGGTGGTGACGCCGCTCGTGACCTCGTTGGCCGTGGCGTTCCACGGTCCCACGAGCGGTGATGTCCGGATGCCGGCGCCGCGGTCGACCTGCTCGATCTCGGCCGCACGCAGTACCAGCGGGGAGTCCGTCACCGGTACCGGAAGCCGTCGAAGAACCGACGGAACACGCCACCGTGCCGGGGCAGCGGCTCGGCCGGCGGCGGGACGGTGGCACGCTGGCGCGCGACGGGATGGTCATAGTCGGTGCGGACGATCGCATCGACGACCTGCGCCTCGTCGTAGTGCTCCGATCCGCTGATCACCGGGACGAACCCGACCAGCATGCCGTTGCGCATCACCTGCGCCTCCAGCCCGGCGGTCCCGTCGGTGTCCCAGAGGGCCTCGCGGCCGTCGCGGAGCGCCACTCGCACGCCGAACTGGTACACACCCGCCTTGGCGATGTGCGCGTCGACACCTCGGTCTCGCAGGGTGTCGACGACTCGCCTGGCCCGGTTCTCGTCCATGTTTCCCAAGGTAGCCCGGCCTGGACCGGGCCACTGCTGGTGCGGTGGATTCTTAGCCAGTTCCTAGAGGTATAGCGTCGGAGCAGCCGACTACCGACAGGGAGCTGGACATGGCCACCACCCGCACGGCGAAGACGCACTGGGAAGGCAGCCTCATGGACGGCAAGGGCGTCGTCGCCCTGGAGTCGTCCGGGCTCGGCTCGTTCGACGTCAGCTGGCCGGCGCGCACTGAGCCGCCCGCCGGCCTCACCAGCCCGGAGGAGTTGATCGCGGCGGCCCACTCGTCCTGCTTCTCGATGGCGTTCTCGCACGCGCTCGCGCAGGCGGGCACGCCACCGCAGTCGCTGGACACCAGCGCCGACGTGACGTTCCAGCCGGGCACCGGCATCACCGGCATCCACCTCACCGTGCGCGGCACAGTGCCGGGCATGTCGGCCGAGGACTTCGCGGCCACCGCCGAGGACGCCAAGGTGAACTGCCCGGTGAGCCAGGCCCTGACCGGGACGACCATCACCCTGGACGCGGCTCTCGTCTAAGAGCCGCTCTAAGATCTGCCACATGGCTGCCTACGACTACCGCTGCCGGAGCTGCGAACGCGTCTTCGAGGTGCGCCGCCGCATGCACGAGGAGGCGTCGGCGGTCCGATGCCCCGACGGGCACGACGACGTGGCGCGGCTCTGGTCCGCGGTGTCGGTGGGCGGCCTGGCGGGATCGGCGACGGGCGGCGCCGCGGCTGCGCCCACCGGCGGCGGTGGCTGTTGCGGCGGCGGATGCTGCGGCTGACGGCCCGGCGATGGTGACCGGCGAGGAGGTACGGCGGTTCGCCGCCACGCTGCCACGTACCGAGGTGGCGGTCGTCCGTGACCGGCTCAAGTTCCGCGTCCGCGGCATCGTCTACGCGTCGCTCTCCGCAGACGAGACCCAGATGGGGTTCGGATTCCCGAAGGAGGAACGCGACGCGCTGGTCGCGTCGGAGCCGGACAAGTTCATGCCGCCGAACCCGTCCGACGAGCGTTACAACTGGGTGCAGGTCCGCCTGGCCGCGCTTGACGAGGACGAGATGCGCGAGCTGATTCTCGACGCGTGGCGGATGGTCGTCCCGAAGCGTGTCGCGGCCGAGTTCCTGGGGCGCTGACGTGCTTGCCGTTGCTCATCGCGCCGGGAACAACCTCGCCGACCTGCGCACCGCGCTCGACGCGGGCGTCGACCTGGTGGAGGCCGACATCCGGCTGTTCCGCGGTGCACTGGAGGTGCGGCACCTCCGGTCGCTCGGCCCGCACCTGCTGTGGGACACGTGGCAGCTCGTGCGCCGCCGCGACATCGTGCCGCCCGGCCTGACCGAGGTCCTCGCGGAGATGGCCGGGGATCCACGGATGATGCTCGACCTCAAGGGCACGGCGGTCGCGCTCGGGTCCCAGGTCGCGACGGCGCTGCGCGAACTGGCGCCTGGGCAGCCGGTGACGGTCTGCACGAAGGCGTGGCGGATGCTCGACGCGTTCGACGGCGACCCGCACGTCCGACAGGTGTACTCGGCCAGCAACCGCACCCAACTCAACCAGCTGCGCGCCCGGCTGCGGCGGCACCGAGCGTACGGGGTGTCAATCCGGCAGCGGCTGCTCACGCCGTCGATCGTCGCGGAGATGCGCGAGTCGACCGAGCACGTGCTGGCCTGGTCGATCGACTCGCCCGAGGCGCTGGATCACGCCCGCCGGCTCGGCGTCACCGGCGTGATCAGCAGGGATCTCGGCCTGTTGCGCCAGGTCCTCGCCACGCGCTGAGCCGCGAAGCTGCCGCCGCCGAGCACGAGTGCCGGCAGCCACGGTACGAGTGCGACCAGCGCTACCGTGCCCAGCGCGGCCGTCCAGGACACACCGAGCGACGCCAACCCGACCGCGATCGCGCCGCTGCGCGGGTTGGCGCCGTCCAGCCCCGGCAGCACGCTCGCCAGCTGGCTGGCGCCGAACACCGCCAGCAGGGCGAGCGGGTCGACGGCCCCCCCGACGGCGACGACGGAGCCGAGCAGCAGCGCCGCGATCCCGGCCTGGTAGCCGAGCGAGAGCAGCAGGCCGAGCACGAGCACGCGCGGCGGGGGCAGCGGCCGGCGGCGCAGCACATCCGGGTGGCGCCACCGGATCATGCCGGCGACCAGCACGACCACGACCGCCACCACCGCGAACGCGACCAGGAGCCGACGCGGCAGGGCCACGCCGGTGAGCGCCACGCCGAGAGCGATCCCCGACATCCCGACCAGACGGTCCATGCCGACGTCGGTGTATGCGACCGGACCGCTCAGCCCGGCGCCGCGCAGCCGGTGCGCGCGCCACAGGTCAGCGGTGGCGTGGACGGGCGCGGCCAGGCCGAGCAGCTCACCCTCGGCGTACGCGCGCACGTGCCACCAGCGGCTCTGCCCGCTCACCGAGAGGGCATGCCAGCGCAGCGGGCACAGCAGATACTTGCCGAGGACGAACGGAACCAGCCCGAGCAGCACCGGCAGCGGCGCCGCGGCCGGTATGCGCGCGAGACTCCACAGCGACAGGCCGGACGTCACCACGAGCGCTGTCGTACAGAGCCAAGGGTTCGTGGCGGCGCGCCGGACGGTCATGAGGTGCCGTCTGAAGGCCACACAACAAGGCTCCCACCAGTGATTACTACGCACCACTCAAGACTGGTTACGTAGAGCTATCCCGCGGGTTACGGCCAGGCGACGTGGCGGCTACTCGACAGCGGCGAGACGGCGCAGGCGTTCGTCGGGTGTCTGGCGGGGGCAGCTCGTGCACTTGTCGCAGCCCGGTACGACATAGATGAGGCAGCAGGAGCTGCGCCGCACGAACCGGCGCTTCCCAACGTCGACGAAGCGCGGCGTCGGCATGATCCCCCGCGCTACGGCGACCGCCACCTCTGTAGCCCTGTCCGTGGCATTCAGGGCAGCGCCGGCGCGCAGTGCCCAGCCACCGAGCGAGTCGGCCGCGATGGCCCACAGCGACCTCTCCCCCGCGCCACTCGCCCGAGCCAGCTCCTCGATGACGGGCGTGAACGCATCTCGCAGCGCACTACCCAGCCGCGACAGGTCGCCGCCGAGCACGCGCCCGCTCCGCGCACCGCCGAGGTACCCGTCAGGCCGGAGATCGACCTGTACCGCGTCGAGCGCCGGGTCCACGGCGGTGCCGGTAGCGAGCAGCGTGGCGACCGGCGGACCGACCAGAGTCGAGCTGGCCATGTACCACCACAGCGTGCCGACCACCCGTGGGTCGTCGACCGCCCAGCTGCGCCGCCCGTCGGCTATCCGCGCACACAGCCACTCCGGATCGGCTAGCACGGAGCCCGGCAGCGAGCCCGTGCCCAGTACGAGCGCGAGGTCTGGAACGGCCGCCACGGTCCGGGCATAGACCTCGTCGACCACGCTCACGCCACGTGACCCTACGGGCCGACCAACTGTCGGGGAAATGGCGGTATCGAGCGTCCGGTTTGGGGACCAATACCGGAACAGTCCCGTTCGGGACGGCCGCGGGCCGCAGGCGGCCGGTCGGGGCGATCTGTTCGGGCTTCGGGCCGGCCGCGGGCGGCAAGTTCGGGGCGGCCGCGGGCCGCGGGCGGCCAGTCGGGGCGGCCGGTTCGGGCGGCCGCGGCCGGCAGGCGGCAGGGCTTCAGGCCCCGCCGCCCGCCGGCGATGTCAGGCTGCCACCTTCGGTTTCGGCGGCGTCTCCGGCGTGACCTGCCCCTCCGACACCGTCCACTCAGCGTGCAGCGGCGGCAGCGGGATGCGGTGCTCGAAGATCGGGATACCGAAGATCTTCAACTGGAACAGCAACGCGGACCGCAGGTCGAGGCCGACGAACAGCGCCCAGTCGAGCTTCTGCGTCGGGACGACCTCGGCCTCGACCTCGGCGCGCAGGTACGGCGCGAACTCCGCGGTCACACCGACCATGCCGTACAGCGCGACGGTCGCCTCTGCACCGATCGTGGCGCGCCCCTCGCCGGAGCCGGCGATGCGCAGCTGCGTGCCGGTCGTGGTTGCGGGGCTCGCGGTCGGGAGCTGCTTCCAGCCCGTGTCCTTGCGGAACTGCGCCCCGAGCTGCACCTCGCCGACGGTCTTCTGCTCGGTGTCGATGCTGATCTGGCCGGTCGCGGTGACCTGGTAGAAGTACGTCAGGTCGGCGTCGATGACGATCGGGAACGCCCCGACCATGATCGTCTGGCTGACGTGCACCTCGGCGAACGGCAGCCGCAGGGGCTTCTTGCCGGTGTCGACGGTGCCGGCGAGCGCCGCGTGCAGCTTCCAGCCGTAGTCGTAGGCGCCACCGATGCCGATCGTGGCCTTCGTCGGCGCGAGGCCGCCGGCCTGGTCGCGCTGGTACTCGAACAGCACCTGGGGTTGGAAGTGCACCCAGCCGCGCAGCGTCGGGCCGCCCTGCTTGGTGGCGCGGAACCCGTGCCCAGCGAGGGGAACGTCGAGGTCGAGCTTGAGCAGGCCGCCGATGTTGTGCCGGCCATCGCTCGTGGGCAGGGGCGCCGGCTCGATCTTGGCGGTCGGCGGCAGGACGGTGCCCGGCTTCGCCGGCTTGGCGGCCTTCCCGGCCGCTGCCGTGACGTCGCTGGAGACGCCGTTGACCAGTGACTTGACGGTGATCCCGGACGGGTTGACGGGCGTCGCCGAGTGGATCTTCGCGTCGCCGAGGAGGTCCGGGAGCGTGGCCGGCGCGACTGCGACGGTGCCCTTGCTGTCGGGGACCGGGTTGGTGACCTTGACCAGGGCGCCCTGCGGCAGCTGCTTGGTCCGGTCGCTGACGATCACCTGGCCGGTCTTGATCGGCGCGCCGCGATCCGAGTCGAGGGTGGCGCGGCCGGCCTTCTTGTCGTAGCCGGCGATGCGCACCGCGGGCTTGACCCGCTTCTTCGGTGCGCCGCCTCCGCCCTCGGCGAGCGTCGCCGGTGCGACGTCCGCCACCGCGACGGTCTTCGGCAGGGACTTGCCGGCAGGCTCCGGCTCACCGTTGACGAGTAGGACTCCGCCGGCGAAGACCAGCGGTGTGGCCACCACAGCGGCTGCTGTCCACATCAACAGCCGGGGCCACGAGGTTCGCTTCAATCCATTCCTCCGTTGGACCAGCACCCGTCCCCGCCGGATGCGAATCTAATTCACGTTCGGAATGAATACCGCAGTGTGGCCCTAGATGTACAGATTGGACATGTTACAACTTGACGTATCAGATCAGACCAGCGTCGTGGGCAAGCAGCGCGACCTGCACGCGGTTGTTCAGCTCCAGCTTCGTGAGCACCCGTGAGACGTGCGCCTTCACCGTGGCCACGCTCATGTAGAGGTCGGCGCTGATCTCGGCGTTCGACTTGCCCTGCCCGATCGCGACGGCCACCTCGCGCTCACGCTCGCTCAGCCGGTCGAGCAGGAGCCGGGCACGGCGCCGCCCGCTGTCCGGGTCCTGCGTGCCCGCGACCCGCGCGATGAGCCGCCGGGTGACTGCCGGCGACAGGATCGGGTCACCGGCGGCGACCAGCCGGATCGCGCGCAGGATCTCGGGCGGCGGCGTGTCCTTGAGGAGGAACCCGCCCGCACCCGCTTGCAGCGCCCGCACGACGTGCTCGTCGGCGTCGAAGGTGGTCAGCACGATCACCTGCGGCGCATCAGGGCGGGTGCGCAGCTGCTCGGTGGCCGCCAGCCCGTCGACGCGGGGCATCCGGATGTCCATCAGGACGACGTCCGGCGCGTGCGCGGCGACCGCGGCCGGCACCTCGCTGCCGTCCGCAGCCTCGCCGACGATCAGGACGTCCTCGGTGCCCGACAGCATCATCGTGAGCCCGGCCCGGACCAGCGCGTCGTCGTCGACGATGAGCACCCGGATCGGGGACGTCGTTGTCATGCGGGCCAGGGTAGCCAGGCGTGCAGCCGGAACTCGCCGTCCGGGGTGCGGCCGTGCTCGATGCGCCCGCCGGCCAGTGACACCCGCTCGGTGAGCCCGACCAGGCCGGCGCCTGCGCCGGGAATGTCCGACGTGGCGCCGTCGGGCCAGCAGTTGCGGAGTTCGATGTCGATGCCGTCACCCGCCTCGCCGCCGACCCTGACCACGACCGCGGTACCGGGCGCGTGCTTGCGGGCGTTGGTCAGTCCCTCCTGGACGATCCTGTACGCGCCGCGCCCGACGCTCGACGGCACCGAGCCGAGATCCGCGATCCCGTTGGTCAGCTCGACGCACATGCCCGCCAGGCGGGACTCCTCGACGAGCCCGGGGAGGTCGACGATCGTCGGCTGCGGGCGCGCGGGGGCGATGTCGCCGCCGGACGCGTCGCCGCGCAGCACGCTGATCACCTCGCGGAGGTCCTGCAAGGCCTGGTGCGCGCTGGCCCGGATCACCCCTGCCGCGGCGGCGATCTCCTCGGGCGGCGCGTCCGGGCGGAACTCCAGCGCTCCGGCGTGCACGCTGAGCAGCGAGATCCGGTGCGCGAGCACGTCGTGCATCTCCCGTGCGATGCGCTCACGCTCGTGGTGGCGTGCCTGCTCGACCCGGAGCTGCTGCTCGGACTCGGCCCGCAGGGCACGCTCGCGCAGCGACATGACGAGCTGCCGCCTGGCGCGCACGATCATGCCCGCGCCCACCACCACCAGGGTGAGGAGGATCGCGATCGTCGCCTCGACCCAGTAGCCGGCTGCCCCAGGTCCAACGATTGCGAAGTAGGCGGGGAGGGCGAGGAAGCTCAACCCGGTGGCCATGGCCACGACCGCGAACCGCCGGTGGATGGCGATGGTGAAGAGCAGCGCCGTGGTGGCGCCAGACGACAACGTGGAGAACGCCGACACCGGCAGCAGAGCCAGCCAGATCCCGACTGGCCAGCGCCGCCGCCACCACAGCGTGAGGCAGGCGACGGAACCGGCGACGAGGTCGAGGAACTGCAGAGTCGGCGAGGTCAGCACGTCGTCCTCGACCGCCCCGATGAAGGCGAGCCCACCGAACACGATGGCCAGCAGGAATATGGCGACGTCGACGAGCCAGTCGCGGGTCGAGCGGCGCACCCTCCCGGCGCCGCCGTCGTCCAGGTCAGGGTCGTAGGCGAGGGCGGCCGGCAGGAGCGTGCGGTACCCCCGGTCGACGCCTGTGCGCACCGCGGTAATCACGCTGCCAGGCTACGGTCCGTGACCCCGTCGGTGACCCCGACCAAAGTCGACACCGCGCTAGACCTTGGTCATCCGGACGCGCCCGCCGGACGACGCGCGCCCCCGACCTCCGCCGGAAGGCTGGTCACCATGACGACGCGCCGCTCAGCCCCGGCCACCGACGGCTTCCCGCTCCTGATCGGAGCGATCCTGCTGTTCCAGGGCGCCGGGCGGCTGGCCGGTGCGGAGCGGCGCTGGTTCGTCGTCGACTACCTCGACTTCCTCCAGGGCAACGAGACGGTCGGCTACGTCGCGTTCGCGGTCGCCGGCTTGGCGGTGCTGGTCGCGGGCGGCGATCAGCACCGCCGCGACGGGTCTGAGCAGCGTCAGCACCGGATGTCGACGTCGCCGTAGGCGGGGGTGCTCCATGCCGCGGTCATGCGTGCTCCTTTGGTGTCGTGGATCTGTCCACGACCGAGCACACCAGGGTCTGGCCGTCCGCGGCAGGTGACGAAACGGCTACTGTTTCCTCCCCTTCGGCCGCCGAACCGGTACCCGGCGTGCGGCGTGCCCGGCCGGCCGGGCACGATCAGGGGCATCATGACGCTCACCGACCACCTCCCGGCCACCCCCGAGCCCGACGCCCTCTTCGACGCGTTCACCGCGTGGGCCACCGGCACGGGCATCGAGCTCTACCCTGCGCAGCAGGAAGCGCTGATGGAGATCGTCACGGGGGCGAACGTCATCCTCAGCACGCCGACGGGGTCCGGGAAGAGCCTGGTGGCAGTCGGCGCGCACTTCACCGCGCTGGCCCAGGGTCGCCGCAGCTTCTACACCGCGCCGATCAAGGCTCTCGTGTCGGAGAAGTTCTTCCAGCTCTGTGCGACGTTCGGCCCGGCCAACGTCGGCATGATGACCGGCGACTCCAGCGTGAACGCGGGCGCGCCGATCATCTGCTGCACCGCGGAGATCCTGGCCAACATCGCCCTGCGGGACGGCTTCGACGCCGACGTCGGCCAGGTCGTCATGGACGAGTTCCACTTCTACGCCGAACCCGACCGCGGCTGGGCCTGGCAGGTGCCGCTGCTGGAGCTGACCGGCGCGCAGTTCGTGCTCATGTCGGCGACGCTCGGCGACGTCACCCGCTTCGAGGAGGACCTGACCCGGCGCACCGGCCGTGACACGGCGGTCGTGCGTTCGGCGGAGCGTCCGGTGCCGCTGAACTTCACGTACGTGATGACGCCGCTGCACGAGACGATCACCGAGCTGCTGGAGACCAAGCAGGCGCCGATCTACGTCGTGCACTTCACGCAGGCGTCGGCGCTGGAGCGGGCGCAGTCGCTGATGAGCGTCAACGTCTGCACGCGCGCCGAGAAGGACGCGATCGCCGCACTGATCGGGAACTTCCGGTTCACGGCGGGGTTCGGCAAGACGCTGTCACGGCTGGTGCGCCACGGTATCGGGGTCCACCACGCCGGCATGCTGCCGAAGTACCGGCGACTCGTCGAACTGCTCGCGCAGAACGGGCTGCTGAAGGTGATCTGCGGCACCGACACGCTCGGCGTCGGGATCAACGTCCCGATCAGGACGGTCGTGTTCACGGCGCTGACCAAGTACGACGGGGTGAGGACGCGGCACCTCAAGGCACGCGAGTTCCACCAGATCGCGGGCCGCGCCGGACGCGCCGGCTACGACACGGTCGGCGCGGTGGTCGTGCAGGCGCCCGAGCACGTCGTCGAGAACGCGAAGGCGCTGTCGAAGATGGGTGACGACCCGAAGAAGCGGCGCAAGTGGGTCCGGAAGAAGGCTCCCGAGGGTTTCGTGTCCTGGGGCGAGCCGTCGTTCGAGAAGATCGTCGCCGCCGAACCGGAGCCGCTGACGTCGAGCTTCCAGGTCAGCCACTCGATGCTGCTCAACGTGATCGGCCGCCCCGGCGACGCGTTCGCCGCCATGCGACGCCTGATCACCGACAATCACGAAGCGCGCCCGGCCCAGCTCAGGCACGCCCGCCGCGCGATCGCGATGTACCGGGCGTTGGTCGCGGGCGGCGTCGTGGAGCGGCTCGCCGCGCCGGACGAGGAGGGCCGGTCGGCGCGCATCACGATCGACCTCCAGTTCGACTTCGCTCTCAACCAGCCGCTGTCGCCGTTCGCGCTGGCCGCGATCGAGCTGCTGGACCGGAACTCCCCCAGCTACGCCCTGGACGTTCTGTCCGTCATCGAGTCCACTCTGGACGATCCACGTCAGGTGCTGTCGGCACAGCAGTTCAAGGCCCGTGGCGAGGCCGTCGCGCAGATGAAGGCCGACGGTATCGAGTACGACGAGCGCATGGAGCTGCTCGACAGCGTCACCCATCCGAAGCCGCTCGCCGAGCTGCTCGACCACGCGTACCAGACCTATCGGCGCGGTCACCCGTGGGTCGCCGACCACGAGCTGTCGCCGAAGTCCGTGGCGCGCGACATGTACGAGAAGGCGATGACGTTCGTCGAGTACGTCGGCTTCTACAACCTGTCGCGCTCCGAAGGGCTGGTGCTGCGGTACCTCGCCGACGCGTACAAGGCCGTCAAGCAGACCGTCCCGGACGAGGCGAAGACCGAGGAACTCGCCGACCTCGTCGAGTGGCTCGGGGAGCTGGTCCGCCAGGTCGACTCCAGCCTTCTGGACGAGTGGGAGAAACTGCAGAACCCCGACGCCGTGCCCGAGACGGCGCCGGTGGACGAGCGCCCGCCCGCAGTGACGCGCAACCTGCGGGCGTTCCGGGTACTGGTCCGCAACGCGCTGTTCCGCCGGGTCGAGCTGGCGGCGCTGCGGCGCTGGTGGGACCTCGGCGAGCTGGATCCTTCCGTCCCGGCGGAGGACTGGGAGGAGGCGTTGGCGCCGTACTTCACCGAGCACGGCGAGATCGGCACCGGGCCGGACGCGCGCGGCCCGAAGTTGCTGATGATCGACGAGCAGCCTGGTCGCTGGGTGGTCCGGCAGATCTTCGACGACCCGGCCGGCGACCACGACTGGGGCATCACCGCCGAGGTCGACCTGGCGGCGTCCGACGAGGCCGGCACCGCGGTCGTCCGGGTCACCGCGGTGGACCAGCTTTGATGCGGGATCTCCGAACCCTGCCGAAGGCACATCTGCACCTCCACCTGACAGGCGCGCTCCGCCCGGGAACGCTCGCCGAGTTCGCCGCACGGGACGGGCTGACCCTGCCGCCGCCGATGCAGCCAGGCGTCGTGCACGAGTTCACCAGGTTCCAGGCGGTCTACTCCGCCGCTCGGGCCGCGCTGCGTACGGCCGAGGACATCGCGCGGGTCGTGGTCGAGGCGGCCACCGACGACGCCGCCGACGGCGCCGGCTGGTTGGAGATCCAGGTCGACCCCACGTCGTACGGGGCGCGGCTCGGCTCGCTCCAGGCCGTCGTCGAGGCGGTGCTCACCGGCGCGGCGGCGGCGCCGATCCCGGTGGGCGTGGTGCTCGCCGCGAGCTGGGCGGCGCCGGCCGAGCACGCGCAGCGGATCGCGGCCCTCGCGGCGTTCTACGCGGGCCAGGGCGTCGTCGGCTACGGGATCTCCAATGACGAGCGGCGCGGTCAGGTGGCCGACTTCGTGCCCGCCTGCCGGATCGCCGTCGACGCCGGCCTGCTCGTCACCCCGCACAGCGGCTTCTACCTTGGCCCGACACACGTCCGCGACTGCGTCGAGCTACTCGGTGCGCGACGGATCGGGCACGGCCTGCGCGCCGCCGAGGACCCGGCGACCGTGGAGCTGCTCGCGTCGGCGCCCGTCGCGCTGGAGGTGTGCCCCACCTCCTACCCGCCGTTCGGCGGTCCGGCGCTCGACGCGCTGCCGGTGCCCGCACTGCTCGCCGCCGGTGTACCGGTGGCTCTGGGCAGCGACGACCCGCTGATGTTCGGCACCAGCCTCGCCGGCCAGTACGGCATCGCCCGCGACGCGCTCAACTGCAGCGACGAGCAACTCGCCGCGCTGGCGCGGCACTCGGTGGCGGCCTCCACCGCGCCGCCCGTGGTCGTCGCCGAACTGCGGGCGGGTATCGAGGCATGGCTCGCGGCCTGACCGCCCCACCTCGCCGCGAACCACCGACATCGCGAACCACCCATGCCGCGAACCACCGACGCCGCGAACCACCCATGCCGCGAACCACCGACATCGCGAACCACCGACATCGCGAACCGGACTTGCGGGAACCACCGACGCCGCGAACCGGACTTGCGGGACAAATCGGGGCAGTCGCGCCCGGTGTAGGCACGGCTTCCCGTAAAGTCCGGTTCGCTCCGTGGCGGTGGCTCGCCCAGGAGGTTCGCTCGGGGTGGCGGCTCGCCCAGGAGGTTCCCTCCAGGGCGGTGCTCCGCCCAGGGCGGTGCTTCGCCCGGGGCGGTGCTCGCCCAAGGGCTGCTACAGCTCGCGCACCTTGCCGGCTTCGACGTCGAAGCGGCGGTTCACCGAGACCGCGTCGAGCATGCGCCGGTCGTGCGTGACCAGCAGCAACGTGCCGGGGTAGGAGTCGAGCGCCGACTCCAGCTGCTCGATCGCGGGCAGGTCCAGGTGGTTCGTCGGCTCGTCCAGCACGAGCAGGTTCGTGCCGCTGGCCTGGAGCAGCGCCAGCGCGGCCCGGGTGCGCTCACCGGGCGACAGGGTCGCAGCGGGCCGCAGCACGTGGGCCGCGCGCAGGCCGAACTTCGCGAGCAGCGTGCGCAGGTCGGCAGTGGTCAACTCGGGCACCGCCGCCCCGAACGCGTCCAGCAGCGGCTCGCCGCCGAGGAAGTGGCCGCGGGCCTGGTCGATCTCGCCGACGACGACGCCGGGACCGAGGCTCGCGTGGCCCTCGTCCAGCGCGACCCGCCCGAGGATCGCGGCGAGCAGCGTCGACTTGCCGGCCCCGTTCGCGCCGGTGATCGCGACCCGGTCCGCCCAGTCGACCTGCAGGTCCACGGGGCCGAGCGTGAAGTCGCCGCGACGCACCACCGCACCGCGCACGGACGCGACGATCGCACCGGCTCGGGGCGCCGCCGCCAGCTCCATACGCAGCTCCCACTCCTTGCGCGGCTCCTCGACGACCTCCAGGCGCTCGATCAGGCGCTCGGTCTGGCGGGCCTTCGCCGCCTGCTTCTCGGTCGACTCGGTACGGAACTTGCGGCCGATCTTGTCGTTGTCGGTGGCCTTGCGGCGCGCGTTCTTGACGCCCTTCTCCATCCAGGAGCGCTGCATCCGCCCGCGCTGCTCCAGCCCGGCGCGCGTGTCGGCGTACTCCTCGTACGCCTCGCGGGCATGCCGGCGGGCGACCTCCCGCTCCTCCAGGTAGGCCCCGTACCCGCCGCCGTAGGCACGAACCCGCTGCTGGACGAGGTCCAGCTCGACCACGCGCGTGACGGTGCGGGCCAGGAACTCGCGGTCGTGGCTGACCACGACGGTGCCCGCCTGCAGGCCGGTGACGAACTTCTCCAGCCGGTCGAGGCCGTCGTGGTCCAGGTCGTTGGTGGGCTCGTCGAGCAGGAAGACGTCGTACCGGCTGAGCAGCAGCGACGCGACGCCCACCCGGGCGGCCTGCCCGCCGGACAGCGACGTCATCGCGGAGTCCAGGTCGACGCCGAGGCCCAGGTCGGCCGCGACCTCCTCGGCCCGCTCGTCCAGGTCGGCGCCGCCGAGCGCGAGCCAGCGTTCCAGCGCGTGCGCGTAGGCGTCGTCGGCGCCGGGCGCGCCGGTGGCGAGCGCCTCGGTGGCGGCGTCCAGGTCACGCTGGGCGCCGCCGACTCCGGTGCGGCGGGCGAGGAAGGCGTGCACCGTCTCGCCGGTACGGCGGTCCGGCTCCTGCGGCAGGTGACCGACCGTAGCGTTGGGCGGGCTGAGCTGGACAGTCCCGTGCTCGGGCGGAACATGCCCCGCGAGGATACGGAGCAATGTGGACTTACCCGCTCCATTCACTCCCACCAGGCCCACAACGTCGCCCGGCGCGACGACAAGGTCCAGGTCAGCGAATAACGCACGGTCGCCGTGGCCGGCGGCGAGATTCTTGGCGACGAGAGTTGCGCTCATGAGAATGCCGACCCTACCGGCCCATGCCCGAGCCCCTCGCGTCCGACTACGGTGTGCGACATGATCGCCGACGTCTTCATCGCCGACGCCGTCCGCACGCCGATTGGCCGTTACGGCGGCGCCCTGGCCACGGTCCGCCCGGACGACCTCGCCGCCACGGTGGTCCGCGGCCTTCTCGACCGGGGCTCCTTCGACCCGGCGCTCATCGACGACGTCGTCCTCGGGGACGCGAACGGCGCCGGCGAGGACAACCGCGACGTCGCCCGCATGGCCGTACTCCTGGCCGGCCTGCCGGTGTCGGTCCCCGGGGTGACCGTGAACCGGCTGTGCGGTTCGGGCCTGGAGGCGGTGATCGGGGCGTCGCGGGCGATCGCGGTCGGCGACGCGTCGGTGTGCCTCGCGGGCGGGGTCGAGTCGATGAGCCGCGCACCGTGGGTGCTGCCGAAGCCGGAACGCGCCTACCCGCGCGGGCACGAGACCCTGCACTCCACGACGCTCGGCTGGCGGATGATCAACCCCGCTATGCCGCCACAGTGGACGATCGGCCTCGGCGAGGCGACCGAGCTACTGGCCGCCGAGTACAAGGTCGACCGCGACGCCCAGGACGCCTACGCCGCCCGCAGCCACCACCGCGCGGCCGACGCCTGGGACTCCGGCGCCTTCAGCGACGAGGTGTTGCCCTCCGGCGAGCTGGCGCGGGACGAGTGCGTGCGCCCCGACACCTCGATGGCCGCGCTGGCGAGGCTCAAGCCGGTGTTCCGGGTCGACGGCACCGTCACAGCGGGCAACTCGTCGCCACTCAACGACGGTGCCGCCGCCCTGCTCCTCGCCGACCAGGCTGGTCTTCAGCGCACCGGCGCCCGGCCTCTCGCCCGCATCGCTGCCCGGGCGGTGCACGCCGTCGACCCGCAGCGGTTCGGCATCGGTCCGGTGGAGGCCGCACGGAAAGCCCTCGCGCGTGCCGGCATCACCTGGAGCGACCTCGCCGTCGTCGAACTCAACGAGGCGTTCGCCGCCCAGGCCCTCGCCTGCCTCGCCGAGTGGCCCGACCTCAACCCGGACCTCGTCAACCCGAACGGCGGCGCGATCGCCCTGGGCCACCCGCTCGGCGCCTCCGGCGCGCGGATCCTCGGCTCGCTGGCCTGGGAGCTGCACCGGCGCGGCGGCGGCTGGGGCCTGGCCGCCATCTGCATCGGCGTCGGCCAGGGCCTCGCGGTCATCCTGGAGGCCTAGTGGTCGCACTTTTCCGGCCTATGGCACGGAAAAGTGCGACCACATCGCCGGGCTCAGCGCAGGGGCGTCGGGAACGCCACCGGGCTCCGGTGGCCGGACCTGTCGACGGCCCGGACGCCGAAGAACACGTTGTCCTTGGACAGGTCGATCCGGGCGGCGGTGACGTCGCCGACGCCGATCACGGTGGTCCAGTCGGGGGACGGTCGTCTCGCGCCACACCACCTCGTAGCCGGCGAGGTCGGGCTCGGTGCCGCGCTGCCACACGAGGTCGGTGTCGTTGGTGAGCTGGTCGGTGCGCACCCGGACGCCCTTCGGCGTGCCCGGACCCTGCGCGAGTGACCAGATCGTGGCGGTGTTCACGCGCGCCACGCGGGCCATGTAGGCGAAGTCGCAGAACTCGGGCAGGTCGCCGAACTGCTTGCCGTCGACGACGCGGACGTCCTGGTGCTGGTGGGCGTAGTCCTCGTGGGGCTCGGTGAACCGGGCGGCCGGGTAGCCGCGCTCCAGGAACGCGATGTGGTCGCCGCCGCGCAGGTACCGGTCGCGCCGGTAGATCGTGCGGATCGTCATGCCCACCGAGCTGTTCTGCGCGACGCTCGTGACGAACCGGGCGAGCTGGCGCGCGGGCGAATCGTTCTCGCCGCCCACCGAGCGCCGGATCGCGGCCTCCTCAGGCGTCTCCGCGGTGGGCACGCCCTCGGCGAAGAGCCGGACGGTACGCGGGTCGCGGGTGCCGTCGTCGGCGGTGCTGCTGCCGACGATGTCGTTGGTGAACATCCCCTGCACATCGACGCCGGCCGTCTTGAACTGCTGTGCCATGTGGTGGGCGCCGTAGAGTCCCTGCTCCTCGCCCGCGACGGCGGCGAAGACGATCGTCGACTCGGGACGTCGGTTGGCCATGATCCGCGCCATCTCCAGGACGACCGCCACCCCGGACGCGTCGTCGTCGGCGCCGGGCGATTCGCTGGTCGCGTTCATGACGTCGGTGACGCGCGAGTCGTAGTGGCCGGAGACGACGTAGACGCGCTCGGGCGTGGTCGAACCGCGTAGCGTGGCGAGGACGTTCGTGATCGTCGTCGGCACGGGGATACGCGGCGCGGGCTGCTGCACATACGACTGCAACTCGACGTTCAGCGCACCGCCGTAGCGGCGGAACTCCTGGTACAGCCAGTCGCGGGCGGCGCCGATACCGCGCGCCGGATCGTCCTGACTGGACAGTGTATGGCGGGTGCCGAACGAGGCGAGTTTCCGTACCGACGACTCGATCCGGCGGGCGTCGACCGCGCGTAACAGCGCGCGTAGCTCGGCGTCGGGCGGCTGCGGCGTGACCGGCGATCCGGGGCCGCCGGGTCGACCGAGCGGCACGGCGTGAGCGGGTGCTCCGGCCGCGACGACGGCCAGGGTGGCGGCGGAGGCGGACAGGAAAGTACGCCGGCTCGGCGTGGGCATATCGGTCGGTAAGCGCACCATAGACCCGGTTTACTCCGCTCGCCCCACCTTGTCCAGATGGCTGCGTCATCACGCAACGAACCGCGCGCGACCGCAGCCACTCAGGGCTCCGGCCCGACCTGGTCCTTCGTGGGGACGAACAAGCAGCTCGTTCGACCCCAGCCCGACGCCTGCGCGTCGAAGGCGCGGGGAACGTGCCGGTCTCGGTGACCAGCACGGGGCGGCTCACCAGCCCACGCTGGCCGAGCAGCTTGTCGAGGCGCGCGCGCTCGGTGGCGACGATCGCCGGGTTGTCCTTGTCGTCGTGCCACGCGCCGTCGGTGCTGATCAGGTACTGGTGATAGCTGACGAAGTCGAGGCGCTTGCCCGGGTCGGGGTCGTCGCGGTAGCGGTAGAGGAACTGCCCGATACGCCGCTCGCTGAACGTGTCGAGCGTGGGGCGCTGACCTTCAGCTCGGGTCCGCGAACTCATCGCGCAGACGGCGTTCACGACCTGGTACATCATGCGGTACTTCGGATAGTACGAGCGGATGTCGCCGGCTCGTTCTCCACCTCGATGTACTGGATCTTCGGGTACCGCTTCTTGAAGTGCGCCAGCATGTCGCGCTGCGCCGCGAAGAACTCCTCCTGGCGGAACTCGCCCTTGGTGACGAGCGGGTCGTACCGTGCGCCACACGACGATGAGCACCCGGTCAGCTTCGCCCAGGTGTCGAGGTAGTCGTAGGCGCGGTCGTACTTGGGGGTCCGCGTCGCCACGTCGTAGTAGTCCTCGAACGTCAGCCAGACCGAGCGTGTGTCAGGTCGAGCGCTCGAGACCCCATAGTGGACGGGCCGTACTTCCAGCTCTTGGGGATCGCGCTGAGCTGGCCGCCCGGCGCGAACTTGAACGGGCCCATGCTGCGTCCGAAGTCGACGCTGACGGTGTTCGGCGCGCGCGGCCAGCGGCTCGGTCTCCTGGGTGACGTCGGCTCGACGCGTTCCGGCGCCGCCTTCGGCTCGTCGGTGCAGCCCGCGGCGCTGAGAGCCAGCGCCGTAGGCGAGGGTCGCGGCGACCGCACGCAGCCGCACGGACGGACGCCTCACGGGCGGACGCAGCCTTACGGGCGGACGCAGCCTCACGGGCGGACCGGCGGAACGAGGTCGGACTTCGCCAGGCCCGCACGGAATGCGGTCATCGTCTGCCGGTCGCGACTGAACCGCCAGTGATAGGTCGCACTCCGCCTTGTCGTACTCGAACCAGATGAAGCCCGACGACGTCCTCGTGCGCGCGCAGCCAGCGGAACAAGTCGGCGGTCCAGGCCGGCCTGCAGTCGAGCCGGGCTTGGCGCCGGTCTCGGTGATCAGCATGGGCTTGCTTGGTGAACTTGCGGAGTGCGGTTGATCGTGGGTCGAACACCGCGCGCGCGCTCGTTCTCGCGCACGGCGTACCCGACCATGCCGACCCAGTCGACATAGGGTCGCCGGGGTAGAGCCGGCGCAAGCTGACACTGGGCACCGGGCGGATGATGTTCGGGCTCCACACCCAGATGACGTTGGTGGCGCCCGACCTGCTCGAAGACGTTGTGGACGTGCGCCAGGCGCGCACGTACTCGCCCGGGCTGTTGCCGGAGCGGCTGCTCCGACCACGGGAACCAGGCGCCGTTCATCTCGTGCGCGAACCGCATGCGCGATGGGCCACTACTGTACGCTGACGCCCTGGCGAACCGCGTGATGTACGGGTCGTGGGCGCCCGTCGATGATCTTGCGCAGCGCGTACTTCGGCTGGTCGGTGCCGATCTCCGGCCGGCCCACGGCTCCCAGAGACAGCATCGGCAGCGCGCCTGGTCGGTAGCACGGCGGTGGCGGCGATCGGCAGGAAGTCCTCGTTCCACTTGATGAAGTACTCGAGCATCGTGGGCTGCGACGGCGCGGCGGCGATCGCGCCGAACCCGCTTGCGCGAACGGCGACCGACGGGAAGCTCAGGCCGAAGTGCGGTGGCGGTGCGGCCGCGACGAAGACTCTCGGTGCGGGATCCTTCGGCGGCGCTGATCGAGACGGCGCTCGGCCGACGATGGCTCGCGATCGCAGCGAGCGTCGACGAGGCCGGCAGCGGGCGCCGGCGGCGCGCCCGTGCCACCAGCAGAGAGTGCAGCGACCGCAGGACGCTGAGCAGCACGAGTCGACGGCGTGGCCGCGGCCCGACCGGCGGATGCTGCGGGAGAGCAGCGCTGCCTAGACACTGATCAACACCGACGACGGCCAGCATCGCGACGCCCAACAGGTACGGATCGCGAGCCAGGGGGCTGCGGCCGGCGCTGCCGCGAAGGCGTGGACCGGGTGCCCCAGCTCGCGTCGTGACGCCATCCGGAAGAAGCCGAGCACGCGCATCGGGCATCAGCAGGAAGGTGTTGATCAGCATGAAGGCGGGGAGGTAGACGAGGTCGCTCGGGCGGTACGGAGAAGTGGCAGCCGAAGCGCACGGCCAGCGACAGCAGCGTCATCGCGACGTGAGAGCGAGGATGGAGCAGAGCGGCCACAGGCTGGTCCGGGAGAGGGAAGGCTGCTCGTAGAAGCGCGCGTCTCAGGCCGGTGAGGAGCGCGACGCACCACGCCAAGAAGCGAGCCCGACCAGGATGAACGGCACCACGATGTCGGCGAGTGTAGAACAGCGCCAGCACGGGGCGTTGCCGCAGCATCCAGGGCAGCATCCGCAGCGTGTTGTACTGCGAGCCGCGCGCCCACCGGAACTGCTGCTTCGCCAGCACCGCAGACGACGTGGGCGCGTCGGTGTAGACGAGCGACGTCGACTGGTACACGGTGCTGTAGCCCGCCATGCAGGGTGTAGTTGGTCAGCGTCCGGTCGTCGCTCACCTCAAGGAAGACGCCGAGGAAGCGCTCGCTGAGGAACCGGTCCATGCAGTCGACGAAGGATGCGAGCGACGGAACGCGATCGTGCGGCCCGGGCAGGCAGCCGACGGTGCCGAGCACGCTCATCGCCGGCATCGAGTACTCGTTGCGGATGTTCTCCAGCCAGTCGGCCCAGCGGGTGAGCACGGAGCGGTTAGGGTCGAGGATGCGCTGGCGGGTGGTGACGCCACCGACCCGGGTCGGCTGAACGGCTTCACCAGCTCGCGACAGCGTGCGTGGCGGTCCACAAGGTGTCCGAGTCGACGAGGACCGCGATGTCGCCGTTGGCCATCTCGACGCCGATCTTGAGCGCGTTGCGCTTGCCCGGGGTCTCGGTCCACGCCCAGCGCACGGCGACGTCGTCGCAGAGCGTCTCGATCGCTTCGTTGCGCGGACCGTTGATCACGACGATGACCTCGCTGGGGCGCTGCTCCACGATGCGCTCCAGGACCGAGCGGAACAGGTCGAGCGGCTCGTCGACCACCGGCACGATCACGGACGTCGTCGTGGTCCAGGTGGCCTGGCACGGCCGGTAGTGGCGGGCGATCGTGATGCGCACCAGCCACAGCAGCCAGATCAGCATCATGAAGATGGCGAACAGGTACACCTGCCCGCCCTGCAACCACGCGCTCACCTGCAGGAGAAACGCCAACATCCCCGCTACTCCCCGGCCTAGGTGGGCTTGCGCACGAGCAGGGACAGGGTCAGTCCATCCGGGTGCCACGTCTTCGTGACCTCGAACTCGCGCAGCGGGCGCGCCTTCTCGGCGCCCAGCTGCGCGATCGGGTCCTTGGGCTCGCCGCTGCGCACCAGCCAGATCCGCTTGGTCTTGCCGAGGCACTTGAAGACGTCCTCGCACTCCTCGACCAGCAGGCTGCCCTCGTCGCCGGGCGCCTCGACGGCCAGGACGTCCTTCGGGCGCTTGCCCGGCGGCACGTAGTGCGCCACCACGTTCCGGGCGACGCGGCCCTCGGTCTCGGGCGGGCCGTAGACGATCCCGTCGCCCGGCAGCGCGGCGGCTGTCAGCAACGCGGTGAGCCGCCGTGTGTCCTGCACGTGGCCGTCGTGCTCGCGCATCGCCCGGTGCGCCGGCACGGCGAGCACGCCGATCGCCAGCAGCGCCACGACGCCGCGCATGAGCGGCGCTCGGCCGAGCGCGGTGCCCGCGAGCAGGATCCAGCCGGGCAGCGTGAACAGCAGGTACTCCGGCGCCCACAGCGGCGTGTAGAAGCCGGCGACGAAGATCGCGGCCGTCGGGACCAGCGCCCACGCGGTGTAGATCAGCGCCGGCTGCTGCATCGAGATGGCGAACATCGCCAGCGCGAGCACGATGCCTGCAAGAAGAGCCACGCCGAAGAACTGTTCCGGGTACGCCGCGAGCGCGTGGATGTCGCCCTCGGCGGCGTGCTGAGCCGGCCGAGGTCGCCGCGGGCGTGCGAGAGGCCGCGCCGCCCGGGGCAGCGCCGATCACGGCGGCGATCAGCCAGCGCCAGAACAGCCGGGCGCGCCCCACGAGAACCGCGAAGCCGTGCGCGACGAGCAGGCCCAGCGCGAGCGGGTGCAGGGCGCCGAGCAGCACGACCGTGAGGGTGTACCCGGTCCAGCGCCAGAACTTCGGCCGGTCGTACGCGACGACGAGTGCGAGCGAGCTGAGCACCGCCGCGAACAGGGTGAGCGCGTACGGACCGGCCTCCTGCGCGTACCGCGAGGTGACCGGCAACACCGCGAACACCGTGCCGGCGAGCAGGCCGACCCGCGGGCTGGCGAGCCGGCTGCCGATCACGGCGACGATGGCAGCGGCGGCGACCATCGCCAGCAGCGACGGCAACCGCAGCACGACGTCCGCCGAGCCGGCGACGTCGGTGACGGCGCGCATCAGCAGGTAGTACGGCGCGCCGACCACCTCGCCGGCGCGCAGCAGCGCCTCGAACTCGGCCCACGGCGCGCGGGCCATGCCCCAGGTGATCGCCTCGTCCTGACCGAGTCCGGCGCGGTCGATGCGCAACAGGCCGACGCCCGCCATGAGCAGCGCGGACGCGAGCCAGCCGAGTTGAGCGAGAGCCCGCTCGCGGGCCCGGTGCTGGCCGGTGACCGGCGCGGACGCGACGATGCTGTCGCTGGTCGCCTCCTGCTCGGCCGCCCGGATGGCGTCCAGGGACAGCATCTGCGTGGGCTCGTCGATCGAGCGCGGCGGCTCTGCCGTCTCCGAGTGTTGCGCGTCCGGCTCCTCCGCTAGCCGCACGTCGCCGTCCTCGGGTGTCCGGTAGCCGCCGTGGCCCGGCGGATCGGCCATGTCCTCCGGCCGCGCGCTGTCAGGCGCCCTCGCCGCGCCGGACATGCCTGGCGGGGCATCGCCGTCATCTCCCGGGAGCCGTTCGAGATCGGGCTGCTCCGGACCCTCGCTGGTTTCGGGATCCTTTGCCGCTGCCTCGCGCTGCTGCGGGAGGACCAAGGTGTCATCAGAGTCGTTCACTGTGTCTTCCGCTGTGGGGGCGCCAGGCGCGCGAGGAAATCGCGGCGATTATGCCGGAATCCGATGTGCGAGGTAAATCCTTGGCGCACCAGGCAACACATATTACCCGCAATCGGACAAATAAACTCTGCAGTAGTCTCGTTCGACGATTCTAGGATGTGCTTCAACTCGGACATCGCATTAATGGCAGCGATGTGTCCGATGCGACGGCCCTTCCTTTGGTATGTGGGCGGTCGGCTACGATCCGTCACGGGCTAGTGGGTGAACGGGGAGGACGGCATGGAGACGATCGGTCCCTACAGGTTGACGGAGATGCTCAGCCTGAGGCCGGCCGGTCGGGTCTGGCGCGCGGTGGACCAGCAGGGCACGTTCGTCACCCTCGCCGTGCTGGAGACCGCCGACCATGATCGCGCACATCAGTTCCGCGCCGCCGCCAGCGGCCCGTTGCAGGGTCAGCTGGCGGGCGCCGACCTGAACGGCCCCCGCCCGTGGACGGCGCTCGTCGAGGACGGCGGCCCCGGAGCGCTCCAGATCTTCACCCGCATGGCCGGTGGTCCGGCGGTCGCGCCACCGGTGCCGCCAATGGACGACATGCCCACCGTCATGGCGCCCGATGCCGCGTGGGGTCCGCCGGGCACCGTGCCTGAGCAACCCGCCGCCGGATTCGACCCCACGCCCCCGCAGGCTACGACGCCCGCCGACGCCCCGCCCGGGTACGGGCCGCACCTGTTCGACTCGGCGCCGTACGGCACAGAGCCGCCGGCGCCCCAGCCGGCACACGAGCAGGCGCAACCGGGGCCGGTTCGGCCCGCGATACGAGCAGCCCGGGTACGAGCAAGCGGGGTACGACCCGCACGGCCAGCAGCCCGGCCCGGCCGCGACGCCGCAGAGCCCACCGCCGGGCTACGACCCCGCCGCCTACGGCGCCGCACCCCAGAGCCCACCGCCGGGCTACACCGTGCCTCCGGGCTACGGCGCCGCGCCGAACAGCGCTCCGCCCGGCTACGGTGTCGCGCCGCAGAGCCCGCCGGCCGGATACGACCCCGCGGTGTACGGCGGCACCCCGAACAGCGCTCCCCCCGGCTACGGCGCGCCCTACAGCGCTCCTCCCGGCTACGGCGCGCCGCAGAGCGCTCCCCCGTCGTACGGCCCCGGCCCGGTGTCCCACGGCGGCTGGACGCCGCCGTATCCGCCGCTTACCGGCTCTTCCGAGCCGCCGAAGCGCCGCGGCCTGCTCATCGCGGGCGTGATCGGCCTGGTCGTGGTGCTCGTCGGCGCCGGGGTGCTCACGACGTGGGCGCTCACCAGGGGCGGCGACGAGCCGGACCCGAAGCCCACGGCGAGCACGAGCGCCGAACCGAGCGCCGAACCGAGCGCCGAACCGAGCGCCGGCACCCCGAACGCGCCCGCGGTACATCCGCAGGCGGGCAAGGAGCCGCCGGTGCCCAGTAGCTGGCCGGCGGCATGGCCGAAGTTCGCGCCCACCGACAAGGTCACCACGATGGACAAGCCGGCCGGTCTCGAGTTCTCATTCAAGATCCCCAGCGACTGGAAATGCGCCGAGGTCGACCAGTCCGGCGCGTACGCGAAGTGGGAGTGCAAGTCGGCCGACGTCGCCGCGGGTGGCGAGCTGATCGTCCGCGAGTGCGCAGAGCCGTGCGACAGCCCACGCAAGATCCGGATGCGCAAGGCGGAGAACGCCTGGTCGTTGCAGTGGAGGCGGGTCAAGGGCAACACGTCGTACGCCTCGTCGGACACAGTTCCCGGTCCTGACGGCAAGCCGCAGTACGGGCTGGTCGCGGTCCGGTACTGGCACAGCCAGCCGGGCGGCCCGCTCGACCGCCAGGTCGTGTTCCGGATGACCGCGCCGCCGGCCGAGAAGGGGTCACTGCAGAAGATCCTCAACGAGGTCCGCGCTGGCACACCCTGATCCGATGGAGACACCAACCGGCCGGTGCGAGGTCTGCGGCGCGAAGCTGGCGGCCCGTGCTACCGGACGCCCGCCCAGATTCTGTTCCAACGCGTGCCGCCAGCGGGCGTATCGGCAGCGCGCGGCCGTGTCGGCGCCAGCCCCTACGCTGGCCGGGAACGTCGCGGCCGCGCTCGACAAGCTGATCGGCCGCGAACACGAACTCGCCGACCTGGAACGGCTCCTGCGCCGGGGCCGCCTTGTCACACTGCTCGGTGCGGCCGGCGCCGGCAAGACGCGGATCGGATACGAGCTGGCGGCGCGCGCCCGCGACCGGTTCCCAGGCGGAGTGTGGGTGGTCGAGCTGGCGTCGCTCACAGCCGGCGCACTGCTCCCCCAGCACCTCGCCGCGACCCTGCGCATCCCGGAGCGGCCAGGCGAGCCGATCACCGACACGCTCGCCGCGGCGGTCGGATCCGCGCCGACGCTGATCCTGCTCGACAACTGCGAGCACGTCGTCGAGGCGAGCGCGGCGCTGGCCGGGTCGCTGCTGGGTCGGTGCCCAGAGCTGACGATCCTCGCCACGAGCCGGGAGTCGCTGGACGTCCCCGGTGAGCGGATCTACCGCATCGGCGAGCTCACCCTGCCGACCGACGGAGCAGCGGCGAGCCGCGGCGAGCTGCTGGCGTCGGAGGCGGTGCGTCTCTTCATCGACCGGGCGAAGACCGCCGCGCCCGGGTTCGCGTTGACCGCCGAGAACGGCGCGGCCATCGCCGGTATCTGCGCGCGGCTGGACGGCAACCCGCTCGCGATCGAGCTGGCTGCGCGACGGGTCCGCCTGCTACCGGTCGGCGAGATCCTGACCCGGCTGGACGACCGGTTCGGCCTGCTCACCGGCGGCTTCCGCGCGTCGTTCAGCCGCCACCGCGACCTGCGCACGGCGATCGAGTGGAGCTTCGACCTGCTGGAGCCTGCCGAGCAGGCCGCGTTCCGCCGCCTCTCGGTGCTGGCCGGCGGTTTCACCCTGGACGGTGCCGTGGCCGCCTGCGACGTGCGTGCGCCGGAGCTGCTCGACCTGCTCACCAGCCTGGAGGCGAAGTCGCTCGTGGTCGCCGACCACGGCATGGGCAGGTTCCGGCAGCTGGAGTCGATCCGCCTGTACGCCCGCGACCAGCTCGCCGCGACCGGCGAGGCCGACGAGTGCTACGAGCGGCTGGTCGGTTGGCTGCTCAGCCTCGCCGAGCCGGTTGTCGGCGACCGGGTGGCGCGGTCGTTCGAGGAGATCGCGCCGCTCGACGCCGAGCGCGACAATCTCCTGCACGCTCTGGAGTGGACGGTCGACGCCGGTGACCCGCGGCGGGTGCTTCTCGCGGCGGCGCTCGGCCGGTGCTGGCGGCAGCGCGGCTACACCACCCAGGGCCGCCGCCTGCTCCGGGACGCGCTCGACGCCACGCCGTCCGACTACCCGGGCCGCAGTGCCGCACTTGCGTGCGCGGCACGACTGGCGACGATGCAAGGCGACCAGGTTGAGGCTCTGTCGCTCGCCACTGAAGCGTTGGCGCTCGAGGATTCGGCGGCGCGACCCCGGATGTACGCCCGAGCGCTGCAGTCGATGTCCCTCACACAGACGGAGCTGGGCGATCTGGCCGGGGCGTACTCGTCCCTGGAGCGCTGCGTCGAGCTGGTCCGGCCGCTCGGCGAGCCGGTCGACACGGCAGTTTGTATTCACAACCTCGCCTACGCGGCGATCCAGCTCGGCGACCTCACACGCGGCGCAGAGCTCCTTGAGGTGTGCCTGGCGCTGTATCGCCAACACGCCGCGGATCCGGTACCCGCGGAGTGGCTGCACACGTCGGCGATGCTGGCGCTCGGGCGCGGCGACCTCGCCACGGCGGAGCAGCGGCTCCGCGAAGGTTTGAGGGCGCAGCCAGTCCCGGACGACACCGACATGCCGGCGACAGTTGCGCTGGACTTGATAGAGGGCCTGGCCCTGGTGGCAGCACGACGAGACGACGCACTCCGTGTGCTGCGGCTCGGCAGCGCAGTCACCGTGCTCCGCGAGCGGCAACGCAGCCAACCCGACCTCAGCATCAGGCCGCAATTTGCCGAAGCGATGGACGCGGCGCGTGCGCGCGTCGGTGTGAAGGCCGGACGGGCGGCGGAACAAGCGGGGCGGCGGCTCGACGCTAAGGCGGTCGTCGCATACGCGCTCGACAACAACTGGCGCGAACCGCGTGACCGCGATGGTCATCCGACGTTGAGCCGGCGCGAGGAGGCGGTGGCAGCGCTGCTGGTCGCCGGGCTCACCAACCGTGAGATCGCGGCTCGGCTACGGATCGCCGAGCGCACTGTGGAGGCCCATCTTGAGCACATCCGGGCCAAGCTGGACCTCCGTTCACGCGCTCAGATCGCCGGGTGGGCCGTCGAGCATGGCGTGACAGCGCCGATTGTGCGCCGTTAGACGCTGGCCCGTTTCCCACAGTTCGGCCAAGCCTCTGGCAACGGTCGCCACGCTGGCCGTCCTCGTGCCGCTGTGGCGGTTGCCGGACTAGATGGTCGCACTAGACCGCTGCGGTTAGCCCGCGCTCCTCCAGCGCCAGGCGAAGCGCCCGCAGCGCGTAATACGAGCGCGACTTCACCGTGCCGACGGGTACGCCGAGCGTCTCCGCCGCGGTCTCGGCGGTGCTGCCACGGAAGTAGATCTCGCGCAGCACCGCCCGATGCGGCTCCGACAGGGCGCTGAGCGCGTCGGAGACGGCGAGCGACTGGAGCATCGCGTCGACGTCGTCCGTACCGGGAAGGAGTTCAAGGGCCGCGTCGCCGACCTCCTTCGGGCGGGCCGACCGCCGACGGTACCCGTCGAGGACGATCCGCCGAGCGACGGTGAACAGCCAGGAGCGCACCGGCGGCTGTGACTCGTCCACCTGGACCGAGCTGCGCCATGCCCGTAGCAGCGTCTCCTGGACGACGTCCTCGGCCCACTGGTGGTCACCACTCGTCAGCCGGCTCGCGAACGACAGCAGCGACGCGCCGTGTTCGCGGTAGAGGAACGTGATCAGCCGCTCGGCGTCCTTGCCGGCCCGCCCGGGCGCGGGAGTCCTGGTGAGGGTCGGTGCCTCGGGGCTCATCACGCGGGGCCTCCTCGTGGTCGGTTGCGGCTGATGAGGAGACTGCCGCCTGCACCCCGGTACGCACATCGCCAGAACCCGCACCGTGACGGGCGCCTCCTTGCGCAGCGTGAAGCCCGTCCAGGCACGACGATTCCGCAGGTCACCAGCGTGGGCTCGGGAAGGCTCGGTGATTCGTCACGAGCGAGCCGCCGTTACGAAAGTCGCGGCCAGGGGCGCCGGCGATGCAGCGGTGGCGGTCGCGCGGCCGCGCGCGATGCAGCGGTGGCGGTCGCGCGGCCGCGCCCGAGCAGGGGTTGGTGGCCGCGCGGCCGAGCCCAAGCGGGGGTGGCGGTCGCGGCGACCCGCCCGAGCGAACCGGACTTGCGGTGCAAACTGGGGCAGCGGTGCCCGCTGTAGGCACGGCTTCCCGGAAAGTCCGGTTCGGGGGTCGGGGGTGGTGCCGGTTCGGGGGTCGGGGTGGTGCCGGTTCGGGGGTCGGGGTGGTGCCGGTTCGGGGTCGGGAGGCGGCCAGTTCGGGGTCGGTCGGGGGTGGTGGTTCGGGTCGGGGGTGGTGCCGGCGTGGCGCGGTCCGGGCCGCCGCGCCACGCCGGTGCTGTGTCAGCCGGTCGGGAAGTCGTCCGGCGTGCGGATCCGGTCGCGGACCCAGACCCCGGCGGGCTTGAGCCGGCTGGTGCCGGTGAACGGCCCGTTCGGGCAGGTGCCGCCGGTGAAGACGGCGCCGGAGCGGGAGTCGTCGGAGAAGTTCCAGTTGACCCAGCTGATCTTCTTCGCGGCCATCAGGTCGAGGTACTGCTGGGACCGGGAGAAGTTGTTGCCGCCGTCGCCGGAGGCGGTCTGGGTGCCGAACTCGGTGACGAACAGCGGGATCCGGTCGGCGGCGCGGGACATCGTGTTGAGGTACTCGGTGCCGTGCGAGGCGGCGTAGAAGTGGAACGTGTACATGACGTTGCCGAAGGTGACCGGGTTGTTGATGACGTCGGTCTCGTTGCGGCCGTCGGAGACGCCGAGGGAGCCCCAGGCGTGGGTGCCGAGCAGGATCACCGAGTCCGGGTCCTGGGCGCGCACCACCGGGATGATCTGCTGGTGGTAGTTGCGCACGGTGTTCCAGGACACGCCGTTGGGTTCGTTCGCGACGTCGTAGAGGATGTTCGGCTTGTCCTTGTGCCGCTGGGCGATCTCGGTGAAGAACGTCTTCGCGCGGGCCAGGTTGTAGTTCGGGTCGCCGGGGCTGAGCTGGTGCCAGTCGACGATGGCGTACATGCCGCGCGCGGTCGCCGCCTCGATCAGGGAGTGCATCAGGTCGGTGAACTTGCGCGGGTTCGTCTCGTACCCGCCCTCCTGGATGTACATCGAGAGGCGGATCACGTCGGCGTTCCAGTCGGTGGCCAGGGCGTCCAGCGAGGCGGTGTTGACGCACTGCGGGTACCACTGCAGGCCGTGCGTGGACATGCCCCGCAACTGGATCGGCTTGTTGTACTGGTTACACAACTTCACACCACAGACATGCAACTGTCCGTTGATGGCGACAGGAGTGCTGCCGCCGCTGCCAGGGTTGGTCCGCGCGGTGGCCTGGTTCGAGGCGCCCGAGCGGGCACCGGCGGCGTCGTAGGCGCGCACCGAGAACGTGTAGTCGGTTTCCGGGCTCAGGCCGGTGACGGTGTAGCTCGTCACGTTGCCGGTCTGCGACCAGGTGCCGGCGCGGTTCAGCTCGTAGCCCACCACTCCGACGTTGTCGGTGGACGCGTCCCACGCCAGGGAGATCGACGTGGCGGTCTTCCCGGTGACGCGCAGGTTGCCGGGGACGGTGGGCGGCTCGACGTCAGGCTCTCCGGTGCCGACGTCCGCGGTGAGCTTGTCGAGGTTCGGCCCGCCGCCAGCGGTGGTTGCGGTGGCCTTGATCGTGTTGGCGCCCGCGTTGAGCGGCGCGCTGAGTGTCACGGTCTGCCAGGTGGTCCACGCGCCGGTCCCGGGAAACGCCAGGCCCGCGTTGACGACCGTGCCGTTCACCGTGATCGAGAGCGGCCGGTTGATGGTGGTGCCGTTCGCGTAACGCAACCCGAGGCTGGCCGTGCCCGCCGACGCCGCGTTCACCGTGAACTCCACTGCGCTGCCCACCGCATTGGCGTAGTTGACGAAGCCGCGTCCGGTGAAGCCGGCGTGGTTCGAATCGACCGTGCCCTGCGTGATCGTGCCGTCCTCGGCCTGGTAGTCGGTGGGCGCCGCGACGCCGAGGTCGACGTCGACGGAGTCCACGTTCGGCCCGCCGGACGCCGTGGTCGCCGTCGCCTTGATGGTATTGGCGCCTGCGTTGAGGGCGGCGGTGACCGTCACGGTCTGCCAGGTCGACCATGCGCCGGTGCCGTTGAACGCGCGGCCGGAGGCGACGACCGTGCCGTTGACGGTGATCGAGAGCGGCCGGTTGATCGTGGAGCCGTTCGCGTAGCGGATGGCGATCGTGCCTTCGCCCGCGGACGCCGCGTCGACCGTCCACTCGACGGCGCTGCCCGCGACGTTGTTGTAGTTGACGAACCCCGTACCCGTGAAGCCCGCGTGGTTCGACTCGACCACGCCCTCGGTGATGGTCGCGCTCTCGGCTTCGTAGCGAACCGGCGCCGCCGCGGCCGGCGTGCTGGCCGGCACGCTGAGCGCGGTAAGTGCGGCGACTGCGAACAGGGCGATCGTACTTCTGCGGTCCATCGGGCGTTTCTCCTCTCAGCGGAGTAGCCCCACGGGTTCCGCACCACCCTGGGAATAGTTAGGAAACTTTCCTGCCGAAATGGAACCGCCATAGCCGGGCATTGTCAACGATTCCTCCTAAACCGCGCACCTGCGCCCCACAGGCGCAAGAGGGCCACATTGCAACCACGGACGGTTCCGCGCGCCTGGGCGGTCTGCCGGCGCCCATGCCGGGATGATGCCGGTATGTGGGAAGCGGCAGGGTGGGGGTTCCTCGGCGGTGTGGCGCTGATCCTCGGCGCCGTGCTGGGGCTGGTGTTCCGGGTGCCGGGGCGGGTGATCGGCCTGGTCATGGCGTTCGGGGGTGGCGTCCTGATCAGCGCGGTGGCGTTCGAGCTGGCCGCCGACGCCTTCGAGCACGGGGGCACGACGCCCCTCGTCATCGGCGTGGCGGCGGGCGCCTTGACGTTCTTCGCCGGCGACTGGCTGCTCGATCGGCGGGGCGGGCTCGACCGCAAACGCTCCGGCGGCCAGCAGGGTGCGGGCGCGGCCGGGGCGATCGTGCTGGGATCACTGCTGGACGGCGTCCCGGAGTCGGTCGCGATCGGCGTCTCGCTGCTCGGCGGCGGCAAGGTCAGCGCCGCCATGATCGCCGCCGTGTTCCTGTCCAACGTGCCGGAGTCGCTGTCGGCAGCCACCGGCCTGCGCAAGGCGGGGCACAGCGCCACCTGGATCCTCGGACTCTGGTTCGGCGTCGCGGCGCTGTCCGCCGCCGCGGCCGCTGCCGGGTACGGGCTGCTGGGCGACGCACCGCCCGAGGTGGTGGCGGTGACGCAGGCGTTCGCGGCGGGCGCGATCCTCACCATGCTCGCGGACACGATGATGCCCGAGGCATACGAGCACGGCGGCAACTCCGCAGGACTGCTGACCTGCCTCGGGTTCACGACGGCGTTCCTGCTGAGCCAGGTGTGACCCCCTGCGGCGGGTCTAGCCTGGACGCATGGTGGAGATGCTGGAGACGGCGCGCGCGGTGATCGAGTCGGGCCGGCTTGGCCCATCTGGTGACGGTGAACGCGGACGGCAGCCCGCACGTCACGCTCGTGTGGGTCGGTCTCGACGGCGACGAGATCGTCATCGGCAAGCTCATGCCCGACCAGAAGATCCGCAACATCGGCCGTGACAGCCGGGTGTCGCTGTCCATCGAGGCCGAGGGCGACCAGTACGGGATGCAGAACTACCTCGTCGTCGAGGGCACGGCACGGGTCACCGAGGGCGGCGGGGCCGCGCTGCTGCACGACCTGGCGCAGCGCTACATCGCGCCCGGCGCGCAGTTCCCGCCCATGCCGGACCCGCCGGACGGCTTCGTGATCCGGATCGCGCCGACGCGAGTGCGCGGCATGGGCCCCTGGGGCATCAAGCTCTAACCCCGCGCGGCGGCACCCCCGCCGAGTTTCGGATTCTTGGGGGTCATCGGAGCCGCGAACCCCCAAGAATCCGAAACTCGGCGACTGCGCGCGGCCGTGCCGCGCGGGCACGTCGCGAGAGCGCTCAGCCGGCCTCGAGCAGGCCCAAGCGGTGCGCCAGCGCGGCTGCCTCGCCACGGTTGGAGACGTCGAGCTTGGCGATGATGCGCGAGACGTGCACGCTCGCGGTCTTCGGCGAGATGAACAGCGTCTCGGCGATGCGACCGTTGCTGTACCCCTCCGCGACGAGCCGCAGCACCTCGCGCTCCCGGCTGGTGAGGGTGGTGTCGGGGCCGCCGATCGGTACCGACGGGGCTCGGACGCCGATCCGCCGGCCGAGCGTCGCAGCCTGTGCGCGCAGCGGTGCGGCATCCAGGGAGGACGCGATGGAGAGCACCTCCTCGACGGCGTCCGCGCTGGCCGCGCGGTCACCGGCGGCTGCCTGAGCCTCGGCGAGCCGGAGCAGTGCGCGCGCCGTCTGGTACCGCCGGCCGTCGGCGTGCCAGGCCGCCACCGCCGCGAGATGAGCGTCGACTCCACCATCGAGCACGGCGGCGACGTCGGCCGCGTACGCCCGCTCGGGTGGGTGGCTGATCGGCACCTGGCCGACGGCCTCTTCAAGGGCGCCGCGCAGGCGCGGGTTCCCGGTGGCGAGCACCGCGTCGCCGACCGCGCCCAGCAGCGGCCACGCGTACCGCGCATACCCCGCTTGGGGGGCCAGCGCCGGGTCCTCCAGCGCGCTGAACGCCGCCTCGACGGCGTCGGCGTGCCCACCGCCCGCCAGGAGGGTCGCTACGCGGAGTTCGAGCAGCGGCAGCCGGAACTGCGGGTCGACGAACGGCTTGGCCAGGTATGCGAGCGCACCGCCGGTCGACTCGGCGGCACTCGCGTCGCCCCGGACGAGCCGCAGCCACGCCTGAGGTATCAACGCGGAGAGCGCCACGACTCCCGGCGGATCGAACCGGAGAACGTCGTCGAGGAGCACCGCCGCCTCATCCCAGCGGCCCAGCGCGATCAGTGCTTCGGCGTGGTTGCCCACGAGGTACACGCTGCTGGTGCGCCCCACGCCGGCGCGGCGTACCTCGTTGCCGCTGGCCTGCACGGTCTCGGCGGACTCGCGGTACCGGCCCAGCTCGTACAGCACGTCGGAGATGTTGACGCGGGCGTTCGCGAGCCCGTCGAGGTCGCCGGTGCGCTCGGCCACCGCGGCGACCCGCCGCATCTCGGCGAGACCTTCCTCCAGGCCGATGCGGTGGCTGCACACACGCGCGTACGTGATGGCCGCGGTCACCTGCTGGGCCACGTCGCCGACCTCGCCGGCAGCGGCGATCGCGGCCGTCGCCGCGGCGTCGATCTCCTCGGCATTACCGCCGCGCATCAACCCCGCTGCGACTGCCGCGAACACCTCGGCCGTCTCGCGGCAGGCGGGCACCGTCAGGACGAGTTCGTAGGCGCGGCGCAGCTCGTCGAGACCGTCGCTCTTGCCGAGCAGCCGCAGCACCTTGCCGCGCTTCTCCAGGAGGCGGGCGGCGCGCAGCGGCTCGGCGACGGCGTCGACCTCGGCGAGGCCCGCCTTCGTCAGTTTGAGCGCGCGCATGAAGTCGCCGGCGCCGAGCGAGGCTCCGACGGCGTTCTCCAGGACGGCGAGCCTGGTCGAGGCCGGTCTGCTCGGCGGCGTCGGGCACCTGCTCCCAGAGTTCGAGGACCCGCTCCAGGAGGCTGCCCTGCTCGGCGAACGCGTACCGCTCGCCCGCGTCGGCGGCGGCGCGCACCCCGGCGACCAGCGCGCGGGGGCGGTCGTGCGCGGCGTACCAGTGGTGCGCGATCTCGGCGGGCGCCCGCGCGGCGCCGACGAGCGACGGGTCGGCCTCGATCGCGGCCGCGTACCGGGCGTGAAGGCGCGCGTGCTCGCCGGGCAGCAGATCGTCGTGGACCGCTTCGCGGACCAGAGCATGGCGGAACCGGTACTCGTCGCCGTCGGCGTCGGCCACCACGAGCTGCGCTGCGACGGCGGCGCGCAGGGCGCTGTCCAGCTCCGGTCTCGGAGATGCCGGCGACCTCGGTAAGCAGGCGTGCCCGAGACGCCCGCCACCGGCCGCGGCGATCCGCAGCACCCGCTGGGCGGACTCGTGCAGCTGGTCGACCCGGGTCAGCAGCAGGTCGCGCAGCGTGTCGGGCAGGCCGCAGTCGCCCTCCGGGTGCGCGGCCAGCTCCTCGATGAAGAACGGCGTTGCCCTGGGACCGCTCGTAGATGTTGTCGACCACGACCGGCCGCGGCTCGACGCCTCGCGCAGATCAGCGAGGATCGCGGCGGTGCCTCGCGGTCGAGCCCGGCCAGGTCGAGCCGTTCGACGCCGCGCACCCGGTCGAGCTCGGCGAGGAACGGCCGCAGCGGGTGGCCGCGGTGCAGCTCGTCGGTGCGGTAGGTGGCGACCAGCATCGCGCGCACGCCGCGCCCCGACCGGAGCAGGAAGCCCAGCAGGTCGCGGGTGGAGCGATCGGCCCAGTGCAGGTCCTCGATGACCAGCAGCAGCGGCCGCTCGGCCGCCAGCCGCTCGAACAGCCCGGCGACCAGCTCGAACAGCTGGCCACGGCCCGCGCTCTGCGGGCCGGCCGGGCCCAGCTCGGGCAGCAGCCGGGCGAAGTCCTGCTCCTGGCCGGCGAACGCCGCCGGCCCGTCACAGCGGAGCACCTCGCGGAGCGCGGCGGCGAAGGGGGCGAACGGCAGCCCCTCCTCGCCCAGCTCCATGCACTGGCCGAACAGCACCCGGACGCCCCCCGTGGACGCCCGAGTGCTGAACTCCTCGACCAGCCGGGTCTTGCCGGCGCCCGCCTCGCCGCCCACGAGCACCGCGGCCGCCTCGCCCGCGCGCGCCCGCTTGAGCGCGTCGGCGAGTTGGGCCAGCTCGGCGTCGCGACCGACGACCCTGGCGCTACTGGAGCGGATGGTCACGAGGTTGAGCATCCCACGCGGCTCCGACAACTCCGCGAGGTTTTCCGTGGCCATGGTCACGGACGGACGGGGACGCGCCGGGCCGGCGCCGAATGCTTCCCCAGATGCCGCCCACCGGTCCGGAGGCGTTGCTGCCACCAGTGGGCGCTGTTCTCGGTGGGCTCCCTGCGGGCCGTGGCGGCCAGACGGTCGGCGGCCGCCTCCTCGCGGAGCCGGGCCCCACGGTCCTCTCCACCGGGCAACAGGAACATGTCGTAAGCGCTGATCATCCCGCTCACCCTCTCGGATCTCGTCGTCTCGCTGTCGACTACGACGATCCGCGCGAAGGTAGGCGCGCCACATGGGGCCGATGCCTCATCTTCCGGGCGGCCGGCTACCTTACGCCGCCGGCCACGACCTCCCGCTGCTCGTAAGGTACTCAGCGCCGCCCGATAATCATCGGATCAATCATTGACCTAATGGCAGATGTGTCGGCATTCTTTACCCTGCTGGAAATCAATTATCAGATCTTTCCCCCAGCGCCGCACCACCTCCCCCGCGCTTACCCCGCACACCTACCTCAACGGGAGGGATCCCATGGGACGGAGTCTGCGTAGGCGGGTCGCCACCTTCGCCGCCGCGCTGCTGGTCGCCACCGGCACGCTCGTCGCGATCGCGCCCACACCCGCTGCACACGCCGAACTCACCCATCCGCGCCAGGAGTTCCTGCGCAGCTCGACCGCCGGCCTGTTCCTGCACTGGGGGATGCGCACCGCACCCGCGCACACCAGCTGCAGCGCCTGGGAGAACGCGGTCACCAGCGGCGGCTGGAACCCCAACTACTGGGTGGACGAGGCCATCAAGCTGCACACGCAGTACCTGGTCTTCGCGTCGTTCCACAGCCGGCTCGGCTACGCGAGGGCATGGCCGTCGTCGATCCCCGGCAGCTGCCGCACGACCCGCGACTTCCTCGGCGAGACGATCACCGCCGCCACCGCCAAGGGACTCAAGGTCATCCTGTACATGACCGACGATCCACAGTGGTACAACGAGGGCCTGCCGTCGGGCCAGAGCTGGCTCAACTCGTCGGCGTACTCGTCCTACAAGGGCAAGAGCGTCAACCTGCACACCCGGGACGGCTTCGGGGAGTTCAGCTACGACAACTGGGTCGAGGTCATGCAGCGCTACCCGAACCTGGCCGGGTTCTGGGTGGACAACGACAACGCCTACTGGGAACGCAACGGCCTCTACGAGCGGGTCCGCCGGGACCGCCCCAACTTCACGATCAGCAACAACAACGAAGACACGCCGATCATGGACATGATCAGCAACGAGCAGAAGACCGGCATGACGCCGAACTACGACTACCCGCAGGCGGTCTACACGGCGGCGCCACGGCTCATCGAGGCGTGCTTCAAGCTGCCGAGCAGCGGCCCCTGGTGGTACGGCGGCTCCGACTACGGCGTGGACACCAAGCTCACCCTGGGCCGCTACATCACGAACGTCGGGTCCAACGTCAAGGCGCTCATGGCCGAGACCGCGATGAAGAACGGCCGGTTCCCGAACAACCAGGTCAACTTCAACAACTTCGCCAACGGATACCTGGGCCAGATCTGGGAGTCGCTCGGCCCGGTGAACGGCGGCGGGTACGAGTGGGGCGGGCTCGACCCGGGCTTCTGGAACGACGGCGCGCACGGCGTGACGACCGTCAGCAAGACGGACCCGAACCTGCACTACGTCCACGTGATCAACAGGCCGTCCGGCAGCACGCTGAGGCTGCGCGACAACGGCTACAAGATCAGCCGGGTGACGAACCTGCGAACCGGCGGCGCGATCAGCTTCACCCAGTCGGGCGGCACGCTGACGATCAACGGCGTCGCCAGCTGGGACCCGTACGACACGGTGTTCAAGGTCGAGACCGCCGGCCGCGAGGGCATCTACCCGGCGTCGTCGTACACGATGAGCGCCAGCTCGTCGGCGGCCGGCCACCCGGCCTCGCACGGTGCCGACGGCAGCTACCTCACCTACTGGGACAACAACGGGTCGATGCCGGCGTCGCTGCGGTTCGACCTCGGTGCCGCCAAGCGCATCCAGTACCTCGGGATCAACCAGCGCGAGAACTCGGTGACCTACCCGTCCGGCTCGTCGACCCGGATCAACGGCTACCGGGTGTACGTCTCGGCCAACGGCACCGACTGGGGCTCCCCGGTCAAGACCGGCAACCTGCCGAACCACCGCGGCGTGCAGATCATCGACATCCCGGCGACCACCGCCCGGCACGTGCGGCTGGAGGCCACCAGCACGTACTCCGGCAACCGGGTGCGGATCGACGACGCGTGGGTGGCCGGCAGCTACGCGGCCAGCGGGGATCCCGACCCTGATCCCGACCCGGAGCCGGGCCGGTACGAGGCCGAGAACGCCACGATCACGCAGGGCACGGTCGACTCGAACCACGCCGGCTACTCCGGTACCGGGTTCGTGAACTACGCCAACGCGACGGGCAGCGCCGTCCAGTGGTCCGTGCCGGCCACCGCGACCGGCCCGGTGACGCTGCGGTTCCGCCACGCGAACGGCACCACCGTGGACCGCCCGCTGGAGATCCGGGTCAACGGCACCGTGGTCAACGCCGCGCTGTCGTTCCCCGGCACCGGCGCCTGGACCAACTGGGCGACCGTCACGGTGCCGGTCACGCTCCAGGCCGGTGCGAACGCCGTGACCGCCACGGCCACCACCGCCAACGGCGGCCCGAACGTCGACTACCTGGAGGTGGCCCCCGGATAGCGGCCCGCGTGTGGTGAAGCGGCGCGCCGACCAAACGGGTGCGCCGCTTCACCACATCCACGGCATAGGGGGCGGCTTACACCGTCTGCAACCGATCCATTACGGTTTACGCCAATCACCCACCCACAGACCATTGTGGAGGCACGGGCTTCGTGGGTCGGCACGATGATCGACACAACAACGAGCGACACAACGAGCGGCGCGAACTGGACGGCCGCCCGCGGCAACCCCGCCCGGCCCCGCCCTGGACGGGCCGGCTCCCGGGCTGGAAACTCCTGGTGCTGAGCCTGGTCGGGGTGATCCTGGTGATCCTCGCGGGCACGGGTCCGGCAACCTACTGGCTCCCCGACACGGACCGCGACTCCGACGGCCTGGTCCTGCCGTCGCGCGACGATCCCGATCCGGGGCCGCCCAGCGACGAACCGGGCGTGTCGCTCACGGTCGGGCCAGAGCAGCGCCTCACGCCGTCGCCCAGCGGCACCAGCACGCCCGCGCCCCCGCCGGCACGACCCGGTCCCAAGCCCGCACCGGCTCCCCCGCAGCCGCCCCGCGCGGATCGTGGAACGCCGTCACGGCCTGTCGCGTCGGCCTGTCGCGTGTCGTACCGGCGCACATCGTCCTGGGAGGAGGGTTTCGGGGTTCGGGTGGACGTCTCCAACCGCGGTAGGCAGCCCATCCAGGGCTGGACGCTGCGCTGGACGTTCCGTGGCGGCCCGGTGATCCGGCAGCTCTGGAACGCCCGCTTCAGCCAGAACGGGCGCGCCGTGACCGTGCGGGACGAGGGGTGGAACGCGCAGATCCAACCGGGCCAGACCATCCAGTTCGGCTTCGAGGCGACGGGCGCACCGCGCAGCGCCGACCCGGACAGGTTCATCCTCAACGGCGCGGCGTGCGAGGCCAGCGTCACCGCGGGCGAGCCAGGGTCAGGGTAGGCTGTTCGGGTCCAAACGTTCTAGCCAGGGAGGCGGCAGTGGACCTGCGGAGATGGCTCGGCGCCGCGGTGGACTCGCACGCGCGGTGGACGGCGACGTACGGCCCCTATCGCGTGCATCCCGCGCTGGAGGTCAGCGAGGACCGGTTCGACGCGGCGTTCGCCGAGCTGGCCGAGCGGCTGCGCGACAACTACCCGTTCTTCCACCCGCGCTACGCCGGCCAGATGCTCAAGCCACCGCACCCCGCCGCGATCGCCGCCCACGTCGCCGCGGCGCAGATCAACCCCAACAACCACGCCCTGGACGGCGGACCGGCCACCGCCGCGATGGAGAAGGAGGTGGTCCACGCGCTCGCCACGATGTTCGGGTACGGCGAGCACCTCGGCCACCTCACCACCAGCGGCACGATCGCGAACCTCGAAGCGCTGTTCGTGGCCCGCGAGACGCACCCGGATCTCGGCGTGGCGTACAGCGCGGACAGCCACTACACGCACGCGCGGATGTGCCGGCTGCTGGGCGTCGAAGGACACACTGTGCCCGTGGATCCGGCGGGCCGGATGGACCTGGGTGCTCTGGAGGACATGCTGCGCGGCGGGCGCATCGGCACGGTCGTACTGACCGCCGGCACCACCGGGCTGGGCGCCGTGGACCCGGTGCACGAGGCCCTGGCGCTGCGCGAGCGGTACGGCGTGCGGCTGCACGTCGACGCGGCGTACGGCGGGTTCTTCACCCTCATCGCCGACGACAGCGCGGACGGTGTGGCGGCAGCGCCGTGGAAGGCCGTCGCCCGGTGCGACTCGATCGTCGTCGACCCGCACAAGCACGGGCTCCAGCCGTACGGGTGCGGCGCCGTGCTGTTCCGCGACCCGTCGGTGGGGCGCTTCTACCGGCACGACTCGCCGTACACGTACTTCACCTCCGACGAACTGCACCTGGGCGAGATCTCCCTCGAATGCAGCCGCGCCGGTGCGGCCGCCGCCGCGCTGTGGCTCACCTTCCAGCTGATCCCGCCCACGCCGGACGGGCTCGGCGCGGTGCTGCGTCCGGGGCGGCGGGCGGCGCTGCGCTGGGCCTCGTTGCTGGCCGAGTCGCCACAGCTCGCCCTGTACCAGCGGCCGGAGCTGGACATCGTCGCGTACCTGCCTCGCGTCGCCGCCGGCACGCTCTCCGCCGTCGACGCCGCCTCGGCGTCAATCATGGACCGCGGCATGACCGACCCGGACGACCCGGTCTTCCTCGCTACGTACGGGGTGAGCGGCGACGCCCTCCACGCCCGCGGCCACGATGTGAAGGCCGACGTCGACCGCGGCCGGATCCTGCGCAGCGTGCTGATGAAGCCGGAGAGCGAGGAGCACGTCGACTGGCTCCACGAGCGGGTCTCCGCACTGGCCCGCACCACCTGATGTGGTCGCACTTTTCCGTGGCATGGCCCGGAAAAGTGCGACCACTCAGTGCGGTCAGAACTGCAGGCTCCACTTGTTCAGGTAGCCCGTGTCGGCCGCGTACACGTCCTGGACGCGCAGCTTCCAGGCGCCGTTCGCGACCTCGCTGGACGCGTTGACGGTGTACGTCGTCACGACGTTGTCAGCCGAGTCCGAGTCGGACGAGGACTTGAGCCGGTAGGCGGTGCCGTCCGGGGCGAGCAGGTCGATCACCAGGTCGCCGCGGTAGGTGTGCTGGATGTCGACGCCGACCTTGAGCGTGCTCGGCGCGTTGCCGGCGACGCCGCTGACCGTGAGGGAGCTGGTCACGGCGGTGCCGGCGTCCGGGACGTTCAGGTCGGTGCCGTTCTCGAAGTACTTGCCGCCGGGGCTGGGCGTCGTGGCGGTGCCCGTGTAGAGCAGCCGGTTCGGCGATCCGCTTCCCGGGCTCGTGACCGCGCCCGTGGTGGCACCGGTCACCAGCGCGTCGCGCACCTGGGCGGGCGTCGCGGACGGGTTCGACGCGAGGTACAGCGCCGCGGCGCCGACGACGTGCGGCGTGGCCATCGACGTGCCGCTGATCGTGCTCGTCGCGCTGTTGCTGGTGTTCCAGCTCGACGTGATGCTCGATCCCGGCGCGAAGATGTCGAGGCACGTGCCGTAGTTGGAGAACGAAGACCGCGCGTCGGTGCTGGTGGTGGAGCCGACAGTGATCGCCTCGGGCACGCGGCCGGGCGAGTCGCCGCACGCGTCGACGCTGTCGTTGCCGGCCGCCACACCGTAGGTGATGCCGGCAGCGATCGACTTCTTCACCGCGTTGTCCAGCGCGGTGCTGGCGTCACCGCCGAGGCTCATGTTGGCGACGGCCGGCTTCTTGGCGTTCGCGGTGACCCAGTCGATGCCGGCGATGACGCCCGCGTCCGTGCCACTGCCCTCGTCGTCCAGCACGCGCACGCCGTAGATCGTGACCCCCTTCGCCACGCCGTACGTCGAGCCGCCGATGGTGCCGGCGACATGCGTGCCGTGGCCGTTGCCGTCGTCGGCGTTGGCGTCGTTGTCGACGAAGTCGTAGCCCGACTTCGCCCGGCCGCCGAACTGGCTGTGGCTGGTCCGCACGCCGGTGTCGATCACGTACGCCGAGACGTTGCTCGCGGTCGTGGCGTACGTGTAGGTGGTGGACAGCGGCAGCGCGCGCTGGTCGATGCGGTCGATGCCCCAGGTGGCGTTGTTCTGCGTGGCCGAGGCGTGGACCTTGCCGTTCTCCTGGACGAACGCGACGCGCGGGTCGGTGGACAGCTCGCGCGCCTCGGCCTCCGACATGGCGGCGGCGAAGCCGCGGACGGACGCGCTGTACGTGTGGCCGAGCGTGGCGCGGTGCCGCTTGGACAGGTCGCGCGCCGCCTTGCCGACAGTGTCCCGGGTCCGCAGCGACGCGGAGTCCTTGAACACGACGATGTAGCTGCCGGCGATCGCGCGGCCCGGGGCAGCGGCGATGTACGTGCCGTCGGACGGCGCGGCGGCCGCCGCTCCCGGGGTGAGCAGCGCAGCGGTCAGGCCGGCCGCTGTGGTGAGTCCCAAGACCTTGAGCAGTCTCACGGGTGATTCCTCCTGATGCTGGTGGGCTGGGCGTCCGGAGGTTCGGACAGGACGTGCAGAAAGGGGTATACGCGAGAATCGTTCGCACCCGAAAGTGCACGTCATTCACTGAATTACTCGGCAGTAACTTGCGTCACACGCCCCGCCACCCACCTGATGGGACACAGCCGGCCCGGTTACTCCCAGTCCCAGCCGATGCCGACGCCGCCTCCGGTGATGCCGCCGACCGCGATGTGCACGGAGTGGTGCGCGTTCAGCGTGAGGTCGGTCGTGCGGTACTGAGGTTCGTCGAGGCGGGTCTGCGCGAACCCGTAGCAGCGGGCGGGCAGCGCGGCCGGGTCGAAGCGGGCCTGCAGCACGAACTGGTCGATGCGGCAGCGGAACCCGTGGCTGTGCTCGGTGGTGAGCTCGGCCGTCCCGTCTGAGAAGGCGAACTCGAACAGGTAGGTCTCGCCGGCCTTGAGTGCGGCGTCGAAGAGCATCTCGGCGACGACGACGCCCGCGTCACGGTCACGCAGCACCCGTCCGACGGAGCAGTCGGACAGCGCAGTGACCTCGACCCGGTCGACGTCGCAACCGTCGTCGCCGTGGTAGATCGCGACGTACCGGTCGACCCCGTCCCGGCGGGATTCGGCGAGCGTGCGGCTGGTGAGGCGATCGAGCCGGCCCTTGGCGTCCAGGTCGACGGTCTCGTGCTGGCTCACTAGGTCGAGGTCGTGCCGCCGCGACCCGGGTATCTGGTCGAACAGCATCGACAGCGGCGCACCGACCCCCATGACCTCCTCGGGACGCTCGGAGACGGCGTCACGCAGGCTCCGTGGCCCGCGGGGCCGTGGCGGACCGAGGAGGCCGCGCAGCGACCCGGGCGGCACGTCCAGAACCTCCTCCAGGACGTCCAGGGCACGCAGCGAATCGGGGCGTTCGGGCTGGGTACGGCCGTGCTGCCAGTAGCTCAGGCTGGTGACCGAGACGCGGATCCCGCGCCGGGCGAGCCTGTCCTGCAACCGCTCCAGGGTCAGCCCCCGGGCGTCGATCGCGGCGCGCAGCGCGACCGCGAACTGCCCGGTACCGGGAGCGCGCGGAGCGGCTCCGTTCGACAACTCCATGCTTCCCTCCTGGTCCGCACCCCAGGCTCAACCCAGCCACGAGGGATCATGACCTGCTTTTCGCAGGATGGCTATCTCGACGCCCGACCGGATTAACCCGCTGCACAGCCTGCCGGCCGGTATCTTCCCGACATGAGTTCTCGACGGTTCGCCACCTCGATCGAGATCGCGGCCTCGCCCGAGGAGGTCTGGGACGTGCTCTCCGACGTCGTGCGCTGGCCGGAGTGGACCAAGAGCGTCTCCCGCGTGGAGCTGCTCGACGCCGGCCCCCTCGACCTCGGGAGCCGGGTTCGCATCACGCAGCCGAAGCTTCCGGTGACGGTCTGGGAGGTCACCGAGTTCGCGCCGGGAGTCTCGTTCACGTGGGCCGCGAAGCACACCGGCATCAGCACCGTTGCCGGCCACCACGTCATCGCCGACGCGCGCGGCGGCACGACCGTGGTGCTCAGCATCGAACAGAGCGGTCTGCTCGCGCCGCTGGTCTGGCTGGCGACCCGGGACCTTACTCGCCGGTACGTCGGCATGGAGGCCCGCGGACTGAAAAAGAGGGCGGAACAGTTCGTCTAGCTTCCTGCCTGGTGAGCGCCGTTTGACCGGTGCTCGCGAAAAATATCTGCGGACCAGGCCTTGCGGTGACCAACCGTGATCGAGTAAACACTCTTCTGCGGGCCCGTGGTGCAGGTACTCCTCGCGAGTACCGGAACCACGGGCCCGTCCAATTTCTCCAGCGGGCTACCGGCTGAACGCGGCCAGGAGGCGGTCGGCGGCCAGCGCCGGTGTCAGCGTGCCGGCCAGCACGTCACGCTCGACGCCGGCCGCGAGCGAAGCCACGGCGGGGTGGTCGCGCAGCTCGCCGAGCAGCCGGTCGCGGACGAGCGTCCACACCCAGCCGACCTGCTGCCGTGAGCGCCGGGCCGCCAGCTCGCCGCTGGCGGCAAGCTCGTCCTGGTGGCCTACGACGTGCTTCCAGACGCCGTCGAGCCCGTCGCCGGACAGCCCGCTGCACGTGAGCACCGGCGGCGGGTCGTGGCGCATGAGCCGCAGCGCGCCGGCCAGCTCGCGGGCGGCCTTGCGCGCCTCGATCTCGTGCGGGCCGTCCGCCTTGTTCACCGCGACGACGTCGGCCAGTTCGAGGACGCCCTTCTTGATCCCCTGCAGCTGATCGCCGGTGCGCGCGAGCGTGAGGAACAGGAACGTGTCGACCATCTCGGCGACCGTCGTCTCGGACTGCCCGACGCCGACGGTCTCGACCAGCACCACGTCGTACCCGGCGGCCTCGACGACGACCATCGCCTCCCGGGTGGCCTTCGCGACCCCGCCGAGGGTGCCGGCGGTCGGCGAGGGCCGGACGAACGCCGCCTCGTCCGCCGCGAGCCGGGTCATGCGGGTCTTGTCGCCGAGGATGCTGCCGCCGGTACGCGTCGAGGACGGGTCGACGGCGAGCACCGCCACGCGATGACCGGCGGCCGTCAGCGTCGATCCGAGCGCGTCGATGAACGTCGACTTGCCTACCCCAGGCACGCCGGTGATCCCGACGCGCCGGGCCTGGCCGGACGACGGCCCAAGCGCGACCAGCAGCTCCTGCGCGGCGGAACGGTGGTCGGCGCGCACCGACTCGACCAGCGTGATCGCCCGCGCGATCCATGCCCGCGAACCCGCCTTGACGCCAGCCGCATAGGCCTCGACATCGACGGGGTTGCGGGTGGATTGCGCCCTCAGAGGGCGCGATCCACCCGCAGAGGAGTTGCGGTCATCTGCGCCCGCCAGGGTCGCAGATGAACCGCAGACAGTCAGTGGCCAAGATGCGCGGACAGGTCGGCGAGCAGGTCGAGTGCGGCGTCCGCGATCACGGTGCCGGGCGGGAAGATCGCCGCCGCGCCGGCCGCCCGCAGCTCGTCGAAGTCCTGCTGGGGGATGACGCCGCCGACCACGATCATGATGTCCTCGCGGTCGAGCGCGGCCAGCTCCGTCCGCAGCGCGGGCACCAGCGTGAGGTGCCCCGCGGCCAGCGACGAGACGCCGACGATGTGCACGTCGGCCTCGACGGCCTGGCGGGCGACCTCGGCCGGCGTCTGGAACAGCGGGCCCACGTCGACGTCGAAGCCGAGGTCGGCGAACGCGGTGGCGATCACCTTCTGGCCACGGTCGTGCCCGTCCTGGCCCATCTTCGCGACGAGGATCCGCGGGCGGCGGCCCTCGGCGTCGGCGAACGCGTCGGTGGCGGCGCGGGTGCGCTCGATGTTGGTGGCGGGGCCAGCCTCGTCCCGGTACACGCCGGAGATCGTACGGATGGCGCCCGAGTGCCGCCCGTACACCTTCTCCAGCGCGTCGGACACCTCGCCGACGGTGGCCTTGGCGCGCACGGCGTTGATCGCGAGCGCGAGCAGGTTCTCGTTCGGGTCCTCGGCGGCCTTCGTCAGCGCGGCCAGCGCGTGCTCGACCGTCGAAAGCGTCCCGCTCGTCCCGCAGCCGGCGCAGCTTCTCGATCTGCTGAGCGCGGACCGCGCTGTTGTCGACCTTCAGCACCTCGATCGGCTCGTCGGCGTCGGGCCGGTACCGGTTGACGCCGATCACGGGCTGCCGGCCGGAGTCGATGCGGGCCTGGGTGCGGGCGGCCGCCTCCTCGATCCGGAGCTTCGGGATCCCCTCGTCGATCGCGCGGGCCATGCCTCCCGCCGCCTCGACCTCCTGGATGTGCGACCACGCGCGCGCGGCCAGGTCGTGGGTGAGCCGCTCGACGTAGGCGCTGCCACCCCACGGGTCGATGACCCGGGTCGTGCCCGACTCCTGCTGGAGCACGAGCTGCGTGTTCCGGGCGATCCGGGCCGAGAAGTCGGTGGGCAGGGCCAGGGCCTCGTCCAGCGCGTTGGTGTGCAGTGACTGGGTGTGGCCCTGGGTGGCGGCCATGGCCTCGACGCACGTCCGGATGACGTTGTTGTAGACGTCCTGCGCCGTGAGCGACCAGCCCGAGGTCTGGCAGTGCGTACGGAGGCTCAGCGACTTGGGGTTCTTCGCGCCGGACTCCTTCACCAGCTTCGCCCACAGCAGGCGGCCGGCGCGCAGCTTGGCGACCTCCATGAAGAAGTTCATGCCGATCGCCCAGAAGAACGACAGGCGCGGCGCGAACGCGTCCACGTCGAGTCCGGCGTCACGGCCGGCGCGCAGGTACTCGACACCGTCGGCGAGGGTGTAAGCCAGCTCCAGGTCGGCGGTCGCCCCGGCCTCCTGGATGTGGTACCCGGAGATCGAGATCGAGTTGAACCGCGGCATCTCCTTCGAGGTGAACGAGAAGATGTCGGAGATGATCCGCATCGACGGCGACGGCGGGTAGATGTAGGTGTTGCGGACCATGAACTCCTTGAGGATGTCGTTCTGGATGGTCCCCGTGAGCTGCTCGGGCTTCACGCCCTGTTCCTCGGCGGCCACGACGTAGAGCGCGAGCACCGGCAGGACGGCGCCGTTCATCGTCATCGACACGCTCATGCGGTCGAGCGGGATGCCGTCGAAGAGCTGGCGCATGTCGTAGATCGAGTCGATCGCGACGCCCGCCATGCCGACGTCGCCGGCCACGCGCGGGTGGTCGGAGTCGTACCCGCGGTGCGTGGCCAGGTCGAACGCCACCGACAGGCCCTTCTGCCCGGCGGCGAGGTTGCGCCGGTAGAACGCGTTGGACTCCTCGGCCGTCGAGAAGCCGGCGTACTGGCGGACCGTCCACGGCTGCGTGGCGTACATCGTCGGGTACGGCCCGCGCAGGTACGGCGCGATGCCCGGATACGTGCCGAGGAAGTCGAGCCCGTCCAGGTCGGCGGCGGTGTAGAGCGGCGGCACGGTGATGCCCTCGGGCGTCTCCCAGGCGGCGGACCCCTCCGCCGCCGCCTCGCGCCACTCGTCCATGCCGCCGCCGGCCACCGGGCCGCCCAGCTCCACTCCGGAGAAGTCCGGGATCATCGGGCGACCTCCTGCGTCTCGGACAGCACTGCCACCGCGTCGCATCCCGCAAACACGTAACCGTCTACCGTGCCGTAGGGTCGTCCCTTGCCCGCGAGCCAGATCTTCCGTGCCCCGGCGGACTTCAAGGCAGCGGCGACATCGGCGGCGTACTCCCCGTACAGAGCGTCGGTGGAGCACAGGCACGCGACTGTCGCACCGCTGGCGGTGAACGCGGCCGCGATCTCGGCCGGGTCGGTCGACGGGCCGCTGGTCACGGTCGCGAGGCCGCCGGCCTGGAACAGGTTGGCCGCGAACGTCGCCCGTGCGGTGTGCGCCGCGACCGGGCCGATCGTCGCGAGGAAGACCTGTTGGCCTCCAGCCCGGTCCCGCAGCGCCTCGAAGTCCTGTCCATAGTGGACTACCGGCAGCCCTCCGTCCGGTGCGGCGGGCGCGGCGGCGCGCACCGGCGCGGTCTCGGCCAGGTTCGGGAACTCGCTCACGCCGGTGAGCGGGTCGCGCCGGTGCGCCAGGTTGACGCGGCGCTTCGCCCAGGTCGCGGCCAGCCGGTCGGCGATGAGGCCGGAGTCCAGCGCGGCGACGAACCCGCCGGCCCGCTCGATCTCGGTGAACCACGACCAGGCGGCCTGGGCCAGATCCTCGGTGAGCTGCTCGACGTACCAGGAGCCGCCGGCCGGGTCCATGACGCGGGCGACGTTCGACTCGTCCAGCAGCAGCGACTGCGTGTTGCGCGCGATCCGGCGGGCGAACGCGTCGGGCAGGCCGAGCCGCGCGTCGAACGGCTGGACGGTGACCGCGTCGGCGCCTCCGACCCCCGCGCCGAAGCAGGCGAGCGTGGTGCGGAGCATGTTCACCCACGGGTCGCGGGCGGTCATCATCGCGGACGAGGTCACCGCGTGCTGGCGCTGGCCGGCGGTGGTGCCGCACTCCTGCGCCACCCGCGACCAGAGCCGGCGCGCGGCGCGGAACTTGGCGATGGTCAGGAACTGGTCGGCGCTGGCGGCGTACCGGAACTCCAACTGACCGAAGGCCTGGTCAATGCCAAGGCCGGCGTCGGTGAGCGCCCGCAGATACGCCACGCCGGCGGCGAGCGACGCGCCCAGCTCTTCGGCGTCGCTGCCGCCCGCGTCGTGGTGGACGGTGGCGTCGACGGTGATCGCGCGCAGCTCGGGGAAGCCGTCGACGCAGCGCCGGGCAAGGCTGACGGCCGTGTCCAGAGGCATCGGCGCGCCCGTGCGGGAGTGGAAGCCGAGCGGGTCGGCGCCCAGGTTGCCGGGCGCGTCCTCGACCCCGCGCTCGGAGAGCAACGCAAGGAACACCTCGGCGGCCTGCCCAGCCTGAGGCCCGGCGTCGAGGGTGACCGGGGCCAGCTCCACGAACACACCCCGGAGCGCGGCGGCGAGACCGGCGACCGGCACGCCATGGTCGCCGACGATGAGCCAGATCGCGCCGACGCCGTTCTCCAGGTCGCCGAGGATCGCCTCACGAGTGGCGGCGGGATCGGCCAGCCCGTGGCGCTGCCGCACCTGCCACGCGCCGACCGGCCGGGTACCGCGCGTGAACGGGTGGACACCGGGCACGCCCGGCATGTCGCCGGTGTCGTACAGGGCCGAGATCGTGACGCCGTCGTAGGTGGTGCTGGAGAGCCGCCGTTCGACGTCGGCCGGATCAAGGTCCGGGCGGGACTTGCGGAGCACCCCGAGCGCCAGCTCCCGCCAGTCGTCACGGGTGCTCGGCGGGAACTCGGCGGCCAGGAGAAGTTCCTCGGGCGGCACGGTCATGCGCCGCAGGTTAGTCGGCCTAACGCCCGTTCAGGCGCTCGCGTGGCCTTCATCACGCCGCGATACGCCAGACTGGAGCCATGACCGACGAGGAGTACATGCTGCGGCCCATCGGCCGGGTCGAGTCGCCGCTGGTGGACGTCGCGGCGGCCCCGAAGCAGGGCGACGAGGGCGCGCCCGAGGCGGACATCGTGTTCGCGCCCGGAGTCGCCGACGGGCTCCGCGACCTCACCGCCGGCACCGAGGTGCTGGTGCTGACGTGGCTCGACCGGGCCGACCGCGACGTGCTCGTCGTGCATCCCCGCGACGACATGACCAGGCCGGAGACCGGCGTGTTCAGCACCCGCTCGTCGCACCGTCCCAACCCGATCGGGCTGCACCGGGTCACGATCATCGCGGTCGACGGCACACGGCTCCGGGTGCGCGACCTCGAAGCCGTCAACGGCACGCCGGTGCTGGACGTCAAGCCGCCGATCGGCCGGGTCGACGAGCGCTGACCCTTCGTCGCGCCGCCGGTCAGGATGTTCGCTTCGTCACCGACCGTGCATCCGCCCAAACTCAGCGGCGCCACCCCGATCGCGAGGCACAGCCTTATCGGCTCCACCTTCTTGCGCACGCTTCGGCCACGAGAGCGATCGCGGCGCTGCGCGCGTTGCATCGGATGTCTGACCGGCCGCACCAACGACGATGCGGGCGTTTGCCCTGCTTTGCCGCGCAATTGGTTCGATGATTCGGTCGTCCGGGACGGATTCGGGCAGCCGCGGGCAACTCCGGCTGGTGGCCCGCACGTTAGACCTTCCTTAACTCTCGGCGGTGCGCCTTTGCAATCCGGAGTTTTGTGGTCACGATCACAGGGAGCAACTCCGGCAGCGAGAATCGAAGGTCCCCAGCAATGTGCGCGCACCAGCCCCTGTGTCCCTCAGCCGACGCCTCCGACCACGACGCCGCCCGTCCGGTGGCGAGCCACCCCGGACAGGGCTGGAGCCTGCTCTGCAACGGCGTCATCGTCTTCGAGGACACCGGCGAGCTCCTTCCGGACGGCCGCGCGATCGCGCCGCACCGGCCCATCCGGCGCCCGTTGCTCCCGTAGCCTGAGCGTTACGTGTAGGGGGAACCCGACTGGGCGCGGGCACCGCGCCGACACGACGATCCACGGATGCGGCCGAGTTCCCAGTCCCTGCTCTCCACCTCTGCACTGACCGTCCGCTATGGCGGCGTCCGTGCCGTCGACGCGGTCGACCTCGACGTACCCGCCGGCGCGCTCGTCGGGCTCGTCGGCCCCAACGGCGCCGGCAAGACCAGCCTGGTCGACGCGCTCACCGGCCTCACCCCGTACTCCGGCACCGTCGCGCTGGACGGGCACCCGCTCGACGGGCTGCCGCCCCATGCGCGGTGCCGCCGCGGGCTGATCCGGACCTTCCAGGCCGTCGAGCTGTTCGACGACCTCGACGTGCACGGCAACCTCCTCGTCGCCGCGAGCAGGCCCTCGTGGTGGCAGCCGCTCACCGACCTGGTGCGGCCACGCGAGCGGCGCGCGTACCCGGCGGCCGAGCGCGCGGTCGACGTCACCGGCATCGGTCATCTGCCTCGCGACCGCGATGCACTTCAGCCCGAAGACGATCGAGGTCTACCTCTCACGCGTGTACGTCAAGACGGGCTGCGCGTCGCGGCTCGCCTTGATCCGCGCCGTCGACAACGGCGCAATCCCGCTCGCCTGACCTCTGCGGTTGGAATGCGACCCTGGCGGTCGCATTCCAACCGCACCGGCTACAGGTAGCGGGTGTAGCTCGGGAAGTTGCCGTGCAGCGTGTCGCCGGCAGGCCCGTCGGTGACCGCGCGCACGAGGAGCGCCCCGCCGACGAAGGCGCCGCGCCAGGACGCGCCCTGGCCGCCGAACAGCTCGTCGCGGTCGCCGCGGGAGCGCGGCTGGTTGACGCCGACCTTGAACGCCTGCATCTCGCGCGGCGAGCCGCTCGGCAGTGGCCGGGTCGTCGCGGGCGAGCGAGGCGACGAGCGCGCCGTTGCTCGCGTTCATCTGCGGCGAGCAGCTCGGCCTCGGTGTCGACGAGCACGATCGTGTCGACCGGCCCGAACGGCTCGGCGTGGTGCAGCCGGCGAGGACGCGCGGCGGGCGAGAGGAGCGCGGTCGGCGCGAGGTACGCCGACGTGTCCTGCCCGTCGAGGAACCGGCCCGCAGCCAGCGCCGCCTCGGTACAGCGGGACGCCGCCGCGCATCGATCGCCTCGGTCGACGGCTCGCGCCGAGCTCCTTGGCCTTGCCGGCGTTGATCAGCGGGCCGAAGTCCAGCTCGGGCAGCGGGTCGCCGGGGTTCGCGACCGCGAGCGGGTGGCCGAAGCGCAGGGCGGCGAGGACCGGGAGGTACGCGGCGAGGAAGTGCGTCGAACAGCGCGCGCTGGACGACGAAGCGCGGGTAGGCGGTGCAGCGCTGCTTGCCGTACTCGAAGCCCTTGCGCAGGTGGCGGCGAGGCCGTCCCAGTCGCTGAAGTCCCAGACGCCCCAGCAGTTGAGGCCTTCCTGCTCCAGCATGTGGCGCTTGCCGGGGTCGGCCAGCTGCGGCGGCGACCCGGCCGCCGGCGTCGCGCCCGCCGACGAAGGAGACGCACGCGATCTCCGGGGCGCGACGAGCGCCGGCCGACAGCTCCGAGCCGGCGCCGCTGACCAGGGTGACCGGCAGGCCCTCGCGCGCGCCAGCGCGCAGGCGAGGGTCAGGCAGGCGAGGCCGCCGTCGGTCGGGGTCTTCGCGATGGCCGCGTTGCCCGGCGAGCACCTGGACGAGCATCGCGTGCACGAGGACGCTCATCGGGTAGTTCCAGCTCGCGATGTTGCTGACCGGGCCCGGCGAGCGGCTCGCGGCCGTCGAGCATCGGGCTCGATCTCGTCGACGTACCAGCGCACGCCGTCGATGCAGCGGTCGACGTCGGCCAGCGCGAGCCGCCACGGCTTGCCGATCTCCCACACCAGCAGCAGCGCGAGCAGCTCGCGGTGCTCGGTCAGGGCGTCGAGGGCGGCGGTGACCCGGCGCTGGCGCTCGGTGAGGGGGACACTGCGCCAGCGCCGGTGCTCTGCCAGGCTCTCGGCGACGACGTCGAGAGCCTCCCGCCCGGTCAGCAGCGGCGGGCCCGCGATCTCGGTGCCGTCGACCGGCGAGGTCGCCGGTGCGGGCACGCCGTCGCGCCGCCACCAGCCCGCCCCACAGGTTCAGCACGCGGTCGCCATGGAAGGCCTCGGGCGCGACAGCCACGCAGCGGGCGTACAGCTCGGGCCAGGTCGTGCCGGGCTTCAGGTGCAGACTCATGGGGAACCTCGTCTCAGGGTGACGGTGACGCCGGAGTCGGTCCGGTACCGGCGGTTGACAGAGATCAGGACTGCCGTGAACGACTCCAGCAGCCGCGCCAGCCGCAGCGCGCCGGCGTCGCCGCCGACCCGCCCGGTCACGGTGGCTGCCAGGTCGAGCACGATCCGTTTGGCACCGGCGTCGTCACCGCAGACGAGCACGTCCTGGTGGTCGGCGTCGCCGGTGAGCGCCGCCGCCGAGAGGTGGTGGAACGCGGCTACGACGCGGCTGTCGGGGAGGAGCAGCGCGGTCGCCTCGGCGGCGCTGCCGCCGTCCGGGAGGTCGAGCGGGCTCGCGCAGCTGACGACGACCTTGCCCGCGAGCTGATCCATGAGCCCGGTCACCACGTCGTGCAGCCCTTCCCAGGGGATGGCGAGGACGACGACGTCGCTCGCCTCCGCCGCGACCGCGTTCACCGCACCCCGGACCGCACCGCCCGTTCGCCGGTTCAGCGCCTCCGCAGCCTCGACCGCCCGGTCGTGCGAGCGCGAGCCGAGCGTGACGGCGTGCCCTGCCCGCGCGAACCGGTAGGCCAGGCCGCGGCCGAGCGGGCCGGTGCCACCGACGATGCCGATCCGGTGCTGCGTCACGCGTAGACCCGGCTCAGCGCGTCGGCGACGCAGACCGGCTTGGCCTGGCCCTCGGCCTCGACCGTCACGCGGGCGAGCAGCTGCACGCCGCCCTCGACGTCGTGCACGTCCCGCAGCTCGACCCCCGCGCGCAGCCGCGACCCGACCCGCAGCGGGGCCGGGAACCGCACCCTGTCCAGGCCGTAGTTGACGCCCATCGCCACGCCCTCGATCCGGTAGACCTCGGCGCTCAGCGCGACGACCAGCGACAGCGTGAGGTACCCGTGCGCGATCGTGCCGCCGAACGGGCCCGCCGCCGAACGCTCCGGGTCGGTGTGGATCCACTGGTGGTCGCCGGTGACCTCGGCGAACGCGTCGACCTGATGCTGGTCCACGACGTGCCAGTCGCTGTGGGCCGAGGTGCTCGCCCGCGGCCGCGCGCAGGTCCTCGATGCCGGTGAACGTACGCATCCCCGTGTCCTCCTCGTCACTGCGTCACGTTCACGGTGCCGCCGCATGCCCCTTCAGGGGAAGTGGGCGGTCCCTACAGCGGCACGCCGGCGCATGATTTCTGCGAGACCGTGCTGGTTCGCGATCGCCGCGACGATCAGCAGCACGCCCGAGAGCAGCAGGTAGTACTCGCCAGGCCGAGGTGGCGGTCGAGCAGCACGTAGGCGATGCCCAGCGGCGCCAGCGCGCCCGCCGTCAGCGCCCCGCCGATGCTGGTGATGCCGCCCAGGTAGGCGAACGCGAGCAGGCTCAGGCTGACGAACACCCCGAACGAGTCGGCGGAGAGCTGGCCGCGGCTGTAGCCGATCAGGGCGCCACCGAGCCCGGCGAGGAACGAGGACAGCACGAACGCGGTGAGCTTCGCGGCCGCGACGTCCACGCCGAGCGACGCGGCGGCCCGCTCGTTGGACCGCACGGCGAGCAGCGACCGGCCGGTGACGCTCCGGCTCAGGATCGCGACCGCCAGCGCGGCGAGCGTGAGGACGACGAGGACGAACACGCCGAACTGCCAGCGCGCGATCTCGGCGCCCTCCAGGACGCCGCAGGTCGAACCAGAGCAGCGCGGGGTGGGCACCAGGTTGCCGTCGACCGGCGACAGGCCGGGTTGCGGAACGAGAACTGCTCGATCGCGACGCCGGCGGCGAGGGTGACGAGGCAGCTGCGCGCCGCGGATCGAGCGCAGGAATGCCGACGAGCAGCCCGAGCGCTCGGCTGGAGCGGCCCGCGAGCAGCGATGGAGACCGGGAACGGCACGGATGTCCCAGCGTCGACAGCGCGAACCGGCAGCGCCGGCGAACGCGGCCGGCGGCGAGCGAGATCAGACCGACGAAGCCGGCTCCAGCACCACCAGGGACACTGTCGGAGCAGCGCGAAGAATCATCGAGGTGATCACGCCGAGGCGGCAGCGGCGGATCGTCAGCGTGACGAGCGAGCAGGCCGGACACGCCGAGTCCCAGCGACGACGTGCAGGTGTCGCGGCCGCGCCGGCACGACGTTCGGCAGCGGCACGCGCAGCGATCAGGTTCCGGGCGGAGCAGCGCGCCGCCCGAACATTGGTCAGCGGACGACGAACACGACGAAGCGATCGGCGTCCCCGTCGCCTGCTGCGCGTGGACGATCGGCGCGCCCGCCACGGCCGTGGGGTCGGCGGGCTGCTCGGCGCATCCGGTTCCCAGCAGGCTGAGCCCGGCCGCCAGCGCGGCGAGCCTCCATGGACGGGGCATGTGGCCACTCCTTCGATGTGGAGCGCCGCGGGGGTGGGCGCTCGTTTTTTGGCGATGCCAGGGTTCGCCCGCCTGCCGGGAGCAGCGTAGTAGGGCCCGCCCTACACACGGCCAGCCGCGCCGGCGAGCACCGGAGGCTGTCCGACCGCCGCACCACGACCATGCCCTCGCACCCCGCAACACTCCCGACCGCACCGCCCACCCCGCCCCCGAACCGGACTGTCCGGGAAGTGGTCCTCAAACCCGGCGCGCGTTACCGCCATTTCCCCGACAGTTGGGATGACTCCTTGCGCCAACGCGCAGATTGCCAGGTGCGCCCCACTCTGACAGGGTAGAGATCCGATGTCTGGGCCTTGGGGAGGCTGCCGATGCGGTCGATGCTGCTCTTAGCCGCCGCTCTACTGACCGTCGCGCTGGTTCCCGCGACACCCGCCGTGGCCGGGCCGGCACCAAGCTGGAGGGTCTCCGCCGGCGGGCCGGTCGCCACGATCCAACGAAACCCCACCGGCACGCTCACCCTGGCGATCTCGCGCGGCGGGCGCACGGTGGTCGAGCCGTCGCCGCTCGGCATCGTCACCGAACGGGTCGACCTGTCGACCGGCCTCACCTTCCAGCGCCGCACCGACCGCTGGGTCGTCGAGCGGTACCGCACCACGGTCGGCAAGCGCCTCGACCGCCGCGCCGCCTTCCGCGAGTCGACGCTCCGGTTCACGGGTGCCGGCGGCGCGCGGCTCGACCTCGTGGTGCGCGCGTCCCGCGACGGCATCGCGTACCGGTATGTCCTGCCGGCGGACCACGGCGCGGTGCTCCGCGAGGCGTCGGCGTTCACCCTGCCGGCGGACTCCCCCGCGTGGCTGGCGCTCTACCGCCGCGACTACGAGAACCCGTACGTGCAGACGACGGCCGGCGGCGCGGCTGCGGCGGAGTACATGCATCCGGCGCTGTTCGAGGCCGGCGGCAGCTACGCCCTCATCACCGAGTCCGACGTGGACGGTCGGTACTCCGGCGGCCGGTTGGTGCACGACGCCGGCACGAGCACGTACCGGATCAAGCTGTGGGACGAGAAGGTCACGGTCACGGCCCGCTCGCCACGCCCTGGCGCACCGCGATCGTCGGCGACCTGGCCACGGTCGTCGACCTCCACGCTCGTGGACGACCTGGCGCCGCCCTCGAAGGTCCGCGACACGTCCTGGATCAAGCCCGGCGCCGTGTTCTGGAGCTGGCTGGCGGGAGGGCGCGAGGCCGGGCAGAGCCTGACGCATGCAGAAGGCGTACGTCGACTACGCGGCGGCGCACGGCTGGCCGTACGCGCTGGTCGACGCCGGCTGGTACTTCGACCCGAACTGGGACTACGACCCGAACGTGGGAGACGACGAGCTGGATCCCCGAACTGATCCGGTACGCGTCGGCGCGGCGGGTCAAGATCCTGCTGTGGATCCACTTCAACGAGCTGGACACCGCCGAGGAGCGGGCCGCCCGCCTGCCGTTGCTGGCACGCTGGGGCGCCGCCGGGCTCAAGATCGACTTCATGGACTCCGACGCCCAGGAGCGGTTCGCCTGGTACGACCAGATCCTGCCGGAGACCGCGCGGCACAGGCTCACGGTCAACTTCCACGGTTCGACGCTCCCCCACGGCATCCACCGCACGTGGCCGCACGTCATGACGATGGAGGCGCGTGCACGGCGGCGAGAAGTCGAGCAACCTCACGACCAGCCACCTCACCGCGCTGCCGTTCACGCGGAACGTGCCCGGCTCGATGGACTACACGCCGATGGCGTGGCACCGGCCGAACCGCCCCACCTCCGACGCGCACGAGCTGGCGCTGTCGGTGCTGTTCGAGTCCGGGCAGCAGAACTACGCCGGCCGCGTCGACGGGTACACCGCCCGCCCGCAGGCCGAGCGCTACCTCGACCAGGTCCCGACGGTCTGGGACGAGACCCGGTTGCTCGCCGGACGCCCGGCCGACCACGCGGTGTTCGCGCGGCGCAGCGGCGAGCGGTGGTTCCTCGGCGGCGGGTACTCGGGCGCACCGCGGGTGGCACCGGTGCCGCTCGACCTGCCGCGCGGTCGCTGGCTGGTGGAGCTGGTCGGCGACGGCCCGTCCGGGCTGGTCCGTGACGTCGCACGTGCTGAACGGCGACGAGGTCTTCACGGTGAACGTCGTCAAGGACGGCGGGTTCGCGGGCATCGCGTGCCGGTGGAGGCCGGGGCTCACCACGTGCGACGAGCCCGTCCGCACGGTGCCGCGCACCGATGTCGTCGTCAGTCCGGCGAAGGCGTCGGTGCGGCCCGGTGAGGCGTTCACGGTCACCGGGACGTTCACTCCGCAGGTGGCCGTCAGCGCGGTGGCGCTCAGCCCGCGCGTACCGGCGGGGTGGACGGTCGCCGGGCCCGCGGTCACGGCCGGCCGGCTGGCGGCGGGCCAGTCACTCACCGGTACGTGGCGGGTCACGGCGCCGGCCGACCCCGCCTTCGGCTACCGCGACGTCCCCGTCGTCGCCGGGTTCGAGGAAGGCGGGGAGCGGATCGAGGACGAGGCCGTCACCGCCGTCCACACCTGGCGTCCACTGCCGGCCGGCTGGTCCTACCTCAGCGACCGCGCCTGGACCAGCGCGACGAACGGGGACGGCCCGGTCGAGCGGGACACCACCAACGGCGGGGCGGCCGCCGGTGACGGCCGTGGCATCGCGGTGCGCGGCGCCACGTACGGCAAGGGGCTCGGCGCGCACGCGGCCGGCGAGGTCTCGTTCGCGCTCGACGGCGCCTGCACGGCGTTCGCGGCGCGAGGTCGGCGTCGACGACGAGGCCGGACTCGACGTCGCCCGCCAGCGGGTCGGCGGCACGGTCGGCTTCGTGGTCCTCGGCGACGGCGTGGTGCTGGCCGACACCGGCACGGTCGGCGTGCGGACGCCGCCGAAACCCCTGTCGGTCGACGTCAGCGGGGTCGGGACGCTCACCCTGCGGGCCACCGACGGCGGCGACGGCAGCCAGAACGACCACGCGTCGTGGGCCGACGCCCGCGTGAACTGTCAGTAATCGGGGCATAACGTTGTGCTCGTGAGACCGCTTTCGATCCCGTGCCACGGACGCGTGGGTGGGCGATCAGCCCACCCACCCGTACCGTAGTCACCGTGGTGACCATCGAGGATGCGTCAACCCGGCCGAGACGCGGCCGGTACGCGGGCCTGCACAGCGCGCCGCCACAGGGCCACAGCACCGCGATCTACATCGCGATCACCGCCATAGTCCTCCTGGCGTACCCGTTCATCAGCGAACTCGGGCAGATGCTGGCGTTCCTCACGGTCTCGTTCGCCACCGTGCCGGCTGTGCTCTACGGCATGCGCCGCACCGAGCGTGCCGACCGTACGCCGTGGATGTTCATGCTCGCGGCCCTGATCACGCTCAACCTCGACAACATCACCTGGTACTGGTACGTCTACTTCCAGGGATACCCCACCGCCGACGGTACGATTTCCGACCTGTTCGCCACCGTCGGGCACGTGCTCATGCTGCTGGGCGCGGTGAGCGTTGTGACACGGCGCGGGCGCAACGACATCGGCGGGCTCATCGACACGAGCATCGTCTCGATGGCGGCCGGCGCCCTCCTCTGGGACTTCGTCGTTCTCCCGCACATGGAGTCCACCGGCGCATCGGCCCTCGCCCAGGCGTCGATGTGCATCGACATCTTCCTGCTCACGGGGGTGCTCGGGGCGCTGATCCGGCTGGTCTCCACAGCCAAAGAGTTCCTGCCCGCCCTGTGGTTCCTCTTCTCGGCGATCCTGTCCGCCCTCGTGGGCAACGTCGTGGTCGCGTTCACGATGGACCCGGTCAGCGGCGCCCGGCCGGCCTGGACCGACATGATCTTCGTCGTCTCCTACACCTCGCTCGGGCTGTGCGGGCTCGACCGGTCCGCGGTCAAGCTGCTGCGTCCGGGCCCGGCGCCGAGGGACGACCTCAACGCCGGGCGGCTCGCCTTCCTCGGGCTGGCGCTCGCGGCCATCCCCATCGTGGGCGGCGGCCGGCAGATCCTCGGCCTCGACGTCGACGGCCTCCTCCTCGCCATCGGCACCGCCCTGGTCACTCCCCTGGTCATGGTGCGGATCGGGCGGCTGTCCGCCGAACGCGCCCGCGCCGAACGCGCCCTGCTCCACGAGGCCACCCACGACCCGCTCACCGGCCTGCCGAACCGGCGCGAGCTCACCAGGCGGCTGGCCGCCACCGTCGCCGAGGGCCGCCAACTGGTGGTCCTCTTCTGTGACCTCGACGGGTTCAAAGGCATCAACGACCGGCTCGGTCACGCCGCCGGCGACCGGCTGCTGATCGAGGTCGCGGGCAGGCTCCGGCGCTGCGTCCGGGACGGCGACGTGGTGAGCAGGTTCGGCGGCGACGAGTTCCTCATCATGTGCCCCGACGCGGAGAGCCGCGACGCCTCCGAGCTGTGCGTCCGCATCGACTTCTCCATGCGCGACCCGGTCGTGCTCGACGGCGAGTCGGTGCACATGGGCGCCAGCATCGGCGCGGTGATCGGCGACGGCACGGTCGACTCCGAGGAGCTGATCCACCGCGCCGACGCGGCGATGTACGAGGCGAAGCAGAGCCGCCGGAACGTGCCCGGCGTGCGCACGGTCGTCGCCTGAGTTTTATCCGTATCGCGGAATTTTACCGGCAATAACCCCACTTTTCGGGACGATGCCGACCACAAGGCCGTAACGTGCGCTCACCGCAGACCAAGGGAGACGCGCGATGGCACGACGGTTGACGCTCGGGCTGGTCCTCATCACAGCGCTCGTGCTGGCCCCGGCGCCGGCGACCGCCGCCCCGCCCGAGGGCACGATCGTGGGCGCCGGCCGCGCGACGGCGATACCGGGCAGCTACATCGTCGTCATGAAGCCCGGCGCCACGCCTCGGGCAGCGGCGGTCCGGCACGCCATCACGGTCGACCACGTGTACTCAGCCAGCATCAACGGGTTCGCCGCACGGATGCCCGAGCGCGCGGCCCGTCAGCTGGCCGCCGACCGGCACGTGAAGTACGTGGCGCAGAACCAGCGGATCCAGGCGCTGGACACGCAGACGGACCCGCCGTCATGGGGCCTCGACCGCGTCGACCAGCGCCACCTGCCGTTCGACCAGACCTACCTCTACGAGACCTCCGCGAGCAGCGTCAACGCCTACGTGATCGACACCGGCATTCGAGTCACCCACCAGGACTTCGGCGGGCGGGCGCGACACGGCCGGGACACGATCGACAACGACGACGACGCGAGCGACTGCCACGGCCACGGCACGCACGTCGCCGGCACGGTCGGCGGGCGCAAGTACGGCCTGGCCAAGGGCGTCACGCTGTGGGCCGTGCGGGTGCTGAACTGTCGCGGATCCGGCACCACGGCCAGCGTCGTCGCGGGCATCGACTGGGTCACGGCGAACGCGGTCCGGCCCGCGGTCGCGAACATGAGCCTGGGCGGCGGCGTCGACCAGGTGCTCGACGACGCCGTGCAGCGCTCGATCTCGTCCGGGATCACGTACGCGGTTGCCGCCTCGAACGACAACGACGACGCGTGCGACTACTCGCCGGCGCGCGCGCCCGAGGCGATCACCGTCGGCGCGACGTCACTTGACGACTCCCGCGCGTACTTCTCCAACTACGGCACCTGCCTCGACCTGTTCGCGCCCGGCCTGGCGATCACGTCGGCATGGAACAGTGACGACACCGCCGAGCTCTCGGCGTCCGGGACCTCGATGGCGTCGCCTCACGTCGCCGGCGCCGCCGCCCTGTTCCTCGCGAAGAACCCCGGCGCGACACCGCGGCAGGTGCGGGACGGGCTGGTGGCCGCCGCCACGCCGGGCAAGGTCACCAACCCTGGCTCCGGATCCCCGAACGTGCTGCTCTACACCGACCACGGCATCGTCCCGCCGCCACCGCCGCCCGGCTGCGGCACCAAGACCAACAACACCGACGTGCGGATCCCGGATGCGAGCCTCGCCGTGGGCACCGCCGTACGGGTGGCGCAGTGCAGCGGCAACGCGCCGGCCGACCTGCGGGTCGAGGTGCACATCAAGCACACCTTCCGCGGCGACCTGCGCATCGACCTGGTCGCCCCGGACGGCACCGAGTACCGGCTGAAGAACAACAGCACCGGCGACGGCAAGGACGACGTGGACGAGACCTACCGGGTCGACGCGTCCAGCGAGACCAACGACGGCACGTGGCGGCTCAAGGTGCAGGACCGTTCCGAGGGCGATGCCGGCTACCTGGACAGCTGGAGCCTGCACCTGCGGGCGGATTGACGGGAGTGGTCGTACTTTTCGGGGCCATAGGCCCGAAAAGTACGACCACTGGAGAAGGCGGGTGGGGAGCCGCCGTCGCGACTCCCCACCCTGGCGGGCGCCTAGCCGTTCTTTACCGCGGTGATCAGCTCGCCGTTCGTGGTGTCACCACTGAACTCCCAGAAGAACGCGCCGCCGAGACCCTGGCCGCGTCCCCAGGCCATCTTCGAGCGGATCGTCGCCGGGGTGTCGTAGCCCCACCACTGGTTGCCGCAGTGGGCATACGCCGTGCCCCCGACCGTGCCGTTCGACGGGCAGCGGCTCCTGAGCACCTTGTAGTCCTCGATGCCCTGCTCGTACGTGCCAGGCGCCGGGCCGGTGGCCCTGCCGCCGGGTGCCTTCTGCGTCACCCCGGACCAGCCACGGCCGTAGAAGCCGACGCCGATGAGCAGCTTGCTCGCCGGGATGCCCTTGCTCTTCAGCTTCTGGATCGCCGCGTCGGTGTTGAAGCCGGCCTGCGGGATCCCGCTGTACGAGGTGAGCGGCGAGTGCGGGGCTGTCGGGCCCTGCGCCGCCCAGGCGCCGAAGAAGTCGTACGTCATCGGCAGGTACCAGTTGACGTACTGCGCGGCGCCGCCGTAGTCGGCCTTGTCGATCTTGCCGCCCGCCGAGGCGTCGGCGGTGATGGCGGCGGTGACCAGGTTGCCGGACCCGAACCGCGCCCGCACCGCCTGCATCAGCGTCTTGAACGAGCCATAGCCGCTGGTGTCGCAGGTGAGGCCGCAGGCGTTGGGGTACTCCCAGTCGAGGTCGATGCCGTCGAAGACGTCGCGCCAGCGCGGGTCCTCGACGAGCCGGTAGCACGAGTCGGCGAACGCGGCCGGGTTGCGCGCGGCCTGCCCGAACCCGCCCGACCAGGTCCAGCCGCCGAACGACCAGATCACCTTGATGTTCGGGTAACGCTTCTTGAGCTTGCGGAGCTGGTTGAAGCTGCCGCGCAACGCGCCGGCGTCCCAGGTGTCGGCTACACCGTCGACGCTCTGATCCGCCGTGTAGAACTTGTCGTAGTCGGCGTACATGTCGCCGATCGTGCAGCGTCCACCTTGGACGTTCCCGAAGGCGTAGTTGATGTGCGTGAGCTTCGCCGCCGAGCCGGACGTGACGAGGTTCTTCACGTGGTAGTTCCGCGCGTACACGCCCCACTGGGCGAAGTAGCCGACCACCTTGTTGCCGGGCGCCAGGGGCTCGACCGCCGGTGCCGCCGCGTCACGGGTGGTGCCGCCGGCGTGCGCCGCCGACATCGTCCCGGCGACCAGCACCGGCGCGAGTAGCGCCGCCGCGGCCACTGTCCACGCTCTCCGCCTACCTGATCTGGTCATCGTCCTGCTCCCCTCGGGGACGGGCACAACGGACAAATAGGTGCGTGCCAACAACCTAGATGGTATAGACCATTCGGGTCAATGGTCTGGGCCAATCGGGGCAGAGCGGGCACCGTAACCAGCGAACGTGAGTCCGTGACCGGTTCAGGCCACAACCTGCGGCGATACGCCTTCCGATGTGCCGCACTTCACACTATTCTTCGGCTTCGGTCGGCCCGTCGTGGCTCGGGCGCCCGTCTCCACCGCCAGAACGTGCAAGCCCACCCGCACCAGTCCTGGAGCCCCTTGTATGCGTAGGAAACTGATCCGCTTCGGCATCCCCGTGGCCCTCTGCGCCGCCCTCTTCGCCGGGCAAGCGCTCTACAACCCGGTCCAGGCGGCCGAGCCGCCGAAGAACGTCGCGCTGACGATCCAGAGCGTCCCGAACGGCCTCGTCGCCGACGTCGGCGGCAGCGTAGGTAACGGCACCGCCATCAACGAGTGGACCTACAACGGCACCGGCAACCAGCAGTGGTGGTTACAGGGCAGCGGCAGCCGCTACAAGATCAAGAGCAACGTGAACGGCTCCTGGTGCCTGACCCGAGCCGCGGACGGCAACCTCGCCAAGATCGTCCTGGGCGGGTGTGACCAGGCCCGCGCCGACTGGGACTTCCAGGATCTCGGCGGCGAGAAGTGGCGGATCAAGGATCCGGCCGGCGACTACTACCTGCACGTCTGGAACGAGACACCCACGCGCGGCCGGGAGCTGGTCACCAGCAGCAACGACCAGATCGGCTCCTACTGGTTCCTCACCGACCTGAACGTCAAGCGGCGCGCGATGCCGTCCGACCCACGCCTTGACCAGGCCACGTTCCTCACCACGCACAACGCCATGGCCAACACCGACGAGGGGTTCTGGGGCCGGTTCCCGAACCAGTCGTACAGCCTGCGGTCCCAGCTCGACCAGGGCATCCGTGGGATGCAGATCGACGTCCACAGCTACCGCGGCGGCGTACGGATGTGCCACAACAGCTGCTGGGGCAACGAGCGCACGCTCACCTCGGGCCTGCAGGTCATCGTGGACTTCCTCAACTCCCGCAGGGACGCGATCGTCACGGTGTTCCTGGAGGACTACACCTCGGTGGCGGAGCTGCAGGCCGCGGTCGGCGCGGTCAACGGCATCAACACCCTGCTGTTCCGTCCCGACCAGGCCGGCGTCCGGAACACCGGCTGGCCGACGCTGAGCAAGCTGCGGACCGACAACAAGCGGCTGCTGATCTTCTCGCAGCGCTCGGGCCGGGACGGCTTCGGCGTGTACTTCGACCGGGACTGGACCGCCGAGAACTACTGGAGCATGGGCACCTGGGGCAACGACCAGGACTGCTACAGCCGCTGGGGCGAGGTGCCGCTGTCGAAGGAGGAGCCGAACTTCGTCCGGCTGCACGTGATGAACCAGTACCGGGACATCCCCACCGAGGGCGGGGCCGCCGGTGACAACGGCGGCAAGCTCGCCAACCGCGTCAACCGCCTCTGCGGCCCGGCCGCCCGCCACAAGCCGAACTACGTCGCCGTGGACTTCTTCCAGAAGTCCGACGGCGCCTCGACCCACCAGCTCGTCGCGGAGATGAACACGTACTGGTGACTCCGGCGTTGTGAAGCGGCGCGCGACCTCAGCGAGCGCGCCGCTTCACACCGGTCAGTCGCCGATGCGGGACCAGAAGCCCGGCTCGATGCCGAGGTCTCGCAGCCAGCGGCGTTCCCCGTGCCTGACGATCGTCTCGGCGTTCGCCGCGAGCAGCGCCAGCACGTCGTCGCCGTCCGTGCCGCCCAGTGCGGCCACCACACGCGGTACGTCCCCGGACGCGACCGTGATGTCGTACTCGTACTCGGCGGTGCCCCACGCGTTGGGCTTGCTCAGGTCCTGGCCCTCGATCGCGAGGCGGCCGTCAGCCTTGAGCACCGCGTACACGAAGAGCCGGTTCCGCTCCCACAGCTTGACCCGCCGCTCACTGTCCACAGCAGACGAGTATGCCGTCCGTTGGTCACGACCCGAACCGGACTTGCAGTGACAAACCGGGGCACGGCTGCCGTCCGGTATAGGCACGAGGTTCCCCGAAAGTCCGGTTCACCGGCCGCCGCTAGAACGGTCCCGCGACCTCGTACGTGATCCCGCCCGAGGACGATCCGCTGGTGCCCCGCTGCGACGAGAAGTAGAACCGGGTGCCGTTGGGCGAGAACGCGGGGCCGGTGATCTCCGACGCGCTCTGGCCGGTTACCCGCAGGAACGGCGCGACGATGTCGTTCGGCGTGATGATGTTGATCTCCATGTTGCCGCCGTCCTCGGCGACGAACAGGTTCCCGTCGGCGTCACCGGTCACGTTGTCGACTCCGGTCAGCGGCGCCGAGCCGGGGCTCACCAGGCTGTCGTCGTAGGCGAGTTCGTAGGCGTTGGTGGCGCAGTTGACCTGCCACACCCGGTTGTCGCCCTTGGTCGTGAACCAGACGGTGTCGTTGGCGTAGTGGCAGCCCTCGCCGCCGTTGAACCGCTTCACGCCGGACACCTGGTACCTGGTGCGGGTCGGAGAGCCGTCCGGGTCGGGGACGTTGGCCCAGGTGAGGGTGCCGGACGTGCCGCTGCCGGCCTTCGCCACCTGCAGCGTGCCGCTCGCGAGATTGCCCCAGGTCGTGGGGATGAACCGGTAGAAGCAGCCGTCCGACTCGTCCTCGGTGAGGTAGATGACCCGGCGCACCGGGTCGCAGGCGGCGGCCTCGTGCTTGAACCGCCCCATCGCCGGCCGCTGGGTCGCCGTGCCACCCCAGGGGTTGGTCTCGTAGACGTACCCGAGGTCGACTTCCTCGCAGGAGAGCCACTTGTTCCACGGGGTGGCGCCGCCCGCGCAGTTCTGCCGGGTGTTGGCCAGGATGCGGTACGCCGACGTGATCGTCCCGCTGGAGTTGAACCGCAGCGCGGACGCGCCGCCGCTCGGATTGATCTCCGAATTGGACACGTAGATCCAGCCGGTCCCGTCGGCGAAGCACGCGCCACCGTCCGGAGCTCTGTGCCACACGTAGCCGGCGACGGCCTGCCCGGAGCGGGCGACGATCCGGCTGGTGAATCCGGCCGGGAGCATGATCCCGTTCGCATTGGCGGGTTGCAGTGGCCCGTACGGGCTGGGCCCGTTCTGGGCCGGGGCAGCATGCGCGGCGCCTTGCCAGAGGCTGCCGGCGAAGGCGGCGCTGCCCGCCCCCGCGAGTGCGGCGCGCAAGAAGGAGCGGCGTTCCATGGTGAACCTCCCGAATAGGCGGGCCAGGGCCGGGACAGACGCTAGGTGCGGCGGCGGGCACGCGGATCGAGCATCCGGTGAACGACGCGTGGCAAGCAGCTGACGACTCATCGCATATATCGCATTGCACATCGTAATGGGCAGATACAGCGTTCATGTCACGTTCCGGACCCGTTGCCGGCCAGGACACGAACCGTTCCGGCGGGCGTCCCTACGATGCGGCGTTTCGCTGCCCGGTCACGAGGAGCCACGATGACCCAGAACCCGCTCACCCGGCGCACGTTCCTGGCCGGCGCCGGTGCGGTCGGGGCAGGCGCCGTCGCGATCACCGCCCTCGAACCGGCCGCCGCGCTCGCCACTCCCGCGTGGCGGCACCCGGATACGGACAGCCCTCGGTTCACGATCGCGGTCATCCCGGACACGCAGTACCTGTTCGACATGGACCGGGGCGACCCGGCACCGCTCGACGCCACCCTGCGATACCTCCTGGACACCGCAGGCGACCACAATCTCGTCTTCACCAGCCATCTCGGTGACCTGGTCGAGAACGCCCACGCGAGCGAGCTGGCCGGGATCAGCCGCAGCTTCCGGGTGTTCGACCGGCATCGCGCCCCGTACTCGGTGCTCGCCGGCAACCACGACATCGACTCCCGCACCGACGACCAGCGCGGGCCGTCGCCGTACCTGGACGAGTTCGGCCCGCACCGGTTCCGGAAGCTCCCCACGTTCGGCGGGGCGACCCCGGACGGCTACAACACGTCGCACCGGTTCCGCGCGGCCGGCCGGGAGTGGTTGCTGTTCGCGCTGGACTGGCGCCCGTCGGACGCCACCCTCGCATGGGCGCAGGGCGTCCTCGACCGGCACCCGCGACTGCCCGCCATCCTCACCACCCACGACCTCGCCGACGCCGACCGCTCCGGCGCCGCCGAGCTGTCCACGCACGGGCGCCGGCTGTGGGACGGGCTGATCGCGAGGAACGACCAGATCTTCCTCACCCTCAACGGCCACTACTGGCCGCCCGGACGCGCGGTGCTGCGCAACGACGCCGGCAACGACGTCCACGTGCACATCACCAACTACCAGGACCGGTACTACGGCGGCAGCGCGATGATCCGGCTCTACCAGTTCGACCTCGCCCGCGACACGATCGAGGTCGAGACGTTCTCGCCATGGCTGCTCGGCCAGCGCTCGGACCGCCTCAACACGCTTGACCGTGGCGAGATCGAGCTGACCACGCCCGTCGACCGGTTCAGCGTCCCCATCGACTTCGAGAAGCGATTCGCCGCCTTCGCGCCAGTGCCGCCACCCCCGCCGCGCCCGGCCCGCGACATGCTGGTTCCGGGCACCGTCGCGTACTGGCGCTTCGACGGCAGCGCCCGGCGGCACCCCTGCGGGCGACGTGAAGGACCTCTCCGGGCACGGCAACCACCTCACCCGGGTCACGTGGCCGGGCAGCGGCCCCACCGCGCTCCGGCACGCCGCCGAGCACCACCGCGGGCAGCCCGGCCACGGCAGCCTCTTCTTCGACGGCGCGAAGAACCCGGCACGAGGCGCATACCTGCGCACGGCCGGCGACGCGAGGCTCAACACGCTGACGTTCCGTCGCGGATACACGATCGAGGCGTTCATCAAGCTGCCCGACGACTTCGCCGACGGGCACGCGTGGTGCGGCCTGTTCACCCGCGCCGGCACCGGCGCCGACGCGGGCAAGACCGGCGACGACCCCGCCGAGCCGCTCGCCACGCTCAACCTCGCCGGCGGCGGTGGCGTTCAGTGGGCGGCGTTCCCGCTCAACCAGGACGGGATCTCCACCAACTGGAGTCACGAGCTGCCGACCGGCGAGTGGTGGCACCTCGCGGTGGTCAACGACGGGCGGCACACGGTCATGTACGTGGAGGGCTCCGAGGTGCTGCGGAATCCGTCGACGCCGGCCATCGGGATCGCCGCCGACGGGAAGAGCTGGCTGCTCGGCGCGTACCAGTACGGCGGCGTGGTCGAGCAGAGCTTCTACGGCTGGCTCGGCGACGTCCGGATCGTCGACCGCGCGCTGCCGGTCCGGGCTTTCATGCTCCGTTGAGTCGTGGAGTTTCGAGGGTGTCGCGCCCCGCGTGACTTTCGAAACTCCACAACTCGGGGACAGCCCTACGGGCTCTCGGCATGGGTGAGCGTCTCCCAGGCAAGGAAGTAGTTCGCGCCCGCCGGCCGCTTGCTCGCGGTGTACTGGCTGGTCGTGGGCATGTCGACGCCGAGCCGGTGCTGGTAGTGGTTGAGCACGACCTCGGTCGTGGCGGCCAGCCCGCGCTGCACGCTGCCGTCGCAGAGCCACGACGGCACCGCGGTGCCCGTCTCGTAGCGGGTGTGGATGTAGGCGGCGTCGACCAGCCGTTCCTGCACCTCGCCGTAGAGGTTCACGCCCTGGTGCCACGCGGTCTCGGCGACATGGGCGGCGGCGGCGAGCCCCCAGCCGGTGTGCCCGAAGTCGCGGCACGTCTCCTGCGCGAGCCCGTCGACGAACCGGTCCTGACCCTGCCAGTACGCGACCAGTTCAGCGCGGGTGTCCTTGCCAGGGCAGGTGGACGGCGTCCTAGGCAGCGACCCGTCAGAAGCGATGTAGACATAGCCGGGCACCCGGCCGCGCCAGATCCCGACCGCCTTGTCGAACGCGGCCCTGTCCTCCAGGTGGACCGCGATGCCGATCGCGGCGTCCATCATGGCCAGTTCCCAGTTGCCGTTGGTGCAGTCGCCGCCGTCGCGGATCTCTGCCAGGTACACGTTCCGTAGCGTCCCGGCGAACCGGCTCGCCTGCGGCCAACTGGTGTAGGTGTGCTTGATCAGCTCGGCGGCGCGCGAGAACGGGGCGCCGGCCCAGCCGGTCTGCAGGCGGGCGTTGTGGTTCGTGTGGTCGCGGATCACGGCCGACCAGGCGTCCATGATCTGGATCGCCTTCTGCGCGTGCCGCGCGTCCCGCGTGACGTACCAGAGCAGCGCGTGGGCGTAGGCGGCGTTGGCGTCGTCGCGCTCGTCCGTGCAGCCGCGGTTCGGGTTGGAGTACGGCCCGCACTCGACCACGGCACGCGGCTTGGGCTTGTACGACAGCGACGCGTACGAGCTGGCGCGCATCGCGTCGTAGGCGCGCTTCCACGGCTGGGTGCCGGCCGTCACCCGCGAGCGCATCGTGTCCAACTGCGCCCGGCTGACCAGCACCCCGGGATGCTTGAACACCGCCGGCGCCGCGACGTGCACGGACTCCTCGGCTGTCCGGGCAGACGCCGCCGGTGCTCCGATCAGCGTCGTGACCAGCAGCGCAGCCACTCCGATACGGGCTTTACGTGCTCTGGTGACCATCTTGACCGCTCCTCACCGCTTTGGCGGATTTGGCAGCAGAACAAGGTAGATGGTCTATACCATGAACGCAACGGGCTGCGACGGCCCGCCTCCCGAGTTTCGGACTTTTGAGGGTCGCGGAGGCCGCGGACCCCTCAAAAGTCCGAAACTCGGGGCCGACCTATGCCGCAGCGAGCAGTTCCTTCATGCCTGCCGTCATCTCGGTACGGCCGTCCGTGAAGAGCACGAGCGACTCGTACGAGTCCTGGCCGGCGAGCCAGTCGAAGCCGTCGGCCCCCCGCGCGCACGCCGTCGTGGCGTAGACATCGGCCCACATCAGCGACGGTCCGACGACCGTCACCGACCGGATCTCGGTGGCGGCCGCGCGCGTCGTGGGGTCGACGATGTGCGCGCCCCGCTGCCCCGTTCCCGAGGTGGCGATGCCGCCGCCGGTCAGCGGCAGCACGCCGAGCAGCCCGCCGGGTCGATCCGGGTTCTCGACGCCGATCCGCCATGGCTGGCCGTCGGTCGATCGCAGCGCGATGTCGCCGCCCGCGTTGAGGTAGTGGTCGTCGCCGGCCAGCGCGGCCAGGCGCGCCGCGGCCCGCTCGGCCGCCCACCCCTTGACCAGCCCGGACGGGTCCAGGTGGACGGTGCCCTCGGCGTCAGGGAGCCAGATGTCGAAGTATCCGTCGGTGCGCACCCGGGCGGTCTCGCACAGGTCGAGCACCTCGCGGACGGTCTGGTCGCACTGCCCGACCGTGACCTCGCCGCGGTCCAGCGCGCGGACGTCGCTGTCCTCGCGGTACGTGCTGAACGTCCGGTCGACCGCGCGCAGTTCGTCGTACACCGCCTCGACCGCCACGGCCCGCTCGGCCCCGCTGTGCCGCCCGCGCAGGTGGATGCTGATCGGCATCCCCATGATCTGCTCCACCCACGCCTGGCGCGTGGCCGCGGCGGCGCTCATCCGAAGTTCGCCGCGTCGAGCGCCGACTGCAGCGACTGCCGGTAGCCGCCGCTGGTGGCGGTCGCGCCGCTGACGCCGTCGATCTGTGCGCTCTGCGCCGCGAGAGCCTGGCTGCGCAGCTTCGGGATCGAGAACGCGCTGATCTCGTCGTGCCGCTGGTCGCCGCTGGGCTTCTGCAACGCCGCGACATCGACGATCCGGCCGCCGGAGATCTTCACCTGGACCTGCACCGGACCCTGCTCGGTCTGCACGGCATTGCCGTTGACCGTGACGTTCCGGGACTGGGCCTGGCCGCCCTGGTTCTGCTGCTGGTTCTGGCCCTGGTTCGGCTGGTTCTGGTTCGGCTGGTTCTGCTGGTTCTGGCCCGTGTTGGGATCGGCCCCTGCCGGCGGGGTCGACTGCGGCGGGTTCGGCTTCGCCGGCGGCTGCACGATCCCCGCCTGCGCACCGCCGGTGTTGTTGGAGGCGGCTTCGACCACCTCCGGCCCGCGGCTCGTCTTGTAGCTGAACAGCAGCACGATGGCGGAGATGGTGGAGACGATCGCGAAGGTGATGCGACGCATTGGGTCAGGTCCTCTCGATGGTCGGTCCGGCGGGGCGGAGATCGGTCACCACGCGAACTCCTCCAGGTGGATGCGGTCGGCCGGGACGCCGGCCTCGCGCAGAGCGACGCGGCAGGCGTCCATCCAGGGCGGCGGTCCGCACAGGTACGCCTCGTAGTCGTCGATCCCGGGGACCAGCCGGCGCAGCGCCTCGTCGTCCTCCAGGTCGTAGCAGTCGGCGGGCAGCCAGGACTTACGACGGCCACGGGCGCCGTCGACATAGATGACCTGCGCGCCGCGCTCGTCGGCGAGGTCGTCCAGCTCGTCGGCGAAGACGGCCTCGACCTCGTTGCTCACGCGGTAGATCAGTGTGGCGTCGCCCGGCTCGTACTCCAGGTCCTCCAGCAGCGCGCGGATCGCGGTGATGCCGACGCCTGCCGCCATGAGCAGCACCTTGCCGCCGCGCTGCTTGGCGCCGGTCAGCGCGCCGAACGGACCCTCCACGAACACGCGGGTGCCGGGGCGCAGCCGCGCGACGCGGGCGCTGCCGTCACCGACGTTCTTGACGGTGATCCGCAGGCGGTCGGTTTTCGGCGCTGCCGACAGGCTCCACGGGTGCGCACGCGACCAGCCCGGCCCGTCCTTGAACCGCCAGAGGAAGAACTGGCCGGCCCGGACCGGCAGCCTGTGCAGGTCGCGCCCGCCGATGTGGACGGAGACGACACCAGGCGCCTCCTCCACGACGTCCGTGACATGGAGCCGGTGCCGGTACGACCGCCAGATCGGCAGGCCGAGCCGGAAGACCAGCACCGAGAGCAGCGTGCCGATGTAGAGCGTCATCCAGTAGGTCTGGGTGGCGTACGAGGTGATGAAGTCGGCGCCGGTCCAGATCTGGTGCGGCAGCGCGAGCCCCACGCCGAGGTACGCGTAGAGGTGGATCAGGTGCCACGACTCGTACCGCAGCCGCTTGCGCGCGGCCCGGATCGAGAGTCCGACCACGGCGATCAGCAGCACTGCCGAGGCGGCGGCCAGCAGCATGCCGGCGTACGTCGTCACCAGCGTCCAGAGCTGGTCGAGGATCGGCGCGTTCACCTGCTGGGCGTAGCCGAGCGTGATGAGCACGATGTGCGCGATCATCAGCCAGAACGACGTGAAGCCGATCAGCCGGTGTCGCCGCGCCAGCGTGTCCTGGCCGTACGCGCGCTCGATCCACGGGATCCGGGCCATCAGCAGAACCTGGATCAGCATCAGGTCGGCCGCGATCAGACCGGCCAGCCGCGCGGCAGTGATCGCCACGCCGCCCGCGCCGGACGCGTTCTGCAACCCGCGGTTGGACAGCCAGAGAGCAACCACCGCGACCACGCTGAGCAGGGCGAGCGAGCCGGCGACGTCCGCCCACCACCGGCGGGGACCCCGCGGCGGGGCGATGCGGGATGATCTCCGCAGATCGGGCAACGTTCTCGTGGGCAGAGCGGCGGTCAACGGACCCCTCCTTCAACTCAGCTGCTCACTGCGCCTACCTAGGAAGCACGTTCAAGAGCGCCATAAAGGTCACCGAGAGATCTGGGAAAGTTCTGAGAACCAGCGTGCGACGATGCCGACGTGACTGAGACACCGCCAACCGATTCGGGGTTCCGCCCCGCGTTGTTGCTGGTAGAGGACGATGCGCAGCTGTCCGAGCTGCTCGTCGAATTGTTTGCGGACGCCGGCTATGTCGTGGATCTGACACGGGACGGTCAGGCCGGTCTGCACCACGGCCTCACCCGCGAGTACCACGCGATGGTGATCGACCGTGGCCTGCCCGCGATCGAAGGTGTGGACCTCGTCACCCGACTTCGCTCACGAGGAGTGACTACCCCCGTACTGATCCTGACCGCACGAGGCACGCTCGCCGACCGCGTCGAGGGCCTCGACGCCGGCGCCGAGGACTACCTCGTCAAGCCGTTCGAGGTCGACGAGCTGCTGGCGCGGATCCGGGCGCTGCTCCGCCGCCACGGCGACCACGCCAGCATGCTCCAGCTCGGCCGGCGCCGCCTCGACGTGGCCGGCCGCCGGGTGGTCGGCGACGGGCTCGCGCCGGTGGAGCTGTCCGGGCGGGAGTGCGCGCTGCTCCAGGTGCTCGCTGCCCGCCCCGGGCGTGCGTTCACGCGGGAGGAGCTGCTTCGCAGCGCGTTCGACGACGCCGCCGACAGTGCGGGCGCGGTCGACACGTACGTCTCCTACCTGCGGCGCAAGCTCGGCCGCGGCGTGATCAAGACCGTGCACGGCCTCGGGTACCGGATGGGTGAGGCATGAAGCGCACCAGCGCCGACGCGCGGCTCGTGCGTCGCGCGGCGCTGCTCGTGGCGGCGCAGACCGCCGTCGCGGTGGCCGTCGTCGTCGCCGCCGTCGCGCTGCTCGCGCTCTCCCTCACGGTCAAGGAGCAGGGCAGGGACACCGAACGGCGACTCAAGGGCGCGGCGCTGGAGTACAAGTCGTTCCAGGATCCGCCGCCGGGCGTGACGATGCTCGGCCGCTACCCCGACGGCCGCAGCACCACGAGCCCCGGCGCCCGCGCCGAGCTGGCCGCTCTCGACGTCGACGCGCTGCCCGACGGGTACAGCCGGCGGACCGTGGCAGGCGAGCGGTACCAGCTCTACGTCTGCAACGTGCCCGACCGCCGGGTCGCCGCGGTGCTCGATCTCAGCGTCGCCCGCCGCGAAGCGAACCGGCTGGAGAACTCGCTGCTCATCGCCGGTGCGGTGGGCATCGTGGCGGCGGCGGTCGTCGGCTGGCTGCTCGCCCGGCGCGCAGTGCGGCCGCTCGGTGAGGCGCTGACGTTGCAGCGGCGCTTCGTCGCGGACGCCAGCCACGAACTGCGGACCCCGCTGACGATCCTCCACACGCGTGCACAGCTGCTCCGCCGCCGCGCCGGCCCGGACGCCCACGAGGGCCTGGACCGGCTGATCGCAGACACGCGTGCCCTCACCGACATCGTCAACGACCTGCTGCTCTCCGCCGAGCTGGAGCACCGTCCGGACGCGCGCGAACCCGTCGACGTCGCCGCGCTCGCCCGCGAGGTGGCCGACAGCTTCGGGCCGGCGGCGTCGCAGGCCGGGGTCTCGCTCAACGTCGCGGCCTCGGAAGCGGTGGTGTCAGGCGTGCCGGCGGCGCTGCGGCGCGCGGTCTACGCGCTGGTCGACAACGCGCTCGGGCACAACAACCCGGGCGGCACGATCACGCTCACCGTCGCCCAGACGGCCGACGACGTCGTGCTCACCGTCGCCGACGACGGCGACGGCCTGGATCCCCGCGAGGTCGAGGCGCTGATGAAGCGGTTCGCGCGCGGGTCCGCAGCATCGGGCAAGGGGCGCCGGTTCGGGCTCGGCCTGGCGCTCGTGCGCGAGATCGTGCAGGCGCACGGCGGCACCCTCACGCTGGACGGGCGTCCAGGCGAGGGCGCGACCGCGACGATAGTGCTGCCACCGGTGCGACCGTGAGCCCTGGCTTCACGATCTCACCGTGCTCCTTGGGTCGAAATCCGAGAGGCTCGTAGTGGAGGTCCAGCCCTTTTAGGAAGGGCGGCCGTGGCGGGAGCGGTTTCGTCGAACGGCGGTGAAAAGCAGCGCTGCAAGCAAAACCAGGATGGCGGTGGCAGCGGCGACCACGGTGGCCCCGCTTGCCGCCGTGATAGGTGTCGACAACGAGTCGATCGCCAACAACACCATGAACGACGCGCCGGCGACCAATGCCACGACGACGGCCGTTGATCGGACCTCGGCCAGGTGTGGTCGCCGGTTGGTGTTCATCAGATGCAGATCGCTGGCAACTGTGCAGGTCAACGGCACACCGCCACACACCGAGACCGACACCCACCACCGCCGCACCGAAACGCCGCGTCACTGCCAGCGGAAGCACGCCTCGTAGCACGGGAATTAGGTTCTCGCATCAGATGCAATGATGACGTCTATTAGGCCGATAATTGGCGTTATGTCTACTTGAAGCACGCGCCAGGCCAACATCCGGCGTGATCAGCGGCGCAACAGCCTCAACGTCGCCGTCACCCTTTACGTCCACAGCGCCTCTACCAGGCACTGTGCGCCCCGCCGCGGCGGCGACAAACCAGCGAGCCTGGCGTGCCGGATGGCGTAGGCCCCGCGCTTGGGCAGCTGACCAGCCTCGAGGAGCGCTCCCGCGCCCTTGGCTGGGCCACTCCTTCGATCCGTTGCCGCTCTCGACTCCTGAACGGCCTTCCGGCGAACAGACAGTGAGCCTTTTCAACCTCCGTCCGATGTGGTCGGGGTGGCGGCTGAGCAGCAAGGGAGCCCCTGGTAGGACGGGGATTGTCGAGATCCGTTCCGTTCACACCAGGGGCTCCGCTTGCTTTCCTACCCGTCGGGGATGGCCGTGTCCAACCGTTCACTGCAGCTGCTCGCTGAGGCGTTGCGGCGCCGGCGCAGCGAACTGCGGACCGGTGGCGGCGCCTGGACGCCGGCCGCCAAGCCCTGCTGGTGGTGGCCTACCTGCGCAAAGGCGAAACGTACGCCGATCTGGCGTGCGGCTTCGCCGTAGGTGTAGCGACGGTCTACCGCTATGTCCACGAGGGCATGACGCTGCTGGCCGCGCTCGCGCCGAGCTTGGAAGAGGCCATCGACATCGCCAAGGGCAAGGCGTACGTGATCCTCGACGGCAGTCTGCTGCGGATCGACCGGGTGGCGATGGCCTCCGGTGGCGACCGGCCGTTCTATTCAGGCAAACACAAGACCCACGGGGTGAATGTGCAGGTCATCGCAGACCCCGCCGGGCGGCTCATCTGGGTCTCACCCGCGCTGCCCGGCGCCCGACATGACCTGGGCGCCGCTCGCGAGCACGGCCTGATCGACGCGCTCACCGCCGCCGACCTGCGCGTGCTGGCCGACCGGGGCTACCAAGGCGCCGGGCCCGCGGTCACCGTGCCGCAACGGCCGCGCCGCAAGAACCCGGACACCGGGACCTTCCGGCCGCTGTCGCAGAACCAGAAGGACGTCAACACCGCCCACGCCCGGCTCCGCGGCCCCGGCGAACGCGCCAACGCCCAGCTCAAGAGCTGGAAGGTGCTCCGCAAGATCCGCTCAAGCCCCAGCCGAGCGACCACCCTCGTCAACGCCGTCCAAACCCTCATACTCGCCGGCTGACACCAACTGAAAATGGCTCAGTGTGCACGTCGCGGGCCTGCTACGCCGCCGCTGCGGTGGCGTAGCAGGCCGCGGGCGTCCACCTGACGGCCGAGTGGCCCTCTGCCTATCGGTGCAGGTCAGCAACCCGTTGTGACCGTCACGTTCACTACATCGCGCTGGCTGTTGCCGGCATTGTCGGTCGCGGTCAGGGTGAGCTGGTGCGCGGCGCTCTCGCAGGGAGTGCGAAGCTGCGCGGTGGGGCTCGGTCCCGTGCCGATCTCGACCGGGGGTCCGCCGTCGATGCTGTCGGTCCAGACGAGGGTCACCGGCCCTCCTTCTGGGTCGGATGCGTCGCTCTGCAGAGTCAGCTCGTGGAAGCGGCCGCTCGCGTCCTCGCCGTTGGTCTCGAGGACGGCGCCGTTGGTCGGGTTGGTGATCCTGACTGTTGGCGGAAGGTTCGGTGGGTCCTCCCGGATGGCGATCGTGACCGTGTCCTCGGCGCAGGCGCCGAAGTCGTCGCAGCCGCGGAAGGTGACAGTGTGCTCACCGACGGCGGCGCCGAGCGACACCGTGGCGTTGTGACCGGTGGCGAAGCTCGCCGCCGAGCTGTCGAGGTGCCAGGCCACCTGATCGTCACGCAGCGGGCCCGCGTCGGGGTCGAAGCTTGATCCACGGAAGGTGATCGGCTCCGACCGGGCGAAGACTGGTGTCGAGCCGTCAGGGTTCCGGGGACTGACGATCCGCACAGCGGGCGTACGGTTCGCGACCGTGACCCGGATCCGGTCGGTCACCGCCGTCCCATCCGGGAACGTTGCGGTGGCGGTCACCTCGTGGTTGCCAGGCGGCAGCCCGGCGGAGATTGGATTCCCGGAACCCAGGTCCGTCCCGTCGCCCAGCCTCGAGGTGATCGATGGGCTGCCATGGCCATCGTCGAACACCTCCGCGCGGAACTCGGTCGATGCTCCGGCGGGTAGCGTGGCGCCGTCGTTCGGCCGCACGATCGCGATCACCGCGGGTAGGGCGTCCCGAACCGCGTCCAGGACGTGGATCACCCTGCGGTTGACCGTACTGTCCGGGCTCATTTGCAGGTGCCTGAGCAGGATGGACTCCACGCTGTCCGCGCTGAGGCCGGGGTTCGCCGCCCACAGCAGCGCTGCTACCCCAGCGGCGTACGGCGAGGCCATGCTCGTCCCTAGAGCCACGTGTGCCGCGTCCCCAGGAGCGTCTGGCGTAGGCCCGATCAGGACGTGTCCCGGGGCGAAGATGTCGACGTGCTCGGCACCGAAGTTCGACCGAAAGGCCTGCACGCTCCGCAGGCGCGAGCGTTGCGCTCCAACGCGCCGACGCACAGCACGCCGGCGTTCTCGCACGGCGCGTTCCAGTGGCTCTCCCAGCAGAGGCGGAGGAAGCATGTCTGTTCGTCAACGTTGCGGCTCTCGTTGCCGGCGCCAGCGAACAACAGGATGCCGTTGACGTGGCGGAACAAGGCCGTCTTGGCTTCCATCGGCAGCTGCGTCCAGGCCAGGGACCAGTGCACGTTGTTCCCGAAGCTCATGTTGATGATCTTGGCTCGGCCCACGACCATCGCGTCGCTGAGCGCGTCCATCACCTGGAACTGATCCTGGTGCGCGAAGACGAGGTGGAGGGCGGCGACGGGGCCGGCTGGCCCGGCTCACCCACGCGGTTGTCCGGCACCGCCGCCGCCGCGCTGGCGACCGCTGTCCCGTGCCACCCGAAACCGCCGAAGCCCTCACGCTCCGGATCGACGAACGGCAGCACGCTGGTGACCGTCAGCGGCAACGGCAGGTCACCGTTCAACGTAGGCGCGAAGCCCTGGTCGACAATCCCGAGCCTGACCTTGTTGCGCAGCCTGCGAACGCGGTCCAGCAGGGTCCACGCCTCAGCCGTACCGATGTCCTGCACGCTGCCGGAGTTCAGGTACGACCAGTGGTAGGCGTTGCGGCTGTATGGCGTCGCCGGGTCGTTGTTGAAGCCGCCGGGTCCGGACGGAGACTCCAGGGTCGAGCCGTTCGGAATGTCCCGCGGAGTCCCGAGCCAGTTCACCGCCACACTGAGGCCGTCGACCGCCTCGGCCGCAGCTGCCGCTAGCAGCCTGCGTCCCTGGTCACTGGAGACCCGGAGTGACTCCGCTTGATCCTGGGCTTGTTGAGCTTCTCCAGGTCACGGGTGAGCTTCGCCGGGTCGGCTCGGCCGGTGTCGATGCGCACGAGGTACATCGGTATCCAGCCGCGCACCTCCGTCGGGGCGAGCTTCTTCAGTACCGCGCCCCTCCACCGACGCACGAGGGCGTCAGCCTTGGCCTGGTCTCTGGTGGTCAGCACCAGCTCGTTGGCGATGAAGTCCGTCTGCGTGCCGTCGCTAGCCCGCACCGCCGCGACCGGTCGGGCTGTTCCACGCTGGTAGCCGGGTGCAGTAGCGACGCTGGGCTTGATCTTCTTGTCGACCGAGACCTTGATGTCGCCCTTGCATCCGTCATTCGCGGGCACGCTGGCCAGGATGTCGAAACGCACCTGTTCACCCTGCTCCAGCAGGCGCTGGCGGGCGGCGGTTCCGTCCGCGGCGCCAAGCCGGGCAGCGTACCTGTCGAGGGACGCGACGGCCTCGCAGTTCTGCCGTCCCACCAGCTGTTCGGCGCGCTGTAGATCGGTGTCCAGGGCAGCCATGTCGACGCCCGGGTGGTTGATCAGCCCCTCTACGTCGCCCCGTAGAGCGGCGAGGCTGGCGCGGATATCGGCGTCACCGGATCGCTGCGGCTCGGCGTTGGCACCTGGTGGTGTCAGCATCGAGCCGAGCAGAGCGACCAGCAGTCCGGCGGCGCGAACCGAGATCCGCCGGGCGTTCGGCTTCGTTTGCGTGTCCATTGCTGCCCCCCAATTGGTCCTCTGGACACGCCGGGCGGCCACCCGCCTGGACCTCCCCCGAACGGCTCACGGCCGGCAGCCGACTGGCTCGAACACAGCGAACCACTCGGACCTTGGAGAACGATTGGAATGACAGTCGACTCGGGACTGTGCCGGTGGCTTTCAAGATTCCCCCGGTCGCCCTTAGCCGGCCAGCGCAGCGAGCACGGTGACTCGTAGGACATCCCCTGCGACGTCGGGACGCAGGCGGCCAGCGCGCACGTCAGACGCGGCACCGTGCAGAAGGTGGTGTACGACCCTGACCTGCCACAAGGGTAGGTCCGTCCTGAACACGCCCTGGCCTCGGCCACGTCGGACCAGCTCCGCGACCCGCTCGGCCGGTCGCTCGTGCAGGTCACGCACACAGGCCGATCTCGCCGCACGTGCGGGTAGCTCCCAAGGGGGACCTTACAGCGCCGTTACAGCGCAGTCTCGGCCACTGCGGGGTATCCGGCCCGACGCCACGGCCGCGTTCGAGGAGGTTCTCGGCGACCGGCTGCGGGTGCTGGGCCCGGACCACCCGTACACATTGGCCACCCGCGGCAACCTCGCCCGCTGGCAGGGCCGGGTCGGCGACGCTAGTCCGCCGGTCCCGGCGACGTCCGGGAACGATGGTTCGCGTTACAACATCGACAGCTCATCGTCGGCGCAGGTCGAGAATGTAGCGAAACCCGTGTCCGCGCCAACGTCACACACAACCCCGTTCGCGATACATTTCGTGCCATGCGCATCGGCTACTGGCGAGTGTCCACCCGCGACCAGAACCCCGACGCCCAAGCCGACGCCCTCCGCGCGGCCGGCTGCGAGGCGGTCTTTCTCGACAAGGCCTCCGGCAAGCTGGCCCGCCGGCCCGAGCTCGACAAGGTGCTCGCTGGAGAGTGCGCGACGGCGACCAGCTGGTGATCACGAAGCTCGACCGGCTCGGCCGGTCCGCTGGAGCACCTCATCGACCTGTCCAACGACCTGCAGGGGCGCGGCGTCGACCTGGTCGTCCTCGACCAAGGCATCGACACCTCGACCGCCGTCGGGCGGATGTTCTTCCAGATCCTCGGCGCGATCGCCGAGTTCGAACACGCCCTCATGAGCGAGCGCACCCGCGACGGCCTGGAAGCCGCCCGGGCCCGCGGCCGCACCGGCGGCCAGAAGCCCAAACTCGCCCCACGCCAAGCCAAGCATCGCCCAGGCCATGTACGAGGAGACCGGCCGACGGCCGGCCACCGCTGCACACCGTCGCGCAGATCGCCGCCGAGTTCGGCGTCACCCGCCCCACCATCTACCGGCACCTCGACCAGGCCGCGAACGCCACACGTTGACAGCCTGGATCGGCCTGCCACGCCGTGGCCGGCCTGGAACTAGTCGGCACCCGCGACGACCAGCCCACCCCCGCACCCGAGGTGTCGACCGGGATGATCATCACCGACGATCTCCTCCCCGCTTCGAGGTGGCACCGGAACACTTCTTGAAAACCAGGTCGGTGTGCGCGTCGATCTCGGTCGCAGCGACGGACATGAGGCTTCGCGGTGCCAGTTTCGGGGCCTGAAGCGTCACCGTGGTGAGGATCGTGAGGTCGCGGTCCAGGCCGCACGGATGCCAGACGTACGTACCGACTGGAAAGTCGTCGTTCGCCAGCCAGTCATCCGCGCGCGGCCCGCGGATGACCCGCTCAATGCACGTCGATGACGGGTCTGCCGGTGGGCCGGGTTGTTCTGCGCCAGCCGCTCCAGCGCGTACAGGCCGCCGAGGCGGACCGCGGCCTTCTCATGACCCAGCTGCTCGACGGCCTTGGTGTACAGCTCGGTGATCCTGCGTTCCGCCAGGTCGTGTTTGGTGTCCGCCGCGACGTCGCGCTGGTGCCGATCCGCGGCCTCGGTGACCTTCTGCCGCCGGTAGGCCACCACCAACGCCACGAGGCCGCCGATCCCGGCGACGACAGTCAGTGCGATCTTCACCATGTCCAACCGGGTCGCCGCACTCACCCCGGGCGTGGTGGCGGCACCGGACGGGGTGGGCGTCGGCGCCGTGGCCGGCGACGTCGAGTCGATGCCCCACCACAACAGCAACAGCGTCAGCCCGAACGCCGCCAGGGCGAACACCGCGGCGATGGTGATGTTGAACCAGATCGATTTGAGCTTGGGCGTCCCCGGCTCGTGCGCAGCGCTCGTCATCCGGTCGATGGTGGCCCTTCGATATCAGATTCGCTGCCCAACCTCGCCGAAACATCAGTGGGCACGACGAGGCCGGTGCCCGGCCCGCTCCGAGTGCGGCACGACTGTCCACCCTGCGGCCCGTTGTGGGACGACTTGTGGAACGGGAACGCTGGATTTCCTGGCGGTCGATGCCGAGGCCCGGCGAGCTGTTCCACTTCCAAGGTTCTGGAACGGCAGCGCACGACGAAATTAGCGCTCGCCACTAAGCCCGGTGCGCCAGTGGTCGAGACGGCCGCGGGTGTCGACGGTCTGGGGGTGGTCGGGGCCCAACACGCGCAACATGTCGACCAGGAGTTCCTCGAAGGCGGCCGCCGCGCCGGCCGGATCCCCGGCTTCACCTCGCCAGGAGGCGAGGTAATTTCGGGTGTTGAGGGTGCGGGGGTGGTCCGGGCCGAGCACCCGCAGCTGGTCGACCAGGAGTTCCTCGGTGGCGGCCGCGCACCGGCCGGATCCCGGCTTCACGAGGTGCAGTACGCGGGTCAGACGCGCTCAAGCTCTACGCGGCCTGCCGGCACGCGTAGCTGGTGGCTCGTCGTCACGCCTGCGGTGGCCGACAGTTTGTCGACCTGGCGGTAGGCGAAGCGTGCCTCGGCTGCGGTGACTTCGAGTACGCCGTAGCCGTGCTGCACCATGTCGCACAGCTTCAGGTGCCCGTTGCGACCCAGCCGGAGCTGCTCCTCCGTACGCGCGGCCGCAGCGCCCTTGCTGTCACCTGTGTTCGTCGACGTCACCGACGGGACCACGAACTCCACCGCGGCCTTGCGGGTGCCCGCCGGGTTGCTCGGCGCGCCGCCCGGCGCGAAGCCCGTGTTCCACAGCTCGGCCGCGAACGTGTCGTGGTCGTCGCCCGTGACGACGACGCAGTTCTGTACCTGGTTCGCGATCGTCGACAGCAGCTCGGTGCGCTCGGCGCCGTACCCGTCCCAGCTGTCGAGGTAGGCACGCTCGCCGTTCGCGCCGACCGCCATCCCCATCATCATGTTGGGGTTGGCCAGCAGCTTCCAGCGCGCCTGCGAACCGCGCACCCCGCCCAGCAGCCACGCCTTCTGCGCCGCGCCGAGCATCGTGCGTCCGGCCGCGTCGGCCTCGGGGCACGCCTTGCTGCCGCCGTCGCCGCAGGGCTGGTCGTCCTTGTACTGGCGGGTGTCGAGCGTGAACAGCTCGGCGGTGGCCCCCAGACGCAGCGAGCGGTACGTGCGGGTCAGCTCCTCCGCCGTCCGCGGCACCGGCATCCGCTCGAACCACGCCTGCCAGGCCAAAGCCTTCTTCTGCTGGAAGAACAGCTCAGGGAACGACCACTTGTTCTTGGTGTAGTTGTTGCGGAACTCATGGTCGTCCCACAGGGGCACGAACGCGTGGGCGGCGTGCATCGCGCGCAGGTTCGCGTCCTGGCGGTAGAAGGCGTACTTGGCTCGCATCGCGCCGATCGTCTGCGGGTACAGGTTGAGGTCGAGGCCGCGAGGGCCGGGCGCCGTGGCCTCGTAGACGTAGTCTCCGAGGCCGATCACCAGGTCGAGATCCTCAGCGGCCAGGTGCTTGTGCGCGGCGTAGTACCCCTCCGTGTACCCCTGGCAGGTGAAGAAACCGATGCGCACCGGTGCCTGCGAGTCGGCAGGGCGCAGCGTGCGGAAGCGACCCACCGGCGAGGCGGTGTCCTTGCCGCGGAACTGGTAGTAGTACTCCTCCCCCGGTGCAAGCCCCGTCGCCGGGAAGTGCGCGGTGCCATCGGCGCTCTTCGGCGCCGTGACGGTGGTGACGATGTCTGGGCTCGACAGGTCCTGGCGCCGCGAGACGACCAGCGCGAGCGTGGCGTCGCCTTCGAACACGCCGCGCGGCACCTGCGTCCACAACATGGCGCCGTCGGTGCGCGGCACTCCGGCCATCACGCCCTCGGGGAACTTCGGCGCCTTGGTCAGGTCGGGCGCGAGGTCGGCCGCGGTCGCCAGCATCGGAGTGCCCGAGCGCCACGCCGAGCCGGCGGAGGCTGTGCCGCCGGGTAGGGCAACCGCGCCGCCGATACCGGCGAGGGCGGCCAGAAAGGCGCGGCGCGACGTGACGGTTCTGTCGTTGGTGTCATCCACGCCGGGCAGTATGGTGCCGCGCGCCGCCCGTGTGAATAAAATTCACGAAATATCCTGGCCTTGTTCGAAACAGTAACGAGACGCACACGCTGCGAGTAGCGCGCCGCCCGCGTTGACCAGGACGTCATCCACTGCGGACACGCGGCCGAGGTCGAGCACGTACTGGGTCACCTCGACGGCCACCGATCCCGCGATGGCAAGCGCGAACACCCGCGTCGGCGACGCGAACTCCGGCCAGCGCAGCGGCAGGCAGAACCCGAGGGCCGCGAACACCATCAAGTTGCCGCCGACCTGCACCGGCACCGCGGACGGATCAAGGCTGAGCAGGTCGCGCACCGGCACCAGACTCAGCCGGGACGGGGCCACGGGATCGGGCCACATCGTCATGACGAGCCACGGAACGGTGCCGACGACGGCGCCCGCCTCGGCCAGTGCGTACCTGCGGCCGATGGGCAGCGGCACCCGCGCGAGCCACCACCGCCGCCGCGCCCAGACCACGGCGGCGAACGCCACTCCGGTGATCAGCGCGCCCACGAACAACTCGACCCGCCACACCCAGATATCGCGCATCCCGCCACGGTGCCACGCGCCCGCCAGCCGCGCCGCCGCTCGCGGCCAGCCCCGCGCACTGCGGACCGGCGCGCTGCGGACCGGCGCGATGCGAACCGGCGCGCTCGGGCCGGCGCGATGCGAACCGGCGCGCTCGGGCTGGCGGCCGGCCTGATCGGAAACGGACTTGCGGTGCAAATCGGGGCAGGCGCGCCAGGTATAGGCACGGCTTCCCCAAAAGTCCGGTTCGGGGCGACGGCGGGGCGGCGGCGGCGGTTCGGGCAGCGGCGCCGGTCGTGGGCGGCGCGGCGGTTGGGGCGGCGCCGGGTCGGGCGGCGGGCTGGAGTCACGGTGGAGCGCGGGCGGGCTGTCCGGCGGTGGTTCCTTGGGGGCGAGCACGGGCGCGGACGGGGGCTGGTTCACGCGCCGGCCCGGCTGGCGCAAGCTCACCAGCCAGCCGAACGTCATGGACAAAGCATTAGATTTTTGTATATTCCCACTAAGTTAGATCCGCCGTCGTATGACAACGATGTCGGCTTTCAGCCGCGAAGGAGCCTTCTATGCGCCGTGTCCTGGTTCTCGCCGCTGTCACGGTGTTCGCGCTGAGCGGGTGCGGGCTCGGCGGCTCCGATACGGGCGGCGAGAAGCAGGGCGGTCCGGTGAGCGGCGAGATCAAGGGCGAGATCACGTTCCAGACGTGGAACCTGCGCGAGAAGTACGCCGACTACTTCAACGGCGTCGTCGCCGCGTTCGAGAAGGAGAACCCGGGCACGAAGGTGAAGTGGGTCGACCAGCCGGCCGACGGGTACGCCGACAAGCTCCAGGCCGACGCCGCCGCCGACGCGCTGCCAGACGTCCTCAACACCACGCCCGACCTCGGGTATCCCCTGGCCAAGGCGGGCCTGTTGCTCGACCTCGACGTCGCGACCCCGGAGGCGAAGACCGACTACCTGCCGAACGCGTGGACCGGCTTCGCACCGCCCGAGGGCGGCGGCGCGTTCGCCTACCCGTGGTACCTCAACACCGGCCCGGTCTTCTACAACAAGGACCTGTTCCGCAAGGCCGGCCTCGACCCGCAGAAGCCGCCGACCACGTACGCCGAACTGCGCACCCAGGCGCTGACGATGGCCCGCACGAAGATCGCGATGCTCGGCCAGACGCCCGGCATCGAGGACTTCGGCCTCTACGGCGTGCCGCTGATGAACGCCGAGGGCACGAAGTTCACGTTCAACGACGCGAAGGGCGTCGAGCTGGTCGAGATGTACAAGCAGCTCTACGACGCGAAGGCGCTGCTGCCCGAGGCGCTGACCCAGACCTACACCGGCAGCGGCGCGAAGTTCATGGCGCAGCAGGTGGCGCTGAGCCCCGGCTCGGGCTACGACCTGGAGAACTTCCGTACCAACGCGCCGGGCCTCTACCGCAACGTCGGCATCACGAAGACGATCACGAACACCGGCAACGCGAACATGTACCTGCAGGGCATCTCGGTCGCCGCGCACAGCAAGAACAAGTCGACGGCCGCCGCGTTCGCGCGGTTCGTCACCAACGCCGAGAACCAGCTGGCGTTCGCCAAGATCGTCACGATCTTCCCGAGCACCAACGGCACGCTCGAAGACCCGTACTTCACCAAGGACGACGGCACCGACGTCGGACGGGTGCGCGTCGCCGCCGCCCAGCAGCTCAAGACCGCCGTCAACTACACCCCGACCCGGCTCAGCGAGCAGATGAAGGACTCGCTGCGCCAGGAGCTGGCCAACGCGATGCTCGGCAAGAAGCCGGCGAGGAAGGCCCTCGACGACGCGGTGGCCAAGTGCAACTCGCTGCTCTGAGGACCGGCCGGTTTGGGCGATCTTTCTGGCGCTATAGCGCCAGAAAGATCGCCCAAAGCGAGAGCGCCGCGACGCCGTGGTTGTTTCTCGCGCCGGGGCTCGCTGGTGGCGGTCGGGTTCAGCCTGTATCCGTTCCTCAACACGATCGTGCTGGCGTTCACCGACGCCCGGGTGCTCAGCGGCGGGCGGTTCACCGGCGGCGAGAACTTCGACCGGATGCTCGCGGACCCGCAGTTCTGGACGGCGCTGCGCAACAGCTCGCTCTACGTGCTCGGCGTCGTGCCGCCGCTGGTGCTGCTGCCGCTGCTCCTCGCGGTGCTGGTGCAGCGCAAGGTCCCCGGCATCGGCTTCTTCCGCACCGCGTTCTACACGCCGGTCGTGGCGTCGATGGTCGTCGTCGGGCTGATCTGGACGTGGCTGCTCGACAGCCGCGGCCTGGTGAACAGCGTGCTGACCCAGCTCGGCGCGATCACCGAACCCGTGCCGTTCCTCACCGACGAGTGGCTGCTGCTCGCCAGCGCCATGCTCGTCACCGTGTGGAAGGGCCTCGGGTACTACATGGTCGTCTACCTGGCGGCGCTGGGCGGCGTCCAGCGCGAGCTGCACGAGGCGGCCAAAGTGGACGGCGCCGGGGCGGTCCGGCGGTTCCTGTCGGTGACGGTGCCCGCCGTGCGGTCCACAATGGTGCTGGTGGCGGCGCTGTCGGCGGTCGCGGCGTTCCGCGTCTTCTCCGAGGTGTACCTGCTGTCCGGCGCGTCCGGCGGTCCGGGCGGCGCCGACACGACGCTCGTCATGCTGATCCGCCAGGTCGGCACCGGCCTGTCCGGCGAGCTCGGGCTACGCCTCGGCACTCAGCATCGTGCTGTTCGCCCTCACGCTCGGGTTGCTGCTCCTCGCGATGCGGCTGAACCGCGCCGAGGACGTCGAGTGAGGCTCGCTGGGCGGTACCTGCTGCTCCTCGCGGTGCTGGCGCTGTGCGTCGGGCCGTTCCTGTGGCAGCTGTCGACGTCGCTCAAGGGTCTGGACGAGGACATCTACAGCATCCCGCCGCGCCTGCTGCCGGCCGATCCGACGCTCGACCACTACACGCGCGTCGCCGACGTCGTGCCGGTCTGGCAGTTCGCGTTCAACTCGGTGCTGGTCGCGGTGGCGAACGTGGCGCTCAACTGCGCGGGCGCGGCGATGGCCGGGTACGCCCTCGCCCGGCTGTCGTTCCGTGGCCGTCGGGCGGCGCTCGGGGCGTTCGTGCTGAGCCTGCTCGTGCCGGGCGAGGCGATCATGATCTCGCTGTTCCTCATGATGCGGTCGCTCCGGCTGGACGACACGCTCGTCGCGGTGGTGCTGCCCGGCGCGGTCGCGGCGCTTAACGTCCTGCTCATGCGCAACGCGTTCTCGCGTCAGTCACGGGCGGTGGAGGAGGCCGCGCTGATCGACGGCGCCAACGCGTGGCAGCGGTTCACGCGGATCTCGCTGCCGGCCGCCAGCGGCACGCTCGCCGTCGTCGCGATCCTGTCGTTCATGTTCAGCTGGGACGATTTCCTCTGGCCGCTGATCGTGCTGCGGGATCCCGAGAACTACACGCTCACGATCGGCCTCAACTACCTGCAGGGCACGTTCGCCAGCGACCAGCGCCTGGTGGCGGCCGGCACGATCATCGCCGTCGCACCGCTGCTGCTGCTGTTCCTCGGCCTGCAGCGGCACTTCTTCCGCGGCGCGGGCGAAGGGGCGGTGAAGGGATGACGCGTTTCGGGGTCAACTACACGCCGTCGCGCGGCTGGTTCCACCACTGGCTCGACTTCGACCTCGACGACGTCCGCGCCGACTTCGACTCGATCGCCGCGCTCGGGTTCGACCACGTGCGGGTCTTCCCCGTGTGGCCGGTGTTCCAGCCGAACCGCGCGCTGGTCCGGCCGCGCGCCCTGGCGCAACTGGTGTCCGTGGTCGAGGCCGCCGCCGCGCGTGGCCTCGACGTCGCCGTCGACGGCCTCCAGGGCCACCTGTCCAGCTTCGACTTCCTGCCGTCGTGGACGCAGACGTGGCACCGGCGCAACCTGTTCACCGATCCGGAGGTGGTCGAGGGCCAGGCACGGTACCTGCGCGCGCTCGGCGAGGCGCTGCGGGACCTGCCCAACTTCCTCGGCCTGACCCTCGGCAACGAGGTCAACCTGCTGACCCCGGACAACCCCCTTGCGCCCGACGACGCCGCCCGCTGGCTTCAGCGGCTGCTGGCGGTGTGCGAGGAGGCGGCGCCCGGACGGTTCCACACGCACTCCGAGTACGACGCGGCCTGGTACGAGGCCGGCCACCCGTTCACCCCGGCCCACGCCGCACGGCTGGGCGCCGCCACCACCGTCCACTCGTGGGTCTTCAACGGCACCGCCGCGCGGCACGGCTCGCGCGGGGCCGCGACGCTGCACCACGCCGAGTACCTGATCGAGCTGGCGCACGCGTACGCGCTCGACCCCGAGCGGCCGGTCTGGCTGCAGGAGGTCGGCGCCCCGGCCCCGGACATCCCCGCCGACCAGGCCGCCGACTTCGCCGAGCAGACCCTGGCCAACGCCCTGACCTGTGCGCGAGTCTGGGGCGTGACCTGGTGGTGCTCGCACGACGTCGACCGCGCGTTGGTCGACTTCCCCGAGCGCGAGTACGACCTGGGGCTGCTCACGGTGGACCGTGCGGTGAAGCCCGCAGGGGCCCGGCTACAAGCGTTGCTCCCCGGCTGGCGTGCCGCTGGAACCGGTGCCTCGGCCGACGGCGGTGGTGATCGGCCCCGGCGACGCCCGCGCCGCGTGCGCCCCCGGTGGCGCGGTGTTCGAGGCCTGGGCCGCGCTCGCAGCGGACGGGGTTCGGGCGGCGCTCGTGGTCGACGACGATCCGGCGCGCCTCGCCGCCCGGGGCATAACTGAGGTTGTCCGCATCTGACTGAGCACCGTCGGGAGGGCACGATGCACGATGACCGCCACCTGGTCGAGGCGCGCCTGCGCCGGGCGCTCAAGGAGCGGATCCGGCCCGCGATCTACCCGCTGACGACGCCGTGCCGCATCGAGGTGTGGCACGTCCCGGGCGAGCCGGTTCCGTTCGCCGAGGCTCTTGCGGCCGAGTTCGCCGAGGTACCCGCCGGCACGGCATGGGGGCCGGCATGGTCGACCAGCTGGTTCCGGATCACCGGCCAGGTGCCTCCCGATTGGGCGGGCCGGCGGGTCGAGGCCGTCGTCGACCTGGGCTTCAACGAGAGCTATCCGGGCTTCCAGTCCGAGGCGCTCGCGTGGACCCCGGACGGCATGCCGATCAAGGGCGTGGCGCCGCGCAACCGGTGGGTGCCGATCGACGGCCCGGACGTGCGGTTCTACCTGGAGGCGGCGGCCAACCCGGTGGTGCTCGGCGGCGACGGTTTCGTGCCCACCTCGCGCGGGGCGCGGGGGGTGGCGGACGGCGAACCGCTCTACACCGTCTCCGTCGACCTGGCCGTCCTGGACGAGACCGTGTGGGCGCTCGTCCAGGACCTGGAGGTGCTCGACGGGCTGATGCACCGGCTGGACGAGCGCGAGCCGCGCCGCCACGAGATCCTCCGTGCGCTGTCGCGCTCGCTGGACCGGCTCGACCTCCACGACGTCCCCGCCACGGCCGCCGCCGCGCGCAAGGAGCTGGCCGACGTGCTGGCCCGCCCCGCGCACGCATCGGCGCATCGAATCTCGGCGGTGGGGCACGCCCACATCGACTCCGCGTGGCTCTGGCCGCTGCGCGAGACGCGCCGCAAGGTCGCCCGCACGGTGTCGAGCATGCTCACGCTGATGGACGCCGATCCAGGGTTCGTGTTCGTGTTCTCCCAGGTCCAGCAGCTGGCGTGGATCAAGGAGCACTACCCGGCGCTGTTCGAGCGGCTGCGCGGCAAGGTCGAGGCGGGGCAGTTCGTGCCGACCGGCGGGCAGTGGGTCGAGCCGGACGGCAACCTGCCCGGCGGCGAGGCGATGGCCCGGCAGTTCGTCTACGGGAAGCGGTTCCTGATCGAGGAGTTCGGGATCGACCCGGAGACGGTGTGGCTGCCCGACACCTTCGGGTACAGCGGAGCGCTGCCGCAGCTGGTGAAGCTGGCCGGCTCCCGCTGGTTCCTCACCCAGAAGATCTCGTGGAACCAGACCAACACGTTCCCGCACCACACGTTCAACTGGGAGGGCATCGACGGCACACGGGTGTTCACCCACTTCCCGCCCGCCGAGACCTACAACTCGGAGCTGTCCGCCGACGAGCTGGCGCGCGCCGTGGAGAAGTTCGCCGACAAGGGTCCGGCGACCCGCTCGTTGCTGCCGTTCGGCTGGGGTGACGGCGGTGGCGGCGCGACCCGCGAGATGCTGGCGCGGGCGGCCCGCACCGCCGACCTGGAGGGCTCGCCGCGTGTGCGGATCGAGGGCCCGGACGCGTTCTTCCGCGCCGCCGAGGCCGAGTACCCGGACGCGCCGGTGTGGTCGGGCGAGTTGTACCTGGAGCTGCACCGGGGCACGTTCACCAGCCAGGCGGCCACCAAGCGCGGCAACCGGCGCAGCGAGCACCTGCTGCGGGAGGCGGAGCTGTGGTCGGCCGCGGCGGCGGTGCAGGCCGGGCTGGAGTACCCGTACGACGAGCTGGAGCGGGTCTGGAAGACCGTGCTGCTGCACCAGTTCCACGACATCCTTCCCGGGACGTCGATCGCCTGGGTGCACCGCGAGGCGGAGCAGACATACGCGGAGATCGCCGGTGTGCTCGAATCGCTGATCGACCGCGCGCTGCGCGGCGCTTGCCGGCGAGGGCGCGGAGCAGCTGGTGTTCAACGCGGCGCCGCACGCGCGGGCCGGTGTGCCGGCGCTCGGTGGCGGGATCCCTGTCGCCGGCTCTAACGCCGGGGTCGCTGTCGCCGGTCCAGACGTCGGGGTCGCTATCGGCGGCTCTGCGGCGGCCGGCGACGGGCAGGGTGTTGTCGCCAGCCCCGCTACGGCCGGCGACGGGCTGGTGCTCGACAACGGCCTGACTCCGGGCCACTGTGGACGGTCGCGGGCTGGTCACGTCGCTGGTCGAACTGGACGCCGGCCGCGAGCTGATCGCCCCGGGCAGCGCCGGCAACCTGCTGCAACTCCACGTCGACCAGCCGAACATGTGGGACGCGTGGGACGTCGATCCGTTCTACCGCAACTCCGTCACCGATCTGACGGCCGCCGACGAGGTGATCGCTGCATCGGGTGCGATCCGGGTGGTGCGCTCGTTCGGAGAGTCCCGGATCACGCAGATCTTGCGGCTGAACGGCCGCCTGCTGGAGGTCGACACCGAGGTCGACTGGCACGAGAACGAGCGGTTCCTCAAGGCCGCTTTCCCGCTCGACGTGCACGCCGACCGCAGCACGGCCGAGATCCAGTTCGGGCACGTGCACCGTCCCACGCACACCAACACGTCGTGGGACGCCGCCCGGTTCGAGACGTGCGCGCACCGCTGGATCCACGTCGGCGAGCCGGGGTACGGGGTGGCGCTGCTGACCGACTCCACCTACGGGTACGACGCCACCCGCGACACGCGCCCGGGCGGTGGCACCACGACGACCGTGCGGCTCTCGCTGCTGCGCGCGCCGAACTTCCCCGACCCCGACTGCGACCGTGGCCGGCACCGGTTCCGGTACGCGATCGCGCCGGGCGCCACGATCGGCGACGCCGTGCGCGAGGGGTACCGGATGAACCTGCCTGTGCGAGCCGTCACCGGAGCCGCCGCACCGCCGCCGCTGGTCACGGTCGACAACCCGGCGGTGGTGGTCGAGGCGGTCAAGCTCGCCGAGGACCGGTCGGGCGACGTGATCGTGCGGCTGTACGAGTCGCTCGGCGGGCGTGCGTCGGCGACGCTCGGCACCGCGTTCCCGGTTGCGCGCATCCAGGAGGTGGACCTGCTGGAGCGGCCCCTCGACGGAACAGCCGTCAGCCCGGACGGGACGCTGCAGCTGCGGCCGTTCCAGATCGTCACGGTACGGCTGACACGCGAGCACTGACCCGCGCGGCGCGCCGGCCGCGCGGCGCACCGGCCGGCGGCCGGTCCCAACTGTCGGGGTTTTGGCGGCATCCGGTGTCCGGTTTGAGGACCAATACCGGAACAGTCCGGTTCGGGTGAGCGGTTCGGGTGAGCGGTTCGGGTGAGCGGTTCGGGTGAGCGGTTCGGGTGAGCGGTTCGGGTGAGCGGTTCGGGTGAGCGGTTCGGGCGGGCGGTTACCCCTGAGCGGGCCGGCGCGGCGCGAGCCCCGCGGCGCGGTAGACGTCGTCGATGACCCGCATCGTGCGGACGGCGTCGCGCGGGGTCGTCAGCACCGGCGCGCCGTCGCGCACGGAGGCCAGGAACGCGCGGAGCTGATGCGTGTACGACGCCTCGCCGGGCACGTGCTCGCGGCTCGTCGTCCCGCCCGCCCGCACCGTCAGACGGTGGTAGCCGTGCGGCAGGACGTAGTTGAGCACGCGGATCTCGCCGCCGTCGCCCGTGATGCGCAGCCCGATGCTGAGCAGCCGTGTCGACCAGAGCGACGCGGTCATCCGGCCGGTGGACCCGTCCGGGTAGATGAACGAGGCGGTCATGTACCGGTCGACTCCGGCGCCGCGCAGCTTGGCGCGCGCGTCGACCACGGCCGGCTCGCCCGTGCCGAACGTGCGCAGCGCGTGGATCGGGTAGCAGCCGGCGTCCATCGTCGCGCCGCCGGCCAGGTCGAACTGGTACCGGATGTCGCCGGGCTTGACCAGCGGGAACGCCAGGCTCGCGGCGACGTGCCGCACCTCGCCGACCGTGCCGTCCTTGATCAGCTCCAGCACGCGGTCGGCGAGGGGGTGGAAGCGGTAGTGGAACGCCTCCATGACCACCAGCCCGGAGGCCTCGGCGGCGTCGGCGACCCTCTCGGCCTCGGCCGCGTTGGCCGTGAACGGCTTCTCGCAGAGCACGTGCTTGCCGGCGTCGAGCGCCTTGAGCGTCCACTCGCCGTGGTGGGAGTTGGGCAGCGGGATGTAGACGGCGTCCAGCTCGGGGTCGGCGAGGAGCGCGTCGTAGCTGTCGTGCACCGTCGGCACCCGGTGGCGGGCGGCGAACGCGCGTGCGCGCCGCGGGTCTCGTGCGGCGACGGCCGCCAGGGTGACGCCGTCCACCGCGCGGGCCGGCTTGACCAACGCGTTCGGGGTGATCGCCGCGGCGCCGAGGACGCCAATCCGCAGTGGTTCCACCGCGCAGAATCTAGACCAATGCGACAGCGGACCCGCACGCCGGGTTCGGTCCCGGTTTGGGCGATCTTTCTGGCGTCATAACGCCAGAAAGATCGCCCGAATCACGGACTAAGAGCGCTACCACTGATGGGCGATGTCCAGCACGATCCGGCTGTGCGTACCCGGGCCGGCGAGCGTGAAGACGCGGAACGGCAACCGCGCCCGCACCCCCACGGCGAACGTCGGAGTAGCCCTCGAAGCTGCCGCCGAACACCATGTCCCGCAGGGTCGGGTAGCCGACCACGTTGGCCACGTGCTGGCCGGTACGCGCCGGGAACGTCGCCTGGTGGTCGTCGTCGTACGACGGCGCCCAGAGCTGCACGTTGATCAGCGCGCCCCCCGCCGTGTACGGCGAGAGCGGCAGGCCCTGACCCTCCGTGTACGTCTCTCCATAGTGGATGCTGTAGCCCTTGGCGGAGCCGTTGAACTCGAACACCACCCGGTCGAAGCACGGGTGCCGGCCGGTCTCGGCCGTGAGCAGCGGCGCGGCGCTCAACGCGCCGCCGGTCTTGGGGAGGCTCCCCCAGGTTATGCCGCAGTACGGCGCGGCGGCCTTGGACGCGCCCCCGCTGAGGACGGCCGCCAGCAGTGCCGTGATGGCGATGGCGAAGATCCGGTGTCTCATCGTGCCCTCCTGCGCTCCGAGAGCATTTGCCAATAGGGCGTTAGTCGGCTCGCTCGACCATCCCTATCGGCAAACGCTGTGCCGTCGCAGTACACAGTGGGCACAGCGAGCCACCGGAGCTTCACCGCCGCGTAACGACCGGGTTACAGCGCCGGTCCGTCGAGCACCGCCGGGTCGACGCGCGCGAGCCGTTCCCGCTGCGGGAAGTCGCCGACCGGCACCCGCATGACCTCCTCCGCGGTGTCATACGCGATCACCGAGACCGTGTCGTCCTTGCTGTTGGTCACCAGGCAGTGCTTGCCGTCGTGGCTGGTCACCGCCCAGTACGGGAGGCTTCCGGACGGCACCAGCCGGTCGGTGGTGAGCGACGGGCGGGACACGATCGCCACATAGTCGTCGATGGTGCCGGCGCTGCACAGCTTGCTGCCGTCACCAGAGATCGCGAGGCCGTGGTGGGCCGAGTTCTCCGGGTACTGGTCGGGGTGCAGCGCACGGCCCGCGTCGCTGAACGGCAGCTCGACGGTGCGCGTGATCCGGCCGGCGACCAGGTCGTACTCGACGAACCCGTTGAGGTAGGAGAGCTGCGCGTACATGGTGCGCTCGTCGGGCATGAGCACCCACGGCCGGATGCCGTGTTCGAGCTGGTAGGTGCGGATCGTGCGCAGCGTCTGCGCGTCCACCACCGTGATCTGGCGCGGTCCCTTCAGGAACTCCAGCGACTTCGGTAGCGGGGTGGCGCCGATGCTGGCGTTGTAGATCCGGCGGCCGTCCGCGGAGTAGGTGTTCTCGTGCGGGTAGCTGCCGGTGCCGAACCGGCCGACCTGCGTGCCGGTGGCGGCGTCGATGACCTGGGCCTCGTTGGTGGTGGTCGCCGAGACGACGAGCCTCCTGCCGTCCGGCGAGATCGCCATGTGGTCGGCGTGGAAGCCGCTCACCTTGAACCGCCACACCTGCCGGCCGCTGGCGATGTCGAACGCGGCCACATCGGTGAGGTTGGCCCGCGAGACGTAGAGCGTGCGGCCGTCCGGCGAGACATACATGTCGTCGGCGAACTTGTCGCCGAGCCGGGACTTGACTATCTCGTACCCGGTGCGCTCGATCGGGTTCATCGCGGCCAGGCGTTGCTGCAGGTCGGGGATCACGTCGAGCGAGCCGAGGCTAGCGAACGTGTGCCCGTCGAGGAACGTGACGGTGCCCTCGGCGCTGTTGCCGACGAGCACCACGTCGCGCAGCGCGGCATCTGTGGGGGCTGCGGCATGGGCGGGTGGAGCGGCGAGCAGCGCGAGGCCGACGACCAGCGCGAGCAGGGATCTGAACTGGGGGCGCATCACGTGTCCTTCCAACTGATGCGGAGCAGGGCGACGTGTTACCGGCGCGTAACCTACCTGGTCAGGAGCAAACGCGAAAGAGGCTCGCGTTAGCCGATTTTCGCGCGTCAGGTCAGCAGGTCGGTGCCGTGCTCGACGGCGCCGCCCACGATCGTGGCGACGACCTCGATCCCGCCGATCCGGGACGTCACGACGCGGCGCGGATCGTCGGCGAGCACCACGAAGTCGGCGTGGTGCCCTGGCGCGATGGTGCCGAGCGAGTCCTCCCAGTGACAGGCCCACGCGGCGTCGGCGGTGTACGCGCGGAGCGCCTCCTCGACGGTGATCGCCTCGCCCGGTCCGATCAGCACACCGGACTCGGACGCCCGCTCGACCATGAACTGGATCGCCGGCAGCGGCGCGCCAACCGTCACGGGACGGTCAGAGCTGCCGACCAGCCGGACCCCGTGGTCGAGGAAACCGCGCCCGCGGTAGAGCCAGCCGAGCCGCGTGGCGCCCATGATCGCGGCGTAGTCGTCGCCGAAGTACCGCAGGAAGTTCGGCTGCACGACGGCGGTCACGCCGAGCCGCGCGAACCGGTCGAGCTGATCGGGGCGGACGAGGCCGGCGTGCTCGACACGGTGCCTCGCGTCCGGTCGCGGCCGGGCGGCCTGGGCACTGTCGAGGGCGTCGAGCGCGACGTCGACGGCACGGTCGCCGATGGCGTGGACGGCGAGCTGCCAGCCGGCGCGATGCCCGTCGACGATCTGCGCGGCGATGACCTCAGCGTCGTCGTACAGCTGGCCAGAACCGGCTGATCCGACGTACGGGCTGGTCAGCGCGGCCGTGCGGGCCATCATCCCGCCGTCGGTGAAGACCTTGAGCGCGCCGATCGAGAGCCGGTCGCCGCCGAAGCCGGTACGCAGGCCGAGGTCGATCGCGCGTGGCGTGGCGTCCGTGGCGTGCGCATCGACCGGGCGCAGCGCAGCGGCGGCCACCATGAGCTGCACCCGGATCGGGAGCCGTCCACGTTCGGCCGCCGCCATGTACGCGGCCGCCTCGATCGGGCTGTGGCTGACCAGACCGCCGCCGATGCCCGCCTCGGCGGCGGCGACCACGCCCTCGGCGAGGCAGCCGCGCGCCGCAGTCTCGATCGCGTCGACCAGCTCGTCCACCGGGTACGGCAGCCGCATCCGGCGCACCGCGGCCATGCCCTGCTCGGCGAGGAAACCGTCGCGGTGCTCCACACCGTCCGGCAGCAGCGCCAGCACGGCGCTGTTCACGACGCAGGCGTGGCCCGAGTCGTGGATCACGAACACCTTGCGGCCCGCGCTGACGGTGTCCAGTTCGGCGGCGGTGAGGTGCCGGCCACGCGGGCGCTGGTCGTAGCCGACGACGTCGACCCACTCGCCCGGCGGCTTCGACTCCACTGCCCGCCGAATCGTCGCGAGCATGGCGTCGAGGTCGTCGCAGGGCGCGAGGCTTCGGGCGGTGGCGGCGAGGCCGGTCCAGGCGAGGTGCGTGTGGGCGTCCACGAACCCGGGCAGGACGGTGGCGCCGTCGAGGTCGACCTCGCGCCGCGCCGGCAGCGACGCCACTGCGTCGTCCACGCCGACCACGCGACCTCGCCACAGGCCGATCTGTCGCGCCGCCGGCCGGTCGCGGTCCATGGTGACGACGTTGGCGTTCACGAGCCGCACGTCAAGCATCAAGCAATTGTCGGGGAAATGGCTGTATCGGGCGCCCGGTTTCAGGACCACTACCCCGACAGTCCGGTTTGTCCCGGCGGCTCCCCGGGGCTCCCCGGGGCTCCCGGCGGCTCCCGGCGGCGGGCTAGCTCTGCTTGGCCGCCTCGCGGCGTACCTCGTCCATGTCGACGGCGCGGGCCTGCTCGATGAGGTCGTCGAGCACCGCGCCTGGCAGGGCGCCGGGCTGCGAGTACAGGACGACCCGGTCACGCACGACCATCAGCGTCGGGATCGAGCGGATGTTGAACTCTGCCGCCAGCTCCGGCTGCGCCTCGGTGTCGACCTTGCCGAACACCAGGTCGGGGTTGGCCGTCGCGGCGGACTCGTACACAGGGGCGAACTGACGGCACGGGCCGCACCACGCCGCCCAGAAGTCCACCAGGACGATCCCGTCGCTACCCACGAACTCGTTGAAGTTGTCCTTGGTGAGTTCCACCGTCGACATCGCTGATATCCCCTTCTCCGGTACGTCACCAGCCCTAACCAGCACTTCGGGCGACATGTTCCCGCCTATACCCGGGAACATGTCGCCCAAAGCCGCAGGCCTGACGCTACTGCTGGATCGGGACTCCGTCCGTGCCGCAGATGTAGCCGGCGTTGATGCAGTTTCGGACCCGGCGCTCCAGCTCCGGCTGCTTCCACGCGTTGAAGAAGTCGCCGTGGAAGGTGTAGCCGGGTGCGTTGGTGACGTTGACGCCGTTACGGGTGCCTCCCAGCGTCAACCCGGTCCCGTTGACGGGGTAGGTGATGAGGAACTCGACTCTCGGTACGGCGATCGGGTGCGAGCTCGGGCAGCCGTGGCCGATTCCTGGCGAGAACGCCATGTGGCTGCGGTGGTCGGGACTGTCGAGACGGCCGTCCCAGCACGTCGGGAAGTCGAGGTACGTCTCCAGCTTCGACCCCGGCGGGCAGTTGACGAAGTTGCGGTCGGAGAACGAGTGCCCACGGCAGGACCAGCGCGCAGACGGGTTCTGGTCCGGGCTGGTGGCGCCCGAGTTGCCGACCACGACCTTCAACCCCGGCGGGTACGCCCTGGCGGTCGTCGGGTTGGTGATGCCCTGGTAGTAGACGATGACGCTCTCGGGCGCGACCGCGACGCCGTTCTTGTACAGGGTCGGCACCCAGTACGCGGACAGGTCGGTGCCGGGGTCACAGTTGGTCGTCGCCGCGGCGAGCGACTGGAGCGTCGAGTTGGCGTTGGTGCTGCGGTTACCGAAGAACTCGTGGATGTGCGAGCCGCCGGTCTGGCCCGGCTTCACGATCGGGTCGTTGCCGGCGCGGTGGCTGCTCAGGCAGTTCGCCCGGAACTCCGATCCGCGAACCGGCGCCGCCTGCTGCAGCTCGATTGCCTTCTTCTGGCCCTCGCTGAGCTGCACCGAGTGCCCGGCGTGGATGTCGGCGCCGCGCGCCGCTGCCGCCGCGTCGGCCGCGGCTGCCTGGTTCGCCGCCTGAGCCGCCTGGGTTTGGGCCGCTCTCGCCTCTGCTTCCGCGGCCCGGTTGCCGAGCACGCCGGCGGTCGCGAGTAGCGCCAACGCGGCCACGACGACGGCTGCGCGCCGTCCGGGACGTCGCAGTACTGCTTTCGCGTGCATCGATCCTCCCTACGTCGGATCAGTGACCGAAGGTGAACCAGTTGACGTTGACGAAGTCGGCCGGCTGGCCGCTGGTGAAGGTCAGGTAGACGTCGTGCACGCCGGTGACGGCACTGATGTTGGCGGGCACCGTCCGCCAGCTCTGCCAGCCGCCGGTGTTGGCGATCGCGAAGCTGCCGATCGGCGCGCTCGTCGGGCTGCCGAGGCGGACCTCGACCAGGCCGCTCACGCCACCGGCAGCGCCGCTGGCCGCCCTGGCGTTGAACTGCCGCGCCGGGTTCGACCCGAAGTCGACGCCCCGGTACAGCGCCCAGTCACCGTTGGTCGGCCCAGCCGAGGTTCTGACCGCCGCCGGAATCGCTGGTCGACTCGGTGTCGAGACCCGACAGCTGGTTCGCAGACTCGGCCTGGATCGTGCTGTACGCGTCCCGGCTGCCCGGCGGGGGCGACGATGATCCGGTCGGCGTCGGAGGTCGGCGGTCGGGGTCGACCCCCCGCCGCGCGTCAGCACGGTCACGTAGTCGACGACCATCGGGATGGCCGGGCACGGTCGCGGCGGTCGGGGGTGCGCCCGGCGAGCGCGTCCGGGAAGGCGCCGCCGATCGCGACGTTCAGGATGATGAAGTACCCGGCGTGGCTGGTCATCTGGTTCCACGTGTCAGCGGGCAGCTGGCTCTGGCTGACGCTGTGGAACAGCTGACCGTCGACGTACCAGCGGAGCTGATTCGGGCTGATGCTGCGGTCCCACTCGAAGCGGTACGTGTGGAACGCGGACTGGCAGCTCGCGCCCGGGCAGGCCCGGTTGTTGCGCGATCCCGCTGGTCTCGTTGCACGGCCCGCCCGGATTCACTCCACAGTGGAGCACGCCCCAGACGGAGTTGATGCCGTTGACGTTCTCCATGATGTCGAACTCGCCGATGCCCGGCCAGTTCCACCAGTTGCCGCGGTACGGGGAGCCGAGCATCCAGAACGCCGGCCAGTAGCCGAGCGCCGCGGCGCCGGTGACGTTGGGCATCTGGATCCGGGCCTCGGTGCGCATGATCCCGCCGGCCGGCGCCTTGAAGTCCTGCTTGTTCGTCTCGATGCGGGCCGACGTCCAGTTGCCGGCACCGTCCCGCCGCGGCGTGATGCGCAGGTTGCCGCCGCCGTCGAGGCTCACGTTCTGGGTGCTGTTGGTGTGCGCGGCGATCTCGCCGGTACCCCAGTTGGGTGGGCCGCCCGGGTACGAGTGGCCCAGCGAGAACCGCCAGCTCGAGCCGGACGGCAACGTGTTGGCGGCGCCGGTGAAGTCGTCGACGAAGACGGTGTTCCAGCCCGCGGGCGGAGGTGGTACCGCGGCCCGCGCGTCGATGACGGCGGTCAGCCACGCGGCCACGAGCACCAGCGCGCTGAGTGCGGCGACGACGGGCCGGGGCCGGAGGCGGAACGTGGAGTGCGGTTGTGACGCCATAGCTGCCCTCCGGGGCGCAGAGCGACAGGGACAGGGATGGTGCGGTCACGCAACGACCGCACGCTGGGCGACTCTGTGAGAGCGCTTTCTCACCTCGAACAGCCGCTACGGTAAGTCCTCGCGTGAGCCATTGTCTAGACCTTACGACCGAGATATGCGGAGCAAGCGCCGTATACCCGGCTGGCACAAAACGGCCGGCGTGTTGTGCGGCGGAATGCGACGGGCACTGCGTCGAGAGCGCTCTCCCTAACCCTGTGCGCGCCACTCCCCGTCGAGTTGTGGAGTTTCGAGGGTCGGCGGGGCACCGGCACCCCTCGAAAGTCCACAAATGAACGCGGTCGGCGGGTGCACGCTGGCAGGATCGCGACCGTGACTCCCCGCCTGATCCGCTCCGGCCCTGCCGTTCCCGCCACCGTGCCTCCGCCGCTCACCGGTCAGTGGGCACCCGACGACACGCGGCTCGACGACATCGAACGGTTTCCGCTTCCCCACGGCACGGGGCCCGAGGACGTGGCGGTCGACGCCAACGGCCGGATCGTCACGGGCACCAAGGACGGGGCGATCTGGAGCTGGCCAGTGGGTCCGCACGCAGGCCAATCGCCGGAGCTGTTCGCCGACACCGGCGGGCGCCCGCTCGGCATCGAGCTGGACCCCACGGACGGCAGCCTGATCGTGTGCGACGCCCGGCGCGGGCTCCTCCGGGTCACCGGCGACGGCACCGTCACGCTGCTCTGCGACAGCGCCGCCGGCACGCCGCTGGTGTTCTGCAACAACGCCGCCGTACGCCGCGACGGCACGGTGTTCTTCACCGACAGCTCCGACCGGTACGACGTCGACAACTGGAAACGCGACATCCTGGAGCACCGCCCGAACGGCCGGCTCCTCGCCTGGCAACCCGGCGCTGCGGAGGCGGAGGTGGTCACCACCGGCCTGCACTTCCCGAACGGGGTGGCGCTCACGCCCGAGGAGGACGCCCTACTGCTGGCCGAGACGACCACGCACCGGCTGGTCAAGATCCCGCTCGGCGGCGACCACGTCCCGGTCGAACTCGCCGACTTGCCCGCCTATCCCGACAACATGGCGCCCGTGGGCGACGGCACCTACTGGATCGCGCTACCGAGCCCGCGCGTGCGGAGCCTCGAGCGGATGCTGCCGTACCCGACGGTGCGGCGGGCCGTGTCGATGCTGCCGGACTTCCTCCTGCCGAAGGAGATCCCGTACGGGATGGCCGCGCTCGTCGACGGCGACGGCACCGTCCTGCGTACGCTGCACGGGCCGTCCGGTTCGTACCACATCATCACCGGCGTCCGGCAGCACGGCGACGCGTTGTGGCTCGGTAGCCTCACCGAATCCGCCGTCGGTCGAGTGCCGCTCTGACCACCGTCTAGGAAGCCGTCGACTTCCTGCCGATGCCGCCCGCACTCCCCCGCCGGGACCCTGATCGCATCGTCGAACGGGGAGGCGGAAGGAATGGACGGACAGATCAGCCGCGCGCAGTTCCTCAAGGGCGCGGCAGCTCTCGGGGCTCTCGCGGCGGCCGGCCCGGTGCTGGCCCCGGGTGAGGCGTCAGCGGCGGCACCGAGGCAGGGCCTCACCTATCGCGGTGTCTGCTACGACACGGGCACCAACTTCGGCGGCCACAACGCCGATCCCGACCGGCCGGTGTGGAGCCGCGCCCTGATGCGGGGCGAGCTGCGGACGATCCGCGAGCGCCTGCGCTGCGGTTCGGTCAGCGTGTTCGGCACGGACCTGACCCGGCTGGCGGACACCGCGTCGGAGGCGGCGGAGCGCGGCCTGCACGTCTGGCTCCAGCCGCGGCTCATCGACCATCCGCAGGACGAGATCCTCGAACACCTCGCCGCCGCCGGGCGCATCGCCGAGCGGCTGCGGACCGTGCGGTGCCCAGATCGGGTTGAACGTCGGCTGCGAGTACTTCACTCTTCGCGCCGGGCATCGTGCCGGGCGACACCTGGCAGGAGCGGATCGAGAACCTCACCAAGGGCGAGGTGGACTTCGAGGCGGCGAGGCGGCGGCTCAACCAGTTCGTCGGCCGGGCGGCGGCCACCGCACGGGCCAGCTTCGGCGGCGGGATCACGTACGCGGCGGCGGAGTTCGAGCAGGTCAACTGGCGCCCGTTCGACTTCGTCGGCCTCGACTACTACGCCTACCACCCCAGCCGCGACGGCCACGTCCGGCAACTGCGCGAGTTCCGGAGGTGGCGCAAGCCGATCGTCATCAGCGAGTTCGGCTGCTCGCACGTTCGTGGGCGCGGAGAAAGAGTCCTGGCGACGGCTGGACGATCGTCGACTGGGAGAAGGACCCGCCAGAACTCACGGGCAACCCCGTGCGCAGCGAGCGGACCCAGGCCGACCACCTCACGAACATGCTCTCGATCTTCGAGAGCGAGGGCCTGTACTCGGCGTCGTGGTACTCGTTCATCTCGCCGGACGTGCCACATGCGCCGTCCGACCCGATCCACGACCTCGACACGGCGTCGTTCGGCCTGGTCAAGGTGATACGGGAACGGCACAACGACCCGGCCTCGCCGTACCGCTGGGAGCCGAAGAAGTCGTTCCACGCGCTCGCCCGCCATAACGCCGCCGCCCGCTGACGGCTCGGGCCGCCCGCCCGCCAGCCGCGTTTGGGCGATCTTTCTGCCGTTATAACGGCAGAAAGATCGCCCAAACCGCAAAGCGGGGTTACAGCGTGATGCGGTCGAGGTCGGGCGCGTACGCGGTGTCGTTGAAGAACCGGATCGTGTTCGCGCCGGCGTTCAGGTTCACGGTGATCGTCGTCGTCACCGGTGTGGCCCAGCTCGTTCCGGTGAGCGCCACCTGCTGCGCGGCGCCGCCGTTGACGCTGACGAAGAACGACCGGCTGCCGCTCAGCAGGTACTGGACGGTCACGGTCTTGGCGCCAGCCGTAGCGGCGTTGACCGCGAGCGTCAGGTGGTTCGCCGCGCCGTTGCCGATGAAGCCGACCTTCTGGCCGCCCGAGCAGGCTGCGCAGGCACCGACCCGCGCGGCACCAGCTACGGTGCCCGCCTCGGCCTCGACCGTGGTGGTCGGCGGCTGGGGCGACCCGGCGCCGGTGACCACGTCCAGGTGGTCGAGGTTGGGTCCGCCGTCAGCGGTGGTGGCGGTGGCCCGGATCGTGTTCGCGCCGGCGTTGAGGTTCACCGTCACGTGGCTGGTCTTCCACAGCGACCACGCGCCGGTGCCGGGGAAGCTCAGCGCGGCAGGTGCCCCACCGTTGACCGTGATGTTGAGCGGCCGGTTGACGGTGGTGCCGTTGGCGTAGTCGAAGACGAGCGTGGCCGACCCTGCCTCGGCCGCGTTGACGGTCCACTGGACCGCGCTGCCCACCGCGTTGTTGAAGTTGACGAACCCGGAGCCGGAGAAGCCGGAGTGATTCGACTCGACGACGCCGGACGTGATCGTGCCGGCCTCGGCCTCGTACCGGGTGGCGGTGCCGGCCCGCGACACGCGGTAGAGCACGGTGCCGTGGGCCGGGACGCTGGCGCTGATGGCGCCGGTGGTCGTGCGGGTCGCCTTCGACCACAGGTCCTTCAACGTGTACGACGCCGAACCGCCGAGGCCGATCGCGGACGCCGTCGTGCCGATCGTCGCGGTCGCGGTGGTCTCGTTCGACAGCGCCACGGCACGGTCGCCGTTGGACAGCACCTTGCTGTAGACGACGAGCCCGCCGGTGGCGCTGATCACCGTGGCCTGCCGGCCGAGCCGGTCCTGGTCGACGGCGATCACGTCGGTGTTCTTGAGGATGGTGAACGTGTCCTCGTTGACCCTGCGCAGGTCGGAGCCGATGAGCAGCGGCGCCGCCATGACCGCCCAGAGGCTGAAGTGCGTGCGGTACTCGGTGGCCGTCATGCCACCGTTGCCGACCTCCAGCATGTCGGGGTCGTTCCAGTGGCCGGGCCCGGCGTACTGCGGCAGGTTCCGGTTGAACTGGGCCTTGCCGATCATCGAGGTCCAGTTGTCGGAGATGTCGCCGGTGGTGCGCCAGAGGTTGCCGACGGGCTTGCCCCACTCCCACACGCGCGGCGGGCCGGTGCGTCCCCACTCGCAGATCGAGTAGACGATCGGCCGGCCGGTGTTGGCCGAGGGCGTTCCGCATCGCGGTGTACCGCTGCTGCGCGTCCACGCCCTGGTTGTTGCAGTTGTCGTACTTGAGGTAGTCGACGCCCCAACTGGCGAACAGGTTCGCGTCCTGCTGCTCGTGCCCGAGGCCGCCGGGGAACCCGGCGACGTTGCAGGTCTTGGTGCCGGCGCTGGTGTAGATGCCGAACTTCAGCCCCTTGCTGTGGACGTAGTCCGCGACCGCCTTGATGCCGTTCGGGAAGCGGACCGGGTCGGGCACCAGGTTGCCCTGCGCGTTGCGCTGCGGCAGCGCCCAGCAGTCGTCGATGTTGACGTACTGGTAGCCGGCGTCCTTGAGGCCGCGCGAGACGAAGATGTCGGCGATGCCCTTGACCATCGCCTCGTTGAAGTCGGCCCGGCAGTGCGTCGTGTTCCAGTTGTTGAAGCCCATCGGCGGGGTCAGGGCGAGGCCGTTGGGCAGGGCCTGAACGGGCGTCGCCATGGTCACCAGGGCGGTGGTGACCACGGCGACGACGACCGTGAGCGAGGTGGCGGCTGCGGTGGCCACCGCGGTGACGGCGGCCAGCATCGGGCGGAGTCTTCGGGACGCTCTCATGGCGTGCTCCTCGGTTCGGGCGCGGAGTGTCGCGTGCCGGCCGAGACAGCAGGTCATCCGATGACGCCGCACCGCGGAGCCGCCCGCACGCCACCAACTCCCCCGAATGCCACCCCGGCTATCGGGAAAGATATGAGGACTAGACCACGAGGGTCAAGGCCTTAGCGCGCCTCCGCCGCGACGTTCGAGCGCCGGGTTCCAGTCGTCCAGGGACGGGATCCTCGGAGCCTCCGCCTTGCGCAGCCCGGCCGGCGTGGACACCCCCGCCCACCGCTGGAGCGCAGCCGTGGCCTTCGCCTTCTCCTCGGCGGTCAGCAGGCTGATGTTGGCGCCGTGGTTCGCGCCAACCGCCGTGTAGGAGAGCGAGTCACGGGTGCCCCATCCGAGGCGGAACGGCTCGGCGCCCCACGGGTCGTTGCCGCCGTAGACGAACAGCAGCCGCTTCCCGGACAGCTTCACCCACAGGTCGATGTCGACCATGGCGACTGGCTGGTACCGCATCGGGATCGACCGGGGCACGTACGAACGCGGCCCGTTGGTACCCGGGTAGCGGAGCTGGCGGGCGAGGTGCGGCGTCTTCACATCGGGCGAGCCGAGCTGAGTGCCGGCCTGGAAGTAGTACGGCACGTACCGCTCCAGCCCCTCGTCGGTGTAGCTGGCGAAGCCACTCACCTCGTCGAGCCAGGCCAGGATCTCGTCGGTGGACGCCGTGGTGGCCGGCCACTTCGCGCAGTCCTCGGCATTGCCGTACTGCCAGAACGCCCACGGCGCGTCCAGCACCATGTACTCGACCGCGCGGTCGGTGTCGCCGACGATCTCCTCGAACGTCTGCTTGTTGGCCGCTGCCCAGGCCGTGTACTTCGCGACCAGCTCGGGACGCCGCTTCAGCGCCTCGACCTGGAAGTCCACCATCCGCTTGCGGCACTCGGCGGTGCCGACCGTGGCGAAGAACCGGTCGTAGGCGCGGTCGTGGTTGTTGTGCACGTCGTTCGGCGCCACGTACGCGACCGTGCCGTCGATGTCGTTCGGGTAGAACCGGCGGTGGTAGATCGAGGTCATGCCGCCCTTGCTGGCGCCGGTGGAGATCCACTTCGCCGCGTAGATCGGCTTGAGGGCGGCGACCAGCCGGTGGTGGTCGGTGGCGGCCTGCCAGATGTTCAGCTTCGACCAGTCGGCCGGTTCGGGGCGCGACGGTGTGAAGAACCGCTGCTCGACCGAGATCTGGTTGCCGTCGATCAACCGGGCCGGTTCGGAGCGCGACTGGCGGATCGTGACGTTGTAGCCGGAGGTGTGCAGCACCATCGGCGCGGTGGTGGCCCGGTGCAGCAGGGTGAAGCGCTGCTGGAAGGTGCCGGCGGACGGGCGGCGGTGGTCGGCGGGCTGGGTGTAGCTGAGGACGAAGAACCGGTACGGCGCGGGCGCCGCCTGCTCCTCGACGATCGTCAGCCCGCGAACAGCCTTGAGCCGGGCTGCGATGTCGTCCTCAGCCGCGGTGGCCGGCGCCGCCGCCGAGACCACGCCGAGCGAGCCGAGCAGCAGCGCGCCAGCCGCCAGGGAACGCAACAACCTTCGCATACGCCATCCTCCGTGTGGGTCCAGTAACTGGTCCTGCTTTTCCGCGCCATAGCGCAGAAAAGTCGGACCGCTTGAGCGTATTCAGACGGGCACGCGCTCGCCGGTGTGCTGGCGCGCGAGCCGCACCAGCGCTGCCCGGTCGGTCTGCTTGGTGCGGCTGAGCAGGCTCGCGACGTGCTTCTCGACGGTGCGCGGCGAGAGGAAGAGCCGCTGTGCGATGGCCTGGTTGCCGAGCCGGTCAGCGAGGAGGACCAGCACCTCGTGCTCGCGGACGGTGACGCCGATCCGTCGCAGCTCGTCCGGGATCGCGCTGCTGCCCGCGCGGCGTTGGCGCGGCGGCGCACCGGCCTGGCGCAGCAGGGCGCGGCACGCCGCGGCGGCACGGGGCAGGTCGCCGCCGTGGAAGAAGTCCTCGGCGGCACGCGAGCCAGGCGATCGGGTCACCCCAGCCGTCTGCTAGCGCCGCCTCGGCCACCAGCCTGCGGACGAGCGCGCGACCCATCGGCAGCGTCTCCGCGGCCCGCATCGCGTCCTTCATCGCCTCGGCGGCCTCGGCGCCGCGACCGTCGCGGCCGAGCAGGACCGCTCGTGTGGCACAGAGGAACGGCTGGTTCCAGTTGACCTGCGCGAACTGCGAACTGGCGAACTCCTCGTACTCGGCCCAGCCGCTCGTGTGCTCAAGCGTCTTGACCAGCAGGAACGGTCCGCGGTACCCAGACGCGCGCAGCGTGGCGACGGCGAGGTCTTCGGGCTCGGCGCAGCCGACCTCCTCCAGCGCCCGCTCGCGGTACTCCGTCAGCAGGGAGCAGATACCGCCTGCGCAGGCCAGCACCTCGTTGCCGTATCCGAACTCGGCGCCCTCCGCCTCGCAGACCGCGAGGGCACGCTCCATCTCGGCCCGCCGACCCTGGGCGCCAGCTATGCCGGCGAGGGAACCCATGGCGAGCACCCGCAGGGCGGGCAGGCGCAGTCGGGTGGCGGTGTCGACGACGCGCTGCGCGCAACCGGTGGCCTCGTCGTATTCGGCGCGCACCAGGTGGACCGTGGCGAGCTGCAAGTCGGCCCAGCACGCGGTGACCAGCGCCCCGGCGCCTAGCGCGGCCTCGCGCGCCTGCTGGAGCCGGACCGGGTCGCTGAATCGGAGCTTGGTGATGACGCCGAGCTCCATCATCGCCCGGATGCGCCAGACCGTGAGCCCGTGCCGTTCGGCAATGCGCAGCGCGTGAGCGAAGTGCTCCTCGGCGGCGCCGATGTCGGTCTGCCGGGTGCACCGGCCGAGCACCTCGAGGGCCTCGCATGCCACGGCCGGCTGCGCGCCGTCCGTCGCGGTGGCCGCGTCGATGGCCCTGGCGGCGAGGTCAGCGGCGCGGTCGAGCCGATCGGTGCCCCGGCCGCTGAGGACGAGCCGGGCCGCGACGGCGTCGAGCGGGGCACTGATATGCGGTCCGGCGGTCGTACCGACCAGCTCGCGGGCGGCGCCGACCTCGGCCAGGCCCAGCTCCGACCGGCCACCGGTGGCAGCGGCGCGCGCCTTTGCGAGGTGTGCCTCGGCCATCCGCTCGGCGGGCGCGTCGAGGGTGCTGAGCGCGGACAGCAGGCGGTCGCCCACGGCCAGCGCGCGGGCGCACTCGCCGGTGAGGATCAGCGCCTGGATCAGGCCGTCGAGCAGGTCGGCCACCTCGGGCACGGGCGGGCCGGCAGCCGCCTCCAGCGGGGCGCAGGCCACGCTCGAACAGCTCGACGGCGGTGGTGAGTGCCCCCCGATCGGTGGCGCGCCGCCCGGCCCTGGCGAAGTACACGGCGGCGCGGCGGGGTTCGCTGCCCGCGAGCCACAGCTCGGCGGCGAGCTGCGCCCAGTCGTCGCCGACGTGCGCGGCGCCGTCCTCGACGGCACCCGCCGCTCGCCGGCACAGCGCGGCCCGCTCGCCCGGCAGGAGCCGGTGCAGGATCGACTCGCCGGTGAGCGCGTGGCGGAACGCATACCAGTCGGGGTTGCCGCTCGGATCCGGCACGATGAACTCGGACCGCACCGCCGATCGCAGCAGCGTGAACACCTCGGCGGGCTCGACGCCGACGATCGCGGCGGCCACCGGCGCGGGGAAGCGCCGTCCCAGCACGGCGGCGGCCTCCAGCATCGCGACGCAGCCCGTGTCCAGCCGGCTCGTGCGTTGCAGGATCGCGGCGGTGACCGTGGCCGGGATCTCGGTGACGACCGAGCGGTCGACCGTCCAGGAGCCTGCCCGCCGGACGAGCCGCCCGCCCTCGACCATCGCGCTGAGCAGCTCCTCGACGACGAACGGCACGCCGTCGGCGTCGCGGTTGAGGCGGGTGACCACCTCCGGCGGCACCTGCGCGGCGTCGGTGCCGAGCCGGGCGGCGGCCAGCTCGATCGTCTGGGCGGCGGTGAGCCGGCCGAGCGGCACTGTGCGGGCCATGCGCCGGGTGGTGGCGGCGGTCACGGCGTCGAGGGCCGGGCCGGGGTCGGGACGCAGCGTGGCCAGCAGGAGGACCGGCGTGCCGGCGAGGTTGTCGACGAGGTAGTCGACAACCGCGAGGGTCTCTGCGTCGGCGTCGTGGAGGTCTTCGAGGAGGAGGATGCAGCCGCCGTTGCGGCCGAGCGCGCAGAGCAGGCGTAACAGCGCCTCGGCGCGCAGCACCAGTGACTGCTCGGCGGGCGCCGCGCCCTCGTAGCCGGGCAGTCCAGGGTCGAAGCGGGCCAGTACGGGCCAGTACGGCTGCAGGAACGCGTCCTGCGGGGGCTCTTGGCGCAGGACGGAGTGCAGCGCCTCGGACAGCGGGCGGAACGGCACCGCGGCACCGGCGGACGCGGCCCGGCCGCGCAGCACGCGCACGCCCGCCGCCGACTCTGGATCGGTGACCTCCGCCGCCAGGCGTGACTTGCCGATGCCGGGCTCGCCCACGAGGAAGACCGTGGATCCCTCACCACGACCGGCGGCCTCTACTGCCTCCGCAAGCACCGCACGTTCCGCTGTCCTACCGACGAGGATCCCTGGCCGCACGACGTCTCCCGCCTGCCGTCTCTGGGGCCGGCGCGGAGACGCCGGGCCGCCACCCGGACCGCACTATCCGGCCGAGCGGGAGCCGAGTCTAGGGCAGCGGATCAACCCCCTTTGGACCGGAATGCGGAATCACGCATTGTCCCAGCTAGGCGGGTTAACGGCGTTTAGTTTGGGGCCGAACGGACGCTTATCGGGCCGTTCCGGAAGCCGTGCCGGAATTCGGGATTGGACAGCTGCTAATCGGCCTGTTCCGGAAGCCGTGCCCAAACCGGACAGTGAACCGGTCTCGGGTGATCAGCGGCGGGCGCATGCGCCGGACCGGGTCAGCGGCGCGGTCGGCGCATGCGCCGGACCGGGTCAGCGGCGCTCGGCGCGGGAGACCGTCGACATGGCGGCGTGCAGCGCCACCCGGAGGTCGCACAGGTTCGGCAGCTGCCAACCCGCGACGCGCGGCGAGCGGAGCCATGTGACGCGACCCGTGGCGAGCCGCGACGGCGGCAGCGGCACCCACGAGCCCTGGCTGTGGTGCAGGGCGGCGGGGCCGACGAGCTCGAGGTCAGGCGCCGTGCCGACCTCGGTGAAGAGCAGGACGCGGCCGTCGGGAAGAGTGGCCACGGGGCCGGGCGGCGAGGCGGCCACCACGCGGGGCGCGATGGACGGCGCCAGTTCGAGTACGTCGGCGACCTGCCCCGTGGGCATCAGCACCGCGAACGGGCGGCGACCCCACCGGCACGCGACGAGGCCGGGATCGGTGACCGCGGCATGCCCGACACTCACCATGCACCGGCGCAGCACGCTGTCGACGTCCGGGACGGTGGGGTGCAGGCCCTGGGTGACGCAGCCGGGCTGGGCGCAGCGATACCGGGACTCGGTGGCATCCCACCACGCACCGGGAGCGACCGGCCAGCCGGCGGCCGCGTACTCCCTGGCCGCGCCCACCAGCTTGGCGCGTTGCCGGATGCGAGCCAGGCTGGGAATCACGCGCCGGCCCCCCCGAACCAGCCGCCGCGGCAGGGGCGGCGGTCCCACAGAGCCGAGACCTGCTGGGCGCGAGCGCCGTGATGGGTGGACGTGATCGGTGCGCCGTACTGTTCGCACACCTCGACCATGGCGTCGACCACGTCGGCGGCGGACGGCAGCACGCGGTGGGTGTACGGGACCGGCGGCTCCAGCCAGCGGGTCTCGCGCGCGGGCGGCGCCGTGAGGTACTCGCCCTCGCCACGATGGTAGAGGTCGAGATCGGAGCCGACGTCGTCCACTGTGCACGGATTGATCCAGATGAGCAGGCGCCCGGCGCCGGTGATCGCGACAGGGCCGAGCCGGCAGCCGAGCCCGCGCAACCGCGGCAACGCCTCGGACGCGGCGTAGGAGGGGACGTCGAGGATGTCGAAGGACCGTCCTACAGCGATCAGCACCGGGGCCGATCGCCCGCGACGCCACCACCTGTAGATCGTGTGCTCGTCGCGCGTGGCGGTGAGTTCGCCGTGGCCGGTGGCAGGGTGCGGCCGCGCGGTGAAGCAGTCGTCACGACCGCACCGGCGCCCGCCGCGTCCCTGATCGCACCCGGGCACCACGGCCCAGCCCATCGCCGTCGCATACCTCAACGCGACCGCGAGCGGCCGCAGACGTAACCCAGCCTCCGGGACTGGCTCCGCCACTACCGAGCGTGCCCTGATGGTCGTCATGTGCCTTTTCCGATCACCCACCGTAATGCGGACTGTGTGCACATGCGCTAGCATCCCCGCTGTGCCTTGCATACGCAAGAGCCAATGCACGTGCAGATGCTCGATTCCTCCGGCGCAAGGCGACCGGAGAACGCAGGAGAGGCTCATATGCACCAGCGTGAGAACGGTGTTCCCGCCGGCGAGCTCGTCGGGGTCACCTGGCAGAAGAGCAACCGCAGCAGCCCGAGCGGCAACTGCGTGGAACTGGCCCGCCTCCCGCACAGCGGCGGGGTGGCGGTGCGCAACTCTCGTGACCCCGAGGGTCCGGCACTGATCTACACGGACGAGGAGATCCGCGCATTCATCCTCGGTGCGCGGGATGGGGATTTCGACCATCTGATCGCCTGAACGGGCCGGGGCCCGGGTCCGATCGCAGGCCCCGGATCCCTTGACGGCATCGACAATCTGACAATCCGGACGACTAGTTCGATAACCCAGACTCGGCGCCGCACGTTTGAGAAAATGCGGCGCCGCCAGTCCAGCATTCCCTAGAAGGTCACTCTCGCGGCATGGCATGCTTACGCACGGCATTGAGGTAACGTTCGCTTGAGCTGAGCCGAGCATGCGGAGGTCAGCAGGTGACGACGGCTCAGCCTCAGGGCGGGTCAGCCGGCGGTCCGACCGTCCTTCGGATGTTGCTCGGCGCGCACCTACGCCGGCTTCGCGAGGAGCGCCAGATCAGCCGTGAAGCCGCCGGCTGGGAGATCCGTGCGTCGGAGTCGAAGATCAGCCGCCTGGAGCTCGGCCGGGTCGGATTCAAGGAACGTGACGTCTCCGACCTGCTCACGCTGTACGGCGTCGTCGATCACGAAGAACGCGCCGTGCTTCTCGCCCTCGCCCGCAACGCCAACACGCCGGGATGGTGGCACCGGTTCGGCGACGTCCTGCCGAACTGGTTCCAGTCCTATGTGGGCCTGGAGGCCGCCGCGGCGCTCCTGCGCACCTACGAGCTCCAGTTCATCCCCGGGCTGCTGCAGACCGAGGAGTACGCCAGGGCGGTGATCCTGCTGAGCCACAGCAACAAGCCGCTCAGCGAGATCGACCGCCGCATCAAGCTCCGGCTGGCGCGGCAGCAGATCCTCACCCGGCCGAAAGACCAGCCACGGCTGTGGGTCGTGATCGACGAGGCCACGCTGCGCCGCCCGATCGGTGGCCACAAGGTGATGCGTGGCCAGCTCGAAGCGCTGATCGAGGCCACTCGCCTGCCGAACGTGACGATCCAGGTGATTCCGTTCACCGCGGGCGGGCACGCTGCCACCGGCGGCGCATTCACGATCCTGCGCTTCCCCGACCAGGACCTGCCCGACGTGGTCTACGCCGAGCAGCTCACCTCCGCGCTCTACCTCGACAAGCGCGAGGACGTCGACGAGTACGCGGCCGCCATGGACCGGCTCTGCATCGAGGCCGACCCGCCGTCCCGCACGCCGGACATCCTGGCCGGGATCCTCAGCACGCTCTAGATTCTCGCGGTTCGGGTCGCCCCCACCGAGGCAGCCACGACGCAGCAGATCGCGAGCCACTGGGTCGGCGCGAGGATCTCTCCCAGCACCGCGAGGCCGACGAGCGCCGCCACGGCCGGTTCCAGGCTCATCAACACGCCGAACAGTCGCGGTGGGATCTTGCGCAGCGCTTCGAGTTCGAGCGAGTACGGGATCACCGAGGACAGCAGCGCCACCGCGAACCCGGCGAAGAGGACCTGCGGGTCGAACAGCACGGAGCCGGCATCGACCACTCCAAAAGGGACGATCAGCATCGCCCCGACCGTCATGGCCACGGCCAGGCCTGCGCCGCCGGTGGTGCGCTCCCCCAGCTTGGCACCCAGCAGGATGTACGCCGCCCAGCACGCGCCCGCGCCGAGTGCGAAGAGGACGCCGAGCGTCGAGATCTCACCGTCCGTATTGGTGAGCAGCAGCACGCCGGCGCCCGCGAGGAGCGCCCAGAACCCGTCCACGAGGCGACGGGAACCCAGCACGGCCACGGCGAGCGGGCCGAGGAACTCGATCGTGACCGCGACGCCGAGCGGGATGCGCTCCAGCGCGAGATAGAACAGGAGGTTCATGGCGCCGAGCACCGCGCCGTAGCCCGCGATGACCGGCGCGGCGCGCCACCCCAGGCTCAACGTGGGACGCCATAGCAGCAGCAGAACCAGCGCCGACAGCGCGAGCCGCAGCGCCACCGTGCCGGCGGCTCCCGCGGTGGCGAACAGTTCCTTCGCGACCGCCGCGCCGACCTGGACGCTCAGGATGCCGCCGAGCACCAGCCCGGACGGCGGCACGGCTCCGAGCGCCCGGCCCGCCAGCTCCGCCGCCGACCTACGCGTCACCGGCGCTCCGCCCGCGTTCGCCATCACCACGGCCCTACCGTACGTGCCACCCCCGACAGCCCGTCCGCAGTCAGTCGGGCGGGCCAATGTCGGCATGCCGACCTTGGACCACACGACGCGGTGGGGGCGGCGGTGCGGCGTCACCCTGCGCCGTGCAGGCGCGTCTGGAGCTCGTACAGCTCCGCGTAGCGGCCGCCGGCGGCGAGCAGCGTCGCGTGCGTGCCCTGCTCGGCCAGCTCGCCCTCGTGCAGCAGGAAGATCTGGTCGGCGTGGCGGACGCTGGCCAGGCGGTGGGTGATCAGCACGACGGTGCGACCGTCGCTGATCCGCCGGAGAGTCTCGTACACGGCGTACTCGGCCTTGGCGTCGAGCGGCGCGGTGGGCTCGTCCCAGATCAGCACCGGACCGTCCCGGTACAGGCCGCGCGCCACGGCGAGCCGCTGCCACTGGCCGCCGGACAGCTCCTGCCCGCCGCGGAAGTACTTCGACAGCAGCGTGCGCCAGCGTCGCGGCAGCTTCGTGACCACCTCGTCGGCGCGGGCCTGGGCCGCCGCCGCGTGCAGCGCGGTGTCGTCGGGGTCGGCGCGGTCGTGGCGCCCGAGCCGCACGTTGACCTCGGCGCTGTGCGGCCACTGCACTGGGTCCTGCAGGACCATGACGATCCGGTCGGCGAGGCTGGCCGGGTCGAAGCCGGCGATGTCCTCGCCGTCCCACATGATCCGCCCGGAGGTGGGACGGTAGAGACCGGCGATCAGTTTGGCGAGCGTCGTCTTGCCGGAGCCGTTCTCACCCACCAGGGCCACCGTCTGGCCGGCGTGGATCCTCAGGTTGAGGTCGCGCAGTGCGGTGGTGCCGCCGGGGTAGGCGAACGTGACGTCGTGCAGCGCGATGCAGCGCGGCTCGGCCGGGGCGGGCCGCCCGGTCGGCGGGCGGGAGCGGGCCGCCGCGTCGGCGAGGAACGCCTGGTAGTCGGCGAGGTAGAGGCCGTGCTCGAAGATCTGGTTCGCGGCGACGACCAGCTGGGTGAGCGCACCGGTGGCGGCCCGGATCGCGAATACGGCGGCACCGGCGACGGCGAGCGGCACCCACCCGACGTTGAGCAGGATGCCGAGCGCGACGAAGGTGGCGCCCAGCCCGATCCCGGCGAGGGCGCGGCCGACCAGGTCGACACGGGCCTGCGCCAGCCCGACCGCGATCTCGTGGTCGCGCAGCTTATCGGCCACCTCGCGGTACTCCGCCAGCACGAACTGCTCGGCCTGGGTGGCGCGGATCTCCGGCGCCGACTCACGCCGCGTGACCAGGTCGCCGATCATCATGACGCGGCGGAACAGCGTCACCGTGCGGCTCATGCTGGCGTACTCCAGCCGGGCCACGCGCAGCACCGCCCAGCCCTGCGGCAGTACGCCGAGCGCCAGCACGGGCAGCAACACCGGGTGGAGCACGGCAAGGCTGGTGGCTGCGGCGACCACGCCGATCACGGCACCGCCCAGGAGCACGAGGTCGGCGGCGGCGCGTTCGACGTGGAACAGTCCGCGGTCGTTGGCGCGGTGCATACGGTCGTAGAAGGCCGGGTCGTCGAACGCGGCCAGTTCGGCGCGGAGGCTCGCGTCGTAGAGCTGCTCCTCGCCGACGCGCCGCACCGCCGGCACGAGCCGCGCCTGCGCGGCCGCCACCCCGGCCTCCGCGGCACCGCGGATCGCGAGGGCCGCCAGCACGAGCGCCAGTCCCGGCAGCGCGGCGGCCAGCCGCTCGGGCGTCGGCCCGGTCGTGAGCAGCCCGTCCAGCACCTCGGTGGTGGCGAGCAGCCCGAACGTGACCGCGAGCCCGGAGGCCAGCTGCAGGACGACGATCGCCAGCGCGGGCCGCGGCGCCGCACGCCGGACGATCCCGACGACGGGCCGCACGACGGACCGCAGCCGGCGCAGGAGCTGCCACAGCCCCGCGTCGGCGGCAGCCTCGTCCTCAAGCCGCCAGTACGGCGCATCGAGTTCTGGATCGGTGTCTTCGCTGTTCAGGCGCCGCTCCCCGGAGTCAGCACGGACGGCAGCTCGGCGTCGGGGTGCATGCGCAGCAGCTGGTACGCGACGCCGCCGAGCCCGGGGAGGAGTCCCGGCGCGAACGCGTCCCTGGCCATACCGCTGACCGGCCCGTTGGCCTCCAGGCCACCGAGGATCCGGGCGTCGAGCGCGGCACGGTCAGGAACGTCGTCGTGACCAGCCGCGGCGACGAGTTCCCAGACGCCGAGGTCGCCGTGGCAGAGGGTGTGGTTCCAGCCGAAGCCCTGAGCGTACGCCGCACGGGTGGCGCGGCGAGCGAGTTCCGTCGCCCCGAGATCTGCCGCGGCCAGGCCGATGCCGACCGCGCCGTGACACCACGCCGCTGCCGTGACGTCGGGTTCGCGCAGGTCGGTCCAGCCAGCGCGTGCCGGGACGTAGAGCGACTCCTCGAACGCGAACGCCTCGGCGGCCCTCGCCGCGAACCGGTCGTCGCCGGTGGCGCGGGCGAGGTGTGCCAGGGCCCAGCCGATGCCGGTGGAGCCGTGCGCGAACCCGCCGAGCCCGTCCGGCCAGCGTGCGGTGCGCCAGCGTCCGTCCTGACCGAGCGCGTGCAGCTTCTCGCCTATCGCGACGGCCTGGTCGGTCCAGCGGTCCTCGCCAGTACGGTCCGCGAGCTTCAGCAGGGGCACGACGGCACCGGCGGAGCCGAGCAACACGTCGTGGTCGTCGTCGGCCTTCACCGCTGCGGGGAGGAGTTCGGCGAGGGCACGGGCCCGGTCCAGCGCGTCAGCCCCGGCGGCGGCCCAGCGGTCGAGGACGAGCCACGCCCAGATCTGGGACCCGAGCCCGATGTAGCCGCCGGGCGGGGGCGGGCGCAGGTCGGTGCCGGCGCGGCGTGCCTGGTCGCGGGCGTCCTCGGCGCGGCGCATGGTGCGCAACGCGCCGGCCAGCAGCTCGTCGACGCCCTCCACGGGATCGGCACGGCCGGCGAGCACCTCGCGCCGGTACGCGGCGAGCAGGATCGCGACGCCGGGGGTGCCGCCGTACAGGTCGGGGCTGAGCGGCTGCACGGCCCAACCGGTCTCGCTCAGGACGGGGGCGATCCACGCCACCGTGCCGTCGGCCCCCCGCAGCGCTGCCTCGGCGACCTGGCGCACGATGCCAGCGGCGAGCTTTCGCCGTCGCCCATCGAGATCTTGAAGGTTGAGCTCCGCTTCACGCAACGGTTCCTCGTCCGGGAGCCAGCCCTCGTTGAGGTACGCGCCGACGAGCGCCGCCTGGATCACCTGGCCTTCCAGCGCGAGGTCGGCCCCCCGCCATCGGTCCAGCGCGCCGCCGATCAGGTCGGACTCGGGCAGCCACGACGTGCCGCGCGGACCGGTGAGCCGCCCGCGCCGCGGTGTGGTGGTGAAGAACGGGACGTCGCCGTCGAGCAGGTCCCGGATCTCGGCCGCGATCACGGCGGGATCGCCGGGCGCCTCCGGCAGCCGCTCGGCCATCGTCGTGAGCAGCGCGCGGGCACGCTCGACGGCTGCAGCCTGGTCGTGCAGCGAGACGGGGTGCCAGAGCATCCGCGCCAGCTCGGCGTAGGTCTCGGTGGCGCGCGGCACGACGCGGATCGGGCAGTCGGCGAACATTGTCAACAGCGGCGCCAGATCGCCGCGGCGGTCGAGCGAGGCGAGCCGGTCCGTCAGGGTCGTGAAGCCGTCGAGTACCTGGTCCCAGTACTCGCGCAGGGCGGGCTCGGGGCTCGGGTGGTTCGCGGCGACGGCGTCGACGGGCACGCGTTCGGCGCCGATACGGGCGTGGTCGCTGCCGGCGTCGAGGATCACCGGCTGCTCCCACTCCGGCTGCTGGCCGGGGAGCGAACCGACCGCGGAGGAGTCGACGCCGCGCCAGCCCAGTCCGAGGCCGCGTCCTGGCAGGAGGCCGGTGCGCAGCACGGTGCCGCCGACGAGATCGGCGGCGCGGTCGACGGCGTCACCCAGCCCGGACGGCGGCGCGATCGGCAGCGGCGTGAACAGCGTCTCGCAGTCGACGACGACCGGCACCGGCCCGCACGCGATCAGGTTCTCGGCGTGCAGGTCGCTGCCGCCGAGGAGGCGCATCACCGCCAGCCAGTGTCCGATCCCCCGGTAGAACGCGCGCAGCTCGGCGGAGTCGGCACAGTACCGGTGGGTGACGTGCTCGGCCCAGCCGTAGCCGTCGCGGGACAGCACCGCCGGTACGCGGATCCGGTCCGGCCCGGTGACAACCGCTTCGAGGAAGCCGTCGAGCACCGCGTCGATCGACACCGACCGCGGTTTGTAGACGGTGGTCCCACCGGTACAGGTGAGGATCGCCACGGACTGGCCGCCGCGATGGCTGTCGCCGGCGCCGAACGCGACCTCGACCAGGTCACCCGCCGGCAGTGCGGCGCGGCCGGCGAGCCAGCGGTTCGGCGCGCTCCTGTCGGTGGCGAACCGGCGCGCCAGGGCCAGCGCGGCGGCGCAGCGGTTACGGATCACCGTGTCGAGCCGGCGTCGCAGCGTCGGGTAGTGCTCGTCGAGGGATGCCCAGAACCCGGGGGTCGCCGAGAGCGCGAGGAACTCGTCCCACCGCTGCCGCGGATCGTCGGCGCCGAGTTGCCCGGTCACCCTGGCCGCGTTGAGTTCGAGCAGCAGAACCCGGCTCACCTTGCGGTGCACGCTGTCCACGAGCGCCACGGCGGCACCCTCGCGGACGGCGACCTGCTCGTCGCCGCCCAGTCCCCTGACCGCCCGGAGCTGGGCTGCCAGCCCGGCGAGAGCCGGATCCAGCAGGCAGCCCAGCGAGGCGGTGAAGTCCGTACTCAGCAGCACTGCCTGGTGCGTGAGTACGTGCACGCCGTGCCGCAGCGACCCGACTCGGGCCAGCCCGCGACGACCATGTCGGCCTCGGCGTAGACACCGCTGGCGTAGAGCGGGCCAGCGGGATTGTCACCGTCGGCGCTGGTGCGCCAGTTCGCCACGAGCACGTCGGCCCGTTCCTTCAGATCGGCAGCCATCATGACCTCCTATCTGCACGACGCTCACCAGCCCGGTGGAGTTACCGGACCGCGCGTCGGTGGCCGATGGAAGCACGCACACGGACCCGCACGGCCGGACCCTGCCCGATGGGGCAGGAACATCTGCGCATTACAGCCCTGCTAGCGGCCCGTTTTCTCGTCGGCCGTCCAGGTTGGACCGCTATCTGCTGCTGTCGCACCCGGCTGGCACACTGAGCCCGTGCCCGTCGACGAGCAGGCCCTTGACCGGCGTGGCCGCAGCCGCGCCTCCGCGCTGGCCGCGGCAACGCTGATCGTGGGCGTCCTCGCGCTGCTGTGGGCGCTGGAGATCGTCGACACCGTGCTGGGCAACCGGCTCGACGAGTTCGGCGTGTCCCCGCGCGATCCGGCCGAGCTTCCGCAGATCGTCACCGCGCCGTTCCTGCACGCCGGCTTCGAGCACCTGGCGGCAAACACCGCGCCGCTCGCCGTGCTGGGCTTCCTCGCGGCGTTGCGCGGCCTCGGTCGGTTCGTCGCGGTGAGCGCGGTGATCATGCTGGTCTCCGGCCTCGGAGTCTGGCTCCTCGCGCCGCCCGACACCGTCACCGTCGGTGCCAGCGGGCTCATCTTCGGTTACTTCAGCTACGTCGTCGTGCGCGGTTTCCTCGACGGCGACCTCCTGGGCATCGTGGTCGGCGTCGGTGTGGCCCTGCTCTACGGGTCGATCCTGTGGGGCGTGCTGCCCACGTCCGCCGCCGTGTCGTGGCAGGCGCACCTGTTCGGGCTGGTCGGAGGCGTACTCGCGGCGTGGGCGTTGCGCGCGCGTCGCTGAGCGGTCTGTGCTCCGGCAAGGCACTATGGCGGCGTGGCACAACTCGAAACGGTCGTCAGCGCCGACGCCGATCCGCACCAGTGGCTCGAGGACATCACCGGCACCGAGCCGTTGCGCTGGGTGACCCAACGCAACACCGCCGCCGTCGACCGGTTGGCCGCGAGCCCGCTGTTCGGGGCGCTACGGGACGAGATCCGTGCGGTGCTCGACGCCGACAGCCGCATCCCGTACGTGGTACGGCGCGGCGAGCACCTCTACAACTTCTGGCAGGACGCCGAGCATCCCCGCGGGCTGTGGCGGCGCACGACGCTCGACGGGTACCGGCTCGACGACCCGGCCTGGGACGTGATCCTCGACCTGGACGCGCTCGCCGACGCCGAGGGTGAGAACTGGGTGTGGCGCGGCCCGCGGTTCCTCGAACCCGACCACCGGCTGTGCCTGCTGTCGCTGTCGCGCGGCGGCGCCGACGCCACCGTGTTCCGCGAGTTCGACGTGCACGAGCGCGCGTTCGTGCACGGCGGGTTCACGCTGCCGGAGGCGAAGTCGACCTGCGGCTGGATCGACATCGACACGCTCTACGTCGCCACCGACCTCGGCCCCGGGTCGATGACCGACTCCGGCTACCCGCGCATCGTGAAGCGGTGGCGCCGCGGCACGCCGCTCGCCGACGCCGCCACCGTGTTCGAGGGGGTCCCGGCGGACCTGTCGGTCGCGGCCTGGCGGGACCCCACCCCAGGGTTCGAGCGCGACTTCGTCTACCGCGGCGTCGACTTCTACCGCAGCGAGCACTACCTGCTGCGCGGCGACGACCTCGTGCGGATCGACGTGCCCGACGACGCGACACCGACCGTTCACCGCGAGTGGCTGCTCGTCGAGACGCGCTCACCCTGGCTGGGCCATCCCGCCGGGGCGCTGCTCGCGGCGCCGCTGGAGCGCTACCTCGACGGCGACCGCGACCTCACCGTCGTGTTCGCCCCCGACGAGCGCACAGCTCTGGCGTCCTACGACTGGACCCGCGACCACCTGCTCGTCGGCACGCTCGCCGACGTCCGCAGCCGCCTCGACGTGCTCACGCCAGGGCCGGACGGCTGGGTCAGTACAGGCCCGGTCGACGTCGGCGCGTTCACCACGCTGAACGTAATCGACACGGATCCCTTGCACAGCAACGAATTCTGGCTGGCCACGGACGGGTTCCTGGAGCCGCCGACGCTGCGGCGCGGAGCGGCCGGAACGTCCGAACCGGAGCCGGTCAAGGCCGCGCCGGCGCTGTTCGACGCGACGGGGCTCGTCGTGTCCCAGCACTTCGCGACCTCCACGGACGGCACCGCCGTGCCGTACTTCGTGATCGGCCCGCCCGACTACTCCGGCCCCACACTGCTGTCCGGGTACGGCGGGTTCGAGGTGTCGCGGCTGCCCGCCTACGACGCGGCTGACGGGCGCGGCTGGCTCGCGCGCGGCGGCACGTACGTGGTGGCCAACATCCGCGGCGGCGGCGAGTACGGCCCGCACTGGCACCAGGCCGCGCTCAAGGCTAACCGGCCCCTCGCGTACGCCGACTTCGCCGCCGTGGCGCGCGATCTCGCCGAGCGCGGCGTCACCACACCCGCACGACTGGGCATCCGCGGCGGCAGCAACGGCGGGCTGCTCATGGGCAACATGCTCACCGGATACCCGGAGCTGTTCGGCGCGGTCGTCGCCCAGGTGCCCCTGCTCGACATGCGCCGCTACCACCGGCTGCTCGCCGGCGCGTCCTGGATGGCGGAGTACGGCGACCCGGACGACCCCGCCGACTGGGCGTTCCTGCGCCGCATCTCGCCGTACCACAACCTCTCGGCAGACCGCGCGTATCCGCCGACGCTGATCACGACGTCCACTCGCGACGACCGTGTCCACCCTGGACACGCACGCAAGATGGTCGCGGCGATGGAGGAACTCGGCTACGACGTCAGCTACTACGAGAACGTCGAGGGCGGCCACGGCGGCGCGGCGAACAACGAGCAGATCGCGTTCATGAAGGCGCTGGTGCTGACCTTCCTCTGGACCCGCTTAGCTACGTGACGCCGCCGGATCGCCGTCGGCGCTGCGCGTAACTGTCGGGGAAATGGCGACATCGGGTGCCGGGTTTGGGCGCCGGTTCCCGGACAGTCCGGTTCGGGCGAGAGCCAGGTAGGCGGACAGTCCGGTTCGGGCGAGAGCCAGGTAGGCGGACAGTCCGGTTCGGGCGAGTGCCAGGTAGGCGGTCAGACGGCTGAACCGGCGGCGGACAGGCGCGCCTTCTCGGGGCCGACCGCCACCACGTCGCCGTCCCTGAGCTGGCGCCCGCGACGCTGCTCGACACGGCCGTTGACCTCCACCTCGCCCGCTTCGAGCAGCTCGCGTGCGTGCACACCGTCCTCGGCGAGGTCGGCGAGCTTGAGGAACTGGCCGAGCCGGATCGAGTCGTCGCTGATCTCGACGGTGCGGATCACCCGGGCAGCTCCCAGCTCTGGAAAGGCCCGCCGGTGCAGTGCCAGATCTCCAGTTGCTTCGGGTCGTCGAGGTTGTTCGGCCCGTCGAGGCACGTGCCGGAGTTGGTGTTGCGCACCGACCCGTTCGGGCCGCTGAACCAGCGCTGCGCGTCCGAACCGTTGCAGCCGGAGAGCACCACCCTGGTGCGGTCGGCGGTGCCGCCGCCGACCGGCATGAGGCACTGGCCGAACGCGCGGAGCGTGCCATCGAACGCCACGGTCCAGGACTGGCCCGGTCCGCCGTTGCACGGTTGCAGCTCGGCACCGCTGCCGGCCACCTGGACACAGTGGTCGAAGATGCCAACGAACTGCCCGGTCGGCGGCTGCGGCGCGCGGCGCGGCGGCGGTACCGGCGCGGGCGCGGGAGTGGGGGTCGGCGGACCGGCGCTCAGCGACGGGGACGGGGACGGCGACAGGCTGGTTGAGCTGCTCGGCGACGGCGAGAGGAAGCCGCTGGCCGGCACGGAGACCGTCGGCGCGACGGTCAGCTCGATCTGCGGCGCGCGGCCCTCGGACGGCTCACCGGCGGAAAGCTTCACGTCGGCGCGGTCGCCCGGGGGCAGAGCATGCACCGTCGCGACCAGCAGGACGCCGGCCGCCACCGAGGCGGCCATGACGAGCCGGCGGCGGTTGCTGGGCGTGTCCAGCGGGACCGGGAACCCGGAGCGGCGCAGCGGCCGGGCAACGTCACCGCGGTGTGCGGCACGACCGGGGGTGCCGAGCTCGGAGCGCACCCGCGGCAACAGCGTCGGCGGCGCGGGGTCGACCACGATCACGTCGCCAGGCCCGGCGGCCTCGACCTGGCTGGCGATCCGGCGGGCCCTCAGCGCGGAGATGCCCAGCACGGCGGCCACACCACGATGGTCGAGCCCGTGCACGTGGATCAGCTCGGCGACCTCCGCGGCGCGGCCGGCGTGCTGGTCGGGGTCGTGCTCGGGATCCGGCTCCTGGTCGGACTGTCCGACGCGGAGTATCCGCAGGCACTCGTTACGGGTGAGCGCGAGGAGCCACAGTTCGAGCCGGGCGGGATCGGCGAGGCTGCCGGCCAGATCGACCGCCGCGAGCAGGGCGGCGACTGTGGCCTTCTCCGCCTGCACGGGATCAGACAGGAGGCTGAGGCTGTAGTTGTACAGCCGCGAAGAGTAGTCGTCGATGAGTTCGGCGGCGGCGCCATCCGCTCCATTGCGGAGCAGGTTGGTCAACTCCGCCTGGTCCATCGCCGCACGATAGCAGCGCGTCCGGCCTGCAGGAGGGCCTCGGTACGCCCGGTGACGGACAACCACGGGCCGTGACCGGATACTGGTCGTATGACGTTGCCAGCCGAGACCCTGACCACCTTCGCCGACCTGGCACTCCGGCCCGAACTGCTGCCCGCGCTCGCAGGTCTCGGCTACGAGGAGCCGACCCCGATCCAGCGCGAGGCGATCCCGCCCCTGCTCGACGGCAAGGACCTGCTGGGTCAGGCCGCCACCGGCACCGGCAAGACGGCCGCGTTCGCGCTGCCCGTCCTGCACCGGCTCACCCGGCCGGGGCAGGGCACCGAGCCAGAGGCGCTCGTACTGGTGCCGACCCGCGAGCTGGCGGTCCAGGTGTCGGAAGCGTTCCACCGATACGGCCGCGACCTCGGCGCGCGCGTGCTGCCGATCTACGGCGGCCAGCCGATCGTCCGGCAGCTGCGGGCGCTGGCGGCGGGCGTCGACGTGGTGGTCGCCACCCCCGGGCGGGCGCTCGACCACATCAAGCGCCGCACGCTGGCCCTGTCCAGCCTCGACGTGGTGGTGCTGGACGAGGCCGACGAGATGCTCGACATGGGCTTCGCCGAGGACATCGAGGCGATCCTCGACGAGACGCCCGAGCAGCGGCAGACCGTGCTGTTCTCCGCGACGATGCCACCGCGCATCGACGGGATGGCCCGGCGGCACCTGCGCGAGCCCGTCCGCATCCAGATCGAGCGTGAGGCCGCCGCGCCGGGCGAGGCGCCGAAGGTGCGGCAGAGCGCGTACCTGGTGCCGCGCGCACACAAGCCGGCCGCTCTCGGCCGCGTGCTCGACGTCGAGTCCCCTACGGCCGCCATCGTGTTCTGCCGCACCCGCGACGAGGTCGACCAGCTCACCGAGACGCTCAACGGCCGCGGCTACCGTGCCGAGGCGCTGCACGGCGGTATGAACCAGGAGCAGCGCGACCGGGTGATGGGCCGGCTCCGCGCCGGCACGGCCGAACTGCTCGTCGCTACCGACGTCGCAGCTCGGGGCCTCGACATCGACCAGCTCACGCACGTCGTCAACTACGACGTGCCGTCGGCGCCGGAGTCCTATGTGCACCGGATCGGACGGGTCGGGCGGGCCGGCCGTGAGGGCGTCGCGATCACGCTCGCGGAGCCGCGTGAGCACCGGATGCTCAAGACGATCGAGAGGGTGACCAAGCAGAAGATCCGCCTGGAGAAGGTGCCGACCGTCGCCGACCTGCACGCCCGCAGGCTCGAACTCACCAGGGCCGCGCTGCGGGAGAGCCTCCTCGACGACGACCTGGAACGGTTCCGCTCGGTCGTCGAGTCGCTCTCCGACGAGTTCGACGTGATGGAGGTGGCGCTCGCCGCCGTCAAGCTGGCACACGAGGCCAGCGGCGGCTCCGACGAGGGCGAGGAGGAGATCCCCGAGGTCGCGCCCCGCCCCGAGCGCGACGCCAAGTCGCGCAAGGAGCCGGCCAAGCGCGGCGCCCGTGCGTCTGCCGGTGGCATGACGAAGCTCTACGTCGGCGCCGGACGTGCCGCCAAGATCCGGCCGCAGGATCTGGTCGGCGCCATCGCCAACGAGTCGAGCCTGCGGGGCCGCGAGATCGGCGGGATCGAGATCGCCGACCGGTTCTCGCTGGTCGAGGTGCCGGCGGCCGCCGCCGACGAGGTCATCGCCGCGCTGCGCGGCACCACGATCAAGGGTCGCAGATGGACGATCCGCCGGGAGCGCGACTGATATCCGGGCGGTTCATCCGGCGCGCATCCCCCTGACGGTCCGGCTCGTCCGCTCGAGCACACAAAGCCTCGGTTCACATATGTGGACGATGTCTGCCATCTTGGCCGGATCCTGGGCAGAACGGTTCGATGTCTGTTCGATTGTCGCGCCGTGGTCCCGCCCAGCGGCAGCCAGGAGAGGCCCGGTTCATCCGACGTCTCCCGAACGGCTTGACCGGAATGGTCTGGACCATTTAGCTTCGCGCGCACCCGGTCCTCCGGTGCGGTGAGGACAGCTCCAGCCCCTGGCGCCCCATGAGGAGTTGTCGATGAAACGTGGCATCACTGCGGTACGGGTGGGAATCGTCGCCGCCCTGGCCCTCGCGGCCGGCGCAGTCTGGTTACCGGCGGCACACGCCGCGTCGGTCACCGCGACGATCACCAAGACCTCCGTCTGGGACGGCGGCTTCACGGCCTCCGTCGACATCCGCAACGACACGAGCAGCACCGTCAACGGCTGGCGGGTCGAGTTCGACCTGCCCACCGGCACCAGCGTCGGCGCGTACTGGAACGCGCTGCTGAGCCGCAACGGAGACCACTACGTCTTCACCCACCGCGACTACAACGCGTCGATCGCGCCCGGCCAGATCGTGAACTTCGGCTTCAACGGTGCCGGGAGCGGCTCGCCGGCCAACTGCCGGGTCAACGGCGCGTCGTGCTCCGGCGGGAACGGCCCCTCGCCGACCGCCTCCCCCAGCGGCTCCCCGACGCCCTCCCCGACAGCCTCGCCGACACCCGGGCCGGGCGGCACTCCCGTCGCTGTCAACGGGCAGCTGCGGGTCTGCGGCGTCAAGTTGTGCAACAAGAACGGTCAGCCGATCCAGCTGCGCGGCATGAGCACGCACGGCCTCCAGTGGTACCCGCAGTGCGTCAACACCGCCTCGTTGGACGCGCTGGCGCAGGACTGGAAGGCCGACGTCATCCGCCTGTCGATGTACATCCAGGAGGGCGGGTACGAGACGAATCCGCGGCACTTCACCGACCTCGTGCACTCCCTCATCGAGGCGGCGACTGCGCGCGGCATGTACGCCATCGTGGACTGGCACCAGCTCAGCCCCGGCGACCCGAACTACAACCTGTCCCGCGCGAAGACGTTCTTCACCGAGATCGCGCAGCGGCACAAGGACAAGCCGAACATCCTCTACGACGTCGCGAACGAGCCGAACGGCGTGTCCTGGAACACCGTGCGCGACTACCACCAGCAGATCATCCCGGTGATCCGCGCGCAGGACGCCGACTCGGTGATCCTGCTGGGCACCCACGGCTGGGGGTCGCTCGGCGTGTCCGACGGCCGCAACGAGACCGACGTCATCAACAACCCGGTGACCTTCGGCAACGTGCTGTACACGTTCCACTTCTATGCCGCCTCCCACCGGGACGAGTACCTGAACGCTTTGTCGCGCGCCGCCGACCGCGTCCCGATGTTCGTCACCGAGTTCGGCACCCAGGACTACACGGGCGACGGCGGCAACGACTTCGCAATGTCCCAGCGGTATCTGGACCTGATGGCGGCGAAGAAGATCAGCTGGGTCAACTGGAATTACTCCGACGACCACCGCTCCGGCGCTGCGTTCACCCCTGGCACCTGCCCCGGCGGACCGTTCGCCGGCACGGCGCGGCTCAAGCCGGCCGGCGCATGGGTGAGGGAGCGGATCCGGAACCGCTAGCCACCGCGTCGGGGCGGGGCCGCGCCGACCCCGGCGCGGCTCCCAGCGCGGCTCCCGGGCGCAGCGGCTACAAGCGGCTCGGCGCGAGCGCAGGCGGTCCGGCGGGAGCCGCGGGCGGCTCGGCTGCGCCGACCGCTTCGTAGAGTCCGCGTGCCCGCTCGGCGTGTTCCCGCGCGGCGGCGCCGTCACCGGCGATGCGCGCCAGCAGCGCGTGGGTGGCGGCGAGGCCGACCCGGTGCCCGGTGTCGGCGTGCACGCCGAGGGCGCGGGTCGCGTAGCCACGCGCGTCCAGCGGATCCGAGACGGCCGCCACCGCAGTGAGCGCCAGCCCTTCCAGCAGCCGGAAGCCCGCCTCGGACGTGAGCGCGAGCGCAGCGCTGGCGTGGTCGCGGGCGTCGGGTCCGCCGAGCGCGGCGAGCCCGATCAGCGCCTGCGCCTCGGTGTGCCGGGCACCGGCGTCCCTGGCGAGGGTGAGCGCCCGCTGGTGGTACGCGGCGGCCGTTCCAGGCTCGCCCTGCCGGAAGAGGATCACGCCGAGAGTGTTGTACGCGTCCGCTTCGAGGCGGTGGTGGCCGGTGTCGCGGGCGAGCGTGAGCGCGGCGCCGGCGGCGGCGTGCGCGTCGGCGTCCCGGCCGGCGTCGCGGTGGACGGCGGCCAGGCAACGCAGTGTCTCGGCCTCGCTGCCGCGGTCGCCGACCTCACGGTGGATCGCGAGGGCCTCGTCGAGCTGGGTGCGCGCCTCGTCGAGCCGGCCGAGCAGGTGGTTCACCTCGCCGAGGTTGGCCATGGTCGTGGCCGCGCCGCTGCGGGACCCGATCCGTCGGTGGAGCTCTAGCGCCCTGGCGTAGCAGTCGGCGGCGGCGGCCAGGCGACCCAACTCCCAGTAGACGACGCCGAGGTTGGCGAGGCTCACGGCCTGGCCGGCGAGGCGCCCGGCGATCCGGTTGAGGTCGAGCGCCTGGGTGTAGTGGTCGATCGCCTCACCCCACCGGGCGGCCTGCCGGTGCAGCAGCCCGAGGTTGGCGAGCGCCGCCGCCTGGCACTCCACCCAGCCGGCACCGCGAGCCAGGTCGAGCACGTGCCCGTACCGTTCGATCGCCTGGTCGTGGTGGCCCCGGAACCAGGCGAGGTCGGCGAGGCTGAGTTCGGCGGCGGCCTGCGCGGACGCGTCCCCGGCGGCCTGCGCCGCGGCGAGCCCGGCGCGTGCGGCGGTGGCCCAGTCCAGGATGGACAGCCGCAGGAAGAAGTAGCCGCGAAGGCCGTCGGCGAGCTGCCAGGCCACCGGATCGGCGCCGACCGAGGTGATCGCGGCAACCAGGTTGGCGCGCTCGGCGTCGAGCCACGCTGAGGCCGACGCTTGGTCGAACGCGGGCGTCGTACCGCCAGGGGTGAGCGGCAGCCGCAGCTTTTCCGGGTAGAGCTGGCGGGCGGCGGCGTCCACCGTGTCGAGGTAGTACCGGTGGAGCCGCGCGCCGGCGGCGTCGCGTTCGGCGCCGCCGTCCTCGGCGTCGCACCGCTCGCGCGCGTAGAGCCGGAGCAGGTCGTGGCAGCTGTACCGGCCGGGTTGGTGCTGGTCGAGCAGGTGGGCGTGGGCGAGCTGGTCGAGCAGTTCGGCCGCCTCCCCCGGCGTATCGCCCATGAGCGCGGCGGCTGTCGGCGCGCTGAAGTCCGTACCCGGGAACACCCGGCCGAGCAGGCGGAACAGGCGCTTCTGGGGCGCCGGGAGGCTCTCGTACGACAGCGCGATCGCGGCCCGCACGGCGGCCTGCCCGTCGCCCGCCACCTCAAGGGCCGCGAGCCGGTTGCCGGCGGCGAGGCGGGAGACGTAGCGGTCGATCGTGCCGTGCGGGCGGAGCGCGATGTTGGCGGCCGCGATCCGCAGCGCCAGCGGCAGGTACGCGCACAGCCGCGCGAGTTCGACGGTGGCGTCCGGCTCCGCCCGCACCCGGTCCGCGCCGAGGATCCGGCCGAGCAGATCGATCGCCTCATCCACGGTGAGCACGTCGAGCGAGACCCGCCGGGCACCGTCGCGAGCGACCAGTCCGGCGAGGGCGTCCCTGCTGGTGACCAGCACCATGCTCGCCGCGCCGCCGGGCAGCAGGGGGCGTACCTGCTCAGGGCTGTGCGCGTTGTCGAGCAGGATCAGCACCTGCCGCGTGCTGAGCATCGTGCGGTACAGGTCGGCGGCCTCGTCGACCTCGGTCGGGACCCGCTCCGCCGGCACGCCGAGCGCACGCAGGAACCGCGCGAGCGCGTCGACCGCCGGCAGCGGCGCGCCGGGGTCGTACCCGCGCAGGTTGACGTACAGCTGGCCGTCCGGGAACCGCGCCGCGACCTGGTGCGCCCAGTGCACGGCCAGCGCGGTCTTGCCGACGCCCGCGGTGCCGGTGACGGGGGCGATCACGACGGCCGGCTGCGAGGCTCCGGCGGGCAGCAGCGCGTCGAGCCGGGCGAGATGCTCCTCGCGGCCGGTGAAGTCGGCGACGTCGGCCGGGAGCTGCGCCGGGACCGGATGGGCGCTCAGGTCGGGCTCCGCGTCGGCGCCCGCGCCGGGCAGCTCCCCACGGAGTACCCGGACGTGCGCGTCCCGCAGCTCGGGGCCTGGCTCGATGCCGAGATCGTCGCGGAGCCGGTCGCGGACGACCCCGAAGTGTTGCAGCGCCGCCGCCTGCTCGCCGGCGCCGGCGAGCGCCAGGATCAGCCGTGCCGCCACGCCCTCGTGTAGTGGCTCGTCCGCGGCGAGAGCGCGGAGCCGCACTCCCGCCTGGTCGTAGCTGCCGCCGGCGAGGTGGTCGTCGGCGTCGTCGAGCACGGCCGCCAGCCGTCGCTGCTCGACGGCGATGACCGCGGGATGGGCACGCAACCGCGGGCTCGCGCCGGCCAGGACCGGACCGCGCCAGCACGCGAGGGCGTCCGCGCGCGCACCGGCGGCGAGCAGCCTGTCGAAGCGGACCAGGTCGAGCTCGTCGGCGGCCAGGTCGAGCCGGTAACCGGCGGTGACCAGCCGGAGCGGGCCGGCGGCGCCACGCTGCTGCCGCCCGGGGTCGAGCACCTCGCGAAGCTGGCCGACGTACCCATGGACGAGCCGGACGCAGGTGCGCGGCGGGTCCTCGCCCCAGAGCACGTCGACGATCTCGTCCCGGCTGACCAGCCGTCCGGGCTGCACCGCGAGCAGGCCGAGCAGGTCACGGACCATCGCGGACCGCAGCTCGACCGCCTCGCCGTCGCGCCGCACGGCCAGCGGCCCGAGCACGTTGACCTGGAGCTGCCCCACCGGCTGCACGGGCGACGCCGTCGCGGCGAGCACGAGGTTCTGGTCCGCGGCGGAGAGTTCCAGCGCGGCGGCGAGCCGGAGCACCGACTGCGGGCGCGGCCGGGTGACCCTCCCCTGTTCCAGGTCACGGAGGCCGCGCACGCTCACGCCGGCGCGCCCCGCAAGCTCCTGCTGCGACATGCCGGCGCGGAGCCTGAACCGGTACAGCAACGCGCCGAGCGAGGACGAGCCCCTGTCCGTCTCCACCTCGCGCAGCTCCCGACTCCGGCACCGTTACTTCCTCCGATACTGCCGGTTTCTGCCGCGACCCGACGCACCCGCCCCCACCTGAGCCATATCGACGCAGGTCAGATGAGAGATGCCTGGAGCGGCAGCGACCCGACGGCGTACAGCGCTGGCCGTGGTCTCCTCCCGACCGGCGCTCCCTAGCGTCAGATCCGCAAGGGAACGTTCACCTCCAGAGGGGATCAACCGATGATCAAGACGGTGAAGAAGCTTGCGATCGCCGGCGCGGTGACAGCCGCGGCGGCGGGCATGGCGGCGGTGGTCGCCCCGGCCCCGGCCCAGGCGGCGGCCTACAACGGCGCGTGCGGTTCGGGCTACGGAGTCATCGACGGCATGAGCATCGTCGGCAAAGGCACCGTGTACCTCACCTACAACCGCAGCACGGGCAAGAACTGTGTCGTGACCATCGTCGACAACCCGGGCCGCCGCCGCCACATCGCGGCCCGGATCTCGCTCGCCGGCGCGCCGAGGTGGATCGAGGACGCCGACAACTACACGACGTACGCGGGCCCGGTGTACGTCTCGGCCCGCGACCGCTGCATCGACTGGGGCGGCACGATCGAGAACCTCGGGCGCTACCAGTTCAACGTGCACTGCGGCTGACAGATCACGGCGCTCTGTGGTCGCACTTTTCGGGGCCGTAGGCCCGAAAAGTGCGACCACTTACTGCTGTCCGGGTCAGTGGTTGCGCAGCGCGCTGACGAGCTGGCTCCGGTTCATCGACGAGCGGCCCTTGATCCCGATCTCCTTGGCCCGTGCGTACAGCTGGTCGCGGGTCATGTCGTCGTAGTCCTTGGCCTTGCCGCCCTTGCGACCCGTCTTCGACCGGGACGATCCGGCCGAGGCGTTGGCGATGCGGGCCGCCTTCTCCTTGCTCGCGCCCTTGCGGCGGAGCGCCTGGTACTGATCCTCATCCTTGATCTGTGCCCTGGGCATGTCGCACCTCCGGACCTGAAGATTCCCTGGCCCCGGTCCGGCAAACCGCCGCGAGAACCTCGTCGACGGTGATCGCGAGCAGCGCCGGGTCCGGCTGGTGGGACCACCGGTCGCCGAGCACGAGGTCCGGGTGCCACAGCACGCGGTGCGGCCCGCCGGTGCGCGGACCCCACCAGGCCGGCGGCGTCGGCCCGAACAGCAGCACGGAGGGCGTGCCGAACGCCGTGGCGAGATGCCCGACGCCCGTGTCGCCACTGATCACCAGCGACGCGTGTGCCACCAGTGCCGCGAGCGTGCCGGGGTCGGTCCGGCCGGCCAGTACGGTGCCTCGCCCGTCGCCGACCTGCACGGCGACGGGTCGTTCGGCGTCGCTCCCGGTGACGACGACGCGGTGCCCGGCACGGGCCAGCCGCTCGGCGACGGCCGCGAACCGCTCGGCGGGCCAGCGCCGGCAGCCGTACGCCGCACCGGGGTGGATCACGATCGCACCCGGAGCGGGAGACGGCTCGGCGGGTGCCGGGAGCAGCAGGTCGGCGGGGTCGGCGACCACGCCGTGCCAGCCGAGCATCCGGCTCCACCGGTCGGTCTCATGCTCGGCGTCCCTCCACTCCGGACCGTCCCAGCCGGCTTCGCGGAAGCCGATGCGGCGGCGCGGGTCGACAGCGTCCAGAAGGCGATGGCTGCGCGGTCCGCGGCCGTGCAGGTTGACGGCGACGTCCGGCGGCGGGCGGTGCCAGCGCAGCGACGTGAGGCCGGGCGTCGGCAGCACCTCGTCGATCGCGCCGGTGAGCGCGGCCAGCGCGGACCAGTGCTGTGGCGCGGCCAGCACCAGCCGGTGATCCGGCAGGGCGCGGCGCAGCGCCCGGTACGCCGGTACTCCGGTCAGGAAGTCACCCAGCCCGAGCGCTCTCAGGACGAGAATCACGAAAGCCGAGCCTGGACGAGGCCGCGCAGCCAGTGCGCGGTCGCCAGCGGCGGCACCAGCACGCTGGTGGTGACCATCGCGGCCACCTCACCGGGCGTCCAGGGTCCCGGTGCGAGGCGTGCGGCGGCGAACTCGGCCGTGCCGGCGAGCCACAGCGCACTGAGTGCCAGCGCCCGACGCTTGCGACCGGCGAGCGCCGACGCCGCCGCGAACAGGCCGGCGGCGGTCGTGGCGAGGTGGCGCGGCAGGCGGCCGGGCGGTGCGTCGGCGCGCTGGCGCCAGCCGGAGCCGTGCAGCCTGCGCATCAGCTGGTCGTCGGCGTTGCCGGCCTGCGCGCGCAGGCTCACCCACCACGGCGCGGGACGCACGGGGTGGGCGCTGCGTCGCTCCCCCACGGCCAGCGCGTAGCCGGCGTCGAGCAGGCGCAGCGCGAGGTCGGCGTCCTCGCGGTACGCGCGCCGGAAGCGCTGGTCGAATCCGCCGACCGTGGCGAGCGCGGGCCGGCGTACGGCGAGGTCGGCGGTGATCCAGCGGGCGGTGGCGAGCCCGGCGACCGTGCGTTCCCAGTCGGTGGGGCGGCGGTGGCGCGGCAACGGCACGCGCACCCGTCCCTGGATGGCGGCGACGGCGGTGCCGGCTTCGCGGAGGTCGGCGGCGAGGTCGTCGAGCCATCCGGGCTCCACCACGACGTCGTCGTCGACGAACACCACCCAGTCGGTGGTCACCGCGCGCCAGCCGGCGTTGCGGGCGGCAGCCGGTCCTCGCGCCGGCCCTCGCACGACCTGGAGGTCGACCCCGGACGGCGCGGTCAGCGGGAGTGGTCCACGCTCCTTGCCGCGATCGTCGACAACCACCACGGAATCCGGGCGCGGTCCGCGGGCCGACGCCATCGCGTCGACGCACCGTTGCAGGCTGTCCCGCCCGACGGTCGGCACCACGACGGAGAAGCCGGTCATGACCGTCGCCGCACGACGTAGGGTCCGATCGCGAGCAGGTCGACCGGCGCGGAGCCGAAGCATTCGAGGGCGTCACGCGGGTCGTCGACCATCGGCCGCCCGGCGGTGTTGAGGCTGGTGTTGACGACGACCGGCAGTCCGGTACGCCGCTCGAAGAGCTCCAGCGCGCGGGCGATCAGCGGCTCGCGCCGCCGGTCGACGGTCTGGATGCGGGCGGTCCCGTCGACGTGTACGACGGCCGGTATCCGGTCGCGCCACGCCGGCGCCACGTCGTGGACGAACAGCATGTACGGGCTGGGCAGCGGGCCGTCGAATATCTCTGCCGCGCGCTCGGCCAGGACCATCGGCGCGACCGGCCGGAACTGCTCGCGCCCCTTCACCGCGTTGAGCCGCTCCAGGTTCGCGGCGCGCCCCGGGTGCGCGAGCAGCGAGCGGTGGCCGAGCGCGCGGGGGCCGTACTCGCTGCGTCCCTGGAACCAGGCGACGATGCCGTCGCGGGCGAGTTCGTCGGCCACGGCATCGGCAACGTCGGCCGGGCGTTCGTAGGGCACCTGGGCTGCGGTGAGCCAGGCGCCCAGCTCGTCGTCGGTCCAGCCGCGGCCAAGGTCGGCGCCCGGCATCGGGGTCACGGAATCGCCGGACTCGGCGGCCACGTGCAGCGCCCCGCCCAGCGCAGTGCCGGCGTCCCCGGCGGCAGGCTGCGCCCAGACCTGCGCGAACGGCCCTTCCCTGGCGATCCGGGAGTTCGCCACGCAGTTGAGCGCGACGCCGCCCGCGAGGGTGAGCGCGGTGTCGCCGGTGCGGCTGTGCAGCCAGCGGACCAGCTCCAGCAGCACGTCCTCCAGGCGGCGTTGCAGGCTGGCGGCGAAGTCGGCGTGGTCGGCGGTCCACTCCTCGCCGGCCGGGCGCCGCTTCACCAGCGTGGCGAAGTCCATCGGGTCGGTGCGGAACCCGCCGTCGCCGGTCGCGTACACCGCCTCCGTGAACGCGTCGAGGTAGCGCGGTTCGCCGTAGGACGCGAGCGCCATCACCTTGTACTCGTCGCTCGACCGCAGGAAGCCGAGGTGCTCGGTCGCGTCCTCGTAGAGCAGGCCGAGCGAGTGCGGCAGGGGCTGGCTCGCGATCACCTCCAGCTCCCCGCCCGCGTAGCGACCGGCGAGGTGCGACACGTGCTCGCCGCGCCCGTCCAGCACCAGCACGCTGCTCTCGCTGTAGGGCGCCGCCAGCCCTGCGGAGGCGGCGTGCGCCACGTGGTGCGGCACGTACCGCACGACCGCCGGATCGAGCCCAGGCAGGGCGGTGGCGAGGAAATCGGGCGCTGCCTGTGCGTAGCGGGTGCGGAGCCAGTCCCACGGGTCGTCGAGGCCCTGTTCGGCCGCGGGCCGGACCAGGCGCGGATCGTAGGAGTACGCGACCGCGTCGAGGTCGGACGGTGCGAGCTCGGCCTTCGTGAGGCACCAGGCCGCCGACTGCTCCGGCAGCTCCCAGGCCGCGAACGGCACCGGCCGCTTGCCGTGCTTACGCCGGCTGAACCGCTCCTCCTCCGCGGCCGCGACCACCTGGCCGTCCACGACGAGCGCGGCGGCAGGGTCGTGGAAGACGGCGTTGATCCCGAGTACCCGCATGGGTGTCTGCTTCCCCAGGCCTGCCCGCCTAACCACGATGTTTGGCCGGGAGATGCGCGGAGACACCCTGAGCATGCCCATACCCGCCGCGGTGCTCTTCGACCGGGACGGCACGCTGGTCCTGGACGTCCCCTACAACGCCGACCCCGACCTCGTGAGGCCGGTTCCGGGCGCGCGCGCCGCCCTGGACCGGCTCCGAGCGGCCCGCGTCCCGATCGGTGTCGTGAGCAACCAGTCCGGGGTCGCGCGTGGGCTGATCAGCCCGGCCGCGCTCAGCCGCGTGAACCGGCGCGTCGAGGATCTGCTCGGCGCGTTCGACGTGTGGCGGATCTGCGTGCACGCGCCCGGCGACGGCTGCGGCTGCCGCAAGCCCGCGCAATTCCTGGTCACAAGCGCCGCCGAGGCGCTCGGTGTGCAGGCGCGCGACTGCGTGGTCGTCGGCGACATAGGGTCCGATGTGGACGCCGCCAGGGCGGCCGGCGCGAGGTGCATCCTCGTGCCCACCCCGGCGACCCGCGTCGAGGAGGTCGAGGCGGCGCCGCGTACGGCCCCCGACCTCGACAGCGCAGTGTCGTGGATCCTGGCGGGAGCGCGATGAGGCACGTCCTGGTGGCACGGCTCGACAGCGCCGGCGACGTACTGCTCGCCGGGCCGGCGATCCGTGCCATCGCCGCGCACGCTGACGAGGTGACGCTGCTGTGCGGCCCGCGTGGGCGCTGCGCCGCCGACCTGCTGCCCGGCGTCGACCGGATCGTGGAGTGGTGCGCACCGTGGATCGACCCGGAACCGCCGCCTGTCTCCGCCCGCGAACTGGACCTGCTCGAAGGGCGGCTCGCGGCACTGTGCCCGGACGCCGTTCTCATCCTGACGTCGTTCCACCAGTCGGCGCTGCCGCTGGCGCTGATCCTGCGCCGCGCCGGCGTACGGCGCATCGCCGCGATCAGCCCGGACTACCCGGGCTCGCTGCTGGACCTGCGCCACCGCGTGCCGGACGGGATCCCGGAGCCGAACCGCGCTCTGTCGCTCGCCGCCGCGGCGGGGTTCACCCTGCCGCGCGGGGACGACGGGCGGCTGCGGATCCGGACGCCGCTCCCGAACGTCGACCACCTTGTCGGCGCTGTGCCGCCCGGCTACGTCGTGCTCCATCCCGGTGCGTCGGTGCCGGCCCGCGCCTGGCCGCCGCACCGGTGGGCGGAGGCGGCGTCGGCCCTCGTCCACAAGCCCGTCGTCGTGACCGGCTCCCCCGCTGAGCGCCAACTCACAGCGGCGGTCGCCGGGCGCGACGCCCTCGACCTCGGCGGCCGCACCGGGTTCGCCGAGCTGGCCGGCGTCGTGGCCCGCGCGTCGGTGCTGGTCGTCGCCAACACCGGGCCGGCGCACCTCGCCGCGGCGGTCGGCACACCGGTCGTCTCTCTCTTCGCCCCCACCGTGCCCGCCCGCGCGTGGGCGCCGTACCGCGTGCCGACCGTACTGCTCGGCGACCAGGACGCGCCGTGCCGCGGCAGCCGCGCCGCCACCTGCCCCGTTCCCGGCCACCCCTGCCTGACGTCTGTGACCGCATCAGACGTCGTCGCCGCGGTCGAGACGCTCACGGAGGCAGCGGCGTGAAGATCCTGCTCTGGCATGTGCACGGGTCGTGGACCACCGCGTTCGTCCACGGTGGACACGAGTACGTGCTACCGGTGACGCCGGGCCGGGGCCCGTTCGGGGCCGGTAGGGCGCGTACCTGGCAGTGGCCGCCGAACGTGCGCGAGGTACCCGTGGCGGAGCTGCGCGAGGAGCTGGTCGACGTCATGATCCTGCAGCGCCCGCGTGAGCTGGTGCTGGCGCGCGCCTGGCTCGGCCGTGACGTGCCGGCGGTGTACCTGGAGCACAACACGCCCCGCGGCGACGTGCCCGACACCCGGCACCCGCTCGCTGGGCAGGACCGGATCCCGATCGTCCACGTGACGCACTTCAACCAGCTCATGTGGGACTCGGGTCGCGCGCCGGCGACCGTGATCGAGCACGGCGTCGTCGATCCCGGCCCGCAGTACACCGGCGAGCTGGCGCGGGCGGGCGTGGTCGTGAACGAACCGCTCCGCCGCGGCCGCGTCACCGGCACCGACCTGCTGCCGCGCTTCGCCGCCGAGGCGCCGCTGGACGTGTTCGGCATGCGGGTGACCGGCCTCGCCGGCCCGCGGATCACGGTCCACGAGGATCTGCCGCAACACTCGATGCACGCGGAGCTCGCCCGCCGCCGTGCGTACCTGCACCCGCTGCGATGGACGTCGCTCGGGCTCTCGCTGATTGAGGCGATGCTGCTCGGCCTGCCCGTCGTGGCGCTGGCCTGCACCGAGGTGACCGAGGCGGTGCCGTCCGAGGCCGGCGCCGTGTCCACCCGCGTCGACGTGCTCGCCGAGGCGCTGCGCCGGTTCGTCGCGGACCCGGAGTGGGCCGCGCACACCGGCAAGCAGGCCAGGGCGGCGGCGCTGGGCCGGTACGGCCTGGCCCGGTTCCTCGCCGACTGGGACCGCCTGCTCGCGGAGGTCACGCGATGAGACCGCTGGTCGTCGTCGGCGACGTCCTGCTGGACCGCGACCTCCAGGGACGCGGCGAGCGGGTCACCCCGGACGCCGGGGTACCCATCGTCGAAGACGTCGTGGAGCACTCCCGCCCTGGCGGCGCGGGGCTGGCGGCGCTACTGGCGGCGCGGGAAGGCCGGGAGGTCGTGTTCGTCACCGCGCTGAGCGACGACGAGGCCGCCCGCGAGCTGCGCGACCTTCTCGGCGCCGAGCTGGAGCTGGCCGCGCTGCCCTGGTCCGGATCCACGAGCCAGAAGGTGCGGGTGAACGCCGGCGACGACCCGCTGCTCCGGATCGACCTTGGCGGTCGTGCGGGCAGGGTCGGCGCCGTCACCGGACCCGCCCGGCGCGCGATAGTTGCGGCGGGCGCGCTGCTCGTCGCGGACTACGGCCGTGGCGTCACCGCCGACCCGGTGCTACGTGCTCTGGTGGCTGCGCGTGCCGGCCGCGTCCCGACGGTCTGGGATCCGCACCCGCGCGGCGCACCGCCTGTACCAGGGGTGACGCTCGCTACCCCGAACCTCGCCGAGGCCGAACTGTTCACCGGCCGCGTCCAACCCGGCAACCGGCCCGACGGCTCCGATCCGGCAGCACTCGCGCGGGCGCTGCGGCGCGCCTGGCCGGTCGACGCCGTCGCCGTGACGCTCGGCCGGCACGGCGCCCTGCTCGATGGCGGCTCGCGCCACCTGATGGACAGTGGCGAGCCGCTGCTGATCCGCCCCGGCGCCGCGAGCGACGGGGATCCGTGCGGCGCCGGCGACCGGTTCTCGGCGGCCGTGACCGGTGCCCTGTACGACGGCGCGTCCCTGCCCGACGCAGTGCGCCGCGCCGTGGACGCCGCCACCCGCTACGTCGCGACCGGCGGTCCAGCGAACCTGCGGCCGACCCGCGCGCCCCGACACGACTGAGGAGTCAGCTGATGCGCAAGGCCACGATCGGCACGGTGCTGGTGACCGGCGGCGCCTCCGGACTCGGTGCCGCCACCGTGGCAGCCGTCGCCAAGGCTGGCGGGCAGCCGCTGGTCATCGACCTGGCCGACCCGCCGTCCGACGTCCCGCACCGCAATGTCGACCTCGCCGACGGTCGCGCCGCCGAGGCCGCTGTCCGTGACCTCGCCGAGGAGGCCGGCGGGCTCGACGCGGTGGTCACCGCGGCCGGCGTCGACCGGTGCGGCGAGTTCGGCGACGTGCCCGGCGACGAGTGGGAGCGGGTGATCGCGGTCAACCTGCTCGGTACCGCCGCGGTCGTGCGCGCCGCCTTGCCTTACCTGCTCGAGCGCCGCGGCCGGGTCGTCACGGTCGCGTCCACGCTCGGCCTCAAGGCGGTGAGCGACGCAACGGCGTACTGCGCGTCGAAGTTCGGCGTCGTCGGCTTCAGCCGGGCGCTCGCGGTCGAGACCGCCGGCCGGATCGGCGTCACGATGCTGGTCCCGGGCGGCATGCGCACGGCGTTCTTCGACGGCCGCGACGAGCAGTACAAGCCAGGGCCGGACGCCCACCTCAACAGCCCGGAGGACGTCGCCCAGACCGTGCTCGTCGCGCTGAGCCAGCCGGCCGGCTGCGAGATCCGGGAACTGGTGGTCTGCCCGTCGGAGGAGCCGTCGTGGCCGTGATCCCGCTCGCTCGGCTCCCCGAGGTGCTGACCCCGTACCGCGCCGAGGGGAAGCGGATCGTCTGCACCAACGGCTGCTTCGACGTGCTCCACCGCGGCCACGTCGACCACCTGCGACAGGCCCGCGAGCTGGGCGACGTGCTGGTCGTCGGCGTCAACGACGACGCTGCGGTACGCCGTCTCAAGGGGCCGCACCGCCCGATCAACCCCGACGACGACCGCGCCGCCGTGCTGGCGGCGCTGGCCTGCGTCGAGCACGTGACGATCTTTCCCGGCGACGACGCGGTCGGGCTCGTCGAGCTGGTCCGGCCGGACGTCTACGTCAAGGGCGGCGACTACCGCCGGCGCCGGTTGCCCGAGGCCGCCGCTGTCGCCCACCAGGGCGGGCGCGTCGTGCTGCTGGGCTACTTCGACGGCATGTCCACCAGCGCGATCGTCGAGCGGATTCGAGCAATCTGACCGGCCGTTCTTCGATCAGTGCTGGTGAGCGGGTTTACGGCGCTCCGGATCGGAGATTGCCCTGATAGTTGCTGTCCGACAACTAAGAGGGGGGATCCCGATGGACGTCGCGATGGTGTCCGAGCACGCCAGCCCGCTGGCGGCGCTCGGAGGGATGGACGCCGGCGGCCAGAACGTCCACGTGGCGGAGCTGTCCAAGGCGCTGGCGGCGGCGGAGCACAGGGTCACGGTGTACACGAGGCGCAACGACCCCGGCCAGCCCGAGCGCATCCAGGGCGCTCCCGGCGTGGCCGTGGTCCACGTGCCGGCCGGCCCCGCGAAAACGGTGCCGAAGGACGAGTTGATGCCGTTCCTGCCCGAATTCTCCGGCTACCTGCGGGACGTCTGGTCCGCTTCACCGCCCGCGGTGGTCCACGCCCACTTCTGGATGTCCGGGATCATCGCGCAGAGCGCAGCGCCGCCGCAGGTGCCGGTCGTGCAGACGTTCCACGCATTAGGTGCCGTCAAGCAACGGTTCCTGAAGGACGCCGACACCAGCCCGGCGGAGCGGATCCGCGCCGAGCAGACGATCGGCCGCACGGCCGCACACATGATCGCGACCTGTTCCGACGAGGCGTTCGAGCTGATCCGGATGGGCGTGCCCAAGGACCGCATCTCCGTGGTGCCGTGCGGCGTCGACCTCGACCACTTCCGCCCCGACGGCCCGGCCGCCGAGCGCGGCCCGCGGCAACGGCTGGTCGCCGTGGGGCGGCTGGTCCCGCGCAAGGGCTTCGACACGATCATCGCGGCGTTGCGCCACATCCCCGACGCCGAGCTGCTGATCGCCGGCGGACCGCCCGGCGGCCGGCTCGCGAAGGATCCCGAGGCGCGGCGGCTGCGCGCGTTCGCCCGGCAGCACGGCGTCGCCGGCCGGGTCCACCTGCTGGGTCCGGTGAGCCGAGCCGAGATGCCGGCCCTACTCCGCTCCGCCGACGTCGTGGTCTGCGTGCCCTGGTACGAGCCGTTCGGGATCGTGCCCCTCGAAGCGATGGCGTGTGGCGTCCCCGTGGTCGCGTCCGCGGTGGGCGGTCTCACCGACACCGTGATCGACCACCTGACCGGCCGGCTTGTGCCGCCGCGCCGCCCGGCCGCCCTGATCCGGGTGCTACGACGGCTCCTGGCCGACCCGACGGGCCGTGCGGTGCTCGGCGCCGCCGGGGCCGACCGCGCACGTTGCCGCTTCGGGTGGGACCGGATCGCCGCCGAGACCGCACGCTGCTACGAGCGGATCCGCACCGCACCGCACGTCAACCTTGCCGGAGCGAGCCGGTGAGCGCACGTCTGAGCTCCATCAACGGCTGGCACGAGCCCGACGCGGAGGCCGCCGCCCACGTCGAGGCGCTCGCCGGCCTGGTGGGTGCCCTCCGGGCGGAGGCACACCGGCTGACCAGCTGGGCCACGATCCTGGTCGAACGCCTCGGCAGCGGCTCGCGGCTCCTCGCCGCCGGGAACGGCGGCAGCGCGGCGGAGGCTCAACACCTCACCGCCGAACTGGTCGGCAGGTTCCGCGACGACCGGCGCCCGTTCTCCGCGATCGTGCTGCACGGTGACACGTCGAGCCTCACCGCGATCGGCAACGACTACGGGTACGACCAGGTATATGCCCGACAGGTCACTGCGCATGCCCGCCCCGGTGACGTGGTACTGCTCCTTTCCACCAGCGGGCGCAGCCGCAACCTGCTCACCGCGGCAGCCGCCGCCCGGGAGGCCGGCGCGACGTGCTGGGCCATGACCGGCGCAGCGCCGAACCCTCTGGCCGCCGCCGTCGACGACGTGCTGTGCCTGCCCGGATCGAACGCCACCGTGCAGGAGGGTCACCTGGTCGCGGTGCACGCGCTGTGCGCCGCGTTCGACCACCGGCTGGCCAGCGCCGCCGCGCGGCACGGACCAGCGCTGCGATCTGACGTCTACTGCTCCATCGCGGGTGCTCGCTCGCCCGACGCGTCGAGCGGGCCCGGCACGCCACGGAACTGGTAAGGCTCGCCGGGACGCCCCGGCTGGACGAACCAGCACTCGCCGGTGCGGCCGCTGGTCAGCGCCGCGACGAACGTGTCGACCACGGCCTCGACCGGGATCAGCGGCACGCCCGCCTGCTCCAGCAGCTCGCGTATCGGCACGACTATGGCGGTCTCGGCGAACGCCGGGCACAGCCCGTTGACCCGGACGCCGTAGTGCTCCCAGGCCGGGCCGAGCGCGCGGACCAGCCCGACCACGGCCGCCTTGTTCGCCCCGTAGACCGGGTCCATCGGCATCCCGACGAGCCCGGCGAGGCTCGCGGTGGCGATGATGTCGCCGCCACCGCGGGCCTTGAGCGCGGGCAGTGCCGCGTGCGCGCCGAAGACGACGCCGTCGAGGTTGATGGCCATGATCCGGCGGTAACGCTCGGGGTCGAAGTCGTCCTCCAGGCCGAACCCGGTGCTGACGCCGGCGTTGAGCGCGACGATGTCGAGCCCGCCGAAGCGGTCCGTCGCGGTGGCCACCGCCGCCCGGTTGTCGTCCAGGCTGCCGACGTCGCACCGCACGAAGACGCCGTCGACCTCCTTGGCCACCGTCTCGCCCGCGTCCGTGTCGACGTCCGCGACCACGATCCGCGCACCCTGGCCGGCGAGCCGGCGGGCGACCGCAGCGCCGATGCCGTTGGCGCCGCCGGTCACCAGCGCGACCTTTCCGTCGAACCGCCCTGCCTCCACGCAACGCCTCCATCGCCCACTGTCGGATTCTTGGGGGTTCGGCTACCGCCGGAACCCTCAAAAGTCCGAAACTCGGTGTGTCGTCCTGGGTGGCACGGTAACTGACTCGTCGGTCACTTCGTCAAGGGGATCCGTTGACAAGTGACCGACGAGTCAGTTACTTGTGATCCATGGACTTCGAACCCAGCGCGAAGGCACACGAGTACCTGGGCCGGCTGCAGGACTTCATGGACGGCCATGTCTACCCCGCCGAGCCGGTCTACGCCGAGCAGCGCCGGGAGCTGATCGCCGCCGGCCGGCCGCACGACCTGCCTGCCGTCGTCGAGGAGCTGAAGACCGAGGCGCGCGAGCGTGGCCTGTGGAACCTCTTCCTCCCCGACGCCGAGGATCCCGCGCACGGCCTCTCCGTCACCGATTACGCGACGCTGGCCGAGCTGACCGGCCGGTCCATGAACCTGGCACCGGAGGCGCTCAACTGCGGCGCCCCGGACACCGGCAACATGGAGGTTCTGCACCTCTTCGGCACTCCCGAGCAGAAGGAGCGCTGGCTCACGCCGCTGCTGAACGGCGAGATCCGCAGCGCGTTCGGCATGACCGAGCCCGACGTGGCCAGCTCGGACGCCACCAACATCGCGACGCGGATCGAGCGCCAGGGTGACGAGTACGTCATCAACGGCAAGAAGTGGTGGACCACCGGCGCCGCCGATCCGCGCTGCAAGATCATGATCCTGATGGGCAAGACCGACCCGGACGGCCCGGCGCACAAGCAGCAGTCGATGGTGCTCGTGCCGTTCGACACACCAGGCGTCGAGATCGTCCGCCCGCTGCCGGTCTTCGGCTACCAGGACCAGCACGGGCACTGCGAGGTCCACCTCGACGACGTCCGGGTTCCGGTGAGCAACCTGGTCGGCGAGGAGGGCGGCGGATTCGCGATCGCCCAGGCGCGGCTCGGCCCGGGGCGCATCCATCACTGCATGCGGGCGATCGGCGCGGCCGAGCGGGCGCTGGAGCTGATGTGCAAGCGGGCGGCGTCGCGGGTGGCGTTCGGCAAGCCGCTGGCTGAGCAGGGTGTGATCCAGGAGTGGATCGCCGAGTCGCGGATCGCGATCGAGCAGGCGCGCCTCCTCACGCTCAAGACCGCGTGGACGATCGACAACCACGGCGCCAGGGCCGCCCGCACGGAGATCGCGGCTATCAAGGTCATCGCGGCGCGGGTCGCGCTCGACGTGGTCGACCGGGCGATCCAGGTACACGGCGGCGCCGGCGTCTCGGACGACACGCCACTGGCCGAGATGTGGGCGCACCTGCGCACGCTGCGCCTCGCCGACGGTCCGGACGAGGTACACCTGCGGACGGTTGCACAGCGTGAACTCCGTTCCTACGTCTGAGCGGGTGCCGGTTCGCCGCCGGCTGTCGGCGGCGTCCCGGCGGGAGCTGCTGCTCGCCGCGGCGCTGGAGGAGTTCGGGCGCCGCGGCTTCCACCTGACCCAGATGGACCACGTAGCGGCTGCGGCGGGCGTGTCGAAGGGCCTGCTGTACCAGCACTTCTCATCGAAGGACGAGCTGTTCGCCGCGGTCTGCGTCGCGATCGTGGACGACTTCGCCGCCCGGTTCTCGGCGGCCGTCGAGGCGGCCGACTCGCCGGAAGGACGCGTGCGCGCCGCAGTACGGGAGGTGCTCGACTACGTCACCGAGCGTCCAGCGGCGTGGTCCGTGGTGCTCGGCCACCTCGACAACCCGGACCTCGGCCCGCTGCGGGAACGGCTCGGCACGTCGATCGCCGAGGTCCTGGCGCGGCGGCGTCCGGGCCCGGCTGCGCGCCAGGCCGTCACGCTCCTCCAACCACAGATCACCGGCGCGCTGTTCGGGCTGGTCTCTTGGTGGCTGGAGCACCCCGACACGCCGCGGAGCCGGGTGGAGGCGTCCGCCGTCGACTTCATCTGGCTCGGGCTGGAACGCCTGCGAGACGGCGAACAGCTGGGCCGCTGACGCACCTAGCCCAACGCCGGCATGCCGACGTTGAGTGCGTCCTGGCGTAGCCAACGTCGGCATGCCGACGTTGGACCACAGGGTCGGCGCGCTAGACCCGCTGCCCGCCGTGCGCGCGGCGCAGCTGGCGCTGGTATGCGTAAGCGGCGCCGCCGATCACGCCGGCGCCCACGACCGCCGTCATCGGGCTCGCGGCGACCAGGCCGACCAGCACGATGACGAGCCCGGCGACGGCCCCCGCGAACATCGGCCAGCGGCGGTCGCCGGAGGGCGGGCAAGGCGTGCCGTCGCGCATCGCGTCCGCGAACCAGCGGTCCTCCAGCGACGTCCGCCGCGCGATCTCGTCGAGCCGGCGCTGATCGTCCTGACTCAGCATGGTGTGGCACCTCCCACGAACTCGCCGCGTACCACCGGCGTGGCGGTACGCGGCATTCTCACTTGACTGCGCCGCCGGCCAGGGGGCGGCGGACCGTTCAGAGGTAAGTTCGCACCGGCGGCGCTGCCGGTTCAATCGAGGTCGCTAGCCGAACCAGTGGCTGGCGCCGGACGGCTCGTTGGCGGTGCCCACGAGTGGCCGGATCTGCATCGCCACCGGACACGCCAGATACGGCTCGCCGCAGGAGCATAGGCCGCGAGCCGGATCGCCCGTTGGATGGTGCTGTTCGGCGAGGACAGGAACGAACTGCTCCAGGACCCGCGGGTCCTCGAGGATGCGCAATTCCGTCGATGGATCGCTGTCGCTGTCGGTGAACTCCATGGCTTCCTTCCGGGCAGAGCAGTGCGATCAGATTTGCCCGAATAGTCTGATTCGTACCACTCTCCACAGCCACACCTTGTCTACCACCATGACCACCCCCCACACCAGATGTGAGCGATACGGGATCGTTTCTGCGGTAGAAACGCTTCTATGAGGATATTCGTCGCGGCGGTGACGCTGGCCACGGTCGTCCTCGCGCTCGCCGGCTGCGGCCCGAGTGCGCGTGAGGATTCCGCCGAGTCCGCCGCGGAACGGTTCGCCGGCACACTGCGTGAGGATGACGGCGGTGCCGCGTGCGGCATGCTCGCGCCCGAAACCCGTCGCGAGCTGGAGGAATCCAGCGGCACAGCGTGTGCCGAGGCGATCGTCGAGGAGGACCTCCCCCAACTCGGCGCGCCTGGCGAGGTGGAGGTCTACGGGCACCACGCCGAGGTCCGCGGCGACGGCGACACGCTCTTCCTCACAGACCACAGCGGGCAGTGGCTCGTGGTCGCCGCGGGCTGCGTGCCTCGCGCCGACCTCCCGTACGACTGCGCGGTGAAGGGACCCTGATCGATGCGGATCCTCTACGCCACCTGCCTCGTGATCCTCGTAGCCGGCCTCACGTACTTCATGGGCATCGGACTGGCGCACCGGTGAGGCGCCTCGCCAGGGACAACGGACTGAGCCTGTTCTTCCTCGCGCTCTTCCTCCTCGCGCTCGCCGGGCAAGGGGTCGCCGGTCACGCGCTGTACAACGAGCAGCTCCGGGTGGACGGTTACCCCGACGTGTCGCTCGGCCGCTACCTCACGTCGTCGGAGTTCGCCGTCGACGTCGCCGAGAACTGGCAGTCCGAGTACCTGCAGTTCCTGGTGTTCGTGCTGGCCACGGTGTGGCTGGTGCAGCGCGGATCGTCGGAGTCGAAGCATCCGTCGAAGCTCGGCACCGAGTCGGACGAGGAGCAGATGATCGGCCCGTACGCACGCCCGTCCTCGCCCGCGTGGGCGCGCGCAGGCGGGTGGCGAACGGCGCTCTACTCGCGCTCGCTGGGCCTAGTCATGGGTCTCGCCTTCGCCGGCTCCTGGCTGGCGCAGTCGGTCGCCGGGCAGAGCGCACACAACGAGGAACGGCTTCGCCAGCTCCAGGACCCGCTCGGGTGGGCGGCGTACGTCGGCTCGCCCGATTTCTGGAGCCGGACCCTGCAGAACTGGCAGTCCGAGTTCCTTGCCGTCTTCTCGATGGTCGTGCTGGCGATCTACCTGCGCCAGCGCGGCTCGGCGGAGAGCAAGCCAGTCGGCGCGTCGCACAACGCCACGGGCGGCGAGAGTTAGGGCCGCACACGCTGTACCACTGCAAACCGGAATTTACGGGAAGCCGTGCCTAAACCGGTACGGCTGCCCCAGTTTGTCTCGCAAGTCCGTTCCGAGGCCGCGCTCACGGTGCGATGAACGGCTTGACGAGCGGGCGGTAGTCCTTGTCGTCCGGCGTCGTGTAGTACTTCGTCGGATCCTCGTCGCCGCGGTTGAACGTCAGTATCGGGCACTCCTGCGACTTCGCCGTACCGGCGTGGTACAGCAAGGTCCGGCCGGAGCGCGCTTCCAGCACCCGCACCAGGTACGAGGTGTCGAACATCGTCAGCGTGAACGGTTTCTTGGTGTCCCGGTGCTCCATGCGGCACTTCTTGCCGTTGGCGAACGCCCGCACCTGCTCGACGCAGACGACCAGCTCGATCTGGTCGGGCGCCTTGCCGGTGCCGAGGAACCAGGTGTCCGGGTAGTCGTTGCCGGTAAGCCAGTCCTCGTGCCACGTACCGTCGCGCTTCTCCATCATCACGGCCTGGTGCACGACCCCCGGCGCCTTGGTGTACGCGGGCAGCCCGGCGTAGCCGAGGCCGTCGGCGCAGGTGCGTTCGAAGTCGTCGGCGTACCGCGGCGTCTCGGGCCCCCGAGGACTGGCCGTCACCTCCACGGCGGTCGTGCGGGACGCGGGTTGCGCACACGCCGTGGCGGCCAGAAGGGCGGCGAGTACCCCGGTGCAGACACGCTTCATGTGTCTCAGCGTGACGGTCCGGAGTCATGGAGGCATGGGTGACCGGCCCCCATATTCCCCGACCTGCGTAAATGCGGAGAGTAACGAACTGTACGGGTTAAGTAGCTACGTACGGTTATCGGGAGTACTCCCGTAGGCGTACCGGGTACCCCCCGGGCATTCTCAATTGCACAAGCACTCCCCCGACCCGAGGCCCAAGCCCATGTGCTCGCATTACCCCCAGTGCCCGCCGGCCGGCACCCCCGGCCACGCCACCGCCCGGCCACGCATCAGCCACCACGAGCAGGGCTGGACCCTGCTCTGCAACGGCGTCGTCGTCTTCGACGACACCGGTGAGCTGCTCCCGGACGGGCGGGCCGTGGCGCCGCAGTCCGCCCGCCCCCGAGTGCTGGCGCCGGCGGCCTGAGATGGCGAGCTTCCACGTCTTCGCCGAGAGCCAGCTCCGGTACCGCTGGCGCCTGGTCGACGAGGACGGCCTCCTCCTCGCCCAGTCGGCGAACGCCTACCGCAGCCCCGACGCGTGCGCCCGCGACGCCGCACGATTCCGCCTGCTGGTGGCGGCCGCACCGATCGGCACGGGCCGGCACCGGTTCGGTAACGCGCTCTCCGGGGCAGGCACTCCACTCGCGCGCAGCTACTAGCCGTTCGCGAACCCCCTGGATGTTCCCGGCAGTGCGCGCGCACGCGCTGCCGGGAACATCCAGGGCGTGGGGTGACGGTCGCCCGCGACGGTGACAGGCTGGACGTGTCGCCGTCGAGGAGGTACGTCGTGACCACCATGACCACAGACAGCACGACCACGGACGCGTTCGCGGATCGGCTCTTCCAAGCGGCGCTCGGCGCCGCCGAGACCATGTCGGTGTACCTCGGGGACCGGCTCGGCTGGTACCGAGCCCTCGCCGAAGGCGGGCCGGCCACCGCCGCCGAGCTGACGCAGCGAGCCGGTGGTGCCGACCGGTACGCCGAGGAGTGGCTGGAGCAGCAGGCCGTCATCGGGATCCTCACCATCACCGAGGACGGGCGGTTCGCGTTGCCGCCGGCCGCCGCCGAGGTGCTCACCGACACCGCGAGCCTGTCCTACCTGGCGCCGCTCGCGCGGATGTTCTGCGCCGCCGGGATGCAGCTACCGGCGCTCGCCGAGGCGTACCGCAGTGGCGGCGGCGTCGGCTGGGCGCAGTTCGGCACCGACATGCGAGAGTCGCAGGCCGACATGAACCGGCCCTGGTTCGAACGGGAGCTGCCGGACGCGCTGGCCGGAGTGCCGGACGTCCACCACGTACTCAACCGCCACGACGCGCGGTTCGCGGACGTCGGCTGCGGCGCCGGCTGGTCCACCCTCGCGCTCGCCCGCGCCTACCCGCAGGCCACGGTGGACGGGTACGACACCGACCAACCCTCGATCGAGGCGGCCAAGGCCAACGCCGAGGCGGCCGGACTGTCCGACCGGGTCCACTTCCACCACGCGGACGCGGGCGGCATGGCCGACCGCCGCTACGACGCGGCGTTCGCGTTCGAGTGCATCCACGACATGCCGGCGCCGGTGCACGTGCTCGCGGCGATGCGCCGAGCGGTGGCAGAGGACGGGCTGGCGGTCGTCATGGACGAGGCCGTCGCCGACAAGTTCCAGCCGCCGGGCGACGACGTGGAGCGGCTGATGTACGCGTTCAGCGTCCTGATCTGCCTCCCCGACGGCATGGCGCACCAGCCGACCGCCGCCACCGGCACGGTCATGCGCGCCGACACGCTGCGCCGCTACGCCCGTGAGGCCGGATTCTCCGGCGCGACGACGCTGCCGATCGAGGACTTCGGTTTCTGGCGCTTCTACCGCCTCGACCCGTGAGCCCTGGGTGACTCCGCGGTTGAGCCGGCCGCGTGGGCGTGTCGCACCGGCGTGTCTTCGCCGAACCGCGGAGTCACCGACGAATGCGGCGAAAATGGTCTATACCTAATTCATGCGCTCTCTCGTCGCGTTAGCCGTACTCGCCACCGCGCTCGTCGCCGCTCCCGCCCCGGCCGCCGCCGCCCCGGCAAGCGGGCTGGGCCAGGTGGTTCGCGCCGCCCCGGCAAGGGGGCCGGGCCAGGTGGTTCCCGCCCCGGCAAGCGGGCTGGGCCAGGTGGTTCCCGCCCCCGCCGACGTGCGGCCGAGCGCCGGACAGCCGTTTCAGGTCAGGCCGTCCACGGTCGTCCGCGTCTCCGACGGCGCCGGGCAGGTCGGGCGTTACCTGGCCGGGATCCTGCGCCCGTCCACCGGCTACCGGATCCCGGTCGTTCCCGCCCGGCACGGGCGCAGCGGCATCACGCTGCTGCTCGACCGCTCGCAGCCGAGCGCCGAGGGGTACCGGCTCGACGTCAACCACGGCAACGTGGTGATCCGGGCGATGACTCCTGCCGGCCTGTTCGCGGGCGTGCAGACGCTGCGGCAACTGCTGCCGGCGCGCGTCGAGTCGTCGCGGGTCCAGCGCGGCCCGTGGCCGGTGCCGGCCGGGCGGATCGTCGACGCGCCCCGCTTCGCGCACCGCGGCGCCATGCTCGACGTCGCCCGCCACTTCTTCTCCGTGGCCGAGGTGAAGCGGTACATCGACCTGATCGCGCAGTACAAGATCAACCGGCTGCACCTGCACCTCGCCGACGACCAGGGCTGGCGGATCGAGATACCCGGGTGGCCCCGGCTCACCAGCTACGGCGGCAGCACCGAGGTCGGCGGCGGCCCCGGCGGCTACTACACGCGCCAGCAGTACGCCCAGATCGTCGAGTACGCCGCGCAGAGGTTCATCACGGTCATCCCGGAGATCGACATGCCGGGGCACACGAACGCGGCGCTGGCGTCGTACGCGGAGCTGAACTGCGACGGCATCGCGCCCCCGCTCTACACCGGCACGGAGGTCGGCTTCAGCTCGCTGTGCGTCGGCAAGGAGATCACCTACACCTTCCTCGACGACGTGCTGCGCGAGCTGGCCCGGATCACGCCCGGCGAGTACCTCCACATCGGCGGCGACGAGGCCCACGCGACGACCGACCCCGACTACCTCACGTTCATGGGTCGCGTGCTGCCGCTGGTGGCGAAGCACGGCAAGAAGGTCTCGGGCTGGCACGAGTTCGTGAAGGCCACGCCGCCGGTCAGCGCGATTCCGCAGTTCTGGGGAACCTGGGACGACGACCCGAGCATGGTCGTGGCGGCGGCGCGCGGGAACAAGATCCTCATGTCGCCGGCCAACAAGATCTACCTCGACATGAAGTACGACAAGAACACGCCGCTCGGCCTCGACTGGGCCGGCTACATCGAGGTCGCCGACGCGTACGGCTGGGACCCTGGCCGGTACCTGCGCGGTGTCGAGGAGCCGTCGATCCGCGGCGTCGAGGCACCGCTGTGGTCCGAGACCCTCGAAGACATCCGCGACATCGAGTTCATGGCGTTCCCCCGGCTGCCTGCCGTCGCCGAGCTTGGCTGGTCACCGGCGGCCACTCACGACTGGGCGTCGTTCCGGCACCGGCTCGCGCAGCAGGGTCCGCGCTGGACGGTCCAGGGGGTCAACTTCTACCGGTCGCCGCAGATCGCCTGGCCCTAGGCCCGAACGGTCTGCGGTTCAAATGCGCCCCCAGAGGGCGCATTTGAACCGCGACGGCCGCAGGCTGCGTTCTAAGCTGACCCTGTCGGGCCCGCTTCACGCAGGTGGGGGTCGGTGTGGAGGCAGAAGCGGTCAAGGAGGCGACCGGCCCGTTGCTGCGCTGGATCGCCGCCCTCGACTCACACGCGCCCCTCAGCGAGTATCCGGACCGGCTGCGCGCCGTCACGTACCACCTGCCCGACGCCGCAACGGTCGGGCGCGTCCTGGCCGCAGTCAACGACGCGCTCACCGTCCGGCTGCTGGTCCTGTCCGGGGAGCGGCTCGGGCCGGCGCCGTGCGCGTACGTGTGGCTCGCCCTCGGGTCCGGTGGGCGGTGCGAGGAGACGCTCGGGTCCGATCAGGACAATGCCGTGGCCTACCGCGACGCCACAGCGGGCCAGTACTTCGCCGACCTCGCCGAGCTGGCCGTGTCCGGGCTCGCCGCCGCCGGCCTCCCCCGCTGCCCCGGCGGGTACGTGGCGACCCGCTGGCGGTACCCGCTCGACGAGTGGGAGCGGATGTTCCGGCGCTGGCTCGACGGCCCCGACCCGCAGGCGCTGGTCGAGGCCGAGGTGCTCTTCGACTTCCGCACCGTCCACGGCGACCTGCCGACGGCGTCGCTCGCGGCAATCGTGCGGCGCGGCGGCGGGCACCGCAGGTTCACCACCCAGATGGCGCGGGCAGCCGTGTCGTTCCCGCCGCCGCTCGGGCTGTTCGGCCGGATCCGCACCAGCCACGGCACGCTCGACCTCAAGCGCGCCGGCATCGCGGCGATCGTCCTGCTGGCGCGGCTCTACGCGCTCGCGGCCGGCTCGGAGGCACGCTCCACTCCGGACCGGCTGGCCGCCGCCGCGCGCGCGGGCACCCTCAGCCGCGACGGCGCCGACCGCCTCGCGCGGGCGTACCGGGTGCTCACCGACCTGCGGTGGCGCGCCCGCGGCAACCGGCTGCAGCTCGGCGACCTCGCCCCCGCCGACCGGCGCGCCCTGCTCGACGCCCTGCGCGCCGTGCACGACATGCAGCAGGCCACCGCGCGCAACTTCCGTACGGACACGGTGAGCTGATGGACCGCCCGGGCCGCACCCAACGCCTCGTCGCCGCAGGCGTCCTCGGCTTCCTGCTGTTCGGCTATCCCCTCATATCGCTGTTCGACAAGAACGTCCTCGTGCTGGGCGTCCCGCTGCTGTGGGCGTACCTGTTCGTGGCGTGGGCGGCGCTGATCGGCGTCGCGGCGGCGCTGGTGCGGAGGTCGCGGTGACGACCTGGGTGATCGTCGCGGTCTCCGCCGCCTACCTCGGGCTGCTGTTCGCCGTCGCCTACACCGGCGACCGGCGGGCGGCCGCCGGGCGCAGCCTGATCAACAGCGGCTCGATCTACGCGCTGTCGCTCGCGGTCTACGCGACGTCGTGGACGTACTACGGCAGCGTCGGTCGCGCGGCGTCCACCGGCGTCGGGTTCCTTCCCATCTACCTCGGCCCGACGGTGATGGTGGCGCTCGGCTGGTTCGTGCTGCGCAAGATCATCCGGATCAGCAAGCGGCACCGGATCACGTCGCTCGCCGACTTCGTCTCCGCCCGGTACGGCAACAGCACGCTGCTCGGCGGGCTGGTCACGGTGATCGCGGTGGTCGGGATCGTGCCGTACATCGCACTGCAGCTGAAGGCCGTGTCGAACACGTTCGGGATCCTCCGCCGTTACCCCGAGACCGTGTCCACCGCCGATCTCGGGCACGTGCCCCTGCTGCAGGACACGGGCCTGTACGTGGCGCTGTTGCTGGCGGCGTTCACGATCCTGTTCGGCACCCGCCACCTCGACGCGTCCGAGCGGCACGAGGGAATGGTGGCGGCGATCGCGGTCGAGTCGATCGTCAAGCTGGTGGCGTTCCTCGCGGCCGGGATCTTCGTGACGTTCGGCATCTTCGGCGGCTTCGGCGACCTGTTCGGCCAGGGGGCGGCCGAGCCGGAGCTGTCCGCGCTCTACACGCTCACGCCCGAGGTGGGGTACAGCAGCTGGGCCTGGCTGATGGTGCTGTCGATGCTCGCGATCGTGCTGCTCCCCCGGCAGTGGCAGATCGCGGTCGTGGAGAACGTCGACGAGCGGCACCTGACCCGCGCGGTCTGGCTGTTCCCGCTGTACCTGCTGGTCATCAACGTGTTCGTGCTGCCGATCGCGATCGGCGGGCGGCTGCGGTTCGCCCCCGGAGAGGTCGACGCCGACACGTTCGTCCTCGCCCTGCCGATCGCGGAGCAGCAGCCGGCGCTGGCGCTGCTCGTGTTCATCGGCGGCCTGTCGGCGGCCACCGGCATGGTCATCGTGGAGACGATCGCGCTGGCCACGATGGTGTCGAACTCGCTGGTCATGCCGTTGCTGCTGCGAAGCCGGTCGGTGCTCGCGCAACGGGCCAATCTCGGCCGGGTCATCCTCGCGATCCGGCGCGTGACGATCGTCGCGGTGCTGCTCCTCGGGTACGCCTACTTCCGCGGTGCCGGTGAGGGGTCGGCGCTGGTCTCGATCGGGCTCGTGTCGTTCGCGGCGGTGGCGCAGTTCGCGCCGGCGCTGCTCGGCGGGCTGTTCTGGCGGGACGGCACCCGCAACGGCGCGTTCGCGGGCCTGCTCGCCGGCTTCACGGTCTGGCTGTACACGTTGCTGCTGCCGTCGCTCGCCGAGACCGGCTGGCTGCCCGGCAACTTCACCACGGACGGGCCGTTCGGCATCGCGCTGCTCCGGCCGCAGGCGCTGTTCGGCCTCGACGGGCTGGACCCGATCAGCCACGCGATGGTGTGGAGCACCCTCGCCAACGTCGGCGCGTACGTCGGCGTGTCGCTCGCGGCACGTCCGGGCGCCGCCGAACGCACCCAGTCGGCGCTGTTCGTCGACGAGGGCGTGGACACCCGCGCCTGGCGCGGCACCGCGTCGGTGGCCGACCTGCGGGCGCTGCTGGCGCGCTTCCTCGGCGCAGAGGGTGCCGAGGCGGCACTCCAGGCCTACGCGGAAGAACGCGGGCGGAGCGAGATCAGCGCGGACGCGGAGCTGATCCGGCACGTCGAGACGCTGCTGGCCGGCGCGGTCGGCACCGCGTCGGCCCGCATCCTGATCGCGTCGGTCATGCGCGAGGAGCCGCTGGGCATCGGCGAGGTGATGGAGATCCTCGACGAGGCGTCCCAGGTGCGCGCCTACAGCCAGGAGCTGGAGCGCACGTCGGCCGAGCTGCGCGCCGCCAATGCGCCGCCTGACCGAGCTGGACCGGCTCAAGGACGACTTCGTCTCGACCGTCACCCACGAGCTGCGCACGCCGCTCACGTCGATCCGCGCGTTCTCCGAGATCCTGCTCGACAACCCCTCGCTGGACGAGGACGAGCGAGCGCGGTACCTGCGGATCATCGCCGAGGAGACCGAGCGCCTGACCCGGCTCATCAACCAGGTGCTGGACCTGTCCAAACTGGAGTCCGGGCTGGCGGAGTGGCAGGTGACGAGCGTCGACCTGGCCGAGGTCGTGCGCGCCTCGGTGGCCGAGACCAGCCAGCTGTTCGCCGGCAGGAGCCTCGACGTCGAGATCACCGGGCCGCTGCCGCCGGTCGCCGCCGACCGCGACCGGATCGTCCAGGTGCTGCTCAACCTGCTCTCGAACGCCGCCAAGTTCTGCGACCCGCGAGCACGGCCGGGTCACGGTGCACGCGCGGGTCGACGGCTCGGCCGTCCGGGTCGACGTCACCGACAACGGCCCAGGGATCGCCGTCGCCGAGCAGGACGCGATCTTCGAGAAGTTCCAGCAGGGCGGTGAGCCAGCAGGGAGGGACCGGCCTGGGGCTCCCGATCAGCCGCCAGATCATCGACCACCTGGGCGGATCGCTCTGGGTGGAGAGCACGCCGGGAGCGGGCGCCACGTTCTCGTTCACCCTGCCGGTCGCGGCAACGCTGGGGAGGGAGCCCTCATGGGCAGCCGGATCCTGATCGTCGACGACGAGCCGAACATCGTCACGTCGCTGGAGTTCCTCATGCGGCGCAGCGGCCACGAGACGGCGGTCGCGCGCGACGGCGACGAGGCCCTCGCCACCGTGCCGGTGTTCAAGCCCGACCTCGTGCTGCTCGACGTGATGCTGCCGCGCCGCGACGGCTTCGAGGTGTGCCAGCGGCTGCGCGCCGACGGCTGGACCACGATGAAGATCGTCATGCTCACCGCGAAGGGCCGCGAGGCCGAGATGGCGAAGGGGCTCGCCGTCGGCGCGGACGCGTACGTGACCAAGCCGTTCTCCACCCGCGAGCTGACCGAGCGGGTCGCGGAGCTGCTGGACGACGGCCGGTGAAGGTGCCGCCGTGGGTCCGGTACGCCGCCGCGGCGGCGGTGTTCGTGCTGGCCGGCGCCGCGCTGCTCGGTGCCGGCGTGTGGGCCGGTGCGGGCGACGACCAGGAGGCGCTGGGGCGGGCGGTGCGGGCGCAGGGGGTGACGATCGTGCTCGGCGCCGCGCTGATCGCCGCCGCGGTCGCGGTGCTCGTGGCGCGGATCTTCGCCCGGTACGTGACGCCGCTGCGCCGGATCGCCGCCGACGTCCGCCTGATCGCGACGACCAACCCCGGGCACCGTATCGGCCCCGACGGATCCGCCGAGGTGGCCCGTCTCGCCGCCGCCGTCAACGACCTCGCCAGCCGGTACCAGACGGCGCAGTCCGCTCGCCGACGCCCGCTTCGCCGCCGACCGCGCCGACCTGGAGGAGGACCGCAACCGGCTCGCGGCGCTGATGTCCGACCTCGCCGTCGGTGTCCTGGTGTGCACGGTGGACGGGCAGATCCTGCTCTACAACCAGGCGGCACGCGAGCTGCTGGGTCGCTCCGCCGTCGGGCTCGGCCGCTCCGTGTTCGGCGTGATCGACCGCCAGCTCCTCGCGCACGCGGTGGAGCGGATCGAGGCCGGCGCCGACTCGTTCCAGGCGGCCACCACGATCGGCGCGACGCGGCTGGTCCGGGTGCGGGTGGCGCCCGTGCGCGGGCAGGGCGGGTACGTGCTCACCGTGGAGGACATGACGCGGCGCGCCGAGGCGGGGCAGCGCCGCGACGCCGCCCTGCGCGCCCTCGGCGACGGCACCCGGCCGCCGCTCGCCGCGATCCGCGCCGCGATCGAGGCGCTGCTCGACTACCCCGACATGGCCGCGGACGAGCGGCAGCGGTTCGCCGAGATCGTGCGCGAGGAGACGCACCGGCTCAGCGCGCACGTCGACATGACGCTCGCACGCTCCGCGGCCTACCTCACCGACCGGTGGCAGGCCGAGGACGTGCACGCCGCGGACCTGCTCGCGGCGGTGGCCCGCGGCATCCGTGGCGACGTCCACGTCGCCGAACCCGCCGGCGACCTGTGGCTGGAGGTCGAGACCCATCCGCTCGCGCAGGCCGTCGCCGACCTGGTCAGGCGGCTGGGGGTCGACGGCGTGACGCTGTCGATCGGGACGTCCGGCCCGCACGGCGCCCTCGACGTCCGCTGGAGCGGCGACGCGGACGCGGCACGCGCCGTACGTGAGTGGAGCGCGCAGCCGTACGTCGCCGACCTGCTGGAACGCCACGACGGCGAGGCGTGGGCCGCGCAGGACGGTTCGTACCTGCGGGTGCTGCTGCGGCGCTCCCGGGCGACACCCCAGCGCACGCCCGCCACGAAGCCGCTGCCCACGCCCAGCCGCCCCGAGTTCTACGACTTCGACCTGTTCTCGCTGGCCGAACCGGACGACGAGCGGGCTCTGGCCGACCTCGCCTACACGGTCTTCGACACCGAGACGACCGGCCTCGAACCGTCCGCCGGCGACGAGATCATCTCGATCGGAGCCGCGCGGATCGTCGGCGGACGGCTGCTCCGCCAGGAGACGTTCGAGCAGCTGGTCGACCCGGGCCGCTCGGTGCCCGCCGCGTCGCAGCGCGTGCACGGCATCAGCCCCGCGATGCTCACCGGCCAGCCGAAGGTCACCGAGGTGCTGCCCGAGTTCTCGCGGTTCGCCGGAGGCTCGGTGCTGCTCGGCCACAACGTCGCGTTCGACCTGAAGTTCCTCGCGCTGAAGGAGGCGGCGAGCGGGATCCGGTTCGACCAGCCCGTGCTGGACACGCTGCTGCTCTCCCCCGTCGCGCACCCCGACCACGACGATCACTCCCTGGAGGCGATCGCGGCCCGCCTCGGCGTCACCGTGCTCGGCCGGCACACCGCGCTCGGCGACGCACTGCTTACCGGCGAGCTCTTCGTCCGGCTGCTGCCGCTGCTGGCCGACCGCGGCATCGTGACGCTCGGCCAGGCCCAGGAGGCGTCCCGCCGCACGCAGCAGGCCCGCCTCAAGTACTGACGTTCTGCGGTTTGGGCGATCTTTCTGCCGTTATAACGGCAGAAAGATCGCCCAAACCGATCAGGGTACGCACCGGCGCCAGCGCCTCGTGCAGGACGCCGTTCACGAGGACGCGGGGCAGGGCGGGGCCCAAGCCGTCGTAGGTGTGGGTCACGGTCGGCTCGCCGGTCTCGGCGGTGGCGCCGTCGCCGAAGTACCAGCGGTAACGTGCACCGTCGGTGGCGGGCGCGCTCAGCGTCACCTCGCCGCCGAGCCTGGCCAGGACCTTCACCGGCGCCTTCGTGGTGCCCAGCCCGAACCACCCGCGCAGCGCGGGGTTGAGCGCCAGGTTGTCCGCGTACTGCCGCGCGCCCTCGACGTTCGGGTGGGCGATCGCCGCCGAGAGGCACTGCCCCACCGTCGGGCTGAACTCCGGGCACGCCTGCTTGCGCAGGGGGAACGCCGGGTCGGCGGTCGGGTTGCCCCACAGCTTCGCGTCCGGCGCGAGTACCGCCTGCTCGGCGGTGAACAGGCCGTCGGCGGCCACCGCGTACGGACCGTCCGGCGAGGCAGCGTTGGCGGCCTGCGCGGCCACCCGGTACGCCTCGGAGGAGTACCGCGTGAACTGCTCGTACCTGTCGGCGGCGAGCCCGATCGCGTCGTAGCAGCGCGGCAGCTGGCTTGCCTTGAGGCCCGCGTTGTCACACTGCTTGCGGAGCACGGGCAGGCTGGCGCGGCTCATCGCGAAGTAGAAGTCGACCAGCACCACCTTGGGACGGCCGGGCAGGGTGTGCGCCTTCTCGATCGCCGCGCGCATGCCGCGGCCGCCGTAGCCGACCTTGGCACCGCTGAAGTACGGCACGTCCTTCGCCGGGTTCTCCGCGGCGGCGCCGATTCCCGAGCACTCGCGCTCGACGCCGCGCGGCACGTCCTCGGATCCCGGGGTGAACCCGACGCCGACACCGAGGAACGGGTCGAGGTCGTTGATGCAGCCGTTCATGACCACCAGGTCGATCTGCTCGCCCGCGCGCTCGGCCTGCACCGCCGCCCGCTCCAGCTGGCAGAACACGTCCGGCATCTGGGTGGTGACCTCGCCCAGCTCCATCTCCCCGTCGCCGTCCGGGTCCTGGGCGTAGCGCTCGCCGCGGCAGCCGGCGTCCTCGCCACCGGCGGGCAGGCCGGGCGCGTCGAGCACGGCGCCGGAGATCGAGTAGTCGCGGTTGCGGAAGCCGCGGCCGGTGGCGTCGCCGAGCTTCTCGGCCAGCAGGCGCGGGAACTTCTGGTCGTGGTCGAGGCCCTGGTCCCAGACCACCGAGTCACCGACCGAGACGACCGTCACCGGATCGCACCCGGCCGTGAGCCGGTCGCGCCACACCTTGCCGTAGGTACCGCCGGGCAGCCGGGTGTCGACGCGGATGTCGCCGGCCGGGCCGTCCAGCGTGAACTCGGCGGTGGCCACCGACTTCTCCATCGCGACCGTGCCGGTGCGCGTCGCGCCGCCGGCCCGCACGCGCCACTCGACCTCGGCGCCGTCGGCGACCCCGCTCGGGTGGTAGACCGCGACCTCGCCCCGCACCGGACCGTCACAGTCGCCGGTCGGCGTCAGGTCCAGGTCGAGCACGAGCGGCTGAGCCGCCGGTCCCGCCGACGCCTCCCCGATGTTCAGCAGCGGCACGCTCGCCGCGAGAGCCGCGACGGCCAACGCCGCAACCGCCAGCCTTCCCTTGGTTCTCACCTGTGACTCCTCGATCCCCCGTCGGTGGACGCCCGGACCGCGCCCGATCTGACCTGACGGCGCCCATGATCACGGGACGGACATGGCTGGCTCCCCGCGCTGCGGCGGCGCTGGCGGGCAGACGTAACGTCGGACACAGGGTTCGACGGGCCTCGCGGCGTGACCAGCGCCACCATCCACTGTGAACCCGGGGCATCGGCCCAGTTCGCCCCGTTTCGGCACAGCGTGGACGACCAGCAGGTTCGCCGAACCGCAAGGCTTTCGAGTCGATCGTCACAGCGGATTCCGGCATGCCGCGAATCGCCCGATCTGGGCGGGCAACGGCGGTATCGTGGCCCTCCCAGCCCCCGTCAGCGACCTGCCGAGGAGGCTCCATGACCGCCGCCCGGCCGTACCCGTTCAGCGAACCGGACGGCCTGACGCTCGATCCGGCCTACGCCGACCTGCGCGAACACGCTCCCCTGGCCCGCATCCGCATGCCGTACGGCGAAGAGGCATGGCTGGTCACCCGCTTCGACGACGCCCGCGTAGTGCTCGGCGATCCCCGGTTCAGCCGCGCCGCCTCGCTGGAGCACGACCAGCCGCGGGTCACGCCGGAGGCGCCGCCGCTGGGCATCCTCGACATGGACCCGCCCGATCACACCCGCCTGCGGCGCCTCGTCGCCAAGGCGTTCACCACGCGACGCGTCGAGCTGCTCCGCCCGCGCATCGAGGAGATCGCCGCCGGCCTGCTCGACGGCGTACGCGCCGCCGGCCCGCCGGCCGACCTCGTGGAACTGTTCGCGATACCGCTGCCGGTCGCGGTGATCTGCGAGCTGCTCGGCGTCCCGTACGACGACCGCGACGACTTCCAGACCTGGTCCGAGGCGCTGCTCACCACCACCTCCCTCACGGACGACCAGCGCATGAGCTACCTCGCGAACCTCGCCACGTACATGGCCGGGCTGATCGCGCAGCGCCGAGTCAAGCCCACCGCCGACCTGCTCAGCGCCATGGTCCAGGCTCGCGACGCCGACGACCGGCTGTCCGAGGACGAGCTGCTGTTCCTCGCGATCGGGCTGCTCGCCGCCGGTCACGAGACCACCGCCAGCCAGATCCCGAACTTCGTCTACCTGCTCCTCACGCACCCTGACCAGCTCGCGCTGCTACGAGACCACCCCGAGCTGCTGCCCGGCGGCGTCGAGGAGCTGATGCGGTACGTGCCGTTCACGGCGGTGTCCACGATCCCCCGGTACGCCAGCGAGGATGTCGAGCTGGCCGGCGGGGTCGTCCGGGCCGGAGAGCCGGCGATCGTGTCGCGCAGCGCCGCCAACCGCGATCCGTCCGTCTTCCCCGACCCCGAGCGACTCGATGTCACTCGGACGCTCGCCAGCCACTTCGGCTTCGGGTACGGCGCGCACCACTGCCTCGGCGCGCAACTGGCCCGTGTGGAACTGCAAGTGGCACTCGGCACGCTGCTGACCGGGCTGCCCGGGCTGCGGCTGGCCGCCACCCAGAACGAGCTGCCGTGGAAGAAAGGCCTCCTCATGCGTGGCCTGCACCGGATCCTGGTCGCCTGGGACACGCCGTGACGGGGTGACGCGTGACCGCGCCACCCCGCCGCCCGGTCTACGGAACCGCGACGAAGTCGTCCAGGAAGCCCCGCGCGTCGTCAGTGTCGAGCCGGTAGTAGCCGCCAGCACTGCGGCAGAACTGGCTCGCGCCGAAACTGGTATCCGCGACCAGGTACCGGCTGTGGAACGCCGGACCACCCGAGTCGCCGAAGCAGGTCCCGCCACCTGCACGCGAGTCGTGCCCGTTCTCCGCGAGCTTGAGCACCTGCGACGTGACATTCTGGCCGACCGCCTCGGTGAACCGGCGGGTCCGGTCGGCGACCGACGTCGGCTTCTGCGGACCCTCGGTTGGCTTCTCGAAGAACACGCCGTACCCGACGACGACGAACGTCTGCTTGCCAAGACCGCCGTTGCCGCTGGCCAGGCCGTCGAGGTACCCGCGCGGCGCAAGGGTCGCCGGGGTCGCCGCCGTGTACGGCTGGTCCAGTACGACGACGCCCACGTCGTGCAGGTCGTTGAGCTGCAGCTCGCCGTCCCACAGCGGGTGCGCGTGCGGTGTGCCGGCCAGCCAGCCGGCCGGCGCCGACGTGTAGCCGGTGTCGGAGAGCCCGTCGCCTGAGTCGTCGGCGGCCCGCGGCACAGCCGGCGCCACCGACTCGAACGTCACGATCGTCTTGCCTCGTACGCCGTCCGTGCAGTGCGCGGCGGTGACCAGCACCGTCGGCGACACCAGCGTCGCCGAGCAGCGGAACCGCCCGTCTGGCTGGTAGAAGACGATCATCGCGACGTTCGGATGCCGGTTGCCGTCGAGCTCGCCACCGGTGACCGCGGCCGCCGGGGTGACCGCCGCGACAGCGGTCGCCAGCGCCACCCCTACGACCGTTGCAACACGTTTGAACACTTCTGCACCCTCCCTGTCATAGGCCCCGCAGCGGGAGCGTAGCCTCGCATGCCGCCCCGGCAAGGGGTTCGGGGAAAAGGGCGCAGGTCCGAATTGGACTTGCGGTGCAAACCGGGACACGCGTGTCCGGTGTAGGCACGCCTTCCCCGAAAGTCCGGTTCGGGGAAGGCGCGGGCTCGGGTGGGGGGAAGGCGTGACTCCGAAGTGCGGCGGGGAACCTACGGCAGGTCGAGGCGGTCCAGGTTCGGTCCGCCGTCGGCCGTCGTCGCGGTGGCGCGGATCGTGTTCGCCCCGGCGTTCAGCGGCAGCGTCACCACCGCGTCCTGCCAGCTCGTCCACGCGCCGGTGCCGGCGAAGTTGAGCGCGACGGGCGCGCCGCCGTTGACGCTGATGTTCATCGGCCGGTTGGTGGTCGTCCCGTTCGCGAACCGGAGCGTCACCGGGGTGTTGCCCGCAGCGGCCGCCGTGACCGCGAACTCGACGTACCCCCCGGCCGCGTTGTCGTAGTTGACGAACCCGGTGCCGGAGTAGCCGGTGTGGTTCGACTCGACGGCGCCCTGCGAGATCGTGCCGTTCTCGGCCTCGTACCGCGTGCCGGGCGGCGGGGTCGTGCCGCCGGCGGCGAAGTCCGAGCCGAGCCACATCTCGTCGATCCGCAGCTTCTTGTAGTAGTTCGGCGCGCCGGACCCGGACCAGATGCTGGTCACGTTGAGCCGCACATACCGCGTGGAGGCGATGTTGAGATCGACGAACTGCACGGCGCGCCGGCTCGGCATCGTCGCGGTGCGGACCGTGGTCCAGGTGGAGCCGTTGGTGCTGGTCTGGATCGTGTAGTTCCGGATCCGCGCCGAGTCCTCAGGGCGCCCGAACGTCTCGCGGGCGTGCGTGGGTGACCATTCGCGCTGGTTGAGAGCCAGATAGGCCACCTTCTTGGCGCTGCCCAGGTCGAGCGTGATCGAGGCGGGCGTGGTGGTGTTGTTGTCCCAGTAGGTCAGGTAGTCGTTGTCGACGAGCGCGCCGGCCGGGTGGCCGCCGGCCGAGACCGACGCGGTGGCAGTGACCGAACCGGCCGGGTAGATGCCCTCGCGGTCGCTGGTCTCGACCTTGAGCACCGTGTCGTACGGGTCCCAGTTGGTGATGCCGTTGATCACGATCGACCCGTTGGCCTGCGTGAACGGCCGGTTCGCGCCGGTGCGCAGGTCGGTGACACGGGCGATCTTGTACCCGTTGTCGCGCACCGTGATCGAGCTGCCGGACGCCCGGTCGATCACGTGGACGTAGTGCAGGTTCGGGTTGGTCTTGCTGATCGTGGTGGCGCCGTACGCCCCGTTGCCGAACGGCCCGGGTTGCAGGCCGCCGTACATGTAGCCGCCACCCTCGACACCGTTCAGCGACTCCCAGATCGGCGGCAGGTACGTGTTCGCGAAGTTGTTGAAGTTGGCCTGGTTGGACGGGAACCGCCCGTTGACCATCGCGGTCTCGGCCATGTGCGACTTGATCGACGCGCCGGCGTTGCTCACCAGCCGACCGACGTTGAGCTTCGTGTCGACGGACGTGTTCGAGCCGCCGTACCACCACGGACCGCCGCTCGGCAGCTTGTAGCAGGCCTCGGTGAGCCGCGGCTGCGGCACGCCGATAGCGGACGCCATGTCGTACGACGGCGTCATGCCGGTCTTCTGCTCGTTGCTGACGGTGTCCATCTCGGGCGTGTCTTCATTGTTGTTGCTGAGCAGCATGTGCGGCCGCTGCTGGTGGACCTTCTGGTAGAGGTTGTTGCGCTCCCAGTACGCGTTGTCGTTGTCCACCCAGAACCCGTCCAGCGACGGGTAGTTGTTCATGACCTCGAAGCCAGTTGTCGTAGCTGAACTCACCGAAACCGTCGCGGGAGTGCAGGTTCACGCTGCGGCCCTTGTACGAGGAGTAGGCGGAGGAGTTCAGCCAGCTCTGCCCGGACGGCAGCCCCTCGTTGTACCACTGTGGATCGTCAGTCATATAGAGGATGACCTTGAGGTCGTTGGCGTGCGCCGCGGTGATCAGCTCGCCGAGGTAGTCACGCTTCGTGGCGCAGCTGCCCGGGATCTTCGACGGCCAGGCGCGCGAGTAGCCGAGCCGGCTGTGGAACGACGCGAGCACCATGTACTTGGCGTGCAGCTTCTTCGTCTCCTGCACCCAGTAGTTCGCGCTCCAGCCGCCGTTCGTGACCGCGTTCTCCCAGGCCGTGCACGAGGTGTACCCGGGCGACGTGCGCATGCCCCAGTGCAGGAACAGGCCGGACGTGGCGTTGCGCAGCCACGCCTGGCGCGGGTGCTGCACCTCGGCCTGCCCGGGCTGGGCCGGTATGCCGACCGTGGCGAGCAGAAGGGCCACGATCGTGGCGACAGCGATGCCGGATTTCCTGGTGCGCATGCGAGCCTCACCCACAGACATCAGAGGAGTACATCCAGAGGCGGGAAAAGTGTCGGGAACCTTTGGTATACCAACACGAAACATAGGACCTCTCCGCCGAACCGGTCAAGGTATAGACCTAATGGTCGGAGAATCCGTTTTCCGACGAGTCTCTGCACTTCACCTTGCTTCGCCCGTTCTGAGATGGAATGTTGGTCCGGCACACAGCGCGACTCGCGCAGAACCCTGGGTGAACCATGCCCAGTTCGTCCCGGCCATGGAATTGGGAGAGGAGAGCGCCGCGGTGTACCCGCTGGCCGACGAGTTCTTCCGCCTCGCGCACAACGACGTGACCGGCAAGACCCGCCTCCACGCCCGTGCCACCGAACTCGGCCTCGCCGCCGCCCTCCTCGGTGAGCTGCTCTTCAGCAACCGGATCACGATTCACCGTGGCGTGCTGGAGGTCGTCGACGACACGCCCCCGCGCGACGCCGTCGCCCACGACGCCCTCGACCAGCTGGTCACCCAGCCACAGCACACGGCCGTCCGCGTCTGGCTCGACTTCCTGAGCCGGGGCGCCTACGCGGGCGTCGCGCAGCGGCTCTGGCGCGCCGGCCACCTGCGGCCCGAGACCACGCGCCGGCTGCTGCGGCAGATCGTCACGTGGGTCCCGACGGACGCGAACACCGCCGCCTGGCCGTGTGCCCGCCTCTCGCACAGCCTCGCCCGGCAGGAACCCCTCGACCAGGCGGACACCTTTCTGATCGGGCTCGCCGCAGCAACCGGCCTCGACCAGGACCTGATCGAGCGCGGCAGCGCCACCGCGCACCAGCACCTGCGCCGGCTGGTCGCCACAGCGCCGCAGCAGGTGCAGGAACTTCTCGCCCACACGTACGCCGCCCTGGGCGACGCCGTCCTGAGCTACCGAACCTGAGGGGGCACGCATGGCGTTAACAGATTCCCCACCGAGTGCGAGCCCGGTGACCCGCACGCTCGCCGCGAACCGTCTCGGCGTCCCTGCGGTGATCTTCTTCGTGATGAGCGCGGCCACCCCGCTGACGGTGGTCGCCGGCGTGGTCACCATGGGCTTCATGACCACCGGGCTCACGGGGATCCCGCTCGCGTTCGTGATCGTCGGCCTGCTCCTCGCGGTGTTCTCCGTCGGCTACGTGGCGATGGCGCGGCATGTCGCCAACGCCGGTGCGTTCTACTCCTACATCAGCCAGGGGCTCGGCCGTCCGCTCGGCGTCGGCGCGTCCTGGGTGGCGCTGCTGGCGTACAACGCGCTCCAGGTGGGCCTGTACGGCGTGATCGGGTCGGCGGCCACGCCGCTGCTCGACCAGTGGTTCGGCGTCACGCCGCAGTGGTGGGTCATCGCGATCGCGGCGTGGGCGCTCACGGCCGTGCTCGGGGTGCTACGCGTCGACATCAAGGGCACCGTGCTCGGGGTGCTGCTGATCGCCGAGGTCGCCGTGATCCTCGTCTACAGCCTCTCCTTCGTCGCCTACCCTGCCGGCGGATCCATCTCGTTCGAGACCCTCTCCCCCGGCAACCTGTTCGGCCCGGGCGTCGGCGCCATCCTCGTGCTGGCCGTACTCGGCTTCGTCGGGTTCGAGTCGTCCGTGGTGTTCTCGGAGGAGTCGAAGGACCCGCGCAGGACGATCCCGACCGCCACGTACGTCTCGGTCGCCCTCATCGCCACGCTCTACACGCTTCGCGTCCTGGGCGATGACCGTGGCCACCGGCCCGGACCAGATCGTCGCGGCCTCCACCGAACAGCGCACCGAGCTGATCTTCAACCTGGCCGGCACGTACCTCGGCCAGACCGCCGTCGACATCGGCCACGCCCTGTTCGTGACCAGCATCGTCGCGGCCATGATCTCGTTCCACAACACGACGACGCGGTACATGTTCGCGCTGGGCCGCGAGCGGGTGCTGCCCGCCGCCCTCGGGCGTACGGCCCGCGGCACGGGCGCACCGCGCACCGCATCACTGCTGCAGAGCTTCATCGGGATCGCCGTCATCACGCTGTACGCCGTGGCCGGCTGGGACCCGCTGGTGCACCTCTTCTTCCGCGGCGGCACCTCCGGCGCGCTCGGCGTCCTGGTGCTGATCGCCGCGACGTCCGTCGCCGTGATCGTGTTCTTCCTCCGCCACCCGTCCGGCGAGAACGCGTGGCGGCGGCTCGTCGCGCCGGTGATCGCCACCGCGGCGCTGGCCGTCGTCCTGTTTCTCGCGATGGGCAACTTCGGCACGCTGCTCGGGGTGCCGCCCGGTCACGTGCTCGTTTGGCTGATCCCGGTGATCTATGCGGCGGCCATCGTCCTGGGTGTCCTCTGGGGACTCGTGCTGAAGGCGAACCGGCCCGAGGTGTACCGGGGCATCGGGCTGGGCGCGAAGAGCGCGACGGTGGGGGTCGGCGACTCCATGTTCCCGGCCGTGCTGGCTGATATGACGCCACCCATGGACCGCCGACGACCACACACCAGCCTACGCCACGACCGTAACTACAAAAGCTTTGAAAGCCTTCGATCTAAACCTGGAGCCCGCCCAGGTGCGCGATCGCAAGGCGGAGGAGCCGACGCGTGCTCCTGCACGCGAGGCGACGACAACGCAGCGAGCGCGTGCCTGGGCGGGCCGCCCACTTAATGAAGGTGGGCGGGGCGATGGGTGGTTTCCTCGATCTCGCTCGCGGCCTTGTCGAGCAGCTGGTGCGTGAGCGACGACAGCGCACGCGCGCCGGCGATCTCCTCCCCGATGCGGGCCTGCGCCGGATCGACCGGGTTACGCCGGGCGTGTCCCTTCGCCGTCAGCTCCGTACCGTCGGGCAACCGGAGCAGCGCCGCGGCGTCGGTGCGGGTCTCGTCCTCGCTGAACTCCAGCTCGACGTGCCATCCCTGGACCTGCATCGCGCTCACCTCCTGAGGTCGCCTCCAGCCTGCGCCTGTTGCCGCAGCGAAGGCAACCGGGCGTGGTCGGCCCGCAGGTACCGGATCTCGGCGCGTACCAGCGTGAACGTCGCCTCCCGCGGCACGAACGGCGGCGGCAGGCGCGGCGTGAACAGCACCGGGACGACGCCGAAGAGCAGGCCGCTGAACGACGTGACGTACAGCTCGACGCCGCCGCGCAGCGTGGTGGCGCCGTCGCGCATCCGCACGCCGCCCGTCGTCAGGTCGGTGCGCGAGATCGTGAGCGTGTCCATCGTGAGCCGCAGCGCCGGCACCGAGCCGCGCTCCCCGGGCACCTCGACCACGCCGGTGTAGTCGAGCCCGGTCGTCGCGATCGACAGCGCCGTGAAGTGCACGAGATGGGTGGCGGGCACCGCCTCGGCGCTGGTCGCCAGCGCCACGACCAGCGCCACCGTCGCGGCGACCGCCCGCGGTACCCAGGAGAACATCAGCGCGCCGCCGACGATGCCGAGCACCATGCCGACGAGAAAGCCGCCGAGGTTCGAGAGCAGGAACGACGCGAGCGCCAGCACGACCGTCGTGACGCCGAGCACCGCGCGGAGCTGCGGCTGGAACCAGCTCAGCGCCCCCATCGCCACGAGCAGTGCCGCCAGCACCAGGCTCGCGATGCCGGCGATTCCCTGCACCAGCACGACGTGCAGCGGCGCCAGCGGTGCCCAGAGCAGCACCAGGCCGGCGAGCATCGTCAGCAGGCCGCCCCAGAACGGCCGGGCGCGGCGCCAGTCGCGGAACCGTCTGGCGCCGGGGCGGCGGGACGGTCTGGCGCCGGCCCGGCGGGATCGTCTGGCGCCGGTGCGACGGGGACGGTTCAGAAGCATTCGTTGCGGCCGAACGTCGTGCTGAGTCTCATCCCGGTGAGGGTGAAGGTGCCCGCGGTCGTCTTCCAGGCGCGGACCTTGAGGTTGTCGAGGTGCACGGTGGCCGCCTGCTGGCCGAACCGCCCGCGCGGGCCGGTGTGGCCGGGCACCCGGTCCAGCGTGGACGCGTCGCGGCCGAGTTCGATGTCGGTGAAGGTGGCGTCGCCGGCGAGCTGGTCGGCGTCCATCACGAGGTTGGTGGCGGTGATCGGCTTCGCGCCACCGGCGGTGATCCGTAGCGTGATGTCGCCGAGCGGGGTAGGCACGACCACCGACTGGCACAGGTTGCTCAACGTCGCCGACCGGATGCCGGCTGGGGCGACCGGGTGGTGCTCGCCGTCCTCACCGGTGGCTGTCGACGCGAACTGCGCGAACCCTTCGGCGTCCAGGCTCTCGGCGGACACCTTGAAGTTCTGGCCGGACACGGCGAACGACGCCGCGAGGACACCTTCGGCGGTGCCGGCCAGCAGCCCACCGGCGGCGATGGTGGCGGGGACGGCGAGGGCGGCGAAGCGACGCCAGCGGGTCTGACTCATGAGACGGCTCCCAACGGGGTGAGGTGGTGGGCGGCCCAGGCGACCGGACCACGGGGCGGAGCGACGACGAGCGCGGCGAGCAGGGCGAACGCGGCGGCGCCGCCGATCCAGCCGAGCGCGTGGACGAGCAGGCTGGCGACGATCGCGCCACCTAGGCCGAGGCCGAGGATCCCGGCGAGCAGCAGGGCGACGAACCGCGCACCGGTGCCGGTGCCGCGAGCGGCGACGTGCCAGCGGACGGCGATCCCGAACAGCAGCGGGATCAGCACGAGCCCCATGCCGTAGAGGGTCAGCGCCACGTCCGAGCCGAACCACGACCAGACGCGGTCGGGGTCCCAGGCGGCGAAGTCGGCGGCGGTGGCGGAGAAGAACCGCTGGTAGCCGGTGCCGTCCCAGCCGTGGACCAGGACGAAGAACATCGCGAAGTACCCCGCCACCAGTTGCAGGCAGGCGAGCCGCAGGCGGTCGTGCCGTAACAGCCACCGCGTGACGAGATAGCCCACGATCGCCTGTGTCGTGTTGGTCGCGGTGAACAGCGCCACGAGCCAGCCGGGGACGCTCGCGTAGGTGCCGGCGTGCATCGTCTCCCAGCTGGTGAACTGCCACAGCAGCCAGGCGCCGCTCGGCGCGAACACCGCCGCCGCGTAGATCACGGTCGTCGCCAGGTACGGATCCGGCCCGGGCTCGCGCTTCCGTAGCTGGTTGGCGGCCGCGAGGGCGAAGCCGGCGCCGATGCCGTACGACCAGAAGACATCCACCTGAACCATCGGATCTCCCTTTTGCACGAGTGGAATGACGTGTCATTCTGCGCGCCAGAGAGATGGGCGCGCAAGGTTTCCGCCAGGTTTCGGGTTTGGGTCGCTCCGCCGAGTTTCGGATTCTTGGGGGTCCGCGGGCGCCGCGACCCCCAAGAATCCGAGAGTCGGCGGAGGGCGCTTAGCGGCGGCGGGACTCAGCGGGCAGGCGACGCCGTCGAACATCAGGGTGGTGACGCCGCGTACCCAACGGTCACGCTCGGCGGGCGGATCCTCGAAGCGCAGCGCCGCGATGGCCCCCGCCGTGATCGTGCCGTTCACCGCGCGCGCGGTGACGCCCACGTCGAGGTCGGCGCGCAGAAATCCCTTGTCGACGCCGTTGCGCAGGTACGACTCGGTGACGGCGGCCATCGCGTCGTGCAGGGCCAGGATGCGGTCGGTCATCTCGGCGTCCACCGACATCGACTGCATGAAGAACACCGGCGCGAGCTGGCGGTCCTCGACGAACAGCGTGAACAGCGCGTTGCCGATCCGCTCCACCTGGGCGCGGTACTCGTCGAGCGTGCTCGACGCGGTGGGCCCGGTGTCGGCCAGCGCCGCGGTGATGCGTTCGGCGGCGTACGTCAGCACGTGGTCGAGGATGTCGCGCTTGTTCTCGAAGTAGCGGTAGAACGTGCCGTGGCCGGCGCCCACCTCGCGTGCGATGTCGGCGATACCCGCGTTGTGGTAGCCCAGCTCGGCGAACACCTTCAGCGCCGCGCCGAGGATCTGCTGCCGACGTTGCTCCAGGAGCTCCTGCCTCACCACCCGGCCGATCCTAGGGGCCAACCCCGGGCCCTAGGTGAGCAGCAGCGCGCTCACGGACGCCGCCAGGGCGGCCACCGCCGTCACGGTGCCCGTCCAGAGGAACCGTCCCCACGTGATCGTGACGCCGGCCGCCCGGCAACGCTCCAGCCAGAGCAGCGTGGCGAGTGACGCCCACGGCATGATCACCGGGCCGACGTTGGTGCCGATCAGCAGGCCGAGCAGCTGGTCGTGGTTGTCGACCGGGACGACGGCCTCCCCCGCGACGTACGCCGGGAGGTTGTTGATGAGGTTGGAGAGCGTGCCGCCGGTGATCGCGGCGCGCCACACGCCCTCGGCGCCGGGGTCCACCCCGATGAGCTGGCGGAGCACGTCGCTCAACCCGTGCTGGCTGATGGTGCCGACCACCAGGAACAGTCCGCTGACGAACACCAGGAGGCGCCACGGCACGAGCGCCCAGACGAGCCGGTGGCGGGCCCGCACCGCGAACGCCGCCACCAGCACGGTCGCGCAGACGGCCGACACGACGGGCAGCGTCGCGCCGAGCAGGATCGCGACGATGAACGCGCCGCACATCAGCGCGGCGACCCTGAACAGCACGCGGTCGCGCGGCACGAACGGCGGCGGCGGCGTGTACCGGTCATCGGCCCGCAGCCCGCGCCGCCAGTAGAAGACCCACAGGCACGCGGCGGTGGCGGCGACCGACGCGGCCTGCGGCAACGCCATCCGGGCGGCGAACTCCAGCACGGGCAGGCCGACGCGGTCGGCGGCGAGCAGGTTGGTCAGGTTCGACACGGGCAGCAGCAGGCTGGCGGTGTTCGCCAGCCAGACGGTCGTCATGGCGAGCGGCATGGTGGCGATGCCGGCCCGGACCGCGGTGGCCAGCAGGACCGGCGTCAGCAGGACGGCCGTGGTGTCGAGGTTGAGGAAGACGGTGGTCACCGTCGCGAAGGTGACCGCCAGCCCGAACAGGCCCGCGTAGCTGCCGCCCGCGACGATCGCGATGCGGGCGGCGAGCACGTCGAAGAAGTTCGCCGCCTCGGTCAGCTCCGCCATGATGATCACCGCGAAGAGGAACACGAGCAGCGGCGCGATCCGGGTCAGCGTCGCGGCCGCGTCCTCACGCGGCAGCAGCCCCGTCGCGACGCACGCGGCGCCGGCCGCGAACAGCCCGATGGCGACCCAGTCGAGCGGGCTGAGGCGTGTGCGCGGAAACCGTCGCGGCTCGCCGGGAGACGGCCGGCGATTTCCGCGAACATCAGGTCCGGCCACCATCAGCCGCCCAGCTCTGCATCGGCGGCGATCTGCCGCACGTCGAACAGGTACGGCGTCAGCTCCCCCGGCTCGAACCGGCACAACCCGATGACGTGCCAGAACTGGCCCGCGACGTCACCCTCCATCTTGTAGGTGCCGTCCGGGGCGAGCGCCGCCCAGCCCTCGGGCAGTCCGAGCAGCGTGGCGCGCGGCCGCGGGGCGCTGCCGGCGACCAGGTCCCAGAGGCGCACGGTGCCGTCGTCGCCGCCGCTGGCCAGCATGGTGCCGTCCGGGCTGAAGTCGACGGAGGAGATCCGCCGGGTGTGGCGGGTCAGCGTGTACTGGTGCTCGCCGGTGTGGCTGTCCCAGAGGCGGACCACGAGGTCGTCGCCGGCGGTGGCGAGCGTCGCGCCGTCAGGGCTGAACGCCACCGACCAGAGCCGGCCCTTGTGACGGACCAGCGTATGCAGCAGCCGGCCGTCGCGGCCGTCCCAGATGCGGGCGGTGCCGTCGTTGCTGGCGCTGGCCAGCAGGGCGCCGTCGCGCGAGAACACCACGGAGTACACCCGGTCGGTGTGACCCTCCAGGACGGCGCGGCACTGGCCGGTGTCGACGTCGAAGAGGCGGACCGCGCTGTCGTCGCAACCCGTGGCGACCCGGCCGCCGTCCGGGCTGAACGCCACCGACCGGACCCGGCCGCGGTGGTCGCCGAGCACGCGGATACGCCGCCCCGTGGTGCGGTACCAGAGCTGCACGGTGTCGTCGTCGTTGGCAGTGGCGAGGATGTCGCCGTCCGGGCTGAACGCCTCCGCCCACACGTGCTCGGTGTCGACGTTCAGCTCGCGCTCGTACGCGCCGGTCTCGGTGTTCCAGAGGTAGATGCTGCCGTCGTTGCTGGCGGTGGCGAGCAGCGGGGCACCCGGGGTGAAGATGGCCGAGATGAGCCGGTCGGCGATGCCGACGTACTGGGCCGTGCGGCGGCCGGTGCGCGGCTCCCAGATCCGGACCACGCCGTCGTTACCGCTGGTGGCGAGCGCGGTGCTGGCTGCGTTGAACCGGACCGACGTGATGCGGCGCCCGTGCCCGTGCAGCACCCGCAGGTACGCGCCGGTGTCGACGTCCCACAGGCGCGTGGTGCCCTCGTTGCTGCTGGTGGCGAGCTGGGCGCTGTCGGGGCGGAAGACCATCGGCCAGAGCGAGCCCTTGTGGCCGGTGAGCTCGTGCAGGAGGTCGTAGTCGCCCGTGGCGTCCCACAGCCGCACCACGCCGTCGCTGTCGCCGGTGGCGAGCACCCGGCCGTCCGGGCTGTAGATCACGCGGTAGACGGCGCCGGTGTGGCTCTGCGGGCTGGGCAGGGCCTCGCCGGTGCGCAGGTCCCAGAGGCGGATGCTGCCCTTGGTGTCGCCGGTGGCCAGGACGCTGCTGTCGGGGTGGAAGTCCAGCGTGTACACCGAGCCGTGGTGGCCGGCCACCTCGTGCTTGAGCTGCCCCGTGTCGGCAGCGAACACTCGCACCGTGCCGGCGTGGTCGGCGGTGGCCAGCAGCGCGCCGTCCTTGCTGAACGCGATCCGGTACACGGAGCCGCCGTGCCGCGGCAGCTGGAACCGCACGTTGCCGGTGTCGACGTCCCAGATCTTGACGGTGCCGTTCGCGTCCCCGGTAGCCAGCAGCGGCTCGGTGGGGTGGAAACCGGCGGTCCAGACATGCGACGGGAAGCCGGTGAGTTCGTGCCGGACGGTGCCGGTCCGCGCGTCCCGGATCCGCATCGTGCCGCTGCTGTCTCCGACCGCGATCACGGTGGAATCCGGGCTCAGCACCAGCGGCCACACCCAGTCCTGGTGGCCCTCGACAGTGCCGACCATGTCTCCGGTGGCGGAGTCCCACATGTGGACGCGGCAGTCGGCCGCGCCGGTGACGAAGAGGTCGCCGGTGCCGGCGTACGCGACGGCGTACACCCGGCCACGGTGTCCCTGCAGGGTGCGCAGCGGGTGGCCGGAGCGCGCGTCGCAGATCAGCACGCCGCCGTCGTCGCTGCCGATCGCGAGGGTCTCGCCGTCACCGCTGTACGCGACGGGGCGCGGGATCCGGCCCGACTCGAACCCGTACGAGACGCCGACGGCCGCGGGGGCGAGCGCGGCTTCGATCGTGCCGCCCGGGGCGATGGCGGCGCCGCGCAGCTCCGGCGCCTTGAACAGCGCAGGGTCGGCGGTGGTGTCGACGAGCGCGGCCCGGCGCCAGCGGCTGCCGGTGACCGTGATCCCGCGCAGGTCGGCGCGCATCAGGCGGGCGCCGGTGAGGTCGGCGTCGCGCAGGTCGGCGCCGGCCAGCTGCGCCTCGTTGAGCCGGGCGCGGACCAGCTTGGCCCCGCGCATGTTCGCACCGGTGAGGTCGGCGCCGGTGAGCTGGGCGTCGGTGAGGTCCGCGTCGCTGAGGTTGACGCCCTGCATGCTGCGGTACGACAGGTCCTCGCCCTTGAGCATCGCGCCGCGCAGGTCGGTCTGGGCGGGCGTGCGCAGCCGGGTGCTGACCTTGATCGCGTTGGCCCGGGGCACGTCGTCGGCGCCAGGGTCGGACAGGACGCGCTGCACCCACTGCTGTGCTGCCCTCGTGTCGGCCAGGTCGCAGAGGAAATCGACGGTGAGCTGCGACAGCGTGCGGGCGCTGAGCTGCGGCGGGCTGGGCACGCCCGCGTTGAACTGGCCCGCGATGTGGTCGGCGACCAGCCACTCGGCCACCGAGGCATGGATGAACCCGAACAGGCCCTCGTCGGTACGGACCAGCAGGCTGCCGGCGCCGACGGCGTGGGTGGTCTGGTGCGCGGAGAGGTTCGCGCTGACCAGGCCGGTGAGCGTCTCGGCGATCTCGCTCACCTCCGCGAGGCGCAGGAACGACTCGTTGCTCTCCCACAGGCGCAGCGCGAGCCGGGTGACCGCCTCCCGCAGGTCCTCGGCGGCGAGCCCGGCCGGGGACCCGCGCACGCCCTGAGTACGGCGCTCCTCGTAAAGCAGCCAGGCGCGGAGGATCTGCCGGTACAGATCGGCCGCGCTCAGCGTGCTGCTGGCGGTGGCCACCGCGCGCAGCTGCTCGGGGTCGAGGTCGGCGACGAAGCTGAGCATCCGCGGGTTGCGGGAGAGCCCGAGCAGGTCCTCGATGTCGCCGAGCAGGTCGTAGCGCTCGGCCGCCGCACGCTCGCCGCCGTACCGGTTGACCAGGTACTGCTTGATCTGGTCGGCGCTGAACTCCTCCAGGCTCAGCACGCGGCGGTGCGGCAGCAGCCCGACCCGCTCACCGAGCGCCGTGAGCACCTGGGCGTGCGTCCGGAAGTGCTGGGTGCGGCTCGCGAGCACGATCTTCGCCTTGTCCTGCGAGGCCTTGAGCAGGGTCTCCAGGTGGTCGGCGGCGCGGTCGTAGCTGACCCGGGTGACCAGTTCGTCGAACCCGTCGAACAGCAGCACGATCCGGCCCTGGCGAAGCATGTAGTGGAACGCCTTGAGGTCGATCAGCTCGTGCCCGTGGTTGGCGAGGTGCGCGGCGACGAGCCCGTCGATCGAGTGCGCCTTGTCGAGCGCCCGCAGCTCGATGAGGATCGGGATCAGGTGCGGCAGCTCGGTCGGGATCCGCCGGGCCAGCTCGCGCAGCGCGAACGTCTTACCCCGGCCGAAGTCGCCGAGGACGAGCATGAACCGGCCGTCGTCGGCCGCTAGCTGACGCAGGATCTCCCCGATCACATCGTCGTGGACGCCCGGCTCGGCACCCACCAGCTCGCGGAACCGCTGCGGCACGTACAGCTGGGGCGGGTACGCGTTGCTGGCGCGGAGCCGGGCGCTCTGCGCGGCCACGTAGTCGCGCAGGTCGAGCAGGCCCTGGAACTCGACGTAGCTGCGCAGCCGGACGCCGCGGCGCAGCGCGTCCTCGCGCAGCACCTGGGCCGGCGGCGGACCCTCGTAGACCAGCTCGGCGCCGGCCTCGGTGTCGGACGCGTGCACGTGCCGGATGAACGCCTCGACGTCCGCCGGGGTGGGCGTGCCGGCGACGGCGCCGACCCGCAACTGGCGGACGAAACCCTCTTCCCGGTAGGTGACGAGCAGGTGCGGCGGGTCGCTGTCGATCTCCCGGATCTTCGCGCGCTCGTACCGTGTCTCGCAGATCTCCACGACCCGGCCGAGCAGCAGCGCGACCGGGTCGAGCTCGCGGACGGTGTCGGTGGCGACGGTGTCGACGTCAGGCTCGCTGGGCTCGGGCGTGCCGGGCACGGCGTGCTCGGTGAACGTGGCGCCCGCGGCGTGCCAGCGGCGCTCGTACCGCTCGGGCTCGGCCGCGGGCGGCTCGTCGCCGCCCGCGTCGGCCAGCGGCGAGCCGGCCCAGCGCACCAGCTCGCTCGCGGAGAGCTGCAACAGCTGGTGCCGTCCCGCGCCCGCCGGCGGCACGACCAGCAGCTGCGACGCCAGCGTGGCCGCCTCCGACCCGTGCTTCTCGGCGCCGTGCAGCAGCACGTTGAGCCGCCGGCCGAGCAGCCGGTCGAGCTTCGGTGTGTCGTGCACGAGGTACCGGTCGCGGCCGCCGTGGTGGTGCGGGGGCGTCGGCGCGGAGTTGACGGCGCCGATGCGCAGCCAGCCCGCGTCGGTGAACGGTTGCAGCCGCTGCGCGAACCACGCCGCCTGCGACTCCCCGACCCAGCCGTAGCGGTCGTCCTCGAGGTGGCTCTCGGCCATCGTCGAGTTGAGACCGGCGACCACCACCTGCAGGTCGGGTACGGCGAACAGGGTCCACGGCTGCTCGCTGTCGAACACCGGCCCGTCCAGGCCCTGGTACAGCTCCTCGAACAGCCGCGCGTAGTGCCGCCACTTCGACCAGTACGGCGCCTGCGGCGCGATGTCGTCGGCCTCGCAGTTCGCGAAGTACCCGCGGCAGGCCGCGTGGTTGACGTCGTGGCTGCCCGGGATCACCACCAGCCGGTGCGGCTCCAGGCCGAGGAGCACCCGCAGGCCGGTGAGGAAGCTCAGCGCCTCCTCGCACTCGCGCCGGCTCCCGGACTCCGTGAGATCCCCGGTGACGAGCAGCAGGTCGGGCGTCGGGGCGCCCGCTCCGGACAGGTGCGCGAGGTCACCCCAGATCCGGGCCTGCAACTCGCCCGCCGTGGCCGGGGCGCCGGGCTGGATCAGGCCGCGCCCGAACCGCGGACCGGCCACGTGCAGCACGGTGAGCGCGGAGCGGGGCTGCCATGCCGACGGGAGGGCGGGCGGGTACACCGGCGGCGTCACCGGGGTGCGCCGGGCCCGCAGCCTGTTCGCCGTGTCCGGTACCCCACGCGAGGGCACCACGCCGGGCAGCGGCGGCGACCCGCTCGGGTACCCGGGGCGCAGCACCGGCTTGGCGCGGCCGGCCAGCGACTCGCGGATGCGGGCGAGCAGCAGCGCCCGCGCGTGGTCGGGATCGTCGACGTCCACCAGGTCGACGTAGGTGATCATCGAGAGCAGGCCGTCCAGCGGCGCGTCCTCGATGCGGATCGTGACCAGCTTGCTCGCCGGGTTGTCCGGCTCGGCCCGCAGCGCCGCCTGCCATTCGAGGCGCCCGTACCGGCTGCGCACGTAGTTCCTCGACAGCACCGCGATGACGACCGCGGCCTCGCTGACGCCGCGGTCCATGAAGTCGATGAAGTTGGTGCCGGGCACGAAGTCCCAGGCCTGGAGCATCGTGCGGTACCCCGCGCGTTCCAGTTCCCAGGCGATCCAGGTGGCCCACCGCTCGTCGGCGGGTGAGTAGCTGATGAAGAAGTCCAACGACCGGTCCCCGTCCGAGGAGCGTCCTCGCCCTGTCATCCGACCAGTATGGCCGTTCCGGGAAGCTCCCTGGCCGACTTCACCAGACCGGGATGGCCTTCGACACCAGCAGTTCGTTGACGGTGGGCTCGATGGCGTCGACGGCGTTGACGAGGTCGAGCAGGCGCCCGACCTGCTCTGGGTGGCCGGCGACGAAGCTGCGCTCCTTCTGGGGCAGGCCGAGGCGCTGGTCGAACGGCTCGCCGTCGAACGCGCGGATGTCCATGCCGGCCTCGGCCGCGATCAGGAGGCCGGCCGGCAGGTCGATGCCCTCGGCCTGGTAGCCGATGATGCCGTCGATGTCGCCTCGGGCGAGCATCACCCAGGACAGCAGCGGCGCCCAGAGCTGCAGGACCCGGCGCGCGGTGGAGTCGAGGACGAGCTTCAGCGCCCTGGCCACGCCGTCGTCACGGCCCACGGTGTGGCCCTGGGTCCAGGCGATCACCGGGCCGTGCGGCGTGGGGCGGGGCAGCGGCGCACGGGACAGCACACCGTGGGGCCCGAATGCGCCGCCGCCGCGCACGGACGTGTACGTCTTGCCGCCGATCGGGTCGTGGACAACGCCGATGACCGGTTCACGGTGGTGGCACAGGGCAACGCCGACCACGTACGCGGGGAGGCCCATCGCGATGTTGTTCGTGCCGTCGAGCGGGTCGACGAGCCAGACCCAGTCGTCGTCGCTGCTCGGGTCGACGACGCCGGCCTCCTCGGCGACGATCTGGTGCGTCGGGAAGGCCGCGGTGATGCGCTCGATGATGAGCCGCTCGGACGCGAGGTCGAGGTCGGTGACGACGTCACCGGCGCCCTTGGCCATCACCGTGAACGACGAGCACGCGCGTTCTCGCAGCAGCGCGCCGGCGGCCTCCGCCGCGTCGACGGCGACGCCGAGGGCGCGATCGATCTCGGCACGGACCGGCAGAACCAACGTTCGAATGGCCACGGGGACCTCCCACTCTCGCCCGATCAGGCGTGCCGGACCGTCTCGACGAGCCGATCTACAACGATACGTGCCGCAAGCTCGGTTTCGGCCGCGTCACAGTAGCGGCGTTGCACCGTGTGGGTCTGCCCCTGGACCGGACCAAGTGTGAGGTCCGTCCCGTCGTCGAGGGTCTGCCCGAACACCGCGGTCGCGGTCTCTTCACCGGATGCGACGTCCGTGGTGTGGAATACCCCCGCAGCCAACGTGTAGACATCTCCGGCCGTACGCACCTCCGCGCGCCGCTCGGTACACCGCACGACCTGCGGCGTCGCCCGAAGCTCGTCGCGACCGCCGCTGCTGTGCACCTCGTAGACGCGGTGCGTGGGGCTGCCCGACTCGTCCGTGGCCATCACGGTGTTCCGGACGCTGCCGTAGAGGACCTGGCTGTGCAGCGCCCAGCTGTGACAGTGGACGGCCGAGGTGGTGGGCGCCGCCTGGGCCAGGCGCGACGTCCAGACGTGCACGCACAGGCCGAGCGGCCCGTGCCGCTGGATCGGCAGGCAGATGAAGCCGAGCGGATGGCGGACGGCCGTCACGCCCACACTCTCGCCGCTCGCCACGCCACGTAACGCGGCGACCAGCCAGTCACGGCTGAACGCCGGCGTCACCACGGATGTCGTGTCCTGCTGCATCAGTGCGCCGTCCGTCATTGATAGGGATTCTTCGCCTGAATCGCCTTCTGGATGATGTCGGAGATGGAGCGGTCGGAGAATGCGGTGGGCAGGGCCAGGTCCAGCCGGTTGAACAATCGGCTCACTTCGTCGACGGTGGGCTCGTCACTGAGCGAAACCGCCTTTACCGCCTCCTCGATCGACACCCGCCGAGCCTGATCCAGACTCGTCTGCAGTTCGATGTTCCAGCGGTCGTAGTAGGACTTCGATTTTCCCCGCTCGAACATCAGCGCGGGAACTTGTGGATCCTCTTGCGTGATGATAATGCAGCTGCTGGACAGATCCCACCGAAATGTCGTGGCTACCGCCGACAATCGTACGTCGATGCCGAGCAGCTCGGACCGCTGCTGGTACCAGCAGGCCGCGAGCACCGTGGCGAACGACTCCTTCCTCGTGCGGTCGAGCGTCCACATCTCGCCGATCGCGTCCGGCTGGGGCGAGAGGGAGCGCCGGAACCGGGCGTAGCGCTCGCAGATCTGTGTGTCCGTCGGGTCGATGATCTCCAGCCGCACGGTGATGCGCCGCGCCTGGCGGCGAGCGTCCTCGGCGAGCCGGGGCAGCGTGACCGCGCGGACGTAGGTGCCGGTGCCGCCCTTGAACATCCAGGTATCGGTGCCTCGCCGGGCCTCTTCGTGGGCCCTGCCGACGTCCGCGCCGGCGAGAATGCGCACTCCGCCCATTTCGTCCATGGCCCGGTGCATGACGCCGACCGTCTGCTCGATCGAGCCCGCCCGATCGAGAACCCTCTGCAGCTCACGCTCCATTGAACGGCCGGAGATGCGGTCACGCAGAAGAACGACGGCGACGACAGCGAGGATCAGCAGCGTCGCCTCGCTGACCTGGTCGGTGCCGACGACGTCGGCCAGGCCGAGAACTCCGATACTGAACGCGATTAACAGCGCGATCAGGCCGTCCGCGTTTCTCCCCAGCCACGACACGAACCTCGCCATGCACAACATCCCCGCAAATCGCCGAACCTGGCCCCTGGGAAACAGGCTATCGGGTCCGGATCACCGTTCTGGTGGGATCCGCGAGTACCGGTTGCGGATCCCACCAGAACTGGGCAGTTCTAGGAGCTGAACACCTGGAACTCCGCCGCGTTCACCTGGCGACCGGCGAACGACGCCGCGCAGTCCGTGGCGGTACGCGGGTCGTTGTCCAGCTCACCGGCGTACAGCGGCCCGCCGGTGCACTGGCTGTGCACCGCCTTGAGCCGCACGTGGGTGGCGAGCGTGGGCCGCACCGTGAAGGGACGGATCACCAGTTGCGGGGTCTTCGGCCGGTACGCGATGCCCGGGAAGGCGTCGGCCGCGCTGGTGTACGTGACGCGGTAGTTCGCCTCCTGGGAGCAGTCGACGCCGCGGGTGGCGTCGCAGGTGAGCACCTGGAACGACCGGAGCGCGGTGAACGTCCGCCCGAACGCGCTGACCTGCACCCGCGAGACCAGCTTGGCAGTGTCGCCGGCCAGGTCGACCGTCGCCTGCTTGCCGGCCACACCGTTCACAGTGTCCCAGTTGCTGGTGCTCTCGACGTCGTCGATGAGCGCGCCCAGGTTCGTGCCGTCGCCGCTGGCGGTGGCACCGGACGCCGCCGAGGCCAGGTTGGCCGCGAGCACCACGCCCGCCACCGTGCTGCCGCCCGGCCGCACCACGAACGTGAACCGCTTGTGGCCGAGGCCCTTGCCCACCGCGAGCACCTGGTAGGTGCCAGGAGAGAGCACGGCGTTGTCCGGCGTGGCCGTGGCCGGGTCGGTGTCGGCGACCGGGACGGTGCCGTACTCGTAGTTGCCGATGTAGAACTTCACCGGCTTGCCCGCGCCGTCGCCGAGCGGCCGGAACGTGATCTCCTGCGCCTCGGCGAGCGGCGAGGCGAAGCTCGGCTCACCGTCGACGTCGCCCGGGCCGCCGGTGGCACCGGCACCGAACCCGCGCGCGGCGAACGCGCCCCACAGCAGGTCGGCGTTGGCGCCGTCGAAACGCAGCGCGTCGGCGGTGATCATGTTGTCGCGCATGTCGAGCATGCTCACGTTGCCGGTGGCCTGGAGCAGGTACGAGTCGAACACGAGCTGCGCCCATTGGCGGTTGCCCGGGCACTTGTTGGCCGGGGTGAGACCGTTCGCGCACGCCTCCTGCTCGGCCCGCGTACCCACCGGGTACCGGCTGAGCAGCGCGCGCCGCACCTCGAAGTTCGTGGCGCTCCAGATCTCGCCGTCGGCGTGCACGGCCGCGCCGCGGTCGTAGCCGACGTTGGAGTAGTTGAGCGGGCTGTTGCTCATGTCGTGGTTGCGGATGCCCGTGTCCAGGTCGCCGGTGACGTAGCCGCCGGTGACGTACGGGGTGCGCCCGCGCGGCGTGTACCCGCTCTCGAACAGGTACTCCATCGCCATCAGGTCGGACCAGCTCTCACCCATCGCGCCGCCCTGGAACGACGTGAGTCCGCTGTCCGGGCCGGCGACCATCCGGTTGCTGATCGCGTGCGTGTACTCGTGACCGATGACGGTCATGTCGAAGTCACCGTCGACGCACGGCGGGTATGGGCCGCCGCCGAACGGCTGCCACATGTACATGTTGGTGACCGGCTGCATGCCGTCAGGCGGCGTGAACTGGTTGGCGTTGTTGCGGGTCGAGGCCGTGGCCGCACCCTGCTGCGCCTGGCCGAGTTCGGCGTCGGCGCCCTTGCCGATAGCGCCGGTGTTCACCTTCTGCAGGTTCCAAGCGCTCTCGGTGAACCCGAGGTGGTACGCCCAGTCGTGCATGCGGTTGTGCATCGCGAAGAGGTTCGCGGTGGCGGCGTCGGCATCGGCCTTCTCCGGCGACGCGAGGGTGGCTGGGTCGCACTTCTGCGCCGCCCACTGGTTCGTGAACGGGTAGAGGTAGTCGCGGGTCGCGCTCGGGGTCGCCTTGGCGGGCGGGTTGCCGGCGCCCCACGCGTACTGCGCGTCGGCGGCGTTGCCCGTGCTGGTACCGGTGGGCGTGCCCGTGGCGTGGTCGAGGTCCCACGCCTTGCCGGTGGCCGGGTCGTTCACCACACGCGCGCAACCGGGCGTGCCCGGCTTTGCGCACCACAGCTGCCGGGTGTCGGCGCCGGTGCTCGGCGTGCCCGGGAAGACCTTCCACTGCGGGTTGTCCTCGGCGAAGTCGACGAGGTTCTCGCGGACCAGGATCTTGCCGTTGCGGGCGTCCACATAGGTCGTGTACGCGAGCGGGTGGCCGCCGGCCTTCGACATCAGGACGACCTCGTGCGCGGCACGCGGGGCGGCGCCGGGCATCGGCATCGCGACGAGCCGGACCCGCTTGGCGGCGATGCGGTTCTGCGCGATGCCCGCGTCCTTGGCGGCGATCCTCAGCGCCTTCTCGGCCGAGAGCGTGGCCCGCGCGGGCGCGCCGCCGGTGCGCGCGAGCGACGACGTGACGTGCAGGACGCTGTCGCCCTTCACCGCCACCGCGACCAGCCCGTCGTGCGCGGCCGGGAGCTTTCCGAACCGCTGGCGGAGCAGGACGACGGACCCCTTGCCCACCTTGTTCTCGGCGATCTTCTCCAGGTTCGACACGTCCGCCTTCGCCATACCGAGCACGCCGACGCTCTGCGACAGGTACTGGCGGGCCACGGACTCGGCGTTGCCGGTGAAGCCGCCGGCCAGTTCGCCGTCGGGCGCGGTGAGAGCTGAGGGCGTGCCCAGCTTGTTCCAGCGGACGCCCAGGCCGCTCCGGGCCAGCCGCGAGCGCTGCTGCGCGCTCGGCGCGACGGCGCCCGGGCGGTTGTCCCGCTCGGCGTACTCGGCGGGCAGCGCCTCACCCTGCACGGGACCGCGCTTCTGCTGTTCTTCCTTCGCCGCGGCGGCACCGGTGGGAATGGATCCGACGACTACCGCCGCCGCTAACAATGCGGCTGCTTGTGACAACCTTCGTTGACGCACGTGCGCCTCCCGTGTATGAAGCTTCCCGGTATACCCGTGTCAGGGCGTTCCCGACCTTAACGGCGGATCAGCAGGTGCGGAACGTTTCCGGCACACGTGCGCCATACGGCTTTTCAGGGTTTTCCGTGTTTCCGCACTCGTACCAGACTTATGCGCACAGGGCGGGCGGCCGCGGTTTCGCCGATGCAACGGGCGCGCGGTGGCGCTGACCCCTACGGCTGCACTTCCGGCCCTGCCCCCGACCGCCGCGAATCCCTAACCTTCGCGGCCGAGGTGGAATGTGAGCGCTTTTGCACGTGGCGGGCGGAGACCCGCACCCCGGCGAGCCGCCGGTGACCGGGCGGCCGCCGACGAGACAGGCAGCAGCCGGGTACCCCTTGCCCATCTGCAGCGCCAGGCCGGCAACCGGGCGGTGGCGGCGCTCCTGCCCCGGCGCGCGCCCGCCGTCCAGCGGCAGGCCGGCTGGTCCGACGCGTCCGCGGGCGGCTGGAACGCCGGCGAGAAGACCGTGGCGGGCACCGCGATCCGCCGCGTCCCGATCGACGGCCTGAAGCTCGGCAACCAGGACGAGTGGCGCGACGAGGCCAGCCAGCACCTCACCGACGAGTCCGCCGCCGGGCGTGCGGTCGTCGCGATCCCGTCCGCGCTCGACCTGACCCGCCCGGTCGACGTCCTCCTCCACTTCCACGGGTACACCGAGACCGTGAAGCGGCCGTACGCGGGCTTGCGCCAGCACCGCGAGGACGGCACCGTCCGCGACGTCGCCCTCGACCAGATCGAGCAGCAGCTGCAGGCGTCCGGCGCATCCCAGCTGATCGGCGTGCTCCCCCAGGGCGGCGTCGAGTCGCAGTTCGGCAAGCTCCCGATCGACGGCTACATCGCCGAGGTGCTCGACCGGCTGGTCGCGGTCGGCGCGCTGAAGTCACGCCCGTCCGCCGGCCGCGTGATCGTCTCGGCGCACAGCGGCGGCGGCCATCTGGTCCGTAAGAAGCTCGACGACGAGATCGCGGGCAAGAAGACGGGACAGTTCGGGCAGCTCGTGCTGTTCGAGGCGATCAACGGCAAGCGCGAGCTGAAAACCGCCACGAAGTGGGTGACGACCCGCCTCGACGCCGACCTGGCCGTCCTCGCCGACCCGGCGCGTACCGCCGACCAGAAGGCCGCCTACCTCGCCACCAGCCCTCGCCTGCGCGCGTACTACGGGAACAGCCCCGGGTACGCCAAGCGGTACCAGGCACTCGAAGCGTCGATCGAGGACTGGTTCGCCGCTCACCGCGCCCAGCTGGGTGCGTACGCCGACCAGCTGCGCGAGCACTACCAGGTGATCCACTCCAAGGGCCTGGGCCACGAGGAGCTGATGCGCGGACGCAAGCTGCGCGACAAGACCAACCCTGGCGAGGGCAACATCACCGACGCCGTCCGCGCGTTCTACGGCACCGGTGCACCGGCGTCCGCCGCTGCCGCCGGCCCAGACCTGGCGGAAAGCCTGTTCGCGCTGATCAACGCCGTCGGAAGCGTCGGCGGAGCCCTGCTCGGCGCGGCGGCCACCGGCTTCCAGGACGAGAACGAGGTCACCGACCTGCTCTTCGCGGTCAGGCATCCGGAGCTGTCCGGCGGCCGCATCCCCGCCGGGGCAACGGCGCTGCAGAAGGAGTGGATCGCGATCCGCCGCGACGTGGTCCGTCCCGCGATGAAAGCACTCAAAGCTGCGGCGGCACCCACACCGGCGGCAGCCTCGGTAACCCCGGCGGCTCCAGCGGCTCCGGCGGCTCCGGCGGTCAAGGTTCCCGCGGCGCCGTCCAGCATGTCGGACAAGGAGCGCGCCGAGTTCGTGAAGAAGGCCGTCGAGCAGGGCACGGTCGCGAGCGGCAAGAAGAAGCAGAAGAAGCAGTCGCAGAGCGCGATCGACGCGATGGCGAAGGACTTCGAGAAGGTCAACATCCCCGCGGAGAAGTGGTTCGAGGGCATCAAGCCCGACGCGACATTCCTCGGCGTGCCGATCAAGCCGAGCGGCGCCAGCGCGTCACCTGGCGTCCACACCGAACTCGCCGACGTCTTCGCCCGTGCCGAGCAGACGCTCCTCAGCCGGTACCCGGGGAAGACGCCGCGCGAGGTGGCGAAGACGCTGGGCGTGTACGAGATCGTCGGGCTGCGCCGCCCGAAGAACGCGACGGGCGGGACGATGCCGAGCATGCACTGCTACGGGCTCGCGGTGGACATCAACTACGCGGGCAACCCGTTCGTCGGCGCGCAAGGGCGGGAACCCGGCGGTCGAGGCGACGAAGCGGGCGACGTTGCTGATCAGCGGCTCGGAGTACACGCTCAACGCGCTCCCTGCCGGGCTCGCCGGCGGCAACGCCAAGCGCTCCACGCAGATGTGGGACCACCTGCACGGCGCGTCCGAGGCGCTCAAGGCGTACCTGAACCTCAGCGACGCCGAGCTCGCGCAGCGGGTCGCCGCGAACGGGCACGGTCACGACCTCGCCTGGTGGACCGCCCAGCTCGCCGAGGACCGCAAGCTCAACTCCGACTCGGAGTTCAAGGGGCACACGAAGCCCGAGGCCGGCGGCTTCATGGACCTGAGCCGCGAGCTGGTCGAGGTGCTGTCCGGCGCCGGTCTGACGTGGGGCGGCGCCTACCGCAAAGGCAAGGACATCATGCACTTCGACCTGCGGACGGGCACGATCCGCAACCGCTGAGGGCCCCGAAAATCACGAATGATCCCGGTACGCAGTCACGCAGCGCTACGGCTCGGCGCTACAGCGCGGTTGGCACGCGCGGATACCCTGCTCCGCGGTCGGCCGGAGAAGGGGTCGTACCGCGGGGGAACTCCAGATTCGCAGGAGGATGTATGTCCATGTCCGCACGCCGCTGGCGCGTCATCTCCGGCCTCACGGCCGGAGTGCTCATAGCGGGCGGCCTCACCGTCCAGCAGGCTTCGGCGGATGAGCCCGCCGAGAAGTCGTCGAACTGGCGCAGCCTCCGGCTCTCCGTCGAGCTGCGGCAGGCGATCCGCAACCAGAGCTTCGAGGAGGTGCTGGACAAGGCCCCGCCCGGAACCGCGGCCGCCGCCCGCATCGCCGCCACCCAGGACGACCGCTACGAGCGCACGACGGGCCAGCAGCGGTTCACCGCCCAGGCCGCCGCGGCCGCGGCGACGATCCACCAGACGCCCAACGTCGACGCGACCGTCATCGAGCTGGACAGGAAGGGCCGCACGCTCGCGGCCGCGAACGTGCTGCTCAGCCCGCAGTACCCGGACGGCAAGGTCGTCCCGCTCGACCGCAACCTGGCCACCGACAAGGTGCGCTGGCGCAAGTGGGACGACGCCGGCTGGGACACCAACCACGGGCAGGGCACGGTCGACGCCGTCCCGGGCCGCGAGAACGCGCCGATCGACTTCATGTCGCCGTACCCGGCGTCCGTGCTGAAGCTGATGGTCGGCTACGGCGTCCTGCGGCTCGTCGACCAGGGCGTGATCACGCTGGACGAGCAGTACGCCTACGACCGCACCGGCGCGCCGAACACCGCGTGCGGCCTCAACGTCACCAAGCCGATCCGCCAGTTCTTCGACGAGATGCAGACGGTCTCGCGGAACGAGTCGACCTGCGCGCTGATCAAGCTGCTGCACCAGAAGGGCGCGATGAACGCGCTCAACCAGCACTTCCAGGACCTCGGCCTGCCGATGCTGCAGCTGATCGGCACCCGCACCGTCGACGGCGGCGGCTGGGGCCAGACGCAGATGAACGCGCTCGACACCGCGAAGCTGCTGCTGATCGTCAACGGCGGCCCCGGCACGCTCTGGACGGCGCCCGACGGCACCCGGGTCACGAAGGACCTGCTCAGCGACTCGTCCCGCCAGTTCTACCTCAAGACGCTGGAGGAGCAGGGCCTGAACCAGGTGCTCTCCACCACCAACTGGTGCGGCCGCGCGTACCCGGCGCAGGGCATCCCGCAGCGCACCGCCGAGCGGTGGATCAACCCGACCGACGGCACGATGACCGTCGCCCACCGCGTCTACGGCCAGGACGTCCGGCCCTGCAACGAGAGCGCCGAGGTGCGGTACCTGCACAAGACCGGACTCGTTGACACCTCCGGCAACGACGCCGGAATCGTGCACAACCTGCCTGGGAAGGCCGGCCGCCACTACATCGTGGCGGTCCACGCCAACCTCGGTGACCGGTACACCGACCCGAACCGGCCGGCCGACCCGCCGGGCATCTTCCCGGTGGCGTACACCGAGAAGTACGCGACGCTGGGTCTGGCCATCGACAAGCTCGTCACGCGGCACCGCAACGGCTAGCCCGCAGCGGACCCAGAGGGGCGCCGTACCGGATTTCCGGTACGGCGCCCCTTCGTCCAATCGGCACTCAGTCGCAATTCGGCCGAGTGCACGTGCGGCGTTTGGCTCGCGAGCACGACGCACGTCCCCCGTCTGACGGACCGCGCACGGGAATTGGAGTCGTGTAACACGGCACCTTCTCCTCCCCTGGGTGTGCGGCTGATCTCACGTTAGGGAGGTCCGCTCGGTTCGACGGTCGAGCACCGTGCATGAAGAGCACCAGCGTTGACCTGCGGCAACACCGCCTCATGGGCGAGCACCGGCAGGAACCGGCAGAACGCCGCCGGAATATGCGGCGGCCACCGAGAACGCCCGTACAGTGCGCGCCGTGTCCGCAGCGGCACAAGGCAATCAAAAGGGTTTCAAATGGTACTAAAACTATTGAGTACGAAAAGTGCGGAAAAACCTTGAATTAGCCGGGGCCACATCGCTACGATCCGTCCGAGATCGGTCTCATCGTCCAATGTGTACAAAGGTGCCGCCGCTCAGCGCGGTGGTGCCTTCGGGGGTACGGGGGTTGGGGGGCGCACGCCATTCCGGCCATTTGAGAGGTGCCTCATGACAGCAATCCTTACCGGCGCGAGACGCGCGACGATCGGAGCGCTGGTCACCGTAATCGCCGTTGTCCTTTCCGGACAGACTGCCGGTGCCGCCACCACTACCGCCGCCGCGGCTCCGCCGCCCGACCGGATAGTGATCGACGTGGTCACCGTCAACGGATCCGGGTGCAGGCCCGGCACCGCCGCGGTCGCCACCGCACCGGACAACACCGCGTTCACGGTGACCTACAGCGAATACCTCGCTCAGGTCGGTGTCGGTTCCAAGCCGACCGACTTCCGCAAGAACTGCCAGCTCAACCTGCTGATCCACGTGCCGCAGGGCTTCACCTACGCGATCGCCAGGGCGGACTACCGCGGCTTCGCGCACCTCCAGCGCGGCGCGTTCGCCCGGCAGCAGGCCAACTACTACTTCGCCGGTGACTCGGCGACCGCCCGGTCGCCGCACACGATCCGGGGCCCGATCAGTAACGACTGGCAGGTGACCGACACACGGACGGTCGCCGAGCTGGTGTGGGCGCCGTGTGGCGTCTCTCGCAACCTGAACGTCAACACGGATCTGCGGGTCTACGCGGGCTCGTCGAACCCGAACACCACCACCAGCTTCATCACCATGGACTCCACCGACGGCAGCGTCAACACGATCTACCACTTCTCCTGGAAGCGCTGCTAGCAGGGCCAGCGGCAGGCCCGGTACCCACCCCCCGGTACCGGGCCTTTCGCATGTGCACGGGCAAAACATGATCCTTGCCCCACACCGGGAATCTCCCCCTAAACTGGCGGCGCTCATCGCCGAGACGCTCCCGGGAGGAACCCCGTGCCCAGTACTCCGCAGCCGCCCAGCGTGTTACTCCGAGGTGCGGCCGCCGCCGCGGTGACCACGCTGATCGTCAGTGCCGGCGTGTTCGCCGCCGCGAGCCCGGCCCATGCCGACGGTTCGACGAAAGGCCCGTGCAAGTACACCGAGACGCCGGACGAGCCGCCGGCCCGGCCGGTGCCGCTCCCCCGCGACCCGCGCCACACGCCCGACCGCGGCACCGTCCCCGTCACGCTGAAGACCAACCACGGGTCGATCGGGCTGACGCTGCAACGCCCCAAGGGGCCGTGCACGGTCCAGAGCTTCCTGCACCTCGTGCACCACCGCTTCTACGACCGTACGATCTGCCACCGGCTCACCACCTACCCGACGCTCAAGGTGCTGCAGTGCGGCGACCCGAGCGGCACCGGCGAGGGCGGACCGGGCTACAAGTACAAGGACGAGCTGCCCACCGACCTCGAGCCCTGGCCGGACGACCCGACCGGCGAGCGGAAGATCTACCCGCGCGGCACCCTCGCGATGGCCAACGCCGGCCCGGACACCAACGGCAGCCAGTTCTTCCTGGTCTTCGCCGACTCGCGGCTGCGTCCCAACTACACGATCTTCGGGAAGGTCACCGCGTCGGGGATGGCGACGCTCGACAAGATCGCGGCAGGCGGCGTGAAGCCCACCCCGGAGGACCCGGCGCCGGTCGACGGACGCCCCGGCGCTGCCGACGCACATCCACAAGGCGAAGCGCGGCTGCTGATCGTGACGGCGGGCGCCGAACCGGTCGAATTGTCTGCGCCGGATGCGGAGCCCTTGTACGTTTGGAGCAGCCTTAGCGGTGCGTAGTGGCGCGGTCACAGTCCCGGCACACGCGGGGGTTGACTTGGGGGACACCGGATGGCTGTGACGACTGAGTACCGCACCGGGGTGGCATCGGTCCTGTGGGCCGGCCGGGCGCTGGAGAACGCCGTCGAGGGCGGCGACGACGTGGAGACGCAGGCGGCGATCGCCGAGCTGCTCCGCGCCGCCGAGGCTCGCGAGTCGGCCGGAACCGTGCCCGGCTTCACCCCGTCGTTCTCCGCGACGGACGAGGCGTTGCCGCAGTCCGGCGAGGAGGCGATCGCGCAGGTGCTCGCCGAGCTCGACGTCGGGCATGCGCTCCTCACAGCCGGCAGCGTCGCCGGTGAGGGCACCGCGCCGGCAGCGGCACAGTTCACCGACGCACTCGACGACCTGGAGGCGACGTCGCAGGTCCTCGCGGGCCCCGCCGGACCGGCGACGCTCGGGTTCGGAACAGCGCCGGAGCCGCCCGCGGGGCCACCGCTCGACGTCCTCCGAGACCAGGTGCCGAAGACGATCGACGTGATCGTCACGCGCACGGTCGGCCTCGGCCGCGATGTCGTCGGCGGGTTGGCGCTGGTGCCCGCGTCTGCCGTCCAGCCCGCGCTCGCCGCGCTCGCCTCGGTCGTACCGGACACCGGGTCGGTCGTCCGGGCCGCGCTCCGCGCGATCCGGCGGGCGGTCGCGGCGCTGGAGGATCTCGTCCCGGAGTCGATCCGGGAACAGATCCGGCAGTGGGCCACGGACTGGTGGGAGAACAAGGCAGACCCGTTCCTGGACAAGCTGGTCCGGCGGCTGCTCTCCGTCGAGCTGCTCACCACGGCTGCCGAGACGGCGCTCGGCAGGGGCGGCGCCACCGACGACGCGCTCCGCACCGGATACGAGCGGCTCGTGGAACTCGACGCAGAGCACGGCCGCGTCGCCGAGCTGCTGGGCAAGATCGTCCGCGTACTCACCAAGCTGGTCGGGCCGCTGGCCGCCCTCTTCGGCGCCGTCGCGGCCTGGCTCTACGGCATCGGCGCCGCCGGCTACCTGCTGGCTCTCGGCGCCAGCATCTGGGTCGGCCGCGACCATCTCGACACCGGTTCGCTCGTCGAGCGGGTGCCGGGCGCTCGCACGATCATCGAGGAAGCCACCGCGTGACCGCACCGCAGCCGGCGTCGATCCTGCTCGGACGCATCGCGCTCGAGCAGCGCCGGCTGGAGCGCGCACGGTCCACCCTGGTCGGTGCCGGTCCGGCCGCGGTGCGCCTGGAGTCGATGGCGGGCGACCGCCTGCGCACGCTCCTCGGCGACATGGACAGGCGGTGGGCCGATCTCGCTCGCGCGGTGGGCCGTGGCGATGTCGACGCCGCGCGGCTCGGCCGGCTGGATTCGTTGCAGCGCGCCACCGACCGCGTGCTCTCGGAGGCGCTCGCGCTCTCGCTCGGTGCGCTGGCCCGCGAGTTCGCCCTCGACGACGGCGCGTGCGACGACGCCGACCTGCTCATCCGTGAGCTGGCAGGCCGCATCGACCGGCGGTTCGCCCGCCCGACGGTCCCCGGGGAGCAGGAGGTGTTGCACCGCGCCTCCGACGTGGTCCGGTGCCGGGTACCGGGGCACGGCCTCTGGGACCTCCCCGTGATGGCACACGAGTTCGGCCATCTCGTCGTCGCGGGACTCCAGCCGTACGACGCCGTCGGCGACCAGGTCCGCCGCCCGGTGGACGCCTGGCTCGCGCGGTTCGACGGGCCCCGCCGCAGCCGGGCGGAGGAGCTGTTCTGCGACATGTTCGCCACCTACGCGCTCGGCCCGTCCTACGTGTGCGGGCTGGTCCTGCACCGGCTCGATCCGAGCGCGCCGGCGAGCCCGGCCGCGGACGCGACCCACCCGTCGCCTGCCGCCCGGGTCCACGCCTGCCTCTGGACGCTCCGGCGGTTGCAGCACGAGCGCGACACGCTCGCCGGCCCGTACGACCGCGTCCTCACCCTCCTCACCGCGGCCTGGGACGCGCTGCAACCTCCGTCGGGCAGGCTCACCGAAGCCGATCGGGGCGCGCTCGGGCCGGACGTCGCCGCCTGCTGGACGCAGCTGGAGCAGAACCTGGGCACGGTGCGGTACGGATGGTCCGGCCACGTCAGGGCGCTCGTCACCGAGCTGGAGCGCGGCGAGCCGGCGCCGTCCGGTTACCGGCCCGCCGATGTGCTCAACGCGGCGTGGATCAGCCGGCTGGAGAGCTGGCCGCCCGAGGAACCGGGCGCCACCCAGCTGGAGGCGGACGCGCTCAAGCTGCTGCGGCGCACGCTGCCCGGAGCGGACGGCCGGCCATGACCACCGAATCCACTCTGGACCCGATCCTCAAGACCCGCCTCGACCTGCTGGAACAGGCCGTCGACGAGGTGAACGGGGTGATCAGCGCAATGCGCGAGCAGCGCAGCGAGCTGAACCTCGTGGAGTCCTGCCTCGCAGCCGGCGGCCACCTTGACGAGGGCACGAAGAGCGCGCGGACGGCGCTGTCCGACGCCGAGCAGCGGCTGCGCACGGTCCTCGACCCGGGCAACACCAAGCTCACCGCCAACGACCGCGCGCGGGTCGAGGAGACCCTCGAAGCGGTCACCAAGGCACAGCGGATCGTGGCGCAGCTCGCCGCGGACCGCCAGCGCGCGGACGTGTCGTTCCAGGACGTCTACCGCTGGTCGGTGGCCGGCCTCGCCGAGGAACGGCTGGTCACTGCGGCCAACGCCTACAAGCGACTGGTCACGACGATCCGCCGGGCGCCCGACCCGTGGCGCCGCTACGAGGACGAGCTGCGCGGCCGCGGCCAGGAGCTGTTCACCAGCTACCTCGAACTGCTCGGCGGCATGGCGGTGCGCGGCTTCGGGCTGGACGCCGAGATCATGGAGGACGTCGCGGGCCTCGTGAAGCTGCTGATGCCGGTCGACCGCTCGGCGCAGCCGGGTCCGGCGCTCCGCTCGCCGCTGGCGCTGCTCGGCACACGCCACGTCCAGCTCGGCTATCCGCAGTGGAGCCTGTGGGCGTTGCCGCTGGTCGGACGCACCGCCGGCGAGTCCATGATCGAGTCCGGCGCGTTCGCCACCGAGATCCCGACCCGGCTGCGGGTGCTCTGCGCCGACATGTACGCGCTGACCGTGCTCGGCCCGAGCTACGCCCACGCCGCGATCTTCCTCGAACTCGACCCCGAGGACGCTCCGCAGGCGCCGATGCGCGACGCGGTCAGGGCCGAGCTGCTGCTCACGAAGCTGCCCGAGCTGGATCCCGGCCACGACTATCTCGTCCGGATAGCCGAGCGGCTCCGCGATCCGTGGACGAAGGCGCGCCGGTCGTTCAACCAGGAGGACGCCGTCGTCGCCGCCGACGACCTGGCGCTGGTGGACGAGTTCTGCGAGGAGCTGCGGCTGGACTTCCCGCACATCGCCTACGACCCGCGCTGGGTCGCCGACGCCGACGAGCTCGGCATCAAGCTCACCGACCAGCGCGTGTCGCTCGACGGGCTCGCGCCCAACCCGCGCGACCTGACCACCGCGATGTGGCTCGCCCGCCTGCGCGATCCGAGCAAGGTGGCGGTCATCCACGAGCGCGCCAAGACCCTCGCCGCGCAGAAGGCGGGCACCGGGCGCACCAGCGAACCCACCCGGGTGAGCCGGCAGAGGATCGGTGCCTGATGACGTTCTGGGACGGGTTGAGCGGCATCACCCGCTCCGTACTGCGTGACTCGATGTCCGGGCCGCCGCTGGTCGAGACGATGGCGCGCACCCAGATCGAGAGGGCACGCGGCAAGCTGCGGCTGGGCAACCAGGCCGCCGGCGACGCACTGCTGCGGGCCACGCTGCGGCAGCTCAAGGAGCTCGTGCTGGCCTCCCCCGCCGCCGCGTCACAGGCCACCGTCAATCTGCTGCGCGGGGTGGCCAACAGCGTGAGCGGGCAGGGCCTGGAGCGGCGAGGCCTGCGGGACAAGGCGGTCAAGCGGTACGCGAAGGCGGTACGCCTGCTCGGCCAGGTCCCGGACTCGATCCTCACCGCGCGGTACCGCAGCGACTACGGCGCGGCGCTCGCGGCGCTCGGTCGCGACAGGGAGGCGCGGGAACACCTGGAGCGGGCCCGCGCCGAGGACGGCCAGACCGGCGAGGCCACCCGCCACCTCGCCCGCCTCCTCCTCGACCACGGCGAGCACAACCGGGCCGAGCGCCTGATCAGGGAGAGCCTGCAGGTCGTCCCGGCGGATCCGGACGCCTATGCGCTGCTCGGCCGTGCCCAGGCCGAGCGGCGGCAGCCGGCCGCGGCGTCCACCTACGAGCAGGCCGCCGTCCTCTACCTGCAACGGGGCCGGCCCGCGGACGCGCTGGAGACGCTGGACCGGGTCGTCGAGGTGGTGGGCGAGAACCAGGCCGTGCTAGCACTCCGCGTCGAGTCGTTGCGCCAGGCCGGCCGCGCCGACGAAGCGCTTGGCGCGGTGGAGCGTGCACTCGGCGCCGACCCGGACAATCCGTGGCTGCTGGGTCGGCATGGAGCCCTCCTCGTCACCCTCGGCTCCACCGAGCAGGGCTGGGCGCTGCTGACGACGGCGACGAGGCTGTCCCCGTTGGACACGTCGACGATGGTGCTGGCCAGCGAGGTCGCGCTCGCCGGCGACGATCCGGCCCGGGCTCTCGACTACGCCCGCAAGGCCGCCGCGCTCGACCCGCACGAGCCACGGGTCGCGCTGCTGCGGGCAACGGCCGAGCGCCGGCTCGGCGACCCCACCGCCGCCCTCACGACCGTGCGGGCCGGGCGGGCCACGGCGCCGGAGGACGTGGAGCTGCTCCGCCTGCACGCCGAACTGGTCCGGCAGTCCGGCGACCTCCCCGGCGCCGTCGAGCTGTACCGGTGGCTCTGCACCCACGACTCCACGGCTGACGACCATGCCGACTACGCCGAGCTGCTCGCCGAGGCGGGCCAGCTCGCCGAGGCGCTCGCCGCCGCCGGTGACGCTGCCGAGGTCTGGCGCGACGCGGCACCGCTGCTGGAGGTCAAGGGCAATCTCCAGTGGCGGGCCGGCCAGATCGAGGAGAGCGTCGAGACGCTGCGCCACGCGGTCGAGCTGGCGCCGGACTCCGCCCTGGGCCAGCTGTACCTCGCCCAGTCGCTCGCCGACCTGACCGTCGGCGACGGCCTGCCTGCGGACCCCGACTACGTCGAGGCGATGGCCGCGCTCGACCGCAGCGTCGCGCTCGCACCCGACTCCGCGGCGCCGCACTACCTCCGCGCCGACCTGCTCACCCGCCGTGGCGAGTTCGACGACGCCGAGTCCGAGCTCGTCGCCGCGCTGGACCTCGAACCGGACCACCGCGCCGCGCTGGCGCTCCTCGCAGATCTGCGGCTGGAGGTCGGCGCGGCCGGCGCGGAGCAGCCTGCCCGGCGACTGCTGGAGCTGGCGCCCAGCGAGCCCAGCTACCTGTACCTGCTCGCCGCCGCCCTCGACCAGCAGCAGCGGTTCGAGGAGGCGTACCAGGTGGTGGCGACCGTCCCCGAAGCCCTCGAACCCGGGTCGGACTTCCACACGAGCTGGTTGCTGCTGCGCGGCGAAGTCCTCGCGGGGTTGCAGCGCTGGGACGAGGCCGACGCCGACATCGCCGCCGTCCTCGACCGGGACCCCGAGCTGGTCGACGCGTGGTACCTGCGGGCCGAACTCGCCCGCCGGCGTGGCGCGGCGGCGCTCGCCAGGGCGCACGCGGAACGTGCGCTCGCGCTGGAGCCGGACCACGTGCCGGCCCAGGGAACCCTCGCGGCGGCGCACATGATCCTCGGCGAGCTGGGCGCCGCCAGGGAGATCCTCGACCGCACGCTCGCCGACGAACCGGACTACGCGTTCGGGCGCATGCTGCGCGCGCAGGTGGCAGCGGCCGAGGACCGCCCGGACGAGGCGCGCGCCCACCTGGAGCTGGCCGTGGCGCTCGACCCGGAGAACGCGCAGTACCAGCTCGAACGCGGCTGGCTGGAGCTCGCGGTCGACCGCCCGGAGGCGGCGCTCGACATCTTCACCAGCCCGACCGCGGGGTCCGGCGTCGAACCGCTCGCCGGCCGCTCCGAGGCGCTGCGGCTGCTCGGCCGCGGCGACGAGGCGATCGCGGCGGCCACCGAGGCGCTGGCGCTGAGCCCAGACGACCCCCAGGCGCTGCGCAGCCTCGGGTTCGCGCTCCTGGAGACCGAGCAGACCGGCCGGGCGGTGGACACGTTCCTGCGGCTGCGCGCGCTCTATCCGGACGACGTCCGGGTCCAGGTCGACCTCGCCCACGCGCACGCCACGGCCGAACGGCTCGACGACGCGCTGCCGCTCCTCGACAACGCGTGCCTCCAGGCACCCGGCGACACCTGGGCGCTCGGCAGGCTCGCCCAGACGCTTCTCGACATCGGCCATTTCGACGGGGCCGCGCGGCTCTACCGGCGGGCGCTGGAGATCGAGCACCGCGACGTCGCCAGCTGGGACGGGCTGGGGTGGGCGCTGCAGTACAGCGACCCGCCACGGCTTGCCGACGCCGAGTCGGCCTACCGCACGTCCTTGCAGCTCAAGGCCGACTCTCCCTGGGTACGCAAGGGCGTCGCGAACATCCTGCACCTCGCCGGGCGGACGGCGGAGGCGGCCGCGCTCTACCGCGAGGTCCTGGCGGAGGCCGAGGCGCAGCGCAGCGAACGGCCGTACATGCTGGAGCTGATCGGGTGGTGCGCGTTCCGGCTCGGCAAGACGACCACCGCGTCCCGCGCGTACTACGAGGTGGTCAGCACCAAGCAGAGCCTAGGCAGCCACAGCTTCGACCTCGCCCTGGTGCTGTTCTGCGCGGGCCGCTCCGGGCGCGCCGAGGCGACGTACCGCCAGACCGTCGGGCTCGAGCGATCGGCACGTGCTGCGCCGGCGCGGCCTGCTGCTGGTGGCCAGGGCCGACTTCGCGCAGGCGCTGCGCGACCATCCCGAGCTGGCCGGCGAGCCCGAGGCTGCCAGCATCACGTCGATGATCGACACCGCCCTCGCCCAGCTACCGCCACTCCCTCATGTGGCGGCGCTGGGCGACGGACGATGACGCCTACGCGTCCGCGGCGCGCGGCCGGCGGGCGGTGCCGGCGATCCAGGTGCCGACCGCGCCGGCGAGCAGGACGGCCCCGATGCCGAGCATCCAGTAGACCTGCGTGGCCCGGAACGCGCGGGCCGAGTCGCACTCGGGGTCCTTGCCGGTGAGGAGCGTGACGAGGCGGTCGTCGCCGAACACCGCCGGGCATGCCTCGCCGTCGAGCGAGACGAGGCTCTCGTTGCCGTAGTAGATGCCGAGACCGACCAGGAGCGTCCCGAGCACGAGGAGTGCGAGGGCGCCATTACGGAGGGTGAGGAGGTTTTGGCCGGCGGCGGGGAAGAGCCGCCTGCCGTTCGTCGGCCGGGGGAGGTAGTAGTCGCCGACGGGTTGGTCATACATGGTTGAGGGGTTCCTTCCGGGACAGGGGTACTCCCTGATCGCCCGGCGGCGGATTTTTGTTGCTGCTCCTCACCGGTAACCAGCCGATCAGACAGGCGCACCTCGTCCATACGGTCAAAATACGTGCGGCGTTCATGGGATCGGGTGGTTGGCTAGCCGGAGTAGTGGGATAAGACCCGGGGAGCACGCAATGGACATGGAAGTCACCGCTTGGATGTCGTTGTACCACGCGATGAACGCGCAGGAGGAGCGGCGCTCGTTCTCGCGAGCGACATTGCGGCGCATCGCCGGTTTCGCCCGACCGCACCGCCGGCAGCTCGCGGTCTTCCTCCTGCTCAGCGTCGTCGGAGCGGTCCTGGCGGTGGCGACGCCCGTGCTGGCCGGCCAGGTGGTCGACGCGATCGTCGAGCAGGGCGAGGTGCGCGTCGTCGTGCGGCTGGCGGTGCTGATCGCGATCATCGCGATCGCCGAGGCGGGGCTCGGCATCGTCACCCGGTGGCTGTCCGCCCGCATCGGTGAGGGCCTGATCTACGACCTGCGCCGGGCCGTCTTCGACCACGTCCAGAAGATGCCTGTCGCGTTCTTCACCCGTACGCGCACCGGCGCGCTGGTCAGCCGCCTCAACAATGACGTGATCGGCGCGCAGCGGGCGTTCAGCGACACGCTCTCCGGCGTCGTCGGCAACCTCGTCACGCTGGCGCTGACCCTGGCCGTGATGCTCAGCCTGTCCTGGCAGATCACGCTCCTCGCGCTGGTGCTGCTACCCGTGTTCGTCCTGCCCGCACGCCGGATGGGTAACCGCCTGGCCCGCATGGAGCGCGAGGCCGCCGACCACAACGCCGCGATGGGCAATCAGATGACCGAACGGTTCTCGGCTCCCGGCGCCACCCTCGTCAAGCTGTTCGGGCGGCCGTCGGCGGAGTCCGCCGAGTTCGCCGCGCGGGCCAAGCGGGTCGCCGACATCGGGGTCCGGACGGCGATGGTGCAGTGGGTGTTCGTCACCGCGCTCACGCTGGTCTCGGCGCTGGCACTCGCGCTGGTCTACGGGCTCGGCGGGTACTACGCGCTGCGCGGCACGCTGGAGCCGGGCGCGGTCGTCGCGCTCGCCCTGCTCCTGGCCCGGCTGTACGCGCCGCTGACCGCGCTGGCCAGCGCCCGCGTTGAGATCATGAGCGCGCTGGTCAGCTTCGAGCGCGTGTTCGAGGTGCTCGACCTGCCGCCGCTCATCACGGAGAAGCCCGACCCGGAGCGCGTCCCGGACGGGCCGGTGTCGGTCGAGTTCGACGCGGTCCGCTTCGCCTACCCGTCCGCCGACAAGGTGTCGCTCGCCTCGCTGGAGGAGGTCGCGAAGCTGGACGTGCGCGGCGGGGCCGAGGTGCTGCACGGCGTCTCGTTCCGGGCCGAGCCGGGGCAGGTGGTCGCGCTGGTCGGCTCGACCGGAGCCGGCAAGTCCACCCTCGCCTCGCTGGTCCCGAGGCTCTACGACGCCGACGCCGGCGCGGTACGCCTCGCGGGCATGGACGTCCGCGACCTCTCGTTCGACTCGATCCGCGACACGCTCGGCATGGTCACCCAGGACGGGCACCTGTTCCACGAGTCGATCCGCGCCAACCTGACCCTCGCGCGACCCGAGGCCACCGACGACGAGCTCTGGGACGTGCTGCGCCGCGCCCGCCTCGCCGACCTCGTCGCCAGCCTGCCCGACGAGCTGGACACCGTGGTCGGCGAGCGCGGGTACCGGCTCTCGGGCGGCGAGCGCCAGCGGCTCACGATCGCCCGGCTGCTGCTCGCCCGGCCGCGCGTCGTGATCCTCGACGAGGCGACCGCCCACCTCGACTCCACGTCGGAGGCGGCGGTGCAGGCCGCCCTCACCGAGGCGCTCGACGGGCGCACCGCGGTGGTGATCGCGCACCGGCTGTCCACGATCCGAGCGGCCGATCTGATCCTCGTGGTCGAGGACGGCCAGGTCATCGAGCGCGGCACGCACGTCGAGCTGCTCGCGGCCGGCGGGCGGTACGCCGAGCTGTACGAGACGCAGTTCGCCACCGTCTGATCGGTGTTCGCGGAAATCGCGGGGCGCGCTTCGGCGCGCCGCCGCCATTTCCGCGAACACCACTTCCGGGCCGGTCAGTCGACCTCGGCGAGCGGCTCGGCGAACTGGGCCGCGTACAGCCGGGCGTAGGCGCCGTCCGCGGTGATGAGCTGCTCGTGGTTGCCCTGCTCCACGATGCTGCCGTCCTCCATGACGAGGATCAGGTCGGCGTCGCGGATCGTGGACAGCCGGTGCGCGATGACGAAGCTGGTTCGACCCAGGCGCAGCAACCGCATCGCCCGCTGGATCAGCACCTCGGTACGGGTGTCGACCGAGCTGGTCGCCTCGTCGAGGATCAGGATCGCCGGCTCGGACAGGAACGCGCGGGCGATCGTGATCAGCTGCCGCTCCCCCGCGCTCACGTTCACGCCCTCGTCGTCCAGCACGGTGTCGTACCCGTCGGGCAGTGTGCGGACGAACCGGTCGACGTGGGTGGCGCGGGCCGCCTCCACGACCTGCTCGTGCGTGACGCCGGGCGCGGCGTAGGCGATGTTCTCGGCGATGCTTCCGCCGTAGAGCCAGGTGTCCTGGAGCACCATGCCGGTCAGTTCGCGCAGGTCGTCGCGGGTCATCGCGGCGATGTCGACGCCGTCGACCGTGATCCGCCCGCCGGTCAGCTCGTAGAAGCGCATCAGCAGGTTGACGAGCGTCGTCTTGCCGGCGCCGGTCGGCCCGACGATCGCGACGGTCTGCCCCGGCTCGACGGTGAGCGACAGGTTCTCGATCAGCGGCGTACCGGGGACGTACCGGAACGACACGTCCTCGAACTCGACCCGGCCACGCACCGCCGCCGGACGCGCCGGGTCGGCGGGGTCGGGCTCCTGCTCGTCGGCGTCGAGGAGGGCGAAGACCCGCTCGGCCGACGCGACCCCGGACTGCAACAGGTTGGCCATGCTCGCCACCTGCGTGAGCGGCTGGCTGAACTGCCGCGAGTACTGCACGAACGCCTGCACCTCGCCGAGCGACAGCGCGCCGGAGGCCACCCGCAGCGCGCCCACGACGGCGACCAGCACGTAGTTCAGGTTGCCCAGGAAGAACAGCGTCGGCTGGATCAGCCCGGAGATGAACTGCGCCCGGAAGCTCGACTCGTACAGGGCGTCGTTCTGCTCGGCGAACGTGCGCGCCGACTCGTCGCGGCGGCCGAACACCCTGACCAGCGCGTGCCCGGTGTACGCCTCCTCGATGTGCGCGTTGAGCCTGCCGGTGGTGGCCCACTGCTTGACGAACTGCGGCCGCGACCGCTTGCCGATCACCGCCGCGATCGCCACCGACGCCGGCACGGTGGCCAGCGCGATCAGGGCGAGCAGCGGAGAGATCGCGACCATGGCCGCGAGCACGGCGACGATCATCAGCAGCGACGTGACGATCTGCCCAAGCGACTGTTGCAGGGTCTGCGCCACGTTGTCCAGGTCGTTGGTGACCCGGCTCAGCACCTCGCCGCGCGGCTGCCGGTCGAAGTAGCTGAGCGGCAGCCGGGCGAGCTTCGCCTGCGACTCCTCGCGCAGCCGGTACACCGCCCGCTGCACGACCGCGGCCGTCAGCCGGCCCTGCCCGATGCCGAGCAGCGCTGCGACCGCGTACACGGCGAGGGTCAGGAGGAGCACCCGGCCGACCGCGCCGAAGTCGATGCCCTGGCCCGGCACCACGTCCATCGCGGCGAGCATGTCGGCGAGCGTGTCCTGGCCGGACTCGCGCAGCCGCGCCACCTCCTCGGCCTTGGTGGCGCCCTCGGGGAGGCTGCGTCCGACGACGCCCGCGAAGACGAGGTCGGTGGCGCGGCCGAGCAGCCACGGGCCGATGACGGACAGGGCCACGCTTCCGGCTGCGAGCACCAGCACCGACCAGACCAGCACCCGTTCCGGCGCCAGGCTGCTCAGCAGGCGCCGGCCGGAGCCGCGGAAGTCCAGCGACTTCTCCGGCGACGCCATGAACGCGGCCGGGCCGCGCGCGAGGCCAGGTCCGGCGCCTACCGCCGGGCCGCGGGCGGGCGTCGGTCGTTCCCCCGTGGTGGTCATGAGACGGCCTCCCGAGTGAGCATCGCAGCGACGAAGGAGCGAGGAGCGGAGCGGAGGAGGCCGGCGGGGCGCACAGTCATGCGGTCTCCTGCCGGGTCTGCGGTTGGATCGCGCCCCTGGAGGGCACGATCCAACCGCAACGGTGCGCGGTCATGCCGCCTCCTCCTCGGTGAGCTGGGACAGCACGATCTCGCGGTAGGTGGCGGAGCTGGCCATCAGTTCGCGATGGGTACCGCTGGCGACGACCCGGCCCTCGTCGAGAACGACGATCCGGTCGGCGGTGCGGATCGTGCTGACGCGCTGCGCCACGATGACGACGGTGGCGGCTGCGGTGTCGCGGGTCAGGGCGGCGCGAAGCGCGGCGTCGGTGGCGTAGTCGAGCGCGGAGAAGGCGTCGTCGAAGAGGTAGATCTCCGGGCGGCGCACCAGCGCCCGGGCGATGGCGAGGCGCTGCCGCTGGCCGCCGGAGACGTTCGTGCCGCCCTGCGCGATCGGCGCGTCGAGGCCACCGGGCATCCGCTCGACGAAGTCCCTCGCCTGCGCCGTCTCCAGCGCGTCCCAGAGTTCCACGTCGGTGGCGTCGGGGTTGCCGTAGCGCAGGTTCGTGGCGACCGTCCCGGAGAAGAGGTACGGCTTCTGCGGCACGAGCCCGACGGCCCGCGACAGCATGGCCGGGTCGAGGTCGCGCACGTCCACCCCGTCGACGAGCACCGTGCCGGCGGTCGCGTCGAACAGTCGCGGGATCAGGTTGAGCAGGGTGGTCTTGCCGCTGCCGGTGCTCCCGATGATCGCGGTGATCTCGCCGGGGCCCGCCGTCAGGTCGATGCCGCGGAGCACGGACGCCTCCGCGCCGGGGTACTGGAACGCGACACCGCGCAGTTCGACGTGGCCGTGAAGCCCGAGCGCCGGCACGGGGTTCGGGGGCGGGCCGACGCTGGGCTCGGTGTCGAGCACCTCGGCGATCCGCTCGGCGCAGACCTCGGCGCGCGGCACCATCATGAACATGAACGTCGCCATCATCACCGACATCAGGATCTGCATGAGGTAGCTGATGAACGCGGTGAGCGCACCGATCTGCATGTCGCCGCTGTCGATGCGGTGCCCGCCGAACCAGATCACGGCGACGCTGGAGACGTTCACGACGAGCATCACGCCCGGGAACATGAACGCCATCAGCCGCCCGATCGCCAGCGAGACGTCGAGCAGTTCGGTGTTGGCGCCGGCGAACCGGTCGCGCTCGCGGCGGTCCTGCACGAACGCGCGGATCACGCGGACGCCGGTGATCTGCTCGCGCAGCACCCGGTTGATCGCGTCGATGCGCTCCTGGGTGAGCCGGAACAGCGGCCGCAACCGCGCGACGACCAGCATGACCACCACGGCGAGCAGCGGCACGACGACGAGCAGCAGCGCCGAGAGCGGCACGTCCAGCTGCACCGCCATGAGGATGCCGCCGATGCCCATGATCGGCGCGGACACCATCAGCGTGAACGTCATCAGCGCGAGCATCTGGACCTGCTGCACGTCGATCGTGGTGCGGGTGATCAGCGACGGCGTGCCGAACTGGCCGACCTCGCGGGTGGAGAAGTCCTGGACCCGCGTGAAGACGGCAGCTCGCACGTCGCGGCCCAGCGCCATCGACGTGCGGGCGGCAAGGTAGACGGCGCCGGCCGAGCAGACGATCTGCACGAGCGTCACGGCGAGCATCCCCCCGCCGACGCGCACGATGTAGCCGGTGTCGCCCTTGACGAGCCCGTTGTCGATGAGCGCGGCGTTGAGCGTGGGCAGGTAGAGCGTGGCCAGCGTCGCCATCAGCTGCAACGCCACGATCTGCGCGATCGTTGCGGTGTACGGCCGCAGGTACTCCCGCAGCAGGCGGAAGAGCATTACGCCTCCGAACCGTCGAGCCCGGCGAGCGGACGCAACGCCAGTGTGAGCGATTCCCGCAGCACCGTCCGGTACGGCGCGTCGGGTTCGTGCTGGAGCCAGTGGCCGGTGGCTACCCGGGCGGCGCTGGTGACCGTAGCGGCAAGGAGCCGGCAGGGCAGATCGATTTTTCTGCCGAGCCTGGCGGCAATCGCCCGGGCGATGGCCTCCTCTGTCCTCATGTGGCTGGCGAGGAAGTGCCCGCGCAGCGCCGGCTCCGTGGCGACGAGCGCCAGGATGCTCCGGTCCGGCTCGCAGCCGCCCTGCTCGGCGACGACGGCGTGCACCAGCGCCTCGGCGAGGGGCTCGTTCTGGGGCCGTGCCGCGATCGCCGCGCCGATGCGCTGCGCCCGGTCGGTAGCGACCGAGCAGATGGCCTCCTCGCGGCTGGAGAAGTAGTTGTTGTACGTGCGGGGCGACACGCCGGCCGCCGCGGCGATGTCGTCCACCCGGACGTTGTCCAGCCCGCGCTCCAGCGCGAGCTGCATGGCGGCGCTGCTCAACGCGGCGCGCGTCGCCAGCTTCTTGCGGGCCCGGAGGCCTGCCTCGTCGGCGTCCATGCCGGCACGCTAGCATGAATCTTGCGCGACACGCATTTTTTCGCTTTACGCAAAATCTAGCCGGGGAACATCCCATGCCGTGCGGACGTTCCGCGGGGAGACAGACGACGAGGGAGTGCTGAGGGCTGTGCAGGATCCGCACGAGCTGTACGAACTCACCGGCGAGCTGCCGGAGCTGGGCCGGCCGGTCCTGATCCAGGCGCTCACCGGCTTCGTCGACGCCGGCAACGGCACCCAACTGGCGCGGCAACACCTGCTCAGCGCGCTCGACGCCGAGCCGATCGCGACGTTCGACGTCGACCAGCTGCTCGACTACCGGTCCCGCCGGCCGATCATGACGTTCGTCGAGGACCATTGGGAGTCCTACGACGAGCCCAGCCTCGCGCTCTACGCACTCAGCGACGACGCCGGCACGCCGTTCCTCCTGCTCGCCGGGTTCGAGCCCGACCTCCAGTGGAACCGCTTCACCGCCGCGATGAGCGGCCTGGTGCGGCGGCTCGGCATCCGGCTGACGGTCGGGCTCAACGCGATCCCGATGGCGGTGCCGCACACCCGCCCGCTCGGTGTCACCGCACACGCCACCCGCGCCGAGCTGATCGCCGGCCACGAGCCGTGGCTCAACCGCGTCGAGGTGCCGGCCAGCGTCAGCAACCTCTTCGAGTACCGGCTCGGCCAGCAGGGACTCGACGCCGTCGGCTTCGCCGTCCATGTCCCGCACTACCTCGCGCAGACCACCTACCCGGCCGCCGCCGAGACGCTGCTCAGCGCCGTATCGAAGGCCACCGGGCTACTGCTCCCCACCGACGCGCTGCGCTCGGCGGCCGAGGTCGCCACGGCCGACATCGACGCGCAGATCGCCCAGACCGAGGACGCCAGCGCGCTCGTCCGCGCCCTGGAGGAGCAGCACGACGCGTTCCTGCGCGGGCGCGAGAGCACCCGCGCCCTGCCGGCCGGCACCGACCCGCTTCCGACGGCCGACGAGCTGGGCGCCGAACTCGAACGCTTCCTCGCGGAGCAGCAACACCCCAACGACTGACGCCCTCCCCGCGCCATCCCCGCGCCTCCCCGCGGCGACCCGAACCGGACTTTCCGGGAAGCCGCTGACGCCCCGCCCACCAACCCGAACCGGACTTTCCGGGAAGCCGTGCCTACGTCGGGCGTCCGTGACCCACTTTGTCCCGCAGTCCGTTTGCGTCTCGGAGGGCAACCGGCCCCACGGCCGGTTCTCGGCCGGCTCGCGGATCCGACCGGTCGGATCCGCGTGCCAGGCTTCACCATCCGACCGGTCGGATCGGTGAGTCGGCACAAATCGGGCAACGCGGTACGCCAGACAGCGCCGCCGACCGGCCCGAGCTCCTTCCTGAACAGCACTAACACAAAATCTGTGGTCTAGACCTTGTGCGCGATGGGTACACATCCCCAGAATGGCGATGCTTCGGACAGCTCCCCTGCCGCGCCCCCGCGCCGATGCCCGAGCACGCAGTAGTCGGTTCCCACCACCGATCCTGGAAGGTGCTCCCATGCGCACAAGACATCTGGTCGCGGCGATCCTGCTGGCGGCCGCCGGGCTCAGCGTGCCCGCACCGGCGCACGCCGCCAACCTGCTCACCAACCCGGGCTTCGAGACCGGCACGCTGTCCGGCTGGTCGTGTTCAGGCGGATCGGGATCGGTCGTGACCAGCCCGGTCCGCACCGGTTCACGCGCGCTCGCCGGCGCCGCGAGCAACTCGGACAACGCGAAGTGCAGCCAGACTGTCGCGGTCCAGGCCAACACGGCGTACGTGCTCTCCGGATGGGTACGCGGCAACTACGTCTACCTCGGCGTCCAGGGCGGCGCGTCCACCTGGACTCCGTCGGCCGGCAACTACACGCAGCTGAGCGTCTCGTTCACCACGGGCGCGAGCCAGACCAGCGTCCAGGTGTACCTGCACGGCTGGTACGGCCAGGGCACCTACTACGCCGACGACGTGAGCCTCGACGGGCCCGGCGGCAACCCCGATCCGAACCCGGGTGCGCCTGGCGTGCCGGGCAACCCGAGCGTCACCGGGACGACGAACTCGTCGATCTCGCTGAGCTGGGGCGCCTCCAGCGGCACCGTCACCGGCTACCGGGTGTACGAGGGCACGACCGTGCGCGCCACCGTCACCGGCACGTCCACGACGATCACCGGACTGGGCGCCTGCACGAGCCACACCTACACGGTGGCCGCGTACAACGGCAACGGCGAGTCGGCGAAGTCCGGCTCCGCGAGCGGCACCACCACCGGTTGCCAGCCCGGCGGCGGCGCCATGGCCACCCCGTACCTCTACCTCGGCTGGGGCGACCCGCCGAGCGCCACGTCGGTCATGTCCGCCACGGGGATCAAGCAGTTCACGATGGCGTTCATGCTCTCCGGCGGCGGCTGCTCCCCCGCGTGGGACGGCAACCGGCCGCTGACGGGCGGCGCCGACCAGAGCACGATCAACGCGATCCGTGCCGCCGGCGGCCAGGTGCAGATCTCGTTCGGCGGCTGGAGCGGCAACAAGCTCGGGCCGAACTGTGGCAGCGTCGCTGCCCTGGCCGGCGCGTACCAGCAGGTGATCAACGCGTACAACCTCAAGTACATCGACATCGACATCGAGAACACCGACGAGTTCGAGAACGCGGTCGTGCAGGACCGGATCCTCGGCGCGCTGAAGGTCGTCAAGCAGAACAACCCCGGCATCAAGACGATCGTCACCTTCGGCACGACCACGACCGGCCCCAACTTCTGGGGCAACCGCCTGATCACGCAGGCCGCGGCGCTCGGCGCGAACATCGACAACTTCACGATCATGCCGTTCGACTTCGGCAGCTCCAACATCTACAACGACACGGTGAACGCCAGCGAGGGCCTGAAGAACGCGCTGAAGTCGGCGTTCGGCTGGTCGGACGCGACGGCGTACGCCCACATGGGAATCTCCGGCATGAACGGCCTGTCCGACCAGCACGAGATGACCACGCCGGCCACCTGGACCCAGATCCGCGACTACGCCAACTCGCGGCACATCGCGCGGCTGGCGTTCTGGTCGGTCAACCGTGACCGGCCGTGCCCGGGCGGCGGCGTGGTGAGCAACTGCTCCGGCATCAGCCAGAGCAACTGGCAGTTCACCCAGATCACCGCTGGCTTCACGGGCTAGGGCCCAGGCCCTAAGGCCTCAGCACGGAGCCGGTGGCCGCGCTCCTCCCCAGGGCGCGGCCACCGGTCCTTGTCAGCGGTCGGCGAGGGCGGGCGCCGCCGCGTCGAGCCCGCGCCAGACGTTGCAGCGTGAGTCGGCGTAGGTCCAGCCGGACCAGAGCCCTTCCTGGTCGAGCCCGTTGAACGCGTACCAGGTGACGGTGGCCGGGTCGATGCCGTGGTCGGACAGCTTGGCCCAGAAGAAGATGCCGTGCGCGCTGGGTCCCGTGTTCGTCATCCAGTGGTAGGTCCAGATGCCGAGGTGCGGCCGGAACACCGCGAGCTGGACGTTGAGGTACTCGTCGTTGCCGTCCGGGTCGGTGAAGTCGGTGTAGACGTGGCCGTTGAAGCAGACCAGGTACTCGTTGAAGTACGGCGGCTGCGCCGCCGAGGCGGCGGTCGGGGTCAGCAGCACGACCAGTGCCGTGGCGACCGCGACGAGTGCTTTGCGCATCGTGAACCTCCGGGTAGCGGGGACAACCAAGGCAAACACCGAAACATTGGAGCTTTGTTGGGAATCCGCTGTAACCGGTTCTGATCGGCGGATACGGTTGTGGCGTGGACCGGCGCGTGAGCTTCGGGATCCTCGGACCATTCGTCGTCGAGGTCGACGAGGTAACCGCCCGTCTCGGCGGTCCCCGTCAGCGTTCCGTGCTCGCGTTGCTGCTGCTCGACGCCGGCCGCGTGGTGCCGGTGAGCCGGCTCACCGACGCGCTGTGGGAGGGCCGGCCGCCGCCGGCGGCCGAGAGCACGCTCCGCGGTTACGTCTCCCACCTGCGCAAGGCGCTGGCTCCGGGCAGCCTGCTCACTACCCGCGCGTCCGGCTACCAGCTGACAGTGGACGCCGACTCCGTCGACGCCACCCGCTTCGAGCGCCTGCTCGCCGAGGGGCGGAACCTGCACCGCGCCGGCGATCACGCAGCGGCCGCCGACGTGCTGCGCGCGGCGCTCGGGCTATGGCGCGGCCCCGCGCTGGCCGACTTCGCCGACGAGGGCTGGGCACGGGTCCACTGTGCCCGGTTGGAGGAGCTGCGGCAGGTGGCGATCGAGGCCAGGGTCGACGCCGACCTCGCTCTCGGGCGTCACCAGGAGCTGGTCGGCGAGCTGAGCGCGCTCGTCGCCGAGTACCCGCTGCGCGAACACCTGCACGCACGCCGGATGCTCGCCCTCTACCGCAGCGGGCGCCAGGCGGACGCGCTCGCCGCGTACCGCGACGCGTACGAGCAGCTGGCCGGCGCGCAGGGTCTCGACCCGGGCGGACCGTTACGGGACCTGGAGGCTGCGATCCTGCGCCAGGATCCCGCGCTCGACCTGGTGCCGGTGCGCGCGTCGGTGCCGGCCGAGCTGCCGGCGGACGTGGCCACGTTCACCGGCCGCGCCCGATCCCTTGCCGACCTCGACGCGGCGGCGGCCGGTACGGCGCCCACCGTCGTGATCTCGGCGATCGCCGGTGCCGCCGGAGTCGGCAAGACCGCGCTGGCGGTCCACTGGGCCCACCGCGTCGCCGGACGGTTCCCCGACGGGCAGCTCTACGTCAACCTGCATGGGTACGGCCCGGGGCCGCCAGTGCGACCGGTCGAGGCGCTCGCGCGGTTCCTGCGTGCGCTCCGGATCCCGGCCGACCAGGTGCCGATCGACGTCGACGAGGCCGCCGGCCGGTACCGCACCGCGCTCGCCGGCCGGCAGGTGCTGGTCGTGCTGGACAACGCCGCCGACGCGGCCCAGGTCCGGCCGTTGCTGCCCGGCGCGCGGGGCTGCGCGGTCGTGGTGACCAGCCGCGACCGGCTCACCGGCCTGGTGGCCAGGGACGGCGCGGTCCGGCTGGCGCTGGACGTGCTCACCACCGACGAGTCCGCAGCGCTGCTCGGGCGGATCCTCGGCGCCGACCGCGTCCGCACCGAACCCGACGCCGTCGCCGAACTGACCCGGCTGTGCGGCCACCTGCCGCTGGCGCTGCGGATCGCCGCGGCCAACCTGCAGCAACGTCCACGGCAGACGATCGCGGGCTACGTCGAGGAGCTGCGCGCGGGCGACCGCCTCGACGCGCTCGCCGTGGACGGCGACGAGCAGAGTGCCGTGCGGGCGGCGTTCGGCCACTCGTACGAGCACCTGCCCGAGCCGGACCGCCGGCTGTTCCGCCTGCTCGGGCTGGTGCCGGGCGCCGACGTGACCGCCGACACGGCCGCCGCGCTCACCGGCCTGCCCGACGCCCGGCGCGCCCTGGACCGGTTGACCGCCGCGCACCTGCTCGACCAGCACTCTCCCGGCCGCTACACGTTCCACGACCTGCTGCGGCTGTACGCGGCCGAGCGCGCGCGTCACGAGGATCCCGAACCGGAACGCCGCGCTGCCCTCACGCGGATGCTCGACCACTACCGGGAAAGCGCGGTCGCGGCGATGGACCGCGCGTTCCCGGAGGAGCGACCGGGCCGCCCGGGCATCTCAGTCACCGGCATGCCTGCGGATCCCGCACAGGCGAGGTCCTGGCTCGACGCGGCCCGCGCCAACCTGGTCGCCGCCGCGGGATACGCGGCCGAGCACGGGTGGCCCGAACACGCCCGCGACCTCGCCTCGACGCTGTGGCTCTACCTCACTACCGGGCCGCACTACGCCGAGGCCATCGTGATCAACACCCACGCGCTACGCGCCGCGCGTGACACCGGCGACCGCCCAGCAGAGGGCGACGCGCTGACGAACCTCGGCGCCGTGTATTGGCGCACCGGCCAGCCGGAGCAGGCGCGCGACCACCTGGAGCGGGCGCTCGCGATCCGGCGCGACACCGGCGACGGGCGGGGCGAGGGCTGGACCCAGCACCACCTCGCCAGCCTGTCCTGGAACGGCGGCCGGTACGGGCAGTTCCACGACCGGTGCAGCCAGGCGCTGGCCATCTTCCGGACGGTCGGCGACCGCCTGGGCGTCGCGAAGGCGCTGAACAACCTCTCGATGGTGTACTGGCGGTGGGGCCGCTGCGCCGAGGGCATCGGGCACGCCGAGGAGGCGCTGACCACCGCCCGCGAGGTCGGCTACGTCTCGGGCGTCGCCGCCGCACTCGACACTCTCAGCCTGCTCCACCAGCGCACCGGCCACACCGCACGCACCCGCGACTACGCCGAACAAGCGCTCGCCGTCGCCCGCGAGATCGGCGACCGGTACACCGAGACGTCCGCGCTGGTCACCGTCGGCTGGCTGCACGCGCAGGCCGGCCGGGACGGCGACGCGCTCGACAGCACCGAACAGGCCCTTGCCATCGCCCGGGTGATCGAGGACCGCCACCTGGAGGCCGCCGCACAGAACAGCCTCGGGTCGCTCCTCACCGCCGCTGGTCGGCCCGCGGAGGCGCGGTCCCGGCACGAGTCGGCGCGGGTCGTGGCCCGCGAGGCCGAGGACCGGGACGAGGAGGGGCGGGCGCTCGCCGGCCTCGCCGCCGCCATCGACGCCAGTGGCCTGGCCGCTGAGGCCATCCCGTACTGGCGCGACGCGCTCGCGATCTACGCCGAGCTGGACGTGCCCGAGGCGGACGAGATACGAGCGCGGCTGGCGGTGCACACCCCTCGTTGACCTTCGAATTCGTAGCAATCGCCGCGCCGGCGCACTCCCAGGAATCCGGCAGTTGGGGAGTGGCCGAACGCCGGAACGGGTATCCGCCGTGGCATGGCAGAAGAGGTGCGGATCGAGGCGGCCGGGGCGATCCTGGCCGCTGACCAGGTGATTCCCGTGGACGCACGCGGCGTCGTGCTGTTCGCCCACGGCAGCGGCAGCTCGCGGCGCAGCCCGCGCAACGTGCAGGTGGCCGACGTGCTTCAGGCCGCCGGGTTCGGGACGGTCCTCGCGGACCTGCTCACCGCCGAGGAGGAGATGCGGGACGCCCGCACCGCCGAGCTGCGTTTCAACGTCATCCTGCTGGCCGGCCGGGTCGTCGGGCTCGTCGACTGGGTGCGGCGCCGGTACCAGCTTCCGCTCGGCCTGTTCGGGGCGAGCACCGGCGCCGCGGCGGCCCTGATGGCGGCGGCTCGCCGCCCGGCCGAGGTCGGCGCGGTGGTCTCCCGTGGTGGCCGCCCCGACCTGGCCGGCGCCACACTCGCCGAGGTCAAGGCGCCCACGCTGCTCGTCGTCGGCGGCGCCGACGAGACCACGCTGAACCTCAACCAGCGCGCGATGACGGCGCTGCCGGCCGGCTCCGAGCTGCACATCGTCCCCGGGGCGACGCACCTCTTCCCCGAGCCAGGTGCGCTGGAGGACGTCGCCCGCCAGGCAGCGAGCTGGTTCGACACGCACCTGTGAGACCTGCGGTGGCCACGCCACCGGGTATAAGACCGCCGACGAGAGGAACGATCCGATGGCCAGCTGTGAGGTCTGCGGCAACACCTACGCGATGACGTTCGAGATCCACGCTCAGGGCGCCGTACACACGTTCGACTCGTTCGAATGCGCGATCCACCGGATGGCGCCCGTGTGCGAGCACTGCGGATGCCAGATCCTCGGCCACGGCATGGAGGCCGACGGGCACTTCTACTGCTGCGCGCACTGCGCCAGGGCCGAGGGCATCACCGCCGTGGCCGACAACGCGGCGGCGGCGGCGCGTTAGCTCGCCTCCGGGCCTGCCTGGGCAACTGTCTGGGTCCTGGCGGGATCAGCTGTCCGGTTTGGGAGCCAATACCGGAACAGTCCGGTTCGACAGGGGGCCGGAAGGCCCGACAGGTGGGCAAGCGGTCCGGCTGGCGGGCGAGCAAGCGGTTCGGCTGGCGAGCTAGCGCTCGGCGATTTGCTAGAACATATGTTCGATCGCGGGGTACGCTCGTCGGCATGTCGCTGCCGTTGCAGGCGTCCCTGCTCGACGGTGCGGAGTCGGTCGGGCTCCGCCCGCTCGGCGGTGTGCGGCGTGACGAGCTGGGGCGCGGCGCCTGGGTCGACGTCCTGCCGGGCTGGCTCACCGGCGCCGACATGCTGTTCGAGCGGCTGGCCCGCGGCGTGCCGTGGCGCGCCGAGCGCCGCCAGATGTACGACCGCGTGGTCGACGTGCCACGGCTGCTCGCTTTCTACGACGAGGACGACGCGCTGCCCGACCCCGTCCTCGACTCCGCCCGCACGGCGCTCACCAGCCACTACGCCGCCGAACTCGGCGAGCCCTTCCGCACCGCAGGCCTCTGTTTCTACCGTGACGGCGGCGACAGCGTCGCGTGGCACGGCGACACGATCGGGCGCGGCCGCACCGAGGACACGATGGTCGCGATCGTCTCGGTCGGCGCTCCCCGCGCGCTGGCCCTGCGCCCTCGGGGCGGCGGCGCCGCGGTGCGGCACGCGCTCGGCCACGGTGACCTGATCGTCATGGGCGGTTCGTGCCAGCGCACCTGGGAACACGCCATCCTGAAGACTGCGCGGCCGGTGGGCCCGCGAATCAGCGTCCAGTTCCGGCCCCGGGGCGTCCGTTAGGACAGGCTCTGGGTCCACTTCGGACGGATACGTCAGCGCTTACCTGGCCGATGTACCGGCGTCCAGACAACTTTTGGTCGAGCAGGCGCGTATCTACGGTCAAGTGGTGTCAGGTGAAGCCGGGGCGTAACGTCCAGGGGGAGCCACGGACAACAGGAAGGGCACGGTGACGGCGATCTCAGGGGCCAGGCCCGTGACATTTCCTGACTTCGACGTGGTCTCCGAGCTTGGACGTGGCGCGGAGACCGTGGTATTCCGGGTGCGCCGCCACGGCCAGGACTTCGCGCTCAAGCTGCTCACCGCCCGCGGCGCCGACCGTCGGCGCACGCTGGACGCGGTCCGGCGCGAGGCCACGCTGCTCGGCTGCGTCGAACACCCGCTGCTGCCCCGCATCATCGAGGTCGGCGAGATCGACGCCGGCCCGTACATGGTCCTGGAGTACATCGACGGCCTGTCGCTGTCCGAGACGATGCGCTCCCGCCCGCTCGACGAGGCAAGCGTGCTGCGCATGGCCGTCGACGTGGTCGGCCCGCTGGCCGCCGCCCACCGCGCCGGGCTCGTGCACCGCGACATCAAGCCCGACAACGTTATCGTCGGCACCGACGGCACCAGCCGGCTCATCGACTTCGGGCTGGCCACCAGGGGTGGTCTCCACGACGACCGCGTCGCCGGCACCCTGCTGTACTGCGCGCCCGAACAGACCGGCATGCTCAAGCGCCCGGTCGACGGCCGGTCCGACCTGTATGCGCTCGGCGTGGTGCTGTTCGAGGCGGTCACCGGCCAGACGCCGTACCACTCGCTCGACGCCGGCGAACTGATCCGCCTGCACGCCACCGCGCCGATCCCGGATCCGCGCACGATCCGCCCGACCGTCTCGCCGATGCTGGCCGCGATCATCGGCAAGCTCATGGCGAAGGACCCGGACGACCGGTACCAGGCGGGCGAGAGCCTCCTCGTCGACCTCCAGCGGCTGAGCATGCGCCCGTCGTCCACGTTCGAGGTCGGCACCCAGGCGGTCGGGGTGCGGCGCGACGGCCCCGACAGGCTGATCGGCCGCGGCGAGGAAGTGGTGGCGTTGGCCACCCGCTGGCTGGAGGCCCGCGACGGCAACGGCGGGTGCGTGCTGGTGCAGGGGCCGGCCGGCGTCGGGAAGAGCCGACTCGTCCGCGAGTTGACCGCCGCCGTCGCCACCGACGGCGATCTGCTTCTCTACGGCAAATGCGTCCCGGACGACCCGGTGCCGCTGGCGCCGCTGCGCAACGCCGTCGAGCGGTACCTCCGCAGCGTCGAGCGGCTCCCGACGGCCGAGCGCGAGGCCGCGGTCGAGCGGCTGCGGCGTGCCGCCGGTCGCGGCGGCCCGCTGCTGCGCTCGCTCTCGCCGATGCTGGCCGCGCTGGTTCAGGCCCCTGACCTGGGCAAGAAGGACCGGCACGAGCAGTTCACGAACGCCGTCGCCGCGTTCCTCGTCGACCTGGCCGAGGCCTCGGACGGCGCTGTGCTCCACCTCGACGACGTCCAGTGGCTCGACGGGCCCACCCGGCGCGTGTTGCAGCAGGTCGCCACCCAGCTCTCCGGCGCGCCGCTGCTGGTCATCGCCACCGGCCGCGACGACGAGGAGAACCAGCCCGCGCTCGACCAGTTCGCGGCCGATCTCGGCCCGGCGCTCGACACGCGGCTGCCGCTCGCCCCGCTCGACGAGGACTCGGTCGCCGACCTCGTCGACCTGCACCTCGGTGCGGTCCACCTCGCCGACTCGATGACCGACGAGTTGGTCGCGCGCGTCGGCGGCAACCCGTTCACGGTGGTCGAGTACGTGCGCGCGGTGGTCGACGCCGGCCTCATCACCCCGGTCTGGGGCCAGTGGCGGCTCGACCTCGCCGGCCTCGACCGGCTCGAACTCACCGGCGACGCGCTCGACCTCGTGCTCCAGCGCATCGGGCAGCTCGGGCCGGAGAGCCGGCAGCTCCTGGCCGCCGGCGCGGCTACCGGCCGGCGGTTCCCGGCCGACCTCGTGGCGCACGTGTGCAACATCGACCCGAAGCAGAGCCGGATCGCGCTCGCGGAGGCCGAGACGCGCCGGCTCGTGACCGTGTCGGGCGGCGGTTCGTACCGGTTCCTCCACGACCGGGTGCGGGAGGCGCTGCTCGGCCAGCTCGACTCGGCCGCCCAGCGCCGGCTGCACCAGCGCATCGCCGAAGTCCTGGAAGCGGCCGTCGAGACCGCGCCGCAGTTCATCTACGCCACGGCGCGGCACTACGCGCTGGGCGAGGTCGAGCGCACCCCCGAGAAGGTGTACGCCAGCAGCCTGGCCGCCGGGAAGCTCGCGCTCACCGACCACGCCCCGGCCGAGGCGAAGGGTTTCCTCGACGTCGCCGCCGCAGCAGCCGCGCACGCCGGCCGCGCGCCGGGCTCCGACTTCCATCTCGCGCTCGGCATGAGTTGCAGCCGCACGGGCCGGTTCGCGGATGCCCTGGCACATTTCGAACGCGCGCTCGACGTCGAACCGCACCGGCTCCGGCGGGCCGCCGTTCTCGAACAGCTCGCCTCGCTCCACCTCAGCGCGTGGGATCCCGGACGCGCCATCCAAGCGGTCAAGGACGGCCTCGCCGAGCTGGGGCGCCCGCTCCCCCGTCGCCGGTTCGCGCTGCTCGTCAGCACGCTGGCGTCGTTCCTCATCGGACTGTTCGTCGGCGTCACCAAGCTGGGTTTCGGCACCGCCCACGGCGAGAAGCGCGAGCGGTTCACGCTGCAGGCGATCTTCTACGACATCGGCGGGTACGCGTCCACGCTGCGGATGGACATCCGGATGCGTGCCGTGATGGCGTTCCGCGCCCTGTACGTGGTCAACCGGCTCGGCAAGGGCACGCAGTACTGCCGGCACATGGCCGGGTACGGGCTCGTCGCGTCGCTCGTCAAGCGGCCCAAGCTGGCGCAGAAGCTGTTCCACCGCGCCGCCGCGGCCGCCGCCGAACTGCGGCGACCCGGTGACGATCGCCCACGTCGACTGGAAGCGCGGCGCGGCCATGCAGGTCAGCGGCGACGACGACGGGCAGACCTGGGCGCAGAGCCTCATCGAGCACGAGCGCTGGCTGGACCTGGGCGACTACCTCACCGGCGTCTCCGGCGAGTGCGTCCGGCAGCTCCAGTGCGGCAACACCCTGGAGGCCCAGCGCTGGTACGCCCTCGGCAAGGCCCGGCTCGGCCGCCGGCGCGGAGGCCGAGGGCGCCGGCTTCGGCGCCAGTCGCGGCGGCGCTGCCGGCCCAGTTCGGCCGCGCGGAGGAGGCCGACGCGGGGATCGACGCGCTCAGCCGGTACCTGACGCTCAACCCGGAGAACCGCACCCAGCTGATCAACCTGTTCACCGCCCGCATGCTCGCGCTGGTCGAGCGAGGCGAGCTCGGCCTGCCGTTCGAGCAGGTCGTCACGGAGTTCAGCGAGCTCGGGCTCAAGCCCACCGGCCTGCTGCCGATGCAGCGCACCTACTTCATCTACCAGGCGTACGGCCGGCTCGCGCAGTGCCACGACGCCCGCCGCGAGCACCGCTCCGAAGCTGATCCGCGACGCCGAGCGGGCGGTCGAGCAGCTCGGCGAGGGCGCCACCACCCGCATCCTGCGCGCGCACCACCTGGTCGCCCGCGCCGACCTCGCCCTCCTCGACGGCGCACCCGAACAGGCCCTGCACGACGTCGTCGCTGCCGAGCTGGGGACGTTGCGGCTGGACACGCCGCTCATCGCGTACGAGGCGGCCCGCGTCCGTGCCCGCGCGCTGCGGGTCCTCGGCATGCCCCAGCAGGCCGACGTCCAGGCCAGGTACGCCTTGGCGCTCGCGGGCGAACAGCGGTGGCCGCACCGGGCCGCCTGGATCCGCCACGAGTTCCACGTCACCGAGTCGCTGCCGGAACAGCCGCGAGCCGCTCGTCGTCCACGACCCGAGCACGAGCAGCGATCACCTGAACCGGCGGCGGCTCGCCGCGTTGCAGCAGGTCAGCCTGGTCGCCGCCACCGTGCTCGACCCGCGCGAGCTGGCCCGCGTCGCGCTCGACGAGACGGTCCGCATCCTCGGCGCCGAGCGGGCGTACCTGTTCCTCGTCGACGCCGACCTCGGCCAGCTCGTGCCGCACCTCGGCCGCGACGGGCACGGCAACGACATCGACGAGCTCACCGGGTACAGCACCACGCTGGTCGACCGGGTCCGGCGCACCGGCGAAGCCGTGGTGGTCACCGGCAGCGAGGAGGGCGTGGCGCTCGGCTCCCGCAGCGCGCAGATCCACGGCCTGCGCAGCATCATGATCGCACCGCTGATCTTCGACAAGCCGCCTGCTCGGCATCGTCTACCTCGACAGCCGCGTCGCGAAGGGCATGTTCACCACCGACGACGTCGACATCCTCATCGCGATCACCAACCACGTCGCGACGTCGCTGGAGACCGCGCGCGCCGCCCAGCTCGCGGTCGCCGTCCAGGCCGCGCGGCGCCAGCGCGACGTCGCCGAGACGCTGCGTGCCGCGATGGCCGAACAGAGCGCCACCCTCGACCCGGACGAGGTGATGCGCCGGCTGCTCCGCTCGCTCGCCCAGACCCTCGACGGCGACGCCGCCGCGCTCCTCACGCGGCAGGGCGAGTCGCTCGTGGTCACGGCGTCGCACGGGCACATCGCGGCCGTCGGCGCCACCCTCGACCCGGCGCCCCGATGCCTGCTGGACCTGACCATGCCGGCGGTCCGGCGGCCCACCGGCGCCGTTCGGCGAGCTGCTCGGCCCGCCGCGCAACTGGCTGGCGATCCCCGTCGCCGAGCGCGGCGGCCCCCTCGGGGTGCTGCTCGTCGGCTCGGACCGCGACGACATGATGCAGGACGAGCAGGTCGAGGTCGCGGCGGCGCTCGCCGGCCAGGGCATGACCGCGTACGAGAACGCCCGGCTGTTCAGCCAGGTGCGGCGGCTGGCCACGATCGACGGGCTCACCGGCCTCTACAACCGCGCGCACTTCTTCGCCGAGGCGAACCGGCTGTCGCGGATCACGCAGCGGTACAAGCGCCCGTTCGCGGCGATCATGCTCGACATCGACCACTTCAAGCGGATCAACGACACCTACGGGCACCCGGTCGGCGACGAGGTCATCCAGGTGGTCGCCGCCCGCCTGCGCGACGCCGCCCGCGACAGCGACCTCGTCGGCCGGTACGGCGGCGAGGAGTTCGCGCTCGTCACGCCCGAGACCGGCGCCGCCGCCGCCCGGCTGGCCGAGCGCCTGCACCAGGTGGTGAGCGGCAGAGCCCGTGATCACGCGCGCGGGGCCACTCAGCGTCACGGTCAGCGTCGGGCTGGCCTACGCCGACGACGGCACCGAGGAACTCAGCCAGCTGCTGGCCCGCGCCGACGCCGCCCTGTACGAGGCGAAGCAGGCCGGCCGGAACCGGGTAGCCACAGCCGCCCCGGCCGCCTAGCCCAGCGCCCCAATGTTGTGAAGCGGCGCCGATTCACGGGCGCGGCGCCTCTGACGCCACCCGCCCCGACGTTGCGAAGCCGCGCACCGATTCAACGGCGCGGCGCCTCCGACGCCACCCGCCCCAACGTTGCGAAGCCGCGCGCCGATTCCACGACAGCCGGGCCCGGCGGGCTGCCCTCCCGCCTCTTCCGTTCCGGATCAAGTCGGCATAAGGTCCCGCAACGACCGCCAAGTCGGCATTCGCCGGATCTGGAGCGGTCGTTCACCGCACCAACACGGGAGATGACTACGTGCGCAGATTATCCGTCGGGCTCATAACCCTGAGCCTCGCCGCCGCCGGCACGATCGCTGCCGGCACCCCCACTTCCGCCGCGCCGGACCGCCGCGCCGCCACGGAACCGAACGTCGAGCAGGTCCGCGGCCACGAGCTGCCGAACCCGCTCGAAGAGAAGCGGCGTGCGCTGCGCGAGCAGGCGCTGAACCTGGTCCTGAACGGCAAGGCGAAGCCGCAGAAGCGCGGCGCCAGCACGGTCGTCAAGGTGGGCGACGCGCGCGGTCTCGCCGCCGGTGCCCAGGACGACCAGTACGTCGAGCTGGCCCGGGAGAAGACGGACCGGATCTTCGTGATCCTCACCGAGTTCGGCAACGACCGGCACCCCGACTTCCCGGACGTCGACACCGACCCGGACACGCCCGGCCCCGTCGTCTTCGACGGCCCGCTGCACAACAAGATCCCGGAGCCGAACCGCGCCGTCGACAACTCGACGATCTGGCAGCCCGACTACAACCGCCAGCACTTCCAGAACCTGTACTTCTCCACCGAGGCGGGCAAGGAGTCGCTGGCCACCTACTACCAGCGGCAGTCCTCGGGCCGGTACAGCGTCGAGGGCATGGTCACCGACTGGGTGAAGGTTCGCTACAACCAGGCCCGGTACGGGCGGAACAAGCCCGACGGCAGCGACAACACGCCCGAGCTGGTGAAGGACGGCATCGTCGAGTGGGTCGCGGCGCAGAAGCGGGCCGGTCGCACCGACGAGCAGATCCGCGCCGAGCTGGCCACGTTCGACGTGTGGGACCGCTACGACTACGACAACGACGGCAACTTCAACGAGCGCGACGGCTACATCGACCACTTCCAGATCGTCCACGCGGGCGACAGCGAGTCGAACGGCGATCCGCTGTTCGGCGAGGACGCGATCTGGAGCCACCGCTCGTACGCGTTCCGCTCCGACGAGGGCCGCACCGGGCCTGACTTCAACAAGAAGGGCGGCGCGCCGTTCGGTGATCTGGGCATCTGGGCCGGCGACTACACCGTGCAGCCGGAGAACGGCGGCCTCGGCGTGTTCGCGCACGAGTACGGCCACGACCTCGGTCTGCCCGACCACTACGACACGTCAGGCGGCGGCGAGAACGGCGTCAACTGGTGGACGCTGATGGCGCAGAGCCGCTACTCCGCCGCTGGCGAGCAGAGCATCGGTGAGCGGGCCGCCGACCTCGGCGCGTGGGACAAGCTGCAGCTCGGCTGGCTCGACTACGAGGTCGCCGTCGCGGGCCAGAACCGCAGGTACGTGCTCGGCCCGCACGAGTACCAGACCGCGAACGCGCAGGGGCTTGTCGTCGTGCTGCCCAAGAAGCGGGTCACCACCGACTACGGCAAGCCTGCCGCCGGCACGCAGATGTGGTGGAGCGCCAAGGGCGACAACCTCGACAACACCCTCACCCGGACGCTCGACCTCACCGGCAAGGCGTCGGCCGCGCTCACGCTGAAGTCCCGGTTCGACATCGAGGCCGGATTCGACTACCTGTACGTGCAGGCATCCACCGACGGCGGCCAGACCTGGGCCGCGCTCGACGGCACCGTCGGCGGAAAGGCGTTCAGCCGGGACGGCAGCGGCACGCCCGCGATCGACGGCAGCTCCGGCGGCCAGTGGGTCGACACGTCGGTCCCGCTGGACTCGCTCGCCGGCAAGCAGGCGCAGCTCCGCTTCCGCTACCGCACCGACTCGGGCCTCGCGCTCAACGGGTTCTTCGCCGACGAGATCGTGATCACCGCCGACGGCACGCCGGTCTTCACGGACGGCGCCGAGAGCGGCGCGAACGGCTGGACGGCGGCCGGTTTCCGCACCACCACCGGCACCGAGACGCGGGACTACGACAACTACTACCTCGCGTCCAACCGGGAGTATCTGACCTACGACCGGTACCTCCGGACCAGCCCGTACAACTTCGGGTTCGCGCCGGCCAAGCCGGACCTCGTCGAGCGGTTTCCCTACCAGGACGGCCTGCTCGTGACGTACTGGGACACCTCCCAGACCGACAACAACACCAGCAAGCACCCGGGACAAGGCGAGGTACTGCCGGTCGACAGCCACCCGGACCCGGTCTACAACCTCAACGGCACACCGTGGCGGGCCCGGATCCAGGGCTACGACGCGCCGTTCGGTCTGGAGAAGGCCGACTCGTTCACGCTGAACATCGGCGGTAAGGCGAGCTACGTCCGTGGCCAGGCCGGCCAGCCAGTATTCGACGACACGAAGTCGTACTGGAACGACGTGCTGCCGTTCGCGGGCGTGAAGCTGCCCGGTGTCGGCGTGCGGCTGAAGGTGGTCAAGGAGTCCGGCTCCACAGTGACCGTGGACCTGTCAAAGAAGTAAGAACCGGCGGGGGTGGGCCGCGCTTCGCGCGGCCCACCCCGCCTTCCGCTCAAACCCGCCGGCGGCCGCCCGCCCACGCCTCGACCCGAAACGGACTGTTCCGGCATTGGTCCTCTAACCGGACACCCGAAGCAACCATTTCCCCGACACTTGAACCAGTCAACCGCGGTAGTGCTGTCAGACCCATTTCTGTCGGAACCGCTCGATGATCCGCTCTGCCTCATCAGGGCTGACCTCCACAAGCGGCGTGCCTTCGCCTCGTTCCCACGAGACGATCGCGCCGGTGTGCCCCCACGAGAAATCACGACGAAGCGATTCGTCCGTGAAGCCCTCCTCGTCTTCGGTCCGGCGGGCCAACCCAGAAGGGTTATCGACGCTCTCGTCAAAGTCGACGAACGCGAAGTATGACACGGTGACTGCCATCCGCTGATTCTCCTTACTCGGTGAACATCCTAGATGCCCTCCCAACCTGGGGGGATCGGAATCCTCGACGAGATCTTACGCTGCCAGTCCCTCAACTCCTTCCGTTCAATTGCGGAAGTGCGTGGGTCCTCAAGCCTTTGGTACATATCGTGCGTCTGCTGCTTCGCCGCCCAACTCTCGGGGGTATGAAACTGCAGTTCGAAGAACTGACCGCTGGCAGGGTCCCGCCATCGACTATTGATGCCCTTGTACTGGTCGCTACCCCAGGAGTTCTTCAGTATTACTCTCTGGCAGCCAGCTTCACTGAGCCTGCGGCATACTTCCTGGACCCTTTGCTTATAAGTCGCCGTTTCAAAGGTCATCGTGTATCGGATGCCATCATGGATTGAATCGGCGAGCGCCCCAACGGAGCGATCCGGCCGATCCAGGATCATCTTTGCCAGCTTCTCCTTAAACCGATCAGCCTCCTTCAGCCTGAAGTTGAGTCCCACCAAGGCGCCGCCGAAGACTCTCACAAAGTCGTGCATCAGCGTGGTGATTCGTGGTTCCGTTTCAACCCGATTCGCGTGCGAGCGATCGGCGACCGCATTCTCGGTTGGCGAGAGGACGAGACCCTTCCAGTGCCAGCTGCCGTCCTCGGAAATTCGTGGCTTATCGAGATCCTTGTAGGTTTGTGCCGGAGATGGCAGCCCGGATCGGCCACCATCTCCGGCTACAAGTTTCCCGTCTTCTGCGCCTCCGCAATCGTCTCGTCCGTGATCTGCTTCGCTTCGCCGATACTCCCAATGACCTGGAGGAGGGCCTGCTTAATCTGATCAAGTAGGCCAATCAGCGGCCCCGGCCGGCCACCGCGCAGCACCGACGCTACTTGCGTCTTCGCACGGTCGACTTCCGTCAACACGCCCGCCGTCCCTGTATGCACCGAGCCCGCCTGCTGTGCTGCGGGAGTGAGCGTCGAGACGATCTCGGCCGGGCTCATGTCGTCGGTGACCTGCGTGACGATCTCAGCCGTGCTCTTGACAGTGTCGGCTTCCTTCGCCTGCATCTCCTGGATCCGCTTGAGCCGCTCCACCACCTGGCCCACACCCTCAGCAACACCGCGGAATCCGGACTGCGCAGCACGTGACTGCACCTTCTGTGCCCCCGCACCGGCTTGCGCCGCAGCCTGCTGAGCGGACCCTAGTCGCTCCATCGCCTGCTGGAGCGACGCGATGATCTTGCTGGTATCCGCCATGAAGTTAACTCCCCATCCCGATCCATTCTGATCAAGTGTCAGAGCATAGTGGCTACTCCCAGCACAAACTCAAGATGTTGGCACAGTACGATGGATTTGCTGTCGAGACTCGCCGATCACTCGCGTCTGATCGAACGTGTTCTCAACTGTGCCGATCACCGCGTCGACGGCCACCGCCTGCCGAGCGGGTGCGTCCTGGCATGGATCGCAGCTACCCAGCGCTGTTGCTGTGGCGGCAAGCGCGGACAGAGGAGCACCCGACAGCTGGGTTCGCGGCGAGGTGGTGACGACACATCGTGGTCACACTCCGGCAATTCCCTTGTCACGGGAAAGCGTTGACACTGGCACAACTGCTGAGAATTCTGGCGCGACCGGACATATCGCCCTTGTCCTGGTCGCACGGAGGTGCACCCCCATGAACCCCAGCCGAACTCGGCATGCCCTGACCGCTGCAAGCGCCGTCGCCTTCGCCGCCGCACTGACCGCCGCCGCGCTCACCTGGCCCGCGTCTGCCGCCGAACCCCGCGCAGCCGCCGAGCCCCGCGCTGCCGCCGAAACCCGCGCAGCCGCCGAACCGCGCGTCATCGCAGCCGCGTCCGTGGCCCAGCTGAATCAGGCACTCGCCCAAGCCCGCCCAGGTGAACGCATCGAGGTGGCCGATGGGGCGCTCGCGCCGGGCCGGATCCGGGTCGCACGCGACGGCACCAAGGCAGCGCCGATCACGATCGCCGCGCGCACGCTGGGCAAGACCACCGTCAAGCCCGGCACGATCTTCGACCTCAACGGCGGCCACGCACGTCACGATCGAGGGCTTCCACTTCGACGGCGCCACCCTCGATGTGCCGCCGTCGGCCACGGCGACAAGGGTCACCCGCAACACCTTCACCGGCGGCAGCGGGCACATCGTCTCGATCAGCTCCGACGACAGCGAGGTCGACCACAACACGTTCCGCAACAAGACCTCCTCCGGCGTGTACCTGCAGATCACCGGCCCCGGCAGCGGCATCGCGAAGCGGACGAACGTCCACCACAACTACTTCTTCAACCACCAGTTCAAGGGCGTCGAACGGCGGCGAGTCGATCCGGCTCGGCTACAGCCACAAGCAGAACCAGAAGGCGTTCGCCGTGATCGAGAACAACCTGTTCGAGCGGGCCGACGGTGACAACGAGGCGATCTCCGTCAAGTCGTCGGACAACATCGTGCGGCACAACACGGTGCGGAACAGCCGCGGCGAGATCACCCTGCGGCACGGTCACCGCACGCGCGTCGACGGCAACTTCATCATCGGCGGCGTCTCCGGCATCCGCTTCTTCGGCAACGACCACGTGATCGTCAACAACGTGGTGCAGGGCAACAGCGGCAAGGCGATCCAGGTCGGCAGCGGCACGGTCCGCGACGACAGCGGCAACACCACGTCGCACGAGGCCGCCGACCGTTGCCTGGTCGCGTTCAACACGTTCGTGGCGACGCACAGCACGGTCGTCCAGGTGGGCAACGGCAAGCGGTACGCACCCGACCGGATCACGTTGGCCAACAACATCGTCGTCGGCACCGGCACGCTCACTCGGATCTCCGACGGGACCAACCTGACCTGGCAGGGCAACATCGTGCACGGCGGCAGCGCCGGCATGCCGTCCGGCGGCTACCGCGCGGTGAACCCGCAGCTGACGGCTGGCACCGGCGGGCTGAACCGGCTCCAGGCCGGCAGTCCCGCCATCGACACCAGCACAGGCGACTACCCGCAGGTCACGTGGGACATGGACAGCGAGCCACGGTCCGCGGCCAAGGACGTCGGCGCCGACGAGTACAGCAGCGGCGGCACCCAGCGCCGGCCGCTCATGCCCGCCGACGTCGGCCCGTCCGCACCCTGATCGGTTTGGGCGATCTTTCTGCCGCCATAACGCCAGAAAGATCGCCCAAACCGGGGCTCTTGACGCATCCCAGCCAGCCTCTGTACGTTCAGCAAGCGCTTTCGGAAGCGCTTGCGGAAGCGCTCTCCAGTAGCCCCACATACGGACGGGTGAGAGCGGATGACGAAGTCCACGCGGTGCCTGCTGACGGTCGCGGCCCTCCTGTTATCGGTGCTCACGGCACCCACTCACGCTATGGCGGCGCCAGATCCCGACGCGCCGATCGCCGATCCGATCCCCGAGGATCCGATCCCGTCCCGGCTGGCGCTCCAGCTCACCGAGGTGGCGTCGTTCCCCAAGAGCGATCCGGTGCCGCCCACCACGGATCCGCGGATCATGCGGCACGCCCGCATCAACTACCTCGGCGAGGTACCGGACGGCTCCGGTCGCTTCTTCGTCCCGGATCTCAACGGGATGCTGTACCTGGTCAAGCGGGGCACGCCCACGCCGTACCTGAACGTCGGCGCGTACGCGGGCGCGGACTTCTGGAACCACCGCGGCATCGGCAACGGCTTCGGGTTCGTCACGTTCCACCCGGACTTCAAGCGCAACGGCCGGTTCTACACGGTGCACACCGAGGCGCGTGACGCGCTGACGAAGACGCCCGACCTGCCGGCGCAGACCAACCCGCAGGTCCACGGCGTGATCACCGAGTGGACGGCCGCCCGCCCGTCCGCCGACACTTTCGTCGGCACGCACCGCGAGATCTTCCGGCTGGCGCTGCGGAACTACTTCCACGGCATCCAGGAGATCAACTTCAACCCCACCGCCCACCGGTACTCCGAGGACTACGGCCTGCTGTACGTGGCGGTCGGCGACGGCGGCGGCGGCGTCTCCGGCGCTGGATCCGCAGAACCTGGCGACCCCGTACGGCAAGATCCTGCGGATCGACCCGCGCGGCACGGACAGCGCCAGCGGCCGCTACGGCGTGCCGAAGAGCAACCCGTTCGTCGGACGACCCGGCGCGCTCGGCGAGATCTACGCGTACGGGCTGCGCAACCCGCACCGGTTCAGCTGGGATCCGCGCCCGACCTGGGACTTCAGCACGCACCGGCTGCGCAACCGCATGTTCCTGGGCGTCATCGGCGAGCACAACATCGAGGCGATCTACGAGGTGAAGCCCGGCGACAACTTCGGCTGGACCGACCGCGAGGGCCCGTTCGTCATCCGCGACGGCGACCCGACTGCAGCGTGTACCCGCTGCCGGCCGACGACGCGAAGTTCGGCTACACGTACCCGGTCGCGGGGTACGACCACGAGCGCCCGCCCGACTCTCCCCCGTGCCGCGACCACGGTTACGGCGTGATCGGCGGCTTCGTCTACCGCGGCCACGCGGTGCCGGCGCTGCGCGGCAAGTACGTCTTCGGCGAGGACGTCCACGGCAACGTCTTCTACACGGAGACCCAGGAGATGCGCCGTGGCGGCAAGCTCGCCACGATCCACGAGTTCCAGCTGCTCGACCGCACCGGCAAGCGCGTGACGATGGCCGACCTGGCCGGCGACGTCCGCGTCGACCTGCGCTTCGGCACCGACCGCGCCGGCGAGCTGTACATCCTGTCCAAGGCGAACGGGAAGATCTGGAAGGTCACCGGCTCGCGCTGGCTGCCGCACCAGCCAGACGTCCACCCGAGCCTCAAGCGCAACCTGGTGGCGTACTACGACTTCGAGCACCCCGTCCGCGGCAATCCCGCGCAGGAGCAGGACCAGGGCCGCTCTGGCACCTCGATCGACCTCGTCAACGGCGGCGCCGCGATGCGCGCGACCGACGGCGCATATCCGGCGAGCCGCGGTTCGCTCCAGTTGCAGCAGGTCAATCCCACGGCGGCCGGCAACGACGACTGGAAGGCCGGCACGTACTCGGCCACGGGCGTGCCCACGCTGAACGCCTTCAACAAGGTCCAGGGCACCACGGTCATGGGCTGGTTCAAGATGACCGGCCAGAACCCGAGCCCGAACTCCAACTCCGCCAACCCGGACGACTTCTACGGCGCGATCGGGCTGGCCGGCGTCCTGTCGGGTGACTCGGACGGCCACGCGGTACGGGCGCTGCTCGAACTCATCCAGGTCAACGGCGTGATGCGCGTGGTCGCGCTCGGGCGCCGCATCGACGGCAGCGCTTCCCAGACGTTCGCCGCGAGTGACCCGTGGCCCACGATCCTGCCGCCGAACGAGTGGGTGTTCCTCGCCGCGACGTTCGACTTCAACACCGGCACGATGGCGCTCTACAAGAACGGCAGGCCGCTGGCCGGGTCGTACGTCGTGGCCGGCGATCCGTGGGGTGTCGGCGGTCCGGGCCCGCACTACACCTCGCCCACCGACCCGCGCGGCATCAAGATCGGCGGCAGCTTCCCGCAGAACACGCGCGAGAACAACCCGTGCAACTGCCGCATGGACAGCCTGATGTTCCTCGACCGCGCGGTCTCCGGCCGCGAGGTCGCGCAGCAGTACCGGCGGGCCACCACCGCCCGTCCCTGACGGTTCCCGCGCCGGGGCCGGTGACCGCCACGGGGGTCCACCGGCCCTGGCCCGAACCGGGCCCGGCAAGATCGAAGGAGGCACCGTGCGCAGACTGGTCCTCGGCATCGGCGCGATCGCCGCGCTGCTGCTGATCCCGGCCGCTCCCCCGCTGCAGGCCACGCACACCGGCCCGCCCGCGCGCGACGACGACAAGGTGGCCGACTACGGCGTCTGCCGCGGCCTCGACCCCGACTGCTACAACACCTGGGACACCGCCTTCCGGCGCGACGCCGCCTGGCGGATCCTCGTGTTCAGCCGCACCGGGTCGTCGCGGCATGCACACCTCGGGCCGCTGCTGCCGCCCGGGCTCAACCCGCCGCTCGGCGACGCCAACGTGGCGCAGAAGGCGCTCGTCGCGTGGTCGGCCGAGCGCGGAATCCGTGCCGACTGGACCGAGGACGTCACCCAGCTCGACTCCCCCGCGAAGCTGCTGCGGTACGACGGTGTCGTCTTCCTCAGCACGTCCCGTGACATCCTCGACGACGCCGCCCAGACCAGCCTCATGCAGTACGTCCGGGCCGGTGGCGGCTTCGTCGCGATCCACAACACGCTCGGCACCGAGTACAACTGGCCGTACTTCCAGGGACTGCTCGGCGGCGCGCACTTCTACGACCACGGGCCGCACCGTGACGGCACGGTCGTCACCACCGACCGCCGCGATACGTCCACAAAGGACCTGCCGCGCGAGTGGGCGTTCAAGGACGAGTACTACAACCTGGAGCCGTTCCCGACGAAGGTCCGTCAACTGGCCGCGCTCAAACCGCGATCAGCCGGGGACGGTCGCGGCTTCAACGGCCACCCCGGACACCCACGGCGGCACCCGGTGAGCTGGTGCCACTACTTCGACGGCGGCCGCTCCTGGGTGACGTCACTCGGCCACGACGCGGCGAACTACACCGGCGCGCCGCTACCCGGCAAGGAACACTTCAAGGCGCACGTGATGGGCGGCATCGCCAGCGCGATCGGCGCCGAACCGTTCTGCCGCTGACGCCGTCGAGTTTCGGATTCTTGGGGGTCGGCGGCAGCCGGCAACCCCCAAGAATCCGAAACTCGACGGTAAGGCGGCTACAGGTACGGCTGCACCAGCGTCACGTAGCGGCGGGCCAGCGTGGCCACCACCTCGACCGGCGGTGCGGCCCACACGTCGGCGTTGAAGATCTCCACCTCGACGTCGCCCTGGTAGCCGGCGGCTGCCACAGCACGGGTAAAGCCGGCGAAGTCGATGTGGCCGTCGCCCATCATCCCCCGCGCGAGCAGCGTGTCGGCCGGCAGCGGCGTGATCCAGTCGCACACCTGGTAGCTCAGGATCCGGTCGCCGGCGCGGGCGAGCTGCGCCTCGATGCCCGGTTCCCACCACAGGTGGTAGGTATCGACCACGACGCCGACATCACACTGCTCGGCGATGTCGAGGGCCTGCTCCAGTGTGGACACGACGCCGCGGTCCGCTGCGTAGATCGGGTTCATCGGCTCGATGCCCAACCGCACACCCCGCTCGCGGGCGTACGGCGCAAGCGCAGCCACGGCATCGCAGACCCTCGACCGCGCACCCGCCAGGTCACGGTCGCCCGCCGGAAGCCCGCCCGGAACCAGCACCAGGACGAAAGCACCGAGCGCCGCCGCCTCGTCGACAGCGGCACGGTTGTCCGCCAAGGCGGCTGAGAAGTCCCGGTCCGTGAAGAACCCGCCCCGGCACAGCGACGACACCCGAAGGCCGGCGTCCGCGATCCAGCGCGTGGCCAGGTCCAGGCCGACCTCGGCGACCGGTTCGCGCCACAGCCCGATCGCACCGAGCCCGGCCGCGACGGTGCCGTCGATCGCGTCCCGCAGCGACCAGCCGGCCGTCGTGCGCTGGTTGAGCGACAGGCGTGCCAGCCGCGCGATCCCCCGGCACTGGCGTCTCCACGACAGCCGCCCGCCCGCTCGGGACGTCCCGGGAGGTGAACCGCAACCCAGTCACGGCGTGACTCCGGCGGCGGCGAGCACCAGCCCCAGGCGATGGGCGGCCAGTTCCGGGTCCGGCAGAAGCTGCGCGTCGTTCGCCAGGGAGAAGATTTCCGACAGGTGCGTGATAGACCGCGCCGACTGCAACCCGCCGACCATCGTGAAGCCGGGCTGGTGACCGGCGAGCCAGGCCAGGAACGCGATGCCGGTCTTGTAGTGGAACGTCGGCGCCTCGAAGACGTGCCGGGACAGCGGCAGGGTCGGCGCCATCTCGGCGTCGTATGCATCCAGGTCGCCGTCGTCAAGCGCGGCCAGTGCGGCCGACGCGGCCGGAGCCACCGCCGCGAAAGCACCCAGCAGGGCGTCGGAAAACCGCGAGCCGTCGCCGCGGATCAGCTCCGGGTAGTGGAAGTCGTCGCCGGTGTAGAGCCGCACGCCCGTCGGGCAGCCGCGCCCGCAGCCCCACCTCGTGCTCGGCAGAGAGCAGCGACACCTTCACGCCGTCGATCGCGCCCGCGTGGCGCGGTCACGAGGTCGACGAACGTGTCCGTGGCGGCGGAGACGTCAACCGACCCCCAGTAGCCGCGCAGCTGCGGATCGAACGCCTCCCCCAGCCAGTGCAGGATCACCGGCTCGCGCACCTGGCCCAGCAGCGCGTCGTACACGCGCAGGTAGTCGTCGGCGCCGGCGGCAACGACGGCGAGGTGCCGCGACGCCATGATGATCACCTGCGAGCCGGTGCTCTCGACGAACGCGATCTGCTCCAGGTAGGCGTCTATCACCTGGTCCACGGTGGACAACGGGTCGCGATGGTCAGTGCCGGCGCCGGACGCGATCCGCGCCCCGCAGTCCCAAGCCTGCTTCGCGCTGCGCCGGATCAGCTCCTGCACGGCCGGCCAGTCCAGGCCCATGTTGCGCTGCGCCGTGTCCATCGCCTCGGCGACGCCGAACCCGTACCGGAACAGGTGCCGCCGGAACGCCAGCGTCGCGTCCCAGTCGAGCACCGCGGGGGCGCCCGGCACGTTCTCACTCAACGGATCCGCGACCACGTGCGCCGCCGCGAACGCCACCCGCGACTGGAACCCCGCGTGCTCGACCCACGTGCGAGGCTCGCGCAGCTCGATCGTCTGCCAGCCGCCGGCAGTGGGGATCCTCACGGCATCTCCACCCGGCGCCCTTCCCGCGACGACCGCAGCCCCGCGTCGACCAGCTCCAGCCCACGCGCGCCGGAGCGGAAGTCGTACGGGTGCGGCCGCCCGGCGGCGACGTCGGTGAGGAACTCCTCCCACTGGGTGCGGAACCCGTTGCGGAACTCCTGGTTGTCGGGAATCTCCTGCCACTGACCCCGGAAGTCCTCGTCGGTGGGCAGGTCGGGGTTCCACACCGGCTTGGGCGTGCTGGCACGCGGCTGGATCCGGCAGCCGAACAGCCCCGCGACCGCCGACCCGAGCACGCCGTCGACCTGGAACTCGACCAGCTCGCCGCGGTTCACCCGGACGGCCCACGACGAGTTGACCTGCGCGATCACACCGCCCTCCAGCTCGAAGATGCCGTAGGCGGCGTCGTCGGCGGTGGCGTCGTAGCGGTTGCCCTGCTCGTCCCAGCGCTCCGGGATGTGCGTCACGGCCTTGGCGGTGACCGCCTGGACCCGGCCGAACAGGTTCTCCAGCACGTAGTTCCAGTGGCAGAACATGTCGAGGACGATGCCGCCGCCGTCCTCGGCACGGTAGTTCCAGCTAGGGCGCTGCGCCGGCTGCGTGTCACCCTCGAAGACCCAATACCCGAACTCGCCGCGTACCGAGAGGATCCGGCCGAAGAAGCCGGCGTCGACGAGGCGCTTGAGCTTCAGCAGCCCAGGCAGGTAGAGCTTGTCGTGGACGACGCCGTTGACGATGCCCGCGGCCTTGGCGGCGTCAGCCAGCTCCCACCCCTCGGCCACGGACTCGGCGGTCGGCTTCTCGGTGTAGACGTGCTTGCCAGCGGCGATCGCGGCGAGGATGGCGGCGCGCCGCTCGCTGGTCACCTGGGAGTCGAAGTAGACGGTGGCGGTGTCGTCGGCGAGCGCGGCGTCGAGGTCGGTGGTGTACTCGGCGATCCCGTGGTCACGGGCGAGTCGCGCGAGCTTCTCCTCGTTGCGCCCCACCAGGATCGGCTCGACCTGTAGGCGCCCGCCGTCCGGCAGCAGCAGACCGCCCTCGTCGCGGATGGCCAGGACGGAGCGGAGTAGGTGCTGGCGGTATCCCATGCGGCCGGTGACGCCGTTCATAATGATGCGCACGGGCATCACCCCTTCGGTGCGGTCGCGGGCCCGGCGGGACGTCCGCCGAGGTAGAGCTCGCCGAGTCGGGGGTCGGCCAGCAGTTCTGCGGCCGGGCCGGAGATGTGCACCCGGCCGAGGTCGAGGACGCAGCCGATGTCGGCGGTCTCCAGCGCGCGGCGCGCGTTCTGCTCCACCAGCAGCACGGCGATTCCGGCTTCGCGCATGCGTTCGACCTGCTCGAACACGGTGGTGGTGGTCTTCGGGTCGAGCCCCATCGACGGCTCGTCGAGCAGCACCACCTTCGGGCTCGACCATGAGCGACCGCGCGAACTCCACCTGCTTCTGCTGGCCACCGGAGAGCAGGCCGGCGAGGGCCTTCCAGCGTTCGCCGACGACGGGGAACAGCTCCCGCACGTACTCGGCGCGCTGGGCGATCAGCGCCTTGTCCTTGAGGGTGTACGCGCCGAGCAGCACGTTCTCGGCGACGCTCATCTCGCGGAACACGCTGTGTCCCTGGAGGACGTGGGCGACACCGGCGCCGAGCAGCTCCTGCGGGCGCCGCCCGGTGACGTCGACGCCGTCCACGGTGATGCGACCGGAACGTGGGGCGAGCAGGCCGCTGGCGACCTTGAGCACGGTGGACTTGCCGGCGCCGTTCGGCCCGACGAGGCAGACGACCGTGCCGGCCGGTACCTCGACGGTCAGGCCGCGCAGCACCAGCGCCGCCCGGCCGTACCCGGCCTGGATGTCGGTGAGCGCGAGGACCGCATCAGACGCCAAGGTAGGCCTCCAGTACCCGCTGGTCGGTCCGGATCTGCTCGGGCGGCCCCTCCGCGATCGGGCGGCCACGGTCGAAGACCACGACGTGGTCGCTGAGGCTCATCACCAGGTCCATGTTGTGCTCGACGATGAGGAACGTCCTTCCCTCGGCGTTGAGCTGCCGCACGAGGTCGCAGATGCGGTCGATGAGGGCCGGGTTGACGCCGCCCGCGGGCTCGTCGAGCAGGATCGTCTCGGGCTCGGCCATCAGCACGCCGGCCAGCTCCAGAAGCTTCTGCTGGCCCCACGAGAGGTTGCGGGCCTCGGCCCGTTCGAGGTGGTCGATGCCGACCCGCCGCAGCCAGCCGCGGGCGCGTTCGAGCTCGGCGGCGCTGCCCGCGCCGCGCAGCAGGTTGCGGCCGCGGACCGCCACCAGCAGGTTCTCGAGCACCGTCATCCGCGGGAAGACCCGGCAGAGCTGGAAGCTGCGGCCGACGCCGGCGCGCGCGATGCGGTGCGGTGCCTTGCCGGTGATGTCGTCGCCGCGGTAGCTGACCTGGCCGGAGTCGGGCTTGATCATCCCGGTGACGCAGTTGAAGAAGGTGGTCTTGCCGCTGCCGTTCGGCCCGATCAGCGCGTTCACCTTGCCGGGCTGGAACGTGACGCTGGCGCCGTCGACGGCCGTGACACCGCCGAACCGCTTGGTCAGCTCGACCGTCTGCAGGGTCATGAGACGGCCTCCGAAGCGAGCATCGCAGCGACGAAGGAGCGAGGAGCGGAACGCAGTGCAGGCCGACGGGGAACACGGTCATGAGCGCACCTCGCTCCGGTCCCGTTCGAGCAGCTCCTCGGCGGTGACCTCGCGGATCGAGGTGTCGCCGGAGCCGGTGAACCGGTGGTACAGCCCGGTGACCGCCGGGATGACGCCGTCCGGCATGAACATCACGACGACGCCGAGCAGCAGACCGGTGGCCGTCAGGTGCAGCGGCGTGTTGCCGTACTCGACCTTGAAGTACTCCAGCGCGTACCCGACGATCAGCGCGCCGAGCACCGGCCCGAACAGGTGCCGCACGCCGCCGAGCAGGGCCATCAGCACCATGTACGCGCCGGTCAGGATCGAGAACTGGAACACCGGGTCGAGGTCGCCGAACCACAGCGCGTAGAGCCCGCCGCCGAGCGCGGTGAACGCCGCCGAGACGACGAAGACCACGAGCTTGTACGCGAACGTCGGCGTGCCGAGCGCCTGCGCCTTGTCCTCGTCCTCGCGGATCGCCTTGAGTCCCATCCCGAACTGCGACCGGTCGATCAGCCCACCACGCCAGCAGCGCGACAGCCAGCAGGGCGGCGAACAGGTAGAAGAACACGCGGTGGTGCTCAGGTCGGAGCAGGCCCGGGAACGGCCGCGGCACGACCAGCCCCCGCGAACCGCCGGTCAACGACGCCCAGCTCTGGAAGACCAGCAGCAGGATCAGGACGAGCGCGATCGACACGATCACGAACGACGCGCCCCGCACCCGCAGCGCCGCGAAGCCGATCGGCACGGCCAGCACCGCGACGATGATGGCCCCGGCGAACAGGGCGACGAAGCTCGGCAGGCCGGCCTTCGTGACGAGCAGCGCGGTGGCGTACGCGCCGAGCCCGAACAGCGCGCCGTGTCCCAGCGACATGTACCCGGTGAAGCCGCCGACGAAGTTCCACGAGGTGGCGAGCACCGCGAAGTTGAGGATCACGACACCGACGGAGAGCAGGTACGGGTTGGGCGCCAGCGTGGGGTACGAGAGCACCAGCGCCGCGACGACCGCGACGGCCAGCCACTTAGAAACGCTGCGCAAGGCGACCTCCGAAGAATCCCTGCGGGCGCACCGCCAGCGTGAGCGAACAGCGCGACGTAGAAGATCGTCTGCGCCCAGGTGGTGCCGAGCGGGATCTGCAGCAGGCTCTGCACGACCCCGAGCAGCATCGCGGCGATCGCGGCGCCCGGCACGCTGCCCAGGCCGCCGACGACGATGATCGCCATCAGCGGGCCGATCCAGTGCCAGTGCAGCGACGGGTAGATCGTGGAGTCGAGCGCGAGCGCGGTGCCGCCGATCGCCGCCGTGGCCAGGCCGAGCCCGAACCCGAACCCGGCGATCCGGTCGGTGTCGATGCCGATCAGCGCGGCCGCCTCGCGGTGCTGGATCGTGGCGCGCAGCGCCTGGCCGAACTTGCTCCGCTTCATCAGCAGGTAGAGCGCGAGCATGGCGGCGGCGGCCAGCGCGAACGCGATCAGCTTGACGACGGCGATCCGCGCGCCGAAGAAGCTCGAGGCTGGCGGAGCTGTAGCCGAGCTGGATCCGGCGCTGCACGCCCGTGAAGACGAACCCGAGCAGGCCCTCGATGAACAGGGCGATCGGCGAACGTCAGCAGCACCGACATCATCGTGAGGGTGAGCGGCCGGAGCCGGGCGAGCAGCAGCCGCTGCATCCCGACCCCGGCCGCGAAGAACAGCGGCACGGTGACGACCAGCGAGAGCAGCGGATCGAGCCCGGTGCGCTCGTGGAAGTACCACGCGAGGTACGCCGCGAGGATGAGGAACGCCGAGTGGGCGATCATCACCACCCGCATGATGCCGAAGTAGAGGGTCAGGCCGGCCGCCAGGAGGGCGTACAGCCCCCCGAGCAGGATGCCCAGGACGAGGCTCTGAAGGAGCAGACCTCCGGACGGCACTGGCCACTCACCAAGCAGGCTTCGGGTAGACGAACTCGGCTTCCTTGACGTCGCTCGGGAGCACGATCTTGATCTCGCCGCCCACCCACTGCTGGATCATGTGCGCGCCCTTCGGGCGGCCCTTGTCGTCCCAGCTCAGCGGGCCGACGACGGTCTCGACCTCGTTCGCCCGGACCCAGTCGACCAGCTTCTTCTGGCAGTCGCCCTGCTCGGCGCAGCCGGCCGCCTTGACCGCCGCCGCGACCACCTGGCCGGTGGTGTAGCCGTTGGCCTCGTCCTCCTCGGGCGCCTTGCCGAACTGCGCGGTGTACTTCTCCACGAACTCGGCGTTGCTCTCGTACTTCGCGTCCTGCGTGTAGCCCGTGGGTGACAGCACGCCCTCGGTCTTGTTGCCGATCGCCTTGGCGAACTCGGGGCTCGTCGGCGCGGTGGAGAACGCGGCGAGCTTCGGCTGGTACTTGAGCTGCTGGAGGGCGACGATCAGGTTCACGCCGTCCTGGTACTGCGAGCCGCCGACCAGCATCTCCGCCTTCGACGCCGCGATCTTGGCGGCGATGCTGCCGAAGTCGGTGGTGTTCGGCGGGTAGACCTCGTTGACGACGGTCTTGATGCCGCCCTTCTCCAGCTTCTCCTTCAGCCCGTACGCGGTGCCCTGGGCGAACGGGTCGTCCATGGCGGCGTACGCGGCCGTCTTCGGCCGCTGGTCCGGCAGGCATCGCGAGGATGTGCTCGGCGAGGTAGTTGTAGTGGTCGTTCGCCACCGCCGGTGCGGCGTAGAAGAGGTTCTTGAAGCCCTGCTCGAAGACCGCCTTCGCGGCGCCGGCCGGCTCGACGAAGAGCATGCCGTACTCCTCGGCGACCCGCGCCGAGGGCACGACGAGCCGCGTGGAGAACGGCCCGAAGACCAGGTCGACCTTGTCCTTGCCGATCAGCTGCTCGTAGTCGGCGACCACCCGGTCGGCGTTGGACTGGTCGTCGAGGATCTTCAGCTCGACCTTGCGGCCGAGCAGCCCGCCCGAGTCGTTGACGATCTTCGCCCACGCCTCGTAGCCGCGCTGGACGCCCTTGCCGGGCTCGGAGAAGTCACCGGTGAGCGGCAGCGAGACGCCGATCGACGATCGGATCCTTGTCGCCCTCCTCACCCGACCCGCCGCCCTCCGACAGGCAGCCGCTGAGCGTGAGAGCGGTGACGACGGCGCTCGCCACCATGCCTAACTTGACTCGCCTCGCTGCGTTCATCTCTGGACACTCCTGTCCGCTGCTCTGCCCGATCGGAAGCTTCTCATGTGACGCCGGGGGAACGCAAGCGCTTTCGTAAAGCGCTTGCGTACGATAGGCTTCGGCGCTCGCGGAAGGCAAGACATCTAGCTCAATTGAGATGAAAAATCCTGCTCTGGAAGGTGGTGACGGATGCCCAGGCACCGCTCGGCGCTCCGCCTCGTGGACGTCGCCGAACGCGCCGGCGTCTCGCTGGCCACGGCGTCCCGGGCACTCGCCGGACGGGACGGCGTGAGCGAGCAGGTCGCCAACCATGTCCGGCAGGTCGCCCGCGAGCTCGGTTACGTGGCGAACCTGCACGCCCGCACGCTGGCCGGCGGCTCGACGTCGACCGTCGGGCTGATCGTCCACCAGATCGACGACCCGTACTTCTCCGAGATCGCGAGCGGCGTGCTGCAGGTCGCCGGCGAGCAGGACCTGATGGTGCAGATCTGCCACTCCGGACGCGATCCGCAGCGGCGAGCTGCGAGCAGATCCGGCACCTCATCGCCCAGCGCGTCGGCATCATCATCGTCGCCGGCTCCGGCTACATCGACCCGCGGCTCGAGGCCGAGGCGAAGGCCGAGCTGGCGGCGTTCCAGGAGCACGGCGGGCGGGTGGCGGTCGATCGGCCGGCACGCCTCGGCGTCGACGCCGTGCTGCCCGACAACGAGGCCGGCGGGCGCGCGATCGGCGAGCACCTGCTCGGCGCTCGGGCACCGCCGGATCGCGGTCGCGGCCGGCACCGAGCGCCTGACCACCGTCGCCGACCGGCTCGCCGGCGTGGCGGCCGCATTGCGAGGGCGACGGGCTGTCGCTCGCCGACCTGCCGGTCGTGCACGACCGACTTCACCCGCGACGGCGGCCGCACGGCGACCGAGCAGATCCTGCGCGACCACCCCGACACCACCGCGATCATCGCCCTCAACGACGCGATGGCGATCGGCGTGCTGTCGACGCTGCGCTCGCACGGCATCTCCGTGCCCGAGCAGATGTCGGTGGTGCGGCTTCGACGACGTGTCGGTCGCCGCCGACCTCGCGCCGAGCCTCACCACGATCCGGCTGCCGATGACCGACATGGGCCAGCTTGCGCTGAGCATGGCCCTCAAGCCCCGGTCCGCCCGGCCACGCCGCAAGACGACCGGCCACTCGCTGGTGGTCCGCGACTCGACGGGTCCAGCACCAAGCTGACCCGGAGTCCCGCCATACGGGTTGGCAGTCTCGGCGGGCCGCGTGGGTGAGCCGGCACTGCTCGTTCGGGCGGGGTGTCGCGCCGAACGGTCCGCGCGCGGCGATGCGCCGGACGGCGGCCCGCTGCGGCGTGATGATCCGTGGGACAGCCATGGAAGGACGCGGCCATGACCAGGCCCGGGCAGGGTCGGTACGACCCCCGAATCCTCAAGCACCCCGAGTACCGCCGCAGTTACCACCACTACCTCAGGCAGGGCGCGCGGGCGGACGAGGCGGCTCGACTCGCGTACATCTGGACCGAACGCGCGTTCCCCGGCATCACGCGGTACCCGCCGGGTCGGCAGGAGAAGGTCCTCGCGGGCGTGATCGTCGCCGTTCTCGCGGTATTCGCGGTGGGCTTCGCGGCGAACCAGCCGGACGGCGGCGGCAGCGAGGACACGGCGGTGCCCGCCGACTCGGCGCCAGTAGCCACGGCACTCGTTCCCAGCCCGACGACCGAGCCGCCGACGGCTTCGGCGTCCCCCACTGCGCCGGTCCCGATGACGACTGCACCGCGACCGGTCACGACCCGGCCGCGACCGCCGGCACCGACGCCGCCTGCGCCACAACCGGCGGCGCCGCGTCCGCCTGCGCCCAAGCCGCCGGCTCCGAAACCTCCCGCCGCGCCGGCCTGTGAACCGTCCTATCCGGACGCCTGCCTGAAGCCAGGGATCGGCGACTACGACTGCGAGACCGGCTCCGGCAACGGCCCCAACTACGTCACGGGTCCGATCGACGTACTGCCCCCGGATCCGTTCGACCTGGACCGCGACGGGGACGGCGTCGGCTGCGAACGGGGCTGAGCTGACCTGACTCCGGGGTTCAGCGGCCTCCGACCGGTGTGTCGCCGCGCAACTGCGGAGTCACGGTCCGAAGAGCCACGGCAGCGACCTGAGGGACTTCGTCACGTACTTGTCGCGCACCGATTCGAGCCCGTACACGAGGTCCTCGACCACGCTGCACCGCGCGTAGAAGACGGCGCGTTCACGGAGGTCGGCCGCGCGGGGAAGCGCCGCCGGGCCGAGATCACGGTAGAGCAGGCCGTAGTCGTACGCCGGGTCGGTGATCGCCGCGTCGGACCAGTCGATCACGCCGGTCACCGCGCCGGAGCCGGGGTCGACGAGGACGTGCTCGATGCCGAGGTCGTTGTGGGAGAACACCCGCGCCGGCGGTTCACCGGGCGGCGGTGCCGCGAGGAACGCCTCGATCGCCCGGTGGTACCGCGCGGGCACGGAGCCGGCGACCGACGGGTACGCCGCCGCCGTCTCGTCACACCACGCGGTGAGCGGATCGTCGTCCACGTCTACCAGGCCGGTCAGGCGCTCGACCGGCACGGCGTGCAGCACTGTCAACAGATCGACCAGTGCCGGTAGTGCGGTGCCGGACAGCAGCCAGGGCAGGTCGATCAGCGGCGTCCCGGGCAGCTTCCGGTACGCGAGGTAGCTCCCGGCCGTGAACACCGGCTCCGGCACTGGCAACGGCGAGAACCCGGCGACGGCCCTGAGCAGCCGTGCCTCCCGCGTGAGGGTGCCGGACTTGCTCACCCGCACGATCAGCTCGCTGTTCACCTCGTACGCGATGTTGTCCAATCCCTCGCCGATCAGGACGACGGTCTCGACCGCGTAACCGGGCAGGTTCCGCTCCACCACCGCCTGGACATTCGTCACGAGAAGACGGTAGCCCCGGCTCGACCAGCACCGAAACCCATTGCCTCGCCGCAGCGCCACAGTGGAGCATCTACCCCGACAACGAACACGAGAGGTGGCGGTGATGAGCATCAGGCGGTGGCCGGACGAGCGCGTGACGCTCGCAGCCTCGCCGCATGCCCGCCGCCTGGCCAGGGAAGCGCCGCGAGAGCGCTAGCGGGCCTGGCCCGCCACAATCGTTTCGCCTGAGGAACTCCGCTACCCCCCACGCCAGGGGCTGCTACCGGCGCGAACCTCAGGCCCTTCTGGGAGGTACCGAACGGCGCGGCGCGCGCACAACACGGCTCGCGCGCCCCGGCGGTGCCTCGGCGGGTGACGGTCCCGGTGGTGGTCGCCGTCCCCGCCCGGCCCCCGCGACCGTCTGGGTCGCGGGGGCCTCCCGACGTTCGTTCACACTCACCAGTTGAACTTCGTCGGCCCGCTGACCTGAACGAGCGAGCCATTGCGCAGCCGGTACGTCCGGACCTGCGCGGGCGGGTTGCGCGACACGATCTCCGACTGCTTGAGCGTGGCGATGAGCCGGCCGTCCTTGACGGAGTGCTTGGTGTAGGAGACGAGGTGGTCGGTGTGGATCGACGTGATCGGGCGCGCGCGGTTGCCGTCAGCCCTGAACACCACCAGGTGCGCCGTCCCGTCGCCGCCGTTCCCGCACGTGATCGGGACAACCGCCTCCTCGCGCCCGTCACCGTCGAGGTCGCCATAGGCGGGCCGCTGCGTGCCGTCTGCGATCCAGTACAGGTAGTCCTTGATCTGGGCCTCGTGATTCTTGAACTTCACGGGGCTGGGGCATCCCGTGGACGCGGGCAGGGACAGCCGCGCGTTGGCCCAGTCGATCTCGCGGAGGTTGATACCGGTGTCTGCCGCTGGCGCCGGGTTGCCGGCGGCCCGGGCAGGTGCCGTTGAGGGTGTTGGGCTCGGAGTGGCGGATGGCGTCGGGGACTCGGTGGTCGCGACGGCCGGCGGCCTGGCGGTGGACTGGCCGGACTTTCCGGTGTCGCAACCGGCGCCGGTCAGGGCGATTGCTGCCAGCGGCAGCAGGAAGGCGATTCGGGTGGCGGCGCGCATGAGGGTCTCCTGGAACGAAGCGATGCTCTGGTGGTGCGGTGGAGACATCGTGTCGGGGAGTGCTGGAGCCCCTCTGCAAATCCCCTGCAAGCCCGCGCGTCCGGTTTACAGGGTTGGCAACGCGGCGGGTGGCGTCGGCACGGCCACACCCCGCTGAGCCCGGCTGTCGCACCGGGTGCGGTCAGCAGCGGATGCTGATCACCCGGGTGGGCGAGATCGACACACCGCTCGCCAGCAGCACGAAGCCACTCGCCTGGGCCTGGCCCTTGTGGAAGAGGAAGTCCAGGGCGTTGACCCGGACGGTGAAGCGGTGGCGGGCCCCGTCACACTGGAGCGGGATGCCTGCGAACTGACTCTGGTTACCGTCCTGGGACCACGTAGACGAAGGACTCGAGCACGGCGCCACCCGCGGAGCAACTCGCGGTGACGGTCACGCTCACCGCCTGGCCACCGTCGAGCAGCGCGGAGTTCTTACCGATCTTGAAGGTCACGCTCTCCTGCGCGAACGCGGGGAGCGGCGTCGACACCACCGCCACCAGAGCGGCGACGAGTGCAAGGATGCGGAACAGCCTCATGGCTCCTCCCCAGGTTGACCAGTGGGCTCCGGCGGGAACCGCGCGGTACCAACCACGGTCCCACCCGGCCGCCGACCGCGTAATCGATCGGCCGGACGACTGCGGCGTGCGGCATGAACCGGAATGTCCGGCTGAGGACTCGCCAGGGGCTGCTGACAGGCGCGAACCCGACTGGCATGCGGCTGCCAGGTGTCAGCCTTCGGCTTACGGTTGGCGGCGATCAGGGCGCGGAGTCCGGGTCGGAAGCTGCCTGAGGAGGACGGTGGTCCGTCGCATCTGCTCCAGGTAGAGGCGGCACGGGCCGCATCCGGCCAGGTGGTTGTCGACACGACGCCGGGCCAGCTTGTCGAGGGCGCCTTCGAGGTAGTCGGTGAGGAGCTCGACGACGTCGACGCAGCGCAGCAGCGCGGTCGTGACCTGCCGGCGCGCACGGCGGAACTTCGCCAGTGCCATCTCGACCCCGCGAGCCTCCGCCGGCACGAGGCTGGAGAGCGGTGCCTGGCGGCGGCGGGACAGCAGCACCGACACCACGACGACGGCCGCGGTGATCATCCAACCCGACGCGTGGACCCCGAAACGCTCGCTGACCAGGCCGAACACCAGCGCGAACGGAAGGAACGCGATCCACGACAACGCGCCCACCCCGGACGCCACACCGGCTCGGATGGTCGAGGGAACGGCGTCGTGCAACTGCTGCGTGACGTGGATGCTGATGACGACGAGCACCAGGGCGAGCACGACCTGCGCCACGGTGACGACCGCCGGGTGAGTCCTGACGTTCAGCGCCAGGCTGCTCAGCACCATCAGCGACAGCGCGGCACGCAGGACCATCGGGCGGCCGAACCGCACCCTTCCGGCGAGAAGACCGCCGAGCCCGAACGTCGACATCAGCGCGGCCCAGTACGGCCCGTACAGCACGGCGGGTGCGGAGAGGGCGACCAGCCACAGCGGCCCGAACTCGAAGACCACCTGCATCAGGACCGCCGTCATCACCGCGACGGCGACGATCGGGCGCAGCAGGTCACCGGTGGCGAGAGTCCGGTACGTCACCGACAGCTGGCTACGCAGCGACGGCGTGTCCTCGACCTTGTGCAACTTGGGTTCGGCGAACCTCAGGAAGGCGAGGATGGCGAGAACGGAGAACGGAATGCTCAGGAAGTACGTCACGCGAGGCGTCAGGAGGCCTGCGATCCAGCCACCGGCCAGTGAGCTGGTGACCAGCGCGACGCTCTCGATCAGCCGGACCCGGCCGATGCGGGTCGCGAACGCACCGCTGCCGCCGGTCTCCTCCAGCACGGTGTCGTAGAGCATCGCGTCGAGCGTCCCGGAGTACATCGCGAAGTACACGCCCAGCGCGAGCGTGCTCAGGATGTAGGTGAGGACGTTGGTGCTCAGCCCGCCGAAGAGCGAGCAGGCCAGCAAGGCGACCGTGGCCACGACGAGCGTTCCACGGCGGCTCCACCGGTCGGCGAGGATCCCCGAGGGGACCTCGACGATCGGCACGACGGCGGCGTAGGCCGCGGCCATCACCCCGATCGTGGCCGGGTCGAAGCCGATCTCGCTCATGAACAGCTTCTCGACCGGCACCCACAGGATGAATCCCTGCAGGAACACCGCCACGTGCAGCGGCAGCAGCCGCCGGTGCAACGAGCGGAGCGAACCGGAGACCTCTGAGATGACGTCCACTGGAGTACTCATGCCTCGTCAGTGACGCGAGCGCTCCATGCGTTACAGCCAGGATCAGAGATCAGCCGGCGCGCCAGTCGCGGAACGCGTCCAGCAACCGCTGGCGCCGGTCCTCGCTGACGCTGTCGGCCGGCAGGCCGCCGAGGGTCTGCACCGTCACGCGTACCTGGTCGAGGTAGCTGTCGCACCCGTCGCACGCGGCAAGGTGCTCGACGACGCGCTGCTCGGTCTCCGTGTCGAGGTCGCCCTCCAGGTACGCGGTGACGAGCTCCACGAACTCGTCGCACTTGAGGTCGCTCATCGGCGGGCACCTTCGTCGGCGGTGAAGTAGCTCTCCAGGTCGGCGCGGACGGCGGCGCGGGCGCGGTGGAGCAGCACTCGCTGGTTGGCGGCCGAGACCTCCAGCGCGGCGCAGACCTCTTCGGCGCTGTAGCCCTCGATGTCGCGCAGCGTGATAACGATGCGCTGTCGATCCGGCAGCCGCGCGACGGCCTCCTCGATCCGGGCTTGCAGTTGCCGGGACTCGACCTCGGTCTCCACCGACGGCCACTGCGGCGGAAAGTCCTTCCAGTGACCTTCATACGGGTCGTCCGGTCCCCGGAACCGCGCCGGGTCCACCGTCGGACCGGTGTCGTCCGGTGTCAGATCGGTCATGGGCATCGTTCGCTTGTCCTTGGCTCCGCGAGACTTCGCGGTGTTGATCATGATGCGGTAGACCCAGGTGCGCAGGGACGATCGCCCTTCGAACCGGTCGACACCGCGGATCACCGCCAGCCAGGTGTCCTGCACCACGTCCTCCGCCGACTCCCGCGTCGAGACGTATGCCCGTGCGGCCCGCAACAGCCCGCTCGACCATGCGTCCAGGACCAGGGCGAACATCGCCTCGTCACCGGCTCTCAGGCGCGCCACGATCGCTTCGTCGGACGGCAGCGCCGAGGCATGGTCACGCCCGTCTCCGGCTGGTCCCACATCCGCCTCCCGTGACTGCCACCGGTTCCGACCCTAGCTGGCGCGGGCCGCGCTGTAACGATCGCGGCGCTCCGGAGACCAACCCATGTGCCCGATACGAGGGCGCCAGCCAGTACGTGGCGGGCACGCCGCCACGACGACACGAGGGAGACTCACCGTGAATAAGTCCAGTGTGGATGTTCGCTCGCGCCGACCGCTGCTGAAGCGGCCGGTCGTACGGGTGGTGCTCGCACTCGTCGCGCTCCTGTTCCTGATCGCCCTCCCCGTGTTCGAGCCGTGGACGCTGTGGATCAACAAGACCGTCACCGAGGTGGCTCCCGACGGAGCCGCACCGCCGACCGAGCTGGCACGGGGCGATCTGATCAGCCACGAGCACGCGACCACCGGCACGGCGCGTCTCCTGCGCACGGCAGACGGTTCCCACGTGCTGCGCCTGGAGAACCTCGACACCAGCAGCGGGCCCGACCTGAAGGTCCTGCTCTCGGACGCCGACGTCATTCCTGGTCGCGCAGGCTGGCCCCTGTTCGACGACGGGAAGAACCTGAACCTCGGTGATCTCAAGGGAAACAAGGGCAGCCAGAACTACCTGATCCCCCGCGACGCCGACCTGGACGACTACCGCAGCGTGAGCGTCTGGTGCGACCGGTTCAACGTGTCCTTCGGCGCCGCGACCCTCACCGACCGCTGATCGACGCAGGGCCTGGCGGGAGTGCTGACGGCGCTCCCGCCACGCCGTCAAGGCGGGCGCCAGAGCCCCATTGAGGATCCCGGCCGCTGAGGGCGAGCGTCCGGTCGAGCGCCGACGAGTCACCCGGTACGGGTACCGGCTCGGCGTAAAGCCCCATCTCCCGCCCCTGCTCGGCGGTGTCCGCGATGAACCGAAGGGCCATCTCGGCGACGTCGTCCTCGCAGCGGTAGTCCTGCCCGGTCGCGCGCGCCAGGTCCCAGCCGTGGATGACGAGGTCACTCGCGAGCATGGTGGCGACGAGCGGCGCGGGCATGTCGGTCGCGCCCATGCCGACCGTGCCCTGCCATGCGGCAGGATCGGTCCAGGCCGCGACGGCTCGGTGGGCGTCGTCCTCGAACCTGCCGGCCCAGTCGCCGGACATCAGGTCACGCGTCCACAGGTCGCCCGGCACCTGCTCGCGGTGGCCGGCGAGGTTCAGCGCGTGGATGACCTGAAGCAGATGGTTGGTCAGCGTCCGCACGTCCCAGTCGCGGCACGGCGTCGGCGCGCCGAGCTGGTCGGGCTTCACGCCCCGGACGGCGTCGGTTGCCTGGGTGACCGCCTTGGCCAGCGGTTCGTTCATGTCCATGAGACGCAAGCTAGGTCGGCTGTCGCGGCCCGGTCTTGTACAAAGGCGACGCCCCGGCCAGGCTTGATCCGTGCCAGGGATCCTCAACGCGCGGGCGGCGCAGGAGAAGTTCCGGTTCAGCGCCGTCGAACCGGCATCGGCGCTTGCGCCGTTCGTCGCGCACTACTGGCTCGTCGCGTGGGACCTGCGTGGCCAGGATCCCTACGAGCAGCAGGTGCTGCCGTACCCGTCGGTCAACATGACGTTCAAGGCCGGCCGGTGCCGGGTGGCCGGGGTGCCCCGAGGCAGGTTCTCCGAGGTGCTGGACGGCGCCGGCCGGGTCTTCGGCGTGCGGTTCCACCCGGGCGGGTTCCGCCCGTTCCTGGGCGCACCGGTCTCGTCGATCACCGACCGGTTCGTTGCGCTGGACGCGGTGTTCGGCGCGCCCGGGCGGGAGCTCGCAGAGGCGATTGTCGCGGCGGACGACGCGGCGGCCGTGGCGATCATGGACCATTTCCTCGCGGCGCGTGCGTCCACACCCGACCCCACGGCCGAGGCGGTGGCGGCAGTCGTGGCGCGGGCCGCCGGCGATCCGGGCATCAACCGGGTGGAGCAGCTCGCCAGCGAGTTCGGCATCGGGATGCGCCGGCTGCAACGGCTGTTCGCCGAGTACGTCGGGGTCGGCCCGAAGTGGGTGATCCGGCGGTATCGGCTCCACGAGGCCGCCGCGCGCGCCGCCGAGGGCGCCGCACTCGACATGGCGCGGCTCGCCGCCGACCTCGGATACAGCGATCAGTCGCACCTCACCCGCGACTTCACCGCGCTGGTGGGTTTACCTCCGGCTCGATACGCCAGAGCGCAGTAGCTCGCGACGGGCATTATCACCGATTCGGTGGATCCCCGTGCTAATGTGGAGTCCGTAGCGTCGCGGCATGCCCCGTGCACTTCTCCGCGGCGTGCCGCGGGCGCGACTACGCGTCCTGATCGCCGCGGCCGCCGCGACGACGCTGGTCATCACCGGACTCATCGTCATCCGGTCGGCGTCCGCCGACACGCCGCCCCGCAGGATCGTCAACGGCTGGCTGCCGTACTGGACGATGACCCAGTCGCTGAATGCGGCGACGCAGAACGCCGACCTCTGGAGCAGCGCCTCGCCGTTCTGGTACGAGGCCACCGGCGCGACAACGATCACCAACCACCCCGGCGCTGGCGACCAGGCGGTCGTCGACGCCCTGCGCAGCCGGGGTATAGCCGTGGTCCCGACGGTGACCGAGACGCCTCAACGCACGCCGCATGGCCGCCCTGCTCGGCAACGCGAGCCAGCGCGCCGCCCACGTGCAGGCGCTGGTCAACCTGGTCACCAGCAACGGCTACGACGGCATCGACCTCGACTACGAGTCGATGAACTTCGGCGGCACGTCCACGGACCGGCTCGGCGGTCCGCACCGGCTTCGTCACGCTCGTCGCCGAGCTCAACACGGCGCTGAACACCCACGGCAAGGTGCTGTCGGTCACGGTCGGGCCGCGCACCCGCGCCGACGATCCCAGCTGGCTGGTCTTCGACTACGCCGGCATCGCGCCCGCGGCCGACCGGGTCCGGAGCATGACCTACGACTACCACTGGCGCGGCGGCTCGCCTGGCGCGGTCGCGCCCGCTGGCCTGGGTCAACCAGGTGCTCACCTACGCCGTCACGGCCATCCCGGCTGGCAAGATCGAGGCCGGGGTGCCGCTCTACAGCTACGACTGGCCGGCCGATGCGACCCAGCCCGACGGCTACGGCAACGCCACCTCCACCACGTACACCAGCGCAGAGGCGCTGCGCGTGCAGTACGGCGCCGTCCGCCAGTGGTCGGCAGCCGACGCGGCGCCGTACTTCACCTACACCGCGACGAACGGCGTGAGGCACGTCGTCTGGTACAACGACGCCGAGTCCACCAAGGCGAAGATGACGCTGATCCAGAAGTACGGCCTGCGCGGCCTGGTCTTCTGGGCGGTCGGCGAGGAGGACGCCGCGGCAATGGCCGGCCCTTCGCGCGTACGCCATCCAGCGCAGCGTCACGCTGACGGCCGCCGCACAGGCCGTCACGACCTACGGCTCCGCGGTGACCGTCACCGGCAAGCTGACCGCGACCGGCACCGGCCTGCCGATCGCCGGTCGGCCCGTGCTGTTGATGTGGCTGCCCGCGGGATCCTCGACCTGGCGTTACGTGGCGACCGGCAGTACCTCCTCCACCGGCACGATCGCGCTGAAGTACACGCCGCCGACCAACGGAACATTCCGCCTGGTGTCCTACTCGTCCTGGGAGTGGCTCAGCGGAGCCAGCCCGACCGCGACGACGCTGGTCCGCTGGCGCCTCTCGGCCGCGTTCACCGACAACACCGTCACCCGCGGCACCAGGGTCTACCTGCGTGGCAGCGTCGCGCCGATCCGCACGGGCACCCCGGTGCAGCTACATCGGCTGGTCAACGGCGTGTGGCAGTCGGCAACCACCCCGACGACCGTGGCATCGAACGGGACGTACGTCTTCTCGTTCGTCTGGCCGATAGCGGGCACCTACACCTACCGCGTGGTCGTCCCCGCCACGGCGCTCAACAGCGCCGCCACCAGCCCGAACCTGCCCCTGTACGTGTCCTGACGCAGCTCTTCATCACCACCAGCCGACCCTTGGAGTTCGCCGACGAGGCCATGGCCCTCGCCAAGGCCACCGGCGACCTGCGGGTCGAGGCGAACACATTGAACACGCTGTCAACGCTCGACCAGCGACTCGGGAGGCACCGGCAGGCCGCCGAGGGTCACCGCCGGGCGCTCGCTCTGGCTCGCGAGACCGGGAACCACTATCCGGAGGCCGAGGCGCTCATCGGACTTGTCCCCGCCGAGCTGGCCCTCGACCAGCCGGCCGCCGCTCGCGCGCACGCCCAGCAGGCACTCGCCCTGACGCGGCAGATCGGCTACAGCGTGCCAGGCCCTGCTCGCGCTCGCCGCCCTCGAACTCGCCGAGGGCGACGCCGACCGGGCCGCCGAACACGCCGAGGCAGCGCTCGCACTCCACCGGGCCAGCGGCCATCGGCTGGGAGAGGCGCGCGCCTACCTGCTGCTCGCCGACGCGCGACCGGGCAAGGCCAGCGACCACCGGAGGCTGGCGGCGGCCGTGTTCACCGTCCTCGGGTTCGAGGACGCGGAGATCCCCGCCGGCCGGCTCAGCTCGCCGACCGCCCGGCGCCGACCCCGGTGAGCCGGCACGCGTCCGCCCACCTCCCCGAGTCCAACGTCGTACGACGGATCTGGTCCCTCCGGGCCCACGCCGCGCACTCGTCGATCGACTCCACCAGCAGGTGGTAGAGCAGGTCGTCCGGGTCGGAGATGCAACCCCGCGCGATCCCCACCACTGCGTGGCGGGCGATCATCGGTGCGCCCTGCTGGCGGAACGGCTTCGCCGACGTCCAGAAGTCGTCCGTGAAGTCGCGTGCCCACCGGGCGGCGTGCGGGGCCGACGCCAGCGCGGCACGGCTCTGCTCGTCGAGCTGGCCCGGCGGCCGTCCGTCGAGGTGGGCGAGCACCCGCTCGCACGCCAGGACGGCGACTGCCATGACACGCTGCCGCTCCTCTGCCACGACCGGCAGCGCCGTGGTCGCGCAGCACAGCGCGATCCGCGCGTCGACGTGCAGATCGTCGCTGGTCAGCCCGATCACGGACGGGATCAACGGGGCCAGCCGCGATCGGCCGGCATCCGAGGTCTGGTCATTGACCATCCGCGCCACGGAGGCGAGCAGCGGATGGGTGCACGCCGGATGGTCGCTCCAGCGTTCTCCGGCGAGGTACGCCGCCAGCTCCATGAAGCAGGCGCCCTTGCGCGGGTTACGGTGTTTGCCCCGAGAGAGCATCGGCATCAGCTCGGGCATGTCGCCACGATAATTCGGCATGAGGCGCTCCACGGTCGCCAGGCCTGACCACCTCAGTCTGCGCCGCAACCAGCCAGTTCGCCAACTGAAATGGGTACGTGAGGCAGCAGGCCGCTATCCACATGTCGTTGATCGGACGTGGCCGGCCACGCTGAACGGCTGCGGCTGAGAGCCGGCCCCACATCGCGGCAACCGGTTCATCGCCAGGCAGGACCGGGATACCGGAGCCAGTCAGCGAGTTCCTGGCGCCTCCGGGCACCCCGGTGCCGGATCTCGCTCCACTTCGCCAGCTCACCGAAGGTGCCGGGCCGCGCTGCAGCGCGGCCCGGCCCGACTTCATCTATCTGCGGAATCGCTTCCGAATTGCACCCTGTTACTGGATAACGGGCTTGTCGGAGTTGCCGGCGGTGCGCACGTTGAGCGTGGCGCCCGAGTCGAAGAACTGCTTGGTGGCCGAGCCCTTGCCGGACACGATGATGCTGACGGTGATCGGCTCGCCCGGGCCCTGCTTCTGGTTGAACTGCTGGGTCTTGCCGCGGGCCACGTCGAAGCAACGGCCCTCAAGGTTGTCGTTGACGCAGATCGTGGCGACCCTGGCACTGTTCTGGGTGACGTTGACGGTGACCGGCGTACGCACAGCCGTGGGCGCCGCCTCGGTGGCACCGGCGGACGGGGCAAAGCCCACCACTGCGGCACCGCCGACGGCCACGAGAGCGGCCGCGCCGAGGGTCACGCGCTTGATCGCAGACATATCTCTTCTCCCGGATTTCAACTCCACCGATCACCTCGCTGGTAGTGATCGGATCGCGTTGATCGCGACATCCTCCACACGGGCCGGGACGAGCGTGGAGTTCGGTACGATTCAGTGGTCTATGTCACCAACCATCCGATGAATCTTTCGCAGGCTGCATTCGTGGGTCTCATGGAGCAGCCGCGCATCAGCGGTTTCCCACCACCACACTCCGGGTATCCGCGGGGCATACCGAGGGAGGTAGCGATGGCCAGCCCGGGCCAGCCTCGCAGAGCCAGGGGAACCGTCGGCCACCCCAACAGCGCGCTCAACCTGCGGCTCGCGCTGGCCCTGTTCGGGCTCGTGGTCCTCGGCGTGCTCGCGGTCCTTATATTCGCCGCCGGATTCGCGGCGCTCGGCTGGATCGCGGCCGCGCTGGCCGCGGTGGCGGCTGTGGACGCGGCGATCGTGCAGCGGCGCCGGATGGTGCGGCGGCGCGAGGATCCGCAACGTCACGACTCCCTGTTCGAGTGACGGTCTCCGAATCGGACTGTCCGGATACGCGTCCCTTAAACGGGCACGCGATGCGACCAAAAGCCCGACAGTTGAACGATTCCAGCGTCGCGGCGGCCTTCTCACAGCTCCCGGGGGTGCTGCGACCGGTGGGATCGTGCAGCCAGGCTGCACGATCCCACCGGTCGCAGGAAGCGTCAGAGCTTGACGACGCTGTACACCACCTCGTAGTCGGCGTTCGGCAGGCTGTACTCCCCGGTGAGGTTGCCCTTGCCCGCCTGCGAGGCCGTGGCGGTGACGGTGCCCAGGTCGTCATCCGGGCCTGAGTCGACCTCCTTGAGGTTCATGCCCGCGACGCTGGTGAAGTAGGCGAAGCGCGGCCGCAGGTCGATCGTCTGGCCCTTCTCGATGCTGCCAGGCCCGTACACGCTTACGCCGTTGACGAAGAGCTGCGGCTCGTCCTTGCCGAGCGTGTCCTGCTTGCGGATGCACTCGAGCGAGATCAGGTTGAGCCGGTAGTTGGTGGCCATGGTGGTCCTCCTCTGGTTACGTCGGCACGCCCTCTGCGTGCCTGGAACCAGACTGGGCACCGGGCGCTGGGCAAACGTTGAGCGAACGTTGAACGACCCCGGACTGCCCGAACAGGCGCCGCCGCCGTCGGGTGGGCGACAGTGCACGGGAGCACGGGCGGTGATGCTGAATCGATGCCGGTGGAGTTCTCAGTACTGGGCGAGGTCGAGGCGCGCGTGGACGGCCGCGCGATCGACCTCGGTCACGCGCGCCAGCGGCACGTGCTGGCGGCGCTGCTCGTCGACGTGAACCGGCCGGTACCGGCGCACCGCCTCACCGACCGGGTATGGGGCGAGCAGGTCTCGCCGGGCGCGGTCAAGACGCTACGCAGCTACCTGTGCCGGCTGCGCGGGTCGCTCGCGGGGTCGGCAACGATCGAACGGGTGCCCGGCGGCTACCAACTCACCGTCGACCCGTGCGCCGTCGACGTGGTCCGCTTCCGGGATCTCGCGGCCCGGGCCAGAGCCGCCCCGGACGACCTCGCCGCGGAGCTGTACCGCGCGGCGCTCGGCCTCTGGCGGGGTACCGCGCTGTCCGGTGTGGACACTCCGGCGCTCAATGCCGTCCGCACGGGCTGGGAGCGTGAGCACCTCGCCGCCGAGCTGGACCGCAACGACATCGCTCTGCGCCGCGGCGAGCACGCCGCCATCCTGCCGCACCTGGTCGCGGCCGCCGGCGCGCACCCGCTGGACGAGCGGCTCGCCGGCCAGTTGCTGCTCGGGCTGTACCGGTGCGGGCGCCAGGCCGAGGCGCTCGACCGGTACGACGAGCTGCGGCGACGGCTCGCCGACGAGCTGGGTGCCGATCCGAGCCCGCCGCTGCGCGCCCTGCACCGGCAGATCCTCAGCGCGGACGGCCTGACCACCACGGTCCGGACGGCGACGCCCCGCCAGTTGCCCGCGCCACCGGACCACTTCCAGGGACGGGCCGGCGAGCTGCGCCGGCTCGACGCGCGCCTGACGGTCATCTGCGGACCCGGCGGCATCGGCAAGACCTGGCTGGCGCTGCGCTGGGCACACGACCACGCGCATGAGTTCCCGGACGGCCAGCTCCACGTCAACCTGCGCGGATTCGACCCGCTCGGCCAGCCGGTGCCGCCCGCGGTCGCGGTCCGCGGCTTCCTCGACGCGCTCGGGGTGGACCCGGCGGCGATCCCGGTCGACGTGGACGCCCAGGCCGCCCTGTATCGCAGCCTCGTCGCAGGCAAGCGCCTGCTGATCGTCGCCGACAACGCGCGGGACACCGCCCAGGTGCTGCCGCTGCTGCCCGGCACGCCGACCTGCGCGGTGTTGGTGACGAGCCGGCACCAGCTCGCCGGGCTGGTCACCGCGCACGGCGCGCGCCCGCTCACGCTCGGCGTTCTGACCGGGGACGACGCTCGCCGCCTGCTCGCCGCCCAGCTCGGCGCGGAACGGATCGACCGCGAACCCGACGCCGTACGGACCGTGCTACGGCACTGTGCGGGCCTCCCCCTCGCCCTCGGCATCGCCGCCGCTCGGGCGGCGCTCCGGCCGGACCTGCCCCTCGCCGCGCTCGCCGCCGAGCTGCACACTGCCCCGACCCGGCTCGACTCGCTCGACGCCGGGGAACTGCCGGCCGACCTGCGTGCCGTGCTGGCCTGCTCGGTCCGCGTGCTGCCCGCGCCGGCCGCACGCCTGTTCGCGCTCCTCGGCCTGGCTCCGGGCGCCGACCTGGGCCTGCCCGCCATCGCAAGCCTCGCGGCGATGCCGGCTCCGAAGGTGCGGAGCCTGCTGCGGCAGCTCGCGGAGGCGCACCTGGTGCAGGAACACGGCGGCCAGGAGCACCGGTACCGGATGCACGACCTCGTGCGCCTGTACGCCGCCGAACGGGCCGGCCGGCTGCGGGTCGACGAGCGGCGCGCGGCGCTGCACCGGATCCAGGACCACTACCTGCACACGGCGTACGCCGCCGACCGGGTGCTCGCACCGCTGCGGGATCCGCCCGCGCTGGCGGCACCACGCCAGGGGGTACCCGAACCGATCGCCGACCCGGCTGCGGCGCTGGACTGGTTCACCGCCGAGCACCCGGTGCTGCTGGCGGCGATCGTCCAGGCACGCCGGATCGGCCTGGACACCCACGTCTGGCAGCTCGCGTGGAGCCTGACCACGTACTTCGACCGGCGTGGGCACTGGCACGACCGGGCCGCCACGCAGTACGCGGCGCTGGCCGCCGCCCGGCGCCTCGGCGACCGCAGCGCCGAGGCGTCCGCCCGGCGGGGTCTCGCGCTGGCCCACGTCTGGCTGGGGCGGTCGGACGACGCCACGGCGGAACTCGGTCACGCGCTGCGGCTGTACGAGGAGCTGGGCGACCTTGCGGGCCAGGGCCACACCCAGCGGAGCCTCGCCTGGGTCGCGGCCAGGCAGCGCAGGCCGGCTGACGCGCTCCCCCACGACCTGCGCGCCCTGGCACTCTTCCGCGAGGCAGGCCATCGGCATGGGCTGGCGACCGCGCTCAACGCGGTCGGCTGGCAGTACGCACATCTCGGCGAGTACGCCCTGGCCCTCGACTACTGCGAGCGGGCGAGGACCCTCCACGAGGAGCTCGGGGACCCGCACGGTCACGCGGCCACTTTGGACAGTCTCGGCTACGCGCACCACGCCTCGGCCAGTACGGCGACGCCATCCGCTGCTACCGGCGCGCGCTGGCGCTGTTCCGGTCGGTCGGCGACCGGTACCAGGAGGCGGACACGCTCACGTATCTCGGCGACGCCTACGCGACGGCGGGTGAGCCGGCGGCCGCCCACGACGCCTGGCGCGAGGCGCTGGCGATCCTCACCGATCTGCGCCACCCCGACGCCCGCGCGGTCGCCGACCGGCTCCGCCCGGCGGCAGCCGCTGTGGCAGAGCTGTGACACGGCGCGGACGGGGACCGGACATCCGGCCGCGATCGTGGTCGTCATGAACACATTGCTGAAGCGCGGCGCCATGATCGCCGCATTTTCCGTCCTCGCTCTCACCGCCGCGTGCGATGCGAAGGAAGACACCGCGAGCACGGCCCCGAAGAAGGACGCCCCTCCGGCCGCCGAGGTGGCCGGCACCGATCAGAAGGCGTCCGGGAAGGACGGCGGGCCGGCGAAGGTCGTCACCGCGGCCGAGCTCCCCGACCTGAAGAAGCTTGCCGCGTGCATGAACCAGCAGGGCGTCGCCACGGCCGAACCGGCGGTCGGGAAGCCGTTCGACACCAAGGCCATGGACGCGGCGTTCGGCGGCGCCGACCAGGCCAAGTTCGAGAAGGTCCTGGCGAACTGCCCCGACTACAAGAAGCTCGTCGTCGGCGTCGGCTGACGGGTCTGCGGTTCGAATGCGACCTCAGCGGTCGCATTCGAACCGCAGCACCTCAGAGCACGGGGCAGTCCGGCGCACGCACCCCCGGGCTGCCCGCGGCGTCGACACGTCACCAGCTGCGGCTCGGCGAGCTTGGCGGTGGGAAAGGCGGCCACCGTGCAGCTGAGTTGCGTCAGCGCCAGGTCGGAGAAACCGATCGGGTCGACCGACAGCGTGAACGCGTCGCCCGTGTCCGTACGCCGCAGCGAGAGCAGCGTGATCCCTTCTGGGAGCGCGCGTGCGGAATCCCGCGGCGCGCTCGACGTCGTCTGGGCCGGCGAGCAGCGACTCGACCGCCGCCTGAACGTCACCGCCGCCCAGACCGGTGCGTGGCACCGCCTCTACCTGACCGGCCGTCCCGACCAGGTAGACGGTGCCACCGACCGCCACGCCCTCGGCCGGCTCGCCCTGCGTCGACCACGCCGGTCGACTGGATCCCGCAGCCGGCGAGGAGACCGGCGATCAGCGCGCCCAGGACGAACCTCATCGGGCACCCACCGGCGCGTCGACGTGCAACGGGAGGCGAAGCGTGAACGCGGCACCGCCCTCCGGCCTGTTCGCCGCGACGAGCGTGCCGCCGTGCAGCCGCGCGTTCTCCAGCGCGATCGCCAGCCCCAGCCCGCTCCCCTCCGACCGCGCCCGGGACGAGTCGGCCTTGTAGAAGCGCTCGAACACCTTGGCGCCGCCGTCCGGCAGGCCCGGCCCGCAGTCGGTCACCGTGACCGTGACGACCCCGCCGCCCACAGCTGCCGTGACGGTGACCGGTGCGGCGCCGTGCCGCAGCGCGTTGCCGGCCAGGTTGGCGACGATCACGTCGAACCGGCGGCGGTCGACGTCGACCACGATGCCGGCGGGCAGGTCCGTCAGCACCTCCCCGGTCCAGCCGCGGGCGGCGAGGCAGGCGTCGACGGCCTCGGCCAGGTCGACATCCTCGTCGATGCGGAGCGCGGCGCGGCCGGCGTCGAAGCGGGAGATCTCGATGAGGTTCTCCACCAGCGTCGCGAGCCGGCGGGTCTCGGTGCTGACCAGGCGGGCGGCGGTGCCGGCGTCGCCGTCGAACGCGGCCGCCTCCTCGTCGAGGGTGTCGGTGACGGCGGTCATCGCGGCGAGCGGGGTGCGCAGCTCGTGCGAGACGTCGGCGACGAACTGCCGCGCGTTCGCCTCCATCCGGCGCAGCGCGGCGACACTGCGTTCGAGGTCCACGGCCGTGTTGTTGAACGTCATGACGAGATCGGCCAGCTCGTCGGCGCCACGCACGCGCAGCCGGGTGTCCAGCTTGCCGGCGGCGAGCTGGCGGGCGGCGGCGCGCAGATCGCGGACCGGCCGCAGGACGCCCCGGGCGGCGAGCAGCGCCACCACGATCGCCACGAGCAGCGAGAGCCCGAGCGTCCGGAGCGCCGAGTCGGCCAGCTCGTCGACCTGCCCCTGCTGCACGCCCAGGTCGACCATGAGGTACGCCTCGACCCCGGACGGCTCCTCGTCGAAGGTCATGAGCGGCGAGCCGACCACGAGCTGTGCAACGCCGTCCCGCTCGACCCGCTGCCAGACGAGGCGGTTGTCCTCGCGGACGGCGCGCCGCAGCCCGGCGGGGATCGTCGGGACGTCGGGACCGGCGGGCGCCTGCAGGCCGCGGTACACGACGAGCCGCTCCCCGCGCGGCAACGCAGCGGCGACCTTGTCGAGCGCTGTCTGGTCGATCGGGTACTTCAACTCGCGCGCGGCCTGGTTCAGCTCGTCACGGGTGTCGGTGAGCACGGCCTGCTGGGCGGCGTCCAGGATGGCGTTGCGCGCCGACACGTAGCTGACCCCCGCCGCCGTGCCGCCGCTCACCAGCGCGACCAGCACGAACACCACCACCAGCCGGGGACGCAGCCCGCGGAAGCGAGCCAGCGAACGACCCTGACAGCCGGCGGTGACGGCGGATCGTCACAGCGGCCCGAACCGGTAGCCGAACCCCCGGACGGTCTGCACGTACCGGGGCTGCGCCGGCACGTCCTCGATCTTCGCCCGCAGCCGCTGGACGCACGCGTCGACGAGCCGCGAGTCGCCGAGGTAGTCGTGCTCCCACACCGCCTGGAGGAGCTGCTGTCGACTGAGGACCTGCCCGGGGCTGCGGGACAGTTCGAGCAGGATCCGCAGCTCGGTGGGGGTGAGCGCGATCTGCGCGCCGTGCTTGCTGACGGTCAGGCCGGAGCGGTCGATCACCAGGTCGCCGTGGTTGTCGCGGTTGTCGCCGCCCGCGCGGTCGGTGGGCTCGCGGTCGGCGCGGCGCAGCACGGCACGGATCCGTGCGTCGAGCACGCGCGGCTGCACCGGCTTCACGACGTAGTCGTCGGCGCCCGCCTCCAGCCCGCTGACCACGTCGATGTCGTCATTGCGGGCGGTGCACATGATGATCGGCACCGAGCCGGCCGCGCGGACCCGCCGGCACACCTCGTACCCGTCGATCCCGGGCAGCATCAGGTCGAGCACGAGGATGTCGGGCGTGTTCGCCCGCAGCATCTCCAGGCCCTCCTCGCCCGTGGCGGCCGCCAGCACGTCGTGACCCTGCCGGCGCAGCGCCAGCTCAAGGCCGTCGCGGATCGACTGGTCGTCTTCGATGAGGAGCACCCGGTGCATTCCACCCTTTGTAGCAGCGGATCTGCGCAGCGGCCGGTACCACTGCGGGCGGCGATCGGGACGGTGACGCAGGGTCTTGTAGCGGGACTGTGACGCGGTGCGAACAGGATCCGGACGGCGGGCCGGCACGGTGGCAGGCATGTCCAGGAATTAGATCTGGCGAAACTCCAGATCGAACACCTCGACGAAGTACGCGATGTCGCCACTGTCGACGCGGACCTTGCCGACGAAGTCGGGCCAGACCGGCGGCTCCACGGCTGTGACCTTCCCGGTATTGCCGTGCCGGCTGGTGACCGTGTCTCCGACGTTCACCGGCTCGCCACTCCCCCGGGCGAACAGCCTCCACTCCAGGGCCTTCATGTCGGCCGCCGTATTCGCGGTGGCGACGCTCAACCGCAGCACCGCGTGGTGGGCGACCCAGAACGGCTCGCACGGCCAGATCGTCCGGCAGTATCCACACCTGCCGTTGAGCTGGATCCCGTGCTGCTCCTTGGAGCGGACCGCGTACTCCAGCGCCGCGCGGTGGCCGTAGTCCGTGCTCATCGGCTCGCCGGGCCCTCGCCGAGCAGGATCTCGTGTGCCCACACCACGTCCGCGCAGGGCCACGGCTTGAGGCAGCGGTGGCACACCGGTTCCGGCACACAGACTCGGATGTGCTCCTCGACGAGGATGCTCGCGGCCGACACCTGAAACTCGCCGTAGTCAGACTCCACGGCGACGCCGATCTGCCTGGATTAGGCACTCCAACTGGCGGGACGTCGGTCATGTCGTTCTGCTCTGTCCTGTCGGCTAGGCCGGAGCGTGCCGGGCATCTGGTTCGCTCGCCGCCTGGCGCGCTCCCAGGTTGTGGCGTTACTCTCGAAGGAGGAAGCCCTACCGCGTCTGTTGACGAGTTTGCGAACAGCGAACGGGGTTCGATCCGCGGCCGGAGGTGCCCGGTGAGTGACACGTTCGGATCTGTGTTGCGCACACTCGGACCGGTCTGGGTCTGTCCCTCCACGACCTCGCGAAGCAGTGCCACTGCTCACGCACCTACCTCTGGGAACTGGAGCACAACAAGAAGCGGCCGGCGCCGAAGTTCGCTGCCCTCGTTGACAAGGCCGTGGGCGCGGACGGGCGTCTCGCGGCCCTGGTGGCAGAGGCGCCGGTGACAGGTGGGTCAGCCGAACCGTGGGAGATCGCCGGGCTTGTTAGCCGGCTGCGGCGATCCGATGTCGACGCCGCCTCGCTCCATATGCTCGACAGCACCGTGGAACATCTCTGCGGCGAGTACGCAGGGCGTCCGGCCGCCGAGTTGCGAGCCGATGCACAGCGGTGGCTGTCATACATCTGCACACAGTTTGACTCTGGTCGCGTCTCGCTCAAGGCACACCGCGAGTTGCTGGTGTCCGCTGGATGGCTGACGCTCCTGATCGGAAGTCTCGAACACGACCTTGGCATGCGGTCCGCCGCCCTTGCTACACGCGCCGCAGCCCTCCACCTCGGTGAGGAGGCCGGCCATTCCGAGATCGCGGGTTGGGCGCACGAGCTTGGCGCTTGGATCGACCTCACCTCCAGTCATCCACATGCCGCCCTGCGTGCCGCGCGGGCAGGGCAGGCGGCAAGGCAGGGCGGCCACGCGACCGTCCAGCTGATCGCGCACGAAGCGAAGTCGCTCGCGCGTCTCGGAGACGGTGACGGCGTTCAGTCCGCGATAGATCGCGGCACGGCGCTGGTGGAGAAGCTTCCACTCTCTGGACTGCCCGCATCACTTCCGGCCAGACCTGGGCAAGTTCCGGTTCCTCGCTATGGACTGCTACCGGCATGTAGGAGACAACGAGGCAGCTGAGAGCAGTGCGCGGCAAATCATCGCCGGAGCCGATGTCCCGGCTGGCCGTCGCCCGTCGATGATGCGACAGGCCGAGGCCTGGCTGACCATTGGTGTCGTCGCAGCCCGCAACGGTCAGTTGGACGAGGCCGTCAGCGCCGGGTCAAAGGCGTTGGAATGCGGGCCGCGCCGCTCATTGCCGTCATTGCTGCTGTGCGCCCAGGAACTCGGCGATGAGCTGTCTACGCGGTGGCCGGCTGAGCAGGCGACGCTGGATTTCCGGGAGCGACTCCAGGCCGTCGCTGCGGCAGGCTAGAACCCGCCAGAACGCCGACACCCAAGTACCAGGTTGGCCTGGCGATGGGACTGTGACGCAGCGTCTTGTAGCGGGACTGTGACACGACGCGGACGGGACCCGGACGCCGCGCTGGGACGGTTGAGGCCATGATCAAGAAAATCTCTCTCGCGACCACCGTCGTCGCCCTCGTCGCCACCGCCGTGGGCACGGCCATGGCCGGCGAGGCCTCGGCCGACCCGGTCGCGGCCGGGCCGCACCGCGTGGCGACCGCGACCTATTCGCTCGGCGACACCGCGTTCCGCCTCGACGGCTATACGGCCGAGGTCCAGGGCGTCGTGCACCACCCCGCCGACCTGGGCGGACGTGCCCACCCCATGGTCGTGATGCTGCACGGCCTGTTCGAGACCTGCGCCGACCCCGTGGCCGCTCCGGCGTTCGCCGACGCGCGGCTGAAGCTGTTCGGACCCGACCGGGTCCAGGACCCTGCCGAGCGGGAGCGCCTGTCGGCGGTCATGGCGGACGCCGGTCCCAAGCTGAGCGTCTGGCCCTGCCCGGCGGGTGTCGAACCGGTCCGGAGCTTCCGCGGGTACGACTACCTGGGCCGGTTCCTCGCCGGCCACGGATTCGTCGTCGTGTCGATCGGCGCCAACGGCATCAACGCCGGCGGCGGCACCGGTGACGAGTACACCGCCCGCCAGGCGCTGATCAACCGCCACCTGGAGCTGTGGCAGCAGCTGTCCGCCTCGGGCGGCGGCGCGCTGGCCGGCAAGGTGCTCGACGCGACCGGTGCGGCCGTGGACTTCCGTGGCCGCGTCGACCTGACCAACGTCGGCACGCTCGGCCACTCGCGCGGCGGCCGTGCGGTGATGCTCCACGCCGCCGACGAGAACCAGGACGAGTGGCCGGCCGGAGTGAAGGTCAAGGCCGTCGTGCCGATGGAACCCGTGCCGTTCGGCGGCGGCGAGGTCGTCACGAACATCCCTGTCGCCGCGATCGTCGGGGCATGCGACAGCGTCAGCAACCCGGGTGCGCGGGACTACGTCGAGCGGGGACCGGCGCGCGTCCCCCGGCACATCTGGACCGTGCAGGGCGCGAACCACGACTTCTTCAACAGCCAGTGGTCGCCGCAGGAGAACCCGGTGCTCGGCGTTGACGACGCGCATGTCGACGCCTTCGCGACACCGGCGCCGGCCGGGCGCTGCGCCACACCCGACGGCGTCGAGCAGCCGCAGCTGAGCGAGGACGCGCAGCGGACCCTCGGCATCGGCTACGTCGGCGCGTTCTTCCGCAAGTTCCTCGCCGGAGAGACCGGGTTCGACGCGATGCTCGCCGGCAAGCGAGCAGCCGCTGGCTCAGGTGGGCTCGGTGGACGCCGAGCTGCTGCCGCACGTCCAGGGGGTGACCTCACAGGCTCGCCCGTAGCGAGCCGAGGGCCAGGCGGCGACCCGCAAGGCGGAGGTGCGCCCGGATACGCTTCTTGTATCCGGGCGTGCCGACAACGCCGCAGGGCGTCGTCTGGGTCCGGCGCAGTAGGGCATGGCCTGTGAGGTCACCCCCAAGGGTCGTAGTCGACTTCGAGGGCCTCCTGCGGCGGGCGCTCGTCCTCGGGGACGTTGCGCAGGTTGAGCCGGATGCGTGTCCAGTTGGAGCTGCGGCCCCGCATCGAGTCGACCAGGACATCGGTGGGGCCAAGCTTCGGCCACACGTCGGGGTGGCGCTCCTTCCAGCGCTCCAGCCCGACCATTGCCTCGTCCTGGGTGGCCGCGCGGGCGATCTCGATCAGCGGCATGGACGTGCGGCGCCGACCGCTGGCGCCGTACGTCTTGCCCGGCGCGGGCTCGGCCACGCGCTTCGACGGCTGGACCCGCGGCGGCTCGCCCGGCTGCTTCTCGTAGTACGGCGGCCAGGGCGCGTCGCCGAGGCCTTCGTCGGCCTGCTTCTCGACCAGCTCCAGCAGCGGGACGAGCGACCCGGCGGCGGCGTCCATGCCCTCGTGCAGGTCGCCGAGGCGCGCGTACCGCTCGGGCAGCGTGTCGACGGTGTAGTCCGCCGGGTCGCAGTCGGGTACCTCGTCCCACGTCAGCGGGGTGGAGACGCGGGCGTCCGGGGTGGGCCGTATCGAGTACGCGGAGGCCACCGTGCGGTCCTTCGCGTTCTGGTTGTAGTCGATGAAGACGCCGTGCCGCTCCTCCTTCCACCACTTGGTGGTGCAGAGGTCGGGGGCGCGGCGCTCGATCTCGCGTGCCAGCGCCACGGCCGAGCGGCGTACCTCGTCGAACGTCCAGCGGCGCTCCAGGCGGGTGTAGATGTGGAAGCCGCGCGAGCCGGACGTCTTCGGCCAGCCGGTGAGCCCGTGGTCCTCCAGGACCTCCTTGGTCACCATCGCCACGTCGCGGATCATCGACCACGGCACCCCGGGCATCGGGTCGAGGTCGACGCGCAGCTCGTCCGGGTGGTCCAGGTCGTCGGCGCGCACCGGGTGTGGATTGAGGTCGATGCAGCCGAGGTTGACGACCCAGATCAGCTGGGCGGCGTTGCTCACCACGACCTCGTGCGCCGAGCGGCCGGACGGGTACTTCAGCTCCACCGTCTCGATCCACGGCGGGCGCGAGTCGGGCGCGCGCTTCTGGAAGAACGGCTTGCCCTCGATGCCGTTGACGTAGCGCTTGAGCGCCATCGGCCGGCCGGCGATGCCGCGCAGCGCACCGTCGGCGACGGTCAGGTAGTGCTGCACCACCTCCCCCTTGGTGCGGCCCGTGCGGGGGAAGTACACCTTGTCGGGGTTGGTCACCACGACCTCGTGACCAGCCACGTCGAGCACCTCTCGCCGTGACGCCATGCCGTGACTCTACTTTCCGCGGCGTGGGTCGAAGTACCCACGGCGCACGGCGCCGGTTGGGTACCGCGTCCGATGAGGGCGCGCGCCGCAGTACCTAGCGTCGGTGGCACCACTGACGGAGGAGGCCGACATGCTGCACATGGTCATCAACACGCACCACCCGGAGAGCTGCGCCTTTCGCAGCGAGGCCGACGCCGCCGCGCTGCTCGGGCCGGCCGAGCGGTTCGAGGACGTCGCCACGGCGCGCGGGGCGAAACTGCACGGATCCTGGATCAACCGCGCCTCGCACGAGGTGTTCATCCTGGTCGAGTCCGACAACGCACACCTCATCGACGACGCGATCGTCGAGTGTGGCCTCGTCGGGCGCACCTACACCCGCGTCGTCGCCGTGATCTCGACCGACGATGTCGAGGTGACGCCCGCCGACTGAGGCTCACCAGCGGCGGCGTGACGCGAGGTCGTGACCGAACGCGTACGCCGCCGCCTCCGTGCGCGACCCGACGTCGATCTTGGTGAAGATGTTCGACAGGTGCCGCGCCACGGTCTTCTCGCTGATCACGAGCGCGTTCGCGATCTCGCGGTTGCTCCGGCCTGCGGCGACGTGCGCCAGCACCTCGGCCTCGCGCGCGGTGAGCCCACCCGGCAGCGCCGCCCGGCGGCCCGACTCCGCCGCGCCCAGCCTGCGGAACGTGGCGGCGGCCGCGTCGCGTTCCAGGTCGGCCGCGTCCTCGTCGTCCAGCGCCGCGTACGCACCGGCGAGCAACAGCTGGACCCGCGCCAGCTCGTACGGGGCCTCCAGCTCGCGCCAGCGCCGGCAGGCATCCTGGAGCACGGGCAGAGCCGCCTCGGGCTTTTCGCGGGCGAGCAGGACGGCGCCGCGCGCGTGCCGGGCCCAGGCGAGGAACCCCACGCTGCGGTAGGTGTCGGCGAGCGCGTCCAACTCGTCGGCGGCCGTCGAGGCGGTGGCGAGATCCGCGGCGGCGATTGCGATCTCGACCTGTGCGACCAGCGTCGGCGCCCTGGCGAGGCGGTCGCCGGCGGTGAGCGCCGAGCGGATCGCGGCCGAGGCTGCCTCGACCTTGCCCTGCGCCAGGCGCAGCAGCGCCAGCCCGGGCTGCGGCGAGCGGCCGAGCTGGTGGGCGCGCCGGTACGCCGCGTCGGCGGCGTCGTCGTCACCGCGGAGCCGGTGCAGCTCGCCGAGCTGGTAGTGGGCCTCGGCGACGACGGCGACGTTCATCGTCGCGAGCTCCTCGCAGACCCGCACCGCCTCCTGCTCGGCCCGCTGCCACTCGCCCTGGACCTGCAGCAACTGGACCCGGTGAACCCGGCAGATCCCGGCGAACATCACCGCGACGGGGAAGCCGGCGCACCACCGCTCGGTCGCGGCGGTCCACTGCCGGGCACGCGGCAGGTCGGCCACCTCGTGGCAGATCCCCATGAGCTGGCAGTAGATGTTGCCCGCGAACGACGGCTCGACGTGGCCCGCGAGCACCGGCAGCATCGCCTCGTCGAGCACCGCCAGCCCGTCCGCGACGTCGCCGCGCTTCACGAGCGCGATGCCCTCGCTGACGAGCGCCATCGCGCCGAGTGTCCGGTCGCGGAACCGCCGCGCGACGGCCTGCACCTCGTGGGCGCTCATGATCGCAGCGTCGTAGTCGCCGGCGCCGAGCGCCATGTCGACGTCCATCCCGAGCAGGTATCCGTGCTCGACGCACTCGGGCGCGTCCCGCAGGAGCCGGCGGGCGCGCCCGATCCAGCCGGAGCCGATCGCCGCGTCGCCGCGCAGGAAGCTGAGGAAGCCGGTGCCCATCGCGAGCCGGGCGGCCGCCGGCGCGTTGCCGCCGTCCAGGTAGAGCTGGTACGCCTCCTCGCAAAGGGCCAGTACCTCGTCCGTGCGGCCGAGCCACCAGGCGGCGTCGGCGAACGTGTCGAGGTCGTCCGCGGACAGCGCGCCGCTGCCGCGGGCCCGTGTGAAGCCGTCGTACGCGCCGACCCAGTCGTGGCGGCGGTACGCCTCGCGGGCGTCCTCCAGCGCGGCGGTCACACTCCGTAGCGTAACGGGTCAGCGGTGTTCCGGGTTCTCGAAGTCGAACCGGCACCCGGCGTCCCACTCCGAGCGCTGGTTGCCCTGCGCGGGGATCCCGCCGGCCTGCTTCAGCATCGCCGCGAGGTGCATCAGGTTCCACGTCATGAACGTGGTGTTCCGGTTGGTGAAGTCGTTCTCCGGACCACCCGACCCCGGGTCCAGGTAGGACGGGCCGGGCCCGGCCTCGCCGATCCACCCGGCGTCGGCCTGCGGCGGGATCACGTACCCGAGGTGTTGCAGGCTGTAGAGGACGTTCATCGCGCAGTGCTTGATGCCGTCCTCGTTGCCGGTGATCAGGCAGCCGCCGACCCTGCCGTAGTACGCGTACTGGCCGGCCTCGTTGAGCAGCGACGAGCACGCGTAGAGCCGCTCGATAACCTGCTTCATCACCGAGCTGTTGTCACCCAGCCAGATCGGACCGGCCAGCACCAGGATGTCGGCCGCGAGAACTCGCTGGTAGATGGCCGGCCACTCGTCGCTGGCCCAGCCGTGCTCGGTCATGTCAGGCCAGACACCCATGGCGATGTCGTGGTCGATGGCGCGCAGCTCGTCGACCTGGACGCCCTGCTTCTCCATGATCGCCCGACTGCGGTCGATCAGCCCCTGCGTATTGCTCACCTCCGGCGAACGTTTGAGCGTGGCGTTGACGAACAGCGCGCGCAGGTTGTCGTAGCGCATCGACCAGCCTCCCTACTCGGGGTGTCGGGTAGCAGCCTCCAGCAGGTCCGCGACGATGGCCACCACCGACGCGGGCTCGCCGAAACTCGCGCGCGCCACGGTACGGGCCGGCTCTAGGCTCGCCGCATGACGGACATGGTCGAGGAGCTTGGCGGGGTTCGGGCGCTCGTGTGCGCGCCGGACGGTCCCACGGTGCGCGTCCCGGAGCACGCCACCGACATCATCGGCGAGGCTCTCGGTGCCCACGTCGAACTCGTCGTGCTGCCGGTCGAGCGGCTCGGCGCCGACTTCTTCACGCTCAGCTCCCGCCTGGCCGGTGAGGTTCTGCAGAAGTTCGTGAACTACCAGCTCCAGCTCGCGATCGTGGGCGACATGTCCACGCACGTCGACGGCAGCACGGCGTGGCGCGACCTCATCCGCGAGTCGAACCGCGGCCGGCACGCCTGGTTCGTGGCCGACCTCAGCGAGTTGGGTGACCGACTCTCCGCCTGACTCGTATCATCTAAGCCTTGACTTATATAAGCCGCGCGTGAAACTCTCGGGAAGTGCACGCCTTCGATGTGCTCGGCGACCCGGTTCGCCGGCGAATCCTGGAGCTGCTTGCCGCCGGTGAGCAGACGTCCGGTGGGGTGTGCTCGGTCATCCAGCAGGAGTTCGGCATCTCCCAACCGGCGGTGTCGCAACACCTCAAGGTGCTGCGCGAGACCGGGTTCGTCACGGTCCGGCCGGACGGCGCGCGGCGCGTCTACTCGGTCGACCACACGCCGCTGCGTGACGTCGACGCCTGGCTCGACCGGTTCCGTCGCTTCTGGACACCGCCGCTGGAGGCACTCGCCACAGAAATCGCCCGGGGCAAGCGGGAGCGCCGGCTCCGGGATCCCGACCAGAGGAGCAAGACATGATCGACGTCACCCAGCAGATCAACGCCATCCAGCGGCAGGTCGGCACGCGCTTGCTCGACGCTGGCGAGGCACGCACCGTAACACTCAGCCAGGTTTACGACACCACGGTCGAGGACCTGTGGGACGCATGCACGAACCCGGAGCGGATCCCGCGCTGGTTCCTGCCGGTCTCCGGTGATCTGCAGTTGCACGGCCGGTACCAGCTGGAGGGCAATGCAGGTGGCGTGGTCGAGCGGTGCGACCCGCCGAAGGAGTTCGCCGCGACCTGGGAGTACGGCGACCAGATCAGCTGGATCGAGGTGCGGCTCAGCGAGGAGCCTGACGGCCGCACCCGGTTCGCTCTCGACCACATCGCACACGTCGACGAGAGGTGGGCCGAGTTCGGCCCGGGCGCGGTGGGCATCGGCTGGGACATGGCCATCCTGATGGGGCTGGCGCAACATCTCGCCACCGGCGCCGCCGTGGATCCGCAGGAGGCGCAGGCCTGGATGATGTCCGAGGACGGCAAGCGCTTCGTCACGCTGAGCAGCGACGCGTGGTACGAAGCCAGCGTCGCGGCCGGAACCGACCCGGCCGAGGCGCGGGCCGCCGCTGATCGCACGACGGCGGCCTACACCGCTGGCTGAGCCTGCTCGCAAGTCCTCTCGCGACCGTGCGCCGCGGCGCGCCTGCTCAGGCGGGTACGTGGCATCTCGAGCATGACGCGCGGCGGCGGCTCCGGGATCCGCGGGTCGTCGAGCAGTTCGCGCAGGCTCCGCGACGGCCGCGCCACCGCCAGCTCGGCGGCCATGCGCAGGGCGAGGGGCTGCCGCCTGCACCGTTCCGCCAGCGTGACGGCGGCGGCGCGGTCGTCGTCGACCCGCCTGCCCACCAGCGTGTGGAGCAAGGCGACGGCCTCGGTGAGGGGCAACGCGCCGACGGCGACCCGGCGGGCGCCGTCCCGTGCCACCAGCGGCGCGAGGTCGACCCGGCTCGCGACGACGACGACGCACGACGCGGCCCCGGGCAGCAGCGGCCGCACCTGCTCGGCGCTGCCCGCGTCGTCGAGCATCAGCAGGACGCGCCGCCGCGCGAGGAATGTCCGGAACAGCGCGGCACGCTCGGCGGCGTGCGACGGCACGCGCTCGGGCGGCACGCCCAGGCTGCGCAGGAACCCGGCGAGCACGGTGGCAGGGCGTACCGGGTTGCGCGCGCTGCCGCGCAGGTCCGCGTGGAGCTGACCGTCGGGGTACCGGTGGGCGGTCCGGTGCGCCCAGCGCAGGGCGAGCGCCGTCTTGCCCGATCCGGCCGGCCCGGCGAGCACTGCGATGACGACGGAGGATCGGTCGCCCTGGATCGCGTCGAGCTCGGCGAGCTGCCCGCACCGGCCGGTGAAGCCGAACGCCTCGGCCGGGAGCTGGCGGGGTACGAGCACGCTGCCGGGGCGCGCGCGGCGGCCGTCCTCCACGCGGTCGCGGGCGGTCGCCAGGGCGCCCAGCTCGGATGCGTCGGCGCCGAGCAGCCGGACGAGGGTGTCGAAGCGATCGGTGGGCGGCAGCACGCGCCCGGAGAGGTACTCGCCGATGATGCTGCGGGACCAGCCGGTCGCCGCGGCGAGTTCACGGTAGGTCAGCTCGGCGCCTCCCCGCTCGCGCGCCTCGCGCCGGCGGAGCCGGCGCAGCAGGCCAGCCAGGTCATCCAGAGTCGGCGCATCTGCCCAGTCCACGCTTCCTCCACGCTTCGTAGCTGCGTATGCGCGGAAGGTAGCTGAATGTCTGCGCATCCCGGTACAGAAGTGCGGATGTCCGACACCTCCCTAGCCCCGATCCACCCGATGTACTAGACACAGTGGACCTTCGGGGCCACCCAACGAAGGCAGGCCCCGCCATCGTTCGGCGGGGCCTGCGTCGCGGAGCTACCGGTGCGTCACCAGAGCGAACCCGGCTGCGGGATCTCGGTGCCCACCGCGAACGAGTCGTGCCACTTCACCGACGTGCCGACCAGCGAGGAACCGTTCGAGGTCGCCACGTACACGTCCGCGGCGCCGCCCCGGGTGAACGTCGCCACGTCGCTGCGGCCGTCACCGTTGAAGTCACCGGCGCCCGGAACCTCGGAGTTGATCGAGAACCAGTCGTGCCACTTCACGCCGCTCCCGACGAACTGCGAACCGTTCGACAACGCGATGAACACGTCGCCGGTGCCGCCGCGGGTGAACGTCGCGATATCGTCCTTGTTGTCGCCGTTGAAGTCGCCCACCACCGGCACCTCGGAGTACGCGGCGAACCAGTCGTGCCACTTGACCGACGTGCCCACGAACGCGTTCGTCCCGTTGGACAGCGCCACGTAGACGTCCGCGGAGGTGCCGCGGGTGAAGGTGGCGATGTCGTCGCGGTTGTCGCCGTTGAAGTCACCGACCAGCGGGATCTCGGAACCCACCGCGAAGAAGTCGTGCCACTTCACCGCCGTGCCGACGAACTGAGAACCGTTCGAGAGCGCCACGTAGGCATCTGCGGCCGGACCGCGCGTGAACGTGACGATGTCGTCGCGGTTGTCGCCGTTGAAGTCGCCCACGAGCGGGATCTCGGAACCCACCGCGAAGAAGTCGTGCCACTTCACCGCCGTGCCGACGAACTGAGAACCGTTCGAGAGGGCCACGTAGACGTCTGCGGCCGGGCCGCGCGTGAACGTCGCGATGTCATCGCGGTTGTCGCCGTTGAAGTCACCGACCAGCGGGATCTCGTTGCCGACCGCGAAGAAGTCGTGCCACTTCACACCCGTGCCGGCGAACGCCGTCCCGGTGGACAGCGCTACGTACACGTCGGCCGCTGCACCGCGGGTGAACGTGACTATGTCGTCGCGGCCGTCGCCGTTGAAGTCGCCGCTGGTGCTGCCGAAGCCGTCGTTGCCGCTGAACAGCAGGCGGTTCGGGCTGCCCGCGCCCGGGTCGGTGATCACGTTGGGCGTCGCTGTGTTGACGATCGCCGACGTCACCTGCGCCGCGTTCGCCGACGGGCTGCGCTCCAGCACCGTCGCCGCCGCGCCGGCCACGTGCGGCGACGCCATCGACGTGCCGGACATGGTAGCCGTGGCCGTGTCGTTCGCGATCCCTGCCGAGACGATGTCGACGCCGGGCGCGTACAGGTCGGTGCAGGTGCCGAAGTTCGAGAACGTCGCGCGGCGGTCGGCCGAGTCGCTCGCGGCGGTGGTGATCGCCGATGCGGCGCGCGCCGGGGACGTGAGGCAGGCGTCCCGGTTGAAGTTGCCGGCCGCGACCACGACGGTGAAGCCGGCGGCGGTCGCGCGGGCTACAGCGGCGTCGAGCGAGTCGGTGGCGCCGTACTGCAGGCTCATGTTGATGACGCCCGGCCGCTGGCCGTTGGCGACCACCCAGTCGAGGCCGGCCGCAGCCTGGCTGGTGTCACCGTTGCCGGAGCAGTTGACGACGCGGACGCCGTGCAGGCGGGTCCGCTTCGCCACGCCCCACGTGTTGCCGCCGATCGTGCCGGCGACGTGCGAACCGTGACCGTTGCAGTCGAGCCCGTTGCCGCCAAGCACGTCCGCGTCGGCCGTGGCGCGCCCACCGAAGTCACTGTGGGTGGGGCGGATACCGGTGTCGAGGATGTAGGCGTGCACCCCGTTGCCGGTCTGCGGGTACGTGTACGCGCCGCTCAGCGGCCGGTGGGTCTGGTCGACCCGGTCCAAGCCCCACGATCCCGGATTCGGCTGCACGTCGGCGATGCCGCCGCGAGTGTCCTGCTCCACGTACTCGACCGCCGGGTCCTTGCTCAGCGCCGTCGCCTCGGCCTCGGTCATCTTCGCGGCGTAGCCGTTGAGTACGGCGCGGTAGACCTGGGTCACCGATCCGCCGTAGGTCGTAAGCAACCTGGTGCGGTGGCTCTGCGCCGACTTCGCCGTCGAATCGGCGAGCACGACGATGTAGCTCCCTGCCACGCCCGCAGTCTCGGCGGCGCGGAACTTGCCGTCCGGCTCGGGTGCCGCCGAGGCCGGTGCCGCCTGTAAGACCCCTGCCGTCAGGACCAGTGCCCCGACGACCAAACGCAGTCGAATTCCTGTCATGCCTCTCCTCCACTATGACGAACCGGTGCGGACGCGGGGCGTCCGTCCCGGAGCGAGCGGTGTCAGGGAGAGAGGTTCGCGGCACAGGGTGTTGTCCGCTCAGGATCCTGGACACGACCGGACAGCGCCGGACGGCTACGGCGTGATCGGTCCCTTGAGGACTGTCGAGACTAGTTCCAGCACACCGTCCGCGGACCAGCGCGCGAGGTCGCCGGTGCGGTACATCCTGGTGGCTCTTCCGAACGGGTTCGCGACGAACCGTGCGGCGGTCCGTGCGGGCTCGTCCGCGTAGCCGTGAGCCAGGCCGCCGCCCGCCGTGTACAGGTCGCCCACGACGCCCGGCGGCACCGGCCGCAGGTCGCCGGCGAGCACGTACACCCGCTTGCCGGCGAGCGGCCGGCCGATCGGCGACGCTCTCCGTCGCACGTCGTCCCCGCGTACGTCGTGGCTGGCCGTGAGGGCTACGTCGGCGGCCGGGCCGTATCCGTGCCGCACGCTCAGCCCGGGGAAGTCCCGCAGCACCGCCTCGACGCCCGACGGCGGCAGCCCGGAGCCGGGAACCATCACCCGCCGCAGCGTGCGGCACCCACCCGGATGGTCCGCGAGCAGCGCGAGAATCTGGCCGGCAGGCAGGTGCAGCAAGGTCACCCCGTGTTCGGCGATGAGCCCGGCGATCACCTCCAGCGACGGATCGGGGCCGGGCGGCAGCACGCAGGTACCGCCTGTCAACAGCGTCCCGAACAGTTCGAGCAGGTGGCTGCCGCGCGACACGGGCGCGCACGGGACGACCACCTCGCCAGGGTCGCGACACAGCCCGTCGACGGTCGTGACGATCGCGCGGTGCGGAACGATCACGGCCTCGGCGAGGACACACGCCGTGTCCTCCGGCACCGCCGGTGTGGAGAGGGCATCGCCGGGCAACGCCATGGCGGCGGCAAGTTCGGCAGGGCCTACGACGATCCGCGCCTTGGACGTCGTCACATAGCCCGCGCCGGCCTTGAGCACCGCGAGCAGGCCGACGACGAGGTCGGTGCCGGACCGTGGGCGCACGCCGACGAGGTCCCCCGGCCTTACTCCACGGTCCACCAGCAGCCGGGCCAGCTGGTTCGCGCGCACGTCGAGCTGGCGGTAGCTGACCCGGTCACGGCCGTGGACCAGCGCGGTCGCGTCAGGTGTGCGGGCAGCCTGCGCCGCGAACCGCTCGTGCACGCAGTCCCCGGCGACGTCGCCGACGCTGCCCGACCAGGCGAGCACCTGCGCACGCTCGTCCGCGGACATGATCTCGATCGAGCCGATCCGCACGTCGGCGTCCGCCGCCACGGCCGCCAGCACCCGCCCGAGCCAGCTCGCGATCCGCTCGGCGGTCGGGCGGTCGAACACGTCGGTGGCATAGCGCAAGCTGACCCGCTCGTCGTCGAAGGTGAACACGAGGTCGGCGCGGCCGGCGCCGGCGTCTCCGTACTCGACCTGGACGTCCAGGCCGGGAAGGGCCGGCTCGACGGCGGTCTCGCCGCGCGCCGCACGCACCTGGGGCGGCGGTGCGCCGATGCGGTCGAACGGCACGTCGCGGTGCGCGTCGGCGGCCCGGCTCGCCGTGCCGACGCGGGCGAGCAGCTCGCGGAAGGTGGGGTCGCCGGACGCGTCGGCCCGCAGCACCAGCAGGTTCGCGAAGCGTCCGACCACGTCGTGGTACGCCTTCGTGGGGTACGCGGGGACCGTGGTCCCGATCGGGAGGTCGGTGCCCGCGCCGAGGCGGGTCAGCAACGCGACGAGGGCGGCGTGCCCGACATCGAAGAAGCCCGCGACATCGGCGAGCCCGGCCCGGACCTCGGGTGGCACCTCGACGTCGACCGTGGCGGTGCAGCGGGTGCGCACGGTCGGCCGAGCGCGATCGTACGGCAGCTCCAGCTCGTTCGGGACGCCGGCGAGAGCCTCTGCCCAGTACCTCAGCTGGCTGGAGCCGGCGCTGGCCGGATCGTGCTCGCCCGCGAGCAGTTCCTGCTGCCAGCGCGCGAAGTCCGCGTACTGCACGGGCAACAGCGGCCACTGTGGACCGTCGCCGGCCCTGCGTGCGGCGTAGGCGGCGGCCAGATCCCGGACGAGCGGTTCCACGGACGCGCTGTCACAGGCGATGCGGTGGGCCGTGATGAGCAACGTGTACTCGCCGTCCCCGGTGAGGAACAGGTTGACGCGCACCGGAACCTCGGTGGTGAGATCGAACCGGTATCCCGACGCGTGCCGCAGCGCTGCGACCAGTTCGTCCGCTGTGCACATCTCGACGTCGAGCGCCGGCACGGACTGCTCCAGGACCTGCTGGTACGGGCGACCGTCGACCGCCGGGTACCGGGTGCGCAGCACGTCGTGCCGCTCGGCGACGTCGCCCAGCGCCGACCGCAGCGCGGCCATGTCAAGGTCGCCGCGGAGCCGCAGGACGAACGGCAGGTTGGACCGGCCCGTCGGGCCTTCGAGCTGGTCGAGGAACCACAGTCGCTGCTGCGCGAACGACAGGGGGATCACGGGGACTCCTTGGGGGAGGGAGCGGAGCGTGCGCCGACAGGAACCGGCGCTCTCAGCGCGTGAGCAGTCCCGCGGCCTCGCTGGGGCGCCGGGGGCGGGCGACCGGGGGCGTCGGCTCGGACCAGCGGCGGGCCGGCTCGGCGTGCGACAACCGGACCAGGTTGAGCACGGAGAACCGGTCGGCCCGGCACCGGACCAGGCCCTGGATCAGCAGCGCGTGCACCGTCCGGGCCAGGTCGGCGGTGCGGCTGCCGGTCAGCAGCGCCGCCTCGGGGATCGACCACGTCCCGTCCAGCTCGGCCAACCTGGTGAGGTGGGGTCGCAGCGCGGGCTCGACCGCGTCCAGCGTGCGGCGCATCGAGACCCGCAGGTCGGCACCGTCGGCGGCCATCAACGGCGCGGCGAGCGCGAACGGGTTGCGCAAGGCCTCCTCCAGCAGCTGCTCCGGCGTGTGCACGAGGCACCAGGCGGCGGCGAGTTCGAGTGCCCGCGGGATGCCGTCGAGCGCACGGCACAGCCCGGCCACGACTGCCGCGTTGTCGCCGCGCAGCCGGAACCCGGGGCGGAACCGGCGCAGCTGCGAGGTGATCAGCCGCACGGATCCGACCTGCGCGAACGCCACGAGATCCGCCTCGTCACCGGCCGCCGGAACGTCGAGTGGCCCGAGCGGGAAGACCTGCACGCCGGTGATCGGGCCGGGCGCGACGGCGGTGACCACGAGCCGCGCCTGCGGGCACCGGTGCAGCAGCTCCACCAGCGTCGCCGGGATCTCGGCCTCGGCCTGGCCGTCGACCACCAGCAACGTGTCCCGCCCGCCGACGAGAGCGACCAGCTCGGCGGCGGACACCGCGTCCAGGTCAGCGGCGGGTACCCACAGCACGGACCAGCCCGCGTCGCGCTGGACGATCCCCGCCACGTCCAGCAGCAGCCGCGTCTTGCCCACCCCGGCGACGCCGACGACCGCGACGAGCCGCTGGCCCTCCACCGTGAGCAGATCGGTCACCACCCGGAGCTCCTCCTCCCGGCCCACGATCGTGGCCGGCGGGACGGGTGGTGCGAACCGGCCGGTCGCGAGGTCCTCCGCCACCCCACGGCTCGCCAGATCGAACTCCTCGCGATCGTGTCCGCCGAGGCGCAGCACCTCGGCGAGCAGCCGCACCGTGTCCTGCCGCGGACGCTGCGCGTGCCCGCGTTCCAGATCTCTGATCGCACGCACGCTGAGCGTGGAGAAGTCGGCGAGCTGCTGCTGCGTCATCCGCACTCGCATGCGGTGCCGCCGTAACAGCGCGCCGAAGTGTTGGCTCTCCATGTCGTGCCCCTCCTCGGATGAATGGCCACGGGCAGGTCTTCCCGCGCCGGATCCAGAAGGAGCGTGACACCGCCCCGGCGGTGAAACATGGGCACCGCATCCCCGCATTCGCCCGCACTACTACCCCCACATTGTCAGGTGGCCGACATTGCGCGGGGAGTCCGGCGTCCTTTCGGGCAAAGTTCGACTCCAGCACACCGCGCTACCAGCGCATTCACAGGTGCAGGCGAATCTGGGGATCGACTACCCATGTACGTAGTTGACGGTAATGACAATGTTCTCGGCGTGAGCAACTCCGCCGAAATCCTCAGCCCCACCGAAGGGGCGCTGCGCCCCTCCTGGTGGGCGCCGGGCCTCAACGCGCGAGAGCGACTGTCAGCCCCGGTCCACCCCGAGTGGGCCATGTTCATCGAGCGCGCCATCGCGGCCTCTGCCGACAGGCGAGCCGTCGCGAGTGACGTCGAGTGGCACGTCGCGTTCGCCGCGGCGCTGGCGCCGCTCACGCTGGCGGCTCGTCTCCGCGTCGCCGAGCGGATCGGGCGCCTCGACCTTCTCGACGGATGGTCGGCCCAGCTGGGCCGGCGGCTCGCGGTGATCGCGGCACGCACGCTCGTCCTGGAGCTGCACAATGCCGGGCAGCTCGGCGGCGACACCCCGGAGGAGCGGTTCACCGAGTTCGTGCGCACGGTCGACCTGGCTCGGCTGCTCACGGCCTACCCCGTGCTGGCGCGGCTGCTCGGCCAGGAGTGCCTGTACGCCGCCGACGCGCTCGTGGAGCTGGTGCGGCGGTTCGACGCCGACCGTCCGTCGATCGTGGAGACGCTGCTGGACGGCGCCGACCCCGGGGCGCTCGTCGGCGTCGAGACGTGCCGCGGCGACACCCACCGGCGCGGGCGCGCGGTGGCCACGCTGCACTTCGCCGGCGGCGCCACGATCGTCTACAAGCCACGGTCCCTGACGATGCACCAGCGGTTCTCACACCTGGTCACCTGGCTGAACGGGCGCCTGCCCGAGCTGGACCTGCACGCCGCCAGGGTGCTGGACCGGCCCGACCACGGGTGGATGGAGTTCGTCACCGTCGAGCCGTGCGACGACGCGCCGCTGTTCTACCGCAGGCAGGGCGCGCTGCTCGCGCTGCTCTACGCGGTCGACGGCGCCGACGTCCACTGCGAGAACCTCGTGGCGCACGGCAGCCAGCCGATCCTGGTCGACGTCGAGACGCTGTTCCACCCGGATCTGGCCGGATACGCCGGAGACCCCGCCGCCGACGCGTTGAGCCGGTCGGTACGCCGCACGGCGCTGCTGCCCCGCGTGCTGGTCGGCGAGCACGGCGCGCTCGACATGTCCGGACTCGGCGGCGACCACGGCGCCCTCTACCCGACCGACGTCCCCGGCTGGGAGGCGCCCGGCACCGACCGCATGCGGCTGATCCGCCGGGCGGCCCCGTTCACCGGGACGGACAACCGGCCGCGCGTCGACGGGCGGGTCGTCGACCCGGCGGAGTACCGGGCGTCGCTGCTCGCCGGCTTCCGCGCCGCGTACGACGCGATCACCACCCACCGCGACGAGTTCTCCGCGCTCCTCACGACCTGCGCGGACGACGAGATCCGGGTGGTCGTCCGGCCCACCGCCTACTACGCGACGTTCCTCGACGAGTCCACCCACCCGGACGTCCTGCGCGACGCGCTCGACCGCGACGGCGTGCTCGGCCAACTGGTCGAGGACGTCGCGGACGACGCCGCCCGGCTCCGCCTGGTACCGCACGAGCTGGACGACCTCTGGGCCGGCGACGTGCCGCTGTTCACCGCCCGCCCTGGCTCCCGCGACCTGTGGTCCTCGGACGGACGGCGGATCCCGGACGTGCTCACCGAGCCCAGCCTGGCCACGGCACTCGCCAAGGTGCGCACGATGGGCGAGCGCGACCGGCGCAGGCAGGAGTGGCTGATCGACGCGACGCTGGCCACCCGACCTGGCGCCCGGGTGCTCGCTGGCGGCGCCCCGGCGCGCCGCCGCGATCTCCGCGAACGGCCCGCCGACTTCCTCGACGCCGCCCGCCGGATCGCCGACGACCTCGCCGACCGATCGATTCACGATCGCCGGCGCGTCAACTGGATCGGCCTGGAGCTGCTCGACGGCAGGCACTGGACGGTCGGCCCGCTGGGCGCCTCGCTCGGCCAGGGCTATCCCGGCGTGGCACTTTTCCTCGCCGAACTCGCCGCCGTCACCGGCGAGCAGCGGTACGGCGCGCTCGCCCGTGCGGCGCTGCGACCGCTCCCCCGACTGTTCGACGAGCTGACCGGCGATCCCGAGCTGGCAGGCCTCGTCGGCGACGGTTTCGACGGCCTGGGCGGTATCGCGTACGCCCTGACCAGGACAGCGGCCCTGCTCGACGGCGGCACGCCCAGCGCTGCCGGTGACGCTACGGTCGAGGCCGCCCGCGTCGCCGGCCAGCCACCCCGGGCCGACCTGAGCCTCGGCGGCGGCGAGCTCGGCGTGCTCGACGCGCTGACCGTCCTCGCGGACGCCGGCGATGCCGACGCACGGCGCGAGCTGCGGCGCCGCGCCGGCACGATCCTCGACCGCCCGCTCCACTGCGGCACGCCCGGCGGCGTGCCGTCACCCGGCCTGCTGACCGGCCTCGCCGGCATCGGTTACGGCCTGCTCCGGCTCGGTTTCAGCGCGCGGGTGCCGTCGCTCCTGCCGCTGCACTCGGCCCCACAGATTTCCCCCACCACATGAGATCCGCACCACCAACACGGAGGAGAGCACGATGCAGGACAACAACGAGCAGATCCAGGCCATCGCCGACACCGAGGCTTCCGAGCACCCGGCCGGAGAGATGAAGCTGCCGATGCGCAGCAGGATCGGTGCGCGTGCCCGCGCCCTTTCCGGCCTGGCGCTCGGTATCGGCGTGGCCCTGGCCGCGGCCGAGCCTGACACCACGATCAGGCCCGGTCTGCTTGGCTGACCTAACCTTTCAACGGCGAAATCCTGCCTGCGGTGCTGCCCGAAAGTGCAGCGATTGCCGCCGGCAGGATTTCGCCGTTCCCGGATGGTCTACTGACGGACACTGTTGTTCGAATCGTCACGATCGCTAGCTAAGGTTCACCGCATGCAGACCCGAGCCCCGTTCATCGTGGGTCGCGACAACCAGATCGATCTGGTGAGGCGGGCGCTGGGGAGAGCCAATGGCGGTAATGGTCGCGCGCTATTCCTGGTCGGCGAACCTGGTATAGGCAAATCGCGGCTCGCACTTGTCGCGGCCGGCGAGGCCGGCGAGCGCGGCATGCGCGTCCTGCGGGGGCGCGGCAGCACGATCGGACCGATGATCCCGTTCAGGCCGCTCACCGAGGCGCTGCTCTCGCTGTTCCGCGGCCGGGCGCTGCCCGAGGACGGCGAGCTGGGCCCGTACCGCCCGGTGCTCGGGCGCCTCGTCCCAGAGTGGGGCCAGCCCGACGGCCAGCACGGCGACTCGCTCGTCGTCCTCGCCGAGGCAGTGCTGCGGCTGCTCGCGGTGGTGGGCCGGGAGGGCGGGTGCCTGCTGGTCCTCGAAGACCTCCAGGACGCCGACGCCGAGACGCTCGCCGTCGTGGAGTACCTGGTCGACAACCTGGAGTACCAGCCGATCCTCGTCGTGGCGACGATCCGCGACGAGCCGTGCGCCGCGCTCGACCTGGCGCACTCCGCCACCCGGCGCCACGCGGGCGACATCCTGCAACTGGAGCCGCTGAGCCGAGTCGAGGTCGCCCAGCTGGTCGCGTCGTGCCTTGCGGTCGAGCCGGACGCCGTACCCGACTCTGTCGCGGAACGATTATGGGAGGACAGCGCCGGCAACCCGTTCGTCATCGAGGAGCTGCTGCACGCGCTGGTGAGCAACGGGGTGCTCGCACGGGGCATGAACGGCTGGCGGGTCATCGGCGAGCTGCGCGTCGAAGTGCCGGCCGCGCTGGTGCGCGGTGTCGCGCACCGCACCGACCGGCTCGGCCCGCAGGGACGGATGCTGCTCTCGGTGGCCGCCACCCTCGGTCACCGGTTCCCGCTGTCGGTCGTGCAGAAGGTCCTCGACGTCGACGACCGCACGCTCCTCACCCAGCTCCAGGCCGGGATCGCGGCGCAGCTGATCATGCCGGACGAACCTGGCCCCGACTGGTACACGTTCCGTCACCCGCTCACCGCCGAGGCGCTGCTGGCCCAGCTCACGCCCATCGACCGCGCCCAGCTGTCCGGCCGTGCCGCCGACGCGATCGAGGCGCTGCATCCCGGGCTTCCCGGCCACTGGTGCGCGCTGGTCGCGGCCCTGCGCCTGGCCGCGGGCGAGCCGGCCGGCGCGGCGCGTCTCTTCGCCGAGGCCGGGCGGCGCGCGCTCGCCGACGGCGCCGCCGGATCGGCCGTGAAACTCCTCGACCGCGCCCGCGAGTTGGCCTCCGGTGACGTCGACGCCGAGGTGCGCGCCGACGTCCTGGAGTCGCTGCTGCCCGCGCTCGCCGAGACCGGCGCGTTCGAGCGCGCGTTCCAGCTGGCCGGCGCCCTTGACGAGCTGGGCGGGAGCGGCCTCGACGTGCTGCGGCGGGCGGCGCTGCACACCCGGCTGGCGAAGGTGGCCCACCTCGCCGGACGGTGGCCGGAAGGGCTCACACAGATCCGCAAGGCGCGCGGGCTGCTCGGCCCCGACGCCGCCGACGAGCACACGGCACCGGTCGACACCGTCGCGGCGTTCCTCGCGCTGGACTCCCCGAGCCCTGGCCGCACCCAGATCGCCGCCGACCTCGCCCGGCGCGCGGTCGTCGCGGCCGAGCGCGTGCCGCTGCCGCTGGTGGCGTGCCAGGCGTGGGAGCTGCTCGGCACGCTAGCGCGCGGCCGCGACCTGGACGAGTCGAACGAGTGCTTCTCCCGCGCCAGCCTCGTCGCCGAGCAGCACCAGCTGCCGATCCCCCGCATCTACGCGCTCGTGCGGCTCGCCGGTAACCACTGCCTCGCCGACGGCGGCACCGCCGACCTGGAGAAGGTGCGCCTGGAGGCGTTCCGGGTCGGAGCCATCACCGCCGGCTACACCGTCGACGCGATCCTCGCCATGCAGACCGTCCTCACCGGCGACTACGCCACCGCGCGCCAGCAGGTCGCGGACGTCGAGGAGGCGGTCACCAAGCTGCACCTCGTCTCGATCCAGCGCTACGTGCTGCTCACCCGGGCGACGCTCGCGGCGCACCAGGCCAACCGGCCCGGGATGGAGCAGGCGCTCGCCGACTTCGACAAGTGCGACGGCGAGCGGTCCCCCGAGCTGCCGCTCGCGCTCGGTCTGGCGCGCGTGTTCTGCGCGCTGCTGGAGGAGGACGCCGGCCAGGTCGAGTCCGAGCTGGCCCGTGCCGCTGCGGTGGAGAAGGAGAACCCGTCCACGTTCCATCTCGCCGGGCGGCACGGCCTCTACCTGCTGCTGGACGTGCTCGCCGGGCGGTCCGACTGGCCGCAGTTCCACGACGTGTGCTCCGCCGCCGCGAGCAAGATGCGGTGGAACCGGCACTTCGTGGAGCTGGCGCGTGCGGTGCTGCTCGGCCGTGCGGGGCGGCTCGTTGACGCCGAGGCCGCCGTCGCCGCCGCGCAGGAGGCCGCCGAGTGCTTCCCCACCGCGCGGCATCTCGGCCTGCGCCTGATCGCCGAGGAAGCCGACACGCACCGCTGGGGCGACGCCGAGGGCTGGCTGCGGCGTGCCGAGGAGTACTTCCACCAGGCGACCGTGCCGGCGGTGGCGAGCGCCTGCCGCGGGCTGCTCCGGCAGATCGGTGCATCGGTGCAGCAGCGGCGTGCCGGCGCCGAGCTGGTGCCCGGCGAGCTGCGGGCGCTCGGCGTCACCGTGCGGGAGTACGAGGTGTTCCAACTGCTCGTGGAGCGGATCCCCAACAAGACGATCGGCACGCGGCTGCACATCTCCCCGCGCACCGTGGAGAAGCACGTCGCGAGCCTGATCATCAAGACGAACCAACCGAGCCGGGCCGCTCTGACGGAGTACGCCGTCCGCGCGCTCCGGTAAGCGCTCTGGGCGACGGCACCGAGACCAACTGTCGGGGTTTTGGCGGTATCCGGCGCCCGGTTTGAGGACCAATACCCCGACAGTCCGGTTTCGCCAACCCCGCCGGTCAGCAGCGGTGGGCCCAGCCGTCCGGGTCGCCGCCGACACCGTGCTGCGCGTCCACCAGCGCCTTGCGCAGCTGCATCGTGACCGGGCCGGGCCTGCCGTCGCCCACCGTCCAGTTGCCGCCCTCGTCCTTCACCTGGCCGACCGGCGTGACCACGGCCGCGGTACCGCAGGCGAACACCTCGGTGATGACGCCGTCCTCGCACTCCTTGCGCCACTGGTCGAGCGTGATCCGCTCCTCGCTCGGCGCGTACCCGTGCCGCTCCGCCAGCGTGAGGAGCGTGTTCCGCGTGACGCCCGGCAGCAGCGTGCCGCTGAGCTCGGGCGTGACCACCTGGGCACCCGGGCCGCTGCCGCGCACGAAGAACATGTTCATGCCGCCCATCTCCTCCAGCCAGCGGCGCTCGATCGGGTCGAGCCACACGACCTGCTGGCAGCCGTGGTCCTGGGCCTGCTTCTGTGCCACGAACGACGGCGCGTAGTTGCCGGCCACCTTGACGTTGCCGGTACCGCCGGGGATGGCGCGGCTGTGCTCGTGGCTGACCCACACCGATACCGACTCGATGTTGTCGCCGAAGAAGCCGCCGGCCAGGAACGCCATGACGAGGAACCGGTACTCGTTGGACGGCCGCAGCATGAGGGAGGTGTCCGAGCCGAACAGCAGCGGCCGGATGTAGAGGCTGTGCGCGGGGTTGTCGCCGAGCCAGTCGGCATCGGCGGCGACGAGCTGCTCGATCCCCTGGACGAACATCTCCTCGGGAAGCTCGGGCATCGCGAGGCGGCGGGCGGACGCGCGGAACCGGCGGGCGTTGTCCCACGGGCGGAACACGGCGATGCCGCCGTCGACCTGCCGGTGCGCCTTGAGGCCCTCGAAGATGACCTGCGCGTAGTGCAGTCCGATCATCCCCGGGTGGATCGAGAGGTTCTCCATCCGCTGCAGCTCGGGCGAGTGCCAGCCGCGCTCGGGCGAGTACGACAGGGAGAACATGTGGTCGGTGAACGTGTCGCCGTGGCCCGGGTTGGCGATCTTGGCGGCGCGGGCGGCGTCGAGCATGGCGGTCATGGCGGAATCTCCTCAGTGGACGGTGTTAGACGAGCGGGGCGAAGAAGAAGGTGTCGCGGCGCGAGAACTGGCCCTCCGGCGTCACGGTGAAGAAGTCGGCGAACCGCAGGCCGACCGCGCGGCCGTCGTGGAGCACTCCGTTGAACTCGCCGTGCACGGCGATCCGGTCGTCTTCGGCGACGACGGTGCTCACGGTGTGCGCGCCCTCCTTGATCACGCGGTCCTGGCCGTAGAAGCGCGTCAGGCCCTCGTGGCCGACGAGCGGCTCGTAGCCGGGCCGGTGGTACGTGGCGTCGGGGGTGAACAGGCTCACCAGGCCGGGGACGTCGCCCTGGTCGACGAGCTGGTAGTAGCGGTGGACGGTCTCAACGGACATGGTTGGTCTCCTTAGGACGCGAGGTGGTCGTTAAGTACGCGGCCGATCACGGCGATCGGCTCGGGTTGGGTCATCGCGCCGTGCGTGGACGCGACGTCGTGCATCTCCAGGTCGCCGGTGAGGTGCGCCCGCCACTCCTCGGGGCGGGGCGATCCGGCGTGCTTGTCGGCGGTGGCGCGGAAGAACACGGCGTCGCCGTCGAACAGCTCGGCGGTGGCCTCCCCCATCAGCCCCAGGTTGGCGGCGAACACCTCGGCGAGGACGTCCATGTCGACGCCGTCGACGGTGCCGCCGTCCGCGATGCCGAGCGAGGCGAGCAGTGCGGCCCGCAACTCGGGGTCGTCCGGGCTGAGGTCGCGCGTGCTGGCCTCGGCGGCGGGGTAACCGTCCATGAGGGCCAGCAGCGCGACCTCTTCTCCCTCGGCCCGCAGCCGAGCGGCCATCGCGTGCGCGATCCGCGCACCGAACGACCAGCCGAGCAGCTGGTACGGGCCCGTGGGTTGCACGGTCCGCACCTGGTCGAGGTAGTCCTTCACCATCGCCGCGACCGTCTCCGGCCGGGCGTCCGGCCGGGTGAGGCCACGGGCCTGCAGGCCGTACACCGGGGTCTCCGGGTCGACGTGCCGCAGCAGCCCCGCGTAGACCCAGCTGATACCGGCGGCCGGGTGGACGCAGAACAGCGGGGTGGCTCCGCCGCTGGTACGCAGCGGCAGCAGTACGGCGAGCGGGTCGAGGTCGGTGTAGCTGTCGAGCCGTTCGGCCAGCGCCGCCACGGTCGGGCTCTCGAACAGCCCGCGGATGCTCAGCTCAACGCCCAGCTCGCGCCGCACCCGGCTGACCAGCCTGGTCACGAGCAGCGAGTGGCCGCCTAGCTCGAAGAAGCTGTCGTCAACGGTCACCGAGGGCAGCCCCAGCACCTCGGCGAACAGCCCGCACAGCACCTCCTCGCGCTGCGTACGCGGCGCGCGGCCGCTCGTGGCGATCTCAGGTGCCGGTAGTGCCCGGCGGTCGAGCTTGCCGCTGGGGCCGAGCGGCAGCGCGTCGATCAGCACCACCGCCGACGGCACCATGTACTCGGGCAGTGCCGCGGCGACGTGCCGGCGCAGCTCGTGAGCGTCGCCGGTGCCGGCTGTTCCGCTTGAGCCGGCTCGGCCGACGACGTACGCCACCAGGCGCTTGTCGCCGGGCCGGTCCTCGCGGACGACCACCGCAGCCTGATCGACGTCCTGGTGCGTGCCGAGGACGTTCGCGATCTCGCCGAGTTCGATCCGGAAGCCCCGGATCTTGACCTGGTCGTCGGCGCGGGACAGGTACTCCAGCACGCTGTCGCCGCACCACCGCACGATGTCGCCGGTGCGGTACATCCGGGTACCCGGATCGAACGGGTTCGCCACGAACCGCTCAGCGGAGAGCCCCGGCTGGTTGAGGTAACCACGGGCTAGCTGGGTGCCGGCCAGGTACAGCTCGCCGGGGACGCCGGCCGGCACCGGGCGCAGCGCCGCGTCCAGCACGTACACCTGGGTGTTCCACACCGGACGGCCGATCGGCACCGAGGCGGTCGTGTCGGCGTCGCGGTACTGGTAGCTGGTGACGTCGACGGAGGCCTCGGTCGGCCCGTACAGGTTGTGCAGGCCCGCGCCGGAGATCGCGGCGAACCGCCGCGCCAGCCCGGTCGGCAGCGCCTCGCCGCTGCAGATCACCCGGCGCAGGCTGGTGCAGTCCGAGGCTTCGGGCGCCAGCACGAACGCCTCCAGCATCGACGGGACGAAGTGGACGGTCGTGACCTGTTCGCGCTGGATCAGGCCGGCGAGGTACGCCGGGTCCTTGTGCCCGCCCGGCTTGGCGACCACGAGGGTGGCGCCGACCAGCAGCGGCCAGAAGAACTCCCAGACCGAGACGTCGAAGCTGGACGGGGTCTTCTGGAGCACCCGGTCGCCCGCGCCGAGCCCGTACTCGGCCTGCATCCAGACCAGCCGGTTGACGATGCCCGCGTGGGGCACGACCACGCCCTTGGGACGGCCGGTAGAACCCGAGGTGTAGATGACGTACGCCGGGTGGCCGGGGTCGACGTGTGGCAGGTCCGCCTTGGCGTCCAGCGCTTCGAGGCGCCTTACAGTCTCCGCATCCAGGACCAGCACCGGGTCGGCGTCCGCCAGCATCAGCTCCACCCGGTCGGCCGGGTAGTCGGGGTCGATCGGCAGGTACGCGGCGCCGGCCTTGTGCACGGCGTAGAGCGCGACGATCAGCTCGACCGAGCGCGGCACCGCGACGGCCACGATCCGTTCCGGACCGGCACCCTCGGCGACGAGAGCACAGGCGAGCCGGTCGGCGCGGGCGTCCAGTTCGGCGTAGGTGATTCGCAAGCCTTCGAACACGACGGCCACAGCGTCCGGCGTACGGGCCACCTGCTCGGCGAACAGCTCCGGCAGCGTGCTTGCCACGACCGGCACGACGGTGTCGTTCCACTCGGCGACGATGCGGTACTCCTCGACCGGGTCGAGCAGGTCCACGCTCTGGATCGGCAGGTCCGGGTCCGCGGTCACCGCGCGGAAGAGCCGCACCAGCCGCTCGCCGATGGTCCGCACCGTCGTGGGCTCGAACAGGTCGCTCCGGTAGCCGATCGCGCCCTCGATGCCGGCGTCGGGCGTCTCCCGCAGCGTGAACGAAAGGTCGAAGTTGGCCTGCCCGGTGCCGGCCGGCTCGGGCGTCACGTCCAGCCCGGGGATCTCCAGGCTGGCGCGGCCCGTGTTCTGCAGCGCGAGCATCACCTGGAACAGCGGGTGCCGCGACAGCGAACGGGCCGGGTTCAGCTCCTCGACGAGGCGCTCGAACGGCAAGTCCTGGTGGGCGTACGCTGCCAGGTCGGTCTCCCGCACCCGTGCCAGCAACTCACGGAACGTCGGGTCGCCGGACGTGTCGGTGCGCAGGACGAGCGTGTTGACGAAGAACCCGACCAGGTCGTCCAGTGCCTCGTCGGACCGGCCCGCCACCGGGGCGCCGATCGGGACGTCCGTGCCGGCGCCGAGCCGGGACAGCAGCGCAGCGATGCCGGTCTGCAGCACCATGAACAGGGTCGTGCCGCTGGAGCGGGCCAGGTCGGTCAGCGCCTGGTGCAGATCCGCGTCGAGGACCAGCGGCGCCATGCCGCCGTCGTACGTGGACACCGCCGGGCGGGCTCGGTCGGCCGGCAGCGCCAGCTCCTCGGGGATCCCGGCGAGCGCCTCCCGCCAGTACGCGAGCTGCTCCTCGCCGAGACCTTCGAGGAGTTCCTGCTGCCAGAGCGTGTAGTCCGCGTACTGCACGGGCAGCGGCATCCACTGTGGATCATCGCCCGCGGACCGCGCACCGTAAGCGGTGGCGAGATCGCGCAGCAGTGGCCCCATCGACCACCCGTCACTGGCGATGTGGTGCATCGCCAGCAGCAGCACGTGCTCGTCCGGCGCGACGGCGACCAGCGTCGTGCGGATCGGGATGTCAACGGTGAGGTCGAAGCCGCGCTGCGCCGCGTCCTGCACTACCCGTGCGACGTCGGCCTCGGCGCACTCCACGACGCTCAGCGGCGGAACCGTGTCGACGACCAGCTGGCACGGTTCGCCGTCGACCTCGGGGAAGATCGTGCGCAGCGACTCGTGTCGCGTCACCACGTCGCCGATCGCCGCCTCCAGCGCGGCCCGGTCGAGCGCGCCGCGGAGCCGCAGCGCCACCGGCACGCAGTAGGTCGCGTTGGCGCCGTCCATCCGATTCACGAACCAGAGCCGCCGTTGCGCGAACGACAGCGGCACCCAGCCACCGCGCTCGGCGGGGCGCAGCGCCGGTCGGGTCGGCTGCGCGGACGTGAGCTGGCCGGCGAGTCCGGCGGCCGTCGGCGCCTGGAACAGGTCACGGACGGTCAACTCGGCGCCGATCGCGGTGCGGACCCGGCTGATCAACCGGGCGGCGAGCAGCGAGTGCCCGCCGAGGTCGAAGAAGTTGTCGTCGACGCCGACGGTCTCCACACCCAGTATCTCGCCGAACAGTCCACACAGGATCTCTTCGTGCGGGGTACGCGGAGCCCGGTAGCCGATCTGCACGTCGTCAGGGGCGGGCAGGGCGCGGCGGTCGAGCTTGCCGTTCGGGGTGATCGGCAGGGCGTCCATCAGGACGAACGCCGACGGCACCATGTACTCCGGCAGGAACTCCGCGACGCCACGCCGCAGTTCCTCGGGCTGCGCGCGGCCGACGACGTAGGCGACCAGGGTCTTGATCCCGGGCCGGTCCTCACGCACGAGCACCGCGACCTGCGACACCGACGGGTGCTGCGCCAGCACAGACTCGATCTCGCCCAGCTCGATCCGGAACCCGCGCACCTTGACCTGGTGGTCGGCGCGGCCGGCGAAGTCGAGATGACCGTCGGTGCGCCACCTGACCAGGTCGCCGGTGCGGTACATCCGCTCCCCCGGCGCGCCGAACGGGTTGGCGACGAACCGGTGCGCGGTGAGGCCAGGCCGGTCCAGGTAGCCTCGGGCCAGCCCGTCACCGGCGATGTACAGCTCGCCGATGACGCCCTGCGGCACCGGCGCGAGCCCGGCGTCCAGGACGTAGAGCCGCGTGTTGTCGACCGGGCCACCGATCGGCGGCGGCTCCTCGGCGTGGGCGCCGGTCGCCGGCACGTCGGCGGCGGTGGCGACCACGCTGCACTCGGTCGGCCCGTAGTGGTTGACCACGCGAAACGGCAGCTCGGGGCTGGGGCGCCGGCGCAGCGCGTCGCCGCCGGTGAGGATCGCGCGAAGCCGGGTGTCGGCGAACGCCGGCTCGTCCAGCAGCGCCTCCAGCCGCGGGGTAGGCAGGAAGCACACGGTCAGGCCGCTGCGGATCATCCACGCCAGCAGCGCGTCGGTGTCGTCCAGCGTGTCCTGGTCGGGCAGGTGGACGGACGCGCCCGCGCACAGGTACGGCCAGACCTCCCACACCGCCGCGTCGAAGCCCTGCGCGGCGACCTGGCTCGCGCGGTCGTCCGGTGTGATCCCGTACTCGCGGTTGTGCCAGACGCAGAGGTCCGTCAGGCCGCGGTGCTCCACTACAACGCCCTTCGGCGCGCCGGTCGAACCGGACGTGTAGATGACGTACGCGGTGTCGTCCGGGGTCAGGGGCACCACAGGGGCGCTGGACGGCCCGTCTGGCACCTGGTCGATGTCGACGATCGTGGCGCCGCTGCCGGCCACGCGGTCGCGCAGCCCCGACTCGGTGAGCACGACAGGCGTCGCGGCGTCGTCGAGCATGTACGTGACCCGGTCGGCCGGGTAGTTCGGGTCGAGCGGCACGTAGGCGCCGCCCGCCTTGAGCACCGCGAGCGCGCCGATCACCATCTCCGGGCGGCGGGTCACGCACAGGCCGACGAGCGTGCCGGGCGTGACACCGAGCGCGATCAGGTAGTGGGCGAGCTGGTTGGCGCGGCGGTCGAGTTCGGCGTAGGTCACGTCCTTGGGGCCGGCAACGACGGCGACCGCGTCCGGCGTGCGCCGTGCCTGGGCCGCCACCATCTGCGGCACCGTCTCGGCGGGCACGTCGGCGCCCGTGTCGTTCCAGCGGACGAGCAACCGGTGCCGCTCGTCGCGGGAGAGAAGGTCGACGCGGCTCAGCGGGGTGTCCGGGTCGGCCGCTGCCGCCGCGAGCAACCGCACCAGCCGGGCGAGCAGCGACTCGGCGGTCCCGTGGTCGAACAGGTCCGTGGCGTACTGCAGGTAGGCGTCGAGGCCACCGTCCGGCGCCTCGGCGAACGCCAGCGCGAGGTCGAACTTCGCGTTGCCGCTGCCTGCCTGGTCCGCGTCGACGTCCAGCCCCGCGATCTCCAGGCTGCCGCCGGCGTTGTTCTGCAGGACGAGCATCACCTGGAACAGCGGGTGCCGCGACAGCGAGCGAGCGGGGTTCAGCTCCTCGACCAGCCGCTCGAACGGCACGTCCTGGTGGGCGTACGCTGCCAGGTCCGTCTCACGGACGCGCGCCAGCAGCTCGCGGAACGTCGGGTCGCCCGAGGTGTCGGTGCGCAGGACGAGGGTGTTGACGAAGAACCCGACCAGGTCCTCCAGTGCCTCGTCGGAGCGGCCGGCGATCGGCGACCCGATGGGAATGTCGGTGCCCGCGCCCAACCTGGTGAGCAGCGCCGCGATACCGGCCTGCAGCACCATGAACAGCGTCGTCTGGTTGGCACGCGCCAGCTCCAGCAGCGCACGGTGGCCCTCGGCGTCGAACTCCGCGCGCACGGCGTCGCCGCCGTGGCTGGCGACGGCCGGGCGGGGCCGGTCGGTGGGCAGCTCCAGCTGGTCCGGGGCGCCGGTCAGGGTCTCGCGCCAGTACGTGAGCTGCTCGGCGAGCAGGCTGTCCGGGTCATCGGCGCTGCCCAGCAGCTCCTGCTGCCAGAGCGTGTAGTCGGCGTACTGAACAGGCAGATCCGTCCACTGTGGTGTGTGGCCACCGGTGCGCGCCGTGTAAGCGCTGGCGAGGTCGCGCAGGAGCGGCGCCCGTGACCAGCCGTCGCTGGCGATGTGGTGGAGCACGAGAAGCAGCACGTGCTCATCGGGTCCGGCCTCGGCCAGGTACGCGCGGATCGGCAGCTCGCTGGCCAGGTCGAACGGCTGGTCGGCGGCGTCCTGAAGGGCGTCCTCTCTGATGTCGGCCACCCACGCCGGTGCCATGTGATGCGGCGCGCGCAATGACCCGGCGCGTTGCATCACGCGTGCGGCTGCCTCCAGCGGCAGCACGTCTTGCTGCGGCTCGCCGTCGACCACGCGGAAGACCGTCCGCAGCACCTCGTGCCGCGCCACGACATCGCCGACCGCCGCGTCCAGCGCACCGCGGTCCAGCGATCCGCGGAGCCTCAGCGCGTACGGGCAGTTGTAGACCGCACTCCGCCCGTCCATCTGGTCGATCACCCAGAGCCGCTGCTGTGCGAACGACAGCGGCATCCGCTCCGGACGCGCGACGGCTCGCAGGGCCGGGCGGGTGACGGTGTTCGACAGGCGGGCCGCCAGGCCGGCGACCGTCGGCGCGTGGAACAGGTCGCGGACGGTCAGCTCCGCGCCCAGCGCAGTCCGGACCCTGCTGATCAGCCGCATCGCGAGCAGCGAGTGCCCGCCGAGATCGAAGAAGCTGTCGTCGATGCCCACGTTGCCTGTCTTGAGCACCTCGGCGAACAGTCCACAGAGGATCTCCTCCTGCGGGGTTCTGGGCGCGGTTCCGGTGGTCAGCACCTGAGGCGCAGGCAGGGCGCGGCGGTCGAGCTTGCCGTTCGGCGTCATCGGCAGGACGTCCATGGCGACGAACGCGGACGGCACGAGGTAGTCGGGCAGCCGGTCGGCCAGGTACTCGCGAAGGCCGTCTGCCTCACCCACCACGTACGCGACGAGGCGCTTGTCGCCCGGCTCGTCCTCCCGCACGACGACCGCCGCCTGGGACACGGCGTCGTGGCGAACCAGCACGTTCTGGATCTCGCCCGGCTCGACCCGGAACCCGCGGATCTTGACCTGGTCGTCGGCGCGGCCCTGGTAGTCGAGCACACCGCCACGGGTCCAGCGGGCGAGGTCGCCCGTGCGGTACATGCGCTCGCCTGCTCCGAACGGGTCGGCGACGAAACGCTCGGCGCTGAGTGCGGGCCGGTCCAGATATCCGTTCGCGAGGCCGACACCGGCGACGTACAGCTCGCCTGTGACGCCGGGCGGCACCGGGTTGAGCCGCGTGTCCAGCACGTACGCGCGCTTGCCGGCCACCGGCGCGCCGATCGGGATCGACGCGCGCTCCAGGTCGGGCGCAGTGATGTGGTGTGTGGTGGTGAAGCCCATGCTCTCGGCGGGGCCGTACCCGTTGGTGAGCGTCACGTCCGGGAAGTCGCGGAGCACCGTCGCGGCGTGCGCCGCCGAGGCCGGCTCGCCGCCGGTCAGGGCGCCGCGTAGACCTCCGAAGATCGCGGGGTACTCGTCGAGCAGGTGGTTGAGCAGGCTCGCGGATCCCTTGAGGACGGTCACACCGTGCTCGCGCACGAGGTCGGCCATGACCTGCGGCTCGGGGCTCTCGCCTGGTTGCAGCACGCACGTACCGCCGTGGAACAGCGGCCCGAACACCTCGGTTGCGAAGGCGTCCCAGGACATCGGCGCGGCCTGCAGCCACACGTCGTCGGCGCCGAACGGCGCGTACGCCTGGCCGAGAAGCGTGCCGACGATCGCCCGGTGCGGCAGCACGACACCCTTCGGCTCTCCCGTCGACCCGGACGTGAAGATCACGCACGCCACGCCACCGGCGACCGATACCGGACCGGCCGGTGGTGCGTCGACGCCGATCCAGGCGACGCCGAGGTCGGGCTCCTCGCGTGCCACCACGATCGACACGCCCGCCTGGGCGAGCACCGCCGCCAGCCGATCCGCGGGGAAGGTCGGGTCGAGCAGCGTGTACCCGGCGCCGGCCTTGAGCACGCCGAGCAGCGCGACGATCAGCTCCGGGCTGCGCTCCAGGTGGATGCCGACGATCTCGCCGGGTCCGCCGCCGTTGGCGATGAGCTGGTAGGCGAGCGCGTTTGAGCGGGCGTCCAGCTCGGCGTAGGTGACGAGCTGGTCGCGGTAGACGAGCGCGGTCTTGTCCGGGGTCAGCGCAGCCTGGGCCGCGAACACCTCGTGGATCTGGGCTTCCGCGGTGACGGCCGGCGGATTCCACTCCTTGACGAGCTGACGCCGCTCAACGGCGTCGACAATCCGCACTCCGCTGATCGGCGCGTCCGGAGTCGCGAGCACCTGCTGGACGACGCGCTGGAGGCGCTTTGCGAGGTCCTCCACCGTCTCGCGGTCGAAGAGGTCGGTCGCGTACTCAAGGGTGCAGGCGAGTCCGTCGGCCGTCTCCTCGACGCCGAGCGTGAGGTCGAACTTCGCGGATCCAGTACCGGTCCTGACAACCTCGGCGGTCAGGTCACCGAACACGACCAGCTCACCAGCGCCGCCGCTGGTGTGCACGAGCATCACCTGGAACAGCGGGTGCCGGGCCAGCGAGCGTTCCGGGTTGACCTGCTCGACAAGCCGGTCGAACGGAACGTCCTGATTGGAGTATGCGGCGAGGTTCGTGGTGCGGGCTCGGCCCAGCAACTCGCGGAAGGTCGGGTCGCCGGACGTGTCCGTGCGCAGCACCAGCGTGTTGACGAAGAATCCGACCAGGTCGTCCAGCGCCTCGTCACCGCGACCGGCGATCGGGAAACCGATCGGGATGTCGGTGCCGGTGCCGAGCCGTGTCAGCAGCGTCGCCAGGCTGGCCTGGAGAACCATGAACAGCGTGCCCTGGCTGGCGCGGGCCAACTCTTGGAGACCGGCGTGGGTCGCCGCGTCGAACCGGAACGGCACCGCGTCGCCACGAAAGCTTGGTTCGGTGGGGCGGGGCCGATCGGTGGGCAGCGCCAGCTCCTCGGGGATCCCGGCCAGCTGCTGCGCCCAGTACCGCAGTTCCCGCGCGAGCATGCTCTGCGGATCGTCCTCGGCGCCCAGTAGTTCCTGCTGCCAGAGCGTGTAGTCGGCGTACTGGACGGGCAGGGGCTCCCACTCCGGCGCCTGGTGCTTGTTTCGCGCGGTGTAGGCCTTCGCGAGATCGCGGACCAGCGGGCCCATCGACCCGCCGTCGGTGGCGATGTGGTGCATCACCAGCACGAGCGTGTGGTCGTCCTCGGCGATGCGGAACAGGTACGGGCGGATCGGCAGCTCGGTGGTCAGGTCGAACACGTACCGCGCGGCCTCAGCCAGGGCGGCCGGGAGATCCCTCTCTGCCGTGTGATGCGGCGCGCGCGGTGACCCGGCGTGCTGCATCACACGGGCGGCGGCCTCCGGCGGCAGGATCACCTGCCGGGGCTCGCCGTCGACGGCCGGAAACACGGTGCGCAGCGCCTCGTGCCGGTCGAGGACGTCGGCGAGCGCCGCCTCCAGGACGTCCGGCCGCAGCGGGCCGCGCAGCCGCAGCGCCAGCGGCACGTTGTACGTCGGGCGCTGCTCCATCATGCTCAGGAACCAGAGCCGCTGCTGGGCGTACGACAGCGGGATCACGAGGCCTCCTCGGTACGGGCGCGGCGCCGCAGGGCGGGCCGGGCTCTCTCGGCGCTTGCAAGCCGTGCGGCGACGGCTGAGACGGTGGGTCGTTCGAACACGGCCTGGATGGACAGCTCGGCGCCGAACGTGGTTCGGATCCGGCTGATCAGGCGGGTGACCAGGAGCGAGTGGCCGCCCAGGTCGAAGAAGTTGTCGTCGATGCCGACGTTGCTCAGTCCGAGCACTTCAGCGAAGAGTCCACAGAGGATCTCTTCTTGCGGGCTGCGGGGCGCGGTGCCCTTGGCCTCGACCTGCGGGGCTGGCAGGGCGCGGCGGTCGAGCTTTCCGTTGGCGGTGATGGGCAGTGCGTTCATGGTGACGAACGCGGACGGCACCATGTAGTCGGGCAGGCGGTCGCTCAGGTACTTCCGCAGGTCTTCCGCTTGGCCCTGAGTGACGACGTAGGCGACGAGTCGCTTGTCGCCGGGCCGATCCTCGCGGACGATGACGGCGGCATGGGTGACCGCGTCGTGGCTGGTCAGCGCGGTCTGCACCTCGCCGGGTTCGACGCGGAAGCCGCGGATCTTCACCTGGTCGTCGGCGCGGCCGAGGAAGTCCAGTACGCCGTCGCGGCGCCAGCGCACGAGGTCGCCGGTGCGGTAGACGCGCTCCCCCGCCTCGAACGGGTTCGCGACGAACCGCTGCCCGGTGAGACCCGACTGGCCGATGTAGCCGTCCGCCAGTCCGACGCCGGCCATGTACAGCTCGCCCGCGACCCCGACCGGCACCGGGTTCAGCTGCTGGTCCAGCACGTAGAACCGCTTGTTGGCGATCGGCATACCGACCGGGATCGACGGCCTGGTGGTGTCCTCCGCGCGGATGGTGTGGCAGGCGGTGAAGATCATCGACTCCACCGGCGAGTACCCGTTCACGATCCGGATCTCGGGATAGCGAGCCTGCATCCGCGCGATGTGGGCGACGCTCGCGGCCTCTCCGCCGGTCATCACCTGGCGCACACCGGTGAACGCGTCCGGGTACTCATCCAGCAGGAAGTTCAACAGGCTGGCGGAGACGTGGACGGTAGTGATGCCGTGCTCGGCGATCAAGCGTGCGATGACCGCTGGCTCGGGCACCTGCCCGGGCTGCAACACGCAGGTCGCGCCGTGGATCAGCGCGCCGAACAGCTCCAGCGCGAACGCGTCCCACGACACCGGCGCGCACTGCAACCACACCTGGTCGCCACCGAAGTCCACATACGACTGACCGGTCAGCGTGCCCACCATGGAACGGTGCGACGCCACAACGCCCTTGGGCACCCCGGTGGATCCGGAGGTGAACATCACGCACACCGCATCGCCCGCCGTGGCCCGCGGCCCCGGGGCCGGCTGACGGTTGGATCCCGCAGTCAGACTGCGGAATCCAACCGCAAGCCCGCTGGCACGCGCTCAGCCAGCTCAAGCGACGTCACCACCAGCGGCACCCCGGCCTGGCGCACCACAGCGGCCAGGCGGTCGTCCGGGAACTGCGGATCCAGCACCGTGTACGCGCCACCGGCCTTCAGCACCGCCAGCACCGCCACCACCAGCTCGACGCCGCGCTCCAGCAGCACCCCCACCGTCACGCCCGGCGCGACACCCCGGTCGATCAGCCGCCACGCAAGCTCGTTCGCCCGCGCATCCAGCTCGCCGTAACTCACCCGCTCCTCGCCGAACACCAACGCCGTCCGCAACGGATCCTGCGCCGCCACCAACTCGTGCACACACACATCCGACGGGAACTCCGTAGCCGTGTCGTTCCACTCGACCAGGAGCGTCCGCGCCTCGGTGTCGGACAGCACAGGGAGCTGCCCGAGCGGCAGGTCCGGCTTGACGACGACCGTCTCCAGCAGGCGCACCAGGCGAGCGACGAGCTGCTCGGCGGTGGACTCGGTCGAACAGGTCGGTCGCGTACTCCAGGGAGCAGCGGAGCCCATCGGGCTGCTCGACGAACGCCATCGTGAGGTCGAACTTGGCGCGGTCATTGCTGACGGTCTGGATGTCGACGTCGAGGCCGGGCAGGTCGAGCCGCGCCTGGGCGTTGTTCTGCAGCACCAGCATCACTTGGAACAGCGGGTGGCGGGCGAGCGTCCGCTCCGGGTTGACCAGCTCGACCAGCCGCTCGAACGGCACGTCCTGGTGCGCGTACGCCGCCAGATCGGACTCACGCACCCGCGCCAGCAGCTCCCGGAACGACGGGTCGCCCGAGGTGTCGGTCCGCAACACGAGCGTGTTGACGAAGAACCCGACCAGGTCGTCGAGAGCCTCGTCCGACCGGCCGGCGACCGGCGTCCCCAGGGGAATGTCCGTGCCTGCACCCAGCCGCGAAAGCAGCCCTGCCAGCGCGGACTGCAGCACCATGAACAGCGTGGTCTGGCTGTCCCGCGCGAGGTCCAGCAGGCCGCGGTGCAGGTCGGCGTCGAGGTCGGTGCCGACCAGCCCGCCGCGGTAGCTCGGCGTCGCCGGTCGGGGCCGGTCGGTGGGCAGCTCCAGCTGGTCCGGCGCCCCGGCCAGGGTGTCCTTCCAGAACGCGAGCTGCCGCGACAGGACGCTGTCCGGGTCGTCCTCGGACCCAAGCACGTCGCGCTGCCAGAGCGTGTAGTCGGCGTACTGCACGGGCAGCGGCTCCCACTCGGGCGCCGCACCCGTGAGACGTGCGCGGTAGGCGGCCGCGAGGTCACCCAGCAGCGGTGCGAGCGACCAGCCGTCGCTGACGATGTGGTGCATCACCAGGACGAAGGTGTGATCGTCGTCGGCGGTGCGGAACAGGTACGGGCGGAGGGGCGGCTCGGCTGGCGAAGTCGAATTCGTAGCCGGCCGCCGCTTCGATCGCCGCCGCCAGGGCCGCCTCGGTCGTGTGCTGCGACTCGTGCAATGACCCGGCGTGTCGCATCACACGCAGGGCGGCGTCCGGCGGCAGGATCACCTGCTGCGGGCGGCCGTCCACGGGCGGGAAGATCGTGCGCAGCGCCTCGTGCCGCGCGACGACGTCGCTCAGCGCCGCTTCGAGCGCGTCGCGGTCGAGTGGGCCGACCAGCCGGACGGACACCGGCACGTTGTACGTCGCATTCGGCCCTTCCATCTGGTCGAGGAACCAGAGCCGTTGCTGCGCGTACGAGAGCGGCAGCTCCTCGGTCCGGCTCGTCGCGCGCAGCGCCGGGCGAGCGTCCTGCGCATCGTCGAGCTGGGCGTCCAGGCCGGCGACCGTCGGGCGCCTGGAACAGGTCGCGGACGGTCAGCTCGACTCCCAGCACCGCCCGCACCCGGCTGATCAGGCGCGCGGCCAGCAGCGAGTGCCCGCCGAGCGCGAAGAAGCTGTCGTCGACACCGACGCCGTCGACGCCGAGCAGCTCGCCGAACAGTCCACAGAGGATCTCCTCGCGCGGTGTGCGCGGCGCCTTGCCGGTCGCCTCGACTGACGGCGCGGGCAGCGCCCGGCGGTCGAGCTTGCCGTTCGGCGTGAGCGGCAGGGCGTCGAGCAGGACGAACGCGGACGGCACCATGTACTGCGGCAGCAGCTCTGCGACGTGCCGGTACAGGTCGTCCTGGTCCGTGCCCGCGACCACGTAGGCGACGATCCGCTTGTCGCCGGGCCGGTCCTCCGCGCACCAGCACGGCGGCCTTGGTCACCGCCGGGTGGCGGGTGAGCACGGTCTCGATCTCGCCCAGCTCGATGCGGAACCCGCGGACCTTCACCTGGTGGTCGGCGCGGCCGACGAACTCCAGCGTGCCGTCGGCGCGCCACCGAGCCAGGTCGCCCGGTGCGGTACATCCGGCCGCCCGGCCCGGCGAACGGATTGGCGACGAACCGTTCGGCGCGTCAGGCCCGGCTGGCTCAGGTAGCCGCGCGCCAGCCCGTCGCCCGACGACGTACAGCTCGCCGACCACGCCGACCGGCACGGGCGCGAGCCCACCGTCGAGCACGTAGACCTGCGTGTTGGCGATCGGTCCGCCGATCGGCATGACCGAGGCGCTGTCGTCGCCGGCGCAGATCCAGTGGGTGTTGGTGAAGACCATGCTCTCCACCGGGCCGTAGCCGTGCACGAGCCGCAGGTGCGGGTTGGCCCGCCGCACGGCCACGAGGTGCGCGAGCGACGGCGCCTCGCCGCCGGTCATCACCTGGCGGGCGGTGGCGAAGACCTCGGGGTACCCGTCGGCGATCACCGCGAACAGGCCTGCGGAGAGCCATGAGCGTCGTCACGCCGTGCCGGGCGACCAGGCTCGCGACGACAGCCGGATCCGGGCTCTGCCCCGGCGCCAGGACGCAGCGATCCGCCGTGCAGCAGCGACGGCCACAGCTCCAGCGTCAGGCCGTCCCAGGAGACGGCGTGCGCACTGCAGCCACACGTGGTCCGCGCCGAAGTCGACATCAGGACTGCCCGAAGAAGGTGCGAATGGTCGCCCGGTGCGGCGTCGCCACGCCCTTCGGCTGCCCCGTCGATCCGGACGTGTAGAGCACGCAGGCGACGTCGTCGGCGGTGACGCTCACCGCCGGCGCGGTCGCGGGCAGGTGGTCCAGGCGTTCCCGGTCGACCAGCACCAGCGCCGTGTCGGCGCCGGGGATCACCAGGTCGTGCTGGGTCACCAGGGCGCGTGGTGCCGCCTCGGCGACGATCCCGGCGATCCGGTCCTGCGGGTGCGACGGGTCGAGCGGCACGTAACGCCGCACCGGCCTTGAGCGTGGCGAGCAGGCCGACGACGAGCTCCGGACCGCGCTCGACGTAGACACCGACCAGGTCGCCGGGGCGGACCCCGAGCGCGATCAGGTGGTGCGCGAGCCGGTTCGCCCGGGCGTCCAGCTCGGCGTAGCTGATCTCCTCGTCGCCGAAGTAGAGCGCGGTCTTGGCCGGCGTGCGCGGCGGCCTGGGCGGCGAACACCTCGTGGATCGTCGCGTCGTGCGGGTACGTCGCAGCGGTGTCGTTCCAGTCGACCAGCATCCGGCGACGCTCGTCGGCGGTCGAGCAGCTCGACAGCGCCCACCCGAGTGTCGGGGTCGGCCGCGACGGCCCGCAGCACGCGCTCCAGGCGGGACAGCAGCCGCTCGGCGGTGGCGCGGTCGAACAGATCGGTGGCGTACTCGAGGTAGCCGGCGATGCCGCTCGCCGCTCTCGGTCAGCGCCGAGCGTGAGGTCGAACTTGGCGACGGTGTTCTCGACGGGCTCGGCGCGTCACGGTCGAGCGCCGGCAGGTCGAGGTTCGCGGCCGGCGTTGTTCTGGAGCGCGAGCATCACCTGGAACAGCGGGTGGCGCGCCAGCGACGCGCTCGGGGTTCAGCTCCTCGACGAGCCGCTCGAACGGCACGTCCTGGTGCGCGTACGCGGCCAGGTCGCGCTCGCCGGACCCGCGCCAGCAGCTCGCGGAAGCGTCGGGTCGCCGGAGGTGTCGGTGCGCAGCACGAGCGTGTTGACGAAGAACCCGACCAGGTCGTCGAGCGCCTCGTCGCGCGCGGCCGGCGACCGGCGTGCCGATCGGGATGTCCGTGCCGGCGCCGAGCCTGGACAGCAGCGCCGCGAGCGCGGCCTGCAGCACCATGAACAGGCGTCGCGCCGCTGGCTGCGGGCCAGCTCCACGCAGGCCGCGGTGCAGCGTCCGGCGTCGAGGTGCGATCCGAGCGACCGCCGCCGCGGTAGCTCGCCGACCGCCGGGCGCGGCCGGTCGGTCGGCAGCTCCAGCTGCTCCGGGATGTCGGCGAGCGCTCGCGCCAGTAGGCGAGCTGGCGGGCGGCAGGCTGTCCGGGTCGTCCGGCGCCGCCGAGCAGCTCGCGCTGCCAGAGCGCGTAGTCGGCGTACTGCACCGGCAGCGGCGGCCACTCCGGGCGCCGTCCCGCGCGGCGCGCCGCGTAGGCGTCGGCGAGGTCGCGCACGCAGCGGGCCCATCGACCAGCCGTCGCTGGCGATGTGGTGCGCGACGAGCAGCAGCACGTGCTCGTCCGGCCCAGCTCGCAGCAGCCGGGCCCGCAGCGGCAGCTCGCGCCGAGATCGAACGCGTCGGCCGCGCGCGCCGCGGCGAGTCGGCGGCGCAGCGTCGCCTCGGCGACGCCGGTCAGCGACCGTGCAGCAGGCTCGGCGCCGCTCGCCGGCGCGAGGATCTGCTGGCGGGACCGCCGCCCGTCGCCGGAGAGACGGTGCGCAGCGCCTCGTGCCGGGCGACGACGTCGCGCGAGCGCGGCTCGCAGCGCGTCCGCGTCGAGCGCGCCGGTCAGCCGCAGCGCGAGCGGCATGTTGTACGTCGAGCTCGGCCCTCGAGCTGGTCGAGGAACCACAGCCGCTGCTGCGCGTACGACAGCGGCAGCGTCCGGGCCGGCGCGCCGGCCGCGAGCGCCGGGCGCGGCCGGCGCCGGCCTCGGCCGTCACGTGCCGGGCGAGCGCCGCGACGGTCGGCGCCTCGAACAGGTCGCGGACGCTCAGCTCGGCGCCGAGCGCGCGCCGGACGCGGCTGACCAGCCGCGTCGCGAGCAGCGAGTGGCCGCCGAGCGCGAAGAAGTCGTCGTCGACGCCGACGTCGTCGACGCCGAGGACCTCGGCGAACAGGCCACAGAGGATCTCCTCCTGCGGCGTCGCGCGGCGCGCGGCTGCGCCTGCGGCCGTCGACCTGCGGGCGCGGGCAGGGCGCGGCGGTCGAGCTTGCCGTTCGGCGTCAGCGGCAGCGCGTCCAGCGCGACGAACGCCGACGGCACCATGTAGTCCGGCAGCGGCCCGGCAGCGCAGCGCGCAGCGCCGCCAGGTCGGCTCGCGCCGTCGCCGGCACGACGTAGGCGACCAGGCGCTGCTCGCCCCGGCTGGTCCTCGCGCGACGACCACCGCCGCCTGCGCTCACCGCGGGTGCTGCGCGCAGCGCGGCCTCGACCTCGCCGAGCTCGATCCGGAAGCCGCGGATCTTGACCTGGTCGTCGGCGCGGCCGAGGAACTCCAGCTCGCCGTCGGCGCGCCAGCGCACGAGGTCGCCGGTGCGGTACATCCGCGCCCCGGGCCGCCGAACGGGTCGGCGACGAACCGCTCGGCGGTCAGGCCGGGCCGGCCGAGGTAGCCGCGCGCCAGCCCGGCGCCGGCGAGTACAGCTCGCCCGGCGACGCCGACGCGGCACCGGGCTGCAGGCGCGCGTCGAGCACGTACGACCCGCGTGTTGGCGATCGGCGTGCCGATCGGCACCGACGCGCCGCCGGTGTCCGCCGCCGGCATCGGTGCGCAGGTGGTGAAGACCATCGTCTCGGTCGGGCCGTAGCCGTTGACGACCGCGAGCCCGGCGGTCGGCGCGAGAGCACGCGTCCACGCGAGTGCGCGACGTCCGGCCTCGCCGCCGATGATCGCCCAGCGCAGGCAGCCGGTGAAGCGTCCGGGTACTCGTCCAGCAGCGAAGTTGAACAGGCTCGCGCGACGACGTGCAGCATGGTCGACGCCGTGCTCGGCGAGCGACGCGCGGCGATCAGCTGCTCGGCTCGGGCACCTGGCCGGGCTGCAGCACGCAGCGTCGCGCCGTGCAGCAGCGCGCCGAACACCTCCAGCGCGAACGCGTCCCACGAGACCGGCGCGCACTGCAGCAACACCTGGTCGCGCACCGAAGTCCACGTAGCGACTGGCCGGTCAGACGGTGCCGACGATCGCCCGGTGCGTGACCGCGACGCCCTTCGGCACGGCCGGTGGAGCCGGAGGTGTACATGACGTACGCCGGCGTCGTCGGCCGCGGCGCCGTCGCGTCCGGCGTCGGTCGCCGTCGGCCGGCCGAGCTCGGACGGTGTCGGGTCGTCGACGCGCAGCCACGGTCGGGCCAGTCAGCGCGCCGGCCGGCCCGGGTCGACAGCACGACCGGCGCACGCCGCCCGGCGAGCATGAACGCCAGCCGCTCGGCCGGGACGCCGGGTCGAGCGGCAGTGTACGCCGCCGCCCGCCTTCGAGCACCGCGAGCAGCGCCGACGATCAGCTCGACGGCCGCGGTCCAGGCGCACCCCGACCAGCGTGCCCGGCCGCACGCCGCGGTCGACGCAGGTGCCGCGCGAGCCGGTTCGCCGCGCGCGTCGAGCTCGCGCGTAGCTGACCGCTCGCCCGTCGAACGACCAGCGCGGTCCGCTCCGGCGTCGCGCGCCGCCGGCCGCTCGAACAGTCGTGGGCGCAGCGTCGCGCCGGGAACGCCGTCGCGGTGTCGTTCCAGCGCGACGAGCATGCGGTCGCGCTCGTCGGCCGGCGAGCACGTCGATCCCGGCGATCAGCGGCGTCCGGGTCGGCGGTCACCGCGTCCAGCACGCCGGACGAACCGGTCGACGAGCCGCTCGGCGGTGTCGCGGTCGAACAGGTCGGCGGCGTACTCCAGACCGTCATGCCGGCGGCGGCCGTCGCCGCGGCGCTCGGCCAGGACGACCGTGAGGTCGAACTTCGGCCGCCGACGACGCCGGCCGCTCCGGGTCGGCCGCGAGCCCGGGCAGGTCACGGCTGGGCGCGCGCCGGTTCTGGAGGGCGAGCATCACCTGGAACAGCGGGTGCCGCGACAGCGACCGCTCGGGGTTCAGCTCCTCGACGAGCCGCTCGAACGGCACGTCCTGGTGCGCGTACGCCGCGAGGTCGGCCTCGCGCACCCGGGCGAGCAGCTCGCGGAAGCGTCGGGTCGCCGGAGAGGTCGGTGCGCAGCACCAGCGTGTTGACGAAGAACCCGACCAGGTCGTCGAGCGCCGCGTCGGTCCGGCCGGCGACCGGCGTGCCGATCGGGATGTCCGTGCCGGCGCCGAGCCGCGACAGCAGCGCGGCCAGGCCGCCTGCAGCACCATGAACAGGGTCGTCGCCGCTGGTGCGGGCGAGGTCGAGCAGCGCGCGGTGCAGCGCCGGGCCGAGTCTGGACCGGACGCTGCGCGCCGCGGTGGCGTCGCCTCGGCGGGGCGCGGCCGGTCGGTCGGCAGCGTCCAGCTCCTCGGGGATGCCGGCCAGCGCGTCGCGCCAGTAGGCGAGCTGCTGCGCGAGCGCGCTGTCGTCGTCGTCTCGGTCACCGAGCGTCGCGCTGCCAGAGCGCGTAGTCGGCGTACTGCACCGGCAGCGGCGTCCCACTCCGGCGCCGCGTCCGCGACGACGTGCGCGGTAGGCGGTGGCGAGGTCGGCCAGCAGCGGCGCGAGCGACCAGCCGTCGCTGGCGATGTGGTGCAGCACCAGGACGCAGCGATGTGCTCGTCGGCGGCGATGCGCGAACAGCGTACGGGCGGAGCGGCGGCTCGGTGGCCAGGTCGAACGCGTACCGCGCGCGTCGCCAGGCCGCCGGCAGCGTCCTCGGCCGTGTGCTGCGGCTCGCGCGATGACCCGGCGTGCGCATCACGCGAGCGGCGGCCTCCGGCGCCAGGACGACCTGCCGCGGCTCGCCGTCCACGGCCGGGAACACCGTGCGCAGCGACTCGTGCCGCGCCACGACGTCGCCGAGCGCCGCCTCCAGCGCGTCGACGTCCAGGGCGCCGCGCAGCGCGGTACGCGACCGGCACGTTGTAGGTCGCGCTCGGCCCCTCGACCTGGTCGAGGAACCAGAGCCGCTGCTGCGCGAACGACAGCGGCAGCCGCTCCGGCCTGGCCACCGCCTCCAGCGCGGGCCGGGCGGCGCGCGGCGCCGTCGAGCCGGCCGGCGAGCGCGGCGACGGTCGGCGCCTCGAACAGGTCACGGATGCCGCAGGTCGACGCCGAGGCTGCCGCGGATCCGCGCAGATCAGCCGGGTGGCCAGCAGCGAGTGGCCGCCGAGGTCGAAGAAGTTGTCGTCGACGCCGACGCGTCGCCAGGCCGAGCACGTCGGCGAAGAGTCCACAGAGGATCTCCTCCTGCGGCGTGCGGGGCGCGGCTGCCCGTCGGCCTCGACCTGCGGCGCGGGCAGGGCGCGGCGGTCGAGCTTGCCGTTGGGGGTGATCGGCAGCGCGTCCATGGCGACGAACGCCGACGGCACCATGTACTCGGGCAGCAGCCGCGCTCACGTGCTGCCGCAGGTCTGCCGTCGTCGCCGCACGACGTAGGCGACCAGGCGCTTGTCGCCGGGCCGGTCCTCGCGCACGACCACGGCCGCCTGGCGTGATCGCGGGGTGCCGCATGATGACGGCCTGCGATCTCGGACGGCTCCACGCGGAAGCCGCGGATCTTCACCTGGTCGTCGGCGCGGCCGAGGAAGTCCAGCACGCCGTCGCGGCGCCAGCGCACGAGGTCGCCGGTGCGGTACATGCGCTCGCCCGGCTCCGAACGGGTTCGCGACGAACCGCTGCGCGGTCAGACCCGGCTGGCCGAGGTAGCCGTCCGCGAGACCGACGCCGGCCATGTACAGCTCGCCCGCGACGCCGACCGGCACCGGGTTCAGCTGCTGGTCCAGCACGTAGAACCGCTTGTTGGCGATCGGCATACCGACCGGGATCGACGCACGCTCCAGATCAGCGGGCACGACCACGTGGCACGCGGTGAAGATCATCGACTCCACCGGCGAGTACCCGTTCACCACCCGCAGCTCCGGGTACCGCGCCGAGCAGGGCCGCAAGGTGCGCGACCGACGCCGCCTCCCCACCGGTCATCACCTGGCGCACACCGGTGAACGCGTCCGGGTACTCATCCAGCAGGAAGTTCAGCAGGCTGGCGGACGACGTGGACGGTGGTCGATGCCGTGCTCGGCGACGAGCCTGGCGATCACGGCCGGCTCGGGCACCTGCCCGGGCTGCAACACGCACGTCGCGCCGTGGATCAGCGCGCCGAACAGCTCCAGCGCGAACGCGTCCCACGACACCGGCGCGCACTGCAACCACACCCGGCCGGCGCCGAAGTCCACATACGACTGGCCGGTCAGCGTGCCCACCATCGACCGGTGCGACGCCACAACGCCCTTCGGGCACCCCCGTGGAACCAGACGTGAACATGACGCACACCGCATCGCCCGCCGCGGCCCGCCGCCCCGGGGCCGGCTGCGGTTGGATTCCGCAGCCAGACTGCGTAATCCAACCGCAGCCCGCTGGCACACGCTCAGCCAGCTCATGCGACGTCACCACCAGCGGCACGCCGGCCTGGCGCACCACAGCGGCCAGGCGGTCGTCCGGGAACTGCGGATCCAGCACCGTGTACGCGCCACCGGCCTTCAGCACCGCCAGAACGGCCACCACCAGCTCGACGACCGCGCTCCAGCAGCACCCCCACCGTCTCGCCCGGCCCCACACCCCGGTCGATCAGCCGCCACGCAAGCTCGTTCGCCCGCGCATCCAGCTCGCCGTAACTCACCCGCTCCTCGCCGAACACCAACGCCGTCCGCGCCGGATCCTGCGCCGCCACCAACTCGTGCACACACACGTCCGACGGGAACTCCGTAGCGGTGTCGTTCCACTCGACCAACATCCGCTGACGCTCGTCGGCGGTAAGCACGTCGACTGCGCCCAACCGCGCGTCCGGGTCGGCCGACGACCGCGTCGAGGAACCGCACGAGTCCGTCAGCGAGGCGCGCGGCGGTGGAGCGGTCGAACAGGTCGGTGGCGTACTTCAGCGGCACCGGCGATGCCGCCGGACGTCGGCGTCCTCGGTGACGTCGAGGGTGAGATCGAACTTGGCGACGTCCAGGTCGAGGACGCGGTGCTCGACGTCGAGGCCGGGGAGCGCGGCCACCGCGCCGGCGGTGTTCTGCAGCACGAGCATGGTCTGGAAGAGCGGGTGCCGGGACAGCGACCGCTCGGGGTTGAGCTCCTCGACGAGGCGGTCGAACGGCACGTCCTGGTGCGCGTACGCGGCCAGGTCGGACTCCCGCACCCGCGCCAGCAACTCGCGGAACGTCGGGTCGCCCGAGGTGTCGGTCCGCAGCACCAGCGTGTTGACGAAGAACCCGACCAGGTCGTCGAGAGCCTCGTCCGACCGGCCGGCGACCGGCGTCCCCAGGGGGATGTCGGTGCCCGCGCCGAGCCGGGTGAGCAACGCTGCCAGCGCGGACTGCAGCACCATGAACAGCGTCGCGCCACTGGTCCGCGCGAGGTCGAGCGAGGCGCTGGTGCACCTCGGCGTCGACACGGATCGGCACGGTGTCGCCGCGGTAGCTGAGGACAGCCGGGCGGGGCCGGTCGGTGGGCAGCTCCAGCTGGTCCGGCGCGCCGGCAAGGGCGTCGCGCCAGAAGCCGAACTGCTCCGAGCAGCCGCCCGGTCCAGCGCCGAGCGTCCCGGTGCCAGAGCGTGTAGTCGGCGTACTGCACCGGCAGCGCGTCCCACTCCGGGGCCGCACCAGTGAGACGCGCGCCGTAGGCGTAGGCGAGGTCGCGCAGCAGCGGCGCGAGCGAGCCGCCGTCGCTGGCGATGTGGTGCAGCACCAGCACCAGGGCGTGATCGTCGTCGGCGCCGCCGCGAGCAGCTACGGCGCGGATCGGCAGCTCGGTGCCGAGGTCGAATTCGAGCGGGTAGCGTCATCGAGCGCCGGCGGCAGGGCGGCCTCGGTCGAGTGCTGCGGCTCGACAATGACCGGCGTGTCGCGATCACACGCGGGCCGGCCTCCGGCCAGGATCAGCTGCCGCGGCTCGCCGTCCACGGCGGGAACACCGTGCGCAGCGACTCGTGCCGCGCCACGACGTCGGCGAGCGCCGCCTCCCAGGGCGGCGCAGTCCATGGCGCCGCGCAGGCCGCACGCGACCGGCACGTTGTAGGTCGGCGCTCGGACCCTCGGCCCGGTCGATGAACCAGAGGCGGCGCTGCGCGTAGGACAGCGGCAGCCGCTCGGGCCGCGCCGCCGGGCGTAGCGCGGGCCGGGCGACGCGGCGCGGTGGCCAGCAGCGTCGGCCATGTCGGCGACCGTCGGCGCGCGGAACACGTCGCGCGGGCTCAACTCGACGCCGAGTTCGGTACGGATCCGGCTGATCAGCCGTGCGGCGAGCAGCGAATGGCCGCCGAGGTCGACGAAGTTGTCGTCGATCCCGAGAGCCGGCACGCCCAGAACGTCCGCGAACAGCCGGCAGAGGACCTCCTCCTCCTCGCTGCGCGCGCCGCGTCCGGCCGACACCCCGGCGATGTCCGGGGCGGGCAGGGCAGCGCGGTCGAGCTTGCCGTTGGGAGTGATCGGCAGGGCGTCGAGCAGCGACGAACGACGACGGCACCATGTAGTCGGGCAGGACGGTGGCGACATGCCGGCGCAGGTCGGGTGCGTCCGCGCCGCCGACGACGTAGGCGACGAGCCGCTTGTCGCCCGGCCGGTCCTCGCGCACGACGACGGCCGCCTGGGACACCGCGGGGTGCCGCATGAGGACGGCCTGCACCTCGGCCGGCTCGATCCGGAAGCCGCGGATCTTGACCTGGTCGTCGGCGCGGCCCGAGGAAGTCGAGCACGCCGTCCTGGCGCCACCGCACGAGGTCGCCGGTGCGGTACAGGCGCTCGCCCGCACCGAACGGGTTCGCCACGAACCGCGAGGCGGTCAACCCCGGCTGCGCCGACGTACCCGTCCGCGAGGCCGACGCCGGCCATGTACAGCTCGCCGGCGACGCCGATGCCGACCGGCGCGAGGTTGCCGTCCAGGACGTAGACGCGCTTGTTCGCGATCGGCCGTCCGACCGGGATGGCGGCCTGGCCGAGGTCCGCGTCGACGACCTCGTGGCAGGCGGTGAAGATCATCGACTCGACCGGCGAATAGCCGTTGACCAGCCGCAGGTCGGGGTAGCGGCCCAGCAGGGCCGCGAGGTGCGCGACGGACGCCGCTTCGCCGCCGGTCATCACCTGGGTGACGCCGTCGAACGCGTCAGGGTGCTCGTCGACCAGGAAGTTCAGCAGGCTCGCCGACACGTGCACGGTGGTGATCCCGTGCTCGGCGATGAGCCGCGCGATCACCGCCGGCTCGGGCACCTGGCCCGGCTGGAGCACGCACGTCGCCCCGTGCAACAGCGCGCCGAACAGCTCCAGCGCGAACGCGTCCCACGACACCGGGGCGCACTGCAACCACACCTGGTCCGCCCCGAAGTCCACGTAGGACTGGCCGGTGAGCGTGCCCACCATGCGAACGGTGCGACGCGACTGCGCCCTTCGGCACCCCCGTGGAGCCGGAGGTGAACATCACGCACACCGCATCGCCCGCGGTCGCCCGCCGACCGGGTGCTGCGCCCCAGTGGGCCAGGCTTCACCATCTCACCGGTCGCAGAAATGAAGTCCACTCCCGGCAGCCAGTCGAGCGCACCGGCGGCGACGACCAGCGACACCCCCGCCTGCCTGGTCACCGCCGCCAGTCGCTCGACCGGGAACGCCGGGTCGAGGAGCGTGTAGCCCGCGCCCGCCTTCAGCACGCCGAGCAGAGCGACGACCAGCTCCGGGCTGCGTTCCAGGTAGATCCCGACGATCTGGCCCGGCCCGACGCCGTTCCCGGCGAGCTGCCGCCCGAACCGCTCGGCCCGCGCGTCCAGCTCGCGGTAGCTCACCCGCTCGGGGCCGAAGACGAGGGCGGTCTTCTCCGGCGCGCGCGCGGCGTGCTCGGCGACCAGTTCGTGCACGCACCGATCACCAGGGAAATCGGCCGCGGTGCCATTCCACTCCACGAGAATGCGCTGGAAATTCTCGTCAACAAGTGACCGGGACACAGTAAACCTCTCCAAGGAATTCGATCGGTACGAGAAGAGTGGGTAATTACTTGCGGAGGGCGGCGACGCTGGCCGGCCGGAGGTCGGTCCAGTTCTTCTCGATGTAGTCGAGGCAGCCCTGGCGGGTGTCTTCACCGTGGACGATCGTCCATCCCTCGGGGACGCTGATCGTGGCCGGCCAGAGCGAGTGCTGATTCTCGTGGTTCACCAGCACGAGATAGATTCCGTCCTCGTTCTCGAACGGGTTGCTCATTTCCTGATTCCCTTCACGAAAAGACAATGTCGCGATAGGGAGAGCGTAGGTTTGCCGATGCCGCGCGAGCGGCAGTAGCAAAGGCAGAAGACCGGCAGTTTCAGCGCGTTTCGACAGCGCGCTCGACGGCCGCCGCGAGAGGCAGCAGGCGCGCAAGCCGGCTGGGCCCGAACACGGAGACGCCGATGGGCAGCCCGTCGACGAACCCGGCCGGCAGCGAGATGTTCGGATATCCGGCGAGCGCGGCCGGCGACGAGCTGTTCGGCGCGCCCGGATCGCCGCACCGCCGGGTCGATGCGCCACGCCGGCCCGTTCGTCGGCGCGAGCACCGCGTCGACGCCGTGGCTGTCGAGGACCCGGTCGAGCATGTCCTGGGCGGCATGCACCGACAGCGCCGCGGCCCGCGTCCCACTCGTCCCGCTTCTCCGGGGGCAGGGCGGCGGCCTGCTCGAACACGTCCTGCTCGACGCCGTCGGCGCGGTTCGCGGCGATCAGTTCGGCGAGCGTGCGCGGTGCGCCGTCCCTGGTGCGCAGGTACGCCTCCAGGCTGGGCGGGAAGTCGGCGTAGCACCGCGCGGAACCAGGGCACGAGCAGGTCGCGCCCGACCTCCAGTTCGACCGGCACGATGTCTGCCCCGAGCACGCCAGCGATGTCGTCGAGCAGGCGGTACACGTCGTCCGGCATCCCGGGTACGCGCCACAGCCCGATCCTGCGCCCGGCGAGCGCTGCGGGGCGCGCGGACAGCGACCGGATCCACTGAGGACCGACAGCGCGACCGTCACCTCGGAAAGCCGCGCGCGCAGCACCCCGCCACGTCCACCGCGCGAGGAGATCGGGACGATGCCGTCGGTGGGGAGCAGGCCCGGGCTCCGGCTTCACACCGACGACGCCGTTCACGCCGGCCGGGCAGACGATCGAGCCGTCGGTCTCGGTGCCCAGCGCGAGCGGCGCCATGCCGGTGGCGACGGCCACGGCCGATCCTGACGAGGATCCCCAGGGAGTGCACTGGAGGTTGTGGGGGTTGCGGGTCTGGCCGCCTACCGTGGACCAGCCCTCGCAGCCGGTGCTCGTGCGGAAGTTCGCCCACTCGGTGAGGTTGGTCTTGCCGAGGATCACGGCCCCGGACGACCGGAGCCGCCGCACGATCTCCGCGTCGCGGCGGGGCGGCGTACCGGCGAGATGTCGCGAGCCGGCCGTCGTGGCCAGGCCGGCCGTGTCGATGTTGTCCTTGACCAGTACCGGGACGCCGTCGAGCGGTCCGCGGGTCGTACCGGCCGCGCGGCGCCGGTCAGAGGCCGCCGCCTGGTCGAGGGCGGTGTCGTCGAGAGCGAGGACCGCGTTGACCGTCGGGTCGACCATCGGTCGATGCGGTCCAGGCACGCTCGGGCGCCGATACGTAGCTGGTCAGCTGCTGGTCAATCAAGGCGGGCTCCCCTTAGCGCGGGAGTGGCGACGACGATCGTCGACCGCCACGCAGGAGAGGGCGGCGTGCGCGAGCATGGTCGCGGCGACGCCGAGCAGCTCGATCATGCCGCCGATGACAAGGTTGCCGAGCGGCACCGACGCGTAGATGAACAGGGCCTGGATCGACATGACCCGGCCGCGGAGTTCGGTGGCGGTCCAGCGCTGCACCAGCGAGATCAGCGTGATCCCGACGAAGCCCGAGGTCACGCCGGTGACGAAGTACGCGGCGACGCCCCACGGCAGGGAGGTGGCCAGGCCGAGCGTGAGAAGGCAGGCTCCTTGCGTCAGGATCCCGGCGACGAGGATGCGCGCGGCGCGGCGCCGCGTGGGCCAGACGAGCGTCGCGACGAAGCTGACCGTCGCGCCCGCCGTGAACGCGGTGAGGAGCAGCCCGGTGCCGCCCGTGGCGGCGCCCGCCTCGCGGGCGAACAGCACGACGCCGATGTTGAGCGGGCCGGCGTTACTCAGCTCCACGAGACCCACCACGACCATCAGCAGCCGGAGCCGCCGCTCGCCGGCGACGTACCGCAGGCCGGCGCGGATCTGGGCCAGGAACGGCGGGCGCTCCTTGGGCACAGCGCGCTTCGGCGCCTGGGTCGGGCGCGCCGAGAGGACGGCCGCCGCCGAGCCGAGGAAGCTCACCGCGTTGACGCAGGCGACCAGCGCGATGCCGCCGATGTCGACCAGCGCCGCGCCGAGCGGGCTGCCGGCCGCCTGACCGCCGCGCAGCCCCAACAGGTAGGTCGCGTTGCCCCGGACGAGGTGACGCGACGGCAGCAGCAGCGGCCGCAGCGCGCCCGATGCGGGCACGAAGTAGGCGTTGAGCAGGGACAGCACCGCGGCGACGGCGACCAGTACCGGGACCACCGGGCCGATCACCACCACCGCGCTCGCCGCCGCGACCATGGCGCCGCAGCGGGCCAGGTCGGCGCTGACCATGACCCGCCGCGGGCCGTACCGGTCGGCCACGGCGCCGCCGGCGAGGAGGGTCACCAGCATCGGCAGGCCCGCGAGCGCGAGCACCGCGCCGGCGAGCGCGGGGCTCGTGACCCGGGTCAGGGTCCAGGTGAGCGCGACGTACCAGGCGGCGTCGCCCAGCGAGGACAACCCCGTCCCCGCCACGAACGCCAGGTACCGCGGGCTGAGTGGCCCGCCGTCCTTCCGGAACGGCTGGTCGAAGACGACCGTCTCGTCCGCGCGCCGCAGCACGTCGCTCTCCACTGCCCCTCCCCCGCTCAGTACCCGACAGGCGTGGCCTCGGCGCGGGCCGGCGCGTCGCCGAGCGGCGACCAGACGTCCTCCGGACCGAGCGCGTCCGGGCGGTACTTGCCGAGCGCGCTGATCAGCAGCCGCAGCTCCAGCGCCAGGCACTCGACCAGGTTGACCAGGCCGGCGTCGGGGTCCTCGTCGACCGCGAGGAGCGCGGCGCGGCCGAGACCGACGGCGCTCGCGCCGAGGGCCAGCGCCTTCGCGGCCCGCGCCCCTTCCCACATGCGTCCGGTGACGAGCAGGCACGACTCGTGCCGCCCGATCCGGCGCAGGCACTCGCCGAGCGGCAGCCCCACCTGGTGCAGGAACGGCAGCGGCGCCCAGCCGGTGCCGCCCTCGGCGCCGTCCACGGTCACCGCGTCCGCGCCGGCCTCCCAGGCGACAGCCGCCGCCTCGCGGACGTCCCGCCCGGGGTGGAGCTTCACCCACACGCGAGCGCGCGGGAAGTTGTTGCGCATCAACCGGATCTGCTGGCGCAGGATCTCCTCGGTGAACGTGCCCGGGCTGCTGCTGCGCAGCACCTTGCCCGCGTCGGCGCCGAACACCGGGTCGATGGCGTACAGGTCGTCGACCCGCGCGGCGGCGGCGCCGTCGAGGACGGTCATGCCGCCGAGCCCGGGCTTGGCGCCCTGGCCCGTCTTCAGCTCGAACGCGAGCCGGCCCGACTCCAGCAGCGGGCGCGCCGACGGGTCGCTGTAGACGAGGTTCCACACCTCGGCGTCGGCGTCCTCGGTGCTCTGCTGCACGGCGACGCCGCCGAGACCGTCCGGAAGCTCCTCGCCGTAGGCGTTGATCCGGCCGAGCAACGAGCGCTGCGTCTCGCCGCCGGTCCGCCCGTAGCCGTTGACCGGGACGACGTTCTCGCCGATCACCATCGGGATCCCGAGTCGCCCCGCCTGCCGGCTCGCCGCGATGCCGAGATCGGTGCTGGCCACCTGGGTGGAGCCGAACGCCGACAGGTACACGGGCAGCGCGGAGGCGAATCCGCCGACGACCGTGTCGAGCTCGACGTCGGCGTAGACGGGCTCGCGGGCCAGGTCGATCAGCTTCTCCAGCCGCTGCGGCATGAACACCGGCGGCACCAGCCGCTGCGCATCGAGCGGGTCGGTGGGTACGCCCGGTCCGGCGCCGAACAGCGTGCGGCCGTACTCGCCGGTGTCCGGGAAGGCGGCGGCCCGCCCGGCACGTGCCCGGGCGCGGACGGCGTCCTCGGGAAAGTCGGGAGCATGAAGGTCGTTCACGGCGACTTCACCCCCGGCAGCTTCGGGTACGCGTTGGCCTGCCAGACCGCCTCCAGGCCGGTGATGTACCGGGTGAGACGCTCCAGGCCGAGGCCGAAGCCCGCGCTGGCGGGGATCCCGTCGCGCACCATCTGCAGGTACCAGCCGTACTTGGCCGGGTTCTCGCCGGTCTCGCGCATCCGGGCCACGATCTGGCCGTACTCGAACTCGCGCTCACTGCCGCTGCACAGCTCGCCATAGCCCTCGGGGGCGATCAGGTCGAAGTTGCGGAGCAGACCGGGAACGTCGCGGCTCTCGCGGTCGTAGAAGCCGCGCGAGCCCTTCGGGTAGTCGGTGACGAAGAACGGGTGGCTGACCTTGCGCGACAGCTTCACCTCGGCCTGCCAGTCGATCTCGGCGTCGGGGCTCTGGTCGTGGCCGATGTCGTGCAGGTCCTGGACGGCGTCCGCGTGGGTACGCCGCTCGAACGGCCGCTTCAGCAGCTCGGTGAAGGCACCGGTGTCGCGGCCGAGCGCCTCCAGCTCGTCCGGCATCTCGTCGACGACGCGCCGCACGACTCCGCGCACCACGTCCTCGACGACCTGCAGGATGTCGTCCCGGGACGCGCCCGCGACCTCGACGTCGATCTGGTGGAACTCCGCCAGATGCCGCCCGGTGGACGACGTCTCCAGGGGCTCCAGCCGCACGTTCGGCGCGACGTAGAAGATCTTGTCGAACGCGAGCAGCGACGCCTGCTTGTACAGGATCGCGCTGGTCATCAGCTTGTACCGGTGACCGTAGTAGTCGATGTCGATCTGCTTGGCCCCCCGCGCGCCAGGGTCGGTCACCGGGCCGATGATCGGCGGGAGCATCTCCACGAACCCCCTCGCCGTCAGGTGCTCGCGGGCCGCGGTGAGCATCCGGTGCTGGATCCTCAGCACGGTGCGCGTGGTCGGGGACGAAAGGTGTTCCCGGGGCGAGGCCGGGAATCCGTCCGGGAGGGCGGGGTCAGTCATCATGTTCTCCGTTCAGATCTGCCGTCGGCCGGCGTAGGTCAGCGCCGCGTTGTCGAACTTCTGCTCCACGTAGGACAGCGAGCCGAGGAGGTCCGCCGCGGTCACGCTGCGCGGACTCGACGCCGCGACGACGTGGCCGATCGGCATCGACCCGATCGAGCCCCACCGCAGCCGGCCGCCCGCGTCGATGTAGCTGCGCGTACGTCCGGCGTTGTCGGGGTGCAGGCAGTACGGGACGTCCAGGTAGCCGCGGTCGAAGGCGCGGGTGAGCGCCCGCCCGATGTCCGGGTCGAGGTCGAGCACCGCGTCGACGAGCGCGCGGGCCTCGGCGTACACGCCGGTGTCCTCGACGGCGGCGAGCCCCACGCAGCGGCGCTCGTCGGCCGCGACCGCCGCCGCCGTCTCCAGCGCGGAGACGTTCTCGGCGATCGTCGGGATGCGGTGCGCCTCGGCCTCGGTCTTGACGATGATCCGCTCGGATCCGCTCCGCACCGCCAGCCGCGTCGCCGCGTCCAGCAGGCCGCGTGCGCCGCCCGGGGTTCGCGGGTAGACGCCCATGTACGTGTAGATGACGACGTGCCAGTCGACGCCCGGCAGGAACTGGGCGGCGATCCGCCGCAGCGCCCGCACCGCCTCCTCGTCCTGTGCCGGGTCGGTCTGCTGCGCGTAGCTGAGCGAGACGCTGCGCAGCCCGTGCTGGACGAAGAACATCGCCTCCAGCGCGCTGATCGCCACCAGCAGGCTCGGTGGGCAGAGCTGGCCCATCATGCAGCCGCCGAACGTCTCCAGGTGCGGCTCGCCGCTCGTCTCGGCCAGCAGCTCGCAGCACTGGATCCAGTTCCTGACCGACTCGCGGATCGGCGTCCGGCTGTACGGCAGGCAGTACGAGACCGGCCCGCCCTCGGTGGCGTCCAGCCCGGCCGCGACCAGCGCGGCGAAGATGTCCTGCGGCGCCGCCGACCCGTGCCGTACCTGGACCGGGAAGCCCACGTCGCGGACGCCGTGCAGCACGCGCCGGGTGATGTCGAGGTCGTGGGCGACGATCGGGTAGCCGTTGAGGTCGACGCCGTCCGCAAGCGCCTGGCGCGCCGAGGCGTGGCTGCCGACCCGCGTGTAGCTGTCGAGCGTGATCGTGCCGACCGTCGTGGCCCGCGCGTGCTTGGTGGCCAGCAGGCCCTCGCGCATCGTGCGCGGGCTGCTCATCCCCATCCGCGGCTGCACGACGAGGTCGCCGGACTGCCTGGCCAGGGCGACGAACCCGCCGAACGACCCGGCCCTGCCCTGCTGGCGACGGCCCGCGCTGATCTCGATGGTCACGACGCACGCCCCGGTAACGATCTCGCGTACGAGCGGAACGATTCGATGCCGGCACCGTCCTGGAAGACCGCGTTGAATCCGGCCTCCAGCAGTGCGCTGGAATAGCGCATGTCCTCCGCACCCCCAATACCTAGTTTTCCGCCGATGACGATCGGGGTGTCGGCCAGTTCCGGTTGGCTACGGAGCATGCCGATCACGCGCATTCCGTCGTTGAATCCGTGCCCGTTGACGCTGCTGATCACGATCAGGTCAGGCGGTGGCAGGCATTCCTCCACGAGTACGCGGTCCGGCACGCAGGCTCCGAGATTCGTCACCCGGTGTCCCAGTTCTTCGAGTACCAATTGCAGGAAGACGAGATTCCAGGTGTGCGAATCCGACTCCATACTCGTGAGGACGACCTGGAGACCTCTCTCCTTCTGAAGAGTTGCCAGACTCGCGCGTTCCATGGTTCGTCCCCGTTGAATAGTTGGCTTGCGTACGGGGCGACGTTAATGCGGAATAGGCGGGGCTCAGCGGCAGTCGAGGAGGCAGTCGACAGGCAGTTTCACCGCGTGCTGCAGCGGCTTAGGGTGTCGGCATGACGTCGCATCGGCCGCAACTGCGGATGCAGGCCACCACCCGGGACCAGACGGTCTCTCCGCTGGAGCTGTTCTTCGACCTCGTGTTCGTCTTCGCTCTCACCCAGGTCACCGCGCTGATGGCTGGCAACATCACGCCGCACGGCCTCGCCCGCGGCCTGCTGATCGTCGCGCTCCTCTGGTGGTGCTGGATCGGTTACGCCTGGCTGTGCAACCTGGTCCGTGCCGACGAGGGGCACCTACGACTCATCATGCTGGCCGCGATGGGCGTCATGTTCATCGCCGCGCTGGCCATCCCCGAGGCGTTCGACGACCTGCCCGGCGGGCTTCCCGGCCCGGTGGTCATCGCGGTCTGCTACTTCCTGATCCGCCTGATCCATCTGGTGCTGTTCTGGGCGGTCGCCGCCGGCGACCCCGGTTTGCGCAGGCAGCTCGTGCGCTTCACGCCGTCGGTGCTCGGCGGCACAGCGCTGCTGCTGGTCGCGTCACAGTTCACCGGCGGTACGCAAACCGCCCTGTGGGCCGCCGCCCTCGCTGTCGACTACCTCGGCACGTTCCTCGGCGGCGCAAGCGGGTGGCGCGTGCGGTCGCCGGGTCACTTCGCCGAGCGGTTCGGGCTGATCATCATCGTGGCGCTCGGCGAGTCCATCGTCGCGATCGGCGTCGGCGTGGCGAAGCTGCCGATCTCCTGGCCGATCGTGGTCGCGTCCGCACTCGGCCTGGCGGTGTCATCCGGGCTGTGGTGGGCGTACTTCGACACGGCCGCGATCTATGCCGAGCACGAGTTCGCCCGCGCCGCTCCCGAGAAGCAGGTGCGGCTCGGCCGCGATGCCTACACCTACATGCACTTCCCGATGATGGCCGGCATCGTGATGCTCGCGCTCGGGCTCAAGAAGGTGCTCGAATACGTCGGCGACACGGAACACCATGAGCTGACGGACCCGCTCAAGGGCGTGCCGCTGTTGGCCCTGTTCGCGGGCGTCGCCGTGTACCTGCTCGGGCAGGTGGGCTTCAAGTGGCTGCTCGCCCACGAGCTCAGCGTGCTGCGCCTGGTGGCGGCGGCGGTGCTGCTCGTCGCGATCCCGCTGGTGACGAAGCTGCCCGCGCTCGGCCAGCTGGCCGTCGTGGCGGTCACGGTCGTCGCGCTCATCGTGACGGAGACGATCCTGTACGCCGAGAAGCGCCGGGAGATCCGCGCCAACTACGGCCACCACTGACCCACCGAACAGCGGACCTGGCGAACCAGTGGGCCCGGCGAACCACGCGCTCAACGAACCGGACTTGCGGGACAAATTGGGGCAGTCGTGCCCGGTGTAGGCACGGCTTCCCGAAAAGTTCGGTTCGGGGGGCCCGACTCGGGCTGGTCCGGTTCGGGGTGGGCCGATTCGGGCTGGTCCGGTTCGGGGTGGGCGCGGTTCGGGGCGGTCAGTCGGGCAGCATCGGCACGGTGAAGCCGGAGTCGCGGCCGAGCAGAGCCGCCCTGGTCACGGCGGACGAGCCGAACCGGTCGCGGACGGCGTCGACCGCGGTGTCCACGCCGTCGCGGCTCTGCTCGTCGAACGGCAGCATGAGCTGGACCGCGCCGTCGTTGTCCAGGTTACACACCGCGATTCCGACCATGGTGATGCCCTGCCGGTCGATCAGCGGACGGGCGGCGACGAGCAGGCGGCGCGCGGCGTCGAGGATCGTCTGGGTGTGCGCGGTGGGGCGGGGCATCGTGTGCGAGCGGGTCGCGCGGGTGAAGTCGTCGAAGCGCAACCGCAGGACGACCGTCCGCCCGGTGCGTCCGGCCGCGCGCATCCGCCGGGTGACGCGGTCGACGAGCCCGGCGAGGATCATGTCGACCGCCTCGGGCGTCCGGGACGACCGGCCGAGCGCCGACTGCGAGCCGATCGAGCCGCGCCGCCGGCCCACCTGCACGGGACGCGGGTCGCGGTTGTGCGCGAGCGCGTGCAGGTGCCGCCCGGCGCCCTCGCCGAGCATCGATACGAGCGCCGCCTCGCCCAACCTGGCCACCCGCCCGACGGTGAGGATGCCGCGTTCGCGCAGCTTGCCAGAGGTGACCGGCCCGACTCCCCACAGACGCTCGACCGGCAGCGGATGCAGGAACGCCAGTTCGGCGTCGGGCGGGACGACCAGCAGGCCGTCAGGCTTGGCGACGCCGCTGGCCACCTTCGCGAGGAACTTCGTGCGCGCCACCCCGACCGTGATCGGCAGGCCGACTTCCTCGCTGACCTGCTGCCGCAGCCGTCGCGCGATCGCGCTCGGCCGTCCGGAGACTCGCAGCAGGCCGCCGACGTCGAGGAACGCCTCGTCGATCGAGATGCCCTCGACGAGCGGCGTGGTGTGCTCGAAGACGGCGAACACCGCCTTGCTGGCCGTCGAGTATGCCCTCATCCGTGGCGGGACGACGATCGCGTCCGGGCACAGCGCCCGCGCCTGGCGCCCGCCCATCGCCGTGCGGACGCCGCGCGCCTTCGCCTCGTAGCTGCACGCGAGCACGACACCGGCGCCGACGATGACGGGACGCCCGCGTAACCGCGGGTCGTCGCGCTGCTCGACGGACGCGTAGAAGGCGTCGAGATCGGCGTGCAGGATCGAACCCTCCTCTGACACGAACATATGTTCGCATAACAGGTCCTGAGCTGGGCAGATGCAATTGCGTTTGGTGGCGGCTGGAACGATCCACGGATGGACCTCGTGACCTCGCTGCCCGCGTTCGTGCTGGCCGTCGTCCTCATCTCGGCGTCGCCGGGGCCGGCGATGGTGCTGATCCTGCGCCGGGCGGCGCTGCGCGGCTTCCGTGGCGCGGTGCCCACCGTGCTCGGCCTGGAGCCTCGTGTACCTCGGGGTCCAGGCGTGGCGACATCGCGGCGACGTACCGGTCGAGGAGGTCACGGCGGCGCCGGGCGGCTGGTGGCGGGCGTTCGGCGAGGGCGCGATGGTGCAGCTCGCCAACCCGAAGGCGGCGGTGTTCATGATCGCCTTCTATCCGCAGTTCGTGCCCGCGGACATGCCCCTGTTCACCACGGCGGCGGCGCTCGCGCTGCTGCAGGTCGCGCTGGAGATCGTGCTCTACCTGGCGCTGGCGGCGGGCGTCGCGAGAGCCGGCGCCTGGTTCCGCCGTCCGGCGGTCCGGCGGCGGCTCGACGCCGTCAGCGGGGCGGTCCTCGTGGGGCTCGGCGTGCGGGTCGCGGCCACCAGCTGACCTACGGTGGTGGCATGGAGCCGCTGTGGCAGTGCCTGCGGTGCGGTCGGGAGTTCGCCAACCGCAACCAGACCCACACCTGCGCGCCGCTCGGCGACCTCGACCGGCACTTCGCGACCACGGCGCCGCACGTCCGCGCGACGTTCGACCGGGTGCTGGAGGTGATCGGCGCGCTCGGCCCGGTCACCGTGCTCCCGGAGAAGACCCGCATCGCGCTGCACGTCCGCATGAGTTTCGCCGCCTTCACGCCCCGGCGACGGTGGTTGAACGGACACCTGGTGCTGGCCCGCCGGATCGGCAGCCCCCGGTTCGTCCGGATCGAGACCTACTCCCCGCGCAACGTCCTGCACGCGTTCCGGCTGGACTCCCCCGCCGACGTCGACGACGAGTTCGCCGGCTGGCTCGCGGAGGCGTACCAAGTGGGCCAGCAACAGCACTTGGAACTGTCGTAGCTTCCTGGCACCGTGCGGCTCATGACTTCGATGCCCGATCTCGCTCCCGCCGCCCGCACGATGGCCGCCCTCGTCACCGGGGTCACCGACGCCCAGCTCGGCGCGCCCACCCCGTGCCCCGCATACAGCCTCGCCGACCTGCTGGAGCACGTCGGCGGGCTGTCACTCGCGTTCACAGCTGCCGCCGCGAAGGATCTCGGCCCGTACACATCGCAGGCTCCCTCACCCGATGGCGCACGGTTGGGGGACGACTGGCGCACCCGGATCCCCCAGCAGCTCACCGCGCTCGCCGAGGCGTGGCGCAGTCCGGACGCCTGGCAGGGCATGACGCAGGCCGGCAGCGTCGACCTACCCGGTGAAGTGGCGGGCATCGTGGCACTGAACGAGCTGGTCGTGCACGGGTGGGACGTCGCCGTGGCGAGCGGCCAGCCCTACGACGGCGACCCGGCCTCGTTGCAGACGTGCCTGGAGTTCGTGGCGGCGTTCGACGCGCCCACCGACGGCAGCGGGCCGTTCGGTCCGCCGATTCCCGTGCACGACGACGCGCCGCTGGTCGATCGGCTGGTGGGCCTGGCCGGCCGCGACCCGCGCTGGCGGGGTCTCAGCTGACCCGCGTGCGATCTGGACGAGTGCCGCCCGGGTGACCCGATCATCGACACTCCCCCGCCAGGTAAGGCTATCCTAATGCGACCAAAACGGCCGCTGGCAGAGGAGACGTGCGCATGGGTGAACCGTCCGTGTTCAGCGCGGAGGTCGTCGACGCCGTGCTGCGTCACATGAACGACGACCACACCGACGACTCTCTTCTGATCTGCCGCACGCTCGGCGGGCAGCCGGCGGCGACGAGCGCCACGATGCGCGGCATGGATCCGGACGGCATCGCGTTCGCCGTGCTCGTCGACGGCGCCGAGCTGCTCGTCCGCGTGCCGTGGAGCGAGCCGGTCACCGCGCGGGCACAGGTGCGCGCCGAGGTCGTCAAGATGCACCAGCGGGCGCTCGCGGCGGGACGATGACCGCGTTCTCGGCGGCGCTGCGGTCCGCGACCTGGGCCGACCACCGCGAGGCAGAGCGGTCGGCATACCTCGACGCGCTGCTGGCCGGCCAGCTCACCCGGGACGGCTACGCCGCGATGGTCGCCCAGCACTACTTCGCGTACGCCGTCCTTGAGGAGATCGCCGAGGCGATGCGGGACGACCCGGTGGCGGCGCCCTTCGCCCACGACGGGCTTACCCGCATGCCTGCGCTGGTCGCCGACCTGGAGTTCCTGCTCGGCGACGACTGGCCCGACCGGATCGCCGCGAGCGCCAGCACCCGGGAGTACTGCGCCCGCATGCGGGCGGCCAGCCACGACTGGCCCGGCGGGTTCGTCGCCCACCACTACACGCGTTACCTCGGCGACCTGTCCGGCGGGCAGTACATCGCCTCTGCCGTCGAGCAGATCTACGGCCTGCCCGACCGTTCCGGTGTGCGGTTCTACGACTTCGACGCCATCGGCGACCTCGCCCTGTTCAAGGCCCGGTACCGCCATCTGCTCGACACCGCGCCGTGGGATGAGAACGAGCGGCACCGGATCACGGCGGAGGTCAGCGCCGGGTACCGGCTCAACGCCGCGGTCCTGACCGAGCTGGGCGATGACCTCGCCCGATACGCGGCGTGAACGGCCGCGGTCCTGACCGACCTGGCCGATGACCTCACCCGATTCCCGGCATGAATGTCCGATGTAGATCTCGCCGAACCGCTGGCCTGGGTGGTGTGTGCACGGTTACGCTGCCGTGACGGTACGTCCCCGAGGCGGTCGAAGAAGGTGCCCTGTGACTGACGACTCGATCCCCCCTGACGAGCGCTGGACCAAGGTTGACACCACCGTGGCGCACTCGCCCCGGATCTGGAACTACTGGCTCGGTGGCAAGGACAACTTCCCCGTCGACCGGGAGGTGGGCGACCAGTTCCGCCAGCTTTTCCCGGACATCGTCGACATCGCCCGCAGCTCGCGCGGGTTCCTGACCAGGGCCGTTACCTTCATGGCCGGCGAGGCAGGCATCCGCCAGTTCCTCGATATCGGCACCGGGCTGCCGACCCAGGAGAACACGCACGAGGTAGCGCAGCGGGTGGCGCCCGACGCGAAGGTGGTCTACGTCGACAACGACCCGCTCGTGCTCGCCCACGCCCGCGCGCTGCTCACCAGCGCCAATCCCGGCCAGACCCAGTACATCGACGCCAACCTGCGCGAACCCGACAAGGTTCTTGAGGCCGCCGCCGAAGCGCTCGACTTCGACCGGCCGATCGGGCTCATGCTGATGAACATCCTGGGTCACGTCCCGGACGACGCCGAGGCGCAGGCCATCGTCAAGCGGCTCGTCGACGCGCTGCCGTCCGGCAGCTACCTCGCGGTCGCCGACGGCACCAATGTGGTCCGCGGCGAGGCCTTCGAAGAGGCGATCGCGCTGTGGAACTCGTCCGGGTCCCTGCCGTACCAGCTCCGCCACCCCGACCAGATCACCCGGTTCTTCGACGGCATGGAGATCCTTGAGCCGGGCGTGGTCTCGTGCACGAGGTGGCGGCCCGAACCGTCAGAGGAGCCGCCGGCCGAGTTCGACGAGTTCGGTGCCGTAGGCCGCAAACCGTAGGCCGCCGCAAGCCGCAAAACCGCAAGCCGTAAGGCTCACGGTCTGCGTGGCCGTACCAGAGCCAGGTCGTAGGCGAGGATCGTCGCCTGCACCCGGTCGCGCACGCCGATCTTGGCGAACAACGCGTTGACGTGCGACTTCACCGTGCCCGTACCCACGCCTAGCCGCTCGCCGATCTCGGCGTTGGACAGGCCCTCGGCGATGAGCAGCAGGACCTCAAGTTCGCGCGGCGTCAACACGCCCAGCACGGTCGCATCCTCGACGGGCAGCGGCACGAGCGAACCGGCGGCGAACGCTTCGATGAGCCGCCGCGTCACGGCAGGAGCCAGCAAGCCGTCGCCGGCGGCCACGACGCGGATCGCCGCGAGCAGGTCGTCCGGGCCGGCGTCCTTGAGGAGGAACCCGGACGCGCCGGCCCGCAGCGCGTCGTAGACGTAGGCGTCCAGGTCGAACGTCGTCAGGACGAGGACCCGTGGTCGGTCGCCCGCGCTGGTTAACAGCCGGGTGGCGGTGAGCCCGTCCATGCCCGGCATCCGGATGTCCATGAGAACCACGTCCGGCCGCGCCTGCTCGGCGAGCGCGACGGCCGCCGCGCCGTCGCCGGCCTCCCCCACGACCGTCAGATCGGGTTCGGAGTCGACGATCGCCGCGAATCCCGCGCGGACCACCGGCTGGTCGTCGACGACCATCACGCGGGTGACGGGATGACCCGGTCCGTTTTGTACGGGCAGCCATAGCCGGAGCGTACCGACAGCTGGAATCGCGACGCGGCCGCCCATCACAACGGCGCGCGCCCGCAGTCCGGCCAATGTGGGGCCGACCGTCGCAAGTGGCACGCCGCTGACCGTGATCCCGAGGCCACCCGGCTCGTACTCCAGGCACACGGCGGCAGGCCCGGTGTCACCTGCACCCAGCGCGGCCTCAACGACCCGGAACGCCGACAGGTCGACGTCAGCGGGTAGGGGTAACGCATCGGCGGGGCGGTCGAGTGTGACCTCGCGCCCGGCCGCACGGTACTCCCCGCACAGCGCGTCGATGGCCGCCGCCGTCGGCTGCGGCGCCCGGCCCTGGTCCGGGTCGTCGCCGCGCAGGCTCCCGAGCAGTTCCCGCATCGCTCCGAGCGCACCGCGAGCCTCATCGGCCACGGCGTCGAGCCGCCCTTCCTCGGCGACCGTCACCACCTGCGCCGCACGGTGGAGCACGACGCTTCGCAGCTCGGCGGCGATCGTCAGCCGCTCGGCGTGCGCTGCGGCCTCGGTCTGCTCGGCGGCGAGGGCCAGCGCGGTGCGCTCGGAGCTGAGCACCTTCTCGCGGCGGAGCCGCAGCACGTACGCCTCGCCCCACGGCACCGCGAGCAGCACCAAGAGCACGGCGACGGTCACCCAGCCCGTGCCGAGGATCCGCGCCGTCGTGGTCGGTGCGCCGAACGTCGCGCCGTTCGCCGCTGCGATTGCCACCAGCACGGCGCCGAGCCCGACGGCGGCGACGGGAACCGCGGGCCACACCCAGCGGCCGTACGCGGCGACCGCGTGCACGGCGACGAACTCAGCGGCGCCGCATAACCCGAGGATCGCCGCGACCTCCTGATCCGCGAGCCCAGTCACCAGCGCCAGCGGCGCGAGCCAGCCCGTGGCCAGCACCACGGCCAGCACGGCCCATGGCGCGCGCCGCCGCCACAGCAGCGGCAGCGCGTGCACGACCGCGACACCCGCGACGGCCGGCACGGATCCGGTCTGGGCGGCGAGAGCGGCCAGCGGGGGCACCGCCGCGACCGTGGCCACGACCGCGACGTCCACCAGGCGCTCCACTCTGGACCTCGTCCACACGCCCTCGCCAGCGCACGGCAGCATCGCCCGCACGCGCCAGCCGCCCTCGGGACGCGGCCCGGCCGCCAGCGTGCCCCCGGCAGCCGTGGCCCGTTCCCGCGCACCGGTCAGCCCCCGCCCTGACCCCAGCGACGCGGTGACCGGATCGGCGCCCGTCCCGTCGTCGTCCACCGTCAGCTCGACAGCGCCGCCGCGCTGCTCGACCTGCACGCGCACCGTCGACCCTGGCGCGTACCGCACTGCATTGGTCAGCGCCTCCCGCGCGATGCCGTACACGGCGTCGTTCAGCCGCTCCGGGACGCTGCCGGTGAGCGCGATCGTGACGTCGAGGCCGAGGCGGGTGAAGCCGGTGGCCAGCTCGTCGAGCCGCGCCCGCAGCGGTGGCGCGTCCTCCGCGTCTACCGTGCGCAGCACCGCGACCAGACGGTGCAGCGCTGCCAGGGTCTCCCGGCCGGTGCGCGCGGCGAAGTCCAGCGCTTCGGCGGCAAGCTCGGGACGCTTGCCAGCCAGCCTGCGCGCGGCGTCGGCGGTGACGACGATCGACGTCAGGTGGTGCGCGCTCACGTCGTGCAGCTCACGCGCCAGCCGCTCCCGCTCGACGACGGCCGCCCGCTGCTGCTCGGCCTCGGCGCGGGCGAGCTGCTCCGCGGCAGCCCGCCGTGCTTCAAGCCACCGCCGGTGCCCGTACCCCGTGCCAACGATCAGCAGGTACTCGATCAGCCGGAAGTCTCCCGCGGAGCCGTGCAGGGCGAGCCCGAGCAGCATGTGCCAGCCGACCAGCACCGCGACGGCGCCGAGCGACACCGCGACGCCGCGACGCACGACGACGGAGTAGAGCGCGACCAGCTCCGCGATGCTCAGCAGGAACAGCGCCAGGTCCAAGCCGACCGGTTCGCCGAGCGCGGAGGCCGCGACGACCCCCACCAGCGTGAGCACCGGGTACCGCCGCCGCCAGACGAGCGCGGCACAGGCCAGCACCGTGGCGGCGACGCCCCCCACAGCCTCGGCCACGCTCACGGGCTCGCCGAGCAGCAACGCGCCGCCCGGCCACACCGCGAGCTGCGCGACGCCCAGCACGACCGGCATCACCCAGCTCGGCAACCTCTCCATGAGGCCCGGAGCTTAGGGCCTCTACCCAACGGTAGAGCCGACGATCGTGCCACCGGGCGACGAAACCGGCCGTCGCCGGCCCGAAGCTTGTCCCATGACGACGACGAACCCCACGCCCGGTACGCCCTACCTCAACCTCGGCCGTACGCCCCGCCATCGCTGGTGGCTCCCGCTGGTCGGCACGTTCGTGGTGATGACCTTCTGGTCGATCCTCGGCGCGATCTTCGGCGGCGCCGGGTCCATCCTGTCGGCGGCGGGCGAGGCCAAGGAGCTGGACATCCCGCCGCTCGTCGGTGAGGTGGGCGGTGCCGGCCTCGCGCTGCTGGCCATCGCCACGGCGATCCCCGCCGTGTTCTTCGGCGCCCGGTACCTGCAGGGGCGCCCGGCGGGCACGGTGTCCTCGGTGGCGGGCCGGCTGCGCTGGAGCTGGCTCCGCACGTGCCTCGGGGTCGCCACCGTGACCACGCTTCTCGGGCTGGCCGGCACGTTGGCTCTGCTGTCCGCGTCCGGTATCGACATTCTCAGCGAGCAGGAGTCCTGGATCGGCTGGGGGCCGTTCCTTGCGAGCATGGTGGTAGTGCTGCTGACCGTGCCGCTCCAGGCGGCCGGCGAGGAGTACTTCACCCGCGGCTGGTTGATGCAGGCGATCGGCGCCTACCGCCGCAGGCCGTGGATCGCGATGACCGTGCAGACCGTGTTCTTCGCGGCGGCGCACGGCTGGCAGGGCCCGTGGGCGCTGAGCTTCTTCATCCTGTTCGCCCTCGTCGCGGGCATGCTGACCCTGCGCACCGGCGGCCTGGAAGCGGCGATCGCCTTCCACGTGGTCAACAACATCCTCGCCGTCGGCACCTACGCCGCGTTCGGCGCGCTTGACCAGGTGGGCCTCGGGTCGGGCGACATGGGTTGGCAGCACGTCGTCGTCGACCTCGCGCTCATGTGCGTCTACTTCGGTGTGGTGCTGTGGCTGGCCCGGCGGCGCGGCGTGGCCACCACCACCCCGGCCGCGCCCACCGCGGAGCGGGAACTCGCCCACGCCGCCTGACCCCTTCCCTGGTTTGGGCGATCTTTCTGGCGCTATAGCGCCAGAAAGATCGCCCAAAAGGCGTCTAGGCGTAGGCCTCGAACTCGTAGATCCGGGCAGCCGTGTCGCCGGTCTGCGTCGGGGTCGTAACGTTCAGCCGGATGTACCGTCCGGTGGCCGCGACCGGATGCGTGGTCACTCCGGCGGTGTTGCCGGTGACCGTCGCGACCGTGCTCCAGGTGGTGCCGTTCTGGCTGGTCTGGATCGTGAAGTCACGCGTGTTGAAGGTGGTGCTCTCCCCGCCGGCGGCGGCGTGCCGGACGGTGAAGCTGGTGAGCGCGGTGCTGGCGCCGAGGTCCACCTGCAGGAACTTCGTCGCCGCGAGCGAGCACCACTTGTCGCTGTTGCCGCCGCTGACGCTGCCGTTCACGGCCTTCTCCGGGCCCTCGTTGGCGTTGCACGGCGTGGAGCCGGTGGCCGGCTTGCCCAGCGCGACGTTGGTCGGGCCACCGCCGCCGCTGCCGTACACCTCGAACTCGTAGATGCGCGACGCACCGTCGCCGTTGTTGGCCGGCGTCGTGACGTTGAGCCGCACGTACCGCGCCGACCGCGCCGTGATCGGGTGGTGGGTGCGGCTCGACCTGGCACCGGACACGTTCGCGACCGTGGTCCAGTTCGTCGCGTCGGTGGAGGTCTGGATCGTGTACGCCCCGGTGTTCCAGCCCGTGTTCTCGCCGCCGAGGCCGGCGTGCTTGAGCACGAACGACGACACGTTCTGGTTCGACCCGAGATCGACCTGCAGGAACTTCGTGCCGGCCGCGGCCGAGCACCACTTGCTGTTGTTCTGCAGCGTGCCGTCGAACGCCTTGGCCGCCGTCTCGGTGGCGTTGCAGGCGGCCGAGCGAGGTGGCCGGCCGGTTCAGGGCCAGGTTCGTGCCCAGGTTCGGGCGCCGGAGCCGGCGGCGTGAACCCGTCCTGAAGGACGGCGGCACGTCGCCCGCGCCGGTGCCCCACGTGCTCGGGCTCGACGCCCATCGTGTAGTTCAGCGTGGCGTTGCCGGCGATGTCGCCGTACCGCAGCCAGCTCCTGGTGGTCGCCGCGCCGTTGAGGCTCACGCCCTGCACGTACTGAGCGGTCGAGCCGCCGTTGATCTGGAGCGTCCCGCCCGGCCGGTGACGGTGATCGACGGGAACAGCGGGCCGTGCAGCGCCAGCACGTCCGCGCCGGGCGTCGGCGGGTACATGCCCGAGCGCCGACCACACGTACCAGGCCGAGGTGGCGCCGAGGTCGTCGTTGCCGGGCAGGCCGCCGGGGCCCGGTCGTGAACGACTCGCTCATCACCCGGCGGACGGCCGAGCTGGTGCCCTGCGGGTAGGCCGCGTAGTGGTACGCCCACGGCACGCCGTGCTCGGGCTCGTTGCCGATGTAGAAGTACGGCCGGGTCAGGCCGCCGTTGAGCTCGGTGAAGTGGTGGTCGAGGCGCTGGATCGCGGTCTTCGGCCCGCCCATGAGGTTGATCAGGCTGGCGAAGTTGTAGGTGACCATCCACGTGTACTGGGCGCCGTTGCCCTCGGTGTAGCCGCTGTCGCTGGCCGGGTCGAGCGGCCAGGTCCAGGTGCCGTCGGCGTTGCGGCGGTGGATGTAGCTCGACTCGGTGCTGAACACGTTGCGCCACCACTGGGCGCGGGTCGATGTAGGTGTTGTACTTCGCCGTGTCGCCGACCGCCCTGGCGAACTGGGCGACCGCGAAGTCCGACGCCGAGTACTCCAGGGAGTCGGACGGGTCCTCGTAGATGTAGTTGCGGCTGACGTAGCCGGACTGCCTGCCGCGGATCGGCTGGCCCTGCGTGGTGCCGCCGTTGGAGCTGCGGTCCATCAGCGTGAGCGCGGCGGCGGTGTCGAAGCCCCGCACACCGAAGGCGTACATGCTGCCCAGCGACGATCGGGCCCGGGTCGCCCGTCATCACGAAGTGCTCGTTGTGGTTGTGCGACCACTTCGGCATCAGGCCGCCCTGCTGCCCGTCGAGCACCATCGACTTGGCGATGTCGCTCGACTCGGTCGGTGCCAGGAACGCGATCAGCGACGCCCACGAGCGGTAGATGTCCCAGCCGGAGTAGTTCTGGTAGACCGGGTGGCTCGCGGTGCGGATCACGTTGTCGAACCCGCGGTACTGGCCGTTCACGTCGCTGGCGATGTTCGGGTTCTGCAGCACGTGGTAGAGCGCCGTGTAGAACTTCTGCAGGTCGGCGGCGCTGCCGCCGGTCGCCTGGACGCGGTTGAGAATGCTGTTCCACGCGCTGTCGGCCGCTGCCCGGCGCGGCGTCGAAGGCGAACCCTGGCGCCTCGGCGGCGAGGTTCGCCTGCGCGCCGGCCAGGCTGACGAACGAGATGCCGACCTTCACGTTGACGACCTGGTTCGCGGTGGTGTTGAACGTGACGTAGCCACCGGAGTTGACGCCGCTGGTGTTCGCGGACCCGGCCGAGACGGTGCCGCCGAGCCAGGTGCCGAAGCCGGTGGGCGCCTGGTCGAACTGCATGACGTAGAAGATCGGGTACGTCTTCGACGAGCCGCAGAAGCCGCCGCCCGTGAACGTCCCGGTGACCTGGCTGCCGCTGATGCTGACCGAGCCACTGCGGTTGCCGGTCGCGCTGCGGCTGGCGTTCAGCATCACCCGGGCGGACGTCGTGGGTGGGTAGGTCAGTCGCATGTGGGCGGTGCGGGTGGTGGCGGTCAGCTCGACCTGCGTGTTGCCGTAGTTGCTGAGCACCGTGCGGTAGTAGCCCGGCTCAGCTGACTCGTTGGCCTTCGCGTGCGTGGCGGCGTACCCGGTCCAGCCGGTGCCGGGCGAGGCGCGTGATGTTCCCGGTGATCGGCAGGATCCCGATGTCCTCGTTGTTCGGGCAGCCCGCACCGTTGAAGTGGGTGAGGCTGAACTCCTGGATGCTCGTATCGCTGTACCGGTAGCCCGACGGCGACGCGGTCGGCGTGTCGGGTCCGAACTGGACCATGCCGAACGGCAGCACCGGGCCGGGCACCGTACTGCCGCCGGCCCCGCCCGGGACCGGGTTGGGAGAGTTGCTGTCGTCCGTGCCGATGAACGGGTTGACGTGCTGGGTCAGGTCGAGATCGGCGGCGGCCGCCGTCGAGCCCGGGACGACGATGGCGAGCGCGCCGAGCAACAGGGCGACGGCGGCTAAGACTGGACGGTGGTGCGCTCCTCCGGACATGGGACCCCTTCCCCTTTCCTCGCGTCAGCGTTGGGTGTAGCGGGTCGGCCTGACAACGTTGTCAACAATCGCGGCTGCAGTCTTGCTCTGGGCTGGGCATGGGCTGCGGCGCCACGTGCGACAACGTTGTCCGGAATGCGACTGGCGGCCAGGTAAATACCAACGGCGCCGGATGTCAATAACTCAATCGATTCCGATGATCGGACATCGGGCGCTGAATCGGTGCTGAACGACCACTTACCCTGTCCGTATTGGCCCGTGATTCTCCCGGAAACGCCGCATTCTCTGACCTTCGGATCCGGGACTATCCTGTGCCGGTCGCGGGACACCCGCGCCCGCGCGAATCGTGCCTGGGGGGCCCGATGAAACGTGATCGTCGATTAGTCAGAACAGCGTTCATCGCACTGCTCGTCCCGGTAGTGGCGCTGGCCGGGACCCCAGGAGCCGTCGCGGCAGACCCCGGCGACGGAACTGGAAAGTTCACCAGTACCAAGCTCGCCGCGGCCAACCGCGTGCAGGCCGACAAGTCGCCCAGCAGCCGCCTCGCGAAGACCGACCCCAACCTGCTCGGCAAGTCGAGCACGGCGCTCGTGTCGGTGATCATCAAGCTCGACTACGACGCCGCCGCCAGCTATCGGGGCGGCATCTCCGGCTACGCGGCTACCAGCCCGTCCAAGACCGGAAAGGCGCTCACCGGCAAGTCCGCGGCCGAGCGCCGATACCAGCAGTACGTCACCGCGCAGGAGGACCGGTTCGCCGCCGAACTGAACAAGCGCGTGCCGCAGGCCAAGATCGGCCGCAAACTTCGCCTCGTCTACGGCGGTGTCGCCGCGACCATCCCCGCCAACCGGGTCGCCGACGTGGCTGCGATCAGAAACGTGGTCGCCGTCCAGCGTGACACCGTGGCCAAGCCGCTCACCGACTCCAGCACGACGTTCATCGGCGCCAACGGGCTCTACCCGGCCCTCGGCGGCAAGCCGAACGCCGGCAAGGGCGTGATCTTCGGCGTCCTCGACACCGGCGCGTGGCCCGAGCACCCGTCGTTCGCGCACCAGGGCAACCTCGCGGCGCCGCCGCCCAAGGCCGACGGCACGCCACGCACCTGCAACTTCGGCGACAACCCGCTCACGCCCGCGGCCGACCCGTTCGTCTGCAACCGCAAGCTGATCGGCGGCGCGCCGTTCCTCGCCACCTACCTGTCCGACCCGGCTCGTGCCGCCGCCGAGCCGTACCACACCGCTCGCGACTCCGCCGGCCACGGCACTCACACCGGCTCCACAGCGGCGGGTAACGCGCTCGCGTCCGCGCCGGTGCTCGGCGTCGAACGTGGACCGATCAACGGTGTCGCGCCCGGCGCGTGGGTCTCCGTCTACAAGGTCTGCGGTATCCAGGGCTGCTTCGGCTCCGACTCGGCGGCAGCGGTCGAGCAGGCGATCCTCGACGGCGTCAAGGTCATCAACTTCTCGATCTCTGGCGGCACCAACCCGTTCACCGACCCGGTGGAGCTGGCCTTCCTCGACGCCTACGCGGCCGGACTGTTCGTCGCCGCCTCGGCCGGCAACGAGGGCCCGGGCGCCGGTACCGTCAACCACCTTTCGCCGTGGGTCACGAGCGTCGCGGCATCGACCCAGCGCCGCGAGTTCCGTTCCACGTTGACGCTCACCGGTTCCGGCGGTGCGACGCTGGTGCTCACCGGCGCGTCGATCACCCAGGGCGTCACGTCTCCGCTCCCGGTGGTGCTCTCCTCCGCCGCGCCGTACAGCAACGCGCTGTGTGACGCGCCGGCGCCCGCCGGACTCTTCACCGGCAAGATCGTGGCCTGCCAGCGCGGCGGGAACGCGCGGGTCGAGAAGGGCTTCAACGTGCTCCAGGGCGGGGCCGCCGGGATGATCCTCTACAACCCGGCGCTCGCCGACATCGAGACCGACAACCACTGGCTGCCGACCGTCCACCTGGCCGACGGCACCAGCTTCCTGGCCTTCGCGGCGGCCAACCCGGGCCTCACCGCCACGTTCACCGCTGGGCAGAAGGCCAACGGTCAGGCCGACGTCATGGCCGCGTTCTCCTCGCGCGGACCGGGCGGCGAATTCATCAAGCCGGACGTGACCGCGCCCGGCGTGCAGATCCTCGCCGGTCACACGCCGACCCCGGAGTCGGTGATCGAGGGTCCGCCCGGCGAGTTCTTCCAGGCCATCGCCGGCACGTCGATGTCGTCGCCGCACACCGCCGGCGCCGCCATCCTGCTCAAGGCGTTCAACACCGACTGGACGCCGGGCCAGATCCGGTCGTCGCTCATGACCACCGCCACGACCAACGTCAAGAAGGAGGACCTCACCACCCCGGCCGACCCGTTCGACTTCGGTGCCGGCCGCATCCGCGTGAACACAGCGGGCCGCCCGGGCCTCACGTTCGACGAGTCCGCGGCCAGGATGGCGGCGCTCGGCAATGACCCGGTCAACGCCATCCACCTCAACATCCCGTCGGTGAACGCGCAGGTCATGCCGGGCCGGATCACCACGGCCCGCACCGCGAAGAACGTCAGCGGCCTGCGCCAGCGCTACGACGTGACCGTGAGGTCGCCCGCGGGCAGCACGATCAGCGTGATCCCGTCGACGTTCGCGCTCGACCCGAACCAGTCGATCAACCTGTCGATCACGATCCGCACCACGAGCGGTACCGGCCAGAAGTTCGGCGAGGTCCGGCTCGACCCGCGCCGTGACGGCTACCCGACGCTCCACCTCCCGGTGGCCTGGGTGCCTCAGCAGGGTGCGGTGAACCTGGCCAGCTCGTGCAGCCCGGCACGGATCCCGGTCAACGGCGTCACCGACTGCACGGTCGTCGCGTCGAACAACTCGTTCAACTCGACGAACGTCGACCTGCAGACCAAGGTCAGCAGCAACCTGCGGGTCGTCGGCGCCGACAACGCGTTCGTGGTCGACAACCGCACGGTGGAGAAGCTGAACGTGCCGCTCGCCGGAGCCGTGCCTGGCACGCCGTCGATCGCACCAGGTGCCTCCCCTGGCCGGTTACCTACCGCTGGCGCTGTTCGGCGTCACACCCGACGCCATCGGCGACGAGGACATCATCAACTACAACGTGCCCGCCTACGTCTACGCCGGACGGACCTACACGCAGATCGGCGTGGACTCCAATGGGTACCTGGTGGCCGGCGGCGGCAGCTCCGAGGACAACGAGTGCTGCCTGCCGGTGATCCCGAGTCCGGCGCGGCCGAACAACGTGCTCGCGCCGTTCTGGACCGACCTCGACGGCACCAGTGACGAGGGAATCCGAGCCACGGTGCTCACCGACGGCGTCAACTCCTGGATCGTCATCGAGTGGCAGGTCGACGTCTTCGGCACCAACTCGAACCGCCACTTCCAGGTGTGGCTCGGCATCAACGGAACGGAGGACATCAGCTACGCCTATGATCCGGCGGCACTCCCGGCCGCGCCCGGGACCCAACCGCTGGTGGTCGGCGCCGAGAACTTCAACGGCTCCGGCGGCGACACGATCGCCGGCCTGCCGATCGAGGATCTCCGGGTGACCAGCACCGATCCGGTGCCGGGCGACTCGGTGACCTACACCGTGAACGTCCGTGGCGTGAGCCGCGGCAACGGCACGGTCACGTCCACGATGGACAGCCCACACGTTCCGGGCATCACCGTGGTCACGGTCCCGCTCCCGGTCGGCTGATCCTCGCTCGCTTTGGGCGGCATCTTCGCGGCTATGGCCGCGAAGATGCCGCCCAAAAGCAGAGTTCTACTCCCCGGTCGACGGCGTGCGGCCGAACGTGTGGATGGCCGTGCTGCGGGCCCGGCGGGCAGCGGGCAGGTCCTCGGAGATCGCCGCAGCCGCCATGATCACCGGGATCGCGGCGAGCTGCGCCACCGCGACGAGGTGCCCGAGCGGGATCGTCGCGAGGATCACCAGGGCTGCGACGACCCGGTACACCGAACCCGGGATACCCAGGATGCGCAGGAACCAGGCGTGCCCGAGCAGGTAGAGCGCCGCCCCGGATCCGAGCGCGACGGCCGGCCCCCACGACAGCGGCTCGAACGCGTGGCCCACCGTCTTCTTCACGCCGGCCGCCAGCACGACGATCGCCAGGATCATCACGTAGTGCGCGTAACCCCAGCCCTGCACGGCGACCCGGGCTCGGCGCAGCGGGTCGGTGAGCGCCGCCAGCGCGTGCTCGGCGCGCTCGTCGTCGCCCGCGAAGTACGCCCACCATAGGTAGTACGCGATGCACAGGCCGAGGATGGCCACCGTGATCGCGCCGAGGTCGATCGTGAGCCCGGCGAACCCGAGGCCGATGGCGACGATCGACTCGCCGATGGCCACGATGACGACCAGGCCGTGCCGCTCGGCGAAGTGGCTGGCGGCGATCCGGTAATGGCCGATGTCGTGCAGGTACGGCGTGACGATCTGCAGCACCAGCGCGGCGCCCCACATCCCGTACCGGTACTGCCCGGGTGCGAATCCGCCGCCGAAGACGAGCAGCGCAGAGACGAGGTTGAGCGGTGCCAGACCCAGCACAGCGCGCACGGTGCTGGCGTCGCTCGCGCGGACGAACAACGTCGGTGTGGACGATGTTGACCAGCAGGTACCCGACCCCGAACACCCAGCCCGACGCGCCGAACGCCTCCGGTATCGCCAGCGCGATCACCAGGAACCCGGCCATGCCGGCGAGGAGGAACGTGCGGCGGGTGGTGCTGCTCGGCGCGACGGCGTTGGTGAGCCAGACGTACCCGCTGTACATCCACCAGATCAGGCCCAGCATGAGCAGCACCTGCGCGACGCTCGTGCCGTCGAGGTGGTCGACCAGCACGGTCGTGAGCTGGGTGAGAGTGAAGACGAAGACGAGGTCGAAGAACAGTTCGAGCGTGGAGACGCGGATCGGCGCGTCCACGGAGTCGTCGGTGCTCACGAGCGAAGCCTAAGCGCTGGCGCGCGCGGCGCCGTCGAGGATTTCGAACGACCGTGCACGGCGCCCAACTGCCACAAAGCAATGGGACCGGCCCGCAGGCCGGTCCCATTAGGCGTCTTTAGCATCAGTCGTGTGTCATCTCCGACTCCTAATGTGTGGTATCAGACGTCGTGTGTGATGTTCGTGGTGCCGCTGGTATCTGCGGCGGCTGACTGTGCGGAGGCCATGGCCCCGGCAAATGCCAGAGCGATCGCTACGAGAGCGGCGGCTGCGATTCGGACGGTTCTCATGGAGCCTCCCGTTACGGTGTAGCGGCGGGCCTCAGGTGCATGTATGTGGTGGTATGTGGGTTCATCAGAGTGAGCATCCATTGAGAACAGCAGAAAAACCCCATGTGAACGGATGATGAACTAATGCGTTAACTTGCTGGTTCCCCCCGCAATGGGTCCCTTGTTCCGCTTCCCGTGACCGCACTACTGTCGGTTTATGCCCCATACCGATCGGGACGCCCTGCTGATCGGACGGGATCGGGAGTTGGCCCGACTGGCGAATTGGGTGTCCGACGTCGTCTCGGGCCGCGGTCGTGCAGTCCTTGTCGAAGGTGAACCGGGCATCGGAAAGTCGGCACTGGTGCGCGCCGCCTGCCGCCAGGCGACGCAATCCGGGTGCGAGGTGTTCTGGGGCTCCGGCGACGAGTTGGGCCAGGAGCTGCCGCTGCTGCCACTGCTCGACGGGCTCCGGGTTCGCGAGTCCGCGGACGATCCACGCCGGCAGGCGATCGTGAGGCTGCTCCGCGGTGAGGTCATCGCCGGCAGCGGCGTCGACCTGTCCACGGCCGCCGCCGAACACCTGCTCGAGCTGGTGGGGCAGGTTTGCGCGACGGCACCGGTGGTGCTCGTCGTCGACGACCTGCAATGGGCCGACCACGCCACGGTGGGCCTGTGGGGCCGGCTCGCGCGGTCGATCCGCGAGCGCCCGCTGCTGCTGATCGGCATGGCCCGCGCCGTGCCCCACCCCGACAGCGTGCTGGCGCTGCGGCGTGCGGTCGGCCGGGCGGGCGTGCTGCGCCTCGGTCCGCTCGCGGATACGGCGTCCAGCGAACTCCTGGCCACGCTCGCTGGCGGCACGCCGGGCGCGCGGTTACTCCAGCTGGCGCATGGCGCCGCCGGCAACCCGCTCTACCTCACCGAGCTGGTCGACACGCTCGCGCGCGGCACGCGGCTCGCCACGTCGGACTCCGGCACCGTCGAGGTGACGGATGGCCCTGTTCCCGACACGTTGTCGGCCGCGATCGCCGACCGGCTCGGGTTCCTGTCCGGCAGGGTCCGCGAGGTGCTGCGCGCCGCAGCGCTGCTCGGCGTCGACTTCTCCGTCTCCGACCTCGCCGTCCTACTCAAGCGCGGCATCACCGAACTACTCTCCCTGCTCGACGAGTCACGGGCGGTCGGCGTGCTGGTCGACGGCGACGGCGGGCTCTCGTTCCGGCACCCGCTCATCCGCTCCGCGCTGTACCAGGAGATGCCCGCGGCCGTGCGGTCCGCGTGGCATCGCGACGCAGGGCGCGCGCTCGCCGAGGCCGGCGCACCGGTGGAACGCGTGGCCAGGCAGCTGCTCTCAGCCACCGATGGCGCCAACGACACGCTCGACCAGTGGATGGCCGGCTGGCTCGTCGACGCCGCGCCGGTGCTGAGCGGGCGAGCGCCCGCCGCGGCCGGCGTCCTGTTCCGCCGCGCGCTGCTCGGCACGCCGTCCGGCGGGTACCGGCACGCCCTGCTCGCGAGCCGCCTCGCCGACGCGCTGTACCGGGTCGGTGATCTCCCCGAGGCCGAGCGCGTGGCTGCGGAGGCCGTGGCCCACGTCGCCGATCCGGACGTCCTCGTCGACCTGCACTGGACCCTCGCCCAGTGCCGCGCCCGCCTCGGCCAGTCCGCCGAGTCCCTGGTGGACCTGAACCGCGCGCTCACCGCACCGGGCGTCGCCCCGCGCCACCGTGCCCGGCTGCTCGTGCTGATCGCCCGCATGCACCGGGCGCTCGGCGAGGTCGACCTGGCCGGGCAGGTAGCCGGCGGTGCCCTCGACGCGGCCACCGAGGCCGACGACCGCTGGGCGAGCAGCTGGGCGCTGCACGTGCTCAGCATCATCGCGATCATGCGCGGCGACGTCGCCGAGGCGCTGCCGCTGTTCGACCGTGCGCTGGCCGCCACCGCGGGCGACCCGGCCCTCACAGACCTGCGGATGCTGCTGCAGATCAACAAGGCGGTGGCGCTGGGCGACCTCGACCGGTACGACGAGGCGATCGCCGTCGCGCAGGACGTCCGTGACCTCGCCGACCGCACCGGCGGCGTAGTCCGGCTCACTCAGGCTCAGAGCGCGCTCGCGGAACTGCTGTTCGACACCGGCCGGTGGGATGAGGCTCTGGCCGAGATCGCGGTCGCGCCGGCCGACCTCAAGGATCCGCCGGTGGCGTGTTGCGACCACGGCATCGCGGCCGTCATCAGCTTCCATCGCGGTGACGCCGCGGCCGCGCGGAGCCACCTCGACCGAGCCGCGCCGCACGCCGACCGCATCGGCAACCGCGTCGTCGGCTCGCTCGCGCTGGCCCGCAGCGTCGCGCTCGAACAGGCGGACGACGCGACCGGGGCCCTCGCAGCGCTGACCGGCGGGCTCGGTGCCGAGGCGGAGGAACTGGAGGAGATGGAGGATCTCTTTCCGGACGCCGTCCGCCTCGCCGTCGAGCTGGGCGACACGGCCACCGCGGCGGCAGTCACCTGCCGCGCCGAGACCCTTGCCGGTGCGGCGGTGCCCCACCGGATCGCCGCCGGTCTGTACTGCCGTGGCGTCTTCGGCCGGGATCCCGCCCTGCTCCGCCGCGCGGCCAAGGAGTACGAGGCCGCGGGGCGCCCGCTGGCCAGGGCGAAGGCGCTGGAGGCGGCGGCGCTCGCCGCGGCGGAGTCGGGCGACAGCGTCGCTGCCCGCGACGCGTTCACCCAGGCGTTCGACGTCTACACGGACCTCGACGCCCATTGGGACACCGGCCGGCTGAAGGCGCGATTCCGCGGCCTCGGGATCCGGCGCGGGCCGCACGCCAAGCACCGGCAGGCCCGTCACGGATGGGACAGCCTCACCCCGACGGAGAGCAGGATCGCCGCCCTGGTCGTCGAGGGAATGTCCAACCCGCAGGTCGCGGCCGAGCTGTTCCTCTCGCCGCGCACCGTCGCGACGCACGTCTCGCACATTCTGGCCAAGCTCGGTGTGCAGTCCCGCATCGACATCGCACGGGAGGCGGGCCGGCGGGCCGCCAACGGCTCCTGACGCGCTTGGCCCGCTGGCCCCGCCGTCGCAACGAGTGTCGGATTCTTGGGCGTCGGCGGAGCCGAACACCCCCAAGAATCCGACACTCGGCGGACACCCTCGCCCAACTGACAGGTGTCGTGCTAGCGTTTCACGTGTAAGAGATCTCTTACACGTGAAGGAACCCTATGACTGGCGACGACCTGGTCGAGATGCTGGCGGCGCTGGCCAACCCCATCCGGCTGCGCATCGTCGCGAAGCTGGCCGGCGGCCGTGACTACGTAAGCCACCTTGCCCGGGAGATCGGCGTGAGCCGCCCCCTCCTCCACATGCATCTCCAGCGATTGGAAGCCGCCGGCCTCATCGCCGGCAGCCTCGAACTCTCCGAGGACGGCAAGGCGATGAAGTTCTACGAAGTGACGGATTTCGACCTGCACCTGACCGCATCGCTGCTGGCTGAGGCGGCCGAAACCCTGACCCGATCGGACCCGGCGAAGGGTCCCGCACGCAAGGAGCAGTCCTGATGTCCCTCGGCGCGGAAACGACGTTCTCCTGGCCCGACGCGGTCGCCTTCCTCGGCCTGACCGTCTTCGTGATGTTCCTGGTCGGTGTGTCGCTGGCGACCTGGCTGGAGTACCGCAAGACGAAGATCGCGGCAGCCCAGGAGGACGCCCTGCGGCAGCTCGTCAGCCGCTACGAGAAGCTCGCCGAGTCCACTCTGGACGCTCAGCAGCGGATTGCCGCTGACACGTCCGAGTTGCGATCCCGCGCAGCGACGATCGAACAGATACTGCGGACCGTCGAATGAACGGGAACCCGCGGGCCCGGTACCTGACCTGGGCCTGCGTGGCGCTGTGGGTGGCCATCACCGTCCTGCTGATGCCCCTGGCGGGCACGATCGGCGAAGTGCAGTCGACCGACCCGGCCCTGGCGCTGCCGCAGAGCGCGGAAGCGACCCGCGCCATGGTGCGGGAACGCCAGGCGTTCCCCGGCGCGGACACGCCGGTGGCGGTGGTCGCCTACGTACGCGAGGGCCGGATCACCGCTGCGGACAGGTCCGCTGTGGAGGTGGACCGCGCCGCCTTCGCCACCCTGTCGCGCGAAGGCGAGGTCGGCCCGGCGATCCCCAGCGAGGACGGGCGCGCGTTGCTGCTCTCGTTCCCGATCGCGGGCGACGGACCGCAGTCGCACGCCGTCGTCGACCGGATCAAGAACCAGCTGGACGACGCCCCAGCCGGCTTGCATACGGCGGTCACCGGCTCGGCGGGAGCGCTCGCCGACGCCGACGAAGCCTTCGGCGGGGTCGAAACCACCCTGCTCCTCGCGGCTGCGGCGGTGGTCGCGGTCCTGCTCCTCGTCACGTACCGCAGCCCGCTCCTGTGGATCGTGCCGCTCGTGACGGTCGCACTGGCCAGCCAGCTCGCCACCGGGGTCGTGTACCTGCTGGGCCGCCATGCCGGCGTCACGGTGACCGGCGCCTCGGTGGGGATCATGGTCGTGATGGTCTTCGGCGCGGGCACCGACTACGCCCTGCTGCTCATCGCACGGTACCGCGAGGAGCTGCGCCGGCACGCCGACCGGCACACCGCCATGGCGATCGCGTGGCGCCGGTCGTTCCCGGCGATCCTGGCCTCAGCAGGCCACCGTCGTCGTGGGGCTGCTGTGCCTGCTCGCGGCGCAGATGAACGACGTCCGTGGCTTCGGCCCTGTCGCGGCGGCCGGCATCGCCGTCGCGCTCGCGGTCATGACCACGCTGCTGCCGGCTGTGCTGGTACTCCTCGGCAGGTGGGTGTTCTGGCCGTTCATCCCCCGGTACGCACCCGCCCCGGACGCCGACGTGGCGGCACAGCACGGGATCTGGCTCCGGATCGCCGGGGCGGTCGGCCGGCGGCCCCGGGCGATCTGGATGGTCACCACGCTCGTGCTCGTCGCGCTGGCCTTCGGCGTCTTCGGGTTGCGGTTCGGGCAGCCCGCCGACGAGATGTACACCAGGGACGTCGGCTCGGTTGTCGGGCAGCGGCTCGTCGAGGAGCACTACCCGGGCGGCACCTCGGCGCCTGCCCAGATCATCGCGGCGGCGCGGAGCGCGGACGACGTCGTGGCGGCGGCAGTGGCGACGGAAGGGGTGGCCGCGGCCAGGCCGGCCGGCGTCTCCGCGCGACGGCAGGCAGGTACGGGTCGAGGCGGTGCTGGACGACGCGCCGGACTCGGCCGCCGCCGCGGACACGGTTCGCCGCCTCCGCGACGCGGTGCATGCCGTCCCCGGGGCGGACGCGCTGGTAGGCGGACAGACCGCCACGACCATGGACGTCAACCGGGCGGCGAGCCGCGACAACATGGTCCTCATGCCGCTGATCCTCATCGTGGTGTTCGCGGTGCTGGTGCTGCTGCTCCGCGCGCTGGTGGCGCCGCTGCTGCTGGCGGCCAGCGTGGTGCTGTCGTTCGCCGCGGCCATGGGCGTGGCGGGGCTGGTTCTCCAGCTGATCGGCTACCCCCGCATGGCCCCGGGCGTGCCGCTGTGGGGCTACCTGTTCCTCGTCACCCTCGGTGTCGACTACACGATCTTCCTCATGACCAGAGCGCGCGAGGAGGTGGCGAAGGCCGGCAACCACAAGGGAGTCCTCTCCGCACTCACGGTGACCGGCGGCGTCATCACCAGCGCGGGAGTGGTGCTCGCGGCGACGTTCGCGACGCTCCTGGTGCTGCCGGCGGTGGTCGCGCTCCACATCGGACTCATCGTCGCGGTCGGCGTCCTGCTCGACACGTTCATCGTGCGTACGCTGCTCGTCCCCGCGCTCGCCGTGGACATCGGCCGCCGGGTGTGGTGGCCGGGACGGCAGGGGTCACCGAGGTGCGCGCCGGTGGGCACCGCCCAGGGACATCTCCATCTTGCGGCGGTGCCGGCGGTCACGCAGCCGGCTCCACATCGGCGCCACGTACCACCAGAGGCCGAACCAGCCGAGAGTGCCACCGGCGATCCACTGTGCCCGGTCGGTGCCGACGACGACGTCCAGGATCAGCAACAGCGACGACGTGAGCGCGAACATCAGCAGCGTCACGCCGAACAGCGCGAACCGGCTGGACGCCCGGACGAGCTGGCGCTTTAGCCGCCGCTTGTACACGAGCCGGTGGAACGGGGCAGGTGCGATGAGCAGCGCGTTCGACGCCGCACCGAGCACGAGGCTGGCGACGTACAGGTTGCGCTGGTAGTCGGAGATCACGGTGAAGCGCGGGGTGAACGCCAGCGTCAGCAGGAACGCCAGCAGTAGCTGCCCGCCGGTCTGCGCGACGCGGACCTCCTGCAGGATCTCGCCGTAGGTGCGGTCGAGGCGCTGGGTGGGCGTCTCGCCGCGGACGGCGAAGTTCCACTGGTCGTCGGGGTCCATCGGTTCGCCGCCCGCCGCCGCGTCGTCCGTGGGAAGCGGCAGTTGGCCGGCGTGCTCGGGGTGGTGCGGTGCCGTGCTGGAAAGCCAGGTCGTCACGGGGTCGGCCTCGTCTCCGGTCGTTGCCGGCTACTCGACCGCCGGCGTTGCTGCGACCACGATTCCGGGACGGGAGTGGCGAAACATCGGTCAACTGACGGATAGCGAACGCGTCGTCGCCGTCAGTCGTGGTGGTGGTGATCGGACAGCTTCGGTTCCTGCCCTGGCTCGACGACGACGAACTGGCCCATCATCCCCCGGTCCTCGTGGCGCAGGAGATGGCAGTGGTACATGTACGGCGTCGTCGGGTCGGCGTGCTCGCTGAAGCGGGCGATGATCCGGATCGTCTTGTTCGGGGTCGCGTACACGGTGTCCTTCCAGCCGCCCAGCGGCGGCGGTGGCGGGCCCCCGTCGATGTCGAGCACCTGGAACTGGACGTCGTGCACGTGGAAGGTGTGCGGTTCGCCGCCCGCGTTCCGCACCGACCAGATCTCGGTCGACCCGCGGGTCACCACCTCGTCGACGCGCCCCGGGTCCATCGTCTCGCCGTTGATGTTGTGCCCGGTGAGCCGGAAGTCACGGGTGCGCACGGCGTCGGCGGCGTCGAGGCGCGGTACGTCCGCGAGCGTCGCGGGAACCGCAGGTGAGGGGCGCAGCGCGGCCGAGGCGCGGAGCTGCAGGACGTCGAACGTGTCGTCGCCGCCGGAGAACCGGTCGCTCAGGAAGCCGCTGCCCAGGTCGGCGGGGTAGCCGCGTAGCACCAGCCGCTCCCCCGCCCGCACGGTGACGACGATCTCGGCGCGCTCGCCGGGCGAGAGCAGCACGCGGTCGGTGCGGTGCGGGCTGGGCAGCAGCCCGCCGTCGGACGCGACCTGGTCGAAGGCGCGGCTGCCTGCGAACCCGAAGTTGTAGATGCGCGCGGTCGACGCGTTGAGCAGCCGCAACCTGACCCGCTCGGTCGTCACGTCGAGGTACGGGCCGCGGACGCCGTTCACGAGGATCGTGTCGCCGAGCCGGCCGATCGAGTTGAACCACGAGTCTTCGTCGCTGAGGCGCCCACCGTCGAACCGCGCGTCCTGCACGATCACCGGCACGTCGTCGACGCCGTAGCCGTCCGGCAGCTCGGCGCCGGCCTTCGGATCGTCGAGGATGAACATGCCGGCCAGGCCGCGGTACACGTGGTCCTCGGTCCTGCCGTGCGGGTGCGGGTGGTACCAGAGCGTCGCGGCGGGCTGGTCGATCGTCCAGTTCGGCGACCACGTGTCGCCGGGCTCGACGAGCTGGTGCGGGTTGCCGTCCATCCGGGCGGGCAGCCGCATGCCGTGCCAGTGCAGGGTGGTGGCCTCACCCAGCCGGTTGCGGACGTTGACCTGCACTGATTCGCCACGTGCGGCCCGGAGGGTGGGCCCGAGGTAGTCGCCGTTGAGCCCCCACGTCTCGGACTTCGCACCGGGGAAGAACTCGCTGCTGCCTTCCCGCGCCTCCAGGTCGAACACGCGCCGGCCCTCGCCGTCGACGCGCGACTTCGCCAGCGGCGGGATCGCCAGCCGCTGGTCGAAGTCGACCCTCCCGACCGTGCTGGTGCTGCCCTGGGTCCAGATGAGCGTCGCGAAGCCCGCCCCGGCGCCGCAGCAACACAGCAGCACCAGGGACAGGACGGCGAACAAGGGCCAGAGTCGGCGCCGCCGGGCGGGCACCGGCTGGGCGTACGGGTTCGGCTGCATGCATGCAACGCTCGCAGCGTCGGCGCGCGGAGCCATCGGGGACGGACCCGGAGATGTCCCCGAGTCCGTCCCCTAGGTGTCCGACGCCTGGGTCGATTCCTGCCCGCGTCAGCTGGCGGTGCCGACCACCTTCAGGTTGCGGAGGCGGCCGATGTTGTCGAACGAGCCGAACCCGGCCCGGCCGGAGCGGAATGTGGTGTCGGTGGCCGTCATGAGCGGCGTCGTCGCGCCGTCCATGTAGACCTTGATCTCCCCCGTCTCGGCGCAGTGGTGCACGCGGACCTTGTGCCAGGCCGTGTCGGTGATCGCGGGCGCGGCGCCGCGCGAACCGTTCCACTGGTGGTCGATGCGCAGCCGGTCGGCGTTGTTGACGACGAAGATCCCGTTGTGCGGGTAGATCGTGTTGTCGGTCGACAGGTGGACGTAGTAGAACTCGGTGTCGGAGCGGTACCCGAACACGACGATCACGTCACGGTTGGTCTCCGAGACGGGTACGTCGATCCGCACCTCGCCCGTGAGGTCGGTGGTGCCGAAGCTCGGCCCGGCCGTCAGCACGGCGTACTCCAGCGGACGGCGCGGGCCAGGGCGTGGCTCACCGGCCTGCGCCTGGATCACCTCCGTGCCCGGAAACCGCCACCTGCTCGCGGTGAGCGGCGCCCAGTTGGACGCCGCCATCACGTTCGTCACGGTCGTGTTCCCGGTGGCGCAGCTCGCGGGCGTGCCCGTGGCGTGCGTGTACTGCAACATGACCTCATCAGCGGTGACGGCCCGGTCGAAGAACATCAGGTCGTCCATGCGGCAGTTGCAGGCGTTCGTCTCGTTGTTGTCCTGCGGGTAGCTGCCGCCGATCTTGATGCCGCGCGGGTTGGTCGCCGAGGTGTAGTGCGGGCCCGGTCCGCTGATGTCCCACGGATCACCGGACACGACGTAGGTCCCCGGCACCGGCTGGCCGTTCTTGTAGAGCGCGATCGTGCCCTTGTTGTAGTCGAACGTGGCCGCGAGGAACACCCACTGGTTGGGCGGCAGCAGGGTGCGCCAGTCCTCGTTGGCGGCGAGGTACTGCCGACCGTCGCTGGCGTTGTCGATGCGCCGGCCCGAGGCCACGAGGCGCAGCGTGCCGTTCACCTTCTCCAGCTCGATGAGCGCCCGCGCGGGGTGGCCGTTCGAGTTGCCCGTGAGGATGCCCGACAGCCCGACTGCGCCGTAGAAGTCCGAGGTGGACGAGGAGTTGGAGTTGCGGGCGGGTACCTCGCCGGTCGTCTTGAACCAGCCCATGAGCGAGATCCCCTGCACCCTGCTGTACCGGCGCAGCGTGCTGACTCCGCCGGAGGAGTACATCCCCGCCTTCCAGTCGTCGTTGCCCTTGCGCGTGGGATTCACCTGCTTGGTCTGCAACGCCGTGGTGCTACCGGGATGGGCGCTGTCCGCGACGCGCATCGGCGCCCCGCCGTTCACCAGCTTGAGCCGCGTGCCCGACGGGACCTGGTCCTCCTCCTCCGCGGGCGTACCGGAGACCGGGTGCTCGAAGTCGTAGTACGTGGCGAGGTTCGCCGCCAGGCTCGGGTGCACGCCTGAGGACTGCGCCTTGACGGGAGCTGCGCCGGTAGCCCTGCCGGGAGCGACCGGCGCGCTGCCGTTGGTGCCGGTCACCTTCCAGATCCGGCCGTTGGCCTTGGCCAGCACGTACAGCTCGCCGGCGTTGTCGATGCCGAAGCGGAGGTCGACCCGGGACTTGCCCGCGAGGTTCTGCATCGTGACGCGGGTGCCCGAGGTGTTGAAGATCCGCAGCTCCCGGATCGGGGCGAGCGGGCCACCACGCCGCATCTCGTCCACGTTGGTGTAGTAGATGTGCCCGCGGACGATGTCTCCGAAGATGTACTTGCCGCGCAGCGCCGGCAGCGCGTTGCCGCGGTAGACGAAGCCGCCGGTGATCGCGCGCCCGACGTCGCTGGTGCAGGACGCGCCGGCCGGCGGGTTGTGGTCGTACGCGGCCACCGGGTAGGTGTAGCCGAACTGCGCGTCGTTCGCCGGCAGCGGGTAGAGGTCGCAACGGTCGGACTTCTTGAAGACGAACGGCCCCTCGCGCTCGCTCCAGCCGTAGTTGTCACCTGCGCGCACCTCGTACAGCGACTCGATGTCGTGCTCGCCGATGCTGCCGAGGAACATGCGGCCCGTGCTGCTGTCCCAGCTGAAGCGGTGCGGGTCGCGCATGCCGAGGGCGTAGATCTCGCCGAGCGTGTTCGGGCGGCCGACGAACGGGTTCGACGCCGGGATGCCGTACCGGCCGTTCGCGCTGTTGTTGCCGCGCGGGTCGATCCGGATCACCTTGCCGTGCGGGATCCGCATGTTCTGCGGATCCATGTTCTGGTATCCCCTGCCGCCGTCGCCGACCGCAAGGTAGAGCAGGCCGTAGTCGGCGCTGCCGGCGGTGGCGGTGGGGTTGAAGTCGATCTGCTGGATCGCGTGGAGGTAGCTGCCGAACCCGATCCGCATCAGCTGGCGGCGCGTGCCGCTGAACGTGCTGGCCGCCGGGTTGCTCGCGGTCCACTCGGTGATCACGCTGTGAATCACCGCGCTGGGCTGGGTCCAGTCAGGAGTCTGCGAGTTCAGCGCGCCGAACGCCTCGGTGTGCGTGGTGTAGAACCGGCCGTTCGTCCGGAAGTCAGGGTGGAACGCGACGAACCCGAAGCCGCTGCCGAGGCCGCGTCCCGAGAAGAAGTTCGACCCGACCTGGGCGCGCACGTCGAGGTAGGTGGCCGGTGCCTGGCCGGCGCGCAGGTAGTACAGCTTGCCGTTGAGGTCGGGCGTGAAGAGGCGGCCGGTGCCGTCGGGCACCTCACCGAGGTAGTTGATCCGGGCCCGGACCTGTAGCCGCGAGTCGGTGGGCGTCGGGACCGCCGTTGACTGCGGGAACGTCGCGAACTGGCTCAGCGTGATGCCCATGCCGGACAGGGTCGGATTCGGCAGCGGGTCCTTGATCGGACCGTCGTTCGGCACCGAGCCGATCGTCAGCGAGTCGAGGTTGGGGCCGCCGTCGGCCGTCGTCGCCGTCAACTTGATGTGGTTCGTGCCGGCGATCAACGCGTGGTTGGCGGTGAAGGTGGTCCAGGTCGTCCACGAGCCGGTGCTGCCGAACGGCACGCTGGCGACCGTGGTGCCGTTGATCGCGAGATCCACCGGCCGGGTCGTGGCGGTGCCGTTGGCGAAGCGGAACACCAGTGGCGTGGTCTCCGCGGCGGCGGACGTGACCGTGAACTCGACTGCGCTGCCGATCACGTTGGCGTAGTTGACGAACCCGGTGCCGGTGAATCCGGAGTGGTTCGAGTCGACCGTGCCCTGCGTGATCGTGGCGCTCTCGGCCTCGTACAGCGTGGCGGCGGAGGCCGGCGTGGCGGACGCCGTCAGCACACCGGCGGTGAGGACGAGCGTGGACAGAACCGCCACAGCCGGCCGACCGAGCCGGCCTCTGTGTATGTCTCGAACCATGGCGCGCTCCCGTTCGGACGGTGACGGCGAGTCACGACACAGCGCGAACCGACGCCCCGACAGAGATCCTATGTTTTGTGGGCCGGGTCTAGTCTTCACACCGACGTTATGGTGTCAATACCTTGCCGAAACACAGAGATAGCTCGGATCTCTGTACCTCCGGGTCCCGCGCGCGGCTTTCCGCTGGACGGCAAGGCGTGCCGCGGCCGGTGGCGATCCTGTCCGGCCACGGATCGTGACTACCGAGCCAGGAAGTGCCAGCCCACCCAGAGCCAGGATCCGAGCAGGACGATCCGTCCGGTGCGGGTGCGCATCACCGCTCCGACCGCGTCGGCGAACGGCCGCACCGTGGACGACGGCCGCCGCGCCCGGAGGTCCACCACGACCATCAGCAGCACGAGGACCCCGAATCCGATGAGGATCAGGATGCGTGGCGTCACCGGCGTACCAGCCACAGGCCGGTGCCGATCCAGAGCACGTACCCGACCACGCGGCCCGGGTACGTCGCCAGCGCCGGGTCGGCGAGAGTGCTCAGCGTCGGGTAGGTGAGGTCGTTCGGCCCGAGCCGCAGCACCAGCTCGCCGATGCCGCCCACGGCGAGCAGCCCGAGCCAGACGGCGACGGACCGCCGCCCCAGCGGCGTGCCGTCGGCGGGCTCGCGCCGCAGGCCGAGCCACACGAGGGGCACGCCCGGGATGAGGACAGCCACCAGCGCGGGCCAGGTCAGTGGACGGCAGGTGGCCGCGACCAGCGCATACGCCAGGACCGCCCCCGCCACCGCCGCCCGCCTCACGGCCACCATTGTGCCTGTTAGTGGTTGGGCCCGGCGCAGCCGGCCAGCGCCCTATTGGCGGATGCTCTAACACCCGGGAAGACCCGCTGCGCGCAGGGCGTTCATGCGGACGTGACAACAGATGTGGTGGTGATCGGGGCGGGGCAGGCCGGCCTGTCTGCCGCGTACCACCTGATGCGGATGGGGTTCCAGCCGTACGACGAGGTCGTCGTCCTCGACCGCAACGCCGAGCCGGGTGGTGCCTGGCAGCACCGCTGGCCGTCGCTGACCATGCACGACGTCCACGGGATCTTCGCCCTTCCCGGACTCCCGATGCCCGATGCGGCCGACGAGGATGCGGCGCGGGACGTCGTTCCCCGCTATTTCGCCGAGTACGAGGCCAGGTATGCGCTGCCGGTCGTGCGGCCGGTCCAGGTGGAGACCGTGCGAGACACCGGCCTGCTGGAGGTCGTCACCGACCAGGGCACCTGGACCACCCGCATGCTCGTGAACGCGACCGGCACCTGGAACCGGCCCTTCATTCCCTGGTATCCCGGCATCGAGACGTTCGCCGGCCGCCAGCTGCACACCGCCGACTACGGCAGCGCGGAGGAGTTCGCCGGCCAGCAAGTGGTCGTCGTCGGTGGCGGCCACTCGGCGGTGCAGCTGCTCGCGGAGATCTCCCGGGTCACCAGCACGACCTGGGTGACGCGGCGCCCGCCGCTGTGGCGTACCGATCCGGCGTTCGGCGCGGAGCAGGGTCGCGCGGCGGTCGCGAAGGTCGAGGAGCGGGTGCGTGCCGGCCTCCCACCGCAGAGCGTCGTCAGCGTCACCGGCCTGCTGCTGCGCGAGCAGGAACAGGCCGCCGCCGCGCGTGGCGTGTACCGGGCCGAGCCGATGTTCTCGCGGATCGTGCCGGAAGGCATCGAGTGGGCCGACGGCCGCACCCAGCACGCTGACGTCATCCTCTGGGCCACCGGATTCCGCGCCGACATCGCCCACCTCGCGCCGCTGCACCTTCGCGAGGCGTCCGGCGGGATCCGCCTCGACGGGACCCGGGCCGTGTCCGACTCGCGCGTCCACCTCGTCGGGTACGGGCCGTCCGCGAGCACGATCGGCGGCAACCGGGCCGGACTGGCCGCCGCCCGCGAGATCCGCGCAGCGCTCCGAACCGCCGCCGCCTAGCGGTTGGATTGTGGAGTGGGACTCCACAATCCAACCACTGCGACCGTCAGCTGGCGCACATCCTGCTGCCGGTGTTGCAGAGCCGGCCGTCCTTCGTCGTGTAGTTCTTCCCCGGCGGCGGGGGCGGCGCCGGGGCGAGCGGCGCGGGCGGTGCCGGCGCTCGGACGTGACCAGGCAGGATCGGGCCAATGAAGTTGTGCGGGTAGACGTACTGGCGGGTCGGCACGAACGGTTTCTGGTTGTTGTGGCCGAACGGCTGCCGCGACTGGCCGAACGTGAGGTTCGGGAGGCCGAGGCAGTTCCCGCCGTGGGCGAAGCCGGCGGCGATCCCGCACGAGCTCCAGCCGAGGTTGGTATAGCCGACGGTGTTGTCGAACGTGGTGTAGCCGCGGCCGAGGTTGGCGGCCATCGCCGTCAGGACGCAGCACGCCTCGTTTGTGCGCTCCACCGCGTTCGCATACCGCTCCAGGCTGCGGGCCCGCGCCCCACCGCCGTTGAACACGCCGATCTTGTCGGCCGCCTCACCGGCCTTGTGCACGACCTTGTTGACCGCCGAAGCACCGGCCTCGATGCCGCGGCGCGCCAGGTACTTGCCCGCACCCGCCGCGAGCTTGCCGACGCCGGGAACCATGCCCACGGCCTCCATCGCGCAGTCGACGCCGCTGCCCCCGCCGGTACAGGCGTGGATCGTGTTGACCGCACTCGCCGCCAGCGCCAGCCCGCCCACGACGCCCAGCAGCACGCCGCCAGTGGCGACCGTGCCCATGATCAGCGCGGCCGCTCCCAGCGCAGGCGCCGCGTACTTGGTGAACGTCGCGATGCCGTGGCCGATCTTCTTGAATGCGTTGCCGATCTTGTCCCAGAACAGGCCGGTCGGGTCGGCGTGGGTGATCGGGTTGTTGTTGCTGTACGTGTAGCCGTGCATCTGCTGCGGGTCGGACAGGTCCATCATCGGGTCGACCGAGATGAAGCGGCCCAGGGCGGTGTCGTACAGGCGCGCACCGAGGTTGGTCAGGCCGGTCGAGGCGTCCTTGGTACCGCCGACGAAGCCCTTCTCACCCGGGAAGTCCGCCTCCTCGCCGCGTGGTGCGCCGAACGGTGCCTGCCGGCGCTGCGTCACCTCCTGGCCGGCGCTCGCGATCGCGACCTGCGCCGTGTCCTGGTGGTCGGTCGCCAGCCAGGTCAGACCGGCGGCCGTGCGCATCGCCACGATGTGCTCGCCGTGCTCGTAGTAGCGCGTACCCGTGAGCTTGCCTGCGGTGTCCAGCTTCAGCTCCTGGCCGTCCAGGTAGAGCGTGCGGCCCGTGGCGTCGCGGCGGATCAGGCGGTTGCCGTCCGCGTCGTAGACGAACTCGGTCGACTTGCCGGCCTCGGTGAGCTTGGCGAGCTTGCCCTGCTCGTCCCAGTCGAGCCGCTGCGCGCCCCGGGCGGTGGTGTTGCCGGTGGCGTCGTAGCTGAACTCGTCGGTCCTCTCACCGGACGGACCCGCGGTCGTCACCGACTTGAGGGCGTGCGCACCGGGAGCCGGGTAGGCGTAGCTGCGCACCGTGTCGCCGCCGGCAGCGTGCCGGGTCTCGGTGAGACGGTTGCCCACCTTGTCGTAGCTGAACGACTGCCAGTACGGTGCCGCGCCCTTCAGACCGCCGACCGTGGGGTCCGCGCCGCAGTCCTGCTCGGGTGTCCACGCCTCGGTCAGCCTGCGGAGATGGTCGTACCGGAAGCACTGCACGTCGGACGGCTTCTCCTGCGGTGTGTCCGCGACGGACGTGATGTTGCCGAACCGGTCGTAGGCGTAGTTGACGTCCTTCTGCATCGGCCGCGTCACCTCGGCGTCCACGATGGACCGCTTGAGCCGCCGCGTGTGCGTGTCGTAGTAGAAGGACTGCCAGACACGCTTGCCCGTCTCGCCGAGCTGGATGCGGGCGACCTCGCCGTAGCGGGTGTACTCGGTGGAGGTGACGTACTCCTGGGTCGCGGCGCCGGTGATCGCGCCGGACATCGTGGTCAGGTTGCCGAGGTCGCCGTACCCGTGGTTGACGTTCTCGGCGGGCAGGTCCCCGATCGCCGGCAGCACCTCGCCGTAGGGGCTGCCGTCCGGGTTGAACTTCGCGGTCGTCGTGTACTTACCGGCGAGCGCCTGTTCGGTGTCCGGGATCGTGACCGTCGTGACGGACGGCTGGTACAGCGGCGTGTACGCGGTGACCTTGCTGTCGTACGCGGCGCCGCCGACGTACCGGGTGGACGACGCCAGGTGGCCCTTGCCGCCGACGGCGGTGTCGTAAGTCCACGCCGCGAGCGTCGTGGCACGGTTCTTCACGGAAGTGCGGCGCCCGAGCAGGTCATAGCCGTTCGTCAGCGTGTTCCCCCGGGCGTCGGTGACGGTCGTGACCTGTCCCGCCGCGTCGTACGTCATGGTCGAGGTGCCCTTGTCGGCGTCCTCCACCTTGATCCCGTTGCCGCGCAGGTCGTAGGTGTTGCGCCAGACGTTGCCGGCCGGATCCCTGGTGGAGGCGAGCCGGCCGTCCGGGGTGTAGGTGTAGGTCGTGGCGTCGTGGTCGCCGGTCGGCTCGCCGCCCTTGTACTGGCGCAGCTCGACCGTCTGGCCACGCGCGTCGGTGATCGTGGTGGTCGCCGTGCCGCCCTCGGGCGGCGTGACGTGCACGCGGTCACCGCCGTAGGACGTCGTGGCACGCCACAGCTCTCGCGCGCCACCGAAGGTGATCTCGGCGACCTCCCGTCCGGCGCCATCGAACTCGACACGGGTCAGGCTGGCGACGTCGGTGTCGCTTGCCACCCAGAGCTTGTCGTCGACGTCCGCGCTGTTGAAGTACGGCTCGGTGGTCTTGTAGGCCCGCCCCTGCGTGTCGTAGCGGGTGTCGGTGAGCAGCCGGCCGCCGCCGGTCGCCGGCGCCTGCACCTGGCGCGGGCGGAGCAACCCGTCGTAGAGCGTGTTGCTCGTGCGGTAGTTGCCGTTCGGCCCCAGCGTCGTGGCCTTGACCACCACCGGGCCGTCGTTCCGGATCACGTACTCGAACCGCGAGTTGCCCCGCTGCCCCGTGGCGCGGCTGCGGTTGGGCTGCCATACCTCGACTGCCCGGCCGAGTGCGTCGTAGGCGATCTCCGTGACGCGGTCGTTCTGGTCGACACTCTTGAGCGGCACCCCGTGCGCGGGGTCCAACGTGGACGTCGTGGCGTGGCCCACGGCGTTGGTGCTCACGGTCTGCGTGACCGGGCCGCCGACGGCCGGCGTGAACGCGGTCATCGACTTCCGGCCCAGGGCGTCGGCTGTCTCGACGACCCGCCCGTGCGCGTCATACCGGCTGGTCGACGTGGTGACGTAGTCCGGGCCGGACGCGTCGTACTTCTCGACCTCTTCGACCTTGGTGGCGTTGCCGTGGGTGGGCGGCGCGCCGTACTCCTGCCCGTCGAAGGAGACGCGGGTGTCGGCGATCGCGTCGGCGGGGAACGACGGCGTGGCGCCGCACGCCACGGCGACAGTCTGCGTGCGGTTCGGGAGATTGAGGATCCAGCGGCCGGTGTTGCGGGCGTACGTGCGGGTGACGCACCGGTCGTCCGTGGCCGTGGCGGCGTCGCCCAGGTCGTTGGTTCGCAGGACGATCCCCCGGTCGTCGTAGGTGGACTCCGTACTGGTGACGCGCCACCCGCCCGAGGCGAGCGCCGTGTACGTCCGCGTGTCGCCCTGCCGCACGATGTACGCCTTGTACGTGCCGCGCGTCGCGGTGGGGCCCTGCCAGGCCGGCGTGGCGATCTCCTTGCTCGTCACCGCGTCGCCGTCGTAGGTGATGGTCTCCCTGGTCGTGCCCAGGCAGCCAGTCCGAGTCCTCCTGGCTGCCGCCCTCGGAGTCGGGCACCGAGGCCGTGCGGGTACCGCTCGGCTGCTTGTCGCCGTGCATGCCGCGGTAGAACCGCCGCTCGGTCATCCCGACCGGGCCGGACAGGTCACCGGCCTTGCCCGTGCGGGTGCGCACCCGGCCGAAGCCACGGAAGTCGTTCCAGGTCTTCTTGGCGTCCTTGACGAACTCGGACTGGTCGTAGTGCCACGCCGCGCCGTCGAGGTACTCGTAGCTCGTGACCTGCTCGGCGTTGCCGGCGATCCGGTCCGACTGGACGACCTGCTCCACCACGTACTTCTGGAAGTAGTCGGTGCGCTCGGCATGGTCCTTCTGCGCCCAGCGGGACGGGAAGCAGCGCTTCGCGTTGGACTCGGGCCTGGTCGGTACCGTGTCGGCGGTGCAGTCCGGCTCGGCGTACTTGACCGAGACGACACCGCCCGACTCGGAGACGACGCCGGTGATCCGGAAGCGGTTCAGCGGCGCGTAGCCGTCGGTGGCCCTGTACACGCGGTTCGGCATACGGGCGCCCTCGAAAGTCACCGCCGGCAGCGCCAGCTCGCCGCCGCGATGCCCGGTGTGCGTGATGCTCTTCAGCCACAGCGCGGCCTTCTCGCCGTCGCCTGGCGCCGGGAACTCGTGATTCAGCGCCCACGAGTCCACGTCGTCGTACGTCGAGCCGTTGCGCACCTTGGTGGTGATCTTCGCGAGCCGCTTCGTCGACCAGAACGTCGGCGCGTACCGGTCCTTGCAGGTGGCCGTGTCGCACTTGTCGTCCCACGACACGTCCGGCCAGTTGTCCTTCTTGGACGGTGTGCAGTCGCTGCCGGGCACGCACCGGTCGGCGGTGGCGAAGTCGACCCGCGCGGTGGCCGGCACCGACGCGTCGTCGTCGCGGAGGCCGTACTCGATGGTGCGCAGGGTGCCGGCGCGGACGTAGGAGACCGCGGTGTCCTTCAGGTTCAGCCCGTAGGAGTTGGTCTCGGTGTCGTACGTGTAGAGCGTGACGTTGCCGTTGCCGTCCACGACCTTGTCGAGGTTCCAGCGCCAGGCCTGCGTGCAGTGCGACGCCGCGAACATGCTGGCGTGGCACGGCTCGCCCGCGTCGTCGCCGAAGACGGGCACGGTCCACGTCGACTTCGACGCCGCCCGCGAACCGAAGAAGTACTGGGTGCCGCCGACCGTGGTGATCTTCCAGTGCTCGCCGTTGTCGTCGCCGTTGCCGCCGCCGGTCAGGCGCTCGATGCGGGAACCGTCGTCGTTCCTGGCGCGCCACTCGCCGTTCGTGTCGTCGCGGATCAGCTGCCCGCCGCCGCCGTTGTACGCCGAGATCGCGTTGTCGCTGCGCCAGCACAGGTCGCCGGTCTTCGGCGGAGTGGTACCGCCCATGTCGTCCTCGGCGCAGCCGCCGTACGTGCGCTCGACGAAGCCCGGCGCCAGGTCCCATCCGTCGCCGAGCCACGAGGCCTGGTTGTTGGTGGCGCCGGTGCGACCGTCCACTGCGGATGACGCGTACGACAGCTCCAGCTCCGGCCGCGAGCCGCCCGGGGCCGGTGGCATGCGGAGCGGGTACGTCCAGGTGAAGTCACCGGTCTGCGCGGAGACCTGCCAGGTCGCCGACGGTGACAGCGACGTCGCCTTGGTCGTGCCGGCGCCGTCCTTGGGCTCCGATCCCGGCGGCTGGTCGCCCCTGAGCGCCTTCTCGCTGGCCTCGTCCTGCGGGCGCTCGCCGGGCTGCTGCTGGGTGACGGGCGTCGACGGGGTTCCTGGCAGCGGGACCGACGGTCCGGTGGCGGCGGTGGCGGACGGCGCGGCCACCGCCTCCACCAGCGTCAGGAGCAGGGCCGCGGACAGCACCGCTGCTCCGGTGCGGCGCCGTAACCGCCTGCTGCGGGCAACAACCTGGGCGAGCCGATTGGGTGCCACTGCTCCTCCATCACCTGCGAACGGAGGCTGCTCTACCCCCGACGGCTGGAAGGTAGGAGTTGGCGGGGGACCCCGACTAGATGCCGCGGCGCAGCTTGCAAGTTTCGGCAAGGCGGCTGGTGATGCCGTGCTCGCCGACGACGACCAGCTCAGGCATCGGCGTTCTCCTTCGCAACCGCGGCACGGAAGTCGGCGAGGCAGCGCCGCCACGGCGCGGCGTCGGTGCCGAGCAGGGCGAGTTGCGGCGTCAGCTCGGCGGAGAACGCCACGCTGGCCTCCTCCGGCAGCAGCGACGGCAGGTTGTCGATCGCGATGATGTCGACAGGCGTCGCGCCGTCGCGCAGCCGCCGTGCCGGCTCCTGCCAGCTCGTGTGGGCGTCGTAGATCGGCAGGACGTTGAAGTCGGACGTCACGTCGCAGGTGACGTCGGAGACGACGGACAGCCGGCGGCCCGGTCCGTCCAGGTCGGCCGGCGTGACGAACGGCGGCACCGGCGTGTTCGTGAGCACCGCGTTGACCAGCAGGTCGTGGTCGAGCAGGGCGGGCTTGTCGAGTTCGCGGGTCTCCTCGACGTCCCACGCCGTGGTCGCGACGCCGGCCACGGCGAGAGCGTCGGTGGCGCCCCGCCCGGAGCGCCCTAGCGCGCCGATGACCAGTGCCTTCACCGGCTCGTCGGCAGCGGTGGGGCGCAGCGCGGCGTCCAGCGCGTCCTTCGACAGCGGCTCCAGCGGCCCGAGCCGGCCACGCAGCCGCAGCACCGCGAGCGCCGCGCCGACGTACCCGGCCCAGTAGCCGAACGCGGCTAGCCGGCGGCCGGCGTCGTCCATCAGGTACTCGATGTCGAGCAGCGCACCGCCGCCGGAGGTGAACCGCCGCAACAGCTCGGCGGCGCCGTCCTGCCCCTTGTACGCGTGCCCGAAGTAGACGTGCCGGTGCACCAGCGCCGCCGGCTCGTCCGGCAGCTCCTTGAGACCGACGACGAATGTGTCGGCCGGTGCGTCCACCCAGCTGCCTGGCGCGGCGATGTCGCAACCCGCGTCGACGTAGCCGTCGATCGGGAAGGCGCGCTGCGGCGAGTCCTCCACGGTCAGCTCGATGCCGGCCGCGACCAGCCGGCTTGCGTCGGCCGGCACGATCGGTGCGCGGCGCTCGGTCTCGCGGACCTCGTGCCTCATCCACAGCCGCGTCATCGCGGTTCCTCCTGCTGAGAGTCGTCCGGGCAGCGACACCGCCGGTGCCTACGGATCGTAATCGAAAGCGCCGCCCCAGCTACCTCACCGACCGCGTCGCCTGGGAGCGTACGTAGAACTGCGTAGGCGGAGATACGCGCCGCAGCGGACGCGGCTCGTACCCCGGCTCCGACACGATCCACTCGTCGTCGGAGAAGGGGAAGACATCATGCAGAAGCTCGGGGGTCGCACGAGGAAGGCGGTGCTCCTCGTCCACATCGGATCCGCCGGCACCTGGCTCGGGATGGACCTGACGTTCGCCGTACTGCTCTGCACTGCGATGCTCACCGACAATCCCACCACGGCCGCTACCGCGTACCAGGCGCTGGAGATGGTCGCGGTCTACCCGATGCTGACCGCGGGTCTCCTCACGCTCGCCACCGGCGTGATCCTCGGCCTCGGCAGCAAGTACGGGCTGCTCCGCTACTGGTGGGTGGCGGTGAAGCTGGCCATCAACGTGCTGTTCGTATGCCTGATCGTGTTCGCGCTGCGGCCGTCGGTGCGCGGCGTGTCCGAGTCGGGTCGGCTGCTCTCGGACGATCCCACGACGGTGGTGCCCTACCAGGACCTGCTCGGCCCGCTGATCGTCGGGCCGACGCTCCTCGTCGTCGCGATGGTCCTGTCTGTGTTCAAGCCGTGGGGGCGGATCCGCCGGGCAGTCCCGAACACCGCCGAGGTGCGGGAACCGGCGCGGCGCTGACCCGCACCGCGTTCCGCCCGGACCGCTTGGCCTCGTACAGCGCGGCGTCGGCGGCCGCCATCAGCTCGGAGCGCGTGGTCGCGTTCGCCGGGAGGCCGGCGACGCCGATGCTGGCGGTCAGCGGGCGTCCGTGCGAGGCGGAGGTCTCCGCGATGGCCACCCTGATCTGCTCGGCCCGCTGCGCTCCGTCGTCGGGAACGCAGTCGGGGAGGGCAAGGGCGAACTCCTCGCCGCCGATGCGGGCGAGCAGGTCGGTCTGGCGGGCCTGGGCGCGCAGCACCCGGGCGGCGAGCACGAGCGCCGCGTCGCCGGCCGCGTGCCCGTGCGCGTCGTTGAGCTGCTTGAACCGGTCGAGGTCGATCATCAGCACGCACAGCGGGGAGGAGCGGCGCTCGCGGAGCGCGACCTCCCGTGTGAGGCCGTCGTCCCACGACCGCCGGTTGGGCAGCTGGGTGAGGGTGTCGGTGCGCGCCTCCAGCGCCGCCGCGGTGACCACACGCGTGATCTGGCGGCGCAGGCTCATGGTGACCGCGAGCGTGACGATAGACGTGCCCACCATGTATACCGACGGTGTGATGCCCGCGGCGCCGATGATCGAGATCGCGACCGGCGGGTAGACGACGGCAAGCAGGCACACGTTGAACAGCGCGGCGCGCCACGACAGGAAGTAGGCGCTGAAAAGCACCGGCCACAGGTAGAGGAGTTCGCTGCCGTCGGTGGTGGTGCGGGTGAGGATCGAGGACGTCGCGATCAGGATGATGCCCAGCGGCCCGATCACCGGCAGGAACCACACCGGTACCCGCCGTGCGTTGGCTATGCAGAACGCGCCGACGAGGACTGCCGTGCCTGCGGTGACGAACGTCGGTGTCGAGTGCCCGTGGACGAACCCCGGCACCGTCGCGAGCAGGGTGAGCGCGAGGCTGCCGCCGATGACGAGCAGCAGTCCGCCCACCCGTGCCGCAGTGGTACGGGAGTGCGGATAACCGAGGTCAGCCGGCGAGATCATGCAGCCGGGGCGAGCTCACTGCCGAGCGGTGGGGACATAGCGCAAGAGCCTAACGGCATCCAGCACGGAACACCGCGTTACCCTAGGTGATCCGTCGCCGCACCTGGTGGATCGCGAGCGCGAGCAACACGGCGGCAAGCGCGACGAACATGCCGGTCTCGATGGCCTGGAACTCCCAGAACCGCCCGGAAGGCTGGTAAGCCATCAGGTTGTAGGCGCCGGCGCCGTACGTGTCCACGCACCGGTCAGGCTCAGGCGATGCGGTCGGCGTAGGCACCGCCGACGCCGTCGGCCTCGGGATCGAGCCCCGCAGATCACCTCGCGTTGGCGGAGATCCGCCGACCGTCAGCGCTGTGGACGCTCTGGCTGTAGATCCAGTCGCCGCGCAGCCGGTTCCGCCCTGTTTCGCCCGTTAGCAGGTACTTGTACTCCTCAGCCCGCTCGTAGCGGACCCGCGCGTAGAGCGTGACGGCTGCCCGTACGCCGATGAAGCCGACCAGCGTGACCGCCATGGCGGGCAGTACCTTGCGCCACACCGTGCCGGCGAAGATGCCCAGCGCGAGGGCGAACAGCGTGTATCCCACGGGTACGGCGGCCTGGAGGTCGAACAGCGGTGGCGTGACGCGGCCGTTGGCGCGGCTCAGCGGCTCTGTCCACCAGGTGAGCATCGCCGAGTAACCGATGGCGAAGACGAGCACGGCAGCCCCGACCAGCCCAAACTTGGTCAGAGCCCAGCGAAGCCGGGTGACGCCCTGGGTCCACACCAGCCGGTGCGTGCCGTGCTCGACCTCGCGGGCCACGAGCGGCGCGCCGAAGAACAGGCCGACGAACAGCGGCAGGAGGGCGAACAGGACCGCCAGGAAGATCAGGCCTGAGTACTTTCCGGTGAACTGTTCGACCACGAGCCGGCAGGCCTGGTGCGCCTCGTTGTCGTGCCGCACGAACTCGGTGTGTCCCTCGGCGGCGAGGCAGCTGGCCAGGTCGCGGTCGAAGACCCGGTGCATCTCGCGGCCGGTCGGGAACATCAGGCCGGCAAGCACGATCAGCCCGACGACAGCGAAGAGCGCCTGCTTGCGGTGCTGGCGCCAGGTCAGCCAGATCATGGCCCCGTCACCTCCAACCGGGCCGGGCCGGGCAGCGAGCCGGCCGAGGTGTCGGCGAGGTAGGCGAGCACGAGGTCTTCCAGCGCGACGTCGCTCACCGACCAGGCCGGGTCGTGGATGGGCCCGTCGGTGCGCACCAGCAATGTCGACTGACGATCGGTATGGCTGGCACGAATGACGGCCGCGACGCCCCCGATGCTGTGGGCCTCGCGATGCGGCCCGACAAGCAGCTTGTGGCTGCCGAGCAGGTCCTCCACGGCGCCGAGCACCTGGACCCGCGCGGACTGCAGCACGATCAGGTAGTCGCAGACCCGTTCGAGGTCGGCGAGCAGGTGCGACGACAGCAGAACCGTTGTGCCGTCGTCGGCGACGCTGCCCATCAGCGCCTGCAGGAACTCGCGGCGAGCGAGCGGGTCGAGGCTCGCGACCGGTTCGTCGAGGAGCAGCAGGTCAGGACGCTTGGCCAAGGCGAGCGCCAGCGCCACCTGGGCACGCTGCCCGCCGGAGAGCTTCTCGACGCGGCGGTCGAGCGGGACGCCGACCTGCCGCAGCCGCCCGAGGGCCAGCTCGGAGTCCCAGCGGCTGTTCAGCTTGCTGCCCATCTTGACCAGCTCGGCCGCGGTGAAGTCGCCGTACAGCGGTGTGTCCTGCGCGACGAAGCCGACCCGCGTGGGGGTCGCGCCCGGCGGCCGCCCGAGCACGCTGATCTCGCCCTCGTCCGGACGGAGAAGGCCGACGGCGAGGTGCAGCAGCGTGGTCTTTCCGGCGCCGTTCGGGCCGACGAGCGCGGCCACCCGGCCGGCGGGCAACGTCAGCGTGCAGTCCCGCAGGCCCCAGGTGCGGCCGTACCGTTTGCCCAGGTTGTGGGTCTCCAGCGCGGTGCTCACGCTATTCCCTCCTGAGATCCGCGTCTCCTGAAACGTGGCACGCAGGGTGGTCTCCACCAGCGCGATGACGTCCTCCTGGTCCAGGCCGGCAACCCGAGCCCTCCGCAGCCAGCCGACCAGCTCGCCGCGCAGCGCCCCCTGGTTGGCCAGCGACGGGCCGGCGAGCGAGCGCAGCACGAACGTGCCGACGCCCGGCCGCCCCTCCACCAGGCCCTCGGCCTCCAGTTGCCGGTACGCCTTGAGCACCGTGTTCGGGTTGATGGCGAGGGACTGCGCGACCTCGCGGACCTTCGGCAGCTGATCCCCCGGGTCGAGCAGGCCCAGCCGCAGCGACTGCTTCACCTGCTGCACCAGCTGCAGATAGGGCACGACCTTCGAGTGGCCTTCCAGGTGGAACTCGATCGCCATGGCCGACCTCTCTATAGTCCTATGACACTAGGACAACAGAGCAATGCAACGGTGTCAACGGCTGATGTGTGCAGGATTTCGCGGGCTATGCCCGACGAAATCCTGCACACATCGCTGGCTAGGGCAGGCCCCAGGGCGGCGCCGGCTTGCTGATCGGCACGGGCCCCACCGACAGGTCCGGCTTCGCGCCCCGCGCGTGCACCAGCACCTCCGCGCCCCTGCGCAGCTGGATGTCGAGGTCGCCGTTCGGCAGCACCCGGTGCCGCACTCCCCTACCGCGCACCTCGACCGGCCCGGCGATGCCCGTGCGCAGCCGCAGCGGCGCCCCGGCCTCGCTGTACACGCGGACGAAGTCGGTGACCCCGCGCCGCCGCGCCGCCGTGACCAGGAACGCGCCCTGCGTGCGGAAGTTCTGCACGACGGCGTCCGGCCAGGCTGCTCGGCACGGCGGGGAACATCCGGATCACGCCGCCCCAGCTCTGGCACAGCATGTCGTGGATGCTCTGCGCGCCCGAGAGCGGCGTCTCGATGACCGGTCCGGACTCCCGGTACATCGTGTTCGGCTGGACGAACCGGCGCAGCAGCTCGCCGAGGTAGTGGTCGGCCTGGTCGCCGCGGAGCATCTGCGCCGACATCGACGCGGCGCCGGTGAACGTGTACCCCTGCAGCGCGCCCTCGAAGCTGACCCAGTGGTCGAGCGACTTCTCGATCAGCCGCGCGGTGCTGCGGCTGTTCCCACGTGACGTCGTACAGCGGGTAGACCATGAGCAGGTGCGAGTAGTGCCGGTGCGACTTCGCGAACGGCACGCCGGCGCCGATCATGTAGCCGTTGGCGTCGACCGGGTAGTCGACCAGCTTGGCGAGGATGTCCCGCCACGCGGGCGCGAGCGGGTCGTCGATCCGCAGCGCGCGCGCGGAGTCCAGCAGGGTCCGGCAGCCCCAGCGGATCAGCGCCAGGTCGTAGTTGCAGTCGGGCGCGTTCCCGTACTCCGGGGAGTAGGTCAGCGGCAGGTGCAGCCGGCCGTCCGCGCCGCGTGACCAGGAAGTGCCGGTAGTAGTTGACGGCCCGGCGCAGCAGCGGGAACAGCACGTCGCGCAGGATCGAGCCGTCCATCGTGTGCCGGTAGGAGAGCCAGACGTTGTGCAGCGCCCAGGTCAGGCTGCCGACCTCGGGCGGGTACGTCTCGTCGCCCGGGGACGCCGACCGGGTAGCGCGGAGTTGAGCACCGGTGCCCCGGCGTCGAGCCAGCGCGTCGGTGGTGCGCGGCGACGCCGGCCGAGTCGTGCCGGTACTGCTCCGGGACGCCGTCGATCAGGCGCTGCCGGTTCTCGTCCAGCGAGCGCGTGATCGCGTCGAGCTCCAGGTGGTTGGAGCCGTGGATCAGCCAGTACTCGAGCTGGACGTTGAGGTTCCACCAGGTCGCCGGCCACGGGGTCGGCTCCAGCCACGGGCCGGAGGTCGCCATGATCGGGTGCGTCCCGCCGCGCCGCCGACGCGATCTTGTAGAGCTGGATCCAGTAGAAGCTCTGCAGCTTCGCGTCCGGAATGGACAGGAAGCTCTTGCGGTAGAAGCGGTGCCACCACACGCGGTGCCCGATCGTGCAGCGCGTCGGCGGGCAGGTGCGCCGAGCGCCGGACCGTTCGCACCGCGCGGGCGGTGGCGCCGCTGTCGGGGTGCGACCAGGCGACCGACGCGTACAGCGTGCGCGCGGAGCCGCGCCGGACCTCGCGCCACGCCGTCGCGTGCTCGCCGCCGGCCAGCAGCGGCTGGGTGACGATCTCGAGCCCGCCGGCGCGGCTGACGGTCGGCGCCGGGTTCGGTACGTACCCGGGCGGCGGGGTGCGGTTGAACCGCGGGTCGGTGCGCGGGCTGACCGCCTCCTGCGGCGTGAACGTCCACGTGAAGCCCGTCTCGCCCGCCGATCGGCACGACCTCGACGGCGAGCAGATCGGTCCGGTGTGGACGAACGCGCGCAAGCGCCAGGCTGCCCGCCGCGGTCGTGATCGTGCCGCGCAGCTCGGCGTTCCAGACGTCGAGCCGCCAGTCGACGCCGGTGATCGCGCCGACCGGCCGCAGCGTCAGGTAGCCGATGGGCAGGCGGGCCAGGCCGAACAGCGACCCGAACTGCGGGCGGTGGTCCTGCACCTCGCTGTGCTGCACGTTGAAGCGGACGGCGTTCGCTCGGTCTCGCGTAGATGCCCGAGGCGAGGAAGCCGTTGCCGAGGAACGGGCCCTCGTACCAGGTGGTCGGCAGCCGCTTCCAGATCAGGTCGGCGCCGGCGAGGAACCTCGGCCACTGGTCGTGCCCGGCCCACCCGGGGCTGGCGGGAAGGGTGGCGACCGCCGCGGCGCCCGCGGCGCCGCCGAGCAGTGCCCGACGGGAGAACTCGACCATCGGCTGACCTCGCAGTCATCGGAGCTAGGACCCCGGCCTAACGGGACTGAAGGGACGAGCCGGGAACCGTAGCAGCTATAGATCCGATCTCTGCGTGTGCACGCTACCCCCGCCCGTGCCTTTTGGGCGACATCTTCCCGGCTATAGCGCGGAGCGCAACGCACTGCTCGACCGCAACCGGCTCTACGGGATGTCGACCTGCGTCTCGCAGTCGGCCGTGGCCGAGTCGGTGCCGGCGCCGCCGCGTGCGATGTCGACGCCGACGCCGCAGTTGATGAAGTCGTTGCCCGTCCGCACCGGCGAGCAGGTCGTTCCCGCCGAGGCCGATGATCGTGTCGTCGCCGCCCTCGCCGATGAGGTTGTTGGCGAAGTCGTCGCCGACCAGGAAGTCGGCGGCCGCGCCGCCGGTGACGTTCTCGGTCCGACGCGCCGCCGAGGACGTTGTCGCCCTCGCCCGCCTCGCCGTCGTTGGCGAGGCTGTCGATGATCGACGGTGAGCGGCGTCGGTGCGGAAGCGGTAGAAGGCCCGGTCGGAGCCCAGCCCGCCGTCGAAGCGGTCGGCACCGGCGCCGCCGTCCATGAAGTCGTCGCCGTCGCCGCCGTCCATCCGGTCGTCGCCGGCGCCGCCGCGAAGCGTGTCGTCGCCGGCCTGGCCGAAGAGGAAGTCGTTGCCGTCGCCGCCGTTGAGGCCGTCGTCGCCCTCGCCGCCGGTCGAGGAAGTCCTCGCCCCCGCCGCCGTGAGGCCGTCGCGGCCGCCGTTGCCGCTGAGGTTGTTCGTCACGGAGCTGCCGCGGATGAGCTGTCGGCGCCCGCAGCCGCCGAAGAGGTCCTCGATGTCGGTGTGGACGTTGTCCTTCTCGGTGAAGCGTCTGGCCGTCGTTGGCGACGTTGTCGATCGTGACCGTGACACCCGAGGTGCGGGTCCTCGTAGAAGGCGTCGTCGTTGTCGGCACCGCCGGACATGTCGTCGTTGCCGAGCCCGCCGTCGAGGTCGTCCTGGCCGGCGCCGCCTGGAGGATGTCGTCGCCGTCCTGGCCGAACAGGTTGTCCAGGCCCGCCAGGCCGATGAGCGTGTCGTTGCCCGGCGCCGCCGAAGATGTCGTTCTGCACGGTGGCGACGTTCGTGCCGGTGATGCGCGTCGTCGCCGGAGCCGCCGAAGAGCTTCTCGACGTCGCTGCGCGACGTTGTCGCCCTCCTGCGCCTCGCCGTCGTCGGCGACGTCGTCCGGGTCGACGGTGACGCCGACGCGTGCGCGAGCGGTAGTGACGGTGTCGAGGTCCGGCGCCGCCGGCCAGTTGTCCGCGCCCGAGGCCGCCGTCCAGCGTGTCGGCGCCTGCGCCCGCCGAGAGCGAGTCGTTGCCGTCGCGTCCGCGGAGCGTGTCGCGGCCGAACCCGGTGCTGATCATGTCGTCGCCGAGGTTCCCGTCGACGTGTCGGTGCCGGTGCCCGTGGTGACGCGGTCGCTGCCGTCGCCGGCCAGCACGGTCACGGGCAGCGTGAGCGGGACGGTCACCACGTCGGACAGGTCGCCCGAGTTGACGGTGATCCGGGTGATCCCGGCCGCGCTGCACGTCACCGCGTTCGCGTCGAGCTGGGTACAGCCGACGCCCGGCACGACGGCGTCGCCGGTGTCGCGGACGGTGAACGTCGAGTTGACCAGCGCGGCCGCGATGGCGTTGGCCTTGCCGGCCTGCGCGTTGATGGTCAACGAGCCCGCCTGGGCGGTCACGGTGGTGCCCGTGGCCGCTGCGCGGGACCCGCAGCGACCGCTACGGCGGCGAAGACGGCCCCCGCCGTCAGCAGCGCTCTGTGTCTGGAGTGCATGTGTTGATCTCCCCCTGGGATGCGTGACGCACCGGTCGGCGCATCGTCGCCACACTTCGGGGGTTGCGGCAGGTCGAGAAGGCACGCCGGCCGAAACTGCCGGATCGCGGAGCGGAAACTGCCGGTCTTGCCGCATCCCGTGTCGCGTTCGCGACTCGACGGTCCTCATCGGCGACCGCCCTGCCTACCGTCCGGTGGTGTCGTTCGGGGAGCTGGTTCGGCAGCACCGGTTGGCGGCCAGGCTGAGCCAGCGGACGCTGGCGGATCGCGCTGGCCTGAGCGAGCGTGCCGTCCGCGCGCTGGAGACCGGCGCCACGAACCGCCCGCACCGGCACTCGGTGGCCGTCGTCGCCGCCGCGCTCGACCTCGCCGGTGACGACCTCGCGGCGTTCCTCGCGGTCTCACGGGGCTCCGCTGGAGCTGTCTCGACAAGGCCGATCCCGGAGCCCACCGATCTCGTCGGCCGGGCCGCGCAGTTCCGGACGCTCGCCGACCTGGTCACGGGCGGCCGGCACCGCGTGGTCACGGTCACCGGGCCGGGCGGCGTCGGCAAGTCGCGGCTGGCCGCGAGCTGGTCGCGATGGTGCGCCAGACCCTGGACGTCCACGTGCTCGACCTCGCCGCGACCGCCGATCCGGCCCTGGTCGGCGAGCTGATCGCGGAGGTGCTGGGCTTCGGCGGCGCCTCGACGCTGTCGCCGGTGGAGCGCGTCGCGACGCGGCTGCGCGACCGGCGGGCGGTGCTCGTCCTCGACTGCTTCGAGCGGGTCGTCTCGGCCGCGCCGGTGGTCGCCGCGCTGGTCCGGCGGTGCCCCGCGTCTGACCGTGCTGGTCACCAGCCAGCGGCCCTTGCGGATCGTGCGGCGAGCGGCTGGTCCCGTTGCGCCCGCTGCCGGTCGCCGCCGCCGTGGAGCTGTTCGCCCAGCGAGCGGCGACCGCGCGGCCAGGCTTCGCCGTCACCGACGGCAACTATCCGGCGGTGGCCAAGATCTGCCGCGCCATTGACGGGCTGCCGCTCGCGGTGGAGCTGGCGGCCGCCCGGATGCGGGTGCTGACACCGTCCGACCTCGCCGCACGGCTGGACCGCAGCCTCGACGTCCTGGCCGGAGGCCCACACGACCTGCCGGCGCGGCACCGGTCGCTGCGGGCGACGATCGAGTCGAGCCTGGAGGTGGTCCCGGATGCCGCGCGCACGCTGTTCGCCTGGCTCGGCGCGTTCCCGGGCGGTTGCCTCCTCGCGGATCTCGAAGCCGTCGCCACCGCTCTCGACCGTGACGGCGGCTGGCTGCTCGCCGCGCTGACGGACCTCGTCGACATGAGCCTGGTCCGCGTCACCGAGGACTCCGGCGCCGCCCGGTACGTCCTGCCGGACGCGATGCGGGAACTGGCGGTCGAGCGCCTCGGCGCCGGACACCGGGTCAGGCACGCGGTCGCCGTCCACTACCTGCGGCGCGTCCCGGCCGAGGACGCCGACAACGTGCGGGCGGCGACGGCGTGGGCGCTCGCCCACGAGCCAGAGCTGCTCGGCCCTGCGACGGTTGAGGCGCTGTGCCGGTACTACGAGGTCAGCGGCCGGCTCGCGGAGGGTCAGGCGGCGCTGGCGAGGGCGGGGGAAGCGGGCGAGCCCACCGCGTGGACCAGCGCCGGGCGGCTCGCCCGGCTGCGCGGCGACCTCGACGAGGCCGCCCGGCTGGCCGGCGTCGCGCTGGCCCGGCTCGACCCGGCCGACCACGTCGCACTGTGCGCCGCGCACCTCCTGCTCGGCTCGGTGGGCACCGACCGGCGGGACGGTGTGGCCGCCCGGTCCACCCTTCGGGTCGCCCTGCGACACGCGCGTAAGGCCGCCGACACGCGGTTGGTGGGCCGGGTCCTCAACAATCTCGGCACGCTGTCGATGGAGCTGGGGCGGCTGCGCGACGCGGAACGCCTCCTCAGCGCGGCGCTCGTCGCCAAGCGTCGCAGCGGCTCCGGCGACCTCGACTCCGGCCGCACACTGTTCAACCTCGCGGAAACCGCACTCGCTGGCGGCGAGGCGGCACTGGCCGCCAGCCGGGCGCTGGAGGCAGGCAAGCTCCTGCGCCGCGCCGGGTACGACCGCCTCGCCGGCTTTTACCGCCACTACCCAGGCGCTCGCCCTGCTGCGGCTCGACCTCACCCGAGAGGCGATGTCCGCCGCGCGCCACGCCATCCAGCTCATCGGCGACTCCCCCGACGACCCGCGGACCGCCGGAGTCGTCGGGCTCCGGCACAGCGTGGTCCTGCACACGGCCGGTGACCACGCGGCGGCGATGCGAGCGCTCCGCGCGGCGCTGCCACTTGCCCTCGACAGCACCCTGCGTGACCAGGAGGAGGCCGCCGACGCGCTCGACGCCCACGCCACCCTGCTCGCCGCACGGGCGCCCGCGATCGCCGCCTACCTACTCGGCGCCGCCCACCGGCTCCGCAGCCAGGTACCGACCCCGATCGCGGCCGCCACCGCCGCCATGATCGCGCGCACCACACGCACCAGCCGGCGAGCGCTCGGCGACGCCCGGTTCGACGCCGCCTACCGGCGCGGCACCCGGCTCGAACGCACGGAACTCCTCACGGCGTGCTGGGCCGTGCTGCCTGCGGGGGCCGCCGCACGGCAAGCGTGAGGCGTTGAAAGTTTTCAACAAACCGTTGCAAGCGTATTGCCCGATTGTTACCTTCTGCGGGTGAAGGTCGGCATCACCGAGGTGGCCGCCCGCGCGCAGGTGAGCGAGGCGACGGTGAGCCGCGTCGTCAACCGCCGCCCCGGCGTCGCCGGCCGCACCCGGGAAGCCGTCGAGCAGGCCATCGCCGAACTCGGGTACGAGCCTTCCAATCGCGGCCAGGTCGTCGCGATGATCACCCCCTGGCTGTCCAACCCGTTCTTCGCGGAGGTCGCCGAACTGGTCGAGGCGGCGCTGGCGCCGCACGGGCTCAAGGGCGTGGTCTGCCCAGCACTGCCCGGCGGAATCCAGGAGCGCGAGTTCGTCACCGCGCTCGCCGACCACGGGATCGCCGCTGTGGTGTTCCTGTCCGCCAGCAACACCGTCGACAACGCCGATCCCGAGACGTACCAGGTGCTCGCGTCCCGGCGGATCCCGTTCGTGGGGGTCAACGGCGGCTTCGACGGGCACGATGCGCCGGTGTTCTCCAGCGACGACGCGCGCGCCGCCGAGATCGCCGTCGACCACCTGTTCGGACTCGGCCACCGGCGGATCGGCATGGCCGCCGGCCCTCGCGGCAACCGCCCGGCCGAGCGTCGGGTCCAGGGGTTCCTCGCGGCGCTCGACCGGCGCGGGATCGCCGCCCAACCGGTCGTCCGCCAGGTCTACACCGTCGAGGGTGGACAGTCCGCCGCCGCCGTCCTGCTCGACCAGGACGTCACCGCGATCGTCGCCGCCAGCGACTACATGGCCCTGGGCGCGATCCGCGGGGTCCGCCGCGCCGGCCTCACCGTGCCCGGCGACGTCTCCGTCGTCGGCTACGACGGCACCATGATCACGGAGTTCGTCGACCCTCCACTCACGACAGTCCGGCAGCCCACCGGCCGGCTCGCGAAGGAGGTAGCGCGGGCCGTGGTGGCCCTCGTCACCCACCGCGAGGTGCCGTCGGGCGAGCTGCTGTTCAGCCCCGAGCTCGTGGTGCGGTCGTCCACCGCGCCGCCACCCACCTCCCGAGAGGCATCCCGATGAGGTCCCTCACCGCCTTACCGCGTCCGCGCTGCTCGCCTCGCTCGCTCTGTTCCCGGTGCCGGCCGGCGCCGCCGGACCGCTCGTCGTGGTCAACCCCGGCTTCGAGCAGGGCACAGCCGGGTGGACGTTCACCGCCGGCACGGGAGTGGCCACCAACCTCCCGCACGGCGGCACCCGGCTCATCTACCTCAACTCCGGCGCCGGCAAGAGCGTGCGACAGTCGATCACCGTCCCGACGACCGGGCGCTACACCGTCTCGGCGTGGATCGCGACGGGCGGCGCGAACGGCACGTTCACCGTCCGCCGCAACGGCAGCCCGGCCGGGTCGATCACGCTGCCGTCCCGCTCCACCTACGCGCGGTACACCGTCTCGAACGTCGCCGCGACGCAGGGCGACCGGCTGGAGATCGTGTTCGGGTCGGGATCCGGCTGGGTCAACGCCGACGATGTGATGGTCTCCCCCGGCGCCCGCGCGAACCCCACGGTGACCTCGTCCAACGCGAAGGTCGTCGCGATGTTCGACTGGTCGAAGGCCAAGGCGGGCAGCTGGTCACACCAGGCGGGCGTGACCGGACGGATCAATGTGGACGAACGGCAGCCCGCCGGAACCGGGGACGCCACCTACGCCGCTACGTACTGGGCCGGGTACGCGCACCGCAGCGGCTACTACTCCCGGGACTTCGCCCACCAGCTCAGCGGCGCCCACCTGCTCGGTATGGACCCGGAGAACAAGACGATGCTGCGCTCGTTCGCGAAGTCGGCGACGGCGCAGCACAAGTACTACCCGGTGTGGGCGCTGAACTTCGACGCCGCCACCTACCTCAGCATCGACTACCGCAGCCCGACACGGTTCGTCCGGGAGGTGCCGGCGACGTTCGAGCTGGTCGAGAAGGCGAACGCGGCCTACCGCTGGACCGGCGACCGGTCGTACGTCGACGACCCCGTGTTCTGGGACTACTACGGCCACGCGACGAACGAGTTCATCGACCTGCACGACGCCGCCATCGACAACGACATCGCCGAGGGCACCGGGCAGGGCATCTTCGCCGGTGCCGCGAGCTACAACGAGCAGGGCAACGAGCGCCTGGCCGAGGCCGGCGACGGGATCGGGGCGCAGTACCAGGCGTACCGGGCGATGGCCGCGCTGCTGCGCGACAAGTGCGGCGCATGCGGCGACCAGGCGGACGCGCGCGCCGATGCCCTGAAGCGGTACTTCAACCAGACGTGGAGCCGTAGGCCGGGCAGCCCCGACCTCGTGCGCGCGTACAACGTGGACGGTGCGCCGCTCACCGGCTGGGGCAAGGAGAACAGCTGGTTCATGCCGATGAAGGGGATCATCGACGCGGGCCCGCGCAACGATGCCTACCTCGACTTCATCGACGCGCAGGCATCGTCCGCCGCCGGCCGTCCGCGCAACATCGAGGCCGTCACGTACCTGCCCGACACGTTCTTCCGCCACAACCGCAACGAGACGGCGTGGAAGTGGATGCAGGACGTTTACGACAGGCGCGACACCGCGCACGTCAACACCCGCCAGGGCCTCAACGGCGACTATCCCGAGGTGCCGTTCACGCTGGTCAGCCAGGTGGTCGAGGGGCTGATGGGGATCACGCCGGACGCGCCGAACCGCAGCGTGGCCACGCTGTCGCGGCTGCCCGGCGCCATCGGCTGGCTGCAGGTGGCGGACGTGCCGGTCGGGTCGGGCACGGTCACCGTCCGCCACGACGGCCGTACCAGCAGCGCGCTGACGTCCAGCGAGTCGTTCACGTGGGAGGCGCGGTTCCTCGGGCAGCATCCGCGCCTGGAGGTCAACGGCTCGCCGCAGCAGGGCCGGATCAAGACGATCGACGGCGTGACCTACACCTACGCAACGGTCGCGGTCGCCCCCGGGACGACCGCGACCGTCCGCATCGCGTAACGGGCGCCCCCGAGGACCGCCGCCCAACTGTCGGGCTCTTGGCGGTATCGGGCGCCCGGTTTGGGCACCAATACCGGAACAGTCCGGTTCGGGCAACAAGTTACGACAGGTTGCGCTCGGCGTAGACGGCCATGGCGTCACGCACGAACTCTGCCGTGCCCTCGCCGTGCTGGTCGTAGTTCACCGCAAACCGCGGGTCGTCCACGTACATCTGGCCGAGCCCGCTGAAGTGACCAGCGGTAGGGCGCCTGCCCTGCGAGCCGACAGTGACCCATTCGAAGTGACGCTGGGTGATCGCCTGGACGTGATCGCTGTCCGGCGACTCCCCCGCCGTGTGCGCCTCGCCGTACGCCGTCGCGATGGCGACCTGCTCGCGCATGAAGCCGTCCTTGTCCTGCGTCGACAGCGAGCGCCACCACTGGTCGCCGCTCTCGTAGGCTTCGCGACCCCACCGTTCGATCACCTCGTCCTTGTACTGGGTGTGATCGAAGCCGTCGAAAACCTCATCTGCCATGAGTTGTTCTCCTCCTTCCATCCTGCGCAACGTGGTTCGTACCGACGCGATCTGGCGACCGATCCGTTCCTGCTCCTGTTCGAGCAGGTCGAGATGGGTCCGGAGGGCCGCTGCGGCGTTGCGCTGCCCTTCGAGCACGTCCGCGATGGCGGGTAGGCCGATGCCCAGCTCGCGCAGCAGCAGGATCCGTTGCAGCCGCACGAGCGCGTCCTCGTCGTAGTAGCGGTAACCGTTGTTGCCGACCCGGCTAGGCTTGAGCAGGCCGATGTCGTCGTAGTGACGCAGCGTCCGGCTCGTCGTCCCGGCCGAGCGGGCGACGTCCTGGATGGTCCATTCCATCCCGCGGTCCTCCCCGATCCGTCGATGCACACGACGGTAGGAGTTGACGTTACGTCAAGGTCAAGCCATAACCGACAGGCGAAATGCCCCGACTAACCGCTCCGCTGGCGCACGCCCGCCGCGGAAAACGGACTGTCGGGACAGTGGTCCTGAAACCGGGCGCCTGATACCGCCATTTCCCCGACAGTTGCAGGGGTCACGACGCTCGCTGGCGGCTAGCCGGGCACCACAAGGTGTCCATATTGGATTAGTCGGGGGAAGGTAACCCTACGATCCGCGGCGTAAGGTTACCTTCCCCGACTAGTCGACAATGGACGGTCTCGTCGACGCCAGCAGCTGGTACAGCGCTCGCTGCCATGCATCCGTCAGGGACGAAGCCCAACTCTCGGGACGATGGGCCTGAAACCGGGCGCCTCCTGCCGCCGACCGTTCATCGTCATCGACGGCTTAAGTCACCGGCATTGGCCTGACTCCACGATCCGACCGGTCGGATCGTGGAGTCGCGCCGAGGCCCCCACCCCGGCCGGGCCTCCGCCGTGGCTGCTACTCGTGCATGGACTTGCCGGTCTCCAACAGCGTCTTCAGGTCGCTCAGCACCTCGGCCCAGCCGCCACCGGCGCCCGGCACCTGGCCGCTGACCATCGCCGCGACACTGGGCGCGCCCGCGAGGTCGTGCGTCACGGTCAGGCTGGAGACGCCGTTATCGCATTCCTCGATCTCGTACGTGAGGCGCGTCGGCGCCTCCTTGGCGGTCTCGGGGTCCCACACCGGGTGCCAGGTCTGGACCAGCTTGCGCGGCGGGTCGGCCTCGATGACCTCGCCCTCGATCGCAACCTCGGGCACGCCCATGGCCCTCATCGGCTCGCTGGCAAGTGCCCGGTAGGCGCCGCCCGGCATCAGGTCGTATTCGACGGGGCACTGGTAGCCGTACTTCACGGCCCACTCGGGCTGCGTGATCGCGTCCCAGATCGCCTGCGGGGTCGCCTTGATGTAGACGCGGTGCACGCGCAGGGTCGTCGTCGTGTCGGTCGTCATGATTCCTTCTCCAGCTCAGCTTTGAGGTCGGCGAGCGCCGTCACCTGACGCTCCGTGTACTTGTCGATCCACCGGTCGTGGATCAGCCGGATCGGCACCGGGTTGAGGAAGTGGAACTTCTCCCGGCCGGAGCGGCGGGTCACGACGAGACCGGCCTCCTCCAGGACACCCAGGTGCTTGGCCACGCCGAAGCGCGTCATTTCCAGCTCAGACTCCAGCTCCTTGAGCGTGCGGCCGTCACGCGTGAAGAGCAGGTCGAGCAGGAACCGACGCGTGGGATCGGCGAGAGCCTTGAACACCCGGTCGTCGTCTGTCACGTAACCAAGATAGGTGACCAAATGGTCACCTGTCTAGTGGTGACTCCGCAGTTGCGGGGCGACACGCCCGCGCGGCACGCCATCGGGCGCCGCCAAACCGCGGAGTCATCTGTCGATTTCGCGGGAGGCCGTTCGACGTAGAGGTGACGGCACCGAACGAGAGCATCTGGAGGAACCGCCATGAACACACCGACGGAGAGCGCCACGCGGCGGGCGTGGATCGGGCTGGCCGTGCTGGCCCTGCCCACCCTGCTTCTGTCGCTCGACATCAGCGTGCTGTTCCTGGCGTTGCCGCACCTGAGCGCCGACCTCGGCGCCGACAGCACCCAGCAGCTGTGGATCCTCGACATCTACTCGTTCATGCTCGCGGGCTTCCTGGTGACGATGGGCACGCTCGGCGACCGGATCGGGCGCCGCAAGCTGCTGCTGATCGGCGCGGGCGCGTTCGGCGTGGCGTCGGTGTTCGCGGCGTACTCGACGAGCCCGGAGGCGCTGATCGTCACGCGGGCGCTACTGGGCGTCGCGGGCGCGACGATCATGCCGTCGACGATGGCGCTGATCCGCAACATGTTCACGGACCCGCGCCAGATGGCGTCGGCGATCGGGATCTGGTTCAGCTGCTTCATGGGCGGCATGGCGCTCGGCCCGCTGGTGGGCGGCGCCCTGCTGGAGTCGTTCTGGTGGGGGTCGGCGTTCCTGCTCGGCGTCCCGTTCATGGTGTTGCTGCTGGTGATCGGCCCGATCCTGCTGCCGGAGTACCGGGACACCTCGGCGGGCCGGCTCGACCTCGCCAGCGTGGGGCTCTCGCTGGCCGCGATCCTGCCGGTCATCTATGGCCTGAAGGAACTCGCCCGCCACGGCGTCGGCACGGCCGCGCTGCTCACGATCGTCGCCGGCCTGGCATTCGGCGTGGTGTTCGTACGGCGGCAGCGTGGCCTGACCAACCCGCTGCTGGACCTGCGGCTGTTCACCAACCGCTCGTTCAGCGCCGGGCTGAGCGTCATGCTGCTGACCGGCGTGGTCATGGCCGGCGCGACGCTGCTGTCCAGCATGTACCTGCAGATGGTCGTCGGCCTCGCCCCCATGACCGCCGGGCTGTGGCTGCTGCCCCAGAACGCAACGATGGTGATCGGATCGCTGGCCGCGCCGGCCCTCACGCGCCGGTTCCGCCCCGCGTACGTCATGGGCGGCGGGCTCGCCGTCGCGGCAGCCGGGTTCGTGCTGATCGCGCAGGTCGGCACCGTCGGCGGGCTCGCGGCGGTCGTCACCGGGATGGCGCTCGCCACCGGCGGCATCTCGCTGCCGATGGCCCTCGTGATGAACCTCGTCATCGGATCGGCGCCGGCGGAGAAGGCCGGGTCGGCGGCGGCGATCACCGAGACCAGCGGCGAGTTCGGCGTGGCGCTCGGCGTCGCCACCCTGGGCAGCCTCGGCACATACGTCTACCGCACCGAGCTGCCAGACACCGTCCCCGCCGACGTCGCGCGGGAGAGCATCACGGCCGCGGTTGCTGCCGCACGGCAACTGCCGGCGGGCCTCGCCACGGAGCTGCTGGAAGCCGCACGGACCGCGTTCACGACCGGCTTCACGACCGTTGCGATCGTCGGCGCACTGATTTTCGCCAGTCTGTCCGTGCTCTCCGCGATCACTTTCCGAAACTCTGCCGATACTGCGTGAGACCGGCGCTCGACAGTGGCAGCATTGCGACCCTGACCCCCACCCGCCCGGAGGAGTCACACCCGATGCCGGAGAGCACCGACTCGTTGACACCACCGCCGATCGACGCCACGGTCGCCCACAACGCGAGAGTCTGGGATTACTGGCTGGGCGGCAAGGACCACTTCGCCGTCGACCGTCAGGTGGGCGAACGTATCCGCGGCATGTTCCCCGTGATCGGCGACGTCGCTCGCGCCGACCGGCAGTTCCTGTTCCGCGCCGTCCGGTACCTCGCCGGCACGGGAGGCGTGCGCCAGTTCCTCGACATCGGCACCGGGCTGCCGACCGTCGACAACACCCACGAGGTCGCGCAGTCGATCGCGCCCAACGCCCGGGTCGTCTACGTCGACAACGATCCCAAGGTGCTGGTGCACGCCCGTGCGCTGCTCACCGGGCACAACGGCACGGTCGCCTACCTGGACGCCGACGTCCACGAGCCGGCGACGATCCTGGCCGGCGCCGCGCGCACACTCGACTTCAGCAAGCCCGTCGCCGTCATGATGCTCGGCATCGTGAACTTCGTCCTCGACAGCGACACGGCACAGTCCATCGTGGACCACCTGATGAAGGCTGTGCCGTCCGGCAGCTACCTCGCGATCACGCACCCCACCATCGAGCTCGGCGGCGAGATGAACGTCGAGGCGATGCAGTTCTGGAACGAGCACGCCACGCCGCCGATCCGCGCGCGCACCGGCGAGGAGATCACGAAGCTCCTCGCCGGTCTCGACGTACTGGACCCGGGGCTCGTATCCTGCTCGCTCTGGCGGCCCCGGCCCGGCTCCGCACGGCACGTCGTTCCCCAGTACGGCGCAATCGCCCGCAAGCCGTGACCTTCCGGGCGGCGGAGCAGCCGTACCGTCCGATTAGAACGAGTTTTGGCTGGGTAGAGCCTGGCTAAACGACAACGGACGAGGTGGGCAGTGGCGGCTGACTCGGGCGTCACGCTCGGCGTCGAGGAGGAGTACCACCTCGTCGACGCGGACACGGTCGCCTTGCGCGCGGAGTCCGGCCTGGTCGAGCCGATGCAGGAGTGTCTCGGCGCCGACGGCACGAACGGCACCGCGTCGTCGGAGATCAGCAGCACTCTCGTCGAGATCGCCACGCCCATCTGCAGCACGCTGCCGGAGGTCAGGGAGCGCCTCGTCACCGCCCGCCGCGCCGCCGACAAGTGCGCCAGGGACCGTGGCCTCCGGATCCTCGCCGCCGGCAGCCACCCGTTCGCGCAACTCGGGGACATGCGTCTCACGCTGACCGTTCGCTACCTGCGACTCTGGGAGCAGTGGGGCGTGCTGGCGACCCAGCAGGGCATCGCGGGGTGCCACGTCCACGTGTCCGTGGCGGATCCGGACACCGCGATCACCGTGATGGACCGGTCCCGGCCGTGGCTGGCGACCCTGCTCGCGCTGACCGGCAGCTCCCCGTTCTGGGATGGCATCGACACGGGGTACCAGAGCTTCCGCACCGTCTGGTTCGGCCGCTGGGCCATGACCGGGCCGCCGGATCCGCTCGGCGACCGGGCGGGCTACGACGCGGTGGTGGATCAGCTCGTACGCACCGGCGTCATCGACGACGCGTCATACCTGTACTGGGACGTGCGCCCGGCGGTGCGGTACCCGACGCTGGAGTTCCGCGTGGCCGACGTCTGCCCGCGGGTCGACGACGCCGTGCTGCACGCCGGGCTGGCACGGAGCCTGGTGCGCACGCTCGCTCGCGAGGCCGACGAGGGCGTCGCCGTGCCGTCACTGCGGCCGGAGGTGGTGCGAGCCGCACGCTGGCGTGCCGCGCGGCACGGCGTCGACGGGCAGCTGTTCGACCCGCATGCCTTCGCGCTGCGCCCTGCCGCCGACGTCGTCAACCGATTCCTCCGCTACCTCCGGCCGGACCTGGAGGAGCACGGCGAGTGGGACGTGATCAATGACCTCGCCGGTGACGTACTCGCCCGCGGAACGTCGTCCCGCAGCCAGCGCACGCTGATGGAACACACGAGCGGTGATCTCGTCGCGGTCACCCGCGAGCTGGTCGAACAGACGGCGGCGGCTGACTAGGGTCGGTCAAGGTGGACAGCGACGCGGTGCTCACGGCGGCCCGGCAGGGCGACTCGGCGGCGTTCGAGCGGCTGGTCGCGGACCACCGCGGCGAGCTGTACGCCCACTGCTACCGGATGCTCGGCTCGGTGCACGACGCCGAGGACGCGCTGCAGGAGTCGCTGCTCGGCGCCTGGCGCGGCATCGGCGGGTTCGAGGGGCGCAGCTCGGTGCGGTCATGGCTCTACCGGGTCACGCACAAACGCGTGCCTGCGGCTGAGCTGCCCGCCGTCCGCGGCGGATCCTCTCGCCGGATCACGGCCCGCCGCGCCGTGACACCGCCGACCTCGGCGGGCTGGTCGACGGGACCGATCTGGCTGGAGCCGCTGCCCGACGAGCTGCCGGCGAGCGAGCTCGACCCGGCCGCGAGCTACCTCCGGCGCGAGAGCGTCGAACTGGCGTACGTCGCGGCGCTCCAGCACCTGCCGGGCACCCAGCGCGCGGTGCTGATCCTGCGCGAGGTCCTGCAGTTCTCCGCCGCCGACGTGGCGCAGATCCTGGATACAACGGTCGCCTCGGTGAACAGCGCCCTGCAGCGCGCCCGGAAGACGGTCGAGCGAGCGGGTGCCGGCCACCACGCAGCGGGCCGAACTGGACGCGCTCGGCGCCGACGGCCGGCGCGAGCTGGTGGACGCGTTCGTGGGCGCCTGGGAGCGGGCCGACGTGGACGCGCTCGCTCGAACTGCTCGCCGAGGACGCGCGGTTCACGATGCCGCCGCTGCCGGCGTGGTTCGTCGGCCGCGAAGACGTCGGCCGGTTCCTGCGCGAGCGGCTGTTCGAGACGCCGTGGCGGCTGGTGCCGATCCGGGCCAACGGGCAGCTGGCGTTCGCCTGCTACCAGGGCGAGTACGGCAGCGACGTGTTCCGGCTCGGCGCCGTCAACCTCCTGGGACTGCGCGACGGGCGGATCGCGGAGATCGCCGGGTTCCTCGACCCCGGCGCTGCACCGCCACTTCGGGCTTCCCGAGAAATTCTTCCGCCGGATCGATGAGTTTCGCGCACGCCGACGTCTCCCTATTCCTGAGACGTGCCGACACGGCACGCCCTGAACGAAGGAGCCGGTCATGCGCAAGCTCATCGTCTGCAACATCGTCTCTCTCGACGGCTACTACGAGGGCCCGGGCAAGGACGTCATGGCCCTGCCGATGGACCCGTCGTTCGACGCCTACAACGCCGAGCGGCTGCGCGCCGCCAGCACGCTGCTGCTCGGGCGTACCAGCTACGAGGGGTTCAAGAGCTACTGGCCGCCGGTGGTCGACAACCCGGACGAGCGCCCGGTCATGCGAGGAGATCTCGCGGCGCAACAACGCGATCGACAAGGTCGTCGTCTCCGACACGCCTGCGCCCGGAGGACACGGCGCCGTGGCACAACACGCGCATCGTGCAAGCGCGTCGACGCGCACGAGCAGATCGCGGAGCTCAAGCGAGAGGACGGCAAGGAGATCCTGATGTTCGGCAGCCGCACGCTGTGGAACGACCTGCTGGCGCACGGCCTGGTGGATGAGCTGCACCTCATGATCGGTCCGGTCGTGCTCGGCGACGGCACCCCGGCGTTCGGCGGCAAGGACACCGTCCCGCTGCGGCTCATCGACACGCGTACGTGGGAGGGCTCGGGCATCGTCCTGGTGCGGTACGAGCCTGTCCGGAGCAGCTGAGCCGCCCCAGGTCACGGCGCGTTTGTCGGAGTTGGCCATGGGTAGTCACCACGCGCCGGCGAGAGGGGGGGAGGATTTTCATGAAGGACGTGATCGCGCTCATCGAGCAGGATCACCGTGACATGGAGCAGATGTTCGCCCGCTTGCAGAGCGGCGACGGTGACCGGGCGATGCTGTTCGAACAGCTGGCCGCGGTACTCACCGCACATAGCCGCGCCGAGGAGGCCGAGGTCTACCCGACGCTCGCGAAGGCCGACGCCGACGAGGCCAAGCACGCCCGGCAGGAGCACGCCGAGGCCGACGACCTGCTGGCGAAGCTCAAGTCGCTCGATCCGGACGGCGCCGAGTTCACCACCACTCTCGCCAAGCTCATCGAAGGCGTGCAGCACCACATCCAGGAGGAGGAGACTTCCGCGCTGCCGGCGTTGCGCGCCGCCGCCGACGCCGCGAAGCTCGACCAGCTCGCGGAGGCCTTCACCAAGCGACGCGGCGAGGAGCTGCGCACCGGGCCGTCGCCGCGCCAGGTCGGCGGCACCGAGGTGACCAAGGACGAGCTCTACGAGAAGGCCGCCGAGCACGACATCCCGGGCCGGTCGCAGATGAACAAGGAAGAGCTGTTCGAAGCGGTCAAGGAAGCGAAGAAGAGCGAGTAGCTACCGCTCGCGGCCCAGGACGAGCAACGCGACGTCGTCGCCCGGCACCTCGTCGCCGAGGAGTCGTTCGATGACCTGCGTACACACGATCTCGGCCGGCCCCACCGTGACGGCACGGCGGAGCCGGTCGAGACCGTCGTCGATGGACGTGCCGGGACGCTCGACCAGGCCGTCCGTGTAGAAGCAGAGGATCCCGTCCGGCGGGAGCACCACCGACGTGGTCCGCCGCTTGAGCTTCGACCCGACCCCGACCGGAGCGTCGAGCGGCACGTCGAGCATCTCCGCGGGGGACCGCGGGACCGCGATCACCGGCATCAGGTGGCCGGCGACCGACACGTCCATCCGCTCGAAGGTGTGGTCGAAGATCGCGTAGAGCACGGTGGCCATCATGTCGCTCTCGAAGTGCTGGACCTTGCGGTCGAGCCGCTCCAGCACCTCCGCCGGGTCGTCGTAGTCCAGCGCGTACGCGCGCAGGGCGCTGCGCAGCCGGCCCATCACCGCGGCCGCGCGGACACCACGCCCCACCACGTCACCGACGACGACGCCCAGCCGCCCGCTCGGGAGCACGAACACGTCGTACCAGTCACCGCCGACGCCCGCCGCCTCGCCGGGCAGGTAGCGGGCCGCGATGTCGACGCCCGGCACGCGCGGGAGCCGGCCCGGCAGGAGGCTCCGCTTCAGCGCCGCCGCCGCGTCACGGTCGAGCGCGGACAGATGCGCCTGCGCAGCGAGCGCGAGCCGGTCGGCCACCCGCTGCAGCAGCTCGACCTCGTCGTCGAAGAACCAGCGCGGGGTGAGCGTGCCGACGTGCAGGACGCCGATCAGGTGGCCGCCCACCAGCATCGGCGCCCCCAACACCGACCGCACGCCCTTCTGCAGCAGTATCGGGTTGACGACGTTCGTCTCGTCCACGTGCTCGATGCGCACAGGCTGCCGCTCGGCCGCGACGCGTCCGGCGAACCCGATGCCGACCGGGATACGGATACCCCGCCGGACTTCCTCCTCCAGGCCACGCCCGGCCGTGGCCACCAGCTCGTTGGTGTCCGTGTCGAGCAGGAGGACGGTGGCCGTGTCGACCTTCAACAGGTCGCGGATCCTATCCAGCAGCTCGGCGAGGAGCTCGGACAGGCTGAGATGGGCGAGCCCGACGTCGGTGACCGCCTCGATCCGCTGCAGCCTGACGTCGTTCGCCGGCCGGCCTGCTTCTGTGCCCACTTTGGGAGCGTAGCTTCCCACCGATCGCGAAAGTGCAACGATTCGATCAGCCGCGGCCAGCCAGCAGTTGTGCGGTGGGATCCAGGGAGCCGCGAACGGGGTCAGATCCACATCGGACCGTCGCCGCGCCACGACGGAGAACGTTGGCCAGAGTGCGGCTCGACGGGGTGCCGTTCCCGGGCCGCGCGTACGTGCGGGTGCACGGCTGGCCGACCGCGGAGGCCCTCCCAGGCGTGGATACCGACGGTGCGGGTTTCCACCGGTACTCATCGGCACAAAAGATGGTCTAGACCTCGATACGTATTGGTCTATACCTTAGTGGCGCAGACCCAGCAAGTGGCTCGTGTGCGGACTCCCGTCCTGTCCTCCAGAAGGAGTGGTCACATGCTCACGTTACGCACCCTGGCGTCACTCGCCGCGATCGCGCTGGTAGGCGCGCTGGCGGTGATCATGCCCTCGTCCCCCGCCTCGGCCGCCGCCTGCGCCGCCGCTTGGAACTCCACCACCGCATACCACGGTGGCGCGCAGGTCTCCTACAGCGGACGCAACTACACGGCGAAGTGGTGGACCCAGGGCGACCAGCCCAACCTGAACGCCGGCGAGGGCGGCGACCAGGAGTGGCGCGACAACGGCGCATGCGACGGAGGGTCTCCCAACCCGCCGCCGCCCGCGCCGCAGCCGTCGTGCAACTACCCGAACTGGGCGGCCGGCACCTGGTACCCCGTCGGCAGCATCGTCCGGTACACCGACGGCAACCACTACATCGCCGTGCACGAGAACCCCGGCTACGACCCGGTGATCAGCCACTGGTTCTGGGATCCGTACGCGTGCGGCCCGACGACCCCGCCGACCACGCCGCCCCCCGGCCCCGGCGGCTTCGTGGTCAGCGAGGCGCAGTTCAACCAGATGTTCCCGAGCCGGAACCCCTTCTACACGTACTCCGGGCTGACCACCGCCATGGGCGCGTTCCCGGCGTTCGCGAAGACCGGCACGGACACCGTGAAGCGGCAGGAGGCGGCGGCTTTCCTCGCCAACGTCAGCCACGAGACCGGCGGCCTGGTGCACATCGTCGAGCAGAACCAGGCGAACTACCCCCACTACTGCGACTGGAGCCAGCCCTACGGCTGCCCGGCCGGTCAGGCCGCCTACTACGGACGCGGCCCGATCCAGCTGAGCTGGAACTTCAACTACAACGCGGCGGGTAACGCGCTCGGGCTCCCGCTGCTCACCAACCCGTGGCTCGTGCAGAACGACGCCTCGGTCGCCTGGAAGACCGGCCTCTGGTACTGGATGACCCAGAACGGACCGGGCACCATGACCGCGCACAACGCCATGGTCAACCAGCGCGGATTCGGCGAGACGATCCGCAGCATCAACGGCAGCATCGAGTGCAACGGCGGCAACCCCGCCCAGGTGCAGAGCCGCATCAACAACTACCAGCGGTTCGTGCAGATCCTCGGCACGACCGCGGGCGGCAACCTGAGCTGCTGAGCAAGCGTCCCCGACAGGGAGGGCCGGTTTCGACCGGCCCTCCCTGCTTCGCGGCCGGACGGTCGAGCCCTGAATGTTCCCTCAGCGCGTGCGCACGCGCTGAGGGGAACATTCGGGGTTCGGCGGGTAGGTCGGCCCCAGCAGGCTTTTGAGTCGTCAACGCTGGGTTGACGATTGTGGAATCGTCAACCTATGGTTGACGTATGACGAACCCGCCCGTCCGGCTGGACGACTTGATCGACACCATCAAGAAGGCGCACTCCGACGTCCTCGAACAGCTCACCGACGCGGTCATCGCCGCCGACCACCTCGGCGACCTGGCCGACCACCTCATAGGCCACTTCGTCGACCAGGCGCGGCGCTCGGGCGCCTCCTGGACCGACATCGGCAAGAGCATGGGCGTCTCGAAGCAGGCCGCGCAGAAGCGCTTCGTGCCGAAGGAACCCTCCGACATCGACCCCAACGACGGGTTCAGCAAGTTCACCCAGCGGGCGCGCAACGTCGTGATCGCCGCGCAGAACGAGGCACGGGCCGCCGGCAATGCCGAGATCCGCCCCGACCACCTGGTACTGGGGCTGCTGGGCGAGCCCGACTCGCTGGCCGCGAAGGCGATCGTCGCGCAGGGAGTCTCGCTGGACACCGTGCGGCGTACCGCCACCAAGACGCTGCCCCCGGCCGTTGAGGAGGTGCCCGAGCTCATCCCGTTCGACACGCGGGCGAAGAAGGCCCTCGAACTCACCTTCCGGCAGGCACTGCGGATGGGCCACAACTACATCGGCACCGAGCACATCCTCATCGCACTGCTGGAGCTGGAGGACGGCACCGGCGTGCTCGCCGGTCTGGGTGTCGACAAGGACGCCGCCGAGGCCACCATTCTCGAAGCCCTCAGGAAGTAGCAGTTGAGGCCGGACCGGCCGCGTGGACCTGGGGAGAGCGGCCGAGATGCGACCGGTCCGGAGCTTGGGTGTCAGAGCGGGATGTTCGTGTGCCGACCCCGTCCTGGCGGTGCGGCGGCGAGCGTCTCGGCGATCCGGCGCCGGGTCTCGACGGGGTCGATAACCTCGTCGACGACGCCGAGCTGCAGCGCGCGATCCAAGCCGCCGGCGATCTCGGCGTGCTCGGCCACGAGCCGCTCGCGCAGCTGCTCGCGCTCGCCGTCCGGGACGGCCGCCAGCTTCTTGCGGTGCAGGATGTTGACGGCGGCCGAGGCGCCCATGACGGCGACCTCCGCGCCGGGCCAGGCGAACACCGCCGCCGCGCCGAGCGAGCGCGAGTTCATCGCGATGTACGCGCCACCGTACGCCTTCCTCGTCACGAGCGTCACCCGCGGCACGACCGACTGCGCGAACGCGTGCAGCAACTTCGCACCCCGCCGCACGACGCCATCGGTCTCCTGACCGAGGCCGGGCAGGTATCCGGGTACGTCGACGACGACCACCAGCGGCACACCGAACGCGTCGCACATGCGCACGAACCGCGCGGCCTTCTCGGCCGAGATCGAGTCGAGGCAACCGCCGAGCCGCAACGGGTTGTTCGCCAGCACGCCGACGGTGTGGCCGCCGAGGCGACCCAGCGTCGTGATGATGTTCGGCGCCCACTTCGCCTGCAGCTCCACCGACGGGCCGTCGAACAGGCCACGCACCAGCGGGCGGACGTCGTACGCGCGGTTCTTCTGCTCCGGCAACCGAGCGGCGAGGTCCGGGCCGTCCTCCAGCGACGTGAGGGTGAACCGGCCGCGGTGTCCGAGCAGGTTCGCCAGCTCGCGGGCGCGCTCGATGGCCGCCTCGTCGCTGGACTCGGTCACGTGGACCACGCCTGACTTGCCGTGCGTACCAGGGCCGCCGAGTGTCTCCATGTCGACCTGCTCGCCGGTGACGCTGCGCACCACGTCGGGACCGGTCACGAACGCGCGCCCGCCCGGACCCATCACGACGACGTCGGTCAGCGCCGGACCGTACGCGGCGCCGCCGGCCGCCGGGCCGAGCACTACCGAGATCTGCGGCACCCGCCCGGAGGCCCGGACCATCGCCGCGAACATCTGCCCGACGCCGTCCAGCGCCTCGACGCCCTCGGCCAGCCGCGCGCCGCCGGAGTGCCACATCCCGATCACGGGGGCGTGCTGGGCCACGGCGTCGTCGATCGCCTCGACGATCTGCTGGCAGCCTTCGTACCCCAGCGCGCCGCCCATCACGGTGCCGTCGGTCGCGTAGGCGACCACGGGCCTGCCGCTGATGAAGCCGTGGCCGACCAGGACGCCCGTGCCTTCGTCGTCCCCGACGATCCGCAGCGAGCCGGCGTCGAACACGGACTCCAACCGCAGCTCAGGATCGCGGTAGTCCCGCTCCTCCGTGACGCGCTCGGTCACGCGAAGTATGTCGACGGTGCTCATCGGTCTCCTCTCAGCCTGCTGGCCAGGGCTTTTCCGATCCTGATCGACCACCCCGGCGCGTGGCACGGCGCTGTTCCGCTATGCGGCACGAAACGGCTCGTCCAGGGCGGGCGCCTGTACGGGTCGGAGTTCGTGGAGATTGGTGGAATCGTGGAGCCTGACTCGCCGATCTCACCCAAGTTGGAGTACGCAGTGGGCCTCACCATCGAGCAGATAGCGGCGGCGTTCTCCGGCCACCGGTTCACGGAGGCATATCCCCACCTGGCGGATGACGTCCGGTGGACGCTCGTGGGGGACCGAACCTTCGCCGGCAAGGCTGCCGTCACCGCCATGTGCGAGGAGTCGGCCGCCTACCTGGCCACCGTGACGACCGGGTTCAGCCAGTTCAAGGTCGTCGTGGGCGAGGACAGTGTGGTGGTCGACAGCCGGGCCTCCTACGCCGACGCCGACGGCACGGTGTCGTCCATCGCGTCGTGCGACATCTACGAGTTCGTCGACGGGTCGTTGTCCGAGATCACCTCGTACACCGTCGAGCTGCGCTGATCGGGTGTTCGCGGAAATCGCGCGGGATCGGCCCGTGCCGGCCCGCGATTTCCGCGAACACCTCAGGCGAGGCGGAAGGTGATTCCTGCCTTCTCCAGTCGCAGGCGCAGCGCGTCGCCCATGGCCACCGCCGTCGTGACCTGGCCCGCGGTGTCCGGCAGGGCGTCGTGCGCCAGGCAGAGCGCGGACTCGGCGAGCATCTTCGACGTCTCGCCGTAGCCGGGGTCGCCGCCGCTGACCTCCGTGCGCACCACCTCGCCGCCGCTCTCGCCGACGAACCGGACCTTGAACCAGCTCTTGTCGCGCTGCTCCTCACTCGGCCCCGCTCCGGCCGGGAGGAGCTTGCGCAGCAGGGCGCGGGTGGGCGGCAGCTGCGCCATCGTGAACGCGCCCGCGACACCCACCGTGAGCCCGGCCGCGACCAGCGGGTTCCCGAGCGCGGCGTAGTGGCTGTAGGAGAAGTCGGGCCCGTACTGGTCGAGCGCGCGAGCGGATCGGACGACGACCTGCGGGTCGATCGTCGGCAGCGGCAGCACCCACGCACGCACGGCACTGTCGTAGCCAGGTCGGCCGGTCACCGCGCGCACGCGGCGCGCACCGTCGCGCCCCTCCGCCTTGCGTCGTCGGCCATGCATCGCCGAGGCCTGGCGCGACCGCGACATCGCCGTGAGCGCGGAGTCCAGCGTGCCGCCGGACGGGCGCCCACCCGCGCTGACATACCCGCGCAGCCTGATCGGCTCGCTATCCGGAAGCTGCTGGACTGTGAACAGCGCGCCGAGGTCGTGCGGGATCGAGTCGAACCCGCAGGCGTGCACGAGCCGGGCGCCCGTCCGCACGGCGGTGGCGTGGTGGCGCAGGTACATCAGGTCGACGAACTCGGGCTCGCCGGTGAGATCGACGTAGTCGGTGCCGGCCTCGGCGCACGCGGCGACGAGCGGCTCGCCATACCGCAGGTACGGGCCGACCGTCGTCGCGACCACGCGCGCCGACTCGGCGAGGCGCCGGAGCGAGTCCGGGTCGCCGGTGTCGGCCTCGACGATCTGGACCCGGCCGCCGAGCGTCTCTCGCAACGCCTCCAGCTTGGCGCGGTTACGCCCGGCGAGCGCCCATCGCGTGTCGGCCGGTGCCTGCGCAGCGAGGTACTCGGCGGTGAGCCGACCGGTGAACCCGGTGGCTCCGAACAGCACGATGTCAAGGTCGCGGGTCACCGGTCGAGCGTACTGGCGTCACCGGAAGGGCAGAGCCGCCGGTCAGTTGGAAGGCTGCGGAACGTTGATGTCACACTTCACCTTCGGGTTGACGCCCATGTAGTTCAGGGGTCCCGCGATGACCGTGACGGCTACCGATCCCAGCTCGGCGCAGTTGGTCGACGAGCTGTCGAAGTAGTCGCGCTGGATCGCCGCCACCAGCCCGATAAGCAGCCAGACGACGAGCAGAGCACCGCCGATACTCGTACGCATCGTTCCTCCACGGATGGGGGCGTCGAGCGGATACGACGCCTGCTGGGTGAGTAGCCACGATTCGAAGATCCAAACGTCGCCGCAGCACTACGCTCGCCGGGTGTCCGAACGCGCCACAACTATCCACAAGCGACTCAAGTCGGTGGCCGGCACCACCGTCCTCGTGGCGGTATTCCTCGTCATCTGCTGGCCAGGCTTCATCCTGGCGTTGGCGCCGGCTGTGCGCGCCGCATTCGGATTCGGCACACCTGGGGTGATCCGGCTCGACGAGCGCATCCACGCCAAGACCACGGCCTGGATCGGAGAGTTCCGCAGCGACGACGGACGCGTGGTCCGCGAGCGGGTGTCGTTCCAGCCCGACGGCCGGATCCACCAGCTCGGCGACACGGTTCCGGTTCTTTACAACCCGACTCCTGGCGGCTGGTTCAGCCCGGGCGGCGACTCCGTCTATCCCCGGTCTTGGAACTTCTCCTGGACGTACCCCGCCGCCGTGACCGCCGCCTGGGCCGGCGTGCTCGCGTGGGCCGCGTGGCGCCTTCGTCGCTGGCTGCGCCGGCGCGGCCTGCTGCGGGAACGCGTCGCGCCCCCCGCGCCGGCGTGTTCCTGCGAGCGGCCCGACCGGTGTGGACGCGGGCGGGCCTAGGCGCCCAGAGCTCGCGAGCCAGGAGTCTCGGGCGCGACGACCACGCAGCAGCAGTCCGCCGACGGATCGAGTGTGGCATGCAGCGACGCCGGTTCGAGGCCGTCGAGGACGCCGTCGATGAGGTCGAGGTTCATCCGGCAGACGAGGTCGCGGTAGCGCTGGGCGAGGCTGTGGAAGGGGCAGTTGCCCAGCGTCAGGCATCCCGCCCGGAGCCGCGGCTCGTAGCCCTGCTCGGCGAGCACCTCCCCCACCGCTCGCAGCGCGTCCTCCGGGGTGCGGTGCGAGCCGAGGAGCCCACGCGCCTGCTCGCCGATTTCACGCCCCGCCGACCGGGCCGCTTCGGTCAGCGTGTCGTCGACGGGTGCGCCGGCGCGCTGCGCCTCGGTGATCGCCTCGGCCATCACCCGGCCGGCCAGGTCGTAGCGGCGCTCGGGCAGGCTCACCGCGATCTCGCGGTCCGCGCGGCGGTAGAGCTTGGCGGGGCGGCCCGCGCCGGGACCTGTACGCCCGGGCGGGCGGCGGTACTCGACGTCGAGCAGGCCGTCCTCGACGAGCTTGTCGAGGTGGAACTTCGCCGTGTGGTGGGCGACGCCGACACCCGCCGCGGCCTCCTCCCGGCCGACCGGGTCCTCCTGGCTCACCACGTACCGGTAGAGCGCGCGGCGCACGGGTTCCCCCAGCGCGGCGACGCTCGCCACGTCCGCATCGAAGTCGTCGGTAGGCACGTCTGGATTCTAACGGACATGGCCATTGACGAAAGAGGCGCCGGCGTTCTAACGTCCAGATAATCGTCCTTTAGAAGGAGTGGCCATGACTGTCACCGCCGACCGCCTCAAGACCGAGCCTGCCTTCCAGGCGTTCTGGCTCCTCCGCATCGGCTTCACCGCGGCGCCGATCCTGTTCGGGCTGGACAAGTTCGCCAACCTGCTCACCGACTGGGAGGGCTACCTCGCGCCGAGCATCGACAAGCTCGTCCCCGGCACCGCGCACCAGGCGATGCTCGCCGTCGGAGTCATCGAGATCATCGCCGGCGTGGTGGTCGCGCTACTCCCCCGGTTCGGCGGCTACCTGGTCGCGGCCTGGCTCGGCGGGATCATCGTCAACCTGCTCATACTCGGCGACTACTACGACGTGGCCCTGCGCGACTTCGGGCTGCTCATCGGTGCACTGGCGCTCGCCCGGCTCGCGACGGCGTTCCCGGCTAGGCCACCGGTCGCATGACATATGTCTCGACCGAGATACGCCACCTGGCGGATGTTTCGTGTAACGCCTGAGGGGACCGTAGGTACTGAGGAAATAACCCTCTCGCCAAGGTCGTGATGACGATGACCGCACAGACGTACCGGACCTCAACGTCACCCGAACCGGCCACGTACCTGGAGCTCGCCGGACGGATCGACTGGCGCGAGACCGGCTCCAGCGCGGGCATCGACGACGCCCCCGGCAGCTGGTACGACCCGTCCGAGCCGCAGGACCTGCTGTGGGCGGCGTGAGCTACTCCTCCCGGCGGGCGCGGGCGCGGCGTTTGCCCTCGTGCATCGCCTGCACCCGCGCCACCGGGATCGCGCGGCCCTCCTCGACCAGGTCGTCCGGCAGCCCCTGCGGGGCAGGCATACGTTCGGCCCACGGGTCAGCACCCGCGAGTAGATCCAGTGCGGTGTGCACGGTGAAGTCGGTGGGCGCGACGGACTCGACGTCGTCCCACGCGACCGGGAACGAGACCGGAGTCCCCGGACGCAGCCGTGGGCTGTACGCCGCGACGACCGTGGCACCGCCGGACCGGGTGGAGTCGAGGAATACCTTGCCGCCACGGTCCTCGCGGATGTAGGCGGTCGTGGCGAGGACGGGGTCGATGCGCTCGGCGCGGGCGGCGATCGCGCGGGTCGCGGCGGCCACCTCCTCCATCGTCGCCCCCTCGCCGACCGGCACGAACACGTGGACGCCCTTGGCGCCGCTGGTCTTCACGACACCTTCCAGGCCCGCCTCGGCCAGTGCCTGGCGGACGAGCAACGCGGCGTCGACGGCCATGCGGAACGCGTCGCCGGAGGGCGGGTCGAGGTCGAGCACGAGGTAGGTAGGCCGGTCCCACGCGTCGGCGTGCACCAGCGTGGGGTGGTACTCGATCGCACGCTGGTTGGCGAACCACAGCAGCGTGCGGCGGTCGTTGCACAGCGCGTAGGACACTTCCCGCTTCGACGACTCCGCCCACACCGTGACGGTCTTCACCCACGGCGGCGTGTACTTCGGGACGTTCTTCTGCATGAACGGCTTCTGGCCGCGCAGCGCACGCACCACCGACAGCGGCCGGTCGCGCAGTTCGGGGAGGATGCGGTCGCGGACGGCGTCCAGATAGTCCACGAGGTCGCCCTTGGTGGCGTCCGCGCCGTCGAACAGCGGCTGGTCGAGGTTCGTCAGGTTCACGCCGTCCCGTTCCTCGCCACCGCTCATCGGCCCACCTTCCCACGCAGGTTCGACAGGTCAACAACCCTCACGCGTGAAGTTGTCCGCTTTGGGGTACACCGTCGGCGTCTCGTCCCCTCAGCCGGCTTGTCGGCCCATGCGAATGAGGGAGGCCGCCATGACAAACGTCGTGGAGCCCGTCCGCACCTATCCACTCGGCAAGAGCAGGCGGCCGGCCGGGCGGGCGCGGCAGTCGGGGTACGCAGACCGGGGCCGTAGCTCGGAACGCGGTCGAGAGGGCACCCGAGCTGCTGATCGGCGCTTGGCCGCCGCGGTCGACCGGACCGCGGCGCTGCGGCAAGTGGCGGTGTGCGAGGACCTGCTGCGCGTGAGCTGGGGCTGGATGCCTCGCCCGCGCTACGCGAGGCGGCGAGGCCGGCCCAGGATCAGCGATCGTCCCCGCGTTGACGGCCGGGCCGCAGCTCGTCAGCCTGCTCGGACGCCGGCCGCGCCGCGATCGTGGCCGCCGCGGCCCAGGCGGGCGTGGACAGCCTGCGGCGAGCCGTCGCGAAGGCGTCCCGCTGCACGGACGACGCGCGGAACGGACGCGCTCTGGCCGCGCTCGGGAGCGCGCTGGTCCACGCGGTACGGGGGCATGACAGCGAGGGCGCCGTGATCCTCCACGAGGCGATGCAGCGGCAGCGAGCGGGCAACCTCGTCCAGTGGTCGGCGAACATGTCCAACTTCGGCGCGCTGATCTACCCGTTCATGCTGATGTACCTCAACAGCAAGCTGCCGAGGCCGGCTCGTCCGGGTCCGGCGTCGTACGTGCTCCTCGTCGCCAACTTCCTGTTCTTCGGCTTCTTCTTCGTGAACTTCGTCGCCGACTTCATCGGAGATCCGCTCGTCACCTTCTGACGCTCACGCGGGCGTCACACAGTCGCCGTGTTGCCTGCTCCTCGCGACCCGCCATCGGGGCGGGCGCGAGGAGGGGCCGAACTGCTGGTGGAGGCCGGCGATGTACGGGCGGGGCAGCGCGTCCTGGCGACACGTCCGCGCTGGCTTCTGCACGGCTGCTAGGCGAGGATGTCGATAACCCAGCGCTGGCGGGGCTGCTGATGGGGCCCCAGATGGGCGGCAGCCATGAACGCCACCGGCTTCCTCCGCGTCCCCGAACCTGACGACCACGCCCGGCGCCTGTTCGATGAGGACATCGCCGAGGTCGGCTACGTCATGAACAACTCCCGGTTGTGGGCGTTCCAACCGGCGCTGCTCGACGGGCTGACCGCCCTGATAGGTAAGACCGCCGAGACGTACGACCTCGGCGTGCGCCAGCGCGGCATTCTCATCGCGGCGTGCGCGTCCACGCTCGGCGACGCGTACTGCTCCCTCGCCTGGGGCGGCAAGCTGGCCGCCGCGTCCGACGCGGAACTGGCCGTCGCCGTGCTCCGCGGTGATGACACCGGGCTCACCGCGAGCGAACGGGCGATGGCCGGGTGGGCGCGCAAGGTCGTGCGGGATCCCAACGGCACCAGTGCGGACGACGTCCAGGAACTGCGCGACGCAGGCTTCACCGACTCGCAGATCTTCGGGATCACTGTGTTCGTGGCGCTGCGCCTCGCGTTCTCGACCGTCAATGACGCGCTCGGCGCACACCCCGACGCCGCGTACCGCCTCACCGTGCCGCCAACCGTCCTGGACGCCGTGACGTACGGCCGTCCGATCGCCGCCCCGGAGCGTGCGGGATCCTCCGGGTCATAGCCCGCGACATCCTGCACACTTCGCACATGGACACGTTGCAGACCGTCTCGCTGCTGGCCGCCACGATCACGATGGGCCTGGTCGCCGGGGTGTTCGGCCTCTACACCCACACGATCATGCCCGGGCTGGCGAAGACGGACGACCGCACGTTCATCGGCGCCTTCCAGGCCATCGACAGGGCGATCATGAACCCGTGGTTCATCGGCGGCAGCTTCCTCGGCGCCCTGGTGACGACGGCGCTGGCCACGGTGGCACACCTCGGTGAGGACACGCTGCCGTGGATCGCGGTGGCGCTGGTGCTGTACCTGGTCACGTTCGTCATCACGATCGCGATCAACGTGCCGCTCAACAACGGGATCAAGGCGGCCGGCGACCCCGACGGCATCGACGACCTGGCCGCCGTCCGCACGCGGTTCGACGAGGCGAAGTGGCGCAGCTGGAACCTGGTGCGCACGTTCGCGTCCACGATCGCGTTCGGGTGCCTGGCCTGGGCGCTGGTGCTGCACGGCGAGTCGCTCTGACCTCCAGCGACCGGTGGGCGGCTACCGGCAGACGGCGCGCTCGGCCGTCGCGACCAGCAGCCGGGCGACCTCGCCGACCGGCAGGCCCCGGCCGGTGTAGAGCTGGTCGAAGGCGTCGAAGCTGGTGATCAGGTAGAGGATGTGGGCGGCGTCGTCGACGGTCACGTCCGGCCGCAGGAGGTCCTGCTCGGCCAGCCGCTGCGCGAGGTACGCCATCCCGCCCGCCCGGCGTTCCTCGCTTCGCTGCATGGCGCCGCCGGTTGCCTCCGGGTCGAGCGTGGCCGTCGAGAACAGCACCCGGTGGACGTCGCGGTGGGCCGCGAAGTACTCGCAGCCGGCGCGGATGCCGCCCCGGAGGTGCTCGTGCGCGTCCGGCTGGGCGACCGCGGTGAGCACCCGCTCGAACCCGCCGCGCTCCATCAGGTCAGTGGCGACGGCGTCGAACAGGCCGGCGCGGGAGCCGAAGATCAGGTAGACGGTGGAGCGAGCGACGCGGGCCGCCCGCGCGACCTGGTCGACGCTCACCGGTTGCGTCGGCGCCTCGCGCAACCGCTCGTAGACCGCGTCGAGGATGCGGCGGCGGGTCTCCTCCGCCGCCTCCGCGCGTAGCCGCTGCTCGTACTTCCGGGTCGTCATCGTCAGCCATCATACATTTCGGTTGACATGCCGTCTCACGGAAGACAGTGTGTCTTCTGAAATACATGCTGTCCGACGAAGGAGTTGTTCCCATGCATACGCGAGAGGTACCGGTGCTGGTCGTCGGCGCCGGGCCGGCGGGCCTCACCACGGCGATCGCCCTGGCCGGCCAGGGTGTCCCGACGCTCCTGGTGGAGCGGCGGCGCGACCTGTCGAGCCTGCCGCGGGCCACCGTCGTCAGCACCCGCTCGATGGAGATCTTCCGCTCGTGGGGGCTTGAGGAGCGGGTGCACGCCGGCGGCGTCGACGTCGAGTGGCTGCTGTGGACGTGCGAGACCCTCGCCGGTGCGGCCGAGGGGTCCGCCCATGCCGTCGGCTACCCCACGCGGGAACAGAGCGCCGTGCTCAGCCCGACCGGCCCGGCATGCGTGCCACAGGACCACCTGGAGCCGGTGCTGCTGGCACACCTGCGCTCACTGCCGGCCGCCGAGGTCGAGTTGGGCGCGGAGGTGGTCGAGGTCGCCGAGGGGCCCGACACCGTGCGGGTGGCGCTGCGCGACACCGCGACCGGCGCGACGCGGATGGTGGACGCCGGCTACGTCGTCGCGGCCGACGGTGCGCACAGTGCGGTGCGGCGCGCCGTGGGCATCCCGATGCACGGCCCCGACCGCCTCGCCGCCAGTACCACGGCCTTGTTCCGCGCGCCGCTGTGGGACCTGCTCGGCGCTCACCGCTACGGCATCTACTTCGTCGACCACGCCGAGGGCGAGGGCGTCTTCCTGCCCGCCGGCCAGGGCGACCGCTGGCTGTACGGCGGCGCCTACGAACCGCGACCTGATGAGCCCGCCGACGTCACCGCGGAGCGGTTCACCCGGCTGATCCGGCTCGGCGCGGGCGTGGCCGACCTCGCGGTCCGCGATGGAGCGCGTCGGCACGTTCGCGTTCGCCGCGCAGCTCGCCGCACGCTTCCGCGAGGGCCGGGTGTTCCTCGTCGGCGACGCCGCGCACCGGGTCACGCCGCGCGGCGGCACCGGCATGAACACCGCGATCGCCGACGGCTACGACCTGGGCTGGAAGCTCGCCTGGGTGCTGCGCGGCTGGGCAGGACCGGAGCTGCTCGACTCCTACGAGACCGAGCGCCGGCCCGTCGCGGAACACAACGTCGCCCGATCGGCCGATCCGTGGGGCTCCCGGCGTCGTGTCGACGAGGAGCTGCCCGCGGACCTCGGGGGGCGCATCCCGCACCTGTGGCTGCCGCGGTCCCGCACCTCCACGCTCGACCTGCTCGGACCCGGGCTCACCGTCTTCACCGGCCCGCAACGGCGCCGCTGGGACGTGGCGACGGGCGGGGCGGCGGGGTCCCCGCCGGTCGACGTCCACGCCCTCGACCCGATGTCCGCGCGCGCGATGGGCATCTCCGACGGCGGTGCGCTGCTGGTCCGGCCCGACGGCAAGCCGGCCGACTGGTGGCCGGCCGTCGACGAGGTGGAGGCGCTGCGCGTACCGAGCTTCGGTTGACCGTCCCGAGACCTGACGGTGGCACGCTGGAGGGATGAAACCCCGAGTGCTGGTGGCCGCCGTGGTCGGTGTCGCGGCGGTGTGCGCGCTGGTGGTGGCCACGGCGAGCTGGGGCGGCTGGTTCACCGAGCCCACAGTGGACGATGCCCCGGACGTGCCCGTCGAGACCGGCATGGTGCGCACGGTCGCCACCGGGCTGGAGGTGCCGTGGGGTGCGGCGTTCCTGCCGGATGGTCGCGCCCTGGTGACCGAACGGGACAGCACCCGGCTGCTCACCGTCACTCCGGACGGCAAGGTCGACGAGGTCCAGCGGATCACCGAGGCCCGACCGGGCGGCGAGGGCGGGCTGCTCGGCGTCGCGGTCTCGCCCAACTACGCGACCGACCGCTGGGTGTACGTGTACTACACGACCGACGACGACAACCGCATCGCGCGGCTGCGGCTCGGCGAGCGGCCGCAGCCCATCGTCACCGGGCTGCCGCAGGCCGGGAACCACAACGGCGGGCGGATCGAGTTCGGACCCGACGGCATGCTGTACGCCGGCACGGGCGACGCCGGCGACAGCGACCGCTCCCAGGACAAGGACTCCCTCGGCGGCAAGATCCTCCGGATGACGCCCGACGGCGAGCCCGCGCCGGGCAATCCCTTCGACGACTCGCTCGTCTACAGCTACGGCCACCGCAACGTGCAGGGCCTCGCCTGGGACGCCGACGGGCAGCTGTACGCGTCGGAGTTCGGGCAGAACCGGTACGACGAGCTCAACCGCATCGAGCCGGGCGCCAACTACGGCTGGCCCGAGGCCGAGGGCCGCAGCGACGACGACCGGTTCACCAACCCCGTGGCGACCTGGGCGACCGACGACGCCTCCCCCAGCGGCATCGCGATCGTCGGCGACCGCGTCTACATGGCCTGCCTACGCGGCAAGCGGCTGTACCGGATCGGCGTGGACGGGCGCGACGCGGCGATCCTGTTCAAGGACGAGTACGGGCGGCTGCGCCACGCCGAGGCGGCGCCGGACGGGTCCCTGTGGGTGTTCACGTCGAACCACGACGGGCGCGGCGACCCCAGGTCCGACGACGACCGGATCATCCGCCTGGAGCTCTGAGCCGAAGCGGCAGGATCCGGGCCTATTGCCACAGGATCCCGCAAGCTCCGAAATTACTTGCAAGGGTGAACGGAAATTCCGGCATGCCCGTACTTCTGGTCGAGTCGTCAGCGGACCAGGAGGAGCCATGTACGAAACCCGCAGAGTCAATCCCGCGACCGGATGGCGGGTGTCCAGGCCGGTCATCGTGGCGACGGCGCTGGTCGTCGCGGTGGTCGCCATCTGGGCCGCCCGCGGCGAGCTGGGTCTCACCGGCGAGGCGGAGGCGACGACAGGCGCGGCGGTGCCATCGACCCACGGCATCTCCGGCCACGGCACGCCCGTCGACTCCGACTACTCGGTCAGCCAGAAGCAGGCCACGTCGTCGGGCCCGATCAGCGAGCTGGACAAGAAACTGCTGGTCGCGGTGCGCCAGGCGGACCTGTGGGAGCTGCCGGCCGGCCGGCTCGCCCAGGACAACGCGTCCAGCGAGCAGGTGAAGCGGGCGGGCCTTCACCTCATGGAGGGCCACTCGCGGCTCGACCAGATGGTGCGCGAGATCGCCGCCGCGCTGAACGTGGCGATCCCGAACGAGGCCACCCCGGAGCAGCAGGGATTCGTGCAGCGGCTGCAGAACTCGCGCGGCGCCGAGTTCGACGCGTTCTTCGCGAACATCCTGCGCGAGACGCACGGCAAGGTCTACGTGATCATCGCCCAGGTACGGGCGACCACCCAGAACAGCCTCGTCCGCGACATGGCCATCGAGGCGAACAAGGCCGTCTCCGACCACCAGGAAGTCCTTGAGGACACCGGCCTCGTCGACGCCAGCACGTTCGAGAAGGTCGAGCTCGCGGTCGTCAAGCCGTAGGGCGTCATTGCCGAGTGGCCACGACCATGAGCATTAGTCCTAATGCACCTGTGATCAGCACAGCGTGGCGGACGATCAGCATGAGCTCCAGAGCCCGCGCGACCGAGACAAGCACGTGAAACGCCGCGCGAACTGCCGAGAAGAACAGCGCACCCACGACGATCACCATGCCGATGCCCACAATGACGAGGAGCATGTCGGATTCCTCGGCGTGCGCAGCGACGGGCGTCGCAGCGCTCGCCGATGGAGCGCAGCCGACCACCACAAACCCAACCATGGCCACGGCGACGAACAGAGCCGCGATGCGCGACCACCAGCGCGGTCCGGCCGTGGCCACCAGCAGGACCGCGACGACCACAATCAGTGCCCCGAAGAGCGCATGGAGCACTGCGATCAGGTCGAGAAGTCGACGATCGACGTCCGGTACAGACGAGGCGACCACGTAGTTTACCGAGCGGGTAACGAGGACTAGCGTGTTCATGACGGCTCCTTCCGTCAGAGCAGTCAGTTGCCGACGGATCCGGACCCGTCGAATGAGGACGCGGGTGCCCCTGGCGTCGCGGCAACGAAGGTCCAGGGGTGTCCGCCACAGCTATGACGGCTCGTCAGCGACCTCGGCGGGGACCGCCCGATCGGCACGAGGTGTTTACGACGGTAAATGCCCATCTCCACACGCCTCCTGTGAATTTCACACTATGAATGAAATTCACACTGAAGTAGGTACTTGAAGGGTAGATCGCGGCTGGCCGACGTGGCAATGTTCTATCGCCACTGGAAACTCGCTCCCTTTGACCTGGTTGTTATTGGAGACCACAGAACACCGCTGGAGTGCACTGAAGTACGTCAGCGGTGCTGGTGAGCCTGGCCGCCGCGCGAGAAACGGGACTAGACAACTGACGTACACTCCGGCTTCACTTGTTACAGCGAAATCGAGTTGAAGGGTGTCGGCGTGCAGCCAGCGCAGCGGCCAACGCGTGGGCAGGTGGCTCTCGCGTCGCGGCTACGTGCGCTCCGCGAGGACTTGTGGCCGGACGTCGAGCTGACCCAGACCGTGCTCGGGCAGGCGCTGGGTGGCAGCAGACCACTGAGTGTCGCGGCGATCTCCTCGTGGGAGAGCCTGACGAGTCCGCGGATTCCACCGATGCGGCGGCTGGACGCGTATGCGACGTTCTTCGCGACCAGGCGCTCGGTGGAAGGCGACAGTCCTCGCGTTCTCGACGACAGCGAGCTGACCGCCGTTGAGCGGGCACGCCGCGACGAACTCGCTGACGAGCTCAGGCTGCTGCGCACCGCGGCGCAGTCGTCCGCTTCCGGCGGCGGGCATCCAGTCCTCAGCGCCGTGACATCCTCGACCAATCAGCCGTCAACAGGAACGTGGCAATTCCTCGAAGGGCAGCCGGTCACGATCGTCTGCGCGGAGCTACCCAAAGCTCTGTTGACCGCGATGCCGGACCCCGATCCGCTCAATCCTGATCACGTCGACCTGTACAGCTTTGCCGACCTTGACGCTCTGTTCGAACTGTATGGGCACATTCGGGCGGTCAACGGGCTGGATGCCGTGGTCAAGGTCAAGCTCGCGTCTCGTCTCGCCACCGATGACTACACCACTCACCTCGTGCTCCTGGGCGGCGTCGACTGGAACGAGGCGACGCGTGCGCTACTGAAGCGCCTCGACCTTCCGGTGCGGCAGGTCTCGGCTGCCGACAGGACTAAGGCGTACTTCGAGGTGACGGATGCGGAACAGACCGTGAAGCACGGGCCTGTTGTGAACAGTGCCGACGGCGAGAGCGAAGATGTAGCTCACTTCTACCGCGGCCCCAACCCGTTCAACGTGAAGCGGACGGTCACGATCTGCAACGGGATGTACGCCCGCGGCACGCTCGGCGCGGTGAGGGCTTTGACGGATGCACGCTTCCGCGATCGGAACGAAGCTCACATCTTCTCCCGGTTCGGCGATGGCACGACCTTCAGCGTCCTCTCGCGGGTGCTCATTGTGCGAGGACGAGCCATGACACCGGATTGGACCGACGCTGATACGCGGCTGCACGAATGGCCGCAGGCGCGGTGAGCGGTCAGCACCAGGGAGAACCCGAGGCAAGCGCCCTGGACGCGTTCACCGAATGCCGCGAGGTCGTCTCGTGAACGCCCCACTCAAGGAACAGCCAGCTCCCGTGAACGGCTGGTCCGGGAACATCCATACCCCGCACCAGCCGTCAAGCCCGCACCACCATGGTTCCCACCGCGCGCTCCTCGACCAGTCGGCGGGATCGGACCTCCGGGCGTTCGACGCCATCGTCGTGCCCACGGCGCGTCCGGCGGCGTACTTGCGGCACGTGGTGAGCCTTGCGCGTCAGGCGGGCTGCCCGCTGCTGCTGCTGTGTAGCAGGCGAGCCAGCGCGCGTGCCGCGTCGGAGTACTGGGCCGGCGAAGCGCTCCGCCAGCTGATTAGCGTCGATATTCCACCGACATACAGCCTTCCGCTGGTCGACCTGGCCACCTCAGCCTCGCCTGAGGCGCTTTTCAAGCGAAACACCGATACCGCGCTCAAGCGCAATATCGGCCTCCTGGTCGCCCGCATGGCGGGGTGGGAACGGGTCATCTTCCTCGACGACGACATCGCTGTTCCCGACCCGAACGATCTTCGTCGAGCGGCGGCGCTGCTCGACGACTACGACACGGTCGGCCTGTCGCTCGCCGGATATCCCGACAACTCGGTTGTCTGCCATGCTCACCGAATCACGAGTGGGAACCAGGACACCTTCGTCGGCGGCGGGGCAATGGCTGTCGCCCCCTGGCAAACGTCGTCGTTCTTTCCCAATGTCTACAACGAGGACTGGTTCTTCCTCCTTGACGACGCGATGATGCGCCCGGTGACCTTGGTCGGGCAAGCGCTCCAGCGCCCGTACGACCCATTCGCCCGCCCTGACCGCGCCGTGTCCGAGGAGTTCGGCGACGTAATGGCGGAAGGCATCTTCTGGCTCCTCGACCAGCACCGCCGCTTCGAGGACGCCCCAGACGCCTACTGGCACTCGTTCCTGACGCGGCGCAAGCATTTCATCGCCGACGTCATCCAGCAGGTCCACGACGATCCAGACCTTGACCCGACCGCGCGTCGGCGAATGCTCGCGGCCCTAGCCGCGGCGGCAGCCCGGTCTGCGCAGATCACCCCGGCGTCCTGCGTCAACTATCTGCGTGACTGGCGCGCCGACATGATCCTTTGGCGCGGTGCTCTGAATGGGCTGCCAGTCGGCCTATCCCCCGCAAGGGCGCTCAGCCACCTCGGTCTAGCTGCCCACCGCGGCCCGAAACCCGGCGTAGTGTCCGGACGCCGTACGCCAACACCGGTGAGATCGGCGCCCCTGCGGTTGCCCGGACGTCCGGTATCTGGATCGCCGCCGGTCGCAGCGTCCGCAGCCGCGGAGAACAAACGATAGGCGGCCATCGCTCAGAAACGAGCGCGGCGACGCGCGCGGTCCTACGCTGTGCGGCATGCACACCCTCATGGTCCTGATACACGTGATCGCCGCGGTGTTCCTCATCGGACCGTTGGTGGTGGCGCCGATGGCCGGCCTGCGCGCGCTGCGCCTCGGTGACGGCGGGCGCCTCCAGGACGCCGCCCGGCAGACCACGCTGTACGGGCTGCTGTCGATGATCGTCTTCGCGTTCGGCGTGCTGGCGGTGGTCACCGAGGAAGAGGACTACACGTTCAGCTCGATCTGGGTGAACGTCTCGATGACGCTCTACGTCCTCGCGCTGCTGCTCGTTCTGCTCATCGTGGCTCCGTCGCTGAGCAAGGCGGCGAGGCTGATCACCGCACCGGCCACGGTCACGGTCGATCCGGTCGACGGGGAGCTGCCCGCGCCCGAGCCGGGTCCGGTCGCGCCGGTGCCGCTGTCGGCGCAGGAGCCGGAGGTCAAGGGCAAACTCGACGCGCTGCGCGGACGGATCGCCGCGTCGAGCGGCATTGTCTCGGTGCTGCTCTTCGTCACCGCCGCACTGATGGTGCTCAAGCCGTTCGGCGACTGAGTTCGGATTCTTGGGGGTCGACGGACCCGGGAACCCCCAAGAATCCGAAACTCGCAGGCGGCCGGCGCGGGCGGGACTTACTCCGCGTCGCCGTCCAGCGTGGACAGCGCCCAGTGGTCCCACCACTGCGGGTCGGGAGTCTCGCCGGCCGCTTCAACGAGCGCGGTGAGCGCGGCCGTCACCGGGCGTGGATCCGGGACGTCGATGATCTCGGCCAACCGGGCGATCGCCGCCTGGCGCTGGCGCATCGTCGTCCCGACGAGTTCCTTGCCCTGCTCGGTGAGGCCCAGCCACGACACCCTGCGGTCCTCCGGGCGGCGGCAGCGGCGCACGAGGCCCTTGCGGATCAGCCGGTCACAGCTGCGGGTCACCGTCGAGGGCTGAACGCCCAGTTCGACGGCGAGGTCGACGGTGCGCTGCGGCCCGCGCGATGCCAGCACCACGAGCGCGCGGTACTGCGAGAGCGTCACGTCGACGTCGACCTCGCCCAGGCTGCGGGCGGTGAGCGCCATCAGCACCCGGCTGGCGGACACGAGGGCACCGACCATGTGGGTCTGCTGGGTCTCGTCCTCTGCACGCGTGGGCCGGTTCACCGGACCATCCTGACACGCCCCGAACGGGACGGTCCCCGCGCCAGGCATGACGCGGGGACCGTCGGCACAAAGTCACAGCGTGCCGGGACCGTAGAACCCGCCGTAGTAGGTGCCCAGGTCCTCGCGGTACTCGGGCTTGTCGCGGGTGTCCTCGTCGTACTCGGGAGCGTTCTTGATCTCTTCCTTGGTGCGTTCGACATAGACCTTGCGGCCGTCGACGTCGACGTTATTGATCACGCCGGCCGGCAGCAGGACCTTCTTGCCGAAGATCCACGGACCGGTGTCGACGACGATGTAGCTGGCGTCGGTGTCATAGGTCGCCTCGTCGATCGAACCGATGCTGCCGTCGGTGGCCTCGACATCGAAGCCGGTCCAGTTGGCCTCGCCGCCGCCGGTGTAGTTCGTGTCGCGGTAGTTCCACGGATCCCAGGCGGGGAACGCGGTGGTCATCATGCCTCCCTCGTCGCGGTTGAAAGCCGTTCCTGGATCCACTACCCAACAGCGAGCCGATCACGCACGGCGACGGCCACCGAGCATGAGTCCGACACCGAGCAGCCCAGATTGGCCGCAGCCGCCGAGGGGTATGTGAGCAGGCATGACGCTGACCGAAGGAGCAGCCGAGTCCTACTGGATGGACTCCGCCCGAGCGACCGCGTATCCCGCGCTCACGGCCGACCTTGAGGTCGACGTGGCGGTGGTCGGCGGCGGTATCGCCGGACTCTGCACCGCCTGGAACTGGCCCGTGTTGGCCGTGTGGTCGCCGTGCTGGAGGCCGACCGCATCGCGGCGGGCGTCACCGGGTACACGACCGCCAAGCTCACCGCCCAGCACACGTTCGCGTACTCGACGCTGCGCTCTGCATACGGCGCCGACACAGCACGCCTGTACGCGCTGGCGCAGATGGCCGCCGTCGAACACGTGGCCGCGACCGCCGAACAGCTGAGGATCCAGTGCGATCTCGAACGGCGACCCGCGTTCACCTACGTCACCGACCCGGAGCAGGTCGACAAGGTCCGGGACGAGGCTGCGGCGGCCACCGAGGCCGGGCTGAACGCCACAGTCGTGACCGACACCGGGCTGCCGTTCGACGTGGCGGCCGCGGTCCGCGTCGAGGACCAGGCACAGTTCCACCCCCGCCGGTACCTGCTGGGGCTCGCCGACGACCTCATCCTCCACGGTGGCCGGATCCTTGAGCGGACGCGCGTCACCGGACTGCACGAGGGCAGCCCGTGCCGCCTCAGCACCGAGTCCGGCGCCACCGTCACCGCGCACGAAGTCGTGGTCGCCACCCACTACCCGGTGTTCGACCGTGCGATGCTCTTCACCCGCCTCACGCCGCGCCGCGAACTGGTCGTCGCCGGCCTCATCGACGCGGCGAGCGACCCCGACGGCATGTACCTCACTACCGAGGACAACACGCGCTCGGTCCGCACGGCGCCCTATGCCGACGGGCAGCGGCTGCTCATCGTCACCGGCGAGCAGTTCAAGCCCGGCACCCTGCGGGTCGAGGACCGGCTCCACCGGCTGGCCGACTGGACCCACAAGAACTTCGACGTCGACCGGCTGCGCTACCGCTGGGCGGCGCAGGACAACGACACCACCGACCACCTCCCGTACGTCGGTCGGTTCCACCCTGGCGCGAAACACGTCTGGGTGGCCACCGGGTTCGGCGGCTGGGGCATGAGCAACGGTGTGATGGCCGGCGGGCTCCTGGCCGCTCTGCTCGGCGGGCAGGAACCGGCGTGGGCGCGCATCTTCGACCCGCGGCGGATCCATCCCACCGTCGAGGCCGGCCCGTTCCTCCACGCCAGCCTCGCCGTCGCGCGGCACTTCGTCGGCGACCGGATCCGGCCACCGTCGCATGCCGACTCGGTGTCGGACCTCGCCCCCGGCAGCGGCGCGGTCATCCGGATCGGCGGCGAGCGCTGCGCCGTGTACCGCGACGAGTCGGGCCTGCTGTCCGCCGTGTCGGCGACCTGCACCCACCTCGGCTGCATCGTCGCGTTCAACGACGCCGAGCGCACCTGGGACTGCCCATGCCACGGTTCCCGCTTCGGCACCGGCGGCAACGTACTCCAGGGACCCGCGACCGAACCCCTGGAGCAACGCCGGCTGAGCTAGCCCGGGCGCCCCGTAGCGGTGTCACCGCGATGCGGTCGACGGGGATCGACCGGTCGCCGTAGTAGTGCGCAAAGAATCGGTCGACCCCGTCGCGGCGGGCGCCGGATCGCGGCGTGGAGGGCGGCGTGGAACGGCCCTGTCCGCAGCAGGTGCCGGAGATCTGTCATCGGTTCAGTCCTTCCGGCGAATTTTCGCCTGTTGCCCGCACATCGCGCGCGTGACTAGACAGATAGGGCATATCGGTTCCTACCGGCTAGGAGGCCCCATGTCTCGCCTGACCCGGAACTGCATCGCCGTCGCAACGTCGGCCGTGCTGGTCCTCGGCACCGGCCACATCGCGCACGCGGACTAGGGCGGCGACGTACGCACCAGGATCATCGGTGGCGGCCCGGTCGCCAGCGCCCCGTGGGCCGCCGGCATGTACCAGGACGAGCACTTCGGCTGCTCGGCCTCGATCATCGCCGCACGGTGGGTGCTCACGGCCCGGCACTGCGTCGAGGATCCGCCGTCGCATGTGATGGTGGGCGACGTTCGCATCCACCACGGCATCCGGGCGGACGTCGACCGCGTCGTGCGCGCGCCCGGCGCGGACATCGCTCTGCTACACCTCGCGACATCGGTACGCACCACCTACGTGCAGCTCGCCGACGCCGACCCGCCCAGGGGCGCTACCAACTACATCTACGGGTGGGGAACGATCGAGGTGGGCGACGACGCGCCCATCTCGGACGTGCTCAAGCGCGCCTCGGTACGGGTCACCGGTGCGGGCCGGGACGCCTACGGGGGCCGCTCGGTCGCGACCACCAAGATCAACGGCACAGCCGGGTACGGCGACTCGGGTGGACCGCAGTTCTACGGAAGCACGCAGGTCGGCGTCTGCTCGACCGGCGACTACGTCAACACGGACTACGCCAGCGTCGCCGCGAACCGGGACTGGATCCGCGCCAACGCGGGCGTCTGACCGGGCGGTGGGCTGGCTGTTCGCGGAAATCGCCGGCGCGGCCGCGGCGCGTCGCGGCAATTTCCGCGAACAGCGGCCGCGTCACTTAGCCGTACAGGTCGAGAAGGGCCTTCGCCGCGCGGGCGAATTCCTCGCGCAGCGCCCGGGGTTCGAGCACCTCCAGGCCGGTGCCGTACCTGATGAGCTGGTCGACGGCGTGTCCGACGGACTCGATCGGCACCGCCACCGTCAGCGAGCCGTCCTGGTCCGGTTCGGCGCCCGCGTCCTCGATCGCCTTGAGCAGCGGGAATGCCGACATGTCCGCAAGCCTCGGCAACAACCAGGGCGAGATCCTGACCACGGCCTGGTCGGTGAAGCGCCGCCGGTCGAACTCGTCGAGGTGGTCGCGCCAGTGCCGGGCGAGGTCGAACCCCGCCTGGCGCTGGAACTCCTCGGCCGTCGGCGTGAGGCGCAGGATGTTCGACACCCGGTAGGTGCGGAATCCCTTGGTGCCGCGGGACACGACGTACCAGGTGCCGTTCTTGAGGACGAGCCCGTACGGCTCCAGCGTGCGCTCGACCTCGCGCGGCGCCTCCCAGCGCCGGTAGACGACGTCGACGCGGCGGTCGTGCAGCACGGCCTCGGCGACGGCGGCCAGGTGCGGCGAGTCCTCGGCGTCGCGATACCAGGCGGGCATGTCCAGATGGAACCGGTCTTTCAGCCGGCCGGCGCGGTCACGCTGGTCCGGCGCGAGCGCCGCGAGCAGCTTGAGTTCCGCCGCCGTCGCCGGACCGCTGAGGCCGAGCGCCGCCGCCGGCCCCGGCATGCCCACCAGGAACAGCGACGCCGCCTCCTGCTCGGTGAGGCCGGTGAGCCGGGTGCGGTAACCGTCGACCAGGCGGTACCCGCCGGCGCGGCCCTGCTCGGCGTACACCGGGACACCGGCGGCGGCGAGCGCCTCGACATCGCGGTAGACCGTGCGCAGCGACACCTCCAGCTCGTCCGCCAGCTCGCGCGCCGTCAGCCGGCGGCGCGTCTGCAGGAGCAGCAGGATCGAGAGGAGGCGGCTGGAACGCACAAACCGAAGGTAGCCCGAAACGCTGCCACTCGCTGTCAGGTATGGCAGCCAGGCTGGCGCCATGACTGACTTCGACTTCCTCAACGGCAGCTTCGACATCGCACATCGTCAGCTGAGGAACCCGCTGACCGGCAGCGACGAGTGGGACGAGTACGCCACCACGAGCACCGCACGCACCCACTTCGACGGCGCGGTGAGCATCGACGAGACGTGGTTCCCGAACAAGGGGAGCTACGGCATGTCCATCCGGCTGTACGACCAGTCGGCGAAGGAGTGGACGGTCTACTGGGTGAACAGCCGCACCGGCGTCTTGCAGCCGCCGGTGCGCGGCCGCTTCGAGGACGGGTTGATAGGCGAGGACACTCACGACGGTCGCCCTGTGCTGGCGAGTTACCGCTGGTCCGACGTGACCGAGCGGACCGCGCACTGGGAACAGGCCTTCTCCACCGACGGCGGCCAGACCTGGGAGACGAACTGGACCATGGACCTCACGCGGCGCTCCTCGGAGCCACCCGCGCCGGACACCCCCAAGGTGACCGACGACTTCGACTTCTTGACCGGACCCTGGAAGGGCCACAACCGCCGCCTGCGCAACCCCCTGACCGGCAGCGACGAGTGGTACGAGGTGCCCAGTTCGTCGATGAGCTGGACCTCCTTCAACGGCGCCGTCAGCGTCGATGTGATCGAGTTTCCGACCATGGGATTCCGCGGCATGACGATCCGGCTGTACGACCCCGTCGAGAAGCAGTGGTCGATCTACTGGATTCGCGATGACGTCAACGGGGTGCTCGAACCGCCCGTCCGAGGCCGCTTCGACACCGACGGCAACGGCTTCTTCCACGGGCCTGACACGTTCGACGGCAAGCCGATCGACGTGCGGTACCACTGGAACCGCAACGTGCCGACCTGGGAGCAGTCGTTCTCCGTCGACGGCGGTCAGACGTGGGAGTCCAACTGGACAATGACGTTCACGCGGCCGTAGCCGGCTGGTCCGCCCGCTCGCTATGGACAAACCGGACTGTCCGGGAAGCGGTCCCCAAACCCGGCGGGCGATACCGCCAAAACCCCGACAGTTGCCGACGGGCCAGCTGAGGCGGCCAGCCGAAGCCCGATCAGCCCGCCCCCTCCGGCGCCGGTCCGTCAGTCGGTCACTGCCTCGTGGATGACGTCGAGTACGGCGACCGTCGGCTCGGCGCCGGCGTCCTGGAAGATCTTGACCGCAGCCGACGTGCCGACCCGCTGGCGGTACTGCTGCAACAGTTCCCTGCTGCGCCAGAGCGTGACGATCCGCCAGTCGTTGGCCTCGCCCTGCACGAGGGTGGTGTGCAGGACGGCACCCGGTAGCCGCGACGTTGCCTCGCGGAACGCCTCGATGACCGCGGGTGCGGCGTCCGGTGTGATTGCTGCAGAGGTGATGGAAAGTACGTGCTCACTCATGGTCTCGACGCTAGATCGCCGGGCGGCGCACCGCACCTGGTCCGGTCGGCAGGCTCACCCACGTAGGCTCACCCGGACGCCAACGCACGTCGATCACTTGCTCCTCGACGTTCCGGACAGGGAGAACAGGTGAGCGCTCGTTTCGAGGAACTCGATTGGCGTCCGACGCCGATGGGCGCCATCAGCCTGCGCCGCAGGCGGGATCCGCTCGTCGACCAGGACGTGTACGAGGTCAAGCTCGACGACGACTTCCTCATGTCCAGTCTGTTCACGGTGGCGGAAAGAGAGGTTGCCCGGCGCGCCCTGGCGGTGCTGACGGAACAGGGCGTTGACGTCGTGGTCGGCGGGCTCGGGCTCGGCTACACCGCTCAGGCCGTGCTCGAGGATCCGGCCGTCGGTTCGCTGCTGGTGATCGACACCCTCGATCCGGTCATCGAATGGCACCAGCGCGGACTGATACCGCTCGGCCGCGTGCTGACCTCGGATTCTCGGTGCCGGTTGATCCACGGCGACTTCTTCGCGATGGCCCGCTCCGGATTCGAGCCCGAACAGCCGGGCCGGCGCTTCCACGCGGTCATCGTCGATATCGACCACTCGCCACAGCACCTGCTGGATCCGAGTCACGCCGGGTTCTACGAAGTAGCGGGAATGCGCCGCCTCGCCGACCGGCTCCATCCTGGCGGCGTCTTCTCCCTGTGGTCGAACGACCCGCCTGACGACAGCTTCTCTGCCGTACTCGGGGAGGTCTTCGCGGATGTGAGGGCCGAGATCGTGAGCTTCCGCAACCCGCTGCAGGAGCGGGAGGCGACCAACACCGTCTACCTCGCAAGAAAGCGTCTATAGGGAGCGCGGGCGGCTCGCCGCCTCACGGCCAGCCAGCCCTGCGCGTCAGCTCGGGTCGTCGCTCTCTAGCCGTTGCTGCAGGTTTCGATAGCTCATAGGCGCTCCTCTCGCCGCCATCCGGCGGACCATCGGCACGAGCGGCACTCCGATTCCGTGTCCGTGGAAGTCGAGTGCGAAGGTCACGCGTGACCGCGCGCCGTCGTTGAGGGATTCCACGGTGACAGTGGCGTCTGGCCTGATCGGTCCATCGACGCCGTGCACTGCCCAGCTCTTCGGTGGATCGATCCGCGTTATCTGTTGCGTCATCGTCCGCTCGACGCCGCCGATCCGGCGGGTGGTCGTGAACTGTGAGCCCACCTGGGCCGGCGGACCCTTGGTCAGCTGCACGCTCACGACGTCGTCCTGCCACTCGACGAACCGCAACGGGTCAGTGACATACGAGAACACCTCCTCCGGCGGGCAGGAGATCTCGATGCTGGACACGGTTGCCGACATGACTGCCTCCCATCGTGTGGCCTCTGACCCCAAGCATGGAAATACCGGCGTTGGGCATGTCCCACCTCGTCAATGTGTCGATTTCAGGAGCGCGGACTGCCCGTGGATACCGTCGATCTGGCCTTCGCCCTCGTGGGAGTCGGCGCCCTGCTCGCCGGCCTGCTGCCCCGGCTCTTGGACAGTCGGCCACTGTCGATGCCGATCGTGTTCCTCGGGCTCGGGATGGCCGTGTTCGCGCTACCGACCGGCCTGCCCGACCCTGATCCGCTGAAGTACCCGGAGGTGGCCGAGCACCTGACCGAGGTCGGCGTGATCGTCGCGCTGATGGGTGCCGGTCTCAAACTGGATCGACCGGTCGGGTGGCGAGCCTGGTCCTCGACGTGGCGCCTTCTGGCGGTTGCGATGCCGCTGACCATCGCTGCGACGGCGTTCCTCGGGTGGTGGTGGATCGGGCTCGCGCCGGCGACCGCGATGCTGCTCGGTTCGGCGCTGGCGCCCACGGATCCGGTACTCGCATCTGACGTTCAGGTCGGCGAGCCGACCGAGGACGAGGACTCCGAGGACGAGGTGCGCTTCGCGCTCACGTCGGAGGCCGGGCTGAACGACGCGCTGGCGTTCCCGTTCGTCTACGCCGCGATCGCGATGGCCACCGTGGGCAACGAGCCGACCGAGTGGCTGCTGGAGTGGCTCATGGTCGACGGGCTCTACCGGCTGGCCGTGGGGCTCGTCAGCGGGCTGCTGACGGGCTGGTTGCTCGGTCGGCTCTTCTTCCGGTCCCGGTCGGAGACGTTCCGGCTGGCCAAGCACGCCGAGGGCTTCCTGGCGCTGGCAGCGACCTTCCTTGCGTACGGCCTCGCCGAGGTGGCCGGCGGGTACGGCTTTCTCGCCGTATTCGTGTGCGCCTGCTCCATCCGCGCCTCGGAACGGTCGCACGAGTATCACCAGGTGCTGCACGACTTCGCCGAGCAGATCGAGCGGCTGCTGACCGTGCTGCTGCTTCTGCTGTCGGCGGCGCAGTGGTCGCCGGGCTGCTCGGGCCGCTGACGTGGCAGGCGGTCGCGGTCGGGCTGGCGGTCGTGCTGCTGGTCCGCCCGTCAGCGCATGGCTGTCACTACGCGGTGCGCCGGGGACGTCGCGCGAGAAGACGGTGATCGCGCTGTTCGGGATCCGCGGGATCGGCTCGTTCTACTACCTGTCCTACGCGGTTGCGTCGGCGGCCTTCCCCGACAGCGATCTGGCCTGGGCGACGGTCGGGATTCGTGGTCATCGTCTCGGTCGTCGTGCACGGCATCACGGCCACGCCGATCATGGGATGGCTCGACCGCCACCGCGAGCGCCCAGTGGCCGAGCAATCAGCCTGACCCAGGGGATTCAGTCCATCCGGACCCGCCGCCAGCCTGCGCTAATCAGTCCGGATATCGGCGAAGGCGTCCTGCTCGCTGTCGTAGATGCCAAGGATCTTCTCCAGGTTCGTGATCTGCAATGCGCGCCGGACCTGGGCACGGACGCGGACCAGGCGTAGCCAGCCGTTCCGGTTGCGGGTGCGTTGGTGGAACCGAACGAGAAGGCCCAGGCCGCTGGAGTCGATGGTCGACACGTCGCCGAGGTCGAGAATGAGTTCGGTGCGGCCCTGCTGGAGCTGCCCGGCCAATGCCTCATCGAGTTCTTTGCTGGTGGCGTAGTCGACTTGGCCGGTCACGGTTACCACCGTGCGCTGCGGCGGCTCAAGACGCCGGATGTCGATGTTGAGGCTTGTGTCGGTCACGATGCCCCTTCCCTGGTGGCCGTGATGGACACCGTGTTGCGCGCGGCGGCAGCGGACCATTCCAAGAGCAGCAGGGTGGCGTCGTCGCCAGGAGGTCCGTGCTGGTGGCTGATGACGCTGTGGGAGAGCCTGCGCAGCTTCTCCGGAGCGGGCAAGCCTTCGGCCGCTTGCCGCTCGGCAAGGTCGATGAGCCGTTCGAGGCCGAACTGTTCGCCGTCGGGGCCTCTGGCCTCGGTGATGCCGTCGGTGTAGCACAGCAGGTCGTCGCCGGGTTCGAGCCGTTCTTCGACGATCTGGATGCCCGCGTCGTCGAAGCCAAGGGGCAGACGTCGACCACCGTCCAGGGATCGCACGAACCTGCCGTGCCGCAGGATCAGCGCGGGAGGATGGCCGGCATTGAGGTAGCGCAGCACGCCGGTGTCGAGGTCCAGCTCTGCGAGAAACCCCGTGACGAACCGGGCGTCGCGAAACTGCTCCTTGATGGCCTGGTCTGCGGCTCGGGCCATGGCGTAGAGACCGCGGCCGTCGCGGCGGGCGCTACGAATCGCCGACAGGGCCGTCGCACAGGTCAAGCCCGCATACATGCCGCGGCCCATCGCGTCCAGGATTATCAACCGCGCGGTCGAATCGTCGACCGCGTAGTCGTACGCGTCCCCACCGACTCCGTAGGCCGGTTCGAGTGTCGCGCTGATGACCATCCGGTCGCAGGTGAAGGTCAGCGGCGGAAGCAAGCTCATCACCAGTTCCGACGCCGGCGACGCGGACCTCGTCCGGCGGACCTGATGCAGCACGTCACCGTAGGGAAGTTTGGAAGCGATGAGGTGGCCCACCAGCTCCGCGAAGATCGCGCCCTGTTCCCGCAGGGCGTCGTCGAACGGGTCGAGGTCTTCCCCGAGCTGCATGTCGATCACCCCGAGCCGTTCGGTCCCGTCGATCAACGGCAACCAGATCCGTCCTCGTTCGGTCCCTGCGCCGGCAGAGGACTTCGCCCGAATTTCGGTGAACGCACGCCCCGCAAGGGTGCCCTCGATCCCTATCGGATCCATCGTCGGCTTGCCACGTTCAGGCAGCGGCCGCAGTTCCCGCTGCTCCAGATCAACCAGGTACACGACAGCCTCGGCCCCCAGCCGACCTGTCACCCGGTTCACCACAGCGGCAAGCTCGGCCGGCTGACACAGCTGAGCACTGACGATCAGCTCCGCGAGCGCGCCGTGCCAACCCTGCTCTACCTGCGGCGGCACAAGCCCATCAGTCATCTACTACCTGTATCCGGGTCTTGCTGAATGTAACCGGCGACCACTCGTCAATCACCGCCGCGTCGGTTCCTCGCCCAGCCCGCCGCAGCCGGAACGCCACAGCCACCCGGTTGAGCGCCCCAACGCCTTCGCGGCGGGCTGGCGACGGTTCTACGGGGCGCGCAGGGTGAGCACGGTGATCTCGCTGGGTGCGAAGACCCGCAGCGGCGGGCCCCAGAAGCCGGTGCCCCGGCTGGTGTAGAGCTGGGTGCCGGTCGCCGTGCCGGCTCAGTCCGTGCACCGTCGGCTGGTCGAGGCGGACGAGGTAGTGGAACGGCCAGATCTGGCCGCCGTGGGTGTGTCCGGAGATCTGCAGGTCGACGCCGTGCGCCACGGCGCCGTCGATCTGCTTCGGCTGGTGGGCCAGCAGCAGCACGGGCAGCGTCGGGGTCGGTGCCGGCGAGCGCGGCGGCGTGGTCGGCGTGGTGGCCCGGCCAGCCCGGACGAAGCCGCGGTGCGGTCGTCGACGCCGGCGATCACGAGCCGCGTCGCCGCCGCGCTCGACGACGACGTGCCGGTTGTGCAGCGACTCCCAGCCGAGTTCGCCGCATGTGGTCGAGCCAGCCCTGGGCCTCGCCGAAATACTCGTGGTTGCCGGTCACGTACGTCCGGGCGAGGCGGGCCCGGATGTCGCCGAGCGGCGCGGCCTGCGCGCGGCGCTGCGTCCACGGTGCCGTCGGCGATGTCGCCGGTGTGGCAGACGATGTCGGCGTCGAGCGCGTTGACCGCCGCGGTGACCGCGGCCGACCAGCGGGCCCGGTCGATCGGGCCGTAGTGGGTGTCGGTCAGCAGCACGACCCGGAGCGCCGTCCAGGCCGGCGCCCAGCCGGGGGAGGGTGACGTCGACGCGCTTGACCCGGGGCACCCGCATCGCCTCGACGTAGCCCCAGACGAGCAGTACGAGCGAGACGCCGCGACCACGGCGGCGGCGACGATCCGGGAGCGCGCCGGGTCCGCGACGCCCGCGGTCGCCAGCGCGAGCCGCAGCACGTTGCCGAGCACCGCCCAGGCGAACAGCACCCAGATCACGCCGAGCATGGTGTCGCCGGTCGCGGCCGACCCAGTCCCGGCCTGCGGCCGTGACCGAGGAACATGAGCACCGGGAACGCGACCAGCGCGCCGACGAACACGATCGTGCCGGCGACCACGACCGCGGTGGGCCAGTTCGCGTGCCGATCCGACCAGCGTCCACCAGGGCACGCCGAACAGCAGCGCCAGGATCGTCGTGATCGTCAGCCCGAACAGCACCGGCCGCAGCAGCGACCGCCGCGCCGGCGCCTCCACCACCTGACCAGCAGTCACAGCAGCTACCCCTCGTTCGCCCTACTTGAAGCATGCCACGCACGCGCCGAGCCGCGTCGCGAGGAAACCAAAACCGGACTGTCCGGGAAGCGGTTCCCAAACCGGGCGCCCGATGCAGCCAAAACCCCGACAGTTGCACGGTCGAGGTGTGACGAATCGGACGTGGCTGGCCTGGCGACAATCCGCAGGTATCGTGGGTCGGCAGTGCGACGAGACGAGGTTATCCACAGGCGCGCCCTTGAGGCGCGCCGAGTTGTAGCTGGGCTCTTCAGACCGATCTCGTGCTACTTCGCCGTCGGGGCGGCCGGTATCGGCGGCGTCGGTGCTCGCGTCCCCGTCCACCGCCGATGTCGCGGCACCGGTCACCGCCGCCCTCGGCGTCATCGCGCTCATCATCGGGCTGGTGCGCCACCGGCCGGCGCCCTGCCTGCCGTGGTCCCTGATCGCCACGCGGCGCCGTCGCCAAGCTGGCCGGCGACGTCGTCTGGGAGGTGATCTACTACCGGGACGGCGCCGTGCCGTTCCCCTCGTTCGTCGACGGCATCTACCTCAGCGCGTTCGTCTTCTTCATGGCCGGGCTGTTGCTGCTGCCAAGGCCGCAGACCGGTCGGTCGTCCTGGGACGGCGTGCTGGACAGCGCCATCGCCTGCTGCGGCGTCCTGGTGGTGGTGTGGTCGTTCATCATCGAGCCCTACCTCAACTCCGGCAGCTCGCCGGATGGGGGCTCACCGTCGCGCTCGCGTACCCGGTGACAGATCTCCTGCTCTTCGTCGCCCTGTGCCGGCTCACCTTCACCGCCGCTGCCCACACGCCCGCCTTCCTGCTGCTGCTGTCCGCGACCGGCGCCATGCTGGTGGGCGACGTGATCTTCGCGATCTCGTTGGCGCACGGATTCGACACCGGCGGCACCGCGGTCTCCATCGTGCTGTGGCTCGTCGCGTACCTGTTGCTCGGCGCTGGAGGGCTGCATCCCTCGGTGGCCCGCTCGGCCACGCTGACCGAACAGCGCGTCGTCACGGTCACCTGGGTGCGGGTCGCGATGTTCGGCCTGTTCGGGCTGCTCGGTCCGGTGGCATGGGTCGGCACGGCGATCACCCACGGCTCGACCGAGCTGTGGCGCAGCGTGCTCATCCCCGCAGGCGCCGTGGCCGTTCTCTCCATGCTGCTGGTCATACGGCTGGTGCTGCTGGCCCGGCTCGCGCACCGGCGGGCCGAGACGCTCGACCAGCAGGCGGTCGCGCTGAACACCGCGCTGAGCGAGCAGGAGGCGCTGCAGGCGCAACTCAGCCACCGGGCGCTGCACGACCCGCTCACAGGGTTGGGCAACCGCGCGCTCCTGCGTGAACGCCTGGAGGAGGCGCTGCCGGCGCCGGCGCCCTGCTGCTGATGGATCTCGACGGGTTCAAGGACGTCAACGACACGTTCGGCCATCCCGTGGGCGACAGCCTGCTGGTGGAGGTCGCGCGGCGGCTGCGCGAGACCGTCGGCCCGACCCACACGCTGGTCCGGCTGGGTGGCGACGAGTTCGCGATCCTGCTTGCCGGCGCCGACGCGGAGGCGGCCGAGACCGTCGCCGGTCGGGCGCTCGTCGCGCTGCGCGCGCCGTACCTCGAGAACGGCCGGGAGCTGCACCTCACCACCAGCATCGGGATGCTGGCGACGACCGACGGCGAACACATCACGCCGGCCGTGGCGCTCCGGAACGTCGACCTCGCGCTGTATGCCGCCAAAGAGGCCGGCAAGAACCGGATCGTGGCCTTCCGCCCCGAGCTGCGCACCGCCCGGCTGCACCATGCAAGCCTGGTAGCGGGGCTGCGCCGGGCCGTGGCGGACAGCGAGTTCACCCTGCGTTACCAACCGGTCGTCGACCTGACCAGCCAACGCATCACAGCGGTCGAGGCGTTGATCAGGTGGCACCCGCCCGGCGGTACGCCGCTGCCACCGGCCGAGTTCGTGCCGGTCGCCGAGGAGACCGGACTCGTCGTGCCGATGGGCGCCTGGGTGCTGCGCGAGGCCTGCACGCAGGCCGCCGAGTGGTACACGGCGCACGGCATCGCGCTCGCCGTGAACGTCTCCGGCCGCCAGCTGGTGGATCCCGATTTCGCGGACACCGTGCTGGACGCGCTGCGCGAGTCCGGGTTGCCCGGCGAGGGGCTGATCCTCGAGATCACCGAGACCGTGCTGGTGGCGGCGGCCACCGCCGAGGCCGACGCCGTCACCGTCCACCTGGACCGGCTGCGGCGGCACGGCGTCCGGATCGCCATCGACGACTTCGGCACGGGATACTCGTCACTGGCCTACCTGGTGCGGCTGCCGGTGGACATCCTGAAGCTCGATCGGACGTTCATCCAGGGTGAGGCGCCGCTGTCCGGGCGCGAGCGGGCGTTCACCCAGGCGATTCTCGACCTCGGGCACAGCCTCCAGCTGCAGACGATCGCCGAGTGCGTCGAGACGCCCGATCAGGCCGACATGCTGCGGGACATGGGGTGTGCGCTGGCCCAGGGATACCTGTTCAGCCGGCCGCAGGACGCCGGCGGCCATCGACGAACTGGCTCGCACCGGCAACGGGCACGCGCCCTCCTACAAGGCGTCCTGAGCCGTGCGGCCAGGCCCGGGTTCCGCGGAGCCGCCGCTCCTGGCTCGGCATGCTCCTCCTGGCGCGGATGCGGCCGGCTGCGACTCAGGCGGCGGCCAGGAGCCGTCACCGCCGAGCACGCCGGCCGGCCTCGCCTGGCGGGAGCTGGCCGAGGCGCCGTCCGAGCGGACCGAGGTGACGGCCGCGGTCGCCGACGGCCGGATCTACCTGGTCGGCGGATACCAGCGTGACGGCGGCACGGTGGCCACCGTGGAGGTGTACGACCCAGCCGTCCGACCGCTGGGAGCGCGGCGCCGACCTACCGGTCGCGGTCAACCACGCCATGGCCACGACCGCAGGCGGCACCGTCCACGTGTTCGGCGGCTACCTCGCCGGCAACCGGCCCAGCACGGCCGCGTTCCGGTTCGACTCGGGTGCCTGGCGCCGCCTGGCCGACCTCCCCGAGGGGCGCGCCGCCGGCACCGCGGTCGCGGTCGGCGGCACCGTCTACGTGGCCGGCGGCATCGCGCCCGGCGGCGGGCTGGCCGCCGACATGCTGGTCTACGACGTCGCCGACGATCGCTGGTCGACCGCGCCCGGGCCGCCCACGCCGCGTGAGCACCTCGGCGGCGCGGGCTTCGACGGGCTGCTGTACACCGTCGGAGGGCGCACCCGCGCGGCCGGCAACCTCGCCGCGTTCGAAACCTTCAACCCATCGTCCGGACGATGGAGCACACTGCCTGACCTGCCGACCAGACGTGGCGGGCTCGCGGCCGCCGCGACCTGCTCCGGGCAGATCATCGCCGTCGGCGGCGAAGCGGAGGCCACATTCGACGAGGCCGAGTCGTACGACGTCAAGGCCCGCAGCTGGCGCGCGCTGCCCCCGATGCCGACGCCACGGCACGGGCTGGGAGTCGTCGTCGCCGGGACGACGCTCTATACGCTCGCCGGCGGGCCTCGGCCAGGCCTGCACGTCGCGAACACCCTGGAGGCGCTGGACGTGGGCTCGCTCGGCGCCTGCGTGTCGCCGTCGGGCTAGGCGCCCCCATACGCGGTGGCGTCCGGCAGCTGTTTCCGGCGCCGGACCGTCCACAATCCTCACACACCACCTGAATGGCCATGGTGGCAGCGCTGCGCGTGACGCGCGGGGTGCGCGGAACTGGGACGGGGCCGAAATGCCAATTCATTCTGGCCATTGCCACCAGCCTCGATAAGGCGTTGCGCCCTGCATACACCCGACGGGCGGAAAGCCTCAGATCCCTGAGGTTTCCGCCCGCCCATTGCCCCGATCATCACTGCGCGTGATACTGCTCCACCACGTCAGCGGGGATGCGACCGCGGTCGCTCACCTTGAGGCCCTTCTTCTTGGCCCACGCCCGGATCGCCTGGTTCTGCTCGCGATCGGCAGTAGCGACGCCGCGCCGCGCGCCCTGCTTGTTCCCGGCACGGCCGACCTTGCGGGCAGCGTTGAGATAAGCGGCGAACCCGTCACGCAGCTTCGCCGCGTTCTTACTGGAGAGATCGATCTCGTATGCAGCGCCGTCCAGGGCGAAGGAGATCGTCTCCTCGGCTTGTCCCCCGTCAAGATCGTCGACAAGCATTACTTGAACTTTCTGGGCCATTGCCGTTGCCTCCCGAGTCAGCCATAACGTAAGGCCAATCTATGTCGACGCCCGCCACAACGCAAATAACAATGCGGGAAATACTTCGGCGACCGTTTCTGAATATGCCACCGTCGCGTGAACCGGATGATCCTCGACAGCGTCGTGGACCCGGACGCCACCAATTACCAGGCCGGCGTCGACCAGTCCCGCGCGATCCAGATCCGGATCAACCAGTTCTTCGACTGGACCGCGAAGCACAACAGCACCCTTCCGCCTCGGTAAGACCCGCGCTGCGGTGTCCGCCGCGTTCAGCACACTGCGCGGCAAGCTGGCGACCAGGCCGGCCGGCGGTGTCGTCGGGCCGAGCGAGCTGGACGACATGACGGCCGGCTCCATGTACGTCGACGTGCAGTGGAGCATGCTCGCGTCGTCGGTATCGGCCGCGGTCCACGGTGACGACTCCGGACTCGTCGAGGCGGGCAAGCAACTGTCGTTGGACGCCCCGGCGGACGCGGCACGCTCTCCTACAACTGCGCCGACTCCCCCTGGCCTCGGGCATGGTCCACCTGGGACGCGGACACCCAGCGGGCGCACGCAGAACGCCCCTGCCCTGGCCTGGCTCAACACCTGGTACAGCGCGCCCTGCCTGACCTGGCCGGTGCAGGGAAAGCGGGAGACGCCGATCAACGGCAAGGGCCTGCCGCCGGTGCTCCTGCTGCAGTCGAAGTACGACCCGGCCACGCCGCTTGCCGGGGCGCAGCGCATGCGGGCGATGCTCCCCAGCTCACGGCTCGTGGTCGAGGGCGGCGGCAACCACGCCCTGTACCTCTACAACGAGAACGCGTGCATCGACCGGATCGGCAACGCGTACCTGCTGACCGGAGCGGTACCCGCGAAGGACACCCAGTGCCCGGCCGCGCCGGCCCCGTCGCCGGGATCCGCGCCGGAGTCGACGCGCCCTGGTTCGTCCGCTAGCGAAGAGCGCCCCTGGTCCCGGCTTCGTCCGGGACCAGGGGCGCTGCGCGTCTCAGATCCCGCAGACGTCCGGGCGCAGGTTTCCCTCCGCGATCTCCACGAGCTGGGTCCGTGAGCCGACGACGATCGCCCCGACCCGGCCCTCGCCGTCGTCGACGAACAGCAGGCCGTTGTCCTGGTCCTTCACCAGGTACCGCAGACCGTCCCGGGGGAGGAACTCCTCGGCATCCCCGACGGTCTCCAGGACGTCCTCCATCGGCGTGCCGACTTTCAGTCCGTCGCGCGTGGTGTGCGCCGAACTAACGATCACGAGGTAGCCGATCGTGCCGGCCGGCTTGAACGCGTACACGCCGGTGTAGCGCGAATCCGACGCCACCAGTTGGCCGGCCGGATCGCACTGCTCAGCGCCCACCGGCGTCCGAGCGAGCTGCGAGGCGACGAGCGGGTCGGCGGGCTGACCGGCCAGGAAGGGGCCGTAGCCGTCGGCGGTGATGATGTCCGGGTCGCCGACGGACGGGCTGGGAGTCGTCGAGGGTTCCGCCGGCAGCGTGACGATCGCCTCCGGCGCGGCTCTGCCTGTTCCCGCGTCCGAGCGGTTTGCCGCATTGGTCGGGTTACCGCCGGTGGTCCCGGACGACCATAATGCGCTCCCGGCCAGCGCACCGACGACGAGAACCGCCGCGCCCAGCCCGATCGCGACCGCGTGAGTGCGGCGCCGGCGGGAGGCCGCGCGGCGCGCGACGCGGCCGGATCCCGTGGAACGGTACGAGGACTCGACGCGGCTGGACCGCACGGGTGCGACGGTGGTGCCGGCGGGCGGCGGCGTGTCGGTGACCGGCGCCATCTCGATCGACACGGCAGCGAGTGCGTCGCGGAGCTCCACCGCCGAGCCGTGACGGTCGGCGGGATGCGAGGACATGGCCTTGCGCAGCACGGCGGTGAGCGCGTCTGGCACGCCAGGCAGGTCCGGCACAGGCTCGTCGTGAAGCGCCATCATCGTGGCGAGGCTCGGTTGTCCGTCGGCCGGCCACCGGGGCGGCCGGCCGCAGAGCAGCGCGTACAGGGTGGCGCCGAGACCGTAGATGTCGACGGCCGTCGTCGGGCGTTCCATCCGGAAGACCTCGGGCGGCGCGTACGCCGGGGTCAGGGCCTCGACGGTGCCCGACACCATCTGGTTCGCGTCGTGCGTGGCGGCCAGCCCGAAGTCGCTCAGGATGTAGGAGCCGTAGCCGTTGACCAGGATGTTCGCCGGTTTCAGGTCGCGGTGCAGCACGCCCGCGTCGTGGGCGGCCGCGAGCGCGCCGGAGATACGGACACCCAGCTCACGCACCTCGGCGGGCGGGAGGGGTCCGTCCTGGCGCATCCGGTCCGCAAGTGATCCGCCGCCGCACACCTCCATCACCAGGTACGGCCGGCCGTCGGTCGTGATGCCCGCGTCGAACAGGCTGATGACGTTCGGGTGGCCCGACAGCTGACCCGCCGCGTTGGCCTCACGCAGGAAGCGGCGTCGATCCCGCTCGTCACGCACAGTCCGGTTGTCGACCTTGAGCGCGACCTCCCGGCCGACGGACTCCTGGCGTGCGCGGTACACGACGGAATACCCTCCGTGACCCAGCACCTCGGACACGGTCAGGCCGGGAACCGGCGACTCCATACTCACCTGGCGCGACCTCCTCCTGCCGAAGTACGCGCGCCAGGGGCAAGCCGTTCAGAACTGTGCCCTGGCTGACTGAGCCCCGTTATGAGTCCGTGGTTCGATTCATGCGGGACACATCGACAACGGGGAGAGATCGATGACCACACACGGGGGATCGCCTGCGCGGAAGGCGCTGGCCCTGCTCACCACACTCGCACTCACCGCCGGCGGCCTGACGATCGGTGCGCCGGCCTACGCCACTCCGGTCGACCCGGACAACCCGGACCGCCTTCCCACGTACATCGAGTGCGAGCGCGGCGCAAACAAGGGACGGATGCACGTCGTCGTCCCGGTCGGGCCCGGCAAGGTCTGGATATTCGGCTCGATCCGGGCCTGCCGCTCGCCGAAGCCCACCGACACGATGCTCATCGCGGACGTCAACGACGAGATCGGGCTGCCCGCGCTCGGCCCGAGCCACGTCTACTACCGGCGCACCACGCGAGGTCTCTTCGGTCGGATCGTCACTCTCAGCGCCGAAACGCGTCGCGTCTGCCTCGCGGACACCCCGGAGAGCGCGACCGACTGCTACGCGGTTCGCGTCCCGGAGCACAACGGCAAGCTCGGTGTGCCGGTGGTGAAGGGCCGCACGACGACGAGGGGCGTCCGCGTCGCGACGTTCGACGGCTTCTGCGGTAGCTGCTGGTAGCGCGCAGCTCGGCCTGGTTGCCGAACTGGACTGTCCGGACACGCGTCCCTTAACCGGACGCCTGTTACCGCCATTTCCCCGACAGTTCGGAGCCCCCAGGATTTCGAGGCCACCTGACGAGGCAGCCGGCGAGCAGTGAGGCGAGCATCTCCTCCAGCGCGGTGTCGAAGTCGAGCCGTAGCTGTGCCAGCGCGGGGTCGTCGTAGACGCAGAGCATCGCTTCGGACGGCTGGGCGAGCGGCCAGATCCCGGTGATGGCGACCTGCGTGCCGGCGGAGAAGTAGAAGGCACCCTGTTCGCCGAGTTCGGGCAGGGCCTTGCGTACCAAGTCCGCGCAGGCGTTGATGTTCGCGATCGCGGCGAGCTTGTGCCTGCGCGCCACGTCGGTGGAGATGTTGCGTTCGAGTACGGCCGCGGAGACGCTGACCAGCTCGCAGAACAGGCGGTCGTCGACGAGCGATGCGGTGATGACGGACACGACCCGCGGATACCGCGCCGCGACCGGCTCGCCCGCGTCGACGTTCTGCGTGAGGTCCGTGGCGAGCGCCCGAGCCAGTCCTGCCAGGCGCTGTCGAGCAGTTCGAGGAGGACCGCTTCGCGGCTCTCGAAGTAGCGCAGGACGTTCGACTTGGCGAACCCGACGCGGCGGCTCAGTTCGTTGAGGGTGAGGTCGGCGACGGGCATCTCCCCCACCATGTCCGCTGCCACCCGGAGGATCGCCTGCCTGCGTATCTCGCGTTGCTCCTCGCTGCGCGCGCGCTGGAACTCTCCCGTCATCTGCACTCCCTGCGTGGTCGTCCCCCACATCGTAGAGACCGTCGGTCCCTTGATAAGAGACCAGTGGTCTGCTAACTTCGAAATAAGAGACCGCCGGTCTTCAAAGTAGCCCACAGGAGCTTGAGCATGTACGTCGTTCCCGATCAGAGCGGTAAGCGCGCGGTCGTCACCGGCGCCAACAGCGGCACCGGCAAGGAGGCCGCCAAGCGCCTCGCCGCCGCCGGAGCGCACGTGATCATGGCCGTCCGGACGATCGCCAAGGGCGAGGCAGCGCGCGAGGAGATCCTGGCCGCGCACCCGGACGCCAGCCTGGAGGTCCGGCGTATCGACCTCGCCGAGCTGGCAACCGTCAGCAGCTTCGCCGACGGCCTCGTTGCCGACGGCGTCCCGCTCGACCTGCTCGTCAACAACGCCGGCGTGATGACCCCGCCGAGCCGGATGACCACCGCCGACGGGTTCGAGCTCCAGTTCGGCAGCAACTACCTCGGCCCGTTCGCGCTGACCATGCGGTTGCTGCCGCTCCTGCTCGCCGCACCGTCGCCGCGCGTCGCGACGATGAGCAGCGGCACCGCGAACTTCGGCCGGATCCGCTTCGACGACCTGCAGTGGGAACGCGCGATACAGCTCGATCAGGGCGTACGCGCAGTCCAAACTCGCCGACCTGCTCATGGCACGGCGACTCGCCGACGTCGCCACTGAGCGCGGCTGGCACCTGATCAGCACCGCGGCGCACCCTGGCTACACCCGCACCAACCTGCAGACCGCCGGCGCCAGCCTCGGGCGCGACACAGTGAAGCAGTCTCCGATCACCGGTTCGCGATCCTGCCGTCGCAGGCGCCCGAGCAGGGCACCGAGCCGCTGCTCTACGCGGCAACCAGCCCCGGCGCGGCCAACGGCGGGTACTACGGCCCGAGCCGCTTCATGGAGCTGGTCGGCCCGACGAAGCCCGCCCGGGTCAACCGCCGGATGCGCGACGGCGAGGTCGCTGCCCGGCTGTGGACCGAGGCCGAGCGCCTCACCGGCACCAGCCTTCCGGCCCCGGCTCGCCGGCGCCTGATCGCCGGTAGCTGTGCCGAAGCAGCCGGCACATTTCACCAGGTGAGGCGGCGGGCCTTCTTCTCGGCTCGCGCGTAGGCGTCGTGGTGATCTGTGGCGGCGTTCGTCGCGTGCACCTGCTCAGCGCCGTGCAGGAGGCCGAACGTGAAGCCGTTCTCGCCGGCCAGCTGCGCCTGCGCACCCATCTGGCGCAAGGCGTCCTGTGCAACCACCGCGTCCTGGTGCTCGCCCAGCACGGTCTGCAGCCGCTTCATGGCCTTGGCGTACTTCTCCGCCGGCTTGCCGAGCGCGGGCGCCGCGGTCTCACCGGCGTACCGGGCGCGCTTGGAGGCTTTGCGGATCTCGTGCAGCGGGGCGCGGGACTCCGAGAGATCACGGACCCGCTGCCAGGTGCGGTACACCCGGCGCGGCAGGACCTTGCGCGCCGGCTTCGCCGCCTTGCCTCGCCACGGAGGGTCAGACACCAGCCTCTCCAGCGCGTCGAGCAGGGCGAAGTAGCGATCGCTGTCGAGAAGGGCGCGCATCTCGGCGTCGGCGTCGCGCGCCCGCGCCGCCATGGTCGACTCGATCCGCGCCGCGACCGGTCCGAGCACCATTTTGTCGGGAAGCGCGTGCACCGCGTCCAGAAGCCGCTCCCGCAGCACCTCGGCGTCACGTGCGGCGCCGAGCACCACACCGAACCAGCGCAGCTCGTCGCGGAGCGGCTCGGTGACAGTGCGGTCGAACATCGGCCGGTACTCGCGCAGCACGCTGCGGAACCGCCGTGCCGCGACCCGCGCCTGGTGCACCGAGTCGGGGGTGTCGAGCCGGATGCCCCGGTCGGCGTCGCGCAGCCGACGCAGGTGGTCGCGCAGCGCCTGATGGATCACGTCGGCCGCCGTGACCTTCGTGCCCTGCGGTGGCGCCGGAGGCGCGGGCAGGCGGTCGCCGAGCGCGCGGCGCAGCTTCGACCGCGTTCGCGCTGGTATGGCGCCGCACCGCTCCAGCTCGCTACTCGCCGCGGGCAGCAGCTCGTCGCCGCCTTCGACAAGCTCGACCTCGATCTCGCGCCACGTGCTCACCTCGGCACCGCTCGAATCGTCGAGGACCTGGGCGGTCACCGTGTCGTCGGCGACCTCGGCCAGCGCGTGTCGGTCGGCGTCGAACAGCTGGTACGCGGTGCGCCGGGTGCGGATCCGGACGATCGGGCTCAGCCGTCCGTTCCGCACCAGCCCCTTGATCGGATCGAGCAGCTTCTTCGGCACCGTCGAGCCCTTGCCCAGCGGGTGCTGGAACTCCGTCCGGGAGTCGTCCGCGGCGGGCACCTTCAGGTGCCAGCCCGCGTCCCGACCACCGGTCCGTTTGCGCAGTGTCACCCCGGCGCTGGCCAGCCGCAGATCCGGCAGGTCGAAGTAGGTTCCGTCCAGCTTCTCCACGATCGGGTCCGACACCACCGCCACCCCTGGCAGCGCCGCGAAGTCCGGCAACGGTGTCGACTGTCGGACTTCAAACTTGCGCTCGGCTTCCCGATGCGCGGTGACCATCTCATTCCTCCTCGTGACGTCGTCTTAGTGCTCCTACCCGGTCGGGTGGGATCCCACCGTGACGGCGCCACCGGATATGAGCCGAGGGCCGGGAGGTCACCCTCCCGGCCCTTGATCACCACGTCACCACGGCAGCGGCGCCACCCCCGGCCCGCCGGCCAGCGACGCTTCGGGTTCAAACACCGGCGGCACAGCCGGACACCGAGTCCCGCGCTTCGGCACGGTCAGGTCCACCAGGTACCGATCGGTCACCGCCGTGGAGCACTCGCCGCGCCCGTAGACGCCGTGGCCCCAGCCCTCGTAGGTGACCAGCGTCGCCGCCCGCCCGAGCTGGCGGGCCGCATTGGTGGCCCAGTTGTAGCCGGTAGCCGGGTCGTACAGCGCATTGGTCATGAGGATCGGCGCCGCGCCGCGTACCGACAGGCGGTGCTGCGGGTTGTTCACCGGAGCCCCGAACCCGAGGCATCCCGAGCCGACACCCCAGGCGATCGGCGACATCCGCATGTGCGGCGCCAACCGCTTCGCCTGCTCCCACAGGCGAGCGGTCTCCCGGTAGTCGCGAACCCGGAACCGCCAGTCCTCGCAGAACACCGCGACCGGATACTCCGCGGTCTCCGCCGCACCCGCGCGCGACGCGGCGGCCTTCGCCACGCCGGCTCCACGCGTCGCCAGCAGCTTCTTCGCCGCCGGCAGCGGCGCGCCGTCACGCAGGGCCGCCATGGCGTCGGCGATCCCCTTCCAGTCCGGTCCGTAGAAAGCCCCGAAGATCGCCGAGGTGAGGTCCCACGCTGTCAGCTTCCGGGTCGGGTCCTCGGGGTCAGGAAGCTCGCCGCGATCGGCCCTCGCCAGCAGTTCCTTCCAGACCTGCGAGGCACCGGGGTCGCGCACCGCGCAGCGGGTGTCGCGGGCACACCACTTCACGAACTCGTTGAAGTTCGCCTCGCCGGTGACCGTCTCGGTCATCAGGAACGCCCGCGTATGGAGGCTGTGGTCCATGTTGCTGTCGATCACGAGCGCCCGGAAGTTCTTCGGGAACCGCTCGGCGTACTGCTGGCCGATCAGCGTCCCGTAGGACACGCCGTAGTAGCTGATCCTCCGCTCGCCGAGTGCCTTCCGCACGGCGTCGATGTCCTGGATGACGGCGCCGGTGTCCACATGGTCGTACAGCGGACCGGTGTGTGCACGGCAGTCCTTGCCGAGTTCTGCGTTGTAGGCGACCAGCCGGTCGAAGTCCGCCTGGCTGGTGAGCTCCGGGCTGGGCGCCTTGGCGAGCAGGTCGGTGCTGCACCGCACCGCGTGGCTGCGAGCGACACCGCGCGGGTCGAGGCCGACGACATCGAACTTGGCCATGATCTCCGGCGTGAAGTACTCGGCGGCGCCCAGGGCAAAGTCGACACCGGAGCCGCCGGGGCCACCCGGGTTGATCACCAAGGAGCCGATCCGCTTGGCCGGATCGGCCGCCTTGCGCCGGGCGAGTGCCAGGTCGAACGTGGCGCCGCGGGGTTTGCGCCAGTCGATCGGCACGCGCAGAACGCCACACTCGGCGGTCGTGTCCTCCTTGCATGCTGTCCATTTGATCTGTCCGCGAGCCTCACGGTCGGCGCCAGCCTGACCGGTGCCCGCGCTCGCCGCCGCCGGAGCCGCGGCGACCAGTAACGCCGTCGCGGCCAGAGCCGCGACTATCCCCCGTTGACCTGATCGCATGAGCAGTCCTTCCCGTGGACGTACAGGGACGGCCCAATCCTCACGGAAGCCACGTAAAGGGCACATCGCTCCGCAGGACGACACGGCCTCCTTCTACCTCGGGGATCTCCCCGACTGCCCTTGACGTATCGCTTGCTTCCGCCCCTCCCACCCGCCGGGCGATCCTGGCCCGGTTGTCCGAGGGACCTGCGCCGGCCAACGAACTCGGGCAGCCGTTCGCCATGACGCTGCAGGCGATCTCGAAGCACCTGAAGGTGCTCGAGCGCGCCGGCCTGATCAGCAGGAGCAGGCAGGGCCAGTGGCGGCCGTGCCGGCTCGAGGTGGCCCGCCCGACATCCCTCCCGCGGTGCGTCACGTCGTCACCTTCGAGCCGGTCGGGCCGGCCAGGACCGAGTTGACCGTCACCGAGTCCGGCTACACCTCGCCGCAGACGGTCGAGATCTCGAAGCTGGGGCTGGAGCAGTGCCTCGACAAGATGGCTGCGGATCTGTCCGGGATGGACACTCGTTGAACTGGCCAGCCGCAACTGACGCCAGAGCACTCGTCTATGCGCCGTTCGACCGCGCGTCCGGGAGATGGAGGATCCGGGTGGCTTCGAGGGCGAGGTGGAGTTCGGCGACGCCGGTCGGCTGGGAGAGGTTGCGGCCGGTGAGGTCTTCCAGGCGGCGCAGCCGGTACCGGACGGTGTTGCGGTGGACGTGAAGCTTCGCGGCCGCTGCGGAAGTGGCTCCGTGCTCGCCGAACCACATACGCAGCGTGCCCAGCAGCATGTCGCGTTCGACGGCGGGCAGAGCCAGGACCGGTCCGAGGAACGCCTGGGCGACCATCGCGGCAGCGTCCGGCGCGCTGGCTAGCAGGACGGCGATCGGGACCTGCCCGTAGCGGACCAGCTCGCGGCTCGCGGGCGTGGCGGTCGCATACGCGAGCCGGGCCTGGCGCAGCGCGGCCGGGGTCTGGTCGAGGCTCGGGTACGGCTCGCTGAACCCGACCGGGCCAGTGGTCAGATCGGCGAGGTGCGCGCTGAGCTTGTCGATCCCTACGCGCGGCGTCAGCACCACCACGCCGACATGGGCGTCGACCTCGACCCGCCAGGCCGACTGGACGTCGCGGGTGCGCAGCGCTTCCTCTGCGTGCGGGATCGATTCGACGCCTGGGCGCGGCGCCCTGGCCGCCACGACGACGAACGTGCCGTGGTGTGGAAGCCGGAGCGTGGCGGCGCACTCCCACAGCCGTGACCCGTCGCCGAGATCCCCACGCAGCAGTACGTCGAGCATCGCGTTGCGGGTCTGCGAGTCGCTGCGCGCGCGCTCGACGACGGTGTCACGGTAGGCGTCAGTCACCGCACCCGACTCGTTGTCGATGATCAGCCACAGCTCCGAGCCGGCGTGCAGGAGGGCGGTCGTGGCCACCTCGTCCCCGGCGGCTTCAGCCAGGATGGCCGTCCAGATGAACTTCCCGGCGACCCGGAACGCGTGCAGGATCACCGGGAGCGGCACGCCCTGCTCGGCCCGCCGCCGCCCGGTCACCCGGGGTGGCTCGTGGCGGGGCAGCGGCCGGCCGGAGAGCTGGCTCAGGATGTGCACGAGATTGTCCAGCACCGAGGCGCGCAGGTCCTCCGTGGGCACCACGCCCCGCTCGCTGTAGAACGGCTCGGCCCGCTGGATCAGCCCGGTCAGCTCGGTGGCGAGATCCTCGACCCGGTTCAGCAGCCGCTTACCGATCGCCGCCACGGCAGGCGCCGGAGCCTCCGGTTCCCAGCTCATTACCGCAGCGTACGAGGTCCGAAGCCGGCTCAGTAGTGCGCGCGCACAACGCCGGCGCCCGGACTGTGTCTGCCTGCACATGGCCGACTGCGCTGTGTGATCAGCAGACTGGTCGCAACGATATGCCGCTCCCGAGGTCGTGAGCGTGCGCCGCTCGCTCGAAAGGGTCCCGCCTTGAACCTCGCCGCCAACCTTGTCCACAGTGCTCAGTCGTATCCGCACCGCCCCGCGGTGCGCCTCGACGACACGATCCTGAGCTACGCCGACCTCGACGAGCGCAGCGCCCGCGCCGCCCGGCTGCTACGGCAGCACGGGCTGCGCCCCGGGGATCGGGTCGCCGTCATGCTGCCCAACCTGCCCGAGTTCGCCGTCATCTACTACGGCATCCTGCGTGCCGGATGCGTCGTGGTGCCGATGAACCCGCTCCTCAAGGCCCGGGAGGTGGCCTACTACCTGGGCGACTCCGATGCCCGGCTGATCTTCGCGTGGCACGGATCCGCGGAGGACGCCGAGGCCGGGGCCGCACGTGCGGGAGCGGCCTGCATCGTCGTGGACGCGGCCTTCGACGACCTGCTCGCGTCGGTGTCGCCGATCACCGAGATCGTCGACCGCACCGGTACCGAGACAGCGGTCCTCCTCTACACATCCGGAACCACCGGCCAGCCCAAGGGCGCCGAACTTACGCACTCCAACCTGTCCACGAACGTCGAGATCATGGCGACCGATCTGTGCCAGGTCGGGCCTGAGGACGTGATCTTCGGCGGCCTGCCGCTCTTCCACTCCTTCGGACAGACCTGCGGGCTCAACACCGCGGTCAGGGTGGGCGCGTGCCTGACGCTCGTCGCCCGCTTCGCGCCGGCCAAGGTGTTCGAGGTCCTCCAGCGGGACCGGGTGACGGTCTTCGAGGGCGTGCCGACGATGTACGTCGCGCTGCTTGGTGAGCCGGACGGGGACCGGTACGACGTCTCCGCGCTGCGGGTGTGCGTGTCCGGCGGCGCCGCGCTGCCGGTCGAGGTCATGCGCGGCTTCGAGGAGGCGTTCGGCTGCATGATCCTGGAGGGGTACGGCTTGTCCGAGACGTCCCCTGTCGCCTCGTTCAACCACCCGGACCGGCCGCGCAAGCCCGGCTCCATCGGGACGCCGATCCGGGGCGTCGAGTTCAGGGTCGTCGACGAGGCGGGCAAGGACGTCCCGGCCGGCGAGGTCGGCGAGATCGCGATCCGCGGCCACAACGTGATGAAGGGGTACTGGCGCCGTCCCGATGCCACCGCCGAGGCGATCCCGGATGGCTGGTTCCGCAGCGGCGACCTGGCCCGGGTCGACGAGGACGGCTACTTCTTCATCGTCGACCGTCGCAAGGACCTGATCATCCGCGGCGGCTACAACGTCTACCCGCGCGAGATCGAGGAGGTGCTGTACGAGCACCCGGCGGTCGCCGAGGCCGCGGTGATCGGCGTACCGGACGCTTCGCTGGGCGAGGAGGTCGGCGCCGCCGTGGTCCTCAAGCCCGGCGCGACCGCGACGCCGGAGGAGATCCAGGAGTACGTCAAGGGTCAGGTGGCGCCGTACAAGTACCCGCGGCGCGTCTGGCTGCTGGAGGCGCTGCCCAAGGGCCCGACCGGAAAGGTGCTCAAGCGGGAGATCCAGCTACCGGTCGAGGAGCCGGCATCATGACTGTGCACCCCGCCGAAGCGATCGACGACTTGGCCTTTCCGCTCGACGCGCTGCTCGTCGACGCCGCGTTCGGGCCGCTGCGCCAGCTGGCACCCGACCTGTCCGTCGCCAGGCTCGCCGGCGCGCTGGCGACCCGACCCGGCACCACCGCCAGCCGGCTAGGCGCGCTCGCCGCCGAACTGGGGCGGGTGGGCCTCGGCACCTCGACGCTCGAACCCGCACCGCGGGACCGCCGGTTCGCCGACCCGGCCTGGACGCAGAACCCGTTGCTGCGCCGGATCGTGCAGGCCTACCTCGCCACCGGCCGGACCGTGGACGAACTCATCGAGGACGGCGGCCTGGGCTGGCGGGACGACCAGCGCGTGCGCTTCCTCGCCGAGAACCTGCTGGCGGCAGCGGCACCGAGCAACATCCCGCTGGTCAACCCGGCCTCGGCGAAGGCGGCGGTCGACACCGCGGGGCTGAACTTCGTGCGCGGCGGGCTGAACCTCGTGCGGGACCTGGCGCGGGCGCCGCGCGTCCCGCAGATGGTGGAAGGGTCGGGCTTCAACGTCGGCGGGAACCTCGCCGCGACGCCCGGTGCCGTCGTCCTCCGCACCGAGGCGTTCGAGCTGATCCAGTACACGCCGCAGACGCCGACCGTGCGGCAGGTGCCGCTGCTGCTGGTGCCGCCGACGATCAACAAGTTCTACGTGCTGGACCTCGCGCCGGAGCGCAGCTGGATCGAGCACCTGGTGCGGACCGGCCAACAGGTCTTCGTCATGTCGTGGCGCAACCCTGACGCCCGGCACGCCGACTGGGGGCTGGACAGCTACCTGCAGGCGGTCCTGGACGCGCTCGACGCCGTCGAACGGATCTGCCGCACGCGTCAGACCGTGCTGGCCGGGGCGTGCTCCGGCGGCATCCTCGCCAGCCTGGTCGCCGCGCACCTGGCCGGCACCGGCCAGTCGGAGCGGCTTGCCGGGCTGGCGCTCGCCGTGACCGTGCTCGACCACCGGCGCGCCGGTACGGCGGCGGCGCTCTCCGACCGCTACCTCGCCGCGGCGGCCACCGCCGCGTCGCGCCGCCGCGGGTACCTCGACGGTCGGGTGCTCGCCGAGGTCTTCGCGTGGCTGCGCCCCGACGACCTCGTGTGGAAGTACTGGGTCAACAACTACCTGCTCGGGCGGCGGCCACCGGCGTTCGACGTGCTGTTCTGGAACGCGGACACCACCCGGATGCCGGCACGGCTGCACGCCGACTTCGTGGACATCGCACTCAACAACCGGCTGCCCGAACCGGACGGCGTGACCGCGCTCGGCATCCCGGTGGATCTCGGGAAGGTTGGCGTCGACGCATATGTCGTCGCCGGGATCGCCGACCACATCACGCCGTGGCAGAGCTGCTACCGCTCCACGCAGCTGCTGGGCGGGAACACCCGGTTCGTGCTGTCCACCAGTGGCCACATCGCCGCGATCGTCAACCCGCCGGGCAACGCCAAGGCCACCTACCGGGTCAACCCCACGAACCCGGCCGACCCGCAGGAATGGTTGGACGGCGCCGCCACGCAGCAGGGCAGCTGGTGGTCGGACTTCGACGTCTGGCTCAGCCGCGCGCGGCGGCACCGACAGGAGAGCACCGCGACGCATCGGCGGCGGCGGGCTCACCCCGCTGATCGAAGCACCCGGCACCTACGTCATCGACCGCTAGGGATCACCATGTACAGCGACATCGGCCGCTCACTCGGCACCGACTACTTCCACATCGGCGACCAGCTCACCGCCGAGGAGCGCGACTACTGGCGGCGTACCCGCGACTTCGTCGACGACGAGGTGCTGCCGGTCATCAACGGGTACTGGGAGCGCGCGGAGTTCCCCTGGCCCCTGATCGAGAAGATGTCCAAACTGGACATCGTCGGCGACGGGATCTCCGGCTACGGCTGCCCACCGATGAGCCCGATCGCAGCGGGCCTGGTGCACATGGAACTCAACCGGGGCGACGGCAGCCTGGGCACGTTCCTCGGAGTCCAAGCAGGGCTGGCGATGCAGTCGATCGCGTTGCTCGGCTCCGAAGCCCAGAAGCAGCGCTGGCTTCCGGCGATGGCTCGGCTGGAGAAGCTGGGAGCGTTCGCGCTCACCGAGCCGCTGCACGGCTCCGACTCCGTCGCGCTGGAGACCTCGGCTCGGCGCGACGGCGACGGCTGGATCCTCAACGGCGAGAAGAGGTGGATCGGCAACGGCACGATCGCCGACGTGACCGTGGTGTGGGCGCGCGACGTCGCCGACCGCAAGGTCAAGGGATTCCTCGTGGAGAAGGGCACGCCCGGCTACGACGCCCGCCGGATCGACGGCAAGGGATCGCTGCGCGCGGTGTGGCAGGCCGAGATCCGGCTGACCGGCGTCCGGGTGCCGGAGGAGAACCGGCTCCCTGGCGCGCACAGCTTCAAGGACGCGGGCCGCGTGCTCGCCGGCACCCGCAACACCGTCGCCTGGGGCGCGCTCGGCCACGCCGTCGCCGCGTACGACACGGCCCGGTCGTACTGCGGGCAGCGCACGCAGTTCGGCAAGCCGCTGGTCAGCTTCCAGATCGTGCAGGAACGGCTGGTCAGGATGCTCGCGGAGATCTGCGGGATGCAGCTGTACTGCCTGCGCCTGGGCCGCCTCATCGAGGAGGGCAGGTTCAGCGACACCATCGCGGCGCTCGCGAAGATGAACAACACGCGCAAGGCCCGCCAGGTCATCCTGGAAGCCCGGGACCTGCTCGGCGGGAACGGAATCCTGCTGGACTTCCACGTCATGCGGCACCTGGCCGACATCGAGGCCATCCACACCTACGAGGGCACCGAGACGATCCAGACCCTGATCGTCGGAAGGGACATCACCGGTGTGGGTGCCTTCGCGTAGGCGCAAGCCGGACGTCCGGCACATCGACGTCGACGGGGTCCGGCTGCGCATCGCGGTCCGCGGTACCGGACGGCCGCTGCTGCTGCTGATGGGCATCGGCGGCAACCTCGAAATGTGGGCACCGTTCGAGGGCGCCCTTGACGCCAGGACGGTTCAGACCATCACCGTGGACGCGCCCGGCACCGGCGGGTCCACGGGGTACCGGTTTCCCCAGCGGATGTCCGGGCTCGCACGCACCATGGACCGGATGCTCGACGTCCTCGGCCACGACCAGGTGGACGTACTCGGCGTCTCGTTCGGAGGCGTGCTCGCCCAGCAGCTCGCCCACCAGGCACCCGGCCGCGTACGCCGGCTGGTGCTGGCCGCCACCGGTCCCGGAGTCGGTGGCGTGCCCGGCTCCCCCAGGGTCCTCCTCGCCATGGCCACGCCGCGCCGCTACTACCAGCCGGACTACTTCCGCCGCGTCGCCGGCCGGATTTACGGTGGGGCGGCCCGCCGCGACCCCGACGCGATGTTGCACGGTTCGCTGGCGCGGTTCGCGCACGCGCCGTCCTTCGGCGGCTACGCCGCACAGCTCTACGCGATCACCGGCTGGACCAGCCTCCCCTGGCTTCACCGGCTGCCGCATCCAACCCTCGTGCTCGCGGGTGACGACGACCCGATCGTCCCGCTGGTCAACGGGCGCATCCTGAGTCTGCTCATTCCCGATTCCCGGCTGCACGTCGTCCGAGGCGGCGGCCACCTCTTCCTGCTCGAACGGCCGGCCGAGATCGCCGCGCTGGTCACCGACTTCCTCACCGCACCCTGACCCGACGGCCGTAAGGCCGCTGCCTGGTCAGTCCGGCCATTCGATCGTGTCGAGGAACTCACCGACGCGATCGACCACCCGGCCGAGGACAGCGATGGATGCGGTGAGCGGACCCGACACGTACATCCCGTGGTCAGCGCCGTCGACCTCGAGCACATCGGGCGAGAGACGGCGCGCCAGCGCACCGTCCCAGAGCGGATCCTCGGTTCCGCCGATGAGCAGCTGCGGCGCACTCGCCCTGGCCATCGCTGCCGCCACCCACGGCAGGGTGAGCACCGGCGTCAACCACACGGCTGGGAGGGCCCGCTCCGCAGCGAGCGCCGCTGCGTTCGTGCCGAGCGACTTGGCGATCAGCAACGGCCTGCCCCCGACCTCGTCGAGCAGCGGGATGACCTCGTGGCGCACCCACCCCTCGACCTCCGGCGCGAACGGCTCCGGCGGCTCCTTCGACCACTGATGCCGGTGCACGGTCGCGCCGCGCCTCTCGGCGACATCGCCGGAGTACATCAGCAGCGGTGCCGTGGGCCCGTACATACGGCCGGGGAGGATCACCGCGTCGGGCACCCGACGATGCTACAACTGCCGCCAGTCTCCGCGCGGGTCTGCGGCCGCGTCGGTGGCCGTGTCGGCGCCGAGCAACACGCGGGTCATGGCGTTGCGAGTGTGCTGCAGTTCGTCGAGCGCGGCGTTCACCTGGTCCACGGTCAGCGTGATGGGTTCGTCGTCGCGGTCGGGTCCGCCGTCGACGGCGAGCAGGGCGGCGCGGCGCATCAGCTCCTTGAGGAACGACGCGGTGACGCCGCCGGTCCGGCGAGCCATCTCCTGGAGCAGGGAATCGTCGACGACGAGCCTGCCTCGATAGAGCTGGAGCAGCCGCCAGCGGGCGTCCTCGTCGGGCAGGTCGAGGGCGACCGCCTGGTCGACGCGGCCCGGCCGAGCCGCGAGTGCGGGTTCGAGCAGATCGGCACGGTTGGTGGTGAGCACGAACACGACATCGGCGTCCTCGCCGAGCCCGTCCATCTCGTTCAGTAGTTCGAAGAGCAGCGGCTGCCCACCTGGGTGGACCCCGCGGTCCTCGGCGATCAGGTCGACGTCCTCGACCACCACCATCGCCGGTTGCAGCGCACGGGCGACGGAGCAGGCCTCGGCGACGAGGTGCAGCGCGGCACCAGTCAGCTGGATCACCGTCGTGCCGGTCAGGCGGCTCAACAGATACCGCACGGTGTGGGTCTTCCCGGTGCCGGGCGGGCCGTAGAGGAGCACCCCTCGTTTCAGGTGCTGGCCGGCCGCGAGGAGGCGCTGCCGTGCGAGGCTCACGCCGATGACCTGCCGTTCGACGGCGTCTAGGGTGGCGGTCGGCAGGATCACGTCGGTGCGGTCAAGGGTCGGCCTGTGGTGGACATGGAGCAGCGCCTGCCCGGGATCGAACACCTCGCCGCCGAAGGACACCACCTGCCCGCGGAAGACGTTGCACTCCAACGCGAGGCGACGGATCTCTCCGGCTGCTGCTGCGGCGGCGCCGGGATCGGTGCTGACGACCTGGAGGGTGACGGCCTGCCGCGCTCCGTGCTGTTCGGCGCCACGGAGCAGGATCGCGGTGCGTCGCTGCGGCTCTGCGATGAGGTAGATGCCGCACAGGACGCAGGGGCGTACCTCGTCCGGTCCACACGTCAGGTTCGCCGACGCCACGTTGCCCGGCCGCAAGCCGTAGTACTCGTCCACAGCACTGCTGGCGAGGAGGTCGGCCAGGCCGAACTCGCGATGCTGGAATCCGCTCACCCCGACGAGATGATGGTCCCGGCCGGGTGCTTGCAGCCACACCTCCAGCCCGGCTTGCACGTTGACGTGGTCGTAGGCCCGCCACGACTCCTCGACAACAGGCAGTTCGGCGGTGGCTTCCCCGAGATGGGCGTGCAGCAGGTGGCCGAGGGAGGGTGTCTCGTCCGCGCGTGCTCTCTTCAGCACACCGCGCAAGGCCCACCGGCCCAGCCGCGCCACGTCGGCGACCTCCGGCCGCAGCCCGTCCGGCGCCCCTGTTGGCGCTTCTGGCGTGAGAATCTCGACCGAGCGTTCTCTCACGATTCTGCTCCTTGCCTACCGACACAGCAGCCATCTGAACGTTACCGGCGGTGTCACGTGGCTCATCGCGTTCAGACCTGGACGCATGCTGCGGGTCCAGATCGGACGATCGGTCAATTGCCGTGGCTGACGTCGTTGGCAGCGGCAGGGTACTTGAGCAGGTAGTCCTCCATCGTGTCGGCGTTCATCGCATTGAAGAGCCGCCTCGACTGGGCTACGTCTGGCAGCACCACACTCCCCACACCGGGCACGGTGTCGAGGCCGGCCGTCGGGAGTGTCATGAAAACCAGGTCGGACGGGCGGAGGCCCTTGAGGGAGAACGCGATGCGGCTGACCGGCATCCGGTCATCGACCGTGATCGCCGCACCGACCACGGTGACGAAGTCGTTGAACCGCTTCGGGTTGGTCAGTAGATCACCGGATGCCGCCTTGGACAGCAACGCGCGGAGGAACTGCTGCTGCCGCTTCGCGCGGTCGAAATCACCGTTGGCGAGGCCCGTGCGCTGCCGCACGTAGTACTCGGCGAGCTGACCGTCCAGGTGCAGCGGTCCCTTCCGGAACGTCAGGCAGTTCCGCTTCTGCCACCGCGTGTCCCGGCACGGTGTCGTCGGATACCTACTGTTCGCCGGTAGGAATCGGTAGGCGTCGTGGCTCTCCCGATCGATGACGACATCGACACCACCGACAAGGTCCGTGATCTCCCGGACCGCCGAGAAGTCGACGAGCACCGGATAGTCGATCTTGTGGCCGGTGAAGCGGTCGAGCGTCCGCACGAGCCGGGGCGCGCCGCCGAACACGAACGCCGCGTTGATCTTGTTCCTCGCTCCTGACCGGCCCTTGCTGTCTGCGATCGGCAGGTACGTGTCGCGGGGAATCGAGATCACGTACGCCCGGTCGGTGCTCCTCGGGACGTGGACGATGATGATCGAGTCGGTGCGCGGTGCGCCGGGGACCGTTGCGACGCTGCCGTCAGGTGTCTCCGGATTGAAGTTGTCGCCTGCTCGGCTGTCAGACCCCATGACGAGGAACGTGAACGGGCCGGTGATCTTCGGCGGCTCGGTGGGGGCCGCGTCTCCGAGAAGGTCATCGCGGTTGACGCTGCTCTCAACCTTGTCAGCGAGTAGCTTGCCGCCGATGAACAAGCCGGTCGAGGTGAGCACCAGCGCGATACCGACGGCAACGGCAGTCACCGACAGGAACGGGGCGCGACGCCGCTTCTCGGCCCGGCGAGGCCCGGGTCCGGGATGCTCGCGGGCACGCTGACCGGACGGTTGCCCCTCGGCCAGCGGCGGGTCGGTCGCCATTGGACGTCCACCTTCAGATCTTCTGATCTGTGTTGGTCTAATCATATGAGGACGCTGGCGTCGTGCCGGGTGAGCCGATCAACTGGTGCGCAGGCCACGTCGTTCGGTCCGGAGGATGTCGATGCTCAGCTGGGCGCATTCGTCGCATATCCACACACCGGGGCCGGCGACCATGGGCCTGCCGGGATCGGTGCAACCGCAGAATGAGCAGGCCCTGCCGACGCGGCCCTTGCCGAGACGGTGGCGACGGCGCGGCGGCGGCTGGATGTACTCGTTGAGGTCCTTCTTGATCCGGGCGACATCCACGTCGAGATCATTGAGCACACAGCGGGCGGACGATCCGGGATCCAGCGCCACGACGCACAGCAGATGCTCGGTGCGGACCTGGCTCTGTCCAGCCCGGGCGGCCATGCGGCGGGCCTGGGTCAGCGAGTTCTCGGCGTCACCGTCTCCGACGACCCGCCGCTCGCGACCGTCGTCGCCTGCGATCATCGCCGGCTCGAACAATCGAGCGTTGGCGGCGCGAACCTTCTCCCGGGTCACCCCGAGCTGATCGAGCACGTTGGCTGCGAACCCGACGTGCAACAGCCCGAGCAGCAGATGCTGGGTGCCGACCACGCTCTCGTCGGCGTCCGCCGCGGCCTGCGCGGCCTGCAGGCACGCCGAGAGGCGCGGCACGATCACCATCGCGTCGGCAGCGTCACCGATCAGATCGTCGACTTCCACCCTGTGCGCGAACCGCTGCCGCGCCGCCTGCTTCGACACCCCGAGTCGTTCACCGATCAGCGTCCACGACAGCCCCGCGGCCCGGGCGGCCCTGACATAGTGCTCGACCAGCGCATCGGTCGCCTCGCCGGTCTCGCCGGCGACGGTCATCGCGGTCTCCAGCAAGACCAACGGATCCGGGCTGTCGGCGCGACGCGCGACCTCGTCGACCAGCCCTTGCACGTCCAGCGCGCCCATGATGACAACCATAGGTTGTCGCTCGCGATCCGACAATGAGACGTTGTCCAGCAGCGAGCCCCCTACCGCTCTGTGCTGACGACGCTGCCCGGAGGCCGACATCTGCGGCTGGGGTCAGCCGCGGTCAGACCCCACGCCGGCCCGCCGACCAGACCGATTGACCAGGTCACCTCCACGACTCAGCAGGCCTACACCTCGGAGTCCACATGGGACGGCGCGCCTGGTGCGCGACGGGACGGCTCGACGGCAGGCCGATGGCTGTCGCGGCGACGCCGGCTGGACAGCCGAACGTCTATAGGGTGCGTATTCATGGGAGAGATTGTGCTGCGCGTCCGACTAACCGGCGGCGACCACATGGACGTCACGTACGAATCCGATACCGCCGACACAGACGAGGTCGTCGAGCACCTCATCTCGACGCTCGCCCAGGACTCCGGTGTACTTCGCACCAGACACGGTGACCGGCTCGTGGTCCTGTACGGCCGGGGCGTTGCCGCTGTTGAGATTGCGCCGCGCGGCCCGGTCCTGTGAGTGGCGGGTCTTGCATTAGTCGCGACCCCGAGAAGGTTGCCGGGGTAACGAGCGGGCCTCCACCTCCCCGAACCGGACTGTTCCGGAAGCGGCGCCCAAACTGGACAGCCGATGCAGCCATTTCCCCGACAGTTCGCGCCGTGCCCGATTTATAGGGTCAGCCGCGGTCAGGCTGCACACCGGCGGTAGTCGGTTCCGCTGCGCCGCGCCCGCTGCGGAGCAGGGCGATTCCAAGGCTGACCACGCCGATCGTGAGCGAGGCGGCGCCGAGCCAGAGGACCGCGAACAGGCTGTTGGGTTCGGTGCGGCCTTCACCCGCTGACGACAGGAAGAATCCTGCGGACATCAGGACCGCAGCGGCCGGAATGGCCAGCCGGGCGATGTAGCCGAGAAGGCCGCTGATCCCGGCCGCGTCGGCGAGGAGCAGGCAGACGAGGCTGAGGATGACCAGTACTCCGGCGTGGGCGTGCCCCGCGCGGGCGAACGCCACCTGGAACTCGGTGAGCTCTTCCTTGCCGCTGGCGACCCTGGTGAGGAAGTAGCCACCGGACTCGATCGCGACCACCGTCAACAGGAGCACGCCGGCGATGCGCTTGGAGACCTGGGACATCGGGAGGGGCTGCATGAGAGCACCTTCCTACAACCGTCAGTCGCTGACCAGTTCGTCGGCGGCGTGTTACTCACCGCAGTTCGGCCTGGCGAACGGGTTCCTGCTCCTCGCCGTGGCCGCGCTGGTATTCGGACCGCCGTTCAGCACTTCGGGCGGACCCTGACCCTCGTCCGCGCGGCCTGCGCGCACCCCTCCTTCGGCGCGCAGGCCGCGCGTCAGATCGGCGTCCGGCCCGCGGTGGCGCCGCGCTCCTCCAGCGCCAGCCGCAGTGCGCGCAGCGCATACGACAACCGGGACTTCACCGTGCCGACCGGCACGCCAAGCACTTCCGCGGCCCGCTTCGCGGTGTGGCCACGGAAGTAGATCTCGGCCAGCACGAGGCGGTGCGACTCCGACAGCGACGCCAACGCCTCTGCGATCACCAACGACCGCAACCGGTCCTCCACACCGTCGGCACGAGACACGAACTCCAACGCGGCATCACCGACCTCTCGCGGCCGCGCCGCCCGCCGCCGGTGCTCGTCCACCACCAACCGCCGCGCCACCGTGAACAACCACGCCCGCACCGGCGGCACCGAGGCGTCCACCTTCACCGCGCTGCGCCACGCACGGAACAGCGTCTCCTGCACCACGTCCTCGGCCCACTGGCGATCACCGCCCGTCAACCGGGTCACGAACCCCAGCAACCCGGTCCCGTGCTCCCGGTACAGAAACGCGACGACATCCTCGGCGTCCAGCGCGGCGGCGCTCATGACAACCGGTCCCCTTCTACCTCGATCCCCGACCCAACCTGAGGAGAATGGCGTGTAGCCGCGTCGTGACACATCGCGAGAACCCGCACCGGGATTTCCGCACCCGCGCCTGCCGGAAATCGCCGGTCAACGACGTAGTTGCGTCGACAGCAAACGCTCTCCGACCCACCAGTGCCGATTCATCACACCAGCGGATCCGTTACGAAACTCCGCAGCGCGTCGCCACGGGACCACGGGCACGCCGGTGTGACCTCTCCGTCGTTGCCGAGGCCGATGACCCAGGTGTCGTGGTGCAGGAAGCCAATGGCGGCGCTGAAGCAGTGGACCAATTCGCGTGGCCTCCCGAATGTTGTTCGGGCGACCTGGCGATATATACACGGGTCGGGACCTGCCGATGACGCTTAATACGGCGGGCCAATGAAGGCAACCATTCCGCGAGCCGTCGACAGCCCTTTCTTGGCGACACATTCACCGTTCGGAGTGCTTCTGATCGTGACGGGGTGATCGATCACCCCGTCACGGTCAGAAGGTGTTGGGTTACGACTGGGCAGGGCCAGGGCCGTGCCCGCCGTCAGTGGAGGCGAACGTGCCCTCCGGACCTGCCGGCGGCGGCAGGTTGACCGGCGTGCCAGGCACTGCCTTGCCCGGGACGCCGTTGACCGACTCGGTCGAGTACGCGAACGTCAGCTGAGCGAAGGCGATCAGGTCGCTGTTCACGTCGAGAGCGTGCAGGTTCACGTTGTCGAAGTCGTCACACGCGAGGTGGTAGCACGGGTCGAACTGTGCGCCTGTCGTGCCGCCCCAGATGGCCTGCTGCTCCGCGGTCTTCGGCACTTCGGCTCCGGTGAACAGGCCACCGGACGGGATGCCCGCTTCGATGAACGCCTGGTAGTCGCTACGACCGGAGAACTCGGTGTCGTCGTACGGTTCGCCCCTCAGGGTGTAGTACGACTCGTAGAGGTCCTCGATCGCCGTCGATCCCGGCGGCACCGGTACGGGCGCTTCGAACGTCGACTCGTCTGCGTCGTACACCATGAAGATGTAGTTGGGTGAGCCGACCATGTCGTAATTGAGGTACAGCGCGATCCGGTTGCGCTCCGCCGTGGAGAGCCCATCGACGTAGGCGGTCGAACCGATCAGGCCGCTTTCTTCGGCGCCCCACCAGGCGAACCGAACCGTGTTGACCGGCTTCACCTTCGCCATCATGAGCGCGGTCTCCAGGATCGCTGCCGAGCCGGAGCCGTTGTCGTTGATTCCCGGTCCTTCGCCCACGCTGTCGAGGTGGGCGCCGGCCATCACGACGTTGTTGTTGTTGGTGCCGGGCAGTTCCGCGAGCACGTTGACGTCGGTACGGGTCTCCGCTGGGATGACCCGGACCCGCGCGGTCGATCCGGGCTGGGCGAGCGCGCTGCCGTCGGCGAAGCTGGCGCCGACGACCGGGATGGTGGCCACGAGCGGCGCGAGGGTTCCAACGATCAGGCCCTCGCGTGTGGGGTCGTTGCCCTGGTTGAAGATGACGACCGCCTCGGCGCCGGCAGTCTGGGCGTTCTGCACCTTGTCCGCGAACGTGCAGGTACCGCGCTGGATCAGCGCAATGTCGTTCGGTCCGCTGAAGTCGAGCCCGGCGAAGTCCGCCGCCTCGCAGCCACTGGTCGACGCCCGCGGCGGGACGAGGTTGATGTCGACCGGGATCACCGGACCGGTGACGTCCCCGGACCCGCTGCTGGTAAACGTGCCGGTCTCGTACTCTGCGTCCACTGGAGTGAGCTGGTGCAGCAACGCCGGGAACACGAACTGGAACTGGAACTCGTCAAGGGTCACGTTGTACCCGGCGGCCTCCAGCAGGTCGACGACATAGTCGACGCTGTCCGCGTAGCCCGCCGTGCCCGCGGCTCGCGTCCCGGGGTAGAACGGATCGTCGTTGCTGTCCGCGATCTTCTGGAACTGTGCCTGATGCTCCCGGACGCCCGCGAGCGTGACGCACTCGAGAAGTGTGATGTACGTGTTGTTCGTCCGGCTGTCGCACCCATTATCCGGTGCGGCGAGCGCGGCCGGCGCCGGCAGCGCCATCGCCAGTAGTAGGCCGAAAACAGCCACCGGAACGGATACCTGTCTCGGCAATCCCAACATCCTCGACACCTTGGACCCCCTTGTCCGGCACAGGGCGACCCTTGACACGACCCCCGGGATCGCCTCACGACCCAGTTACCGTATACGACAATTACGGCCGGGCATCAGTACCAAGGAATGGGTCGCGGCATTCCGATCACGAAACACAGTTACAATAACTGGACGCGTTGGGAAATATGACCAGCGGACACCATTGAATTACATTCGCGGGGCAATATCCGTTCGGGCCGCATTTAGGTGCTCGTCGCTGGGGCGGAGCCTTCTGGGCAACATCCCGTGCCTCTTTGCACTGTTCACGGCGCTTTGGCCTGCCCCAGGGCTACCGTGGCTGGCCACCATTCGCAACGCCGATGTAGGAGCCCGCACGATGCCGGAGACGGTCGGTTACTTCCTGGAACACGTGCACGGAACGGTTGAACTGACCCTGACCGCCGATCGGCTCACGGCCACCACGCGAGGCGTCGGCTTGGCCGACCGGACCCGCACGGTCGATGTCGCGCTGTCCGACCTCCGGAAATTCGCCCTGGTACCGACGATCGCCGCGCAGAACCTGGTCGACCGCGGCAAGTACCACGACACCTACGACGCCGAGTTCATGTACTCCTACAGCGAGAACGGAAAGCTGAAGAAGAAGCGGGTCTTCGTGCGGAGCGGGGACGAGGAACTGCAGGCGATCCTGCACGAGTTGGAGCGCAGGTGCCCGGCCGCAAGCCTGCTGGGGCTCGATCCGGACGCGGCGGAGCTGCAGATCGGGGTCGTCTCCGCGAAGAAGGCCCTCTACCTGCTGCTGGCCCTGCTGATCGGCGGACCGATTGCCCTCATCCTGATCGTGCAGCTCGCCACCTGAGGTCATCGCGAGCGGGCTTGCGGCGCCGGTTCTCGCCGGCAGCCCGTTCCCGCCCGCCGGCCGCGCGAACCGGACTTGCGGTGCAAACCGGGACAGCCGTGCCTGGTATAGGCACGGGTTCCCCGATAGTCCGGTTCGGGTGGCAGCAGGTGTCCGGGTTGGCGGCACCCCTGTCGCAGGATCGTTGTGACGAAACTATTAAATAATGTGAAATTTGTTCATATGATGAGCTGCCCACTGGATCGGCGGCTGCCATGGGCGCGGTAGGCGCGAGGAGCCGCGGCATCGTTTCTCCCCCCGAGAGCAGGGAGTACACGGCATGCAGCCCTCAACAGCGAAAGCGCGGTCGAGCACGATCGATCACCGGATCCCCGCATCGTCACGTCGCCGGAGGATCGTCACCAGACTGGCTGTGACTCTGGCCTTGATCAGCGCCTCCCTCGTTGCTGTTCCGGCCGCCCGGGCCGCGGCGAACCCGTACGAGCGAGGCCCTGACCCCACCGTGGCAAGCATCGAGGCCGCCCGCGGCCCGTTCGCCACCGCACGGACCACGGTTGCGCGATCCAGCGTCACCGCCTTCGGCGGCGGGACGATCTACTACCCGACCAGCACAAGCGCGGGAACGTTCGGCGCAGTCGCGATCTGCCCCGGCTACACCGCCAACCAGATCACGCTGTCCTGGCTCGGGCCCCGACTCGCGTCCCAGGGCTTCGTCGTCATCGTCATCGACACCCTCATGCCGAAGGACCAGCCGGAGAGCCGCGGCAACCAGCTGCTGGCCGCACTCGACTACCTCGTGCAGAACAGTCCAGTCAGGACCCGTATCGACGGCAGCCGCCTCGGAGTCATGGGCCACTCGATGGGCGGCGGCGCCAGCCTTGGCGCGTCGAGCACGAGGCCCCAGCTCCAAGCAGCTGTCCCGCTCGCTGCATGGCACAACACGAAAGACTGGTCAGCGGTGCAGGTGCCCACGCTGATCATCGGCGCCGAGAAGGACACCACCGCTCCAGTGACCTCCCACTCCGAACCGTTCTACGAGAGCCTGCCGAGCACCCTGGACAAGGCGTACCTCGAACTCAACAACGCGAGCCACATCGCGCCCGTCCTGCCGAACGTCACGATCGCGAAGTACAGCATCTCGTGGCTGAAACGCTTCATCGACAACGACACCCGCTACGACAAGTTCCTCTGCCCCGCGCCCCGAGACCGCGCCATCGAGGAGTATCGAGACACCTGCCCCCACCTGTAGGAGCGGTCTCCGGGCTGAGCAACGACGGGTGGAGCCGGGGCGGTCGTCTGCCGTCAGCAGATTGACCTGGCCGGCTCCACCAGCGCGAACCACTATCGGTCGTGTCGCCGGCATACCGGCGTCGGACCGATGGCGGGGAGAGACCATGCGATATGCCGTTGCCGAATCCACCTTGACGGCCGGAATGCTCGATGACCAGCTGGCCACCCGGCTTCTCCACGAGCGCATCATCGTGCTCGGCACCGAGGTCGACGATCGGGTTGCGAACCGGCTCTGCGCCCAACTGTTGCTGCTGTCGGCCGAGGATTCGCGCCGCGACATCAGCCTCTACATCAATTCGCCCGGCGGTTCGGTCAGTGCGGGGCTGGCGATCTACGACACGATGCGGCTGATCCCCAATGACGTCAGCACGCTGGCGATGGGCCTGGCCGGGAGCATGGGCCAGTTCCTGCTCTGCGCCGGTGCCGCCGGCAAGCGTTTCAGCCTGCCGCACGCCCAGGTACTCATGCACCAGGGCTCCGCCGGTTTCGGCGGCACGGCGGCCGATGTCGAGATCTATGCGGAACAGCTCGAACGGACGGGAGCCCTCATGACCAGGCTCATCGCGGAGCACACCGGGCAACTGGTGGAGACCGTCGAGAAGGACAGCCAGCGGGACCGCTGGTTCAACGCCGAGGAGGCGCGCGCCTACGGGATCATCGACCACATCGTGGAGCGGGTCGACGACGTCCGTCCCGCGGCCGCCAAGCAGAGGGCGGGGCTGTGACCATGAGCCAGTACACGATTCCCACCGTCGTGGAGAAGACCCCGACCGGCGAGCGTGCCTTCGACATCTACTCCCGGTTGCTGTCGGAGCGGATCGTCTTTCTCGGCACCGAGATCGACGACGGGGTCGCCAATGTGGTGATGGCCCAGCTTCTCCATCTCGAATCAGCCAGTCCCGACCTCGAGATCGGTCTCTACATCAACTCCCCGGGCGGCTCGTTCAGCGCCCTGACCGCGATCTACGACACGATGCACTTCATCCGCCCGGACGTCGCCACCATCTGCATGGGACAGGCGTCGTCCGCTGCGGCGGTGCTGCTCGCCGCGGGTGCGCCGGGTAAGCGATCCGTGCTGCGGCACGCGAAGGTGCTGCTGCACCAGCCGTCGAGTCAGGCTCAAGGCACCCTGCCCGACCTTGCCATCCAGGCCAAGGAGGTGAGCAGGGTCCGGGCCGAGATGGACGAGATCCTCAGCCGGCACACCGGCCACCCGGTGGCCAAGATCAGGCACGACACCGACCGGCACAAGACCTTCAATGCCCGCGAAGCCGTCGACTACGGCCTGGCGGACCAGATCATCACCAGCCGCGAGGCTCCGGTGGGGCGCGTCAGCGGCTGGTGATCACGCGGCAAGCAGGCACTGGACATCGCCGGAACCGCGCACTGGGGGCGTGTTCCGACCCACGAACGGCCGCCAGCCGGACGACCGACGCGCGGCGGGCGCGATCGTCGACCAGTTCGCGCCCGACCTCGGCCAGCAGGTCGGGCAGGTCGATCCGCAGGGCCTCACAGATGGCGGCCAGGACCTCCGAGGATGCCTCCTTGCGCCCACGCTCCAGCTCGGACAGGTACTGCATCGACACCCTCGCGACCCGCGCCACGTCGGCCAGGGTGCGGCCTTGCTCCAGCCGGGTCCGGCGCAGCACGTCGCCGAGTATCGTCCGCAGCAGAGGTCGCCTGGAACGGCGCCGGCGATCTCCAGGGTCAATCACGGTCGCATCCGACATCGCCGTTCCTTCCTGGCCGCACCGATCCGTCGCCTCGACGTCATCTGAACGTACCGACGACGTCGCAGGCCGAGAACCGTTTTCGCCGCCGGCGCAACCGTGGCCGTGGAATCCGGCCCAGGGTTCGGGCCGCCGTGATGTAGTGCTGCCATGAGGCGGGTCCTGATCACCGGCAGCGCGGGCGTCATCGGCACGGTGCTGACCAGCCACCTGCCCTACGACATCACTGGCCTGGACCTCCCCGACGACGACATCGCCGACTACCCGCGGCTGGTCGAGCACTGCCGCGGTCAGGACGCGATCATTCACCTGGCCGGCGAGTTCACCACCGAGAACTGGCGCTCGGGCGACATCAACCCGGCGAACTTCCGCCTCGACCTCAACGTGCTCAACGCCGCCGTCGAGGCGCAGGTTCGCCGGGTCGTTCTGGCCAGTTCGGTGCACACAGACGACTTCTTCGGCCACCACGGACCCGAGCTGATCGCCGCCGACCGGCCACTCCCCGTCCCGACCAGCCCGTACGGAGCGCACAAGCTGTTCCTGGAAGCGGCCGGCCGGCACGCCGCCGCCCACCACGGACGCGAGGTGGTCGCACTCCGGTTCGGCGGCGTGACCACGCACGGCGCCCGGCGCGACGACGGCATCGACGCCATGGTGTACCTCAGCCACCCGGACCTCGTCGCATGTGTCCAAGCGGCCGTGGAGGCGCCGCTGCCGCCGAGCCGGTTCGCCGTCCTCTACGCCGTGTCGGACAACCCTAAGCGAGTACACGACACCACCAACCCGCTCGGCTGGCAGGCAGTGCCGCGCTAGGAAGGCCGATGAAGGCGCGCGTGCTCCGCCAGGGACTTCGCCGGCTTCAACGCCTCAGCCAGTTTGCGCATGGCCGACGCAGCGCTCTCGCTCACGCTCGGCCCGAGCACCGCGAGGCTGGACATCAGCGCGGCCGCTTCCGGCAGATCGAAGACGATGGCGATCGCGGCGCTCGTGGGGCGGAGGCTCACCCCGCCTCCGCGGCCTTGGTACACGTCCAGCGGGACTCCACTGAGTCGGAGTCGTTCCACGTCGCGGGCGACCGTCCGCACCGACACACCGAGCTCCCGCGCCAGCTCGCTCAGCTGGATCCGCTCGCCGTGAGCGGCGTGCAGCCGTTCGATCAGAGCCTGCTGGCGCTCCACCCGGCGCAGCGCCAGGTGCCCGTCGCGGGAGGAGGCGGCAAGCTGCGTGCCCTGCTTCACAGGCTCATGTTAAAGGCGACGCAGGCGCGTCAGGTTTTGTTCGTACCGTGAGTGCCATGACAGATGTCAGCGACACGGCGCACCACTTCTTCGAGCGCTATGAGGCCGCGCTCCTGGCCCGCGATGAGAAGGCGATCGCACGGATGTACGCGGTCCCCTCGCTGGTCTTGTTCCCCGGCAGGTCGATCCCCGTCAGCGCCGCCAGCCAGACCGAGGAGTTCTTCGCCTCCTCCTGGAGCCAGTACGAAGGGGTCGACGCGATCGACAAGCAGATCGCCGTCATGGCAGAGGCGCCGGGCAGCATCTGGGTCGATGTCACCTGGTCCTACGACGGCCAACCACGCGAGCGCTTCTGCTACCAACTCGTCGAAGGAACCGACGGTTATCAGATCGCAGTTCTCACGCCCATGGCATGAGCTCCACAGTTTGGCCCGCACAGTCCACCGCGCCGCCGCCCCGCATTCAGCGGGCGGCAGTGCCGCTGTCTCCAGGCAGAGCGCCCGGGACCACCGCACGGACCGTCGACCCGCCGGCCGAACTGTCGATGGCGAATCGACCACCGAGCCGTTGCGTCCGCTCGCGCATGCCGTCCAGGCCGAGGTGCCCCGGGTACCGAGCGTGGGGATCGAACCCGGCACCGTCGTCGGCGACCTCGACGACCAGCGTCCCCGACGCTTCAGCGGATTCCATCAGCCGGATGTCCACGTGCGTGGCCCCAGCATGCTTGACGCAGTTGTGCAGGGCTTCCTGGATGACGCGGAGCAGCTCCTCCTCGGCGCGTTCGTCGAGCGGCAGGCGGTCGCCGGGTGCATTGACGTCGATATCGAGCCCTGTCCGCACCGAGACCGCGGCGGCGTGCCTGCGGATCGCCGTGACCAGGCCCTCCTCGTGAAGCGCGTCGGGCCGGAGCTGGAAGATCAGCGCCCGCATGTCAGCGAGAGCGCCCTGGGTCAGGTCTCGAAGCTCTGCCAGTCCGTTGAGGACCCGGCCGGACTGATCCTCGCCCTGTTGTACCGCCAGTTGCACCGCCCTGGTGTGCAGAGTCATGGAGAACAGGGCCTGCGACACCGAGTCGTGCAGCTCGCCGGCGAGCCGATGACGTTCCTCGCGCCGGTGCGCCTCCTGGACGACTATGTGGGCCAGTCGTTCGCGTTCGACCATCAGCGCACGGTGCAGGGCGGTGCCGATCTGCTCCTGCAACGCGGTGTAGAGCCAGCCGATCCTCGGACCCAGCTCGAAGAGTACGTATCCGAGCTGATCGTCCTGGAAGTACAGCGGCACGGCCACCATGCTGTACGGCGCCGCCCGGTCGAGCCGTCCTCCGGGGACGAGTCGCACGGACTCGAACACGCTGGGGTCACCGTTGATGTCGAGGCGCGCGCTGTTCTCGTAGGCGAGCAGCAACCGCGACCGGTCTCGTGAGACCTCCTGCACCGGCCTGTCAGTCGCGGCATCGGTGGTCAGGACCGATTCGTACAGCCCGAGGTAGCAGCCCGGTACGGCGACCTTACCCAGCTCCTCGGCCAGTACGTCGGCCAGTTCCTTGACGTCGGACGCGGTGATCAGCCGCTGCCCCACCTCGCGCATGATCTTGTTACGCCTGTCGGTAAGCACCTGCGCGTAGCGCCACTGCCTTTCGACGATCTCGTTCACTGACAGCTGCGCCCGCAGCCATAGATCCTCGGCCCGCACGGCCTCTGCCGCGGTGGAGGTGGGGCGTTCGACGAGCTGGCGTAGCGCGGTCAGCGCGCGCGGCCAGTTCACTGCCTTCTCGCCCGAGCGCAGGTTCGACTGTACGAGTTGGTCCAGCAGACCGAGGAAGGCGTTCGACTCGCCGCGTGTCGCGCTCTCGAACTCGGTCGTCAGCCGCTCGGGCCAGTCCTTTGGCAGCTCCGTCGCCTGATGCCTGGCGGCTCGCCGGAGCCGGATCGTGGGCCGTTCCTGTGCCAGCGCGTCGGTCGGGGCGGCGTGCGGGGAACAGCCACAGGAACGCCGCACGACCAACGCCGTGGGTACCTTGACCAGCGGCGGCACGGTCTCGCCGTGAATCAGGTCAAGAACCGCCTCGACCGACCGTCGGCCCATCTCGTGAAACGGTGCGTGCGCTGTGGTCAGGGACAACGCGCCCTCGGTGACCGCGCCCGCCCGGCGGTCGGCGCTGTACTCCTCGTTACTGTCAGTGTCGGATTCGCTGTCGAACCACAGATCGTGTTCGCGGATGTTCATGGAGTCGTCGAACCCGACCACCGCGACGTCGTCCGGCATGCGGAGGTCGGCCGCGGCCAGCGCGTACAGCGCGCCCAACGCGATGTGGTCGTTGGCGGCGGCAAGGGCATCCGGTGGCGCGCCCCGCTCGAGCATGCGGGCTACCGACGCGGCGGCCTCCCCCGGCTCCCACGACGATGGACGCGCCGACACCCAGCGCGGATCGACGACCAGGCCATGGTCGGCCAACGCATCGCGGTAGCCCTGGTAGCGCTCGCCGGCGCCCTCGTGGTTCGCCGGACCGTGCACGAAGCCGATGTCCCGGCGTCCGTGTACCTCGATCAGGTGGCTGACGACCGCATACATACCCTGACGGTTGTCCATCCCCACGACAGGTGCCTGACCGAGCGACTGCTCCACACTCACGATGGGCAACGGAGCGAACTGGCGGCCGAACTCCTCGACGCGCCCCCTGCCGACGTTGAGCCCGAGCGTGCTCGTCCACACGACGAGCCCGTCGACCGTTTGCGCGCTGACCAGGTCGTAGATCGCGTTGGCCTGGCTGTTGACCCCCGAGTCGTCCAGCGCCCGGCCGCAGAAACAGACGAAGTCGCACCCGGTTTCGCGGGCACCGTCCACGGCGCCGAGCCACTGCTCGGCCCACAGCTCGATGTCAAGAGTCTCGGTCAACATGCCGATGACCGGGCGGCGCCGCTTCCGATGACCGGACCAGCGCCGCCCCGGGCCGGCATCTGGCGCACCTGGTGGTGTCACCGCCGGCGGCTGCCCGCTCGTCGCAGCGACCGCCGGTCGGAACTCCTGGGGCCGGGGAGAAGCACAGACCTACCGTACGCGCCCCCCTGCGCACAGTCACGAGCCCCCGAACCGCCGGCACCCGGTCAGCACGCTGGAGTAACGGCGAGCCTACGTTCCGCGATAGCAAGATGAGCACTCGCTCTCAGTACGGCGCAGATCGGCTCGGTGCTGCACGGCGGTTCGTCATGTCGGGCAGGGCCTCGGGACGCCGCTCGCCGTCGTCGACCGGTACCTGGTCGACCCCTTCACCTGACGCCGGCCCCGGCAGTGCCGACGCCGGCTCGACCCGACCTTCGGCGCCGACGGTCGGCCAGTCACCCAGGATCGCGCCTGCGCGCCAACCCCGCGGTTGACCGTGGGCTGGACCGCCGACGCTCAAAGAGGGGATCTACCTGCATGTCTACTACCACTTTCCGACTGAGAACCCGGCTGCTACCGGTCGCCGTCCTCGCCCTGCTCGCCGCTGGGTGCGGCGGCGAGACCGCCCGACAGGCTTCCCCTGCCCGCGATGCGACGCTGTCGCCGACCAGCGCGGCTCCTGCCCCGAGCAGCCCGGATGGGCAGCCACTGGCGGCAGCAGACGTGCTCTGGCTGCACGCCGTCGAGCGGCTCCTGCCGGCGATGAACAAGGTGTTCACCGGCAGCCCCACCGACCTGTCGCCGGCCGCGCTCACCACGCTGGCCAGCCAGGCCGGCGGTTGCCGCCGCGAGTTGACGCGAATCGGCCCCGCCAGCGCCCGCCTTCAACCGGTGCAAGCCCTCGTCCAGCAGGCCTGCACCGAGTACGACAAGGGAGCAGCGTGTTTTGCGGCGGCGGCACGCGCCGCGGTCTCTTCCAGCGCGGCCAGCTTTAGCGAGCTTGAGAAGCAGATCACCTGCGGCTTCGCCGTCGCGGCAACCGGCGGGGGGTCACTGGCCGAGGCACGGATCGTCGCCGAGGACATCAAGAACGCGACCGGTTAGCGCACGAGGTCGGTGGTTACGGGAGCGGCAGGTGGGGATCGGTGATTCCCCCGGGGCATGCCAGGTCGTCGATGTCCCAGCCGGCGAGGCGGGCTCCGGCCTGGTAGGCGCTCTCGTAGAACGCGAGGACGGCCGCGCGGGGACTGGCTTGCGCGCGGGCGTCGTCGTAGCGGAGCACGGCCAGGTGGCTGCTGTTGCGAGCGGTCCACTGTGCCGCTTCGGGCTCCAACGGCTCACCGGCCAGGCCCGCGGGTTCGGGGGCGGTGTAGGAGTAGAAGGCAGGCTCGGGAAAGGTGTCGTCACCGAACCAGAAGCCGAAGCTGATCACCTCCCGCGAGTAGGCCTCCCGGGTCACCCGGTCTACCTGTGGCGGCTGCACGACGCGGCGCTCAGAGAACCGGGTGTGCGCGATGTCCAAGGTGTGCCAGAAATGGTGCACCGGGCTCGCTTTTCCGGAGAACCGGGCCGCGAACTCCTCCAGCACCAGGTTCACCTGGCTCAGCACCCGCCAGTACCTGGTCACCCAGGCAGGGTCGTAGCTGGCGTGCTCGGTGTCCTCGGCGAACGGCCGATCGGCGTCGGGCAGATCGAACGGCACCGGCCGGTCGATGCGCACGTCGACGCCCAAGGTCCCCAGAGCATCGAGCGTGTCCCGGTAGAACGCGGCCACCGACCGGCCGTAGAGCGGGAAGGACACGACCTTGCCGTCCACACTGGCGAGAACCAGCTGGTGATCGACGAGGTCGAAGTCGATCGTGAAGATCGGGCCGACGTCCACCTTCCCCATCGGGCGGCTGGTCAACCCCCGCCCGGTGAGATGGAACGGCACGTTCCACCAGTGGTTACGCCGTACGCTGGCGGCGAGCCGAACCTTGCCGACCACCTGCGCGAACCGGTGCAGGGTGGCCTTCGTGTCCTGCCACTCAGCGAGCGGCATGGCGGGAAACAGCTCCATGACACCACCCTTCCGGTCGGATGGCACATTTACCAGGGCGGTGGAATCAGGAGGCAGTGACCCAGTCAGTGCGTCGTCAGGGCCGCGCTCAGTGCCGTAGCCGATCGGCCGGCCGCGTCGAGGTCCTTCTGCTTCGCGGCGGCTGCCAGCTCGCGCAGTGGTCCGTCGACCTTCGCCACCAACGTGGACGGCGCGGTGGCTCGGATCCGGTTCCATGTCCACTTGAACGCCGTCGCGTCGCCCAGGACCGCGCCCGCTTCTCCGGCGGCCGCGTCGATCAGAACCTGGCGCGCCCACAGGTCGGCTCGGGCCTGCTCGATCGCGGCGAGCGGCTCGTGCCGGAGCCGTAGGTCCAGGAGGTTCTGGGCGACCCGCAGTGCCGCCCGGTGCGCCGCCTTCTGGTCGCGCGCAGCCACGCTGCCTGCCAGCGCGTCGATGTCCCTGGTCATCTGTTCGCCGAGCAGAACCGGCACCCCACCGGACCGGAAGCTCCTCCACTGCGCCGTCAGCGCGCTGCTCGCGGCGCCGGCAGCTGCCCAGTCGTTCCGGCCGGTCGCGTCGTAGGCCGCACGGACCACTGTGGACAGCGACGTGAGCCCGGCGGGCGGCTGTCCGGTGCGCGCGTCGGTGGGCACGGCCAGCGTCGCGGCCTCCAGGTCGCCGGCGGGGCTGCCGGTGGAGAACTCGCCGTAGCCGGGCGCGAAGGTCTTCTCCTCCCGCTTGCCGTCGAAATGCAGCTCGCTGACCACGACCGCGCCGGCGACCGGCCCGCTCGGGCCAGGCACCGTCCGGTTCACGGCCTTGACGGTGACCTCTTCGAACACGGACTCGGGAATGTTCTCCGGCCGGTACACGTCACCGACCTGTGGCCCGCCGGGCATGATCATCCCGGGCGGGCCGTCCTCGCCCGCAAGCCAGGTGCCGTCGGTGTCGGCCACGGCGCCGTCGGCATAGTTGAAGACGTCCTCGCCGAAGTACCAGACCGAGCCCCGGTCATCCTGGGCGAACCAGTCCACTGCGACCTCCTGGATACGCCCGTCGGAGAATGCCAGGTACTGCCAGCTGACCACCGGGATCCTCTGCCCTTCCCAGACGATCGTCTTGCGGTCGGGCAGGCGGCTGAACTCCGTCCGGAAGGGCTTGCCGTCGACCTGGCCTCCATAGATCACCTGGGTCAGCGTGCTGCTCGGGTGCAGCGCATTGGTGATCTCGGTGGGTCTGGAGAAGACCGGCCGGCGCAGATCGACCCGATCCTTCGCGGGCGCCAGGGGGAGGCAGCCACTGCCTTCCTCCGGCGCGATGCACCGTGGGCCGGCGGGCAGCTCGCCCGCCGCCGTTTTCGACGTGGTGGAGTTCGTGCATGCCGAAAGGGCCAGCACCAGAGCGATCGCCGTATCGCCGACCTTCCTGTCTCGGAGCATCTCGGTCGCCTCCTCGCCTCGGATAGCTGCAAGGTTGCTGGTGCCGCGCTGAACACGAGCTGACCGGGCACACCGCGACGCCGCCAGAAATGTCGGCAGCTCAGGAGATGATCGTTCCGGCGGAGCCGACGGGGCCGCGCAGAGACGAAAGGGACGCGAAATGGTCGAGATCGTGCTGTTCCACCACGCGCACGGACTGACGTCCGGTGTCCGCGACTTCGCCGACACGCTCAGGCAGGCCGGGCACACCGTCCACGCGCCGGACCTGTACGAGGGACGGGTCTTCGACACCCTCGACGAGGGTCTGGCCTACGCCCGGGAGGTGGGGTTCGGCTCGATACTCGAGCGCGGACGGCTCGCCGCCGAAGGAATGCCCGACGAACTCGTCTACGCCGGGTTCTCACTCGGAGCCATGCCGGCGCAGATGCTGGCCCAGTCACGACCCGGCGCGAAGGGCGCCCTGTTGTTCCACTCCTGTATCCCGACCTCCGAGTTCGGCGGTGCGTGGCCGCAGGGGGTACCGGTCCAGATACACGGGATGGACGCCGACGAGTTCTTCGTCGAGGAAGGCGGCGACCTCGACGCAGCCCGCGCTCTCGTCGCAACGACCACGAACGCCGAGCTGTTCCTCTACCCCGGCAAGCAGCACCTCTTCGCCGACAACAGCCTGCCTTCCTACGACGAGCATGCAGCCACGGTGCTCACGCAACGCGTGCTCGACTTTCTCGACGCCATCGAGTAGCCACGCGATGCCGTGGGCGTCATCCCGGCGAGCCGTCCCTGATCGGGGTCTCGGCGGCCGAGGCAGGATCGCCGGCCGTCAGCGGGAGCAGCACCCGGAACCGGGTGTCGCCCGGGTTGGAGACGAGCCGGATGTCGCCGTGATGCTTGTTCACCACGATCCGGTACGAGATGTCCAGGCCGAGGCCGGTCCCCTCGCCAACCGGCTTGGTGGTGAAAAACGGCTCGAAGATCCGGGTGCGGATGCTCTCCGGGATGCCTGGCCCGGTGTCGGCGATCTCGACACAGAGCAGGTCACCGTCCCGGACGGTCCTCACAGTCAGCGTGCCGTGGCCCTCCATCGCCGCCACAGCGTTGTCGATGATGTTCGTCCACACCTGGTTCAGCTCGGCGGCGTACGCGGGGATCCGGGGCAGCGACCGGTCGTACTCCTTCACGACCGTGATGCCGTCGCCGATCTTGCGGGCGAGCATCACCAGCGTGGAGTCCAGCAGTTCATGCACGTCGACGACCTGGAACGGTGCCCGGTCCATCTGCGAGTACTGCTTGGCGGCGCCGACGAGCGTAGAGATCCGGGCCACCGCGTCCTCGATCTCGCCCATCAGCGTCTCGGTCTCGACGGTGTAGGCGAGCCAGCGGACAGCTGGTTCCAGGTTCGTCTCGCCGACCGCGCCGGCGACCTGGCCGAGCCACGGGACGTCGATACCTCCGGCTACCAGCACCGGCGCGATGTCCCACCCGGCCCGGACGTCGTTCTCATCAAGCCAGTCGCCGACCTCCTCCTCGGCGTCGCTCGCCTCCATCGCGGACAGCTTCGGCGCCTTGCCGACCCGCTCGGCCGCGGCCTCCTGAAGCTGCACAAGGGTCGGGAGCTGGCTGGTGTCGAGGTGCCCGTCAGCGAGCATCGCCAGCTTGTGCCGCATGCCGGCGACCCGCTCGCGCAGCGCCGCGGTGGCCCGGACCGCCGCGGCGGCCGGGTTGTTCAGCTCGTGGGTCAGGCCGGCCGAGAGGGCGCCGAGTGCCAGCAGCCGCTCCCGCTGGCCGATGAGCGCCTGGCTGTTGCGCATGGCCAGGTAGATGCCCTCGATCAAGTGCATGGGGAGTGGAAACCAGCCGCGAATGGCTTCCGCGAACATCCTGGCGGGCATCACGAAGAAGCGGGCGTCGGTAATAGCCCGCATCGTGGCGCTGTAGGCAAGGTCGTCCGCAGGCTGTTCGGTCAGGTATGCCTGCAGCGCGCCGGCGTAGACGCCACGCTGCTCGGTCCGAACCATCTCGACGTCATCGCCGTGAACCAGCCGGCTCAGCGTCACCGTGCCCTGGAGCAACACGAAGAAGCACGTGCCCGGCTCGCCCTCGGTGAGGACGTCGGTGCCGGCGGCGTGGGTCTCGGCGCGCCCGTTCTCCGCGAGCCAGCGCAGCTTCTCGTCGTCCAGCGACTCGAAGAGGAAGAGGGTGCGCAGCTCGTCCACGCCGATGGGTTCGGAGTCAGTGGCGGCGTTGGTGTCGGTCATTGCGACTCCAGGTAGCGGTGCACGAGCGTGACGGCCATCGCGCCCTCGCCGACGGCCGACGCGACCCGTTTTACCGAGTCCGCGCGGACGTCACCGGCGACGAACACGCCCGGCACGCTGGACTCCAGGTGATACGGGTCGCGTTCCAGCTCCCAACCGCGCGGGCGCCGACCGCCCGCGACCAGGTCGGGGCCGGTGAGCACGAACCCCCGGGCGTCCCGCTCGACGACGCTGTCCAGCCAGTCGGTGCGGGGTAGGGCGCCGATGAAGACGAACAGCCAGGAGGCGTCGACGGTCTGCTCCTGACCGCTGGGTGTGTGCCGCAGCGTCAACCGCTCCAGGTGGTCGGCGCCGGCCGCCGCGACCACCTCCGTGCAGACGTGCACCTCGATGTTGGACGCCCCGCGTACCTGCTCGATGAGGTACGCCGACATCGACGCCTCCAGGCCATTGCCTCTGACCACGAGGTGCACGGTGCTGGCGTACCGGGAGAAGTGCATTGCCGCCTGGCCGGCCGAGTTGGCGGCGCCGACGATGTAGACGTCCTTGCCGGCGCAGTTCGCCGCCTCGGTCGCCGCTGCGCCGTAGAAGATGCCGCGACCGGTGAGGTCTGCGCATCCCGGTGCCTGCAGCATCCGGTAGGACACCCCGGTGGCCAGGATCACCGTGTGGGCGGCGAGGTCGGCACCGGTGCTGAGGCTGATCACCCTCGTCGCGCCGCGCGGCTCCACGCCGGTTACCTCACAGGCGGTGAGTACCTCCGCGCCGAAGCGGGCAGCCTGGCGGCGGGCGCGTTCGGTCAGCTGCGCACCGGACACACCGTCCGGGAAGCCGAGATAGTTCTCGATCCGGCTGCTCTGACCGGCCTGGCCTCCGGTGGCCACCCGCTCGATGAGCAGCGTGCGAAGCCCTTCGGAGGCGCCGTAGACCGCCGCCCCCAGACCGGCCGGGCCACCGCCCACCACGACAAGGTCGTAGAAGTCCTCGGTCGGGGTCGTGGTCAGTCCCACGTGGCTGGCGACGTCAGCCTTCGACGGCCGGACCAGCGCCTTACCCTCCGTGGTGACGACCACCGGGACCTCGCTCGCATCCACTCCAGCGGCGTCGAGGAGCCGGGCTCCCTCCGGTTCGTCCGCCAGGTACCAGCGGTACGGCACCATGTTCCGGGCCAGGAACTCGCGGAGCGCGTACGACGGCGCGGACCACCGGTGACCGATCAGTCGAACATCGGTCACCGGGCGGTCCGGCGTCGTGGACCACGCCTCGATCAGCCCGTCGATCACCGGGTAGAGCTTCTCCTCCGGCGGGTTCCACGGCTTGAGCAGGTAGTGGTCGAGGTCGACGACGTTGATCGCCTCGATCGCGGCGTCCGTGTCCGCGTAGGCGGTGAGCAGTACCCGGCGGGCGAGCGGGAAGAGGTCCATCGCCTGTTCGAGGAACTCGACGCCGTTCATGTTCGGCATCCGGTAGTCGGCGAGCAGCACGACCACCTGGTCACCGCGGAGCTTCATCTCGCGCAGCGCGTCCAGCGCCTCGATGCCGGAGTCGGCGCGCACGATCCGGTACGCCTCGCCGTACCGCCGGCGGAGGTCACGGGCCACCGACCGGGATACCGCGGGGTCGTCATCGACAGTCAGCAACGCCGGCTTCGCCATACCCCCATCCAAACACCGGTCTCCCGAAGCGCAACGACAATCCACAACGAGCCGCGGGGACGCTGGGACACGTCGCCGGCGGAGTGGCGACCGAGAGTGAGCATCGCCCGGTGGAATGGGCGCCTGTTCGTGGGACTAGCCCCAATGCCGGTGACTTAAGCCATCGGTGTCGATGAACGGTCGGGTTTGGCGGTATCGAGCGCCCGGTTTCAGACCCATCGTCCCGACAGTCAGGTTTTGTCCGCGACGGGTGCTGTGCCGGCCGCTGGCGTTGACGAGACCGTCCATTGTCGACTAGTTGGGGAAGGTAACCCTACGTCGCGGATCGTAGCGTTACCTTCCCCGACTGATCCAATATGGACACCTGGTGGTGCCCGGTGAGAGCCGCCAGCGAGCGCCACGACCCTGCAACTGTCGGGGAAATGGCGGCATCCCGCGCCCGGTTTCAGGACCAATGCCCCGACAGTCCGATTTCTCCGGCCGGCGGGGGCGCCAGCGGAGCGGCCATTCGGGCAGCTCCCGCGCCGAACTGCCCACGACCGTTAAGTCACCGGCATTGGGACTAGCCCGGCTCCTGCGCGGGCGGGAGAGGGATCTGCAGGGTCACCGTGCCTCGGAGATCGAGCCAGGCGGCGTCCGGGCCGCGGACGAGACGCAGGACTACCTCGTCGCAGCCTGGGCATCGAGCCACCAGGCCAGGAGCCCGCCCGTACACCCGCAGCGCGGCGACAGGACCGGTGTTCCCGCAGTTCACGCACCGACCGATCGCCGCCGTGACGTCGACGGCGAAGATCTCCCCGAGCGGTCCGGCGAGGGCGTTGCCATCGGTGTACTGATCGGTCATCTCAGCCTCCACTCGGGCCGAATCGCTCCGTCTTGATCCGTCGCGGGTCATGGCCGAGAGCGACCAGGATGTCCGCGACCGTCTCGACGAAACCGGTCGGACCGCAGACGAAACAGCTCGGTGCGAAATCTGGCGGCCAGCCCCAGGTGTTGACGTCCGCCACCGCGATCCGCCGCGGCGGCCGCGGCCAGCCGTCCGGCGCGGTCCGGGTGTAGACGTAGGCCACGTCCAGGCCGCCGACCGGTCTGCGCAGCTCCTCTACGTAGTACGCGTCCGCGGGCGAGCGCACCGAGTAGATCAGCCGGAACAGCGCGCGACTTTGTGCCGCCCGCCGCGCCCGCACCATCGCCATCAGCGGGACGATGCCCGATCCACCAGCGACCAGCAGCACCGGCGCGGGATCGGTCGGGCGCCAGACGAACCACCCCCCGACCGGGCCGCGGATCTCCACCGGGTCGCCCACCGCGAACACGTCGGCGAGGTACGGGGAGACCTCGCCGTCGGGCACGCGCTGCACCGTCAACTCCACCCGATCACCGTCCGCGGGCGCCGCGAGGGAGTAGCTGCGCTGGGTGCTGTATCCGTCGGCGGCGGTCAGCCGGACATCGACGTGCTGGCCGGGCAGGTGTCCCCGCCAGCCCGGCACGTCGAGCACCAGCGTCCGCGCCGTTGGCGTCTCGTCGCGGTGGGAGACCAGCCGGGCGACGCGCCAGGCGAGCCGGCCGCCGGCCCCTAGTCGCCCTGGTACCGCTGCTCGCGCCACGGGTCACCGTATTCGTGGTAGCCGACGGACTCCCAGAAACCCGGCTCGTCCTCCAGGAGCAGCTGGATGCCGCGGACCCACTTCGCCGACTTCCAGAAGTACAGGTGGGGCACGAGCAGCCGCGCCGGGCCGCCGTGTTCCGGCGCCAGGTCCGCGCCGTCGTACCCGTGGACGACCCATGCCTGGCCGTCGAGCAGGTCTTCCAGCGGCAGGTTCGTGGTGTAGCCGCCGTAGGAGTGGACCAGCGCGAAGTCCGCCGCGGTCTCCACGTCGGCCAGCAGGGTGTCCAGCGACACGCCCAGCCAGGTCGTGACCAGCTTGGACCACTTGGTGACGCAGTGGATGTCCACCGTCGGTGTCTCACTCGGCAGCGCCAGCAGTTCCGGCCACGACCAGCGGTGTGCCCGGCCGGTCTCGGTGGTGATCACGAACTCCCACTGGTCGAGCGGTATGCGCGGCGTCGGGCCGGCCGACAGCACCGGAAAATCTTCAGTCAGGTACTGCCCGGGTGGCAGGTTCACGCCCACCGCGCGCGGGCGACCCTGGAAGCCGGGGGACACGATTCCCATGCCCTACTCCCCTCCTCACCACCACCATAGAAGATCGTCAGGCCAGCGAGCGGTAGCAAGTGCTTGCTGCGCCGCCCCACCCGCCCCTACCGTTGCTCCGGCGCCGACCGCGTCTCCACAGCAGAGGCAGGAGCATGTCGATGACGAGGATCTCCACCCGACTGGCCGCCACGTTGGTCCTGGTGAGCGTCGTCGCCATCAGCCCCGAAGCGAGTGCGGCAGCCAACCCGTACGAGCGTGGCCCGGCGCCCACGGCCGCCAGCATCGAGGCGCCCCGCGGCCCGTTCGCCATCACGCAGGTCACCGTCTCCAGATCCAGCGTCACCGGCTTCGGCGGCGGCACCATCTACTACCCGACCAGCACCGCCGAGGGCACGTTCGGCGCCGTCGCCGTCGCGCCCGGCTACACGTCGCCGCAGTCCAGGATCGCCTGGTACGGGCCGCGGCTGGCGTCCCAGGGCTTCGTCGTCATCACGATCGACACGCTCACCCGCGAGGACGGCGCCGACAGCCGCGGCGCCCAGCTGCTCGCCGCGCTCGACCACGTCGTGCATACCAGTACCGTCCGCACGCGCGTCGATGGCAGCCGGCTCGCCGTGATGGGCCACTCGATGGGCGGCGGCGGCAGCCTGGCCGCGTCGAGGACGAGGCCGCAGCTGCAGGCGGCGATCCCGCTGACGCCCTGGCACGGCACGAAGAACTGGTCGTCGGTCGGGGTGCCCACACTGATCGTCGGCGCCGAGAACGACAGCACCGCATCGGTCACGGCGCACGCCGAACCGTTCTACACGAGCCTGCCCGCCGCGCTGGACAAGGCGTACCTCGAACTCAACAACGCCGGCCACTCGGCGCCGACATCGTCGAACGTCACGATCGCGAAGTACAGCATCTCGTGGCTGAAGCGCTTCGTCGACAACGACGTCCGCTACGAGCAGTTCCTCTGCCCGGCACCCGCGGGTGCCGCCATCGAGGAGTACCGCGACACCTGCCCGCACGGGTAAGGGCCTGTCACGCCAGGCGGCCGTTCGCCCGGATCATCTTGAACGGAACAGAGGTCAGCGCGCGGCGTAGTGGAGGATCACGTTGTGCACGTGCTGGGTCTTGTCGGCGCCGCGAAGTTCCACCTCGTGGATGTGGGTCCCGACGTGAATGGCGATCGTTCCGCTGCTGAAGAAGTTGCCGGCCCAGGACTTGTTGCTCACCACCGAGACGGCACTGACCTTCGCGTAGGGAATGGACGTGATCGCGACCCGCTTCCCCGCGAAGGACTTGTCCTGGAGGATCACCCGGCGGTCGGTAAGGCCGATGAAGCCGGTGCCGACCCCGACAGCGTCGTACACAGCGATGATCGACTCGCCATCGAGGAGCCCGGACACAACCTGGTCGTGCTGATCCCGCTTGTCGAACACAGCGCTGCCCACGATAGGCCTCCATTCCTCGGCACCCGACGCTACGCCATTGCGGACGCTCCCTACCCTCACGACGCACATCGAGGCTAACCTCGGCCACGACGGCTGTCCCAGTTCGGGAGCGACGATCATGAAGAAGCCTCTGCTCATCGGAGTGGGTGCGCTCCTCGTCCTCACGGGGGTCGTCTGGACACTCCAAGGACTCGGCTACGTCGGCGGCAGCGCGATGACCGGCGTGACCTTGTGGGCCATCGTCGGCCCGGTGGTCGCGCTCGTCGGTGTGGTGATGGTCGCCGTGGGGCTCCGCGGTGGACGTGCCGCCCGATAGGGAGGGCGAAACGAGACAGCGAAACTCGGAGTCCGAGTACGCGTTCCTCACGGACCTCCAACGCGGTCAGGCCGGCGGCGATTGGAAGGCCGTGCGCGAGCAGAAGGCGCAGGCAGCCCTCGCGATCCTGGACAGGCTTGCCTGATCCGGTTGGCCAATCCACCGCGCGCCTCGTCGATCGGATGAACCCCCGAGCGGGTCGGCTGCGAATGCCCGGTGGCAGACAGCCGACCAGTGGAGGGGGAACGACATGTCTCAGCGGAAGGTGCGCGGCGCGCTTCGGGTCGCGGGGGTGGCCATGGCCGTGAGCGTGGCAGGGGTGGCGGGCGTCGCCCAGGCGAGCGGTCCGCCGGGGAGCGGGGAGCGACCGGCCATGGCGGCGCCGGGCGGCTGCGTCCCCGCCGATGACGGCTACGGCGACGCCGGTGACCTGTTCGTGCTCAGCCGTGGGACTCAGCTCTCCCGGCTCGACGGCCGCCGACCGTCGCGTGTGGAGCGGACGGTCACGGTGACCGGTCTCGGCACTGGCGAACGGCTGGTGGGAGTCGACATCCGCCCGGCCAACCGGCAGTTGTACGGGGTGGGCAGCTCCAGCCAGCTGTACGTCATCGACCCAGGCACCGGGGCAGCGGCGAAGGTCGGCGGCCCGTTCACTCCGGCGCTAAGCGGCATCCGCTTCGGCGTCGACGTGAACCCGGTCGTAGACCGGATCCGGATCGTCTCCGACACCGGGCAGAACCTCCGGCTCAATCCGACGACAGGCGCCGTGGCCGGTGTGGACACCGCGCTGGCGTACGCCGCAGGCGATCGCAACGCCGGACGCGCGCCGCAGGTGACCGCCGCCGGATACACCGACAGTGCGGCCGGCGCCGGCTCCACCGCCCTGTACGACCTCGACACCGCCGGTGACGTGCTGGTGCTGCAGGGCAGCAAGCCCGGCGCCACACCCGTCGTCTCACCGAACACCGGGCAGCTCACCACGGTCGGCGCGCTCGGCCTCGACATCACGCGGACCACCGGGTTCGACATCGCCGGCACCACACTGGGCAGCCGGTTCGACGAGTCCGACTACACGGCGATCGCGGCCGTCAGGGTGGCGGGCCGCAGCGCGACCCGGATCGTCCGGATCGACCTGAAATCCGGGCGGGCGACGGTGCGCGGCGCCGTCGCGCTGGCCGTCGACGGGCTCGCGATCTCCCCCGGCTCGCCGCGCATGGTATATGGGCTGACCAGCGACAACAGGCTGTTCCGGTTCGACCGGGCCAACCCGGCCCGGACCAGCGCGCCCACGCCGGTCACCGGTCTGCAGCAGGGCGAGACGCTGCACGGCATCGACGTGCGGCCCGCCACCGGCCAGCTCCTCGGCCTCGGCAGCAGCAACCGGCTGTACACGATCAACCCGTTCACGGCGGTGGCCACCGCGGTCGGCGGGCCGTTCACGCCAGCGCTGTCCGGCGCACGCTTCGGCTTCGACGTGAACCCCGCAGCCGACCGGGTCCGCGTGGTGAGCACCTCCGGGCAGAACCTGCGCCTCAACCCGGACACCGGCGCAGTGGTCGCCGCCGACACCGACCTCGCCTACGCGGCGGGCGACCGCAACGCCGACTTCCGGCCCAACGCCGTAGCTGCGGGCTACACCAACAGCGTGGCAGGCGCGGCGACCACGACACTGTTCGACGTGGACGGTGCGCTGGACGTGCTCGCCAAGCAGGACCCGCCGAACGCGGGCGTCCTGAGCACCGTCGGTGGGCTCGGCACCAACACCAGCGCCGTGACCGCGTTCGACATCGCCGCCGATCAGGCCGCCCTCGCCGCGCTGCAGCGCCCGGGCGACACCGCGTCGGCCCTGCACTGCCTCGACCTCGGCACCGGCCAGGCACGGCGGGTGGCACCGATCGGTGACCGCATGTCCGTGATCGGGCTCGCCGCGGCACCCCGCGGCTACTGATCCAGGTGCGGCGCGCCGACCAGTTCGGCGCGCCGCATCGCACCGTGTCAGCGCAGCGCGTTCCTCACGGCGCACGCGATGCGGCTGTTCTCCGCTGCGCCGCGCACGGCGGTGCGGACGGTCCGGCCCTCGAACGCGGGCGAAAGCGCGGACAGGTCGCGGAGGTAGACGCCGTCGGCCCGGCACCGCGTCACGACCTTGGGCGCGGTCGGCCCGTCCGGCGGTAGCGCGAGGAGCACGAAGTTCGCCACGGACTCGGTGACAGCACCGAAAGGTGTCAGCGCTGCCGCGAGTTCGCCGCGGAGCTCCGCGGTCTCCTTCCATCGCAGCTCGTAGTAGTCCGGGTCGGCGAGCGCCCGAACGGCCGCGATCTGCGCGGGCAGGCTCACCGGCCAGGGCGGCGTCCAGCGGCGCAACTCGGCGGCCACCTCGGGCGCCGCGACAAGGTAGGCCGCGCGGAGTCCGGACAGCGCGTACACCTTGGACAGCGACTTGCAGACCACAACGTTGGGGCTCGACGCGGCGTACGCCTCCAGCGACGCACCGCTCGGCGCGGCGTACTCGAGGTAGGCCTCGTCGATCCAGATCCGGGTGGAGGGAGGAGCCGCGGCGACGGCTGCCGCGAGCGCTTCGCCGTGAAGATAGGCGCCGGTGGGGTTGTTGGGGTTGACCAGCACGGCGAGGTCGTATCGGCCACTTCGAAGGGTCGCGGCCAGCCGGTCGGCGTCGACGGCCCAGCCGTCTGCGGCTCGCAGCTCGAACCGGTCGACGCTGGCGCCTATCACCCGCTCGACCGCGTGGGCGTACTCGCCGTAGGTCGGATCGAGCAGGAGTACCCGGCTGGCCGGCGTCAACCAGCGGCTGAACGCCCGGAAGACCAGATCCGACGAGCCGGAGCCGACGACGATCGACGGCGCCGGCACCGAACGAGCCTCGGCGATCGCGGCGACCAGGCCGCCGGCATCGGTCGGCGGCGACGACCGTGCGATCCAGCCGGGGTCGGCCGTCAGCGCGTCCACGACGCCCGGTGCCGGCGGGAACCAGGCGTCCAGCACGTCGGCCACCACGACGGTGTCGCGCCGGTCGAGCGCGTCGAACGACGTGCCGATCGCCTCGAACGACGCGCCGCCGTGGTAGCAACCGGGGTCGCCGGGGATCATCGGCATGTCCAGCGACCACTGCGAAACGGCCTGTTGCAGCACCGACGCGTACGGGCGCGCAGCCGCTTCGCCGGCTGACACTGTGGCACTGATCAGCTCGAACGTCACCGCGCCCGACTGGAACCGGTGCCCCAGGCGCACGAAGCCGGCGCGTTCGTAGAGCGACAGCACCTCGGTCCGGCCGATCGCCATGACGCGCCGGCCGCCACGGGAGGAGATCCAGCGCAGCGCGGCGTACATCAGCAGCATCACCGCGTGACTTCCCCGGTGCTCCGGCCGCACCGTCAGCAGCCGTACCTCGAAGAGCCCGCGCTCGTCATGCAGCTCCGGCCAGCGTCGCCGGTCCAGGTACTTGTCGATGGAGTACCTGCCGGCCCACGGCGGGGTGATGCTGACGAAGCCGACCACCTCCGCTCCTCGCGCGGCGACCAGGTACACATTGGACTCGTCGAGCGGATCGTTGAGCCGGCACTCCGCCGATACCGCGTGTTGCCCGAGCTCCGCGGCGTAGACGTCGTGGCGGATGCGGTAGATGGCCTCGCGGTCGGCCGCGTCGGCGGTGCGAATTTCCATGCCGCCAGCCTGGTCCCGGGTGGCGGCCGACGCATGGGGTCAACTACTCAAGTCCGGGGGCTGCGTTCAGGAGGTGCGCAGCGCGTCGGTCGGGGCCAGGCGGGCGGCACGCAATGCGGGGTACAGCCCCGCGATCCCGCCTACGGCTATGGCCGCTGTCAGGCCGATGCCGATCGCGGCAGGCGGGATCAGTGGTTGCCAACCGCGCTGCTGCGCGACGATTGCCGTGACGAGTACGCCCAGACCTACGCCCGCAGCTCCCCCGGCCGCCCCGAGCAGCAGCGACTCGACCACGAACTGCGCGGCCACGTGGCGGCGGGCGGCCCCGAGTGCGCGCCGCAACCCGATCTCGGTACGGCGTTCGAGGACGGAGATGACCATGACGTTGGCGACGCCGATCCCGCCGACGAGCAGCGCAACAGCGCCGAGGCCGAAGAACAGCGACGTGCTCGCGTCGGCGACGGTGAGCCGCGCGGACAGCGCGTCCGACGGCCGGCTCACCTTCACCTGTCCGGGGAACTCCGGGTTGGTGGCGCGGGGCAGCATCGTCGCCACCTCGGCGGTGCGGTCGGTGCGCGCCCGCACGTAGACGCGGCTGGGGTGGCCGTCGTAGCCAAAGTCCTGGCTGGCGACCGGGAACCCGATCAGCGCGGCGCGGTCGACCTCGGGCGCCAGCTCGACCGGGCGCAGGATGCCCACCACCGCAAACCAGCGGCCACCGAGCCAGACGCGGTGCTGTCCGGTGAGGTCGGCGATGCCGAGCCGGATGGCGGCCTCATGACCGAGGACGACCGCCGGGTACCGCGCGGTCGCATCGTTGAGGAACGTGCCGTGTGCTACCTGGGCATCCAGCGTAGAAAGCAGCGCCGCGTCGCTGGCGCGCACCGCCAGCCCGCCTGTCGTGTAGCCCGGGATCCGGTCAGTCCGGAACACCGCAACGCCGGACAACTCGGCCGTGGGCGCGGTTGCCAGGACTCCCTCGGTCCGGGCGATCGAGCCCGCCGCGGCGGCGGGAAGCTCCGTTTCGTCCCCGCTGATGGTCCTGCCGTTGACGACGGTGAGCAGGTTGGTGCCGAGCCGGTCGATGCGGGCCAACACGTCGGCCTGGCTGGAGCGGGTGACCCCGAGGACCGCGACCAGCGCGGCGATGCCGATCGCCACCCCGAGGACGGAGAGAGCAGTCCGCGCCGGCCGGTGCGTCAGCCCGACCGTGGCGACCGGAAGCAGGTCGGCGGCGCGCAGCCGCGACTGCGGGATCATGCCGGCCCCGTGTCGCTGACGATCCGCCCATCGCGCAGCTCAACGCGACGCCGCAGCGCACCTGCCACTTCCGGGTCATGCGTGATGACCACGAGCGTTGTCCCGGCGGCATTGAGTTCCCGGAGCAACGTAAGGATCTCCGCGCCCGTTCCGGAGTCGAGATTGCCGGTGGGCTCGTCGGCGAGGACGACCGCCGGCCGGCCGACCAGCGCCCGCGCGATCGCAACCCGCTGCTGTTCCCCACCGGACAGCGTGCGGGCCTCGTGGTCCGCGCGGTGAGTCAGCCCGACGCGGGCGAGGGTCTCGTCCGCGAGGGCGCGGCGCTGTCGGGCCGGCAGTCCGCGGTAGAGCAGGCCCATGGCCACGTTATCCCGCGCGGTGAGCGTGGTCGAGCAGGAAGAACTGCTGGAAGACCACCCCGAGCCGGTAAGCCCGGAGCCCGGCGAGGCGACGGTCGGGCAGCCGTTCGATCGGCTGGCCGATGATGCGCACCGAGCCCGCCGTCGGCCGGTCCAGGCCGGCGGCCAGGTTGAGCAGGGTCGTCTTGCCGGATCCCGACGGGCCAACCACCGCAACCCCGTCTCCACTGTGGATCGTGAGCGTGATGCCGCGGATCGACTCGACCGGCGGGCTGCCAGGGTAGGTCTTCCGGACGTCGTCCAGCTCCAGCACGGCGGTCACGGCACCGGTACCTCCACCCGGTCGCCCTCGGTCAGGTCGCCGCTCACCTCGACGTTGCCCGTGGCCTCGTCGAACAGCCCCGGCTCGACCTGGACGTACGCGCCACCGGCGCGCCGCACCCGGTACCCGCCTCCCGGACGGGCGAGCAGCGCGGCGACGGGCACCAGCAGCACGTCGCGATGTTCGGCCGCCGCGATCGACACCTGCACCGATGCCTGGTCGAGGTCCGGCACTCCGGTGGGAGCGGTGACCCGGATGGCGACGGCGATCGTGGCTGGGCCGGGTGGGCGTCCGTCCGCTTCCTCGGGCGCCTCGGCGACCCGGCTGGTCCGCAGCACCGTCCCCGGCGCCGGGGCGCTTCCCGGCAACGTGACCATCACCTCGCCGCCGACCTCGACCGATGCCTGCCGGTCTGCCGTGACCTGCGCGGTGACCACCCTGGCGGTGGACGTCGCGGTGAGCACCGGCTGGTTCGGGCCGACCGCCGTCCCGGGCACCACCGAGGCGGCCCGGACACGCAGCGGGACCGGCGCGAATATCACCTGCCCCAGGGCCAGCGCGCCGGTGCGCTGGCTGGCCGGCACGCCCCAGGACGCCTGCCAGCGGCGGATGGCGGCGGCGGTAGCCGGCGTGAAGCGGGCGTCGACCACGATCCGGCGCCGTGGGTCGAGACCCATCGCGACCAGGTTCTGCTCCAGCTGGCGGACGTCCTGCCCGGCAGTCATGCCGGACCGGAGATCCCGGTACGCCGGCATCGTGCCGAGCAGCAGCCGCACCGGCTGGCCGTCGACGCTGTAGAGGGCGGCGCCGCGCCGGATGGTGGCGCCAGGCGCGGCCGCGCCGGTCAGGATGCCCGGGGAGCCCTGGTGGACGATCGGATAGGTGCCGTCGAAGCCGTACGTGCCGAGCAGCCGGAGCCGCTGGCTCACCGCCCCGCGGGTCACCGCCGCGGTGGCCGTCGGGACCTGATCAGTGCTGGCCGCTGTCTGGGGCCTCGCGGTCAGCGCGTACCCGGCGGCAAGCGCCACGCCTGCCACGAGCACCGCCGAGGACGTGCCGGCGATGATCCGCCGCCGGGCGGCAGAGGCGGTCATGAGTAGGTGATCGAGCCGTGCCAGTGCTGCTGGCACTTCTCGAACGCGTCGCCGAAGCGCTGCGACTTGCCCTCGGCCTCCAGCGGCGTGCCCCGGACCGGGAACGACCCGTCCGCTTTCGGATCCGGGAACTCGGGGATCCCGTTCGCCCGCACGCACGCGGCGAGCCTCCGCAGAGCGTCCACGTCGCCGGCGCTGGGCAGATCCTCGTCCCGATCCTGATCCTCGCCGCGGATCGCCGACTCCGGCAGCTGGTCCATGAGGCCCTGGCACGCCTTCTGCGCCTGCTCCAGGACCTGCTGCGGGTACTGCCGCTCGATCTCGGCTTCGACGCCTTCCGGCAGTTCGAGCCGCCCGTCCGTGACGATCGGGTCGGGGAAGGTCGGCACGCCGTTCTCGCGGAAGCACCGCGCGACCTGCTGCCCGATGCTCGCCACCTGCGCCTCGGACATCGTGGTCGGCGACGTGCCGGGCGACCCGCCGGAGCCCGAGTCGCAGGCCACAAGCAGGACGAACGCGAACGCGGCGACGGATCGGGTGAGATTCCACATGACTCCACGCTGGCCCGCACTGGCGGCGATGTCGTCGGAGCCTGGTCGTGTCTGCGCTGCCGGCGGTACCACCACGGTCGGACGCCGGATGCGACCGTGGTTAGACGTCGGCACCGCCGCGGCGACCTACGATGATGCCGTGTCCCGCGCCGTTGACCTGGGCCGTCGGCTTGTGGCGCTGCGGTGGTCCCTGTTCGACGCCGCCGTGGCGCTCCTGCTGGTGTCCGCTACCGCGGAGCTGGCGGATCGGGAGGCGGTCGGCTGGTGGGCGTTCGCCTCGCTGATGGTCGCCGGGCTGCTGATCCGGCGCCGCCAGCCGGTGCTCGCTGTGGTGCTGGCGGGGGTCGGCGCCGTGGGCCATCATCTCGGTTCCGCGGTCGGAGCTGGAGCCGCTTGATCTCGCTGTCCCGCTCACCCTGTACACGCTCGCTGGGAGTGACCGTCCACGGCGCACCGTGGCCGTCGTGTTCGGGACCGTGCTCGCCGGCGTGTTCCTCCTCAGCGTGGTCTCCGCGGTGGGTCTGTCGAACGAGCCGCCGCCCGCATCGCCGCAGACGACGGCCAAGACCAAGCAGCAACGGCCAAGGCCAAGCAGCTCGAGGATCTCGGCCTCCCCGGCCCCAACGCCAGAACGGACGGCTCGGGGACCACCAAAGTGAACGGCGGCGCCACCGACGAGCAGACGGTGGGCGACGCCGTGTCAGCCGCCGTGGGGCAGGCGATCCTCGTCGTCCTGGTGCTCGGTCTCGCGTTCGCGGTCGGCGACAACGTCCGCCGCCGCCGCCTGCACGTGCGGACCCTTGAGACCCGCGCCGCCGACCTTGAGCGCGAGCAACGGCAGCGCATCGCGCTGGCGACCGCCGCCGAACGGGCTCGGATCACCCGCGAACTGCACGACGTCGTCGCCCACGGGCTGTCCGTGATGGTCGTGCAGGCCCAGGGCGGCGCGGCAGCCCTCGCGCGGCACCCGGACCGCACGGCGGACGCGCTGCAGAACGTGATCACTACCGGACGCGCGTCCCTGGACGAGATGCGCCGGCTGCTCGATCTGGTCCGCCAGGAGCCCTCGGAGGGTCCCCAGTTCGCACCGCAACCTGGCGTCGGCGCGCTGCCGGACCTGGTCGACCGGATGCGGGCGGCCGGAACCAAAGTCACGTTCGCCGTCCACGGCGAGCCTGTGTCGCTGCCCGCGAGCATCGACTTGACCGCGTACCGGATCGTCCAGGAAGCGCTGACCAACACCATCAAGCACGCGGGTGCCGGGGCAGCCGCGGCGATCCGGCTCGACTTCCGGCCCGACGCGCTGGCGATCGAGGTAAGGGATGACGGCACCGGTGGTCCGGCCCCGCTCGCGGCGGAGGGCAACGGCCTGCGCGGGATCGCAGAGCGCGTCGGAGTGCTGCGCGGCGAGCTGACCACCGGGCCGGCCGGGTCCGGCGGCTTCCTCGTGCTTGCAGAGCTGCCGCTCCAGGTAGACGAGGTGCCCAGGTGATCCGCGTCGTGGTGGTCGACGATCAGGCACTGGTGCGTGCCGGTTTCACAATGATCCTCGACGAGACCGACGACATCGACGTCGTGGGTGAGGCGGCAGACGGCGCCACCGCCCTGAACGTGGTCGCCCGCACCGAGACCTGACCTCGTCCTCATGGACGTCCGCATGCCCAATGTGGACGGCATCGAGGCGACCCGGCGGATCCGTGCCCTCGCCGCGCCGCCGAAAGTCCTGATCCTCACCACGTTCGACCTCGACGAGTACGTGTTCTCGGGCCTACGCGCGGGCGCCAGCGGCTTCCTACTCAAGGATGCGCTCGCGGTCGATCTCGTCACAGCGGTCCGCGCGGTGGTCTCCGGCGAGGCTGTCGCCGCGCCCAGCGTCACGCGGCGGCTCATCGCCCACTTCCTGTCCTCCGCGCCGCCGCCCGCCCGCAGCGACGACCGGCTGGACGTGCTCACCTCACGTGAACGCGAGGTGTTCACGCTCATCGCGTACGGGCGTTCCAACGCGGAGATCGCCCACGATCTGCACCTGTCGGAGGGGACGGTGAAGACGCACGTCGGGCGGATCCTCGCCAAGCTCCAGCTGCGCGACCGGGTCCACGCCGTGATCCTCGGGTACGAATGCGGTCTGGCGTCGCCCGGCGCCCGTTGATTGGCTTCGGCGCCCTAGCTAGAGGCGGTGTTCGATCGGTAGCCGGGATCGGGTGAGCAGGCCCGCGCCGAGCATCGCGATCATCGGTACGACGACGAGCGCGATGGCCACATTGAGCCAGGGCACGTAATCGGGTACGGCGCTGGGGCCGGCCAGACGTCGGCGTACCCCTGGTTGAGTGCGGCGAGCACAGCGGTGGCGGCACCCAGCCCGGCGATGGTACCGAGCAGCGATCCGAGCACGGCGATCACGCCCGCCTGACTCAGCGACAGCGTCCGCCGTACCCGCGGGGACGCGCCCACCGCGGCGAGCGTGGCGAGATCCGCGCGGCCGTCGGCGGCGGCGAGGCCGGTGGCCACCGCGGCGGCGACGATCGCGATGACGGCGGCGATGATGGCCAGCACCAGCAACTCCGCGTTTTTCGGCTGCGGACGGCGCTCGATGCTTACCTCGTACTGATTGCCGAGCGCGGCCGAGAGTTGGTCCTGCTCTGCGGTCGTCGGCATGCGGCTGGTGGTAGCCAGCGTCACCATGTCCGAGGGGCCGGCCCCGAACGTGCGGGCAGTCTGGATGGTCATCAGCGTGATGGGTGCCTGCGGGCGGTGCTCAGGTACGAAGCCGGGCAGGGTGATCGTCTGGCCCGCACTCTTCTGGCCGGCTCGCCGCGGCCCGCCCTCAATCTTGTCGATGACCAGCGTCACCTTGCCGTTGACCAGGAAGCGCGGGTCGTCGACGACGACGGCTCCGGCGCGCAGGGCGGCTTCGGCCCGATCGGCGTCCTCCGGCGTCATGTCGATCAGCGCGCCGACGGCGGCAGGTTCGATGATGAGCGACATGCCCACGTCGGAGCCGAACACCCCACCGAAGTAACGGTTCTCGCTGGTGACGTCGTCGCAGCGCTTGTCGCGCCGGGCGGCGCGCTGCTCGGCGGTGGTTGGCTCGCGCCTGAGCGTGGAGTGCGCGTACGGGCAGCCACGGCCGGCCGGCGTCTGCGGGTAGACGAGCAGGGCCCGCCGTCGCACCATGTCCCGCTGATCTCGTGGATCTCCTTGACCGGCATCGTGCTGCGTATTGCGGCGACCACGTTCGGATCGGGTGTGCCGGTCGAGGAGTCGCTCTCTGGCGGCATGGAGTAGGTGTACACGGTGCCCTGCCGGCCCAGCGGCCGGTAGCTGTCTCGGGCCTGCGCAGCGTCTGCGCTGAGCACGACGGCGACGGCGAGGCTGCCGACGACCGCGGCCATCACGGCCGCGATCGCTGGCGCTGCGGCGGTGCGGTTGCGGGACGTGTCGCGCAGCGCGATCCGCGGCGCGAGCGGCAGGAAGCGGCCAAGCCGCGTCACCAGCCCGACGATGGCGGGCGTGCACAGCACCAGTCCAAGCTCGACGGCGACCATGCCGGAGAGGAGGAGCGCCTCGCTGGTGCGCCAGGCACCGGCGGCCGCGGTGACGATGCCGACGGCGGCGAGCCCCGCGCCGAGCACCACCCAGCGCCGCCGGGATCGGACGATCCCCCGGCGGCCAGCCAGCGCGGTTACCACATCCTGCCGGGACGCGATCCAGGCCGGCACCAGCGCGGCCAGCACACCACCGGCCACTGCCAGAACGGCGAGAACAGCCAGCGCCACCGGGAACAACCGGAATTCGCCGGACCGCTCATGTGCGAGGTAAACCTCCATCAGTGGCCGTACTGCTGCGGCGGTCGCTACGCCCAGCACGATGCCGATGACCGCGGCGAACAGGCCGAGCACCACACCGTCGGCCAGCACGATACGGCGCACCTGCGCCGGGGTACCCCCAGTGGCGGCAACCAGCGCCAGATCGCGGCGGCGGCGGCGCGCGCCCACCGCGAAAGCCGCTCCGGCAAGCAGGACGATCTCCAGCATCGCCAGCCCGCCGACGAGCATGAACACCGCGAGCATCGGCCCGTCGTCGTTCACGAAGTTGGGGTACCGCTCATCCTCACTCGGCGGGTGTGCCAGCACGTACCGGGAGACCACGACCACCCCGTGGGTGTTGAGCTGCTTGACCTGCGCCCAGGTCAGCGGATCCGGGGTGGCCACGAGCCAGGTCACGTCGCTCGGGCGTGACCGTGCCGGTGGGCAGGATCAGCGTCGAAGCCGCCAGGTCGGTGGGGTCCTCGACGGTGCCCACCACCCGGAAGGTGCGATCGGGGTCGGCAAGGCGCACCGTGTCGCCCAGGCCGGCGTCCAGCCGGCGGGCCGCGGCCGGTGTCAGGGCCACCTCTCCCGCGCTCGACGGGGCCCGGCCGGACAGCGGGCGGAGGATACCGCGCGCCAACGGGTCTGTGTAGTCGAGCGTCCGGGCGCCGAGAGCGCCGACCCCGTCCTTCGTGTGCACGCGCACCCGGCCTGTCTCGTCGCTGATGGCACGGCTGCCGGCCGGCAGGAGTGTCAGCAGCCGGTCCAGCGTCGGCTTGGGTGGATTCTCCGGCGCCTCACCGGCCGGCGCCGGCGCCGGCGCCGGCAGGGACAGCAACCGGTCCGGTTCCTGATACACCGGGCCGTCGTGCTCCCAGATCATCGCCGCCTGCGTCGTTCCCATCAGCCGGTCGGCCTGCTCACCTGGCGTGAGTGTGAACGTGTCCCGGCTGACCGCCCCGAACGCCAGTGCTGCCACCGGCAGGGCGATCATCGCGATGACCAGCGCCGAGCGGCCTCGGGCGCGCCTTGCCTCGCGCCGGGCCACTCGCAGCGCGGTACGCCACCCGGTCATGGCTCCACCACGCGGGGTGTCCGCCGAAGCTCACTCAGCCGCGCAATCATGACGTACCGCCGGGCGTCGTCAGCAGTTCGTCGGCTTGGTCCAGCGGGCCGGACGTGTCGACGATGACGCCGTCGCGCAGGAACACCACCCGGTCAGCCCAGGCCGCGTGCCGGGCCTCGTGCGTCACCAGCACCGCCGCCGCGCCGTCGTCCACCCGGGCCCGCAGCAGGCGCAGTACCGCCTCGCCGGTCTGCGAGTCGAGCGCGCCGGTCGGCTCGTCGGCCAGCACGAGCCGGCGCTCGCCGACGAGCGCCCGGGCGATCGCGACCCGCTGCTGCTGCCCGCCGGAGATCTCGTCGGGGAAGCGGTCCCCGAGGCCGTCGAGGTCCATGTCGGCCAGCGCCTGCCGGGCGAACTGCCGTGCCTGGCGTACCCGGACTCCGTCGAGTTCCAGCGGCAGCGCCACATTCTCCGCCGCGGTGAGGCTGGCCAGCAGGTTCAGATCCTGGAAGACATAGCCGATCCGGCGCCGGCGCAGGGCGGCGAGCGCCCGGAGGCTGCACTCGGCCAGCACGGTGCCGTCCACGACCACCTCGCCCTGGTGGGCCGGTCGAGCCCGCCGGCGAGGTTGAGCAGCGTGGACTTGCCCGACCCGGACGGCCCCATCACCGCGACCAGCTCGCCCGGCGCGACAGCCAGCGACACGCCGCGCAGCGCGTGCACGGCGGTCTCGCCGGTGCCGTGCACCCGATGGACGTCGCGCAGTTCGAGGACGCTCATTGGAGGACCTCCTCCGCCTGCTCGCCCGCCGCCAGGGCCACCGCGCTAGCCGGCGGGCTGTAGCGGACCAGGCTCGCTTCGCAATGATCCAGCCAACGCACCTCGGCCTCGGCCTGGAAGAGCATGGCGTCCAGCACGAGACGCCAGGACAGGTCGCCGGGATCTCCGGCGCGCGCCTTCAGCCGGGTGAACTCCTGCAATGTGCGCATCGTCGCGCTGCGCTGGGTCTGCACCACGGCGCGCACGTCCACGCCCGGTGTGGTCAGCGCCAGCGCCAGCTTGATCGCCAGCTCGTCGCGCGGCCGGTCGGTGCGGCTGACCGGAGTGGCGAACCACTCGGCGAGCTCCGCTCGGCCCGCGTCGGTGATCTCGTACGGCCGCTGCCCCCCGTCGCTCTGCGGCAGCGGGCGGACCAGCTCGTCACGCTCCAGGCGCGACAGCGTCGTGTAGACCTGCCCGATGTTCAGCGGCCACGTACCGCCGGTGGACTCCTCGAAGGCAGTTCGCAGCTGGTAGCCGTACCGCGGGCCATGTTCCAGAAGGGCCAGAAGACCATGCTTGATCGACATAGCTACTGAGTATGCATACCGGGTATGCCCCAGGTCAACCCCTTGCTCTGGCCACCGCTTCCCGGCCCCTCCCCGAACCGGACTGTTCCGGAAGTGGTGCCCAAACTGGACAGCCGATGCAGCCATTTCCCCGACAGTTCACGCCATGCCGTTGCGAGACGCGGCCGGTCCTGCTCAGGTTTCCCGAGAGCAGGACCGGCCGCGGCCAGCGCGCTAGTTCAGCGCGTACGCACGGATCAGCGTCTGCTCCAACCGGTTGCCCCGCTTGTCGGTGATGTCGACCTTGAGCGACACGAACCCGCTCGTGTTCACCTTCTTCGGGTGCGTGACGACGCCCGCGTATCCGTCAGGACCGCCGGTCAGCGCGTTGACCCGCTTCCACGTGCCGCCGTCGTTGAAGGAGACCCAGACCTTGGCGTCCTTGATCGGGACCGGGGACACACCCGCCTGGTGCCGCGGCTGGAGCCGGAGCGTGAACGGCTTACCGGCTGGGGCAGCGTTGTTCAGGTCCAGGCCGAGGTCCCAGCCTGCGGACAGGAACGGGAGGGTCACCGGCACGTCCTTCGGGCCGCGCGCCGACTTGAACGTCCACGCCGTGAAGGACTCGGTGGAAACTGTCCAGCGTGGCCGCCCCTTCGTGACGTCGAGCTCCACCCGGTAGGTCGCCGGCTTCTCCACGCCGACCGGCACCGTGCCGTACGCGTGCGCACGCTCGGCCACCAGTTCCCCGTCGCGGTAGACGCGGGTGGCCGCGGTCTGGCCGAACGTGTCGACGGCGTGCTCCGGATCGGTGTCGAGGAACTCCGCGACCTGCAACACCAGGTCGTCGTTCGTGCGCTGGGTCGCCCTGAGCTGGGTGGTGGTGCCCGGTGCGAGCGGCCCCTTGTACCAACGCTCAGTCTTCGTGGTCCCCGGCTTGTGAACCGTGTACGGAACGCGCGTCCCCTCCGCGTCCGCCTCGAACCCGCTCCACACGACCGGGCTGTACCGGGTGTCGTTGGCCAGCAGGTAGTGCGTCTGGCGCAGCGGGAACGCGGTCCGGGCGGGGAATGCCAGCCCGAAGGTGTCGTACGGGCGGAGGGCGTAGTAGGCGAGACCACCGACCTGTCCCGGCTTCACGGCGTGGTACTCATTCTTGACGGTGGCCAGATCGGTGGGCCGCACATCCCTGGTGAGGTTCTCCGGGATACCGCCGGTGAAGGGCACGACGAGCTGGTACTGGTACGGGCTCACCGGCACGCCGCGCAGGTCGAGCGTGACCTTCCCGCGCTCCAGCCGCTTCACCAGCTGGTTACCCTCGGCGAGAGGCAGGTTGATCATCGGGATCGGCGCCGGGTACGGCACGACGCGGTAGAAGTAGCCGCCGTCCTTGGTCACGATGATCGCCACTGCTGCCTTCGCCGCCGCGGCGTTGGCGATCTGGGCGGTCGGCTCGTAGTCGGCGCTCTCCCGGATCAGCGCGATCTTGCCACGGACGTCGCGCCCCTCGAAGTCCTGCGGCCGACCCGTGCCGGCATACACCAGCGGAAGCTTGTGGTGCCCGTTCACCAACGCGCCGTCCGGACCCGTGCCGCCGAGAACCCGCGGGTGCAGCACGAGGTCGGGTTTGACAGCCCGCATCCGCAGCGGCGGTTCGACCAGGGACGTCCGGGACACCAGCTCGATCTCACTGTCCGCCGTCTTGGGCGTCGGTACCGCCGAGAACTTCGTGACATAGGGCCCGTACATGTACGTCATCGAGGACGCCTGCTCGCCGACCTTGCGGCGCAGCGTCAGCGCCCGTTCGCGCAGCTCCGTCTCCTGGTGCGGGACGCGGACCGCGACGTCTTTGGCGAGCCGCGCGTCCAGCGTCACCGAGATGTCCTTGTCGACGGTGAGGAGCGGCGTGGCGATGGCGGTGCTCTCGATCGGAACGGTGCGCGGAGCGTCCATCGTGCCGACCAGGGCCTGCACCGCGTACTTTCCGGGCCGCACTTCGAACGTCTGGGTGCTGTCCTCGTTGAGGTACGCCCACTGCCAGCTGCCCGGCTCGGTGCCGGAGATCGACAGCATGGTCTGCACGCCGGGCGCGGCCGGCGTGCCGTCACGCCCGATCGCGGTGACCTTCACCAGGTTCTTGAACTCCTTGGTGTAGCCCAGCGCGGTGGTGAGGGTCGGGCCGGTGGCGCCGCGTTCGGTGGCGGTGAGCCACCCGCCGTAGGTGCCGAGTTCGCCCTTGTTGAGGTCCAGGGTGACCGTGGCCTGCGCGCTGCCGCCCGGCGGCAGGGTGAGGCTGGACGGGCGAGATCGTGAGCATGCCGTCGGGAGCCGGCTTCGTGCCGGCAGTGACGGACGCCGCCAGGTCCACCGTGGTCTCGGCGTCGCCGGTGTTGCGGTAGGTGACCGTCTTCGTCACGGGCTTGGCATCGCCGTACGGCCCACGGAAGTATCCGATGCTCAGCGCGCCGGTGCTGGCGGTGAGGCGCTGGCGGACCGCGCGCGCGACATCGAGCCGTCCGGCGCCCTGCTGGTAGGCGTTCTGGCCGGCCACGGTACGGGCGGTGGCGGTCAGGCCGGCCTTGAGCTGCTCGGCCGTCCAGTCCGGGTGTGCCTGCGCGAGGATCGCCGCAGCGCCCGCGACGTGCGGTGTGGCCATCGAGGTGCCGGACAGCCGGGCGTGGTGCTCGTCGACGGCGTTGCCGGCGAGGGTGCCCTCGGCGCGCGCAGCGACGATGCCGACGCCGGGCGCGGTGATCTCCGGCTTGACCGCGTAGTCGAGCCAGCGAGGACCGCGGCTGGAGAACGATGCGAGCGCGTCCGCCTTGTCGACGGCGCCGACCGTCAGCGCCGCGTCGGCAGCGCCCGGCGTCGCGATGGTCTCCTCGGCCGGCCCGGCGTTGCCGGCGGCGATGACGAAGAGCGCACCGGTGCTGGCGGTGAGGTTGTTGACCGCCTGGCTGAGCGGGTCGGTGCCGTCGCTCCATCCGCCGCCCAGGCTCATGCTGACGATCTTGGCGTTCGCCGCGCCCCACTCCATGCCGGCGATGATCTCCGAGTAGGCCCCCGAGCCGTTGTCGTTCAGGACCTTGCCGATGAGCAGCCGCGCACCGGGCGCGACGCCCTTGCGCTTGCCGCCCGACGCGGCACCGATACCGGCGACGGTGGACGCCACGTGCGTGCCGTGACCGTTCTTGTCGGCCGTGGTCGCCGCGGTGCTGAAGTTCTTCGTGCCGGCGATCTGGCCTGCGACGTCGGGGTGGTTCGGGTCGATTCCGGTGTCGAGCACGGCGACCGTGACGCCCTTGCCGTCGAAGCCGTCCGCCCACGCGGTCGGCGCGCCGACCTGCGGCACGCTGGCGTCGAGGCTGGCCTTGACCTTGGCGTCGAGCCAGATCTTGGCGATGCCGCCGGCCAACTGGGGCTTTGCGGGCGTGCGGTCGTCGTCGAGGGCCTCCCAGAACCGCCTCGCCTGCTTCTTGTCCGCGGCCAGCGCGATGGCGCCCACGCTCGCCAGCGCGCGAACCTTGCGGGAACCGGCCGGAGCCACCTTCTTGGCCACGCCCTGCTTCGAGCCGCCGTAGGTGGCGAGCAGCGGCAACGTGCCACCGTGCGCGTCGTCGTAGCCGTCGTCGATCAGCTTGGTGACGTTGAACAGGTTCCGATCCAGCCGGCCCGCGGCAAGGTAGGGGGCCGCCGCGTCCGGGACGAGGAACAGTTCCTTGCCCTGCTGGAACGTCTGGTAGCCGCCCGGGGCGACACCGTTGTCAGGCGGCACGACCGCCGCGGCTCTCCTCCCGTCCGGAAGGGTGCTCACCCGTACTACGTCGCCGGTGATCAGCGTGAGCTTGTGGGTCTTGGATGGTCCATTCTGGACGGTCGAGGCGGGACTCCGCTCGTTTCCGGTGCGGACCCCGGCATCGGCGGGCACCGCCGCGACGGCGGACAACGCCATCGCGGCCAGTACCGCGACACCCCGTGAGACTGCGCGCATCAGCACTTCCCTTCGACCGGTCCGACCACACGATCAGGGGATTGTGCTCGCGGACGAGGTTGGACGCCCATGGTCAATTGGCGCATTCTTCCTACAGCGCCGTGACCCAGGACGAAGCGCCCGCCGGAGTGGCGGCGTTCGGATTTCGAACGCCTCAGAGTGACCACGCTGCGACTGTCCGTGGGCCAGCCGGCCGTACCAGTACGTCCCGGTATCGTGCGACGCACCCGGTACCCAGGGCTGATTCCGCTCTTCGGGTGGGAGCCGCGGAGAAAGGCGTCGAATGGCTCACAGAGACCACCTGCGGCATGTACGGGAACTGGCCGACGAGGCGAGCGCCGTGCAGGAACGCAGGGCTCGTGCCGCTGTACTCGCCGAGTTGCAGCGGGAGAGCGCCTTGGCCCTCCGTGAGGTGGTCGCCGAGGCGCGCGACGGCGGCACGACGTGGCGCGAACTCGCGGGGGATCTCGGCATCGCGACGGCGACTCTGCACGGGCAGTACAACGCGGGCCAGGGCGTGCTCGTGGCCGGTCAGGGAGGGCGCCGCCCGTCGCTCACGACCGACCGAGCCGCCGATGCCGACCCTTCGATCCCCGCCGCGAGCCTGACCCGGTTCGTGGGGCGGACCCGTGAATTGGCGGACCTGCGCCCGTTGTTCCTCCGTGATCGCCTGGTGACGCTGACGGGGCCAGGCGGCGTGGGTAAGACGCGCCTCGCGGCGGAGTTCGTCCGCCTGGTGCGTTCCTCGTACCCGGGCGGGGTCTGGTGGGTGGAGCTGGCCCCACTCACCACCAACTCGGCGGTGAGCAACGCCGTGAGCGCGGCGGTTCGCGGTGACCGGCAGCCGGGACGACCCGCGTCGGAGATGCTCGCGGAGGCGTGCGCCGCCGGGCCGGGCCTGCTGGTACTCGACAACTGCGAGCACGTCGTCGACCAGTGTGCCGACGTCGTGGCCACGCTCCTTGAGGCATGCCCCCGCCTGCGCGTCCTGACGACGAGCCGCGAGGCGTTGCGGATCGGCGGCGAGTCACTGCTGCCGGTCGCCCCGCTCGCGGTGCCAGGCCGCGGCGAGGACGGCATCGACGACGTGCGACACCTGCCCGCGGTGCAGCTGTTCGCCGATCGAGCCAGGAACGTGGTGCCCGGCTTCGCGGTGACGCGGGAGAACGCGGCACCGATCGCGGAGATCTGCCGCGAGCTGGACGGGCTTCCGCTGGCGATCGAGCTCGCGGCGAGCCGCGTCCGGTTGTTGGGTGTCCACCAGGTCCGCTCGATGCTCAAGGATCGATTCGCGCTGCTCGACGACGGGCCCAGATCGAGCCCGGACCGGCACCGGAGCCTGCACGCGGCGATCGCGTGGAGCTACCAGCTGCTCCCCCCGGTCGAGCAGGCCGCCTTCCGCCGGCTGGCGGTGCTGGCGGGAGGATTCGGTCTCGCGGCTGCGACGGCCGTGTGCGCCGACGGCGCCGACATCACGCCGTCGACGGTGCTCAGCCTGCTGAGCCGCCTCCAGGCCAAGTCGCTCATCGTCGGCGTCGACTCGGAGAGCGGGCCCCGGTTCCGCCAGTTCGAATCCGTGCGCATCTACGCCTGGGCGCGGCTGGTCGACGCGGGTGAGCTGCCTGCGTGCCAGGAGCGCATGATCGGCTGGCTCTACCAGTTCGTCAGGGCCTACCTCCACGGCGAAGACCCGGACATGGCGGATCCGTGGCTCCACATCGGCAACGAGCTGGACAACCTGCAGCTGGCCACGCAGTGGGCCGAGCAGCGCGGCGATGATCGCTACGTCGGCCTGGCCACGCTCCTCGCCGAGCTGGAGCGGATGCACGGAAACGTCGCCGAGGCCCGCGAGCTGTACAAGCGGGCGCTGGAGACGAACCTCGGGCCCGCGATCGACCGCGCGTACGCATTGAGCTTCTCCGCCGCCGTCGAGCAGGAGCAGGCGAACCACGAGGAGGCGGTCCGGCTGGCTTCGACCTCCCTGGAGCTGGCGCGGTCGCTCGACAACCCGGCCGCGATCCCCGACGCCCTCGACATCCTGAGCGCCGCGTCGCTCAGCCTCGGCAGGCTCGCCGAATCCCGCGCCTACGCCGAGGAACACGTGGCCCTCAGCCGCCGCGAGTACGGTCCATGGTGGACGGCCATCGCTCTGGTGGAGCTCGCGCACTGCCTGGTCGTCGCTGGGGCCCTGGACGAGGCTGCAGCCAAGCTCGCCGAGGCCGAGCCGATCCTGCGCGCCCGGGCCGAACTCCCCCGGATGCTGCGGTTCCTGCACGCCGTCGGTCTGCTCGCGCTGCGCAGAGGCGACGTCGACGGCGCCGAGCGCGCGTTCGCGGAGGCCGTCGCCCTGTACGCCACCGATCCCCGGCGGCCGGGCCACAAGCGCAGCGTCTACGCGCTGGAGGGGCTGGCGCTCGTCGCCGACCAGCGCGACCAGCACGATCGGGCTCTGCGGCTGGCGGCGGCCGCGGCGACGCTACGGGACACGACGAGAGCGCGGCTGCGACAGCCCTGGCAGGCTGACGTGGAGCGCGTCATCGTACGTAGCCGGGTAAGGGCCGTCGATCCCGCAGGCGCCTGGGCCGAAGGCAGCGGGTGGACGGTGAACGAGGCCGTCGCCTACGCGCTGGGGTCACGACCCGAGACGCCGCGGGCGGTCGCGCCTCTCACGGCACGCGAATTCCGCGTCGCCGAGCTGGTGGCCGAGGGCTTCACGAACCAGCAGGTGGCGGCGCGCCTCGGCGTCTCGCCGCGCACCATCGCCAACCACCTTCACAACATCCGGAGAAAGCTCGACCTCCCCACCCGGGCGCACGTGATCGCCTGGGTCACCAGGCAATCCGCGTCGCCCGACAGCTGAGGGGGCCTTCAACGCGCGGCCGACACCCCGGCGGAGGTGCCGACCGGATCGAGCTGATCGGTCGGCGCCCTCCGCCGGCCCCCTCCCCCTGTTGGCTAATTCGAGTTAGTAAACAGGTTCTACCGTGGCCGGGGAGGTGTCAAGGTGTAACCGCGTGGCTACGGACCCTCCGCTGAGGTCAATCTCGCGCCGATGAGCCAGACTTGATCGGGCACCCGTCCCCGGGCGCCGCACACGGAGGGCCATCGGCATGCCGGCACGTCCAGCGAGACTGGCGGACGTCGCGCTGCGCGCCGGGGTTTCCCGCACCACCGCGTCGTTCGTCCTGACCGGCCGCCGCGACATGGGAATCTCCGCAGAGACGGAGGAACGCGTCAGGCGTGCCGCCCGGGAACTGGACTACCGACCCAACCTGATATCGCAGGGACTTCGTACCAAGCTGACCCACACCATCGCCTTGGTGTCCGACACGATCGCCACCGATCCGTACGCCGGACAGATGATCTACGGCGGCCTGGCTGCGGCGGCGTCGCGAGATCACCGGATCTTCATCGGGGAGACGCAGGGCGATCCGGCCATGGAGACCTCCATCATCAGGGACTTCCTCGACCGTCAGGTCGACGGGTTCGTCCTCGCCGCCCTGTTCACCCGGGCGGTTCAGGTACCCCAGGCCCTGCGCGACCACCCGCTGGTCCTCCTCAACTGCGTCGGCAACCGGCACCGGGTGTGTTCGGTGCTGCCCGATGAGATCAACGCCGGCCGTACCGCCGCCCGGACACTGCTGGAGTTGGGCCACCGCGACGGCGTGTACCTGATCGGCGAGCAGGCGCCCTGGCTGTTCGCCGGCCGGGAGCGTCTGGCCGGGATACGGGAGACGTTCGAGCAGGCGGGGGCGTCTCTGGCCGGCACCATCGACTGCTTCTGGTGGCCGCAGCCGGCGTACGAGGCCACCATGGACCTGCTCCAGAGCGGCGTGCGACCCAAGGCGTTGATCTGTCTCAACGACCGGATCGCGCTCGGCGTGTACCAGGCGTTGCAGGAGTCGGGGATGGCGATACCCGGCGACGTGTCCGGTCATCTCGTTCGATGACTCCGACCTCGCCGCGTGGCTGCGCCCGGCGCTCAGCAGCATCGCCCTGCCCCACCTCGAGATGGGGCGCCGGGCGGTGGAGCTGCTCCTCGACTCCGCACCCCAAGCCACCGTCGAGCGCATTCCCATGCCGCTGGTCAGCCGCTCGTCACTCGCGCCGGCTTGACGGGCCCCCGTTGGTAACGGGCTGCACGCTGCGAATCCGATGTCGCCGTAGCTGAGATCTGCGGGCTGTCGATCTGGCGGTGGTTCGATCGTATGGAGGGTGAGCGGTTGGCACGGTGCCGACCGCCGCGACGGAAGGTGTGGGGCCATGCGGAAGCTGATCGTCATCGAATTCGTGACCCTCGACGGGGTCATGCAGGGGTTGGGATCGCCGGACGAGGACCGTGACGGCGGCTTCGAACATGGCGGCTGGGCCGCGCCGTTCTTCGACGAGGATCAGGGAGCCGCCGCGGTCGAAGGGTTGAAATCGACGACGGCGTACCTCTTCGGTCGCAAGACCTACGAGAAGATGGTCGACTTCTGGCCGAGCCAGCCCGACGAGAACCCTATGGCCGCGCACCTCAACGCGACCCCGAAATACGTCGCCACACGGACCCTGACCAGCCTCACCTGGTCGAACTCCCAGGTGCTCGACGGCGAGATGGTCTCGGCCGTCCGCGATCTGAAGTCGCAGGGCGACGGCAACATCGCCGTGCTGGGCAGCGGGGTGCTCGTCCAGGAGCTCATCGCGAACGACCTCGTCGACGGCTACCGCCTGTTCCTACACCCGCTCCTCCTCGGCACCGGCAAGCGGCTGTTCCGGGAGATGGACCGGCCGAGGCGATTGCAGCTCGTCGACTGCACGCCGACCACCACCGGCGTACTCATGCTCGCGTACGAACCGGCGTGAACCGTCCAGCTGCACGTCATTGCATGTTCTGCAGGTGGCGGTGGGCGTACGAGGACGTACAGGTGTAGATCTGCAAGTTGTAGCCGCGGCCGATCTCGATCATGGTGGGGTCGGCGGGGTTGGGATAGGGCGTGTGGGGGACGTCATGGTCTTCGACCGGGCGCCAGCTCTCGCTGCCGCCGTCCCATTCGCTGCCCTCCATCGTCAGCAGCGGCCGGACATCGGCGCCGCATTCGGCGCACTCCATGGGCCACGGGTCGGAGAAACTCCAGGGGGCGTGACCGCCGACCTTCCAGCCTGGGGCGACGCCGAGGTCGTACTGATACGCGAAGGCCTGACCGTCCTCCCAGGCGTAGATCCTTTGCTGGAGTTCCTCTGGTAGTTCGTGCGGGGCCGGGTACTCGGTCACGGTTTCCGGGTGCAGCACGCAGGGCTCCGGCAGGTAGTACTTGCTGCCGATCACCGCCGGTTGCGGAGCCACGCCGAGCGGCTCCGTGACCTCTGCGGTGGCGCGCCAGCGCAACACAGTCCGGGGCAGGTAGTCCTCGTCATGGTCGAACGCGCACCACAGGACCTGCAACAGGTCCGCGCCGTCAGGGCGCGGCAGGGCCGGTATGTCCACGGCGTACAGCTGGGCCACCGGCAGCATCGGAACGGGGCCGTCCTGGGCGATCCGCGTCCCCTCGCGACCGATGCGGTCGATCACCTCACGCTCTGCTGCGGTCAACAGGTCAGCGCCGGGCGCGCGGGGCCGGCCCCGCGCTTCAGCGAGGATGCGTCGCCGGAGCCGGACATCGTCAGGCGTGAAGCCGAGCTGCCACGGACCAGTGTGGTCCGGGCAGCTGGGCCACGGCTCGTCCGCCGGCCACAGCAGCGGACCACCGACCGAACTGTCCGCCACGGTCGGTGTGCCGCGGCGGGGATGCAGCCGCACGGCCGTTCTGGCCAACGGCGCGATCTCGGCGAAGTGCGCGGTGACATCGACTGGACGGGATGGAGTCGTGCGGACCATGGCCGCAGACTAGTCAGGGAGTCAGTAGTCCGGTCAGCAGACCTCGGATGGTGCGCTCGAACAGATCCGACGGCGACGCTGGTGACGCTGGTTCTGTCAGTGCCGCGGTCAGGTGCGGGTGAGCCTTCGGGTCGATGCCGCCAAACGCATACGGCCCGGACGCCGCATCGATGCGAGCGAAGAGCGATACCACGCCGGTGATCATCGCGACGGCCTCGAACTTCGCGGTGACGCCACAGTGAAGCGGCGCCATGATCCGCATGCAGTTGTCGAAGTAGGCAAGGGTGTGGGGCCCCGGCGCCGACCTGTGCTGGATGACATCGAGCAGCCAGGGGTGGCTGCGGTAGAGCGCCAACTGGCGGCGGGCCAGCAGCAGCAGGTCGTCGAGCCATTTCCCGGTGCTCTCCGGATATGGCCGCAGCTCTGCGACCACCGTGTCGATCATCAGGTCCAGCAGGTCGTCCCGCGACGACAGGTAGCGGTAGAGCGAACCTGCGCCGGTGCCCAATGCCCCGGCGACGGCGCGCATCTGCACCGCCGCGAGTCCGTCGGCAGTCTGCCAGCGCCACGGCGACCGCCACGATCTCCGCGCGGCTGTGCCCTGGAGTCGGCCCGCGGGTACCTCGGTCGGGCCTGCTCCATATCGGCTGGCGTTCTCTGTCCCGCTCCGTGGATCCCGCTGGTGTGTCACTCACGAGATTACTGTAAACTGCAAACACTGTTCGCAGATTCTGTGCCACCGAGCGCAGCGAGGTGTGCCCATGAGCACGAACTGGGTAATCGCCCGTGACGGCGCGGGCATCGCGCTGCACTCCAGCGGGACGGGGCCTGGCATCGTCGTCGTGCATGGCGGCGGCACCACGATCGAGCAGTACCGGCGCCTGGCCGCAGCACTGGCCGATCGGTTCACCGTGCACCTCTACAACCGGCGCGGGCGGGCAGAAGCGGCTCCCCTGCATGCCGCTTACACCGTCGAGGATGACATCGACGACCTCGCAGCCGTGCTGCATCACACCGGTGCCCGCAACGTTCTCGGGCACAGCTACGGTGGCTTCGTCGCACTGCGCGCCGCGCTTCGCTTGACGCTCAACCGCATCGCGCTGTACGACCCCGCGGTATGTCTCTCGGGCGGCTTCCCGACGGATTTTCTCGACGAATTCGAAAGGGCTGTACAGGCCGGCAACCTGGCGAGGGCCCTCGCGGTCATGAGCCGGGGACTGCGCTCCGCGGGGCCGCTGTCGAGCCTTCCACTTGGCGTGCAGACGGCAATCTGCCAGGTGTTCCTCCGCACCCCGATAGGACGAACGATGGGCGACTTGTTGCCGGCCGTAGTCCGCGAAGCCCGCCAGGTCCAGGCCCACGACGCGCCCGCGGAAGACTATGCCGGCATCACCGCAGAAGTCCTGCTGGCCGCCGGCGCATGGAGCCCGCCGTACTACCGCGAAATCAACGACGCGCTGGCACACGTCATGCCTAATGCGCGAACCGAAATGCTGCCACGATCGGCGCATGACGGGCTCAACATCGCGCGAGCGCAATTCATCGAGCCATTCGCCTCGTTCTTCGCTACCCCGCTCCAGCGGAGCTGACGCCCCAGGCTCAGTTCACGGCCCCGGATGGGTCGCCCGTCTCGACTCGTACCACGTGTCACCCACTGGCTCGCACGCCATGTTCCAACTCCAGGACGTCGAGGGAGCGATGCGCAGGTAGAAGCCTGGCCCCACCATCCCCATCCGCTCGACGGGACCGGTTGCGTAGCCGTAGACCCGAATGCCACGTGCGATGAACGGGTCGAACGAGACCAAGTCGTCGACTACCAGCGCGACCTTGTGGTGTCCTGCCTGGATGTTCCGGAACTTGCGGGTGCGGAGCACCGAGTCACCCGAACCGCCCACCCAGAAGACCGTCCCGTCGAACTCAATCCCAACTGGAACAACGTCAGGCTGCGCTTCAGGACCAATGGTTGCGAGGCGCGCGATCGGCTGAGATCGCAGGTACGAGATCTCCTCGTCGGTGAAGGACATCGAACCCCCTCGTGAGGTCGAGCGCCCCAGGCGACTGGGCACGTGCTCGCAGTCTTGCAGACCGCAAGCTACTCGACGATGACGACGACCTTGCCTTTGGCGTGCCCCTCGCCGAGATACCGCAGCGCCTCGGGCACCTCACTCAACCGATACCGACGGTCGATGACCGTAGCGATCTTTCCCGCTTGGCAGAGCTCGATGATCGGCGCCAGGTGCTTCGCACCCAGTCGAACGACTAGAAGCCGTATCTTCTTGCCCGCGGCTCTCCCGATCAGAGGTCCCATCAGCAGGACCTGAAGGAGTGTTGCCACCGATCCGCCAACGTACAGATAGCGTCCCCCGCGCGTCAGCGAACGCTTGTAGGCGACTGCCGAACGATATGCGGCCAGATCGAGAATCAGGTCGTAGGTGCGCCCATTCCTGGTGAAGTCTTCCCGCGTGTAGTCGATGACGTGGTCGGCGCCGAGTGAGCGCATGAACTCCAACTTCTCAGCGTTGTCCACCCCGGTGACCTCGGCCCCGTGCAGCTTGGCGAGCTGCACGGCGTACATGCCCGAGCCGCCACCGGCGCCGTTGATCAACACCTTCTGCTCGGGCTGGACGTGTCCCTTGTCCAGGATTCCCTGCAGCGCGATGGCCCCCGCTTGGGGAAGGGCCGCGGCCTCCTCGTAGGTCATGCCGGCCGGCATTCGCGCCAGTGCGTTCTCCGGCACGCACACGTACTCCGCGAACCCACCCATGTGATTGAGGATGTCTGCGAACACGTCGTCGCCCGGCTGGAAGAGTGTCGTATTGCGACCCGTCGCCTCAACCTGTCCGGCGATGTCTGACCCGAGTATGTGGTGTCGCGGTCGGAACGGGCCTGCGCTGCGGGAATACAGCGGTTTCCCCCGTAGCATTTCCCAGTCGGACGCATTGAGGGATACCGCGCGTACCTTGACCAACACCTCGTTGTCCTTGGGCGTTGGCAACTCCACATCCGTCAACCGGAGCACGTCGGGCTGTCCATATTGTGTGTAGGCAACGGCCTTCATGGCTTCCCTCCGCTTGCACCATCACGCGACGCAGAACTCGTTGCCGTCAGTGTCGAGCATCACGACATGACCAAGGTGCTCACCGTAGGACTCCTCGCGGACATTCGTAGCCCTGGCGGTCTTGCTTTGGCACGTCCGTGCGTGCTCGTCGGCTACTTGCTTCGGCGCCTCCGGAGCCGGCGATCACCCGCGTCAGCGCACCGACGTCGTGCGCAGCCCGCGGACGTTGTAGCTCTGAGCGTTGCGCTTCCGGCGACAAACCGGACTTGCGGGGAAGCCGTGCCTAAACTGGGCGCCCGTGCCCCAGTTTGTCCCGCAAGTTCGTTTCGGGCAGGCTGCGGCGGGCGGGAGCCGGTCCAGGCGCGAACCGGACTTGCGGGGAAGCCGTGCCTAAACCGGGCGCCGATGCCCCAGTTTGTCCGGCAAGTTCGTTTTCAGCGGGGGCGCTCGCGGATGCGTTTCAGAAAAGGGCGCTCGCGGATGCGGGCAAGGTCGGCGGCGGCATCGCGGCGTACGCCACGTGCACCAATGGCTGGCACCTCGGAACAGTCCCCGGACCGCCGACACACAGCCTCGGGCCCGTGACACTTCCCCCACCGAGGGCGAAATGGTTTGGCGCCGGCCCTTCGGGATAGTCACTGCTGCACGGAATGATCTGACCGTCGGGGGGAGAGGGGCTGACAAGCCGTGCTCGACAGCGTCACGGAAGGATCAGCCGACATTCGCATCGGCCGCGGCCGGTACCGGCTCGGCCAACGACTGGGCGGCGGTGGCAGCTCGGACGTGTACCGCGCGATCGACACCGTGCTCGAGCGTCCCGTAGCGGTGAAGCTCTTCCGGGCCTGCGCCGACCCCACCGCCGAACGCCGGTTCCAGGCCGAGGCCCGGCTGATCGCACCACTCGCGCATCCCGCACTCGTCACGATCTACGACACCGGCGTCGAACACGAGCGCGCCTACCAGGTGCTCCAGCTCGTCGAAGGCCCTACGCTCCGTGACCGGCTCATCGACGGACCGCTGGATCCCGGCGAGGTCACGGCGATCGGCATCCGACTGGCGGAGGCCCTGGCCTATGTGCACGCCCGGGGCATCGTCCATCGCGACGTCAAACCGTCGAACGTCATCGGTGACGGCGAGCACGTGTACCTCGCCGACTTCGGCATCTCCCGGCTGCTCGACGGCGCCCACCTCACCGCCACCGGGCTGGCGGTCGGCACCGCCGCGTACATGGCGCCTGAGCAGGTCCGGGGCGACGACGTCGGGCCTGCGGCGGACGTGTACTCCCTGGGCCTCGTGCTGCTGGAGTCCGTCACCGGGCACCGCGAGTACCCCGGTGGCGCCACCGAAACTGCCATGGCCCGCCTGTCCCGGCCCCCGCTCATCCCCACCCGTCTGCCCGCACCGCTCCCGTCCCTGCTCGCAGCCATGACCAGGGACGATCCGCGCGAGCGGCCGTCGGCGGAGGCGTGCGCGATGTCGCTGCGGGACGGCGTCCCGGTGCCGTCGGCCACCGAGGCCGCCGCTGTGGGGACCACCGCCACGCTCCCGGCCGCTACGGACGCGGAGGAGCCGGGCAACACCGGCCACACCGACACGGTGGTCGCGCCGGCGATCTTCCCGCCAACGACCCCGCTGGCGGCCGGCTCCACGGCGGGCACGCTGCCCGCCGCTACGCCACGGGTGGAGGAACAACCGACCGCCTCCCCCGACCCCACCCGGCGCGCGGGCACCACCTCCGCGGGCACCCCGCGGACCGCCGCGGCGTGGCGACCGCCGCCGCATGGCCCTCGCCGGGCTGGCCGCGATCGCCCTGGTACTGACGCTGGTCATCGGGGCACTCGCCTTGGTCGATGACAGGAAGCCGAATCAGGCTCCGGCAGACACCAAACCCACGCCCACGGCACCGAAGTCGGGCACGCCGGCGCAGAACACCAACCCGACCGGGCGCACCGGCAGCAGCCCGCGAGTGGTCGTGCCACCGTCCCCCGACGCAAATTCGCCGGCCGTCACGCCGAGCGCGCCACCGGCCAGCACGGAACCCAGCGCCGAGCCCAGCCAGGAACCTACCGAGGAGCCCACCGGCTCGCCCAGCTCCGGCGACGACCCTGAGGGCGGCGGGGACGACGACGGTAGCAGCAGCCCTGGGCCAGGCGGTAATGGCTCCAGCGGTCGGAAGAACGGCAAGGGCTGACGGCCGGCGCGCCTCCCCGGGCTGCATCTCCCGGGCATACCGGGCCGACACCGACGTGCGCCTCATTTACCGAACCCGTACCTAACCCTTATAGGCGTCTTCGACCCCTGTGAATGAATTTCGGGGTTAGGTCCGATTCGCGCCTGTGAGGAGTCGCCTGTGTTCCCCATCAGCCACCAGCGCCACCGATGCCGATCCGGCGTGCTTGCGTCCGCGCTCGCGAAGGTCGCTGCCGTGACCGCACTGACCTGTGCCGCCTCGATCGCGGTGACCGGCGCCGCACCGGTCAGCATTGCCGGCGCGACGGCACGACCCAACGTCGTGGTCATCATGGTCGACGACATGAACGCCTCTGCGTTGGCGTACATGCCGCAGGTCCGGGCGCTCATCGGCACGCCGGGTACGACTTTCGCCAACAGCGTCGTGTCGTACTCGTTGTGCTGCCCGTCCCGCGCCACGTTCCTGACCGGGCAGTACGCCCACAACCATGACGTCCTCGGCAACAGACCACCCGACGGCGGCTACGCCAAGCTGCGTGGCGCCGAGACGCTCCCGGTATGGCTGCGCCGGGCCGGGTACGCCACGGGGCACGTCGGCAAGTTTCTCAACGGGTACGGCACGCAGGCCCCCACCGAGATCCCGCCCGGCTGGACCGAGTGGTACGGCTCGGTAGATCCCACGACGTACCGGATGTGGGGATACACGCTCAACGAGAACGGCACGCTTCGCACGTATGGAACGCCCACGGTGGAGGATCCGGCGCTATACCAGACCGACGTCTACGCGACGAAGGCCGCGTCGTTCATCCACCGGTATGCGCCCAGCACCGAGCCGTTCTTCCTCTCGTTCGCCCCGCTGGCCCCGCACGGCGAGGCCGGCGGCGGCGGCGACGTCAGCCAGCGCGACCCACGCCCGGCACCCCGGCACCGCGGCGACCTGGACAGTGTGAGGTTGCCGAAGCCGCCGAGCTGGAACGAAGCCGATGTCTCCGACAAGCCAGCGGCCATCCGAGCGTTGCCGCTGATCGGCCCGGAGGCGGAGCGCAGGATCGAGCACGTGCGGCTTCGCGGTCGGCTGGAGTCACTGTTGGCAGTCGACGAGGCGGTGGCCTCGCTCGTAGCCGCCCTGCGCTCGCACGCCGAGCTGGACGACACGGTCATCGTCTTCACCTCTGACAACGGTTGGATGCAGGGCGAGCATCGGATCCGGACGGGCAAGGTCGTGCCGTACGAGGAGTCCATTCGCGTGCCGCTGATGATCCGTGGGCCAGGCTTCCCCGCCGGTCGACAGGTCAGCACGATCGCCGCGAACGTCGATCTCGCGCCCACGATCCTCGAGGTGACCGGCGCGACCGCCCGCCTGCCCATGGACGGTCGGTCGCTCGTACCGATCGCCAACTCGGCCGACACGGAGTTGCGCGGCATCGTGATCGAGACCGGCCCGAAGGAGTCCGGTGCCTGGTACGCGGGGATCCGCTCGGCTCGCTGGAAGTACGTCGAGCACTCCACCGGCGAGCGGGAACTCTACGACCTGAACCTGGACCCGTACGAACTGAGATCCTTGCAGGCCAATCCGCGCTATGCGCAGGTCCGGGTGACACTCGCCGCCCGGCTGGCGACACTGCGTACCTGCACAGGCGACGCGTGCCGGCAGTGGGCGCCGGTACCGGCACCGCCGCTGTGAACTGACAGTTGCCGGCCGGTGTCAACGTGCGCCGGCCGGCAACCGGGCAGGTCGAGTTGACAGCGCCAGATTTGCTCAGCAAATATTGACTCAATGAGCGTTGATCAAGATCCGGCGCTGCGGAGGCGTGCGGCCGTGCATGCCGCACTGTCCGATCCGATGCGGCTGGCCGTCGTCGACCTCCTAGCCGTCAGCGACGCGGCCCCGTCGGAGTTGCAGTCGCTGCTCGACGTGCCGTCGAACCTGCTGGCGCACCACGTGCGGGTGCTGGAACAGGCCGGGCTCGTGCAGCGATCGCGCTCGGAAGGCGACCGCCGGCGCACCTACCTGCGGCTCGTGCGCGGTGCGCTGGATCGCGTCGCAGCAGTCCCCACGCGGACCGCACCCAGGGTCGTGTTCGTCTGCACCCGCAACTCCGCCCGTTCCCAACTCGCCGCTGCGCTGTGGCGGCTACGCAGCACCATCCCGACGGCATCGGCCGGCACCCACCCCGCCGAACACGTCCACCCGGGCGCGATAACCGCCGCCCGCAGACACGGACTCTCGCTGCCCGCACCGCGCCCGGCCCACGTCGATGCGGTCGCCCGCGGCGGCGACCTCGTCGTCGCCGTCTGCGACAACGCTCACGAGGAGCTTCCCCGCGCCACCGCACGGCTGCACTGGTCGGTACCCGACCCCGTCCGCGCCGGCACTGACGACGCCTTCGACCACGCCATCGACGACCTGACTGAACGCATTGACGGCATCGCCCCCCACATCCGTCCAGCCTGACCGAGGAGCCACCGTGACCGAGACCTACGAGCGGCCTGAGCTGACCATCGAGCAGTCCCTCGCCCTCAAGACGGCGGCATCGACACTGGCCCGCGAGTTCAGCGACATCTTCGGCGCCGAGACCGTCGAACGGTTCCTGCACACCTCCTACGACCAGTTCGCCGGACGCGCCACCGTGTCCAACTTCCTTCCGTTGCTCGCCGAACGGTTCGCCCGCCAGCGGCTCCGCGCACTGGCGAAGGTCGAAGGCAAGACCCACGACGGACGGCCCGTGGTGCTGTTCCTCTGCACCCACAACGCCGGCCGCTCGCAGATGGCACTCGGCTTCTTCCAGCACTTCGCCGGCGACGACGCCGTCGCGTGGTCCGGAGGGTCCGAGCCGGGCGTCGAGGTCAACCCCGCGGCGATCGCCGCGATGCGCGAGGTCGGCATCGACATCACCCAGGAGTTCCCGAAGCCCTGGACCGACGAGATCGTTCGCGCCGCCGACGTAGTCGTCACCATGGGCTGCGGCGACGCCTGCCCCATCTTCCCCGGCAAGCGCTACCTCGACTGGGAGCTCACCGACCCCGCCGGCCTCGACGTCGATGACGTCCGCCCGATCCGCGCGGACATCGAGCAGCGGGTCCGCGGCCTGCTCACCGAGATCGGCATCACCGTCCGAATATGACGGCACCCGGCCCAAGGGTCTGCCTTCGAAGGCTCGTCCGTAGCGAGCCGAGGGCCAGGCGGCGTCCGGCAAGGCGAAGGTGCACCCGGATACGTCTTCCTGTATCCGGGTGGACCGACAACGCAGCAGGTCGTCGTCTGGGTCCGGCGCAGTAGGACACGGCCTTTGAAGACAGGCCCTAGCCTCCCTGGAAGGCAGCCCGGTACGCGTGCGGGCTGGTGCCGACGACACGTTTGAAGCGATCGCGGAAGGCGGTGGGTGAACCGAATCCGACCTGGGTGGCGATCCGGTCGACCGGGTGGGCGGTGGCTTCGAGGAGGTACTGCGCCTGGCGGATGCGGGCGCGGTGCAGCCACTGCAAGGGTGTGGTGCCGGTCTGCTCCCGGAAGCGGCGGTTGAGGGTACGGCTGCTCATTCCGGCGTGGGTGGCGATGTCGTCGAGCGTGAGACCCCTGCCGGTGTTGTCCTCCATCCAGCGCAGCACGGGCTCCAGCACCGAGCCCTGCGGCGTCGGTGGATGGTCATGGACGATGAACTGAGCCTGCCCGCCCTCGCGTTCCAGCGGCATCACCGACAAGCGGGCCGCGTCGGCGGCCACCGCGGAGCCGTGGTCGCGGCGGATCAGATGCAGGCACAGGTCCAGCCCGGCGGCGGCGCCGGCGGAGGTGAGGAACTGGCCGTTGTCGACGTAGAGCACGTCCGGGTCGACGTCGATCTCGGGATGCAGCGAGGCGAGGGCCGCGGTGGCGAGCCAGTGCGTGGTCGCGCGGCGCCCGTCGAGCAGGCCGGTGGCGGCGAGGATGAACGCACCGGCACAGATCGAGGCGATGCGGGTGCCGCCCGCGGCTGCGCGCCGCAGCGCGTCGACAACCTCGGCCGGTACCGGCGCCGTGGGGTCGGCGCAGCCGGGCAGGATGATGGTGTCCGCATCGGCCAGTGCCGCCAGGCCCCAGGGCGCCTGCAGGGTGAACGCTCCGGCGTCGACCGAGGGGGTGGCGCCGCAGATCCTTACCCGGTAGGCGGCGCGACCGTCGGGTAGGCGGGTACGGGTGAACACCTCGATGGGGGTGGACAGGTCGAACGGGATGACCTTGTCGAGGGCGAGCACTGCCACGGTGTGCATGGCGACACGGTAGATCTGCCACCGGTTCCAGCCAAGGGCTTGACCAGCTGTTTCTCGACTAATACCAGGTCAGAAGGCTGGCGAGAATCTGTTGGAAGGTGGCAATCCAGCCACTTCCAGTGGCCGTGCGCGCTCACTAGCGTCAGCGTCACCGCCAACGAGGAGGACTGATCCGACCATGCTTGCGCAGATCGTGTTGTTCGACGGATTCGACCCGCTCGACGTCATCGCGCCGTATGAAGTTCTCGGTGCGGGTGGTTTGGCCGCCGACGGTGCGCTGGAGGTCGAACTCGTCTCGGCCGAGGGCGCGCGCGAGGTGCCCAGCGGGATCGGCCCGCTGTCGCTCCGCGCGACGGCCCGGCTTGAGCCGGACCGCGCGGACCTGGTCGTGGTGCCTGGGGCGGCGGGTCGTCCCACTGGCGACGGCGCGGACAGCATCCCGGCGATCCTCGGCCGCACGCTCGACACGGATCTCCCGGCCTTGTTGAAGGAGGCTCTCGACCGGTCCGGGTCGACCGTGGCGACGGTCTGCGGCGGCTCGTTGGTGCTGGCGATGGCCGGGTTGATCAAGGGCCGGCCCGCGACCACCCACCATTCGGGCCTGGACGCGCTGGCGGCCGCCGGTGTGGTCGCGATCGAGGCCCGCGTCGTCGACGACGGCGATCTGGTGACCGGCGCCGGGGTGACCTCGGGGCTCGACCTGGGGCTGTACCTGCTGGACCGCGAGTTGGGACCGCAGATCGCGCACACGGTGGAGAAGCTGTTCGCGCACGAGCGCCGTGGCACCGTGTGGCGCGCAGTCGGGCCCGCGCCCGCCCTCGGCCTGTGAACCGGCCAGCCACATGACGAAGTTCCTGCTCACCATCCATGTGCTCGCCGCGATCGTCGCGATCGGACCGGTCACGGTCGCGGCCAGCATGTTTCCCGCTGCGGCTCGCCGCGCTTGGGCCGAGTCCGGCACCAGCCATGACGTCACCGTCGTGCGTACCCTGCATCGCATCTGCAGGGTCTACGCCGCCATCGGGATCGTGATTCCGGCGTTCGGGTTCGCGACCGCGAGCAGTCTCGGTGTCCTGGGCGACCCCTGGCTGATCGTCTCGATCGTGCTGACCGTGATCGCGGCCGGCCTGCTGGCGCTGGCGGTGCTCCCGCACCAGGATCGGATTCTCGCCGAGCTCACCCCGGCACCGGACCAGCCGACACCGGCCGGCCACGCCCATCGGGTTACCGCGCGTCTGGCCATGCAGACCGGGATGTTCAACCTCCTCTGGGTCACGGTCACGGTGCTGATGATCGTCCGGCCGGGCTCGACTACGGGCGCGTGACCGACACCGGATCTACGAGATCCTTGGACCAGTCATGTCGCGAAAGCCGGCAGCACCTGGGCGCCGAACGAGTCGATGAACTTGGCCTGCTCCTGGCCGACATGATGGACGTAGATCTCGCCGAAGCCGAGTTCGGCGGCGTCTGCCAGCCAATCCACGAAACGCTCCGGGTCGGACGCGATCAGAACGCTGCCGTGCATGTCCTCAGGCCGGACGTGCTTCGCGGCCTGGTCGAACTCCTCGACTGTCGCGAGGTCCCAGCACAGCGGTGGCTCGAACACGTTGGTGCGCCACTGGTCGTGGGCGATCCGCAACGCCTCTTCGTCGTCGGGTGCCCAGCTCACGTGCACCTGCAGCGCGAGCGGCTTGCCTTCACCGCCGTTCTCGCGGAAGGCGCCAACCAGCCGCTCCAGCGTCTCGCGCGGCTGCCAGATCGTGATCAGACCATCCGCCCATTCTCCGGCCCAGCGTGCGGTGGCCTCGCTGACTGCCGTCGCCAGTAGCCGTGGTGTCTCCGTGGGCAGGCTCCACAGCCGTGCTCGGTCCACATGAACGAGCCCGTGGTGGGTCACCTCCTCGCCGGCCAGGAGCGCCCGGATCACGTCGACGCACTCGCGGAGACGAGCGTTGCGGACCGGCTTGTGCGGCCAAGGGTCACCGGTGATGTGTTCGTTGCTGAACTCGCCGGTACCCAGTGCGACCGACAATCGCCCGGGGAACATCTCCGCCAGCGTGCCGACGGCCTGCGCGACGATCGCCGGGTGGTAGCGCTGCCCGGGGGCGTTGACCACGCCAAAGGGAAGCGATGTCGTGGCCATCGCGGCACCGAGCCAGGAGAATGCGAACCCGGACTCGCCCTGGCGGGTGCTCCACGGCGAGAAATGGTCAGACGACCATACGGCCCGGAATCCCGCGCTCTCGGCATGCCGGACGTCGCTGAGCAACTGGCTCGGCGGGATCTGTTCGTGGGACGCGTGCCAGCCGATGACGGGCTGGTGCTGACCGTTCATGTCTTGGCTCCCGCCTCCGGATGTGTCTGCCGCTTACCCATGGAGGCGGCCAGCAAACAGACTCCGGTGCACGACGCAGGACAGGGAGCCGGTTGCCCGACTCCCTGTCCTGGTGTTGCGGATCCTGGTGCTACAGGCCGTTGCGCATCGCGGTGATCAGCTCGCCGTTGGTCGTGTCACCGCTGAGCTCCCAGAAGAATGCGCCGCCGAGGCCGTTGGTCCTGGCGTAGCCCATCTTCCCGCCGATGGTGCCCGGCGTGTCGTAGCTCCACCACTGGCCGCCGCAGAGGCCGTACGCCGTGCCGGCCACCGTGGCCGTCGCCGGGCACCGGTTCTTGATGACCTTGTAGTCCTCGATGCCCTGCTCGTACGTGCCCGGTGCCGGACCCGTCGCGCTGCCGCCGGGCGCCGACTGGGTGACGCCCGTCCAGCCGCGGCCGTAGAAGCCGATGCCGAGCAGCAGCTTGTTCGACGGGACGCCCTTGCTCTGCAGCTTGTTCGAGGGCCGCGGCGCTGTTGAACCCGGCCTGGCTCTGCGGGATGCCCGGTATGGCGGTCAGCGGCGAGTGCGGAGCCGTCGGGCCCTGCGGCGCGAATGCGCCGAAGAAGTCGTACGTCATGACGTTGTACCAGTTGACGTACTGTGCGGCGCCGGCGTAGTCGGCAGCGTCGATCTTGCCGCCGGAGGTGCCGTCCGCCGTGATGGCGGCCGTGACGAGGTAGCTGCTGCCGAACCGCGATCGCAGCGCCGACATCAGGTTCCTGAACGCGGCCGGACCGCTCGAGTCACACGTCAGGCCGCAGGCGTTCGGGTACTCCCAGTCGATGTCGATGCCGTCGAACACGTCGGCCCAGCGCGGGTCCTCGACCAGGTTGTAGCAGGAGTTGGCGAACGCGGTCGGGTTGGCCGCTGCCTGGCCGAAGCCGCCGGACCAGGTCCAGCCGCCGAACGAGAAGAGGATCTTGATGTTGCGGGTACTGCCTCTTCAGCTTGCGCAGCTGGTTGAAGTTGCCGCGCAGCGCGCCGGCGTCCCAGGTGTCGGCCACGCCGTCGACGCTCTCGGCCGGCCTGGTAGAAGCGGTCGTAGTCCGCGTAGGTGTCGCCGAGGGTGCACTGCGCCGCCGTGGACGTTGCCGAACGCGTAGTTGATGTGGGTGAGCTTGGACGCCGAGCCGCTCGTCGCGATGTTCTTGACGTGGTAGTTGCGCTGGTAGACGCCCCACTGGACGAAGTAGCCGAGCAGCGCGCTGCCGGGCGTACCAGGAGGGGGAGTCGTCGGCGGAGGCGACGTCGGGGGAGGTGTGGTCGGCGGCGGGCCGCCAGTGCACGAACCGAGGTCTGTCCACACCTCGTTGGTGCCAGGAGCCTGACCCTGTGTCCACCACCGCGCGCGCCAGTTGCGGCCGTTGTAGGAGACCTGGTTGCCGCCCACGTACACCTGCGTCGACACCCACGGCGCCGCGCAGTTGCCGCCGCCACCGGGCGGCGGGCTGGTCGGCGGGGGGCCGGACGTGGGAGGCGGAGTGGTCGGCGTCGGCGTGCCGTCACACGCGCCGAGGTCCTTCCACAGCGACGGAGTGCCGGCCGGGTTCCAGTTCGTGCCCGGATACGCTGTGTGCGTCACCAGGGCCTCGTAGCCTCTGTTGCTGTACGTGACTCTGCTTCCTGCGGTGTACGTCTGCCCCTCTGCCCAGGTGGGGAAGGAACAGACCACAGCGGCCGCGGGGCTCGTCAGGGTCAGGACCGTGACAGGGACCACCACCACGAGCGACGCGACCGTCGCAGCGGCGGTCAGGGATGCGGTGAAGCGTCGTCGGACCAAGCGGAATCGCAACACGTCGACCACGTCCTCGAAGACGGGGAGAAGAGAACTTCGGAGCTGGGCGCAACGCCCGCCGCGTGATGCTGGTCGAGGAACCACCATTACCGTAGAAAGGACTAGACCATTGGTCAATGCCGAACTGGTCTATACCTTCACCTACTAGCAGCCCGCTCAGGTCGCGGCAAGAACCCGGCCCTCCCCCTGTGGCGCCTTCACACCCTTCACGAGCAACCAGAACAGCATCGCGATCTCCGCGGCGGCGGCTGGCGCGAGGACGAACGGGCTCACGCTGGCCCCCAGGTCAGGAGCCAGGAACAGCGCGAACGTGTCCACGAGATAGCCGACGCAGCCGATGGCGAGGAGCGCGCCCAGTGCCCGCGGGAACATGCCCGACTCGTAGACCAGATACCCCAGCGGCAGCAGCCACAGGCCGAAGAAGATCTGCGCGATGAGATAGCCGTGATGCTGCAGGTCGAGCATGAGCAGCACCAGCGCATCGGAGCCCTGAGCGCCGAGAGCGTCAGCGTAGGCGGCGTCGGTGGCGACGAGGAGCGCCGCCAACTGGTGAACCATGTCAAACAAACTTGACATGAGTGAATGTAAAATGGATCAGACATGATGTCAAGAATTCTTAACTCGCCCCTGGGCGACTACTGAGACCGCCGCAGTCCGAATCGGCGGAGCCAGCCACCACGCCGCTGCGGCGTGGTCTGCGGCCGCGGAGCATGTAGACAGTCCGGACGGTCGCATCCCGGATTGATCTGCTCAGCCATCATCCGCAGCGCTTCGGTCGTGTACTCGTCCGCCAGCTCCGCGACCAGATCGTCGCGTCCCCGCGCGACCGCCGCGTTCACTGCCCACACGTAGGCGTCGTGCAGCGCCCGCAGCTCGGCCGTTTGCTCCTGGTCGGCAGACATCGCATGGTCCTCCGCGGCCGGAACACCACGGCCGCCACCCCGATTGTGTGCCCGTCACCCACCGCTGTCGAGCGGGCCGCCGCAGGCGTGTCAGCACCGGGAACTGCCCGTCCGGGTAGATCCGTCTACCCGGACGGGCAGAGTGCGGCCACGCCAGGCCGCGGCTCGCTACTGTTGCCCGCAATACGACAATCCATTGTATTTCGGCCCAAAATCGGAGGCGTAATGAAGAGCACACTGCGAGCCGCAGCGTTAGGCGCCGTGCTAGTGGCCGCGCTGGGTGTCAGTTCGGCCGCGCCGGCCGGGGCCGTCCCCTCGGACGGTCCGTCCACTACGGCGATCGACATCAGCGCGGGGCTGTTCGTCAACAACGGCTTCTTCTGGTCGACGGCCCCGACGCAGACCGCGGGAGACCGGACGGTCGTGCGGCGCACGACCGGCCCCAACCCGGGAATCTCCGTCACCGGGCCGACCGGCTCGGTGTTCCACCGGACGTCCGGCGTGTCGAAGTACCTGTTCTACGGAAGCAATAACCACCTACTGATCCTTGAGTCCCGAGCACAGGCCGCGCGGGTGACGCACACCGTGACCCATGTGAACTTCACGGCCACGCCGCCCCGCGAGACGCTCGTCATGAGCGCCACCGCCAGCTCGGCCGCCGTCCCGCCACCCCGGGTGCAGTTCAGCCAGGGCACCGGAGACGCCGCCCTGGTCTTCGGGTCGGACGGTTCCCAGCTCGTCGGCATCGGTATCCGCCGCAGCGACACGGGCCAGTCCCTCTGCGGCATCCCGCCGGTGAGCAATCTGAACGTGCAGTTGGTCGGCGCCGCCACCGCCACGCAGGTCAGGATCCAGGACGGCAGCCGCGTCCTGAAATCCTGCGCCAAGCCGACCACGTAGCCCGCCGGTACGGATGACGGACCCGTGCGATGACCGCGATCAGAGGCTGGCTGTCCACGGCGAGCAAAGGTCCGCGCCACCCACCAGAGGTTCCATGGCCGCCCAGTGCGCGCAAGACTGTGCTTCAGGCACGCGAGCCGTGTGCCGGCGCTTCGGATGGAGGTGACAGCTGTGCAGGCGAATCTTGGTGACCGGGTAAGGGTGCACGGCCGGGCGGTCGGGGTGAGTGATCGGTGCGGCCGGATCGTGGAGATACGCGGCGCCAAGGGCCAGCCGCCTTACCTCGTCGCCTTCGACGACGGACATGAGGGCCTGATCTTTCCGGGGCCCGACACGGTGATCGAGCCAGCAGGTTCCACGCCACCCCCGCCGTGACCGGACCAGTTAGGCGCTGAGACCCGGGCCGCGAGAAAGCCAGCCCTGCACGATCCGCCATCGCCCGGCAGGCGGAGCTGGACGCGGTGCTCGCGGCCGCCCGCGCCTCCGAGGTGTTGCCGGTCGACGTGCTGGCGGTCGTCGACGGGGTATGGAGCGCATCGACCTCATGCCGTCTCGGCGGCCCGGGCCCCTCCGAGACGGCTGCTTGGCGCGCTGGCGCGTACCTGCCGAAACCAAGTCCATATTGGACTAGTCGGGAAAGGTAACGCTACCGCGCGGATCGTAGCGTTACGTTGCCCGACTGGTCGACAATGGACGGTCGCGTGGTGGCGCTGCCGACACTGGCCGCAGACGCCACAATCGTCGTGCCGCGACGCCGACCGGTAGGGTCAGTCCGAGCGTGAAAAGGGGCCGAACTCCCCGGACACTGGTGCCTTGCCACCGTGCGCGTCAGCGTCGCACAGGGGCGTCCGCGAGCGCGGCCAACAGCAGGTGCGTCGGTTCTGCCACTATATGTCGATCGTCGATATATACCGATGGAAGGACCGGCGTAACCAGCCTGGCTGCCGTCGACGGGGCAGGCGGTGGTGAGTCAGAGCACCTGGGCGAGCACCCAGATCACGAGCACAACCAGCACCGCGATCCCCACGGCCGCGAGCAGGTTCGGGCGGGCGGCGCGCCGATAGTGGGAATGAACCCAGTGCGAGCGGAACCACGGTCCCCGTCGGAAGTGACCTCGGACGTGCGGCACGGCAACCTCCAGCTGCTGACGACGAAGGGGCTTCAGTGATCAACAGGGTTCCCCGAAACGCGCGTTTCTACTCCTCCAATCTGAGTCAGCTCTCCACTGTGGAGGCGGCTTGGGGGGAGAGTGATCACTGTCCGTCAAGAAGATGTCTCAGTGACCGCTGCGGCGCGGCGAGGAAGTCGCGGGTCACCTGCACGGTCTCGGCGTCGTCGTAACTGACCTGGCTGAGGGTGCCGTCGAGCCCGACCTCGATGATCGTGGCGCCGGGAATCGCGAGCAGTATCGGTGAGTGCGTCGCGATGAGGAACTGCGATCCCGCCATGGTGAGGTCGTGGATCCGAGCGAGCGCGGCGAGCGCACCACGCGGTGACAGCGCCGCCTCCGGCTCGTCCATCAGGTACAGACCGCCGGCCCGGAAGCGGTGCTCGATCAGATCGAGGAACGATTCGCCGTGGGACCGTTCGTGCAACGAACGGCCACCGTAGCCGTCGATCACGCCAAGTTGCTCTATCTCAGTGGCCACGTTGTAGAAGGACTCGGCCCGGAGGAAGAACGACGTCCGTTCGCGTAGACCCGGGGTTCGCTCGATCCGCAAGTACCGGCCGAGCACCGACTCGGTGCCGCGGGTGCTGAACCGGAAGTTGCGTGATCCGCCCTCGGGGTTGAACCCGGCCGCGACAGCGACCGCCTCGACCAGCGTCGACTTGCCGGATCCGTTGTCCCCGACCAGGAACGTCACACCTGCCGGCAACTCCAACCCTCCTGCGTCGCGCAGTCCTGCCACGACCGGTAGGTCGAACGGGTACGCCCCCACGTCCAGGCCGCAATCCTCGTGGTCCTCGGCCATGCCGGTCTCGTCCACGGAAACCCGGCGCAGGAACCGCCCCGGCCCTCGCGGTATATCTCTCCGTGACGGAGTCACCGCGACCGGTCCCCGTCGGGTGCGGCACGGCGGCAGCTCGGGCCAGCCGCCGCCGCTCCTGCCCCACTGGTGCTCACGCGTCGAGGGTGACACAGCCCTGCGACGGCGATCCCGACGATGACTACCCGTCAACTGCCGCCGTGGACCGCGAGCCGCTTCCGGGTCTCCGGGGTGTCCTCGTAGACGCGCCACACGGCGACCTTGCCGTCCCTGACCGTGGCGGCCCAGATGGCCGGCCCGGCCAGGCTCGGTTCCGCGCAGATCGAACGCCCGACGACGGTGACGACGTCGTCGTGCGCGGCGTGTGACACGAACACGTTCCGGTAATCCGGGAAAGACTCGAAGAATCCCCGCCAGGCATCGAGACAGGCGCGCTTTCCCGAGACGACGCCTCCCTCCGTGTCGATGAAGGTGTGGTCGTCCGACATCAGGCTCGCGAGACCGCCAATGTCCCGCTTGTTGATGCAGTCGTTGAACCTGACAACGACGGTCACCGGATCCGTCACCAGGTCACGCTAGCAAGGACAGAACTAGTCCATTTCGCCCGCTGGGCGAGGGCGACGGCACCGTCGATAGGCTCCGAGCATGGCTGTCGCCGCACGCAACAACGTCATGGTCACGGGCCAGGCGAACTGCCGGCCGATCGTCTTCGCCCACGGCTTCGGCTGCGACCAGAACATGTGGCGGCTGGTGAGCCCGGCCTTCGAGAGCCGATACCGGGTGGTGCTCTTCGACCATGTGGGCGCGGGCCGGTCCGATCTGTCCGCCTACGACCGGCAGCGCCATGGGTCGCTGCGCGGATACGCAGAGGATGTGGTCGAGCTCTGCCGGGAACTGGAGCTGAAGGACGCCGTCTTCGTCGGGCACTCGGTGGCGGCGATGATTGGCGTGCTCGCGACTGCGATGGCCCCCGGCCACATCGGGGCGCTGGTCCTGGTCGGCCCGTCGCCCCGGTACGTCGACGACGGGGACTACACTGGAGGTTTCAGCCAGCAGGACATCGACGGCCTCCTCGAGTCGCTCGAGAGCAACTACCTGGGCTGGTCCAGCACGATGGCGCCCACCATCGTGGGACGACCCGACCGGCCGGAGCTGGGTGAGGAGCTGACGAACAGCTTCTGCCGCACCGACCCCGCCATCGCGCGCGAGTTCGCCAGGGTGACGTTCCTGTCCGACAACCGCGCCGACCTCCCCGCCGTCACGGTGCCCACGCTCATCCTCCAGTGCAGCGACGACATCATCGCTCCGACGCCGGTCGGCGAGTACGTCCACCGGCAGATCCCGAACAGCGAGCTGGTGTACATGGACGCGAAGGGGCACTGCCCGAACCTCAGCGCGCCCGAGGAGACGACCGAGGCCATCACCGCGTTCCTCCGAGAACGGGGCTGGTGACGGAACCCGGCGCCGCCGGCAGCTGGGAAGACCTGTACCAGCGGGCTCCCTGCGGCTACCTCGTCAGTGCTGCCGGCGGCACGATCGTCAGCGTCAACGAGACCTTTCTCGACTGGACCGGCCACCGCCGCGAGTCTCTCGTCGGCCGCGCCGTCGTCCACGACCTGTTCGCGCCGGGCGACCGCATCCTCTACGAGACGCACTACGCTCCCCTGTTGCGGATGCAGGGCTTCGTCCGCGAGATCGCCGTCACCCTGGTCTGCCCCGACGCGCGACGCCTGCCCGCCCTGATCAACTCGACGCTCGACGACGCGGGCAGGATCCGCACGGCGGTGTTCCTCGCCACCGACCGCCGCTCGTACGAACGGGAGCTCCTGGAGGCACGCCGGCACGCCGAGGAGTCGGAGGCTCGGGCCACGCTCCTGGCCAGGACGTTGCAGGAAAGCCTTCTCCCTCCGGAGCTGCCGCAGATTCCAGGGGTGGAGGTCGCGGCCGTGTACCGGCCCGCCGGGCGCGGCGACGAGGTCGGCGGCGACTTCTACGACGTGTTCGAGGTACGGCGCGACGACTGGACAGTGGTCGTGGGTGACGTGTGCGGCAAGGGCACCGCCGCCGCCGTGATCACGAGCCTGGTACGCCATACCGCCAGGGCGGTCGCCGTGCGGGCGCGCAGGCCCCGCACCCTGCTCAGTACCCTCAACCGGACGCTGTACGAGGAGACCGTCCGGACCGGGACGATGTGCTTCTCCACGGTGGCGTGCGTCCGACTTCAGCTCCGTTCGGGCGAGGTGCGGCTGAGCGTCGGGCTCGCCGGTCACCCTCCCCCGCTCCTCGTCACCGCAGGTGAGCAGCCTGTCCGGGTGGCGAAGCTCGGCACGCTGCTCGGGGCGTTTCCCAGTACGTCCCATCACGACGTGTCACTGGTCCTCCAGCCGGGCGATGCATTGGTGCTCTACACCGACGGCGTCACCGAGGCGCGCAACGGCGCTGATCTGTTCGGCGAAGACCGGCTCGCCGCCCTGCTGGCCTCCCTCGCGGGGCAGGGCGCCGCCGGGATCGCCGCCGGCGTCACCGACGCCGTGCTGCGCTTCCAGGGCAACGACGCCAGCGACGACATCGCGGTCGTGGTGATCCGGACCGCACCGGATGCTCCAGGTCTCGGATAAGCGGCGGTGCGTCGCCGGGCGCGCCCAGTCCGCGGGCCGTTCGGTTCGATGTAGTGCATCGTGAAACTGCCCCCCATCCCGTCGATAGCGGCTCCGACGCCTTCCAGCACCTCCGCCAGCTTGTCCGGCGGGAGTTGGGTGAGGGCACCGGTAGTGGGCAGATAGTCCAGCCACTCGTCCCGGGTGTAGGACCGCTCCCCGTCGAATCGCCGCTGCTCCGGGTCGCCGAACCCGCCCACCTCTCGGATCCCGTTGGCGGCTTTGGTGAACAGCACCTTGTATTCGAACTGTGGGCTGCGAACTGTCGGGGAGATGGCGGTAACGGGCGTCCGGTTAAGGGACGCGTGTCCGGCCAGTTCGGTAACGGCTCAGCGGCGGCGGTTGACGGTCACGTGGGCGTCTGCCGTGCGGCAGGTCGTATGAGACCGGTCTCGTAGGCGGCGATTACGAGCTGCGCGCGGTCGTGGGCGCCGAGTTTCGTCATGGCCCGGTTGACGTGCGTCTTGACGGTGTGCGGGCTGACGACGAGCTCGCGCGGCGATGTCCTCATTGGACATACCTGCGGCGACCAGCGCGAGGACTTCGCGTTCCCGGTCGGTGAGCGTGGCCAGCCGTTCCGGGGTGGATGTCGGGCTGTGGTCGGGCTGGGCAAGGAACCGGGCGATGAGACTCTTCGTGGCGGCAGGTGACAGCAGCGCGTTACCGCGATGCACGGTACGGATCGCGTCGAGCAGCTCATCAGGTTCGGCACTCTTGCCCAGGAAGCCACCGGCGCCGGCGCGCAGCGCCTGGAATACGTACTCGTCGACTTCGAACGTGGTCAGGATCAGCACCCGTACGCCCGCGAGATCTTCGTCGGTGCTGATCAGGCGGGTGGCGGCCAGCCCGTCCAGGTCGGGCATGCGGATGTCCATGACCACGACGTCCGCGCGGGTCGTCCTGGCCAGTTCGACGGCTTCGCGGCCGGTGGCGGCCTCGCCGACCACCTGCAGGTCGGGTGCGGCGTTGATGAAGATGGCGAAGCCGCCGCGCACCAGTGGCTGGTCGTCGGCGAGCAGCACCCGGATCGTCATGCCGGGCTCCCCGCCGTCGTGGGAAGGGCCGCGGTGACCCGGTATCCGCCGTCGGGTCGTGGGCCTGCACGCAGGGTCCCGCCGAGGGCAGTGACGCGTTCCCGCATGCCGATCAGCCCATGGCCATCGCCGGCCTGCGCCGCGACGACTTCGGCCGCGGCCCTGGTGTGAGCGGGAGCCGCGTTGTCGACCACGATCAGCAGCGCGTCCGGCCGGTAGGTCAGGCGCACGCTGACCATGGTCGGACCGGCGTGCTTGCACACGTTGGTCAGCGACTCCTGGATGACCCGGTAAGCGGTCAGGTCGGCGGCGACCGGCGACCGAGCGGACCGGGCCGTCGACCTGCTCGGTGATGGTCAGCCCGGAACGGCGGAACGAGGCCAGCAGCTCGTCGACGCCGGCCAGCCCGAGAACTGGTTCGGTGGGGGCGGCCGGTTCGTCCGGCTGGCGCAGCAGGCCGATCGTGTCGCTGAGCTCACCCAGCGCCGACTTGCTCGCCGCACGGATGTGGGCGAACGCCTCGCCGGCCGGCCTCGGTCGGCGTCGTCAGGACATGGGCGGCGACCCCGGCCTGCACGTGGATCAGCGCCAGGTGGTGGCCGACCACGTCATGCAGGTCACGGGCGATGCGCAGCCGCTCCTCGGTGACCCGGCGCGCCGCCTCGATGTCCCGGTCGGCCTCGGCCTGCCGCGCCCGCGCCTCGGCTTCGGCCAGGTAGGCGCGGCGGTTGCGGGAGGCGTCCCCGGCGGCGACCGCCAGCCCGCCGAGCGCCGCCAGCGCAAGGTTGTCCGCGCCCAGCCACGACGACGGCTTGACCAGCATGTGGACGCCGGCGAAGGCGAGCACGACCAGCACGCCGATGGCCAACGAGCGCGCGGCGGCTGGACGTGTCGGCGACCGTGTACAACGCGATCAGCGGCGCTGCGAGCACCAGCTCCCCGTGGTGGCCGCTGGTAGTGCACCAGGTACACCTCGGCCGCGGCCGCGCTGACCAGCAGGACCGCAAACGGCCACCGGCGGCGCGCCGCCAGCACACCGCACGGCCACCGCCGCGAGCGCCACCGCGGTCAGCGTCCAGCCGGCCGCCCGCCGGGGCTGGCGGTCGTGGTCACCAGGGTCACCGCCCAGACCACGGCCGCGACCGCGATGTCGGCGTGCGGATGGCGGCGGGCAGCAGCAGTGCAGCCGGCCGAGCACGTTCATGCCACCACCGTATGCGCAGCCCGGGCGAGTGGCGTCACGCCCGCGCGGTACGTGCGCTACCGCGCCCGCGGTAGGCCGAAGATGCCGCAGCCGGGCGACGACCCGGCGGCGGTTGGACGGCAATGGTGGAGCGGTCAAGGCCACGGGCGCACCGCCTCTCGGCCACATCGCGCGATCACGAAGAGGCGTACGGATGGCAACCGCGATTGACGTGTCGGTCCGCGGGCTGAGCAAACACTTCGGCCCCGTACAGGCCGTGCAGGATCTGACCTTCGACGTGCCGGCCGGGCAGGTGACCGGCTTCCTCGGCCCGAACGGCGCAGGCAAGACCACCACCCTGCGGATGGTGCTCGGACTGGTGCGGCCCAGCGCCGGCGAGGCGCTCATCGGCGGGCAACGCTACGACCAGTTGGCCCACCCGCGCCGGGCGGTCGGGGCCGTGCTGGAGGCGACCGGATTCCACCCCGGCCGCCGCGCCCGCGACCACCTGCGCATCGCGGCCCACGCCGCCGCACTGCCTCCGAGCCGCGTCGACGAGGTGCTCGACCAGGTCGGCCTCACCGGCGACGCCGGCCGCCGCGTGGGCGGCTACTCCCTGGGCATGCGCCAACGCCTCGGCCTGGCCGCCGCGTTGCTCGGCGACCCGCAGGTGCTCGTGCTCGACGAGCCAGGCAACGGCCTCGACCCGGCCGGCATGGCCTGGCTACGCGAGCTGCTGCGCGAACTCGCTGGCCAGGGACGCACCGTGCTCGTCTCCAGCCACGTCCTCTCCGAGGTCGCGCAGACCGTCGACCACATCGTCATCGTCCATCAGGGACGGCTCCGCTTCGCCGGACCCCTGCGCGAACTCGGCGAGACCGCGACCTCGTTGGAGGCGGCGTTTCTGCGCCTGACCGAGCCCCTGGCGGCCCCGTCCGGGATGTCGCCGCCGGTCCCACCGATCCGCGCTGAGGGAGACACACGCCTATGACCACCTTGCTGAGCAACGAGCTGTTCAAGCTGCGCACGATCCGCAGCCCGTGGCTGCTGCTCGCCGCCGCGCAGGCGCTCATCGTCGCCGGCGCCAGCGGCATGTTCGCCAACAGCGACGCGCAGGACCCGGCAACCACGGTCGGCGCGGTCGCCCACGTCGGCCTGACGTCGCTGTTCGCGCTCGTGCTCGGGATCATGGCCGTCGCCGGCGAGTACCGGCATCAGACGATCACCGACACCTATCTGGCCACCCCGCGCCGCAGCCGGGTCATCGCCGCGAAGCTCGGCGTCTACACCACGATGGGCGCCGGCTTCGGGCTCGTCGGCTCGCTGACCGCGCTGGTCACCACCGCGATCTGGCTGGCAGCCAAGGGCGGCTCCGTGGACTGGTCGGACACCGAACTGTGGCGGACCGTCGCCGGCGGCATCGCCTGGAACGCCGCGTTCGCCGCCATCGGCGTCGGAGTCGGCGCGCTGATCCGCAACCTGGTCGCCGCGATCGCCGCCGCGCTGGCCTGGCTGGCCCTTGTCGAGGGCATCGTCGGCCAGCTGCTCGGCGCCGACCTGAGCCGGTGGCTGCCGTTCTCCGCCGGCACCGCACTCGGCCGGCTGCCGGCCGGATTGGCAACGGCTTGCCCCAATGGGGCGCCGCCATCGTGTTGCTCGGCTATGCCGCCGCCTTCGCCGCCATCGCCATCAGCACCAGCGTCAAACGCGACGTCGCGTAGCCAAGGCGCGGATCGGCTACCTAGCCGAGTCGCTGCGCTCGTAGGGCCTCGGCTGCTCGACGCCACGCATGCGCGGCAGCGGGCGGCGACGTCAGCAGCCAGTCCTCCTCCTTGTTGATGTGGAACCACACCGTCGCGCACCGCCGGGGGAATCGATCGGGCGCGAGGAGGTCCGCCACCCAACCGGCCTTGTCACCCCCGTTGGGACTGCAGCCAACCTCGGCGATCCACACCGGCTGCGGCCCGAGGCGGGTCAGGCGTTCGTACGCCGAGCCGAACACCTCGTCCACACCGCGCCAACCGCCGTACTCCGGCCTCCCGGCGCCCCAGTTGTAACCGTCGATGCCGAGAACGTCGACAGCGTCGTGCCCGGGATAGCACGCTTCGAACCGGTTGCCGGTCGGCACATCCACCGAGTAGGGCGACCACACCCATCGCACCTGGATGGCACCCGCCGCTGCGAACAAGTCCCGGATGTGCCGCCACGCCTCGACCACGGCCTCCGGCGACCCACCTGGCGCACCGGCGGCCCACGGATACCAGGTGCCGTTCATCTCGTGCAGCGGTCGCAGATAAATGGGCAACCCCAGGTTCGCGAGACCGTCCGCCCAGCGGCGGATGTGAGCGTCGTGGTCGCCGCTGGCGATGCGAGCCGCTGTGTATGCCGGTTGCTCCACGCCTCCCGCCAGGTCCCATGGCTCCCAGGTCAGCAGAACCGTGCGACCGCCCTGCGCTGCGGTCCGCAGCCAATCCGGGTGGAAATTGCCGGCATAACCGGCCCACGGCTGGAAGAGATGGACCACGTCCAGCGGGCCGACCGCCCGCTCCAACTCCTCGAAGGCCGACATTCCCTCGTAGGGAGCGGGCGGCGCATGCGCCCCGAACAACTGCTTTGCCGTCACCTCGCCCCCAGCCCCGAGCTTCAGTGTCTTTGCAGCCCAGCGCGAAGGCCGCGACCCGAGGGAAGCGTAATCCGGTCAGTGGTCGCTCTCGGCGCCGTGGGTGCCCGCGACCCGGTTGGTGCGGGCAGCATGTGCTATCGCGGCCGGGCCGGTGGTGAGGGCACGTCGCCAGGGCAGGGTGCCCTCGATCTCCACCTCCAGCGAGAGGCTCAGGAAGGTCCGGATCAGGACGATCAGGCCCAGCACGGCGACGCTTTCCAGGGTCGGCGATATGGCGACGGTGCGGATCAGGTCCGCGGCCACCAGGATCTCCACGCCTAGCAGTAGGACGCCGCCGAACGTCTCGCGAAGCGCCCGGTATCCACTCCGGCCACCCGCGACGCGCCAGGTCCGGCCGGCCACGACAGCTGACCACGCCAGACCCAGGATCAGGACCGCGACGCTGACGATCTCGAACGCCTGCGCAACGTGTTCCATCACGTCCGTGAAGCGCATCGCCACTCCTTTGTCGGTGCCGCAGGTCCTCCTCGCATGCCACTTGCATGATCACACCGGCGGCGGCGTGGGGCGGCGTCCGCCACGAGTGGGCCTCGGACGCCGGCCCGCCATGGCGAGTGTCAACCGCACGCCGGGTCCGTGTGTGACCATCGGGACATGTCTCGCTTTCCTTCGCTCGGAAGCGCCCCCGGCTTTGTCGTGGAACGGTACGGCGGGTTGCCGAACCGCTGGCGACGACGCGACGACACCGTCGTCCGTGTCCTTCCGAGCCCGTCGGGCGGGTGAGGAGGGGTGCGCGCGCAGGTACTCCTCGCGGTGAGCGAGGCCGACCTCGGGGCGGCACGCATGCAGATGGCGCTCTCCCTCGGGTGGCACATCGTGGTGGCCTGCTTCGGCGTCGCCATCCCGGCGATGGCGTCTGTCGCCGAGTGGCGCGGTCAGCACGCGGCGACGCGAGCTGAGCGGCGCTGGCGCACACCTGGGCCCGGGCCATGGGCGTGCTCTTCGCGGTCGGCGCCGTGTCGGGCACCATCCTGTCCTTCGAGATGGGCATGCTCTGGCCCGGCCTGATGGGCCGGTTCGGCGAGATCTACGGCTATCCGTTCACCCTGGAGGGCTTCGCCTTCTTCCTCGAGGCCATCTTCGTGGGCATCTACCTGTTCGGCTGGGACCGGCTCTCGCCACGGGCCACACATGCTGTGCGGGCTGCCGATCATCGTCGCCGGCATCGCCGGCGCGTTCTTCGTGGTGGCCGCGAACGCCTGGATGAAACAGCCGACGGGGTTCAAGCTGGTCGACGGCGAGGTGGTGGACGCGGCCCGTGGCCGGGATGTTCAATCCGTCGACCGCCGCGGAGACCGTGCACATGCTGCTGGCCGCGGTGATGGTCGTCGGCTTCGGCGTCGCCTGGGTGTACGCCGTGGGCATGCTGCGCGGCCGGCGCGACCATTACCACCGCCTGGGCCTGCTGATCCCGCTGACCGCCGCGCGATCGCCACGCCGATCCAGATCGGTGTGGGCGACTGGATCGCCAACGTGGTGGCCGAGCACCAGCCGGTGAAACTGGCCGCCATGGAGGGCCTCTTCGAGACCCGGCGCGGCGTGGAACTGGCCTCGGCGGCATCTACATGGACGACGAGTTGCGCTACGAGATCGTCATTCCGCGCGGCCTGTCGCTGCTCGTGCACCAGGACCCGAACGCCGAGGTGATCGGCCTGGACAGGTGCCGCCCGAGCGCGGCCGCCGGTCAACATCACCCATCTGTCGTACAACGCGATGGTCGGCATCGGCTTCGCCTGCTCGGGCTGGCCGCGTGGACGGGCTTCGCCTGGTGGCGCCGGCGTGATCTGCCACGGACCCGGTGGTTCCTGCGCGCCGTGGCCGTCTCCGGCGTCGCGGCGGTGGTGGCGCTGGAGGCCGGCTGGATCGCCACGGAAGTGGGTCGTCAGCCCTGGATCGTCTATCAGGTGTACTGCACCGTCCGATGCGGTCAGCACCGCGCCCGGCCTGCGGTACGGATTCTTCGCCGTGCTGCGGTCTACGCCGCGCTGACCGGGATGACGGCGTACGTGCTGCGCCGCCTCGCCGGGCAGCACCAGGCGCTGGCACCGCAGGAGGACCGAGCCGTCGGTGCCGGATGAGACGGCGCCGGCGCCCACGAGACGGCGCCGATGACGGTCGCCGAGGCCGTGCTGGCGGCCTGTTCGTCGGGCTCACGGCTTACGTGCTGTTCGCCGGCGCCGACTTCGGCGCGGGCGTGTGGGACCTGCTCGCCGGCGGCCCGCCGGGGGCGGGCCCAGCGGGACCTGATCGAGCACTCCCTCGCCCCGGTGTGGGAGGCCAATCACGTATGGCTGATCTTCGTGCTGGTCGTCCTGTGGACCGGGTTCCCGCCCGCCTTCGCGGCGATAGCGTCCACGCTGTACATCCCGCTGACCCTGGCGGCGCTCGGCATGATCGCGCGCGGGTCGGCGTTCGCCTTCCGCAAGACGGTGCCGGCACTGTCGTTGAAGCGGCTGTTCGGCGCGGCGTTCGCGTTGTCCTCGTTCGTCACGCCGTTCTTCCTCGGCGCCGTCGTGGGTGGCATCGCGTCCGGCCGGGTCCCGCCCGGCATCGCCGCCGGCGAAGTCCTGACCAGCTGGCTCAATCCGACGTCGGTCATGAGCGGCACGCTCGCTGTCGTCACCGCCGCCTACCTCGCCGCCGTCTATCTCACCCGCGACGCCGAACGCGGTGGCGAGCGAGACCTCGCCGAGGCGTTCCGCCGCCGAGCCCTGGTCGCCGGCGTGGCCGCCGGGGTGCTGTCCGGAGCCGGCCTGCTCGTGCTGCGGGCCGACTCACCTGACCTGTTCGCCCACCTCACCACCGGTCGAGCGCTGCCGTGCGTCGCGGTGTCGGTCGCGGCGGGCGTGGTGTCGCTGCTGCTGCTGTGGCGGCGCGCATACGTCGCCGCCCGGCCCGCCGCCGCGCTCGCCGTCGCCGGCCTGCTCTGGGGTTGGGGCCTCGGCCAGCATCCCGAACTGCTCCCAGGCCTGACCATCGACGAGGCAGCCGCCACCGACGCCGTGCTCAGCGCCACCCTGGGCGCACTCGCCGTCGGCGCGCTGCTGCTCGTCCCGTCGCTGTGGTGGCTCTACCAGACGTTCCAGCGAGCGCCTGAGAACCGCGGCTGACTCGGGGTCAGCTCCGGGTGACGGCGGCGTGCTCGTTCCGTAGTGCCCATGGCCGCAGGATGGCGTAGATTGCGTCGCTGGCCGGGACTGGGACGCCGCGCCGCGCCGCGCGGCGGACCACGGCGCCGTGCAACGCCTCCAGCTCCATCCGCCGCCCGTTGACCAGGTCGTGGTGGAGGGACGAGTACGACTCCGTCGGCAGGCCGGCGGCGAAGCGCAGCTGCTGCTCCACGACGTCTTCGCCGAGCCGCACGCCCTCCGCATCCGCCACCGCGGCGACCTCGGCGACGATCCGCCGGAACAGGCCCCACGACTCGGCGCAGTCGCGGACCTCACCCAGCGGCAGCCGAACCGCCGCGGTCATGCCGGCCACGGCGCAGATGAACGCGAGCTTGGTCCAGAGCACGACCCGGATGTCTGCTGGGATCTCGGCGTCGATACCGGCGTCGTGGCACGCCACGAGCAACTCCTCGACCCGCTCGGTACGTGCCCCGTCCCGCTCACCGAACACGATGCGCGCCGGACCGCCTGTGTGAGCGACTACGCCCGGCTCGGCGATGGTGGAGAAGATGAACGCGGCACCACCGACGACGTGGCCGGCCCCGACCGTCGCCGCGATCTTCTCCTCGTTGTCGATACCGTTCTGCAGCGAGACCACCGCGGTGTCCTCGCCCAGCAGCGGGCCGAGGCGTGCGGCCGCCGCCTCGGTGTCATACGACTTCACGCAGAACAACACGACCTCGCACGGCCCGAACTCCGCCGGATCGTCGCTCGCCTGGACAACCGCGGTGAAGTCGCCTTTGACGCTGCGAACCCGCAATCCCCGCTCACGCAGGGCCGCCAGATGCGACCCGCGTGCGACGAGCACCACATCGTTACCGGCCAGAGCCAGCCGCCCACCGAAATAGCCCCCGACACCGCCGGCTCCGATCACCGCGATCCTCATGTTCACCTCTTCCGTCCGGTGCACGGAGCCCGGAGGAGGACCTCGGCGCCGCGTGTGCGGGCTCGTGGCCGCCGACGCCTGGTCAGCGGTTCGGCGGTTCGGCGCTGATGTCGGTCAGAGCTGACTGCTCGTCCCGCTCCATCGCCAGATCGCCGAGTGAGAGGACACCGACGATCCGACCCGCCTCCGTGACCGGAAGCCGCCGGACCGCGCATTCGCGCATCAACGCTACGGCCTTCGCGAGATCGTCGCCGGGAGAGACGGTGACCACGTCGGAGCTACACAGATCGCCGATCCGTGTGGTCTCCAGATCGGGCTGTTCAGCCAAGCCTCGCACGACCAGATCTCGGTCGGTGACAATTCCGCACAGCCGACCCTTTTCCACCACGATAACGTCGCCGATGTCATCGTCACGCATCCGCTGGGCAGCCTCGAAGACCGACGCGTCGGGCGGAAGCGTCACCACGTCGGTTGTCATCAGATCCAAGACTCTGTGCGTCATCGGACGTCCCCTTCCCTCGGGTTGGGCGTACCCCATCTCCGGACGTTCACGCGAGTCACCCTCGGCCTCGCTCTGACGTCCGCGTTGGCGAGCCTCAGGATCGGGTACGGCACTGACATGAGCACCGACCCCGAGAACGGACCCGAATCGGCGCTGCCCGTGGAAGGCGTCGACATCGAAGCACCCGAGGAGGACCTCCTCGAGCAGCAGTTGCCTGTGGACCCTGGCAGCCCCCCGGACTTCGAGAGCGAACCGCCGCTGGAGGCCGATCCGGCGGACGTAGTTGAGCAACGCACTCCTGTGGACCTCGACGAGCCATACCCGCCGACCGCGTAACCCGTGACGAGGCCATCCCGGCGCGGGTTTACGGGTGCTCCTGTGTGGAGATATCAGGGGCCATGAGCACGACTTCCCGGGTCCGGCGTCAGCCCGGCCGTCCAGAGGCGACGCCGTGAATCAGGGACTGGCGCTACTCGGCGCCTGGGCCCAGTTGTTCGGGTTGCTGCTCGTGCTCGGAGACTTCCTCCTGCGTGGACGAGCGTGACGTGCCGGCCGGGCAGGCCGCAGGCCGCAGCCGGAGTGCTGGCGGTGTTGCTGCTGGCCCGCCGGCGACCTGCCACACCTGCGCGACATCCCCGGCCCGGTTTCCAAGGGCGGCGGAGGTTAGCCCCGGACCGCGCTATCCGGCCTTGATGGCGATCATCGCGCCGGGCTTGAGCCAGCGCAGGACGCTGACGACGTTGACGGACGGGATGGCCACGCAGCCTGCGGTCGCGCGACCCGTCGAGACGTGCAGGAAGAATGCGCTGCCCGCCCCTGGGACGCGCCCGGGGTTGACGCCCATGACGGCCGCGTAGTTGTACGCCGCGCCGACGCGTCCCAGGTTCTCCCCGGCAGCCTCACGAAACGGGCACCGGCCGGGCGCGCACCGCTGGTACGTGTTGTAGAAACGGCTCGTGGTGTCGCTGACCCACCAGTCGCTGGTGTCGATCTTCCGGTACGGCAGGCCCGATCCGGGGTTCACGTTGTGACCGAACGCGCTCGGCAGGGTGAAGACGCCGGCCGGTGTGTACGTCGAGCCCTCGCGGTAAGCCGTGGAGATGCCCTTCGCGCCGACCTTGGCGCCGGTGCCACGGCCGAGGGCGACCCAGGTGCCGTTGCGCTTCTCCCACGCGAGCAGCCAGGCGTCCGATCCACCGGTGCCGACCACCGAGATGACCTGCGTCGCCGTACCGACCTGGCTCGCGAACCAGGCGCTGGGCGCCGGGGCCTGCTGCGCCTCCGCGTCGTGCACGCCACCCAGAATCAGCGCACCTGCCATCAGGACAACGCCGGACACGACCCCGGCAAGCACCCTGCTGATCCGCATCCGCACGAGGCTTCCTTTCAGCGTTTCGGAGGTCGGCAGCTTAGCGACACACCCACGGCCGCTCTGCGGCGCGTCGGGTGCCGCCGTTGCTGGCTAAATCGCGCGTGGTGGGGGTACGGCATAGGCGATGTCCACTTACCAGGATGAGTTGCTCGCCGAGCGGTACCGGTTACTCGAGTCGCTCGGTCGGGGCGGCATGGGCGAGGTGTGGCGCGCGCACGACGAACTTCTCGGCCGGGACGTCGCCGTCAAGGAAGTGGTGCTGCCGCCCGGGCTGACCGCAGACGAGCAGCAGGTCCTATTCCAGCGGACGCTGCGGGAGGCTCGCGCCGCCGCGCGGCTCAAGCACCCCAACGTTGTGACCGTGTTCGACGTCGTGGACCAAGATGGCCGCCCGTGGATCGTCATGGAACTCATCCCGTCGCGGTCGCTCGCGCAGGCGCTCCTCGACAGCGGCCCACTACCGGAACGCGACGTCGCCGAGCTCGGGTTACACCTGCTGGACGCACTCACCGCTGCCCACGCCGCCGGGATCCTGCACCGCGACGTCAAACCGAGCAACGTCCTCCTCGGCGAAGGAGGCTGGGTCGTCCTCACCGATTTCGGAATCGCGACGCTTGAGGGCGACGCGACACTGACCCAGTCCGGGGTGCTGCTCGGCTCCCCCGCATACGTCGCGCCGGAGCTGGCCCGCGGAGGTCGGGCCGGCCCCGAGTCGGACCTGTGGTCACTCGGCGCCACCCTCTACACCGCGGTCGAGGGCCACCCACCGCACGACCGCGGCGCTCCCCTTCTCACGCTGGCAGCCGTGGCGAACGAGGATCCGGAGCCCCCGATCCGGGCGGGCCGGCTCGCCCCCGTGCTTGAGGGCCTGCTCCGCAAAGATCCGTCGGAACGGATGCGAGCGGAAGAGGCCGAGCACCTGCTCCTCGGCGTTGTGACCGCGCCCAACCACCCCAGGCCGGCGAGCCGACCGCCCGCCCGGCCCTCCCCCGACACGCCCGCCACCGCGACCGGCGCACCGACCGAGCCAGCCGCCGCCAGGCGCCCGGACCGGCTCCGGTCGGCGAGGCTTCCGGCCGCTGATCGCGCTGATCGCACTCCTGATCGTCACCGCTGCCGCGTTCCTCGTCCAAGGCCTGCTCCGGCCAGCGGACGAGGAGGAAACCTCGCGCCAAGAACCTCCCGCCTCACCGTCGGCCCAGACCACCGGCACGCCGACCCAGCCGCCCACCTCCGCCCCGTCCGTGCCCACGACGGCACCGACCCCGACCGGAGCACCGCGAGCGACCGCGCCGCGATACCGGCGGGCTTCCACCGGTATCAGGACCGCACCGGCTTCTCTCTCGCCATACCGGACGGCTGGCAGGTCACCCGCAGAGACCACTACGTCTACGTTCGCGAGCCCAACGGAGCTCGGTTCCTGCTCATCGACCAGACCACCGAGCCGAAGACCGACGCGGTCGCCGACTGGCGACGGCAGGAAGCGGCGCGCAGGAACGGGATCCGTGACTACCGCCGGATCCGCATCGCTCCGGTCAACTACCACCTCGAGGCGGCCGACTGGGAGTTCACCCACACCAGCGCCGACGGGACACCGCTGCACGTGGTGAGCCGGGGTTTCGTCACCTCGAACAACCAGGCGTACGGCCTCTACTGGTCGACACCGCAATCACAGTGGCCTGCCAGCCTGCACTACTTCACCACCTTCACCGCGACCTTCCGGCCACGCCGCTGAGCGAGGTGCCCGGTGAAGGACGCCACCGCCCGGAGATGGTTCGACGGCCCACGCGCGGGGGTAGATGCCTACTGAAGGCCCCATCCCTTCGGGTGGTGCGCCCCGCAGGAAAGGGACCGTCACATGAGCACAGCCAGCACAGCAGGTGGTCAGGCCCATCATGCTGCCCGACGTGCCGCGAACAGCCGAGTTCTGGACCGATTGGCCCGGTTAGGCATGGTGTGCCGGGGCGTGCTGTACGCGCTGATCGGCCTCTTGGCCTTGCAGATCGCGTTCGGTTCCGGTGACGAGGAGGCCGACAAGGGCGGCGCGATCAACTCCGTCGCCGAACAACCCTTCGGCACCGTCGTGTTATGGCTGATGGTGGCCGGCTTTGCCGCGCTCGCCCTGTGGCAACTCTCCGAGGCGCTCATCGGAGCCGGCGAAACCAGCGACCGCGTGAAGGCGGCGGCCCGCACCGCCGTTTATGCGCTGATCGTGGCCACGCTGCTTGGCGTCGTACTGCGAAGCAGCAGCGGTAAATCTGGCGACGAGCAGTCCCAGGACCTCACCGCGAGCCTCCTCGACCTACCCGGCGGTCAAATTCTCGTTGGCGCGGTCGGACTGGGCATCATCGGTCTCGGCGGCTACTGGATCTACGAAGGCGTCACCAAGAAGTTCCTCGACGAGCTGCGCACCGAGCAGATGTCAGCCCGTAGCCGGTCCATTGTGGAGAAGCTCGGCCTGGCCGGCTACCTCGCTCGGGGCGTCATCGCCGCCCTCGCGGGCATCTTCATCACCCAGGCGGCAATCACTTACGACCCCGACAAAGCCAAGGGCATCGACGACACACTGCGGTCCTTCGCCGACACACCCGCCGGCCCATGGCTGCTCGCCGCCGTAGCCGCCGGCCTCATCCTCTTCGCCGGCTACTGTTTCGCCGAGGCCCGCTGGCGCCACGTCTGAGTTGCCGGCCCCCTCGCGCCGCTTCGCCCTCCCCGAACCGGACTGTTCCGGAAGTGGCGCCCAAACCGGACGGCCGATGCAGCCATTTCCCCGACAGTTCACGCCGTGCCGGATTACCTGGCGGCACTAGTTGTCGACGAGGAGCTTCTCTCGTAGCTGGGCCAGGGTCTGGGCCAGCAGCCGGGATACGTGCATCTGCGAGATGCCGAGCTGCTCGGCGATCTGCGACTGCGTCATGTTGCCGAAGAACCGCAGGATCAGGATGCGGCGCTCACGCGGCGCGACCTGCTTGAGCAGCGGCTGCAGCGACTCGCGGAACTCGACGCCCTCCAGCTCCTTGTCCTCGTCGCCGAGGGTGCTGGCGAGCGTCGGCATGTTCTCGTCACTGCCGACGGGGTTGTCGAGGGAACTCGTGCGGTATGCGTTGGCGGCCTCCAGCCCCTCCAGGACCTCCTCGCGGGAGATCTGCAGGTACTCGGCCAGTTCAGTGGCCGTCGGCGCGCGCCTGTTGCGCTGCGACAACTCGGCGACGGCCGCGTTGAGCGAGAGGTGCAGCTCCTTGAGCCGGCGCGGCACCCGCACCGCCCAGCCGTGGTCGCGGAAGTGGCGCTTGATCTCGCCGACGATCGTGGGGACGGCGTAGGACAGGAACTCGACGCCGCGCTCGGGGTTGAACCGGTCGACGGAGTTGATCAGGCCGACCGTAGCGACCTGGACCAGGTCTTCGAGAGGCTCGCCACGGTTGTTGAACCGGCGCGCGAGGTGCCGCGCGAGTGGCAGGTGCATCGTCACGAGCTCGTCGCGCACCGACTGGCGGCGTGGCGAGCCTTCGGGGAGAGCAACGAACTCGGTGAACAGGACCTGGGCGTCCGAGGGCGGCCTCTCGTCGAGCTGCTCGCTCACGTGGCCGTCCCGACCCGGCGCTTGTACAGCTTTACCGTGACAAGACCGTCAGCGTCCGCGGCGGTGTCTACGGTGTCGACCAGCGCGGTGAGCACCCGCCAGCCGAACGTGTCCCGTGCGGGCGGGACGCCGTCAGTGGTCTGCGCCGCCGCGGTCACCAGGAGCGCGTCGGGTTCGAGCCGGAACGCGCAGCTCAGCTGCGTCGCTGTGACGGCGCGGGCCACCAGCCCGGCGCACGCCTCGTCGACGGCCATGCGCAGATCGGCGACCTCGTCGAGGTTGAAGTCGAGACGAGCGGCGAGGTCGGCGGCGAAGGTACGCAGCACCGGCAGGTGGGTCGGCGCGGCCGGGAGGCGAACCTCGATGACCTCGCCGTCGACTGCTGGCGCTGCGATCGGTTCCTGCACGGGTCGACACCTCGGACTCAGGAGTGGTAGGGCGGGGGTGACCGTATCGCGCGTCACCTGGAGGCGACGCGCCGGGGCAACGGTCCATGTCACCGCTGCTCCTCCGCGGGGACCATCTGGAGGTGTGGGCTCCAGCACCACGGGTACCGCTTAGTTATCCCGAGGAGTTGGAGATCACGATGAGTGTGGGCGACAAGATCAGTAACAAGGCCGAGGAGCTGAAGGGCAAAGCCAAGGAGAAGATCGGCGACGCCACAGATAACGAGTCGATGCAGGCAGAGGGTGTCGCTGAGCAGGCCGAGGCGCGCGCGAAGCAGGCCGCGGAGCACGTCAAGGACGCCGGCCACGACGCGAAGAAGGCAGTGACCGACTAACACCGGCCGCCACGATCGTGGGACCGGTCATCCGGGATCAGCATCCTGGTGACCGGCCCCACTTCTGAGACCCGTTGATCAGCCTCCATTGAGGCTGGTATGCTCGGCGCGTCGTGGGTGGCCACGAACGCGCCGGGGATGGTGGACAGGGCCTCGCCGGCGTGGTCCAGGCATGCCCATGCCGAGACGCCTGTCAAGTCAGCGAGCTTCACCTCGGCCTGGCGCGGGCAGGCACTGGACACCACCGAGCGATCTAACGCGTGATGCAGAAGGCCGTGTCGAAGCCGAGTAATTCGATGGTGCGTCGGATTGCCCGGTCCGGGCCGTGCAGGGTCACGGTGTGGCCGGTTGGCGTGACGTGGTTGCTCAGCTGCGCGAGGAAGCCGAGGCCGTTGGAGGCCAGGAAGCTCACCCCGGTCAGGTCGACCAGGATCCCGGCCGCGTCCGCCCCGGTGATCTTGCGGGCCGTATCGTCAAGTAGCGGCTGGGCGATCAGGTCGATCTCGCCGCGCAGCGTGATGTGCCACCGCCCGTCCGTGTCGAAGACGCATTCCACCTGCGGAGTTCCAGCGATCATGGTTCGGCCCTGCTTCGGTGTTGGGGTGGCAATGCGGATGTGTCAGCGTTGGGCTTCGGGGCGCCCACGCCGGCCTCGTCGAGGGGCCGTGAGAGTCGATCCGACAATACCGACACATGGGCGTTGCCGACATTGTTTCCCGATATCGGGTCTCCTGGCGCCTCCAAACGCGCCGAGCGCTCGTCGCGAGGCGGCGCGTGTCAACGGCGCTCCTGGGGGCACTAAACCAGTACACCGACCACACCATCGACGGCGCGCCGACAGCACGCGTACCGACCCCGACGAACGGCGCGGTGAGGGGAGAGCACCCATGGCAGACGACCTCATGGACGGCGCCATCTGGCGAGCGCTCATGGACGGGCTACCGCCGAGGGAACAGAGGAAGACGGCGCAGATCGTCCGCGCGGAGCTGCGGAAGCAGGTTCGCGGTCGCCAGCCTGCCGAGCGAGGCAGCGCGCAAGGTGGCCACGCCGGAACACAGGCGACGCTTCCAAACCCCGAGCGGGACAAGGCGTAGCCGCGCAGCACGGCTGGCACTCAGGCCTAGCTGAAGGGTCTCGCGCACTCCCGGCGAAATAGCACGAACGGTATCGGCTGGCAGTGCTGGGGTTTGGGTTTACGCCGCACGGGGAATCGCCTCCGCATCCACCCGCGGCACATGGAGGCATCATGATCATACTCGGCATTGTTCTGCTGTTACTCGGGCTGTTGTTGAACATCTCGATCCTGACCACGATCGGGATCATCCTGATCATCGTCGGCGCAGTCCTATTCCTGATGGGTTCCTTCGGACGACCGATCGCAGGCAGGCGCCATTATTGGTAGTACACATTCGTAGTCGCACGACCGGCGCGAGGCCTCGGCCACTGGCCGAGGCCTCGCGCCGGGTAATCCAGCACGGCATGAACTGTCGGGGAAATGGCTGCATCGGCCGTCCAGTTTGGGCGCCACTTCCGGAACAGTCCGGTTCGGGTAGGGACGCAGGAGGCGGCGCGGGGCTGACGAGCGTGCCGGCCAGCCCTGCTTCTCGCCGGCCAGCCGGTCGTAACGAATAGAAGGCTTTCGGGGTTGTTGTGGTAGCGCCTGGCTCAGGCGCTCGTGATTGTCGGGGTAAGGAGATCCCTCCCCCGTTCCAAGTTCCCGGCGCAGAACGCTATTGCGGGTACGCCCAGGGCACCACTTGATAATGAGAATACGGGTGCCAATGCCGCTACCTCCACCCTTGTCGAACTGGGACTGTCCGGACACGCGTCTCTTAACCGGACGCCCGTAACCGCCATTTCCCCGACAGTTCGCAGGCCACAGGCGAACCAGGAGAACTCCCCTCGACCGGCACGGCGGCGCCTGCCGCGATGGCGTCCTCGAACGTCGCCATCGAGCGAGTCACCACATGACTGATGTCTGGGATCAACCGAATCCCACTCAGCGCGTGCCGATCAAGTCCCCCGAGCCGGCCTGGTCCGCCACCGCACCGCGCGTGTCGCGGGCGAGACGACCAGGCCACCAGATTCCGGTCCGATGTCGACGGAGAGTGCCGGGATGAGCAGGCTCCGCACCACGAACGTGTCCAGCAGGACACCGACCGCCACGATGATCCCGATCTGCACAGAAGGCACGAGCGGCAGCACGCCGAGCGCGGCGAACGTCGCTGCGAGCACCACACCGGCGCTGGTGATGACGCCGCCCGTCACGGTGAGCGCATGTAGGACGCCGCGCCGGTGGCCAAGCTGGCCCGCCTCCTCTCGTGCCCGCGTCATGAGGAAGATCGTGTAATCGACGCCCAGCGCCACCAGGAACAGGAAAGCCTGGAGCGGCAAGCCGAAGAAGAGCCTCGTATGGACGACCGAGTCGAGGATCAGGCCAGCGACGCCCATCGCAGCGGCGTAGGAGAGCACCACGCTCGCCATCAGCAGCAACGGCGCCACGAGCGCACGCAGCAGGACGACCAGGATCAGGAACACGACCGCGAGGATCAGCGGCATCACGACCCGATCGTCGCGGGCGGCGGTACGTTCGGTGTCGAGCGTGATCGCCGTCTCGCCGCCGACCACCGCGTCGGCGCCCTGGAACTTCTGTACCGCGTCGCGCAGCCGGTCGATGGTGTCCTTCGCGGCTTCGCTGTCCGGACCGCCGGCCAGCACGGCGTCGAGGCGCACCCACTTACCATCGGCGGACTGCACGGGCGGACGCACCTCGGCGACACCGTCCACGGTGCGGGCGGCGGTGGCCACCTGCTCGGCGGCGTCCGCGTCGGTGAGGATCTCGGCCGGTGACGACGCACCACCGGGGTAGTGCCGCTCGATCAGCCGCTGGCTGGTGACCGACCCGACGTCCTTGGTGAACAGGTCGGCGGGGGTGACGCCGATGCTGAGGTTGCCGATGCCGATCGTGAGGACAGCCAGCGCGGCGGCCGTGCCGATCCAGATCAGCCGGGGATACCGGTCGACGGCGCGCGCCACCTTCGCCCAGACCCCGTGGTCCTCGGCGACGTCGTGGCCGACGACGGACGCGCTGTAGCGGGGCACGAACGGCCAGAACAGCCATCTCCCGCACAGCACGAGCAGTGCCGGGAGCAGCGTCGTCATGGCGAGGAAGGCGCCGACGATCCCGATCGCGCCCACCGGCCCGAGGCCGTGCGTGGAAGGCAGGTCGGCGGCGAGCAGGCACAGCAGCCCGATCGCCACGGTGGCGGCGGAGGCGAAGATCGCCGGGAAGGAACGCCGAAACGCCACGGCCATCGCCTCGTGCCGGTCACGGTGGCGGCGCAGCTCCTCGCGATACCGGGCGATGAGCAGCAGCGCGTAGTCGACCCCGACGCCGAAGACGAGGATCGTGAGGATGTTCTGGCCCTGGAAGTCGATCGTGAGGTCGCCGTACCGGGCCAGCAGGTAGACCGTGCCGCCGGCGACCTGGTTGGCCAGCGCGACGCTGATCAGCGGGATCAACCAGAGGACCGGGCTGCGGTAGGTGATGAGCAGGAGCAGCGTGACGACCGCCGCGGTGACGAGGATCAGCGTGCCGTCCATTCCGTCGAACGCGTCGAACAGGTCGTCCAGCGCGCCGGCCGAACCGGTGAGCCCCGTCTGAAGTCCGCCCGGCGTGCCGCGTGTCCAGCTGGTCCCTGATCTCGGCGGTCGCCTTGCTCTGTGCGTCCTCGTCGCCTGCCAGGGGGAACGAGACCAGCATCGCCTTACCGTCGGCGCTCGGGTACACGGCGGGTGGTGCGCCGCCTTCAGCGTGGGCGGCGAACGCAGCGCGGTCCGCCTCGACCTTGGCGCGGTCGGCGCTGGTCAGTCCGGTGTCGCGCGCGTACACGGCCACCGCGACGAGTTGGTCGGTATCAGGGAATGCGGTCTTGGCGCGTTCGAGGGCCACGGCCGCCTCCGCGCTGGCGGGCAGTGCCGCGAGTGAGTCGTTGTCCTGGACGTCGGTGAGCTTGAGCGCGAGCGGCCCGAGCACCCCCGCGAGCACGAGCCACAGTGCGAGGGCCAGGAACTTGGTTCGCCTGCCGGCCAGCAGGCCGGCGATGCGGTGCCGGGACATCGGGTTCTCCGTCTTCGTGAGGTCGCCGTGACGGGTCCACCCTCGATCCGGCCAGCCCGACGATCACGGGGTCCAGCACCCCGATCGGGGTGGGCCTAGTACCACCCCGTCCGGACGGTAGGTCGACCACACTGGGCGGATGGACCGGGACGAGCTTCTGTCGCGTGCACGCGACGGTCTCCTCGCTGCGGCGCGGACGCTGTACCTGGCGCTCGCCGCGCTCGTGGTGGGCATCCCGCTGTTCGTCGTCGGCACGCTCTCGACCGTGATGATCGTGATCGGGGTCGGCCTGCTGCTGGCGCCGCCCGTGCTCGCCGCCGTCCGCGGCTTCGCCAACCACGAGCGGCGACTGGCCCAGGAGTGGGCAGGTGTGGAGATCCCGGTGCCGTACCGGCCGCGGCCGACCGGTGCCCTGCGCCGGGCCTGGTCGCTGGCCTCCGATCCGGCGACATGGCGGGATCTGCTCTGGCTGGTGCTGAACGTGCCGGTGAGCGTGGTGCTCGGGCTGATACCGGCTGCGCTGGTTGTCTACGGGCTGGAGGGGATCCTCGTGATCCCGTTCCTCCAGCCGATCATCCCTGAGTTCAACTACGGCATCGGCTGGGCGGTCGACGTGCCGGGCGAGCCCCTGCTGGCCGTGCCGCAAGGAGTGTTGCTCCTGGCAGCGGGCCTGGTGCTCGCGCCGCACGCGGTGCAGGTGCGGGCGATGTTCAGCCGATCGCTGCTCGCGCCCACCCGGCAGGCCGCGCTAGCACTGCGGGTACGCCAGCTCACCGATACCCGTGCGGAGACCGTCGATGCGCAGGCCGCCGAGCTGCGACGGATCGAGCGCGACCTGCACGACGGTGCGCAGGCTCGGCTGGTGGCGCTCGGCATGAGCCTCGGGATGGCCGAGCAGTTGTTCGAGAAGGATCCGGAAGCCGCGCTGGAACTACTCGCCGAGGCCCGGCGAGGCAAGCGGCAAGGCGCTGGCCGACCTGCGCGACCTGGTCCGCGGCATCCACCCGCCCGTCCTCGCCGAGCGCGGGCTCGGCGGCGCGGTGCGGGCACTTGTGCTGACTCTGCCGCTGCCCGTCGGTGTCGACGATCGACCTCGCCGGACGGCCCGCCCGCGCCGGTGGAGTCGGCGGCGTACTTCGCCGTAGCCGAGGTGCTGACGAACGTGGCGAAGCACAGCCGCGCCGGGACGGCCTGGGTCACGGCTGGCACGCACAGGCGGCGTGCTCACGATCGTGGTCGGTGACGACGGCGTCGGCGGCGTGGATCCGCGCTACGGCACCGGGCTGCGGGGCATCGAGCGCCGGCTGGCAGCATTCGACGGCAAGATCGCGGTGTGCAGTCCGACCGGCGGGCCGACCGTCGTCACCATGGAGCTGCCGTGCGCGTTGTCATCGCCGAGGATCTCGCCCTCCTCCGGGACGGACTGATCCGGCTGCTCACCGCCAACGACTTCGACGTCGTCGAGGCTGTCGACAACGGACCGTCGCTGCTGCGAGCCCTGATCGACCCACCGCCCCGACTCGCCGTCGTCGACGTCCGCCTGCCGCCGACGTTCACCGACGAGGGACTCCAGGCCGCGATCCGGCGCGTGTCGAGGTGCCCGGATTGCCGGTACTAGTACTCTCCCAGCACGTCGAGCAGCTGTACGCGCGCGAACTGCTCTCCGACCGCAGCGGCGGCGTCGGCTATCTGCTCAAGGATCGCGTGGCCAACGTGGAGCAGTTCCTCGACGCGGTACGCCGGGTCGCCGGCGGCGGCACCGCATGGATCCCGAGGTGGTCTCCCAACTTCTCGCACGTCACGCCCGCGCGGAGCCGTGGCAGCGCTGACCCCCCGCGAGCGCGAAGTGCTCGCCCTGATGGCCGAGGGCCGGTCGAACGCGGCGATCGCGAACCGCCTGTTCATCACCGAGAAGGCCGTCAGCAAGCACATCAACAACATCTTCACCAAGCTGGGCCTGCCACCGTCCGAGGACGACAACCGCCGCGTGCTGGCCGTGCTGGCCTACCTCAACGGCTGACCGTCGGCAGACAGCCGAGATTTTCGACGGTAGCTTCACGGCATGACCGACGAGAACGGCGTCGGGGCGGATCCTTTCGACGGGTCGGGCCCCGACGGGCCGAGGGTTGCGGTGGTGACCGGCGGCAGTTCAGGCATCGGCCTGGCCGCCGCCGAGCAGTTGGCCCGGCGTGGCTGGGTGGTCGCCGTGGTCGGCCGGAATCCGGAGCGCCTCAGCTCGGCCACTCGTCGGGTACGCATGGCGGCTCCCGATCCGGCCAGGGTGCATCCCTACCGGGCCGACTTCACGGTGCTGGCCGAGGTGCGGGCGCTCGCGAAGGAACTGCGCGCCGACCATCCGCGCATCGACCTGCTCGCCAACAACGCGGGCGGAGCGTTCCGGCGGCGGACCATCACCGTGGACGGTTTCGAAGTCACCATGCAGGTCAACCACCTGGCCCCGTTCCTGCTCAGCAACCTGCTGCGCGAGACGCTAGCCGGGGGCCGCATCATCAACACCTCGTCGGGAGCGCATACCAGCGGTCAGCTCGATCCGGCCGACCTGAACAGCAGCGGTCTGCAATCCCGGACGCTCGGGCATTACGGATCCTCCAAACAGGCCAACATCCTCTTCGCGGTCGAGGCGACCCGACGCTGGCCGGACATCGTCTCGGTGGCCTACCACCCAGGCCTGGTGCGTACCAACTTCGGCAACGACCAGCCGGCGGTGGCGTTCTTCATCCGCTGGATCCCCTTCATACCGCCGCCGGCGAAGGGCGCCGACACCCTCGTCTGGCTGGCCGAGCAACCGCTGATCGACCTGGTGCCGGGCGGCTACTACCAGCGTCGCAAGCTCCGCACCCCGGCGCCGCGAGCCACCGATCCGACCCTTGCCGCCGAACTCTGGGAAGCGTCCGCCGCCGCGGTCGGTCTCTGAACCGCGCGCTGCACCTCGCCGCTCGAAGCCTGCTCCCCGGAGAGGTCGCTGCGGTGCTCGTCCTCGCCAGATGCGGCTGACACGATGATCGATATCGATTCGGCGGTGACGGCACGGAGGTAGTCCTGACGACTGTGTTACGGATACGCGGCTATGCCCTTCCCGACGGCGATCCAATCGATTTGTACGCCGACGGTGACCGGTGGACCACGGACCCGGTCAGTGGTGCAGAGCTTGTGGCCGAGGGGTGGCTGCTGCCCGGATTGGTAGACGCACACACGCACCCTGGGGCGGAGGAACCGGGCCAGCCGCTCGACCACAGCGTCTTGCGCGAGGACCTGCAGGCCCACCTGGCGGCCGGGGTGACGCTGATTCGCGCGCCGGGTCTGGCAGGTGAACCCCCAGACTGGTTCGGTCGTGGAGACCAGAGCCCTCGGGCTGTTCACGCAGGCGCCTGGATCGCTCAGCACGGGCAGTTCTTCGACGGCTGGGGTCGCCGTCCCGAGCCAGCCGATCTACCGACCGTCGCAGCGGAACAGGCCGCCCGTACCGGATGGGCGAAGATCGTGATCGACTGGAGGATCGGCGACAGCGTCGCCCCGCTGGAGGTGTTGCGGGAGGCGGTTACGCGTGTGCACGCAGTGGGTGGACGCCTCGCGGTGCATTCCCAGCACCCGGCCGGTGGCCGGATTGCGGTCGAGGCGGGCGTCGACTCTCTGGAGCATGGCATGTGCCTCGACCTGGGCTTGCTGCCGCGCATGGCACAGCAGGGAACGGCGCTGACGCCCACGCTCTCGGTGATCACCGCGTCGTTGGAGCGGGTCCGTGCTGCTCCGGACGGTCCACGCAGAGACTGGTACGTGGCCGGGGCAAAAGCCCACGGCCCTCTGACAGCTGCCGCGGTGGAGGCCGGTGTCACCGTGCTGGCCGGTACCGATTCGCGGCCGCACGGGCGCATCGCGGACGAGGTTCGCGCTCTCGTCGGCGCAGGAGTGTCACCACACGAGGCACTGGCCGCGGCGTCGTGGAAGTCCAGGTCCTATCTCGGTCTCGCCGGCCTGGCCGACGGTGCGCCGGCTGATGCTGTCGTGTTCGGCGCCGATCCCCGGGCCGATCTCGGCCAACTGGACCAACCCCAAGCAGTCATCGTCCGCGGGAGACTTGTCCATCGGCGTGGCCGTAGCGGCTGACGCTCTCTCGCCGGTGGCCCAGCCTCGGGGAGGCAATGCGGTCCTACGCACTCAACTGCCGCAGCCCGCTCGAACTTGAGTGGTCCTCGGATCTCGGTTAGGTGCGGCAGCGAAGCGCGCGGTCTCCAGCGCGGATGAGGCGTCCGCGAGAGACTCTGAGGATGGCGTACGACATCGAGCTCGCCGATCGAATCCGCGCAGTCGTACAGGCCGAGCCCGGCCTGACCGAGCGGCGGATGTTCGGCGGACTCGCCTTCCTCATCCAGGGCAACATGGCCGTCAGTGCCAGCAGTCAGGGCGGCCTGCTGCTGCGCGTCAACCCGGCCGAGGCCGAGTCGCTGATCAGCGAACCGCATGTGCGCCGCTTCGAGATGCGCGGCCGGAAGATGGACGGCTGGCTTCGGGTAGACGCCGAGGTGGTCGAGGCCGATGACGACCTGCGAGGCTGGGTGGACCACGGCGTCACGTACGCGCGTTCGTTGCCCCCCAAGTAGCCCGGCAAGGTGTGCTGGCTGGCCGACAGAACTCGCCCGCTCGGCGACGGGTCAATGGCCGATGGTCCTGAACGTGACGTCAGCACATGCCGCAGACGCCACGGTCGGAGCGCGAATCGGGCAAGTACTTGCCGAGCGGGAAAGTGCGTGCTAGTTTCCATGCAGGAAAGTACTGTCCGCGTAGGCGTGGAGGTGCGCCATGGCAAACGAGGTACGCCCCGACGAGGCCGCTGCGGCGCTGACGGAGATCGCCCGGCGCCGGGAACAAGTTGTCACCTTGACGATCATCCCCACCTGGTTCTGGTGGGCCACCGCGGTTCTCATGGTCGGCTTCTCGGTCGCCGTCGAGACTCGGCGGCCACTCGTGATCGGCATCGCAACGGCCGCGTTCGTCTTCGGCATTCTCATCGTGACGGGCCGGCTAGTGCTAGGCATCGTCCGGCGCGCCCAGCCGCGCAACGACCTGCTCGGGCCGACCGGCGTCCTGGCCATTCTCGGCTTCGTCGCGGGCATCCTGGCCGTCTCGTTGCCGACGTCGTTCGCGCTGAAGGCCGCGGGGATCCGCTATCCCGCGACCGCGGGCATCCTCCTGGCCGGCGTAATCATGGTCGTCGGCGGGCCATTGCTGATGCGGTACCTGCGCCGCCTCATGCTCGACAATCGCGTAGGCGGCCCAAAGTGATCAAGCCGAAGTTCGACGAACTCATCCACGCCCCCACCCGGCTGTCGATCGTGTCACTGCTCGCGGCCACGGAATGGGCCGACTTCAAGTACATCCGCGACAGCATCGGCCTGTCCGACTCCGCCCTGTCGAAGCAGCTGATGACGCTCGAAGACGCCGGCTACGTCGAGATTCGCAAGAGCTTCGTCGGCAAGCGCCCACGCACGTCGGCCAGGCTCACCAGCGTCGGATGGGCCGCGTTCGACCAGCACGTCGTCGCGCTGCAAGAGATCGTGGCGAGGTCCGGCGCATCCGTCCTGCCGCGCTAGTCCACAGTAGATCCGTACGCTCAAGTTCGACTCTTTGACGATGCTCCGCTACTGCGGATCGCCACGGCCGCCCATTGGTCCCGCTACCAGGGTGCGTCACGTGTTCACACCGAGTCCGACCTGCTACATGGCCTCCGACACCTGACCAGCCGCCGGAACGCACGACCATGCCGATCTGCGAACATCCGCGGTGGCCGGCCGGAATGCTCCAACCCCAACCTTCAGCCGCCTAAATGAGTTGCTGGCGGGCCGACGTATCTGTTGTCGTGGGGCATGTCGATCCTCGACGACCCCGGGCTCTTCGGCCGGCAGTGGGCGGCCACGTACGACGATCCCGGCAACCCCGACCCCGCGCTCGCGGTGGAGTTCCTGGCTGGCCTGGCCGCAGGCGGTCCGGTCCTGGAGCTGGCCATCGGCAGCGGTCGGGTGGCGCTTCCGCTGGCCGAGCGCGGCATCCCGGTCGAAGGCATCGAGGCGTCGCCGGAGATGGTGGCCCTGATGCGCGCCAAGCCGGGCGGCGAGCGCGATCCCGGTCGTCATCGGCGATATGGCCGACGTGGGCGTGACCGGCCCGTACCGCGCTGGTCTATCTGGTCTTCAACACGCTGTTCAACCTGACCGGTGCGGGCCGGCAGGAGGACTGTTTCCGCAACGTCGCCCAGGCCCTGGCACCCGGCGGTGCGTTCGTCATCGAGGCGTTCGTGCCCGATCCAGCCGACTTCGACCGCGACGAGCAGCAGGTCCAGGTGCGGTCGGTGACCGAGGACTCCGTGACGGTCCGGTTGCACCAGTACGACCGAGCGGGGCAGACGTTCGTCCGGCAGACGATCACCTTCACCGACGGCGACGTGCAGCTCAAGCCGTTCGCCATGCACTATCGATGGCCCGAGCAGATCGACGAGCTGGCCGCTGCGGTGGGCCTGCGCCTCGAGGACCGGTATGCGAACTGGCAGCGCGAGCCGTTCGGGCCGGGCAGCAGGGACCACATCTCGGTCTACCGCAAGCCCTGACCCTGCCTCAGCGCCCGGGACAGCGCGCAGCTCGGCCTTCTGCTATCCGCCCCATCCTCAACTGCCGCCGGTCGTGCGATTCTGGCGCCGAGCGAAATTGGCTGACCTAGCAGCCGCCGGGTAGGCAGTCCACATACCGAAGGAGACACCAGTCGGATCCAGCGCCGTGGCGAACCACCGGTCGTCGCCACCCAACTCGGTACGTGTGCGCTCGACCTGACCGCCGAGGGCTTGGACCTGCCTCAGAACCTCCTCAAGATCCGCCACCTCCACGTACAGCCGAACGCCCGCCTGAGGACGTGAGTCGCCAACGGACCGCTGGAGGCCCCCGATACTGCTATCGCCAACCTTGATGATCCAGTAGTCGGCGTCGAGTTCGGTGTTCACAAAGGCCGGCTCAAAGGCCCAACCCCACATCGCGCCATGGAAGCGCTGGAAGAGCTCAGGCGCGGGTGTCTCGATCTCCCACCACACGATCTGCGACATGCAACGAGCATGCCACCCTCCGACCTCTCCGCCGCTGACCCGTCCCTGATAGACCCGAGAGCTAGCTCGCGCGTCACGTTAGCCTCTGCACCGTTGCTCCGGCCCGGATGGCGCGAGGGATCTCGGCCACGTCGTCAACGAGGTCCAATAGCCGGGCAAGCTCTTGGGTGGAAGCAGGCGAACTCAGCTCGACCGAATGGGTGATGCCAGTCGATGTCCACGCTTCGGTGTCGAAGCCTCCGGCAGTCGTCGAAGACCACCCGTTACGCGAGCGGTTGCGCGTCCTACTGGTTAACTGTGCAGGACCCGGTTGATCCCCGTGGCATGGCCAGCGACTGTTCGCGCACTCAGTGCCGTTCGACGATCTTCGCGGCGAGCGGACGGAGCTTGTCGAGGGTGGCGCCGGCCTCGGAGCCGTCGGCGCCCTTCACGTGGAGTCTGACCGCGAACACCCGCTCGCCGTGGTGCAGTACGGAGAGGGCGAACTCCTTGCCGCCGCCACCGAGCTGGTCCTTCCCCTGGTAGATCGCCTCATCGCCGAGGCCGTCGACCGGCTCCGCCTCGCTGTCGGCCCACCGGGTGAACGTCTCCGCGGTCCAGCCGTAGCCGTTGAGGTGCTGCTCCGGGTTCGACCGGGGCGCCAACAGCTGCAACCACAGGCTCTGCTTGTCATCGGCCTGGTCCCACAGGCATACCTGGCCGCTCGGGTTGGCCACGTTGCGCTGGGGCTCCGGCGTCTCGCCAAGGATCGCTGCCACCTCGGCAGCTTCGACCAGGTCACATGGCGCGTTGTCGTCGCCGCCCTTGTCTGGGCCGGCCCCGCCGTCAGCCGCGGAGGCGGCCACGTCGGCGGCGTCGTCGCCACACCCGGTCACGGTCAACATCGCGAGTGCCGCGGCAGCGGCCACGAGGATCTTCTTCACGCGGAGCACGGTAGGGGCATTCGCGGGTCAAGGACCATCCTCGTCGGGCATCCTCGACGGTCGTCGACGCTGCCCATTCGGGCCGTGATCGGGCGCCCGAAAATGCCATCCCGCCCGAAAGGCCTTGCAGTACGCCCGTTCCAGCGCTTTGCGGTCCACACGCCCGACGGCCCCCGATAGTCCGGGATACCGGAGTCGGTCGAGATCCCGGCTCCGGTGAGAACCGCCACCCGTGTCACCCGGTCGCGGCGTCGTTGACATCGAGTATTATACTCAGTATCATACTGGGTATGAGTGTTCGTCATGCGCTGCTGGCCCTGCTCAGCGAGGGTCCGAAGTATGGCCTGCAGTTGCGGCAGGAGTTCGAGTCCCGAACCGGGGAGGTGTGGCCGCTCAACGTCGGGCAGGTGTATACGACCCTGCAGCGGCTGGAGCGTGACGGCTTCGTCGAGTCGGAGGGCTCCGGTGGCCCGCAGAACATCTTCACCATCACGTCGTCTGGAGCCGACGAGCTGGCGGCGTGGCTGCGTACCCCGGCGGAGGTGATGCCGCCGCCGCGCGACGAGCTGGTGATCAAGGTGCTGGTGGCGACCAGTGTGCCGGGCGTGGACGTGTCTGAGGTGCTGCAGGTCCACCGCCGGCACATGGTGGAGGCGATGCAGCAGTACACCCATATCAAGAGCGATATGGCCGAGGACGACGTCGAGCTGGGGCTCATCGTCGACTCCGAATTGTTCCGGATAGAGGCAGTCGTCCGCTGGATCGATGCCGCCGACGCCCGTTTGAAGCAGTACCCGGCCCAGCCTCGCCGAACGCCTGCCCCGGTGCCGCGTCTTGGCCGGGCGCGGATGGGGAGCCGGCGATGAGCGCCGCTGTCGAGCTGCGTCAGGTGTCCAAGGTGTACGGATCGGGCCCGGCCGAGGTGCACGCGCTGCGCGAGGTCGACCTGTCGGTCCAGGCCGGTGAGCTGGTAGCGGTGATGGGCCCGAGCGGGTCCGGCAAGAGCACGCTGCTCACGATCGCCGGCACCCTGGAGGAACCGACCAGCGGCCAGGTGGTCATCGATGAACGCGAGCTGGCCGGCCTGTCCCGCAACGAGCTCGCTCGGCTGCGGCGCCGCGCGATCGGCTACGTCTTCCAGGACTTCAACCTGCTGCCCGGTCTGACCGCGGTGGAAAACGTCGCGCTGCCGCTGGAACTGGATGGGGTACGGGTCAAAGCGGCCCGTGCTGCAGCGCTTGAGATGCTGCAGCGGCTGGGCCTGGCCGGGCGGGCCACCCGGTTCCCGGACGAGCTGTCCGGCGGGGAGAGCCAGCGGGTCGCGATCGCCCGCGCGGTGATCGGTGAGCGGCGGTTGCTGCTGGCCGACGAGCCGACCGGCGCGCTGGACTCGGTCAGCGGCGAGGCGGTGATGCGGCTGCTGCGCACCGCCTGCCGCGACGGCGTGGCCGGTGTGGTGGTCACCCACGACGCCCAGCTGGCGTCCTGGGCGGACCGGGTGGTGTTCCTGCGCGATGGCCGGGTGGTCGACCAGACCACCCCGCGCCCCGGCCCCGAGTCGCTGCTCACGCCTGGGGCGAAGCCGTGAGCCGGCCACGCAACGGGGGCCTGCCCGCCCGGCGGGCGGTGCTTCGATGGGGCTGGCGGGTGTACCGCCGCGAGTGGCGCCAGCAGGTGCTGGTGATCGCTCTGCTCACGTTCACCGTCGCGGGTGCGCTGCTGGGAGTCTCGGTCGTGTACAACACCCCCGGCTCGCTCGATGCCAGGTACGGCACGGCCGACATGCTGATCCGCTACGGCGCAGCGGATCCCCAAGAACTGAACTCCCAGGTCGCCTCCGCCCAGACCCAACTGGGCACGGTGGACGTGATCGGGCACCGCAGCGCGACCATCCCGGGCCTGACCCGGCCGGTCGAGGTGCGGGCCCAGGACCCGCACGGCCCGTACGGCGCCACGATGCTGCGCCTGGTATCGGGCCGGTATCCGGCCGCGGCCGGGGAGGCCGCGGCGACCGACGAGGTGGCCGCCCTGATGCGGCTGCGCGTCGGCGGGCAACTGACACTGGCCGACCGGACGTGGTCGGTGGTCGGTGTGGTCGAGAACCCGCACGATCTGAACGCGGAGTTCGTTTTGGTGTCCCCGGCCGGGGCCGACCCGCCGGAGTCGGTGACGATCCTCAGCCATGGGACCACCGTCCCGAATCATCGTGGATCAGAGGAGCACCGGCGCGGCCATCGCGACCCGCGAAGGCGACGCACGGACCGCCGCCGCGACGTACGCGTTCGCTCTGGTAGTCCTGGCGATGTTCCTGGTTTGCTTGGTCGCCGCATCCGCGTTCATCACGATGGCTCAGCGCCGGATGCGACAGTTCGGCATGCTCGCCGCGACCGGGGCAACGGAGCGGCACGTCCGTCTGGTCATGCTTGCCGCCGGCGCCTTGGCCGGCATCGCCGCTGCGGTGTTCGGCACGGTGGTCGCTGCCGCATTGTGGATAGTGGCGATCCCTCGGCTGGAACCGGCCGTGGGGCACCGCATCGAAGCGTTCAGCCTGCCTTGGTGGCTGATCGGCGCGTGCCTGCTGCTGGCCGTGGTCACCGCCACCGCGGCCGCTTGGTGGCCCGCGCGGGCGGCTGCCCGCATCCCGATCACCCAGGCCCTCTCCCAGCGCCCGCCGCGCCCACGGCCGGCCCGCCGCTGGGCCGTCCTTGGCCTGCTCCTCATGGCCGCCGGTGTGGCCTGCCTGCGGTTGGGTTCGGACAACGCGGCACTCGTCGTGGCCGGTAGCGCCGCCACGCTCGCCGGGCTGCCGCTGCTGGCCCCGCTGGCGATCCGCGGGCTGGCCCGGGCCGGTGCCCGGCTGCCGGTTGCCGCCCGGCTCGCCCTGCGTGACCTGGCCCGCCATCAAGCCCGCTCAGGGGCGGCGCTGGCCGCGATCAGCCTCGGTCTCGCGGTCGCCGCCATCGTCGTCATCGCCATGGCCGCCAGCGAACCGACCGCTGCCGAAGGCAACCTGTCGGACCGGCAGCTGCTCATCACGGTTACCGACCGCGCCTACGGGCGTGTCGGATCTCTCATCCCGGACCGGACACCGGCCCAGATCGCAGCGGCCGACGCGGCGGTCGGCCAGTTCGCTGCCACGCTGGGCGGCCCGACGCTGGTCCCCCTGGATGCGGCGGTACGCGCGGACGAGGCGGTCATACAGGACTCCGATGGCGGCCCGCCCGGACGGGTGCCCGCGTTCCTGACACAACTAAACCCGTCCGGCGATCCGAACCAAGCCCCGTTGCCGCTCGACGTGTCCGCGAACCTCTACGTCGCCACCCCCGAGCTGCTGCGCTACTACGGCCTCGGTCCCGCCGCGATAGGCCCGGGTACCGAGGTGCTCACCCCGCACCGCGCCGACGACCTGTCATTCTTCGGCGGCAGAGACGAGACCCGGGCGGCAACGGCGCCGCTGCGCCGTCCGGCCTACCAGTCACTGCCCGATGGGCTGCTTACCCCGGAGGCCCTCCGGCGCCACGGCTTGACGGCCGTGCGGGTCGGCTGGCTGATCGAAACGGACCGGCCGCTGACCACAGCGCAGCTCGCCGCGGCCCGCGACCTGGCCCTCGACAACGGTCTGATCGTCGAGTCGCGCGACACCGGCCCCCCGCAGGCCCAGATCCGCGGGGCGGCGACGGCGGCCGGAGGGGTGCTGGCCCTCGGGGTGCTCGCCATGACCGTCGGTCTCATCCGCGGCGAAGCGGCGCGCGACCTGCGCACCCTCACCGCGACCGGGGCCACCCGCCGAATCCGCCGCACCCTCGCGGCCACCACGGCCCTCGGGCTCGCCGTGCTCGGCGCGATCCTCGGCGTCGCCGTCGCGTACCTGGCCGCAGCCGCGATCCTGGACGAGGACATCGGCCTGCTCAAACGGGTACCGGTCATCGAGCTCGCGGTCACCCTCGTCGGGGTGCCGCTGGTCGCCGCGGCCGCCGGCTGGCTGCTGAGCGGCCGGGAGCCGCGTTCGCTGACGA
>CAVUDJ010000009.1:0-12638 GCA_963740215.1 uncultured Actinomycetota bacterium
CCTGCGCGAGCCAAGGGATGGCCGGCGATGGAGGGATCGTGTGCCGCGACGCGATGTGCGACTGCGGCGACGTGAGCGGTGATCTGGATCGAGGAGGCGCCATGGTCGGCCTGCGCCCAGAACGGGGCGACGCCGGCCGCGTCAGAGAGGTGGAGCGCGAAAGGTAGCCCGCCGTCGGGAAGGCTGGCCGCCGCCCGCCAGTCGCCGAGTTGAACCGCCCGCGGACTTGTGATCGGGGCGATGTCCTCGAACACCTCGAACGCGTGTAGCGCGGCACCGGGTTGGCTCTCGGCGGCCCTCAGGTCCGCCTCCAGTCCCCAGCCATAGCCACCGTCGGGATTGCGGTGGCATCAGCGCCACGACAAGGGCGTCGGGATGGCCCTCGCCGATCAGCAGCTGCAGGCGGCGGCGGTCGAGGACACGGCCGTCAGCGGCCATGAACGAAACGGCGGCAGGCAGGTCGATCGACATGCCCCCATTCTGGCCGGTCAACTCGGGGTTGCCTTGAACGTTTCGGACCGCATCGAGGTCACCGGGTGGCCTCCCCGCCCAGGAGCGGGGAGGCACCTTCCGAGATCAGCGCACCACGACGTCGACCACCTGGTCGACCAGCGCCCGGCGATTCCTGAGGTGTAGATGGCTGTGATCCGGTACTGGCCGGACGGCGCCGTCACGGACATGAGACCGCTCTCGTTGACGACGCAGTTACTTCCGGCTTTGCGGGTCTCCACCACCCGCACGCCCGGGAGGAAGTCGATCTGAGCGCGGGTAATGATGTTCACGGCCTGGAAGCGGATGGACGTGTCTGGCTTGATGCCGTTACCGCCGATGCGGAAGGTATCGCCGCGGAAGGTATTCCAGGTCGGGATGCCAACGCTCTGGTCGCCCTCGTAACCGGAGAAGTAGATCCGTCCCGGCTGGGTGACGTAGGCGTGACCTCGGGTAACACACGTCTGCGCCTGCGCAGGGCTCCCCCCACCGCAGCCATCGTCGCGGCGGCGGCAACGGTGCAGAGGAGCAGTGTGATCGCCCTCTTCAGGGCGCGCGGATTGATATGGCGAGTCATCTAGACCCCCTTCGAATCGCTCGGATCGGACCGAGCTGGATCGGTTTGTGACGTCGACGCCACAGGGGATTCGGTGCACCGCCCACGCCGGATTGGTCGGCTGGCGTACCCAGCGCCTCGATGGCTGCGCGCTCGCGATCCCAGAAGCCCGGCCGCCAGCCATAGCTAATTCGTGGGAAGCGATCTTAGAGTCGAAAGATGCGGAGTCTGGGCGGCCCTGCAGTGACAACAGCGCTGGACGCGGAAGGCGCGCGGGCATCGGCGCCGCTCCCCGACGGCCCGACCGAGCCGACGGGCCGGTGGAAGACCGCGCGACTGCGCCGGAAGGTGCTGATCGGCGCTGGGCTGGCGTGGGCTGTGGCGATCACCGCGGTGGTGCTCGTCCGCGGCGGCGAGGCGAAGGCCCCGCGCACCGCCGCGCCCTCGGCCTCGCCGTCCGCCTCGGCCGCTGAGCCGTGCCCGAGGTCTACCAGGCGCTGCTGCCCTCGGTGGTGCTGATCCAGACGACCCGCGGTGGCAACCCGCGCCGCTCGGGAGCCAGTCGGCGACCGGTACCGGCGTGATCGTCAACGCACGCGGCGCCATCCTCACCGCGGCGCACGTGGTCGAGGGCGCCGACGCGATCAAGGTCACCTACGCCGACGGTAACGGGTCGAAGGCCGTGGTCGCCGGCGCGGACGCCAAGCAGGACATCGCCATACTGGCCCCGGCGAAGTTGCCGGAGACGGTGGTGCCGGCGGTGCTCGGCGGTGGCGTCGCGGTCGGCGACGACGTGGTGGCGATCGGCAATCCGCTCGGGCTGACCGCGAGTACCACCAGCGGGGTCGTCTCCGGCCTGCGATCGGGTGGCCGCGGGGCGAATCGGGCCAGCTCGCCGGACTCATCCAGTTCGACGCGGCGGTCAACCCGGGCAGCTCGGGCGGACCACTCATCAACGACCGCGGGCAGGTGGTCGGCATCGATCGTGGCGCTGGCCAACCCGACGGACGCCGGACACCTTCATCGGCATCGGCTTCGCCGTCCCGATCGGGGCGGCGCTCGGCGGCCGTCGAGGGCGACGGACGGGTGCCCCCGCTATGACCAGTCCCAGTCGACCCACGACCGAGGACGGACCGATGAACATGCCGGCAAACGGCACCCAGAACTGGACCGACGCCGGGTCCGCCCGGCTTCGCCGGCCCGGTCGAGAAGGTGCTCTACGAGGTCAAGAAGACCATCGTGGGCCAGGACCTGCTGCTCGAACGGATGATCGTGGCGCTGCTCGCCCGCGGGCACATCCTGGTCGAGGGCGTGCCCGGCCTGGCCAAGACGCTCGCGGTGAAATCGCTGGCCGAGGCGATCGGCGGGGACTTCCACCGGGTGCAGTTCACCCCCGACCTGGTGCCCGCCGACATCCTCGGCACCCGCGTCTACCACCAGCCGACCGGCGAGTTCCAGGTCTCGCTCGGACCGGTCTTCACCAACCTGCTGCTCGCCGACGAGATCAACCGGGCCCCGGCCAAGGTGCAGAGCGCGCTGCTGGAGGTCATGCAGGAACGGCAGGTCACGATCGGCCGGGAGACCCACCCGGTGCCGAACCCCTTCCTGGTGATGGCCACCCAGAACCCGATCGAGTCCGAGGGCACCTATCCGCTGCCCGAGGCGCAGGTCGACCGGTTCATGATGAAGGTGGTCGTCGGCTACCCCAGCGCGACCGAGGAGTTCGTCGTCGTCGAGCGGGCGCTCGCCCCGGCCGCCGCGATCCAGCCGCATCATCGACCCGGCGACGCTGGTCGGGCTCCAGCAGGAGGCCGACCGGGTCTACGTCGACCCGTCGCTGATCGAGTACGCGGTGCAGCTGGCCCACGCCAGCCGCGAGCCCGGCCGGGTCGGCCTGACCGACATGGCCCGCTACGTCACCTTCGGCGCCAGCCCCCGTTCCTCGATCAGCCTGGTGCTCGCCGCCCGCGCGCTGGCGTACATCCGCGGCCGGGAGTACGTCGTACCCGAGGACCTCACCGACCTTGCCCTGGACGTGCTGCGCCACCGGCTCGTCCTCTCCTACGAGGCGCTCTCCGACGAGCGTGACCGCGGACCTGATCCTGTCGAAGATCCTGGCGAACGTGCCGATCCCGGAGCCCGCCGGCCGGGGCCGCTGAGCCACATGACCACGGCCCCGGACCGGTTACTGCGGCGCCTGGAGTGGCGGCTCGGCCGCCGCCTCGACGGGCGTCTCCAGGGCGCGTACCGCACGGTGTGGCGCGGCTCCGGCGTCGACTTCACCGACCTGCGCGCCTACACGCCGGAGGACGATGTCCGGCACATCGACTGGAACGTGACGGCGCGCCTGGACGAGCCGTTCGTCCGGCTGTACACCGAGGACCGTGAGCTGACCGCCTGGCTGGTCGTGGACCGCTCGGCCTCGATGCGCTTCGGCCGGTCCCCCGCCCCCGACGGCACGTCCGGCTCCGGCCGGTGGGCCGGCGGCCAGGGTAAGGAGGCCGTCGCGACCGAGCTGGCGGTCAGCCTCAGCCGGCTGCTCGCGCAGGGCGGCAACCGGGTCGGCGCGATCCTCTACGACAACGATGCCCACCTGGTGATCCCGCCGCGCACCGGCCGTGACCAGGTTCTCCGGATCGCACGCGAACTGACGCGCCCGCAGACACCGACCCGTCCTGGCGCGACCACCGACCTGGCCGCGATGCTGCACCTGGCCGCGTCCACGACCGCGCGCCGCCGCAGCCTGGTCTTCGTGCTGTCCGACTTCATCGGCGACCTGGGCTGGGACCGTCCGCTGGCCAGGCTCACTCACCGCCACGAGGTCGTGGTGATCCGCGTGGTCGACCCGGCCGAGCGGGAGCTGCCCGACCTCGGCCTGATTCTGGTCGAGGACGCGGAGACCGGCGAGCAACTCCTCGTCGATGCCAGTGACCCGCTGCTGCGCGGCCGCCTCTCCACCCAGGTCGGCGCCCGTGAGGAGGCCCTCGCCGAGGGGATGCGGCAGGCCGGAGTCGACGCGCACCAGGTCAGCACCGACGAGGACGTGATCGCCGCGCTCGTCGGCATGGTCCGCCGCTCCGGACGGAGACGCCGGTGACCTTCCTCTACCCCGTTGTGATCGCCGCCGCCGTGCTGGTGACCGCGGCCGCGATCGCCGGCTACGTCGTACTCCAGCGCCGCCGTGCCGCCGCCTTGACCGCGGCCGGCTTCGGCGCCCTCACCGGTGGTGGTGCGCTGCGGCGCCACCTGCCCTACGCGCTGCTGCTCGCCGCCCTGCCGATCCTGCTGGTCGGCGCGGCCCGCCCGCAGGCCGAGATCGCCGTCCCCCGGGTCGCCGGCACGGTGGTACTCGCGTTCGACATCTCCAACAGCATGTCCGCCGACGACGTAGAGCCGAGTCGGCTCGCCGCCGCGAAGACAGCGGCGATCGGCTTCGTCGAGGAGCAGCCGGACTCCGTCGACGTCGGCGTCCTGGTCTTCGGCGAACAGGCGCTGCTGACCCAAGCCCCGACCGACGACCGCTCCGCCGCGCTGGCCGCGATTCGTCGGCCCTCGGCCAGCGGCGGAACCTCGCTCGGGCAGGCGATCCTCGTCGCGCTCGGCACCATCACCGGCAAACCGGTCAGCCTGCCCTCCGACGACACGAACGCGACCACGAACGAACTCGGCTACTGGCCGTCGGCGACGATCGTGATCTTCTCCGACGGCCAGCAGACCGGCGGCCCGGACGCCGAGGCCGCCGCCGAACTCGCCGCCGCCGCCGGAGTACGCGTCCACACGGTCGGGATCGGCACCGCCAGGGGCGACACCGTCGAGGTCGACGGCTACCAGCTCGCCACCGCGCTCGACGAGGGGCTGCTGACCACGGTCGCGCAGACCAGCGGCGGCACCTACTACCCCGCCGGTAGCGCGGACACGCTGGCCGATGCGACCGAGTCGATCGACCTGCGTCTGACCGTCGCCAAGGAGCCGGTCGAGCTGACCGGGCCGCTCGCGGGCATCGCCTTGCTGCTTCTGACGCTCGGCGGACTGCTGGGCATCCTCTGGCACGGAAGGATCGTCTGATGTCGCTCAGCTGGCCATGGGCGCTGGTCGCGCTGCTGGCCGTACCGCTGCTGCTGGTGGCACGGTGGTGGCTGGACCGGCGCCGCAGGCGATCCGCGGTCGTCGTCTCCAGCGTCGCGCTGATCCGTGCCGCGCTGCCCGGATCTACCTCGTGGCGCCGGCGTGTTCCCGTCTACCTCTTCCTTGCCGGGCTGCTCGCGCTGGCCGGGGGCTGGCCCGGCCACAGGCGTCCATGGCCGTGCCGTCGAACCACACCTCGATCCTGCTGGCGATCGACGTCTCCGGCTCGATGTGCACCACCGACGTCGCTCCCAATCGGCTGGCCGTCGCCAGCGACGCGGCCCGCGAGTTCGTCAAGGGCATTGACGACGGCACGCGGATCGGCCTCGTCGCCTTCTCGGGGACCGCCGGTCTGCTGGTGCCGCCCACCACCGACAAGGACGCCCTCCTCGACGCCATCGACAACCTCAAGACCGCCAGGGGTACGGCGATCGGCCAGGCCATACTGACCTCGATCGACGCGATCGCCGAGAGCAACCCGAACGTCGCCGCCACGGGCGTCGACCTCGGTGACGCCGCCCCGAACACCGGCGCCGGCTTCCAGCCCGACACCGTCGTCGTCCTCACCGACGGCTCGAACACCACCGGCGTCGACCCGGTCACCGCCGCCGAGCAGGCCGCCGCACGCGGCCTGCGGGTCTACACGATCGGCTTCGGCACCACTGAGCCCGCCCACATGATGTGCACCGCCGACCAGCTCAGTAGTGGCTCCGCATTCGGCCAGGGGCCGCGCGGCTTTGGCGGGGGCCGCGGACGCAACCGCGATATCGACGAGGACACGCTGACCCAGGTCGCGGACATCTCCGGCGGGCGATACTTCCGAGCGGAGGCCGCCGACGAGCTGACCGACGTGCTCACCGACCTGCCGCGGGAGTTCGGCCCGCGCAAGCAGGACGTCGAGATCACGGTCTGGTTCCTTCTCGCCGGAGGGCTTCTGGTCTTCACCGGCGCCGGCCTCGCCCTCTGGTGGAACCGTGCGAGGTGACGCGGTCGTCGGCCAAGCCAAGCCCGAGCGGCGCTGACCGGAGCGGCCCGAGCGTGAGCGCGCTCTGCCTGGGCACCATGTTCTTCGGCACCACAGTAGACAAGCCGACCTCGATGCGGATCCTGGATCCCCGGCTGGCTGCTGGCGACTGCCTCGCCGGCTATCCCTGTGATCGGGATCAGCTCGGTTTGCCAGCTCGACGAGGCACTGGGCGCGCTCGACATGAACCTCCACGCCGACGCGCTGCGCTGCCTCGGCTGAGTGTTTCGTCGCGGGTGGATCGTGACCTACCAGGGCACGATCCAACCGCGAGAACGGGTGCGGACGAGCGGAGGCCGGCGTGCGGGCAATGGTGGTGACGAGGAACGGCGGGCCCGAGCTGCTCGCGGTCGAGTAGCGGGATGCCCCAAGCTTCGGTAGGGCGGTAGCGGTCTGTGGACGGTGCGGTCAGGCGAGTGCCTTAGCCTTGACGGACTCGAACTCCGCCTGCGTGATGGCTCCGGAATCGAGCAGTGCCTTGGCGCTTGCGATCTGCTCGGCCGGGCTCTGTGAAGTGCTCGCAACCTGCTGGATGTACTTCTCCTGCTCGGCCTGCCGCTGCGCAATCGCCGCCATCTGGCGCTCGGTCATGCTCCGGCCCCGAGCAATGAGGTAGATCAGTGCGCCCAGCCACGGCACGAAGATGAGCAGGAGTGCCCAACCGGCCTTCGCCCAACCGCTGAGCGAGCTGTCGCCGAACAGGTCGAACAGGCAGCGGAACCACACCATCAGTGCGGCGATCCAGATGAAGAACCAGAAGCTCCACAAGAGAACTTCCCCGAAGTCGGTCGTGATTGAGTCCATGGTCATCCCTTCTCGAGATCGGCCCATGCGCCGTCCGATTAGCACCGTGTCCCCAGCCTCCCAGACGCGAACGTCCAGGTCGAGATGGCGAGCGGCGGGTCGGTGACCGCGATCGGTCGGCTGCGACGGGAAAGGCTCTGCGCGTACCGTTCTGTGACTCCGTTACCTTGAGCTTAGGCGCGATCGGCTCGGCTCCCTGTCGATCAACTGATGTCGCCGACGGCGAACAGCGCGGCGTGCACACCCCTCGGCCGGCGGTCGACTTTGGTCATTGCCACTCCCCCGCTGGCAGGCGCGGACGAGGAGCATCTCGTACAGTGCGGCCGGGGCCACGGGTGGGCTGTTACGGCACGAACAGCGCGGGGGTGAGCGTGGCGTCGCGGAGGCGGGCGGCGTCCTGGCTCGGTGGCGCCCCGAACTGGCGGTGGTACTCGCGGCTGAACTGTGACGGGCTGCCGTACCCCACCCGATGGCTGACCGCGGTGACGTCGTTGGGGTGGGTGGCCAGCAGCAGCCGGGCGTGCTGGAGCCGGATCTGTTTCTGGAACTGGATGGGGCTCATCGCGGTGACCGCCTGGAAGTTGCGGTAGAACGCGGACACGCTCATGCCGGACATCTGCGCCACGTCTTCCACCCGGAACGACTCCCGGTAGTTGTCGCGGATCCACTGGACCCCGCGGGCGACGTGGGCCAGGCTGCTGTCGGCCAGGCCGAGCTGGCGGACGGCGGCGCCCTGCTCGCCGGTGATCAGCCGCCACAGAATCTCCCGCGTGATCAGCGGCGCGATCACCGGGATGTCGCGCGGCTGGTCGAGTAGGCGCAGCATCCGTACCGCCGCGTCGACGAGCTCGACCGGCGCGTCGCTGACGGCCATCGCGGACGGTGTGCCGCCGCCGGCGCGCGGGAGATCACCGGGCGGCGCCTGGAGCAGCAGCTCGGCGATCGCCGACGGCTCCAGGGCGAGGCCGAACCCGAGCGCCGGCCGTTCGCGGCTGGCCTCGGTGTAGTGGCCGGTAACCGGCAGATCGACCGACGCGACCAGGTACTGGCCGGCGCGGTACTCGTACACGCGGTCGCCCAGCGCGAGCGTCTTCGCGCCCTGGGCAATGAGCGCCATCACCGTGCCGGACATCGACGCGGAGGACTGGTACGCCTGCTCGGCCTTGCCGATCAGGACACCGGCGATGGCGGTGGTCCAGTCGGCTCGGGCGTGGCGAGCCAGCAACGCGCGCAGTTCGTCAAGCGGCATGAATCGATTAGAGCACCCGGTGATGCTCCCTACAAGGAGAGGATCAGGCAAGGAGTCGGCAGCATCATTCTACTGTTTTACCTGGTTGCGATGGTCAGATGGATGCATCCAAATCGCAGGGAGCAAACAGTAGCTCCACGAATGAACAGGTGGGTAGAACCATGCGGGTCGCGATCGTCACCGGCGCCAGCTCCGGCATCGGGCAGAGCACAGCCGTCCAGCTCGCCAAGCGTGGGACGGGCGTCATCCTGACCTACAGCGGCAACCAGGCCGGTGCGAAGGACACGGTGGCCGCCATCGAGAAGGAGGGCGGTACCGCCGTCGCGCTACAGCTGGACGTCGGCCGCAGCGAGACCTTTCCGGCCTTCCGTGAGCAGGTCGTCGCCGCACTACGCGACACCTGGCAGCGGCACACGTTCGACTACCTGGTCAACAACGCCGGCTTCGGCGGGATGGCGATGTTCGAGGACACCACCGAGGAACTGTTCGACAAGTTCATGCGCGTCCTGCTCAAGGGACCGTACTTCCTGACCCAGGCGCTGCTGCCGCTGTTGGCCGACGGCGGCGCCATCGTCCACGTCAGCAGCAACTCGGCGCTGCCCACCGGCCTAGTGGACGCCGGCTTCTCCGCGTACGCCACGATGAAGGGCGGCCTGAACGTGCTGACCCGCTACATGGCCAAGGAGTTCGCCACTCGCGGCATCCGGGTCAACGCCGTCTCGCCCGGCCCCACGCGTACCCGGCTCTCCGACTCCTCCGGGGTCGTTGCCTTCGAGGCGTACCCCGAGGCGATCCCCGCGCTCGCCGCCAAGACCGCCCTCGGCCGCATCGGCGAACCCGACGACGTCGGCATGGTGATCGCCACCCTGCTCAGCGAAGAGGGACGCTGGATCACCGCGCAGAACATCGAGGTCTCCGGCGGCTACGACCTCTGACGCGACCAGCCTGGGTTGGTTGCGGCGGAGCCCACGTACCTAATATGACTGGTTACATGGCATTGAGATGGAAGCTGGTCATCGACAGCGCGAACGCGTCCGCCCTCGCGGACTTCTGGGCCGCGGTCCTGGAGTACGAGGTGGAGGACCCCAGCGCGCTCATCGAGCAACTGCTGGCCGCCGGCGGCATCGGCGCGGAGGCGGTCGTCGAGCATCGCGGCCGCAAGACCTTCCGCGGCTACGCCGCGATCCGCCACCCCGAGGACTCGTTCGACCAGACCAGCGGCGTCGGCCACGGCCGGCGGCTGCTGTTCCAGGACGTGCCCGAGGGCAAGTCCGGCAAGAACCGCCTGCACATCGACGTCCACAGTGAGCCCGGCAGCCTAGACATGCTGGTGGCCCGGCTGGAAGAGCTGGGGGCAACCCGCGTCCGCGAGATCGATAAGGGACCTGCCGGGCACTGGTGGATCATGCAGGACCCTGAAGGCAACGAGTTCTGCGCGGCGTAGGCCGGCCGTGGCCACGGAGTTGCGGGCCAGCTGGCCACCGTCAGGCGCTGGCGGCCGTCGCGGTGCGGCTCATCTGCAATATGGGCCTATCGGCTCAGAACAAGCTCGGGCCGACGAAGGTGAGATGGAAGTCGACGACGTCCGTAGGCGTGCCGTCGGGTGCGAAGCAAAGCACGATGGCGCCCGAGCCGGGGCTCCACCCCGCCACCTTGCAGTGCTTGCCCGGCTGGAACGCCGGAGCGAACCCCGAGACGACCTGGATGTGGCCGGCGCGAAGGTCGACCGGGAGGGTGACGCGGTACCTGCCCGTGCTCAGCGTTGCGACGCGCACGGTGCCGTCGGAGGGGAACGCGAACTCGGCGGGTGAGCGCATGACCCCGGTGTGGTCGCGGATCCCGCGGGCGTACGCGGACTCATGGAAGCGCGTTCCCCGGCGCCCGCCGAGCACGTTGCCGTTCTCGACGTAGGTCAACGTGAACTGGCTGTCCACGAGCTGCCCGCTCGGCGTGGTGCAGGACACCATGACGGCCTCGATCGCAGCGAAACCGCCGGGACCGAAGCCGACGCCGCACCGGGCCGGGCCGGGACCGTAGGCGGTCACCATCGCGATACCGGTGATGTCGCTCCCGTCCGACCTTTGGAAGCCCGGCAGGGTCACCATGTACAGACCCACGTTCTCCCGCCGGACGGTTGTGACCTGCCCAGCGGAGCTGAACCGGTAGAGCGGGTTCGGGTCGTAGAGCCTGGTGAAGGGCTGGTCGGCCCAGAGGTAGGCCATGGGGAACGGCGTGTTCTGCCGGTTCGCGTAGCTGGCGGTGAACCGCGAGTCGACGGGCGTTCCGGTCCGGTCGAAGCAGTGCACCCGGATCCGCTGCGAGGTGCTGGCGCCGTCTTGGACGGGGAACCAGTCGACCACCTTGCAGTACGCCGACGACTCGCCGTACGCGGTGACCGACACCGTGCCGCGGTTTCCGACCAGGTTCTTCATGAAGACCAGGTAGACGCCGACGCCCGTCCGCTGCACGTGGTTGATCACCCGCGTCGGGCTCGTGGAGTTCCACTGGTAGGACACCGCCGGTGTGTAGCTCGCCGACGTGGGCTCGTTCGCCCACACGTAGGCGGCGCCGATGTCCTGCGGAGGCCCGGCATATGCGCCCGTCGCCGTGACCACCGCCGTACCCAGGCAGGTCGCCAGGATCGCGCCGACAGCAATCGTCGGCAGAAGTCTGATTTGTCGCAGCATGGCGGTCGCCTCCCCACGGGCGGGCGCGCTAGCCGAGCAGGCCCGTCTCCCTTGCCACGCAGTAGAGCAAACGCACATTGGAAATCCGTTGGAACGCCGGGCCGGTTGCAGGGATCTGCGACTCTCCGATCGTGGGACAGGATGAGAGCAGCGAGGCGGCTGAGCCGAACGGCGGCAGAGCACTCCGCGGTCTGGTGACCCTCTCGCTGTGGATCGTGGGCCTACTGGCCGGCTTCGTCGTCCTGGAGGAGCTGCCCGGTCTCGACGAACAGTTCGCCGTGCAGCGCGGGATCGACGCTCACCAGGTGACCGTCTGGGCGACCTACGCAGAGGTCCACCGTGCGGACGATCCCGTCGACGACCAGCACGTCCTCGTATACGACTTCGCGGGCGAGCAGGTCCGCATCTCCCTCGACTACGAACCGTATGCCAACCTGGGCGACGAGCTCTGCTTCGAGATCGATGCCGAGCACCCCAGCCACGCCCGGCCGTGCGGCACGCGTGGCGATCTCGACTTCAGCCTGGAGATGCTGGCGATCGCAGGCGCCACGCTCGCCGCGGTGCTGCTGATCGCGGCCGTCCGCACCGGGTGGCCCGGCCGTCGCCTGGGCGCCTCCGTGGCCACCTACGGGATGCGCCGGGCGATTCGCCCGCCCCGTCCCGGCGAGGATCTCGTTCTGCGGCCGGCGACCGGAACGCGATGGGGCATGATCATCTGCTACGCCGGTTTCCTCCACGTTCTCTCCGGAATCATCGTCCTCTCCGAGCCGATCGCCGCCTGGTGGATGGGCGTGCCGCTGACGGTCTCCGCCGTGTTGGCGTGGCGGTGCTGGCAGACAGCCCTGCTCTGCTCGGCCGAGACGGTCAAGCTCCGCGGGTTGATCCTCAACCGGCGCATCCCCGCCGACGCGGTGCTCGGTGTGTTGGACGGCTATCCGAAGAACTACCCGTCCATCTGGTGGCAGGCCCCGTCCGGCCGAACACGCCGCACCATGCTCTTCGGCTTCTGGGCGGGTTCCCGCAATACGGAGCGCGCTCGCCGGCACAACGAGCACGCGTTGGCCAGTCTGCGCGGCTGGGTCAAGGCCAACCGGCAACAGCATGACCCAGTGCGGGCACGCGGCACCGGTTAGGGCGGTGCCGCGCGCCCCAGCGTCGGCACGCTGATCCCACCAAAACCCCGAAAATCTTCTATTCGTTACGACCGGCTGGCCGGCGAGAAGCAGGGGCTGGCCGGCACGCTCGTCAGCCCCTCGCCCCGCCTCGCCGCCCGCGCGGCCTTCCCCGAACCGGACTGTTCCGGAAGTGGCGCCCAAACCGGACAGCCGATGCAGCCATTTCCCCGACAGTTCACGCCGTACCTCGGCCGTGTGGGCGCGAGGCAGGCGTTGTGCTCCAAGTGGTTCTTGCCGGTGCGGCCGCGGTAAACCACGCCGCAGACGATCTGCGTGGTGGGGCCTCCGGGCTTGGTCGTCGCTTCGGTCCGCGGTTCTGTCGCCGAGCCAGGGCGTGCGCCCCCAGCGCTGGCGCCGGCTGCCGGCGTCAACGCCAGACAGAAGGCGACGACCGGCGCCAGTACCGCCATTCCTAAACGCGTGGGTGTGAACTGCATCTTTCCCCCTTAGACAGGCGCCGTTCCCCGTGAGCCGGCGCCGAGGGGACGATCCCATGTCTATTCCGATGAATTGCGATGCCAGCCGCTAT
>CAVUDJ010000010.1:0-7328 GCA_963740215.1 uncultured Actinomycetota bacterium
AGCCAACGCGGAGCCGAGGGCGGTTACCGGCTGGCTCGACCGGCGGCGGAGATCAGCGTCGGCGACGTTATCCGCGCTGTAGACGGGCCCCTCGCCGGAGTACGCGGGGAACGTCCGGAGACCGCCAGCTACGACGGCGCCGCCGAGCACCTGCAGACCGTGTGGGTAGCGGTGCGGGCGGCCGTACGGAGCGTGCTCGACGAAGTGAGCCTCGCCGACGTTCTCGCGGCCAGGTTCCCGCCGCACGTCCAGGAGCTGGTCGACTCGCCTGGGGCGTGGTCGCGCCGCTGAGCCGTGTGGTGTGGTCGCGCTTTTTTCGTTAGCGGTGGATCGTCGCGGGTAGGTGACCCGCATGGCTTCGCATGGGGTGGCGACTCTGCTCGGCCGCGCCGGCCAGACCTATGCAGCCGAGGCTGGCATCAGGCTCAAGGACACGCCGGCCCTTCTCTACCAGCTGCTGGTGCTCGCGACGCTGCTGAGCGCGCGCATCTCGGCAGGCGTGGCGGTGGCCGCGGCTCGCGAGCTGTTCGCCGCCGGGTTCACGACTCCCAGGATGATGCGCGACGCGACGTGGCAGCAGCGGGTGGACGCGCTGGGCCGCGGACACTACCGCCGCTACGACGAGCGGACGTCGGCAATGCTGGGCGACGGTGCGACTCTCGTGCTCGACCGGTACAGCGGCGACATGCGCCGGCTCGGCGAACAGGGCGGCTACGAACCGGCCAAGCTGCGGACGCTGCTGACTGAGGTGCCGGGGATTGGAAACGTCGGCGCCGACATCTTCCTGCGGGAAGCGCAGGCGGTGTGGCCGAAGCTCCGCCCGTTCGTCGACAAGCGAGTGGCCGAAGGCGCCCGCCGGCTCGATCTGCCGACGTCGCCCGACGCGCTGCTCAATGTCGTCCGACGGGTACCAACCGTCTGCCTCGCTCGTCCATGACGGGAGCGGCATGTCCATCCGTAGGGCTCTTCGCGGGCTAGCGCATGACGAAACCGGGCAGCCGGTACCGGAACATGTGTATCGCCTTTGCGGCGGTCTGGACGTGCTTGTCGGAGTCCCACGTCCAGTCGAACGCGTTGGCCAGCCGGTTCACCACGTTGAACACCAAGTTCACGTGCAGGGCGTCGACGATCGCCTGGTCCGGTACGCCCGCCGCGCGCACCGCGTCGACGTCTTCTGGCGTCACGTCGTCGGGTGTGCGCGTCACCTTCTCCAGCAGCTGGAGTACCGCGGCCAGCTCCGGCCGCACGGACGATTGGTCGGCACTGTCGACCTCGCCGCGAGACTCGAGGTCGGTGGTCGCCGCGTGGATCCGGGCGCAGAACGGGCATTCGTTGAGCCGCGACGTGAACATCGCCATGTACTCGCGCTCGCCGGCTGTCCAGAACGAGGGTCCGCGGAGAACCTCGCCGCCGTACTCGAAGAACGGCCGACCCCAGAAGCCGGGCCGGTGCATAGCTGTCTTAGCGACGTCGTCCATCTCGGCGCGGAAGACCATCGCCGTCAGGCGCTGGAAGGTGCGCGCCGGCCAGCGGTGCCCGTGTTCGAGAATCTGCAGTCTCATGACACGACACCCAGCGCGCGCAGGCCGGCGTCGAGGCTTCGCTGCGCACGGCCAAGCGCGGCGGCGACGGTTACCTCGAAGAGCTGCTCCTCGGTCCAGCCGGCATCCTGGAGCGCGGCGAGGTCGGAGTCGGCGATGCGGTACGACGCGTCACGGACCGCTGCGAGGTACGGAGCGAGTTCTTGCGGCAGTCCGTCGCCGGATGCCGCTGCGGTTCGGAGAGCCGGATCGGCGCTGCCGTCACCGTCGAACACGGCTCGACGCAGCGCGGCCAACTTGTCAGCGTGCCGATCATGCGCCCGAGGCACTCGCATGTGGTCAGTGTGCCACCGCGTGAGTCCGTCGGGAGGTGTCGAGCGACCTGCGCGGATCAACCCCATTGCGGGCCTGCGAGCCCGGGTGCCACCGTAGGGCGGTGTTCCGCCTCCTCAGCCTGCTAGGCGGCCTGTCCGTCGTCACGGACCTGGGCACGGGCGCGCCGATGGAGGAGTCGCTCAAGCGGAGCCTGGTCGCGGCACGCCTGGCGCGTGCGATCGGCCGTGCGGACGCCGAGGTGAGCGAGGTCATCTACACGTCGCTGTTGCAGCACCTGGGGTGCACGGCGTACGCCCACGAGATGGCCGGGGTCTTCGGAGACGACATCAGCGCTACCCGGATGGCCTTCCTCGCCGACCTGACGAGACCCGTTGATGTGATCCGCACGTTCATCCCTGGCGTCGCCGCAGCGACGGGACGGACGAAGGCAGCGGTGGCCGCCTCGATGGTCACCGGCATGCGCCGGCTCGACGTCGAGGGGCCGGCGGCCACGTGCGAGGTCGCCTGCGAGGCATCACGCCGCCTCGGGCTGCCAGCGCCCGTGCAGGCGGGCCTGTTCCACACCCTGGCGATGTGGAACGGCAAGGGTTACCCCAAGTCGCTCGGCGAAACGATCCCGCTGAGCGCGAGGCTGATGCACGTCGCCTCCACCGCAGTGCTGGTCCATCTGCACACCGGCGAACGGGCCGCCGCCGTGGCTGAGGTGCGGCGCCGCTCGGGAAGCTACCTGGACCCAGAGCTGGCCGACGCGTTCCTCACCCAGGCCGGCGAGCTGCTGGACGGGCTCTCAGAGATAGACGCCCACAAGGAGGTGCTGGACGCCGAACCGGACCCGGTCCAACTGGTCGACGACACGCAGCTCGAAGGCGTCGCGCGCACGTTCGGTGACCTGGTGGATCTCAAGAGCCCGTTCCTGCATGGCCACTCGGCGGCGGTGGCCGACCTGGCCGCAGCCGCGGCGGGCAGGCTGGGGCTGGCCGACGACGTGCGGATCGTGCAGGTAGCCGGCCATCTGCACGACGCCGGACGGGTTGGCGTGTCCAGCCGGATCTGGGACAAGCCCGGCCCCCTCACGGCGAGCGAGCGCGACCAGGTTCGCCTGCACCCGTACCACACCGAGCGGATCCTGGCCCGCGTGCCTGAGCTCGCCGGTGTGGCAGCGGTCGCCGGCCGACACCATGAGCGCTGCGACGGGAGCGGCTACCACGGCGGCATGTACGCCACGCAGCTGACGATGCCGTCTCGGGTGCTCGCCGCCGCCGATGTCTATCACGCCCTACTGGAGGCTCGGCCTCACCGCGCCGCTGCCTCGCCCTCCGAGGCAGCCGCGCGCCTGCGGGCGGAGGCAACGGCGGGACGGCTCGATGGTGACGCGGTGGCGGCCGTGCTCGACGCCGCCGGTCACCGGACCGGGATACGGCGCCCGCGCCCCTGCGAGCTCACTGAGCGCCAGGTCGAGGTCCTGCGGATGCTGGCCGCGGGACGATCCAACGCCCAGATCGCTGAGCGGCTGGTCATCTCCCGCCGCACCGCCGAGCACCATGTGCAGGACGTCTACGCCAAGATCGGCGTCTCCACGCGTGCGGGTGCGGCGCTGTTCGCGATGGAGCACGGGCTGGCCGACAAACCTGGGTAGCTCTACCCAGGTGGCGCCGTGGTCGGGCGCCCAGCCTTGATGCATGACCAGTACGCACTCCGCCTCCTCGCTTCGTGCCGGCCGAGACGCGCCGGCAGCGCGCCTGTTCACCCCGGCGTTCGTCGGACTTGCCGTCGCAGAACTGGGCTACTTCACCGCCGAGGGCGTGGCGGTCTATGCCCTGCCGCTGTACGTGACGGGCCCGGTGGGTTCGGACATGGCCGGGGCCGGGCTCGCCTTCGGTGCCTTCGCGATCTCCGCGCTCGTGCTGCGGCCGCTCGCCGGGCGGCTCGCGGACACTCGTGGGCGAAGGCCGCTGCTCGTCGGCGGTGCGCTGCTTGCGGCGGTCAGTATGGCGTTCACCGCGCACGCGGCAAGCCTTCCGCTGATCATCACGCTCCGCCTGGTACTCGGCGTCGCGGAGGCGGCGTTCTTCGTGGCGGCGTTCGCCGCCGTCGCCGACCTCGCCCCGCCCAGCCGGCTCGGTGAGGCCCTCAGCTACAACTCACTGGGGCTCTACCTCGGGCTCGCGCTCGGCCCGCCGCTCGGCGAAGCGCTCGTCGAGCACTGGGGCTTCACCAACGCGTGGTACGGCGCAGCCGCACTGTCAGTATCGGCGGCGATAATCGCCACGCGGATCAGGGAAACCCGCGCGGACGCACCTGCACCCGGGCCCGGCGCCCGTCTGCGGCTCATCCACCGCCAGGCCGTCCCACCGGCAATCGGCTTCTGCAGTTCGATCGTCGCCATCGGTGGATTCCTGACCTTCGCAGCGCTGCACGCCACGGCGGTCGACCTGCAGAACACCAGCCTGCCGCTGTTCGTCTACGGTGCCGTCGTTGTGATCGGCAGGGTTGCGTTCGCGAAGGTCCCCGACCGGCTGCCATCGCTGCCGCTGGGCGCCACCGCGCTGGCCATCATCGCGGGTGGGCTGACCGTCCTTGTCGTGTGGCCCTCGCCGACCGGGATGTTGCTGGGAACGGTTCTGCTGGCGCTGGGCGTCACGTTCAGCACGCCGGCGTTCTTCTCCGCGATCTTCGCCACCGCGGGTCCTTCGCATCGCGGCGCCGCCTCGGCGACCGCCAGCGTCTTCCTGGACCTCGGACTCGGTATCGGCCCGATCCTGCTGGGGTTCGTCGCCGAGGCGATCGGAATCCCGTTGGCGCTGGCGGTAGCTGCCGCCGTCGCGCTGGCCGGCTGCCTGTGGACCCTGACCCTCGTCCGCTCCGCCATTCGATGACCGCTGCGTGCCTGCCGCACCGGCGTGTGATGCGGCGCGCGCGACCATCGCGCGTGGCGCATCACACGGCGCAGAGCCGGCGGCCCATCCGCCTGCGGGTTCATTTGCCGGGCTCGGGCCCGTACCACTGAGTAGCTTGCCCGGTGACGGCCGCGATGCATTCGAAGTCCCGATCGCGATGCAGGAGCGTCAGCCCCTGCAGTTCCGCTGTCGCAGCGACGACCAGATCCACGGCTCCGGCACTACGGTGCTGCCCTCGCTTGGCGAGTGCTTCTTGGACCTGCGAAGCGCGGTCGTAGGCGCGGTCGTCCACCGGCACCCACGCGAACAGCAGCCGTATGTCCTCGATGCCCTGGGCGCGGTCCGCTATGGAGCGGGCGCTGTAGAAGAACTCGAGTTCGGTGATGGGGCAGGTCGCGATGAGCCCCGCTGTTGCCGCTTGATCCCAGCCGTAGTGCTCCGCGTCGCCGCGTATGAATCGCCCTAGCGCGCTGGTGTCGATCAGGAACTGAGCCGCGCTCACCGGCGGTAGAGCTTCTTGTCCTCAAGGATCTCCAGGTCGAAAGCCCCCTCGTCGGCGGCGGCCCGCAACCTGGTGAGCGCGAGCGCGCGCCGGCGATTCTGGAGCACTTCGCGCAGCGCGGTGTTGACGGTCTCCTTCTTCGTGCTCGTGCCGAGGGCTTGAGCTACAGCGGCGACCAACTCGTCGTCCAGGTCGATGACGGTCCGGCTCATCAAGGCACCTCCGGTGATATCAAAGCTGGCGCCAAGTATATCTCGCAGTGGGTGGCACCGGCGTGTGATGCAGCGCCGTGTGTCGCACCGGCGTGTGATGCAGCACGCGCGACCATCGCGCGCGCCGCATCACACGGCGAGGAGCCTGCTGGCCGGTGCGCCGTCAACAGGGGCATGAGACTGGAGACGACATCGGCCCGGCACCCCATGAGGGGACCGGGCCGATGTATTGCCTGCTTGGAGGCGGCGGAGGATACGAGATTCGAACTCGTGAGGGGTTGCCCCCAACACGCTTTCCAAGCGTGCGCCCTAGGCCACTAGGCGAATCCTCCGCCGGACAGAGTACCGGACCGCGCGACCCGCTTCTCACACGGCCCTGCGGCGGCAGGACACCTGCCCGGCAGGGGCTGGTGGGGCTCATGTGGCGCGTAAGTCGAGCTTAAATCGGCCTTTCAGCGCGGTCAGTCGGTCTAGACCACTGCTAGCTTCCCCGGACGTTCATACGACCAGCGGGCCCCAACCGCGCTGATCGAAGGGGATCCATGACCTCCCGTACCCGGCTGATCCTGGCCACCACAGCTCTCACGCTCGTCGCCGGCGCCGCAACCGCCGGCATCGTGTCGGCGAACGCCGCCGAACCCAAGGCCGCGCCCACGGCCACCGCCGCGTTCGCCAAGACCCAGGAGTGGGGCAGCGGCTACGTCGCGAACTTCGCGATCCGTAACACGGGGTCATCCGCCCTGGACACCTGGCGGGTCGAGTTCACCCTGCCGACCGGCACAACCGTCGGCAGCTTCTGGGATGCGACCGTCACTAAGACAGGCCAGCGCGTCGTCGCGGTCAACCGTGGTTACAACGCGCCGGTCGGCGCCGGACAGACCGTGAACTTCGGCTTTGTCGCGTCTGGCACCGGCTCACCCTCGGGCTGCAGGCTCAACGGCGTGCCGTGTGGAGGCGGCACGCCGACATCGAGCCCGTCGCCATCGACCAAGCCGTCAACCAGCCCGTCAACCAGCCCGTCCCCGAGCGCGAGCCCGACGCCGCGACCAACCCAGAGCCCGACGACGCCGCCGCCCACCGGCCGCCGGGTCTTCGCGCCGTACATCCACATGTCGGTCGCGGGTCGTCCCAGCCTGACCCAGATCGCGCGTGACACGGGCGCCAAGGCCCTCAGCCTCGCGTTCGTGATCAACACCGGCAGCGGCTGTGACCTGCGGTGGGACGGCAGCTCCGCGATCGACACCTACAGCAGTGAGATCGCCGCGCTGAAGGCCGCCGGCGTCGAGCCGATCGTCTCCACGGGCGGCGCGAACGGAAGCGAGGTCGCCGTGGGCTGCCGCACCGCCGCCGCGACGGCGGCTCAGCTTGAGAAGCTGATCGCCCAGGGCGTCCGCTACCTGGACTTCGATGTCGAAGGAGCGGCGCCCGCCGATGCCACGGCGAACACCGCGCGCGGTCAGGCGATCCGGCAGCTCCAGCAGAAGTATCCGGACCTGAAAGTGTCGTTCACACTGGCCAGCATCCCGACCGACCGGCACGGCACCCCGGGCGGCGTCATGGACAAGGACAAGGGACCGTGGACGGCTGCGCTCGCCGCCGGCGCCAAGGTCGACCGGATCAACATCATGACGATGAACTTCGGCGCCTACTACGACGAGGGCAAGGGCACCACGATCATGGGCCGCAAGTCGATCCAGGCCGCCCAGGACCTGCAGAAGCAGATCAAGGAGATCCAGAAGGTCAACGACGCGACCGCATGGCGGATGGTCGGCATCACGCCGATGATCGGCGTCAACGACACCACCACGGAGATCTTCCAACTCGCGAACGTGACCGAGGT
>CAVUDJ010000011.1:0-478970 GCA_963740215.1 uncultured Actinomycetota bacterium
GTTCGCCGTGCACGCGTCGGTAGCCCCAACAGGGATTCTCCCGGGCCAAGCGCAGCGCCAAGGGCGCGGTTGGACAGCAGCGTCCGCGGACGGCTTGGGCGCTTGGGACGGGAGATGGTCGCGTGCCGACGGGCGAGCAGATTCCGATGCCAACGCAGGACCGTGTCGGATGCACCAGCAGCCGCATCACCCGCAGAGCCTGCATCGAACGCATTGGTCACGCCGAGGTAGGCCAGTCGGAGCAGCACGACCGACCATCCTCGCGTAGCGACCGTCAGCCATGTCGTGCGCCAGTCTCGTCAGGCCGAGCCAGAATCGGCGGAAGCCGGCACACCGGCGCCCACCAGGGCGGATGAGGCTATTGGCAAGGGCAAGGTTCATCGCAGTTGGCATTGGTCGGGCTCCCGTCGGCCGGGGGGATGACGGCGCTGGCCGGCTTCGCGCCGATGCCGAGGCCGATTACGGCGAGGACCGCGGCGGTGCCCCATCGCCCGTTCGGCCGGTGGCCGTAGCCAGGCGGCGCTGCGATTCGAAGCCGTCCGGACCCGCCCGGGTCCTCAGCGCAGCAGGAACCCGGGGACCCGGTAGGCCATCCGGTTGAGCCCGGCGGCCAGCCTGACCCGGTCCGCCTCGGTCGCCCAGTCGTAGCCGAACGCGCTGGCCAAGCGGTTCACGGTATTGAAGACGAAGCAGATGTACAACGCGTCGGCCACGCCTGAGGCGGACACCCCGGCGGCTCGCACGCGGGCGACATCGGCCGGCTGCACCTCGTCGGGCGTGCGGGTGACCCGCTCCAGCAACGCGAACGTCGCGGCGAGCCGCTCATCGAACTCCCCCTCGCGCCAGCGGTCGAGCCGCTCGACCACGGCGGGACCGAGCAGCATCGACGCGGTACCGGTGTGTACGCCGTGGCAGAACCGGCACTCGTTCAGCCAGGAGACGTGAGCGGCGATGAGCTCCCTCTCGCCGTGGCTCCACTCCGACTTGCCGCGCATGACGGACCGGATCAGCCGCCCCCACGGCCGACCGAACACCGCCGGGCGGTACAGCATGGTCTTCGCCACCGGGTCCGGCTCGGTACGGCCGAGCAGGCCGATGAGCCGCAGGGCTACCCGCGCCCGTAGGCGGTGACCCCGGTCGAGCACGTCCAGTCGCATCTCAGCCCGCCTCGCGCAGCGCCCGCAGGCCGCCCTCAAGCTGGTGCGCCGCCATGCCGACGGCCGCGGCCAAGGTGATCTCGAAGATGGCGTCCTCGCCGTACCCGGCCGCCTTCAGCGCGGTCACGTCGCGATCGGTGATGCGGTAGGCCGACTCGCGGACCTTCCGCGCGTACGCGCCAAGGACCCCGTCCGGCCCCCGCCCCTCGTACGCCGCCCGGCGGGTATCCGCGTCGGTCCGTCCAGGGCCGCGAAGCACCGCCTCGCGCAACGCGGCCACCTCTGCGGCATGTCCATCCATGAGGCCCACGCTAGACGAACGATTCCCATGAGGTTGTTACCGCGTGGCAGGTTGATCGAGGAAGGGCGAACGGTATCGGATCGTTGGCGACCACAGACCTCGACACCCTTCATATTGCACGGTACGTGCTGGTCGACGACCAAGTGATTCCGACCCACCTGCGCCGACCCGGGCGCTTGCCGACGTGGTGGACTTGATGCGCAGGCTGGGCCCACCGTGCTTGTCGGAGAAACTCGTCAGCGAAGCGGTCCGCCTGCTGTTGGAGGGTCTCTGACAACGAGAATGCGTAGAGCGCTGTTCGGGCGGTCGGCGTTGGCCTACGAGGACGGTGGCCACCAGATGTCCAACGTGGACAGTGAGCGAGTGATGGCGTACAGGGTGGCACCGTTGTCGATGCGGGCTAGCAGGTCGGCGTCGGAGGCGATGCGGATTGTGGCGCCGCTTCCGCCACCTTGCGTACCGCGCGGCGGCGCCAGCCCTGTCGCGGATCGTCGCGGCCTGGTCCAGGAGCCGGTCCACCGTCGGACTGTCGGCGTTATGTTCGGCGGCTTCGGCGGTGCTGCGGGGTCTGACCGCGCTGACCGTCCGGGTGGACCCGCCCGAATCGATGCGAGGCCGGGCACGCGTCGCTCGCGCAGCCGTATGAGGCAGCTCTTAGGAGCCGAGGGATCCATGGCCGGGGGCATCCGGCGTCCATGGTGACCGCCGGAGAAGCGAGGCCTAGGGTCCGAAGTGGACGTAGCTGGCCCACAGCGCGGGGTTCTGCGGGTACCGTTCCCGCAGCGCCCGAACGGCGTCGTGCAGCGCGGACGCCGCCCTCGACGGTCCGAGTCCGTCCGCAGTCCGGAGCTGGTCGTAGACCCGTTCGGTCATCGTCGCGGCGATCCGGTCGCTGATCGGCCACTGCGTCGCGATGACGTGCTGGTACCCGGCGAGTTGCAGCGCGCCGCCGAGGTGCAGGGCCTCGTCGGGGAGGCGCAGACCGCCACGGGCGGTGTCGCAGGCGGACAGGTACGCGAACTGGGCGTGGTCCAGCCGTAGCTGAGACAGGTCCGCGACCGTGAGGTGGCCGTCGTGCAGGTACAGCCGACCGGCGCTGGGGTCGCGCAGGTCCTGGCCGGCGTGGCAGGCGAAGTGCGCCCAGGCGTGGTCGGGGACCGCCTGGCTGACCGCGTCGCGGACGGCGCCCGAGCCGGCCAGCACCTGCGTGGGGATCGGCAGGCCGGCGAGCGTGGCCACCTCACGCCGCGCGCCGGGCAGGGCCGGGAGGCCCGGGGTGTCCGGCATGGCGACCACCAACAGCGACCGCCGCTCGGGCGGTGGGTCGGGTCGACAGCTCGTGTAGCGGAGCGTCCGCAGGCTCAGCGCGTAGGACGACACGACGCGGTCGAGCACCGACCGCCGCGGCTCGGACGGGTGGCGCGCGGCGGCGTGCAGTGGCAGGAAGGTGAGCATCGCCGTGGGGCACCAGTGGACGTGGGTTCCGTCCGGCAGCGTGTCGAGCACCGGTTCGGCGGTCGTCCGCCAGAGCCAGTCCAGGACGTCGTCGATCGTGGCGCGGGACCGGTCGGCCAGCGCGCGGCGGAACGCGGCGACCCGGTCCCGGAGGTCCTCCGTCCGCAACAGAGGCAGCGGGACCACGCGCACTCCGGCGGCGGTCACGACGAACGCGTCGGAACCGAAGTCGGCCGGGTTGATCAGCACGGCGGTCTGACCTGGCCCTGGCAGCAGCGCCGGTAGTTCGGGAGAGCGGAGGAAGCGTCCGAAGCCCGGCCGGGACCGGATCTCGGCGACCAGCCGGTCCCACTCCCGGGCCGCCTCGTGACGCCGGCGTGGATCGGACGCTCCGTCTATCTCCCGCTGGAGCGCGCCGAGCTGCGCGGTCAGATCGGCGTCGAGTCCGGTGATGCCACCGCGCGTGTCCAGGGCCTGGTGCAGCATGACCGCCCTGCCCTCGTCGAGCAGTTCCACGGCCCGAGCGGTGTCCCCGGCCCGGACTGCGGCCGCCGCGGCCTCGTTCACCATGCCCGATCGCGGCATGTCGCGTCCGGCGCGACGCATCCAGTCCGGCCACGCCAGTTGGGAGGCCAGGTTCGCCTGCTGATCCGTCCGGCTCAGACCGTGCCAGGCCAGGTCGCTCGCCATCGCGACGGCCTCGGCGAGGATTGCGGCGGCGTCGGCCCACCGCCCGTTGCGACCGGCGAGCCGTCCGGCCGCGTACGCGTCGTACAGCCGGGGCGTCAGCGTGAAGCCGGTCTCGGCGCTGGATGCGCGCAGCAGGTGCCACGCCTCGTTGTAGTCGGCGTCGTCACCGGTGAGGCGGTGCCGTTCGGCCAGGGCGTGGCCGAGTTCTGACAGCGCGCTGGACTGCTCCCACGCGCTGCCAGGACTCCCCGCCGGCCGCTGGCGCAGCAGCGCGATCGCCTGGTCCAGATCGGCGCGGTCACGACCCTCGATGAAGCGGACCATCAACGCCGAGCCGAGGGTCGCGGCGACGGTCCGCCGCTCGACGGAGCCCTCGGGCATGCCGCCCATCTCCTCGGTCAGGAGGGCCACGCAGCTGTCGAGGAGGTCCCGGTCGCCGGTCAATTCGGCCTGGCCGGCGAGGATCGTGCCCAGGCCTTCCAGGTGCGCCGCCCGTTCCGGAAGGTCGAGCGAGGTGACGCCACGGACGAGGTCGCGGTAGGCCGCCAGCTCCTGCGCGGGCGCCGGCTCGAAGCGCGCGAGGTATCGCAGCACCCCCAGCGACGCACGCATCACGGCGAGACGGTCGTGACCCGCCGTACCGGGTTCGGCACGGTCGATCACGGCGTCGAGTTCCGGCCGGAGGGCGACGGCGGCGCTCAGGTCTCCGACGCCGATCAGGTGGTTCACCTCGGCCATCAGCGCGATCCCGGCGAACGTGTCCCGTTCGGTGAAGTCCTCGGCGATCAGCTCCAGCAGGTGGCGCAGCTCCGCCGCTGTCTCGATCAGCAGCGTGCCGCCCCAGTTCTGGCTCAGGTACACCGACACCCCACCGGCCGTGACGACAGCCGCGTCCGACCGGTCGGGGTGCTCGCGCGGCGCGTGCTCGACCGCGGGGCGGAGAAGATCGAGAGCTTCCTGCACAAGCCCGCTGTCGGACCCGGCGTCGCCGGCCGTGATCAGCGCCTGCCCCAGGACGGCGGCCCTCCCGAGCCAGGCCGCGTCGTCCGGCGGGGTCGCGGCCAGTGCGGCACGGGCATGGGCGACCGCGTCGTCGAGGATGCCGCCGTCCGGAGCGAAGTCGAAGGCCGTCGTCAGGGCGCCGGCCAGGTCCGCGCGGACGCCAGGGGCGAGGTCACCACCGATCGATCGTGCCCGCCGGACGAGTTCGATCGCGCGCTCGCGGTGCTCGCCGCCGTCCTCGGACGAGTACGCGAACAGGACCTCTGCCCAGTGCACCAGCGCCGGCACGTCGTCGATCGTGGCCGGCGGCGGATAGACCTCAGGGTCGATCGCGTGGAGCCACCCGAACAGCGCGGTCCCGAACACGAGGTCCAGCATGTCCAGGTCACGCAGCAGGTCCGGGGTCGGGCGGGCTCCCGGGGAGAGGACGGCACGCAGCAGGCCGGGCGCGGTCGTCGGCATCGGATGCCTCGGGACCCTGCTGGATCGTGGCCGCGAGCCAGCGGGCACCGTCGAGGTCGCCGCGGAAGACCAGAAGGCTCGTCTCGTCGATGCGGGCGACGGCCTGGAGTTCGTCCCACTCCGGGAGCAGGTCGGCGAGGTGGCGCAGAGCCGGGGCGGCCTCGGCCAGGCGCGACCCGCTCCAGTTCCAGGCCAGGTCCGCGGACGTCGCCCGGAACAGTGCGGTCGCCGCACGGACGAGATCCGGGTGGTCGGGGTCCACCGTCTCCAGCGGATCCCGCAGCAGGTCGAGCGCTTCCCGGACCGACGGCTGGTCGCCGCGGTCGACCAGCACATGGCCGAGGAGGCCGGCGCGGTCGAGCCAGTCCTCGTCGTCGGGCGCCGTGCCGGCCAGTGCCGCGCGGCCGTGCCTCTCGGCGGCGTCGAGCAGGGACGTGTCCTCCTCGTCACGCTGGTACCCCGTGAGCAACGCGGTGGCGACGTCGGTGCCGACCTCCGGAGGCAGCGTGCGCTGGATCGTCAGCAGGTGCCGGGCCAGGGCGGTCGTCCGCTCGTCGTCGAGCATGGACGCGGTCAGCGCCAGGAGCTGGACGTCGATGTCGCTCAGCTCGCCGGGATCGCGACCGAAGAGTGGCGCGAGGATGGTCGGGGAACGCTCGGGGCCGAGCCGCTGGAACAGGTCGACGGCGTCGGGCAGCTCGTCGCAGTCGTCGACCAGCCAGAAGCGGTACCAGTGGAGGAGCGCCAGCGCCTCGGCGACCGGGACGTCGAGCCGGCCACGCGTATCGGTCACCAGTTCACGCAGCGACTCGACGGTGTCCGTGGCGTTCTCGGTGAGGAAGTCCAGGAGGTCCTCGTCGCCGCCGCCGAGGCCGTCGGGTCCGAGCTTGACGACGCCGGACGCCTCGCTGAGCAGCCACCGCCGAAAGATCGCCCGCAACATGGCGCGGCCCGGGTCAGCGTCCGAGGAGGAGAACGAGGACGACCAGCGCCGCCGCGACGAGCGCGACCTGCCACCGGTGCCGGGTCAGCCAGCGGCGCCTCGGCCTGGCCGCCGGGCCGGCGGTGCCGACGTAGGCGGCGGCGATCGTGCTGATCTCCGCGCCGGATACCGCCATGACCTGCCAGGACGCGTCGAGTTGCTGCGCGTCGGCATCGCCCGGCGCGCGGATGGCCAGCGGTGCGGACAGGAGGAGGTCCCGCTTGGCTGGATCGGGTTCGGTGGAGTAGGCGGCCGAGTAGCCGGTGATCGTGGTGCCGTCCTTGAGCTGGACGCTTAGATACGGGCGGACGCCCGGTGCCGCCATCCGGCTGAACGCGGTGTGCCACGCCGTTTCGTGCGCGATCCGGCGCGTCGAGGGCGGGCTGAGCACGGCATGCGCGGCGACCCCGTACAGCACGGCGAGGACGGTCACGGCGACGAGGGTCCGGAGCGCCAGCGCCGGATGGGCGGTGACGTACCGATTGCCATCCCGCACGAGGTCGACCACGTCGATCGCGGCGCCCGCGGCCGCCGTCTCCAGCACGACCAGCGTGACGGCGGCCGCGCCCGTGCACGCCACACCGGTCAAGACGACCCGGCTGGCCTCGACGAACGCGGTCTCGTCACGCCGTGGCCGGGTACGTTGCCACAGCAGTTCGAAGACGAGTCCCGGTGTGACGAGCAAGAGGAAGGCCACAACCGCAGCGACCGTCGACGGGACCATCGCTCAGGACGTCCCCGCCGCCGGCTTCCGGCCGGGCGGCTGAGCCGGGCCGGACGGCGGCTCCGGGGTCGTAACGACAACACCGGACGACTCGTCGATCACCACGCCGCGCAGCTCGCCCAACGAGTCGTCGTCATCAAGCGGATCCAGTTCCGGCGGCTGCTTCCGTTCGCTCACGGCACCCCCCACGACTCGACGTCACGGCAACCTCACTGTATTGCCGGCGACCCGCCGCGCGCGCCGAACGGCCGATCGCGCTTTCCGGCGGTCTCCCGAGCCTCGGCAAGCGGCATCGCTGAAATGGGGCTGTGACCAGACGGGACCGCACACGGAGTATGCAGACCAGACCGGACAACGGCCGGACCCCTCATACCAGAGGGGACCGGGAAGCTGCCGTTCATGCACGCCTGAAGCTTGGCGCATCCTCCCGCGAGTTGCGCCAAGATCGGCCGGCCTGGGGGTCAACGCGGCATCCAGTCCGGGTCCCGGCCGCTGAAGCCGAGCATCTTGGTCTGCGCGTCGGCGTCGTCCTTCACCGGCACCCGAGCACCGTACTGCCCGGAGGACCGGCGCGCAGGATGGAGTGGCCCCAGACCCGGGTCAGGAACAACGCCCCGGCGAGAAGCAGCCCGGCCGGCCTCGCGGAGGATTTCCCAGACCGTGGACGGGGCGACGGTGATGCCGAGCGTGAGCAGTTCGCCGTGCACTCTGCGATACCCCCAGCTGCCGTTCTCCCTCGCCAGGCGCAGCACCAAGGCGCGGATCGAGCGCAACGTGCGGGGCCGGCCGCGTCGGCGGGGCCGCGAGAGGGCGGCGTGGCGGCGCGCGATCAGGTCATGGTGCCACTTGAGGACTGTGTTGGGCCGGACCAGTAGCCGCAGGCGCCGCAGGGTCGGCCGTGGCACAGGGTGCAGCAGCGCGGCCAGCCATGCTCGATCGGCCGGCTCGAACCGGACCTGCTGGCCGGTGAGAGTTGGCGCTGCAGCACCGCGAGTTGGGTCCTTGTCGCGGTCGTCGCCAGGCAGCAGTCGCAGGAGCGCGAAGGCGTTCGTGATGCCCAGGTACGCCAGTCGCCAGCAGCATGAGGCGGCATCATCGCGTAGTCATCGGTGACGATGGGTGCCGGCGGCCCCTTCGACCAGACCAAGGTCGGCTTCGGACATCAAAGGGCCTGCGACATGCGCGAATGCCTTTCTCGGCAGGTACAGGGCCACACAGTAGGATGACTCTAGGATATTAGCCCACCCTGGCCCGCGTGACTCGAATTGCGGCGACCAAAATCCCCAAGCCCGCAAGGCCAATGCCAATTGAGGTTATCCAGCGCGTGGACTGATCAGATCCACTGGACAGTGCGTAGGTTAATCTCATCGCAACGATTACTAATGGGATGCCAATTACTGTAATCACTCGGCCCATTGTTAGCTCCCCTAGAGAAGGGCCCTATTCCAGACCGAAGATAGCGACCGTAACGTGCCGCGGCGAACCGGTGAACGCGCCTACCGGACCACCCGCGCCGCGAACCGATGCCCAGTCGAAGGCTCAGTAATCCTGGCATTCCGGGACGCCCAGCGGGGTGTTTGAGTCGGGCGCCAGTCCATCGTCACCCTGCTTGCAGCCGTCGATCGCCTCGATGTGGACTGTCGCCCGGCTGGTCGGAGTGGAGATGCCCGTCGCCGTGGCGACGGTGACCACCGCGGTCAACGCGGCGGCCGTGGCGAGACCTGTGGCGCGAAGGATCCAGTTTCGAGATGTCATTGAGTTCCCCCGGGTGGTGGCTGCGACGTTGACGGTGGGCGCGGCCAAAATTGTAGGTGGGCGACTCGTGGCGTTGCCGGACCGAAAGGGCAGCGGAACGTCCGTCGTCAGGTGACTCGGCGGCGGCTGGTCAGGCCCAATCAAGACGGAACTGAGGTCATCAGCCACAAACGCCCGGCTACCCTTGCGGGTCGCCCGGGCGCTTGTACTGCTCATGGCGGTGGCGGTGGGATTTGATCCCACGAAGGGCGTACCCTCACACGCTTTCGAGAGCTCCTCAGGACCAGGTCGGCGGTCGCCGGGTCGTCGAGCAGCGCCTGCACGGCGTCGCACTGTGCCTGCCACGCGCCGACCGGGTCGTCGTCGACGCTCGGTCCGGCCGGCAGCTGTATGCCGCTACCGGCCGCGAGGAACGATGGGAACCACTCCGTCAGGTGGCGCACCACGTCCCGGGCGGTCCACTCGGCGACCGGCGAGGACACGTCCCACGACCGGGTGCCCCGGACGCGATCCGTGAACACCCGGCCGATCTCCCGGTGCCGCTCGGCGGGCCGGTCAGACAGTGCCATCGGCGAGCATCTCCTCAAGCTTCGCGTAGCCCTCGTTGACCCCGACCTCCATGCCGCTCTTGAGCCATGCGTCCCGGCCCTCGAAACTGTCCACAAGGGACTGTGTGCGCAGCCGGGTGCGGCCGTTGCCGAGGTCCTCGAACCACAGCGTCTCCAGGGCCACACCGTCAGGGTCGCCCTCGTAGGTGAACGTCTGCACGATGCGGTCCGGCCGGACCTCGTGGAAGCAGCCGCGGAACGCGTGTTCCTCCCCGTCGCGGGTGGACACGAACCGCCAGGTGCCGCCGGAGCGCGCGTCCCACTCCTCGATGCGCGTCTCCAGGGAGCTCGGGCCGATCCACTGCGCAAACAGCTTGGGATCGGTGTGCGCCCGGAACAGTTGCTCGGGCGTGCCCACGAACTCGCGGGTCATGCGAATGATCGGCACGTTCGGGTCGGCCTCGATCTTGGTTTCGGCGATGGCGCTCATGCCGGGCTTCCCTTCTGCTCGTCGTTGCCGGTCTCGGTTTCGTTCAGTTGCGCGAGGACCGCGTCCAAGCGGCGGTAACGCTCCTCCGCCTGGCGCCGGTACCGCTCGATCCACTTGTCCATCAGGTCGAAGACCTCCGCTTCCAGCCGCACCGGCCGAGGCTGGGGCCCCGGCGGCCGGCTCACCACCCGGGCGTCCTCGAGCACCTTCAGGTGCTTGTAGACCGCCTGGAGCGAAATCTGGTACGGCTCGGCGAGCTGGTTCACAGTCGCGTCGCCGGCCGCCAGCCGGGTCACCATGTCGCGCCTGGTCGGATCCGCGAGTGCCGCGAAGATCCGGGACAGCTCGTCCACCGCCATCGACACCTCATTCGATTAGTCTTTCAACTCATTGGTTGAAACTAGATTAGGTCGCCGCTCCCAGATGTGTCAACCGGTGGGTTGAAAGTCCTGTTCAGCCGCTGGAAACGACAACTTCCTCGACGCCGCTGCCGCAGCCAGGCAAGAGCATCGCTAAACCCGCTCGCCAGCCCGGTCACGGTGTTCGTTTGCCATAACCTCCGGTGCACCTGGGCCGTCGGCGGCAGTGCGGACGGCCAGGAACGCAGCCGGACGTTCACGGGCCCCGGCGACGACCCGCCTGCGCACGGCGCGGGTAGCTAGGGGGTGTTGGGCCATCTGCTATGGCCGGTAAGGCGACCAGCTCAGACCCGTCACATCGATGTGGAGAGGATTGCCGGTCTACACGGCGGCCCCGCGATGCTGTGCGAATGGTGCATGTTGGCGACCGTCCGGCAGCGATACCCGACACACCACCGTGGCACGGCGTGGTCAGGAACGCCGACAACGGCGAACGCTACCGCGTACACCTCTCACCCGACCGGGATCAGCCAAAGGTCACCGTGCTCCTCACCCTCGGGTAAGGCCGGCCACATTGGACTGTGAGCCAGAGGGGAGCCCGAGAGCTCTGACGTCACGCGACAGCAAGCGGCACGACACGACATCGAGGTCCTAGCTGCCACAGACCTGACGTGCGGAAACGGCACTCTTGATCAGCGGGTTGGGCAGAGACACAGCTGAGGTCCTGGCGGACACGATCCGCCGGTGTCCGTCGGCTGGCTACTCCCCCAGCACCCGACGGCGTACTGCGACATACATCGGCCCTTACCTCGAATCCAGACCAACCTCGCCTGCGAGCAGTATCGCGTAGGCATCGGGCAAGAGTCGCTCCTTGGACACAGCCTGTATCCCTAACGGTCGTGCGAGTCGAGGTGCGCCTCGGCTCGCACGATGTGTTTCCGGGGTGATAAGCAAGTCGCAGGTTGATCCGGCTGTAGACGATGGCCTTCTCTGCGGGGTCCGCGTTGCGGATCGCGGTCGGGATGTCGGGCAGCTCGGCGATCAGGCGTCGCACATCTTCGACTGTCATCACCTTCCGCGCGGAGCAACAGCGGCCGCCGCGGTCAGCCAGCCCGCGATGGCCACCGGGTCGCCGCCCGCATCCAAGGGCAGCCTGGTATCCCGCGAGGTGTCGGTCGCAGTCCGTGATGCTCGCGGCCAGGCCCGTGCCTGCCTCGGGGCGGGCAGGCTAGGCCTTCACGGCCGCAGTGACTATCGCGTCGATGGTCTCCTCGATCCGGCCAGGAGCAAACGCCTGGACCAGCCACGAGTCGACAGCCGGGAGGACTTCGCGTTCCCGGAGGTAGACGTTGAACGGTGCTCGACGTGCGCGGCAAGTGCGTACTCGCATGCATACCGGCAGCGGTGATACGGCTGATTGTTGGTGCGCTGCGACTGCATCTTCCGCTGGCGTAAGCCACACCACAGCATGCCGCGCAACGCATACGGGTGCCGTACCTGTCGATATGTTTCGTGGACAGCCTGTCGCGATCGCCCGCCATCCGGTATAGATCGGATGTATAGTTTTGTCTGCCCGCTCGCCGGTCGACATTTCGCCATCGCGCCAGCTTGCAAGGATCAATTCCATCCGATGTCTGCCTGGCATTTTGCCGTGAGGTCGCCCGCCCGGAACGCCCGACTCGCCACTCGCCCTGAGGACCGCTATGCATCCTTTACCTGCGCGTCGTCGCCACCGGCGTCACGTGATCGCCACCACCCTCGCGATAGCACTGCTGGCTGCCAGTGCCGGCCCCGCATCGGCCGCGGTGACACACATCGGCGTCGCCCCGCCGGCGCCCCAGGCGGCAGCCCCGGCAGCCAAGGCGGCCGCTGGCCCCGGCACCAACTACGCCCATGACGATCCCTTCACCGCCCGGCGCACCGACTGGTGGCGCCAGGCCCGGTTCGGCATGTTCATCCACTTCGGGGACTACTCGTACTGGGGCGGCGACTACCAGCGTGCCGACGGCACGATATGCAAGGGCACCGAGTGGATCTACAGCCAGTGCCGCATCCCGATGGCTGAGTACGAAGCCGGTGCCAGGAAGTTCAACCCGGCGAAGTTCAGCGCCGCCGAGATCGTCGGTGCGGCCAAGGCGGGAGGCCAGAAGTACATCGTGATCACGTCGAAGCACCACGACGGGTACGCGATGTGGCCCACCAAGGTGAACACGTGGAACCTGCGCGACCACTCGTCGTTCGACAAGCAGCGCGACATCCTGGCCGAACTCAAGGCCGAGGCCGACAAGGAGGGCATCAAGCTCGGCTTCTACTACTCCATCGTGGACTGGCACAACAAGAACTTCACGGACGACTTCCCGCAGTACAAGAAGGACATGAACGCACAGCTCAAGGAGCTGGTGACCAACTACCACCCTGCGCTGCTGTGGTTCGACGGGCAGGGGCTCGGCACGCCCGACAAGCCGGGCAGCCCCTACACCACGCAGGACGGCGAGGACCTCGCCAACTACCTGCACACGCTCGACCGGACCCTGCTGATCAACGACCGGGTCGGCAAGAAGCGGATAGTCGACGGCGACTACCACACCCCGGAGCAGACGATCCCCGCCGCCCCCATCGCCGGGCTGCCGTGGGAGACCTGCATGACGATGAACAAGTCCTGGGGCTGGGTTCGCCGCGACACGTCGTGGAAGCCACCCGTCACGCTCACCCGCAACCTGATCGACATCGTCAGCCGGGGCGGTGACTACCTGCTCAACATCGGGCCCACGGACACGGGGGAAGTGCAGAGCCAGGCGATCGCAGGACTGCGCGAGATGGGTGCCTGGCTCGGCGCACACGGCCAGGCGGTGTACGGAGCCGACCACACGGGCCTCGTCGCGACACCCGCCTGGGGCGCCGTCAGCCGATCGCGCGACAACAAGCTCTACCTGTCCGTCTACAACTGGCCGGGCGCCGGCAAGGAACTCGCCCTGACGACGAACGAGCCCTTCACGGTGGCCGCCGCGCGGGTGCTCGGTAGCAGCCAGAAGCCCACCTGGAAGACGACGGGGAACCAGCTCGCCATCACCGTCCCAGGCGAGCCCACGAACCAGGTGGCAACGGTGATCGAGCTGACGATCAAGACCGCCAGGCCGGCGCGGGGCACCGGCACGGGGCTGACCGCGGAGTTCTGGGACAACCCCACGTTCACCGGGCCGCCGGCCGTGACCCGCATCGACCGGACGGTGAACTATTCCTGGCGGCACCGGGGATCACCCGCCGCGAGCATCCCGGCGGATAACTTCTCGTCCCGCTGGACAGGGTTCGTCCAGCCGGAGTACACCGGCGCCTATACCTTCCAGACCGTATCCGACGAGACCGTCAAGGTCTGGGTTGACGGCAAGGTGGTCATCGACAACAGCAAACCCCACGGCTACAAGGTCGACCAAGGCGTGATCAGCCTTGAGGCGGGGAAGAAGTACGCGATCCGCGTCGACCACAGCGAGCGCGCAAATGAGTCGTTCCTGAAGCTGCAGTGGAGGAGCCCGAACCTCAGCCAGCGCGTCATCCCGACGCGTCAGCTGTACCCGGCGTCCGGAGCGAAGAGCCGCGCTCGAACCAACAACGGTCCAGGTTGATCACTACAACTGCGGCGACATGGGTGCCGTGTCCGTGGCAGTTCACCGGGTCGGCGGCTAGGCGCTTCGCGCCTGTCTCGGTGCGGGACCTGGCCGCAGGTTCACCGGCTTGTGCGTGCCCATGGGCGGCGACCGCCTGAGCGCATGGGTCGAACAGGCGGAGCAGGGTACGCCGTGAACCGCATCAAATGATCAAAGAGAGATGCACGGCCGCGCCAACCCCGACCTGCTCCGCCGACGAATCGTCTCAGTAACTGACATCAATCAATGACGATCACCAAATTCGCGCCAGAGCCAGTAGGTCGTGGCCGCTGCCAGACGTGGCTGTCGGATACCCAATTAGAATGGCGCGGTGGGGCAGCGCATCGCGATGACGATCTCGCCCGCCGGAACGCGGATCGGTTACGCGGTGACCGGATCAGGGCCGCCGCTTGTATACGTGTCCGGCTGGCTCGGCCACCTCGAACTCAGCTGGGCGTTACCGGCCGAACGGGCCTACTACGAAGCGCTTGCCGACGGTCGCACGCTGATCCGGTACGACAAGCCGGGCTGCGGTCTGTCCGAGCGGACCTCGCCCGAGGCGCCCCGGCAGTACTCGATGGATCAGGAACTCGACGCGCTGCAGGCGGTGATCACCGCGACAGGGGTGACACATTTCGACCTGATGGGCGCTTCGCTCGGTGCCGCGGTCGCAGTGACCTGGGCCGCGCGGCAGCCGGCGACGGTGTCCCGCCTGGTGCTCTACGGCGGCTGGGCCTACGGCCCGGACCTCGGCCCGGCGGAGATCCAGCGGCATGTGCTGGGCTTGGTGGAACAGCACTGGGGGCTCGCCACCGGCCTGCTCACCGACGTCTTCGCGCCGGACGCCGACACCGCGACCCGGGCGGCTTTCTCCCGGTACCAGCAGGACGCGGCCAGCGCGGAGACGGCCTGCGCGATGCTGGAGCTGGCGTACCGGGTGGACGTCCGCGACCTCCTCCCGCAGATCAGCGCGCCGACGCTGGTGGTACACCGGGACCGGGACCGAGCCGCCCCTATCGGTGAGGGCCGGCGGCTGGCCGACGGTATCCCGCAGGCGCGGTTCGAGGTGGTCCCGGGCAGGTCGCACCTGCCCTACATCGGTGACGCCCAGCCGCTGACCCGCGCGATCCGCCGATTCCTAGGCCTGCCCGCACGCTCCCGGCGTGCCGCGCCGACACTGACGGCCCGGCAGCGCGAGGTGGCCGCTCTGATCGCCGAGGGGTGCACGAACCGGCAGATCGGCGAGCGCCTCGGCATTGCCGAACGATCCGCCGAAGCCCACGTGGAGCGGATCCGGTACCGAATGGACTTCCGGTCGCGGGCGCAGATCGCCGCCTGGTACGTGGCGACGGGCGGTCCGAACTGAGGTATTTCCCGGCCTGCCCGGGGGGTGCGGCGCGGCGACGATGGGCAGATGGACTTCACACCGAGCACCACTTCACGCCTGGTTGTCCTCGGATACGCAGTGATCGCGTACGGGGGCTTCCTGCTCAGCGCGGGCTGGGCGATCGGGTTCCTGGCCGGCCGGGGAGTGCCGAGCTCCATCGACGGCGCCGCCACGAGCCCGGCCTGGCTGGCACTCGTGATCGACGCGGCGCTGCTGCTGGCCTTCGCCGTGCAGCATTCGGTCATGGCCCGCGCCGGGTTCAAGCGGCGCCTGCTCCGGCTGATTCCGGCGCCGGCCGAACGCGCCACCTTCGTGTTGGCCTCGAGCCTGCTGTTGTTCGCCCTGTTCGGGTGGTGGCAGCCGGTGCCAGCAGTGATCTGGCACCTGGACCCGCCATGGTCGGCGGCGATCTGGGTGGTCTACGCGATCGGCTGGGTCATCGTCGTCTGGTCCACGTTCATGGTCGATCACCTCGACTTCCTGGGCCTCAAGCAGGCGTACCTGCACCTACGCCGGCTGGGTTACCGCCCTCCGGAGTTCACCCAGCGCTGGCTGTACGCCTGGAGCCGCCATCCGATGATGCTCGGCCTCGTGATCACATTCTGGGTCACCCCGCACATGACAATCGGGCACCTGTTCTTCGCCGCGGCTGCGACGGCGTACATCGCGGTCGGCATCCGGTTCGAGGAACGTGACCTGCGGGCCCAGCTCGGCGCCGAGTATGCGGAGTACGCGAGCCGGGTCTCGGCCGTCGTGCCGGCCCCGCGCAGCCTGCGCGCGCCGGGCCGCCAGCCGACGTCAGCAGGGTGACCCGGGAACCTCGACCGTCCCCAATCCCGGGAAGGGAACGGACGCGACCACCTGGCCGCGGCGCCCTTCGGTCGACTCATCCAACGTGCCGGTCCGGCCCGGGTCCGGCACCACAACGAACGCCTGGCTCGATCGCGACACGGCCTGGGGCGGCGGAGAGCGGCTGGCAACACCGTGACCGCCGCTCGGGGCCCGCAACCTTCGGCGGGTCTGCTGGGGTTGACGATCAACGACTGCGTTGGCGCGGTGTCCCACGAGTAGGTCAGTGTTGTTCCGACGGTTGGCGGGTGAAGCGTCCATGTACCGCCTCGGACACTCCGTCTTGTACATGATCGCCGGGGCAGTTGCCTCGGCGATCGCTGTTTCCGGCCCGGTCAGCCGCAGTAGCGGGCCGCTTGTTGGCCCGGGGCGTACCAGCTCGCCTACGACCTCGCGTTCCTCGCCTCGGCGCGCTGCTTGTCGTCGTCGGAGTGATGCTGCGCCCACGGGCTCAGTGACAGGTACCCGTGCCCGCGTCGGTGAACGTCTGGCCGGGCACCGGCACGAACCGCCAGGCGTAGCTGTTCCGGTTCAGCGTGAGTTTGAGTACGCCGAACGCAGTGGCGTTGCGCACTTCGCTGTTCGCCTTGGCCTCGGCGAAACCGTAATGGCTCGCGCCGCCGGTGCCGACCACGAACTGGCGTATGCCCCTGGCGGTGTCCGCGATGCCGGTCGGCGTCTGCGGTGCGAACCGCTCGTACTGGTGGTTGTGGCCGGAGAGCACGATCTCGGCGCCGTGGTCGTAGAGGGCCTGCCAGATCGGTCGCATCTCGGTCGCGTCGTCGTGTTCCCGGCCGGAGGTAAACCGCGGGTGGTGCCAGTACGCCAGCGTGCAGGCCTGCGTGCTCACCGCGAGGTCACGGCGTATCCACCGCTCCTGGGCAGAGCCGGCCCGGCAGCCACCGACCTCGCCACAGTTCGAGTTCACCACGACGACGTGCCACGCGCCGATGTCGTAGGAGTAGTAGCCCTTCGCCGGATCGCCGGCTGCCGGGCCGAAGTAGCGGAAGTACGCGCGGCCACCAGCGGAGTGGTAGTCATGGTTACCGGTCGCCGGTCGGGTCCTCGCCTTGTGCCGGCCCCAGGTGGGGTCGTAGCAGCGGGCGAAGTTCTCCGGGGTGCCGTCCGGGTAGGCGTTGTCGCCGAGTGTGTAGACAGTCCCGCCGATACTGTCCAGCAGCCTGGCGGTGGCCGAGTCACCCGAGGATGTGCACGTGGCGATGTCACCGGCGCCGACGAGCACCGCGCTTGCCGGCAGCGCAGCCACGGGCGGGGCGGTGTCCGGCGAGGGTGACGACGCCGGCACCACCGCGCCGTCGGTCGCACGGGACGCCCTGTCTACCGGCGCTGACGCGGGCAGCAGCAGGGTCAGCGTGGCGACGGCCACGAGCGACATCCAGCGTGCTTGCAGCGTGATCACCCTCTCGTCACCACGAGCAGCCTCAGCTGTCGGCCAAGCGCCACGGCGAGTACTCCGGCCAGACCTTGTCGAAGTTTCAGTGTTTTCACAGACCTCGCGGACCTGGCGACTCCGACAACACTTTGCCCTTGCGCTAAGTATCGAGAGATTGGACACTTAGCCTCGTGGCACAGTATCCGGCGGAACTCGACGGGGTTTTGCTTGCGCTTGCGGACCCGACCAGACGGGCCGTGATCCACCGGCTCGGGCGCGGGCCGGCGAGCGTCGGCGAACTGGCCGGTGCAGCCACGATGACACTTCCCTCGTTCATGAAACACGTGAAGATGCTTGAGTCGAACGGTCTGATCCGCACTGCGAAATCCGGCCGTGTGCGCACCTGCGAGCTCAACCGGGAACGGTTCGCGGTCGTCGAGGACTGGCTGGCGCAGCAGCGGCGCCTCTGGGAAGGGCGCACCGATCGGCTCGAGCGGTTCGTCACCAACTCCAAGGAGAAGGACACGACATGAACCCCGATCTCGACCTCAGTATCGAACGGGTCATTCGCGCGCCGCGCAAGGTCGTATGGGGCGCGTGGACCGATCCGGCCAACCTGGCTCAGTGGTGGATCCCCTCCCCGGCCGTGTGCCGCGTCGACCGTTTGGAGGTCCGTGCCGGTGGTGCGTTCGTCACACGGATGAGCGACGACGGCGTCACGTTCGCCCCGCACGTCGATGCCTGCTTCCTTCTGGTGGACGAATTCGAGCGCATCGTGTTCACCAATGCCGTGGACAGCGGGTGGCGGCCGGCCAGCCCCGACCCGGTCGCGATGACCGCTGAGGTCGCGCTGCACGACCACGCGGACGGCACTGATTACCGGATCGTCGTGCGCCACGGTGATCCGGCTGCTAGGGACCGCCACGCTGAGCTGGGCTTCGCTGATGGCTGGGGCACGGTCGCTGACCAGCTAACCCGATTCGTGGAGAGCGCGCGATGAAGATCACCATGACGCAGTTCGTCACCCTCGACGGAGTGAGCCAGGGTCCCGGCTCTCGCACCGAGGACACGAGCGACGGTTTCAGCGGCGGCGGTTGGCTCGTCCCGTTCCTCGACGAGGTGTTCGTCCAGCGCACGTCCGAGTGGCTCGACTTCGCCGACGGGCTGCTGCTCGGGCGCCGAACGTACGAGGCATTCGCACGCGACTGGCCACAGATCACCGACCCCGACGATCCGTACACCGAACGGATGAACTCCCTGCCGAAGTACGTCGTGTCGAACACGCTCACGACAGGAAGCTGGCGGCCGACCACCGTACTTCGCGGCGATCCCGCGCAGACCGTCGGCGAGCTCAAGGGGCATCAGGGACGTGAGCTCCAGATCCACGGCAGTGCCCGGCTCGGCAACGCACTGCTCTCCGCGGGCCTCATCGACACCCTGCGCGTCGTAGTGGCACCCGTCGTGATCGGGTCGGGGCGGCGCCTGCTCACGCACCCGGCTTCAGCGACCGGCCTACGGCTCGTCCGGCACGAGGCGACGCCCCCGGGCCTGCTGCTACTCGAATACCAGATCACAGGCCCCGCCCGCACCGGCGACTACGAAGGCGTCACCGATCTGCGATAGACGCCACGAAAGCTGCCGCGCAGCGTGAATGATCGAGGTGATACCTCCCCGGGAGTGGTATTCAGGGTCCTTCCGGGGCGGCGGTCGTAGCCTTTCCGGCAGCCTCAGCACAGCCGTAGATCACCGACCAGAACGAACGGCGGTGGGGTTGTGGTTCGACTCGCCCCTCGGACACTCAGTTTGTACATGATCGCCGGGGCAGTTGCCTCGGCGATCACTGTTTTCCGGCCCGGCTGGTAGGTCAGCCGCAGTCCTAGCTCGGTGTAGATGCGGGCCTTGCCGGTTTGCTCTCGGCGATGCCGAGGGCGCCCGACGCTTCGACCGCGGTCGGGTTGCGGCCCAGCGCCAGCGACCACCACAGTACGTTCGGATCCGTGGTGCTGCCCTGCGCGGCCTGCACGCGTTGCGCCCATGGCGCGCATCCGGGGTGGGTGCCCGCTCGCCGAAGTCCACCAATGGGCGGGACCGAGGAGCCATGAATACGGGGAGAATTGGCGGACCCCCGAAGCGGACCGAGGAGACCATGCGAGTCGCCGCGCCACTGCAGGGCCTACGCCAGCTTCGCGCGTACCGGCGCACCTGGTTGCGGGGTGATGTGCTCGCCGGCATCACTGTGGCCGCGTACCTGATTCCGCAGGTGATGGCCTACGCGGGGCTTGCGGGGCTACAGCCGGTCGCCGGCCTGTGGGCGATCCTGCCCACGCTGGCCATCTACGCGGTCCTCGGCTCGTCCCGTCAACTCTCGGTGGGTCCGGAGTCGACCACTGCGCTCATGACAGCGACCGTCGTGGCGCCGCTCGCCGCAGGCGACCCCGGGCGCTACGCGGCACTGGCGGCCCTCCTCGCGGTGGCGGTCGGGGCGCTGTCGGTGCTGGCGTGGGTTCTACGGCTGGGGTTCGTCGCCGACCTGTTGTCCCAACCGATCCTCGTCGGCTACATGGCGGGTGTCGCCGTCATCATGATCATCGGTCAACTGGAGAAGGTCACCGGTGTGCCGGTCGAAGGAGCCTCCCTCCCCGCGGAGGTCGTCTCCTTCGCCCGCAACCTTGACGAGATCCATGTCGGGACGTTCATCCTCGCCATGGCGTCCCTGCTGCTCCTGTTCGCTCTCCGCTGGCGGTTCCCCCAGTTGCCGGGGCCGCTGATCGTCGTACTTCTGGCGACCGCGGCGGTGGTCGTGTTCGACCTGCAGGCGCGTGGCCTCGCCGTTGTCGGCGCGGTGCCGTCGGCCTTTCCACGGCCGAGTCTGCCCCCGCTCGACGACTTGGGTCAGCTGTTGGTGCCGGCGATGGGCGTGCTGTTGGTCGGCTACACCGACAATGTGCTGACCGGGCGCGCCTTCGCAGCCCGAGCAGGCGACGAGGTGGACGCCAATCAGGAACTGCTGGCGCTCGGCGCCGCCAATGTCGGGGCCGGGCTATTCCAGGGTTTCCCGGTGAGCAGTAGTGGCAGCCGCACCGCGATCGGCGCCGCGTCCGGCAGCCGTACGCAGCTCCACTCGCTGGTCGCGCTGGCCTCGGTCGTCTGCGTCCTGCTCTTCCTTCGGCCGCTGCTGGCCCACTTCCCCTCGGCTGCACTCGGCGCCATCGTCATGTACGCCGCCGTCCTCCTGATCGATGTGGCCGGGTTCCGGCGGCTCGCTTCATTCCGGCGGAGTGAGCTGATGCTTGCGTTGGCGGCGTTGGCCGGGGTGCTCGTGTTCGACATCCTGTACGGCATCCTCGTGGCGGTTGGCCTCTCCGTGGCGGAGCTCCTGACCAGGGTGGCGCGCCCGCACGACGCTGTCCTGGGAGCGGTGCCCGGTCTTGCCGGTATGCATGACGTCGACGACTACCCGGAAGCGAAAACGATCCCTGGCCTCGTCATCTACCGCTACGACTCGCCGCTGTTCTTCGCCAATGCGCAGGACTTCAAGCGCCGGGCGCTGTCCGCCGTCGATGCTCAAACCGAACGCGTCGACTGGTTCGTCCTCAACATGGAGGCAAATGTCGAGGTCGACATCACCGCCCTGGACGCGGTCGAGGAGTTGCGGGCGGAACTCAACCGCCGCGGCATCGTGTTCGCTCTCGCCAGGGTGAAACAGGATCTTCTCGAATATCTCCAGGCATTCGGGCTTGTGGAGAAGATCGGGCCTGATCGGCTCTTCCCGACGCTGCCCACCGCAGTAGCCGCATACGAACGGTGGGCAAGGGAGCGCCCGCCGAGGAACGACGCTCGCGACCGCCCCGACAACGCGTAGTGGCCGGAGACCGGGCGGCACGGTGGCCTCGACGCGCGGCTCGGATGCAGATCGGCGGCGACTCTCTTCAGGAGTTGATAGGCAACCGCCGATGCTCCTTCGTCTCGCCGGCGAGATCACCTCGACACGCCGACCGTACGGAATATTGATCGAATGCACCGCGCAACTTGTCGAATCATCCTCAACCGATGTGCGTGCGTTCCACACGTCGAGGTCAGAGGCGCAGAATGCGACGTATGGAGAGGACGTCGGAAGTGCGCATTCAGAGCGAGCAGGGAATCATGCCGGCGTACTGCGCGGTACCGACGACACCGCCGCCGTGGCCCGGTGTCGTGGTGATCCATGACTTCACCGGCATGAGCCACGACCTTCGGGCGCTGACTGGCTGGCAGACGAGGGCTTTCTCGCCGTGGCCCCGGACCTATACCACTGGGGGAGCCGGTTGAGTTGTCTGCGCACGATAATGCGTGACATCGGCGCACGTAGGGGAAGGACGTTCGACGACATCGAGGGTGCACGACGCTGGCTCAGCGAGCACGACGGTTGCACGGGAAGCATCGGAGTGATCGGGTTCTGCATGGGTGGTGGCTACGCGTTGGCTCTGGCGCCGGGCCGAGGCTTCTCGGCGTCGAGTGTCAACTACGGCGGATGTCCCTCTGACGCCCAGGAATGGCTGCCCGGAGCTTGCCCCATCGTCGGGAGCTTCGGCGGTGCCGACGGGTCACCTCTTGGGCGACGTGCCGGGCAGCGACTCGGCCGGCTGCTCACCGAGTTGGAAGTACCGCACGACGTGAAGATCTATCCGGGGGTCGGTCACGGTTTCATGAACGACCATGACCCTGCGGATGCCACCCTCTTGCTGCGGTTCCTGGCTCGCGTCTCCGGCACGAAGCACGACGAGGAGGCCACCCGAGATGCCCGACGCCGCATCACCGCGTTCTTCAACACGCATCTGAGGGGAACGGCTGACTGAGGACGCCACAGATACGAGCGTTTCGCACCGCTCATCTAGCCGCTGATCGAGCGCGACGGGCTGTCTTGGCAACGACTGGGCGCACCCGTCGTGCCGAGAAGCGGGCGTTGCGCGCTGCACCGGATGCGGGGCGTTGGTTCGTGTGGCCGGTCCCCCCAGAAGCCCGAGTGGACAGCCGGCTGATCGGGTGCTCGGGCACCGGTCAGCGCCTCTACGGAGAGTCCCACCTCGCACGGGTTGTCCGGCGCCGGGCGCCTACCGACCCTGAACGTTGCCCCCTTGCAATGCAGTGCGGACCCTCGGAGGCTTGTCGTATGACACTCGGAGGCAAGATTGTCGGTGTCGCCGCGACGGCAGCTGTCGTCTACGGAGCCTGGGTACGCCCTCGGCTCATGCGCTGGGGCGCGACCGATGAGGAAGTCACTGGGCCGTACCCCGGTGCCGACCTGGTTCCCGACGGTGATAGGGGCGCGACGATGGCCGTCACGATCGACGCTCCGCCAGATCAGGTCTGGCCGTGGCTCGTACAACTGGGCGGGGATCGTGGGGGGTGGTACTCCTGGGACCACCTGGACAACGCCGGTCGCCCAAGTGCCCAAAGAGTCCACCCCGAGTGGCAGGACATCACCCTCGGCGACTACGTGAAGTACTGGACACGCCGCCACGGCCCCGTGGACGCTTGGGAGGTTGCAGCGCTTGAACCGAATCGATTCCTGGGACTTCGTGGGTTGAGCGATCTGCGAGGCCGCAGCCTTGATCCGAAGCAGCCACGGCCATCGGCCTACACCGAAGGACTATGGGGTTTCCTGTTGGATGAGTTGCCTGGCGGGCGCACACGTCTCGTTATCGGCGGTTATCAAGCCTTCCGCCCTCGATGGCTTGGACGTTTCCTCGACTACTGGCTCTATCCCCCGGTTGTCTGGATCATGCAGGCACGAATGTTGGCCGTACTCAAGCGAAACGTCGAACGAGCGGCCCGTGCACGAACGCAAGTGGCCGCCTCTGGAAAGACCGGTTAGCCCCGGCTCCTAGCACGTCAGCCGGTTCCGGAGACGCGCTATGCCGCTGGTCGGGCGTCTCTCCTACGTATGACCACGCCCCGAGTAGGGGGCGCCGGATGGAACTGGTCACTACCGCCAAGCTCGAGTTGCTCGGCCTACGCTCGCACATGCGTTCCAACTGAATGCGAAAGTCGAGGTAGAGAGTCGGCCGGTTTGTCATGGCGGCCGTCTGCCTGGCAGTTAGAGGATGCGCGCCACGCCTGGTACGCGGCTGATAAGGAGCCAGGCGAGCGCGAACGAGCCAGCGATGCCGCCAGCTGCCACGATGAGTGCCTTGACCTCGGCGGGCAGCGGCACCGGCCGCGCCGCGACGGCGAGCGCGATCAGGACCGGGCCTTGCACCATGAACGCGCCGTACGCGCTGCGGCTGAGCACCGGGATCCATCGGACCTGCCGGTTGAGACGACGCTGGGCGAGCGCCAGCAGCCACACCGATCCGAAAACGTTGAGCGTGCTCTCGACTGCGGCGAAGGCCAGAGCCCACCAGTTCCAGCCCCCCAGCAGATCGTCGAAGACGTCCAGGAAACCCGTGACGACCAACAAGGCGGCCATGGCGCCGACGGCGACCAGCGTGGCCGTGCGGCATCGCGTGCGGAGCTGATCGGGAACGGCGGTAAGCCAGCCTCGCCGGGAGGCCGCGATGCCCAGCGCGAACAGCGTCAGGCACGCGGGCCACTCCCACAGATTCAGGTCCGCAAAGCTCTCGCTGCCGAACGGGAACACCAGCCGGACCAGGAAACTCGTAGTGGCCACCAAGGCGGTGAGCAGCAACAGGTGCCGCATAGCCAGCTCGCCGACAATGCGCCGTGCGGGGTGTTGCCGCACGCGGACCAGAGCCGCGTATGCGAGCGAGAAGATCAGAAGCACGCCGACGAACCACAGTGGACCAGTGTCAAGGTTGTCTTCCTCGCCAAGGAACTCGGCCCAGTAGGAGCCGGGTGCCGCGCCGAGCGGGTGGTAGAGCGCATACAAGAGGAGCGGCCACAGCAGCAGCGTGAACACGAGGAACGGCACACCGAGACGCAGTAACCGGTCCTGGGCGAAGCGCCCTGGTCCCTTGCGCTCCAGCGACGGCTCGGTCAGCAGACCGGCCACTAGGAACAACAGCGCGATCATGAAAAGGGCGAACGGGATGACCAGTAAGAACAGGGCAGCCTCCGTCACCGGCGACAGCGTGACCTCCTGCACGTCGGCGTACGACCAGTACTGGTCGGAGCCCACGTAGCTGAGGACGCCGTGAATCGCGATGATCGCCGCGATCATGATCACCTTGAGCGTGTCCAGGTACGGCCGGCGCGTCGACGCCCACTGCTCAAGGGTGACGCCACTCCCGCCTGGAGCGGCCCCACCAGTCGAGCGGGGAGCACTCATTGGCACGACTTCACCGTCTTGCTGCCCACTGCCAGGCACAAGGGCCGAACGTCCCCACAATCAGTGCTGTATACCCGGGGTGGAGGCGCGCCCGGTTCGTAGGTGATCAGCGCGTTGACTATGCGGCCCAAGGCGTTACAGTTCCTGCGCCCGCAGGTCCGGGAAACTCACCACCACGGGCCGAGCAGCGCCGGGGACAACGTCGGCGGGTAGCGGGGCGTCGCCGGCCCCAGCCTGGTTCACTCCCCCAGTGAGGACGGCAAAGGCGAATCACCGACCTGCGCCTGGCCGGCCCCCATCTTGGCGGCGTCCAGCTCATCGACTACCGAGCGGGGCCTCCGGCACGGATCGCAGGGCCGCCGTCGCCAGGTTGGCTGCCGTGCGCGGTGATGCCGAAATCGCGGCTCCGGTATCGACGTCGAAGAAATACGCTGCCGTCAGATCGACCGTAAGGCTCACCTCACGCCCGATCACCAACTCGGCATGCGGACCCGCCTTGGCAGTCCACAATCCCGCCGCTGAGGCCTCGTCGGTGGCCAGCAGATCGGCGCTGCCGGTTGCCCGCCGGTCAGGCGGCGGCAACAGCAGGTGCTTCTCGTCACCCAGCGACTCGACGCTGACTGGCGTCACGCGCAGTGTGGCAGCGCCGGCCACCGGTCCCCCGCGCCGGCCAATGGCCAGACGTGTCCGGCCAATTCGAGGGTGGGCGGATCACCGGGGCGTAGCACGGTGGCGAAGTTCATGCTCGGCGAGCCGATGAACCCGGCGACGAAGGGGTTAGCCGGCGCAAAGTACAGCTCTTCGGGCGTACCGATCTGTTGCAGCCGTCCATTGTCCAGGACCGCGCTCCGGTCGCCGAGGGTCATCGCCTCGACCTGGTCATGCGTGACGTATCGACTCGTGATTCGGTAGCGCTGGTGCAGCCGGGTCAGCTCGCCGCGCATGGATACCCGGAGCTTGGCGTCCAGGTTGGACAGCGGCTCGTCCATCAGGAATACCTGCGGTTGGGGTACCATCGCGCGGCCCATCGCCACCCGCTGACGTTGCCCGCCGGACAGCGCCGCCGGTTTGCGATCGAGCAGCTCATACAGGCCGAGCAGGTGTGCGGTCTCGTCGACCTGCCGGCGGGCGTCATCCTTGGGGATCTTGCGCAGCTTCAGGCTGAACGCCAGGTTGTCCCTGACGGTCATATGCGGGTACAGCGCGTAGTTCTGGAACACCATGGCGATATCGCGTTCCTTGGGCGCCCGTTCGTTGACCACGTCGCCGTCGATGTAGACGTCTCCGGTCGTGACGTCCTCCAGCCCTGCGACCATGCGCAACACGGTCGACTTGCCGCAGCCCGATGGTCCGACGAGTACCAGGAACTCGCCGTCGGCGACGGTCAAGCTGAAGTCGTCCACCGCGACTATCCCGCCGGGAACGTCTTTGTCAGATGTTCAAGCCTCACCTCGGCCATCGTCGGTCCTCCCGCTGGTTCATTCCTTGCTGGCGAGCAGTTCCTTGACGACATAGTGGTTCGCTTCCAGGGCGAGGACCGGCGACTCGATCCGCGTACGGTCATGCGTGGGACTTACGCGGTCGGAGTCGTGGAGTCCACGACGTGGGGACGCTTGCCACGTCTGCGGCCCGAGCACAACCAGGAACTCGCCGAATCCGACATCAAGGTTGACCCCGCGCACCGCGTGCACGGCCGATGGCCCGGAGCGCAGCTGCGGTTTGAACCGCTGCCGTCGCGGCCCTTGTCGTACCGTTCATTGTCCTACCGTGCGCGAAGCCGGCGTAGCGAAGTCAGAGAACAACAGCCCGACCGGGCGGGCCGGAAGTGCCCGCCTTCTCGGGTACGAGGCTGAAAGCGCCTTCTTCTTCCTGGGCGTTGTGCAGTCGCAGGATGGCGTACAGGCCGTAGAGCAGTCGCCGCAACTCGACGACGTCTTCGGGCTCGACGGTGGCGTCCAGGTCCTCGATGATGCGGCGCAGCCGGCCGATCTGATGCTCGATCTCGGCATGGGTACGGCTGAGCGCGGCGGTCGGGTCCGACCCGCCCAAGGCCTTTGCCATGATCGGTAGGAGTTCGTTCTCCTCGGCGCGCTCATGCGGCAACAGCTGGTTCTCCAGCCGGTCCAGCAGCGCCCGGACCGGATCGAGGTCGCAGCTGGTGGTGGCCAGCGCGTCAGCGACCTCTCGCACCTGTTCGACCACCGGCCGCACCGCGCAGTGTTGGGCGTACAGCCGCTGGGCGGTGAGGACGTCAGCGGGTGCCATGGCCACCGTGTGGATGCGGGCCGGAAGCACGGCACGCAGCGCGATCGCGATGGCCGCGACATCGATGAGTTCTTGCAGGAGCGCACCGGCGGCCGGTGGTAGCTGGCCCGCCGCGGCGGCCAGCATGGCCGCCAGGGACAGGCCCATGCCGACGACAACGGCCTGCCATGCGATGCGGCGCGCGCGGCGTGCGATGAGGATCGCGTCGGCGAGGGCGTCGACGCGATCGACAGTGAGCACGACATCGGCAGCCTCTGCGGAGGCGGTGGCGCCGCGGGAGGCCAGCGCCACGCCGACGCCAGCGGCGGCCAGAGCCGGGGCGTCGTTGATGCCGTCACCGACCATGATGGTGGGTCCGCCGGCCTGCTCGGCCCGGACGATGGCGAGCTTGTCGGCGGGGTCGCGCTCGGCAAGCACGGCGTCAACGGCCACGATGCGTCCCACGGTCTCGGCCATGTCAGCGCGGTCACCAGTCACCAGAACCACCCGGGTGATCCCCGCAGTGCGCAACGCTCTGATCATGCGAGGGGCGTCGGGACGTATTGGGTCCTCCAGCAGGAACGCCCCGGCGGGCACTCCGTCGATTGAGGCGAACACCGTCAGTGAGCCGTCCAGGGCAGCTCGGCGGCGAGCGTGGCGGACCCAGGACGGTGCGGGTCCGGCCACGATCCACGCTGCCTTGCCCAGCCTGACCTGCCTGCCGCCGACGACACCCTCCACGCCGTAGCCGTGTTCCTCGCAGACCTGGTCGGGCGGCTGCAGCGCCAGGCCACGCCCCCGCGCGGCGGTGACGATGGCGCCAGCCAGGACATGGGCCGAGACCTGGTCCAGGGACGCGGCCAAGCGCAGCAGCTCGTCGGGATCCGTCCCGCCGTCGGCGGTGATCACGTCGGCAAGGACCGGCCGGCCGTAGGTCAGGGTGCCGGTCTTGTCGAACAGCAGCACCTGCCCGGCGGCCAGGCGCTCCAACGCCGAGCCGCCCTTGATGACGACACCGGCCCGCGCGGCGCGGGACAGCCCGGACATGATCGCGATCGGGGCGGCCAGCAGCAGCGGGCAGGGGGTGGCAACCACCAGCACGGCCACCGCGCGCACGACCTCGCCGCTGACCGCCCATGCGGCGCCGGCCAGAAGCAGCGTAAGCGGAACGAAGGCCACCGCGACCCGGTCTGCGGTGCGCACGAACGGGGCGGTGGCGGCCTGGGCCTGCTCCACGAGGCGCACCACGCCCGCGTACGTGGAGTCCTCGACCAGCGACATGGCGATCAGATCCAGCGGCGGGCCGGCGTTGACCACGCCGCTACGCACGTCCTCGCCTGCACCGCGCTCGACCGGTAGCGGCTCGCCCGTCAGCGCCGACTCGTCGAGCACCGCCGGACCGAGCAGCCGCCCGTCCACCGGCACGATCTCGCCGGATCCGACCAGCAGCCGGTCTCCCCGAGCCACCTCGCCGGCCGGGATCTGCACCACACCGCTGGCCGTGTGCCGCCGGGCGGTCCGCGGTGCCCGCGCTACCAGCAAGCTCAATTCACGCCGCGCGCGAGCCGCGGCCCGCGCCTCCAACAACACGCCGCTGGCCAGCATGACCGCGATCACAGCGCCGGCGAACACCTCGCCGACCAGCAGCGCGCCGGCCAGCGCCAGCCACGCGATCACGTCAACGCTCGGCTGGCGCCGCCGGACCGCGGCGACCAGCGAAGCCGTCGAGTAGGCCAGTCCAAGCAGTGTCGCTACGATCCACGCCGAGGTCGCCACGCCGTCCGCTCCGGACACCGTCGCGAGAACGCCGGCCAGCAGCAACGCAGATGACGCGGTGAACAACACCGCCTCACGCTGCCGCCACAGCCGCCTCACCAGGCGATTGCCTGCGCGCATCGTCAACCCACGCTCAGTCATCACCGGACCGGACGCTCCATCTGCGACCGCCTGTCCGCGGCCCGGTACAGCTGTAGGCGGGCATGAGCCCTTGCCGCACCGTGGTGACCAACTCCAGCGTGGCCGCCGCGGCGACCAGGAAGGTTGGCCCAGCGTCCCGCCAGGTCAATCTCATCGCTCTCACCTGCCTTCCACTTCACCGTCACGTGATTGCGGCTGGTTGGTGAGAGCCGAAGGTCACCTTCGGTCGGGGCGAACAGCCATTGCTGGACTCGCGGCGCTGCCCGCGCGCGGCATGCTGTGGTCGGGCCTGCGCTGGGAACGACCGAAAGGCGACGTCGGCCGTCTAACCGTGCTGGTGCTGCTCTGTGTGGTCGAGCATCGGCGCACTCTCGAAGATGGCCAGCGCGGCGACGTTCGTGGGCAGTTCGTGACCGGTCAGGCGGTGCCGGTGTCGAGGTGTTTGAGCTTGTCCAGGATCCGCTCGGCCGTGGGGGCGGTCATCTCGTCGACGATCTGGCCGTCGGTGAGGAACAGCACCCGCTCGGCGTAGGCGGCAGCGATGGGCTCGTGGGTCACCATCACGATTGTGTGGCCGTGGTCGCGGACCGCGTCACGCAGCGCGTCGAGGATATCCGCGGTGCCGCGGGAGTCCAGGTTACCCGTTGGTTCGTCCGCGAAGATCACTGCCGGTCTGGTGACCATCGCCCGCGCGCACGAGACCCGCTGCTGTTCTCCACCGGAGAGCGCCGGCGGGCGGTGGCGCAGCCGGTGCTCCAGCCCGACCGCCTGCACGACGGTCCGCAGCCATGCCGGATCGGGCTTCCGGCCCGCGATCGCCAGCGGGAGCAGGATGTTCTCCTCGGCGGTGAGCGTCGGCAGCAGGTTGAACGTCTGGAAGATGAAGCCGATCTTCTCGCGACGCAGTTTGGTCAGGCCCCGGTCCGAGAGTCCGTTGACCTTGGTGCGTCCGATCCACACGTCGCCGCGGCTCACCGTGTCCAAGCCGGCGAGACAGTGCATCAGGGTGGACTTGCCCGAGCCTGAGGGACCCATGATCGCGGTGAACTGGCCGGAGGCGATGTCGACGGACAGGTCTCGCAGCGCGACGACCTGAGCCTCACCACTTCCGTAGATCTTCCACAATCCGACAGCGCGAGCCGCCGCCTCCGGTGCTGTATCCATCGCGGCAGTCACAGCGGCCCTCCGCTCAGCTCATTGGCTCGTCCAGTCTCCTGGCTCGCATGGCCTGCATGGGTACGGATTCCTCGAAAGTTGCGTCGGTCAGCAGGACGCGCATCCTGGACTCCCAGGTCACGGGGTGGGGCGCTCGGAATCGGGATGAAGACGGACTTCAGTGCTCGGCGCGGTGCCTGTGGCACCTCGACCAGGGGGTGGCCGGGGCAGAGCGTTCTACGCCGATCTGTTCGCCGGGCCTGGTCGCGGAAGAGCGCCGCCCGACGGAATCCCGGCATGCTCGCGCTGGTCGCGTTGGGCATGACGCGGTACTGGCGCGCGCCGGACGGCCTCCGGCTGGACACCGGAGCGTCCGTCCGGGCGCTGGAGCACGGTCGTCATGGGGAACCCAGGGCGGGCGCCGCCGTCTTCGGGTCCGCACAGTGCGGCGTGCGGGGACTCGGGTCAGTCCTTGCGCTGGCCGCGTACGACGGTGAACCTGCGTCCAGTCAATGTCAGACCATGGATGCGGACGAACCATCCCTTGTACCCGGGGTGCCACGGAAAGAGCGGAAGCTCCTCGACCGCGTAGATGTCGGGAAAGTGGTCGAGCCGCTCCGCCCTGCCCTTGGCGACCACACTCCAGGCCTGGCCGACGTCGGGCTCGTATCCGTCGATCTCGAATGCCACGCGCGCGGAGACGCTGAGGGTAGCCAGCTTCGTCCCTTCGGCCGTCCGGAAAACCAGGCTGCGACCGTCGACCACGAAGTTGACGGGGAAGATGTCGGGCTCCCCGGAGACGGCGACCGCCAGCCGACCGACCTCCGCCCTCTGCAGCAAGGACCAGCACTCGTCCTCACCCAGAACGGTCACGCCACTGCCGGAGCCGGTCTCCACCCGGCGAGTATGGCACTGGTCGGCCGTCCGCGGCACGACCGCACTCGACGGTCAGATGCGGGCCATGGCGGTGTTCGCTCGCAGGGCCGCCGGTCTCCCGGAGACGTGTCGCGTCATACCGGTGCGGACTTCGGCCCACCCCCCGCTCGGATGTTGACGAGCAGCGCGAGTTCGGCCTGTAGCCCATCGGTCAGCGCAGGTAGGTCCGGGAAGTGCTCGGGGTCAGCGACTGCGGTGATAGTGAGGGTGCCCGCGTAGGAGAGGACTTCGAAGGAGATGGTGAGGTTGCCGGCCTCGGCGACCGCGACAGGGATGACGTGGCCGACCCTGGCGCCGCCGAATGTGACGGGCTGTTCGGGGCCGCGTACGTGACTGACGAGCGTGTGCAGCCGATGCTGATGGTTCATGTACCAGTTGTAGGCGCCGAGCGCGGCCGCGGCCCGGAACACGGGGCCTAGCACGGCGATGGGGGGCGGGCCGGTTGCCGATGCCTTGCCAGCCTGGACGGCGGCGGCGACTTGGCGGAGCCGTTGCGCCGGATCCCCCGTGGCCGGGACGGTGAGGAGGAGTGGGGCGACCTGGTTGCCCAGGTGCGAGGCAGTCGTCGACCGCCGTCCCGCGACCGGGACGGCGATGGCGATGGCGTCGACGGATTCACCCCGGCTCGCCAGCACCCGGTGCAGGGCGCCCGCCACGGCGGTCAACACGGCGTCGTTGACGGTGCCGCCGTGGCGGTGGGCTGCCGCCCGCAACGCTGCGAGGTCCGTGCGGACCACGGCGAGTTGGCGACGCAGTCCGGTGCGCTGGACCAGTGAGCAGGGCGTGGCGCGGGCGGGCGTGAGTCCTCCGCCGGCCGCCATGGACGTCCGTAGGTCGCGCCAGGCAGTGCGGGCGCGGGACACGGCGCACAGCCGATCCCGGAGTGCGTCGGCCGCGAGCCGGCTGTACGTCGGGCGGTGCCGCGGGAAGCCGACAACCGGCGGGCCAGGCGCGTGGTCGATGAGACCGGCGAGGACAGCGAGGCCGCCGATGCCGTCGGCCAGGACATGGTGGATCACGAGCACCAGTGCGACCCGGTCGCCGTCAACGCCGGTGATGAACACGGCTGACCAGAGCGGTCGCGAACGCGGCAACGGTTCGATGATCACGTCGACGGCGGTGTCGAGGAGCGCCGCCTCGTCGCCGGGGTCACGGCAGGGCACTCGGCGGATGTGCCGGCCGATGTCGAAGTCGCCGTCGTCGACCCAGATGGGGTGGCCACAGCCCGCCGGCAGGCTCACCAGTCGCTGACGCAGCCGTGGGATGGCGGGCACCCGCGCGGCGATCAGCTGCTCGGCCCGCGCCAGGTCGAAACCTGGATCTGCGTCAAGCAGCAGAATCGCGGCGAACTGCGCAGGTACCGGGCCGGAGTCCATTGCCAGAAACGCGAGATCGCCGGCGCTCGCTCGGTCGGTCACTGGCCGGAGTGTCGACCGGGCCCATCGGACCAGCCGAGTCTCGGGCCGCCCAACGCGGAATGCCGGTCGAGCGCCGCCAACGACTTGCTTCACGGTTCAAGTCGAACGCGTGCCGACCAGCCGCGGACAGAGGCGAAAGTCCTGCGGAGCAGGCGGGTCTGCTGGTCCAGACCCCGGCCGACTGGATTTCGCCCCGGGAACGGCGGACCTTTGCCTCTGACCGGGCGTGTGCGCGCTGCCTAGCGTTGGGTATGGGTTCAAGACCCGGGAGGCCATCATGACCGTCACCGCATCTCCCCACCGCCCGTCGGCCGCAGCGCGCCGGGTTGGCTACATCCTGGCCGTTGTGATCAACGCGGGGCTGCTCGTGCTCGTCAACGCCCGGCCTGGCTGGGAGGCGGTGCCGTTCCTCACCGCCGACACCACCCATGTGATCGGATTGGTCAACGCCTCTTTGGTTGCTTCGATGGTGGCCAACCTCGTCTACGTCGCCGCCGACCCCCCGTGGCTCAAGAGCATCGGTGATCTGGTCACCACCAGCATCGGCCTGGCCTCCGTGGTACGGATGTGGCAGGTCTTCCCCTTCGACTTCGCCGACTCCTGGATCAACTGGACCCTGCTGACCCGCATCCTGCTCGTCCTGGCCATCGTCGGCTCGGTTATCGGCATCATCGTCCAGATCGTCTCGCTGGCACGCTGGATCGTCGGTGGCACGACGCGATGCGAGCCGGCAGCGGCCCAGGAGGACGACGCCCGGCACCCTGCCCATGGCGTCGCGGGATCTCCGGGACAGCCAGCCGACCACGATCAGCCCCGAGGTACCGCTGGGTCCCGGTGAGGAGTGCCACGAGGTATGCGAGCTGGCCGTCGAAGGGTCACGGGCCGCCGGTCGGTAGGAGACCCGACCACGAACTGAGCGAAACCGCTCCCCCGTCCGTCCGCGACTCCGTCACCTACGGGCGCTCGGTCAGCGGCGATGAGTGAGACGCCGAGCGCCGGCGCGGCCTCACCGAGGGCTGGCCCGGCTGATCATGGCGTCGACGGGAGTCCTGCGATGGCGTCTGTGGAGGGCATCGGGTCGCTCGTAGAGCACCTGATCGCCCGGCAGGCAGCCGACCCGGCAGCGGCACCTGGTCCTCGGCTAGTGCTAGTCGAGGAGCGGCTCGTCAGCGCCCGTGCTGTCTAGTTCCACGCCGACCTGACGTGCCTCCTTGTGGTCCATGTCGAACAGATCGGCGATCTCCGCCTCGTCACCGGCCTCAGCCTCGACGTCGTGGAGCGCAGCGATCCCGTCCTGCGAGTCTTCCGGCCTCTTCCGTTCCCACCGGGTTTCAGCGTTGAGTTCCTCCTCGGCCAGAGGAGCGTCAGCGAGCACATTGCCGTCCTTGTCAGATCCGGTTGCCGAGCCACCTGTCATCGCTCCTCCTCGCGTTCCGGCCTCAGCTTGACTGGGATACGCCCGCGGCGAATGGGCTGGTCGGTACCTCACGGCACGGACCTTCGGCCCTTTCCGAAGCTCGACGGTCACGGGCGCTGCCGACTAGCGACTGACCGGGCGGCGCGTCGACGCTGGGCACGCCTGCGCCGGAGTCGAGATGGGACCGTCGAGACTGGTGTCGGCACTGGCCAGCCGGATTGCCGGGAGCCCCGGTGGCGGGCGACCCGGATTCCCGGCTGGTAAGGGACCGCTCAGTGTCGCCTGTGCCGGGCGCGGGCCTTCTTGGTGTCGTCGAACCTGAACGTGAGCTTGTTGATCACGTCGACTACGCCGTCGACGGCGCGGGTGAGCCGCACCCCGACCGCGATGTCGCTCTTCTGCTGCACTTCGCCAGTGAGGACGACGATCCCGTCGCGGACCTCGACGTCGAACCGGGTCGGGTCCGCCCACAGCATCCGCATGAAGACTTCCCGGACCACCTCCTCGCGGATCTCATCATCGCCGCGGAGGAAGACCCGCAGCAGGTCTCCCCGGGTGATGATGCCGATCACCCGGTTCTCCGCGTCGATAACGGGTAGGCGTTTCACTCCGGCGCGGTCCATAATTCGCGCCGCCTCCGCCACGCGCACCTCCGGGGTGATCGTGATCACGGGAGTAGTCATGAGCTGCCCCGCCGTGTCCCCAGCCGCCCTCTCCCGCGCTGCGCGCTCCCGACGCGTGGCGAAGATCGGCGTCCCGGTCTCGTCCTGGTACTCCTCCTTGGGCAGCAGGTCGGCCTCGGAGACTATGCCCGCCAGCCTGTCGTCCTCGTCGAGGATCGGCAGCGCACTGATCCGCCGCTCGGCGAGGGCGCGGGCGACTTCCTTGAACGGGGTGCTCTTGCGGACGGCCGCGACATTCGTCGTCATGACGTCCCGCACCGTGAGTCTGGTCATAGGTCCTCCTCAGCCGCTTCCTATCTCGACCGTATGGCGGCCGACGCCTGTTGACGGAGAGGCCTAGGTCCGCGCTGCGGCGGGACCTTAGACCCGGTCAGTGTCAATCCGCGGCCTCGGGCTTGCGGGCTCAGGAAGCGCCTGAGGCGAAGCTGAGCCGCCGACCACGATATGCGGGGCGCCGAGGAGGGTCACGGAGTCGCCGATGCGGACGCCGATCTGGCCGGCGCCGAGCTCGTCGAGGACGACCTCCCCCTCGGCGGGGGTTCGGCCGGCGACCAGTCGGGTCGGGCCGCCGCGGCCGGTGGCCGGGTCGTAGCCGATGACATAGCTGAGCTGCCGGCCGGTGTCGGTGGCGACGACGCCGCTGGCGTACCAGATCGGGGCGCCCACCCCGGACTGACCGGCTCCGGGGCGGGCCTGAGTTCGTCGCGGTCGCCCGTGCCGTGGTCATTGCGGCTTCCCAGGCGGGGCGCCGGTGCGGGGGTCGAGGAAGCTAGCAACGAAGGCGACGAACCGGGCGGTGTTGATCACCAGTGGCCACAGCCCGTACGCCGCGTTCGCGTCCACGTCAGCCGCCGGTCGGGTGGCTCTTCGCTGCGCCGCCGAGGACCTGGAGCCGCCGCGTGTACTCGTGTTCGTCGATCTCGCCGCGGGCGAACCGCTCGGCCAGTATGTGTTGCGGCGTAGCGCCTTCAGACGCCGAGCCGCCCTGCGGGGCGCCGCGGCCGGTGTAGCGGACCAGCGCGACGACGCCGGCGATGATCAGGCCCCAGAACAGCAGGGTGTTCACGGTCATTAGCACCATGCCCCAGCCGCCCATGCCGTTGCCCCAGTACATCATCGTGATCTCCTTCGCGGGCTATCGCTGGTCAGTGGTGGTGCGCTGGTCGTGGGGCTCGGTGGCCCGGGGGCTGGCCTTTCATCGTGTGCCCTTCCCGCGGGCTGTCTCCTACCCTCCTCGCCGGTACGGGGGGTGGGGTATGGGCGAAGGTCACGCCGGGCTGGGTCCAATGTCCCTACCCCGTGGGGGTATGCGGGTGGAGGGTGGTGCCAGCCCCATGGAGGGAGAACATTATGGACGGCGCCGACATCGCTGTACTGCTGGCCTCAGCCGCGGCGTTGGCCGGGTTGGGCTGGTTCTTTTTCGGCCCCCGCCACGCCCGGACCGCCGAGCTCGGCGACGGCGTACAGCGGGTGGAGGTCACCGTACGGGGCGGCTACAGCCCCGACGTCATCCGCGTGCGTCAGGGCGTGCCGCTGGAGGTCGTCTTCGACCGGCAGGAGACCGGCGACTGCACCTCCCGGGTGGTCTTCGCCGACCTGGGGGTGCGCGCGGCACTGCCGGCATACGCCCGCACCACCGTTCGGCTGACCCCAGCGCGGGTGGGCGAGTTCGGGTTCGCATGCGGCATGAACATGATCCACGGCCGGCTGATCGTGGAGCCCGCCGACGAGGCGGCACCCGTCGACGGCGCCCCGGCCGGGGTCGGTGCCGCCGCTGCCGGGACCCGGCCGGCGGCTGGCGAACCCGGGCCGGCGGCGGCCGAGGTGGAGGCCGCGCAGGCGGAGGAGCGGCGGGCGGAGATCGCCGACCTGACCCGCCGGGTGTTGGTGGGGGCGGTGCTGACCGCGCCGGTGCTGTTCGCGGTCATGGCGCACGAGGTGTTCGGGGCCGGCTGGGTACCGGAGCTGCTGCTCAACCGGTGGGTGCAGCTGGCGTTGATCACCCCGGTGATGTTCTACACCGGCTGGCCGATCCACCGCACCGGTTGGCTGACCCTGGCCCACCGCAGCGCGGACATGAACAGCCTGATCACCCTGGGCACGATCGCCGCGTACGGCTACAGCCTGCTGGTCACCCTGGCCCCCGGCCTGGTGCCGGCGGACATGCGGGAGGTGTACTTCGAGGCCGTCGGGGTCATCCTCACGCTGATCGTGCTCGGCCGGCTGCTGGAGGCCCGGGCCAAGGCCGGTACCGGCGAGGCGATCCGGGCCCTGCTCGGCCTGCAGGCCCGCACCGCCCGGGTGCTGCGCGACGGCGCCGAGGTCGAGGTACCGGTCGAGACCGTGGCCGTCGGCGACGAGGTAGTCATCCGACCCGGCGAGAAGGTACCGGTCGACGCGGTGGTGCTGACCGGGTCCTCGGCGGTGGACGAGTCGATGGTCACCGGCGAGCCGATGCCGGTCACCAAACGCGCCGGGGACACCGTGATCGGCGCGACGATCAACGGCACTGGGTCGCTGCGGGTGCATGCCGCCAAGGTCGGCGCCGACACCATGCTGGCCCAGATCATCCGGCTGGTGCAGCAGGCCCAGGCGTCGAAGGCGCCGATCCAGCGGCTGGCCGACGCGATCTCCGCCTACTTCGTGCCCGCCGTCATCGCCATCGCGGTGGCCACGTTCGCGGCCTGGTTCGTCGCCGGACCGCCGCCAGCTGACCCGCGCTGGTCTCCGCGGTCGCGGTACTGATCATCGCCTGCCCGTGCGCGCTGGGGCTGGCCACCCCGCTGTCGGTCATGGTCGGCACCGGAAAGGGCGCCCAGGCCGGCATCCTCATCCGCTCCGCCGAAGCCCTGGAAACCGCGCACAAGCTCGACACGATCGTGCTGGACAAGACCGGCACCATCACCGCCGGCAAACCCGCACTGACCGACGTGCGCCCAGCGGCCGGCTTCGACGAGACCGAACTGCTGGCCCTGGTGGCATCCGCCGAGGCCGACAGCGAACACCCCCTGGCCACGGCGATCGTCGCCGGCGCCCGCGCCCGCGGCCTCACGGTGGCGGCCGCCACCGGGTTCGACTCGGTCACCGGCAAGGGCGTGCAGGCCACCGTCACCGGCCGCGCGGTGCTGGTCGGCAACGCCCGGCTGCTCGCCGACGTCGGCATCGACACCACCGACCTCGACCCGATCGCCGCCGACCTGTCCGCGCAGGGCAAGACCGCCATCCTCGCCGCCGTCGACGGGCGGCCCGCCGGCGTCTCGCCGTCGCCGACACCGTCAAGGACGACTCGGCCGCCGCGATCGCCGCGCTGCGCGATCTCGGCATCGAGGTGGTCATGATCACCGGCGACAACGCCCGCACCGCCGCCGCAATCGCCCGCCAGGTCGGCGTCGGCCGCGTCCTGGCCGAGGTGCTGCCCGAACACAAGGCCGACGAGATCCGCCGCCTGCAAGCCGCAGGCCGGCGGGTCGGCATGGTCGGCGACGGCATCAACGACGCCCCCGCCCTAGCCGCCGGCCGACATCGGCCTAGCCATCGGCACCGGCACCGACGTCGCGATCGAGGCCGCCGACATCACCCTCATCTCCGGCTCCCTCACTGGCGTGGTCACCGCGATCCGGCTCTCCCGCGCCACCATGCGCAACATCCGCCAGAACCTGTTCTTCGCCCTGATCTACAACGCCGTCGGTATCCCCATCGCCGCCGGGGTGCTCTACCCGCTGCTCGGCATCCGGCTGTCCCCGATGCTCGCCGCCGTCGCCATGGCCGCCAGCTCCCTGTCCGTGGTCGCCAACGCCAACCGGCTACGCCGCTGGCAGCCCAAACCCCTGCCCACCGGCGAACCGGCCACCGTCGTCGAGCCCGCAGTCGAACCCACGGTCGAGACCCGTGCCACCGCGGCCGATCATCACCACGGCGGCAGCGCCGGACACCACGACGGGGGCTCTCAACCCAAGGCGGACCCGGTCTGCGGCATGCCCGTCAGCCCGGCGACCGCGGCCGCGCACCGCAGCCTCGACCGGACCACCGTGTACTTCTGCTCGGCCGGCTGCGCCGCCACATTCGACACAGACCCACGCCGCTACCAGCCACACACGGCGACGGGTACCTCGTGAGGACGGTGCACGACGGTGGGCGCGGAGCTGACCGGGGAGATCGCCCGCCGCTCGTGCCGTCCTCGCCCCCCAACCCGGCCCACAGCCGGTATCCGTTGATGACCTTGTCGGTATCCATCCGGCCGCGGGACTCGTCTCTCGATGCTTTCGAGGGCCGCGGCGAGGGCGAACCCCAGCGGTGAGAGCACCTGTTCCAGTCCCGCGTCGGAGACCACCAGCGCGAGGCTGCGTCGGCGCCCCGGGCGGCGCTTGCCTGGCCGACCGGCCGCAACGGCAGGGGTCGACCGGCCCCGGACAGTGCGACCCGCACGGTTCAGGGTCGGTACGACAGCAGGGAAAGGGTCAGGGCGACCAGCGACACGAGGGTCGTCGCGACCGTGATCAGTTGTACCGTCCGGCGCCGGGTGAGACCGCGCCCGCGCCCTGCCTCGCCGCGTTCGTGGGCGGGCAGCCGTCCGATGCCCCAGACCGCGGCGCTCATGGCGATGACCACGGCACCGGCGGCCCGGTCCGTGTGCAGGATCGCGGCGCCGACGGCGGCGAACGAGATGGCGGTGCGGCTCCAGGCCAGCTGGGTCCGCTCCTGGGCAAGGCCAGGGTCGGTGGGTCGGCGGGTGCTGCCGGGGTCATCGGTCACGTCAGCGCCCGTTGGTCGGTGCGAGCACGGCGAGGATCGCGGCCACGATGGACAGCCCGGTGATGGCAGCGGCCAGGATCCTGGGCAGGCGCGAGGGCGGCAACGGTTCGCCCCGGCGCAGGGCCTGCTGGTCGCGGGCCCATTCGAGGTAGCTGGCGACGGAGACGATGGCGCCGAGGCTGATGAGTGGGACAGCGAGCACGTGGCGTCCCCACGGCACGCCGGGGAACGGGGGCAGGAGCTGGATGATGGCCAGTCCGGCGACCACGAGGGCGAGGGCGGTGCGGTGCCAGGCCAGAAACGTCCGTTCGTTGGCGAAGGTGAACCGGGCGTCGGGTTCGCTACCGTCTTCGCGCCCGACGCCGGTCGGTTGTTCGAGGTCGGTCATCCCTGGTCGGCCTTGCGGACGTAGAACACGTACACGCCGTTGTCCTCGCCCGAGTCGAGCAGTTCGTCGCCGTTGGCCTCGGCCCAGGCCGGGATGTCGGACAGCGAGCCGCGGTCGGTCGCGAGGATCTTCAAGACCTGGTTGGGTTGTAGCCGCCGCCTGGCCTTGGTCGCCGCCATGACGGGCATCGGGCACATGAGGTCGCGGGCGTCGACGAGTTGGTCCTCGGTGATGTCGAGCATGGTCGGATCCACTTCGGGCTAGATGAACAGGGTGACGTGGGCACGGCGGGCCTGGGCCATGAAGGCCGCGGCGCCGGCGAACTCCACGCCGTCGATGAAGTCGTCGTCGGCGTAGCCGAAGACGTCGACGGTCATCTGGCAGGCAATGAGGCGTACGTCGGCCTCCTTGGCCGTGTCGATCAGTTCGCCGATCGTGGCGACCTTCTTCTTGGCGAACTTGGACCGCATCATGGCCGAGGCCATCGGCACCATCCCGGGCAGCGACGAGATGATGTCGGGGACGGGTACAGGCATCGGCATGGCCGGGTTGCCGACCGGGTCGATCTTGAGTTTGCGGGCGAAGTCCCGGTGGATGATGTTCAGGCCGTAGAAGGTGAAGAAGATCGACACCTCCATGCCGACGGCCGCGGCGGCGTTGGCGAGGATCAGTGGCGGGTAGGCCCAGTCGAGGGTCCCCTTGGAGGCGATGATCGCGGCCGTGCGGGTCGCCGGGTCTCGGCGGAAGGCCCGTTCAACCTCTTCACGGACGATGCGGCGGACATCGTCCTCGGTAACGGCGGCGGCCAGGGTCGATGTGGGCGCGGGTTGGGTGTCATGTGGCATGGGCCACCTCCGTGACAGTTCGTTGTACGCGGGCGAGCGCGGCGCCGGTTGCTTCGGCCCGGGTCCGCCACGCCCGCGCCACGTCGCCCAGCACCGGTTCGGCGGCCCGGTGCCGCTGGGCCCACCGGTCGGCCTCGGCGACCAGCCACCCGAAGGTCGCTGCGGGGTCCTGGCTGACCACGGACCGCAGGACGAAGGGGCGCTCGCCCATCCGCAGCGGGAGGCCGGTGCCGCGGGCGCCGCGGGCGAGGTCGGCGCGGGTGAGGAGCAGCCCGCTGCGGGCCGGGGCGAGCAGTGCGCGTACAAGCGGCTCCAGGCCCCCGTCGGTGTCAAGCGGAGCAGGACGGTCGCGCAGGTGTAGCGCGGTGGTGGCTGGCGCCGGCAGGGCCTGGGCCTCGGCGCGCATCGCGGCGCCGAGCAGCCGAGCCCACCCGGCGTAGAAGGGTCCCCCCGCCTGCGCTGCCGCGACCGTGTACGGCGGAAGCCAGGTGAGCAGGTGCTCCCACAGCAGGGCGCGGCGTGCCTGGTGCCACAGGATCGCCCGCGCCGGGTCCGGCTCGGCGAGTTCGTGTTCGGTGATGGCGGCGTACAGGCCGAGCAGGGCGGCGAGGTGGTCGGGTTCGGGGGGCGGGGTGAGGTGCAGCGCCCGCCAGAAGCCGGCAACCCGGTCTGCGGCCTCGCCGCCGAGCATGCCGTCCGGGCTCAGGTACACCGACGCGTACGGCACGAGCTGCAACACGAACAGCTCGGTATGGTCGCCTGGATCTGGCCGGCCGCGCAGCCCAAGGGCGTCGGCGAGCCGCGCGTGTGCGGTATCCGGTGCTTCGCACAGTGCGCCGAGGGCGCGGAAGAGTTCAGGCGTGAGAGGCATCGGCGGCGGGCTCCTCGGCGAGCCGGTAGGTGTCGCGGGATGGCTTGAGCGGGCGCATCAGCCAGTACGGCCGCCTTGTGCCGTCGGGCGAGTGCCGGGCGGCGTCGCGGGTCATCGCCAGCCACTCCCGGTACACCTCCTGGGATTTGGCGGTGTCGACGGCGATGTCGCCGTAGGTGTCGCCGGGCTGCGCCGGGGAGACGCGTACCGCCTGGTGCCAGCAGTGCTGGCCGGAGATCGGGTCCGGGTGGACCGGGAAGGTGAGGTTCTGGTGCACACCCACGTCGCTCCACCAGATCCGCTGCGTGTCGGGGTCGGCCGACTGGTAGGGCGCCACACCTGCGCGGCGGCTCATCGCCCACCGGTCATTGGTCTTCGCCAGGTCCACGGTCGCCATCACCTGCCCGGCCCCGTCCTCGCGGTCGCCGGCGAGCTTCCAGCGGCCCATGTGGTGGCTGCAGGCGACCACGCCGGGGCGGATGCCCTCGGTGACCCAGGCCTTGACCACGAAGTGCCCGATCGCGGTCTCGACCCGCACCAGGTCGCCCGCGCCGATGCCCAGCCGCCCGGCGTCGCTCGGGTGGATCCACAGCGGATTGGTGTGGGCGAGCTCGTCGAGCCACTTGGCGTTGCCGCTCCGGGTGTGGATCTGGACGGGCAGCCGGAACGTCGAGATGAGCAGCATCTGGTCCGGCTGCATCGCGGCCGGGTGCACGTGGCTGCGGATGTAGCCGGGCAGCGCGTGCTCGGGCCAGCCCCAGTCGGCCAGCGTGCGCGAGTAGAACTCCAGCCGTCCGCTCGGGGTCGGGAAACCCCGGCGCACGACGCCGTCGACGCGCACGCCCACCGGGCGGCGGCCCTCGGCGTCCGGTTCGGGGGTGGCGACGGGACCATGTTAGGGCCGGCCGGTGCGGGCGCGGTGCGTAGACCCGTCCGAACGCGTGTCGACCGCGTCGCCGAGCTCCTCGGCCGGGACCTCCTGCGCGAAGACGGGACCGACTTCCCGCGCGATCTCGAACGCCCCGTACCGGCGCATGTATTCGAGCGGCGTGAGGCCCTCGGCGGCGCGGCCGTCCGGCAGCCCGGGCACGGAGTGCTCGAAGATGTAGCCGTAGTACTCGTCGACCGTGAGCTTCTCGCCGGGGTGTTCGCGCGACTCGTGGTAGCGGCGGATGCCGAGCGAACCGTCCGGGTCGATACGCCACGACAGCTCGATCCAGAACTCGTTCTCCTCCCACACCTCGCCGGGGTTGACCTCGCGGGTGTCGGTGACCGGCTCGCCGAGGCGTTCGCGGGCGGCGCGCAGCACCGGCTGGCGGAACCCGATCCACTGGCCGTCGTACTGCTCGTACGAGTGCAGGTCGTGGCGCTCCGAGCCGAGGCCCATCGGCAGGACGTAGTCGGCGAAGAACGCGGTCTCGCTCCACGTCGGGGTGAGCGCGACGTGCAGCCCGACCATGCTCCGTCGGTGAGCACCTCGATCCAGGTGAACCCGTCGGGGTTGGTCCAGACCGGGTTGTAGACGCGGGTGAAGTAGACGTCGAGCCGGCCCCGTCCCTCCTTGAGGAAGTGCGGCAGCAGGAACGACAGCTCGTTCAGCGCGAGCGGGTACTCCAGCGGCCAGGTCAGCTCGTTCCAGGTGTGCGGGTGGCCGGGGGTGTGGATCGGGCGGGGCACGAACTTGTTCCACGCGTTGGGGTAGGTGCCGCCTTCGGTGGCGACGGCGCCGAGCAGGCGTTGAGCAGGAACAGGCAGCGCGCCACCTGCCAGCCGCCCAGGTTGCCGGCGGCGGCGCGAGCGCCAGCTGTGCGTGGACAGCCGGGTGCCGGCCCGCGCCACGACCTCGGCGACCTCGCGCGATCGTGGCCGCCGCGACGCCGGACTCGGCGCGGCGAACTCGAACGTGTACTCGCTGTACAGCCCGCGCAGGATCTCCTCGAACTGCTCGAAGGTCGGCTCGGCGTCGGGGTGCTCGCAGGCGAGGTACTCGGCCCAGTTCCACCAGCGGCGCACGAACTCGCGGTCGTAGCGGCCGGTCTGGATCAGGTGGTTGGCGATGGCCAGCAGGATCGCCGGCTCCGACCCCGGGTACGGCGCCAGCCAGTGGTCGGCGTGGGTGGCCGTGTTCGACAGCCGGGTGTCGAACACGATCAGCTTCGCCCCGCTCTCCTTGGCCTCGATGACCCGCTGGGCGTGCGGGTTGAAGTAGTGCCCGGACTCGAGATGCGAGCTGATGAGCAGGATGACCTCGGCGTTGGCGTGGTCCGGGCTGGGCCGGTCGATGCCCATCCAGAAGTGGTAGCCGGCGCGCGCGCCCGACGAGCAGATGTTGGTGTGCGAGTTGTGGCCGTCCACGCCCCAGCCTGCGAGCACCCGCTCGGTGAAGCCGTCCTCCCCGGGCCGGCCGACGTGGTACATGACCTCGTTGCGGCCGTCCTCGGTGATCGCGGCGCGGATGCGGGCGGCGATGTCGTCGAGCGCCTCGTCCCAGCTGACCTGCTCCCAGCTGGCCCTCGCCGCGGGCGCCGACCCGCTTGAGCGGGTGCAGGATGCGGTCGGGGTCGGTGACCTGGTTGAGCGTCGCCGGCCCCTTGGCGCAGTTGCGCCCGCGCGAGCCGGGATGCTCCGGGTTGCCCTCGAACTTGCGGACCTGCAGCGTGTCGCGGTCGACGTAGGCCAGCAGCCCGCAGGCCGACTCGCAGTTGAAGCAGGTCGTCGGGACCAGCATGTAGCGCCGCTCGACCCGCCTCGGCCACGCCCGCGAGTCCAGCTCGACCCAGTCGTCCCAGCGCTCCTTGGGCGGGAACGCGGCCAGGTGAATGCGGCTCGGGCCCGGGTAGAACGTCTCGCCCCGGGCCTGCGTCGCCGCCCGGGCGGCGCTCACCCGCGCCCCGATCTCCTCCAGCTTGGCGACGTCCATCGTCTCCCCTTTCATGCCAGCGGCACCGCCTGGCCGGCCTGCACGTAGGCGTGCTCGTAGGCGACCAGCCCGACCAGCGCGAGCGGCGCGACCCACGGCGCCGGCCAGCGGCGCGGCGAGCCCGCCGCGACGAGCACGACCGCCGCCCAGAAGAAGCGCCGGAAGCGGCCGCGGCGTCAGCTCGAACACGGCCAGCCGGGCGTGCGCGGTCGCGTGGGTGAGCGTCACCTCGCCGAGCACGAACAGCAGGTGGACCAGGCAGGCGACGGCCAGCGATCCAGGCCAGCGGCGTGACGGCATCGCGCTGCCACCACACGGCCGCCGGCAGCAGCGCCGCCGCGCCGGCCAGCACCGCCTGCACGAGCAGGTGTGGCGGCAGCAGCGGGTTCTGCCACAGGTCGCGCGCCTTTGCCTGCGCGAACAGGTACGCGGTGTAGACCGCGGTCATCGCCGCGAGCGGGACGCCCGGCAACCGCCAGCGACCTGGCGCAGGCCGGTGCTGCTCAGGGCGCCGGCGAGCAGGTGCAGCCCGAGCACCGCGCCGTACCCGGCGAGGATGAACCCGCCCCGCACCAGCCAGCTCCGCCACTGCGGGCGCGTGAAGATGTAGAAGAACGGCCGGGATGCTCGAGATCCCAGATCAGCAGGCCGCCCGTGGCGGCCGAGGAAGCCGCGGCCGAGCACCGGCGCGGCCCAGCACCACGAGCGGATCGGTCCAGTCGACGGCCCCCGTCAGCACCAGCAGCAGCGCCACCAGGTAGGCGCCGGCCGCGATGCCCTTGGTCCAGGTGTACAGGCTGACCCGCCAGTCCCACGGCGTCCGGTGCGGGACGTCGTAGGACAGCAACGCGGCGGCCGCGAGCTGTTGCGCACCGCCCGGGATGGCCGGAGGTCACCTGCTGCGGCGCCGGCGGGCATGCTCGCTCCACATGAACGATCCCGCCGTCCGGCCGCCGCGCGGCGAGCGGGTCGAGCGTGGCCTGGGTGGCGCCCTTGTAGAACAGCTTCGGCCGGGTCTCCTTCTCCGGCCGGCGGACCGCCACCGGCTCGCGGTCGACGATCCGCGCCGACTTCGGAGTCCGGGTCGTCCAGGTCGCCGACGAGGATCGCCTCGGTCGGGCACACCACCACGCAGGCCGGCTCGAGGCCCGACGTCGAGCCGGTGCGCGCAGAAGTTGCACTTCTCGGCCGAGTGGTCCTCGGGGTTGATGAAGATCGCGTCGTACGGGCAGGCGGCGATGCACGCCTTGCAGCCGATGCACGCCTGCTTGTCGAAGTCGACGATCCCGTCGGGCCGGCGGAACATCGCCGACGTGGGGCAGGCGGCCACGCACGGCGCGTCCTCGCACTGGTTGCAGCGGGTGACCTGGAACGCCCGCCGGGCCTGCGGAAACGTGCCGACGTCGACGCTACTTCACGTAGGTCCGGGTCACCGACAGCGGCACCTCGTTCTCGGACTTGCAGGCCGTCGTGCAGGCGTGGCAGCCGATGCAGCGCGTCTGGTCGATGACCTTCACCCAGCGGCGCGGGACGCCGTCGTCCTGGCCGGGTCCCGTGACGCCGCCGTCGATCGCAGGCATCATCGCCTTCTCTCCGCGCTCAGCCCGTCGCCGCGTCCACTGCCTGTGGTGCTCGGTTGCCCGCCACGCTGCCGCAGACGATCGCGCACAGCTGCTCGATCGTGTCGTCGACGATGCGGTACCGGATGGCCTGACCGTCGCGGCGCCGCCCGGCGATCCCGCCCTGCGTGAGCCGCTGCAGATGCTGCGAGGCGTTGGCCACCGACGTGCCGGCCGCGTCCGCGATCTCGCCGACCGTGCACTCCCCGCACTCGTGCATCGCGCGCACGATCCGCAGCCGGGTCGGATCGCCAAGGAGGGCGAAACGCCTGGCCACGTCGTCGAGGAACGCGTCCGGAATGACAGCCATGGACAGACCGTAGGCTGGCGATGTTCAATCAGTCAATAGCTCAATAGAGAATTGAAAGCTGGTGGTCGGGATGGATCTCGACGTGGTCGTCACCGCCGGTCTCGGCGACAGCAGCTACTTGCTCGTCTCCGGCCAGGAGGCGCTGCTGGTCGACCCGCAGCGCGATGCCTGGCGGCTACACCAAGCCGCCGAGGCGCGCGCCGCCACGATCCGCGCGGTGCTCGAAACACACGTGCACAACGACTACGTCTCCGGCGCGCACGAGATCCGCGCCGCCACCGGCGCCCAGATCGTCGCCTCGGCGAAGGGCCGCTACGAGTTCCCGCACCGGCCCGTTGACGACGGCGACGAACTGGTCCTCGGCGATCTGCGTCTGGTCGCGATGGCCACCCCCGGCCACACCTACGAGCACATCGCCTACCTGGTCTACGAGGGCGACGCGACCGAACCGGCCGCGGTGTTCACTGGCGGCAGCCTGCTTGTCGGCAGCGCCGGCCGCCCCGACCTGCTCGGCGCTGAGCACACCGACGAGCTGACCGTCGCCCAGTACGACAGCCTGCGCCGGCTGGCCGCGCTGCCCGTCACCGCGCAGGTGCTGCCCACCCACGGCGCCGGCAGCTTCTGCGTCGCCGCCATGCCCACGACCCGGCGGACCAGCACCATCGACGCGGAACTGTGCGACAACCCGCTGCTGACCGCGCCGGACTTCGCCGAGTTCAGCGCCGAGCTGCGCGGCGAGCTGATGGCCTATCCCCGCTACTACCAGTACATGGCCCCGATCAACCGGCACGGCGCCCCGGTCCTCGGGCATGTCCCCGACCTGCCGGCCATCGCCCCGGCGGACCTCGCCGGACGGCTGGGCGGCGAGGTGTGGGTGGTCGACGCGCGCGACCGTGACGCGTTCGCTGCGGCGCACATCCCTGGCGCGGTCAACATCGAGCTCAACTCGGGATTCGCCAGCTACGTCGGATGGATGCTGCCGTTCGACGCGCCGCTGGTCCTGGTGCTACCCGAACCGGCCGATGCCAGCCGGGCCGACGCGGTCACCCAGCTGATCCGCATCGGCTGGAGCCAGATCGGCGGGTATCTCGACGGCGGCATCGACGCCTGGACGAGCCACGGGTACGAGGTCCGCTCCTACCCCACGGCCAGCGTGGGCGACCTGTGCGAGGCCATGCTCACCGGGCTTCCGCTGCACGTGCTCGACGTGCGGCAGGAACTCGAGTGGGCCTGGGGCGCCGTCCCTGGCAGCCAGCAGATGTTCGTCGCCGACCTGCCCGACCACCTCGCCGACATGCCGCGTGACCGGCCAACCTGGGTCATCTGCTCCAACGGCCACCGCGCCTCGATCGCGGCGAGCCTGCTGGACCGGGCCGGGATCCCGACACGGCTGATCGGGGAAGGCGGTGTGGGTGAATGGCGGCAACGGTGCGCTCCCGCTCTTGCGGCGGTCCGCTGACCCGCGAGCGGCTGCAAGCCCTCGGGGACCGGTAATGCGCCCGATCAGCCGCCGTCACGCATTGCAGCTTGGCGGGCTTGGCCTGGCCGGCACGATCGTCGGTGGGGTGGGGCTCGCACGGCACATTACGTCCCGGTTCGACCCCGCCGGCGGGGCCGCGCTCATCGAGCCGCAGGTTCTGCGCAGCACGGGCGGCGAGCTAGACGCGCGTCTGGAGGCTGCCGCCCGGCGGGTGCACATGGCCGGACGTGAGGCCACCACACTGAGCTACAACGGCGGCGTGCCCGGCCCGACTCTGCACCTGCAGCCCGGCGACCGGCTCCGCGTGGAACTGGTCAACCGGCTCAACGTGCCAACCAACCTCCATTCCCATGGCCTGTACGTGTCCCCCATGGGCAACGGCGACAACGTGTTCGTGACTGTCGAGCCCGGCACGTCCTTCCGGTACGACTACGGGCTGCCCGAAGACCACCCGCCCGGCGTGTACTGGTACCACCCGCACCACCACGGCCTGGTCGCCGACCAGGTCTTCGGCGGCCTCTACGGCGCCATCATCGTTGGCGACCTCATCCCGGTACCGGCCACCCGTGAACGGATTCTGGTCATCTCCGACATCTCCCTCGACGGCGGCGGCAATGTTCAGCCGGTGTCGACAATGGCCAGGATGATGGGCCGCGAAGGCGACCTCGTCATGGTCAACGGCCAGGCCCGCCCTCGCCTGACCGCCCGCCCTGGCGAACGGCAGCGGTGGCGCATCGTCAACGCGTGCGCCGCCCGGTACCTGCGGCTAGATCTCGACGGGCAGCAGATGCATCTGCTCGGCCTCGACTCCGGACGATATCCACGGCCGCGCGAGGTGCGGGAGGTCGTACTGGCCACCGGCAATCGCGCCGACCTGCTCGTCACCGCCAGCCAGGGCACCAGCCCGCTACGGGCCCTGCGGTATGACCGGGGCACCACGATGGGCATGCCAGGAATGGGAAACGGAAACGGCCCGATGTCGTCGACTGACCGGCCGGAGATCGTGCTGGCCACCCTGGAGGTAGCCGGCACCCCGGCAGCCGCCCTGGCCCCAGTGCCGGCCCAACCCGTCCCTCGCGACCTGCGTGGCGTCAACGTGGCGGCCCGCCGCGATCTCACCTTCGCCATCGGCATGGGTCCCGGCGGAATGCGGTTCACCATCGACGGCAAGGAGTTCGACCCCCTCCGGGTCGACCAGCAGGTTCGCATCGGCACCGTCGAGGAATGGACCATCACCAACACCGGCCCGATGGACCATCCCCTGCACCTGCACGTATGGCCCATGCAGATCGTCGAACACCGCGAACAACCTGTCGACCCGCCAACCTGGCAGGACGTCGTGAACCTCCCCGCCCGCAGCAAGACCAGGATTCTCGTCGCCTTCGACGACTATCCCGGCCGCACCGTCTACCACTGCCATGTCCTCGACCACGAAGACAACGGGATGATGGCCGTCATCGACGCGCGATGAGCCGACCACGCCGTCAGAGGTGCCGCGTGAACCGGTCCCGGCCGGGCCCACCGCGGCGGGCCCGGTTTACTCAGATGAACAGCAGTTGGGCGCCTTCGGTTTTCTCGATGAAGTCGGCCGCGCTGATGATGCCCTCGACCTCCTCGTAGAGGTCGTCCTCGTCCAGGTGCATCATGTCGGCGGACATGCGGCAGGCCCACAGGTGGCCGCCGGAGGCGACGATCTGTTCGAGGAACTCCGGCACCTCTGGCACCCCGATGTCGCTGATCTGCTTCTTCATCATGTGGGTGGCCATGGCGGTCATACCGGGCAGGCCGCCGAGGCCCTGCGGCATATGCGTCGCGGTGTTACCCAGCGGGGTGAATTTCAGGTCGTGCATCCGCGACTTGGTGATCATGTCGAAGCCCCAGAAGGTGAAGAACAGATGGGTTTCGACGCCCTCGCCGAGCGCGGCGTTGGCAAGCACCAGGCCCGGGTAGGCCATGTCGAGGTTGCCCTTGGAGCAGATGATGGCGAGCTTGCGTCCGCCTGCTGTGTCGTCGTCGAAGTTCGGGATGATCGACGGCGCGCTCTGGGTGGTCATCGCAGAAGTCTCCGTTTCAGACGCAGCCGTGTGGCTTGGGCAGGCCGGCGATGTAGGCCATCTTCTTGGCCGGCTTCTTGGGGAACAGGGTGAACAGTTCCTTGGTCGGGATGCCGCCGAGAGTGGAGACGCGGCGGATGGTCGCCGTCTCGCCCTGGCGTTGGTAGTCCTCGCGCAGGAACCGGATGGCCTTCCAGTGCGCGTCGGTCAGGTCGATGCCTATTTGCACGGCGAGCTGCTTGGCCAGGTCGTCGTCCCACTCGTCGTAGACGGTGAGGAAGCCTTCCGGGTCAACATGGATGTCGCGTCCGGCGATTGTGGTGACAGGCATGACTAGCTACTCCTCGGTGTGTTTGCCGGCCATCGACATGTGCGCCGGCAGCGGGATGGGCCGCCCGGGCAGCAGCAGATTCCAGTACATCCAGCGGAATGCGAGCTTGCCCCAGTGGTTGATCTCGGTCTCTTTGAGCAGGCTGAACGGGCCGACCCCGGGGATCGGGTACCTGCCGGGAAGCGGCTCGGTGTCGTAGTTGAAGTCGATCAGCAGGCCCTTGCCGTCGCCGGACTCGACGAAGCAGTTGGCATGACCGTCGAAGAGCTCGGTCATCGGCTCGCCCCGTACGTGTTGCAGGAAGTTGTCGGCGAACATCTCCACCGAGAAGTGCGCGACCGACCCGGCCTTGGATGCCGGGATGTCACTGGCATCGCCGAGGGCGAAGATGTTCGGGTATGCCTTGGACAGCAGCGTGTGCCTGTCCACCGGCACCAGGTTGAGCTCGTCGCCGAGCCCGGAGCGGGCGACATACTCCGCACCCATGTTCAGCGGCACCGTCACCAGCAGGTCGAACGGGATCTCCCGCTCGTCGTAGGAGATCAGGGTGCTGTCCTCGACGCGCTCCACGAGGAAGTCCGTCTCCTGGGCGATCTTGCGTTCATCCAGCATGGCGCCGAGGTGCTTCGACGCGATCGGCTTGGTGAACGCGCCCGGCAGCGGCGTCGCGTAGACCAGCTCCACCCGGTCGCGCATCCCGCGCTGCCGGAAGTAGGCATCGGCCAGGAACGCGAACTCCAGCGGCGCGACCGGGCACTTGATCGGCGTGTCCACGATGTGCACGACCAGCCGGCCACCGTCGAACTCGCTCAGCGCCCCGGCAAGGGCGAGCGCACCGTCGTAGGTGTAGAAGTCGAAGATGCTCTTCCGCCACTGCCCGCCGTCGAGCATGCCGGGCGTCTGATCAGGCCGCGGCTCGACACCGGTGGCAATCACCAGGTAGTCGTACGGGAGCCGGGTCCCGTCCATCAGCAGGACCTCGTTGTCCTCAGCGGCAACCCGGTCGACCGTGCCGTAGACCAGGTCCACCCCCTTCGGGATGAACCGCTGCCGCGGCTTGACCACCTCGTCCGGCGTGTACCCGCCGAACGGGAGGAACAGATACCCCGGCTGGTAGAAATGCCGGTCACTCTCGTCCACCACAGTGATCTGCCACTGCGCCCGATCGAGACGGCGGCGCAACTTATTGACCACCATCGTCCCGGCCGTGCCCGCACCCAGCACCAACAGCCGCCTCATCGCAGGTCTCCTCGTTCCAACCGATCTCTATACCCCCCACGGTATGGCCGTACCGGTGCGCGCCACAGGGGCGGAAGACCTGACCGAGGGGGCCGGTCGGGACTAGCGGAATGACTTCATGCCGGCGGATGTTGGAGTAGGTATACCCCCATGGGTATCAGTGAGGGAGGCCATGACATGCCGACGGTTGCGTTGACCAAGGACACGTTCGAGAAGGCGATCAGCGGGGACGGCATCGTCCTGGTGGACTTCTGGGCCAGCTGGTGCGGCCCGTGCCGCCAGTTCGCCCCAGTCTTCGAGCAGGCTAGCCGGAATCACCCGGACGCCGTATTCGCCAAGGTGGACACCGAGGCGGAGCAGGACCTCGCCGGCGCCCTGCGCATCTCGTCGATCCCGACGTTGATGGCCTTCCGCGACGGCGTTCTGGTCTTCGCCCAGCCCGGCGCGCTCCCCCCGACCGTGCTTGAGCAGGTGATCCAGGCCGTGCGCGAGCTGGACATGGACGACGTGAGCCGCAAGCTCGCGGAGCACAAGGCGGCTGCCGCCCAGGCGTAGGGCGCCCAGCAGAAGGCCGGCCGGACCTGGTCCCGCCGGCCTTCGTCGCGCCGCAGTCCAGCCCCGCTCAGGCGAGCGACAGGAACAGCTTCTCCATCCGCGCGAGGTTCACGGTCTGGTCCTCGCCGTCCTCGGTCGCCGTCAGGCACTGCTGGAGCCCGCTGGCGATGATCTTGAACCCGGCACGGTCAAGTGCCTTGGAGACGGCGGCGAGCTGGGTGACGACGTCGGCACAGTCGCGCCCTGACTCAAGCATCGCGATGACGCCGCGGATCTGACCCTCCGCCCGGCGTAGCCGCTTGATGACGTCGCCCACCGCGTTCTCGTCGACCTGCACCTCGTCACCCTCTTCCGGATCGCTCCCTGCAATATACACCGGGGGGTATGCCACCGGCACTTGACTGCACCTGCCACCGGCGAGCTATGGTCGTAATGGATACCCCAGGGGGTATCGGGTCGAGGCCGTTCGACCCGCATGACTCGCCAGGCTCAGGGAAGGACATCGCGAGTGGAAACGATGAAGACACCGGTGGAGATCGTCGCGCTGGACACCGCGTCGTTGGGCGACCGCAGCTACGTCGCCCACGATGGGGAGTACGCGATCGTGGTCGACCCGCAGCGCGACACGGACCGCGTCATGGATGTGGTGGCAACCCATGGACTGCGGATCACGCATGTGCTGGAGACGCATATTCACAACGACTACGTCACCGGCGGTTACGCGCTGGCCCGCCAAGTCGGCGCCGAGTACGTGGTGTCAGCCGGCGACGAGGTGAGCTACGAGCGGCTTGCGGTGCGCGACGGCGACGTGCTCCAGTCCGGTCCGCGGATGCGGGTGGGGGTTCTGCATACGCCGGGTCACACGTACACGCATCTGTCGTACACGTTGGTGGTCGACGGCCGGGTGGTGGCAGTGTTCACCGGCGGTTCGCTGCTCTACGGATCGACCGGCCGGCCGGACCTGCTCGGCGCGCAGCACGCCGAGCAGCTGGCCCGGGCCCAGCACGCGTCAGTGCACCGGCTGGCTCGCGATCTACCTGCGGAGACTCCGGTCTACCCCACCCACGGGTTCGGCAGCTTCTGCTCGGCGAGCCAGTCGGAGGGGACGGCCTCGACGATCGGCGCCGAATCGCGGATCAACCCAGCCCTCATCCAGGACGAGGAGGAGTTCGTCGCCGTGCTGCTCGCTGGACTGGACGCCTACCCGGCCTACTACGCGCACATGGGCACCGGCCAACAGCGCCGGCCCCGGCCCTGCCGACCTGTCCCCACCGAGCATCGCTGACCCGGCCGAGCTGCGCCGGCGTATCGACGCCGGCGAGTGGGTGGTGGACCTGCGCACGCGCACTGCCTTCGCAGCCGGGCATGTCGCCGGGACGCTCAACTTCGGCCTCGACGGCAGCTTCGTGACGTACCTCGGCTGGCTCATCCCCTGGGGTACGCCGGTCACCTTGCTCGGCGAGACCGCCGACGATGTCGCCGCCGCACAGCGCGATCTGGTCCGCATCGGCATCGACCGGCCCGCCGCAGCGGCCACCGGCAAGCCGGAGGAGTGGGCCGATGGCGGGCAACTGGCGACGTTCCGCACCGCCACGTTCGTCGATCTCGCCGCCGTGCTCGCGATGTCCGGCGAGCCGCAGGTCGTGCTCGACGTGCGCCGTCTCGACGAACGGCGCGAGTCATACCTCGACGGCACGCTGCACATTCCGATCGACCAGCTGCCCGCCCGGCTGCATGAGATACCCGGGACCGGCAGGTGTGGGTGCACTGCGCGGCTGGCTACCGCGCCTCGGTGGCCGCGTCGTTGCTCTCTCGCGCGGGGATCGATGTGGTCGCGATCGACGACGCCTACGAGGCGGCGCGCGGCGCGGGCCTGCCCATCGTCGTGCTGGCCGCCTGAACGGCCACCTCACTCCACTCCACGGGCGGGCGGCACGCGCCTGCCTGCATCTGCCCGCAGTGTCACGAAAGGTAATCCATGACGACCCCCCGCAACCGCCCACCTCGACTCGACGCCGCCTCCGTGCGTGCCTGGCTCACCGACGGCAGCGGCCCTCGCCTGATCGACGTACGCACGCCGGCCGAGTTCGAAACCGCGCACATTCCCGGCTCCTACAACGTGCCGCTACACCTGCTACGCGAGCACCGCCACGAGCTACGCACCCACCTCGACGAGGTCGTGCTGGTGTGCCGCTCCGGAACCAGGGCGGCGCAGGCCGAGCAGACCCTCGCCGAGATCGGCATGCCGAACGTGCACATCCTCGACGGCGGGATCCTGGCCTGGGAGGCCGTCGCCGCCCCGATCAAGCGGGGTCGTTCCCGCTGGGATATCGAACGACAGGTCCGCCTCGTGGCCGGGACTCTGGTTCTCGCTGGCGTGGTCGGCAGCCTCGCCGTCCCCGGCCTGCAGTGGGTGTCCGCCGCTGTCGGCGCCGGGCTGGCGGGGGCGGCGCTCACCAACACCTGCCTCATGGGCGTGCTACTGGCGAAGCTGCCCTTCAATGAGGGTGTCAACTGTGACATCGACACCGTGGTCAGTCACCTCGCCGACGGCCGAGGGTCTCGGCCATGATGCTCGCGGTCACGATCGCCGCGGCCGTGCTCATCGGGGTGTCGCTTGGCATGCTCGGCGGTGGCGGATCCATCCTCACCGTGCCGATCCTCGTATACCTGGCCGGTATGGCGCCCAAGGAAGCCATCGCCACATCGCTGTTCGTCGTCGCGGTCACCAGCGCGGTCGGCGTCGTCCCGCACGCCCGGGCCGGGCGGGTCCGCTGGCGCACCGGTGCGCTCTTTGGCGCCGCCGGCATGGCCGGCGCCTACGCCGGAGGGCGGCTCGCGCAGTACATCCCCGGCGACTGGCTGCTGCTCGGTTTCGGGTTGATGATGGCGGTCACGGCCGTCGCCATGCTCCGCGGCCGGCACACAACGGCGGGCCGGCCTGTGCCCCACGAGCTGCCCGTCGGGCGAGTACTTGCCGACGGCGCCGCCGTGGGCCTGGTCACGGGCCTGGTCGGCGCCGGTGGCGGCTTCCTCGTCGTCCCGGCGCTGGCGCTGCTCGGCGGCTTGCCGATGCCCGCCGCCGTCGGTACGTCGCTGGTCGTCATCGCGATGAAGTCCAGCGCCGGGCTGCTCGGCTACCTACACAGCGTCCAGCTCGACTGGCCGGTCGCCCTGGCCGTGACCGGAGCCGCCGTCGTCGGCAGCATCCTCGGCAGCCGGCTGGTTGGCCGCGTCCACCCCGACACGCTCCGCAAGGCGTTCGGCTGGTTCGTCATCATCATGGCCGGCTTCGTCCTGCTCCAACAGGGCCCGTCCGAGGCGCGGCTGTGGCTGTTCACCACGGCAACCGGCTGGGCCGCGATTGCCGTGATCACCGCCACAACCATCGCGGCGGAGCTGCTCCGGCGGCGGACCCGCCACATTCGGCAGGCGGCGCTGCCGAGGACCTCCGCCCCTGACCGCCGGGGCCACCTGGTCCTGCCGTCGGCGGCGCCGGTCGACGAAGGTTTCCCTATCGACCGGCGTACCGGCGGCGGGTGACGATCATGGGAGGACCGGGACCCAGCCCCGCGTGTATGCGGATTCCCTGCGAGCCGATAGGAGGTGCCCAGTGGACATCGGAGTCGACCAGGCACCGCAGAACTCGCTGCCTACCTCCGGACTGCTGGAGCGGATCCGGCGCGGCATCATCGGGGATGACGAGGTGCTCGACGGGCCCTACGGTCCGCGGCGGATCACCTACGCCGACTACACCGCCTCCGGGCGATCACTCGACTTCATCGAGGACTTCATCCGGGATCAGGTGCTCCCCCGCTACGCCAACACGCACACCGAAAGCTCCGGTACCGGTCTGCAGACAACCCGGCTCCGCGAGGACGCCCGCCGCCTGATCCGCGACGCCGTCGGCGGCACCGAGGACGACCTCGTCATCTTCTGCGGCTCAGGCGCCACCGCCGCGGTCAACAAGCTCGTCGCCATCCTTGAACTGCGGCTGCCAGCCGGCCTGGCCGACCGGTACCAGCTAATGGACTACATCCCAGCCGATCGGCGGCCCGTGGTGTTCGTGGGCCCGTTCGAGCACCACTCCAACGAACTCCCGTGGCGGGAGTCGATCGCCGACGTCATCGTCATCGGTGAGGAGGCCGACGGCCACATCGACCTAGCCCAGCTGGAGGCCGAGTTGGCCGCGCACGCCGACCGGCCGTTGCGGATCGGCAGCTTCTCGGCCGCCTCCAACGTCACCGGCATCCTGTCCGACACGGAGCGGATCGCCGCCCTGCTGCACCGGCACGGGGCGCTGTCGTTCTGGGACTACGCCGCGGCCGGGGCGTATGTGCGGATCCGGATGGCCGCCAGCAGTCCAGGCGCGGACGACCACAAGGACGCGATCTTCTTGTCACCGCATAAGTTCGTCGGTGGCCCGCAGACGCCCGGCGTGCTCGTCGTGCGCCGCGACCTCGTCCGCAACAAGGTGCCCACCGCACCCGGCGGCGGCACCGTCGCGTACGTCGACCCGATCGGGCACCGCTACCTCGACGATCCCGTCGCCCGCGAGGAGGGCGGCACGCCGGCGATCATCGAATCCATCCGCGCCGGCCTAGTCTTCGCCCTCAAACAGGCCGTCGGCACCGATCTGATCCATGCCCGCGAGGAGTCGCTCTGGCGCCGCGCCCTGCAACGCTGGCGGACCAACCCGCACGTGGAGATCCTCGGCAACCCGCACGCACGCCGGCTGTCCATCGTCTCCTTCCGCGTCCGACACGAGTCCCGATACCTGCACCACAACTTCGTCGTCGCCGTCCTCAACGACCTGTTCGGCATCCAGTCCCGTGGCGGCTGCTCGTGCGCCGGACCGTATGGCCACCGGCTGCTCGCCATCGACAGCGCTCATTCGCACGCCTACAGCGACGAGGTGAGCCATGGCTGCGACGGCATCAAACCCGGCTGGGTACGGATCAACTTCAACTACTTCATCACCGACACGGTCCGCGACTACCTCATCGACGCCGTCGACCTCGTCGCCCGGTATGGCCACCGGTTGCTGACCGACTACCGGTTCGACCCGCACACCGGCATGTGGCACCACCGCAACGGCCCCGCGGAGCCGCCACTGCGGCTCGGCAACGTTCAGTACGACCCGGACAGCGGCCTCAGCTACCCGGACCACCGGACGCACGCCAGTGAAGAGGTTCTCGCCAGCTACCTCGTCCAAGCCCGCGAGTTGCTCGCCGGCCGTCCAGACCACCTGGGTGATGAACCCACCGGGCTCCCCGCCGACTTCGAAGCACTGCGCTGGTTCCACCTCCCACCGGCCTGCCTGGCCGGCGAAGTGACGATCCCACGGTCTGACGGGAGCAGCTGCTGACACATTTAGGGCAGATTATTCGGGATGGGACCGATGTGGTACGGCCGCATCATCTCGTTGTCCTCGTGCTCGACGATGTGGCAGTGCCAGACGTAGAGGCCAGGGAGGTCGAACAGCGCCTTCACGCGCGTGATCTGCTCGGGATAGGCGATCACGGTGTCCTTGAAGCCACGCTCGGACGGCTCCGGCCCCCGGATAGTGCCGTCCTCGATCGACTCGCGGTTCACGACCTGGAACTGCACCTCGTGAATGTGGATGGGGTGGGCGTCCTCCGTGAAGTTGTACATCTCCCAGACCTCGACGGAGTTGAGAGCCGGGTTCTCGGTGACCGCGTCGTCCCATCCCAGCGGGACCGGGTCCCCGTCCGCGTCCAGCGTGCCGAGCCGGGCGGCGATGGGGCCGTCGAAACCTGGGAAGCTGCTGCCTTCCTCGTTGAGTGATACCTGGCGGGTGTTCGAGGCTGCGCCGAGTGGACGGAACGCGGGCAGCGTTAGTCTCTCCGGCGGGAGGCTGAGGTCCCGGGACGCCAGCGGGGCGATGGCGAACTTCATGACCTGGCCGGTCGTGTCGGGGTTGGCACGCGGGAAGTCCTCCCCCACCACGCCCCCACCGAACGGCTCGTCGGGGCCTTCGTTGATCAGGTAGATCTCCGTACCCGCGGTGAGGCCGGTGAAGTCGACGATGACGTCGGCGCGTTCGGCCGGGGCCATGAGCACCTGTTCGAGTCGAACGGGGGTCGGCAGGAACCCGCCGTCCGCACCGATCTGCCAGAACTGAAGATCGGCCGCCACGGGTCCGAGCGTCGGATCCATCGGAAGGGTCTTGACCAGCTTGAGGATCAGGAACCGGGAGTTGCACCCGTTCAGGAGCCGGAAGCGGTAGCGCCGGGGCTCGACCAAGTGCAGTGGCCACGTGCGCCCGTTCACGACCATCGCGTTGGCGAAGACCTCGGGGTTCCAGATCGGCGGCACGTCGCTCTCCGGGATGTACGGGCCGGCGAACTCGTCGAAGAACGCCCGAGTGTCCGGATAGAACAGCGAGCCATCGACATTGAAGGTGCGGTCCTGGATCGCGAGCGGGATCTCGTAGTACCGCGTTCCGACTGGGTCGCCAGGACGCGGTGCTGGTCCGGGCAGCGGTCCCGTCGGCAGGTCGCCAGGACCACGGCGCAGGAGGTAGAACCCGGCGGGGCCGGCGTAGACGTTGAGCCGCGTCATCCCCAGCGTGTGGTCGTGGTACCACATCGTCGTGGCTCGCTGATCGTTCGGATACTGGAACACGGCGTTGCCTGTACCCCAGCCGCCGCCATGGGGGGATTTCGCCCGGAAGTACTCGTAGGCCGAGCCCTCCGCCGCGAAGTCCGGCGGAATGTTGTTCGCGTCCGGCAGGTACCACGCCTCGGCGAAGCCGTCGCTGTGGTCGGAGGCGTGGTTGCCGTGGACGTGGGTGATGATCGGAACCGGCCCCGTATATGGCCCAGGGGTGCTGGTGAAGGTGGGCCGCATGTCGCGACCGTCCGCACCGCCGGGCGGGTTGGCCCAGTGCAGTGTCGGGTCGACCGGCAGCAGGTGCGGCAGGAATCCGCCGTTGGCGTCGACGAGTCCGTTGATCCACTTGATTCTGGTAGGTCGCCGATAGGTCGCCTCGATGGTGAAGGCCGGGTAGTTGAACGTGCCCGGATGGTTCACCGAGCCGTAGCTCCACACCGTCGTCATCGGCATGCCGGGCGGGAGGATCTGCTGCTGGAACTGGCGGACGGCGATCTCGTAGTAGTCCACCGCTCCTCGTGACGTCGCTGGCAGCGGCGGCGGAATGACCAGCGGCGTTGTGTACTTCGGTATGTCCGCCGGGTTGAGCGACCCTTGCAGAAGCGGTAGGGCCCACGCCGCGCCCGGAAACCGGACCGGTATCAGCATGGACACCCCGGCAGCGCCCGTCACCTGAAGGAACCGTCGCCGCGACAACTCACTCATCTGACACCTCCGCGCGATACGGGGTCAGAACCTGGGTAGCGCCCTGATGCCCAGCCAAGGAGGCCGTCGTGAATCCGTCAATCGAACGTCCGGTCGCTGTCCGCGGCACGTCTGGTCAGCCCGGGTTCCGGAACGCGCCAGGCGCACCCCCGATCGACTCGATCGGGGGTGCGCGCCCTGCGCGGGAACGCGGCGCCGGAAGGGTGGGTCGACATCGTCGATGGCGAGTACCCACTCCCGAGCCCAGGCGGCGCATCTGCCCCTTGACCGATATGCAGTGGCCGAACGGACGAGTAAGGCTCTAGTCACTGCCACGAATGCAGAATGTGACGGAGGAGGCAGCTGTGAAACTCGATGAGCTCGTGACCAGAGCCGGAGATGCGATCACCGTCAGGAGAGTCTTCGGCGAGCCCTACGAGAAGGACGGCGTCACCATCATCCCTGCGGCGACGGTGGCCGGTGGCGGCGGTGGTGGAGGCGGACACGACGAAGCAGGCCAGGAGGGCGAGGGCGGAGGCTTCGGCATCGCCGCGCGGCCGGCTGGCGCCTACGTCCTCAAGGACGGGAAGGTCCGGTGGCGCCCGGCGGTCGACGTCAACCGGGTGGTCGCGACAATCGGTGCAGTCGTGATTGCGTATCTGTTCACCCGCGCACGCATCGAGAAGGCACGCGTCAAGGCTGGAATCGATCACTCCTGACGACACCCTGAGCACCACGCAATCTCACACAGGCCCCGGGTTGGCGGATGCCGACCCGGGGCTTGCTGGCCTCAGGACCTCGCAAGATCTCACCGCATGCTGCCGTATCACCATACGTCGGGCGTCGCGGCTCCTACGCTGCGCGACGCTCGTCGTGCCTCTCCACCGCGCAGTGCCCTTCCCCCGCGGCGTGCGCTGTCGCGGCGATAGCCGCGTGCTTGCGTTCCGCGCGCAGCAGCAGCGCGAATGCGGCGATCATCGCGATCGAGAACGGGTAGTACTCCCAACCGAAGAACATCAGTCCGATGTGGAAGCCGATCGCTCCCACAAGGGCACGCTGCGTCCTGCGTCCACCGGTGAGCACGAGCACACCCACCACCGCCTCGAACGCGATGAGCAGCGGAATGAAGATGTACTGGTTCGGCGCGACGACGGAGTGCCAGGTGTCTGTGACGAACGGGAGGTACGACGCGTCCGCGAAGTCGGAGTAGTCCCCGCCCGTCGCGAAGGTCAGAGTGTTGAACAGCGCGCCACCTGCGATGAACAGCGTGGCGACGGCGACCCGGCCGACGTACATCGCTTGGCGGCTCCACCACGCCCACACGGCCGCGACGAAGATCACCACCTCTGTGACTGACCAGAAGACCAACCAGTAGACCGGCATGATGACCCTCCCTTCAGGATTCGGCCACAACTCATCCGTACCGCCGGCCAGGCGACGACAACAGGGCCGAACGTCAGCCCGATGCAGGGTCCTTCTCCCCCGACGAGTGGCCGATCAGCAGCACGCCGGCTGGATCGGTCGGCCGTTACACCTCCGCGCCGACACGCTTGCGCAGGTTGTGGAACTGGAGGGTTTGCATGATGAAGTGCATGGGTTCCCCGACGAGCAGGCCGAACAGCCGGGCTAACGGGCGCGGTCGGCTCCGGCTCCGCGAACGGATCACGAGGCGGGTTCCGCCTGCGGGCTCGGGCCGCAGGTGGAAGGCCCAGATCCCGTCGACGTACTGCCAAGGAACTGGACCGGATCGCGGATCGAAGGCGCGCCCGGAGAGCATGCTGTAGCTCGCCCGCAGCACCAGGCTCCGGTTCGGCTCCAGAGCCTCCACGATGAACCAGTTCGCACCCTTCGGCACGCTGTCCAGGCGCTGCCCCACTTCTAGGCGCTGCCACTCGGGCACGATGCGGTCCGCGCTCGATTCTCCGCTGTTGTCCACCCGGTCCCAGCTGTACCAGCCGCCGCGGTCGCCTCCCATCTGCGCCAGCCAGGGCCAGACCCTCTCGGGCGGCGCCGGAAGGGTCGTGGCCATTGTCGCTCCGCTGTCGGCGGCGGTCACGACCTCATCGCCGGGATAGGCATGGCCGATCTCGTCGCGGGTCGCCCCCCAGGTCAGCATCCGTGGCCGGATCCACAACGCGTACAGCACCGGCGCGGCGAAGCCTGCCGCGACCGGCAGCAGATGGGTCCGGAGCCGGCGACCACTCATGACCTCAGTGCCACACCGCTAACAGGGGGCGGGTGGGGTCTGAGGGTCGCCGTCCCCAGGACGGCAAGGGGAGCGAGTGGATGAGGCCTTACTGATTTCCGTCATCGGAGGAGTTGATAAGGTTGGCAAGTGATAGTGATGCCAGATGATTGGTCGCGGCCCGGGGGCGATCCGGCGTTCGCGCTGGTCCTGACGGTGCGCGCGGCGCCGGAGGAACCGCTGGAGAAGGTGCTGGACTTCTTGGAGCCCGCCTGGGGAGTTTCACCTCTGCCGTCGGCGCTGCCAGGCCACCGGCGTGTGGTCGTGCTGGTCGAGGACGAGGAGTCGTTGCGGCGGCTGGGGCGCGCAGTGGGCGGCGGGCGGCATCCGAGGGTGACGGCTTGTGTGGATCGGCTGTGGTCGATGTCGGCGGGTGGCCGGGTGCAGGTGCGGCCGCGGCTGCCGGCGCGGACGGCGGAGGATCTAGCCCTGACGTATACGCCGGGAGTGGGCCGGTTGGCGGCGCGGATCGCCGCCGATGCGGGCGCGGCGGACGCGGTGACCGGTCGCCGTAACCGCGTGGCGGTGGTGTCCGACGGCACGGCGGTACTCGGGCTGGGCGATGTCGGGCCGCTGGCCGCGTTGCCGGTGATGGAGGGCAAGGCGGCGCTGTTCGCTCAGCTGGCCGATATCGACGCGGTCCCGCTGTGCGTCAACGTGTCCGGGGTGGATGACCTTGTAGCGCTGGTCCGGGCGCTGGCTCCGACGTTCGGCGGCATCAATCTGGAGGACATCGCCGCGCCGCGCTGCTTCGAGGTGGAGGAGCGGCTGCAGGCCGAGCTGGACATCCCGGTGTTCCACGACGACCAGCACGGCACCGCGATCGTGGTGCTGGCTGGGTTGCGTAACGCGTTGCGGGTGGTGGGCAAGAGGTTGGAGACGGCGCGCGTGGTGGTGGTCGGCGCCGGCGCGGCGGGCACCGCGGTGACGAAGCTGCTGCGTGAGGCCGGGTCGGGCGACACCGTGGTGTGCGCAAAGCGGGGAGTGCTGTCGGCCGACGCGACCGAGGGCCTGCCGGCGCACAAGGTGTGGCTGGCTGAGAACACCAACCCGCGCCGGATCGCCGGCGGGCTGGCCGAGGCTCTCGCAGGCGCGGATGCGGTGGTCGGGTTGAGCCGGCCGGGGGTGTTCACCCGGGAACTGGTGACGACCATGGCGCTGGACCCGATCGTGTTCGCGCTGGCCAATCCGGAGCCGGAGATCCGGCCGGAGCAGCTGTCGGGCCTGGACGCGGTGGTGGCCACCGGCCGCTCGGACTACCCGAACCAGATCAACAACGCGCTGGCGTTTCCGGGGGTGTTCCGGGGTGCGCTCAACGCGCGGGCGGCGCGGATCACGACCGCGATGCAGCTGGCCGCCGCCGAGGCGCTCGCCGGGCTCGTCGGGGAGGATCAGCTGTCCGCGCGGCGGCTGCTGCCTGACGTGCTGGATCCTCAGGTCGTGCCGGCGGTGTCGGCGGCGGTCGCGGCGGTGGAGCTGTCCCGCCGCCGGGCGGATGCCGGCGACGGCGACGCGCTAACCAGGCGCAGACGGGACTGGGTGACGTGGTGAGCAGGCCGCTGTACCAGTTGAAGGCGGAGTTCTTCAAGACGTTGGGGCATCCGGCCCGGATCCGGGTGCTGGAGCTACTGAGCGAGCGGGAGCACTCGGTCGCCGAGATGCTGCCCGAGGTGGGGCTGGAGGCCTCGCACCTGTCGCAGCAGCTCGCGGTGTTGCGGAGGGCGAATCTCGTGGTGTCCCGCAAGGAGGGCTCCACGGTGTACTACGCGTTGACCAGCCCGCACGTGGCCGAGCTGCTGGCGGTGGCGCGGCAGATCCTCACCGGGGTGCTGACCGGCCAGGCGGAGCTCCTGGAGGACCTGCGGGCGACCACGCCTGGTTCCGCGCCGACGCGCGGGGGGCCGCCGTAGCGGCGCGGAACCGCGGCCGTCGACGGATCCTCCATGCGTCGGCAGCCGTTCGCGGGCGCCCCGCTTCGCCTGGCGGGGTGCCCGCACCCTCTGCCCGGCATGCCCGCCAGGCAGGAAGCACGCTTTCCTCAGGTGTGGAGTACGTGGTGAGACGCCTACTGGGCAAGATCCGCCGGACCGGGCGGGTGGCCGAGCCGCCGATCCCGGCGAGCGAGCAACCGGCGCCCGCGGCTGCGGCCGTGTTCGGCGGGTCGGTGCAGATCCGGCACGTCGACGCCGGGTCGTGCAACGGCTGCGAGGTGGAGATCGCGTCGGCGTTCTCGCCCGTGTATGACGCCGAGCGGTACGGGGCGAGGCTCGTTGCGTCCCCGCGCCACGCCGACGTGCTGCTGGTGACCGGACCGGTGACCCGCAACATGGCCGACCCGCTGCGGCGCACGTTCGAGGCGACGCCGGAGCCGAAGATGGTGGTGGCGCTCGGCGACTGCGCCCGCAACTGCGGTGTGTTCGCTGGCGGCCACGGCGTGATCGGCCCGGTCAGCGACGTGGTCCCGGTCGATGTCGAGATCGCCGGCTGCCCGCCTCCCCCGGAGGCGATCGTGGCCGCGCTACGGAACCTCACCGGCCGGTGAGCGCGATCGAGTGGGGCCTGGTGGCGATCGCCGGGCTCACCGTGGCGGCGGTGGGGTGCGCGCTCGCGGCACCCCGGCGGGTGCGTCCGGCCGCCGTCGGGGTGTGCAGCGCGGCCCTCGGTGCCGCCGGGCTGATCGCCGGGCTGCTGGCCGCCACGGGACACCGCGGCGGGGTGTGGCTGCCCGAGCTGCTGCCGCTGTTCGGCGTGCGGCTGGAGGTCGACCCGCTGGGCGGGGTGTTCACCGCCGTGGCAGGGGCTGTGGCGGTCGCCGCCGCCCTGTACGGCATCGGCTACACCGCGCCACGGCCTGGACTCCCGCACCGTGCAGGCGGCGCTGCCGCTGTTCGTCGCCGCGATGCTGCTGCTGCCGGCGGCGGCGAGCGTCGCGACATTTCTGGTGCTGTGGGAGGCGATGGCCGGCGCGTCGCTGCTGCTGGTGCTCGCCGAGCACCGGCGTCGCGCGGCAGTGGCCGAGGCGGGCGGCTGGTACGCGGTGATGACCCAGGCCGGGATGGTCACGATCCTGCTCGGGCTGCTGCTGTTCGCCGCGCAGGCCGGTGGTGAGACCTTCGCTGACCTCCGGTCCGCGGACCTGTCCCCGGTCGCGCGCTCGACGGTGTTCCTGCTGACGCTGGTCGGGTTCGCGTCCAAGGCCGGCGCGGTGCCGCTGCACGTCGTGGCTGCCCAAGGCGCATCCGGAGGCGCCGAGCCACGTTCGGCGTTGATGAGCGCCGCCATGGTCAACCTCGGCGTCTACGGGATCGTCCGGGTCGGGTTCGACCTGCTCGGCGGCGGTCCCGCCTGGTGGTGGCTGATCGTGCTCGGCCTGGGCGCCGCCTCGGCGCTGTACGGGATCCTGCAGGCCGCCGTGGCCACCGATCTCAAGCGGCTGCTCGGCTACTCCACCACCGAGAACATGGGCCTGGTACTGCTCGGGGTGGGCGCGGCGGGCATGTTCGCCGACGGCCGGCAACCGGGCGCTGGCCGCCCTGGCGCTGGCCGCGGCGCTGCTGCACGTGGTCAACCACGCCGCGTTCAAGACACTGCTGTTCCTGGCCGCCGGGTCGGTCGTGCACGCCACCGGCACCCGGGACCTTGACGAGCTCGGCGGGCTGCGCGCCCGGATGCCGGCCACCACCGGGCTGTTCGCCGTCGGGGCGCTCGGAGCAGCGGCGCTGCCGCTGGGCAACGGGTTCGTCAGCGAATGGCTGCTGCTGCAGGCACTGATCCATTCCTTGCCGGCCACCGCGGTCGCGACAGCGGTCACCATGCCGCTCGCGGTCGGCGTGGTCGCGCTGACGGCGGGGCTCGCGGTGGCCACATTCGTGAAGGCGCTCGGTGTCGGCTTCTTCGCCCAGCCCCGGACCCCGGCCGCGGAGCGCGCCACCGAGTGCGGGCCGGCGATGCTGGCCGGCATGGGGTTGGCCGCAGCCGCATGTGTCGGCCTGGCCCTCGCGCCGACGCTGCTGGCGCCCGCGCTGGCCCGCGCGGTGAACGTCGCCGTGCCCGGGACGGAGGCGGCGACGACCGGCCGGCTGAGCCTGGAGCTGTCCGGGATCACGGGGTCGATGTCGCCGCTGCTCATCGCCGCCGCCCTGGCCGTCGCCGCCGCCGGCACGCTGGCGACGGTGCGGGTGTTCGCCGCGCGGCGGGCCCGCCGCGCGGCCCGGCTGTGGGACTGCGGCGGCGGTGGCCTGACCGCCCGGATGGAGTACACCGCCACCTCGTTCGCCGAGCCGCTGCAGCGGGTCTTCGACGACGTGCTCCGCCCAGAGCAGGACATCGACGTCACCCACGTACAGGAGTCCCGCTACCTCGTGGACACCATCTCCTACCGCCGCCGCGTCCCCGACCGGATCGAGACACCGCCTGTACACGCCGCTGCTCGCAGCCGTGCGCGCGTGGGGCGAGGCCGGACGGCGGCTCGCGAACGGCAGCGTGCACCGCTACCTCGGCTACGGCTTCTACGGCGTGATCACGCTTCTCATCGCCCTGGCGGTGACACGGTGAACGCCGGGGTCGCTGGCGCCGTGCTGCAGATCGCTGTGGTCGCCGGCGGGGCGCCGATACTCGCCGGCCTGATGCGCCAGGTCCGGGCCCGCATGGAGGGCCGGGCCGGCGCCGGAATCGCGCAGCCGTGGCGGGACCTGCGCAAGCTGCTGCGCAAGGAACCCATCACCCCGCGCGGCAGCGGGGCGGCGTTCCGCGCCGCGCCCACGGTCCTGATGGCGACCGCGCTGCGTGCTCGCCGCGGTGGCCCCGTTCGTCACGACGGCGTCCCCGCTGGACGGCGCCGCCGACCTCATCGCGGTGGTGGCGCTGCTCGCGTTGGGCACCGTTGCCCTCGCGCTGGCCGCCCTGGACACCGGCACCGCGTTCGGTGGGATGGGCGCCAGCCGGGAGATGACCATCGCTCGCCCTGGTCGAGCCCACGATCCTGCTCGCCGTGTTCGCGCTGTCGGTGCGGGTCGGCTCGACCAACCTCGCGCGCGATCGTCGACCGCCACCCTGGACGATCCGCTGCGCGTGGTGTCCCCGGCCAGCCTGCTCGCCGCCGTGGCGCTCGCGGTCGTGACGATCGCCGAGACCGGTCGGCTGCCGGTGGACAACCCGTCCACCCACCTTGAGCTGACGATGATCCACGAGGCGATGGTGCTGGAGTACTCCGGGCCGCGACCTCGCCCTGGTCGAGTGGGCGTCGGCGATGCGGCTGACCGTCCTGCTCGGGCTGCTGGCGAACCTGTTCGCCCCCTGGGGCATCGCCACCGGCGCCAGCCTGACCGCACTGCCGCTGGCAGCGGCGGTGTTCACCGCCAAGGTGGCCCTGCTCGGCGCCGCGCTCGCCGCAGCTGAGGTGTTCATGGCCAAGCTGCGGCTGTTCCGTGTCCCCGAGCTGCTGGCCGGCTCGTTCCTGCTGGCGCTGCTCGCAGTCGCCACCTCGTTCTTCTTCGCGTGAGCGCTGAAAGGAGCCGCTGTGAGTGACACCACCTACGTGCAGCTGCTCGACCTTGCCGTGCGGAGTGTTCCTCCTCGCCGCGGTGCTGATGCTGTGGCGCCGCGAACTCGCCTCGATCATCCGCCTGTTCGCCGCGCAGGGCGTCGCGCTGGCCGCGCTCGTCGCGATCCTCGGCGCCCACCAGCGCCAGCCCGGAGCTGCTCGGCGTCGCCGCCGGTGTCCTCGCGCTGCGCGCCGGTCTGCTGCCCTACCTGCTGCGCCGCGCGCTGGCCGCCAGCGGCGAAGCGCGGGAAACCCAGCCGCTGGTCAACGTCGCCGCCTCGCTGCTCACCGCGGCGGCGCTCACCCTGCTCGCCTACGCGGTGTCCCAACCGCTGGTCACGCTCGCCCCGTCACCCGCGACGCAGGCCATCCCGGTCGGCGTGGCCGTGGTGCTCATCGGCTTGTTCGTGCTGGCGACCCGGCGCCGCGCCCTGTCGCAGGTCGTCGGGCTGCTGCTGGTCGACAACGGCATCACCGCCGTCGCGTTCCTCGCCACCGCCGGGGTGCCGCTGATCGTCGAGCTCGGCGTCTCGCTCGACGTGCTGTTCGCCGTGCTCGTGCTGGAGGTCCTGACCGCCCGGCTGCGCACCGCTTTCGGCGCCACCGACCTCGACGAGCTGCGGGAGCTGCACGACTGATGCCCACCACCTTGCTGCTCCTCGCGCCCGTCGGCGCTGCCCACGGCGGTCGCCGCCCTGCATCGCCGCCGCCGGATGGCGCCGCACCGCCTGGGCCGGCGTCGCCTCGCGCCGCCGGACTGTTGGCCACCGGCGCGGCCATCGCCGGCTGGCGGCTCGGTCAGCGCGTTCGGCGTGCTGCTGCGGGCCGACGCGCTCACCGCGTTCATGCTCATCGTCATCGGCGCCGTCGCGCTCGTCGCCACCTGGGCCGCACCCGCCTACATGCGGGCCGAGACCGCCGCGGGCCACGCCACGGAGGCCACCGCGACCCGCTACGGCGTGCTCGTGCAGGCCGTTCCTGGCCGCCATGTGCCTCGCCGTGCTCGCCGGCAACCTCGGCGTCCTGTGGGTCGCCGTCGAGGCCACCACCATCGTCACCGCGTTCCTCGTCGGCCACCGCCGCACCGGCCCGCCGTCGAGGCCGCGTGGAAGTACGTGGTCATCTGCTCGGTCGGCATCGCCATGGCGTTCCTCGGCGTCGTGCATCACCCACTTCGCCGCCCAACACGGCCAGGTCCCGGCCGGCCAGAGCCTCGACTGCGCCGCCCTCGCCACCACACCCGGCCTGGACCCCGACGTCATGCGCATCGCCGTGGCGCTGCTCGTGATCGGCTTCGGCACCAAGGCCGGGCTCGTACCGCTGCACGCCTGGCTGCCCGACGCCCACAGCCAGGCCCCCGCGCCCGTGTCCGCGCTGATGTCCGGGGTGCTGCTGTCGGTCGCCTTCTACGCCATCCTGCGCGTCAAGGCCATCGCCGACACCGCACTCGGCACCGGCTTCACCCGCACCCTGCTGCTCATCGCCGGGCTGGCGTCGCTTGCGCTCGCCGCGTCCCTGCTGATCGGGCAGCGCGACTACAAGCGCATGCTCGCCTACTCCAGCATCGAACACATGGGGCTGATCGCGATCGGCGCCGCGATCGGCACCCGCCTGGCCATCGCCGCCGTCCTGCTGCACATCCTCGGCCACGGCCTCGCCAAGGCCGTCCTGTTCTGCGGCGCCGGCCACATCCTGCACACCACCGGCTCCAGCCACATCGACGCCGTCCGCGGTCTCGCCAGCCGCGCCCCGGTGCTCGCCGGGGCGTTCGCGCGCCGGTGTGCTCGGCCTCGCTCGGGCTGCCGCCGTTCGCCCTGTTCGCCAGCGAGCTGGGCATCGCCCGCGCCGGACTCGACGCCGGCTCGGCTGGGCCATCGCCGCGGCGTTCACGCTCGTCCTGGTGATCGCCGGCGCACTGCTCACGCCACACCGGACGGCATGCTGCTCGGCCCAACCCCCGACGCTGACATCGCCGCCGTCGCGCTGCCCCGATCCGCCGCGCTGCCGCTCATGCTCGGGCTCGTCGCCTGCGCCGCACTCGGCATCGCCGCTCGGCCCGCTGACCGACCTGCTCACCACCGCCGCCACCGTGGTCGGAACCCGATGAACCCGACCCCAGCAGGCCTCCACCGGATCGCGATCCCCACCGGACCGGACGACCTGGCCGGCCGCACCGCCGACCTGCTCGCCGCCGGCCACCGGCTCGCGCTCGTCGCCGCGCCACGACGACGGCCACCAGCTCCGCGTCGTCTACCTGTTCACCGCCGGCAACCCCGACCGCCGCGTCGAGCTGCGGCTCCCGATCGACCCGGACGAGCCCCGCGTCCCCACCCTCGCCGGCCTGTCGTTCCCCGCCGGCCGGTTCGAACGCGAGATGCACGACCTGTACGGCATCGTCCCCGTCGACCACCCGCTGCCCCGCCGGCTGGTCCGCCACCACCACTGGCCCGCGGCTGGTATCCGATGCGCCGCGACGCCGGGCCCGCCGCCGCCCTTCGGCGACACCGCCGGCCCTTACCCGTTCCTCACCGTCGAAGGCCCCGGCGTCTACGAGATCCCCGTCGGACCCGTCCACGCCGGCCTCATCGAACCCGGCCACTTCCGGTTCTCCGTCGTCGGCGAAACCATCCTCAAACTCAAGGCCCGCCTCTGGTTCGTCCACAAAGGCATCGAGAAGCTGTTCGAGGGCCGCTCCCCCGCCGACGGCCTGCCGCTGGCCGAACGGATCTCCGGCGACACCGCCGTCGGCCACGCCCTCGCCTACTGCCTCGCCGTCGAGGACGCCACTGGGGCACCCGCGCCCGCCGAGGCCGGCCCGATGCGCGCCGTGCTCCTCGAACTCGAACGCCTCTACAACCACGTCACCGACCTCGGCGCACTCTGCAACGACGTCGGCTACGGCATCCTGCACGCCCACGCCCTGCGCGTCCGCGAACAGCTGCTGCGCCTCAACGCCGACACTCACCGGCCACCGGCTGCTGCGCGGCGGAGTGCACCCCGGCGGCGCCACCCTGCACCGGCTACCCGACCCTGACCACCTCGCCGACCTCGCCGCCGACGCCGCCGAAATCGCCGACCTCGCGCTGTCGCACAGCGTCGTCCGCGAACGGTTCACCGGCACCGCCGTCCTCACCACCGACAAGGCCCGCGACCTCGGCGTCCTCGGCTACGTCGCCCGCGCCAGCGGCCTGGACATCGACGCCCGCCGCGACCACCCGTTCCACGACCTCGGCGACGCGCTCACCACCCGCACGCACGCCAGCGGCGACGTGCTCGCCCGATTCCACGATCCGCGCCGCCGAGATCGCCGCCTCCACCGCGCTCATCACCCGGCTGCTCCAGGACACCAGCACCGGAACCGCCGGCACCTCGGCCACCCCCGGGCGACATGAAGGCAGCCTCCGGGGTCGGCATCGTCGAAGGCTGGCGCGGCACCATCGTCCACCGCGTCGAACTCGACGCCGACGGCACGCTGACCCGGGACAAGATCGTCGACCCGTCGTTCTTCAACTGGCCCGCCCTGCCCGTCGCCCTCGCCGACACGATCGTCCCCGACTTCCCCCTCACCAACAAGAGCTTCAACCTCTCCTACGCCGGCAACGACCTGTAGATCGGAGCCGAAATTGGCCGACCGCGCGGTAAACGTAGCGTCCACGGCCGGCGACCTTCACGCACATCTCCTCGACGAACCACCCTCCGGTAGGCGTGTCGGGTGGTCCCATAGGCGCTGGCACATGGGGCAGCCGTCTAGCGCTCCAAAGTGGAACTCTGTGAGCCAGAGAAGAGCCCGAGAGTTCGGACAACCGGCGACACCACACGGCACAGCACGACACCGCTGGCTGCGTCCCTCTGGACCTGACGTGCAAGAACGGCCCGCGACGGCATCTCGCGACACGGCGCGACAGCGCGATCCGCTTCCTCCCGCGCCTTGGACCACGCCACTTCGATGCAATGCTGGTTGCGGGCTGGGTCGGCGGCCCACGGGCAGGGGATGTCGTCCCCGGTCAGAGACCCCTTCCCCGCCAGGTATTCGGCGAAGATTCGTTGCACGACCGGGGCTTTTTCCGGTCCGGTTCCAAGCGCGACAGCCGTTTGCCGCTGGCGGCCTTACCCGGGTTGGGATGGGGGCCGGCATCGACCAGCCGGTAGCCGTAGGGCGGTCGGCCAGCGAAGTAGCGCCCTTCGGTCGCAGTCTGCGCGGCCATCGCGCTGCGTACCCGGATCTTGATCCGGCTGCGCTCGCCCTTACTCATTCCGCCGTACAGGGCCATCACCAGATCGTGGGCGTCGCTGCCAGGGTCGATCGCTCCCCCGACCTCCGGACCCCAGAGCTGGACCCCGTAGTGCTCGAACAGCGGGAACGTCAGGCCGAACTGGTTGCCGTAGAAGGCGCGCTGCGGTTCACCGATGACCACCGCGGAGAAGCCGCCGAGGGATCGCGCAGCACAAGTTAGCGCCCTTGCAGTACGACCACGGGAATCTCGCGGGTGGTCTTCTGTGCGTACCCGTCGTAGCCCTTGTACATGTCGGCCATCCGCCGCCACAGGCGCTCGCGGTCCTCGCCGGCGGTCTCGACGGCGGTGACCGGGTACGTCTGGCGACCGATCTGCACGGAGGCGTCCGGCTGTGAGCGCAGGTTGAGCCACCAGGCGGGGTGTCTAGCGCTGCCGCCGTTGGACGCGATGATCACCCATCGGTCGCCGTCGGTCTGGTACATCAACGGTACCGTCCACGACCGCCCTGACTTCCGCCCGGTCGTGGTCAGCAGCAGCACCGGTGCGCCGAACATCTTGCCGCCGATCTTCCCGCCGCTGCGCCGGTACAGCCACACGGCCGTACGCAGAAACCCGCGCGCGAGCGCCTTACCGAATCCGCCAGACCGTTTCGCCATGGTCACTATCTACCAGGACAGTGCGGTCAGCCGCTGGCCGGCGATCAAGACTGAACCTCACCGTTGTAAGTCAATCGCGGTTGCCACTCGGCTCGTGGATCAATGAGTGCGGGTCCAGGGCCCGCGCATTTGGCGCCAGCTTGAGTCCCTGTAGAGACGGGCGCAAACCACACCCTGCGGCCACGGTCTCGTCACGCCGCCAGGCCGCCGGCACGCCAGGCGCGCGGCGGCATGGTACGAGTCATGGCTAAGGGACCATAGGAACCCGACACACTGAGGATCATCAACTGGCGCTTCGGGTGTCACCGGACCGTCTGGCCCGTCAGCTCCCGTGGCCCAGCACCGACGGTCGCAGCACCCCTCCGCCAACGGTCAGAAATCAACTTGGGTGGCATCAGGCGAAGTAGCGGAGCCAGACGTAGATCCAGGCCAGGACGGTGCTGAGCAGGGTGACGACAATCCCGTACTTGGTGAACTGCCAGAAGCTGATGGGGTGGCCGGTTCGGGCGGCGATGCCGATGGCGACAACGTTGGCGCTGGCCGCAACCGCGGTGCCGTTGCCGCCGAAGTCCGCGCCGAGAGCGAAGGACCACCACAGCGCCTGGCCGGTCTGTGGGTCGGGGGTTTGGGCGACCATGTCCTCGACGATCGGGGTCATGGTCGCGACGTAGGGGATGTTGTCGAAGAACGCGCCCAGTACGCAGGAGCCGAACAGCAGGACGGTCGCGGCGAGGAAATGGTTGTCGCCGATGGCGTCCACCGCCCAGGTGCCGGCCGTCTCGACCAACACCGTCCGCCACGCGCACGCCAGCAACGTGGAGATCGTCCTGAACCGCACGACCACCGGCGTGAAGTTGAGCGTCCGCGACGACGGCAACGGCATCGGCGACGCGCCCGAAGGATCCGGCATCCGCGGCATGCACGAACGCGCCCTGCTCGTCGGCGCGCGACTGGCCATCCTGCCCGGCCTCGGCGGCGGAACCGACGTGCGCCTACACGTGCCCGTTCACACGAGGAGCGACGGACAGTGACCGCACCGACCCGGATACTGCTCGCCGACGACCACAAGCTGGTCCGCTGCGGAGTCCGGCTCATCCTCGACAGCGAACCCGACCTCACCGTGATCGCCGAAGCCGGCGACGGCGCCGAAGCCATCGAACAAGCCCGTCGGCACCCGGTCGACATCGCCATCCTCGACATCGCCATGCCCCGACTCACCGGCCTGCAGGCCGCACGGGAACTGGCCCGGCTACGGCCCGACCTGCGCATCCTCATCCTGACCATGTACGACAACGAGCAGTACTTCTTCGAAGCGCTCAAGGCAGGCGCCAACGGCTACGTCCTCAAATCCGTCGCCGACCGCGACCTCGTCGAAGCCTGCCGCGCCGCGATGCGCGACGAACCGTTCCTCTACCCCGGCGCCGTCACAGCGCTCATCCGCAACTACCTCGACCGCGCCCGACAAGGCGACGGCATCCCCGCCCGGGTCATCACCGACCGCGAGGAAGAGATTCTCAAGCTCGTCGCCGAAGGACACTCCTCCAAGGAGATCGCCGACCTCCTCGTCATCAGCATCAAAACCGTCGAACGCCACCGCGCCAACCTCCTGCAGAAACTCGGCCTCCGCGACCGGCTCGAACTCACCCGCTACGCCATCCGCGCGGGCCTCATCGAACCCTGACCCGGCGAACGGCCGTGGGTCACCGCCGGCTCATCGCCTTCGAAGGGTTCGCATGCAAGCGCGCCGACCCAGCCGAAGCTGTCACGCCGTGCGGCGCTGGCTCGTCTGTCAGGCAGAACAGTCAGCTTCGCTTCCCGGAGATGGAGACATCATGTTCGCCACCTACCTCGCGATCACCCTCCTCGCCTCGGCCGTGAACGGCGCCGCCGCCGTTGCGAACTTGATCGGTCACGAGTACCCCAAGACCCAGGCGGACGCGCTCGGCGTGCCACAGTCGTGGATACGGCCGTTGGGGACGCTGCTGGCAGCGGGCGCAGTGGGGCTGCTGGTCGGGTTCGCCGTGCCGGCGCTGGGCACACTCGCGGCCGCCGGCCTCGTGCTGTACTTCCTCGGCGCATTCGGTGCGCACCTGCGGGCACGCGACTACCACGTCGTCCCCTGGGCCATCTTCTTCTCCCTGGCGGTGGCCGCCCTGGCCGTGAACCTGGCCTACCACGGACCCGCCTAACTCCGTCGAGCGGACCGACAGCCGGTTCCCAGCGGCGCTCGTCTCGACCTACGTCGTCACGCCCGGGTACAGACGGACGACTCGCGGCTCGTGCTCCAAGTCCACAAAGGCGGCCCGGCCGTCCGGGGTCACCAGCAGATTGTCCACGGGTGGACGGCTAAACCTGCGGCTTACGCTGCCCACATGCTGACGATCCGCCCCACCACCCGAGAAGACCTCGTTGATGTTGTGGCGCTCGAGACCGCGACGGATACCTCGGTATGGCTGGGCGAGACGGGCCTGGCCTGGCACGAACGCGCCTTGATTGACCCGGATCAAGAACACCTCGTCACCGACAACACCGCGTTGACCGGTTTCATCGTCCTCGCCGGCCTACAGAACGACGCCGGCGCAATCGAGCTACGCCGGATGGTGGTACATCCCGCGTTTCGCGGTGCAGGACGCGGGCGCGCACTACTGAAAGCCGCGCTCGCCCGCGCCTACGACTACCACCGCGCCCGCCGGGTCTGGCTGGACGTCAAACCGCAAAATGCGCGGGCCAAAACACTCTACGAATCCGAAGGGTTCCGGGTCACCGAAACGCTCGCCGCTGCCGTGACTGAGGCGGACGGCACCAGGACCGACCTTCTCGTCATGGTCCACCAACCCCAGTTACGCGCACCTACCCGGACTAGCCACCGTCCACGCGCCACTTCTTAACGCGCCCCAGGGCCGACACGAGGCGGTCGCTGCCGGGGATACGTCGCCATGTCACACCAGACCTCCTCGATGCGTCGAGTGTGTGTGACCACGTGCGAGAACCCACCTCATCCCAACCGCGACACTGGCAAGCAAGCCGCTGCGCCACCGCGGGTCCCAGCATGAAGGTCGACACCGAACTCGCTCGAGCGGCGCTGGCCTCCCAGCCGTTCAGCGTGATGATGGGAGGTCGGCTTGTCGAGTTCGGCCCCGACGGGGTGACCCTGGAGCTCGAGGTTCGAGATGAACTGAGGCAACAGCACGGCTTCGTGCATGGCGGGGTGATCAGTTATCTCATGGATAACGCCATCACCTTCGCCGCCGGCGCAAGGTTGGGCCCCGACGTGGTCACGGGCGGGTTCACAATCGACTACCTGCGCCCAGCCACCGGAACCGCACTGACCGCCAGCGCGCGGTGCCTGCATGCAGGCACCGCACACGCAGTCGTCCGCTGCGACGTGTTTGACCATCACGGTGACGAACCGCGAATGTGCGCCAGCGGACAGGGTCGGGTCATGCGCCTCGCAGCGGGCCCAACGGTCGAGGGCACCACGGGCAGGGTCGGCGGAGAGCCGCAGGGACCCGCCGGCAGGGGCTAGGAGGAGATCCGTGAAGATCTCTTACTGGGTGGCTCCGGAGCGGCGGGCCGGTCAAGTTTGCGCACCCTGTTTGCCGGGGCCGTCAGGTGACAGCGCACGCATGCGCGCGGCGGAAGGTGGCCGGGCGCTGCAGCCGGGCCATCGACAGGGGTGGATCAGCGCCACGTGACCGGCCGGCACCGCCGCACGGCAACGCCTCACCGGTCGCTTCGGTCATCGCGGCCATCAGCGCGGTCCGGCGCGGCATCGAGGAACTCACCGACCGCGACAGTGTCGAACAGGCACATCCGCGATTCGATCACCCGACCAGCCTGGAACCGGTAGTGGCTCACCGCGGGGAACTCGGACACCTCCGGGTCCCCGGGACGCTGCCCCCGCAACGTCCACACCACGAACGCCTCGCTGTCGGTGGCGACGATTCGCGGGTCCAGGTCGCGCTGTTGTGCCACCTGTAGCCGATCCCAGGTTTCGGTGAAACCGACAGCATGCTCCGCCGCGCCCAGCAGGCCGTGATATTCCCCGCCATAGGGCAGCGACGGCGCCTCGCGGATGACCACGTCCGGGTGATAGGTGCGGTCGAAGTAGGCCGTGGCGTCCCGCGCCGAGACACCCTCGACGAACAGCCGGTGGATCGTGTCCTCGATGACAGCGCGGCCGGTGTCTCCCGGCGCGGGCAGCCGCTCGGCACCGAGCAACGGCGTCCACCTGCGCACGGTGACCGTCAGCAACGACCCCACCGCAGGGTCTCCGAGCACGAGCTTCTCGACCTCGGCCACGTCTGGAGAAACGAACACGGCGAACCCGGCCAACCTGTCGGTGCTGTCTGTGCTGGCGGAGAGGGGCCCGGCCAGCAGCAACTCACCCGCCTGGTGCAGCTGGTCAAGATAGGACAGGTGCTGGCCAAGGAGTTCTTCTTTCCTAGCCGGGTCGATCGGCGTGGTTCCCGCCGTGTACAAGGCCACGCTCGAGCGCGTGGGGCTGTGGCGGTCCAGCGCGTCGAGCTGGGTGGTTGGCCTGGTCACGGATCGATCCTCTCGGTCGATTAGGAGAAATCGGTCAGCGTCCCGACAGGCGTAGCAACCGTTGCTACGTGGGCAGCCGATCACTAGACGCGTCGCCCGGGCCTGGTGTGACAACCGCCGTCGGCCCGGGCGGCAAGCCCAGTCAATGGCAGGCGCCACATGAGGGATTGATCTGTGTCGAACCGGGCGCTGTCGTGATCCTCGCCCCCGAGTAACTCGCCCATCGCGCCCACGACGGCATGTCACAACCCGGCAGTCCTGAGCGTCAGCACTATGTGCCGCGCGGTGCGGGTGAAGCGATGCGGGCGAATCTGTACAAATGCGGACCGAGGGAGATGTGATGGCCGGCTTCGACCAGGCGACGGCACTACGCGCGGCCCCTACCGCCTCGGCCGGTGCGGCGTACGACTTGGTCTTCGAGGCTGACCTCGACCCACAGTGGAGCATCGGGGGCAAGCTCCACGGCGGCTACCTGCTCGCCGTCTTGGGCAGGGCCGCCTGCCTGGCGGCCAGCAACCCGGACCACCCGCACCCGGTCGCTGCCAGCGCCCACTTTCTCTGCGCGCCCGCGCCGGGTGAGGCGCAGGTCGTCGTCGAGATGCTGCGGTCCGGACGTACCGTCGCGCAGGTCCGCACAACACTGCTCTCGGACGGGCAACGCTGCGTCGAGGGCCTGGTGACCATGGGAACGCTCTGCGGCGAGCCGTGGTGGGACGGCGTCCCGGCCGTCGAGCTGCCGCCGGTCGAGGCCTGCCCGCGGCTGCCGGTCGAGGGGCCCGGCTTCGAGGTGCCGCTGATGGGTGCCCTCGCCGAGCACCTCGACCCGGCCGTCGTGGGGTTTGCGGTCGGGCGCCCCAGCGGCCACGGCGAGCTGCGGGGCTGGGTGGCCTTCGACGACGATCGCGCCCCGGACCCACTGAGCCTGCTGATGCTCGTCGACGCGCTCCCCCCGGCCACCTTCGACCTCGGGACCAGCGGCTGGGTGCCGACGCTCGAGCTGACTTGCCACGTCCGGGCCGTTCCGGCGCCCGGCCTGCTCACCGTGCGGCAGCGGGTGCGCCACATCGCCGGCGGACGGGTCGACGAGGAGTGCGACGTCTGGGACTCGACCGGTCGCCTGGTCGCGACCGGTCACCAGCTCGCCGGGCTGCGCATCCCGGACGGGCAAGCCCCTGCCACTCGTCGCTGACAACGACGCCGCACCAATTCGGTCACCGCCTGCGCCGCCGGCATACACCCGTGTGACGCCGGATGCGGCTGCCGGAAGCGAAGCTCGGTCCCATCTTGAGCGTCGCCGAAACACACCAGATCGATCTGGCGAGGTCGGTAATCGACGTCGACGTCGTCCGGCGGCTCGCCGTTGCCGCCGGAGTCGGCCCCTTAATCTGGGCCACGAACTAGTTCGGGACCAATGCGACCGGAGGGATCCAATGAACCGGGAGCAGCTCCCCGCCGATCTACCGGCGCCCCAGGACGATGGCGCCGCCGACCACCTCCCCGGCACCGTCCTGCCATCAACGACGCTACCGACCACCGACCGACGCACGGTCGACCTCGCCACCCTCGGTCGACCCCGAGCAGTGTTGTACGTCTATCCGATGACCGGTCGGCCCGGCGTGCCATCACCAGACGGATGGGACCTGATCCCCGGCGCCCGCGGCTGCACGCCAGAATCCTGCGGCTTCCGCGACCACCACGCGGACTTGACGGCCGCCGGCGCCGAAGTTGCCGGTCTGTCCAGCCAGGACACCGCCTACCAGGCCGAGGCAGTCGCCCGGCTGCGACTGCCGTTCCCGCTGGTCTCCGACACTGAACTACTGCTCGCACGCCGGCTCCGACTGCCCACCTTCACTGCCGCTGGTCTTCGCCTCTACAAGCGGATAACGCTCGTCATCCGCGACGGCAAGATCGAGGAGGTCTTCTATCCGATCTTCCCACCCGACCGCCACGCCCAACAGGTCCTCGACTGGCTACAGGCACGTCAATAACAGACGCCGGTGCGCAAGGCTGCGCCCGGCCCCCGCGTTGGCGCGCCGACCTCAGCCTCCGCCGCAGCGCACAACCGCGCACATGGTCGAGGCCGGTCGGCGCGACCACGGATGTCGCCGGTGGTGTCACATCCTGGTGAGGTATCTCGTCCTGATGGTATGAGACACGTGGTTCGGGCGATCAGCGCCCTCCTCGGCCTGATAACCGCGGTGCTCGGGGTGTGGGCGTTGGTGGCGCCGCAGAGCTTCAGCGAGTTCGTGAACTTCCCACCGCACCGGCACTTCGTCCATGATGTCGGCGCATTCCAGCTCGGCATCGGGGTAACGCTGTTGCTGGCAACGATCTGGGCGGATGCGCTCATGGTGGCGGTCGCCGGTTATGCGGTTGGTGGGGTCGCGCACACGGTGTCGCATGCGGTCGACGGCGATGTCGGCGGTTCGACTGGGCAAACCGTGGCGATCGGCATGTTGACGGTGACGGCGGCGGTGGCGCTGATGGTCCGGTGGCGGCAGTTGCACTGGGTGGTCGGGGCGGTGGCCGCCGAGCCGGCGACGGACCTGGCCCCGTTCAACCGGCAGAAGACGGTCGCGCTGACCACTTACCGCCGTGACGGCACGCCGGTCAGCACGGCGGTGAGTATCGCCGTGGACGGCAGGCGGGCCTACGTGCGGAGCTTCGAACGGGCCTGGAAGACCAGGCGCATCCGCAACAACGCCGCGGTCATGGTCGCTCCCGCCACAACGCGCGGCACCCCGACGGGGCCAGCCGTGGCAGCGACGGCACGGCGGCTGGCTGGCGCGGAGTACCATCAAGCCGCCCGCGCCCTGGCCCGTAAGTACCCGCTGCTGCATGGCGTGGTGGTGCCGTTGACGCACCGACTCGGGCGAGCGAAGACCGGCCGGACCGTCCACTTCGAACTCACGCCGGAGCCGGTACTTCGGATCGCTTCCGCACCGCGACAATGACCAGCCGCACCACCCGGCCGTCGCCGACCGGTCCGCGTCCACGGGGTGCGAAGAAGGCCCTCGTTCCCCACGGCCGTCAAGAAGATCACCGACGACGAGGCCGCGCTGCTCGCGTTCTACGACTTCCTCTTCGAACGCGGACCGCTCGTCGAACGCCCCGAGCTCAGCTCAACCTGAGCCCCTTCATCTGGTCCGATTCCTTTGCTCGCCTCCCGGCTCGATGAGTCTCCAAGTTGCGCTAGTCCACGCCTGCCAGCGTGGTGGGCGGGGCGGGAGTCCGACCGCGGTGGTCGATGAGACGTTGTTGAGTGATGCCGAGCGTTGTGCAGTGCCGGTCGCGGCGGGCACATCGCATGTCGTGTTCATCTCGACCGAGGAACACGGGTCTGGCCGCCCGGCCGTGTCGCTGCGGTTCTTCACCGCCGCCGGAGAACTGCCAGCCTGCGGGCACGGCACCGTGGCCGCGCTGGCTGTGCTCGCCGAGCGCGCCCGGACGCGGGAGTACGAGGCTGATCTGCGGTCTGGCGGTCGAACCTTCCTCGGCCAGGCCGTCGGCGGCGGCGGCCGATACGAGGCTGCTTTCGATCCCGGCCCCGTCGAGCTGCGCGCCCCCGCCACGGCGGACAGCGAACCGGTCCTCTCCGCCTTAGGCCTTGATCCTGAGGATGCGTCGGCACGGTGTCGTATCGCTTCGGTGGGACGGCCCCGGATGTTGGTGCAGGTCTTCGATCGAGAGGTGCTGTCGGATCTGGCACCCGACATGACCCGCCTTCGGGAGGCTTGCCGAGTCACCTCGCGGGGTACCTGCCCGGCGGCGTAGCGCAGCGCGAGAGCGACGACCACGATGTCGTCGAGGGGGCCGATCACCGGCAGAAACTCCGGAATCAGGTCGACTGGGCTGGCGACCCACAGGCCGGCGACCACGATCGCGATCTTCGCCGACGCGGCACCCGCGGATCGTGGCGGAGCCGCCGCATGGTGGTGACGCAGTCGGGGAATGAACGCGGCGAGGTCCCGCAAGGTCCCCGGCGGAAGTCGACGCGCGAGCAGCACCAGCAGCCCCCAACTGGCCACCAGGCACGCTACGGCGATGCCGAGGCCGACCAACCAGTTCCGCATCAGGAACGTGCTGTCGTGGCGCCGACCGGCCGCTCCATCGAACGGTAAACCGTCGACCTGGCCACTCCGAAGAACTCCGCGAGCTCAGCAGTCAGGACCTGAGCTTGCGCAGCTGCTGCTGGATCTCCTCGAGGAGTTCGTCGACAGAGTGCTCGTCGTAGCCCCGTCTGCCGAACGAGGATCTGCGGAAGAACACCGCCTCCACAGCGGCTGGATCCATCGGGTTTCCGGACTGAAGTGAGGCGACGACCGCGTCGAGAAAGTCGTCGACCTCGTCCACGTCGTACCCGCGGCGGCCCATCGGGGACTGCGGGAAGACGGAAGCCTCGATGCGGGCGATGAACCGTTGCCGGTCATCGCCCTGACTCGGGCGTGGCGCGGCATCGCCAGCGGCCGGTTCCAGCAGTGCCGTCAGCTCCTGCGCCGTCGCCTGCGTCAGCTGACCGGGCTCGATATCGACCGTCAGGCGGATCCGTGGGCGCGCCTGGTGCTGCATCCACGCTTCCAGGCCCCTCGTGAGCGCCACCCCCGCACCGTCTCCGCCGAGGGTAACGACGAGCGCCTCGCCGGACGGCGCATTACCCGAGAACGATGCAGGGCGAAGCTCGACCCGACCCCGCAGCGCCTCTTCGAATAGCAACGATGAACGCAAGGTCCGCAACTCGGTAACGGGGTCATGCGCGGACACGACCTGCACGATGGCTTCCACGTCGGCGAGGGTATCCGCGGGTGCAACCCGGTGCGGGCGGTCTCGCGCGGGGCAGGCACCGATCTTCGTCGCCGGCCCCCCGTGCGGCCCCTGCGGACGTTCGCGCCCTGGGAACCCGCCCTTACATGGCTACATCCGCGCCGGTCTGTGCGGTTGTGCGTGGCTACGGCGATGCCGACAACGCGTCCGTCAACAACGCGACGAGCGCCGCGTGCTGCACGTCGGCGGATGACGACACCTCCCCCTCAGACCCGTCAAGCGCCCTGGCGGCGAGCCCCGCCTTGCTGTCGATCAGCTCAGCGATCCTGGCGTCGATGGTTTGCGCGGCGATGATGCGCCACGCGGTGACGGGCTCCTCCTGACCGATGCGGTGGCTGCGGTCAATGGCCTGGGTCTGCTCCGCGTTGGTCCAGGAGAGCTCGGCAAGCACGATGTTGGAGGCGACCTGCAGGTTGAGGCCCACCCCGGCCGCGGTCAGGGAGCAGACCACAATGGCGACGTCGGGATCGTTCACGAAGGCATCGATGTGCCTCTGCCGCGCCGACGGCGTCTGGTCACCCCGGATCGACGAGAAACGGATCCCCTGCTTGGCGAATGTCTCCTCGGCGAGGTCCATCACGTCGACGTGCTTGGCGAAGAACACCACCTTGCCCGCGCTTCGCGCTAGCTGTGCCGCGTAGTCGGCAGCGAGGCCGGCCTTCACCTGGCCAATGCGTCGCATCATGCTGAACACGTTCTCGTCGGACTTCGTCGTGGTCGTGTCTTTCTGCTCCGACGTGACCACCTTGTGCACGAGGTCATGGTCGATGCCCCCGGCGACGGCATCGGATGGGCGCCTCGCGAGTGCGCTCTCGTACCGTGACACCAGGCGGCGAGCGAGGGCACGCTCGGCCGCCCGGATCGAACGGCTGTCCCTCTCGTCGAGCTCGACGGGAAGGTCGGCGATGCGGCGCGCGGGGATGTCGGCGGCCACCTCGACCTTGCGGCGACGCACGATGCCGAGGTCGATCACGCAACTGCGAGCGGCGGGGTAGAACCCGGGGTCAGCGGGCGTCAGGCCGGTCTCGTCGAGCGAATCCATGAGCTCGGCGAGCGGTTTCGTCTCGTCGATCCAGCCGAGAAACTGCCAGATGACCTTGAAGTCCTCGATGTCGTTGATCAGCGGGGTGCCGGTGAGGGCCATCAGCAGGGGACGCGCGAGGCGGGACCGGATGCGTTCGGAAAGCTCCAGCACGTGCCGTGAGCGCTGGGAGGTCTTGTTCTTGATGAAGTGTGCCTCGTCGACGACCATGCCGCGGAAGCCGAAGTCGCCGAGCCAACCCACATGGCGGTCGAGCACTTCGTAGTTGACGACGACGATGTCGGCGAAGCCGTCGATCGTGTCGCCGTTGCCGTGGATCACGGTGGCGCGCGGTGGGGTGTCCAGAGTCCGGCCTCGCGAGCCCAGTTGGTCTTGACGACGTTCGGTACGACCACGAGCAGCGGGTAGGCGTTCGCCGCCTCGGCTGCGAGCAGTGCCTGAGCCGTCTTGCCCAAGCCAGGCTCGTCGGCGAGCAGGAACGTCCGGTGGCCGGATGCGGCAGCGGCGACCAGCCGCGCCTGGTGCGGCATCAGCTCCAAGCCACCCGGCGCGTGCAGGGAGGACGGCGCGGGAAGGGCCATGCATGCCGAGGCTCCGCCGCCGGCGCGCTCGAATGAACTCAGGAGCGGGCCGAGCAGTTCCCAACCGGCCAGGCGGTGCGGACGGGCCGTGGTCTGCCGGGCGGACGCGAAGTCGGGGGCGAGGAAGGGGTTGGCCAGCTGTCGTGAGACGACCGACTGTGGCACGACCCGGCGCCCGGTGGTCGCCGAGGTCGCCGCGGGCTCGGTCGGCGTGACCTCGTCGGGGGTCGGCTCGATACCGACGGTCCTCAGCATGTCTCGCTTGAGTGACCTGGCCGCGTCGGAGACGACAGAGTCCTCGGCGAGGAGCGCGAGGAGCGCGGGGTCGCGTACGGCGGTCTTCGCGAGGATCGTTGCGATCCCGTCGAGGCGCTTGAGCTGCTCGGCCCGGTGGGTCCCGCTGACGTTTTCCTCCGCCCGGACCCGGGCGTGCTCCTCGCGCACCAGCAGTGCGACGACCTGGAACTTGGTGCGCCCTGCGGGCTTCACCGAGGCCGCGCTGGGCCGCTGCCTCGACCTCACGGACGGCGCGGGCGAGCACCGAGATGAGGTCGTCGTCGTAGCGGCGGTCACGGACGCGTCGCTGGCTCCGCGGGACGGTGCGGCGAGCGCCCGTTTGGCACTGGCCTCGTCGAGCCACAGATTCCTCCTCTGGGATGCCCGGCACGCTTGGCGCGGCGGAATGCCGCACGCAGTCCCGCGGTCGGGATGATAGACGTCGAGCGGAGTGGGTCTGGGTGGCCTACTCCGAGACGCGACTCGGCCCCCACGGATCTGCGGGAGATCGACGCGTCGGGAGCCGACAGCCCGCCCACAGTGGGAACCTACGGCCACCAGAAAATGGCCGCGGCACCAACCGCACAGCGAAGTCGTCGCCAGACGGGCGGCGTTGCCTGGGTCGGTGCTGAACCAATACTAGCTCGCGTCAACCCGTGCGGCACTGCGGCGCGATCCGCGGACCGGGCCGTACGCCGGTGGGGTGGTCGCAAGAACGGGAAGTGGGGGCAGTCCCGCTTCCTCCGGCGCCAGCGAGGAAGGGCTCGAGGCGGCATGACCACGGGCTGCCCATGGTCATGCCGCGGCGCCGACCTCGCACAGAACCGCACGTCAACACGGCTGCACCCGATTTGCGAGCCCGACAGGTCGTCCCTGATCCTCTGCGGCTCCGGCTCGGCCGGCTTGGGAGAGCGCGTTCACTATCGTGCTCAGCGCGAGCACCGGCGGGCCGCCCATAGGCCAGAAGCCCTCATTCACTCAGGGCCGGGTAGACCGCTCCAAGCTGGATTGGAGCTCTGCCGCCAGCAGCTCCTACGATTCTGAGGCTGACAGCGCGGGTCCGATTCCCCTCACCCGCTCCACGACGAAACAGCTGGTCAGGGCAGGTGCGCTGGCCAGCCGCTCGCGTGCCATTGGTCGACCAGCGCTGGCGTGCCAGCCGTTCCCGGGAAAGCAGCGAATTCTGGCACCCGGCGCACCCGCTGGAGCGGCTCGCGCGGCGGGTGCAGCTACGGCGGGTTGACGCCACCCATGGTCTAGACCTTGTGTGGCGCAAGATAAGCAGGCAACCATCACATATCCCTCGTCTGATGACAGATCGCCGTGCGGGGCGCTCGGAAGGAGCACCAATGCACCCGACAAAGCGAATCGCAACGCTGGCGACCGCCGCCCTCTTGGCGATCGGCGCTGCAGTGATCGCACAGCCGAGCGCGGTCGCGGACCCCGCCGCGTTCGGCCCGATCGGCGGCGGCTGGCGTGAGCACAACCCCAACAGCAACCTGCAGATCCAGAGCAGGGGCGAGTACAGGAACTACCCGAGGAGTACCACCCACGCGACCGGCCCCGGCGGCTCCTACGACCGGGCCGGCGGCGTCGAGAAGTTCAGGCTCTTCAACAACGGCACGAACCGCGTCGAGGTCCGGGTCCAGGACAATTACACATCCGGGCAACGCCAGTTCGAAGGCGAGCTGAAGGTCAGCTCGCCCACCAACGACGAATCCGCCATGCAGATCTTCGGCAACGACGGCGACGGCGCCACAACCCTGATGATCAGGTCCTACTCGAGAAACAGCGGAACCCTGCGCGGTGGAGGCAAGGACCTGGCCACCAAGATCTTTGGCAAGTGGCTTCGCATCAACGTCACCCATGACGCGTCGGCCAACAGGTACTCGATCTACATCAACGGAGCGTTGAAGGTCAGCGCCAACGGACCCAATGGCACGCATTATTTCAAGTACGGCGTCTACGGAACATTGAAGGGCTCGTCCGCGCAGCACGAGTGGCGAAACGTGCATTTCTATCGGAAGTAATCCGGTCGCCGATCCGCCAGGGGCTAGCCCGCAGGGCAGGTGGCGGTGGCGGACTCCGCGACGGTGCCAGCCGGCGCGAACGTACTGGCGTCGACCACCGCGGCCTGGGCAGGGCACCGGCACCAAATCTAGGGTTGTTGCGCGCCCAGCTTACGGTCGGCGGATGCTGGCGCCACCATCAACCGCGCGCGAGGCGCCACGATCAACCGCGCGCGAGGCGCCACGATCAACCGCGCGCGAGGCGCCACGATGGTCGCGCCGGCTGGTCGCGGTGGTGGTCAGCGTCTGCGCGCTGCTCGGTGCGGTGCGGCTGGTCGTGCCCGCCACCGCGGGTACGGCGGGTGAGCCGGCCGGGGTCCGGCGGCAGTTGGTGTTCCTCCGCGGCGCGCTGGACGGCGGGGCCGGCGACGACGCGCAGCGGCTGTTCCCCGAGGGCTACTTCTTTCTGCACGCGCTGTACGGGCTGAGCTGGGTCGAGATTGGGATGCGTCAACCCGCCGGCGAGCGGTCCGAGGCGCTGCGGGAGGCACGGTGGGCGCTGGGCCGGCTGGGCTCGGCTTCCGGCCGCGCACCGTTCAGCCGCGATCTCGAACCGCCGTACGGCGTCTTCTACAGCGGCTGGAGCAACTGGCTGCGCGGCGGAGCGCTGAGCCTGCAACGCCCTGGGGAACGTGATCCTGCCGAGGTGCGCCGGTTTGCCGCCGATTCCGCCGCGCTGGGTGCCTCGTTCGACGCCTCGGCGTCGCCGTTCCTGGCGGCGTACCAGGGCCAGGCGTGGCCGGTCGACTCGACCGTCGCGATCGCGTCGCTGCGGCTGCACGACACGCTGCTGCCGGCCCGGTTCGCGGGGACCGTCGATCGGTGGCTTCGCGGGGTTCGCGAGCGGCTCGACCCGCGCACCGGGCTGCTCCCGCACCGCGTCGATCTCGGCACCGGCGAGCCGATCGAGGTGGCCAGGGGCACGTCGCAGAGCATCATTCAACGCTTCCTCGTCGACGTCGACGCGGGCTTCGCCGGATGAGCAGTACCGGCGCTTCCGCGACCGGTACCTCGTTTCGCCGCTCGGCCTCGGGCCTGCCGTGCGGGAGTACCCCGACGGCATGGACGGTCCGGCCGATGTGGACTCCGGCCCGCTTCCGCTCGGCGTGAGCCTGTCGGCGACCGTGGTCACGATCGGCGCGGCCCAGGTCCACGGCGACTCCCCGCTGGCCGCGGCACTGGCCAACTACGGCGAGCTGGCCGGGCTGCCGGTCGACACCCCGTGGACCAAGCGGTACGCCTTCGGCGTGCTCCCGATCGGCGACGCGTTCCTGGCCTGGTCGAAGACCGCCCGGCCGTGGGTGGAGCGAACGCCGTCCGCGCCGCCGGCGCTCATCTCGTCGTGGTGGCGGGTGCCGTTGCTGTTCTTGCTGGTCGTTCTCGGCGCCGCGCCCTGGCTGCCCGCGCTGGTGCGGCGATGGTCCACACGCAGAAGGCAGGTCGTGCTCACGGCCCCGTAGACGGACTGCGTTCCAGCCCCCACGAGATGATGCGCGTCGGGTGGATACGGATGCGCGGCGCCGGTTCGTCGATCGCTTCGGCGTTGCCACGGACCTCGATGCCTCGGGGCTGCCACGGCGGCAGCACGTCGTCGATGACGATGGCGGCACGCCCGGTCCGGGCGACGTCGCGGAACTTCTTCGTTGCGGCGAAGTTGTGCCCGCTGACCTCGATGACCGTGGCGTCCCCGTCCAGCGAAAATCCCACAGGGGTGACGTGCGGCATCCCGTCAGGGCCGACCGTGGCGATCCTGGCGAGGCGGCGCTCGCCATGCAGGAACGCCAGTTCGGCATCCGTGAATGTCGGCGCTGATGTACTCATTGCTGCGCTCCGTTCGTCGCGGAATCTGGGTCAGGCCGCAGGTTCGAGCGCGGCGGGACGGTTGACCTGCCGGCGGTCGAGAAATTGCAGCACCGCCAGCGTGGCGATGCCGGCGACGGCGGCCACAGTGATCGCGGCCACGCCGGTGCGGAACCCCGCCACACCGCCACCAGCGAGGCTCCAGGCCAGCGCGCCGACGGCGGGGCCGATCGAGAGCCCGAACGTCCGGAACAGGGCCGTGACGCCGCCCGACGTCGCTGTCAGCGCGGGTGGAGTGGCCGCCAGGACCAAGGTGTGGACCGGACCGGCGAAGAGCCCGTTGCCGATGCCGACCAGCGCGAGTCGCCATGCCACGTCGGCCGGGCGGGCGCCGTCGCCGAGTTGCAGCAGGGCCAGCATCCCGGTGAGCGTCACGAACGCGCCAGCGAACGCCACTGGGAATGCTCCGGTGCGGTCGGCAAGGAGCCCAGCCAGCGGCGACACCAGCGCCATGCCGGCAGCGGAGGCCAGCAAAACTGCGCCCGTCACGCTGGCCGGTTGATGCAGCACGTCGGCGAAAAGGTACGGCACCAGGAAGAACGTCGCTCCGGTGCTGCTCACCATGAGGAGCAGCGCGGAGACGGGCAGGCCGTATGCCGGACGTCGCGTCAGCGTGATCACGGGCCGCGACTCAGCGAGCTGAGTCCAGGCGGCGGTAGCGGCGATGGCGAGGGCGACGAGACCGAGCGCGGTGGCGCTTCCACTGCCACTCAGTTGCCCGCCCAACGTGCCCAGGGCGAGGAACACCGCCGTGACGGCGCCACCCAGCAGCACAGCCTCCCGTAGTAGCCCGAGCCCCGGCCGCGGCAAGCCACGCCGGCCGTGCGCGCCCGCTGGCACGGTGCGCAGGCCCAGCCAGAGCGTGATGATCGCGAGCGGGACGTTGATCGCGAAGACCGCACGCCAGCCGAACGTGCCGGCCAGCAGCCCGCCAAGCCCGGGGCCGATGAGCCCGCTCAACGGTATGAGCGTCGTGATCACGCCCATGGCTCGGCCGCGCTGCTCGGGGCGTACGGCCGCCGCCACGATCGGGAATCCGAGGATCGCTATCAGGCTGCCGAACGCGCCCTGCAGCACGCGCCCGGTGAGCAGCAGCGTCATGGTCGGGGCGATCGCGATGAGCACGCTCGCTACACCGAACCCCGCCACGGCGAACGCGAACGCCGGCCGGAGCCCGGCCCGGTCCATCCAGCGGCCGCCAGGGATCGCGAGCGCGGTCATCGGCAGGAAGTAGGCCAGTAGCACCCACTGGGTGACGGCTGGTGGTGCGTCCAGGTCGGTGCCGATGAGCGGGAGCGCCACCGCGACGATCGTCAGGTCCAGAGCTGCCAGGACGATGGCGAGTGACACGGCGACAACTGCTCCCCACCGCGTTCGCGGCAGTTCGGTGATGCTGGTCATCAGTGGGCCTCCTGGGATCGGCCGGCGCGGTTGGTCGATGCCTCGACAGTCGCGCGGAGGCGCGTGGTCGCGCATGAGGCTGTGGTCGTATCTTGGGCGCGACCTCGGTCCAGGGACCTCAGAGCGGTTTGGCTCGTGCATCGGGGCCAGCGGACCATCCCGGCGCGCGATGCCGGCGGGGCGTCGGCGATGCTGTGGGCGTGGAGTACGTGTCCAGAGTGCCGCGACCGCCGCTGGACGGGCTGATCGACGACCTCTACTACCTGGAGGGTGCGCCGCCGTACGCCCGGCTGACGCTGCCGGCAAGGCCGGCGGCGTTGCTCATCGTCAACCTCGGGGCGCCGTTCCGCATCCGCGCCGGCACCGACATCGAGACGGCCGAGTACGCCGACGGCTGCGTGGTCACCATGCCCACCCGCGCGTTGGAGTTCGGCTACCCGCCCCGGACCCGGTCCGTCGGCGTGCACTTCAAGCCGTGGGGGCTGGCGCCGTTCCTGCCGATGCCCGCGGCCGAGCTGTGTGACCGGCCGGTGACGGTAGAGCAGGTTTGGGGCCGGCCCGCCATTGCTGAGCTGCGAGACCGGCTGGCCACGGCGGACGGACCGCACGAGATGCTGACGCTGCTCGAGGAGGAGCTAATGCGACGGCTGTGCGAGACCGCCGGCCTGGGGCTGGTCCGCCATACGAGCAGCGTCATCGCGGCGACCAGCGGGGCGGTGGCGATCGGCGACCTGAGGGTGGCAGCCGGTGTCAGCAGCACTCACCTGGCACAGCGGTTCAAGGAGCTCATCGGCGTCACGCCGAAGCGGCTGGCCCGCACCTACCGCTTCACCGCCACCGTGTTCGCGATCAACCCCGCCGAACCGATCGACTGGGCCGACCTCGCCAGTGGCGCAGGCTACTTCGACCAGGCCCACTTCGGCCACGAGTTCCGGGCGTTCACCGGGCTCACGCCGACCCGGTACGTCGAAGTCCGGCGGCGGTTCCTGCGCGAACATCCCGGCCACGCGCTGGACGGCTGGCCGCTGCCGGCCGATTGATTTCTTACAAGAGCGACAGCTCACGACACGCTAATTTGGGGGCACCCCAAAGCAGAGGAGCGCCCCGTGGGCAAGGTGGTCATGTACAGCTCGGTGTCGGTGGACGGCTTCATCGCGGACGAGAACGACCAGCCCGGACCGCTGTTCGACTGGTTGCCCAGCGGTGACGTCCCGTTGGACGAGAGCGGCGAGTTGAAGGTGTCGCAGACGTCCTACGACTACACCCGGCCGTACTGGGACCAGATCGGGGCGACAATCGCCGGCCGCCACGTCTTCGACATGACGGACGGCTGGGACGGGAAGCCTCCGGGCGGGATCGACCACGTGGTCGTCGTGACGCACCGGCCGGCAGCCCGAGGGCTGGGACCCCGAGGCGCCGTTTCACTTCGTCGACGGCGTCGAGGCAGCCGTGGCCAAGGCGCAGGAGCTTGCGGGTGACCGCATGGTCGAGGTCGCCGCTGGCGACGTCGGTGGCCAGGTGCTTGCCGCGGGCCTGGTCGACGAGGTGCGCATGGACGTCGTACCCGTCGTGTTCGGGTCCGGCAAGCGCTACTTCGGGTCGGTCCACGCGCAGCACCTGTTGGAGGATCCTGACGTGGTGATTCAGGGCAACCGGGTGCTTCACCTGCGCTATCGGGTGCGCCGTTGACCGATCTGAGCGGGTACGCGAAGAAGTCCACTGCGAACGGTGACACAAGATCGGGCCTCCGGCTGCGTTTGCGCATCGCTGTCCCTGGTCGGGCAGCCGACGCCGATCCGCCCCAGCACCTCACCTGCGGCAAGTTCAACTCAAGATCACTGGTTGCCGGTTTCCGTCGTACCTTTGGCCGACCCCTCCCCCGGGGCCTGAGCTCGCCGAGATCGTCACCGCCCGCCGCTGTGAGCTGTTGCTCGGCTGCGGCCTGGCGCCGCCGGAGGTGTCCTCGGTTCTGCGCGGCCGCGAGCGTGCTACGGAGCGGTCGGCGGCACGTCAGGCTCCAGTTCGGTCGCGAAGAGCACCCGGCCGTCGAGGTCGCGCAGCCGCACGGTCATGACCCGGCTCTGGGCGTCGATCGACGACTTGGCCGAAGAACTGGAAGCCCTCCGCTGGAGACGTGTTCGCCCGCGGCGGTGCCTGCACGAAGACAGCGCGCGGCCCGAACGTGCCGTCGAGCGTGTTGGGGCCGAAGCCGCCCGCGTTCAGCGGCCCTGAGACGAACTCCCAGAACGGCGTCGAAGTCGGTGAACGCCGCCCGGGCCGGGTCGTAGTGGTGCGCCGCGGTGTAGTGCACGTCCGCGGTGAGCAGACGATGCCGGTGACGCCGCGCCGCTTGGTGCGGGACGCAGCACCTCGGCGAACTCCAGCTCGCGGCCGAGCGGCGCGCCCGGCGTCGCCCTGCGCGACGCCCTCCTGCGCGGTCGGCGCCGTCCGGCACGACCAGCCCGAGCGGCAGGTCGGTGGCGATGACCTTCCAGGTCGCCCGGGAGCGCGCAGCTCGTCGTTCAGCCACTCGCGCTGCGCCGCGCCGAGGAGTCCGCGCGTCCGGGTCGGCTGTAGCGCGTTGGCGTCGTTCGGGTCCTTGTAGGTGCGCATGTCCAGGACGAACACGTCGAGCAGCGGGCCGTAGGGGATCCGGCGGTAGACCGGCCCCGCCGGCCTGCGGTCGGCGACCGGCAGTCACTCGTAGAAGGCCTGGCGCGCCCGGGCCGCGAGCACGTCGACCCGCTTCTCGGTGTACCGGGCGTCGTCGAGGATCTCGCCGGGATACCAGTTGTTGGTGACCTCGTGGTCGTCCCACTGGTTGATCTGCGGCACCTCGCGCGGCGAAGCGGCGCAGGTTCGCGTCGAGCAGGTTGTACGCGAACTGGCCGCGGAACTCGGCCAGCGTCTCGGCGACCTTGCGACTTCTCCGGGGTCGTGATGTTGCGCCAGATGCCGCCCGTCCGGCAGCGTCACCGTCTCGGCGAGCGGGCCGTCGGCGTAGACCGTGTCGCCGCTGCACAGGAAGAAGTCCGGGTCGCCGGCGGCGCATAGCCTCGAAGATGCGCAAGCCGCCGAGGTCCGGGTTGATGCCCCAGCCCTGGCCCGCGAGGTCACCCGACCAGACGAAGCGGACGTCCCGGGCAGTCCGCGGCGCGGTGCGGAACTGACCGACCAGCGGCGCCGAGCAGCAGCCGCATCAGCGTCCAGCGTGACCCGGTAGAACAGCTGCTCACCGGCGGCAGACCGCGCAGCGCGCACCTTGCCGGTGAGGTCACCGGCTGGCGTCAACACCGGGCCCTCGACTACCCGTGACCGCCGGAATGCCGGGTGCCGGCTCACTCGACCAGCATCCGGCTGACGCGGTCCGCGCGGGCCCAGACGATCCGCTGGACGCGGTGACATCGCCACTTCGGATGCCGTGTGTAAGCCGCGGTCGAGAACGCAGCAGCGCCGGAGCGCCCAGCCCGGCGGACGGCGCGGCCACGGCTGCGGCAAAACCGCCGCCGACCACGAGGCCGGCACGAAGGACAGTACGGCGTGGAACGGGCGGCTGATCCGGCATCGTGGCTCCTCCGGTGGACCGGCGGTGACGACTCCAGGTCTATCGAGCCCGGGTGACCCGCACCCGTACGCCCCACCGGCGCGTGAACAAGGCCCTCGAGACGCGTCTCGCCCGACACTGTAGGAACAATGTTCCGTGAAGTGCGTTCCATAGTGTGATGGGCGACCGCTTCCCGCGAGGGACTTCTGATGGCGCCGCTGCGGTCGCGCCGTTCGCTAGCTGGTGAGGAACTCGGTGGGGCGCAGCGCCTGCGCGACGATCCGGACATCGCCGATCCAGCCGTAGAAGCCTTGCCCGAACCATTCGGCGAACTGCGTGGCGCCGAGTACGACGGCTTCCCCAGCGTGGCGATGCCGCCGACGGCTGGGTCGGGTTGCGGGCAAACCTTGAGCCGCCCACATAGACCACGGTCCGGCGGGCGTCGTTGACGATGGCCACGTGCATCCAGCGCCCGACCGGCAGGGCGTGGCTCCACGAGGTCGGGTCCGCGTCCTGGTCGGCGGGGTGAGACGACAGTACTGCCCAGGAACCTTTCGCCGGACAGGTTCAGGCTGGACGCCGGCTCGTCCGGTGACGAGCCGGTGGTCTTGCCCGCATCGCCGCTGACTCGGCGGCACACGCTCTGGGCCGTCGACGGCGACGCGGAGGAACTGCTGCCCGTGTACGAGCGGCTGCTGCCCGCCGTCGGGGCCCGCAGTTTCTGCGGGATCGAGTGCGTCTGCTCGGACCGGCCGCGGCACCGCTCGCCGGACACGCCCGCCAGATGCTCGACGGGACGGACGACCCCGGCTGGCTCGCCGCCCGTCCCCCTGTGGACGATCAGCGGGGACGTCGATGCCACGCTGCCGACGCTGGTGCAGGCGTGGACCGGCAAGCGGTACGCCTACCAGGGCATCGCCGATTGCTGGGCCGAGATGGGCCCGCGAGCGGCCGTCGCCGAGCCGCTGCTCCGCGCGGAGCTTGCCGACCCGGCACGGGCGACCTACGACGGGTCGAGTGCCGCCATCCCCGACGACGAGCAGTTCCTCGTCGCCGTCGCCCAGGCGCTGGCGGCAGTGACCGGTCAGGACGACCCCGCCGCGCCAGTCGCCGGACGCGCCGTTCCCGCCCGGCCAGGAATCCCGTAAGCGCCGCGCTCCCCTGACGGCAGCACGACGGGGGCACCAGCAACATCCGCAAGCGCGGCGGGTCAGGTCGTTGTCGAATTCTTCCAGCGAGTCGATGCACGATTGATCAGAATCTTGCAGCGCGCTGACGTAGGATTCCGCCGTGACCAAACGACTGGCCGAGGTGGCCAAGAAGGCCGGCGTCAGCGAGGCGACCGTGAGCCGGGTGCTCAACGGCCGCAACGGCGTCTCCGAGTCCACCCGCGCGTCCGTGCTCACCGCGCTCGACGTGCTGGGCTACGAGCGGCCCACCAAGCTGCGCGGCGAGCGCGGCCGGCTGGTCGGGCTGGTGCTGCCCGAGCTGCAGAACCCGATCTTCCCGGCGCTCGCCGAGGTGGTCACCGGCGCGCTCGCCCAGCGCGGCTTCACGCCGGCGCTGTGCGCCCGCACGATCGGCGGCGTGCTCCGAGGCGCGACTACATCGAGATGCTGCTCGACCACCAGGTCTCCGGCGTGGTCTTCGCCGGCGGGTCGTACGCGCTGGCCGACGCCGAGCACGGACCACTACCGCCAGCTTGCTGGACCGCCGGATGCCGGTCGTGCTGGTCAACGCCGGCGTCGACGACCTGGGCTTCCCGCGCGTCTCCACCGACGACGCGGTGGCCGTCGAGCAGGCGTACGGCCACCTGCGCTCGCTCGGCCACGAGCGGATCGGCATGGTGCTCGGCCCGGAGGACCACATGCCGTCCCGCCGCAAGCTGGCCGGCGGTGGCCGAGGTCGGCCGGCTGGACGCGGCGCCGGACGAGCTGGTCGAGCGCACCAACTTCTCGATGGAGGGCGCGCGGGCTGGCCGCCGCCAGGCTGATCGAGCGCGGCGTCACCGGCATGATCTGCGCCAGCGACGTGCTCGCGCTGGGCACGATCCGCGCGGCCCGCCGCCTCGGCCTGCGAGGTGCCGCGGCGACGTCTCGGTGGTCGGCTTCGACGACTCGGTCCTCATGACCTGCACCGACCCGCCGCTGACCACGGTGCGGCAGCCGATCGAGACGATGGGCCAGGCCGCGGTGGACCTGCTGGTCAACCAGATCGAGGGCGCCGGGGTGCAGCCCGACGAGCTGCTGTTCGAGCCGGAACTGGTCGTCCGCGGCTCGACCGGCGCCGGTGACGGCGAGCTGACCAGGCCAAATCCGCGCAGCGTCGGAACTCGGCCACGATTACCGAAGGGTGGGCCCGGCCGGGCCCACCCTCTTTTGTGCCCTGGGTCACATGCGTCGTAGTTTTTTCTGCTAGTCAGTTCACTTCTTGCGTGCGCCCGTTTGGCTTTGTATCGTCATCGCCACGAAACATCGAGAGCCAGGTCACATTACTGACCAGCCATAGGCGCGCATCAACCCCAGCGAAGGGCGTTCACCCCATGTTCAGATCCAGGCTGCGCAGCGCCCTCGGGCTGCTGCTGGTCGCCGCGGCTCGGGCTGTCCGCCGGCCGCGTGCGGCAGCGACAGCGGCGACAGCGACACCAAGGTCAGCGACGGTCCGGTCACCCTCGTGATCAACGGCCTGCCGCCGGCCACCGAGAAGGCGAACCACGACCGGTTCCTCGCCAACGTCGCGGCGTTCGAGAAGGCCAACCCGAACATCAAGCATCGACGCCCGCGAGGGCAAGATGGACCCGCAGACGTTCGCCGCCAAGCTGGCCGGCGGCCAGCTCGAGGACGTCTTCTACGTCTACTTCACCGACCCGGCCAGCCTGATCGCCAAGCGCCAGGTCGCGGACGTCACGCAAGTACCTCGAGCGACTTCCCGGCCACCAAGGAGATCAGGCCGGAGCTGATGAAGGTCTTCTCCGGACGCCGACGGCAAGGTCTACGGCCTGCCCGCGCAGAACTACTCGCTGGGCCTGCTCTACAACCGCGACGCTGTTCACCAAGGCCGGCCTCGACCCGAACAGCCCGCCGAAGACCTGGGCCGACGTGCGCGACGGCCGCCAAGAAGATCACCGCGCTCGGCGACGGCACCGTCGGCTACGGCGACTACAGCAAGAGCAACACCGGCGGCTGGCACTTCACCGCCGAGCTCTACTCGCTCGGCGGCGACGTCGCGGTCAAGGACGGCGACACCTGGAAGGCCGCCTTCAACAACGCCAAGGGCAAGCAGGTCCTGCAGCAGCTCAAGGACATGCGCTGGACCGACAACACGATGGGCCAGCAGCAGCTGCTCGAGTGGGCCGACCTGCTGCAGATGATGGCGTCCGGCAAGCTCGGCATGTACGTCGCGCACCGGCGGACAACATCCCGACGATCGTCAACCAGTACAAGGGCAAGTACGACGACTACGGCCTCGGCGCCGATCCCCGGCGGCAAGGGCACCCTGGGCGGCGGCGAGGGCTACATGTTCAAGGCCAGGCCTGACGCCCGGAGAAGATCAAGGCCGGCCTGAAGTGGCTGACGTTCAAGTTCAACAACCCGGACCGGATCGCCGCGGACAACAAGTTCGACGGCCGACAACGAGCCAGCCGGTCGGCCTGCCCGAGCCGGCCATCTGGACCGGCGACGCCGGCGCAGAAGCAGGCCGCGGCCGACCAAGCAGTACGCCAACGTGCCGCAGGAGAACTACGCGCCGTTCGTCAGCGAACAGCGCCGACGATCCCGCTCAAGCTCGAGCCGCCGAACGCGCAGCAGATCTACGCGGTGCTCGACGTGGCGATGCCGAAGGTGCTGACCGACCGGAACGCCGACATCGACCAGCTGCTCGCCGACGCCGAGAAGCAGGTCAACCCGATCCTGGCCACCGTCAAGTAACGAGCCGGACCGCCGGCGGGCCGACCACTCGCCCGCCGGCGGCTGTCCACCGGACTCCACGACGAGGGCGCCACGATGGCGGTGCTCACGGCGGCACCGGCGCGAGCCACGCGCGGCCGCCTGCGCCGGAAGGTCGCAGGACAACCTGCTGGCGTACGCCTTCCTGGCGGCGGGCATCCTCTGCTTCGCGCTCTTCTCGTGGTACCCGCTGGTGCGGGGCGTGCATCCTGAGCTTCCAGCAGGTCAACTTCGTCACCGACCCGTACTGGGTGGGGCTGGACAACTTCCGGGCCCTGTTCGACGACCCGCTGTTCTGGACCGCGTGGCAGAACACCCTGCTACTTCACCGGGCTGGCGCTGGTCTTCGGCTACGCCGTGCCGTTCGTCGTCGCGGTGCTGCTCAACGAGTTCCGGCACTTCAAGGGCTTCTTCCGGGTCGCGGTCTACCTGCCGGTGATGCTGCCGCCGATCGTCGGCGTGCTGCTCTGGCAGCTACTTCTACGACCCGGGCAACGGCCTGTTCAACACCGTCCTGAGCGGCGCTGCACCTGCCCACGTCGCAGTGGACCCAGTCGTCAAGCACCGCGATGATCTCGCTGGTGCTCGTCTCGACCTGGGCCAACATGGGCGGCGCCACGCTGATGTACCTGGCCGCGCTGCAGAGCATCCCCGGCGAGCTGTACGAGGCCGCCGAGCTCGACGGCGCCAGCGTGTGGCAGCGGCTGCGGCACGTGACGCATCCCGCAGATGCGGTTCATGCTGCTGGTGCTGCTGCTGCTCCAGATCATCGCGACGATGCAGGTCTTCATCGAGCCGTACCAGCTCACCGGCACCACCAACCCGGACACGATCACGGTGATGGTGCTCGATCTACCGGTACGCGTTCACCGTCAACCACGACTTCGGCCTGGCCGCCGCGATGAGCGTGCTGCTCTTCGTCGTGCTGGGCGCCTTCTCGGCGCTCTACCTGCGGCTGACCCGCAGCGCGGACTGACTGAGAGGCCCGACATGACGGTCACCGCCCCGCCGCGACCGCCGGTCGCCACGACGCCACCGGCCAGGCCCCGCCGGCAACCGCACGCCGCTCGACCGCGGCGGCACCCGGACCCTGATCTCCGCGGCTGACCTGAGCCGCGGCCGACGCGGGCGCTGTACTGGCTGGTGCTCGCCGTGACGACCCTGCTGTTCGTGCTGGCGTTCCTCTTCCCGCTCTACTGGATGGTCACCGGCGCGCTGAAGGCGCCGGCCGAGTGGCCCAGCCCACGCCGACGCTCGTCCCGCAGACGTTCGCACCCGGAGACCTACGCGCCAGGCGTGGACAAGCTGCGGATCGCGCACGTTACTTCGCCAACACCGCTCTCTACGCCGCTCGGCGGCTGGCTGATCCAGCTGTCGTCGACGTCGCCGCCGCGTACGCGCTCTCCAAGCTGCGGCCGGTCTTCGGCAAGCGTGGTCCTCGGCGCTCATGCTGGCCAGCCTGATGCTGCCGGCGGCCGCGCTGCTGGTCCCGGCCTACCTGACCGTCAGTCGACGTGCCGATCTTCGGCTCAACCTGCTCAACACGCCGTGGGCGCTCTGGCTGCCGGCGGCCGCGAACGCCTTCAACATCTACGTGCTGAAGCGGTTCTTCGACCAGATCCCCGACGACCTGCTGGACGCGGCCAGCATCGACGGCGCCGGCCGGCTGCGGATGCTTGTGGAGCATCGTGCTGCCGCTGTCCCGGCCGGTGCTCGGCGTGGTCTCGATCTTCGCGATCATCGCGATCTGGAAGGACTTCCTCTGGCCGCTGCTGGTGCTGCAGGACCCGGACGCGCAGACGCTCAGCGTGGCGCTGAGCCGGCTGTCGATCACCAGTCAGGTGCCGCCGACCGAGATGATGGCCGGCCTGGCCATCGCCAGCGTCCCGATGATCGTGATCTTCCTGATCTTCCAGCGCAGCATCATCGGCGGCCTGTCCGCGGGCGCCATGAAGGGCTGACCCGCAAGCAGTGTCACATCGACGACGACGACAGCCAGACAGCAGTTGTGTGGCGCACCCTGGTGGCGGCGCGTCATCTACCAGGTCTATCCCGCGCAGCTTCGCCGACGCGAACGGCGACGGCATCGGCGACCTCGCCGGCGTCCGGGCACGGCTGGGCTACCTGGCCGACCTCGGCGTCGACGCGATCTGGTTCAGCCCGTGGTACCCGTCGCCGATGGCCGACGCCGGCTACGACGTGGCCGACTTCCGCGACATCGACCCGGTCTTCGGCACCCTGGCCGAGGCCGAGGCGCTGATCGCCGAGGCGCACGCGCTGGGCATCCGCGTCATCATCGACATCGTCCCGAACCACTGTCTCCAGCGACGCACCCGTGGTTCCAGGCGGCGCTGGCCGCCCGGCGGCGCCGGAGCGCGAGCTGTTCTGGTTCCGTGCCCGGCGGGCGGACGCGCCGCCGACGAACTGGACGTCGAACTTCGGCGGCAGCCGCCTGGACGCCGAACCGCCGGACGGCGACTGGTACCTGCACCTGTTCGCGCCGGAGCAGCCCGACTTCAACTGGGACCACCCACAGGTCCGCGCGGAGTTCGAGGACATCCTGCGGTTCTGGTTCGACCGCGGCGTGGACGGCATCCGGATCGACTCGGCCGCGCTGCTGGTCAAGGACCGGCTGCTGCCGGAGGTCCGCCCGTCGGCGCCGCACCCGTTCCACCGACCGGGACGACGTGCACGAGATCTACCGCGGCTGGCGGCGGATCGCCGACGGCTACCCCGGCGACCGGGCGCTGATCGGCGAGGTCTGGCTGCCCGACGGCGAGCGGTTCACCAACTACCTGCGCCCCGACGAGCTGCACACCGCCTTCAACTTCGACTTCCTCGGCTGCGCCTGGGACGCCGCGGCGCTGCGGGGCTGCATCGACGAGACGCTGCGCGCACACGCGCCGGTCGGCGCGCCGGCCACCTGGGTGCTGTCCAACCACGACGTCACCCGGCACGTCACCCGGTACGGCCGGGCGGACACCATCGTTCAGCTTCGCCGGCCGGCGCGACGGCATCGCCGGTCGACCTGGAGCTCGGCACCCGCCGCGCCCGGGCGGCCGCGCTGCTCTGCCTCGCGCTGCCCGGCGTCGGCCTACGTCTACCAGGGCGAGGAACTCGGGCTCTGGGAGGTCGAGGACATCCCGTACGAGCTGCGCCAGGACCCGATGTGGCACCGCTCCGGGCACGCCGACCCGGGTCGCGACGGCTGCCGGGTGCCGCTGCCCTGGTCCGGTGACGAGCCGCCGTTCGGGTTCAGCCCGGCCGGAGCCGCCGCTCGCCCGTGGCTGCCGCAGCCGGCCGAGTGGAAGGACCGCACCGTCCAGGCCCAGACCGGCGACCCGCACTCGATGCTCGAGCTCTACCGCACGGCGCTCCGGATCCGGCGCGCGGAGCCGGCGCTCGGCGACGGCGCCATGACGCTGGCTGCCCGGCACCGGACGGCGTGCTCGCGCTTCGCCCGCGGACCGAGCTTCGCCTGCGTCGTCAACCTCTCCGGCAGCGCCGGTCCCGCTGCCGGCCCACGACGCCTGCCTGCTGACCAGCGGGCCGCTCGACGGCGACCTGCTCCCGCCGGACACCGCCGTCTGGCTGCGCATGACCTGACCCAGGACCTCACCCCGACGGACAGGGAAGAGTCCTCATGACCGACATCAGCAGCTCCCCCAGACCGGCGCGCCACCCGGAAGGCCCGGACCTCCCGGAATGCGCAGACCGCCCGGAATGTGCCGACCGCCCGGAAGGCCTCGACCCTCCGGAAGGCTCTGGCCGTTCTCGGCACTACCGCCCTGGCCGCCACCGCGCTCGTCGCGGCCGTCTCCGGCACCACTCCCGCGCTCACCCGCACCGCCCTCTCCCCGTTCGGCATCCCGGTCGCGGCGCCACCGTGCCGTTCGTCGAGCACGAGGCGGAGGACGCCGCGCACAACGGCACCGTGATCGGCCACGACCGCATCTACGGCACAGCTGCCGTCCGAGGCGTCCGGCCGGCGAGGCGGTCACGCTCGACGCGGTCGGCGAGTACGTCGAGTTCACCCTCACCGCGCCGGCCAACGCGATGACGTTCCGGTACAGCATGCCGGACAACGCCGCCGGGACCGGCCGGGACGCCACGCATCGACCTGCGGGTCAACGGCACGACGCTGATCAGGAGCCGTGCCGGTCACCTCGAGGTACGGCTGGTACTACGGCGGCTACCCGTTCAACAACAACCCGGGCGACACCAACCCGCACCACTTCTACGACGAGGCCCGGACCATGTTCGGGTCGACGCTACCCGGCCGGCACCAAGGTCCGGATCCAGGTCGTCGTCGACCGCGCAGTCGCCGACGCTTCACCATCGACCTGGCCGACTTCGAGCTGGTCGGCGGCGCCGATCGCGCAAGCCGGCCGGCGCGCTCGACGTGGTCACCGACTTCGGCGCCGACCCGACCGGCGGCGACCGACGCCACGGCCGAAGTTCCAGGCGGCCGTCGACGCCGGCCGAGGCCCAGGGCCGCGCGGTGTGGATCCCGCCGGGCACCTTCACGCTCTAGGACCACGTCATCGTCGACCGGGTGACGCTGCGCGGCGCCGGCCCGTGGTACACGCGTGCTCGGCGGCCGGCACCCCACCCAGCGCAACCAGGCGGCCGGCATCTACGGCAAGTACGGCCAACCAGGGCGGCCCGAGCCAGCAACGTCACGCGTCAGGGACTTCGCCATCATCGGCGACATCCGCGAGCGGGTGGACGACGACCAGGTCAACGCGATCGGCGGCGCGATGAGCGACTCGGTCATCGACAACGTCTGGATGCAGCACACCAAGGTCGGCGCCTGGATGGACGGCCCGATGAACAACTTCACCATCCGCAACAGCCGGATCCTCGACCAGACCGCCGACGGCGTGAACTTCCACATACGGCGTCACGAACTCCACGGTGACCAACACCTTCGTCCGCAACACCGGCGACGACGGCCTGGCGATGTGGGCGGAGAACGTGCCGAACGTCAACAACTCGTTCACCCTCAACACGGTCGGCGTGACGCTCCTCGCCAACAACATCGTCATCTACGGCGGCCGGGACATCAAGATCACCGACAACGTGGTGGCCGACTCGCGTCACCAACGGCGGCGGCATCCACGTCGGCAACCGCTACCCGGGCGTCAATCCGGCACGGCACCGCCGTCTCCGGCACCTTCACGCTGGCCCGCAACACCCTGATCCGCGCCGGCAACTCCGACTACAACTGGCACTTCGGCGTCGGCGCGATCTGGTTCTCCGCACTCAACGAGCCGATCCGCGGCGCCACCATCAACGTCACCGACACCGACATCCTCGACAGCTCCTACGCGGCGATCCACTGGATCGAGGGCACGACCACCGGCGTCAACTTCAACAACGTGCGGATCGACGGCGCCGGCACCTACGCGCTGCAGATCCAGGCGTCCGGGCAAGGCCTCGTTCACCAACGTCCGGGCCACCGGCATCGCGCAGAGCAACCCGATCCACAACTGCGTGGGCCCGGCGTTCCAGATCACCCAGGGCGCCGGCAACTCCGGCTGGTACACCGACTCGCCGTACTGCGGACCCTGGCCGCCGCCGGTCTGGGGCGGCGACCCGACCAGCCCGCCAACGACCCCGCCGACGACGCCACCGACGCCTCCGCCGACGCCGACACCGACACCCACGCCCACACCCAGCCCGCCGGACGGCAACCTGGCGGCGGGGCGGCCGATCAGCGCGAGCAGCTTCACGCAGGTGTACGTGCCGGCCAACGCGGTCGACGGCAATCCGTCGACGTACTGGGAGAGCGCGAACGGGGCGTTCCCGCAGTCGCTGACGGTGGACCTCGGCTCCGCGGTCAGCGTCGGCAGGGCGGTGTTGAAGCTGCCCCCGACGTGGGAGCCGCGCACGCAGACGCTCAGCGTGTCCGGGTCCACCGACGGTTCGTCCTACTCGACGATCGTCGGGCCGGCTGGCTACGCATTCAACCCGGCCTCGGGCAACACGGTGTCGATCAACCTGCCGGCGGGCAGCCACCGGTTCGTCCGGCTGACCTTCACCGCGAACACAGGCTGGCCAGCAGGTCAGGCATCGGAGTTCGAGCTGTACGCCGCCAGCGCCGGCACGGACCCCAACCTGGCCCAGGGTCGGCCGGCGGTCGCGACCAGCTTCACCGACGTCTACCACGCCGGCAACGCCGTCGACGGCAACGCCAGCAGCTACTGGGAGAGCGCCAACCACGCGTTCCCGCAGTCGCTCACGGTCGACCTCGGTTCGGCGAGGTCGGTGTCGCGGCTGGTGCTGAAGCTTCCTCCGGTCGCGGCCTGGACGACCCGAACCCAGACGCTGTCCGTGCTGGGATCGGCCGACGGATCGTCGTTCGCCACCCTCAAGCCGTCGGCGGGCTACACGTTCGACCCCTCGTCGGGCAACACGGTGACGATCGCCCTCGGCGCCTCCAGCCAGCGATTCGTCCGGTTGACGTTCACCGGCAACACCGGCTGGCCGGCCGGGCAGGTCGCGGAGTTCGAGGTGTACGGCGGGTAGTCACCCGTCCGGCCGCAGGTGCCCGGTACCGACCCGGTGCCGGGCACCGCTGCTCAGCCAGCGTTGGGTTGCACAAGCGGGCCTTCGGTGCCGACGCCGACACGGTCGATCGCCCGGGGCGACCCAGTCGCTTACGGCGTGAGGTAACAGGCCTTGTCCACTCCAGCTACCGGATCAGCACCGGAGGCGGCGTTCGTGCAGGCGGTCCCCCGGTGAAGGGCTCCCACCACGAGCAGCGCGCTCGCGAGGATGGCAGTCCGACGTGACGGTCTGCACATTGCGTACCTCCGGGGGTCGAGGCGGGCATCGCGGACGAACTATGATTGGAACGTTTCAAACGGGTGAAATCTAGAGGGCTGTGCCGCGGCGGTCAATGGATGGCTCCGGACAGCGAAGGGCAGGAGGTCCCGCCGATCGGTTCGCGGGGCGCTACCGTCCGGCTAGGGGTTACTGTCGCGGTCTACAGAGGAGGGCGATGTCCAGCGTCGGCGTGAAGGAGGTCGCGGCTCGGGCGGGCGTCTCGCTCGGCACGGTGTCGAACGTCCTGAACCGCCCCCACCTCGTCACCGAAGCCACCCGCCAGCGCGTGCTCGACGCCATCGAAGAGGTGGGGTTCGTCCGGAACGACCATGCCCGCCAGCTCCGCGCGGGCAGTAGCCGGAGCCTGGGCTACGTGGTCCTCGACGCGTCGAATCCCTTCTTCACCGATGTGGCGCGCGGGGTCGAGGAAGCCGCCCAAGAGGCCGGGCTGTCCGTGTACCTGTGCAACAGCAACGACGATCCGCAACGCGAGGCCGGGTACCTTGAACTCCTGCTGGAGCAGCGTGTCCAGGGGGTGCTGATCACGCCCGTCGAGGCCGGCGGGGAGCGCTTGGCCGCGCTCACCGCACGCGGCATCCCGGTGATCCTTGTCGACCGTGGCGCAGCCGGCGCGCAGCTGTGTTCGGTCGCCGTCGACGACGTGCTCGGCGGCGAACTCGCCGGCACTCACCTTGTGGAGACGGGACACAAGCGGATCGCATTCGTCGGCGGTCCGTTCTCGCTGCCGCAGGTCAGTGACCGGCACGCCGGTGCGCAACGCGCGATCGGCGAGCAGGGCGAGCTGACGACCCTCGTGACGGATCGCCTCACCGTGGCCGAGGGACGCCGTGCGGCCGAACGGCTCGCGGGCTTGCCTGCCTCCCGGCGGCCGACCGCCGTGTTCTGCGCCAACGACCTGCTGGCGATGGGCTTCCTGCAGCAGCTGATCTGGCAGGGCCTCGACGTGCCCGGCGACGTGGCGATCGTCGGCTACGACGACATCGCGTTCGCCGAAGCCGCAGCCGTCCCGCTGAGCTCGGTGCGCCAGCCACGGCACCAACTCGGCCGGGCCGCGGCGGAACTGCTGCTCGAGGAGGTGGACAGGGGGCAGGCCCACGTTCACCGTCAGGTCGTGTTCGAGCCCGAACTGATCGTCCGCGCATCCTCCGTGCGCCGCCGGACGGGCTCCCCCTCGACCTGAGCACCGTGGCCAGGCCGGTGGCGAACGGCCTGCGCGTGAAATCGACTCTTGACGACCCCGACTCCCGACTCTAGGTTGCTTGAAACGTTTCATTGAAGCGACGAACCCGAGCCGGAGGTCCTCCCATGGCTGGTCAAGATCGGGCGGGGCAGCAGGCCGTCAAGGCGGCGCTACGCGGACAGCGAATCGAGACCGCGTCGTGGGCCTTCGGCAACTCGGGCACCCGGTTCAAGGTCTTCCCGCAGGACGGCGTGCCACGCACGGCCGAGGAGAAGATCGACGACGCCGCCGCCGTCCACCGGCTGACCGGTATCGCGCCGAGCGTCGCTCTGCACATCCCGTGGGACACCGTGTCGGACTACGCCGCCCTCGCCCGGTACGCCGCCGACCAGGGCGTAGCCATCGGCGCCATCAATGCCAACGTCTTCCAGGACCAGGCCTTCATGCTCGGCAGCGTGGCCCACCCCGACCCGGGAGTGCGCCGCAAGGCGATCGGCCACCTGTCGGAGTGTGTCGCGGTGATGGACCAGACCGGCTCCCGGGACCTCAAGCTCTGGTTCGCCGACGGTACGAACTACCCCGGTCAGGACAGCATCCGCGCCCGCCAGGACCGGCTCGCCGAGGCACTGCACGAGACCTATGGCCGCATCGGCGAGCACCAGCGGCTGCTGCTCGAGTACAAGCTGTTCGAGCCGGCCTTCTACGCGACCGACGTGCCCGACTGGGGCACCGCGTACGTGCACTGCCTCGCGCTCGGCGAGCGTGCCCAGGTCGTGCTCGACACCGGCCACCACGCGCCGGGCACCAATATCGAGTTCATCGTGGCGATGCTGCTGCGCCTGGGCAGGCTCGGCGCGTTCGACTTCAACTCGCGCTTCTACGCAGACGACGACCTGATGGCGGGCGCGGCCGACCCGTTCCAGCTGTTCCGGATCATGCACGAGATCGTGCAGGCCGGAGCCCTGGATCCCGGATCGGGCATCAACTTCATGCTCGACCAGTGCCACAACATCGAGCCGAAGATCCCGGCGGTCATCCGCTCGATCCTCAACATCCAGGAGGCGACCGCCAAGGCGCTGCTCGTCGACGTGGCCGCGCTGACGGAGGCGCAGGAGTCGGGAGACGTGCTCGGGGCTCATGCCGTCGTGATGGACGCGTACAACACCGATGTGCGTCCGCTGCTGGCGGAGGTGCGTACCGAGCAGGGCCTGGATCCCGATCCGATCGGCGCGTACCACCGGTCTGGGTACGCCGCGAAGATCGTCGCCGCCCGGGCGGACGGCCAGGCGGCGGGGTGGGGCGCGTGAGTCACTCGGAGGTCGCGGCGTTGCTGGCGCGGAGCAACCGCCTCGGCGCCGACCCGGCGAACACGAATTACGCGGGCGGGAACACCTCGGCGAAGGGCGTCGCGATCGACCCGGTGACCGGCGGGCCTGTCGAGCTGCTGTGGGTGAAGGGCTCCGGTGGAGACCTCGGCACGCTCACCGAGAGCGGGCTGTCCGTCCTGCGGCTGGACCGGCTGCGGGCGCTCGCCGACGGCTACCCCGGGCCGGACCGGGAGGACGAGATGGTCGACGCCTTCTCCTACTGCCTGCACGGGCAGGGTGGGGCGGCGCCGTCGATCGACACCGCCATGCATGGACTGGTCGGCGCGCCGCACGTCGACCACCTCCATCCGGACGCCGGCATCGCGATCGCCACAGCCGTCGACGGCGAGGCGCTGACGAAGGAGATCTTCGGGGACCGCGTGCGGTGGGTGCCGTGGCGGCGGCCCGGCTTCCAGCTCGGTCTCGACATCGCGGCCCTGCACACCGAGAATCCACGGGCGATCGGCGTGATCCTCGGTGGCCACGGCATCACGGCCTGGGGTGACACCAGTGCGGAGTGCGAGGCGAACTCGCGGGCGATCATCGCCGCGGCACAAGCCTATGTGGACCAGCGCGGCCGGGCGGAGCCCTTCGGACCTGCCCTCGTCGGGTACGAACCGCTGCCCGAGGCCGAACGGCTTGCACGGGCGGCCGCGCTCGCCCCGGTCATCCGTGGCCTGGCGAGCACGGACGCGCCACAGGTGGGCCACTACGCCGGCAACGACGTCGTGCTCGACTTCCTCGCCTGCGAGCGGCACCCCGCTCTGGCCGCGCTCGGCACCTCCTGCCCCGACCACTTCCTGCGTACGAAGATACGGCCGCTGGTGCTCGACCTGCCGGCTTCGGTTCCGGTCGAGGAGGCGGTCGCGCGCCTGACGGAACTGCACGCGGCGTACCGCGTCGAGTACCGCGCCTACTACGAGCGGCATGCCCAGCCGGACAGCCCGCCGATGCGCGGCGCGGACCCGGCCGTCGTTCTCGTCCCCGGGGTGGGCATGTTCAGCTTCGGCGCCGACAAGCAGACCGCCCGGGTCGCCGGCGAGTTCTACACCAACGCCATCAACGTGATGCGCGGCGCGGAGGCAGTGTCCGCGTACGCGCCGATCCCGGAGAGCGAGAGGTTCCGGATCGAGTACTGGGCGCTGGAGGAGGCCAAGCTGCGGCGGCGGCCGGCGCCGCGGCCGCTGGCTACCCGGGTCGCGCTCGTCACCGGGGCCGGGTCGGGCATCGGCAAGGCGATCGCCCGGAGGCTCGCCGCCGAAGGCGCGTGCGTGGTGGTCACGGACCTGGACGTGGAGGCAGCCGACGCGGTCGCGCACGACATCGGCGGCCCGGACGTCGCGGTGCCGACCCGACTCGACGTGGCCGACGCCGACTCGGTGGCAGCCGCGTTCCAGGTTGCGGTGCTGGCGTTCGGCGGGGTCGATCTCGTGGTGAACAACGCCGGGCTCTCGATCTCGAAGCCGCTGCTGGAGACCACCGAACAGGACTGGGACCTGCAGCACGACGTCATGGCGAAGGGCTCGTTCCTCGTCTCCCGCGCGGCTGCCCGCGTTCTGATCGATCAGCGGATGGGCGGCGACATCGTCTACATCGCCAGCAAGAACTCGCTGTTCGCCGGGCCCAGCAACATCGCGTACGGAGCCGCGAAGGCCGACCAGGCGCACCAGGTCCGGCTGCTCGCCGCCGAGCTGGGCCCGCACCAGATCCGCGTGAACGGCGTGAATCCCGACGGTGTGGTGCGCGGCTCGGGCATCTTCGCGGGCGGCTGGGGCGCGAACCGGGCGGCCGTGTACGGCGTCGACGAGCACGAGCTGGGCGCGTTCTACGCCCAGCGCACGTTGCTCAAGCGCGAGGTGCTGCCGGAGCACGTCGCGGCGGCCGTGTACGTACTGACCGCCGGCGACCTGTCCCACACCACCGGCCTGCACATCCCCGTCGACGCCGGCGTCGCGGCCGCCTTCCTCCGATGAGTCGCGCGGTGTCCGTCGCGGCCGCCGATATCGGCGCCTCCAGCGGACGGGTGATGCTCGGCCGGATCGGCGGCGGCGAGCTGCACTTCACCGAGGTGCACCGGTTCGCCAACACGCCGCGGCACCGCGACGGTGCGCTGCGCTGGGACCTGCCCGCCTTGACCGGCGGAGTCCTGACGGGTCTGCGGGCGGCGGGCGCGGCGACCGGCGGTGCCCTCGACGGCCTCGGCATCGACACCTGGGCCGTCGACTTCGGCCTGCTCGACGCCTGCGGCCGCCTGCTCGCCGATCCCGTGCACCACCGCGACCCGCGCACGAACGGCGTCATCGGCTCCGTGCTCGCCACCGTGCCCGCCCGGGACATCTACGCGATCACCGGCGTGCAGTTCCTTCCGATCAACACGCTGTTCCAACTGGCGGCCGCGCGCTCCGCCGGTCACCTGGCGGGCGCCCGGCGGCTACTGCTCATCCCGGATCTGCTCGCCTACCAGCTGACCGGGGTGGCCCGCACCGAGATCACCAACGCCTCCACGACCCAGCTGCTCGACGTGACGAAGCGCGCGTGGTCGACCGACCTGCTGGGCAGGCTCGGGATCGACCCGGAGCTGTTCACCGAGCTGGTCGAGCCCGGCGACCGGCTGGGCGAGCTGACCAGAGCGGTACTGGCGGCGACGGGTTTGGCCGCGCCCGTCCCGGTGTTCGCCGTGGGTAGCCACGACACGGCGTCGGCCGTCGTCGGCGTGCCCGCCGAGCGCAGCCACTTCGCCTACATCTCCTCGGGCACCTGGTCGCTGGTCGGCGTCGAGCTGGACGCCCCGGTGCTCACCGCCGAAAGCAGGCGCGCGAACTTCACCAACGAGTTAGGCGTCGACGGCACGGTCCGCTACCTGCGCAATGTGGCGGGGTTGTGGCTGCTGCAGGAGTGCGTCCGGCACTGGGGCGAGACCGACCTGGACTCGCTGCTCGCGCGGGCCGCCGCCGTGCCCGCGTTCTCCGCGGTCGTGGACGTCAACGACGCGGCGTTCCTACCACCGGGCGACATGCCCGCCCGGATCGAGTCCGCCTGTCAGGCACTCGGCCAGCGCCCGCCCGCGGACCGGGCTGGCATCGTCCGCTGCATCCTGGACAGCCTGGCGCTCGCCTACCGGCGGGCCGTACAGCAGGCCCAGGAACTGTCCGGGCGGCACGTGGACGTGATCCACGTCGTGGGAGGTGGGTCTCGCAACGCGCTGCTCTGCCAACTCACGGCGGACGCATGCTCGCTGCCGGTCGTCGCTGGGCCGACCGAGGCCACGGCACTGGGCAACCTGCTGGTGCAGGCGCGAGCCCTCGGCGCGGTCCGCGGGTCGCTGGCCGATCTGCGTCTGCTGCTCCGGCACACTCAGGACCTGCGACGATACCGCCCTGTCGGCGGCAGCGAGGAGTCCTGGCGTGCCGCGGAAAGGCGGATCGGGAGGGTCGCCCGCGCATCCTGCACCCCGTCTTGACCGGCCCGTCCCCCACGAGCCGTGCCCCACCCCGCTCCGAAAGGAACCTCCCATGCGGCACCCCAGAACCCTCGCCACGGTAACGCTGGTCGCGCTCACCCTCGTGCTGACCGCTTGCGGAACGAAGGACCCCGGCGCCGGCAACGACACCGCCGGCCAGACGACCGTCGCGTTCGTGCCGAAGCTGCGCGGCATCCCGTACTTCGAGGCGATGCAGGCCGGCGGCGACGAGGCCGCGAAGAAGCTCGGCGTGAAGTTCATCTACCAGGCGGACACCACGGCGGACGCCGCGAAGCAGGCCGAGGTCATCAACTCGTTGATCCAGCAGAAGGTCGACGTGCTGGCGGTCGCGCCGAACGATCCGTCAGCGATCGCACCGCTGCTCAAGCGCGCCGCCGACGCTGGTATCAAGGTCATCACCTCGGACACCGACGCGCCGGACTCCGTGCGGGACCTGTTCGTCAACCAGGCGGAGTCGGAGGCCGTCGGCGTGGCGATCGCCGACGCGCTGGCCAGCCAGACCGGCGCGAAGGGCGAGTGGGCCATCGTGTCCTGCGGCGCGACGGCGGCAAACCTCAACGCCTGGATCGACGTGGAGAAGGAGACGATGGCCACCAAGTACCCGAACATGAAGCTCGTGGACGTCAAGTTCGCGGGCGAGGACCAGGCGCAGGCCACCCAGCTGACCAAGGACCTGCTCGCCGCGCACCCCAACCTGACCGGGATCGTGGGCCAGTGCTCGACGGCGGCGCCGGGCGTCGCCCAGGCCATCACCGACGCGGGCAAGATCGGCAAGGTGTTCTCCGCCGGGCTGGCGACGCCCAAGCCGATGGCGACGTACATCAAGAACGGATCGATGGCCAAGGTCGTCCTCTGGGACGCCAAAAACCTCGGCTACCTGACCGTGTGGGCGGGCAAGCAGCTCGCGGACGGCAAGAAGCTGTCGGCGTCCAACGCGGTCGGCGATCCGATCGGCGACGTGGCCTACGACGAGACGACCAAGACCCTCCTCCTCGGTGAGCCGACCGTGTTCACCAAGGACAACGTCGACAAGTACAGCTTCTGATGGTCAGCCCCACGCAGGGCGGCGCCCCACCCCGGCCCGCACCGCCCGAGACTGCGCAGCCCGTGCTGCGCATGAGCGGCATCTCGAAGCGGTACGCCGGTGTGCACGCCCTGCGTGGGGTTGACCTGGACGTGCTCGCCGGCGAAGTCCACGGCCTCATCGGTGAGAACGGCGCTGGCAAGTCGACGCTGATCAAGATCCTCTCCGGCGCCGAGCATGCCGACGCCGGTCGTATCACCTACGACGGCGCGCAGGTCCACTTCGGCTCGACGGCCGCCGCGTTGGCATCCGGCATCGGGACGGTGTTCCAGGAACCGCAGGTCTTCGCCGACCTCACCGTGGCCGAGAACATCTTCGTCGGCCGCGAGCTGCGCACCCGCGACGGTCGCGTGCACTGGCGGGAACAGGAACGGCGCTGCGCCGAGCTGCTCCGCTCACTGCACCTGAGCCCGGAACTGGCCCACCGCACCATGAGCGAGCTCCCGATCGCCACCTGGCAGCTCGTCAGCATCGCCAAGGCACTGGCCGCCGACTGTCGCATCCTGATCCTCGACGAGCCGTCGGCGATCCTCACCGCGCGCGAGACCGACACGCTGTTCGAGGTGGTCCGGCGGCTCACCGGGCGCGGTGTCGGCGTCATCTACATCAGCCACCGGCTCGACGAGCTGTTCCTCATCACCGACCGGGTCACGGTGCTGCGGGACGGTCAGAACGTCGCCACCCGCCCCATCGGCGAGCTGACACCGCACCAGGTGTCCGAGCTGATGATCGGACGGCGGCTGGAGACGGGCGAGCACGTCGCCGAACGACCGCTCGGCGACGTGCGGCTGGAGATGCTGGGGTACGGGCGGCACGGCGCGTTCTCCGGAGTGGACCTCCAGGTAAAGACCGGCGAGATCGTTGCGCTGTACGGGCTGATCGGTTGCGGCGCTGCCGACGTCGCGCTCGCCGCGTACGGCATCGCCCCGGCGGACGCCGGTGAGCTGGTGGTCGGCGGGCAACTGGTCAGGGTGACCTCGCCTCAGGTGGCCGACCGGCTGGGCGTCGCTCTCCTTCCCGCCGACCGCAAGCGGCAGGGCCTGTTCGCGCTGCATACGATCTCCTTCAACGTCGCCGCGGGCAACCTCACCCGGCTGCGCCGGGCCCGCTGGTTCACCGACCGTGCGGCGGAGCGCACCCGGGTCACCGCACTCGCCGAGCGGCTGCGGATCAAGACGCCGAGCATCCGCCAGCGGATCGGGGCGCTGTCCGGCGGCAACCAGCAGAAGGCCGTCCTGGCCCGGCTGGTCCTCGGTAGCCCCGGGGTGCTGATCCTGCAGGAGCCGACCCAGGGCGTGGACGTCGGCGCCAAGGACGAGATCCACCGGATCGTCGCCGAGCTGGCGGCCGGCGGTGCCGGGGTACTGCTGGTCAGCTCGGACCTGCCCGAGGTCCTGCGGTTGGCCGACCGGATCGCGGTGATGCGCGACGGCCGGATCACCGCCTGGTTCGGGCGGGACGCCATCGACACCGACGTCCTGGCCGCCGCCGCCGGGCGGTTCACCGCGGAGGTGCACCGTGACGGCGACTGAGACTCGACAGGCGCGCCGATCGTTCCAGTACGCCAACGAGCTGTCCCTGCTGGCGATCCTCGTCGCGGCCTGGCTCGCCCTCGGCGCGGCGTACCCGAACTTCGCGACCGTCGACAATGTGCAGAACGTGCTGTTCTCGGTGTCGATGATCGCGATCGTGGGCGTCGGCATGACGATGGTGATCCTCACCGGCGGCATCGACGTCTCGGTCGGCAGCGGTCTGGCGGTCTGCACGGTGATCGTCGCGAAGCACGTCCTCGACGGCGGATCGGTACTCACCGCGCTGCTGCTCGGCGTCGCGACGGGAGCGCTGCTCGGCGCGGTCAACGGCGTGCTCGTGGCCTACGGCCGGATCGCGCCGATCATCACCACCTTCGCCACACTGAACCTGTTCCGGTTCGTCTCGCTGGAGATCTTCGACAACAAGCAGGTCAACGGCATCCCCGTCGACGCTGGCGTGGTTCGGCACCAACGGCCGCACGTTCGGCATCCCCAACGCGTTCCTCGTCGCGCTGGCCCTTACAGGCGTGGCCGCGTGGTACCTGCGCGCCTACGCCACCGGCCGGCATCTGTACGCCATCGGGTCGAACCGCGACACCGCGCTGTTCGCGGGCGTCCGGGTGGCCCGCCGGGAGCTACCGTGTACCTGGTCACCGGCGCGCTGACCGGACTGGCGGCGCTGGTCGCGGTCGGGTCGGGCGGCGTCGCGCAACCCAACGCGGGCACCGGATTCGAGTTGCAGGTGATCGCCGCGGTCGTCATCGGCGGCACCAGCATCCTCGGCGGACGCGGGAGCGTACTCACGACTCTCCTGGGCGCGGTACTCGTCGGCACACTGCGCAGCGCGCTCGTGACCATGGGCGCGCCGGGCCTGCTCTCGGACTTCTTCCTCGGCGTCTTCATCCTCGTGGCCGTCGCCGTCGACCTGCTGCGCAAGAAGCGGAGGCGGGACCAGTGACCACCGAGACCGAACGCCCCCGCTCCGGGCGCCCGCGCAACGCCGACCGGCTGCGCTCGGTCGGCCGGCTCGTCCTCACCGAACGGCCGATCGTGCTGGCCGTGGGCATCATCGGCGTGCTCGCCTACTTCGGCCAGTACCGCGGTTACGCCGAGGTCGGGTACCTGTCCGAACAGTCCACCCTGAACCTGGAGATCGGCCTGCTCGCGCTCGGCCAGCTCATCGTCATCGTCAGCGGACGGGGCGCCATCGACCTGTCGGCCGGAGCGATCGTCAGCATGTGCAGCATGGTGCTCGGCCTCACCGCCGGGCCGTGGGGCTGGCCGTTCCCGCTCGCCGTCCTCGCCACCGTCGCGGCCGGGTGGATCATGGGCGCCCTCAACGGCTACCTGTCCGCCTACGTGGGCTATCCGGCGATCATCGTCACGCTGGCGAGCTGGTACATCTGGAAGTCCCTCGCGCTGTACGTCAACCAGACCAAGCCGATCTCCAGCGAACTGCCGCCGCAGGTCGACTTCCTCGCCGAGTCGATATTCGGCGTCCGGGTATCCCTGCTGCTCGTCTACCTTCCGGTCGTCGTCCTGTGCTGGATCTTGCTGAACCACACGCTGTACGGGCGCCGGCTCTACGGCGTGGGCACCAACGACATCGCCGCCACGTTCGCCCTGCTCCAGGTGGCCCGGACCCGGTTCCACGCGTTCGCGCTGTCCGGCACGCTCGCCGGCATCGCCGCCATCACGGTCACCTCGTACTACCACTCCGCGCGGGCCGACGCCGGTGATCCGATGGTCCTGCGTGCGATCACGATCGCGGTGCTCGGCGGCGTGCTCATCGCGGGCGGCGCGGGCCGGGTGCAGCGGGGTCGTGCTCGCCACCGCACTCGTCGCGTTCCTCAACGGCGGGCTCACGCTCCTCGGCGTCCCCGGTCAGTACCAGCTGGCTGCGCTCGGCGGCTTGCTGGTGCTCTCCGCGCTGCTGAACGGCTGGAGCGCGCGCCGCTTCGGCGCCCGGTAGCTACTGAGCTGGGATGCCATCGGCGTCGGACAGGTGCAGCGAGATCCGCCGGCCGTTCACGATCGTGTCTCCCACCGGGAAGGTGTCCTGGCGTGCCTGCGACGGATCACGCGTGTCGCAGTACAAGGCGCACACCGTGGCAGCCAAAGCCGAAGTGCGGGCGGCGACGGCGGGCGGCGCGGGAATCAGCGCCGCGACGAGGACGGTCACCAGAACTGGACCAGTTCGCTTCATGGTCCGCTCCATCCGGCTCAGGGAGTGATCGTGATGCCGCTGACGAACCGGCGGTCCGTGATATGCATCTGCTCGAGCGTCGTCGCATAGCCGGTGCTGCCCGGCATCCGGATCGAGTCAAGCCGCACACCATTGATCGCCGCCGACGCGCTCAGCCCGGTGAGCTTCGCCGCCGTGGTGCCCCGGTTGCGTACGTTGACGCGGGTAACCGTGACATCGGTGATCGGGCCGCCGCCGTCGATTCGCCGCGTCGGCGATCATGAACGCCAGCCACGTACGGTTGCCGTCGTTGCTGAAGCTGAGCCTCTCGATGTCGATGTCCGAGAAGGCGATCGCGCGTGCCGCCCCCGGTAGGCCTTGTGGTGGATGCCGATGCCGACGGCAGCGTCGTACACGACGCCGTTCGAGAACGTGACGTTCTCGTGGTCGTTGTAGACGCCCTGGCCGACCTTGAAGCCGTAGCAGTAGGTCCACGAGATCAGCCGGTCGAAGACCACGTTCCTCACCTTCTCCGGCTGCCCTGGCCAGTTCCGGCCGATGTCGCCGGCCATCTGCGGGTAGCTCTTGGTGGTGTACGGGTCGTCCAGGCCGATGCCGATGCCGCGGCGCACGGTGACGTCCTGCGACTCGACGACGTCGATGCCGTCGTTCTCGCCCATGTCGAAGCGGTTCAGCAGCTTCAGGTTGGTGAATCTGACGTTGTTCGAGCGCACCGGGATCACCGACCACGAGGAGGCCTCGCGAACCGTCACGCCGTCGACGGTGACGTTGCTCGACGCGATCGGGGCTAGCACGTTGAGGCCGAGCCCCGCCTTGAGCATGGCCGGCCCGTTCCCATCGAGGGTGCCCCGGCCGAAGATCTTGATGTTGGTGGCGCCGAACGCGGTCTGGATCCACCAGCTCAGGTCCCGGTTCTGGGAATCCTTGTGAGCGTCGATCGTGTAGAGGTTCTTCTGCGCCACGGCGCGCAGGACGGCGCCGGGCTCGAAGTACAGGGACGTATTGCTCCTGACGTCGAGGTTGGCGACCGAGTACACGCCGCGCGGCACGTAGACGATGCCCCGCGGGTAGGTCGGCCGGCTGCCGTACGCGGATGCTGCGTCGAGCGCCGCCTGGACCGCAGCAGTGGAGATACGGCTGCCGGTCGGATCCGCACCGAACCGGCTCTCTGTGACGTTGAAGATGTCCGGGCCTTTGTTGGCCGGAGTGTCCGTCTCGGCCGGGTCGGCGGCGATCACGAGGGGCCGGCGGCCGTCGAGCTTCACGATCAGATACTCGGGACCACGGATCGTGAAGGAGGCGGTGTTGCCCGACCGCACCGCGACGTAACCCAGCTTGATCGGGCTGACGTATGCGGCGCCGACGTTGGTGTTGTTGAGTTTGGACACCACCAGGTGCGCCGTGCCTGCGCCCATCGAGAACTGCGCGTAGTCGTACTGGGCGTACTCGCTGATCGGCACAGGAACGCCGTTGGCCGTCAGCGTGTACGTGGTGGACGCCGGATGGACCGGCGCGCGCGGTACGGGCCTGATCGGGGCGGGCGTGCCCACCACCTCGGCCTCCCCCGCGGCAGCGACGACGGCCGTTACCGCGAGCGCCGTCGCGGTCATCGCCAACACGGCGACGATCCGGGTCCGCAAGCCCATAAGATGCTCCTCGATACGAGTTCGGGTAGTCCCGGCGCTTCCACAGAATTCAGGCCCGGCTCACGCCCAGGGTGCGGCGTTGTTCCAGGTCGCGTCGGCGTCGTAGCTGGCGGGGTTGTCCCAGGGTTGCCGCCGCCGTTGCTGGCGATATAGACCGCCTCGCCGTAGTGCCGCCAGTAGTAGCCGGGATAGTTGAACGACTCGAGCGACACGTTGCCCGCGCCGCCATTCCGGGGTGGCTGGGCGCAGAACGTGGCGTCCTGCGCGAACAAGGCGGTGCCGTCGTTCGGGTCCTCTGCAGACGCGGTAGCCCGCGTGCCGCAGGTAGTGGCCCGGGAAGTTGCGCCGACTCGAACGAGTAGCAGCTGCTCTCGGCCAGCCCGGCGCCGGACGATGAACGTGGCGTCTGCCGGTCGAGCAACGCCGGGCTTGCGGCCGCGATCACGTCGGTGCGCGCGCCAGCCAGTCCCGGTGCCGCAGATAGCGGTCGTGTCGTATCCGGGCGTGGTGACCCGGAACGACCGGCGCTGCCCGACCGGCAGGTCGGCGCCGCTGCGCCACCAGCGCGGCGACCACCGACCAGGTGGCGTCGTCGCGGAACGAGCCGCCGTGTACTCAGGGTCCAGCCACACCTCGGCGTTGCGGTGCCGCAGGTAGTGGCCCGGCAGGTTGGCCGACTCCAGCGAGGTGCCGCCGCCGGACAGGCCCGGCCGGGCGCAGAACGTGGCGTCCGCGCGAATGAACGTGCGCGCCGTCGTTCGCCTCGCTTGTACACCCGGAAGCCGCGGTGCCGCAGGTACTGGCCGGGGAAGTTGCGGGACTCGAACGAGTAGCAGGCGCCGTTGGACAGGCCCGGGCGGACCCAGAACGTGGCGTCCTGCTTCGGCAGCGGCGGAGCTGTCACCGCGCTGACCACGTCGGTGCGCGCCGACGCCGTCCTGGTGCCGCAGGTAGCGGTCGGTGTAGCCGGGCGGTGGTGACCCGCAGCGAGCGACCAGCTTGTGCAGCGGCAGGGTGGTGCCGCTGCGCGGCGCCGAGCACCCGCAGGTTGACCTCGCGCACCCGGGCGAAGTCCATCTTGCGGATCTGCCGGTCGTAGGTGAAGAAGCCGTTGAGCTCGTTCTCCACGTCGGTCGGTTCGGTGTAGACCGAGCCGGACAGCCCGCTGGTGGTGATCAGGTCGGCCAGCTGGCCGGTGATCTGCACGTACCGGTTGGTCAGCGCGCTCGGAGTCGGGCAGCCATCTCGTAGGCGAACTTGCCGCCGGTGGACCACTCGTGCCCCGGCACGCGCAGGCCGAGGCCGCCGTACTCGCCGTTGACCGCGATCCGGGTGTCGGAGGGAGGCCGGGTGCAGGCCGGGGCCGACGTACTGGTGGTCGTCGATCACGTCGCCGTTGCCCGGGTCCGGGTCGGAGTCGCAGCAGTTGGAGCCGGAGTTGTGGTTGACCAGCCGGGTCGGGTCCCAGCTCTTGACCAGGTCGGCGATCCGGCCGGCGTCGTACTCGCCCCAGCCCTCGTTGAACGGCACCCACTGCACGATCGACGTGATGCCCTTGTGCTCGTCGACCATCTCGGCGCAGCTCGCTCTCGAACCGGGCCCGGCCGACAGCCGACGGCTCCCGGCCGCTGGCCAGCGCCGGCATGTCCTGCCAGACCATCAGGCCGAGCCGGTCCGCGTGGTAGAACCAGCGGTCGCTGACTCCACCTTGATGTGCTTGCGGACCATGTTGAAGCCCAGCGCCTTCTGCTGCTCCAGGTCGAAGCGCGAGCGCCGCGTCGGTGGGCGCGGTGTAGATGCCGTCCGGCCAGTAGCCCTGGTCGAGCGTGCCGAGCTGGAAGACGAACTTGCCGTTGAGGGTCGGGCGCAGGACGCCGCCGAGCATGGCCTTGCCGATCGAGCGCATGCCGAAGTAGCCGCCGACGCGTCGTCGCCGCCGGTGCCGGTAGCGTGACCCGCAGGTCGTAGAGGAACGGGTCGTCCGGGCGTCCACAGCCGGGCGTTCGGCACCGGGATCCGCAACGCTGCGCACCGACCGCGCCGGTGGCCGTGCCGACCACCGTGCCGCCGGTGAGCACCTGCGCGGTGACGCGCCTGGCCGCTGACCTCGGCAGCCTGCACGACCAGGTCGAGCGCGCCGGCGGCGACGTTCGGGCGTGGTGTCCAGCCGGGTGATCCGGGCCGCGTTGGTCGGCTCCAGCCAGACGCGTCTGCCAGATGCCGGACGACGGGCGTGTACCAGATGCCGCCCGCGGTTGAGCCGCTGCTTGCCGACCGGGATGTCCTGGTCGTCGGTACCGGGGTCCAGACGCCCACGATGATCTCGTTGCGCGCCGGCGCCGCAGCGCGCTGGTGATGTCGTACGAGAACTTGTCGTAGCCGCCCTCGTGGCGTGCCCACCGGCGTGCCGTTCACCCAGACCTTGGACTGCCAGTCCACCGCGCCGAAGTTGAGCTGCACGCGGCGGCCGGACCAGCCCGCCGGCACGGTGAACGGTGCGGCGGTAGTACATGTAGTTCTCGTGGCGCATGATGCCGGAGAGAGCGCGACTCGATCGGGTACGGGACCAGCACCTCCTCGCCGAGCGTGCTGGTCACCGGCGGGGTGTTGATGTTCGGCGGCGCCGGCGAACTGCCAGATGCCGTTGAGGCTCTGCCAGTCCGGCCGGGTCAGCTGCGGGCGGGGGTACTCCGGCAGCGGGTTGGTGGTCGACACCTGGTTGGTCCACGGCGTCTTGAGCCGCGGAACCTTCGGCACGAAAGCGGCTGCCGGGCTGGCGGCGAAGAGGCTGCAGGCGGCGCCGAGAAGAGCCACGACGAGCATCGCTGTCATCCGCCGCAGGCCTGAGTTCTGTCGCATGGGGCTCTCCTTCGAAGGCGCAGCCGCTACAGGCAGGTCAGCTGGGCGTCGGCCCAGTCCGCGTGGTCGAAGTTCTTGCCGTCGCCGCCGTCCGTGGCGCGCAGGGTGAGCACGCGCACGCCGCTGACGTCGACGTCGAGCGGCTTCGGCCCGTCGGCGCTGCGGACCGTGCCGCTGTCGGCGAGCGGCCGGCCGTCGCCGAGCACCTGGAACGCCGACGACCCGGGCTGCGTCACCTCGTCGTCGATGCCGACGTCGGTCCGCGAAGCCGGGTGCAGGCGCCGCCGAGCCAGACAGTGACCTCACCGGGCGCGTGCATGCCGAGGCCCTTGGCGTACGTCGCGCCGCCGATGGTCAGAGGGCGGCGCCGTCGCCGGCGGCGGCCTCGCCGTTGGAGCGTGTCCCGCTCGACCGGGCCCCAGCCGTTGGTCTCGGTGAGGAACGGCAGGTCGCTGACACGACGCCGTGCCGGCCGGGTCGGCGGCGGCGCGCGCGGACGGCCTCCTCGACGTGGACCGGCCGGCGCGCCGGGTCGGTCCGGGTGCCGGGTAGGCTCGGCCGCGACCGGCAGGTCTCCCGACGCGGTACCAGCCGTCGCGGTGAACCGCCAGGTGCCGGTAACGGACTCGCCGCCCCGCAGGCGGCTCCGGGTTACGGTGCTTCCGGTCGCCGTCCACCCCGCACGGGGCGTCGGGGCCTAGCTCGACGTCCGTGATCGGCCCGCCGGACGGCAGCCTAAAGACGCCCGCCACCTCGACCGTCCCGCCAGCCCGGAGCTCCGCCTCAGCCGGCGTGAGGGTGAGGCTGGTCGGCGGTACGCGCCGCACCGGCCGGTCGCAGGTGGACAGCCCATTCGTAGGGGCAGACGATCGTCACGAAGCCGCCTTGGTCAGCCACCGGCACGGCGAGCGGTCCGTGCGCTCGACGATCCGAGCCTCGCGGACCAGCCCGTCCGGCGCCGTCGCGCAACGTCTCAGCCAGCCACCGGCCGCCGCCAAGGAAGCCCAGCGGCGCCTCGAACGTCTTCGCGGCGACCGCGGAGATGCCGCCGACGTACCAGCGGTCGCCGGTGCGCGGGCGCAAGTACGGCCTCCTGGCCGGGTCGGCCGGCGAGCAGGCGTGGTCTCGTCCCAGACGGCCGGGAGCTGGTTCAGGGTGCGCAGCGCCTCGGGACGGGCCTCGTAGCTCTCGGGCTTGTCGGCCGGGTGCTGCCAGCCGGACTCGAAGACCACGGCAGCTGGCGACCTCGTGCGCGCTCGGTCGTGTCCCGGTCGGACACGACGAAGGCGACCGGCGTGTAGTCCATGCTGCCGACGACGTTGCGGGTGAACGGGAACATCGTGTTCGTCGCTGCGCGGGTACGGTACTGCTCGGCGCCGCGGACCGCCTCGAGCGTCATCACGTGCGGCCAGGTGCGCTGCAGCGCCGCGCGGGATCGTGGCGCCGTGGAAGTTGACCATCAGCTGGTGCTCGGCGGTGGCGGCGAGGATGTCGTCGTACCAGCGGAACCGGGCCTGGGAGTCCGAGTCCATGAAGTCGACCTTGACGCCGGCCACGCCCCAGCGACTTGACCAGCGGCAGCACCGTGTCGCGCTCGGCGGCGGTGTCCAGGGCGGTCCAGTGGAACCAGAGCAGCACGTCGACGCCACGGGCGCGGGCGTAGCGGACGACGCTCGGGCACCCAGCCGGCGCTCCAGCCCTCGTCGATGAGCACGTACGGCCAGCCGTTGCGGGCGGCGAAGTCGACGTACTGCCTCTGCCGGGTCGGGTCGCGCGGGCTGGCGTGTTCGGACAGCCAGGACCAGGCCACCGTGCCCGGCCTCACCCACGAGGTGTCGGCGAGCCTCGACGGCGGCGCGAGGTCGTCGACCAGCGTCGAGGCCGGTGACCGTCGCCAGGTCACCGACGACCGCGGTGCGCCACGGAGTGGCGAGCGGCCCGGTGCGCGAGCTGACCTGCGGCGTCGGCGAGCGTGATCGCGTAACGGCCGGTGCCGGCGGCGTGCGTGAGCCGGGCGCCGGCGTAGCGGCCGTCCATGTCGGCCTCGGTGAGCAGCACATAGGTGCCGTCCGACGTCGAACAGCGACGGGAAGCCGAAGTCGCCGGCGGCAGCTGCCGCCAGCGGTCGTCTGCACACGGACGTTCTCGTAGTTCGGGCTGTACGGCAGCAGCCAGGCGGGCGCGCCGGTGGGCAGCGTGAACGACGACGCCTCGCGTCTGATCGTCACGCCGCCCGGCCCGGGCAGCACATACCGGTACGCGGCGCCGTCGGCGGAGACGCGAACCATAAGGTCGAGCCGGGCCCCGCCTGAGCCGGTGAACGACAGCGTGGTCTCGGCTGCGCGGGCCCGTCGCTCTCGCAGCTTGCCCGTGGTCATCGTGTACCGCTCATCGACGACACGATCGGTACGCCGTACGAACCGCAGGCCGCTGGTCAGATCCGCCGTAGCCGTGTCGACTCCCGCGGCGGCAGGCGCGAGTACGGCTCGACCTGGTAGTCCACGCCGAACGAGAGACGGCCGTCAGCGTCGAGGGCGACCCGGGCGGACACCCTGCCGTCCGCCGCCGGACCGTTGACGATCCACGACAGCGGTTCCGCGGCGGCCACCGGCGCAGGCAACAGCGCGCCCACGAGGGCTGCTCCCAACAGGACTCTTGCCAACGTTGTCATCAGCTGACCTCCTCGACAGAGGTGGGGGCCGGAACTGCGTTGCGAAGGCGTGCCGAGGGGGCGGATACGGCCGCGACCCTGCGGCCTGGGGCAAGAACCGGAGAACGCTCTCCCAGATAACAGAGGTTGTTTTTAGTCGCAAAGGAAGTCTTTGTCAACATTGCGGTCATACGGGCGACCTACGAACGGCGACCGACGTCGCCTGCGCCATCTGGGACCACGTCCGGACGACCGTTGACAGCCGCAAAAGGGCTGTGAGAGCGTTTGCCGCGATCCGTCCCGACAACGTTGTCACCGTCCGGAAGGTGCACAGATGGGTGCTCGGCTTCGTGTGGGTTTATCGGCCGTTCTGTCCGCAGCCGTGCTCGGCACCGGGATGCTGAGCGTCGCGTCCCCCGCCGCCGCCGCTCCGGCAGCGGATCCGACCGCGCTGGTGAACCCGTTCGTCGGGACGCAGAACTTCGGCAACACGTTCCCCGGCGCCAGCGCGCCGTTCGGGATGGTGCAGGTCAGCCCGGACACCGGCGGCCAGGGCGGCTACGACTACCTGCAGAACCAGATCTACGGCTTCAGCCAGACGCACCTGTCCGGCGTCGGCTGCAACGTCGCCGGCGAGCTGCCGATCATGCCCACCACCGGTGCGGTCACCACTGTGGACCCGAACGCGTACCGATCCACGTACAGCCACGCCGACGAGGAGGCCCGGCCCGGCTACTACCGGGTCGGGCTGTCGCGGTACGGGATCAACGCCGAGCTGACCGCGACCCCGCGTACGGGCTGGCAGCGGTACACCTTCCCGGCCACCGGCGCCGCGAACGTGCTGTTCAACACCGGCAAGGCGAACCAGAACGTCTTCGACTCCGAGGTGCACGTCGTCGGCGACCGGACCATCGAGGGCCGCGTCCACGCCGGCAACTTCTGCGCCGGCAAGGACGACCACACCGTCTACTTCTCGGCCACCTTCACCGTCCGTTCATAGCCCACGGCACGTGGCGCGGCAGCGCGATCACGCCCGGCGGCCGGGACGCGGCCGGGTCCGGAGGCAACGGCGCCTGGGTCACCTTCGACGCCACAACCGACCGCGGAGGTGGTCGTCAAGGTCGGCCTCTCCTACACCGGCGTGGAGGGCGCCCGGAAGAACCTCACCGCCGAGACCGCCGACTCCTACGACTTCGACGCCACCCGCGCCACGCTCCAGCAAGCCTGGCTCGACAAGCTCACCGCGATCGGGATCAGCGGCGGTACCAACGGATCGGCAAACCGCGTTCTACACCGCGCTCTACCACTCGCTCCTGCACCCGAACCTCGCCGGTGACGTCGACGGCCGCTACATCGGCTTCGACGACCAGGTGCACAACGCGAACGGGTACACGCCGTACCAGAACCTGTCGCTGTGGGACACCTACCGGCCGCAGCACCAGCTGCTGCAGGTGCTCGAACCGCAAGTCGCCCGAGATGTCGCGCTGTCCATCGTCGCGATCGGACGCGACGGTGGCTGGCTCCCCCGCTGGGCGCTGGTCAACAGCGAGACGAACATCATGACCGGCGACCCGGTGACGCCGTTCCTCGTCGAGGCGTGGTCGAAGGGGCTGCTCGCCGGGCACGAGGACGAGGCGTACGCGCTGCTGAAGCAAGAACGCCACCAGCCTGCCGCCGGCCGACTCCCCCTACAACGGACGGTCCGGAGTGGAGCTACTACGCGCAGCGCGGGTACATCCCGTCCGGGCTGCGGCTCGGCACCGACTGCGCGCACAAGGGCGGCGACAACGACTGCGTGCACCCGGCCTCGGCGACGCTGGAGTACGCCGCCGCGGACGCCTCGCTGGCGCTGATGGCCAAGGGTCTCGGCCGCACCGAGGACGCGCGCCTGTTCAGCCAGCGCGGCGAGTGGTACCGCAACCTGTGGGACTCCTCGATCCAGCAGTTCCGGCCGCGGACGCGCCGAGGGCACCTGGCTGACGCCGTACGACCCGGTCGCCGCCGCGCACCAGTTCCACGAGGGCGGCGCGTACCAGTACCAGTGGCTGGTGCCGCAGGACCCGGCCAAGCTCGTCGAGCTGATGGGCGGCCGGCGCGCGACCGAGCGGCGGCTCGACAGCTTCTTCGCCTACGACAAGCTGCTCACCGACCCGGCCGGCACGGTGCGCACCGACTGGATCACCCACCCGTACGACTACTACGGCAAGCCGACGTACAACCCGAACAACGAGCCCGACCTGCTCGCGCCGTACATGTACCTCTGGGCGGGCGCACCGGCGAAGACGGCGACCGTGGTGCGGGCCGCGATGACGCTCTTCACCACCGGCCCGGACGGCATGACCGGCAACGACGACCTCGGCACCATGTCCGCCTGGTACGTCTTCTCTTCCCTCGGCCTCTACCCCACGATGAACGGCGCGAACTTCCTCACCGTCTCCAGCCCGCAGTTCGAGGCGGCGACGATCCGGATCGGTGCGTACAGGAGCCGGCAGGGCGGCACGCTACGATCACCGCGCCGGGCGTCAGCGACACCAACCGGTACGTCCAGCGGGCCTCGCTGAACGGCCGGAACCTGCGCGCGGACCTGGCTCGACTGGAGCGACGTCGCCCGCGGCGGCACGCTCGCGCACACCCTCGGCACCCGGCCGTCGTCCTGGGGCACCAGCGCCGGCGCGCAGCCGCCGTCGGTGAACGAGCGGGCCAGGGCTGACAGGCGGTTAAGCCTCGACGCGTCGCTGCGGCCGGGCACCGCCGTGCTGCCGACCGCTTCGACACCGCAGACCGCGCACGTCACGCTCGACCTGCTCGGCCAGGCGCCCGGCACGCTGTCGGCCAAGGTCGTCGCGTCCGCGCCGGATGGCTGGCGGGTCATCACGAGGCCCCGGTCGCCCGTGCGGCTGCGCTCGGACGGCCTGCCCACCGCAGAAATCCGTCGCGGTGGAGATCGCCACGCCGGCCGGTGTGGCGGTCGGGTCGTACCCGGTGCGAGCTCACCGTCACCGCCCGCGATGTCCCGGCGGTGACGCGGGACGTCACGGTCGACATCCGCACAGCAGCCACGTGCCTTCCCGGCACCGGCGGACAGTGCGCGGTGGACCTCGACGCCGCGCGGAACAAGGACGGCACGGCGACCGTGGCCCAGCCTGCCGAGGGCAACTTCGACGGCGGCGGCTGGAGCTACGACGCGGCACTCGCTGCCGCCCGCCGGACCGGTCACCTGGGACGGCGTCACCTACGCCGCACCCGACCCGGCCGGCACCACGAACAACTTCGTGCAGAGCCGCGGCCAGGCGCTGCTGCTACCCCAGGCGAAACGCAGCGGGCTCCGGCTCGTCGCCACCACGCACAACGGACCGGTGACCGGCGCGCTGACCGTGCACTACACGGACGGCACCAACGCGGAGCTTCCGATCACCGTCGCCGACTGGTGCGGCGAGCCCGCCACCGGCAGCACGACGGTGCTCGCGATGCCGCACCGGATCCGGGCCGGCAGCGGCGTGGACGGACCGCCGGTGAAGCTGTTCGGGCTGGCGCTGTCACTGGACCCCACAAAGACGGTGCGGTCCGTCTCCCTCCCCGCCGACCAGCGCATCCACCTCTACGCAATCACCCTCCTCTGACCGGAAGCGAGCCGCCGGTGGGCGCCGCACGGTGAGCGTCGAACCGGTGCCTGCCGCCGGGGCGCTCGTGATCCCCGGCGGCCACCGGTCGGCTAGTAGACAGCTACTCCGTAGACGCTCAGCGCCTCGGTGACGGGCTGGAAGTACGTGTTGCCACCGGAGGAGCAGTTCCCGCTACCGCCGGACGTCAGCCCGAGCGCGGTGTTGTTGGCGAACAACGCGCCACCGCTGTCGCCGCCCTCGGCGCACACCGTGGTGCGGATCAGGCCGCTGACCTGACCCTGCGGGTAGTTCACGGTGGCGTTGAGGCCGGTCACGGTGCCGCGATGCACGCCGGTGGTGCTACCGCTACGCCCGACCGTCTGGCCGACATAAGGGTTCCCGGCGGTGGAGATGTCGCGGGTCGTGCCGTTGTAGAGGTTCACCGCGCCGGGTCGGCTCACGTTTGCCGTGTACTGGATGAGCGCGTAGTCGTTGCCCGGGAAGCTGCTGCCCACCCGAGTGCCCAGTACCTGTCCGCCCGGACCGCTCCAGGTGGCGCCGGCGTTCGCGCAGTGGCCGGCGGTGAGGAAGTACGCGGTACCGCCACGGTTCACGTTGAAACCGAGCGAACAGCGGAACCCGCCACCGTAGATCGCGTCACCGCCGGTGATGCGCGTGCTCAGCGTCCCGGCGAGCCGCTCCAGACGGACGGCGCCGCCCAGCCGCTCCATCACACCTGTGAGCTGGGCGAGCTTCGCGCCGGTGACGGTGCTGTCGGCGGAGACGAGAACCTGGTTGGTCGCCGGATCGACCATCCAGGCGGTGCCGGGGATGCTGGCCGTGCGCTGTAACTGGGCGGTGGCGCGGGCGAGGTCTGCTCCGCTGCGGGATACCAACCGGGGCACGGCGCCTGCGGCGCGCGCCGACCTGGCGGTTGCGCCGTCTGTGACCGTCACGACTAGCTTTCCACCGTCCTGATAGGAGCCGGCGGTTCTGGTACCGAGCCGCTCGGACAGGATGATGGCCAGCGCTGAGAGATCGGCGTCGGCGGGCGCCGCCGACGCCTGGTCAGCCGGCGCGGCGAGCCCGGAGACGGCGAGCAGCCCTGCCGCGACGGTCAGCGCGGCACGGCGCGAGAGCGAACCTGCGATCCTCACATGAGCCTCCTTACGTAGAAGGGTCAGCGCTCAGCCGAACCGCCAGCGCTGCTTCTGACCGCGGTCGCAGTCCCAGATGATCAGCTGGGTGCCGTTGGTGAGGTCAGACCGCGCGAGCCACCGCGATCGTGCCGTCCAGGCGCGGGCCGGCCTCGTAGAACATGTACTGCACGCCGCCGTCGGTGCCGAAGGACGGTGCGGCGGCACGCCCCCGGTCGGGAGCACCGGCCATCGCGCGGTGGAAGACCCCGAGGTGGACCTCGCGGTCGAAGTTCGTTGCCGACCTCGGTGATGTACATGTTGCCGCCGTTGCCGTGGTAGACGACGTACGCGGTGCCGTTGCGCTTGAGCAGGTGCGGCGCCGCGATGTCGGCCTGACCGTCCGGGCCAGGGCTAGACCAGCGGCGTCGGGTCGTACTGCCAGTTCTTGCCGTCGACCGACCAGCCCCAGAAGATCTTGCGGCTGCCGCGATGTGACGCCCATGAAGACCATGACGAACCGGTTGCCCAGGCCGGTCACGCTGTGCTCGAAGACGCGCGCGTACGAGGTCTCGGTGGTGCCCGGGATGACGCCGGTGTGCAGGACCCGGCCGTGGTAGGTGAAGTGGACGCCGTCGGTCGACCACGCCATCCGGGTCGTGGTGTTCTCGCCGTGGAAGTACAGGTAGAACTGCCGGTTCGCGGCGTTCCAGATCACGTGCGGCGACGACACGTGGCTGACGCTGTAGTGCGGCGACCAGACCCTGCTGATGATCGGGTTGTGCGGGTACTCGGTGAACCGGCCGCCGAGCGAGTTGCCGTAGGCGAGGCAGATGCCGCCGGGCGCGTCGTGCGGCGCGTAGTACAGGTAGTAGCGCCCGAGCGGGCTGGCGAGCTTGTCGTAGACGCCCGCGGATGCACGGGAAGATCAGCTCGTTCGTCGGGTTGTAGCGCAGCGACGACTTGGTGAACGGCGACCCCGATGTACCGGTAGTCCGGAAAGCCCGCCGGAGCGGCGCCGGCCGCCCCGGGTAGACCCTGAACGGCCGCCGCGCCGCCGAGTACGACCGCGCCGCGTAAGACCTGTCGCCGGGTGATCGGTTCCATGTCGAGTCCTTCTGCCGACGGGCGGGTCCGCGCCACGTTCGGGCCATGACAGAGAGTCAGCACCACTGTTATGGCTCTGTGGCTACCCGGTTGCGTGATTGGACTCGACCACCGGATGCGCGTCAACACGCTAATACGAATTACTTCCCCCTATTACCAGGCGGCGAAGGGTTGACGCCGCCGCGTTGAAGCGCCGAAGCTGACCAACCACAGCGTGAAGTAATACGTATTAGCCCTGGAACGATCGGACTCACCGTGACCGGACCCCACAGGCGCGTGACGCAGCAGGACATCGCGCGGATGACCGGCGTCAGCCAGGCCACCGTGTCCTCGTGCTCAACGGGCGCGACCGACGCGGGCGTCCGGATCGCCCCGGAGACCCGCGAGCGGGTGCTGAAGGCGATCGCGGAGACCGGCTACGTCGCCGACCCGATCGCCCGCCGGCTGGCCGCCCGGCACAACCGCATCCTCGGCGTCTTCACCTACGAGCCGGTGTTCCCGAGCGGCTACCGCGACTTCTACCACCCGTTCCTGCGTCGGCATCGAGGAGCGGGCCGAGCGCGCTCGGCTGCGACCTGCTGCTGCTCACCAGCGCCGCCGGTGGTCGACGGGCGGCGGCGCATCTTCCACCAGGACAACCGGCTGCGGCTCGCCGACGGCTGCGTCCTGCTCGGCCGGTCGCTCGACCGCGACGAGCTGGCCCGGCTGGTCGCCGACGGGCTGCCGTTCGTCTCGGTCGGCCGCCGCGACGACGCCGGCGGCCCGGTGCCCTACGTCGGCGCCGACTACCCGACTGCGGTCGCCGCGCTGGTGCGCCGGGCGGTCGCGCTGGGCCACCGCCGGCTCGCCTACGTCGGTCAGGGCGCCGGGCCCGAGTCGCTACGCCGACCGGATGCGCGGCTTCCCGAGCCGCCGTGCGCACGGCCGGGTGCGACAGGACGTCGCACCTGCCTACGGGCGACACGCGATCCCGCCGCCGTGCTCGACGCGCTGATCCGGCGCCGGGATGACCTGCGTCTTCGCCGAGGAGCACGCGGACGGCGTCGCGCTCCTGGAGCTGGCCGCGCGAGCGGGGCCTGGCGGTGCCCGGCCGACCTGTCGGTGGTCGCGCTGGGCGACCCGACCCGGCCGGCCGCGCCCGACGGATGTCGAGTTCACCGGATTCCGGATCCCCCGCCGGGAGATGGGCTGCAGGACGCGCTCGACGCTGCTGACCGCGCTGATCGCCGGCACGTCGGCCGAGATCCAGCGGCTGCTGCCCGTGCGAACTGGTGGACGGCGCCACCCTCGCGCTGGCACCGGCAGAGGTCGTGATGGACATGCGCAGACCGAGGTTCTGGTCGTCGGCGGCGGGCTCGGCGGGGTCGCGGCGGCGCTCGGCGCGCTGCGGGCCGGGCGCCGGTGGTGCTGACCGAGGAGTTCGACTGGCTCGGCGGCCAGCTCACCAGCCAGGCCGTGCCGCCGGACGAGCACAGCTGGGTCGAGCAGTTCGGGGTGACCGCGAGCTACCGGGCGCTGCGCGACGGCATCCGCGACTACTACCGGCGACACTACCCGCTGACCGCGGCCGCGCGGGCCTGGCGCGACCTCAACCCCGGCGCCGGCCACGTGAGCCGGCTGTGCCACGAGCCGCGGGTGGCGGTCGCGGTGATCGAGGCGATGCTGGCGCCGTACCGGGGCAGCGGGCCGGCTGACGCGTGCTGCAGCCGTACGTGCCGGTGGCGGCCGAGACCGACGGCGACCGGGTCACGTCGGTGACGTCGTGCACCGCGACAGCGGCGAGCAGCTCACGCGTCAGCGCGCCGTACGTGCTGGACGCCACCGAGACCGGCGAGCTGCTGCCGCTGACCGGCACCGAGTACGTCACCGGCTTCGAGTCGCAGGACGACACCGGCGAGCCCAGCGCGCCCGACGGCGGCCCAGCCGGCGAACATGCAGGCGGTCTCGGTGTGCTTCGCGGTCGACCACGTCGACGGCGACCACACGATCGACCGGCCGGCGCAGTACGACTTCTGGCGCGACGTACCAGCCGCCGTTCTGGGGCGACCGGCTGCTGTCCTTCCGCTCGCCGAACCCGCGCACCCTGGAGATCAGCCGAGCGGACGTTCACCCCGAACCCGGACGACGACCCGCTCGCCGGTCGAGGCCGACCAGCGGGTCAACCCGGGCGACGGCAACCTGTGGACGTTCCGGCGGATCGCCGCGCGGCGCAACTGTTCAGCCGACGGCGCCTACGCCAGCGACATCTGCCTGGTCAACTGGCCGATGATCGACTACTTCGAGGCGCCGGTCATCGACGTGCCCGACGCCGGCGCACGCACGTCGCAGCGGCCCGCGAGCTGTCCCGGTCGGTGCTGTACTGGCTGCAGACCGAGGCGCCGCGCGCCGACGGCGGCACCGGCTTCCCCGGGCTGCGGCTGCGCGGCGACGTCACCGGCAGCGCGGACGGGCTGGCCCAGGCGCCGTACATCCGGGAGTCCCGGCGGATCCGCGCCGAGTACACCGTCGTCGAGCAGGACCTGTCGCTGGCCGTGCGCGGCGACAAGGGCGCGGTCGCGCTACCCCGACTCGGTCGGCGTCGGCATGTACCGCATCGACCTGCACCCGTCGACCGGCGGCGACAACTACATCGACGTCGGCGTCGTGCCCGTTCGAGATCCCGCTCGGCGCGCTGATCCCGCGGCGGATGGAGAACCTGCTGCCGGCCGGCAAGAACATCGGCACCACCCACATCACCAACGGCTCGCTACCGGCTGCACCCGGTCGAGTGGAACGTCGGCGAGGTCGCCGGCGCGCTCGCCGCCTACTGCCTGGACCACGCGGCGTCCACCCCGCGCGCGGTCCGCAACACCCCGGCGCTGCTGGCCGACTTCCAGGCACCGCCTGACCCGCGACGGCGTCGAGCTGCGCTGGCCCGACGTCTCCGGCTACTGACACGACGGACCCGTCACATCGATGAAGGAGAACCGTGGCACTGCGCGCGACCGCGGCGCTGCTCGCCGCGCTGCTCGGCGCTGACCGCCTGCGGCGGCGGCGACGACGCCGCCGACGACGGCCCGGTGTCGCTGCGGATGACGATGTGGTCGGCGAACGAGGCGCACCTCAAGCTGTTCAACGAGATCGCCGCCGAGTACAAGCAAGACCCACCCCGACGTCACCGAGATCACGTTCGACCCGATCCCGTTCGAGAGCTACACCACCACGCTGACCACCCAGATCGCCGGCGGCAACGCGCCCGACCTGGCCTGGATCCTGGAGAGCTCGGCGCCGGACTTCGTCTCCTCCGGCGCGCTGGTGCCGCTCGACGACACGCTGGAGAAGACCGAGGGCTACGAGTCGACGACCTCGCGCCGGCCGCGACGAAGCTGTGGCAGGCCGGACGGCAAGCTGTACGCGTACCCGTTCTCCACCTCGCCGTTCGGCGTGTTCGTCAACACCGACCTGCTCAAGGAGGCCGGGCAGCAGACCCCGGCCGAGCTGATCGCCGGCGGCGAGTGGACCTGGGACGACGGCGTTCGCGGCCGCGGCGGCGGTCAACGCCAAGACCGGCAAGGCCGGCCTGGTGGTCCGCGACTTCGACTACAAGGCGCTGGGACAACCTGTCCACCGTCTGGACCGGCTGGGGCGCCGAGGCGTGGAGCGCCGACGGCAAGACCTGCGGCTTCGACCAGCAGCCGATGGTCGACGCGATGACCTTCCTGCACAAGGCGATCTTCACCGACAAGGCGATGCCCGGCCCCGGCACCACCGCCGACTTCTTCGCCGGCGAGCGGCCATGACGATCACCCAGATCTCCCGGGCCTCGCTGCTCAAGGACGCGAAGTTCGGCTGGGACCTGGTGCCGCTGCCGGCCGGGCCGAAGGGCGAGTACGCGGTGATCGGCCAGGCCGGCCTCGGCGTGCTGAAGAAGGGCAAGAACGCCGACGCCGCCGCCGACTTCCTGGCCTTCTTCACCAACCCCGCCAACTCGGCGAAGCTCGCGCAGTTCTTCCCGCCGCCGCGCACAGTCGCAGCTCACCGCCGAGACCCTGGCCAAGACCAACCCGCTGCTCAAGCCCGACGCAGCTGCAGAAGGTCGTCATCGACGGCATCGCGACCGGCGTGGTCAAGCCCAGCCACACCGGGCAGGCCGAGATCAGCCAGGCCGTGCGCGCCGCGCTCGACCCGCTGTGGAAGCCCGACGCCGACGTCAAGGCCGTGCTCGACCGGCGTGTGCACGGCGATCAAGCCGCTGCTGGCGAAGTGAGGCACGCTGTCGCGTCGACCGGGCCGACGCCGCCCCGGCAGCGGCCGTTCTGGACCACGCGCCGCCGGGACCACCTCGCCGGCTACCTGTTCATCGCCCCGCAGCTGGTCGGCACGGTGCTCTTCGTGCTTCGTGCCGCTCGGCCTGGTCGTCTGGTACAGCCTGCACGAGTGGAACGTGCTGGCCGACACGTTCGAGCTTCGTCGGCGCGCGACAACTACCAGCGCGCTGCTCGACGACCCGAAGCTGCCGGGCGGTGCTGCGGGCCACCGGCGCTGTTCTCGGTCGGGCTGGTCGTGCTCAACCTCAGCCTGGCGCTGCTGCTGGCGGTGCTGCTCAACCAGCGGCTGCGCGGCACCACCTTCTTCCGCACGCTGTTCTTCTCGCCCGGTGGTGGTGTCGCTGGTCGCCTGGACGATCGTCTGGGGCTTCCTGCTGCAGGACAACGGCGGCATCAACGGCCTGCTCGACGCGGTCGGCGTCGACGGGCCCGAACTGGCTGCGCGGCGACGGCCACCGCGATGGTCTCGGTGATCGTGGTGCAGGTGGTCAAGAACGTCGGCCTGAACATGGTGCTGTTCCTGGCCGCGCTGCAGGGCGTGCCCGGCGAGCTCTACGAGGCGGCCCGGATCGACGGCGCCGCGCGCGTGGACGCAGTTCCGCCGCATCACGCGTGCCGATGATCAGCCCGACCATCCTGCTCACCTCGATCATCACGGTGGTCGGCTCGCTGCAGGTCTTCGCCCAGATCGCGGTGCTCACCCAGGGCGGGCCGGGCACCTCGACCACGGTGCTCGTCTACTACCTGTACCAGCAGGCGTTCCAGTTCCACCACTTCGGCTACGGCGCGACCCTGTCGGTGCTGCTGTTCGCTGATCGTGCTGGTGCTGACCGTCGTGCAGTGGCAGATGCGCAGGAGGTGGGTGTTCCATGAGTCGTGAGCTATCGGCCACGCGCAAGCTCGTCGCTGCTACGGCGCTGCTGTGCGTGCTCGCGCGTGCCGTTCGTCTTCCCGACCTGGTGGATGGTCACCTCGTCGGTCAAGCCGGTCAGCGAGATCTTCGCCTTCCCGCCGTCGCTGATGCCCGACCGACGTCAGCTTCGACGCGTACCGCGAGGTGTTCACGCTGCAGCCGTTCGCGCAGCAGTACTTCAACAGCATGTACATCGCCGCGGTGGTCACCGTCGGCACGCTCGCGGTGGCGTCGCTGGCCGGGTACGCGTTCGCCCGGATCCGGTTCCGCGGCGCAGAACGCGCTGTTCCTGGTCGTGCTGACCGGCCTGCTCATCCCGAGCGAGGTGACGATCGTGCCGCTGTTCCAGATGTTCAACGCGCTGGGGCCTGGTCGACACCCACTGGCCGCTGATCCTGGTGCCGATCTTCGGCGCGCCGAGCGTGCTGGCGACGTTCATCATGCGGCAGTTCTTCATCGCCCTGCCCGGCGAGCTGGAGGAGGCGGCCCGCGTCGACGGGCTCGGCCGGTTCGCGCATCTTCTGGCGGATCGCGCTGCCGCTGGCCCGCCCGGCCCTGGGCGCGGTCGCCATCTTCACCTTCCTGCACAGCTGGAACCTGTACCTGGAGCCGATCGTCTTCCTCTCCAGCGCCGGAGAAGTTCACGCTGCCGCAGGCGCTGACCCAGTTCGTCGACGCGTACGGCGGTCCGATGTGGAACGTGCAGCTGTCCGCCGCGTCGCTGACCGCGATCCCGGTGCTGATCGTGTTCGTGATCGCCCAGCGCCAGTTCATCGAAGGGCCTGGCCCACACGGGCCTCAAGGGCTGAGCCCCGCGTCCAGCGGGCAGACCGCTATTGGCTCGATTCGCCCGGGCCGCTGAGGACCGGGGGCAGTGGCGAGCGCGCGGCGACCACGCGGTTTCGACCTGAGGCCTTCGCTTCGTAGAGCGCCTCGTCGGCGGCCGTCAACAGGCTCTCCCAGTCCGCGCCGTCGTGTGGGAACGCGGCCACGCCGCCGCTGAGCGTGAGGTGCAGCCGACCGTGGTCGTGCTTCAGCTCCAGCGCCTCGACATGACCTCGTACCCGTTCCGCAGCGCGAACCCCGGCCTCCTTACCGAGTCCGGGCATCAGCAGCGCGAACTCCTCTCCTCCGTAACGCCCGAGGACATCGTGTGTCCGGGTGCCCGAACGGAGCTCTTGAGCCGTGCGCCGCAGGATCTCATCGCCGAACGGGTGGCCATGACCGTCGTTGAGTTGCTTGAAATGATCAAGGTCCAACAGCGCCAGAGCGAACGGCTCGCCGCTACGTCGCGAGCGCGAGGCGTCACGCTCGAACTGATCCAGGAAAGCCCTGCGAGTGAGAAGACCAGTCAGGGAATCCTGTGCCGCCAGGCGCTTGAGCTCGCCCTCGAGCCGCTGGATCTCGATCCACATCAGGCCCAGAGTCGCGCTCACCGCGAAGGCCTGGAAGGCGAGAAGGGTGAACACGTCGAACGCGGTGGGCTGCAGTATGCCGGTGCGCTGCTCGCCGGAGAGGGTCAGCACGCTGCGGATCGCCATGATGGCCGCGTACGTGCCGATCGTCACCGCGGCGATGCGGTGCGCCCGCCGCGCGTCGAGCGGCGGATCGCGCCCGACGATGTAGGCGGCCCAGAAGACCAGCCCGGCGATGAGCCCAGTGGTAAGCACCGAGCGCACCCTGAATTCGTCCCAGACCACAGTCCACACCAGCGAGACCACCGCGATGAACGGCACGAGCAGCCACGGGAGCCGAGGTTCGGTGAGGCCGCGCATGCGCTTGGCGGTGTGCAGTAGGAGGACACCGGCCGTCGCGAGCAGCGTGTTGCCGACGACGTTCGCAACCGCGCGGTTCATTGACTCATGGAGGCCGAGGATCGTGAAGCCTGTCATGAGGGCGAGCAGGCTCCAGCCCCAGCTGCGCAGCGGCGCCTTCGCGCCCGCCCGGCCACGGAACGCAAGCACGATGACACCCATCAGCAGCGCAACGACGGCGGCCGAGATGAACAACGTGCGCATGTCGAGCGTGCTCATGGCGCTGCCCTACCCCATGCCGGCTCGGTGGTGAACCGGAACGATGCAGACGCACCGGGCGCGCACACCGAGACCGCGGATGACCTCTCGCTGAACAGACTCACTCTCCGCCGAGAACCTACACCGGCCCTCACGACAACGGCGACCCAAACCCGCGCGCGCCACTCCCACCGGAGACGCCGTTCCACCACCAACACCACACCTAACAGAACCCGGATGATCGACGACAACATCTCCCAAATCGCCCAATGCGCCAGCCCGGACGGCGACACCCCACGTCGCCTGACACCCGCCGCGCCGTCAGGGGCACACCACAGCGACCTGCGTAAACACCCCTGGCCGCCCTCTGCGGAGCCGGCAGTCGATCCACCGTGCGACTCGGCCAACCTGGGAGTCCCGCCGCTGGTTCAGTACCGGAACGCCCGGATGATCGTCTGCTCAACGCCGGCGCCGGCGGTCGTGGTTGCCGAGCCCTTGAGTGACACGAAGCCGCTGCCGGCCGGCCGCTGGATCGTCGCGAGACCCGTGTTGCCGAGCCTCAGCAGGATCGGCCTTCGCCAGGTGACGCCGTCGTCGTACGACACCCTCAGGTCCAGCTTCCTGGTCGCCACAGGTGGCGTGCCGGGCTGCCGCTGGACCTCGAACGGGATGAGCAGGAACGGGCCCGCCGGCGCCTTGTTGCGGTCGTCCAGCTCCGGTAGGAACCGGATCACCGGCAGCGGCAGCTTCTGCTTGGCCGCGCCGTCAACGTGGCCGGAGCGGAACGTCCACGACACTCGGTTGAGAGTACTGAGCTGAACCGGAGCCTTGCGGGTGGTGTTGATGGTCAGCGTGTACTCCGACGGGGCGGCTGGTACGTCGATCCAGCCGCCGGTGCCCGCGCGGTCGACGATGGTCTCGCCGTCGCGCTGCAACGTGACGTCGGCGGTGGCCGTGACGGCGCTGCCGAGCCGGCCCTCCGCGTCGCTGTACAGGGTGGGCGAGACCGTCAGCCGGTCACCGAGCCGGCTCAGCCCTTCCTGTCCGGGGCGCGGAGTCGGGAACGCAGGCCCGAAGACGCCCTTGTTCCACGACTCGCGGTAGGTCCGGCCTGGCTCGTACCGCGTGGCCAGCGTGGCGAAGTAGTTGACGTACCCCGGGATGTTCGGCGAACCGGGCAGGGCGCCGAGCAGCGAGTGACTCACCTCGGCGGTCCACCGCACGTCCTCGACGGTGGTGACATAGTCGGTGCGGCGGCCGGGCGTGGACATGGTCGTAGCGGCCGCGTAATCGTCCGCCGGCACGCCCGGCCAGATGGGCCAGGTCACCTTGGTCACCTGGCCACCGGGCGCCTCCTCGGCGAACGACGTCTCGACGGCGGTCAGCTCATTGGCGCCCACCGCCAGCTCGTAGCCGGTGGGGAACTGCCCTTCCTCGTGCCGCGCGACGGCGATCGTCCAGGGGCTGTTGTGCGTAGTGCCGTCAGCCTGCCGTTGACCCCAGTAACCGGTGAGCTTCGTGTCGATGTTCGGTGTCGCCACGCCGTCCGGGCCGAGCCGCGCGCTGAAGACCTCGGCGAAGCTGAGCCCGCCGATACCGAGGGCGAGTGTGTCGCCGGCTCCGACCGTGGCGGTGAAGTTGAAGTATGCGGACACCGGCAGCGCGTCGGCCTTCGGCACCGTGACCGTGATCGGCTTGCCGAGCCGGGCATCCATGTCGAGCGTGGTGGCGCTGGTCACGTCAACGACGGGCTGGACCAACGAGGTGACGGCGCGCTGAGGGCTGAGGTCCATGATGGTGGACGCCACCAGGTAGCGGCCCTTGGGCACCCGCAGCGCGACCGTGGGGGTCCGCAGGTCGGGGATCGCCCGCAGGTAGTCGTTGTCCAGGCCGGCGACGATCAGCCGGGCCCGGTTGGTGGCCTGGCCCTGACGGTTGACGTGGTTGACGGTGAGGACGTACTCCTCCGGCTGGAGTTCCAGGCCGACCGGGGTCCGCACGGCAACCTCGCCACCGCTCGCCGCCTTGATCGTGCCGCCGTAGACGCCGACCGCTCCGCCGCCGCGCGTGTCGCCGATGACCTGGATCGCGGCCTGACCGCCTGCGGGCACCGTGACGGTGCTGGCGCTCAGGGCGAACAGGCCGACCGGTGCCGGTTTGCCGTCCGGGCCGTGGGCGTCGAGCGACAAGACCAGGGTCACCGGCTCCGTTCCGCCGTTCTGGTAGTTGACCGTCTTGGTGACCGGCGCGTCGTCGTCGTGCGGGGCGCGATGCTGGCCGAGGGTGACGCCGCCGGGCGAGGTCGTGATGGCCTGCCGGACGGCGCGGCCGACGTCGAGCCGGCCCGCGCCCTGCTGGTACACGTTGGCGTTCGCGATGGGCTCGGCCGAGCCCATCAACGCCGCCTTGAGCTGCGGCGCCTTCCAGGTGGGGTGCTGCTGCAGCAGGATCGCCGCCGCGCCGGCTACGTGCGGCGTCGCCATCGAGGTGCCGGACATGGCCCGGTAGGAGCCGGCTAAGGGTGAGTCCTTGCTGCGGGCCGCCGTGATGTCTTCGCCAGGCGCGACGATCTCGGGCTTGAGCACGCCGTCACCGAGGCGCGGGCCGGGATTGGAGAACGTGGAGTAGACGTCCTGCTTGCTCACCGACCCCACCGCGAGCGCCGCGTCCGCGCTCGCGGGCGAGCTGACCTTGAAGCCGGACTCCGCGCTGTTGCCGGAGGCCACCACGAACAGCGTGCCGGTAAAGGTGCTGAGCCCCTGTACCGCCTGCTCGATCATGTCCAGCCCAGGGGTGTCCTCGGCACCGAGGCTCAGGTTCACGATGCGGACCTTCTCCTGCGAGGCCATCCACTGCATGGCCGCCACGATCGCCGAATCGGCGCAGCCTCCGGCGATACAGGCCTTGCCGCTGTAGATCCTCGCGCCAGGCGCCACTCCCTGGTACCTGCCGCTGGACGCCGTACCGGTGCCGGCGATGGTCGACGCCACGTGGGTGCCGTGACCGATGGTGTCCCGCAGCTCGCCGGTGCCGGTGAAGTCCCGTGCGATGACCTTGCCTGCCAGGTCGGGGTGGGTGTCGTCCACGCCGGTGTCGACGACGCCGACCGAGACGCCCGTGCCGGTGTAGCCCGCGGCCCACGCCAGCGGCGCCTTGACCCGGGCGACGCTGGAGTCGAGCAGGAGCTTGCGCCTGCCGTCGAGCCAGACGTGGCCGATCTCGCCGCGCAGGCCGCGCGCCCGGAGTCCGGCGGCGGGCGTGGTGAGCGCGTTCCAGAACTCGGCGGCCTGCGTCCTGGCCTGCGCGATGGCGAGCCCGTTGACGGCAGGTAGGTCGTGGATCACCTCGGCGTCGGCGGCCGCCGCGCTGGTGCGCAGCTTCTGCTCCCCGGCGTCACCGCCGGCATAGGTGACGATCAGCGGCAGGTCGGCGCGGCGGTCGTCGTAGCCGTACTCCAGCAGCGTGGTGATGTCGAACAGTCGCGGGTCAAGCTTGCCGTCGTTCACCAGCGGCACGGCGTCGATCGGCATGACCTCGAGGTGGCCGTTGACCCGCTGCGTGAGGAACCGCGCGCCCGCCCGCCCGGGGCTGGGCAGCCTGGTCACTCTGACTTCGTTGCCAGAAACCAGAAAGCGGTCCCCGGTGATCAAGGTGATGGTCCGCACCGGTCCGGCATGGACGGTCGGCGCCTGCTGCGACGAAGCCGGCGGCACAGCGGCCGTGGCAGGCGCCGCGGGTGCCACCGCCACCGCGGTTGCCAGCAGGCAGCTGCCAAGGATCTGAGGTGGACGCAAGCGATCCAGCCTTTCGGGAAGGAGAGGTGTCGAGCCGCCTGGGGTCACCGCTCACCGAGGCGGCGCCGCCGCCCGGAAGCGGTAGTTGCCCGAGCCGACGGCGAAGACGGCCCTGCCGTCCCGGTACCGGACGAACGTGACGCCCGGCGCCTTCTCGGCCCGCACTCCGCTCTCGGTGACCGCCCACCGGCTCGGCGCTGGAACCGAGACGGTCGCTGTCGCTCCGACGGGAACCGTGACATCCAGCGCGAACGACTGGTCGGCAGGCCTTCGCCACGAGCTGGACACATCGCCCCGCACCGTGCGAACACGAGCGGACGCGGAGGTGAGGTCGCCCGCGGGTGCGGGGGCGATCGTCACCGCCGAGTACCCGGGCGCCGCGGTCCGGATTCCGGCCAGCTCTTCGTAGAACCACTGGTCGATCGAGCCGAACATGTGGTGGTCGAGCGAGCGGGAGCCGTCGTCCCACATCTCCCACATCGTCGTCGCGCCCTTGCTCGCCCAGTAACCCCAACTCGGGTAGGTGGTCTGCGTCGCGATCTTGTAGGCGAGCTCGTGCTGCCCGTTGGTGCTGAGTAGCGGGAGCAGCCACCGCGTGCCAAGGATGCCGGTGTCGAGATGGTTGCCCTTGCGGCCGATGTCGGCGACGAGGTTCTCCAGGACCTTCGCCTTGGCGTCGGCGGGCGTCTGGCCGAAGGCCAATGGCAGCACGCTGGCGGTCTGGCGGTACCCGGCTTCGATCTCGGTGGTGTAGACGCCGGCATCACGGTCGAGGAACCGCTTGTTGAGCGCCTCAGTGGTACGCGCGGCGAGGTCGGTGAAGCGCTCTGCGTCCTCGCCACGGCCGAGGAGCCGGGCCATGTCGGCGGCGGTGCGGTCGACGAGCGCCACGAACGCCGTCGCGGAGTGCGCGGCGCCTTCGGCCGGGTCGCCGTGGCGGCCGGGCGCCACCCAGTCGCCGAGGCCGCTCTCGTGGGTGCCGTCAGGCTTAGCCTGGCTCGCCAGATATTCGACGTACTGCTTCACCGCCGGGTAGTGGTCGGCGACCAGCGCGCGATCGCCGTAGTGCTGGTACACGTTCCACACGATCAGCGGGTACGCCGCGCCCCACTCGACGGAGTTCTCCTGACCCCAGCCGCCGGTCGGCGCGATCAGCGGGATCAGGTTGTCGGGGTAGCGGCTGTCGCGGATGTCGTCGAGCCACTTGCGGTAGATGGCGTGCATGCCGAAGTTCGCGATCGCCGCCTCGGACGTCAGCAGCGCGTCGCCCAGCCAGCCGTTCTTCTCGAACATCGGCGTGTCTGTCGGGATGCCGTGCAGGTTGTTGAGGATCGACTGGCGGGTCATCGCGTGGAGCTGGTTGATCAGCGCGTTGGAGCTGGTGAACTCGCCGGTCGAGGCGACCGCGGTGTGCAGCTCGCGCGCCTCTACCGAGGCGGTCGTCGGCTGTCCGGGTAAACCGTCGACCTGGACGTACGTGAAGCCTTTGTAGCTGAACCGGGGCTCCCACACCTCCTGGCCGCCGCCGCGCAGGGTGTAGCGGTCGACCTGGTGCTCGCCGGTGACGAGGCCGTTGTCGTTGTTCACCGTGCCGTCCTGGCGCAGCTTCTCCCCGAACGCGAGCCGCACGGTGGTGCCGGCCGGGCCGGTGACCCGCAGCCGTGCCCAGCCCGCGAGCGTGACCGGGAAACGGTACACATAGGTGCCAGGCTTCGGGTTGGTGATCGCGGCCGCGCGGTGGGTCTTCACCACGCGGATCGGCTCGTGCTCCTGCGGCACGACGGTCGCCGTCGGCGCGGGCAGCACTTTCACTGGCTGCCACCCGGCGCCGCCTCCGGGCGAGTTCCATCCCCGTATCTCGCGCCTCGCGTCGTACGTCTCCCCGGTGTAGAGCGAGTCGTGCAGGATCGGGGATTCGGTGGTGCGCCAGGTGTCGTCGGAGACGATGCGCTGGATGCGGCCGTCCGTGTACTCGATGCGCAGTTGCGCCCGCAGCCGAGGCTCGCCGTGCCAGGGCGCGGTGTGGTGGTTCCAGACGTTGGGCGTGGTCATGCCGTAGAAGCCGCGTCCGAGGACGGCGCCGAGCGCGTTGCTGCCCTGCCGCAGCCCTCGCGTGATGTCCCGCGTCACGTACTGGACGCGCTTGTCGAAGCGGGTGAACGCGGGGTCGAGTACCGAGTCGCCCAGCTTGCGGCCGTTCAGCGACAGCTCGCCGTAGCCGGGGCTGCTGTAGTAGAGCCGGGCCTCCTTCACCCTCCCGGCGACGGCGAACTCCGTGCGCAGCAGCGGCGCGGGCGCGGTGGGGGGCAGCACCCGCGCGCGATCGCCCCAGGGGCCGCTGCCCCAGGTGGCCAGCGTGCGGGCCGCCGCCCAGGACGAGTCGTCGAAGTCGGAGCGCTCCCAGCCAGCCGGGCCGGTGGTCGAGGTGCGCCAGGCGATGGCACCGGCGTCGTAGTTGGACACCGTGCCATCGGCGAACCTCACGCGGAGGCGAGCGAGCAGCCCGGCCGGGCCGCGCGAGGTGTTGGTGGCGCGGGCGGCGAGCACCACGACACCCGGGCGCACCTGCGCGGTGACGTCCGCACGGCGACCGGCCCTCCAGTCGGTGCTGGCGAGCGCCTCGACGCCACCCACGTATGCGGTGATCTCGTCGTCCGCGGTGGCGAGCAGGTGCGCGGAACGGATCGGCTTGTCCGGCAGGGTGACGGTGCCGCGCAGGTAGCGGGTGGCGGCGGGCATGTCGAGGTTGTCGCCGCCCTCCGGGTGCCAGACCCAGCTGGCTCCCTCGAACGACGTCTCCGCCGGGTCGAGCTCGATGCCGCGGCCGCCGATCCACTGGCCGGTCCACTCCGGCTCGGCCAGCAGGCCGGTCTCGAACCAGGTCGGGTCGCTCCACCGCGACGCGCGTCCGAGCGCGTCGAGCACCTGGACGCGCCACCAGTAGCGGGTGCTGGAGCGCAACGCCGGCCCTTCGTAGCCCACGGCCTGCTCGGACGAGCTCACCAATCCGCTGTCCCACACATCCGTCAGCCCGGGCCGCAGAAGCCCTGAGCGCGATGCCACGAGGACGCGGTAGCCGGTCGGCCGTTGCCCGCGCGCGGTGGAGGCGAGCGTCCACGCCAGCCGCGGGCCGCCTGCACCGATGCCCAGCGGCTGCGCCTGCTCGTTGACGGTGACGGCTGCGACCGTGACCGCGCCGGCCGGCGCAGCCGAGGCGACCTGCGGAAGCATCGCGAGAGTCAGCGGCAGCGCCGCAAGGCTAGCTAGCCATCGGACTGGTAACCCTCTGCGCATCGCTGTCTCCACGCCTCGAACCGGCCGCTGAAGGGTCGGTGACTTTGTTGGAACGTTTCAAAGGCTCATTCCTAGTGGATACGCACCACTGGGGACAAGGATGACTTTTCGAGCCACGAAACCTGCGTGTGGCACCGGTCGAGGGCTTCCACGGTGCCCGGCTGCGGCGAGAAGACCGGATTGAAACGTATCATTGACAATCTGGCGGATAGCCCACACCATCGAGGCGAATTGGCACGTTTCGGATTGGCGTCGGTTCGGCGGCTCCCGCCGGAAGCCGGAAGGCCCACGCACGGCTTGGGCAGCCAGCTGACCGGTGTCATGCCGTCCCTGGATACGCCGCGGTGGCGTATCCCCGTCCCAGGGAGGCTCGCGTGAGGATCCAACGCTCAAGCTCGCGTCGCGTCAGGCTGATTGTCACGGCGGGAATCGTCGCAGGTGTCGTGTTCACCGCCCCTACCGCCCTGGCGGCCCCGTCCCCCGCGGCTGAAGGCTCGACGGCCGCCGCTGCATCGAAGGTCGCGACGACGCTAGCGGACCGGCTCGGCAGCGACACTGCCGGCTCGTACCTCGACAGCGTCACCGGAAAACTCGTCGTCACCGTGATCACGGAGGCTGCGGCCAAGCAGGTCCGTGCCGGCGGCGCTTCGCCGAAGATCGTCAAGCACAGCGGCGCGACGCTGAGGGCCGCGACCGACGAGCTGAGCCGCTCGGCCACCATCGCCGGCACGGCGTGGGCGGTGGATCCGGTCACCAACCAGGTGGTCGTCACGGCCGACAGCACCGTGACCGGCGCCAAGCTGAAGCAGCTCAGGGCGACGGTCGCCAAGCTCGGGAACACCGCCCGGCTGGAGTCGGCGCCGGGCACGCTGAACATGTTGATCGCCGGCGGGGATCCGATCTACACCGGCGGTGCCCGCTGCTCGCTCGGCTTCAACGTCGCCACCGCCAACGGCACCGCGTATGCCCTGACCGCCGGCCACTGCACCAACATCGGGGGCAGCTGGAACGGCCCGGGCAATCGGTTCCTCGGCTACCGCGCCGGTAGCTCGTTCCCGGGCAACGACTACGGCATCATCCGGTACGCCGATGGTTGGGACCGGCCCGGTGGCGTGAACATGTACAACGGCTCCGTCCGTGACATCAACAGCGCCGCCGACCCCGTGGTCGGCCAGGGAGTCGAGCGCACCGGCAGCACCACCGGCCGGCGTGGCGGCATCGTCACCGGTGTCAACACCACGGTGAACTACCCACAGGGGACGGTCACCGGAATGATCCGCACCACCGTGTGCGCCGAGCCTGGTGACAGCGGTGGCGCGCTCTTCGCCGGTAGCACCGCGCTCGGTCTCACCTCGGGCGGCAGCGGCAACTGCTCCAGCGGCGGCACGACCTACTTCCAGCCCGTCGTCGAGGCGATGTTCAACTACGGCGTGTGGGTCTACTAGGAGGCTCCATGAAGCACTGGTTACTCACCCTTGTGGTCGCGGCGGGACTCACCGCCGCCACCGTATTCGCCGTCACCCCGAGCAGCGGCGCCACAGTCCCTGGCACGCGTACGACCCTGGCTTCGACCCCCGTGACGGACAACGGTCAGTTGAAGATCGTGGGCACGCAGGTGCAGAACCAGCACGGCCAGGCGATCCAGCTGCGGGGCATGTCCACGCACGGGATCCAGTGGTACTGGAACTGCGTGAGCAACGCGTCCTTGGACGCGCTTGCGAACGACTGGAAGGCCGACGTCCTGCGGATCTCGATGTACGTGCAGGAGGGTGGGTATGAGACCGACCCGGCCGGGTTCACGGCGAAGGTGAACCAGGCGATCCAGATGGTGTCCGACCGGGGCATGTACGCCGTGGTGGACTTCCACCAGCTCAGCCCCGGTGACCCGAACTACAACCTGGGGAACGCGAAGCGGTTCTTCACCGACATCGCCAACGCCAACAAGAACCGGAACAACATCATCTACGAGATCGCGAACGAGCCGAACAACGTGTCCTGGGCTCGGATCCGGGACTACGCGCACGAGGTGATTCCGGTGATTCGGGCGATCGATGGAGACGCGCCGATCCTGGTGGGCACGCACGGCTGGGGGTCGCTGGGCATCTCCGACGGCGGCAGTGAGTGGGATGTGATCAACAACCGCGTGAACGCGTCGAACATCGCATACACGTTCCACTTCTACGCCGCCTCGCACGGCGATCAGTACCTCAACGCGTTGTCGAACGCCGCGAACCACATCCCGATGTGGGTCAGTGAGTTCGGCACGCAGGAGTCCTCTGGTGACGGGCCGAACAACTTCGCGATGTCGCAGCGGTACATCGATCTGTTGCAGCAGAAGAAGATTTCGTGGACGAACTGGAACTACTCCGACGATCACCGCTCCGGCGCGGTGTGGAGCGGCGGCACGTGTGGCGGCTCGGACTACTCCGCCGGCCGGCTCAAGGAAGCGGGCAGGTGGATCCGCGACCGGATCGCCGACGGCGATGGCCCGCCGTCGGGCGGCAACAACCAGCTGAAGGTCGGGCAGCGACTGAACGGTAGCCAGGAGCTCAGTTCATCCAACGGACGGTTCCGCCTGAAGATGCAGTCCGACGGCAACCTCGTGATTTACGACGGTCCGGGCGCGATCTGGGCAACCGGCACCTGGAACCTGCCAGTCGACCGCAAGCCCACACGCGCGGAGATGCAGCCGGACGGCAACCTCGTTCTCTACAACAACACGAATCAGGCCGCCTGGGCATCGGGCAGCTGGGGCTCCGGCCGCACCAACCCCTACGTCGAGATGCAGGATGACGGCAACCTCGTCATCTACCACAATGGCCGGACGCCTCTGTGGGCCAGCGGCACCTCGCGGTAGCGGAGCGGAGCGAAGTCCGGACACTGCATGACGACCGGGTACTGCCCGCGGGCCCGCACCTTTCGGCGCGGGCCCGTGTGTGTGCGGCGGGTCCGGCCGTCGGTCGCTGGCTCCTCGGCATGGACGCGGCGCTCGCGCGGTCGTTCGTGCTGCCTCGCACTCAGCGGAGCGTGGCGAAGAAGGCGCGCACGTCCTCGACCAGCAGGTCCGGCGCCTCCATCGCGGCGAAGTGTCCACCACGGTCGAATTCTGACCAGTGCGTGACCCTGTTCTCGCGTTCGATGAGGCGGCGTACGGATACGTCGGTCGGGAACACCGCGATACCGGTCGGTACCGGCGACCTCTCCGCTGGCGTGCTCCACGCGGCGAAGTCCTCGGCGTAGATCCGTGCCGCCGACCCGGCGGTGGCGGTGAACCAGTACACGGACACATTGGTGAGCATCTGATCGAGGTCGACCGCGTCCTCCGGCAGCGCACGCGCGGGGTCGGTCCACTCCTGGAACTTCTCCACGATCCACGCCAGTTGCCCCACGGGCGAGTCGCTCAGCGCGTACGCGATGGTCTGCGGCTTGGTGCCCTGCAGCATCGCGTACGAGGAGTCGTAGCTCTCAAGCCTGGCCAGCCGCGCTTGCTCGGATTCGGTGAGCCCGGCCAGCTCCGCTGGATCGCCGGACGGGAGTACGAACGCCCCGTTGACGTGGATGCCGATCAGCCGGTCTGGTGCGAGGCGGCCGAGCTTCGGTGACACGATGCCGCCGGTGTCGCCGCCCTGCGCGCCGAAGCGCTCGTACCCGAGCCGATCCATCAACGTAAGCCACGCCCGGGCCACCCGGTCCGTGCCCCAGCCGGCCTCCATGGTCGGGCCGGAGAATCCAAAGCCCGGGATCGACGGGGCGACCACGTGGAACGCGGGCGCTGCCCCGGCGCCATGCGCCCGCGGGTCGCTCAGCGGGCCGATGACGTCGAGGAACTCCACGATCGAGCCGGGCCAGCCGTGCGTCAGCAGCAGCGGGACAGCGTCCGGCTCCGGCGAGCGTACGTGTAGGAAATGCACCCGCTGCCGGTCGATGTCGGTGGTGAACTGTGGCAGCTGGTTGAGCCTCGCCTCCTGGGCGCGCCAGTCGAACGTGTGCCGCCAGTACCCGACGAGCTTGTTGAGGTAGTCCAGCGGCACACCGCGGCGCCAGCCGAAGCCGGGGATCTCGTCGGGGAACCGGGCGGCGTCGAGGCGGCGGTGCAGGTCATCCAGGTCAGCCTGGGGGATGTCGATGCGGAACGGTTTGATGGCGTGCTGGTGATCGCTCATGAAGACCACGGTAGGACGTATAGAGGACAGATTCTGACCTAAGCAACGGGCAGAATGGTCCTCGGGCGAGAAACGTCCACGCACCGAGGCGATGCCGCCTCCCTTCCGGGCCGCTGATGGCCTAGACCATTGACCGCCGCCGTTTCGCCGTCTACATTTCACGAACCGGAAACGTTTGAAACGTTCCAACCGCGCCCGATGCAGTGCGCCTTGCATCCCACGACCACAGCGTCACGTCGTTCCACAGGCATCGGCTCGCCCACCGTCTGCCCTCATTGGAGCTGAGCATGACGACCCGCGCCCACGCGTCTGGCTCAAGCGTCGCCCTGGTCAGCAAGCAGCGATGGGCCGTTGCCTGTACGAACCCGCGCGATGCCCCTGGAACCTGCCGGCAGATCGTCGACCCACCCACGCCGACATGCAGAACGACGGGAACTTCGTCCTCTACAACGACGCAGGGCAGCCGGCCTGGGCAACGGGAACGTTCGGCAGCTTCACCAATCCCTATCTCGAACTCCAGGACGACGGCAACCTCGTCATCTACCACAACGGCCGGACGCCGATCTGGGCCAGCGGCACGCGTCGCTAGTGCACAGCCGAAATGACCTGAGGAGTCGCCACGTGCGTACCCGAAGAAGGCTTGTCCACTGGTTATCGGCGGCTGCGGTAGCCGCGCCGCTTGTGGTGGCCGCGACCGCCGCCAACATCTCGTCTGCCGGAGCGGTCGGGCCGGATCTGCTGCCCCTGACAGTGACGAACAGCTCCGGTCGCAGCGAGGCTGTGCACCTCTACGTGCTCGGTGTCTCGCTCAAGCCCGGCGGACGGCTCGGCTACGTGAACTCGGCCGGCACCCACATCCCGTGGACCGGCGGAACCCTACCGCCCTCGCCCGCACCGGACGTCTCGATGCCGGGCCCGACCAACGGCCAGAGTGTGACACTGCGCATCCCGCGCGAACTGTCCGGCCGGGTCTACCTGTCGTTCGGGGAGAAGCTGAAGTTCTTCCTCAGCCCGGCCGGCCTGGTCCAGCCTGCCCCGTGGGCGCCGGGCGACCCCAACCGCGACATTCTGTTCGACACCAGCGAGTTCACCTACAACGGTGCCGGCCTCTGGCTCAACAGCTCCCAGGTCGACATGTTCGCCATTCCGCACGCGGTCACCGTGACCGGCAGCAACGGCGTCACCAAGCGCACCGGCGACGTCGTCAACGACGGCCGCAACAAGGTCATCAACGCGATCAGGAACCAGCCCGGCTTCGACCGCTCCGTCCACACCCGATCCGACGGCACCGTCCTGCGTGTCTGGGCTCCAGGCAAAGCCGCCGACGCCGGCCAGATGGACCCCAACTACCTCGACCCGTACATCACCACCGCGTGGAACGCGTACATCAATCGCACTTTGACAGTGGTGCCGTTCCAGAACGAGCCGAACACCCGGTACTTCGGGCGCACCAGCGGCAACGTCATGCACTTCACCAACGGTTCCGGCCAGCGAGTCGCTTCGTTCAACAAGCCGTCCACCGTCAACGTGTGGGGCTGTGACGGGGCGCTGCACGCGCCGAACGACCTCGTGGTCGGCCCGATCGCCCGGACCCTCTGTGCCGCGCTGCACCGCTCGACGCTGGGCACTCACGACGTCGAGCCGCGCTACGACCGGAACGACTTCTACAAGGGTTCCATCTCGAACCACTACTCGCGAATCGTCCACGAGAACATGGTCGACGGTAAGGCGTACGGCTTCGCCTTCGATGACGTCGCGGCGCAGGAGTCCCTGGTACACGACGGCGACCCGCGCTCCGCGAGCATCGTCATCAGCCCGTTCGGCGCCAGCGGCCCCGGAACCGATCGCAACCAGTTGCGGGCGGGACAGCAGCTCGGCCAAGGCCAACGTCTGGTCTCCCCCAACGGCCGGTTCCACCTCGTGATGCAAACAGACGGCAACCTCGTGCTCTACGACGGCGGCCCGGGACTAAATCCGTTCTGGGCCACGGGCACCTGGAGCCTGCCTGCGGACCGTCGACCCACCCACGCCGACATGCAGAACGACGGCAACTTCGTGCTCTACAACGACGCAGGGCAGCCGGCCTGGGCGGCGGGCGTCTACGGGAGTTTCATCAACCCGTACGTCGAGCTGCAGGACGACGGCAACCTCGTCATCTACCACAACGGCCGCACGCCCCTCTGGGCCACTAATACGGCGCGGCCTTGACGTCGATTGCTCCATGCGCGGCGTGAACTGTCGGGGAAATGGCGGCATCGGCCGTCCGGTTTGGGCGCCACTTCCGGAACAGTCCGGTTCGGGGAGGGCGAGGCTCTCACCACAACCGGGCCTGACGATCCCGCTCGTTACCCCGGCACCTTCTCAGGCGGGGCATTAGTCGTGGTGCGTTGCGGAGTCGAGTTTGTTCAAGCGGTTTGCAAGCTCTGTCCTCGACCGCACAGCGAGTTTGCGGTAGATCCGGGTCAGGTTGGCTTCCACCGTCTTGACGGACATGAAGAGTTCCGCGGCGGTCTCCTGATTCGAGTGTCCTGATCCAACGAGCTCGGCGACTCGGCGTTCCGTCGCCGTGAGCATGCTCGTAGTGGGGTGCAGCCCCACCCGGTCGGCTTCGTCCCGGGCTCGTTCCGCCCATCGCGGTATGCCCAACTCCTCGAAGGCGCCCGCCGCTGCGTTCAGCGCTTCGTTGGCCATGCCCTTGTATCCGGCGCGACGGTAGACCTGTCCCAAGGCCAGCCGGGACCGAGCCGCCTCGAACGGACACTCAGATCCCGGTTGATCGACGATATTGACAAGTTCGCTCAACGCGTTGTCCACGTCTCCACGCGCGGCCGTCAGCAAAGCCTGGCAGCGGTTCGCAGCGACCGTCGCTTCCGGCCGGCCGGCCATCCCTTGGCGTCGCAGAACAGAGATGGCCGCCTCAACGTCTTGCACTGCGCCAACCTGCAGCGCGGCGTCGGCGTAGTCGACGCCCCACAGGAGCTGCTCCAAGTCGACCATCTGGGTGCTCGCGAAGATCTCTGAGAGCTCGCGCAGAGGCTCAAGCGCCGCTTCCCAGTTCCGAGCGGAGGTCTCAATGAACCCAACCTGTGCCAGGAAACCGGCTATCCAGTACGTTGCCCCGCTGATTCGCGACCGTGCCACCGCGCCTTGGGCCAACTCGCGAGCCCCGTCCAATTCGCCCGCATACTCCTTGACCAAGATGCGTGCCATGTCTTCTTGGAGGCTGGACCCCGCCCACGCACCTAAACGGTCCGACGCATCCAGAGCAGCCTTGGCATCACGCACCCTCGATGCGCGGATGAGGAAAAGAACCAGACAGATGAACAGGAATGACAGGTCGCCATACCGACCAGCATTGACAGCCGACGTGATGCCGTCCCGTACGTGCTTTTCGGCAGTCTCGTCGTTCCAGACTGCAAAGAAACCCTTGGTCCAAACCACGTATATAGCAGTGGGGTCCAGCGCTGCACTCTCGACCAGCTGTGCGATATCGCGCACCGTCTGCTGGGGCTGGCCCTGCGCCCACTGCCACTCGACTGCCAGTCGGTGGTTCAGCGCCTCGAGCTGAACGTCGTAACGCTTGACCGCGGCAGCCTCCGTGACCGCCATCCGAGTCATTCGCAGAGCATCCTCGCCGTGACCGTGCATGCGGTGAAGCAGGCCGAGGATGTTCAAGATCTCGGCGCGGACCTCACTGCCTTCCGGCGCCAGCCGAAGTGCTGCCTCAGCAAGGGAGCGAACGCCCGAATAGTGGTCGACCAGTTTGAGCCGGCGCACCAGCGCCTGGGCTTCCTGCTCCGGGACCGCGGCCAGCGCCGACCCTTTGTCCAGTGCTGCCTGCGCCGCCACGCCATCGCCGGCCGCGATGTAGGCATCCACTGCGCGGAGCCAGCGGCCCAAGCTGGCGGCCGTATCCACACCGGCTGGGGTGGCAAGTGCAGCTCCCTCCAGCAACTCGCCGGCCAGTTGTTGAGCTCCACGTCCCCGGGAGATTTCGGCTGCCTTCTCCAGCTCACCAGCAATCGCCTCGTCGGGGGCCGTGATCGACCTTGAGCGATGGCGAGCACGCTCCACCGGGTCGTCGAGCTTCTCTGCGAGAATGCTGTGCGCGCGACGACGCTCGGCCGGCGCGACCGCGTCGTACATGGCCGGAGCCAGCAGTGGGTGAGTGAAGGTGACCACCGACCCGGCGCCGACGGTCGCCACGTCGCGATCTGCGGCGGCTTCCAGGGCCGACCGGAGCTGAGCGTCCTCGACGATCCCGAGCAGCTGCGTGACGGTGAGCCGTCCCGCCGCGGACACGAGCAGGAGGACCTCGCGTGCGTCCTGCGGCAGCAGCGTGACCTTCTCGCAGAGAAGTTCGGCCAGGCTAGGAGGCACGGGAAACACCGGATCATGGCCGTCCTGGGCGCTCCAGTGCCACTGGGACACGTCGGACTGCATGGCCTGGGCAATCATCAGGGCCAGGAACGGATTCCCGCTGCTCACCCGCGCCACCCCGGCGCTCATTGGCGGAGTCCATCGGGCACCCAGGCGGGTGCGCAGCAGCTGGCCTATCGCCCAGTCCTCCAAGGGCGCCAGCGTGAACTCGTGCTGAGGCTCGGGAAGGCTGCGGATCAGGTCGGTGCCGGCGCCCTCCGGTCTGGTGCCGACCAGGACGCTCAGCCGGTGAGGTTCGACGGAGATGCGTCGGAGCGCGAAGCCGAGGCTGCCGAGGCTGGCACGGTCTAGCCACTGCAGGTCGTCGATGATGAGCGCGACCGGCTCGGACTTGCAAAGCTGCGTCAGCAGTCCTTGGACAGCTAGGGGTACTGCCAAGGCGTCGACCTCGGGACCGTCGGGTTCGGCACGCTGCAAGGCGACCGCGAGGCCGCGTCGTTGCGGGCCTGGAAGGCCTTCGTCCGTTCCCTCGGGACACTGGGCGACCAGCTCGGCAAGCCCGGCGAAGGGCAGTCCTCGGTCGAACTGCGTCGGAGTGACTGACAGCACCCTTCGCCCCCGGCGCTGGGCGAGCTGATCGGCGACCTTCAGCAGGCTGCTCTTCCCGACACCGGGATCGCCGATTGCGACGGCGCTTCCGCCACTCGCGAGGACGTCGCTCAGGATTCGCAGAGCGTCCTCGCGGCCGAACAACCCGAATGCGGCCGCCGTTACCTCGTCCACACGGCCTTCTTCCTCTGACTCGCAGGTCCGTATCGAGGGTCCCGGCCGCGCTCGGTCGGGGGGTTTCCCTGATGCCTTGAGAGCCGGTCCCTGCCTAGCGTCACCGCACATCTTCCCACCAACTCAAGGAGAAGAGCGATGAACGCAACCACCCGACCGGCCGTGGTACTCGTCCACGGCGGGTTTGTCGACGGCTCCGGATGGCGAGGCGTCTACGACCGGCTCCGCGCGCAGGGTCACCGGGTCGCGGTCGCGCAGAACCCGACCGTGTCCCTCGAGGGCGACGTGGCCGCCGTCAAGCAGGTCCTCGACGACCTCGACGGCCCGGCGATCCTCGTGGGCCACTCCTACGGCGGCGTCGTCATCACCGAGGCCGGCAGCGACCCTCGCGTCGCCGGCCTCGTCTACATCGCGGCGTTCGCCCCCGACAAGGGCGAGTCGGTGAACACACTGATCGCCGACCCGCCGCCGGGAGCGCCGGTCCCCCCGATCCTGCCGCCCAGGGACGGCTACCTGTTCCTGGATCGCGACAAGTTCCACGACTCGTTCGCAGGCGACCTGCCAGCCGATGAGGCGGCGTTCATGGCCGACTCCCAGGTGCCGTGGGGCGTCGGTGCGCTCGGCGGCTCGGTCAGCGAGCCCGGATGGCGGCTCAAGCCGAGCTGGTACCTCGTCGCCGCGGACGACCGCATGATCCCGCCACCGGCCCAGCGGTCCATGGCCGAGCGCGCCGGCGCCACAGTCGTCGAGGCGCCCGGCAGCCACTCGGTCTACGTGTCCCAGCCTCAGGCGGTCGCCGACCTCATCCACAAGGCCGCCCAAGCAACGGCATAGCCGCGCCCGGCCCTCCGTACCTCGTGGCCACCGACGACCACGCCATCCCGCCGAAAACACAGCGGTTCATGGCCGCCCGTGCCGGCGCCACCGCCGTCTCGGTGAGGGCCTCGCACGTGCCGATGATGTCCCAGCCCGACGTGACCACCCGGCTCATCCTGCAGGCCGCCAACTCCGTCAGCTAACCGCACGCTCCCCTAGACCGGGCGATCTCCCGCGCCCGGTCGAGGGGTTCCCAGCAGGCTCCTGGCGCAGGTGACACGTAGCCGCGGCCACTCGACGCCCAACCGCACGATCGCCTGCGCCTCTACCTGCCTGCGCGACACTCAAGAAACGGATATGCGGGCGCAATCGGCGCAGACTTTTGTCAGCCAGACGGAAACTTTCGAACGAATGCTGATCTCTATGGACAAATCCTGCTGAAAGTATCTAGCCTCCTTTGCATCCTTGGATGTTTCGCGGCGCAGGTGCTCGTCCCTCGCCAGCATCCCCGCACCCGGCGGTTCCCGCTGTACCTCGTCCGCTGCGCTTCACGTCCACGAATGAGCTCTCGGCAAGCGAAAGGACGCTGTCATGCGACGATCGCTCCGGTTGGTTGCCAGCGTTGCGTCAGCGGCGGTTGTCACGGCTGTGACGGCGGTGCTCCCGGCGAATCCAGCGAGCCCGGCCGAACCGACCGATCCGGTCCCGGTACAGCTGTCGTCCTATTTCGACAATGACGGGATCTCCAGCGCGTCCGCGCGAGGCGGCAGCTTCGACGGCAGCGGGTACACCTTCCCAGCGGAAGAGCTGCCGCCAGGAGGCCGGGTGACCGTCGCTGGCGTGCCGTACGAGTTCCCCGGCAGCGCGGCAGGGTCGGCGAACAACGTCGTCGCACGCGGCCAGAGAATCGCGTTACCACCGGGCAGGTACTCGGCCGCGCATCTGCTCGCCGCGTCGAGCTACGGCGACACCAACGGCGCGATCACCGCACACTACGCGGACGGGACGACGAGTGCGGCCACGGTGACGGTGCCCGACTGGTACAGCGGCGGCACCGGCGCTCTGACCCCCTCCTTCCGGTACCGCCCGGACGGCGCCCGGGATCCGCATCAGGTCCACATCTACGCGATACAGGCCGCGCTGGACTCTTCCCGGGAGGTGACCGGCCTGACGTTGCCGGCAACCGCACTGCCAGCGCCCGAGCGGGCCAGCATGCACGTCTTCGCGCTGTCGGTGCAGCCGTTCGTGGCCGGACGGGCGGTGCGAGTCTCAGACGCGCGCACAACATTCAAGACCACACCGGAGGGGATCCAGCAGGTCGAGGCAACCGTAACCAACACAGGCGCCGAGTGGCTCACGGCCGCCCACACGGCGACCGTGTCCGTCGAGGCAGACGGCGTGCGCACCGTGCGGCCCGCGACGGTGACCCGGCTAGCCCCCGGTGAGCAGGCCCGGGTCAAGGTCGGGATCGAAAAGGCACGTCCGATGCCGGACGGTACGGCAGTGCCTGGCGCGGTCGTGGCCCGCCTCGCGGGCGGCGTCTCCGCCCGACAGGAGCTCACCCTGACGGTGGGGGTGCAGCGGTACTCCGCGACGAACGCCTCGCTGTCCCGGCACGAGTCGCCGGACTGGTTCAACGACGCCAAGTTCGGCATCTTCATCCACTGGGGCGTCTACTCCGTGCCCGCGTGGGCGCCGGTCGGCCAGCAGTATGCCGAGTGGTACTGGTACCACATGAACGACCCGGGCAACGCCACCCACAGGTACCACCGGGAGACCCACGGCACGAACGTCGACTACGACGACTTCATCCCCCGGTTCCGAGCCGAGGACTTCGACCCGCGGAGCTGGGTGACGCTCTTCCGCGACGCCGGCGCCCGGTACTTCGTGCTCACCGCCAAGCACCACGACGGCTTCTCGCTGTACGACTCGGCGTACAGCGGCCGCGACTCGGTCGACATGGGCCCGCATGCCGACCTCGTGCGGCAACTGTTCGATGCCAGCCGCCAGCACACCCCGCAGCTGCGTCCGGGGCTCTACTACTCGATGCCGGAGTGGTACCACCCGGCGTACCAGAACGGATCCGGTCCGTTCCCCGGTGGCCCGCCGCGCAACCCCTACACCGGGGCGGAGCTGCCCTACACCGGCGACGCCGGGGTCACCGACTACGTGCGCGGCCTGCAGGTGCCCCAGCTGCGAGAGATCGTGCAGAAGTACCGCCCGGACATCCTGTGGTGCGACATCGGCGGTCCCAACGACAGCCGCCCCGTCCTCGCCGAGTACCTCAACCAGGCCCGCGACCGGGGCACCGACGTGACCTACGACGACCGGTGCGGCGTCCCCACACACGACTTCACCACGCCGGAGTACGCGACATATCCCACCACGGTCGTCAAGAAGTGGGAGTCGAGCCGAGGGCTGGACCCGCGGTCGTACGGCTACAACTCGGCGACCCCCGACGAGGCGTACATGACCGCCGACCAGGTCGTCGACACGCTGGTCGACATCGTCAGCAAGAACGGTAACTTCCTGCTCGACATAGGTCCCCGGGCCGACGGCACGATCCCCGAGATCATGCAGCAACGGCTGCGGGAGACGGGCGCCTGGCTGCAGGTCAACGGCGAGTCCATCTACAACACGACGTACTGGTCCAGGACGCCAGAAGAGGGCAACCTCCGCTTCACCCTCCGGCAGAACGACGCGTTCTACATCACGTCGCTGACTCCACCGGGCGAACAGGTCGTCGTGAGCTCGCCTGTGCCGATCAAGGCCGACGACACGATCACCATGCTCGGGTACAGCGGCGACCCCCTGCGCTGGACGAAGCAGAACGGCCAACTGGTGATAGACGTGCCGGCGTCCGCACGCGAGTCGGGAGACCACGCCTGGGTCTTCAAGATCTCGTGAAGGACCGAGACTGAGGTGGCCTGCACCCGCAAGTGAGCCTCGCAGGCAACCGGCAGTGCCTACGCCGGCCTGTGCAGCGGCAGCGGCTCGGCGGGCTCCGCCGCGGGCGGGCGGCCGCGCCCGAGCAGGTGGGCCACGGGCAGCGTCGCGGCGCCGTACGCGACGGCGTCCGGGCCGATCTGGCACAGCTCGATCGCTGTCTGCGCGAACGGTTGGCGCAGCGCGTGCTCGGCCGCCGCGGCCCGGATCTCTGGCAGCAGCCGGGTTCCGAGCGCTATGCCCGCCCACCCGCCGAGGACGATGCGCTCCGGGTTGAACAGGTTGACGAGGTTCGCGATCCCGGCCCCGAGGTAGCCTGCCGTCTCCTCCAGGATCGCCGTCGCGACCGCGGACGGGTCGGCGAGGAGCGCGGCGATGCCGGCCTCCTCGTCGGTCTCGGCGGTGACCTTGTCGCCGAGCGCGTGGCGGTACCGGTCGAGGACGCCCTCGGCGCCGATGTACGCCTCCAGGCAGCCTTTCGCGCCACACCGGCAACGCCGCCCGCCGTACTTGACGATCGTGTGGCCCCACTCACCAGCGCTACTGGTGGCGCCGCGGTACATACGTCCGTGCGTGATGATCGCCGCGCCGACGCCCGACCCGACCAGGGCCACGACGGCGTGCCTCGCGCCCCGGCCCGCACCGAACCACAGTTCGGCCTGGCCGAGCGTCTTGGCACCGTTGTCGACGAAGAGCGGCAGGTCGACGCCGGCCCGGACGAGGCGTTCCAGCGGTACGCCGTCCCAGCCGAGCGACTGCGCGTGGACCAGTACCTCCGGCCCCTGTTCGACGACGCCCGGCACGCCGATGCCGACGCCGAGCACGGTCTCCTCCGCGATCCCGGCGGCCTTGATGACCTCGCGGACGCCGCCGACGATGTGGCCGGCGACCGCGTCCGGGTCGGGATGGACGGCATCCAGCGGCCGGTCGGCGCTGGTGAGCCGGGCCATCTTCAGATCGAACAGTTCGACGCGGACCCGCGTCTCGCCGACGTCCGCGCCGATGACATAGCCATATCGCGGATCGACCCGCAGTAGCACGCGCGGCCGGCCGCCGTCGGAGTCGACTGAGCCCGCCTCGACGACCAGGCCCTCCTCGATGAGGCTGCCGACGACGTTGCTGACCGTCGCCGCGCTTAGCCCGGTCAGCTGGCTGAGGTGCTGGCGGCTCAGCGGCTCGTCGAAGTAGAGCGTCGACAGCAGGGCCGACCGGTTCCGGCGCCGCACGTCGCGCACAGTGGTGCGCTGGCCATCGCTGCGATCCACGCTCGTCTGCTCCACTATGCCCACACCTGTCCGATGTCTTGACGCAAGTATGAGGCCTCAGTTTAATTGGCAGCTAATTTAAGGTCCAAATAAAGTTCCCCTAGAAGGGTACGGCTGTGACCGGACGCAAGCTCGGCCTGACCGCCGCGGCACTGTTGCTCCTCTCTTCCACGCTCGTCGCCTGCGGCGGCGACGATCCGGCTGGCGACGGCAAGACGCTGACCTACTGGGCCAGCAACCAGGGAACCAGCCTCCAGCACGACAAGGAGGTGCTACAGCCGGAGCTGGACAAGTTCCGCGAGCAGACCGGGATCACCGTCAAGGTCGAGGTCGTGCCCTGGGCCGACCTGCTCAACCGGATCCTCGCCGCGACGACCTCGGGCCAGGGCCCGGACGTCCTCAACATCGGCAACACCTGGTCGGCGTCGTTGCAGGCGACCGGCGCGCTGCTGCCGTTCGACGACGCGACGCTGGAACAGGTCGGAGGGCGCGACCGCTTCCTCCCGGCGAGCCTGGCGGCGACCGGGGCGGCCGGCGAGCCACCGGCGGCCGTGCCGCTCTACAGCCTCGCCTACGGCCTGTACTACAACAAGAAGCTCTTCGCCGACGCCGGCATCGCGGGACCGCCCGCCACCTGGGCCGACATGGTCGCCCACGGCAAGACGCTGACGGGTGACGGCCGCTGGGGACTCGCGGTCGAGGGCGCCAGCTACACCGAGAACGCACACCACGCCTTCATGATCGGCCAGCAGCACGGCGCCGAGCTGTTCGACTCCGGCGGCAAGCCGCAGTTCGACTCGCCGCAGGCCGTGGCGGCGGTCAAGTCGTACGTGGACCTGATGGCCAGCGACAAGATCGTCAACCCGAGCAATGCCGAGTACGCCAACGGGACGCAGGCGGTGAAAGACTTCGCCACCGGCAAGGCCGCGATGCTGATGTGGCAGGCGGCCGCCAGCTCGCTCAAGTCCAACGGGCATGAGCGAGGCCGACTACGGCGTGGCGCCTATCCCGTTCGTCACCCCGACCCCGCCCGGCGGCAAGAAGGTGAACAGCATGGTCGCCGGCATCAACCTGTCGGTGTTCAAGAACACGAAGAACCGCGACGCGGCGCCTGAAGTTCGTCGAGTTCATGACCAGCGACGCCGAGCAGAAGCTGCTGAACAAGACCTACGGCTCGCTGCCCACCGTGAAGGCGCCTACGCGGACCCGGCGTTCCAGACCGAGTCGGCGAAGGTGTTCCAGCAGATCCTCAGCACCTCCGCCGCGCCGCTGCCGCAGGTGCCCGAGGAGAGCCAGTTCGAGACGCTCGTCGGCACCGCGATGAAGGCGATGTTCGCCGACGCGGCCAGCGGCAAACCCATCACCGAGTCCTACGTCAAGGCCAAGCTCAGCCAGGCCAACCAGCAGCTGAAGCCGGGCAGCTGAGGCGGATGACGGCGGTCATTACCCCGGTGCCGGCGCGGAGCGAGACCGCGCCGGCACCGCCCCGCCGGACGCGGCACGTGTCGCGCCGCGTGCTGCCCTACCTGTTCCTGCTGCCCGCGCTGCTGCTGGAGCTAGGCATCCACCTCGTGCCCATGGTGGTGGGCGTGTGGATGAGCATGCGCGAGCTCACCCAGTTCTACATCCGGGACTGGTCCACTGCCCCCGCCGCCGGCCTGGAGAACTACCGCGTCGCCGTCGACCTCGACGCGCCGGTCGGGGCCGAGCTGCTCCACTCGTTCTGGGTGACACTGGCGTACACCGTGCTGTCGGTCGGGCTGAGCTGGCTGCTCGGCGTGGTCGCGTCGGTGCTGATGCAGAACCCGTTCCGGGGCCGGGGCGTGCTGCGGACGCTGTTCCTCACCCCGTACGCGCTGCCGGTCTACGCCGCCGTCATCACCTGGAGCTTCATGCTCCAGCGCGACACGGGCATGGTGAACCACGTCCTCGACGACCAGCTCGGTCTCACCGGTGACCGCCCATTCTGGCTCATCGGCGGCAACAGCTTCGTCGCACTGCTGGTCGTGTCGGTGTGGCGATCGTGGCCGTTCGCGTTCCTGTGCATCACGGCTGGACTGCAGAACATCCCGGCGGACCTCTACGAGGCGGCGGCGATCGACGGGGCTGGCTTCGGGCGGCGGCTCCGTTCGATCACGATGCCGATGCTGCGCCCCGTCAACCAGGTGCTGGTGCTCGTGCTCTTCCTCTGGACGTTCAACGACTTCAACACGCCGTACGTCCTGTTCGGACGGTCGGCGCCGCGCGAGGCCGACCTGATCTCGATCCACATCTACCAGAGCTCGTTCGTCACCTGGAACTTCGGCAGCGGCTCGGCGATGTCCGTCCTGCTGCTCGGCTTCCTGCTGGTCGTGACGGCCGCCTACCTGGTCCTGACCCGGCGCAGGAGCAGCTATGCGTGAGCCACGGTGGCTCCCCTGGGTCCGCGCGGTCGGGCTCGCCGGGCTGGCGCTGTTCACACTGGCCCCGATCTACGTGATGGTCACGTCGGCGGTGAAGCCGCTGCGGGACGTGCAGACCGCGTTCACGTGGATCCCGTCGACCGTGACGCTGCGACCGTTCGTCGACATCTGGCACACCGTCCCGCTGGGCAAGTACTTCGTGAACAGCCTGGTCGTCGCGGGCGTGGCCACCGTGTTCTCGGTGACCGTGGCGATCTTCGCGGCGTACGCGATCAGCCGGTACCGCTTCGCCGGGCGCCGCGCCTTCTCGGTGACCGTGCTCTCCACCCAGATGTTCCCCGGCATCCTGTTCGTGCTGCCGCTGTTCCTGATCTTCGTCAACGTCGGCAACGCGACGGGGCTGGTGCTCTACGGCAGCCGCATCGGGCTGATCATCACCTACCTCACGTTCTCGCTGCCGTTCTCGATCTGGATGCTCGTCGGCTACTTCGACTCGATCCCGACCGAACTGGATGAGGCCGCGCAGGTGGACGGGTCCGGGCCCGTCGGCGCCCTGCTGCGGGTCGTCGTGCCGGCGGCGTTGCCCGGAATCGTGGCGGTCGCGGTCTATGCGTTCATGACCGCGTGGGGCGAGGTGCTGTTCGCCTCGGTGATGACCGACGACGCCACCCGCACGCTCGCCGTCGGACTCCAGGGGTACGCCACCCAGAACGACGTGTACTGGAACCAGGTGATGGCCGCGTCGCTGGTCGTCAGCGCGCCGGTGGTCGTGGGGTTCCTGCTGTTGCAGCGCTATCTCGTGGCCGGCCTCACCGCCGGCGCCGTCAAGTAGGGGGACACGATGGAACACCTGGGGCCGGACTTCGTCTGGGGCGCCGCCACGTCCGCGTACCAGATCGAGGGTGCGGTCGGCGAGGACGGCCGCGTGCCGTCCATCTGGGACACCTTCTGCCGGATCCCCGGCGCCATCCGCAACGGAGACACCGGCGACACCGCGTGCGACCACTACAACCGCTGGCCCGAGGACATCGCGCTGATGCGCGAGCTGGGCATCGGCGCCTACCGGTTCTCCATCGCGTGGCCCCGAGTGGCGCCGGGCGGGCGGGGCCTCGACTTCTACGACCGGCTCGTCGACGGCCTGCTGGACGCCGGCATCCGGCCGTTCGCCACGCTCTACCACTGGGACCTGCCCCAGTCGTTGCAGGACCAGGGCGGGTGGCCCGACCGGCGCACGGCCCTGGCGTTCGCCGAGTACACCGCCGAAGTGGCCGCCCGGCTCGGCGACCGGATCAAGGACTGGATGACGCTCAACGAACCGCTCTGCTCGGCGTGGATCGGCCACCTCGAAGGACGGATGGCGCCTGGGATGCGCGACATCACGGCGGCCGTCCACGCCTCGCATCACCTGCTGCTCGGTCACGGGTTGGCGGCGGACGTGCTGCGGTCGTCGGTCCCGGACGCGCAGGTCGGGATGTCCGTCAACCTGAGCCCGTGCGTCCCGGCGACGGACCGGCCCGAGGACGTGTCGGCGGCGGTCCGCGCGGACGGCCACGTCAACCGCTGGTGGCTCGACCCGATCCACGGCCGCGGCTACCCGTCCGACATGGTGTCCGTGTACGGGGTCGAGCCGCCCGTGCGCGACGGCGATCTGTCGGTGATCGCCGCACCCACCGAATTCCTCGGGCTGAACTACTACTTCCGCCAGGTCGTCGCCGACGACCCGGCCGGGACGGTGCCGCACGTCCGCGCCGTGGAGGTGCCGGACGCGGCGGCCACCGCCATGGGCTGGGAGGTGTACCCGGCCGGGCTGGAGCAACTGCTGCTGCGACTCGCCACCGAGTACCAGGTCCCGAAGGTCTACGTCACCGAGAGTGGTTCGGCGTGGCCCGACGACGTCGGTCCGGACGGGCACATCGCCGACGGGAAGCGCACGCAGTACCTGCTCGACCACGTCGCGGCCGCGGCCAGGGCCGCACGGAACGGCGTACCGCTCGCCGGGTACTTCGCCTGGTCGCTGCTGGACAACTTCGAGTGGGCGTACGGGTACGACAAGCGGTTCGGGCTGATCCACGTCGACTACGAGACCCAGGCACGGACGATCAAGGCGAGCGGCCGCCGGTACGCCCAGCTCATCGCGAGCACACGCGCCAGCACTTAGTTTTAGCTCCAAAATGTTTGCCGACCCGTCACCTGACGAGCGTCGACAGGCCGCCTCGCTCCCCTACCGTCGCGGGCGTCATTCGGTCCGCCGGCAGGAGCCCACAGATGTCGCACGAGCACCACCACGAACACGACCACGCGCACCACCACCACGAGGAGCCGGCGGTCGCGCCGCCGCTCTGGGCCGATCCGGCGGTGCCGGACACCGAACTCGACCCGCGCGCGCTGTCCCGCCGGGAGCTACTTCGCAACGCTGGGCTGCTCGGTGCCGGCGCGGCGGCGATGGGCGTGTTCGGCACCGCCACACCGGCCGCAGCCTCGCCGCTGGAGGCCGACGCGTACGAGGACTACCGCCGCCGCCACGACCAGCAGGCGCTGCTCTTCCTCGCCGGCGACCACCACATCCACACCCAGTTCAGCTCCGACGGCCTCTACCGCGTGCGCGACCACGCCGAGCGGGCCGCCCAGTACGGCCTGGACTGGATGGTCATCACCGACCACGGCGGCACCGGCCACGCCAAGCTCGCCGTCGACGGGGTGAACCCGCACATCCGCGACGCCCGTTCGGCGAACCCGCGGATGCTGCTGTTCCAGGGCGTCGAGTGGAACATCCCCGCGGCCGAGCACGGCACCGTGTTCGTTGCGCCCGGCCCGAACGAGGTCTCCGTACTCAAGGAGTTCGAGTCCACGTTCGACGGCGCAGTCACCGGCACCACGGACGGCACCCCGGGCGCTCCGAACACCGCGCGGAACGAGGCGCTGGCGCTCGCAGGCCTGAAGTTCCTGGCCACCCAGCGCGCGAGTGGCGCGGTCGCCGACGCGCTGATGTTCGCGAACCACCCGGCACGCAAGGGCATCGACTCGCCGCACGAGATCCGGGCCTGGCGCGACGCCGCCCCGGATATCGCGGTCGGCTTCGAGGGTGCGCCCGGCCACCAGGCCGCCGCCATCCCGGCGCCCGGACACGAAGGCAAGGGCCGTGGCTTCTACGACAGTGGCCCGTCCGCGCAGTCGTTCCCCGGCTACCCGCTCGCGTCGTACATCACCTACGGAGGGTTCGACTGGATGACCTCCACCGTCGGCGGCCTCTGGGACTCGCTGCTCGCCGAGGGCCGGCCCTGGTGGATCACCGCGAACTCCGACTCACACACGGTGTTCAACGACACCCTGGTGCGCGGCGCGTTCCCGCCCGGGGAGAACTTCGACACCCACAACCGGTATCCGGACCCGGTCGACGGCAAGGTGCCGGTGACCTCGCACGGCGACTTCTTCCCCGGGAACTACAGCCGGACGCACGTCGGCGCGGGCCGGTTCGGCTACACGGACGTGATGGCCGGGCTGCGCGCGGGCCGCATCTGGGTCGACCACGGCCAGTTGATCGACGGGCTCGACGTCCGCCTGGCCGAGCACGGCAAGGACGAGCGCGGCGCGACCCTCGGCGGCTACCTACGGGTGCGTCGCGGCGCGAAGATCCGGCTCAGCATCGGTATCGACACCGCCCGCCGCCCGAACTACCACGGTGACGTCCCGTCGCTGGCGCGGGTGGACGTCGTCAAGGGCCTTGTCACCGGGCCGGTCCCCGACGCGGACACGCTCACGACACCGCACACGCGCGTGGTCAAGTCGTTCGACGTGCACCGCCGCACTGGCCGGATCAACCTCACGCTGGACCTGCGCGACATCGACCGGCCGTTCTACCTGCGGCTGCGCGGCACCGACGGCCGGCGCAGCCAGCCTGGCCTGCTCGGGGCGAAGGTGGACCCGCACGGCCCGGCGGCGGACGTTCGCGGCAACGCCGACCCGTGGCAGGACCTGTGGTTCTACAGCAACCCGATCTTCGTCGACGTCCGGCGCCGGTGACCGTGGCGGTCCTCGGCATCTCGGCCCTGCACGCCCGGCGGCACGACTCCGAGCAGCTTCTCGACGCGCTGTTCGGACCGGCCGCCGGGCTGGTGGCCTGCACACACCTGGTCGACACCCCGTGGCGGCACGAGGCGCTGAGCGTCGAGGGCCCGCTCGATCTACTGCGGTCGATCGCACTGCCGCCGGACGTCGCCGCCGTGCTCCTGGACGGCGACCGCACGGTCACCGCCGCCGGCGATCCGGACCGCCAGGCCGGCGCGCGCGAGGCGGCCGTCGCGCACCGGACCCGGACGGGCGGGCGCGCCGTGTGGTTCCCCGGCCAGGAGTTGCTGACCGGTGACGTCCCGGTCGCCGACGTGCTGGCGCGGACGGCGATCGACCGGGTCGTCAGCGCGCACGGACCGTACGACGAGGCGGCGGTCGTGGTGACCGGCGGGTACGTCCGGCCCCGGTTCGAGGGCGGGAAACTGACGCTCGACGTCGGGCACGACGTGCCGGCCAGGTTGATCCCGTGGGAGGTCCCGAACCCCACGCCGTGCTGCGGCGCCGACCACTAGGAGCGTCCGCCTAAAGGGGCACGCCCGGCCACGCCTAATCGAACTTTCCGGGTAGCCGTGCCTAAACCGGGCAGAGCTGCCCCGATTTGCGCAGCAAGTCCGTTTGCGGAGTCGACCCGACCCGGGCGTTACATACGTGTTTGGGTGCTTAAGTGGGATGACACAGCGACACCGCCGCCGGGCGGCGGCTCGGCCCGGCGCAGCCGGCCAGTGCCCTATCGGCGGACACTCCAGGCGGCGGTTGCCGATTTCTGGCTGATTTGTTAATTCTTCTCTTGAATTAAGGCGGAAAGTTAGGTTTCCTGGACGCGTCGTCGGGGGCCCCGCACGTTCGTGGGAAGGACCGGTCAGCTATGTCCCTGCTCGGATTACCCCGTATCTCGCTGGTCGCGGCGCTCGGCATCGCCCTCGTGGTGCCGGGCGCCGCCGAGGTCGGCAGCGCCGCCGCGTTCCACCCGCCCTACCCGGATCCGTCGCTGCCGGTGCCCGTCCGGGTCAGCCAGATGATGGCCCAGATGACGCTCGACGAGAAGATCGGCCAGATGACGCAGGCAGAACGCGGGTCCGTCAACCACGCCGACATCACCAACTTCTCGCTCGGGTCGCTGCTGTCCGGCGGTGGCTCGTCGCCCTCACCGAACAACGCCACGTCCTGGGCCAACATGTACGACGGCTACCAGAACGCCGCCGTGGCCAGCCGGCTCGGCATCCCGCTCATCTACGGCGTCGACGCCGTCCACGGCCACAACAACGTGCACGGCGCGACGATCTTCCCGCACAACATCGGCCTCGGCGCCACCCGCAACCCCGCGCTGGTGCAGCAGATCGGGCGGGCCACCGCCGAGGAGGTCTCGGGTACCGGCATCGACTGGGACTTCGCGCCGTGCCTGTGCGTCGCCCGCAACGACCGCTGGGGCCGCACGTACGAGTCGTTCGGCGAGAAACCGGAACGGCCCACCCAGATGGCGACCCTGATCACCGGACTGCAGGGCTCCTCGCTCAGCGCGCCCGGCTCGGTCATGGCCACCGCCAAGCACTTCATCGGTGACGGCGGGACGACGGGCGGCGTCGACCAGGGCAACACGCAGCTCAGCGAGGCCGAGCTGCGCGCGATCCACCTGCCTCCGTTCCGGGAGGCGGTCAACCGGGGCGTCGGCTCGGTGATGATCACCTACAGCAGCTGGAACGGGTCCAAGGTGCACGGCAACCAGTTCCTGATCACGAACCTGCTCAAGAACGAGCTGGGCTTCAGCGGCTTCGTCATCTCCGACTACAACGGCATCGACCAGATCGACGGCCAGCCGGGATTCACTGCCGCCGAGGTCCGCCAGACGATCAACGCCGGCATGGACATGGTCATGGTGCCGACCGCGTGGCGGCAGTTCATCTCGCTGCTGCGTACCGAGGTGCAGGCCGGCCGGGTGCCGATGTCGCGGATCGACGACGCGAACCGCCGCATCCTCACCAAGAAGTTCGAGCTCGGCCTGTTCGAGAAGCCGCTGACCGACCGATCCTTCACCGGCACTGTCGGCAGCGCCGCGCACCGCGCGATCGCCCGCCAGGCCGTCCGCGAGTCGCAGGTGCTGCTCAAGAACGCCGGCAACGTCCTGCCGCTGGCCAAGACCGGCAACCGGATCTTCGTCGCCGGCAGGAACGCCGACAACATCGGCCACCAGAGCGGCGGCTGGACGATCTCGTGGCAGGGCGGCAGCGGGAACATCACGCCCGGGACGACGATCCTCCAGGGCATCCGCAACGCCGCCGGCGCGGGCACGACCGTGACCTACAACCAGAGCGGCGCGGGCATCGACAGCTCGTACCGGGTGGCCGTGGCGGTGGTCGGCGAGACCCCGTACGCCGAGGGCGCCGGCGACCGGCCAGGCGGCATGGGTCTGGACTCGGCCGACCTCGCGACGATCAACACGCTGCGCGGCGCCGGAGTCCCGGTCGTCGTCGTGCTGGTCAGCGGCCGTCCGCTTGACGTCGCCGCCCAGCTGCCGAACTGGAACGGGCTGCTCGCCTCCTGGTTGCCCGGCACCGAGGGCGCGGGCGTGGCCGACGTCCTCTTCGGTGACTACGCGCCGACCGGCAAGCTGCCGGTGACCTGGATGCAGTCCGCGAGCCAGCAGCCCATCAACGACGGGGACGGCAAGCCGGCCCTGTTCCCGTACGGATTCGGGCTCAGCTACGGCCCCGTGCCGGGACGGAACGCGTACGACGTGACGCAGGCGGAGTCGTTCGACAGCCAGTCGGGCGTCCAGACCCAGGCCACCACCGACACGGGCGGCGGCCAGAACGTCGGCTGGATCGCCCCCGGCGACTGGATCGCCTGGGCGAACCTCGACTTCGGTACCCCGACGGCCGCCACCGTGACGACGCGCCTGGCGTCTGGCGCCGGCAGCGGCGCCGTTCAGTACCGGATCGACAGCACCACCGGGCCGGTCATCGCGACCATCCCGGTCAGCAACACCGGCGGCTGGCAGAGCTGGACGAGCGTGACCACCGCCCTGTCCGCCAGCGTCACCGGCCGCCACACCGTCTACGCCACCTTCACCGGCAGCGGCGGCGACTTCGTCAACCTCAACTGGTTCCGCTTCGCCCGCTAAGGAGAGAATCCCGTGAGCTCAACGCACCGTCGACAATGGCCTGGCAGGCGGACCGTGGCCGGGGCGGCAGCCGCCGTGACCGTCGCCGCGACAGCCCTCGTCGTGGCCGTGGTACCCGACGCGAACGCCGCGATCTCCCCGACGGCCTGGTACACCGTCGCGAACAAGAACAGCGGGAAGTGCGTGGACGCGCGCGCGGCCGGCACCGCCAACGGCACGGCCGTGCAGCAGACCGCGTGCAACTCGACCAACGCCCAGCAGTGGCAGGTCCAGCCGACCAGCGACGGCCACGTCCGGGTCAACAACCGCGGCAACGCGGCGCAGGTCTGGGACGTCGCCGAGGTGTCCAGCGTGGACGGCGGCGTGATCCACCTGTGGACGTATGGCGGCGGCAACAACCAGCAGTGGCAGCCGGTTGAGGAGGCCGACGGCGCCTACCACTTCGTCAGCCGCCACAGCGGCAAGTGCCTCGACGTGCCGGCCGCGTCCACCGCCGACGGCGTGCAGCTCCAGCAGTACACGTGCAACGGCACGGCGGCGCAGTCGTTCCGCCTCACGCCGGTGGGCGGCCCGATCCCGACGTCGTCGCCGACCGACTCACCGGGACCCGCGCCCGACCTCGGCCCGAACGTCTCGGTCTTCGACCCGTCGATGTCCAGCGCCGACGATCCAGAACCGGCTGAACACGGTCTTCCGGCAGCAGGAGACCAACCAGTTCGGACCGAAGCGGTACGCGCTGCTGTTCAAGCCCGGCACCTACAACGTGGACGTCAACATCGGCTTCTACACCCAGGTCGCCGGCCTCGGCTTCTCCCCCGACAGCGTCAACATCAACGGCGCCGTGCACGTCGAGGCCGACTGGTTCCAGCGGCAACGCCACCCAGAACTTCTGGCGCGACGGCCGAGAACCTGTCGGTGAACCCGACCGGCGGCACCGACCGGTGGGCCGTCTCGCAGGCGCGCCGTACCGGCGGATGCACGTGCGCGGCAACCATCCAGCTCGACGACGGCGGCTGGTCCAGCGGCGGCTTCATGTCCGACACCAAGATCGACGGCCAGGTCCGCTCCGGTTCCCAGCAGCAGTGGCTCTCCCGCAACAGCCAGTGGAGCAGCTGGACCGGCTCCAACTGGAACATGGTCTTCGTCGGGGCAGTGAGCGCACCGGCCGGCAACTTCCCGAACCCGCCGTACACGCGCGTCGCCCAGACGCCGACGGTCCGCGAGAAGCCGTTCCTGTACGTCGACCAGGCCGGCGGCTACCGCGTCTTCGTGCCGGCCCTGCGGACCAACTCCCGGGCACCACCTGGGCGAACGGCACCGCAGCCGGCCAGTCGCTGCCGATCTCGCCAGTTCTACATCGTGAAGGCCGGCGCCACCGCCGCGACCATCAACGCGCGCTCGCGGCCGGGCAAGAACCTGCTGGTCACGCCGGGCGTCTACCAGATCAACGACACGATCCGCGATCACCCGGCCCGACACGGTCGTGCTCGGGCTCGGGCTGGCCACGTTCCTGCCCGAGAACGGGGTCACCGCGATGACGGTCGCGGACGTCGACGGCGTCAAGGTCGCCGGCCTCCTCTTCGACGCCGGGCACGGTCAACTCGCCGCTGCTGATGGAGGTCGGGCCGGCCGGCTCGTCAGCAGAACCACGCCGCCAACCCGACCTCGCTGCACGACGTGTTCTTCCGGATCGGCGGCGCCGCCGTCGGCAAGGCCACCGACGAGCCTCGCGGATCAACAGCGACAACGTGATCGGCGACCACATCTGGCTGTGGCGCGCCGACCACGGCGACCGGCATCGGCTGGAACACCAACACCGCGGACACGGGCCTCGTCGTCAACGGCGACGACGTCACGATGTACGGCCTGTTCGTCGAGCACTACCAGCAGTACCAGACGATCTGGAACGGCAACGGCGGGCGCACGTACTTCTACCAGAACGAGATGCCGTACGACCCGCCGAACCAGGCCGCCTGGATGAACGGCTCCACCCAGGGCTACGCGGCCTACAAGGTGGCCGACGCCGTCAACACCCACGAGGCGTGGGGCCTGGGCAGCTACTGCTTCTTCAACGCCAATCCCAGCGTGGTCGCCGCCCGCGCGTTCGAGGTCCCGAACAAGGCGGGCGTGCGGTTCCACAACATGGTCACGGTCATCGCTCGGCGGCACCGGGACGATCAGCCGGGTCATCAACAACACCGGCGGCCCGTCCAACTCGGCGAACAACGTGGCGAACGTCGTCAATTACCCGTAGCCAGGACAGGCAGGCGCCCCGCTCCCTCTAGGTGGGTGAGAGGAGCGGGACGCCGGCCGCCTTACGGTTGCTGGGTCAGCCGGAACGACTGCGCCGCCCGGCCGTCGCAGGTGACCTGTGTGAGCTGGACGCCGTCCGACGAGCCCGGCACCGTGAGGCACTTGCCGCTGTGCCGGCTGACGAAACGGTAGTGGCCGCCGGCTTCGGACACCGGCTGCCACTGCTGGTTGTTGCCGCCGCCGTAGGACCACAGGTGCAGCGGCGCGTCGTCGGCGGCGGACACGCCGCTCACGTCGATGACCTGAGCGGCGTTGTTGCGGTTGTTGATCCGCACATACCCCGCGCTGGTCGGCTGGAACTGGTACTGCTGCGCGTTCGTGCCGTTGCACGAGTACCGCTGGATCGCGGTGCCGTTCGCCGTCGCCCCGCCGCGGGCGTCCACGCACTTGTCGCTGGCCTGGTTCACAACCGTGTACCACGCGGTCGGCGAGATAGGCCCGGGTGACGGTGTCGGCCCTGGTGTGCTGCCCACTCCGCCGAGCCAGAGCAGACCGTCGAGAAGGAACCGGTTCTGGACCTCGCTGGCGAACGTGGACGACAGCGGCGTGTCGGTCTCGTAGTTCATCGCGTTGTGGCCGAAGTTCGCGTACAGCATCTTGTAGTTCCGGTTGGTCCACATGATCGGGTAGTAGCCGCTGCGCCAGGTCTGGTTCGGATCGGTCCCGAGCGGGAAGCTCGACGGGTCGACCGACGTCAGGATCCGGATGTTCGGGTTGTTCCGCAGGTCGTTGTTCCAGCTGTACCACTCGCTGACGGACGACGTGAACGTCGCGGGCAGCCTCGAGGTCGACGGATGGGTACGGTCCTCGGTGCGCAGGACGGCAGTGGTCGGCGCCCAGGTATTCGACCGGAACGCCCCGGTGCCGAGGAACTGGTTGTGGTACCAGTCCCACCGCCCCGGATCGGTGTTGAAGGCGGAGACGTGGAACCCGAGGAAGCCGCCGCCGTTCTGCATGTACTGCTGGAAAGCCGCACGCCGCTCCGGCGGCGGCCCGTCGTCGAGGAACATGACCACCTGGTACTGCGCGAGGTTGGCGGTGTTGAGCAGGCTCCAGTTGGTGGTCGCCGTGTAGGAGAAGCCGTTCTGCTCGGCGAGCCTCGTGAACCAGGGGTTGGCCTCCTTGACGAAGCTGATGTGCGCCGCGTCCCACGTTCCGTTGTAGAACGCGATGACCTTGAACCGGGGCGCTGCCTGGGCGCCGCCGAGCGCGGGGGTCGACGCGATGAACAGGCCCACTACGCAGAGCGCCAGCGTCCGGACGGCGGCGGTGGCGGTCACGGGAGCCGCCACTGCTGGTTCGGGCCGCCCGCGCAGTCCCAGATCTGCAGCCGGGTGCCGTCGGCGGAGCTGTTGCCGGTCGCGTCCAGGCACCTGCCCGACGCCGGGTTGCGCAGCGTGCCGCCCGTCTGGGCCTGCCAGGCCTGCGCGCCGGTGCCGTTGCAGTCCCAGAGCTGAACCTTCGTCCCGTTCGCAGTGGATGCGCCGGTGACGTCCGCGCACTTGCCGAGGGCGCGCAGGGTGCCGTCGGTGGCGACCGTCCAGCGTTGCGCGTTGGTGCCGTTGCAGGCGTAGAGCTGCACGGCCGCGCCGTTGGCGGTGGAGGCGCCCGCGACGTCGACGCACTTGCCGGCGATGCCGGTGATCGCGCCGACCCGGCCGCCGGGGTTACCCGTGGGCGACGCCGTGGGGTTCGGTCCGCCCATGACGGTCTCGTAGATCGCGCTGACGAGCGACGTGGCGTTGTTGGTGTCCTGGGACAGCTCCCAGTTCATCATCCCGCCGCCGTTGGCCAGCATGTACTGCGTCTTCCGCCGGATCGTCGGCAGGCCGTTGTAGCACTGCTGCCCGCCGCCGACGCGTTGGTGCAGTCCCGGTTGGCGTTGGCCGGATCCATCGCGACGAGCTGCGAGTACGTGTAGATAGCCGGGCCGGCTGTAGAACGGCACGCCCATCACGGTCTTGCTGGCGGGCAGCCCGCGCGACTTCCAGAAGTTCACGCTGTTGATCGGACCAGTCGTAGTTGGCGTGGGGGCTGCCGCCGTCGTAGGCCATGATGTTGAGCCAGTCGACGTAGCCGAACACCGCCGGCTGCACGCCGTTCGCGGTGCCGCCCTCGGAGACCACCGCGGCGGTGAGCAGCTTGCCGCGCGCTGTGCATGGCGCGTGCTGAGCTGCTGCATCAGAGCCGTGTAGTTGTTGCCCGAGGTGCCCGGGTCCGGGTACTCCCAGTCGATGTCGACACCGTCGAGGCCGTACTGGTTGACGAAGTTGACGACGTTGTTGACGAACGTCGGTGCGGGCCGTCGGCGTTGCGCGGCCAGCGACTCGAACGCCGAGTCGTTGCCGTCGTTCCAGCCGCCGATCGCGATCGAGACCTTGACGTTGTTGCCGTGGCCGAGCGAGACGAGCGAGGACAGCTTGGACGGGTTCTCGACTGCCTGCAGGGTGCCGTTCGCGTTCGGCAGGACGAACGCGTAGTTGATGTGGGTCAGCTTGCCGTACTGGATGCGTGTTGACGTTGCCGGCCCAGGACGGCATGTAGCCGACGCTCTTGAAGTTGTTCGGGCAGGACGGTAGCGGCGGACGGTGCCGCGGGCGCTAACGCGACCCACCCGGTGGCGGCGGCCGTTGTCAGGGCGAGCGCCGCCACGGCGGCGGTTCGTGGTTAGAGACATCGACGATCCCTTCGATTGAGGGGTGGTGGGTCGGGTCGGGGCACGCTCCAGCGGCCGGGCACGGACGTGCCGGCGGACACACGCGGATGTGGCCTCTGGACGAGGCGTGCGGGATACGGAGGGGCCGCCCCTGACGTACCAGAACTTTATGAGCGCTTCTTTTCGAAGTCAATAAAAGTACTGAAATAACTCGTTTAGTGCCCCGCGCCTGGGAAGAACTACGTACAGCGGACCCAACCGCCCCGTGTTACCAGAGGAGGCAGCCATCTGACGACAAGGAACCGCGATGCACGCATGGGCCGACGCAGGGCGGCGTGCACGGAGCATCACGGGTACACGACATCGAAGTGGGGCGGCCAAACACCTCGGTGACAACGCCGCGGAACAGTCGGGCCACATCGGTGGCGAATCGTGTCCGCCGGACGCCGAGCCGGCACAGCGCCGGACCATGATCGCCAGCGACCACGATGACAGCCCCGGCCAGGAGCACCCACCAGCCGGCGGCCAGAACTGCCCGCGCTGGTGCGTGCAGCTGCGCGAATCCGTCCCGCAGCCGCTGGCAGTGAAAGGGCACGTGCCGTTGCTCGTCAAGGAGGATCCGGCCGGCCACGTCCGTGAGCAGCGGATCGTCGGTGCCGTCGCGCAACGCCTCGTAGTACCGCAACGCGACGACCTCGGCCAACATCAGCGTCATTAGCTCGAGACGCAGGCCGAGCAGCCGCCGGAGCCGCACGAACACCGCGTCGCTCCAGTGCGAGGCGATGGTAGTAGCTCCGGCGCTCGTCAACAGCAGGCCCAGCAGTCGGGCGTGATTGCGTTCCTCGGCCACGAACAGCCGCGCGGCGGCCAGGTACGCCGGGTCGCCGGCTCGGATCGCCTTGCTGATCAGACTGGCCCCGTCGCCGTCCTCGCCGATCTGGAACCGTTGCAGGCTGTGGATCAGCGCGGGGTCGAGTTGGGTGCCGCGAGCCCACAGTGGATCTCCGTCGGCGCGTCGCTGATCCGCGGCAGCCTGGAACTGCCATACCCAACTCACAAAGTCATTCATGCGGCCTCCTTGATGTTTGAGCTCATCCTCGCGGCCGTCAATCGCCGTCAGAGCTGGCTGACCGGGATCACCTCTGGATCTCCGCACGCCGTCCACAATTCGGCACTCCGCGCCCCGAGGTGAGCACCCTCGGTGGCCACCCTGCCCGGCCACATCGCCTCTGACTAATTGCCCTGGGGGTCACCCGCCAGCCATTTCTGCGGCTACGCGGATGGAATTGCCGCGAAGACCCCGCTCGGCACACCCCAGTCAGCAGGGCGCCTAAGGATTGAGCAGGTTGCCAACCAGGTGAGGCTCGGGGGCGCCGATATCGGTGAATAGGGCCAGTGCTCGCTGCCACGGGGCGGTCGCCGCCTCGCGCCCATCGATACCGCACAGCGACGAGTTGGCCGCCGACACCGGCTCCGCCGACGTCCCCGGCGCCAGCCAGCAGATCACCGCCCGGCTGGACATCGCCAGCACCGCCCGCGAAGGCCAGAAGCTCGAGCTGTGGTTCGACCCCCACAGGATGCACCTGTTAAACCCCGAGACCGGAGCACACCTCACCCTGCAACGGGGTTCGCGACCGGTGGGATCAGCGAGCCTGGCTCGCTGATCCACAGGTCGCGTTGTGGAGGGAGGCGCGGCTAGGTGACCCGGTACGCCCCCCACTTCGGGTGCGCCTGGCTGCCCCAAACCGAAGGTCACCCTCGACCGGGCACCGGAGTGCCACCAGCGACGACTTGACGATCCAGCCGAGGTGGGCCAACGATCACCAGCGCCCGGGCCGGCTCGTCACTGGTCACAACGAAGCCGTGGGGACGGTCCCGAGGCACGAACACAAAGCTGCCCGGGGTGGCGATCCACCGGTCGTCGTCGCAGAACCCCTGTAGCTCTCCATCAAGCAGGTGCAACATCTCGTCTTCACCAGCATGGAAATGTGCCGGCACGGAGAGCCCCGGCGGGTAGGTGCTCTCCATAACGGCGAGTTGGCCGAACGTCTCCGCACCAGAGGCCTTGATGACAACGCGAGCGCCGCGCCAGTCGTAGGCGTCGCCCTCATGCGCCGCACGGACATACCCGCTCACTGGGCACCACCACCCATCGCTCGTCCCCAGTGTGCGCCAGCGCGAAGCCGGGCTGCGGCAACAACGCATCAAGACGAAAGTGGTCCGCGCGTCAGACGGTGATGACGACCTTCCCTCGGGCGTTCCCCTCCTCCACGTACCGGATGGCCTTGGGCAGCCCCGCGATCGCCGTCATGACGGAGCCGCGGCGGCGTACGCAAGCGCTGAGGGCGTTTGGCAGCCGACTATCGCTGGTGCCTCCTGGACGAGTTCGTCGTTGGTGAGGGCTTCGACCATGAACAGGGCGAAGTCCACGCGGCGCGTGATGTTGCTCTTGAGGATCGGGTCACCTGCGTGCTGGCTCCATACGGGTAGGCCCTGGCTGTCGCCCTCCTCCAGGTCACTGCCGCGTACGACGGTCCATCGGGTGTCGCTGGCGAAGATCCGCTTGCACGCTTCCACCTGGTCGTCGAGGTCGGCGAAGCGAGCAAGCTTCGCGAGCGGGCCTGCGACCTTCACGAGCGCTTTGAGCTTCCATGAGTACACGTCCTGGCCGTCGCGCGTGATGTGCCAACCGCACGAGAACACCAGGCGCGCCCCGGGCCGGGCGTGGTCGAGCACCGCCTGGGCCGTTCCCGACGAGTAGTGGTTGACTCCCCTCGGGACTAACACGGTGAGTACGCCGTCGCAGCCGGCGACCGCGCGTCTGATGACTTCTCGGTCGTCCGTGGCTCCGGGAATGACGCTGATGCGGCCCTTGAACCGGTCGAGCTTCTCGACGCTCGCCTTCCGGCAGACGCCGACGACCTCGTAGTCGCGGTCCAGCGCGTGCTGCACCATGTACTGCCCAAGCTTCCCCGAGGCCCCGACGATGCAGACCTTCAGCTGGGCAGGCTCACAGGCGTCTCCTCGGTCTTGTGCTGTTGCCATGACTTCTCTCCTCGAGTTTCGGACATTGCCGAACCAAGACGGGCTCGCCACCTCATGTCGACTCAGAGCGCCGGCCGCTGAGCTGCTGCGATACCTGCTGATGGCGACGAATCTGCCGTCGCATGCGCCTAGGAAACTGGGGCGGCCGCGGCGCCGCGGTAAGCGGCGAGGGTGTCCGCGAGAGCCACGTCCACGCTGGTGGGCCGGGCGCCGAGCCGGGTCGTGATCTTGGTGCTGTCGACGATGAACGGTTCCTCGAACTGGTACTGCATCTCGAGGAGTTCACGCACGGTCGGATTGGCCAGGCTGAGGGCCCGCAGCATCAGCGGTGGCAGCCGCCGAAGCTTGGCGCGCCGGTGGCCCGCGTGCTGGTAGACGATGTCGACGAGTTGCCGGGTGGTGCGGGTATCCGGGTCGTTGGGGATGTGCCACACGTCGCCGGGGGCGTCGGGGTGTTCCCCCAGCACCGCGAGGGCCTCGCCGATGTCGGGGATGTAGGTGTAGGTGTGGGGCTGGTCGGGGTCCCCGAGCACGGTGGCGGTCTTGCCGTTGAGTGCGGCGGGGAAGACGCGGTCACCGAGGTTGGACTGGGCGCCGCCGCGGGGTCCGAAGTAGTCCGAGGCGCGGCCGATCGCGACCTCGACTCGTCCGGCCAGGTGGGCGGCGAGGAGATCGGCGGCCATCCGTCCGCGGAGTTGCCCTTTCTTGGTGTGGGCGTCGTAGGCGCGTTCCTCGGTGAGAGGGTGCCCGTCGGGGCGGCCGTACATGTAGACGTTCTCCATGCTGACCAGGCGTGCGCCGGCGGCCTCGGCGGCGGCCAGCACCGCGGCCTGCAGACCAGGGAACTGGGCGGTCCACTCGGCATACGGCGGGTTCAGGGTCTGATAGACGACGCGGGCACCGTGACTGACGGCGGTGGTGAAGGCGGGATCGCGGGCGTCGCCGCCGATCACCTCGACGTCGTGGGGCACGCGGGCGCGGCCGGAGCGGTTGACGAGTCGGACGGTTTCGCCGCGGCGGCGGAGCGCGTCAAGTGTGGCAAGGCCGACAGCGCCGGTTCCGAAGATGACGTGCCGAGGGTTGGTGCTCATGCCGGTGTCGCGATCCTCGTGCGTCGGACCGGGCGGGAGTTTCCGCCGCTCGCGGTCGCTCCTGGGAGGAGGGTCAGAAGGAGCAAGCCGGACAGCGCCGTGAACGTCAGGGCGCCGCTCATGCCGAAGACCGTGTGCTGCTTCTCGACGTCGATCCCGGCGAGCGTGGTGATCGTCCATCCCAGCGCCCACAGGGCGGGCAGTGCGGCCGCCCACGCCCAGCGGCGCCGGGTGCCGTCCGGCAGAGCGGCCATCTGCGCGAGGCCCAACACCAGTCCGGTGAGCGCACCCATCACCACCAGACTGCTCAGCGAGGTGCGGTAGCCAACTGTTGCGGCGCCGAGCAGTAGCCCGATGCCCATACCTCCCGCCGTGGCCGGGATCCAGCGGTACGGGCTGAGGCGCCGGCCGCTGAGGAGAACCTGCGCGGTACCGATGACCAACCCGGCGACCGCACCTCCGATCAGTGCGGCGAGCGGACTGTCGACTCGGCCGGCGGCGGCAGTGCCGGCGACCCCGGCGACCGGGAACGCCAGGAAACCGGCGGTCCAGATGAGCCACGCGCGAACTGCGTAAGAGCGGGTCATGGTGATCAGATCCCGATACTGGCGGATGCCCGCCAGGTCGTGGTGCGTGAGGTTTCAGAGGGCGTCTTGCGTAAGTCGCGGTCAGGCACGGCGGTACGGATCGCCGGGCGGACCAGGAGCGTGATGCCGAGGGCGGCGACCCACAGCCCCCAGCCGGTGCTGCCGAGGAAGCCGGCGAGGTCCATGACCGGGAAGCCGGGAACGGCGGTGGCCAGGATGTCGCCCTGGTTGAGCAAATAGAGCGCGCTGACGGCTAGGCCGGTGACGCCGAGCCAGCGGGGAAGCACCCGGGTCCGCAGGATGATCACGCAGACCGTGACCGACCACCCGATCACCAACAATTGGCCGAGATGCTCACCGAGCAGCGCGCCACCGAACTGGTGCTGTGCGGTCCACGCGGCCTCGACAGCGCCCTTCGTGGTGGCGTCTCCAGCAATGTAGGAGTCAGCCAGCGGCGGAACGACGAACACCCACCGCAGAAAACCGATGAGCGCGAGCACGACCGACGTGGCACCGGCGTAGGTGGCCGCGCGCAGCACCGGGTCATCGCGCCGGCCGATCGCTGCCGGTAACAGCAGGATCGGCACCGCGAGGATCGCGTAGGTCCAGGCCGTTGCGAACCACGTCCACACCAGACTGGTGCCCCCCGCCACGAACTCCGGCAGCACCACGCTGGCCGGTTCCCGCAGAATGTCGGGCCAGTTGAAGGTCGAGGACAACACCGTGGCGGCGGCAGCAAACGTCACCGCCCCGATCACGAACAGGCCGCCGGTGGCTCGGCGAAGTGCGTCGGTTCTGCCAGACCCCGTCACATTCGACGCCCTTCTCTGGACGGCGTACAGATTTTGTATGCCGTCCAGATAGTGTACGCTGTGCGGAGATAAGTCAAGGGGAGGCGGGAGACTAGTGGTCGCACCAGCCAAGAGAGGTCGTCCGGGCCCACGGCGCGCCCTGAGCGAGAACAATATCCTCGACGCGGCGCTGGCGCTGTTGGACGAAGGCGGGCCAGCCGCAGCGTCCATCCGGGGCATCGCCGCGACGGTCGGTGTTGCACCGAACGCGGTGTACACCTACTTCCCGGACAAAGCCGCCGTAGTGAAAGCGCTGGTCGAGCGCCTGCTCGGCGAAATCGACCACGGTGCCTTCGCCAACCGCGACCAGCCCTGGCGTCAGCGACTGGAGTCCCTCGCCCTGGAGCTGCGGTCCCGGCTGACCGCCCACCCCGGTGCGATCAGCCTGATGATCGGCGGCCCCATGGACGGCCCCCACGCCCTCACCCTGAACGAGACGCTCCTCGAACTCTTCGAAGACGCCGGGCTGGACCCGCCGGACGCCGCGCGCGCGACCTACCTCGTCATCGTCTACGTCTTCGGCTCGATGGCCTTGGAGATCGCAGACCTCCACCTATCCGGATCGCTACCCCCAGAAGCCGAGCGCGTAGCTACCCGCCGCGCTGCCTTCACCGTGACGAACTCGGAGCACTACCCGCGCACCGCAGCGGCAGCTGAGGTCATGGCGACCTACGTCGCCACCGAGCAGTACCTCTGGGGCCTGCACCGCATCCTCGACAGCATCGCCCAGAGCCGGGCCACTTCACCCTTCCGCGCCTAGTTCCAGAGGCCACCCGAATACCGCAGGTATCAAATACCAAACACTCCGCCAGCTATCCGGACGGACATGTCTGAGCACTGCCGGGCGACATCGGCGCCCAGGACCAGGACGTGTCACTCTGCGGGCCACCGACGCCGATTGGCGCCATGGCACCGGCCCCGAGGCCAGTGGGCCGGCGATCGCCCTCGTGCTGGCGATGACCGGACGCAGGGCCGCGCTGGACGACCTCACCGGCGACGGCGTGACCACGCTGCGGGAACGCGGCTGACGCTCGAGTCGCTTACTCGTTGATTTTGACGCCGTCGTCGGCTCGACCTCGGCGCACTGTCGTCGAAGCGTCACGGGCCAGCAGGTCACCGGCACGTCGGACGCCTTCCCGGCGCTGACCGCCGCGGTCGCCTCGCCGGCTCCCCGCGCACCGGCTCCTACCAGGGCAGATGAGGTTATCGGCAGGGGCAGGGTCAGCCGACGAACGCGATGACGATGGCCAGGACCACGGTGACGCCCGCCAACGCGAGGGTCCCCATGGCGATGCCACGATTTGCTCCCATGGCGGTCCGATCCACGTTGGCGGCCAGATAGGCGGCGCCGGCCGCGAGCACAGTCGGCAGCCCCAGCCAGAACACGACCAGCGACAGGAAGCCGGCGACCCCGAGGATGAGCGCGGTACGGGCGATCGTGCTGGCATTGGCGCCACGCAGCGTGCGGGGTACTACCAGCCAGAACACCACGATGGTGGCGATGGCGATGGCGGCGAGCTCGATTAGCCACGCTGGCCACTCGTCGCTGAATGTGCTGCCCTTGAACTGGCCGATCGCGGTGAGGATCGCGGCCAGGACCGCGGCTCCGATCGCCACGGTGTTGCGGTTCATCCAGAACTGTGGGTGCGCCTGCGCGGCGGGCATCGTCATGGCAAGCCCCTTTCAGACTCGCCGGCATCGCTCTCTCGGGGCGGTGTACGGCACGGCGGCTGTGGTGACGCGCTACCAATTCTGCCCCCATGGCCACCGCCGGGCAACGATCAGGTCGTACGTCGAGTCGAGACCGACCTCCTTCTACGCTCGGGTCGGATCGCCTGCCCGAATCACGCCCACGAACCACCGGATAGCCCGTCAACCTTCTGAGACGAGGCTCTAGACCCGTCGACAGCGTGTCCGATGTGGTCATTCGTACAGGTCCAGCTCCAGTGTCGAGGCCGTGGTTGCTGTGGGTGGGCCGACCGCGCATCTGCGTCGGCTGCGCGCTGTGTTCGGTCCGCCGCCGTTCGGACTCCGCTGGATAGAAGCGGACCATCAAGCCACCCGCGCCGCGGATCACCACAGCCATGTTGCCGTTGAGCATCAGCGCCAGGCCGCCGAACATCCGCTTCTCGCCGATCCCGGGCTCACGTCCAACCAGCTCCCGCACCCGGTTTGCGAGGTCCTCGTCGTACGCCATGCCGACACCCCTGGCACCAGGCGGTGGCCGATCTGCCGATTGAGGCGCCTCGCGACAGCCCGCGAGATCAGGGGCCAGGGACGGCCGAGTGGGCTGGGTAAGGTTTCCCAACGCACGATCAACGGATTGAGCGCTCCGCGTTGGCGGGGTCGACGAGCCGAGCGTCGCATAGGAGGTGGTCCACGAGCCGGTCGACCGATACCGTATGGCCCGCGTTCACGGCGAGGATCGCGAGCAGCACGCGTTGCTTGGCACGGTGATCGCGAGGCGCCGTAGGGGCCGCGACCCGGGATTGCGCGTAGGCTGGAGTCGGTCCCACATCGGGGCTAACGCCCTCTCGCTCGCGAGAGGAGATAGGCGGTCCTTCATGGACCCCCGGATAGCACTCACCACGACGACGACGGTGTCACCGGATGACCGGCCGGAAGCGCACAACTCCGGCGTCGACGAGAAGGTAGCCGAGACAGGCGCCTGCGCCCAGGTGCATCTGCCGAGCGGACGCACCTGCACCCTGAGACATCGCCATCAGGGCGCATGCGACTTCGTGCCGCGCCCAGAGGTGCAGGACTCCGTCGCCCAGCATCGCGCCGTCGACGGCTGGTAACCGCGACGCCGGTGCGGCACAGCAAACACCAACCGGATTAGCCGTCCGGAGACGGCCGGTGACCGGTCGCACAGCCACTGGATCAACCCAAGGAAGGGAAACCCTTATGACTATCGGACAGACGATCAGGCACAAGGCCGAAGCGGCCAGGGGCACGACCAAGAAGTTCGTCGGCCGCCTCACGGGAAACCGCCGCATGACGGCTGAAGGACGCACCGGCCAGGCCAAGGGCAACATGAAACAGGCCATGGACAAGGTCAGGAACGCCTTCAAGCGCTGATACCCGGTCCGGCGCGGTGTCGATGACCCTCTCCCGCGCCGGGCATCCCGCCGGTCACGATGTCGGCGTCGTCGCAATCGAGTGTTAGCGGTGACGCCCGCGGACGAGACGCCGGAGCTGGGTGATGCGCGCGGTACCCAGTATCAGCGTGAGCAGGATTCCGCCGACCGCGGCGATCAGCAGCGCCATGGCAAGTGAGGTGCTGGTCGTCATCCCCAGGAAGGAAATCTCAACGGCGCGGGTGTTCTGCAGCATGAAGACGATCAGCGCGACAGCGATGACGACAGCGGCACAGACTCCCACCCATGCCGCTCCGGTGCGGGTGCGGGGTACGGGGTGCGTCACGGCTGGCTTTGCGACGTCCTCGGGGGCGGCATTCTCAGCTGGGCCGGGCCCGCCGGACTCCGACGTTTGCTCAGTGACGGGAGCGGTGCGGGTGCGGTGGAGGAGGGACATGAGCGACCACGACTTCCGGGGTTCGCCGGCGTGGCGGGCACCTCGAAACGGGAGTCGTCGTCTCCGGACGCTTCATAGTTTACGCGCCGAAGACACGCTCGGCGCCGCACCGCAGGCACCAACCTGATGGCCTCCGGATACCCAGGGCGGCGGCGCCGCCAAGGATCGCCGGCGACCGAGACGTTGACCTACTTCGACGGCTGCGGCACCTCCACGTCGCAGTTGACCTTCGGGTTGACGCCCAGATAGTTCAGGGGTCCCGCAACGACTGTGATCGCGATGTTGCCCAGTTCGGCGCAGTTGGACTTCGAGTCGGCGAAATAGTCACGCTGGATCGCCGCCGCCAGCCCGATGAGCAGCCAGACCACAACCACAACAGCACCAAGACGCGTTTGCATCGCTACCTCCGAGGACGAGCCGTCCTGGCCGGAACGACGGCAGGGGCGGGATGTGACCGAATGCGACTGGCCACCGGGCTGCGCCAGGGTAGCGGCGGATCCGCTGCCGGAACACAGCGTCCGCCTCATTGTTGGCCGCGCGAGGACCATTGCGTAGGCAACCGTGACCAAACCTCTACCCCACCAGTGATCACAGCGAACCCAACGCTTGCATGCTCCGGTTCAAATGGCGCCGTACCGCGTTCGTGGCGCAGAGTCTGGTGGGCTCCCTGTAGAGATTGGACACGCCGAACAGCGGGCATCCATCGGTCGATCCCGCTGACGACGACTGTTCGAGGTACGTCTCCCGTGACTCTGCTGTGCGCAAAACCCACGGGCACCGTTCGACCTCCCCGGACCGTAGTCAGAACGAGACGAGACTCCTGCGTGGACAGACCGCGATCAGGTGTATATACCGTTCACAGGCTCGGTGAATTGCCGACAATCGTTGGCAACGGACCGGCCCGTTCGAGACGGAGCCTCCATGTTCGCAATCGCCGCCGCAATCATCTTCGCCCTAGCCCTGCTGTTCGACCTGGCGGACCTCAACCTCGGAGACGCGCTCAACCAATCGACCCTGTTGATGGCGGGCCTGTTCTGCATCGCCCTGCACCTCGCGGGCGTCGGCGCTGGCTGGCGCGCACGACGCCGCCGCTAGCTAGCATGTTTGAGAGGTGGCTATGAAACCGCCGGGAAGGTTTGGCGGGTAGCTGGTCGGCCGCACCGCCGCAGCTTCCACCCCGCCGGACCGGCCCGCGATCCTCGCGCACGCATCCTCGGGCTCCGTTGCATTGGGCGATCCGGCCGGCCAGGCTCGGCGCTTGTTTCTTCGCGGTCCTGCCCGAGCGGTGGGATGCCTTCCGCGATGCCTTTGCAGTCCCAGGCGGGTATACCCCGGTCGGTCCTTGCCGCGATCGGCTTGTCGACCTGGACGGGATGTGCATCGGTGACCGGAAGGCAGCGCGCGGTTCACCAAGGCGTAACGGCGAACCCGTAGGTTACGGCTACGTAGGTGTAGCCATGGGCCGGCGAAGAGCGCTGCTGCATCGACGGCTTCGCCGGCCGCCGCCACTGGACGGGAGCGACGTGGCCGAGGTCGCAGGAAGGCGCAGGCCAGGAGGGCGACGGCGTCTGCTGGACGCCGCGGCGTGGTTGACGACGCCTCTGCTGCCCGACGACTACCTCGGGCTGGTCAACCCGCTGTGGTCGTCCCGCGAGCTGTGCGGTCGCGTTGTGGCCGTGCAGCCGGAGACTGCGGACGCCGCGAGCCTCGTGATCCGTCCCGCCGCCGGCTGGGCCGGCCATCGGGCCGGCCAGTACGTCCGGGTGGGGGTCGACGTCGACGGCGTCCGCCATTGGCGCACCTACTCGCTGTCCTCGGCGCCGGAACGCGCGGACGCGTGCATCACGATCACCGTCAAGGCGGTCCCGGACGGACTGGTCTCCTCGCACCTCGTGCGCCGGATCACCCCAGGCTCCATCATCCGGCTCGGGCAGCCGGAGGGCCGATTCGTGCTGCCGGAGACGCTTCCATCGCGGCTGCTGTTCGTGACTGTCGGCAGCGGCATCACGCCGGTGATGGGGATGCTGCGCAGCTTGGTCTGCCGTGGCGACTTGCCGGACGTGGTCCTGGTGCACTCCGCGCCAACCCGGGACGACGTCATCTTCGGCACCGACCTGCGGAAGCTGGCGGCGCGGTTCCCGAGCCTGCGGCTGCATGAACGCCACACGCGTGCCGGCGCCGGCACACGTGGCCGGCTCACCATGGCGCAGTTGGCCGGCATCTGCCCGGACTGGTTCGCGCGGCAGGTCTGGGCGTGCGGGCCGACCGGGATGCTCGACGACGCCGAGGCGCACTGGCGGGCCGCCGGACTCGTGGACCGGCTGCACGTCGAACACTTCCGCTCCGAGGTGGCGACGCGCGGAGGCGTTGGAGGGCGGGTCCGCTTCGCCAGGAGCGGGCGGGAGGCCGATGCCGACGGCGGCACTCCGCTGCTGGTGGTCGGTGAGGAGGCCGGCGTCCTCATGCCGAACGGATGCCGCATGGGCATCTGCTTCAGCTGTGTGGCACGACTCAGGTCCGGTCGAGTGCGCGACCTACGCACCGGCCAGGAGCGCGGCGAGGAGGGAGAGCTCATCCAGACCTGCGTGTCGGCTGCGGCGGGCACGGTCGAGATCGAACTATGAGGGGCAGATTCATGACTACCACCAGACACCTGACCGAGGCCGACATCGAGGAGTTCGGCCGTGAGCTGGACCAGATCCGTGACGAGGTGATCGCGAGCCGCGGCGAGGACGACGCGCGGTACATCCGCCGGGTCATCGCCGTGCAGCGCGGCCTGGAGGTGGGCGGCCGGACGGTGCTCTTCGCCGGCGTCCTGCCGCCGGCCTGGCTGGCCGGCACCGCGGCGCTGGCGACGTCCAAGATCCTCGAGAACATGGAGATCGGCCACAACGTGCTGCACGGGCAGTGGGACTGGATGCGCGACCCCGAGATCCACTCCACCACCTGGGAATGGGACTCGGCCAGCCCTGCCGAGCAGTGGAAGCACTCGCACAACTACGTGCATCACACCTACACCAACGTGCTGGGCAAGGACCGCGACATCGGCTACAGCGCGATTCGGGTCAGCCCGGAGCAGCCGTGGCGGCCCGTCTACCTGGCCCAGCCGCTCTACAACGCGATGCTGGCGGCGTTCTTCGAATGGGGCATCGCGATCTATGACGTCGAGCTGGAGCGGGTGTGGCGCGGCGAAAAGGGATGGGGAGAGGCGTTGACCCAGCTACGCGGCGTCCTGCGCAAGGCGCGCCGGCAGGTGATGAAGGACTACGTGGCGTTCCCGCTGCTGGCCGGCCCGTCGTTCCTGCCCGTGCTGCTCGGCAACCTCACCGCCAATCTGGCCCGCAACATGTGGGCGCACTCCATCATCTTCTGCGGTCACTTCCCCGACGGGGCCGAGGTCTTCACCGAAGAGCAGATCGAGGGAGAGACGCGCGGCGCATGGTACTTACGCCAACTGCTCGGCTCGGCCAACATCGACGGCGGCCCGCTGCTCCACCTCATGAGCGGCAACCTCAGCCACCAGATCGAGCACCATCTGTTCCCCGACCTGCCGAGCAACCGGTACGCGCAGATCGCCCCGCGAGTGCGCGCCCTCTGCGAGCGGTTCGGGCTGCCCTACAACACCGGGCCGCTGATCCGCCAGACCACGAACGTCTGGATGAACATCATCCGGCTGGCGCTCCCAGGGCAAAAGCCACCACCCGCAGACGTAGCGTGGTCGAGGCCGGAGTCCGTATCGAGTGCCGCCTGAGGCTGCGGCCGGAGGGCCGGCGTCCGGTCCTCGCTCGCCTTGGCTTCGGTGACGTTCGTATCCTCACCTGGCCGCATCGGCCATCGTCGGGCGGCCTTACCCGTCAGCCAGGTGACCATCGTGCCGACGACTGCTGGGGGCGTGCGGGGTCATCAGGCCCCGCTCCCACGAAGGTGGCCGCCCTCGGATTCCCACACGGTCTCCGCCGCCGTCTCGGTCTTCGGCCTCCGGCGGCCGGTGAGTGCGGTAAGGATGTCCGGGGCGTGGATGGTGTTGGCGGCCCGCGCGGCGACGGCCATGGCCGCCTGCGCGGTCACCACACCCGTGTTCGGGGGTACCACCAGCAGGTCGACTCGGTCGCCGTGGGCGCAGATCGCGGTGAGCAGGCCGACCGGCTGCGTGGTGAACCAGCCGAGCCGGACCACGCGGCCCGCCACCCCCAGCCGGCGCGGTCGGCTGTCCCAACCGGCCGGGCCGAGCATGACGCGGATAACGGGGCCGCGGCGCTGGTCGAGGGCAAGGATCAGCCCCGGCAACTCCGCGACCGGATCGGTCGACCGTGGCCACCAGCCGCCGTCGAGCAACGTGTCGCGGGACAGCGTCGGCTCCAGGCGCAGTCGCGGTACTGACGGCGCCGAGTTGGAGCTCACCGTCATTCGTTCGGCCATCGTCGTCATTACCGCAGGGCCCTCTCCCCCCAGAGCCGCTCAAGGCGACCCCGGGGCGTTTGTCCGCTACGGCATCCACGCGCGAGGCGGCCCGTAGCTGGGTGATCCAGGCGGTCCCGACCACCAGCGTGAGCAGGATTCCGCCGCCATGGCGATCAACAGCGCCACGTGACGCACCACCTCCTGCCGAAGCCTCCGTAGGCCGGACTGGCAGGCACCTCGGGGTGGGATGTCGTCGCTTCCCGGATACCTCGAACTATACGCTCTACTTCCGAAAATCGATGTTCTCGGAAGTAGAATTCGAGAATGGCTTCAGCGAAAAGAGACCTCCGCGCGCCGCTGGACACCGAAGCTACGTCTGAAAACCCGCGACCCGTTCCCGGCCCACGCCGGCGCGGACGCCAACCCGTCCCGCTGTCGGTCCGGCTGGAATCCGTCCACGCGGCATACACGGCCGTACTGACCGGCGCGCCACTGTCGGCCGAGACCCGGCGCACCTACGCCTCCAAGACCCGCCAATACCTCGCCTGGCTCGACGCCTCCCACGTCCACGGTGACCCCCTCGCCGACCCCACCGCCCGAGACCGGGCCGTCCACGACTGGCGCACCCACCTACTCACCATCGCCAAGCAAGCCCCGGCCACCGTCAACAACGCCCTCGCCGCCGTCGACGACTTCTACGCCCGCCGCGGCATGGGCCGGGCCGCCGCCAAGCGAACCGACGTTCCCACCACGGCACCCCGCGCCCTCGACAAGCGCGCCCAACTGCGATGGCTGCGCGCCGTCGAGGCCCACCCCTCACCCCGCGACCGAGCGCTTGCCGGCGTCCCGTTCTACGCCGGCGCGCGCATCGCCGAAACCGTCCGCCTCGACACCGCCGACCTTGACGCCGCCGCCCGCACCGGCGTCCTGCGCATCCACGGCAAAGGCGACCGGATCCGCGAAGTGCCCCTCCACCGAAAGCTGCGCACCGACGTCCAGCTCTGGCTGGAAGCACGCCCGAACTGGCCCGGCGCCGACATCAACCCAGCCCTGTTCCTCAACCACCGCGGCGGGCGCCTGTCCGTGCGCGGCGCCCGCGACGTCATCGCCCGCATCGCCGAGGCCGCCGGCCTCGACAACGACACCACCGCCCACGTCCTGCGGCACACCTTCGCCACCACCCTGGTACGTGGCGGCACCGACCTCGTCACCGTCGCGGACCTCCTCGGCCACGCCCGCCTGGAGACCACCCGCGCCTACACCCAACCCGCCGCTGAAAACCGCGCCAAAGCCCTCGAACTGCTCCCCGTCGACCGCTGAGGGCGACCGGCGATTGCCCGTTGCCGGGTCGCAACTGGACGCCCAACCGCGGCGGCACGCTCACGGCGTGCCCGCGCCGCCCGCACTGGACCAGTCGCTACAGGTACTGGCCCGTCGTGCGAGTAGGTCGGAGCATTCCGGTACTGTTCGGTGTACTACTGCATGCATCGGAGCCGAGTTGACTGAGGTCAGGCCCAACCCCGCTGGCGGCCGTGCCGTCGATGCCGCGGCTGCGGCGACACCCGACGGGGATCTCTTCAGCCAGGCGGCGGAGGGCGACACGGCGGAACCGAGCCGGCTGGTCGTCGACGAAAGCGCGGCGGCCATGGATCGACTGCGAACGCCGTTCGACGCTGGCAATGCTGAGCGCTGTCCATCCGGCCCGAAGGACTGAGGTCTCGTCGGCTGGCCGATTCGCATTACCGCGTGTGGGGTTGATCCATGGCGTCGGTGATGGTGGTGAGGGCGACGCTGGCGAATCCGACCCGGGCGTCGCTGGCCCCGTACGGCAGCCACAGGGTGCCGGCGTGCAGCAGGCCGCCGCAGGAGTAGACGACGTTCGGCACGTAGCCGTCGCGTTCGATGTCGTCGGGAGCCGAGCAGCACGCCGGGCAGTTCGGCGATGACCCGCTCGGGCTGGTGCAGGTCGAGCAGCAGCGCGCCGATGGCGTACCGGCGCATCGGGCCGACGCCGTGGGTGAGCACGAGCCAGCCGGCCTCGGTCTCCAGCGGCGACCCGCAGTTGCCGACCTGGATCAGTTCCCAGCCGCGGTGGGGCGCGTGCAGCGGCACGGGGTGCTGCCAGCGGTTCTGCTCGTCGAGGGTGGTCAGGCCGAGGGTCTCGCCGTCGGAGCGGCACAGCGCGAGGTGGCGGCCGCCGACCGCTCGCGGGAACAGCGCCATGCCCTTGTTGCGGGCCGCCGGGCCCGCGCATCGGCGGTCACCTCGAAATGGCGCAGGTCGCCGGTGCTGAGCATCCGGGCGGCGATGTGCCGGCCGTCGTAGGCGGTGTAGGTGGCGTGGTAGGTCGGTTCGCCGTCGTCGTCGACGAACCTGACGAAGCGGGCGTCCTCCATGCCGTTGCTCTCCGGCGGGGTGGCCGGCCAGAGCACCCGCTGGTCGAGCGGGACGTCGGCGGGGAAGGTCACGGCGTAGCTGGCGGCGGTCGTGCGGCGCAGCTGCTCGAGGGTGCTCTGCGTGGTGGCTGCGGCTGAGCAGGTCGGCGGGGATGCGGCCCAGCACCCGCTCGAAGTCGTCGTCGTCGAAGCGTTCGGGCAGCGACCCCAGCACGGTGGCGGAGACCTCGTTGTCCCAGCCGTCTTCGGCGAGGCCGGCGGCGAGCAGGTCGCGCCGGTGGCGGGCGCTGCCGCGCTGGCCGGTGACCAGCGGTCCGGACCGGTCGGCGACGGACGAGTCCGGTCGTCGGGCCCGAGGACCGCGGTGGCGAAGCCGATGGACGACATGTGCCCCTCGCCGATCTGGCGCAGGCTGATCGCCACGCGCAGCTGGCCGCTGTCCAGGTCGGACTGGTCGGGGTGCGCCACCATCGACGGGTTGCACAGCGCGGCCGCCTCGACCGCGTACTCGTGGCTGAAGTAGGCGCCGACGAGCAGGCGGGCCGTGGGCGACAGGTCGCTGGCTCGGGCGACCCGGTGGTGGACCAGGTCGTAGTGGTGCCGGAACGTCGCCTCGAGGTCGTGGTGCCGGCCGCCGAAGCGCTGCAGCGTCTCGTCGCAGCAGGCCGGCCGGTCTCCTCCTCGTCGAGGTGCGGCGATGCGGTCGATCAGGGCGGAGGCGCGGGTGCGGACCACAGCGGCGTCCTCGCCCGGGCACGAACAGCTTGACGATGACGCGTCGCGGGTCGGGGGCCAGGGTCAGGTCCAGCCGGGTGGCGAGGTCCGGCGCGGTCACGGCACGTCGCCGCAGCGTGCTGCAGGGTGGAGATCAGCGCGAGCGTCGACTCGGCGCCCTGGTTGAGGTTGGGCCCGTGCGGGGTCAGGCCGTCATAGCCGCCGCCGGTCGCCGGGTCCCACATCGCCGTGCCGGCGTCGTTGTCGCCCAGGAACCACGCGACGGCCTGCCGCACGCCGGCGTCCCAGCGGCGGTCGCCGGTCACCGCGGCGGCGGTGGCGCAGGCGTCGGCGAGCGCGGCGACCTCGATCGGCTGCTGGTCGTGGCGGGGCCGTGGCGGCGTCGCGCTGCCAGCCCGCCGACCGGGACGACCGACAGCCGGCCGTCGGTGATCTGGATGTCGCGCAGCCAGGTCAGCATCCGCAGGCCGGCGGCGAGCAGCGGGCCGTCGCCGAGCAGGTGGCCGGCGGCGATGACGCACCTCGGCGAGCGCGGCGTTGGCGTAGGTGAGGCGCTGCTGCGGCCACGGCCACTCCGGGTCGTCGCCGGGCGCGCCGATAGCGGTGGCGGCGTCGGCGAGCAGCGCGGCGGCGAGCGGCGTTGTCCGGGTCGGCGCGCAGCACCTCGGCCGCGCCGAGCCCGGCGAAGGCCATCGCGCGCGGGTGCGGCGATCGCTGGGCGGCGCCGAGCGGCGAAGGCGATCGAGCGCCTCGTCGCGGATCCACGGCGCGGGGCTGCGCGCCGCCGCGGTGCCCAGGCCCCACAGCGCGCGGCCCCACCAGTCGCCGAGGCCGGGCTCGTCGGTCCAGCGCCGGTCGTGGCCGAGCCGGTTGTGGAAGGCGCCGGTCTTGTCCTGCGCGTGGGTGAGGAAGGCCAGGTAGCGCTCGGCGAGCCGGAGCACCGCGGCCGGTCGGGTCGGGCTCGCGGCTGGTGACGACCAGGCCGCGGGCGACGTCGTCGGTGCAGTAGCCGTGCTCGCGGCGGGCGATGGCGTGCCGGGCGTGCTCGAACAGGCCGGTGTCGTCGGTCAGCCGGGCCAGGTGCGCGAAGCTGGGCGACGGGAGCGCGTCACGGCCGGCGCCGCATGCCAGCGACCAGCGGCCGGTGCGGCTGGCGAGGAGCCGGTCGGCGAGCGCCTCGTAGCGGGCGGCCACGGCCGGCCAGAGCAGCGTCGGCGGAGGTCGCGGGTGCGGCCGGGCGAGGCTGGCGGCCAGGCCGGGCTCGGTGAGGATCCGGCGGACGGCGGCGGCCAGCGCCGCCGGGTCCTCGGTGCGGCACGAGCAGGCCGGGCCCGTCGGTGAGCAGCTCGACGGCGTGCGGGAACGGCGTGGCGACGACCGGGATTCCGGCCGCCACCGCCTCGATCAGCACGCCGGAGGTGACCTGCTCGCGGGAGTCGTACGGCAGCACCACCACGTCGGCGGAGCGGATCAGCCGGCTCAGCGCGGCGTCGTCGCGGTAGACCGGCTCGTAGCGGACGGCGTCGGCGACGCCGAGCTGTCGCGCCGAGCGCGGTGCAGGCCGGTCGCGGTACGCCTCGCCGTGGTGCTCGAGCACCTTGGGGTGGGTCTGCCCGGCGACGGTGTAGACGGGCGCCGGCTTGAGATCCTGCAGGTGGGCGAGCGCCCGCAGCGCCCACTCGATGCCCTTGCCGGGTCCGAGCAGTCCCCAGGTGAGCAGGTGCGGGCGGCGGTGCCGACCGACGGGGCGCGCCGGTGTGGTCGGCCGCGCCGTGCGGGATGACCGTGACCTTGGCGGCGTCGACGGCGTAGCCGGCGAGCAGCCGGTCGCGGGCGGTGCCGGTCATGGTGACGACCGCGCCGGCGGCGGCGACGATCTGCTCGAGCAGCGCCTTCTGCCGGGCCGTGGGGCTGGCTGAGCACGGTGTGCAGGACCACGATGCTGGGCACGGTGAGCCGGCGCAGCAGCGGCAGGACGTCCTCGCCGTCGTCGCCGGGGTAGATGCCGTACTCGTGCTGGACGACGGCGACGTCGAAGCCGTTGAGCGCTGCCGCCGCGTCCCGCCAGCCGGCGATGCCGTGGGCCGGCCAGGTGTGCACGACGCCCGGGCACGGGCTGGCTGTCGTCGGTGCCGCTGGTGACGCGCACGACGCCGCCGTGCCGCGCCGTCCGCGGTGAGGTGGGCGGCGAGGGCGGAGTTGAAGGTGGCCAGCCCGCACTGGGTGGGCGGATGGGTGCTGAGGAAGCCGTAGGTGGTGGCCATACGCGGGCCTTCCGATCATCGGCTGCCTCCGCGGGGCGGACGCGAGCCTCACGCGATGAAGGCGCCCACCGGCCAGCGTGTGTGGCGAGCGGAACGGGTCTACGGGGCGGGGTCTGGCCTGCCGCGGACCTGCGCCGGACCCAGCAGGGTCTTCGGCTCCTCGGACCGTATCAGCAAATGCATTCAACTACTGATGTCTGCGAGCAAGGTCACGGTAGACGCGCAGGTAGTCGCTCACCATGCGGTCGGCGCCGAAGCGTTCCTGGGCGCGGGCCCGGCAGCCGGCCCGGTCGATCGTCGCGATGCGGTCGACGGCCGCCACGGCCTGGTCGACGGTGTGCACCAGGAATCCGGTCACGCCCTCGTCGACGACCTCGGGCATCGACCCGCGCCGGTACGCGACCACCGGCGTGCCGCACGCCATCGACTCGACCACGGACAGGCCGAACGGCTCGTCGAAGGCGATCGGGTGCAGCAGGGCCGCGCTGGCGCCGAGGATCTCGCCGCGGCGCTGCGGTCCGACCGAACCGAGGAAGGTGACCCGGTCGCCGTCGATGTGCGGAGCCACCTTCTTCGGCGAAGTACCGCTCGTCCTGGACGATGCCGCAGATGGTCAGCGGACGGCCGGCCAGCCGCGCGATCTCGATCGCCGTATGGGTGCCCTTGTCCGGGTGGATCCGGCCGAAGGCGACCAGCTCCGGTCCCGCCGTCGGCGTCGAAGGGCAGCATCGTCCAGGTCGATGCCGTGGTAGACCGTGGCGACGTAGTCCAGGTCGGCGGAGCGGTCGGCGTCGGAGATGGAGACGTAGGCGGACCGGGCCCGGGCGTACGCGGGCAGGATTCCGGCGCCGGAGAAGCCGTGGACAGTGGTGAGCAGCGGAGCGCGGCAATGCTCGGCGAAGGCCAGCGGCAGCCAGTCCAGGTGGTTGTGCACCAGGTCGAACTCGCCGGAGCGGCTCAGCGCGTGGGCGACGTGCATCGCCTCCCACACCCGCCCGTCGACGCTCGGATCATCGGCGTATCCGCGCGGGCACACCCCGTCGAGCGACGCCGAGGTGACCGAGTCCAGGGTGGCGAACAGCGTCACGTCGACACCGCGGGCGGCCAGGCCCTCGGCGAGCAGGCTGGTGACCTGTTCCCAAGGCCCGTAATGGCGCGGCGGCGTACGCCAGGCCACCGGCCCCAGCAGGGCCACCTTCACCGGGCGCGGACCGCCCGATGCGTCGTCACGCTCCCGCACCGCGGGCATGGGTCCAGTCGCATGGCGTCACACTAGCCCGGCGCGACACCACGTCAGCTTGCTCGAGCTGAGCCGCGGTCGCGGCGGCAGCCCGGAAGAGCGAAGGTTCGGCGTACGAGCATGGGACGGTCGCGAGTGAGGTTCTTGCTAAGCAGTGGCTGCGAGACGCTGATCGTAAGTTACCTCCTCACGCCGCCGGACTGACCTGCGAAGCGCGCGCCCGGCCACCTTCAGCCGGTGCTGCCGGTGGGCGCGTCACCCTGCTCGACGATGCTCCCCGAGATGGCGCGGCTGCCGCCGGCCGCACGAGTGATCTCGACCCGGCGAGGCTGGGTCTGCGGTGATGCGGGGAGGGTCACGTGCAGGACACCGTCGGCGTAGTCGGCCGTCAGGTTCTCCGAGTCCACGCCCTCGCCGAGGGAGAGCTGCCGGGTGAACGATCCTTGGGGTCGCTCGGCGACGACGACCTGCTCGCTTTCGCCGTAGTGAGGGGTGCGCTCGGCGTGGATCGTCAAGACGCCGTGCTCGACGGTCACCTCGACGCTGTCAGGGTCGGCGCCGGGCAGGTCGGCCTCGACGTGGTAGCTGCCGCCCTCGCCGCGGTAAACGTCCATGGGCATACCGAGCGGGGCACGCGTCCCGCTTGCGGCCATGGAGATGAGTCGGTCGAGCTCCCGAAAAGGGTCACGGAAGGGTTCGAACCTGATCACTGACATCGCTGCCGCCTCCTCCTGCGGGTGTCTGCCCGGGGATCACGTATCGCCTCGCGCGACGCGGTCCCCTCTCCCGGGACGGGTAGTTTCCCGGGCGGTCCCCATTCATGCCTCCCCATCACACGTCATGGACAGAGAGGCCGCCGAGCCGCGTATCGAGTGTCCTGAGTGTCCGAAGACATCCCAGTGACCCACTCAAACCCAGCTACATCGTCAAACATAGCCCCGCAGTCCGCCCATCGGGACTGCCCCGGCCTTGGTGATCGTGCGTCGGTTCGCGCGCAGTCCTAACGCCGTGCGCCGGCATTTCAGCGGCCGGGCCAGCAGCGAAGCGTGAAAGGAGGCCTCGGGCACAGGAGATGCGTGATCGGGCCCGCGCGGACGTCACACGTCGGTGGCGCGGGTGTGTGGCTCGCTGCGCGGAGACATCGTGGGTTGCTCATTGCGCAGAGAGATGTCGTCAGACGCGGCGATGTTGTCGGCCTCGACAGCGCGAAGTCCTTCGCCAAGACGCTCGCGAGCCTGCCGAAGAAGCTTGAGAGAGTTGGTGAATGTGCTCTGCGCAGCGGCGCGCTCCAGATCAGCTTTGTGCTCTTCGAGGAGGTGGGTCTGGAGGGCCGCAGCCACTTCGTCGACCGCCTTGAGCGCGTGGTAGATGGCCAGCTCCCGAGCGTTGTCGTCAACCATACGGCGAGTATCCCGCGCAGCCGGCTCCGCCTCCCAGCCCTGACGCCTGAGCGTAGGGGGGCGAAAACCAGAGCCAACCTCGGCTCGAGGTTGAGGTGTGCGGCGTGCGGGTCGCCCCCGATGACGGCCATGGCCGCCAGCACTTCGCCCCAGCGGACGCGTCACCAATTGGCAGCTGCGCCCGGCGCCGGCCGCGAATGTAGTCAGCCATTGCCGCGGTGTAGGACAGCACGACTCCCCGACCGTCCTCGTGCACCTGACGAGATCCGCAACGGCGCAGACCGGCCCCAACTCCGCCGGCGGCACCCGGATCAAGGTGCTGACGGCGGTCGGCCCTGCTTGCCTGGCGTCCGGTGCTTGTGCGGATCGCGCCGCGCCTTCGCGTCTTCGATCTGGCGGATCAGATCGTCCCGCACCTCCGTGAGCGCGCGGTCGAGGTCGTCCTCATGGGAGGTGGCCACGATGCGCGGCCACCCGGCCAGCCGGGCCTCGAGGGTGACCCGCTGGTCGCGGCCCTCCCGCTCCTTCACCGACACCTCCAGCTCGACCTGCTCGGGGTTCCATCCGGCCAGGTGCGGCGCGAGACCGGCCAGAGCCCTGAGCACGCGCGCCCCGTCGGCGCCGCCAAAGCCGGTGCCAAGGCGTAGCCGTTCTTCAAGGATCCCCGGGGGCCTGTTCTCAGTTCCGCTCATCGGTATGCCTCTCTCGTTGGCGGCGCGGCTTGGCGTCTCTCACGGTCCGTGCCGCTGGTCGGCGGCAGGCTCATCGGTCGCGTAGCCGTCGGGGTGGGAGGCGCTGTCCGGGGGGGCGAGGCCGTCGAGTAGCCGGGTGAGGCCCCAGATGAACTGCTCGGTGGTGATATATCGGGCCATGGTTGTTGCCGTTGCCGCGGTGCGGGGGTAGTGGTCGGAGGGTACGGCCGTGAAACCGACGTGCCTTGTGGCTACGCGTTCGTCTTCCGGGGGCGGTGGTCCGGAGTGCTCGAGTTCGGCGGCTTCGAGGGCTATGGATCCCAGGATGTAGGTGGTTAGCAGGTAGGAGGCCCGGGCGGTGTCATCGGGTTTGAGGCCGGCGTCGGCGAAGACCTCGAGGAGCCGTTCGCGGAGGGCCAGGGCGTTGGGGCCGTCCATGGGTCCGCTGAGCAGCAGGTTCACCGCGCCGGGGTGGGACAGCAGGCGGGTTCTGAACTCGACGGCCAATGACTGCACGCGGTGCCGCCAGGGGCGGGTCCGGTCGATGAGCCCGTCGAGGTCGACCTCGCCGACGAGCCGTTCGACGAGTGCCCGCTGCACCGCTGCCTTGTCTGGGAAGTATGTGTACACCGCGTTGGGTGCTACTCCCACCTGCGCGGCGATGCCACGGACCGTCACCGCCGCCGGCCCCGCTGCTGCTGAGCAGGTTCTGCGCGGCGTCGAGGATCGTCTGATCGCTCAGCGTTCCCTTCGGCCCCGGGCGGCGTCGTTGCGGCATCTGGGTCACGTGCGTACCTCACACCCCTTGACGTATGTCTGGACAGGGTACAGACTGTACCCCGTACAGGAGTTTGTACGGTGTACAAATAGGAGCCTTCCATAGGCCACGCAGGCGAGGACGCCGCGCTAGGCCTGGTGACCGGGCAATACGCGGCCCAACCACCGGTTCCGCTCGCACGACAAGACCGCACGTGCCGCTCGCGATGACCGCCGCGAGGTCAATTAGTGAGCCCCAGCTCAGCGGCCCGCCACCGTAGCCATCCCGGCTAAGGGTGCCAAATACACAGCAAACGCCAACCCAGAACAGAGGAGACACGAACGACAATGACACTAGATGAGCGCAAGGGCCTGGTTCGCCGGCTGACCGACGAGCTGTGGAACAAGGGCAATCTCGACATCTGCGACGAGGTCTTCGCGCCGCACTGTTCGTTCCACGACCCGAGCTTCCCGGTCGAGGGAGTCGCCGGGATGAAGGAGCAGGCGCGGCTACTGCGAGCAGCCAACCCCGACCTGCACCTGGACGTCCACGACATCCTCGCGGACGGCGAGATGACCGCCGCCCGCTGGACGATGGGCGGCACGTCCCGCGGGGAGTTCCGCGGCCTACCGGCCACCGGTAAGACCTACGTGATGACCGGCATGACCATCGACAGATGGGAAGGCGAACGGATCGTCGAGGAGTGGACCACCTACGACTTGCTCGGCGCTCTTCAACAGCTCGGGATCATCCCCGAGATGGCACAGCAGCAAACCACCAGCTAAACCTGGGAGATGACGAAGGGTCAAAAGGCCGGGCCGACGAGGCCCGGCCACGCCATGTCCGAAGACGCCAGTGGGGAAGACAGCCAGGCTCACCAGCGGGCGTGAACCGCAAGAAATGCGGCCCCGCTCTCCCGCCGCCATCGCCGTCGCGACGTCGTCTGATGGACCAGCTGCATCGCCACCGGCGTCGGGCATGAGCGGCAGCATGCCCTGGATCACGCCGGCCGTTCTCCGGAGGGCAGCAGGCAGCAGGACGTAAACCTCGAGACCTGACCCGTTCGTCACCTTCCGCAGCAGCGCCTCGCACTCCGAAGTCGGGACTCGACTACTGACGGGCAGCAGCAGACCTCCACGGCGGCGAATCGGGCCGCCCGAGGCAACTCTCACGGTCCACAATGGACTTGTGCGAGCTCGAGCAGAGCCCGAGAGTTCTGACAACCCGCGACACCACCCGACACCACCCGACACCACCCGACACCGCCTGTTGACGATATGTCAGCGACGGCCCGATCAGCGGGGGGACTGTTGCATCTGGCAAAGACACCACCCGGCATGCTCGTCACATGCGCCGCGCTCGCCGTGCTCCTCCGGCCTTCCCGCGTTCGGCGTTCGCCGGGTTCCGGTTCCCGCCGGAGGTGATCGTGTTGGCGGTCCGCTGGTACCTACGGTTCGGGCTGTCCTACCGGGACGTCGAGGAACTGCTGGCCGAACGCGGCGTGCAGGTCGACCACGTCACCGTATTCCGGTGGGTTCAACGGTTCACCCCGCTGCTGGCCGACGCCGCGCGCTGGTCGCCGTCACGCGACCGGGTCGCGGTGGCACGTGGACGAGACCTACGTCAAGGTCGCCGGCCGGTGGCGGTACGTCTACCGCGCGGTGGACGAGTACGGGCAGGTCATCGACGTGTACGTCTCGTCCCGGCGGGACGCCGCGGCTGCTCGCCGGTTCTTCGACCGGGCCCTGGCCACCGCCGTGATCGACACCGGGCGAGGTGGTCACCGACCGAGCCGCGGCCTACCTCGCGTGCTCGAACACCGGCTGCCCGAGGCGTGGCACCGGACCGAGCGGTACGCCAACAACCGGATCGAAGCCGACCACGGCCAGCTGAAGAGACGGCTCCGGCCGATGCGCGGGCTGAAGACCGACGCCGGCGCCCGGACCGTGATCGCCGGGCACGCCTTCGTCCAGAACCTCCGCCGCGGACACTACGAACTCGCCACCGACGCTTCCACCGAGGCTAGCGGGTCTCGGCTGCGTTCGACGAGCTTGCCCAGGCCGATCTGACCAGCGACCGCTCCCGGGACTGGCCCTGACCGCGATCCCAGAACGCAACAGCGCCCTCCCGGGTCGTACTGATCGAGCAAATCCAGGTGGGTCAGCGCCTGCCACACGGCCCGATGCGGCGCGGCGATCGTGACCTGGTTCGTCAACGTGGTCATGGTTGCTCCGTAAGCTTTAGGCGGCAGCCGGCACGGTCCACCTGGTCTCTGCGGTTCGCTGTCCAGCCGGCGGGTTACTGCGCAGGCGCGCCGCGAAGGCCCGATCCGCCACCGGGTCGGGCCGTCATCAGCGCTGCCGAAGGGCGCTTGCCTGCGCTGCGAGGAAGTCCCGTTCCGCTGGACTCGGCGCGAGGGCGAACGCGGCGTCGTATGCGGCGACGGCCTGCTCGGGGCGGCCGAGGCGGCGCAGCAGGTCGGCGCGGGTGGCGTGGTAGGCGTGGTAGTCGGGCAGGTTCAGCTGGTCGACGAGGTCCAGGGCGGCCTCGGGTCCGTGGACTTCACCCACGGCGATGGCCCGGTTCAGTGCGACCACCGGTGTCGGCGCGAGGGCCAGGAGCTGGTCGTAGAGGGTGAGGATCTGCCGCCAGTCGGTCGAGTGCACCGAGTCCGCGTCGGTGTGGACGGCGTTGATCGCTGCCTGCAGCTGATACGGCACCAGGTCGGTCGCGCCGCAGGCAGGCGCGCACGAGTCGGTGGCCTTCGGCGATCAGGGCGCGGTCCCATCGGGAGCGGTCCTGGTCGCGGAGCAGCACCAGCGCGCCGTCCGCGGCGACCCGGGAACGGAACCGGGACTCTGTGAGCAGCAGCAGCGCGAGCAGCCCCGTCGCCTCGGGCTCGTCCGGCATCAGCGAGGTGAGGATGCGCGCCAGCCGGATCGCTTCGGCGCGAAGCCCGTCGCCGGCGGATGCCGCTGCGGGGTCGGCGCCCGCGTTGTAGATCAGGTAGACCACGGCGAGAACAGCCCGCAGCACGATCCGGCAGCTCCTCATCCCGCGGCACGCGGTACGGGATCCGGGCGAGCTTGATCTTGCGCTTGGCCCGGACCAGCCGCTGCGCCATGGTCGGCTCGGCGACCAGGAAGGCGCGGGCCACCTCGTCGGTGCTCAGCCCACCGAGCAGCCGCAGGGTCAGCGCGACCTGAGCCTCGGCGGCCAGGGCCGGGTGGCAGCACGTGAAGATCAGCCGGAGTCGGTCGTCAGGCACCGGTACCACCTCCTCCGTTCCCGGTGTCCGTGCGGCTCGTCGAGCGCCGCGAGGTCCCGGAGCAGCTCGCGGCCTCGGACGTCTCGGCGCAGCCGGTCGATCGCGCATCGCCGCGCCGTCGTGGTGATCCAGCCACCCGGGTTCGGTGGCAGGCCGTCCTGCGGCCAGAGGTGCAGCGCCACGCGAACGCATCCTGGACCGCGTCCTCGGCGATGTCGATCTGCCCGAAGACCCGGATGAGGGTGGCCACCGACCGGCCGGACTCCTCGCGGAAGACCCGGCCGATCGTGGCGTCGCCCGACGACTGCCGAGCCGCCGGCCCGGTCACGGTTCCCTTGTCCACGGACCGGTTCCTCGTCCGGTCAGGACTGGTGTCCCAGAACGGCCGGACCTCGATCGGCATGCCGATGATGGCGGACGGTCCTCGCTCGCCCAGCCCAGGGCGGCATCGAGATCGTCAGCCTCGACGATGTAGAAGCCGGCCAGGTGCTCCTTCGACTCCACGAACGGGCCGTCCGTCGTCAGCGCATCACCCGCCGATGCCCGCACTACCGTGGCCATGTCGGGCTCGGTCAGACGACCGGAGAACAGCCAGGCCCCGGTCGCCTTCATCTCCTCCTCCAGTGCCACCATGCTGCTGGCCCTGCTCCGGCCTCATCGGCTCGGCCGGCTCCGCTGGGCCGTCGGCGCCGGTGTGCACGGACAACATGTACTGGGTCATCGAAACGCTCCTCGTCCAGGCGGGCACCTCCCACCCTGCCCCACTACGAACGACCATCGGCCAGATCGACAGCCCAAACCAAGAAATCTGTCCGGACGCGCCGATGACCGTCGAACCAAGACCAGCCAACGGCCGAATGCCCGAATCGTCTGACTGCCTCGCCCGTCGACCGGGACAGAATCGGGCAGAGCTGTCGAGCCGCTTTCCCGGGCCGGCGAGAACCCCGCATCCCGCGACGCCGCGCCGGCGAGGTCAGCGGGCGTCGACCCGATCGCCCCGATGTCCTGTCCCAGCAGCGTCGATGAGATAGGACCCCGACGGGCTCCTAGAGGCACAGCGTCTGTCAGCGCCCAACCGAACGGCCGCCGTAGTTCCAGGGGTTGCTCCCGCCCCCAAGCCCCGGCCGCCTCCTATGTGGTGCAGCGACTGATCACGGCTCCGAACCGGGCGATGGATTCGTCGAGGTACTGAGGCGGCAGAGACACCTCGCGGGACGCTGTTGAACAAGGTCCCGGTCGGGCACGGTGGGCAGTCGGGCGCAAGTCCGTGCGGAAGCCCTAGGGGCGCGCATCGCGGATCGACTGTCCAACGTGGATCTGAGTGCGCCCGAGAAGAGCCGAGCTGCGGGACATCGTGCGGCGCATCCACCCGCCGGCGCTGGACGACGGCCTCGCCACCGCGCTGAGCACGCTCGCCGCGCGCAGCGGGCTTCCCGTCGAGGCCACCATCGACCTGCGCGAAACCGATCGCCACCACCGTCTCCGAGCAGACGTGCCATTCCCGAACGGCCGGCGAAGATTTACGTCCGCGCATCGGATCGAGCAGTGCAACAGAGCCTCCGCGGACCCGGACGGTAGCCTCGGTGCCGTGCAGACGATGCTGGTGACCGGCGCGACCGGCGGGATCGGGCTGGAGGCGTCGGTCGAGCTGGCCCGGGCTGGTGCCCGGGTGGTGATGGTCGGGCGGAACCCGGCGAAGATCAACGCCGCGTTGGCCGACGTACGGAAGCGGTCGGGCAGCGAGACGGTCGAGGCGTTGTGCTGTGACTTCGCCTCGCAGGCAGCGGTACGGGGCCTGGCCGCCGACTACCTCGCGGCGTACGACCGGCTCGACGTACTGGTGAACAACGCCGGCGCCGTCTACGCGCACCGCACCGTCACCGAAGACGGCATCGAGGCAACGTTCGCGGTCAACCACCTGGGCGCGTTCCTGCTGACCGGGCTGCTTCGCGAGCTGATCTTGCGCAGCGCGCCGACCCGGATCGTCAACGTCTCCTCGGTCGGGCACTACAACGGCACCCTCGACTTCGACGACCTCGGCTTTGAGCACGGGTACCAGATCATGCGCGCGTACTCGCGGTCGAAGCTGGCCAACGTGATGTACACCCGCAGCCTGGCCGCCCAACTCGAGGGCACCGGGGTCACGGTGAACGCGTTGCACCCGGGTACGGTGGCGACCGGTATCTGGAGCGGTGCGCCGTGGTTCGCCCGGCCGATCCTGGCCGTCGCCAAGCGGCTGGTGATGATCTCCCCGGCGGAGGGCGCGAAGCGCATCGTCCACCTGGCGACGAGTCCCGAGGTCGCGGACGTGACGGGGCAGTATTTCGAGGACGACAAGGCGAAAGAGCCGGCACCGCTGGCCAAGGACGACGCGGCGGCGGAGCGGTTATGGGCCGAGAGCGCCCGCCTGGTCAAGCTCTGACCGCTAGGCTGCTTCTGCAGGCCGCTCATGTCACCCCGTGGACCTGATAGCGAGCGGAACACTCGCGCTCCCCCGGCCACCTTTGACCTCGGGACCAGCGGCTGGGTGCCGACGCTCGAGCTGACCTGCCACGTCCGGGCCGTTCCGGCGCCCGGCCTGCTCGCCGTGCGGCAGCGGGTGCGCCACATCGCCGGCGGACGGGTCGACGAGGAGTGTGACGTCTGGGACTCCACCGGTCGCCTGGTCGCGACCGGTCACCAGCTCGCCGGGCTGCGCATCCCGGACGGGCAGGCCCCTGCCACTGGTCGCTGACAACGACGCCACACATGGACGATGAGGCCATGCGGCCGACGAACGAACGGACCTGCTTGCCAGCGTCGACCTCTCGTGCAGGCGCCGCTCGGCGGCGCCCGGGGACCAGACCAGGGCCGTGTGCGGAGCGGGTGCGTTCGCTCGTACTGGCGGTGGTTGACCTGGTCAACCTCCCGTGAACGGGCTCAGGGTCGTGTACTTCTCTTGCCGACCGGTCGACTGGCTGGGCGACGACGCGATGGGACATTCGGCGCATTTCTTCGACCTCAGCTGCACCCTGCTCGCACTCGACGACTACGACGAGATCGCCTACGACGAATACGGCCGCGTCACGATCCTGCCCGACGTCCGCGACCGCCTGGCCACCCTGGCCGGAACGCCCATCTTCGTGGTGACCAACCAGGTCGGCGCACCGGGAGGAACGCTCACCGCCGAACGGTTCAACGACTTCTGCAACCAACTTGAGGCCGGCACCGGCAATTCGATCTGGCGATGTCGGTGATGGTCGGCGACATCGACATCGACGTCGACCGGCGGCTCGCCGTTGCCGCCGGAGTCGGCCCCTTAATCTGGGCCACGAACGACTTCGGGACCAATGCGACCGGAGGGACCCAATGAACCGGGAGCAGCTCCCCGCCGATCTACCGGCGCCTCAGGACGACGGCGCCGCCGACCATCTCCCCGGCACCGTCCTGCCGTCAACGACGCTACCGACCACCGACCGACGCACGGTCGACCTCGCCACCCTCGGTCGACCCCGAGCAGTGTTGTACGTCTATCCGATGACCGGTCGGCCCGGCGTGCCGTCACCAGACGGATGGGACCTGATCCCCGGCGCCCGCGGCTGCACGCCAGAATCCTGCGGCTTCCGCGACCACCACGCGGACTTGACGGCCGCCGGCGCCGAAGTGGCCGGTCTCTCCAGCCAGGGCACCGCCTACCAGGCCGAGGCAGTCGCCCGGCTGCGACTGCCGTTCCCGCTGGTCTCCGACACCGAACTACTGCTCGCACGCCGGCTCCGACTGCCCACCTTCACTGCCGCTGGTCTTCGCCTCTACAAGCGGATAACGCTCGTCATCCGCGACGGCAAGATCGAGCAGGTCTTCTACCCGATCTTCCCACCCGACCGCCACGCCCAACAGGTCCTCGACTGGCTACAGGCACGTCAATAACAGACGCCGGCGCGCAAGGCTGCGCCCGGCCCCGCGTTGGCGCGCCGACCTCGGCCTCCGCCGCAGCGCACAGAACGCGCGCACCTGGTCGAGGCTCAGGCGGTGGGTTCACGGTCCGCCAGTGACCTGGGCGGACTCGATGAGCTTGAAGAGCATGCCAGCGCGGCGGCCCAGCTGCCGGCACTGGCCACCTTGGTCCGGAGCCGCGGACTGGAGAAGGTCGACTCGAGTCGTAGCACGGCGCTCCGGTGGGTGATCGCCGGTCGGCGCGACCACGGATGTCGCCAGTGGTGTCACATCCTGGTGAGGTGTCTCGTCCTGAGGGTATGAGACACGTGGTTCGGGCGATTAGCGCCCTCCTCGGCCTGATAACGGCGGTGCTCGGGGTGTGGGCGTTGGTGTCGCCGCAGAGCTTCAGCGAGTTCGTGAACTTCCCACCGCACCGGCACTTCGTCCATGACGTCGGCGCGTTCCAGCTCGGTATCGGGGTAACGCTGTTGCTGGCGACGATCTGGGCGGATGCGCTCATGGTGGCGGTCGCCGGTTATGCGGTTGGTGGGATCGCGCACACGGTGTCGCATGCGGTCGACGCGGACGTCGGCGGTTCGGCCGGGCAAACCGTGGCGATCGGCATGTTGACGGTGATGGCGGCGGTGGCGCTGATAGTCCGGTGGCGGCAGTTGCACTGGGTGGTCGGGGCGGTGGCCGCCGAGCCGGCGACGGACCTGGCCCCGTTCAACAGGCAGAAGACGGTCGCGCTGACCACCTACCGCCGTGACGGCACACCGGTCAGCACGGCGGTGAGTATCGCCGTGGACGGCAGGCGGGCCTACGTGCGGAGCTTCGAACGCGCCTGGAAGACCAGGCGCATCCGCAACAACGCCGCGGTCATGGTCGCTCCCGCCACAACGCGCGGCACCCCGACAGGGCCGGCCGTGGCAGCAACGGCACGGCGGCTGGCCGGCGCGGAGTACCGTCAGGCGGCCCGCGCCCTGGCCCGTAAGTACCCGCTGCTGCACGGCGTGGTGGTGCCGTTGACGCACCGGCTCGCGCGGGCGAAGACCGGCCGGACCGTCCACTTCGAACTCGCGCCGGAGCCGGCACTTCGGATTGCTTCCGCACCGCGACAATGAGCAGCCGCACCGCCCGGCCGTCGCCGACCGGTCCGCGTCCACGATGCGTAGCGTCGGGGCGGTGTTCCGCCCGCTGGCTGGCCGGCGGAACCTGGGGCCTGATCGACCCGCATGTGATGGAGACCATCACGTACCGGGTCGCGAACACAGTCACGTTGCTAATGGACCTTTGCGTCCTCGCCTTGGCCGCAGTCCTGGGCACGGCACGTGGGCTACAGGCCCCGGGGTGGCTGGGTGCTGGGCCCGATGTGGCTGTCCTCCGCTCGACCTGCTGGACCGGCTCCTGACCGATCGCCGCTGGTCACACGGACGCTTCGCCGACCAGTTCGCCGGCCTCCTCCGGTCGACTTTCGTCGGAGCCGCGGAGTAGAGCTGGATCGGGCCGGGTTGCCGTCTGCGGCGCGCCGAGGTCCGGAGTCGGGAGGAGCCATTGTCCTCGTCGGGCGCCCTCGTGGTCGCGGCCGTGCTCGCCGCCGCGGTGCTGCACGCCAGCTGGAACGCGGTGGCCAAAGGGGTCACGGATCGGCTCGGCCTGTTCGCCCGGGTGGGCGTGGTGGGCGTGGTCTTGGCCGCGGTCGCTCTGTGGTGGGTGACGCCGCCGGCGCACGCGTCCTGGCCCTGGCTCGGCGCCTCGGTCGCCGTCCACGTGGCGTACAACCTGGCCTGCTGGCCGCCTACCGGCTCGGTGACTTCAACCAGACGTACCCGCTTGCGCGCGGCCTCGGCCCGCTGGTCGTGGCCGCCGTCGCCACGCTCGCGCTGGGCGAGCCGCTGCCGCCAGTACCGCTCGCCGGCGTCATCCTGATCGCGGGCTCCATCGCGGTGCTCGGTCTGACCCCGTGGCGGAAGGTCCGCGAGAACCGACCCGCGGTGCTGGCGGCCGTGGCCACGGGCCTAGTCATCGCTGGGTACACGTTGATCGACGGGGTGGGCGTGCGGCGCAGCGGCAGCCCGGCCGGCTACACGCTGTGGCTCGTCGGCCTGCAGGGCCTGGCCACGATCGCGGTTGTCGCCGGCGCGAAGCGGCTGCGCCGGGCGGAGCCTGCCCGGATCGGTTCCGCAGGGTTAGCCTGGTCGATCGCGTTCGCCGTCGGGATCATGTCCGTGCTGGCCTACGGGTTAGTGCTGTGGGCGCAGACCCGTGGCGCGCTCGCGGCGGTGGCCGCGCTGCGGGAGAGCAGCGTGGTGGTCGCCGCCGCGATCGGAGTCGTGTTCTTCGACGAGCAGCTCGGCCGGGTGCGGATCCTCGCGAGCGTTGCGGTCGCCGCCGGCGTGGTCCTGCTCGCCGTACCCGGATCCTGACCGAGCCCGGCCGCGCGCGTTGGCGCACTGCTGACCGCCCTTGTGCACGTGATGGCGACTTGGGTTTTCTCGTGACGCGGACGGGGACGGATCCTTCCCACCCAGTACGGCATTCACGACCTGGGGTAGAAGTCCTCGCGCGGCGCGATACGTCATCGTCCTGATGCGCGGACCGGTGCTGCGCGCGAATCTCTGCACGGCGACGTGACCCGGTTCGGACCCCGGCGACGAGGTGTACGGGCAATGTTCAACGGCGCCTATGCGGAGTACGTGGCCGTGCCCGCCCGCAATCTCGCCGGCAAGCCCCCGGGCCTCGATCACACGCACGCGGCGGCGCTACCGCTCGCGGCCCGGTCGCCCTGATACAGAAGCTCATCGAGGCGCCGGTCAGGCCGTGCTTGCGTGCGGAATCCCGGGACGGCCGCGGAGCTCGGCCGCCGGGCCTACGACCAGCGACCGATGGCGCCACCGGCCCGGACGTGGGTGAATAGGCACTCGTGGACGACCGAGATGTGGACGCGTACCTGGCCCGGATCGGCGCGGCGCGCCCCGACCGGCTCGACGCGGTGGCGCTGCGCGAGCTGCAACTGCGGCACCTGCACGCGGTGCCCTTCGAGAACCTGAGCATCCACCTGGGCGAACCCGTGGTGCTCGACGAGAAGGCGCTCGTGGACAAGATCGTGGACCGCCGCCGGGGCGGCTTCTGCTACGAGCTCAACGGCGCGTTCGGCGCACTGCTGACCGCACTCGGGTACCGGGTGACGCTGCTGGCCGCCCGGGCGTTCGAACCCGACGGGGTGGGTCCGCCGTTCGACCACCTGGCGTTGCGGGTGGACCTGGCCGGGTCCTGGCTGGTCGACGTCGGCTTCGGCCGGTTCACCCACCATCCGCTGCGGCTGGACGGGCGGGACGACCAGGCCGACCCGGGCGGTACCTTCCGCATCACCGAAGCCGACGACGGTGACCTCGACGTCACCGCAGACGGCACGCCCCAGTACCGCATCGAGCCGCGGCCGCGCGTGCTGGCCGACTTCGAACCGACCTGCTGGTGGCACCAGACCTCCCCCCGCTCCCACTTCACGCAGTCTCTGGCGTGCTCGATCCCAACCGTGACCGGCCGGGTCACCCTGACCGGACGGACCCTCATCGAGACGGCCGGAGGGAAGCGGCACGAGCGGATCCTCGGCAGCGACGCCGAAGTGCTGACCGCGTACCAGCGTCACTTCGGCATCGTGCTGGACCGCGTCCCCATCGTGGCGGCCGGCGCGCAGGCCGGCTGATGCTCATGCCGTAGCTTACGAACCCCACCGGCTTGTACTGCCACTCGTGATGCAGGTAGTCGAGTGCGTGCTTCACTGGGCGGTGTACCCGCGGACGTGCGCTGCTGGGAACCGGCCGTGGCCGGTTCGACGGGGTTACGTGGGGCCGTGGTAGGCCAGGTTCACGGCTAGGGCTGCCACCGCCAGGGAGAAGAATACGGCCCAGGGACCGACGTGGTAGTCGCGCGCCCGCAGGTGTGCACCGAACGCGCCGAGGAAGTAAAGCACGAGGCCGGCAGCCGCAAGTGTGCCCACCGCGGGCAGGGCGAACCCGACCAGCAGACCCACTGCGCCCGCTGCCAGCAGCGTCCCCAACGGCAGTGTCCACCACCGTGGCACGCGCAGCTTGTCCGCCTGCGTCTTGGGGTACTCGTGACCGATCAAATTCGCGACGGCGGCGACGCCGTTGACGGCCGAGGCGAGGAGGGTGACCGTGACGTAGGTGGCGAACATGACCTCTCCATCTCCGCGAGAACGAAGCTGCTCGTACTGCCTGACAGACGAGCCAGCGCCTCACGATGTGACAGCATTCGTAAACGCGACTCTGCAAGGCCATCCGCCAAACTAAGGCTGGACGCCGCCAGATCATCCGCCACCTTGACCTGGACGCCGCCGCTTCGAGGCGTACAGGACAGCCGACTTCCAACGACTACAGGAAGTTCTCTATGGGGACTCTGTAGCTGTGATCTCGGTGGTCGGATCTGACCCGAGTTCTCACCGGCTTCGTGCCCTCAAGTTGACCTGTCGACCCGACCCGCCGAGATCACCCTTCTCTCGGCGTGGCACTGATGGCGTGGTGACCTGATCAGGAGCTTGGCTTCGTCCCTCATCCCGTGCTTTCCAGGACGGCTGGCAGCGGCCGACCTCGACAGCGACGGCACCAGCGCCTAGGATCACCGATCCATGGATGACCCGACCGAGGCCTTGGCCGACCGGCTCTTCCGCGACGCGCTCGGTGCTCTCGAGCTTTACACCATCTACCTCGGCGAGCGGCTGGGTCTCTACCAGGCGCTGCACCAGGGAGGTCCCGCGACCTCGGCCGAGCTCGCCGCCCGCACCGGCACCGCCGAACGGTACGTCCGCGAGTGGCTGGAGCACCACGCAGCAAGCGGGCTGCTCGAGGTTGACGACGTCGCCGCCGGTCCGCTCCAGCGCCGATACCGGCTACCGGCAGCCCACGCCCCGGTGCTCGCCGACCACGACGACGTCCTGTTCGCCGCGTACCGGGCGATCGACATCGTCCGCGCGGCTCGGCCGCTACCCGACCTGGTCGACGCGTTCCGAACCGGCACCGCACCCCCGCCGCTGCCTTGGGGGCCCGAAGGCAGGGCCGCCGATAACCGCACGATCTACCTCACCCAGCTCGGCACCGAATGGCTGCCAGCGATCCCCGACATCGACCGCCGGCTCCGTGCCCAGCCACCGGCGCGCGTGGCCGACCTGGCATGCGGCATGGGCTGGTCGAGCATCGCCATCGCGCACGCCTACCCACTGGTCACCGTGGACGGATTCGACCTCGACGCCGCAGCGATCGCCGACGCCCGACGCAACGCGGCCGCCGAAGGGGTCGAACGACCGGGTGTCGTTCTCGGTCGCCGACGCCGCAACCGCTGGGCTGTCCGGCCGCTACGACCTGGTCACCATCCTGGAGGGCTTCCACGATATGGCCCGCCCCGTCGACGTGCTGCGGGCGGTCCGGGCCTTGCTCGCCAACGGCGGATCGGTAGTCATGATCGACGAGAACGTCGCAGACCACTTCACCGCACCCGCACCCGACCTGGAGCGCTACCACTACGGCTGGAGCGTGGTTTCCTGTCTACCCGGCGCCATGGGCGACCCGCAGACCGCCGCCACCGGCGCCGTGATGCGCACTGCCACCGTACGCCGCTACGCCGAGGAGGCTGGCTTCCACGCCGTCGACGTGCTACCCATCCAGACGCCGACCTGGCGCTTCTACCAGTTGTACCCCTAACCACTACGCAAGCACGACGGCCGGCGGGTCGTCGCCCACGAGCACCCCTCCTTCCCCATCATCGACTCAGCCGCCGCGATGACCCTGACACCGAGCGGGACCACTAACATGCGGAAACAACCCGCGACGGCAACGAGCGACCTGGTGCGACTGACCTTCGGCGTGGTTGCCGTCCAACTGGGCCGGCGAGGCGGGTAGCGTGCCGGCGTGAGCGATGACGCAACGCTGATCAGCCGGAGCTGCACAACCACCGCGCACAGCGACGGCGCTGCTGAAGCCGGTGCTGGTCACAGCCGGCCATAGCACGAACGGCTGCTGGCGTTCCGGGACATCGCCGCTGCCCGTCTCCGCCGCGGTGCCCCTCAGACCGGCTCGCCATAACGATCCGCCCACGACGTCCCTAGCGAGGCGCTCGGCGAGCGCCTCGCTAAGGATTGAGCCGCCCAGCTCGCCGGCTCCGACGGCGGGCCAGGCGGCAGCGGGTCGCCTTCGCAGACTTCCTCGGGTGTGCCGGCGGGGAGGACCAGGACGAGTCATCCGATTCGGGTGAGGAGCACGGACATGGCGCGGTGTGAGGATTCTCCCGCGCCCGGCATCTGCGCGGCTACCAAGGACAGGTCGCCAGAACCGTCCGGGACCACCCAGACCAGGGAGGTTCGATGGGCTGCTTGTTCGCGATCTTCGCCGGCATCTTTCCGCGACTCGCTCTATTCATCGTCTGGATCCTCCGGCCGAGGCTGGTCGACGCTGCCTTCGACACGTGGATCTTGCCGCTCCTGGGAATCGTCTTCTTCCCGTTCGCGACCCTTTTGTACGTGATCCTCTACACCCCGGGTATTGGGTTGACCGGCTGGGAGTGGTTCTGGGTGGTCGTGGCCGGCCTGTTCGATCTGGGCCATTGGGCCGCCGGTTTCCTGCAGCGACGGCGCTAGGTTTCGCGCGCTCGACGGTGTGAGCTCGCCGGGTCCTCGCGCCCGACAGTGGGGACGAGTCGAACTCGTTCACCAAGTCAGTCCACGCGTGCACTCTTGTCCGCATCATCCGTCGCCACCGCGTCGACGACTGACCGGGCTGACCGGCAGCGGCCGCGTATCTGCACCGAGAATCGGCTTCGGCAGGACCACCGACAGCCAGTGGTGTTCTTCCTGTGTGGCGTCTTCCCGTAGGGCTGCTGGTCCCGACCTTGGTCGGTCGAGCGCCGGCCGCAGGTACGACCGTCGTACCTACCCGCCTGAGGCGGCTCAGCTGGCCCGTACCTCGCGGACGGCGGCGCTGCCCGCGGCGTACGCCGCGCGGAACTTCGTGACCGCGGCGTCGCCGGCAGCGATCTCGTCCAGCGCGAGCAGCGCGGCGCCCACCACCGGAGCCTCGGTCAGCGGAACGATCCGGGCCCGCGGCGCCTTGACCAGGATGCCGTCGCGGATCCGGACGTGGAGCCGGTCAGGCCCGGCGCGCAGCAGCCCGCCGCCGAGTACCACGTCCGGATCGGCGTCGACCAGATCCAACTGGACCAGTGTCGAGCGGACGAACGCGACCAGCTCGTCGGCGAGCCGGTCGATCAGCTCGCCGGCCACCGGGTCGCCCGCCTCCGCGGTGGCGTACACGACCGGTGGCAGCTCCACGAGCCGTGACTCCGGCAACTGCCGGCGGTGAATCGCTTCGGTCACGGCGGCCGCGGTCGGCAGCCCGAAGTACGCCGGCACGGCGTCGGTGAGCAGAGTCGGCTCGTCCCGGCCGTCCTCGCCACGGACCGCACTGGCCAGCGCCGCCAGCCCCAGGTCGTGCCCGCCGCCCCAGTCGCCGGAGATCGCGCCCAGGGCGGGAAACCGCACGACGGCCCCGCCCGGCGCGACGCCGACGCAGTTCACCCCGGCGCCGCAGACGACGGCTACACCCCAACCCCGGTCCGTGCCAGCGCGCAGCATCGCGAACGCATCATTGCGGACCACGGTTCGCCCCGCCCAGCCTCGGATACCTGCGGCGGCCGCGAGCGCCGCCTCCTCGTCCGGGTAGTCGGCGCCGGCCAGCGCGAGCATGGCCAGGCGCGGCCGGTTGCCGTCGACCCGGCCGGGTGCCTGGTCCAGCAGCCGCCGGTAGAGCACGTCGAGCAGCTCCATCGACCCGTCCACCCCCAGGTCCGCGGCGGAGCTGCCCGGTCCGCGGACCGCCGCCAGCGGCGTGCCGTCGACAGTCAGCAGCACCAGGTCGGTCTTGGAGTTGCCGCCGTCCACGGCGAGCAGGAGGTCGGCCTCACGGCGGGCCATCAGCACCGTCATCCCTTGACCCCGGTCAGCGTCACGCCTTGGACGAACACCTTCTGCGCGGCGAAGAACAACGCGATCACCGGCAGCATGAACAGCACGGTCGCGGCCATGGTCAGGTTCCACTGCACGTGATGGGTCTGCCGTAGGTTGGCCAGCGCGACCGAGACGGTCCAGGCGTTGGAGTTCTCCCCGGCGTACAACAGCGGCCCGAAGAAGTCGTTCCAGGCGTACAGGAAGCTGAACAGCGCGACGGCGGCGATCGCCGGCCGGGCCAGCGGTACCACCACCCGGGCGAGGATCCGGAACTCCCCGGCCCCGTCGATCCTGGCCGCGTCGACGTACTCCTGCGGGATGGTCAGGAAGAACTGCCGCAGCAGGAAGATCGAGAACGCATCGCCGAAGAAGCTCGGCACGATCAGCGGGGTCAGGTGCCCGACCCAGCCGAGCTTGGCGTACATCACGTACAGCGGCACGGCGGTCACCTGGGTCGGCAGCATCATCGTGGCCAGCACGAGCAGGAACGCCGCGCCCCTCCCGCGCCACTCGATCCGGGACAGCGCGTACGCCACCGGAACGCTGGAGATCACGGTGCCCACCGTGGAGAGTCCGGCGTAGAGCAGGGTGTTGCCGGTTGCCCGCAGCAGGTCGGTACGGGCGAACACGTCGAGGAGGTTGTGCCACCGGACCGGGTCGGGCCAGAGCCGCGGCGAGAGCGCCTGCGCGTCGCTCATCACGGCGGTGAGCGCGACGAACACCATCGGGGCGAGGAACGCCAGGGCCAGCGCGATCAGGATGCTCCGCTCTGCCATGACGGCCAGCAGGTTCTGCCGGCGCCGGACCCGGTTGGCCCGAGCGGCCGTCGGCGCGGTCGCCGGCGGCGCCGCGCCGCGCCGGGGCGCGTCCAGAACCACCATCACCGCACCCCCGGAACGTGGACCCAACGCCGGGACAGGACCAGCAGCGCGCCGGTGACGAGCAGCGCCACCGCGAACAGCAACACCGCCATCGCCGAGGCGTAACCCATCGCGAAATACTGGAAGCCCTGCTGGTAGAGCCAGACCGGGTAGAACAACGTGGACCCCTCCGGGTAGCCGAGGCTGGTGCCGTTGCCACCGCCGTTCGCGTCGCCGCCGCCGGCCACGGTCGCCGCGACGTAGCCCTGGGTGAAGTACTGCAGCCCGTCGATCACCGCGGTGACCACCGCGAACAGCATCACCGGGCTGACCGTCGGCAGCGTGACGTAGCGCATCCGGTGCCAGGCGTTGGCGCCGTCGAGGTCGGCGGCCTCGTACAGGTCGGTCGGCACGTCGAGGATCGCGGCCAGGAAGATCACCATGATGGCGCCGATCCCCCACATCCCGAGCAGCACCAGTGCCGGCTTGGCGGTAGCCGGGTCGTCGAACCAGAGCGGCCGAGGCAGGTGCAGCCAGCCCAGGATCCGGTCGACCGGCCCGGTGGACGGGTTGAGCAGGTACACGAAGCCGAGCGTCGCGGCGACCGGCGGTGCCAGCGTCGGCAGGTAGAAGATCGTACGCAGCACACTGGCGCCACGCCGGACCTTGCTCAGCATGTGCGCGACGCAGAACGCGAAGACCGTGGTGAGCGGTACCGCGACCACGATCATCCAGACCGAGTTGAGAACCGACGGCAGGAAGTTCGGATCCTGGAGCATGTACCGGTAGTTGCCGAGCCCCACCGCGTGGGCCGGCGAGAGCAGGTCGTAGTGCTGGAAGGACAGGTAGACGGTGCTGACCAGCGGGTAGCCGAAGAAGACCAGGAATCCGATCAGCCAGGGACTCATCATCGTGAGGACGATGCCGCGCCGTCTCCAGTCGGCGGGCCGCCGCACGGGCTGGGATCGGACCCGTGCGGCGGCCGCCGTCACGGCGCACCCTTTCCGGCGGCCTGGGCCAGCTGCGCGTCGATCTGGCGGTCAGTGGCCTTCAGCCCGGCTGCGAGGTCCTGGGCGGAACCGGACTGGTACTTGTCGGTGAACGTGGCGAAGAGATCCTGGTTGGCACTGCCGGCCGCGGTGATCGGGATGGTCCCGGTCTTCGGGTGGGCGTAGATCCGCAGGAACGTGGCGAACTCCCGGTCGGCGGTCAGCGCCGGGTCCGACAGCGCCGCGGTCACCGTCGGCACGTTGCGGAGCGTGGTTGCCAGGCCCGCCTGGGCAGCGGTGTCGGTCGCCAGCCACCTGACCAGTTGCCAGGCCGCCTCGCGCCGCTTGCCGGAGGTGGTCTTCGGGATCCCGACCAGGTTCCCGGCGACGTAGCCGGCGCCGTACAGTCCCGGCTGCGCGTCGTCGACCGGGAACGGAGCGGTACCGAACCGCAGCGCTGGCTTGTCGCTGTGGATGAACGCGACCCGCCACTCGCCGTCGATCGCCATCGCGATCTTGCCGGTCTCGAAGAAGTTCGACGCCGAGAACTCGCTGGAGCCGGCGCCGGCCGTGAACCGTTTCAGCTTCGTGTAGCCGATCCGGTCGACGAACTGCTTCTGCCAGCGCAGCATCGCGGCCCAATGCGGGTCCTTCGCCAGGTTCGACCGGCCAGCGGGGTCGGTCCAGGTCGCTCCCCAGTTCGGTGCCACCGTCGACGGCGACATCTCGTAGAAGCCCCACAGCGGTACGAACCCGGCGACCCGGATGCTTCCGTCCGGGTTGTAGCTGGTCAGTCTGACCGCCATGTCGACCAGCTCGGACGCCGTCTTCGGCGGCGCTGTGTACCCGGCCCTGGCGAGCAGGTCCTTGTTGTAGTAGAGCCCGTACGCGTCCGCGAGCGCCGGCATCGCGCAGCGGTGACCGTTGTACGTCGTGTACGCCTGCGACGCCCGCGGGATCACGCCCAGGTCGACGCGGTCGCGCTTGAGGTACGCGCCGAGGTCGATCCAGGCCCCGCTGGCGCAGTAGCTGCCCAGCTTGTCGGGGGTGAACGAGAGGGTGACCTCCGCCGCATTGCCGCCCCGGATCGCCTTGACGATCTTGTCGTCGTCAATGGCCCCAACGTTCTTCACCGTGATCCACGGATGCGAGGCGTGGAACCGGTCGAGCGTGGCGCCGAGCGCTTTCAGCTCTCGGTCGGTGTAGCCGCTCCACATCGTGATCGTCACGGGTGAGTGGTCGTTCGGGTCACCGAGCGGCTGCGCCGACGAGCCTGCCGACGTGCAACCGGCGAGCCCGGTCGCGGCGACGGCCACCGTCCCGACGACCGTGGCCAGTCGAGTCCTCACTGTTCCTCCTGCTGGGCTGGTTCTGCGGGGTGCATCAGGGATTGCCTGGTCAGCTCAGGGCGCTGAGCATCGAGCTGACCGCCTTCTTCGGCGCGAGGTTCGCGTCCCAGGGCAGCGCGTTTCCGGGCGACGGTGGGTAGTGGCCGACGTCGTTGGTGGAGCCGTACCGGTCGGTGTGCCCCCAGGCGGAGAAACCGGTGCAGTTCGGCTCGTCCCGGCAGACCTTGAGCTTGTCCGAGAACTCCTTGGCCTGGATGTTCGCCTCGCTGCTGCCGCTTCCGACCAGGACGTCCATCTCGGACACCCGGACGAGCAGACCGAGCTTGGCCACTGCCCGGACGTGCGCGCGGAACACGGCCGGGTCGGTACGGTCGCCCTTCTCGTACTCGTGGTTCTGGAAACCCACCCCGTCGATCGGGACACCGCGGGACTTCAGCCGCTTGAGCAGGTCGTACAGGGAGTTCCAGCGATCGCCGGCCTCCTCGACGCCGTACTCGTTCAGGTAGAGCTTTGCGGTCGGGTCGGCCCGGTGCGCCTCCCGGAACGCCAGGTCGATGTACTGCTCGCCCATCGCCTTGAACCAGAGGTTCGGCCGCAGGCCCTTCCTGGTGCTGTTGTAGTCGGGGTCGTCGTCGGACATCGGCTCGTTCACCACGTCCCACTCCGCGACCTTGCCCCGGAAGTGGCCGGCGACGCCGTCGATATGCGAGAGCATCACCTGCCGGCGCTGGTCCGAGGACATCGAGGCGCGCATCCAGGCCGGCAGCGCCTCGTGCCAGACCAGCGTGTGAGCGTGCACGACGGCGTTGTTGGCCTTGGCGAAGTCGACGACCGCGTCGGCCTCGGCGAAGGCGAAGACGTTCGGCTGCGGGTGCACGAACTGCGGCTTGAGGTCGTTCTCCGGCGTCACGATGCTGAACTGCTGGCCGGACAGCGCCCGGTATCCGGTGTCGGAGAGCAGCGGGTGGTAGGCCAGCGCGGTGCCGATCCGGATCGGCCGGGAGAGCCGGTCGGCCTTCGCCCGCAGCGACCCGGCGTCCGGTGTCTGGGCCAGTGCCGGCGCGTTGTGCACCGTGACGCTGCCGCCGCCGACCGGTTCCGCGGTCAGCCCGGCGAGCGACCAGCCGCCGCCGAGCGCGGCGTCCGCTCCGAAGTAGACGTGACCGGTGGAGAAGACGCCGCGGTCGCTCTGCGCGGTCAGCTGCTTGCCGTTGGCGGACACGACCACCGTGCTGCCCTTGTGTGCGACCGTGATCGTCACGGTGCCCGAGTAGCCGCTGCCGTACGAGCCTGTGTACTTCGGCTTGTCGGCCTTACCGTCCCAGATGGAGAGCTGGATCTTGCCGCCGCCGAGCACGCCGATCCGGACCCGCTTCGGCTCTTGGCGCCACTCGTCGTAGATCATCGGCGCGTGGCCGTAGAAGTCGAGGTACGCGTCCTTGGACCCGACACCGGCGAGGGTGGCGGTGACCTGGAAGTCACCGACCACGTCCAGGCGCGGGCCGCGCAGGTTGACCGGCGGGTTCGACGTTCCGCCGGTGCCGTTCTGGTTCACGATCGCCCGCCCGAGCGGCGAGATCTTCACCTGGCCGCCGCTGACGGTCGCGCCGGAGAAGTGCGACCAGTCGCGGCCTGCGATCAGGTCGGCGGCCGCGCCACGGTCCGCCGCGTCTGCTCCGGGCACGCGTAACGCTGCGGCGCCGAGCGCGATCGCCCCGGCCGCGGCCACTGCGGTCAGCAGCCAGGTCTTCCTCAGTCCAGTCTTCTTAGTTGCCATGTGCCAGTCCTCCTCGGGACCGTGGCGGCGGACGCCTCGACCACGGCGTCCCGGCGCTCAGCTGGCTTGCGACTTCAGGCGCCTCGACACGACGCTGGCGAGGGCACCGCGGACCCCGACGGCGAGCGCGCCGGTGAGTACCGGGGCGTCGCCCAGCGCCGAGATCTCCAGGCGGGGCACGTGCGGCACGGTCCGCGCGAGAGCCGCGCGCACCGGTTCGAGCAGCAGGTCGCCGTTCAGTCCGATCCCGCCGCCGAGCACGACCAACTCGACGTCGGTGACCTGCACCAGCGGGCGGATGCAGGTGGCGACCCGGGCCGCCTCGTCTGCGATGATCTCCGCCGCCAGCGGGTCGCCGGCCCGGGCGGCCGCGAAGATCGCCTCCGGGCTGAGCGGCCTGGTGAGCGACGTGGCGCCGGTGAACCGCGCACGGCGGGCCTCGGCCATGTCGAGCAGCGCGTCCGCGGCAGGGCTGCCCGGGTCGTGCTCGCGGCCCTCGCCCGGGTAGTCGACCTCACCGGCGGCACCCCGGTGGCCGCGGTACAGCTCACCGTTGAGCACGAGGCCGGCGCCGACGCCGGACCCGACCGAGAGGAACGCGAAGTCGCCGACGCCCTGCCCGGCGCCCCGCCACTGCTCGCCGAGGGCGGCGAGGTTGACGTCGTTTTCCACGCTCACCCAGGGGCCGAGCGCTTCGGACAGGCTGCCGACCGGGAACCCCTCCAGCGGCCGGATGCCCGACTCGCGGATGCGGCCGGTCGCCGGGTCGGGCACGCCAGGTACGCCGATCACGACCTGGTCCAGCCCGTGGCCGGCGAGGTCGGCGGCGTCGAGGACGGTGTCCCGTACCGCAGCCAGCTGGTCGCAGAGCGTGTCCCGGTCGTGTTCCCGGATCTCGAGGTCGGTACGCGCGCGCACCTCGCCGCCGAGGTCGGCGACCGCCGCGCGGATGAACCGGGCGCCGATGTCCAGGCCCAGCACCAGGGCAGCTTCCGGTACCGGTTCGAAGTACAGCGCGCCGTAGTTCGCCGCGTCGGCCACCGACAGCGCCTCGCGCACCAGCCCGGCGTCCAGGAGCGCCTGCAGCGCCCGGGACACGGTCGGCTTAGAGATCCCGGCCCAGCGGGCGACCTCGGCCCGGGAGATCGGGTGCCGGCGACGGATCGCCTCCATCACGGTCTCTGCGTTCAGCTCCTTGAGCACCGAGGTGGTGGCCGCGCGCTTCAACATGGGCTGGAAGGTAGTAACGATCCATTACCAGGTCAAGTAATTATTCGTTACTGCCTCACAAATCGGCCCCCAGCAGGCCCACTGTCCGATTTCGGGACCCGTGGGACGACCTCGCCGCCTGACGCGGTCGGCGCGACGGGGCGGCCGTGCAGCCGGTGTGCGGTGGCATTGCGACCGCCAGGGGCGCAATCCCACCGCGAGTCTCGCCGACCCCGGGGCTTGGCGACCCGTCTGACAAGAGTCAGCCACTCTCGTCGGGCGTCGGGCCGTAGCTTCCATTGGATTGGACGAATCGAATCTGCCCTGCGGACTTGACCATGACGCTGCGTCAACCCTCCATGCTGGCTGTCATGAGCATCCCGCCAACAACCAATCAGGTCCAGGGGCCTGCGATCCACGTGCAGGGCCTGGAGAAGTCGTACAAGGAGCTGCGTGTGCTGCGCGGCGTGGACCTCGACGTGGCGCGGGGCAGCATCTTCGCCCTGCTCGGCTCAAACGGGGCGGGCAAGACCACGGTGGTGAAGATCCTGTCCACGCTGCTCAAGGCCGACACAGGGACTGCCCGGGTCAACGGCTTCGATGTCGCGACGCAGGCCGCCGACGTACGCGAGTCCATCAGTCTCACCGGGCAGTTCGCGGCGGTCGACGAGATCCTCAGCGGGCGGGAGAACCTCGTCCTGGTCGCCAGGCTGAGGCACCTCAAGGACCCGGGCGCGATCGCGGATGACCTACTGAGGCGCTTCTCGCTGACCGAGGCGGGCACCCGGAGGGTAGCGACGTACTCCGGTGGCATGCGCCGCCGCCTGGACATCGCGATGAGTCTCATCGGGAATCCGCCGGTCATCTTCCTCGACGAGCCGACGGCCGGGCTGGACCCGCAGGCGCGCATCGAGGTGTGGCAGGCCGTCAAGGAGCTCGCCGAGGGCGGCACGACCGTGCTGCTCACCACTCAGTACCTGGACGAGGCCGAACAGCTCGCCGACCGGATCGCGATCCTCCACCAGGGTCGGATCATCGTCAACGGCACCCTGGCCGAGCTCAAACAGCTGCTGCCGCCCGCCAAGGTCGAATACGTCGAGAAGCAGCCCTCCCTCGAAGACGTCTTCTTCGCGGTCGTCGGCGACGCCGGCGAAGACGACAAGGACGGCGACGCCGATAAGGGCAGCCAAGACCGCAAGACCAGGTCGAACAAGAAGTAAGGAACAACAATGGCCACGCATTTCTTCGGCGACACCGCCGTCCTCACAGGACGGACCATGCGCCACGTCACACGCAGCCTGGACACCATCATCACGACCGCGATCACACCGATCGCCATCATGCTGCTGTTCGTCTACGTGTTCGGCGGCGCGATCGACACCGGGACGGTCTCGTATGTGAACTACATGCTTCCCGGCATCCTGCTCATCACTATCGCGTCGGGCATCTCCTACACCGCATTCCGGCTCTTCGGGGACATGCAGGGCGGGATCTTCGAGCGATTCCAGTCCATGCCGATCGCCCGGTCGGGCGTGCTGTGGGCGCACGTGCTGACCTCGCTGGTCGCCAATGTGATCTCGCTCGTGGTCGTCGTCGGCGTCGCCCTCCTCATGGGCTTCCGCTCGGGCGCTGGAGTGCTGGCCTGGCTCGCGGTCGCCGGCATCCTCATCCTGTTCACCCTGGCATTGACATGGATCGCTGTCATCCCCGGCCTCACCGCGAAGACCGTGGACGGCGCGAGCGCGTTCGCCTACCCGCTCATCTTCCTGCCGTTCATCAGCTCGGCCTTCGTGCCCACCGACACCATGCCCGGCCCGGTGCGCGCCTTCGCCGAGACACCAGCCGGTGACCTCCATCGTCAACACGATCCGCGACCTGTTCACCCAGCAGCCGGTCGGCACCGACATCTGGATCGCCCTCGCCTGGTGCGTCGGCATCCTCATCGTTGCCTACATCTTCGCCAACATCTCCTACCGTCGCAGGATCTCCTGAGCCGGCGTCGACCGGGTCTGGGCGAGTTGAGGGCAGGATCAGAGCATGCTGACGATCGGTCAACTGGCGGCGTATGCCGGCGTCACGGTGCGGGCGGTGCGGCACTATCACCAGATCGGACTACTGCCCGAGCCGGAGCGGGATGCTTCGGGTTACCGGCGGTATGGCGCAACGGCAGTCGTGTCCCTCATCAAGATCCGCACCCTCGCCAACGCCGGCGTGCCGCTGTCTCAGATCGGTCAGATGCTCGAAGCCGACGCATCGACCTTTGCCGAAGCGGTCCAAAGGATCGACAGCCACCTGCGCGACGAGATCGAACGGCTTGAGACCAGCCGCAAGCAGATCGCGCAGCTCGCTGCCGGGGACAGTCTGGCGCTCCCGCCGGAGGTGATCTCCTATCTCGATCGGCTTCGGGAGATCGGGGCGTCAGAGCGGATGGTGGAGGCCGAGCGGGACGGGTGGATCCTGGTCGCGGCTCGCTGGCCCGATCACATCCGCGAGGTCATGCCCGCGAAACACGCGCAGCTCGAGGACCCGCAACTCGTTCGGCTCTATCGGGTCCTGTCGGAGATCCTCGACAGCGACGCAGCGACGACGACCCGCGGCTGGAGGAAGCCGCCGACATCATGGCCGGCCTGGCCGAGCAGGCATACACCTCCGGCGAGATCAACCTCGGCGAGATGGCGCACGACGACCTACCGTTTGACCTTCTGGACGCACTTGCCGTCGAGTCCGACCCGCGGGTGCAGCGGCTGATGGACCTGATGCGCGAGCGTGGCTGGGCCGGTTGGACCCGGACCCGGCCGGAGCGGCTGGCGGAGCCGCCCGACTAACCTCCGGGCGTCGTTTCACACTTGGATGTCGACTACTCATGTCGACAGAAGGCTCAAATGCCCTGAAGGGTGCCATCTCAGAACCCACATGCGCGGAGCCGTGGATTACGTCAGGCTGCGTGGCGGTATTCGTGGATCAGGCCACCGAGGACGTCGACGCGCTCGACCCGTCCCGCGAGGGGCAGTGGTGTCACGGTTGCGGTGGCGGGTGGAACCGGAACCTGGAGGTGATGCGGTGTGCGGCGGTGTTGTAGTGCTCGAGTACCGGCTCACGACGCGTTCGAGATGCCGCTGGTTCCAGATCAGCGTCAAGTCCAAGCACTCGGCTCGGACGGTCCGCACCCAGCGTTTGGCGTACGCGTTCGCCTTCGGTGCCCGCGGGGGAGTCTTGACCGTCTCCACGCCGGCCGCAGCGAACACGGCGTCGAACGTGGCAGGTGAACTTGCTGTCCCGGTCACGGATCAGAAACCGAAACCGATCAACATGGTCGCCGAGGTCCATCAGGAGATTCCGGGCCGCCTGCACCACCCACTCGCGGTCGGATGTGCGGTGACACCGGCCAGATGCACCCGACGCCGCTCGAGCTCGACGATGAACAGCACGTACAGTCTGGTCAGCCCGACCATCTCCACTGTGAAGAAGGGTTGGCCGTCGGGTTTGGTGAACATGAGGCCGGTGTCGGGCCGGACCAGTAGCCGCAGGCGCCGCCGGGTCGGCCGTGGCAGAGGGTGCAGCAGCGCGGCCAGCCATGCCCGATCGGCCGGCTCGAACCGGACCTGCTGGCCGGTGAGTTGGCGCGGCAGCACCGCGAGTTGGTGGCGCAACGACAGGATCTCGATGTCCTTGTCGCGGTCGTCGCCAGGCAGCAGTCGCAGGAGCGCGAACGCGTTCGTGATGCCCAGGTACGCCAGTCGCAGCAGCATGAGGCGGCATCATCGCGTAGTCATCGGTGACGATGGGTGCCGGTGGCCCCCTCGACCAGACCAAGGTCGGCTTCGGACATCAGAGGGCCTGCGACCTGCACGGATGCCTTTCTCGGCAGGTACAGCAGCCACGCGCTGCGTAGCCGCAACGCCAGGGTTGCGTGCCGGGCTCTCTATGGCGCGAGCGCCAGCGCCCGCACGGCGACGGCGTCAGCGAGCGCCGCCATGCCGGCGTCGTTGGGGTGAAGGTGATCGCCCGAATCGAGCGCGGCGGCGAAGCGCTCGGGCGCGGCACGGCTGCGCACGGCCTCGTCGAAATCCGCGACTGCGTCGAACACCCCACCGGAAGAACGGACGAACCGGTTGACCCGCTGGCGCTTCGCTTCCTTCTCCAGGGTCCAGCCGTCGGAGGTGCCCTCGGCCCAGCCCCGGAACGGCACAATCGTCGCGCCGATCACCCGCATCCCGCGGGCGTGGGCCCGTGCGGCGATCTCCTTCATACCCGCGATGATCTGCTCGGCAGTGGCCGTGCCTTTGACGTCGTTGACGCCTTCGCAGAGGATCAGCGTCTTCGCGCCGGTCTGGGCGAACACATCGCGGTCGAGGCGGTCCAGCGCGGACGGGTTGCCCGGCACGCCTCCCGTGATCCGGTTGCCGGTGATGCCCGCGTTGAGCACGCCCCGGTCGCCCAGGCGGGCGGCGAGCAGGTCGGGCCATCGCCGGTTGGTGTCCGGAGTCGACGCTGCGCCGTCGGTGATCGAGTCGCCGAGCGCCACGATGGCACTGGCGCGACGGCCACGCGGCGTCACGTCCACAGCGCTGAGGAACGGCCAGGTCGTGTCCGTGATCGAGAAGATCTGGCCGTGCGCGTCCGCGCTGTGATCGCCGGCACCGGGCGCAGTCCAGTACACCGTCTGCAGCCCCAGCCAGTGCTGGCTGACGCTGGCGACCGGACCGGAGAGGTACAGGCTGACAACCAGGTCGGCGTGCGCCGGCACGTCGAGTACGGCGGCGTCAGTGACGGCTTCGCCGCCGCCGGGGATCGTCGTGCGCCGCGCGCCTGCGAACGTCAGGTCGCGCAGCGAATCAGCCCTGACGGCGGCGCCCGAGGCGCGCAGAGCCACGGTGGCGTGGCCGATCATCAACGGGCGGGCGGTGAATCCGTTCATGAGCCGGATCCGCACCGACGAGCCCGCCACGGACGTGCGCACCGGAAGCCGGAACGTGGTCTCGGACAGGCCGGCCGGCGTGTACGCGGCGTGCTGCGCCGTCGCCCACGTGCCCCGCCACGCGCCTGGCAGCGCGCGCCAGCCGACCGAGAACACGTGCAGCGCCGGGCCGCCGCCGGCGGGCAGCGTCACCAACCGCACGATCTTGCCTGGCGTCAGAGGTACCTCGCGCACGAACAGCCTCGCGCCCTCGCCGGCGACCGGCCCCGCAGGGGTGTTGAACACGGGCAGCGCGACCGCGACTCCGGGTCCGTCGGACCGCCAGTCGCCGGCACTCAGCTGGTAGGGCTGGCTGGATCCGTCCGCGTAGACGATGGTGCCTGACCCGCCGACCGGAGCGCGACCCGAGGATGTCGCCAGCGCGAGGAATCCGAGTGCGGAGCCCGAGCCGTTCAAGGCGATCCGCTGACCGGCGGCGACGACGTTGTCCGGCGTGCCGGGCGCGGTGTCGGGCAGCGCGAAGTCCATGCCGTTGATCCGGACGAGCGCCCCGCGCCCCCAACCGGCGGCGGTCAGGGCCTGCGCTGAGAGCGTGCGACCCGCTCCGTCGAGGTCACCGGCTGTCGGCTTCTCCTCGAGCGTGATGCCGACGTTGTTGTACGCCGCCGCCCAGGCCGTCTCACCGTGGTGCCCGGGCACCACGGCGTCCCGCGTGGGCACCCCGCCGGCGTGCGCGGGTGCCACACCGGCTGACGCCAGAGCAAGGCCAGCCATGGCGAACGCCGCGAGCCAGGCACGAGACGTCAGCTTGTGTTCGAAAGCACGCATGAACGCGCACTATCGAGCATGGTGTGCCGCGTCGTCAATGCCGGCAACCGGCAACCAGGCCTGACGCCGGCGCTTCACCGGGGCTGGCGCTAGGCCTGCACGACCCGGATGCCGGCGTCCGCGAACCCCTTGACCGCCTCGTCCGGCGCGGCGGTGTCGGTGACGAGGCCGTCGATCTCCTTCACGCCGCAGATCCGGGTGAACGCCCGGTGCGAGAGCTTGGAGCTGTCGGTGACGACGACGACCTGAGCGGCGCGGGCGGCCATCAGGCGGTTGACGGCCGCCTCCCCCTCGTTGTGCGCGCTGGCGCCGCGTTCGACGTCGATCGCGTCCACGCCAAGGAAGGCGATGTCGAGGGAGATCTCCTCCAGCGTCGCGGCCGCGAACGGCCCGATGAGCTCGTAGGACTGGGGCCTGGCGACGCCTCCGGTCACCACGATCTTGATGTGCGGCCGCACAGTCAGCTCGTTGGCGATGTTGACGGCGTTGGTCACCACCGTGAGCACGACGTTGGTTCCGTCGGCGTGCAGGTCGGCGCGCGAGGCGAGGGCGCGGGCCACCTCGGTGGTGGTGGTGCCGCCGTTGAGCCCGACAACCGAGCCGGGGGCCACCAGGGCCGCCGCCGCCGCGCCGATGCGTTGCTTCTCCGGTGCGTGCCGGGCCTTCTTGTACCGCAGCGGCAGGTCGTAGGAGACGCTCTGGGCGACCGCGCCGCCGCGCGTGCGCGTCACCATCTGCTGCTCGGCGAGCTGGTCGAGGTCGCGACGGATGGTGGCCGCCGACACACCGAGGTCCTGCGCGGCGTCCTCGACATGCAGCCGGCCGCGGTCGGCAAGAAGTTCGAGCAGGGTGTTCCACCGCTCATCGCGCGTCACCGCAGTACTCCTCACTGGTACCCCGGTCACCAGGGCACGCTGCGTGCTCGTTAGTGCTCAGAAGCCTTCCACAGCCGCCACCGTGCTGAGCGGATGGTTCACCAGAATCCGGTCGGAGCGCCGCCCAGAGCGATAACCCTTTGCTTTTTTCTGCTCTTTGGTAGCGTGAAACAAGCAGATATGAACAAGGAGGTTCAGTGACCTGTCACACCGAGGTCGAGATCGCCAGCCAGCCCGACTGCTGGGCACAGGCCGCCGAGCTCGCGCCGACAGTGCACGACGTTCTCCCTACGCGTGGCGAACGCGTCGCGGTCGTGGGCTGCGGCACCTCATGGTTCGTCGCCCAGGCCTACGCCGCACTGCGCGAGGCCGCGGGGCTCGGCGAAACCGACGCGTTCGCCGCCTCGGAGGCGCCTCTCGGCCGCCGCTACGACAGGGTGCTCGCGCTCAGCCGTTCGGGCACCACGACCGAGGTGGCAGAGCTGCTCGGCAAGCTCGAGGGGCGCGCGCCCACCACGGCCATCACCGCAGTGGCCGACACCCCGGTGGCCAAACTCGCCGACCGCCGCGTGGTGCTCGGGTTCGCCGACGAGCTCTCCGTCGTGCAGACCCGGTTCGCCACCACGGCACTGGCACTGCTGCGCACCCACCTCGACGAGAACATCACCGCCGCGATCGACGACGCACGACGCGCGCTCGCGCTGCCGATCGAGGAGAAGATCCTCCGCGCCGAGCAGCACACGTTCCTCGGCCAGGGCTGGGCATACGGGCTGGCGCAGGAAGCCGCGCTGAAGATGCGCGAAGCCGCTCGCGCATGGACAGAGGCGTACCCGGCGATGGAGTACCGCCACGGCCCGATCAGCATCGCCGCACCGGGGCGTGCGGTGTGGATCTTCGGCCCTCCCCCGGTCGGCCTGGTTGCCGACATCGCCCGCACGGGCAGTGCGGTCGTCAACGACGAGCTCGATCCGCTCGCCGACCTCATCCGGGTGCAGCGGCTGGCCGTCGCCGTTGCGCATGCGCGCGGGCTGAACCCGGACCGGCCCCGGAACCTCACCCGGTCCGTCGTGCTGAGCGAGCACTGAGCCGGCAGGAGTCCCCATGCCCCTCGTGACCACGGCGGACATCGTCGCCGGCGCGCGAGCCGACCGCGCAGGCGTGGCCGCGTTCAACGTCATCACGGTCGAGCACGCCGAGGCCATCGTCGCCGGGGCCGAGTCTGTACGGCGTCCCGTCATCCTTCAGGTCAGCGAGAACGCCGTGAGGTTTCACGGACGGCTGGAGCCTCTCGCCGCGGCGTGCGCGTCGATGGCCAGCTCCGCCGTCGTGCCCGTCTCGCTGCACCTCGACCACGTCACCGACGAGGACCTGCTGCAACGCGCGCCGGCAGCGGGGTTCAGCTCGGCGATGTACGACGCGTCCACCCGTGACTATGCCGCGAACGTGGCCGCCACCCGGAATGCCGCGGAGTGGGCGCACGCCGCAGGCCTCTGGCTCGAGGCCGAGCTCGGCGAGGTCGGCGGCAAGAACGGCGCCCATGCGCCCGGCGTGCGCACCGATCCGGACGAGGCGCGTGCGTATGTGGAGGCGACCGGCGTGGATGCGCTGGCGGTGGCTGTCGGCAGCTCGCACGCCATGACCGACAAGAGCGCCCGTCTCGACTTCGACCTCATTAGGCGGCTGCGGCACGCGATCAGCGTCCCCCTGGTGCTCCACGGCTCGTCGGGCGTGCCGGATGAGCACCTGGGGCGGGCAGTCGCGGCCGGAATGGTGAAGGTCAACATCGGCACCGCGCTGAACGTCGCGTTCACCGGCGCGATCCGGCGTCATCTCATCCAGGACCAGCGGGGCGTCGATCCCCGCGTGTATCTGGCGGCAGCGCGCGAACAGATGGCGGACACCGTCCGCCGGCTGCTCGTCGCCGTCGCTAACGAGGCGGTCTCGGCTAGCAGCGGCCCCTGCTAGCCGAGACCGCTAGCTACCTGGCAATGCCGCCATGACCACGACAGTGAGGGAGCCTCATGATGCCAGGGCACTTATCGCGCGGGCTGAGCCGTCGCACATTCCTGACCGGCACCGCGCTCGGTGTCGGCGCGGTGCTGGCTCCCCCGTCCGTCGCGCGGGCGCTGGCCGCACCCGCGCCTGGCATCCCGGACTACGAGCCGACCCGGGCCTCGCTGGACACCCACCCCGTTCCGCGCTGGTACAAGGACGCCAAGTTCGGGATCTTCATCCACTGGGGGGCGTACTCGGTGCCCGCCGGCACAAGTCGCCAGCAGGCATCCGAGTGGTACCTCTTCTACCAGCAGTGGCGCGACACGCAGCCGTGGCAGTACCACCGCGACACCTACGGCGAAGACTTCACCTACGACCAGTTCATTCCACAGTGGAAAGCCGAGCGGTACGACCCGGACTCCTGGATCCGGCTGTTCGAAGACGCCGGCGCCGAGTACTTCGTGCTGACCAGCAAGCACCACGACGGCTTCGCCCTCTTCCCCAGCAGCGTCACCGACCGCAACTCCGTGGTGATGGGGCCGAAGCGGGACCTGGTCGGTGAGCTGGTGGCCGCCGCCCGCCGTCGCGGGACCGTCCGCCCCGGGCTGTACTACTCGCTCGGCGAATGGTTCAACCCGTCGATGGGCCGGCCCATGCGCAACTTCTACACCGGCCAGGAGATCCCGCTGGCCGGGTACAAGCCCGTCAACGACTACGTGCGCGACTACGAGCACAAGCAGCTGTACGAGATCATCAAGCGGTACGACCCCGACCTGCTCTGGGCCGACGGGCAGTGGGCGGGCCTACGGCCGCCCACCGGCCCCTGGCTCAGCGAAGAGCCGATTTCGTACTACTACAACCAGGCCAAGAACCGGCGACGCCCCAAGGGCGTCGTGATCAACGACCGGTTCGACACCCACGCAGACTTCGCCACCTACGAGCAGCAGACCGCGCCGGGCCAGCTCCCCAACAAGTGGGAGCACTGCGTCACCATCGGCTACTCCTGGGGCTACAACAAGCACGAGCTGCCCGAGGACTTCAAGACCTCTGAGTTCCTCATCCGCCGGCTCGCCGACGTCGTCAGCAAGAACGGCAACCTGCTGCTCAACATCGGCCCCAAGGCCGACGGCACGATCCCGGACATCCTGCAGCAACGGCTGCGCGACATCGGCGGCTGGCTGGCCGTCAACGGCGAAGCGATCTACGGATCGACCGCCTGGATGCGCGCCGACGAGCCCGGCGCCGAACCAGGCATCAGGTACACCGTCACCCCGGGCAAGTTCAACGTGATCCTGCTCGGGTGGCCCGGATCCGAGCTCGTACTCCCCGGCGACATCCCGCTCAAGCCAGACGCCGCACTGCGCCTGCTCGGCCGACCCGGTGCACTGCCCTGGCGGCGGCGCGACGGAAGACTGCTCATCTCCCTGCCGGACACGCCCCCCGGCCAGCACGCGCACACGCTCACCTTCGACTGGAACCGCTGAGAGAGGGCATCGGGATGACCGCGCACGCCACGTCCGCCGCGTACCGACCCGAGCTGGACACGCTCGGACCCCGAGTCACACTCACGAGATCGCCGGAGGAGCCCGAGGCCGGCGACATCGTCACGCTCACCGCCACGCTCACCAACGACACCGCCATCCCGTTGCGGAACACGGTGCTCTACCTGCTGGCCGGCACCGAGCCGGCGAAGGCGTTCCAGCTCGGCGACGTGCGCCCGGGTGCCACCGCGAGCAAACGCCGGCAGGTCCAGCTGGCCACCGACGCGGAGGGCACGCTCACGGTCGCGGCGCACGTGCTCTTCGACGTCACCGCCACCAGCTCCGACTTCGTCCGCGCCAGCACCAGGGTCAACCTGCCCTACCTGTCCCTGCGGAGCGCGTTCAACAACGCCGGGATCTCCGACGACGCGAAGCGTGACGCGGCCAACATCGACGGGTCCGGGTCCAGCCTCTCCGCGCAGGCGCTGGCCACCGTCGGGTGCACGCCGGGCAGCACCGTGACGCACGACGGGGTCACCTTCACCTGGCCCGACAGCGCGCCGGGTCAGCCGGACAACGTCTTCGCCGCCGGCCAGACGGTCCGGCTGTCCGGCACCGGCACCCGGCTCGCATTCCTCGGCACCAGCACATGGGGGGAGAGCAAAGGCGAAGGCAAACTCCTCTACACCGACGGCACCTCCCAGCCGTTCGCGGTGGCCGTCAAGGACTGGTACGGCGCCAGCCCGGACGCCGCGATCCTCGTGCCGTACCGCAACACCCCCGCAGGCAGCGGTGACACGCCCGGCAGCCTGTTCTTCTGGGCCGTGCCCGTCCAGCCGGGCAAGCAGGTCAGCGCCGTGCTTCTGCCCAAGGTGAGCGACGCGGTGGTCGGCGGCGCTCCGTCCCTGCACATCTTCGCGATGACGCTCGCCTAGGCGCCGGTCGAGCATGCGGAGCTGGCGAACCAGCGCCGCCCTCAACCCAGCGCGTCGAGGTCGACCGCGTCGGCCATCGCCTCGAAACCTGCCTCGTTGGGATGGAGGTGATCGCCGGAATCGAACGCGGGCCGTAACCGCTGAGGGTCAACGGAGTCACGAACCGCGGCGTCGAAGTCGATGTAGCCGTCGAAGAGCCCTTCCGACCGGATGAACGCGTTGACGGTCTGCCGCCACTGTTCCTTCGCGGGCGTCCAGTTGCCGCCCGTGTCCGCGTCCTTGAACGGCAGGATGGTGCCGCCGATGATCCGCAGGTTGTGGGCGCGCGCCCGGTCGACGACCTCCCTGATGCCGGCCATCACCGTGTCGGCCGGGATTCCACCAGACAGGTCGTTGATCCCCTCCAGCATGATCACCGTGCGCACACCGGTCTGGCCGAACACGTCGCGATCGAGGCGGTCCAGCGCGACGGGGTTCTCGCCGGGGCCCGGGCCGACGATCCGGTTGCCCCCGATTCCGGCGTTGAGGACGGCGAGCGCCGGATCCCGCTTCGCCACCCGCTTGGCGAGGTAGTCGGGCCACCGCCGGTTGGCGTCCACCGTGGACACTGCGCCGTCGGTGATGGAGTCACCGAGCGTCACCACGGCACCGGCGGTCGAACGGTCCGGAACAACGTCCAGGCCGGTGAGGTACGGCCAGCTCGTCGTGGTGTACGGGAAGGCCGTACCCGCGGATTCGCCAGTGTGGTCGCCGCCGCCGGACCTGCTCAGGTACACCGTCTGCAGGGCCAGCCAGTGATGCGTCACGTGCGTGGTCCGGCCCGGCAGGTAGAGGCTCACCACGAGGTTGCGGCGAGCCGGCACGGCGAGGGCGACCGGGTCGCTCAGCGCCTCACCGCCCGCCGGGATCGTGACATCGCGAAGTCCGCCGAACGTGAGATCGCGCAGCGAGCGCGGCTCGACCGCCGCGCCGCCGGCCTGCCTGCCCACGGTCGCGTGCCCGATCCGCAGCGGCTTGGTGGCGAGCGCGTTGGACAGCCGGATCCGCACCGCCTTTCCGCCCACGCTGACATGCACAGGCATCCGCACACACCACTCGGTGGCGTTGCTGTAGTCGTAGCTCTCCTGCTGCGCGGTCGCCCATGTGCCGACCCAGCGCCCGGCCGACCGCCGCAGCGCGACGGCGAAGACGTGCAGGTTGGCGTCGACGGGAAGGGTGACCGCCCGGATCTTCTTGCCCGGCTCCAGCGGCACTTCCCGCGCGAACAGGGTGGCGGTGGTGCTCGGCAGGGGCCCGTTCCGGTACGGCAGGGTCACGACGGCGCCGCGTTTGCCGGTCCACACGTCCGGAACGCCGAGCTGGTACGGCTTCGTGGTGCCGTCGCTGTAGGTGATCTGGCCGGTCGCGGCTGCGCCGGCTTCGCTGGTACCGACAGCAAGGAATCCCAGCGCGGTGCCCGCGCCCCGCACGGAGATCCGCTGACCGGCGGCGACGACGTTGTCCGGTTCGCCAGGCGCGGCGTCCGGCCAGGTGAAGACCATGCCGTTGACGCGGACCTGCGACCCGCGGACCCAGCCGGCGGCCGCAAGTGCCTGTGCCGACAGCGTGTGGCCGTGCCCGTCGAGGTCGCCGGCGCCCGGGTTGTCGTCGGGCGTGATGCCGACGTTGTCGTACGCGTCGGCGAGCCGTTCGTAGGTGACACCGCCGTCGGGTGCGGCTGGGGCCGCGAACGCCGCCGGCGCGTCGACGGGCCCGACCAGGCCGAGAGGCGCCAGGACACCGGCCAATGCCAGCGCCAGTACCGCGCGGGCGGCCCTCACGAGACGGCGAAGCCGTCGAACATCGCGGTGTTCACCGCGCCGGGATTGTTGAGGTTGACGGCGCTGGCGAACATGCCGGCGTCGCCGGTGCCCTGCGTCGACGGGACCTGGGCCACACCCACCTGCTTCCAGTTATGGCCGTCCTCGCTGGCGTACGCGGTGTAGCTGCTTCCGGCACGAACCAGCTTCAGCCAGACCGGGAAATAGCTGGCGCCGCCACCGGCCCAGCCGTCGAGCCTGCCGTCGCCGTTGCCGTCCCACATGAACTCCACGCCGTAGCCCGCGGACATGCCCAGCACGGCGTAACCGCCGCGTGCCGGTGCGGTGATGTCGTTGGCCACCACGATCCCCGCCTTGGACACCGGCCCGCTGCCGCGCTCGCTGCTGACCTTCGTGATCACCGTGCTGCTTTCGCCGGTGACGGCCTTGCGGTAGATGACGCCCTTCTCGTCGGTGCTGCCGGACACGTCGCGGCCCTGAGCCAGGACGGCGAATCGCTCCCCCGACTGGGCGAATGCCGCCTCGGTGTTCGCGTGCGTGGCATACGGCGGCTGCACCCTGTCCTTCTCCGGGTCCGGCCGCACGGACACGGTGGACGAGTCGGTGGCAGCGCCCGGTCTGCCGGTGCGGTAAACCGCGCGGGCGAGCAGGTCGTGGGCGTTCCAGTCAGCGTCCGGCGCCACGGTGACCCGCCACGCCACGCTGACTCCTTCCGACGGCGGCAGCGTCGCGAACGTCGTCGGGCCGAGCGGCTCGACCTTCCACCCGAACGGCGCCACCAGGCGCACCGTGATTCCCGTGGCCGGCTTGGCGCTCCAGTTCGCGAACCGGGTGGTCACCTGCAACTGCTGGCCGCTGGTGGCGTCCTTCGCCGGGTTGAGGAGAGTGACCACCGGCGTGCGCTGAACCGCCCGGGCGACCTTCTGGGCCACCAGGTAGGGATCGCCGACTGGCAGCGCGAGGTACTTGTCGTGCTGCCGGGTCCACGCGTCCTCCCAGGCGAACCAGTCGATCTCCGTGGGCGTTCGCCCCTGCGTCAACGCCGCCGTGAGCTCACCGAAGTACCTCGCCCAGCGGGCCCGGTAGAAGTCCTTCATCAGGCCGGACCACTCGCGGTTGCTGTAGTCGTGCAGCCCGCCCCAGTCCGAGGCCTTCCTGGTGCCCCACACGGTGAGCAGCGTGCGCGCGTCCCACTCCAGTTGGTCCTTCTCGGCCGTGTCAGCGCCCCAGCGCCGGGCCTGGTTGAGCCACGGCCCGAGCAGGAAGTCCGCCCGGGTATTCAGCACCTGCTCGGAGCGGTCGATCAGGGCCAGGTACTCGTTGCTGCGGGCGGCGAACTCCGCCAGATTCTTGGCCTCATAGGCGGCCTTGATCTGCGGCAGCAGTGTGCGGCTGCGGTTGGACAGGACCTGCCGGGTGAGGTCGACCAGGTCGTACCGGTAGGTGTCCACTGTGTGCAGCCGTGGGCCGGCGCGCAGCAGCAGGCGCCACGCCTCGTCGAGGTGCTCAGGGTCGTAGCGGATGGCCGGCGTGCCCCAGGTCGACGCGGTTTTCGCGGTCAGGCTGGGCCGCGCCGCGAACAGCGACTCCGCGGCCCCCATGACGCCCGCCACGTTGTCCCGCCTGGACCCGTACGCGGTGTCGCGGAGCACGGCCCACGCCGCGGTGGCGTCGGGGTCGGCGGTGCCGTACCGGGCGTGCGCATAGTTGTCGATCCAGGCGTCGATCGGCGGCGTGTCGTCCCGCCAGATCATGTCGGCGATCAGGTCGAGCACCACGGGGTTCTGCGACGTGCCCTCCATCACCACCGCGACGGCCTCCAGGCGGCCGCGCCGGGCCGGTTCGGTGTGCAGCACGTCGGGCAGGGTCTCGGCCACCTCCGCCAGATTCCCGTAGAGCCCGTTGCGACCGCCCCCGTTCTGCAGGACCCCCCAGGCCCACGGCGCGCCCCAGAATGCCTCGGTCGCGGACCAGCGCGGATCGTTGTCGGCATTCAGGTCGAGGACGAGGAGCTTGTCCTTGTCCAGGGCCTGGATGAGTTCCTTCCGCGGGTTGGTCTGCCAGGCCTGCAGCACCCACATCGACGCGGGGTCGGCGGCCCGCATCGCCTTCTCGATGCCCCGGGCGGCCGCGGCGATGTCGACGTCACCCTGCTGCCCACCTTCGTGCAGGATGTCGGCGGCGTACGCCCCGGTGCGGCCGAAGCGCGCGACCTGGTGGCGGTAGAACGCCGTGGCCACCCGGGAGAACTGCTCGGTGCTGGGATCCAGCCAGTCCGGCCGGTCGAAGCCCACCCAGTCACCCTGGGGCACGACCTTCGCGCCGGGATTCTTCTCGGCGAACGTGCCGGGCACCATCCCGGCGAAGCCGGGCAGCACCGGCGTCATGCCGAGCGACCGCATGCGGTCGAGGATCTTGCGGCCAAGGGCGGCCCGCCGCTCGATCAGGTCCGTGGAGATCGGCCCACCGAACGAGGACATGTTCGCCATCCACTGCCACGGCTGGTGGCCGGGCAGCACGATCCACTTCCGGATCTCGCCATCGGAGTAGCCGAACTCGCGAAACGTGTCGTACCAGAGGGCCTCCTGGCCCACCGTGACGAGGACGAGGTTCATGCCCTTCGCGGCGAGTAGGTCGATCTCGCGCTGCCAGCGCGGCCAGTCCCAGTACGCCGACGTGTAGCCGAACTGGGTGAAGTTGTACATGTACCGGTGCTTGTAGGGGCTCTGCCGGCGAATTGGCGCTGGAGGCGCAGGCAGCGTGGCACCCAGACGCAGCTGGTCGCCGTTCCAGGAGAGCTGTCCGTGCGCGACATACCGCAGGTAGTGGTCGAACGCCGAGGTGATCGCCGTGGGACTCGTGCCAGCGAAGACGAGGTGGCCCGCGGTGCCGGAGATCTCGAAGACCTCGTTGCCGGACGCCGGTAGCGCGCGCACGGAGATCTGGCTGGCGTAGTGCGGCGCGAGCCGCGCGATGGCCTGCTTCGCCGGGGCGGCGTCGAACGATCTCACCGCCGGAGCGCCTTGCTTTGCTGCCGGGAGGCCCGGTGCCGCGGCGGTGGGCGGGCTGGCCACGACGAGCGCGGCCGCGAGCAGCAGCAGCGCGGTGAGAATCCTGGCGACGGGGACGCTAGTGGTGGTGGTCACCCGGCACCGTCCTTGCGCTGCGCGGGCGCCGGCGATATCCTGCGCGACCAGCCGGCGCGCCTGGGTGAGGTCGTGCAGGTCCTTGGCGCGGCCGTCGACATTGCGCGTGGCGAGCGTGTGCGCCTGCTTGAGCGCGTCCGTGTCGGCGCCGCCGTGTCGTGCGCGCGCGGTCTGGACCAGTTCGAAGTCCTCGATGCCTTCGCGCAGCTGCTCCCAGCGGATGCTCGACGCGGGGCCGTCCGGACCGGGATAGACCAGGTACTCATCGCCCTGGGTGAAGATGTGGACGGGCTGACGGAACACGTCGTCGGTCCAGCTGTTGAACGACCACCGCAGGAAGCCGTCGAGGCGGCGCTGGGAGGCGATCCAGGGCAGCATGCGGGCCTCCACCGCGGGCGAGTACGACAGCGTGTTCGGGTGAGCCGGCGAACCGTAGACGTAGAACGTGGTCAGCTTGCCGGCGGCCCGGCGGGCCTGGATTTGTTCGGGCGTCAGCCCGTCGATGCTGCCCCAGTCGAGTGAGACGTTGCCGGCGAGCCCGGCGACGGTGGCCGAGCCGGCGATCGCGATCCGGTCGGCGAACCCCGGCGCGACGCGGCGCACGAAGTCACGCGCCACGGACATCGTCGCGAGTGGACGCTCATCGAAAGCGAGCCACGTCTGGGCCAGCCAGCCCTTCTTCGTCAAGTGCGCCTGGAAGGCGGTGAGGAAGTCGCCCCACGCCTCCTGCCAGCGGGTGCTCCCGAGGTTGACCTCCTCGCGGATCACCTTGTGCTTGCGGGTATCGGTGTACGTCAGGTGCTCGCCGTCGTGGAACGCCAGCATGGAGTAGGCGTGGATCCGGTGCCCCACTTTTGCCCGCCGCGCGGTGGCGACGTAGTTGTCGAAGCGGCCGAAGTCGAACGTGAAGTTCAGCCCGTCGTACTTCCACTTCACCATGCTCTGGTACGGCCTGAAGGTCTGCGACCGCTTCTCGCTCGGTGACCAGTCGTGCTTCCACGGGTCGTCCACGATCGTGGTATTGATGACGCGCTGACCGCGGGAGGCCAGGTCGCGCTGGTATGCCTCGATCAACTGCCAGTGCCGCCTCGACCAGGCCGGCACGCCGGCGGCCGCGGCGATCGTCTCGGGCTGGGCCCAGACGTCAAGGAAGAACTTGCCGTTCGCCGGGTCGGGTATCGCCGCATCGGCCACGTCCACGCGCAGCGGATAGGTGGCGACGGTACCGCCGCCGGCGACCACGTTGACCGTTGCGGCGTACGTGCCCGGCGTGGCCCCAGCGGGGATCTTGAACGTGAACCAGAGCGGCTGAGCCGCGTACGCCGGCACGTCCACTGCGGACCGGACGACAAGGGGGTCGCCCACCACATCGGGGTTGCGATCGCCGGAGACCTCGCGCCCGGAGCTGACGTCCTCGATCGTGGCGGACCAGTCGACCTCGCTCTTGGATCGCATCACCGGCACATACGACACGTACCGCAGCTGCGGTGCGGGTAAGCGTGTGCCGGCAGGGCCGGTCAGCTGGGTGACTTGTGCCGACAGCGCCTTGAGGGGCGTCGTGGCGGCCACCGCGAGCTGTGCCGAAACCTGCTCGTTGCGCACCGCCGACAGCGCCAGCGTCGCGGCGTCCCGGCCGTCGATCCGGAACGGGTACCGGGGCACCCGGACGTCGGCCGACGTGGCGAAGTCGCCGCTGGGCACCCAGGTCGTGATGCCGGCCTTGCCGAGAGCGTGTCCGACCTTCGCCGTCAGCCACGGCGTCGTGGGCCTGTCGCTGTCCCCGGCGCTGCCCGCTGCGGTCACGCCGGCCGCGGTGGCCAGCACCGCCCCGGCGGCAAACGCCGCGATGGCCACGGTGAGCCGGCCGGGCACGCGCATCGTCATGGGGACACCTCGAACTTGTCGACGACGGCCCGGACGATCTTGCCGGGGTGGTTGACGTTGGCTGCGCTCGCGACCATGCCGACGTGCGCCGAGCCGGACTCGGCCGCCGACGGCACCGTGGCACTGCCGATCTCCCGCCAGGTGGAGCCGTCGTCGCTGGTGTACGCGGTGTAGGTCGTTCCGGCGCGCACCAGCTTGAGCCAGCTCGGATGCGTCGTCGCTCCCCCGCCCGCCCAGCCGTCGAGCTTGCCGTCCCCGTTGCCGTCCCACATGAACTCCGGGCCGTGGCCGGCGGTCATGACGAGCACCGCGTAGCCGCCCTTGGCCGGCGTGGTCAGGTCGTTCGCGACAGCGAGGCCCGCCTTGGCGAACGGGCCCCCGCCCTGCTGGTCGACCAGCCGCGCGACGGCGGTGCTGTCGGCGGGAGCGTCCCGGTAGAGCGTCGCGCGCTCGTCGACCCAGCCGGACATGTCGCGCCCGCCGCCCCAGATCGCGAACTGTTCGCCGCTGCGGGCGTACTGCGCAGGCTCCGCGGCGGGCGTCGAACTGTAGGTGCGGAACGTCGGCGGGATGCTGCCTGGATCAGGCACCGGCTCCACGGTCACGGCTCCGGCCCCGACGGCGTCGACCAGCTTGTTTCCCTGGCGGTAGTGCACTGTGGCCGTAATGCTCTGCGGGCCCCAGACAGCGCCCGCGGGCGGGGTGAGACGCCACGTCGTAGCGACCGGCTCGCCGCGCCGCACCTCGTCGAAGTGGGCCGGCGTGGCGGCCTCAGCGCTCCAGCCGGCCGGCACCTTCACCGTCACGTTGGCGTCCGTGAAGGGATTCTTCTTCCAGTTCGTCACGTGGACGGTCAGCTCAACCGGCTTGCCGGGGCTGGTGCCCGCGCCCGAGGAAGCTACCCGCACCCCGGCGGCGGGCACGTCGGTGCGACGCAGCGCGGCTGCCGCCTTCGCGGCGCCCGGTGCGCCGAGCCTCACGAACGCCGGGGTGACGCCGAGGTACACCGGGTAGCCGGTGAGCGTGGCCGGGCCCAGGATGGTCGTGCCGTGGTTGACGTCGAGCCACTTTCCGGCCGGCAGGACGATGTCGCGGTGGTCGCCTGCGGTGAGCATCGGCGCGGCCAGCACGGCCGGGCCCAGCATCCACTCATCGGAGATGGCGGGGAGCCTGTCGTCGCCTGGGAAGTCGAAGAACAGCGGACGCATGATCGGGTCGCCGTTGCGGAGCGAGACCTGCACCTGATCCCAGAGGTACGGGGCCAGCCGCTCGTGCGCGTCGATCGCCCTGCGGTACTCGTCCACGGTCTGCTGGTCGTATCTCGTCCACTTGCCGGTCTTGAAATCCGGAGCGCCGAGTGGCGACGTGGACGCGTACATGAGCGGCGTCAGGGCGGCCGCCTGCGCCCAGCGCACGAGTACCTCCTTCGCCGGCGGCGGCTGTTGGCAGGAACCGCCGATCATGTCCGTCTCGACGAAGGGGTAACCCAGCGTCGACATGGTGAGCGCCTGGCGGATCGAGGAACCGATGTCCTTCCAGCCGGTGCCCTGATCGACCGTGCGCATCACGAACCCGCGGGTCTGTGGCCCGGCCCAGTGCACCCGGATGCCGGCGCCCTGTAGGTCGAACTGGTCGGCGAGGTCTGCGCCGAGCCGCTGGTAATCCCGTGGCTGGTGCCCGGCTGCCGGCGAACACTTGTCGTTGAAGAACGCCGTATCGAACTTGAAGCCGTCGATGCGGTAGTCCTTCATGAGCGCGCGCAGCTTGCTCTCGTACCAGGCTCGGGCCTGCGGCTTGGCGAGGTCCACGATGCCGGCCTCGCCGTTCCACCAGGTGACGGTGCACGCCTTGCTCGGGTCCTTGCCGTCGGCGACGAGGTAGCCCTGGTCGGCGGCGTACGCGTAGTTGGCCGAGTCGCGGTTGATCCAGAGCGTCACCCAGATGCCGAAGTCGAAGCCCAGGTCGTGGATGCGGTCACTCAGCTGGCGGGGGTTGGGGAATGTCTTGGGATCGAAGGTCAGGTTGCCGTAGTTCGACTCCCACTTGTCGTCTAGCTGGATCGTGTGCCCGCCGAGACGCTGGGAGTGCAGCCCTTCTGCGTAGGCGAGCAGCGACCTCTGATCGATCTTCGTGTAGTGCTGCGCCCACGAGTTCCACAGCGGCTTGGCGAACTGCTCGTATGTGGCGTCGCTCTTCGCAGGCTTGCCGACGACGCCGATCCAGTCGCGGTTGACCTGCCTCGCGGTCTCCTCGACGAAGACGGTGGCGGTGTATTCGCCGCCGTCGAGGATGGCGAAGTAGGCGAGTCCGTCACCGCCCGAGTTGATGTCGACGTCCATGACCTTGCCGGTGTCGACCCACAGCCCGGTGGCCGAGGAGGTGTACCAGAAGGGCTCGACCATGTCGTAGCTGGCCGGACTGTGCGCCGCTTGGTGGATGCGGCCGGTCTCGAGCGGGTAGGGCTGGCCGACGATCTCACCGTGGCCGTACCAGTGGCCGGCCGAGGCCAGGTCGTAGGCCAGGTTCAGCTGCTCGGGCTTGCTGCCGACCACGGACCAGGTCAGCGTGTACCGGTCGGACTTCATCACGACGCGTCCGGCGATGGTGTGGCCGGCGAGGGTGGTGGCTGCGGTGAAGCGCAGTTCTCGGCCCTTCACGACGGTGCTGGCCACATTAGTGCCGTAGTGCCAGTTGCCGGCCGAGCGGAACCGGAAGCCGCCGTCCTGTCCGGGGGCCATGGCGAGGACTGTGCGGCCGCCGCGTTTCGTGACGATGCGGACGGGGTCTGACAGGATCTCGATCTCGTATCCGGGCGAGTCGGCGGTGGCGCCGACGCTTGCGCGCGGCGCCTTGCCTGTAGCGCCGAACCGCGGGGCCTCGGCGCCGGACGCAGGAGCAGCCCAGGACGCGGGAGCAGCCGCGGACGCGGGAGCGGCACCCGGCACGGGTTGCGGCCCTGCGGCCCAGGTGGATGTCGGGTGCACCGCTAATGCGGTGGCGGCGACCGCCAGCACTGCCAGTGCGCGCCGCCAGGAGGTGTCCGCTGGCCTTGCGGCCGACCAGTAGCGTGCGGGGGCGCCGCGGCGGCGGGTAGGTGCAGGTAAATGCGGCACTGACGACCCCCGTGGAGCGAGCGGCGGCAGCGTCGCGGGCGGGTGCCCGCACCGCGGCCTACGCCTGGCGAGTTGGTGCCGACCCGCACGAGTGTGGGTCGCTGTGCAGATCTGCACTGATGTGCGCGTTTCTGCAAGATACACGGCGAGTCAGAGCATCTGTCAACAGACAGTTCTCCACAATTATAAAGATCTCGACCCGTTGACACTCCGGCTCCGCTGCAGAAATATGCACGGACCACACGGCATTCGCGCAGGGCCGAACAGTTCTGTGCGGCGGGGAGGACTGCGATGAGAGCACGCGTGGACGGTATGGGCCGCGGCTGGCGCGCGACGGTCACGGTGCTTGCCCTGCTCGGAGCGCTCGTCCCGTCGCAAGCGCTCACTGCGCCGGCCAGCGCGGTGCCCCCGCCAACTAGCGCAACGACCGCGGTCACGGGCGCCGCACCGCAGCGAGCGCCGCACACCGTCACGTACGACAAGTATTCGATCAAGATCGACGGCCGACCGACCTACATCTGGTCCGCGGAGTTCCACTACTTCCGGCTGCCCAGCCCGGACGCCTGGCGCGACGTGCTGCAGAAGATCAAGGCTGCCGGCTTCAACGCCGTCTCCCTCTACTTCGCCTGGAGTTACCACTCCCCCGCGCCGGGCAGCTACGACTTCACCGGCATCCGCGATGTCGAACGCCTGCTCACGATCGCCGAGGAGACCGGCCTGTACGTCATCGCCCGGCCCGGCCCGTACATCAACGCGGAGATCTCGGGCGGCGGGTTCCCGGCCTGGCGCGGCACGCGCCCTGGCGTGAATCGCACGTCCGAGCCCGCGTACCTGAACGACGCCCGGGAGTGGATGCGCCGCATCAACCCGATCATCGCCCGGCACCAGCACACCCGCGGTACCGGCAGCGTGATCCTCTACCAGGTCGAGAACGAGTACCAGGGCGGCCGCAACGACCTCGCCTACATGACGGCGCTGCAGAACTGGGCACGGCAGGACGGCATCGACGTGCCCACCTTCATCAACGACGGCGGCACCAACGGCAACTGGGTCAACGGCCCCGCCGACATGTACGGGTTCGACGCCTACCCGCAGGGATTCGACTGCAAGAGCCCGGAGGTGTGGCGGGACCTGCCCGACTACAGCTGGGTGCGCAAGTGGTCCCCGAATACGCCGATGATCATCCCGGAAGGGCAGGGGGGCGCGTTCGACCCGTGGGGCGGACACGGCTTCGACAAGTGCCGGCAGCTCACCGGCACCGACTTCACCCGGGTGTTCAGCAAGATGAACCTCGCCGCCGGGGTGGCGATGCAGAACTTCTACATGACGTACGGCGGCACCAACTGGGGTTGGCTGGCAGACCCGAACGCGGTCTACACGTCCTATGACTACGGTGCGCCGATCACCGAGGCCCGCCGGCTCAGCGCGAAGTACGCCGAGTTCAAGCGGCTCGGCCACTTCCTGGCCGCGGTGAAGCCGATCGCCCGCACCGACTCCGCGGAGGCGCCCCGCCCGGACGACGAGGCACTGCGGATCGACCGCCGGGTCAACCCGGACGACGGCACGCAGTTCCTCTTCCTCCGGCACTCCGACACCCGCGTCACCGAGACACACCGCACGCGGTTCGCGCTGAGCGGCGAGGATGGCGCCTACCCCCGGGTGCCGCAGCAGGGCACGATCACCGTCGCCGGCCGCGACGCGAAGCTGCTGGTCGCGTCCTACGACCTCGGCGAGCAGCGGCTGGTGTACTCCACCTCGGAGATCATGACGCACGCGAGGATCGGCGCGCGCGACGTCGCCCTCCTCTACGGCCCCGACGGCCAGGACGGCGAAACCGTGCTGCGGTACACCAGCCGCCCGACGGTCAGAGTGCTCAAGGGCGAGGTGCAGACCACCTGGGACGCCGACCGCGGCGATCTGCGCCTGAACTACGTCCACCGTGGTGAGCCCGCCCGCGTCGTCATCACAGGCGGCGGACATGCGCCGCTGACCCTGCTGCTCGGCACCGACACCGAGGCGGGCGCCTGGTGGCAGCACGAGACAGCGCGCGGGCCGGTGCTCGTGCGCGGGCCCAACCTGCTTCGCGCCGCGGCAACGAACGGCGCCACCCTGGCCCTACGCGGCGACACCACCAGCGCCGGAACGCTCGAGGTGATCGCGCCGGACAGTGTCGCCGCGGTCACCTGGAACGGTGCGGCCGTGACCACGCGCAAGACGTCCTTCGGCAGCCTGGCGGCCAACCTCGACGGCAGGGTCGGCGCGGTGCCCCACAAGGTCGTGTTGCCCGCGCTCACCAACTGGCGCACCCGCGAGGAGGCGCCCGAGACCGCACCGGGCTTCGACGACTCGACCTGGACGGTGGCCGACCGCCTCACCGCCGTCCACCCGTCGCTGGCCGGCACGCTGCCGGTGCTCGCCATGGACGAGTACGGGTACCACCACGGCGACGCGTGGTACCGCGGCCGGTTCGCCGGCACGGGCAAGGAGACCACGGTCGCGGTCACGGCCGCCCCGGGCCACAAGGGCGTCTCCGCAGTGTGGCTCAACGGCCGTTACCTCGGCGCCAGCGGTGACCGCGCGCACCAGTACGAGATCCCCGCCGGCGTCCTCCGCCCCGGTGCCGAGAACGTCCTCGCCGTGCTGGTGGAGAACATGGGGCACAACGAGGAGTGGGGCCACGACTTCTCCAAGGACCCGCGTGGGCTGATCTCCGCGTCGCTGATAGGCGGCGCCACCACCATCACCTGGAGGATCCAGGGCAACCGGGGCGGGCAGAAGCCCGTCGACCCGGTGCGCGGGCCGTTCAACGCCGGTGGGCTCTACGGCGAACGCGCCGGCTGGCACCTGCCCGACTACCCGGACCGCGACTGGTTCACCACGCAGCTTCCCGACGGCGGCAGGCAGCCCGGCCTGCGCTGGTACCGCACGAACTTCTCGCTGAATCTGCCGGCCGGTCAGGACACAACCCTGGGGCTGCGCATCGACGACAGCGACGAGAAGCACTACCGCGCCCACCTGTACGTCAACGGCTGGATGGTCGGGCAGTACCTCAACGACGTCGGGCCGCAGCACGAGTTCGTCATCCCGCGTGGCCTGCTCAACGAGCACGGCCGGAACACCGTCGCGGTAGCCGTGTGGTCCAACGACTCGTCCGGGCTCGGTCAGCTGCGGCTGATGAACCTGGGCAGCGTCGCGGGCGGTGTGCCGATCGGGGCGGTGCCGGCGCCCGGCTGGGACAAGCAGACGTACGGAATGCAGATCGCGAAAGCCGCACTGTCCGTGGACGCGGAGCCGTACCTGCCCGCCGGCACATCCGGCGACGTGGGGGTGGCCTTCACCGTGCCGAGCACCGCGCGCGGCGCACGCGACGTCGACCTCGCCTTGACCACTCCCCCGGGCTGGACGCTGCGGCCGGACGGGCCGACCAGCCGGGCGCGGGTGCGTCCGGGCGAAACGTTCACCGCACGCTGGACGGTGACCCCCGCCGACGACGCGTCGCCATACACCTTGCTGACCGCTACAGCGACGTACAGCCAGGGCGCGGCGGCCAAGGCCCTCACCGAGCGCCGCGCCGTCCAGGTGCCGCCGCCGGGGCCGGAGGGCAACGCGTACGTGAGCGACCTGCCGCTGGTCCGGGCGGCGAACGGCTGGGGGCCCGTCGAGAAGGACAGGTCCAACGGTGAAGGCGCGGCGGGCGACGGACAGCGCCTCAGCGTCGGCGAAACCGGGTTCGACAAGGGCCTCGGTGTCCACGCGCCGAGCAGCGTTCGGGTGTGGCTGGGCGGGAAATGCACCTCCTTCACCGCCGTGGTCGGTGTCGACGACGAGGTGGGCGACGCGGGCAGCGTGGCGTTCTCAGTGGCGGGCGACGACCGCTCGCTCGCCCGCAGCCGCACCCTGACCGGGGCTTCCCCCGGCGAGAAGATGAGCGTCGACGTCACCGGGGTGCGCTGGCTGGACCTTGAGGTCAATGACGCGGGCGACAACGCGTGGAGCGACCACGCCGCCTGGGCGGACGCCCGCCTCACCTGCTCCTGACCCTTCGAGTGCGGGAAATCCACGGGTGGCGCGCCTGGCGCAACCCGCGGACTGCTGCCTTCCACGCTCATGTGAACGGAGAACACAGATGGCCGAAGGCCTCACTCGGCGGCGGCTGCTCACGCTCGGCGCGGGCACCGCCAGTGGTCTCGCGGTGAACTCGCTGCTGCCTGCGTCGGTGCACGCCGCGCTGGCCGCGCCGGCAGCCCCGGGAGGGCTCGACAGCCTGCGACACGTCGTGTTCCTGATGCAGGAGAACCGCTCCTTCGACCACTACTTCGGCGCCCTGCGCGGGGTCCGCGGCTTCGATGACCGCAACGCGGTCGTCCTGCGCGACGGGCACCCGGTGTTCTCGCAACCGGCCGGCGGGCGGCGGGTAGTGCCGTTCGGTGTCCGCGAGGCCGCGCAGGCGAGCAAGAAGGACGTCAACTTCATCGCGATGCTCGACCACAGCTGGCGCGGCGCGCACACCGCGCTGGCGGACGGCTGGCACGACGGCTGGGTGATGTCCAAGGGCGCCGCCACGATGGCGCACTACGACCGCACCGATCTCGCGTTTCACTACGAGCTGGCCGACACGTTCACCCTCTGTGACGCCTACCACTGCTCGGTACCGAGCTCCACCGGCCCGAACCGCAACTACTTCGTCTCCGGGATGACGGGCTACGAGCCGCCACCGAACCAGCACAAACGCTCGGTGGAGAACGACCAGTACGACGAGGACACGCACGGCGGCTACAGCTGGACCACCTACGCCGAACGGCTGGAGCAGGCGGGCAAGAGCTGGCGCGTCTACCAGGAGTGGGACAACTACCAGAACAGCAACGCGGAGTTCTTCGTCCCGTTCAAGCAGGTGGCACGCAAGGCGCTCGCCGGGCTCGGGTTGCGCAGCATGAACACCTTCTACAACGAGCTGCGCGCCGCGAGCCCGGGACGGCGCACCGAGCTGCTGGCCTCGCTGGCCGACGGCGTGGCCGGCCTGACACGGGCCGAACGCAGTCTGTACAACCGCGGGCTGCGGCGCGTCGAGGCCGGGGGCCTGGGTGCCGCGTTCCGGGCTGACGCCATGACGGGAAAGCTGCCCCAGGTGTCCTATGTGGTCGCTCCCGCGGCGGATTCAGAGCACCCCGCCGAGTCATCCCCCGCCGCCAGCGCAACCCTGCTCTACCAGATTCTGGACGCGCTCGCCGCGAACCCGAAGACCTGGCGGTCGACGGCCCTGTTCGTCACCTACGACGAGAACGACGGCTACTTCGACCACATGCCGCCTCCGCGGCCGCCGGCCACCGAAACGGACGAGTTCTTCGACGGAAAGCCGATCGGCCTGGGCCCGCGAGTTCCGATGTTCGTGATCTCGCCGTGGACGGTCGGCGGATACGTCTGCTCCGAAGTGTTCGACCACACCTCCATGACGAGGTTCGTGGAGCGGTGGCTCGACGTGCCGTCGCCGGAGATCAGCCGCTGGCGCCGGACGGTGTCCGGTGACCTCACCTCCGCCTTCGATTTCCGGCGCGGCCGGCCACATCCGCGCTGCGAGCCGCCCCCACCAGTACCGCCGTTCACCGGCCGATGGATGCCCGTACCACCGGCCGAGCAGCAGATGCCGCGCCAGGAGCCAGGGCGCCGCCGCGCCCGCCCGCTGCCGTACCAGCCCGAGGCGAGCGCGGCCCTCGACGGCGACACATTGCGGCTGACGCTGCGCAGCGCCGGCCTGTCCAGCACGCATCTCGTGGTGTACCCGTACGCGGGCGAGTTCGCCGCACCGCAGCACGTCGACGTCCACGACGAACACATGGTGTCCATACCGAGGAATGGCTGCGCGGCGTACCAGCTCACCGTGATCGGGCCCAACGGCTTCCGTCGCGAGTTCGCGGGCCAGCCGGACGAACCGGCTGCGGTCACGTCGATGCAGTCGGCGCACGGACGCGCCGTCCGGTTGACGCTGCGAAACAGTGGCGAGGCTCCGCTGACGTTCCTCCTCACGGCGAACGCCTACGGTCCGCCAGAGGCCCAACGGGTCGTGGTGCCCGCGCACGAGCAGCACGAGGTCCGGTGGGAAACCGCGGAACACGCGGGCTGGTACGACCTGACCCTCAACGTCGCCGAGGCCGGGTCCTTTCATCGGCGCCTCGCCGGCCACCTGGAGAACGGCCGGGAGAGCGTCAGCGGCTGAGGCTCAGCCCCGGCCCGGCCCGACGGTGCCCGACGACGGCAGCATGTCGGCCGCGGCGGGGCTGGGCCTGGCCAACCGGGCCAAGGACATGAGGCCGACGATGCCGCCGGTGCGGACTTCCGGGTGGTGCAAATGACCCCTCCGGGGCAGTTGTTCATCGGACGGAGCCTTCAAGCTTTTCTAGCTACGGTCGGCGTGGGCTGTCCTTGCGGCTGGCTGGTTGGCATGGTCGTCAGCGGCCCCGCGCGCCGGCGCCACCCCCAAGCGAAACAGACTTGCGGGGAAGCCGTGCCTAAACCGGACGGGCGACAGCGCCATTTCCCCGACAGTTCGCGTGGTCGCGCCTAGCGGAAGCCCCAGTCGATCAACTGCCCGCCCAGCAGGAACGCGACCAGGCCGACCGCCGCGAACAGGACGACAGGCCAGCAGCCCCCGGGCGGCGACGCGGCGACGCGGCGACGCGGCGACGCGGCGACGCGGCGACCGACGTTCGCACCGAACCGCACGTCAACACGGCTGCACCCGATTTGCGAGCCTGACAGGGTTGAGGTCGACATGGTGGATCCAGGCTTAGAGCAGGACGCCAGGGTTGAGGATGCCGGCGGGGTCGAGTCTGGTCTTGATGGCGTGTAGTGCGGTGGCGAACCGGTCGGGGCGTTGTTGGTGATACCAGGGTTTGTGGTCGCGGCCGATGGCGTGGTGGTGGGTGATGGTGCCGCCGCTGGTGAGGATCGCTTCGGCGGCAGCGGTCTTGATCTCTCGCCATTGGGTGAGTTCGTCGCCGCGGCGGGCGGGGGCGAGGACGGTGAAGTAGGCGGCGGCGCCGTCGGGGTAGGCGTGGGTGAGGCGGCAGGTGACGTGTCCGGTGCCACAGACTTCCTGCATGGCGGCGGTAGTGGCCGCGGTGACGGTCGCGATGAACCGGCCGAACCGATTCCAGGTGATGGCGGTTTCGAACGTCTCACAGAGGATCCCGGCGGCGACCATGGTGTCGCGTAGGTAGGGGGCATGGAGGAACGCGGCCCGCCATGCGTCGCCACCCCCGTCGTACGGTTGGTTGCCAGGTTCGGGCGACCCCGTGTCGGGTGTGGTGATGCGCGGTTCGCGGCGAAGGTGGCCCCCGTGGTCGAGGCAGCACTCGATGGCTTGCCGTAGTGCGGCCTCGACCGGGGCGTGGGCGGATTCGAAGCCAACCAGCATGAGGGCGCGCCCGCGAGTGTCGGCGCCGGTGATGGTTGCCTCGGTGGGATCCAGGAGCCGGCAGTTGGCTGGTTGGAGTCCGGATTGGGCCAGTGCCCGGACCGCGGCGGCGCCGGCGGTGAAGGTGTCGAAGGTGAGGTCGGCGGTGGCTTTGAACACGGGCCGGGTTTGAAGGCGCATCCAGGCTTCGGTGATGACGCCAAGGGTGCCTTCGGAGCCGAGGAGGAGCCGGTCAGGGCTGGGTCCGGCACCGGAGGCAGGTAGTCGGCGGCTTTCCCACGTTCCGGTGGGGGTGAGGGCGCGCAGTGATTGGACGTGGTCGTCGATGTGGGTAGGGCCGGTGGCGTAGTGCCCGGCGGCGCGGGTGGCGAGCCATCCGCCGAGGGTGGAATGTTCGAAGGATTGGGGGTAGAACCGCAGCGTCATGCCGTGCGGGCGGAGCTGTTCCTCCAAGGTCGGGCCGTTGGCGCCTGCCTGGATCCGGGCCGCCCGCGAGACGGGGTCGACCTCGAGGACACGGTGCAGGCGACCCAGGTCGAGGGAGACGACACCGCGGTAGCCCTCGCCGACATCGGGTTCGACACCGCCGACGACGCTGGTGCCACCGCCGAACGGGATCACCGCGGCGTTAATGCTGGCGCACCAGTCCAGGACAGCTTGGACCTCGGTTTCGTCGCGTGGGAGGGCGACGAGGTCCGGCGGGTGGTCGATTTGGCCGCGGAAGCCACGCACGATGTCGCGGTAGGACTTGCCGTAGGCGTGGGTAACCCGGTCGTGAGTGTTCGAGCGCATGATCGCCGCGAGCCGGGCGGGTGGCCGCAGCCGCGGCTCGATCAGTTCCAGGTCCTCGATCTGTGCGGGTTGGTCCACGGTGTCGCCGCCAAAACCGAGCCGTCCGCGTAGCTGCGCCGCGGTCCGCACCACGTCGGCGTGCTGGGGTTGTTGATCTTCATAGCCCCAGCCCCAGAACTTCCGTCGCCGCTGCGTCACCGTCTCCGCTCCTTCCTGCCATGCGCGCCGGTGGTTCGTTTCAGAGGTCGCCGCCGACCTCGGCGTGAGCGGTGCCATCGAGCCGCCAGTTGCCCTCGCTTATCCATGCGCCGCGGATCCGGCGGTCGAGGGTGATCGCCGCGGTGGCGCGTTCGGTGTTGCGGCAGACGGTGGGGCTGCCGTCAGGGTTGGTGTAGTCGACGCTCAGCGTCGCCTCGGCAGGTTGGGTGACCTCGATCCGGATCCGCCTGTCGCGGTGGCGTCCGGTGACGGTCCACATCGGCAGGTCGATGCGGGCCCGTAGCCGTAGCGCGGCCAACAGCGGGTCACCGGTCGGCCAATCGTGACCGCCGACCCGCAGCCGCAGGAACGGCAACGGTGCCAACGCCCGCAGCAGCGGCCGAGTAGAGACGGCAGCGACGACTTCGCACACATCGCCGCCACCGAGGTCAGCATGTAGCCAGGCCCAACGCCGAGCGTTGCCGTGCCCATAGATCCGCGCGGAAGCCCCCGGCGCATCCCGCAGCGCCAGCTCGCTGTCGCCCCAACGGATCATGCCGGTGAACCACGCCGCCGGCGCTGGCACCATGTGCGCCGCAGGAAGCAGCTCCCGCTTCCACGCCCACTCCGGGAACGTGAACAGCGGATCACCACCACCGCGCTGATCCAAGTCCCATGACAACGACGCGGGCTCATTCGTGACCCCCGTCAGCCGCTTCGCCGTGGCCATCACCGGACCGGCCGCGAACGCGACACCAGGCGACGGGTCCTGCCACGAGGCAGGGCCGAACCGCGCGAACGACGGTGCCTGATCGGGAGGGAACACCGCGGCCCAACCATGCCCGTACGGTTGGCTGCCGTCGCTGGGCGCCACCAGCTCGTGGTGAATCCACACCCCCGTACCAGTAGCCGGATCGGTCAACGTCGTGTACCAAACCTCCAACCGCCCCGGCTGACCACGCCACCGGGACGCAAGATAAGCCTCACCAGCCGTCGAGCCCGTCGCTGTCATCGCAGCCATCCCTTCCCCCAGGCGGGGACAGAAACCGTGCGTACGGATGCGGGGACCTGCCACCGATACCCTAACGACCGTTAAGTTGTGAGGCTGGCCCTTCGCCCGAACACGGCGCGTGAGCAGTCGTTCGGGCGCAAGCTCCCGCAGCGGTCTCAAGGTTCCGAACTGCCGCCGTCCGTGCAGGGGGCGCCGCTGAGCCGGCGCGGGTTTCTGTGGTCGCCGGCCAGGAGTCGTCGGGCTTCGGTCACGTCCCACCCTTCCAGCCTGTCCAGGTACGGCTCGACCACGGAAGCGAACTTCTCGACGTCGCGGTCCAGCAGGGTCAGCGCCGCGCACGGGGCGAGCGTCGGATCGCCGCCGCTCAGCAGCTCGAGCAGCCACGGCTCGACAGCCGGCGACGTGCTGTCGAGCGTGCCGCTGACCGCCTCCCCGCGGACCTCGGGGGCCAGTTCGGTGTTGGCGACGATCCGCTTGAGCGTGCCGATCAGCCACTCGTCGTAGTGCGGGTCGTTCTTGAAGACCTCGCGGGCCAGGATCACGCTCATCTGGAGAACGCTCTTGTCGTCCGTCGTCGCCAGGACTCTCGCCACGACTGGCGCGTCCTCGTCCTGGTAGCAGGACCACAGGGCATACAGGGCATCGTATTGGCCGTCGTACGAGCCGTAGCCGCGCGATGTGTCGGGCTCCTCCGCCAGTTCCCGCAGGGCGTAGTCGCGCACGTGCCGGTCGATCAGCCGGGATTCGAACGGCGGCTTCAGGCCGCCTCGCCACCCGCTGGACCGGTGCGCCATGTTGTAGGCGTCGATCGCGATGTAGCGGGCCTCCGGGCTGGCCGAGCCCAGCATCAGCTCCAGCGCCAGGCGCTGGCCGCCCTCGTCGGGCGACAGCGCCTCGATCGTGCGCATCAACAGGCGCTTGTCGATGTCCCGCCAGCCTGGCGGGAACGCCCGCAGATGCTCGTGCAGCGCTGGCACCGCGTCCTCCCGCTGATCCACCAGCGCCCCGATCACGAAGGTGGCGAGTACCCCGTCCGCGTCGGGCAGCTGTGCGAGCAGCCACGGCACGGTCGGCGCCCATTCGTCGGTGACCCAGCTCACCAGCCGGCCGGCGATACCCGGCAAGCGTTCGAACAGCGCCGGACACAGCGCCTCGACTTTGCCGTAGTCCACCACGAGTAACGCGCGCATGGCCGCCTCGGCGAGCCGCATGTCGCCGGACCTGACGGCGTCCACCAACGCGTCCGCGACGGCTGCCGCCGCCGATTCGTGGTGCGCGCCGCCGTACAGCTCGTGCCGCGTGCTGGGTGCGCGCAGCACCTTTGGCACCTCGCCAGCCCGGATGCTGTCCACCAGGAACTCGATGTCGAGCGCACCTACCACGGCGGGACGGCCGTGACGCAACGGCACGAGCCGGCCGGACCACTCCAGGACATGCACCTGACCACCCGCACCGCCGACGAGCCAGCGCGTGCCGTCCGGCGAACCAGCGGCCACCCTCAGCTCGAACGGATCCTCCCGCCAGGCGACCAGCTTCACCCTCCCCGGCGCGAAACGGCCCAGCTCCGCGCCGTCGTCGAGGCGCCACAGCGCTGCGGTGCCGTCCCGTGACGCCGACAGCAGCAGCCCGGCGGCGACCGCCAGCCCCTGGACGCGGTCCTCGTGTGCCTGGACGCGTCCGGTCAGCTCGCCGGTGCGGGCGTCCCACCACAGGACCTCGCCGTCCTGGCTCGCGACGGCAATGACCGGCGCGGTCGGATGCCCCGCCAGCGCCGTCGACCGGCCCACGGGCACCGCGATCGCGGCCACCACCGCGCCGGTGCCGGTGTCGAGCACGACCAGGCGGTCGCGCCGGAGCGACCCGACGAACCGGCCGCCGTCGCACATCACGAGCAGCCGCGCCTCTGACGGCTCGTCGCCGGAGTACGTCCAGCGCTGCGAGTTCAGGTGTTCGCGGCACGCGTCGATCGTGCTCGCGCCGGCGAGGTCCCAGCCGTGAATCGCGCCGGACTCGTCGTCGCCCGCCAGCGCCTGCCCGTCGGGGGACAGGATGATCCTGCGGTCTCTGACGACGAGGCTGCTGCCGCCCTCCAGCGCCTCCCACTCGCCGTCGCCGCGGTCTGCCGGGTCGAGCCCGCCGTCCCACCGGGCGAAATCGTCAGGCCCCGTCGTCAGCACGCCCTCGTCGTCGCGGGTGAAGGCGACGCTCTCGACGACCCGCCCCGCACCGGTGCTGGTGGCCAGGAGCCGGCCGGTCACGAGGTCCCACAGCCGGATCTCGCCCGTCCGGGTCGCCGTCACCCCCCGTTGGCCGTCGGCGGACACCACCGCCACCGTGACCCTGCACCAATGTTCGTCGTCGCTCCACACCCGCGAAGGGATAACACCCCGCCGCAAGGTGCCAGCGGGTCTCGCGGTACGGCAGCTCAGGGATGAAGTGCTCAGTGCGAGCACCGGCGGGCCGCCCATTGGCCAGAAGCCCTCATTCACTCGGGCCGGGTGAGACCGCGCGAAGGTGGATTGGAGCTATTGCTCGTTCGGACGTCCAGAACCCGCGCCTCCATAAGCCTAGGCACGTTTATGTGATGTGGATCACATTGCTACCCAGCCTCGACCGCTTCCCGACAGCCGAGATCCGCGCGGTTAGCTGCTTTCGCCACTGGCTGGACCAGTGACATTGAGGCTCACCCGTCCTGCTCGCGACGCTAGGTGCGGCCGACGGTACGTCGTGATCGGTGCCGGATCGGCCCTTGACGGCTCGCGCCGCCCGGAAATAGTTTCGTCGCGTTCGTTAAACGGGGGTTCCCGCCACGAGGGCGGAAGACGAACTCCGGGAAGGCTCATCCGGGGCCGAGCAAGATGCCCGCCGCCGCGCGGGCTGATCTCATTCGCCGACCGAGAACCGACTCGCCATCCTTCGGCGCCGACGTCCCGGCTTTGCCCCGGCGTCGGTCGCAGTCAGACACGGCAAGCAATCATGGGGGTTGCTGTGCGCATTTCCCGTTCCCGCGTGCTCTGCCACGCGCTGGTCGTCTCGCTACTAACCACCGTCGTCGCCGCCTTACCTCCGGCAGATCCCGCGAGCGCGGATCCCGTCGCACGAGGCGGCGCCCGCCCGGTCGAGCGCCCGCTGCCGGCCTCGGCCGAACCCAACCATGGCCTACCCGCCGGAAAGCGGGCGCCCGCTGTGCCGCCCGCGGTCAAGGCGAGCGGCGCCGCCCGCCAGCCGACAGCGCAGGAGCGGGCCGCGCGTCAGCTTCCCAGTGCGCGGCGAACGCTGCGCCCCGGCAGCCAACGTGGTGCTCCGTTCGGGCTTCCTGCTCGGTGACACGTCGCTGGTCGCCTACTTCGACGCCGACGTGGACGATTCCGATCCGACGTCCTGGGCCGAGTGGTGGGCCACGGTCACCGATGTGGAGTCCGGTGCCGAGCAGCGTTCGGTGGTGCTCGGCCGCTCTGACCTGGCCCGCTGCGGTACCCCGCGCGAGTTCTGCCGCAGTTTCGGCGCCGCCGACGGCTGGACGCTCGTGGAGGGGCGCGACTACACGGTGACGGTTACCGTGCGTCGGCCTGGCGGGACGGAGGAGACGTCCCTGCCGTCGGCAGCGGCCAAGCCCCGGCGGACGGTCGTGCCGCCGAGCCTGCCGGCTGCTCAGGCTGCAGGGTGCGCGTGCCCGAACGCGCTCGGACGCACGGTCGGCGCCCAGGAACTGCGTGGCGCGCTGGTGAACACGGCCACGGGCGCCTTCGTCCGTACCGAACGCGACCTCGGCATGCCGTCGTACGGCATCCCGTTCGAGGCGATCCGGTTCTACTCCTCGGCCAACCCGACCTCCGGTATGTTCGGCCCCGGCTGGAGCTGGACCTACGACGCGCGCGTCGTGGCCGCCGCCGACGGGGCTGTGCGAGTGCGCGCGGAGGACGGCGCCGAGGCGGTCTACCAGGCGGCTGCCGACGGGTCCTACACCCGCCCGCCCGGCGTCCGATCGAAGCTCGTCAAGGTCGACGGCGGCTGGCACCTGATCCCGCCCGACCAGCGCACGCTCGCCTTCGACGCCGACGGCCGGCTGCTCTCGGTGCGCAACGTCCGCGGCCACGGCGTGACCCTCACCTACGACGCGACCGGGCTCCTGACGAAGCTGACCGACGCGGGTGGGCGGGTGGTCGCCGTCGAGCACCAAGCCGACGTGAGGTTGATCAAGAAGCTCACCCTTCCGGATCGGCGTTCGGTGCGGTTCGAGTACGAGAGCGGCCGGCTCGCCAAGGTGAAGGACGCCCGCGATCACCACTGGCGCTACCACTACGACGCCGACGGCCGCCTCGCGAAGGTGATCGACCCGCGCGGCTCGGTCGATGTCCAGAACACCTACGAGGCGGACGGCCGGGTCACCGAGCAGCGGGACGCCGTCGACGCGGTCACGCGGTTCGGCTGGGACCCGGCACGGCAGGAGGCGCGAACCACCGACGCCGACGGCGTCATCACGATCGACGGGTACCGCGACAACGTGCTGCTGTTCACCCAGAACGGCAACAACGACGTCGTCAACCACCGCTACGACGGCCGCCTGCATCGCAACCTCGTGGTCGACCCGAAGGGCAACCAGGAGGAGTCCCGACACGACGCGGAGGGCAACCCCACTTCCCGTACCGCGCCGGCACCGTTCGGCTACACCGAGCAGAACACGTTCGACGCGCGGAACAACCTGACCAACCACACCGACGGCCGTGGCAACGCCTGGTCCTACGCCTACAACGACAAGAACGAGATGACCGGGCAGGCCAACCCGGAGCAGAAGGACGGCTACAAATACACCTACGACGCCCGCGCGCTGGTGACGACGCGCATCGATCCGCGCGGCAAGGTCACCAGGTACGAGTACGACAAGGACGGCAACCGCACCGCGGAGATCGCGCCCACGGGACGCCGCACCGAGCTGAAGTACGACCTCACCGGCCGGCTGACCGCCGTGACCGACCCGCGCGGCACGGTGCCGAAACCGGCCACCGACCGCGACGACTTCACCACCCGGTACCGCTATGACGAGCAGGACCGGCTGACCGAGCGGCACGATCCGAACAAGGACGAGCCGTACCGGATCAGCTACGACGAGGTCGGCAACGTTGTCGTCGAGAAGGACCCGCTCGGCAACGCCGGCCGGTACACCTACGACCGCGCCAACCGGCTCGTGGAGGGCAAAGACCCCAAGGGCAACGTCACCCGCTACGCGTACACGGCGGCTGGCCGGCGGACCTCGGTCAAGGACGCCGAGCACAACATCACGTCGTGGACCTACGACGCGCAGGGCAGGGTCAAGACCGAGACGACCCCGCGCGGCAACGCGGATGACGGCGACCGTCGGGCCGAGTTCACCAGCACCTACCACTACGACTTCAACGGCAACCTGATCCGCGCGACCCGGCCCTACCCCGACGGCGGCGTGGTGCAGGTGGACACGAAGTTCGACGAGCTGAACCGGCCGGTGGGCCAGGTCGACGAACTCGGTAAGAGCACGACCATCGGGTACGACAACGGTCACAACGTCACATCGATGACGGACGAGAACAACCAGTCACTCGGCTACAGCTACGACAAGTCCGGCCGGCGGACCGGCGGCACCGATGCCGTGGGCCAGTCGGCCGCCGCGATCGAGTACGACGACGCCGGCAACACGACGAAGCAGACCAGCCCGACCGGCGGCGTCACCACGTACCAGTACGACGACGACGGGCGCGTCGTCGCGGTCACCGAGCCGCGCGGCCACCTCCCCGGCGCCGACCCCGCGAAGTTCACCACCCGGTACACGTACGACCGGGCCGGCAACCCGGAGACGGTCACCGACCCGCTCGGCAACGTCACGCGCTCGACGTACGACGCCAACAACCGGGTCGTCGCGCAGACCGACGCCAACGGCAAGGCCACCAAGTACCGCTACGACGAGGCCGACCGGCTGGCCGTGATCGTCGGGCCGGACGCCACCGGGCACGACCGCACCGACGCGCCGGCGACCACCTACCGGTACGACGCCAACGGTCTCGTCACCACGCGCACCGATCCGCTCGGGCGCGCGACGGAGATCCGGTACGACAGGGCGAACCGGCCGGTGGCCTCCACCGATCCGCTCGACCGCCGACGCGAGTACCGCTACGACCCCGACTCCAACGTGGTCGAACTGATCACCGCCACCGAGGACGACGACGACCGCACCGACGGTGACCCGCGCAAGCGGACGGTGTTCACCAACTACGACAACCTCGGCCGCCTCACCGAGAAGAAGCTCGGCACCGACGGGCCGCGCTACACCTACCGCTACGACGGGAAGAACCGCCTCGTCAGCCTGACCGATCCGACCGGCGTCCGGAGCCACGAGTACGACGACACCGATCGGCTCACCAAGGTGGTCCGCGGCGAGGAGACCTTCACCTACGCCTACGACGCCAACGACAACATCATCGGCCGGACCTACCCCGACGGCACCCGGATCACCTCGACCGTGGACGTCGGCGACCGGGTCGAGAGCCTCACAGCCACCAAGGGGGGCTCGTCGGCGCGTTTCGAGTTCGACTACGACGTCGCCGACCAGCTGACCCGTACCCGCTATCCCGCGTCGACCGGCCTTGTCGAGGACCGGGCGTACGATCCCGCCGGCCGGCTCACCCAGGTGTCGAGCAAGCGCGGCGACGACGTCGTCTCCCAGTACGACCTGGTGCTGGATCCGGTCGGTAACCCGAGCCGGATCACCACGACCCGGGGCGGCACGCCGGGGCGGCCGGCGGTGACCGAGGCGACCGCGTACACCTTCGACCCGGCGAACCGCCTGACCGCGGCCTGCTACGGCGCGCAGTCGTGCGCCGGGCCGGCGGCTGAACGGCTCGAGTACAGCTACGACCTGGTCGGCAACCGGACCAGGCAGAAGAAGACCGCGCCAGGCGAGAACTCCGTCACGAAGTACCACTACGACGACGCGGACCAGCTGCGGAAAGAGGTGACCACCGGGTCGCGTTCAGCCGAGCGCACCTACGACTACGACGCCGAGGGCAACCAGACCCGCGCGGGCGGCGACCGGTTCGCCTACCACCTCGACCACACGCTCGCCTCGGCGCGCGTGGCGGGCAAGACCACGGCATACGACTACGACGCGGCCGGCACGCGTGTCTCCTCGACCACCGGCTCGGGCGCCGAAGCCGTCGTGCGGCGGTGGAGCTGGGACGTCAACAGCCCGATGCCGATGCTGGCGTCCGAGACCGAGACCTCCGGCAACACGACGCAACGCCGCAGCTACCTGCACGGATCGTCCGGCCAGCCGCTGGCGCTGCTCACGCCGTCCGCCGCAGGCCACGACGCGCACGCCTACCTGCACGACTGGCTCGGCGGCGTTGCCGGCGTCGTCTCGCCGACCGGCACGCCGGAGTGGTCCTACGACTACGACCCGTACGGCAACGCTCGGGGCACCGATCTGGAGAAGGGCGGGCGCAAACACGCCGACGATGCCCCGGACAACCCGCTCCAGTTCACGGGCGGGTACGCCGACGAGACCCAGGGCAACCGGTACCACCTCCGGGCGCGCAATTACGACCCGTCCACCGGCCGCTTCGACTCGACCGACCCGGTAGCGCCCGCCAGCGACGCGCCGGCGATCTCGTCCTACGCCTACGCGGGCGACCGACCGACGGCAGCCACTGATCCGAGTGGCCTGATGCTCGTGGCCAACGGTGGTGGCGGCGGCCCGGTCTCCACCCCGGCGGAGACCACGGAAACCGACCAGAACACCGCCGATGGCGCCGAGGATTCCGAGGTCGACCCGTTCGCGCAGCAGCGCGAGTCGGCGCGGAAGGCGGTCGAGGAGGCCGAGAACGCGGTCAAGCAGATCGGTGACGAGATCGTCAACCTGATCCTCGATCTCGTCGGTTTCAACGACGCCAAGAAGTGCGTCACCGAGGGCGACATCGTTGCCTGTATCTCGACCGCGCTCCAGGCGGTGCCGTGGGGCAAGCTCTTCAAGGCCGCGAAGGTCCTGGTCAAGGCCGTCGGGGTCGGAAAGCGGCTGATCGAGGGATACGGCCGATTGCGGTCGGCGCGCTCCGCGCTGGAGTCGATCCCGAAGGCCGTCCGAAAGGTGACGAACGGGGAGACGAAGGCGGCGAACGCCGCAGCGGACGCGGCGAAGAAGGCGGCCACGGCCACCAAGCAGGCGGCGACCAAGGCCAAGGAGACCGCGAAGAAGGTCTCGGCCAGCGCCAAACGCAAGGCCGACTGCAACTCCTTCGCGCCGGGCACGCTCGTGGTGCTGGCGGACGGCTCCGCGAAGCCGATCGAGAAGCTGACCCCTGGCGACACCGTGCTCGCCACCAACCCGCAGACCGGCGTGAACTCGCCTGAACAGGTCAGCGCAGTCATGACCGGCACCGGGCCGAAGAAGTTGATCGACCTGACGCTCGTCGGAGCAGGTGCTGGGGGCGGCGGTCCACCCGCATCGCAAGAACGGCCCGTTGACAGCAAGCATGTCGACGACGACTCGACGCCGGCGGCGGACGCCCCGGTCGACACCACTCCTCGCGCCACCGGTGAGAACCAGATCACGGCGACTGACGGCCACCCGTTCTGGACGGCCAACCGTGGCTGGGTCAAGGCCGGCGACCTCGTCGCGGGTGACCGGCTCCGCGACAGCGCTGGCCGGGGCGTCACCGTCGCGGCCATCGGTGAGAGGGCCGTACGCACGACCGTCCACAACATCACGGTCGACGACCAGCACACGTACTACGTCCGCACCGCCGACGGGCTCACCGCTCTCAACCACAACAGCGCCTGCGGCGACCAGGTGCCGTACGGCAAGGACGACCTGAGCCGCAAGGCCGCCCAGCACCGGCTCGACCACAACATCAAGGGCGGGCAGAACGTAGCCGTCGTCGAGTGGCAGGTCGGCCGGAAGCGGTTCACCGAGGCCTTCGCGAACATCCCGAAGTCCGGTGACACGCCGGGCGTCCACTCTGAGGAACTGATCCAGGAGTTCCTGACGAGCAGGAGGATCAAGGCCAGCAACGTAACGAGGATCTACTCCGAACGCGAGGTCTGCGGGAAGTGCAACCCGATCCTCGCGCAGTACAGCCGGGCGGCTGTCACCTGGAGTTTCCGGTCCGGCAGCTGGATCAGTAGAAAGAAGGCCGGCATCGCGGCGGCGGGAGGGTGACGCAGATCTGATGGATGGCCTGGACGGCGTGCCGTGGCGACGCTTGGAGTGCACCTCCGGCGCCGCCACGGCGGTGCCGGAACTGATCGCGCACCTGGCCTCCGCCGACGAGGAGGAGGCCCGCGATGCGGCCGAGCAACTCGCCTACGAGCTGGGCCACGATGGCACCGTTCAATCGGCAGCGCCGCCGGCCGTCCCGTTCCTGGTCCGGCTGGCGGCACCGGGCGGTGCTCGCTTCCGGGACGCGCCGCTGGCAGTCCTGGCCGCGCTGGTGCCGCCGCCGGGTGAGCCGGACGTCGCCGCCCACGCGCTGTCCGGGTACCTCGCACCGGCAGGAACTTCGGCACCGGTGGGGCACGTGCAGCGGGACTTGGCGGCATACAGCGCCGAGTTGCTAGCCCTCCTCCATGACGAGGACGTCGCGGTTCGAACGATGGCCGCGCGAGTGCTGGCTGGCCTGCCGGAGGAGGCATCCGCGACCATGCCGGCGCTGAAGGCCGCCGCCGCGAGCGAGGCCGATCCGAAGGCGCAGGCAAGCATGATGCTGGCCGTGGCGGCGCTACCGGGCGCGGACGCCGGATGGTTGACCGAGCAGGTGACGAACGCCGGCAGCCCGCTAGCGAGGACGGCGGCGGCGGTCGGCACCGGGTGGGCGCTCGACGGCCAGGTGCCTGCGCCGGCCAGGACGGCCTTGCTGGACGCCGCCCGGGTTGTCCCGGAGCGCCTCGACGACGAGTTCGTCTGGACCACCGGGTACGAGGACCGCTTCCTGCGATCGGCAGCCCCGGACGATCAGGAACTCGCGCTCGACCTGGTCCGGGCCGGGCTGACGGCGCCGTCGGCAAAGCGCCGGTACAGCGCGCTGAGCGGTGCCAACGAGGTCATGCGGACGTGGCGGTCGGCGCCGGAGCGGGTGGTGCCGGAGCTGGCGTCGGTCGTGGCCGACGCCGATGGGCCAGTCCGCCAGCATGCGATCCGCAGCGTCGCGCTGGCCGGGCGGGCGACTGCGCTGGCGGGCGACCAACTCGCCGCGCTGCTCGCCGACCGCCGCCCCTCGACCGACCCCGACCGCTGGCCGACGCCACGCTGGAGCGCGCTCTACGGGCTCGCCCGATTGGGGGACGTGCGGTGCGCACCGGCGCTGGCGGAGACGCTGGCGCAGCGCACCGACTTCCCATGGCTGACCGAGTCAGTGGCCGGCATGGCCGATCATGCCGACGTGCTGCTGCCGGCCCTGCGATCGCTGCTGGCGGGTTACCCGGCGGACGGCGCTTCGGACGAACTCGGCGCGTACGTCGACGATGCGCTGGCTGGCGTCGCCGCCTGGGGTGACCGGGTTCGCGGGCTCGCTGCCGAGCTGCTCCAACTCGCGTCGGCGCCGGACTGGGAAGCGTGGCCAGGCGCTCTCCCGCGCGTCCTGGGCCGGCTCGGGACGGCTGGCGCGCCGGCCGTGCCATACCTGCGGCGGCTCGTGGACCACCAGGAGGAAGCGGCCCGGTGCGCGGCGGCGGTAGCGCTGTGGCGGATCGGCGGCGACGACCCCGTGCCGGTGCTCCGGGAGGTCGGTGCGGAGTGGGCCTCCGACGCCGCCCGCGAACTCGGGCCGGCCGCCGCGGCGCTCGCGCCTGATTTCTCCGCCCTGCTCACCAGCGGTGATCCGTGGCGCCGGGTGCGCGCCGCCGCCGGCCTGTGGTCCGCCACCCGTGACGCGGACGCCGTGCTGCCCGTGCTTGTGCCCGAGGCGGGGCCGAACGAGCGCGGCGTCCTGGCGGTCGAGGTGCTGGCGGAGATCGGGCCTGCGGCGCACGAGGTGCTGCCGGTAGTGGTGCCGATGGCATTCAGCGAGCGCCGGGTGCCGCACTGCGCGGGCGACGCGTGCATTCTGCAGGACGAGCGATGCCAGCGTCTGGCTCGCGCGGCGATTACCGCGATTGGTGGGCGGTGAAGCCCAGCACCTGCGACATCACGGACGCGTGGACCTCATCCTTGCTGCGCTCCGGCCGGAACGTCAGCCGATCGTGCGTGACGACGACCCGCCGTGGGTACCGGGGTGGCGCCGGTGACGTACCGGATCCGTTCGGTGACGTGTGGTCTTACCTTCACATTGATCCAAAAAGGACAGCGCAAATTGCCGGCGCCAGGTACCAACGAAGATACCAGGATCACCTCGGACAGCGACGGGGGAACGATCACAGCTGTGCGGTACCGCACAGCAGCTCCCCTTGCCAGAAGTCTTCAGTCCGTCGCAACAGTAAGGATCCGGTCGCCTCCACGAAACCGATTTGTGAGTCGACAGTCCAACGTGGATCTCGGCGCGCCCGAGAAGAGCCCGGGAGTTCTGACAACCAGCGACACCACACGGCACGGCAGCACGGCCCACCGCGCCCCTCTGGACCTGCCGAGGCACGGCTGGACTACCACACCCGGCTCAGCGTCGTCGCCACCTCCACCGTCAAGCAGGTCGTGCTCGCCGGCCGCCGGGCTGTTACCGCGGCCATCCCGGGCATCCGCTTCAGCCGCGCCGAGCGGGCCGGGCGGCGCGACCAAGCCGCCAGTCGCAAAGCGCGGTCATGTCGCGATTCGGGCGCGCCGTCACCAGATCGCTGCCGACGGTGGCAGCAGAGCTCTAGGTGGTGCGCGGAGCCGCCAGGCCGTCAGGGTCGATTCGACCAGTTCGGGCGAGACGCGTGTGGTGGCGTCTACCTCAAAGTCGTACGGGCCGAAGGTATGGATACGGTCGACCTCGACGTGCGTGCGGCCCTCACCGATACGCCGGTCCCCGCGGGCGCGCTCGCGCCGGTCGAGCTCATCGAGGCCGCAGTGCACGCCGACCAGGAACACGTCCAGATCCGCCAGCAGAACGGCCAACTGGTCGCGCCAGCTGCGGAACTCAATGACGTGCTCCACGATGAGGTCATTGCCCGCCTGCGCCAACGCGGGCAGGCAGCGGTGGAAGCCGGCGAAGAACGCGGCCGCACCTGGCCCCACCAGTCGAACCGGCCATCGCCCTCGCGTCGCCGTGGCAGCATGCCCGCCGCCACGAACTGATCGGACGACACGTGCAGGAACGGCTCATCGAGAGCGTCCTGCAATGCCTTCGCCAAGGCGGACTTGCCCGAGCTGGACGCGCCGTTGAGCAGAATGATCCGGCCAGGACCACGCGGAGTCGGGACAGGTTCCACGGCGTACAGCGTGACGTACGGGACGAAACGCGTGCACTCATTTGCCGCGGACAGCGTGCGTAACGACTCTGCACCCGATCAGAACGTGGGGTCCCCGAGTCTGGGAGCTCCCGGGAGCTTCAGCTGTTCGTGAATGCGGACCGCAGCCAGCATCAGCGATCGCGCGAGGCGAGCTGCAGGGCCTGTGTCGGAGACAGCCGCTCGCCCTCGTCGTGGGCGGTGTCGAAGGCCGCGGCGCCCAGGATTCGTACCAGGGACTGGTGTAGCTCCTCGTCTGTAGGTTCGATGGGTCGCATGTGGGCGCTGGCCGACTCGCGCGCGGTGCGCGCTGTGCCGAGGAGCACGGCGGCCTGCCGCGGTCGGCCCTGGGCCGAGAGCACCGCGGCTAGGGCCTCGAGCGCGCTCACGAGTACGAACGACTGGCCGGCCCGCGCGATGGCCTCGACGCTCGCGGCCAGCAGCTCCTCGGCGCGGGCCAGCTGTCGCTGCTCGTACGCCCGCTCTCCGAGCATGTACAGCGCTCGGCCGGTGCAGCGCTGGTCGCCGAGCCGACGCAGCGTGGGCAGGCATTCCTCCATCAGCTGGGCCGCGCGGTCATGGTCACCGCGCTGCCAGGCGAGCTGGGCGAAGCCGACCGTCGCATGCACCTGGTCTTCCTCGCTGCCGGCTGCCTCGGCCAATGCCTGGCTCTCGGTCAGCCACGCGTGCACCTCGTCGTCGCGCGACGCCGGCGTAGATGGACCGTTGCGCCATGATGAACAGCGTGTTGGCCGCGTACATGTGATCGCCGACCCGGCGGAACAGCGCCACGCTCTCTCGCCCCATTGCAGCGCCTCGGTCAGCTCGCCGTGGGCCTGGGTGAGGGCCTGCAGGGTACCGCCCGTTCCCACGGATGAGTCGTCGCCGAGGCGGGCCAAGCGCTTCGTACAGCGCGGGCAGCACCAGCTCCGGGCTGGACCCAGATCGCGCCCATGCCGACCGCGCGCGCCGCCAGGGCGCCGGTGAGATCGTCGAGGCCGGCGGCGAGCTGCGCCGCCCGCGTGGCCAGGTCGAAGGCGGCCCGAGCATCCGAGGGTTGCATGATCGCGCTCGCGGCGGCGAGTCCGGCGACGACCGCGGGGGTGGCGGGCGGGTCACCGATCGCCAGTGCTCGCTGGATCCAGCTCGTAGGCCTCGCGGCGCTGCCCGGTGATCGTCCCAGAACCGTTGCAGCGCGGCGACCCACCGCCAGGCGGATTCGATGTCGCCGGTGGCGATGCTGTGGGCCAACGCGGCGCGCAGGTTCGGCTGCTCGGTGGTCAGCCGGTCGAGCGCAGGTCCGCTGGTGCCGGGGTGCGCAGCAGCTCGGCGGCTTGTTCGGCCAGCGCCAGGTAGTGGGCCGCGTGCCGCTGCCTGGCCGTCGGGTTCGGCGCCGGAGGCAGCCAGCCGTTCGGCGGCGTACGCGCGGATCGTCTCCAGCAGCCGGTAGCGGCCAGTGTCGCTGCTCCGACAGTGGACACCAGCGACTTGTCCACCAGCCTCGGCAGCAGCGTGATGACGGCCGCCGCCGGGATCGTCGCCACCGCATACCGACTCGGGCGGCCTCGTAGTCGAAGTCGGCGGGGAACACGCCGAGCCGGTCGAACAGCGTCCGCTCGTCGTCGTCGAGCAGGTCGTAGCTCCAGTCGATCGCCCCACGCAGCGTGCGCTGCCGCGGCAGCGCGGTACGGGCACCGGCGGACGAGCAGCTCGAAGCGCTGGTCGAGGTGCTCGCACCAGCTCGGCCGGCTCGAAGCTGCGCACGCGGGAGGCGGCCAGCTCGATCGCCAGCGGTAGCCCGTCGAGCCGCCGGCACAGCGCCGCGACGGCCGGGGCGATGGCGTCGGTGAGCGCGAAGCCGGGCGACGCGGTCGCCGCCCGTTCGACGAACAGGCGCACGGCATCGTAGCCTCCGGCGGCTGGCGGCCCTGGCGGCGTCGCGCGAGTGGCGGGACGGCCAGGACTGCACCTGGTAGGTGACCTCGCCGGGTACGCCGAGCGGTTCGCGGCTGGTGGCGAGCACCCGCAGCTGTCCACCGGCGTTGAGCAGGTCGGCGACGATCTCCGCGGCGTCCGCGACCACGTGCTCGCAGTTGTCCACCAGCAGCAGACAGCGCATCCCGCCGGCCACCTCACGCAAGCATGTCGCGCAGTGACCATCCCGGCTGCGGCACGACGCCCAACGCCCGCGCCAGCGTGTCGCCGACCAGCTCCGGCCCGACCGGCGCCAGATCGGCGAGCCGGGCGCCGTCGGGGAACGGGTCGGCGTGGACCGCGGCGATGCGCAGCGCGAGCCGGGTCTTGCCGACGCCGCCCGGGCCGATGAGCGTGACCAGCCGATGCGCGGCGAGCAACGCGGTGAGCTCGCCCGTCTCGTTCTCGCGGCCGATGAGGCTGGTCAGCGGCATGGGCAGCGCGTGCCGGTGCGGGCCGCTCGGCGCAGCTCGACACCCAGTTCGACCAGCGCCGCCCGGTCGCGTGACGCCGAGCTTGCGCAGCAGGGCGGCGATGTGGCTCTCCACCGTCCGCACCGAGACGTGCAGCCGGTCGGCGATCTCGCGGTTGCGAAGCCGCTCGGCGACCGCCGAGAGCACCTCGGCCTCGCGCTCGGTAACGCCGGCGCGAGCTAGCCGGCGCCCGGCGATACCGCCCTCGTGGCCTGCCATGAAGGCATTGTGCGTCATCGACGCTGGGACGGGTACGGACGCGGCCCCCGTACAAAGTTCCGTAGGTTGCACGGCTGAGGCCTTGCCCGCGACCGCCGACATTGGTGATGCAACCAAGCCCGACGAGCAGACCTGGAGTTGCATCGCGATGCCTACCAACCGCCACCGCCACCGCCGTGACGTCGTCGTGGTCGGCGCCCGCGCCGCAGGCGCCGCTACGGCGCTGCAGCTGGCCCGGCTCGGACGATTCACCGTCAAGGGCGACGCCCCGGCCGAGAAGCTTCGCGAGCTCGTCGAGCAGTCGCGGGCCCGCTCCGCCGTCTACGACGTCATCACCAATCGGGTGCCTATCACCATCGAAGTCGCCACCAACTGAGCGCACCCAGCGGGCCGGGCTCACGTTCGTGGCTCGGCCCGCGGCGCGGATTGGAGAATCCTGATGTCCTACGTCAACCCGCCCATCAAGGCGCAGGCACAGATCGGTTTCCTCGGCGTTCCCGAACCTACCGCCGAGGCCCAGCGCATGTTCGACGAGGACATCGCCGAGATCGGCTATGTCATGAACGTCTCCCGACTGTGGGCCTATCAGCCCGCCACGGTGACCGGCCTGTTCAACCTGCTGCGGCAGGCGAACTCCACGGACAACCTCAGCCTTCGCCAACGAAGCATTCTCGTCGCCGCGTGCGCGTCGGCATTCGGCGATTCATACTGCTCGCTGGCGTGGGGCTCCAAACTGGCCACGGCCAGCGACCCCCAGACGGCTGCCGGGGTGCTACGGGGCATCGACGACAGCCTGAGCACCAGTGAACAGGCCATGGCCCGCTGGGCCCGAAAGGTGTCCCGCGACCCCAACGCCACCAGCACGGCCGACGTGCAAGCCTTACGCGACGCCGGACTAACCGACTCACAGATCTTCACCATCACGGTATTCGTCGCGCTGCGCCTGGCGTTTTCGACCGTCAACGACGCACTCGGCCTGCACCCCGACGCCGCCCTCCGCACGACGGCGCCACGAGTCGTACTCGATGCCGTCACGGTCGGCCGTCCCATCGAGGACGCGACATAGCCGATGGAACACTCGACCGCCACCATGCACGCCGCGACCGACTCGAACCGCGCGTTCGCGCGCCAGCTTGCCGCCGAATCCATCGCCAATGGTGACGCCACCGGCTGGTTCGAGACGCTGTACGCGGCGGCCGAGCAGGGCACCACGACCGTGCCGTGGGCAGGCCTCACACCAACTCGACGCCTGGTCTCGGCACTGGCCGGTCTCACCGAGAGCGGACGCGCCCTCGTGATCGGCTGTGGGCTGGGCGACGACGCCGAACACGTCGCGTCACTGGGGTTCACCACAGTCGCCTTCGACGTGTCGCCGACCGCGATCGCCGGCGCTCGAAGACGCTTCCCGCAATCCACTGTGGAGTACGTCACCGCCGATCTGCTGTCGCCACCACCATCCTGGACCGCCGTGTTCAATCTCGTGGTCGAGGTGTACACGCTGCAGGTGCTCACCGGCGCAGCGCGGCGCACGGCCTTCGCCCGAACCGCCCAGATGGTCGCGCCGGGCGGCCGGCTGTTGGTCATCGCAGGAGCACGCGACGACGATGACGACCCCGGCACGATGCCCTGGCCACTCACTCGAGCCGAGATCGAGTCATTTCGCACATACGGGCTGAACCCGGACTCCATTGTGGACTTCATTGACGACGAGGGCCGGCGGTCGGTCCGCCGCTGGCGCGCCTGGTTCACCGCCCCGACTCCGTCGATCGGGGAGCCGCCGACCCATTCTCACCGGAGCCGGGTTCCGGGCAGTACCGGCGCACGCACACCGAACCTTCGGAGGAGCCATGTCCAATAAGGTGAACGTCGACGAACTCACCACCAAGGTCAAACAGATGTACCGCGACGTAGCCGAGAACCCGTACGCCGCCTACCACTTCGAGCTGGGAAGGCCCCTGGCCGTCCGGCTCGGCTACGACACCGACGTGCTCGACCATATTCCGGCGAAGGCGATCGAGTCCTTCGCCGGAGTCGGCTACTTCTTCGACCTCGCCGACATCTCTCGCGGCGAGACCGTCGTCGACATGGGCAGCGGATCCGGTATGGACGCTCTCTACGCCGCCCAGCTCACCGGGCCGTTCGGACGGGTTATCGGCGTCGACTTCACCATCGAACAGCTCACCAAGGCACGGCGCTTGGCCTCGGACATCGGAGCGGCCCGGATCGAATTCCGGGAGGGTCATATCGAACGCCTGCCAGTGACGGATGAAAGTGTCGACTGCGTGATCTCCAACGGCGTTATCAACCTGTCCCCCGACAAGGAGCGCGTCTTCGCCGAAGTGGCGCGCGTGCTGCGGCCCGGTGGGCGGTTGGCGGTCGCCGACATCGTCACCGAGCAGAGCCTGACCGACGCGATCGTCTGCAGCGCCGACCTCTGGGCCTCGTGCATCGGCGGAGCCGCCCAGCAGGACGACTACCGCCGGGCAATAGAGACCGCCGGACTGCGCATCATCGAGATCCGCCACAACCCGTACGAGTTCATCTCCGACCAGGCCCGCAACGCGAGTGGCACATTCGGCGTCAAGAGTGTCTCAGTGCTCGCGGTCAAACTCTCCCGTGAGTCGGTCGCCGGCTCTGCCCCCTCCCGGATGAAACGTCGGGAGTGACTGTTGAAACGCGATGATCGGGAGGTCGAGGTGTCGGGCAGTTCCGTGTCGAGGCAGAACGCCGCCGACCGTCCAGCGTCTCGCGAGGTGCCTTCGCGCGCCGATGTCGAGCGCGGCGAGGTCGCCGCGTTTCGCCGGTCATTGGGTCTGGCACACATTATCGACGTACATACGCATTTCATGCCGGAGCCGGTACTAGCGAAGGTGTGGGCTCAGTTCGATGAGGCCGGGCCCCTTGTCGGGCGGCCCTGGCCGATCGTCTATCGGCACCAGGAGCAGCAGCGGCTGGAGATCCTGCGCGGCTTCGGCGTCCGCGCATTCACCTCCCTGCTGTACCCACACAAGCCCGGCATGGCGCGATGGCTCAACGACTGGACCGCCACATTCGCCGCGCGGACCCCAGATTGCCTGCACACAGCGACGTTCTTCGCGGAGCCGAGCGCGTTCGACGACGTGCGCCGCGCACTGGATCAGGGCGCTCGGGTGTTCAAGTGCCACCTTCAGGTCGGTGGGTACGACCCCAACGACCCGCTGCTGGACGACGTGTGGGGTTTGCTGGCCGAAGCCAGGATGCCGGTGGTAACGCATTGCGGGTCCGCGCCGGTGCCTGGCGCCTACACCGGGCCCGGACCCACAGCCCAGTTGCTCGCCCGGCATCCCCGGTTACGACTGATCGTCGCGCATCTCGGGATGCCTGAATACCAGGAGTTCCTCGACCTGGCTGAGCGCTACGAGCGGGTCATGCTGGACACCACCATGGCGTTCACTGCATTCGCCGAGAGCGCCGCGCCGCTCCCGCCCAGCGCGCTCCCCCGCCTCGCGCATCTCCAGGACCGCATCCTGCTCGGGTCCGACTTCCCCAACATCCCCTACCCCTACGCTGACGCGCTTCGCGCACTGGGGCGGACCGGGCTCGGTACGGCCTGGTTGCGCGCGGTGTGCCACGACAACGCAGCACGGCTGTTCGCCCTATGATCCTGCGGTCGCCGGTGTGCTCGACGTCGCGGAGGAGACCGGAGCGCCTGGAGGCCCCAGATCCGGGGCTCGCCCTAACGTCGCGACGGCGGCGCCGACCGCCACGGCGACCCGCTTGCTTACCAACGATGCGACACAACCGCCGGTTGCTGCCCGCCGACTAATCTGCCGATGCCTGCTCTCGAAGTTGTCGCAGTACGTGGTCCATGGTGGCGGCGAAGGCGGTGAGGTCCGCGGCGGGGACATCACGAAAGAGACGGTCGGCCAATCCCCGGTACCCGGCGCGCCAGGCGGTCGCGGTCGCGTTGCCGCGTTCGGTGAGGGTGACGATGGTGGCGCGCCGGTCGGTGGGGTGGGGGCCGCGGGCGACGTAGCTGCCGGCCTGCAGCGCGTCGAGAAGGCCGGTCACGTTGCGCGGGGTGCAGCGCAACGCCTGGCTGAGTTCGCGCTGGGTGGCGGGGCCGTGGTGGTGGAGGTGCCAGATCACTTCGGCGCGTGCCCGGCTCATGCCCTGCTCGGCGAGTCCGCCGTCCATCGCGTCGCCCAGGACGGCGGCCAGCTCGAACAGCCGCTCCAGGGCATCATCCGCCCGCAACGCGGCACTCGCCTCATTGTGTAGTGGCTTCACTATGTTGTAACCTCCGGACTCATGGTAGCCGGAGATGGCGCCGGTCATCGTGGTGACGCGGGGGTGCTGATGGCACGCGACAGGGGCCGGGTCGTCCTGGACGGCCTGACGAAGACGTTTGGTCCGGTGCGGGCCGTGGACGACTTGAGCTTCGCCGCCGAGCCAGGGTCGATCACCGGCTTCCTCGGCCCGAACGGAGCCGGGAAGACCACCACGTTGCGGATGCTGCTCGGCCTGGTCACACCGGATGCGGGCAGCGCGACGATCAGCGGGCGACCCTACGCCGACTTGGCGGCACCGAGCGACGAGGTCGGTGCGGTGCTGGAGGCGACCGGATTTCATCCGGCCCGCAGTGGGCGGGCGCACCTTTGCGTCTACTGCAGGATCAACGGCTATCCGCAGCGGCGGGCGGACGAGGTCCTGGAGGCGGTGGGGCTGACCGGAGCCGGTCGGCGCCCGGTCGGCGGCTACTCGCTCGGGATGCGGCAGCGGTTGGCGCTGGCGGCGGCCCTGCTCGGCGATCCGCCGGTGCTGGTGCTGGACGAACCGGCCAACGGGCTCGATCCCGAGGGCATCGCGTGGCTGCGTGGCCTGTTGCGCGACCTGGCGGGGCGGGGCCGCACGGTGCTGGTGTCCAGTCACGTGTTGTCGGAGGTGCAACAGCTTGTCGACCGGGTGGTGATCGTGACCAACGGTCGCCTGGTGCGCCACGGCAGCCTCGAGGAGCTGTCCGCGGAGCACGCCACAGTGCTGGTGCGCACGCCGCAGGCCGACCAGCTCCGGGCTGCGCTTGAGCGGACCGGCGCACGAACCGTTGCCGTGGGCGCGGAGAGCGTGCGGGTGACGGGGATGGACGCGGCCGAAGTCGGCGACCGTGCTTTCGCGGCAGGGGTTCGGCTCCACGCGCTGGTGCCCGAGGGCAGCGATCTGGAACGAGTGTTCCTCTCACTCACCGCACATTTCGGTGCCGAACAAGGGGCGGCGTGAGATGGCGCGTCTGATCGCGGGCGAGTTCGAGAAGGTGTTCAGCATCCGGCTGTGGTTGTGGCTGCTGCTCGGCGCGGCGGGACTTACCGCACTGTATGCGAGCCTGACCATCGTCAACGCCGACAACCCCGATACCTGGGTCTTCCCGCTGTCGACCGGCGCCGGGCAGCGGACGCTGTTCTCGGTGGGCCAGGGCGCCGGCTCGCTCGTGGCGGTGCTCGGGGCGATCGGACTCACCAGCGAGTTCCGCCACCGCACCGCCACGGCGACCTTCCTTGCGACCCCGCGCCGCAGCCGCGTGGTGGCCGCGAAATTGGTGACCTTCCCACTCCTTGGGGCAGCCTACGGACTGGTGTGTGTCGCGGTCACTGTCGCGATCGCGCTGCCGTGGCTGGCCGCCAAAGACATCGACGTATCCCTCAGCGCGAACGGCATCCCAGCGACGCTCACCGGGGTGGTGGCCGCATCAGCGCTGTTCGGGCTGCTCGGCGTGGGACTCGGCGCACTGCTGCGGGACCAGATCGGCGCCGTCGTCGCGCTGCTGGTCTACCTGTTCGTCGCGGAGCCGATCCTGACCCGCGTCGAGGTGTTCAGCGCCTGGACGCCATACCTGCCGGGTCCAGCGGCGGGCGCCTTGACCCAGGTGAGCCTCACCAACCAAGACTTTCTCGATCCCTGGAAAGGCGGGCTGGTGCTGGCCGGCTACGGGCTCGCCCTCGCTCTCGCTGGCGCCCGTCTGACGATCCGCCGCGACATCACCTGACCTTAGGACGCCATGGCAGCGAACGGGCATCGGTTCCGCGCCACCGTCTACGACCGCATGACCAGTCCCGCCGAACGGGAGTTCCTCGGACCGCGGAGAGAGCGACTACTCGGTGGACTAACCGGTGAAGTGTTCAGCCCGTGGCTGCACGGTGTCGCTGAGACGGTTCCCTAGCGCCCGATCGGCGTGGTGCCGGTGAGCCAGCGGATTGTCCCCGCAACGTCGGGCCGGCGGTGCACCTCGATGTCGACGAAGCCCGCGTCGCGGAGCCAGCCAACGGCTTGTGTGGTTGTGGGCACCCGGTAGACGGTGAGGTCGAGCCGGCGCGGCAGAGGGTGGTCGGCAGCGCGCAGCGCCAGCACGATCCGGCCGCCGGGGCGCAGCACCCGGACGGCATCGGCCAGCGTGGCGGGTGGATCGGGCCAGAAGTACACGGTGTGCACGCCGAGGATGGCGTCGACGCTGCTATCCGAGACCGGCAGGGTGGTGCCGTCGCCGTGGTGCAGCTGGATGTGACCGGCAGCGACGGCCGTGGCGTTACGGCGCGCAGCGACGGCCAGCATCGTGTCGGAGACCTCCACGCCGACCGCCTCGGCGCCGGCGGCGGCGATCCGGCCGAGCGTGCGGCCAGGCCCTGGGCCGATCTCCAGGAGGCGTTGGCCTGGGCTGGGCGCGAGCAGGTCGAAGGCGACATCGTTGACGGTGGCGGTCTCGCTGATCCAGAGACGGGCGAGTATCCGCCCGGGCAGTCCGTGTGGCCGGGCCGCCTGGCGGGAGAGTCTGCGGGCGATCGGCCCGGCCGGCTTGGCGCCGGGGACTGGGCAGCTGCGGCGGAGCATGAGCGGTCTCCTTAGTGGAACGTCTGGTGCCGGCTAGCGGGGGCGGGTGGCGCGGGCGACGAAGTCGGCGACCATGGCGGTGACGGCGGTCTCGTCGATGTCCGCCGCGGGTGGTGATGGATCGAAGTGCAGGTGCACGGCCCACAGTGCGCACAGCTCGACGATGGTGCGCGCGATGAGCGGGGCGGGGCCGCTCAGCGTGAGTGCCCCCGCTGAACGGCCTCGGTCCAGGTACTCCTGCATGGCCGCAACCAGGGCCCAGCGACCCGTGCCGAACCACACGTCAGCCAGGTCCGGAAGCTCGGGGGCGCACCGGTCGACCAGCTTGATCGCGATCCGGTGCCGGGCCAGCCGCGTGCACAGGTCGGTGACTATGCCACCCAGTTCGGCGGCCGAGGTCCCAACGGGTCGGGCGAGCGCCCGGGTCAGCGTCAGGTCGGCAACCTCGCCCGCGAGCCGGGACGACACCAGCTCGGCGACCTCACCGGGTGCGGGCGCCGGCACGGGCAGGTCGCCCGGGTCCGGCAATGGTTCGACGCCGTCGCCGTATCGGACCGCCGCCCCGAACAGCGCTGCCTTGCCGTTGGCGTAGCCGTAGAGGGTGCCCTTCGCCAGGCCGAGCGCGTCGGCGACATCCTGCACCTGCGTGCGCTGGTAGCCGTGCCTGATGAAGGTCAGCGCCGCCGCGCGCACGACGGCGGCGAAGCGGTCAGCGGGAACGGAACGAGGCACGCGACAAGAATAACTGACCGACTCGGTCAGTCAAGAGATTTCGCTAGGAAGCTGGTGGCGTGGTCGACGTCCTCGTCGGTGGTCCACCGGCCGAGCGACAGCCGCACGGCGGACAGGGCACGCTCCCGCCCGAGCCCCATCGCCTGCAGGACGGGCGACGGCTCGGTGCTGCCGGCGTGGCAGGCCGAGCCCGTGGAGGCGGCCAACCCCGGCGCTGCCCCCAGCAGCTCGTCGCCGCGGGTACCGGCGATGCTGACATTCAACGTGTTCGGTAGCCGGCGGTCGGCGGCACCATTGAGCAGCGCCCGGCCGGGCAGGGCATCGGCGATGCCCTGGTGCAGTCGGTCGCGCAGCGCCCGGAGCCGGTGGTCGCAGCCGGCGGCGAGGTCGTCGGCGGCGAGGCGGGCGGCGGCGCCGAGCGCTACTGCGAAGGCGATGTTCTCGGTGCCGGCGCGCAGCCCGTGTTCCTGCCCGCCCCCGTAGATGATCGGCTCAAGCGCGACGCCGGTCCGGACGTAGAGTGCGGCGATGCCCTTGGGCGCGTACATCTTGTGCCCGACGACGGTGAGTAGGTCGACGTCGAGCGCGACCACGTCGAGCGGGAGCTTTCCGGCGACCTGAGCGGCGTCGGTGTGGAACAGCGCGCCATGGCTGTGGGCGACGCGGGCCAGCTCGGTGACCGGTTGCAGCACGCCGGTCTCGTTGTTGGCAGCCATGATCGTGACCAGGACCGTGCGCGGGGTGATCGCGGCGGTCAGGTCCGCCGGATCCACGAGGCCGTCGGAATCGACGGGCAGGACCGTGACGTCGACGCCGTGCAGCCGGGCCAGCGCCCGGCAGGTGTTCAGTACGGCGGGATGCTCGGTGGACTGGGTGACCACGTGCGGGCGGTCCACACCGCTGGCGAGCAGCGCGCCACGTAGCGCGAGGTTGTTGGCCTCCGAGCCGCTGCCGGCGAACACGATCCGTTCCCCCGTCGTGCCGAGCAGCGCAGCCACCTGGTCGCGGGCACGATCGAGCGCCGAATGCGGTGGCTCGGCATAGACATGAGCGCTCGACGGGTTGCCGAAATGGGTCGTCAGGTACGGCAGCATCGCCTCGACCACCCGAGGATCGACCGGAGTCGTGGCGTTGTAGTCGAGGTAGACTGGTCCGCCGGCCAGGGCCACGTGGGTGCCGGTCACGTCGTGCTCCCGGTCGCGACGGGCAAGTCGGCGAGGCGCCATTCGAGCATGCCGTCGGTGAGCCTGCGCGCCGTCCGGCCTTCTCCGGTGAGCAGGCGGACAGCGTCGTGGGCGAGGACGCAGTAGGCGCCGCGGCAGTAGGCGACGACCTCGGCGTCCGCTGGCAGCTCCGCGAGTCGGTCGGCGAGGTCGCCCAGCGGGATGGAGAGGGCGCCGGGGATGTGCCCGGCGGCGTACTCCTCGGCTGGCCGGACGTCGAGGACGGTGATCCGTCCGGCGCGGGCGAGCGCCAGCAGCGAGTCGCGGTCGATCTCCTCGACGGTGTCGGCGTCAGTGCCGAGGTAGTTCGCGGCTGCGGCAGCGACGTCGGGCAGGTGGGCGGCGGCGACGTTGCGCAACGCGGCGTAGAGCGCGGCCACGTCGGCGCCGGCGAGCCGGTAGTGGGCCTTGGTGCCGTCCCGGCGGACGGCGAGAAGCCCGGCCTGGCGCAGCGTCTGCAGGTGAGCCGAGGTCAGGGTGACGGACATGCCGGCGGTGGCGGCCAGCGCGTCGACCGAGCGTTCACCCTGGGCGAGCAGGTCGAGCAGTTCCAGCCGCTTCGGGCTGCCCAGGGCCTTCCCGACGCGAGCGAACTCGGCGAACAGCGCGTCCTTACGGTCTCGGTCACCCATGACTAGCCTTCTCCAAAGTTCTTTGGAATATTGTCGTTTGATGGTCAGCGTACCCGCTGACCCACATCCTGGGGAGGGGACCGTGCGCACCACCGTTGCTGGCATGGACCTGGAAACCATGGTTGACCCCGGCCTGGGCAACAGCTGCTACCTGCTCGACCTCGGGGACGGCCGGGCGCTGGCGGTCGACCCACCCCGCGACCTGCGCGCGCTCCGCGTGGCCGCCAACCGCCGCGGCCTGACGGTGGCGTTCGCCGCGGACACCCACCTGCACGCCGACTTCCTGACCGGCGCGCGGCAGCTCGCCGCCACCGACGGCGCCGCGATCCTGGCCTCGGCGGCCGGCGGACGCGCCTTCGAGCACCACGGAGTGGCCGACGGCGACGAGATCGACCTCGGTGGGCTCACGCTGCGCGCCGTGGCCACCCCCGGGCACACCGACGAGCACCTGTCGTTCCTGCTGCTCGACGGCGCGCAGCCGGTCGGTGTGTTCACCGGTGGGTCGCTGATCGTCGGCTCCGCCGCCCGCACCGACCTGCTCGGCGCCGAGCGCACCGAGGAGCTGGCGCGGGCCCAGTACCGCTCGCTGCGCCGCCTCGCCGCGCTGCCCGAGGCGACCGCGGTGTGGCCAACCCACGGCGCCGGCTCGTTCTGCTCCGCCCCGCCGGGCGCGGACCGAACCTCGACGATCGGCCGCGAGAAGACCAGCAACGCCCTGCTCGCCGCGCCCGACGAGGACACGTTCGTCCACCAACTGCTTGTCGAGCCTCGGCACCTATCCGGCGTACTTCCGCGGGCTCAGCGAAGAGCAACCGGCGCGGGCCCGACGTCGTGACTGCAGAACCGGTCCTTCCCGCGCTGGACGTGGACGCGGTCCGTCGCCTGCTCGCCGACGGCGCGGTCGTCGTGGACGTGCGGCCCGTCGGCGACATCGCGACCGGACACCTTCCCGGCGCGGTCGCGATCCCGCTGCGCGACCAGTTCGCCACCTGGCTCGGGTGGCTCCTCGACCCCGCCACACCGGTAGTCATCGTTCGCAACCCTGACCAGGACCCGGCCGACATCCTCTGGCCCGCGCTGAACATCGGCTTCGAGGCGATCGCCGGCGAGCTCGCCGGCGGGATGGCCGCCTGGCGCGAAGCCGGGGGTGAGGTCGTCTGCCACCCGACTCGTCCGCCCGGGCGACGTCCACGGCGCGGTGCTCGACGTACGGCAGGCCGCCGAATACGAGACCGGGCACCTACCCGGCTCAGTCCACATCGAACTCGGCGACCTATCCGACTCCATGGGCACCGCGCCGGGCCGGCCGACCGTGGTCATGTGCGGGCACGGCGAACGCGCCATGACCGCCGCCAGCCTGCTGCAGCGCGCCGGCCATCGCGACGTGGCAGTGCTCGTCGGCGGCGCCCGAGGACTGGGCCGACGCCACCGGCCAACCTCTCAAGGACGGGTCGTGAGCACACCAGCCACCGGGGTCCGGCTCGGGCTGCGGGCCAACGCCGCCCAGTTCACCCTGCTCGTCGCGGTCAACGCCCTCGTCGGCGGGCTGCTCGGCCAGGAACGCACGGTCCTTCCACTGCTCGCCGAGACCGAGTTCGGGCTCGCCGCCTACACCGCCGCGCTCACCTACATCCTCGCGTTCGGCGCCACCAAGGCTGTCACCAACTTCTTCGCCGGGACGCTCGCCGACCGATACGGCCGCAAACCCGTCCTGGTCGCCGGTTGGCTGATCGGCCTGCCGGTGCCGCTGCTGCTGATCTGGGCGCCGTCCTGGGGCTGGGTCGTCGCTGCCAACGTGCTCCTCGGCGTCAACCAGGGCCTGACCTGGTCCACCACCGTCATCATGAAGATCGACCTCGCCGGCCCCACCCGGCGCGGCCTGGCGATGGGCCTCAACGAAGCCGCCGGCTACCTCGCCGTCGCCGGCACCGCCCTGGCCACCGGCGCCCTCGCCGCCCAGTACGGGCTGCGGCCCGCGCCGTTCCTCCTCGGCCTCGCCTACGCCGCGCTCGGCCTCGGCTTGTCCACCCTGTTCGTCCGGGAGACCCGCGAACACGCCCGGCACGAAGCCGCCAACCACCGCGGCTCGGCCGGCGCCGACCTGTCCACCCGCCAGGTCGCCGCCCTGGTCAGCTACCGGGAACCCGCCCTGTCCTCGGTCAGCCAGGCCGGTCATGGTCAACAACCTCAACGACGGCCTCGCCTGGGGCCTGTTCCCCCTCCTGTTCGCCGCCGCAGGCCTGTCGCTCACCCAGATCGGGGCCCTCGCCGCCCTCTACCCGGCGATCTGGGGCCTCGGGCAACTCGCCACCGGCCACCTCTCCGACCGGTACGGCCGCAAACCGCTTCATCGTCGCCGGCATGCTCGCCCAGGCCGCCGCCCTGGCCTGGATCGCCGCCGCCCACTCGTTCGGCGCCTGGGCCGCCGCCGCGGTCCTCCTCGGGGCCGGCACCGCCATGGTCTACCCCGACACTGCTCGCCGCCGTCGGCGACGTCGCCCACCCCGCCTGGCGCGCCCGCGCCGTCGGCGTCTACCGACTCTGGCGCGACGGCGGCTTCGCCGCCGGCGCCCTCCTCGCCGGCATCCTCGCCGACGCGTCCGGCATCCGCACCGCGACCGCCGCCATCGCCGCGCTCACCGCCGCCTCCGGGCTGCTCGCCTGGGCCCGCATGTACGAGACCCACCGGCGAGAGGGCCTCCCTTGACCAGAGCTGTTCGGTTAGTGGACACTAACCATTAGTGGATGCTAACCGAGTTGGTGACGGGTGGGACGCCTTGGCGGATGGCACGAGGCGCTCCATCGTCGCGCGTCTGGCCGAGGGACCGCGCGCTGTCGGGGAGTTGGCGGCCGGGTTGCCCGTGAGCCGCTCCGCCGTCTCGCAGCACTTGAAGGTGCTCAAAGACGCTGGCCTGGTCAGTGAACGCGCGGCTGGTACCCGGCGGATCTACCGTCTGAACCCCGTCGCCCTGGCTGCGCTGCGAGACCAGCTCGACACCTACTGGCAGCGGGCGCTGGCCGGCTATGCCGATGTCGTCGAGGAATCAACCGAGGAGGGTCCATGACCCAGACCGAGGCTGGCGTGGTTCGCAGCCAGATCGTGGTCAACGCGTCGATCGACCAGGCTTTCGCCGTATTCACGACGCGGTTCGGCGACTTCAAGCCGCCAGAGCACAACCTGCTGGGCGCCCCGATCGCCGAGACGGTGTTCGAGCCGAGAGTCGGCGGGCACATCGTCGACCGAGGGACGGACGGCAGCGAATGCCGCTGGGCGCGGATCCTGGCCTACGAGCCGCCGGATCGCGTCGTGTTCAGCTGGGACATCAGCCCGCAGTGGCGGATCGAGAGCGACGCCGACCTCACCAGCGAGGTCGAGGTCCGGTTCGTCTCCGAGACCCCGAGCCGCACCCGCCTCGAACTGGAGCACCGCCACCTCGACCGCCACGGCCCCGGCTGGCAGTCCGTCAGCGAAGGCGTGGACGGCGACGAGGGCTGGCCGCTGTACCTGACGCGATACGCCGCCCTGTTCAACGAGGGCAGCTGAATGACGCCGATCACGGTCAGTACCGAAGTCGACCGGCCCGCCGCGGACGTCTTCGCCTACGCCACCGACCCGACCCGCTTCTCCGAATGGCAGAAGGGCGTCGTCGAGGGCCACATGGACCAACCCGGCATCCCACAGGTCGGCGCACGATGCTCCACAACTCGGCGGATCGGCTTCGCGGACCGGCCATCGACCTCCGAGCTCGTCCACATCGACCCACCCCAGACCTGGGGCCTGCGCGGTATCGACGGGCCGATCCGGGCCAAAGTCGACCTCCGTGTCGAAGCCATCACCGACACCCGGTCCCGCCTGGCGATCACGCTCGACTTCGAAGGACACGGCATCGGGAAAGTCCTCGTCCCCTCGTCGTCCGCCGCGAGGCACGCAAAGAGATGCCCGCCAACCTGGCAATGCTGAAAGAACGCCTCGAAACCGCCTAAGCGAAGGCCACTGCGACCATCTACCGGATCGCTAGGCGGCCAAGCGGCTGCGCGACAACGATCAGCTTGCCGCGAACGGTTTGGTCGAGATCAGCGAGTTCACCGGCCTGGGCGAGTCCGATATCGAGGACCTGTTCGAGCCCGGGTTCTACCTCGGCCTGGTGAACCGCGCGTACAAGAAGGACCTGCCGAAGGCGCTTAGGCTGAGCGACCTGGATGGCGCCGTCTCCCGCCCCTCGGCTTGGACCGCACCGTGGTTCTGGCGGGACGTTGTCGTATCGAGCGGCGCGCGGATCGTCGTACTGGTAGGTGGGTCGGCTGTCCGGGCGGCCGTCTCGGGTTGCCGTACGCCGTGCGCCGGAGTGCTCTTCCTACCAGGTACGTCCCAACAACAAGAAGTTCGGAGAGGGTGTGGACGTGAAGTATGTGCTGTTGTTCGTGGACACCGAGCAGTTCGCCAACGACCTGCAGGCAATGGGCCCGGTCGAGCGGGAACGGGCGTACGAGCGGGTCGGCGAGTGGTTCGCCGATCACGCCGGCCAGCTCCGGGGTGGGAGCAAACTGCGATCACCGGAGACGGCAACGACGGTCCGGCTGGACCGGGGTGAGCCCGTCGTCACCGACGGGCCGTTCGTCGAGGGCAAGGAGGTGGTCAGCGGTTACGCCGAGATCGAGGTCGCCGATCTCGATGAGGCGCTGCGTATGGTCAAGACCTGGCCGGGTTGTCCGGTCGTCGAGATTCGCCCTGTGGAGTCATGAGTTCGGTGCCTGACGCGTCGCATGCCGAGCTGGCCCGGGTGGTCCGCCAGCACGCGGGCCAGCTGGCCGCCTCGCTCATACATGTGACCGGCGACTTCACCACCGCGGAGGATCTGGTCCAGGATGCTGTGCTGGCGGCTCTGCAGCACTGGCCGGTGGAAGGGATCCCGCACCGACCGGACGCGTGGCTGTTCACGGTCGCCCGGCGCCGCGGCCTGGACGTACTGCGACGCGAGGACAACTACCGCGCCAAGCTGGCGCAGCTGCAGTGGCCCGTGCAGCCCGACCCGGACGAGCGGCTGCGTCTGATCTTCGCCTGCTGCCACCCGGCGCTGCCCAGGCAAGCGCAAATCGCGCTCACCCTGCGTGTCGTGTGCGGTCTGACCACCGGCCAGATCGCCCGCGCGTTCCTGGTGCCCGAGACGACCGTTGCGCAGCGGATCACCCGTGCTAAACGGAAGATCACCGACGCGGGGATTCCGTACCGGATCCCTGCCGACGACGAGTTGGGCGCGCGCCTGACCGAGGTCCTCGCGGTGATCTACCTGCTGTTCAACGAGGGCTACCTGTCCACGGCCGAGCGGGCACAGTCCCGCGATCTGGTCGACGACGCGCAGTGGCTGGCGAGCCTGCTGCACCAGCTCATGCCGACCGAGCCGGAGGTGGCCGGGCTGCTCGCTTTGATCCGACTGCACCGCGCCCGCGCGGCGTCCCGCTTCGATCCCGACGGCGGGCTGGTGCTGCTGCAACAGCAGGACCGGTCGCTGTGGGACCGGGACGCGATCGCGGAGGCCGGTCGGCTGCTGGCCCGCGCCGCCAAACAGCAGCGTCCCGGCCCGTACCAGCTCCAGGCCGCGATCGTGGCCTGCCACGCCGAGGCCGAACGCTGGCAGGACACCGACTGGGAGCAGATCGTGCTCCTGTACGACATGCTGCTGCACCTCGCGCCGTCCCCGGTCACCCGCATGCACCGGGCCATCGCCGTGCGCCATCTCTCGGGGCCGCAGGCCGCGATGACCGAACTGGACACGCTCGCCGGCGCCTTGGACGGCTACCACCTGTACCACGCCACCCGCGCCGAACTTCTCCGCGAGCTCGGCGATCCGGAGCAGGCCCGCGCCGCCGACCGCATCGCCCTGGAGCTGACGGCCAACCCCGCCGAACAAGCAATCCTCCAGCAGCGCATCACCTGGAGCTAGCCCAGCTTCGCACCAACACTCACCTGATGATCTTCGCGAGGTTGTCGTATCGGGCGGGTCGCCGGTCGTCTGACTAGTAGGAGTCGATTCGAGAAGGCGGATACCAGCGATGCTCGCAGCCAGCACTGTCGACACTGCACGGACGGTGCAGCGGTGGACGCTGATACTCGGCTCGCTCACCTCGTTCATGGTGGGTTTGGACGCACTGGTCGTCGCTACGGCGCTGCCAACGCTTCACCAGGAGTTCGGCACCGGAGTCGAGGGACTGAGCTGGACAGTCAACGCCTACGAACTAGCGTTCGCCGCCAGCATCCTCACCGGATCGACACTGGGCGACAGATTCGGGCGCCGACGGGTGTTCGTCATCGGGATCAGCGCGTTCACCATCGCCTCGGCGTTGTGCGCGCTAAGCCCGAACGTCGAGTTCCTCATCGCGGCACGCATCCTGCAAGGCATCGGCGGCGGCGTCTGCGTCCCGCTCTCGCTGGCGCTCATCACCGCAGCCACGCCTCCGCACCTGCGCGGCAAAGCGCTGGGTATCTGGGGCGCGTTCACCGGTGTCGCCGTCGCCGCAGGCCCGCTCATCGGCGGAGCGATCGTGGAAGGCCTTGCCTGGCAGTGGATCTTCTGGCTCAACATTCCGGTCGGGATCGCGATCGTCGCGTTGACCGCGCGGAAGATAGACGAAGGAGGCAGGTCTTTCGCAAGGGTGGACCCGATCGGTTTGGCGCTTGCCACCCTCGGCGTGTTCGCCATCGCACAGGCCCTCATCCGAGGTAACGCCGCCGGCTGGTCATCGGCGTCGATCCTCGGCGGCTTGATCGGTGGCACCGTCGCGCTCGCGCTGTTCGTGGCCTGGGAGCACCGATCGGCATCGCCCATGATGCCGATGACCCTGTTTGGCAGCCGCAGTTTCACCGCAGGATGCGTGGCGAGCTTCGTGCTGATGGCCGGAATATTCGCGCTGGGCTTCCTCACCGCGCAGTACCTTCAGCTGGCCCTGCACCACGGACCGCTGGGAGTCGGGCTACGCCTTCTGCCCGCCACAGGTATGGCGCTGTTCGTGTCGCCACTGGCCGGTCGGCTCGCTGATCGCCTCGGCGAGAAACCTCTCGTGATGCTCGGGCTCGGTCTCCAAACACTGGGGCTGCTGATGATCGGCACCCTGGTGACCGCGACCAGCGGATACGGCGCGATCATGGGTCCCCTCTTCGTCACCGGCGTGGGCATCGCGATCGCCTTCCCCACCGTGACCACCTCCGTCATGCGCTCCGTCGAACCGGCGCAGGCCGGCATCGCCTCCGGTATCAGCAACACGTTCCGCCAGGTCGGCGCCGTCTTTGGGGTAGCGATCGCCACCGCGATATTCGCCAGTAAAGGCGGCTACGGGACCGCGAGCGAGTTCGTCAGCGGATACCGCCCTGCTTTCACGGCGTTGAGCGCGCTGTGCGCCGTTGGGATACTCGCGGGGTTCGCCATCCGGCGCCCAACCTCGGTCGACACGCCGGGCCGTGGCCGCGGAGACCACAACCCGACACCGGCGAGCGTGCCTTCGCGGTGTCCCTCGACCTGTCCGAGGCCGGGCCTTGCGGTTCATGCAGAACCACATCGTGACTCAACCGAGCGGGCCAGCCGCCAGGGACCAGCCGGTCGGTGACGTCGACGGGGTGCAGCGGTTGGCCGTCGGGTTTGGTGAAGATGAGGCCGGTGTCGGGCCAGGCTTCGCCGGCGGCGGCCTGTTCGGCCTGCTGGTGTCGGCGGTGGACGGGAGGTTGTTGACGGGTGCCGTCCAGGAAATCTCCCTGATCAGGCCTCAAACGTGACTCAGACTCCGATATTGTGCGGCAGCTCACACTTCATCGCCCGCACCGTCGCACCCCTTCGTCCGGTCCGGAGTCCCGTATGCGCCGCATCCTGCCGATCGTCCTGCTGGCCCTTGGTGCCGTAGGGCTCGCCCCCTCACCCGCCGCTGCCGACCCCGCGTTGCGACTTTCGGAGTCCACGGCCGTCGGCATCCACAACGCGTACGAGAAGTCGCAGTACACCTGGTTCGCCGACGCGCTGGACTCCGGCGCGACCCTGCTGGAGATGGATGTCTGGGTCAACGGCGTGCAGAAGAAGTGGCGGGTCGCCCATGACCTGCCGATCATCAGCAGCAACAACAACTGTGCGTCCTCCGGCCTCCGGGCCGGATCGCGGGACCAGGACCTCGGCGTCTGCCTGGACAACCTTCGGGCCTGGCACAACTCCAAGCCGAACCACCCGCTGCTCATCGTCAAGATCGAAATGAAGAACGGCTTCGACGGACGCGCCGGCATGGGCGCACCCGCGCTGGACAAGCTGATCACCGACAAGCTCGGGTCGGCCGTGTTCCGCCCGGCCGACCTGCTCGGCGGCCACCCGAACCTGGACGCCGCGGCACGCGCCAACAACTGGCCCACCCGCGCCCAGCTCACCGGCCGGATCATGTTCGAGATCGTGCCCGGCACGTTCGAGCAGGGGAACCCGTTCGACAAGTACTGGACCGACGTCGAGTACGCCGACCACCTGCGATCCCTGCACGCCGCCGGCCGGTTCGGCCAGGCGCAGATCTTCCCGGCCGTCCTCGGCGCCGCCTCCGGTGACCCGCGCACCCGTTACACCGACGCCGGCCGCCGGCCGTGGTTCGTCGTCTTCGACGGCAGCGCCACCAGCTACCTGGGCGGCGGCATCGACCCGCGCTGGTACGACACCAGCCACTACCTGCTGATCATGACGAGCGCGCACGAGATCGCTCCCGCAATCGACGCCCGCAACCCCACTCAGGAGCAGGCCCGCGCCCGGGTATCCCAGCTCGCCGCCGCGCACGCCTCCGTGGTGACCAGCGACTGGACCCCAGCCACCGGCGCGCTGCCGCTGGTGCTCCCTCGCGGCTGACAGAACTTCCACCCCGCCCGCACCCCCGGGAGGTCTGCCGATCGGCTCACGTGGTCGGGCCGATCGGCAGCCTGCTCGGAGTCCGCGGCCCGCTGCTCCCCGATCACGCAGGAGGGCTCGCAGACCTACCTGGTGCCGCGTGGCTCGGCCTTCGCCGAACTGGGCCAGGGCACCGCCTTCGGGCTGGGCTACCCCGTCTTCGCCGCGCTCGCCGCGTTCGCGCTCGGCGGGCCCCTGACGAGGTGCGGGCTCAGCTCCAACGTGGACCGCTAGGTCAGGGATAAACCTCCAGGTCGTAGATGCGGGCCGCGTCATCCCCATTGGACGTCGGGGTGATGACATTGAGCCGCACGTACCGGGCGTTGGTGTTCATCGCGTGGGTGGTCGAGTCGGCGGTGTTGCCGCGGACCTGGGCGACCGGTCGTCCAGGCTGGTTGCCGTCGTCGGAGGTCTGCAGGTCGAAGTCGCGGGTGTTCCAGGCCGGCGTACTCGCCGCCCGCGCCGGCGTGCCGGACCACCACCGAGCCGACGCGCTGCCGGGTGCCGAGGTCGACCTGCAGCCACCTGGCTGGCGCCCTGCGAGCACCACTTGTCGCTCCAGCCGCCCGAGCACGCTGCCGTTGACGGCCTTGTCCGGCCCCTCGTCGGCGCCGCAGGACGAGTCCGCGGTGGCCGGGCGGTCGCAGCGCCAGGTCGGCCGGCGGCGCCGCCGACGCCGTACACCTCGAGTTCGTAGATCCGCGCCGCCGCGTTGCCGTCGTTGGCCGGCGTGCTGGTCGGTCGAACCGCACATATCGCGCGCGTGCGCGCCGGGATCGGGTGGTAGGTGCGGCTGTTCCGGGCGCCGGTGACGGACACCGCCGGGCTGAAGGTGGTGCCGTCGGTGCTGGTCGCGATCGTGAACGCGGCGGTGTTCCAGCCGGTGTGCTCGCCGCCGAGCCCGGCGTGCTTGACCACGAACGCGGACACCGTCTGTGCCGAGCCGAGGTCGACCTGCAGGAACCGCGGGCGCGGTCGCTCGAGCACCACTTGCTGTTGCCGCGGATCGGCCGTCCACCGCCTTGCGCGGCGGCCTCGGCGGCGTTGCAGGCCGGCGGAGCCGGTCACCGGCCTGTGCCGAGCGCCAGGTTCGGCCCGAGGTCCGGTTCCGCGGGCGGCTGGGTCGCGCCCGTCGGCGAAGCACGGCGGTACGTCCGCCGGCGCCGGTGCCCCACGAGCCGGGCTGCCGCCCATGGTGAACGCGACGGTGCGCGCCGTCGCCGATGTCGCCGTAGCGCAGGTAGTTGCGGCTGATCGCGGTGCCGTTCACCGGACAGCGACTGCACGTAGCGGTTGGTCGCGCTGCCGCCGTTGATCGGTGATGTTGCCGCGCCGGCCGCTGGATCAGCGCGGTCGGGAACAGCGCGCCGTGCACGGCCAGCGTGTCCGCGCCCGGCGTGACCGGGTAGATGCCCAGCGCCGCCCAGACGTACCAGGCCGAGGTGGCGCCGAGGTCGTCGTTGCCGGGCAGGCCGCCCGCGCCGGTGGTGAACGACTCGGCCATCACCCGGCGCACCGCGTCGCTCGCGCCGGCCGGCTTGCGGGCGAAGTTGTAGGTCCACGGCACGTTGTGCTCGGGCTCGTTGCCGATGTAGAAGTACGGCCGGGCCAGCCCGCCGTTGAGCTCGGTGAAGTGGTGGTCGAGCCGCTGGACCGCGGTGGCCGGGCCGCCCATCAGGGTGATCAGCGCGGCCAGGTTGTGCGGCACCATCCAGGTGTACTGGGCGGCGTTGCCCTCGACGTACGGGCTCTCGGTCGCCGGGTTGAGCGGCCACGGCCAGCTGCCGTCGCCGTCGCGGGTGTGGATGTAGCTCGACTCGCCGTTGAACAGGCTGCGCCAGTACTGCGAGCGGGTCAGCCGCTGGTTGCACGCGGCGGTGTCGCCGAGCGCCCGGGCGAACTGGGCGATGGCGAAGTCGCGAGGCGGCGTACTCCAGCGTCTCCGAGGGGTTGCCCGGGATGAAGTGGCTGGAGTCGTAGACCGGCCTGGTTGCCGCGCAGCACGGACGCCCTGCGGTGATCCCGCCGGTCGACGCCCTTCTTCATCAGCGCCAGCGCGGCCGCGGTGTCGAAGCTGCGGACGCCGAACGCGTAGGCGCTGCCCACGATGATCGGGCCCGGGTCGCCGGGCATCACGAAGTCCTCGATGCTCTGGTGCGACCACTTGGGCAGCAGCCCGCCCTGCTGGCCGTCCAGGACCATCGACTTGACGATGTCGGTCATCACGTCCGGCGCGATCAGCGCGACCAGCGACGCCCAGGAGCGGTAGATGTCCCAGCCGGAGTAGTTCTGGTAGATCGGGTGGCTCGCGGTGTGCACCGCGTTGTCGAAGCCGCGGTACTCGCCGTTGGCGTCGCTGGCGATGTTCGGGTTCTGCAGCACGTGGTACAGCGCGGTGTAGAACTTCTGCAGGTCGGTGGTGCGAGCCGCCGGTCACCTGGACCCGGTTGAGCGCGGCGTTCCAGGCGGCGTCCGCGGTGGCGCGGACCGTCGGCGAAGGCGCCGGCCTCGGCGGTGGCGTTGTTCTGCGCGTTGGCGACGCTGACGAACGAGATGCCGACGGTGGCGGTGACGACGGCGTTGCCGGTGGTGTCGAAGGTGACGTACGCGCCGGTCTGGGTGCCGCTGGTGGTCGACGAGCCGGCGCTGACCGTGCCGCCGCTTGAAGGTGCCGAAGCCGGTCGGCGCGCGGTCGAAGAGGATCGAGTAGTAGATCTTGAACGTCCTGCCGCCGCAGAAGCCGCCGGCGGTGTGCTCGCCCCAGACCCGGTTGCCGGCTGATGGTGACGTTGCCGTCGCGGTCGCCGGTCGCCGAGCGGCTGGCGTTGATCAGCACCCGCGCGGTGGTGGTCGCCGGGAAGGTCAGCCGCAGCGCGCCGGTGCGCTTGGTGGCGCTGCAGCTCGACGTCGGTGCCGTACCGGTCGAGCCGGTTCTTGTAGTAGCCGGGCGCGGCGGTCTCATTGGTCTTGGTGTACGCCGACGCGTAGCTGGTCCAGGCCGAGCCGGGGGAGGAGCCGAGGTTCGCCGGTGATCGGCAGGACGGCGAGGTCCTCGTTGTTGGCGCAGCCGGCGCCGTTGAAGTGGGTGAGGCTGAACGACTCGATCGTGCGGTCCCGGTCGCGGTAGCCCGACGGCGAGCGCGGTCGGGGTGTCCGGGCTGAACTGCACCATCCCGAACGGCACGGTGGCGCCCGGGAAGGTGCTGCCGCCGGCGCCGCCGCCGACCGGGTTGGGCGAGTTGCTGTCGTCGGTGCCGATGAACGGGTTGACGTACTGCGTCAGCGCGAGTGGTGCGGCGCTCGCGGGGGCTGGCTGCGCCACCAGGACTGCGCCCGCTGGGACCGCGCCCAGTAAGGCCGCGCCCACCAGGGCAAGGCCCCTCGTGAGTCGTCGAAACGTGTGCGGGGTACGGGCCATGCTTACGCCTCCCAGTCCTACGCTGTCGTCACAGATCGCGGTTGACTCCGCGGCGAACTGGCCGGCGTAGCGCCGGCGAGACACAAGCCCGGGACAGCGCAGTCGCGCGATCCCAGGGGCGAAGCCGACGAACCCCGTCAACCGGCCGGCGCCCTCACCCCGGCATCAGCGGCGGGTGACTGTTGCCCGCCGTAGAACCTTGCGAACTCGGCGTGATGAAACGTTTCAGACAAACTACAGTCGCGCAATAGCAAGGTCAAGAGGTGATTTCGGCAAGCGGCACGAAGGCCCAGCCCGTCCACGACCCCCATGTCTACCACCCCCAACCGTAGATGGCCGCGGAAGGCGCATTGACCGTCAAGGAGTGGGCCATTACAGTTCACGAATACGAAATTGTTGAAACGTTCCAATTCCACTGTGATTCTCGCCCTCGCCCCCTGGGGGATCAATGGCGACTCTCTCGCGCGGATTAGCGTCAGCCGCCAGGGCAGCTCTGGCGATCGCGACGATGCTCGGGCATCCGTCAGGGAGCGCATCGGCTAGGGCAGCAGCGGATGTCATCCCGAGGCGGCTCCTACCCCCGGAGGTACTCGATGCGCGGTCCGTCACGCCGGATGGCCATCCTCGCGAGCGCTCTGCTCGCGGTCGGCCTGACCGGTGTCTCAGTGGTGCACGCTTCCGCGGCCGACTCCGGCGCGCGACCACGGCCTGACCTGCTCGCCGCTGCGGCACCACCACCAGGGGCGATCGACGCGCTGAACTACTCCCCCACCTCCCGGACGGTGCGGCCGGTCGCCGTGCACAGCACCTCAGGATCAGTGGCAAATCCGCAAAACGTCCTGGGCGGCCAGCCGACCCGTGTCTCGGGGACGAACTCCTCGATCACGCTCGACTTCGGTAAGGAGGTCGGCGGGATCGTCACGCTGCGGTTCGGCGCGGCGAGCGGCGGACAGCGGGTCGGCCTCGCGTTCACCGAGTCCTCGCTCTACATAGGGCGGAACAGTGATCTCAGCAACGGCGGTGGCGGCGAGAGCGCGATCTACGGCGAGGCCCCCGCGAACAGCCAGTACGTCATGCCGACCTCGAGACTGCGCGGCGGATTCCGCTACCTCACGGTGTTCCTGAGCTCGTCCGGATGGGTGGACCTGACCGGCGTGTCGCTGAACTTCACCGCCGCACCCGGCAAGGCCAACCCCGCCGCCTACGCGAACTACTTCTACTCGAGCGACGATCTGCTGAACAAGATCTGGTACGCCGGTGCGTACACCGTGCAGACCAACATCATCGCCTCGAACCAGGGCCGCGCGTGGCCGCCGCCGTCCTCCGAGTGGGACAACAGCGCCACCGTCGGGGTGGGCAGCAGCGTGCTTGTCGACGGCGCCAAGCGCGACCGCACCGTCTGGCCGGGAGACCTGGGAATCGCGGTCCCGACCGCCTACGCCTCCCTCGGCGACCTGGAGTCGACGCGCAACGCGCTGACGACCATGTTCAACGCGCAGGCGTCCTCCGGCGAGATCCCGTGGTGCGGACCGGTGTTCAACCTCTGGGGTTCGGACACCTACCACACCTGGACCCTGCTCGGCTCCTCGCTGTACTACACCTACTCCGCCGACCGGGCCTGGCTGGACTCGGTGTGGTCCCGCTACACGCGCGCCATGGACTTCATCCTCGCGAAGGTCAACGGGAACAACCTGCTGAACGTGACGCTGACGCGGGACTGGGCCCGCAGCGGCCAGGGCGGCGAGAACATCCAGGCCAACGCGCTGCTCTACGCCGCCCTCGTCGGCGGGGCGAACCTCGCCACGGTCAGGGGCGACTCGGGTCGGGCCGCCCGCTACGCGAGCCGCGCCGCGGCGATCAAGGCCGCGGCGAACTCGCGACTGTGGGACGCCGGGGCGGGCATGTACCGCGACAACCCGGGCAGCAACCTGTATCCGCAGGATGGCAACTCCCTCGCGGTCTGGTACGGCCTGACCGACTCGGCCGCCAAGTCCGACAGCATCGTGAAGAAGCTCGCCAGCCGCTGGAACGCGTTCGGCGCCACGACCCCCGAGTGGGGCGGCGGCGTGCACCCGTTCCCCGGCGGCATGGAGCTCCACGCGCACTTCACCGCCAACAACGACTTCACCGCCCTGGCGCAGATCCGCCGCACCTGGGGCCACATGCTCAACAGCCCGATCGGCACCAAGAGCACCTTCTGGGAGGGCATCAGCGCGGACGGCGGGCTGGCCTACGGCGGACCGTTCATGAGCCTGGCGCACGGCTGGTCCAGCGGCCCGACCTCGGCGCTCACCTTCAACGTGCTGGGTACCGCGCCCGAGCCGCAGATCGGGCAGTACCGGTTCGTACCGCACCCCGGCGAGCTGACCAGCGCCGAGGGCCGCATCACGCTGCCGCAGGGCCAGCTCAACGCCGCCTGGGCCCGCGACCCCGCAGCGGGCACCTATACGGCCCGGCTCACCAGCCCCGGTGGAACCACCGGGCGAGTCGGCGTGCCCAAACTCACCGGCAGCAACATCAGCGTCTCCGTCAACGGCGCCGTGGTGTGGAGCAACGGCACCTTCACCCCCCGCCCCGGGATCAGCGGAGCGTCCCAGGACGGCAACTACGTCTACCTGACCGGCGTCGCGGCGGGCACCTACGACATCACCGCCTCCGGGCTCGGCAACCCCACGCCGCCACCCCCGCCGGCCGCCACCGGTCTCGCCGCCGGCTACACCCACTGCGCCGGGGAAGGCGGCCAGTGCTCCTTCAGCGGCACGCGGACCGTGGCATACGGCGCCGGCAGCTACACGTACAAGACGGTGACGTCCGGTACCGCATGCACCAACGACGCGTTCGGCATCGACCCGACCGCCGGCATCCTGAAGGCGTGCTACCTCGCACCGGCCGGTGGCCCCGCCGGCTACACCACCTGCGCAGGCGAGGGCGGCACCTGCTCGTTCACCGGGTACGCGCGCACCGTGGCCTACGGGGCGAACGGCGCCTTCGCCGCACGCGTGTTCACCGCCAGCACCCCCTGCACCAACGAGGTGTTCGGTGATCCCGTCGACGGGGTGCAGAAGTCCTGCTATCTCGCCCCAGTCGGCGCACCAGCCGGTGGCTGGAGCCAGTGCGCGAACGAAGGCGGGACCTGCTCCGCCGCAAACGGCCAACCCATCGCGTACGGCGCGTTCGGTGCCTTCAAATACGCCACCGCCACCGGCGACACCCCGTGCACCAACGCCACCTTCGGCGGAGACCCCATCCAGGGCGAGGCCAAGGCGTGCTACACCCGCTCCGGCAGCCCACCCGGCTACACCACGTCGTGCGCCGGCGAAGGAGCGACCTGCGCGTTCACCGGGCAACGCACCGTCGCCTACGGCGCCCGAGGTGCGTTCATCTACCGCACCTTCAACAGCGGCACTCCCTGCACCAGCACCGCATTCGGCGCTGACCCACTGAGCGGGGTAGGCAAGTCGTGCTACCTCACCCCGTAGCCGACGCGACGAGTGCCGGGTCAGCCGGGTCTCTGGAACGTCCACGATCCCGTCTGAGGATCTGTCGGCGGTGGCACGCCCTCATGTCGCGGATCCAGGCACGACCGTTGACGAGATGAGTGAGGGCCGCCTATCCCTTCCTGGCTACGCTGACTTCGACGCGAACACCTTGCCGATGATCTCGGCGCCCTCGGTGATCACCGGCCGCAGCTCGTGCCGGTAGACCGTCTCCGTCGTCGCCATCTGGCGGGCGACAGCGGCGTCCTGCGCCTGGACCGCGGGTGCCTGCCGTGAGGACGGTCACCACGAGGCGCGGGAACCGGCTGGTCAGACGCTCCGTGGCATGCGGGCGGATTGCCAGGCCGACCGTCCTCCGGTAGGCCGGGTAGCAGGCAGCTTAGGAAGACCGGAAGGAGATGAACGTGCCGGACGCCCTGCAGGACGTCGCCCGGGCCTTGGTGATCATCGCCGTGTCGGTGACAGCCGCGCTCGGTGCGGTCGAGGTAGCCCACCGGGTCATCGGGCGGCTGAGCCGGCGGTCGCCCCTGCTCGGGGAGTTGGCCGCGCGGGCGCACCGCCCCGCCCAACTCGTCGTCACTCTGCTGGCGCTGCAGTTCGCGCTGCGCACGGTCACTCCGGCTGGCGGGTGGCGGCCCCCGCTGCTGCACGGGCTGTGGCTCGCGTTCATTGCCGCTAGCGCCTGGCTGGTCGCTGCGCTGCTGATCGTCGTCGAGGACGCCGCGCTGGCGCGCTTCCGCACCGACGTGCAGGACAACCGGGACGCCCGGCGGATCCACACCCAGGTAACGGTGGTGCGCCGGGTCACGATCGCGGTCATCGCGATGCTCGCCCTTGGCGCGATGCTCGTGACATTCCCGGCGGCACGCGCGGCCGGCGCGAGTGTCCTGGCGTCGGCGGGCGTCATCGGCGTCATCGCCGGCTTCGCGGCTCAGAGCCTGCTGGGCAACGTCATCGCCGGGTTGCAGATCGCGTTCAGCGACTCGCTGCGGCTCGACGACGTCGTGGTCGTCGAGAAGGAGTGGGGTCGGGTCGAGGAGATCACGCTGAGCTATGTCGTCGTCCACATCTGGGACGACCGGCGGCTGGTGCTGCCCACGTCGTACTTCACGTCCAAGCCGTTCGAGAACTGGACACGGAACGAGGCCGCCGTGCTGGGCACGGTGGAGCTCGACGTCGACTGGTCGGTGCCGATGGAAGCGCTGCGGAAGGAGCTGTCCCGGGTGCTCGCCGACACTGACCTGTGGGACGGTCGGGTCGGTGTCCTGCAGGTGACCGACGCCGTCGGCACGCTCGTGCGGGTACGGGGCCTGGTCAGCGCAGCCGACGCCCCTGCCCTCTGGGACCTGCGCTGCCTGGTCCGGGAGCGGCTGGTGGCCTGGTTGCAGCGGCACCACCCCGGCGCACTGCCGCGGCTGCGCGCCGAGGTCGAGCAGCGGGCGGCGGCGCCCGCCGGCCGGTCCGCCCAGCATCAGGACGGCGGCGACGGATGGCGCCTCGGCAACAACGCGAGGGCCTTCGGCGGCAGCGCGGACGGCCAGGAACGCAGCCAGACGTTTACCGGCCCCGGCGACGATCCGCCTGCACACGGCGTGGGTAGCTAGCGCGTCGTCGGCGACACCCATCGGCTGACGCGCCAACGGTGACAAAGCCTGCGTGAGAAAACGCGTACGACATCGATCACGACGAAGAATCCAGGCCGAACAACAACGACGTAAGGTCGTCCATGCTCGTCTACGTACCAACGCCCCCGCTCAACTGCGAAGAGCCGGTTTGCCGGTCTGAACGGCGTCCCGCCATGCTGTGCGAATGGCGCAGGTTGGCGACAGTCCGGCAGCGATACCCGACACACCACCGTTCTTCACGATCCGGCACCGCCAAACTGGCGGCGCCATCTACGCGGAGATCGCGCTGTTCCTCGGTGAGGCCGCCCTCGCAGGCGTGGTCGGCAACGCGATCTACGACGCGGTCCGGGCGACGCTGCGGTCGATCGCCACGCGCTGGCACGCCCGCCAGGAGATCGGAGAACCTCCGAGGCTCACCCGCGACGAGGCCAGCGAACTGACCCATGCGGCAGTACGACTACGGCTCACACTCGCCCCTGCGATCGAACTCATCACCGAAGAAATGACAGATGAAAGCGACACCGGAGCGTGGCACGGCGTGGTCAGGAACGCCGACAACGGCGAACGCTACCGCGTACACCTCTCACCCGACCCGGATCAGCCAAAGGTCACCGTGCTCCTCACCCTCGGGTAAGGCCGGCCACATTGGACCTCTGTGAGCTCCGAGAGGAGCCCGAGAGTTCACGCTCGCACATCGGGGCGTTCCTGACTGCCGGTCAAGCAGCGTTTAGCCTATCCCTGCCAGCGGAGCACACTGCTGCGACTCATCCGCGCTGGGGCGAGCCTCGCTGCGGCCGGGCATCGCGCGTGCTGGGCGTTGACGACTTCGCCGTCTGACGTGCCACGTCTACGGCACTGTGCTGATCGACATCGAGACCCGCCGATCCGTCGATGTCCTGCCGGACGCACCGCCGCCCTCCCTGTTCGGGGCGGCGGTCATCGGCATTGGCAGCCCAGTCTCCTCGAACCGGACTTCGTCCACACCGTCGACGGTCGCAATCCACCAGACCGGACCGAGTTCCAGCGCTGTCCCGTGGCACGCCAGGACCAGGCGGCGGCAGGCGCGGAGCTCTTGACATCAGCGACATCGAAGCGGAGGCTTCGGCGAAACATTGTTCGGAAGAGCCGAATCGCTTCTCGTTCGGGTCTTCCTCCATCCTCGCGCAGGGAGGTGAGATCCGCCTGCCCTGGTGTTGGGCCGGCGGACGGTCTATGGGTCAAGTGAGGCTTTCTCGGAAGGTGGCGGCGGAGTTTGTTGGTACCGCCGCCCTGGTGGTCTGCGGTCCGGGAACGGCGACCGCGGCCCTGATGATCGCCAAGTCGAGCGGCGCGCCGTTCTCCATGGCCCAACTGGGCATCATCGCGTTCGCGTTCATGATGGTGATCACCGCCATGATCTACACGATCGGGCACATCTCCGGATGCCACATCAACCCGGCAGTGACCCTCGCCCTCGCGGTAGCCAAAAAGGCACGCTGGTCAGAGGTGCCCGGCTACCTCAGCGCACAGTTCCTCGGCGCCATCACCGGCGCATTCGCGATCTGGTCCATCCTCGGCAAACCCGCCGCGGACGCCGGGCTCGGCATGCTCAGCTACACCCCGGGCAACGCCGGACACGCGTTCAGCGCCGAACTCATCGGCACCTTCCTCCTCGTGCTCGTCGTCTTCGGCACCGCCACCGACAGCCGCGCCACACCCGGCTGGTACGGCCTGGCCATCCCCGCCATCGTGTTCGCCATGATCACCGTCGCCGGCCCGGTCAGCGGCGCCGCGCTCAACCCGGCCCGCTACCTCGGCCCCATGATCGCCACCGCCACCCTGAACACCGGCAACGCCGTGCCCTGGAACCAGGCACCCCTCTACCTCATCGCCACCTTCACCGCCGGCCTACTCGCAGCGGCTCTGTACGCCTTCATCGGCGGGGTCGAGCCGGTCTCGACGCCATGGCGGCGGGACCGCCCTCCGGCTGGCCGGCAGCCGCGGCCGGCGCCGGTCGTGCCAACATCACAGGCAGCCCCGAGGTCGGCAAAGACAAAGCCGCGGAGGTCGCCAGCGGCACATGCCAGGCCGCATGGCCTTCCCACGGACACGCAGATGTTCCTGCTCTGGATCCACGGTGCCGCGCAGCTCGTAGTCGACAACGCGCAATACCTGACGCACCTCGATGCCGTCATCGGCGATGCAGACCACGGTGTGAACATGAAACGGGGCTTCCAGGCGGCGCTGGTGAGTCTGGACGTGACCGCTCCGTCCACGCCCGGCATGGTGCTCGCCACCGCAGGCAGAGCGTTCATCTCCGACCTCGGCGGCGCAGCCGGACCGCTGTACGGCACGGGATTCCTGGAGGCTGCGCAGGCCCTCGGCGACGACGTCGAGGTATCCGCGGTAAAGCTGGGAGCGGCGCTTCAAGCAGCCCTGGCCGGCATTCAACAACTGGGTGCCGCTGCCCCGGGCGACAAGACCATGGTGGACGCGCTGGCACCTGCTGTTGACGCGTACCAAGCGGTCGTCAAGACCGGCGGAAATCTGGCTGAGGCGACCCGCGCGGCCGCCGACGCCGCAGTCTGGGGCCTGCGGGCATCCGTTGCCATGCAGGCCCGCAAGGGTCGGGCAAGCTACATCGGCGAACGGACCATCGGCAATGAGGACCCCGGGGCGGCCTCGACCGTGCTCATCTTCCAGGCGCTAGCCGCTGCGGCTGCTGGTGACAAGACGGCAAAGGTTCCTGCGGGGTGGCGGCGATGATGAAAGTGCTCTCAACACCCCCAACGCAGCGCCGGGGTATCCACGGGAGCGTCCCAGAGTTCGGTTAGCCGCGGGGTCAGCCGGCACACGGTGATGGAGAACCCGGCCATCTCCAGGCTGGTGACGTAGTTGCCAACCAAGCTACGGGCGATCCTCACGCCGTGGCCCGCCAACCAGTCGGCCACAGCGGCGAACAGCACGTAAAGCTCGATCAGCGGAGTACCGCCAAGGCCGTTGACCATCACCAGCACGTCACCGGACAGCGGCGCGTCGGCGTGAATGGCGTCCAACACGACGCCGGCTATCTCGTTGGCGGTCATCATCTTGCCTCGGGCCCGACCCGGCTCGCCGTGAATACCCACGCCTAGTTCGATCTCGTCGTCGGCCAACTCGAATCCCGGCCGGCCGGCCGCCGGAACGACGCACGGACTCAACGCCACACCGAATGAGCGGGACCGGTCGTTGACCTCGCGGGCCAGCATTGCTGCCGTGTGCAGGTCAACGCCCTGCTCGGCGGCCGCACCCACAATCTTCTCCACGAGCAACGTGGCGCCTGTCCCGCGCCGACCCGCCGTCCACTTGTTGTCGTCCACTGCCACGTCGTCGTTCACCACCACCGACGCCACCTGCAAGCCATCCGCGGACGCGAGCTTCTCGGCCATCTGGAAGTTGAGTACGTCACCGGTGTAGTTCTTCACGATGTACAACACCCCAGCGCCCGCGTCCACGGCCTTTGTCGCGGCCAGGATTCGATCGGGCACCGGTGACGTGAACACCTCGCCCGCACAGGCCGCGTCCAGCATGCCGTGCCCGACGAAGCCACCGTGCAGAGGCTCGTGCCCAGACCCGCCACCCGACACAAGGCTCACCTTTCCCGGCGTCGGCCCGCCCGCCCGGGTTATGTAGCGTCGATCGACGTTGACCTTCAGCGAGCGGTGCGCGGCGGCCGCCCCGCACAACGCATCGATGAGCACATCGTCCGGGTCGTTGATCAGCTTCTTCGGCGCCCCGGACCGCGCGACCACCGGGCGTGAATGGCCTGACCCTGCCGAACGGCCCAGGACGGCGTACAGAGCCGCTGCGAGTAGGCCGGCGGTGAAGGTGGCGATGAGGTAGAGGGGTGCCTGGTTCCAGGGCACGGCGTTGCCGGTGTTCAGGGTGGCGGTGGCGATCATGGGGCCGAGGTAGCGGGCCGGGTTGAGCGCGGCGCCGCTGACCGGGCCGGCGACGGTGATCATGGCGAACACGATGGCGGGGATGGCCAGGCCGTACCAGCCGGGTGTGGCGCGGCTGTCGGTGGCGGTGCCGAAGACGACGAGCACGAGGAGGAAGGTGCCGATGAGTTCGGCGCTGAACGCGTGTCCGGCGTTGCCCGGGGTGTAGCTGAGCATGCCGAGCCCGGCGTCCGCGGCGGGTTTGCCGAGGATGGACCAGATCGCGAATGCGCCGGTGATGGCGCCGAGGAACTGTGCGCTGAGGTAGCCGGGCACCTCTGACCAGCGTGCCTTTTTGGCTACCGCGAGGGCGAGGGTCACTGCCGGGTTGATGTGGCATCCGGAGATGTGCCCGATCGTGTAGATCATGGCGGTGATCACCATCATGAACGCGAACGCGATGATGCCCAGTTGGGCCATGGAGAACGGCGCGCCGCTCGACTTGGCGATCATCAGGGCCGCGGTCGCCGTTCCCGGACCGCAGACCACCAGGGCGGCGGTACCAACAAACTCCGCCGCCACCTTCCGAGACAAGGATGCTTCGGCCTTGGAAGCCATAAACCGTCCGCCGCACCCGGACACCCGGGCAGGCGGATCTCACCTCCTCTGTGCATAGTCGAGATCAAAACGAGACATCGTTCGGCTCTACCGAACGAGGTCTGGTCAAGTGTCCGCTGGGCTGGCCTTGGATTCAAGAGCTTCTTTGGCTCGGCGCTCCGCAGGCGCCCACCCGGAGATGATCACCGCGCGGGATTCACTGTCTGGTCGGCCAGGTGTTGCGACCGTCACTCAGCTCAGAAAGCTCCCGGGCCGTTGCCCACACGGCGTCAGCCAGGACCTGCTGGTGCGCCGGCGACAGAAGGCGGTCGGCCGGGCCGACAATTCCGATCGCGCCGACAGAACGACCCGATTCGTCGACCACTGCTGCCGCAAGCCCGGCGTCTCCAAGGGCCGCCGCGTGTACCTCGACGGCGTATCCACGGTTCCGCGTCATGGCCAGGGCTTGCCGAAGGGCCTGCGGATCGGTGACAGTCAGGCCCGTCAGCGGGTAGGCCGGCACCGCCAGCAGGGCCTCCTGGGCGTCGTCGTCAAGGCCGGCAACGATCGCGTGACCGAGTGCGCACGCGTGCCACGGGACCGCGCTAGCGACATTGACCACCTGGCTCAGACCGTGCGGGAGCGCGTGGTTCACGATTTCGACGTTGTTGCCTGACAGCACCCCGACCCACACCGACTCGTCGGTCTTACGGGCGAGCATGTCGGCCCACCATGCCGCAAGTGGCCCACCCAGATCTTGTGCGGTTGCCATGTCTCCTGCTCCCTGCCGCCCGCTCCGGCTCACCGCCGGTGGGCGCAGCTGCCCTGCCATCGACCACCATCCGAGACGCCGGCATCTCCTGCGGGGCCTGCCAGACGTCCCGACACACACCCGGACTGTGATCGTCGCCCAACCGGCCGAGGCCGAGAGGAACGAGACATCGTTCGGGTAGTCCGATTAGATTTCGACGAGTCTCCGCCTAGGCAACGAACACGTCAAGAGGCGGACCCAGGAGGATACGGCCACGCGTCCGGCGCCTCCCTGGCTGTGCCTTCCTGGGCAGCGCGCCTCCTTCTAGGCCCGGCGCGGCCTATTCCAACCGTCTGAACGGCGCCAGGAGATGCTATTGACAGAAGCGCCACGCGAGCCGAGACTCGACGGAACGTTGTTCGGTAGAACCGAACGGCGCTTGCCTCCTACGTTCTCGCCCGAAGCCAGAGCAGACCCATGGGCGACCACGTCGCCGCCAGGTGGATATACCTACGTTGTCGCCGTACGCAAGACGATCGGCGTGCTTGTCGCGAACTCCAGCATGATGCGTGCCACCCCGATCGAAGGCCCGCGAGTCAGGAAACTGCCCGAGCTTCATTCGGCTGAACGGAATGGTTAGCAAATAATGATAGGCATCGTTCTCATCTCGCACAGCAGTGATCTGGCCAAGGGAGCGGTCGACGTCGCCAGCCAGGTCGCGGGCAGGGCGCGCGTGATCGCTGCCGGCGGGACCTACGACGGGCGGATCGGCACCAGCACGGCGCTGATCGCCAGAGCCATCCAGTTCGCCGATCAAGGCGATGGCGTCCTGCTCATTCCCGACCTCGGCAGCGCCGTTCTCAGCGCGCTGTCGGTACTGGCCGATCTCGACGACAAGCCGCACAGCCCGGCCGTGATGATCGCCGACGCTCCATTCATCGAGGGCGCAGTCGCCGCAGCCGTCGCCGCGAGCCGTGGCCTCAACCTCATCGCGGTTGCAACCGCTGCTCGGGACGCCCGCGGCATCCGCAAGCTCTGAACCCGTAGAGACTCCCCGTGACGATGCTGCTGCGGCGGTAGGCGTCGCACTCTCCCGTGGCGCTCGGCGAGGTCCCCGACACCAACATCACGGCGGCCACGACGGGCCAGGATGCCGGCAAGCAATGTGCGCTGCCGTCGCCCGCGACGTTGCTTCGGGCCTCGCTGCGCCCTGGGGCGACCAGCTGCTGCGCGCGATTCAGACGATGCCTAGATTATGCTGATGCTGTTTTGTTCAGCCGAACGGAAATCGGAGATCCCGAAGGGGACTGTTGTGACACGAGCGGTCGATCGAGCGTCCCAGATCCTGCTGGCATTGGCATCCGGGACTCCCCGACTGGGAGTGTCCGAGATTTCCGAACTGGTCGATGTGCCTAAGCCGACCGTCCACACCATGCTGCGGACGTTGGAGCGCCGCGGTCTGGTCGTCCAGGAGGTCGACGGGGGGAAGTACGCCCTGGGACCGGCAGTGCTACAGCTGGGCAACGCGTACCTGGGCGGCTCGGAGTTGCGAGCCAGGTCCGCTTCATGGTCGGACATGCTGGCGCGGCAGGCCGGCGAGGCGGTGTGGGTCGCTGTGCTCTCCGGACCTGACGTCGTCGTCGTGCACCACAGACTTCGCCCGGATGACCTGGTCCAGATCCTCGAGGTGGGCGCGGCCGTACCCTGGCATGCTTGCGCGCTCGGGCGCGCCATCGTCGCCTACACCCCGGACGGTACGCAGCAGGCTCTACTGGCCAGCCCGCTGCGGCGGCTCACCGGGAAGACGGTCACCGATCCGAACGCTCTGCGGCAGGAGCTTGCCGCGGTGCTCGCGCGCGGATACGCGGTCGAGGACGAGGAGGCGATCCTCGGTGATGCTGGGCTCGCTGCGCCAGTGTTCAACTGGTCCGGCAGGGTGGTCGGCGCAATCGGGATTGTCGGGCCGGCCGGCCGGCTGCTCAGGGAAGGGCGTCAGGATCAGCTAGCCGACGCGGTACGTTCCACCGCCCGTGCGCTGTCGCGGGATCTGGGTGCCGGTCGTGCGACGTCCGCCGCCGGGGAGTGACTCACTGCGTCCGCCAGGCCCGTCCGGGGCGCCCGCTGAGCCACAGGGGTAATGGGCTAGGCAGAGGCAGCCGGTGTGCTGGAGTTCGCCACGGGCGGCCAGGTGGGTGCGCCGAGTTCGCGGGAGACCGCACGGGCGGTGGTCCGTAGTGCATCCAGCGCGCCCGGTTCCAGTGGCCACTCCCCGCTGGGGACGACGGTGGACTCTTCTGAACCGATCTGACCAGCGCGTTTACCCCATCCTGGCAAGCGCGCCTTCGGCAGAACAAGGGTGGGATGTTCTGCGTCTCCTGCCGCCGACACCGGGCATGGCGCCCGACGGCGTTTCCGTGGTCCACAGCGATACCAAGAACCCGGGGCGGCGCATCATCGTCCGCTGAGCATTCGCGCGACCACCCACGTCGCGGCGGCCACCACGAGCGGCAGGACCATGCCCAGAAGGACAAAGGACGCCGCCGAGCCGACGTGGTCGACCATCCAGCCGAAGTTCATACCGAAGAAGCTGGAAATGACGGTGAGCGGAAGGAAGATCACCGTCACCAGCGTGAGCCGCTCATTGATGAGCGTGGCTTGCCGGTTGAGGGTGTCGCCGAGCAACGCGTAGGCCCGCGCCGCCGCGGCGCTGCTCGCCTCGAAAATTCCGCCGACCTGCCGCAACCGGCGCTGCTCGGCCGCCTCATCCAGGGCTTCGGCCAATATGCCGTCCGTCGTGCACATGAGGCTGTGCGCCGCCCACAACTGCTGTAGCGCGAACAGTCGGCGGCGCAGCGCGGCGATGGTGCGCCGAAGGTTGCCGGAGGCGAGACCGATCCTGCCCTGATCGAGCCGGTCCGCCTCCTCGGAGAGGTCCTGTATGGCGGCGGTGGCCCGGTCGGCCAGCGCCAGCAGGACCGCGAGCAGCCCGTCCTCGGCACTGCCGCGCACCTCGGACACGACCTCGCCCAGCACGGGCCTGAGCGGCTCGGGGCACACCACCACCAGTCCGTGGGGGCCGACGTGCAGATGCACCTCCTGGCTGGCGAAGTCTTCGACCTCCTGGCTGGCAGAGGCTTCGACCGTCGCGAGGGCGACCACCGAGATCCGGTGGTCCTGCACGTACGCGAACGGCCGGCGATGCGGCGACGCCAGTACGTGTTCCGCGACAGCGGCATCGGCACCCACCCAGATGACCGCCGCGATCACCCGCCCGGGCGCGGAAGGACCGACCATCACGCACACGGGTGCCGCCGGTGCGGTGCCGTTCGCCTGAACAGCCGTACCGTCGATCACCTCCACGTTGTGACCCTACGGCCACACGGCACAGATCGGGTCACACCAATGACCTTCGCCCGTGCCGCGCGCGTGACGGCCACGGTGGACTGGTTCCCGCAAGCGAAGGCGGACGCCTGGCGGCTCGCGCCCCGCGGCGTGGCTTGCGCATCGGTCACCGAAGGGTCGAGATCAACCACCGACCTGGGTCTCCTTCCGCCTCTCAATCCCGGTTTCGGCCGAAGATCTGCAGGAAGAACAGGAACACGTTCAATGCGTCCAGGAAAATCGACGCCGCGATGAACGGCGCCGAGTCCAGGTCGGTCGACCGGCGCAGCCGTTGGAAGTCGACCATCGTCAGGCCAGCGAAGATGACCAGCCCCAGGACCGAGTAGATGAGCGCGCCACCCGGGATGTGTACGAAGATCAGCACGATGCCGAACATGATCAGCGCCAGCAGCGCCCAGAAGCAGAGCCGAGCAACCCCGGAAAGGTCCCGTCGGGTGGCGTAGCCGGCGGCACCGAACCCGGCGACAAACAGGGCGGTCGCACCGCCGGCCTGCCACAGCGCCTGCGGGTCCGCGCCGGCGTAGTAGACCAGCGTCGGCGACAACGCCAACCCCATCAACAGCCCGAGGCCGAACAGCAGCGCGACGCTGAGCCCGGCCGAGCGACGGACCGCGAACCGCATCCCGATCAGGCAGGCGAACGCGAGCAGGTAGCACGCGAACGCCAGGCCGTACCCGAGGTTGCGGCCCAGGTAGGCGCCCACCGCGAACAGGCCCGCGGTCGCGGCGACGTACCACATGACCTGACCGAACAGTGTGTGGGTCCGATCGACCGGCCGCACCCCCCGGTACTCGATGATGTTCATGACACTCCTTCTGCACAGACGATCAGGTCGGTCAGCGGTCCAGCTGCCGCGCGGTTGGGGCACGGGCCGCGTCGGGATCCCCGGCTGTCGGCTTGGGCAACAGGACCTGCAGCGCGCGCGGACGGATCTCGCACACGATCGGCAGATCCAGCAGCACGGCTTCACCGTCGATGCCGGCGGGCAGCTGCGCCACCGCGCCGTGCAGCGTGATACGGGTGGCCGTCCAGGTGACGGCGCCTTCACCGGGCGGCCCAGCGTGGCCCTGTCGCCGCAGCTCGCGGCGGAGGCGCGGGAGCAGGTCCGGCGGTGGCGCACCGGCGGGATGCTTGAGCACGATGCCACCGAGTTGACCGGTGTCGAGCGCAAAGCGGCGCCCGAGGTGTCGCAGGGTCGATATGTGGTACGGGTTGTTGGACACGAGGACCACCTGTGGGAACTCGACCGGGCCCTGCGGGGTGTCCACGGTGGCGTTGACCCATTGCTGCCCGCCGACGTACCCGGGCGCGATCTCGGCGAACGTGCGGGCCTTCGCCTCCCGATAGCCGGGTGTCAACAGGGCGTCCGCGTAGGCGCCGAACGAGACGTTGTTGACGAACACCCGCGAGCCGACCCGCCCCAGGTCTACCTGGGCCGGATCCCCCGCCCGCAACGCGGTCACCGCCGACGCCGGGTTGGTGATGTTCAGGCCCAGATCCCGGGCGAAGTGGTTACGGGTTCCGGCCGGGATCACCACCAGTGGCCGTCGCGCCTCGGCGGCCACCGCGGCCACCGCCGAAACCGTGCCGTCGCCGCCAGCGACGCCGAGAACCCTCACCCCGTTGGCGATGGCAGCCCGGGCCAGCGACGCCGCGTCCTGGTCCGGGCCGGTCAGCGCAACCTGCGCTCCCGCCGTCTGGGCCTGCTCGACGAGCCGGAAGCGGGCCACCTTGCCGCCGCCGGAGCGCGGATTCACTATCACCACCACCGCCCCGTCGGCGGACAACCGGTCAGCGCCGTTCGCCATCGCGATCACCTCTTCGTCGTGGCACATCCGCCAGGCGGGCGGCCAGCAAAGGCGCCGCCCCGGCGCACAGGTCGCCGATGACGGCCCCGATGGCGACGTCGGTCGGGTAGTGCACACCGGTGTGAACCCGCGAAAAGGCGACGGCCACGGCAGCCACGTGCAGCGGCAGCCGGATACTCGGGGCTGCCTGCCCCGCAGCCGAGGCGAACGCGAACGCGGACGCCGCGTGCCCGGACGGGAACGACGGTGACACCGGCCGCCGTACCCGGCGGGAATCCGGCACGGGCTGGCCGTCCTGCCGGGCGGGCCGCTGCCGGCGAGCGAGGGGTTTCAGGACCAGGTTCGTCACCGCCGAGGTCAGCGCGACGGCCAGTACGCCCTGGTAGGCCGCCCGCCGGCCCCGACCGCCGCCCAGGGCGGCCATGGCGGCGGCGGTCGCCAGCCACAGGCGCGAGTAGTTCGCCGCGTTCGACACGCCCACCAGCAGCCGGTCCAGGCGGGGCGTCGGCGTATCCGCTACGGCCTCGGACACGGCCCGGTCCAGGGCGTCGACCTGAGCGCGCAACTCGCTCAGCCAACGTAGGTGATCCATTCCGGTGGCATGTGCCGGCGTCGTCATCGAGGTTTCCTTTCCTGCGCCCGCGGCAGTTGGCGACCCCGACCGCCGCTGGCCGTCGGCCGGCCCCACGGCGGTCGAGGGGTAGTGCGTTTGCATGTCGTACCAGCTGTGCGCCCCGGGGGGATCAGCCGTGGTGCAGCTTCTCCTTGACCGCGTCGACCTTCTCGTCGATCTTTGCCTTGGCCTCGGCGCGCTCGCGCTCGCGCAGCACCCGGTTGGCTTCCTTCTGTGCCGCCTCGGCCGCGGCCTCGGCGGCCTCCACCTCGACGGCGACCTGCGCAGCCGGCTGCCGCTCAACGGTCGCCTCGAACCGGGCGGCGAGCTGGTCGAGCGGCTCCGGAGTGGTCTCCACCGCTTCGACGATCAGGGCTGTGCTACCGGGCGGGATCTGCGCGGACAGCTGTGCCAGCGCACTGTCCACACCGGTCGCCCGATCGACGTCGAACACGCCGCCGAACAGGGCACCGGCACCGAAGCCGAGCAGCACGCCCAGCGGGCCACCCAGCACACCGGCGAGCATGCCGAGCAGGCCGCCCGCGGCGGTACCGACGCCGATGACGGCGTCACCCTGCTCCGGCACGCGCAGGGTGCCGTCGGGCTTGCGTTCGACCAGCGCGGCACTGCGCACCTGCAGGCTGCTCAGGCTCTCGCCCAGCCCCCGCAGCTCACTCAACGCCTGGTACGCCTGGCTGGACTGTGGGAAACGGATGATAACAACCGATTCGGTGGTGGCCATGGGCGTTCTCCTTGTCTGTAGCGGATCCCGTTGAGGATCCGTCTGGTGGTTCGCGTTCCTCCTGTTCGTGCTGGCGGTCGGTAAACCGCCAGGGTCACGACGGAGTGCCCGCGACGAAGCGGACCGAGACACGGTCTGACGCTGCCATCGCTTCTGTGATCGAGTATCAGTTCTGATGGCAGAGGAAGTCAAGCCCGATCGCGCATCTTGAGCGCTCCATCACATCCCGACCGTCCTGGTTGGACGGACGGACGCGATTACCTTCACCCTGCCGGGCACTCATCCACGCGGCCCGTTCGAGTGGTCAGCAAAGGGACGCGGCGAATGCCACGCGCGGTTCCCGGCGATCCCGGCCCCCACCGCCACCGGCTGCAACGGCCTCAGGCCGGCCAGCACCCGATACGCCGACACCCCCGCATCCGCGGCTGGCACCTCGGGTGCAGGGGCGCGACGTGGGCCGCCTTACGCACCGACGGGCCGTCGCGATGCGGCCCGGGCGTCGAATCAGTCGACGAGCCGCTCCGCCTGCCTGCCGGCCTGGCGTACCGCGAAGGCGGCGAAGATCTCGTTCACCCCGTGGAAGATGGCCCACACCCCGACCAGGGTCACCAGCGTAAACAGCGACCGCTGCCAGGAATGTACCGCCCAGACCCCCAGCACCAGCTCCGCGATTCCCAGCAGCAGCCCGGTCCACCACCACGGCAGCTTGGGGCCGGCGAGCGCGCTGACCAGGTGGATCATGCCGACGACAACCAGGTACCAGGCCACCAGGATCGACACGACGTACAGCGTCACGTCGGGCCAGACGAAGGCGAGGATTCCCGCGACGACGCCCAGAATCCCGGCCAGGATGAACAGCCAGCGCCAGCCCGGGGACCGGCTGGCCATCACGAACTGGGCGGCGCCGCCGAACAGCAAGGCCACGCCCACGAGCCCAGCCACAGCGGCCAGGCTGCCCACCCGGTAGGACAGCACCGGCGCGCGAGGGCCCGATCCCATGGCTACGGGCCTGCCGCGCGGCTACTCATACCGGGTGCTCACATGCGTGTGCACTGACATGCCGGCCGCTCAGGCGAGGTCAGGAGCGCTCCGCTTTTTCAAGCTCGTCGGCGTAGGCGCGGGCGTCGATGGCGTCCAGCATAGCCAGTTGCGCGTTGTCGACCGCCCACGTGGCGTAGTCGAGGGCGTCGGCCGCGTCAGCCTCGGCCCAGTCGGCGCCGGTGGCGGCGGCCTTGGCGTCCAGCTGCCGATTCCGCTTGTCGATCCTGGCCTTGACGTCCTCCATCTTGGCCGCAGCGTCGGCCCTCATCCTGGCCCACTTGGCGCGTGCGCTGTCGGCGGCCTGCTCGGCCTGCTGCTGTGCGTCCTTCGCGGCCCGGTCGAGGTCGGCCTGGGCCTGGTCGATTCGCGTTCCGATCTGCTCACGGGATTCGGCGGCGGCAGCCTGCACCGCCGTCCTGGTCGCCGCGACGCGCTGCTCCAGCGTGTCGAGTCGTTTCGAGAAGTCCATTGTTCCTCCCTAGATTGGTCGATTGCCGTTTGAGCCACTCATTGCCGATGGGGATGGCCCATAGCGGATGAACGATTGCGAGCGTGCGGTGGACAATTGGACCTGGCGGTGCGAGCACGCATCGCTCGGGCCGGACACGGTGCGGTATTCGCGGCAATAACCCGGCCGATCGTCGACGATGACAGCGGTGGCCCGAGCGACGGCACCCAGGGCGGACCGCTGCAGTCCCGCCAGTTGTACTCGAGCCCCTTGCTGCGCCGCGGACACCCGCCTCGGCCCCTCGGGAACGACGACCGTGCCGGCCACGGGGCTCGCCCAACGCCACGACATCGCGGTCGCGCAGCTGGCCGAACGTGTGCCGGATCTGCCGCCCGGCGTCGACCCGGTCCCGGAACGCCATCGCTAGCTCCCTTGCGGTCGCATCACCCGGTCGCACTCACGTTCGAAGGTAAGTACGCCGCGTGGAAGAACAACAGGGACTTTGGTCCCCAGGTTGGGTGTCTTCCGTACCTGCCGGCGCGGCGTCGGCTGATCTGGGACTTCGGGCGGCTCGACCGGCCCCCTCGGTTTCGTCGCCAACCACGGCTTCGGTGGCATCTTCTACCTTGACGTCGTCGCCGCCTTCGACTGGCGTTGATCGTCTCGCCGCGGACTGTCCTGCGCTGGCACGCGAGGCTCGGATGCACGCCGATGGACTCCTGCACCCGCCCGCCGGGGCGGCCTCGCACGGCCCGCGTCATCCGACCTTGGTGTTGGCGATGGCCTCCGACAATCCTGCGTGGGGCCACCGGCGCATCCGCGGTGGACTTCTTCCACGTCGATCGGTGCTTGGCCGCCGTTCTCTAGCTGTTCTTCCTCGGCACGACAACCGCCGGGTGCACCTGGCGGGCTTGACGGAGCGCCCGACCCGAGGCTCAGCATTGACCACGCCGATGCCTGCTGACTGAGTCATCAGTTCTGACACTGGTATCCTGGGCGCCATGACCGAGACCGCCGCCGCGAACCGCCTCGACCGACGCAAGGCCCGCACCCGTGCCGCCCTGGTGGGTGCGGCGCGCGAGCTGCTCGCGTCACGCGACCCGGCCGAGGTGAGCATCCAGGAGATCACCGAGACGGCCGACGTCGGGTTCGGGTCGTTCTACAACCATTTCGAGAGCAAGGCGGACCTGTTCGACGCGGCCATGGAGGAAGTGCTCGAGGAGCACGGCGCGTTGTTCGACGCCCTCACCGCCGAAATGGACGACCCGGCGGAGATTTTCGCCAGCTCGGTGCGGATGACCGTGCGCATGGCCAAGACGCACCCGCAGATCGCGAAGATCATCCAACGGACCGGGATGCGGTATCTCAACGCGCCGGACGGCCTTGCCCCGCGCGCCCTGCGGGATCTGAAACGAGCCAGGGATGCCGGCCGCTTCCAGTCATCGGCGATCCGGCGGTGGCCCTTGCCTGCGCCGGCGGGGCCGTGCTCGGCGTGCTCGCCCTCAGCACGGGCAATCCCAAGCCGAAGGCGATCGACGCCGCCGCCGAGGAGCTTGCGGCCAACCTGCTGCGCATGTTCGGCCTGCCGGACGCAGAGGCGGGCGAGATCGCGCGCCGGCCACTGCCCAAGCCCTAGCAAGCGCTGAACAACCGGGTCCTCCCGGGTGGCGGGTTGGCCGACGTCCGCCGCCGGTCACGGAGCACGCTAATGCTGGGCAGCGTATTTCTGTGACCGGCGCGGCACCGATCGACGCCTAGCGCCTGCGCGGCCTTCGCCGCACTAGGTCAAACCTGGCATAGGTAACCAGCCCAGGCAGCACGACAACAATGCTCGATCGCCACGCGGCTCCGGACGTAGCGCGGGTCGGGAGCCCGCGACTGATCAACCCTACGACGCACCGAGGATGTGCGACGGCCAGTCTGTTATGCATCATCAGTTCTGATGAGGGCCTTGACATTCGCCGGTCCATGAGTTGATACTTTCATCAGTACTGGTGAGAGGATCAGTCTGGTGGACGACGTCAAGACAGCGCACGAGGACCTACACAGCGAGCAGGGGCCCGAGCGGGGTGACCGCCCCGGCCGGGCGAAGAACCCGGTGATCAAGGTCGAGGACCTGGCGTGGATGGAGTTCGAGAAGCCGGACCTCGACGCGGCCGAGCGGTTCGCACACGCCTTCGGCTTCCACACGGCCGCGCGCACGGCCGATACCTTGTATCTCCGCGGCGCCCGGGTGGGCACGCACTGCGTGGTGATCCGCAAGGGCCCGAAGTCGCGGTTCGTGGCACCGGCGTTCAAGGCCTCCGACCGCGCCGACGTGCACAAGCTGGCGACGGCGAACAACGCGTCGGTGCGTGAGCTGCGCGGCCCCGGCGGCGGCGTCGGCGTGGACCTGCGGGATCCGTCCGGGATTCCGCTGCGGGTGGTCGCCGGTGTCGAGGAACTGCCGGAGCTGCCGCGGCAGCGGCCGCTGGTGTTCAACGCCGGCGGGCAGGTGAACCGGGCGAACGCGACGCAGCGGCCGCCCCGGGAGCCGGCGCGGATCGAGCGGCTGGGGCACGTGGTGCTGGAGACGGCGTCCTTCCAGCGGGCCCTGGACTGGTACCTGGACAACCTCGGCCTGATCGTCAGCGACTTCCTGTACTTTCCGGGCCAGCGCGACCGCGGCCCGGCGATGGCGTTCATCCGCTGCGACCGGGGCGCCACCCCGGCCGACCACCACACGCTCGCGATGGTGCTGGGCCCGGGTCGCCGCTACGTGCACTCCGCCTACGAGGTCGCCGACCTGGATGCGCTGGCCGCGGGCAACGAGTACCTGAGGGAGCACCGCTACAACCACTCGTGGGGCATCGGGCGGCACATCGAGGGAAGCCAGATCTTCGACTACTGGCGCGACCCGGACGGCTTCCTGGTGGAGCACTTCGCCGACGGCGACATGTTCGACAACACCGTCGAGACCGGATGGGCGCAGATGTCGGCCAGCCACCTCAACCAGTGGGGCCGGCCGGCGACGCAAGAACTTCCTGGCCGGCAGCACCCCGCCGCTGGACACGATCCGTCACCTGGTGTCGGCGCTCGCCGACCGGACCAACGAGTTCGACCTCCACCGCCTCTACGGCCTGCTGAAGGTGGCTACGTCATGAGCATCAGACTGATCCGTTACGACGCCGGCGACGGCCGCCGCCTGGGGCGTCGTCCGCGGCGGCGAGATCGTGCCGCTGCCCGGCGAGTACCCCACCACGGCCGACGTGCTCGGCGAGGGGGTCAAGCACGCGCGGAGCCTGGTGGCCGACGCGGACGCCAAGAGCATCGACCCGGCGGCCGTGAAGGTGCTGCACCCGGTGCCCCAGGCCCGGGTGTACTGCCAGGGCGCCAACTACCGGTCGCACATGATCGAGTCCGGGATGGACCCGGACCGGGCGTTCAACATGCTGTTCACCAAGTCCACCGCGTCGCTGACCGGCCCGGACGACGACATCGTCACCCCGCCGCACGTGCGGCTGCTGGACTACGAGGTCGAGCTCGGCATCGTGATCGGCAAGGCGATCACCGGCCCGGTCACCGTCACCGACGCCGACCTGGCCGACTACGTCGGGGCGTTCGTCCTGGCCAACGACGTCAGCGCGCGCGACGTCCAGCTGCCCCAGGGCCAGTGGTACAAGGGCAAGAGCTACCGCACGTTCTGCCCGGTCGGCCCGTACCTGTGCGTCCCCGACCCCGACGAGGTGTCCCGCTGGCGGGAGCTGCGGCTCACCCTGTCGGTCAACGGCCAGCCGCGGCAGGACTCGCTCGCCGGCGACATGGTCTTCCAGCCCGCCGCGACGCTGACCGAGTTCTCCCAGCTGGAGAACTTCCAGGTCGGTGACCTGCTGCTCACCGGCACCCCCGGCGGGGTCGCCCTGCAACCGCCCAAGGCCGTCGCACAACGCATCGTCGGGCTGCTGCCCGAGGCCAAGAAGTGGGAGCTGTTCGTCCGGGGCCAGGCCAAGAGCAGCGCCTACCTCAAGCCCGGCGACCGGGTCACCGCCTCCATCCGCACCGCCGACGGCGCGCTGGACCTCGGCACCCAGCACAACACGGTCCGGTGATCACCATGGAACCAGAGCACGTGCCGGTTGTCGTGATCGGCGCCGGCCCCACCGGCGCCAGCGCCGCGATCATGCTCGGCCAGCGCGGCATCCGCTGCCTGGTGCTGGAGCGCTGGCCCGAGGTCTACCCGCTGCCCCGCGCGGTGCACTTCGACGACGAGGTGTTCCGCATCTTCGCCGACATGGGCCTCGCCGACGAGGTGGCCGCGATCTCCCGGCCCATGCCCGGCATGCGGCTCACCGACCCGAAGCACCGGGTGCTGGCCGAGTTGAACCGCGACGCCACCCAGCACGGCTATCCCCAGTCCAACATGTTCGACCAGCCCGAGCTGGAGCGGGTGCTGCGCACCGCGCTGAACAGGTACCCGTCCGTCGAGGTGCGCGGCGGGTTCGACGTGGCCGAGATCGCCGAGGTGGCCGGCGGTCCGGGCCCGGTGCGGGTCCGCTACCGCGCCGTCGACCCGGTCACCGGCGCCGGTACCGGCCCGGTGCGGGAGGTGTGGGCCGACTTCGTGCTCGGCGCCGACGGGGCGAACAGCCGCACCCGCGCGGCCGTCGGGCGCGACCATGGAAGAGCTCTGCTTCGAGCAGCAGTGGCTGGTCGTCGACGTGGACAAGCCCGGAGCCGTTCGCCGTCTACGACGGGGCGCAGCAGGTCTGCGTCACGACCGCGCCGCCACGTTCATGCCGGTCGTGCCCGGCCGGTACCGCTGGGAGTTCCGGCTGCGCCCCGGTGAGCGGCCCGAGGACTTCGACCACGCCAGGGTGCGCGAGCTGATCCGGCCGTGGCTGTCCGGGGTGGACATCGACAAGCTCACGTTCCTGCGGCAGGCCACCTACACGTTCCGGGGCGCCGTCGCCGACCGCTGGCGCACCGGGCGGGTGTTCCTGCTCGGCGACGCCGCCCACCTGACCCCGCCGTTCATCGGCCAGGGCATGTGCGCCGGCATCCGCGACGCCGCCAACCTGGCCTGGAAGCTCGCCCTCGTCGTACAGGGCTCCGCCGACGAACGGCTCCTCGACACCTACGAGGCCGAGCGCCGCCCGTACGCCCGGCGGGTCGTCCAGCTCGCCATCTCCATCGGCTGGCTGATGACCGGCGGTACCGCCCGCACGGCCGCGATCCGGCGGGCGGCCCTGCGCCTGGCCACCCGCATCCCCGGCAGCGCAACGCGCACGGTGCACACCATGTGGCCCGCCTTCCGGAAGGGTCCGCTCGTGCGCCCTCGCCTGCGGGATCCGATCGTCGGCCGCCTGTGCCCGCAGCCACGGGTCGGCGGCGCGTTGCTCGACGACCTCCTCGGCAAGGGCTTCGCCATCGTCTACCGCGGCCCGGACCGGATCGCCACCTACGACCCGCAGGTCCGGGAGTTCTTCGACCGGCTGGGCACGACCGTGGTCCGCGTCGACGACCTGCCCGACGGCGGCGCGCTCGCCCGTCTGCTCGACAACGCCCGGGCCGACGCCCTGCTACTGCGGCCGGACCGCATCGTCGCGGCCGCCGCCGACAGCCCCGACCTGCGCGCCTGGCAGCACGACCTCCGCGCCGCCGGCATCGACCCGGCCGAAACCCGCAGGAAAGTGAGGCACATCCAATGACCGAGGACCTGCTGTGGCCGGACTACGCCACGCCCGACGACCTGGCCGCGATCGAGGCGGTGCCGTTGGAGGCGCGGGGCCTGCCCGAATCGACCTACGCGCTGCTCGCCCGGGCGGCCACCCGCTGGCCGGACCGCACCGCGATCACCGCCCTGCCGGACGCCGCCCGCTGGCGGGAACCGCAGCGGCGCACCTTCGCCGAGCTGCTGGCCGACGTCCACCGGTACGCGAACCTGCTCCACGACCTTGGCATCCGGCGGGGTGACGCGGTCGCCCTGATGTCACCGAACTGCGCGGAGCTGATCACCGCGACGCTGGCCGCGCAGCTCGCCGGGATCGCGGCCCCCTTGGCCAGCGGCCTGTCGCGGCAGCACCTCGCCGAACTCCTCCGCCGCTCCGGTGCCCGCGTGCTGGTCACCGCTGGTCCCGACCTCGCCCCGGACACGTGGGACACCGCGCAGGCGCTCGCCCGCGAGGGCCGGCTGGACGCGGTCCTCGTGTTCCGGGCCACCGGGTCGGCGGGCCGGGAGCCCGAGCCACTGCCTGCCATCGACGGCGTGCGCATCGGCTACATCGCCGACCTCGCCGCCACCAAGGACGCGTCCGCCTTCGTCGGTGTCCCGCCGCGCTCCGCCGATCTGGCCGCGCTGTTCCACACCGGCGGCACCACCGGTGCCCCGAAACTGGCCGCGCACACACACGCCAACGAGGTCGCCGACGCCTGGATGCTGTCCGCCGGCTCGATGTTCGGCTCCGAGACCGTCGTCTTCGCCGCCCTTCCGCTGTTCCACGTCAACGCCCTCGTGGTCACCCTGCTCGCTCCCCTGTTCAAGGGGCAGCCTGTGGTGTGGGCCGGACCGCTCGGCTACCGCGACCCCGCGCTGTACGGCAACTTCTGGAGGATCGTCGAGCACCACCGGATCGCCGCGATGAGCGCGGTGCCCACGGTGTACGGCGCGCTCGCGCAGCACCCCGGTCGACGCCGACATCAGCAGCCTGCGGTATCCGATGGTGGGCGCCTCGCCGCTGCCCGCCGCGGTCCGGGACGGCTTTCAGGCCGCCACCGGGTTAACGCTGATCGAGGGCTACGGGCTGACCGAGGCGACCTGCGCCAGCGCGCGGACCTTCCCCGACGTCAAGCGGCCGGGCTCGGTCGGGCAGCGCCTGCCCTACCAGCGGATGCGGGTGATGCAGGTCGGCGCGGACGGGGCGTGGGAAAACGTCCCCGCCGGCGAGACCGGCCTCCTGGCGATCAGCGGCCCGACGGTCTTCCCCGGCTACGTCGTCGAACGCACCGCGGACGGCCACGTGCTCGACGGCCTCGGCAAGCTGCACGACGGCTGGCTGGACACCGGCGACCTGGCCCGCGTTGACGCGGATGGCTTCGTCTACCTCGTCGGCCGGGCGAAGGACCTCATCATCCGGGGCGGGCACAACATCGACCCCGCCATCGTCGAAGGTGCGCTGCTGGCTCACCCGCAGGTCACCGCGGCCAGCGCGGTCGGGCGACCGGACGTCCACGCCGGCGAGGTACCCGTCGCCTACGTCACCCTCGCCCCCGGCGCCACGGTCACCGAGGACGACCTACGCGACTGGGCGAGCCAGCGGGTGCCCGACCGCACCGCCGCACCGAAGACCGTGACAGTCCTCGACGCGCTGCCCGTCACCGCCGTGGGCAAGCTCTACAAGCTCGGGCTCCGGACCGAGGCCACCCGCGAGGAACTGCGCGCCGCGCTCGACCCGATCGCAGGGGTGCGCGGCGTCGAAGCCAACGTCGAAGGCAGCTCAATGGTGGCCGTTGTCAAGGTCTCCCCATCCGCCGACCAGGTCGCCATCACGGCGATCCTCGGCCGCTACGCCATCCAATCGCGACTGGAGATTACGTCATGAGTGTCATGTCCGCCGTTCTCGCTGTGCTGCTTGCGCTGGTTTTCATCGGCCTGGGCACCGCCAAGATCCTGGCCCTGGAACCGATGCGGGAGCGAGCCACCGAGGTCGGCTTCTCCACCACGGCCTATCGCCGCATCGGCGTGCTCGAGGTGGCCGGGGCGATCGGATTGCTCCTCGGCTCGATCGAGCCGCTGATCGGCGCCCTCGCTGGCATCGGGCTGCTGCTCCTGCTGGGTGGTGCCGTCGTCGCACACGTGCGCAAGGGCGACGGCCCGAAGAAGTTCGCCCCTGCCGTCATCGGCGGAGTCCTCGTCGCCGCCTACCTCGTCGCCCTTTTCGTGGCGTCGTCCTGAGGAGGTCGTTCAATGTTCCCGTCCATCTCCGGAACGTCGGCTGGTCAGCTCTGTCTGAGCCGAACCAACACACCAACCAACATCTAAAGGACGGCAAGCGATGAAGAATCTCTCCGAACGGCTCGGCGACCTGTCCGCCCGTGCCAAGCAGACCCAGGACACAATCGACGCCTCGCTGGCGCAGAACCGCGAACACCTGCGGGCCCAACGCGACACGCTGACGGCCCGGGTCAAGGCGCAGCAGGACCAGTTCAGCCAGCAGGCGGCCGAGGCGCGGACGGAGCTCGAGTCGAAATGGCAGCAGCTTCGCGGCGCGGTGACCGAACAGTTCGCCACGATGCGGGCCGACGCCGCTGAGCGCCGCGCCGAACACGACCAGAAGCACGCCGAGCACCGCGCCAGCGACGCCGAACTGGATGCCCTGACGGCGGTCGACTTCGCGATCTTCGCCCTCGAGCAGGCCGATTACGCCATTGTCGAGGCAGCCGTCGCCCGCGCCAACGCCGACGATCTCGCAGCGCAAAACTGACTAGTGGACGGTGGGCGATGGCCCACCGGCCGGGCTGACTCAGTTGTCCGCTGGTCCAGCGGAACCTTCACCGCAGGGCTGCACTCCGCCACGTGAATGCGTCCCGTGGAACCAATCGAAAGGAAACTCCGAGCCGTGAACCTTGCAGCCAACCTTGTCCGCGCCGCCAGCGCGCACGCCGACCGTGTCGCCCTTCGGCTGGGGGAGACCCGGATGACGTACCGGGAGTTCGACGCGGCCAGTGCGCGGGTCGCCGGCCTGGTCCGCGACCGTGGGATCCGGCCGGGCGACCGGGTCGGCGTCATGCTGCCCAACGTCATGGAATTCGCCGTCCTGTACTACGGCGTGCTGCGCGCCGGCGGCGTGGTTGTCCCGATGAACCCGCTCCTCAAGGCCCGGGAGGTCGCCTACTACCTCCGCGACTCCGGCGCGCGATTGGTGTTCGCTTGGCAGGGCTGCGCAGACGAGGCGCAGCCGGGCGCGAAGCAGGCCGAGTCGGACGCGATCATCGCCGATCCGGCCACCTTCGCCGACGTCGTGCTGGCGGCGGCGCAGCCCTTCGTGGAGGTGGCGGACCGGCGCGCGGACGACACCGCGGTCATCCTCTACACCTCGGGTACCACGGGCCAGCCGAAGGGCGCCGAACTCACCCACGCCAACCTTGCCCGCAACGTCGAGGTGGTAGTCACCGACCTGCTTGGGCTCACCGCCGACGACGTCATCTTCGGCGGTCTGCCGCTGTTCCACTCGTTCGGGCAGACCTGCACGCTGAACACCGCGGTGGCCGCCGGCGCGTGCCTGACCCTGCTCCCCCGCTTCGACCCGACCCAGGCGCTGCAGATCCTGGCCGGGAACCGGGCGACCATCTTCGCGGGAGTGCCGACGATGTACGGCGCGCTGCTCCGCGTTCCGGACCGGGACGCGTACGACGTGTCCGCGCTGCGGGTGTGCGTCTCCGGCGGCGCCGCGATGCCGGTGGAGGTGATGCGCGCTTTCGAGGAGGCCTTCGGCTGCGTGGTGCTCGAGGGCTACGGGCTTTCGGAAACCTCCCCCGTGGCCAGCTTCAACCATCCGGACTGGGAGCGCAGGCCAGGCACGATCGGCACCCCGATCCGGGGCGTGCAGATGCGCGTGGTCGATGAGCGGGGCAACGAGGTCGCGCCTGGCGAGATCGGCGAGATCGCGATCCGCGGACACAACATCATGAAGGGTTACTGGCAGCGTCCGGAGGCGACGGCCGAGGCGATCCCCGACGGGTGGTTCCGCACCGGCGACCTGGGCCGCGTGGACGCGGACGGGTACTTCACCATCGTCGACCGGAAGAAGGACCTGATCATCCGCGGCGGCTACAACGTCTACCCGCGGGAGATCGAAGAGGTCATGTACGAGCATCCCGCGGTGGCCGAGGCGGCCGTGATCGGGCTGCCCGATTCCGAGCTCGGTGAGGAGGTCGGCGCGGTGGTCGCGCTCAAGCCGGGCGCCGGCGCGACCGCCGACGAGTTGCGCGACTACGTCAAGACGCAGGTTGCCGCATACAAGTACCCGCGGCACGTGTGGATCGTCGACGCGCTGCCGAAGACCGCCACCGGCAAGATCCTCAAGCGGGAGATCGTTCCACCCGCGGACCCGGGTGAGTGAGGCCGACATGACGACTGCACCCCTCTCGGATGAGCTGGCCGACCGGGCCGCTGCGCTGGACGCCCTGCTGGTCGACGCGGCGCTGGGCCCGCGCCGATTGATTCCTGACGCGTCGGCGGCAAAGCTCGCCGCCGGACTTCTTCGGCACCCCCGCGCGACTGGACGCTGGCTGCGCGAGCTGGCCGCCGACGTGGCCCGGGCGGCAGTCGGACGGTCCACTGTGGCGCCGTCGCCGAGGGATCGACGTTTCACCGATCCGGCCTGGACGCACAACCCGGTGCTGCACCGGGTCCTGCAGGCGTACCTCGCTACGGCGCGCACCGCCGGCGAACTGGTCGGCGAGGCCGGCCTGGGCAAGCGGGACGAGCTGCGAATACGGCTGCTGGTCGACAACCTGATCGAGGCGCTGTCCCCGAGCAACGCTGCCCTTGGTCAACCCGGTCTCGGCGAAGGCGGCGGTGGACACCGGCGGCCTGAACTTCGTGCGCGGTGGCCTGAACCTGGCCCGGGACATGGTCCGCGCGCCCCGGGTGCCGCAGATGGTCGACGGGTCATCATTCCATATTGGACGCAACATCGCCGCCACACCGGGTGCCGTGGTGCTGCGAACCGAGCAGCTGGAGCTGATCCAGTACCGGCCGCAGACCGAGCGCGTGCACACCGTTCCCTCGTGATCGCACCGCCGACGATCAACAAGTACTACGCGCTGGACCTCGCCCCCGGCCGCAGCCTGGTGGAGCACCTCGTGCAGCAGGGGCTTCAGGTGTTCGTCATCTCCTGGCGCAACCCGGACGCCCGCCACGCCGACTGGGGGTTCGACACCTACGTGCAGGCCATCTCGGAGGCCCTCGACGCGGCGAACCGGATCTGCGGCACCGACCAGGCCGCGCTGTTCGGCTTCTGCTCGGGCGGGATCCTGTCGACGCTGACCGCCGCTGTCCTGACCGCCACCGGTAAAGGCGACCGGCTTGCCGCGTTCGGGCTCGGTGTGACGGTGCTGGACTACACCGACGCCGGCGTGCCCGGCGCGCTGGTCGACCGCAACCTGGCCGCGGCGGCGAAGGCGATCTCCCGGCGTAAGGGCTACCTGGACGGGCGGAACCTCGCCGAGGTCTTCGCCTGGCTGCGCCCGGGCGACCTGATCTGGAACTACTGGGTGAACAACTACCTGCTGGGCAAGAAGCCCGCGGCGTTCGACATCCTGTTCTGGAACGCCGACACCACCCGGATGAGCGCGCAGCTGCACGCCGACTTCGTCGACGTCTCGATCGACAACGCGCTGGCCCGGCCGGACATGCTGACCGTGCGTGGCGTGCCGATCGACCTGTCCCGGATCAAGACCGACACCTACCTGGTCGCCGGCATCGCCGACCACCTGACCCCGTGGGAGTCCTGCTACCGCAGCACCCAGCTGCTGGGTGGGGAGAGCCGGTTCATCCTGTCCACCAGCGGCCACATCGCCGCGCTGGTCAACCCGCCGGACAACCCGAAGGCTTCCTACCGGATCAACTCCGACAACCCGCCGGACCCCAAGGACTGGCTCGCCGGAGCGCAGACCGTGCCGGGCAGCTGGTGGCCCGACGCCGTGGCCTGGCTCGCCGCGCGCTGCGGCCCGGAGAAGGCCGCACCCGAGGAGTTGGGCGGTTCCGGGCTCGAGCCGCTGGTCGAGGCTCCCGGCACCTACATCTTCGACACCTGAAAGGGCAGCACCATGCACGAGAACATCGGAAAGTCGCTGGGCACCGACTACTTCCGCATCGCCGACCAACTGACTCGCGAGGAGCTCGACTACCTGCGGCGCGCCAGGGATTTCGTCGACGAGGAGGTATTGCCGGTCATCAACGGGTACTGGGAGCGCGCCGAGTTCCCGCGGCCGCTGATCGAGTCGCTGGGCAAGCTGGGCATCGTCGGCGACTGCATCGAGGGCTACGGCTGCCCGCCGATGAGCCCGATCGCCAGCGGGCTGGTGCACATGGAGCTCAACCGCGGCGACGGCAGCCTTGGCACATTCCTCGGAGTGCAGGCCGGGCTGGCCATGCAGTCGATCGCGATGCTGGGCTCGGAGGAGCAGAAACAGCGGTGGCTGCCGGGCATGGCCGCACTGGACAAGCTCGGCGCGTTCGCACTGACTGAGCCGACCCACGGCTCGGACTCGGTCGCGCTGGAGACCTCGGCCCGCCGCGACGGCGACGAATGGGTCATCAACGGGCAGAAGAAGTGGATCGGCAACGGCACCCTCGCCGACGTCGTGGTGGTGTGGGCCCGCGACGTCGCCGACCAGCAGGTCAAGGGATTCCTCGTGGAGAAGGGCACACCCGGATACGACGCACGGCGCATCGACGGCAAAGGGTCGCTGCGCGCGGTGTGGCAGGCCGAGATCGCCCTCACCGACCTGCGGGTGCCGGAGGAGAACCGGCTGCCCGGCGCAAACACCTTCAAGGACACCGGACGGGTGCTCGCCGGCACCCGCAACGCGGTCGCCTGGGGGGCGCTCGGCCACGCCACCGCGGCGTACGAGATCGCCATCGCCTACTGCAAGCAACGTAAGCAGTTCGGCAAGCCGCTGGTGAGCTTCCAGATCGTGCAGGAGCGGCTGGTCAAGATGCTCGCGGAGGTGTGCTCGATGCAGCTGTACTGCCTGCGCCTGGGCCGGCTGATCGAGGAAGGCAGGCTCACCGACACGATCGCCGCGATCGCCAAGATGAATAACACGCGCAAGGCGCGGCAGGTCATCTCCGAGGCGCGGGACCTCCTCGGCGGCAACGGCATCCTGCTGGACTTCCACGTGATGCGGCACATGGCCGACATCGAGTCGATCCACACCTACGAGGGCACCGAGACCATCCAGACGCTCATCGTGGGGAGGGACATCACCGGTGTCGGCGCGTTCGCCTGACCGGGCCGACATCCGGTTCGTCGATGCCGACGGCGTGCGGCTGCGAACCTCGGTGCGCGGGTCCGGCTCTCCCCTGCTGCTGATCACCGGGCTCGGGGCGAGCCTCGACCTGGCCGAGCCGTTCGCGCGGGAACTGGTCAAGCGGGGCCACCAGGTGGTCAGCTTCGACGCGCCGGGCGTCGGCGAGTCGACGCCCTACCTGTTGCCCCGGCGCATGCGCGGCGTCGCCCGGACGGTGGCCAAGATGGCCGCCGCACTGGGTTACGACCGGATGGACGTGCTCGGGGTTTCCCTCGGCGGCGTGGTCGCTCAGCAGCTCGCCCACCAGTCACCGGACCTGGTGCGCCGGCTGATACTGGCCGCCACCGGCCCCGGTCTCGGCGGCGTGCCGGGCTCGCCTCGGGTCCTGCTCGCGCTGGCCACCCCGCGCCGCTACTACCAGCCGGACTACTACCGCCGCATCGCGGCGCGGATATACGGCGGCCTGGCCCGCACCGACCCCGATGCGCTGCTGCGCGGCTCGGTCGCCCGCTTCGTCGAGCGGCCCAGCCTGCGTGGGTACTTCGGCCAGCTCTACGCGATCACCGGCTGGACCAGCCTGCCGTGGCTGCACAGGTTGCCGCAGCCCACGCTCGTCCTCAACGGCGACGACGACCCGATCGTTCCGCTGGTCAACGGCCGGATCCTCGCCAGGCGCATCCCCAACGCGCGGCTCCACGTGGTGCGCGGCGGCGGACACCTGTTCCTGCTCGAACGCCCGGCCGAGACAGCCGACCTGGTTGCCGACTTCCTCGACGGCAAATGAGGATTGGGTAGTGGCACTCCCGTCGAATTGGGTTGGCTACGCTGCCTGTAAACCCGCCGAGTCCCTATCCGTCGCCCGCATCCAGGGAGGCCGGCCGTGAGCTCCGTCCGCCATGACGTCACCACTCCTGCCCCGCCGCGAGTCGAAGAGGTCAGTGACGGCGTCTTCGCCTATATCCAGCCGGACGGGAGCTGGTGGATCAACAACACCGGGTTCCTGGTTGGTCGGCGCGGGGTGATCAGTGTCGATGCCTGCTCCACGGTCCGCCGCACCCGGGCCTACCTCGATGCGATCGCCGCCATCACGCCGCAGCCGGTGCGGACACTGATCAACACGCACCACCACGGTGACCACAGCTACGGCAACTTTCTCTTCAGCGGCGCCACCATCGTCGGACACGAGGCCACTCGCACCGGCATCCTGGACTGGGGGAAGCCCAGATCGGCACCCTTCTGGGCCGAGGTCGAGTGGGGAGACGTCATCCTCGAGCCGCCGTTTCTCACCTACACGGACTCGGTGACGCTGTGGGTTGACGACCTCCGCGCCGACGTGCGCTACGTGGGGGTCCCCGCGCACACCACCAACGACTCGATTGTGTGGCTACCCGAGCGCAAGCTGCTGTTCTGCGGCGACGTGCTCTTCAACGGTGGCACACCGTTTGTCGCGCAGGGATCGGTGGCCGGTGCCATCCGGGTCCTCGAGGAGGTCGTCCGGCCGCTCGGGGCGCAGACCATCGTTCCCGGACACGGCGCCGTCGCCGGGCCGGAACTCATCGACGACGTGCTGGGATACCTGCGGTTTGTCGAGGCGAGCGCGCAGGCCGGCCGCGATGCCGGGCTGACGCCGCTGGCCGCGGCGCGCGAGCTTGACCTGGGGCAGTACGCCGACCTACTCGACCCGGAACGTATCGTCGGCAATCTGCACCGCGCCTACGCCGAACTTGACGACGGCCCGCTCGGTCGACCCATCGACGCCGTCGCTGCCCTGAGCGACATGGTGGCCTACAACGGTGGCCGTCCGCTCAGTTGCCTCGCCTGAGCACCACTCACCTCCCCTGCGCAGGCGCCGGCCGGTCCACGAGGCCCGCCCAGGTGAGGCAGTCGGTGTACCGCGCCTCTCGAACTCCAACCACGCCAGGCCGACGACCTTGACCAGGGGTCACGGGGCCGCCCCGGATGCTCCCCCCGGCAGCCCTCCCGTATCGCTGTGCAAGGACCGGTGCGGGTCCACCGCACGCTGACTGCGCAGTTCCATCACGATCGCGTCTCCTTGCCTCAAATTTGATCTGACATGTACGATCATTCTTGTGATCAAGTATCAGTTTTGACAGCACGTCACGTCGAGAGGCGTTTCACACAGATCAACCCGCGATGACACTGGTGCGCCCTCCGTTCCCGGCGCACCGCACGCGTCCGGCTACCGTGGTGCGGACAGCAGGAAGGGTCGTAAATGGCGCAGACCACAACGACGAGCAAGGCATCCGGAGCGACCCGGCTCGACCGGCGCAAGGCCCGCACCCGGCAGGCCCTCGTCGACGCCGCCGTCCGGCTGATCGCCGAGGGCCGCGGCGAACGCGCCAGCATCCAGGAGATCACCGAAGCGGCCGACATCGGGTTCGGGTCCTTCTACAACCACTTCGAAAGCAAGGACGAACTGTTCCGGACCGCCTCCGAGGAGATACTGGAGCGCTGGGGGCAGATGATCGACCGCGCCTGCGCCGGCATCGACGACCGCGCCGAAGTGTTCGCCACGTCCTTCCGCATCTCCGGCCGGCTCGGCTGGACCCACCCCGACCTGGCCGGATTCATCACCGGCGCCGGCCGGGAACTCCTGGACATCCCCCGCGGCCTGGCACCCCGCGCGCTGCGCGACATCAAGCTCGGACAGGCGGCCGGACGCTTCACGGTCCCGCACGCCGACGTCGCCCTGAGTACCGTGGCCGGCGGCCTGCTCGGACTGCTCCGCGTCCACCAGCACGATCCCGAGCAGATCGACGAGAGCGCCGTGGACCAACTCGCCGAGGCCATCCTGCGCATGCTCGGGATACCCGCCCGGGAAGCCAAGCGGATCGCCGCACGTGAGCTCCCCGACACCGGAGCCTGGTAGCTGACGACCCGGAGGGAAAGCCGGCAGTCAGGCCCGGGCGGCGGACAAGACCTTCGACAGCGCGTGCCGTAGCGTGGCGAGGGCGTCGTCGACCCGTGTCATGCTGCGGAACGCGATGTACCGGTCAGGCCGCACCAGTACGGCGCCGTCTGGGGAGATCTCCTGGGAACGGGTCCAGGCGCCGCGCACGTCGATGTAGTCGCAGCCGAGCACGCCGACGGTGGCGGCGGTGATCGGGACACCGGTTTCCGCAGCCACGGCGGCCGCGGCGGCAACCCAGTCCTCGCCGTTCTCGCCGGTCAGGACAAGGAAGCGGCCGGAGTGGACGAGGTTGCCGATCGGCTGCCGATCGCCCGCGCGCTCGACGAACGCGTGCGGCAGCGGGTGGCCGGGCCGGGTCCGCGGCTGGTAGACCCGCACCGGGTCGACCGGCACGTGCGGCGCGCTGCCGTCGTCGATGACCGCGGTGGAGTCGTAGGTGTAGCCGAGTTCGGTGTTGATGTGATGGAACTCCATCGACTGCGAGACCAGAGCCTGGTTGACCGCGTGGCGCTTCTGTGCCGAGCGCGGGCCGTCCTCCCAGATCGGCCGCAACTCGGCCCAGTTCTCCTCCGCCGACTTCTCCGGTGACAGGCCGATCGCCTGGTCGATGCTGAAGTGGTTGAACGCGTTGTTCAGCGCGCAGGTCACATTGTTGGCGTCGGCCGCCCGCCGCTCGGGTTCATAGGTGTCCAGCAGCCCGTCACCGGCCAGGTCGCGCAGCACGTAGGCGAGCTTCCAGCACAGGTTGTAGACGTCGTGTACCGCCGAGGTGAGGCCGAGACCTCCGGTCGGGGGGTGGCGGTGAGCGGCGTCCCCGACCAGGAATACCGAACCGGACCGGAACCGGTCGGCGAGCAGTCCCTCCATCATCCAGCCACTGATGTTGTGCACCTTGATGTCGAGGTCGTCCGGGATCCCCAGAGTCGTGCGCAACCTGGCGAGCACCTTGGCCGGGTCGTGGGCGTCGGGGTCGTCCGGTGCCCACTGCTGGTGGAAGACCCACTCCTCGGAGTCCGGGCCCCAGTGGTCCGGACCCATCGGGACCAGCACGCCACTGGCGAACGAGCCGCCGAAGTCGGGGTTGACCATCCAGCGGATCAGGACGTCGTCGTCCTTGGCCCAGGCCGACAGGTCGGCGCTGAGGTGGACGGAGACCATCCGCATCATGCCCTGCTGGCCCGACAGCTCGATCCCGACGCGACGGCCCACGATCCGACCGCCGTCCGCACCGATCAGGTACCGCGCCCGCACGACGTATTCGCTCCCGTCGTCGAGGTTCCTGACCGTGGCGACGACGCCGTCACCCTGGTCGGTCAGCGCCACCAGCTCGTGGTGAAAGCGCACGCCGCCCGGGTTGAGCTCCTCCGCCCGGGCGCGCAGCAGCGGCTCCAGACGGATCTGCGGCAGGTTGGCCGTGCGGTAGGCGCTGGATTCGACGTACATCGGGTCGGTGTAGCCGGCGCCCCACGACTCAATGATCCCGATCCGGCGGCCGTAGCCGTCGTGCGGCCCGGCCAGCCCGGCGTACCACGCGGTGCGCCGCATGTTCTCCGCGGGCGTACCACGCCGGTAGACCGCATCGGCCACCCCGACCTCGTCGAAGATCTCCATGCAGCGCTGGTTGAGCACGTGGGCCTTGGGAAGGATCGACGTCTCGGGCAGCCGGCTGATGAGTAGCGAGTCCACGCCGAGCTTCGACAGCAGCATCGAGGCGGTCAGACCGGCGCCTCCGCCACCCACAATCAGGACCTGGGTCTCCACGTCGGACATCACTTCTCCTTTGTGTCGAGGAGCACTCCGCTCGGGCTGGTCCGGCGTCGTGAGCTGCCACCCCACGCCGGCATCGCTCCGGTACGGCCACGGTAGCCTCAGTTACATCGATACTTCAAGGAAATGTCGATATTATTTTCAATCAGCGACGAACCGCTCTTTCGTCTACGATGTCTTCGTGACGATCAAAACGGCCAAGCCCACCCTCGTCCACGAGGTCCACGAGGCCATCTACCAGGCCCTGATCGACGGGAAGCTGGAACCCGGCAGCAAGCTCAAGCTCACCGAGATCGCCGGCAAGTTCGGCGTGAGCGCCGCCGTCGTCCGGGAGGCCCTCAGCAGGTTGACCGAGCAGGGGCTGGTGCAGTCCAACCCCCAGCGCGGGTTCATCGTCACGCCGCTATCTGTCGACGACCTGCTCGACCTCACCAAGACCCGGGTCCTCATCGAGACGCTGGCAATCCGCGAGTCCATCCGCCATGGGGATCTCGCCTGGGAAGGGCGCGTCCTCGCGACCCATCACACCCTGGACCGGACACCGATGCTCAACGAAGACCACGCCAACCCCGCATGGGTCCAGGCCCACCGCATGTTCCACCACTGCATCCTTGACGGATCCGGCGTCAGGCGACTGTCCGACATCGCCCGGGAACTACGCGACTGTTCCGAGCTCTACCAGTTCTGGTCGTACAGCAGAGGTCGTGACCCTGGCCGGGACATCGTCGCTGAACACCGGGAGATCGCCGAGCGCGCTCTCGCCAGGGACGAAGACGGCGCAGCGATCGCACTCACGCAGCACATCGAACGCACCACCAGCCTTCTGATCCCCTACCTGAACGGGGAAGCCTCCCACGCCAACTCCGGGACCGCCTGATCAACGGTGGTGCGACACGCGCCGCCGTCCGTGTCGTGCCGCACACACCAGCGCACCGGGAATCGCGGGTAAAGTCCAGTGACATGCTCGCCGGTCGCCAGCGGGAGCGGGAGGCGCTGATCCGCCTGCTCGAATCGGTGCGGCGCGGCTTCAGCGCGACGGTGGTCCTGCGGGGTGAAGCCGGAATCGGCAAAACGTCGCTGCTGGAGTACGCCGTCGCCAACGCCGGGGACCTTCGGGTGGTCCGGGTCGTCGGCATCGAATCGGAGATGGAACTCGGGTTCGCTGGCCTCGATCAGCTCGTCCGCCCGTTCCTGCCGGCGGTGGACCACCTTCCGCCGCCACAGCGGCGCGCTCTGGAGTCGGCGCTGGGACTCGTCGACGGGCCGCCACCCGATTGCTTCCTGGTGGGCCTCGCGGTCCTCACCCTGCTGTCGGAGGCCGCCAACGACGGCGGCCTCCTGTGTGTCGTCGACGACGCGCAGTGGCTCGACCAGACCTCGGCGGACGTGCTCGCCTTCGTGGCGCGCCGGTGTCACGCGGACCGGATCGGATTCCTCTTCGGGGTCCGTGAACCGGCCGAGCGCTCCGTCGCGCTGGAGGGGCTGACGTCGGTGACCGTACGAGGGCTGGACGCGGCTGCCGCGCACCGGCTGCTCGCCGATCTGGCGAGCGGCGCGCTGGACCGGCGGGTCGGCGAGCAGATCGTCGAGAGGGCGGCCGGCAACCCCCTGGCGCTGGTGGAACTGACCAAGGAGCTGACCCCGGAACAGCTCGCAGGCACGGCCTGGTTACCGGATCCGCTTCCGCTGGCGGCGGACATGCAGACCAGGTTCTGGCGGCAAGTGGTGGCTCTGCCGGCGCAGGTTCAGGAGCTGCTGCTTCTGGCCGCGGCAGAGCCCTCGGGTGACCTTCCCCTGTTCGAGCGCGCGGCCGAGCGTCTGGGCCTCGCGCGGGCCCTGGCGGGTGCCGGAGAGTTCGGCGGCCTGCTCGACCTGGGGGAACGGGTCACCTTCCGCCACCCGCTGATCCGGTCGGCGGTGTACCGGGGCGCCGCCGGCAGAGCGCGCCGCCGGGTCCACGCGGCGATCGCCGCAGTCAGCGACCGGAAGCTGGACCCCGACCGGGTCGCCTGGCATCTCGCCGCCGCTGCGGATGCGCCCGACGAGGAGGTCGCCGCCGCGCTGGTGCGCTCCGCCGATCGCGCGAAGAGCCGGGGAGGGATGGCCGCCGCGGCGGCGAACCTGCGCCGCGCCGCCGAACTGACACCCGACGACGGCCAGCGGGCCGAGCGCCTTCTCTCGGCGGCCGAGGCGGAGTTCACGGCCGGCGGAGCGACCCGGGCGCTGGCGCTCGTCGACCGGATCGGCCCGGACCTGCGCGACCCGGGTCGCTACGCCGCGGTCCTGCACCTGCGGGGCGCGATCCAGTCCGCTCTCGGAGACGGCCGGCAGGCGTCGTCGACGCTGCTCAAGGCTGCGCAGGCGCTCATGCCACTAGATTCGCGAGCCGCCCGGGACACCCTGCTGGAAGCGCTGATCGCCGCCTTCTACTCGGGGCCGCGGGCGCGTGACGAGGCGCTGGAGGCGATCCGCGCCGCCGGCCCTGGTTCCCGCGAGCACCCGTGCGTCGCCGACCTGATCCTCGATGGTTACACCACACTCCTGACAGACGGTCCGGTCGCGGCCGGTCCGCTCCTGCGCCGAGCCGTCAAGGCGCTCACCGCCGACGACCTCCCGGACCACGAGGCACTCCGGTGGCTCGGGTGCGGCATGTGGGCCGGCAGCGAGCTTTTCGACCGGGAAGCCGGGTACGTGATGGGCAACCGATGGGTGGCGCTTTGCCGCGAGAACGGCGCACTGATGGCGCTGCCGCTCGCGCTGGACTACCTGGGCACCTGCGAAGCCATCACCGGGCGGCTCAACGCCGCCGACACCACGAACGCCGCCGGGCGCGACATCCTGTCGGCCACCGGCAATCCGGACCGGTTGGGCATCAGAGCCGTGGAGCTGCTCGTCCCGACGTGGCGCGGCGACGAGGCGCGAGTACGGGAGCTGGCCACCGCGATCATCCGAGACGCGGTCGAACGGGATCAGGTCGCTGGCGTCCTCTACGCCCACCTCGCGCTCGGCATACTCGAGATCAGCACGTGCGACTATCCAGCCGCCCTGGACCATGTCCGGGTGCTCATGGACGACAACGGGCCCTACTTCGGCGCGGCCGTCCTGCCCGAAGCCGTCGAAGCTGCGGTGCGGTGCGGCGACGAACGCCTCGCCGACCTGGCAGTCGAGCGACTGACGATGCGAGCGCAGGGCGACAGCAACGAACTGGTGCTCGGTCTCCTCGCCCGCTGCCAGGCCCTGACCGCCGTCACGGAGGACAGCGAGGACTATTTCACCGAAGCCATCACCCACCTGGAACGCTGTCGCGCGGTCTCCGAGCTTGCCCGGGCCCACCTGCTGTTCGGCGAGTGGCTGCGCCGGCAGCGCCGGCGCAGCGAGGCACGCCAGCACCTGCGGACGGCGTACGAGTCGTTCGAGGCGATCGGGGCGCGGAAGTTCGCCGAACGGGCGGGCGTCGAGTTGGCCGCCACGGGCGAGAAGGCCCGCAAGCGGACGGTCGAGGGCGCCGACCAGCTCACCGAGCGGGAGGCCCAGATCGTCCGGCTCGTCGCTACGGGTGCCAGCAACAAGGACGTGGCGGCCCAGTTGTTCATCAGCGCGAACACGGTCGAGTACCACCTGCGGCACGTCTTCCAGAAGCGGGGGATAACGTCGCGCACCATGCTCGCCGCGGCCTTCCGCGACTCCACATGACACGGCCGGCCTCTCCCGGATCTGCGTGGGCCGGCAGGTGCAACGGCGGGTTCAAGCGGGCGTGTTGAGCAGCCGCTGCGCGGTGGAGCGTACGTTCCGGGCCTGGAGGGACAGGACGACCGCGGAGACCCCGTAGAAGATGCTGAACAGCCCGAACACGGTGGCCAGCGGGGCCGCTCCGATGTCCGGCCGGATGAACAGCACCGCGAGCGCGATCGAGACGAGGCCGGTGGCGGGATCAGGCGTCCCGCAGGAACGCCTTCTCGATCGCGCTCTGGACATCACCGGCGGCGGGCGTGTCGGTGTTCAGGTAGATCTGGTCGTCCACGTCGGCGACGCCCAGGACGTTTCCCGCGATGAAGATGGCCTGATTGCGCTGGTACTCCCGGTCCACGACGCCCGTGAGCGTGACGAAACCGGCACCGGGCCGCACCCTGCGAATCACGGAAGTCCCGTAAACGCCTACCCGCACCGGCGCGGCGCCGGTCGGCGGACTACGGATTTCCGGGATTTCACGGCCGGGTAGCGAATCCGCCGCGGCGCCCGACCGGGCGGACGCGTGGGTCGAGGGCATCCAACGGTCGTGGAGCGACCACGTCGCGCAGGCCCGCCGCCGGATGGACGCGCGGAGGGCCCGCCACGACGCCAAGGTCGCGGAGCGCTATGCGGAGGACGCCGAGGACTACGCGAAATTCGTTAGCGCCCTGGCATACGCCGCGATCGAGGAGTCGGAGTACGCCGCTCTCGAGGCCGTGTTGGCCCGGCAGGATGCTGACGCGGCAAAGGCGCCGGGGTCCTGACCCCTGCCAGCGCCGGTGGAGGGCCGTACCCGCTCTCCACCGGCCGGGCCGCGACCATCGACCCTGGAGGTCCCATGAGGCCCACCGTGCCGAAAGGCCGTCCGCATCATCCCGCGGTGCTGGAACACCATGCGGAGCGCGCGGCCAGCATCCAGCTGCGGCTCGCGGATGCGATCATCGCGTTCGCCGGCTCGATGCAGTTCGTCTCGCTGACCCTGGCTGCGTTACCAGCGGCGACCCGTAGGCACGCTGAGCTGAAGAATCCACCAGTGCGACACGCTGCGTGAGATGTTCCGGCACCCGGCAAGCCACAACATCGAGTGGCATGCCGAGGTCTCCCGGCTGCCGGCCATGGAATAGCTGAGGACCGACTCGCCTCGCTACCTGTTTCCGGGATTCGACGCAGCGGCGATGACCCTACCGTCATGTCGTATCCGGGCCACAGACAGAAGGAGGTCGCCATGCTGAGCGACAGCGAGCAGCAGAGACTGTTCGAGATCGAAGGGTTGCTGCGGGTCGACGATCCGGTCTTCGCGCAACAGTTCGACACACGGTGGCCCACGACGCGTCCGACCCGGAGAACGATGGCGCTACTCACCATCGTGGTCGCGGCGATCGTCACCATGGCCGCTCTCGTGACCGGCACTGTGGTCGTGGCGGTCATCGGGCTATGCGTCGTTGGTACCGCCGGTTTCTGGGCCCCGCACCAAACCCGCCGCTGACAACAGGAGAGCGAATTCCCATGTGTACGCACCATCCTCGATGCCCGAACGCGTCCGCGCCCGACTGGTTCGCCGCACACACCGTCACCACACATCCCGAACAGGGCTGGACCCTGCTCTGCAACGGCGCGATCGTTTTCGACGATCTCGGCGCACTGTTGCCCACCGGGCCCACAGCGACGAGCGTCCCGCCACCGGCGCGCACCGAAGGCGCCAAGGAGTACGCCTACCGCGCCATCCCGATCCGGCGGGGACGGACCGAGGTCCTGCCGGTAGCGGTGTAATGACCCACTTGTCGCTGTCGCGGCGGGCCGAGGTCTCCAGCGCCACCGAGTCGGAGCCATGCAGCGGCTCGGTGAGCGCGAACGCGCCGAGCTTGTCCAGTTGCGCCATGCTCGGCAGCCAGCGCTGCTTCTGTTCCTCGGAGCCGAGCATCGCGATCGACTGCATGGCCAGCCCGCCCTGGACCCCCCAGGAACGTTCCGTGGCTGCCGTCGCCCCGGTTGAGTCCATGTGGATCAGGCCGGTGGCGATCGGGCTCATCGGCGGGCAGCCGTAGCCGACGATGCCCTCGCCCACGATGCCGAACTTGCCCATCGACTCGTGGTGCCCATCCCTGTCAGCTGTCGAAGACGTACGTGCCCGGGGCGTCGATCAGCGGCCGCAGGGCACTACTGCCCAGCTCCCCAGGCGCGGCCTTCTCGGGGCCACACCGCTCACCAAGCCATGCCAGAGCGTCCGGCCACCAGCTGCCCTGCTCGGTGTGCGCGGTTTCCAGCCACTGTTGCGGGTCGCCCGGGTTCTCCTTGTTCACCTGATAGCTGGCCTTCGGGTTGCCCGGCGGGTTGACCAGCGCGGCGATGTGGCCGCTGGTGGACAGGATGAACCGGCTGCCGCCGCCGAGCAGCTGGGTACTGCGGTAGCAGTTCTGCCACGGTGTGATGTGGTCGGCGATTCCGGCGACGATGTAGGCGTCCACCGTGATGCGGGACAGGTCGACGGGTAGGCCGAGGACCGTCATCGCGCCCGGGTTGACGAGGTGGTTGTCCAGCGCCAGGTCGACGAAGTCGGCGTGCAACCGCGCCGGCATCCGGGTGGCGTCGGCGTTCCAGAACAGAATGTCGAACGCCGGCGGCTTGCGGCCGAGCAGGTAGTTGTTGACCCAGTAGTTCCAGACCAGGTCGCCGGGGCGCAGCCAGGCGAACACCTCGGCGAGCGACCGCCCGTCCAGGTAGCCCCGCCGCCGGGACATGGCAGTCGCCGCGGCGGCCAGCCGCCGGTCGGTCAGCGCCGCGGCGGTCCCGGCGCGGGCGTTGTCCAGTACGGTCACCGCGAGACCGAACCCGGCCAGCCGGCCCTGCTGGCCGGTCGCCGCCAGGTGCGACGCGGCGACGGCGGCGAGGATGCCGCCCGAGCAGATCCCGGTCAGCGCGGTCCGGTCGGTACCACAGATGCTCTCCACCGCGTCGAGCGCGTCGAGCACCGACCGAACGTAGGTGTCCAGACCCCAGTCGGCGTGCCGCGCGTCCGGGTTACGCCACGAGATCACGAACACCTGCTGCCCGCCCTGCACCAGGTACTCCACCAGGCTGCGACCCGGCGCCAGGTCAATCGCGTAGTACTTGTTGATGGTCGGCGGCACGACCAGCAGCGGCACCTCCCGCACCCGCTCGGTCTGCGGCCGATACTGGATCAGCTCCAGCACCTCGGTGCGCAGCACCACCGCCCCGGGCGTGACCGCGATGGTCCGGCCGAGGTCGAACGGCGACTTGTCGACCATCTCCGGGATCCGCGGCGGAGTCGTCATGTCGCGGAGGAAGGTGAATCCGCCGCGCACCAGGTTGCCGCCGGCGGTGTCGATCGCCGCCTTCGCCGACGCAGGGTTCACCAACGGTATGTTGCTCGGCGCCAACGCCTGTTCGAGGTTGTCCACCAGAAAGCGCACGCGCTTGTCGTCGCGCCAGTCCAGCCCGGCCTCAACGACCAACTCGTCGGCGGTATGGGTGGCCGCGAGGTAACCCTGCACAGCTCGGCGCAGCAGCGGGTTCTGCATCCAGGCAGGGTCGACGAACCGCCGGTCCCGCTTCGACGGCGCAATCGTCGACGTACCCAGCCCGACCCTGGCCAGTTCGGCGGCCAGGCTGCCCAGGCGGCGGCCCGTGGTACGCGGACGGCGCGCGAGCGCGGCGGCGAACCGCACCGTCGACACGTTCGGAGCCAGCCGCCGCACCGGCCCCAGCGCCGCGTCGACGAGCAGCGCATCGAGCGGAGCCGCCCGATCGGCGAGCTCGGCCAACTCCGCCAGGTCCGGGCCACCCGCCGACTCTTCCCGGGTCGGACCAGTTGTTGGACTAGTCATCTCACCCCTCCTCTCGTCGATGCTGCTCTCGTCGGGCTCGCTCATCAGTGCTGTCCTGCTATTGAGTGGATCGGGATGCGGTCGATCGGAGTACATGCCCCCGGGCGGGCCGAGGTGCCGGGCACGGACTACGCGCTACTGGCTGACATCGGTTCGCAGGAAGCGACGCCACCGTTGGATTGTTGGGCTACGTCTTGGCAAGGGAACGCGGCACCTTGGTGGTGCGTGAGCGCAGCCATTCGCCGAGCGCTTTTGCCTGCGCGTCCAACCGCAGTGTCGAGGTGGCGCCGGTCCCGAGCAATCCTCGGAGGAGGAAGTTGACCGCGCCGAGATTGGGCAGTTCGTAACGCGAGATCTCCAGTTCGCGGGTTTCGGGAAGGAGGCGCCGGAGTTCGTCGACGGTGAGGGTCGACCTGAGCCAGTCCCATGCTTCACGCTCACGTACCCAGACACCGAGATTCGCGTCGCCGCCCTTGTCGCCAGAGCGGGCATGCACGATCTCGCCCAGTGAAACCACGACCAGTTCGTCGGTGTACGGCGCTCGCACCGATGGCGATGGCGACGGTTCGGCCCGCTGGGTCACCTCGCCGCAGGCGACGTGCGGGTTGGGGGGCGCGATGGTCTCGGTCGTGCGGTCATGGTGGTGGACCGTGTGTTCGAGCAGTCGTTGGTCGAGCAGTGCGGGCCAGTAGACACCGAATGCCGACCCGGCCTGGGGCGGGCCGAGGGTGTACAACCCGGGGTAGCTGGACAGGGCCAGCTCGACCATCCGCGACGAAAATGCCCGCCCGGCGGCCTCGCTCCGTGCCCTGCACGGCGATTTTGAGCAGCTGGGTTCCCGCATTCTGGGTGTCGGGATCGGGTTGGGCCTGCCCGATACGGTCGATCGCGACCGCGTCGAGCCCGTCAACGGATCGCGGCGTAGCGGTCGACGGTTTGCTCGACGAGGGCGGCCTTAGCGTCGAGGTCGGGGCTCGTGAGCGCGAGGATGATGCTGTTCTCCCAGCCGCCGACCCCGGTGATCGCAACCTTGGTCGTCGCGGGTGGCGCCGAGCCTCGCACGCCGCGGATCTGGACACGGTCGTCACCGAGGTCGGTCAGCTCGGCGGTGTCCAGGTGGGTGGTCACGTCGGGGTTGAGGTAGGCGGGTTCACCGATCTCATAGAGCAGTTGGGCGGTGACCGTGTCCTGGGTGACGGCGCCGCCGGTGCCCGGGTTCTTGGTGACCACCGAGGAGCCGTCGGCGGCGACTTCGGCGATCGGGAACCCGGGCTGAGCGAGGTCGGCGATGGCCCGGAACCCGGAGAAGTTGCCGCCGGTGGCCTGTGGCCCGCATTCGATGACGTGTCCAGCGGCGACGGCGCCGGCGAGGGCGTCGTAGTCATGGGGGGTCCAGCTCCACCACCAGGCGGCGGGACCGACGACCAGTGAGGCGTCAGCGACGCGGCCGGTGATTACGATGTCGGCGCCGTTGTGGAGCGCGCGCGCGATGCCGAATCCGCCGAGGTAGGCGTTGGCTGTCATAGGCTGATGCGGCCAGGACGACAGCGGTTCGCTGCTCGTCAGGTGCGGCAGTGAGTGGCCTGCTTGCTGGAGCGCGTCGAGGCGGCCGAAGACGTCGTCGCCTTCGACGTGGGAGACCCGCAGGTCGTAACCGCGGCGTGCGATCAGTTCGCGGGTTGCGTCGGCCAGCCCAGCGGGGTTGAGTCCGCCGGCGTTGACGACGAGCCGGATCCCGTTCGCGACCAGGTGCTCGAGCGCCGCGTCGAGGTGCCGCAGGAAGGTGGTCGCATAGCCCTTGGTGCGGTCCTTGGCGCGCGCCTTCCCGAGGATCAGCATCGTGACCTCGGCGAGGTAGTCACCGGTGAGCACGTCGATGCCGCCGGCCCGGGCCATGTCGGCCATGGCCGAAGCCCGGTCACCGTAGAAGCCGGAGCAGTTCCCGACGCGGATCGGACGCTGTCCCCGTCCGGGCGCCGGTGTCATGTTGTCGCTCCCGCTGTCGCCACAGGAACTCGGTTCGTGTTCTGTGCCCCGGCCTTGCTGACCCGCACTGTCCCTTCGAAGCCCACCTCGCCGGACGCGTTCTCCTCGATGAGCTCGAGGGTCATGCCGGCGCCCTCGGCCTCCGTAACCCTGGCGGTGTAGGTCACATCGGCCGGCGCATAGACGGGCTTGCGCAGGCGGTAGGCGGCCTTCGTGACCTGCCACTCCGGGCCGAGGCCCTCGGTGACGCAGCGCAGGGCGAGCGCCGCCCGGAGGTGGGAGTGCAGCGCGAGACCGGCGTGGCCCTCCGCGCGGGCGTAGGACTCGTCGAAATGGATGCGGTGCGGGTTCCAGGTGACCGCGCTGTACCGGAACAACTGAAAGGCGGTGACCGTGTGCCGCAGCGGTGGCAGCACGTCTCCGGCCTGGAAGGTGACGGACATTACGACTCCTGCACGGGGTTGCGTAGGACCACGGTGCGCCGGTTGCGGTTGAGGACGGCACCGTCGGCGGACATGAAGGTGTTGAGGGTGGTGACGAACACGCAGGTGCCGGCGCGGGTCCTTTTGGGAGTGACCGCATCGAGGGTGGATTCGAGCACTACCTCGGTGCCCGCGATCGACGGGGTTGGCCAACTCCATCTCTTCGCCGGCGCCCATCACGCGTAGCCCGAGGTCGCCGCCACCGAGGGGGGTATCACCGTCGTCGGGGGTTCCGTCGGGCTGGAGCCGGGCCTCGGGGGTGCCGATACCCCATTCCACTATCGCGGCGAGCAGGTTCGGTGGCGCCACGACATCGGCATAGCCGGCCGATCGTGCGGCCGCCGGGTCGTAGTGGACCGGGTCGGTGGCGCCGATGGTCATTGCGTAGCGGCCGATCGTCACAGCGTCCAGCGTGCCGAGGCTGCGGCGCGAGAGGACGGCGCCGGTCCGCGGCTGTGTCTGGGCGTAATACGCGGCCAGCGGAGTGCCGGGCTCAGGCGTGAAGGACATGCTGGGGCTCCTCCCGATTGAGGCGGAGTTCCGCGAGGACCTCCTGCGTCGACTCGCCCAACGCCGGGGCAGCCCGCAGCGGTCCCACCGGCGAGTCGCTGAGCCGCAGCGGACATCCGGGGACCGGCACCCGTCCCCTGGCCGGGTGCTCGACGTACCGGATCATGCCGCGCTGGATCAGGTGCTCGTCCGTGTCGACCTCGCGGATCGACTTGACCGGCGCGCAGGGCACCCCGGCGGCTTGCAGATCCCGAACCAGCTCGGCGCGCGTCCGGCTTCTGGTGCGGGAAGACACCTCTTCGTCGACGGCGTCGATGTTGGTGACCCGGTCCTTCTCGGTGCGGAACCTGGGGTCGTCGATCAGCTCCGGCCGGCTCAGCGCGGTTGCCACGCCGCGCCAGTGCCGCTCCGAGATGCAGATGATCGCGATCCAACCGTCACTCGCCTCGTAGATGTTGTACGGCGCGAGCGCCATGCCCGAATGCCGGTTCCCGGTGCGCTCGGGGAGCTGTCGGTCGGGTTGGTTGTGGAGGCCGCCCAGGCTCGACGCCAGCATCGGGTAGATGGTGTCGTGCATCGAGACCTCGACGATCTGTCCCCGTCCCGTGCGCTCGCGCTGGAACAGGGCGGCAGTGATAGCCCCGAACAGATGGATGCCGCCGGAGAAGTCCACGAACGCGGCGCCAGCCTTGGTCGGTGGCCCGTCGGACTCCCCGGTGGCCGCGGCGCTGCCGGACATCGCCTGCACGGTGATGTCCATGGCCGACATGTGCGCGTAGGGTCCGGTGGACCCGTAGCCCTTGCCGGAGGCCACGATCAGACGCGGGTTGTGCTCGAGGAGTCGCGCCGGGCCGAGCTGGAGGCGCTCCATCGTGCCCGGCGCGAAGTTCTCGATAAGCACGTCGGCGGTCTCGACCAGGTCGAGCAGCGCCTGGCGACCGGCGTCGGTCTTCAGGTCAAGCGCCACACTGCGCTTGTTGGAGTTGAGCATCACGAACTCGTGGGACTCGATCGGCTGGTGCGAGCGGAAGCGCAATTGCTCACCGCCCGGTGGCTCGACCTTGATGACGTCGGCGCCCAGCTGTGCGAACATGAGCCCGCAGTAAGGACCGTTGTAGATCTGGCCCAGTTCGAGGACCCGGACACCGTCAAACGCCGGCAGCATGAGTGCTCACCCTCTCCGAGTATTGATGACGGCAGCGGAGCCGCCGCGGACGTAGCCGGCCGGTCCGGTACCCTGCGCCGCCGCCGCGGTGTCGGTCAGGTACTGGATGGTGACCGCGTCGAAGATCGAGTGGAACGTGCCGTCCTCGTTGAAGCTGACTTGCGCGCCCTCGATCCAGGCCAGGGCGACGGTGTCCTCGGTGTTGTCCTCGGGGCAGTAGAACGTGTGCACCCCACCGCCGGGCTCGTACAGGTAGGAGCCCGCGATCTGCGGCTGGTCGGGGTACTCGCGGTACAGCCAGCGACCCTTGATCGTCCACACCTGCGCCGGACCGGTGTGGTAGTGGAGCGGCAGCTCGCAACCGGGCGCCATGGTGGCCAGGATGACCCAGTCTCCGCGCTCGGGGTCCACGCGCAGCGTCTGGACGTGGATGCCAGGGGCGACAAGGTCCTTGAACATCGGAATCTGGTCGATGTTGACGGTCAGCAGCTCGCCCTGCGGCAGAGCGACGATCGGCAGCGGGGCGCCGCTGTACGTGGTTGCGGGAGAGATTGTGGCGGTCATGGTTCCTGCCTTTCGGTCTGAGGAGTACGTATTTCCGGATCAGTTTTCGGCGATACCCGGGACCAGCCCCTGCACGGGGGCCGGCCGAACGATCGGCTCCGCGCGCCGGGAAAGCAGGTAAGCGACGAGGCCGGCCGGCACGAACATCAACACCCCGTAGACAGCCGCGGGGACGGCCATCAGCTCGTCGCCGATCACCGAGACGGCGACGATGATGGCCACCGTGACGTTGTGGATGCCGATCTCCATCGCCGAGGCGATCGACTGGCGGCGGCTGACCCGGAAGAGACGAGGCACGAGGTAGCCGATCGTCAAGCTCAGCATGGAGAGCAACAGGGCGATTCCGCCGAGCCGGCCCATGTTCGCTGTGAGGACGTCGAAGGATTGCGCGACGGCGGCAATGATCACCAGCGCCAGCACCAACGCCGAGCCGATCTTGACGGGTTGACGCATCCGGTCAGCCCAGTTGCTGAACCGATGACGCGCCAAGACCCCGATGGCTGCCGGGATCAGCACGATCGCAATCACTTGGACGAACTTCCCGAACTGCAGACCGATCGAGGCCCCGTCTCCCATGAATCTCAACGTCGCCAGCGCGACGACGACCGGCAGCGTGAACGCGGCCAGCAGGGAGTTGATCGCGGTCAGCGTGATGTTCAGCGCGACATCGCCGCCGGCGAGATGGCTGAACAGGTTTGCCGTGATGCCGCCTGGGGAGGCCACCAGGAGCATCATGCCCACCGCCAGCGCGCCCTGCAGATGAAACGCGAGAACCAGACCGAAGCAGACCGCGGGGAGCACGACGAGCTGGCAGGTCAAGGCCACGGCCGTGGCCTTCGGGTACTTCAGCACCCGATTGAAGTCGGCGACGGTCAACGTCAGACCCAGGCCGAACATCACCAGCGCGAGAGCGACCGGCATGAAGATTGTGAACACGGTGGACGTCATGCTGTTTCCTTTCTGGGGATCGGCGAGTTCGGGGCGGTCCCGGCGGGACGGTCGGGTCACTTCCCGGTAGGCGTTCGGCCGCTGACGCACGCGATCAGACGCGGGTTGTGCTCGAGGAGTCGCGCCGGGCCGAGCTGGAGGCGCTCCATCGTGCCCGGCGCCACACTGCGCAGATCAGGCACTTGTTCACACCGACGGCGCCGCCGTGGAGGTAGGGGACCGGTCCTACGCCCTGCGCCGCCGCCGTGATCTCGGTCCGGTACTGAGCGGAAGCCGCGTCGATGATCGAGTGGAAGGTGCCGTCCTCGTTGAAGTTGATTGCCGCGCCCTGGACCCAGGCCAGGCCAATGGTGTCCTCGGTGTTGTCCTCCGGGGTGTAGAAGGTGTGCACCGAGCCGCCGGGCTCGTACAGGTAGGAACCCGCCGTCTGCGGCTGGTCGGGGTACTCGCGGTATATCCAGCGGCCCTGGATCGTCCACACCTGAACCGGGCCGGTGTGGTAGTGGAAGGGCAGCTCGCAACCGGGCGCCAGGGTGGCCAGGACGACCCACTCGCCGCGCTCGGGGTCCAGGCGCAACGGCTGGATGTGAACGCCAGGGGCGATGGCGTCCTTGAGCAGCGGGATCTGGTCGATGTTGATGGTCAGCAGCTCGCCCTGCGGCAGAGCGACGATCGGCAGCGGGGCGCCGCTGTACGTGGTTGCGGGAGAGATCGTGGCGGTCATGTGGTCCTGCCTCTCGGAGTGAAGCGTACGTATTTCCGTATGTGAAACTGGATATACGTACGGTAGCAAGACCCACACGCTCTGGCAAGACCTACCGGGCCCGTCCGAGCAGGGGTGCTAGCGTCGCCGCATGCCTGCCCGCCCGCATCGCACTGTTGACCGAGTGGTCGCGATCCTCGAGACCGTGTCCTTAAGCCCGCGCGGCGTGACCTTGGCCGAACTGGCGTCCGCACTGGACGCGGCGAAGAGCTCCGTGCAGGAGTTGACCAACGGACTTCTCGCCCGCGGCTACGTCATCGAGGAGGACCGCCGGTTCTACCTCGGACCCGGGCCGTTCATCCTTGCCGCGCGCGCGAACAAGCTGGCCGCGCTGTCACTCGATCACCGGTTCGTGGCCGAGCTGCGCGAAGTCCTCGGTTGCACCATTTTCGTCGGGGTGCGCGTCGGGGACGCCATCGTCTTCACCGACTATGCGGGTGAGGAGTCGCCCAGCCTGACGTTCGTCGCGCGCACCCACGCCCGTCGCCCCCTCTACACGAGCGCAGCCGGAAAGACTCTGCTCGCCAACGTCCCCGACGACGAGATGTACCGCCTCCTCGACCTCGCCGGTCCGGAGCAGGCAGGCGACGTCCGCCAATTCCTCTCCGAGCTCCCTGAGATCCGCTCCCGCCGACTCGCCTTCAACCGCGCAGGCACGTTTGCGGACGCGTTCGTCGTGGCCACGCCCCTGCTGGCACCCGACAGCAGCCTGATCGCCACGATCAGCGCAGCCGTCGACCCCGCAAAAGCAGATCGGCTCGACGACGTCGGCGAGGAACTCAAAAAGGCCGTTGCCACCCTCGGCCCCCGATACGGCCTCAACCGCGCTGAACAAGCTGACCCACGAGCGGGAGCCAGCATCACTCAGGCCGGGTGATTCCCCGAGCCGCTGTAGCACCTCCTCGGACCCGAGTCGACGTTCCTCACAGCAGCGACAGTCTCAGTAACGGCATCATCGCCGCTGCGACACCATCGCCCACTGAAGCTTCGACCGACCGACGCTCGACTGACTCGCCGCACCCCGGAACGCCTCGACCTGCACGTCCAGGCAGGTGGCCATCTCCGACAGCCAAACATTGATCGTCTACGGAGCCGGCGGGCGCAGGCCGGCGTCGCGCAGGAAGGTCAGCACCGCCGCGACCCGCCGGTGCATGGCTGTTCGGCAGTCAGCCCCAGCTTGGTGAAGATCGCGTTGACGTGCTTCTCCACTGAGGACTCGGACAGCGTCAGGTGCGCGGCGATGCCGGCGTTGCCGCGCCCTGCGGCCATCTCGCGCAGAACGTCGAGCTCGCGGGCGGTCAGGGTGGCCAGCGGCGACTCGCGCAGCCGGGCGCGGCGGGTCACCAGCGCCTCCACGACCTGCGGGTCGATCACCGAGCCCCCGGCGGCGACGTCCTGCAGCGCCGACGAGCAGGTGGTGCAGGTCACCGACGCGGTCCTTGAGCAGGTAGGCGAGCCCGGCGGTGCCGTTGCGGAACAGCTCGAACGCGTACGCCTCGTCGGCGTACTGGGACAGGATCACCACACCCACCTGCTGGGTCGCCGGCCGGATGGCGTGCGCCGCGTCGATGCCCTCCATGGCGGAGCGCCGCCGCGGTCGGCCGGCGGAGCCTGCCGAGCGGCATCCGGATGTCGGTGAGGACCGCGTGCGGGCGGGCCGCCGTACCGCGTCGAGCAGCTCCGGGGCGGAGCCGACCGCGGCCAGCACGGCCACCTCGCCGGTGTCCTCCAGCAGCCGGCGGGTGCCCTCGCGCACCAGGTAGTTGTCGTCGGCGATGACGATCCGCAGCGGGCTCAGCCATCGGCGTCCTCCTGGCCCGGTCAGCGGGATCTCGCCGCGCAGCGTCGTCCCCGTGCCCGGGCTGCGCTGGCACCGCGAAGGCTGCCGTCCACGATGGACATCCGGTCGGCCAGCCCGGACAGGCCGAGGCCCGCGGGGCGCGCCGGGTCGAAGCCGCGTCCGTCGTCGCGGACCTCGACGACAGCCGGCCGTTCGGCTGCGCCAGCCCGACCGTCGACGTGCCCGGCGCCGGAGTGCTTGACGGCGTTGGTCAGCGCCTCGCGAGAGCAGGTACCAGGCGGCCGACTCGACGTGCCGGCGGATAGCGCACGCCCGCGCAGGCTCGCCTCGGCTTCGATGACCACCTCGACCGGGAGCCGGCCGGCCTGGCCCTCCGAGCGCTCGAGCAGTCCGTGGTCGGCGAGGACCGGCGGATGGATGGCGTGCGCGAACTCCCGCAGGCCGGCCAGCAGCGCGCCGAGGTCGCGCTGGAGCTCGTCGAGCGACTCGCCGGCCCGCGGGTCGCCGCGGCGCAGGCGCTGCCGGGCCATGGCCAGCTTGGCGATGCTCACCACGAGGTCCTGCTGGACGCCGTCGTGCAGGTCGCGCTGGATGCGCTGGCGCTCGGCGTCCTGGCCGGCGACCAGGCGGGCCCGGGAGGCGGCCAGCTCGGCCGCCTGACGGCGGATGACCTCCAGCCGGTCGGCCAGCTCCGCGGCCAGGTGCAGGTTGCTGCAGCGGCCGCGGCGGCCTGCCCGGCGAGGTGCCCGAGCAGCGCGCGGTCCTCGGCCAGCAACGGGCCGTCCGGGCGCGGGACCGCACTCGATCCGGCCGAGCACGCCGCCGCCGTGCGTCAGCGGCACGACGAGCGCCGGCCCGGCCGGGTCGTCCACGCCGATGCCGGCTGACCCGGTCAGCGGAGCGCTACCGGTGCCGGCCGGGTCCAGCAGCACCCGGGCCCAGCGCAGGCCCAGCCCGTGCCGGACCACGTCGGCGAGCTCCGGCAGGAACTCGGCCGGGCCTGGCGACGATTCCAGGGTGGCGCCGAAGCGCGCCAGGACCTCGTAGCCGTCGAGCCGGGCGCCGAACAGCCATCGGTCCGCCCACCGTGCTAGGCCTGCTCGCGCTGCTGTGGTTCGTCTGCGGACTGTCCGCGGCCCTGCGCCGGCCAGCCACGCACTCCGAATGGCTGCCCACCGTCGTGCTGGCGTCCGGCGCGGTCGCAGTCGGCGCCGTCCTGCTCGGTGCCGGGCAAGCCGCCGTGTCCCGGATCGACGAAGGGCTGGATCCCCAACTCGCCCGGTTCGCGTTCGACCTGGGCAGCATCACGTTCGCCAACGTGTGGGTGGCCCTCGGCAGCTTCAGCATCGCGAGCGGCTGGGCGATCCTCGCCACCCGGGCGGAGCCGGCCTGGCTGGGCTGGTGGGCCCTGTCCGCTGGGGTCGGAATGGTAGCGGCCCGCGCGGTCTGGACCACGCCGGCGTGGCTCGTCCCGTACGCGCTGTTCTGGGTGTGGATCCTCGTCGTCTCCACCCGGATGTTGCGAAACCGGCCAGCCCAGCAGCCTGCGCCGGTGCCGCAGTGACCGGACTCCGAACCTTGATCGGCTCCGACAGGCGCCACCGGTTCGGCCGGACGCTGGCCGTCGACGGTCTCAACCGTGCGGTGTCGCGCCGCAGCAACCTCGGGTTCCTGGCCTCCACCCGATAGGGCAAGACGATTCTTATGTGGCGGGTCCGCCACTTGGCGACGAAGTGGTCGGGCTCCATCGCACGCGGCGTTGCACTGTCTCCGCCGCAAATGCTCCGCTGCTCTATTGACGCCCTCCCATTGATGCGTTCGCTATTTCTTAATTGCACGTCCGCTCCTGGTCGCGGGCAGCGACGCGGAGGCATAAATGCGTACGGCCAGACGGTGTCCGGTGTGCCGCGGGAGCACCTGAGCAGGAACAGAATTGCGGGCTGTCAGGGTTCCCGTCGATAGAGATAAAGCCATGGAGGCTGAAGGCTATCAACGCAGGCTCCTAACATTCGCGGCGCTGTGCGCTGGGTCATCTTCTAACGTGCCTGCCTGCCAGTCTCGACAAGTCGACCTCGATCTCGACCACGGCAGGCCTCACTAGGCGACCCAATCGTCAACGGCCTGCCTCGTCGCGGCCCCGCCGATGGGCACCGACGCGCCACAATCACCGAGGGTTCGAGCATGTGGATCATCCACTCGACGGGGCGGGACCCGTCGTCGGGCATGTCCGGCTAGCCGGAACCGTCTAGAGGAACCGGACCGCCATGCGATCGCGCCTCGACATCTTGCGTGCGCCAATCTCGCGATCACGGACGTATCACGTCTTCTATGGATCAATTCAGAACAGCCATGTCGAGTCATGTTCAAATGGCGCATTTGCCATAAACGGAAATTCGACAAACTGATTAAATATTCGTCGACCGTGAGCGCCGTTTCGGGGCTACTGTGGGTCGGCTCTGGATCTCTCGCAGGCCGGGGAAATACGTCAGGGATACCCGCCATGAGTGTATTAATCGCTTGGGTGCGAAGCGCAAGGGCGGCGCCATCAACGTGGTGGGGCGCAGAGAACGCCGCATTCCTACGTTTCCGGGTACTAAGCCTGTTCCTCTGCGGAGTCGTTACGTTGGCCGCGGCGTGCGCCGACGAACGACCCCGAAGTTCGAAGCGATCAACGACCAGCCCGGCGCCCTTCGCGACCACGGAGCCACCGGCGACGAGCAGCCCAGCGTCTCCTGCGACGCCAGCCGAGTGCTCGCCGGCTGAGCTGGCGCGGGCTGCCGACTGCGCCGCCCTGATCCGTGCCGCGCGGCAAGGTGGCAGCGTCGCGGTGATCGTCACGCTTGATGTTCCGTTTACGCCCGAGGGCAGCCTCGATGGCCCTGAAGCGGTGCGACGCCAGCGGCAGGCGATAGCGGATGCCCAGGTGCGGCTCGTCGCCGAGCTGGCGCCAGCCCGACCCAAGGTGACCACGCGGTTCGCGACGACTCCACTGATCGCGCTCGCCGTCAACGAGGCCGGGCTGCGCCTACTGCTGGCCTCGCCGCGAGTGCTCCGCATCCAGAGCGACGTTCCGCGGCCGGCTAGCGGCTAGCGGCCCGGCAGGAAGGAGGACACGAGGGGGCGGTACCGGCGCGCGTCGATCCCGACCGCGCCACTACCAAGAGGGGGAAAGTTGATGAGTGTCAGGAAGCTCGTGACAGCGGGCGCAGCGGCCGTCTTGACGACGGCATTCATGGTCGCTGCTCCCGCTACCGCCCAGGCATCACCAGCTAAGGCGGGTGCCGGCGTGGCGCAAAGAGCCGCGGAGGACGGCTCGGTGCGCGTCATCGTCCACCTGAAGAGCAAGAACGATCAGCAGCTGGTAGCCGGGGCCATCGAACGCAGTAACGGCAAGGTCTGGAAGTACAAGCACTTCCCGCTGCTTGCCGCGACCGTCAACAGCCAGGCGCTGCAGGGCCTGATCCGGTCACCGCGCGTCGTGTCGGTGCAGCCGGACGTCGCGCGTCCGGCCACGCTCGCGTCCACGCTGCCGGTGATCAACGGCGATGATGTGCAAGCCCTGGGGTACACCGGAACCGGGTGGGCAGTGGCGGTGCTCGACACCGGCATTGACCGTGATCACCCGTTCTTCGCCGGCCGGATCGTCTCCGAAGCCTGCTTCTCGAACGCGAACGGCGCCGGGACCGGCGTGACTCTCTGCCCGAACGGCAACAACTCGCAGACCGGTGCGGGTGCGGCTGACGCCGAGACCGCGCAGTGCCTGGATGGCACGAACAACATCTGTGATCACGGCAGTCACGTGGCCGGAATCGCCGCAGGCGCTTCGGCGGGGGTCACCGGCGCGCCGGGTAACGGTGTGGCGCCGGGGGCGAACATCATCGCGATCCAGGTCTTCACCCGGTTCAACACCATGACGGACTGCGGTGCCGGAGAGCCCACGCCTTGCGTGCTCTCCTACGACTCCGACCAGATCCGCGGGCTCGACCGCGTGCGTGACCTCACCGGGACGATCAACGTCGCCGCCGCCAACATCAGCATCGGCGACGACAGCAACAACACGACCAACTGCGACGGGGACGCCCGCAAGGCCGCGATCGACAACCTGCTGGGCGCCGGCGTCGCCACCGTGATCTCCGCTGGTAACGAGGGCCACCCCGCCGGGGTGGGCGTTCCTGGCTGCATCTCCACCGCGGTGACGGTGGGCGCCACCGAGGACGACGACGACATCGCCAGCTTCTCCAACCGGGGTCCGCTGCTCGACCTGTTCGCCCCGGGTGACAACGTGATCTCCGCTGTCCCCGATGACGCCTTCGGTTCCAAGGACGGCACGTCGATGGCGGCACCGCATGTCACCGGCGCGTTCGCGGTGCTGCGGCACGCGTACCCGACCGCGACCATCGCCACCCTGCTGGGGTACATGACCAGCACCGGCGTGCCGATCACGTACGACACCAACGCGGACGGCACCGCCGACACCACCACTCCACGGCTCAACCTGCTGGCGGCCCTTCAGGCGGGGAACAGCCCGCCGACGCTGACGGCGAACAACGCGACAGTCACCGTCAACGAGGGCTCGACGGCCGCCAACACCGGCACGTTCAGCGATCCCGAGGGCGGTCCAGTGACGCTGACCGCGTCGGTCGGCACTGTCACCCAGACCGGTCCCGGGGTCTGGTCGTGGAGCTTCGGTACCAACGACGGGCCGACCCAGAGCCAGACGGTGACGATCACCGGCACCGACAACAAGGGCGAGACCGGCACGGCAACGTTCGCGCTCACCGTGAACAACGTCGCGCCGGCTGTCACCGCGCCGCCGAACGTCACGATCGCCGAATTCCAGAGCGTCTCCGCGACGGCGACGTTCAGCGATCCCGGCTGGGCGGACACCTACAGCGCGACGATCGACTGGGGTGTCGGGGCAGGCCAGGAGCCGGCCTCGGTCACCGTGACCAGCCAGGGCCCGCCGCAGGACGAGGGCCAGGCCAGCGGCTCACACCAGTACGGCGACAACGGCGTCTTCACCGTCACCGTGCGGGTGACCGACGACGACGGTGGCACCGGATCCGCGACGTTCACGGTGACTGTCACCAACCTGGCGCCGACCGCGACGATCAACGAGGCCGACGCGATCCTGATCAACGGGGTCCCGACGATCATCGCGAACGCGGGCGAGCCGGTGACCTTCAGCGGACGATCGACCGATCCCGGCAGCGACGACCTGACGCTCGCCTGGGACTGGGGGGACGGACCGCCGGCTCCGGACGTGTCGACCACCTACCTGGTCAACCCGCCGAACGCAGATCCCACCCCGAGCCCCAGCGTGCAGCCTCGGGACGTCACCGACACCAGGAACCACACCTTCGGTGACGCGTGCTTCTACCAGGTGGGGTTCCGCTCGACCGACGACGACGGCGGCACCGCCTCGGACTCGGTGAACGTGATCATCGCCGGCAACGCCGACGAGATCGAAGCGTCCGGATACTGGCTGCACCAGTACCGCCGCAACGGTAAGACCGACTTCACAACCGCCGAGCTCAACTGCTACCTGGCGATCACTGGGTACATGAGCACGGTCTTCAACGAGGCGCGGAGCGCCGCCACGATCCCGCAGGCGGTCAGCGTCCTCTTCGTCAACCAGAACACCGGCACCATGGAGCAGCTCTTCGAGGAGCAGCTCCTCGCGGCCTGGCTCAACTTCGCCAACGGCGCAGTTGGCCTCGACGAATTGGTCGACACCAACGGAGATGGCGTGGTGGACACCGCGTTCGACGACGCCGTCGCGACGGCGGAGGCTGTGCGGCTCAATCCCAACCACACCAGGGCCCAACTCGAAGCGCAGAAGAACATCCTGCAGCGCATAATCCAGGGCTGAACCTCGAAGGAGGCGCCCGCGACTGGCAACGGTCGCGGGCGCTCTCGACAGCGTCCAGACGTTGCTCGTCGATCTCGTCGCCGCCGGCGCAAACGAGATCGAGGCCGGCGACTTCGACGTCACAACGAAAGGCGAGCTGCGCGCGCAGGCTCGGCGTGAGGCCGTCGCGGCGGCCCGTCGCAGGCCCAGGACCTGGCGCCCGGTCACGTCGTGGTCTCCACCGCCGTCATGCTCGGGTTCTCCATCACTAGGGACTAGACACGCAGCCGTCCACAATCGACCTGCGCGGCGGCCCAGGACTGCACCGGGCTGGCGGCTCATAGGCCGTAGACGCGGGCGGCGTTCTCGACGCCGATCATCCGGGCGAGCCGCCCCGCGTCGTCGGCCGACCATTCGTCCGCGGCGATCCGGGCGTCGAGCAGCTCGGCGAGAGCGCGCCGGAACCCCATCGCGCCGAGGTGGTACAGCTCGGGCAGACCGAAGGCGTCGGACGAGTAGAGCATCTTGTCGAACGGGGTCACCTCCAGCGCCTCGGCGAGCACAGCCACGGCGCGGCTCGGACCGACATGGTTCAGCGCGAGGCCGACGTCGAGGTACACGTGCGGGAGCACCGCGGTGAGGTAGCTCGCCTCGCGCTGGTACGGCCAGCAGTGCAGCAGCAGCACCGGCACCCGCGCCGGCACCGCGCGGAGGAAGTCGGTGAGCAGCGACGGGTTGGTCCGGTGCAGCCGGATGTCGGCGTCCCCGTACCCGGCGTGGAACTGGATCGGCCGGCCCAGCTCTACCGCCGTCCACAGCATCGCCCGGATCAGCGTCGGATCGGCGAGCCGGTACGGCGCTCCCCCGCCCAGCCAGCTCGCCGCAGCCGCCACCACGTCGCGGCGCGCCGGCGGCTGCGGGTCGAAGTCAAGCCCGTACCGGTACGCCGCGATCGACTTGACCGCCACCGCGCCGGACGACGCGAGGGTCTCCGCGTAACGGTCGAGGAACTCGCCAGCATCCACCCCACGATCCGCCAGCTCCTCGGCGACGGTCTCCAGCCGCACGATCTCATATGCGGCGGCGCCGGCTGCGGCGCCCAGTTCGCCGGGCGAGAGCAGCTCGTCGCCGCGATAGCCCGTGTCCACGAGCAGCGCCTGGGCGCTGGCCGCTCCTAGTAGCCGCCGCGTGACTTCTGCGACGCCAAGCGCGGACCGGCGCTCCAGGTACGCCTCCGCAGGGGCGTGCGGGTCGAGGTCGAGCACTGGCGCGCAGTGCCGGCGGACGGCCACGCCGAGCGGGGTATCGAAACGGGTTACGCCCGGTGGCGGTGGGCCGCCCTCGCTCAGCAACGCCTCGAAACCCGGCCGGTCCAGCTCGTGCCGGACGACACCGTGGCAGTGGTGATCGACCAGGCGCAGGCGCTCAAGAACGACCGCGGTGCCCATGTCAATAGACCCAGCGCAGCGCCGCCACGACCTCCTCGGCCGTGCTGTCCCGGAGCCTGGCCGCCTCGGCCCTGCGAACGGCGACCACCGCGTCGAAGAGCGTGTCGCCCATCGCACTCCGCAGGACGGCGCTGCCGGAGAGCGCGTCGGTCGCCTCGTCCAGCGTCTGCGGCAGCCGGTTGATGCCACGGGCGGCACGCTCATCGTCGGAGAACCGGGCGGGGTCGCCCGTCACCTCGTCCGGCAGCCGGAGACCCTGCTCGATGCCGTGCAGCCCGGCGGCGATGAGCGAGCCCGCCAGCAGGTACGGGTTGGCCGCGAGGTCGAAGCACTTGACCTCCAGGTTCGCGGCCAGCGCTTCGGAGCCGACCAGCCCGGTGATGAACCGCAGCGCGGTCTCCCGGGTCTCGCGGCCCCAGCACGCGAAGACGCCGGCCCAATGCGACGGGACGAGCCGGAGGTAGCTGGCAGGAGTCGGTGCGCCGATCGCGCAGAGCGCCGGCAACTGGTCGAGGATGCCGGCGGCGAACGCCTCGGCGTCGGCGGTCATGCCGTACCGGCCAGGCCCGCCTGCGAAGAGGTTCGCACCGTCACGCCATACGGACATGTGGACGTGGCCACCGTTGCCCACGTGCCCGGCCACCACCGCTGGCGCGAACGACGCCCGCAGGCCGTGCTGGGCCGCGAGCGCGCGGACGGTCTGCCGGACAAGCACGCTCCGGTCGGCCGCCGCGACCGGGTCGGCCGCCTCGATCGACACCTCGAACTGGCCGTCGGAGTACTCCGGGTGCAGTTGCTCGACGCCGAGGCCCTGGGTGTCGAGCGCGACGAGTAGGTCGCGAGCGTAGTCGCTCAGCTCGACGAGCCGGGTCATCCCGTACGCCGGACCGGTGCAGGCGGCGGTGAAGTCGTCGGCCTCGCCGCGGCTCAACGCCCACTCGACCTCAATGGCCAGTTTGAGCTCCAGACCGACCTCGGCCGCGCGGGCCACCGCGGACCGCGCGAACGTGCGCTGGCACGCGGCGTACGGCTCGCCGTCCTGCGTGATCCGGTCGACCGGCGCCCACGCCCACCCCGGTTGGGCGGCGAGCACGGTCAGCGCGTCGAGGTCAGCGATGAGCCGCAGGTCGCCGTCGGGGCTGCCGAGGCGGTCGGTGCTGGTGATCGAGTCGTCGGAGAGGAACGTGTCGAACACCGGCGACATGCCCACGCCCAACGTCGCGGCGGTGGGCAGCCGGTTCAGCGGCACGGCCTTGATCCTGGTGATGCCAGCGGTGTCCACATAGCACAGTACGACACCCTGCACGTGCTTCCTCTTCAGCTGTGCCGCGAGCTCCTTGGCCCGCACCTGGGAGTCCGTCACCGTGCCTCCTCGATTCCTGGCAGCCGCAGTTCCACTTCTGTGCCCTGGCCAAGCGTGGAGGTAACCGATGCGTCGCCGCCCATCGCGCGCAAGCGACCGACGATCGACTGGGCCACACCGAGCCGACCCGCGTCGCGGGCCGCGGCCAAACGGCCCGGCGCCATCCCAGCGCCGTCGTCCCGAACCGTCACCATCACCTGGCCGTCGACCTCCTCCAGCAGCACCCAGGCCTGCGCTCCCTCACCGGCGTGACGCCGCACATTGTCCAGTGTCGCGGCCACGGCGGCCTGCGTCTCCCGAGCGACGTAGGTCGCGAGGAGAACCGGTGTAGCCGGTCCGGCGAACGTGGCATAGGACCGATCAGCCACAGTCGTGCTCAGTAGCAGCCCCAGGTCGGTCGCCGTTCCGGCGGACTGCGCGGGCCCCTCCGCGCCGCTTGCCGGCGGGACGCCGCGTGCCACAAGAGCCCGCAGTGCCCGCTCCTGCTCGCCTGCGAGCCGCCCGAGGTCCGCGGCCTCCCCGCCGATCTCCGACCCTCGTCTCTGGACCCAGGCCAGCACCTGCAGGACGCTGTCGTGGATGCTGCGGGCCAACCGCTCCCGCTCGGCAGCCGCCGCCGCGACCTCGGCGGCCCTTGCCCGCTCGGCCTCCGCCGTCAACGCGAGGCGCGACACGTATCCGATCACGGTGCCAGCCAGGAAGAGCACGAAGGTGTTCGACCACGTGGCCAGCGTGATCTCACCACGAACGAGCACATTGCACACTGACAGGGCCGCCGCGGCGGTCGCTCCGCCCACCGGCCCGAAACGCACCGCCCACGCCAGCATGCTGGCTGACGCCCAGAACGTCGGCAGCGTCGGCGCGCTCTGCCTGTGCTCCGCACTCACGACGAACAGCGTCAGCAGGATCGCGACGCACGCGACTCCGAGGTCGATCGCGAGCACTGGCCAGGACCGGTACCGCGGCGAGGAGTACAGCCACGCGCACAAACCCGTCCAGATGGCCATGCCGCCCAACGCCAGCCAGGCGACCAGAGGGTGGTCGTAGCTGCGCCAGTGCCACGCGACAGCGACAATCGCGTAGCCGAGGACCAGCGTGCGGTAGACGGCGAGCGCCAGCCAGAGCGAGGCTTCGACGTTCGGCACCACCCAGGTACGCGCCAGCACCCATGCATGTTGCCACGCGCTGTGGTGGGATCGTCGAGTCAGACTGCACGATCCCACCACAGAACGTCGCTGGCGGACTAGGTCAGCGGAGCCGGCCCGGCCGGTCGTCGTCTGCCGGCGCGATCGAGGCCTTGGCCCCGGCCGCAGGCGGCGCAGGATGCGCGTTGCCGACGCAGCTTACGTCGCGGGTAGGCAACGCGCCGGTGAGCAGATAGTCGGCGCCGTAGGCGTCCGTGCAGGGATTCTTCTCGTACAGGAACTGCCCGTGGTTGAAGTTTCCGGTCACGGTGACCAGCCGAGAACCTGCCAGCTGCCGGTGCATGCTGACCGCGCCCTTGTACGGCGTGGCTGCGTCACCGGTCGCGTTGACGACCAGGATCCTGGGCAGCTTCTTCCCCCGACCTCGAAAGCCTTCTTGGCGCTGTATGGCCAGAACGCGCACGCCATGTTGAACCAGGTGTTGTTCCAGGTGAGGAACGGGTGGTTGCGGTACTGCCTGGCGGCGTCGCGGTACCAGCGCTGCAGGTCATGCGGCCACGGTGCGTCGTTGCACTCCACGGTGGTGTACATGGCGGTGCTGTTCTCGCCCGCCAGGTCGGTCGGGCCGTACTGGGCCAGGAGACCGGCGGCGTCGTTCTTGGTGACGTAGTCGCTCAGCGCCTTCGCCAGGTCGGGCCATGCGGCGTCGGAGTACATCGCGCCCACCGCGATGTTCTCGACCTCGGTGGCCCCGAGCACGCCGCCGGCCGGCTTGGCCTTCAACGACGCCCGCGCCGCGTACCAGGCCCTGCGCACCTTCGCTCCGGTGGTGCCGAGGTGATACGTCTTGTCGTGGGCGGCGACCCACGTCGAGAACTCCCCGAACGACGCCTCGAAAGCCACGTTCTGATCCTGGTTGTCGCGGTACCACGCGCCGGTCGGGTCGACCGCGCTGTCGAGCACGAAGCGGCGGGCGTTCCTGGGGAACAAGGTGGCGTAGACCGCGCCGAGGTACGTGCCGTAGGAATAGCCGAGGTAGTTGATCTGCCGCTCGCCAAGCGCACTGCGGAGCAGGTCCATGTCCCGGGCGGTGTTCCGCGTGTCGTAGTGGCGGATGTCGGCACCGTTCCCGGTAAGGCAGCCCTCCGCGTACTGCGCCGCCCGACCCGTGTTGATCGCCAGATCGATGCCGGACGTGGGGACGGTGTCGCGGACCGGCGCCTTGTAGAAGACATCCGGGTCCACGCAGTAGAGCGGGTGCGAGAGCCCGACACCTCGAGGGTCGAACCCGATGACGTCGTATGCCTTCTTGACCGCATCGGGCAGGCGGCGCTGAACGCTCGCGGCGTACGCGACGCCGGTGCCGCCGGGCCCGCCCCGGTTGACCAGGAGCACTCCCTGCCGCTCGGCCGGCGCGCCAGTCGCCTTTGCACGGCTGATGGTGATGTTGATACTGGCGCCGTGCGGCGTGGCGTAGTTCAGCGGGACGGCCAGCGTGGAGCACTGGATTGCCGCCGGGTATCCCTCAGGACAGGCCCCCCAGGTGATTGTGGAGGCGCCTGTCTTCGCCTCGCTTGGCTGCGCCGCCGACCCGGTACCCGGCGCCATGAACATGGACGCCCCGATCGCCGCGGCGGCCACGACCGCCATGACTCTGCTCACCACGTGACTCCTCGTCTGACCCGCCGACCGGCCCCCGTGTGGTGACGCACGTTGTCAGCGGGCTCGCAACAGCCAGTGCCTACCAGAACCGAGCAAGTTTGGGCATCTTTCTCCATCAATGCCTCGCAAGTAGCATGACTCGGGCAAAAACATCCGATGGCTGGCTCTGGGAAGGGGCGCCGTCATGTGGCGACGAGTGGGGACTTGCGCGGTCATCTTGATGGCGGCCACGGTGTTCAGCGGACCGTCTACCGCATACGGCGAGCCGAGCGGAGCCTCGCGCCCCACCGGCGCGGTGCGCGGCTGGACGATCCTGTCCGGCAGCGATGCCGGCGCCGACGCGGTGATCGCCGCGGCGCCCGCGTACCGGATCAACCACCTGCAACTGAGCCACCAGATCGTGCACGACCTGCGAGAGGTGCGTGATCCGGCCAGGCAGGCCCAGGCCAATCGCCTCACCGACGCGGCACACCGTGCGGGCGTCCGCGAGGTCGCGGTGTGGGACCACGCTCTGTATGACCTGACCTACTATCCAGCGCAGTTCCGCACCGGCCCGAACGGCACCATCGACCTGGACAACCCCGAGTTCTGGGCGTGGTTCAAGCAGGACTACCGGAGCATGCTCGACCTGGTGCCGAACACCGACGCGGTCGTCCTCACGTTCATCGAGACCGGCGCGCGGGTGGAACGCCAGCACTCGGTGCGGCTCAAGACCGACGCGGAGAAGCTCGCCTACCTGGTCGACCAGGTTGCCTCCGTCGTCGTTGACGAGCGCCAGCCAGAACCTCTACCTGCGCACCTTCGGCTACTTCCCCGCCGAGATCGAGCGCACGGTCGACGCGATCAAGCTCGTGCAACACCGCACCGGAATTCGCGTCATGGCCAAGGCCACGCCGCACGACTTCTTCCTCACCCACCCCAACGACCGGTGGGTCCAGACGATCGACCGCCCGACGATCATCGAGTTCGACACCACCGGCGAGTACAACGGGCAGGGCAAGATCGCGGGGGCGTGGCCGCAGGAGCACGTCAACCGGTGGCGCTACTACGAGCGGCTGCCGAACGTCATCGGCTACACCGCCCGCACCGACCGCTACGACGAGTCCCGCATCGTCGGCACGCCAACGGAGATCAACCTGTACGCGCTCTACCGGGCCACCGCGGACCGGCGTGTCTCGGTGGAGACGATCTATCGCGAGTACGCCACGCGGACCTATGGCCGGCGGGCCGCGCGCTACGTCAGCGCGGCGCTCGCCCGGTCGTTCGACATCGTCACCTCGTCGCTCTACAGCCTGGGTACGAACACCGCCAACCACTCGCGGCTGGACTACGACCCCTACTGCTCCAGCTACCACCGCAGCGTCTCCGGCAAGTGGCTCGACCCACCTGAGGTGACCGTCGGCCACGACGTGAACCGGCGCTTCCACTACTGGATCGACGTCGCCGACCACCTCGCCCCGCCTGCCTGCAAGACCGACGGCGTCCTGCGCCGCGAGGCCGGGTACGTGCTCGACAACGGCTGGGTCCGCCTGGGCAACAACATGGAGCCGGCGTACCTGGACTACATCGTCCGGGAGAAGGACTGGAGCGTCCGCCAGGCGGAGGCGGCGCTGGCCGACATCGAGAAGGCACGCTGCCACCTGCGTGACGCGCAGTACCGGCAGCTGAAGGCCTACTTCGAGCGCACGTTGCTCACCGCGCGGCTGCACCGGTCGGTGTCGAAGGCATACTTCGGCTACCGGATCTGGGTACGCGACCCGTCCTCCCAGACGCCCGCACTGCAACGGACCATCTGGGACGGCCTGCGCGAGGCGCAGCAGGTGGCGGCGCAGGTGCGCGCGTACCCCGACAAGCCTCCGACCGGTGAGTGGAACTGGGTCATCGACGCCGCCCAAGCCGACCTGTACTACAACCGGATCGCCAACGGCTGGGACCGGTACGGCAACATCAGCGTCCCGCCGCCGGTTTACTCGACGACCCGGGCTCAGGGCTATCCCGCAGTCCGCCCCTGAACCGTGGCCGCACGTGCGGTTGTGGTGCGATCGTGGAGTCTGACTGCGCGATCGCACCACAGAACTTGCGTGCGCGCGGATCGCTCACACCACGATCCGGACAGGCGGCCGTGCCAAAGTTCAGGGATGCCATTCTGACGCCCTAATGACGCGCGCGGAGCATGCTCTAGCCAACCTTCTGATCCGGGCCGGCGGAGAGGAGCCACCTTCTGCCTGGAGGCCGAGCAATGATGTACGGAACACTTCAACGACCCGCAACGGACCCGCTCACCGTGGCCCGCGCCGAAGCCATCTTCACGAGCGACCTGTCCGCATCCGGCCAACCGACACTGACCCACGCGAACGGCGCCATCGATCGCGCATGGGGCATCCACGGCGGTACGCATGGCTGCGCCATGTCGGTCGCCGCCGAGTTCGGTGACCATCCCGAGACGGCCGCACCCCGGATGCGCTGGGCTCTCGCGGTGGTTCGGCGGTTGTATCCCTCGCCCGTTGGGGTGGTCCCGGATGACTGAGCCGCGGCGGGTGCTCATCGCCGACTGCGTCGGCGCAGACGCGCCGCAACAACAGGGCCAAGGATTAGGCCATTCCAACCGTAGGCTGGTCTTGGTCAGGGTTCTCGGGGCCGCGCGGACCGGTCTTCTTTGTCTGGGTTAATCGATGAGCGGCACGAATCGGGGGTGCGCCGGATGAGGTCCGACAACGATCGCATCAGCGCGCGGGCGGCGACCGACGCGAGGACCTTCTATGACTCGTTCGCCGAGGACTACCACCTGATCTTTCGTGACTGGTGGAGCAGTGCCCAGTGGCAGGGCGACGTCCTCGGGAGCCTGCTTCGGAGCCGGGGCGTCGCCGCGCCGGCAACGGTGCTCGACTGCACCTGCGGCATCGGCACCCAGGCGCTACCGCTGGCCATGCAGGGGTACCGGCTGGTCGGAGCGGATCTCAGCGCGAGGGCCGTCGAGCGCGCCCGCGCCGAGGCGCGGCATCGCGAGATCGACGTCGAGTTCCTGTCCGCCGACGTCCGGTCCTTGGCCGACACGGTCGACCGACGGTTCGACGCCGTCGTGTCCTGCGACAACTCGCTGCCGCACCTACTCACTGACGCCGACCTGGCCCTGGCGCTCGCGTCGGTCCGGCGCTGCCTGCGCGATCGTGGGTTGTTCCTGGCCAGCATCCGCGACTACGACGCACTGGTCCGTGATCAGGTGCAAGGCGTGGTACCAACCATGCACGAAACGGAGGGCCAGCAGCGGATCGTCGGTCAGGCCTGGACGTGGGCGCCCGACCACCGCACCGTCGAGATCAACCTCTTCATCCTCCAGCAGCAGGAATCCGGGTGGGCGGCCACCGTCCGGTCGACCACCTACCGTGCGCTCCTGCGGCACGAACTGACCACGCTGCTGGCCTCGTCCGGATTCGACGACATCCGCTGGAGCGATCCACACGACAGCGGGTACTACCAGCCGATCGTCACTGCTCTCGCCGCCTGACCTGCCGATCACGCGGATCCGGCAGATCCGTACCCAGCGAGCGGTCCTGACCGTCCACAGGCGACGCCATGCTGGCTCACCCCACTCTCCGGTTTGGCCGGTGACAGTAGCTTGGGCGATGGCCGCGGCCATCGCCCGGCACCGCCACGAACCGGGGAGACAAACGTATGCGCGCTACGTCCAAGTCCTTACCGATGCGTGTCACGGCCGTCTGTGCCGTCGCGGCCGCCCTGGCTGTGACTGCGCCTACCGCCAACGCCCACGCGGCCGACCCACCCAGGACTACGCGCGTGTCGGTGGGCACCGGCGGCACCCAGGCCGACGGGGCCTCGACCAGCCCACAGGTGAGCGCCAACGGAAGGTACGTGGCGTTCCTGTCCAACGCGTCGAACCTCGTGTCCGGCGACACGAACGGCATCTATGACGTCTTTCTGCACGACAGGAACACCGGCCGCACCGAACTCGTGTCCCGGGGTCTTGGAGGCGCGGCGGCCAACGACGCGTCGAGGCCTCCTCGCATGAGCGCGAACGGCCGCTATGTCGTCTTCTACTCCTTCGCTACGAACCTGGTCGGCGGCGACACCAATCGCGCCCCCGACACGTTCATTTACGACCGGATCACCAAAGCGGTCTCGATCGTCCCGGTGGGTGCGATGGGTAGCGTCGACCCGGACGTCAGCGCGGACGGCCGGTTCATCTCCCTCGTGACGGTGGGAAAGCTCGTGTCCGAGGACGAGAATCCCGGTGGGGACGTCTATGTCTACGACACGGTGCACGCGGACGTTCGAGCTCGTCACCCGGTCGACCGCTGGGGAAGACCCCGGGTCGGCCTGGTCGAAAGAGACGTCGATCAGCGACGACGGCCGCTTCGTGGGGTTCGCAGTCGGACGGCACGGACATCGTGCCCGGCAAGCGCGGGCACCAGGTCTACCTGTTCGACCGCACCACCAAGAAGACAATGCTGGTATCGAGGAACGCCGCCAGCGATGCTGGTGACGACCTGTCCGAGCAGCCGACACTGAGCCGGAACGGTCGGTGGATCACGTTCATCTCCCGTGCCTCGAACCTGGCGCCCGGTGACACGAACACGGACTACGACGTCTTCCTGTTCGATCGCATGACGGACAAACTCGCCCTGGTCTCCGCGACACCAGCCGGAATCCCGGTGACGCCCGTTCGCTGTACCCCGCAATCAGCGGCGATGGGCGGTTCGTGTCCTTCTCCTCGAAAGCCACGAATCTCGTGCCGGCCCAGCCGGAGCCGGAGCCCGGACGCCCGCACGTCTTCCGCTACGACCGCCAGGCCAAAGTCCTCGACGTGATGTCGGTGCCTGCTAGCGGTAAGGGCGGCGGCTTCATGTCAGCGATGAGCCAGAACGGCGCTGTCCTCGCGTTCGAATCCGCCGCAGCGGGGTTTGTCGCGAACGACACCAACGGCACCTACGACATCTTCGTCCAGCAGCGCTGAGCCCATCCGCCCGATGGCGCGGCACGTCTCCGTGCGCGAGGCGTGCCGCAACAAAGGTTCCCACCGCCGCGGGGAACCAAGTGGGAATCGGGACTCAGGTCCGGCGGCGGCTACTGACGCTCCTGCGCGCTGACGGGTGGAATGCGACGGCGAGCGATCCACAATGGACCGCTCGCTAACTCGCGTGCCCGGCGACCGCCGGGGCGCATCACTCGGATGCGCTCCGGCACGCCGATCATTTGCGGTTCGACGGTCAGGCGAGTCCTTGTCGACCAGCCACCCGGGAGCCCCACCCATGCCCGACCACGCCACAGCCCTACCCGCGTCCGGGTTCTGGACCGAGGCGGCTCAGACAGCCGCACGGGTGAACGTCACATGGGTGACTCCGCTGGGCGAGGAGGTGGCCTCGACCTGGTAGTCCTTCTCGAGGCCTTCCAGCCCGTCCCAGAGGCGTACGCCTCGGCCGAGCAGGATCGGGACCACCACGATGTGCATGTGGTCGATGAGCCCGGCAGCAAGGAAGTCGCGGATCGTGGTGGGACCTCCGCCGATGCGTACGTCGCGACCGCCCGCTGCCTCGCGGGCCGCCTCTAGCGCATCGGCAGGCGAAGCGTCGATGAAGTGGTACGTCGTGCCGCCCTCCATCTCGATCGACGGGCGCGGGTGATGGGTGAGGATGAAGGTCGGTGTGTGGAACGGCGGGTTGGTGCCCCACACGCCCTTCCACTCCGGGTCCTTGTGCCATCCGGGCGGGCCGAACTTGCCGGCACCCATGATCTCGGCGCCGATCCCCTTATCGTGCTGCTGGGCGAAGGCGTCGTCGACGCCTTCGCTACCGCCGGGCTGCCAGAACCGGGTGGTGAACAACCATTCGTGCAGCCGTTCGCCGGCGTGACCGAACGGTGCGTCTTGGCTCTGGCCTTCGCCAGTGCCGAAGCCGTCGAGTGAGATGGAGAAGAATTGGACGCGGGCGAGTGACATGACTGGTGCTCCTTCGGTAGTCGGGGGGTCAGTTCTCGTAGGTGGTGCGGAAACGGAGCTTGGTCGCGGCATTCGGTCATCGCCGACCCAGTTCTATGACTTGAGCATGGACCCATCCGCGACGTCGTACAGGCGGGTGCCGTCGCCGAGGAGGCGCGGCATGACGTGGAGGTCGACCTCGGTGACGTGGCAGTCGAGGAAGATGACACCGTCGACAGGCTCCGCATCAGGGTGATGAATGAGCACGAACTACGGCCCCCGCCAGGCCCGTCGAGGGACACTCCCGGACGTTCGGTCCGGCCGAGAACCGTCCAGGGACATCGACACATCCAGCACTACCTTGCTCATCGCGGGGTTCCTTTCGTCATATCGGGCCGCCGTCTGGCCCCTGTCATGAGAAGGACGGAGCCGGCCCGGCGGGCTCGACATCCTCGATCGCCCACTGCTGGACGTCGAGGTAGATGGCCCGCCTGTGGGTCAGCGAAACCGCCGCCGTCGAGGACATCGCCATTGAGATGCTCGGCGCGATCCCTGGCGAGCGCGTCCTAGAGATCGGGCTCGGCCCCGGCCGAACCGTCGGCCGGCCCGCCGCCGCGGGGCGGACGTGGGCGGCGCAGACGTGGCAGAAGCCATGGTGGCCGCCGCAACGCCGCCGCGATCGCCGCACGGCGCGTCCGCCTGCCGCCGGCGGCGCGGGCTAGTTGCTCGGGGTGGTGGACGCCATGCGGCCAGGGGCTGATCGGGATCGAGCCTGGCATCGGCCGGACTCAACCAGGTACTCCGCCGTGCCGTTCTCCCAGGCCATGCGGGATCAGCCCCAGCCGGCCTGGACCATGGTCTGGAACCGCCAGTCGCCGTCAACCTTGATGAGCAGGTCGACGTACCGGATGGGCTGGCGCTGGTCGCCGCGCGTCATGGTGGCGTCCGTGACGACGAAGGCCAGATCGGATGACAGGAAGATCGGGCTGCGGGTCGACTCCATCGACACGTCGGCCGAGCCCGCCACCACGGCGCCCATCTGTTCGAGGAACTGCTCCCGCGTGACCTGTTCCGCTGTGCCGCCACCGGTCGCGGAGTCGGTCACGACATTCAGCGGGAACACAGCCTGGTCCGCCATGCCTTCCACGTCGCCCTTGGCGGCGAGCCCGTCGTAGCGCGCGAACCAGGCCTGGACGCTGGCGTGGTCGGCCTCGGTCGGCTCGAACGCTGCGCTGCCAGCCATTTTCTTGTACGCGTCTGTCATGTGCCGCCTCTCTACTGGTCGGCGCACGGGTCGGTCAACTCGCAGCGTACATTGTACGAAGTTTGACGTTGTCAACCGGTTCAGAGAACTCGCCGACCAGGCTGGGCGTCCACCGATCCGCCTTCACGGCCTCCGCCACCCTGGACAGATGCGGTGACGACGCAGTCAACTCTCGTCGGCTAGTGGCTCCACGATCACGACGGCGGTCTCGGATGATCGCAGCGTCAAGGCTGCTTCCCACCCTCCCCGGCGCCGGCCGGCTCAGGCTGCCTGGACTTGTCCGTGCCTCACCCCGTCCGGGTGAAGCCAGCGCGCCTCACCCCGTCCGAATGTTGGTCGTGATCTGACCTGCCCAAAACGATCAACCCACGGGGTGAGGAGACCTTGCCATGCTCGCCCAGGCGGATGCGGCCACGCTGGGGCTGGCGACACCGGTCTGGCTGGACGCGACTTCGGCCGCAGTCGGCGGGCTGTTCGGGGCTCTGACCGCCTGGCGGGTCCGACTCGACGTGACGGGCACATTGCTCATCGCTCTGATAACCGGGCTCGGTGGCGGGCTCATCCGCGACACCCTCCTGCAACAAGGCACTCCGGTCGCGCTCACCAACCCGTGGCTGGTGTCGATAGCACTCGCCGCGGGCGCCGCCGGCATCCTGTTCGCCCGGTTGATCAAACGCCTCACCGCGGTGCTGACCCTGCTCGACGCACTCTTCCTCGGGGTCTACTCGATCGTCGGTGTCGACAAGGCTGTCCGGGCCGAACTACCTCTGGTCTCCTGTGTCCTGCTGGGAGTCATCACCGGCGTGGGCGGCGGGCTCCTGCGTGACGTCCTTGTTGGGGACCGGCCAGTCCTGCTGCTGCCCGGCACGATGTACGCCACGGCCGCGGCGGTCGGGGCGTCGATTTTCGCGATCGCGCTCGGGGCGGGCGGCCACGCCGAGGTGTGGTTCTTCCTGGCTCTCATGGTCGTGGTGGTGTTGCGGCTGGGGTCGCTGCGCCTGGGCTGGAACACCCCTCAGCCGGAGACGGTGAACGTCAAGTTCGAGCGGATCGCGACGGCGCCGCGCCGCATCGTGCGGCGAACCGCACGACCACCGGATCCGCCGCCGCCGGACGGCCAACCCACCACAGATGACGGGACATAGAGCCGTGCCCAAAACGGACCCGGTTTCAGTCGTCGACCAGAACGCCGGCCGCGGCGTCGGAACGCGCCTACATCGAAATCGATAATTGGCTCAGCGGGTGCCCGAGATCACAAGCATTTCGCACGGGCCGGTGAAGCCGTCCGGCCCCTCGAAGTGCGCCAGCGCCTCAGCGATCTCGTCCCACGCCGCCTCGCGCTCGGGCTCGGGCAACCCGGCGAGCATCGTGTGCAGGGCGCCGAACGACTCGCGCTCGAAGCGGGTGCACTCCGCCGCGCTGGACAGCCGGAGCGGCGACGGCACCACGTCGACTGTGATGTCGCCGAAGCCCGCGCGGGCCAGGGTCTCCTCGGCGACGCCTGGGCCGCCGAGACTGAACGGGCCGGGCTGGCCCGCAGCAGGCGGCGGCAACGCGGCGCGGCGGCGGACGATCCCGACGGGAACCGCGAAAAAGCCGTTACGGTCGGCGGTCGAATAGACGACGGCCGACAGACGCCCGCCGGGGCGCAGCGCCGCGCGCATGGCAGCGAGCGCGGCCTGCTGGTCGGGAAAGTAGATGAGGCCGACACGCGAGATGACAGCGTCGAAGCTGGCGACCTCGACATCAAGGCTCTCCCCGTCCAGCTCGCGCGTGACGACCTGCGGCAGGCCGGCGGCCGCCTTGGCCGCGTAGGCGAGGATCGCGGGCGAGATGTCGGTGGCGAGCACGTGGCCGGTCGGGCCGGCGCGGCGAGCGGCGGCGAGCGTCTGCCCGCCGGCGCCAGCGGCGACGTCGAGGACCCGGCTGCCAGTGGTGACGCCCGCCGCGTCGAGCATGCGCTCGGTGGCCGCGCCGAGCCACTCCTCGATGATGGGTCCCCAGCGGTGCCACGCCTCGGCGGCGTCCTCCCACTGCCTGCGCGTCGTGGCCTTGTAGAGCTGCGGATCGAACGTCGTGGTCATGATGGCCCCTGATCAGCTCGGTGACACCGTTACCGCGCCAGAAGGGAGCCGATTCCGCCAGAAACCGTCTGGCGAATCCGCCGCGAGCGACGTTCCGGGCGTAAGAATGCCCTTGTGCCGGATTTCGTGGGGCGGGCGGACGCGTTGGAGCGGCTCCGTGCGGCCTCCGGCAACGGGCGTCCAGGGCTGGCGCTCGTCAGCGGTGAGGCCGGCATCGGCAAGACGGCGCTGCTCGACCGGTTCGCCGCCGACGCTGCCGAACGCGGTGCCCGGGTGGCGCGCGGCACCTGCTGGGACGCCGACCGTGCGCCCGCCTACTGGCCGTGGACGCAGGCGCTGCGCGGGCTCGGCGTCGCCGCCGATCCCGACCCGGAGCTGGCGGTCGTCACAGGCGGCGGGTCAGCCTCCGGCGACCGGCTACGGACGTTCGACGCGGTCAGCCGCTTCCTGGAGCGCGCGTCGGCCCATGATCCGCTGGTCGTGCTGATCGACGATGTGCAATGGGCGGACTCGTCCACGTTGGAGTTGCTGCACTACATCGCCGGAACGGCGTCCTCCGGCTCGTTGCTGCTCGTGGCCGCGTACCGCCACGACGAACTCGGCGACGAGACGCGCGAGCAACTCGCCAAGCTGGCCACCGGCGCGGTGCCGATCCCGCTCACCGGTCTGTCCACCGCCGAGGTCGGGGCGCTGGTCGAGCGGCTCGCAGGGCCGGACATCGCGGCACGCTGGGCGCGCGCCATCCACGACCGCTGCAACGGCCACCCGTTCTTCGCGCGCGAACTGGGGTACGTCCTGGCATCCGGCGGCGAGGTGGCCGGGATCCCCTCGGCGGTGCGCGAGGTCATCGCCCGGCGCGTCGCGCGGGTCAGCGGCGGCTGCGCGCGGCTGCTGGCGGCGGCGTCGGTCGCCGGCAGGCAACTGCTCCCGGACGTCCTGGCCGGTGTGGTCGGCGAGGAGCAGGCCCGCGTACTGGACCTGGTTGACGAGGCGGAGCGCGCGGGCATGGTCGCGGACGGCTCGTTCGCGCACGATCTCTACCGCGAGTCCGTCTACGCGTCGCTGGCAGCGTCGCAGCGCCTCGACCTGCATCACCGGGTTGCCGTGGCGCTAGAGCGCCGCCACGGGCGCGGCGGCACGGTGTTCGCAGGCGAGCTATCGCTGCACTACGCCGCGGCGATCCCGGCGGCCGGTCCCGGACCGGCGCTGGCCTGGGCGCACCGCGCGGCGCGGGACGAGCTGATGCGGTTCGCCTTCGCCGAGGCCGCCGGCCACCTGACGCGCGCCCGTGCGGCGATCGCCCGCGCCGGCGCCGAGGTAGCCGACGGTGACCTTGCGGATGCGCTCGTGGCCGAGGCCGACGCCCGGCTGCGCTCGGGCGACTCGGACACCGCCCGGCGGCTGCTTGGCGACGCGCTCGTCCGTGCGCACGGGGATCCGGCGCGGCTCGGGGCAGTAGCGCTAGGCCTGGACCGACTCGGTGCCCGGTTCGCCATGCCGCGGACCGAACTGGTCGCCGTGCTCGACCGTGCCCGAGACGCCCTCGACGGCACCAGCACCGCCATGGAGGCCCAAGTCACCGCCGCGATGGCGCGGCAGCTGCAGCACTCGGTACCGCGTGACCGGCCACGGGCCAGGCCGCTCGCCGATCGTGCTGTCGCGGTCGCACGCACCCTGGAGGGCGAACCCGCCACGCTTGCCAGCTGCCTGCTCGCCCAGCACGACGCGCTGTGGACACCCGGCACTGCCGGCGAGCGGATCGCGATCACGCGGGAGATCGCCAACCTCGCGGAGCGCGCGGGCGACATCGAGTGCCACGCCGAGGCGCTGCTGCTCACCGCGAGCGCGCTGCTCGAATCGGGATCCCCCGCGTTCCGGGCCTCGCTGACCGAATATCGCGAGGCCGCAGCGCGGCTGCGCCAGCCCCGCCACGACTACCTACTGCGGACCCGGGAGGCCGCGCTCGCCCTGCTCGACGGTGATCTCGCAACTGGCGAGCGGCTCGTCCACGAGGCGGCCGAGCTGGGTGGCGCCGTCGGCGACCGCGACGCCGGCAATGTGCGGATGTCGCAGCTGCTGGAGGTCGTGCGGGCGGGCGGCGACCGGGATCGGCTGCGGGAGACCGCTGCCCAGGCCATCGCGTGGTGGGTCGGCGTGCCCGCGCACGCCCACGCCGTAGCGGCGGGCTTTCTCGCCCGCGCAGGCGACCTCGACGCAGCGCGCCGCGAGCTGGACATCGTGCTCGCCATCGACGACTGGCGCACCGACCGCTCCTACCTGTGGTCAGTCTTCGCCGGGGAGCTGACGACGGCGGCGGTGGCCCTGGAGGATCGCGCCGTCTGCGCTCAGCTCCTGGACGACCTGCTCCCGATCGCGGACACGTGCGCGGTGAACGGCGCGCTGGTGTGCTTCATGGGGGCACACGCGCACCGGGTCGGCCTGCTCTACGCCGCGCTCGGCGAACCGGTGCTCGCCCGCAGCTGGCTGGAGCGCGCGCTCGACACGCACCGCCGGCTTGGCGCAAAGCTATGGGAAGCCGAGACGAGCGCGGTACTCAGCGGCGACCGTCCGGCCTTGGAGCGCACCGGCGACCTGTGGAAGGTCAGCTACCGTGGCCGGTCAGCGCACCTGCCCGACGTGAAAGGGCTCCGCGACCTCGCCGTGCTGCTGTCCCGGCCAGGCGCCGACGTGCCTGCGATCGACCTCATGGGCAGCAACGTCGTCAACTACGGTGGCGATGCCGTGCTGGACGGCTCGGCGCTCGCGGCGTACCGGGGCCGGCTCGCCCAGCTCGACCAGGCGATTCTCAACGCGCGTCACGCGCACGACCTCGGCACGGCGGAGCGCTACACGGTCGAGCGCGAGCGGATCCTGGCCGAGCTGCGGCGGGCGACGCGCCCTGGCGGTGCGTCCCGGAGCCTCGGCGCCACGACCGCCGAACGGGCTCGCAAGGCCGTGACCGGAAGGATCCGCGACGCGATCCAGCGGATCGGCGCGGTGCTGCCTGAGCTCGGCGCCCACCTCGATCGCAGTATTCGCACCGGCACCGCATGCAGCTACCAACCGGACGTCACTCCACACGACCGACCGTGAAGGAACCAGGCCCAGGTCTCCAGCAAGACCCTCGACCGACCGGACGCAGGCCTGTGACCGTCGGTGGCCGCCGGTTGACGACCGTACGCTGACCTCGGCGGCGATTGCGGGACGCTCACGCGGTGTGCGGTCCGTCCGGTGGGGCGGTGCCGAGCAGACGGCGGGAGACCGCGAGCGCGCAGGCATACAGCACTACCGCCCCGAAGAGAATCTGCGCCACCTGCTCCGCCCCTGGGACGTTGTGATCGAAGGCCAGGTAGAGCCCGGTGACCACGGCAGAGGGAAGCAGGGCCGCGGCGAGCAGCGCTGAACCTGAGACACCGGCCTGCGGGTCCGTCCGGATGAGCCACCACACTGCTCCGATGCCGCCGATAAGGACCGCGATCATCTGATCCGGGATGAAGGGCTGGGGCCCCTCCGGCGGCGCGGCCCACATGCCGACGAGATACGCGGTCGCCGCGATCGTGGTCGGAAGCACGCCGGCCAGAAGCGCCAACGCGGGCCTCCTCGAGGGTCGCGTGGTCGGGTTCGCAGCGGCGACAACCACCGCGAGCAATGTCGTGACGCCAGTGCCGAACGGCCACCACATGCCGTGATGCCCGATGGCGGACGTGATCACCTGCGGTGCCCCCGCAACGAGAACGGTGGCCACGGCGAGCACGCGTCCCAGGCGGACCCTGCCGGTCATCAGCGCGATGACGACGGCGAGCCAGGTGACGATCCCCGCGAGCATGACGCCCAGGTAGACGAGGTTGTCGACCTCGTAGCCTGGTGCGGCTGTCAGAAAGTCGCTCGTCAGCCTGATGGTGAAGAGGTTGGTGATGGCGCTCAGTACCGTCAGGCCCGCAGCGATCACAGCGGCGGGAAGCGCGACCGCGTTGAGCGCGGCGCGGGGGTTCATGCCGAGCACGTTGATGCGCAGCTGCGCCTTGATCGCCCCGATGGTCAGGTCTCGCCGGTCGGCGGCGCTCGGTTCGCGCTGACCGGGTTCGGACGCCTCCATGAGTGTCCCCACCATCTCCTCCTCGCGCGCTGACCGGTACGACGCGGGGTAGCGGCGCAGGAGGGCGCGGTACGCGGTCTCGAGCTTCGCCGCTGGTGTCGGCTCGGGCGAAAAGCGGGTGTCGGACGCGTAGTCAGACATCGTTATCGGGATCCTTCCTGGATGTGTGGCGCGTCCATCCGCGAGCGCGCTGGGGGTTTGGTGTCAGCCGTCGGGGAGCGGTCGGCTCCGCCGTGGCCAGGGCGTACGTCGGCGGTCAGGCGAGCGCCCAACGGGCGAACCCGGGGCTGGCGGCCGCAGGCCCGCGGCCCGCAGCCTTCGCCCTGGCCTCGAGGCGGCGGGTGGCCGCCTCTGCGTTGGCGCGTAGCCGTTCGCTCTCCGCGCGGAGTGCGGTCGCGCCGTCGTCGGTGAGGCGGTAGTAGCGGCGGAGCCGGCCGTCCACGACCTCCTCATGGTCCATCTCGATCCACCGCTGCTCGCTGAGCCGGTCGAACGCGCCGTACAGCGTGCCGGGCCGCAGCTTGACGCGACCGTCCGAGAGTTCCGCCACCTCCTGGATGACGCCGTAGCCGTGCCGTGGCTGCTCGGCCAGCGCGGTGAGGATGAGGAAGGTGGGTTCCTGTAGCGGTGTGGTGGCCATGAGGGCAATATATCAGCGGCCGATATATACCGGCAATGTGCCCCGTATGGATGGTGGGGGGCTGGGGTGCCTTTCCGCGCGGCGCGGATACAGCCTGGCCCTGACGCGCGTCTGATGCCCACAACCGGCTGCGGGGTTGGCATCTCTCAGTCGAGAGCGGAGAAGACCTCGTAGACCATGAACGCCGGCCAGAAGAGACCCTGGAAGACCGCGAGCACGTGCTCCCAGAAGCCGTCGGCCTGCTGCCAGAAGTACACCCACGCGCCGAAGATGCCGAGTCCGTAGATGGCGCCGGTGCCACCCGCGGCCGCGCTTGGTTTCTTCTTGTCGTTCACCCTCGGTCCCACCTTTCACTGCACAGCCGCCGTGTCTTCGCGTAGTCCCAGCGATGCACGGTCGACTGTCTCACGGCGAGTGCGCGCGGCGGAGAGCTACGGCGCGAGTGCTGACGTCTCGGCGGGGTGCAGGGCAAGCGTTCGGCCGCCCGCGCGGTCAGGAGCAGCTTCGGCGGCGCTAGCGCGCGGGGCGCTGTCCAATCCCGTCCACGACCGCCGAGTCGAGGGTCGTCCACGTCACCGCTGTGCCCTTCGGTATGCATCCCGAGGGCTTGAGGAGCACCTCGCGCTCACCGATGACGCGGCCGGTCTTCGGGTCGATGATGAGGTCCCAGCGCAGTTTGTCGCCGCCCTCGACACGGCCGATCGCCACGCCCTTGCGCCCGGCGAGGTCGGCCACGCCCGGCACCCTGTCGATGCCGGGGATCATCGCCATCACCCTGTACAGCGCGGCCCTCAGCTCCGGGCTGATGAGCGCATCGCCGCCGCCACGCAGCAGGTCGGAGATGTAGACCAGCACCTGCTTGTCCGGTGATTGGCCGCGGCCACGGGTGTCGCGACGGAGCCGTGCCATCAGGGCCTTCGGCTCGGTCGGAAGGCTCGCGACGAACGCTGGGCTGGGCTGCTGCCACCCAATGTTGTTGGTGCCGCGCGGCTCGGTCGCCTCGTCGTACGGGCTCCGCTCCGGCGCCGCGCCATTCTTGCGGAGGAGTTCCTGGTCGCCTTTGCAGAAGAACCGGTATGACACGTTGTTGACGCCCTTCGCCCACCCGGGCCTGCGCCCGTCCACGGCCGTCCAGGTCTCGCCGGCGTTCTCGAAGAGGTAGTTGACGGCCTGGTCGCGGGTGACATCGTTGTCGCGCCGTTCACGGTATGGAAGGACTCGTAAAGGAACTGGTCCGCGCGGACCGCCGGGGCAGGTTCCGCGCAGCGCGGCAGCGGCTGCCTGGTTGAGTACTGCCGCGGCCGCGGGGCTCGCCCCGAGCGGGGAGTCCTTGTCGGTGACCGGCACCGCGATCACGGCGACGACCGCCACGGCGGCGGCCGTCGCCAGCGTGGCGGTGTACGCCACGAGGCGCCGGCGCCTCCACGGGCGCGCACGGGGTTCGTCGGAGAACACCACGCCGCGGACTCGGTCCATAGCCGCAGACAGCTCGTCAGGATGCGTCGTGTCGTAGGTCCGCAGCACGTCAACCGGGTCGGCCTGGTACGAGGGAAGGTTGCGGCTCATGAGATCTGCCCTTCGGGTTCGGTGGACAGGAGGGCATTGACCACTGGCGCTTCGCCACGTAGGCGGCGGCGGGCGCGATGCAGGCGGGATCGCACCGTCCCGATGGGAATGTCGAGCGCCTGGGCGATCTCGGCATGTTCCAAGCCGGCCCAGGCCAGGAGGAGCAGTACGTCGCGGTCCCGCGCCGGCATGGCCGCCAGCGCACCTGCGAGATTCCTTGCCAGAACGCCTGCGTCGATCCGCTCCGCCGCCTCGTCGGCATGGCTGTACGCCACGCCGCGCGGCCCGCCGGCAGGGTCGGCGGCGGCGCGCTCGGCGGCGCGATACGACCTGACCTCATCTCGGCGGTACCGCCGAAGCAGGTTCGTGGCGATCCCGTACAGCCACGGCACCACGTCGATACCGTCGAGACCTCGCCTGCTGTGGCGCTCGATGGCGATCGCGAAGGTCTCCGCGACCACGTCCTCTGCCACGTGGAGGCCCACCCGCCGGGCGCAGTAGCGCAACAACTGCAGTGCGTGGGCATCGAAGAGGGCGGCGAAGCCGGGATCGCGTCGGGCGCCCCCAGCGGGTAAGGCGTGCAGCTGACCGGCGGGCGGCGGGTGGTCGTCGTCGATGAGCGGCAATGGTGTCATACCTGTTCATGCCCGCAACCCGGCCCAGCGTTCACGGCGCCGCGTCGCACCGAGCCACACCAGACACCTGGCGGGCAGTCGGCGTGTGATGCACCGCGCGCGATGATGCGGCGCGCCGCATCACACGGGGGCGAGAACGCCAGCCCGACGGCCCGTCACAACGCCTGGAGGTAGGTGAGCACGGCGGCCACGCGACGATGCGCATCACCGTCCGGCGGCAGGTCGAGCTTCATGAACACATTGCCGATGTGCTTCTCCACGGCCGCCATGGAGACCACCAGCTCGGCCGCGATGCTGGCGTTGGTCCGGCCCTGAGCCATCAGCGCCAGCACCTCGCGCTCGCGGGGAGTCAGCCGGTCGAGAACGCGGGTGACCGCGCGGGCGCCGATCAGTTCGCGCATCACCTCCGGGTCGACGACCACGCCGCCGCCGGCGACCCGGTCCACCGCGTCGAGGAAATCGGCGACGTCGACCACTCGGTCCTTGAGGAGGTAGCCGACCCCGCCCGGTGCGATCGAGAGCAGCTCGGTGGCGTACCCAACCGCGATGTGGGCGGACACGACGAGCACCGGGACCGGTTGCGGCAGTTGCTGGAGTAGCAGCGCGGCACGCAATCCCTCGTCGGTGTGGGTCGGCGGCATGCGGACATCGGTGACCACCAGGTCGTAGGCCGCCTCGCCGGTCCGGAGCTGCTCGATGGTCTCCAGCAGCGCAGTTCCGTCGTGGACCGCGCTGACCTCGTGTCCAGCGGACGCCAGGATCTCCGTGACCCCGATCCGGGTGAACGTCGAGTCCTCCGCGAGTAGCAGCCTCATCCGACCGGCACCTCGATCGTCGCCACCGTCGGCCCGCCGGCCGGGCTGCTCATCGTGATCGACCCGTCGTACACCGCGAGCCGATCGGCGATCCCGATCAGTCCAGTGCCCCCGTCACCCGGCGCCGCGCCACCCTTGCCGTCGTCGCGCACCTCGGCCAGCAGCATCCCGCCTACCAGCCGGAGCCGCACCTCGACCCGGCTGGCCGACGCGTGCTTCTCCGCGTTGCCGAGCAGCTCGCAGACCGCGAAGTAGACCGACCGTTCCATCGCCGCGTCCAGGCGTTCGGGGAGGACGGCGTTGACCGTGACCTCGAGGGAGGACCGGCGGGCCACCCGCTCCAGCGCACCCGGCAGTCCCCGTTCGCGGAGCACCGGCGGGTCGAGTTCGTGGACGGTCTCCCGCAGCGCGGCGAGGGCGTCGCGCACCTGGTCAGCGGCCTGGTCGAGCCGGGCCGAGCCGGCTTCGTGCCGGGCCAGCCCTATCGTCGCGGCCAGGCCCACCAACTGCTGCTGCACCCCGTCGTGCAGCTCCCGCTCGATCCGGCTGCGCTCGGCGTCGAAGGCCCGCACCAGCCGAGCCCGCGAGTCACGGGCGACGGCCAGTGCCCGGCTGGCCTCCTGCTCGCTGGCCCCGAGCAGCATGCGCGCCAGCGCCGCGCGGCCGGCGGCGTACGCCGTGATGACGAACATCGATAGGACCAGCACCAGCACGCCGCCGAGCATGGCCGGCCACGCCTCGGCCCGGGTGTCCACCACCCAGCCGAACAGGTCGACCTGGTCGTCGAGGACCTCGACCACCAGGGGCGCAGCCAGCATGGACAGCGCCCCCGAGAGCAGCACGCACGGCAGCAGGAAATCGAGGAGCCCGAGCGGGCCGATCATCAGCAGCAGGTAGCCGAGCTCCCGCCACGTGGCCGGCTCGCTCCGGCGCGCGCGCAGCCAGGACCGCGTCCCGGGCTCGGTGACCGCGACGTGCGGGTCGGCCGGCTCGGTCAGGCCCATCAGCGTGAGGCGGCGGCGCTCGACGCGGCCGAGGGGTACCCCGCTGAAGGCGATGGCCACGAGCAGGACCACGCCCACCCCGACGACGAGCGTGGCGAGCCCGAAGGACAGGATCAGCGCGAGGGTGAGCAGCGACGGCCAGGGAGACCAGCGCACCGCTGAGCAGGTAGGCAAGCGAACGCCATGGCCAGGCCGTCAGGATCAGCCGATGCGGCCTGGCCAGCGCCTGCCACACCGCGGAGTCCACGCGGTCAGCCTAATGACGCGGCATTCGGCGGACAGTAGGGCGCGCCCTACCTTCGGCCCGCCTGTCCACCCCCGCGACGTGCGCGTCCCGCCCCGGTGGACTGGACCCATGACACAGACCTCGATCCCGCCGGCCTCGGCCACCACCACGGACGCGGTGCAGCTCTGGGACGCGACGCGCAACTACGGCCGGCAGGTGACCGCGCTCGACCACGTGACGATCGGCTTCCCGCGGGGCAGCTTCACCGCCGTGATGGGCCCGTCCGGCTCGGGCAAATCCACATTGCTCCAGTGCGCCGCCGGGCTCGACCGGCTCACCAGCGGCAAGGCCTTCATCGGTGAGCTCGACGTGACCCGGATGAGGGAGAAGGCGCTGACCCGGCTCCGGCGGGAGCGGCTGGGCTTCGTGTTCCAGTCGTTCAACCTGCTGCCGGTGCTGACCGCCGAGCAGAACGTCGCGCTGCCGCTCCGGCTGGTCGGCGAGACCCGGGACGTGCGCGGGCAAGCGCGGGCGGCGCTGGCCAGCGTCGGTCTCGCCGATCGGGTCCGGCACCTGCCCGGCGAGCTGTCCGGTGGTCAGCAGCAGCGGGTGGCGATCGCGCGGGCGCTGGTCTGCCGGCCGGACGTGCTGTTCGCCGACGAGCCGACCGGTGCGCTGGACACCACCACGGCCCGCGACATCCTCGGGCTGCTGCGGTCGGTGGTCGACGACCATGGTCACACGATCATCCTGGTGACCCACGATCCGGTCGCCGCGTCCTACGCCGACCGCGCGGTGTTCCTGGCCGACGGGCGGATCAGCGGTGCGCTCGTCAATCCCATGGCCGCCGAGATCGCCGCGCACATGACGGCCATCGAGCTGGGTCAGGCCGCCCGATGAGAGCGTTCGCCCTGGTCCCCGTCGCGTTGCACGGCGTGCGCCGGCGGCCGATGACGTTGGTCGGCCCGATGGCGGCAATCGCGTTCAGCGTCGCCGCGGCGGTGGTGGCGTTGTCGGTGCTGGTCTCGGCGTCGTCCGCCGCCGACCGCGAGCCGGTGCGGTACCGGGCGGCGGATGTCGTGGTGGCAGTCCCCCTCGACGTGACGGTGCCGATCGCCGAGGACGAGACCGAGCGCTACCGTCCCGAGGGCGTGCGCGGGCTGACCAGCGCCGACGTCGAGCGGCTGCGGCAGCTCGCGGTTGGCGCGTCCGTGGTCGCCGACCACGCGTCCCGCGGCGGCCTCCTGGTGGACGGCCGAGCCTTCGCGCCGGACGACGAGGTCGTGCTGCGGGGCTGGGCGAGCCGCCGGCTGTCCGGTGCGAAGGTCCTGCGCGGCGACGCACCCAGGCCCGGCGAGGTCGCGGTCCCGCCGGGACAGGGCCTCGACGTCGGCGACCGTGCCACGATGCTGACCCCTGCGGGAACCCAGCCGGTCACGGTGTCGGCCCTGGTCGAGGACCCCGGGGCGGGCGGCGAGATCAGCGTGCTTGTCGACGACGCGGACGCAACGCGCCTCGCCCACGGGATCGCGGCTGCGGTCGGTCTGTTCACCGACGGCGATTCGGGCGCGCTGCGGGACCGGATCGCCCGGAGCTTCAAGGTCGCGGGCGGCGGGCCGGTCCTGGTGCTCACCGGGGACGACCGCGGTCGCGCCGAGACCGACCAACGGGCCAGCCTGCTCGAGGACACGGTCTCGCTGGCCGGCGTGGTGATGATGGTCTCCGGCCTGGTGGCGATCTTCACCACCGCGAACACGTTCGCCCTCGGGATGACGCGGCGGCGCGGGGAGTTCGCGTTGCTGCGACTCGTCGGCGCCACCCGCCGGCAGGTCCGGACCGGCGTGCAGCTCGAGGCCGTGTTCGTGGCCGTGCTCGGCGCGGTGCCCGGCCTGCTCGTCGGCACCCTGCTCACCCCGGTCTTCAGCTGGCTGCTGATCCGGAACGGCCTGGCGCCCGACGGATTCACCGCCGCCCCGAACGGCTGGGTGATGCTGGGCGCTGCCGGCGTCGCCGTGCTCGTCGCGCTGCTGGCGGCACGGTCCGCGTCGAGGCGGGCCGCGAAGGTCCGCCCCGTGCTGGCCGCCGCCGAGGCGGGCGTGGACATCCGGCGGCCGGGCGTGATCCGGCTGCTGTTCGGGTTGGTGTGCCTGGCCGGCGCCGCCGTCATCCCGTTCTTCCTGCCCGCGGGCCTGGAGGTCGTGGCGGCCGGTGCGGTGCTGCTCTCCTGGCTGGCGCTGATCGGGCTGACCGCGCTCGGACCCTTCCTCGTGCCGCGGGTCGCCGGCGTGCTGCTCTGGCTCGGATCGCTCCCGGGCCGGCTCGTCGGGCGGCCGGCGCCGCTGGGCGAACTTCCGCGGGCGTCGTCGCGCCGCGCCATCCGCCGGACCACCGCGATCGCGATGCCCATCGCGGTCTGCGTCGGGCTGGCCGCCACGCTTCTCGGCATCACCGGCATGGTCGTGGCTGGCAACAGCAAGGAGGCCGCGTCCCTGATCGACGCCGACCATGTGGTCCTGGCCGGACCGGCGGGGACGATCGACGGCGCGGTGGTCCGCTCGTTCGCCGACCTCGACGGGGTGGCCGCGGCGGTACCAATGCGCCGGACCGAGGTGATGGCCGGCTCGGCGGTGGAGACCTACGAGCGGCCGGCATGGCTGGTGGACCCGAGCCAGCTCGCCCAGGTGACCAGGCTGCCGGTCAGCGCCGGTGACCTGCGGGGACTGCGGCCCGGCACGGTCGCGCTCGGCCAGGCCCTGGCGAAATCGATGGGCGGGCTGGGCGTCGGTGACACCGCGCGCTTCTGGGGACCGGACGGCAAGAAGGCCGAGAACAGGGTGGTGGCGCTGCTCGACCTGCCGATGCTGTCGGTCGAGGCGCTGTTGCCGTTCACCGACGAGGTCGCCGCCGACCAGGTCCTGCTCTCCTTCGACCAGGGCCTCTCCGGATCGGCCCTGACCGGAACGCGCGCCGCGGTCGACGCGCACGCGGCGGAGGTCGGCGCCTCGGCCGCGCCGGCCGCCGCCGTCGAGTCGCAGGCGGCCGTGGAGCAGGAGGAGGGCAACCGGCTGGCCGTGCGCCTCATCCTGGCCATCGCGGTGCTTCTCGGCGCGGTCACCGTGGCCAACACCGTGCTGATGTCGGTCGAGGACCGCCGGGGCGAGACCGCGGCTCTGCGGCTGCTGGGCGCCGACGATCGGCAGGTCCACCGGTGGTTGCTCACCGAGTGCGCCGGCGTCCTGCTGGCCGGCCTGGTCCTCGGGCTGCTGGTCTATGCCGTCACCGGACTGCCGATGGTGATTCACCAGCCGGAACTCGGACCCCGGCTGGCTCCCCCTGTCGTCGACGTCTGGGTGGTGGGCGGATTCCTGGCGGTCATAGCCGTGGTCAGCACCCTCCTCGGCCGGCCCCGGTCCTATGGCGGTCGTCGTTGACCGGATCAGGTCCGGTCGTCACCAGCGGCGTCGCCGATAGCGCCCGCCGGAGTGAAGCCGTCGCGATATTCGAAGCGATGGATGCACCGGAAGCCGCCGATGGTCCGCGCGCTTCTATGCCGACGAGCCTGACAGTCGCTGTTCGGACGCGTACGCGTCGAGACGCTCGGTCAACTCGGTGGGGCGGCTCAGCGCGGGAGTGTGCCCGCCGTCGATCTCGTCGGGGGTGATGCCTAGGCGCTCCCGGGCGACGCGGCGAAGGAAGGCTGCGGGGAACAGGCGGTCGTCACGACAGATCAGGACCCGGTGGGTACAGCGGGCCAGGCCATCAGCGGCGACGGTTCCCCCAGTCGAGCTTCGGACTGGGTGCGTCCCCGCTTCAGCGCTTCGGAGGCCAGCTCCGGCGGGACGTCGTGGTAGAAGAGGGCGATCGTGTCGTCGTACCCTTCCCGCGCCTCGTCGCCGTACCTCGTATGCGCCAAGTAGTCGGCGGGCGCCTCGCCGGGTGCGGGAATCATGGGTGCGACGAGGACGAGCAGCTCGCACCGCCACCCGGTCGCAGACGCAGCGGGGCCGTGAAGCCGCCGAGTGACTGGGCGACGACGATCAGGTCGGTCCGGTCGCCGACCGCGTGCACCACGGTGTCCGCGTACTCGGCGAGCCCAGCCGAGTCGTCGTCACAGGGAAGATCCGGAGCCACGGCGTCGTGGCCCCGTTGACCCAGTTCGGCCTGCACAAGATGCCAGTACCAGCCGACGTCGCCGGCGCCGTGGATCAAGACGAACGTGGCCACCTCGACCCCTTCGCTGCACCAGTGCTCGTACGCTGTGTTGGAATTCGGACAGGCTGCTCGAATCGTGAGGAGTGACGAGCGATCAAGCGCGGACTGTACCTGGCGCCGTTCGACCAGTTGGCTGATCCGCGGCTGCTGGCGGACCTCGCCGGTCTCGCCGAGTCCAGCGGCTGGGACGGCCTGTTCCTGTGGGATCGGATCGCCTATCCGCCGCGGGGCCGCGCCGTGGCGGACCCGTGGGTGGCGCTGAGCGCCATCGCCTTGGCGACCGAGACCCTCCGGCTCGGGCCGATGGTCACTCCGCTGGCCCGCCGGCGGGTGCAGAAGGTCGCCCGAGAGACGGTCACGCTGGACCATCTCAGCAACGGGCGTCTGACGGTGGGTGTCGGGCTGGGCAACCCGGCCGACCTCGTGCCGTTCGGGGAGGTCGTCGACCCTCGCGAGCGGGCGCGCGTACTGGACGAGAGCCTCGAGCGGCTCGACGGGTTCTGGCGCGGGGAATTCAACCCCTCCCAGTTCAGCGCCCGCGGATTCCCGTCTGGGTCGCAGCGAAATGGCCCAATCGCCGTCCGATCCGACGAGCGATCCGATGGGACGGGGTGTTCCCGATCGATCTTCCCGGACCTGAGCAGCTGGCCGTGCTGGCCGAGGAGATCAACCAGGCGCGTGGGAGCCAGGATCCCTTCGATCTGGTCGTGGAGGTGGCCCCCGGAGCCGACGTTCGGCAGTGGGAAGCCGCTGGCGCCACATGGGTACTGACCAGCTTCGAGCCACAGCCCCCGGAACATGTGGTGCGCGAGGTCATCGAGGCCGGCCCGTGACCGCCGGCCCTGTCGACTACGACGCCGAGTTGGCCAGATACAGCCCAGCGCTGCGCCGAGCCTGGACCGTCCAACCCCACGACCGCGTCCTCGACATCGGATGCGGCACCGGGCAGACAACCCGTGAGGCCGCCCGCATGGCTCAGGCGGGCAGCGCGCTCGGGGTCGACTTGTCCGCGCCCGCCATCGAGCGCGCCCGCAAGCTCGCCCAGGCGGAGGGGCTGCGCAACGTCACCTTCGAGCGGGCCGACGCGCAGGCGTACAGCTTCGCGGAGGACTACTTCGACCTCGCAATCAGCCGGTTCGGCACGATGTTCTTCGATGACCCCGTCGCCGCGTTCGGCAACATCGGGCGTGCGCTGCGCCCGGCCGGACGCCTGGTCATGGTGGTCTGGCAGGCCCACGACCGCAACGAGTGGGACGTCGCCATCCACCAGGCGCTCGCAGGACCCGACGGGCCGACGCCGGTCGCCAGCGAGGGACCGGATCCGTTCTCGCTCGCCGATCCGACGACCGTGGAGGGGATCCTCCGGGCCGCAGGGTTCGTCGATATCGGCCTCACCGACGTCGACAAACCCGTCTACTACGGCCCAGACACAGCCGCCGCACTCGACTGGGTTGGCGGCTTCGCGTGTACGAACGAATTCCTCAAGCGGCTCGATCCCGCAGCTGCGGCTCGCGCCCTCGGGCGGCTACGCGACGCGCTCGCCGCGCGCATGAGCAACGAGGGCGTCTGGTTCAACTCCCGCGCCTGGATCGTCACCGCACATCGCCGGTGAGCGCGGGGCGGCTTTTGTGCGCGCCGGGCGCGGCCACCGTAGGTTCTGCCGACCTACTGCACAGCCATTTGCTGCGCCACTCCTCGGCACATGCCGTGCCAACCTCAGCTACTTGTTCTCGGCTGAGATCCGCCGCGCCATAGTTCGCACAAGCTCGACGGACGAACACTGCGAGCATCGAAATCCAAAGCACGAGTAGAGGCGCGGACCACCGGCCCTCCATCTGATCAAGGATGTTCCCTATTGAGAGAAGTACCATGAATCCCCATGCGGCGATAACTAGCCAGTCTCGCCTCTTGTTTATCATCGCTAGCTCCGTCCACGAGAGCACCGCATATTGTAGTTCAGCGTTGCGACAGACTGGCGTGAATGCACCGGGCCCATCGCTCAACTGCCTGCCGCGTAGCCGGCCGCGACCAGGAGCGCAGCAGCAGCAATGTCCACGTTTCCGGGCACTACGAGCAGTCGATACCACAGAGGTGATCCGGCGAGTTCGCGCTCTTGCGAGTAACGAATGCCCTTCGACCTTCAGTGCTTCGAGTACGGCGATAGACAAAGAACGTCACCAGCAGCCCCTCGACCACGGAGTGGGCATGCCCGGCAGCCCGAATCGAAATCGCCGGTTTATGCAGAGTGAGATCACTGCATCCAACAAGCAGCATCGCAAGCCCAAGCGTCACCCAGGCGGGAATACGGACGACGTTCGCCTGGAGTGCCTCGCGGGTTGACCTTTCGACAGACAAGGACGAGTGGCCGTGCCAGAAATCTGACCACGAACGCTCCGATATCCGGCACGACCACGCCACTATTATTCCTTTAGTCCGCGAAGGCCCTCAGGCCCTCTTGTCGCTGCGCAGGTAGCCACGAATCTCCGCTACCGTCGACCCGGCGCCAATTACCGCCATGATCGCCCACAGCACGACCAGCAGGCTCATTTTTCCGTCGTATTGGTCTGCGCAGTTTGCCGCGGAGAACAGGGTCAGCAGACTGAACACAGCAGCGCGCCACACGGATGACGATTTCCGTCGGTCTACCATCGCCATCTCCTCGGGTAACTCCTCTTGCATCGGCCATTCCGGAATCCAATAAAGCGGCCGTTCACCTCCTGGCGCGAGCACTCGTAGTATGCCTGGTTGTGCGTTCACGTCACGCCAGAACCGGCCCACGACGCGAAGGGTGGTCCCAGTCATCGGACATGCCGAGCGCGACATAGGGCACACCCGCGGCGGTGCGACCAACTTCTGTTGCATCCCTTGGTCCACCGTTTGCCTTGGCGCCACACACCGCGGATGCTCTTGGTTCGCTTATAGACCCGGTAGGTGCGCCGACTATTCTTGAAGCCTTGTATGGCGGCCTTGCGGGCGAATCCAGCGCCGACGAAGTACAGACCGATCATCGCATGGCTCCAGAGCGCCTCGCGGAAACTGTTCTTCGGCCGGCACTCTCCTTCCCACATTTTCCAACACATCTTCTTGCCGAGATCGAGATCAGTCTGATTGACCGGGTCGCCGCACGTGTACTCATAGGAGTTGCAGCTGAACCCCCCGGGAACGGGATCCGTTGAGAGGAATCGACAGGTATCGGGTAGTACACGCGGACACCCATGAGCGTGAGACCGGACGGGGTGTCGGAGGCGCGTTGTTTGGCGCCGAGCCAGCCGTAGCGTTGTTCGCTGACGACAGCCGCATCGCGCGGCGTGCCGTACTCAGTGTTGTCGCTTGTGGACAGCAACCCCGGGCTCGTGGCGAGGTCGGCGGCGGTGGTGGCCGCGATGTCACCGTGCAGGTTCGCAAGCTGGAATTCGATGGTGCCGTCGTGCCGCGGATCGCGGTGACGTCGCCGCCGATGGCGCTAATGACACGGCTATAGGTGTTGCTGTCCCTCGTTGGGGTTGGGCGGGGTTGTCGCCGTCGCCGTCGTAGTGGTGCCGCCTGGTGCTACTGACGCCGTTCGTAGTGTGTCTGTCACGAGCGGATCCGCTCGTCGTCGACGTCGAGCGTGTAGGTAGTGGTGCGGCCGTAATGGGTGATGGAGCGCACCATGTCACTGACGTGGTACACGGCGGTCAGGTTGCCGCCACCGGGTTGTTGGGTGTCGGCGGCCGGCACCGTCGTGGTGCGGCCAAGCATGTCGTAGGTGTAGGCGGTGGTGTGACTGGTCGGCGGTGTCGTAGGTCCAGGTCGCGGTCGAGGCTGCGTCGCTTGTTTGGCACGTTCCCTCAGCGCCTGGTCCGTAGCTGGTGAGGCCCTTTCGGTTGGTCGAGGTCGAGAAGCCGTAGGTGCGGGTGGTGCACTGGCCATCAACGACGTCCTCCACCTTGGTCAGCCGGCCGAGCGGGTCGGTGATCCGTAGGTCTGTGTCGGAGGGTGGAGGAACAGGTTGTAAACTGGCCGTGGATCGACTCGGTGACCTGGTCGGTGAAGAGGGTGCAGTCCTCTGCGCCGCACCCGGGCTGGGTGTAGGTGAGGCTTACCGCAGTTCCGGTCTCGTTGGTACGTCAGTCGCCGTTTTCCAGGCCGTTCGGCAGAGTCTGCTTGGTCGCGGTGCCGTATATGTCGTGGTGGCGGTAATGTGCCCGCCGTGATCGACGCCCGGGTGAGCAGACCGCGCCGTTGGTGCCGCCGTCGTAGGTGAGGGTTTGGGTGGCCTTTCCGTCGGTCGTTGTGACGGGGCAGGAGCAGCAGGTCGTAGCTCGTGGTGGAGGTGTTGCCGTCGGCGTCGGTGTAGCTGGTCTGGCGGCCGAGGCTGTCGAAGGTCTTGACGACCTCAGCGGTGACGGCGCCGCCGCTGTCCACGGACTGAGTGCGGGTCGCACGACCGGTCGCCGGCTCATAGACGGTCATGGTCGACCGGGAGCGGATCAGCCGGTGCCGGCGGCACCGACTGCCGCGGAGCGCACTGCGCGGGCCGCTCCGTCGTAGGCCGTGGTGGTGGTCCGCAGCACAGCACCGGCGGGGGTCTTCTCGGTGACGACACGCGGCTGGTTAAACAGGTCGTACGTCGTGAAGGTCACTGGCAACGGACTGCCGGTGGGCTGCCCACCGGGTGCAACCCGGCAGATAAGGTTGGTCCAATCGGGCCGGTTGCCGCACTCGGGCGCGGCCGCATTGGCACCCGCCGTATAGTGGGTAGTAGTGCGCATCGCCGGCGTGTTGGTCGTCGTTCCACCCGCCGGAGCGGTAGTCGGACAGGACAAGGCCAGTGTTGGCGTCGTAAACTGGTGCGGGTACGTTTCATTACTAACCCAGCCGGATCGACGGTGACGGCCGTGGGGCGGCGCAGCGTCCAGTCATGTGCCGTCGTGGTGACACGAGGGTCTGCATAGACTGGCCGGGGTGCCCGGCGTAGCGGACCGACTCAACCCTGCGTAGTGACCAGGTCATAGAATCCACCGGCAGGGGCGCCCTCGTCGTAGGTGTTGTCCGTGTGCACGCGACCCGCACGGTGCTGCCGTGAGCAGCACGACATCGTGCTCAGGCCCGAACGTATCCGTCAACCTCCGCCCGTCGGGGGTGTAGACGTTGAGCGTGGACAGAGTCGCCGACAGCGCGGCCTCGTTCGCGGCGTCGTCGCCGTCGAAGGCATCCAGAGCCCGCTTGCGGTTGCCCGCGGTCAGCGAGAGGAACTCGTTGCCGTAGACGTCATACAGGCTGGTGGTGATGCCGCCGCCCGGCCCGGCGCCGTTGATCTTGCGGCCGTTGGCGTCGAGGTAGGTGACGGTCGCACGTTCAAACGAGGACGGGAGATCACCGGATGCCTGTTTGCCGTCCGGTATCTGGTTCGCCGGAAACACGGCGGTCGCGTGGACCGGGGCTTCGGCCTGGCTCCACCTCTTCGTCTGCGCCTCGGACAGGTCATGGGGCGCGCTCTCGCCGGAGGTGGGTGTGCGGTACACGACCGTGGTTTTCGCGGTCCCGGCGCTGAGCGCGGACCGAGAGGCCTGGGCGAGGCGGCCCTTTTCGGGTCGCCAGGGAGCATGTCGTGTAGCGTGAGCTGCCACGGTTCTTCGGCGACCGGCGTGACCTTGTTAAGGATCCCATCGCCGTCGTACTCGTACTTGTCGGAGAGGCGCTTGGTGGTGCCGCCGTCGGTGTAGTAGGCGCGGGTCCACACCTCACGGAGCCGCCCATCGCTGTCGTAGGCGTAGCGGGTGAGCGTGATCGTGCGCATCGCCGCCGGTGTGGCAGTCCGGATCCCAAGCGGTGATGGACACGGCCTTGACCCGGTGCGGGGTAGTCCCCGACCTGCCCAGCGGCGGGCGGCGCGACGGAGCCGGCCGCGTATTCGAAGGACAGCGCCCGGCAGCCGCGCACCAGGCCGGCGATGCCGGCGCCGCAGGTGACCCCCGCCGGCACCGGGGCGAGCATGCGGGTGGGCCTGGTCGCCTGCGCGCCGCCGACGGTCACGGTTTCCCAGGCAGTGGAGGTGGTCTGGTTACTGCCCGGCGTGGTAACCGCAGTCGGCTTGAACGCAGTCGACCGCGGACGGCTTGGTGAAGGTGACGACGGTGCCGTCCAGATCCTTCAACGTGTACGTGGCGGTGCCGGCGGTGTAGATGAGGGAGAGGTCCTCGGCGCCGACCTCCGGCGTGTACGTGCCGTTGCTGTTCCTGGTGAACCCGATCGACTCCCCATCTGGCAACGCGAGCTGCACCAGGGATCCGACCACGGTAAGGCCGGTGTAGTCGACGCCGGCGCCCTCCACCGCCAGGCCGGAGGTCCAACCCTGCCCGAACAGGCCGGAGGCATCCGTCTTGCCGGCGTCGCGGGTGTTGTAGGTACGGGTGATGGTGAGATCGGAGCCGAAGGAATCCACGGAGGCATCGGTGTCGGAGACGGTGTAGTTGCCGGTGAGCAGGTTGACCGGCCGGGCCCGATCGCCGTCGCGCGCCGCTGAACCCATATCCCGATCCACGGTGATGCGCACCGGGTTCGACGACCCGGCCGGGCCGCCGGTAAACACAGTCCGAACCTGCAGCGGACCGTCGAGCGGCTCGTCACCCGTCTCGGCGTCGTTGACCGTCTTCGCGATGTCCCAGTTCAGCTTGGGGAACGTACCCCGGAGCGGGCCTGCGGCCAGGCGACGGTGCCACCGCCGGAGGCCGGTGTGACGTCACCGGCAGGGATGTCGACCCAGGTGTCGGCGTCCGCGCGGCGCCACTGGTACGTGGCGCCGGTGATCGCCGGTGGCGCGACCACGGTGAGCGCAGTCTTCTTCGCCAGCACCGCACCCGTCGCGGGGGTGGTAACCGTGCCCTTGCCGACGAAGAACTTGTGCTCAACGAGCGCACCGCGGTTGCCCGCCTTGTCCCTGGCCTGCACGAACAACGTGTGCGACCCGTCCGTCGCGGGGATCAGGGTGACCGCTGCGCTGGTGGTGGCCCTCACGTCGGACAGCGGCGGGTTCTGGTCCAGCCCGTACGCGAACCCACCTAGATCCGTGGTGCCAGGCGCGGTGAGGGTGAATACCCCAGACTTGCCGGCTGCCTTCGACCACTCGCCGGCCGGGTAGTCGGTTGATGCCACGCTGCTCGCGCCGGGAGCGGACACGTCGATGCTGAAGGTCGACACCGCCGACCACGGCCCGTAGTCGGTTCCGTCATGGGCCCGCACCTGCGCCGTATACGTGGTGCCGGTGTTCAGGTTCGCCGGCGGTTGCCAGGACAGTGACTGGCCGGTGCTGCCCCAGGCGGTGGTGCCGGTGGCGATCGTGGTCGAGCCCTGGAAGACGCGGAACTCCAGCCTGACCTTCTGGCCGGCGTCCGGGTCGGTCGCCTTCGCGGTGAACGTCGGCCGCTGCGCGTTCACCGCCATGGGCGAGAGGCATTGTGCGTAGCACGGGCCGATGCCGAATCCGGACGGCTGGGTCGGGATGGTGTTGTAGGTGACCGACATGGTCGGGTTGTTCGCGAACTTCTTCCACTGGGTGTTGTCTGTCTCGCCCACCGCTTTCAAGCCGAGGTAGAAGGTCGAGGCGTTGCCGTTCACCGCGGTCTGTAGCGCCGAGGAGACGTTCCACGACACCGGTCCGGCCGGGCAGGCGTCCGCGTTCACGGTGCCGACGTGGTCGGACATGAACGGCGGGTTGTTCCACGTCGTCGCCGGGCCGATCCCCCCGGTCGTCCACAGTTCCACCGGCCGCGCCGTGCACGACCAGGAGTGCTGCAACTGCGCGGTGAACGTCGCCGACAGGATGTGCTTCTTCTGCAGCCCGTTGGTGTTCATTACGAAGAACGACCGCAGCTTGTGCGCGCCGTCGTCGAAGGTGCCGACCTTCGCCTGGTCGGAGGAGTTCCAGTACGACGTCGACGGGGATCCGGAGTCGATCATCGTCCAGTTGACCCGCGCCGAAGAGAATCCCGGGTCGACGAACACCGGGAACTCCGTTGCGGGGCCGGTCAGCATCGCCTGGTCCGGGGTTACCTCCAGCGCCCCGTTGACGACCTGCGTCTTCATACCGACGTGGCGACCGGACTCGCCCGGGCCATCCGCGCGCGCCTCGACGTCCGCCGCCGACGACTCCGCCGACAACGACTTGGGATCGCTCGACGCGGCGACCGTAGAGGAGTCCCACATGCGCGGCGCGGGGCCTACGAACACTGGGCGACCCTGCGGATCCTTCGCCTGCAGGTCACCCTCCGCGTCCGCCGACGGGCTCACGCCTGTGCCGGCCAGCGCGAACCGCAGCTTCGCCAGCTTCGGGTTCGCCGCTGCCTCGCGGGTCTTCACCACCAGGACCTCGGAGAAGCCGTCCACGTCCGCGCGCAGCTTCAAGTCGACGCCGGGCAGCAGGTCGGCGTACGTTGCCGTGTCCCCCTCCAACGTTGGCGCCGGCAGCGGCGTCGGCCACGTAACAGACAAGGATCTCCGGCGTCGCTGATCGTAGCCAGCGCACCCTTGCCGCCGGAGAACCGCAGACCCACGCTTGTCGCGCCTGGCACCACCGAGCCGTCGGCCGCAGCCCTCAGCGACGTGTCCACCGGCGTCCACGAACCATCCGCGCGCCGCACCCGCACCGGACGCGCCGACTGCTCCGAACTCGTCGTGCCGTTGGGGTTGACGAACGTTTGCGACGTCTCCGTCCGCAGGTTCGTCACCTCGACCCGGCGCTTCGCGATCCGAGCCGTTATTCGCGCCGCAGCCTCATCCGGACGCTCCAACGCAGCTGCCGCCGTGGCGGCCTCCGCTCGCGGAGCCGGCGCAGCCTGCACCGCCGGAGTCCACGTCTCTAACAACGTCGCCACCAGCACCAATGACGTAAACGCCGCTAACGCGCGTGGCGCCGGCGAAGGAAGCCAGGTTAGGCCGTCGATGAAGACCCGCGACCGCGAACGATGAACCATGGGCACCTCTTCCGTCTTCGGATCACGCGCGAGACAGCGTGAGCCGGAACGGAGGCTATCTAGAGCTGACCCATGCAAGTCAAGCCGAAATACCAGGGTTGGAGAAACCCAACATTGCTGTAACGGAATGAGGTAGAGGAACGATGGCGGTGTCTAAATCGCGCGCATGACGACTCACGGTGCGGAGGGCAAGCGGGCAACGATGCCGCTCGAGATCTTCGGCTTGCGTGCCGAGGAGGTCGTGACGTCCGGGCCGACGTCTTGGCGACGTCACACCGTCGGCTGTCCTGGACACGGTGGCCGGCCTCCCGGACTGGTGGCGGGCGCACGGCCAACCGGGATTCCGGTCGCGAAAGCTTCCACCTTCTTCTGCCAGCCTTCCTCCAGCGGGCCTTTCAGACCGGTCACGAAGACCTTGCCCTCGGCCACCGTGAGTAGACCTTTGCCCTGCAAGAGTTCATTCATGATCGGGATGACGCGCTGCCACCTCGCGATCTCCTCCTCGGTGGGCATCCGTCCCGTCCTCTTGTCGGGCTGCGGCGCCATTTCGGTGGTCAGGATGGCGTACTTCGTGCCCGCCGGAAGGCTCACCTTCTTGAGGAAGCGGCGCATCCTTCCGATGGGCCTGCCGAAGCGGCCAGGCGAGCTGAACACGTACAGGTCGGCCGGTGGCAACTCTTTCGGCCTTGCGTCCCGGATGTGCCGGACATTGACCGTGACTCCATTAGCGGCAATCTGCTTCCTGAACTCTTCCGCGACCATCGCCCCGTTGCCGTACTTCGAGGCGTGGAAGTACTCGATTCTCATTGCGCCCCCTCACCAACTGAGATCCGCAGCAGGGCGCTGGGTCCCTGCCCTCACCACCTACGCTTCTCGGGTCCATTCGCAACCCACAAGTGCAGGAAGCCCCGAGGTGACGGGCCATACGTCCTCGGCGCGCCAGCGAGCGCCGACCCGGGCAACTGTCGGGGAAATGGCGGCATCCCGCGCCCGGTTTCAGGACCACTGCCCCGACAGTCCGTTCCCCCGGCCGACGTGCACCGGCGGAGCGGCACCCATCAAGCGTCCATATTGGATTGGTCGGGGAAGGTAACGCTACGATCCGCAGGGTAGCGTTACCTTCCCCCGACTGGTCGACAATGGACGGTCTGGTCGACCCCTGCGGGCTGATCGCACCCGGAATGCTGCTACGCGAGCCAGGGCAGGCGTTGGACGATCGGTAGACGCTTCCATGCCCTGCCGAGGCCGAGGGTGTCGCCGGCGTGCGAGAGCATCAGGCCGAGGACGACGAGCGCGCCGAGGATGTGGTCGTCGATGATCGGGTTGTTCGGCGGCGGCAGCACCACGGTCCACATCATGACGTAGAGGAGCGCGCCGCTGATCCCGGCGATGCGCATGCCGATCCCGAGCGTGAGCGCGATGCCGATGCCGAGCAGGCCGATCATGAACAGCCAGTCGGCCCAGGGCTCCCCGGCGATGCCGTTGTAGAAGTCGGCGAACGGCCCGGTGGCGGAGTTCTCCAGGAAGCCGCGGGTGGGCGAGCCGCCGTTGAGCCAGCTGCGCTCGGACGGGGTGGCGTAGCCGAGCCCGAACAGCTTGTCGAGGAAGGCCCACAGGAACGTCCACCCGAACGCGATCCTGGTGATGCCCCACATCAGCGCCGCGGCGCGACGCTCGGAAACGGTTTCCTGCGACGGCGCGTGCGCCGCGCCGCGCTCGTGCATGACCGACATGGTGTACCTCCGTGTCCGCGCCCCGTGGTCCGGAGCCTCACCTCGAACGATGTCCGCATACGAGGCCTGCCGCAGGAGTCGAAAGGCGCGCTTGCACGGGACCTTCGCCCCGGAGCGGTCCGTTGTGCCCTGTCGGTGAGGGACGAACGGCCCTCGCGGCAGCGGAGGCCTGCCCATGACGCTCGTGGCATGGACGAGACCGCGCTCACCGGCGTGACCGGCACCGCCCACCCTGACCATGACACCGCTGGCCTGACCGAGGCCGAGGCGCTGCGGCGCCGGGACGAGTACGGACCGAACACGACCCCGGAGCCGCCGCCACGCGGCCTTGTGCGGCAGGTGGCCGCCCAGCTACGCGACCCGCTCGTCCTTCTGCTGCTGGCGGCCATGGTCGTGACGGTGGCACTGCGGGACGTCGCCGACACGATCGTGATCTTGCTGGTCGTCGTGGTGAACACCACGGTCGGTGTGGTCCAGGAGGCGAAAGCGGATCGCGCCGTGGCTTCCCTGCGCCGGCTCGCCGCGCCCACCGCGCGTGTCCGTCGTGATGGGCACGAGCGGACAGTTCCCGCCGCTGATGTCGTGCCCGACGACGTGGTCCGGCTGGACGCGGGCGACATCGTGCCGGCCGACCTCAGGCTGATCGAGGCAGTCCGGCTGCAGGTCGACGAGTCGATGCTGACCGGCGAAGCGGTGCCAGCGCCGAAAGGAACCGGCGGCGAGGCCAATGCCGGCACAGTGGTCGTGGCCGGCCGGGGGCTGGGCATCGCGGTCCGGACCGGCACGTCGAGCGCGCTGGGCCAGATCGCCGCCCTGGTCGCGTCCGAGACGGTCCGGCAGACGCCGTTGCAGCGCAGGCTCACCTCGCTGAGCTGGATCCTCGGCACGACGGCGGTGGCGCTGTCGATGATCGTGTTCACCGCTGGGGTGCTCGCGGGTCACCCGGTCGGGGCGATGGTGGTCACCGCGATCAGCCTGACGGTGGCGGCCGTGCCGGAGTCGCTGCCGGCGGTGGTGACGGTCGCGCTCGCGATGGGCGCGCACCGGATGGCGCAGCGGTCGGCGATCGTCCGGAACCTGCCCGCGGTGGAGACGCTGGGGTCGGTGACGGTTGTCGCCGCTGACAAGACCGGGACGCTCACCGAAGGCCAGATGACCGTTGAACGGCTCGTCACCCGCGCCGGTGCCTACACCGTGGCGGGTCGCGGGTATGAACCTCACGGCACGGTCGAGCCTGACGACCGGTCGGCAGACCTGTCCAGGCTGGCCCGGGACATCCTTCTCTGTAACGACGCGACCCTGACCGGCCCGGACTGGGTACCAATCGGTGACCCGATGGAGGCCGCGCTGTTGGCCGCCGCCCACCGGGTCGGCGCCTCCGGCGACGACCGGTCCAGGTACGCGCGGATCGGCGAGATCCCGTTCGACGCCGAGCGGCGCCGGATGACGACCGTCCACCGTAGGCCGGATGGGCGGACGCTCGTCGTCTGCAAGGGTGCCCCGGAGGTTGTATTCGGCACACCGGGCCTCCTGGCCGAACCGGCCGGGATCGTCGCCGACTTCGCGGCCGAGGCGGACCGGCTCGCCCGCGAGGGCTACCGGGTGCTGGCCGTGGCGGATGCCGACCACCCGGACGTGCCACCGCACGAGCAGTGGGAGCGTGGGCTGCGACTAGCCGGCCTTGTCGCGATGATCGACCCACTCCGCGACGGCGCGCACGGGGTGGCGCGCTCGTTCGAGAATGCCGGCATCCGGCTGGTTCTCATCACCGGCGACCACCCGGCGACGGCGGCCGCGGTCGCCACCAAGCTCGGCGTGCCCGACCATGTCATGGCCGGCGACGAGCTGCAGGCCCACGAGCACCGGGTCGACGACGTGCGGGTGTTCGCCCGCATCCGTCCGGAGCAGAAGCTGAGCATCGTCCGGTCTCTGCAGGAGAGCGGGCATGTGGTGGCGATGACCGGCGACGGTGTCAACGACGCCCCGGCCCTGCGGCGAGCGGACATCGGCGTGGCCATGGGCCTCGGCGGCACGGAGGTGGCACGGCAGGCCGGCGACCTGGTCCTCGCCGACGACAACCTCGCCACCGTGACGGCGGCCGTCGAGGAGGGCCGCCGCATCTACGCCAACGTGCGGCGGTTCCTGCGGTACGCGCTCAGCGGCGGGCTGGCCGAGGTGCTGGTGATGGTCGCCGGGCCGTGGATCGGGCTGGGCGTGCCGCTGCTGCCGGCGCAGATCCTGTGGGTGAACATGCTGACCCATGGCCTGCCCGGAGTCGCCATGGGCGCCGAGCCGGCCGAGCGCGACACGATGAGTCAGCCACCGCGCCGGCCGGACGAGGCGATTCTCGGCTCCGGGCTCGTCCGGCGGATCGCCGTCACCGGAACGCTGATCGCCGTGGTCTCACTCGCGGCCGCGCTCTGGGCACAGGCCGGGGACCGCCCGTGGCAGTCCGTGCTGTTCACGGTGCTCGGCCTGGCGCAGCTCGGCGTGGCGCTCGGTGTCCGGGCGCAGCGCGCCGGCGAAGCGCCGCGCAACCGCATGCTGGTCGGGGCCGTGGCGCTGTCGGTGGTGCTCCAGGTGGCGGCGGTAGTACTGAGCCCGTTGCAGTCCCTGCTGGGTACGGAGTCGCTGACCGCGACTGAGTGGGTGGTCTGCGCGGCACTCGGCGCTGTTCCGGGGACGGTGCTCGCGAGCACAGCCTGGCTTCGCCGCAGGCGGGCCGCTTCAGTGCGGCGTCTGCTGGTCCGGTGAGTCACCGAGCAGCCTGGTGGCGAGCACTGCCGCCTGCGTGCGGCGCTCCAGGCCGAGCTTGGCGAGGAGGCTGGAGACGTAGTTCTTGACGGTCTTCTCCGCGAGGAACATCTGCTCCGCGATCTCCCGGTTGGTCAGCCCCTTGGCGATGTGTTCGAGGATCCGGCGCTCCTGATCGGTGAGGTTGCGAAGCTCCCGCGGCTCCTCCGGGCCCCGCCGGATCCGCTCCAGCACCCGCTGCGTCACCGCCGGATCCAGCAACGACTGGCCGTCGGCGACCCGGCGCACGGTGTCGACCAGGTCGTTGCCCCGGATCTGCTTGAGCACGTACCCGGCCGCGCCGGCCATGATCGCCGCGAACAGCGCCTCGTCGTCGTCGTAGGAGGTGAGGATCAAGGCCCGGATCTCGGGATCCACGGAGCGGATGTCGCGGCACACGTCGATACCGGAGCCGTCCGGCAGCCGCCCATCCAGGACGGCGACGTGCGGCCGCAGCGCCGGGATCCGGCGTGTCGCCTCCACCGCCGAACCGGACTCGCCCACCACCTCGATGTCGCCGTCTTGTTCGAGCAGGTCGCGGATGCCCCGGCGGACCACCTCGTGGTCGTCGAGCAGGTAGACGCGGATCATGGCCGAAGTCTCTCCCACCAGGGCGGTTCGTGACAGGCCGAAGGTCCCGAACCGGGAGGTCCCGCGCCACTGCCGCCGCCGGGCCCGGCACCGGATGCTGGAGGTGACAGCCGAGGAGGTGCCCCATGTCCACCAGCCCGATCGTCGTCGGGGTCGACGGCTCCGCGCCCAGCGCGGTCGCCCTGGAATGGGCCGCGCGGGAGGCCGCGATGCGCCAGCATCCGCTGCGGATCCTGCACGCGTTCCTGTGGCCGGCCACCAGTGCCTACGTCGGCCCGTCCCCCGAGGGCCCGCCCGATGGCGGCCTGCGGCACCTCGCCGAGGAGATGCTCGCCGACGCCGCCCTCCGCGCTCGCGCGATCGCCCCCGGAGTCGAGGTCAGCACCGAACTGGCCGTGTCCGCTCCGGCGGCCCGGATCGTGGAGGAGTCCCGGGACGCGGCGATGGTGGTCGTCGGGAGCCGCGGGCTCGGCGGCTTCACCGGGCTGGTCATCGGCTCCGTCGGCGTCCAGGTGTCGTCGCATGCGCACTGCCCAGTGGTGGTGGTCCGTTCAGATGCTCCCGGCGATCCGGTGGGCGGCCCGGTCGTTACCGGCGTCGACGGATCCGAGAGCACCGCAGAGGTGCTCGGCTTCGCGTTCGAGGCAGCAGCACTGCGCGGCGCCACCCTCACGGTCATGCACGCCTGGACCGCACCGCTGTCCATGCGTCCCGGCGACACCCGACCGCTCGTGTACGACCTCGACGCGGTCAACAAGGGCGAGGGCCGGCTCATCGCCGACGCGCTCACCGGCTGGCAGGACAAGTACCCGGACGTGCCCGTCCGCCGGCTCCTGCTGCACCACGCGCCGGCCAAGGAACTGATCCGCCTCTCCCACGGCGCGCAGCTGCTCGTCCTCGGCGCGCGCGGCCGCGGCGGATTCCGCGGACTGCTGCTCGGCTCGGTGAGCCAGGCGGCGATCCAGCACGCCTGGTGCCCCGTCGCCGTCGTCCGGTCCGAGCGCTGAGAAAGGGGATCCCATGTGGTACGGACACATGACCAGCTGGCCGAACGCGTCGATGTTCCTCTTCGCGTTGTCACTGTTCGCGATCCTCGGCGTCCTGGCCTGGGCGTTCGCGCAGCGGCCGGGCCCCGCTCCCGAAGAGATCCTGCGGATGCGCTTCGCCCGCGGCGAGATCGACGAGACCACCTTCAAGGCGGGATTGGAGGCGCTGCGGCGGACACCGCCGGCGCAGCACGTCGATAACTGACGTCGCAGGTCCAGCGCGACCAGCCGTCAGCTCCACGTCCAGTACCGGATCTCAGGCGGGTCCTCGCCGTGTTCGCGCGTGTGGGCGCGGTGTCGCAGTCGCTCGTCGACCATGCGCTGGCGCAGATGCGCGGCGCGGACGCCCAGCTCCGGCAGCCGGTCGATCACGTCCATGACGAGGTGGTACCGGTCGAGGTCGTTGAGCATCACCATGTCGAACGGCGTGGTGGTGGTGCCTTCCTCCTTGTAGCCACGGACGTGCAGGTTCCGGTGCCCGGCGCGGCGGTACGCCAGCCGGTGGATCAGCCACGGGTAGCCGTGGAACGCGAAGATCACCGGACGGTCGGTGGTGAACAGGGCGTCGAACTCGGCATCCGGCATGCCGTGCGGGTGCTCGGACGGCGGTTGCAGGCGCATCAGGTCGACCACGTTGATCACCCGCACCTTCAGGTCCGGCAGCTCGGCGCGGAGCAGTTGGGCCGCCGCGAGCGTCTCCACCGTGGGTACGTCGCCCGCGCAGGCCAGGACTACATCCGGGGTGTGGCCGGCACCGGTGCTTGCCCACTCCCAGATTCCGATGCCACGGGTGCAGTGCAGGATGGCCTCGTCGATCGTCAGCCAGTTCGCGGCGGGCTGCTTCCCGGCCACGATCACGTTGACGTAGTCGCGGGAGCGGAGGCAGTGGTCGGCCACCGACAACAGTGTGTTCGCGTCCGGCGGGAGGTACACCCGTACGATCTCGGCCTTCTTGTTGACCACATGATCGATGAAGCCGGGGTCCTGGTGGCTGAAGCCGTTGTGGTCCTGCCGCCAGACATGGCTGGTGAGCAGGTAGTTCAGCGACGCGATAGGCCGCCGCCAGGGAATCTGGCGGCTCGTCTTGAGCCACTTGGCGTGCTGGTTGAACATCGCGTCGACGATGTGGATGAACGCCTCGTAGCAGTTGAACAGCCCGTGCCGGCCGGTGAGCAGGTAGCCCTCCAGCCAGCCCTGGCACAGGTGCTCAGACAGCACCTCCATCACCCGTCCGCCCGGACGGAGGTGGTCGTCGGTGCTCTGCTGGTCGATGTTCCACGCGCGGTCCGTGGCCTCGAACACGGCGGAGAGCCGGTTGGAGGCCGTCTCATCCGGTCCGAAGAGCCGGAACGTGTGCGGGTTGGCCCGGATCACGTCGCGCAGGAACGTTCCTAGCACCCGCGTTGCCTCTGCCGTCGTAGCGCCTGGCTCGGGTACGTCGACCGCGTACTCGCGGAAGTCCGGTAGGACGAGGTCGCGCAGGAGCGTGCCGCCGTTGGCCCGCGGGTTGGCGCTCATGCGGCGCGGGCCGCGCGGAATCACCGGATCGATCAGGGCACGGGGACGGCCATCGGCGTCGAACAGCTCCTCGGGCCGGTAGCTGCGCAGCCAGGTCTCCAGCAGGGCCATGCGGTCAGGGTCGGCGCGGACGTCGCTGAGCGGCACCTGGTGTGCTCTCCACGTGCCCTCCACCGGCACGCCGTCGACCTGGCGTGGTCCGGTCCAGCCCTTCGGGGTGCGCAGCACGATCATCGGCCACCGCACCCGGCCAGTGCTGCCGGTCGTGCGGGCCGTGTGCTGCACCGCCGCGATCTCGTCCAGCGCACGATCCACGGTCTCCGCCATGGTGCGGTGCAGCTCGGCCGGGTCGTCACCGGCCACCACGTACGGTTCGTGGCCGTGGCCGCGCAGCAGCGACAGCAAGTCTTCCTCGGGGATCCGGGCAAGGACGGTCGGATTGGCGATCTTGTACCCGTTGAGGTGCAGGATCGGCAGCACGGCCCCGTCGCGGGCCGGGTCGAGGAACGCGGTGGACTGCCAGCTAGCGGCGAGCGGCCCGGTCTCGGCCTCGCCGTCGCCGACGACGCACGCCACCACGAGGTCCGGGTTGTCGAACGCCGCCCCATACGCGTGCGCGAGTGAGTAGCCGAGTTCGCCGCCCTCATGGATCGAGCCGGGCGTCTCGGGAGCGACGTGGCTGGGGACGCCGCCGGGGAACGAGAACTGCCGGAATAGGCGGCGCATCCCGGCCGCGTCGCGGGAGACCGCCGGGTAGGTCTCGCTGTATGTGCCGTCCAGCCAGGCGGTGGCCAGCGCGGCCGGGCCGCCATGACCGGGACCGAGGACGTAAAGCATGTCAAGGTCACGCTCGATGATCGCCCGGTTGAGGTGGGCGAGCACGAAGTTCAACCCGGGCGTCGTGCCCCAATGGCCGAGCAGCCGGGGCTTGATGTGCTCGGCGCGCAACGGCCCGCGCAGCAGCGGGTTTTCCACCAGGTAGATCTGCCCCACAGACAGGTAGTTCGCCGCGCGCCAGTATGCGTCGACGGCCGCTAGCTGGCGCTCGCGCACCGACCCTTGTAGGTGCTCGACGGCCGTCACGGCAGGTCAGCGGTGATGTCGGTGACCCGCCGGCACGCGTCGACCAACTGCCCGTGCGGCGCCGCCATCGCGGCGACCCCGGTGAGCGCCGCTGGGACGACGGGCAGCGGAAGCTCGTCGGCGGAGGTGACGACCACCGGCACACCGGCGCGGTAGGAGCAGATCGCGCCGTACTCGCGCGTCGTCAGCTCGTTCCTGCTGCCGGAGCGGACCACGACCGCCACGTCGACGTCCATGAGGTCGAGCGGGCAGGAGCCGGTGAACGCCTGGCATGCCCCGGATCGGACATGGCAGGGATAGACCTCGAACCCGGCCGCTTCCAGCTCGGCTTGCACGGGTACAGATTCCTCGAACGTCGCTTCGGTCAGCATGATGCGCATGGTCGGCTCCAGGGTCAGTCGGCGTCGGGCATGAAAACGGAATCCAGGTCTCGCCGCGGTGCCTGCGGCACTCCGGTGAGGGGATGGCCTATGCGCAGCACGAGCTGTGGGCGTCCGGGCAGGCGCATCGCGTGGCACAGTGCGGCGCGGCTGGCGCCTACCTCAAGAACCTGTGTGAACAGGGACGCGACCAGGCCACGTGACGTGGCGGTCAGCAGTACGCGTTGCAGGGCCTGGCCGGCGCACAGCCAGTCGGTGCGGGTGTCGCCGTCGGTGCCGATGACGAGCATCGGGTGGCGTTCCAGTTCCCGCGCCGCGATCTCGGGATCGGCCAGGAGCGCCCATGGCAGCCCGCTCACCGGGTACTGCTCGTCGCCGAGCGCGTCGAGCAGCACACCGTCACGCCGGGACGTGTCGTGCCGGGTCCACCGGGCCAGCTCGCCGCGGTAGGCGGGATCGGTGAGGAGCCAGTGCGCGGCAGCGGCAGCGAGGTCGACGAGTGCGGTGCGCTCGGACGGCGAGGTAGCCTCCGCTATCCAGGCGCCTTCCGACGCGGCGGCTTCGATCAGCTCGTCGAGCTGTGCCCTGGTCACCGGTTCCGCGGCGAAGGGCCGGCGATAGCTGCGCCGCTGGTAGACCGCGGCGTAGAGGCGGGTCTCCAGCGACGTCGGCTCACGGTGGGGACCACGGCGCACGGTCGCCAGATGATGCGAGCCACCGCGCAGCTCGACGATCGGCTCATACGTCAGGTGCGCCATCGCCAGCCGGAGGTTGAACAGCGCGGCGCCGCAGGAAATGACCTGCTCGCGGCCCGACGGGTCCACCGAGGGCAACGCCCGGTGCGGGTCGAGATGCAACTCGATCCCGTCCGGGATGTCGTGGAACAGCCACGGCTGGCTGTTGTGCACGGACGGGGCCGCCGTCGCCGCGCGCACGAGCACGGCGACCTCCTCCGGGGTCAACACGTCGGCGGTGTACATGTCGCGTCCTCCATCTGGCTGCTGGCTCCACTCCATCGCGGCGCGACCCGGACCGGCAGGGCCTCCCGGCCCGTGCTTCGCGGCCAGAGGTCCCGGGCCGGGGTCCCGGGCAGAGTGGGGACCTTGTGCTCTGGGCGGTACCAGGCGGGGGCGCGACGCTGGAACCCCGCAGTGGAACGGAGCACAGTGGAGCGCGTTATGTTGGAGATCCTCGATCGGGATGAGTGTCTGCGGCTGCTGGCGTCCGTGCCGGTCGGCCGGATCGTGTTCACGCACCGTGCGCTGCCTGCCGTGCAGCCAGTGAGCTTCGTCGTGGACGGTGAGGCGATCGTCATCCGCACGGCGCCGGGCTCGGAGCTGTTCGGGGCGACCCGCGACACCGTCGTCGCGTTCGAGGCCGACGAGATCGACGCCGACACCCACAGCGGGTGGAACGTTACCGTGATCGGCCACGCGCACGCGGTTCACGATTCCGCGGAGAAGAAGATCCTCAGCGCCCTGCCGCTGCGCCCGTGGACGCGGCGTGGGCAACGGGACGACTTTCTCCGGATTCCGCTCGGCCTGGTCACGGGCCGGAGACTCCTGGCGGGCAACCCGATCCATCGCGACAACCTCCTGCCGCAGGCCGCCAGCGAGTAATCTCCAGGTAAGGCGGCGTCGAGCAGGGGGAAGTGGATGCCACGGGGCGACGGCGAGAATTCGGAGGTGGGCGGCCCCGCGACGCCACACAGCTCCCAGATGCTGCCTGAGCTGCGCAGCCTGAAGCTGGAGACGCTACTGCGCGAGCTGGTCGATCGCGCGCAGGAGGTCATCGACGCGGAGAACCGCGTGCACCGGCTGCTGGGCGCCGTGGTCACGGTCGCGAGCGACCTGAGCCTGCCGGACGTGCTGCGCCGCATCGTGCAGTCCGCGCTGGACCTGGTCGGCGCCGAGTATGGGGCGCTGGGTGTGATCGGCCACGACCGCAGGCTGGTCGAGTTCATCCACGTCGGCATCAGCGACGAACTGCGGCAGAGGATCGGTGATCTGCCCACCGGCAAGGGGATCCTCGGGCTGCTCATCGACGACGCCCGCCCGCTGCGCCTGCACGAGCTCAGCGAACACGCGCAGTCCTCTGGCTTCCCCGCCAACCATCCGCCCATGGGGACGTTCCTCGGAGTACCCGTGCGGGTCCGCGGCGAGGTGTTCGGCAACCTGTACCTGACCGAGAAGATCGGCGGCGGCGACTTCACCGACGAGGACGAGGCCGTCGTGATCGCGCTGGCGGCAGCGGCCGGCATCGCGATCGAGAACGCCCGGCTGTTCGAGGAGACGCGCCGCCGCGAGCGGTGGCTGCAGGCGTCCACCGCGCTGACATCGCGCCTGTTGCAGGGCGCGGGCATGGACGAGGCGCTGCGGCTAGTGGCCGAGCAGGCCCGGTCCGTGGCCGGCGCCGACCTCTGCGCGCTCGCGCTGACCGACGAGGAGATCGGCGTTCCGGTGTTCCGGGTCGCGGACGGGTTCGGCGCGGCCGCCTTGACGGAGCTGCGCGGCGAGAACCCGGTGCTGCGGCGTGAGGTCTTCGCCAGCGGCAATGCGCAGGTGATGGACGACGCCTCGGCGGCGATCCAGGACTTGGGGGATCTCGCCGACCTGCCGGAGATGAAGCTGATCGGCCCTCTCGCGCTGGTGCCTCTCGCGGCCGGGCCAACGACGCTCGGCGTTCTCGTTGTCGCGAACCGGCAGGGCGGGCACGTGTTCACCGAGGCAGACGTGCGGATGGTGACCACGTTCGCCGGGCATGCCGCGCTGGCGCTGGAGTTCGCCAGGGCCCAGGAGGATCGGCAGCGGCTCGCCGTCTTCGAGGATCGCGACCGCATCGCCCGCGACCTGCACGACCTCGTCATCCAGCGACTGTTCGCGGTCGGGCTCGGGCTGCAAGGACTGAGCCGCATGATCGTCAAACCGGAGGTCGGAAAGCGCGTCGCCGGATTCGTCGACGATCTCGACGAGACGATCCGGGAGATCCGCCGCAGCATCTTCTCCCTTCAGGAATCGCCGGATGACTCCGGCAGGTTCCGCGACCAGGTCGCGCAGGTCGCCGCCGAGGCGGCCGCGAGTCTCGGTTTCGAACCGAAGGTGACACTGGACGGACCCGTCGACACCGCCGTCCCCGACGCGATCCGCCCGGACATCATGGCCACCCTGCGGGAAGCACTGTCCAATGTGGCGCGGCACGCAAACGCGAACGCCGTCGACGTGGTGCTGAAGGTCGACCTGGAGCACGACCGGCTGCTGCTGACCGTCAGCGACAACGGATCAGGCATCCCGGCCAGCCCCAAGCGGGGACGCGGCCTGACCAACCTGGCCGACCGCGCCGGCCACTGGGGCGGCACCCTTGCCGCCAACACGGAGGCCGGCGGCGGGACGACGCTGCGCTGGGAGATCCCTCTCGGCGACTGACCCGACTCAGCGAAGCTGGCGCAGGTACGGATCGACAGGTACGCGCGGCACGATCCGGGCCCGAGCGTCGACGGCCACGCATCCGGACGGGTACACCACGAGCGGGTTGAGCTCAAGCTCCGCCACCTCGGGCAGCGTCTCGGCCAGCGCGCCGACCCGCAGCAGCACGTCCTCGACGGCTGCATGGTCGCTCGGCGCGGCGCCCCGGTAGCCGAACAGCAAGGGTGACGATCGGAGTCCGCGCACCATGGCGGCAGCGTCCAGGTCGGTGAGCGGCGCCAGCCGGGTGGCGCGGTCGCCGAGGAGGTCGGTGACCACACCACCTGCCCCGAATACCACCAGCGGCCCGAACACGGCGTCGCTCACCACGCCGACCAGTGTCTCCACGCCCGGGACCGCCATCGGCTGCACAACGGCTCCGCGCAGCTCGGCGCCGAACCGCTCGCTGAGGGTCCCGTAGGCGGCGCCCACCGCCTTGGAGTCGGCGAGGTCGAGCAGGACACCGCCTCGGTCGGACTTGTGCAGCAGCCCGGGCACGACTGCCTTGAGCGCGACCGGCGTACCTAGGCGTTCCGCAGCCGCTACCGCAGCCTCCGGCCCTTCCACCTGCACCGACTCCACCACGGGAATGCCGAAGGAGCCCAGCAGCGCGGCGGTCTCGTCCGGGCCGAGCCAGCCGCCGGCGGGCTCGCGGGTCAGCGCCGCCTTCACGATGTCCCGGCCAGCATCGATATCCACTCCGGACAGCTCCGGGACGTGGCCACGTGGTGCCTCCCGCCAGGCGGCGTACTGGACGGCGCGCGCGTATGCGGCCACGGCCACCGCAGGGTCGGCGAACGCCGGCATGCGGGAACCGTCGGGCAGAGGTACGAGTTCGACAGTGTCGCCCTGGTCCAGCCGGACGGCCACGACAGGCTTCGTCGCCGTGGCCACGGCTTCGACGATGGCTGGCCCCAGGTCGGCCAGCGCGGTGGGCGCTGAGATCGCGACGACACCGTCCACACCGGGGTCGGCGAGCACCGCGCGCAGGCAGGCGGTGAACGTTTCCGCCGGCACACCGGCGGTGGTGTCGACCGGGTTCGCGAGGCTGGCGGTCGGTGGTACCAGCCGAGCCAGCGCCTCACGCGTGGCCGGCGCGAGGCTGGGCAACTCCAGGCCGGCGGCCGCGCAGGCGTCCGCCGCCAGCACGCCGGCGCCGCCCGCGTTGCTGATCACGACCACCCGCGCGCCACCAGGCAGGGGCTGGCAGGCCAGCACCGCGGCGGTGGCGATCATGTCGGTGAGACCGTCCACAGTGATGACCCCGGCCTGCCGGAACAGCGCGTCCCGCGTGACGGCCGGCGTCGCCGAGGCGGCCGTGTGCGAGGCGGCAGCGCGCTGCGCGACGTCGGAGTCGCCGGACCGGACGGCGAGCACGGGCTTCGTGCGGCCGAGCCGCCGGGCGATCCGGCGCGAACTTGCGCGGGTTGCCGAAGGACTCCAGGTAGAGGACGGCGAGCCGGGTCTGCTCGTCCCTCTCCCACCACATCAGCAGATCGTTGCTGCTGACGTCGTACTTGTCGCCGGTGGAGACCACTGTCGACACGCCGAGGCCGATGCGGGCGAACTGCTCCACCAGCGCGATCCCCACTCCCCCGGACTGGGTGACGATCCCGACTGGACCTGGCGGCGGGAGCGCGCGGGCGAAGGTCGCGTCCAGCGTGTAGTCGCCAGAGCGTGCGGCGATGCCGAGGCAGTTCGGGCCGACCATCCGCATACCGTGCCGGCGTACCGCTTGGCGTAGTTTCTGTTCGAGTCCGGGCTCGCCGGTTATGCCGGCGGACAGCACGGCGATGGCCTTGACGCCCAGTTGACCGCACTGCTCGGCGACGTCGGGCACGCGCCGCGCCGGCACGCACACCACGGCGAGGTCCGGCACTTCCGGCAGGTCGGCCACCGACCGGTACGTGGTGAGCCCCAGCACGGCGTCGGCGTGCGGGTTGACCGGATACACCGCGCCGTCGAAGCCGCCTTCGCGGAGATTGCGCAGCACAGCGTGGCCGACAGCGTCCGGGCGGCGGCTGGCGCCGACCACGGCGACGGAGGCGGGCCGCAGCAGCCGCCGCAGGCTGGCGACGTCCGCGACGATCTCCCGCTCGGCGATCGCGTCAAGGTACGCGTCGTCCACGTCGAGGCGGATGTCCGCGTACACCTCGCCGTCCACGTGCCGCGTGCGCACCGGCAGCCCGGTGTCGCTGAAGAGCCGCAACATCCGGGCGTTGGCGGGCAGCACAGTCGCGGTGAACCAGCGCACGCCCCGAGAGCGGGCGAGGGAGACGAGGTGTTCGAACAGGAGCGTGCCGACGCCGTGGGACTGCATCGCATCGGCCACGGCGAACGCCACGTCGGCCACGTTCGGGTCGGCGAGCGCCGCGTAGCTGGCGACCGCCACTGGCTCACCGTCCAGCTCGGCCACCAGCGCGCCCTGTCCGGGCTGCCCGACCGAAGCGACGAGCCGGTGGACGAATGTCTCCACCGAGGTCATGCCGAAGGTGAAGAACCGCAGGTAGCGGCTACTGTCGCTCAGGCTCGCGTGCAGCGTCCGCAGCGCATCCTCGTCGCCCCGCTCGACGGGCCGGATCGTGATGACCCGGCCGTCGCGCAGCGGAGCCCGCACCGGTGTGGTCGCCGATGTCATGACCGCGTGAGGAGCACCTTGAGCGCTCCCGTCTCGGCGGGCCGGGCGAACACGTCGTACGCCGACATCATGTCGTCGAGCGCGAAGTGGTGCGTGACGATCGCGGCCGGGTCGAGCTGGCGGTTCGCGAGCATGGTCAGCAGCGTCGGGGTGGAGAACGTGTCGACCAGGCCGGTCGTGATGGTCAGGTTCCGGATCCAGAGGTCCTCCAGGTGCAGCGTCGCCGGGGCGCCGTGCACGCCGATGTTGGCGAGGTGGCCGCCAGGGCGGACCATCCGGGTGCACTGCTCGAACGTCTGCGGCACCCCGACGGCCTCCATCACGACGTCGGCGCCGAGTCCGTCGGTGGTTTCCAGGACGAACTGTTCCGGCTGCTCGTCAGGGCTCAGCGTGACGTCGGCGCCGAGTTGCTTGGCGGCCTCGCGGCGAGGCGCGGCCGGGTCGATGACGATGATCCGCGCCGGTGCGTACAGCTTCGACGTGAGCACGGCGGCCAGGCCGATCGGGCCGGCACCGACGATGACGACCGTGTCGCCCGGCCGGACCCGCCCGTTGAGGACACCCACCTCGTAGGACGTGGGCAGGATGTCCGCGAGGAGCACGGCGGTCTGGTCCGGTATCGACTCGGGCAGGCGGTGCAGCGAGATGTCCGCGAACGGCACCCGCACGTACTCGGCCTGCACGCCGTCGATGCGGTGGCCCAGCACCCATCCGCCGCCGTGCAGGCACTGGCCGTACGCGCCCTGCCGGCAGTAGTGGCACCGGCCGCAGCCGGAGATGCACGAGATCAGCACCCGGTCGCCGGGGGTGAAGCCCTCGACGCCCGTGCCGGTCTCGACGATGCGCCCCACCGCCTCGTGGCCGAGGACCCGCCCTGGTTCGACCGTGGGCACGTCGCCCTTGAGGATGTGCAGGTCGGTGCCGCAGATCGTGACCGCGTCGACCTGCACGATGGCGTCCCGCGCGTCCCGGAGGCCGGGGTCGGGAACGTCCTCCCATGACTTCTGGCCAGGACCGTGATACACCAACGCCTTCATGGCGTGCTCCTCCCTCTGGGCTCCTATCAGCGTCGAGCCCCGAGCGGGTCAGCGGGCAGGGCCACTTGGCCCCTGCCGCCGGGACCCTCGGTCAGATCCAGTCGTGGCGGCGGAAGAACGTGTAGAGGCCCACCGACAGCAGCACGGTGATGGCCGTCGAGGTGTAGAAGCCGGACGGTGCCCCGATACCCCGGGTACGGCACGTTCTGGCCGTAGAAGCCGGTGATCGCGGTCGGCACCGCGATGATCGCCGCCCAGCTGGTGACCTTCTTCATGATCCCGTTCAGGCGGTTGCCCTGGATCGTCAGGCGGGTCTCCAGGATCGTCGTCACCAGGTCGCGCAGCGACTCGGTCCACTCGGTCACGCGCAGCACGTGGTCATAGACGTCCTGGTAGTACGGGATCATCGGCGGCTCCACCACGCCGAGGTCCCGCCGCATCAGCGCGTTGACGACCTCGCGCATCGGCAGCACGACACGCCGCAGCAGCACCAGGCTCTTGCGCAGCGCGAACGAGCGCCGCTGGATCGTGTCCGGGCCCGGCTTGTCGCTGAAGAGGGTGTCCTCCAGCGACTCGAGCGCGTCGTCGAGCGCCTGGACGGCGGCGAAGTGCCCGTCCACCACGTGGTCCAGCAGCCCGTGCAGGAGGAACCCGACGCCGTACCGCGCGAGATCCGGCGACGCGTCCCAGCGTTCGAGCACCGCGTCGATGTCGAACTGCTCGTTCTTCCGCACGGTGACGACCACATTGCCGGCGACGAACACCGCGATCTCCGACGTCTCCAGCCGCCCGTCGTCCGGGTCGAGGCGCACCGCGTAGGCGTTGAGGAACAGGTGACCCTCGTACCGGTCGAGCTTGGGCCGCTGGTGTTCCGACGCCGCCCCCTCGACCGCGAGTTCGTGCAGGCCGAGCTTCTCCCCGACCACCGCCAACTCCTCGGGAGCGGGCGCGCAGAGGTCCAGCCAGACGACCACGCCGGACTCGCCCGTGTGCGGGCCGACGTCGTCGAGGGCGAGATCTTCTGCCTCCAGGACGCCGTCCCGGTAGAGCCGGCTACGGCTCATCGCGCTCCTCCATTCGACGACCCCATCGAGCATCGGCCAGGACAGGCGGTCCAGGTAGGGACGGTCGACCGCAACCACCGGGACCTCCGACCCTGCACCGACCGCGACCGCCGGCACACGCTCAAGGTACGACGACCGCACCGACAATGAGGGGAGGCGACGCCCATGACCACCACCGCTCCGCCCGATTTCCTGCTCGGTGAACCCACGGCACGTGACATGGTGCGCGCCGACGTTCCCGTCTTCGACGTCGCCGACAGCGCGCTCGCCGCCTACGCCGTCGTGAGCAACGGCCGCTACGACGTCGCGCTGGTGTCACGCGGCGAGGTGCCCATCGGGCTGGTCGACGAGGGTGCGCTGCACCGGGCGGCCACACGCATCCTCCTCGGTGAGGCCGGCGTGACCGTGGGCTCATGCATGCCGTCGCGGTGCGTCCGGATCTCCCTCGACGCCCCCCTTCCCGTGGTCGCGGAGCAACTCCTCCGGTCACCGAACAAGGCCGCGCTCGCCACTGACCACGGCACGGTCGTCGGCGTCGTCACCGCGGCAGGGTTGCTGCGTGCGGTGTCGCACCCGTCGCCGCATCAGCGCACCGCCGATGCGGAAGGACGCAGCGAGGCCGGTCATGGCGGCTGAGGTTGCTCGGACAGGCGAGGCTCCCGTCGTGGTCGGCGTGGATGGATCGGCGTCGAGCCACACCGCCCTGCGTTGGGCCGCAGCCGAGGCCGCCCGCCTGCACCGTTCCCTGCACGTGGTGCACGCCTTCGAGTGGCCCGGCGCGGCGGACCTTCTGTGGCCGCCCGGACTCAGCGACTATGTCGACCGCGCCAACGCGCTTGTCGATGAGTCGGCAGCGGAAGTCAGCGGGGCCTTTCCGGGCCTCGCGGTGACCGCGACCGCCCGGCCCGGCGATGCCGCCCAGATGCTGCTCAACGCTTCGCGACGCGCAGCGTTGGTCGTGGTCGGCGGGCGCAGCCACGGCCGCCTCATGAACGTGCTGGTGGGCTCGGTGGGACAGGCAGTCGCTACTTGGGCCAGATGCAGTGTCGCAGTCGTCCACGGTGAACCCGCCGTTCTCGCCGGCCCGGTGCTGGTCGGGGTCGATTCCTCGACCGCGGCCGACGTAGCGCTCCACGCGGCCTTCGACGAGGCTGCGGCACGGTCCAGCAGCGTGCTGGCGGTTCGGGCCTGGTCGCCGCCGGGGCACCCGCGGCACGGTGACGTGCGGCCGCTGGTCACCGACATGGCCGAACTCGAGGCCACCGAGCGGCGCGACCTCGCCGACGTGCTCCAGCCGTGGCAGGAGAAGTACCCGGACGTGCCGGTCGAACTACTGCTTGTAGCGGGCGACGCCGGCGACGTGCTGGTCGCGGCAAGCCGGGAGGCGCGGCTGACCGTGGTCGGTACCCGAGGGCACAGCCGCGCCACGGGCCTGCTCGGTCCGGTGAGTCAGCATGTACTGCAGCACGCGTCCGGAGCATTACTCGTGGCCCGTGCGAGGAACGGCGACCAGGACATCGGCTACAGCTGAGGCACTGCCTGCTGCTACAGCACCTTCGACAGGAACGTCTTGGTGCGCGGCTGCTGGGGGTTGGCGAGTACCTCACGCGGGTGGCCTGCCTCGACCACGACGCCTTCGTCCATGAACACCAGCGTGTCGCCGACCTCGCGGGCGAACCCCATCTCGTGGGTGACGACCACCATCGTCATGCCGTCCAGCGCGAGCCGCTTCATGACGTCAAGCACCTCGCCGACCAGCTCCGGGTCGAGCGCGGAGGTCGGCTCGTCGAAGAGCATCAGCTTGGGCTGCATCGCCAGCGCGCGGGCGATCGCGACCCGCTGCTGCTGACCACCAGAGAGCTGCGCCGGGTAGGTGTGCGTCTTGGCGCCTAGCCCCACCCGGTCGAGTATCTCGCCGGCTCGCTCGCGAACCACCGCCTTCCGCTCGCGCTTGACCCGGCAGGGCGCCTCCATGACGTTTTCCAGCACAGTCATGTGCGGGAACAGGTTGAACCGCTGGAACACCATGCCGATGTCGCGACGTTGCGCGGCCACCTCGGACTCACGCAACTCGTACAGCTTGGCGCCGCGCTGCCGGTAGCCGACCAGCTGGCCGTCGACCCAGAGCCGGCCGGCGTCAATCTTCTCCAGGTGGTTGATGCACCGCAGGAAGGTGGACTTGCCCGATCCGGAGGGCCCGATGACGCACATGACCTCGCGCGGCGCCACCTCCAGATCGATGCCCTTGAGTACCTCAAGGTGTCCGAACCTCTTGTGCACGTCCTCGGACTTGACCATCGGGGTTGGCCCCGGCGCTGCAGGAGCCTCGCCCGACTTGACCGGTTCAGACACCATGGCTGCCTCCTGCCACCGCGGGCGCACCCTTGACACGGCGAACTCGCCCGCTGAACCCTCGGCCAAAGTATCGCTCTAGGTAGTACTGCCCGACCATCAGCAGGCTGGTCATCGCCAGGTACCACAGGCACGCGGCGACGAGCATCGGGAAGATCTGGAACGTCCGGTTGCCGACAGCCTGGAGTTGGAAGAACAGGTCTGAGGCGGGGACGAACGCCAGCAGTGAGGTGTCCTTGAGCATCGCGATCGTCTCGTTGCCGGTCGGTGGCACGATCACTCGCATCGCCTGCGGCAGCACGATCCGGCGGAGCACCTGGAGGCGGCTCATCCCGAGCGCTTGCGCCGCCTCCGCCTGTCCGGGGTCGACGGACTGGATGCCCGCGCGCACGATCTCCGCCATGTACGCAGCCTCGGACAGCGCCAACCCAGCCGTGCCAGCCACTACACCGGTGACCAGATCGCGGGCGGAGAGGCCGGCGAACCGGCCATCGAACGTGATGCCGAGCAGGTCGCCGATCTGACGGTCGAACGGGATCCCCACCTCGTACCTCGAGTAGAGGATGCCGAAGTTCCCGAACAGGATCATCAGCACCAGCCGCGGCACGGCCCGGAAGAACCAGGTGTAGAGCCAGGCGGCGCTGGACACGATCGGGTTCGGGGAGAGTCGCGCGACCGCGATCACGATGCCGAGTGCCACGCCGAGCACCATCGCGACAATCGTCACGATCAGCGTCGTCCGTGCACCCTCGATCACCGCATCCGTGAGCGCGTTGTCGAGCATGAATCGCCACTGGAACGCGTCGTTCGTCACCAGCATATGGATGAACATCGCGCTGATGAGCGCGATAACGGCGATCGCGATCCAGCGGCCGGGGTGCCGTACGGGTACGGCCTTGATTGTCTGAGGCTGCGCCTGCTCCTCCGTCGTGGTTTGCGTCATAACGCCCTCGAGTTCGCCGTGTCCCAGAGCCGGGACAGGATCAGGGGTTCACTGCGGGGTTGTCGATGGCGCCGCCCTCGACGCCCCACGTTTCCAGGGCCTTCTTGTACGCGCCATCGGTGATGAGCGCCTTCACGGCGTCCGCGATCGCCTGGGCGAACTCCGCCTCCTCCTTCTTGACGACGAAGCCGTACGGCGCGGAGTCGTAGATATCGCCGAGCGCCTCGAGCTGGCCGTTGGTCTGCTTCACCGCGTAGGCGGCGATCGGTGAGTCGGCGAGCATCGCGTCGTCCTTGCCGGTGACGACGGCGCTGGTCGCGTCGGCCTGGGACTGGTAAGGGTCGATCTGGATCTGCGGCTTGCCGGCGTCCGTACAGGCCTTCTGCTTGACGGGGAGATCGTCGGTCTCCTGGACGGTGCCGGTCTGGACGGCGACCTTCTTGCCGCACGCGTTGTTGGGGTCGACCTCGCCCGGGTTGTCCTTCTTGGTCGCCCACTGGGTGCCGGCCGAGAAGTAGCTGATCATGTTCACGACCTTCTTGCGATCATCGTTGATCGTGAACGAGGAAACACCAATATCGTACTTACCGGACTGGACACCGGGGATGATGTCGGGAAACTTGCCTGAAATGTACTCGGTCTTCAGGCCAAGCTTCGCCGCGACCATGTTGAACAGGTCGACTTCGGAGCCGATGACAGTCTTGCCGTCCTTGTCGAGGAACTCATTCGGCGCGTAGGTCGGGTCGGTGCCGATCTTGATGGTGCCGGCGCTCTTGATCGCCGCTGGCACCTTGTCGGCGAGCGCCTGGTCGACCTTGACTTCGGTGCCAGGTTCGCTCGTGGCGGTGTCCGTATCATCATCGCCGCATCCGGCGAGCGTGATCGCCAATGCGGCGATAATGGCCAGTGTGGCTGCGCGGCGACCGGAGAAGTACGTCTTCATTGACAGCCTCCATACAGGAGCAGGGGGTCGGGGACGAATCGCCCCCGGGATCCAACACGTTCAACGCCGGGGCACGGCCAGGCCCCGGAACTCGGCTCCCTCCACCGCCGAGGTACGCCCTCCCTCTTGGACGGGTCAGAGAGCGACTTGGCGCCGCCACCGGACGTCGGCCCGGCGTGCCACCCAGAGCGCATATGAGGATTCTGCTCCACCAAGGCGGCTCCGGCGCGCTGATGTTCAGGTAAATCCAGCCCAACGATGCGGATCCGCAACTCGGGGATCCACATCGACGGCGCTTCGGACCAGCGGTGGCGCCGATGTCTGTCGATCCACGTGCCGCGCTCACAACCAGTACAGACCTGGCCCCGGGTAGGTCAGCGGTGCGTCGCCTTGCAGGTCAGGCGGCCTCGGGCGGTGGCATGCTCGTCGTAAGTGCGCGCCCTCGGCGCGTCCGGATCGTCGACCACGAGCGCAAGCGCGGCGGCGGCGCGCGGCGGTCCCGGCCACACCAGTTGGCGCTGCGCACGCCTGTCCACCGCCGATCGGACCGATCACCTACCTGGTGTTCGGCCGACGCCATTGAGCCGTAAGAAAGGACCGCCGACGAGCGCTGGTGTCTGCGTTATCGCAGTCCGGTGGTCGTCGGCGGTGGTGAGTGCCTCAACGTCAGCGGCTAGATATGCGGATCGTCAGCCCTTCGTGATGGCGATTCGCTTGGATTCCTCCTTCTGTTCCTTCATGCCGACGCTAATGGACAGCACTCCGTTGTTGTAGGTGGCTTTGACGTCATCGGTATCGGCATTCTTCGGCAGCCGCACCGTCCGGGTGAACATGCCGTAACGGAACTCCGAGCGGTGCTTATCCTTGGTCTCCTCGCGCCGCTCGGCGCGGAGGGTGAGCATGCCCTCCTCGACGGTCACCTCCACATCCTTGTCCGGGTCGATGCCGGGCAGCTCAGCCCGCATCACATACCGGCCCCCTTCCTCGAAGTCCTCCACCCGGATCGGCTGGACCTCGCCGAAAGGCCGGAACGTCGGGCGGGGGAAGTCCTCAAGCCAGTCGAACAGGTCCGGGAACATCGCCCGGCTGCGCTTCTCGATCTCAGCCATGTGCCCTCCTCCTCGTCTGCTCCTGTCACCTACTCCTCCAGCCCATCACTGCGGACGCCCCGCCGGAAGGGCCGGCTGTCAGCATTGGAAAGGACCTTCGTTACTGACCTGGAGCGAGCGAGGACGGTTACCTGGCTGCCCGACCAGGCTCGCCGGCTCCGGCAACCGATCCCGTGGGGGGACCGTGCACACGGGCGGGCAACTCGACCGGCTCACCGAGCGTCTGCGCCGCCAACTGATCGCCCGATGAGTCTCGGCAGGAGCGTGTCACCGGGCGTCTCGGCCGGTCCCCGGGCGGGCCCGCCGGGGTGGCGCCTCGGCCGGCACACTTCGTCGCCTGTCCAACATGACCGCGCGCTCGGCGATGCCCTGCTTGATCGGCTGTCGGCTGCGGCCCGTGTGGGCGGGCAGCGCGGCCACCGGGCGGTTCTCGGCCGAGTAAGCAGACGCTCGAACTCGTGGATACCCCGGGCGAGGGCGGCCTCGGCCAGCAACTCGACGGGAATCGTCGCCAGCCCGACCGTCCGCCAACGCCGGATCGACCGTACGGCGATCTCCGCGACGCCCTCCGACAGCGGCTCGTAGCGGCCGACCGCGGACCCGCGGCCGGTCGCCGGGTCCCGCGCGACGAGCGGCGAACCGCCGCGCGTCGTTCCGAGTGTGGTCGGGTGCGCGAGTAGCGTGCAGGCGTCAACCGCGGCGGCCCACCAAGAAAGCGCCGGCGAAGCGTGTCCGGGGTGGGCCGCCCGGATCGCCGCACCCAACTCCGCCGCAGGCGCCGGGGACGATCGGGCGGATCCGCGACGAGCACGCCCGGTCCGTGCAGCCGGAACCGGCGCTCGACACGTGCGGGTAGTGCGGCGGCACCTCAGCCGGGACAGCTCGGAGGGGTCGTCATGCGCTGATCGTCCAGGAAAGCGCCGGTAACGCGGGCGAGTCGCTCATGGCTGTGCCTGCACCGAACACGTCAAAGACCTACGAGGCGAGTTCCCTGCACCGGCATTACCCGGTCAGGTGATGGAGGTCGCCCGGCGGTCTTACGGCCGTCGGCCTCTCAGCTCGCAGGCTCTTCAGTCTGTGGGCTCCTCGCTCACCTCGTAGGCCGACTTGATACTCCCTCGTGCCAGCCGGCCGCACTAGGGCCGAAAGTCCCTGAACGGCCGGACTGCCTCACGTTTTGGTGGCATCGTCGAGTCAGACTGCACAATCCGACCACAGAACGCCCTGGGCGGACCGGCGACCACGCTGACGATCCGCGCAACCGCAGTGTCAGGACCTTTGGTGCGTGGCGTGCCTTTCTCGGCCGGATTCTCGACTGACCGCTCGACCTATCGCACAGGATAAACGGCGGCCGGGTGGCGTTGACGCCAGGTTAGTACGCCGCCCCCAGCACACAGGATGAGTCCGAGCGAACCCACGGCCAGGAATATTCCCGTTGGGAACCTGCTGACCTCCGCGACGGCGAACTGACCGGTCTCGCCAGGATCTCCGCAGATGACGGTGTAGGTCGTACCGGACGGTCGTTGCGAAGCTGTAGGTGGACTCCATGCCACCAGACTGCTGGTACCGTTCCGGGTTACCCAACAATACCACCGAGCCATCCTCGGCCGTTACGCGGCAATGAGGCGCGACGGCCTGGCCGGTCGATGTGAAGATCGTGGCCGTGCCGGTACGGGTAGCCGTAATCACTGACTGGTCCGCGAAAGGAACCGGAGTCAGATCCGGTACGTGATTCAACCAAAGAAATCCTACGACGGCGGAACTCAATACTATGACCGCGCCTGCGACTATCAGTACTAACGTCCTCAGCGACGTCGTTGTGGGCGACATGGTAGCCCCACCTCCTGCTAATTCCAGGATCACCCGGCCCGGGTTACTCCGGTAGAGCAGAAGGTCCCGGCAACCGGGCCTCCGCTGTCAGGACGGCACGGCCGGCCTCAGCTCCGGTAGCCAGCGGCCAGGGTTCTCCAGGAACCTGGTACGGCACGTCAGGGAGCAGAACTGGAAGCGCCGGCCGGCGACGTCGGCCGCTGGTTCGTCCGGCCGCTGGCCGACGACGGAGCCACAGACCGGATCGTGGCCCGGAAGTTCGGCCACGTGCGCGGCTCGCCCGTCCCCGAGGACCTGCCGCAGCAGCGACACCTCGTTGAGGAGAAGCCGCGGCAGCAGGAAGTTCGACCGCACCCGCTCGTGTCCACTGTCGGCGAGCGACGCGGCCAGCTCCGGGTCTTCGAGGAGGCGCCGTACGGCGTCCGCACAGCCTGGCACATCGTCCACAAGGAACCCGCCGACGCCGTCAGCCATCTGCAGCGGGATGCCGCCGGTGCGCCCGGCGACAACTGGGGTGCGCTTCCACAACGCCTCGGACACCACCAGGCCGAAGCCTTCCCGCACCGACTTCTGCACGACCACGTCCGACAACATCTGCAGCGCGTTGACCTCGATGTTGCCGACGCCAGTGAGGTTGGTGAAGACGTGGATGAGCGGGTCGGATTCGCTCTCGGCCCGGATTCGCTCGTAGACCTGCCAGCCCTCGGGATCGTCCAGCGCCATCGAGCCGGCGAGCGCGAGCTGGAGGTGCGGCACGTGCTCACGCGCCATCCGGTACGCCTCGATCACGCCGAGCGGGTCCTTCCACGGGTCGAAGCGGGAGACCTGGGTGATGAGCGGCACGTCGAGGCGGATGCCGATCCAGTCGAGCACCTGCCTGGCGGTGCCGGGGGCGAGCGACAGGTTCTTCGGGCTCAGCGGGTCGATCGCGGGCGGGATCGTCACGACGGTTTCGATGGGGAGATCAGGGGGCGCGAACTCCGGCATCGTGAACACCGCCGCGTCATAGCCGGCGAGGAACGGCCGGAGGAAGTCCCACACGTCCGGGTCGGGCTGGGCGGTGTCGATGTGGCAGCGCCAGATCCACCGCGTCGACCCGTGGCCGTGCGCGGCGAGGATGCCCGCAGGCTGCGGGTCGTGCGCGATGACGACGTCGTACTCCTCGCTCAGCAGCTTCGCGTTCCGGCGTGAGGTGGCTTCGTACGCGGCTTGCTCTTCGGCGGTGAGGTTGGCGCGCGCGCCCTGCAGTCCGTTGTGGATCTTCTTGGTGACGGTGAAGAAGCGCTGGTCTCCGCTCATGACCTTCCAGTCGACGACCAGACCAAGGTCGTTGAGCAGGGGTACTGCGGAACGGAGTAGCTCGGACACGCCGCCGCCGTACGGGGTGGCGTTCAGGTGAAGCACGCGCAGGCCCCGCAACGACTGTGCGGCGTTTGCGAGCTGGTCCAGCGTCTCGTCAGGAGCGACGCCCCGGTACGACCCGATCCGGCGCTCGCCCACGTCCACGGACTGCAGCATGGCATCTCCCCTCAGCGAGTGATCACGCGGCGGAACTGCCACGCGGCAAGAGCCAGCAGCGCCGCCGCGGCGCTGGCGAGAACGGCGAGCGGGCCGGCGATGCCGGTGAGGCCGCTGCCATGCCGAACGAGTTCGATGAAGCCGTCGGCGGCCCACGCATGGGGCGTGAAGTGCGCGACAGTTCGCATGGTCGGGGAGAAGAATTCGAGCGGCATCATGGCGCCGCCGAGCGCCGCCAGGCCAAGGCCGGCGAGCATGCCGATCGCCGTCGACTGCTGGACAGTGCGGGCCATGGTCCCCACCAGTAGCCCGGCGGCGCTGGCCACCAGCGCGAATGTCCCGGTCAAGACTGCGGCCCCCAGGGGGTCTCCCCAGGAGACCCCGAAGATCGCGGCGGTGCCGACCATGATGAACACCGCTTGCACTGCCGCGATGAGGAACCGGCCGAGTCCTTCCCCGGACACGATCTGCCAAGTTGGCGTCGGGGTGGACAGCATGCGGCGGGAGATGCCGAGCCGTCGCGTTTCGATCAGGGCTGCTGAGCTGGTGAGCGCGGTGAGGAACAGGAAGAGCACCAGTTGCGAGCTGGCGCCCTGGTCGAAGCGGCCCGCTGGCTTGGCAGACTCGCTCTCGCCCGCCGTGGAGGCCGAGACGGTGACGAGGGCGACATGCTCGGCGGCCGCGGTGGCCCGGTCGCGTCCCTCGTCGAAGGTGACGCCCGCCTCCTGCTCGGCGAACCTCGCGGCGCGCAGCAGTCCGGCTTCCTCGCCGACAACTGCCGAGACGATCGAGCCCACTTGCTGCCCCTGCTGGCCTGGACGGACCACAAAGGACACTTTCGTGCCGTCGGTGGCGCGCACAGCGTGGTCGTAACCCGCCGGAACGACGAGGCCCGCCTCCAACTCGCCCCGCTCGACAGCGGAGACGAGGTCGGCCTGGCTCGGCACTGTGCGGACGTCGATCCCCTCGGCGTCGCGGAGCCGATCGGCCAGTTGGTGCGCGAGCGGCCCGGTGTCGGCGACAACTACACCCACCCGCGGTGTGAACTCGCCGCCGAAGGCCACGCCGAGCACCAGGATGAGGAGCATCGGGAAGACGAAGACGAAGAACAGGTTGGTCCGCTCGCGCAGTGTCCGCCGCAGGTTCGTCGTAGCGATCAGCAGGATCTTCACGGCCGCACCGCCTTCCCCACGCGGAGTGCGGCGACCGTTCCCGCGACGATCGCGAATGCGAGCAGAGCGGCTGCTGCGGGCAGGGCCGACGGCACGCCGCCGCCACCGGCCAGGTCCGCGAGCCCGCGGAGGAACCAGGCGTGCGGCGTGAGCAGGCTCAGCGTCGCGGCGACCCCGCCGACCTGCGAAATAGGGAAGAACGCCCCTCCCAGCAGGCCGAGCGTCACGGCGATCACCGCTTGCCAGGAGCCGGCCTGCTCCACGGTCTTCGCGAGCGAGGCGACCACGGCGGTGACGCCCGTGGCGGCCAGCACCCCGGTGACCACGAGCAGCGCCACGCCGAGCGGATCACCCCAGGCCGCGCCCATGAGCACGGAGGTCGCGACGACGAGCACCGCCATGCTGACCAGCCCGAGGACGAGGCTCGTCAGGAGCTTCCCGCCAAGAATCGCGGCGCGCGGGATCGGAGCGGCGAGCAGCCGGCGCAGCGTGCCGGCGTCCCGTTCGTCGAGCAGAGAGGCCACCCCGAACTGCACGGTGAAGAACAGGAAGAAGACCGCCATCGAGGCAGCGAAGTAGGTCTTCGCGTCGAGGATCTTCTCCATGGCGGAGACGTCGACCAGTTCCAGCGGGCGGGTGGCGGCCACGGCGCGCTGCACCACGCCGGCCAGTTCATCCGGAGGAACGGGTCCTACGGCTGCGACGGCGATCGCGATGCTGTTCAGCTCGGTGACGTAGGAGCCCGCGATGGAGCGCGCGACCTGGGTGCCGGTGGGCGAGTCGGCGTTGCCGATCACTTCGATGCGCGTGGACGCCTGCCGCTGGACCGCGTCGCTGAAGCCGGCCGGTACCACCAGTGCGGCGTCAACCGTGCCGTCGCTGGCGAGTGAGCGGGCCTCTGCGGCGGTGGCGACCCGGCGGAGCTTCACGAACCCGTCCCGCTCGATCTGCGGCAGCAGTTCATCGACGAAGCCGGCGGCGACGGGCCCGCGATCGAGGTTGACCACGGCGTACTCGAACGGCCGGGGTGTGCTGGCCGAGCCGAAGACGAGGTTGAAGATGAACGCCAGCGCGAGCGGGAGGACCACGGCGATCATCAGCGCGGAACGGTCCCGCAGGCGCTGGCGGAGATCCTTGGCGGCGATACGCAACGCTGCTCTCATGGCGCTCAGTCCCGCAGGGTCTTGCCGGTCAGGTGCAGGAAGACCGCTTCGAGGTCCGGTTCGTCCACGGTAACCGCACGGACGGTCGCGCCCGCAGTGGCGGCGGTCGCCAGGACCTCTGGCAGCGCCGTGTGGGCGTCTTCGCACAGGACGTCGATTCCGTCCGGCCCGGGTGTGGCTGCCCGGACGAGCGGACGCAGCGCCGTCGCTGCTCCCGTCAGGTTGCCCCCGGCGGACAGCCGGATCCGGTCGTACTCGCCCACCATCGAGGTCAGCTGCCGCGGCGTGCCCTCGGCGATGAGCCGGCCCAGGTCGACGATGCCGACCCGGTCGCAGAGCCGCTCCGCCTCCTCCATGTAGTGCGTCGTGTAGAGCACCGCCAGGCCTTGCGCGCTCAGCTTCTCGACGCTGGCCAGGATCGCGTTGCGGCTCTGCGGATCGACGCCGACGGTCGGCTCGTCGAGGATCAGCAGCCGCGGCTCGTGCAGGAGGCCAATCCCGATGTTGAGCCGCCGCTGCATACCGCCCGAGTAGGTGCGAACGAGCCCGCCGGCTCGGTCGCTGAGGCCCACGGCGTCGAGCACCGCCTCGATGCGCTTCGCCGCCGCGCGGCCGCGCAGGCCGTAGAGGCCGGCGAAGAACCGCAGGTTCTCGCGACCGGACAGATCCGGGTAGATCGCGATCTCCTGCGGCACGTAGCCGACGTCGGCCTTCACCGCGACAGAGCGGGTGGTCATCGGCGTGCCGTTGATGACCACCTCACCGGCGTCGGAGACCAAGATCCCCGCGACGATCGAGATCGCCGTGGTCTTTCCGGCGCCGTTCGGGCCGAGCAGGCCGTACGTCTCCCCCGGCGCGATCTCGAACGAGAGCCCGTCGACCGCGACCAGATCGCCGTAGGTCTTGCGCAGGTCTTCACAGCGGAGCACCGGCGCAGGCGCCGCTCCGGTGTGGACGGCCTGCGAGGCCGCCGTCGGGGCCGTCATCGCTACGGGTGCGCGTGGGCGGTGGTGGGCGGCTCGATCCGAGACTCGGGCCCAGGGAAGACCAGCGCCTCGTGCCCGTTGTCCAACCAGCGCACCAAGTAGGGCGGTGTGCCGTCGGGATGGCGCAACTCCAGCACTACGCCGATCCGGCGCGGCTCCCCGACGTGGACGCTCTCCATGATCAGCCGGTCGCCGACCTCTGCCTTCATCAGAACCCCTCCTCAGGGATGCACGCGCGCGTGCTCGTGGGTGATCGCCTCGACGTCGTCGGCCGCGGCGCGCAGCAGGTTGTGGGCCAGCTCGGACAGGGCCCGTGCCGCTGCCAGCTCATCGCCGATCTCGGGAACGTTGCGGTCGGCCGGGTTCTTGCGGGCCTTGCCGCGCCCGCGCAGGTGAGTTACGTCGCCGGTGTGGAGCCGCGCTTCGGCGTGTGTCTCGTCGTCGTGCTCGTCGATGAAAACCTCAACGGTCCACCGCTTCGCCTGTGCCATGGTGTCCTCCCTGATGTCGGCGGAGACGCGCTCGTCGCACCCCCAGATCCTCTAGTCAGTCGAGCCGGACCCGCTCGCGGTGCCGCGGCACCACCGCGCACCAGCCGAGTTGCTGGCGCAGCCGGTCAGCGAGGGCCTTCGACCCCGACGGCTCGCCGTGCACGACGTAGCAGGTCCGTGGCGGGTTCTTCAGCTCGCCGAGCCAGTGCATCAGCTCGTACGCGTCGGCGTGGACGGAGAACTCGTCCACGACGGCCACGTCGGCCCGGACCGGCACGTACCGGCCGTGGATCTTGAGCTGGCGTGCGCCCTCGGCGAGGTCCCTGCCCCGGGTGCCAGCAGCCTGGAATCCGACGAGCAGCACCGTGTTGTGAGGATCGGGCAGCAAGTGTTTGAGGTGGTGCACGACGCGGCCGCCCGTGGCCATGCCAGACGCAGCGACGATGATGCACGGTGACCGCGGCGCGTTGAGCCGCATCGACCCCTCGACGGATGTGACTTCGTGGAGCTGGCCGGTGTCGAACGGGTCACCGTCGCTGTCCAGGCCGGGCCGCAGCTCCGGGCTGCCGGCGGCGATCGCGTCGCGGTAGACGCGCAGCGCCGCGAGCGCCATCGGGCTGTCCACGAACACCGGCAGCTGCGGTATGGCGCCGTCGCGCATCAGCTCGCGGAGCCGGTATAGCACCACCTCGGTGCGGTCCACAGCGAACGCGGGGATGACGACGACGCCCCCGCGGTTGGCCGTGCGCCGGATGGGCCCGGCGAGCGCCTCGGGATCCGGAAGCGGGTGCATCCGGTCCCCGTACGTCGACTCGACGACGACCGTTTCCACCGCGGGGGGCGGCTCCGGCCCTCGCAGCAGCGGGTGGTTGCCACGCCCAAGGTCACCGGAGAACAGCACGCCATGACCGGCGACACGCAGGTGCGCACTTGACGCCCCGAGGATGTGGCCGGCGAAGCGGAGTTCCAGCTCGATGCCGGGAGCCGCCATGACCCACTCGCCGAATTCGACCGTCTCCAGCAGCGCGATCGCCTTCTCGGCGTCGGCGGCGTCGTAGAGCGGGCGGGGCTTAGCGTGCCTGGAGAAACCCGCCTGGGCCGCGTACCGCGCGTCCTCCTCCTGGAGGTGCGCCGCGTCCCGCAGCACGATCGAGGCGAGCGCGGCCGTACCCTCTGTGCAGATGATCGGGCCCGCGAACCCGGCCTTGACCAGCGCCGGCAGCCAGCCGCAGTGGTCAAGGTGGGCATGCGTCAACACGACCGAGTCGAGCGTGGCCGGATCGAACGGCAGCTGCTGCCAGTTGCGCTGGCGCAGATCCTTCATCCCCTGGTACAGGCCGCAGTCGACGAGCACCGCCGACGCGCCCGCTCGCACCAGGAACTTGCTGCCGGTGACTGTGCCGGTACCGCCGAGGAACTCCAGAACGGGTGTCGCTGTCATGGTTGCAGCGTCCCGCGAACTGCCGCGCGGGTAACGGGCCGAAGGGCCCGACCTGCGCTGACCTCAGTCCCTGAGCAACATGGTCAGCTCGCAACTGTCGGGGAAATGGTCGTATCGGGCGTCCGGTTAGATGACCATTGTCCGGACAGTCCCGTTCCGCTCCCTTCCGGCGCTGTCGCCGCGAACGTGCGCCGGAGGATCGGTGCGGTGTGCTCCGGCAGCGCCGGCGACACACTCATGTCGGTAGCGAGTTCGAACCCACCGCGCACGGTAAGTCTCGGCTGGACGCTGACGTGCCAGCGGTACCAGGCGGGCGCATCGATCGCCGCCACCGGTCCACCGTGGAAGACGATGTTGTACGCGGGATCGTCCGTGATGCGGGCCAACGCGCCGATAGCGCGTGGGATGACCTCCGCGACGGCCTCGACCGATCCGTCGCCCGCGCAGGCGAGATCCGGAGCCGGCTCACTGGGCAGGATGCACATCTCATACGGTGTGGACGCGGCGTGGGGCTGGAAGAGGAGCACTTCACCCGAGTCGTGGATGACGCGCGATCCGACCGTGCGCTCCCGTTCGGCAATGTGGTCGTGCAGGCATTGGCCGGTCTCCCCGTAGTGAATGCGGGCGCGGTCCCACCGCTGCCTCAGGCCGGGAGGTGCGTGGTCCAGGGCGACGAGCTGGCTGTGTGGATGGCGCTGGGACGTTCCGGCGGCCGCCTTGTGGTTACGGAACACGACGATCGCCTCGGGCTCGCGCCGTGCCAGAGCGCGGTAGCGCTCGCGCAGGATTAGCAGGATCTCGGTCATCTCCGCGGTGCTGGCGTCCTGGAGTTTCCAGCCGTGGCGGGGTGACTCGACGAGCACCTCGTGCACGCCGGTATAGGCGCACGAGTGCCGGTCCACCCACCCGGGGTGCGCGCCGGTGGCCGCGTGCGGCCGGACGGCCGGCGCGGTCAAGGGATACATGTTCGGTACGACCCGTATGCGCCAGTCGCCCTCCCCCGCCGGCACCCTGAGCAGGTGCAGCGGTGTCATCGCCTCGTTACCCGGGCAGAACGGGCACTCCCCGTCGGTGCTCCACCGATCTTCCGGTCGGTCGGCCCGGTCGGGCGCCATCAGCCGCCAGGTTCCGGTCTCGTCGTCGAGGCGGATCTCGGACATCTGGCTGCCCCTTCCGGCTCAGCTCGGGTACTTCGCGAGGATCTCGCGGAGCTGCGCGACGAACCGCAGGGACTCGTCGTGCTCGCGCTGCCAGACGTTGCGGCCGAAGATCAGGCCGGTGGCGCCGGCATCCATCGACTCGCGCGCCTTCTCCAGCATCGCGTCGTCACCGGACTTCTCCCCGCCGGAGACGAGAAGCAGCGTGCGGTTGGCTGAGCGCACCACCGCGTCGATGGCCTGCTGGCTGGAGAACTCGGCGTCGTACAGCTTGTGCACACCGGTGCGCTTCTCCGGATGGGGGAAGTTCACCTTCACCATGTCCGCGCCTAGCTCGCTCGCCGTGCGGGCGGCGTAGTCGACGGCGTAGAACGAGTTCTTGCCACCCTTGGCGTCGATCGCCGAGCCACGCGGATACGCCCAGACGATGAGCGGCATGCCCAGCCGCTGGGCGTCGGCCCGGACCCGGTGGAACTGTGCGTAGTCCCGCTCAGCCGCCGGCGTGCCGACGTAGAGCGTGTAGCCCACGGCGTCCGCCCCGAGGCGCACGGCGTCCGCCACGGTTGCGTGCACGGGTGAGAGCGCGTCGCCGTCCAGTGGTATGTCGGTCTTGCCGTTGAGCTTCAGCACCAGCGGCACCTCGCCGGCGTAGTCCCAGTAGAACTTCTCGGCCAGACCGATCTGGATCGCGATGCCGTTGAAACCGCCCTCGACCGCCAGCTTGACGATGTACCGCGGGTCACTCGCCGTGGGGTTCGCGAAGAAGTCCCGCGGGCCGTGTTCGAGGCCCTGGTCGTACGGCAGGAACAGCGCCGTGCCGTTACCCAGGCCGTGCTGGTGGAGAATCCGGTGCAGGCGCGCCTTCTTGCCAGTGTCCAGACCAAGTTGGGTGAGGCCGGGCCGAGTCGACATGTCTACCTCCACTGCTCGGTGGTGCGATGGAGGAGCGGATCGGGTGCCTCCAGGCGGCGGTCGTCCACCCGGTAGCCCAGCTTGTTCACGACACCGACCACGCCGTCGACCGCCACCGTCAAGCGGACCGCGATGTCCACCAGGCTCCGCTGTTCCAGCTCGCCGGCGAGAGTGACGACACCGTCCTGCACGTCGACCGCGACGTGGGGTGGTTCGATCCAGAGGATCCGGCGGAACACGTCCTCGACGACCTCGTTCCGGATGGCCTCGTCGGTCTGGACGAACACGCGCAGCAGGTCGGGGCGGCTAACGATGCCGACTGACCGGCCTGCGGTGTCCACGACCGGTAGCCGCTTCACCCGCTTGCGGTCCATGAGGCGTGCCGCGGCGGTCACCGACTGCTCAGGCGTGATCGTCACGGCCGGGCTCGTCATCACGTCGCCGGCGGTGGTGCCGACGGCCTTGGCGCGCGCCTTCCGGTTGCGGTCGAGGAACGGCGCCGGTTCGGCGACGCCCTCGAACTCGATCTTGGCGAGCAGGTCGGCCTCGGATACGACGCCGATGACGATCCCGTCCGCGTCGAGCACGGGTACGGCGCTGATCCGGCGAGACTCCAGCAGCTCCACGACTGCCTTGTACGGCGTGTCCACGCCGACCGTCGCGACGTTGTGGGTCATCTGCTCGCGCACTGTCCGATGTGTCATGTCCGCCTCCTCAGGCGATCTCGATGCTGATCTCCGGCAGGCGGACCAGCGTGTTGTGCACGGTGCAGTGCGACACCACCGCGTGGAACGCCTGCCGCGCTTCGACGGGTAGGGCCGGCGCCGTGATGCGGAGCCGGATGGCGCCGACGCGGGCCGGCCGGTCCGCCGCCATGTCGTAGCTCGCGGACACCTCCAGGCCGGACCGCGATTGGCCGTGCCGGGTGAGGTAGCGGCCGGCGTAGAAGGCGACGCAGGCCGCGAGGGAGCCGACGAAGACTTCGACCGGGCTCGGGGCCATGTCGTCGCCGCCGGCGTCGTACGGCTGGTCAACGAGGAGGTCGTGGTCGCGGACATGGACCAGATACGACTCTCCCGCGACGTAACTGACGCTCACCTGATCGGTCGCCACGCTCGCCATGCATCTGCCCTCCAGACCACGTCGGCTCCAGGCCTCACGGCTTCTCAGAACCAGTTCACCGCCGGTAGGCGGCCATCGGCAGGGCCGGGAGTCCCGAGCCGACCTGCCATTCGCCCCCGAGCGTTCACGCTGATCAGTCCTTGTCTGCGGCGAGCTCTCGACGACGTCGTCGGCCGCTTCGAGCGCCAGACCGAACGCGATCACGTCGTCTTCGGTGAGCGCTGGGGCGTCCAGGCGCCGGTTGGGCAAGGTCCCGGGCTTGTCGTGGCGGGTGGGGGCGGGGACGACCGGGCTGGCAGAGGTGGTGGTGGCTCACCGCGCGCCGATTCGTGTGCCATCGGTATACGCGCCACAGCGCCTGGGCAGTCAGGAGGAGCACGAGCAAGTCATGAGCACCATGTCGATCCCATCTGTTCGCGCGAGCCGGTCTGCCGGGGGTCGGTGTCAGGTCGGTGGTGCTTAGGTCGTGCCGACCCGGGCGCCCGTGATGGCGAACCGCTCGACGTCCTGCACGTGCCCGCCGGTCGCCACCGCGATCGTCAGCACCGCACCCGGCGGGGCGGTGAAGGCCACGCTGGTCGACCACGGCGTGTTCACGCCGCGGCCGGAAGCCCGGCCGAGCGCGCGAGCACAGGGCTGCCCAGGGTCCGCAGCTGCACGACGAGGTTCTCGTCCACCCGGTCAGCCGGCCGCCGACAGTGACCGGTGAGACGACCGTGGCACCGTAGGCCGGCACCGAGAGGCTGAGCGTCGTATCGCGGGAGCCGACCACCTCCCACGGCGCGTCGCGCCGGACCCGATCCGGGCCAGGTGCAGCACCGCCGCGGTCGACTTCTGACCCGGCTGCGGCGAGTAGCCGACCCCGATCCACGCATCAGTACCGGCGAACCGGGTGCTGACGATCTGGTCGACGTCGCGGTAACCCAGGTACTCCCGGGTGAACGACAGCGCCGTCAGCGCCGGATCCAGATGCCAGGGCTGGTGGCCGCCAGAGCGATAGCTCGCCTGCCACGCGGCCGCGTCTGCGACGCCCGCAAATGGCCACAACGGCTGGAACCGGAAGACCGGCGTCACCGGCGCGGTCGGGCTGGCACTGGGCTGCGGCGAGGGCGAAGGCGGGGGTGAGACCGAGGGAGACACCGGCGCGGATGGACTGGCGCCAGGCGCCGTCCCGCCGTCGTCATCGCCTGATCGGAGCAGGACGACGTGACTACGGCGGCGACGATCACCAGGATCACCGCCGCGGCCACGGCGAGCCACCATCGACGTCCGGCGGCGGTGTGGCGGGGTCGGCACGTCGTGCACGGTCTGGGTATCCATCACAGGCTCCTTCCGCACCCCTACAGAAACAATCGCGCCCGTACCGGCCGAGCGGACGGGGCGAAGGCCTGTCCAGAAGCCGCTGGCCCGGACGCCCGGTGCGGTCAGACCCGCAGGTCGCGACGGTCGAACACCCGGATCGCGACGGCGCCAACCAGCAGCGCGAGCGCCGCGACGAGCGCGATCCCGCCTGGCGTGGGTGCCGCGTACAGGGCGTCTGCGGGTGACGCGTGGTGGAACAGGGACAGCGGCCGCCACGGATCGACCGCCGTGCTCAGCGAACCGAGCGACTCCAGCAGGTACGACCCGACCGCCAGCCCGACACCGGCCCCGATGCCCGCGCCCCGGCGACCGGTACCGCAGCCGACCAGCAACGCGACGGCGCCGAAGGTCCACGCGAGCAGGGCGGCGAGCCCGACCGCCGTGAGGATCCGGCCACTCCGACGCCCAGGTCGAAGACAAGATCGCCGGCGACGAGCGTCGCCGCGAGGGCGCCCGAGACGACCGTGAGCGACGCGGCGGCGGCGAGGGCCTTGCCCGCGACGACCTGCCAGCGGGGCACCGGGTTGGCCAGCAGCAGGTCCAGGGTGCCGCGCTCCTCCTCCGCCGCGGTCGCTCCGGCGAGGTGCCCGATGGCGACCGCGAAGAGGCACAGCGGGGCGACGAAGCCGAACACCTCGGCGGCGAGGAACCCGGGGCCGGACGTGAAGTCTCCCTGTACGTCGAAGAGCGCCTTGAGAGCCGGCGGGTAAGCCTCGACGAGGTCCCGGAACTGGTCGGCTTCCTTCTGGACACTCGGGTACACGGACAGCTGCAGAGCCACCATCGCGGCCAGACCGATCGTCCAGGCGAGCGTGCTGCGCAACCGGTCGGCGAACGCCCGGCGCGCGATCTCAACCAGCATGAGCGGGCACCTCCTCCTCGACGTAGTGGAGGAAGATCTCCTCCAGGTCTGGTTCGTGGCTGGTGACGTTGAGCAGTTCGTGCCGGGTGGCGTGCCTGAGCAGCTCGCCGACGGGCCCGACCACCTCGCAGTGCACGACGGAGCCGGTGGACGTGGCGGCACGGACACCTGGCAGTGCCGCGAACTCCTCAGCGGGTACCGGTGCGGCGAAGTCGAGTTCGAGCCTGCGGGGCGCTCTGGCCTTGAGCGTCGTGACGTGCTCGACCACGGCCAGCTGTCCGTCGCGGACGATCGCGACCCGGTCCGCAACACGCTCCACATCGGACAGGACGTGGGAGGAGAGGAAGACGGTCTGCCCGCCGGCGGCGATCTCGCGCAGCAGGGCGTTGAGTTCGCGCTGCGCCACCGGGTCGAGCCCGCCGGCCGGCTCGTCGAGGACCACGAGATCCGGCCGGTGCGCCAGCGCCTGGACGACGCCGAGCTTCTGCCGGTTGCCCTTCGACAGTTCCGCCGTCGGGCGGTCCAGATCGAGATCGAGACGGTCGGCCAGCTTCGTCTCATACTGCGGGTCGGTCGAGGTGCGAAGACGGCCCAGGTAGGCGAGGATTTCGCGGCCGGTCAGCTTCTCGTAGAGCACAAGGTCGCCGGGGAGGTAGCCGATCCGGCGCCGGGCGGCCACCGGATCCCGGCGGACGTCCGTGCCGAACACCTCGATGGTGCCGCGGTCGGGCCGGATCAGGTCCAGCACGAGGCGCATGGTCGTCGTCTTGCCGGCGCCGTTCGGGCCGAGGAAGCCGAGCACCTCGCCGCGCTCGACGGTCAGGGTGAGGTCTTCGATGCCGCGATGCCGGCCGTAGAACTTGGTCAGCCCGGCCAGTTCGAGCGGTGCCTTCATCGCTTGCCTCCCGTGGTGAACCGGTGCCCGCCGACCTCCAGCGTCGCCGCCTCGCAAGCGGTGCCGTACGGGCTTTGGGCCCGAGTTCAGGGGCCGTTCCTCCTGTCCGGGCGCTGCCCCGAGCTGTTCGGGCTCTGGCCCGAGGGACCCGGCGGAACCACCAGCACCGGCCGGTCAGCGAACTCCAGAATGTGCCGGGTCTCCGACCCGATGTAGGGCTCCCCCGCCTCGCGACGGTCGGAGCGGCCGACGACGATGAGGTCGGCCGATCCGCGGCTCGCTTCGTCGAGAATCATCGCGGCGGGCAGCCCTTGCAGCAGCCGGGTCTCGGTCGATACGCCCGCCTGCCTGGCGAGCTGGGCCACGTGGTGCAGCACAGAGTCGGCTGCGTGTGTACGCCGCCGGACCACCGGTTCTGGTCCCAGCACGGTGGCCAGCCGTTCCGCGAGGACGTGGTCGCCGACCACGCTCACAGCCAGCAGCGACGCGCTCCAGCCGGCGGCCAGCTCGACGGCGGTGCGCGCGGCGGCCAGCGATGCCGGGGAGTCGTCGACGGCGACCAGTACGCGTCTGATCATCGGTCACCGCCCGCCCGCTCGGCTGCCCACCGCCGCCGCACGCTCTCGGAGCGCTCACGTTCTTCCAGCTGCTGCGTCACGTCACGAACGGCGGTTTCCAGGGACGGCACCCAACGGTCGGCGATCGCGTGCAGCCGGCGCCGGACATCGACGACCTCCGCGTCGACGATCCGCAGCGCGGTCTCGGTGGCCGCGTGCCGGACAGCAGCTTCAAGCGCGAGCCGGTAGGCCGCCTCCGCCTCCGCCAGCGCCGCGTTGCCCGGCTGGCGGGCTGCCGGCGACGTGGCCGGGATCGTGCAGGTCATCCGTGCGGGATACACGACGCCCATGACGGTGCTCCATTCGATCGACACCTCGGCGGGCGCTGTTCGGGTGGCCAGCCGGAGCTCGCGCTCGCCACCGAGCACGGCCGCGCGCAGCAGCCACCGCTCGGCCTGTTCACACCGGTCCCGCCAGGCGGCGCCGGTGTGGCCGAGCAGCAGTTGGAACCGTTCGCGCTCTCCGTGCAGGATCCGCAGCTTGCGGTCCAGCAGGTCGACTCCCCGCCGGGCGGTGTCGAGCCGGCGGCGCAGCCACAGGCGGCCGGCGCGTCCGGGCGGTACCCGGCGCAGGTCAGGCATGGCGCTCACCACCCGTGCCGGTGACCGGCGCGTACTTGTCGATCAGGGTGGCCGGCAGCATGGTCAGCTCGCGGCGCGGCAGCACGGCGAGGGCTCGCCAGGCGCGGTCGAGGGTGTCGGCAAGGTCACGGCGTTCGTCCGGCCGCTGGTTGACGAAGTCCCGTTCGAACACCCCGGCGAAGTCGAGATACTGGCGGTCGGTGCCGCTCAACGTGCTGGCGCCCACGAGTTCGGCGAGTTCCCGCACCTGGCGTGCGCGGGCGAGCGCGGCCAGCAGCTGCGCGGCGAGGTCGAGGTGGTCCGCGCGGGTCCGTTCGGCTCCGGCGCCCTTGCGCATCAGGCGGGACAGCGACGCCAGCGCGTCCAGCGGCGGGTAGACGCCGTGGGCGTGCACCTCGCTGGAGAGCACGATCTGCCCCTCCGTGATGTAGCCGGTCAGATCGGGTACGGGGTGGGTGATGTCGCCCGCCGGCATGGTGAGCAGCGGCATCACCGTCACCGAGCCGGGCTTGCCACGTATCCGCCCGCACCGCTCGTAGAGGGACGCCAGGTCGCTGTAGAGGTAACCGGGGTAGGCGTGCCGTGCCGGTACCTCGCCGCGGGCCGCCGACACCTCCCGCAGCGCCTCGCAGTAGCTGGTCATGTCGGCCGCCACCACCAGTACGTGCATGCCGCGGACGAACGCGAGATGCTCCGCGATCGTCAGCGCGAGCCGGGGGGTGAGGATCCGCTCGACGACCGGGTCATCGGCCGTATTGAGCAGTAGCACCAGCTCGCCCGCCGCCGAGCGCTCCTCAAGCGCGTCCCGGGCCGCCGCCGCGTCGGCATGGGTCAGGCCCATCGCGGCGAAGACAACGCTGAACGGGGCACCGCCCGCGGATGCCTGTGCGGCGATCTGAGTGGCCAGCTCCAGATGCGGCAAGCCCGCCACCGAGAACACCGGCAGCTTCTGCCCGCGCACGAGCGTGGTGAGGGCGTCGATGGCGGAGACACCGGTGATCACCGGTTCGGCGGGTGGCTCTCTCATGGTCGGGTTGAGCGGCGCTCCGGCCACCGGGGCGGTCACGGTGCCGAACACCGGCGGCCCGCCGTCCAGCGGCTCGCCACGCCCGTTGCAGACCCGGCCGAGCCAGCCCGAACCCACGGGGATGCGCAGCGGGCTCCCGTCGAACGTGATCCGCGTGCCGTCGAGGCCGATCCCGTCGGTGCCCTCCAGCACCTCGACGACCGCCAGGTCGCGGTCCACCTCCAGCACGAGCCCGTGCCGCCACTCCCCCGAGGCGAGCCGGATCCGCGCGAACTCGTCCCAGCCCACGCCGCTGACGCCCTGCACCAGCAGCAGCGGTCCACGTAGCTCGGTGACGCCGGAGTACTCGATCCCAGGCCTGGCGCCGGTGTTCATGTCAGCGCCTCCAGCCGGGTCAGCAGGTCCGCCGTCTGGCGGTGGACGCCGTCCGCGTCCTCAGGGCCGACGTCGTCCCGGGCCCGCAGCAGCGGGGAGAAGTCCAGCTCCTCGATGGTGGTGGCGGGCACTCCGGCCTCGATGCGCGCCTCACAGGCCTCGATCACGTCGAGCACGACGTCCAGGAGGGCGGCGGCCTTGCCCGCACCGCAGTACGCGTCCTGCTTCGACAGCGCGCTCTGCTGGAGCACGCCCTCGCGCAGCAGCCGGCCGGCGAGCAGCACCACCCGTTCGTGCCCGGGCAGCGCCCCGACACCGACCAGTTCGGCCAGCGCCGCCAAGCGGTCGGCCTCGGCGAGCAGGCTCACCACCTGCCCCCGGCGCCGCGCCCAGGCTGGGTCGCCGTTGCGCGCGTGCCACGCGCCGAACGCCTCCACGTCGCGGGAGAACGAGTCGGCCCAGGTGACGGCCGGATAGTGCCGGGCGTACGCGAGGTCCCGGTCGAGTGTCCACAGTGAGCGGACGAATCGCTGGGTGTGCGCGGTCACGGGTTCGGTCATGTCGCCGCCTGGCGGGGAGACCGCACCCACGATCGTGACGGAGCCCTCGGCGCCACTCAGGGTGACGCCCTGTGCGGCGCGCTCGTAGAAGGCCGCCAGTGCGGACGCCAGCTCTGCCGGGTACCCCTCCTCGGCGGGCAGCGCGCCGGTCCGGGACGCGAACTCGCGCAGCGCCTCGGCCCACCGCGAGGTCGAGTCGGCGATGACGACCACGTCGTGGCCCATGTCCCGGTAGAACTCGGCGACCGTCACGCCGGTGTAGATGCTCGCCTCGCGCGCCATGATGGGCATGTTGGAGGTGTTGGCGACGACAACCGTCCGGTCGGACAGCAGCCCACCGGTGCGCGGGTCGGTCAGCTCGCCGAGTTCGTCGATGACGTCGGCCATCTCGTTGCCGCGCTCACCGCACCCGACGTAGACGATGACGTCGGCGTCGCACCACTTCGCGATCTGCTGGAGCAGCATGGTTTTGCCGGTGCCGAACCCGCCTGGCACGGCGGCGGTGCCGCCTTTCGCGACCGGAAACACCGCGTCCAGCACCCGCTGCCCGGTGACCAGCGGTTCAGTGCCCTCGCGCCGCTCCCGCAGCGGCCGCGAGCGGCGAACCGGCCACCATTGCGCCAGCGTGACCTCGGTACCGCCGATCCGGGCGACGACCTCGTCGGCGCCGCACGCGCCAGCGTCGCGGACCCACTCCAGCCGGCCGCTGACACCGGGTGGTACCTGCACCCGGTGCGCGACGGGTCCCGCGTCGTCCACGGTGCCGAGCACCGTACCCGCGGCCACGTCGCCGCCTGCCGCCGTGACCGGAGTGAACGTCCACGTGCGGCCATCGGCGCTGCTGAGTGAGCGAGGCACGAGCCACACAGGCGCACCGGTCAGGGGGCGAAGCATCCCGTCGAAGACCCCGCCGAGCAGCCCCGGACCGAGCGGCACCGCGAGCGGGTGACCGAGCGCGGTCGCGGCGTCGCCCGGCCGGAGCCCCCCGGTGTACTCGTAGACCTGTGCGGACAGCCCGTCCGGCCGGACCCGGACGACCTCTCCGGGCAGCCGGTCCGGACCGATCTCAAGCACCTCTGCCATGGCCGCGCCACCGAGACCACCCACCTCGACGAGCGGACCGTTGACGCGTAGCACTCGGCCAACACGCGGTGTCACGGCGCCCACCGCCGCTCAAGTTCGGCACCGACCGTGTCGATCGCGCGGTCGACGAACCCGTCGAGGGAGTAGTCGACGCGGCGGCTGCCGAGCTCGGCGACCCATCCGCCGCTCTCGTGCTCGGTGAGCGCCGCCGCCGTGCCGAGGTCGGCCCGGGCAGCGGCGGCGAGCGTGTCCAACAGCTCGGGCTCGTCGCGCAGGCCGAGAGCCGCCGCCCTGCTCGCGTCACGGAGGCGGCCGACGGCGTCCCTGCGCGAGCGCAGCACGGTGGCGCGAGCCTGTCTGCGGGCGCGGGCACGTTCGCCGACCAGTGCCGCTTCGACGTCGGCCCGGCTCTCGGCGCGCGCCGCCGCGAGCAGCTCGGCCGCCTGCGCGCGAGCCGCGCCGATCTGGGCCGCCGCGTCAGCGTCCGCGGCGGCGAGCTCGGCGGCGGCATCCGCGCGGGCTGCCGCGAGGAGTGCTTCGCGGACGGGTGCGAGCGCCGCGGGTGCAGCCGCCCGGCCGGGCGCGGTCAGGGAGCCGGCGGGATGCATAGTCATGACGGCATCACCACAGTCACGGGCCAGCCACGCTCGCGCTCCGGGCCCAGCGCCTCGGCCGCTGCCGGGGTGAGCACGACGACAGCGACATCCTCTGGCAGTGCACGCCAGGCGTCCCACACGGCCGAGGGGCTCTCCGCTTCCTCGACTAATGCACCGGCCAGCCCGAACCCGGCGACGCGGATCCGCTCGCCCAGCACCGCGATCCGGCCGCTCGACCTCATGGCTGCACCCCGTAGGTCATGTGTCAGGCCCGTCCGATGAGGATGATCGCGACGATCAACCCGTAGATCGCGATACCCTCTGCCAGCCCGACGATCACCATCGCGCGACCGAACAGCTCGGGCCGCTCGCTCATGGCCGCCAGCGCCGCGGCGCCGGTGTAGGCCACCGCGATCGCGGCACCGATGGAGGATCCGGCCACCGCGATCGCGGCACCGATCAGCGCCGGGCCGCCAACCCCTTCCGAGCTTGGCTCCTCGGCGGCCACGGTCATCGTGCTGGGGTCGCCCGCGCTTGCCGGGTCGCCGGTGAAGGCGAGGATCACCAGCGCGAGAGCGGCCACCAGCATGGCGAGGTTCACCACGACGAGCACGTGCGGCCCGACTCGCCCGCCGCGCCGCAGCAGGACGTGCACGAATACAGCGCCCACCAGCAGCGCGGGCAGCGCGACCAACCAGGTCATCATGAGCGTCTCCTCAAGATCGGTACCGGCGGCGATCGGCAGGTGCCATGGGCGGAACGGCCGCCCTTCCTGCGGTTGGAACACGCGCGAGAACAGTTCGTAGTACTCAAGCCGCAACGCCTGCACGCCAGCGACCAGGGCTTCCAGGGCGAATGCGACGGCGTTGCCCAGCACGAATACGGCGACCGCCCCGACCATGGCCAGGCCGCCCCTCAGCCACAGGCCGGTGGTGCCCGTCCACACCAGCCAACCCAGCGCGGCGTGGGTCAGGCCGAAGGCCGCGAGCCGCGCGAACGACACAACGTTGGAGCCGAGCCGGATGACCAGGTCGAACAGCTCAACAACGGCCTGCAGGATGCCGGCTCCGCCACCGGAGCGCGCGAGCAGGCCCGCGAACGCGAGGACGAGCGCCACCAAGGCGAGCGTGACGCCCAGCGTCACCAGCCAGTCCACGCCGGCATACCAGCCGCCCGCGACGAGACCGGCCGCGAGGAAGAGCAGCGAGCCGGCGATGCCGGACGGCGCGTACAGAGCGAAGGACCATCCTCCCTCACGTACCCGGTTCACCGTGCCCAGCGCGTAGGCGCAGGCCAGCAGCACCGCGCCCAGCCCGATGCCGGCCACCAGCAGGGTGATCGGCTCCTCCAGCGGTGACAGCCACACGACCGGCACCACCCCGGTTGGTCCGAAGAACTCGCCGTAGGCCAGGCCGGCCAGCATGCTGGCGAGCCCGGCGCCCGCCACGAACAGCCAGTGCGGCCGCAGGGCTGCCAGCCGCCGTGGCCAGCCAGCCCGGATCAAGAGCGCCCCGAGCAGGATCAGGGCGCCGTGGCCAGCGTCGCCGAACATAACACCGAACATGACGATGTAGGCGAGGCCGGCGAGCACCGTCGGGTCGACGTCCCGGTAGGGCACCGTGCCGTACGTCTCGACCAGCGGCGCGAAGGTGCGGCCGGCGCCCTCGTGGCGCAGCATCGTGGGCGGTTCGGAGCCTGGCGGGCGCGGCAGGGGCACGACGGCGGCGCCCACCTCGGCGAGGCCGGCGGAGAGTGTCGCGACTCCGGCCGAGGGTGTCCAGCCCACCAGCGCCGCCACGCTGCCGTGCTCGATCGCGTCTTCCCGGTAGGTCTCCAGCTCGGCCTCCCCGGCGAGCAGGCTCGCCTCCCCGGCCTGTTCGAGCGCGTCCAGGTCCGGCGCTGCCGGGGCTAGGCGCGCGTCCGCCGGCGTGTCGGTGCGTAGCCGTTGCAGGCGCCGAGCCGCATCCCCCGGAACCGAATCACCCGGGCCGGCGACCCGGTCGATCTCGACGGCACCGGCGGCGGCGATCCGTACCAGCATGTCGCGCAGCGACGCCTGCGGCGCCACCAGTGCGACCCGGCTCATCGGTGCGGGTGTGACGACCTCACGCCACGGCATCGAACACCTCCAGCGGACCGCCACCGCGAGCGGCCAGTTCGAGCGCCGCCTGTGCCTGCCACGCGTCCACGGCAAGGAGCGCCACCGATCCGAGCACCGGACCAGGCCCGAACCGGGATGAGGTGAGCATGCGCCGCCCCTCCTGACCGATCCGCGACCACCACGCCGCTTCGGCCAGCCACAGCTCGGCGCTGTCCACGACCCCGGCGAGCGCCCACCGGGCGGCGGCCGGCATCCGGGCGGCGAGGTCGGCCAGTGACGTGGCCGCGGTCCACCCGGTGCCCAGCACGCTGCTGACCGCCGCAGCCGCTGGCTCGGGAAGCCGGCCGCCACCGGCGCCGAACAGCTCGCGCGCGACGAGCAGAGCGGTGCCGCCGGCAGCCCACCGCTCCGCCAGGGGGACCTGTGCGGCCACCCGGCGCGCCCACGCCAGGCGTGTTCCCAGCGCCACGAGCCGCGGGGTCGCACCGCCGGGGTCACCCCAGACAGACATCGCGAGCGCGGCCTGGAGCTCGTCCAGCGATCGAGCCTCGCTCAGCCTGGGCCAGGCGCTCGCCAACGTGCCCAGGCGGTAGCGTGGCCCGGCCGGTTCCCCGGTCAGCTCCCGCACATGCTCGTCGATGTTGGCGACCTCGAACCAGCCGGCGAGTACCCGCATCATCTCGCCGCCGGCGGCGGGCAGCCAGCCGGCGAGCACCCGCACGTTCCACAAGCAGCGTGGCGCCGACCGCGTGCTGAGCTTCGGCGAGAGTCTGACCCTGCTGGACGTCGTGGCCGTACGGGCCTGCGGCGAGCACGCTGAGCGCTTCCTCCAACGACCGGTTGGCGGCGACCGCGCGCAGCCGTGCCGCACCTACCCGCCTGCGTGCCATCGCCTTGGCCCGGACGGAGCCGGCGACCCAGCCGGCGCTCACGGCTGCGCTCCGGATCGGGACGCCTGGGCGATGTCGCCAGCGAGTGCGCGAATGTCGTCCCGTACGCGAGAGAGCACCATGGCGACCGTGTTTGGCAGCTGGCGGTCGGCCCGCTGGCGGATTTCCTCGGCCTCATGGTCGGCCTGCGCCTGTAGCTCCGCGGCGACGGTCTCGGCCCGGCGACGCAGCTCGGCAGCCGCGCCGGCCCGCTCGGCCCGGACGTCGAGCCTCGCCTGGGACAACACGTCGCGGGCGCGGTCGATCCCCGACTGCCGGCGTCGGGCCGCTTCGGCAGCCGCGGCGGAGCGGATCCGTCGGCATTCGTCCTCGACGCCGGTGAGCGCCGCGAACACTGGCGCAAGCTCCGCTTCCAAGCCCGCGCGCCGGTCAACCGGGACGCCGGCCGGAGCCGCCGCGCCCGGCGAACCGACCGGCCGCAGCCGGTCCAGCACATCTCGCGTGCTCAGCCTCACAGCCGCCTCCTCCCGCCGTTACATGGCCGCGGTCAGGCCTTGGCGACGAGGTAGCTCACGCAGCCGCTAAGCGTGGTGAGCTTCGGGTAGTCGTCCTCGGGGATACGGACGCCGGCCGCCTGGTCGATACCGACCACGAGGTTCATGAAGTCCAACGAATCGAGATCCAGCTCGCGCCGCAGATCAGCGTCGTCGGGAACGTCGGCAAGGTCCACTTCGGGCGCGATCCCGGCAAGGGTCTCAGCCACGATGTCGCGTGCTCTGGACTCGTTCACAGCTCCTCCGGATGGTGTAGGTGTTCGTCTATCGCGGCGAGGAACAGCGCCCCGCGGTGCCCGTCACTGACACGGTGGTCGGCAGAGAGCGTCGCGGTGACGACAGAACGGACGCCGAGCAGCCCGTCCACTGCCCACGGCCGCTCAACCACCGAGCCGAAGCCGACCAGGGCCACCTGCGGCGGATAGATCACGCCATACACCGTCTCGACGCCCTGGTCACCGAGGTTCGTCACGGTCAGCGAAGGCTCGGCCAGCTCGGTGCCGCGCAACCGGCCGGCCTTGGCGCGATTCACGAGGTCCCGCAGCTGCGCCATCAGCTCGCCAGGGCTGAGCGTGTCCGCGCCTTCGATCGCAGGCGTGAGCAGCCCGCCGCCCCGCAGCGCGACCGGAATCCCGAGCCGGACGGTGCCCGACGGCCGGAACTCACCGTCCACGAAATGCCCGTTCATTTCGGCGAACGAGTGGGCAGCGAGCGCGGTGGCCTTGAACAGCAACGCTGACGGCACGACGCGGTCAGCCACCGCGAGGCCGGCGTTGTACTCACGCAACCAGGCGAGGGCGCTGGTCATGTCGATCGTGGTGGCGAGGTAGTAGTGCGGGATCTCGCGCTTCGAGCGGGCCATCAGGTCGCCGATCGCGCGGCGCATCGCCGCCTGCCGGGCACGCGCCGCTTCGGCGGCGCGCACGGGCGGCGATTCGGTGGCGCGCACGGCGGGAGCCGGTGCCTCCGGAGCGGACACGGCATTGCGAGGGGGCGGTGTCTCCGGGGCCTCTGCCGCGGCCACGTCCGCCGCGGTGATTGCGCCGCCGGGTCCCGTGCCGTGGACGTCCGCGAGGTCGATGCCGGCGTCCCGGGCTCGCCGCCGGGCGAGCGGGGAGGCCGCCGGACCGCGCGAGGACGCACGCATGCGTGGGGGCATCGCTTCAGGGCCGGCGTGAATGGCCGCGGCACGTTCCACATCGGACCGTACGATGCGACCATCCACACCGGTGCCGATCACGTCCTTGAGGTCCACGCCTAGGCGTTTGGCCAGTGTCCGGACGACCGGCGACGGCCTCGGTACGCCGTGCCGCACTGGCACCGGCTCCGGGCGCGCCACCACTTCTAGCGCCGCCGCTGGCTCGGGCGCCGGCTTGGCAACCGGCTCTGGTTTGGCTACGGGTTTGGCTCGGGCGCCGGCTTTGCGCCGGGCCCGCGCCGGCTGGAGACAAGCGCGCCAACGCGGTGCCGACCGGCACCTGTGTCCCGACCGGCACCAGGATCTCCTCGACCGTGCCGTCCTCGAACACCTCAATCTCGATCGCGGCCTTGGCGGTGTCGACTACAGCTACGATCTGGCCACGCTCCACCGTGTCGCCTGGTTTGACCAGCCAATCGATGACTGTGCCGGACTCCATGTCCGCGCCGAGCACTGGCATCCGGAAATCAGTCATGACTTCCCCACCATCGCTCGCGCCGCCGCCACGGCCGCTTCGACTGAGGGCAGTGCCGCCTTCTCCAAGTGGCGCGGGTAGGGCATCGGCACCTCGGCTGAGCAGACGCGCTGGACCGGCGCGTCCAGTTCGTAGAATGACTTCTCCATGATCCGGGCGCTGATCTCGGCGGACAGGCTGCCGCTGCGCCATCCCTCGTCGACGATCACCGCGCGATGGGTGCGGGCGACGGAGGCGAGGATCGTCTCCTCGTCGAGCGGGCGCAGCGTGCGCAGGTCGATCACGTCCGCCTGGATGCCGTCGGCGGCGAGCTGCTCGGCTGATGCCAGGGCCGTGCGCAGCGTGCCGCCGTAGGCGATTAGCGTGACGTCGTCCCCGGCGCGGCGGACGGCCGCGCGGTCGATGTCGACAGGCCCGGAGTCGGCCGGCAACTCACCCTGCTCGTTATAGAGGGTGCCGTGCTCGAAGATCAGTACGGGATCCGGGTCGTCAAGCGCCGTCGCGAGCATGCCCCTGGCGTCCACCAGGGTCGCCGGAGTCACCACCCGGATACCGGGGATGTGGGCGTACCACCCTTCCAAGCTGTGAGAGTGCTGCGCCCCCAGCTGCCGTCCGCCACCGGTGGTCATCCGGATGACGAGAGGCACCGGGAACTGCCCGCCGGACATGTGTAGCAGCGACGCGGCTGTGTTGAGGATCTGGTCGAGCGCGAGCAGGCTGAAGTTCACCGTCATGATCTCGACGATGGGTCGCATCCCACCCAGCGCGGCGCCGATGCCGGCGCCGACGAATCCGACCTCCGACAGCGGGGTGTCGAGGATCCGTTCCGGGCCGAACTCCTCAAGCAGCCCGAGGCTGACGCCGTGGCCACCCCCGTAGGCACCGACGTCCTCGCCCATGAGGAAGACGCGGTCGTCCCGAATGAGCGCGTCCCGCAGGCCGGCCCTGACCGCCTCGCGATACGTACTGGCCGTATCCAGTTGCGCGGTCATGGGGTCCTCCGCTCGCTGTAGACCCAACGGGTGAGCGTCTCGACGGGCTCGTCGCTGCCCGCGGCGGCGTAGTCCACGGAGTCCTCGACTTCAGCGTCGACCGCGCTACGCAGGTGCTCCAAGCCGGTCTCATCGATCGCGCTGGCCGCCCGCAACCGCTCCGAGAGCGCGGGGATCGGATCGCGTTGCTTCCACGCCTCGATCTCCGCCTTGTTGCGGTAGCGGTCCGGGTCGTACATGGAATGGGCCCGGAAGCGGTACGTCTGGAGTTCGAGGAAGTGCGGTCCCCCACCGTTGCGGACCGCATCGACCGCCCGGCGTGCCGCGTCGCTCACTGCGAGCACGTCCATACCGTCGACGATCCAGGCGGGCACCTCGTAGCTCGCGGCCTTGAGCGCGAGCGATGTCTCCGACTCCGAGCGCGCCAGCGCGGTACCCATCGCGTACAGGTTGTTCTCGCAGCAGAACAGCACCGGCAGGTGCCACAGCGCGGCCAGGTTGATCGCCTCGTGGAACGCGCCCTCGGCGACCGCACCCTCACCAAAGAAGCAGGCGGTGACCCGGTTCAGGTTGCGTTTTGCGTCGGCGAGAGCGAGCCCGACCGCCATCGGGATACCGGCGGCGACGATCGCGTTTCCGCCGTAGAAGCGGTGCTCGGCGTCGAAGAGGTGCATCGAGCCGCCGCGACCGCGGCTACACCCTTCGACCTTGCCGAACATCTCGGCCATCACGGCGCGCATGGGTACGCCCCGGATCAGGGCATGCCCGTGCTCACGGTAGGTGGCGACGACGGCGTCGTCGGGGCCCAGCGCGGGCAGGACCCCGGCCGCGACGGCCTCCTCACCGACGTAGAGGTGGACGAAGCCTCGGATCCGCCCCTCGGTGTAGAGCTGAGCGCACCGTTCCTCGAACCGCCGCACGCGCAGCATCTGGCGGAGTTGCTCAAGGGCGGACTCGGCGTCGATGGGTGTGGACGGACCTTCGAGCTTCACAGTGGTCATGACGGCTGCTCCAAGGTAGACAGGTCTCCCGTAGCGAGGCCGAGCTCGCGGGCCTTCAGCAGGCGGCGCATGATCTTTCCGCTGCGCGTCTTCGGCAGGTCCTGGCTGAAAGCGATCTCCTTCGGCGCCACGACCGCCCCCAGCCGCTTGCGGCCGTGTCCGAGCAGCTCGCGGCGCAGCGTCTCGGTCGGCTCGAATCCCGGATTGAGCGCGACGAACGCCTTCACGACCTCGCCGACGAGGGGGTCCGGCCGGCCAATGACGCCGACCTCGGCCACCGCCGGATGCTCCATCAAGGCGCTCTCGACCTCGAACGGGCCGATGAGGTGGCCGGCGGACTTGATGACGTCGTCGGCACGCCCGACGAACCAGAAGTAGCCGTCCTGGTCGATCCTGGCCAGGTCGCCCGTGAGGTACCAACCGTCCGCGAAGCACCCCGCGTAGCGCTCCTCCTCGTTCAGGTAGGCGCGGAACATCGACGGCCACCCAACACGGAGCGCCAGCTCGCCCACTTCGTCCGCACGGGACTCGACGGTGACGTGACCGTCGACACGCCGTGCCCTGCCGTCCTCACCGCGCACCAGCACAGCGGCGTCGATGCCCGGGACGGGCTCCCCCATCGAGCCAGGCCGGACCGGGCGGGTTCCGTCGTTCGCGATCATGATGCAGCCCGTCTCGGTCTGCCACCACGTGTCATGGATCGTCCGGTCGAAGGCGGCACGCCCCCACTCGACGGCCTCGGGGTTGAGCGGTTCGCCCACGCTCAAGACCCGCCGCAGGGACGAGAGGTCGTACCGCTTCGCCTCGTCGGCGCCGGCCCGCATGAGCCGCCGGATCGCTGTAGGCGCGGTGTACCAGATCTGTACGCGTTCCTGTTCCAGGATCCGGTACCAGCGGTGCGCGTCGAACTCGGCGGCGTCGACGATGGAGGTCACCCCGGCGACCAGCGGCGCCACGATGCCGTAGGACGTCCCCGTCACCCATCCTGGGTCCGCCGTGCACCAGTAGATGTCACCGGCACGCAGGTCCAGCACGCGCTTGGCGGTCGCGAGGTGCCCGACCACGGCGCCGTGTACGTGGACCGCGCCCTTCGGCGTCCCGGTCGTGCCGCTGGTGAAGTGCAATAGTGCCGGGTCCTCCGGCGAGGTCGGCGCGATCTCGAATGTGTCGGCAGCGCTCGCCAGCAGCGTGTCGAGGGCGAGGGTGCCGGCCGGCGGCTCGCCGGTCACCAGCACGTTCTGGAGTCCGGGCAGGTCCGCGCGGGCCCAGGCGACCTTCTTGGTGTACAGCTGCGGCGTGGTGACCAGCACCTTCGCGTCGCCGAGACGCAGTCGCTGGACGACCGGCTCGGGGCCGAACGCCGAGAAAAGCGGGCACACGACCGCGCCTACCTTCCACGCGCCCAGGGCGGCGACGTACAGCTCCGCGACCCGCCCGAGCAGGAGGAACACCGTGTCGCCACGCGCGACCCCGAGGCCGGTGAGCACGTTGGCGAACTGGTTCGTCGCCGCTGCCAGCTGGACGTAGGTCAGGTCGGTCGCACTGCCGTCCTCGGCGAGGAGCCGCAGTGCCGGCTGACCCGCCCTGTCGGTCAGTGCATGCCGGTCCACTGCCTCGTAGGCAATATTCAAGCCCGCTCCGGACGGCAGACCGGTCAGTTCGGCCGAGGCGATTGCCCAGCCATCACGTTCCGCCTGCGGTGTGGTCGATGCCGGATCCGTACTCACGCCAGATGTCATGGTCGCCGCCTCGCTGGCCGCTGGTGCCCGCTGCAACGGGCGTCGAGTACCGGTCTGCAACGGCCGGTCCTTATCGCAGGCTAGGAACTCGGTCCGGCGGCGCCGTAGGGTCCAAGGTCCCCACGCTTGTTGACGCTCGGCCCTGCCGGCTCGCAGCCCCCCTCCCGGAGGGTGAGCGGCATGACGACGAACACCGGTTCGGCCGACGCCGTGCTGCCGGCAGCGATGCTAGGCACGCTCATCGATGTCCTCCGTGAGCGCGGATACCAGGTCATCGGCCCGACCGTGCGGGGCGACGCCGTCGTGCTGGCCGAGATCGAGTCGGCGGACGAACTCCCCCATGGCTGGGGCGTGACCGCCGACGCGGGCAGTTATCGGCTTCGCCGACGCACGGACGGCGCGATCTTCGCGCAGTCCGCCGGGCCGCAGTCCTGGAAGACGTTCCTGCATCCGCCGCGCGAGCGCGTGTGGTCGGCGCACCGCGACGGCGACGGCTTCACCGTCGAGGAGAACGACGAGCCGGTACCCCGGTACGCGTTCTTCGGTGTGCGCCCCTGTGACCTGCGGGCGATCGCGATCCAGGACCGGGTGCTGACCGGCGGCCAGCACACCGATTCCCGCTACGCGCGCCGGCGGGCTGGCGTGTTCATCGTCGCCATCCAGTGCACCGAGCCCGGCGCCGCCTGTTTCTGCACCTCGATGGGGGGCGGCCCCGCGGCAGGCCCGGGCTACGACCTCGCGATGACCGAACTGCTCGACGGTGGCGACCACCGGTTCGTCCTGGACGCCGGCTCGGACGCGGGCGCCGAGGTGCTCGCCGGCATCCCGCACGAACGCGCCGACGAACCCAGCGTGGAGACGGCCCGTGCCGCCGTCGCCGCCGCGGCCGACAACATGGGGCGGCAGATGCCGGAGCTGGACCTCCGCGCGCTGCTCGCCGGCAGCCAGCACGCCGCGCAGTGGGACGACGTCGCGTCGCGCTGCCTTACCTGCGGCAACTGCACCATGGTCTGCCCGACCTGCTTCTGCACGACCGTCGAGGACACCACCGACCTGACCGGCGAGCACGCCGAACGGTGGCGCCGCTGGGAGTCGTGCTTCGACCTGGACTTCTCCTACCTGCACGGCGGCAGCGTCCGCACCTCGGGGGCGAGCCGCTACCGGCAGTGGCTCACGCACAAGCTCGGCACCTGGCACGACCAGTTCGGGTCCTCCGGCTGCGTGGGCTGCGGTCGCTGCATCGTGTGGTGCCCGGTCGGCATCGACATCACCGCCGAGGTGAAGGCGCTGGACGAGGAGGCGCGCGCATGATGCCGTCGTTGCTGGAGACGCTCACCGGCCATCCATTCCTCGCCGGCCTGCCCCAGGCAGCGGTCAGTGGGATCGCCGACCTGGCCGCGTCGTACGACCTCCCGGAGGGCTACCGCCTCTTCGCCGAAGGCGACCCGGCCGACCGGTTCTACCTGCTCGGACACGGCCGGGTGGCGCTGGACCTGCACGTTCCGGGTCGCGGGCCCGTGATCGTCGAGACACTCGGCGGCGGTGCCGTCATCGGCTGGTCGTGGCTGTGCCCGCCGCACCGCTGGCGGTTCGGCGCTGTCGTGCTCAAGCCGACACAGGTCGTGGCGGTGGACGGCGAGAGCATGCGCGCGATCTGCGACAGTGACCCCATCGTCGGGTACGAGATCGCCCGGCGGCTGCTCACGGTCGTCGCCGACCGGTTGCACGCGACGCGGGTGCGCTTCCTAGACCTCTACGCGGCGCGGCCCCGGGATGCGCGCGATGACTAGGAGCGATGCGCCGGTCCGGTACCGGGTAGCCGCCCGCCGTGAGGAGACGGCGGACACGGCGACGCTCGTCCTGGAGCCGGTGGACCGGCCGGTGGCGCCGGTGCGCGCCGGCCAGTTCACGATGCTCTACGCGTTCGGGATCGGCGAGGTGCCGATCTCGGTGAGCGGCGCACCGGGCGACCCTCGCCTGGTGCACACCCTCCGCGCCGTCGGCGCCACCACCCGCGCGCTGCACGGCGCCAAGGCCGGGACCACGCTCGGTGTGCGGGGCCCGTTCGGCACCGACTGGCGGGTTGCCGAGGCGACCGGAGGTGACGTCGTCGTCGTGGCCGGCGGCATCGGGCTCGCCCCGCTCCGGCCGGTGGTGTACCAGGTCCTGGCCAACCGGCAGGCCTACGGCCGTGTCGCCGTGCTCGTCGGCGCCCGCACCCCCGACGACGTACTGTTCGGCACGGAACTGGCCGAGTGGCGCGCGCAGGGCATCCAGGTCGAGGTGACCGTCGACCGCGCGGCCGCCGGGCTGGAACGAGCACGTCGGGCTGGTCACCGCCCTGATACCGCAAGCCGCGTTCGACCCCGCGCACACGACCGCGTTCGTGTGCGGCCCCGAGCTGATGATGCGGTTCGCCGCCGACGCGCTCGTCGCCCAGGGCGTGCCCGCTCGCGCCATTCGCGTGTCCCTGGAACGGAACATGCAGTGCGGCGCGGCGCTGTGCGGGCACTGCCAGCTCGGTCCGGTGCTGGTCTGCCGAGACGGTCCGGTCGTGGACTACGACCGCGTGGCCGGCCTGCTGAGCGTAAAGGAGCTGTGATGGCGCGCCCGACGCTCGCGGTCTGGAAGTTCACGTCCTGCGACGGCTGCCAGCTGACCGTCCTCGACTGCGAGGACGAGTTGCTCACGCTGGCCGGCGTCATCGACATCGCGCACTTCACCGAGGCCACCCGCGCGAGCCGGCCGGGGCCCTACGACGTCTCCCTGGTGGAGGGCTCGATCACGACCGCGGCCGACGTCGAACGCATCCAGCGGGTGCGCGCGCAGAGCCGCACGCTGGTGTCCATCGGGGCGTGTGCCACTGCCGGCGGCATCCAGGCGCTGCGCAACTTCGCCGACGTCGATGAGTTCCGGTCGGTCGTCTACGCGAGCCCGGAGTACGTGTCGACGCTCGCCGAATCCACCCCGATCTCCGCCCACGTGGCCGTCGACTTCGAGCTGCACGGTTGCCCGATCGACCGGCGCCAGCTCCTGGAGGTGATCAGCGCGTTGCTGGTCGGCCGCGAGCCCGACCTGCCGTCGCACAGCGTTTGCTTCGAGTGCAAGCAGCGCGGTCTCACCTGCGTGACCGTGGCCTCGGGAACGCCCTGTCTCGGCCCGGTGACCCACGCCGGCTGCGGCGCGCTCTGCCCGGCCGTCAACCGCGGCTGCTACGGCTGCTTCGGCCCGGCGGCGCGGCCGAACACGCCGGTGCTCGTCCAGCTGCTGCGCCGCCAGGACATGGGTGACGGTGACGTCGACCGTGTCTTCGCCACGTTCAACGCGGCCACGCCCGCGTTCCGCGCCGCCAGGAAAACCGCCGGGGAGCGTGATGGCTGATGTCCCACCGTCATGAGCGCCGTCTCCAGGTCGGGGCGCTGGCCCGCGTCGAAGGCGAGGGTGCGCTTCGCGTCGTCGTGAGCGGCGACACGGTCACGGAGGCCAGCCTCGACATCTACGAGCCGCCGAGATTCTTCGAGGCGTTCCTCCGCGGACGCCGCTACACGGAACCGCCGGACATCACTGCCCGGATCTGCGGGATCTGCCCCGTCGCGTACCAGCTCACGGCCTGCCAGGCCATCGAGGACGCCATCGGCCTCCACGTCGGCGGCGCCATCGCCGACCTGCGCCGGCTGCTCTACTGCGGCGAGTGGATCTCCAGCCACGCACTCCACATCTACCTGCTGCACGCGCCCGACTTCCTCGGCTACGACGGCGCCGTCGAGATGGCCCGCGACCACCGCCCGATCGTCGAGCGTGGCCTGGCGCTGAAGAAGGCCGGCAACAGCATTCTGGACACGATCGGCGGGCGGGCCATCCACCCGGTCAACGTCCGGATCGGCGGCTTCTACCGCGCCCCGACCAGGGCAGAGCTCCGCCCCCTCGCCGAGCAGCTGCGGCGCGCCCGCGAGGACGCCATCGCCACGGTCGAGTGGGTCGCGGGCTTCGACATCCCCGACTTCAGCCACGACCACGAACTACTCGCCCTCACCGAACCCGGCACGTACGCCATCGAGCGCGGCACGCCCACCAGCAGCGGCGGGCTGTCGTTCCCGCCCCGTGCCTTCGAGGAATTCGTCGAGGAGCATCAGGTGCCGCACTCCACAGCGCTGCACGCCCGGCTGGTCGGGCGGGGCCGCTACCTCACCGGCCCGAACGCGCGGTACACGCTGAGCAGCCGCTGGCTCTCCCCGCTCGCCCGCGAGGCGGCGCGCTCCGCCGGCCTCGGCGCGGAGTGCCGCAACCCGTTCCGGAGCATCGTCGTCCGCGCCGTCGAGCTGCTCTACGCCTGCGACGAGGCGCTGCGGATCATCGACGGCTACGAGCCGCCAGTTCGGCCGTTCCTGCCGGGTGCGCCGCGGGCCGGCGCCGGTTTCGGCGCCACCGAGGCGCCCCGCGGGCTGCTCTACCACCGCTACGCACTCGACAGCGAAGGCATCGTCACCGCGGCGCGCATCGTGCCGCCGACCTCCCAGAACCAGGCGGCCATCGAGGACGACCTGCGCCGGTTCGTCCAGGGCCGGCTGCACCTCGGCGACCACGAACTCACCCACGCGTGCGAGCAGGCGATCCGCGGCTACGACCCCTGCATCTCGTGCGCCACGCACTTCCTGGACCTCACCGTGGAGCGGACATGACAGCTGCAGGCACCATCGTCATCGGCGTCGGCAACGAGTTCCGTCACGACGACGGGATCGGTCCGGCCGTCGTCAGCCGGCTCCGGCGGCACGGGCTGCCGGGTGTCCGGCTCGCGGTCGCCGACGGCGAACCCGTCCGCCTGATAGAGCTGTGGTCCGGCGCCCGGTTCGCGGTCGTGGTGGACGCTGCCCGTGCCGAACCGCCGTGCCCTGGCCGTATCCACCGGATCACCTGGGCATCCGCTCTCGGCACGGCGGATCCGGGTGGCAGCTCGCACGGGCTCGGCCTCGGCGACGCCGTCGAACTGGCCGGCGCGCTGGGCCGGCTCCCGGACGAGCTCGTGGTGTTCGCCGTGGAGCCCGCCGACCTGTCCATCGGCTCCGGGCTGTCGCCGCTGGTCCGGAACGCCGTCCCGAAGGTCGCCGAGGCGATCGTCGACGAGGTCCGGCAGCAAAGGGTGAGCCGCGATGTGTCGTGAGTGGATCGGACGGGTCGTGAGCACAGGCGCCGACGGCACCGCGATCGTCGACGTCGACGGTGCGCTGCACCGCGTGTCCCTCGTCGTCCTGGAAACCGAGAGCGTGCCGGTACGCAGCGGCGACTGGCTCGCCGTCCACACCGGACTGGCCATCGAGCTGCTGACACCCGACGCGGCGGCAAGCCGCGCACCGCAGACCCCTGGAGAGCCAGATGAACACGGATGAGAGCACCCGCAGGCACGGCATCATGCTCGCCGCCGTGGCCGCCTTGGTGAGCGGCGTCGCGGTCTTCCTCAACGGGTACGGGGTGCGGGCCGCGCCGGATCCCACCGTGTACACCACGGCGAAGAACCTCGTCGCGGCGGTCCTACTTGCCCTCCTCGCCGTACCCGCTGTGGCGGCCCTCGGCGCTCGACCCGGGCCGACGCGATCCAAGAAGGCCACGCGGCTCCCGTTGCCCGGCCTGCTCACGATCGCTGTGGTGGGGGGCAGCGTCCCCTTCGTGCTGTTCTTCGAAGGGCTGGCCCGCGCCTCCTCGACACACGCCGCGTTCCTCCACAAGACACTGGTGGTCTGGGTCGCACTGCTCGCCGTCATCCTGCTGCGCGAGGTGATCCGCCCCGTCCACGTGGCCGCCATCGCGCTGCTAATGGCCGGCCAGGCCGTGCTCGATGGCGGCCTGTCCGGCTTCGAGTTCGGTGCCGGCGAGGCGCTGATCCTCGGCGCGACCCTGTTGTGGGCGGTCGAGGTGATCCTGGCGAAGCGGCTACTCGGCGACGTGCGCCCGGCGACGCTGGGCGCAGCGCGGATGGTGCTCGGCTCCGTACTGCTGCTCGCCTGGCTCGCCGTGACGGGGCGGCTGGGAACGCTGGCCGGTCTCGACGCCACCGTGTGGGGCTGGGCGCTGCTCACCGGCTGCATCCTCGCCGGCTACGTGGCCACCTGGTACGCGGCGCTCGCGCTCGCGCCGGCCGTCGACGTGACCGCCGTGCTCGTGCTCGCGGCCCCCGTGACAGCCGGTATCGCCGCCGTGGTCAACGGCCAACTCCCCGGCGTGCCGGCGGCCGTTGGCTGCGTCCTCGTCCTCGGCGGCGCAACCCTGATCGCGGGCGCGCGCCGGCCGGCCGGCGCGCTGGTGACGCCATGACCTCCGGGCGGTCCGGGGCGCTGCTGTTCGCGCGCTTCGCCTACCCGCCCAATGCCCTCGGCTACTGCGGGCCCGCCGATTCGAACGCGCTCCTGGAGTACGCCTCCGCCGGCGTGACCGACCCGGGGCTGGCCTCGCTGGCGCGGCGGTTCGACGGGGCGTGGCCGTACCTTCGGCTCATCGCCTCGGCGGCCGGTATCGAGGATCCGCTCGACGCCCGGGTCGTCGACGCCTACTGGATCGGCAGCCCCCTGCTGAACCGGATACCGCCCGGCCTGCTCGCGCGCACGCTGGAGGACCGCTTCCACTCGCGGGCAGGACGGCGCACGGACGACCTCGCTCGGCTGGCGCTCGCCGGCGGGCGTGCACACCACAACTTCCACGTCTTCGGCGTCTATCCGTGGGTGGGCATGCTGCGCGCCGGCCTCACGGTGGAACCGCTGCACGTGCTGGAGTCGTGCCGCATCCGGTGGGGTGAAGTGCTTGCCGTCAGTGCCGGCTCCGCGATCGTGAGGTCACGGCCGCTGTGTTGGGACGGTTCCGTGCTGAAGCTGGGCGAGGAGCGGAGCGAGCGGGTGATCGCGTCCAGCGGTGCGCTCGCGTTGGCGCCGCGCGCCCGGCCGGGTGACTGGGTCGCGCTGCACTGGAACTGGATCTGCGACACGCTCGACCCGATCCGCCTCGGTCGGCTCCGCGCCCACACCGTGCGGCAACTCAACGTGGTGAACTACGGGCTGTCCCGGCCGGCCGTGGCGGCGGTGCTGGACTGAGCGCCCTGCCTCATCGCGGTCGCGAACAGGTGCCGCAGCTCGGCGACCGCGTGTTCGCCGGTCAACCTTCGCCGCAGCGCGAGATCGACGGCGACCGCGGTGGGCAGGTCGACGCCATACCGCTCCCCCAGCGCGAGCGCGGCGGCCGTGTTCGGCACACCCTCGACTGTGCTTCCGATCGCGCTTTGCGCTTCGTCCGGCGTCGCCCCCGCACCGAGCAGGCGGCCGAAGCGGCCGTTGCGCCCGCCGATGCACGTGACATAGAGGTCGCCCGATCCCGCGAGACCGACGACGGTTCTCTCATGACCGCCCCGTGCCTCGGCGAGGCGGGCCATGTCCACCATGCCCTGCGCGAACATCGCCGCCCGCGGGTTCGCCCATCCCGGCATGAGGGCGCTGCCGGCGAACCGTGCGGACATGCCCTCTGCGATGCCCACGGCGATCGCGACGACGTTCTTGTATGCGGAGGCGGTCTCGGCGCCGGTCACGTCGCTCGTTGTCGCCACCAGCGTCGTCGGCGAGCTCATTGCCTGCGCCACGAGGCGCCGCGCTGCGGCGTCCGGCGAGGCGGACAGGAAGGCGGTTGGTGCCCCTGCGACCAGTTCGGCGGCGATCGCCGGGCCGGCGAGCGACACTACGCGTGCGCCGCTGCCGAGGACCTCGGCTGCGACATCCGAGGGTGCGCTGAGGGTGTCGGCGTGCCAACCTTTCGTTGCGAGAAGCCACACAGCCGTCGGTGCCGCATAGGCGGCGGCGGACGTGAGCACGCTCCGCAATCCAGCGCTGGAGACCGCGACGGTCACGATGTCCGCCCGCTCAAGGGCGCGCGGCCACAGCGCTGGCGGCATGCAGGCGATACGCCGGTCCAGCACCACGCCGAGTGCAGGATGTGGGAGCGCCGCATGCCAGGCCTCGACGGCGGCCCGGTCGAACTCGGTCGCCAGCACAGTGACGTCGTTGCCGGCGCGCGCGAGGTGCGTCGCGAGCGCTGCCCCCATCGCGCCAGCGCCGATCACCGCGACCGACATCTGCCTGGACAGGTGAGCGGCATCCGTCATGGCCATCTCCCGGGTCGTCACAGGTGGACCCATATTCACAGTGTGCCTGCTTCGCCTGCTGCCGACAGGGCCAAGGGTCCCGTTCGTGCGGAGCCTCCGACCCGGCTCAGGACCATCGGCTCTCCGGTTCGGGTCGTGCGGCCCGACCGGGCGCCGGCTCGCGGCGCGACGCTAAGAGCGACGAGGACGCTACGAGCAACGAGTCAGGGAAGGGAGCGCGTGATGAGCCCCAGCGAGAGCGAGAAGGCCCGCGTCGAAGCGCGCAAGGACGTGTCCGGGCACATTACGCCGGGCCGGTACGAGGGAGCCCTGGCCCGTGTGCTGGCAGGTCTCGCGGCCACCGACAAGGCGCGTGAAGAGCGCAATGAGGAGCAGGCAGAGGGCGATCAGCCGAAGCCCGGCGGTCGCTGACAACTAGCCGCGTAGGCAAGGAGGCGTAGCCCATGCACGGGACCTACCGCGTCGTGGTTGGTGTGGACGGCTCCGAAGGAGCGCGGCGGGCGTTGCGCTGGGCAATGCGCGACGCGGTACGTCACTCCGGCACCGTCCAAGCGGTGATCGCCTGGCGACCGTCCGACGGTGACCACGTGACCGCGCGCGCCCAGGCCGTCGAGGTCCTCAACCGCGAGGTGACCGACGCCATAAGGGGGTTCGAGCCGGCGCCACAAATCGCCTGGGAAGCCGTCCAGGGTCGCGCCGCCCGGGTGCTCACACATGCCGATCGCGACGCTGACCTGCTTGTCCTCGGGAGCCACGGCAACGGCCGGGCGCAGCATGCCGCATTGGGGTCCGTAAGTGAGGAGTGCGTCCGGTACGCCAGGTGTCCCGTCGTGATCGTCCCGGTGCCCCATCCGGGCTGGGACTTCCCGCCGGACGAGCCCGCGCTGCCACAACAGCCGCCATGAGCGCACCCGGTTGAGGCGGGTCCAACGTCCCGCCGGTGCGGGCTCCCTGGCCCTGCCCGTCGGCGGAGCCGGTCCGGAGGCTGGTAGCAGACCTTCAGGGAGGTAATGACATGGCAACGCAGACCCATGCCGCGGTAGTGGCTGGCGTCGACGGCTCGGAGCAGAGCCTGCTCGCGCTGGACTATGCCGCGGATGAAGCGGCGCGGCGGCACCAACCGCTGCGCATCGTCACCGGAGTCCAATGGCCGCTGTTCGTGCCAGCCATGGCCGGGACCGGCATCCCGATGGACGCCGGCGTCCAGGAAGCCGCGCAGGCGACGCTCGACGACGCCACGAACCGGGCCCGGACCCGGCAGCCCGCGCTGGATGTCACCGCACAGGTGATCATCGGCAGTCCTGCAGGGGTGCTCGTCGGCGAGTCCGAGCGGGCGAGCGTGGTCGTGGTCGGTAACCGGGGGCGTGGTGGGTTCGCGAGCCTGCTGGCGGGTTCGGTCGCCACGCAGCTGGCCACGCACGCGCACTCCCCCGTGATCGTCGTGCGGCCCGGCACCGACCCGGCCGCGGCGACGACGCACCCGGTGGTGGTCGGCGTGGACGGCTTCGAGCGGACCGAAGCTGCGGTGGAGTTCGCCTTCGAGGAGGCGTCCAGCCGTGGCGTGTCCCTCACCGCCGTGCACGTATGGGCCGAGCCGCCCCGCGCGGGGGAAGACCAGTTCAAGCCGGTCGCCTACGACTACGACGAGGCCCGGAAGGACGCCGCCCGGCTGCTGGCCGAGGCGCTGGCCGGGTTCCAGGAGAAGTACCCGGACGTGCCGGTGTTCCGCGAGCTGATCTGCGGTCTCGACCCCGCCTATACCTGCTGCGGGCCTCCGAGGAGGCCGGCCTCGTCGTGGTCGGCTCGCGTGGACGCGGCGAGTTCAGCGGGTTCGTGCTCGGCTCGCTCGGCCAGAAGCTGGTGCACCACGCGAAGTGCCCGGTGACCGTCGTACGGGGCGTTGGAGGTGAGGACCGTGACTGACAGCACGCCGCTCGTCAGGCGGCTCGATGAATTGTCCAAATCAGACACCGAAGTCGCCGGTGGAAAGGGGGCGAACCTCGGCGAGCTGATGCGGGCGGGAATGCCCGTGCCGGACGGGTTCGTCGTCACCGCTGGGGCCTACCTCGACACGATGTCGCGCGCCGGGCTTCGCGAGAAGCTCGCCGCGAGCAGCTCGACCTTCAGCGGTGACGGCCTTGACGCCCGGGCGGCGCTCGACGCGTACGCAACCGACCTGCGCAAGCAGATCCGCGACATGGATCTACCGCACGACCTGCGCGACGCTGTCATCACCGCCTACCGCGACCTCGGCGGCGGCGATGTCGCCGTGCGCTCCTCGGCCACCGCCGAGGACGGCGCCGACACGTCCTTCGCGGGCATGAACGAGACGTTCACCAACGTGTCCGGTGAAGAGGCCGTGCTCGACAAGATCCGCGACTGCTGGGCATCGCTCTACGGCGCCCGCGTCATCGCTTACCGGGCCAGCCAGAGCATGACCGCCGAACCGGCGATCGCGGTGGTGGTGCAGCGGATGGCCCAGGCCGAGCGGGCGGGCGTGATGTTCTCGGCCGATCCCGCCACGGATGACCGGTCGCGTGTCGTGATCGAGGGCGCGTTCGGGCTCGGTGAGGTGGTGGTCGGTGGTCAGCTCGTGCCGGACACCTACGTGTTGAGCAAGGACGGGCCGACGCTGCTGGAAGCGCGTGTCGGGTACAAGAGCCACAAAGTGGTGCGCGGCCCGGACGGCGCGGACGCGACCGTCGAGCTGTCCCCTGCCGAGGCCGTCCGGCGCGTCCTCACCGACGACGAGGCCGTCGCGCTGGCCCGGCTCGCGATCCGGATCGAGGAGCACTACGGCACGCCCCAGGACATGGAGTGGGTCATCGAGTCCGGCCAGATCCACGTGGTCCAGTCCCGGCCGATCACCACCCTCGGCAGCGAGTGGAAGGCCACCGCGCGCGTCTTGTGGACAAGGAGCCCCTGCTCAGCGGGCTTCCGGCCGCCCCAGGTCGGGTCAGTCCGGACGCGCCCGGATCCTCTCCTCCCCCGCCGACGGCGACGACGTTCCAGACCGGCGAGATCCTCATCGCGCAGATGACCTCGCCGGACTGGGTGCCGATCATGCGCCGCGCCAAGGCCCTGGTCACCGACAGCGGCGGCATCACCTGCCACGCCGCCATCGTCAGCCGCGAACTCGGCGTGCCCTGCGTCGTGGGCACCCGCCGCGCCACGACCGTGCTTCGCACCGGCGAGGAGATCACGGTCGACGGCGCCGAGGGAACCGTTTATGAGGGCGCGCTGGCCGCGCCGACGGTGGCGGTCACCGAGCACGCCGCGCCGGCAACGACGGAGAGCACCGGCACCAAGCTCTACGTCAACCTCGCGATGGCCGAACACGCGAAACAGGTCGCCGCGCAACAGGTCGACGGCGTCGGGCTTCTGCGGGCGGAGTTCCTGCTCACCGAGGCGCTGGACGGCGTCCATCCCCGAAGCAGCTGATCGCTGACGGGCGGCGCGAAGAGTTCGTGACCCGGATGAGCGAGTCCCTGCTGCACATCACGCGCCCGTTCGGCACGCGGCCGGTGGTCTACCGGTCGATGGACTTCCGCACCAACGAGTTCCGCGAACTCACCGGCGGCGCCGAGTTCGAGCCGGTCGAGGCGAACCCGATGATCGGCTACCGGGGGTGCTACCGGTACGTCCGCGACCCGGAGCTGTTCGGCCTGGAGTTGGAGGCGCTGGCGCGGGTACGGGAGCAGACACCCAACCTGCACATCATGATCCCGTTCGTGCGTACCGCCTGGGAACTGGAGTCCTGCCTGGAGGCCATCGACGCCAGCCCGCTGGGGCGCCAGCGTGGACTCAAGCGCTGGGTCATGGCAGAGGTGCCGTCCTGCGTGTACTGGATCCCCACGTATGCCGGGATGGGCATCGACGGGGTCTCCATCGGCTCCAACGATCTCACCCAGCTCGTCCTGGGCGTCGACCGCGACTCCGAGCGCTGCGCGGAGCTGTTCGACGAGGCCGATCCCGCCGTCCTCGACACGATCGGACGCATCATCGAGGCGTGCCACAGCGCCGGCATCACCTCCTCGCTGTGCGGGCAGGCGCCGTCGAACCGGCCTGACTTCGTCGAGCACCTGGTACGCGCCGGCATCACATCGGTCTCCGTCAACCCCGACGCGATCGAGGCGACCCGCCACGCGCTGGCCGCCGCTGAACGCCGGCTGCTGCTGGAGGCAATGCGCACCCGCTGAGCGCGTGAGAGGGGGCTGGCTCGCACTCCTACGAGCCAGCCCCTTGGCGTGCGCTGCTCCGGGCCGTGCGCGGCGGCGTAAGGCCTCGTGGCCGCCGCTGGCGGGACGTTCGGCCCTGGGCGCTGGCTGGTCGCGGTTGGAGTCTCGGAGGTAACGGAAAAGACGGAGGGACCCCGTGATGAACAACCTCGGTGTGCACAGCGAGGTCGGCACGCTCCGTCAGGTCGTGCTCCACAAGCCCGGCCTGGAGCTGCTCCGCCTCACTCCGGGCAACAAGGACAGCCTGCTCTTCGACGAGGTGCTCTGGGTCCGCCGCGCCCGGCAGGAGCACGACGCGTTCGCCGACGCGTTGCGCGAGCGGGGCGTCGTCGTGCACCTCTTCGGCGACCTGCTCGCGGAGACGCTGAAGCAGGACGAGGCACGATCGTGGGTGCTGCGCCGGGTCATCACCGACCACACTCACGGCCCGACGCTGGTGCGACCGCTGCGCGAGGCGCTCGACGCGATGGATCCCGAAACACTCGCGCGGTACCTCATCGGCGGCCTCACCAAATCGGAGCTCGACGCCGGGGTGCACAGCATGCGGCTGGCGTCGCTCGACGACGACGACTTCGTCCTCGCTCCCCTGCCGAACCACCTGTTCACTCGCGACACGTCCTGCTGGATCTACGGCGGTGTCTCGATCAACCCGATGGCCAAGCTGGCACGGCGGCGCGAGACGGTTCACGCCACGGCCGTATACCGGTTCCATCCGCTGTTCACGCTCGACCGGACCCCTACCTGGATGTACGGCAACGACGACCAGCCGGCCAGCGTCGAAGGCGGGGACGTCCACGTGCTCGGCCACGGCACGGTCCTCGTCGGTATGAGCGAAAGGACCACGCCGCAGGCGATCGAGCTGCTCGCCCAGCGTCTCTTCGCCGCTGGCGCCGCGCACACCGTCATCGCCGTCGAGCTGCCACGCGGGCGCGCGTTCATGCATCTGGACACGGTCATGACGATGGTTGATCGGGACACCTTCACGATCTACCCGGGGCTGCCGCCGCTGCGCTCCTACACGGTGGTGCCCGGCGACGGGCCCGGTGCGCTCACGGTGGCCGAGAATCCGTACTTTTTCGATGCCATCGGGGAGGCGCTCGGCCTGCCGGAGATCACCGTCCTCCGCGCCGAACAGGACGTCCGCTCCGCCGAACGGGAGCAGTGGGACGACGGCAACAACGTCCTCGCGGTCGCGCCCGGCGTGGTCGTCGCCTACGAGCGCAACGTCACCACCAACACGATGCTGCGCAAGCACGGCATCGAGGTCATCACCATCGCCGGCAGCGAACTGGGACGCGGACGGGGCGGCCCGCGATGCATGAGCTGCCCGATCCAGCGCGACCCTGTGGAAGGGCGGTCCTGATGCGCGTCGTCGTCGCCCTCGGCGGAAACGCGTTGCTGCAGCGCGGTGAACGCCCGGACGCGGCGGTGCAGCAGCGCAACATCGCCAGCGCGGCCGTCTCTATCGCCGAGATTGCCCGCGAACACCAGGTCGTTGTGACCCATGGGAACGGACCGCAGATCGGCCTGCTGGCGCTGGAGAGTAGTGCGGACACGTCGTTGGCGGCACCGTATCCGCTGGATGTGCTGGTCGCGGAGACCTCCGGCATGATCGGCTACCCGCTGGAGCGGGAGCTGCGCAACCAGCTTCCACACACGCAGGTCGCCACCCTGCTCACGCAAACCGTCGTGTCGCTCGACGATCCGGCGTTCGCCGATCCGTCCAAGTTCATCGGGCCTGTCTACCCCGAGGCCGAGGCCCGCCGGATTGCCGCCGAACGCGGCTGGCAGGTCCGCCCGGACGGAGCGGACTGGCGCCGCGTGGTGCCGTCGCCGACACCGCAGGGCATCGTGGAGGCCGAGGTCCTCCAGCTGCTCGTGGACTGTGGCGTGCTGGCGATCTGCGCGGGCGGCGGCGGGGTGCCGGTCGCGCACGTCCCGCCGGGGACGCTGGCCGGCGTGGAAGCCGTGGTCGACAAGGATCACGTCGCGTCGTTGCTGGCCCGCACCCTCCGCGCCGATGCGCTCCTGCTGCTCACCGACGTTACGGCTGTGCAGCGCGGCTTCGGCACCCCGCAGGCCGAGCCGATCGCCGAGGTGACCCCGGACGCGTTGCGCGGCGAGGACTTCCCCGCCGGGTCGATGGGGCCCAAGGTCGCGGCCGCGTGCGCGTTCGTCGAGGCGACGGGCGGGATCGCGGGGATCGGCGCACTCGCTGACGCGGCCGACATCCTCACCGGCGAGGTCGGCACGCGTGTCGTGCCCGCCGTCCGCCTGGTTCCGACACCCTGATGGGAGGAACGCACATGTCTATAGGAACCGTCGCCGTGCAGGCACGGCGCGATGCGCAGCTGAGCCGCTGGCTGTGGTTGGTGAAATGGCTGCTGCTCCTGCCGCACTACGTCGTGTTGGCGTTTCTCTGGCTGGCGTTCGTCCTCGTGACGGCCGTCGCGTTCGTGGCCATCCTGATCACCGGCCGGTACCCCCGGTCGCTGTTCGACTTCAACCTCGGCGTGATCCGCTGGACGTGGCGCGTCGGCTACTACGGCTACTCGGCGCTCGGCACCGACCGCTACCCGCCGTTCACCCTCGCCGCACGTCCGGACTACCCGGCCACCGTCGACGTCGCCTACCCCGAACGGCTCTCCCGCGGCCTGGTACTGGTCAAATGGTGGCTGCTCGTCCTGCCGCACTACCTGATCCTGTCGGTCCTCGCCGCGGGCGGGTCTGCCTACGTCGCCGACGACGAGTGGTACCCCGGCAGCCCAAGTTTGCTCGGGCTCTGCGTGTTCTTCGCCGCCGTCGCGCTGCTGTTCACCGGTCGCTACCCGGACGGGCTCCACGGCCTGGCCATGGGCATCAACCGGTGGGCGCTGCGCGTGCTGGCCTACGCCGCGCTGATGACCGACTCCTACCCGCCGTTCCGCCTGGACCAGGGCCCTGATGACACCCCTGTCGAACCGCCGCCGAGCGGCCCAGACAACGTTCGCCGCAGCACCGTGGCACCGGCAATCGCGCTGGTCATCGGCCTGCTGCTGTTCCTGTCCAGCGCAGCGCTCGGCGTCGCCGGTGGCGCCGGCCTGTGGTTGGACAACCGGCGCGACCAGAACGGATACGTGTGGACACCCGACCGGACACTGTCCTCGGGCGCGACCGCGATCACCGTCGAGGACATCGACCTCGACGTCGACCCGGAGTGGGGTCCGTGGTCCGACGAAGACTACGGTCAGATCAGGATCCGCGCCGTGCCGACCGGCGAGCGCCCTGTCTTCGTCGGCATCGGCCGCGAGACCGACGTCGACGACTGGCTCCGGGGCACCGCGCACGACGAGCTGCGAGGGTTCCGCCGCGGCGACACCCGGTACGTACACCGCGACGGTGATGACTCCGCGTCCCCGCCGGTCGACCAGGCGTTCTGGGCGGCGTCCGCGAGCGGTACCGGTACCAGGGAGCTGACCTGGACCCCGGAGACCGGCCGGTGGGCGGCGGTCATCGCGAACCCGGACGGCGATGCCGGGGTGCGCGCCCGCGTGGGCGCCGGCGTCCACCTCCCGCCCCTCGCGGCCGCGGCGACCGCGGCACTCATCGGCGCCGGCGTGCTGGCCGCTATCGCCGTCGGGCTCGTCGTCCTCGGCGCAGCGGGTCTGGGCCGCAGCACCGGTCAGAACACACAGACCTGAGGAGGTCATCATGCGAGCACTGGAGATCATGAGCCGGCCCGTCATCACCGTCCACCCGTGGACCCCCATTCGCGAGGCTGCGGCGATCATCACCCAACGGGTCATCACCGCGCTGCCCGTGGTCGACGCCGACGACCGCCTGGTCGGCATGGTCAGCGAGGGTGACCTGATCTGGCACCGGGTCCCGGCCGATCCAGACGCCCACCTCGCCCGCCCCGCTGGCGGCGGTGTCACCGATCCACCAGGCACCGTCGGGGACGTGATGGCCACGATCGTCGTCACCATGCCGACCGACGCGACCGCCGCTGACCTCGCCCAAGCGATGCTGGACTACGACGTGCACAGCATTCCGATCGTCAGCGACAAGGCAGTGGTCGGCATCGTCAGCCGCCGGGATGTGCTGCGCACGCTGGTCCACCAGGACAACGTCATCGCGGTCAACGTGCGCCGCAGCTTGGAGGAGTACTGCGGCCACACGGGGCGCTGGGACGTCGACGTCGCCGATGGGATCGTGACGATCACCGGCCCGTTCAGCGACGAGGCCGAACGCACGGTCGTCCGGATCATCGCCAAGAGCGTCAGTGGCACCGACGCCGTCGAGTTCAAGTCACCGGCTTCCGCACGGGAAGGGTAGGGCGATCATGCGCGCGCTCGTAGTGTACGAGTCCATATTCGGCAATACGCGGAGCGTCGCCGAGGCGGTCGCTGCGGGACTGTCCGGCGACGCGACGGTTGATGTCGTGGCTGTCGGCGACGCGCCAACCGTGATCGGTGGCGATATTGACCTGCTGGTGGTGGGCGGTCCGACCCACGCATTCGGGATGACGCGCCCGTCAACGCGGCAGGACGCCGCCCGGCAGGCCGGAGGCACGGCGCTAGCGAGCGGGCTCCGGGAGTGGTTGGCGGCCCTGGGCGGCCAATCCTCGCAGACCGTGGCGACCGCGTTCGACACGCGGATCAAGAAGCCACGCCTGCCGGGATCGGCCGCGCGCGGAGCGGTCAGGCGCCTCCGCAAGCTCGGCTATCCGGTCGCTGCTCCGGCAACAAGCTTCTACGTCACCGGAACGGCCGGCCCACTCGTGGACGGCGAGATCGAGCGAGCCCGCGAGTGGGGCCGGACGCTGGCTTCGACTCTCGCCAAAGGACAGCCCGCCTCGTGATGGCCTGACCGGGGTGCCGGCCGCTGCGCCAGCGCCGCGACACCGGAACCGGCCGGCACGGTGCCGGGATCGGCAGGTTCAGGCGCGGCATAGGCAGTGAACGCCGGAGTGAGCATCGGAACCGCCTCCTTCGAAAGGCACACCGCGAGCCAATCGCCGCGCCCTCGTCGCGAGCAGAGCCGCAGGGCTTCACCCTGAGGGATCGGAGCGGCGCACCGTCGCCAATCGGCCCAGGCCGACCGCCGGCCCCGCTCGGGACCTTCGGCCGCCGCGTTCGGGTCGTTTGCCTCGCCCGCAGGCGACGCCCGTCCCTGACGGTGGAGGTGAGACACACCGAGACCGAGACCTCAGGAGCAGAACGATGACCGTACTCGTCGCCTACGCCAGCAAGCACGGGGCCACCTACGACATCGCCGAGCGCATCGGCGACGTCCTGCGGCGGCGCGGGCACGCCGTCGAGGTCCACACCATGGAGGCCGTGCACGACGCCGGCGCCTACGAAGCCGCCGTCATCGGCAGCGCCGTCTACTACGGACGGTGGCGGCCGCAGGCAGTCGACTTCGTCGCTGACAACCAGGCTGCGCTTGCGGGACACCCCGTGTGGCTGTTCAGTAGCGGGCCGCTGGGCGAGCACCCGGCCACCGACCCGGAACACCTGGCCGAATTGCGGGACGCGGTTTCCGCCGTCGATCACCGCACGTTCTTCGGCGCGCTTGACCAGGAACGGCTCAACCTCGGCGAACGCCTTGTCACGAAGGCAGTCCACGCGCCCTACGGCGACTTCCGCGACTGGGCCGAGATCGACGCCTGGGCGGATACCATCGCCGACCAGCTCCAGGCCGCGAGCGAGCGGTCCGCGCCGTGACCACATCCCTGCCAATGCCCTACGCCGGCCGGCACGTAGCGCCGCAACCATCATCCCGCGCCGCGACGGGGTTACTGGCGCTTCTCGCTGCCACGGGTTACGCGGGCGGCGCCTGGATGATCACGCATCCGACCACGTGGATCCCGACAAGTTACCTCGACGGCACACCGTTCGATGACTGGCTGCTGCCCGGCGTCGCCCTGTTCCTCATCAACGGTGTCTGGCCAACGATCGTGCTGATCGCCACCCTGCGCCAGCGGCAATGGGCGTGGCTCGGGCAGGTGCTCGTGGGCGCGTCGCTGCTCGGCTGGCTGGCCGTGCAGATACCGGTCGTCGGATTCGCCCCGCAGTTCCAGCTCACCTACGGCGCACTGGCGCTCGCCCTCGTCTCGCTCGGGCTTCGTGCCCGCGGCCCGAGGCGAAGCGAGGCTCTCCGGTGATGACGCGCACGCGGGACACTCATGGGCCGCCGCCGTTCACGCCCCGGCTGCCCGACACGGTCCGGCGTGACTGGAAGGAACTGGTCGACGAGCGCGTCGCCGCCGAGCGGTTCGACCCGCTCTCGGTCGATCATCTTCCCGAACCCGCGCGACGCTGGCTGCGACACGCGATCGCCCCCGGCACGCCGCTGCGGTACTGCGTCGAACTTGGCCAGCACGGCGAGATCAAGCTCGGCCGGTGGAGCAAGTTCCGGGCGAGGCAAGTACTCGCGCCGCGCGAGGGCTACATCTGGGCCGTCACCGCCAACCTCTTCGGCCTGCCGATCCACGGATACGACCGGCTCACCCACGAAACCGGCGACATGCACCACCGGCTCCTCGGCCGGATCCCCATCGTGTCCTCCGCGGGCCCGGACCACACCCGCAGCGCCGCCGGCAGGCTCGTCAGCGAGACGATCTGGGCACCCGCCGCCGCCCTCGACGCCACCTGGGAACCCGTCGGCCCGCACCAGGCCCGAATGGTGACGACGTTCAGCGGCCACACCTACGCCGTCACGATCACCGTCACACCGACCGGCGCGCTGACCCGGATCACGGTCCCCCGCTGGGCCAGCGTCGGCAAGAAGCAATTCCGCGAACACGTGTTCGTCGCGGACTGCCACGAGGAAGGCACCTTCGACGGCTACACCGTGCCAACCCGGGTCACCGCCGGCTACGACGACGGACGGTGGCCGGCATCCGCATTCATCCGGCAAACCATCGACCACGCCGTCTACCACTGATTCCGCGACAACACCTACTGGCCCCGGAGGAGGCAGCCATGCTCACGGTGAAACAGGCCGCGTCGGAGTTCCTGGCCCACAAGCGGATCGCGGTGACCGGCGTGTCCCGGAAGCCGCAGGATCACGGGAGCAACGTCGTGTACAAGCGACTGCGGGAGCGCGGCTACGAGGTGTTCGCTGTCAATCCGAACGCCGACGAGGTCGAAGGCGACCGGTGCTACCACGACCTGAAGTCGATCCCTGGGGGTGTGGAGGCGGTGGTCATCGCAACGAGGCCGGAGACCGCCGAGGCAACCATGCAGGAGTGCGCCGATCTCGGCGTCAAGCATGTGTGGATGCATCGCGCGTTCGGGACGGGCAGCGTCTCCGATGCCGCCACCGAATACGGCCGCCAGCACGGGATCATGGTGATCGACGGCGGCTGTCCGTTGATGTTCGACCCGACAGCGGATCTCGGGCACAAGGCGATGCGCTTCGTGCTCACCCGAACCGGCAAGGTGCCGAAGAAGGTGTGAGCCACGGACGCCGCCTCGAATGGGGGCTGCCGGCCTGCGGGACATGGGCCAGTCGGCCCTGCCCGACCGCGGCGACCAGGACCATGGTGAGGAGGAGAACGCAGTGACGAGGCGGTGACCTTCCATGGCATCCGAGCAGACACTCCTGCGGTCACGACCGGAACCGGTGAGCTTGTCCGGGCCTGGGAACCGCTGGTTGCGCTGGTGGGCTGATCGGCGCGTGACGCTGACCGGCGCGGTAACCATCAGCGCGCTGTCCGGCGTCTTGGCGGCGGCCCTCATGCCGCGCGGGCCGGCTACCCGAGCGCAGACGCTGGCACTGCTGGCCGGCCTACTGTTGGTCGGCGCCGGCGTCGGTGTCCTTCTGCGATCCCGCTGGGCGGTGCTGCTCGCCCCGGCCGGACACCTGGTCGGGTTCGAGGTGGCCCGCGCGACCCTCTTCGACATCGAGGGCGTGCTGTTCGGGCCAGTCCAGCTCGGCACCTCCGCTGGCGTCCTGTTGTTCGTGATCGGCCACGTGTTCTACGGCGTCGTTGCCGCCCTGCCGCTGATGCTGGGCGCGACCGGTGGCACGGCGCTGGCCCGCCGGCTGATGCCGCGGCCGGCCCGCCCACCGCGATCCCGCGCCCGGCGGATCGCCGGCCACACCAGCCGGGGCCTACGCGTGCTGCTGACCGCCCTGCTCGCCGTCTGTGTCGGCCTGATGGGCCTCCATCTCGTCCAGCCCGGCAAGGTCGCTCCAGTGCTTGGGCCCGACGGCAAACCCGTTCCGGGCAGCATCGCCACCCACGAGCGGATTCGCCTTGGCGGCGTCGACCAGTGGGTCTCCATCCGCGGCCGGAGTGTCGACAACCCCGTGCTGCTCTACCTGTCCGGCGGGCCGGGCGGCTCCGATCTGGCCCTGGTGCGCTGGAACCAGCGTCTGGAGGAGCGCTTCACGGTGGTGGTGTGGGAACAGCGCGGCACCGGCATGTCCTACCCCTCGATCGACCCCACCGAAGCGCTCACACCAGAGCAGCTCGTGGCCGACGGGATCGAGCTGACCGGCTGGCTGCAGGCCCGGTTCGACGAGCAGAAGATCTACCTGGTCGGCAACTCCTGGGGCACCATCCTCGGCGTGCTGATGGCCCGGCACAGCCCGCAGCTGTTCTGGGCTTACATCGGCACCGGGCAGATGGTCAACGCGCGGGATACCGACCAGATCCTGTACCGGCAATCGCTGGTCTACGCCGAACGCACTGGCAACGACTCGATCGCAGCCAAGCTGCGGGCCTGGGGACCACCGCCTTACGACGAACCGCTGACCGACGTGCTCGCCCACGCCACCGTGGGCCTGCTCTACGAAGACCTGGAACCCTACGACCTGCGCGCCACCGAGATCCGTCCCAACACCATGACCGACCGCTTCTTCAACAATGAGTACAGCCTGCTGGACAGCTGGAACTCGCTCCGTGGCCTGGCCGACATGTTCAGCATCGTCTACCCGCAGATGCAGGGCACCGACTTGCGCACCGATGCGGCCAGGCTCGATCTGCCGGTCTACATCCTGGAAGGCCGCCACGAACTGAGTGCACGCCGAGAGCTCGCCGTCGACTGGTACCAGCAGCTCCAGACTCCCAGCAAGCAGCTCATCTGGTTCGACCGCTCCGGCCACAACCCCCAGTTCGAAGAGGCCACCCGCTACACCGACCTCATGACCGGCACCATCCTGCCGGCAACCTACCGGCATTGACGTCCGACGCGGTGTACGGCCGTGCTTGCTATGCCGTCCGCAGACTGCTGTCCCAGTGGCTGCCCGGGCGCCCTCGCTGCGTAGACCCGCCACCGCCGTCGCCTCGCGTACGTCCTGCTATTTCCCCTTAGCCGATCAGCGTGTGGAACAGCTGCGCGTAGCGAAGTAGGTGAATGTCACCGACGAAACGATCACGGACGTGATCCCGCGCCGCGGCGCCCAGGCGTTGCGCCACTTCCGGTTGGTCGAGCATCGTTCGCACGGCTTTGCCCAGTGCCGGCAGGTCGTTGGGGTCGGGTAGTAGGACGCCGGTGCCGTCGCTTATCTGGTCCTGAATGCCGCCGACCGCGGAGCCGATGACGGGCCGGCCCTTCCACATGCCTTCGGCCACGGTCAGCCCGAACCCCTCGGCGAGGCTCTTCTGCACGATGACGGCGGCGTGCCGCTGCAGCGCGTTGACCATCGCCGCGTTCTCGTCCACATCGTCGAGCGGCAGGCTCGCCAGCATCACCCGGCGACGGACGCTGGACGGCAAGCGACGCCACTCGGCCAGACACTCCTCGTACACAACCAGGCCCTCAGGGTCGTCACTCACGCCGGTGACGGCAGGGCCCGCGAGCACAAGGTATCCGGTGCCAGAGGGGGCAATATGGTCGCGGAACCCGCGTAGGACGCCGACCATGTCCTTGAGCCGATCCCACCGCGACACCTGCACGATCAGGCGGTCGTCGGGGCCTGGTAGCTCCTCGACGGCCAACGAGGCCGGACGGACTACCTCACTGCGGGTCCCGTCGCGCCGGACGTAGGCTGTGGCCGACGGATGCGCCCCATCACCAGCGAGGACGCCCATTCTCGCCAGGATCGCCAGGACCGTGTCAGCGTCGAGATCCTGGTTCTTCGGCGAGAACGGATCGATCGACGGCGGGATGATCCAGGTCTTCGGTTGCGGCGTCCACGCCGGAACGTGCTGCCGCCGGGAGAAGACGTAGCCATCGGCCTGCGCGAGGTGCGGCCGCAGGAAATCCCAGGCGTCGGCGGTGAACCGGTTCTCAGTGTCCGCGCCGATATGGCAGCGCCACACGACCCGGCCACCTCGCCGCATGAGCGGAGCAACCAGGCCGGCGGTTTGCGGATCATGCAGCAGCATCAGATCGCCGGGCCGCACCTGCTCGGACAGGGCTGCGGCGTGGGAGGCGAGCACGTCGGCGTAGTGGGCCTTCTCTGGGACGCCGAGAGGTCCCCCGTCGCCGGGCTCGCCGTGGATCCGGTTGTGCAGCCGCTTGGTCACCGCGAAGAACTGGGCGTCGCCGCTGAGCACGGTCCAGCGGATATCGATGTCCAAGTCCTCGACATATCCGACGAGTGCCTGCAGCATCTCCGCCACACCGCCACCGACGGCCGTCGAGTTGACGTTCCAGACTGTCCGGCCGGCGAGCTGCTTGCGGAAACGCGCCGCCTCTTCGAGCAGGTTTCGCAGCCGCGCAGGGCCGATGACGGACTCCAGCCTGGCAACCGGCAGCCGCGGCACCGCGACATCGGTCAGTGGCATCACAGTGACCTCTCTATCCGGTTCAGACGCGCGTCAATCTCGACGAGTCGAGCGAGGACTGCGCTCTGCTCGCGCTCGATCTTTCGCTCCTCAGTGTCGATCCGGTCTCCAGATCGGGAAATCGGTCCGGATCAGTGCGTGTCACGAGCGCCGCCGCGGTCAGCACCATGGACACCGTGATCACAGCGGTCAGGCCGAGCGCTAGCAGTCTGCGGTTGGATCGCGCCGCTGGAGGGCGCGACCCAACCGCAGGGGTGTCAGCGGCGGTAGAGGCCCGCGTCGACCAGCGTGGTCTTGCCGTTCGCCAGCTTCAGGTACGGGGAGGTGGCCCGCAGCGGGGACTGGACCGGGCTGCCACTGGGGTGGTTCGGGCGGGCACTGACGACGTCGGAGTCACCGGTGCCGTTGCCCACGTCGGCCTTCGTGTAGCTCCAGGCCGCGCCGGGGGAAGTGGTCTCGATGACGTACTGGTCGCCCAGCGGGGACCACGCCGGCACGCCCAGGATGCGGTAGCTGCCGTCCGTGCCGGTGCGGGTGGTGAACGCCAGCTGGCCGCGCTTGTCCGGGCCGACCCACAGGTCGACCTTGACGTTGGCGAGGCCCTGCTCGCCGCGGTCCTGGCGGCCGTTGCGGTTGGTGTCGTTCCAGACCCGGCCAGCGAGCGTGGCGGTGTTGCCGGCGGCGACGAAGACCTTGTTGGTCGCCACGTTGTTCCCCGGGTTGACGTCGGTCTCGGCCACGGCCACCTTCGCCTGTACCGCGAGCCAGCGGCCGGCGCCGGGTCCGGCTCCGAACATTTGGCCGTAGCGGGGCGGCGCGGTGGTGGCCGCGCCGGTGTACCGCAACGTGATCGTGCGGGCGCTGGAGCTTTCGGTCTTCCACGGGCTGTGGTAGTCCTCCGGCTCCCAGAAGTACAGGCCGTCCGGGATGTTGATCGTCAGCCGGTAGTTCGTGGCCGGCTTGTCGCTCCGGGCCGTGAAACGCATCATCCGGATGTCGCCGGCGTTGATGCTACCCGGGGACTCGATGGCGACGGAGGCGTCGACCTTCGCCGGCGGAGCGGCCAGGGCCGCGGTGGCTGTACCAGCCAGGAGGGGCGCGGCCACGGCGAGTGCGGCGATCGTGACGCGCTTGCGAGAGGGCATGACTGACACAGGAATCTCCCCGTTGTGAGAATGGTGTGAAGTGAATTGCCGGTGGCCATTGGCCCGGCCGGCTTATAGTGGAACAGTAATCCCGGCGACCCAAGAATTGCAAGCCGAAATGCGTCGTGAATTCGGCGTGAGGAAAGGTGTTAAATGCGCGTGAGTCTGCAATGTCAATTCGGTGTGAGGAAATGGGCGATCGCGCGCCATTGTTTGAGCCGTTGACGCAGTGTTCCGCTGCCGCGATCGGACCCGGCTACCCTGGGATCGTTGCCGTGGCACGTGCCGGCGCCGTCGTGGTCATCGATCCAGGTGGGCGTCTCACCAGAGCGGCGTCAGCCGATTCCGAGGCGGGTGCATGGCAGGCATGTCGTACCGGGGGCTCCGGCGATCGGTCGCCCTGCTCGCCTGCCTCGTCTCCGCTGCGGGGGCACTGACCGGATCACCCGCGCCGCCGACCATGACGGCCAAGCCGTTCCGGGCGGTCCAGATGAACCTCTGCAACAGCGGCCTCGCCGGCTGCTACACCGGCTGGTCAGTGAACCGGGCCGCGGCGGTGATCCTGCGCGAAGAGCCCGATCTGGTCACCCTCAACGAGGTCTGCCAGGGCGACGTGGAGACGCTCGGCCGCACGCTGCGACGGGTGCTCCGTAGCGACAGCGTCGTGCAGGCCTTCAAGGCTGCCCCCGACCGCCCCACCGCGAGCCCGACGCGCTGCCGCGACGGCCAGCAGTACGGCATCGGGCTGCTGGCGCACGTCCCTGAGACGCACCGCGGCGCCACGACGCACAGCGGGATCTACCCGATCCAGGACATCCGCGACCCTGAGGTACGGGCCTGGCTCTGCGTCCACGCGCCCGGCCATGTCCACGCCTGCACCACGCACCTGGCCTACACCAGCCCGGCCATCGCGCTGGCCCAGTGCAGGTACCTCCTCGACACGGCCGCTCCCGCGATCCGGTCCCGATACGGGTACGAACCGATGGTGCTGGGTGGCGACCTCAACCTCAGCTATGGCGGCTCACCTGACGTACGGTCCTGCCTGCCAGCCGGCTACCGGCGCCATGACAACGGCGCCTTACAGCATGTCATGACCACGGGCGACGTCAGGCTCGACAGGCGCGAGTCGATCTCGATGGACGGAACCACCGACCACTCGAGCCTGCTGGTCGCGCTCACGATCCGTGCGGTGTCGAGCGGCCGCCGGAAGGCGTGAGCAGGTCGAGGGGAGCCGCTTGACCGGCCATGGCGTGTGCTGTGAGGGCCGATGCGACCAGCGTTGCTTGCTCTCCAGCAGGATGTCGAAATGACGGCCCGTGCTTCGACCTGAAGGTGACACCGCCGACAGTGAAGGAGTCAACGAGATGAGCAAGGTGATCACCGGCGCCACGATGTCGCTCGACGGCTACATCGCCGGACCCGAAGAAAGCGGCTTCGACCTGCTATTCCAGTGGTACGGCAACGGCGACGTCGAGATCCCGACGGCCAGCTCTGACGTGCCTCCGCTTCGCATCTCCGCGGCGAGCGCCGCGCTGATCAAGCCGGAGTGGGATAACACCGGTGCGCTGCTGGTCGGCCGGTACCTGTACGACATGACGAACGCCTGGGGCGGGCGCCACCCGATGAACGTGACCACGGTAGTGCTCACGCACCAGCGCCCCGACGACCGTCCGGAGGACGACGAGAACTTCGTCTTCGTCACCGACGGTATCGAGGCGGCGGTGGCCAAGGCGAAGGAGCTGGCCGGGGAGAAGAACGTCGCCGTCAACGGCGGGCAGATGGCCCGGCAGTGCCTTGAGGCCGGCCTGCTCGATGAGGTCGGTGTCGAGCTGGTGCCGGTCGTGCTGGGCGGCGGGAAGACGCTGTTCGGTGAGCTGGGCGCCACGCCGGTGGAGTTCGAGGGACCTGTCGCGGTAGTGGAAGGCACCGGCGTCACCCACCTGCGCTACCGGGTCAAGAAGTAGGCACCCGGTACGGTGCCGGGCCTCCGCGCGGGGGCCCGGCGCGCTCCACGCACAGAGACGCGACGCACCGTCAAGGCAGGCTCGGGGAGAGGGGCCGTCGATACCGAACGATGGGAACCTCGACCCGGCCGATCGCGTGTGTCCCTCGGCTCCCGTCCGCCACCCAGCCATTGCGGCGGTAGAACGACCGGGCCCGGTCATTGCCGACGAGGACCCACAGGACCGCTGTCGGACACGCCCAGCTGACGAAGTCGTCCATCAACCGATCATGGAGCAACTGCCCAAGGCCAATACCGTGGAAGCCGGGCATCACGTGTATCGAGTTGAGAGTCGCGGTGCGCCCAGTTGCCGATCCCATGGCGAAGCCCTCCACCGTGCCCCGCACACGGAGGACGTAGGCCCCGTGAGGATGCGGCTCCGCGGCAAGTCGCCGATGCCAATACTCGGCCTGCGCGGCGGGGGTGAGCTCAGCCAGCGCGTGTGAGGGAACCAGCCCCGCGTAGGAGGTCCGACGGCTGAGAGCGTGAATGCGGCCGATCTCATCGATGTCCAAACCGGTGGCACGGTGTATCTGTGGACGTTCTGGCCCGGGCGACGCATGGGCGCTGGTCACGGCTGCCCCGAAGAGGCGCGCTTCATGATCGTCGCTCCTGACGTGCAGTCTCAGTTTTCGTGCGCCGCGGTCGGCCACGGAGACCTGGGCCTCTCACTCATGCTGGCTAGTGCTGCTTTACAGGACGTTCAAGCGACGGCGGCTGTGACATCAGGGAATGACGTCGCGGGACCAGTTCCTCGAACGTCTGGAACGCGGATCCGCCGGTGTAGATCAGGACGTGGCCAGTCGCAACACCGCGATCCCAACGACCACGAGGACGGCCGCCATGATCCTGCGGGGACCGGCGGCCTCGCCGAAGACCAGGACGCCGATCGCCGCGCCGAAGACGATGCTGGTCTCCCGCAGCGCGGCGACCACGGCAAGCTGTCCGTGAGCCTGTGCCCAGACCACCAGTCCGTACCCGACGCTGGCCATGACTCCGCCGAGGGTTCCCAACAGCCATAGGCCGCGGCGAGCCCTGACCAGCTTCGAGCGCAGGCGTGCGGTGAGCCAGAGCGCGGTCAGGAATGTGTGCAATGCGCCGAGCCAGGCCAGGTAGCCCAGGACTGAGCTGGCCAGGCGTACTCCGATGCCGTCCAGGATGGTGTAGCCGGCGATCATCGCGCTGACGCTGACCGCGGCCAGCGCGGCGGGGAGGTCCAGCGGTTCGCCGCCGAGACGGGCCAGCGCCAGCAGCAGTAGCCCGCAGATGATCAGGACCATCGCGCCCAGCTGGGCGCGGGTGAGCTGTTCACCGAGCCACAGCAACGCCACGGCGGCCACCAGGACCGGACTCAGACCGCGGGACAGGGGGTAGGCCTGGCTGAAGTGCGCGACCCGGTAGGCGCGGATCAGCAGCAACACATAGGCGACGTGGACACCCACGGAGGCGGCCAGGAAGGGCCAGCTCGCCGGGGCGGGTGGCGGAACGAGGGGCATCACGGCCGCACAGCAGCCGGCTGAGACCCACGACAGCATCGCGAAGCCCAGTTCTTGGTCGCTGAACCTGTAGGCGATCGCACTCCAGGCGGCGTGCAGCAGCGCCGATCCCAGCACCGCCAGCGTGACCAGTGTTCCCACCGGGCGGGCCGTCAGCCGCCGGAGGAGTACTGGGCCGTATCCATGACTGCCCTCCTGCCTGCTCTCGGGGCAGGTTGGTGCACGTGGCGCCCTTACGTGCAGTAGGACGCGGCATCCGGACCAGATGTGACATCGCACTGACGCGGACATGTCACAACGACCCCTGGTGATTCGTCCAAGAGGCGTGCCTCTTCTGCTACCGCCCACGGCCGACAGTCCAGGCCGGCTGTCCATCCGGCGGTCCGCCGTGCACCGCCGCAGCGCCACCCGGAGCCGCTGAAGTCACGATCGACCGACACTCACCACTACGGAGGTGCCGTCATGCCGATGATTGAACTCACCACCACCAAGGGCGCCTTAGACGACGACGCCAAGCAGCGACTGGCAGCCGAGCTGTCGACGATTGCCCTCGAGGTCGAGGCCGCGCCCCTGGCCAACTTCGGGGATGTCGCGCACATGCAGGCACTTTCCTGGTGCTTCGTCAACGAACAGGATGTGTTCGTCGGCGGCCAGATCCACCCGAAGCCGATCTACCGCGTGACCGTCACGATCCCCGAAGGCGCGCCGGGAGTATTCGGTCCACTGGCCGAGCGGGGTCGCCGGACGCTGGTCAAGCGCGTCACGGCGGCGGTCCTGGCAGCGGAGGGCAGCGAGAACACGATGGTCGAGGCGCACCGCGTCTGGGTCCACCTACGGCACATCACCAACGGTCACTGGGCAGGATTCGGCGAAATTGTCACGCTGCCCGAGCTTGCGGCCTATGGGCTCAACACCGACGAGCCGGACAGCAAGATGGACCGCATCCGCCAGGCAGCGATGGAGTCCGTCGGCGCCCCGGCCCGAAAGTAAGTGAGCCGGCGACGGCCGTCCCGAGCTCACTCATAACAGATCGAGGCTCGGCGCCCGCGAACGGCGGATCGGGATGCTGTCCGCCGGGTGCGACGACCTCGGCGCCGCTTTCGACCAACCGCGGGACCACGTGAGCATCTGTCGTCCGACGGAAGGAGCATCTGGGTGGATATCGCCTTGCGGGTGGGCCAGATTCTTCTGGTGGTGGTCTTCGGCTTCAGCGCGCTCGTCAAGGGAACCCAGAGCACCGTGGGCGCTGTCGAGTTGGGTATGACCGGGGTGATCAGCGTGCCGCTGCCGGTGATGCGGTTCACCGCGTTCTGCGAACTGCTCGACATCATCGGGCTGGTGCTGCCCTACGCGACGGGAGTGCTCCCGATTCTGACGCCACTGGCCGCTATCGGACTGGGCCTGATCATGCTGCCCGCTGCCAAGATCCACCTGGGTCTAGGTGAACCAGCAACGGCCGCGGGCAACATGGTGCTGCTCGCGCTGTGTCAATTCGTTGCGTGGGGACGCTGGCCGGCATGACGACGGACGACGTCCATCAGGTGGTCGCAGGTGTCCTCCTCCATGACGACCGTGTGCTCCTCTGCCGCCGCAGGGCCGACCTGGGCTGGTACCCGGGGGTCTGGGATGTCGTCGGTGGACACATCGAGCCGGGCGAAACCCCCGAGGAGGCGTTGCGACGCGAGTGCCGTGAGGAGCTCGCGATCGAGGTGACATCGCTGGCCGGGCCGCCTCGCGCGGTCGAGGAGCCGGGCTTGTCGATGAGTGTCTTCGTCGTGTGTCACTGGCTCGGTGAGCCCGTCAATGCTGCGCATGAAGAGCATGAGGAGATCCGGTGGTTTGACGCCGGCGAGCTCACCGGCCTAGATCGGCACAACTTCGCGGATCCACGGCTGCCATGCCTTCTCCTCGACCTCCTCGGCGCACGGTCATGACAACGGCCAGCCCCGCACCCCGATCCCGCGACCCCATGCACGAGGCTCAAACAGTTGAGGTTCCAGCGTCGCCAAGATCAGCGATCTAAAGCCAGGTCGGGTTGTAACCGCGCGAGACTGTGATCTGGGTAACTGCCGGTCATGGGGTGCCGGGGCGTCTCGTCTCTAGTTGGTGAGCACTACGAACGGAGACGTCATGAAGATCTTCATTGCCGGAGCGTCCGGGGCGATCGGCAGCCATCTCGTTCCCCAGCTCGTGGCGCGCGGCCACGAGGTGGTTGGCACGACCCGCTCGGCCGCCAAGACCGGGACGCTGCGCGCGCTCGGCGCCGAACCGGTCATCGTCGACGCGCTCGACCCCGACTCGGTGGCCGACGTGGTGGCCAAGGCCGAGCCCGAGGTGATCGTCCATCAGCTCAGCGCGCTGAACGGACCGATGAAGATGCGGAACGTGAAGCGGATGGCGGCTGCCACCAACCGGCTGCGCACCGAGGGCACCGACCATCTGCTGGCCGCCGCGCGCGCCGTCGGCGTCGGCAAGTTCGTGGCGCAGAGCAACTACGCCTTGGTGGAACACACGGGTGGGCCGGTCGTCGACGAGAGCGGGCGGATCGATCCGAGCCCGCCCAAGGACCTCGCGGAGGGGGTGGCCGCGTTGCGCCATGTGGAGGACGCGGTGACCGGCATCACCTGGGCCGACGGCATCGTGCTTCGCTACGGCGGCTTCTATGGCCCAGGGACCAGCATCGCGGCCGCGCCGGACGCGGTCATGGCCGAGCTGATCCGCAAGCGAAGGTTCCCGATCGTCGGTGGCGGCGGCGGGGTGTGGTCGATGGTGCACATCAGCGATGCCGCGTCGGCCACGGTCGCGGCGATCGAACGCGGCACGCCCGGGATCTACCATGTCGCCGATGACGAGCCGGCGCCGTTGCGCGAACTGCTGCTGGAGCTGGCCCGCGTGCTCGGCGCCAAACCGCCGCGCCGGATACCGGCCTGGCCTGTCCGCCTGCTGGCTGGCAAGGGCGCGGTGGAAATTATGACGCATGCCCGGGGGATCTCCAGTGAGAAGGCTAAACGCGAGCTGGGCTGGATGCTGCAGTACCCGAGCTGGCGCACGGGCTTCGCCGATGGACTGAGCTGACTGGACATGTCCACCTCGGATCTGTACGGCGAGCTGCGACCGCGGGCGTTTGCCATCGCCTACCGGATGCTCGGCAGCGTCAGCGAAGCCGAGGACGTGGTGCAGGAGGCGTTCCTGCGGATGCACCAGACTCAGCAACGAGACGAGCCGATCACCTCGCCACGGGCGTACATCGCCACGCTGGTCACCCGGCTGGCCATCGACCAGCTTCGCTCGGCGCGGGTGCGGCGGGAGCGGTATGTCGGCGAGTGGCTGCCGGAGCCGGTGGTCACCGAGCCGTCGCCGGCCGAGCGCGCCGAGACCGCCGACTCGCTGTCGCTGGCCTTCCTGGTGCTGCTGGAAAGTCTGTCGCCACAGCAGCGGGCCGCGTTCCTGCTGCGCGAGGTGTTCGAGTATCCGTATGCGGAGGTCGCCGAGTTCATCGGCACCGATGTGGACAGTACGCGGCACCTGGTCGCGCGGGCCCGCAACCACGTCCGGGAACGTCGACCGCGCTACTACGCCTCTCCGCGACAGCGAGAAGAACTGGCTCAGCGCTTCTTCGCCGCCGCCGGGCAGGGCGACCTGCGGGCTCTGGAGGCGCTGCTGGCACAGGATGTGGCGCTGCACGTCGACGGCGGCGGCAAGGTGCCGGCGGTGGCGCGGCCGGTCAACGGCCGGGAGCGCGTGGCGCGGACCTTGTCGGCCGGGATGTCCGCGCTGGCACGCTTTGGCGTGCGCATCCAGGTCACCGAGGTCAACGGCCAGCCCGGCGCGATAGCGCTCGACCCGCAGGACCGGCTGGTCGGGGTCATGGGACTCGACATCGCCGACGGTCAGATCCAGACCATCCACTCCGTCGCCAACCCCGACAAGCTGCGACACTTCGACCGGATCGACGACCTCGGCGCCCTGCTGCGCGGGGGCCGCCGATCAGGCGACGACGGCTGAGCCGTTGGTTACACGGCGCCATGGCGGCGGCCCCAGCTGCATCGGCGCCTCACCGTTGGCCGGCCGGGGCGGGCACATCGACGTTGTAGTTGGCGTCCGTGCTCTGTGGTGCGATCGCGCAGCCCGGTTGCGCGATCGCACCACAACCGCCCGGCGCACTACTGCCCAGGTTCGGCATCGTGGATGTCTGCGCCGCGCGGGCAGACATCCACGATTGACGGTGGGCTTGTCTTGTCACCGGGTGGCTCCGGTGGTCAGCTGCGGTCGGGTGCCAGGTCCCAGTCGCTGTCTGCGGTGCGCAGGATGGCGAGCGAGCAGGCGATGAAGCCAGCCGCTGTCAGAGCCCATGCGAATCCGTCCAGCGGCTGCACCGCGAGCACCACGTACGCCACGAAGTGCAGCGGTTGCGAGATGATCAAGGCGATGCTCGCCCAGCGGGGGATGATCCGCCACAGGGCGGCGCCGAGCAGGATCATGCCGACGATGTGGCCGAGCACGAACACTCCGAATCCGACGCCGCTGGCCGGGTGCGCGGTGACCGCGTCGAGGTAGGGCACGAGGCGGCCCTGGTCATACTCGGGCCGGGCGGCGACCTGCGCCAACAGGTCGCCGGCGTACAGCGGGGTTGCGCCGAGGTAGGCGATCAGATTGACGCCAGCCGCGATCATGGCGAGCGTCGGACGGCGGCGCCGGGCGAGCCGGGCGGCGGCGAGGACCGCGGGCACCATTGTCAGGGCCGACAGCGTGCCGAGCCAAACGACCGCCTCCTGCGCGGTCGGGTGCTTGGCGATCGCCGCGAGCGCCCCGACCGTGTCGGACGCGGAGAACGCCGGCCAGACCAGTCGCAGGACGGCAACGGCCACGGCCGGAACGGGCAGCAGAGCGGCGGCGAGCAGGCGGCGGGTGCGGCGGACGTCGCGCGGGGCGTCGTGCGAGGCCGCGGCGGAACGGGCCGCCGGTGTGGTCGGGGTCTGGATCTCTGTGGTCATCGGGAACACCTCCGGATCGGGTCGACCCGATCACCGTCGGCGACGGCGTGCCCGCTCACATCGGTCTGCCGCCGGGGCCGGCCGGGGAATTGCCCGGGTGCGCCGGGAAGCGATCCCCTATCCGACCGGGTGCGGCGTACCCGACCATGAACTGGTGAGATGGGCGTACCCCTTGTTCACGCTGGCCGTTGCCGAGGCGGCGGTGGCGGTCGGTGGCGCGTTCGCGGTGGGCCTGGGCTGGCCCGACGCGGTCGGCAGCTACCTGGTCACCAACGCGGCGATGGGTGCCGCGTTCGCGGTGTGCGGGGTGGTGGTGGCGCGGCACCGGGCGGAGAACCCGATCGGTTGGCTGTTCCTGGCGTTCGGGCTGGCCCACCTCACCACCGCGGCCATGGTGCCGATCGTGGCGTACGGTTCGGCACACTCCTGGCCGCTGACCGTTCTCGAGGTGCTGATGGCCGTGTACACGGTTGCCTGGCCCTTCGGTATCGGGTTGTTCCTGCCGCTGGCGTTGCAGCTGTTTCCGACCGGTCGGCCGGCCTCGCCACGTTGGCGCCCGCTGGTGTGGGCCACCGTGGCCGTCGGCCTGCTGTTCGTGTTCTGGCTGGGCACCGGCCCTGCCGGGGTGACGCTGGCCGGCCGGCAGATCGAGTCGGCAGTGATGTGGACGGGGCAGCCGGCCTGGCTGGTGGTGGCCAACCCGTTGGCGCTGGCCGTCTACCTCGCGGTGATCGCCGGACTCGTCGTGCGGTACGTGAGCGGTGACGACCTGGTCCGGCGTCAACTGATGTGGCTGCTGCTGGCCGTCGTCGCGATGCTGGTTGTCAACTGGCCGCGGTGGGTGCTCAACGACGAGGGCGGGATCCTGCTCCTTCTGGCTGTGCCGGCGATCCCACTGGCGGTCACCATCGCGATCGTGCGGCACCAGCTCTTCGACATCAGGCTCGTCGTCTCCCGGGCCGTCCTCTATGGACTGCTCACACTCGGCGTCGCCGGCGCGTACGCCGCGCTCGTGGCCGTGCTGGACCGGTTGCTGCGGGGCGCGAACGCCCCGGTCATTGCGACGGTCGTGATCGCGCTGGGATTCAACCCGATCCGGCAGCGGCTGCAGCGAGCGGTCGATCGGGCGTTCTACGGCACCCGCGGTGATCCGGTGCGCGCGGTGTCCGCCGTGGGGCAGCGGCTGGCAGGCGACGACCTCGTCGGGGTGCTAGACGCGGTCCGCGACGTCCTGCGCCTGCCGTTCGCGGCGCTGCGCGACGCCGACGCCGAGCTGGCGGCGACCGGCCGGCCGCCGGACACCCTGCACACGTTGCCGCTGCGCTACCGCGGCGACCGCGTCGGTGACCTGGTGGTCGGCGTCCGCGCCGGCGAGCGCCGGCTGGGCGGCGCCGACCTTGCCGTGCTCGGCCTGCTAGCCACGCCGCTGGCCGTGGCGCTGCACGCGACCCGGCTGTCCACACAGTTACAGGTGTCCCGGGAACGGCTGGTCACTGCAACGGAGGAGGAGCGCCGGCGGTTGCACCGCGAGCTGCACGACAGCCTCGGCCCGGCGCTCGCCGGCGCCGCGTTCAAGGCCGACGCGATCGGCAACCAGACGGCCGTGGACCCGGCCCTGGCGACCGAGCTGAGCGCCGAACTGGGCGCCCAGATTCGCGCCGCCATCGACGACGTGCGGCGCCTGGTCTACGGGCTGCGCCCACCCGCCCTGGACGAGCTGGGTCTGGTGGGCGCGGTGCGCCAGGTCGCCGGTCAACTCGCCGGGAAGGTCCAGATCGTCGTCGACGCCGACGAACCGCCACCGCTGCCGGCCGCCGTTGAGGTCGCCGCCTACCGGATCGCCACCGAGGCGATGACCAACGTGGTACGACACTCCGGTGGCCGGCACGCCGTGCTGTCCCTACGCGCGGACGCGGACGCGCTGCGGCTGTGCGTGACCGACGACGGAGCGCCGGACGGGACGTGGCACCCGGGCGTGGGACTGAACTCGATCGCCGAACGGGCGGCGGAGGTCGGCGGCCGGTCCGAGGCCGGGCCGACAGCCGACGGCGGGCGCGTGTACGCGGTGCTGCCAACGGAGGTACGAGCATGACCGGGCGGAGCGAGGTGCGGCCATGACGGTTCGCGTCGTCGTCGCCGACGATCACCCGATCGTGCGCGACGGCCTGCGCGCGTTACTCGCCTCGCTGCCGGACATGGAGATGGTGGGTGAAGCAACCACCGGTCGGGAGGCGGTGCGCTCGGCGGTCGCGGACCGGCCCGACGTCATCGTGATGGACCTGCGCATGCCCGACCTCGACGGGACCACCGCGACGGCCGAGATCTGCCGGGTGGCGCCGGACGTCGCGGTGCTCGTGCTGACCATGCTCGACGACGACGACTCGGTGTTCGCGGCGATGCGGGCCGGTGCCCGTGGCTACCTGGTGAAGGGGGCGTCCCAGCAGGAGATCGTCCGCGCGATCACCGCCGCGGCCGCAGGCGAAGCGATCTTCGGACCCGGCGTCGCCCGGCGGGTGCTGCGGTTCTTCGCCTCCCCGCCAGCAGCAGAACCGGCGTTTCCCGAGTTGAGCCCGCGCGAGCGGGAGGTGCTCGACCTCATCGCCAGCGGCCTGACCAACTCGGCCATCGCCGGCCGGCTCGGGCTATCGGCCAAGACAGTCGGCAACCACACATCGGCAATCTTCGCCAAACTCCAGGTCGCCGGGCGGGCCGAAGCCATCATCCGCGCCCGCGAAGCCGGTCTCGGACGCTGACGTCCGCGAGACCCCACCGTTATCGATCCAGAATATTCGCCATTGCTCTCCGATGGCGTCTAACCGACGGCGACTACACCGCAGTGCGGGTAGTCCGCCACTTAGCGAGCTGGGTCAACGGCCGACATCGTCCGTCGGCGAAGTGACTGGCCATCGCTCATCGGAACATCCGCTCGGCAGGAGGGTCCGTGGGAGTTCCTGCCGCGTGGTAGGCCGCGTTCGTCTTGGCCACCTTGCCGATGCTGTTGTAGAACGTGTCGGTGACGAGCCGCGTCCCATCCGGGCCCGGCACCTGGGTCTGGCGCGGCCGGGTGAAGCCGTCGAACAGCTGGTACTCAGCCTCGTAGCCGTCCGAGTTGGTGAGCTTCTCGGTCTTCAGCACACTGATTCGGCCCTCGCGCAGCAGGTAGGTGTGCCGCAGAGCGGTTCACAACCCACCCGGGCGGCCGCCCTGGTCAACGCCGTCCGAACCCTCATCCTCGCCGGATGACACCAACTGGAAATGTCTCATTGAGCCACACGTCCTCCGCGCCGAGATGAGAACCGCGCGTGGGCAGGGCGCCTCTCGAGCGGCTGGGAGAGGCTGCTGAGGAGGTCTCGGCAGGCACGCTCCACATGGCCGCTGGCGTTAGGGATGTCCTCCGCGGTGGAACTCATACTACGTCGGTGCCGATGCCACCTCGACGTGCCGCTCTCCCGGGCAGCCACGCAGCACTAAAGATGCGTGGACCTCCTGGCGCTGCGGAGTGCCGCCTCCGGCGCCCCACGGGCGGCACCGTGACGGGAACGACCGGCCGGTCAGCGTGCTTCGCCTGCTCAGCAAACGCATAGCTCATTTCGGCCAGTAGTTGGCGCAGATCTCTGTTATCCGCCGCAATGCCTGTGTGTCGCCCTCGCCCGCTCGGGCATCCCCGTTCGCCCGGTGTTCGAAATGTTCAACCTGGTCACGCAACGCCGACTTCAGGTCCGGATCAGAGGTCCGATCGACAAGCGGGCCGAGATCTCGCACCCAGGCACGAAAATAGGCCTTCTCGGCAATGAGGTGCGTGCTCGATTCCCCTTTCCCCTGGTACGCCTCTTGCATCGCCTTCGCATACTCTCGCGACTCAGGGCTATTGTTATTATGTCTTTCTGAAACCACGTTGAACTGCTTGCAGATTGACGCCTTGTTCTGAACTGGCTGCATGTCGTCGCCGGTATGCGACCCTTGGCAAGCCGACACTAAGAGTAGCACTGTGACTGTCCTCACACTGCAAGCGAGTTGCCGCATTAGATCCTCCCTGCCCTCTCTCCAGATGTTCGGCGTGAACGAGCAGCATCAAACCATTTTCGAAGCTGCGATCCGCCACGGAGCTATCATTCCCAAGGTACTGCGGACAAGCGACGCAAGGAATAGAACGCCCGGTTCAGTATCGCTCAATCGGTACTCAACAGTGTCAACATGTCGAGCCCGAGGTCACCAGTAAGAACAGCCTTGTCTGGCGCGATGCCCAACTCAAGCCCTTCGACGCAGTTCCGGTGCAGCGGGATCCCCAAGTTCCGGAGAGCACAGTAGCAGTCTTTCTTGTCTCATGAACGCCGGAGCCACTCCTGAATTGAACGAAAGGTATCGTCGATTGCGACATGGTCTGCGAGAAGGCGCTGCTCGGATCGATAGCGACATCACCAAGATCCAATTCGGACTGGCCGTCTTCCCAAATCACTATCTGAGCCATTCGAGTTGGACTCTCGACAATCCAGCCGATCGAACGCGGGTCATTTCCCTCCGGGGATACGTCAAGCTCTGAGGTCACCTGGACGACCGCCCTGGATCAAGGACGACCGAGGCACATCAAACTCCGCATAGACGGATCCTGGCCGCGCTGACCTATATGCATCTGGACTCGCCGGATGCACGACATAGGAGAAACCACCGGCACCAGGTAACCCCAGCAACTGGCCAACACTGGCGCGGGATCTACCGATTTCTCGGTTAAGCCCGCGCCAGCCTAGCTAGCTTTCCAACTCGATTCGAATTGCGGCAGAGCCTTCCTCTAGCCATCCGCAGTAGGTATCAAAATCCAAGTGCGAACCCACAGGAATATCCGACTGCGAAAGGGTGAGCAAATGCCGAGCGAGAGACCGAAGACCGGCAGGGTTGCCAGAGATCACCGCTGTCGGTTCCGGCGAATCTAGGATTTCGACTCGAAGGACGGTCCCTTCATTCCACTCACTTATTACTCCCCGAGAAGTGTCGTACGCCGTGACTTCTGTGACGATTTGCACCGTTACGCGGTCACCATTTGACCCATTTACGGTAGATGCCACCCCGGCTCCTCCGGCAAGTAGATGTGGATGTTGCTGGACGGATTTCCGCCCCGAATTCCGGGGCCGATCGGATTATCATACGTCTCGAAATTGATGTGTGGGTTCTGTCGGGGGTGCGCAAGGTCGCGATCCGTCATCCTCACCTGACGCAGACCATCCCGGCTCAGGAATCGTCCACCACCCATGTCCTTGTAACCCGATCCGAGGAAGTCGACAGCGGTATCGAGCGCATCGTTCGTCGCCATCTGCGCTCCGTCGCGCAGATTTCCGACACCAGCCTTAACGCCAGGGCCAAGCCCCGGACCACATGGAGCGTTATGAACCAGGACCGGGGTATCGCCTGCCATTACGTAGTACGTGTGGGCCGTCTCCACGGTAATGTCACGCATGAGAGACGCACCTGGCCGTACAACGACATCGTGAATGCGGACGTGCTTGCCATCGGCGTCTCGAAGGTCGTGGCCGCGAACCAAGTCCCCGGCACGGTTCCACGCTCCAGCATTCTCGTCCCAGAACCGATGCTCAGTAGTCGTCCGAATCGTACGCAGTGCACCGTCATGGCCGCGGACAACGACATCAATCAGGTCGCCGTCGTGCTGGTGTATGTGGAGAGCCGTGACGGCGTACCCGCCTTGTTCATCGACATGTGCCTGCTTTGCGGCGACAACCTCGTCGCCCACCCGGATATTTTTGATCTTCTTCCGAGTTCCATTGGCCATCAGCACGAGTGTGTCCGGATCGAAGCTGTGGCACCGCACCGGCATCCGCGGGAGTCCCGCGAATCGCATTCCTCCTCGCCCGATAGGGAACCTGCCGCCCATCGCCGGGCCCATACTGCCGCCAATTAGCGCTGCACCGGCATCCTTATTGAGCATCTGGATCGCGACGGCCAACAGGCCATTCGTCTCACCGGCGTATCCCTTTGATACCGCCAGATTGAGCGCCTGCCACGTAACCGTCGGGTCATAGATGTCTTGCCCGCCACTCGGTGGATGTTCACCCACATAGCGATCCACACCGGTAGCCAACTGCTGATATGTCGGCGCCTTGTACGCCTCGAGCAGGTTGGTGACATCAAGGTAGTTGACGTAACGCCGGCCACCCTCCTGATGCATTACCGTTCCATTGGGCAGCACGCGGGTCGACGATTTCGAACCACCCCCGGGGCTCTGCTTCTTCTCCGGAGGTGAGTTCTCGTTGCCGGTGCAGCGGCCGGGTCCGCCGACCATCCCGCCGGTACAGCTGGCGGAGCCTTGCAGACCGCTAGGATCGCTCATGGTGACCGGCGTGTTGTTGCTGTACGCGTAGCCCTGGATCTGCTGCGGATCGGTGTGGTCGACGATCGGGTCTGCAGAGACGAAACGCCCAATGGTGGGGTCGTACTCGCGTGCGCCGAGGTGCGTCAGCCCGAGGTTTGAGTCGAGGGTGCCGCCGACGAAACCCTTCTGATCTGGCCATGCCTCAGGTTGGGGTCCGCGGGGTCCGCCGTAGGGTGTGGTGCGTCGCCATGTGATGGCGCCGCTAACAGCGTTGACACTTGCGTTCGCCGTGCCGTGGTGGTCGGCCGCTCGGAAGTGGACGTCGTTCCGACTCCTGACAGCGATGGTCCGGCCGCCGAATGCGTAGAATCGCGTGCCCGTCACCGCCTTGGTGGAGTGGTCGAGACGAAGCTCCATACCGGGGAGGTAAAGGGTGGTGGCGTCAGGCTCCTTGCGGAGCAGCCGGTTGCCGTCGGCGTCGTAGACGAAGCTGGTCGTCTTGTTGTCGGACGTGACGGTGGCGAGGTGGCCTTCAGCGTCCCAGATGAGGTCCTGTTCGCCGTCGACGAGTCCGCGCCGCGTGGTGTTGCCGGCCGAGTCGTAGTCGTAGGTGTAGGTCTTCGCTCCGCCGGGCCCGGTCTCGTCGACGCGGCGGAGGGTGTGGGGCTGTGGGGTACGACCGGGTGGGTAGGTGTAGGTGCGGACAGTCGCGTCGCCACCGGTCGCGCTGTGCTGGGTTTCGGTGAGCCGGTTGCCGACGGCGTCGAACGTCCAGGACTCGTGGTAGGGCGCCGGGCCGCCGACACCCGATTGCTCGGGTCCGCCAGCGCAGGGATCGTCGGTCGCGGTGTCGGTGGCCCAGGCGCGGGTCAGGCGCCGTAGGTGGTCGTAGTTGAAGCACTGGATGTCGCGTGGGCCGCCGGCAGGTGCGTCGGCGATCGAGAGGACGTTGCCCGCGTGGTCGTACTTGTACTCCGCGTCGGTGTCGATCTCGGCCGCGGTCTGCCGGTCGAGGCGGGTGCGTGCGAGGCGGCCGGTGCCACGCTCGTGTTCCCAACGCAGCCAGGCCTTCTTGCCGCCTGTGTCGAGTGTTGCCTCGATCAGCTGGCCGGTGCGGGTATATCCGGTTCCGGTGACGTAGCTGCTGTGGCCGGTCAGCGCGGTGGGGCGGAGCAGATGGTCGTAGGTGGTCGCGATGGATTCGACCGGCAGCCCGCCGGCTTCAGGCATGCCGATCCGCTGGACGGTGTCGTCGAGGTTGTAGCCGGTCGTGAAGTCGTAGCTTCTGGCCAGACCTGCTCCGGCGTCCGCCGGGACCGTGTAGACGACACGCTGTGGCCGGTACAGCGCGTCCCGCTCTGTCGTGGTGATGCCGTAGGCCTTGCCGTTGACGTACCGGGCGGACAAGTGCACCTGGCCCTTGTACGCGGCGGGGTCGTAGGCCCATTCGGCGAGCTTGGTGCCGCTGCTGGGGCTGCCGTTCCAGGTTTGGGTTTTGCGTCCCAGGACGTCGTAGACGAAGCTCCGGATCTGGTTACGGCTGTCCGTTGTGGAGATTCGGCGACCGAGGTCGTCGTAGGTGTGCTTGGTCGTGCCTGTGTCGGGGTCCTCGGCTTCGATCTGGAGGTTGCGCTGGTCGTAGCGGTAGCGCCAGGTGTTGCCGGCCGGGTCGACGACAGTCGCGAGCGAGCCGGCCGGGGTGTAGGCGTAGCGGGTGATGTCCGCGTCGCCCGTGGGCGACGAGCCGTGGTACTGGTGCAGTTCGGTGGTGTTGCCGCGGGCGTCGCTGACGGTCGTGGTAGCGGTGCCGCCGGTGGGCGGGTCGACGTTGACCCGGTCACCGTCGTAGCTGGTGGTGGCCCGCCAACGCTGGTCGCCGGCCACGGAGAAAATCTCGGCTGTGGCCCGGTCAAGACCGTCGTAGAGGAAGGACATCTGCCCGTTGACGGAGCCTTCGGGCACGATGATCGGTGTGGCACCGGGAGTTCCGAGCGCGTGGTAGTGCGCGTTGGTCTTGTCGGTCTTCCCGGTTGGCGTGTGATAGGTGTCGGTGAGCAGCCAACCCCCATCGGGTCCTTCGGCCTGTGTCTGGCGTGGCCGCAGCAGACCGTCGTAGAGCTGGTAGGCCGCGCGGTAACCGCCGTCGTTCTTGACCTTCTCCGTCTTGATCACTACAGGTTGGTCGGCGCGAACCAGATAGGTGTGTCGGAGGCTGGGTGTCTGGTCACCAGTCTTCGGGCGGTTGGGAAGCCATACGCCGGTGAGCCGTCCGAGGGCGTCGTAGCGAAGGTCGGTGCGCTTGGTATTGGCGTCCACAGTGGCGACGGTCAGTCCGTAGGCTGGGTCGAGTTCAGTCGTCACAGCGTGCAACAACGGGTTCGTGGTAATGACCTGTGTGGCGAGACCGTTGGCCTCGGTGTACGCATACCTGGCTGTGTTCCCCAAGGCGTCCTTGACCGTAAGCGGTCGGCCATGGGAGTCGACGGTGGTTGTCGCCGTTGCGACGTACGTGGCGGCGGTCCCGTTGTGGCTCTTCAGCTCCTCGATCTTGGTGACATCGCCAATGGTGGGGGCGGCGCCGTGCGCAAGGCCGTCGTACGACGTTCTCGTGTCGGTCAGCTGTTGCGTTGCCCGGTCCGGTGTGGTGTCGGCGCATCGGACGGCGACGGTTTCGACGCGGGACACCAGAGAGTGCAGGTGTGTGGCCGGGTTGTCGACGTAGCTGGTGCGTGTGCACCGGTCGTCGGTATCGGTGGCGACGTCGCCGAGGTCGTCGACCTGAGTCGCGCGCCCCCAGGTGGTGTCGTGGGTGGTGACGGTCTTGGTTTCCCGCCATCGCGGTTGGCCATTTTCTGGTGTGAGGGCGGTGAGCGTGCGCGCGGTGCTGGTGCGGGTCAGCGACGAGTGGCGGGTCGCGCCGTGCTCGGTGCGGGTGTGGGTGTGGTGCAGCCACGGGGTGTTGATGGCTTTGGATACGACGGAGTTGCCGTTGTAGACCGTCGTTTCCAGCTCGTGGCCGGACAGCTCGTCGTGGTCGGTGTGCGCCACGCCGGTGGAGTCGCTCACGCGGTCGCCGTGCAGTCCGCGGAGGAAGGTGTGGTCGGTGCGGGTGGTCATGGTCTGGGCGCTGCCGCGTCGCACGGTGACGTTGCCATAGCCGCGCCAGTCTGACCAGGTGAGGTCGTCTGGTTTGGTGATTCCGTCAGGCTTGGTCTTACGCCAGCCGGCGTCGCCGCCATAGGTGTGGCGGGTCACCATGTCGGGGTTGCCGCCGGTGCGGTCGGTTTCGATGGTTTCCGCGACGACGTACTTGTGGAACCAGTCGGTGATCGGATCCTCGGTACCGAGGGGGTTCCACCGCACTGGGAAGCAGCGCCGGGTGGATTCGCCTGGTTTCGGGAGGTTGCCCGCCGCGCAGTCTGCGGGGGCGTAGGTGACGTCGATCTGGCCGCCGGTGTCGGTGTAGACCGTGTTCAGCCTCGGCCGGATCAGGTCGGCGATGTGGTCGCCCTTGACGTCGATGCGGTTGGGCAGTTGCAAGGGAATGAGCTCGACCGCCGGAAGGGTGATGTCGTCGCCGTTCCAGTGGCCGGTGTGGGTGATCTTGCGTAGCCACAGGGAGTGGGACGCGTCGCTGTTGTTCTCGAACGCGTGGGTCAGCGACCAGGAGCTGACCGGCTCCCAGCCAGTGTTGGTGCGTGCCTCGGTGGTGATCTTGGACAGCCGTTTGCGGGTCCAGAACGAGGGTGACGCCTGGTGGAACGCGCAGTGTGTGTTCGCGGCGCAGTGCAGTTCGAAGGGCACGTCGCGCCAGCGCGCGGCGGAGCCGCTGTTCAGGTCACCGGGCGCGCAGCCGGTTGCGTCGAGGCACCGTTCGGCGGTGGTGAACTGGACGCGGGCCGGCGCGTTGGTGGTGTACACCTGGTTGTCGCGCTGGCCGTAGTCGATCCGTTTGAGGTAGCCGCCGCGGTGGTAGGGCGCGCCGTTGACGTCGAACTTCGCGCCGCGCGCGTAGTGGTTGGTCTCGACGTCGTAGAAGTAGGAGATGACGTTGCCGTGCCGGTCCTTGACGTAGTCGAGGTTCCAGCGCCACGCCTGGTTGCAGTAGGAGTCGGCGAGGCCGGTGGCTTTGTGGCACGGCTCGCCGGTGTCGTCGCCATAGACCGGGACACTCCAGGTGGAGTTTGTCGTGCTCTGCCCGGCTGCGCCCGTCCAGCCGGGTAGCCGGTTCCGTCCGAAGAAGTACTCCGTACCGTCGGTCGTGGTGAGCTTCCAGTACTCGCCGTCGTTGTCGCCGTTGGTCGCGCCGACGATCCGTTCGATCGTCGAGCCGTCGTCGTCAGGAAGTTTCCAGGTGTTGTCGGTGACCTTGACAAGGTCTCCAGCGCGGCCGCCCAGGGAAAGCGTGGCGTTCTGGTGCGCCCAGCACAGGTCGCCGACGTCGTCGTGGCCATCGTCCAGGCACGGCTTGTACCGGCGTTCGATGTAGCCCGGTTCGTAGGCGAACCCTTCCCCGATCCAGGATCCCTGGTTGTTGGTGGCCGCGGTACGCCCGTCAGTGACCTGCGAGGAGTAGTCCAGGCTCAGGCCGGGTTGGAGTCCACCGGGCACCGGCGTCGACTTCATCGGGTAGGACCAGGAGAATTCGCCGGAGGACAGCGCGACGTTCCACGACGCCGAGGCTGCCAATGTGGTCGCTGCGTAGCTCCCCTGCGCGGATTGGTCTGCAGTGGTCATCCCCAGCACAGTGCCGCTACCGGCCGGGACCTCGGCGACGACCATCTGCTCTTCGGAGTCGTTGGAGGACCTGATCGGCGTGACCGTCCGGCATTCACTTCGCTGTGGCGTAGTGAGCGCGCACGGCGGCAGTTGCACCAGGCGTAGACGGGAGCCGAAGTCCCCGCCGTATGCATACCGGAAAGCCGCGTAGCTGACGGCGACCTGAAGCCGCCGAGATGCATTGGCTCGGTCGACCGGTTGAACCTGCAGGACGGGTCCGGGCACACCGGCGCGGGTGGACGTGGCCCGGGGAAAGGTACGCACGCGGAGGCGCCGCTGCGAGCCGGCCGTCTGCCGTGCCACGCGGCCTGTCGCCGGCATCGCGGTCACGACGACGGGCAGATCACCCACCCGTGCCGTTGCCGACGCGGTGGGACCTACACCCGAGCGCGCACCGGCAGCGGCCGGAAGCGTTCGGAACGTCAGCTCACTCGACGCGGCCCGAGGCCAGGTGATGCTGGGAAGCGGCCTCGTTGAGACGGGCTTCGAACGCCGCGGCTTGACGATGCCAGCGCGCCCCTGCACCGGTTTGCCCAGGTCCACCGACGGTGGTGCGCCCCGCTCGGCGGCCGCCGGAGTCGCCGTAGGAAGCACGGCGAGGAGAGTTGCGGCGAGCGTCGCCGCCACCGGCAGCGCGAGAGGTCGCGCGACTCGGCGATGCCAGAGTCCGAACACCGCAGACCTAAAGGTCGACATCTATACCACCGCCGGGCTTCGCTGTAGATGGTGGAACTGGGTAGAGGGCAGACCGGTGCATCGAGTTAGGACATATCTGTTCGGCATCGTCAGATATCGGGCTGCTCGTTGAGGTCACCGAGTCGCTGCACGGTGGTTTGGTCGAGCACGCCGGAGTAGACCCGTACGTCGTCGATTACGCCGGCGAACGGGCTGGTCCAGACGCCGTTCTCTTTGGCCCGGCCCACTTGGAGGCCACCGACGGCCTGCCATGCGTTCGCGTGCGACGCGTGGCCGGTTGCGGCGAGTTGGCCGTCAACGTAGAGGCGCAGTTCGTCGAGGTAGGCGTTGTACACGACAGCAAGGTGCTGCCCTGCGAGATCGGTGTTCGGTGGATGGTCGTCATCGAAGATGATGGTCCTGACGGGATCGCCGGCTGTGTCGGCGTGCGGCATAGCGAGTTCCCACCGGGGCGTCGCGCCAACGAGTGCGCATCGCAGCAGGAAGCCACTGGTGTGCGCGCCCGGCTGGGAAACGACGGTCATCGATCGGTTGCAGGCGGCGGCGAGCCGAACGCGTGCCGTCACGCTGAAGCTGCGATCCGTATGCACGATGCGCGTCGAACTCGCGGCATGGTCATCGGTGCCGTCGAGCACCATATGCCCGGCGCCGACCAGTGCCCGCTCCGGCGGGAACGCCTCCGGGTCCGGGGTGTAGACCGACGCTCCGTTGTAGAGGAGCAGGTCTCTCGCCTCGTCTCCGCTGTGTTCGGCGCTGACGAGGACGTTCGGGTCTGCTGCGCGCGGGGTGGCGGCATCGAGTTCCCAGTAGCCGCGCCGTGCCGGCACAAGTGCGGCCATCTGAATTATCTCGGACGGCATTACGAGGCGGTTGTAGGCGGCGACATCAGCGAGGGCGCCACGCCAGTGATCCGTGTAGTCGGGCTTTGTGGTTCGACGCCCGATCTGCAGTGCGCCACGGGCTTTCCACGCCGTCCGGCGGGCCGCGGTCGTGGGCGTGCCGCCGTTGACGTGGAGCGCGATAGTGCGGTTGCGTGCGTTGTACGTGGCGACGAGGTGAGTCCATTCATTCTTGACGGCCGCCGAGCCGAGGACCTGCCATGTGCCGAGGGCGTCGACGTCGGCGTCGGGCGTCTCGAAGACCCACCTTTTCGTAGCGGCGTCGTAGCCGAGGGTGAACCCGGGTTCGCCCGAGCCATTCTGGGACACCGCGACCCGGTCACGGGTGTCATCGGTGAGCTTGACCCAGGCGCTGACGGAGAACGAGTCGCCGGTGTTGATCAATCCCTTGCTGGCCGTGGCCAGGTAGCTGTCCGCAGTGCCGTCAAGACGGACGGCACGGTCGGCCTTGCCGCCCGGACCTTCGTCGCCGAACGTGGCGTCGCTGCCGGCGGCCGCTGGGTTCTCGCCTCGGGCATCAGCCGCGGCTGATGTGCCCGGATCGTCAGCCATGGTCCACTGGCCAACCGAAGGCGCGCCCGGAGCGACACGGAAGGTACAGACGGAAGTGTCGCTGGTCTTGCCGGCACGGTCCACGGCCCGGACGTATATGCTCACCGGTTTCTCGGCGTCGGCGAGCCAGGTCAGAGTGACGGGTCCGCCGGCAGTGGACGGTGTAAGCGTGTTCGCGGGTGACGGATCGGTGTCGAAGCCATATTCGTACTTAATGACGTCGCTCGCCGCGGAATCGAAGGTGAAGGTGCCGTACCGGCCAACCCCGTCGCGCCACTCGTCATCATCCTGGCACGCGGGCGCAGCCGCCGTACCGTTGTCGACCGCGTCCAAGGGGAGGTACTCGGGCGAGTCGATATCCGGGCCAGCGGGCCTGGTTTTGTCGAGGAAGAACTGGCACGGGTTCGCCGCCCCGTCGGAGCTCCACGGACCCCACGCGGTTCCGTCGCCGGCACGGACATCCCACGACACCACGACGTTCTCGGGGAGGTTCGGCACCCCACTGGTCGCATCGGCGAGGTTGTAGCTGAAGGTCGAACCGCTGTTCTTTCTAGACGTGTGCCGCCACGACTTGGTCTGCGCCGCACCGCCAGCTGGCGTCCAGGACACCCGGAACTCAGCTTCGAGCGGTTCGGCGTCGCCGGTGTCGGGGTCACGCAGGATCGCGTTGAGCCTCGGCAGCGAGCTGACGTAGGGAGCCGCGACACCATAGACGCAGCGGCCGCCCGGGTTAAGAGTCAGGTCAGCGGCTTTGGGCTGCAATGGATTGCGGTTGTAGTTGACCTTCAGGAACGCGTTGTCGCAGAACCGCTTCACATGGTGAAAGTCGGACTCGTTGTCGGACTTGATGCCGAATGTCGTGCTGCCCCAGTTGTACTTGGCGGCCTCGCGCACAGCGGCGGTGGCGTTGAACTCGACGTTCTGGTTCGTGGCCGTGCACGTCGACTGCGTCGCGGTCGGCGCGATCCTCTGCTGCTTCGGCGCGCCAGCCCAGTCTCCGGTGCCGCCCGGCTGGTTCGTCCAGTTCGTGGCCGCGCTGATCCCGGCCGGCATCCGGTGCAGGGAAACGTAGCGGGCGCTGCCATCGTAGGTGTGCTGCATCGTCACGCGGAACTCCGCGCTCAGGATCGTGATTCGGTCGTCCTGGTACGGAGTCGGCAGCGCGTAGAACAGCCGCTTGATCCGCGAGTTGTTGCACCAACCTTCGTGCGTCGGGCAATAGGCGATCCGCTCTTGCTTTTCTCCGTCGAACTTCCAGTACTCCTCCGACGGATATCCGCTATCCACCATCGCCCACGCCGACCGGCTGGTGCCCCAGGGCCCCGGCAAAGTCGCGGGCTGAGGTCGAGATAGGACTGGTTTGGGTAGACGCGCCCTGATCGTGGTGCGGGGCGGGCACGGCCCCTTGTGGTGATCATGGCGGTTCCTACACCTGCCAGATCGTTGGAAGAGAGCCATGCCCGCGTGTGCATCATCGCTGATCCCTGTCCTGGATACCGAGCCGGGCGCGCTGGCGGTGGTAGATCCGGTCGCCGCTTCTGGGCTGCTAACGGTGTTGTCGACCGTGGTCGATCCGCGGGCCCGGCGGGGTGTACGGCATCGGCTGGTGACGGTGTTGGCGGTGGCGGTGTGCGCTGTAGTGGCCGGGGCGCGGTCGATGGTCGCGATCGGCGAGTGGGCCGCTGACCTGCCCGAACAGGCATCTGAGGCGCTCGGGATCGGCGCGCGTCCGCCGTGTGAGTCGACGATCCGCCGGGTACTGCGCGGCGTGGACGGTGACGGGTTCGACCAGGCGGTCAGCGGCTGGATCGCCGGTCAACGGGCGGCTACCGAGGATGGTCCCCGCCCCAGCCGGGTCCGGCGCGCCGTCGCGGTGGACGGCAAGGCCCTGCGTGGCTCTCGGAACACAACGCCCGACCAGGCCGGCGGTACCCGGCATCTGCTGGCGGTGCTCGACCACGACAGCCGCACCGTGATGGGCCAGGTCGATGTCGACGGCAAGACCAGCGAGATCGCCGCGTTCGCGCCGCTGCTCGCTGCCCTCGAGCGGGCCGGCGTCGCCCTGGCCGCGGTGGTGGTGACCGCCGACGCTTTGCACACTCAACGCGGCCACGTCGCCGACCTGCACCAACGCGGCGCGCACTGGATCCTGGCGGTCAAGGGCAATCAGCCGAGTCTGCACCGCCAACTACGGAAGCTGCCCTGGCGGCAGGTCGCCGTGGCGCACCGCGCCACCGGGCGTGGACACGGCCGCCGCGAGATCCGCACCCTTAAGGTCGTCACGATCCCCGCCGGGATCGCGTTCCCGCACGCCGCCCAGGCGATCCAGGTGGTGCGCCGCACCCAGCCGCTGTCCGGGGGCCGGCGCTGGCGCACCACGACCGTTTACGCGATCACCAGCCTCGGGCCGCACCAGGCCTCACCAGCGCAGATCGCCGCGTGGATCCGCGGGCACTGGCAGATCGAGAACGCCCTGCACTGGGTACGCGACGTCACCTACGCCGAAGACCATTCCCAGGTCCGCACCGGCAACGCGCCCCAAGTCATGGCCACCCTGCGCAACCTCGCGATCAGCACCCTACGCCAGGCCGGCGCCACCAACATCGCCGCAGCGCTACGCCACCACGCCCGCGATCCGATCCGCCCCCTCAAACTCCTCAAGATCCTCCACTGAGGACTTTGCCGGGGCCCTGGCTGGTGCCCTGCCAGTGCGGGTCGATCATGAGGGGAAAGCGGATGGCCGGGTCGGACAGCATCGACCGGTCGGGCGTCAGGTGCAGCTTGCCCGCCGCGACCCGGACGCCCAGCCTTGCACGACGCGCCGACTCCGGCGCGAAACGGGTTGGCCGCTCCCCCGTGGCCCGGACGCCCGTCTTGGTCTCGGCTGGGCTGCCGGAGTCCCACATGGTCGGCGCCGGCGCCTCGAACACCGCACCGCCTGTGGCTGAGTCGACTGCCGCGAGCCGCCCATCGGAACTGCTCCTCACCGCCAGGCCCGTGGTCTTCAGCCCGAGCGACAGGTTCGTAATCTCCGGCTGTGCGGCCGCGGCGCGGGTCTTGACCACGAACACGTGCGAGAAGCCGGCCGCGCCGGAATGCACCACCAGGTCGACACCGGGCAGCACGTCGGCGTACGTGGCGGTGTCACCCGCCAGGCTCGGCACCGGTAACGGCTTCGGCCAGATGAGGTCAACTCGCCGTCCAGCTCGCTCGAACGTCGCGAGTGAACTGTTGCCGCCGCCTGACAGGCGCAACCCGATGGCGGTCGCCTCGGGTGTCACGCTGCCGTCGGGGCGGCGGGCGAGGGTCGGATCGATCGGCACCCACTTGCCGCCTTGGACGGTGCGGACCGGTTGCTGGTGATGCGTCTCGGTGAAAGTTCCGTCCGGGTTCGCCCACACTTCTCGGCGTTCACCCCGGAACGCGCCGATCTCCACCGCACGGCCTGCCCGTGCGGCAGTACTGACGGCCTCGACCTCGGTCTGCTTCACCGCACTGTCGCTCGCCAGCAGCTCCCGTGCGGCCGTGCCTTCGATTGAGACGTCACCACACGCAACGAGACTCATCGTGCTCAGCAGCGCCGCCGCCAACCCGAGCCTGGATAGAAGGCGTCCGAACGAATGAGAACCCATGCCAGGACCCCTCCGCGAAATTTGCGTGGTCATCTCGATCAGCCGATTGCGGTGCCGAAGGCGACCGCGTCGGCGGGGAGGCCGTTCTCGCCCGCACGCCAGATCGTTGTGGGCGGAGCGTCGAGGGCGGTCCACGGGATGGCGTGGACGGCTCGTTCGCGGTACGGACTGGCGATGTAGAGGTGTTGCGGGGAGGCGCCGATCGCCGAGCCGAGCAGTTCACCCGCCACGGCAGCACCGGGGAGGCTGGCGGCGGAGCGCTGCACGATGGTCGGGGGGTTCGTCGGGTTGGTCGCGGCTCCGAACACCTTGATCACGCCGGCATTGTCGGCGTCGCCGCGGTCCCGGCCGGGGGTGCCGACGGCGAGGAACAGGTTTTGCGGCGTTGCGTCGGCGCCTGGGGTGGTGTTGAGGACGCGGACGCGTTCGCCGAAGTAGTTGCCGGGGTTCGACTCGTGAGAGATCGACGGCAGCTCGGTCACGGCGGTGGCGCCGATGTCGAACCGCATGACCTGTCCGGCGTCCTCGACGACCGTGTCGTTGACGGTCAGGTCCTCGCTCGGAGCGGCGACGGCCAGCAGCGAGTGTGCCTCCCCCGCCGGGGCACCAGTCGGGCGGTAGGCGGCGATCGACAGCGCACGGCCGAGCTGGTCGCCTTCCTCGGCGCCGCCGGAGATGTTGGGCGAGTCCTGGTGCAGGTTCGCCACGAGCTTCGGTAGGCCGGCGGTCAGCTCGTGGCCATACACGGAGAACGCGCCGACGAACGGCTGCAGGTTCACGGACTCGCCGGGGCGTCCGATGGCGATGTGGTGGGTGGATCCGGCCACCGCGTAGCCGAACCGGTCGTCGGTCTCGTTGATGTCGCCGAACCCGGCCACGGCCTGGTCGAGGGCGACGTTGATGCTGCCGCGACGGTAGTTGACCTGCCCGGTGTCGACGGCGGTGCCGATGTCCTCCCCCGGCGCGCCGATCATCAGGTACGGCTCCCCGGCCGCGGTGTGGCCGGCTGCGAGCGCGTACCCGAACCAGTCGCCGGCCTCGGCCGAGTCCGGCGTGCCCGAGGCGCCCTGCGAGATGGTGAGCGCGGCCGGGCCGTTGCCCAGCCCGGCCGGCGATCCGAGCAGCACATGGACCACGCCCGCGTCGACGGCGCCGGCGGCGTCGTGTCGCGGCAGCCCGATCGCGAGGTCGGTGCAGCCGTCCAGGTTCGCGTCGTAGGTCGCCAGCGCGTGCCCGAACCGGTTGCCCGCCGCCGCATCGCCCGGCACCGTGACCAGGCCCTGATGCAGGGTTGTCCCGGCGCCCGTTGAGCCGTCAATGACGTGAAGGCGCCCGGCCTGCGCCAATCCGGTCACGGCCGCCTCCGGGTCGGCGAGCGCGACGTCGCGCCTGCCGTCACCGTTGAAGTCGCTGTCGACGCCGGCTTCGCAGCCCTCGGCCGGGGGGATGCCGGTGTGGAGCGTGAACTCGCACCACGAGGACGTCGTGGTTCCGGTTCCGTCCGATGTCTTGACCCGCCATCGGTAGGAACCGGCGCGTGGGATGGACCCTGCGGGCACGACCGTGGTCGCCGTGCCGCCGGAGGCCAGGCCGGACACGGTCGCCGAGCCGAGCGGGCTGGTGCCGGTCAGCGCCCACCATTCGAACGTCACGCTCATGGCCGTGGCCTCGGCGTCGGTGACGGTGGCCTTCAACGTCGGCGTCAATGTGGCTACTGACGGACGCGACGCGCCCGTGGCGCAGGTGGTGGCCGGCACGGTGGCCCGCGCGGTCACGGCAGGCAGCGAGTTGTACGTGACCGTCACGTAGGGGCGGATGGTGGTGTTCGCCGTCCAGTTCCGGGACCGGAACTGCTTCCACGCCTTGACGTCAGGTTCATCCGTGACCCGCAGTCCCATGTGGGCGGTCTGCTGGCCGGCGTCGGCAGCGTGCTGGAA
>CAVUDJ010000012.1:0-75000 GCA_963740215.1 uncultured Actinomycetota bacterium
AAACGCGTCCTCCTCGCCGCATGACACCGCGGAGGCCAACGTCAATCACGCAAAGTGCTCCAGATCCAGTTTTCACGCGTCGCCGACAGCGCCGATCCCGGATGACGAATCAGCCGTTTCGGCCGGCCAGCGGGCTGGACGATGACAAAAGCGGAGGGCGTGGGATTCGAACCCACGAGAACGGTCACCCGTCCTAGCAGTTTTCAAGACGCTTCGGATCAGTCCGGCGTGGTCCGGTCAGATTCCATCCTGTGCCGTATCGGCAGGTAGTTGGCCTACTGCCGTCCGGCGTCATGCCGTCTCCGTCTCGGTTGTCCGGAGCGGTCTGAGTCATTCGTGTGTCATCCACGCCCGGGCGCCGCCCGCCTCGGCGAGCACCGATGCTGTCCATACAGGACGGCCCGGACGGGTGCTGTCACACCCGCTACCCGGGCCTTGATCGCCCCTAGGAGGCGACCCATGTCCATCATCCACCTCTGTCAGAAGGCCTCTCCCGCCATCGGCGCCGGCGAGACCTGCGTCCACCTGTTCGCCGATGGCTGGCTCACGTCCCAGGACCTGTGCCCGCCGTGCACGGCGCTGTTCATGGCCGCGCTCGACGCCGCGGTGGGCGCGGCGCTGCCGTGGCACCAGAACTACCGGGACCGCGCCGAGGGTGCCGAGGTTCCTGAGGCTCCGCTGGGCGCCGCGGTGGCCAACATGGTCGGTCGGGCGTGCTTGGAGATCAACGAGCGCCACAACGCGGCGCTCGCCTCGGCGCTCGGCGTGCGGGTCGAGGACCTCGTCGACGTCGGCGAGCGCGGCCGGTGAGCCGTACCGAGCGGGTAGAGGGCGTCGTCCAGGTCGTGCTCATGCTGGCGGTGGGCGGCCTGGCTGGCGCGGCCTCGTTCTCCCATGTGGCGCACTTGGCGATCGCGCACGGGCAGCCTGGCTGGCTGGCGTGGGCGGACGCCGCGGTGCTGGAGACCATGGCGACGTCGGCCGGGCTGGAGATCCGCCGGCGACGTCGCCTCGGCCGGCCGGTCGTGTTCGTCCTCGTCGTCCTGGCCGTCGCGGTCGGGCTGTCCTTGGCCGCGCAGGTGGCCGAGGCCGAGCGGTCGGTGTGGGGGTGGACGATGGCCGCGCTGCCCGCGGTCGGGTTCCTGTGCTTGGTCAAGATCGCGTTCGGCAGGACGACAGCGGACGGCCCGTCCCCGCACGTCGAGCCAGTCCCTTCCGCAGAATCTGCGGAAGGTTCGGCGCCCGCCGTCCCCGCGGCCGCGGCCGAGGACGGCCCGTCCTTGCCGTCCGGGACGGAGGTCGACGGGCTGCTGCTCGTCGGCCAGGCCGTCGCCGGCGAGCTGGCCGCGAGCGGCCGGGCGTTGAGCCGTGACGCGCTCGCTGAGGGCGTACCGGCACGCGGGCACGCGATCTCGACCGCCCGGGCGTCGGAGTTGCTGCGTCAGCTTCGCGCCGCCTGAGCGGCTGGTCAGCACCGCGGAGTACGGTTCGAAGGCGTGGCGGGCGCCGGAGTAGCGGCCTGCGCCCGCCCCCAGACCGCTACCTGGGGGAACCGTGAACAGTCCGAACATCGGCGACCGCCTGTCCCGCATCAGACGGCGGCGAGGACTCACGCAAGAGCAGCTCGCTGAACGCGCCGCGGTTAGCATCTCGGTGATCCGCAAGCTGGAACGCGCCGACCGCGACTCCGCTTCGTTGCCTACCCTGCGCAAGCTCGCCGGCGCCCTGGACGTGACGACCGTGGAACTGTTCGAGCCGGTTCCCCGCTTCGAGGGTCCGCCGGACCCCGACGACCGCGACGACCTGTACGCGATCCGGCGGGTGCTCCAGCCGGCCCGGGCCGCGCGCAACGGCGGCGCCGTCGTGACGCTCGCAGACGACGAAGAGGCACCCACCGTCGACTCGGTTCGCCAGACGGCGCGCGAGGTCAGCGGCATGTTCCGCGACAGCGCCTATGCCGAGGCTGTGACCGCCCTGCCGACCGCGATCGCGCACGGCCGCCGCGCCACGGCCGCCGCTGGAAGGCACCGACCGGGACATCGCGTGGGAGCAGCTCGGCCAGGCGTACCTGACGGCGGGGATGGTGCTCATCCAGCTGCGGCGCGACGATCTCGCCTATCAGGCGCTCGGCCTGGCCCTGGACGCCGGCCAGCATGCCGGGAACGAGGTGTTCCTCGCCGCGGTGGTGTGCGCTGAGAACTGGCTGTTCACCTGCCAGGGACGGTTCGACGACGCGGAACGCGCCGCGCTCGCGAGCGCTGAGGCGCTTGAACCCAGCTTTACCAGGAGTCCGCTTGCACACGTCGGCACGTGGTCGTGGCTCAACATGGGTGCCGCCGCCGCGGCGGCCCGCAACAACCGCCAGGACGTCGCCGCTGACGCACTGCGTCGCGCCCGGGCGGCGGCGATCGTGGCGGCGCCGTACCGGTCGCCGGACGTGGCGCACTGGACGTACGTCACCCCGACCACGGTCGCGATGCGCGAGGCCGAGCTGGCGATGGTGGCGGGCCAGCCGGACCTGACGTTGCGCGTCGCGCAGGACGTACCGGACGACGCGCAACCCCGGGTGACGCATCAGCGTTTCAAGCTTGATGTCGCCGCCGCGCACCTGGAACAGCGCCGCGCCGACGAGGCGCTGGAGATCCTGCTGCGCCTGCGCGCAACCGTTCCCAGCTGGCTGAGGTATCAGCGGTACGCCCGGACGCTGACGGAGCAGCTGCTGGCGATGCGCGCCCGGACGGTGCCGCAGGAGTTGCGCGAGTTGGCTGACTTCCTCGACGTGCGCGAGTGACCCGTGGCGGGTTGGTTGGGTGTGGACCTTGCTCGATCTGACCCGCCGCGTCCCTGGTCTGCCCGTAGCGCTCTCCCTACGTTCGTTCCAGCGCGCACGGTGACTATCCGGTCACCGGGCGCGGCCTCCTCGTCGCTGGTAGCTGTGCTGTCGGTGGCGGGATGAACGGACGGGCACGGTGGGCGCCTTACCCGGTTGGTGTCTACTGTGCTCTTCCCCACCGAGCGTCCCGGCGGGGACACGCGCTGGGCGGCGTGCAAGATAGCCGCTCCAGACAGATCGCGCGCTCCCCGCCGGGACCCCGGGACGGAGGGGCCACATGGCCGACGAGCACGAGACTGATCTCGGCAGGGTCACCGAGCAGGTAGCGACGGCCCGGGAACTGCTGGACCTGCATCAGCGGGTGTACGTGCCAGAGCCGGTGTGCAACCGGTGTCTGACGCCGTGGCCGTGTGACGACGTCGCCCGATCGCTGCGCGCGCTGCGTACCCCCTGACCTCGTGCGGCCTGACTCCTGAGCCTTGAGCCGGTGCACGTCACCTCCCCCCGGAACCGGGGAGTCCGGGGGGACGTGACGTGGGATCGGGGGCGCCGGGGCCGGGATCACTCGCTGCTGGTCAGGTACTCCAGGATCAGCAGCGCCACGCCGATCGCGGCCAGGCCGGCCGCGACGTGGAGCGTCCACGCGGCGGCGGATAGGAAGCCGAACCCGCCCACCGTCAGAACGGGAGTGCGGGCGCCGGTCCACCTGGCCACCGCCCGGGCGGTGGCCATCCCGCGGTTGGTCAGCTGATTTCGGTCCACAGGCCCTCACGCCTCACGGTCCGGACCTTCTGCGGCGCCGGGCGCCCGGTAGGCCATAGCCAGGCTTCCCAGGCGCGCTCCAGTACGCGCAGCAACCGCTTGGCCGGGCCGTTGTCGACATTGTCGAGGCGGATGTTGAGGACGTTGCCGATGTTCTCCCGATGTGCGCGGTCGAGGCCGGATGGGTCGCAGCGAATCTGCCCGGCCATGACGGAGTCGGCGAGCTGCGCCAGCTCGCCGGCGATAGCGCGCATGCTGGGCGGCGCCGACGTGCCGCCGGCGCGCGTGACGAGCCAGAGCAGCTGCCGGCGCAGTTCGTACCTGTCGTCCTCGGACCAGTGGCTGACGTCCATCTTGAACACTGGTGCGGCCTCCTTCTCCGGTTCCTGCCACGTCTGGCACACCGCACACGGCAGGGGCGCCCAGCTGGGCAGCGAGTCGCACGTACAACCAGGCGGACGGGGCCAGCGGTGGCTCACGGCTCATCTGCCGAGAGCTTCGGGTCCGTGCCGCTGTAGATCGCGCCCAACCACGCCAGGCTCTGCTGCGTCGTTGGCCGGACGGTCCCGTACTCCCAGGCCGTCACGAGGTCCGGGGTGGCGCCGCACAGCTTCGCGATCTTCCCGATGCTGTTGGACCCGAACTTCCCCAGCCGCTGGACCTCCATCTGCGACTTCGGCTGGTCGCGGTGCATCTGGACCAGGATCGCGGTGATCTTCTCGATGTCGTCAGAGAGCGCCATGTCCGCAGGTTACCCCTACCTGGTAGGGGTAGGGGTAGATCAGGCGGGCGCACCGGCGGCGTGTCCGACGCCGGCGGGTAGGCACGACAGGTCGAGGCCGTTGGTGGGCGCCGCGATGGCCTTGTGGGCATGGCTGCCGATCGGGGGCAGCCCCAGGGTTGCGATCACGTCTGCGTCGTCGGCCCGTGACTTGGCGACGGCATACCTGTAGATCGCCCCGTAGTGCTCGTCGGTCAGCGAGTCGTTGCGCGGGCGCGAGGCGTTCACCAGCGAGGTGACCACGCTCTGGATCTTGCGGGCGTCTGCGCGCTGCTGGTCGGTGCGGCTGTCGGTCATGAGGAACCTTCCCCGGTCGTCGCGAGGTACTCGAGCTCGTCGTCGAGAGCGCGCCGGAGGCGCTCCTGGCACTCTCGCCCGGCGCGCCGGAGCTGCATCTCCAGGCCGTCGAAGGTCTCGTACGCCTCCCGAGCGTCGAGTCCCATCTCGGCGGCCGCCGCGAGGTGCTGTGTCCACGACGGGGCGGCCCGGTCCGTGCTCATCGCAGCGACCGCAGCATCTTGAGGAAGGCGGCATGGTCCGGCGCAGCAGCCGGGCGAGACGCGTTGCGCACGGCATCGTGCACCGCCTGGCCGACGCCGGACAGCGCGTTACGCAGCGATGCGGACGTGGCCGCGATCTCCACCAGCTCGTCGGCCAGGCCGACGTCGACGGCCTCCTCGGCGGAGTACCACGTCTCGGCGCGCATCCGCTCACGCCATTCGGCGACCGGGCCGCCGGCGCGGCCGGCGTAGAGCGCCGCGATCATGTTGGAGGTTCGGCCGAGCAGCTCGGCGCTGGTCAGATGCTCGGCCTCGTCGCCGGCCGTCACCAGCCACGCGTCGTGGATCATCATCTGTGAGCCGCGGTTCATCACGACCTGGTCGCCGGCCATGGCGATGAACGATGCCGCAGACGCCGCGACGCCGTCGACGCTGACCTCGACCCTCGCCGCGTGATCCCTCAGGGCGTTGTAGATCGCCAGGCCGTCGAAGACGTGGCCGCCCGGGCTGTTGATCCGGAGCGAGATCGTGCCCGCGGTCACCTTGCGCAGCTCGGCGAGGAACTTCGGCGCCTGGACGTCCCATCCGATCTCGCCGTAGAGCTCGAGCTCGGCGGTACCGGTTGCGGCCGCAGCGCGCACCCGCGGCCGCGGCCGCCGCGCATCCGTCAGCAGCGCCACGACGTCGGCGCGACTACGCCGGCACGGCGCCGGGCTCGTCGACGAGGACCAGGGCGCCGGCGCCCAGCTGCGGACCATCGCGCCGAGCGCCGCGTTGACCCTGTCCACGTCCATGCCGCAACGGTACTCGTGTAAGCGCTTTCAGAGACGAACAACGCCGGCCAGGGCACGGTTACGTTCGGTGATTGTGCGCCAATCCATCGAGGTTACTCGGTGTGATCAGAGGCGCCGCGCGGCCGGCGCGCGCGGGGAGAGAGAGAACACCCCCCGGCCCTGTCCGTCCCCCGGATGTCGAGGTAATTCTGACGAACCGTGTCATCGTGGGCATTGCGACCCTCGCACTAGACACTATGCGTGACGTACCGGGCTGCGTCCTGGCGCTGGATTCTGTTACTCCGAGTCACGCGATCACCATCCGTGAGCGTGATCATGGTCGTGATCATGGTCGAAGCGCAGGCGGATGAGGGTGTCCCACTTGGATCCTGGTGTCGCGAGTCGGATGGCGTGGAGTTGTGCGGCCTGCTCGGCTACCCATCGTGCGGCGCTGTGCCAGTCGGTGAGCGCGTCCCGCCCGGGTTCACGTTCGTCCGGACCCCGGACCTTCACGGGTGTCCGGGCCCCGGACACCCGGCTTGGCGTCGGTACCACCCCTGGGTCTGGGTGGACATACCTGCCGGGCTGCGGTCGGAGTAGCCGGCCGGAGCGTGTGAGCCGCAGCAAGTAGACGTATGCGCCCCGGCCGTGTTGCTGTGCGACGTCGACGGCTTGGACGCCGTCGGGTCCGGCGTCGCGGACGGTGGCGAGGATGGCTGCGGATCTCGCGCCGAGTCGGGTCATTGGCGCCTCCTGCGGTCGAGCGGGCGCCAGGGCCGTACGCCGAACGCCGTGAGGAGCGCTTGGGCGGCCTCACGGGCGGCCCGGGCGTTGGCGTCGTCGAGCGTGCTGGGCAGGCCAGCAGCGTCGAGCAGGGCCGCGGTCAGGGTCACCAGGATCAGCGGGTCGAACGCGCCATCGTTGACGCGCCCGGGCCGGGTCACCGCGTGCCGCCGTACAGGCCATCGAGCGCGTCGACGACCGAGCGCCCGGGCGCGGCGTAGCCGGCGGTGGTGGCGACGTTGCGGTGGCCGAGCTGCTCGGCCACCGCGAGGAGGTCTTTCGTGGCGTTGTAGAGCTCGGTGGCGCAGAGGTGCCGCAGCTGGTGTGCCGTGATCGTGGACCTCGCCGCGAAGAACGTGCGGCTGATCAACCGGCTGATGCCATCCGGGCTGAGGTGGCGGCCTGAGCGTGAGGGCACCAGCGGTTCACCGGGCTCGACCGCCAGGAGCTCCTCGGCGAGGGCGGCCGGGATGTCGACACGGCGCAAGTGACCGCCCTTGCCGCGGATCCACGCTTCCAACCGACCCTCGGCGTTGCGCTGGAGGTCGGCGCGCGTCAACGGGGAGATCTCGGAGACCCGAAGCCCGACGAAGACGGCGAGCAGGATGGCGCGCCGCGCCGGCGCGGCCGCGGTGGCGAGTACCCGGGCCACCTCGGCGCGATCCGCGGGCCGCGGGTGCCGGCGGGTGATCCGCACGCTCGGCAGCTTCGCGGCCGGGTTGTCGGGCCGCAAACCCTCCTCGACGGCCCAGCGCAGGAACGCCACGAGGTGGCTGCGCGCGGCGGCCCTGGTCGCCGGTTTCCGCTTGCCACCGTCAGCCTTGCGGGTGCCGCTGGCGTACCACCATCGCTTGATCTGATCGCCGCTCGCCTCATGGAGAGGGACACCGATCTCGGCCGTGATGCGGCGCAGCATCTTCCACCGCGCCTCCGACGTTCGCGGCCGGTCGTGGTCGGCGCCGAGCTGGCGGACGAACGCGCCGACGTGCGCCAGGTCGGCGCCGAGGTCAGGGTTCTCCCACGGATACCTGTCCACTTCATCCCCATTCCAAGCGCCACAGACAACGACTATCGGCAATTCGCCGCTGTTCACCGGTCATGCGGACACTTCGGCCGGCTCGCCGCCGGGCTCGGCGGCCCACCATGGGCCGTCGCGTGGGAGCCGGTGAGGGATGCGGACGTCGTCGCGGCGCGCGCCGATCGGGAACGCGGCAGCGATCTCCTCGAGCGAGCGGCCGGTGCGGATCGCCTCGATGACCGCCAATCGGATCTGCTTCTCGGACCACTTCGGCCGGATCGCGTGCACCTCGGCCACGATCGCGTCTGCGATGTCATCCCCGGCGGACCACGTGAGCGGCTCGGCGGCGACAACGCCGGCGGCCGCGGGCATCTGCGGTACGGCACCGTGGGGGGACCTACGGTCCCCCACGGACCTTATTGGGGGGGACCACAGTCCCGGCAGCCTGTCCCTGTGGTCCCGCCTGCCGGGACTGTGGTCCCGCCTGCCGCCCCTGTGGTCCCCCCTTTGCAGGTAGGCGGGACTGTGGTCCCGCCTTAGGCGGGACTGTGGTCCCTCCATTGGTGACCTGCGGATTTGGGCCATATCTCGGTGGGGCACAGTCCTTGCGGCAGTCGCACCCGGCCGGCGCCGGGAAAGCGGGCAGCACATACGTAGGGACGGTGCCGGGCACGGCGTAGAGCGGCCGGCCACGTCGATCGCTGCCCATCGGTACCCGGACCTCGATCCCGCGGTCGGCGAGCTTCTCGATCGCCTTGCGCACGCCGCTAGACGTCAATCCGGTCCGTCGCCTCATCGTGGCGCTGCTGATCGCGACTGGCTGCCAGTGGCTGCGCTGTTTGCCTGCGATCGCGATCAGCACCAGGCGCTCGCCCGACGTCAGCTCCCGCGGCGCGTGGTCGGACACCTCGTCGGTGAGCTGGTAGGCCATTCACCGACCCCGATCCCCCGGCGAGCGGGCGCGCGTCCTCCCCGACATCAGGCGGCCGAGCCGGACCCGTTGTCGCTGTCGGCCGTGACGGGCTCGCCGAGCGCGCGGAACAGGTCGGCGCGGGTGACCAGACACTTGCCGCCGAGCCGCAGCACTCGACAGGGAAACTCGCCACGCTTCGCTAGTTCGAACGTGGCCGACCGGCCCAGCCCGAAGGCCCGCCCGGCCGTGGGCCAGAGCTTGAAGGACGTGGGAAGCGCCAATAGTTCGGCTTGGGTCATCGGCGGGTGAGCCATGAACACTCCTTGTGCGCTGAGAACACGTGCTGTGCTGTGCCAGGATTCTGCTGCGTGGTTGCATCCCGTGTCAACCGATGCTTGAATGTGCTCATGGAACACACGCCTGAGGCCTGGGATCCGGTCGACACCGTCCGGCGGCGCGTGAAGGAGCTCCGCGGGCGCAAGGACTGGACCGGGGCCGAGCTCGGAAAGCGGCTCACCGAGCTCGGCGTGCCGTGGGATCGCTCGATCGTGGCGAACTTTGAGAACGGCCGCCGGCGAACCGTCAGTGTCCAGGAGCTTTTCGCGCTTGCGCTGGTGTTCGATGTCGCGCCGGTGCACCTGGTGATCCCGCTCGACGATCGCCCGTACCGGATCACCCCGACGCGAACCGAGCCGTCTCTTGAGACTCGCGACTGGTTCCGTGGTGGCCGCCCGTTGCCAGGTACGGACCTGCGCACGTTCTTCTCGGAGGTGCCGCTCGCGGACATCGACGGCGGCATGAGACGCCGCCGGCCAGCCGAGGTGCGCGACCTCGGTCCTGGCTTCAACGGCTCCATCGCGGATTGGTCCCGCGCAAAGAAGCAGGAGCAGCAAGAAGAAGGCGAGTCAGAATGAAGGGCTCGGTTAGGCGCTTCTGCACGTGCAAGGACAGCCGGACGGGCAAGGAGCTGGGGGCGAGCTGCCCGTTGCTCGCGCCGAACGTCAAGCATGGCGAGTGGGAGTACCGGGACCGGCTTCCCACTAGCACGGGGTATCGACCGTTCCGGCGCCGGCCGTTCGCGACGAAGAAGCTCGCCGAGGCGTTCCAGAAGCGCGTGTACGAGCTGCTCGACCTCGCGCACGCTGACGCGAAGACGGCCGCGCGGATCGGTGATCTGATCTTCGAGAAGACGAAGCGCGGCGGCCAGCTCTCGCTCGTCGACGACGTGCGCCGGCGGCTCGGCCTCGGCCGCGAGCTGGACCAGGGCGAGTCGCTCGGCGAGCTGCTGGAGCGCTGGTACAAGGGCAAGAAGGCGCTGCGGGAGTCGACAGCGCGGCTGTACCGGCAGCACCTCGACAACTACCTGATCCCGCACCTCGGCGAGGCGTCCGTCGAGCGGCTCGGCGCCGAGCACATCGCGGACCTGTTCGACCTGATCGACGAGTGGAACGCGGAGATCGAGCTGGCGCGCGCCGAGAAGCGGCGCCCAGTGCTCGACGGCGACGTACGCAAGCGATCCGGCCTGGTCGGCGCGGCGACACAGCGGCGGATCTTCGCGACGCTCCGCGCGGCGCTCAACGCCGCGGTGAGGCAGCGCCGGATCACGTACAACCCGTGTGCCGGCGTCGAGCTGGCTCCGGAGCACCGCGAGCCTGCGCGGGTGTGGTCGCCCGCGCAGGTGGCCACGTTCCTCGACGCGAGCGCGGCCGACGCGATCGCGCTGCTGTACCGGCTCGTGCTGCTGCGCGGTCTACGGCGCGGCGAGGCGGTCGGCCTGCGGTGGACCGGCGTTGACCTCGACGCGAAGGAGGCGCGCGTCACGCGGCCGATCCTGCAGCTCGGCGGGCGCCTGGTCGACAGCCAGCCGAAGACGCGCGCCGGCGAGCGCACGGTCAGCCTCGACGGCGAGACGGTGAAGCTACTGAGGGCGCACCGGACGAAGCAGCGCCGCGAGCGGCTCACGTGGGGCGAGGCGTACGAGGATCACGACCTGGTCTTCGCCCGCGAGAACGGGACGCCGGTGCCACCCGACTACGTGAGCCGGCACTTCGGCGAGCTGGCGATCGCGGCCGGCCTGCCGAGAATCCGGCTGCACGAGGGTCGACACACCGCGGCGACGCTCGCGCTGGAGGCCGGGCTCGACGTCAAGATCGTGTCCGACCAGCTCGGCCACTCCACCACGACGATCACGCGCGACCTGTACCAGCACGTACGCCGCGCGGTGCACGACGAAGCGGCCGAGAAGGTGCTTGCGCTGCTGCCCGCCCGCAAGGCCACAGATCGGACCGGGTCATGACCGCGTGTGTCATCCCTGAGTCATCCGGGCGGTCCGCCGGCGAGCGCGGCCGGCGAGCGCCTGGCGTTTGTGCTGGTCAGCGGAGGGCGTGGGATTCGAACCCACGAGAACGGTCACCCGTCCTAGCAGTTTTCAAGACTGCCGCCATCGGCCACTAGGCGAGCCCTCCTGAGCTGCGAAAACGCCACTTGCTCTCACCCTGCTCCAGGTGGTCTGCCCGTGATGCGCCCGCTGGCTCAGCCTCCGGTGTCCCGGAGACTCCGTGCAGTTTCTCACGACCGTCACCGTTGCTCGACGAGATACCCACCGACGCGAGCGCCTGTGCGATCCGGTCGTTGTAGACCTGCTCCTCACCGTCAACGCAGTTGGCGTAGACCTGGAGCATGACCGCGACCCCATGACCTGCCCGACGAGCCACCGCCATTGGAGCAACGCCACAAAGGGATGCCAGCGTGCCGAAGGTCGTACAGGGCGAGCGGCGTTGAAGCCTGCGCGGTCGTCAACGCGGCCTTGGGAGCATTCGCCAGACGCTGCCGGCGTGGGGGTTGGTAGCGGTTGAGACCTCGTCCTTGCGCATCCCAAAAGCACCACCCGTAGGCTGGCGCTGTTGTCGGCGGACCGAAGTGCCGTGGCGTCGGGCTCGGCTAGTTCAAAAAGTTGTCTGGAACGACTGTTTACGTGCAAATGAGTCGGCTAAACGGCTAAATCGCTTTCAATGGATAGACCGACAGCACCTCCTATGCCCTTTGGGCGACACCTACTCGTCCCTTTAGGGCACCCCAACTTCACGTCGGTCTTAACCAGCTAATGTCTATGCTCACGACCATGATCATTCTCAAGAGGTTGGCTGGCGTCACCGCGAGTGTCGCGCTCGCCCTGGCTGGCACCGCCGCACTGGCCGCCCCGGCCGCCGCCGCGCCCGCGCAGTTCGCCCACATCAACATCACGAACTCGCCCACCACACCCAACTACTACGTCGTGCACGTGTACGGCCGCATCAACATCCCGAGCCATGAGAACGTCACCGTCTTCATGCGACTGAAGGGTGACGACGCGTTCGCCGACAACGACCTCGGGATAACCGCGCGCGGACCGGTCTTCCGGACGCTCGAGGACCCGCCTGGAACGGGATCGTTCTCCATAGGCGCGGAGGTGTCTCGCAGTGCGCTCAATGAGGACCCATTTCCGGGGGACGACGACGAAATCTATGCCTGGGTCAGCGCTTCGACCGGCTGGACAGGGCTCACCGAGAACCACAACATGAGTTCCTGACCACTCCGATTCGAGCTGAGCCCATCGTTTTAGGCAATCCGAGGGGGCTGTCACGGCGACAGTCCCCTCGGCCGTCTTCTCCGCCTTCCGGTATCAGGCGTCGAGTCCCAGATCCCGCCTGTAATCGGCAATCGCTAGCTAGGGCTGAACACTGAGCCCATTCCAACCTCTGTCCGATGTGGTCGGGGTGGACGGGGATTGCTTAGATCCAAACTCCGAACTGCGAAACATCCCGCCGAACCATCAGGCAACCGCCTCGTTGACTCGCGAATGGCAGCCAGCCCGACCGAGGTCGAGCCGGTAGCCGGTGTCCCACGACCGTCACCCGAGTCATGCGCGGTACCCAGCACTGTCGATGCCACCGCCGTGGCGGGCACGATCATGCGGTCGAGGTCCGGTCGTAGCGCTCGCTAGGGACGTATCGTCACCCCATGGCGCACGACGTCTGGGCAGTGGGCGACGCGTACGAGCAGTACGTCGGCCGGTGGAGCCGTCGCGTCGGCGAGTCCTTCCTCGACTGGCTGGGCGTTCCACCGGGGCGGCGCTGGCTCGACGTGGGCTGCGGCACCGGCGCACTGACGGCCACCATCCTGAGCCAGAGCGAGCCCGCCGAGGTCACGGGCGTCGATCCGTCCGAGGGTTTCCTCGCCACCGCTCGCGCGAGGATCACCGACTCGCGCGCCGCGTTCCACCTCGGCGACGCTCGGGCGTTGCCGCTGCCCGACCACGGCTTCGACGCCGTCGTCAGCGGGCTCGCGCTCAACTTCGTCCCCGATCCTGACCGCGCTGCGGCGGAGTTCGCCCGCGTCACCACGCCAGGCGGCACCGTCGCTGCCTACGTCTGGGACTACGCCGGCGGCATGGCGATGATGCGCCACTTCTGGGACGCCGCCACCGATCTGGACCCCGCCGCCGCCGAACTGGACGAGGGTCGCCGCTTCCCGATCTGCCAACCGGAAGCCCTCCGACAATTGTGGGCGGGCATGGACGGCGTAAGGACCCAGGCGATCGACGTACCCACGATCTTCGCCGGCTTCGACGACTACTGGATGCCGTTCCTCGGCGGCCAGGGTCCGGCACCCGGGTACGTCATGTCGCTCGGCGAGGAGAACCGCAGCGCCCTCCGCGACCTGCTGCGTGACCGCCTGCTGGCCGGCACTGACGGATCGATACGTCTCACCGCCAGGGCGTGGGCCGTCCAGGGCACGACGAAGAGCTAGGGTCGCCGCTTTTCGATCTTGTCGCACCCAACCAATAGCTTCAGCACGTCAACGAAGCCAACGGGGGCGCGATGAGCCGGGGCACGCCACTGCGCGAGCGCACGTTCCGCCGGTACTTCACCGGCCAGGCGCTGTCGAACTTCGGCGACGCCCTGGTCCCGGTCGCGCTGGCGTTCGCCGTCCTCGACCTGAACGCGTCCGCGGGCGCGCTCGGCCTCGTCCTGCTCGCCAACCGACTGCCGGTGGTGGCGCTCGTGCTCCTCGGCGGCGTCATCGGCGACCGGTGGCCGCGACCACGAGTCATGCTCTCGGCCGACGCGGTCCGCTGCGTGATCCAGGCCGTCACGGCAGGGCTGCTGCTCACCGGCGAGGCGCAGATCTGGCACCTGGTCGTGCTGCAGGCGATCGTCGGCGCGGCCGGCGCGTTCTTCACCCCTGCCGCCGCCGGGCTCCTACCCGCGACGGTCTCGCCGGGCCACCTCCAGCAGGCGAACGCGCTGGTCGGCCTGGCGCGGAACACGACGGCGCTGGTCGCGGCGGGCGTCTCGGCGTCGCTGGTCGCCACGGTCGGGTCGGGATGGGCGTTCGCCGTCGACGCCCTCACGTTCGCGGCGAGCGGCATTTCTCTGGCGCTCCTGAAGATCCAGCACGGGCCGCCGATCAAGAGGCCGAGGTTGTTCCGCCAACTCGCCGAGGGGTGGAGTCACGTGGCGAGCCGGCGCTGGCTCTGGGCCTCGATCCTGCACGTCTCACTGGTCAACGCACTCGCCATCGCACCGTTCATGGTGCTCGGCCCGCTCGTCGCACATGCCGAGCTGGGCGGTGCGCCGGCATGGGCGGTCCTCGGCACCGGGTACTCCGTCGGCGCGATCCTCGGCGGGGTCGTCAGCATGCGCGTTCATCCGCGGCACCCGCTGCGGTGGGGCACGCTCGTCGTTCTCGCGCTCTGCCCGCTCATGGCACTGCTCGCGATCCCCGGTCCGGTGTGGGCGCTCGCCGTCGCCGCAGTCATCGCCGGTGCACAGGCCAGCTTCTCGTCCGCGATGACGGCGGTCGCCACGCAGACGCACGTGCCCGAGGAGGCGCTGGCCCGGGTCAGCTCGTACAGCCAGTTCGGCACGCTGGTGCTGGTCCCTGCGAGCTTCGCCGCCACCGGCGCAGTGGCCGACCTGCTCGGCGCGAGCACGACGCTCTGGTTCTGCTGCGGCTTCGTCGCGCTCAGCACGGCGCTGACGTTCTCGCTGCGGTCGGTCCGTGATCTCTCCCGCTCACCCGCCGCCAACGAGAGCACGCCTACGCCTGTCGGGTGACTCCACGTAACGCGCTGTCGCCGTCCGTACAGGAATTCTCGCGCTCGGCACAGGAGTCGACGCGCACCGTTACACCTCGGCGAATCGCCACAAAACCAGCTAGCCTCACGAAACCTCGCTCCCGGTTCGGGCGCCAAATCGGGTGGCGAGGGCCTGCGATGCTGGCCGAGGCGAATCCTCAGGAGGTCGCGTACGTAGCTGGGTGTGACGAGAACTGACCACCTTCGACCGGGGCGAGGTGTTGTTCACCGGATGACGCAGCAGATCAACGCGAGCACGCGCGCGCTCGACGAGCTTGGCCGCCTGGCCCTGCGGTACGACGTGCCGATCGAGGATGCCCTCCTCATCGCGGTCAACCTGTACGGAGTCGACTCGATCGACGCCCACAACCGCGCGCGGCTCACGCTCAGCCTTGTGCATGCCCCCGAGGAGCGGTTCCTCGTCGTCGTGCCGCTCAACCGCACGGACTCCCCGTTCCGGCTCTACGGCGACGTGCTGAACTTCGGCGGCAGCGAAATCGCCCACGTCCATCGCGTCGACGCCGACGCCGCGATCGGCGGCTACTTCCGAGCAAGCGGCGACGTCCTCACGCTCAACCCCAACGCCCGCAGCCGCTGCACGGGATGCGCGTTCTGCCCCACCACGCTCGAAGTCGCCGCCGATCCCCGGCTGAGCGCCGAGCAGGAACTCGCCGAGCTGTTGCACGCGCTCGCCGCGCAGTCGCCACGGGGCACTCTGGATGGCATCCGCGAGGTGACTGTCTCCACCGGCTGCTTCGAACGTGAGGACACCGCACTCGACCACCTTCGCAGCCTTCGCCGCGTGCTCACCGCGTCCTGTCTAGCGCCCCGCGTCGGTTTCCTGTCCTCGGTACTCCGCAGCGACGCCGCATTCACCGCGCTGGCGGCCGAGGTCGCTCCCTTCCTGCTGTACGTCACCGTCGAGTGCTTCACGCGCCGGCAGCTGATGCTCAAGTCGACCAAGGCCGACCTCACCGCCGCCGAGATGCCCGGCCTGCTGCGCCGCGCCCGCCGCGCCGGCATCGACACCTCGTTCAACTATGTCGTGGGGCTCGACGCGCTCGGTCCGCTAAGCCTGCACGTCCGCCGCCTCGCACCCCACGTCAGCGTCTTCCCGAACTTCCAGGTCTTCCAGGCCCACAACAGGTTCATGGAGACGCTGCGCACCCCGGACGGCGGCGAGCTGGAGTTCTACCTCGCCGCCCGGCGCGACCTGGAGCGGGTCTTCGCGCCGCTCGGCCTGCGTCCGGAGTCCTGGCGGAACTACCGTCCACTGTGGTATTTCGAGTTCGCCGGTGAGCCGCTGGCAGGGCCGCGGATATGAGCGAGATACCGGTGCACGGCACCGTGCGGCGGCAACGTGGTGGGCCGCCGCTGCTGGTGCTCGACCGCCGCCTCGACGGATACGACACGTTCCTCCAGGCGCGGCTCGCGCTCGATCCGGACGGCACATCCATCAGAGTTCGCGTGCACACGTTCGACGATCTGAGCGTGCTGCTCCCGATCGGCGCCGTTCCGATCAGCCCGCCCGCATGGTCTGGACGGCTCCTCCTGCGAGCACGCCGGCCGGCGACGATCCCGGACGATCTCGCCGAGGCACTGGTGTCCGCCGGGGCAAGCATCGACGGGCTGGACGACCGCCAGCGGCGGCACCTGCTCGGGTATCTCGCAGACGCCACCGATCCGGTCGCCCGCCGGTGCCGCATCGTCACGATCGTCGCGGGCCTGCACGGACTCACGGCCTGAGCCCTCGCGAGTTGTGGAGTTTCGAGGGTGCGGCGCAGCCGGCACCCTCGAAACTCCACGAGTCAACGGGCGGCGACCAACTCGCGAGGTTCCTCCGCGACGGCGTCTTCCTCGCGGATGCCGTAGCGCGCGTAGAAGCGTCGCAGCGGCGCAGGCGCCCACCAGTTCACCCACCCGAGCAGCCGCATCGTGGCCGGCACGAGCAGTGCACGCACCACGGTCGCGTCCACGATGATCGCGATGATCATGGCCACGCCGATCAGCTTGATGAACGTGATCCCCGACAGTGAGAACGCGGCCGTGACGACGATCAGCAGCAGCGCGGCGCTGGTGATGATCCGGCCGGTGCGCTGGAGTCCGGTGGCCACGGCCTGCGTGTTGTCGCCGGTCAGGTCGTACTGTTCCCGGATCCGGGACATGAGGAACACCTCGTAGTCCATCGACAGCCCAAAGATGATCGCCAGCACGAGGATCGGCTGGGTGGCGTCGAGCGTGCCGGTGGCCGTGAAGCCGAGGGCACCCGCGAGGTTGCCGTCCTGGAAGATCCAGACCAGCGCGCCGAACGAGGCGGCCAGCGACAGGACGTTCATCACGATCGCCTTGATCGGCAGCACCACCGAGCCGAACGCCAGGAACAGCAGCACGAACGTGGTGATGCCGACCATCAGCGCCATCCACGGCAGCAGCCGGCCGAGGCTCGCCAGCAGGTCGACCAGCTCAGCGCTGCGGCCACCCACCTGAACGTCGGTTCCGGGAGAGACAGGCAGCTCGCGGGCCCGTTGCACAAGATCACGGGCCTCGTCGGAGATCGCCTCGCCGGAGTACCGGATGCTGATGCGGGTGGTGTCGCCGGACTGCCCGGTGATGTCTGCGCCCACCACACCGTCCAGCCCGCGGACCGCCGCCAGGTACTCCGGAGCACCCGGACCGGTGACGATAGCTTCGATCGGGCTCGTCGACGTCGGCGGGAAGTCGCGGTTGATCGTCTCCGCGACGACGCGGCTTTCGGTGCCGGCCGGAAGCACCCGCTCGTCCACGCCACCGAACTGCACACGCAGGAACGGGAGCCCGAGCGCGACCAGGACAGCGACGATCGCCACCGTGAAGATCACGGGACGGCGCATGACGCTGTGCGCGATCCGGTACCAGGCGCCGTGACCAGGGACAGCCGGCCGCGACCGACGCCGGATCGACAGCGCGTCGACCCTGCGGCCGAGCATCCCGAACAGCGCGGGCAGCAGGGTGAGCGCGGCACCCATCGCGATCAGCACTGCGGCGATCCCGCCCATGCCCATCGAGCGGAGGAAGACCTGCGGGAAGATCAGCAGCCCGGCGAGCGAGATGGCGACGGTGACACCCGAGACGGCGACGGTGCGGCCGGCGGTCGCCATGGTGCGGGCCACCGCGTCTTCAACGGTCGCGGCGCGGCCGATCTCCTCGCGGAACCGGCTGACCATGAACAGGCCGTAGTCGATCGCGAGGCCGAGCCCCATGATCGTGACGACGTTGATCGAGAAGATCGAGACGTCACTGAAGTAGGTGATGGCGCGCAGTGCGGTGAACGCACCGAGGATGGCGATGCCGCCGATGGCGAGCGGCAGGCTGGCAGCGGCGAGGCTGCCGAAGATGACGACGAGCAGGATCAGCAGCACCGGCATCGAGATCGTCTCGGCGCGGGCGATGTCGGCCTGGATCCGCTCGGTGATGTCGCGGTTGATCACGGTGCCGCCACCGAGCTGGGTCTGGAGGCCGGGCGCGTCGAGCCTGCCCTCGATGCGCTCAAGCGCGTCGCTGCGTTCGCCCTCGTCGCCGCGCAGGCCGAGCACGACGTACGTGGCGTGCCTGTCCTCGCTCACCAGCGCCGGCGACTTCGTGCTCCAGAACGTCACCGTCCGCTCGACGGCATCGCTCGGCAAGGCGTCGACCGTCGACGTCACGGCGCGCTGGAAAGCGGGGTCGTCGACAGTCGAGTCGGTGCTGCGGTACAGGACGATGACGTCGGCGTCGTCCCGCCCGAGTTCGTCGGCGGAGACCTTCGCGGCGCGGTAGCTGTCGCTGCCGGGATCCTCGAAGCCACCGGCGACCAGGCTGCCGAAGACCTGGGTGCCCCACACCCCGGCGAAGACCACGAACAACGCCGTCGCGACGACGATCCACCGCCGGCGGCGGTACATGAGCCGTCCGAACCGTTCGAACATGACTCCCCCTTCGGAGCGCTGGCCTGTGGCGCCGAGGGCACTCGGTGCCGCTATACTGCGACTGACCGTCGCAGTGGTTACGCTTGTTAACTCTGCAACGCTTGTTCGCGCTTAGTCAAGGGGGTTCCGTGGCCGAATCCGTGAGCCGCCGTGATCGCATGCGGGCAGCGACGATCGCCGAGATCAAGCAGACCGCTCGGGCGATCCTCGTCAGCGAGGGCGTCTCGGCGGTCACGCTGCGCGCGATCGCCCGCGAGATGGGCATGTCCGCGCCCGCGCTCTACCGCTACTTCGAGAGCCGTGAGGAGCTGCTCGATGGGCTGATCACCGACCTGTACATCGAGGTCAGCGAGGCCATGGAGGCGGCGCGCGACGAACGGCCCGAGCAGTCGGCGCCCGTCAGGCTGCTGGCGGTGAGCCGGGCGTTCCGGGGCTGGGCCACGAGCCATCCAGCCGAGTTCGCGCTGGTGTTCGGCACGCGCAAGCCGTCGCCGTTCCCCGAGGAGGAGCGCGACAGCCACTCACGATTCGGCAGCGTGTTCGGCGCGCTGATCGCCGAGATCTACCTGACGAAACCGTTCCCGATCGCGGCCGACGAGGACATTTCCCCCCAGCTCCGCGCGCAGCTCGCCGAGTTCGGCCGGAAGCTGCCGGTGCCGCTGCCGCTCGGCGTCACGCAGGTGTTCCTGTCCTGCTGGATCCGCCTCTACGGCATCGTCTCGATGGAGGTGTTCGGACAGCTCGGTTTCGCGCTCGACGACGTGGAGCCGATGTTCGAGGCCGAGCTGTCCGGGCTCGGCGTCCTACTCGGCATGGCGGACGAGTACGTAGCCGCCGAGCTGAGCGGTTTTGTGGTCGCGCTTTTCCGGCGTATAGCCCGGAAAAGCGCGACCACAGAACCGCTAGTACGCCTCCAGGATCGGACGCTTCGCCGTGATGTTGTCGCCCGACGAACGACCGCGCAGGCGGCGGCCGATCCACGGCGCGAGGTGCGCCCACGCCCACTGAAGGTCGTCGCGGCGGGCGTCGTACCAGCCGGACGGCAGTGCGGTGGGAAGTGCCTGCCCGCCAGGCCGGATCGGGCTCGACACCCAGGGCTTCCAGAACGTGCGCGGCCACGCGGTGGTGCCCGGCCACGCTCAGGTGGAGACGGTCGATGCTCCACATACGACGGTCGCGGAGCCCGTCGTCGCCCCAGAGGTCGACGACCAACGCGCCGTGCTGCTCCGCCGCATCACGAACGATCGATGCGATCGCCTCGCACCGCGGCAGCAGGTAGTTGCGGCCAGGCAGGTGCCCCGTGCCGTCGGCCGGGGTGAAGACGACGACCGCGGCGCCGGTGGCACGAAGACGACCGATCGCGGCTGCGTACCTGGCACCCATCGCGTCCGGGTCGAACCGGCGCCGTAGCGCGTCGTTGCCGCCAGCCGCGAAGCTGACGAGATCCGGCGCCATTTCGACGGCGGCTGGTAGCTGCTCGTCCACGACACGACCGAGCAGCTTCCCCCGCACGGCAAGGTTCGCGTACCGGAAACCGCCGTTCTTCTCCGCGAGCTGTCCCGCGACGAGATCCGCGAAGCCGCGGTACGTCCCGTCGCCACGAGGGTCGTCCATGCCCTCGGTGAAGCTGTCGCCCAACGCCACGTAGCTGCTGAAATATCCGGCTGACATGCCCCCGTCCCTCCCCAGGTCCGGCTTCCTCCACGCCGCTGGCATCGTCTGAAAGGCATCGCGGGTTACGCAACCGTAATCGCGGCTTACGAGGCCAGCGTCACACCGCGCGCGAGCAGTTCGGCAAGGTGGACGGCGCGCCGGCCGGTGCCGTGCGCGATCTGGGTGCGGCAGCTGAACCCGTCCGCGACCAGCACGGTTTCCGGCGAGGTCGCCCGCACGGCCGGCAGCACAACCTGCTCGCCGACGGTCTGCGCGAGCGCGTAGTGATCCCGCTCGAATCCGAAGTTTCCGGCCAGCCCACAGCAGGACGGCGCGACGGGCACCTGTTCGAGCCCAGCGGCCACCAGCAGCGAAGCGTCGGCGGTGGCCCCGAGCACCGCCCGCTGGTGGCAGTGGACCTGCAACAACGCCTGTCCGGTACGCGTGGGCGGCTGCCAGCCGTGCTCGACCAGCAACTCGGCGAACGTGCGCGTATTCTCCGCCAAGCGCGCGGCGTCGGTCCCGGGCAGCAGCTCGGGCAGGTCGGACCGGAGAGCCGCCGTGCAGCTCGGCTCCAGCCCGACGACCAGCGCGCCGGCGTCGAGGTGCGGGCGGAGCGCGGCCAGGCTGCGGCGAGCCACCCTGCGAGCCATGCCGAGCTGGCCGGTCGAGATCCACGTCAGTCCACAACAGACGTTGCCGTCCGGGATCACGACCTCGAAGCCGGCCGACTCCAGCACCGTGACAGCGGCTCTGCCCACCTCGGGCGTGAGGTAGTTGGTGAAGGTGTCCGGCCAGAGCACGACCCTCCGGCGAGGCCGGCGCCCCAGCCCGGGGAGACCGGCGCCGGAACCAGCGGACGAACGGCTCGCGCGCGAACGTCGGCAGGTCGCGCTCCGGCGCCACCCCCGCAAGCCGCTTCGCGCCGGGCAGCCGCGCACCCAGGTTCAGCACCCCGGCAGGCAGGCGGGCCCACAGCGGCAGGTACCCCATCGAGTAGTGCGACCGCGGCCGCAGCCGCCCCGCGTAGTGGTGGTGCAGGAACTCGGCCTTGTACGTGGCCATGTCGACACCGACCGGGCAGTCGCTGCGGCACGCCTTGCACGCCAGGCAGAGATCCAGCGCGTCGCGGACCTCGTGCGACCGCCACCCGTCGGTGACCAGGTCGCCACGCACCATCTCGGCGAGGAGCCGCGCCCGGCCACGGGTGGAGTGCTCTTCCTCGCCGGTCGCCTGGAAGCTCGGGCACATCGCGGTACCGGACGCGTTGCGGCACTTCCCGACCCCGACGCAGCGCCGCGTGGCCTGCGCGAAGTCGCCTGCGTCGTGCGGGTAGGCGAAGACGGTGGGCAGGTGCCGGCGGGGGCCGTCCGTGCGCAGGTTCCCGTCGATCGGGAGGGGGCTGACGACCACGCCGGGGTTCATCCGGTCGTCCGGATCCCAGAAGCGCTTGAATTCCCCGAACAACCGCATCACCTCGGGCCCGTACATGCGCGGCAGGAGCTCCGAGCGGGCGTACCCGTCGCCGTGTTCGCCCGAGTACGAGCCGCCATGGCCCACCACCAGGTCCGCGGCCTCTTCGACGAACCGCCGGAACCGGCCGATGCCCGCGCGGCTCAGCAGGTCGAAGTCGATGCGGACGTGGATGCAACCCTCGCCGAAGTGCCCGTACGTGACGCCGCGCAGGCCGTGCCGCTGTTTCAGCTCGCGGAAGTCCCGCAGGTACGCGCCGAGCCGCTCGGGCGGCACGGCTGCGTCCTCCCAGCCGGGCCACGCCTCGGCACCGTCGGGCATGCGGGTGGCGATGCCGGCGCCTTCCTCGCGGATCCGCCACAGCGCGCGCTGCGCGGCGGGGTCGGTGACGATGCTCGCCTGCCCCTCGACGTCCTTGGCCACGCGTTTCGCCGCGGCTTCGGCGTCCGCCATCGACTCGCCGCCCAGCTCCACGAACAGCCAGGCGTTGCCTTCGGGGAGACCGCTGGGCACCCGGCGGCCGGCCACGAGATCGGTGTCGATGCCCTCCACCGTGAGCGGTTGGTGCGGCAGGATCGCCGGCGCGGCGTCGGCCGCGGCGCTGTCGTCCGCGAACCCGAGCACGAGGAGAACTCGGGCTTTCGGCGTCTCGACCAGGGCTACCGCTGCCTGCAACACAGTCACGCAGGTGCCCTCGGTGCCGACCAGCGAGCGCGCGACGTGCCGGCCACGCTCGGGCAGCAACTCGTCAAGCGGGTAGCCGGAGACCTGGCGCGGGAAGCGGCCGAACTTCCGGCGGATCAGCGCGAGGTTGGCGTCCACGAGATCGCGCAGCTCCGGAGGTGCGCCGGCACCGACGGTGAGCCGCGTGCCGTCGTACCGCAGCACGTCGAGGGACTCGACCTGGTCCGACGTCTTGCCCCAGCGCACCGAGTGGGATCCGCACGCGTTGTTGCCGATCATGCCGCCGAGCGTGCAGCGGCTGTGCGTGGACGGGTCGGGGCCGAAGGTGAGCCCGTGCACGGCGGCGGCCTCGCGGAGGCGATCCAGGACGAGGCCGGGCTGGACGATCGCGCGGCGTGCGGCCGGATCAAGGTCGATCAGCGCATTGACGTGCTTCGACAGGTCGAGGACGACGCCGCCGCCGATCGCGTTGCCGGCCACGCTCGTGCCGCCGCCTCGCGGGGTGAGCGGCACGTCGAACTCGCGACAGACCCCGACCGCCGCTACGACATCCTCTTCGTCACGCGGGAACACGACACCGAGCGGCACGCGCCGGTAGTTCGACGCGTCGGAGCTGTAGAGCGCGCGGGCGGACGTGCCGAAGTCGACCTCGCCGCGCAGCTCGCTCCCAAGCCGCCGCGCCAGCCGCTCCGCATCCATTGGCCCAGTCTCGCCCCTGCCGCTTTGGGCGACAAAAGGGCTAGTGCCGCGTCTCGCAACGTTGACCAGGCAATCCGGCACGACATGAACTGTCGGGGAAATGGCTGCATCGCCCGCCCAGTTTGAGCGCCACTTCCGGAACAGTCCGATTCGGGGAGGGCCGTTCGGGGAGGGTGAGGCGGCGCGAGGGGCTGACGGCCGTGCCGGCCAGCCCCTGCTTCTCGCCGGCCAGCCGGTCGTAACGAATAGAAGGCTTCGAGGTTGTGGTGAGATCAGCGAGCCAAGACTCCACGATCTCACCACAACCGGGTATGGCGATCCCGCTCGTTACCCCCGCAACCTTCTGAGACGGGACACTAGCGGTCGATGCGGAAGTCCTCGCCGTACATCTTCCAGCGCAGCGGCGTGTCGAGGTCGAGGTTGCCATCGCGCAGCCACGGCCGCTGGGCGGTGTCGACCCGGCTCGTGTCGGCGTGCGCCTCCTCTTCCTTCATGATCGCCCGGCGGACGTCGAGGAAGGCGTTGAGGTACGTCGTCTCGTTGCCGCCCTGCGCCGGCGGCTTGGCCTTGCGGATCGCCGCCGCGCGGATGCCGCCGAAGCTCGACCGGTCGCTGCCCGGGCCGTGCATGACCATCGCGTCGTAGTAGATGAACTGGCCGAGCGCGCGGACACCGTCACGCTTCGCCTGGTTGACGGCCGGGTTGAAGTAGACGCGGTCGCGCTCGAAGTCCTGCGACTGCTTGAACACTCCGTCTTTTTCGTCGGCGGCAGTGCGCCAGTCACGCGTGAAGTTCGGATCGAGACCGGCGTGCGAGTCGCTGCCGTTCACGCGGCGCAGCGCCGGCAGGTACTTGGCGAGCACGTTGCCGGGCTTGCGGCGGGTGTACTCCTCGACGAGTTGCAGCATGTCGCCGGTGCCCGAGCAGAAGCCGATGATGCCCGCGGTGTAGCCACGCCCGTCGTCGATGTCCTCGATGTACCTGTACTGGGCGCGCCAGTCCAGCGAGGAGTTCTCCGCGCTGGACACGATCTGCATCGCGATGTCTTTCTTGTGCGGATCAGTCAGATCGACCGCGGCCGCCTTGACAGGTTCACCGGCGTGTCCGGTGCCGGTGACCGAGATCAGGACCGGTGCGGACAGGACGGCGGTGGCGGCGAGCAGGAGTGCGGTCCGGCGGGAGGCTTTGCCCGCGAGGGGGTTCTGCACGGTGTCGGCTCCATACGAAATAGGAAACTTTCCTGCCAGATCCGACACCCGATGCGTCCGTTATGTCAAGACAGCGTGGTTCCTCGGCGCGAACCCGCCACTAGGACAGGGCGATGCCCCGCCGGGGCCGCTGTCGACCGGCGGGGCATCGCGTTCAGGGGCGGGTTCTCAGTACTTGTACCCGCCGGTGCTGGTCTCGGCGGCGCCGCCGCTCGTGCCACCGGCCAGCTTCTGCGCCTTCTTGCCGTTCGCCGCGATGGCGAACCAGACGTCGCCCTTGCCGTGGCCCTCGGTCTCGCCGAGCTTCTTGTCGGTCTTGAAGTAGTAGAGCGGCCAGCCGTTCAGCGTGACCTGCTTGCCCTCGGGGCGATCGACCGTGCCGATGACGTCCTTCTGGATCGCAGCGCTGTCGAGCTTGACGCTCTTGACGATGATCGGCTCCCACGCCTTCAGGCAGGCGTCGAAGCAGGTGCTCGTCGCCGGGTTGTTGGAGTCGTTGTCGAAGCGGTAGATCGTGCGGCCCTTGGCGTTGGTGACGAACGGCGTGAAGCCGTCGACCTTGCTGACTGTGAGCACCAGGTCCTTACCGGCGAGGGCGGGCGGTGCCGCCGCCTCACCTGCAGGAGCCTGGGCGACAGGCGCCTCAGAGGCAGGCGCCTGGGCGGGGGCTTCAGCAGCGTGGCGGCACTTGCTCTCCTGCGTGCCGTAGTCGCCGGTGCAGGCGGTGAGCGCGAAGACGGCGACGGCGATGCCGGCGATGGGGGCGAGGCGGCGGAGCTTCATGGCGGTGTCCTCCTTGGACAGTCGGTCGGTCCGTGGTGCGTCAGCGATTCGGGACGTGCGGAGGTAGGCGAGGAGCCGGCGGCTCTCGCTTCGTTCGGGTGCTTGGTGGGGCTTGGCGAGCCGTGTCGCTCGCTCGATGCCACCTACACGGGTACCGGGCTCCGGAAGGTTCGATACGCAGCTCCGTGTGCTGCGTCACAGGGTCGAGAACCCAGAAACATGCAGGCTTGACTGTTTGTTGCGGCGCACGGCACACTCACGACATGGCCCGGGTACCGAACGCCGAGCGCAGCCTCACCACGCGCACCCGGCTGATGGAGGCGACCGTCGAGTGCCTCTCCGAGCTGGGCTGGTCCGGCATGACCACGACCGTCGTCGCCGAGCGCGCCGGTGTGTCCCGGGGCGCCCAGCTGCACCATTACCCCACCAAGGCCGCCCTGGTCGTGGCCGCCATCGAGCATCTCGCCACGCTCCGCCGTGACGAGATGCGCCGCTCCGCCGAGACCCTGCCCAGCGGCGCAAACCGCACGGCGGCCGTCCTGGAGCTGCTCGCCGCCCACCACACCGGCCCGCTATTCACCGCCGCCCTGGAGGTGTGGGTCGCGGCCCGTACCGACCCAGCGCTGCGCGAGGCGTTGGTGCCGGTCGAGGCCAAGGTCGGGCGCGAGGTTCACCGGCTCACCGTCGAGATGCTCGGCGTCGATGAGGGCCGGCCCGGCGCCCGCGAATCCGTGCAGGCGACGCTCGACCTCATGCGCGGCCTCGGCGTCGCCAACCAGCTCACCGACGACTCCGCACGCCGTCAGCGCCTGCTCCGGCAATGGGCGCAGACCCTCGACGCAGCGCTGCAAGATGCGACTCTGGAGGCGAACCGTGGTTGACCGTGGCCAGCTCCTCGACGACCTGCGTGCCGAAGGCGACGATCTGGACGCGCGGGTGGCCGCCCTGCCACCGATGGGCTGGGAGATGGCGACGCCCGCTCCTGGTTGGACGGTCGCTCACCAGATCGCGCACCTGACCTGGACGGATGCCGCCACACTCGTGGCGATCACCGCTCCCGACGAATTCAACGACCTCCTGCAGACCGCGCTGAAAAACCCCAGCGGCTTCGTCGACGAGGGCGCCGCCGAGACGGTCGGCGACCCCGAGCTGCTGGGGCGCTGGCGTACCGGCCGCGCTGCGCTCGCCCAGGCTCTCGCGGAGGTGCCGGACGGCGTCAAGCTCATGTGGTTCGGCCCGCCGATGAGCGCCGCCTCGATGGCCACCGCCCGCCTGATGGAGACCTGGGCGCACGGGCAGGACGTGGCGGACGCGCTGGGCGTCGAGCGCACCCCGACCGCGCGCCTCCGGCACATCGCGCATCTCGGGGTCCGGACCAGGGCGAACGGGTACCTCACCCACGGCCTGCCCGCGCCCGCTCAGGACGTCCGCGTCGAGCTGGAAGGCCCCGACGGCGAACTGTGGACCTGGGGCCCCGAGGACGCACCGGACCGGGTCACCGGCCCCGCGCTCGACTTCTGCCTGCTTGTGACCCAGCGCAGGCACCGTGACGACCTTGCGCTGGTCGCCAAGGGCGATGCCGACCAGTGGCTCGACTTCGCCCAGGCGTTCGCCGGTCCGCCCGGCGCCGGCCGCCCGCCGCGCGCCGCGGAGAGCCCCGGACCGTTCGGCGCTCCCCCGCAGACGGAGCAGGGCTGGAACGAGGGTGGCGGGGCGTGACGCACCAGCACGCCGGGCCAATCCGGATCGGCAACTCTTCCGGCTTCTACGGCGACAGGTTCGACGCGGTACGCGAGCAGCTGACCGGCGGGCAGCTCGACGTTCTGACCGGCGACTATCTCGCCGAGCTGACCATGCTCATCCTCGGCCGCGACCGCCTCAAGAACCCCTCGCTCGGCTACGCCAAGACGTTCCTCCGGCAGATGGAGGAGTGCCTCGGGCTGGCGATGGAGCGTGGCGTCAAGATCGTCACGAACGCGGGCGGCCTCAACCCTGCTGGGCTGGCCGGAGCTCTGAGCGACCTGGCAGATCGCCTAGGGCTGACAGTCCAGATCGGACACGTCGAAGGCGACGCGCTCAAGGGCTACGAGGGCGCCCTGACCGCCAACGCGTACCTCGGTTGCTGGGGCATCGTCGAGTGCCTCACCGCCGGGGCCGACGTGGTGGTCACCGGCCGGGTGACGGACGCGTCGCTGGTGGTCGGGCCGGCGGCGGCGCACTTCGGCTGGGCCCGCGACGACTGGCACGCACTGGCCGGCGCCACCGCAGCCGGGCATGTGATCGAGTGCGGCGCCCAGGCGACGGGCGGCAACTTCGCCTTCTTCACCGAGCTGGCGGACGTCGGGCACCCCGGCTTCCCGATCGCGGAGATCCACGCCGACGGCTCGTCCGTGGTCACGAAGCACGACGGCACGGGCGGCGCGGTCACGGTCGAGACCGTCACCGCGCAGCTGCTGTACGAGATCGGCGGTCCCGCGTACCTCGGCCCGGACGTGGTGACGCGGTTCGACACGGTCCAGCTCAGCGACGACGGTCCTGACCGGGTGAAGATCACCGGCACCCAGGGCGAGCCGCCGTCCGGTCAGCTCAAGGTGTGCCTCAACGCGCTCGGCGGGTTCCGCAACGCGATGACGTTCGTCCTCACCGGGCTCGACATTCCCGCGAAGGCCAACCTGGTGCGCGCCCAGCTCGAAGAGGCGCTCGCCGGGAAAGGTCCGCGCGAGCTGACCTGGACGCTCGCCCGCACCGACCATGTGGACGCCGCCACCGAGGAGACCGCCAGCGCGCTGCTGCACGTCGTCGCCAAGGACGCGGACGCCGGACGTGCGGGTCGCGCGTTCTCGCAGGCAGCGGTGGAGCTGGCGCTGGCGTCGTACCCGGGCTTTCACGCCACCACGCCGCCCGGCGACGCCACACCGTTCGGCGTGTACACCGCCGCGTACGTGCCCGCAGCGGAGGTCGAGCACGTGGCGGTCCTGCCCGACGGCACCCACCGCAAGATCAACCCCACAACCGGTGCGGTTCAAGCGCGACCTCAGAGGTCGCAGTTGAACCGCAACCCGGTTGGCGGCCCCACGCGGCGCGTCCCGCTCGGCACGATCGTCGGCGCGCGCAGCGGCGACAAGGGCGGCGACGCGAACCTCGGCGTCTGGGCCCGGACGGACGCTGCGTACGACTGGTTGGCGCAGACCCTCACCACGGACACGCTGCGCGAACTCCTTCCCGAGACGTCCGAACTGGACATCGAGCGGTACGAGCTGCCGAAGCTGCGCGCGCTGAACTTCGTGATCCACCGGCTGCTCGGCGCGGGTGTCGCGTCGTCCACCCGGTTCGACCCGCAGGCGAAGGCGCTCGGCGAGTGGCTGCGATCCCGCCACGTCGACATCCCCGAGGCGCTGTTGTGAACGAACTCAGAGACCTCGTCAGAACCTTCACCCGGCGCGAGATCGTCCCCCAACTCGACGAGTGGGAGCGGGCCGGCGAGGTACCCCGCGACCTACACAAGAAGGCCGCTGAGCTGGGCTTACTCGGGGTCGGCTTCCCGGAGAGCGTCGGCGGTTCCGGCGGCGACCTGCTCGACTCGATCACGGTCACCGAGGAGATCATCCAGGCCGGCGGTTCGAGCGGGCTCGTCGCGGCGCTGTTCACGCACGGCATCGCGCTGCCGCACCTGGTCCACGCCGGCGACCCGAAGCAGGTCGAACGCTGGGTCCGCCCGACGCTCGAAGGCACGACCATCGGCGCCCTCGGCATCACCGAGCCCGACGCCGGGTCGGACGTCGCGGCCATCAGCACCCGCGCAGTCCGCGACGGCAACACCTTCACAGTCAACGGCTCCAAGACATACATCACGTCCGGCTGGCGGGCGGACTTCACCGTGCTGGCGGTGCGGACCGGCGGCCCCGGCTACAGCGGTATCTCCCTACTCGTCGTCGAGAAGGGCACACCAGGGTTCACGGTGACACGCCGGCTGGAGAAGATGGGCTGGCACTGCTCGGACACGGCGGAGCTGGGGCTTGTCGATGTCCGCGTGCCGGCGGAGAACCTGGTCGGACCTGAGAACAGCGGGTTCGCACAGATCATGCGGCAGTTCCAGGTCGAGCGGATCACGATGGCCGCCGAGGCGTACGCCACCGCGCAGCGTTGCCTCGACCTCACTCTCCACTGGGTACGCCAGCGCGAGACGTTCGGCCGCGCCCTCGTCAGCAGGCAGGTCGTCCGGCACAAGCTGGTGGAGATGGCACGACAGATCGACGTCGCCCGGACCTACGTGCTCGACGTCGCCCGCCGGATCAACGACGGCGAGGACTGCGTGCAGCAGGTCTGCTTCGCCAAGAACACCGCCGTCGCCGCGTGCGACAGCGTGGTGGACGAGGCCGTCCAGCTCCACGGCGGCTTCGGATACCTGCGCGACGCCGAGGTCGAACGGCACTACCGGGACGCCCGGATCCTCGGGATCGGCGGCGGCACCAACGAAATCATGACCGAACTGGCCGCCAAGCGGATGGGGCTCTGACATGCCCGTACTAGGCAGTACGCACGACCCGTCGACGGCCGGAGACCAGCGGGATGCCCTGCTGGCGAAGCTGTCCGAAGTGGACGTCGAACTCGCGAGGGCGCGGGCCGGCGGCGGCGAGAAGTACGTCGCCCGGCACCACAAGCGCGGCAAGCTGCTCGCCCGCGAGCGCATCGAGCTGCTGGTCGACCGCGACTCGCCGTTCCTTGAGCTGTCGCCGCTCGCGGCCTGGGGCTCGGACTACACGGTCGGGGCGAGCGTCGTCACCGGAATCGGTGTTGTCGAGGGTGTCGAGTGCGTGATCGTCGCCAACGACCCCACCGTCAAGGGCGGCGCCAGCAACCCGTGGAGCGTCAAGAAGACGTTCCGGGCCAACGACATCGCGCGGGAGAACCGGCTGCCGCTGATCAGCCTGGTCGAGTCGGGCGGCGCGGACCTGCCGTCGCAGGCCGAGATCTTCATTCCGGGCGGCCGTCATTTCCGCGACCTGACCGCGCTGTCCGCCGCCGGGATCCCGACGATCGCGCTGGTCTTCGGCAACTCGACGGCAGGCGGCGCGTACGTGCCGGGCATGTGTGACCACGTCGTGATGGTGCGCGAGCGGGCGAAGGTGTTCCTGGGCGGGCCGCCGCTGGTGAAGATGGCTACCGGTGAGGAGTCCGACGACGAGTCGCTCGGCGGCGCCGAGATGCACGCCCGGATCTCCGGCCTGGCCGACTACCTGGCCGTGGACGAGGTCGACGCCATCAGGCTCGGCCGGCAGATCGTCGCCAACCTGAACTGGCGCAAGCAAGGTCCCGGGCCCTCGAAAGACGCCGACGAGCCGCTGCACGACCCCGAGGAGCTGCTCGGCATCGCGCCAGACCGACCTGCGCCAGCCGTTCGACCCGCGCGAGGCGCTGGCCCGGATCGTGGACGGTTCGCGGTTCGACGAGTTCAAGCCGCTCTACGGCACGTCGCTGGTGTGCGGGTGGGCGTCGATCCACGGGTACCCGATCGGGGTGCTGGCCAACGCGCGCGGCGTGCTGTTCAGCGAGGAGTCCCAGAAGGCGACGCAGTTCATCCAGCTCGCCAACGCCGCCGACACTCCGCTGCTGTTCCTGCAGAACACGACCGGTTACATGGTGGGCAAGGAGTACGAGCAGGGCGGGATCATCAAGCACGGCGCGCAGATGATCAACGCCGTCTCGAACTCGCGAGTGCCCCACCTCACGGTCGTGATGGGTGCGTCGTACGGCGCCGGCAACTACGGCATGTGCGGGCGGGCGTACGACCCGCGGTTCCTGTTCACCTGGCCCAACGCCAAGTCGGCGGTGATGGGGCCGGCGCAGCTCGCCGGGGTCATCTCGATCGTCGCGCGGCAGGCCGCCGAGTCGCGCGGCCAGGTGTACGACGAGGCCGGCGACGCCGCGATGCGCGCGATGATCGAGGGGCAGATCGAGCAGCAGTCGCTCGCTCTGTTCCTCACCGGCCGGCTCTACGACGACGGGATCATCGACCCGCGCGACACCCGTACCGTCCTGGGGCTCTGCCTCTCGGCGATCCACAGTGGACCAGTTGAGGGCGCCCGTGGCTACGGCGTCTTCCGGATGTGAGGGCGCCGTGATCAACCGACTTCTGGTGGCCAACCGCGGCGAGATCGCCCGCCGGGTCGCCCGTACGTGCCATTCGCTGGGCGTCACGCCGGTGAGCGTCTACTCCGACGCGGACGCCGGTTCGCCGCACGTCGGTGACGTCGCGGTGCGGCTTCCCGGCAACGCGCCCGGCGACACGTACCTGCGCTCCGACCTGCTGCTGGACGCCGCCAAGGCGACCGGCGCCGACGCCGTCCACCCCGGGTACGGGTTCCTGTCGGAGAACGCCACGTTCGCGCGTGCCGTGATCGACGCCGGCCTCACCTGGGTCGGGCCGCCGCCCGAGGCGATCGAAGCGATGGGATCCAAGGTCACCGCGAAGAAGCTGATGGCGGACGCCGGCGTGCCGGTACTCGCGGAACTCGACCCGTCGGCGGTCACGGCGGACGACCTGCCGCTGCTGGTCAAGGCGTCGGCCGGCGGTGGTGGCCGTGGCATGCGGATCGTGCGGGACCTCGCTGACCTCGCCGGTTCCGTGGAGTCGGCGCGGCGCGAGGCGGCGTCCGCGTTCGGCGACCCGACCGTCTTCTGCGAGCCGTACGTCGAGGCAGGACGCCACATCGAGGTGCAGATCCTCGCGGACGCGCACGGCACCGTGTGGGCGCTCGGCGAGCGGGAGTGCTCGATCCAGCGGCGGCACCAGAAGGTCGTCGAGGAGTCTCCCTCGCCAGCGGTGTCTGCCGCGCTGCGAGCCGAACTGTGTGATGCGGCGGTCAGGGCTGCGAAGGCCATCGGATACGTCGGCGCCGGAACCGTCGAGTTCCTCCTCGGCGCCGACGGGAGGTTCTTCTTCCTGGAGGTGAACACGCGGCTCCAGGTCGAGCATCCGGTGACCGAGTGCATCTACGGGATCGACCTGGTGGCGCTCCAGCTCTCGGTCGCCGAGGGGTCCCCGCTTCCCGCCGAGCCACCTACACCACGGGCCACGCCATTGAGGTGCGTCTGTACGCCGAGGATCCGGCGGCGGGGTGGCGCCCGCAGACCGGCACGCTGCACCGCTTCGACGTGCCGGGAGTGTCTGCCGAGTTCACGGTGCCGCCGTCCTACGGGATCCGGTTGGACTCCGGCGTCGTCGACGGATCGGTCGTCGGCGTCCATTACGACCCGATGCTGGCCAAGGTCATCTCGTGGGGCGCCACCCGAGAGGAGGCCGCGCGCCGGTTGGCAGCCGCGCTGGCCGGCACCCGGCTGCACGGCGTGGTGACCAACCGCGACCTGCTCGTCCGCGTCCTGCGGCATCCCGCGTTCCTCGCGGGCGACACCGACACCGCCTTCTTCGACCGGCACGGCCTCTCCGCACTCGCCGCTCCGCTGGCCTCCCCGGAGACGGTGCGTCAGGCCGCGCTGGCCGCCGCGCTTGCCGGCGCGGCTGAGCGGCGGGCCGGCGCAAGGGCCCTGCGCGGGCTGCCCAGCGGCTGGCGCAACAACCCGTCCCAGCCGCAGCGGGTGACCTACCACGTGGCCGGCGAGCGGCTCGACGTCGAGTACACGCTCGACCGCACCGGTGCGCTGACGGAGGCGACGGGTCAACGGCGAGCCGTGGTGCGGTTGGATCGTGCGACCCTCACGGGCGCACAATGAACCGCACCTGGTTACGGACGGCGGCGTGCGGACGGCGTTCCGGGTATCGCAGATCGGCGACGTATCGTATGTGGACTCCCCGCACGGATCGGTGACGCTGGTCCAGGTGCCGCGCTTCCCTGATCCGTCCTCGCAGGTCGAGGCCGGGTCGCTGCTCGCTCCGATGCCGGGCACGGTCGTGCGGCTACACGTCGACGAAGGCGCGCGGGTGCAGAAGGGCCAGCCGCTGCTCGTGCTGGAGGCGATGAAGATGGAACACCCGGTGGTGGCGCCGCACGACGGCGTCGTCGCCGCGGTGCGCGTGACCGAAGGCAGCCAGGTCGAGGGCGGCGCAGTCCTCGCTGTGATCACGGAGGACTGAACGATGGACTTCAGCGAGAGCCCCGAGCACGCGCTGCTGCGGGAGTCGGTGGCGCAGCTCGCCGGCAAGTACGGACACAGCTACTTCGTCGAGAAGGCGAAGTCCGGCGGGACGACCCACGAGCTGTGGACCGAGGCGGGCAAGGCGGGCTTCCTCGGCGTCGCGGTGCCCGAGGAGTACGGCGGCGGAGGCGGCGGCATCACCGAGTTGGCGATCGTCGCCGAGGAGCTGGCCGCGGCCGGGTGCTCGCTGCTGCTGATCGTCGTGTCGCCGGCGATCTGCGCCACGGTCATCGCCAAGTCCGGCACTCTGGAGCAGCGCCAGCGCTGGCTGCCCGGGTTCGCGGACGGGTCGGTGAAGATGGCGTTCGCGATCACCGAGCCCGACGCAGGCTCCAATGCGCACCGCCTCACCACGACCGCCCGCCGCGACGGCGACGACTGGCTGCTCACCGGTCGCAAGTACTACATCTCCGGGGTAGACGAGTGCGAGGCGGTGCTGGTCGTCGCCCGTACCGAGGACGCGACGACCGGGCAGCTGAAGCCGGCACTGTTCATCGTCCCGACAGACGCTTCGGGGTTCGAGGCTCAGCAGATCGACATGCAGGTGACGTCGCCGGAGAAGCAGTTCACGCTCTTCCTCGACGACGTGCGGCTGCCGGCTGACGCGCTCGTCGGCGAGTCGGCCGACGCCGGGCTGCCCGCCCTGTTCGCGGGCCTCAACCCGGAGCGGATCACGATCGCGTCGCAGGCGAACGGCACTGCGCGATACGCCCTGGCGAAGGCCGCGGCGTACGCGGCCGACCGCCAGGTGTGGAAGACGCCGATCGGCGCGCACCAGGGCATCGCCCACCCGCTCGCGCAGGCCAAGATCCAGGTCGAGCTGGCGCGGCTGATGACGCAGAAGGCGGCGTGGCTCTACGACCAGGGCCAGGACGCGCTGGCGGGCGAGGCCGCGAACATGGCGAAGTACGCCGCCGCGGAGGCCGTCGATCGACGCCGTCGACAAGGCGATCCAGACACACGGCGGCAACGGCATGGCCACCGAGTACGGACTCGCGACGCTGTGGGGCGCCGTCCGCGCCGCGCGGATCGCACCGGTGAGCCGCGAGATGATCCTCAACTTCGTAGCCCAGCACTCCCTTGGACTGCCGAAGTCGTACTGACCCCTATCTCTGGTCAGGGGTCGGTTCCGACCCGAGAGGGAGGAGCGAGCGGTACCAGCGGCTGAGGCCCCGCTTGTCCTGGAACACTACGTTCGACGACATCGGTCCGATTCGGGGCCGATGTCATCGAATGAGGGAGAAGGACGTTGTCGTTACTCCGACGGGTCGCAGCCGGAACGCTGATCGCTGCGGCCGTACTCGCAGCATCCGCTCAGGTGGCCAGCGCAGCACCGGGCTCGGACGTGAGGCCGCAGATCGTCGGCGGCACCGGCGTGCCTGACGGGAAGTACCCCTTCATGGCGTCGCTCCAGTTCAAGGGCGGCGACGGCAAGTTCAACCACTTCTGCGGGGGCAGCCTGATCGACGGGCGCGGCGCGATCCTCACCGCCGCGCACTGCGTCGAGGGCACCACCGAGAAGGACTGGGCGAACATGCGAGTCGTCGTCGGGCGCACGAAGCTGTCCGGTACCCAGGGGCAGGTGCGCAAGGTCGGCGGTGTCACGGTGTTCCCCGGGTACACAAAGAACGGTCGCGGTGACGCCGCCCTGATCTTCCTCGACAAGGGCGTGAACGGCGTCAAGCCGATCCAGTTGGTCACGCCGGGCACCGACGCGCTGGAGCGGCCCGGCCGCCAGGTGGTCGTCTCTGGCTGGGGCGTCACCTCGAAGGACCCCGCGGGTCCGGGCGGCGGCGACTCGTCCGGCGTCACCGACCGGATGCGCGAGGTCACGGTACCGATCGTGTCCGACAACGAGTGCCTGATCTCCTACGGCAAGGCGTTCAACCCCAAGACCGAGATCTGCGCCGGTCGTACCGGCAAGGACTCGTGCCAGGGCGACAGCGGCGGCCCGCTGTTCAGCAAGGTCCCCGGCCGGCCGGAGTTCATCCAGCTCGGCGTCGTGAGCTGGGGCGAGGGTTGCGCCGCGACGGGCTTCCCCGGCGTCTACACACGGATCAGCGAGAAGCGGATCGGCGACTGGATCGCCCGGTTCGGGTTCGAGGCACCGCAGCCCTGAGTGACCAGGCGGGCACCCCGGCTGCCGGGGTGCCCGCCTGCACGTCGTGGGCGACAAGCCAACGCCGCTTGTGCGCCAATGTCGGCATGCCGACGTTGGATACGCCCGGGCGCGCTCAACGTCGGCATGCCGACGTTGGCCCACCCCCGCTCAGCGGGTCAGCGCAGTTCGAGGCGGCCGTTCGCGCGGAGGCCGCTGGCGCAGTACCGGGTGTCGGAGCCGTCGCCCCGGTGCCAATCGCCGTAGATCGTGTCGACGATCCGGGGCCAACGGATGTTGCTGGTGTCGAGGCAGTCGACCACGAGCCGCCACGTGTGCGAGCTGCCACCCCAGCACGTGACGCTGGCCCGGTTGCCGTCGCCACCCAGGCCGCACGGGGCCTGCGCAGCCTGAGCTGGCGTAGCGATGGCGAGCGTGCCCGCCGCCGCGGCGATAGCCATAAGGATCTTGATCCGCACCGTTTCTCCCTCTCGTCGATTGGGCCGCACAGCTGACCCAGCGGCCCGAGCGGGTCCACTATGGCGGATCCGGACTAGACCGGTCTAGACCAATCGAGGTTGAGGTAGTCTGCTCCGTGTGATGCAACGCGTTCATTGATTCGACGCGTCGCATCACACGCGCCCAGACCTGCGCCAGGCGTAGCTGGAAAAGGTCTGGCGCTGCTGAGATCAGGAGGCAGGTGCGCGGCGGGGCCGTCCGTGGCCGCCGCCGGAGCGCGGGTGGCCGCCTTCCGGCCGGTGTCCGCCGGTACGCGGGTGACCGCCATCGGACCTGTGGCCCGCGGCGCGCCCGTGCCTGGCCGGCCGGCTCTCGACGGGGCCACCCTCACGAGCCCGCCGCGGACGGCTCGCTGCGCGGGCCGGCTTGGGCTCGGGCAGCACCACGGGGGTGCCGGAGGGCCGGCGAGCGCCGGTCAGCTCGATGAGGGCGGAGTCGCCGGGCGACACCTGGCGGCGGGCGGGCGTGATCCCGGCCTGCTTGGCCAGCACGTTGACCTCGCGCTCCTGATGCGGCGAGACGAGCGTGACCACCACGCCGGACTCGCCCGCACGAGCGGTGCGACCCGCACGGTGCAGGTACGACTTGGGGTCGGCCGGCGGGTCGACGTGTACGACGAGGCTGATGTCGTCCACGTGGACACCGCGTGCGGCGACGTCGGTGGCGACCAGCACCGGAACCTGACCCTCGCGGAACTGGTTGAGGGTGCGGGTACGCGCGCCCTGGGTCTTGCCGCCGTGCAGCGAGCCCGCGACCACGCCGACGCGACCGAGCTGCTTGACCAGCCGGTCGGCACCGTGCTTGGTGCGGACGAACATGATCGTGCGCCCGTCGCGACCGGCGATCTCGGCGGTGACGTCGAACTTCTGCTCGTGCGAGACGCGCAGCAGGTGGTGCTCCATCGTGGACACCGCAGCTGTCGACGGCGCGAGCGAGTGGGTCACTGGCTGACTGAGGTACTTGCGCACCAACTTGTCGACGTCGCGGTCGAGGGTGGCGGAGAACAGCAGGCGCTGGCCACCCGGCGCCACGCGGTCGAGCAGCCAGGACACCTGCGGCAGGAAGCCCATGTCGGCCATGTGGTCCGCCTCGTCGAGCACTGCGATGTCCACATCGGACAGGTCACACGTGCCCTGCTTGACGTGGTCGGTGAGGCGGCCGGGCGTGGCCACGACGATCTCGACACCGCGGCGCAGCCCGTCCGTCTGCTTCGGGAACGACATCCCGCCGACGACCAGCCGCAGCCGGACGCCCAGCGGGCGGCCCAGCGGCTCCAGCGCGTCGTGGACCTGCATCGCCAGCTCACGCGTCGGCACGAGGATCATCGCCAGCGGGCGCAACGGCCGCGCCTGCTGGCCGGCAAGCCGAGCCAGGATCGGCAGCCCGAAGGCGAGGGTCTTGCCGGAGCCGGTGGCACCACGGCCGAGCACATCCCGGCCGGCCAGCGCGTCGGGCATCGTCGCGGCCTGGATCGGGAACGGCGCCACCACACCGCGGCGGGACAGTGCCGTCACCAGCGCCTCGGGCAGGCCGAGGGAGGCGAAGGACGGCGTGGTGGTGTCTAACGGAGTTGCGCTCAGCACAGAGGAAACCTTCCGGACGCAGGCGTGCGTCACGGTCATAATGAAGCTCGTGGACAAGGGGTACGCCGGACAGAAGCGGCTCGCGGGGTGCATGACCCACAACCAGGAAACTGGGAGCGCGAGGCGCGGCGTACGACGAGGTACTGACTACAGAGTACAGGTATCCCGCTAGCGCCGTGGCACACAGACCCGTGACCCTGGTCTCGCGCGCCCCGTCGAGTTGTGGAGTTTCGAGGTTTCGGGGCGACGCAGAACCATCGAAACTCCACAAGTCGGCGCGGGCTTCGGCGGCTGTGGAGTACGAAGGCGGCCAGCATCCTAGGGTGGTTCCATGCGCGCGATCACGATCTCCAAGCCAGGTGGCCCCGAAGTCCTGAGCTGGTCCGAAGTGCCCGACCCGACACCGGATTCAGGCGAGGTGATCGTCGATGTCGCGGCGACCGCGGTCAACCGCGCCGACCTGATGCAGCGCCAGGGCAAGTACCCGCCACCGCCCGGTGCGCCGGAGTACCTGGGCCTGGAGTGTTCCGGGACGATCGTCGAGGTCGGGCGCGGCGTCACCGACTGGCGCGTCGGCGACGAGGTGTGTGCGCTGCTCGCCGGCGGTGGGTACGCCGAGCGGGTCGCCGTGCCGGTCGTGCAGCTACTGCCGATCCCGCACGGGGTCACCCTCGTCGAGGCGGCGGCCCTGCCCGAGGTCACGTGCACGGTGTGGTCCAACGTGTTCAACATCGCCCGGTTCAACCCCGGCGAGGTGCTGCTGGTCCACGGCGGTGCGAGCGGCGTCGGCACGATGGCGCTCCAACTTGGCTCCGCGTACGGCGCACGCGTGTTCTGTACCGCCAGCGCGCCCAAGCTCGACCGCTGCAAGGCGTACGGCGCCGAGCGCGCGATCGACTACAAGTCCGAGGACTTCGTCGCCGTCGTCAAGGCCGAGACCGGCGGCCACGGCGCGGACATCGTCCTCGACAACATGGGCGCGAAGTACCTGGGCCGCAACACCGACGTGCTCGCCTACGGCGGCCGGCTCGTCGTGATCGGCCTCCAGGGCGGGCGCAAGGCCGAGCTCGACCTGGGTCAGCTCCTCAGCAAGCGCGGCTCGGTCATCGCCACGTCACTGCGCGGCCGGCCAGTGGTGGAGAAGGGCCAGATCGTGGCGGAGGTACGGGAGCACGTCTGGCCGCTCATCGAGGCCGGGCGGGTGCGGCCGGTGATCGACCGGGTGCTGGCGATCCAGGACGCCGCCGAAGCGCACCGCGTGGTGGCGTCCGGCGAGCACATCGGCAAGGTGCTACTGGTCCGCTAGCGGCACCCGGACCTCCCAGTTGTCCGCGGCGAAGTGCAGGGTCATGCCGAGACCCTCGTAGAGCTGGAAGGCGCCCGTCGAGTTCTGCGTGTCCACACCGAGGCCCACGGTGTCGCGCCTGAGCAGGGCGAACTCCGCGAACGCCGTGCGCAGCAAGAGCGTGGCGATGCCGCGGCCACGCGCCGACTTGAGCACGCCGATGCTGCGTACCCACCCCATCGTGGCGCGGTTGTTCCTGGCGAGCATGGCGCCGACGTCACGGCCGTCGAGGCTGGCGATCCACACCAGCGACCAGTCGAGGTCGTCGGCGGAGACAGCCTCCTGCCACAGCTGGTACGACCGCGGCTGGTGGTCGAAGTGCTCCTTGAACGACTCCTCCAGCAACTCGTACACGACGCGCTGGTCGTCGGGGTGCTCGGCGGTGCGGAGGACGACGCCGGGCGGCACCGCAGGGAGCGGGTCGCCCTCGACGGAGACGGGCCGCTTGAGGACGTGATGGCGCCGGACGACCGTCCAGCCCAGCTTCGGCAACTCGTCGAACATCGCGGAGGTCGGCGGCAGGTGCAGGTGGACGACGGCCTCGGACGCCCCGTTCGTGGCGGCGGCCTCGGCGGCCTTCGGCAGCATCTGCTCGACGATGTGGATGCCCGCCGGACGATGGTCGGCGCGCACGTAGTGGTCGACGTCGATGCGGCCGTTGCCGTACTCGTCCCAGAGCGCTCCGTACGCCACGAGCTGGTCGCCGTCGAATGCCAGCCAGGACGCGCTAGCCGCTTTCAGATCCTCGAAGACCTCGCTGGGGGTGTACTCGGCGACGCCGATCTCGACCAGATCGACGGCGTTGATGAGGTCACAGATAAGCTTCGCGTCCGCCAGCGCGGCGGCTCGCACGGTGAACTCCTGCTGCCCTATCACGGGCATGACTGTGACCCCCCGCGCGCGGTGCGGCAACACATTTTGGGGGAGGATGAAGGGCATGACCGAAGCACAACCAGAGAAGCAGGACGACGAGACCGCGCAGACCGTGGTCGTGGTCGGTCCGGACGGTCGCCCCGTGGGTACGGTGGCGGTCGATTCCGACCAGGCTGACGAGGGCGAAGGCGATCCGTCTCGCCTCATCGAGCAGCCGGCCAAGGTCATGCGGATCGGCAGCATGATCAAGCAGCTCCTGGAGGAGGTTCGCGCCGCGCCCCTCGACGAGGCCGGCCGGGCACGCCTGAAGGAGATCCACCACCGCTCGATACGAGGAGCTTGAGGAGGGTCTCGCCCCCGAGCTCCGCGAGGAGCTCGACCGCCTGTCGCTGCCGTTCAGCGAGGGCACACCGAGCGAGCCGGAGCTGCGCATCGCCCAGGCCCAGCTGGTCGGCTGGCTGGAGGGACTGTTCCACGGCATCCAGGCGGCGCTGGTCGCCCAGCAGATGGCCACCCGGATGCAGCTGGAGCAGATCCGCCGCACGCCGGCGCTGACCATGGGTCCTGCCGGGGTTCCGTTCGGCCAGGGCGCACAGCCGCAGCAGGAGGAGCACACCGGCCCGGGCACCGGCCAGTACCTGTAGAGCGGCATGTACGACGATCGGTACGTGGCCCGGAAGGTCGCGGCCAGCTACGGGCTGCCCGGCATCCCGGTGAGCATGCGCACCGGCGGCGACCTGCCGCAGCCGGGCGTCGGCACCGGTCACTGGGCGCGGCGGGTCCGGTCGCTGGCGAAGGCCGTCGAGCGGGCGCGCGCGGCGGTGGGGGCCGCGCCGCCGGGCGCGGTCCGTGACGAGCTGACCCGCGTCTACGGCCTGCTCGACCGGCGGCTCGCCCGCTACACCCGCATCGCCGAGATTGGTCAGGCGCTCCAGCCGGATGACGACACCACCCTCGCGGACGGCACCAAACCCGGCAAGCCGCCGACGCTCCGGGGCGCGGCGATCGAGATCGACGCCCGGTTGGTCGAGTCCGCCGGCAAGCTGAGCTCCCTGGCCACGGCCGTCGAGCGGCTCGCCGCCGGGCTCGACGACGAGACCGTGCTCCGCGCCGAGATCGCCGCGCTCGAAGACGGCGAGGTCTGACGCATGAGGTGGCTGCGCTGGTTCCGGCGCAAGTCCCGGCCCGTCGACGCATGGGCGCCACCGCTCGGGTTCGGCGAATGGCGAACGGTGTACGGCGAGTGCTGCGACGCCGTGCTCGCCTACCGCCGGGTCGTCACCACGCTCGACAACGGGCCCGTCCGCGAACGCCTCGACAACCTCAGCCAGCAACTTCCGCCGCTCCTCGCGGTGGCCGAGCGGCTGGCGACGATAGGTGAGCAGGTCAGCCCCGCCACACCGCGTCGGGCCAAGGATGTCGCTGCGGACCTCGGCGCCACGCCCGCCGAAGACGCGATGGAGCACCTGCACGGCCTCCGCGACGCGCTCTGGGGGCTCGCGGACAACAGCGCACGAGTGGCGCTGCGGTTGCGGGAGAACCCGGCCGCCACCGACATCGGGACCATCCTCGCCGCGCTCGGCGTTGGTCTCGCCGAAGCCCGCGAGCACGCGTGGACCCCGATCGGCCACCGTACGGAGCGCCCGTGAGCGAGCGAACCGATCGAGCACAGTGCGCCGCGAACGCGGCCGCCGAGCGCAGCGAGGTGGACCCGTGAGCGAGCGGAGCGAGCGAACCGATCGAGCACAGTGCGCCGCGAACGCGGCCGCCGAGCGCAGCGAGGTGGACCCGTGAGCGGCCACGACTTCTGGCTACCCGACGGCACGCTGGACCGCTCGCCGGACGCCGACCTCGTCCGCGACAGCGTGGGTCTCCCGATCCCGCCGCGCATCGCGAACGAGCGCTGGTGGGGCTACTACCAGGCGGTGGAGCGCGGCATGGTGCGTTTCCGCCGCGCGCTGGACACGCTGCCCGTGGACTCCGCTCGACGCGAGCGGCTCGAACTGCTCTGGCCCGGCGCCCTCGCCCAGCTCGCGGTGGTGGCCGACCTCTGCGTGGAGGTCACGCGCACGAGGATCACCAAGCGGAATCCGCGGAGGCTTGCGAGACGGCGCAGGTCGCGGCAGAGACTCGAAGTCCTCACCGACCACGTGCTGGCGATCCTGCCCGAGGTCGAGCAGTTCGGGGACGTCGCGGCCCGGGCCGCGTTCGCCGCCGCGATCGACGAGTCGGCCGAGGACTTCGACGCCGAGCACCGCCAGGCCTCCGACGCGCTCGCCGCCATCACCGCGAGCCTGGACGAGCTGACCGCCCTGAGCCGCGAGGCGTTAGACCCGTGAGTCGAGCAGCTCCTCGACGTAGGCAGCCACTCCCTCGGCGTCGTTACCAAGGGTAACCGCATCGGCCGCGTCGAACGCGTGCGGATGCGCGCCTGCCATCACGACTCCGCGCTTGGCCCACCGCAGCATCGTGGCATCGTTGGGCATGTCGCCGAACGCCAGTACGCGGTCGGGGTCGGCGCCGTGATGCGCCGCCGCCCACGCCAGCCCGGTCACCTTGCTCACGCCGCCCACGGAGATCTCGACGAGGCCCGGGAAGCCCGAGTTCGTGGTCGTGACATCGTCACCGACCAGGCGCGTGACCTGCTCGTACCGGTCGTTCGGATCGCCGTCGAGGATCCGCACGAGCAGCTTCGTCGCGGGCTCGCTGACGATCTCGACCAGGTCGGCGGGCACCTCCTCGGGCATACCGAGGTCCCACCGGACGGGGTAGTGCGGTTCGTGCAGCATCAACGGTCCGCGCTCGACCGCGAAGGCCAGTCCGGGGACGCCGTCACGCAGGCGGGCGGTGGTGCCGGCGAGGACGTCAGGCGGGATCGTCCACTCGACGAGCGTACTCAGCGTGACCGGATCCACGACCAACGCGCCGTTCGCGCACACCACCGGCCCGCGTGGACCGGTCTGGTCCAACACCGACGGGAGCCAACGCCGTGGACGGCCGGTGACCATGACGAACGGGATCCCCTCGGCCTTGAGCCGGTCCAGCATGCCAAGCGTGCGCGGCCCGACGGTGTGGTCCGAGCGGAGCAGCGTGCCGTCGAGGTCACTGGCAACGAGGCTAGGGGTGAAGGCGCGCACGAACTCCACTCTCGCACGCCCGGTACGCCAGCCGGATCTGTGGTGAGACGCCCGCATGCAGATTTGTCGACATCAACAGTTGCTTTGTCGACAACCGAGAGGCGCGCGGGGAGGAGAACGTCGCAACTGTCGGGGAAATGGCGGCATCGGACGCCCGGTTTGAGGACCAATACCGGAACAGTCCGGTTTCGGACCGGCCTACGGACCCGACCAGATCCAGAAGCGGCGGTCAGAACCAGCGCTCCAGGTAATTCGCCACGCCGTCCTCGTCGTTGCTCAGCGTCACCTCGGCCGCGACAGCCAGCACTTCCGCGTGCGCGTTGGCCACCGCGACGCCGAGCCCGGCCCAGGTGAGCATGGCGACGTCGTTCGGCATGTCACCGAACGCGATCACGTCGGCGGCCTCGACCCCCAGGCGCTCGGCGACCGAGGCGAGCCCCACCGCCTTCGACACCCCGGACGGGCAGATCTCAAGGAACCCCAGGCCGGAGTAGGTCACGTCGCACAGCTCCGGCGGGATGAGGCGCCGGGCCGCGGCCAGGAACGTGTCCGGATCCAGACCGGGCTTCTTCACGAAGACCTTGAGCAGCTCACCGTGGAGTGCGACATCGCGCGTGGCCTCCAGCCACGGTTCCGGGAACGGCCAGGTGAAGCCGGGTTCGCCGTGCAGCGCCGCTCCGGTCTTCTCCCCAGCCTCGACCGTGACCAGCACCGGACCCAGCTCGTCCTCCAGCAGCTTCACGGCGTCGCGGGCGACCTCGGCGGGCAGCCGGACGACAGAGAGCGCGACATCATCGACAGTGTCCAGCACGTACGCGCCCTGGGCGCAGACGAGATACCGCGCCATCGGCAGGTCACGAGCGGTGATCTCGCGCAGCCGCGGACCACGCCCCGTGACGCCGACCACCGGCACGCCCGCGGCCACGACCCGCCGCAGCACCTCGTGGCTGAACGCTGAGACGGCGTGATCGGTGCGGACCAGCGTGCCGTCCATGTCGGTGGCGACCAGGCGCGGAACCCTGCTCAACTGCTGAACCACCGCGCGAGGGCGACCGCGACACCGTCGTCGTCCACACTCTCCGTGACCGCGTGTGCCGCCGCCTGCACGGGCGGGCGCGCCTGGCCCATGGCGATCGCGTGGCCGACCCAGCCGAACAGCTCGACGTCGTTGCTGCCGTCGCCGATCGCCAGCACGTCGCTGGCCGCGATCCCGAGGTCGCTGGCAACCATCGCCACACCGCTCGCCTTGGACACGCCCGGCGCCATGACGTCGATCCAGGACGAGTACCCGATGTCCCAGCGGTACGGCGCGCCTTCGAGCGCGGCGGCAGCGATCGCGGCGGCCTCCTCGGGCGTGTAGTCCTCGGCGCGGCACACGAGACGTGGCGTCGGCATCGTCGCCAGCTCATCCAGCGAGCACTCGGCGAGGAACGGCCCGGGGAAGTCACACACGAACTCGGGGCTGTAGAACCACCCGTCGGCGCCGGCCTCGACCGCGAACCCAGCCGACGGCGCCCCGGCGGCCAGCGCACGGATGGCCGGGCCGGGGTCGAACGTCACCTCGTGCAGCACGCGGCCGGTGCCGCCGTCGTACACCACGGCACCGTTGCTGCAGACCAGCTCGATACCGTCCAGCCCCAGGTGCGCTGCCGTGGGCAGGGCTCCCCACACCGGGCGCCCGGTGGCCACGATCACCGGCACACCGGCAGCACGCACCGCGTCGACCGCGGCGCGCACCGGCGGGGTGGGTACCCCGTCGAACTCGCGGTAGCCCACCACGGTGCCGTCCAGGTCGAGCGCGACCAGTTTGGGTCGCCAGTCGGGATCCTGGGCCGCGGAGGGGCCTGCGAGTTCGACGGCCGTCACTTGGCGGCTACCGGTTCCAGGACTTCCCTACCTCCGAGGTACGGGCGAAGCGCGGCAGGCACCCGGACCGAGCCGTCCGGCTGCTGGTGGTTCTCCAGGATCGCGACGATCCAGCGCGTGGTAGCGAGCGTGCCGTTGAGCGTGGCGACGTGCGTGGGACGCCCGTCCGGGCCGCGGTGCCGGATATTGAGGCGGCGGGCCTGGAAGTCGGTGCAGTTCGACGTCGACGTCAGCTCGCGGTACCGGCCCTGCGACGGCACCCAACCCTCGCAGTCGAACTTGCGCGCGGCGGAGGCGCCGAGGTCGCCGGCGGCCGTGTCGATGATGCGGTACGGCAGCTCGACCTTCGCCAGCATCTCTTCCTCCCACGCGAGCAGGCGCTCGTGCTCGGCCGGCGCCTCCTCCAGCGTGCAGTAGGAGAACATCTCGACCTTGTCGAACTGGTGGACGCGAATGATCCCGCGGGTGTCCTTCCCGTACGACCCGGCTTCGCGCCGGTAGCACGACGACGAGCCGGCGTAGCGCCTCGGACCGTCCGACAGGTCGATGATCTCGTCCATGTGGAACCCGGCGAGCGGCACTTCCGACGTGCCGACCAGGTAGAGGTCATCGGCCTCCAGCCGGTACACCTCGGCCGCGTGGGCGCCGAGGAAGCCGGTGCCGGCCATCACCTCGGGCCGCACCAGGCTCGGCGTGACCACCGGGACGAAGCCGTTCTCGACGGCCTGGGCGATGGCCATCTGGAACAGCGCGAACTGCAACAGCGCGCCGGCACCGGTGAGGTAGTAGAACCGCGCGCCCGAGACCTTGGCGCCGCGCTCCATGTCGATCGCGCCGAGCAGTTCGCCCAGTTCGAGGTGGTCGCGCGGGTTGTCCAGCGCCGGCTTCTCGCCGACCTCGCGGAGCACGACGTAGTCGTCCTCGCCGCCGGCCGGGACACCGTCGAGCACCACGTTCGGGACCGCGAGGTGCGCGGTGCGCAGTGCGGCGTCCGCCTCGGCCTGCTCCGCCTCGGCCTGCTTGACGATGGCCGCCAGCTCCTTGGCCTGGGCGACGATCGACGGCCGCTCCTCCGGCGCCGCCTGCTTCACCTTGTTCGAGACGGCCTTCTGCTCGGCACGGAGCGTGTCGGCGCGCGAGACGGCGGCGCGGCGGCGCTCGTCAGCGGCGAGCAGTTCGTCAACGGAGGACTCCGACTCGCCACGGGCACGCTGGCTGGCACGGACGGCGTCGGGGTTCTCCCGGAGGAGGCGCAGGTCGATCACCTGATCAAGCCTACCGCCGGGGCGCTGCTGATTTGTTCGCGGTCGCGGGCCGCCCGAGCTAGGCCCGGTGGCGGGCCACCAGCCGGCCGGCCGGGTCGAAGGCCCAGATCGCATCGGGATCCAACGGCTCCGCGATGCCGCGCGCGTCGCGGGTGACCGGGAGCCGCACGCTGACGAGCACGTACCCCTGGCCGAGGTCGGCGACCTCGGTAGGGGTCGACCGCCCCCGTGCGGTGGCGAGAACCCGAGCGACCGGCGCCTCCGCGACCCAGTACATCGCCGCGACGGCTGGCGAGTCGCTGGCGACCGTGCCGATCGCGCCCTTAGTGGCCCAGCCGTCCTCCGAACGCTCGATGGGCTTGCACGCCTGCAGGTCGTAGGAGTCGCATACGCGCCCCGCGCCAAGGTCGGACGGCATCAACCGGAACGTGACGAACGGCACGAACGCACCGACGACCGTCTTGCCTGGCGCGTGGACGGTCGGCGGCCCATCCTTCGGTGGCTCCAGTTCTGCCACCGCCATCGCCTCCGCGATCGTGTCCGGGACCATTCCGAACGACGCCGCGCCAGAGCCGCCATCGGCGTGCGGGAACACGTGGGGAGCCGCGCCAACCACGACCGTTACCACCGCCGCGACTGCTACCGCACCCGCGATACGCCGCCTCGTCCGCACCCGGCGGGCCCGCTTCCGCAGCGCCTCAGCGTCAACGGCCTGCCAACCGGGCTCGACCGCCTGCAGCGCTGCTCGGAGCTTGTCCGTCGTGGTCATCCTGCGATCTCCATCTCCGTCACGCCGGCCGGGACCAGGTCCGGCGAGACGCGCAACTTGCCTAGCGCGCGGAACAGCGTGCTCTTCACCGTGCCGACGGCTATGTCCAGCTCGGCGGCGATCTGGGCCTCGGAAAGATCCTCGAAGTACCGCAGTACGACGACCGCCCGCTCGCGTTTCGTCAGCCCCCGCAGCGCCTGTAGCACCGCGTCCTGGCTGGCCTGGGTGTCGGCGAGGTCGCCGAACGCGGGCGCATCCGGCGGCTCGGCCGTGACCTGCTCGCGGCCGCGTAATCGCCGCCACCAGTCCGTGCGCTGGTTGAGCATGACCCGGCGGACGTACGCGACCGGGCTGTTCCGCGCGCTGGGCCAGCTCAGGTACGCCTTGACCAGCGCCGTCTGGACCAGGTCCTCCGCGGTGTACCGGTCGTTGACGAGCAACGTGGCGAACTGGGCCAGCCTTCGCGACGTACCAGCGACGAAGTCGTTGAACTCGCGTTCGGCCTCTGCGTCCACGTGGCGATCTCCCCGTCTCGCGCTTACCTGCCTAGACGCGCGCGCGTGCCGCCAGGTTCTGCCGCACGCCCACTGAATTTCCACGGGCGGCGTACCGTTGGCGGACGTGCGATTCCTCGATGATGCCCACCCGCCTTACGACCTGACGTACAACGACGTCTTCATGGTCCCTGCGCGGTCAAGAGTCGCGTCCCGGCTGGACGTCGACCTCACCACCAGCGACGGCGTCGGCACGACGATCCCGCTGGTCGTGGCCAACATGACCGCGATCGCCGGCCGCCGAATGGCCGAGACCGTGGCCCGGCGCGGCGGCATCGCGGTGATCCCGCAGGACATCCCGCTGGACGTCGTCGCCGAGGTCATCGCCTGGGTCAAGGACCGCGATCCAGTGTACGAGACGGCACTCACCGTGACGCCGCACGACACCGCAGGCGAGGCGCTCGCGCTGATCCCGAAGCGCGCGCACGGCGCCGTGATCGTCGTCGACGGCGAACGTCCGGTCGGCATCGTCACCACGTCCGACTGCACCGGCGTCGACCGCTTCACGCAGCTCGGTGAGGTGATGAGCACCGACCTGCTCACGATCGAGGCCGGCACCGCGTTGTCCGCCGCGTACGACACGCTGCACGACGCCCGCCGCAAGGTGGCGCCGGTGGTGGCGGCGGACGGGAAGCTGATCGGCGTCATCACCCAGACGGGCGCGTTGCGGTCCACGCTCTACCGGCCGGCCCTCGACGACGGCGGGCGGCTGCGGGTGGCGGCGGCCATCGGCATCAACGGCGACGTCGCCGGCAAGGCCAAGGCCGTGCTCGCCGCCGGGGCGGATGCGATCGTCGTGGACACCGCCCACGGTCACCAGGAGCGCATGCTGGAGGCGCTGCGTGCGGTCCGCACGGTCGATCCGCAGGTGCCGGTGATCGCCGGCAACGTCGTCTCCGCAGCCGGCGTCCGTGACCTGGTCGAGGCCGGTGCGGACGTGGTCAAGGTCGGCGTAGGGCCCGGCGCCATGTGCACGACGCGCATGATGACGGGCGTCGGCCGGCCCCAGTTCTCGGCGGTGCTGGAGTGCGCGGCGGCCGCGCGTGCGCTCGGCAAGCACGTCTGGGCCGACGGCGGTGTCCGGCACCCGCGCGACATCGCACTCGCGCTGGCGGCGGGCGCGGCCAACGTCATGGTCGGGTCGTGGCTCGCCGGCACGTACGAGAGCGCAGGCGACATGCAGACCGACGGGCAGGGCCGGCTCTACAAGGTCAGCTTCGGGATGGCGTCCGCCCGGGCGGTACGGCACCGCACGCGCACCGAGAGCGCGTTCGACCGGGCCCGCAAGGCGCTGTTCGAGGAGGGCATCAGCTCGTCGAAGATGTACGTGGATCCGGAGCATCCCGGCGTCGAGGACGTCATCGACGCGGTCGTCGCCGGCCTGCGCAGCGCCTGCACCTATGCCGGAGCGTCGTCGCTGGAGGAGTTCCACCAGCGTGCGGTGGTGGGTGTGCAGTCGTCCGCCGGGTACGACGAGGGCCGCCCGCAACCCACGAGCTGGTAGTCGAGGTCAGGCGCCGGCCACGCGATTGATGGTGGCATCGGCCTCGGCCATGATCCGGGCGATGATCTCGGCGGCCGGCAGCACCTCGTGGATCAGGCCGGCGGTCTGCCCGGTGAGCGGCACCAGCCGGTGGGCGTCCCCGCTCTCGGTGGCCATCCGGATCTGCGCGCGCAGCAGGTCGGCGGTGGCCGCCGCCTCGTCGCTGCGCGAGTTCCACTCGTCGACGAACGGCGTCCGCAGCGAGCGGGGAACGGTGTCGTAGCCGCCGGCGGTGGCGGGTGGAAACGCGTGATCGGCGAACTCCAGCTTGACGGCGTCCTGGCTGGCGGCGGCCACGATCCGGGCCTGCCACTCCGGCGGTATCCCAGCCTCGGCGCTGGCGAGGAACCGTGTACCGATGTTGACGCCCTGAGCGCCGAGCATGAGCGCCGCGGCGAGCCCGCGCCCGTCCGCGATGCCGCCCGAGGCGAGCACGGGCAGCGGACGGACAGCGTCCACCACCTGCGGCACCAGCGCCATCGTGCTGACGTACCCGCTGAAACCGCCCGCCTCGGTGCCCTGGGCGCTGATCACGTCGACCCCGGCCTCGGCAGCGCGTTCGGCCTGCTCGACGGTGGTGATCTGCTGGACGAACACCGCGCCGGCGTCGTGGACCCGCTCCACCAACCCGTCCGGCGCACCGAGCGCCAGCGAGAAGACGGGCGGCGGATCGGCCAGGATCGCCTCGAACACGTCGTCGAGGAATGGCCGGCGCGTCATGTTCACCGCGAACGGCCGGTCGGTGAGCGAGCGGACGGTCGCCACACGCTCCCGCACCTGGCCCGCCGTGCGCAGCGAGGTCGGCACGCTGCCGAGGCCGCCCGCGCCGCTGACCGCTGCGACCAGCGCCATCCGCTGTTCCCACGGCCCTCCGAGCGGACCCTGAACGATCGGTACCTCTATCCCCAGCACGTCACATACGGGCATCCTGCGCATCGTGTTCCCCCTCTGGTACCGGCCCCCACCGGTACGACAACGCTAAACCGGGCGTAGTGGTAACGGGTCAGTTCCGCGTGTTGTGAAGCGACGCGCCGATTCAACGAGCGCGCCGCCGCACAACGGCGCAGCGATACGTTGTCGCCGTGGAACGCGCCGACGCTGACCTGATCGAAGCCGTCCGGGACGGGTTGGCATCGCTCGCCGACCCGGCGAAGGCGCCGGCCATGCAGGCGTACATGAAGTCGACCATGCCGTACCGGGGCGTACCGTCGCCAGCCCAGAAGGCACTCGCACGCACGGTGTTCGCCGCCCATCCGCTGCCCGACTTCGAATCGTGGCGCCAGACCGTCCTGGCGCTCTGGCGCGACGCCGAGTACCGGGAGGAGCGGTACCTGGCCATCGAGCTGACCGGTCACCGTCTCTACCGCGCCCACCAGACGCTCGACGCACTACCGCTCTACGAGGAGTTGATCGTTACCGGCGCCTGGTGGGACTACGTCGACGCGGTCGCGATCCAGCGGCTGGGGCCGATCCACCGCGCCTACCCGGAGGCCGTGCGCCCGCTGGTGCTGTCGTGGGCGACGGACGGGAACATGTGGCGCCGCCGGTCGGCGATCATCTGCCAGGTCAAGGCCAAGGACGGCACCGACCTGGACCTGCTCACCGCGTGCCTGGAGCCGAACCTCGCCGACCGCGAGTTCTTCATCCGCAAGGCGATCGGCTGGGCACTGCGCGACTACGCGTGGACGGATCCGGAGTGGGTGCGTGCCTGGGTGGCCGCGCACGACGGCCAGATGTCCGGGCTGTCGCGCCGCGAGGCGCTGAAGAACGTCTGAAGCCCCGCCCAGCGTGCTGGGCGGGGCTTCACGAGACTCGGCTGGACGGCGGGAAAGGGACGCCGCCCGAGACCGCGGGGCTCAGAGTGCGCGGACCGTCGAGGCCTGCGGACCCTTGGCGCCCTGGACGATCTCGAACTCGACGCGCTGGTTCTCCTCCAGCGTGCGGTACCCGTCGGACTGGATCTCCGAGTAGTGCACGAAGACGTCGGCGCCGCCATCGATGGCGATGAAGCCGAAACCCTTCTCCGCGTTGAACCACTTGACAGTGCCCTGAGCCATGTTGCTCTCTCCTCACGAGGGGCTGGGACGGGTGCCGCACCTTGCGGTACCCGGGCCGTTCCCGAGCGGCGGCTAACCCACACCTTCCCGAGGGAAAGCAACACGCCCGCGACGTCGTTCCGCGAGCGTGAGGTCAAGCACGTACACAGAAACTGCGACCGTGACAAGCAAAGCATGTCAGGCCGACATTTTCTTGTCTTACCGGAGAATCCCGGTCCGACCGCCCCTTCACGCACCGGACGATTAACCCTACGGCCTGGCGCACAAACGCAGAGCGACTGTACACCGTTAATTTGTGACCTATGTCACTCACAAATGGGTGGATAGGCCCCATCTCGGCCGTGGGCGGCACTCATCGCCATATCATCAGGCGGAACGCTTAGCCGCGGACGTCAAGCAGCGAATCCGCGTCTATCGACACAGGGAACGGCGATTCGAGCCGCAGCTCGTCCCCGGACTTCGCGGTTGCGACCTCGCGATAGACCTCGCCGTCAAGCTCATGCATGACGAGCACCGGGCCGTCCAGCTCGACGCGGAGGTAGAACGGGATGCCGGCCGCGGCGTACAGCGCCGGCTTGAGCGTGCGGTCGATCGCGACGCTCGACGGCGAGACGATCTCCGCCACGAGCAGCACCTCACTCGCCGGGAGCGCAATAGCATCCGTGCCTGGGCACCGGATCACTGCCAGATCAGGGATGAACAATCGCGAGTTGCCGACGCGGACGTTGACGGTAGCAAACACCTCGACGCTCTCGGGCGCGGCGGCGGCGAACGCCATAACCAGCCGAGCGGATACCCGCTGGTGCTGGTAACCCGGCGCAGGACTCATCAGCAGATTCCCGTCGACGAGCTCATGCCGGTACTGGTCGTCCTCGGGCATTCCAGCAGCTCGTCAACCGTCCACGGACCAATGTGTTCTGTCGCAACCGCGCTCATCCTCCGCACCTCCCTGACTTCGTCCTCAAAGTCTGGCATCCGGAGCACTCCTCACGGGCGGCTCGAACCTCGTCCTGTGGATAACCCTACGACTCAGCGCCCGATCAGGGTTTCGATCACATCGTCCAGGTAGCGGCCCGCGTCGGCGCCGGACGGCAGCACGTCCGGGGTGGCGTGCGCGAGCTGCCCGTGCCCCAGGTACGCGCTGTACGCCAGCAGCCCCTTCCCCTGGCGGCAGCCGGCGGGAAGCCGAGCCTCTCGAACAGTCCGGCGACGTACGCGATCCGCCGCTCGGTCACCCGCCGCAGTACCGGCGCCACCAGCGGATGGTCAGCCACGGCGAGCAGCGAACTGTCGATCCGCGACCGCTCGGCGGCTGTGATCACCGTCGACAGGAGCGTGCGCAGTTGGGTCACTGGGTCGGGCAGCGCTTCGATCGTGGCAATCACGCCGTCTGTGTGCGCGGTCTCCCACAGTGCGAGTGCGGCGCTGATCAGCGCGTCGCGGTTGGCGAAGTGCCAGTAGAAGCTGCCCTTGGTGGCGCCGAGCCGCGCCGCGATCGGTTCCACGGCCACCGCCGCCAGCCCGCCCTCGCCCAGAGCGTCGAGTGCTGCCGCTGCCCAGACGTCCGCGGTGAGCCGCCGCTTCGCCCCTTGCGCCATCGCCATACGCTACCGTACGGTTTTCCATACGGCACCGTATGGAGGAGGATCGCGATGAGGAACGTCCACGAACGTGCCCTGCCCGTCCCCGCCGCCCAGGTCGGCGCCCTCCTCGACCGGCTGGCCGGCCCCGACGATCCACTGTGGCCGGCTCCGGCGTGGCCCGCACTCCGCCTCGATCGTCCGCTGGGCGTCGGCGCCAGCGGTGGGCACGGTCCCGTGCGGTACCGGGTCAACGAGTACAAGCCCGGTCGCCGCGTCCGCTTCGCCTTCGACCCCGCGATCGGGCTGGCCGGGTACCACGAGTTGCGGGTCGTCCCTGACGGCGCGGAGCGGTGCCGGCTGGTCCACGTCCTCGAAGGACGCCTGCACGGCTCGGCGCTGCTCAGCTGGCCGGCCGCCGTGCGGTGGCTGCACGACGGGCTCATCGAGGACGCGCTCGACAACGCCGAACTCGCCGTCACAGGCACGGTCGCACGACCCGCGCGTAGGTCGGCGTGGCAGCGGTTCCTTCGTGCGCGGCTCGCCGTCCGTCCACGGGAAGCGCAGGTGACGGGCGCCCTCATCAGTGCGGCGCTGCCCCGGGTGGACTTCGCCGACGCCTGGTCGGTGCCGCTCGCGGATCGCGTCACCAGCGACCCCGCCGAGTGGGCGCGCGAAGTGTTCATGACGACGCCGGCCTGGGTCGCGGCGCTGATGGGGCTGCGCAACGCCCTGGTGCGGCTGGTCGGCATCGAGCCCGGAGACCGGCGCGCTTTCGCGGTCACCGAGCACACCCACGACGAGGCACTCCTCGGCATCGACGCCAAGCACCTCGACTTCCGCGCGTCACTGCTTGTCGACCGCGGACGCGTCACGCTGGCGACGGTCGCGCAGCTGCACAACGCACGCGGACGGCTCTACATGGCGATCGTGAAGCGGGTCCATCCGGCGATCGTCAGGTCGATGCTCGCCCAGGCGTCACGCCGGCTCGCGGAACGGGCACCGGCCGCCGGTGGCGTACTGCCACCGGTGACGTCGTGAAGCCAGGCTCAACGATCTCACCGGTCGCAGAAGGCTGAGATCTCCGCGCGCGACGGCATCGACGAGCTCGCCCCTGGACGCTGCACCGACAGCGCGGCGGCGGCGCACGACCACCGCAACGCCGCGCCCACCGGACGTCCCTCCGCCAGCGCGACCGCCAGTGCCCCGACGAACGTGTCACCGGCCGCCGTGGTGTCCACCGCCTCCACCGCGACGGCCGGCACCCGCAGGACATCTCCGTCCCGCGACCCGTACAGGCAGCCCGCCGGACCGAGCGTGACCACCACCTCGGGCACCCGATCCAGCAGCGCCGCCAGCGCGGCCGACGGATCGTCGAGCCCGGTCAGGGCAGCCGCCTCGTGCTCGTTCGGGACGAGCAGGTCCACAGTGGCCAGTAGCTCGTCCGGCAGCGGCTGCGCGGGCGCCGGTGTCAGCACCACCCGTGCACCGGCCGCCCGGCCGGCGGCAGCCCCGGCCAGCACCGCAGGCATGGGCAGCTCCAGTTGCAGCAGGAGCGCGTCACAACCTTCCAGGGCCGCGCGGTCGCCCTCCAGAAAGTTGACGGTCGCGTTCGCAGACGGCACCACGACGATCGCGTTGCCACCCGCGTCGTCCACGACGATGTGCGCCGTACCTGTCGGCCCCGGCACGGTCCGCAGCCGCTCGACGGACACCCCGGCGGCCGAGAGCGCAGTCCGGATGTCGAGCCCGAACGCGTCGGAGCCCACCGCACCGATCATCACCACATCGGCGCCGGCACGAGCGGCGGCGATCGCCTGGTTGGCGCCCTTGCCGCCGGGCGACGTGCGGAACTCCCGCCCGAACACCGTCTCGCCCAGGCCTGGCGCCCTGCTCACGTAGGCGACCAGGTCCATATTGGCGCTGCCGAGGACCGCGATCCGCGTCACCGGCCCACGATCGCACGGAAGAATGGGACAGCGTGGTGGAGATGACACGCGAGCGGTTCGAGGAACTGGTCGCCGACGCGCTGGACAGCGTCCCCGGAGAGCTGCTCGCGCACATGGACAACGTCGTGGTGCTCGTCGAGGACGAGCCACCGGAACCTGGGCTGCTCGGCCTGTACGAAGGCTTCGCGCTCACCGACAGAGGGTGGGACTACGGCGGGGCCCTGCCGGACCGCATCTTCATCTACCGCAATCCCACCCTCGCCATCTGCGACGACGAGGACGACGTGGTCGAAGAGGTGGCGATCACCGTCGTCCACGAGATCGCGCACCATTTCGGCATCGACGACGACCGTCTTCACCAACTCGGCTGGGCATGATTGTCAATACGCATTCTTGACACTGTCTGCCGATGAGCGTTTCGCCGAAGGTTGGTTCGCCGCTGGTTCGCACCGGCGGCTCGACGGGCTCCTTCCAGGACGTGGACGCGTGCTGGAAGGAGCCCCTTCTGTGGTGTCAATACGCATCTTCTCCACTGTCTGGCCTCGGTGCTGGTCGCCGACGCTGGTCCTCGCCGCCCGGGGTCCAGCTGATCGCGGACCCCGGGCGTGCACGACAGGGCAGTCACCGAGCAAGGGAGAGCGAGCATGCGCATCACCAAGCAGGTGCTCAGCGCGGGAGCCCTGGCCGCCACGGTGGCCACACTGGCGCTGACCGGCGGCACGCCGGCCCAGGCCGCGGGGACAGCCAGGCGAGGGTCGTCGGCAGACACGATCCAGTACTTCGCCGGCTCCGAGAACAACCGGATCATGCTCGAGCGCAGATCGACGGCTACTTCGTGATCGACGACGCGGTCAAGATCGTGCCCGGGCCGGGCTGCTACCGGGCCCCGGGCATCGACGACACGATCGTGCACTGCGACGCCACCCGGATCGACCTGATCCACCTCGACCTCGGCGCCGGGCAGGACTGGGTCGGCAGCGAGCAGGTCGCGCCGACGCTCAAGGTCCCGCTGTGGGTGGAGGGCGGCCCCGGCCAGGACAGCCTGCTCGGCGAGCTCGGCGACGACCGCATCGACGGCGGCAACGGCAACGACTACGTGTTCGGCCGTGGTGGCAACGACCGGCTCACGGCCGGCACCGACGACGGCATGAACCTCATCGTCGGCGGCGACGGTGACGACGCGCTCTACGGCGGGCCGAACTACGACCACCTGGACGGCGAGGCCGGCAACGACACGCCTGTTCGGCGGCGGCGACGTCGACGTCCTGATGGGCGGTGCCGGCAGCGACACCCTGCTCGGCGGCGACGGGCGCGACTACCTCCACGGCGAGGAGGGCGACGACAAGCTCGACGGCGGGCGCGGCGACAACGAGCTCGACGGCGGGCCGGACTTCGACGTCTGCACCAACGGGCCGACCTTCAAGGCCTGCGAGACGGTCCTGACGAACACGGCGTGCCCCTCGCGCGGCGAGGGGCACGACCAGCGCTCAGAAGCAGCTTCCGCACTTGTCGCGGGTGCCCGGGTTGCCCGGGTCGCGCCATCCGAACTCAACATTCCTGGCCACGACCGGATCCGCCGTGTCCAGTGGCGTGATCGTCACCGGACCGCTTTCGGGTGCGGTCACCCACGCGCACGCCATCCGCTTGCTGGCCGAGAGCATCAGGCACACAGCCTCGGTACCGGGGTTCTCGAACATGAGAACACCGAACCGTCGCGACACGCCCTTACGGTAGTACCGCGCGTCGTCCACCTCTGCGTACGGACGACGGGCAGGCTCACGAACGTGGTAGTTCGCCACGGCGAAGAACGATCCCGGTATGAAGCTGCCGCAATCCTTCGGCCTCGCCGATGACCACGACGCCTGCTGGTTCCCTGCGCGCCGCGATGATCGAGCCGGTCGCGCACTCCGCGGAGACCACTGTGTACTGACGCACCGGGTCGGAGATCGTCGACGGCGGCGCGAACCGGGACGCCTGCACCAACGGCCCCGTCTTCAGGGCCTGCGAGATCATCAGCTAGGTGGGCGGTGGTGCCCCCCGCCACGGCGGGGGGCACGGCTCGCTACCAGCAGTTTCCGCACTTGTCGGTGCCGCCGCCCGGGTTCCCCGGATCGCGCCACCCGAGTTCGACGGGCCTGGCCACGACCGGATCGTCGGTGTCGAGCGGCGCGATCGTCACGGGGCCGGTCTGCGGCACCGTGACCCGACGCACGCGATCCGCTTGGTGGCGGAGCCCATCAGGCACACCGCCTCGGTGCCGGTGCCGTAGAAGGTGCGGACGCCGAACGGCCGCGACTCGCCCTTGCGAAAGAACCGGGCGTCCGCCAGCTCGGCGAACGGCTTGTTGTCGGGGTTGCGGACGTGGAACGTCGCGACGGCGAAGATCGATCCGGGGACGTGGTTGCCGCACTCCTCGGCCGCGCCGATGACGATGACACCGCTCGTCCCGTCCCGTTTCGCGCCGGTGAGCGATCCCGTCGCGCACTCCGTCGAGGTCCACTGCGGTGCTGCGCACCGGATCCGTGACGGTCGCCGCCGCTGGCTCCGCGACCATCAGCACGGCCACCGCCAGGCCGGCGATCACTCCTCGGAACATTCCTCATCCTCATCTCGATAGGCGACAGGTAAGCGGCGCGGCCCGGGTGGCCCCGAGCACCATGGCGAGTTGGAAGCGGTTCTCCACGTTCAGGCGGTCCATCAACCCGCGAAGGGTGTAGACGACCGTCCGCCGGCTCAGCCGCAACTCGGCGGCCACGGACTCCTCGGAGTGGCCGGCGGAGAGCAGGCGACGATGGCCTTCTCGCGGGCGGTGAGCACGATCGGCGGCACGCCGCCGCGGCGGGGATCGCGCGCCTCGCGTCCACAGCCGGTGGAACAGCGCGCAGAGCCGCTCGACGACGGTCAGGTCGCGGATCTCGACCGCGCCCGCATCCAGGTCGGTCCGGATCGGCAGGGATCATCGCCGCCCGCCGGTCGTACAGCAGCAGTTTCAGCGGTAGGTCGTTCGCCTCGCGGTGCTCGCCGCCGAGGCTGCCGAGATGCCCGTGGCGTACCCGCAGGAGCGGTCGCCGTCCCCAGCCGGCCGCCCGAGGATGCGGACGCGCAGCCCGCGGGCGAGCATGTCGCGGTCGAGCGGCGCGCCGCGGCAGCCGCGTCCGCGCTGAACCGTTCCTCGGTGTTGATCGCCAGGTGCTCGTGGCGTTCGAGGCGCACCAGCTCCGCGATCCGGGTGCGGGCCAGCTCGCGGGACGGCCATGTCCGGACCCCGTCGTCGTCGATCGTGACCGCCGGGACGTCGGTGACCAGCGCGAGCGGTGCGCCAGCGTGCCCGGCCGCGCCACCGGTCCTGGGTGCCGCCCAGCGGCCGGCGACGCACGGTGGCCAGCACCCGCCCGAGCGGTGCAGCGCGCCACCAGCGGCTGCCCGTTCGCGCACCCGGCACCGGAGTCACGGCGCCGATCGCCGCGAGCTCGTCCAGCGCGCGCGTGACACGCACGGTGGGCAGGCCGAGTTCCCGGGCGGCGCGGGCGGTGGGCTGCGGGCCGTAGAGCGTCAGCGTCCGGTACACCAGATCCGCGTCGGGCGAGATGCCCCAGCGCACCAGCGAGGGCACCGGCGGCGTCTCAGGGAAGGTCATTCGAAACTCCGTTGCTCACCTGCGCAGCCGGTGGACGACAGGCCCTGCCGCGCCGGAGACGTCTCCTGTGAACTCGCCCGCATGACCTCGCTGACCCCACGTGAAGTTGCCGTCCTCGACCACCTCAGCGCCGGGCTCACGGCCAGGGCAATCGCTCGCCGGCTGGGCATCTCGCCACGAACGGTGAACAAACACCTGGAGAGCGCATACCGAAAACTTGGCGCGCGAGATCGGCTGACCGCCACGCTGACGGCGCAACGTCTAGGGCTGATTTCGCGGGTACTTCCGGCCCAAAAAGCGGGCTGATCGGGCAAATGCCGAGGTCAAAGGTGCAGAACGTCGGCGGCACGACAGCGCCTGCTGGCGCGTTGTCACTACGCTTGACGTGTCCACGTCCTCGGAAGGGAAACCTCAATGCGCAGTGAGCTGTTTTCGGCGTCGAACATGGAGCAGGAGTCGGAGCAGCCAGGCCTGCGGCTGCAGAACTCGAAGCTGCTCAAGGTAGAACTGCGCGGCGAGGCGTTCGCCCGCACCGGCGCGATGGTCGCCTACCAGGGGAACGTGCAGTTCCAGGCGCAGGGCTCCGGCGGCATCGGCAAGTTCCTCAAGAGCAAGCTGACCGGCGAGGGCGTCCCGCTGATGAAGATGACGGGCCAGGGCGACGTCTTCCTCGCCGACCGCGCGTCCGACATCTACCTCATCGACCTCGAGGGCCCGCACGACGGCCTCAGCATCAACGGCGCCAACGTGCTGGCGTTCGAACCCACGCTGAGCTGGGACATCAAGATGGTCCAGGGCATGGGCATGATGTCCAACGCGGGCCTGTTCAACTGTGTCTTCAGCGGCCAGGGCCGGCTCGCGATCACGTGCAAGGGCACGCCGGTCGTGCTCCGGGTTGACCAGCCCACGTACGCCGACCCGCAGGCAGCGGTGTGCTGGTCGACCAGCCTGCAGACCGGGTACCACCGCGCCGACCAGATGGGCCTCGGCACGCTCCTCGGCCGCAGCACCGGCGAGGCGTTCACGATGAGCTTCGCCGGTCAGGGCTTCGTCGTGGTGCAGCCGTCGGAGGAGGTCGCAGGTTCGGCCGTGTCCGGCCAGCAGCAGAGCGGCGGCGTGCTCGGCGGTCTGCTCGGCCAGTAACACGCTTTACACGGCCGCCGGACTCCTCGCGAGTCCGGCGGCCGCTCTACGAGCGGCGCCACTCCACGCCGGCCTGGGCGGCGCGGCGGTCGCGGTCAGCGTCGGTGAGCAGGCAGCATGTGCCGCACAGCTCGCCGGACGGCACCGTGTAGTAGTAGCAGCACGTGCGGCGGATCAGCGCCGGTCGCCACCCGGCGCCCTCGTTCATCTCCGTGACCTCGACCAGGTCGGCAACGTCCGGGGCGAGCACCGAGAGCAGCTGGTCGACGGCGGCACGCGGATCGAGCGTCTCCGCGACGGACGCCGGATAGCAGAGCGACTGGGCTACCGACCCCCAGAGTGGGCGGGCGCCGCCCCCACGGATGCGCCGGAACGCCTCGACCGCGGGCGCCAGGTGCCCCTCGATCAGCGTGCGCCGCAACGCGTCGAGGAGCGCCCGCTCGCTGGGAACGACGATCATGCCGGGTGCACCTGCGAGCGGATCGTCGGCGAGCACGGAGGCACGTTCGGCCGTCATCGCCACCTCGTACCCGCCCTCGCCGAGGTGGACGGCCGTGAGCGCGGCACTGAAGTCGGGCACGCGGCGGCGGGTGAGCCACGCGGTGACGACCGGCTCGATCACGGACCAGGAGTACGCCTTGAACGCGAGCGCAGAGGCGACCTGCCGGCTCGGCGCATGCATCGTGTCGCCGTAGGCCGTGATGACGTCGCGGAGCAGCGCATCGTTGCCGAGCAGGTGGTCGACGCGGTACCAGCCGAGCGGCAGCGGCTCCGTGACGACACGGCCCGTGAGCTGACGGGCAATGACGACCGCGCTCACGGCAGCACCCTGTCGCGTCGTGCCAGGCCAGCAGACATGCGGAACACGTGTAGCATCGCCCTGGCGGCTCCGGAGCGCACCATGGGCCTCGACGCATCGCTTCCGGCCATCTCACCTCTCACGTGGGTGAGGTTAGCCTACCCTTATTCGTCGCCGCAAGTGACGCCTGGCGCGCGAGAATTTGGGGCCAATCCGGCCCAAGTCCGGCACACGTAGTTATCGCCTTCCAGATCGACGACGACGTACCCCGTGTTCGGCAGGTGATGTGCCAGCACGAACGACGGCTCAAGGCCGCACAGCCCGAGCAACGTCGTCCGCAACGCGGCGCCGTGCGCCACGACCACCGCCGCGCCGGCGTCGCCGCTGTCCACGATCTCCTTCAGGACTGCGCCGAACCGCGTGGTCAGGTCGGTGCCGCACTCGCCGCCCGGGCACCGCAGGCTCAGGTCGCCGCGCAACATCCAGCCGGCAAGGACGTCGCTCAACAAGTCGTGCGCTTCGGCGTCTCGGCGATCGTGCAAGTCGCCGACGTCGACCTCGCGCAGCCCGGCCCGCACCTCGACCGTCAGGCCGAGCGCCGCGGCCAGGGGTGCCGCGGTCTGCTGTGCACGCGTCATCGTCGACGCCCACACCGAACGCACGTCCTCGCCCGCCAGCGCGGCGACCAGCTGCTCCGCCTGCTCGTGGCCCAGCGCCGTCAGCGGCGGACCGGGTACGCCGGTGTGCAGGCTGTCGACGACGTTCGCCTCGCTCTCACCGTGTCGTACCAGGATGAGGCGGTCGATCACAGCGAGCCCTCGCGGATCCGCGCCAGCCAGGCCGATGCGTCGGCGAAGTCCTCGTCGGCCGTGCCGGGGCGACGCGGGGCCACCGGCTGGCCGTCGTCGGTGCGCGGGTACGAGCCGAGGAACCGCACGTCGGCACAGATCCGGCGCAGCCCCATCAGCGCCTCCCCGACGCGCGAATCGGCGATGTGCCCGCTGCAGTCCAGGAAGAAGCAGTAGCGGCCGAGCCGTTCCTTCGTGGGCCGCGACTCGATACGCGTCAGGTTGATGCCCCGCACGGCGAACTCCGTGAGCACCTCCAGCAGCGCCCCGGTGCGGTCGTGCGCGATGAACGCCACGAGCGACGTGAGGTCGTCACCGGTCGGTGCCGCCGGCGGCGCCGGGCGGCTGACCAGCACGAATCGCGTCACCGCGCCGGGGTTGTCGGCGATGTCCTTGCCCAGCTCCGCGAGCCGGTACTGCTCGGCGGCGACCGGCGCGCAGATCGCCGCGTCGTACTCGCCGCGCGCCACCCCGACGGCGGCGTCGGCGGTGGACGCGGTGCGCACGTACGTCGCCTGCGGTGCGTTGGCCCGCAGCCACCCGCGGCACTGCGCCTCGGCGTGCGGATGCGTAGCCACGGTGGCGAGTTCGGACAGTTCCGCGCCGGGCCGCGCGTACAGCCCGAACGTGACGGCGAGCAACACCTCGCGCGTGATCATCAGCGGCTCGCCGAGCGCCAGCTCGTCGAGGGTCGCGCCGACAGCGCCCTCCACCGAGTTCTCCAGCGGCACCAGCGCGGCGTCGGCGTCACCCGCGCGCACGGCCTGCACCGCGTCGGCGACGTCGACCGCCGGGATCAGCTCGGCCCGCGACGCCGCCGGTACCGTCCGCAGCGCCTGTTCGGCGAACGTTCCAGCAGGTCCGAGGTAGGTGAAACGGGTAGGCGGCACACCGGGCATGGGGCCAGCCTAGGGCCTGTCCTGCGGCGTCAGCAGCCGGCGGCGGCTCGAACCTTGGCCGGGGCGTCGGCAACGCGCGGCTCGGAGCAGGGCGCAGACCCGAACGTCAGCACCGTCCACTTGCCGGCCGTGTGCCGCAGCACCACGCGGTTCTCGTCGGCGCCCGGTGCCGCGATGGCCGCGTACGCCCAGCCGGCCTCGCACACGGGCGACCCGCTCAGCTTGGCCTCGGCAGGCGGCGGGACGTCCGGGTCGGCGAAGATCAGCGCCTCGACGACCTGCGCCTGGTTCACACAGCCGACCGCCGCGTTGACCGATGCGGTGGGAGCCGGCGTCCCGCTCCCCGGGATCTCGTGCGACGGGGAGATCTCCGGTCCCGCCGGGATCGTCTCGACCGGCGGCTTGTCCTCGTTGACGAAGCATCCGCCGACAGCGAGCAGCATCGCCGCGCCGCCGATAGCCGCTGCCGCCGTCCTCTCTAACCGCATCAGTTCAGAGCCTTCCCCACGCCGTCGGTTTCCGGCGATGGTACGGAGTCTTGTCACGCGGGACGCAACATAGGGTGCAGACGTGGATCGTGACGCCGCCCGTGCCCTGCTCACCGCTACCGCACGGGAAGCGCGCCTGCTGCCGTGACGCTCGACCTCGCCGTACTGCTCACCGTCTTCGCACTCGTGTTCGTCGTCGAGCTGCCGGACAAGACGATGATCGCCACGCTCGTCCTCTCCAGCAGGTACCGCCCGCTGCCCGTACTCGCCGGCGTCGGTGCCGCGTTCGCGCTGCAGATGGGGATCGCTGTCTCGATCGGTGGCGCGCTGAGCCTGCTCCCCGAGAAGGTGACGCTGGGTATCGTCGCCGCCCTCTTCGCGGTCGGCGCGCTGCTCCTTCTCCGCGAGAGCCTGCGCGACGAGGACGAGGCACCGGAGGAGACACCGGCCACCACCTCCGCCGCACGGATCGCGCTGATCAGCTTCGGGGTCCTCGTCATCGCCGAGTTCGGCGACGGCTCGCAGCTCGCGACGGCTGCGATGTCGGCGAGGTACGGCGCGCCGCTGTCGGTCTTCCTCGGTGCCTGGCTCGGCGAGATGGCGGTGTGCACGATCGCGGTTCTGGCCGGGCGGGCGCTACTCAAGGTGATCCCCGTGCACTGGGTCCAACGCGTCGCAGCCGCGATCTTCACGGTCTTTGCCCTACTCGCCGTGATCGAGATCTTGTTCTAACCTGGAGCCCGCGGGCCGCCTACGAAGGCGCCATCTTCTCGGCGGCTTCGAGACCGCTGCGGTAGACATCGATGGCTTCGTCCAGGCGGCCGGCCTCGCGCAGCAGGTCGCCCAGCAAACGGGCCGTGCTGGCCGCGATCGGGCCGGCCTCGGCCTGCAGATAGCTCTCGTAGGCCGACCGGAGCGCCTTCTCGGCGGCGTCGTGATCGTCGGCGTCCCTCGCGATCAACCCGCGCAGCCGGTACGCGTCCGCGACGGCGAGTTGCGCACCGGACTCATCTTCCAGGCGCCATGCGTCGTCGAGCGCGGCGAGGGCCTCGTCAGGCCGGCCGAGTCGCCAGAGGACGGTGGCCAGCTCGCTGGCGAGCGCGCCCGCGTAGTACCAGGCGTCGAGCGAGCGCATCAGGTCGCGTGCGGTCGTGAGTTCGCGCTCGGCGTCGCTGAGGCGGTCTTCGCGGAGCAGGATGTAGCCGCGCGCCCAGTGGCACATGCCGGTCTCGACCAGGTAGTCGAGCTGCGTGTAGGTGGTGTGGGCGCGGTTCAGCGCCTCTTCCGCGTCGCCCCACCGGCCCTGCAGCATGTAGGTGCGAGCGACCTGCATGTGCATCTGGCCGATGTGCTCCGGATCGCCCACCTTGCCGGCGAGCGTCATCGCGGCCGTGCCTGCGGCGGCGGCACGATCGAGCAGGCCGAGGTCGATGTAGACGCCGACGAGACCGTACTGCAGCTGGACGACGGAGTCCGGGTCGAGCAGCCCGTCGCGCTCCAGCCGCTCAAGCGCGCCTTCCAGCAGGTACGCGGCGTCGCGGAGGCGTCCACGGAACCTGTTGATCCGCGCCTTGGCAACGAGGCCAGGCACGCGAGCGGTGAGCGGTTCGTCGGCGAGGCACGCCTCCGCCTCGTCCAGAAGGCGGATCGCATGTTCGACGTCGCCAGCCCGCTCGGCACAACGGGCGAGACCCACCAACGCCTTGGCCTCCAGCCGGACGAAGCCGTTCGCGGCTGCGTCGGTGCGGGCCGACGCGTACGCCTGTTCCGCCGCGGTCAGGTTGTCGGTGGACGCCGCGTGCCGCGCACGCACCAGCCGCATCTCCAGCTCCACGCCGAAGTGCGCTGGACGCCCGGTGAGCAGCTCCTCGGCATCCATGCCGAGCCGCTCGGCGAAGTACCGCACGGCCTCCTCGGACGGACGGCGCCGCCCGGATTCGACGATGGAGACGAATGCCGAGGAGTATCGGTCGCCCGCCAGATCTTTCTGAGTCAGACCGTGTTCTTTGCGAAAGCGGAGAAGTCGCTCACCGATTGCTTCCACCACGTCCCGCTCTGTACCTGGGCCGGTCATGCGGCGAGCGTACGTGGGACGACCCCCTCGTTCGAAACCATCGGCCATCAGCTGATCACAGCCTTGTGACCACGCTGTTTCGGGTTCGGGCGAAACGCCATTATCCCCCATTCCAACTTCAACACAAGTCTTTACACCAGTTAGTTAACCCGTTATACCTGCTACTCACGACATCCGTCGTAAATACCCTCATGAAGGGAGCATCGGGGTGAGGAAGACTCTTGCCTCGACCGGCGCAGCGGTGTTGTTAGTCGGGTTGGGCATTGCCGTGACCCCCACCGCCAACGCCGAGTCACCGCGGTCCACGCCAAGACCTGATCCGGCGACCGCACTGGCCCGTGCCGAGAAGGCTGTTGACCAGAACCAGGCCGCGATCCGGGCCTCCGCCGGCGACGAGTTCAAGGCGACCCGCACGATCATCGACGCCAACGGCGCGTCGCACGTCCGCTACAACCGCACGTACAAGGGTCTCCGGGTGCTCGGCGGCGACTTCGTCGTCCACAACGCCCCCGGCGGCGCTTTCGCCGGTGCCAGCGTTTCGCAGCCCACCGCGATCACCGTCGGCACCTCGCCCAAGCTGACGGTCGCGCAGGCCAAGGCCGCGGCCCAGAAGGCATTCTCCGGCAAGATCGACAAGATCGGCGCGCCCGAGCTGATCGTCGACGCCAGCGAGGCCACCCCGCGCCTGGCGTGGGAGACCAAGATCGACGGCATCAAGGCCGACCAGACGCCGAGCCTCCTGACGGTGGTCGTCGACGCCAGCACGGGAGCGGTGCTGGACAAGACAGACAAGGTCCGGCACGTCGAGGGCACCGGCGCCAGCGTCTACTCCGGCTCGGTGACCATCGACACCACGCAGTCCGGCGGCAGCTACACGCTGACCGACCCCTCGCACGGCAACGGCCGCACCTGCGACATGAACAACGGCTCGTCGACCTGCAGCAACATCACCGACGCCGACAACGCGTGGGGCAACGGCTCGCCGAGCAACCGCCAGTCCGCCGCCGTTGACGCCCACTTCGGCGCGGCCAAGACGTTCGACTACTTCAAGAACATCCACGGCCGTAATGGCATCTTCGGCAACGGCCAGGGTGTGCCCTCGCGGGTCCACTACGGCAACGCCTACGTCAACGCCTTCTGGGACGGCAACCAGATGACCTACGGCGACGGCCGGGCAACCAGCGCCCACTGGTCTCGCTCGACGTCGCCGGCCACGAGATGTCCCACGGTGTCACGGAGGCGCTGTCCGGCCTTGCCTACTCCGGTGACGCGGGTGGCCTCAACGAGGCGACCAGCGACATCTTCGGCAACATGGTCGAGTTCTACGCGAACGTCTCCGGTGACCCGGGCGACTACGACGTCGGCGAGAAGATCAACATCAACGGCAACGGCACGCCGCTGCGGTACATGTACCACCCGTCCAAGGACGGTCGTTCGTTCGACTGCTGGTCGTCGCCGTGGCCCAACGGGGACCCGCACTACTCCTCTGGACCTGGCAACCACTTCTTCTTCCTGCTCTCCGAGGGCAGCGGTAGCACCCCGTACGGCACCAGCCCCACCTGCGACAACAGCACGGTGACGGGCATCGGGCGGGACAAGGCCGCGAAGATCTGGTACCGGGCGCTGGACGTGAGCTTCACCAGCACCGAGTCGTACTCGAAGGCGCGTACGGACACGCTCGCCGCGGCGACGTTCCTGTACGGCAACTGCTCCACCGAGTACAAGGCCGTCCAGGCGGCCTGGTCCGGAGTGCGGGTCAGCGCCGGCGACACTCCGTGCACCGGTTCGCCGTCGCCGACGCCGACCGGTTCGCCGTCGCCGACCGGTTCGCCGACGCCGTCGCCGACCACATCCCCGGGCGGCTCGTACTTCGAGAACGCCAACAACGTCAACATCCCCGACCTCGGCACCGGCACCAGCACCATCCCGGTCACCCGAGCCGGCAACGCCCCGACGACGCTGAAGGTCGGCGTCGACATCAAGCACAGCTACCGCGGTGACCTCGTCATCGACCTCGTCGCACCGGACGGAACGGCCTACCGGGTCAAGAACTCCTCCAGCAGCGACTCCGCCGACAACGTCATCACCACCTACACGGTGAACGCCTCCTCCGAAGCCGCCACCGGCACCTGGAGCCTCCGAGTCCGCGACGCCTACGCCGCAGACACCGGCTTCATCGACAAGTGGAGCCTCCAGTTCTGACCCGCTGACAGGCCTTACGCGTCAACCAGCCGGCCGTGGCTCCTGGACTACCCGGGGGCCACGGCCCGCTGCCAACCTGGAGGAACACATGCGCAAGCGACTCTTAGGCCTTGCGGCGACCAGCACCGTCGGCGTCGTCGCGCTGGCCGCGGCACTCACCGCACCGATGGCCGGCGCGCAGAACGCCGCCGCCAATCTCGCCGACCTGCCCAACGGTGCGCCCGACATCACGATCGCCGCCGTCAGGTCACATCTGAACCAGCTCCAGACCATCGCCACCAACAACGGCGGCAACCGCTACACCGGCCGGCCCGGCTACCAGGCGTCGGTCACGTACGTGCAGACCACGCTGCAGAACGCCGGCTACACCGTCACCGTTCAGCCGTTCACCAGCACCAGCGGCACCAGCTGGAACGTCCTCGCTGAACTGCCCGGCCAGAACCCGAACCAGGTCGTCCAGGTCGGATCGCACCTCGACAGCGTCAGCGCGGGTCCTGGCATCAACGACAACGGCTCGGGCAGCGCCGCCCAGCTCGCAATCGCGCTCGCGTACAAGCAGGCCAGGCCGAACCCAGGCAAGACCATCCGGTTCTCCTGGTGGGGCGCCGAGGAGCTCGGTCTCGTCGGATCCCGCTTCTACGTGAACAACCTGCCCGCCGCCGAGCGGGCGAAGATCACGGCGTACCTGAACTTCGACATGATCGGCTCGCCGAACCCTGGCTACTTCGTCTACGACGACGACCCCACCCTGCAGGCGCTGTTCGTCAACTACCTGCAGAGCATCGGCGTGGCCAGCGAGCCGGAGACCGAGGGTGACGGCCGCTCCGACCACGCGCCGTTCAAGAGCGCGGGCGTCAAGGTCGGCGGCATCTTCACCGGCGCCAGCCGCACGAAGACCGCCGCGCAGGTGCAGAAGTGGGGCGGCACCGCCGGTGTCGCGTTCGACCGCTGCTACCACGCGGCCTGCGACAACTCGAGCAACATCAACGACACGGCGCTCGACCGCAACAGCGACGCGATCTCCTACGGACTGTGGGAGCTCACTGGCCCGACGACCTCACCGTCGCCGACCGGTTCGCCGACACCGTCGCCGACCACCTCGCCCGGCGGCTCGTACTTCGAGAACGCCAACAACGTCAACATCCCCGACCTCGGCACCGGCACCAGCACCATCCCGGTCACCCGAGCCGGCAACGCCCCGACGACGCTGAAGGTCGGCGTCGACATCAAGCACAGCTACCGCGGTGACCTCGTCATCGACCTCGTCGCACCGGACGGAACGGCCTACCGGGTCAAGAACTCCTCCAGCAGCGACTCCGCCGACAACGTCATCACCACCTACACGGTGAACGCCTCTTCCGAAGCCGCCACCGGCACCTGGAGCCTCCGAGTCCGCGACGCCTACGCCGCAGACACCGGCTTCATCGACAAGTGGAGCCTCCAGTTCTGAGGCTCTGACTCAGGCGGCGCCACGGTCCTCGGACCGTGGCGCCGTCGCCATTCCGGGCGACCTGACGAAGCCGCGCCGCCGACCGCCCGCGTCGGGCCAACGTCGGCATGGGATAACGCTTGGCGCGCGCTCAACGTCGGCATGCCGACGTTGGACCAAGCGGTGCCGCCGTAGGACGCTCAGATCCGGTGGAAGAACGTCAGCGAGCCGACCAGTTGGCCGTGCGTGCGCAGCGGGGTCGACACCGCATCGAGCGTGCGCACCGTCTCGCCGGCACGGATCCGCAGCAGACCGCGTGCGAGCGCACCCGACGTGAGCGCGAGAAGTGGCGGCAGCCGTTCGAGCTGCGCTTCCTGCAACCGTTCCTGCGCGGCGGTGAAATCGACGAGGTCGATGACGTCCTCAAGGAGACCCCGGCCGAGCAGGTCCTCCGCCGAGCCGGCGCCGAGCACGGCGACGCAGGGGCGCGAGGCGCCGACCATGATGCCGCCGGCGTCGAGCAGCAGGCACGGTTCCTCCGCCTCGCTCACCGCTTCCAGCCACGAGTCGACGTGGTTGACAGCGCCGACGACCTGCAACGCCGGGTGGAGTGCGTCGGGTGCGGCATCGGCCGGAGCGAGCGACAGCTCGATGTGAGCCATAGCCCTCCCCGTCGCTCTCCACGGACTGCCGGTCGCGCTCCCCGGATCTACACGAAGGGAGGTTATCGCCCTCGTGCAACGGTTTGCGGGCGAACCGTGTCTTCCAGCGCCTGCTCAGCGGCAGGCACCGCAGCCGCACGGTCGTCCGGCACCAGCCCGAGCCGGGTACGCCGGTCGAGCAGGTCGCCGACATCGAGTGCGCCCTCGTGCCGCACCGCGAACCTCAACTCCGCGACGGTGACCTCGGTGTTTGCCGCGACCGGAGCATAGTCCGCCGACTCGGCCAGCACCCGCGCCGCCTCGGTGCCGTACCGGGCGACCAACCTGGTTGGTGCCTGGAGCTGACCCAACCGCCGCCGGCTGGCCGCGCCGACCAGCGGCAGGCGCGCCGTCACGCACCGCCCGGCTGCGAGGCCCGTGGCGTCGACGGCGTCCTGCGCCATCCGCCGGTACGTCGTGAACTTGCCACCGACCACGGTGATCACGCCGTCCTCGCCGCGGTGCACCGCATGCCGCCGTGAGAGGTCGGCCGTGGCCCCGTCGCCGGCCGCAAGCAGCGGGCGCAGCCCGGCGAACCGGCCGATCACATCGCTGGCCTGCAACGGAGCCCTGAGCACGTCGTCGAACGCGCGCATTAGCTGCTCCACCTCCGTCGCAGCCGGAACCGGGTCGCCGTCAGGCACGCCGTCCACCGGCTCGTCCGTGATGCCGAGGTAGACGCGGCCGTCGCCTGCGGGCAGAGCAAAGACGAACCTGTTGCGGGATCCTGGGACGCCAACGGTCAGCCCGGCCGCCGGCCCACCCAACCGGTCTGCGCGCACCACGAGATGCGTGCCACGGCTGGGACGCAGCGTGATGCCCGTCGCGAGCCGATCGGCCCACACGCCCGTGGCGTTGACCACCGCGCGCGCCCGGACATCGCACTCGGCGCCGGTGAGCTGGTCGCGGAGGCGGGCGCCATCACCGGTGATCCGCACCGCCTCGCATCGCGTGATGATCCGCGCACCGAGCCCGGCGGCGGTTCGTGCGACGGCCACGACCAGGCGTGCATCGTCCACGACCTGCCCGTCCCAGGCCAGAAGTCCACCCCTGAGACGGCGGCTCTCGACGCCCGGAACCCAGCGCGCCACGTCGCCGGCAGAGATCCGCCGCGGGCGGGGCAGCAGGCTGGCAGGTGTACCGACCGCCGCGCGCAGAGCATCGCCGGCGCGCAGGCCTGCCACGAGTTGCGCCGCCCGGGCCGGAGACGTCTCGGCGCTGATCGGGAGCACCGACGGCAGCGCCCGCACCAGATGTGGTGCCGTCCGCTGCATCAGCACGTCCCGCTCCACAGCGCTCTCGTATGCGACTCGGACATCGCCGCTGGCCAGGTACCGCAGTCCACCGTGGATCAGCTTCGAACTCCACCGGCTCGTGCCCTGTGCCAGGTCGCCGCGCTCGACCAGTGCGACCGAGAGGCCGCGGCTGGCGGCGTCGAGCGCGACACCGGCGCCGACGATGCCGCCACCGATGACCAGAACATCCAGCAGCTCGTCCGGGAGCGCGTCGAGCTCGGCGGCACGGCGGACGGCGTTGAGCGAGGTGTTGGTCATGGCGCAAGGTACCGGTCGAGGATCCGCGCCAGCTCGGCGTCGAGATCGTCGTCGTCCAGCACGTCGGCGACCAGCCTCGTCGAGTAGACGAACGGCTGTATCAGCAGCAGAGCACCGTGAGCGATCGCCCGCACATCGCCGGTGCGTATCGTTCCGTCCTCCTGACCAGCGCGGATCCCGTCCATGAGGTATTCGATCGTCATCCACTGGGTACCGCCGAGCCGGTCGGTGACGTAGGGGAGCAACAGCTCCGGATCCACGTCGACGACCCGCCGGAACAGCGCGTTACCCCGGACGGCGGCCACCGCGGCCACGGCGCCGGAGGTGACACGCTCCCTGGCTCGGCCGCCGCCGGCACGCTCCCTCGCCTGTTGCAGCAGGGCGCCGAATTCACGTGTCATGAGATCCCTGACTAACGCGTCGACGTCCGGGTACCGGCGGTAGAGCGTCATGCGGCTCACGCCCGCCCGTCGCGCGACGTCTGTCAGTGTGGTGCGGCGGACTCCCACCGCAAGGACGCATGCGCGCACCGCGTCAAGCACGGCGTCGCTGGTGTGACGAATAGACGTCATGTGTCACATCGTAATAGTAGGATGGAACAATGACCATCACGTCCGGAGCGATACCGCCACGCGACATGGATCCCGCCGGCTGGGGCGACCCCGGCCGGCGAGCCAGCCTCCCGCCGCACGCGCGCCGCTGGCTCGCGAAGGAGATCGGCCTCCCGGACCGCCGGACGCCGGCCACGCCGATGACCAACCTCACGCTTCCGGAGTCGCACATCGACGAGTCGGTGCGATCGTCGCTGGTCGAAGTCGTCGGCGAGGCGCACTTCCGGGACGACCGCGACACGCTGCTCCAGCACGCGGGCGGCAAGAGCTACCTCGACCTCGCCCGCCGCCGCCGCGGCCTGGCCGACGTGCCGGACGCCGTCCTTCTTCCCGCAGATCACGCCGCCGTACTAGCCGTGCTGCGTATCTGCGCCGAGCGGAGTGTCGCCGTGGTGCCGTTCGGCGGTGGCACCAGCGTGGTCGGCGGCCTCGCGCCGCTCGCCGGCGAGCATGCAGCAGTGATCAGCCTTGACCTGCGGCGCCTGGTCGATCCGGTCCACGTCGACGCCGAGTCGCTCACGGTCACGGTCGGCCCCGGCATCCGCGGACCCGAGCTCGAACGGAAACTCGCCGCGCACGGGCTCACTCTCGGCCACTTTCCGCAGAGCTGGGAGCACGCCAGCCTCGGTGGCTACGCGGCGACGCGCTCATCGGGGCAGGCGTCGAGCGGGTACGGCCGGTTCGATGACCTCGTCGTCGCGCTGCAGCTGGCCACGCCGCGCGGCAGCATGACGGTCGGGCGCGGGCCGGCCTCCGCCGCCGGGCCGGACCTCAAGGCGCTGGTCCTGGGTTCGGAGGGCGTGTTCGGGGTGATCACCGAGCTGACCCTCCGGGTACGGCGGCTGCCCGAGATGGTGCACGACGAGGGGTGGTCGTTCCGCACGTTCGCCGAGGGGATGACCGCACTACGGCGCCTCGCCCAGGCCGGACTCGCACCGGACATCGCACGCCTGTCCGACGCTGACGAGACGCGCGCCAACCTGGCGCTCTCCGGCGGCAACAAGACTCGCCTGCTCAAGGGCATGCTCGCCGCCCGGGGTCACCGCGGGAGCTGCCTCCTGATTGCCGGCTGGGAAGGGCCGCACATGGTCGTCCGCGACCGCCGATCCGCGGCGACGGCGCTGCTCCGCGCGGCGGGGGGCATCCGGCTGGGCGCCGCCGTCGGCGAAGCGTGGCGCCGCCATCGCTACGACGGTCCGTACCTGCGCGACGAACTGCTCGACCACGGCGCGCTGGTGGAGACGCTGGAGACCGCGACTTCGTGGACGGATCTACTCGGCCTCTACGACACGATCCGGTCGGCGCTCCGATCGGAACTGACTCGTGACGGTGCCCGCCCGCTGGTGATGACGCACATCTCGCACCTGTACCCGACTGGCGCCTCGCTGTACTTCACCGCACTGGCCAGCCGGGACGACGAGGATCCGGACGGCCAGTGGCAGCGCGCGAAAGAGCGGGTCAGCGATGTGATCGCGTCCGCCGGCGCCACGATCACGCACCATCACGCAGTGGGCACCGATCACCGCCCGTGGCTGGAGGACGAGGTCGGCGCGCTCGGTATCGAGGTTCTTCGTGCGGTGAAATCGGTACTGGACCCGACCGGCGTGCTTAACCCGGGCAAGCTGATTCCGGAGCCGCCGAAGTAGCGGGCACGAAAAAGAGCCACCCCTCGCGGGGTGGCTCTTTTCCAGGTTAAGTCCGGCGGCGTCCTACTCTCCCACACCGTCTCCAGTGCAGTACCATCGGCGCTGAAAGGCTTAGCTTCCGGGTTCGGAATGGGACCGGGCGTTTCCCTTTCGCTATGACCGCCGTAACGCTATGAAACACAACACGCGAACCGCCCCTGCGATGTTGCAGGGGGGTGGGTTCGGTTGTGGTTTCAGAACCACACAGTGGACGCGTAGCATGTTTGTGGTCAAGTCCTCGGCCTATTAGTACCGGTCAGCTCCACGTGTTTCCACGCTTCCACTTCCGGCCTATCAACCCGGTGGTCTAGCCGGGGGCCTTACCAGGTCAACCCTGTGGGAGACCTCATCTTGAAGCAGGCTTCCCGCTTAGATGCTTTCAGCGGTTATCCCTTCCGAACGTAGCCAACCAGCGGTGCTCCTGGCGGAACAACTGGCACACCAGAGGTTCGTCCGTCCCGGTCCTCTCGTACTAGGGACAGCCCTTCTCAAGTCTCCTGCGCGCACGGCGGATAGGGACCGAACTGTCTCACGACGTTCTAAACCCAGCTCGCGTACCGCTTTAATGGGCGAACAGCCCAACCCTTGGGACCTACTCCAGCCCCAGGATGCGACGAGCCGACATCGAGGTGCCAAACCATCCCGTCGATATGGACTCTTGGGGAAGATCAGCCTGTTATCCCCGGGGTACCTTTTATCCGTTGAGCGACACCGCTTCCACAAGCCAGTGCCGGATCACTAGTCCCAGCTTTCGCTCCTGCTCGACCTGTCAGTCTCACAGTCAAGCTCCCTTGTGCACTTGCACTCACCACCTGATTGCCAACCAGGCTGAGGGAACCTTTGGGCGCCTCCGTTACATTTTAGGAGGCAACCGCCCCAGTTAAACTACCCACCAGACACTGTCCCTGAACCGGATCACGGTCCGAGGTTAGACATCCAGTACGACCAGAGTGGTATTTCAACGTTGGCTCCACGAACACTGGCGTGCCCGCTTCACAGCCTCCCACCTATCCTACACAAGCCGAACCGAACACCAATATCAAGCTATAGTAAAGGTCCCGGGGTCTTTCCGTCCTGCCGCGCGTAACGAGCATCTTTACTCGTAGTGCAATTTCGCCGAGCCTATGGTTGAGACAGTAGGGAAGTCGTTACGCCATTCGTGCAGGTCGGAACTTACCCGACAAGGAATTTCGCTACCTTAGGATGGTTATAGTTACCACCGCCGTTTACTGGCGCTTAAGTTCTCAGCTTCGCCCCGAAGGACTAACCGGTCCCCTTAACGTTCCAGCACCGGGCAGGCGTCAGTCCGTATACATCGTCTTGCGACTTCGCACGGACCTGTGTTTTTAGTAAACAGTCGCTTCCCCCTGGTCTCTGCGGCCATACAACGCTCCGGCAGCAAGTGCCTTCACGTCTCAGGCCCCCCTTCTCCCGAAGTTACGGGGGTATTTTGCCGAGTTCCTTAACCATAGTTCGCTCGATCGCCTCGGTATTCTCTACCTGACCACCTGTGTCGGTTTGGGGTACGGGCCGCTAAGAACTCGCTAGAGGCTTTTCTCGGCAGCATAGGATCACCCACTTCACCTAAATCGGCTCCCCATCAGGTCTCAGGCACAAGAGACGCGGATTTGCCTACGTCTCGCCCTACACCCTTGGCCCAGCACTACCAATCACTGGGTTGGACTACCTTCCTGCGTCACCCCATCGCTTGACTACTACCGGCCGGGGTCCCACGCTAGCCCCCCGCCTCCCACCCCGAAGGGCAAGATAACGAGAGATTCGGATGGTTAGCACAAACCGGGTTCGCCATGGGCGTTCTTTCGCGGGTACGGGAATATCAACCCGTTGTCCATCGACTACGCCTGTCGGCCTCGCCTTAGGTCCCGACTTACCCTGGGCGGATTAGCCTGGCCCAGGAACCCTTGGTCATTCGGCGGACGGGTTTCTCACCCGTCTTTCGCTACTCATGCCTGCATTCTCACTCGTGCGGCGTCCACGGCTCGATCACTCGGCCGCTTCCCCCGCCGCACGACGCTCCCCTACCCATCCACACACCTGGACACCACCCCGAAAGGCGATGCCGAGTCATTGTGTGAATGCCCTAGCTTCGGCGGTGTGCTTGAGCCCCGCTACATTGTCGGCGCGGAATCACTTGACCAGTGAGCTATTACGCACTCTTTAAAGGGTGGCTGCTTCTAAGCCAACCTCCTGGTTGTCTATGCGACTCCACATCCTTTCCCACTTAGCACACGCTTAGGGGCCTTAGCTGAGGATCTGGGCTGTTTCCCTCTCGACTACGGAGCTTATCCCCCGCAGTCTCACTGCCGCGCTCTCACTTACCGGCATTCGGAGTTTGGCTGATTTCGGTAAGCTTGTGGGCCCCCTAGACCATCCAGTGCTCTACCTCCGGCAAGAAACACGCGACGCTGCACCTAAATGCATTTCGGGGAGAACCAGCTATCACGAAGTTTGATTGGCCTTTCACCCCTACCCACAGCTCATCCCCCAGGTTTTCAACCCTGGTGGGTTCGGGCCTCCACGACGTCTTACCGTCGCTTCACCCTGGCCATGGGTAGATCACTTCGCTTCGGGTCTTGAGCACGCGACTAAACGCCCTATTCAGACTCGCTTTCGCTACGGCTACCCCACACGGGTTAACCTCGCCACGTACCGCAAACTCGCAGGCTCATTCTTCAAAAGGCACGCCGTCACGG
>CAVUDJ010000012.1:77500-1028098 GCA_963740215.1 uncultured Actinomycetota bacterium
ACCGTTCGACTTGCATGTGTTAAGCACGCCGCCAGCGTTCGTCCTGAGCCAGGATCAAACTCTCCATTAATGTCTATAACCAACCACCCAACAAAAAGGCGGAAAGTCGACTAGAGAAAATCCTGGCAAAAACCAACCCCACAAAAAGGGTCGATATTCACCAAAGGAATCCCGACCTAAACCCCAAAGAGCCTAGGCCACGGGACATTACAAACATGGCACTAACTTTTGAACACGCTGTTGAGTTCTCAAAGAACACACGCGCACCGTACTCGGCCCGCTAAAGCCTCGTTCGGGGCAACCTCGCCAGTCTATCTCGGTCAGTTTCGCGGGTCAAGCGCTTTGGCTTAACTCGCACTGCCCGGCCACACTGTACCCCCGGCGTTTCCGCCGTATAGATACCGGGTGGGTTGTCGCTTCGGCCCGGCTTGCCGGTCCCGCTCGGCGACGTGGAGAACATTAGGCCGGGCCCTACGCAACGTCAAATCGGCTGGTCAGAGCCCTGGTGGCGGCGCAACACCTGCACCACGCGCCGTCCAGAGACCCACAGACAGTCACGGATTGTGGCGCAGCACACGCCACCGGCACCCCGAAACAGCCGCAAACCGGCTGGGGACGGATGTGCCCTCGGACGACTAGGCTCCCCGTCCGTGACGAGCCATTACGCCGACAGCGAGGTCGGGTACCTACGGACCGTACTGCTGCACCGTCCCGGTCCGGAGCTGCGCCGACTCACGCCCCGCAACAACGACTCTCTCCTGTTCGACGGCATCCCGTGGGTCGGCCGCGCGCAGGAGGAACACGACGCGTTCGCCGAGGCTCTGCGCAGTCGCGGCGTCGAGGTGCTGTACCTGGTCGATCTGCTGACCGAGACCCTCGCCGTACCGGCGGCGCGCAAGGAGACCAGCGACGCCGTCCTCTCTGACGTGCGTCTCGGCGACTCGCTCCGCCGCAGGGTCGAGGAGTACCTGAGTGACCTGGGTCCCGACGATCTGGCGACGGTTCTCACCGCCGGCCTGGCGCACGAGGAGCTGCGTACCGGCAGCGGTCTGACCTACACCCTCATGGACCGGTACGACTTCATCATCGATCCGCTGCCGAACCTGCTGTTCACGCGCGACTCCAGCTTCTGGGTACGCGACCAGGTGGCGGTGACCAGCCTGACGATGCCGGCGCGCAAGCGTGAGACGAACCTGACCAAGGCGATCTACACGCATCACCCGCGGTTCGCCGGTACCCCGCGTCTGTACGAGCCGGGGCTCGAGCACCTTGAGGGTGGTGACGTGCTGCTGCTCGCGCCCGGCGTCCTGGCCGTCGGTGTGGGTGAACGCACCACGCCGGCCGGCGCCGAGCGCCTCGCGCACCGCGTGTTCGAGCGCAACCTGGCGCACACCGTGCTCGTGGTGCCGATCGCGCAGGAGCGGGCCACGATGCACCTCGACACGGTCTGCACCATGGTCGACGTCGACGCCGTCGTGATGTACCCGAACATCGCCGACGAGCTGGTGGCGTACACGGTGACCGCCGGCGACGAAGGTGAGCCCCGGGTTGGCGCGCCGGCTCCTTTCCTGGCCGCCGCGGCCGCGGCGATGCAGATCGACCAGCTGCGCCTCATCGACACCGGCCTCGACCCGATCACCGCCGAGCGCGAGCAGTGGGACGACGGCAACAACACGCTGTGCATCGCGCCACGGCTCGCCGTCGCGTACGTGCGGAACATCGAGACGAATGCGCGGCTGGAAGAGGCGGGCATCGAAGTGGTCCGGATCGCGGGCAGCGAGCTGGGCAGCGGCCGGGGCGGGCCGCGGTGCATGTCGTGCCCGATCCAGCGCGACCCGCTCTGACCTCGTGCGGTTCATTTGCGACCTGGGATGTCGCAAATGAACCGCTGCAGGGGATCAGCGCAGGGTCAGCTGCCGGCCTCGCAGGCCGTCGCGCGAGCGGCGCTGCTCCGTCGTGAGCGGGCTGCTGTCGGCGACGGCCTCGGAGTACCGCTTCGACATGTCGGCGACAGCGTCCTCCCAGGCGGCGGGCTCGGCGTCGCGGGGCAGGTCCCAGACGGGCGCGAGCAGGCCGTGGGCACGGAACGCACCGGCGTACTTTGTGCCCTCGCCGAGGGTCAGTTCGCCGGCGGCATGCAGCTTGGCGAGTGCGTTGAGCGCGGTGTCCTCGTCGTCGGGCAGCACCCAGCGGACGTGCGACCGCCCGGTGACCCGGCACCAGAACGCGGACTGAGCCGCGGCCAACCGTGCGGTCGGCAGGATCGAGCCGTTGGCACGCTCCAGGCTCGCAGCCACCTCCGGGTCGTCGGGCTCGTTGCCGTCGAGCCAGAAGCCGAACGTGTCGTGCAGGGTCGCGGTGAGCGCGCCGCCGTTCGCGAGGAGATCCTGCAGGCGGGGGCCCGGACCGGGCAGCCCGGACGGCGCGACGAACGATCCCGGGTCGGTCTCCAGCGCCTGCTCCAGCACGGCGGCTAGATCGCGGCTCAGGTCACCGGACCGCGCCTCGGACTGGACGCCGAGCATGATCCTGCCGTCGTCCTTGACCAGGCCGGGCCAGGCCATCGGCAGCACCGTCGCGAGGATCACCTCACGGTCGGCGTGCGCCGGGTCGGCCAGCTTGAGCGGCGCGGTGGCCGACGGCACCAACTCGCGCAGAGCCACCCACTCGGTCTCATCCGCAAGCCCCTCGAACGGGCGCCCGACGAACACGTCACGGACCTTCTGCGGACGCTCCCTACGAGCGCGCTCGCTGCGCTTACTCACGAGATCACCTCGCTGCGCTCGGCGGCCGCGTTCGCGGCACACTGTGCTCGATCGGTTCGCTCGCTGCGCTTACTCACGCGGTATCTCCTTGACCAGATTCAGGCGTACCGGCCCGAGCGTATTCGGTCGGGCCTGTTGGCTGCGGCCCGGCGGACCGCTCCGGCAACCGCGGCAGGCGGACCTCGACGACGGTTCCGCCCCCTGGCCTGGCGCGCAGCGTCACCCAACCGCCCTGCCGGTCGAGCAGGCGACGGATGATGTAGAGCCCGAGCCCGACCCCGCCGTACCGGCGCTGGTCGCCGCGGTCGGCCTGCCAGAAACGGTCGAAGACGGCGTCGACATGTTCCGGGGCGACGCCGATGCCGCGGTCCGCGACCTGGAAGTACACCGACGAGGCGTCGGCGCCGGCCGTGATCCGTATCTCGCTGCCGACCGGGGAGTACTTGCCGGCGTTGGCGAGCAGTTCGCCGAGGATCGTCGGGATGCTGTCGCGGTCGCCGAGGGCCGGCGGGAGATCGTCGGGTATCGCGAGGATCGGCCGTGGTTCCGGCGCCATCGTCACGGCCGCCGCCAGCGCGGATCGCAGGTCGAACGGCACCCGCTCCAGTTCGGCGGTCCCCGAGGGCGATCGACTGGCCAGCAGCAGCCGATCGACAAGGCCGGCGAGCTGGCCCGTGCGGTCCCGGATCGCGCGGACTGCGGTGAGCCGGGATTCCTCGTCGAGGTCGGACCAGCGGTTCGCGAGCGTGTCGGCGTACCCCTTGACGACGGTGAGCGGTGTACGCAGCTCGTGGCTGGTCGTCGCGAGGAAGAGGTCGCGGTTGTCCTCCTCCGGTTCCGGGACGACGTCCGCCTGCGGGTACATGCTCGCGGCGAGGTACTCCAGCATCGCCCGCGCGGCCCTGCTCATGGTGGCGTCGGGGTCGGTGAAAAAGACGGCGATGGCGCCGGCGCCCGCCGACCGCGCCATCGCCAGCCGGTGGACGCCGTGATCGGTGAGGTCCCACTGCAGGTTCGGCGCGGTGTCCGCCTGCGCGAACATCCGGGACCGGTCGTCGCTGGCCAGCAGGGTGGCGAGTGCCGACCCGTCGAACAGGAACGATCGACCGTCCAACCAGGACACTTCGGGAGTCGTGCCGACCACCCGGGCAGCGCCGGCCTCGACGGCGACGTAGCAGGCCGCGTCGGCGCCGGTGAATCGCTGGGCGATCGTCAGCGTCCGGTTCAGTAGCTGGCGGGGGGACGAGCCGCGTCCGATGTCGTCGGCGAGTTCGACGAGGACGTCGAACGCCTCGACCGGATCGAAGTCGTCGGCGGGCACGCGTGCAGTCTTGCGCACCGTGACCCGGGGCGTCACGCGGAAGCCGTACGACCCAGCCGAGCCAGTACCTGCGCCGGACGGTTCGTGATGATCGCGTCGACGCCGAGTTCGAGGACGTGCTCGACGTCGGCCGGATCGTCGACGGTCCAGACGTAGACACGGTTGCCGGCGGCGTGCACCCGCTGCACGTATCCGGGGTTCGCTCGCAGGAGATGCACGCCCAGGGCCAGAGATCGAGGCGCCGAACGGCAACGAGCCGTCGCGGTACAGCACGTTCATGTTCTCGAACAGCAACACCGTCGGCAGCTTCGGCGCCAGGTTCCGGACCCGCCGCACCGCGAGCTGGGAGAACGACATCATCGTGATGGTCGACTCGGTGGGATCCGCGGGCTCGGCGAGGCCGTAGCGGCGCAGCGCGGCGACCAGCTTCTGCTCGACCAGTCCGGAGTAGCGGGTGGGGTGCTTGGTCTCGACCAGGAGCCCGACCGGACGGCCACAGTCGACGACGAGTTCCAGCAGATGCTCGAACGTGAGCACCCGGCGCCGGGCCGCGTGCACGTCGGGGTCGAAGTACTCCTCGCGCTCCACCACGAAGTGGTCGGCAGAATCCGGCAATTCGTCCTTCCACGAGCCGAAGTCGAGAGAGTGGAGATCGGAGAGAGCCCGCTCGCTCACCAGGCCGCGGCCGTTCGACGTGCGATCGAGCCGCCGGTCGTGCACGCAGACAAGGTGACCGTCGCGCGTCAACCGCACATCACATTCGAGGGCGTCGGAACCGTCCTGGATCGCCTGCTCGTACGCGAGCAACGTGTGCTCGGCGACCTGAGCTGATGAGCCGCGGTGGGCAACGACGAGAGGTCCATCGGGGCGCACGGGCCCACGGTAACTGACCAGGAAGAACAGCCGGTGTCGGCGGGGCGGCGCGACGTCGGCCGTGTCCCACTCACCCCGCCGGAACGGGCACAGGCCGACGACGAGCGCCGCCAACGGCTGCAGGCCGATCAGACCAGGAGATAACTCTCCGTAGCCACCGGCGCCAGCGCAAGCCGCCACGAGACCCCTTGGCACGCCGGACCCGCCACCAGTTCGCCTCGTCGTTGGCGAGGGTAGTGGAGACTGGGCGCGCTTTGGCAAGCCTTCGTACAAACTGCGGAGCGATCTGACCGAGTTACCCTCTGATACCCGATCTGCGCAGGTAGAGACCTAGAGAACGAACGCTTCCTGTCCGTTTTCACTGGTGACAAGCGGCTGTCCTGCTGCGTGCCAGGCGCAGCATGCCGCCATCGAGATTGACTACGTTGTCCCACCCCTTGGACAGGAGATATGCCGTCACCTGAGCCGAGCGAGCGCCTATCCGGCAGGCCACCACGACGTTACCCTCCGTAGGGATTTCGCCGAGTCGCGCCGGCACGTCTTGCATGGGTAGGTGCCGGGCCTGCGGGGCGTGACCGGCCGCCCACTCGTCGTGCTCACGTACATCGAGGAGGAACGCGCCCTCGGGGACTTCGTCGACGGTCACGGTCGGGACTTCGTACGGCATCATGCCGCCAATGATGCCGGTCTGGCTCCGCCGCCGCAGACCTGAGCCTGCGGTCGCTGGTCGCTGGTCGCGCCTAGATCAGCAGCCGGCCGACGAAGAGCGCGGCCGACAGGAGCACGACGATCAGCCCCGACGCCACGCACAACCGTGCCCACAGCGGAGCACGCGGCGCGCGCCGGTGCTTCAGCTCGACCTTCTGCGGCGTGTACGTCGGGAATTCTTCTTGCTCTGTCGGTGCCGTTGCGGTGCCTACCCACTACTACTCACACCTCGGCGTGGCGTCTGGACGAAGAACGGAGGCAACTCTAACCATCCGGGCGAGTGCGGCGGCAGCCTCGTAGCAAGATTTAAGGCCAGTTCCACAGGTAGAGCATCCGTTGATACGCCCTGGCCGGCTGCGGCCATCCCTGTCGCTCAGCGCCCGGTGGTCGGGTTGTTCGGCGGGTTCGCCGCCAGCCACTCCTCCACCTTGTCGTTGGTGACAGCGTCGAAGAGCGCCGACGCCTTCTCCTTGTCGGCGACGACCACGCTCTGCCCGTTGACGTTCTCGCTGCCGCGGTTGGGCGTCGTGATGAAGGACAGGTCGGCCGGGCGCAGCTTGCGGAACTGCAGCGCCATGTCCTTGAGCGAGAAGTCCTTGTCGACCGTGACGGAGTCGGCGGACGCGTCGAGGAACGACTTCAGCTTCGCCGGGTTGGTGAGCGTGCCGCCGTCGGTGGCCTTCTGCATCAGGGCGCGCATGAAGATCTGCTGGCGCTGCACGCGGTCGAAGTCGCCGCGCGGCAGGTTGTACCGCTGGCGGACGTAGTCGAGCGCGGCCGCGCCGTCCAGCTCGTTGGCCCCGGCCTTGAACGTGCGCTTGGACCGCGGGTCGAACACGGTCTTGTCGACCTGGACCGTGACGCCGCCGAGCGCGTCGGTCATGCGCTGGAAGCCGTTGAAGTCGACCTTGGCGACGTGGTCGATCTTCACGCCGGTGAAGCCCTCGACGGCCCGCACCGTGAGCATCTCGCCGCCCCACGCGTACGCAGCGTTGATCTTCGCCTTGTAACCGCCGTAGCCCTTGTGCTCGGGCACGAACACGTACGTGTCACGCGGGATCGAGATGACGAACGCCTTCTTCTGGTTCGCCGGGACGTGCATGAGCATGATCGTGTCGGCGCGCTCGCCCTTGACCGTGGCGGTGGTGCTGCTGCGGTCCTTCGGGTTGAACGCGGCGCCGTCACGCGAGTCGGAGCCCAGCACGAGGATGTTCAGGGCGCCGTCGACGACCTTCGCCGGACGGTCGCCGGTGATCGCGGAGAACGGGTCGGTGCGCTTCACCTTGTCGTCGAGCGCGTTGACGTAGTACACGCCGTACCCGGCGACGAGGAGGCCGATCAGCGCGAGGAACGCGACCACGACCAGCGCGATGCGGCCCCAGCGGGGACGCACCTTGCGTCGGGTGTACACGTTGCCTCCCGACTGTGCGGGCGGCCTGGTGGTAGTCGTGGGCACTGGTCACTCCTCGGTCGATGGCCGCCGGAGGCTCCGGTGCCGATGGCCGACGCGGGTACGAAGTCAAGGGTAACCACGGTGCAGCAAACGACACGGGGTGGCTTCCCCGACACGCACAGTCATTGCTCAACCGCCGCGTCCCGCGAGTTACCAGGTCACAGCGGTGCTGGCAGCGATAAGAGAGTCAGCCGCGTGGGGTGATACGTAATTGGCCCGCGAAATACTCAATAGTGCGACGAAGCCCATCCTCCGAGCTGACAGACGGGGAGTAACCGAGCAATTCCTGCGCACGGGTGAGATCGGGGCGCCGCACCTCCGGGTCGTCCGGTGGACGCTCCGTGTGGACGATCGTCGACGACGATCCGGTGAGCTTCACGACCATCGTGGCCAGCTCGGCCATCGACATCTCGTCGGTGGTGCCCAGGTTCACCGGGCCGGGGTGGCCGGAGTCGAGCAGGCCGAGGATGCCGGCGACCAGGTCGCTGACGTAGCAGATCGAGCGGGTCTGGCTGCCGTCGCCGTGCACGGTGATCGGCTCGCCGCGCAGCGCCTGGGCGATGAAGTTCGGGATGGCGCGGCCGTCGTCGACGCTCATGCGCGGGCCGTACGTGTTGAAGATCCGGACGATCGCCGTGTCGACGCCGCGGAACGTGCGGAACGTGGACGTGGCCGCCTCGGAGAACCGCTTGGCCTCGTCGTACATCGACCGCGGGCCGATCGGGTTGACGTTGCCCCAGTACGACTCGGGCTGCGGGTGCACGATCGGGTCGCCGTAGCACTCCGACGTGGACGCCATCAGGAAGCGGGCGCCCAGCTGCTCCGCCAGCTCAAGGCAGTTCAGCGTGCCGTACGAGCCGACCTTCAACGTCTCGACCGCGTACTTCTGGTACACGGGGGGCGAGGCCGGCGAGGCGAAGTGCAGGATCGCGTCGAACCGGCCCTCGACCGGCAGCCCGGCGCTGACGTCGGCGTCGACGAGGGTGAACCGTGGCTCGTCCGCGAGGTGCGCGACGTTCGCCGCGTCGCCGGTGACGAAGTTGTCGACCGCGACCACCTCGGCGCCGCGGGCGAGCAGCTCGTCGCAGAGGTGGGAGCCGACGAAACCGGCCCCGCCCGGTGACCAGGACCCGATGACCTTCGCCGTACCGCTGCGTCATGAAGTAACCGTTTCTGCCGAGATACAACCCCGTGCAGCTTAGTTCCGCGCGTGCGGACAGTGAAAACCGGCGCCGGCGGGCGTTCGCGACCCGCCCGCCAGCGCCGGCAATTCAGGTGCACATGCCGCCCTCGCGCGGCAGTGCTGAGGGGGTCGCGGCCGGGTCACACCCGCAGGACGTGTGACCCGACCGCGACAGGATCAGTGCGCTCCCGCACCGGTGAGGGAACGCACCTCCAGCTCGGCGAACTTGCGGTCGTTCCGCTCCTTGCTGACCAGCGTGCCGATGATCGCGCACAGGAAGCCGAGCGGGATCGAGACCAGGCCCGGGTTCTCCAGCGGGAACCAGTGGAAGTCCGTGCCCGCCGGGAAGAGCGACAGGCTCGCGCCGGTCACCGGGTCGACCTTGCCGGAGACGACCGGCGAGAAGAACACCAGCACGACCGCCGAGACGAGGCCACCGTAGATACCGGCGACCGCACCGGTCGTGTTGAACTTCCGCCAGAACAGCGACAGCAGGATCACCGGCAGGTTCGCCGAGGCCGCGACCGCGAACGCCAGCGCCACGAGGAACGCGACGTTCAGACTCTGGGCGAAGATGCTCAGCACGATCGCCACGCCGCCGATCCCGAACGCCGAGATCTTCGCGACGTTCACCTCGGACCGCTCGGTCGCCTCGCCGCGCTTGATCACGTTCGCGTAGAAGTCGTGCGCCAGCGACGAGCTCGACGCGAGGGTGAGGCCGGCGACCACCGCGAGGATCGTCGCGAACGCCACCGCCGCGATCACCGCCAGCATCACGGCGCCACCGGCGTCGCCGCCGATGTCCTGGCCGAGCGCTTCGGCGAGCTGTGGAGCCGCCGTGTTTCCCGCCTTGTCCTGGGCGATGATCGCCGCGCTGCCGACCAGCGCCGCCGCACCGAAGCCCAGCGCGAGCGTCATCAGGTAGAAGCTGCCGATGAGGCCGATGGCCCAGTTCACAGACCTACGGGCCGCCCTTGCGTTCGGCACCGTGTAGAAGCGGATCAGGATGTGCGGCAGGCCAGCGGTGCCCAGCACCAGGGCCAGACCGAGGCTGATCAGGTCGAGCTTGCTGATCAGCGTCGCGCTGGTATCGCCAGCGATGTCCTTGCCGTAGCGCAGGCCTGGCTCCAGGAACGCCGAGCCCTTGCCACTGCGGTCGGCGGCGGCGCCGAGCATGTCGCTGATGTTGAAGTTGAACTTCGCCAGCACCAGGACCGTCATCAGCGCGGCACCCGACATGAGCAGCCCGGCCTTGATGATCTGCACCCAGGTCGTGCCCTTCATGCCGCCGACCGTGACGTAGACGATCATCAGCACACCGACGAACACGATCGTGGCGATCTTCGCCTCGCTTGCATCCATGCCGAGGAAGGTCTCGCCTTCCTTGATGCCGAGCAGCAGGGCGACGAGTGCGCCCGCGCCGACCATCTGAGCCAGCAGGTAGAAGATCGAGACGGTGACGGTCGAGACGGCGGCGGCCGTACGCACCGGGCGCTGCCGCATCCGGTACGACAGCACGTCGGCCATCGTGTACTTGCCGGAGTTCCGCATCAGCTCGGCGACGAGCAGCAGCGCCACCAGCCAGGCGACGAGGAACCCGATCGAGTACAGGAAGCCGTCGTAGCCGAAGAGGGCGATGATGCCGGCGATACCGAGGAAGCTCGCCGCCGACATGTAGTCGCCACCGATGGCCAGACCGTTCTGGAAGCCGGAGAATCCGCGGCCGCCGGCGTAGTAGTCGGCGGCGGTCTTGGTGTGCCGGCTGGCCCAGACGGTGATGCCGAGGGTGGCGGCGACGAATACAAGGAACAACACGATCGTGAGGGTGCGGGTGCTGCTCGATACGGCCTCAGCCGCAAGGATGGCGGTGTTCATCGGCCGGCCCCCGACTCGAGCTCGTGGCGGATCTTGTCGGCGGTCGGGTCAAGCTTCCGGTTCGCGTAGCGCGAGTACAGGAGCGCGATGCCGAAGGTGGAGGCGAACTGCAACAGGCCGAAGACGAACGCGACGTTGATGTTGCCGATCAGCTTGGTGCTCATGAAGTCACGGGCGAACGCGGAGAGCACGACGTAGAGCAGGTACCACGTCAGGAACGCCGCGGTCATGGGAAAGACGAAGGAGCGGAAGGCCTTGCGTAGGCCGCCGAACTCTTCGCTCGCCTGGACTGCGACGTAACGGTCAGCGTCGATTACCGGCGGCCCGGCGCCGGTATCCGGCTTGAAGTCCGTAGCCATGGGGGATCACCTCGTTCACAAGGTTGGGTTGCGCCACGGTAGGAGGAGTGATTGCACCGTCGACAGAGTCGAAACCGGACAACGCTTCCAGCTGCGACGAACGGTTATCTCCGTGCGCCGAGTGACCCACCTCACAGCGTTGAGCGGCACGGTGCCGTCCCGCTCAACGGCACGGCCGCGCGTGGGTACGACCGAGGCCCCGGAGGGTCGTGGTCACCCCGGGGCCTCGGTGGTTCGTGGTCACGACCGGCTGGCGCGGAACGTGAATGAGATTCCGAAAATACCATCGACCCGTCCTGGGTAGGAGGGGATGAGGAAGAGTGACCGCAATGGAGGAGGGCCGGATGTCAAACGCACTGATGTTGAAGGTGGTCGGCGGCGCGGCGGTGGGGATCACGACGATCGTCACCAAGAAGCTGCTGGACGGAACCTGGAAGGCAGCGACCGGGAACAAGTCACCCACGACAGCCGAGGATCCGGACCTCACCTGGCGCGAGGCCATCGCCTGGGCGGTGCTCTCCGGCGCGGTCATCGGCGTGGCGCAGCTCGTCGCGGCACGCGGAGCCCGACAGTTGGTGCAGCGCAACAGCTAGCGCAGTTTCGCGGCGCTCCGCTGGAGCGGTGAGAGCGGCGTCACGTTACCGGTCAGTCACATCGGAAGTAGGCTCACCGGACGAACTGGGCCCGAACAGGAGGACCGCTCCGCATGGACGCCGTGCAGATCGTCACCACAGTCGTCTCGTTCGCCGTGACGCTGGTCGCCGTGGCCCTTGGTGCCCGGACCGTCGCCCGCATGGTCAAGGTCGTGCGCCTCGGGGCGTCTGATCCGACCCGGGGCGACGCCAAGGGCACGCGGCTGGTGACGATGCTGCGCGAGATCTTCGGCCACACGAAGATGCTCAAGTGGACGACGGTCGGCATCGCGCACTGGTTCGTGATGATCGGCTTCATCACGCTGTCGACGCTCGTCCTCGGCGCATACTTCGAGGTCGTCGACCCGCACGCCGAGCTGCCGATCATCGGTCACTGGACGGTGTTCGGGCTGTTCACCGAACTGATCGGCGTGCTCGGCATCCCGGCGATCCTCTGGCTCATGGCCATCAGGCTGCGGAACCGGCCCGGCAGTGACCCGTCGCGGAGGTCCCGGTTCACCGGCTCGACCATGTGGCAGGGGTACTTCGTCGAGTGGGTCATCGTGCTCGTGCTGGTGCTCGGCTTCCTGATCCGTGGCTTCAAGGCCGCCAACGACCTGCTGCCCTACCCCGTCTGGGCGGCGCCGGTCAGCCACGCGCTCGGCAACGTGCTGCCGGCGAACGAGGACGCCATCAGCGTGGTCGCGATGGTCAAGATCGTGGTCTCGATGACCTGGCTCATCGTCATCGCGCTCAACATCACGATGGGCGTGGCGTGGCACCGGTTCAGCGCGTTCCCGAACATCTTCTTCAAGCGTTTCGTCACCGGCGCGCCGGCGCTCGGTGCGCTGCGGCCCATGATGAGCGACGGCAAGCCGCTCGACTTCGAGCAGGCCGACCCCGAGAAGGACACGTTCGGCGTGAGCCAGGCCGAGCACTTCTCGTGGAAGGGCGTCCTCGACTTCACCACGTGCACCGAATGTGGACGGTGCCAGAGCCAGTGCCCCGCGTGGAACACCGGTAAGCCGCTGTCGCCGAAGCTCCTGATCCTGAGCCTGCGCGACCACCACTACGCGAAGGCGCCGTACCTGCTCGCCGGAGGCCGCAAGGACCTCATGGGCGAGGAGACCGCTTCGGCCGAGCAGCTTTCCACTGTGCCCGCTGCGGCGCTGGCCGAGGCTGAGCGGCCTCTGGTTGGTGGGGCTGACGTCAACGGTGTCATCGACCCGGACGTGCTCTGGTCGTGCACCACCTGCGGCGCCTGCGTCGAGCAGTGCCCGGTCGACATCGAGCACATCGACCACATCGTCGACATGCGGCGCTACCAGGTGCTGATCGAGTCGTCGTTCCCGTCCGAGGCCGGCGTCATGTTGCGTAACCTCGAGAACAAGGGCAACCCCTGGGGCCAGAACCCGAACGACCGCGAGGACTGGACGAAGGGGCTGGACTTCGAGGTGCGGCGCGTTGCGGGCGAGATCCCGGACGACGTCGAGTACCTGTTCTGGGTCGGCTGCGCGGGCGCCCTTGAGGACCGTGCCAAGAAGGTGACGCGTGCGGTCGCCGAGTTGCTGCACACGGCGGGCGTCGAGTTCGCGATCCTCGGCACCGGCGAGACCTGCACCGGCGACCCGGCGCGGCGCATCGGCAACGAGTTCGTCTTCCAGATGCTGGCGCAGCAGAACGTGGAGACGCTCAATGCGGCGTTCGGGGATCGCCCGTCGAAGAAGATCGTGGCGACCTGTGCGCACTGCTTCAACACTCTTGCGAACGAGTACTCGCAGCTCGGCGGCGAGTACGAGGTCATCCACCACACGCAGTTGCTGTCGTCGCTCGTCGCCGACAAGAAGCTGATCCCGGTGACGCCGCTCGAAGCCAACCTGACGTACCACGACCCCTGCTACCTCGGCCGCCACAACCGCGTCTTCACGCCGCCGCGCGAGGTGCTCAAGGATCTCCCCGGCACCAAGTACTCCGAGATGCCGCGCTTCGCCGAGCGGTCGTTCTGCTGCGGCGCTGGCGGTGCGCGGATGTACATGGAGGAGCGGATCGGCAAGCGGATCAACGTCGAGCGCACCGACGAGGCCCTGTCGACGAAGGCGGACATCGTCGCGATCGGCTGCCCGTTCTGCCTCACGATGCTCTCCGATGGCGTCACGTCGCGTAAGGCCAGCGGCGACGCGCCGGAGTCGGTCGAGGTGCTGGACGTCTCCCAGGTACTGCTGCGTTCCGTGAAGCCAGCGGAGTAGATCGGTCCAGCCAGGTGGCCGACCGGTGTAGGTGCGCGCGCCTGGTGTGTCGGCCTTACCATTACTCGTTGTGAAGTACCGACATAGGGCCTGCTTCGTGTGTGCCGCAGTAGGGCAGCGGACATACGAAGTGGGCCTGGATGCCTGCACTGTCGTTGACGGTGGGGGTGACCAGTCATCGACGTCTGGCTACCGCTGATCGTGTTCGTCCTGCTCACAGCAGGCAACGCGTTCTTCGTCGCGGCCGAGTTCGCCCTTGTCACGGTCGACCGTGCGCTGGTCGAGGAGCATGCCGCCGCCGGTGACCGGAAGGCACGCAGCGTCCTGGCCGCGCTCCGGTCGCTGTCGTTCCAGCTCTCCGCCGCCCAGTTCGGGATCACCGTCACGGCGCTGCTCACCGGGTACATCGCCGAGCCGGCGATCGCGCACCTGCTGCATCCGGCGTTCGTGGCGCTGCCCGCGCTGGCCGCGTACGCCGACGGCATCTCGCTCGCGGTCGCGCTGACGATCGCCACACTGCTCTCGATGCTGTTCGGCGAGCTGCTGCCGAAGAACGCGGCGCTGGCTCGGCCGATGCCGATCGCCCGGTTCGGGGCGCCCGCGCTGCGCATCTTCTCGACGTCGTTCCGCCCGATCATCCTCGCGCTCAACGGCAGCGCGAACTGGACGGTCCGCCGGCTGGGGATCGAGCCGCAGGAGGAGCTGGCGTCCGCGCGTTCGCCCGAGGAACTGGGGTTGCTCGCGGCCATCTCCGCGAGGGCCGGCGCGCTGCCGGCCGAGACTGCCAAGCTGCTGCAGCGCACGATCCGGTTCGGCGAGAAGCGGGCCGCCGAGGCGATGACCCCGCGCGTCGACGTGATCGCGCTGGAGGCCAACGGCACCGTCGCAGACCTGCTGCGACTCGCGCAGGAGACCGGTCACACGCGGTTTCCCGTCTACCTCGACACCCTCGACCAGGTGCTCGGCGTCGCCAGCGTGACCGACTCGCTCGCGATACCGGCGGTCGATCGGGAGGCGACGCTCGCCCGCTCGATCGCGCGCGAGCCCGTGCTCGTGCCCGAGAGCCTCGACCTGGACGCAGTGCTCGACGCGCTGCACGAATCCGCGTCCGAACTGGCAATCGTCGTGGACGAGTACGGCGGCACCGACGGCATCGTCACCGCCGAGGATCTTGCGGAGGAGCTGGTCGGCGAGATCGACGACGAGTACGACCCGCCGCGTGACAGCACCGTCGGCGCGACCGTGATGGCGCCATCGAGCGACCTGGTCCGCACGGTGTCCGGAATGCTTCGCGAGGACGAGCTCGTCGACCAGACCGGCTTCCGCATGCCGGAGGGACCGTACGAGACGCTGGCCGGTTTCGTGCTCGCCCAGCTCGGTCACATCCCGGAGGAGGGCGAGAAGGTCGAGTTCCAGGGCTGGGAGTTCACCGTGGTCTGCGTGGAGCGGCGCCGGATCGAGCAGGTCCAGGTACGCCCGCCTGACCTCACGGACGAGGCGGTGACCGCGTGACCGCGCTGTCGCTGCTGGCGACTGCGCTGCTGCTCCTCGGCAACGGGTTCTTCGTCGGCGCCGAGTTCTCGCTGATCGCGGCCCGCCGGACACAACTCGAACCCCTCGCGGACGCGGGATCGCGCCGCGCCGCCACCGCGTTGAAGGCCATGGGGCAGATCCCGCTGATGATCGCCGGGGCGCAGCTCGGCATCACGGTGTGCTCGCTGCTGCTCGGTGCGATCGCCGAACCGACCCTCGCTCACCTGCTCGAAGGGCCGTTCCACGCGCTCGGGATCCCCGACGAGCTGCTCCACCCAATCGCGTTCGTCCTCGCGCTCGCGATCGTGGTCTTCCTGCACACCGTCGTCGGCGAGATGGTGCCGAAGAACATCGCGCTGGCAGGGCCCGAACGGGCGGTGCTGTGGCTCGGCCCGCCGATGCTGTGGTTCTCGCAGGCGACGAAGCCGCTGCTCGTGGCGCTGAAGTGGATCTCGCGGCAGCTGCTGCGCATCGTCCACATCGAGTCCAGGGATGCGGTGAAGACCGTGTACACCGCCGAGGAACTCGCCAGCCTGGTGGCCGAGTCCCGGACGGAAGGTCTGCTGGACGCCGAGGACCACCAGCGGATCACCGGCGCGCTGACCCTCACCGAGCGCACCGCCGGCTCCGTGCAGGTCCCGTGGTCACAGGTGTCGACCGTGACCGACGACATCAGCCCGGAGGCGCTGGAACAGCTGTCGTCGCGTACCCGGCACGCACGGTTCCCCGTGGTGGACCGCCGCAGCCGCGCGATCCTCGGATTCGTCCACGTCAAGGACTTCCTCGGCACCACCGGGCTCGACCGCCAGGCGGCGCTGCCCAGGTCGGCGATCCGGCCGCTGGCCGTCGTCGGGCCGGACATGTCGCTGGCCGACCTACTGCTGCTGATGCGCCGTGACAGGTCACACTTCGTGCTGGTCAGTGACGGGGTGCGTCCGCTCGGCGCGGTGACGCTCGACGACGTGCTGTCTGCGGTGGTGGGCAACCCGCGATCTTCAGGCCGAACCGGACTGTCCGGGCATTGGTCCTCTAACCGGACGCCCGATACCGCCATTTCCCCGATAGTTCGCGGGTCTAGCTAGTCGGCCAGGTCTTCCAGTTTTGCCACGAGCGGCTCGGCGTCGGGCCGCGTTGTCCCTGGTAGCGGGAGCCGTAGACCGAGGAGCCGTACGGGTGGCTCGCCGCCGACGAGAGCCGGAACAGACAGAGCTGGCCGATCTTCATGCCGGGCCACAGCGTGATCGGCAGGTTCGCGACGTTCGACAGCTCCAACGTGACGTGGCCGGAGAAGCCCGGGTCGATGAACCCCGCGGTGGAGTGCGTAAGCAGGCCGAGCCTGCCGAGGCTCGACTTTCCCTCCAGCCGGCCGGCGAGATCGTCCGGAAGCGACACGAGTTCGAGGGTCGAGCCCAGCACGAACTCGCCCGGATGCAGCACGAACGGCTCGCCGTCCGGCGCCTCGACCAGACTCGTCAGTTCGTCCTGCTGCTGGGACGGGTCGATGTGCGTGTACTTCGTGTTGTTGAAGACGCGGAACCAGCGGTCCAGGCGCACGTCGATGCTCGACGGCTGCACCAGCGATGGCTCGAACGGATCCAGCGAGAGGTTGCCGGCTTTGATCTCCGAGAGAAGATCCTGGTCGGAGAGGAGCATGCACCGAACTGTAGCGGTCGAGACCTTGCCGCCGGCGGGGCGGGGACGCGTGTTGGACAGGGTTGCGGCGACGCCAGCTGCGCTGACCCGGTACAGTGATGGCGCTCTGCGGGTGTAGTTCAATGGCAGAACATCAGCTTCCCAAGCTGACAGTGCGGGTTCGATTCCCGTCACCCGCTCCACAACGAAACGCCAGGTCAGGGCGCAAGCCCTGACCTGGCGTTCGTCGTTCTAGACCACTGAAATCGGCCCGCGTGCCATTAACGTGCCATTAGCCGACCTTGGCGAGGCTTCCGGCGCCGTCGTCCGGGTCGTCCGGGCGCTTCTTCGGGGCGCGGGGCCGGGCCGGTCGGCTCGCCTTCTTGGCCGCGTCCTTGGCCTTCCTCCTGTCGGCCGTCACCTTGGCGCTGACGGCGTTCGCGATCCCCTGGTCAGCCTCGGCACAGGCGTGCTGATAGATCAGCGCCGCGCGCGGATTGTCGTGGCCCATCCGTGCCATGAGGTCTCGGAGGCTCGCACCAGTCTTGGACGCCAGGGTGTTTCCGGTGTGCCGGAGGTCGTGAAAATGGAACTTCGGATACCCGATCGCCGTCACCGCCTCGCGCCACTTCACCAAGCCATTGAAGTTCCCTCGCCACATTGGCAGACCAGTCGGTCCAGTGAAGACCAACGCTGTTTCCTCCTCGCCGACGAAACCTTTCAGATGTTGTTTCAGGGCCGGAATTATCGCCTTCGGAATCGAGACGCTGCGGACGCCCGCTCGCGATTTTGGTGGACCGATGACGAGCCCTTGCCCGCGTATCTCGTTGTACTGACGCTCAATGCGAACCGTCCCCGTCTTGAGATCCAGGTCGTTTCTGCGGAGGGCAATAGCCTCGCCCCACCGAAGGCAGGCGAACGTACTGAGCAGAATCAGTGCACGGTAACGAGCGCGGGGCATCGCATCGGCGAGCTGAAATACTTGTGCAATCGTGAGCGTCGGTCGCTCGGGCGTCTGCTCTTGATCAGCGCCGGGGATGCGGCACGGGTTCACGTGCAAGATTCCGTCCTCTCGTACAGCGGTCATGAGAACAGCCCGAAGGAGTCGATATGCCTTCGCAGCCATCGTTTCCGAGACGCCCGACTCGATCAGCCGTCGCGCGCCATTCGCGCACCATCGCGGTATCCAGCCGACCCAACGGAACCTCGCCGAGGTACGGCGCTACGTGCTTGCCGAGCAGCCACGTGTACAGGTGGACAGTCCGAGGCCGGAGCTTGGGGCGCTGCTTGATCCACTCGGACGCGTAGACGCCTAGCTTCACCTTGGCACGCTCAGGGTCCACCCACTCCTTTCTCGCCATCTGGACTTCCACCAGGGAGAGATACCTGTCGGCTTCGGTCTTCTTCTCAAACGTCTCGGGTGCGGTGCGCTCCCTCCCATCCGGCCCGAGATAGCGAACCTGGAAGCGCCCGGATGGCAGCTTGCGAACGCTGCCGAATCGGCGGTGGCCATCCCTGTTTGCCATTAGGCCACACTCCGAAGGCTCGCCCACACATCAGATGCGGAAATCGGCTCCACGCGGCCGGACTCAATGAATGCGGCTAGGTCAACTGGCTTGAACCGCACGGAGCGACCAAGCCGGTAGAACACAATGCGCCGTTCAGCGACGAGACGGCGGACGTAGCGGACGCTCATCTTCAGTGTTGCGGACGCTTCTTCGATGGTCAGCATTTCCTCCAGATCCACGATGGACAAGTCAGCGATCGGGCGGCGTACAGGGCGGCTATTGCGGGTAGCGGCGCTCTTGGTGGCGTTCGCGGTAGGCAAGGTTCCTCATCTCGTGCCGTGAGCGGGTGGCGGGTGAGCTGAGATCCATGAGGTGCCCCTTTCGCGGGTGGGTCGAGGCGGGCCGTGCATCGAATGCGGGCGGCGGTGGCGAGCTTCTGGCGGCCCGCTGAGAGCGCCGTGGAGCTTGTATTTCGGTAGGCCCGGTCGGATAGGTAGGCCCGGATGCTCTGCGGCCGTTTCAGCGGGTCGCCTCAGCGGTCAGGCGACGGCGTCTGTCGCTTGTGGGGGGCCGGAACGTGGTGTCATAAATGACAGAATTTGGGTCTGCCGGTGGGTGTACGGGTTGACCTCGTACCGGTCGCTGGGCGGGCGTCCGCGTCCGCGCTGCTCGGTGGTGGCGGGGGTTTGGAGCCGCAGCCAGCCGAGATCCTCCAGCTCCTCGATGACGTCTTTGACGACGTCGGCGCTGCTGGCCCAGTTCTGCCCGTGTAGCGCCCGGTGTGCTTGGCGGACGGTGAAGTCGGAGAGGTTCTCGCGCCGTATCCAGGTCAGAACGGCGCGGGGGCGGGCGGCACGGGCGTGCCTGCCGTTGATGACGTCGAACGCGGCCATCGCCTGCCCCGTCAGGTAGGGGGCCAGTGAGAGCGCTTCGGCGATCGCGGTAGCGCCGACGTCGCTGGCGTGCTCGTTGGCGAACAGCTCGAACAGCGCGGCGATACGCACGAGCTGCCCGGGGAGTTTGCTGCCCCAGTCGAGGATCTCCGACAGTTCCCCACCTTCTGGGTTGAGCTTGGGTTCGTGCTGTGCCCGGAACTGCTGGAAGAGGACGTAGGCGTCGGGAGTGAGGGGCATCTCGATGATCTGCTGTTGGCTGGACGCGCCGCGCACGAGGGCGTGGATGCGCCGGGCATAGGCGTCGGCGGCAGCGGCGGGCACGGGGTCGGGTTCGAGGTCGCGAAAACCCAGGCGGGTGCGCGGGATCGCGAAGAAGAACCGCGCCAGCAGGCCGGACGCGCGGAACATGCGCGTTTCGGCGAGTCCTTCGAGGATCTCCGGCTGAATACACACGCCGATAGACAGGAACGGTTCGGGCAGCATGATCGCCTCCCGGGAGAGGCGGTTGACCCGCACCGGGTCGCCGGACCACGACTTGAGGACCAGGTCGAGGTTCGGTGTGCCGGAGGAGTACCGACCGGCGAGAATCGCGAACAGGCCACCTTCGGGGCTGAGGACGCCCATCTGCCCGTTCTGCTGCGCCATCATCACCGCGAGCGTCTCGGGGGTGACGTCGTCGGTGAACAACACGGGCGGCTCGGGCACCGTGGCGTCGGCGGCGGCCTGCATCGCGGCGACCAGTTCGGCTTCGCTGACGTCGCCTTTTAGGGCGCGGCGCTTGAGCCGTTCCACGTCGCTGTCGCGCAGCTCACGGATCGCGGCGGCCTCGGAGATCCGGCGTTTCGCGGCTTCCTGCAACTGCGTCTCGATGTCGACCAGCGCATCGGCGGCGGCCTTGAACGTCGGGGACTTCAGCGACCCCGAAGGCATGGCCGTGGCGGTGTAGATCGCGAGGGTCTCGGTCCAGTCCGGGCGGATCCGTGCGCGCCAGCGGCCCCCGGAAGACGTTGACAAAATTGACAGAATTAGCAGGAAAACCATGTCCCGGGGCACCTGCCGGGACTCGGCGACCGCATCGACGAACGCCCACAGGGCGGCCGGGTAGCGGCCCGCCGACGCGGGCAGCGGATTTCTGTCAATTTCGTCAAGGTGTTTCGGGGTCCGCCAACCGCCCACAGTGGCCGGATCCGGGTTTCTGTCAATTTTGTCACCGTGTTCTGGGGCCTGACGGCCGACAGGGTCATGGCTGGTCATGGGCTCACTTCCATCTGGATCGGTGCGGCCCGGCGCGTCGCTGCGAGTACCTGGCGGCGCCAGCGCAGCGCGTAGCGGGGGCAGTTGGCGCAGTTCTTGTGCCTCGTGCAGCCGGGCAGCGGTGGTTTGCGGCGGGCGTCGACAGACCAGGCCATCGAGTCAGCCGAGGTCAACCTGCGGTCGGAGATGAACAGCGGCACCCGCGTCGTGTCGAGCCAGCCGGGCTGGTGCGACCCGAGCAGAAACAGGGTCATGCGGCGATCCCTTCGTCCCGGAAGCCGCCTGCGATGGCGGCCCGGATCTCGCGTTCGGTCTGCCCGGCACGGCGGCCGGCGTCGGTGAGTGCGGCTTCGGCGTCGGCACGGGTGAGTGCCCCTGCGGCGACCATCCGGGCAACCCCGCGTGCGGCGCCGTAGAGGGTCGTTCGGCGGTGGCCTTCGGGTGCGTTGGCGACGATGGACAGGTGCGCGGCGAGCAGCTTGCCGGGGTGGGAGATGCCCCCCGCGCTGCGTGTCGAGATCGGTCCGGTAGGCGTCGTGACGGTGGTCGCTAGTGCGGGCAGACAGGCCGTGACCAGCGCGGGGGGCATCTCCCGAACGCCAGGCCCGCCCGGCAGCCACTCGTACGGGCGGCCGGTGCGGGGGTGGATCGACGGCGGGGACACGACGTACCCGCCGTCTGCCTTGATGTCGATCCCGGGCCGGTTCGGCATCGGCCGGGATGGCACCGTGCCGCCCGGGTGGCGGTAGTACAGGTGCCAGCCACCCGAGCCAGTACGCACGCACGCCGTGGGTGGTGTCAGCCGCTCCGCCACGAGTGCGGCGAGGCTGTCCGCTCCGCCGTGCGCGGGGTCCACATCGACCACGAGCAGGCCCGACGCGGTGCCGGTGCGGATGGCGAGCTGCCCGGACGGCACGGCCGTGATGAGGGCCGTGATGCGCGCCGGGTCTGTGGTGGCGGCGTAGAAGCCATGGCAGGTCAGGTGCCCACACGCGGCCGGGTCGTGCCCTCCGTTCCGGCAGTCGGGACAGTTGGCAACGGGCCGCTTGGAGTGCCCGAGCAGGAACACCGGCCAGCCGCGCCCGGCGTAGTTGAGGGCAACGGCCCGAAGGGCCTTCATATCTGCATGGAGGCTCATCAGGAAGCCACCCGGATCGGGCCGTACTGGCAGTCGAAGCACTCGCCCTGACGGCGCGGGATGTAGTGCTCTAGGTAGGCGGCGGTGGCGAGCAGGAGCAGCAGGACGAGCAGCGCACGGGTCACGGGCGGGGTCCTTCCGGGCCGGGCACCGGGCGGGCGGGCCGGGTGTCGTGGACTGCCCGCAGTGCCTCGGCGGAGGCGACCGGACCGGCCGGGCCCGCCGGGCGGGCGTCTAAGGCCGGGTCGGCGGTGGTCGGCGGGATGTAGGTGGCTCGCCGCCAGGCGTTCATGGCGGCGCGGCCCCAGCGCATCCGCACGCCCTTGCCGTGACAGAGCCAGCAGCGGCGGGCCATCCGGGCACGGCGGCGGCGGGGCCGCAGGTGCCCGGCCCCGGCGCACCGGGGGCAGGGCGTGTACGGAGTTCGGTAACACTGCGTGTGGTAGATCAGCGCCCCGAGCCCGGCCAAAGCGAGGCCGATCCCCGGGTGACGCAGCGCCGCGCAGAGCGCGCCGCACGCGATCAGAACCAGGCCGGGGGTGGTGCGGGCGGTGCGCCATGCCAGGCGCAGAACGGTGCCGATCAGGGCCGCGCAGACGGCCACGAGCAGGGCAGCGACGGTGGCGGAACTAGCGCCTCGCGGGCGCCGGTGGGCGGTGCGCACAACAGCCTCCTGGGCGTTTTTGGGCGTGCGGTGCCGTCTGGGCGCTAGGGAGCTAGCGCACAGCTCAGGGTTCGTTCGGGGGGCTAGGTGGGGGCCTAGCGGAGCCGCTAGGCCTAGCGGGAAAGCCGCTAGGTCCTAGCGGTCAGCGGGCCGGGCGTCAGTCGCCGCTGCGTGCGCGGATCGCGGCGTCCAGGTGTTCCAGCCGGATGCCCTTGCGGGTGCGTTCCTCCCCCGCCGCGTCGGGGGCATCGGCCGGGCGGACCTGTCCAACATCGACGGTCGGGGACTTCCACCCTAGCGCCTCGGACTTGAGCGCACCGATGAGTACGCTCTGTGACTTCCACCGGCCGGGGTGGCGGGTGTTGACCCGGTGGAAGATCACGTCCCCGTGCAGTGCCGCCTCCCCGGCGACGAACGCCGCGCGCACGTCGTCCAGCGCGGAGAACGTCGGGGTTTCGGGCTGTTCGATGATCCCGGCCGCCGCGCCGGTCAGCGTCCCGGCGTTCCGCCGGTTTTCCAAAGCGCGGGACAGGATCCGCTTCGTGTCCTTCAGCACGAAGTTCGTGCGGACCTTGACCGGGACACCACCCTCAGAGCCGATGTACCAGCACGAGCCCCGGTCATCGGCGGTGCCACCGGCCACGCCGCGCCGGAACGCCGTGGCGTCGATGCCCCGCTTGTAGGCGCCGGTGCCGAGGATGTCGTCGTTGCCGCGCTGCCCGTTCTGGTGGAACGCCACCCGGATCGTCGGCAGCGACGAGATGGCCGTCTTGATCGACTCCGCGTCGGTGCGCTGCGAGGCGATCTCGAAGTGCAGCCCGCACGCCCGGCCGATCTTGTGCAGCTTGACCAGCAGCTCGGTGATCTCGTCCCCGCACTCGGGGTCCGCCAGCGCTTCGTGGACCTCGTCGATGATGAACAAGATCCACCGCATGTTGTGCCGCTTGCTCCGGGCCAGCCGGTCGGTGAGCGCGGCGGCGTTGTTGTCCAGCAGATCCGACCCGGTCGCTTTCAGCTCGGTCAGGATCCGCTTACGCCGCTCCACCTCCTTGGTCAGCCGCTTGAGCGCCCCGAGCAGCGCCCGCGCGGTCTCGGTGGTGTCCGAATCGGCGCTGTAGGCGAAACACACCGGCTCGCACTCGGCGTAGTCGCCCATCCCCTTAAAGTCGAAGATCGCCAGATCAGCGCCCTCGGCGTCGTCGGCGGCCAGGCAGGCGAGCTGGATCAGGTAGGCGGTCTTGCCCGATCCGGGGGTGCCGGTGGTGATGCCGTTGGTGCCGGGCAGCATCCACCGGATCGGCTGGTTACGGGGGTCGTAGCCGATCGTGCACGGGGAGCCGACGTTGACCTTCTTGTTCAGGTAGGCGTACCGGGTCGGCTTCTGCGTGCCGGGGTCGATGTCCAGGACAAGGAGTTCGACGTGGCCGGGGACACCCGAGGGGGCCTGCGACAGGTGCACCATCGCCGGGGGCCGCCGCAACGCCCCGGCGATCACAATCGCCTTGGACGCGAGCATGTCCGTGGTCACGCCGGGCACCGGGTGGGTCTCGGCGATCTTGCCCCCGGCGGTGTCGTCCCGGTAGATCACGTCCACCGGGGAGTGGCCGTTCTTGACCAGCTCGCGCAGCTGCGTGATGCCGGTCGCGAGCAGCGCCCCGGTCACCGTGTCCATGCTGACCGGCGGGTACGGCGAGGGCTCGCGGAACGTCGGCCAGAACGGCGCCGTACGGGTCCGGCCGTACCAGACCAGCCAGCACCCAGCCGCCACCCACGTCACCCCGAGGGCCGCCGGGAAGTACGTGCCGAGCCACGCCGTGCGGCCCATCCAGACCAGCAGGCCCGCCGCGACCAGGACGGCCAGCACCGGCAGAGCGAGCCGGGTCCGGACGACCTTGCGGCGGTCGCGGACCTCCCGGTGCCGTTCGTTGCGGACCTTGAGCCAGGCGTCCACATCCGCCCGGCCGTCCACGCCGCCGGCCGTCTGGTTCGCGACCTGCAAACCCTGCCGGTCGTCCAGGAAGCTGGCGAAGTCGGCCGCGGACCGGCCGATTCCCCGCAGCCACCACCAGGACGCGCGGGCCGTCCAGGCGCCGAGGACGACGGCGGTGTTCCACAAGTACCGGTAGCGGTAGGTCCAGAACCGGCGGGCCTTGTGCTCCCACCCGACCGTCCACGCCCACTGCTTTAGCTCCGGCGGCCCGACCGTCAGGTCCGTCCCGGCCGGGGGCAGCAGCTCACCTTCAAGCACCTCCCCGCTGTCCGGGAGCGTGTCCGGGGCGATGTCCGTGCCGGTCTCCCGGGCCACGTCCGTGCGGCGGCGCCGCTTGTCCAGTTCGACCACCTCAGCGCCCGACGCGTCCGGGTCGGTGGTCTGTTCGCTGAGTTCGGCCTCGGCGCGCTTCCAGTCGAAGCCGTGGCCGTCGCCGTGCTGACCGCTGGGGGGCGTCATGATGGTGCTACCTCCGTCAGGCTTTTGGGGGCGGTTGGTGGCCGGAGCGCGGCCGGTGCTGCCAGGCGGTGTGCCGCGCTCCGGGTCTTGCGGCTAGGCATTGCGGTGCTGGTGAATGAGGTGCGCAAGGGCGGCGCCCATGCCCAGGACCGCGACGGGCAGGCAGGCCACGACGGTGGTGATCTGCCACGGCGCGGACGTGACGCCGTTCGCGGAGAGCAGGTGGTAGGCGACCTGACCGAGCGCGCCAAGGATCAGTGAGCCGATCGCGGACCACTTCGCGAACCGGCGCGCGGCTGACGGCAGGGTCCCGGACAGCCAGGCCCGCATCGCGTAGGCGGCGTATGTCTCGACGCCGATCGGAAGCGTGATCGCGGAGTTGATCGCGAACCCGTCCGCGATCCCGGGTAGCGGGTGGACGACCCCGAACCCGGTGAGCTGACCGAGGCCGACCCACCCGGACCAGACCGCGACGAACGCGGGCAGCGCGAGCAGCAGGATCGGCCACCGGGAGATGCCCCCCGCGGCCGCCTTCACGTTCGCGGCAGTCGTGGCGACCGGGGCTTTACCTGGGGCTACGGCATCGGCTTCCTGCGCAATCGGCGCCGGGGGCGTCTCTGCCGATGCTGGGTCGTCGTTGGGGGCGGTGCCGTTGCTGTCCCCGGTGCTGGTCACGATGTGCAGGTGCGGCCCGGCCAGGTCCGCCGGGACCGGCACCGCAGGGGACTCGGCGGGGGCGGTCAGCTCGGCGAGGATCGCGCGGGCCTTGTCCCGGCCGATCTTGTACTCGGCCATCAGCCGGTTGCGGGACGGCACCGTGCCGAGGTCGGCGGCGAGCTTTCGGGCCTTCGGAATGAGGTCGGAGACGGGCACGGGGTACGCGGTGCGGGTCGGGGCGGTCACGCGGCACGCTCCAAGGGAAAGGCCGACTCGTCGGCGGCCCGGGCCGCCGCTGCGGCCAGAGCGATCGCGAAGCGGGGGTGGCGGTAGCGGCGCTGCCACCGGCCGGTACGGGCGACCTGGAAACCAGCCGCCTTCGCCGTCTCGTCGTGGGAGTCCCACAGCAGCGACTCGACCCGGGCCAGCAGCGCCGGGCTCATCCGGCGAGCCATCACGCGACCTCCGTACCGGCGGGGCGGGTGGCGCGGGGGGCGGCCAGCTCGCGAGAGACGGCCACGATGCGCTGTTCGGCGCGGCGCACCCGGCGCCAGTCCAGCAGCGACGCACGGCGGCCTGCCAGCAACACGGTGACCTCGGCGTCCAGCAGGTCAAGTTCAGCGACGATCAGCGGCCACTCGGCCTCGATCGCGTCCAGGTCGTTCGCGGTCGGCTCGGCATCGTTCGGGTTCAGGGCGGGAAACATGAAGGTCGTCGGTCCTCTCGGTTACGCCGCAGAGCGGCGCGGCTGGGACTTGCGGGTACGGCAGGCGGCGCAGCGGTTCTCGTCCGGGGCGAGCGGCGCCAGCACGGCGCACCCGGCGCACTCACGCCACGCGGCGGAGCGCTTGGTGGTCACACGCACATGTGAAGCGAGGGTCAGAGCCATGACGGCTCTCCTCTCGTTGTTGGTGGGGTGGATGGATCGGCCTGCCAGCGGCGGAACCGCAGCGCTGGCAGGCCGGGGAGGTACAGGGCCAGGCCGGGAACGCACGCTCCCGACCTGGCGACGCACGGGCCAAAGCCGTGCACAGTCGCCTTCTCGGGGAAGCGACAAACCCCATGTAATTGTCAAAAAACAGGCGATTTCGGCGAACCATGGGCGTGCGTCATCGACTCGACGCCTTCCCTGGGAATCTCCGGTCGCAGATCACAAGCTCCAGCGACTGCCGCCGCTGGACACCTTCTTCGGTACTGCCACGAGGCTGTCCGCCGGTGAGTCGGACGGGCCTCTCAGCTGCGAAGACTCACCAAGAAGCGAATCCGACCCCCCGCCAGAGACGGGCTCCTTGGCAACACGAAACCTAACAGTTGATCTGCAATCTGCGCAACTGTTAGGCCAAGGAAGTTTGGGAATGCGGGCCTGACCTGCGTCGATGCATGGATCATCTGTTAGGCAACTGCTAGGCTTCTGTGCTGTCCGGGATCGCCCTCGTCTGCGGAAGGACCCGAATGACGACCCCCCGAGCGAGGCTGATGCGGAACGAGCCGCTGCATCAGCAGGTCGCACGCCACATCCGCAACGAGATCGAGGCAGGGATTCGGCGGCACGGCGACGTGCTGCCGTCCACGCGCGAGCTGGCCGCCGAGTGGGACACGAGTGTCCATACGATCAGCGAGGCCATGAGCCTGCTGGTCAGCGACGGCCTGGTGGTGACGAAGTCAAGGTCAAAGCGGGTTGTGAACGCTCCAGATCAGGCCAACCGGTCAGAGCTTCGGCTACGGCAGCCACACGTGATCTTCATCGGCGGATACGCGGGCAGCGGCAAGAGTGAGCTTGGCCGCGTCCTCGCCCGCGCGACCGGCTGGCCGCTGCTGGACAAGGACACCATCACGCGCCCCGTTGTAGAAGCCGCGCTTGAGCTGATCGGGCAATCTCCGCATGACCGCGAGTCAGAGAAGTACCTCACGTTGATCCGGCCGCGTGAGTACGAGGCCCTGGCGGCCGGCGCGATAGAAAACGTCGAATGCGGGAGCAGTGTGATCGTTGCTGCGCCGTTCATCCTGGAGTTCAAGGATCCAGCGTGGGTAAGCCGAACACAGGCTTCATACGAGGCCAGGAACGCCATAACGACGTTCGTGTGGGTCTACTGCGACGCAAGCACAATGCACACCTACATTCGGCATCGGGGAGCGGCGCGGGACACGGCAAAGCTCGCCAACTGGGATGGCTACATCTCTGGGATCGACATTGATATGCGTCCCCCCGTGCACCACGTCGTGGTCGACAACTGCACGTCCAGCAAGCCGCTTCAGGAGCAAGCACGCGAGTTGCTGGCGGGCGTCGTTGGCGACCAGGCGAACTAATGCGCGGCGTCATCTTGTACGGTCCGCCAGCGTCAGGAAAGGACACGATCACCCGCGCCCTCCACTCGCAGGACGCCCGCTACGTGCTGTTTCCTCGCATCAAGTGTGGGGGCGGCAAGACCAGTGGATACCGCATGGTCAGTTCGGACAAGCTCGCCGAGTTACGCGAATGCGGTGACGTGATTTGGGAGAACGAGCGGTACGGCTCGACATACGCCGTCGACCGTCCTGGCCTGACGGATTACCTCGCGCGTACCACGCCGGTTCTCCACCTCGGCCAAGTCGAAGCAATCAAGAAGGTTACGTTGGCTATTCCGGGCGCCCGGTGGCTGGTGGTGTACCTGACAATCTCGCGTGAGGTAGCTGGGGTGCGGATCGCCGCCAGGAGAGATGGGGACCAGGATGCTCGCATGGAGGCTTGGGACGCCACAATGCCACTCATTAATGCCGACCTCAGCATCGATACCGGACTTGTCCTACCGGAAGATGCCGCCTGCCGCATTCGAGCGCTCTGAGGCACGCTCGCAGCTCGCAGGGCGCGCTCCATCCGACGCTGACTTCCGATTACCCCAGAAGCTAGGCGCTTGAGCCGTCAATCAGAGTCAGGCTCTTGACGTCCTTGAAGTGCTTGATATTTCCGGTAAGAAGTGGGATCGCCCAGTAGAGCGCAGACGCTGCAATCCAGAGGTCATTTGCATGGGTTGCCCCTGCCAATGCTGAGCCAGACCGGTGTGCGTCAACCTTGATAGAAGCCCAGAGCTTGGGCAGATCCTTGTGGAAGGGCAGGACGACACACTGCCTGATCTTGTTATCAAGCTCTGTCAGTCGCTTCGCTTGCCAACCGTTCTTGTGCGCTCCGAACAGCAACTCTGCGACACTGACGAACGTAAGAGCAGGGATTTTCCCGGCAAGGACTGTGCCATAGTTGGCGGCTTGCGGTCGCCGGTCGAAGATGTAGGAGAAGGCGTCGGTGTCTAGTAGCACGTGCGTGTTACTCACCTAGCTGCCTCCTCGCAGACAGTGCATCCGTTAGGAACGTATCGAATTCCTCGTCAGTCATCGGCTCGCTAGTTGCAAGAAGTGCTATGTCGGTTAGAGGGGCTACTCCTTGGCTCCGCGTAAGCGATTCAAGGCTAACGTCCTCAGCCGCGTCAAGGACGTCAATCTCCTCGATGTCCAGAGACCGCATCGTTACACCGTCAACCGCAAACTCGGCAACACCCCTTACTGACACCATACGATCCATCGCGGCGAGTACCATGTCCTTCATTGACTCATCGAATGTGCAAACTATGCTGGCACTAAGCGTGTCGACTCGGCATCGCAGCGAGGAAGGCGCAAAGTCCCCCATCTGCAATAGACCAACGACCGTGGCCTCATCGCGCCGAGTAGATTGCCGCAGTTTTCTTACGAGGATGCGGAACTCATTGTCTACAGTAAGGATCGGCTTCCCATTTCGGGTTAGCTCAACCTGCGTCATGAAACCGTCAGCGATTCCGCCACTAAGTCGAATCAGACCATCCACGACTTGAGAAGTAAATCCCGGGGGAAGTGTGTGCGTCTGCCGCTGGATCTGTTTCGCGCCATATTCGAGTGCATCCATCGACTCAACGAGCAAGTCATGATCTCCGAGGGCAGCTTTCGGACGTCGAATTGCTAGGCGCGCTGAGCCAGGCGAAAATCCGTACAGTTCAAGCCGCACCGCATCCACTACGTCCTGAGGGCGCCTGCCGCCAATCGTTCTACCGCCACTCAGATTAAGTGCAATCCGCTCGATCGTCGCCTGTAGCTCACCTGCGAGCCGGGCTATCTCAGAGAGCGGCATACGTCCGCCCTCGGTCACCGGCCCAGTGGCGCGCAACTCAAGCGTCAAGTCTTCGTCCACTGCGCACCTCCACCTGTGCCGATCCAGATACCACCACAACTGGTCAAGGCTGGCGCGGGCCAGCGCAGCCACAGAACGAACGTGCCCGCATCGTCGCAGGTTTGAGCGTGGCGTGCTCGGTGATGTTGGCAACCCGCCGCACGGCCAATGCCCCTCACGTGGGCCACGGAAGCCGACAGGTACCGCACGGCGTGCCCGTGCTGACGTAGGACGGCGACGGGGGTATCGCTGTCACTGAACCCTTTTCAACCTGAGGTTCTTGCTGTTCACGAGGCTTCTGGGCTGCGTGATTGCGAGCCATCGTCGGCCGAGAGCAGCATGTCACGGACTCCAACCGAGACGAGCTCAGCTCTCCCGTAGGTCATCCCGGTCCGGTCGAGGGCAAGTTGAAAAGGTTCATTGACTTGGATGTCGCCAAGTTCTTCGGCAGCGTGCCGGGCAGACCTCATGGTCAAAGCGGTGGGGGCCAACATTACCGGCTCCTGGAGTGATGAACCGCTTGCGGACATTGATCTTCTTTCCGCGTCGTGGTGTGACGGCAATCACATGATGAACAAGGAAGCTGTGGGCTGCGTTGGTAGGGGAGATGGCAGCGCAGCGATGACGGCTCGCCATCCCGGTATCCGTTCAGGAAGGTAGCGTAATGACGCGATTCTCTAATTCGACCATGGGTGAGGCGCCGCGCGGGGCGAAGGGACGTCGACGCAGGTTTGCCGTTGCGGCAACCGCGTGCGCCGTTGTCGCAGGCGCAGTAACCGTGGGTGGAATTTCGATGGCGAATGCGCAGGATGCGGATAAACCCAACATTGAATATGCCTTTACTCTTGTCAATCAGTCAAGCGGGGCTGCGAACATGTGCGTCGACGATCCCAATACTCCTGACGGGCCTGCCTGCCTCGATGTGGGTGCCGGCGAGGAGAAGTTTGGTAACTTCTTCGCCACGATCCCTGACCCAGCGAGTCCGCAGCTGATCCCTACGGTGGTGGATGCGGCTGGCCAGTCCTTCCAGGGAAACCCGTCCGCGGGAACAGGTGCCGGTTCCGTCCTTTTCAAGTTCTGCTTTGACGGTAGCTCCGTCTTCGAATGCTGAGTGAGCCCAGTTGTTCTTGTCGGGACTGGTGCAGTAAGTAAGCGGTCAACAGCCCGCTACGACTTTCGATGAATAGAGCATTATAATTCGTCTAGGTGCGTTGGGTAGACGTGGAGCCTTTTAACCTGGTCGGCGGAACCTTGTCCCGTTCATCGGGGTGACCGCTGACGTCTCCATCTGAGGACCGCGACCTGACTTAAACCGTAGCGACGGGACCGGAGTGGGCGTCCTTTTACCAACATTGGAGGGCGCCCATTTCCGGCGCCGGGCGGTGACCGCGCAGCCCGGTTACTGAGCCTCTTTCAACCTGCCCTCGATCGGAGGATGACCTACGGAAGAGCTGAGCTCGTTTCCGTTGGCGGACCGTGACCTGCGCTCTCGACCGACCATGGCTCGCGGTTGAACAGCCCCAGACACCGCCCGAACAGCATGGACGCCAGGTTGAAAGGCTCACTACCTGCCCACCCGGCCGGGCGCCCGCTCGCCCGATTCGACTCTGGCGCACGGTGAGGCGTACCAAGGCGTGCCATTAGCGTGCCATTACGGCAGGCCAACGGGGTTCACTCCAGGCCACTCAGGGCCGTTCCGAGCAGGCCCGGAGCCCATGTACCAGCAGCTTTCGTACGATTCCCAAGCTGACAGTGCGGGTTCGATTCCCGTCACCCGCTCCACAACGAACCCGCCAGGTCAGGCTACAAGCCTCGGCCTGGCGTTCATCGTTTTCGGTCACTGGCAGCGGCCCGCGCACCGTCAACGTGCCATGAGGCACTCGTCGCGGCCTGTGCACAGAGGGACGAAGGCTCGGGGCGTGCAGACGGGCAACGGACACTAGTCTGCGCGCTCGACCAAGTTGAGTACAGGTACTCACGACCGCCACTGAGCCATGCCACGACGATAGGCGGGTGACCGACGAGCACCCCGAGAAACCGTCCGGCAATCCCAACGCGATCCGGCGGCCGCTGTCCCGGCGGCAATTACTCACGCACGGTGGCATCGCCGCGGGCGCGCTTGCACTCGGCAGCATCGGTACCAGGACGGCGGCCCATTTGGCCGAGGAAGCCCAGATTCCGCCACCAGCGGCGCCGCGCGCCCTGTTCAATGACGCGAGCGGACTCAATCCGACATCGGTACGCGGTGTCGTCTTCGCGGAACCCTCGGCACGGGCGACATCCGACATGGTCGCGCCATTGCTTCGCCGGATCGCCGACGGCACGGATCCTTGTCTCGCGATCTCAGGAGCACGACATTCCATGGGCGGGCAGAGCCTGCTGCGCGGAGGGTGGGTCCTCGACACGCTCCCGATGAACAGCATGCACCTCGACGAGACAAGACAAGTGATGCGGGTAGGAGCCGGGGCGACCTGGCGCGACGTTATCCCCTTCCTGAACGCCGCTGGGTTCTCGCCGGCCATTATGCAATCGAACCATGACTTCACGATTGGCGGCTCCCTGAGCGTTAACTGCCATGGCTGGCAGTCCAACCGCCAACCGATCGCGGACACGATAAAGAGTCTGCGGCTGCTGACCGCCGGCGGGACCGTCGTGACCTGTGACCACCGAGAGAACTCCGAGCTTCTCCGTTTGACGCTCGGCGGTTATGGGTTGTTCGGCGTCATCCTTGATGCGGAAATTTCAGTGGTGCCGAACGTGCGATATACGCCCAATTTCGTTTCCGTCGCAACACGCGACTACGCCACGAGCTTCTGGAAACTGGTTTACGCCGCCGGCTCGCCCGTTGAGATGGCCTACGGCCGACTGTCCGTCGCTCCAGGCAGTTTCCTGGAGGAGGCGCTCATCGGGACGTTCGTGCCCGACTCCAGGAGCCGGGGAGCTGTCCTGCCGTTGAGTCGGCCGCGGTTGAGCGGGTTGGAACGCGCGATATTCCGCAACTCGGAGAACAGCGACACAGGCAAGGCGCTGCGGTGGTGGCTTGAAGAGGACATCGGGCCACCGTTAGCCAAACCGGTAAGCCGGAACAGCCTGCTCAACGAGCCCGCCGCAGTATTCGCTAACGCCACGAGTGAGTCGACCGACATTCTGCAGGAGTATTTCGTGCCTCAAGACCGGCTATGGGAGTTCGTCCGTGCGGCGAGGAAGATAATCCGCCGCGCCGATGCTGACTTACTCAATGTCACCGTCCGTGACGTTCGCCGGGATACCCGTAGTGTGCTCAGTTACGCGCGTGAGGACGTGTTCGGTCTGGTAATGCTGTTCGTCCAAGACCGTTCGGCCGCGGGCGAGCAGCGGATGCGAAAGCTGACCCGAGAAATGATCGACGCTGCGATCGCCGCAGGCGGCACCTTCTATCTGCCCTACCGCCTTCACGCTACCGATGCGCAGCTACGCCGCGCCTACCCAGCGTGGGAAAAGGTAGTGAGCGCCAAGCGAAACTATGACCCACAGGGGATCTTCGACAACGGGCTCTACCAAAGATACGGCCACTGAGTCTTTCGGCGTAGCCGTTGCTCGCAGTGTACGGGCCGAGCCGTCATACGGGGCGCCCACTGGTGATGCCGAATAGCCTCCCGCAGCGTTTCAGGGAGCAGCTCCGCTTCCTCCCACCTTGGGGCGGTCTCGCCACCGTCATGCGGGTGATCCGGGCGCATGGCTTGTCGACGCTGCGCCGGCGGTCCGCCGACACCTGCGCTCTGTCGCTGACCGTCCGTGGCAACTGGCATTCTTCGGCGCGGGCAACTCACGTACGTCAGGCGTCGCAAGGAACGCCGACAAACTCCTGGCTGAGGGTTTCGGCCGTTCGTGATCCTCTGCGACACCGGCCCCCCTCGTCGCCGCCGCTCTCGCCAACGACCCCGACCATCACGCCTGCACCGAGCTATTCACCGGTATTCATCTACGCGAGACGGAGGTTGCTGGTTCCCACAACCTCCGTGGCCGAGGTCGGTTACCTCCTCGCCTGCGAGGCTGGCGGGCGCGTCGAAGCGGTCTTCCTCCGCTCCAGGGCTGCCCTCATGCCGAAGGAATAGTTGCTGCCGTCGATGGCAAGTCCGGTGAGCTTGATTCCCTGACGCGCCTGGTAGTCAGGACGCCCAGCACCAGCCCGGCGACCAGCCCACACAGCACGAACGGAGCTCTGGCCTGCATAAGAAGCACGAACACGGCCGGGTAGGCGACGAGCGCGCCGCCCACGGCGACCGGGTACCAGATCCAGCCCAGCGGGCTGACCGGCCGGTCCCACGCCAGCGCCACGACACCGGTGACCACGACGACGGCCACAATCCACGCGGGCGTGGACTGGTACCGGGGCGTCTGCGCGGTGATCCAGAGCGGCCCCGCGACGACCGCCACGGCCAGACCCGGGGCCAGCCACCGCCGGACACCCTCGAGCCCTGGCGCTGCGGCGACGGCGCACCCGACGACGGCGGCGCCCACCAGCAGACCCAGTGCCAAGCAGCTCGCAGGGCCAACTTGTGGCGTCCGACCGTCCGAGACCTCGATCATCGCGGTGAGTGGCAGCATGGCCGCGGCGACCACGCCTGCGAACACGAGCACCCGGCGGTCGGTGGAACGCGACCGCCGGACGGCCACGAGGATCACGGCCGCGACGAGCGAGAGCGCAACCGCGACCACCGCAACGGGGACGGCCGCGCGGCTGCCCGCCACGCCGAACCGGTCCAGGCACACATCCAGACCCAGCCAACTGACAGCGCCAGCCAGACACCTGGCGGAGGTAGCGCGCTCGCCGCGCAACGCCAGCACGAGGCCCAGCAGGGTCACCAGGATCCCCAGGCAGCGCACGTCCTGTGCCAGGGAGCTCTCGTACGCAGCCCATACGTCGCGCCAGGATCTGTTCGGCTCCGGCTGCGGCGCAAGCACCGCCAGTCCGATGCCCCAGAGCACCGCACCGCCGACGGCACACAGCACGCCGAGGGTCCTGGACAGCCATGTCGTCATGCGGGAACGCTACTCACGGCCCGCAAAGCGCTAACGAGCTCGTGCTGCGATAGTGCCGGACACCGGATCGCCCTGTAACGGCGCTGGGAACCTAGCGGGGACCAAGTCCCCAGCCTCGGCCGCGTGAGGAGGAGTTTCACGAGGCGTCAGGACAGGGGCGTCAACTCGGCGTAGTCGACCCCAAGGTCGTAGCCCGCGCTGGCGACGTTCTTGCCAACCACCTCGCACCCGATCCGCACGTTGCCGGGGCTGGCGACCGTGATCGACCCGATCGGCATGGCCACCGTCGCGCCGGTCGGCGAGTACAGGTCCTGAGGTGCCCCTACAGCGACGCCACCGACGGAGACCTGGCAAATCCCACGCTTGGTGTATTTCCGGACGCCGAGCGCGAGCCGGTAGGTCCCTGTCTCCGGCACGTAGGCGGTGAACTCCACCTGCCCACCGACAGCCTTGCTATCGACCGTGACGTACCGCCCGTCGCTGGCGTACGCGTCCGCCCGCCAGTACAGCGGATCGTGTGACAGGCTCGCCGGCGATCCTCGCTCCGCCTCGGATCGCACGGCTCCGCCGAACGGGCGCAGCTCGACGTAGTCGAGGCCCAGGGTGTAGCCGCCGCTGGAACTGCCGACCAGCGCGAACCGGAACGCCTTGTCGCCGGCGGTTGCGAATGTCGTCGTCCCGAGATCGACGTCGCTCAAGCTGTACCCGGTCGACGCGGTGTCCACCGGAGCGCCCTGGTTCACGCCGTCGATGTCGAGCTGCGCGATCCCGCGATCCGGCGTCCTCTTCATCCGCGCGACGACGCGATAAGTGCCGGCTGCCGGCACACGCACGGTGTAGCGAACGAAGTCACCGGCGGCGTTCGCGGTGAGCTTGCTCAGCCGACCGCCGCTGGCCGCAGTGTCGGCAATGCTCTGCTGGACGTCCCCGGCCGATGCCGTCGCCGGCAAGGTCTCGGCCTCGGCGTGCGCCAACGGCGTGAGCACCACCAACGACATGGCGTTGGGACCGAGCGTGAACGCCGGCGCGACGGTCGAGCCGGCTGGTAGTACGGCCCGTTCGACGCGCTGAAGGTCGGCGTGCGCGGCGTCGTGGAAGTAGTTGCTGGTCGTGGCGTCGACCAGGTATCGCTCGACGAGGATCTGCTTGCCCGCGAACGTGGACGGCAGGTTGCTGACGTTCATCGTGACGGTGTGCCTGGTGGCTGAGGTGATCCACTGGTAGTTGGTAGCCAGTACGGCCACGCCCGTCGCGTCCTTGGTGGCCAGAGCGTTCACGCCTATGCCGGCAGCGGTTAGCGCGGTCGAATCGGCCTTGATCAGCGTTTTCTTGAGCATCCGCTGCATCCGGACGAGGTTGTAGTAGGGGTAGACACCGCCGTCGCTGTCGCGAACCAACATCGACTTACGTTGGTGCTCGGAGTGGTTGTAGGTCCAGTGCATCGGCGCGTCCATGCCGCTGCGGGCATAGTAGGTGCCGAGGCTCGCCATGCCGGCCGCCTGGGTCAACGCGTCCGCCGCGTCGCTCGCGCCGTGCTGGTCACCGGGGAACACGCCGTACTCGCTCACGAACACCGGGATGTCCCGGCTCAGCCCCAAGCCACCCAACCAGCCCTGGATCTCGGACTTCTCGGTGCCGGCCGCTGCCGGGTTCTCCGGGCTCGTGTAGTGGTGATAGGAGATGAAGTCGAGCCGCTTACCGGGCGTTTGGTCGGCAGCGTAGAGGCCGAGAAATCGTCGGACATAGGTGTTGTACTCGTGGGTCGCCGTCTTGGCGTCGAAGTTGGACGCGACCGGCCCGCCGACCTCTAGCGGCACCGTCACGGCCGGCAGCTCGGCGTTGATCTCGTTGATGATCGAGTAGCCGATCTTGTACCACTGGTAGTAGTCCTGGACACCCATCCGCTCGGGGTCTGTCGCGTCCGGCTTCAGCCAGTGCTTGTTGGTCTCGTTGAAGATCTCGACGTAGCGCATCTTCGGGAAGCGCTGCTTGTAATGCGCGATGCCGGACTTCAACACCGCCCGGCAGGTCGACGGGTCGGCCAGGTTCATGAGCGACCGGTGGCACTGGAGGAAGTTCACGAGCAGCGCCTCGGAGTTCTCCGACGCCTGCCCGAAGTAGTTGTAGACGGTGTTGTTGCCGCTCGACGTCCAGTTGAAGTTGTACGCGCCCGTGGGCGGGTAGTAGTACGCGCCCGGCACTGCCCACACTCGCGCCACCGTGGGGCTCAGCGCACTGGCGCGCCGCATGGCCTGCGGCCCGAGCGCCTTCGACGGACCCACCTGGTTCTGGTACTGGGCGGGATTGTTGAAGGCCTCCAAGGCTGTACCGGCGTCGACTGTCACCGTGGCTGTCGCCTGCGCCTCAACGACGCGGTCGCCCACCAGTGGAAATGCCGCGAGTAGGCCCAACGCCGCTACTGCGGCCACGATCCTGTGAGTCAAGACTGAGCCCCCGTGTATCGCCCTACTCTCTCCGCGCAGACGGTACCCAGCCGTCCAAATGCGGCCGCGGTTAGCCCCAGCGGATCGTCAGCGAGCGCAGCGCGCATCCCTGCACTTGGCTTGTCGACGCGCACCGGCCGTCCCGCAAACGTGGGAGCTGGACTGACCCGCATGAGTGCCGAACGCGACGAACTGCGTCGCCTCGTCGAGGCGACTACCCGACGAGGAGGTGCTTCCCCAGCTGCATGCGGCCAGGGCGGCCAAGCATCGGCGAGGAGTTTCGGCCCTCAAGCTGGGCCATTAGCGGCCACCGCGGGTAACGCCAGGCCGCTCGAGACTGCGTTGACCTGGGCAGCTGCCACGTTGAGTGTCGATCCGGTGCGATTCCCAAGCTGACAGTGCGAGTTCGATTCTAGTCACCCGCTACACCTAAGGAGCCTGGTCAGGACCCTTGTCCTCACCGGGCCCTTCCAATCTCAATGACTCAACAGATGGCGGTGTGCGCTCGACTGCCGCTTACGCCCGCCGTCTTCCATCAAACAGCGACCGACGTATGCGGTCGAAACGCAATGTCGAGATCTGCGTCCAAGGCTGCCGCCAGCCGGGCCAGCAGAGGGACGGTAGGTGTGGCTCCGCCAGACTCAAGGCGGGAAAGCTGCGGCTGCGTCATGCCGGCACGTTCGGCGAGGTCGGCCTGGGTCAGTCCGAGTTCGGTGCGCCGATCGTGCACCATCTGGCCGAGCAGTAGCGCCGCACGAGCCTCCTCGTAGGCGGCGGCGTGCTCATCCGCGCCGGTCCGTTCCCAGCGGATGTGACGTGTTGTCATCGTCCGGTCCTTCCGTAGTGCCTCAATGCCATTTTCGTTCGTAGATCTCCGTTGCGGGAGCGTGAGCCTCATGCCCTGATTCGCACATCTGTTGGGCGGCGATGGCCCGCGCAACCTCGGCTCGCTCCACCTGTCGCGTCTTGCGGAACACGGTCAGGAGCACTACGCGTGCTCCTGGTGCGAGCCAGTAACTGATCCGAACGGCTGAGCGGTCGAGGTGGAACCGCAACTCGCGCGTCTTGCCAGCCAGATGTCGCGAGTATGGCTCGCCGAGCGTCTCGGCTCGCTCGGCGAGGATATCTGCCATCGCCTCGACCTTCACGTAGTCCTTGAGCTGCAACGTTTCGAGCCAATCCCGCACCTCTGGTTCAAGCTCGATCACGTAGCGGCCACTCATCCGCCAACAATATACCATCGTCGGTATATTGACCAGGCAGGCTGTGCGGCACCTCCTCGTGATTAACCGGCGCAGAACCACGCGTCGTGGTTGCAGCACGCCCTGAGGCTGGCGTGCCATCAGCGTGCCATTGCGGCACGCCGGTGGTATGGCGAGCTCACAGCGAGAGCGGCGGACCAGCGACCTTGACGTGCCGGCGTTTGAAGACTTCATGGACCGCTCGGGGCCGGCGAAGGCTTCTTCGAGTCCGGCGGGCAGCATGAACACGAGGACGCGAGCCGCCTCGTCGCTGACGCCAAGAAAGGAGTGGGACAGGCCGCGTGGCAAGCACACGATCGCTCCGTGAACCAGCGCGGCTCGGGCTACTTGCGCTGGTCGGGCTCCGTTCGGTGAGCTACCTGGTCACCATGCCGTTCCAGGCCACCGACCCCCCCGCCTCGAATCAACCCGTAAACAGCGCCCCGTGATGATCTTCGTCCGCTCCCGGGAAGAGATGGCATGATTCCCTCCGTGCGCCAACCACGGACGACGTCGAGGTCCGCATGACACGGACGCGAGTGCCTCCGGTGCTCGTAACCGGTGCGACCGGCCGGGTTGGGCGCGCCGTAGTCGACCTACTGATAGACGCAGGCGTGCCGGTCCGCGCCCTCACGCATCGCTCCGAGGCAGCGGCGACGCTGCCAGCGAACGTCGAAGTCGTCACCGGCGACCTCACCGTGCCCGAATCGCTCGACGCAGGACTGCGAGGTGTCAGTTCCGTCTTCCTCGTCTGGACCGCCCCGCCGGCGACTGCTCCGGCAGTTGTCGAGCGTCTCGCAACCTACGCGCGGCGTGTCGTCTTTCTCTCATCACCGCACCAAACCCCGCACCCTTTCTTCCAGCAACCGAATCCAATGGCGGCACTCCACGCCGATATTGAGCGGCTCATCGCGGCCGCCGGGCTCGAGTCGACGATCATCCGGCCGGGGATGTTCGCGTCGAACGCGTTGCTCTGGTGGGCGACCGCGATTCGTGCCGACGGTGTCGTCCGGTGGCCTTACGGCGCTGCCGAGACGGCACCCGTCGACGACCGCGACGTGGCAGCCGTCGCGGCGCGGACCCTGTATCAGGACGGACATGCTGGGGGCGACTACGTCCTCACGGGCCCCGAGTCACTGAGTCAGGCAGAGCAGGTGAGCATCATCGGTGACGTCCTGGGGCGTCGGGTCAAATTTGAGGAGCTGTCGCCGGACGAGTTTCGAAGCGAGACGGAGGGAAGCTGGCCGCGCCCGGTCGTGGACATGCTGCTCGCCGCGTGGGGCGCAACGATTGGAAGGCCGGCGTTCATCACCTCTACGGTGTCCGACATCCTCGGGTCGGCGCCGCGATCGTTTCGCCAGTGGGTCGCCGATCACGCCACCGCGTTCATGGAAGGTCCAACCCCGTCGAGTTGACCTTCGCCACGATGAGGCACCGGACCAAGGTCACCAAGAGGCCCGGCTCCAAGGCAAGCTGATCGAGGCGGGTCAACCGCGGATGGAGAGCGTCCCGCCGGACACCTAGACCCGGGACGAAGCACCGATCTCCGGTAGGGCCGAAGTCAAGGTGTCAACGGCTCGGATGCCCGCTGCGAGGTCGCCGGTCGCCAAGGCTGCAACACGGACGATTTCCGCGCTGTGTGTGCATCAGCGTGCCGTTAGCGAGGCCAACCCAGGTCACTCCAGGCCACTCAGGACGGCCGCGAGTTGCCGTCGCGACCTCGCCCGCGGCCGCCCCAGCTTGATCCACCGGCAGCGGTGTTCCAGCCGCGCCCCACTGCCCGTCCGTCAAGTTTGCCCGTCCCACTAGGATCCTATGTGGAACGTGAATCAGATTCTGAAACGTGCCCTACAGTGTGCCGCGACAGACCCCGCCTGTCCTTGAAAATGGAGATCCTTGTGCATCTTGCAAAACTGACCGGGCTCGCCGCTGTCGCGGCCGCCACCGTCGCGTCCGGCATGCTCGGATTCTCCGGCGCCGCCAACGCGGACGTCCGCACCGCCGCTGTGTACAACCCGATCTCGAGCGCGTACAGCAACAAGTGCCTGGACGTCTACGACGGTGGGCGGGCCGACAAGACGGCCATCGTCCAGTACACCTGTGACGCCACGAAGACGCACCAGCAGTTCACGCTGGACCCGGTCGTCGACCCCGACACCAACACCATCTACTACCGCATCAGGGCCGCCCACAGCGGCAAGTGCATCGACATCTGGGACTCGAGCCAGGACGACACGGCGGATGCGATCCAGTACACGTGCCGGACCGACAAGTTCAACCAGCAGTTCAAGGCCGTGCCGGCCGGGCTCGGTCGCTACAACCTCGTCGCGCGCCACAGCGGCAAGTGCCTGGACCTGGAGAAGCAGAGCAAGGAAGACAAGGTCAACGTGCACCAGTACCGCTGCAATTTCACGCTCAGCCAGGCCTGGTGGGTTCCCGGCCTGAGCAGCTGATCACCTGAGTCAATGCCGACCGCGATGCCCCCGTCACGTTCCCACGCGTGGCGGGGGCGCCGTGCTTTCCGGCCTACCCACGCCAGAATCCTATGTGGAACGTGGGAGGCCAAGCGCGCCGTACCGGTGCTCATCGGTCACCGCAGCCGTAGCCTTGGTGACTGTGGACGATCTCGGTCTCTGGGAAGCTTGGACCTGGTGGTTCCAAGGAGTACGACTCGACTCGATGTCGCTGTGGGGCGTTCCAATACTATGGTGGGGCCGGGCCGGAAAGACGGCTGCGTTCCTTGGCGGCATGACCGTGATACTCGACATTGTTGGTCCTGAAAGCATTCGCGCATTTGGTCATAGAGTCAGAGCTAGAGACGCCCGGGACGTCACGTCCACGATCGCCGGCCTCGGGGCAGCGGCAATGTTGGGCTTCATTATAGTTCCACTTCTGGTGTGGCCATTCTTTGGCCGCGAGGGTGCCCGGATCGCCCTATTTGCAATGGCTACACTAATCTTTGCAACCTTATTCCTGCTGGCGTATCCCAAAGTTATCATGGCAGTCATTCTTGGGTTTGCCAGATTACTCGAGAACCCACGGGCAGAGAGAATTGTTCGCACGGTCGGGGTTATTTTTCTGCTTGCGGGCTTTCACTTCGACCTCCTGGCCACATGACGTCGCCGTAGCCACGGACGAACAGACGTGGACACAGGACCGAGCGTGCGCGCCAGCCCGGCGAGCGGCGGCCGTCAGCGACTGCGCCTGCGGCGTTGGGCGACGATGCCAGCCACAACGAGAAGAACGGGGAGTACGAGCCCCCACAGCAACCAGCCGTTCATACCGTGTCCTCCGGATCGTGGTCAGCGCTGACTGACACCCGTCCACACCGCTGGCGCAGCGAGGCATGGGTGTCGGTCGTTCCGTCCAGGCTCCACGGCGGGTGCGCGAAAAGAGTCATCCCCGCCGGATGAGATAGGCCGGGCGCAGCCCGGTGCCCGGACCATCCTGTTCACCCAGCCGGCCTGACGATGGATTTGATCGCCTGCGGGTCGTTTTGGGCAGCGGTGAGCGCGTCCTCGACCTGGTCGAGGCCGTAGTGCCCGGTAACCATGCGATCGAGGTCGACGCGACCGGAACCGGCCAACCCGATGGCGGTAGGCCAGGTGTTGGCGTAGCGGAATGCGCCGGTCAGGACGAGCTCGCGATCCTGGATGTAGGACAGCGGCAGCACCACATCGTCTCCGCCCATCCCGACCAGCACGACGTTGCCGGCACGCGCGAGTGTGGCAACCGCGTCGCGGGTGGCACGTTGGTTGCCCGAGCACTCGATCAGCACATCGGCCTCATAGCCGGCAGCGGCGACCGGCGTCTCGGCGACGTTCAACGCCGATAGGCCAAGCTGCTCGGCCAGCTTCAGGCGGTGCGCATTGACGTCGGTCACGAGTACCTCGGGTGCGCCGTACGCACGGGCGGCCTGCGCGGCAATCAGCCCGATCGGCCCGGCGCCGGTGACCAGCACACGGGTATCCGGACCGACATGGGAGCGCCGGCACGCCCACACCCCGACCGACAGCGGTTCGAGCAGGCCGGCTGCGTCGTCGCTGATGGTGTCGGGGATCGGGTGGACGAACGGCGCAGGCATCACGACGTACTCGCTGAATGCGCCGTCGTACGGCGGCGTCGCAAAGAATCTGACGTCCGGGCAGAGGTTGTAGCGGCCGGCCAGGCATTGGGCGCACGAGCGGCACGGCACACCGGGCTCCACCGACACCCGCTGACCTACCTCCAACGATGTGACTCCGTCACCGAGCGCGGCGACCTCTCCGCCGGCCTCGTGGCCGAGTACCAGCGGCTTGTCGACCACATGGCGGCCGATCCGGCCGTGTTCGTAGTAGTGGACGTCCGAACCGCACACGCCCACCGATCCGACGCGCACCAGTACCTCGCCCGGCCCGGGACGGGGCACCGGCCGCTCCTCGACGGCGACGTCCCCAACGCCTCGCAACACGCTGACCCGCATCGTCGCTGCCGCCATAACGGTTACTCCAACCATCGACTGGCGTTTCGCCTCGGGCAAGAAGACCCTACGCCGCCGAAGCTTCCCCGCAGGTCAGAGGGCGACCGGGCCGTGGCAGATGCGCTCGATCCGCCCCAGCAGCGGCGGATCCGAAGCACCCGCTAAGAACAACCGAAGGGTCCCGAAAGGGTCACTCCGTAGAACTTTCCTCAGCGCCAGCACGACGGAGGCGGCGCCCGGCGAGAGATCGCCGCTGACACGGGAGGTTCACCATGTACAGGAAGCTCGGGACCGCTACGGCGCTGGCGTTGGCGCTGGCCGCGCCCTTGGCCCCGCTCGCGAGTTCTGCCGCGAGCGCGGAGCGTCCGCCGCCCGTGCCGATCAAGGGCCAGCCGGTGGAGGAGATCAAGTCCGACGTCGTGAAGGATCTGGTGACGGCGATTGCCGACGTCCAGGCCCGCAAGGTTCTCCACGACACACTGATCAAGGACGGCCAGGCAGACCTCACGACGCTCTTCGCCGACACCAAGGGCTCGAAGGGCGCCGACTTCTTCAACCGCCAGGTCGAGAAGGCCGACCACGATGTGAAGCAGGCCAAGGGCCTGGGCAGAGATGCACGACTCGGCGCTGTCGATCCGCCTGGTCAACCCGGAGACCAAGGACAAGCTCAAGCCCGGTCCGGGCGCCAGCAACATCCTGCTCGCCGCGTCGTCGTCGAACGACGAGAAGGGCGCGAAGGTCGACGCGTACGACTTGAACGGCCGCAAGCACGAGCTCGACGTGTACACCCCGCCGACCGTCCCGGTGGCGCTGGTGGAGCTCGACAACGAGAAGATCACGCCGGTCGCCATGGAGGTGGTCAGCGACGAGCTGGCGAAGGCCGGTGTCAACAGCGAGGCGATCAAGCCGGGTCCGGTGGGCGACCAGGAGGAGACGTCCCTGAAGGCGCGCTGCCGCGACCAAGATCGTCACCCGGATGGACCGGGTCAAGGTGAACAACGACCAGGAGCCGTGGATCTCCGGCCGCGCCGAGTTCTACGGCATGGCGCTCGGCCAGGGCAAGGACGGCAAGGCCCGCGTGGACATGGTGCAGATGCCGTACCTCGACTACGACGACACCACCTACTTCCCGAACCAGATCATCGTCGACTGGAGCCACTACAAGTGGAACGCCGTTGACTTCATGTTCATGGAGCACGACGACAACTCGAACTACGCCACCATCGCCATCACCATCGCGAACGCGATCGCGCCCTTCACCGGTGGCGCCGAGTACGTCGCAGCTGGCGACCAAGGTCCTGGAGGCCCTGCCGGCCAGCTGGTTCACCAACGACGACGACTACGCCGACTCGCTCTACTTCCTCACCCGTGACTCCGCCGGCGCGAAGATCGGCGCTGGCAACAACGTCCGCGTGACCCTGTCCAAGCGGATCGTCACCTCCAACTGACGATCCCCCGATCCAGCGCCCCGTACCGGCTCCTCGTTGCCGGTGCGGGGCGCTGCCGCGTCTGCGCACAGGCAGCTCTAAGGACGCGCTAAGGGTTGCCCCGTAGAACTTCAACCGACTCGCCGCACAACGAGGGACGTGCGAGTCGACCAACGAGGGAGTTCCACATGCGACGCGCTATCAGCATCGCCGCCGCGGCGGCGTGTGCCCTGCTCATTCCAGTCGTGCCCACGCCAGCCCACGCCGGGGAGAAGGGCGTCATCGTCCAGCAGGAGAAGGAGGAGATCCGGGCCGCGCTGCGCGCTACGGTCGCGTCCGACCCGGCCTCGATGCAGGCGCTGCTCAACAGGTTGCCCGGGAAGGGACCGGCGTACCTGACCGAACTTCTGGCGGGCGTCACGTCGCAGGCGGCCAGGAAGTTCACGCGCGACGCCGAGGCGGCTGATCTCGCCATCAAGAGCGGCAAGGGCATCGAGAACGTGACGCAGCCGCTGCTGCAGGCCCGCTGGGTACAGCCGTACAACAAGCCGAACGACACGCCGGACAACAAGCCGAACGGCACGCCGAACGCCGCCGTCACAACTCCGCTCTTCGCCGCCACTCCCCGGTCGGACACGGCGGCCACGCTGACGGTCTTCGACATCAACGGCAAGCCGCAGGAGCTGGGCCTGTCCGAACTCCCGGCGCAGCCGCTCGTCCTCGTGGAGCTGAACCTCTCCGGCGTGCTGACCGCGGCGGCGCAAGCCGCCCAGTCGCAACTGGCGGCGCGTGGCGTGGACGCCGTCGTGGGCGCAGTCGCACCGAAGCCAGTGACGAGGCGTGTCACACGGCTGGATCAGATCCGCGTCGCCGACGACAAAGAGTCCTGGATCTCGGGCGCCGCCGAAACGTATGCCGTCGTGATAGGCCGTGGCACGGCCGGCACCATGCGGGTCGACTTCGTCGACATGTCCTACCTGGACCGCGAGAACACGACGTTCAGCCCGCGCCAGGTGCTCGTCGATTGGCGGAACTACAGCTGGCGGGGCGTCGATGTCGTGATCCTCGAACAGGACGACAGCACGGACTGCACTGACCTCGTCAACGCGCTCGCCAACGCAGTTTCCCGCCACGCGCAGCGGACCGAATATGTGTCGACCATCGGCGACGTGCAGCAGGCGCTGCGGAGCAACTCCGAGACGGTCGACGACGACTACGTCGATGCGTTCGCCGGCCTCTCCTGGGACGTCACGGAGGAGGACCGGAACGGGGTCGAACGCAACGCGCACGCCAAGATTGGATCGGTGGTGCTCAGCCACTGACCAGCCGCGATACCGCTTCCAAGCCCTAACGGGCACTGCCCCGTCCAGCGTCGTACTGCTGGGCGGGGCAAGACCCGTTGCCTCCATCGGGCATAACTTGGAAATGCGGCTAGTCAACCCGATATGTTCTGCCTGCCGGCAGCGGTGGCTGGTCGTACCGGGGAGGGCTCATTGTCGGGGTTGGCGAGCCGGATCGTGCCTCCGCCTGTCCAGTCCGTCCACATTGGTCGCCCCGATTTGCACGAGGTCGTCGCTGCTGCGGCGACCAGACGCGTGACGATCGTGATCGGCGGTCCCGGGTGGGGGAAGACAGCCACGCTCGCGAGCTGGGCGGCGTCGACCGGCGCGGCCTGGCTCAGTCTCGACGCGCGCGACGCCCGGCTCGACCGCCTGCTGCGCGGGGTCACCGAGGCGATCCAGCGGCGCGCTCCGGAGGTGGCCGTCGACCTGTCCGCCGCGCTCGCCGGTGAGCTGGGTCCGGAGTCCGACGACGAGGTACGGGCGGCGGCCTTCGCGACGGCGTTCTGCGAGGCGGTCGCGACGCAACTGGAGGATGACCTCGTTCTCGTACTGGACGACGTCCACGAGCTACCCGCCGACGCGGCGTCCACCCGGTTCGTAGAGGCACTGTGCCGGCAGGCGCCCGCCCGGCTCCACCTCGTGCTCGCCGCTCGTGCCGCGCCGAAGCTGCGGATCCAACGCCTGCGCGGCCAGGGGTTGGTCGCCGAGATCGGGCCGCCGCTGCTGGCGTTCGGCGTCACGGAGACCCAGGCCCTCCTGCACGCGGCGATCGGCGTCGACTCTCACGACCTCGCCAACTCGTTGCGTGAGCTGACCGGAGGCTGGCCGGCGGCGCTTCGGCTCGCGATCGAGACCCTGCGCGGCGTGCCGGCCGACCGTCACGAAGCCGTGCTGGGACGCCTGATCCGTCCGGGCGGCGAGCTGCTCGAGTACCTGGCCGAGGAGGTGTTCTCCCGCGAGCCGGTGGCGGTACGGGAGTTCCTGCGGCGGGTGGCGGTGCTGGGTCGGGTCACCCCGGCACTGTGCGAGGACGTCGGGTTGGACGGCGGCGAGTGGCTGGCCGACCTCGCCGGCCGGGGGCTGCTCGACGCGCAGGACGTGGACGAGCAGTCGTGGTCGTTGAGCCGTCCCGTACAGGCGTTCCTCAACTGTGCGTTCCCGCTGGAAGACGACGAGGCGTCAAAGCTGCTCGGCGCGGCGGCGGATGTGCACCTGCAACGGGGCGAGTACGCGAAGGGACTGCGGCGCCTGGTCCGCGCCGGTGATCACGACGCCGTCCGGCGGATCCTCGCCGAGCACGGCGGGCGGCTCCTCTACTCCGGCGACACGGCCGCCGTCCTTGAAGCCACGAACTGCCTACCCGACGACCTCCGCGACGGCCAGGTGCTGCGGCTGCACGGGCACGCACTCCAGGTGCGCGGTGACTGGATCGGTGCCCTCGCCTGCTACCAGCGGATCGCCGAGGACGAGGACACGCTCGATCCGGGGCTGGCCTGGCAGATGGGCCTGATCCAGCACCTGCGCGGCGACATCGACGACGCGATCGCGCTGTACGGGAAGGGCCGCGTCGACGGCGACGACACGGTCGACAAGGGACTGCTGCTGTCGTGGCAGGCCACCGCTCACTGGCTCCGTGGCGAGTACGGGGCCTGCCGCTCACTGGCGGACCGGGCGGCAGAGGTAGCGCAGGCCTGCCGGGATCCCCGTGCGGTGGCCGCGAGCGAGACGGTGCTCGCCATGCTGGCCCGCGCCGACGGCGACCAGCGGGCGAACGCCCACTACAGCCGCGCCCTGGAAGCCGCGCTGGAGGCCAACGACGTGCTCCAGATCGTGCGGATCCGGGTGAACCAGGGTTCGCATCTGGAGTACGAGGGACGCCTCGCTGACGCCCTGACCGAGTTGGACACGGCCGTGCAGCTCGCCGAGCTGTGCGGGTACACGGCCTATCACGCGCTCGCGCTGAACAACCGCGCCGCGGTCAAGACGTCGCTGGGCCAGTTCGACGCGGCGGTCTCCGACTACGCCGCCTGCCGCGACCTGTACCAGCGCATCGGATCCCGGATGGTCGCGTACGCGCACGCCGGGCTCGGACGCGTCCACTACCTGCGCGGCGAGTACGCCCAGGCCCAGGCGGCGTGCGAGGAGGCGTTGTCGGGCGCCGAGCGGTCCGGCGACGTGCAGGCGCTCGGCCGCGCGCTGCCGTACCTGGCCCGGCTCCGGGCGTACGACGACCCGTCCGCCGCGCGTGCCCACTGCGAGCGGGCGTTGCAGGTCGGCGGGCCGCTGACGCGCGTGCAGGCCCAGCTGGCGCGGTCGTGGGTCGCGCTATTGACCGGCGATCGGCGCAGCGCGGCCGCGTACGCCACCGAGGCGGCCTCCGAGGCCCGCCGCCGGCGCGACCGACCCGGGTTCGCGGAGGCGCTCGAACTGTCGGTGCTCTCGTCCGTGGATCCGGCGAGCAAGACGGAGCTGCTGACCGAAGCGGCCGCGGTGTGGCAGAAGATCGGCGACCCGCTCGGCACTGCCCGAGTTCGCCTGATCACCGCGCACCTGGCCGGCGACGACACCGCCTCGGCAGCCGCCGAGCAGGAGATCCGGCAACTGGGGGTCCGCATGCACTCGACGTCGGACGTGCGCGAACTGGTCGACCACGACCGTCGCACCGGCTGGGACCGCATCGTCATTCGCACGCTCGGCGCGTTCCAGGTGGTGCGCGACGGCGTACCGGTGCCGAGTGCCGAGTTCCAGTCGAAGAAGGCACGCGACCTTCTCAAGATCCTGGTGACCCGGCGCGGTCGCGCGATCACCCGTGAACAGGTCATCGACCTGCTCTGGCCGGACGAGGACGTGAGCAAGGTCGGCGGGCGGCTCTCGGTGCTGCTCTCCAGCCTGCGGAACGTGCTGCGCTCGACGTCCCAGGAGGACGGGCCCCTCGTCACGGACCGGCACGTGATCCGGCTCGACTGCGAGCGGGTCAGCGTCGACGTGGTGGACTTCTTCGCCGCGGCGTCGGCCGGCCTGGCGGCGTACCAGCGCGGGCGGCCGGACGCGGCCGTCCTGCTGGCCGCCGCCGAGGACCGGTACGCCGGCGACTTCCTGGAGGACGACCCGTACGAGGAGTGGGCCGAGGCGCTGCGCGAGGAGGCACGGTCCACGCACCTCACGGTCGTGCGTGCGCTGGCCGACATCGCGGCGCAACGCAGCGAGACGTGGAACGTCGTCCGGTACACCGCGCGGCTGTTGCAGATCGACCCGTACGACGAGGACGCCCACCTCATGCTTGTGCGTGCCCTGATCGACTCGGGGCGCCACGGCGAGGCACGCCGCCACTACCGCAGGTACGCGGAACGCATGATCGAGTTCGGCATCGAACCGGCGGCCTTCCCCGACCACGTGACAGCCGGCCGCTGACCTTCGGATTCTTGGGGGTCCGCGCGCCGCGAAATGCCCAAGAATCCGAGAGTCGGCGTGTGCGACGCTGGGTGTATGCCCAGTACGACCACGCTGCTGCTGTTCCTCTCGGCGAGCCTCGCGCTCCTGGTGATCCCGGGACCGTCCGTGACGTTCATCGTGACGCGCAGTGTGCAGCAAGGTCGCGCAGCCGGGCTGGTGTCCGTCCTCGGGGTGCACGCCGGCTCGGTCGTGCACGTGCTGGCGGCGGCTCTCGGTCTCTCCGCGGTGCTCGCCTCGTCCGCGCTGGCGTTCACGGTGGTGAAGTACGTCGGCGCCGCGTACCTGCTCTACCTCGGCATCCGGCAACTGTGGCGGTCGAAGGCGGCGGCGGACACGCCCGATCCGGAGCCGGACTCGCGCTGGCGGCTGTTCCGGCAGGGCGCCATCGTCAACATCCTCAACCCCAAGACGGCGATCTTCTTCCTCGCGTTCCTCCCGCAGTTCGTCGCCCCAGCGCGCGGACCGGTCTGGTTCCAGGTGATCGTGCTCGGCCTGGTGTTCATGGCGCTCGGCATGCTCAGTGACGGCGCGTACGCGCTAGCAGCGGGCGCGATCGGCGATCGGCTGCGCGGCAGCGCCACCGTCGGACGCTGGCTGGACCGCGTCAGCGGAGGCATCCACATCGCGCTCGGAACGTTCGCGGCCCTCGCCAAGAACCCTGCGCTGCGTTGACAACGACGACGCGCTGCGTTAACACGAACCCGACGACGGGCCCCACTTCGGCCAGTTAGGACACGCAACGGGGCCTGGCCAGGCATGCTTGGGTCGTCATCGCGCATCCGCGTCCTGCTCTCCGGTCGAGGTCGTCACCCCCATGGCAGCGTCACCGGGCCACGGCGAGGCCGTGGTCTCCTCACGCACCGGTCTGATCGGTGCGTGTGCGCTGGCTGTCTTCATCACCGCGCTGGACGTGGCTATCGGCCCTGGTCCGGCCTTCGTGGGGCTGCTCATCGGGCCGCCGTTCCTGGCCGCCGCGTTCGCGGGCTACCGGGCGGTGATCGCGGTCGGGGCGCTCAGCACGGTCCTGGGAATCGGCCTCGGCGTGCTCAGCAACGAGGGCACGGACCGCGAGCAGGTCATCCGGGTCATCGCGATCATCGTGGCCACCGGGCTCGCCGCGGGCGTCAGCAACCGCCGCGACCGTACGAGCCAGCGGGTCGCCACGCTGAGCAAGTTGGCGGCGGTGGCCCAGCAGGCGGTGCTGCGGCCGATCGGTCCACGCGTCGGCGGCTTGTCGGTCGCCGTCCGGTACGTGTCAGCGAGTGCAGAAGCGGACATCGGTGGCGACCTTTACGAGGCGCTGAACACGCCGTACGGCGTGCGGCTGCTGATCGGCGACGTCCGCGGCAAGGGTCTCGACGCCGTCCGCCTCGCCAGCATGGTGCTCGGTTCGTACCGGCACGTCGCGCACGAGCGGGCTGATCTGCGCGCGATCGTCGCCGACCTGGACCGGGCGGTCGCCCGTTCCGTCGGTTACGAGGACTTCGTCACCGCCGCGCTGGTCGAGGAGCGCGGCGGCACGCTCACCGTGCTGAACTGCGGCCACCCCGCGCCGCTGCTGCTGCGCAATGGCGAGGTGATCTCGCTCGATCCACCGTCGCCCGCCCCGCCGCTCGGGTTCCTGCCCGTGGCAAGGCCCCGGGTGGAGCGGCTGGAGCCGGGCGACCGGCTTCTCCTCTACACAGACGGACTGGCCGAGGCGCGCCGTGACGGCGAGTTCTTCCCCGTGCACGAACGGGCTTGGCGGATCCTCGGCCACGGCACCGTCGAGGACGGTCTCACGTCGCTGGAGAACGCCCTCAAGGACTGGGTGCACGGCGTGCTCGACGACGACATCGCGCTCGTGCTGCTGGAGTACACCGGGGCGGGCGGCGCCACCGAGCCGGCGACGCCCGCCTGGGAGTGGGACGAAGCCCTGGGTGATTAGCGGCGCCGCCGCTTCGGGAGGGCGCGCCACATCCGGCCGCCGACGAGGAACGCCACCAGCATCACGATCACGTACGGCAGCAGGGCCGGCGTGAAGTCGAGGAAGAAGCCCATGAAGCCCTCGTCGTCGTACGTAGTGTTGTAAATCGGACCCCATCCGAGCGGGCGGAACTCGTACTCGCCAGCACCCGGCCCGGCCTCCTGCAGTCCCGCGTCGAACGCCTGCACCTGCGCGATGACCACGAACATCAGCACGAATTCCGTGAGCGCCACCCAGAAGATGCCGTTGAGCCACCTCGGGCGCGGCCCATCCTCGCCGTACTCCGCGTCGGAGTACTCGGCGGAGAGGCGGCGCAGGTTGCCGAGCCTGCGGATCGCCTCAGCGGTGCCCACCTCCTGCGCGGATGCCCATAGGTCGGCGCGCAGCTCGTTGCGGATCGCCTTGCGACGGCGTCCCGGAAGATCGCCGTTCAAGGTGTCGAGGACCCAGATCGCGCGCTCGACGCGTAACCGGTCCACCAAACTGGGCATCTCAGCTCTCCTCTTCTGGCGCAGCGGGCGTGGATGGCACTGGTCTGTCCAGCACCGGTGAGACGACCTCCGAGAGCGAGCGCCAGGCGGCAGCCCCGTGATCCAACGCCTGGTAGCCCTCCTCGGAGGGGCGGTAGTACTTGCGGGCAGGCCCTGACTTCGACGGCACAAGGCGCGTGGTGAGCCGCCCCTCACGCTCGAGGCGCGCCAGCGCCGGGTAGACCGTGCCCTCAGCGATGCCGGTGAGGCCGATCTTCCGCAGGCGTTGCACCAGCTCATAGCCGTACGACTCACGCTCGGCCAGGAGCCAGAGCAGCAGCAGCGAGAGCACGCCCTTGAGCAGCTGCGGATCGTGATTCATGGGGGAAGACTAAGCCGGGTACTAGAGATAGTCAACTACCGGGTACCGCATAGTTGTGGTTCCCGCACGTCATAGCGGCTTGGTCCGATTCCCGACTCAACGGGTGTGATGTTCACGGTCAAGGGTTGCCTGGGTTACCTCCGGGTAATACTCTCTGATGTTACCGACGGGTAATAAGCCGGTGCGACACAGGAGGGTTCCAGCAATGGGCCACTACAAGAGCAACCTCCGCGACGTGGAGTTCAACCTCTTCGAGGTCTTCGGGGCCCAGGAGCGGTTCGGCGCGGGTCCCTTCTCGGACATCGACGCAGACACGGCGCGCGCGATGCTGACCGAAACCGAGCGGCTCGCCACAGGCGTGCTCGCCGACTCGTTCGCAGACGCGGACCGTAACCCGCCGGTCTACGACCCGGCGACCTACTCCGTAAAGATGCCCGAGGGCTTCAAGAAGTCCTACGCGGCACTCATGGAGTCCGGCGGCTTCCTGCTCGACCTCCCCGAAGAGGTCGGCGGCGTGAATGCCCCCCGCGAGCTGATCTGGTCGCTGTCCGAGCTGGTGCTCGGCGCGAACCCGGCGGCTCACATGTACGGGGGCGGCCCCTCCTTCGGCGCCACCTTCTGGCGGCTCGGCACCGAAGCGCAGAAGGAGGTCGCCAAGGTCATCATCGAGAAGCAGTGGGGCGCCACCATGGTGCTCACCGAGCCGGACGCCGGCTCCGACGTGGGCGCCGGCCGCACCAAGGCCCTCCCGCAGGAGGACGGCTCCTGGCACATCGAGGGCGTCAAGCGCTTCATCACGTCGGCCGAGCACGACATGACCGACAACATCATCCACTACGTGCTCGCCCGCCCCGTCGGCGTCGAGGGCGCCGGTGGTCCGGGCACCAAGGGCCTGTCACTGTTCATGGTCCCGAAGTTCCTCTTCGACTTCGAGACCGGTGAGCTGGGCGAGCGCAACGGCGCCTTCGTCACCAACGTCGAGCACAAGATGGGCCTCAAGGCCTCCACCACGTGCGAGCTGACCTTCGGCGAGAAGATCCCCGCCAAGGGCTGGCTGGTCGGCGAGGTGCACGACGGCATCGCCCAGATGTTCAAGATCATCGAGTACGCCCGGATGATGGTCGGCACGAAGGCCATCGCCACGCTCTCGACCGGCTACCTCAACGCGCTCGAGTTCGCTAAGAGCCGCGTCCAGGGCCCGGACCTGACCAAGGCCACCGACAAGACCGCGCCGCGCGTCACGATCACCCACCACCCGGACGTCCGCCGCAGCCTCATGCGGCAGAAGTCCTACGCCGAGGGCCTGCGCGCACTGGTGCACTACACCGCGTCCGTGCAGGACAAGGTGCTCCAGGCCACCCACGCCGGTGACCACGAGGGCGCCGACGCGTACGAGCGCCTCAACGACCTGCTGCTCCCGCTCGTCAAGGGCTGCGGCTCGGAGCGCGCGTACGAGCTGCTCGGTCACGAGTCGCTGCAGACCTTCGGTGGTTCCGGCTTCCTCCAGGACTACCCGCTGGAGCAGTACATCCGGGACGCCAAGATCGACACCCTCTACGAGGGCACCACGGCGATCCAGGGCATGGACCTGTTCTTCCGCAAGATCGTGAAGGACCAGGGCCGCTCGCTCGCCACCGTCGCCACCGAGATCACCGCGTTCATCGAGAGCGAGGCCGGCAACGGTCGCCTCAAGGAGGAGCGCGCGCTGCTCAGGACCGCGCTCGAGGACGTCCAGTCGATGGTCGGCACGATGGTCGGCTACCTGATGTCCGCGCAGGAGGAGGTGCGCAACGTCTACAAGGTGGGCCTGCACACCAGCCGCCTGCTGCTCAGCCTCGGCGACCTGGTGGTCGGCTGGCTCCTGCTCCGCCAGGCCGAGGTGGCCGGTGCCGCCCTCGACGCCGGCGCCGGCAAGGACGAGCCGTTCTACCTGGGCAAGCTCGCCGCCGCCCGGTTCTTCGCGACGAACGTGCTGCCGGAGCTCACCGCCAGCCGCCGCATCATCGAGACGGCCTCGCTCGACCTGATGGACCTCCCGGAGGAGGCCTTCTGAGGCCTGGGAGCGCTCACTGGATCGCACCGCCCTCCCGCGGTTCGTAACGGCCGGGGTGGTGACCTTCGGGTCACCACCCCGGCCTTTTGTTCATGTGCCTTCACCAGCGCCGTGGCCAGTGGGATGATTACGGTGAGAGTCCGTTGGGTAGTGCACGATCCATCCCCACATAGAGCGCAGACCAGGGAGTCGACGTGGATATCGGTGCAAGCCTCTTCCTCATCGCCCTGGGCGCGATCTTCGCGTTCGCGGTCACCATCGACCTGCCGGGCATCAACATCCATGTCATCGGGTGGATCCTGATGATCATCGGCATCGTCGGCATGCTTCTGAGCTACCTGTACTGGCGTCCGCGCAGGGCGCGTCGTGCGGGCGGCGTCGTCCACGAGCACCACTACGTGGACGACCCGAGCCAGCCTCCGCCGCCGGCCTGATCGACAGACCCTAAGCGTCGAGGCCGCGGAGGATCAGCGGTAGCCGCTGGGCGCCTCCGGGTGTGACCCGCACGGGCACACCCCAATCCTGCCTGGTCAGGTGGCAGGCCGGGTTCTCCGAGTCCTCGTCACACGACGCCGCTTGGGCGACGACCTGAAGCACGCCGTCCACCGGCGCGAGCGTGAGCACGCGCGACAGTGCTGTGCTGACCCCAGCACCGTTCGGGAGCAGTTCGGGCGGGTTGGCGCTCACTTCGAGCCGGGTCGCCGGGCCGTACCGGTCGTCGAGCTTCTGCCCGGGCGCCGGCTCGAACACGATCTCCAGGACGATTTCGCCCGCCGCCAGATGCGTGGCCGGGCGCTGCGTGCGATGCCGGACCCCCGCGACCTGCCTTACCTGGCGCATCACCCCGGGCGCCACCGGACGCGTGAGCCGGTGCGCCGCCGACTCGACCACGACCAATTCGCCGTCGAGGATCACGGCGTCGCTCGGTTCCTTGACGTCGGTCGCCAGGGTGCTGACCTCGCGCGTCTCCGGGTCGTACCGCCGGATCGCGTTGTTGTACGTGTCGCACACCGCCACCGAGCCGTCCGGCAGGACACAGACGCCGAGCGGGTGCTGGAACAGCGCCTTCTCGGCCGGACCGTCGACGTGGCCGAAGTCGAACAGGCCCTGCCCGACAGCAGTGTGCATCGCGCCGTCCTCGATCCAGCGCAGCGCAGACGTCTCCGCGTCGGCGATCCACAGCTTGTCACCGTCAGCGGCCAGGCCTGACGGCTGCGCCATCCATACCTGGTCGAGAGCACCGTCCCGCAGGGACTCGACGGTGGTGCCTGCGTATGCCTGGAGCTTGTTGCTGCGGGGGTCGAAGCCCCAGAGCTGGTGTATGCCAGCCATCGCGATGACCACGCGGTCGTCGTACCAGGCGACGTCCCAGGGTGACGAGAGATCGTGCCGGCGAGGATCCGGGCTGTTGACGTCGGCCCGCCACTGCCGGCCAGACCCGGCAACCGTCGTCACGACGCCGTCCGCCAGCCGGACCCCGCGGAGCAGATGATTCACCGTGTCGGCGACCACGACGTCGTACCCGACCTCGTCTGCGACCTCTGGCGGGAGCGCGCACAGCCCCTGCGGCTCGTTGAACTCGGCCTGGGAGGGATCACCATCCTCGTGGCCGCGACTGCCGGCCCCGATACGGCGGAGCACAGTCTCCCCGTCGGCTTCGAGCTCCACGAGCGAGTGCCGCGCCGAGTCGCTGACCAGCAGCGTGCCGCCGGGCAGGACCAGCGCCTTCCCTGGGAACCGCAGCGTCGTCTCCGCAGGTGGCGGCGGCACGTAGCACCCGTCACCACGGTGCAGCGTGCCCTTCGCATCGTGCTCGGCGACCAGTTCTGCCAGGAGCCGGTCCAGCCCTTCGGCATGGCCCTCACCCGCCATGCTCGCGACCAGATACCCCTCGGGGTCGACCACGGCCAGCGTCGGCCACGCCTTGGCCGCGTACTGCTGCCAGCAGTACAGCTCTGGATCGTCCAGGACCGGGTGGTGCACGCCGTACCGCTCGACAGCCGCCGCCAGCGCGTCCGGGTCGCGCTCGTGCTCGAACTTCGGAGAGTGGATCCCGATCACGACGAGCGTGTCGGCGTACTTCTCCTCCAGCGGGCGCAGTTCGTCGAGGACGTGCAGGCAGTTCACGCAGCAGAACGTCCAGAAGTCGAGAAGGACGACCTTGCCGCGCAGGTCGGTCAGCGTGAGCGTGCGTCCGCCCGTGTTGAGCCACGCCCGCCCGCGCAGCTCGGGGGCGCGGACGCGGGCATGGCGGAGCTGCGTGGTCATGCGATCCAGTCTGCCTGTCTCCTCCGCCGGTCGGCCGGCCGGCGGAGGAGCCCGGAAGGTGATTGGAGCTAGGCGGCGACTTCCTTGAGGCACAGCACGAACCGGTCGTCGAAGTCGGTGAAGGTGCTCGTCGTCTCGGTCGGGCAGTCACTCGGCGTCCGTGGTGTCCTCAAGCCTGTCCAAGATCTCGTGCGCACCGTCCTCGTTGCAGTCCACCTTGACCGCACGCGACTCGTTGCCGCCGTCGACCTTCTCCTCCTTGATGCAGTCGCCCACGGTGTAGTTCCGGCTGTTCACGGCCGCCAACCCCACTGCGATGGCGCCGCCGCAGCAGGCGAGCAACAGCACCAGGCCGACCACGAGACCGATGATCAGGCCGGTCCGCTTCTTCTTCGGCGGTTGGCCGGGCGGGATCGCTCCTGGCACGCCGTACTGCGGGGGCTGCTGGCCCGGGGCGTACTGCGGAGGAGGCTGACCGTAGGACTGCTGCCCGTACTGCCCCGGCTGGCTGAAGCCGGGCGGCGGAGGCGGTGGGTAGCTGGTCGGCTGCTGCCCGTACGGACTGGCCGGCTGCCCGGACGCAGGCGGTGTGCCGTACGGCGAAGCGCCGGACGTGGGTGCGCCCGACGTCGGGTAGCCCGGCGCGCCGGAGGTGGGTGCGCCCGGTGATTGGTACCCACTGGGCGGCGGCGGAGGCGGGTAGCCGGTCTGCGGCGGGTAGGTGCCGGGCGGCGGTGCCGGTGGCGGCGGCGCGGCGCCGGTCGGGGGCGGCGGTGCTGGGTAGCTCGTGGGCGGCGGCGGGGGCGGGTAGCTGATCGGCGGGGGCGGGGGCGGGTACGACGGAGGCTGCGAGAAGTACGGCTCCTGCTCGGTGGGCCTCGGTTCGGACGGTGCCGGCCACGCGGACGGTGGTTCATCGGCAGGCGGTCCCCCGACAGGCGGGCCGGACGGCGCGTACTGCGTCGGCATGTCGTCAGCCGCGGGCGCGGCCGGCGGCCGGGCTGGTGACGCGGGCTCGACCCGGGTCGGCGTCTCGGGCGGTGCGGGTGGGCGGTACGCGATCTGGGTGACGTCTTCGTCGGCTGGCTCGGCGGAGGCTGGCTGGTCCGCGGCTCGCTGGTCCGCGGCCGGCTCGTCCGCTGCCGGCTTATCTGCCCCGGACGGTGGCGCTGTGGGGGGCGGCGGCGGGTACGACGACGGGCCGGACGGCGCGTACTGCGTCGGCATGTCGTCAGCCGCGGCCTGGGCCGGCGATGTCGGCTCTGCGAGCGTCGGCGTCACCGGAGGCGAGGGCGGACTGTAGATCTGAGTGGCGTCCTCGTCCGCAGCGGGCTTGTCCGCTGTTGGCTTGTCTGCCCCGGACGGCGGGGCGGGTGGCGGCGGTTGCGGTGCTGGCGGCGATGACGGGCGCACGACCTGCGTCGGCATGTCTTCGTCGACCGGCTCGGATGGCGGCGGCGCCGGGATGACCTGGGTCTCTTCCGCTGACGGCGGAGCGTCCTGCGTGCCTTCGGTTGGCGTCTCGTCCGCGGCCTCTGGTTCGTCCGGCGGCCTTGGCGGTTGCGTCCCGTCGGTCATAGCGACTCCTCCCCGAGCTGATCCGACCTGCGGCGCGATCAGTGGACGCTACCGGGGCCGTTTCGCAAACCGTACGACGGGTAGGCGAGCAGCGCTCCCGGTGTGCCGGGTGCCACGCCGATCGGCGTGACAAGACAGCAAAAGACCCGGCAGGCGGGAGGCCGGCCGGGTCTTCGGCGGTCACACCAGGAGCGGGAGTGGCGCCTGGTGTTCGCGGGATCAGAAGTCGCGGTTCGCGATCGTCAGGATCTCGTCGCGCATGGTCTGCGAGGTGCAGTGCGCGAGAGCACGCTCGATCGCACGCGCGCGACGCGCAGCGGTACGACGGGTGCGGATCTTCTCGGCAAGCCTGCTCACTTTGTGTACCTACTCTCTCAGGTCTTGTTCTTGTGGCCTGCCCCCATTAAACACCCTGGCGAGCCTGTTCTGCCATTGATTCTTAGGTGAAGCGCACCACAGTACCCAACTATGTTCGGCACTTTCTCGATCCCGTCCTTATGACCTTAGATCACCTGGCTGTAACCCTGCGTACGCTTGAGCCTCCGCCCCGAAACGGACTTGCGGTGCAAATGGGGGCATGCGCGCCCGGTGTAGGCACGGCTTCCCGGAAAGTCCGGTTCGGGGCCACGGCCTACGCAGGACAGCACGAGGCCCCGCCTCCCCAAGTACGGGGTGGCGGGGCCTCGTCCAATCGGAGAGTCAGCTCCAGGCGAGGAGCGCCTCCTGTGGATCGTTGAGGAACCGACCCACGTCGGCGAGGAACTTCGAGCCCAGCTCGCCGTCGACGATGCGGTGGTCGAACGAGAGGGCGAGCTGGCACACCTGGCGCACCTTGACCTTGCCCTTGTGCACCCACGGCTGTTCCCGCACGGCGCCGAACGCGAGGATCGCCGATTCGCCGGGGTTGAGGATCGGCGTGCCGGTGTCGACGCCGAACACCCCGACGTTGGTGATCGTGATCGTGCCGCCCTGCATGTCGGCCGGCGGCGTCTTGCCGTCCTTGGCGGTGGCGACGAGCTCTGTGAGAGCGTCGGCGAGCTGCCGCAACGTCAACCGGCCGGCATCCTTGATGTTCGGCACGATCAGGCCGCGCGGAGTGGCCGCCGCGATACCGAGGTTGACGTACTCCTTGACGACGATCTCCTGGCGGGCTTCGTCCCAGGACGCGTTGATCATGGGGTGGCGCGCGACGGCGAGCACCATCGCCTTGGCGACCAGCAGCAGCGGGTTGGCCCTGGCATCAGCGAACTCCGGCGCCTCGCGCAGGCGCTGCACCGCCCGCATCGTGCGGGTCACGTCGACGGTGAGGAACTCCGTGACGTGCGGCGCGGTGAATGCGCTGTGCACCATCGCCTCGGCGGTGAGCTTGCGAACTCCCTTGATCGGGATGCGCTGCTCGCGGCTCGGGTCCCACACCGGAGCCGCAGCCACCGCACGCACCGGATGCGGTTCGGCGACGGCGAACGGAGAAGGCACGGCGGCGGACTTCGAAGCCCGCTGCACATCGTCGCGAGTGATGGACCCGTCGGGCCCGGTGCCGCGAACCGACGCCAGGTCCAGGCCGAGGTCCCTGGCGAGCTTGCGCACCGGCGGCTTGGCGCGCACCGGCGACGATGCAGCCTCGGCCGCACGTTCCGCCGCCCGTCCCATCTCCAGCCCGCCGTGACGCACGGGCTTGGCCGCCGAGTGCAGCGAGTCGGGGATCGACGGGAGCAGCGACAGCTCCGGGTCCTCCAGGGGCGCCGTCGTCGGCTCGGCGGGCTTGCGGGCGCGCCGCTGCGCGGTGACCGTCTTGGGCCCGTACCCCACCAGCACCGACGTGCGGCCACCCGGCGCCGGACCGCCGATCAGCCCGGGCTCGATCGCCCCCTCCTCGGGAGCCACCTCCACGGACGCCACGGTCTCGGGTGAGGGCGGCGCGCTCTCCAGCTGGGTGGCCCCGCCAGGGCCGGCGCCCGGCTCCGTGTCGAACGTGATGATCGGGGTGCCCACGTCGACCGTGTCGCCCTCGCCGTGGTGCAGCTCGGCGACGACTCCGGCGTACGGGGACGGGATCTCGACCGCGGCCTTCGCTGTCTCGACCTCGACGATCGGCTGGTTGAGCTTCACCTCGTCACCGGGGCCGACCAGCCACTTCAGGATCTCGCCCTCGGTGAGGCCCTCGCCGAGGTCCGGCAGGTTGAACTGCTTCATGCGCGACATCGCGTCCGGACTCCTAGAACGAGAAGGTGCGGTCGACGGCGTCGAGTACCCGGTCCAGGTCGGGCAGGTACTCCTCTTCCAGCCGCGCCGGCGGGTACGGGGTGTCGAAGCCGGTGACCCGGAGCACCGGCGCTTCGAGGTTGTAGAAGCAGCGCTCGGTGACGCGGGCGGCGACCTCGGACCCGAGACCGAGGTTGCCCGGCGCCTCGTGGACGACGACCAGCCGGCCGGTCTTCTGCACCGACGCGTAGACGGGCTCCAGGTCGAGCGGCGAGAGCGTGCGCAGGTCGACGACCTCGATGCTGCGCTCCCCCTCGGCCGCGAGCGCCGCGTCGAGCGAGGTCTTCACCATGGGCCCGTACGCGACGACCGTGCAGTCGGTGCCCTCGCGCACGACACGGGACGCGTGCAGCGGGTAGGCGCTACCCAGGTCCAGGGTCTCGTCGACGTCGGCCTTCTCCCAGTACCGCCGCTTGGGTTCGAAGAAGATCACCGGGTCGTCGCTGCGGATCGCCTGCTGGACCATCGTGTAGCCGTCGGCCGGGTTCGAGCAGGCCACGACCTTGAGACCGGCCGTGTGGGCGAAGTACGCCTCGGGCGACTCGCTGTGGTGCTCGACCGCGCCGATACCGCCGCCGAACGGGATACGCACCACGATCGGGAGCTTGATCTTGCCCTGCGAGCGGTAGTGCATCTTCGCGAGCTGGGACACGATCTGGTCGTAGGCGGGATACACGAACCCGTCGAACTGGATCTCGCACACCGGCCGGTAGCCGCGCATGGCCATGCCGATCGCGGTGCCCAGGATGCCGGACTCGGCCAGCGGCGTGTCGATCACGCGCTCCTCGCCGAAGTCCTTCTGGAGCCCGTCGGTGACCCGGAAGACACCGCCGAGCTTGCCGATGTCCTCACCCATCATGAGGACCTTCGCGTCGTCCTCCATCGCCCGGCGCAACCCGCTGTTGAGCGCCTTGGCGAGCGTCATCGTTGCCATCAGTGACCACTCCCGGTGTGCGCGTCGGCGAAGCTTTCCAGGTACGTGCTGAACCCGGCGCGTTGCTCGTCGATCTCCGGCGAACCCTCCGCGTAGACGTTGTCGAAGATCGAGAGCGGCTGCGGATCGGGCATCGACAGGCACCCGGCCCGCACGTGCGCGGCGAGCTGGTCAGCTTCGTCCTCGACGCTGTCGAAGAACGCCTGGTCGGCGAGCTGCTGCTTCACCAGGAACGAGTGGACCCGGGCAATCGGGTCCTTGAGCTTCCACGCCTCGACCTCGCTCGCGATGCGGTACCGCGTGGGGTCGTCGGAGGTGGTGTGCGCGCCCATCCGGTACGTGTAGGCCTCGACGAACGACGGGCCCTGGCCCATCCGCGCGTCGTCCAGCACCTTGCGGGTGACCGCGAGGGTGGCGAGCACGTCGTTGCCGTCCACGCGGATGCCCGGGAAGCCGAAGCCGTTGGCCCGGCGGTACAGCGGGATTCGGGTCTGGCGCTCCAGCGGCTCCGAGATCGCGTACTGGTTGTTCTGGCAGAAGAACACGACCGGCGCGTTGAAGACGCTGGCGAAGATGAACGCCTCGTTGACGTCCCCCTGGCTGGTGGCGCCGTCGCCGAGGTAGGCGATGACCGCCTCGCCCTCGTCGGTGCCGACCTTGCCGTCCTTGGTGATGCCCATGGCGTACCCGGTGGCGTGCAGGCACTGCGCACCGATGACGATCGTGTAGAGGTGGAAGTTGTGCTCGCGGGGATCCCAGGCGCCGAGGTCGACGCCGCGGAACAGGCCCAGCGAGCGCAGCGGGTCGACGCCGCGGCAGTAGCCGACACCGTGTTCGCGGTAGGTCGGGAAAGCCATGTCCTGGGGACGCAGCGCGCGGCCGGAACCGATCTGAGCCGCTTCCTGGCCGAGGAGCGACGCCCAGATGCCGAGCTCACCCTGGCGCTGGAGCGCGGTGGCCTCGGCGTCGATGCGCCGGACCATCACGAGGTCCTTGTAGAGGCCTCGGTACTCGTCGTCGGTGAGGTCGACGGAGTACTCGGGGTGCTCGACTCGCTCGCCCTCGGGCGTGAGCAGCTGGACGAGCTCGGGACCGCCGTCGTCAGCCCCGGTCGTCAGGGCAGGGTCGCCCATGGACATGCGTCTCTCCTCGCTGGTGCCGCGACGCGGGGTCTCCGCGCCTACAGGTGAACAGGTCGACTATCCCGCCACGAGGGTGGTGTGACGATGCCGCCGGCCTCTGTGCTGTCGGAACGCCCCTCCAGCATTACAGACGTACCGCAGTTTCGCGTGATCGGGGCCACAACGCGGCCCCCGGCGGAGCCGCTTGACTGGTTCAAGTGTCGGGCTTTTGGCGGTATCGAACGTCCGGTTAGAAGACCAGTGCCCCGACAGTCCGGTTCGCCGGGGGCGGAGGGTTCGGGGGCGGGCTACGGGCGGAGCATCGGCGGGTGGAGCAGGGTCGCCGGACCGCACCGGTACAGCGCAGCCGGGCGGCCACGGTCGCCGGCGGTGGTGCGCTTCGTCGACTCCAGGAACCCGGCCGTACCGGTGACCTTGCGGTGGAAGTTGCGCGGATCCAGCTCGGTACCCCACACCAGCTCGTACACCCGGCGCAGGTCTGCGACGGTGAACTCGTCACCGCAGAACGCGGCCGCGAGCGGCGAATACTCCAGCTTGGCGCGGGCGCGTTCCACGCCGTCTTCGAGAATCTGGGCATGGTCGAACGCCAGCTGGTCCGGGTCGTCGAGCACCGGCCCGACCGGCCGCCACTCGGCCTGGCTCGCGTCGCCGCCGGCCACCGGGGCCGGTAGCTCGGGCACGAGCGCGAGGTGGGCGACCGTCACGACGCGGAGGCGTGGGTCGCGGTCGGGAGCGCCGTAGGTGGCGAGCTGCTCCAGGTGGGTGGCGAGCCCCGTCTCCTCGTGCAGCTCGCGAATGGCCGCCGCGAGCAGGCCTTCGTCGGGACGGACGAAGCCGCCAGGCAACGCCCAGCGCCCACGGAACGGCTCCTCGCCGCGCTGCACGAACAGGGCGCAGAGGGCGTCGTCCCTGATCGTCAGCACTACGAGGTCGACGGTGACCGCGAACGGCGGGTACTTGGCGGCGTCGTACATCCGACTTCTCCTCAGGTTGACGAAAATACCGATCGGCGCTTTATCGTCATCCCGACGATACATCGGGAGGACCTCATGGCAGACATCACGCGCCGGCTCTTTCTCCGCCAGCTGCGCGGCACACCGACGACGCACGTCACGCACCTCGTGCGCGGAAAGGTGCGGCACCAGGGCACGGGGCTGACGTTCTGGTTCCGGCCGATCACCGCCGTGCTGTCCGAGGTCCCGATCGACGACCGCGAGCTGCCGCTCCTGTTCCACGCGCGCACCTGCGACTTCCAGGACGTCACCGTGCAGGCCACCGTGACGTACCGGATCACCGCACCCGAGACCGCGTCGACCCGCATCGACTTCAGCATCGACTCGATGAACGGCGCCTGGCGCGGCACCCCGCTCGACCAGATCGCCGGATCGCTCGCCGAACTCGCCCAGCAGCCGGCGCTCGACCTGCTCGCCGGCCTCACCGTCACCCAGGCTGTCACCGCCGCTGTCGGACCCGTGCGCGAACGGATCGCCGAGGCACTCGCCGCCGACGCGCGGCTCACCGAGGTCGGCGTCGAGATCGTCGCGGTGCGCGTCGTCGCGATCCGCCCCGAGCCGGAGCTGGAGCGCGCGCTGCAGACGCCGACGCGCGAGAAGGTCCAGGCCGATGCCGATCGGGCCACGTACGAGCGGCGCGCACTCGCCGTCGAGCGTGAGCGGGCCATCGCCGAGAACGAACTGCAGAACAAGATCGAGCTGGCCAAGCGCGCCGAGCAACTGGTCGCGCAGGAAGGCGCCAACGCGCGGCGCCGCGCGGAGGAGAAGGCCGCCGCCGACCGGATCCAGGTGGAGGCCGAGGCCACCCGCGAGCAGACCCTCGCCGCGGCCCGCGCCGAGTCGCACCGGCTCGTCGGTGCCGCCGAGGCCGAGGCGGAGGAGGCACGCCTGGCCGCGGCCGCGAGCGTCCCGCAGGCGACGCTGTACGCCCTCGCCGCGCGCGAACTCGCCGGTCAACTGCCGGAGATCGGGCAGCTCACGCTCACGCCGGACGTGGTGACCAGCCTGCTCACCAAGCTCAGCAACGGGAACCGGGCGTGAGCGAGCGATCCGAGCGCGGCCGCCGAGCGGAGCGAGGTGTGCCCGTGAGCGAGCGAACCGAGCGAACCGAGCAAGTACAGCGCGCCGCGAACGCGGCCGCCGAGCGGAGCGAGGTGTGCCCGTGAGCGAGCGAAGCGAGCGAACCGAGCAAGTACAGCGCGCCGCGAACGCGGCCGCCGAGCGGAGCGAGGTGTGCCCGTGAGCGAGCGAACCGAGCGAACCGAGCAAGTACAGCGCGCCGCGAACGCGGCCGCCGAGCGGAGCGAGGTGTGCCCGTGAGCGAGCGGAGCGAGCGAACCGATCGAGCACAGTGCGCCGCGAACGCGGCCGCCGAGCGGAGCGAGGTGTGCCCGTGAGCGAGCGGAGCGAGCGAACCGATCGAGCACAGTGCGCCGCGAACGCGGCCGCCGAGCGGAGCAAGGTGTGCCCGTGAGCCTGGCCCCGCGCGTGGTGGTCGTCTCGCGACACAGTGAGCGGGACGAGCTGATCGCCCGGCATGGCACCCGCGCCGCCGCCGAGTTCTACCTGCGTGGGCGTGGCCGCGACCTGACCGAGGTCGAGGCTCGGCACGGTGCCCTGGCTGGCGCGCTCGCCGAGGTGGGGCGGGCGATCCCCGTCGACTGGCGGCGCGGGCAGGTCGACCGCGCCGACCTCGACCGGTTCCTGTTCGCGCCAGAGGACATCGTCGTGGTGGTCGGTCAGGACGGGCTGGTCGCCAACGTCGCGAAGTACCTGGACGGGCAGCCGGTGATCGGTGTCGATCCGGAGCCGGATCGGAACCCTGGAGTTCTGGTGCCTTTCCGGGCTTCGCAGGTCGGCGCGCTACTCAGCGGTGTCGTGGCCGGCCAGGCGCGATTCGACGAGCGCGCCATGGTGGCCGCCAGCCTCGACGACGGGCAAGTGCTCATCGGGCTCAACGAGGTGTTCGTGGGGCACGCCAGCCACCAGTCGGCGCGGTACGTGCTGCGCACACCGGACGGGCAGAGCGAGCGGCACTCGTCGTCGGGCGTCATCGTCGGCACCGGCACGGGAGCCACCGGCTGGTGCGCGTCGATCGCGCACGACCGGAGCGCGGCGTCGCTGCTGCCGCCGGTGGACGCTGTGAGCCTCTGCTGGTTCGTCCGCGAGGCGTGGCCGTCACCGGCCACGGGCACCACGCTGACCGCCGGCATCCTCGCCGCCGGCGGTCAGCTGGAGCTCACCAGCGAGGGTGACCGGCTCGTTGCGTTCGCGGACGGCGTCGAGCAGGACCACCTGTCGCTCAGCTGGGGGCAGCGCATCACGATCGGCGTCGCGGCGCGCCGCCTCAGGTTGGTGCGGTAGCGCCTGCGCCGCTTGCTGAATCGGACTGTTCGGGTATTGGTCCCCTAACCGGGCGCGCGATACCGCCATTTCCCCGACAGTTGGCGGCACAACGGCCGCGGCGGACTTAGGGCTTCGCCAGTTCGGACAGGGCGTCACGGAGCTGGGCGTACGTGCGCAGTTCGGCGCGGACCGGCGCGAGGACACGTTCCCGCGCCACGGTCGTGACGGCCTCGTTCAACGCCGCCTCGGCCTTCGCCCGAGCCTTCCGCGCCCGGCGGGTGGCGATCGCACGGGCGATCCAGCCCAGGATCGGCGCCAGGAACAGGCCCGCGACCACTAGCAACGCAGGCACCCCGAGCACGCCGAGCTCCGGTGCGTGCGGCGCGGTGAAGCCCATGGTCGCGATCACCGACAGCGTGATCAGCCAGATCGCGCCGCCTACCAGCGCGATCAGCAGGAGCCACTGCAGCGCCCCGACGAACCGCCACCAGAGCGGCATGCGGGCCAGGCCGAGATCGGTGCTGCCGACCGCGCGGTCGAGCGCGTCCAGCAGCCCGGCGCGGTCGGCGAGAGCGGCCCGGCGCGTGTCCGCCGGCCACGGCGCGGGAAGCCCATCGGTCGCAGTGTCCGACAGGTCGCGGACGGCCGTCTCGACCTGGGCATGCAGGACGGGGTGCGGACGCTCCAGCGACGTGCGGGCCGGCGGGCCCTGCTCCAACTGGTCCGCAGAGCGCGGCATGTCCAGGTGGAGCCGCTTCAGCGGGTCCGGACGGATGGCCCTGGCGATCCACCGCGTCAGCGGCCAGCCAGTCGCGAGGTGCGCGCGGTGCCGGTACGTGCGCTCGACGGCTTCCCCGACCGCGGGTACGCCGGCCGCCTTGGACAGGGCCGAGCAGAGCCGCTTGACCGCTGCCCGGTCGATGTCCTCGCGCGCCTCCGGACCGGTGAGGTCGGACAGTTCGGCGTGGATGCCGTCCAGATCGGCCGAGAGTCGCTGAGCCGCCGCCTCCTTCGCCGCCACCACCTCGGTGAGCAGCTGCCGCAGTTCGGCGAGCCCGTCGCCGCGGGTCGAGGAGGTCGCGAGGAGCCGAGCGTCCTGCAACCCGTCCGCGTCGAGGAGCCGGCGAAGGTCGGCGAGGCACTGGGTGGACTCCTCCGGCGACAGCTTGTCCACCTGGTTCAGCACCACGACGATCACCGCGGCATGGCGGCCGAGCGGGCGCAGGTACCGGGTGTGAACGGCCGCGTCCGCGTACTTCTGCGGATCCAGCACCCACACCAGCATGTCGACCAGCTCCACCAGCCGGTCGACCTCCAGGCGGTGCGCGACCTCGGTGGAGTCGTGGTCTGGCAGGTCGAGCAGGGCCAGGCCGCGCAGTTCCGCCTGGGTGTCGGCGTCGAGCGCGCTCTCGCGGGCGGTCTGGTGCCGGCGCGGGATCCCGAGCCAGTCGAGCAACTCGCCCGCGCCCTCCGGACCCCAGACGCACGCGTGCGGCGACCCCGTCGTCGGGCGGCGTACCCCGACCGCCGACAGCTCCAGTCCGGCGACCGCGTTGAACAGGGACGACTTGCCGCTTCCCGTGGCACCGGCCAGCGCCACGACTGTGTGGTTCGCGGACAGCGCGAGGCGCTCCGACGCCCGGCGCGCGATGTGCCGTGCCGGGCGCAGGCGAGCAGCGTCGACGCGATCCCCAGCGAAGTTCAGAACCTTCTCGAGCGCGCGCAACCGGGGCGCGAGTCCACCGCGTTCCGCACTGCTCTCCGACTTCTTCGCCCGGGTGGGGACAAGGCTCATCGGTTCGCCTCCTCCGCAGCATCGGGCGCCGGGGCCTTGTCGCCACCGTTCGGGGAATCGGCCTTCGCCGCCGGCGCCCGCTTGACCGGATCGGCCTTCGCCGCCTCGGCCTGCGATGTCGCAGCCTTGGGTGTCACGGTCTCAGGGATCGTAGGTGCCTCGGTCTTCGGTGCGTTCGCCGTCGCGGGCTTGCCCGCCGGCTTGGTCACAGTGGACCTGGTCGCCGGGCGGCGAACAGGCTGAGGTTTCTGGTTGGTCGCCGGCGTGGCGTCGGCCTTCGGGGCGGCGTCGCCCGGTGCCGCGGCGTCGCCGGCAGGCTTCGGGGCGGTGTCGGGCTTCGGCTCCGCGGCTGGTTTCGCCTCGGCGGCCGGCTCCGGTTCGCCAGCGGGCTCGGCACCGCCTGCTGCCTTCGGCTCGGCGGGTGCCTTCGGATCGGCGGGTGCCTTCGGATCCGCCGGTGCCTTCGGATCGGCGGGTGGCTTGTCCGCCGCAGCGGGCTTCGTCGCGGCCGGAGGCTTCGTCGGCTTCGAGGGCGGTCCGGACTTGCTCGCCGCCTGGTTCCGCGCCGCGCCCGCCTTCTTGGCGGCGGGCCGCCCGCTTGGGGCGGTGGTCGGTTCGGCCTTCTTCGGCGCCACGGTCGGACCGGCGAGCGGCTGGATCTTGGGGGGTTCTTCAGCGGGCGCGGAGGCCGCTGACGGAGCCGGTTCCTCTTGAGACGAGGGTGCTGTAGAAGAAGGCTCTTCGGCACCGGGCGGTGGTTCGCCGGTGGACGGGCGCTGCCCCGAACCGGCGTCGACCATGCGCTTGCGCGCCGCCTCGGCCACCATCGCGCTGGCCCGCAGCCGCGTGGGCACCTCGGGGTCGGCGGCGACCTCGTCGAGCGCCGCCGAGTAGCGCGCCTCTTCGCCGGCCAGCACGGCCTCGACCCGGGTGACCAGGTCGGCTCGGGCGCGGTCGGCGAGCTGCCGCACGGCCTGGTCGCCGAAGATCGCTTCGAGCAGCTTCTGCGAGAGGACGGTGGTGCCGCCGGCGACGGCGACCTCCAGGCCGGTAAGGCCGTGCGTGCTGGCGAAGACGGCGATCATCACGACCAGGCCCGTCGCGTTGACGCCGTACGCGCCGACCCGGGCAGCGGTGCGCTTCGAGGCGCCTTCGGTGCGGACCATCTCCAGCACCGAGCCCTGCCAGTCACGGACGAGCCGCTCGACCTCGCCGGCCAGTGCGGGAGAGTTGCGACCGAGGTCGCCCTCGGCGGAGTCGAGCAGCGCGACGCCAGCCGGACGCGTGCGCCACGACGCTGGCAGCATCGTCGGCGGCCTGCTCGGCGGCGGACGGTGATCAGCTGGGTCACGCCCGACTCCAGCGCGACCTTGAGCTGCGACGCGCGCGGCGGGCGGCCGGAGATCGCGGCGGTGAGCCGGTCACGGAGGCGGCCGACGCGGTTCTCCAGCGCGCGCAACAGATCGCCGGTGCCGACGAACTCCTGCCAGCGCGCCAGCATCTCGCCACGGAGCAACGCGCCGTCGGAGATGCCGGTGCTGACGTGGGACACCGCCGCGGCGTAGGCGGCGCGAGCCGAGGCGCGCAGCTCCTCGACCGCCGTGGCCTGGTCGTCGCTGGCGTCGGCCAGTTCGGACGCGCGCGGCCACACGCTGGTGAGCGCCCCGTCGAGGGTCTGCCGGACCACCGCCGCACGCTGCTCCGCCGAGGCCGCCAGCCCGGTGAACCAGACCTGCAGCGGACCGATGATCGGCTCGGGCAGCAGCCCGGCCTCCAATGTGGTCTCCGGCAGGACGAAGAGGGTGGGGTCCTTCACGCCGTGGTCACGCAGCATTTCGCGAAGATGACCGCTGACCTCGTGCTCGACGCCCGGCGGCACGCGGTTGAGGACCATCGCGAGCGCCGTGCCTCGCTCCTGCGCAACGTTGAGCAGATCCCACGGAACGGCATCGGCGTAACGGGCGGCGGTGGTGACGAAGAGCCAGAGGTCGGCGGCGGCGAGAAGTTGCTGGGCCAGCTCGCGGTTGGCCTCGACGACCGAGTCGATGTCGGGCGCGTCGAGGAACGCGAGGCCCGCGGTGAGCGCCTGCGACGGCGCGAGGTGGAGGGTCTGGTGATTGCCAGTGGCGCCAGTCGTACGGGAAAGCCCTGGCAGGACGTGACTTTCGCTGAACCACGCAGCATCGTCCGGGTGGCAGACCAGCACCGGCGAACGCGTAGTCGGGCGGAGCACGCCGGCCGGGCTCACAACCGTCCGCACCAGACTGTTGACGAGCGTCGACTTGCCGGCGCCGGTCGACCCGCCAACGACCGCGAGCAGCGGCGCGTCCAGCTGCTTCAGCCGTGGCAGAACGTAGTCGTCCAGCTGGTCGACCAGGGCGCGGGCGGAGCGAGTGGCTTCGTCAGCTCCTGGCACCTTTACGGCGAAACGGGTTGCTTCGACAGCATCGCGGAGCGTGATCAGCGACTCCGCGAGCGCGCTCTCAGGGGTTTGGGGCGCAGTCGCTTCCCGCTCCTGGCCACTCGGGCCCGAGTGTTCGCCGTCCCCTACCGGCGGCGCTGCCGGCTGTTCGACGTCCTGCCCCTCCGTCGTCACACGCACAGCCTGCCTCTCGATCGGCCCCGGCACAATCAGGGCGCGCACCGACGCGAAGACGTCGGGAGTGGACAGACCACTCACGCAGCTCCGCGTGCCCGCCCCGCCGGACACCGCAGGTTACCTCGCGCACCGGCCGCGCCAGGCAGATCGTCCGGATTAAGGCCCGAACGGTGGAATCAGGCTCGCAATTCGGCTGTGCAGCACTTCAGGCTTCCGCCGCCCTTGAGCAATTCGGACAGCTCGACCGGCACCGGGACGTAGCCGCGATCGGCGAGAGCGCCGCCCAGCTCCACGGCCTCGGCGGGCAGGAAGACGTGCCGGCCGTCACTCACCGCGTTGAGCCCGAACGCCAGCGCATCGGCCTCGGTGGCCAGCACGGAGTCCGGGAAGAGCCGCTGGAGCACCCGCTGCGAGCCAGTCGAGAACGCCGCCGGGTAGTAGCAGACGGTGTTGTCGTCGAGGACGAACAGTGCGGTGTCGAGGTGGTAGAAGCGCGGATCGACCAGGCGCAGCCCCACGACCGGCCGGCCGAGCACGTCCTGGGCCTCGGCGTGCGCACGCTGCTCGGTGCGGAAGCCGTGGCCGGCGAGGATCAGGCCGGGCCCCGGAACGTAGGTGAAGTCGCCCTCACCCTCGTTCACGAACTCCGGCTCGACAACATCTGACCAGCCGTGACGCGGGTACCAGGCGCGGTGCGCGGCCGCCTCCGCCGACCGTTGAGGGTATGCGAACTTCGCGCCGTAGACGATGCCGCCGACGCTGAACGCGCCGTTCGCCGCGTACACCATGTCCGGCAGGCCAGCCTCGGCGTCGAGCACGTGGACGGTGTGGCCGTGCGCCAGGTACGCGTCGCGCAGACCCCACCACTGCGCCACCGCCTTACCTGTGTCGACCGGCGTGTTGACGTCCATCCATGCGTTGATCGCGTACTCGACCGTGAAGAACTCCGGCGGGCACATCAGGAACGTCCGGGTAGTCGCTTCGCGCGCAACAGTCGTCTCCTCGACCGGCGACGCGGTCAGCGTCAGCGAGGGGACGAGCGTTGCTGTCATGGCGACCTCCCGGTAGGCAACGGCGCAGGTAGGCGTAGGGCGACGCGGTGAGCGCGCCGCCCGAGAACGAAAGCCTAGGGACCTGGTGACGCAGCGACCAGCCTGCTTCATTGCTGCCAACGGGTATTTTGTTGCGCATGGACGACATCGATCGGAAGATCATTGCGCTGCTGTGCGAGAACTCACGACGATCGTTCGCCGACATCGGATTCGCGGTGTCGCTGTCGGCCCCGGCGGTGAAGCGCCGGGTGGACCGGCTACGCGAGACCGGAGTGATCACCGGCTTCACCGCGGTGGTCACGCCCGACGCGCTCGGCTGGACGACCGAGGCCTTCATCGAACTGTTCTGCGCCGGGCGTACCTCGCCGGGCGAGATCCAGGCAGCCGTACGGCAGCTCCCGGAAGTCGTGGGCGCCTACACGGTGTCGGGCGGTGCCGACGCGATCGTGCACCTACGCGCTGCCGATATCGCCCACCTGGAACAGGTGCTGGAGCGGCTGCGCGGTGAACCGTTCGTCACCCAGACCCGCAGCATGATCGTGCTGTCGCGCCTGGTCGATCGGCCGGGGGTGTCGGAGACGCCGAGCACCTGAGCTTCTGCGGTTGGATCGCTCCCTGGAGGGCGCGATCCAACCGCGACCCGGGCTGGCGTGCGGCCCGGCTACCGACCGATGCGACCCGGCCCGTCTACAGCTCGCGGAGGTCGGCGAGTGCGGCCTCGACCTCGGCCAGTTCGCGGCGCAGCCGCTCGGCCTGCTGCTCGGCGTCGACGCGCGCAGCCTCCACGATCTCCTCGACCACGGCCTGCACCGGCGGCGCGTCGAGCAGGCTGACCATTTTCAGCGCCTCGGAAGCGCGCACAGGCGTGCTCTTGACCAGTGCCTTCGCGCCCTTGTGCGCCTGGACGGCCCAGTGACCGTCCTCACAGGACAGCGTGATCGTCAGCTCGGGGCTGCGCTTCACGACGGACGACTTGCGGGCGGCCGGCTTGGCGGCGGGAACGGCGGCTGCGGCCTTCGCCGGTTCCGGCGCCTTCTCGGGAGCGGGAGGAGCTGCGGGGGTCCACTGCGGAGCTTCGATGGTCGTGACCTTCTGTGCGGCGACCTTGACGGGCGCTGGCTTCGGGGGGAACTGCAGGTCGGTGGGGGCGAACGGCAGCTCGTCCTTGCCGAACCGCACCACCACCCATTCCTCGGATACGTTCGGATCCTCCAGCCGCATGACCTGGCCGGTCTTGCCGGCGATCTGGCCGGCGGCCGCCGTGAAAGTGATCTTCGGCTTGCGACCCGCCTCCACCGCTGCGCGCAGCGTCTCCAGATCAGCCGCGGACATTCCGACCTTCGTGCGCGTCGCCATCACCACTCCTCCGAACACCACCGCGGGAACTTGATGCTTCCTACCAGGCACCACCGACAGTTCAGGCACCGGCTGCTCTTTGTGCGTCCGCCAATAGGGCCCTACCGATGGATGCTCCTAGGCTCGGGATATGCAGATCCGCGCGGCCGTCCTGTCAGCCGCCCATGCGCCGCTCACCGTCGAGACCGTCGAACTCGACGCGCCAGGGCCCGGCGAGGTGCTGGTCCGCTACCGGGCGAGCGGTGTCTGCCACTCCGATCTGCACGTCGTGGACGGTGACTGGGCGCGTCCGATGCCGGCGGTGGCCGGTCACGAGGGCGCCGGGATCGTCGAAGCCGTCGGCGCCGGCGTCACCCACGTCAAGCCCGGCGACCACACCGTCCTGACCTGGCTCTATCCGTGCGCCACGTGCCCGCTGTGCCTGCGCGGCAAGAGCTGGCTGTGTCAGGGAACGACCGCCGGGCGGCATGTCCTGGCCGACGGCACCACGCGGGTGCGCCGTGCCGACGGCACACCGCTCTACCAGTACCTCGCCATCGGCACGCTCGCCGAAGCTGCGGTGGTTCCGGCTGCGGCGTGCGTCCCGGTGCCTGCTGGCCTGCCCTTCGACGTTGCTGCGCTGATCGGCTGCGGCGTCGCCACCGGTATCGGCGCGGTCGTCAACACCGCGCGTGTGACGCCCGGTACGGCGGTCGCCGTGGTCGGCTGCGGCGGCGTCGGTCTGTCCACAGTGATGGGCGCCCTGTTGGCCGGTGCGGATCCGATCGTCGCCGTCGACCTGTCGCCCGCCAGCCTCGCGCTCGCGGCCGAGGTCGGCGCCACGCACACCGTCCTCGCCGAACCGGGGTGGGAGAAGAGCCTCACGGGGATCGAGTACGGCTTCGACTGCATCGGATCGGCCGATGTCGTGCGAGCGCTGACGAACACGCTGCTCCCCGGCGGCTCGGTCGTCCTCGTCGGCATGACCGCCCAGGGCGTAGACGTGCATGCCGACGGCTACGAGTTCCCGAACAGCGGTTTCTCGCTCATCGGATCGGCGTACGGATCGTGTGTCGCGGCCGTCGACTTCCCGCGCATCGCCCGTCTGCACCTCGCCGGCCGGCTGCCGCTCGACAAGCTCGTGACCCGCCGTATCGGGCTGGACCAGGTGAACGACGCGCTCGACTCGATGCGGCGCCGCGAAGGCGGCCGGTCTGTCGTGATGCTCTAGAACGCGTCCTAGAGGTACATGCCGGTGCGTTCGGCGTCCCTGTCCTCGGCGGCGGTCTCGCGGCGCTCCGGCAGCGTGTCGCCGAAGAAGACGTGCCCGCCGAAGTCGCCCTGGAGCTTGTCGTCGAGCTGGTCGGCGAGGCCGGTCATGACCTGGATCGCCAATGTCAGGTGCGACGGCTGGAAGTCACGGCCGAACACGGCCATCGACGCCCACACGGTGTCGTCCGTGAGGTAGAGCCGCCCGACGGGGATGCTCCTGGTCAGCACCGACAGCCGCTCGTACAGCCGCTCGGTGGCCCGGACCTTCGTGAGGATCGGGGAGTACACGTCCACCAGGGGCGGGTCGTCGAGCACCTTCACGAACACCATCGCGGACCCGCTGCGGATGCTGATCTCGCCGTCCTCGTCGACCGGCAGCTCGGCCGGCGCCGTCTTCATGACCTCGGCGACGACAGCGCGGACGCGATCGCCCAGCGGCGCGTCGGGCGCGACGGTGCGGTTGCCGCTGGTACCCGGCGGCTCGTGGCGTGCGGCACCGAGCTGCGGCAACGGGACGTCGCCCTCCAGCGCGTGCGCGGTGTACGTCAGGAACGCCGGGTGCGGGGCCCCGTACACCTCGCGCAGCGTGCGTACGGCGATCGCGGCGAGGCGGTCCACCTCCGATCCCGGCACGCGCAGCCCGAAGTTGCCCTCGGTGCCGTCCACGACGCCGGGCGGCGACCAGCCGAGCGCCACCAGGTCGGCGATGGCGCTGCGGTCGAGCCGGTGCCCAGCGGGCAGGTACGCGTTGCCGACCGCCTCGGCGTGCAGCTCACCGTCGTCGAGCAGGGCGAACTCGACGTAGTAGGTGGCGTCGCCGGTGCCGCCCGCGGTGGGGTCGAGGGTGAGCACGAGGTGCGCGTCGAGCGGCAGCGCCGGCAATGACTCGGCGAGCGCCTTGGCCAGGTCGGCCCAGGCGTTCTCGACCTTGGTGCGCAGATCCTGACCGGTCGGGTCGGCGGGCAGCGGCACCGCCGGGCTGGGCGCGGCCACCGTGCGCGTGCGCTGGCTCCCCAGCGCCGACCTCCCGGAACCGGTCGAGCACGATCTGCCGCAACCGGGCGGTGTTCCGGCATGACCGCAGGTAGGCGAGTTGCGCGTCCTTGCCGCGCGGCTTCTTCTCGTGGTCGCCGAGACCGGCGGCGCGCAGGCCCGCGACCACGTCCGCGCGGGCGCTCTCGTCGGCGGCGAGCCAGTGATCGATCAGCACTGGCCACGCCGCCCGGACGAAGTCGGTACCGGGAACGCCGCCGTACGTGCCGGCGAGCGCGGCCTCCGGCGAGGCGGCACCGTCCAGCGCCAGCTCACGCACCAGGTCACGTGCCAACTCCGCCGGCACAAGCCCCCAGCTGAACCCCGCCATCCGCAGCCCCTTCATCCTGTGATCCGCCCACCCTAGCCACCCGCCGCCGCAGCGCCAGGAGCTGTCGGGTACCCGATCGTGCAGGAGTTCCGGTCACTTAACTGGCCAGTAACTAGCGGGGTTTCCTACGGCGCCGTAACCTACGGTTGCGTAGGAAGCCATACCGAGGAGATGCCGTGACGGTGACCGACGACGCCAAGATCCAGACCAACCTGCTGTACGAGCTGGAGCCAGTGGTCGCCGAGAACCTGGAACGCCACATCAAGCTGGCCAAGCCGTGGATGCCGCACGACTACGTGCCGTGGAGCCAGGGCCGCGACTTCGCGTTCCTCGGCGGCGAGGACTGGAGCCCCGAGGACTCCAAGCTGTCGCCGGTCGCCAAGCAGGCGATGATCGTCAACCTCCTCACCGAGGACAACCTCCCCTCGTACCACCGCGAGATCGCCACCCGCTTCGGCCGCGACGGCGCCTGGGGCGAGTGGGTCGGCCGGTGGACCGCCGAAGAGGGGCGCCACGGCATCGCGCTGCGCGACTACCTCGTCGTCACGCGCGGCGTCGACCCCGTCGAGCTGGAAGAGCTGCGGATGCAGCACATGGCCGCGGGCTACGACTCCGGCGACAAGACGCCGCTGCAGGCCGTCGCGTACGTGTCGTTCCAGGAACTCGCCACCCGCGTCTCCCACCGCAACACCGGCAAGGCCACCGGCTGCCCGCTCGCCGACCAGCTCCTCTCCCGGATCGCCACCGACGAGAACCTGCACATGGTCTTCTACCGCAACCTCGTCAACGCGGCGTTCGAGATGGCGCCGGACGCGACGATGGAGGCCATCCGCGACGAGATCGTCAGGTTCGAGATGCCCGGCGCGAACATGCCGAACTACACGCGCAGCGCCGTCGCGATCGCCAAGGCCGGCATCTACGACCTGCGTCTTCACTACGACGATGTCGTCATGCCGATCCTGCGGTTCTGGAAGGTGTTCGAGCGGACCGACCTGGGGCCGCGCGGCGAGCAGGCGCGCGAGGAGCTGTCGCAGTTCCTCCAGGGCCTCGACGCGCAGGCCACGCGGTTCGTCGAGCAGCGCGACCGGCTCGCGGCGCGGAAGGCGGCGCGCGCAGGCGCGTGACGCGCGCGGTGACGCTGCGCAGGCGCCGCGGCGTGTGTGATGCGGCGCGCCGGCGATCGCGCGTGACGCATCACGGGCCGCGAGGGGTGTGATGCGGCGGCGCGCGCAGCCGCGTGACGCCCCACCGCGGGCCGTGTGATGCGGCGCGCCGAATGATTGCGCGTGGCGCATCACAGGGCTCCCGCGCGTTGCCCGGACGGGCAGGAACCAGCGGCGGTGCCCACGCGGCTGGCGGTGATCGGTCACACTGTGGCTGCCCCGGCAGAAGCCCGGGTTTCCCCGTCAGACCAGGAGAAATACCGCAATGCGTGTGCGATCCCTCGGTATCGGCGCGGTGGCGCTGGCCGCCCTGCTGGCCATCCCCGCGTGTGGCGGGAACAGCGACGAGGCCAAGGTCCGCCAGGCGGTGGCCGATTACCTGGACGAGGTCGGCGAGCAGGACTACAAGGCCGCGTGCGGCTTCCTCCACAACGACGCGAAGACGAAGCTCGGCAGCGACTGCGCGGCGGGGCTGGAACAGAAGTACAGCAGCCTCTCCGTTGACGTCCGTGACGAGCTCGACGAGATCAACGTCGACGATGTGGTGATCAAGGGCACAACCGCCACGGTCGCGAACGACGAGATCGAGGTGAAGTCGACGTCGAAGACGCGGCGCAAGGGCAAGACCAAGTCGAAGACGAGCTACCACCAGGCGCCGGACGTCACCGGCGGCACCGGCTTCACGCTGAAGAAGGCCGGCAGCGACTGGCAGATCGCCTCAGGCGTGTAGCCGGGCCCGCCTGGCTTGTTGTGAAGCGCCGCGCCGACTTGATCGGCGCGGCGCTTCACAACGCAGGGAGCCGCGGAGGCATACGCTCGGAGCATGGCCAGCAAGCCGCCACCCGAGGACGCCGAACTGCGCGTCAGCCCGCCGAAGACCAGCGCGGCCGGGATGCCCGGCGTCGTGCACGGGCTCACCACGAGCGTGACCCAGATGGGGATCAAGCGCACGGCGCTGACCCTGATGCGCGTCAACCAGAAGGACGGCTTCGACTGCCCCGGCTGCGCCTGGCCCGAACCAGGCAAGCGGCACACCGCCGAGTTCTGCGAGAACGGCGCGAAGGCAGTGGCCGAGGAGGCGACGCTGCGGCGGGTCACGAGCGAGTTCTTCGCCGAGCATCCGGTGAGCGAGCTGGCCGGCCGCACCGACTACTGGCTCGGCCAGCAGGGGCGGCTCACCGAACCGATGGTGAAGCGCCCCGGGTCGGACCACTACGAGCCGATCAGCTGGGACGACGCGTTCGCGCTCTGCGCCGCCGTCCTCAAGCGCACCGACCCGGACGAGGCGATCTTCTACACGTCCGGGCGTACCAGCAACGAGGCGGCGTTCCTGTACCAGCTGTTCGTCCGCGCGTACGGCACGAACAACCTGCCCGACTGCTCGAACATGTGCCACGAGTCGTCCGGCGTCGCGCTCACGCAGACCATCGGCATCGGCAAGGGCAGCGTCACGCTCGACGACATCCACACCGCCGACCTGATCGTCGTCGTCGGCCAGAACCCGGGCACGAACCACCCACGCATGCTCACCGCGCTGGAGAACGCCAAGCGCAACGGCGCCCGGATCGTCGCCGTGAACCCGCTGCCCGAGGCGGGCCTGATGCGGTTCAAGAACCCGCAGCGACCGTCCGGGCTGCTCGGACGCGGCACCGCGCTCGCCGACGAGTACCTGCAGATCCGCGTCAACGGCGACCTCGCCCTGTTCCAGGCGTTCGGGCGGCTCCTGCTGGACGCCGACGCCGTCGATCGGGCGTTCGTCGCCGAGTACACCCACGGCTTCGACGACTACGCCGCTCACCTGCGGGACCTCGACTGGGCCACCGTCGACGCCGCCACCGGCCTCCCGCGCGACCAGATCGAGCGGGTCGCGTCGCTGCTCGCGCGGCTCCGAGCGCACGATCGTCTGCTGGGCGATGGGGCTGACCCAGCACCGGAACGCCGTGGCCACGATCCGCGAGATCGTCAACGTGCTGCTGCTGCGCGGCAACATCGGGCGGCCGGGCGCGGGCGTGTGCCCGGTGCGCGGGCACAGCAACGTCCAGGGCGACCGCACCATGGGCATCTACGAGAAGCCGACGGCGGCGTTCCTCGACGCGCTCGGCACCGAGTTCGGGTTCGCGCCGCCCCGCGAGTACGGGTACGACGTCGTCGACGCGATCCGCGCGATGCGCGACGGCAAGGCGCGGTTCTTCATGGCGCTGGGCGGCAACTTCGTCTCGGCGACGCCCGACACCGAGGTCACCGACGAGGCGCTGCGCCGCTGCGCGCTGACCGTCCAGGTGTCGACCAAGCTCAACCGGTCGCACACGGTATGCGGTGAGACCGCGCTGATCCTGCCGACCCTCGGCCGCACCGAGCGGGACGTGCAGGCCGGCGGCGAGCAGGTCGTCACGGTCGAGGACTCGATGTCGAACGTCCACGCGTCGCGCGGCCGGCTCGACCCGGCGTCACCGGACCTGATCAGCGAGGTGGCGATCGTCAGCCGGCTCGCCCGCGCGGTGCTCGGCGACCGGCACGGCATCGACTGGGCCGGCTTCGAGGGCGACTACCGCATCGTGCGCGACCACATCTCACGGGTCGTCCCCGGCTTCGAGCGGTACGAGGAGAAGATCGCCTCTGGTTTCACGCTGCCGCACCCGCCGCGGGACTCGCGTCGCTTCCCGACGTCGACCGGCAAGGCGAACTTCACCGTCAACGCGCTCGACGTGCTGGCGGTCCCTCCCGGCCGGCTGCTGCTGCAGACGGTGCGCAGCCACGACCAGTACAACACCACGATCTACGGCCTCGACGACCGTTACCGCGGCATCACCGGCGGCCGGCGCGTCGTGTTCGTGTCGCCGGCCGACCTGGCCGTGCTGGGCATCGAGGACGGCGCCACGGTCGACCTCGTCAGCGAGTGGAAGGACGGCGTCGAGCGCCGCGCCGAGCGGTTCCGGGTGGTGTCGTACCCGACGGCGCGCGGGTGCGCCGCCGCGTACTTCCCCGAGGCGAACGCACTGGTACCGCTCGACTCCACCGCGGACGGGTCGAACACGCCGACGTCCAAGTCCGTGATCATCCGGCTAGTTTGGTGGTCACAGCACTAGAGGTTCAGGGCGTACCGGAGAACCGCGCGAACCCGGGCTGAGCCTTCCCGCCGACCTTGGCGAAGTCACCGCCCATCAGCACGCCCGTCGCCGTGACCTCGAACGACCAGACGCCGAAGATCCCGTCCGGCACGGGGTCCCACGCGGTCGGCACGCCGGTGGCGACGAGGAACGACGCGGCGTGGGGCCGGTTCAGCTTCGCCTCGGGCAACGTCGTGAAGTGTCCGCCGATGTACACCTCGGTGGCCGACGCCGCGATGCCCTGCACGTCACCACCGGTCCGGACGGTGTAGAGCGGCGCGTTGCCGCCTGCCGGGTCGTAGGCGTACGTCCGGTTCGACGTGGTGCAGAAGAACACGCGCGAGCCGTCCGGCGTGATGGCCGCCGCGAGGACGACTCCACCAGACGTCGGTGCGAAGGCCGTCGCCGCACCTGTGGTGGCGACCAGTTCAGCCGCGCCTGGCCGCGAGACTCCAGCGATCGTGTTGTACTCGCCCGTCGCGTATACCTTCGTGCCGTCGGGCGAGACCAGCAGCGCCCGGACCGTGCCGTTCGGCTGCGGCAGGAACGCCGTGTCGATGGCGCCGTTCGCCGCGTTCAGCGCGACCAGCCGCCCGGTGTCGATGCCGCCCGCCCTTGTGAACACGCCGCCGACGTAGAGCCTGGAGCCGCTGACCTCGATGGCGCGGACGTTGCCGTTGACGCCTGTCGGCCAGGAAGTCCGCGAGAGCACAGCGCCGGTCGTGGCGTTCACCGCGGCGAGCTTGCTGCGGGCGGCGGTGCCGAGGTTGAGGAACTTGCCGCCGAGGAAGACGATCGCGCCGTCAGCGGAGGTGTCGATCGCGTAGACGAGGTCGTCGGGGTTCGGGTTCCATGCCGGATCTACTTCGCCATTCGCCAGCAGTGCGGCGGCGTTGCGCCGTGGCAGGCCGTTGAGCATGTCGAACAGGCCACCGACGAGCAGCTGGGACCCGGACGCGACGACTGTCGTCACGGCGGCTTCGGTGGACGGGTGCCAGCTGGTTGCCGTCCCAGTGGCCGTGCCGACCGCTCCGGTCCGGTTCCGGGACTGGCCCGCGAGCGTCGTGTAGTCACCGCCGGTGTAGAGGGTGGCCGCGTCGGCCGAGAGCTGGACGCTGTTCACTGTGCCGTTCGCGCCCGGATTCCACGCCGTGACCGCACCATCCGTGATCGCAGCGAGCCGGCTCCGCGGCTGGCCGGCGACCGTCGTGAACGCGCCGCCCAGGTATGCGGTGCCGCCGGAGACGGCCAGTGCACGGACCGCGCCGTCGGTGGGCACGGACCACGCCGCGACCGAGCCGCTGGCCGCGTCGACCGCCGTGGCGGCCGTGTCTGCACCGACGTACACCGAATCGCCGCTGGTGGCGAGGGCGGTGACGGCGCCGCTGACCGCTGATCCCCAGGAGAGGTTCGCACCTGTGCCGGCGCTGTACGCGTTGACCCCGGACGATCCGCCCGCGTAGACCGTGGCACCGTCCGCGCTAACCGCAAGCGCCGAGACCGCGCTGCTCGACCCCGGGTTCCACGGCAGGACCGCACCGGTGTCCGAGGTGACCGCCGCCAGGTTGTTCCGCGCCTGCCCGCCGACATTGGAGAAGCTGCCGCCGAGGTAGACCACCGTTCCCCGCACCGCCACCGCCGTCACCACACCGTTGACCGACGGGTTCCACGCCGCGACCCCGCCGACCGAGGTGACCCGCGCGGCATTGTTCCTGGTCTTACCGCCGGCGAAGACGAACTGCCCACCGACGTACCAGCCGCCGACAGCGTCTGCCGCCGCGGCGTGCACCGGTCCGTTGACCCTCGGCACGCTGGTTCGCACGCCGCTTGTTGCGTTCACCGGGACGCCCGACCCTGTGCGCGGCCCCGCCCAGGTGAACTGCCCGCCGAGGAACGTACGGCCACCGATGTGGACGGTGTCGTAGACAGTGCCGTTCGCCCCGGCCGTGAAATCGGCGGCCTGGTTCGGACTGGCTGCCGCGGATCCCGGCGTCAGCACTATCGCGGCACTGCTCAACAGCAGCGCCGCCACGATCGGGATTCTCACAGCTGGCCGGGAAGCCTTCGGCATCATCAGTGTGGCCTAACTCGCTAAGCGGATACGCGACTGGGCGGCCACCCGTGAGTCTGCGACGCGCCCCCACGCCGCAGAACTGCCCCCGGACGGACCCTACTTAGCGCCGTCGTTCCTGGTCAGCGGCCATGCGGACACCCCGCCGATCCGACGTTCGGCCAGATCTGGCCACGCCACGTATCACCGACGCTTCAGCCTGCTCGTGGCTGCGGCTAAGAACCGTTCTTGTCGGGATCCCAGCCTTCGGCGAGTTCGCGGATCTTCGCCGCCACGTCGTCCGGATCGGCACCACCCGCCACCGCCAGGCCCATCAGGTACGCCGTGAGCGGCGCGGCCGGGCGAGCCACCGCATGCGCGACGTCGCGGGCCACGCCCAGGATCAGGTCCCGGTCCACGCGTGCGCGATGTCAAGGTCGAGCGCCACCGCCGCAGTCCAGTCGTCAAGCTCACTCATGAGCGCGTGCCCGCCTCTTCGCCTCGTCCAGGTCCTGTGGATCGTCGCAGTCGAACCAGGGCGCAGGCGTCTGCGACCCGCCGCCGACCCGTGTGATGTCCAGCTCGGCGACCAGACGACGCATCGCGCCGCCCGCCGGATCGCCGAACTCGTCGAGCGCCTTGCGCAACGCCGTCACCCGCCACACACCCGCCAGGTACTGGTCGCGGCCGCGATCATCGACCAGGACGGCGCCGTCGCCGGTACAAGCATCAAGCAGTCGGGCGACGACGTCCGCACGTGAGAAACGGCAGGTCGGCGGCCAGGACGGCAACCATTGGCGGCGGGTCGGCAACCGTTGACGGCCCGTCCAGCGCAGCGAGGCCAGCCGCGAGCGCTGCGACGGGACCACCACCGGGCGGATCCTCGCGCGTCAACACCGTGCCCGGAGGCACACGCTGCGGCGGACCGACCACCACCACAGGGTCGGCACCGCGGACCGCGTCGAGCACGCGGTCGAGCAGGGTCCGGTCGCCGATGCGCAGGCCAGGCTTGTGGACGCCGCCGAGGCGGGTGCCACGGCCGCCGGCCAGCACGATCGCCGCGTACGTCTCCACGTGATCACGGTAGCTTTGGGGGCATGGGACGCGTCACGGGCAGGCGGCCGGTCCTGCGGATCGAGGCCGGCGAGGCAGCTCGACGTCCGGACACGCTCGTCGTCGAGGAGCCACTGGAGATCAGGGTGGGCGGCCGCGCGCTCGCCGTGACGATGCGCACCCCCGGCGACGACGTCGACCTGGTCCACGGCTTCCTGCTGTCCGAGGGCGTGATCCGGTCCGCCGGGGACGTGTCGGTCGCCCGGTACTGCGACGGCGCGGTGGACGGCGAGAACACGTACAACGTGCTGGACGTGACGCTCGCCGAGGGCGTTCCGCCTCCCGCTCCCGGCGTGGAGCGCAACTTCTACACGACCAGCTCGTGCGGCGTCTGCGGCAAGGCGAGCATCGAGTCGATCCGCACACGCACCGCGTTTCCCGTCGCCGAGGATCCCGTCCGCGTCCCCGCCGACGTACTGGGTTCCCTGCCCGACATCCTCCGCGGCGCGCAGCGGGTCTTCGACCGCACCGGCGGGCTGCATGCGGCCGGCCTGTTCACGCCGCACGGCGAACTGCGGTGCCTGCGCGAGGACGTCGGCCGGCACAACGCCGTGGACAAGGTGCTCGGCTGGGCGGTGCGCGCGGGCGCGTTGCCGCTGACCGGGCACGTACTGCTGGTGAGCGGGCGCGCCAGCTTCGAGCTGACGCAGAAGGCGTTGATGGCGGGGGTACCGGTGCTGGCGGCGGTGTCGGCGCCCTCGACGCTCGCCGTCGACCTCGCCCGCGACAGCGGTATGACGCTGGTCGGCTTCCTCCGCGGCGGCTCGATGAACGTCTACACGAAGGTGGAACGCATCGCGGTGGGCGCGCTCGACAGGGCGTGACAGGCTGGTCGGCATGGAACCGCTGCGCGCGCTGAGCTGGAACGTCGGCATGGGCAGCCCACTTCCGCAGGGCGAGCGGCACGACCGGGCCTGGGCCTGGGTCACGGCCCACGAGCCGGCGCCGGACGTACTCCTTCTCCAGCAGGTCATCCCGGGACGATTCGCGAACGGCTGGCCGGTGGCGTGGGGACCCGTGTTCGACTCGCGGGGGTGCCGCGTCGCCGTCGCCGCGCGCCCCGGCTGGACCGTCGAACCCATCGAGATCCCGCGGCCGACCTGGGCACGGTGGCGCGGCCGGTCGGTGGCGGTCGGGGCGACGGTCAAGCCGCCCGACGGCCCGTCGTGGACCGTGATCTCGGCGCACGTCGGCTACGACGACAGCGCCACCCGCTGGCTGCGACACCTGGTCGACGAACTGTCGTGGGTGGACGGTCCGGTTCTGATCGGTGGCGACTTCAGCCGCCCCGTCAACCGCCGGCCACGGCAGAGCAAGATGTTCGATGCGGCCGCATTCGCCGGCTTCCACTTCGTGTGCGGTGACGGCGAGGAGCTGCTGCCCACCACCGAGCACAGCCAGACCGACCACCTGTGGGTACGCGGCGTCGACACTGCCCACCTCGACTGGCGAATCGACGCGACCGTGCAGACCGGCCCGGAGCCTCTCGCCGGCCACGCCGCCCTCTGGTTCACCGGGTGGCCCGCCAGCGCCGACGAAGCCTCGTCCACGGGCTGAGCGGTTGACCATCCTTGTAACCACTTTGGGTGGGGATCGTGGAGTCTGGCTCGCTGATCTCACCCCAACGCGGGCGGGCCTGGCCCATCGTTGGCGATCCGACGTGGCCGAACCGAATTTTTGGGACACTCATGCCGTAACCGGGCGCCCGTCTACAACAGACCCGGGCGGTCCGACACCGCATGAGATTGGCCAGCACTAGCGTGATCGCGTGGATCTGGCGTACCTGCGCGAACACCCTCGCAACGTCGCGTTGCTCATCGAGCACCAGCGCATCCGCACCACCCCGGTACGGCAGGGCGACACCTGCACCGCCGAGCGACTGACCCTCGACGACGGCACCGACCTGTTCGCCAAGACCCGCGCCGGCGCGCCCGGCGACTTCTTCACCGCCGAGGCCGCCGGTCTGACCTGGCTACGCGACGCAGGCGCGGTGCCGGTACCTGAGGTGATCGCCGCCGCGCCGGACATCCTGCTGCTGGAGTGGGTCGAACCCGGTACGCCGTCCGCGACGGCCGCCGAGGAGTTGGGGCGCGGTCTGGCCACGCTGCACCGGGCCGGCGCTGACGGCTTCGGTGCGCCGTGGCACGGGTACATCGGCGCATTGCCGCTGGACAACACGCCTTCCGCGACGTGGGCCGAGTTCTACGTCGAGCGGCGCTGCCGGCCGTATTTGCGCATGGCCCGCGACGGTCAAGCCCTGGACACCGCCCAGGCGGCCACCATCGAGCGGGCGTTCGAACGGATCGAGGACCCGGGCGAACCGCCGTCGCGGATCCACGGCGACCTCTGGTCCGGCAACGTCCACTTCGGTCGGGACGGCCACGCCTGGCTGGTGGATCCGGCCGCGCACGGTGGTCACCGCGAGACCGACCTGGCCATGCTCGCCCTGTTCGGAGCACCGCACCTCGACCGGATCCTGGCCAGCTACGACGCGGCCTACCCGCTCGCCTACGGATGGCGTGATCGGGTGCGGCTGCACCAGCTGCATCCTCTTCTCGTGCACGCCGCCCTGTTCGGCGCGGGCTACGCGGCCCAAGCCGTGGCCGCCGCCCGCGTCCGTCTAGCGTCACCGGAAACGGACTTGCGGTGCAAACTGGGGCACCGACGCCCGGCGTAGGCACGGCTTCCCGAAAAGTCCGGTTCGCGGCCCGGGCCCACTCAGCGGTGGCGGCGCCGGCCCAGCAGCCAGCCCAGAAGCACCCCGACGGCCATCGCGCTGGCGAGCGGCGCGTACTGGGCCACCGCTGCCGGGACGGCGGAGCCTTCTCCGGGCGGCGGCACCGGGTAGACGGCGTGCTCCGGATCCGGCGACGGTCCCGGCATCGGCTGCGGCACCCGCCGCGGCTCCTCCGCTGACGCCGCAGCCGCCGGTGCTGACGGCCCGTCTGCGGACGGCCACTGCGCCGCGGCTCCTGCGTAGACGGCTCGGGCGCCGGCGAGGCGGCAGCCTTTCCGGAGTCGCGTGCCGCAGCCGTCGCCGGGCTGGCCTCTCCGGGGTGCGCACCCCAGCCGCGTGACGAACTCGCGCAGGAGCCCGGTGCCGAACTCCCGCACGGCGAACCCGACCGGCGCCGACATGCCACGTACGTTGACGTCGGCGATCGCCTCGACCTCGGTCTGGTCTGCCGGCCTCGCGCAGCTGGACGGTGACCCGCGCCGACGCGGCCTGCTCGCCGTGGCTGTCCCGGCCGGCGGCGTCGATGACGACGCGGCGCGCCTCGGCGGTCGCGCTCGACGAAGGCGGCCTCGCCACGGTACGTGAGGCGAAGCGGCCCGAGCGGCACGGTCACCGTGCCGGCCACCTCGTCCCCGTTGATCTGATCGAGCCGCACGCCCGGCAGGCACGCTGCCGCACGCTCCAGATCGCTGAGCACCGACCACGCCTGCTCGATCGGCACCCCGATCGTGCCGCCGTACTCCACCTTCATGCCACGCCTCCCGTACGCGCCGCCATGGCGCGCTACCCCTACTCAACCCGACGGTTCGCCGAAGTGCAGCCGATACCGGTCAGGTGAAGCCGCATGCCTGATCCACCGCAGGCATACGGAGCCCGGCCGGGACACAACACCGGCCGGGCTCCGTGCCGTGGGGGGCTAGTGTCCGCGTGCATCGCGGTACGCCTGCCATAGCCCCTGCACTGTCTCGCACCCGGTCTCCTCGGCCCGGCAGTGCGCGCACTTCATGGCATGGTCGATACACCTGTTGTACGCCTGCTGGACCTTGCCGCTGCTGACGACACGCTGCATGTGAACTGATCATGGCGCGACGATTGCGTTCAACGGCGGCGCTCACCGACCCTGATGAATCGCCGGGATCCGGCACCAGGTGCCCATCGTGGTACCGCGCGAACTGCTAGTGGACTTCGGACCGAAGGAGGTCACCCGCGTGCCGAACATCATCGGCCTGGACGAGTTCGACCGGCTCTTCACACAGTTCGAGCGCACGGCTTGGCGGCTGGAGACCCGACGCCGGTATGCGTCCGACGAGGCCACCGATACCTACGCGCAGTTCACCCGGGGCGAGCCTGTGAACTGGGACGGAGTCGACGCCGAATGGTGCGCCGAGCGCCGCGAACAGACCGCGCTCGGCAAGCGCTTCGAGCGTGTCCGCGTCGTCGACAACCCGCCCACCCCGGGCCAGCTCTACCTGCTCGACAACGCACGGCGAAACAGCGCCGTCGGCGAGGACATCCGCAACCTCGGGCGGAGTGAGGCGCAGCGGCTCCAGCTCCCCGAAGAAGACTTCTGGATCTTCGACACGCGGCTGGTGGCCCGGCTCAACTTCGACGACGCCGACAACCTCGGCAGCGTCGAGCTGATCACCGATCCGGTAGAGGTCAACCGCTATGCCCAGGGGCGCGATGCTGCCTGGCATTACGCCGTGCCGTACGAGACCTTCGCGGCGGATCTGACCGGGACCGAGTAGCCGTAGCGGGTATCGGTGAGCACGGAATCCGACGCGTGAGCCCACCTGCACCGATACTGGTCAGGTGACGGCGTACGAGAAGCTATTCCGCCTGGACGGGCGCCGCGCACTCGTCATCGGCGCTGGTAGCGGCATCGGCCGGGAGAGCGCGCAGGCGCTGGCCGCACACGGCGCCGAGGTGATCTGCGCGGATCTGAATATGCCGGCGGCGGAGCAGACCGCCGGGCTGGCGTCCGGGGCAGCATACGAGCTGGACGTGCTCGATCCGGACGCTGTCACCCGGGCGGCCACCGCTCTCGACCCGGTCGACGTGCTGGTGTTCACCGCCGCGACGAACGTCCGCAAGCGGCTTCTCGACTACACCGAGGACGAGTTCGATCGCGTCGTCAGGCTCAACCTCGCGGCGGCGTTCCGGCTGGTGCGGGCATTCGGCGGCGGCATGGCCGAGCGCGGCCGGGGCAGCATCGTCGGGTTCGCGTCGATCCGCGCGTTCACGGTCGAGCCTGGTCAAGGCGTGTACTCGGCGACGAAGTCCGGGCTGGTGCAGCTGCTGCGCACGGCCGCCGCCGAGCTGGGTCCGCAGGGCGTGCGGGTCAACGCGATCGCGCCGGGCGTGGTGGAGACGCCGCTGACGGCGCAGATCAAGGCGGATCAGGCCTGGTACGACGCGTACGCCGCCAAGAGCGCGCTCGGCCGCTGGGCCCAGCCGGGCGAGATCGCGGGCGCCGTCGTGTACCTGGCCAGCGACGCGGCGAGCTTCGTCACCGGCTCCTGCCTGCTCGTCGACGGCGGCTGGACCGCGGTGGACGGCCGGTTCGACCCGCCGACCTGACCCCTGCCACCTACGGGCGGATGATCGCCATCCGCGTCGTCGTCAGCTCCTCGACGGCGAACCGCGGCCCCTCGCGCCCGCTCCCGGAGTCCTTGACCCCGCCGTACGGCATGTTGTCCGCGCGGAATCCCGGCACCTCGTTGACGATCACACCGCCCGCGTCGAGCCGCTCGATCGCGGCGAACGCGCTGGCCAGCGAGCGGGTGAAGACGCTGGCATGCAGCCCGTACCGGGACCGGTTCACGGTCTCGATCGCCTCGTCCAGCGACGCCACGGTACGTAGGCAGACGACGGGCGCGAAGATCTCCTCGTCCCACGCGTGCAGCCCGTCGCGCACTCCGTCCAGCACGGTAGGCAGGAGCGCGGGGCCGTCGAACGAGCCGCCCGTGAGCAGATGCGCGCCGGTTTCGATCGCGTCCGCGAGCCAGCCTCGAACACGGTGGACGGCCGCCGCGTCGATGAGCGGAGCCACCCGCGTCTCCGCAGAGCGCGGATCGCCGACGGCCAGCGCCTCCACCCGCGGAAGCAACCGCGCCACGAACTCGTCGCGGACCGCCGCGTCCACGAGCACCCGCTGCACCGAGATACACGCCTGCCCCGACGCGTAGAACCCACCGCGCACCACCGCGTCGGCGGCCGCGTCCAGGTCGGCGTCGGCGGCGACGATCAGCGCCGAGTTGGATCCCAGCTCCAGCAGCACCTTCGTCGGCGCCGCCGCCCGCGCGATCGCGTGCCCGACGGCGGCCGACCCGGTGAACGAGACGGCGCCGATCCCGGTAGCCGTGGTCAGCGCCTCGCCGACATCCGGACCACCCGTGACGACCTGCACCGATGCGGCCGGCAGCTCGGACGAGCGCAGCAGATGTGCCAGCCAGAGGGTGGCGAGCGGCGTCTGCGGTGCCGGCTTCAGGATCACCGGGCAGCCGGCAGCCAGCGCGGGCGCGACCTTGTGGGCGGCGAGCAGCAGCGGGTAGTTGAAGCCGGTGATGCCGACGACGACGCCGATCGGCCGGCGGGTCCAGTACCCGATCAGCCCTTCGCCGGACGGCAGCACATCGAGGGGCACCGTCTCGCCGTGGAGCCGTGCGACCTCGCCCGCGGCGGTGTCCAGGGTGACGAGCGTCCTGGCGACCTCGATCCGGCAGTCCACCAGCGGCTTCCCGGACTCCAGCACGAGAAGCTGTTCGAACTCTTCGCGACGTGCGGCGACGGCGTCGCGGGCGGCGAGCAGGGCGTCACGGCGGACGTGTGCGGGCACTGCCGCGAGGTCCACCTGCCGCGCCGCGTCCACCGCCTGGTACGCGAGGCTCACATCGCCGACCGGAGCCTCGCGCACCACGCTCCCGTCGTACGGGAACACGACAGGGGCAGTGGGCGCCTCGACCCAACCGTCGCCAATGGGCAGGCCGTGAGGAAACGTCATCGGCGTCTCGCAAGAGCGCTGGGGAACGCCTCACCGTACGCCTGGAAACCGGCCGCGCCGGTGGCCGCCAGCATCGCGTGCGCAACTGCCCGGCTGAACGCGTCGGCTGCGGCGGCGAGCAGCCCGTGCAGCACCATCGGGTCGGGCGCCGGGCCGGCGCAGGTGGCGAGAGCGAAGATCGTGTCGCCGTCGAACATCGTGTGCACGGGACGGATCGCGCGCGCCATGCCGTCGTGCGCGATCCCGGCGAGCTTCTGGCACTGCGCCTTGGTCAGGGTGGCGTCCGTGGCGACCACACCGAGCGTGGTGTGGAACGGCAGGCCGCCGTCCGGCATTGGCGGGGCCTCGACCGGATCCTGGAGCCAGTCGAACTCGCCGGGCAGTCCGAGCGCCGCGCCGTACAGGCGGCCGGTCGCGTCGACGGTGGACCCGGCTGCGTTCACGACGGCCAGTGCCCCCACCGTGACGCCGTCCAGAACCGTGCTCGCCGACCCGACACCGCCCTTGAGCACGCCGCCCGTGACCGCTCCGGTTCCGGCGCCGACGGTGCCTTGGATCACCGGTCCATCCGAAGCCGCGTCGACCGCCGCCGCGCCGAACGTGGCGTCCGGAGTCGCCCGGAATTCGCCGCCTCGACCCAGGTCGAAGAGGACGGCCGCCGGCACGATCGGCACCACCTGGCCCGGCGCGCCGACAGGGAAGCCGATGCCCGCGTCCGCCAGCCGGTCCATCACGCCCGACGCCGCTGCCAGCCCGAACGCGGAGCCACCGCCGAGCAGGACGGCGTGCGCTCGCTCGACGAGGTTCCGCGGATCCAGCACGTCGGTCTCGTGGGTGCCCGGCCCACCGCCGCGCACGTCGACCCCGGCGACCGCGCCGTCGGGCGGGGCCAGCACAACGGTGACTCCGGTGAGCCAGCCGTCCCCGACACGGCTGTGATGCCCGACGCGGACGCCGGCGACGTCGGTGAGCGAGTTCGTCGGCCCCGGGATCACTGGGCGCCGTTCAGGAACAGGCGCGCCGCCTCGGCGTACACGCGGGCATACCGGACGATCTCCTCGACCTCGACGTACTCGTCGGCCTGGTGCGCGATCCACTTGCCGCCCGGTCCGTAGACCACGCTCGGGACGCCGCCGCGCGCGGTGAGGATCGTGCCGTCGGTCGTCCCGGGCACGCCCCCGTACACCGCCTCGACGCCCGTCACCGCAACATGCGCACCGGCGAGCGCCGCCACGACCGGGTGCTCGACCGGCGTGTCCACCGGCGGGCGGTCGACCAGGACCGTGACGACGCCGTCGCCGGCCAACGCGCGAACCTGCGCCAGGAGAGCGTCGTGGTCGACACCCGGCACGGTTCGGACGTCGACAGCGACCGTGGCCAGCGACGGGATCACGTTGATCTGGTCGAGGTCGCCTCCGGCCAGCACCGTCGGCGTCACATAGGGCCAGCCCAGGTGCGGATGCTCGCCGTGGACCTCCTGCAGCTCGCGCTCCAGCTGCGCCAGCGCGCCGAGGAACGCGGCGGCGGGAAGCAACGGATTCACGCCATACTGCGGCATCGCGCCGTGCGCCATCCGTCCGTGGAAGTCGGCCTGGATGCGGATAGCGCCCTTGGAGACCGGGCAGATCTCGCCTCCCTCCGGCTCGCAGACGATGGCCGCGTCGACACCGGACGTCTGCCCCGACGCCACGAAGTCGTGGACCCCGATCATCAGGCCTTCCTCGTCGGCGAGCGCCGCCACGACGATCCGGCCGGGGAACGGGCCGGCGAGCTGCAACGCCCGCACTGCGTAGAGCATCGCCGCGACCCCGGACTTCATGTCGGCGGAGCCTCGCCCGTAGAGGCGGCCGTCGCGGATCTCACCGCCGAACGGGTCGACGGTCCACGCGTCGGTGGAGCCTTCGGTGACGACGTCCGTGTGGCCCTCGAACAGCAGCGTCGGGCCGCGGCCACCGCCGCCTTCGACGACCGCCACGACGTTCGGCCGCCCGAGTGCTGGACTGCTGACCTTCGGATCCCAGCCGAACTCGCGCATCTTCGCCGCCACCAGCTCGGCGGCGGCCTGCTCGGAGCGCCCATGCGCCGGGTCGTTGACGCTCGGCGTCCGCACCAAAGCCTGGGTGAACGTCACCACCCCGGCGGCATCAACGGAGACTGCGGACCGCATCGGCCACCGGGACCTCGCCGCCGAACAGCTCGAACGTGACGCCGATCGTGTTCGGCGCGCGCACCACCTCGGCGATGACCGCCGCCACGTCAGCGCGTGGCACAGGCGCCCGCCCGCCCAACTCAGTCGAGACCCGGACCAGCCCCGTCGGCGGATCGTCGGTGAGCGGCCCTGGCCGGACGATCGTCCACTCCAGACCGCTCTTCATCAGCGCATCGTCGGCGTCGGCCTTCGCCTCCAGGTACGCCCGCATCGGGCCGGTGGGCGCCGTGGGGTTGTGGGCACCGACGGAGCTGATCATCACGTAACGGCTGATCCCCGTCTGCTGCGCCGCCTCGATCAGCTTCACCGCGCCGCCGAAGTCGACGGTGCGCTTGCGGGCGGCGCCGCTGCCCGGGCCTGCGCCGGCAGCGAACACCACTGCGTCGGCGCCCTCGACGTACGGCGCCAGGCTGGGATCCTCCTCCAGGTCGCCGAGGACGGGGATGGCTCCGCGAGCTTCAAGATCCGGAGCCTGCTCTGGTTTGCGGATCAGACCGCGGGCGCGGTGCCCGTCGGCGGCGAGAAGTTCGAGCAGAATCAGCGCGATCTGACCGTGTCCACCTGCGACCAGGATGTCCATGTCGCGAGGCTACCCCGCCGGCCCTGCCGAGACCCCGATCTGCGCTCTGGCCGGGCCGCGAACAGCGAGCAACGCGCCGGACACCAGCAGCCAGCTCAGGGCGGCGCCCACCACGCACCGCTCCAGCACGCCGTTCACGATGCCTTGGGTGTTGGCCAGCAGCGCCAATCCGGTGACGGCCATGAACCCCAGCTCCACGAGCCCCGCGATCCCGCAGATAGCGGCGACCAACCGGTCTTCGCACCGAGCCGCGACCACCAGCATCGACAGTCCCGCAAGGCCGAGCGCGCCGGTGCTGGCCCCGGCGTGGACGAGATCCTGCGCGGTCGTCTCCTGGTACGGCGGCAGCGGGCAACCGGGGGTACAGGTGACCGCGGCAGATCCGACGAACAGCAGCGAGCTGGCGCCGAGCAGCCCGGCGGCGAGCACGATCCGGCGCACTGCCACCGCGTACGACGCGACGCCGAGCGCTGCGGCGAGCACCCCGGCGCGGTACACGCCGGAGCCGCCACCGACGCCGAGCTCGCTCACGTAGTCGGCGGTGCGGAAGCCGGGCGTCCGGACCGTGGCAACGACCAGGCATCCGATCGCAGTGGCGGCGGCGAGCGACGCGGCGGCCGCGAACGGGCGTTCACCCGACAACGCGCACCCGCTCCCACAGCTGTGGCCACGGCGCGCGCGGATCGCGGCAGATCCAGAGCGGGGCGCCGTTCTCGTCGTTGTCGATGTCGATGCCGAGGTCGACCTCCCCGGCTCTCTGGACACTGGAGAACAACTCGCCGAGGCGGCGCTCGTTGAACCCGACCGCAACGACGACGTCCGCGCTGGCCGGCGGCGCTCCGAAGTCGGCCATGCTGTTGTGCCCGCTGTACGCGTGGGGCAGGTCGCGCGACGGCCCGTACTTGGCGAGCGCGCCGGCTTCGCCGTAGTTCCTGGTCAGGATCACGGCCCTGGCCTGCTCCTCCGGCGGCAGCGAGCGGTACACGGACGCGACGGAGTTGGCGAACTCGGGCCAGCCGATCGTCTCGCCCGCGTCGTAGTTGACGGCCAGGATCACGTCGGGCAATTCGTCCGGCGGCAGCACCGGCAGGAACAGGACGGCGCCGGACGCCGCACTCGCGACCACCGCCGCACCGACCAGCACCTGGCGGGCCCGGCTCCGGGACCACCACTCGACCGTCACCACTGACCCGGCCGCCGCCAGCATCAGCAGCAACCCGGCCGTGTAGTACCCCTTGCCGCCGACGATGAAGAAGAGCACGGTCGCCAGCACCCACGTCCAGGCGAGCGCGCGGAACTGCGGGCGGCGGAACAGCGCCACGGCGCCGGCCACCTGGATCGGCACCAGGTACGGGCTGATCATCACGAACTGGAGCCCGACGAACACGAGCCGCCCGCCATACGACGAGTCGCCGGTGCTCAGCGACTCAGCCATGTCCAGCTGCGGCCAGCCGTTCGACGCCTGCCAGATCAGGTTCGGAGCGGCGATGACCAGCGCCAGCGCCGCGCCGCCCAGTACCCACGGGTCCCGCAGCCAGCGCCGGGGACCCGCGATCAGTAGGGCACCGGCGAGCGCCAGCCCGAGCACTACCACGAGGTACTTGTTCAGCAGGTCCAACCCGGCCACGGCCCCGGCGACAGTGACAAGACGCGTGTCGCTGGTGCGCAGCGCGCGGGCGACCAGCCAGCAGATGGCCACCCAGGCGCAGACGTCGAACGTGGACGTCGTGTGCAGGTGCCCGGTGGCGAGCACGATCGCGCTGACGGCGGCGATCACGGCGGCCAGCACCTGTGCCGAACGCCCGCCGCCAAACTCCCTGGCGATCGCGGCGACGAGGACGACCGTAACGGCACTGAGCAGCGCGGACAGCGTCCGCAGCCACACCAGACCATCTGGCATGAGACGAGCCACAAAGGGAGCCATGGGGCCCTGGTCGACGTAACCCCAGGCGAGGTGGTCACCAGCGACGAGGAAGTACATCTCGTCGCGGTGGTACCCATACCGTCCGGCGAACGCGAGAAGCGCCGCGGCCACCAGTGCGCCGATCGCGTAGGGCCACCTGCTCCACGGCGGGCTCGTCACGCTCGCAGTGTGCCGCACAACGGTCTGGTCGGTCACATACAGCGCTGCTGTCGGAGGTGGCGACTACGCTCGAAACCATGGTCGCGGTACCGCTGGGCATGCCCACTCTTCCCGCCTCGCGGGTAGAGGCGGGCGCCGCTGCGCGCCCAGCCGATTTCCGCCTGATCGACCAGCACGGACGGGTCGCCACGGATCTGCGCGTCTCCGTCACCGACCGGTGCAACCTGCGCTGCACATACTGCATGCCGGCCGAGGGTCTGCCGTGGCTGCCCGGCGAGGCCATGCTCAGCGACGACGAACTGGTCCGGCTCATCCAGGTCGCCGTCGAGCGGCTCGGCGTCGAGGAGGTCCGCTTCACCGGTGGCGAGCCGCTGCTGCGCCCCGGGCTGGCCGACATCCTGGCGGCAACCACGGCGCTGGAGCCCCGGCCGAACACCAGCCTCACCACGAACGGCATCCGGCTCGACCGGCTCGCGATCCCGCTGGTCGCAGCCGGTCTCGACCGCGTGAACGTCTCCGTCGACACGCTCGACCCGGAGCGGTTCGCCCAGCTCACGCGGCGCGACCGCCTGGACGAGGTGCTGACCGGACTGCAGTCGGCGGCCGACGCCGGGCTGACGCCGGTCAAGCTGAACGCCGTCCTGATGCGCGGGGTCAACGACGACGAAGCCGTCGCGCTGCTCGAATTCGCCCTGGCCCACGGCTACCAGTTGCGGTTCATCGAGCAGATGCCGCTCGACGCCCAGCACGGCTGGCACCGCAGCACGATGGTCACCGCCGAGGAGATCCTCAGCTCGCTGCGCACCCGGTTCACGCTCACCCCGGATCCGACCGAGCGCGGCGGCGCCCCGGCCGAGACATGGCTGGTGGACGGCGGTCCGGCCAAGGTCGGCGTGATCGGCTCGGTCACCCGGCCGTTCTGCGGCGCGTGCGACCGCACCCGGCTCACCGCCGACGGCCAGGTGCGCAACTGCCTCTTCGCGCGCACCGAGTCCGACCTGCGCACGCCCCTGCGCGACGGCGCCACCGACGCCGAACTCGCCGACCAGTGGCGGATCGCGATGTGGGGCAAGCTGCCTGGTCACGGCATCGACGATCCGTCGTTCCTGCAACCCGACCGGCCCATGTCGGCGATCGGCGGCTGACGTGGCAAACGTGACCGTGCGGTACTTCGCCGGTGCCCGCGCGGCCGCCGGGGTCGACCAGGAGCCGGCCGAGGCCACCACCGTCGCCGACCTCGTGACCGCGCTCGGTGCCGCCCGAGGCGACCGGCTCGTACGCACGTTGACCGCGTGCAGTTTCCTCGTCGACGGCGTGGCGGTCCGTGATTTCGCTGCGCCCCTGCCCGACGACGCCACCGTGGACGTGCTGCCGCCCTTCGCCGGCGGATAGCCGTCTCTAGCCGTTTCTACTATTTCCGCTAGACATACGAATACGCCCCGATCGAGTACGGAGCCGCCGCGTGAGAGTCATTGCCTTCGTCGGCGTCGTCCTGGTGGTCGTCGTGGGGGTGCACAGCTATCTGTGGTGGCGGCTGGTCAAGAGCACGACCCGCCCGGGACGCTGGCGCCGCATCGGGACCGTCGCTATCGCGGCGTTGGCCGCGCTCATCCCGGCGACGTTGATCGGCAGCCGCGCCCTGCCCACCGACCTGAGGACACCGGTGGCGCTCGCCGGGTACCTGTGGTTGGCGGTGATGTTCTACCTGCTCGTGTTCCTGCTGGCCCTTGAGGTAGTGCGGGTGGTGGCGTGGGCGGTGCGGCGTGCGCGGGCCACCGAACCCTTGGTGGCTGCGGTTGGCGCGGCGCGCGCCGATCGGCCTGGCGGCAGTGACGGGCCCGCCGGTCCGCTTGCCGGCGGTGGCCAGGTTGCCGATGGCGACCGGCCCGCCGATCCGCCTGCTGGCGGCGATGGCCCTGCAGTGGCCGATCCTGGGCGGCGGCTGTTCCTCGGCCGGACGCTCGCCGCCACCGCGGGCGTCGCCGCGCTCGGCACGGTCGGCTTCGGCGTGCGCACGGCGACTGGTCCGATCCCCGTCAAGCGAGTCCCCATCACGCTCGATCGGCTCCCCGCCGCGCTCGATGGTTTCCGCATCGCGCTGCTCAGCGACATCCATCTCGGGCCTACGGCCAAGCGCGAGTTCCTGGACGGTGTGGTCCGCACCGTGAACGGCCTCGACACCGGACTCGTGGCGATCGTCGGCGACCTTGTCGATGGCGACGTCGCCGAGCTTGGGCACGAGGCCGCCGCACTGCGCAACCTGGAGAGCCGGCACGGCACCTACTTCGTCACCGGCAATCACGAGTACTTCTCGGGCGTCGCGCAGTGGATCGAGTACCTGCCGACGCTCGGCATCCGCGTCCTGCGCAACGAACTCGAGACGATCAGCGAGGACGGTGCCGCGTTCGCGCTGGCCGGCGTCGACGACCGCACGGCAGAGTCATCGGGTGAGGCGGGCCACGGCACCGACTTCGACGCCGCACTGGCCAATCGCGGGCAGAACCAGCCCGTCGTGATGCTCGCCCACCAGCCGGTGCTGTTCGCCGAAGCGGCACGGCGCGAGGTCGACCTGCAACTGTCCGGGCACACGCACGGCGGCCAGATGGTCCCGTTCAACTACCTGGTGCGGCTCGACCAGCCAGCCGTGGCCGGGCTGTCCCGGGTCGGCGGCAGCCAGCTGTACGTCACGCGCGGCGTCGGCACGTGGGGCCCACCGGTGCGGGTCGGCGCACCACCGGAGATCACCGTCGTCGAACTACGCGCTCTGCGGTAACGCTCACCGCGAACTGTCGGGGAAATGGCGGTAACGGGCGCCCGGTTAGAGGACCAATGCCCGGACAGTCCGGTTTAAGTCCAGGTCCGACACGCCGGATAGGTCGATCTAGCGAAATCTACGGTCGGCGCTAGACGAGCCGATACTGTTCGAGACCGTGGATCCCGTGCGGAACCCGTACGCGCCCGGCGCCGGCCAACGCCCGCCCGAGCTGGCCGGCCGTGATCGCGAGCTGGCCCAGTTCGACGTGGTCCTGGAACGCATCGCACGGGGCCGCCCCGAACGGTCGCTCGTCCTCACCGGACTGCGCGGCGTCGGCAAGACGGTCCTGCTGAACGCGCTCAGGTCCCAGGCGATCACGCGGCTGTGGGGCACGGGCAAGATCGAGGCCCGCCCCGAGCAGTCGCTGAGGAGGCCGGTCACGGCCGCGCTGCACATGGCAGTCCGCGAGTTGGCACCCCGGCACCGCGCGCCGGACCGCATCGACGACTTCCTCGGCGTCCTCAAGGCGTTCGCGCTGCGCAGCAACCCGACGGGCGGCAAGATCCGCGACCGCTGGCAGCCTGGCATCGATCTGCCAGCGACGCAGGGCCGGGCCGACTCCGGCGACATCGAAATCGACCTTGTCGAGCTGTTCACCGACGCTGCGAGCATCGCCACCGACGTCGGCGCCGGCATCGCCCTGTTCATCGACGAGATGCAGGACCTTGAGCCCGACGACGTGTCGGCGATATGCGCCGCGTGCCACGAGCTGAGCCAGACGGGCGCGCCGCTGATCGTGGTCGGCGCCGGGTTGCCGCACCTGCCGAGCGTCCTCTCCGCCAGCAAGTCGTACTCGGAGCGGCTCTTCCGGTACGTGCGCATCGACCGGCTCGACCGTCCCGCCGCCGACCACGCGCTGCTCGCCCCGGCCGAGCGCGAGGAGGTGACGTTCACCCCCGACGCGCTGAACGCCCTCTACGCCGCCGCCGACGGCTACCCGTACTTCGTGCAGGCGTACGGCAAGGTCACCTGGGACGCGGCACCGGCCAGCCCGATCACTCCCGAGGACGTGAAGATGGCCGCGCCGGAGGCCGAATCCGAGCTGGCGGTGGGCTTCTTCGGATCCCGGTACGAGCGCGCGACGCCGGCCGAGCGGGAGTACATGCGCGCGATGGCGACCCTGAGTCACGGGGACACCCCGGTGAACACGTCAGACGTGGCGGTATCGCTCGGCCGGAAGCCGTCGAGCCTCTCGCCGGCCCGCGACAGCCTGATCAAGAAGGGCCTCATCTACTCGGCCGAGCGCGGCACGATCGCGTTCACGGTGCCGCACTTCGGCCGGTACCTGCGCGCCCAGGCCACCTGATCGCCATAGCCCGACTCGCCGCGCCCCCGCCGCCGCGTGAAGCGACGCGCGCGTTGACTCGGCGTGTCGCATCACAGGCCCGAAGAGATCCGGCCCGAAGAAATCCGGCCAGAGGACGTCACCTCGACACCGTGACCGAAACCGCATGCCAGCCTGTCGCGCCGTCAGGGAACGGCGGCTGGCGACGTTCGGGCTGGACGTCGCCGTTGCCATCGGTGGCGCGGCACTCGATCGTGTGCGAGCCTTCCTCGGCCGCCCAGTCCCACCGCCACTGACGCCAGCAGTCGACGCTGGCCTCTGCCGCCAGGTCAGCCTTCTGCCACGCACCCCGATCGACCCGCACCTCAACAGCCTCGATCCCGCGATGCTGCGCCCACGCGACGCCGGCGACCGCCACCTTGCCGGCGGCAGCGGATCGGCGCGGGGTGTCGATCCGCGAGAACGTCTTGATCGACGCCTGCTCCGCCCAGCCGCGCCTCACCCAGTACGCGTCGTAGTCCGCGAACGACGACAGCTCCAGCTCGACCACCCATTTCGTCGCGGACACGTACCCGTAGAGCCCGGGGACGATCATCCGCACCGGGAACCCGTGCGCGATAGGCAGCGGCTCACCGTTCATCGCGACCGCGAGCATGGCATCGCGCCCGTCCCGGCATACCGCCGTGGGGGTGCCGCAGGTCCACCCGTCGGCGGACCGCGACACGATCTGATCCGCGCCCGCCGAAGGTCCGGCCTCGTCCAGCAGCGCCTTCAGCGGCACGCCCAACCAGCGCGCGTTGCCGGCCAGGTAGCCGCCGACCTCGTTGGACACGCAGCTGATCGTGATGTCGCGCTCGACGAGATCCCGGCGGATCAGGTCATCGAACGTCAACGTCATCTGGTTGGCGACCCGGCCGCGGATCCGCAGCCGCCACTCGTCCGGCTCCACCTGCGGCAGGATGAGCGCGGTGTCGACGCGGTAGAACTCGCCGTTCGGGGTGACGAACGGCGTCAGCCCGCGAACCCGCATGTCGACGCCGGCCGGCAGGGCAGGAGCCGGGCTCGCGGGACCGGGCAGCCGCAGCGCCTCGCGGGCAGCTCTCACGTCGAACCGCTTGAACAGCACTCGACCAAGCCCGCCGGTTCCCGCCGCCACGACCAGTGACGCGCCGCTCGCGAGCAGGAACCGTCGGCGATCGAAACCGGTCATGAGGGGCGTCTCCGGTTCGCCCAGAGGCGGCGGATCAGCGCCACGGACGGGCCTCGGCAACGCCCGCGCGACCAGCAGCAACGCCCCGGCGCCTGCGGCCGCGCCCGCCACCGAGGGCAACGCGAATGCCAGGCTGGCTCCGGGACGCGTCAACGCGGCCACCGCCCCGACCAACCCGAACAACGCGATCCCGACGACGCCCCGACGCGGTGGCAGCAGCCCGATCGCGACCGCGAACACGAGCAGGATCACGCTCGTGCCGATGAGCAGCGCTGCCTTGTCCGACTCGCCGAACGTCCGGATCGCGAACTCCTCCACCGGACGCGGGGTCAGCTCGACGACGGCGCCGCCCACGGCGATGAGCGGCGACGAGTGGGGCCCGATCGCCGACGCCACCAGCTCCGCGACGCCCAGCGCCACAGCAGCCGCGACAATGCCGGTGGCCGCGCCGACAACACGCCCAGTCATCACAGCTCCCATACGACGACGACTGAGACGGCGTGACAAGGGCCTACGGTCGGTCAGGGGCAGTTGACCCACTCGTCGGTGCCGTCGTCGAACACCTGCCGCTTCCAGATCGGCAGCCGCCGCTTGACCTCGTCGACCAGATCAGCGCAGAGCACGAACGCCTCGGCGCGGTGCGCAGTGCTGACCGCGCAGGCCAGAGCGGTGTCGCCGATCTGCAGCGGACCCGTCCGGTGGCTCACGGCGATGGCCTCGACGCCGTCCTTCGCGGCGAAGTCGGCGGCGATCTCGTCGAGGATCTCCTGCGCCGACGGGTGGCCGACGTACTCGAGCGACACCACGCGACGGCCGTGGTCGTGGTCGCGCACGACACCGGCGAACGACACCACGGCTCCGGCCGCGCGGTCGCCGACCAGCTTCTCGTGAGCGGTGAGGTCGAGCGGCACATCCGTGACCTCTGCCAGCGCAAGGCGGTGCCCCGGCGTACGGCCGTGGCCAGCAACCGCACCAACCGCACGAGTCATGGCCGCTCCCCGGTCCGCAGTGGCAACGCCACCAGGTCGATCTCGTCTCCGACCGTACCCCGCTGCCCTGGCCGCACCACCACGAAGCCGTCTGCTCTGGCGACGCCGCGCAGCATCGCGGACCCGGCATGCGCCAGCGGTTCGGCGAGCCCGTCGCTGACACGAGCCAGCGCGAGGTGGGTGTAGTCGCCACGCCCGGGGACGTCGGCGCCCAACCGCATGCGCTCCAGCGGCGGCAACGGGGCGCCGCGCAGACCGGCGAGAAGCGGCGCTACGAGCGTCACCAACGCGACGATCGCGGACTGGGGATTGCCCGGCAGCCCTACCAGCCACTTCCCGCCCGGCAGCGACGCGACCAACATCGGGAAGCCCGGCCGGACCGCGACAGTGTCGACCAGGTACTCGCCGCCGAGCCGTGCCAGCGCTGGGTGCAGGTGGTCGACCGGGCCGTGCATGGTGCCACCGGTGGTGATCACGACGTCGGCCTGCTCGGCTGCCGCGGCGATGGCGGCGACGTGCGCGTCGAGCGTGTCCTCGACCATCACGGCTGGCGCCGCCGAAGCGCCGAGCCGGCGCAGCCAGAGCGGCAGCGGGGGACCGAGCGCGTCCCGGACGCGTCCGGCGCCGGGTGGCCCGGAAGTCAACAGTTCGTCACCGAACACAGCAAGAGAGACCGTGGGCGCGCGGCCTACCAGCAGCGCGTCGTAGCCGCAGGACGCCGCGAGCCCGATGACGCCCGGGGTGACGTTCGCGCCGTCCGGCACCAGCTCCTCGCCGGCCCGTGCCTCCTCGCCCGCTTCGCGCCAGTCGCGCTTGTCGGGGATCGCGCCGGTGACCGTGCCACCGGCGACAACGCAGTTCTCGACGCGCAGCACGTGCTCGGTGCCGGGCGGGACCATCGCGCCGGTCGCGATCTCCACCGCCGTGCCGGCCTTCACCTCGGCCGGTACCTGACCGGCGAGCACCTGCCCGTCCAGCGCCCACGGCCCGGCGCCGCGCACCGCGTATCCGTCCACGCTGGACGTGTCGAAGGCCGGCAGGTCGGTGAGGGTGCGCAGCGGCTCGGCGAGCACGGTGCCGTCGGCGTCCGCAAGGTCCACCGAGACGGCCGGGAGCGGGGTCGCGGCGGCGTGAACGAGCGCGCGGGCGTCATCCCAGGACACCGGCATCAGTGATCCCCTCCACGAAGCTGGTCGACGGTGTGGGTGAGGATCGGCGCGAGCACCGCCATGCCGTCCTTGGCGCCGCCGCGCGAGCCCGGCAGGTTCACCACGAGCGTCCGCCCGGCGACACCGGCGATGCCGCGGGACAGGATCGCGGTGGGCACGGTCGGTGCGCCGTACGCCCGCACGGCCTCCGCGATACCGGGGATCTCGTAGTCGATGACCGCGCGGGTGGCCTCGGGCGTGCGGTCGGTCGGGTTGACGCCCGTGCCGCCGCTGGTGACGACCACGTCGACCCCGTCAGCCACAGCCGCCCGCAACGCGTCCGCCACCGGATCGCCGTCCGGCACGACGACCGGCTCGTCGACGGCGCAGCCGAGTTCGGTGAGGCGATCGGCGATCAGCGGACCGCTCGTGTCCTCGTAGACGCCGGCCGAGGCGCGGTTCGACGCCACCACCACCCGCGCCCGGATCGGCATGGCCGCGAGCGCAGCCGCAGGGTTGGGCGCTGCCACAGGCTCCGGAACCGCAGTCATGACCGGCGCCACGAGCCGGTCTTGCCGCCGTCCTTCGCCTCGCACCGCACGGCGTCGATGCTGGCGGCCGGGTCGACCGCCTTGACCATGTCGATCAGGGTGAGCCCGGTGACGGCCACGGCAGTCAGGGCCTCCATCTCCACACCCGTGCGGTCGGCGGTGCGGACAGTGGCCGTGATCCCCACTGAGTCGTCGTCGAGTTCGAGGTCGACCTTGACTCCGTGCAGCGCGATCGGGTGGCACAGCGGGACGAGGTCGGGGGTGCGCTTGGCGCCCATGATGCCCGCGATACGGGCGGTGGCCAGCGCATCTCCCTTGGGCAGGCCGTCGCGGCGCAGCAGGTCGACGACCTCGGACGTGGTGCGCAGTACGCCGGTGGCAACCGCCGATCGCACCGTCACATCCTTCCCGGAGACATCCACCATGCGGGCGGCGCCCGAGCTGTCCACGTGCGTGAGATCGGCCATACGCCCAGCCTAGTGCGGTCCCGATTCGACCCTGACGGACGGAACGTTCACGCTGGATAGACGTCCACCTCGGCAGCCTTGACCGCGGCCCAGACGCGCTCGCCGGCGGCCAGCCGAAGCTCGGCGACCGCCGCGGCGCTGAGGTCGCCGATCACCGGCACCGTGCCGGCCAGCTGCACCCGGTACGCGTCGCCGTACGGTTCGAGCCCGGTCACGGTGGCGGGCCAGACGTTGCGCGGGCTGCCGTCCGGGCGGGAGGCGTACACCGCCACGGCCGCCGGGCGGATCGCCACGAACACGTCTCCGGACGCAGGTTCGGCGGCGATCACGGTGGCCTCGCCGACCCGTACCTCGTGCCCGTCGGCCGTGCCACGCAACAGGTTCAGGCCGACCAGCCGGGCCACGTACGGCGTGCGCGGGCGGCGCGCCACCTCGGTCGGAGTCCCGGTCTGGACGACGGTGCCGTCCTCGATGACGACGAGACGGTCGGCGAGAACCATGGCGTCCAGCGGATCGTGCGTCACCAGCAACGCGCAGCCGGCGAAGTCCGCCAGGTGGCGCCGCAGCTCCGACCGGATCGCCGGCCGGGTCTGCGCGTCCAGTGCGGACAGCGGTTCGTCGAGGAGCAGCAACCGGGGGTCCACGGCGAGCGCCCTGGCCAGCGCGACGCGCTGCGCCTGCCCGCCGGACAGCTTCCGCGGCTTCACCCCGGCCAGCTCCGCGACGCCGACACGTTCCAGCAGTCCAGCCGCGACGCTCCGGGCCTCCCGACGGTGGCGACCCCGGCAGCGCAGCCCGAACGCCACGTTCTCCAGCGCGCTCAGGTGCGGGAACAGTAGATAGTCCTGGAAGACGACGCCCACCGGGCGGTGCTCCGGCGGGCCGTCGAGCTCCTCGCCGCCCAGCCGGATGTAACCCGCGTCGAGGCTGACCAGGCCGGCGAGCGCGCGCAGGGCGGTGGTCTTGCCGGCGCCGTTCGGGCCGAGCAGCGCCACCACCTCGCCGGCCGCCACCGTGAGCTCCGCGTCGAGCGTGAACCGTGGCCTCCGCACGACGAGGCGCGCATCAAGGCTCACGGGTTCACCCACCGGTCGCGCAGGCACGCCAGCGTGGCCACCGACACCACGAGCAGCACCAGGCTGAGCGCGACCGCCGCCTCGGGGTTCGTCTCCAGCGCGAGGTAGACGGCGATCGGCATGGTCTGGGTGCGCCCCGGAAAGCTGCCCGCGAACGTGATCGTTGCGCCGAACTCGCCGAGCGCTCGCGCCCACGCGAGCATCGCACCCGCCAGGACGCCGGGCGCGACCAGTGGCAACGTGATCCTGCGGAAGACCGTCCAGCGGCTGGCGCCGAGCGTGGCTGCGGCTTCCTCGTACCGGCGATCGGCCGCCCGCAGCGCCCCTTCGACGGACAGCACGAGGAACGGCAGCGCGACGAACGCCTCCGCGAGCACCACCGCGGCCGGCGTGAACGGGATCGTGATCCCGAACGCGCTGTCCAGCCAGCGGCCGATGATCCCTCGCCGCCCGAACACGAGCAGCAGCGCGACGCCGCCGACCACGGGCGGCAGCACCAGCGGCACGGTGACGAGCGCCCGGAGCAGAGGCCGGCCGAACAGCCGCGGCTGCGCCAGCAACCACGCCAGCGGCACCCCCACCAGCACGCACAGGATCGTCGCCACCGTGGCCGTCACCAGCGAGAGCCGGAGCGCGGTGAGTACGGCGTCGTCGGCGAGCAGGGTGCCGAGCCGCCCCCACGGTGCCCGGATCACCAGCCCGACCAGCGGCAACACGAGAAAGCCGAGCCCGAGCAACGCCGGCACGAGCAACACTGCCGGAGCGCCTCGCGAACGGGTCACCGTGACTCCGGCACCTCGACGACGACCTGGGTCGACTTCACCGACGCCACGGCGAGCACGCCCGGTTCGAGCCCGAGTTCGTCGGCGGCCTCACGGCTCATGAGAGAGACGACACGGAACGGGCCGGCCTGCAGGTCGACCTGGGCCATCACGCCGTCCTTGACCACCCGCGTGACCAGGCCCGTGAAACGGTTGCGGGCGGACTCGGCCACCGAGCGGCCCAGCTCCGGCGCCGACGAGATCTGCTGCGCGAACGCCGCCAACTCACTGCCCTCGACCGCGAGCCGCCCCTGCGCATCACGGGCCGCCGGCAAGCGGCCGGCATCGACCCAACGGCGGACTGTGTCGTCGCTGACGCCGAGGAGCGTGGCAGCCTCTCCGATCCGGAATTGCGGCATGGATCTCACGCTAGCACCGCATCTGCGGCCCAACGTGTGCCGCCGCGACGCTTGAATGGTTCAACTGTTCCGCGTCACTCTCCACCGCGGGCAAAGGGACCGCCCGTGCCCACGGTGGAAAGGACCGGGGCACGGGCGGCGCTCGTGGAGCGCGTCAGTACCTGCGCGGCTCCGTCCATGTCGCAGCGCTGGGCTGCGGTTCCGCGCTGTGCCGCGGTTCCGCACTGTGCCGCGGTTCGGTGCTGGGCTGTGGTTCGGTGCTGTGCCGCGGTTCGGTGCTGTGCCGCGGTTCAGCACCCGCCTCGACGAGGTCTGCGTCGTCGCGCTCACGTCCTGGCGTCGGCAGGTTGAACACCCGGATCATGAAGCGGAACAGGACGTAGTAGACCAGCGCGTAGGCCACGCCGATGGCCAGCAGCAACTCTGGCCTCTCGGCCTTGTTCCAGTTGAGAGCGAAGTCGATGAAACCGGCGGAGAACCCGAACCCGTCGCGGATCCCGAGCGCGGTGCAGATCGCCAGTGCCGCGCCGGTGAGGAGCGCGTGCACCACGAACAGCAGCGGGGCGACGAACAGGAACGCGAACTCCAGCGGCTCGGTGACGCCGGTGAGGAAGGAGCAGAACGCGGCCGAGAACATGATGCCGCCGACCAGCTTCTTCTTCTCCGGCCGCGCCTCCTGCCACATGGCCACGGCCGCCGCCGGCAGCGCGAACATCATGATCGGGAAGAAGCCCGCCATGAAGATGCCCGCCTCCGGGTCGCCCGCGAAGAACCGGTTCAGGTCCCCGGTGACGACCTTGCCGCCGGACTCGTACTCGCCGAACACCTGCCACACCATCGTGTTCGGGATGTGGTGCAGGCCGAACGGAAGCAGGAGCCGGTTGATGACGCCGTAGACACCGGCACCGGCGGCGCCAGCGCCGACGATCCACTCGCCGACGTTGCGGATGAGCTCACCGATGGGCGGCCAGGCGAACCCGAACGCGACCCCGAGGATCACCGCAGTGAATGCCGTGACGATCGGCACGAACCGCCGGCCGCCGAAGAACGCGAGGTAGGGCGGCAGCTTGACCCGGTAGTACTTCTGGAACAGCAGCGCGGTGACGAGTCCCATGAGGATGCCGGAGAGAACGCCCATGCTCACCGGCTTGCCGTCGATCAGGTTGTCCTTGGTCATCACGGTGAAGACCGAGTTGAAGACGAACCAGCCGACGACCGCCGCGAGACCTGTCGAACCGTCCGCCTTCCGCGCGAAGCCGATCGCGATACCCACCGCGAACAGCAGCGGCAGGTTCTCGAAGAGGACTCCGCCCGCAGCGCCGACCACCTCGGCGACGCGGATCCAGCCGAGGCCGTCCGCGCCGAGCATGTCGGCCTGGCCGAATCGGAGTAGCAGAGCCGCCACCGGAAGGACCGCGATCGGCATCATCAGGCTGCGCCCGAATCGCTGAAGTACGGCGAGCCCGGGACCGGTTCTACCGGCAGCAGCGGCGCTGTCTGCGGTCATGCGGTTCTCCTTCTCAGAGACGGGGGTTGGTGATGCGTGCCGCGGGCCGGGCGAGCGGGACCCAGAGCTTGTACCGATCCGCCCGGAATGACAGGACCGAGTAGTCGAGCAGCGTTCCCCCCGTATACGCGTGCCGCTCGGTCCGTAGCACCGGTCCACCAGCCGGTATGTCGAGCAGTTCCGCCAGCCCCGCGTCTGCGGCGACTGCTTCGATCGAGTCCTCGCCCCAGTCGGGGACGAGGCCGTAGCTGTCGGCGAGGCAGGCGTACAGGGAGGACGGCGCCTCCCTGTCGGCGAGGCCAGGTACCCGCCGGTCCACCAGGTAGGTGTGTTCGACCGCCATCGGTACGCCGTCCGCGTAGCGCAACCGCTCGTACTGCACGATCGGCGTGCCGGGGTCGACCTCCAGCTCACGCGCGATGTGCCCGATGGCCTGGATACGCCCGAAGGACAGAGTCTTGGAGGCGGCGACCATGCCGCGCCGCGCCATCTCCTCGGTGAACGACGTGAGTCGGATCTGGAGATCGAGCTTGGGCCTGGCGACGAAGGTGCCCTTGCCCGCCACCTTGAACAGCCGCCCGTCCGTGACGAGCGCGTCGACCGCCTGCCGCACGGTCATCCGAGCGACGGTGTAGCGGTCGGCTAGTTCGCGCTCGGACGGAATGGGATCCTCGGGCTGGAGCTCGCCCTCGATCAGGTCGAGGAGGATGTCGCGCAGCTGCAGGTGCTTGGGCACCGGGCTACGCGGATCGAACGCCATCGGTGGTCTCCTCAGACTCCGCACAGGGCCTTCAAAAGGTGTTCCATCTCATAGCTGGACTGGACTAGACCAGTTGGTGTTCACTGCTGTCAAGGCGCAGCGCAACTGCCGCGCAAAGGTGTAGACCAATGGGTAGAATGCCCCTTTCTACGGAGGATGGAATGGCGAGTAAGGCGGAGCAGATCATCGCGGGACTTGGCGGAGTCGAGAACATCGTCGAGATCGAGCCGTGTATCACGAGGCTCCGCACCGAGGTGGCCAACGGCACCCTGGTCAACGATGCGGTGCTCAAGGCCGCCGGCGCGCACGGTGTCCTCAAGGCCGGCAACGTCGTGCAGGTGATCGTCGGGCCGGAGGCCGACACGATCGCCAGCGACATCGAGGACCTGCTCTAGTGGCGGTGAACGTCACCGCCCCCTTGCGTGGCTCCGCCATCCCGCTCGCCGACGTCCCCGACCCGGTCTTCTCCTCGGGCATGGTCGGGCCCGGCCTCGCCATCGACCCGGACCGCGGACCGGGCACAGTGGTCTCGCCAGTCAGCGGGACCCTGGTCAGGCTGAAGCCGTACGCGTTCGTCGTCGCCGAGGGCGGGCGCAGCGTCCTCGTCCACCTCGGCATCGACACGGTCAAGCTGGCCGGCGAGGGTTTCGAGCTGCTCGCCAGCGAAGGAGATGGAGTCGAGGCCGGCCAGCCCGTCGTTCGGTGGAACCCCGCCGACGTCGAGGCACGCGGTCTCTCCCCGGTCTGCCCCGTGGTCGCGCTCGACGGAGACCCCGCCGCGCTCGACGACCTCATGTCCGGCCCGGTCAACACCGGCGCCGCACTCTTCACTTGGAACTGAAGGAGACGCCCACATGGCAGAACGCCGGGTCACCGTCGCGTCCGAGGTGGGCCTGCACGCCCGCCCCGCGGCGCTGTTCGTCCGGGCAGCCGGCCGGATAGGACTCGGCGTAACCCTCGCCAAGGGTGACTCGGCACCGATCGACGCACGCAGCCTGCTCGCCGTGATGGCTCTCGACGTCCGGCACGGTGACGAGGTCACCCTCGCGGCCGAGGGACCCGGCGCCGACGCCGCGCTGGACAAGCTGGCCGCGCTGCTCGCTACCGACCTCGACGCCGCCGATGCCTGAGCTACGCGGAATCGGTGTCGGCCGGAGCGTGGCGATCGGCCCGGTGGCCCGGATGGGCGAGCCGCTGCCCGAACCGCCCGACGTGCCGAGCACAAGGTCACCCCAGGAGGAGCTGTCCACGGCGCGCACCGCCATGGCCACCGTCGCCGACGATCTGCGCCGCCGGGGCGAGCGGGCCGGCGGCGCCGCCCGCGACATGCTCGACGCGCTGGCGATGATGGCCGAGGACCCGGCCATCGACGGCAAGGTCAGCGCGGCGATCCAGGCCGGCGCCACCGCCGCGCGGGCGGTCTTCGACGCGTACGGCTCGTACCGCGAGCTGCTGGCCGGCGCCGGCGAGTACATCGCCGGCCGGGTCACCGACCTGGACGACGTACGCCAGCGAGTCGTGGCCGCGTGCCTCGGCGTGCCGGTGCCGGGAGCGCCGGCGCTCGACACGCCGTTCGTACTGGTCGCCAGGGATCTCGCACCCGCCGATACCGCCGGCCTCGACCTGGATCGCGTGCTCGCACTCGTCACCGAGGAGGGCGGGCCGACGAGCCACACCGCGATCCTGGCCCGAGCGCGTGGCATCCCGGCGGTGGTCGGCTGCGGCGGCGCCACCTCGCTGGACGGGCTCGTCGTGGTCGACGCCGAGCACGGCGTCGTCAGTACGGAGGTGACGGCCGAACACCAGGCGACGGCGCGGTCTGAGACCGCCGCCGTCACGGGGCCAGGGCACCACCGCCGACGGGCGCCCTGTCGCGCTGCTCGCCAACGTCGGCAACCCCGCCGACGCCGCTGCCGCCGTGACCGCCGGGGCCGAGGGCGTCGGGCTCTTCCGCACCGAGTTCCTGTTCCTCGACGCCCGGACAGCACCGACCGGCGCGGAGCAGGAGAAGGCGTACCGCGAGGTGCTCGCGGCGTTCCCCGGGCGCAGAGTCGTCGCCAGGGTGCTCGACGCCGGGGCCGACAAACCCCTTGCATTCCTCACCGCGGACGACGAACCGAACCCGGCGCTCGGGGTGCGGGGCCTGCGCGCGCTCCGTGCTCGTCCGGAGGTGCTCGACACGCAGTTGGCCGCCCTGGCCGGTGCCGCCGCGGCGAGCGAGGCCGAGCTGTGGGTGATGGCGCCCATGGTCGCCGACGCCGCCGACGCCGCATGGTTCGTCTCGCGCGCTCGGGCGCACGGGCTGGCCACAGCCGGCGCGATGATCGAGATCCCGTCCGCCGCACTCACCGCCGGCGCGCTGTTCGGCGCCGTGGACTTCGCCAGCATCGGCACCAACGACCTCACCCAGTACGCGCTCGCGGCGGACCGGCAACTCGGCGCGCTGGCGGCGCTCCAGGATCCGTGGCACCCAGGCGTCCTGCGGCTGATCGAGTTGGTCGGTGCAGCGGGGGCACTCGCCCGCAAGCCGGTCGGGGTGTGCGGCGAGGCGGCGGCTGATCCGCTGCTGGCGTGCGTACTGGTGGGGCTCGGCGTCACCAGCCTGTCGATGTCACCGGCAGCGCTGGCGGAGGTGCGGGCCGAGTTGGCGCGGCGCAGGTATGACGAGTGCGTGGAGCTGGCGCGGCGCGCGCTGGCCGCACCGTCCGCCGCCGAAGCCCGCGCAGCCTGCACCTGAGCTGTCAGGTCGCCAGCGAGCCGAGCGCCCAGCCTGCATACGCCGCCGCCAGCCCCGCCCCCAGGGTGGCTGCCACGTTCAGCCCGGCGTACCAGTACGCGCGGCCATTGACGAAACGGACCGTCTCGTACCCGAAAGTGCTGTACGTCGTCAGCGCGCCACAGAACCCGGTACCGACGGCGAGAACCGCCGGCTGCGGTGCCCCTGCCCCGAGCAGCGCACCCAGCACGGCCGACCCGGCGACGTTCACCGCGAACGTGCCCCACGGAAAGAGCGAGTCGTGCCGGGCCGAGATCCACTGGTCGACCAGGTACCGGAGTGGCGCTCCGACGGCGGCGCCCAGCGCGACGAGCAGCAGGCTCACCTCGCGCGACCGCCGTACCGGACGATCTCGACCTCGTCGAGGATCGCCAACCCTCCGGTGAGCAATTCGTCCAGCTGCGGCAGGAAGGCGCGGATCGCCTCTTCGGCGTCGATGATCACGACGGCCACCGGCAGTTCGTCGCCGAGGCTGAGAATCCTCGACGTGTGGATACGCGACGACGCCCCGTATCCCTCGATCCCGCGGAACACCGACGCACCGGCGAGCCCAGCGACATGCGCCCGGTGCACGATCTCGACGTAGAGCGGCCGGTGGTGCCAGGTGTCGCTCTCTCCGACGAAGGCGGTGAGTCGTAGCGCTCGCCCACGGTCCGTCACAGTTCCTCCCCTCTGCCGGTGGCCAGCCGCGCGACCACGGCACCCGCCTGAACAGCGACCAGCGCCGCCACCAACGTTCCGGCGAGGTAGGCGAGCGCGACCGGCACGGCGCCACCGGCGAACAGCGCCCGGGCCTCCACGGCGTACGCGGAGAACGTGGTGAACCCGCCGAGCACGCCGGTTCCGAGGAACGGCCGCACCAACCGGTGCGCGCCCACCGCCAGAACCATCAGGGCCCCGATCGCGAAGCAGCCTGCGACGTTGATCCCGAACGTGGCCCAAGGGAAACCGCCGACGCCCGGCTGCGTGATCGCGTGGCGAGCGAGCGCCCCGACAACCCCGCCTGCGGCGACAGCCGCCACCGTGTCAACCCGCACCATGCCCCGAACACTAAGTCCCAGGCCGCGTCCAGGCTCAGCCCAGGCGCGCGTTCGCGATCGTTTCGCGGAGCGTGGGGGCGGCGCCGATCTTGGCCCACCGGCGCTGCGTCCACACGTGCAGCGCCCAGCCCTCGCGAGTGGCGTAGGCAAGCACCCGGTCGTACTGGCGGCTGAGGTCGCGCAGCATCGTCTCGATGCCGAGTTCGGCGTCGACCGCCCGCCGGTGTTGCGGCGGTACGCAGCACCTCGGTGCGTTCGACGTCGTGTTCGATCGCGCCGAGTCGCTGCGGCAGCGACGCGGTGACCCGTCCGACGGCGTCGCCGAGGGTGAGGTCGATCTCCGGTGGGGCGTACCTGCTGCGCGACCCCCGGTATGCCACAGCGACGCCCCAGCGTGGCGCGCCCCGCGAGTCCGTGGTGACGGCGATCTCCAGCCGCGCGTCGACGCCGGCGACAACCCGGAGCAGCGACTCCACCGGCGTGTTTCCCGGCGGCTGGACGAAGAAGACCAACCGTCCGCCGGGACGCCCGGTCGTCAGCCGCGCCAGGTACTCGGCGACGACGTCCCGCGGATCGGTGAGTTCCGTGGCGATGACGCCCTCGCGTGCCAGCACGCCGACAGTGCGGATGCCGTGGCTGCACAGCCAGTCGGGGTCGGTGCCGAACTGTTCGGCCCAGGCCACCGCCGTCAGCTCACGCGGCACCTGGGCGCACCGCACGCCGTGCTCGTTGAGGAAGAAACGCACGCTGGGGTTGGATCCGACAGCGAGGTTGATCGTGAGTCCGCGCCCGTCCGGACCGATCAGCGTGACCACGGCGCCGGCATGGACGAGACGCGTGTCCTCGCAGCCCGAGCAGCACGTCGCGGGAGCACGGCCGACCCCGGCGCACCGGTCGCAGTCGGGCGCCGGCTGCTCGCCGAGGTAGGTGCAGGAGCAGTCCTGCCAGGCGGTCCCGGACTCGCAGCGCCCGCAGCGCTGGCTGGGAATGGGCGAGCCGACCGAATGCGACTCGACCGGCGGGTCGACGAACGCCAGCACCCGTTCGATCGTGGAGCGGACCTGGCCGGTCTGTTGCGCCGTAAGGATCTCGCGCTCCTCGGTGACGTGCAGCGGCGAGACGTGCCACCGACCACCTCGCCACGTGGCACTACCGCCGGCCGCGCCCACCGCCGATGCGCGGATGGCCTGCTCGATCTCGTGGACCGAACGCTGTTCGACATCGACGTGGCCCGTGCGTGCGGTGACCCAGTGACCACGCGCGATCATGCTCGACTTCATCTGCTCGACCAGCTCGCCCGGCGTCACCGCGTTGAGCGCGTCCCGGATCGAGAGCGGACCGGCGTACCAGCACTGACCCGGCCTGGGCACCGCGCCCGATACCTCGTACGACACCGACCAGTAGCTGTCGACCAGCCGGATCACGAGGTCGAGGTGGGCGGCGGTGGCCACCTGTTGCAGGTGGGCCAGGCGGCGGTCGGAATCGGGCTCGGGCCGCACCCCCGCCGGGTAGCCGACGTAGAGGTGCCAGCGCCGCCGCCCAGCCCACTCGGCGATCGCGGACTGCTCCACGGCGCGACGCTCTGCCACCGGGGCGTCGTCTCGCCACTGTGGAGGCAGGAAGATCGGCATCGCGACATCGTCACGGCGGAGCGGCTGGTCGAGGCAGTCGAAGAGGGAGTCGGCGCCGACCTGGTCGGCGAGGTCACGCACGACCGGCGTGAGGTCGATGATGCGGCGGCTGCGCTTGATCGACCACGGCGTGATGTCGTACGCACCCGGCACGACCTGCACCGACGCCGTCTGCCCGGTGACCGCGTTCACCACGGTGAGCACACCTTGGGCGCGCAGTTGCCCGCTCTGGCGGCACGGGAAGCACATGACGGTGGTCTCGCCGGTGCCCTGGCACAGCTCGCAGTCGGCGTACGGCTCACCGTCGGAGAGGTGACCGGCGCCGCTGGTGAGGAAGGTGTTGCCGTTGTGCCTGCACGCGCACGCCGTGATGCGGAGCCCCAGCCCGGAGCAGGCGGGGCAGGCGAGGAGCGACGGCGCTATCTCATCCTGCTCTGGCATCTGACCTCGTTCATCGACCCCCGGCCGCACGCAGCGGCCTGAACGAATCGCCCGGATCCGCTATTGCGTGCGTTGGGGAACGGACGCAGCGTGCCCGGATGAATGCTTCACCGTAGCGAACGCGGGTGACAATTGCGCCCGGCGTGATACGAAAGTGACCGACTTGCAGATGCAGAAGCGGATGCAGATTCAAAGGCGCTCTGTTGACCGTCTGACCACCAGCGACGGTTGCAGAATTACGCACGAGACCTCCTCGTGATTCGCGTCCCGCTCGATCATGTCGACGGGCCGCCTTTCCCATTTCGACCCGGTCTGGCTGATCGTCGTCAGCGGCGGAATCAGGAAAGGCGTGTCCACGATGGACAGCACCGACCGAACCGCCTCGAACGCCGCCCGGACCACGACGAGACGCCGGCCGCGCTGTCGGATGACACGCCGGGGAGCTGCCTGCGGGCGGTACGGTCGGTGACGCCGACGACGAACCGGTGCTGCTCGGCCCCCCTCTGCAAGGAGGTCGCGTGGACGGCTACCCCCGCTTCTCCCTCGACGGCCAGACCGCCCTCGTCACCGGCGCCGCGCGTGGATTGGGCCGGGCGATCGCGCTGGCGATGGCGCACGCGGGCGCCGACATCGCGCTCGGGCTCCGCGACCCGTCGTCCGCTGACGACCTCGTCGCCGAGATCACCCGGTTCGGGCGGCGGGCGCTGCCGCTCGCGATGGACGTGCGCGACCTCGACCAGATCCGATCCGCCGTCGCCGAGACCGTCGCGCACTTCGGCCGGCTCGACATCCTCGTGAACAACGCCGGCCTCGGCCCCGCGAACCCCGCCGAGGCGGTGACCGAGGAGGACTACGACCTGACGTTCGACGTCAACGTCAAGGGCACCTTCTTCGCCAGCCAGGCCGCAGCCAGGATCATGATCGGCCAGGGCTACGGGCGCATCGTCAACCTCGGCTCGCAAGCGGGGGCGGTCGCGCTGCCCACCGAGGCGATCTACTGCACCACCAAGGCCGCGATCTCCCACCTCACGAAGTGCCTCGCGGTCGAGTGGGGCCGCGCACGGGATCACGGTCAACACGGTCGCGCCCACGTTCATCCGCACCCCGGGCACCGAGCCCGACCTTGCCGACCCGGAGTTCCGCGCCGACGTGATCGAGCGGATCGCGGCGCTCCACCGCATCGGCGAGCCGATGGAGGTCGCCGGCGCGGTGATCTTCCTGGCGTCGCCCGCCGCGTCGCTGGTCACCGGCACGACCCTGCTCGTGGACGGCGGATGGACGGCCCGGTGAGCACCGCGCCGCCGCGGCGCCGGGCCGGCGGGCCGCGAGCCGGGCCGGCGAGCCGGTCAGCTGGCGGGCCGCCGCGCCCGGCCCAACTGTCGGGGTTTTGGCGGCATCGGCCGTCCGGTTAAGGGACCCGTGTCCCGACAGTCCGGTTCGGGGCGGGCCCAAGCCGGTGGCGCCCCGCGCTCTTCCCGACAGTCCGGTACGGCACAGGCCCACGCCGGTGGCGCCCGGCGCTCTCCCCGACTGTCCGGTTCGGCACCGGCCCGCCCGGGCGCGATGCGGCCCGTGGCGCTGGACTCATATGCCCGTGCTCATGTCGACGAAGCGGCTGAAGTGACCCTGGAACGCGACCGTGATCGTGTCGGTCGGGCCGTTACGGTGCTTGGCCACGATGAAGTCCGCCTCGCCCGCCCGGGGCGACTCCTTCTCGTAGTAGTCCTCGCGGTTCAGCAGGATCACTACGTCCGCGTCCTGCTCGATGGATCCCGATTCGCGGAGATCCGAGAGCTGTGGGCGCTTGTCGGTGCGCTGCTCGGGGCCGCGGTTCAGCTGGCTGACGGCGATCACCGGGACCTCCAGCTCCTTCGCGAGGAGCTTGAGGCCACGGGACAGCTCCGACACTTCCTGCTGCCGGCTCTCGACCCGCTTCGGCGAACTCATCAGCTGGAGGTAGTCGAGCAGGATCAGCCGCAGGCCATGGCGCTGTTTGAGCCGCCGCGCCTTGGCCCGGATCTCCATCATCGTCATGTTCGGCGAGTCGTCGATGTAGAGCGGTGCCTCGCTCACCTCGCCCATGCGGCGAGCCAGCTTGGTCCAGTCGTCCTCGGAGAGCTGGCCGGACCGCAGGTGGTGCAGCGGTACCTTCGCCTCGGCGGAAAGCAATCGCATGGTGATCTCGATCTTGCTCATTTCCAGGCTGAAGATCGCCGATGTGAGGCCATGCCGGATCGACGCCGACCGGCTGACGTCGAGCCCGAATGTCGAGTTGTGGACGACGATGTCGTTGGCGACGAAGTTGTGCGTGCCGTCCACCGTCAGGTCGTACACCTCGGCCTCGCCATCCGGCTCGATCGAGACGATCGGATCCCACATGACGTCGCTCTCGGCCAGGTCGCGGAGCCGCTGGGAGTCGAGCGCCTTGGCCAGCTCCGCGAGTCGATCACGGCCTACGCCCTGCTTGCCGACGTGCCAGTTGTGGTTGCGCGGACGGCCGCACCGCGCGCTCACCTCGGCCCACGACAGCGCGCCCTTGTCGGCGAGGACGAGGTCCCAGACCTCACGCGGCAGCAGGTCGGTGTTGGAGTGGGTCTTTCGGCTAATGCACGCCTGGTAGACGCGGTCGAGCTGGTCGGTCTTGCCGACGATGCCGATCTCTTCGCAGAACCGCTCGATCTGGCGGGCCTGGTACAGCATGACCTGCCACGCCCAGCGGTGTTCGCCCTTGTACTTCACCTTCTTCCGGCGGAGCTCGGCAGTGAGCCCGAACCGGAGCAGCAAGTGCTGGACGTCGCGCGCGAGCCGCTCGCTGATCGAGCAGTACCCGACCTGGACGAGCGTCTTGCCTGCCTTCGTTTCCGAGACACAGGCCCAGCCGTCGGTGGCGAACAGCCGCGACAGGAAGATGCGCAGCTGCCAGGTGCTCAGCTGGAAATACGCCGCCGGCACATGCTTCTCCGCACTACCCAGCCCCATCAAACCCACATCACGCAGATGATCCGTCAGCGGGTTGATCTGCCTGCCTGGCGTCGAGAAGCTGAGATCGGCCGAATGCCGATGGCCATCCTCGCCGGCTCGCTGTTGGCGATCAACGTCGCCGCAAGCACCATCACGGCACAGTAGATAGCCGACGTCGCGAACTCGCAGGCCGAGTGCCTTGGCAAATCGCGCCGCATCAGCCCGGATCTCCTTGTTTGCCGCGCTGAGTCGCGGCGTCGTCATTGTGAGTGCGCCGTCGCCTATGAGGTACGCCGTCAGCGCCACCAGCGCGTCGGGCAACTCTCCGTTGGTGCTGACCCGGAGGTTGCGTGGCACCGCGATGTGGTCACCGGGGCGCAGCCCCTCCAGCGGCACCCACCCGTTCAGGGTGCGCATCGGGTGGTTCGCAGTCGCGGAGATACTCCGGCCTGACCGCGTGGTCATACGCCAGACCGGCCGCACGCCATTAGGGATGAAGTCAGACGGTCGGATCGTGTCGAGCTTCCAGTCGTCGGAGAGGCTGTGGATCCGCAGATCCTCACCGGCCTGACCCCGCCGAACGAACTCCGCTATCGTTACCCTCTCACCAGTTCCGAAAATCGTGACAATCGTATCAAACCGCACGCACTTCCCGAGCCCCGGGCGTGCGGCGACGATGATGAGCTGGCCGGGGTGGAAGCCGTTCGTGAGCCGGTCCAGGTCGACGAAGCCGGTGGGGACGCCGCTCATGACGCCGCCGTGGGCGCCGATGGCCTCGATCTCGTCCATCGTGGGCTGCAGCAGCTCTTCGAGGACGGTGTAGTCCTCGCTGGTGCGCCGCTCCGTCACCTCGTAGACGGCCTGCTGCGCCATGTCGACGACGTCGTCGACGTCACGGCCCTGCCCGCTCGCCGCGCCCTGCCCGAGCTGGACGATGCGAGTACCTGCGGCGATGAGCCGGCGCAGCACCGCGCGCTCGGAGACGATCCGCGCGTAGTAGCCGGCGTTGGCGGCCGTCGGCACCAGGGCGATCAGGTCGTGCAGGTACGCGGCGCCGCCGATGCGTGCGAGCCCACCGCTGTCGGCGAGGGCGGCGGCGACCGTCACCGGGTCGGCCGGCTCGCCCCGCCCGTACAGATCGAGGACCGCGTCGAAGACGGTGGCGTGCGCGGGCTTGTAGAAGTCGCCGGCCTTGAGGATCTCGACGACGTCGGCGATGGCGTCCTTACTGAGCAGCATGCCGCCGAGGACGCTCTGCTCCGCAGCCAGATCCTGCGGGGGCATGCGGTCATACTCGGCCGAGGCCGTGGTCGGACGCACGTCGTCGCTGACCGCCACCCCGCACCCCCTGATCGCCCCGCACCAACGCTTCGCACTGGTGTACCAACCGGGTACGACAGGAGTTACGGATGATGCCGGTGGGATCAGCGCATCCGGGTGGTGACCTGACAGTAGGGAGCCGGACCACGTACCTCAATCCCGGCTGTGCACAGACCTGCGAACAGCCTGTGGATTACGGTGGGTAACCCTGTGCGGTTCCTGTGCGCTGCCTGTGGACAACCTGTGTACACGACTGTGCACACCCCCTCTGACGTGCAGGGATGTCGTCCACTCACTGTGGAACCAAGAAACTTGCTGAACTTTCCGCTTCCCGGCAGCCATCTCGCAGCCGCCGAGCGAGCCAGCCGGCCCGTGCGACGCTCGGCACAGTGCCCGAATGCCCGAAAAATGCTGGTCCTCCGGGCATCTCGGGGTGCTTGGGTGGTCCGAGCGGATTGTGCCGACGCCCGCCTTCAGGGCGGAACGCTCCATAAGTCCGCATGTACCTTACGTGTGCGGATGACTGCGCTGTGCACACGGAATCGCCAAGGACGACCAAGTTATCCACAGAACGCCGGAGAGCCGGCCCACGACGGGCCGGCTCTCCGGTCAACACCGCACAGGCGGTGGGCGATCAGGCCGCGACGACGTCCAGGACGATCGTGGCGACGACATCCTGGTGGATCTTCACGGTGACCTTGTGCGCGCCGGTCGTCTTGATGTGACCGGGCAGGTCGACGCTGCGCTTGTCGAGCACCGGACCACCGGCGGCCTTCACGGCACCGACCACGTCGTTCGACGTGACCGAGCCGAACAGCCGGCCGCCTTCGCCGGCGCGCGTGCGGAGCGAGACCTTGAGGCCCTCGAGCTGCGACTTGATCTGCTTGGCGTGGTCCAGGTCGCGGACCGCACGGACCGAGCGGGCCCGCCTGATCGTGTTGACCTGCTTCTCGGCGCCCTTGCTGGCGACGATGGCCTTGCCCTGCGGCAGCAGGAAGTTGCGGCCGTAGCCGTCCTTGACCTCCACGACGTCGCCCGGCGCGCCGAGCCCGTCCACGTCAGCGGTGAGGATGATCTTCATGCTTCGTCACCCTCCTCAGCGGGACGTGCTGGAGTAGGGCAGCAGCGCCATCTCGCGGGCGTTCTTGATCGCCTTGGCGATCTGCCGCTGCTGCTGGCTGGACACACCGGTCACCCGGCGGGCGCGGATCTTGCCCCGGTCCGAGATGAACTTCCGCAGCAGAGCGGTGTCCTTGTAGTCGATGTAGCGGATCTTGTCCTTGTCGAGCGGATTGACCTTCTTCTTAGGCTTCCGCACCGGCGGCTTCGCCATGGTGATGCTCCGTTATCTCGTTCAGAAGTCAGTTGTTCGTATGTGGGCCGTGCTCAGAACGGCGGTTCGTCGCTGAACCCGCCGCCCCCGCCGCCGCCACCCGAGGGAGTGGCCGATGCCCACGGGTCGTCCGCCGGGGCGCTGCCGCCGGAGGAACCGAACCCGCCGCCACTGCCACCACCGGTGCGCGCGGTCTTGTTGACCTTCGCGGTGGCGCTGCGCAGAGACGGGCCGACCTCGTCGACCTCGACCTCGTATACCGTGCGCTTCTCACCCTCGCGCGTCTCGTACGAGCGCTGCTTGAGCCGGCCCTGCACGATGACCCGGGTGCCGCGCTGCAGCGACTCGGCCACGTTCTCCGCCGCCTGCCGCCAGACGTTGCAGGTCAGGAAGAGGCTCTCGCCGTCCTTCCACTCGCCGCTCTGCCGGTCGAAGGTGCGGGGGGTCGAGGCGAGCCGGAACTTCGCGACGGCCGCGCCGCTCTGGGTGAACCGGAGCTCGGGGTCGTCGACCAGGTTGCCGACAAGGGTGATGACGGTGTCGCCTGCCATGAGGAACTCCTCCTACCGGACCGTTGCGGTCGTCGTCATATCGATGCTGTCAGCTCGGTATGACAAACGCGCAGCTCAGTCCTTCCGCTGGTTGGGGCGGTTGGTGGAGCGCATCTCCGGCCGGAGGACCTTGGTGCGCAGCACGGACTCGTTCAGGTTGAGCTGCCGGTCGAGCTCCAGCACGGCGGCCGGCTCGGCCTGCAGGTCGACGACGGCGTAGATGCCTTCGACCTTCTTGTTGATCTCGAAGGACAGCCGGCGGCGGCCCCACACGTCAACCTTCTCGACGTTCCCGCCCGAGGTGCGGATCACGTTGAGGAACGTGTCCAGCGAGGGGGATACGGTGCGCTCCTCGAGATCGGGGTCGAGGATCACCATGACTTCGTAGTGACGCAAGAGAAAACCCACCTCCTGTGGTCTCAGCGGCCACGGTCTCTCCGTGGCAGGAGGGTCATTCGCGTCAGCGAACCGAGGAAGCCTAACAGCCACGGGGCGCCGGTTCCGAATCCGTGGGTGGGACCTGGGGAGGAACGACCACACCAACGGCTGGTACCGGCGCCCCGTGGGGCCTGCGGGTGCTGGGTCAGGTCTGCATCTCTGCATCCCGCTGCGCCAGCACGGTACGCATCGCGGCGGCGCCGACGCCGCCGAGCAGGACAGTCGCCACGAGGATCAGGAGCCCGATCCCGCCGCCGACCGTGGTGAACACGCCGTCCCCGGGCACGGTGTTCGCCGCACGGGGCAGCGCCGGATCGGGCTGGGCGGCGCCCGCCTCGGCCTCGGTGATCGGGGGCAGGTCGGCGCCGGCCATGCGGCCACGGGCCACCGGGTCACGGCCGAAGTTCGGCGGCACCTTCACACCACCGGGCAGCGACTGCGGCACGACCGCACCGTCAGGGCCCGGCTGCGTGGGTGCACCGGGCGTGCCCGGGTTGCTGCCCGTGCCGCCAGTGTTCGAGGGATCCGGCGGCTTCGGCGCCTCCGCCTTGGGCACCGCGGCCACGTTCACCGTGGCGGTCGAGGCGAGGAGCCCGCCGACCGCCCCGCCGAGCGGCGACGCCTTGACGTCGGACCGCGTGGCGTTCGCGCCGCCCGGAAACACCAGCGGGAGGCGCGCGCCCTTGGCCAGCGGGAAGTCCCGCCCGTCGACGGTCAGCCGGAGGTCATTGGGTGAGCCGTTGACGAACGTCACCGTGCCGCCGGACGGTACGGAAAGCGCCGCCGGGGTGACGGTCAGGCTGTTCAGCAGCCCGAGCACGTTCAGCGAACCCTTGAAGGTCATCGTGGGCACAGGGTCGGTGGCGGAGGCCGGTGCCGGCATCGCCAGCAGCGCGGTGGCGACCAGCAGGCCGAGCAGTGCCGCGGCGCGACGCGTACGTCGCGCCGCGGCCGCTCTGAAAGGGCTGGACACGATCACGATCTCCCCAGGTCAGAAAAGCCGCCGGCCCCTAGCCGCAGTGACCAACGTCATCCTTCACCGGCTTCAACGACGCCGCCACCCGGAGGTGACGGGTTCGGTGTACATCTTTCACGCCGAGGTTTCCGCCGGTAGGACGGGCTCCCGCTCGGCTGCGCGGCCGTTTGTCGGCGGCACGCCGTACCCTCTCCGCATGCGCATCGGAGCACACGTCGACCCCGCGGATCCGCTCGCCGAGGCGAAAGCCCGCGACGCCCAGCTGGTCCAGTTCTTCCTCGCGGATCCGCAGGGTTGGAAGAAGCCCAAGCCCCGTGAGGACGCGGCGGCGATCATCGCCAGCGACCTCGACGTATACATCCACGCGCCGTACATCGTGAACCTCGCAAGCACGAACAACCGCATCCGCATCCCGTCGCGGAACCTGCTCGTCCAGCACGCCGACGCGGCGGCCACGGTCGGGGCGAAGGGGCTGATCGTCCACGGCGGTCACGTCACCAGGGACGACGATCCGGACGTCGGCTTCGAGAACTGGCGCAAGGCGTTCCAACAGCAGGAGGAGAAGGGCGGTTACGCCACGCAGATCCTGATCGAGAACACCGCCGGCGGCGACCACGCCATCGCGCGCCGGTTCGACCGGCTCGCCCGCCTCTGGGACGCGATCGGCGACTTCAGCCCCGGGTTCTGCCTGGACACCTGCCACGCGCACGCGGGCGGCGAGGACTTGCTGGGCATCGTCGACCGGGTGAAGGCGATCACGGGCCGCATCGATCTCGTCCACGCGAACGACTCGAAGGACGAGTTCGACTCCGGCCGCGACCGTCACGAGAACCTCGGCAAGGGCCAGATCGATCCCGACCTGCTCGTGGCCACGATCACCGCCACCGGGGCGCCGGTGGTCTGCGAGACGCCCGGCGGCGCCGACGGGCAGGGCGCCGACATCGCCTTCCTGCGCGGACGACTCGGCGCATGACCGACGAGGCGACAGCGGCCGACCGGACCGCCCTCAACAGCGCCGCTCCCGAGCCCGACCGCCCGGATACCACGCCGCGCACGGGGCTGAAGGAACGCGCGCTCGCAGTGCTGCGCCGCGAGATCGTGCTGGTGCCGCTCGCCTCGGTGCTGCTCGCCGTCGTCATGACCTGGCCCACGATGAAGCACCCGGCCAGCACGGTCCCACAGGACATCTACGACCCACTGCTCGTCTCCTGGATCCTCGCCTGGTCGGGGCACGCCGTCCTGCACCAGCCGTTGCAGCTGTGGCAGGGCAACGCGTTCTACCCCGAGGCCGATACCTACGCGTTCACCGACAGCCTCTTCGGGTACTTCCCGCTCGCGCTTGTCGGCGAGGGTCCGGTGGCTGCGGTCGTCCGCTACAACCTGGTGTACGTGCTGGTGCCGGCGCTGGCGTTCGTCGGTGCGTACGCGCTGGCCCGGCAGCTCGGCGCGCGGTGGCCAGGGGCGATCGTGGCCGGGGCGGCGTTCGCGTACGCGCCGTGGCGGCTCGTCCAGGCCGGACACTTGCACGTCCTCTCCACCGGCGCGATCGCGCTGTCGTTGGCGGCGCTGGCCCGCGGCCATGGGTACTCGTTCACCCACGGGTACCGGCCCGAGCGGGTCCGCCCCGGCTGGGCGGCGTTCGGCTGGGGCGTGGCGTGCTGGCAGCTGATGATCGGTTTCGGCATCGGCCTTCCGTTCGCGTACGTGCTGGCCCTGGTCTGCCTCGCAGCGGGCGTCGGTTGGCTGGTCACCGGCCGCCCACGGATCCCCGCCGCCGTGCTCAAGGTCAACATCGTCGGTGGCGTGGCGTTCGCGCTCACCGGCCTGCTCATGGCCCGCCCGTACCTGCGAGTGGTGGAGGCCCACCCGTACGCCCGTCGCGGCGAGGAGGATCTGGCGCTCTTCTCGCCGCCGCTGCGCGCGTTCCTCACGGCGCCGGTCGAGTCGTGGTTCTGGGGCGAGCGGCACACCGGCGCCCGCGCCGAGTTGACGTTCGTTCCCGAGATGACGCTGCTCCCCGGGCTCGCCGTGCTGCTCCTGGCCTTCGTCGGCCTCGCGATCAGCAGCTGGACCGTGCGTCAGCGCCTCGCGCTCGGTGCCCTCACCACCGTCAGCGTGCTGTTCGCCATGGGCACCCGGTTCCAGGACGGCGAGTTCACGTACCTGATGCTGTTCCGGCACGCTCCCGGCTGGGATGCCCTGCGCACCCCGGGTCGGCTGGTGATCTACACGACGCTGCTGCTCGGGCTGCTCGCCGCCGGCGCGGTCACCGGGATCGGCAACCGGCTCGCGGCCAGACGCCAGGCAGGAACACCGGGCGCGTGGCCCCGCTGGGTCACCGCGGTACTGCTGGTCCCTGGCCTGCTCGTGCTCGGCGAAGGGCTCAACAAGACACCCCATCCCGAGGTACCCGAGCAACCGCCGGCGCTCCGCGACGTCGCCGGTCCGCTGCTGGTGCTTCCGAGCGACCCGATGTTCGACCAGTCCGTGATGCTGTGGTCCACGGACGGCTTCCCGAAGATGGTCAACGGCGGCAGCGGCTTCTTCCCGAACTCGACCACCGAGATCCGGAACGCGTCGACGAGCTTCCCCGACGCAGCCAGCGTCGAGTACCTGCGCGGCAAGGGCATCCGCACCGTGGTGGTCCTGCGGGCACGCATCGCCGGCACGCCGTGGCAGTCGGCCGCCGACAAGCCAGTGGACGGCCTGCCGCTACGTCGTACCGAGTCGGGTGACGCGGTCGTGTTCGTCCTCGACGAGTCCTGACGGCAGCGGATCAGCACGTGGCTCCGGCGGTGGATCGTTGAGCACGCCGCCCTCGGGATCCTCGATGCCTTCCGATCTCACCACGTCGAGCTCCGGCCGCAGGATCTCGCGCACCACGAGCGCGCAGAGCACCGCCACCGCGACCCATCGCGCCAGCCCGATCAGCGCGAACCACTTCTCGGGCATGAGCGACTTGCCGCCGGCCGTCCGCAGCAGGATCTGGTAGAAGCCGAAGAAATACGCCAGCTCGCAGGCCTGCCACGCGAGGAACGCGGTCCACTTCGGCCGGGCGAGCACCGCCAGCGGAATCAGCCACAGCACGAACTGCTGCGACCACACCTTGCTGGTGAGCAGGAAGACGGCGACCACGAGGAACGCCACCTGCCCGAGGCGGGGCGGGCGCTTCGAGAAGAGGACCAGCGCAGCGATGCCGACACAGCCGAGTACGAACAGCGACTGGCTGAGCGTGTTCAGGTTGGGGATGTTCTCGGCGCTGGACAGGTCGGTGAAAGGCCAGATCCCGACCTTGCCGCCGCCGACGGGGAAGTGCGCCCCGACGTACCAGAGCGTGCCCCAGTCGACGGCGCGCTCGTCGCTGAGCCGCCAGAACTTGAGCCACGCGTCGGGTGCGGCGTAGTAGATCGGGAGGTTCAGGGCGACCCAGGTGACGACCGCGGTGCCCGCCGTGATCACGAAATCCGGCAGCTTTTTCCGTCGAAGGCACAGAAGGGCGAGCGGACCGATGATGAACAGCGGGTAGAACTTCGCCGCGACCGCCAAACCGATGAAGAACCCCGCCCAGCCGGGCGCCCGCCGGGACCAGAAGTAGATGCCGAGCGAGGTTAATCCGATGGCCAGCAGGTCCCAGTTGACCGTCGCCGTGACGAACAGGGCCGGAGCGAGCGCGACCATGGCGCCATCCCACGGCCGGGCGGGCCGCATGCGGACGATCGTCCACACCGTGATCACGCCAAAGATGCCGAGCACCAGCGCGTTCAGGTCGAAGAACAGCTTGCCCTGGTTGAGCGGGCCGCCCTCGGCCAGGCCGTAGTCGGCGAGCGTCGGCAGCAACGAGCCGTTGACCCAGTCGGAGTTGCCGAGCTTCCACACCGGCCGGCCGATGACACCCATGAATATGCCGGTCAGCACCGGATACTCGACCTCGTGGTCAAGGTACGGGACGGCGCCCTGGTTGAGCCGCTCGGCGTAGTACAGCGCGAGCACGTCGGTGTAGCAGTGCTTCTTGTACTGGACGTTGTCGACCCACGCGCCCGACCGGCACGGCGACTTCTGCACCCAGCTGAGCGCCAGCACGACGCACGCGAGGGCGAGCACGACGCGCATGGGCGTCCACACGCGACGGTTAAGCCGCGCGCGTTCACCGATCGGGCCGCCGATCACCTGCGACAGGCCGGCGACGACAGGATCCGATCGGCTGGGCAGGTCGATGTCCGCAACGGGCGGTCGGGGGCGCTCGATCACGCCCCCGATCCTGCCCTACCTGCTGCTGTCACGTGCGATTCCCTCAGGGGAAGCGTGGTTTGTCGCTCTGCGTCGGCTTCGGGAACGGGTCGTCCGGCTTCGGATCGTCCGGATCCGGGGAGTCCGTCGGATCCGGGGTTGGCGACTCGGTGGGGTCCGGCTTGTTGTCGTTACCGTTGCCCGGCCGGTCCTCCGGGCTCTCTGTCGGATCCGGGATGACCGGCTCCTCCTGCTCCGGCGCGTTGCCGCCGTCCTCGTCGCCGAGGAAGACGGGGCTCTTGAAGTTCTTCTCGTCGGTGCCGTCGAGGGCGGCGTCCATGAACTTCTTCCAGATCTCGCCGGGGATGCCGGAGCCGAAGACGTCGCCGCCGGTGCGTGCGTCGATCAGCGGTTTCTCGTCGTCCTTGTTGCCGACCCAGACCGCGGCGGCGAGCCCCGGCGTGAAGCCACACATCCAGGCGTGCGAGTTCTGGTCGGTGTCCTTCCACTGCTGGGTACCGGTCTTGCCGGCGGCCTTGCGCCCACCCGCGAGGCGGTTCTTCGCCTTGCCCCGGGTGAGGACCTGTTCCATCACGTAGTTGGCGTCGCGGGCGACGTCCTGCGAGAACGCGCGGGACACCTTGAGCTGGCGCGTGAACAGGGTCGCGCCGTTGCGGTCGACGATCTTGTCGACGAGGTACGGCGCTGAGCGCTCGCCGTACGCGGCAAACGTGGCGTACCCGTTGGCCTGGTCGAGAACGGAGATCGGGAACTGCCCGATGCTGATGCCCTCGTTGACCTTCGCCTCGCCGATCGGCTTGATCTTGCCCGTGGTGTCCAGCATCTTCGTGACACCGGCGCGTCCGGCGAAGTCGCGGACCTCGGTGTCGCCGAGCTGCTCGGTGAGTGCCCAGTACACCGTGTTGAGCGACTTGACGGTGGTGTCGATCAGGTTGCACCGCTTGCAGTCGTTGTTGTTCTCCGAGTTCCGCAGCGGCTTGTCGCCACGGCTCTTCGGGAACATCTGCGGCGAGCTGCCGTCCCACTCCGACTTGATGCTGATGCCCTCTTCCAGCGCCTTTGCCAACACGTAAGGCTTCATCGACGATCCGGGCGGGTGCGGGAGGTCGCCACGGGCGAAGTCGCGCTTGCCGTAACCCTCCTCGCCGCCGTAGTACGCGAGGACACGACCGGTGCCGGGCTGCACCGCGGCGAGGGCAGTGGCCATCGTCTTCGGCTGGCCCTTCATGACGTCACGGGCGGCGTTGATCGCGGCACCCTGCATCTTCGGGTCGATCGTGGTGTAGATCTTCAGACCCTCGGTGCGAAGCTGGTCCTCGGTGATCTTGGCGCCGCCGGCCAGTTCGAGGCCGAGCACCTCCAGCTCGATGCGCCGGGCGAGGACACCGTTGGGACCGTCCATCCAGGCGTCGCGGCGGGCCTGCGACTTCTGCTGCACCAGCGGGTACTTCGCCGCCGCGCGCTTGCCCTCGTCGATCCAGCCCTCGCTGGCCATGCCGTCGAGGACGTAGTCCCAGCGGCCCTTCGCACCCTCGGGGTTGTTGGCCGGGTCGAGGTTTCTCGGGTCCTTGATGAGGCCCGCGATGACCGCGCCCTCCTCGACGGTGAGCTTGCCGACGTCCTTGTTGAAGTAGCCCTTCGCGGCGGACTGGATGCCGTACCGGCCGCGGCCGAGGTAGATCGTGTTGAGGTAGAACTCGAGGATCTCGTCCTTGGTGTACTCGTCGTCCGCCTTGAGCGCCATGGGGATCTCCTTCGCCTTACGGACGTAGGAGCGCTCCTGGGTAAGGTTCCGCGAGTTCTTGATGTACTGCTGGGTGATGGTCGAGCCGCCACCCTTGTCGTCGCCGGTGACGACACCCAGCGCCGCACGCGCGATGCCCTTCGGCGAGATGCCGTTGTTGTCATAGAACGAACGGTCCTCGGCGGCGATCACGGCCTGCCGGACGTGCAGCGGGATCTGGTCGAGCTTGACCTCCTGGCGGTCCTCGATCGCGAAGGTGGCGATGGTGCCGCCCTTGGCCGAGTACACGGTGGAAGTCTGCTTGTTCGCGGCCGCCTCGGGGAGCGGCACGTTGGTCATCCCGTAGACGATGCCCATGGACGCCACCAGCATGGCCACAGTGGTGACACCGGCGATCATCGCGATCCGCTTGCGGCGCTTGCTCTTCTTCAGGCCCCTCGGGTCACGCGGCGGGCGACCGCCGCCGGGCCCGGGCTGGCTGATGATGTCGTCGCGGGCGGCCGCACGGCTGCGCGGGCCGACGCCCATCATCGCGGTGCGGTCGGGCTCTCCGTACCGCCCCTGACGCCTGGTCGCATCGGCCTGGTCGTGGCCGTAGCCAGAACCGCCGTAACCGGGGTCGCCATAGCCGGATCCCGGCGGCGGCACCGAGGCGGCACCTGACACGGACGCGGCGCCGGAGACGCGCGCCGCGCCTCGGACCGGGGTCGCGCGGCCCACCGGCGGACCTGGAGGCGTCGCACGACCGACAGAGGCGCGGCCACTGGCCGCGCCCTGGGTGGGGGGAGGAGTCCGTCCGGCGGACCGTCCGGCGCCATATGGGTCGCCTTGGGGTCCGTCGTGGCGATTCCAGCCGTCTTCCTGGTCACCACCGGACCCCACCCGGGCGACGCCGCGAGAGGGGCGCTCGGGCTGATCGGGGAAACTCATTCCACCACCATGCCCTGACATGTCTAGGAACTCCAAACACCTACGTCCCAGCGTGACCAACCGCTCAACCCGTGATCACGCCGGGTGAATCTACTCGCTGCAGCGCGCTGGCGGTGCTCCTGACACTGATACGCGTGGGACGCGGAACCTAGTTCACGACGTTTGCTCCACCCGCGACAGAGGGACGCGTCACAACCGGTCGCGGCCGTCAGCCCCGGGCGCGCTGCTGCTCGTCGCTGGGCAGCCCGTCGCGGCCGAGCGTGAACTTCTGCGTCAGGTGGTTCCAGTCGCAGACCCGGCAGACCTCGACGACGTACACGTCGAACTCGCGGTAGCTCATCGCCAGCACGGGAAGTTCAGCACGAGGACGCGCCTGGCCTGCGGAGTGCTTCAGCTCGTCGCCGTAGATGTAGTTGACGAGCCAGACGTTGTCGCGGCGGCAGACGGGGCACGGCGTCTCGGTGCGCTCGCCGAAGAACTTCGCGGCGCGGACCAGGTACGGGGACGCGTCACAGACCTCGGCCGTGCCGACCCGACCCGCGTAGACCTCACGCAGCAGCGCGCGCCGCTGGAGCGCGTAGTCGACGACCTGTCGCTGTGTCCGCACCCGACGAGGGTACGCCGCAGGTGCCTAACGTCCAGAAAATCCCGAAACAACGGGCATCTCTAGCGACCTCGGGCAGCCGGACGTATAGTCCCGATGTATCGTCGCGATACATCGCGGCGATCCATCGGAGCGAGAGGGGGGCAGGGGCGATGCTCGAGTTCGCGATCCTCGGCCTCCTGCACGAATCGTCGATGCACGGCTACGAGCTGCGTAAACGGCTCACGGTCATGCTCGGCGCGTTCCGGGCGGCGTTCTCCTACGGGTCTCTCTATCCGACCCTGCGCCGGCTACGCGAAGCCGGCTGGATCACCGAGGACGACGCCGACCCCGCCGGCGCCCAAGCGGCCCCACCGCTTACGGGCCGGCGCGGAAAGGTCGTGTACAAGCTCACCGCCGAGGGCAAGGAACGGTTCGCAGAGCTGCTCGCGGGGGCGGGTCCCGAAACCCACGACGACGAGGGCTTCGGGATCCACTTCGCGTTCTTCTCGCGCACCGACGCCAGCACTCGGTTGCGGATTCTCGAGGGCCGGCGCCGCCGGATCGAGGAGCGCCGCGACGGCCTGCTCGAGACGCTCTCGCGCACCAGCGAGCGGCTCGACGAGTACACGCTCGAGCTGCAACGTCACGGGCTGGAGTCAGCCGACCGCGAGGTCCGCTGGCTCAACGAGCTGATCGCGAGCGAGCGGGCCGGGCAACCCCCGTCCGTGAGCACCGCATCCCCGGGAGACCACCCCCACAGATCGTCCCGACACGCAGGGACGGCTATGAGAAAGAAGGAGGACCCGCGATGGGTTCTGTACGCGTAGCTATCGTCGGCGTAGGCAACTGTGCCGCCTCGCTCGTGCAGGGCGTCGAGTACTACAAGGACGCCGACCCGCAGACCCGGGTACCGGGCCTCATGCACGTCCAGTTCGGCGACTACCACGTCCGTGACGTCGAGTTCGTCGCCGCGTTCGACGTGGACGCCAAGAAGGTCGGCCAGGATCTGGCGGACGCCATCGGCGCCAGCGAGAACAACACGATCAAGATCGCCGACGTGCCGCCGACCGGAGTCACGGTCCAGCGCGGCCACACCCACGACGGGCTCGGCAAGTACTACCGCGAGACGATCACCGAGTCCGACGAGGCGCCGGTCGACATCGTCCAGGCCCTGAAGGACGCTCGCGTCGACGTACTCGTGTCCTACCTTCCGGTGGGCTCCGAGCTGGCCGACAAGTTCTACGCGCAGTGCGCCATCGACGCCAAGGTCGCGTTCGTCAACGCGCTGCCGGTGTTCATCGCCTCCGACCCGGAGTGGGCTGCCAAGTTCACCGAGGCCGGCGTGCCGATCGTCGGCGACGACATCAAGTCGCAGGTCGGCGCCACCATCACCCACCGTGTGATGGCGAAGCTCTTCGAGGACCGGGGCGTGCAGCTCGACCGCACGTACCAGCTCAACGTCGGCGGCAACATGGACTTCAAGAACATGCTCGAGCGCGACCGGCTGGAGTCCAAGAAGATCTCGAAGACCCAGGCCGTCACGAGCAACCTTGAGCACGACCTGGGCGCCCGCAACGTCCACATCGGCCCGTCCGACTACGTGCAGTGGCTGGACGACCGCAAGTGGGCGTACGTCCGCCTGGAGGGCCGCGCGTTCGGTGACGTCCCGCTGAACCTGGAGTACAAGCTCGAGGTCTGGGACTCGCCCAACTCGGCCGGCATCATCATCGACGCCGTCCGTGCGGCGAAGATCGCCAAGGACCGCGGCATCGGCGGCCCGATCCTCTCGGCGGCCAGCTACTTCATGAAGTCGCCGCCGGAGCAGTACAACGACTCGATCGCCCGCGAGAAGGTGGAGCAGTTCATCCGCGGTGAGGTCGAGCGCTAGATCGCTCGGAAGTGTGCAGGGTTTCGCCGGCCATAGGCTGCGAAACCCTGCACACTTCACGCTCAGAACCTCAGCCGTCCTCCAACGATCGGCAGCACGAACCGGCTCTCTCCTGGGCGGACCGACAGGGCAGTGCCCGCCTTCGGCCGGAGCGTGTAGTGGTGGTCCGTGGAGATCACGACGAGCCCGATGCGGTGATCCTCGGCGAAGATGTAGTCCTTGGGCGCCTGCGTCCAGCGGAACGAGTAGAAGCGCCCCGGCTCCACCGGACTTCGGACTCTGCGACGAGCCGCGGTTCTTCACGTCCGTCCATCCGCGGCTGACGATCTTCACCTTGCCGTCCGGGGAGTAATCCACGAGCAGCGCGGTGAGGTTCGCGGCCGTGCGGTTGTCGATGCTGGCCCGCAGCTCGATCCGCGGCGTGCCGCTGAGGCGGGCGTCGCGGGTGAGCGGCGGCGTGCGGTACGCGAGGCGGTTCGGGTCGGCGGTCTGTGGCCGCTTCACGAGGGCCTCTGCGGTGCGGGTGGCGCCGTTGTCGACGAACGACTCCCTGGCGTTGCTGCGGCCCCAGGTGCTGAGCCGGCCCGGCGCCAGCTTGAGAGCGACGTCGCGGGTGCGCGGGTCCGGCCAGCTACGCGCGGTGTCGACGATCCCGATACCGCGCTCGACGGTGGCCACGGCCTCCCGGTCCGCGCCGTTGCGGATCCCGTAGAGGTAGTGGTCGATCCAGCGGTGGACGGCGTTTCGCCAGGCGTCGGACACCGGCTGCGAGTGCCCGCCGGGGTGGAGCCAGAGGCGGCGCTTCACCCCGGCCTTGCCGAGCGCGTCCCACCACTGCGCGAAGTGGGTGGTCTTGACGTTCCAGTCGCCGAGCCCGTGGGTGACGAAGACGCTCGCCCTCACGTTGCGCGCGCCGGGTAGGTAGTCGCGGTCGCGCCAGAACTTGCTGTAGTCGCCGGTGACGCGGTCCTCGTCGCGCTCGATGCGCTTCATCACCGCGGCACACTTCTCCGGCTCGCGCCGGGTGAGGACGGCGCGGGCGAGCACGTCCGCGTCCTCGCCCTGGTAGCCGCCGGGCGCGACGACGAGGCCGTTCGCGCGGTAGTAGTCGTACCAGCTGGAGATCGCCGCGATCGGCACGATCGTCTTCAGCCCCGGCACGCCGGTGGTGGCCACCTGGTTCGGCAGCGTGCCGTTGTAGGAGGCGCCCATCATGCCGACGGACCCGATCGACCAGGTCGCCTTCGCCGGCGCACCAGCCTTGGTGAACCCGCGGGCTCGGCCGGTGAGCCAGTCGACGACGGCCTTCATCGCCTTCGTCTCGTTGGCGTCCCCGCTGGTGGGGCAGCCGTCCGAGCCGCCGCTCCCGATGCTCTCGGCGCGGATGTAGGCGTACCCGCGGGTGACGTAGTACTCCCGCGTCGTCACAGGCGGCGCGCTGAGGCTGATGCCCCCGGCGGAGCGCTCGCGGAGTTGGGGCAGCTCGTCGACGTCGACGCCGTGGGTCGGCACGTCCAGGATCCCCGCCCAGTACGGGCTGGGCTCCACCAGCGTGGCCACCTTGAGCCTGCGCGCTGTCGGCCCGGGTCGCTCGATCACGGCGTGCACGCGGTCGCGCCGTCCGTCGCGGTCGGAGTCGACCTGCGTCTCGATGAAGACGGACTCGGTGATGGCTTCCGCGTACGGGAAGACCGGCTGGGTGACGCCGTCCTTCACGACGATCCCGTCCGGCGCGCGCGCCACGGCGGGAGCCGCGGTGGCGAGGCAGCTCAGCGCCGCCACGACGGCGATCGTCGAGGCGGCAGGCGATCGTGAGCGCATCGTTCCTCCGGATTGGTGCGATGAGTCCGTTCCGCACCGAATCGTAGGGATGTCAAGGCTTACATGGACCGGATCGTCGACAATTGCGAGAACCGGCAGTACAGGAAGCCGGGGTTTACCGTTCTATTCATGCTGAAGGCGTGCTTGAACGGTCCGCGTGCAACCCAAGTGCCTTTGACGGCGGGTGAGATCGCCCTCGCCGCGGCCTCGGCGGTGGCGGTCGGCGCCGACGCGCTCCACGTCCATCCGAAGGGTCCCGACGGGCAGGACAGCCTGGCGCCGGCCGATGTCGACGCCGTGGTTGCGGCGCTGCGGGCGGCCGTGCCGGGAGTGCCGGTCGGCGTCACCACCGGGGCGTGGGCGTCGCCTGATCCCGCTGCGCGAGTGGAGCAGGTCGCGGCGTGGACCGTCCTGCCCGACTTCGCATCCGTGAACTGGCACGAGGACGGGTGCGAGGAGGTGGCGGCGGCCCTGCTGGAACGGCGGGTGGGCGTCGAGGCGGGGATCTGGTACCCGGACGCGGCATCACGATTCGTCGCGTCCCCGCTCGCGTCGCGCTGCCTTCGCGTGCTGCTGGAGACGACGGAGGACGACGCCGACGCCGCGCTCGCCACCGCCGCCGAGCTGCTCGAACTGGTGCGGCCGCTGGGCCTGCCGATCCTGCTGCACGGCGAAGGGGCCGGCGCCTGGCCGGTGCACTCCTACGCCGTCGCCCAGGGGCTCGACCGCCGGATCGGGCTGGAGGACGTACAGGTGCTGCCGGACGGATCGCCGGCGCCAGACAACACCGCTCTGGTGGCGGCCGCCCGGCTGCTGTCCTTTGTGGAATAGATGCGGCTCCGCCGCGGGCCGCCGGACTGCTCGTCGCGCAGCTCAGCGCAGGGAGTAACCGGACTCGCTGCGCCAGAGTTCCACGTGGAACGGTGCCGCCGAGGCGCTCCGGTTCGGCCACCACCGGGCGAGGACTGCGCCGCTCAGCGGCCCCAGCTCGTCCGGCGGGATCGAAGTGGGGTCCACGAACGCCGCCTCGACGATCCCGTCGTCGTGCTGCGGCACCGGCGTGGCGGCGCCGTTGGCACTGGCCAGATAGAAGGCGCCGATGACCGCGGTGGCCCTGTGGATGCGGAACGACGCGTAGGTGCAGACGAGCGGCCCTGGCGTCACCTCGATCCCGGCCTCCTCCGCCAGCTCACGGACGACCGTCTCCTCCAGCGACTCGCCCGGCTCCTGCCCGCCGCCCGGCACCTCCCAGCGCACGCCAGTGGCACGTTCTTGGCGAACCATCAGCAACCGGTCGTCGCGGATCACGAGCCCAGCCGCGCCGACCGTGGTCGTCGACGGGGCGGGAAAGCGCGGTTCGGTATCGGGCACGCCGCCATGCTGTCAGATCGGTGATACGCCGTCCGCGTGGTGGCGCGCCCTCGGTACCCTGAATCACGACGTCAGCGGGGGCGTCGCGGGGGATTCGGAGGCTGCGGTGGGTGCGGCGACTGCGGTGTTCCTGGTGATCGGTGGGGTCGGCGTCATCGTCCTCGCGGCGTCGCTCTTCTTCGGTGAGCTGTTCCACATCGGCCACGTCGACGTGGACGGACTCTTCTCTCTCCCCGCGATGGCCGGTTTCGTCGGCGCGCTCGGGTTCGCCGGCGCGATCGGCTGCTCGCTGGCCGGCGGCGAGGGTGCCACCGCGGCGGCAGTCGGAGCCAGCACTGGACTCCTCGCCGCGATCCCGGTCGGCTGGCTGGCCTCGCGCTTCACGCGCGCGCTGTCCAACATGCCCACCGACAAGACGCTCGTCCCGGACGACCTCATCGGCGCGTCCGGCGTCATCGTCACGCGCGTGCCGGCGGGTGGCTACGGCGAGGTGCGCCTGGCGATCGCAGGCCAGCACCTCAAGTACAACGCCAAGGCCGACACCGCGCTGCCCGCCGGCACGGCGGTCTTCGTCGTCGAGGCGCCGACAGAAACATCAGTGATCGTGGTCGAAACCACCGCCACGCACTGACGAAGCCCTGGTAACACCACTACAGAAGGGCACTTCCATGGAATTTGGGGTCCTGATCGCGATCGGCGGCGGCGTACTCCTGCTGCTCCTGCTGGTCGCGCTGATCGTCAGCCGGCTGCGAGTCGCGAGCCCCAACGAGGCGTTCATCATCACCGGCCGGCGCGGGCGCACGTCGACCAGTGCCACCGGTGTCACCTCCACCGACCTGTCCGGCCAGAAGGTCGTGCTGGGCGCGTCGGTGTTCGTGATCCCGATCGTCCAGAAGCTCCACAAGCTCGACCTCTCCAGCCGGCGTATCCCGGTCGGCATCCGCGGCGCCGTCAGTGCCCAGGGCATCCGCTGTGACCTGGAAGGTGTCGCGATCGTCAAGGTCGGCGGCACCGAGGCCGCCATCCGCGCCGCCGCCCAGCGGTTCCTGCACCAGCAGGCCGGCATCGACGTGTTCACGTCCGAGGTGCTCGCCGGCTCGCTCCGGTCGATCGTCGGCCGGCTCACGATCGAGGAGATCATCAAGGACCGCGCCGCCTTCGCCTCGGCCGTCGCCGAGGAGGCCGAGGCCTCGCTCACCAACCAGGGTCTCGTGCTCGACACGTTCCAGCTCCAGGACATCCAGGCCGAAGGCTCCTACCTCCAGGACCTCGGACGCCCGGAGGCGTCCCGCGTGCTCATGGACGCGGCGATCGCCGAGGCACGGGCTCGGCAGTCCGCCGAGCAGGAGCGGATCCTCGCCGAAGAGGCCATCGCAATCGCCAACCGGCAACTCTCCCTCAAGCAGGCCGAGATCCAGGCCGAGATCGAGGCGGCGCGCGCCCAGTCGGCTGCCGCCGGTCCGCTGGCCCAGGCCGAGCGCGACCAGGTCGTCCTCGCCGAGCAGGAGAAGGTCGCCGCGCGCAACGCCGCGCTGACCGAGCGCCGGCTCGACACCGACGTCCGCAAGCCCGCGGACGCCCAGCGGTACCGGATCGAACAGGAGGCCGAGGCGGCCAAGAACGCGGCCGTGTTCAAGGCCGACGCCGACCGGCAGGCCACTATCGCCGCCGCGCAGGCCGAGGCGGAGCAGGCACGGCTGGTCGGTGAAGGCGAGCGGGCACGGCGTGCCGCGCTGGCCGAGGCCGAGGCCATCGAGGGCGCCAAGCGCGGTGAGGCCGAGAAGGCACGCCGTGTCGCGATCGCCCAGGCGCTCGAGACCGAAGGCGCCGCCGAGGCGTCCGCGATCCTCGCGCGTGGCCAGTCCGAGGCCGAGGCGATGGACCAGAAGGCCAAGGCGTTCGCCACGTACGGCGAGGCCGCGGTCCTCGACCTGCTGGTGAAGATGCTGCCCGAGGTGGTCCGCGCCGCGTCCGAGCCGCTGTCGGCCGTCGACAAGATCACGGTGATCTCCACCGACGGCGCCAGCGCGCTGACCAAGCAGGTGACGTCCGGAGTGGCGCAGGGGCTGCAGCTTGGCACCGACCTCACCGGCGTCGACCTTGCCGGACTGCTTGCCAAGATCGGCAACCGCACCGAGCCCGCCGAGAAGCCCGCGCTCGACGGCGCCAAGGTCTGACTGCGCCGAAGTGTGCAGGATCCTGCGGCCTATAACCCCCAGGATCCTGCACACTTCCCTGGTCCGTGGCGCCCTACGCTTGAGGCATGTCACCGTCCGGGCATCACCTGCGCGCCATCGTCGCCAGGGGTGACTTCCGGAGGCTCCTCGCCACCCGCCTGACCAGCCAGTTTTCCGACGGCATCTTCCAGGCGGGGCTAGCCGGCTCGGTCCTCTTCAACCCGGACCGGCACACCGCCCCGCTCGACGTGGCGCTGGGGTTCGCGATCCTGCTGCTGCCGTACTCGGTGGTCGGGCCGTTCGCCGGCGTGCTGCTCGACCGGTGGAGCCGGCGCACGGTGCTGGTCTGGGCGAACCTGGTGCGGTCGGCGGTGGTGCCGCTGGTGGCGGTGCTGGTGTGGCAGGGCCGCGAGGACATCCTGTTCATGCTGGCCACGCTCGTGGCGATCGGCGTCAACCGATTCTTCCTGTCCGGGCTGTCCGCGTCGCTGCGGCACACAAGCGAGATCGAGCACCTGGCCACCGCCAACTCGCTCTCGACCACCGCCGGATCGTGTGTCTTCGCGGTCGGCATCGGCGCGGCGGTCGGCCTGCAGACGTTGACCGGCGCCGACAACCACGGGTACGCGATCGTCGCGCTCTGTTCGATCCCCGGCTATCTCCTCTCGTCGGCGCTCGCGAGCCGGTTCGATCGCTTCCAACTAGGCCCCGACGCGGCGGAGCGCGCGAGCCGTCCGTCGGCGGGCGACGTGGCTCGTGGACTGGTCCAAGGGGTGCGGCACCTGGCGGAACGGCGCGGCGCGGGTCAGGTGCTGCTGGCCACCACGGCGCACCGGTTGCTGTTCGGCATCCTGCTCATCGCCACGCTGCTGCTCTACCGGAACTACTTCGTCGCCCACGGCTTCTTCCGTGCCGGCGCGACAGGGCTCGGCCAGACGATCGCGGCGAGCGCGGCAGGGGCTTTCATCGCGGCGGCGGTGACGCCGGTGGCCATCCGCACGCTGACGCCGCGGATCTGGGTGACGGTGCTGCTCGCGTGTACCGCGGTGGTGGAGGTCCTGCTCGGAGCGCCATACACGGTGCCAGCGCTGCTCGGCGCGGTGCTGCTCATCGGGCTCGCGGCGCAGGGCATCAAGATCGTCACGGACACCACACTGCAGGCGGAGTGCGACGACGAGTTCCAGGGTCGCGTGTTCTCCGTCTACGACATGCTGTTCAACGTCGCGCTGGTCGCCGGGCTGCTGATCGGTGCACTTGCTCTGCCCGACACTGGCAAGTCGTACGCCGTGCTGGCCGCGGTGTCGGCGGGGTACGCGCTTGTCGCGATCTGGTACGGATGGACATCCGGACGCTGGCACCGCGACCATCGCTCGCCGCTCGAAACCGTGGGAGGCCACACCGCATGACCGACTGGCGAGATGATCGCATCGGCTCGGCCCTGCGGCATGACAACCCCACCGTGCTTGCGCGCACGCGGACCGGATTCGCGGTCATCGGCGACACTCAGCACCTGCCCGGATACTGCGTGCTGCTGCACGCGACCCCCGGCATCGACCGCCTCATCGACCTACCGAGGAGCGAGCAGGTCGAGTTCCTCGCGGACATGGCGCTGCTCGGCGAGGCGGTCAGCGACGTGTGCGGCGCGCGCGACGCCGGCTTTCTCCGCGTCAACTACGAGGTTCTCGGCAACTCTCTGCATGTGCTTCACGCACACGTGCATGCGCGGTACTCGTGGGAGCCGCCCGAGTACCAGCGAGGCTCCGTGTGGAAATACCCCCATGAAGTGCGGTCCAACGAGGACCACGCCCTGAGCCCCGCACACGACGACCTCCGGGCAGCACTTGTCGGCGCCCTGGAGCGGATCAGCGCATGAAGTGGGAACGCGGCGCACAGATCCTTCACCGATTCCTGATGCACGGCGTGGCCATCGACGTGCGGCCGGTGACGGTGGTGGCCGACGACGAGGACGCGCTGGTGCTCTGGCTCGCCCACGGCACGCCGACCCGGGTAGCCCAACTGCCCGGCGGCGTCGACCTGCGCTCCGTGACGAAGCGGCAGATGTTCGGCCAGCGCTGGCAGTCCGGCCCGCGCGACTGGGTCAATAACGTGCTGATGACGCTACCGACGGACGCGCCGCACGCGATCTGGTCCTTCTTCGCGCCGGACGGCACCTTCACGAAGTGGTACGCCAACCTGCAGTCCCCGGGCGAGCGATGGTCGGGCGGTGTCGACATCGTGGACCACCAGCTCGACCTGGTCGTCTCGCCCGACCACGCTGTCGACTGGAAGGACGCGGACGAACTGGAGGCCGCGCTCGAAGCCGGCTGGTACACGGCTGACGACTCCGTCCGCATCTACGCCGAGGCGCACCGGCTCGCCGAGTTGGCTGCGGACGGCAAACCGCCGTTCGACGATCCGTGGCAGGGTCAGCGGCCCGACCCACTCTGGCCCATGCCCACGCTTCCCGCGCACTGGGCGGCACCCGGCCAGACCGGAACGGGCTTTCGCGACTAACGGGGCTGGGTGCGCCCTTCGTAGCCCACGAGCGTCGAGAATCCGCCGCCGGGCAGCCGCGAGCCGGACAGCTACCGTGAAGGAACCTCAACCCGAGGAGTAGCGATGCGGCAGCGCAGAACCTTCTCGCTCGCGGTGCTGGCGACCGTCGCCGTCCTGGTCCTCACGGGCTGCACGAACTCGCTCGCCCCCACCGGTAGGTGGCGCCACCTGCCGCCACCGGAGCCGCCGATCGACCGGCCGTTCACCACCGCGTCGGATCTCTGCAGCCTGGACGCCCCGACACTGATCAAGCTGACCGGCAAGGCGCTGACGCCACTCCCGCCGATCACCCAGCCGGCCGGCGACACGATGTGCCGTTGGGCCGCGCCCGACGCGCAGGGGCGCAACGCCGACCTGTATGTCCAGCTCGACGGGATGCCGTCAGAGCGGATCGGCGACTGGGGCCGAGGCGTACTGGAGCAGGCCAGACGGTTGCCGGCGCACCTCGTCGGGGACGAGGCGACGGTCAAGGCCGTCGAAGCCGTGGTCGCGGCGCTACCCGAACTCCCCACGCCGTGGGAGGGCTGCGACGCCGCCGACGAGATCTCCCGGATCCTCGGCGGCAAGCAAGAGGGCAACGCCTTCGTGAGCTACCCGCCGGTCGTTGAGCCCTTCCTGAACGGCGGCACGATGGTCCGGGTCGCTCTGTGCTCGAACATGTACTACTCGGTGCTGTGGGTCGGGTCGCGCACCTGGACCAAGGCCAACGCGCCTGTGCAGAAGCTGCTGGAGGAGCAGCTCTACATCCACGGGCGTCTCTCCGAGCTCTAGCTCCCCGGGACGTCGATGCCCTGCTCGGCCGCCCAGCGCAGTAGCTCGGCCTCGGCCTCGTCGCGGCTCAGCGGACCACGGTCGAGACGCAGCTCCTTGAGGTACTTCCACGCCTTGCCGACCACCGGGCCGGGCGGCACGCCGAGCAGCTGCATGATCGCGTTGCCGTCGAGGTCGGGGCGGACCGCACGGAGATCCTCCTCGGCCTGGATCCGGGCGATCCGTTCCTCAAGGGCGTGGTAGGTGGCGGCGAGCACGGCGGCGCGGCGCTTGTTCCGGGTCGTGCAGTCCGACCGGACCAGCTTGTGCAACCGCGGCAGCAGCTCACCGGCGTCGGTGACATAGCGGCGCACGGCCGAGTCGGTCCACTCGCCGCGCCCGTACCCGTGGAACCGCAAGTGCAGGAAGACCAGGTTGGCGACGGCCTCGGTGACATCCTTCGAGAATCGCAGCGCCCGCATGCGCTTGCGGGTCATCTTGGCGCCCACGACCTCATGGTGATGGAAGCTGACGCCGCCGCCGTCCTCATGCCGCCGGGTCGCGGGCTTGCCGACGTCGTGCATGAGCGCGGCGAAGCGGAGCACGAAGTCGGGACCGCCCTCTTCCAGGGCGATCGCCTGTTCGAGGACGGTGAGGGTGTGCTCGTAGACGTCCTTGTGCTGGTGGTGCTCGTCGATCTCCAGCTGCATCCCGGGCAGCTCGGGCAGAACGTGAGCCGCTAGGCCGGTGTCGACAAGTAGACGAAGTCCGGTGACCGGATCGGCGCCGTTGACCAGCTTGATCAGCTCGTCACGCACCCGCTCAGGCGTGATCCGGGCGATCTGGTCGGCCATCGCGGTCATCGCGTCGACCACCTCAGGCGCTACCGCGAACTGCAGCTGGGAGGCGAATCGCGCGGCCCGCAGCATCCGCAACGGATCGTCGCCGAACGAGTCCTCGGGCTTGCCCGGGGTGCGCAACGTGCGGGAGGCCAGATCCTGCAGGCCGCCGTACGGATCGGTGAACTCATGGCCGGGCAGCGACACCGCCATCGCGTTGACCGTGAAGTCACGCCGCACCAGGTCGTCGGCCAGCGAGTCGCCGTACTGCACGATCGGGTTGCGGCTGACACGGTCGTACGCCTCGGCCCGATACGTGGTGATCTCCAACCGCAGCCCACCGCGGGCTATGCCCACCGTGCCGAACTCGATCCCGACTGTCCAGATGGCCTCGGCCCAGTCCTTGACCAGGTCCAACACCGTCTCGGGACGGGCATCTGTGCAGAAGTCGAGGTCGTCGCCGAGCCGGCCGAGCAGCGCGTCGCGCACCGAACCGCCGACCAGGTGCAAATCGTGCCCGGCAGCGGCGAAGCGGCGCCCCAGCTCGTCGGCGACCGGGGACACCCGGAGCAGCTCAGCGACGGCGTTGCGCTGCACGGCGTTCAACACGGAGGAAGGACCATCGACCACGGCTGATGACCCTATCTGCCCGGCGCTCGTTCCCCATCTCGGCCGTGCCCCCCACCGCGCGAGCCCCCGGAGCGGAACGGCTTTGGCGAGAACAGCCCGCGCGGGACGCTATGTTCTGAGAATGGCCCGCCGAACATCCCCGCGCCGGCCGGGACGGTTCGGCCGCCGGCTGCAGCGCGTTGAGGAAACGTCCGCTGGTGGCCTCGTCGTAGCCGGCGAGGGCGCGGACGCCCGTGGCGTGCTCATCGGCAAGCTCGACCGGAAGGGCCGGCTGGTCTGGTCGCTGCCCAAGGGCCACGTCGAGGAGGGCGAGAGCCTGGAGCAGACTGCCGTGCGTGAGGCCGAGGAGGAGACCGGCATCACGGGCGAGGTCATCGGCCCGCTCGGCATCGTCGACTACTGGTTCGTCGCCGAAGGGCGGCGCATCCACAAGACAGTGCATCATTTCCTGCTCCGCGCCACCGGTGGGGAGCTCTCTAACGCCGATGTGGAGGTGACCGAGGTGGCCTGGGTGCCGCTCGGTGAGATTCCTGACCGCCTGGCCTACCCGGACGAGCGCAAGCTGATTGTCCAGGTCCCGGAGATGCTGGACCGTTCCGCGTGACCGGCGCCGAGCAACCCACCGAGCGCATCCCGGTGGTGACCGACGACGTGACCGTCGTGATCCCGGCACAGAAGGAACCGGATAAGACCGCCAGCAGCGTTGCGCGCAGCAGCAGCATCATGGCGGTCGGCAGCCTCGTGTCGCGGATCACCGGCTTCGCGCGCGCAGCGGTCATCGCGGCGGCCCTGGGCACTGCCATCGGCAACTCGTACCAGCTCGCGGTGAGCCTGCCGCAGATGATCTACGAGCTGCTGGTCGGCGGCATCCTCACCAGCGTCGTCGTGCCGCTGATCGTCAAGGCGCGCAAGACCGACGCGGACGGTGGCGAAGCGTTCACACACCGGTTGCTCACCGCCGCCGCCCTGATGCTCGGCATCGCGACGATCTCGGCGGTGCTGCTGGCGCCCGTCCTGACCTGGATGTTCGCCAACGAGCAAACCACCGGCGACGACCGCGTCCTGATCAACACCCTGCTGTACCTGATGTTGCCGGCGATCTTCTTCTACGGTCTCGCCGCCGTTCTCGCCGCTGTGCTCAACACGCGCGACCATTTCTTCGCGCCGATGTGGGCACCGATCCTCAACAACTTCGTGGTGATCACCGCCGCTGTCGTGTTCATCGCGCTGCCTGGCCCGGACACGCTGAACCCGTCGACGATCACGCCCGCGCAGGTCCTCGTGATCGGCGTCGGCACGACGCTCGGCATCCTGCTGCAGACAGCGTCGCTGTGGCCTGCGCTGCGGAAGGTCGGCTTCCGCTGGAAGTGGCGGTTCGACCTGTACGGGACGGGCCTCGGCGAGGCGGTCCGGCTGGGCACCTGGGCGCTGGTGTACGTGGGCGTGAGCCAGGTCGGGCTGGTGCCGGTGATGTGGATCGCGAAGTATGCCGGTGACCGCGTCGCTGGCGGAAACCTCGTCCACAACAACGCGTTCCTGCTCTTCATGATGGTCCACGGCATCGTCGCGGTGAGCATCCTGACCGCGCTGATGCCACGGATGAGCGCCGCGGCGGCGGAGAGCCGCTGGGCGGATCTGACGGCGAATCTGTCGCTCGGCGCGCGGCTCTCGGCGGTGGTGCTGGTGCCGGCCACGGCTGCGTACGTGGCGCTCGGCGTCCCGCTCGCCATCACCGCCTTCCAGTGGGGCGAGTTCGGCAGCGACGCCGCCCATGCCACCGGCTACGCGGTGATGGCGGCCGGCATCGGGCTCGTGCCGTTCGCGATCAGCCAGATGCAGATCTTCGCGTTCTACTCGATGCGCGACACCAGGACGCCCGCCCTGCTCAACATCCCCGTCGTCGTCACCAAGGTGGCTTTCGACGTCGGCGTCTGGCTGCTCGTCGATCCCGAGTACATCATCGTCGGGCTGATGTGCGGCAACACCATCTCCTACGTCGTCGCGGTGATCATCTCCGGCCGGCTGCTCCGCAAGCGCGTCGGCTCGGGCGACACCGCCCGGATCAGCCGGACGCTGGTGCGGCTCACGATCGCGGCGATAGTTGCCGGCGCGATCGGCGGGGGCCTCTCCTACGGCATCCAGGCCTGGCTCGGCGACGGCAAGCTCGGCTCGCTCGTGGCGCTGCTGGTGGGCGGCCTGGCGCTGGGTGTGGCGTTCGTCGCCGGCGCGGTGTTCCTGCGGATACGCGAGGTCACCGAGGTATGGGGCACCGTGCGCCGGAGGATCCCGGGTCTCAGCAGGTGATGCCGGCCTTCTGCGCGTCACGCAGGATGTCGACGAAACCGGCGAGCAGCTTCACGACCTCACGGGTCTTCGGCTCATAGAGGAACAGGTACCCGGTCTTCTCGCCCTTGACGAGAAGGCCGGGGAACGACCGCTCGCTCTCCGGCAGCTCCTCTGCGTCCGGGTACGCCTTGCGCACCTCGTCGAGCGGCGACTCCACCGAGACCTGCTCGGGGGTGCGCACCCCGGGGCTGAGCACCCAGACGAAGCCGAGCTTGTCCTGGCTGTTGAAGATCAGGTCGGCCGCGTCGATGTAACCGGGGACGTCGTAGACCTGCTGGCCTTCGCAGCCCAGTTCTTCCGCCGGCACGATCAGCTTTCTGCCGACCAGCGCCAGCCGGTTCTCGCCGAACCGGATCGGGCCGATGCCGTCCATGTGGACGACGTTCGGCGGGTAGCTCGCCGTCGGCGACGGGCTTCCCGGCTCGGGCCCACCCGTCGAATCGGTGGGTTGGTCACACGCCACTACGGCGAGTAACAGTAACGGCACGGCAAGCAGCGCTCGCGTCAGACGCATCCGGGCATCACTCCTGTCCGCGCCAGTTCTACCGGGCCGAGCGTCAGGCTCGCCACAACCGCGGAGAAATGCCTACCGCATGTTTACTCGCATTTCACGTGGAGTGAAACGGCGCGGTTTACCGGCGGCGCCGAGCGGTACCGAAGATGCTCCGCATGATCTCCCGGCCGGCGGCGGTGGCGGCCGATCGGAGGAAGCCCTTGACGGCGCTGGATCCGAGCACCTCGGCGACGACGCTCTTCTCGTCCTTCTGCCGCGCTGGGGGCTTGGTTGCCTCCGCCCCCGGCTTCGTCGCCCCTGGTGCCGCCACCTTGGCCAGCAGCTTCTCGTACGCGGACTCCCGGTCGATCTCCTCGCCGTACTTCGGCAGCAGCGGCGACGCCTTGACGATGCCCTCCGCAGCCGCGGCGTCGAGCGGCGCCATGAGCGACTGCGGCGCGGGCAACTTGGTCCAGGCGACCGGCGTCGGCGCGCCGCGCTCGGACAACACGGTGACGATCGCCTCGCCGGTGCCGAGCTGCGTCAGCACCTCTTCGAGGTCGTAGCTGCTGTTGGGGAACGTGGACACCGTGGCCTTGAGCGCCTTCGCGTCCTCCGGTGTGTACGCGCGCAGCGCGTGCTGGACCCGGTTGCCGAGCTGGGCGAGCACGTCCGACGGCACGTCCTTGGGGGTCTGCGTCACGAAGACGACACCAACACCCTTGGACCGGATGAGCCGGACCGTCTGGGTGATCGCAGCGAGGAAATCCTTGGAGGCGTCCTTGAAGAGCAGGTGTGCCTCGTCCAGGAAGAACACCAGCTTCGGCTTCTCGACGTCGCCCACCTCGGGCAGGTCGTGGAACAGGTCGGCGACGAACCACATCAGGAAGGTGGAGAACAGCGCCGGCTTGTCCTGCAGGTTCGGCAGTTCGAGGATGTTGACGACGCCGCGACCGTCCGGTGTGGTGCGGAGGAAGTCCTGCGTCTCGAACTCGGGCTCGCCGAAGAAGTCTTCGGCGCCACTGTCGGCGAACGCGATCAGCTCGCGCAGGATCACGCCCGCGGTGGCCTTGCTCAGACCGCCGAGGTCCTTGAGCGCGGCCTCGCCCTCGTCGGACGTGAGGTGCTGGATCACCGAGCGCAGATCCTTGAGGTCCAGCAGCGGCAGCCCGTGCTTGTCCGCGAAGTGGAAGACGAGGCCGAGCGAGGACTCCTGGACGTCGTTGAGCCCGAGCACCTTGGAGAGCAGCGTCGGGCCGAACGCGGTGATCGTGGCGCGGACCGGAACGCCGGTGCCGCGCCCACCCAGAGCGAAGAACTCCACCGGGTACGCCGTGGGCTGCCAGGCCTGGCCGATCTCGGCCGATCGGGCGGCGAGCTTGTCGCTCTGCGCGCCCGCTGCGCCCATGCCGGACACGTCACCCTTGATGTCGGCGAGGAAGACGGGCACACCGGCGGTGCTGAGTTGCTCGGCGAGGCCCTGCAGCGTCTTGGTCTTGCCGGTACCGGTGGCGCCGGCGACGAGGCCGTGCCGGTTCACCATCGAGAGCGGTATCCGCACCTTCGCCTCGGGATTGCCCGTGCCGTCCACCACGAGTGCTCCCAGCTCCAGCGCCGGCCCGTCGAACGCGTACCCCTTTGCGACCTCGGCGACGATGTCCGCGCCCTGCTGCTCCGCCATCTCGACTCCCACCGATCGGACACACGGACCCGCGCGAAGCCTAGGCGTTCAGGCCGTACCCGTGCCCGAATTATCACCTAAGTAGCCATAAATCTGTTTCCAGAGTTGGATAAGTAGGGACAATCACACCTCGTCAAGGGCAATTGCTTACGCATTGTGTTTACGCGATCACGCTATTGTGAAATTCGGCGGATTTGCCTAGGAGATTTCGGACATTGAATCTGTAAGTTCGCTTAATAAGCCTGTGGTGTAAATCTCATACTTGTAACGGAGCGCCTTTATCCCCGATGATCTCGGCGGAATGCGCGCACAGGGCGCGCACATTGGCGGGGCACACGCCGAGTCCTACCCGAGCCCCACCAGTGACCGACCGGCATTTACCAACGGGTAGGAGCGGGGGACCCAGGTTCCTCGGAGACAGCGGCTGGACGAAAGCCGGCGCGCGTCTCCTCGGGGTGAAGCCGCGCACTTTGCGGCCGGGCACCTAAACCTTCCCGCCCGAACCCGACAGCTGACTTCGTAGGCGTGCAGGAAGGACACCTTGTGCAATCGGTGTTATCCCACCGTCGCCCGAGAACGAAACGCAGCAAGATCACGCTCCTGGTGGGGCTCCTGAGCGGGCTCCTCGTCGTAGGCGCCATTGGCGCCCCGATGGCACTGGCTCAGGTCAACGCCTGGGCGGTCCTTAACCCCAACCGCACGATCTACGCCGGCCAGGCCACGACCGTGAACGTGCTCTCCGGAGCGGGCGCGGCGCGCACCGCCGGCATGCTGGCCTCGCTCCAGGCGGCCACTGCCCAAGGCTGGAAGACGGTCGACGCCAAGAAGCTCTCCACCAACGGCCGGGTCGCGTTCACCGTCAAGCCACGGGCGACCACGAAGCTGCGGGTCGGCATCCTCGGTAAGGGGATGATCGGCGGCACCGCCTCCAACGTCGTCACGATCACCGTGTCGAACCCGGGTCTGGCCGTCGTGGCCGAAGCGGCCAAGCACCGCGGCAAGATGTACCAGTTCGGCGCCGCGGGCCCGTACCGGTTCGACTGCTCGGGCTACACGCAATTCGTCTACAAGCGGTTCGGCCGCTCGCTGCCCCACAGCGCGACCCAGCAGGGGAGCCTCGGTGTCGGCGTCGCCAAGGCTGCCGCACGCCCGGGCGACCTCCTGCTGTTCGGTTCCCCCGGTCGCTACTACCACGCGGCGATCTACGCGGGTAACGGCGCCATGTGGGACGCGTCCACCTCGGGTCAGCCGGTGGCGCTGCGGAGGATCTACAGCCAAGGCTTCGCAGTCCGTCGACTTGTCTGACGAACGTCACAGCACGAATAAATAGCCACGAAAGGTACGTATCGGACGGCCGATACGTACCTTTCGTGGGTTTCTGGGTAGCAGTGGCAACTACACCGGCGAGACGGCACGATGTCGGTGGACCGTAGAGGTAGCCAGAGGGCATAACCTGGTGAGCGAATGCAGGCCGTGAATCCGCTCACGGGAGGGCGAGTTGTGACGCAGGTGGGCGCGCCTGTGCAGGGCGAGGTGCTCGCCAGCCGGTATCGGCTGGACGAGGTGTTGCTGGCTGATCCGTCGGTCGGCTATGCCCTGTGGCGAGGTACCGACGGCCTGCTCAATCGACCGGTGGCCATCGAGTTGAGGGTGCCTGGCGGCGCCGTCGCGGAGGCCATGATCAGCGCGGCCGTCACCGCGGGCCGCATCGTGCACCCCAACGTCGTCGGCGTCTACGACGCGGTCGACGAAGGCGAACGGGCATTCGTGGTCCGCGAGTGGGTCGAGGGGGTGTCGCTCGCCGCCACCGTGCGCGAGGGCCCGCTCCATCCGAACCGTGCCGCGCTGCTCGCCCGCACCGCGTCCGACGCGCTGGCCGCGATCCACGCCGCCGGCTACGTCCACGGCAACCTGCAGCCGCGCACCGTTCTGCTCGGCCACGACGACGAGATCACGCTCACCGATCTCCGGCTCGGCCCCAACAGCGATCAGCAGCACGACGTCCGCTCGATCGGCGGCCTGCTCTACACCGCGCTCACCGGCCACTGGCCGCATGCGTTGTCCGCCGGCGACACCGGCCTGCCCGACGCCGTCCACGTCGACGGGCGGCTGCTCTCGCCGCGCCAGGTGCGCGCTGGCATCCCCGGCTACCTCGACGCGCTCACGATGGATCTCCTCGACCCCACCGTCGCCGCGCCGCCCGCCGCCGAACTCGCGGCCGAGCTGCGCCGGTACGACGTGGCCGACCCCGAGCTCGGCGCGCTCACCACGATCACGCCCGAGCCCGCCGAGCGGAAGTCGCCGTGGAAGCGCATCGCGGTCGGCGCCGGCGGGCTCGTCGTGGTGGCGATCACCGCGATGCTCGTCGCCGGCAACGGGTTCGGCGGCGGATCGGGCGAGGACATCCCCGCCAGTAACGACCCCACGAAGGGCGGCTCGTCGTCCACGCCCCGCCAGCTCACCGTCATCGATCCGGTGAACGCCGCAGCTGATCGACCCCAAGGGTGACGGCGGGGAGCTGGACGGCGTCTCGAACGCGTTCGACGAAGAACCCGACGACGGCCTGGGAGACCGACTCGTACAAGGGCCGGCCGGACTTCGGCGGGATCAAGCCCGGCATGGGTCTGGTCGCCGATCTGGGAGAAGCCAAGCAGGTCCGCGAGGTCACCGTCACCTTCGACGTGCCCGGCGCCACGGCCGACGTCCGCGTCAGCGACCAGAAGGGCGACACGGCCGATGTCGTACACTGTCGTCGGGCAGGCCCAGACCGCCAACTCCACCACGGTGACGTACAAGCTGGCCGAGCCGGCCAACAAACGCTATGTCCTCGTCTGGGTCACGTCGCTCCCTTCGCCCGACTTCAAGATCGGTATCGCGGAGATCAAGATCTCGGGCTGACAGCTACAGATAGGGTGCACGCGTGCCGCCCGACGTGCCGGAACTACGCCCTCGACGCACCGCCTCGCGTACCGCGGGCGGAGCCACGGCCCTGCCCTCCGACGACCGCGAACTGCTGGCCGCGCACGCTGCTGGTGACCCGGACGCGTTCGGCGAGCTGATCCGGCGGCACCGCGACCGGCTCTGGGCCGTGGCGCTGCGCACCGTCGGCGACCGCGAGGAGGCCGCCGACGCGCTCCAGGACGCGATGCTCTCGGCGTACCGTGCCGCTGCGGGGTTCCGCGGCGATTCGGCCGTCACGACGTGGCTCCACCGCATCGTCGTCAACGCCTGCCTCGACCGCATCCGTCGCCGCCAGGTGCGCGCCACCGTGCCGCTCCCGGAAACCGGCCCCGGCGAACCGGTACAGCCCGGCGACCAGATCGCCGACCGCGACACCGCGCTGGTCGTCCACCGGGCACTGGCGGAGATCCCGGTCGAGCAGCGCGCGGCGCTCGTCCTCGTCGAACTGCAGGGCCACTCCGTCGCGGAGGCGGCCGAGATCCTCGGCGTCGCAGAAGGCACCATCAAGAGCCGGTGCGCGCGCGGTCGTGCCCGGCTCGCGCTGCTCCTCGGTCACCTGCGGAACCTGGACGAAGCGCCGGGCGTCCAACCGGAGCGAACCGCAGGGGAGGGAACACCGTGAAGAACGGGCCGGACATCGACCTGCTCGCCGACTACGCGGCTGGCGTCCTCGACGGGACGCCCGAGGCCGCGGCGGTCGCCGAGCGGATCGCCGCCGACCCCGCATGGGCCGAGCTGCACGCCGCGCTGGTCCGTGCCGACGAGGCAGTCCGTGCCGACCTCGCCGCGCTGCCGGTGCCGGCGATCCCCGACGACATCGCCGCCCGCCTCGACGAGGCGCTGGCGGCCGAGGCCACCGGCACCACCGCCGCGGTCGTTCCGTTGCGCAAGCGGCGGAGCTGGGGAGTCGCGGGTGGCGCGGTCGCGGCCGGTGTAGCGGTTCTCGCCGCCGGTGCGATCGGGATCCAGGCTCTCGGCGGCGGCAACACCCAGCGGGACTCCGCGACGACGGCCTCCGCACCCGAGTCGAGCGACAAGGCCGAGGGGCCGGCGGCGGGGAGCGCCCCACCCAAGGCCGCCGCTCCCGGCGCCGTGCCCGAGACGTACTCGGGGCTCACGTCGTCCGGTGCGGAGTATCGCAGCGACACGCTGCGGGCCCAGGTGGCGCAGCTGGTGAAGAGCAAGGCCCAGGCGGACGCGTCCGCGGGCAAGGCTCTGTCCGGCCCGCTGGTGCGGCTCTCGGCGCCCGCAGCCTTCTCGGACTGTCTCGCCGCACTCGGCGCCGACGCCCGCCCGCTCGCGGTCGACTACGCGCGCTACGACGGGCAGCCGGCGGTGGTCGTCGTCCTGCCTGCGCTGGCGAACGGTGACGTCGACGTGGCGGTCGTCGGCCCGGACTGCGGCCTGAGCGGCAGCGACCTCAAACACCGGTCGAACGTCACACTCTGACCGCACGCTGCGCGGCGCCAAGCGGGGGAATGTTCCCGGCCTACGATGGCGTTCAACGAGCATCGCCACACCATCGTTGGGAGAGCAGCGTGACGACCCCCACCCCCGTCCGGAACCTGATCATCATCGGCTCCGGTCCGGCCGGGTACACCGCCGCCCTCTACGCCGCCCGCGCCAACCTGAAGCCGCTGGTGATCGAGGGTGTGCAGTCCGGTGGCGCGCTGATGACCACCACCGAGGTCGAGAACTTCCCCGGGTTCCCGGACGGGATCATGGGTCCCGACCTGATGGACAACATGCGCAAGCAGGCCGAGCGGTTCGGCGCCGAGTTCATCACCGACGACGTCACCGAGGTCGACCTCACCGACGACGATCAAGATCGTGTGCGTCGGCGACACGGAGTACCGGGCGAAGGCCGTCATCCTGGCCACCGGCTCGGCGTGGCGCCCGCTCGGCGTGCCGGGTGAGCAGGAGCTGCTCGGTCACGGCGTGTCGTCCTGTGCCACCTGTGACGGGTTCTTCTTCCGCGGCCAGCACATCGTCGTGGTCGGCGGCGGCGACTCGGCGATGGAGGAGGCCACCTTCCTCACCCGGTTCGCCGAGAGCGTCACGATCATCCACCGCCGCGACGAGTTCCGGGCCAGCAAGATCATGGCCGACCGCGCGCTCGCGAACGAGAAGATCAAGGTCGAGTGGAACACGGTGGTCACCGAGGTCCTCGGCGCCGACGGCAAGGTCGCCGGCGTCCGGCTGACGGACACCGTCACCGGCGAGGAGCAAGGCGCTCGACGTCACCGGCGTGTTCGTCGCGATCGGCCACGACCCGCGCAGCGAGCTGTTCAGGGGCCAGATCGAGCTGGACGAGCGAGGGCTACGTGCTGGTCGACGCGCCCAGCACCCGCACCAACCTGCCCGGCGTGTTCGCCGCCGGTGACCTGGTCGACCACACCTACCGCCAGGCGATCACCGCCGCCGGCACCGGCTGTGCCGCGGCGCTGGACGCCGAGCGGTACATCATCGACCTCCCCGTCGACCCCACCTGACACCCGCCACGTACGAGAGCAACTGAGGAGATCCAACGTGGGAGCAACACCAAGGCCGTCACCGACGCCACCTTGACCGTCGACGTGCTGCAGTCCGACAAGCCGGTGCTGGTCGACTTCTGGGCCGAGTGGTGCGCGCCGTGCCGCAAGGTCGCGCCCGCTGCTGGACGAGATCGCCAAGCGAGATGGGCGACAAGGTCCAGATCGTCAAGCTGAACATCGACGAGAACCCGGAGACGGCGCGTGCCTACCGGGTCATGTCGGTGCCGACCCTGACCATCTTCAAGGGCGGCGAGCCGGTGCAGTCGGTGCTCGGCGCCAAGCCGAAGGGCAAGATCGTCGCGATGATCGAGCAGCGCTCTGTAACGACGCCAACCCGCTGGGGCGTTCAGTGCGCTCCGATTTGGCGGGCGTACCCTGATATGCAATCGTGACCGGCCGGGTCCTCGACGGACCCGGCCGGTGCGTGTCGCAGGGCCGTACTTGTGGCTGGGCGCGACACTGTTGGAGTCGACTAGGTTCGGGTAGCACAGCGACTCCCGGATCGGCTCGGAAGGAGCGACCGGCGCGTGCAGCTCATCCGGCGTGGAGACACCGGCCCGGCCGTCGCCGAGATCCGGGCGATCCTGGTCATGCTGGGTCTGCTCGCGAGGGCCGTCACGCGGCCCCGGAGACCCCGACAACGTCCTGTTCGACGCCGCGTGCGAACTCGCGGTGCGGGCGTTCCAGCAGAGCCGCGGCCTCACCGTCGACGGCATCGTCGGCGACGAGACCTGGCGGGCGCTCGACGCGTCCCGCTGGCGGCTCGGCGACCGCGTCCTGACCCGCTCGGTGCCCGAGCCGCTGGTCGGCGACGACGTCCATGCCCTGCAGGAGCGGCTGCTGGAGATGGGCTACGACGTCGGCCGCGCCGACGGCATCTACGGTCCGCGCACCGCGCGGGCGGTGCGCGCCGTTCCAGCGCGAGGTGCGGCCTCATCCGGACGGCACCTGCGGCCCGCAGACCATGCACGCGCTGCGCCGGCTCGGCCGCAAGGTCGTCGGCGGCCGCCCGCAGATGGCTGCGCGAGGCGGCGACGATCTGCCACGCCGGGCCGAACCTGGTCGGCAAGCGCATCGTGATCGACCCGGGCCACGGCGGCGCCGACCCGGGCTTGGTCGTCCGCGACGGCCGACTGCGCTGGACCGAGGCCGACCTCGGCGTTCGACCTCGCGGCCCGGCTGGAGGGCCGGCTCGCGGCGGCCGGCATGCGGTGCACCTGACCCGCGGTCCGGACACCGACGCCAGCCAACGCCGAGCGGGCGGAGCTCGCCAACGCCTCGGCGCCGACCTGCTGATCCGCTGCACCTCGACGGCCACCACAACCCGCAGGCGCAGGGCGTGGCCACGTACCACTACGGCACCGGGACCGGCATGACGTCGACTGTGGGCGAGCGGCTGGCCGGGCTGGTGCAGCGCGAGATCGTGGCGCGCACCGGCCTGCACGACTGCCGGACCCACGCCAAGACCTGGGAGCTGCTGCGGCTGACCCGGATGCCCGCCGTGCGGGTCGAGGTCGGCTACCTGACCTCGCCGGTCGACCGGGCAGCGATTGTCGACCCGGCGTTCCGCGAGCACGGTCGTCGAGGCGATCCTGGCCGCGGTGCAGCGGATGTACTTCCCGGTGGACGCCGACGTGCCGACCGGCACTCTGATCGACGTCGTCGGCAGCTGCGGTGGCGCTGAGTCGACAGGCGTCAGCCTGCCAGTCTCGAGTCAGGTCGAGGTCGGCGGTGGCCGGGCGCACCGGGCGCGAGCAGCGTCTCGCGGGCTCATCGAGCCGAGCAGCTTCTCCAGCGCGTACTCGACGTCGGACTTCCAGGACAGCGCGGTGCGCAGCTCCAGCCGCAGCCGCGGGTAGCGCGGGTGCGGGCCGCACCGTCTTGAAGCCGACCGACAGGAAGAAGTCGGCCGGGGCGACGCAGTTGCGTGCGACTCGCCGAACTGCGCGTCGCCGAACGCCTCGATCGCCTTGATGCCCGCGCTTGGTGAGGTCGCGGGCGACGCCCTGGACCAGCATCCGGCCGAGCCCGCCGCCGGCGAACGCGGCGACCACGTGCGCCGTCATCAGCAGCGCCGCGTCGGCGCTGACCGGGCACGTCGGGAACGCCATCGACCGCGGCACGTAGGCCGGCGGCGCGAACATGACGAACCCGGCGGGCATGCCGTCGACGTAGGCCAGCTTGCCGCAGGAGCCCCACTCGAGCAGCGTCGCGGAGACCCAGGCTTCCTTCTCCAGGTCGGGACAGCCGGCTGCGCAGGCGCGCTCGGCGGGCGACGGGATCGAGCTCCCAGAAGACGCACTTGCGGCACGGCCGGGAGGTCTTCGAGCGTGTCGAGGGTCAGGTTGACCAGGCGTCGGGACATTACAGGCGCACCTCGCACTGCGGGCAGGCTCCGCTGACGGCAATGACTCGATCGGTAAACGTGGCGACACGCGGCACCGGGCGACTCCCCATTGGCCAGAATTTAACCTTCTCATGGTATGAGCAACTCGATCGGTGCGGAAGGGGCCTCGACCACACTCGGTATGCTCGTGCGACGACTTGCGAGGTGAGCCCATGACCGGCACGACCCTGGACGACTACACCGATCGGTATGCCCAACGCATGCGCGGGATGGCGGCCTCCGAGATCCGCGCACTGTTCGCCGTGGCCAGCCGGCCCGAGGTCGTGTCGCTGGCCGGCGGCATGCCGTACGTCGCCGCGCTCCCGCTCGACGCGATCGCCGAGCTCACCGCCAAGGCGATCCGCGAACAGGGCGCAGTCGCGCTCCAGTACGGCTTCGGCCAGGGCGACCCGCGGCTGCGCGAGCTGATCTGCGAGGTGATGGCCCTCGGAGGACATCGACGCGTCCGCCGACGACATCGTCGTGACCGTCGGCTCGCAGCAGGGGCTCGACCTGATCGCCCGGATCTTCCTCGACCCGGGCGACGTCGTGCTCGCCGAGGCGCCGACCTACGTGGGCGCGCTCGGCACGTTCGCCGCCGCCCAGGCCGACGTGGTCCACGTTGCGATGGACGCCGACGGACTCCAGCCCGAGGCGCTGCGCGCGGCGCTCGAACGGCTCCGTGCCGAGGGTCGCCGGGCCAAGTTCCTCTACACCGTGCCGAACTTCCAGAACCCGGCCGGCGTCACGCTCACCGAATCCCGCCGCGACGAGATCATCGACATCGCCGAGCGAGCACGACCTGCTCGTCATCGAGGACAACCCGTACGGCCTGCTCGGCTTCGAGGACGCTCCGGGGCGTGCCCTGCGCGCTCGCTCGCAGGAGCGCGTGATCTACCTCGGCTCCTTCTCGAAGACGTTCGCCGCCGGGCTGCGCATCGGCTGGGTGCTGGCGCCGCACGCCGTCCGCGAGAAGCTGGTGCTGGTGAACGAGGCGCAGCTGCTGAGCCCGTCGCTGTTCACCCAGACTGTCGTCACCGAGTACCTGGAGCACCACCCCTGGCGCGACCAGGTGAAGGTCTTCCGCGAGCTGTACCGCGAGCGGCGCGACGCCACACTCGACGCGCTCACGACGATGATGCCGCCCGGTGTCACCTGGACCCACCCGCGCGGCGGGTTCTACGTCTGGATGACGCTGCCGCCCGGCATCGACAGCAAGGCGATGATCCCGCGGGCGCTCACCCACAAGGTGGCGTACGTCCCAGGCGTGGGGTTCTACTCGGACGGTAGCGGCCAGCGCGAGCTGCGACTGTCCTACTGCTACCCGGAGCCGGCCCGAATCCGCGAGGGCATTCGCCGGCTCGCTGCGGTGCTGAGCGAGGAGACTGAGCTACGGCAGGTGTTCGGCACCAGCTCGTCCACTATGGATGCTCGACGCCGCGGCCTGGAGACGCCCGGGCCCGAGCTGACATGAGCCGTGCGGTTGTTCACGTGAATGGGGGCCGGGCATGAGCCGGCGTGTACTGGTGCTGGCCGGCGGCCTCTCGTACGAGCGGGACGTGTCGCTGAAGTCCGGACGCCGCGTGGTTGACGCGCTCCGCCGTGCCGGCGTCGAAGCGACCACGCGCGACGCCGATTCAGGGCTGCTCGCGGCACTCGACGTCGACCGACCCGACGCGGTGGTGATCGCGCTGCACGGGGCGATCGGCGAGGACGGTGCGCTGCGCGGCGTGCTCGACCTCGTCGGCGTTCCGTACGTCGGGCCGAGCGCGCAGGCCAGCCGGGTCGCATGGGACAAGCCGTCCGCCAAGGCGGAGCTGCGCGAGGCCGGGATCCCCACGCCCGACTGGGTGGCGCTCCCGCACGAGACGTTCCGCGAACTCGGCGCGCAGCAGGTGCTCGACCGCATCATCGACCGGCTCGGGCTGCCGCTGATGGTCAAGCCGGCGCAGGGTGGGTCGGGCCTCGGCGCCCACGCCGTCTACACGCCGGAGGATCTGCCCGCCGCGATGGTCGGCTGCTTCGGGTACGGCGACACCGCCCTGATCGAACGGTTCGTCGAGGGCACCGACGTCGCGGTGACGGTCGTCGACACCGGCAGCGGACCGTCCGCGCTGCCCGCCGTCGAGATCGTGCCGGTCGACGGCGTCTACGACTACGCGGCCCGGTACACCGCCGGCACCACGACCTGGCACGCACCGGCCCGGCTGGCGCCCGCAGTTGCGCAGCAGGTTGGTGCGATCGCTGTCGCCGCGCACCGGGCCCTCGGGCTCGGTGACCTGTCCCGCGTGGACCTGCTTGTCACCCGCGACGGTGGCGTGCACGTGCTCGAGGTGAACGTGTCCCCCGGGATGACCGAGACCAGCCTTCTGCCGATGGCGGTTCACGCGGCCGGGCTCGATCTCGGGATCCTGCTTCGCGATCTGATCGACCTCGCGATCAACCGCAGCGGGTCGGCCTCTCGGTCGGCGGCGCACTCGGTCTGACGGGTCGCTGTTCGTTCTGAGACGGGCTCCCGGCATTGAGGCCCGTGGTCCTCGATTGGCGGTCTTGCTCTTCCGCGTGGGGCGGGCTCCCGGGCTTTGGTTCGGGCGCTCGGCCTGACCGGTCGCTCATCGTTCGTGGGTGGTGCTCCCGGGCTTGGGTCCGGGCGCTCGGGTTGACCGATCGGGATCTTCCCCTTGGGGCGGGCTCAGCAACGCGGTGCCGGCCGGGTCAAGCGATGGACGTAGCCCGGCCGGTCGGGTAGAGCCTGGCCGCGCGAAGCGGGCTGGCTCGCTCGATTGGGTCGCGCCGAACCGGGCTGCCCGCTCGATTGGGTCGCGCCGAACCGGGCTGCCCGCTCGATTGGGTCGCGCCGAACCGGGCTGCCCGCTCGATTGGGTCGCGCCGAACCGGGCTGCCCGCTCGATTGGGTCGCGCCGAACCGGGCTGCCCGCTCGATTGGGTCGCGCCGAACCGGGCTGCCCGCTCGATTGGGTCGCGCCGAACCGGGCTGCCCGCTCGATTGGGTCGCGCCGAACCGGGCTGCCCGCTCGATTGGGTCGCGCCGAACCGGGCTGCCCGCTCGATTGGGTCGCGCCGAACCGGCGGAGCCGAACAGGACCGGACCGCGCCGATTCGGATCGGTCTGAGCCTGGGGGCAGTCTGAGTCAGTCCGGACCAAGTCGCTCGACGGACGAAGCCCCGCCCGCCGCCCGCACGGTCGGGCTGAGCCGGGCAGTGCCACGCGCCGCCCGGCCCCGAAGGGCCGACCATGCTCCGCCCGGCCGGGCAGGCCGACCGCACTCTGCCGAGCCGGGCAGGGGCCGACCGAGAGCGGGACCGCGCGCGGTCGGGTTGGGTTGTGCCGGAGTGAGCGGGGCCGTGCCGGACGGAAGCCAGCCGCGCGGGTTGGGCTTGGTTGGCGGAGTCGAGCCGGATCGAGCCGGACGAGGCGGGTCCGGTTGGGTTGATCCCGTCGGGCCGTGCTGGCTAGGTCGGTAACGTGGTCGAGCTCGGATAGGGCATAACGGGATAAATCTGGGCAGAATTTGCCCCTAGGTGCAGGGTACCGGCATTTGCGGTGATGGGCTTGATAATGTCCCCCTCGGCTCGGCGACGGCGCGCGATTCTTTACGCGTCGGGTACGAGGTCGAGCCAGAAATGGACCTCGTCCCGATCGTCGCCGGGGCGTACGCGGATCGCACCGGGGATCCGGCCAACCTCGCGGTACCCGCACCGGAGGTAAAACTCCTCCGCGCCTGTGCCGCCGCGAGTCATCAACGTGAGGGCGTCGAGACCAAGTCGATCGCGCGCGACGACCGCAGCCTCTGCCATCAACCGCCGGCCGAGACCGCCACCCTGCCAGTCCGGATCGACCTGCACCCGGTACACAGTGCGCCAGTGCCGGCGCAGATGGCTCTCGCTCTCGGCGAGCAGCAGCCAGGCGATGACGCGATATCCGCCAGGCGCTTGACGTCGCCCGTCCGGCGTACCGCCGGTCGAGGCACCATTGTGCGGCGACGCCTGCTCCGGCACGGCGAGGCAGACGAGCGTGTCCTCTCGCGCGGCGACCCTGACGAACGACCGCTCGGCCGTCGGCAGCACATCGGCCTCACTGACCGGCGGGACGAACCCGACCGCACCGCCGGCGTTCGTGACCCGGACCCACATGTCGACCAGGCGGTCCCGCAGAGCCGGCGTCAGTGGTGGATCGACGAGGACGACCGCGTCGGCGGATCGGGCTTGCGTGTCGAACTCGGTATGGCCGCCTGCGGTCACTGCTTCTCCACCCGGATGTGCACGCCCATGGCTTCGGCGATCCGCTCCAAGTCGGCGACGGAACCGAACTCGATCGTGATCCGCCCCTTGCGGCGTCCGAGATCGACCTTGACTCGCGTGTCGAACCGGTCCGAGAGGCGGTCGGCGAGATCCTCGAGGCCGGGCGAACGCGGCTTGGAGCGGCGCACGGCGGCCTTCTTAGCGGGCGCGTCGGATCCCGCCAGCGCGACGATCTCCTCGGTCGCCCGGACGGAGAGCCCTTCGGCGACGATCCGCGTGGCGAGTTCTTCCTGCGCCTCGACGCTGCCGAGTGCGAGCAGCGCGCGGGCGTGCCCGGCGGAGAGGATGCCCGCGGCGACCCGGCGCTGCACCACCGGCGGCAGGTTCAGCAGGCGGATCGTGTTCGAGATCTGCGGACGGCTCCGTCCGATGCGCTGGGCCAGCTCTTCCTGCGTGACGCCGAACTCGGCCAGCAGTTGCTGGTAGGCGGCGGCCTCTTCGAGCGGGTTGAGGTTCGACCGGTGGATGTTCTCTAGCAGCGCGTCGCGGAGCATCGCGTCGTCAGAGGTGTCCCGGATGATGGCCGGGATCGTGTCACGCCCGATCGCCTGGCTGGCGCGCCAGCGGCGCTCACCCATGATCAGCTCGTACGCGCCAGGGCCGATCTCGCGGACGACGATGGGCTGCAGCATGCCGACGAGGTCTATGGACGACTTCAGCTCCTCCATCGCCTCCTCGTCGAAGACCGTACGCGGCTGCTTAGGGTTCGGCACGATCGCGTCGACCGGCAGCTCGCGGAACTTCGCTCCGGGCACCGGCGCCAACTCGGGACCGTCGTCCTCAGGAGCGGATATGTGGCTGACGGGATCGAGCGCCGACGCGAGCCGATCGGCAGGGGCAACATCACCACCGGGCGGCGCGGTGAGCGTGGCGCCCGCCGTGCCGGTCTCGGTTGGAACCGGGCCGGTCGGGATCAGTGCCCCGAGGCCGCGTCCTAGTCCACCGCGCCGGTTCTTCATGATGCTGCCACTCCTCCATTCGCACCGCGGGCTGCGATCTCCTTGGCAGCCTCGAGGTAACTCGTCGATCCGCGCGACCCCGGGTCGTACGTGATGACTGACTGACCATATCCAGGTGCCTCGGACACACGAACGCTCCGGGGGATGACCGAGTTGAGCACCTGGTCCGGGAAGTGACCGCGGACCTCGGCAGCAACCTGGTCCGCGAGCTTGGTGCGACCGTCGTACATCGTCAGCAGAATTGTTGAGACCCGCACCTCGTTGTTGAGGTGCGCCCTGACGAGATCCACGTTCCGGAGCAGCTGGCCCAGTCCCTCCAGCGCGTAGTACTCGCACTGGATCGGGATCAGCACTTCCCGCGCCGCAACAAGCGCGTTCACCGTGAGCAGTCCCAGGGATGGCGGGCAGTCCACGAAGACGTAGTCGAGGTGTCCCTGGTACGCGTCGATCGCCCGCCGGAGCCGCGACTCCCGCGCCACCACGGAGACGAGTTCGATCTCGGCGCCAGCGAGGTCGATCGTGGCCGGCACGCAGAACAGGTTGGGCACGCCCTCGACTTGGACGGCCGCCTCGGCGATGTCCATCCCTTCGACGAGAACGTCGTAGGCGCTCGGTACGCCCGAGTGGTGGTCCACGCTGAGCCCGGTCGATGCGTTGCCCTGAGGATCGAGGTCGACGACGAGCACCCTGCTGCCATGCAGGGCGAGCGCGACGGCGATATTCACCGTCGAGGTGGTCTTGCCGACCCCGCCCTTCTGGTTCGCAACGCAGATGACCCGGCGGTGCGGTGGGCGGGGGAGCTGGGTGCCGGACGGGTTAAGTACGGCAACCGCCCGCTTCGCTTCCGCAGCGATCAGAAGGTCGTCATCTGTTTCACGTGAAACAGGATCGCGCGAGTCGATCGCCCCCGTGAGTGGATCTGTTTCACGTGAAACATCGGGGACGGCTGGCGCCCCGCGATAACTGCTTGGCGTTTCACGTGAAACGGTGGCGTTGTCGAGCATCTCGCGGATGCGCCGATGACTCTCGTCGGCGGCTCCCTCTGGTTCGGGCGGGAGCTGCGCGGGGTCGATCACGTCGATCTCCTCGACCTGGTCGGAACTCGGCGGTACGCGTGACGACGCGTTAACCACCTCGGCCTGGGGGATGGAAGCTCGATCGAGCGCTCGGCGCCGGGAAGAAGCGCCTCCGGAGGCCACTCGATCGGTGCTCCTCGAAGGTACCGGTACGACGCCCGTCGACCCAACGATCCGGCCAACTTCTGATGCCGGATCCGTGGTGGCTATCGTCACGTCACTCCCGGTGGAGCGAGTTCGAGGAGCCACCCAGTCGGTCAACATGATCCGCGAGCGCATCACATCGCTCGGGGGCCAGCCCGGCGAGCTCGCCCGGCGTCGCGCACCGGCACGACTCGGGGCCTGGGTCGCAGACGGTCCGACTTGGTCGCTCCCGGATCCACTTCCACGAAGGGTCGGTCTCCAGGTCCCATCGGAGGCCGGGCGACGAGGGTCGGCGAATCCGACGACCGCCTCCCTCACGATCGGGTCGCCGCCGCCAGCCGGCCCCGGGTCGGGTTGGGCTGCGTCCAGACATTCGGCCACCGACTGACCGGGGACACGCGCCGGGAGGTCCAGGATCTCCTCCGGAGGACACAGCGCGCAGCGCATCCGCCGTCCGCTGATCGAGGGGGAGATCGAGACGAGGGTGGCCGCTCCGGTACGCCGCCGAGACGCTGGCAGGCTCTGCAGTTCGTCGACCGCCGTCGCGGGAAGCCGATGGGAGCGCCTCCGCTGCCGGACCGCGCGGCGCGGTCTGTGAGCCCGCCGACGTCTCCACGGCTGAGCCCATCCGCGACGCGATCTCCCGGGGGCAGTCTGTCGATCCCGGACAGCCGCAGCCCCCGAGATCCAGCTCCGGGGCCGTGGCCGCCGATCTACCGGTGCGGCTGTCCGCGAGACGCCCGTCGTCCGAGCCCACTCGACGCGTCCCCGGGCGCAGCCTGTCGATCACGGCAGCCGGCCCCCGGTCCAGTCGGCGCTCCCGCTCGGCAGGCTGGCGCTCCGAGCCGACCCGTTGCCCCGCCGGTGACGCCTCATCGGGGGCCGCGTCCCGGTCTACCGCTGCAACCGTCCGCGGCCTCGGCGTCCGAGCCGGCCCCTTGCTCCGCCGCTGACTGCCGATCCCGATCCAGCTCCGGCGCCCCGTCTCGGTCTACCGCTGCGGCCGTCTGCGGTGCGGAGTTCGAGCCGACCCGTTGCTCCGCCGACTGACGGCGCCCCCCACCCCGGCTCCCGCCCTGCGTCCCAGCCCGCATGTTCCTCGGCGACTGAACCGGTCCCCGGCTCCATCTGTGAGAGCCGACGTTCCCCCGCCGCTTCGCTCTCCACACCAGCCGCCGACCCCACGACGGTGCGTGCCTCAGACCCCGCCATCCAACCCGAGGACGGCTCCGCGAATCCGGCTCCGTCATCGCCCCCCGGCGCTCCTGGCCCACCGCCGGGCAGTTCCGGCCCCGCGCCAGCGCTCGGCACTCCGCCCCGCTCCACGCCCGCGTCCGGCACAGCAGTCGGCTCCCCGGTGGGCTGTCCCCTGTCCGGCAGGCCGACATCCGCCCGGACTCCGGCATCGTCCAACAAGAGCGGCCGCCCCCGCGAGCCACGCACCGCCGGGACACGCACCGCCCCTCGCCCGCCCGCCAGCCCCGCCCAGCCCCACCAGCCCCAGCCCCAGCCAGTCAGCCCCAGCCCCAGCCAGCCTGCACCACCACCAGACAAGCCAGCGGCCCCAGCTCCCCCGAGCCGAGCACCTCCCAGCAGCGCGCCGCCGACACGCGACCCGCCCATCCGAGGACTCGGCCGGCCGGCGTCACTGTCGCTGAAGGTGGGTATTCCTGTCTTTCCCAGCACCGGCAGGTCGACTGCGGGCCTGGCAATGCTTCGGGCAGTCCGGCCGTCGCTCTGTGGCCACCCGAGCTGACTCGGGCGCCCCATCGCCGGCACTGCCCCGGTCATCTCTTGCGCTGCCCCTTCTGTCGACCACCGCCCCCGGCCGGAGTACCCACGAATGGCACTTCCACCACGGTCGTCGGAGGGTCGACCACCCCCTTGCCGCATTCGACGATACGAGCCGGCCCGCCCCCTGCCCGGCGAATCGCCGGGCCATGCTCCGAAATTTCGCCGGCCGCTGTCGATCCCTTCATCGCGAGGAGCCGCCCTCCTGGTTCGACCAGGGGGAGGCACCACCGCGCGAGCCGGTCTAGCGGCGCAACCGCTCGCGCAGTCACGATCGATGCCGACAGCTTCCCGACCGATTCCTCGGCCCGCCCACGGACGACGGTCACACCGGTCAGGTCCAGCCCGGCGACCACTTCATCCAGGAATGTCACCCTACGAGCCAATGGCTCCAGAAGTGTGATCTGAAGGTCGCGCCGGGCGATACCGAGCACGATCCCAGGCAGCCCGGCGCCGCTGCCGACGTCGATCACGGTCGAACCGTCGGGCAGCAGTTCGGCGAGCACCGCACAGTTGAGCAGGTGCCTGTCCCACAGCCGCGGCACTTCGCGTGGACCGATCAGCCCTCGCACCACCCCGTCCGTACCGAGCAGCTCCGCGTACCGCACCGCCAGCGGAAGCCGATCCCCGAACACCGAGGCCGAGACAGCAGCAAGCCCCGCCGGCGGACCGGCGGGGCTTGGGGGCTGCTGCGGCGTCCCGGGCGTCACTCGGCCGGCCGGACGACGACGAACCGGTTCGGCTCCTCGCCTTCCGACTCGCTGACCACGCCGTCGATAGCGGCGATCGCGTCGTGAACGACTTTGCGCTCGAACGGGTTCATCGGGTCCAGCGAGACCGCGTCGCCGATCGACCGGACCTGCTCGGCCGCGTTCTTCGCGACCGCCACCAGCTCGGCGCGACGCTGCGCGCGGTAGCCGCCGACATCGAGCATCAGCCGGCTGCGGACTCCCGTCTGCTGCACGACCGCGAGCCGGGTCAGCTCCTGGAGCGCGTCGAGCGTGGCACCGTTCGGGCCGACGAGCGCGTTCAACCCCTTGCCGACGACGGCGACGATCGCACGGTCGCCCTCGACGTCCAGGTCGATGTCGCCGTCGTAGTCGACGATGTCGAGCAGCCGCTCGATGTAGTCGCCCGCGATGTCGCCCTCGCGGACCAGCAGATCGGTGGACGACGCAACCGGCTCCTCGACCGGCTCGTCGCTCGTGGTTGTCGTCTCACTCATGTGTCGCTCCGGTCTATCTGGGTCGTGCCAACACCGGCACGACCGGTAAAGGTCGAGGGTTAGCGCCGGCCGCCCTTGCGTTTGCGGTTCCGGGTGTCCTGCGGTCGGCGGGAGGTGCCGCTGCCAGAGCCGGTCGGCTCGCCTGCGCGGCCGTTCACCCCGGGGGCGGCGGGCTTGGCGTCGGGCGCCGCGCCGTCGGTTGCCGCGCCGTCGGTTGCCGCGCTGTCGGTCGAGCCCGCGTCGGTGGGCTCGGGAGTCGTCTCCGGCTTGGCCTTGGGGCCCTTCTTCGGGTTGACCGGCTTCACACCCGGCTTGGGCGCGAGGGCCTTGGCGACCTCGGGTGAGATCTCCTTCGCCGCGTCCTTGGCGCCCACGTTCGGCGGCGGCATCTTCTTGAGCACCCAGAACTGCTGGCCCATCGAGATGAAGTTGTTCGTCACCCAGTAGATGACCACGCCGATGGGGAACAGCGCACCGGAGACCAGCAGCGAGGCCGGCAGCACGTACAGCATGAACTTCTGGATCATCTGCTGTTGGGGATCGGTGGTCTTCGGTCCGCGCGAGATGATCTGCTTCTGCGTGATGTAGGTCGTGGCCACCATCGTCAGCACGAGGATCGCGGCCACGATCTGGACGTTGAGCCGCTCCGCGTTCATCGCGGCGAGCTTGGCGTCGTCCGACATGAACGCCGCCGCGAGCGGCGCGCCGAACAGCTTCGCGGCGGCCGCGCTGTGGAACTGCGCCTCCGTCCAGAAGTACTCGGTCGTCATCGCCGTCAACGCCTTCTCCGACGTCGGGTCGATGAGGCGCAGCACGTGGAACAGCCCGAAGAACACCGGTGCCTGGATGAACAGCGGCAGGCAACCCATCAGCGGGTTGGCCTTCTCCCGCCGGTAGAGCTCGACCATCTCCTTCTGGAGGGTCTCCTTGTCGTTCTTGTGCTTCTCCTGCAGCGCCTTCATCTGCGGCTGAAGGGCCTGCATGGCACGTTGCGACTTGATCTGCTTCACAAAGACCGGGAAGAGGATCACCCGCAGCGTGATGACCAGGAAGACGATCGCCAGCACCCAGGCGAAGTACGACTCCGGCCCGAACAGCGACTGCCACGCGCTGTGCCACCAGAGCAGTACCTTCGACAGCCCGATATAGATCCAGTTCAGGTTGAAGTCCACCGAGAGGCTCCAGACGAGAGGGTGTTCGGTCGGTTACGACGCCACAACACGGGCCGCTCGGGCACCGGGTCGTAACCGCCGGGGTGGAACGGATGGCAACGGAGTACCCGCCAGACACCGAGGATCAACCCGATGACGGGACCGTGGATCCTCAAGGCGTCCAGCGCGTAGGCGCTGCAACTGGGCGCGAACCGGCATCGCGCCGGGAGCGCGGGGCTCAGCCAACGGCGGTAGGCGTGGATCGGCGCGGCGAGCACCGACGCCAGCGCGCGGCTCACCGCGCGGACAGAAGCATCGAGGGCGGCCATCAGACGAGGCCGGCGCGCGACCGCAGCCGCCGCAGCGCGTCGTCGAGGTCGCGGCCCAGCACCTCAGAGGAACGCTCGGCGGCGCTCGGGAGTGCCCGCACGACGAGGCGGCTTCCGGCGGGCAGCGTCTCGATCCGGTCACGGACGAGGTGGCGCAGCCGCCGCACGACGAGGTTGCGGGTGACCGAGTTGCCGACCGCCTTGGACACGACGAAGCCGGCCCGGGTCGGGCCGGCTTCCGGAGCGGCGTTGCTGACGTCCAGGTGCACCACAAGTCCGCCGCGGCCGGCGCGCTGCCCACCGCGGACGGTCTGGGTGAACTCCTCGCGGCGACGCAGCCGCGCGTTCGCCGGCAGCACGACGTCGCCTACGAGATCAGGCGGAAAGGGTACGGCGACCCTTGAGGCGACGTGCCGCGAGGATCGCGCGACCAGCACGGGTCCGCATGCGCAGCCGAAAGCCGTGCGTCTTGGCGCGGCGGCGGTTGTTCGGCTGGAAGGTGCGCTTGCTCACGTCAACGTCTCCGATACGAATATGGCGCAGCGAGATACGCCCTCCCCGCTGGAGGACCAACTCGCCGCTCAGAACTGGGCGCGCGTCACCGCCGGGACGAAGCCCGGACGCGGCCATAGGCCGTATCAGGGTACGTCCCGGCCCGCCAGAGGGTCAAACGGCGCGTCGCAGCGCGTCCGCCAGCCTGTGGACAACTTCTTGTTCGGTCTCCTCCGACGCTGTTAGCGTGCCCGTTCTCCGGAGCTTTCTCCACGGAGGTGTCGCAGGCAACCGACCCCGGCTGCGGTCCGTACCCTGGGACCCGTGGTTTGACTGTTCGGCGGCACACCGAGGCCTGGGGGGCACAGCGCTGCGGCGGATCACTCCGATGCGATCTGCTGCGTACACAGGGTGTGGAAAGCCGTGTGGACAGTGAGTGCGGGGCGCCGGAACCGGTGCCCCGGGCAGGAATGCGGGAGGGGACGAACGTGGCCGAGGATAACGTCGACCTTGACGTGATCTGGGCGGCGGCGACCGAAAGCCTCGCCGATGACGCCCTCAGCCCGCAACAGCGGGCGTGGATGCGATTGACCCGACCGCTCGCCCTGGTGGAGGACACGGCGCTGCTCGCCGCTCCCAACCAGTTCGCCAAGGACGCGTTCGAGAGCCGGCTGCGCCCGGTGATCACCGAAGCCATCGCGCGCCAGCTCGGCCGCCCGGTCACCGTGGCGGTCACCGTCCGGCCTGGGGACGCCGAGGAACGGCCGGCTCAGCGCCCGCCTGCCGACACGCCTCAGTACACCGACGGTTCCCAGTACACCGAGCCGCCGCAGTACACCCAGCCCGAGTACGGCGAGTACAGCGAGCCCTACCGCTCCACCTCGCCGTCCGGCAGCGCGATCGACCCGTACCCGCGTCCTCCGGATCCGCCGGCGGAGCACCAGCCCGAGCCGTTCCCCGGTTTCCGCGACCTGTCGCGACTCCCGGCAGTACCGACCGACCTCGTTCTCAGACGAGCTCACCGGCGCCCCACAGGTCGACCCGATGGCCGTCGGTCGGGTGGGGGAGCTGCCCACGCGGGGCACCGGCCGCGACGACCACCGCATCACGCGCCCTCCCGGAGAACCGGCCCGGCTCAACCCCAAGTACACGTTCGAGACCTTCGTCATCGGGTCCTCGAACCGGTTCGCGCACGCCGCGGCGGTGGCCGTGGCCGAGGCGCCGGCCAAGGCGTACAACCCGCTGTTCGTCTACGGCGGCTCGGGGCTGGGGAAGACCCACCTGCTCCACGCGATCGGCCACTACGCGCAGAGCATCGGCACCGCCCGCACCGTGCGGTACGTCTCCACCGAAGAGTTCACGAACGACTTCATCAACTCACTGCGTGACGACAAGACCCAGGCGTTCCAGCGCCGCTACCGCGACGTCGACATCCTGCTCGTCGACGACATCCAGTTCCTGGAGAACCGCGAGCGGACCCAGGAGGAGTTCTTCCACACGTTCAACACCCTCCACAACGCCAACAAGCAGATCGTCATCTCCTCCGACCGCTCGCCGAAGCAGCTGTCGACGCTGGAGGACCGCATGCGCACGCGGTTCGAGTGGGGCCTGCTCACCGACATCCAGCCGCCGGACCTCGAGACCCGTATCGCGATCCTCCGCAAGAAGGCGGCCCAGGAACGGCTCGCCGCGCCACCGGAGGTTCTGGAGTTCATCGCCAGCAAGATCCAGTCGAACATCCGCGAGCTCGAAGGCGCGCTGATCCGGGTCACGGCGTTCGCGAGCCTCAACCGGCAGCCGGTCGACATGGGCCTGGCCGAGGTGGTCCTCAAGGACCTCATCCCGGACGGCGCCGGTCCGGAGATCACCGCCGCGACGATCATGGCCGCCACCGCCGAGTACTTCAGCCTGACGATCGACGACCTCTGCGGTTCGTCCCGGTCGCGGGTGCTGGTGAACGCGCGGCAGGTCGCCATGTACCTGTGCCGCGAGCTCACCGACCTGTCGCTGCCGAAGATCGGGCAGACGTTCGGCGGCCGCGACCACACCACCGTCATGCATGCCGATCGCAAGATCCGGTCGCAGATGGCCGAACGCCGCTCGCTCTACAACCAGATCGCGGAGCTGACCAACCGCATCAAGCAGCGGGCACAGCAATGAGCGAGCGCGTGCCCATGAGCGGCGCCCACGATCTCCACACGACCAGTGCACAGGTTGGGGACAACGCTGTGGACGATGGTGGACAACTTCATGTGAAGGTCACAGGCTTCAGGGATATCGACAGGGTGCACTGCGCAATCCCCAGTTCGCCCCCAGCTCTTCCACATGGTCCTCACCGGGGTGACCTGGCAGGACAGGCGTTCTCCACATTACCCACAGTGCCTACTACGACGACTAACAGAACTATCTGGCTGAAAAATCAACAACCAGAGGGGCTGGGGATGTTGGGGACAGTGCCCCGCCGGCCCCGAATACCCGTTCAACCAACACACATCGCAGGAGGCACGGAATGAAGTTCCGGGTCGAGCGGGAAGCGCTCGCGGACGCGGTTGCCTGGACGGCCAAGAGCCTGCCGGCACGCCCACCGGTCCCGGTGCTCGCCGGGGTCCTCCTCGACGTCGACAACCACCGTCTGACGGTTTCCGGTTTCGACTACGAGGTATCCAGTCAGATGGGCGTCGACGTGCAGGCGGAGACGGCCGGGCGCGTGCTCGTCTCCGGCCGGCTCCTCGCCGAGATCACCAGGGCGCTGCCGAACCAGCCCGTGCAGGTCGAGGTGGCCGGGCCCAAGGCGGAGATCACCTGCGGCACGGCGCGATTCACGCTGCCGACGATGCCCGTCGAGGACTACCCGTCGCTGCCCGACATGCCCACGGTCGCCGGCGCGGTCGACTCCGACGATTTCGCGCTGGCTGTCGCCCAGGTCGCGGTCGCCGCAGGCCGGGACGACACGCTGCCCGTGCTCACCGGCGTCAAGATCGACATGGAGGGCGAGAAGCTCACCATGATCGCCACCGACCGCTACCGGCTGGCGATCCGCGATCTGACGTGGCGTCCGGGCACGGCTGACGCGAGCATGCACGCGCTGGTGCCGGCCAAGACCCTGTCGGACACCGCCAAGGCGATGGCGGCCGGCAAGGAGGTCACGATCGCGCTGAGCCAGGGCGGCGTGGGAGAGGGCTTGATCGGGTTCTCCGGCGCCGGCCGGCGCACCACCACGCGCCTGCTCGACGGCGAGTTCCCGAAGGTCCGCTCGATCATCCCCGAGACCACGGCGGCGCAGGCCACGATCTCCGCGGCCGCCATGGCCGAGGTCGTCAAGCGAGTGTCGCTCGTCGCCGAGCGGAACACCCCTGTGCGGCTGAGCTTCGCCGAGGGCGTGCTCACCGTCGAGGCCGGCAGCACGGACGACGCCCGCGCGTCGGAGTCGATGGACGCGGCGTACGAGGGCGAGGAGCTGACCATCGCCTTCAATCCGCAGTTCCTGCTCGACGGCCTCTCCGCGATCGACTCCGACACCGCGGTGCTGTCGTTCACCGCGCCGACCAAGCCCGCAGTTCTCACCGGAAAGTCGGGCGATGACACGGCCGTCAGCACCTCCTCCTCGTACAGCTACGTGTTGATGCCGGTCCGGGTCTCGCACTGAGCGGGGCCGGTCACACCGACCGAATAGGGAGAAGTCATGGATATCGGGCTCATCGGGCTCGGCAAGATGGGTGCCAACATGCGCCAGCGGCTGCGCGACGCCGGCCACACCGTCTACGGGTACGCGCGTAGCCCTGAACTGCGCGACGTTGACAGCCTGGAGGCTCTGGTTGCGGCACTGCCGGCCCCGCGCGTGGTCTGGGTGATGATCCCGGCCGGCCAGCCCACGCGGCAGGCTGTCGAGACGCTGGGCGAGCTGCTCGATCCGGGCGACGTCGTCGTCGAGGGCGGCAACTCGCGCTTCACCGACGACAAGATCCATGCCGAGCTGCTCGCAGCCAAGGGCATCGGCTACCTGGACTGCGGAGTCTCGGGCGGCGTCTGGGGTCTCCAGAACGGCTATGCGTTGATGGTCGGCGGCGACCCCGAGACGGTCGTCAAGGTCAAGCCCGCCTTCGACGCCCTCAAGCCGCCCGGCGAGAGCGGTTTCGTCCACGCCGGACCGGTGGGCGCCGGGCACTTCGCCAAGATGGTTCACAACGGCATCGAGTACGGGATGATGCAGGCCTACGCCGAGGGCTATGAGCTGCTCCAGGCCTCCGACGTCGTCGAGGACGTGCCAGGTGTGCTCAAGAGCTGGACCCAGGGAACGGTGGTCCGGTCCTGGCTGCTCGACCTGCTGGTCCTGGCACTGGAGGAGGACCCCAAGCTCGACTCGATCAAGGGGTACGTCAACGACTCCGGCGAGGGGCGGTGGACCGTCGAGGAGGCGATCAACCACTCCGTGCCGATGCCGGTGATCTCGGCTGCGCTGTTCGCCCGGTTCGCATCGCGCCAGGCCGACTCGCCCGCGATGAAGGCGGTCGCCGCGCTGCGGAACCAGTTCGGCGGGCACGCCGTCACCGCGGCGTCCGAGGCGGCGTCCGACGCCGGCGCAGGTGGCGCCGGACCTACCACCGACACCTGATCGCGTGTACGTACGGCACCTCTCGCTGGTCGACTTCCGCAGCTACCCCTCTGCGGAAGTCGCGCTGGAGCCGGGGCCGACCGTCCTGGTCGGCCCCAACGGCCAGGGCAAGACCAACCTGGTCGAGGCGATCGGCTACGTCGCCACGCTGGGCAGCCACCGCGTCGCGACAGACGCGCCGCTCGTGCGCGCCGGCGCCACGCGTGCGGTGGTCCGGACAGCGATCGTGCGGGACGCCCGGGAACTGCTGGTCGAGCTGGAGATCGTGCCTGGCAAGGCGAACCGGGCACGGCTCAACCGCTCCCCGGTCACGCGACCACGAGAGGTGCTCGGCGCGCTCCGCAGCGTGCTGTTCGCCCCAGAGGACCTCGCGCTGGTCCGCGGGGATCCGAGCGAGCGACGTCGATTCGTCGACGAACTGCTCGTCGCCCGCTCTCCCCGGTACGCCGGCGTGCGGGCCGACTACGACCGCGTACTCAAGCAACGCAACGCCCTGCTGAAGACGTCCGCGTTCGCCCGCAAGGCCAAGGCCGCCAGCGGCGCCGGTGACCTGCGCACGCTCGACGTCTGGGACGGCCACCTCGCCTCTCTCGGCGCCGAGCTGCTCGCCGGCCGGGTCGAGGCGCTGGCCGCGCTGACCCCGTACGTCGAGAAGGCGTACGACGCGGTGAGCAACGGCAAGGGCCGGGCCCGCATCGCGTACCGGTCCTCACTCGCGCCCGACGACGAGCCGCGTGCGCCGGTCGAGCTGGTCGCCGACCGCGAAGTGATCGCCGCCCAGCTGCTCGACGCGCTGGCCCGGGTCCGCAGCCAGGAGGTCGAACGCGGCACCACGCTGGTCGGGCCGCACCGCGACGACCTCGTGCTCCAACTCGGCGACCTACCCGCCAGGGGATACGCGAGCCACGGCGAGTCCTGGTCGTTCGCGCTCTCCCTGCGACTCGCCAGCTACGACCTGCTGAACGCGGACGGCGGCGAGCCGGTGCTCATCCTCGACGATGTGTTCGCGGAGCTGGACACCCAGCGCCGCGAGCGGTTGGCTGAACTCGTGAGTGATGCGTCGCAGGTCCTCGTCACGGCGGCCGTCGCCCACGACGTCCCGGAGGCCCTGCAGGGTGCCCGGTTCGATGTCGCGGGCGGCGAGGTCCGTCGTGTCCGCTGACGGGCCTGTCCCCGAGAAGAAGCTCAGCGGCCCCGAGCTGGCGCGGGCTGCCCTGGACGCCGCCCGCGCGGCCGGACGTACGCCGTCCACACGCAAACGCGCGAAGGGCGCCGGGGAGCGCCGCCGCCGGGGCTACTCCGGCGCGGGCCCGGACGCCCGCGACCCGCAACCGTTCGGACAGATGATCCAGCGCCTGGTCGAGGATCGGGGTTGGGAGAAGAACACGGCCGAGGCCACCGTGCTCGGCTCGTGGGACCGGCTCGTCGGCGATGAGGTCGCCGCGCACTGCCGCCCGGTCAGCCTGCGCGAGGGCGAGCTGACCCTGCAGGCCGAGTCCACCGCGTGGGCCACTCAGCTGCGGATGCTCACCGGCAAGCTGCTCGGCCTGATCAAGGCGGAGCTGGGCGCCAACGTCGTCACGAAGATCCGGGTGCACGGACCGGCCGCGCCGAGCTGGCGGCACGGTCCCCGCTCGGTGCCGGGCCGAGGCCCGCGCGACACCTACGGCTGACCCGCTAGAACTGCCCCGCTCATCCACACCTCTATCCCCAGCCTGTGCATATTGATCAACATTGATCAAGCCCGGTCGGGCCACACCTCAGTAGTTATCCCCAGCCAGCCTGTGGATTCTGTGGATCAATATTGATCATGTACTGCCGACAGCCTCAGGTGAACGCGTCGCTAGCTGCGCGGCGGACCTGGATCCGGGCCGAAGTAGACGCCCTGCGGCCGGTACCGCTCGGGCTCCTCGCCGTACTCCTCAAGAGCGTGCGCGATCCAGCCAGCGAACCGCGCCAGCGCGAGAACGGCCTCGCCCGCGTCGGCCGCCATGCCGGTGGTGAAGCTGAGTGCGGCGAGGGCGAAGTCCATGTTCGGCGGCACCGGCGTGCCCCGGCCGCTGGTGGCGAGGAAGTCGTTGACCAGCTCCCAGCGAGAAGCGTCCGGTGGCGCGACGGCCAGCTGGTCGAGAAGCGCCCGGCCACGCGGATCCCCGGCGGGATAGCGCAGGTGACCGAATCCGGGCAGGCTGCGTCCCTCGGTGAGCAGCCTTGCCAGGACGGATCCGCTGCCTTCGCGCTCGGCCTCTGCCAGTGCGCGGTGGATCGTGGCGCTCGCGCTGCCGTGCCGGGGTCCGTCCAGGGCGGCGAGACCAGCCGTGACCACGGCGTACGGGTGGGCACGGGTCGACGCCGCGACCCGGGCGGCCAGCGTCGAGGCGCCGAGATCGTCGTCGGCGAGCAGCACCAGGGCGGCGTCCAGCGCGGCGACCGAACCCGCCTCCGCGGACAGCTTCGCCCACAGCCGGTCGGCGAGCCGTCCACCGGCAGCATCGCCCGGAAGGCCGTCAACCACCGCCGCCATCAGGGCTGACGCGGTCGCGGCGACGGCGTCAGGACGCAGATCCGACCGCAGCGGGTCCGTGGCCGCGACGCCGGCGACGATCGTGCGCATCCGATCCACCGTCCGCGCAGGTCGCGGGAGTGCCTCGGCCAGTTGGCGCGCCAGCTCGACCGCGCGTGGGGGCGCGGCGAACGCCGAACCGTCGAGCGTCGACGTCCACAGCCACCGCGCGACCGCCTCGAACGGGTGCTCCGCCGCGAGCGCCACGGCGTTGCGGCCGCGGTAGTAGATCTGGCCGTCGCGGATGTCGGTGAGCCGGGTGTGGACCGTGAACGCGGCGGCGCGGGGCGTGCGGCCACGGCGGGGGCGGGTGATCAGCCGGTCGATCTCGTCGGCGTCGAACAGGCTGGTGCGGCCGTCGGCACCGCGGATGCTGGCGAGGAGGCCACGGCTCACGTACGCGTACAGGGTCGCCGGCTTCACACCGAGGCGGCTCGCGGCCTGCTCGGTGGGTATCAGCGGACCCTGCTGCTCTGCCATTACTCCCCTCGTCACGATCGGCGAAGCATTTCATACCTCACATTGATCAACATTGACCACATGCCGCTGCGGCACCCAGATAGTTATCCACAAGGCGCCTGTGGATTCTGTGGATCAATGTTGATCAGACTTCCGCGGGCGGCCTGTGGTCAGCCCGCCGACATTCCCGACCAATCCAGCGGTGAGAGCGCACCGGATCGTCTGCGACGTCAACGTCACAGGCAGCTCAAGGACGATCCGAGCGGTTCGAAGGGGGTCACATGACTCGACATGTCAGCCCACGCCTACGTCACCCAGCCGGGAAGGATCTACTTCTCCGGCTACGACGCGAGTACCGGATCACCGCTATCTACACCTCCGGTAACGCCGGTGGGCCGCTCGTCGACCATGTGGTCGACGTCGTGGTGCGCTGATCACGGAAGAGTGGCCTCCCCGCGCGTGCGGGGAGGCCACTCGGCTGCGGACAGGCCTAGCGCACGGGCTGGTCCGTCCAGGTCTCAGCGTCCGCGTAGCCGGGCACGAGCCGGACCGCCGGTAAGACCCGACCGGACCCGTCGCTGCCGAGCATCGCGGCGACGCTCGGCGGCGTGGCCCGACCGAGAAGTGGATGCCGTCGACGTCGAACACGTCCAGACGGTCGCCGATCTCGCGTTGACCGTCCGCGCGGCCGGATGCCCGTCGACCGTGGTGTTGGGATCAGGATCTTGCCGCCGTCGCCCTCCCGAGATGCGATCCGGGTAGACGTCGACGGACAGCGTCCGCGGGATGCGTGTCCGCGGGTGGAACCGTCCGGGTAATCCGAAAGGAGATCCGCGCCTCCCACGGGCGTCCTGACGTACTGGTCGTCACGAGGATTTCCTGCGGCTTGAGCGCCGCCGGCATGCCCGCCACGGTGAACGGCAGCCGCACCCGCTCGCGGCCGTCGAGCCGGACGGACTCCGCCACCCGCCGCGCGACGGCCGCCTGGGCCGGCCTTCTCCGTTGTAGATCACCTGGAACCAACCGCCCGGCGCGTACTCGAACGACCAGATCGCGGCAGTCCGTGCCGACGCAGCGCGCGGGCCTGCCGCTCGACCGGATGGTCGGCGTCCCGGCCTCCCCGGTCGCTCGGCTCACTGCATCCGGCCGCGCAGGCCCGCCGGCGGGCAGTGCGGGTCGCAGCCAGGCGACTTGAGCGGGCGCGAGGTGATCGGTAGGCGCGCTCCCAGTGCGCCGAGGTCTGGCCCACCGGCGTGATCTGGTAGACTTGCGATCACCCAGGCCGTCGGGCACGTAACCGACGACCAGCGATCGGACGAGCGGGTCGAACTGCGTCGGTGCCACGCGGGCGGGGCGCCGGGGCGGGTGGCGCCGCAGGACGGTGGCGAGTCGGCGGTGGCGCGGTGGCGGGTCGGCCGGTAACAGCGCCAGGGCACCGCCGGCGACAGCGCACAGACGCCCAGCGCAGCGCCGACGCTGACACCGAGCCGCCGGCGCCGCAGCGCGCGCCGCCCGTCCGCGATGCCGCGCGCGACGTCGAGCCGCTGCGGCACGTCGGGGTCGCGGACCAGTTCCTTCAGCTCCGTGGCCAACTGCTGTTCGGTCATCAGAGACTCCCTCTGGTCGCGAGGCTCGGGGCGAGGTCGGGGACGAGCCGCCGCAGCGTCGCCAGTCCGTGCGAGGTCTGGCTCTTGACGGTGCCGGCCGAGCAGCGCAGCACCTCGGCGGTCTGCTCGACGCTCAGATCCTCGAAGAACCGCAGGACCAGCACAGCCCGCTGTCGTGGCGGCACCTGGGCGAGCGCGTCCAGCAGGACCAGCCGGTCCTCCGTGTGACCCTGCGCGACGGCAGGACGATCCGGCGCGTTCGCGAACCGGCCGACACGCGCCCACCCGAGCCGCTGTTCATCCAGGAAGACCCGCACGAGGATCCGCCGGACGTACGCGTCGAGGTGGTCCGCGCGCTGCGCCTTCCGCCAGTGGACGTACAGCTTGGCGATCGCACTCTGGACGAGGTCGTCGGCGCGGTGCCAGTCGCCGCAGAGCAGGTAGGCGCTGCGTCGAAGCGCCGCTCCGCGTGTGGTCACGTACTGCACGTACTCGTCGTCGTCGGATTGACGCATCTGGCCTCCTGGCTGTCACTCCTCAGACGGGTACGGTCGTTCGCAAGGTTGTACGGTTCGAGGGCGCACCCTGTGCGATGGTCCGATTCTCCAGCGCGACGACAACCGGCCGGATACGAGCCGTGTGGGGGACCTCGCGGACGGGGTCTTAACGCGCCTATAAGGCTTTCGGCGCGGCCAATGCACGTTCTACTCGCTACGAGTCGGTAGACTGGGCCAGCACCCCGCGCGCGCGGGCGCCTGAGGTCCTCAACGAGCGCCTCACTCCCCGTGCGTGCCCGATCCCGCCGTCTCCTGGCGGAGAGAGCAGCTGAGGCCTACTCCGTGGCAGCCAAGAAGACAGAAACGTATGGCGCGAGTTCGATCACGGTCCTGGAGGGCCTGGAGGCGGTACGCAAGCGGCCGGGTATGTACATCGGCTCCACCGGTGAGCGCGGCCTGCACCACCTGGTGCAGGAGATCGTCGACAACGCGGTCGACGAGGCGCTGGCCGGATACTGCGACAGCGTCTCGGTGACGCTGCTCGCAGACGGCGGTGTGCGGGTCACCGACAACGGTCGCGGCATCCCGGTCGACATGCACCCGGTCGAGAAGCGGCCCGGCGCTCGAGGTCATCCTCACCACTCTGCACGCCGGTGGAAAGTTCGACGGCAAGTCCTACGCGGTTTCGGGCGGTCTGCACGGCGTCGGCGCGTCCGTGGTCAACGCCCTCTCCACGCGGATGGAGGTGGAGATCAAGAAGGACGGCTACATCTGGTACCAGCCGTACGTGGCGACCAAGCCGGCGGCGAAGCTCGAGCGGCGCGGCCAGACCAGCGAGCACGGCTCCACGATCACCTTCTGGGCCGACCCGACGATCTTCGAGACCACCACCTACAACTTCGAGACGATCTCCCGCCGCATGCAGGAGATGGCGTTCCTCAACCGCGGCCTCGCGATGATCCTCCGCGACGAGCGCGACGAGGTGCCGAAGGAGATCGTCTACCAGTACAAGGACGGCATCGCCGACTTCGTGCGCCACCTCAACGCCACCAAGAACGCGCTGCACAAGTCGGTGATCGAGTTCGGTGCCGAAGGTGACGGCATCGCGGTCGAGGTCGCGATGCAGTGGAACGAGAGCTACGGCGAGTCGATCTACTCCTTCGCGAACACGATCAACACCCACGAGGGCGGCACGCACGACGAAGGCTTCCGCACCTCGCTCACGTCGATCGTCAACCGGTACGCGAAGGCGAACAAGCTGCTCAAGGGCAACGACGACAACCTCACCGGCGACGACATCCGCGAGGGCCTGGCCGCGATCATCTCCGTGAAGATCGCGAACCCGCAGTTCGAGGGCCAGACCAAGACCAAGCTCGGCAACACCGAGGCGAAGTCGTTCGTGCAGAAGGCGTGCAACGACTGGCTCGGTGACTGGTTCGACCGCAACCCGGCCGAGGCGAAGATCGTCATCAACAAGGCCGCCGCGGCGTCCCGCGCGCGGATCGCCGCCCAGCAGGCGCGCAAGCTGGCCCGCCGCAAGAACCTGCTCGAGTCCAGCTCGATGCCGGGCAAGCTGTCGGACTGCCAGTCCTCGAACCCGGAGGAGTGCGAGCTCTACGTCGTCGAGGGTGACTCTGCGGGCGGCTCGGCCAAGCAGGGCCGCGACCCGCGTACCCAGGCGATCCTCCCGCTGCGCGGCAAGATCCTGAACGTCGAGAAGGCGCGGATCGACCGGGTGCTGAAGAACAACGAGGTCCAGGCGATGATCACCGCCCTGGGCACCGGCATCCACGACGAGTTCGACATCGAGAAGCTGCGCTACCACAAGATCGTGCTGATGGCCGACGCCGACGTCGACGGCCAGCACATCCGCACGCTCCTGCTCACCCTGCTGTTCCGGTTCATGCGTCCGCTGGTCGAGCTGGGCTACGTCTACCTGGCGCAGCCGCCGCTGTACAAGGTGAAGTGGAACAAGAAGGGCGACGACGCCCAGTACGCCTTCTCCGATCGGGAGCGCGACGGCCTGATCGCGCTGCGCCAGCAGAAGAACCCGAAGGCGAAGCCGGACGACATCCAGCGATTCAAGGGTCTCGGCGAGATGAACTACCCGGAGCTGTGGGAGACCACGATGAACCCGGCCACCCGCACCCTGCTCCAGGTCACTCTCGACGACGCCGCCACCGCGGACGAGCTGTTCAGCGTCCTGATGGGTGAGGACGTCGAGGCGCGGCGCTCGTTCATCCAGCGCAACGCCAAGGATGTCCGCTTCCTTGATGTCTGACCGCTATGACTGTTTCGCCGGGACGATGTCCACAGTGTCCACAATCCTGTCCACACCGGAAGGTAGCGCCACCCCGTGACTGAGATCACCACTCCGCCACCTCACGATCGAATCGAGCCGATCGGGCTCGAGGTGGAGATGCAGCGGAGCTACCTCGACTACGCCATGAGCGTGATCGTCGGCCGCGCCCTCCCCGACGTCCGCGACGGCCTCAAGCCGGTGCACCGCAAGATCCTGTACGGCATGTTCGACTCGGGCTTCCGGCCGGAGCGCGGCTACGTCAAGTGCTCGCGCGTCGTCGGTGACGTCATGGGTAACTACCACCCCCACGGCGACTCCGCGATCTACGACTCGCTCGTGCGCATGGCCCAGCCCTGGTCGCTGCGCTACCCGCTGGTCGACGGCAACGGCAACTTCGGCTCTCCGGGCAACGATCCGGCAGCCGCGATGCGTTACTGTGTCACGGGTAGTAGTCGAATTCGTACTTTGAGTGATGGCACCATGGAGATCGGCACCGTGGTCGAGAACGCGGCGCCGAACTCGGACACGGACATCGACCTCAAGGTGGTCGACCGCAACGGCGATTCGGTGCACGCGTCGAAGTTCTTCCACTCCGGCGATCACGAGACGCTGAAGTTGACCACGCGCGAGGGCTACCAGCTGACCGGCACCAAGAACCACCCGGTGCTGTGTCTGGTGAACTTCGCTGGCGTACCCACATTGCTGTGGAAGCTGCATGGAGGAGATCCAGCCGGGCGACCACGTCGCCATGCAGCGGATCCCCGCCCAGGAGTTCGGCGTCCCAGCGATGGAGCTGGTCGAAGCCGCTGTCTTGGCCGGCGCGATCGTGAGCGAAGGCTACGTGTCTGAGCGCATGGTTCAGTTCGCCAACGTCGATGGCGACTACTTCGGACGAGTGCTTGCCGCCTTCGACCTTGTGGTCGGTGGCGGCAGGTCGGTCTTCTACGAGACGACAAGCACGGGCAAGCGGCTGCACAAGTTTGGCGCGGGAACAACAGCGTTCCGGCGATCCATCATCGGCGAGATGATTGGTGTCCTGAGCGCTGGCAAGCGGGTGCCGGAGTTCGTGTGGCGGTCCGCGCCGGCCGTGAAGCGGGCATTCCTGCAGTCGCTGTTCGAGGGCGACGGTTCCTGCTCGCTCCTGCCGCGCAACACCATCCAGATCTCGTACTCGACCCGTAGTGAGCAACTCGCCACCGAGGTGCAGCAACTCCTGCTGGAGTTCGGCGTCGTCGCCAAGCAGTGCCGCTACGACAACGGTGAGATCAAGGTCGTCGTCACCAACCGGCGCGACGCCCGCATCTTTGCCAGCTGTGTAGGTTTCCTCGGCCGAAAGCAGGCGAAGCTGGAGGAGGCGCTGGCGAAGGTACCGACCGACAGCCGGTCGCTCTCCGACGATCACGTGCCGTTCCTCGCCGACTTCATCCGGGCGCACGGCGCCACCCGGTGGACCGAGAAGGACTGGCTGCGGCGCAACAACGTCGATCGGATCGCCCGCTGGGAGCAGCGCCGCGACGAGATCGCCGCGCGGATCACCGACCCGGACGTGCTGGAGGTCGCCGAGTCTGTCGCGGACGGGCGGTTCTACTACGCCACCGTTGACGCTGTCGAAGACGCTGGTGTTCAGCCCGTCTACTCGATCCGGGTCGACACTGACGATCACGCCTTCATCTCGAACGGTTTCGTCAGCCACAACACAGAGTGTCGACTCCATCACTTAGCGATGGAGATGCTGCGGGACATCGACGAGGACACCGTCGATTTCCAGCCGAACTACGACGGCCGGTCGCAAGAGCCGACGATCCTGCCGAGCCGGTTCCCGAACCTGCTGGTCAACGGGTCGGCCGGTATCGCTGTCGGCATGGCGACGAACATCCCGCCGCACAACCTGCGCGAGGTCGCCGAGGGCGTCAAGTGGTGCCTCGACAACCCCGAGGCTGACGACGACGAGACGCTTGCCCAGCTCATGCTGCGGATCAAGGGTCCGGACTTCCCCACCGGCGCCCTGATCGTCGGCACCGAGGGCATCGCCGACGCGTACCGCACGGGCCGCGGCTCGGTCATGATGCGGTCCGTCGTGGAGGTCGAGGAGGACCGGCGCGGCCGGCAGACGCTCGTCGTCACCGAACTGCCGTACCAGGTCAACCCCGACAACCTCGCCGAGCGGATCGCGGAGCTGGTGAAGGAGGGCAAGCTCACCGGCATCGCCGACATCCGTGACGAGTCGTCCGGTCGCACCGGTCAGCGCCTGGTGATCGTGCTCAAGCGCGACGCCGTCGCCAAGGTCGTGCTGAACAACCTCTACAAGCACACGCAGCTGCAGCAGTCGTTCGGCGTCAACATGCTCGCGATCGTCGACGGCGTGCCGCGCACGCTCCGGCTCGACCAGATCGGTGCGGCTCTACGTCGAGCACCAGGTCGAGGTCATCGTCCGGCGCACGAAGTACCGCCTGAGGAAGAAGGAAGAGCGCGCTCACATCCTGCGCGGCTACCTCAAGGCGCTCGACGCGCTCGACGAGGTGATCGCGCTGATCCGCGCCTCGGACACGGTCGATTCGGCTCGCTCCGGACTCATGGGGCTGCTGGACATCGACGAGATCCAGGCCACCGCGATCCTGGACATGCAGCTCCGGCGCCTCGCCGCCCTGGAGCGCCAGAAGATCATCGACGAGTACAACCAGATCATGATCGAGATCGCCGAACTGGAGGCGATCCTCGCCAGCCCGGAGCGGCAGCGGCAGATCATCGCCGAGGAGCTCACCGAGATCGTCGACAAGCACGGCGACGACCGGCGCACCCGGATCATCCCGTTCGACGGTGACGTCTCGATCGAGGACCTCATCGCCGAGGAGGACGTGGTCGTCACGATCACGCGCACCGGCTACGCCAAGCGCACCAAGGTCGACCTGTACCGCTCGCAGCGGCGCGGCGGCAAGGGCGTGCAGGGCGCGCAGCTCAAGCAGGACGACATCGTCGCCCACTTCTTCGTCGGCTCGACCCACAACTGGATCCTGTTCTTCACGAACAAGGGCCGGGTCTACCGCGCGAAGGCGTACGAGCTGCCCGAGGCGAACCGCGCGGCCCGCGGTCAGCACGTGGCGAACCTGCTCGCTTTCCAGCCGGACGAGAAGATCGCACAGGTCATCCAGATCCGGAACTACGAAGTCGCGCCGTACCTGGTGCTCGCCACCCGCAACGGGCTGGTGAAGAAGACCAAGCTCACCGACTTCGACTCCAACCGGCAGGGCGGCGTCATCGCGATCAACCTGCGCGAGGACGACGAGCTGGTCGGCGCGGCCTTGATCAACGGCCACGACGATCTGCTGCTGGTGAGCAAGAGGGCGCAGGCAATCCGGTTCCACGCCGACGATGACGCACTGCGACCGATGGGCCGGGCAACTTCGGGCGTTATCGGCATGCGGTTCACGGAAAGCGACGAGCTGCTGTCGATGGAGGTCGTCCGCAACGGCCTGGAGGTGCTCATCGCCACGGACGGTGGGTTCGCCAAGCGGACGCCGATCGAGGAGTATCCAGTCCAGGGCCGTGGCGGCAAGGGCGTCGTCACCGCGAAGATTGTGGCTAAGCGCGGCAGTTTGATCGGCGCGCTTGCGGTCACCCCCGATGATGAGTTGTTCGCGATCACCTCCAACGGCGGTGTGATCCGGACCCCCGTGAAGCCGGTTCGCCGGACGAGGGACCGGAACACGATGGGCGTTAAGCTCATGGACCTCCCAGCCGGCGTGACCCTGGTCGCGATCGCACGCAATGCTGACGAGCCCGAGGGACAGGAAGAGTAAATGAGCGACGCCAAGAGCAGCGGCGACGACAAGTCGCAGGGCGGCGCCCGGGGCACGGCAGCCGTCGGGACGGCGGCCGTCGGGCGCGCGATCGTGCGCGACGACGAGACACCGGGCTCGGCGCAGGACGGCAAGTCCACGAGCACGCCGCCGGCCAACGGCCAGAACACGCCCCCGGCGAAGGACGCCCCGACCACGTCGAAGCCTGGGACGTGGGTCCGGTGGTGTGCGGCCGTCGGTCGTGAACTCGCCGTCGGCCGGCCAGCAGTCGTCGGGCGGGCCGTCGTCGGGTGGTCCGTCGTCGTCCGGGGGCCAGCCGTCCGGGTGGCCGCCGTCGGTGGGTCCGCCGTCGGGTGGGATCTCGCCGTCCGGCCAGCAGTCGTCCGGCGGCCCGTCGTCGGGTCCGAAGCCGTCCGGCACCACGGTTCCGCCGGTGCCGCCGCCGCTGAACTCGTCGCTGCGCGCGGCGTCGACCCCGACCGCTCCGTCGAACCCGCCGAAGGCACCGGTCACGGGTAGCCCCTCGCCGACGAGCGCCAAGCCGGCAACGAGGTCGACCCCGCCCTCGCCGACGGCCGCGATGCCGCCGGTCAGCGCGCCGCCCCGGGCGAGCACGTCCGCGCCGTCCGCCACGGCGGGCAGGACGTCGGTCATGGGTGTCGCCACGCCGGGCGGCCATGGCCAGGCGACCGCGCCGTCGATGGGCAGCGCCGCCGTCGGGCGGCGCGGCCGTCGGTGGTGCCGCGGCCGGAGGTGCCGCCGGTGGGGCGACCGCCCGTACGCAGGTCGGCGAGGCCGTGCGGAACGTCCGTGCGACGGTGGCCGCTGCTGCCTCGCGTGGTCCGCGCCGGGCCCGGCTGCAGCTGAAGAAGATCGACCCGTGGTCGGTGATGAAGTTCTCGTTCGCCGCGTCGCTGGTGCTCTTCATCGTCTCGGTCGTCGCGACCGCACTGCTGTACACGGTGCTGGACGCGCTCGGCGTGTTCGAGAGCCTCAACAAGACGATCGGCTCGCTCACCGCGTCCACCGATCAGGCCGGCGCCGAACCCGAGGAGTTCGCGATCACCGCGAAGCTCGTCATCGGTAGCGCGGCCCTGCTTGGTGCGGTCAACATGGTCCTTTTCACCGCGTTGGCCACGCTCGGTTCGTTCGTCTACAACGTCTGCGCCGACCTGGTCGGTGGTATCGAGGTCACCCTGGCGGAGCGGGACTAGGCGCGCCTTACCGTTTTGAGCGAGACGCAGGACATGCTGTAACCTTGCGTCTCGCACGGGGCTATAGCTCAGTCGGTTAGAGCGCATCGCTGATAACGATGAGGTCGCTGGTTCGATTCCAGCTAGCCCCACTCCCAGGTTCCACCCGGGGCCACCGGTGCTGAGAGGGCGAACAACGATGTTCAAGAAGCTTCTCCTCCTAGTCGTGGTCGCAGGCGCAGCAGCCGTGGTGGCGAAGAAGATCAAGGACGCCAACGACGAGCGCGAGCTCTGGCACGAGGCGACCACCGCGCCTGACCTGCGCTGAACCACCAGCGCGGTCGCTACGGCCCCCGCGGCCGGGCGGCCCGAGGGGACGTAGCTCAATTGGCAGAGCACCGCCTTTGCAAGGCGGGGGTTAGGGGTTCGATTCCCCTCGTCTCCACCCACGTTTTCCCAGCTCAGAGGGTGTCTGAGTCCTCTTCATCCTCATCGGTGCTGTCCGATTCGCCCGTCTCGGTGGGCGAAAAGTCGGCAGGATCGGTGAAAGCCGCCAGAATCCGCCGGTCGTAGTCGTCCTGGCGGTGCGTGTAGCGGTTCAGCGTGGTCGATGCCTGCTCGTGCCCCATCGCTGCCTGTACGTCGTTGATCGGCGTGCCAGCGGTGACCAGCCAGGTCGCGTACGAGTGCCGTAGGTCGTGGAAGCGCAGCCCGCCGACCGCGTGCGCGGCGACGTGATCGGCGGCGGCCCGCTCGGTGCCGAACACAGCGGAGCGCTCCGCGCCCTCATCATCAGGCCAGACCGCTTGCCAGCGGTCCGGCGAAAGCTCGGTCACCTTACCGAGCAGACCGGCGCGTACGAGGGTCGGCCGCCAGACCTGACGGCGAAAGTTCGAGCGACGTAGCGGCGTGCCGTTACCAGTGCCGAACACGAGCGCGGTCGGGCGCGGCTCGTAGCCGTTCGGCACGGTCAGCGCCAGGCGCGCACGGAGCGCGGATACGAGGAAGCCGGGCAGCGGTACCGTGCGGACGCCTGCCCGCGTCTTCGGGTACGGCTTGATCACCACGGCGCCCGAGGTCTCCACGGCGACCTGCGACACGCGGAGCCGGGCCTTGTCGAGGTCTACCGCGCCCCACGGCAGGCCAGCGCACTCGCCCCACCGCAGACCGGCGCCCGCAGCTGTGCAAACGATCGCATGGTGCTCGGCAGGGACGGCTGGCAGCAGCGCGCCGTGAAACGCGGCCGGGCTGACTGTCGCCGTCGTCGGCCGCGCCTGGTAAGTACTCGGCGCGGTCGTGCCCTCGGTCGGGTCCAGGGCGATGAGCCGGGCGCGCACGGCAGCCCGCAGGATCGCGCGCAGCACGCCGAAGCACTTACCCACCGTGGCGGGCGCCAGCTTGCCGCCGAGCGCGGTGATCCAGCGCTGTACCGACATGTGATCGATCCGCCCGAGCGGCCAGTCCTGCCACATCGGCAGCACGTGGGTACGCAAGATGGACGCCGTCCGTTCGTCTGTGCGGGCGCCCGCACGACGGCTCTCCACCCACCGCGCAGCGAACACACCGAACCGCAGTTTGCCCGCGTCGGGCGCCACGTAGGCGCCACGATGCTTGGTCGTCTCGATGTCGGCCAGAAACGCGTTGGCCTCCTTCTTGGTGCGGAACGTCTTGGCCTTCTTGCGCCCGGCGGGGTCGCGCCAGTTGGCGCGGAAGTGGCCTGCGGGCGTCTTGTTGATGTGCCCCATTGGGGGTAGCGCTCCTTCGGGTAGCGGTAGCGGCCGGGCGGGGTGCCGGGGCCGCCGTTTGGCGGGTTCTGGCGGTAGTGAGGGGTTGCCCGCTACCCGCTACCTGCGGGTATGTGGGCTGGTCAGGTGATGCGCCGGGGGTAGCGGCACAGGTAGCGGAGGCGCTACCGGTAGCGGGAGTGCCGCTACCTCGCGGCGGCGGATCGGGTGCCTAGCGGGTCGTGGCGGCTGGTGGCCGCCAACGGGGTCTGGGGCGGTTCTGGGCGTGCGGGGCTGTGTGGGCGCTAGGCCGCTAACACGCAGCTCAGGACCCACGGAGGGGGCGAGGTGGGGACCTAGCGGAGCCGCTAGGCCTAGCGGGGCTTGCCGCTAGGTCCTAGCGGGTCCGGCGGTGGGATCGGTTAGAGGTCGTGGAGCCGCTTGAACTCGTCTTCGAGGTCGTCTGTGGACCCTTCGGGGAGCTCGTTGAGCCAGGTGTGGAACCGCTGTTTGGGGACGACCCACCGGCCGCCCATCTTGCGGGCGGGGATGTCCCCGGTGCGGATGAGCGCGTAGGTGGAGCCGAGGGAGAGCGAGAGCAGGTGGGCAACCTCCTTGACGGTGTAGACGGCGGTTTGCAGCGGCGCGACGGGTGACGGAACGGCCCTGGTGGCTCCGTCGGGTCGTGTCGGTGGCGTGGTCGGTGACGTTGTGTCGGTCGCGGGGGGTGAACGGGACGACGTTGTTAGCACGCACGGTGAGGGTGCTTCCTTCCGGGTTTCAGGCTGTTTCGGGGCGTGGCGGGGTAGGGCCGCTAGCTGCTAACGGCCTGATCAGGGGTTCATTTGGGGTGCTAGCGAGGGTGCTAGCGCTAGCGGGTCGGGGTGCTAGCGCTAGCAGCGCACGAGTGACACAGTCCGTAGCCGAGCAGGACGGGGCCGAATGCGGTCACTCCGGAGAGCAGATAGCTCGCCTGGCGGCGGCAACGGTCGCAGGTGTGGTCCTCCTCGGGGTCGGGGATGAGTAGCGGTGTGCAGGCGGGACAGACGAGCACGCCGGGCGCCCACACGGCCGCATGAAGCACGCGCGGCCCGTTCTTGACGTGCGCGCAGACCCGCACGGTGCCTTCGGTCAGCGCCTCGTGCATGGCCTTGCCCTGGTCGTGCAGCCACGTGCCAGGCCGTGCCAGGAGCAGATGTCCGCGCCCGGACGCGGCGGCGCCCTCCAGGGCTTTGCGGGCGTCTCGGCTGGCGGCGGCGAGCTGGTCGGCCTGCGCCAGTTCAGTGGGCGGTCGGGGTGCTCATGCTGCGTTTCCTCCGTCATCGGCGGTGCGGGTCTGGTGGGTGGGCGCGGCGGCGCCGGGGGATGGCTGGAACAGCGGCGGGGCGGCATCTGTGGGTGTTCCAGCGCTCTTGCTGGAGGGCTCAGCGGTTACGCTCTGTCCGGGCTGACGGACCGGCGGCCACAGTTGCGCCTCAGTGACGCCAGTGGCGCCACGTTCCGGAAGCCTGGCGCGACTGGCACGACTGTGGCGTCACTGGCGCGACTGGTGACGCAGCGTCACCTACGGTGAGGCGCCAGACGGAGCGGGCTGGGAAGCCGGTCTTCTCTGCGACGACGCGGGCGCGGGGCCGGGCGCGCTGCAAGGTTCGTTCGGCGATGCCCTCGGCGCGGGCGGCCTTGCGCAGGTCGGCCCAAGCCGCCTCGCCACCGTGGCGGATGAGGTAGTCGCGGAGCCATTCGGCGGCTTCGTCGCGTTCGGCCCGCTGGTCACCTTCGCCGAGCCCGTCGCCGAGGATGTCGGAGACGCTGCGGTCGCTCTCGCCGGTGAAGACGAGACGTCCGGCTTGGGTGGGGCCGTCGTCGGTGGGGACTTCGGCGGACTCGATGATGTAGCGCAGCGACGGCAGATCGAGGCGCCCGAGGTTGTTCTTGGCCTGGCTCATCACGCACGAGCCGTCTCCGGCGCTCTCGTCCCGGGCGATGGCGATCACGGCGCGGGCGACGGCGGAGAACGCCCGGGAGCCGGTGATGAGGTTGAGAGCGTCGGCGCTGGCGGACTTGTTGAAGTGCGCCAGGCCGACGACGGCGCAACCGGTCTGGTCGGCCATCCGCACGAGCGGTTCCAGCGCGGTCCGCAAGTCGCGGTCCCGATGGGTGTCGATGCTGGCGTGGATCAGCGACAGCAGCGGATCGGCGGCAAGAGCGCGACACCGAGGCGCCGGATCTCCACCGCCAGGGCGGAACAGTCACGCGGCAGGGTGAGCTGATCCAGCGCGCCGTCGTCCTCGATATCGACGCGGTAGACCATGTCCAGGTCGGCGCCGGCCGCGTACAGGCGGGGGCCGATGGTGTGCGACCACGAGTCCTCGGTCGCTGCGTAGATGACCGGACGCGGTTCGCCGAGGAACCGTCCCGGCAGAACGCCCCGGGTGATCTGAGCGGACAGCCAGGCCAGCGTGAGGGACTTACCGATGCCCTCCGCCCGGGAATGATCGTCAGGGCGCCGGACGGGATGCGGTCCTGCCAGGTCCACTGGGCGGCGCGGCGGCGGATCGCCGAGGCCGGCGTCAGGATGATGGCGCGGTCCTGGGTCCGGTCCTCGACGCCGTGTCCGGGTCCGTCCTGTGCCCGGGTCCGGTCCCCGGTCCGGCACGGTCCGGCACGCGGTCCGCTGACCGCTGCGTGTGTCCGTGTGGGTGTCCGGTCCCGTGCCTGGGTCCAGACCTATGCTGACCTGCGATGTGACCGGCGTGCCGTTCACGCGGGCCGGCGCTGGTTGGGTGATGCCGTGCATAAGGCGTGTGCTCCTGACCTGGTGGGTTTGAGGAGATGAGTGGGCGCGTAGCGCCCGCCGATCGGCCGCGTAGCGGCCCTGCTCGTGTGCCGGGGGTGCCGGACCGTGCCAGGGCGTGCCGGGCGGCGTGCCGGGTGGCCCGTTATGCGGCGATCAACCCGGCGCGGGTGAACGTGTTCAGCGCGCGACCGCCAAGCGGAGGCGACGGTGCCGACGGGGCGGCCGATCCGGTCGGCGATCTCGGGCTGGGTCATGCCGTTCAGACGCATCAGCGCGACGCGGCGGGTGGCCGGGCCGAGCAACTCGCCGCGACGCGGAGCCGATCCCGCTCCGCTGCCAGGGCCAGCCGCCGGTCGCCGGCCGCTCAGCGATGCCGGGTCGTCGAGCAGCTTGCGGAGCAGGTCTTCGGCGTGGCGCCAGGCGGAGTGCGCCTGCCCTCGGGTCATCTCCAGGGCGTCGGCCACTTGCTGCATGGACAGCCCGTCCAGGTGCAACAGGGCGACCTCGCGCGACAGCGGGGGAAGCTTCTGAGGCCAACTCTATCCGGTCCCGCGCGTCCTCGGACATCGCCGTCGACATCAGGCGGCCCGCAAGACGGCGGCGCAGCTCCACCTGCGCCCGACGCCACGCGTCGATGACCTGCTTGGTGGTCAAGCCGAGGGCCCGCGCGGTCTCCGGGCCGTTCATCCCCTCCAGCCGGGCACGGACCACATCGCGGCACACGCGTGACAGGCCGCTCGATCGCGGTGTGCAGCCGCGCGTTCATCTGCGCCTTGTCCGGGCACTCCGGTCGTCCACATCGGCGCCGGGAAAGCCGTCCCGGTCAACGAACAGCAAAAAGTCGTAGTCGGAGCGCGGAGTGGCCGGAAGCTCGTCCCACCTGGTCCTCAGAGCTCGACGAGCAGCCGCGCACCATGCCGAACAGCCACCGCACGAAGTCGTCATCATCGCGACCCCGCGGCTTCCACTGGCCAATGCTGGACATGGCCCTGCATCCACGCAGCGGAGGCAACATCGTCGGCCAACGACCAGTCACCAGCGCAGCGGTGACCGGGCGTACGACACGACACGGTGACCGTACCGGCGGTACAACGGGTCGAACGCGTTCCGGTCACCAGCCTGCGCCAACGCAACCAATTCCACCGTCGACAACGCGTCAGGCCCGCACACCGCTCGTGGGCGTTTTCGGGCGGCAGCGGAGATAGGCTTGACCAGCATCGTTCTGTCCTCTCGTAGGGGGCTTGATGCACTGGCCTCGGCGGGGCTGCCACCCCGCCGGGGCCTTCGAGGGAGACTGTACTAGGCATATCTAGGCTGCGCTAGATGAGTGGAGATTTCTGCTGATACCTAGGCCGCCCTGGATCAGTGCGGATACGATCGATCGCATGGCTACCGTGAACCCGAACGACCCACGTCCCCCGTACGTCCAGATCGCAGATGACCTGCGCAGCGCCATCACTGGCGGCACCCTGAAGCCTGGCGACCGGATCGGGTCCGGCCGCGAGTTGGCGAAGCGGTACGGCGTCGCGCCCATGACGGTTACGAATGCCATCAGCGCTCTACGTGATGAGGGCTTGCTCACGTCCTGGCAGGGGAGAGGCGTCTTCGTTGCGACCCGCTACCCGCGACGGGCGGCAACGAGCGAGACAGGTTGGCTCGCAAGCTCGATGTCGTCGTGGCCGAAGTGGAGGAACTACAGGGCCGAGCGCGGCGCTGGAGAACGAGCGCGCTCGGTAGGTGTTCGTTGGCATGTAACGAGAAAACCCCACACCAGGTGGCATCAGCACCATGTGAGAACCCATGTGAAAAGTGCTCTGCCATGTGGCCGTATCGGGCGGGGCGCATTCACCGGTAGCGTCGTTGTGACCAGTCCAGCGGGAGGAGAGGCGAACGTGAGCGAGCCGAATGACGCCCTGGCTGCCTTGATCGCGGAGGCGCGGCTCTCGTGGGCGGGGCTGGCACGGCGCATCAACGACCTTGGCGCCAACGAGGGCCTCGCGCTGCGGTACGACTACACGGCTGTCAACCGATGGGTAAAGCGCGGCGAGCGCCCCGCCAGCCTGTGCCGCGACTGCTCGCCCGCGCCCTCTCTGAGCGCCTGGGCCGCCGGATCAGTCCGAGTGAGTTCGGGATGGCAGACGAGGAGGCGTTGGCAGAGCGCGCGCTCCGGTATGGCGGTAGCCCGCGATCGACAGTGCAAACGATCATGGATCTCGGCAAGGCCAACGTGAAACGCCGCAGCATCATCAAGGCGCCGTTCGTTCTGGCCGCGCTCGGCGCTCCCAGCCGCGACTGGTTGCTGTCCACACTGGACGAGACCCGTAGCGATCGCGGACCGCGCCAGGTCGGCATGCGCCAGGTGGCCGGTATTCGCGAGATGTTCGCGCTGTTTCAACAGATGGACGTCATGCGCGGCGGCGGTCATGCGCGGACAGCGCTCGTTGAGTACATGAACAGCTATGTCATCCCGTTGCTCCAGAAGAAGCACGAGCCACAGGTTGAGCAGGCGCTTCACGAGGCAGCCGCAGAGCAGGCCTACCTGTTGGGCTGGATGGCATACGACGACGGTGAACACGGCCTTGCGCAGCGGTACCTCATCCAGTCGCTACGTCTCGCCGAGACGGCCGATGCGCCCGCGCTCGGTGCGCACGTGCTCGCGGGGATGTCAGACCAAGCGAACCTGCTTGGGCACCCGCGCGAGGCCCTGATGCTCGCCAGGGCCGGGCGCCGGGGGATCACCGAGGATGACTCGCCAGCCTGCCTCGCCGATCTGCACATCCTGGAGGGAAGAGCGCTGGCCGCGCTCAGGGAAGCGGCGCCGGCCGCGGCGGCCGTGGCGCGGGCGGAAGACGTGTTCAGCCGCGTCGTGCCGGAGAACGAGCCCGAGTGGGCGCGGTTCATCGACAGGCCATACATCTTCGGCGAAGCAGCACACTGCTTCCGCGACCTGCGAGAGCCAGCGCAGATCGAGCGCTTCGCTACCGAGTCGGCAGATGTGGCGCGCTCGCAGGGCCGCGCTCGGCGTGGTGCGCTAAGCCATGCCGCGCTCGCAATCGGCGAGCTGGAGCGCAAGAACGTAGAGGCGGCAGCGGCCACCAGTACCTACGTAGTCGATCTTGCAGCTTCGGTCAACTCATCCCGATGCGTCGAGACGGTGCGAGACCTGTTACGGCGCCTGAAGCCGTACAGCGACGTTGCCGAGGTCCAGCGGTTCAACTTACAGGCCGCTGAAGCTCTTGGACTGGCCGCGTGACGCAAGAGCCACGCATGCACTAACGACTCCTGCCAGCGTCCACGATGGACGCTAGGGCCTAGCGGCTCATCCGCTAGGCCTAGCGGCCCCGCTAGGTCTCGACCTAGCCCTCTGCGCATCACCTGAGCTGGGCACTAGCCCCCAAGCGCCCAGCTCACCGAGAAGGCTCCAGCGCGCCGAAAAGGGCCATCCGGCGGGGGTTGAGCTGCCAACCGCTAGGAGACGGGAGGGATGTGCCCCCGCGCGGCCGAGGGGGCATCCCTGGAGGCCATGTGGCGCGTGCGCTAGGGCCGCAGTGACGGCTGCTCAGCGCTGCGGTAGAAATCGAGTCCTTTTCAACCTCGCGTCCCTGCTGTTCAGGTGGCATCTGGGCTACCCGATCGTGAGCCAGCGGCGCCCGCGACTCTCACGGCCATCACCGTCACTGTAACCGCGCGACCCCACGGAGGCGGCGCGATCGGCCTTCGGCGCGCGGCTCGCCAAGATCACGCGGCTCGCTCGAACCGCGCGATTTGCCGGGACCGCGAGCGCCACCGAGATCGCGAGTGCGACCCGCATCGCGGGCACCACCAAGGCTGCGGGCATTGCCCGATCGCGCGCTCCGCCGAAATCGCTAAATCCGCCTGTACCTCGGGTGGCACCGGCGTCGCGGGCATCAGCGAAGTCGCGGTCGTCGGCCCGGTCACGCGGGTCGCTCGGCTCGTACGGTTCACCAGCGTCGCCGCGGCGTCCGGGCCGGCCGCCCCGCTCCTTTCTAGGCCATTCCGCCTCGCGCCTGCCGCGCCCCGTCCGTCGCCGTGGCGCGTCGTCGGCATCACGCGGGTCGCGGGCATCGCCCCAGGCGCGCCCGCCACGCGGGCCAACATCCTCGCGCGGGCCAACATCCTCGCGCGGGCCAACGTCTTCGCGCGGGTCCAGGTCGTCGCGCTCCCCGAGTCCCGGGTCGGCATCGGCCGACCCACGAACTCGGCGCGACCGCGCCCGCCCGGCGACATCGTCCAGCCGCATCGTCTCGCGGAAGTCACGATCGGCGCCCCGCCGCGCCCGCGGATCCGTGTCCCGCCCGGCTGGTTCACGCCGAGCCGGTTCACGCCGAGCTGGTTCACGCCGAGCCGGTTCACGCCGAGCCGGTTCACGCCGAGCCGGTTCACGCCGAGCCGGGTCGCGTCGTGGCTGCAACGCGGGCACGGGCCGGGTCGCCAGGTCACCGGCACGGTGCCGGCCAGACCTCGCACGGCGGCGCGAACGCAGCGGCCCCTCGTCACCCTCGCGCTCTTCAAGGTCGTCGTCCAACTCCCAGGAGTCCGACTCCTCGCGCGCGGACGCGCCACGACGGCGCCGTCCGAACCGCGCCAGCGACTCCGGCATACCGTTACGCCGGCGGAGAAGTAGGCGCCCAGCGCGGGCCCGCCGAGCCCCAGCGCGATGCTCGTGGCGACGATGCGCTCCATGCCGAGCAACTCGTCGTTCTTCTCCGGCGCCGCAACGGGACGCCAGGTCAGGCACGCGTCCTAGCTCGACGCCGGGACCCTTGGGCGTCGACGCGGCAGCCACAGCACCCAGCCGGGGCGGATCTCCCGCCCGTCGGTGAGCCGGCCGCCGTCGGGCTGGACCGGTCGCGGTGAACGCGACGATCTCACCGGTACGGCTCGGGCTGCCGAGCGTATTCACGGCGATGTCCGCCAGCGACTCCTCCCTCGAGCGGGGACGACGTAGTACTTGACCCGCGCACCGGGCTCGTCCGCCACCACGGGCGCGGGCGGCGACTTCCCCAGCGCGTTGACCAGCGCTGTCACGCCCCCCGCCACCAGCGCCAGCAGGAGGCCACCGATCACGGCCACCTTCAGGGTGATCTGGCTTCTTCGGCCGGCGATGCCGCCATCCCTCCGTACGTCCCGCGCCATGTCATCGCGTGCCTCCCACCGCGGGACGTCCTTGTCGCCCGTGACCCGTCATGCGCCACTGCCCACCAGCGCCGCTGATTCCTCCGTGTCCGTTCGCCGAGCCCGGCTCGGTGTCCCCCGAGAAGCGGTACAGCGGCGAGCCGCCCAGCGTGATCTGGTGGAGTCCGTCGGAGCGCTCGACGATCGCGAGATCCACCCGCTTGATCTCGCCGGGACGGCGCCACGATCGTCGCCCAGGACCGGCGGCCACACCTTGCTGGATGTCGCGTCGCAGCGCACGTTGTTCGCGGCGTCGCCGTCGTAGCGGTAGAGCACGAAACCGTCGCCGTCGACGAGGATCCGCCCGAAGCCTGGGGATCTTCCGCACACCCATCCCGCCCACCGCCTCCTTCGGCTCGACGGCGTCGCGCCCCGCCTCGCGGCCGCACGCTGCCCCGGTCCGGAGCTCGGCAAGCTCAGCAGCGGGCGGGCCGCCCCGTCGGCGGTTCGTCGGCGCGGGGGAAGCCGCGCTATCGGGCTTGTCCCGTGAGTCCGGTGAGCCCGGTGATTCCTTGCACGATGCTGTCCCCCGGCAGGCGCGATGCCCGCCGGCGGCTCCTGGGACGGCGCACCGCAGCCGGCCAGCGCCAACACGGCGACCACCGCCGCGACGCTACGGGTGAACCGGTCACTCCGCGTTCTTCCAGCGCCGCGCGGAGCGCCCGGAGCGCGTAGTAGCTGCGCGACTTGACGGTGCCCGGCGGGATGCCGAGCGCGATCGAGGCCTGGGTGGAGCTGCTGCCGCGGGAGTAGACCTCGCCGATCACCTGACGGTGCTGCGCCGACAGCGAATCCAGCGCGTCGGTGACGACGACCGACGCGAGCAGCGAGTCGACCTCGTCGTCGATCGTCACCGTGTCGAGCGTATCGGTCTGGACCTCTTCGGGCCTGTGCTTTGCCGGCGGCGGTTCTGGTCGATCATGATCCGGCGCGCCACGGTGATCAGCCACGGCATCGGCGACCGGTTGGTCAGGTCGAACAGCGGCAGGTGACGCCATGCCTTGATCAGCGTCTCCTGAAGGGTGTCCTCGGCGAGCGGCCGGTTGCCGTGCGTCCACCACAGGAGTCGCTCGTAGAGAGCCGACGAGCACTCCTCGTGGATGGACCGGAATTTATCTGCGCCGTCAGACGGCGAATCCTCGGTGAGCTCCGCAACAGGGCGGGCGACGTCGTAGGTGAGCACGTTCCCTACACGCAGCCCAATGCGACTTCAGTTCGATCGAATTTTCGTTTCTTCGTCAAGAGCAGCGACTGAGCTGAGCTCACGAACTGCGGCTGGAGTATCGACTGGTCATTCCCCGTTTTTCAGAACCTGTTTGGCCGCTGAACCTCCCGCGTCAACGATGCGTTGATAAGAGTAGTTTGCTGGGAACCAGCGCGACCACCACAGAGCATCGCACTTCTAGTGGGCGCGCCGTAGGGTGTCATGCGCAGGAGTCTGGAGAGGACGAAAATGCACTTGAATAGGCCGCGAACGTTGGTGCTGACGGTGACGACATTAGCCCTGCTTGGTGTAGGCATCGCCGGGGCAGGCATGGCGAGCGCAGACGATGAACCGAAGTTGAAGTCACGTAAGTGTGACGTGACATTTCGGGATGTCGAGCTAGGCAACAACGGAGCATCCAGCAATGCATTCCCGCGCGGCACCAAGGTCCGCGTGATCAATCCCGAAAACAAGAAGTCAGTCGTCGTCACAGTCGACGATAGTTCCAGCACCTGCATGACAATTAGCCCGAACTCTTTCAAGAAGCTCGCCAAACTTGACGACGGCATCATTCGCGACGCCCGGCTGAAGCCCCAGGCCAAGAAGCCGGACGAGAAGCCGGACGAGAAGCCGACGGAACCGCCGGTGGTGGAGCCGTCCCGGAACCGCCGGTGGTGGAGCCGTCCCCGGAACCGCCGGTGGTGGAGCCGTCCCCGGAACCGCCGGTGGTGGAGCCGTCCCCGGAACCGCCGGTGGTGGAGCCGTCCCCGGAACCGCCGGTCGAGACGCCTATCCCGGAGTCTTGTTTTGGCCCCGATGGTCCCGTCAACGGGCCTGGATGTCCGCAGGTGTAGGAGCGCCACTTTGAGCCCGACAGGGAGGGAAGGGTGCCCAGATCGTGGATCTGGGCACCCTTTCCGGCACATCGGCTATGACGAGCTCGATGTGCGGGCGTCAGCTCGCGTCGTGGCGCGACCTACTACTCCAGCCGCACTTCAGGTTCGGAGTCTGCGCTGGTAGTGGCTGGTTCGGGCGCGGTACCGATGCCGGCGCCGCCACCGTGACCAGTGCCAGATATGGTCGTATTCGCGGATGGTGGGGGCGATCAGGTGTGCCAAGCAGACGGGCTCTTCGAACTTAAGCGGGCTTGGCCGCTGGTGTGGCTGGCACTCGGCGTGATTTCCGGGTGCAGTGGAACCGTACTCGGCGGCGGTGGTTGGTGGGATTGCGGAACCCGCAGGCGCGGCGTCCGACGTCTTTGATGACCCGGTTGATGCCCTCGGTGCGGGCGTTCGTCAGGCCGGTGTGCAGGAACCGTTCGATCTCGGGCCACCAGGTCTCCACTGTGGTCGCCAGGCGGTGCAGCTCGGGGACGTCGGTGTTGGCGCACCAGCTGTAGAAGTCGCCGAGCGCGGGCGAGACGTGACGGGGCGGGCCGGTGCGGGCCAGCGCGAGCAGCGCCCGGAGTTCCTCCTTGGCGATCCAGGCGGTGAGGATCTGCCCGCTCGGGTCGCCGTCGATCAGTTCGTTCCACATCCGGGTGAACGACCGGTCGGAGAGCCGGCCGCGGCCGGTGAGCAGCCGTCGCCGGTTCGCCCACTCCGGGTCGATCTTGCGGCCCCGGCGCCCGCGCAGCGCCCAGGTGACGCGGCGGCGCACGTCGGTGAGGGCGTCGTTGGCGAGCTTCACGAGGTGGAAGTGGTCGACCACCACGGCCGCGTTCGGCAGCAGTTCGGGGGTGATCGCCGAGCGGTAGACCGCCGCCGGGTCGATCACCACATGCCTTACCGCCGCCCGGAACTCCGGTGTCCGGGCGGTGAGCCAGTCGATCACGCACGCCTTCGTCCGGCCTTCGACCTGGCCTAACAGGCCCTGGTCGCCGGCGAGGTCGACGAACCCGGTGTCCCACCGGTCGATCCGCCGCCAACCCCGGTGACCGGGTCAAGCTCCCAGCGGGGCTTACCGCGGCGGGTCTCATCGATCCCCAACACCGCGGTCGGCTCCGGCTCGGCCAGCGCCGCCTCCGCGGCGTCGATGACCGCGGCGTGCGCGGTCGGCCACGACACCCCGAACGCGTCGGCGACCTCACTGACGGCCCGGTTCGCGTCCCCGACCGCCGCCCCGATCGCCCGCCGGACCCGCCCGGTCACCCTCGCCCGCGCCGGCACCTCGGGCACCGACTCGGTGAACGACCCGAGCGGGCATCGGGCGCCCGGCAGCGCCACCGGCGCTTGCGCCACACCACCGCGATCGCCGCTCGCCGTAGGGCAGATCCCGCGGCCGGGTGGTGACCCACTGCTTCGGTGAGGTCGAGATCTCCCCGCACGACGGACAGCCCGCCGCGCACGGATCCGCCGTCGACACATGCACTTCCCGGACGCCGCCCGCCCGCAGCACGACACGATCCACCGTGACGCCCTGCAAGCCGAGCAGCAACGTCATAGCGTTGCTCAAGCTCGTGGCCTCTTTTTCCTGACTGCGTGACAACAGCCAGTGTTCAGAGGCCACGAGCCCCTACGCGTCAGACGCGCCGAGACCCGCCAGCCCGGTCAAGTTCGAAGAGCCAGCAGACGTCGGACCTCGCCGAGGGTGAGGGGGATGAGCTTGTCTGGATCAGAAAACTTGCTGAGATTCTCGCAATGGTGTCACGCCAGCATTACGCGGTCTGCCGCAGCAGGGGCTGGCTGCGTCGCGTCGCTGCTGTGAGTCGTTAAAGTCGGCGAAAAGTCGGCGAACTCGCTGACAGCCGTTGCCAATCAATGACAAACAAAGCCACTTGAACAGCATATACGCTCATAGGTTCGCATTGGTTATTAACGGTAGCAAGCCGCAGCACGCTTTGCAAGGCGGGGGTTAGGGGTTCGATCCCCCTGCGTTTTACCGCCAGGACCGACCTGTGCGAAACGGGTACCTGTGAGACAACCTTTGTGACCCACTGTCGGTCATAGTGTCTGCGGGTACCCTCTTTTGTGCGGCAGGCAGGGCCTGGATCAAGCGGCAGCGCGGCTCCATCCGCAAGCGTGGGGGACTCCGATCTCGTCGAGGTGGGGTCGCTGTCGTGGGGTGTGGGTTCAGTGGGTGGGGGCGTCCTACCGGGAGCCCACAGGCCGGCGAGCTGATCCCGTGCCGGATCGCGGTCCGCCACGCCTGGCGCGTCTCGCGGTGGGCGATCGCGTAGGCATCTCGCAGGGCGCATCAGCCCGTAACCGCGCCGCTCATGACCTCACACCCGTGGCGTGCGTCTTGACGGCTCGTCGCCGTGGCCTTCTCGGCCTCCCAGCCGAAGATCTGCCGGTAGAACTCACGTCCTCGGGGGGCCGTTCCTGGCCAAGCGCGGCGTTCAGCCGTCGCCACAGGACGAAGCCTGTCGGCTGGCTGGGCGGCAGGGACGCGCCGGCGCGTAGCCGCACCCCGATGCAGGACACCGAGCCCCCCTTTGGGTTGGCGAGAGAGAAGAGGACAACGGCGTCGACGTCGTTCCAAGGCACCGTGACCTGCGGCGTGCGCCACCACAACCCGTTGTGGGTCATGAGCCCGAGCTCGCGCCCGAGCGTCACGCCGTCTTGGTCCACGCGCAGCGCAAGCCCGTGGAGCAGAGGGCCGAGCAGCATGGCCAGTCCACCGCCGCCGAAGAAGGATCGGCACCAGCAGCATCAGCCAGCCGGCAAGACTATCCGTGAGCCCCGAGACAGCGCGGATCCACGCCCACGACGCGCCGATCCCTAGGAAGAGCACGGTGCACAAGACGAGCATGGGCGTGAACCGGTACCTCTCCACGTAAGGCTTCGGCAGGTTCGGTTCTGTCACGGCTGTGCCCCTTGGTCGATCCACCCGCCACGCGAGATCCACGTGGCGACGACCGAAGTGTGACCTGCTCGGGCAAGGCAAGCCCTAGGGCTGACGGTCGGAGGCCTGGTAGAGCACCGCATCGGAAACGAAAGGGCAGGGCCCGCCGGTGGTATCCACCGTGTCGCTTCATCGCCCCGACTGACCCGGCCGGCTGACGGCGGGTTACTACGGTTATTACTTGACCACTACGGGGGACCTCCGCGGCCGCGCCTTCGCATCTTCTCGCGGTACTGAAGCACCGCCTTCCACAGGGCAAGTCGGTCCCGGGAGTTCTGCGGCAGGGGTCGCGGACGGAGAACCGCGACCACCGTTGCCAGGACCACAAGCGACACGATTACTTCCACTGGTTGACCGCGTCAGACCTCCGTCGCACGGCGGGCCATCCAGACCTATGTGATCGGCCGGACAAGCTTTAGTCGGGGCGGCGGGTCAGATAGGTGTAGTAGTTGGACGCCGCGAAGAACGTGTTGTCCGTCGCCGACCGCGCCTGGAACGCCCGCCAGTCGTCGACGAGTCCTCCGGAAGCAGGCCGACTGCGCAAGCAGCGGCCGTAGGACTCGGCGGCGCCGGCCCAGAAGCTGCCGGTGCCGATGTGGCGTACAGCGCCGCCGCCGCATCGACCAGCCGAACCCGGTCCGCTCAGCAGGCGCGGCAAGTCGCGCATGATTCGCGGGTTGGCCACGATGAGCTGGATCACTTCTCTTCGACCGTCGTGGCCACCGCGTGATCGGGGTAGGCGAAGGTGAGCGAGGCGTAGTCGCCGTCGAAGACGGCACCGTGCCGCCGGGCCGGACAACCCGGCGGGCCTCGCCGGAGCACCTGAGCCGGGTCGTCGACGTGGCTGATCAGCGGTGCAGGGTGACGATGTCGAACTCGCCGTCGCCGTAGGGCAGGTGGTGGGCGTCCGCCACCGGTAGGTGACGTGCCGGGCAAGGCCCTCGTCAACGGTCAGCCGCCGTGCGACGTCGAGCAGGACCGGGCTGTGGTCGACGCCGACGATGCTCGTCCGGGGCCGTCAGACGTCGCAGGGCCCGCACCTCGATGCCGGTGCCGCAGCCGAGCGCGAGGATCCGCCGGGCGCCGGACAGGGGCAGCCGCGGAGGTACGCCTGTGACATCCGTACGTAGCCGTCGTCGGTTCCGCGGAACTCCAGCCGAGCGGCGATCACTTCGAGTACGCGGCGTCGGCGCTGGGGGCGAGACGGTAGATGTCGCGGTCGTCCCGGACGGTGGAGCGCATGTTCATCTCGTGCCTTTCCGATGCGATGCAGTCGCTGCCGAGTATCCGGGCCAGACTTGATCGGCACTTGAGGACCACTGGAGCAAGATCGGAAGGAGCCATGGAGATCCGGATTCTGGGCCCGTTCGAGATCTCGTTGGCGGGCGCGTCGGTCGAGGTGCCCACTGGCAAGGAGGGGTTGCTGCTCGCGGCCCTCGCAGTGCACGCCAACCGCGTCGTCTCCACCGACCGGCTCTTCGAGTTCCTGTGGCGGGGCGATTCCCCGGAGACCGCCGGCAACACCCTGCAAACGTACGTCTCGCATCTGCGGCGCATCCTGGAGCCGGGTCGCGCCCCGCGGGAGCCGAGTCGACTGCTGGTCACCCGCGCGCCCGGCTACTTGCTGGTCGTCGATCCGGATGGGATCGACGCGATACGGTTCGAGCGACTGGTGGAGCGGGCGCGCGCGAGTCTGGGGACCGATCCCGAGGCGGCGGCCGCACAACTGCGGACTGCGTTGTCCCTGTGGCGCGAAGAGCCACTGGCGGATTTCACGTTCGAGCCGTTCGCCCAGGCCGAGATCACCCGGCTCAATGAGCTGCGGCTCGCCGCGACGGAGGACCGCATCGAGGCCGAGCTCGCCCTCGGCGGTCACGCGCAGCTGTGCGGCGAGCTGGCGCAGCTGGTGGGCCGCAACTCGCTGCGCGAACGCCTGTCCGGCCAGCTGATGGTGGCGCTCTACCGGTCCGGCCGGCAGGCCGAGGCGCTGCGGGTGTACACCGATCTGCGCCGGACGTTGGCCGGGCAGCTGGGTATTGATCCGAGCCCGGCGCTGGCCCGGCTCGAGCAGGCGATCCTGCAACAGCGGCCGGAGCTGGCGTGGCCACCCGAGCGGCTACCGCCGGTAGCGGCGCCGGTCCGGGTCGAGGCGACACCGGCGATGGACACCCTCGCCGCTGCTCGGGCCGCCCTTCGGGGGTTCCACTGGCAGGAGGCCTTCGACCGTTTGCGCCGCGGACCGGGGAGGCGGGTTGAACGGCGAGGAACTCGACTCGCTGGCGGAGGCCGCGTTCTGGCTGGGCGGCCGGACGAGGCGCACGTGGCGCGTCAGCGTGCCCATACTGCGCTGCTGGCGGAGGGCCAGCCGCGCAAGGCCGCCATGGTGGCCATCGTGCTCAGCGTGAACTACGGGGCCCGGCGCCGCGCGTCGGTCGCCGAGGGCTGGTTCCACCGCGCGGAGCGGCTGCTCGCCGACGAGCCCGAAGGCCCTGAGCACGGCTTCCTGGCGTGGGCCGGCGCCATGTCCGCGATCGCCGCCGGGGATCTCGGCGGCGCACTGCGGGCAGCGCGCCGGGCCTTCGACCTTGGCAGCCGGTTCGGTGTCCCCGATCTGCAAGCGTTGGGGCTCGTCCACCAGGGCTACGTCCTGGTGCGACAGGGCACGGTCACGGAGGGCCTTCGGCTGATCGACGAGGGCATGACCTGGGCTCTCGACGGCCAGCTCGGACCGACGTCGTCCGCAGTGGTGTTCTGCAGAACGATCGACACCTGTTATCAGCTAGGTGACTACCGTCGCGCCGCCGAATGGATGGAGGCGATCGCGGACTGCTTCGCCCGTACCGGCATCCGGGCCTTTCCCGGGGACTGCGAGGCACACAGCGTCGCCATGCTGGTCGGCCGCGGCGCCTGGTCGGAGGGGGAACAGCGGGCGCGCCAGGCGAGCGCGGCGATGGAGCCGATGGACCTCACCCTCGTCGGCCTGGCGCTCGCCGAGATCGGCGAGATCCGGCTATGCCGGGGCGACCTCAACGGCGCCGAGGAGGCGTTCGTGCGGGCCGCCGAGCTCGGGTCGACCGCCCACCCGGGGATGGCCCTGGTCCGACTGGCGCGCGGCGACATACTGGGCGCAGCTGCCGCGATCGCGGTCGTCCTCGCCGACGAGACCGAGAACACCCTGGCCCGCGGTCGGCTACTGCCGGCGCAGGTAGAGATCGCGCTGGCCGACGGAGACATGGCCACAGCGCGGGCCGCCGCGGCCGAGCTCTCAGCGATCGCCACGAGGTACGCCCGTCCTGCCCTGGCCGCCGCGGCCGCCTGCGCGCACGGGGCGGTGGCGCTCGCATCGGATGATGCCGCCACGGCTGTCGACCAGCTGCGCGGGGGCATCGCGCTGTGGCGGGAGGCGGGTGCTCCGTACCCGGCGGCGCGGGCCCGGCTGCTGCTGGGCGAGGCGCTGGAGCGGTCGGACGATCGGAAGCAGGCCGTGGCGGAACTCGACGCCGCGAGGGCAGCATTCGAGGTCCTGGGTGCGCAGCTGGACCTCGACCGCGCGGTCCAGCAAGCGGCTACCCACGAAGGCGCGGACCCGGGCCGGCTAACGAATCCGCTAACGAGGCCGAGCGAGACGAGAGCAAACACCTAGTACCAGTGAGACACCCTCGGGGACGGCTCGTATTGCGAATCTGCGACCGGCTAACGACCAGCTTGGGTCCCACACACTCTGCCGTCGGCGGGGCGCCCGCGCCCCGGCGCGCGGCGAAAGCTCGCCGCAAGGAGAGTGAGCTCGCTGCGGCGTACCATCTGGCCGTGTCCGAAGAGAGGCCCACAATCCAGGTCAACCCGGCCGCGGTCGAGGCCATGCGGAAGCTGGCCAGCATGCAGGTCAACCGCTCTGTCGGTCACGATGTCTGCGAAAGCCCGCCGTTCGCAGACATCGAGTACAGCTCATACAGGTTGCAGGTCAGCCTGACCAGTGCAAACCGCCTGACTAGGTGGCGGACCGCACCTTGCAAGGCGGGGGTTAGGTGGTTCGATTCCCCTCGTCTCCACAACCACTGGCCAGCGGAAACGCTGGCCAGTCGCATGTACAGCCAACGTCATGGCGACGCGCCGCTGCGCGGCCCGAACCCCGCCGCGCCGCGTGTGGTCTGGCTAGGCGCGCCGCGCCCTGCACGGTCAGCGCTGCGGCTGGGGGCCGGTCACCGCCCGCACGGCCGGCGCGCACGCAGCCCGAGCGGGGAAGTGGCCCGCCCTCGGCGCGTGACCCGCCGTTGCGGCACGGCGGTTCAGCGGTCATCGAACGCCCCTCATCTGCTGGCATTCCTGCTCGGAGGGTCCGTCGGCGTCGTCACGGCGGCGTACCTCGAGGTCAGGCTGCTCCCCACTGCCAGGGGCACATTCCTCACGGTCGGTCTCATCGAAGAACTGACGAAGGCGTTGCTGGTGGTGGCGGTGGCCTGGAGCCTGACCAGCCGTCGCCCGCGTGGTGGCATGGTGCTCGGCGCGACGGTGGGCGCCGGATTTGCGGCATTCGAGAGCACGGGTTACGCGTTCAACGCCTTGCTCCAGCACCAGGACGACCACCCGATCCTCAACATCCTGCAAACTGAGGTCTCTCGTGCCCTTCTGGCGCCGTTTGGGCACATCACCTGGACGGCACTCTTCGCCGGTGCCTTGTTCGCCGCAGCACGAGCCGATGGCAGGTTCCGGCTGACCTGGCTCCTGGCGGGCACAACGGCCGGAATCATCGTCCTGCACGGACTCTGGGATGCCTCCTACGGGTTTGCCATCCTCGTCACCAAGGGGCTGCGTGGCGACGGATGGACGCTCGAATGGCCCAACACCGAGGACTGGATCGGCTCGCCCACCCAGGGCGAGCTACTCACGTTCCAGGTGATCTACAGCGGGATGCTCGTGATCAACTCGGTCATCGGTCTGTTGTGGGTCATCCACAACTGGCGAAAGTATCGCGCGGCAACGTCCGTGGCCGAGCGCGACGCGCGGTTGCCGTCCGGTGGACCCAACGCGGTCACGCCTCGACCCACGCAATGACACCTTCCAACCTGCGCGCCGCCCGGGTCGCACACGGTGACGTCTGATCGCCTTGCAAGGCGGCGGTTAGGGGTTCGATTCCCCTCGTCTCCACCACCACGGGCCAGTGGAAACGCTGGCCAGTCGCATGTCCGGACACCAGCCGGTACAGCCAATGTCATGACGACGCGCCGCCGAGCAGCCGGTCGATGGCCTCAGCGGCGTTGCGCGCCCGAGGCGGAAGGATGTGCCCCGTCGGTGTCCGCCGTGAGCCGGGGCGTGCTGCGCCCTGCGCGGCCGGCGCTGCGGCCTGCGGGCCGGTCCACCGCCTGCGCGTCCGGTACGCACGCAGCCCCGACCGCACGGGGGTGGCCTGCCGTCGGCGCGTGAGTCGCCGTTGCGGCACGGCCGGCCCCAGATCCGGTGTCAGGTTCTTCGGTCAACCTGGCCACGACGAGGTGAGCGGTGTGCTTCTGTGCGTCGGCGTCGCTGCGATTGCCGGGCCGCAAGGGCTGGTCCGCCAACTGTCCAGGATGGACTGACGGTGTCAGAGCGTGGCACGGACAGCGGCGCGCAGAATTGCGCGGAGGATCTACCGCGCAGCTTCGCGGCGAGAGTTCTTGTTCGTAAGTTCTGACCGCGCGGCGAGGGTTGTGCGTGGTCGCGCGCTCGGTGCGCGCGTCCGCCCGGCTTGCGCTAGTTCCCTACCGTGGCCCGGTGGCTCATGATCGTGCGCGTCCGCTGCCCCTGGCCGGCTTCTGGACTCTCGTGGTTGGCGGCCTGGTCCAGGTGGCAGTGATCGTGGCACTGGCGCCGATCACCCGTCAGGAGGACTGCCCGAACTGGGGGGCCTCTGGCAACGCGAGCGCGTTCGCGGATCCGAACTGGGATCTGTACCTGCCGTTGATGACCCTCGCGTGGGTCGCCCTAGTCGCGGTGGAGCAGACCCTCCCCGTCACCCGACGCCATCGCGGCTGGGAGGCCTGTGTGGTCCGGGCGGCAGCCGCGCTCGTCTTGGCCCTCGTTGGTTCGTGCTGCCTGGTTGTCCCGCTGGGCATCGTCTGCCGGTGAAGGCACGGCAACCGGCTAGGAATCCCACCGGGCTGCCAAAGCCAATCTCAGTTGCCGCTGACATGGCGCGCCCGCTGAGGTGGTCGTGGAAGGAACAGAATTGGCGGAAGTACCAGCCGGGACAGGCGAGAGATGCCCCTCGGGCCCGACGTGACCGAGGCACACGGCAGAGGGGCATCTCACCTGTGGCGAGTCGGCGAAAGTCGGCGAACGCGTTGACAGCCCGCAGCCAGGATGCCGCCATCGGCGCGGCCTGGCCAGGATAGGCAGCGGGCCAGGCCACCGGATTCGCGGTGGCCTGGCCCGACCCGTTCGTCAGCGCGCTAGGCGGATGCGCAGATCACGACGGGGTTCATCTGCCAGTTGCCAGAGAAGCCGTTGTCGTCCTCGTTGGCGATCAGGGTGATACCAGTGTCGCCAATGCCGGCGAAGTTGATGTGGGCCTCACCGCCGCCGCCCATGCCCCAACCAAGGCCTGTGGCCTTCTTGCCCGCGGGGCAGTTCGCGGACGCGACCTTCTGGGTGGACGAGTCGTTCGCCGACGCGCCGCCAACGATCTGCAGGCCGGGCAAAGGGAACGCGCAAATCGCGTAGGCCGTGACCGACCAACCGCCGGCGAAGCCGTCCTCGTCGTCGATGCCGAACGCGCGGACTGTGTCCTCACTCATGACTAGGTTGCCGATCGAGATCTGACCGAAGCCCTGTGTCAGTGCGGCACCGGTACCGATAACCCGCTTGCCGCTTGGACAAGACGCGGCCGCGAACTTCGACTGCGACGGACCGAAAGCGGACGTCACGGTGACGATCTCCAAGCCGGCCGGCGCAAACGCGCAGACGGCCAGCGCCGTGATCTTCCAGCTAGCGGTGGTGCCATCCTGGTCCTCACCAGCACTGACCGTCACGCGGTCGGCCTGAGGCCGCACGTCGTCGAGGATGACGTCACCCTGGCCGCCGAGCAGGTGGAAGCCCGTCCCGATTACACGCTTGCCACCGGGGCAGCGCGCGGTGACTTCTTTCAAGTTGGCGGAATCGAACGCGCCGGTCACGGAGACAACCTCCAGCCCCGGCACGGCAGCGGACGCCGGGGTGGCACCCACGACCTGTACCAGAGCCTGTGCACCGGCCAGCGCGGCGATCGCGCCCATCGCCGCTGCCCAGCGACCCATCTTGCGTGTGTTCATGAACGTCCTTTCAGGCGACCGGCGTGCGGAGCCGGTCGAGTCCCGCATACGAACCCCTGCGTGGTGAGGGGCCGGCGGAAAGCATAGGTGAGGGAAGCAGCAGCTCCCGCACCGGATCAGAGTCTGTGTCACGTTTCTGGAACGTCGGGCACGCAACGCCTCGTCACTTGCGCAGGTGGAACCATCAGCCGGAAAGGCCTCGCACTCCCCGACCTCGCGCCCAGCGGGATGCCGCGCCCTAGCCAGTCGCTGAAGAAGAGCACGCTGTACCAGGGGTGGCGGATGACCACCTGAGGGCCGATCCACTACCGCTGTGCCGGCCGCTGGCGTCGACGAGGCCGTCCATTGTCGACTAGTCGGGGAAGGTAACCCTACGTCGGCGGATCGTAGCGTTACCTTCCCTGACTATTCCAATATGGACACCTGGTGGTGCCCGGTTTAGAGCCGCCAGCGAGCGCGGCCCTGGCAACTGTCGGGGAAATGGCGGCATCCCGCGCCCGGTTTCAGGACCACTGCCCCGACAGTCCGATTTCCCCGGCCGGCGGGGGGCGTGCGCCAACGGAGCGGCGATTCGGACAACTCACACGCCGAGCGGCCCACGACCGTCAAGTCACCGGCAGCAAGCCTGGCTCGCCGATCCCACCAGAAACGGGCGCGCGAAGTGTGCAGGATCCGCCGGCCAATAGCCCGCGAGATCCCGCACACTTCGGCGGCGACGGCGCTGAGTACCGTCAGCTGATGGTCGTGGTCGTCAGCGTCGGCGACGGGTTGGCGAAGCAGGATGTCGGCACGTTGATCGGGAACGGTCCAGCCTGGACGGTCGCCGTGAACGTCATACCCGGGTCGGTGTAGCTGCTGCCGGCGAGGCGCGTGTCGATCGTGCTGCCGGCCGCGCCCGATGCGGTGAGCGACAGGTGCAGCGCGGGAAGCTGGAAGGTCGATCCGCCGGCGATCGGTCCCGGCACGGTCACGGTGACGATGCCGCCCGCCTGCGCGACGCGCGGGACCCCGGTGCCAAGGTTCGAGCCACCGGTGAGCGAGGCCGACTGGTACGTGGCGCCCTGCGGCACCGGTACCCGGAGCACGAGGTTCGCCAGTCTGTTGATGGCGTATCCGCCGGCCTCCGGCGGCACGGTGGTCGGGTCCGGAGCCAGTACGGCCTCGAAGGCGGCACCGGCCGCGACGGTCGCCGGTGCGTCGGCCTGCACCGAGTTGTCCAGGGGGAGCTGCTGCGGGTCGCCGATCGGCGGCTTGGCTTGGCAGTCCCAGATCACCGGGACGGTGACGGCGGCGCTGGCCGGGGCGGCCAGAGCGAGTGCGGTGGCGACGGCCACAGCACTGGCAGCGGTGATCCGGCCGATCGAGCGGGGTAAGCGGGTCATGGGCCCTCCTCGGGAGCATGCGGCGCGGGATTGCCCTAAGGGGCAGGAAAGTTTGCGCGGGGTTCTGCCCGCTGGGGAGCGCCACACCGCATTGCGGCAAATTCGGGCGAAATCTAGCCACGTCGATGGGTCATTGCGCTAGGCCTTGCGCGTAATCGTGACGAAAATTCACGATTCAGATCCGGAGCGTTAGCCAATACCGGCATCAGCGATTACGACGGGTTACTAGTGAGTTGCGTTACTTGCTAGTAACATCCCGGACGCATTCCCCGCGGTGCGGGGCGTGCTGGGGGATCGAGGCTTCACAGTCCTGAGGAGGATCCGTGCGTCATCCGCTCCGGCTCGCAGCAGTGCTCCTGGTCTCCGCGGTCGTCGCCGCCGGCGTCGGTACCCCGGCCCAGGCCGACCCGGTCATCGACCTGAACTGGGCGAACGTCACCGGCCAGACGGTCGTCAAGAAGCCGAACGTGACGATGACCGTGCCGCAGTCGACGTTCACGTCCAAGCTCGACCTGGGCACCGGCAAGCTCACCGGCGACATGAAGATCCCGGACCTGACCATGAAGATGAGGCTCTTCGGCCACATCCCGGTCACGTCGACCGTGCGCATGGTGCCGGTCGGCCAGACCACCGCCGACGTCGACCTCGCCAACAGCAAGATCACGTCGACGACGACGTTCACGCTCCAGGTGCTGCGGGTCCAGCAGGACTGGCTGCCGAAGCTGAACCTCGTACCGGCGGGCTGCACCACCAGCAAGCCCTCGGTGGCGACGCTCGTGAACACCACGCCGATCGACATCTTCAAGGGCACCACGCTCGCCGGCGAGTACGTGATCCCGTCATTCAAGAACTGCGGCGCGCTGACGCCGCTCCTCACGCTGCTCATGTCCGGCCCCGGCAACACCATGACGCTCACGCTCAAGTGACAGGCGGGGCGCTCGTTCCAAAAAGCGACGAGCGCCCCCGAACGATCGTTCACGGACTGTGCCGGGCTCGCTAGGCTGGCGGGGTGACGGCAGAGGAGACGATCGCGGCGAACGGGCGTACTGGTCGGCGGATGTCCCGGCGGGACGAGATTCTCGCCATCGCGGTCCACCTCTTCGCCACCCGTGGCTACCACGGCGTGTCGATGGACGACATCGGCACTGCCGCCGGCGTCACCGGTCCCGCGCTGTACCACCACTTCGCCGGCAAGGAGGCGATGCTCGCCGCCGCGATCACGCCGGTGAGCGAGGAGCTTCTGTCCGAGGGCCGCACCCGGGTCGCCAGCGCGGCGGACCCCCGCGCGGCGCTGGAGGCGCTGGTCGACTTTCACGTCGCGTTCGCGCTGGACAACCCGGCGGTGATCACCCTCCAGCTGCACGAGCTGGCGCGGCTCCCTGACGACAGCCGCCGCACGATCCGCCGGCTGCAACGGCTCTACGTCGAGGAGTGGGTAGGCGTCCTCATCGACCTGCGCTCGGGCCTGCAACCCGCCGAGGCGCGCGTTGCCGCACACGCGGCGTTCGGTCTGATGAACTCGACGCCGTTCCTGGATTCCCAGCTCGACCGTGCCGTCGCGTCGGCGCTGCTGAGGAAGATGACGCTGACCGCGCTGCTCAGTACGTAGTTGGGCTAACCTAACGATCGTTAAGTCGATCGATGAGGGGGCGTTTCCATGCTCGAGTCGGTTCTCGTGGCCAACCGGGGTGAGATCGCCCGCCGGGTGATCCGGACCGCGCGAAGGCTGGGGGTCCGCGCGATCGCCGTCTACTCCGAGGCCGACGCCGAACTTCCGTTCGTCAAGGAGGCTGACGAGGCCGTCTGTATCGGGCCTGCCAACCCCGCCGAGTCGTACCGCAACAGCGCCGCCGTCCTCGCGGCCGCGAAGAAGACCGGCGCCCAGGCCATCCACCCCGGCTACGGCTTCCTCTCCGAGAACGCCGCGTTCGCGCTCGCCGTCGAGGCCGCCGGCCTGATCTGGGTGGGCCCGCCGGCCGAGGCCATCGAGCGGATGGGCGACAAGATCAACGCCCGGAACCTCATGTCGGACGCCGGTGTGCCGGTGTCGTCCGGTACCCGCGAGCCGGTCGGCGACGTCGACGCGGCGCTCGCCGCTGCCGAGGAGATCGGCTACCCGATCATGGTCAAGGCCGCCGCCGGCGGTGGCGGCATGGGCATGGCGGTCGCCGCCGACGCCGACGCGCTGCGGGTCGAGTTCGAGAAGATCCAGGGCTTCGCCGAGCGCATGTTCGGCGACGAGAGCGTGCTGCTGGAGCGGTTCTTCCCCCGCGTGCGCCACGTCGAGGTGCAGATCCTCGGGCTCGCCGACGGTCGGGTCGTCGCGCTGGGCGAGCGTGACTGCTCGGTGCAGCGCCGCAACCAGAAGGTCGCGGAGGAGACGCCGTCACCAGGCGTGAGCCCAGAGCTGCGCGAAAGGATGCTCGCGGCGGCCGTCACAGCAGGTCAAGCGGTCGGCTACCGCAACGCGGGCACCGTCGAGTGCCTGGTCGACCCCACCAGCGGCGACTTCGTCTTCCTGGAGATGAACACGCGTCTGCAGGTCGAGCACCCGATCACCGAGGCAGTGTTCGGCGTCGACCTGGTCGAGGCGCAGCTGCGGATCGCTTCCGGCGAGGATCCGGGCCTCGACGGCATCGCAGCCGAACGGCCACGCCATCGAGCTGCGGATCAACGCCGAGGACCCGAAGCGGTTCCTGCCCGGCCCAGGCGCGGTCGCCACCTGGGTGGAGCCGTCGGGCGACGGGGTCCGTGTCGACTCCGGCTACGCCGCCGGCACCACCGTCACCCCGTTCTACGACTCGCTGATGGCGAAGCTGATCGTGCACGGTGCCACCAGGGCTGAGGCGCTGGAGCGCGCCCGCAAGGCCGTCGCCGGCTTCGAGATCACCGGCCCGAAGTGCAACCTGCCGTTCTTCGCCGAGCTGCTGGAGAACCCGGAGTTCGTCTCCGGCGACTACGACACGGGCATCGTCGGGCGGATGCGGTGACCAGCTGCCCGAAGCGATCTCGCTCCGGGAGGTCGGGCCCCGCGACGGGCTGCAGAACGAGGATCCGGTACCGACCGACGCGAAGATCGAGCTGATCAACGCGCTCTCGGCCACCGGCGTGAAGCGGATCGAGGCCGTGAGCTTCGTCCACCCGAAGGCGATCCCGCAGATGGCGGACGCCGACGAGGTCTGGGCCGGCATCACTCGCAACCCGGACGTGCGGTACTCGGCGCTCGTGCCGAACAGTCGTGGCGCGCAGCGGGCGCTCGACGCCGGCTTCACGGAGATCGAGGTCGTCGTCTCGGCTAGCGACACGCACAACCAGCGCAACGTCAACCGCACCACGGCCGAGTCGCTGGACGACATCACCGGGCTGATATCGCTGCTCCACGGCGCCGGCGCGAGCTGCGAGGTCATCGTCTCGACGGCGTTCGGATGCCCGTTCGAGGGTGACGTCCCGGTCGAGCGGGTCGCCTCGGTCGTCGACCGGGTGATCGCCGACGGCGCCGACCGGATCGCGTTCGGCGACACCACCGGCATGGCCACACCCGAACCGCGTGATCGCCCTGGTCAGCGCCGTGCGAGCGAAGCATCCCGAGATCCCGCTGCTGCTGCACTTCCACAACACGCGCGGCACCGCGCTGGCGAACGTGCTGGTCGCGCTCCAACTCGGCGTCACCGAGTTCGACGCGAGCGTCGGCGGCCTCGGCGGCTGCCCGTACGCGCCCGGCGCTACCGGCAACCTCGCCAGCGAGGAGCTGGTGCACATGCTGGAGGACATGGGCATCGACACCGGCGTCGACCTCGACGCGCTGATCGAGGTGGCTCGCGGCGCCGAGCGGATCGTCGGCCGCGAACTGCCGAGCGGCGTGCTCCGCGCCGGTCCGCGCACCCGCCTCACCCCGCGGTAGTCAGCCGACAGGGTCGCAACCGAACCGCATTCTTTTTTCGGGGTTCTAGCTGCATCATTAGGGATACCGGCTGGTAACCCGCCAGCCGCCTCACACCTCACCGGGCTGACGTCCGCGCGATCCGCGACGTCAGTCGCTGTCGCGACCCTGCCCCGATTCGGCAGGAACCGGCCGGTGCGCCCGGCCGGGTCATCGGTTCTCGCGAGGTGCCCCATGCGTCTGTTCGCTGTTGCAGTCGCCACAATGGCCGTCGTTCTCGGCCTCGCCGCTCCGGCAAATGCCGCCACCTACAACGAGAAGCTGCAGGTGGCGACGGCGTGGACCCAGGCCACGTCCGCCAGTCAGGCCGCCTGGAACGGCGCCCGTCTCGACCGGGCCAGGTGGAGTTCGTACGGTTTCGACTGGTCGACCGACTACTGCTCGGCCAGTCCGGACCAGCCGGCAGGCTTCGACTTCCGGCTCTCCTGCTACCGCCACGACTTCGGGTACCGGAACTTCAAGCGGCTGGGCGTGTTCCCGGCGAACAAGGCGCGGGTCGACGACGCGTTCTACTTCGACCTCAGGCAGGTGTGCGCGCGGTACTCCGGCGTGGCGAAGCAGACCTGCCTCTCCCTCGCTTGGTCGTATTACAACGCCGTGAAGCGGTTTCGGCTCACTCCAGGTGACGGAGGCGGAGGTGGACAGGGTCGCCGGAGTGGCGTAGATCGCATCGTCGGGTTACCCTAACGATCGTTCAGGTCTCTGCCGGCGATCCCGGCCGACCAGCTCGGAGGACGTTCGTGTCGCCGGAACCCGACGCCACCCATCAGCTCGCCGCACATCGAGAGCGCATCGAGGCAGGCGGGGCCGCGAAGTACCACACGGCCAACGCCGCCAAGGGCAAGCTGTTCGTGCGCGAGCGGATCCGGCTGCTCACCGACGAGGGTTCGTTCGTCGAGGACGGCGCGTACGCCAACGCGCTCGCCGATGGCCTCCCCGCGGACGGCGTGGTCACCGGCATCGCCACCGTCGACGGCCGTCCGGTCTGCGTGATGGCGAACGACTCCACCGTCAAGGCTGGCTCGTGGGGCGCGCGCACCGTCGAGAAGATCATCCGGATCATCGAGAAGGCCTACGCGACGAGCGTCCCGATGATCTACCTGGTCGACTCGGCGGGCGCGCGCATCACCGACCAGGTCGACCTGTTCCCTGGTCGGCGCGGCGCCGGCAGGATCTTCTGGAACCAGGTGCGCGCCTCGGGCTCGATCCCGCAGGTCTGCGCCCTGTTCGGCCCGTCCGCCGCGGGCGGCGCGTACATCCCGGCGTTCTGCGACGTCGTCGTCATGGTCGACGGCAACGCCAGCATGTACCTCGGGTCCGACCGCATGGTCGAGATGGTCACCGGCGAGAAGACGACGCTGGAGGAGATGGGCGGGGCGAAGGTCCACTGTGTCGAGTCCGGCGTGGGCCACTTCCTGGTGAAGACCGAGGAAGAGGCGATCGGCACCGTCAAGAGCTACCTGTCGTACCTGCCGTCGAACTGGCAGGGCACGCCACCAGCGGCGGAACCCAAGAGCCAGTCCAACATAGACCTTGCCAAGCTCGTGCCGGACAGCGAGCGCCAGGCGTTCGACATGCGCCGGTACGCCAAGGGGATCCTCGACGAGGGATCCTTCTTCGAGATCCACGCGCTGCACGCGCGTGAGTTGACCGTCGGCTTCGGCCGCCTCAATGGCGAGGTGGTCGGAGTCGTCGGTAACAACTCGATGTTCAAGGGCGGCGTGCTGTTCGTCGACTCCGCCGACAAGGCAACCCGGTTCGTGCAGCTCTGCGACGCGTTCAACGTGCCGCTGCTGTTCCTCGCCGACGTCCCCGGCTTCATGGTCGGCAGCGTGGTCGAGAAGCAGGGCATCATCCGGCACGGCGCGAAGATGATCACAGCGATCAGCGAGGCCACCGTCCCGAAGATCTGCGTCGTGGTGCGCAAGGCGTACGGTGCCGGCCTGTACGCGATGGCCGGCCCAGGCTTCGAGCCCGACGCCACGATCGCCCTGCCGACGGCGAAGATCGCGGTGATGGGCGCGGAGGCGGCGGTCAACGCCGTCTACGCCAACAAGATCGCCGCCCTGGATCCCGAGGAGCGCGAGGCGTTCGTCAAGGCCAAGCGGGCCGAGTACGAAGAGGACATCGACATCGTCCACCTCGCGTCCGAGCTGGTGGTCGACGCGCTGGTCGAGCCGCACGAGCTGCGCGACCAGCTGATCCGCCGGTTCGCCGCCGCCGCGCACAAGGACCGCAGTTTCTCGCGCCGCCGCCACGGCGTAACGCCCGTATAGCTCAACGAGGAGCCGTCGAAATGCCCAACTTCCAACTCTCCGACGAGTACGAAGCGCTACGCGCCACAGTGGAGGAGTTCGCGCACAAGGTCGTCGCGCCGCAGATCGGCGAGCTGTACGAGAACTGCGAGTTCCCGTACGACATCGTCCGGCGCATGGGTGAGATGGGGATGTTCGGCCTGCCGTTCTCCGAGGAGTACGGCGGCATGGGCGGCGACTACTTCGCGCTGTGCCTCGCGCTGGAGGAGCTGGCCCGGGTCGACTCGTCCGTCGCGATCACGCTGGAAGCCGCGGTGAGCCTCGGCGCCATGCCGATCTACCGGTTCGGCACCGAGGAGCAGAAGCGCGAGTGGCTGCCCAAGCTGTGCCGTGGCGAGGCGCTCGGCGCGTTCGGCCTCACCGAGCCGGCCGGCGGTTCGGACGCCGGCGCCACCCAGACCCGTGCCGTGCTCGACGGCGACGAGTGGGTGATCAACGGCACCAAGGCGTTCATCACGAACTCGGGTACCGACATCACCGCGCTGGTCACGGTCACCGCCGTCACCGGCGAGACCGCGGACGGGCACAAGGAGATCAGCTCGATCATCGTCCCGAGCGGAACGCCGGGTTTCACCGTCGGCACGAAGTACTCGAAGGTCGGCTGGAACGCCTCGGACACCCGCGAGCTGTCGTTCGTCGACTGCCGCGTGCCGGCTGCCAACCTGCTCGGCGAGCGTGGCCGCGGATACGCCCAGTTCCTGCGGATCCTGGACGAGGGCCGCATCGCGATCTCCGCGCTCGGCGTCGGCCTGGCGCAGGGCTGCGTCGACGAGTCCGTGAAGTACGCCCGCGAGCGTGAGGCGTTCGGACGGCCCATCGGCGCCAACCAGGCCATCGCGTTCAAGATCGCCGACATGGAGATGCGGGCGCACACCGCACGGCTCGCCTACTACGACGCCGCCGCGCGGATGCTCGCCGGCCAGCCCTTCAAGAAGCAGGCCGCGATCGCCAAGCTGTACTCGTCCGAGTGCGCCGTGACCAACGCGCGCGAGGCCACCCAGGTGCACGGCGGGTACGGGTTCATGAACGAGTTCCCGGTGGCGCGGATGTGGCGCGATGCCAAGATCCTGGAGATCGGCGAGGGCACCTCCGAGGTGCAGCGCATGCTCATCGCCCGCGAGCTGGGTCTGTAGTCCGTCCCGCGCTAGGCACCGTCGATGGACTCCGGCGGCCGGTCGCCGTCGGAGTCCATCGAGTCCTGGGTGACCTCCTGCGCGCCGAGCGTGCCGAGGGCCAGACCGAGCTGGAAGCGGTTCTCGACCTGGAGGCGGTCCATCAGGGACTGAAGCGTGTAGGAGACCGTGCGCGGGCTGACGCCGAGCCGCCGGGCGGCGCTCGCGTCGGTATGGCCGGCGGCCAGCAGTTCCACCAGGGCTCTTTCGCGCGGACTGAACTCCATGCCCGGCTTGTCGTCGCTCTCCGCCGACTCGAATACGGGGTCGGACGGACTCATGGCCGCGTCACCGGGCATCGCATCGTCGGTCTTGCTGGCGCGAGCGATGATCCCCACCTCTTCCTCGATCTGTTCCGACCACGCGCGATCGAGCGGGGGCCGAGGTGGTCGCCGCGGTTGGCCGGCGGGGTACGCCCCCCGTTACGAAGCACACCCCACCTGCCACCCGCTCATCCACCGTGCGGCGCGGTCGCACCCTTTGCCCCGTCGCGCACCGTGTGCCTAGCTCAACATCGGTCGAGCGGCCTGTCATCGTCCTCGGCTGGTAGACCCGGTCGGATTGCAGGAATCCGCAACTCGCGGGCTACCAGCAGCTGCCACAGAACCCGTAGTAGCTGTCCAGCTTGACGTTCCTGGTGGTGGTGCGGCCGTGGACCACGGGCACGCCGAGCTGGCCGTTCCAGCTCGGGACCCGGACGGAGTAGCAGTCGAGAGCGCCGTCCGGGGTGTCGGAGAGGCAGAGCCGCCTGGTCGTGGCGCTGAGCGTGACGACCCGGCCGAAGAGACCGCGCGTCGTGCGCTGGTAGTAGACGTGGCTCGGGCCCTCTGCCGGGCGGGCGAGCTCGTGATCGACGTCGGTGATCAGCACCGTGTCGGTGGGCTTCGGCGAGCGGCAGGCGCGCACCGAGCCGAACACCCAGACCTTGCCTGGCCCGACCGGCACGACGACGTGCATGCGTCCTTTGTTCGTGCCGCGGGCGCAGTCGATGAAGGTGGGGAGGCGGTCAGGGTTGTCCGGATCGACCGGGGTGGCGTGGGCCGGTGCGCCGATTGCGAGGCTGCCGGCAGTGAGTATCAGTGTCGCCAGTAGGGCCAGCGCCCTCCGCGCCGGCGATCCCCCGTGGACTGTGGTCACCGATGTCTCCTGTTCGTCGTGATCCGTCGTGCATGGATCGAATCACGAACTTCGTACCCTGCGCGACGTACATATGTAGTGGTTTAGTCGGTTTCGGACGGTCCTGGTGTCAACTCGGTCTTTGCCGCAGGCGAAGGAGGGAACTGTGTAAGGCGTAGCCTTGGACGGCTCTGTCGCGGCGACCTCCGGAGGTGACTTATGGCCAGCAATGTGCCCAAGAACGGGAACGGCGTACGGAGTAGCGGGATGGCGCGTGCGTTGGCCGCTCCGGTACGAGCCGTGGGACGAGTACTCCCCAGACCGATGAACCGCCACTCCACGTCTGGCACCGTGCGGCAGCACAGCTCTGCCGTCGTCGACTGCGGGCTCTACGTCGATGGCACCCGCCAGTCAGGCCGCGTCGAGTACGCCGAGGCCTTCGAGCTGGCCCGCGAGCATGGCAACGCGTTCGTCTGGCTCGGGCTCCACGAGCCCACGGAGGAGGAGTTCGCCGACATCGCGCTCACGTTCAACCTGCACCCGCTCGCCGTCGAGGACGCGGTCAAGGCGTTCCAGCGTCCCAAGCTGGAGCGGTACGCCGACATGACGTTCGTCGTCCTCAAGACCGCTCGGTACGTCGGCCACGCCGAACTCACCGCCACCACCGAGGTGGTCGAGACCGGCGACGTCATGCTCTTCATCGGGCAGAACTACATCGTCAGCGTCCGCCACGGCGACGCCTGCAAGCTCGGCGCCGTGCGCGCAGGGCTCGAAGACCGCAAGGACCTGCTGCTGCACGGACCGTGGGCGGTGTTCCACGCCATCACCGACAAGATCGTGGACGTCTACCTCGAAGTCGTCGAAGCCATCGAGGACGACATCGACGAGGTCGAGGTCGGTGTGTTCAGCCGCAGCTCCACCGACGTGCAGCGCATCTACCAACTGAAGCGCGAGATCGTCGAGTTCAAGCGCGCCGCGCTACCCCTGGCCAGGCCGCTCGAAGCGCTGACCGCCGGCCAGGTGCCCAGCGTGCCGCTGGAGCTCCGCCGCTACATCCGCGACATCGCCGACCACCACGCGCGAGTCACCGAACAGATCGCCAGCTTCGACGACCTGCTCACCTCGATCCTGCAGGCCAGCCTCGCCCAGGTCGGCATCCAGCAGAACAACGACATGCGCAAGATCTCCGCGTGGGTGGCCATCGCCGCCGTGCCCACCATGATCGCCGGCGTCTACGGCATGAACTTCGACCACATGCCCGAACTCCGCTGGACTTACGGCTACCCGCTCGTCATCGGGTTCATGATCGCCGTCTGCCTGTCGATGTATCGCGCCTTCCGCCGGAGCGGTTGGCTCTAGAACGCGCGAAGCGTGCAGGGTTTCATGGGGCACAGCCCACGAGATCCTGCACGCTTCGACGCAGTGGCCGGTTAGCTCGGGCGGCCGTTGAAGTTGGGGTCGTTCTGGCGAGTGGAGCTGGCCGCGCTGTGGACCGCCGCGCGGGTCTCCTCGGTGGCCTTGTGCGCGGTACTCGCCGCTTCGTCGGTCTTCTCGTGCGCAGCCGACGCTGCTTCGTCCGCCTTCTCGTGCGCGGTCGACGCGACCTCGTCCGCCTTCTCCGCGGTCTTGGAAGCCGCCTCCTCACGGGTGGCTTGCAGCTTCTCCTTGGCGGTGCTCGCTGCGCCGGACGCCTTCTCCTTCACCGTGCCCGACGCCGTGACCACCTTGTCCTTCACGGCCTGGGCGGTGCCGGCAACCTTCTCCTGCGCCTGCCCGGCCTTGGCCCGCAACGTCGAGCGGCGGGCGCCGTCCTCGGTGGCGTCATATGACTGCCACTCCGTACTGCCGGAGCGACCCATCAACGCGCCGCCGACGGCCCCGGCCGCAGTGCCGATCGCCAACGCGCCAACCACCCACGGCCAGCGCCGACGACGCTCGCCGCGCAATGCCATGGCGGTCGCCCGTGCCCGGCGCGCTGCCTCGCGACGCTGCGACCGAGTCATCTTCGCTGCCTTTCGACCGTAACGCTGCGCCTTCACCTGCGACTCCACGGCTGCCGCGACCAGCGGTGCGAGCGATGCGAGCGCGGAATCCCACGCGGGCTTCACCGCGTCCCGTGCGGCCCCGACCTTGGGCTCAACCAGCTCACGGGCATGGTCTCGCGCTCCCTCCACGGTCGGGCCCAGCCGGTCGCGCGCCGCTTCTTTGGTAGCAGCGGCAGCGTTTCGGAGGTGGTCGACGCCTGCGTGAAGCTCAGCGCCTATCTCTTTGGCGCGCTCCGACACTTCGGTGGTCGACGCGCCCTTGCGGCGGAACACCATCACTGCCCCCTAGGGTTTGTGTCCGATCCGTAATCATCCTGCCCGCTTGGACTGTGCTTTAAAACCATCGTGGCAGGATGGGAAGCACACGACCTATAAGGAGAACCGGTGGCTGAGGATCTCTACGCCACGCTGAACACCAGCGTTGGCCCGATCACCATCAAGCTCTTCCCGGACCACGCGCCGAAGACGGTGAAGAACTTCGTCGGACTCGCCGAGGGCAGCCACGAGTGGACTCACCCGGCCACGGGGGAAACCGCCGCCGCCAAGCTCTACGACGGCACCGTCTTCCACCGCGTGATCAGCGGTTTCATGATCCAGGGCGGCGACCCGCTCGGCACCGGCACCGGCGGCCCCGGTTACCGCTTTGCCGACGAGTTCCACCCGGACCTGGCTTTCGACAAGCCGTACCTGCTGGCCATGGCCAATGCCGGCCCGGGCACGAACGGCTCGCAGTTCTTCATCACGGTCGACCCGCGCAGCACGCGCCACCTGACCAACCGCCACACCATCTTCGGTGAGGTCGCCGACGACGCCAGCCGGAAGATCGTCGACGCGATCGCCGAGGCCCCGACCGGCGCGAACGACCGTCCTCGCGAGGAAATCCGGATCGAGTCCGTCACCATCGAGCGCCGCCCAGCCTGAGCCGCGCCCGATGACCGAAGATCGGCCTGAGACCGGAGCCGGCGCTGTGCCGGCTCCGGTCTGCTACCGGCACCCCAGCCGGGAGACCTACGTCTCCTGCACTCGCTGCGAACGACCGATCTGCCCTGACTGCATGAACGCGGCGGCGGTCGGGTTCCAATGCCCGGAGTGCGTGCGGGCGGGCAGCAAGTCGGTGCGTACTGCGCGCACCGCGTTCGGCGGCTCGTTGGCGGGCGAGCAGGGCATCGTCACGAAGATCCTGCTCGGGCTGAACGTCGGCGTCTTCGCCCTCACCGTGCTCAGCGCCGCGGTGTACGGCGTCGACAACGCGATGCGGGTGCTGACAGGTCAGAGCCTCGGCCGCTCCGTGTTCTACGAGTGGTTCGCCAACCACCCGACCACCGGGCCGTACTTCTTCGCCGACGGCGACTTCATCAACGCCATCCTCGTCGACGGCGTGGCGCAGGGGCAGGTCTGGCGGCTGGTCACGGCCGGGTTCCTGCACTACGGCCTGATCCACCTGTTCCTGAACATGTGGGCGCTGCTGATCCTCGGCCGCGAGGTCGAGCGCATGGTCGGCCGATGGCGTTTCATCGCGGTCTACCTGATCAGCGGTCTCGGCGGAGCACTCGGCGAATACATCTTCGGCAACCCCCTCGGGTTCTCGGCCGGCGCCTCCGGCTCCGTGTTCGGTCTCTTCGGTGCGCTGTTCTTCTTCTTCCGCCGGCTCAACCTCGACCCGCGCGGCCTGGTGATCATCGTCGCGATCAACTTCGCGCTCGGCCTCTTCATCTCCAACATCAGCTGGCGCGGTCACCTCGGCGGGCTCATCGCCGGGGCGGTCATCGGTGCCGTGCTGGCGTACGCGCCGAAAGGGCCACGCCGCACCACGATCCAGATCGCCGGCCTGGCCATCGTCGGCGTCGCGATGCTGGGCCTGATCGTGCTGCGGACGGTCGCCCTCAACGCCTGACGGTTGCGGTTCGAATGCGACCCCTGCGGGCGCGTTCGAACCGCACGGGTTCAGCGGCCGGTGCGCAGCGTGGCCAGCGCCGCGGCCACCTCGTCGCAGTCGGCGCCGAGCTCTGCCGAGCTGAACAGATGCAGCGTCTCGCCGGTGTCGATCTCCAGGAATTCGAGACGGCGCCCGAGCCGCCGTTGGCTGTCCACCCGCACGCGCTCGACCTCGGCCCACGGGATGTGTCGCCGGCCGTTGAACCCGGTGACCACCGTGACGCCGTTCGGATCGGCGGCGAGACGAACCGGCGCCAGGACATCCCGCAGCGCGAAGCCGCCCAGCACACCCGCGGCCAGCAGCCCGAGAGCCAACCCGGCGGCGTCGCGGGCGAGCAGCACCGCGGCGACCACGAACACCGCCGCGCCGGCCGCTTTGACGATCGTCAAGCGCCGGTCGACCCGCCACTGCAGCTCCGTCACCTGTCCAGACTGGCACAACGCGAGCTACGATCGCGAGAGGACAAGTTACCTGGGAGTAACTATGCGCGACGCGGTGATCGTTGAAGCTGTCCGGACTCCCGTCGGCCGGCGGGGCGGCGGGCTCGCCGGCACCCACCCGGTCGACCTCTCGGCGTACGTGCTCCGGGCACTGGCCGAGCGCACCGGGCTGGATCCGGCCCTGGTCGACGACGTCTACTGGGGATGCGTCAGCCAGGTCGGTGAGCAGGCGTGGAACGTCGGCCGTAACGCGGTCCTCGCGGCGGGCTGGCCCGAGTCGGTGCCCGGCACGACCGTGGACCGGCAGTGCGGCTCGTCCCAGCAGACCGTGCACTTCGCCGCAGCCGCCGTCGTCAGCGGGCAGGCGGACATCGTGGTCGCGGGCGGCGTCGAGTCGATGTCTCGGGTGGCGATGGGCTCGAACTTCCTCAACGGGCCGGGTCTGCCGTTCGGGCCGATGATGATGGCGCGCTACGACAACGTCGCGTTCAACCAGGGCGTCGGCGCCGAGCTGATCGCCGAGCGGTGGGGGCTGTCCCGCACCCAGCTGGACGAGTACAGCCTGGCCTCGCACACCCGCGCGGCGGCGGCCCAGGACGGCGGCGCGTTCGCCGCTCAGATCGTGCCGGTGAGCGGCGTCAGCGCCGACGAGGGCATCCGGCGCGACACGTCCGTCGAGAAGCTGGCCGGCCTCAAGACGCCGTTCAAGCCCGACGGTGTGGTCACCGCGGGCAACGCGTCGCAGATCTCCGACGGCGCCGCCGCGCTGCTCGTCACCACCAGCGAGCGGGCCGCCGAGCTGGGCCTGCCGCCGATCGCCCGGATCCACACTGCGGTCATGGCCGCCGCCGATCCGGTCATCATGCTGACCGCGCCGATCCCGGCCACCGAGAAGGCGCTGAAGCGGTCCGGCCTGGCCATCGGCGACCTCGGAGCGTACGAGGTGAACGAGGCGTTCGCGTCCGTGCCGCTGGCCTGGCTGGCCGAGATGGGCGCCGACCCTGCCCGGCTCAACCCCAACGGTGGCGCGATCGCGCTGGGCCACCCGCTGGGCGGATCCGGGGCCAGGCTGATGACCACCCTCGTGCACCACCTGCGTGACAAGGGCCTGCGGTACGGCCTGCAGACGATGTGCGAGGGCGGCGGCATGGCGAACGCCACAATCCTGGAAAACCTCGCCTAGTTATCCACAGCCTGTCCACAGAAGTGGAGTATCCACACCTGTGGACAACGCTGGGGACGGAACTACATCCGTGTGATTAACGGACTTTTCGGACAGGAGATCCGTTACTTCCACTGGGTGAGCACGCCCAGGCTGCCCACCAGGAAGCCGAAGCCGATGGCCATGTTCCAGTAGCCGAGCTCGGCCATCCAGTCGATCTTCTCCTGGTACAGGTAGTACGTGACCAGGTACGCGATGCCGATCACGATCAGCGCCACCGCCAGGACGGGTACCCAGGGCGGGCTAGGCTTGCTCTTCTTGGCGCCAGCGGCCGGCCGGACATCAGTCGGCGGCGTGTAGACCTTCTTCTTGCGTACGCGGGACTTGGGCACGGTGTCTCCTGTGAACGGGTTGCCCGATAGCGTAGTCAACAACGAAAGTCGAGTAGGAGGCGATGTGCCAGCGAGCGGGTCAGAGCGCCGCCGCAGCCGGATCTGGAGCGTACTGCTGCCCGCCGTCCTGCTGTCCGCAGGGATGCTCTTCGCCACGAGCGCGAACACGTCCAGCGGTCACGATTTGCGCGGAGGGCGTATCAACGAGCTGCAGCAGCTCATCAGTGCGCGTACCGGGGCCGTGGATGCGGCCCAGCGGCGCGCTGCCGAGCTGCAGAAGCAGATCGACGACGCCACCGAGGCCCGGGCACAGAACGACGCTCGGCTGCAAGGCCCTCAGGCCGAGGTGGACGCGCTAAAGGATCCGGTCGGTCTGGTGGCGGTCACCGGGCCGGGAATTACCGTGCAGATGGACGACGCTCCGCACACCGCGGACGGGTCACTGCCGGCAGGAGCTGGGGTGGATGATGTCGTTGTCCACCAACAAGACGTGCAGGCGGTGGTGAACGCACTATGGGCGGGCGGCGCGGAAGCGATGACGATTATGGGCGAGCGGGTGATTTCCACCAGCGCGGTCCGGTGCGTGGGCAATACCCTGTTGCTCCACGACCGGACGTTCAGCCCCCCGTTCGTGATGACGGCCATCGGGGATACGAAGCGGCTGCAGACGGCACTCGGCAACTCCCCTGGGGTGGCGAATTTCCAGGAGGCGTCCCAGAGGTGGGGGCTGGGGTATCGGGTCACCGTCGAGCTGACCGACGTGCGGCTGCCGGCGTATCGCGGTACCACGACGATGAAGTACGCAGGCACCCCCAGTCGGTGATCCGGAACGCGGTCCGCGGCTTCGGTGAGATCCTGATCACGCTCGGCCTGGTCATCCTGCTCTTCGCCGCGTACGAGGTGTACGGCAAGGCGCTCCAGGCGAACGCCGAGCAGAACCGCCTCGGCAGCGCCCTCGACGAGCAGTGGGGCGGCGCCGGTGCCGCCGGGCACGAAGCCGGTCGTCGACAAGCCGATCCCCGGCGCCGGTGTCGCTCGCCTCTACATCCCGCGGCTCGGCAAGGACTGGGTGGTCGTGGAGGGCGTCGACGCCCAAGGACATCAAGCTCGCGCCCGGGCCGGTACCCGAAGAGCCAGCTGCCCGGGTCAGGTCGGCAACTTCGCGATCGCCGGGCACCGCATGCCGTCGATCTTCTGGGACCTCGACAAGGTGAAGGTCAGCGACCCGATCGTCGCCGAGACCCGCACCGGCTGGTACGTCTACACCGTGACCAAGGTGTTCATCATCAGGCCGACCCGGACGTCGGTCGTGTCCGCGAACCCGGACGACCCCGGATCGCCCGCGACGAAGAAGCTGCTCACGATCACCACGTGCAACCCGAAGTGGGACAACTACGAGCGGCTCGTCGTCCAGGCAGAGATGGTGCGTGAGCAGCCCAAGTCGGCCGGTCGGCCGGCAGAGCTGGGGGAGATGACGATGTATTCGTGGATCTGGCGGCACCTGCCCGGCGGTCTACCCGGACGGCTGATCGGCTCGCTGCTGCTCCTCGGCGGGGTCGTCGCGCTGCTCTGGTTCGTCGTGTTCCCCTGGGCCGAGCCGATCCTGCCGTTCGGCGACGTCACCGTGGAGGGCGGCGCCCCGTGACCCGGATCCTGGTCGTGGACAACTACGACTCGTTCGTCTTCAACCTCGTCCAGTACCTCGGGCAGCTCGGTGCCGAGTGCGTGGTCCGCCGCAACGACGAGGTGACGGTCGAGGAGGCGGCGGACGGCTTCGACGGCGTGCTGCTCTCGCCCGGCCCCGGCGCGCCCGAGGACGCCGGCGTCTGCGTCGAGATGGTCACTGCCCTGGCCGGCCAGGCTGCCGCTGTTCGGCGTCTGCCTCGGGCACCAGGCGATCGGCGTGGCCTACGGCGCCACGGTGGGCCGAGCGCCCGAACTCCTCCACGGCAAGACGAGCGAGGTCCACCACGCCGGTGTGGGCGTGCTGGCGGGGCTCCCCGATCCGTTCACGGCCACCCGGTACCACTCGCTCACGGTCGCCGAGGAGACGATCCCGGCCGAGCTGGAGGTCACCGGCCGCACCCCGTCGGGCGTGGTGATGGCGCTGCGGCACCGTGACGCTGGCGGTCGAGGGGGTGCAGTTCCACCCCGAGTCGGTGCTCACCCAGGCCGGTCACCGGCTGCTCGCGAACTGGCTCGCCGCCTGTGGCGACGGGCAGGCACTCGACCGCGCCCCTGAACTGGTCGCGCAGACCGAGGCCCGCCGGCTGTCAGCGTACGTCTGACAACCAGCGGGCCTCTTGTCCAGCTAGCCCCGGCTCCTGTTCGGCAGGAGCGTCGTCGGGGTGGCCGTCGGCGTGGGCGACGGGGATTTGGTCGGTTCCTCGCTCGGGGGAGGCGAGGGCTCGTCGCGACGGCTCCTCCGGCTTCCGGGCGATGAAGATCGTGACCTGCGTGCCGACCTTCGCCTCGGTGTTCTGCGCCGGGTTCTGGCGGAACACGCGCCCCGCGTCGACGTTGTCGCGGAACTGGAAGACCGCGCGCACCTTGAAGCCGTCCTTCAGCAGCTTCTCGGTCGCCTGCGCCTGCGTGTCGTCGATCACGTCCGGGACGAGCTTGAGCTGACCGTTGGAGACCCACACCGTGACGACGGCATTCTCCGGCAGCTGCGTGCCGGGAGCCGGTGCCTGGCGCAGTACGGTACCGGCGTCCTCGGCGCTGTCCTGCTCCTTGAAGTCGCCCTTCAACTTCGCCTGAGCGAGCTGAGCCTCCGCGCCGTCCTTGGGCAGACCCTCCAGGTTCGGCACGTCCGTCGTGGCAGGGCCGGCGCCCACGTCGAGGTTGATCGTGCTGCCTTCGATCGGCCTCCGTGCCAGCCGGTGGGCTCTGCCCGAGCACCTTGTCCTTCTGCTCGGCAGGGCTTGCCTTCGTGACGACCTGGACCTTGAAGCCGTCGCCTTCCAACTGCGCGCGGGCGTCCGCGACCGGCTTCCCGACCACGTTCGCAACCTCGACCTGTTCCTTCCCGTCGCCACCCAGCATCTTGGACGTCAGGAACGCCGCCAGGGCGAAGACGGCGATCACGCCGAGAACGACGAGTACCCAGGTGAGGGCCTTGCGCCGCGGCTTCTCCTCGACCGGCTCGGTGGGGATGAACCCCGTGCCGCCGCGGCGACCGCCGCCGATGATCTGGGTGCGCTCCTCCTGCGAGTACACCGGGGTGGCCGCCACCGGACGGCCGGCCGCGGCACGCAGCAGGTCGGCGCGCATCTCGCCGGCACTCTGATACCGGTTGATCGGGTTCTTCGCCATCGCCTTGAGGACGATCGCGTCGATCTCGGGCGTGACGTCCGGGTTGAGCTCGCCGGGAGGGATCGGGTCCTCGCGGACGTGCTGGTACGCCACCGACACCGGGTTGTCGCCGGTGAACGGCGGGTGCCCGCACAGCAGTTCGTACAGGAGGCAGCCGGTCGAGTACACGTCGGAGCGGGCGTCGACGGGCTCGCCCCGCGCCTGCTCGGGCGAGAGGTACTGCGCGGTGCCGATGACGGCCGACGTCTGGGTCATCGCCGCGGTGGCGCTCGACAGCGCCCGGGCGATGCCGAAGTCCATGACCTTGACGGTGCCGTTCGGCGTCATCATCACGTTCCCGGGCTTCATGTCCCGGTGGATGATGCCGTTGCGGTGCGAGAAGTCGAGTGCGGCGCAGATGTCGGCGGTGATCTCCAGCGCGCGCTGCGGCATCAGCCGCCCCTCGCCGACCAGCACCTCCTTGAGGGTCCTGCCCTCGACGTACTCCATGACGATGAACGGCAGCGTGCCGTCCGCCAGCCTGTCCTCGCCGGTGTCGTAGACCGCGACGATCGACGGGTGGTTGAGTGCCGCCGCGTTCTGCGCCTCGCGGCGGAACCGGGCCTGGAAACCTGGGTCGCGGGCGAGGTCGGAGCGCAGTACCTTCACCGCGACGTCGCGGCCGAGCCGCAGGTCGCGACCGCGGTGCACTTCGGCCATGCCGCCGTACCCCAGCGGACCGCCGAGTTCGTACCTGCCGCCGAGCAGGCGGGCGTCCGTCATCGTGAGTCCTTCTGGTTGGTGCTCGGTGTGGGCCTCATCGTCATCCCCGGTTCTGCACGATCGCGCTCAGGACGTTGCCGGCCATGTCGGCGGTCGCCTTGCTGCTGATACCGGCGTTCTCCAGGACCACAGCCACGGCGCCGACCGGCTCGCCGTCCTCGATGGCGAACCCGATGAACCACGAGTGGTCCTGCCGGGAATCGCCGTCCTCGGCGGTGCCGGTCTTGCCGCCGACGTCCACGCCGTCGACCCGGGCACGCTTGCCGGTTCCGTTCTCGACCACGCTGATCATCATCTTCTGCAACTCGCTGGCCTGCGCGGAGTTGAGCGGCTGGCTCAGCTCCTTCGGGCTGGTGACCTCAAGCGGGTTGCGGTCCGGAGCCTGGATCTCCTTGACGATGTACGGCTTCATCAGCGAGCCGTTGTTCGCCACGGCGGCGGCCATCATCGCGCCCTGGAGAGGGGTCATCCGCACGTCGCGCTGGCCGATGCTGGACTGGGCCAGCGACGGCGGGTCCGGGATGTCGCCGACGCTGCTCGGGGCGGCCTTGAGCGGGATGGCGAGGCCGTCATCCTCGAAGCCGAAGTCCTTGGCCATGTCGCGCACCTTGTCGGCGCCGAGTTCCACGCCGAGCTTCGCGTACGACGTGTTGCACGAGACGGTGAGCGCCTTCTGCAGGCTCACCTGCTCGCCGCCGCAGTCGCCGCCGTTGAAGTTCCGGATCGCCTTGGTGGTCTGCGGGGGGGTGTAGCTCAGCGGCGAGTCGACGCGGGTCTGTGCGGTGGCGCCGTCCTTGAGCGCCGCCGCCGACACGATCACCTTGAACGTCGATCCCGGCGGGTAGGTCTCGCGCAGCGCCCGGTTGTTCAGCGGCTTGTCCTTGTCGGCGTTGAGCTGGTCCCAGGCAGCCTTCTGCGTGTCGCCCTCGTGCGCCGCGAGCGGGTTCGGGTCGAAGGTGGGCGCCGAGACCATGGCCAGGATCCCGCCGGTCTTCGGGTCGAGCGCGACGATCGCGCCCTTGCGTCCTTCGAGCTGGTTGAAGGCGGCGGTCTGGACCTGCTTGTCCACGGTGAGGACGACGTTGCCGCCGTCGGCCTGCTTGCCCTTGATGATCTCGGTCCACCGGCGGACGAACAGCCGGTCGTCGTCGCCGGAGAGCACCGGGTCCTCGGTCAGCTCGATGGCGGACTCGCCGTACCGCGGCGACTTGTAGCCCGTGACGTGCGCGTACAGGCCGCGCGCCGGGTAGCCGCGGAGGAACTTCAGCCGGCCGTCGGTCTCGGTGGAGTTCGCGACCGCCTCGCCCTCGACGACGATCGAGCCCCGTTTGCGGTCGTACTCCTGGAGCTGGACCCGGTTGTTCGACGGGTCGCGGCGCAGCTCGTCACCCTGGACGAACTGGACGTAGTTGAGCTGCCCGAAGAGCAGTACGAACAGGATGAAGACCGCGATCGCCACGCGACGAAGGGGCGCGTTCACAGCCGGACCACCTCCGTCTGTGCGTGCTGGAGATGCACCGGCATGTTCACGGCGCTCGGACGGCGTCCGGCGTCGGAGATGCGCAGCAGCAGCCCCACGAGTACCCAGTTCGCCATCAGCGACGAGCCGCCGAAGGAGAGGAACGGCGTGGTCAGACCGGTCAGCGGGATCAACTTGCTCACACCGCCGACGATGACGAACACCTGCAAGCCGAGCGAGAACGCGAGCCCGCCGGCGAGCAGCTTGCCGAACGAGTCGCGGACGTCGAGCGAGGCGCGGATGCCCCGGGCGGCGATCAGCATGTAAAGCATGAGGATCGCGCCCAGACCGAACAGGCCGGTCTCCTCGCCGATCGTGGCGACGATGAAGTCGGAGCTGGCGAACGGCACGTTCTCGGGCTGGCCGCCGCCGGGGCCGGTGCCGAAGAGCCCGCCGGTGCCGAGTCCGAACAGCGCCTCGACGAGCTGGAAGCCGAGGGTCTCGCGGCGTCGGCGAACGGGTCCTGCCAGATGGCCACCCGGACGGCGACCTTGCCGACGACGTTGTACGCGAGGACGGCGCCGGTCATGAACAGCCCCAGGCCGATGAGCAGCCAGCTCGTGCGCTCGGTGGCGATGTAGAGCATCACGATGAAGATGCCGAAGTACATCAGGGACTGGCCGAGGTCACCCTCGAAGACGAGGACGAGCAGGCTGATGATCCAGGCGGCGAGGACCGGCCCGAGGTCGCGGCCACGCGGCAGGTCGATGCCGACGACGCGCTTGCTGGCGAGCGACAGCACGTCGCGCTTGTTCACCAGGTAGGAAGCGAAGAAGACCATCAGCAGCAACTTGGCGAACTCACCGGGCTGGATCTGGCCGACGCCGGGGATGATGATCCACAGCTTCGCGCCGTTGATCTCGCTGAACCGGCCCGGGAGGATCGCCGGGAGCATGACGAGGACGACGCCGGCCAGGCCGGCCGTGTACGAGAACCGCGACAGCATGCGGTGGTCGCGGACGAAGTACAGCAGGAGCGAGAACAGGAGCACGGAGGCGATCGTCCAGAGCCACTGCCGCATGCCCTCGCCCTCGTAGTTGTCCGTGACCTCGCTGAGGCTGAGGCGGCCGATGAACGTGACGCCCAGGCCGTTCAGCAGCGCGACGCAGGGCAGGATCACCGGGTCGGCGTAGGGCGCGAGGAACCGGACCGCCAGGTGCGCGACCACGAAGATCGCGCCGAGCCCGAGCGGCAGGTAGAGCGAGTTGAGCGTGATCTCCTGGTCGAGCGCGGCCTCCACCGACACCGACAGCGCCAGGATGATGCCGGTGGCCAGGAGGATCAGCAGCAACTCGACGTTGCGGCGGGTACTCGGACGCGCGCCCGTGCCGCCCTGAGGCGGCGACGGGCCTGCGGCCGTGGAGACGGTCACCGTGGCTCCCGGCAGTCCTGGGGCTCGTCCGGAGTGCTGGTCGGTGACGGGCTCACAGTCGGGCTGGGGCTGGCCGGCGACTTGGTGGGCGTCGTCGTGGGCCGGGTGGTCGTCGTGGGCGTCGGCGTGGGTTTCGGCGTGGGGGTCGGAGTCGGGGTCCGACTCCTTGCAGAGGTCGAGCTGCTGGTTCTTGAGCCGCTCGACGATCGCCACGGCGTCCTTGCGATCCTTCGCCTGGATGGTGCGCTCGACATCCTGCTTGGAGAACTGCTGCAGGTCTTCGAGGTAGAGATCCGTCTCGGTGTCGACGGAGGAGAAGCTCACGCCCGCCAGCGAGCCGGCCACGCCGCGGTATATCGCGACCTTGCCGTTCTCGCCCGGGCCGACGTAGTACTGGTTCTGCAGGTACTTCCAGCCGAGATAGCCCCCGCCGCCGAGCGCCGCCAGCACCAGGATCACCGCCAGCGCGGTGATGACCGGCCGGCGCTTCGGCACGTCGACGTCGTGCTCTTCCGCCTCCTCCGGCTGCGGCGTGGCCGGCCGCGCGAGGGCGGCGCGGCCCGCGGCGCTGTCGGCCGTCGCGGAGCTGGCCCGGCCGCGGTCGTGCGCGGCGGCACCGCCTACGACGGGCGCGGCGTCGCCCAGCCCGACGTCGACGATGTCGGCCACGATGCACGTGATGTTGTCGGGGCCACCGCCCCGCAGCGCCAGCGCGATCAGCCGGTCGGCGGCCTCGCGCGGATCGGCGATCTTCAGCGCGTCGGCGATCGTCTCCGGCGAGACCACGCCGGAGAGGCCGTCGCTGCACAGCAGGTACCGGTCGCCGGCGCGTGCTTCGCGTACCGAGAAGTCGGGGTCGACGTCGCGGCCGTCCAGCGCCCGCGTGAGCAGGGACCGCTGCGGATGGGTGGTGGCCTCGTCGGGAGTGATCCGGCCCTCGTCCACCAGCATCTGGACGTAGGTGTCGTCGCGGGTGATCTGCGTCAGCTCGCCCTCGCGGATCACGTACGCGCGGGAGTCGCCGACGTGGACCAGCGCCAGCCGGTTCCCGCTGAACATCATCGCGGTGAGCGTGGTGCCCATGCCCTCCAGGGCCGGGTTGCTCCCCACCGCGTCGCGGAGCTGCTGGTTGGCGTGGCTGATCGCGCCGCGCAATGCGTCGACCAGGTCGTTGGACGAGACGTCCTCGTCGAGCGGGGCCAGCGCCCCCACGACGATGTTGCTGGCCACCTCCCCGGCGGCCATCCCGCCCATGCCGTCGGCGACCGCCAGGAGGCGGGGCCCGGCATAGACCGAGTCTTCGTTGCCCTCACGGATGAGGCCGCGGTCTGAGCGCGCCGCGTAGCGCAAGGTGAGGCTCATGTGCGCAACTCGAGAACAGTCCGGCCGATCCGGATCGGCACGCCGAGGGGGACAGGGGTCGGGCCGGTTACCTTGGCCCGATCCAGGTACGTGCCGTTGGTGGAGCCGAGATCCTCGACCAGCCACTGCCCGGTACGTGGCACCAGCCGTGCGTGCCGCGTCGAAGCGTAGTCGTCGTTCACCACGAGAGTGGAATCGTCCGCCCTCCCGATGGTGATCGGGGCGTCGGCGAGGGTGATCCGGGTGCCCGCGAGCGCACCCTCGGTGACCACGAGGGTGCGTGCGCTCTTCCCGCGCTTCGCCTTCGCCGGGCGTCCGGCGGTCGGCAGGTTGACCCCACGGGGCGCCGCCACCAGCCGGGACTGCCGGCTGCCGAACAGGTCGCGACGGATCACGCCGACGACGGCGAAGACGAACACCCAGAGCAGCACCAGAAAGCCGAACCGGGCGACCGCGAGAACAACCTCCGGCATCAGCCGTCCAGCCGGAACGTGAGCGTGGTCGTCCCCAGCTGGATGACGTCACCGTGCTGGAGAGCCGCCGCCGTGATCCGGTTGCCGTTGACCGTGGTGCCGTTCGTGGAGCCGAGGTCGGTGAGGACCATGCGGCTGCCGTCGTAGTCGAGCCGCGCGTGTTGCCGGGAGATGCCTACGTCGGCGAGGCGCACCTGGGCACCCTCGCCGCGGCCGATCACCGTGGAGCCGATGGCCACCGCGAACTGGCGACCGTCGGACGAGATGAGCCGCGCCTGCCGTGCGGTGTGCAGCGGTGTGACCGGAGGGGTCGGCTGGCTGCTGATCTGCGCCGGGCTGCCGGGCGGGCTCATCGGCGGGCCACCCATGGGCGGGCCGGGCGGCATGCCCGGCGGCGGGCCGTAGCCCTGGTGCTGCTGCTGGTATCCCGGCGGCGGTGGTGGTGGCGGGGGCTGGGACTCGACCCCACCGGTGTAGACCTCGGCGGCGATACGGAACATGCCCGTGTCGAGGCCCTCGCCGCGCTCGATCTCGACGATGACGTCGCCGTACACCGTCCAACCCTGCTCGCCGATGTACTCGGCCTGGGCCTGGGCGAGCTCCTGCGCGAGCGGCGCCGCGTACTGGGCGAGCCGGTCGTGGTCAGGTGGGCTGAGGTCGATGATGTAGCGGTTGGGAACCAGGGTCCGCCCACCGCCAAGGATGGACTTGTGTGCGTCCGCCTCGCGCTGCATGGCGCTAGCGATCTCCACGGGGTGCACGACCCCCTTGAAGACCTTGGCGAACGCGCCCTCGACGAGGTTCTCCAACCTCTTCTCGAAGCGCTGCAGAACGCCCACCGGCTCCTCCTGTCGTTGATTGCGTGTCGATCGTATCGGTGCCGCCGTACCAACGGACGTGGTGCTCACCGTGCGTGCTACGCTTCCATCGCCGCTAGGGCAAGTGGCGGAATGGCAGACGCGCACGGTTCAGGTCCGTGTGTCCGAAAGGACGTGGGGGTTCAACTCCCCCCTTGCCCACTTTCTCGAAGCCCCGACCTCTGGTTGGGGCTTCGTCTATTTCTGTGATCTATCCGATGCCTGGCTTTGGTGAGCGTGCCACCTTTCGAGGAGCTGTGCCGCCCGGATCGCTCAGCCCGATGTCACGATCACAGCATGAATGAGCTCCGGGTCGGTGCGATGTTCCGTCCAGAGAATCGGCCCGAGGACCTCCGGCGTTACGCCAGGGAGGTCGAGGCGTTCGGCTACCACGAGTTGTGGATCGTCGAGGACTGCTTCCTCAACGGTGGTATCGCGGGTACGGCAGCCGCGCTCGCCGAGACCGATCACGTCACGATCGGCCTCGGGATCCTGCCTGCTGTCATGCGGAACGCGGCCACGACGGCGATGGAACTCGCGACGCTCGCTCGGCTCCACCCCGGCCGCCTCCACGCGGGTCTCGGGCACGGCGTGGCCGCCTGGATGAAGCAGATCGGAGCCTTCCCGGTATCCCAGCTCGCCGCGCTCGAGGAGGTGACGGCGGCCGTCCGGGCGCTGCTCGCCGGCGAAAGGATCACTGTGAGTGGCAGGCACGTCCAGCTCGACGCGGTACGGCTGGATCATCCGCCGGCCGTCGTACCGCCGGTTTCGGTCGGCGTCCGGTCCGAGAAGTCGCTGCGGCTGTCCGGGCGGGTCGCGGACGGCACGATCCTCAGCGAGTTGGCGTCCCCGGCGTACCTGAAATGGGCTCGCCAGCAGATCGACGCCGGGCGCGCCGAGGCCGCCCGGACCGATCCGCACCGCCTCACGGTCTACACGTTCTTCGCGCACGATCGCGACCGCGACGAAGCCAGAGCGGCGGTACGGCCGGAGCTCGCGAGGGCGCTGCGGTCCCGGGAGGCTGTGACACTCCTCACTCCCGCGGGCATCGCGGACGAGATCGCCGCGCTGTCGGCGGCGACCCCGGACGACGCCGAGTTCGCGAAACAGCTCACGGACGAGTGGATCGACCAGCTCGCGGTGGCCGGCGACACCAGCGACTGCGTGCGAGCGTTGACAGGGCTACGCGATGCCGGTGCCGACGCGGTCGTCCTGATGCCCGTCGGGCGCGCTTTGGATCAGCTCGCGTCCGCGTCCCGTGCCGTTCTGTCGCACGTCGGTTGACCCGGTTTGGGCCCACCTACATACCTACAGGCACACTGCATGGTGAGGTTCCAGAGAGTGGGAACGGAGGCTGCACATGCTCTTCACCGACGGCTCCCGTTCCGGGGATGACATCGAGGCGCTCGCCACCGCCGTCACGGGCGTGTGTCCGGGCTTCTCGCTCGGCGGCGTACTCCACCGCAGCCCGACGTCGGTGCTGCTGCACGGCGAGGTCTGGGACCAGCCTGCGGTGGCGAAGGTGCTGGTCAGCACGTCCCCGTTCTGGCGTGAGACGTTCGCCAGGGAAATCGACGTCTACCGGTTCTTCGAGCGCCACCGCCCGCCGTTCAGGACCGCGGAGCTGATCGCGGCGGACGAGCTTCGCCCGCTGCTCGTGCTGGAGCGGATCGACGGGCACCCGCTCTCGACCTCCAGGTATCCCAGCGAGGAGATCTCGTCACGGCAGCTCGCCGCTGCCTTCACCGCCCTGCGGCGGGTGAACGACTGGCGGGTGCCGGTCGCCGCGCTGCCGAGGGTGCTCGACTACCGCAGCCGGCTGGAGCGGTACCGGCGCGGCGGCCAGCTCACCGGCGACGAGTACGCGCACGTCATGGCCCTGCTCGGCGCCGTCGGCGACACAGTCGAGTTCTGCCACGGCAACCTGATGCTGCCGCACATCCTGCGCCGGATGGACGGGTACAAGGAGGGCGACTACGCCCTGGTCGACTGGGCTTTCGGCAGCGTCTTCCTCCCCGGGTTCGACCTCGCCCGCCTGTGGGCGTTGCTGCGGGCCACGTTCGGGGCGCGGTCGGAGATCGACGACTCGGTCCGCGGACGCGGGCAGTTGGCCTGGAACGCGTACCTGGTCAACCTGGTGATCGTCGTCGCGCAGGAACTCCGCACGCACCGCGAGCAGCCGTCCGGCCCGGAGCGCGACGAGCGGCTCGCCGGCCTGGAGCAGGACTGGGCCACGATCCGGGACCGGCTGGCGCTCGCCGCCGCCGCTGTCTGAGCGTTCTGAGCGTTCTGCGCGATCTGGGTGATCTGGGCGATCTTTCGGGCGCTATAACGCCAGAAAGATCGCCCAAAGCCCGGGGGCTAGGCGTGGCTCCGGAGGGGTGGGGCGTCGAGTGCGCAGTGGGACTGCCCGGCCGTGGGAGCCGTGACCTGCGCGGGGTTGCGAATGCCGAAGAACGCCACCACTCCGCCGAGCGCGCACGCCACGCCGGCCAGTACGACGGCGGTGTCGAAGCCGGCGCCGAACCGGATGGGATCGAGGTACGCGTCCCCGGCGATGCCGGCGACGGGCGGGAGTATCGCCACAGCTAGCAGGCCGGCCGCCCGGGCCACGTCGTTGTTGACCGCTGACGCGACGCCGGCCAGCTCGGTCGGCGCGGCGTCCAGGACGGTCGAGGTGAGCGGCGCCACCGTGATCGCCATGCCAAGACCGAAGACCAGCACAGCGGGCAGTACCTGGGTGAGGTAGGTGCCGTCGCTGTCGATCCGGGCCAGGAGCGCCAGCCCAGCCCCTGCGACAAGCGGGCCGACGATCATCGGTAGTCGAGGGCCGATCCGCGCCGCGACAGCGCCCATCCGGGCCGACAGCAGCAGCATCAGCGCGGTGAACGGAAGTAACGCGATGCCGGACTGCAGCGGCGAGTACCCGGCGACCTGCTGCAACGCGATCGGCAGGAGGAACAGTGCGCCGCCGAGTGCGGCGTAGACGAGCAGCGTGACGACGTTGGCCGCGCTGAACTGCGTCGACTTGAACACTCGCATCGGCAGCATCGGGTGCGAGGTGCGCAGTTCGACCAGGACGAAGCCGATCAGCAGCGCCACCCCGCCCAGCAGGCACGCGAGCACCAGGGAGTCCGTCCAGCCGCGTTCCGGGCCGGTGATGAGGCCGTACGTGAGCGCGGCGAGGCCGGCTGGGGCGAGGAACGCGCCGGCGACGTCCGGTTTCCTCGCCGCTGCCGCCGGGTCGTGGGACTCCGGCACCCACCGCAGCGCCACGATCACGATCGCGACGGCGATCGGCAGGTTGATCGCGAAGATGAGCCGCCACGACACCAGCTCGATGAGGTAGCCGCCGATGAACGGCCCCGCAGCCGCCGACACACCGCCCAGCCCGGACCACGCACCGATCGCCTTCGCCCTGTCGCCCGGCCCGAACGATGCCTGCAGGATCGCCAGGCTGCCAGGTGTGAGGAGCGCGGCGCCGACGCCCTGCAACGCGCGGGCGGCGATCAGCGACTCGGTGTTCCACGCCACCGTGCAAAGCAGCGAAGCCACCGCGAACCAGACGACGCCGACCAGGAAGACCTTGCGACGCCCGTACCGGTCCGCGAGCGCGCCCGCCTGGAGCAGGAAGCCGGCCAGCGTCAGCGTGTAGGCGTTGACCACCCACTGCAGACCGTCCATGCCGGCGTCGAACTCGCGCCCGATCGCGGGCAGGGCGATGCCGACGACGGTGGAGTCCAGCAGCGCCATCGACGAGCCGAGAACCGTCGCCGCGATCACCCATCTGCCCTGCGCCGAGCCGTACTGGATCACGCGCGCCTCCAGCTCCGATGGCCGTTGAGGAACCACTCGCACCGTAGCGCCGTCTCATCGGCACTGAATCCAAACGAGGGGAGCGTCGGGATGAAGCGTCTGCTTGTGGCGGCAGTTGTCGCGGCTGGTGCGTTGCTGGGGCCGGCGTCCCCGGCGTGTGCGTGCGATTGCGCGCCGCTGACCGAGGCCCAGGCGTTCGAGCAGGCGGACGCGGTGTTCGCCGCCACGCTCGTTCGCCGCGACGAGCCGGGTGGGCTGATCCGGTCGAGCACGGATCCGGTGACGCTCACGTGGACCGTGGACGCCGTTTACAAGGGCGACGCGGGCAAGGTCCAGCAGGTCATGACCGCCGAGTCGAGCGCCAGCTGCGGGCTTGAGGCCGAGGTCGGCAAGCGGTACCTGGTCCACGCCGATGCGGTTGGCGGAAGGTTGGAGGCGTCGCTGTGCGGCGGCACCCGGCCACTGGCCGGCGCCGCGGGTGCGGCGGGCGATCAGCTGACTGTCGCCGGTCGGGCCGGCGAGCCACCGGCCCCGGCCCCGGAGCTGCGGCACGAGTCCGGCAGCACGGTGTGGTGGCCGTTCGCTCTCGGTGGCGGTCTGCTCGGCGCCGGCTTGCTCGTGGCTCTCTGGATCGTGCGACGCCGCCCGCGTGGCGCTGACGGAACCCCGGCCGCCGGTGCGGTGTAGTACCAGTGAACCTCGGCGTCCATGGAGGGCCGACGGCTGGACGACCAGGAGCTGGTGCGCCTGAGCAAGGCCGGTGACCTCGCCGCATACGAGGCGCTGGTCCGTGCCCACACGGCGGTGGCGCACAGGGCCGCGGTGGTTCTGGCCGGGTCGGCGGACGCGGAGGACATAGTGCAGGAGGCGTTCGTCAAGGCGTACCGGGCTCTCGGCCGGTTCCGGGAGGAGTCGGCGTTCCGGCCGTGGCTCCTGAGGATCGTCACCAACGAGGCGCACAACGCACGGCGTGCGGCCGGACGCCGGGCTGCGCTGGCCGACCGTTCGCATCGTCTCGCGCCCGTGCCGACCGCGTCCGAGTCGGCGGAGGAGACGACGCTGCAGGCGCAGTCCCGGGCGGCGCTGCTGCGCGCTGTGGACGCGCTGCCGGAACGCCTCCGCACCGTCGTCGTCTGCCGCTACCTCCTGGATCTCACCGAGGCCGAGACGTGCGAGGTGCTCGGGCTGCGCAAGGGCACCGCGAAGTCGCGGTTGTCGCGCGGGCTGGCGAGGCTGCGGGAGGGGGTGGTCGACGGTGGATGACCTCGACGGCCGCCTACGTGACCTGCGGACCCACCTCGACACCGGGACGCCACCCGATGTCGCCACCGCCGTGGTGCTGCGACTCCGCTCCGAACCACGCGCCGCTCGCGGTACGTGCGCGGCGACGGCTGGTGGCGGTGGTCTCGGCCGTGCTGGCCGCGGCGCTCGCCGGTGGGCTGCTCGCGGTGCCGGCCGTGCGGGCGGCCGTGGTCGAGTGGCTGAGCCTGCCCGGAGTCGTGTTCGACCGTGACCGGCCACAGCCGGTGCCGCCCACGGTGACGCCTGGCGGGCCGCTCGGTGCCGCATACCAGCTGCGGACGAGGATCCGCCTGGACGATGTGCGCGACCGGTTCCCGTTGCCGGCCGGCGTCGGGGATCCCGACGAGGTGTACGTGACGGGCAGCGCGTTCCACTTCCTGTGGCGCGCCACCCCCGACCGGCCGGCCCTGCCGGGCTCGACCGCCGGGCTCTACCTGTCCGTGTTCACCCCCGAGACAGACGCGGTGCTGCAGAAGATGATCCGCGACGTGCCGGTGGAGCAGGTGCAGGTCGGCGACCGTCCAGGGGTGTGGATCGGTACCGAACACGGCACGGTGCTGTTCGGCACCGACGGATGGCCGGACTACGGCACCGAACGGGTCGCCGGGCCGACGCTGTTCGTGGACAAGGGCGGCTTCACCGTACGGATCGAGTCACGCCTGTCTCGCGACGACGCGATCGCCCTGGCCGAGTCGCTCCGCTGAGCTCACGGGGTCCAGCGGCGCGGTGGTGTGGGCAGAACGGCGGCTCCGCGCTCGTCGGCGAACCAGAGTTTCCGGGCGCGCATCGCCGCTTCCACAGGTACCGGCGTGCCGGACAGGGCGCCCTCAAGGAATGCGCGCCACATGTCGGCCGGAAGACCGTGGCCTTCGATCGGGCGTCCGGCCTTGTCGAGCAGCGGCGCCGGCTGCTCGTGCCCGAGCCACATCGCGGTGGAGAGTTCCGGCGTGTAGCCGACCATCCACGCGTCGGAGTTGTTCTTGCTGTTCCAGTACTGCGCGGTGCCGGTCTTGCCGGCGGCGGGGCGTCCCCCGCGAAGCGGACCGTTGTTGTCGACGGTCCTGGTGAGCACGTAGGTCAGTTCGTCGCACAGGTGCTTTCGAGAACGCGCCTGGTGCTGGGCTTCGCCCGGTACAGCTCGCGCCCGCGCTGTGCGGCGAGTTCCACGATGAACGGTTCGGCCTGGATGCCACCCGAGGCGAACGTGGCGTAGGCGGAGGCCTGGTCGATGGGCGTGACCCGGTACCGGCCGATCGCGATGTCGGGGCGCGTCTTTCCGGGTGCCAGCTCGCCGCGTACGTCGACGAGCGTCTTCTGGCCGTGGTGCGTGCGGCGGATCCCGAGCCTGGTGCGCCAGTTCGGCGATGCGGGTGGCGCCGAACCTCACCGCCAGCGCGTAGAACGGCGTGTTGAGCGAGAGGATCATCGAGTCGGTGAGCGTGCAGCCGGGGCAGTCGATGTCGTCGCGATTCCTGAGAGGCGAGCCACCGCGGCCGGGGAAGTGCTGCGGCGACGACCCGTCGACGACCGACCTGGCCGACATGCCCTGCCGCAGCGCCTCGGCCAGCACGAACGGCTTGAACGTGCTGGCGGCGGGGTAGGTGCCCTCGGCGTAGTCGAAGTAGCCGTAGGCCTGGTTGCCGCCGTAGTACGCCCGGATCCGCCCGGTGCCCGGCTCGATCGCCACGAGCGCTCCGCGGTTGTTCGCGGCCTGCTTGGCCAGCCCTTCGCGCATCGTCCGGATGGCGGTGTTCTGGCTTGGCTTGTCGATCGTCGTGACGATGCGTAGTCCACCGGTGCGGAGGTGCTGGGCCGAGATGCCGCGTGCTGTTCCAGCTCGCGCTCGACCCGCGCCACGATGTAGCCGTTCGGGCCAGTTAGCGAGCGGACCGTCTTACCCGGCGGCAGCACGGCCGGGTACTTCGCGGTGTCAGCGCGCTTCCGGTCGAGCCAGCCCTCCGCGGCCATCGCGCGGAGCAGGTACCGCCACCGGTCCTTCGCGCCTTCGAGGTTGTTCGCCGGGTCGAATCCGGACGGTGCCTTGATGACGGCCGCCAGCACGGCGCCCTGCTCCGCGGTCAGCTCGCGGACCGGCACGCCGAAGTACGTGTGCGCGGCTGCGTCGATGCCGTACGCGCCGCGTCCGAAGTAGATGGTGTTGAGGTAGAACTCGAGAATCTGGTCCTTGCTGTACTTGTGATCGGCCTTCACTGCGAGGACGATCTCGCGCAGCTTCCGGATCATCGTGCGGTCCTGGCTGAGGTGCGCGTTCTTCACGTACTGCTGCGTGATCGTGGAGGCGCCCTGTAACTCCTCGCCCTTCAGGTTGGCAAGGACCGCACGGGCGATGCCGCCGGCAGAGACGCCGCGGTTGCCGTAGAAGCCCCGGTCCTCCGCCGCGAGCACCGCGTGGCGGACGGACTCCGGCACCTCAGCGAGGCGGATGTCGGTGCGGTTCTCCACGCCGACGCGGGCCAGCTCGCTGACGCCGTCCGCGTAGTAGATCACCGACGCCTGGCTGGTAGGCACCTCGGTGGGCAGCGGCACCGCCTCGCTGGCGCCGTAGATCGCACCGCCGGTCGCCGAGGCGGTGAGCGCGGTCACGACTCCGAGAACCGTCCATAAACGACGCCGGCTGGGGCTGGCGCCGGCGCGGTGGCGGGGCCGGGATTTTCGGCCCTGGGCGAGCTTGGGCCAGCGCCGGGCGAGCGTGGGCCAGGGCCGGTCGCGACCGGCGAGCGTGGGCCAGCGTCGGTGGCGTTTCCGGCGAGCGTGGGCCAGCGTCGGTGGCGTCCGGCGAGCGTGGGCCAGCGCATCGAGAACCCCCGTGGGCGCCTTGCCGCGCGGCGGATCCGCGGGCTCTACCTACTTAGACGCTCGCGACGGTGTTCCGCGCTGCGTCGCCGCCATTGTGGATCGGCGCCGCAAGCCGGATCAGGGTGTGACGAACCTGACCATGAGGCCGGGTAGCGAATCGAATCCGGCCTTCGTGTCGGTGGTGACAAGTTGGCGTTGGGTCGCTAGTGCGGTGGCCGCGATCATGAGATCGTGCGCGCCACGTGGGACTCCACCGGCGCGCGTGTGCGCGAGCCACTGAGCGTGGACACGCGCGGTCTCGACCGTGTAGTCCTCGACGGGCACAGCCGCGAGCACCGCCTCGACGAACGCCGTACGTGCTGGCCGCCTCTCCGGTGTGGCTCGTTCGACCCCCTCCAGCAGTTCGGCCGCGGTCAGCGCGCTGATCGCCACGTCGTCCCGGTCGTCAATGACATCGTCCAACACCGACCGGGAAGGCTCGGCGGACACCAGCACGCCGGTGTCGAGCAGTAGCCGGCTCACGAGTCCCACTTCGAGTCGTCCAGCCGCACCGACGCCCTGCCCATCGCGATGTCTGCTGCGTACTCCGGGTCGACGGGGTGGGCGCGGAGCAGATTCTTCACGACGCGACCTGGGCACGACGGAGCCGGACCTAGAACCGCGACATGACGTCCTCCGCGTGTCACCACCACGGTCTCGCCACGCTCGACTCGGTCCAGCAGCTCCTTGAAGTGCCGAGAGGCCTCCGTTGCCGTAATCAGCTTCACGGAATCAGATTATCTGATTCCGCCCGCGTTGGGTGGGCGTTTGCGGGTTCGGCGGGTGCGGCGAGCGTCAGCCGTAGAGCTCCTCGTACAGGTCGGCGTGGTGGTTGTGCACGACGTTCCGCTTCACCTTGAGCGACGGTGTCAGCTCGCCGGTGTCGATCGTCAGGTCGCGGTCGAGCAGCGCGAACCGCTTGATCTGCGCGACCGTGGCGAAGCGCTCGTTGGCCGCGTCCACCACGGCCTGGATCAGCGCGTGCACCTCAGGATGGGTACGCAGCGTCGCCAGGTCGCTCGGCAGCCCGCGCGACGTGGCCCACGGCACGAGCTCCTCCTCGTCGAGCGTGATCAGCGCGACGAGGTACGGCTTGCGATCGCCGAAGGTCACCGCGTGCGAGATCCACCGCGACTGGCGCAGCACGTTCTCCAGGTTCGCGGGCGCGATGTTCTTGCCGCCTGCGGTGATGATGATGTCCTTCTTGCGGCCCGTGATCGTGACGAAGCCGTCGGTGTCCATCTCGCCCAGGTCGCCGGTGTGCACCCACCCGTCGACGAGCGTCGCCGCGGTGGCCTCGGGGTCGTTCCAGTAGCCGGCGAACGTGTGCGAGCCGCGCATGAGGATCTCGCCGTCGTCGGCGATCTTCAGGTCGAAACCCGGTCCGGCGACGCCGACGGTGCCGAACTTGAAGCGGTCGAGCGTGCTCACCGTGCCGACGGCCGTCGTCTCGGTCATGCCGTAGCCCTCCAGCACCGGCACGCCGGCCGCGTAGAAGAACTCCAGCACCTCGACGGAGATCGGCGCCGCACCGGTCAGGGCCTGGCGCAGGCGGCCGCCGTACACCGCGCGGACCTTGGCGAAGAGCGCGTCGGTCGCGGCCCACGGTCCGGCCAGCGCCTCCGGGATCGGCTGGCCGGCGCTCTCCAGCTTGCGCACCGTGAGGCCGAGCTGCACGGCCTGCTCCAGCTGCTTCGGGTCGATGCCGGCTGTGACCAGCGTGTACACCTTCTCGAAGATCCGCGGTACGGACGGCAGGAAGGTCGGCTGGACCTCGGCCAGCTCGGGCACGATCGCCTTCACGTTGCCGCCGAAGTACGCCAGCTCGCTGCCGGCGTAGAGGCTGCCGAACTGCACGATCTGTGCGAACACGTGCGCGAGCGGCAGGAACAGGTACACCACGTCGTCATGACGCAGGTACTCCAGCTCGTCGATCGTGGTGCAGAGCGTGAGCCAGTTCCGGTGGGTGAGGACGCAGCCCTTCGGCGGCCCGGTCGTGCCCGACGTGTAGATGATGACGGCCGGGGAGTCCGGGTCGATGGCGCGGCGGCGGGCGTCCAGCTCGCTGCTGTCGGGTGCGCGGTGTCCCTGCGAGGCGAGTTCCGCGAGGGTGAGCCGGTCGTCGCGGTCGGGGTCGATCGCGATGAGCGTGGCGAGTTCCGGCACGGTCTCGCCGAGCGACTCGATCTTCGCCAGCTGCGCCGCGTTCTCGGCGATGATCACGGTGGCGCCGGAGTTGTTGATCACCCACGCGCACTCCTCCGGGGAGCTGGTCGCGTAGATCGGCACGACGACGCCGCCGGCGGCGAGCACGGCCAACGCCGCGCGGTTCCACTCCGGGCGGGTGTCGCCGATGATGCACACCCGGTCGCCCGGGTTGATGCCCGCGTAGACCAAGCCGGTGCCGAGGTCGCGGATCTCGGCGGCCAGCTCGGTGAAGGACTGGCGCTGCCACTCCCCGTCGCGCTTGTACCGGTAAGCGGGGGCATCGCCGTACGTCTTGGCGGCATAGAACGGCAGGTCCGGCGCGACACGTACGGCGGTATCCATGTGATCTCCCGGTTGTTTCAGCTGCTGACGGCGGTCACCTCGACCTCGACGCCGTTGAGCACGGCAGTGCCCGAGAGCGGATCGAGGCGGAGGTCGTCGGTGAGAAGGTTGGCGTTGACGCCGGCATGCGCGGCGGCGACGGACAGTTCGGCGCCGGGACGGTCGTGGCCCCAGCCGTGCGGCAGGCTGACCACGCCCGGCGCGATGCCGTCGGTCACCTCGACCGTCACCTCGATCTTGCCCACCCGCGACGTGACCTGCGCCTTACCGCCGTCGGTCAGCCCGTGCCTGGCGGCGTCGCCCGCGCTGATCTGGAGCGTGCACAGCTCCTTGCCCTTCACCAGGGACGGGACGTTGTGCATCCAGGAGTTGTTCGACCGCAGGTGCCGCCGCCCGACGACCACAAGCGGCGGTTCGTCGCGGTCGAGAGCCTCACGGACCCGCGGAAGGTCGGCGAGGATCGGCTCGGGCGCCAGCTCGACCTTTCCGGACGGCGTACGCAGGATCTCGGGGATGCGCGGTTCGAGCGCACCGAGGTCCACGCCGTGCGGGTTCGCGAGCAGGTACGCGAGCGAGATGCCGTCGGGCACCGCACCGAACCAGTCGCCGTACGGTCCGGTGCGCAGCCGGCAGGTCGAGCGCGCGCTCTTCGCGGGTCTCGCCGGTGAGCTGGGCGCGCAGGTCTTGGGGATCGCGACCGTGGACCGGGCTGTCTTCCTTCTCCACCAGCGCTGTGAGCGCGGCGGTGAGCTGGAACTCGACGACCCCGTCCAGGTCGGCGTCCGTGCCGAGTCCACTGAGGATCGTGATGAGCCGGAGCAGGATGTCGCACTCGTCCGTGCTGCCGGCCTCTGGTTCCACCGGCGGGCGCGAGTACTTGGCCACGTTGCGGACGGCGAAGTTGAGGAACGCGAGGTCGTAGTGCGCACGCCGGCTCGGCGCCAGCGGTGGGAGGATCACGTCGGCGTGACGGGTGGTCTCGTTGACGTAAGGGTCGACGCAGACCATGAAGTCCAACGTAGACAGCGCCGCTTCCAGCCTTCCGGAGTTGGGCACCGATAGGCCCGGATTGCCAGCAACAGTAATCATTGCCCGGACTTGTCCCTCACCCGGGGTCTCGATCTCGTCGGCCATCGTCACCGACGGCAGCTCGCCCACGATCTCGGGCAGCCCACGTACCCGGCTGTGCCACCGTCCGATCTGGAAACCCTTGCCCTTGCCGGGACCACGATGGGTGTGCGCGGGCAGCGGGAACATGGCGCCGCCGGGCCGGTCGAGGTTGCCGGTGACCGCGTTCAGGACATCGACGAGCCAGCTGGTCACCGTGCCGAACTCGACCGTCGTGGTGCCGATCCTGCCGTAGACCACCGCGCGCTCGGCTGCCGCGAGCCGGTGCGCCAGGTCGCGGATCACCGACGGCTCGATGCCGCACCGGGGTGCGACGAGCTCCGGAGTGAACTCCGCGGTCGCCTGCTGAACGGCCTCCACACCGACGACGTGCCCGATTGGTTTCGTGAGCCCGGCCGCGAACAGCTCGTTGACGATGCCGAGCAGCAGGAAGACGTCCGTACCGGGACGGATCGGGACGTGCTGGTCGGCGAAGCCGGCGGTGCGGCTACGGCGCGGGTCGACCACGACGAACTGGCCGCCGCGGGCCTGCAGCGCCTTGAGCCGTCCCGGCAGGTCGGGCGCTGTCCAGAGGCTGCCGTTGGACGACCACGGGTCGGCACCGAGGATCAGCAGGAAGTCTGTGCGGTCCACATCCGGGACCGGGATGCTGAACACGTTGCCGAACAGGTACCCGGACGACACGTGCTTCGGCATCTGGTCGAGCGTCGACGCGGTGAACACGTTCTTCGAGCCCAGCGCCTTGCGCAGCGGGCCGGCGTAGAAACCGCCGCCCAGCGTGTGCACGTTGGGGTTGCCGAGGTACAGGCCCACCGCGTCCCGCCCGTGCTCGGCGATGATCGCCGGGAGCCGCTCGTTGATCAGCGCGAACGCCTCGTCCCAGGTGGCTGGTTCGAGCCTGCCGCCGCGGCGGATGCGCGGCTCGGTGAGCCGGTCGGGATCGGCGTCGAGCTGCCCGAACGACGCGCCCTTCGGGCAGATGAACCCGTTGCTGAACGGATCGTTCCGATCGCCGACGACACGGGTGATCTGTCCCGCGTCGATCGTCAGCTCCAGGCCACAGGTGGCCTCACAGAGGGGGCAGGTGGTGAGGGCGGTCGTGGTAGCCATCGCTCTACCGTGCCGGATCGAGGACGAGTTTGCCCACAGTTCGTCTTGCGAGCAGATCCGTATGGGCTCGGCTCGCCTCCGACAGCGGATACTCGCCGCCCACGATCGGGCGGAGTCGTCCGGCTGCGGTCAGGCCCATGAGCTCGCTCAACGCGGTGGCGATCAACTCGGGGCGGGCGAAGCAGTGTCCGAGCCAGAAGCCGACCACCGCGGCCGACTTCGCCATCAGCGCCCCGGCGTCGATCGGCTTCGGGCTGCGCCGGGCTGCCTGCCCGTACGTGACGAGGCGGCCGAACGGGGCCAGCGCCTTGAGCGACTCGTCGAAGACGCGGCCGCCGGTCATCTCCAGGATGACGTCGACGCCGCGCCCGCCGTTGGCTTTGACCAGGCGGTCACGCAGGCCGTCAGGGTCGGAGTGGAGTGCGAGGTCGGCACCGAGTTCGAGCGCCAACTTCCGCTTCTCGACGGTCGAGGCCGTGGCGATGACCGTGCCCGCGCCGAAGCTGCGCGCCAGCTGCACCGCGAGGGAGCCGACGCCGCCGGCCGCCGCGTGCACCACGACGGTCTCGCCCTGCCCCAGGTGCGCGGACGTGCGGAGCAGGTGCCAGGCGGTGGTGCCCTGCAGTACGAGCGCAAGCGCCTCACCGTCGCTCACCGGCTCCGGCACCGTGAACAGCAGTTGCTCGGGGGCGAGCGCCAGCTCCGCATACCCGCCTTCGAGCACCAGCGCGACGACGCGGCGGCCGTCCTCGGTGGTGCCGACGACCTCGGCGCCCGGCACCAGCGGTACCGATGCAGGCTTCAGGTAGGTGTTCTCGATCTGGTGCGTGTCGGCGTAGTTGATGCCCGCCCGGCTGACCTTGATCAGGGCATGGCCGGGACGGCGTTCAGGCTCGGCCACCTCCACCAGGCGCAGTACCTCGGGGCCGCCGAACTTCTCGATCTGGATGGCGCGCATCTGGGTCTCCTCCCGCGTGCTACCAGGGAAGCTCCGCAAACCGGCACCCGGGGAGTGGGGTATCCACGACAATTAGCCCTGTGAAGCTGGGGACGACGGTGGGTTACTGGAGTGCTGGGCCGCCGCATGGGGCCGCAGAGCTGTTCCGGCTGGTCGACGACCTGGGTTTCGACTCGGTCTGGACCGCCGAGGCCTACGGCAGCGACGCGCTCACCCCGCTGGCCTGGTGGGGTGCGTCCACCTCGCGGGTGCGGCTGGGCACCGGAATCGCGCAGCTCTCGGCCCGCCCGCCGACAAGCCTGGCCATGGCCGCGATGACGCTCGACCACCTGTCCGGCGGGCGTGTGATCGTCGGCGTCGGCGCGAGCAATCCGCAGGTCGTGGAGGGGTGGTACGGGCAGCCGTATCCGCGCCCGCTGGAACGCACCCGCGAGTACATCGACGTGATGCGCAAGGTCATCGCGCGCGGCGGACCGGTCACGTACGAGGGCAAGCACTACCAGCTGCCGTTCCCCGGAGGAACGGGACTCGGTAAGCCGCTCAAGTCCACGCTGCACCCCGCGCGCACCGACCTGCCGATCTTTCTCGCCGCCGAGGGGCCGAAGAACGTGGCGCTCGCCGCCGAGATCGCCGACGGCTGGCTGCCCATGTTCTTCTCACCCAAAGCCAACGACTTCTATGCGGACGCTCTTGCGCAGGGCTTCGCCGTGCCCGGCGCCCGGCACGCGGCAGAGACGTTCGAGGTGGCGGGCGGACCGCTGGCCGTCGTGGTGGACGACGACGTCGACCGTGCCGCCGACGCGCTCCGTCCGACGCTCGCGCTGTACATCGGTGGCATGGGCGCCCGCGGGGTCAACTTCCACCACGACGTGTTCGTGCGGTTGGGGTACGCCGATGTCGCCTCCACGGTGCAGGACCGCTACCTCGCTGGAGACAAGGCCGGCGCCGCGGCGGCGATCCCGACCGCGCTGGTGGAGGACGTCGCGCTGGTCGGCCCGCTGGCGAAGATCCGCGACGAGCTGCCGGTGTGGAAGGACACCGTGCTGACGACGATGATCCTCACCGCCGACCCCCGCCTGCTCCCCACCCTGGCCGAGTACCTGGCCTGAGAGCGCTGGGGCCGGGTGAGCTGGTGTTCGACGGCTAGCCCAGCACCAGCCGCTCGTCGCCGAAGTCGGCGATCAGCTCCAGCCTGCCGCCGAGGGCGGCGACGTACCGAGCGAGGGTCGCGACCTCGGACGAGATCAGGTCACCGCTCTCGATCGCCGACACACGCGCCTGACTTACGCCCATTGCATCCGCGACCGTCGCCTGGGTCATGCAACGTCGTTGCCTCGCCTCGGCCAGGCGGGCGGCGCGGACCTCATTGCGCAGCCGGTCGCGATGCGCAGCGACCTGTGCCTCATCCTTCGGCAGTTCAGCGCGCACCTCACGCCAGTTCTTAGCAGCCATGTCGGCTCTGCCTCCTTCGTGTCGACCGAGTCTCACGGTCATTGCGGAACGGTCCTCGTTCAAGGCTCGAGTTCCGCTAAGTGGGCGTCGAACCGCTGGTCAGCCAACGGTATCGCCCGGTCGTACCACCCTCTCCAGTTGCTCGACTTGTCGCCGGCCACCAACAGGAGCGCTTGCCGCTCGGGATCGAACGCGAACAGAATCCGGACCTCGCTAGTGCCTGTGGAACCCGGTCTCAACCAGCGGGCGCCCCAACGTCGGGCCCTCTTCCTCCAGCATGTCGACCGCGGCCATCACCAGGTTGGAGGACTCGGGATCGGCCTTGGCCAGCTCGACGAACCACCCCTCCACCTCCTCGCAGAGCAGCACCATCCATGGCATCAACCAATGATAACGCCAGCATTATATAATGCAAGCATTTTGCATCTCGACTAATGCGGGCCGATCGCGTCCAGCGCCCGGGCCAGTTCCAGGCGCGACGAGACGTGCAGCTTGGCGTAGATCCGCGACAGGTACACCTCGATCGTGCGCGGGCTGTAGTGCAGCGCCGTCGCGATGTCCCGGTTACGCATGCCCTGCTGGACGAGCCGCGCCACCTGCTCCTCGGTCTCGGTGAGCAGCCCGGCCGCCTTCGACCTGGCTCGCGGGACCTTCGCGCCCAGCTCGCGCAGCCGGCCGCCGGCGCGGCGTCGTAGGCCGCCGGCGCCGAGCCGCTGGAACGTCACGTACGCCTCGGTCAGCTCGGTCTCGGCGGTCGGATCGACCTCGCCGAGCGCGAGCTGCGCGCGGGCCTTCTCGAACTCCAGCCCGCCCGTGTTGGCGGCCTCCACCGCGCGATGCAGCGCGCCGGTGTCGCGGCGGACGATTCCCGCCGCGCGCTGCACGACCGTGACCGACCACGGCGACACGCGTTCGGCGGCGACGTCGAGCAGCGTGTCCAGCGTGCAGGCGGCATCCCGCAGCAGTTCCTGGTCGACGTACAGGTCGATCAGGCGGGCCAGCAGGACGCAGCTGTACGCGGCCAGCTCAGGCGTGTCCGCGGCGCGCAGAAGCATGTCCCGCGCTGCGTCGACCTCGCCGCGCGCGAGCTGGTAGTTCGACATCGCCAGGGTGTGCAGCCGCGACATGTTCGGTGCCCTCGGCGGCGCCAGCGCGGCGAGCCGGGCGGCCAGGTCGAGCTCGCCGCGCCAGGTGCGGATCTCCAGCTCTATCGCGCGGACGGCGTCGACCAGCATCAGCTCCTGGCGTGCGTCCAGCTCGATCGCGGCGAGGCCTAGACCGTCGAGGGCGGCGTCCCACCGGCCGCGGAGCCAGTCGAGGGTCAGCCTGGTGACGAGGATCTCGCCGCGGAACGCGTTGTCGCCGCTGGTCACCAGCTCCTCGGCGCGTCGTAGCCGCCAGGCCGAGTCGTGCACGAGACCGGCCAGCGCCCCCGTGGTGGCGCCGACCGCGAGTGCCTGCAACTCCAGCGCGGGCGCCCCGGCGCTGGCGCGCAGCGCGCGGTTGGCGTGCTCGACGGTCCTGTCGTGGCGGTGCAGCATCGACGTGAGCATCGCGAGCTGCCCGAAGACGATCACCTCCTCCGCGGGCGACGACATCGGCAGCGCCTCGATGGAGTCGAGTTCGGCGAGCGCCTCGCGCTGGTGGTTCGTGAAGACCAGCAGCATGGCCCGCTGCGCGTGCACGGTGGCGCTGTCGTCACCGCCGGCGATCTCGGCGTTCGCGACGTCCAGCGCCTCGTCGAGCTGGCCGACGACGAACAGGCTGCTGATCAGCGTGGTCGCCGTGCGGGAGCGGTCCGGACCCTGCGGCAGCAACGCCAGCGCAGCTCGTCCCGGCTCGATTGCTGCGGCCGGCCGGGATGCCCGGTTCAGCGACCGGCACTGGAGCGACAGCAGCTCGGCGCGGTGCGGGCTCTGCGCGGGAAGCAGCTCAAGCGCGCGTGCGCACAGCGAGGCGGCGGTCTCCGGCGCGGTGGCCCGGGACGCCGTAGCCGCCTCGGCGAGGATCCCGGCGGCGACCTCGTCACCGGGTTCGGCCGACTCGGACAGGTGCCAGGCCAGGGCGTGGACGTCCACCGGCAGCCCGCGCGTGCGGTCGTCCAGGAGCCGCGCACCGATCAGGCCGTGGAGGCGGCGGCGCTGGGCAGGGCCGATCTCCTCGTACAGCGCCTCGGCGACGAGGCTGTGCGAGAACCGATAAGTGTGCTCGTCGTCCTGTATCACGATCTGGAGGCGCAACAGCTCGTCGAAGGCCGCCACCACCGCCGGTTCGGGCAGCGACGCGACCCGCGCCAGCAGCCCGATCTGGTCGAGCCGCACCCGGCGGAACACCGACACGGCCTGGGCCACCGTGCGGACGTCGGCGACCAGCGGCGCCACGCGGCGCAGCAGCGCGTCGTGCCGGCTGAGCCGGATCTCCTCCGGGGCCACCGTCAGCGTCGCCCGCTCGCCGTCCACCGTGACCAGGCTCAACTCGCGCAGCGACCGCGCGATCTCGGTGGCGAAGAAGGGGTTGCCGTCGGCACGCCGGTGCACCTCGCGGGCAAGGTCGGCGTCGACGACCGTGCCCAGCACCGGCTCGATGATCCGCCCGAGATGGTCGCCTGACAGCGCGTCCAGGTCGACCTCCACGACCTCGGCGTACTCGGCGAGCCGTTCGAGCAGTTCGCCGGTGGCCGGGTTGTGGATCGCGCCGGGGCGGCGCACCGATCCCAGCAGAGCGACCGGCGCCGACGACACGCGGCGCAGGACGACCGTGAGTAGCGCGACGGTGTCGTCGTCGAGCTGGTCGAGATCGTCGACGGCCAGCAGCACGGGCCTGGCGGTCGACGTCAGCAGCTGGGCCGTGGCGTCGCAGGCGCGGCCGAACTGCGTGCCGTCGTCGCCGGTGGTCAGGTCGAGCGCGTTGAGGGCGGCGCCGGCGGGCTCTCCCCAGCCGCGCAGGGACGAGGCCAGCGCCGCGTACGGGATGCGTCGCTGTAGCTCGTCGGCGACCATCGTCATGACCATCCAGTCACGATCGGTGAGTCGACGAATGGATTCAGTGAGTAGTCGGGTCTTCCCGATACCTGCCTCACCCGAGACGACGACCACCACCAGACCGGCCGCGGGTGCGCGCTCGACCGCCGTCAGGACCTGCCGTAGTTCCGGGTCCCGCCCAATCAGCGGTGCAGCCCTGACCTGGGAAGATGGCGGGACGGAGATGGCGAGGACCTCCCTGCGGTACGCGGGTCGCGTAGAAGTCTTGCAGACTTCGTTGTCGTTACGTGCTGAGTGATCCCTACTACCGGCCAGCGAGGTTCCGGCGGTGTGATCATCATCACGAAGCGTGCGTCACCGAGGTCCAGGGAGCAGCCATGACAGTCGAGGGAACGTGTGCGTCCCAATTCGCCGAGGTACGTACCGAGTTCGAGCGCAACTTCGCCGAGCGGGACGAGGTCGGTGCGTCCGTGCATGTGACAGTGGACGGCGAGTCCGTCGTCGACCTGTGGGGCGGCTCGACCGGCGAACAGCCGTGGACCGAGGACACGCTCGTCCATGTCTGGTCGTGTACCAAGGGCGCCACGGCGCTGTGCGCGCACATCCTCGCGTCGCGGGGCGACCTCGACCTGAACGCGCCGGTCACGAGGTACTGGCCCGAGTTCGGCAAGAACGGTAAGGAAAGTGTGCTGGTCCGCCACCTCCTCAACCACCAGGCCGGGCTGCCGGCGATCCGCGAACCGCTCCCGCCGGGCTCGTTCTACGACTGGGAGTACATGACGGACGCGCTCGCCCGTGAGGAGCCGTTCTGGACCCCTGGCACCCAGCACGGGTACCACGGCCTCACGTTCGGCTTCCTGGTCGGCGAGGTCGTGCGGCGGGTCAGCGGGCGACCGCTCGGTGAGTTCTTCCGTGACGAGGTCGCCGGACCGCTCGGCATCGAGTTCTGGCTCGGCCTGCCGGAGGAGCAGGAACCGCGGGTGGCCGAGGTGATCCCGGTGGACCCGACGCAGCCCGGCGTCGAGCTGTCGACGATGTTCCTCACCGCGTTCGGCGACCCCACCTCGGTGCAGGGATTGCAGGTGATCAACAGCGCCGGCTACATGATGCCCGGCGAGGCGGACACCCGCGCCGCGCACGCTGCGGTGATGGGGGCCGTCGGCGGCATCACGAACGCCCGCGGCCTGGCCGGGATGTATCGCCCACTGGCGCTCGGCGGCGCGTACGGAGACGTCCGTCTGGTTGACGAGGCCCAGATCGCGGCGATGGGCGCCGTCAGCTCGGCGGCCGACATCGACGCGGTGGTGCTGGTCGGGTCCAGGTTCGGGCTTGGCTTCGTCAAGGCGAGCGACAACCGGCGGTTCGCCCTGCCCGCCGATCGGGAGGGCATCCTCTGGTCCGAGGAGGCGTTCGGGCACACCGGCTTCGGCGGCTCGGCCGGGTTCGCCGACCCGAAGGCGCGGCTCTCGTTCGGATACACGATGAACCGCATGGGCTCCGGCCTCGGCCTCAACGACCGTGGCCAGTCGCTCATCGACGCCACCTACCGCGCGCTCGGCTACCGCCAGGCGAGCAACGGCACCTGGTTCTGACCCCCTATCGGCGGACGCTCTTGTGCGGTTCATTTGCGACCGTGGCGGTCGCAAATGAACCGCACCCGGGCTCACGGTCCGACGGTGACCGTCACGACCCTCGGAGTCTGCTGCACCTGGCCGTAGTTGTCCGTCGCCCGGACGTGCACCTGGTACGTGCCGGCCGGGATCGCCGGTGACGTGTACGCGTAGTTCGAACCAGGCGTCCCCGGGCTGGTGAGGAACGCCTGGATCCAGCGCGTGCCGGTGCTGAACACGCCCGACGAGTTCATGCTCAGGCCCGCACTGTTGACGATCTGGACGTCCACCCGGCCCATGCCGACGTCGTCGATGGCCCGGCCGCTCACGACGATCCGCGAGTCGGTGAAGACAGTGCCGTCGGCGGGCAGCGTCAGCGCCGGATCCAGCGTCGGGTCGGCGTCACCCGGGTAGACCAGGTACCGCGCGGTGGCCCCGCTGGTGGACGTGTCCTGCTGGCCCGAGGTGTCGAAAGCCCACGCCGTGACGCTGAACTCGCCCTTGGTCGGCAGGTCGATCGGCAGCGTGAAGCTCGTGCTCGTGGCTCCCGGCGAGGCCAGTGTCGCGTCGACCGTGGCGAACGCCGCCGCCATCGTGCCGTTCGGCTGCACGTACCGGCCGGTGTCGTTGTCGTACAGCGCGACCTTCACGCTCTGGACGCCGATGTCGTCGGTCGCCGTGCCGGCGAGGTCCAGGTGCAATGCGTTGATGTTCTGGTCGGTGCCGGTGAAGCCGAGCAGCCCGTTCGGGAACGCGTCACCCGGCACCTGCGCGGTGATGCTGAGCCGGCCCTGGTTCGAGCCGGACGTCGACAGCTCCAGGTTGTCGGTGGCCCGCACCCGGAAGTCGTAGATGCCCGGGGTGAGCGGCACCGACGTGTACGACCAGTTGTAGGTCGGCGCGTTGATGTCCACCGGAGAGATCCGGTAGAACGCGGAGACCGAGCTGGCGCTCCACGTGCCGTCCGCCGCCAGCGACTCCCGCGTCGTGTTGTTGCGCAGCGAGACCTCGACGGTCCGCAGCCGGTCCTCGTCGGTGGCGGTGCCCGAGAACGTGATCCGCTGGCCCGGCTCGACCGTGATCGGCGCCGCGGCCGTCGGCGGGGTCATCGCGACCGGCGTGGCGATCGTGACGGTCGGCGGCACGCCGGTCGCCGAGATCGTCCAGTCGCGGGTGTCACCGCGCAGGTCGGTCTGGCCGGCATTGTCGATCGCCGAGGCGCTCATCTTCCACTGGCCCTCGGGCAGCGTGACCTCGTACTGCCAGGTGGTCGAGGCGGCGCCGATCGTGTCCGGGTCACCGCGGAACGAGTTGTACGCGGGCGACACGGAACCGTCGTCCTGGAGGTACTGGCCGGTGAGGTTGTTACGGAACCAGTAGCTCATTCCGTTGACGCCGTGGTCGTCGGTCGCCCTGCCGCTCGCGACGAACGTCGTGGTGGCGAGTAGCCCGCCGGACGGCGCGTTGATCGACGTCGTCGGCGCCATGTCGTCGAACCGGAACGTCTCGATCTTCTTGACGGCCTTCGTCGGGTCGGACGTGCTGTTGCGCCCTGACGTCTTGGCGCGCAGCACGTACTCGCCGGCCGGCAGCGACACCGGGGCTGACCAGTCCGTGGCGGTGGCGTTCACCGCGGCGACGCTGGTCGCGATCGTGTTGAACGCTCCCCACGTCGTCAGGTTGTCCTGCAGGTACAGCTTCGCGCCGCGGACCTGCTGGATCTCCAGCGCCACGCCCGTGACGCCTGCCGGAGCCAGAGCCCGGCCGCTGATCGTGAACTGCTCGCCCGCCGGCTTCACCGCGCCCTCGATCGGGGCGACGATCGTCGTGTCGACGGCGGACGCCGCCGGCGCGCGCCGCAGGTCGAAGAAGCCGACCCGGCCGACGTTGTAGCCGCCCTGGTAGATGCCGTCGCCGCCGACGAACAGGCCCTGTGCGGTGGCGTGCAGCGCCTTGACACCCTCGTACGAGTCGGATCCGGGGTTCCACTCCACCGCCGTGCCCGTGACCGGGTCGAGCGCGCCGAGGTGGTCGCGGCGGACCACCTGGTCGCCGAGGCCGTAGCCGCTGAGTCCCTGGCCGGTGCCGTAGCCGACGTTGTCCAGCCCGGGCCACGGGACGTTCGACGTCGGCGACTCCTGCCAGCTGAAGTGCCCGCCCACGTAGACCGCCCGCTCGGTGATCGCCACCGAGTAGACGCTGTCGAAGTGCCGGGACACCCAGAGCGGCTGGATGTTGTCGCCGCCGTTCATCGAGAACGCGATCGCGGTGTCGTTGATCGGGGGCCGGTCGCCGCCGGAGCCGCTCGTGACGACGAAGTACGAGTCGTCCGGCGAGATGTCACCCGCGTAGACGCGCTGGATGCCTCCGACGAAGCCCAGGTTGTCGTCCCACAGCCTGGTACGCCAGGGCAGCAGCGCCTTGGTGGCGGTGTTGATCAGGCCGACACCGTAGCGGTCCTGCCCGCCGATCTGCCGCCCCGTGTGAACGACCAGCAGCTTGGCGTCGTCGTGGCTCAGCACCAGTTCCTGGACGGTGAGCAGCCCGTTCGGACCGAGCCCGCCGGTCAGTTGCTGGTTGAAGCCCGTGTCGAGGACGCCGGTGCTGCGGTTGACCGCCGCGAGCGCCCGGCGCCCGACGCCGTTGATCATCGTGAACTGGCCGCCGACGTAGACGGTCGTGTTGCTCACCGCGAGCGCCGTCGCACGGGCGTCCGCGTTGGCCGTGAACGTGGTGACGGGCGCGCCCGTGGTGGGGCTGATCCGGGCGACCTTACGCTTGGTGACGCCGTTGACCGTGTTGAACGTGCCCGCGACGTAGAGCGCCGTACCGTCCGGGGACGCCTCGACCGCGATCACGCCGCCGCCGCCGAACACCGGGTTGAACGTCGTGTCGACCCGGCCGGTGTTGATGTCGTACGCGGCCAGCGACGTGCGGGCCACGGCCGCCGCGCCGGGGTTCGCGATCGACGTGAACGTGCCGGCGACGTACACCCGGCTGCCGACGACCTCGATGTCCCAGATCTCACCGTTGGTGATGCGGGCGGTGTCCGTCCTGGGGACGGTCGGAACGAGCGTGGTGTGGTTCGGGCGCGGCTGCGCGGCCGTCGCGGTGCCCTGGAACACCGCTGGCAAGCCGAGCGCCACGAGCGCCGTGGCTGCGAGCCACGCAATAGCGCGTTTCCGAGACCTCATCAGACGTAACCCCCACAAGAGTCGCTGCGGCAGATGAATCGCGGCGTACTCCCCGGTGGCTGCCTTGTGGCCGCCCAGCACGCTAGGAGGCAAGAGATTTCAGGAAGGCACGGAAATACGTACTTCTGGTTGGAACCATCCAACCGTGAGGGCGTTGCGCCGCTGGTCAGGCGACTGTTCTGGGTTTGAGCGCGCACGACTCTGGCGCGCGGAGCAGAAAGCGCCGCGCGCGAGCCGTCAAAAGGGGATTACGAGAGGCGGAATTCGCCGTCTTCGGCGCCGCCGAGGAATGCGGTCCACTCGGACCGGGTGAATCGCAGAATCGGACCTTCCGGGTTCTTCGAGTCACGAACTTCGATGGTGCTGTCGATTACGCGGACTTCGACGCAATTGCCCTGGGTGCCACTCCGGCTGCTCTTGCGCCACTCCGCATTGAGTGCAGACATCGGCGGGCCTCCTTCGTTTTCAGGCCAACTCATCCCGTACGGAATCGATCAAACGGGCCGATTCCAGGGGGCTGAGTGCGGCGGCTCGCAAGCTGTCAAACACCAGCATATACCGCTGCGCATCATCGCCTTCGGCGTAAAGAGCGCCGGTCAGGCCCTCGGCGCACGCGATCGTGGGCGCGTCCGCGGCGGGAAAGTCGAGGATCGCAAAGGAACCGGCCATGCCCGCGTAGGCGCCGCCCGAGAACGGCAGAATCTGGATCGTCACGTTCGGCATTCGCGCGGCTTCACTGAGTCGCTTTAGTTGGCCGCGCATTACGTCCGGCCCGCCGATGAGCCGCCGAACTACGCCTTCGTCGAAAACGGTCAGCAGGCGGACCGGATTCTCCTTGGTGAGCAGGTCCTGCCGCGTGAGCCGCACCCGGACGTGCTTCTCGACGGTCTCCTCGGTCTGGTACGGCTCGGCCGCGCGGAACAGGGCGCGCAGGTAGTCCTCAGTCTGGAGCTGACCAGGGACGATGAGCGGCTCGTAGTTGCGGATCTCGGCCGCCGCCGACTCGAACCCCACGTACTGCGCGTAGGCCGCAGGCAGTTCGCCGTACCGCGCCCACCAGCCGCGCTGCTTGCCCTGCTTGGCGAGGACGAGCAGATCCTCGCGGTGGCCCTCGTCCGTGACGCCGTACAGATCGAGGAGCTGGAGGAGGACCCCCCGGCGGATGCCGACCTTGCCGCCCTCGATCCGGCTGACCGTGCTCGCCGAACAGTCGACGTGCTCGCCGACCTGCTCGGCACGCAGCCCCGCCGACTCGCGTAGCTCACGCAGCCGGGCGCCCAGCTGGAACCTGAGGAAGGTCGGGCTGTGTGCTTCCGGCACGCGGGACACCTCCACAGTCGCGGGCAGGGGCGTGGTCGCTGGCTGGGCCTGGGCCTGGGTCCCCTTGGCCTGGCCCGTTTGGGCCGTCAACGAGTGCACTTCTGTACATCCTCGCAGGTCGGCGGTGCACCGGTGATTCTCAGTTTGGTCGTTCGCCTTGCGAGTCTCATTCTGCACGTGCAATTCTGATTTAGGCCCGTTCGCGGGAAGGAGCTCGTGACATGGATGACGACGCACCTCTAAGAGACGGCGCCGTGCCCCCGTGGGTCGCCGGCGCCCTCACCGTGATCGCCGAGCACCACGTGGAACGGTGGACCGGATGCTGTGCCGCCTGCGGTCGAGCCGTCCCGTGCCCGGTTGCGGAAGACGCCATGGAACTGCTCCGCGACTACCGCTCCTCCCCGGCAGGCACTCTCCGCGGCGGCCGGGCCAAGGACGGATGACAGGACTCCCCGGTGCCGCTGACCGCGTGGCGTGGTGTCGGGTGAACACGGCAGGGCGTGGCGGTCGACTCATCCCGGCGACCGCCACGCCCTTGCCTTGTGGCTCGCGGTGCGATCGGGCGGTGCGATGAACGACGAGGCTGCTGGCCCGAGCGCGGAACGTACGGCGGGGGACGAAACAGACTTGCAGGATATTCGGGGCTACCGGCGCCCGTTGTAGGCACGGCTTCCCGGATAGTCCGGTTCGGGGCTGGCGGGCCGGCGCCGTCGGATCGTGCACTCTGGCTCAATGCCGGTGACTTGAGCTGTCGGTGTCGATGAGCGGTCGGGGCTTGGCGGTACTAGGCGCGCCCGGTTTCAGGCCCCATCGTCCCGAGCGTTAGGTTTCGTCGGTGACGGGTGCGTGGCAGCGGGTGGTGCTGTACCGGCCGCTGGCGTCGACGAGACCATCCATTGTCGACTAGTCGGGGAAGGTAACCTTACGTCCGCGGCTCGTAGCGTTACCTTCGCCGACTAGTCCAATATGGACACCTGGTGGTGCCCGGTTGAGAGTCGCCAGCGAGCGCCGCGACCCCGGCAACTGTCGGGGAAATAGCGGCATCCCGCGCCCGGTTTCAGGACCACTGCCCCGACAGTCCGATTTCGCCGGCCGGCGGGTGCGAGCGGAGCGGCTATTCGGGCAAGCTCCCACGCCGAACGGCCCGGGACCGTTAGTCACCGGCATTGACTCTGGCTGCACAATCCCACCCGGTCGGATCTGCGAGGCGGGACATTTCCCCCACGCTACTTATGGCTCGCCCCGGCGATGCCGAGCGCGGTGCCGAGCGTGGTGCCGAGCGTGGTGCCGGGCACAGGCGGTAGGCGGCAGGGCCGCTGGCGGCGATGACGGGCGGCGGGGGCGGCAACGGACAGCGCCACGGGCGGCGCGGGCGCGGCGGCGGGCGACATCCACGGGCGGAGGGGTCACGGGCGGAGGGTGCGGTAACGGGCGGCGCCGTGGGCGACGGCCACCGGCGACGCGGGGGCGGCGGGCTGCGCCGGAGGGGCCACGGGCGGCGCGGGGGCGGAGGGGCCGCGGGCAACGGGCCACGGGCGGTGGTTCCTTGGTGGGCGTGCAGTGCGGCGGAGGGTGCTGGTCCGCCACACCGGCCCGGCTGGCGCAAGCTCGCCACCCAGCCGGGCGTAACGGATGAAGGGTTTAGGTCTTTCGCTGTTTGACGCCTTCTTCCCAGCCGGCTTTGCCCGCGCTCCAGACGAGTGGCGGCAGCAGGACCAGCAGAACGATCAGCGCCGGCACGAACAATGGCGGCCCAAGAAGTCCTACGTAGAGCCGCAGCGGGTGCATGTCGTGGCGGGCGGTGTCGCCCCAGACCCTGGCTTCGATGACACCTGCGTGGTGGGGCAGGTTCTCGCCGGCATCGTCTTTGATCTCGCCGGTGTGCTTGACGCCGTCGACCGTCCAGGTGGCGCCGCATGTCGTGGTGACGTCGCCCCGGTACTTCGTCGAGGAGCACGGCTGCCCGTAGGTGACCTGGACCTTGTCGCCGAACTGGTACGTGTACGAGGTCCAGCCGAACGCCAGCGCGGGGAACGCGGACAGGACCAGCAAGGTGACTGCGTAGCCGACGATGGTCGCCTTCACGCGCTCGCTCTTGTTCATCGACATGAAGCGAGGCTAACATATGCAAATGAGGTCAGCGAAGCTCGTACAGTTCGTAGGTGAGGATGTTGCCGCGCATCGAGCCCTTACCCACGCCCTGCACGGTGTTGAGCCAGCGGTAGCGCTCGTCGCCGGTCTCGAACAGCGGCGTGGCGTACAGCGGAGCGCCCTGGCCCTGGGCCAGGTTGACCCGGCCGGTGTAGTGCAGGAACACGAGTGCGCCGTCGTCGGTCTCCACGAGCGCGCGCACGTCCAGCGTGCCGGTGCCGTCGGGGCTCGCCACCAGCCAGTCCGCTGCAGACTGGCCCTTGAGCTTGCCGCGGAGCCGGTCACCGTCGATCGAGCCCGACTCGACCTCGTAGATCAGCCGGTCGCCGACCGGTGTGCCGCGCAGAAGCTGGGGCTTGCGCAGCTCAGCGGTCATCGTGCCGAGCGGGACGAGTTCGAGTGGCATGAGAAGCCCTTTCACCACATGGAGAGCCCGCCGCTCACGGCGAGCGTCTGGCCGGTCAGGAAGGACGCCTCGTCGGAGGCGAGGAAGGCGACGGCTGCGGCCACCTCGTCGGGTGTGCCGCAGCGGCCCATCGCGGTGGCGTCGATCATCCCTTGCTTCAGCTTGGCGCCGAGTGAGCCGGCGGCCAGCGCCGCGTCGTTGAGCAGCGGCGTCTCGACCGGGCCGGGTGCCACGGCGTTGCAGCGGATCCCGTACCGCACCGATTCCAGCGCGATCGCCTTGGTGAAGCCGATGATCCCGGCCTTCGCCGCCGCGTACGAAGCCCCCGCGATGGTGCCGCCGCGCCCGGCCTCGCTGGAGACGTTCACGATCACGCCTGATCGCCGCTGCTGCATCGTGCCCAGTACGGCATGCGTGCAGGCCATCGTGCCGCGCAGGTTCACGCCGAGGACGAAGTCCCAGTCCTCGGGCGTCGTGTCGACGAAGAACGCGAACCGGTCGGCGCCCGCGTTGTTGACCAGCAGGTCCACCGGGCCGATCTCGTCGAACGCCACCTTCACGGACGCGGTGTCGGCCACGTCCAGCTGCACAGCGGCGCCGTCGACCTCCTTGGCGACGGCGCCTGCCTGTGCCGCGTCGAGATCGGCCACGGTGACCCGGGCGCCCTCCAACGCGAGCCGGCGGACGATCGCGGCTCCGATGCCGGACGCTCCACCGGTGACGACGGCAGTGACGCCGTCGAAACGGCTCATGCCGTTGTGCCGCCGTCGACCACGACGACCGATCCGGTCACGTAGGACGAGGCGTCCGAGGCCAGGTAGACCACTGTGCCGCCGATCTCCTCCGGCTCCCCGACCCGACCGAGCGCGGTGGCCGCGACCACGTGGTCGTGGATCTGCGGCGTCTCCACGATGATCTGCGCGAAGTCGGTGCGGATCACGCCGGGCGCGATCGCGTTGACCCGGATCCCTGCCGGCCCGAGCTCTCTCGCGAGTGTCTTCGTGGCGCTGATGATCGCGGCTTTGCTGGCCGAGTACGCGCCCATCATCGGCTCGGACTTGAGCCCGGCGATGCTCGCGATGTTGATGATCGAGCCACCGCGGCCGAGCCCGGCCGCGACCGCCTCGCGCACCAGCACGCCCGGCGCGCGCACGTTGACCTGGAACACCTTGTCGAACGACTTGGCGGTGATGTCGGCCATGGGCGCGAACTGCGGGTTGGCCGCGGCGTTGTTGACAAGGATGTCGATCCGCTTGAAGCGTTCGACCACCGCCTTGACGATTGCGGTGGCGCTCTCCTCGTTGCCGATGTGGCCCGGAACGGCGAGCGCGCGGACCGAGGTGATCTCCTCGATCTCGGCGGCGACCTTCTCGCAGTCCTCCGCCGTGCGGGCGCAGATGGCGACGTCCGCGCCGGCTGCCGCGAGGGCGCGCACCGATGCGAGGCCGATGCCCTTGGTGCCCCCGGTGACGAGTGCGACCCGGCCGTCCAGCGAGAACGGCGAGCGCGTGGATGATGGCTGAACGTCCGAGTTAATTGACATGGAGTCGAGGTTATTCGACACTGTGTCGAGAAAACAAGGCCTGATCGAGACGGGAGTCCGGATCGTGTCGAACCGCTTTGACGGGCGAGTCGCCGTCGTCACCGGCGCAGCGCAGGGGATCGGGGCCGCAACCGCCCGCAGGTTCGCGGATGAGGGCGCGGCGGTCGCCGTCGTCGACCTCACCGAGGAGCGCGCTGCCGGCACCGCCAAGGAGCTCCGGGAGGCCGGCGCCACCGCGCTCGCGGTCGGCCTCGACGTCGCCGATGCCAGTGCGGTCGACGCCGTGATCGACGGCATCGTCGCTGAGCTGGGCCAGATCGACATCCTGGTCAACAACGCCGGCGTCACCAAGGACAACCTCGTCTTCAAGATGACCGAGGACGACTGGGACACCGTCCTCGACGTCAACCTCAAGAGCGTGTTCCTGCTCAGCCGCGCCGCGCAGCGCCACATGGTCCCGGCGAAGTACGGGAAGATCGTCAACCTGAGCAGCATCTCTGCGCGCGGCAACCGCGGGCAGGCCAACTACTCCGCCGCGAAGGCGGGTATCCAGGGCATCACGGCGGCGCTCGCGGCCGAGTTGGGCCCGTTCGGCATCAACGTCAACGCGGTCGCGCCCGGCTACGTGGCCACGCCGATGACCGACGCCACTGCGGCTCGGGTCGGCGTCAGCCCCGAGCAGGCCCAGGAGGCGGCGGCCGCGCAGATCCCGCTGCGCCGGGTCGCGCAGCCCGAGGACATCGCGGCCGTGGTCACGTTCCTGGCGAGCGAGGATGCTCAGTACGTCACCGGCCAGACCATCTACGCCACCGGCGGCCTCAGGTAAGAGGGGGACGGGTAATGCTGAACTTCGCGCTCTCGGACGAGCAGAAGGCGATCCGCGACACGGTCCGCGAGTTCGTCCGCAGGGAGATCGTGCCGCTGGAGCCGGAGGTGCTTCGCCGCGAGCGCGCCGGTCAAATCGGCTTCGAGCCCGAGGTCTACCAGGAGCTACGGCTCAAGGCGAAGGGCTTCGGCTTCTGGGGACTGTCCACACCGGAGGAGTACGGCGGCATGGACTTACCCGCCGTCACCCAGGCGCTGATCACGTCCGAGCTGGGTCGCTCGTTCATCCCGTTCGCGTTCGGCGGCGAGGCCGACAACATCCTCTACGCCTGCGACGAGGAGCAGAAGAAGGAGTTCCTGCTCCCCACCATCTCCGGCGAGCGGAAGTCGTGCTTCGCGATCACCGAGCCGGGCGCCGGTTCGGACACCCGTGCGATCAAGACCACGGCCACTCGCGACGGTGACGACTGGGTCATTCGCGGTGAGAAGGTCTTCATCACGGGTGGCGACGAGGCCGACTTCGCGATCGTCATCGCAGTGACCGACAAGGACAAGGGCTCGAACGGTGGCTTCACCGCGTTCCTCGTCGACCGCGACATGGGCTGGAAGTCCGAGCCGATCATCACGATGGGCGAGAGCGGCCCGGCGGCGCTCGTCTTCGAGGACGTCCGCGTTCCGCACCGCAACATCCTCGGCGGCATCGGCGACGGCTACAAGCTCGCGATGGAGTGGATCCTCAAGGGCCGCTACATCATCCCTTCGCGCGCGCTGGGCGCCGCCGAGCGGCTGATCGAGATGGCGATCGAGCAGGCCACGACCCGGGAGACGTTCGGCCGCCCGATCGGCGACAACCAGGCGATCCAGTGGATGATCGCCGACTCCGAAGTGGAGCTGGAGGCCGCGCGCTGGCTCACGTTGCGCGCCGCGTGGGTCGTCGACCAGGGCCAGAACCCGCAGCACGACTCGGCGCTCGCCAAGCTGTACGCGTCGAACATGGCGAACAACGTGGTCGACCGGGTGCTCCAGATCCACGGCGGCATGGGGTACACCCGCGAGCTGCCGATCGAGCGCTGGTACCGCGAGCTGCGGCTCTACCGCATCTTCGAGGGCACCGACGAGATGCAGCGGCTGATCATCTCGCGCGACCTGCTGCGCGGGTACCGCAAGGTGGGCGCAGCGCTGGCGTGACGGTCACGGCTCTTCGGTGATCACGACGTCACGGTGTGTCGGTGCCATAGACCGCGCGCATCCAGATCGTGGTGATCGTGTCGACCAGCTCCGGATCGGTCTCGGTGGTCTTGCGCGTCAGCGTCTGGTTGAAGCACGCCTGTTCGTTCATCGTGACCAGCACGGTGGCCAGCATGCGGGCCGCGGGCGGGCCGGCCAGCGCGAGCCCGGCCGCCCGTTCGCTCTCGATCTGCTCGGCCGCCGAGTCGATGAAGCGCCGCCCGACCTCCGCCCAGAACGCGCGCAGGTGCGGATCGGTGTCCCGCGCCCGGACCGACGCTCGCAGCACAGGTCCGTGCTCGCGCCAGAGCCTGAGCGTCGCCTCGGTGGCCCGGCGCAGCGCCACCGCCGGAGCCTCGCCGCCGCGCCGGAGCCACACGCTCGCCGATCGGTAGAGGTCCTCGGCGATCCGCTCGGCCAGCGCGTACAGCACGGCTTCACGCGACTCGTAGTGGAAGTAGAACGTGGACCGGGAGATGCCGGCGCCGGCAGTCAGCTCGTCGACGGCGATCTCGTCGAGCGGCCGCGTCTCCAGCAGGCGCTCGGCAGTGTCGAGAATGGCCTGCGCGGTGAGGTCGCCCTTGCGCGGCTTCCGGCGTCGGGGGCTCATCGCGGCTTCAGAGGGCATGCCGCCCATTGTTGTCGACACCGCGTCGATTTTCAACGACAGAGTGTCGATTCTGCCCCTCGTTCTCGTCGGGCATGTCCGGAGCGTCAGCAACCGACCATAGCGCCGCACAGGTCACTGTGGATGCGCCGACGCGCCGTCGTTGCTGCCAGCGGGTGGTTCCCACAGCTCGAACCGGTGCCCTTCCGGGTCGTACGCCCAGCCGAACCGGCCGAACTCGGACTCCTCCACCTCCTCTGCGACGTCCGCGCCGGCGGCCCGTAGCTGTCCGAGCATCGCGTCCAGGTCGCCGACCCGGTAGTTGACCATCCAACGCTGGTCGGGTGGGCCGAAGTAGGTGGCGTCCTCGCTGAACGGGCACCACACCGTGGATCCCCCGTCGGACCAGGGAAAGGACGCGCCGCCGTACGACGGGTCGATCTCGATGCCGAGGTGCTCGGCGTACCAGGCGCGCAGGGTGTCCGGGTCGCTGGCGCGGAAGAAGACGCCACCGATCCCGGTGACACGTTCTCGGGGACGGTCCACATTGTCGCTGTTCGGCTGTCTCACATCCGGACGATATCCCGTGCTGTGCCAACGTTTCCGACCGCGTCACGGTCGTTTTCAGGATTCGGCTGGCACGGCTTGACGCGGGATGCCACTCTGGCCGCGGACCGCGCTCTGCGACGCGGCAACCGGCATCTGCCCGAGGGGCGGCCGGCACGGGTGGGCGAGAATTTGGGGTGGTGGCGATGTTGCGTCGCGTGCGCATGCGCGGATTGGTCAAGCGGTTGGGCGGTGTGGCGACCGTGCTCGGGCTCGCCGCGGGCATGGCCCTGCTGGCACCGGCGGCACCGGCATCGGCCGCCGGCTGCGCGCCGCGCACGGGGCCGTACCAGAAGATCGTCGAGAGCTACCTCAAGCTCAAGGTCGACGGCGTCGCCAGCTACGCGGACTGTGTCGCGGTGCGGAACTTCCAGCGCCGGTACGACATCCGCCCGGCCGCCGGGTACGCCGGCCCGCTCACGTACAACGTGGTGGGGCGGCTCGCGTGGGCGAACTTCCGGAGCTGTGCGTTCTCGTACCACACGCGGGTCTGCGTCGACCTCAGCCGCCAGGTCATGTGGGTGACCAAGGCCAACAAGCGGCTGTACGGCCCGGTGCCGATCCGCACCGGTCGCCGCGGTCTGACCACGCCCGCCGGCTACTTCTCCGTCACCGAGAAGAAGATCAGCACGACGTCCTCGATCTTCAAGGTAAAGCTCCCGTACTGGCAGCGCTTCTACCGCGACATGGGCTTCCACCAGACCACCACGTGGCTCTACGACCCGAAGATCCCCGGCTCGCACGGCTGCATCAACCTGCTGCCCACCGATGCGCGGGCGCTCTACAACCTGACCGCACGCGGCACATCGGTGCACATCTTCGGCCGCAAGCCCGGCACCTGATCGACGCTCCGGCGCCGGTCACGGGGATGATCATGAGCGGACTGGTTTGCCCCGCTGGTCGGTGACCGGCGGGGCGGGTGGGCGGTTACTTCAGCGTGGCGAACCATTTCGCCACGTGTGGGATCGACAGGACGAGCGATGTGATGTGGTCGACGTCGCCGACATCGGTCAGGGTCAGATCGGCGCCGTTCAGCGACTCCTTGCACCGCTCGCTGTTGGCGTAGACGGCCTCGGGGTCGCCGTGAGCCGCGTACATCCTGACCGGTGCCGACGGCTCCCACCGCAGGCACGCGTCGTCGTTGGCGCGTGCCGCACGGCCGAGTGGACCGGTCGGGCTGCGAAGCAGGCTGGCGTAGGCGGGTTGCAGCAGTTCAGCCGGGTTCGACGGCAGGCTGGCCATGGTGTCCTCGATCGTGTGCTCGCCGTCGAAGAGGGCCGCGACGCGCCCGGCGTACGGCGCCCTGAAGACCTCTGCCTCATCCACGTACAGGTGGTAGATCCGGTTCCACGCCACCGTGATGTAGGCCAGGTAGTACGTCGCCGCGCGTGGTTCCACGGCACCGTCGAGCGCGGCCGGCCACTCGATGTCGAACAAGTGGTACGCGCCGCTGATCGGGGCGAGCGCGCCGAGAGTGAATCTGGGATCGGCGCCCTGTTGCAGCGCCCTGGCGAGCAGGAAGGAGCCGTTGGCACCCTGGGAGAACCCGGCGACGGCCACCGGCCCCCCGACCACGCGGCCCTGGCCTCCGGCGAAGTGTCGAGTGGCGCGTAACGCGTCGACCGATGCGCTCACCATCGTCGCGGAGTGGAAGTACGGGTGGGTGCCGGGTCCTTCACCGAGACCAAGGTAGTCGGGCGCGGTGGTCGCATACCCCAGCGAGGCGAACAGCACGCCCGCCGCGCGGTCGCAGCACTCGCTCACCGACGGCGCGTCATGGCGGTACGACTGGGTCCCGTGCATCCAGATCGCGGGCGGCAGCCTACGGTCGTCGATGCGGGGCAGCGCAACGAGGGTGCTGGCAGTGGTCGACCGGCCGCGCACGTCGATCGTGCGGTAGACGACCCGGTACGCATCCACACCGTGGCGCGCCTCCGGCACGTACACCCCGAGCGGTTGAAGTAGATCCTTGACCTGCTGTGCATCCAGGCCCAGCACTGGCGTGCTCGACACCACCACGCCGCGTCTGCCGGCGGCACCAGTCTCCGCAGCGGTCGCACTTGTCGGCACCGCCACCACCACCGCGGTCAACAACACCAGGCTGCCCAGCTTCATGAGAGTCATGCCATAACGCTCGCGCCAACCACACTCCCAGACACGCCGGCCACCCTCCCGATCCCGGGTGGGGCCAACCCCAAATGCAAGGGTGGGCTGACACCAATTACGCCGATTAGGCGCGGGTGCCGAGTTCGAGGTTGTGCGTCACCGAATCTTCGGCCGAGCGTTGTGCAGCCTGTAAGCCACCTTGCGTAGTGCGGAAATCACCTCAGGTCACGCCAGCTGGACGAACCAGTCCGGCAAAGCGTTCGAACCGACTCCGCGATGTATCCGTGAAGCTCGGTAAGGAGGTGCAGCGTGCAGCCACGATCTGGGAAAACTGGGCCTAGCGGCCAGGAGCGGGGGACTCGTCCCGCCGGACAGCGCCAGCGGCTGCACCCGTGCACCCACTGCGTCCGCCGACGGAGACCACACGGTCCCGCCGGACGCGCGCGGGCCGACGTGACGTCGCCGCTCGCTCCGGCAGGGCGGCACACCATGCCGCCCGCGCCGGTCCACCGCACCCGGGTACCCCGGCTACCAGCTTCGGCACCCGTCGAGCAGAAGGCTGCGACCTTATGACCAAGTACGACGATGCCCGCCGCGGCATGACCGACCGTCGCCGTACCGCACAGCCCCCGCGCGGGCGCCTTGTGCCCGAGATCATCGACGGCGAGGTCGTCGCGGTCGAGGTGCACGACGACGACCCGCGCATCAAGTTCGGTCCGGTGACCTCCGACGGCGCCGAGCTGCAGGACAGCCTCGACCAGATCGAGCGCCTCGCGGCCGAGCTGAAGGAGATCGCCGAGGTCATCACGCCCGCGCCGAGTTTGGGTAGGCGGTCTGCCTCGGCCGGTCAGGCTCGGTTCGACCGGCTGCGCGCTGAGCAGCAGCTTCGCCAGGGCGGAGCGCGCCAGGCCGAGGACGGGGCGTGGCCGGGTCAGACTGGCGCCGGTCTGGCAGGCCCGCACCCGGCAACGGCCGAGGCTGGGCGCGATGTCGGCGACCCGTTCGCCGGATGGAACGGTCCGACGAGCGGCCGGTCCGTCATTCAGGAGCCGCTCCCGCCGGAGCCGAAGCGTCGTGCCGACGAGGAGCTGATCTTCGGCGTTCCCGAGGCGGATGCCAACGCGAGACCCGCCAACGCGGGATCTGCAGACACAGGTCCGGTCGATCCCAAGTCTGCCGAGACGACGCAGGACCTCCGGCCGGACAGGCGCATTCTCAACCCGGTCACTGAGGCGATGCCCGTCGCCGAGCTCGGCGTGCCCCGGCCTGCTGCCGCGAACGCGAAGCCGACGGCGCCCGCCGGTCGACCGGTTGCGGAGCCGCACCGTCCGGCCGGACGGTCCACTGCACGGCGTGGCCGGTACACGGCGATCATCATCGGCGCGTTCGTGCTGGCGGTGCCGGCGTTCGCGATCGGCGCCGTCCAGCCGTGGAACGCCTCGGTACAGACAAAGGACAAGCTCAGCATCGCGATGGGCGACCAGAACGAGCCGCTGTCGACCGGCGTCGACCCGGTTCCGGTGAGCCCGAGCCTGAGCGCCAGCCCCAGCCCGACGCCGTCGGCAGCGTACGTGGCACCGATCGCTCCGAAGACGGTCACAGCAGGTGAGCCTGGTGAGAAGCCAAAGCCGCCGCGCCCCAAGATCCCCCTGCCTGGCCTTGCGGTTTCGGCGCGTGCGAACGACGCCCGTCCGACCGCCGGCGAGACGGTCACGTTCAAGCTGGTGTGGAAGGACGGCTCGGGGCGCTTCGCGGGTTCCACCCAGCAGTGGGGCGACGGTAGCCCGACCGCCGGCTCCAACGGCATCCGTAAGTGCACGGGTGATGCCCCAGCGTCGAACGGCGTCGTCCAGGCCACGCACATTTTTCGTGAGGCGGGCAAGTACCTGGTGCGCCTGAGCGTGACGACGTACACGTGCGACGGCCGGACCGAGACGAAGACCGTCCCCGTGACGATCGTCGTCGGGCCGAAGCCCAGCCCGTCGCCGAGCCCCACGCCCAGTCCGTCCGAGTCCCCCAAGCCGGGCGAGTAGACCACCCCCTTTCGCGATCGGGTGGAAGCCCACCGGGCCGCGCGCCAGCTGTCGCGCGGCCCGGTGGCTGCAATCTGGGGGTGTCCCGGGCAGACTGGAACGCGTGCCCGAACTTCCCGAGGTAGAAGCGCTCGCGGCCTACCTGCGTGACCGCGCCGTCGGACGTGCGGTGGCGCGGATCGACGTGGTCGGCATCCAGGCCCTCAAGACGTACGACCCGACGCCGATGGCGCTGCACGGTTCGCCCGTCACCGGCGCGTCCCGGCACGGCAAGTTCCTCGACGTGGACGTCGACGGCATCCACCTTGTCACCCACCTGGCCCGCGCCGGCTGGCTGCACTACCGCGAACAGTTGCCGCCCGCGCCACCGCGGCCCGGCAAGGGCCCGATCGCTCTGCGGGTCCACCTGGACGACGGTTCCGGTTTCGACCTCACCGAGGCCGGGACGAAGAAGGGCCTGGCGGTCTACGTCGTCCGGGATCCGGCCGAGGTGCCGGGGGTGTCGCGGCTCGGTCCGGACGCGATGGACGTCGACCTGGACACGTTCGTCGAACGGATTCGCGGCCAGCGCGGCCAGATCAAGGGCGTCCTCACGGACCAGGCCGTGATCGCGGGCATCGGCAATGCCTACTCGGACGAGATATTGCACGCCGCAAGGCTGTCGCCGTTCGCGCTGGCGCCGCGCCTCAGCGACGAGGACGCCGGCACGCTGTTCGACGCGATGCGCTCGATTCTGACCAGCGCTGTCGAGCGGAGCGTCGGGCAGGGATCCGCGACGCTCAAGGGTGAGAAGCGCTCCGGCCTGCGGGTACACGCCCGGACGGGTCTACCGTGCCCGGTCTGCGGCGACACGGTGCGCGAGGTCTCGTTCGCCGACAAGTCGCTGCAGTACTGCGCTACGTGCCAGACGGGCGGCAAGCCCCTTGCGGACCGCCGCCTCTCCAAGCTCATCCGTTGACGCGTTCCCTCGCGGCTCACGTACCCACATTCGGAGTTTTGAGGGTTCGGGGCTAAGCCGAACCCTCAAAACTCCGAAACTCGGCGGTGGTGCCGAACTCTCAGCGCATGACCAGCGTCGACCAGCCGGAGATTGTCGACTTCTCGATATAGCCGGCGCGCTCGAACGTACGCAGCGATGCCGCGTTCTCCACGCGAATGCGCGCCACCACCTCGCTGACCTGCTCATTCGCAGCCAACCACGCGAAAGCGGCCCGCAGCAGCGGTACGGCGAGACGCCGCCCCCGGGCTGCCGGCGCGAGGTTGACGTTCACCTCCCACCGCCCGTCCGGCGAACGGCGGTCGAACCGGACGACGCCCACACCGGCAGGAGCAGCACCAGAGACGCCGAGCAGCAGATGCCGGTCCGGATCGGCAAGCACGTCAGTGAACCAAGCCTGATGAACCGGCCACGACACCTCGGAACGATCCCGCGAGACCGCGCGCGTCACCGGGTCGTTCCGCCAGAGCCACACCACCTCGGCGTCCGCGGGCCGGGCCTGCCGCACGGTGGCGACACCCGCCACCGTCACCCGAACATCCCCCACTGGAGGATCTCGTCCTCCTCGATGTCGTGCGACGCGACGCGGCCGACGAGGGCTTCACGCTCGTACACGGGGATGCCGTAGCCGGGGCGCTTGACCGCGATGTCCGCCGGTTCGACGCGCTGACCTGCGGCGATCGGCCGGGCGGCAACCAGCGAGCGGCGGGCCAGCCGGTACAGCTCACCCTCGGCTTCGGTGACGCGCTTGATCGGGGATCCGAGCGACGCCTCGGCCTCGCGGATCGCCGTGACCATCCCGGCCAGTTCGGCCGGCTCCAGCGCGAACCCGTGGTCGGGCCCGTCCATCGAGCGGGAGAGCGTGTAGTGCTTCTCGATCAGGGTCGCGCCGAGCGCCACCGACACGACGTCCGCGGTGTGGCCCATCGTGTGGTCGGAGTACCCGATGGGGACACCGAACGCCTGCGCCAGCGTGCCGATCGCGCGCAGGTTGAGGATGTCGAACTCGGCCGGGTAGCTCGACGCGCAGTGCAGCAGCGCGATCTGGTCGCAGCCGGCGGCGTTCGCGGTGTCCAGGGCGCGCTCGATGTCGGCCAGCGACGCCATGCCGGTGGAGATCAGCAGCGGCTTGCCGGTGCGGGCGGCGTGCTCGATCAGCGGCAGGTGCGTGATCTCGTACGACGCGATCTTGTACGCCGGGACGCCGACCTTCTCCAGTACGTCGACCGCGGCCTCCTCGAACGGCGTGGAGAGGAAGTCGATGCCGGCGCCGGCGGCGTGAGCTGCGAGTTCGTCGTGCCACTCCCACGGGATCTCGACGCGCTTGATCAGCTCCCACACCGTCTCGGTGTCGCTCTTGAGCAGGTCCTTCTTCTTCAGGTACGAGGGGTTCGGTGTCTTGCGCGAGTACAGCCCCTCGGCGGTGTAAGTCTGGAACTTCACGGCGTCGGCCTTGGCATCGGCGGCGACGTCGATGAGCTCCTTCGCGAGACCCAGGTCGCGGTTGTGGTTCGCACCCGCCTCGGCGATCACGTAGCAGGGGTGGCCGGGGCCGACGGTGCGCCCGCCGACCTCGATCACGGGACGCCCATAGCGGTGCGCGGTCATCGTGGAGCGACCTTGGCCTGGATCTCGTCCTTCGTGTCGCGCCACGTGTCGGCGAAGAACGCGAGCCGATACACGTCGTGCCACTCGTCGTTCTTCCACTTGTGCGCCTTGAACAGGCCCTCGTCGACGAAGCCGAACTTGCGGTGCATCTTCACGACGGCCATGTTGAAGTCGAGTACCTCGCACGAGAGCTTGTGCAGCTCCAGCTCGTCGAACGCGATCCGCAGGATCTCGGCCTCCACCACCGAGCCGACGCCACGACCGCGCACCGACGCGTCGGCCAGGTAGAACGCCCACACCGCGTGCTTGTGCAGCGGGTCGATCTCGGTGATGTACGCGGCGCCGACGGGCTTGGCGTCCAGCTCGATCACGTAGCCACGCCGGTCGTCGAGGCTGAGCATGCGCTCCAGCCAACCGGCGTGCTCGTCCTCGGTGATCGTGTGGTCGGTGTACATGTACGACGAGATCGCCGGATCGTTGCGCCAGGCCAGGATCTGCGGACCGTCGTCCTTCGTGAGCGGGCGGATCGTCGTGCTCATTCCCACACCTCGCTTCGCTCGGCGGCGCATTCGCGCACGCTGTACCTATCGATTCGCTCGCGAAGCTCGCTCATGCGTCGGTCTCCTTCGGCAGGATCAGCAGGGCGACGCCCTCGGTGACGACGGTGCCGTCGGCCTTGCTCACCTCGGTCGCGAGCGTGACCCGGCGCTTCTCGCCCAGCTCGGTGACGGTGACCTTGGCGATCAGCTCGTCGCCGATGAAGACGGGAGCCTTGAACTCCAGCGACTGCGACACGTAGATCGCGCCGGGGCCGGGCAGCTTCGTGCCGAGCACCGCCGAGATGAGGCCGGCCGAGAGCATTCCGTGCGCGATCCGCTGCCCGAACCGGGTACCGGCCGCGTACTCGTCGTCCATGTGCATGGGGTTGGTGTCCAGCGACACCTCGGCGAAGAGTTCCAGGTCGCGCTCGGCGACGTGCTTCACGACCTCGGCGGTCTGCCCGACTTCCACGGCCACTGTCGTTGCCCTCCTAGAACATGTCCCAACTGAGGATCTCGTCGTACGCGATGTCGCGCTTGGCGGTGCGCCCGACGACAGCCTCCCGCAGCGAGGAGTGAATTCCGAATCCGGGCCGCTTGATCGCGAGCAGCTCGTCGGTGATCACGGTGCCTGCGGCGATGTCGCGGGCGGCGACGAACGAGCGGCGTCCGACCCGGCGGTTGTCCGCCTCGGTGGCGTTCGGCTCCTTGCGCCCGGTGCCCAGCGCCTGCTCGGTGAAGCGGATGTCGGCGACCATCTGGCTCAGCTCGTGCGGCTCCAGCGAGAACGCGTGGTCGGGTCCGGGGCCGGAGCGCGACAGCGTGTAGTGCTTCTCGATCACGACGGCGCCGAGCGCCACGGCGGCGACGTCGGCGGCGCTGCCCATCGAGTGGTCGCTGAGGCCGACCGGCAGCCCGAACGCCGCGCGCAGCGTGTTGATCGCGCGCAGGTTCAGCGAGTCGGCGGGCGGTGGGTAGTCGAGCGTGCACTGGAGCAGGACGATCTCGGTGGCGCCACCGGCACGGGCAGCGGCCAGGCCCATCTCGACGTCGCGCAGGTCGGCGCCGCCGGTGGAGAGGATCAGCGGCTTGCCGGTGCGCGCCGCGTACTCGATCAGCGGCAGGTGCGTGATCTCGTACGACGCGATCTTGATCGCCGGCACGCCGAGGTCGACCAGCACGTCGACGGCGCCCTCGTCGAACGGAGTGGAGAGGAAGTCGAGTCCGCGTTCGGTGGCGTGGTCACGCAGCTTCGGCAGCCACTCGTGCGGCAGCTCCAGCTTCTTCATCACCGTCCACATCGACTCCTCCTCGCCCATCTCGCCCTTGGCGACGAGGTGCTTGGCGGAGGGCGTGAAGCGCGAGTAGATGCCGTCGGCGGTGAACGACTGGAACTTCACCGCGTCGGCCTTGGCGTCGGCGGCGGCGTCGATGAGCGCGATCGCCGTGTCGAAGTCGCCGTTGAAGTTGGAGCCGGCCTCGGCGATCACGTAACAGCGGGTGTCCTCGCCGCGGGCGACGGCTGCGATGTCAGCCATGTTCTTCACCGGTCCTGATCGGGGGTTCTGTCGCTGGGTTTGCTGCCATGCAGCGCGAGCACCGCGCTGGCGACCCGGTCGGCGCCGAGCCCGTCGACAGTCTTCCAGGCGCGTTCGCCGAGGTCGTTCACCCCCCGGGTGCGCAGGATCGCCGGCAGCGCGCTGACCTGCCCGGATACCACGCCGGGGAGTGCCCCGAGGCCGATCGCGAGGCCCGCGTCGAGCAGAAGCTCGTAGTTGCGGATCTGGTTGTCGGCAACGGTGACGAGCGCCATCGGCGCCCCGACGCAGCACAGCTCCCAGACGGTCGTGCCGGCAGCGCTCAACACGAGGTCGGCCCAGGTCATGAGCTGTTCGATGGCGAGTACAGGCAGGCTGGCGTCGACCGACGAGCCGTCGGGGACGGGCAGCGCCTCGACTGCGGACAGCGCGGCCTCGTTCGGCGCGATCACCCGCAGCTCGACTGGGCCGAGGCCGGCGAGCGCGAGCCGGACCATCGCGGTGACGCCGTCGCCCGCGTCGGTGCCGCCCAGCACGACGAGGACGCGCTGGCGCCGTCCGGACCAGTCGCGCTCGACGTACGACCCGGGCCGCCCGGCGACGACACGCGGCCTGAGCAGCGCGTACTCGGGGCCGCGCAGTACCGTGCCCGGCCACGCCGAGTAGTCGCACTCGTGCGCGGTGAGGTTCTGGTTGACGACCAGATCAGCGGGGAGTGCCCGGACACCCTCGTCGTCGACGGCGGCGAGTGGCACGCCGAGGCCGTCCAGGTCTGCCGAGGACACCCGGTAGGAATCCACGACGGCGATGTCCCAGCGCTGAGCCAGGGCGGAAACCTCCGACGGATCGGACCCCTGCCGTGCCGTCAACCCGAACTCGGCGGCCTGATCCGCGGCCCAGGGCACCTCGGCGAAGTTCGCCACGATCTCGACGTCGGCGCCCTGCCTGCGCAGCGCCGCGCCCAGCGCCGAGCAGCGGACGAAGTGGCCGGCGCCGATGCGGCGGCCGAGGTCGCAGTACACGCCCACGGTCACCATGTGGTCCATCCTCCGTCCACGGGGAGGTTCACGCCGGTGACGAACGTCGAGGCCGGCGACGCGAGGAAGAGCACGGCGGTGGCCAGCTCCTCCGGCCGGCCCACGCGGCCGAGCGGCACCTTGGCCGCGATGCGGTCGAGCAGGCCCGGGTCGGACGGCGGCGCCGCCACTGGAAACGGCCCGGGGCTGATCGCGTTGACCCGGATGCCCCGCGCGGCCAGGTGGGTCGCCGCGTGCCGCGTCAGCTGCAACAGGCCAGCCTTCGCGGCGCCGTAGTACGGCGGGTTCTGCATCGACTCGGCGCTGTACATGCCTGGATCCGGGCTCACCATGCCGTACATCGACGCCACGTTGACCACGCACGGCGACCCGTCGGCGGAGGCGCGCTCCAGCAGCGGCAGCGCGGCGATCATCAACCCGTGCGCCGCGCCGACGGCCAGCTCGGTCGCGTTCGTGAAGTCGTCGCGCACTGCGTCGGTGAACGATCCCGAGCGCGGCTGGTGCGCGTTGTTGACCAGTACGTCGAGCCGCCCGGACTCCGCCTCCACGGTGGCCAGGGCCGCCGCCACCGCCTCCGCATCCGTGACGTCGAACGGCAACGGGCGGCCGCCCGGCAGCTCGTCGGCCAGCACCTTGAGGCGGTCGGCGTTGCGTCCGGTGAGGTAGACGGTGGCGCCGGCGCCCGCGAGCGCCGTGGCCAGCGCGCGGCCCAGGTGCCCGGCGGCGCCGGTGACGAGCGCGACCCGGCCGGTCAGGTCGAACAGGTCGGTCGTCAACGCGTGAAGCTCCAGCGGCTCGGGTCCAGCAGGTCGACCGGGGCGTCGGGCAGTGCCTGGCGCACGTGGTCGCACTCGTCCGGGGTGAGGACGGGGGTGCGGAACCGCAGGCAGAGGTCGCGCACCTGGTCGGCGTGTTCGGTGCCGACGACCGTCGCGTGGAGCCACGGCTGTGCCCGGACGAACCCGAGGCAGAGGTCGACGAGGTCGGCGCGGCCCAGCTCGCGGACGAGCCCGTCGAGGGTGTCCAGCAGCGCCGGCACGTCCAGCCCGGAGTTGACCGGCCAGCGGTCTGCCGTGACGCTGCCGCCCAGCAGCCCCTGGAGCAGTGCGCTCCTGCCCACGAGCGTGACGTCCGGGCGCTGCGGCGCTCGCTCGGCCACCGCGCCCCAGCGCCGGTCGAGCAGGTTGAACGGCAGCTGGATGTACCGGACGGACTGGTCCTCCAGCGCGATCAGTGCTTCCTCGGGACTGCTGACCGAGACGCCCAGGCGGCTGATCAGCCCGGCGTCGCGGTGCTCGATGAGGTGCTTCCAGACCGCGCCGTCGCCGCGGTGAGCGTCGGCGGCCCGGTGCAGCAGCAGCGCGTCCACGGTGCGGCCGCCGAGTGCGGCGAGCGAGCGGAACACGCTGGCGTCGGTCCATGCGCCCACCTCGCCGGGCGTGGCGTCCGCGGCGACGGTGTCCAGCGGGAGCAGCTTGGTGACGACTCGGACCTGCGGGCGGTGCCCCTCGTCGAGGTAGCGGCCGATGCGCTCCTCGGCCAGGCCGTACGCGCGGCCGGTGTCGAAGTGGGTGATGCCGTGCGCCACCGCGGTCGCGATGACCTCGCGGGCCTCCGGCGCGTCCGGCAGCCCGCCGAGGTTCGCGGCGCCGTACGCCATGCCGAGCTGGGCGGTGCCGAGGACCAGCGCGCTCTGCGGCTGGCCGCCGGCCATCCCGACCGGCAGCCGGCCGATCGGGGCGTCGGGGAGCGCGGCGAGACGGTCGCACAGCTCGGTCCAGCTGATGCCGACCGGATCCTCCACGCCGCAGAAGACCCGGCTGATGCGGTGGTAGTCGGCGAAGGAGTCGATCGTGGCGCGCAGGTGCGACCAGCGGTCCGGCTCGGCGTGGCGCATGAAGACGGCGTCGCCCAGCTTGGTGCGGATCCACGGGGTCACGTGCTCGCGGTCGGCCGGGTCGATGGCGGTGAGGTGCGCGGCGCGCAGCGCCTCGACGGTGAAGATCTCGCCACTGACGCCGTACGGCAGGCCGTCGCGGGGGGAGTCGGTGCGCAGGTACGGCACGTCCAGGCGGACCAGCTCGGCCGCCAACTCCTTGATGAAGGACGAATCCGGCACGGTGTTGTCGGCGGTCAGCCGGACGACGAGGTCACCGTCCGTGAGGTCGTCGGTGGCCAGCGCGAACCGCGCGAGCGGGTCCTCCAGCGACCCGCGCACGACGCGCAGCCCGTAACCGGCGGCGGTCTCGGCGAGCAGATCGTCGGTCGGGTGGACGCTGGTGGCGAGCCTCACATCGGCGCCTCCGCGGCCCGCGCGGAGTGCGGCGAGAACGGCCACCGGGATGCCCCGGACAGGCAGTAGTACCTTGGCGGGCAGGCGCGACGACGAGGTCCGCGCCTGAAGTACCGCCACGACGCGGCGAGCTGGGATCACGTTCGTCACATTCCTGTCCGATTCAAGAGTTGACGCTGACAGAGGCTACAGTTCCCCGTCGAGCATCTCGGTACCACCAAGCTTGGTAGGCAGGAAAGGCGGTTCGCGTTCATGGTCTCCTGGGAAGGCGCTTCGGTACTGATCACCGGAGGCACAGGGTCCTTCGGCAAGGCGTTCATCCGCCGCCTGCTGGACGAGGGGAAGACGCGCCGCATCGTCGTCTTCTCCCGGGACGAGCTGAAGCAGTACGAGGTCCGGCAGATGTTCGGCAACGACCCGCGTCTGCGCTGGTTCATCGGCGACGTGCGGGACAGGGACCGCCTGCAGCGCGCGATGGGCGGCGTCGACTACGTCGTCCACGCGGCGGCGCTCAAGCAGGTCGACACCGCCGAGTACAACCCGTTCGAGTGCGTCCAGACGAACGTCATCGGGTCGCAGAACGTGATCGACGCCTGCATCAACGCGGGTGTGAAGCGGGTCGTGGCGCTCTCCACCGACAAGGCGTCCAGCCCGATCAACCTGTACGGCGCCACCAAGCTCTGCGCCGACAAGCTGTTCGTCGCGGGCAACCACTACGCCGCCGGCGCGGAGACCCGGTTCGCCGTGGTCCGTTACGGCAACGTGGTCGGCTCCCGCGGTTCCGTGGTGCCGTTCTTCAAGAAGCTGGCCGCCGAGGGCGTCACCACGCTGCCGATCACCGACACGCGGATGACCCGGTTCTGGATCACGCTGCCGCAGGCGGTCCAGTTCGTGCTGGACGCCTTCGACCGGATGCGCGGCGGCGAGCTGTACGTGCCCCGGATCCCGAGCATGCGGATCACCGACCTGGCGCAGGTCATCGTCCCGGACGCCGAGATCGAGGTCATCGGCATCCGCCCGGGCGAGAAGCTGCACGAGGAGATGATCTCCGCCGAGGACGCGTACCGGACGCTGCAGTTCGACGACCACTACGTCGTGCAGCCGGTCATCTCGGAGTGGGGCGGCGAGCCCCTCGAAGGCGGCAAGCCGGTCGCCGACGGCTTCGTCTACCGCTCGGACCTCAACGACCAGTGGCTAGACGGTGAAGCCCTCAGCGACATGATCGCGCAGAGCAAGTAGGGGCCGCTGGGATGGCGTCAGCACCCTGGCTGAACTACGGCCGTCAGTCGATCGTCGACGAGGACATCGCGGCGGTCGCCGAGGTGCTTCGCGGCGACTGGCTCACGACGGGTCCGGCGGTCTCGCCGATTCGAGGAGGAACTCGAGAAGGTGGCCGGTGCGCCGGCCGTCTCGGTCACCTCCGGCACGGCCGCCCTGCACGCCACGTACGGCGGGCTGGGGCTCGGCCCTGGCGACGAGGTCATCACCACCCCCATCACGTTCGTCGCGACCGCGTCCGGAGCCGCCCAGTGGGCGCCCGGATCCGGTTCGCCGACGTCTGTGACGACACGCTCAACATCGACCCGGCCGCCGTGGAGGCGCAGCTCACACAGCGCACCGCTGCGGTGGCCGCGGTCGACTACGCCGGCCACCCGGTCGACGCCGACGCGCTCAAGCCGCTCTGCGACCGGGTCGGCGCGGTGCTCATCGAGGACGCCGCGCACTCCATCGGCGGCACGTACAAGGGCCAGCCCGTCGGCAGCTTCGCCGACATCACCACGCTGTCCTTCTTCCCCACCAAGAACCTCACGACGGCGGAGGGCGGCGCGATCGTGTCGCCGCACGCCGACCTGCTGTCCGAGATCCGCCGGTTCGCCCGGATCGGGATGGTGCGCGAGAAGGACCAGCTGCGCAGCCCCGACGAGGGCGACTGGTGGTACGAGGTGCCGGCGTTCGGCCTCAACTACCGCCTCCCGGACGTGCTGTGCGCGCTCGGGATCAGCCAGCTCGCGCGGCTCCAGGCGTTCGTCGACCGGCGCAAGCAGCTGGTCGCCCGGTACAACGAGCTGCTCGCCGACGTGCCGGGGCTGCGCCTGCCGACCCAGCGCGACGACGTGGACCCGGCCTGGCACCTGTACGCGGTCCGCGTCCTCGACGGACGGCGTCGCGAGGTGTTCGAGAAGATGCGCGCCGCCGGCATCGGCGTCCAGGTGAACTACATCCCTGTCTACTGGCACCCCGTCTTCGCCGACTCCGGGTACCAGCGCGGGCTCTGCCCGGTCGCCGAGCAGGCGTACAGCGAGCTGGTCAGCCTGCCGCTGTTCGCCGACCTCACGGACTCCGAGCAGGACCGGGTCGTCGACACGCTGCGGGGCATCCTCGCGTGACGCCGTTGGCGCGCGTTGCGGTTGGATTGTGCCGTCAGGCGTCACAATCCAGCCGCAGGAGGTAGGTCGGGTGGAGCGGGCCGCCTCACGGCAGCTGCTCGGCAAGGGCAGCATCTACACGCTCGCCACGGCCGCCCAGCTGACCGGTGCACTGGTCGTTCAACCCGCGCTGACCCGGCTGCTGCCCAAGGCCGACTTCGGTGTGGCCGCGCTGGGCGTCATCGTCACCGCCACGATCGGGCTGCTGATCACGCTCGGGCTACCGGGCGTGATCACCCGCGAGCACTTCACCCAGCGTGACGGTGACGGCCACGGCACCGGGCCGATTGTGACGCTCAGTGTGGCGCTGGCCGTGCTGCTCGGCGGCATCGCCTTCGCCGCCGGCCCGCTCTGGGCGCCGGACGGCGAGTTCACCGCGCCGCTGATGATCGCCACCGCGACCGGCGTCAGCTACGCCATCATCGTGGCCTGCCAGGCCGTGCAGCGCGCGCGCGAGGAGGCCGGCCGGTTCGTGCTGGTCGTCGCCATCAACGTTCTCGGCGGGCAGCTCGCAGGCCTGGCCGCGATCCTGCTCGTCGATCGCACGGCGACGGTGTACCTCGCTGGCGTCGGCGCCGGGTCACTCGTCGGCGCGGTGCTGGCCCTGTACTGGGCGCGCCCCAGTGTCCGGGGGCTCGCCGACCGCGCGGCGCTGCGGCGCTGGTTCCGGATCGCGCTGCCGACCGTGCCGCACATGGCCGCCCTGTACCTGATGGGCGCCGGCGACCGGTTCATCGTCACGGAGGTGCTCGGCGAGGCGGCGAACGGGGAGTACAGCGCCGCTTACCTCACCGGCGCGCTCGGGATCACCCTGGTCGCCGCCGCGAACAATGCGTGGGCGCCGCTGATCTACGGCACCCCGGACGACCGGCGCTGGCAGGTACTCGCCGTCACCACGCACGACATGCTGCGGGTCGGCGCGATCGCCGGGGCCGGGCTGGCCGTCACCGCCCCGCTCATGCTCTGGATCGTCGTGGATCCCCAGGAAGTACGACGTGGACGCGCTCGTGCCGGTGGTCGCCGTCACCGCCCTCGCCACCGTGCCGTACGTCCTCTATCTGGCCAGCGCCCACGTGCTGTTCTGGCTGGGCAAGACCACCTCGCTCATGTGGATCACGCCGCTCGCCGTCTCGCTGAGCCTCGTCGCCAAGGCGCTGGTGCTGCCCCGATGGGGCTTCGTGGGCGTCGCGGCCGTCACGGTGGTGGCGTACGGCCTCCTGGCACTGCTGATCGGGTCGGTGCGGCGCACGCTTGCCGAGGTGCCGTGGCGGCGGCGCTGGCCCGAGTTCGTCGGCGCCACGGTGCTGTGCGTGCTCGGTGCGGTGATCCCGCCCGGTCCGGTGGGGTACGCCGCCCGTGCGGTGCTCGCCGTCGTCCTCATCGGTGCGTTGGCGCGCGTCGGGCGGCAGCTCATGGCGGACCGGAAAGCGGCGCAGGTCGGCGCCTAGCAGGCTGGGTCGGCTGCGACACAAAACGAACTTGCGGGACATATCGGGGCAGCAGTGCCCTGTTTAGGCACGGCTTCCCGGATAGTCCGGTTCGCTGCGGGCCTGAGTGCTGCGGGCCTGAGTGCTGCGCCGGCCTGGCTGTGTCCGGTTCCGCGCCGGTCGTAATGAAGAAAGGTTTGGGGGTTTAGAAGCCTTGGCCTGGGCCTGGCTGGGTGGCACGGGAGTCGTCGCGCCGGCCACGCAGGGCCGTGGGCACCATGGCCACAGTCGAGAGCGCACCGGTGGCGTACCGCTTCCACAGGCGGCCGGGCGACTGCGCGATCCGCGCAACCCACTCCAGGCCGCTGTTGCGCATCCACTCGGGCGCGCGCTTCTCCTCGCCGACGATGTAGCCGAACCAGCCGCCGCAGGTGAGCACGAGCGCGTTCGGCAACTGGCCGAGGTGCTTCGCTGTCCACAGGGCCTCGGCGGGCATGCCCAGGCCGACGACGAGCACGTCGAACTCGGTCTTGCCGAGCCGCTCCAGGACGGGAGTCCAGTCCTTGTGGTAGCCGTGCTCGACGAGGACGACCTCGACGGGCGCCTCCTTGGCGATCACCTCAGCCGCGCGGTCCGCCAACCCCTCCGGGCCGCCCAGGAGCGCCACCCGCGCCGGACGGCCGAGCCGTTCGGTGAGCGCCTCGAAGGTTTCCCAGCCGAGGTCGGTGGTGGGGTGCCGCTCGACCGCCTTCGCACCGGCCAGCTTCATGAGCGCGATGACCGACACGCCGTCGGCGTAGGCGAGGTCGGCGGTCTGCATCGCGTGGACGAACGCGTGGTCGTGGCGCAGGTTCAGGCCGCCGACATGGCAGGCGAAGGCCAACGTCGGCTTGCTTCCGTGCTCGGCGACGGCCGTGTCCGCGATGGCCGCGACCAGGGCTTTCTTGTCGAGGTCGAGCAGGCGGAACGGGCCGACGGGCACGGTCGGGTAGGACACGGATTCCTCCGCTGGGAAGCTGCGGGCGGGTGTTCGCGCTCATCCTTCCACGATCACTCTGCGCAGCCACGCCGACCGTACATTCGCGTCCCCTCGCCTCGGCGGCTACGGTGCGCAAGAAAGCTCGTCGGGCGTGTCTGGCGAGGCTTTGGTCATAATGGGGAGTCGACTGGTCCCATGCGATGTGATGCCATGTCGTCTGATGCCACGCCGTCGGGGGTAGTGCCACCGGCGCCGTCCTGTGCGCTCAGTGTGGGTAAGTCTCAGGAAGGAAAGCCACTGTGACCACGAGCGCACCGGGGCGCCCAGTCGCCACCGAGCCGCCCGCGGGTGTAGAAGACCTCACCAGCGACCCGAACTGGGTCGCCCGCTCGCCCCGCACGCGGCCGGCAGCGCGGTTGCAGACCTGGATGCGGTCGTACCGCCTGCTTCTGGTCTTGCTCGACCTGCTCGCCTGCGCGGCCGCCGGGTTCATCGCGATCAACCGCTGGCCGCAGGCGCGGTCCGGCATCCTCAACCAGGAGCTGCTGCTCTGGATCGCGCTGGTCGGGCTGCCGCTGCTGTGGGTGGCGCTGCTGTGGGGCCACGGCGCGTACGAGGGCCGGTACCTGGGTCTGGGGCCGGACGAGTTCAAGCGCGTGTTCAAAGCCGTCATCACGCTGACCGCTCTGATCTGTTTCGTCGCGTTCACGCAGAAGATCGGCCTCTCGCGTAAGGCGGTCGGCGGCGTCCTGCCGATGACGCTGGCGATCACTCTCGCGCTCCGGTTCCTTGCGCGGAAGGCGCTGCACTTCGCCCGGCGGCGCAGCAAGGCGTCCCAGCGGCTGATCCTGGTCGGCACGCTCGGGAGACCCTCGCCGTGTACCGCACGGTCAAGCGCAACCCGCACGCCGGCCTGGTGCCGGTCGAGATCTGCCTCACCGAGCCCACCGCCGAGACGCCGGAGCTGCCGATCCCGGTGCACAACGGCAAGCTCGACGTGATCGAGCGGGTGAGCGAGGTCGGCGCCGACACGATCGCGGTCTGCGGCGCGCGCGGGGTCGGCTCCGACTCGCTGCGCCGGCTCGCGTGGCAGCTCGAGGGCACCGGCGTCGACCTCGTCGTGGCGCCGCCGCTGACCGACATCGCCGGCCCGCGCGTGCACATCCGCCCGGTCGAGGGCCTGCCGCTGCTGCACGTCGAAGAGCCCACCGTCTCCGGCATCGGCTGGCTGCTCAAGGGCGTCACCGACCGCATCGCCGCCTTCCTCGGCCTGCTCGTGCTCAGCCCGCTGCTGCTCGCCACCGCCGCGATCATCAAGCTCACGAGCGACGGCCCGGTCTTCTTCCGCCAGGCCCGCGCGGGCCGAGGCGGCGAGATGATCCGCGTCTGGAAGTTCCGCACCATGTACACCGACGCGGAGGCGCGGCTCGCGTCCCTGCTCGGCGACAACGAGACCGACGGCCTGCTCTTCAAGATGAAGGACGATCCGCGGATCACGCCCGCCGGGAACTGGCTCCGCCGGCTCTCCATCGACGAGCTGCCGCAGTTGATCAACGTGCTCGTCGGCGACATGTCGCTGGTCGGGCCGCGCCCGCTGCCCGTGCAGAACGAGGAGTTCCGCGGCGACGTGCGCCGCCGGCTGCTGGTCCGGCCGGGGATCACCGGCCTGTGGCAGGTCTCCGGCCGGTCGAACCTCTCCTGGGAGGACGCGGTCCGCCTCGACCTGTACTACGTCGACAACTGGTCGCCCATGTTCGACCTCATGATCCTGTGGAGGACCGTCTTCGTAGTGATGCAGCGCGACGGCGCCTTCTGAGTAGATGATGAGGCGGTGAATCCGGCCGGCCTCACCACGGTGTTCGCGGTGGCGGGGGTCGCTCGTCGCCCTCGCGGTGGCGGTGCTCGCGGTCGTCCGGCTCCGGGCACGCCGCCCCATCACCACCCCGGCCCAGCGCGCCACGTACGAGGTGCTGCACACGGCCAGCCTCGCCGGTCCGGCGCTGCGGGCGGGGCTGAGCGAGGTCACCGCCGCGAAGGCCGTCCGTCCGCTGCACGCGCTGCTCGGCTCGCTGTCCGTCGGGCTCCTCGACCACGCGCGGCGTGCTCGCCTGGGAAGGCCCCGGCGACCACCACGGCGAGCAGGTGCTCGACGCCGCGAAGGAGGCCGCCGAGGTCGGGCGCCCTGTCGACCTGCGCGTCACCGAGCTGGACTGCGGCGAGCTGGAGTGCCAGGTGCGCGGCGGCGTGGTCGTCCCGCTCGCCACCACGGACGGCGTCGTGGGCGCGCTCGTGGCGCTCACCGGTTCGGAGCCCGCGCCGGGTCTGGTCCGTGCGGCCATCGAGACCGGCAACTGGGTCGCCACGCAGCTCGCCCTCGCCGAGCTGGACGCCTCCCGCGACCGGCTCGCGCAGGCCCAGGTCCGCGCGCTGCGGGCGCAGATCAGCCCGCACTTCATCTACAACGCGCTGTCCGCCATCTCCTCGTTGGTGCGCACCGACCCGGAGCGGGCGCGCGAGCTGATCCTGGAGTTCGCCGAGTTCACCCGGTACTGCTTCCGCGCGCACGGCGAGTTCACGACGCTCGCCGAGGAGCTGCGCTCGATCGACCGGTACCTGCTCATCGAACGGGCCCGGTTCGGCGAGCGGCTCCAGGTGCGGTTGCAGGTCGCGCCGGAGGTGCTGCCGGTCGCGGTGCCGTTCCTGTGCCTGCAACCGCTGGTGGAGAACGCCGTCCGGCACGGTCTCGCCGACAAGCCCGGCGTCGGCACGATCAGCATCGTGGCCAGGGACGCCGGCGCCGAGTGCCTGATCAGCGTCGAGGACGACGGGGTGGGTATGGATCCCGAGCTCGTGGCGCGCCGCGACGACACCGGTGACCACATCGGGCTCGGCAATGTCGACGACCGCCTCCGCTCCGTCTTCGGCGACGACTTCGGACTGGTGGTCGAAACCGCGCCCGGCGCTGGTACGAAGGTGATCATGCGCGTGCCGAAGTTCCACCCCGGGGTTCGAGCTGCGAGCGGGTGGGCGTCATGACGGGCCTGCGCGTGCTGGCGGTCGACGACGAACCGCCCCAGCTCGACGAACTGGCCTACCTGCTGCGCGCCGACGACCGCATCGCCGAGGTACTCACGGCCGCCGACGCCACCGAGGCGCTGCGGCAGCTCCGCGATCGGGCCGTGGACGTCGTTTTCCTCGACATCCGCATGCCCGGGCTCGACGGCCTGGAGCTGGCGCGCGTGCTGCGGCGGTTCGCGCAGCCGCCGGTGATCGTGTTCGTCACCGCGCACGACGACCGCGCCGTGGACGCGTTCGACCTCGGCGCCGCCGACTACCTGCTCAAGCCGCTACGCGCCGACCGGCTCGCGGAGTCGCTGCGACGGGTGGTGGAGGCACGCACCCGCACCGCGCCGGCCCCGGTCGCCGTGGCCAGCGAGCCATCCGCCGACGAGGTGATCCCGGTCGAGCTGGGCGGCACCACGCGCATGCTGCCCCGCTCGTCGGTGCGATGGGTGGAGGCGCAGGGCGACTACGCACGGCTGTACACGGCCGAGGGCAGCCACCTCGTCCGGGTTCCGCTCTCCCTGCTCGCGGAGCGCTGGGCCGACGCCGGATTCGTACGCATCCACCGGTCGTACCTGGTGGCGATCCGGCTCATCACGGAGCTGCGGCTCACCGGATCCGGGCACGTCGTCGTCGTGGACGATCGTGAGCTGCCCGTGAGCAGGCGGCACACGCGCGAGCTCAAGGACCGTCTGGTGCGGCAGGCGAAGACGGGCTGGACCCGCCCGTGAACGACGCACCGAAACCGAAGCCCGAGCGGGTGCGGATCGTCCTCGCCGACTCGGCCCGCTCGCCGCGCCCGGTGCGGCCGCGGCAGGAGCTGGAGGACCAGACCCGAGTTGGTGAGGTGATGGTCAGCGGCCTGATCCGGGCACAGTTCGCGCTGGCGCTGCGGATGGCCGCGCTCGTGGCCGTCGGCCTGGGATCGCTGCCGCTGCTGTTCGCGGTCGCGCCGAACCTCGCGAGGGTGAGCGTGCTCGGTATCCGGCTGCCTTGGCTGCTCCTCGGCTTGCTGGCGTACCCGTTCCTGGTCGTGGTCGGGTGGGTCTACACGCGCATGGCAGAACGCAACGAACGGGACTTCGCCGAGCTGGTCGAGAAGTCCTGATGGACTCGCCGTACGCGCTGCCCGCGGTCATCCTGGTCACGGTCGTGACGATCGCGATCTCGACGTACGGGGTCCGGCTGGCGCGCACCACGAGCGACTTCCTCGTCGCGTCCCGCACCGTCAGCCCCACGTGGAACGCGTCGGCGATCGGCGGCGAGTACCTGTCCGCCGCCTCCTTCCTCGGCATCGCCGGGCTCGTGATGAAGTTCGGTTTCGACGTCCTCTGGTACCCGGTCGGGTTCGCGGCCGGGTACCTCGCGCTGCTGCTGTTCGTGGCTGCTCCGCTGCGCCGCTCGGGGGCGTTCACCCTGCCGGACTTCGCCGAGGCGCGGCTCGGATCCCGGAAGCTGCGCGGCCTGGCGACGGCCTTCGTCGTGTTCATCGGCTGGCTCTACCTGGTGCCGCAGTTCCAGGGCGCCGGGCTGACGCTGGGCACGATCACCGGCGCGCCGTACTGGGTGGGCGCCGTGCTGGTGGCGCTGGTCGTCACCGGCAATGTGGCGAGCGGCGGGATGCGCTCGATCACGTTCGTGCAGGCCTTCCAGTACTGGCTCAAGCTCACCGCGATCGCGTTCCCGGTGGCGTTCCTGCTGCTGCACTGGGGTGACGACGGCAGGCCCGCGCTGGCACCCCCGGTGCGCCGACGTTCAGCAAGGCCACGTCCGTGGAGATCGGCGAGCCGGTCACGGTCTTCGTGAAGGCCCCCGTCACCGTGGCGATCGACGGCCGATCCGTTCCGCTGCCCCCTGGCGAGCACCGGTTCGACAAGGGCGACACGGTCACGTTCCCGGCTGGCGCGGCGGTGCCGCACGTCGAGGGGCTCGCCGCTCAGGACGGCGAAGGCTGGCTGGCGCCCGTGAGCGGGGAGGGCAGCCGGGCGCTGTTCGGCACGTACTCGCTGATCCTCGCCACGTTCCTCGGGACGATGGGCCTGCCGCACGTCCTCGTGCGCTTCTACACCAACCCGGACGGCAACGCCGCGCGCCGGACCACCCTCGTCGTGCTTGCCCTGCTCGGCGGCTTCTACCTGTTCCCCGCGCTGTACGGCGTACTCGGGAGGGTCTACACGCCACACCTACTCATGACAGGCGAGACAGACGCGGTAGTGCTCGTCCTACCCGGCGCCGCCATCGGTGGGATCGCCGGCGAGCTGCTGAGCGGCCTCGTCGCGGCCGGAGCGTTCGCGGCGTTCCTGTCGACCGCCAGCGGGCTGCTGGTCTCGGTCGCCGGCGTGCTGTCGACGGACGTGCTCGGCCGCGGATCCGTCCGTGACTTCCGCCGTGCCGCGCTCGTCGCGGGCATCGTGCCGCTGGTCCTCGCGCTGCAGGTGAGCGGCCTGGACGTGTCGCAGGTCGTGGGCCTGGCGTTCGCGGTCGCGGCGTCCAGCTTCTGCCCGCTGCTGGTGCTCGGCATCTGGTGGCGCAGGCTGACGGACGTCGGGGCGGCCGTGGGCCTCGCGGTGGGCGGCGGTGCGGCCGTCTCCGCCGTGCTGGTGGCGGTCCTCGGTCCTGATCTCTCCGGCTGGCCGGCGACGCTGGTGGCCCAACCAGCCGCGTGGTCGGTACCGCTCGCGTTCGCCACGATGGTCATCGTCTCGCTGGCGACACAGCACCGGCTCCCCGTTGACGTCGGCGCCACCATGCTGCGGCTCCACGCTCCCGAGGCGCTGCGGCTGCGTCTTCCGACGGCGCGCGACTGGTCCCGCTGACGTGTCGCGGGCTGGGGTGCCCCGCCCGACTCGAAACGGACTATCCGGGAAGCCGTGCCTATAGCGGGCGCGCCTGCCCCAATTTGTCCAGCAAGTTCGTTTCAGTTGTCGCACACATCACACCTGGTCGACGGGGCGCTGCGGCTTGGTTGCGTCTTTACGCAGCGCGCGGGTGGCCTCGCTGGGATCAATTTGCGCGCGTAACACTTCCTGTGGATGTCGCGATATGGAGTTGGCAAGGCGTTGTAACTTTCACTTGCACCCTTCACCCATACCCTCGGAGACCACGTGCGCTATCCCCGTGCATTAGGGGCCGTCGCTGCGACCGCCCTCATCGCGGGTGGGATCTCGGCTGTCCAGCCCGCCCACGCCGCCCCAGTCTCACCGGCGTTGCCCGGCGCCGCCGCTGCGGAGCAGTCGCTCCGCGCCGCCGCCGACCAGCCGCCCACAATCCGCAAGGACCGTTCCGGCGCCATCCGGACCCTGACCGCCAAGCCCGGCCACGCGCTCCGCACGCCGGCCGGCGGGTTCGTCAGCGCCTACGGCGCTGCGTTCGGCATCCGCGATGCCGCGTCGATGAAGACGCTCCGCACCGACCGCACCAAGAGCGGCGGCCAGATCACCCGGTACGGCCAGCACGTCGGCGGCGTGCCGGTGCTCGGCGGCCAGCTGGTCGTCGTCACCGAGGCCGACGGTGACGTGGTCGGCGCCACCGGCGAGATCTCGCCGCAGCAGACCGCGTCCACGGTCACCCGCATCAGCCAGGCCGACGCGCATCCGCCAGGCCAAGTCCGCGGTGGCCAAGTCGGAGAAGGTCAAGGTCTCCGACCTCGGGGCCAAGGCCGAGAAGCTCATGTACGACCCCGCCCTGATCGGCGCCCCGGGCCGCACCGGCCTGCGCCCGGCGTGGCAGGTCGAGGTGACCGGCAAGTCCGACCTTCGCAAGGAGGTCGTCGTCGACGGCACGCTCGGCAACGTCGAGCTGCTGCTGGAGGGCAACCACCACGCCAAGAACCGCATCGTGTGCGACTGGGCGAACCAGCCGGCACCCGTCAGCAGTCTGCCCGACGCAGCCTGTGGTCCGCGACCCGTACTGCGACGAGACGCAACACCACACGCAGCGAGGGCGGTCCGGCCTCGGCCGTCGTAGATGTGAACCGCGCATACGACTACTCCGGTGCGACCTACGACTTCTACCTCTCCCGGTTCGGCCGCGATTCGATCGACGGTAAGGGGATGCGGCTGGGCTCGTCGGTTCGCACCTGTGGCGACGAGGGAATCTGCCCGTTCGCGAACGCATACTGGGACGGCACCAAGATGGTGTACGGCGCTGGTTAAGCGAGCGCCGATGACGTGGTCGCCCACGAGCTGACCCACGGCGTCACCGAGCACACCTCGAACCTGTACTACGCGTTCCAGTCCGGCGCGATCAACGAGTCGCTCTCCGACATCTTCGGTGAGTTCGTCGACCAGACCTACTGCCCGCCGGCACGAAGGACGGCGCCCAGTGGGACTGGCAGCTCGGCGAGGATCTGCCGATCGGTGCGATCCGGAACATGGCCGACCCCACTCTCTTCGGTGACCCGGACAAGCTCACGTCCACCAACTGGTTCGCGAAGGACCAGGACAACGACGGTTACATCGACGACAACGGTGGCGTCCACTGGAACAGCGGCCCCAACAACAAGGCCGCGTCCCTGATCGGTCGCGCCGCCGGTACGGCCACGACGTTCAACGGGCAGACCGTCACGGCGATCGGCATCGACAAGTCGGCGCAGATCTACTACCGGGTCCAGAGCCTGCTGACCTCCGGTGCCGACTACGCCGACCTGGCCGCCGCGCTGGACTCGTCCTGCCAGCAGCTGGTCACCGAGGGCGTCGCCGGGATCACGGTCGCCGACTGTGGCGAGGTCCGGAAGGCGATCACCGCGGTCGAGATGACCAAGCAGCCGACCGACCCGAAGGCGCGGGCGCTCGACGCGCCGGTCTGCCCGACGGGCGCCACCCAGAACGTCATCTTCGGTGACGACATGGAGAACCAGGCCTCGGGCAAGTGGACGCTTGGCGGGCAGCCGAACTGGGACTATCTCGATCCTGCGCGTTACAACGGCGTGGGCTACGCTCGCTCCGGCAAGATCGCGCTGCTACGGCGAGTCCCGCCGGGGCGACCGCGAAGGACCCGACCCGCGCAATAAGTTCTCGTCCGCCACACTGACCGCGCCGATCGCGGTGCCGGCCGGCAAGACCACCTACCTGCGGTTCGCTCACGTCTACGAGTTCGAGACGTGGGAGGGCGAGCGTACCGACGGTGGCCGGATCGAGTACCGGCAGAACGGCGGCGCATGGACCGAACGCCGGCCTCGCTGTTCACCGACGGCATCGGCTACAGCGGCACGCTGGCCGCGGCCACCGGTGCTCCGGCGGGCTGGTACTTCGTCGGCCAGAGCCGCGGATACATCGCGCACCGGCTCGACCTGACCAGCCTCGCCGGCTAGCAACGTCGAGCTCCGGTTCACGATCTACGGTGACAACGAGGGCAGCTCGTACTGGATCGTCGATGACGTCCAGGCGTACTCGTGCCAGGCCGCCACCGCCAGCGCGGTCCGGAAGCTCGGTGCCAACAGCACCGCGGTCGGCTCCACCACGCTCAACTGGCTGCCGCCTGAGGTCAGCCACGCCGGGCGGCATCACCGAGTACGAGATCAGCTCGGTTCCGGCCGTCGCCGGTCTGCCGAAGCGGGTCGCGGCTCCGGCTCTGAGCGCGGCGATCACCGGGCTCGCGGCGGCCACGAACTACACGTTCACGGTGAAGCCGGTCTCCGGTGCAGTCCTCGGCGCTCCGGCGAGCGTGCTGGTCAAGGGCACGACCGTCACGCTCAAGCCCGCGGTCGGCAGCATCGTCTACGGCACCCGGGCCACGCTCAACGGCCAGGTGAACGTCGTCGGTGGCGGCGTGGCCACGAACGGCACCGCGCGGATCTTCGGGCGGCCGAAGAACGCCACGACGTTCACCCAACTGGGCACCGTGCCGGTCAACACCGCCGGCAAGTTCGTGTTCACGCACGTGCCGAACCCGTCATACCAGTACGTCGCGCACTACCTCGGCGGGGTGAACCTGCTGGGCAACGGCAGCGGCGTCGCCCAGGTGCTGGTGGCTCCGCAGGTCAGCATCGTCGCGCCGGCGACGGCGCGGCGCGGCGTGTACTTCACTATCAGCGGCGCCACCAACCCGGCTCGCCGGGCGGTGCCCGCGACCCTGCAGATCTACTCGGGGGGCGCGTGGCGCACGGTCGTGAGCGGCAAGACGTTCACCAACGGTGGGTACCAGTTCTCGTACCGCGTCGCCACGGCCGGCCGCTGGCCGTTCCGGGTGATCATCGGCGGGGACGCCGTCTACCTGAATGGGGTCTCGGCCACGAAGGTGGTCGCGGTCAGTTGATCTAAGCAGCAGTGGCGAGGCCGGCAAGGCCTCGCCACTGCTGTGTCTTCGTCGTAGTATCTCGCAACTCAATGAACGGGGATGCAAGGTTGTCGCGTGTGCAAGTAGCTACTCTGTCCACATTAGCTCCGCTCTTACTAGGTACCGTTCTGTTAGGCGGACAGCCCGCGCACGGCGTCGCAGGTGGCTCCGGTGGGGATATCCCATCGGTAGTGAAGCTGATTGCTGGCGACGAACGTAGCTGCAGCGGAGTATTGATCGATCCGCAATGGATCATCACCGCCCGGTCATGCTTTCCCCGAGAACGGGACTGTCGAAGGCCCGCCGAAGAAGGCAACGACAGTTGTTGCAGGCGGAGAAAATATGTCGAAACCCGGCGGGCATTCTGTGTCCGCCGCACACGTGGTCCCCCATCCTACGCGTGATGTTGTGCTAGTTCGGTTGGCGCGGGCCGTGCTCGATGTGCCGACCGCAGAGTTCAGTCGCTACACGCTCAGTCCTCATGCGGGATTGTTGGTAGCGGGTTACGGTCGGACCGGCAATGAATGGTCCCCCGATCAAGTGCATGCCGCAGGGTTCGATGTCGAGACCATTACCAATGATGCCATCCATCTGTCGTCGGCCGCTGCCAGCACCTGCAAGGGCGACGCTGGTGGTCCGGTCCTTCGGCACCGCCGGCCGGGCGAGTTGGGCGCGCCGCTCGCGCTCGTCGGAGTTAACAGCACATCGTGGCAGCGCGGATGTCTGGATTCGGCCGGGGAAAGGCTCGAATCAACTGCGGCACGGGTGGACAATCTCGGCAGTTGGATATCCGATCGAATTCACGACCCTAATTGGATCGCCAACGGCAACTCCGACTTGTGTCTCAGTGCGAATGGCAGCGCTCAGCCGGGCGCGATCTTGGTCCAGGCCAAATGTCTGAAGAACGTGCCTGACCAACTGTGGAGCGTTTCTCTCGCGCGCGTGTCCGACGACCCGCTTCCGGGTCGGCCGGTGGAGGCTCCGTACGGTTCGATACGAAACGGTCGAGGCTTGTGCCTCGACGTGGCCGGCGGTCGGTTCGCGCGGGGCGTCCAGATCATCCAGGCGACGTGCGATACAAGTCGGGTGAGCCAGACGTGGCGCGTGTCTATCGACGGAGGTCGGGTCAGCACCATCGCTACGACCAACGCCCTGGAATCTGGCGCTAAGGCTGGCTGTGCAGGTGTCGCGGCTGGGAGCCTTGCCGTCGGCGCGAAGGCCATTCTCTGGGACTGCACCGGCGTAAACGATCAGAAGTGGATCCACGGCTGGCCCAGGGCTCAGCATCTGCAGCGGCCCAAGGCGCAGCGTCCGCAGGCTAACGTCGCCCAAGCAGAGGTCGGGAGAACCCACTCCGAGGCCGTGGGCGCTCAATTTGATGGCCAAGGCGTCCTTGTCGAGGACTACGTCTACCCGGGCGCGGACGCCATCTTGGCGGCGCACAACATCAAGCTCGATCAAGGGCAACGGGTACATTCTGTTCACTGACTGCGCTGAGCCGGTGAAAGCGGACGAGGGGCGTATCGACGTTGAGAGCAGCAATATCAACGGCCACGCAAAGCGCTTCTGCTTCCGCGTGACGTCCCGAAGCGGATGGCTGAGCCTGGAGGTCCCGGCCGTGTACGCGATCGACGGGCGCAAGGCCGGTGCCGGCAGCAAAGTCACAGCTGAGGTGACGACCGACGACGGCGAGCACACGACGGTAGATGTGAGTCCTATACACACGACACCGGTCGGTGTCGGCGCGGACCCGGAGAACAAGCCGACCACGCTTCTGGAACTGCGCGTCACCGCCTGAGTGCGCTGGCAAGTCCCTGCTTCTGACTCGAGTGACCGCGCCGGCATTCGCCGGGCGGCGGTTCGAGCGTGTCCTCATACGGAGTGTGAAACGTGAATGCAGCGCCATACAGCGGGCGGTTTCGACGCGGAATCATGGTGTTGGTCACGGTCACGGCGATGCTGCTAGGGCTGGTCGAGGTTCCAGCGGCGCACGCTGAGGAGTCGCCCACGCCCGATCCTGGTCGAGATCGGGCGCTGCTGGTCGAGCTGTGGCAGGCGAGCGGTCCGGAGGTACAAGCGGCTGCCGAGACGGCTCTTCTGGGGACTGACGCTGACATCGCGGCCTTCGTCTCCGACGGGCTGGCGACGTGCTCAGGAACTGGACAACCGCGCCAGCCGTGACCCGGATGGGAGTGACGGGCGGGGTCACGGTCCGCGAAGCCACCGAGCGGGCGCTGAAGGATCCCTCCGAGGATGCCGTTCAGGTGTTCCTGGACTCGGGCTGGCGGGAGCCGTGGGCGGTCGACCAGCGGATCCGGGTCAACCAGATGCTGGCTACCGGTGGTCCGACCCTGCGGACTGCGGCGCAGCGGGCATTGGACAGCGACGACGTCGAGGTCTTGGAGGAGTTCCTCGAGACTGGGCTGGCGGACGCCGTGGGAGACCGACCTGCGCATCCGGATCAACCAGATCCTGGCCGCTGGCGGGACCAGGTGAAAGCGGCGGCGCAGCGCGCCCTGGACGCGAACAGCGCCGACGCGATGACGGAGTTCATCGACTACGGCTGGGCTCTGGCGTCGGCGCGGGACCAGGAGAAGGCGACGATCGCGGACCTGACCGGATCGGCGATGGCCTCCGCCGAGGCTGCGATCCGGGAGACGACCGCAGCGAAGGAGGCTGGCGCACGGGCGGCTGCGGCGGCCGCCGCAGCCAAGGCGGCTGCGCAGACAGCGGCGGCCGCAGGGTGCTGCGGCGAACGGTAATGCGCAAGGTCGCATCTGCAGCCGCCCGTCGGGCGGCGAAGGCAGCGGAGAACGCGGCGTCCGCCGCCAGCGAGGCGATCGGTGCCGCCAACGCGGCCAGTCGGGCCGCGCGAGTGGCCGCAGGTGCGGCTTCGCGGGCGGCAAGCGCGGCGACACGGGCCGGCGACGCCGCCGCCGCGGCGTACTCGCAGCGGGCGCAGCGGTAGCCAAGGCCGGCACGGCTCGCAACGCGCTGGACGCGGCCAAGAAGGCGCGAGCGATCGCGAAGGACTCGAAGGTGGCCGCCAACGCGGCCGCGAAGGCGGGTAAAGGCGGCCTCCGATGCAGCCAAGCAGGCGAACGACGCTGCTGACGGCGCTGTCAAGGATGTACAGGCGGCGGCCGCAGCGGCGGAGCAAGCCAGCCAGCACGCCGGCACGGCCGCGGCGGAGGCCCAGCGTGCACGGGCGGCGGCTGCGAAGGCGCGGGCGAGCGCTGACCGGGCAAAGCGCGCGGCGCGGGCGGCGGCCATCTTCGCCGAGGTCGCGGCGCGGGCGGCCTACACGGCGCGAGATGCCGCGAATAGGGCAGCTGACAACGCGAATGCCGCGGCTGAGGCCGCGGAAAGGGCTGCGGAACGTGCTGCCGACGCTGCCAAGGATGCTGCGCTCGCGACCACCCATGCGAATGCTGCGACGGCGGCCGCACAGGCGTCGGTGACCGCTGCGAACGCAGCGAAGGAGGTGTATGACGCCGCGCGCGAGGCTGACAAGGAACGCATTGCTGTCGCCGCCGAGGAGGCGATTCAGGCAGCTGTTGCTGCACGCGAGGCTTCAGAGGAATTGGGCCGGCGGCACCGCTGGGACGCTGAGCAGGCCGCCAAGCGTGATGCGGAGACCAACCGGCTGATCGTCGAAGCAACCGCGCCCGGCACGCCCCGCGATGTCGCTGTGCTCCAACGCCCGCAAGGTTGCGCTGGCGCTGGCGGGATCGGATGGTCCATGGACCCGTGCAGCGGCCCTCGCCGCCCTCGGAGGATCTGAGACGGTGGTCCTGGACTTTGTGCGGACGGGCATCGCTGCTGCTGCCGCACAGGACGATCGAGAGACGCTCCGGACGTACGCCGACCCAGCCACGGCGACGGGCAGCGAAGCGATGCTGAAGGCGGCTGCTGCGGCGCTGGCCGGATCTGACGCCGATGTTTCCCGGTTCCTGCGCACCAGGGACTACCCCGAGCGGCAGGTCGACGACCGGATTGCCGTGAACCAGATCATAGCGGCAGCCAAGAAAGCCGGAAACAGAACGGTGGTCGATCGCGCCCAGGACGCGCTGGACGACCCGACGGTCAGGCGCTCGCACCGTTCCTCGCCACGGGCCAGTACGAGGCTGCGGCCGTGGACGGCCGGATCAAGGTCAACCAGATCATCGCGAACCCGGATACTGGCACTGAGCTCAAGGATGCTGCGCAAGCGGCGCTTGATGGGCCGCCAGGATTGCTCGCCCAGTTCCTCGCGGTCGGCCGGTACAAGGCCGCCCAGCGCGATCAGGACGCCGTCGTCCACGACGCCGAGGTATCCAGCCTGTTGGCACAGGCAGCCCGGCGGCGTCGATCGCGACACAGCAGGCTCAAGAGGCCCAGGCGACCGCCGCCACGGCACGCGGTGATGCGGCGAAGGCGGCCGGATACGCCAACCAGGCCCGAGCGTCGGCCAACCAGGCCGCCAACCATGCGCAGCAGGCACAGCACTCGGCGACCCAGGCGGAGAAATCCGCTGAACAGGCTGCTGCCTCGGCCAGGGCTGCGAAGGCGGCGGCTGCTGCCGCATCTGAATCGGCCCGTGACGCGGAGCGTTCGGCGGTGCGAGCTGGCAGAGCGGCCAGCCGGGCCGCGAACTCCGCCAGCCAGGCGCGTCGTGACGCCAGGCGCGCGTACGACGCGGCGATCGCGGCGCGCAAGGACGCTAATGAGGCGATCCGCGCCGCCCAAGAGGCATATGACGCCGCTTTCGCCAAGGCCGAAGTGGCCCGGGAAGAGGCGAAGAAGAACGAACGTGTTCAGTGTGGTCAGTACCTGATCGGGACACCGGGCGGTCGGGAGGCGTACCGGAACTGCCTTGAGCAGGTCGACATGACGCCCAGCGACATGGTGAAGCTCGCCTACCGCAATGTCGGTCTGTGTACGACGCTCTACCCGAACCACGAAAGTGTGCTGTACATCAACTGCACGCGCAACGTGCTCGACCCCGCCTTCGAGACCAACCAGATGGTGCAGCTAGCGCAGTTCTTCGCGGTGGCGGCCGAGGGATTCGCGAAGATCATGCTCGGGGTCACCGCATCGTTCGTGCTCGTCGTCGGTGGCATCACGTGTGTTCTGGCCGCGCCCTGTGCCGCGGCTGCCGCGGTGATCGGCGAAGTGCTCGGTCCGATCCTTTCTCCGGAGCTGATCGGGCTGCCTGCCGTGGTCATCGGGGGCGGTGTCGCCGTAGCTGAGATACGGGTTGTTGCAATGCTCGAAGCGCGCCTCGCAGCAGTCGAGGTTCGCCAGACCCGGATCGAAGCGTTCCTGCTCAAGAAACTTCGGACTCCACCCTGCGCATCGACGCGTGGTCTTGCGGCAGGCGCGGCGACAGTGTTCCGCGGTGCTGCCGGCGTTCCGTGCGGCATTCCGAATGCGACACGGCTCTCCAAGGAGGAGCAGGAAACGGCGTCCAGGCTTACGCGAGCGACCGACTACACGGGAGGGCGGCTTTCGGAGGCATCCGATAGGGCCTACGATTATGTGGACCAGTTCGAGCGCTCCTACGATGCTATCGGCGTGCCGAAGGCCTACGAGTTCTGGAATCCAACGGAGTTCTTTGAGGCGCTCGACTGGCATGTTAAATACAAGCAGGGGTTGAACTTCACCGTACTGGATCTGACAGGCGCTAGTCCCAAGCAGCTGGATGAGATCTTCGTTCATATCGATCGATACACGACTGCTCAGAAGAAGACCATCATCCTTGTAGGAGACTGAGATGTCTGGAGTAGTTGGATTCTCGAGAGGTGAAGGATGGTTCGTCGGCGGATGGGGATGGCGAATGCTGATGGAATCTGCAATCGCCGTAGCCAGTCGCCCCGAAGACAAGAAGAAACTGGAAGTCAGTCTCTATTCGCACGGGCTCTTCTTTGAGCAGCTGAGCCAGGATGTGCGCCCGCGTATTGCTGCAATACTGCGAGATGCCGCACAGATTAACTTGGCGCGGTTCTCAGAGGATGCGGGCGAGTACGAGCCGGGATACGTCGCGCTACTTTCGGAACTTGTCGGTAGGTTGGAAGCCGAGCTGAATGCTAATCCGCAATGAAGGGCGATATAGGCTATGCGATCCCACGGACTTGCGCCCGTCAGGCGCCGATGATCCGCGCTGGCGTGCGCAGCGTACGACTGTTCGCGAAGTAGAGGAGAACATATTGGCTGAGGCAGTCGTGCGCCAGCTACAGAGGATGGCATCGGCTCGCCGCGACTTCCATGAAATGATCGACTATCTATGTGATGTAGAGGGTTTCAACCTAACGGGTTTCAACTTAATTAGAGTGCTCATGGGGGCTTTCGCTGTCAACTTGACGGAAGCGCGCGAGGTACTCGCTTTCTTTGATTCGGAAATGAATCCGATCGCTTCAAAGGACGAGATAAATCGCCAGGGTGCGATTCTGATCCGAAATTACGCCGGCGGTAAGTAAGGGCTGGGCTGGGCCCCACTGGCAGAGGGCGTGTATCGATGGGCAAATTCCGCTGCATCTGCGACAACGTGATTTCCACAAGCGGGGAGAGCCCACATGAATGGCTGATAATTTCAGAGGCGGACTATGGTCGTGTGTGGGATGCGAATGAGGACTTCTCTGATCTTCTTCTCAAGATGCAGAAGATGTTCGTGTGTCCAAATTGCGGCCGTATATGGGTCTTCTGGGAGGGGCTAGGAAAGCGCGGTACTCCGTATTCGCCTGAAGCTACCGTGGACCCGATGCAAGACCCGCCCGCTTAGTCGGAGCTAGCTCGACACCGCTGTTCTGGTGGGATCGCGTAGTCAGGCTGCGCGATCCCACCAAACCTGCCGGCCAAGTTAGGCGCCGAGTGATCACCAGGGAGTCGACCGCGTCGTCGAACACGCCCTGATCTTTCTCGAACAGCGGCTCCGGCCCGTTCAGCGACACCTCGTAGCTCATGTCCTTGACGACCGTCCGGAAGACGAGGACGTGTCGCGGTCCGGTCAGCGCGTTGTCGTACGTGAACTCCAGGAGCGAGCCCTGGTGCGAGCCCATCGAGGCCGGCTCGAGCCGCAGCTGTCTTGTAGTTCGCGAAGGCCGGATCCGACGACCACTTGCGGTCCTCCACCTCGGCCAGCTGTACCGCATCGCGCCCGTTCGCCAGCTGGACGGCGACGTAGAGGTTGTTCGTGGCGTTGATCAGCTTGGGGTCCGTGCGTCCTGGGCCGCTGAGCGACGTTGAACCGCGTCGTCTTGATGTCGGGGATGTACCGGTTCGACCAGGTCGAGGGTACCCGGAGCTGGAAGCCGAGCGTCCGGTGCACGTACTCCTCGGTCACGGGTGCGCCGGTCGGGATCGGCCGACGGGCTGGCGGAGGGCGCCAGCGTCTGCGCGGTGTCGGGTCCGCCTTCTTGGAGGTAGATCCAGCCGGCGCCCGCCCCGACGGCGGCCAGGGCGAGGAGGCTGAGAAGGACGGCGGGCCAGCGGCGCTTGCGCCTCGGTGGAGCCGTCATGGTCACGGCGGAGGTCGCCGCCTGCGGGCACGGCCGGCGACACCGGCGTGTCCATGTGGGTACCGGCACCGGAAGTCGGGGCCACCGAGGGCGGTCCGGAGACGGGCAGCGGCGGCGCGGACACGGGAGCGCCAGCAGCCGGCGCTGTCCGTCATCGCGCCGGCCGGCGAGACCGGCGAGCCCCAGCCGCCGTCGGTGACGACCGGCAGGCCCGCGGCGACGCGTTCGAGCGCGGCGCGGACGCGGGTGGTGTCCCACCGGTCGGCCTGATCCTTCTCCAGCATCCCGTAGAGCACCGGAGCGAGCAGGCCGGCACGCCGCGCCTGCGGCACCGGATCCACCGTGATCGCCGCGATGATCGCGAACTGCTCCGGCCGGTGGAACGGCGGCTTTCCCTCTACAGCGGCGTAGAGCGTGCAGCCCAGCGACCACACGTCACTCGCCGGCCCGACGGTGCCGCCCGTGAGCCGTTCAGGGGCGAGGTACGCGGGCGAGCCCACCAGCTGCCCGGTGCGGGTCAGGGCGGGATCGCCGCTGACGGACGCGACGCCGAAGTCGGTGAGCACCGTGCGGTCCTCGGGGCCGATCAGCACATTCGCGGGCTTCACGTCACGGTGGAGCACTCCGGCCTCGTGCGCGGCGTCGAGCGCGTCAACCAGCTGCGCGCCGATCTTCGCGGCGCGTACAGGGTCGAGAGGACCGTCGCTGCGGAGGATCGCGGCGAGGTCGACGGCGTTGATCAGCTCCATGACGATCCAGACCCGGCCGCTCTCCGGGATCACGTCGTACACGCCGACGACCGACGGGTGCCGTAGCCGCGCCGTCGCGCGAGCCTCGCGCAGGTACCTCTCGCGGAGCAGCGCCTCCTCGGCCTCCGGCAGACCGGGAGTGACGATGACTTCCTTGACGGCGACGTGGCGGCGAAGGCGGTCGTCCCAACCGCGCCAGACCGTACCCATACCGCCCGAACCGAGGTGGTTGTCGAGCCGGTACCTACCGGCCACCACCTTGTTCTCTCCGGACCCCGTGTTCACGCTGCAAGGCTAGAGGCTGCCGCGGTGCTGGTGTTATGGGCTGAGACTCAGTTGTCGTGCATCCGTCACCGGCGTGCGCGTGTACGTCCGTCGACGTAGGTCGATTGCGTTCCCGGACGGACTCCTCGGACGCCCGTCGCGACCTAGGGTCGAGCCATGAAGAGGCTCGTGGACATCCTGACCACGGTGCCGATCGTCGCCTTCGTGCTGATCGGCACGCGTGGCGCCGCGGAGAACGCCGACCCGAGCCGGCGCGGCCTCGACGTGCTCGCGTGGGTGCTCGTGACGGTCGCGGTGGCTCGCGCTCGCGGTGCGGCGCCGCTGGCCGCTGGTGACGCTCGGGAATCAGCACCGGCGCCACGGCCGTCTACCTGGCCCGCGAATACCCGTACGGGCCGATCATCTTCGTGATGGCGTTCGCGATGTTCAGCTGCCGCTCTGCATCTCCCGATCCGACGGTCGTTGCCGGCGTGCTGGCGTGGCAATGGTGGCCGGTCCTCGCCGCGGGCTCTTCTCCATCCGGCGACTACCCGGACACGCTGTGCCTCGTTGCGCTCGTCGGCGTGGCTGCTGGTCCCGTGGGCGATCGGCACAGTCGTCCAGGCGCGGCGCGAGGCGGTGGCGCGCGAGCGAGAGGAGGCTCGCCGGCAGAGCGCCTACGAGCAGCGGCTCCACATCGCGCGGGACGTCCACGACGTCGTCGGTCACGGGCTCGCGGTCATCAACATGCAGGCCGGGATCGCCCTGCACGTGCTGGAGAAGCGGCCCGAACAGGCGGCGATCGCACTCGACGCGATCAAGCGGACGAGCAAGGAGGCGCTGGACGAGCTGCGCGCCACGCTGGCCGTCTACCGGTCGGACGAGCCGGCGCCGCGTGCCCCGGCCGCCGGCCTGAGCCAGCTCGACGCGCTGGTCGCGAGCTGCGGTCTCGACGTGTCGCTGCACGTCACGGGCGACAGCGCCGACCTTCCGTCGTCCGTGGACCAGGCCGCGTACCGGATCGTCCAGGAGTCGCTGACGAACGTCCTGCGCCACTCGGGGTCGGCCGCCGCCACGGTGCGCCTGGACCACCAGCCCGGCGCGGTGACGATCGAGGTCACCGACGACGGCCGCGGCGGCAACGGCAAGCCCGGTCACGGCATCACCGGGATGCGCGAGCGTGCGGAAGCCCTCGGCGGCACGCTCGACGCCGGTCCGCGTGGCGGCGGCGGTTTCGCCGTGCGGGCGCGGCTGCCGGTCGGAGAATGAGCGCATGATCCGCGTGGTGCTCGTCGACGACCAGGCGCTTGTCCGCCTCGGACTCACCGTCCTGCTGGACACCGAGGACGACGTCACGCTCGTCGGCGAGGCCGGCGACGGGCGCGAGGCCCTGGACGTGATCCGCCGTACGCGTCCCGACGTGGTGCTGATGGACATCCGTATGCCCGTCATGGACGGCATCGAGGCGCTGAAGGCGATCGTCGCCGATCCCGGGCTCAACGGCACCCGGGTGCTCATGCTCACCACGTTCGAGCTGGACGAGTACGTCTTCGAGGCGCTCCGGGCCGGTGCCAGCGGGTTCATGATCAAGGACACCGAACCGGCCGAGCTGCTGCGCGCGATCCGCGTGGTCGCGGCGGGAGAGTCACTGCTCTCGCCGACCGTGACGAAGCGGCTCATCGGCGAGTTCGTCGCCGGACCGCAGCGCAAGTTCGCGCCGCACCCGCAGCTCGGCACGCTCACCGAACGCGAGCGGGAGATCGTCGGCGAGGTGGCCGAGGGGCTCACCAACGACGAGATCGCGGCGAAGCTCGTGCTCAGCCCGGCGACCGTCCGCACGCACGTCAGCCGGGCGATGGTGAAGCTGCACGCCCGCGACCGCGCCCAGCTCGTGGTCTTCGCGTACCAGTCGGGCCTCGCGAACTGACCCGCGCCGACTCTCGGATTCATGGGGGTCGAGGCGCCCGCGACCCCCAAGAATCCGAAACTCGGCGCGGGGGTACGTCCGCTGACGTACGGGCGGTGCCGCTCGTGAGCGGACGACCTGCGTACGGGGGTGCTCCGACGCTCAGGGGGTCAACAAACCTGAGCGAGGGAGCGCAACGATGACAACCACCGGCGTGGCCGCTCGCGCGGCCGGCGTGTGGAAGACGTACGGCGCGACCGACGACACCCGGGTGAACGCGCTCGCCGGAGTGACCGTCGAGTTCGCGCCGGGAGCGGTTCACCGCGATCATGGGGCCGTCGGGATCCGGCAAGTCCACCCTGATGCACTGCCTGGCCGGGCTCGACACGGTGAGCAGCGGCGAGGTGTGGATCGGCGACCAGCGCGTCGACACCCTGAACGACCGTGGCCTCACCGAGCTGCGTCGCAGGAAGCTGGGTTTCGTCTTCCAGCAGTACAACCTTCTGCCGACGCTGACGGCCGGCGAGAACATCACGCTGCCGCTGGCCATCGGCGGCCGCCGACCCGACCGGGCCTGGCTCGACCAGGTGGTGACGACGCTCAACCTCGGCGACCGGCTCGACCACCGCCCGTCCCAGCTCTCCGGTGGCCAGCAGCAGCGGGTGGCGTGTGCCCGTGCGCTGGCGTCCAAGCCCGAGGTGATCTTCGCCGACGAGCCGACGGGCAACCTCGACTCGCGGTCCGGCGCCGACGTGCTGCAGTTCCTGCGGGACTCCGTCACGCGACTTCGGCCAGACGATCGTGATGGTCACCCACGACCCGAACGCCGCCTCCTACGCCGACCGCGTGGTCTTCCTCGCGGACGGCGAGGTCGTCGACGAGCTGACCGACCCGACCGCGGACACGGTCCTCGACCGGATGCAGGTGGCGTGATGTTCCGCGCGACGCTCAAGAGCCTGCTCTCGCGCAAGGTCCGGCTGGTGCTGTCCGGGCTGGCGGTCGTGCTCGGCGTGATGGCGGTGTCCGGTGCGCTGATCGTCACGGACACGCTCGGCCGCGGCTTCGACTCGCTGTTCCGCAACGTCTTCGCCGACCTGGACGTGCAGGTCACCGGCGTGCAGGCGGTCGCGGCGAGCGACGAGTCCCAGGATCCCGTGAACACGCTTCTCCCGGCGTCGGTGGTCGACCGGATCACCGCCGTGCCGGGTGTCACAGGCGCCCACGGGTCGGTGTTCGAGGAGGGCGCCGCCCTGATCGGCACGGACGGCAAGCCGATCGAGTCGAGCGGACCGCCCAGCTTCGGCGTCGACTGGGCGGCGAGGACGGCCTGGTCGAGCTGCGCTCCGGGCGCGGTCCGCAGCGCGCCGACGAGATCGCGATCAACGCCGGCCTGGCCAAGATGTCCGGGTACGGCGTTTCGGACACCGTCGACGTGCTCACGCCGGCCGGGCGCAGGACGTTCACGATCAGCCGGCATCTTCGGCTACAGCGGCGACCGGGACTCCTTCGGCGGCGAGACGCGGATCGCGTTCACCGAACCTGTCGCTCAGCAGCTCATGCTCGGCCGCACCGGCGTGTTCACGGCTGTCGACGTCGAAGGCGCCGCCGACCAGGAGACCCTGCGTGACCGCGTCGCCAAGGCGCTCGGCAGCGGCTACACCGTACGCACCGGTGAGGAGGTCGCCGACGAGCAGGCGGACGCGCTGGGCGAGTTCATCGGCCTGATCCGGTCCGTGCTGCTCGGCTTCGCCGGCGTGTCGCTGTTCGTCGGGATCTTCCTCATCCTCAACACGTTCTCGATCGTCCTCGCGCAGCGGACCAGCGAGCTGGCGTTGCTGCGCTCGCTGGGCGCGAGCCGTGGTCAGGTGATCGCGTCGGTGCTGCTGGAGGCGATCGTGATCGGGCTGATCGCCGCCACGCTCGGCCTTGCCGCCGGCTTCGGGGTCGCCGCGCTGCTGAAGATGCTGATGGAGGCGCAGAGCGGCGCGAACCTGCCGGTCGAGGGCCTCACCACCCCGATCTCGGCCGTGATCGCCGCGTATGCGGTGGGCGTGCTCGTCACCGTCGTGGCGGCGCTGCTCCCGGCGGTGCGGGCGTCCCGGATCCCGCCGATCGCGGCGATGCGCGACGCCGCCACGCCCGACAAGCCGCTGACCAGGCTGACCGTCGCGGGCGCGGTGCTCACCGCCGCCGGCATAGGCGTCGCCCTGCTCGGCAGCCTGTGGGCGCTGCTCGGCGGCGTGTTGCTGATGTTCGTCGGGATCGCGATGCTGACGCCGGTGATCGCCCGGCCCGCCGTGTCGCTGCTCGGCGCCGTGCTGGCGTGGTCGATCCCCGGCAAGTTGGGCCGGCACAACTCGGCCCGCAACCCCCGCCGCACCGCGATCACCGCCGCCGCGTTGATGGTGGGTACCGCACTGGTCACCGGCGTGGCCGTGGTCGCCAGTTCGCTGACCACGAGCATCGAGCGGCAGGTCACGCAGGATCTCGGGGCCGAACTGGTGATCTCGGGCCCGCTTCGACGGGGCGCCCCGCCTACCTTCGATCCGGCCGTCATCGACGAGGCCAAGCGCATTGCCGGAGTGGCGCAGGCCGTGGCTGTGAGCACCGACATCGCCCAGCTCAAGGACGGCACAACACCGGTGATCGCCGCCGACGTGCCGGCGCTGGCCGACGTGTTCAACCTCAAGGGGTCGCTGCGGCCGCTCAAGCCCGGCGAGATCATCGTGGACGACGCGTTCAGCGCCAAGCATGATGCGGCGTCGGCGACACGGTCATGCTCACGACCCCGCGCGGCGGCGCCAAGACGTACACGGTCGTCGGGATCCACGAGCAGACCGACCTGGTGCCCGGCCCGATCATGGCCAGCACGGACGGGTTCCGTTCGCCGCGGGCGACCACGGGCTATATCGACGTGGCCGACGGCGCCGACGCCGCCGCGGTTGCAGCCCGGGTGCGGACCCTGCTCGCGAACGAGCCCGAGGTCAGCGTCCAGGACCAGAGTGGCTTCGCCGACCAGCAGACCGGCCAGCTCGACGCGATCGTCGTGATGCTCTACGTGCTGCTCGGGCTGGCGATCGTCATCGCAGTGCTCGGGATCGTGAACACGCTCGCGCTGTCGATCGTCGAGCGGACCCGCGAGCTGGGCCTACTCCGGGCCATCGGCGCTGGAAAGCGCCAGGTGCGGCTGATGATCGTGGTCGAGTCGGTGGTGATCGCGGTGTTCGGCGCGCTGCTCGGTGTGGTGGTCGGGTCCGGCCTGGGGGCGGCTGTCGCCGGCTCGCTGGACGGCATCACCGTGCTGTCCTGCCGTGGGCCTCGATTGCCGCGTTCCTCGGACTCGCGGTCGTGATCGGCCTGCTCGCGGCGGTAATCCCCGCATTCCGGGCGTCCCGGGTCAACGTTCTGGCGCAATCGCCTACGAGTGGGACGGTGCCGAGGGCGCTGGCACTGCGCCGGCCAGGCAGTGCTTCTCGGTTCACGCCGGGCGTAGCTGGAAAGGGGTTGGGGTGAGGTGAGGGAACACAAAATCGTGAGCTACCGTTGTGCCAAGCAGCAAAGTTGCGCGGGGTCGACTCAACCCCCGCCTGAACACCACAGAAGCTCCCAGGAGGGATCCCCATGGCACGAGCGGTCGGCATCGACCTCGGCACCACCAACTCCGTCGTCAGCGTCCTCGAAGGTGGTGAGCCCACCGTCATCGCCAACGCCGAGGGCTCCCGCACCACGCCCTCGATCGTGGCGTTCGCGAAGAACGGCGAGGTGCTCGTCGGTGAGGTCGCCAAGCGTCAGGCGGTCACGAACGTCGAGCGCACCGTACGGTCGGTCAAGCGTCACATGGGCACCGACTGGAAGGTCGACATCGACGGCAAGAACTACACGCCGCAGGAGATCAGCGCCCGCGTGCTGATGAAGCTCAAGCGGGACGCCGAGGCGTACCTGGGCGAGAGCGTCACCGACGCGGTCATCACGACCCCGGCGTACTTCTCCGACCACCAGCGCCAGGCCACGAAGGAGGCCGGCCAGATCGCCGGCCTGAACGTGCTGCGGATCGTCAACGAGCCGACGGCCGCCGCGCTCGCCTACGGCCTGGACAAGGGTGAGAAGGAGCAGACCATCCTGGTCTTCGACCTCGGTGGCGGCACCTTCGACGTCTCGCTGCTGGAGATCGGCGGCGGCGTCGTCGAGGTGAAGGCGACCTCCGGCGACACCGGCCTCGGCGGTGACGACTGGGACCAGCGCATCGTCGACCACCTCGTGAAGACGTTCGCCGGCCAGCACGGCGTCGACCTGTCCAAGGACAAGATGGCGCTGCAGCGACTGCGTGAGGCCGCGGAGAAGGCGAAGATCGAGCTCTCCGGTCAGCAGTCGGCGAGCATCAACCTGCCGTACATCACGGCCGGCCCGGAGGGCCCGCTCCACCTCGACGTCACGATCACGCGCTCCGAGTTCCAGCGGATGACCGCCGACCTGCTCGAGCGCTGTAAGGGCCCGTTCGCCCAGGCGGTCAAGGACGCCGGCATCCGCGTCGGCGACGTCGACCACGTGATCCTGGTCGGTGGCTCCACCCGGATGCCCGCCGTCACGGAGCTGGTGCGCGAGCTGACCGGCGGCAAGGAGCCGAACAAGGGCGTCAACCCGGACGAGGTCGTCGCGGTGGGCGCAGCCCTGCAGGCCGGCGTGCTCAAGGGTGAGGTCAAGGACGTCCTTCTGCTGGACGTCACTCCGCTGTCCCTCGGTATCGAGACCAAGGGCGGCATCATGACCAAGCTCATCGAGCGGAACACGACGATCCCGACCAAGCGCTCGGAGATCTTCACCACCGCCGACGACAACCAGCCCTCGGTCCAGATCCAGGTCTACCAGGGCGAGCGCGAGATGGCGATGTACAACAAGAAGCTCGGCATGTTCGAGCTGACCGGCCTCCCGCCGGCGCCGCGTGGCGTGCCGCAGATCGAGGTCACCTTCGACATCGACGCGAACGGCATCGTGCAGGTCCACGCCAAGGACCTCGCCACCAGCCGCGAGCAGTCGATGACGATCACCGGCGGCTCCGCGCTGCCGAAGGACGACATCGAGCGCATGATGCGCGACGCCGAGGCGCACGCCGAGGAGGACAAGCAGCGCCGCGAGGAGGCGGAGACCCGCAACCTCGCCGAGTCCTTGCAGTACCAGACCGAGAAGTTCCTGGCCGAGAACGGTGACAAGATCCCGGCCGACAAGAAGGCCGACCTGTCCGACGCCCTGGGTGAGCTGCGCAGCGCGCTCGGCGGCAGCGACCTGGAGGCCATCAAGACCGCGCAGGAGAAGGTCGCCCACCTGTCGCAGGAGATCGGCGGCGCGATGTACCAGCAGGCCGACGCCACCCCCGGCCCTGAGGCCGCGGCTCGGCCCGTCCGCCGGTGCCAAGCCCGCCGACGCCACCGATGACGTGGTTGACGCCGAGGTGGTCGACGAGCCCACCGAGGGCGACAAGAAGTGACCAGCAAGCACCGCGGTGACCAGGAGGAGGAGCCGCCGAAGGTCGTCATCCGTGACCGGCGGCGGATCGACCCTGAGACCGGTGCGGCGCGAACCGGAGCTAGCCGGGCGGCGGGGACCACCCCCGCCGCCCGCGGCGGGGCAGCGGCGAAGAAGAAGGCGGAGCAGACTGAGTCGGCTCCGGCCGCTCCAGCCGTCGACGCCAAGGAGGTGACCGAACTGCGGTCCGAACTCGAGGAGCGCACGAAGGACCTCCAGCGGGTCACCGCCGAGTACGCCAACTACCGCAAGCGGGTCGACCGCGACCGGCTGGCCGTTGTCGAGCAGGCCACCGGAGCCGTGCTGACGTCGCTCCTGCCGATCCTGGACGACATCGACAGGGCGCGTGCCCACGGCGACCTCACCGGCGCGTTCGCCGCGGTCGCCGAACAGCTGAACAACAACCTGACGAAGCTCGGGCTGACGGCGTTCGGCGAGTCCGGCGACGTCTTCGACCCGACCTGGCACGAGGCCGTCGCGAGCACTCCCCGCGACGACGTCACCGAGACGACGTGCGCCGAGGTACTCCGCCGCGGCTACGCGCTCGGCGAGCGGCTCCTACGTCCGGCGATGGTGGCTGTCGCCGAGCCGACCGGAGCGGCACCCAAGGTGGAGGCCGAGCCGACCGACGGCGAGAGCTGAAGGTGACCGGGGAGGTGACCGTGCGCGCGAAGTGTGAGCCCGCCGGCTCCGCCGGGAGGTGGGGCCGGTGAGCACGAAGGACTGGCTGGAGAAGGACTACTACGAAGTGCTCGGGGTCGTCGAAGGACGCCACTCCCGAGGAGATCAAGAAGGCCTACCGCGCGCTCGCCCGCGACCACCACCCGGACAAGAACCCGGGGAACGAAGCCGCCGAGGCGAAGTTCAAGGAGGTCTCGGAGGCCAACGACGTCCTGTCGGACCCGAAGAAGCGGCGCGAGTACGACGAGGCGCGATCGCTCTTCGGGTCGGGCGCTTTCCGGCGCAACGCGGGCGGTGGCGGCGGCATGCCGTTCGACGTCTCCGACCTGTTCGGGCCGTCGGGAGCAGCGCGTGGCGGCGGCCTCGGCGACCTTTTCGGTGCGATGTTCGGCGCCGGTCCGGGCGGTGCCGGCCGACCTGCCGGGCCGGCTCGCGGTGGTGACATCGAGACCGAGGCGACGCTGGAGTTCGCCGAGGCGGCGCACGGCGTCACCGTGCCGCTGCGGCTGCACGCGCCGGGCGTCTGCGACACCTGCCGCGGCACCGGCGCCAAGCGCGGCACCATGCCGCGCACCTGCCCGCTCTGCCTCGGCACCGGGCTGGTCAACCGCAACCAGGGCGCGTTCTCGTTCAGCGAGCCGTGCCGTGAGTGCCAGGGGTCCGGCAGCGTCGTCGACGAGAAGTGCCCGGACTGCCGCGGCACCGGCGGCGTGACGAAGACCCGCACGATGCACGTCAAGATCCCGGCCGGGGTGAGCGACGGGCAGCGGATACGGCTCAAGGGCAAGGGCCAGCCCGGGCAGCGAGGTGGACCGCCCGGCGACCTGTACGTCGTGGTCCATGTGGCGCCGCACGGGATCTTCGCGCGCAAGGGCGACAACCTGACCCTCACCATCCCGGTCACGTTCCCGGAGGCGGCGCTCGGCACCGAGATCAAGGTGCCCACATTGGAGGGTTCGGTCACGCTGCGCGTGCCCGCCGGCACCCGCAGCGGGCGTACTCTCCGCGTCCGGGACAGGGGTGTCACTCGCAGCGATGGCACCAGCGGCGACCTGCTCGTCACGATCGAGGTTGTCGTCCCGCAGAAGCTGAACGACGCCGCGAAGGAAGCGCTGGCCGCGTACGCGGCGGCGATGCCGGAGAACCCGCGGCAGGAGCTGGAACGCGAGGTGAGCAATGGCTGAGGAACCGAGCTTCGACGGGCCCGTGTTCGTGATCTCGGTCGCCGCACAGCTCGCCGGGATGCACCCGCAGACGCTGCGCCAGTACGACCGGCTCGGGCTCGTGCAGCCCGGCCGGTCGGCGGGCGGCGGGCGGCGGTACAGCGCCCGTGACGTGGTGCTCCTACGCGAGATCGCCCGGCTGTCCCAGGAGGACGGCGTCAACCTCGCAGGCATCAAGCGGATCATCGAGCTGGAGAGCCAGGTCGCGGCGCTCCAGGCCAAGGTGACCGAGCTGCTCGGCGTTCTGGAGCAGACGAAGGCTCAGCTCGCGTCGCACCGTCGCGAGCTGGTGCCGCTCAACCAGACCGTGCTCGCGGTGTGGCGCCCGCCGCAGCGCTGACCCCGACCCGCTCACCCCGACCCGCTCACCCCGAACCGCTCACCCCGACCCGCTCACCCCGAACCGCTCACCCCGACCCGCTCACCCCGAACCGGACTTTTCGGGAAGCCGTGCCTACACCGGGCGCGCGTGCCCCAGTTTGCACCGCAAGTCCGGTTCGCTAGACAGGCCCTAGCTCGCCTGATAGACGAAGATGTCGCGGGTGTTGTTCGTGTCGCCGGCCACCAGGTTGTGCGCCTCGGACTGGAAGGCCACCGTGCGGCCGTCCGCCGAGATCGACGGCACGAAGCTCGTGCCTGAGCCCTGAGCCCCGTTCGTGGCGACGCTGACCCGCAGTGTCGTGCCAGCGGAGAGGTCGCGGACGAAGACGTCGCCGACCCCGTTCGTGTCGACGGGTGCGAGGTTCGTCGCGTGCGACTCGAAGACGATGAACCGGCCGTCGGCCGAGAGCGCCGCCCGCTCCGACACACCGCCCGTGGTCTGGACGCCGTCCGTGTTGACGTTGATCCGGCTGGTCACGCCGGTCAGGCGGTCGCGCAGGAAGACGTCCGTGAGGTTGTTGGTGTCGCCGGCAGCGAGGTTGGTGGCGTCCGAGCCGAACGTGACGTACCGCCCGTCGCCCGAGATCGACGTCCAGCCCTGCACCGCGTTGGCCTGGGCGCCACCGGTGGCGAGGCTGACCCTCGTGGTGACGCCGTTGACCCGGTCGCGGACGAACGCGTCGAAACGGTTGTTGGTGTCGCCGGCCACGAGGTTGGTCGCGTCCGAGGTGAACGCCACGTAGCGGCCGTCGGCGGAGATCGACGCCGAGCCGCTCTCGCCGTCGCTGGCGCCGCCCGTGGGGCTGACGCTCACCGCCGTCGTCGCGCCGGTCTGCCGGTCGTGGACCAGCACATTCGTGCGGCCGTGCGTCTCGCCAGGCGCCAGGTTGGACGCGAAGGAGCCGAACGCCACGTACCTGCCGTTCGCGGAGATGGCGGGCGAGAAGCTCCAGTCGTTGGCCTGGGTGCCGTCGCTGGCGACGCTGACGCGCTTCGTCTCGCCGGTCTGCCGGTCGTGGACGAACACGTCGTTGGTGTTGTTGGTGTCGCCGGGCACGAACGTCGCCGCGCGCGACTCGAACGCGACGTAGCGGCCGTCCGCCGAGATCGACGGGTAGTAGCTGTCGCCGTTGCCCTGGCCACCGCCCGTGGCGACGCTGACCCGGGTCGTCGTGCCGGCGACGCGGTCCCGGACGAAGAGGTCGCGAGCGCTGTTCGTGTCGCCGGGTACGAGGTTCGACGCGGCCGAGCTGAACACGGCGTACCGGCCGTCGGCGGAGAGCTTGGTGTGGAAGCTGTCCGCGTCGGCCTCGACGCCGTCCGGTCCGACGTTGACGCGAGTCGTCGCGTGCGGCTGGTCGTGGACGGTACGGATGCGGGCGAACGCGGACCATGCGCCGGCCCGGAAGCTGGCGCGGTGGAAGGCGCCGTCGGTGCCGGTGACGACCGTGTCCACCGCCCCGGCTCCCCAGGACACGGCGTTGGCGCCGGACCTCGGCGCGGTGCCGATGCGCAGCCACGGCCCCCAGGTGCGAGTGGACGGCGTGTAGACGCGGGTCGACGTGGTGCCATCGGTGCCGGTGACGATCAGGTGCCACCGTCCGCTGCCCGGATCCACGGCGATGGCGGGCGTGGCCGTCGTGGTCCGCCCGTTCACCTTGGACCAGGGGCCGAGCGCGCCCGTCGCCGAGACCGTCCGCGTGTAGACGGTTTGGTTGGCGCCGACTACCGCGACGACCGTGCCACCGCCGACCATGCCGGCGGCGGCGGGCGAGGCGGTGAGGGCACCGTCGAGCGCGATCCACGGGCGCCAGACGCCGGGGTTGTACGTCCTCAGGTACGCCTTGTCGTCGGTGCCCCGGACGACCACCGCAAACGAGCCGCCGCCGAGACTGGCGACCGCCGGCTGGGCGAACGTCTTGCGGCCCAGCCCTGCCCAGGCCGACCACGTGGTGCCGGTGCGGAGGATCGCCCGTACGGTGCGATCGGTGCCGGCCACCGCGAGCATCAGCCGGCCGGTGGTGTCACCCGCGGCGGCGGGGTTGCCGCTGACGGCGCCGCTGAACCGCGACGGTTCGCGCCAGCCGCCGTTGCGGAACGCCTGCTGCCACAGTTCGAGGGAGGCCTGGTCACGCCAGAACAGGTCGAGCGAGCCGGCGCCGGTGCTGGCCAGGGCGGACGCCTGAGGCAGCGCGGGCGGCACCGCGACCGCCGGCGCCGGAACGACCGCCAGCAACAGCGCTACAACCGAGAACAAGGCTGACCGTCGCATCCGCAGCGCCTCCCCGTGGCCACGTCGAAGCGCCCGAAGGGCACTCTCCGCGTGCATGCTCGCAGTCGCACGCCGTCCGTCGATGCCCGATCGGGCCATGCGGGGTGCAGCGAATCGTGGGCCAACGTCGGCATGCCGACATTGAGTGCGCCGGGAGGTAGCCAACGTCGGCATGCCGACATAGGCGCACGCGTGGTTGGCGTCGCGTCGCCGCGCCTCCAGTTCGGCGGCCTGCCCGAAGGCGCAGAGTTGAGTGGAATAGACTCAACTTTGGGGTACGTTCGAACAGGCGTCACCAACCTTCCCGAGGAGCCCATGAACGCCGAGATCCTCACCACCAAGAGCCGCGAGGCCCTTGCCGCCGCGATCAGCACCGCGACCGGACGTGGCCACGCCACCGTCGAGCCCATGCACCTGCTGCTGGCGCTGCTCGACACCGAAGGCAGCACCGCACCCGCGCTGCTGCGCGCCGTCGGCGCCGACCCCGACACGCTGCGCACGCAGGCCACCACGGCGCTTGCCCGGTTCCCGTCCGCGGCAGGCGCCACCGTCTCCCAGCCGCAGCTCGCACGGGCCACACTCAACGCGGTGACCGCTGCTGAGCAGGTCGCCCGCCCGCTCGGCGACGAGTACGTCTCCACCGAGCACCTGCTCGCCGGGCTGGCCCGAGCCGGCGGCGAGACCTCCCAGTGGCTGCGGAACGCGGGCGCGTCCCAGGATGCGCTGGTTGCCGCGTTCGCCACGGTCCGTGGTGGCAACCGCCGGGTCACCAGCCAGGATCCCGAGTCCACGTACCAGGCGCTGGAGAAGTTCGGCATCGACCTGACCGCGAGCGCCCGCGAGGGCAAGCTCGACCCAGTGATCGGACGGGACGCCGAGATCCGCAGGGTCATCCAGGTGCTGTCCCGGCGTACCAAGAACAACCCGGTGCTGATCGGCGAGCCCGGCGTGGGCAAGACGGCGGTCGTGGAGGGGCTGGCGCAGCGGATCGTGGCCGGTGACGTACCCGAGTCGCTGAAGAACAAGCGGCTGGTCGCCCTCGACCTGGGCTCGATGGTCGCGGGCGCCAAGTACCGGGGCGAGTTCGAGGAGCGGCTCAAGTCCGTCCTCACCGAGATCAAGGACTCCGAGGGCCAGATCGTCACGTTCATCGACGAGCTGCACACCGTCGTCGGTGCGGGTGCTGCCGAAGGCGCCATGGACGCCGGCAACATGCTCAAGCCGATGCTGGCCCGTGGCGAGCTGCGCATGGTCGGCGCCACCACGCTCGACGAGTTCCGCGAGCACATCGAGAAGGACCCGGCGCTGGAGCGGCGGTTCCAGCAGGTGTTCGTCGGCGAGCCGAGTGTCGAGGACACGATCGGCATCCTCCGCGGGCTCAAGGAGCGGTACGAGGTGCACCACGGCGTCCGCATCACCGACGCCGCGCTCGTCTCCGCCGCCGCCCTCTCCGACCGGTACATCACCGCCCGGTTCCTGCCGGACAAGGCGATCGACCTGGTCGATGAGGCCGCGTCCCGGCTGCGCATGGAGATCGACTCGCGACCCGTCGAGATCGACGAGATCGAACGCGCCGTCCGCAGGCTGGAGATCGAGGAGATGGCGCTCTCCAAGGAGCCCGATCCCGCGTCCGCCCAAAGGCTTGAACGTCTGCGCCGTGACCTCGCCGACCGTCGCGAGGCGTTGTCGGCGCTCACCGAGCGGTGGCAGCGCGAGAAGCAGCGCATCACGGCGATCTCGGCGGCCAAGGAGGAGCTGGAGCACCTGCGCGGCGAGATGGAACGCGCCGAGCGCGACGGCGACCTGGCCCGGGCGTCCGAGCTTCGGTACGGCCGCGTCCCGGAGCTGGAGAAGAAGCTCGCGCAGGCCGAGGAGGACCTGGCCGGGCTGCAGGCCGACGGCGCGATGCTCAAGGAGGAGGTCGGGCCGGACGACGTCGCCGGCGTGGTCGCCTCCTGGACCGGCATCCCCGCCGGGCGGCTGCTCGAAGGCGAGACCGCCAAGCTGCTGCGCATGGAGGACGAGCTGGGCAAGCGGCTGATCGGTCAGCCCGAGGCGGTTCGTGCCGTCTCCGACGCGGTGCGCCGTGCCCGCTCCGGCATCGCCGACCCCGACCGCCCCACCGGATCGTTCCTGTTCCTCGGCCCCACCGGCGTCGGCAAGACCGAGCTGGCGAAGGCGCTGGCGGAGTTCCTGTTCGACGACGAGCGGGCGATGGTCCGCATCGACATGAGCGAGTACGCCGAGAAGCACTCGGTCGCGCGGCTCGTCGGCGCACCGCCCGGTTACGTCGGGTACGAGGAGGGTGGCCAGCTCACCGAGTCGATCCGGCGCCGCCCGTACAGCGTGGTGCTGCTGGACGAGGTCGAGAAGGCCCACCCGGACGTGTTCGACGTGCTGCTCCAGGTGCTCGACGACGGCCGCCTCACCGACGGGCAGGGCCGCACGGTCGACTTCCGGAACGCGATCCTGATCCTGACGTCGAACCTCGGCACGTCCGCGCTGGCAGACCCGCTGCTGGACGACATGGGGCGGCGCGCGGCGGTCATGTCGGTGGTCCAGTCGCACTTCAAGCCCGAGTTCCTCAACCGGCTCGATGACGTGGTCGTGTTCCACGTGCTCGGCACCGAGGAGCTGACCCGGATCGTCGACATCCAGCTCGACCGGCTCGCGCGGCGCCTCGCCGACCGGCAGCTCACGCTGGAGGTGTCGCCGGCTGCCCGCGAGTGGCTCGCGATCAACGGGTACGACCCGGTGTACGGCGCGCGGCCGCTGCGCCGGCTCGTGCAGTCGGCGATCGGCGACTCGCTCGCCAAGGAGTTGTTGGCCGGGCTGGTGCGGGACGGCGACACGGTCCGCGTGGACGTCACCGACGACAAGTCGGGTTTGGTCGTCAGCGGCTGACCATCGTGAGGCGGCGCGCCGATTGAATCGGCGCGCCGCTGCACAACGCGCACATGCGTTCGAACGATGGGGGACCGCCAGTGGCCGGACTGGTACGTCAGGCGAGGAGTAGGCCGGCGACCCAGGACAGCGCAATCAAGATGCCGGCGGTCAGCTCGATCAGCATTGACAAGCCGGCGGCCTTCAACGCCTCGACGGTGGATGGCCAAGCGAGCTTCGGATCCTTGTGCCGCTGCCACTCCGCGAGCCAGATGCCGGCGACGAACCCGATGGGCAGGCCGACGAACGGGATGACGAAGAAGCCGGCGATGGCCCCGGCCACTCCCGCGAGCAATGTCCAGTTCGGGATGCCAGCGCGCTTCATCCGCTGCCCCGGCCATGCGTACTTCACGACTGTGCCGATCAACACCCAGAGGGTGCAGAGGCCGAGCACCAGCCACTTGCCCCAGCCAACGTCCGCCAAGATCGCCCAGACCAGGACCGCGCCGTAGCAAAGCAGGAGTCCGGGCAGTATGGGCGCCACGATTCCGACTAGGCCGACGACGATGGCGATGGCGCAGAACGTGATGAGTAGCGGGTCCATGCGTCCACTGTGCCGTACCGAGCTCGCATGGATCGCTCTCACCTGGCTCGCCGGCGGGCTGTTCGCATGAACGTCCGCGCCAAGAGCGGGTTGCATCCAATTCACGGTGCGGCAAACTCTGGGCGTGGTGATCTTCGGGAGGCGCCGGGACCGTGACCCCAAGGCGGGCATCGCCGCCTTCTGGGCCTGGTGGTCGGGGTCGCGTCACAAGCTCGACGCCGCACTCACGGCCGGCGAGGTCGACGGCATCCAGCGGCTGCTGTCGGGCCGGGTCTCGACGATCCACCCGGACCTCGCGTGGGAGGTCACCACGGGCCGCACCGCCCGTAACGCACTGGTGCTCAGCCCGGAGGGGTCCCCTTCGTTGCGCACTGTCACAGAGCGGTGGCTCCGCGCTGGTCCCGGTGCCGACGAGGTGTGGGAGTACCACGCGGCACGCCAGGCCGACCTGCGCGAGTTCGCGTCCGAGTTCCAACTGGGGCGGCACATGTTCGACCCCGGCAAGGCCCGGTTCGGCACCGAGGTCGACCACGATCGCGCCCGGGTCCACGTCCTCGTGCACCACCCGGACTTCCCCCACCTCGACGACGCCGACCGGCTCCGCGCGTCCTTCCTCATGCTCGACTGGGCGCTCGGTGAGGACGACGTCGAGCGCTGGCTCGGCGAGATCCGGGTCACCGGCACCGACCAGCCGCACGACGTCACCGGCGTGCGATCGGTGGTTGCGGAGCTGGCCGGCGCCTACGGGCGTGACGACTGGACGCTGATGGAGGGCATCGACGACCACGGTCGCCTCCTGGAGGCGCAGGTCAGGGTGCCGTTCCCGCGCATGGACCACCCTCTGTTCGACCTGCACGGCGCCGTGCGGCTCGGATACCGGGCGGGCGACGACGGCCTCCCCGACGACGACGAGTCGGCCGCTCTGGACGGCATCACCCAGGGCTTGCTCGGCCGGCTCGGCTCCTCGGCGGTACTCGGCGGAGTGGTCACCACCGGCGGGGTGCGGAGCCTGCACCTCTACGCCGACCACGAGGGTGTCGTCCCGGGACAGGTCGAAGCGTGGGCCGCGCAGCAACCACGTCAGGTGGGTACCGACTGGACCCCCGATCCAGGCTGGGAGATCCTGCGCGCGCTGTACTAATGGCGTCGAAACCGCAGCTACCGCTCGGTAGGTTGACCTGACACGACCGAATCACGAGGGAGAAAAGATGGCCTACTCCGGCCCGCCCGCGCCACCGCCGCCGCCGTCGATGGGTCCGCCGCCCCTGCCGCAGCCCGCCCAGCGGCCGCCGCGTCCGATGACGGTGACGCTCGCCGCCGGGTTGTTGCTGCTACAGGTGGTGTTGACCGTGATCGGCACTGTGATCTCGCTCGCCAACCAGGACATGGTCCTCGACGCCGTCCGCGAGCAGTCCGAGTCGCAGCCCGCCGGTGGGCCCGACCCCGAGACGATCGCCAACATCAGCACGTACGTCGGGATCGGCTTCGCGGTGGTCGGAGCCATCCTCTTCATCGTGCTGGCGATGTTCCTGCTGCGTGGCAGCAACGCGGCTCGCATCACCACGTGGGTGATCTGCGGGCTGTTCCTCTGCTGCGTCGGCTTCAGCGGTATCGGTGCCGCGACCTCTGTCGGCACGTACCCAGGCTGGTTCGTCGCGTACCAGTTCGGCAGCGTGGCGATCTCCGCGATCGTCTATATCGGCGTCATCGTGCTCCTCCTGCTGCCGGCGTCGAACGACTACTTCAAGCCGCAGCAGCAGGGCCAGCTCTACTAGGAGTAAGCATGCCGATCGCTCTCGTCACGGGTGCCACCGCCGGCATAGGCGCCGCGTTCGCGCGGCGCCTCGCGGTGGAGTTTCACGATCTCGTCCTGGTCGCCCGTAACGCGGAGCGGTTGGCAGCCGTCGCCGACGAACTGCGGTCCGAGCACGGCGTCGAGGTCGAGGTGATCGCCGCCGACCTCACCACCGACGAGGGTTGCGCGGCGGTCGAGGCGCGGCTCGCGGACACCGACAGCCCCGTCGACGTCCTCGTCAACAACGCGGGGATCGGCCTGAAGAACTCGTTCCTGCGCAACACCGTCGAGGACGAGGAACGCATGCTGCGCATCAACGTCCGCGCGGTGATGCGGCTGACCCACGCTGCCCTACCGGTGATGGTCGCCCGTGGTCGGGGCGATGTCATCAACGTCTCCTCGATCGCGGGCTTCGGCCCCACCGCACCCGGCTCCACGTACTCGGCCACGAAGGCATGGGTCACGAACTTCAGCGAGTCGATGCACGTCGCGGTGCGGGCCAAGGGCGTGCGCGTCGTGGCACTGTGCCCAGGCTTCGTGCGCACCGAGTTCCACGAGCGCGCCGGGATCCCGACAAAGTCAATTTCGGACAGGCTCTGGTTGGACGCTGACAGCGTCGCCAGGACAGCCCTCGCCGACCTTCGCCGCGGGCGAGCGGTGAGCACGCCGTCGTTGCAGTACAAGGTTCTCGGCGGCCTCGTCCGTCACGTGCCGAGGCCCTTGTTCCGCCGTCTCATCGGTGGCGCCGCCCGGCGAGTGGGCCGCTGAGTTTCCGCTGATCGCCTACACAGCATTTCGGGTGGGATCGCGTAGTCAGCAGGCTCGCTGATCCCACCCCAAGATCAGGTCAGGCGCGCATCCAAGGCCGCCTGAATTGTGCGCGATTACGCCGAGAAGGTCGGTTGTCAGGTCGTGCCAGGTGAAGCGGAGGACCGTCCAGCCGGAGTTCACGAGCCGGTTCTGGCGGGTGCGGTCCCGCTGGAACCGGTCCATCGCGCTGTGCCACGCTAGCCCGTCCACCTCGATCGCGAGCTTCGCCCCCGGGAACAAGATGTCCACGACGCCGATGAGCCCGGTGGCGTCGTGGACTTCCTGGTTCGCCACCCAGCCGGTGACACCGGCGTCACGGAGTCCACGGTGGAGTTGTCGTTCGGCCTCGGATCTTGCTCCGTGTGATGCGTCTGCCAACAGCGTGCGGAGCCGAGGCGCGCCGTACCGTTGCCCGTACCTCGACACACGCCCTTCCAGGCCCACGAGCGTTAGCCACTTCCTTTGCAGGGCACGATCCAGCAGCGCTGAGGCCTCCGGCTCGGGAAGCACGCGCAGGCAGTCGAATACGGTGCGAGCTCTGGACGTGACGAGCATGTCGGCCAGCAGGATCAGATCGTCGTCGACGACCGGTTCGCGCAGAATGCGCACACCGTCGATTGCCAAGTGCCGTCGCCTCGGCACCGTTACGCAGCTGAACTCAGCCCTTACCTCCATGCCGTGCAGGCGAGCAGCCGACGGTCCACTGAGTACAGCGCCAGGTCCGCCGGCGAGGTAGGCGGCGCGATCGCGGGTCGACGGATTGTCCGCCACACCGGCGCCGCCAAGGACGTTGCCGAGGACACGGCGCCAGCGTCGGTCCTGAAGCCGGGTACGGATCTGCCACGGTGAGTACCCGGCGTCACGGGCCTGCCGCCAGGTGAACAGGCCGCCTTGCTCGTCAGCGAGTGCCGCCAGCGTCGCGTGCTCCATGCCCTGAGAATGGCGCTTGGGCCGCACCGCCGGCTGAGGTTATCCACAGGGCTGGGCAGGCTCAGCTCGTCGCGGAATCTGCTCGCGGCGGAAAAGCTGGCCATGGCGCCGGGTCCGCCGTGAGGGTTGTGCGCATGAGACTCCTCGTGCTTGGTGGGACCCGGTTCCTCGGACGTGCCGTGGTCGATACGGCGCTCACCTCGGGGTGGGAGGTGACCACGCTGACCCGCGGCGAGTCCGGTGCCCCGCCGCCCGCCGTCGACGCCCGCACCGGCGACCGCACCACGCCCGAGGGCCTGGCCGCGCTGGACAAGGGCGAGTGGGACGTCGTGGTCGACACGTCCGGGTTCGTACCGCGCGACGTGCTGGCCAGCGCGAACGCCCTGACCGGTCGCGTCGGTCACTACGTCTTCGTCTCGACCGTGAACGTCCACCCCGGTTGGCCCGAGGAGCAGATCCAGCCCGGATCCCGGCTGCACGAGTGCGCGCCCGACGCTGGTCCCGACGACGGTGACTACGGCGTGCTCAAGGCTGGCTGCGAGCGGGCGGTCGAGGAGGTGTTCGGGCCGGCGTCGACGCTGGTCAGGTCGGGGCTGCTGGTCGGTCCGCACGACAACACGGAGCGCCTGTCCTGGTGGCTCTCACGGATCTCGAAGGGCGACGAGGTGCTGGCCGGCGGCTCGCCCGAGCAGCCCACCCAGCTGATCGACGCCCGTGATCTCGCGACGTGGATGCTCCACTGCGGCCAGGCGGGCGTGGGCGGTGGATTCGCGGCCACCGCCCCGGCTGGATCCTCGACGTTCGGCCGCATGCTCGACGCCGCTGTCCGCGCCACGGGCAGCGGCGCCACCCTGACCTGGGTGGACGACCAGTTCCTCCTCGATCACGACGTCACGCCGTGGACCGAGCTGCCGCTCTGGATGGTCCCGGAGAAGGCGCCGCACACCTGGGACGTGGACACCGCACAGGCACAGGCCGCCGGCCTGACCTGTCGCCCGATCGAGGAGACCGTGGCCGACACGTGGGCCTGGGTGCGTGACGGCGGTGCCCCGACAGTGCGTAACGAGCGGACGGGCACGAGGATCGAGGAGGCGAAGGAGCACGACATCCTCGCTGCCTGGCACGCACGCTGAAAGCGCGCCGCGCCCGCCCGCTAGCCTGGGCGCATGGCCGACCGCGACGAGCTGCTTGCCCTGATCCGTGACCTCGCCGTCGTGCACGGCAGGGTCACCCTGTCCAGCGGGTCGGAGGCCGACTACTACATCGACCTGCGCCGGATCACGCTCCACCACGCCGCCGCGCCGCTGGTCGGAAGGGTCATGCTGGAGACCACGGCCGACTGGGGCTACGACGCGGTCGGCGGCCTCACCCTCGGCGCCGACCCGGTCGCCGCGTCGATGCTGCACGCCGCATCCGCGGCTGGGCAGAAGCTCGACGCGTTCGTCGTCCGGAAGGCCGCGAAGGCGCACGGCATGCAGCGCCGGATCGAAGGGCCGGACGTCACGGGTCGCCGAGTGCTGGTCGTCGAGGACACGTCGACCACCGGCGGTAGCCCGCTGACGGCGGTCGAGGCGGCCCGCGAGGCCGGGGCGGAGGTGGTCGGCGTGGCGACCATCGTCGACCGGGGCGCTGCCGACGCCATCCGCGCCGCGGGCCTTGAGTACCGCGCCGCGTTCTCCCTCGACGACCTCGGCCTCGGCTGAGACGCAGCGCGAATAAGGCTCGTGTGGGATCGATCGTTATACTCGGCCCCCGGTAGACGCGCAGGCGGCACAGCCGCAGTCGTCGAACCCAGCTTCGGGGAGGCTGGTGTGCGTTTGGCCCGCCGACGGATCGGGCCGGTACTGATCGTGATCCTCAGACGGAGAGAGACGAGTTAGCGTGTCGCAGGCAACCCTTCAGCTGGTCATCGACAGCGTGCGTGAGGTTCTCCAGGAAGAGGGCATCGAGCCCGGCGAGCTGACCGCCGACACCAAGGTGCTGGAGGACACCGGCCTAGACTCCCTCGCGCTCGCGCTCGTGGTGGTGAAGATGGAGGAGCGCACCGGCCAGGACCCGTTCGCCGAGGGCTTCGTCAATTTCCAGACCGTCGGTGAGCTGGCGGACCTCTACAAGGACTGAGCGCCCGTGTTCTGGCAGAGCGGTCGAGAAGTCGCCGACGCGGAGCTGAAAGAGCTTCAGGCCGAGGTTGCCCGGCACATCGGCGAGCAACAGTGCGTGGCGGTTCACTCCGCCGACCCGGTGCTGGTCGGCGCCACCCTGCTGCTGTGTCGTGAGCTGGAGCGCACTCTGCTCCTCGTGCACGCCACGTTCGCCCCGGAGCTTGCCGCCGAAGTGGCCGCGGCCAACGGTGCCGCGGTCCTCGTCACGGGCGATTCGACCGCTCCGCAGGCCCACCCGCTTGAGGCGGCCGCGTCCGAGGCGGGTGAGCCGTCGCTGGGAATCTTCACCTCGGGCACGTCGGGCCAGCCCAAGCTGGTGCTCCACGACTGGGCACGCGTCCAGGACGCGTCCCGCAAGGTGCCGGCCACCCGGCAGGGGCGTCGCTGGCTGATGACGTACCTGCCCACTGCGTTCGCCGGCGTCCAGGTCTTCTTCGCCGCGGTCAACAGCGGTGGCCAGCTGCACTTCACCGAGGGCGGGTTCGCCGAGGTCGCGCGGGTCATTGCGAACCGGCCGATCGAGGTCATCAGCGGCACCCCGACCTGGTGGCGGATGCTCATCAACGCGTGGCCCGCCGATCTCACTCCTCCGACCCTGCTGCAGGCGACGCTGGGCGGTGAGATCGTCCGCCAGGACGTCCTCGACTCGATCCGGCGCACCTTCGACCCGGGCAAGATCACGCACATCTACGCGTCGACCGAGGCCGGCTCCGCGATCACCGTCTCGGACGGTCTCGAAGGTTTCCCGATCGCCTGGCTGGAGCGGTCCGGGCCGGTGCGGGTACGCATCTCCGACGGGCTCCTGGAGATCCACTCCGAGTTCGCGATGAAGCGGTACGCCGACGGCACGTCCGGCGGTGACGACGCCGCGGCGGGCTGGATCCGCACTCCGGACCTGGTCGAGATCCGCGACGACCGCGTGATCTTCATCGGTCGGCAGGACGGCATGATCAACGTCGGCGGATCCAAGATCTCGCCCGAGGCGATCGAGCTGGTCATCAACGAGCTGGACGGTGTGACCGACAGCTTCGTCTACCAGAAGAAGAGCCCGATCACGGGGGAGCTGCTCGCGGCCGACCTCGTGCTCTCCGGCGATCGCCCGTGGACCGTCGCTGAGGTCAAGGCTGAACTGCGTGCGCGCCTCGCCGCGACCCACGTCCCCCAACTCGTCAAGTTCGTCGATTCTCTGAGGCTGGCTCCCAATGGAAAGAAACTCCGCACTCGCTGACCACGTGGTCCTCTCCGGGGGATCGCGCGGCGTCGGCCTGGCGATCAGCGAGGCGCTGCTCGCCGACGGCTACCGGGTGAGCACGTTCAGCCGCAAGCCCACCGAGGACATGGAGCGTCTCGCCGAGGCGTACCCCGACCGGTTCCACTACGAGGGCGTCGACATCGCGGACAGCGTCGGCCTGAGCGAGTTCGTGCACGGCTCCACCGAGCGGTTCGGTGACCTGTACGGCGTGATCAACAACTCGGCGATCGCCGTCGACGGCGTGCTCGCAACGCTGCCCGAGGTCGAGATCGCCCGGATGCTCCAGATCAACCTGGAGGGCAGCATCCGGCTGGCGCGGCACGGGCTGCGCACGATGCTGCGCAACCGGCGGGGCCGGATCATCAACATCAGCTCGATCGTGGGCTCGCGCGGGTACAACGGCCTCGCCGTCTACTCCGCCACGAAGGCCGGGCTCGACGGCTTCACCCGCAGCCTCGCGCGCGAGGTCGGTCGCCGGAAGATCACCGTGAACAGCGTGGCCCCGGGCTACATGGCCACCGACATGTCGGCCGGGCTGGGCGAGGGTGGGCTCAAGCAGATCGTCAACCGCACCCCACTGGGGCGTCTCGCGGAGATCCCCGACATCGTGCCGAGCGTGCAGTTCCTGCTGTCGGACAGCGCCAGCTTCATCACCGGCCAGACGATCATCATCGACGGCGGCATCACCTGCTGAGGAGCGGGCCAAACCCATGAGTTTCGTCGTACCGCGCAGTCAGTTCGTCGCCGAGCTCCGAGAGCCGTTCGCGCTGGTCGCGGGCCGGCCGGTGGTGCTGCACACGAACACCACCGCACTCGGGATCATCGACAAGCCGAAGCCGCGGAAGCAACTCCTCGGCGACTACTGGTCGGCGGTCGGCGAGGCGGCCGAGGGCGCGCCCCTCGCGGTGCCCACGTTCAACTACGACTTCACCCGCAGCCGGCGGTACGCGGTGGCGGACGACCCGTGCCAGGTCGGCGTGCTGAACGAGTTCGTCCGCGCACTGCATCCGGACGCCCGCACCAGGACTCCGGTGTTCAACTTCTGCGTCCCCGACAACCCGGGTTTCGGCACGGCGGTGGTGGCGAACCCGTTCGGTCCGCAGTCGCTCTTCGCCGAGCTGGTCGAGCGCGACGGGTACGTCGGGTTCCTCAGCGCCGGGTTCGAGTCGAACACGTTCCTCCATCACGTCGAGGAGCGACACGGCATCGGGTACCGGTACATCAAGGAGTTCGCAGGCGAGGTGGTCGGACCCGACGGCACGGCCGAGCCGGTGACGTTCCAGTACCGGGTCCGCCCGATGGAGCCGGGCGCGGTCGACTACGAATGGCCACGGCTGATCGCCGACCTCCGCGACCGGGACATCCTCCGGGAGTTCCCGGTCGGGCGCGGCACGATGCTGCTCTACTCCGCCCCGGCCCTGCTGGAGCACTGGTCGGAACAGCTTCGCCGAGACGAGTACTTCCTGCTGACGCCGGACTCCCGCAAGATCACCGAGGCGCTCGCGGAGCGGCACGGGTACCCGTTGACCTTCGAGCGCCTGGAGAACAACCATGGCTGACGCCAGCGCGGACCTCGCCATCGGCGAGGAGATGTACAAGTTCGCCGCCGACCTGTTCCCGATCTGCCGCAGCTTGACCGGCGAAGGCACCAGGGAGACTCTCCGCGCGATCCAGCAGCACCTTCCCGACCTGCGGATTCACGAGGTTGCGAGCGGCACGCAGGCCTTCGACTGGGAGGTGCCCGACGAGTGGAACGTGCGCGACGCGTACGTGATCGGCCCGGACGGCACGAAGGTCATCGACTTCCGCGTCAACAACCTGCACCTCCTCGGGTACTCCGAGCCGGTCGACGTCGAGCTGACGCTGGACGAGCTTCAGCAACACCTGTACTCGCTTCCCGACCAGCCGGATGCGATCCCGTACGTGACGTCGTACTACCGGCGCCGCTGGGGCTTCTGCCTCACCGAGCGCCAGCGCGGCGACCTGCGGCCCGGCACGTATCGCGCCGTCATCGACTCGACGCTGGAGCCCGGCCACCTCACCTACGCAGACCTGATCCTTCCCGGCCGTGAGCAGACCGAGATCATGCTCTCGACCTACGTGTGCCACCCGTCGATGGGCAACAACGAGCTGTCAGGGCCGGCGGTGACCACGTGGCTGGCGAAGTGGCTCGCCGCGAACCCGGACCGCCGCCACACGTACCGGATCATCGTCATCCCGGAGACGATCGGCTCGATCCTGTACCTCAGCCGGCACCTGGAGGAGATGAAGGCGCGCACGATCGCCGGATTCAACATCACGTGTGTCGGCGACGACCGTGCGTACTCGTTCTTGCCGTCCCGCCAGGGCGACACCCTCTCGGACCGTGTCGCCAGGCACGTACTGCGGCACCATGCGCCGGAGTACACCGAGTACTCATTCCTCACGCGTGGCAGCGACGAGCGGCAGTACTGCGCACCGGGTGTCGACCTGCCGGTCGCGTCGGTGATGCGCAGCAAGTACGGCACGTACCCCGAGTACCACACGTCGCTCGACAACCTGGACTTCATCTCCCCGACCGGGCTGGCAGGCACCTACACGGTGCTCCGCGACTGCCTGTCGATCCTGGAGCGGAACGAGCACCTGCGCACGACGTGCCTCGGAGAGCCGCAGCTCGGCAAGCGCGGCCTGTACCCGACGGTCAGTGTGAAGGGCTCGTCCAACGCGGTGCGCGACATCATGAACGTGGTCGCCTACGCCGACGGCACCCGCGACCTGATCGGCCTCGCCGAGACGATCGAGCTGCCGGCCGCCGACTGCATCGCCATCACCGACAAGCTCAAGGCCGCCGGGCTGCTGGAGGCGCGCACCGTCTGAGTCACCTTCAGGCGGTGGGTACCGGCTCGGCAGGGGCCGGCGCACCGGAGCGCAACTGCCTGAGCTGCGGCGACAGCAGCGCCAGCCCGGTCGGCACGACGATGAGCGCCGCGCAACCCCACAGCGCGGCCTCGACGCCGATCAGGCCGGCAGCAGGACCGGCGGCGAGAAGGCCGACCGGCATCATCATGAACGAGCCGATGGCGTCGTAGGAGCCGACCCGGGACAGCGCGTCCGGAGGGATGTGCTGCTGTAGCGCCGTCTCCCAGAGCACCGTGAAGATGTCGATGCACGCACCCGCGACCAGCGCCGACGCCGCGACGATGAGCACCGGGGCACCGAGACTGAGGAGCATCACCGGCGGTGCGGTACCGAACATCACCAGGGTGGCTACCAGCATCGGCCGTGACGGCCGGATCCGTATCGCCAGGAGCACGCCGGCGACCATGCCGATCGCCTCGGCTGCGAGGATCGCGGACCAGGCAGGAGCACCGCCGAGATCACGCTTGGCGATGACCGGACCGAGCACACCGAGTGCGGCGGTCATCGCGGCGTTGAGGATCGAGAACTGGATCACGATCACCCAGAGCCACTGCCGGGACGAGAACTCGTGCCACCCGTGCCGCAGGTCGCCGAGCAGGCTGGTGCCCATGTCGACCCGGGTGTTCGGCACCCGTACCCCGGCCAGGAGCGCAGCGCTGATCAGGAACGACATAGCGTCGATCGCGAGCGCCCAGGCTGTGCCGAACACAGCGACGAGCGCGCCCGCGACGGCCAGGCCGAGGATCCGCGAGCCGTTCATACTCAGCCGGAGCAGACCGTTCGCGCCCTGCAACCGTTCCTGAGGGACCACCTGCGGGACGATCCCGGTGAGCGCGGGGAAGAACATCGCGGTGGCGACGCCGTTGACCGCCGCGAGCGCCATGACCACCGGCACGTGGGCGGCGTCCAGCAGGAACAGGGCCGCCAGCACGGCGAAGCTGACACCGGCGGCGAGTTCGGCGCCCACCATCACGCGGTAGCGCGGGAACCGGTCGGCGACCACCCCGCCGAGCAGCAGGAACAGCACCTCGGGCACCGACTGCGCCGCCAGCACGAGGCTGAGCGTGGTGGCCGACGCGCCGGGCAGGTCGAGGACGGCGAACGCGAGCGCGACCGGCGAGATCGCCGTGCCGAGGATCGAGACGGTGCGCGCGGAGAAGAGCAGCGCGAACCGGCGATCGGTCAGCAGCCGGAGATCGTCACGCACCCGTCCAGCGTGGCGCGTGCGGCAAGCGGATTTCTCAGACGCTCGCGCGCTTCTTGACGCGCCGCCCGCGGACGAACTCGATGACGATCGGCAGCACCGAGACGAAGAGAATCACGCCGATGGTGGGCAGCAGGTACTTGTCGACCGGGAAGTTCTCGCCGAGCGTGTCACCGAGGTAGTACGCGGCGATGATGATGCCGTCGGTCCAGAGGATGGCGCCGACCACGTTCCAGAGGAGGAACGTCCTGGCGGGCATGCCGAGCATGCCGGCGACCGGGTTGAGGAACGTGCGCACGATCGGGATGAAGCGCGCGAGCACGACCGCCTTCGCCGGGCCGAACTTGTTGAAGTAGTACTCGGCCTTCTCGACGAACTCGGGCTTGAAGATCCGGGAGTTCGGCCGGTCGAAGAGCTTGCGGCCGTACTTCGCACCCAGGTAGTGGCCGAGTTGCGCGCCGACGATGGCGCAGATCGGCGCGCCGATGAGCAGGCCGGGCAGGCTCAGCGGCTGGCCGAACAGGCTCTCGCCGATCCTGGACGCGCCCATCCCGGCGAGGAAGAGCAGCGAGTCGCCGGGGAGGAAGAAGCCGATCAGGAGACCGGTCTCGGCGAACAGGATGACCCACACGCCGACCAGCCCGAAGGTGGTGATCAGTTCCTTCGGGTCGAGCGGGTTGAGTGCGATGCTGTCGCGGATGTTCTCACTGAGGCTCACGCTCGTCGAGGCTACCGGCACGATGCTCGCGGACGCGAATGCGCAGATTGGGGGCGGTTCATGACGGAGCGGCTTGTGGTGATCGGGGGCGACGCCGCCGGTATGAGCGCGGCCAGCCAGGCGCGTCGCCGCCGCGACGAGGACGACCTGCGGATCGTCGCGTTCGAGCGTGGCCGGCACACGTCGTACTCGGCGTGCGGCATCCCGTACTGGATCGGCGACGTGGTCGGCGACGTGGACGACCTCGTCACGCGCTCACCGGAAGAGCACCGCCGGCGCGGGATCGACGTACGGGTGGAGCACGAGGTCGTCGGTATCGACATGGACCGGCGCGAGGTCGTTGTCCGGTCGTCCGGTGACGAGTTCAGGGAGCCGTTCGACCAGCTCATGATCGCGACCGGCGCATTGCCTATCCGACCGGACTGGCCCGGGATCGACGCGCGCGGCGTGCACGGCGTGCAGACGCTCGACGACGGCGAGGCCGTGCACGACACGCTCGATCGTGGCGCGAAGCGGGCGGTGGTGATCGGCGGCGGGTACATCGGCGTCGAGCTGGCCGAGTCGATGACGCTGCGCGGTCTGTCGGTGACCTTGCTGGAGCGCGCCCCGCAGCCGATGTCGACCCTCGACCCCGACATGGGCGAGTTGGTCGAGACCGCAATGACCGGCCTGGGGATCGAGGTGCGCAGCGGCGTCACCGTCGACGGCATCGAGGCGGACGGCGGCTCGGTGCGCGCGGTGGTCGCCGGTTCCGAGCGATTCCCGGCCGACATCGTCGTCCTGGGGCTCGGCACGCGGCCGAACTCGCAGCTCGCCGCCGACGCCGGACTGCCGGTCGGGATGAGCGGCGGGATCGTCACCAACCGGCGAATGCGCGTGCCCGGCCACGACGGGATCTGGGCCGCCGGTGACTGTGCCGAGACGATCCACCTGGTCAGCGGCCTGCCCGCGGCGATCCCGCTCGGGACGCACGCCAACAAGCAGGGCCGCGTGGCCGGCATCAACCTCGGTGGCGGGTACGCGACGTTCCCCGGCGTGGTGGGTACTGCGATCAGCAAGGTCTGCGACCTGGAGATCGCCCGCACCGGACTCAACGAGAAGGAGGCGGCGCGGGTCGGGTTCGAGACCGTCGCCGCGACGATCCAGTCGGACAGCCGCGCCGGCTACTACCCGGGCGCACAGCAGATGACCGTGAAACTGCTGGCCGAGCGAGGTACCGGGCGGCTCCTCGGCGGGCAGATCGTCGGGCGGGAGGGCGCGGCGAAGCGGATCGATGTGCTGGCGGTCGCGCTGTGGAACGGCATGACCGTGGACCAGCTCACCGGCCTCGATCTCGGCTACGCGCCGCCGTTCTCGCCGGTGTGGGATCCCGTGCTGGTGGCCGCCCGCAAAGCGGTCGACGCCGTGCATTGAGTGGGTCCGCCCAGGCGCGGTGCGGCTTCTGGATCGACACAGATAGGGTGCAGGTCGTGGGAGGCGACAGTGGCGTCGACTCCGTGTCCCCGGGTAGTTCTGAGCTGCGGAATACTGCGCATGAAGACGTGACCCATGAAGACGTGACGCCGGATGGCTCCGGCCAGATCGAGGAGCACGAGATGCCTATCGCCACCCCCGAGGTGTACGCCGAGATGATCGACCGGGCGAAGGACGGCGCCTTTGCCTACCCGGCCATCAACGTCACCTCCTCCCAGACCCTGAACGCGGCTATCCGCGGGTTCGCCGAGGCGGAGAGCGACGGCATCGTCCAGGTTTCCACCGGCGGCGCCGAGTACCTCTCCGGCTCCACCGTGAAGGACATGGTCACCGGTGCGGCGGCGCTGGCGGCGTTCGCGGGCGAGGTCGCGAAGAAGTACAGCGTCAACATCGCCCTCCACACCGACCACTGCCCGAAGGACAAGCTGGACGGCTTCATGCGTCCGCTGATCAAGCTCAGCCAGGAGCGGGTCGCCAAGGGTGAGCCGCCGCTGTTCCAGTCGCACATGTGGGACGGCTCGGCGGTGCCGCTCGAGGAGAACCTGCAGATCGCGGCCGAGCTCCTGGAGGAGTGCCGCAAGGCGAACATCATCATGGAGCTGGAGGTCGGCGTCGTCGGCGGCGAAGAGGACGGCGTCGACAACGAGATCAACGAGAAGCTCTACACCACCCCTGAGGACTACCTGCGCACGGTCGAGGTGCTCGGCACCGGCGAGAAGGGCCGCTACCTGCTCGCCGCCACGTTCGGCAACGTCCACGGCGTCTACAAGCCGGGCAACGTGAAGCTCAAGCCGTCGATCCTGCGTGACGGTCAGCAGGTCGTCGCGCAGAAGCTCGGCCTGCCCGAGGGCGCCAAGCCGTTCGACCTGGTGTTCCACGGCGGCTCCGGCTCGCTGCTGGAGGAGATCCACGAGGCGCTCGACTACGGCGCGGTGAAGATGAACGTCGACACCGACACCCAGTACGCGTTCACCCGGCCGGTCGCCGACCACATGTTCAAGAACTACGACGGCGTGCTGAAGATCGACGGCGAGGTCGGCAACAAGAAGGCCTACGACCCGCGCTCGTACGGCAAGTCGGCCGAGGCCGGCATGGCTGCGCGCGTCGTCGAGGCGTGCCAGAACCTGCGCTCAGCCGGTACCGCGATCGGCAAGTAGAGGTCTTCTTCCGTACGTCGCCGGGGTCCTTATAGGGCCCCGGCGACGTTTCGCCTGGGGCATGTCCCGGCTACCGCGTGAGGATCGCGATCGCCTCGTCGATGTCGTCCGTGAGGTGCACGAGCTTGTCGAGTACCGGATCGGCGGCGAGTCCGAAGAGCGGCCGGAGCAGCGACTCGACCGGCAGGACGTCCGTCCAGTAGGCACGATCGAGGAAGACCATCGGCCCGGACGAGCCGTCGCTGCCGTAGTACGCCTTGGTCGCCGCCTGGAACACCTCCTGCACGGTGCCGGCCTTGCCCGGCGCGAAGACGATGCCGCCCCGGCACACGCGCAGGATCGTGTCCTCGCGGATCGCGTTCGAGAAGTACTTGGCGATCCGACCGGCGAAGAGGTTCGCGGGCTCATGGCCGTAGAGCCAGGTGGGGATCGCCAGCCCGCCGCCACGCGCCCAGCTCACAGGGTCGACATCGTGCTCGGGCAGCGGCCAGCGCCGGCGCACGGCCAGTGCGGCGGCCGTGTACGGGTCGTGGTCCTGGAAATGTGGAGCCACGGCGAGATCCGCGATCGCAGCGGGCAGCGCGTCGACCGGCTGGTTCGCCAGGTACGCCCCGAGGTTGGCCGCCTCCATCACGCCGGGTCCGCCGCCGGTGAGCACCAGCGCGCCCGCACGCGCAAGCCCGCGGCCGAGTTCGGCGGCTTCGACATACGCCCGGGAACCGCGCGGCTCCGCGTGTCCACCCATCACGCCGATCACGGGACGCCCGCTCGTGATCGCTGTCCACACGTTGACGAGGTCGCCGAGCGCGTTGTCGACGCCGTGGTCGTGCAGGCGCTGCGCGAGCGCTTCGCGGATGTCCGGCAGCGCGCCGCCGTGCGCCACGAAGTGCGAGTACACGCGGGTGTCGAACATCGTCGCGAACCCGCCCTGCTCGAAGCCGGCGGCCAGGTCGAGGGCGGTGTACAGGGCGGCCGGATGCGTCGGGTACGGCACCTCGGTGATCGCGCGCACCACCTGTGCGCCGCGCTGCACGAGATCGGCCTCGACCGCCGTCGACGCGAGGTGGCACCCGAGAAACAACGTGCCGGTGACGTCGAGGCCGGCCAGGTCGACCGCCGCAAGGTCCAGCCCCTGCACGACGCAGCCCGCGATGCCGCCGCTGGCTGCGCGCGCAGCGAACTCGGTGAGTGTTTCGAGTTCATCCGGGGTAGCGTCGTCCATGGTGTACATCCTGCCGTCCGCTCGCCAGCGCATGAGAAGCGCCGAGCTGGAGCGGGTGGCATTTCGCACAATCCGATACCGCCGTTACCGGTGGTTCACCTGACCGCGACAGGATGTAGGGCATGAGCCTCCCCCAGAACCTGCTACCCCAGCCGCCCGCGACGCTGCTTCCGGAGGACACCGAAGCGGCCGCGGCTGTCGCGGCGGCGCTCGCCGGAACGACCGAGCTCGACGCGGCGGCCGCCGCGCATCCGGCGTTCAGCGGGGCGTGGGCGGCCCTCGCCGACGACTCGTTCGCCGAGGGTGACGTGATCGCGTCGTACGCCTACGCGCGCACCGGCTACCACCGCGGCCTCGACGCGCTGCGTCGCAACGGCTGGAAGGGCCACGGCCCGGTGCCGTGGTCGCACGAGCCCAACCAGGGCTTCCTCCGCTGCCTGAACGCGCTGGCCCGGGCCGCCAGCGAGATCGGCGAGGCCGACGAGGCCGCGCGGTGCGCCCAGTTCCTCCGCGACTGTGATCCGTCCGCGGCCGACCGCATGTGAGCCACCGGAGATCGTGGGAATCGGCGGACATTCCGGCCGGACCATGGCAGCGTTAGCCACGCAGCGCCATCGGCTCGGGGCTCAGCGTAGTCGTTGACGCTGCATGCTGGCCGCCGTCGTCGCCGTGCTCGCAGCCGCTCCGATCCGGGGCTTGGAGTCGCCGTCCCGAGGCTGCTCCAGCCGCCGGTCCGCTTCGGTAACGGGAGGTGGCCGCCATGGCGTACGAGATCGACTACAGCGGTTGGCCGCTCGTCCGGGTCCGCACCGACCCGGATCTGAGCCTGGATGCCGCGCAGATCGCCGTGAGCGCGTTCGAGGCGCTCCTCGCCCGGCGCAAGCCGTTCGCGGTGGCCTACGACGCCGGTGATCCCGACGCCGACGAGCCGGACGAGTACGGCCCCACGGCCGGGCCGGTCGTGTGGAACTGGATCGCGCAGCGCCGCGCGGAACTCGACGCGTACTGCGTCGGCTGGGCCAGCTACCTCCCCGACGAGCGACTACGCGCCGCCGCCGAACAGCAGTATGCGCGCGGCGGCGACCAGCCGGTCGGTGCGCCGTCCATGCCGATCCGCACGTTCGCGACCTGGCCCGAGACCGAGGCCTGGGCCGGGCAGCAGATCTGGGGCCGCAACGGCTGGTGATCCGGCCGGGTCCTAGAGCCCCTCGGCGATGGCGGCGGCGATCTTGAGCCAGGCGTCCCTGCTGTCCTGGGAGAGTTCGCCGTACCGGATCGGCTCACCGGAGTCGAGCAGCCGCTCGTACGGCGCGACGATCACCTGCCGGGTGCGAGCCGCGAAGTGCCGCTGGATCGCCGGGAGGTCGACACCCTTGCTGCTGGCCGGCATCGACACCACCGTGACCGCCTGGCGTACCAGCTGGTCACGGCCGGTCTGCTCCAGGTGGTCGAGCATGCGGGCGGCCGTCTCGGCGGAGTCGCCGCGCGCCGACATCGTGACGACGAGCTGGTCGGTGGCGTCGATCGACGCCTGCCAGTTCTCGGCGCGCACGTTGTTGCCCGTGTCGACGATGATCAGCTTGTAGAACCGGCTCACGACCTCGCGGATGTCGGCGAACGCCCGCGCCGTGAGCATCTCGCCCGCCGTGGCCGACTCGTCGCTGGCGAGCACGTCGAACATGGCCTCGCCCTGCGCCCGCACGTAGCTGGAGAGGTCGCCGACGCGGCCGTGGACGCCCATGAACGTGGCCAGGTCGTGCAGCACGTCGCGGACCGTCCTGGTGTGGAAGTCCTGCTGGGCGCGCATCCCGAGGGTGCCCTGGGTCTCGTTGTTGTCCCAGGCCAGGACGTATCCGCCGCGGCTCTGGCCGAACGTCATCGCGATCATCAGTGCCGCGACCGTCTTGCCGGCGCCGCCCTTCGGGTTGACCACGGTGATCTGGCGCAGGCCACCGAAGTTGCGCCGCACCTTCCTGATGGCGTCGCGGTACTCGCGCTCCTTACGCGACGGGGCCGGTGCGACCATGCCGAAGCTGACCCGGCGGATCAGGGCCGGCACGCCCATCGTCGCCTCGGGTGCTCGCGGCTTGTGCGCGCGCCGGGCCGCGAACTCCTCCGCGGTCGGCGGAGGCGCCATCGGCTGAGCCGGTTGCGGTGGCGTCTGTGGATGCTGTGGCGGCGGAGCCTGCTGGTATCCCTGCTGGTGCGCCTGGTAGCCGGGCTGCGGCTCGGGCTGCTGCGGATAGGCCGCCGGGTCGTACTGAGGATGCTGCTGGTCCGGACGCGGTGGGAACACGTGCTGGTGCACCTGCGGCTGCGCGTACTGCGGGGGCGGCGCGTACGGGTCGTGCCCGGGTAGTGCGGGTATCGGCAGGGTGCTGCTCCGGCGGGTACTGCTCGGCCGGGTGTTGCTCGACGTGCTGCTCGGGCTGCGGATACTGCGCGACTGGGTACTGCTCGCCGGTGTGCTGGTCGGCCGGGTGCTGTTCGGCCTGCGGGTATTCCGCCGCCTGCTGCTCAGCGGGGTACTGCTCAGGATGCTGTCCCGGCGCCGGCTGGTACTGGGTGGCCTGCTCCAGATCGGGCTCGTCACCGCGAATGCGCGGGTCCTGCCAGGCGGCCGCGGGCTGGTCGCTGTACTGCGGTGGTGCCGCCGTAGGGGAAGGACGGCGCATGTCCGACATACGGTTCCTCGGCGCCGGCGTGGCGGCCAGGGCGCTCCGGCCCGGCGTCCTCGAGGTGCCGCGGGAACGGCGTGGAGCGGCGCGGCCGGCCAGCCGGTCGGGGCCGGCGCTTGGCGCCGCTCCTCGGTCCAGCCGGGCTGCGACTCGAAGTGCTCGGCGGACCAGGGCGCGACCCGCTCGGCGCTCGGGGACGGGATGTCCTGGACCCCGGGCCACCCGGTCGCGGACTCCTGGGCCTCCTCCGGCGTCACCTGGCGCTGGCCGTTGGCGCGGCCGGCGTCGGCGTTCGGGTTCTGGCCGTTGTCCTGCACGGATATGCCCCCTGTAATCGTGGTGCCCGGCTCAGCGTGGCCGCAATGTCGATTCTGCGCCACCCGACCTCTCCACGATGACTTATCCACAGCCCAATCCGCCAACCGCGCCGCACAAAGCCAGGATCAGCCCGTGTAGACCGCCCAGGCCGCGCGCTCCATCCACCAGGTGCGCTTGCGCGTGAGCGTGCCGTCGACGCCGTCGTCAGTGAACGGCAGTTCGTCGGTGTGAAGCGTGACGGCGACGGCACGCCCGCTTGCCCGGCGCACCTCGAACCGCGTGCCGTCCGGGAGCGCGACGCCGACATCGAGTACGCCATCCGCTGGGTCGGCGGTGGCCACCAGCGGCAGCCCGGCCATCGCGGCGTACCCGTCGGCGTTGGCGATCGCGCAGCCGATCAGCGGCTCGGTCCCGTCCGTGAGCAGCTTCTCGTCGACGTCGATCCGGGCCCTCCAGCCGAGCGGCCGGCCGGACTGGTCGGCGGCGCCGAGCAGGGCGCCGTGCAGGGTCAGGGAGCCGCCGTCGTTGCGGAGCAGGTCGACACGGCGTACCCCGCCGTCGAGCACGGCCGCCGCGACCTCTGCCGGTGTCCGCACAAGTCCGAGGCGCGAAGCCAGGTCGGAGGCGGCGTGGAGCGGCAGCACACCTACCGGGGAGAGGTCCGGCACGGTGCGGTCGTCAGGCAGGTCGGCCGGGCGGTCGCCGCCGCGAGGCAGCACCGCACGCACCATCCGGCGCAGCACCGCTCGTAGCTGGCCGTCACCACCGGCGACCACGACACGGGCGCCGAGTCTCCGCGGCGCGCTCGCAGCGCGGCGTCGGTCTCGGCGTCGGAATCGAGCGGGACCACGTCGACCGTCGCGCCCTTCCGCAGCGCATCGACACAGGCTAGGACGGGTACCCGGCTGGCGGTCTCAGGCCCCGGCGCGAACAGCAGCACATGCATGTTCGTTAGCCTTTCACCAACGGTCATCGGCGCGCCCACGCCCCCGGCCCGTTGCAGCAGGCTCTCCCGAGGAGGAGTTTTCGCATGCCCGCACTCGTGCTCGTCGGCGCCCAGTGGGGTGACGAGGGGAAGGGCAAGGCCACCGACATTCTCGGCAGCCAGGTCCAGTACGTCGTCCGCTACCAGGGTGGGAACAACGCGGGTCACACGGTGATCACGCCCGACGGGGAGAAGTACGCGCTGCATCTGATCCCGTCGGGGATCCTCACGCCGGGTTGCACGTCGGTCATCGGCAACGGTGTCGTGATCGACCCGGGCGTGCTGATCGGCGAGATGGACGGCCTGGTCGAGCGGGGTGTGGACGTCTCCGGCCTGCTGATCTCGGCCGACGCGCACCTGATCATGCCGCACCACCGCGCGCTGGATAAGGTCACCGAGCGCTACCTCGGCAAGGCGCGCATCGGCACCACCGGCCGCGGCATCGGCCCCGCGTACGGGGACAAGGTGGCGCGCATCGGTATCCGCGTCGCCGACCTCCTCGACCCGGGCATCTTCCGGGCCAAGGTGGAGGTGGCGTTGCGGGAGAAGAACCAGATCCTGGTCAAGGTCTACAACCGCAAGGCGATCGAGGTGGACGAGGTCGTCGAGGAGTACGCGGCGTACGCGGCGCGGCTGGCCCCGCACATCTCGGACACCCGCCTCGTGCTCAACCGGGCGCTGGAGCGTGGCGAGAACGTCCTGCTGGAGGGGTCGCAGGGCACGTTGCTCGACGTCGACCACGGCACGTATCCGTTCGTCACGTCGTCCAACCCGACGTCGGGCGGCGCGGCGGCCGGCAGCGGCATCGGCCCGACGAAGATCACCACCGTCATCGGGATCCTCAAGGCGTACACCACGCGCGTCGGCTCCGGCCCGTTCCCGACCGAGCTGTTCGACGAGAGCGGCGAGTACCTGGGTACGCGTCGGCCGCGAGGTCGGCGTCACCACCGGCCGTAACCGTCGCTGTGGCTGGTTCGACGCGGTGATCGCGCGCTACGCCACCCGCGTGAACGGCCTCACCGACCTGTTCCTGACGAAGCTGGACGTGCTGTCGAGCCTGGAGCAGGTGCCGATCTGCGTGGCGTACGACGTAGACGGCGAGCGCGTCGAGGACATGCCGATGACGCAGACCGGGTTCCACCACGCCAAGCCGGTGTACGAGTACCACGACGGCTGGTCGGAGGACATCTCCGGCTGCCGCAAGTTCGACGAGCTGCCCGCGAACGCCCAGGCGTACGTGCGGCGGATCGAGGAGCTGGCCGGCGCCCGGGTCAGCGCGATCGGCGTCGGCCCCGGACGGGACCAGAACGTGGTGCTGCACGAGTTCCTCTGACCCACGGCTTTGGGCGATCTTTCTGGCGCTATAGCGCCAGAAAGATCGCCCAAACGCGAGAGCTACTTCAGGGCGTAGGCGTTCCGGATGGTCTGCTCCACCTTGTTGCCGGCGGTGTCCTCGGCGGTGGCCCGCAACGACACATGCCCGGCGGTGCCCGGGTGCTGGACGGTCGCGGTGCGCTGGTCACCGGTTCCGCTCAGTTTCGCCGCCTTCCACGTCTTGCCGCCGTCGTAGGAAACCTCCACCTTCAGCGACTTGACGGCGTGTACGGGTGCGCCGGCCGGCCGTTCCACCACGACCGGGAAGGAGAACCTCCCCGACCTGGGCGCGTTGTTGTCGATGTCGAGCGCCGGCCGGTACCGGATGACCGGCAACGTCAGCGGCGCCCACTTGTCGCCGGGGACGTGTGCCGAGCGGAAGGTCCATGCCGCGTCCACCCGTGGTGACAGCGACGTCCACGGCACGTTTCGCTTGACCGTCGTCTCCAGCCGGTACGTGCCCGCGGCGGCCGGGACGGTGGTGACCAGCTCGGCGGGGTAGTTCGACGACGCGATCACGGCCCCGCCACGTCGCAGCGTCGTGGAGCCGACCAGCGTCCCCACGTTGACGGACGCGTGGTCCGGTGCGTTGTCCGACGTGACCGGGATCCATACCTCGAGGTCGTTGCCGTTCCGGTACGCGCCGCCGAGCGCCGAGGGCCCGAACGCCGCGGCGTTCCAGGCTTCGCGGTACTTCTTGCCGGACTCGTAGGTCATGTCCCGGTTGACGGTCATGTTGTCGAGAGTGATCGAGCCGTCCCGCGCCTCCCCCGATACCAGCGAGGAGCTGTGCCGCACGCGAGGGTCGGCGGTCTGGTAGTCGACGCGTTCCCGCAGCTGGCCAAGCGGTATCTCGAAGCTGAACGCGATGGCGTTCGCAGGGGTGAAGACGAAGTTGGGCATGTCCCGGATCTCGTCCGCGCCCTGGCGCGAGATCACCCGGGTCACGGCGGCGAGTTTCGCCGTGGTGAAGGAGTAGTTCGGGCGAGCCGGGAACCGATCCTTGAGCGGGACCGCGAGGTTGTAGGTGTAGGGGGTCGGCGCCTCATCGGGTTCGCCGGATCCGGCCTTGACCAACGTGGTGGTGATGCCGACGTCGAGCCTGGGGATCCGTTCGGTGCCTGGCACGGCGAACGTCTCGCCGGCTGGGCCACCAGCACCGAGGCCCCCGCCGTACTCGCCCGCAGACTGCAGCACAGCGAGGTCGATGCCGGAGCGCGAGACCGCGTCCGGCCTGTCCACCGAGATCGTCACCTGCTTCCCCCGGCGGGCGTCGAACTGGAGTTCGGCTGGTCCGCGAAGGCGGAGATCCTGCGTCTCCATCGTGGTCTCGAAGGTGGCTGAACTCAGCAGTGCCGCGGCGACGGTGTAGTCACCCCGCGGCAACCGGCGGATGGCGCCGCCGATGGCGGACACGAACTCCGTTCGCCCTGTCGCGCGGTTGACGAACATGGCGACGAGCTCGCTAGGGCGGCCCGTGCGGTCGAAGGCGGTGAGGGAGGCGTTGTAGCTCTCCGGCTCCTTGTAGGCGCCGATTCCGGTGGTGAGCACCGTCTTGCCGTCGGCGGAGGTCGCGGTGAGCGCACCGGAGTAGAGCCCGACCGCACCCACCGTCGGCTTGACCGTGACGGTGACTGAGGCGGTGCGGCCGGCCGGCACGGTCACGGTCGACGCGCTCGCCGTGAACATGCCACGCGCAGCCGGCTTGCCCTTGTCGTCCTTGATGCCGAGACCGAGCTTGAGCGTGACCGGCGTCGTACCGGAGTTCGTGTAGGTGACGGACTTCTTCGCGGCAGGCAGGCTGCTCCGCCACGGGAAGTAGCCGAGGCTCAGCGTGCCCGCGCTCGCGGTGACCTTCTGGGCGGTGGCTCGGGCGACGTCGAGCCGGCCGGCGCCCTGCTGGTAGACGGTGAGGCCCGCCTTGGGCTTCGCCGTGCTGGCGAGCGCTGCCTTGATCTGCGCGCCGGTCCAGTCGGGGTGCTGCCCGGCGACGATCGCGGCCGCTCCGGCGACGTGCGGCGTCGCCATCGAGGTGCCCGAGAGCTGTGCGTAGTGCCGGTCGACCGCGACATCGTCCAGCGTGCCCTCCGCGCGTGCGGCGACGATGTCCTGGCCGGGCGCGGTGATGTCGGGCTTGACCGCGTAGTCGTACCGGCGGCTCGGCACGACGCGCGGGCCCTGGCTGGAGAACCAGCTCAGCTCGTCCGCCTTGGTGACGCTACCGACCGTGAGCGCCTCGTCGGCGGTGCCCGGCGAGCCGATCGACTCGGGAGCGCCTTCGTTGCCGGCGGCGATCACGAACAGTGGACCACCGTCCCGGCTCAGGGAGTTGACGGTCTCCGCGAGCAGGTCGAAGCCCTCGCTCGGGGGGCCGCCGAGGCTCATGTTGACCACCTTCGCGCCCGATGTCGCGGCCCACTCCATACCGGCGAGGATCGCGTCCTCGGTGCACCAGTCGGTGGTGCACACCTTGCCGATGCTGAGCTGGGCGCCCTTGGCCACGCCGGTGTACTTGCCGCCGGACGCAGTGCCCCTACCGGCGATCGTGCTGGCGACATGGGTGCCGTGGCCGACCATGTCCTTGACGCCGTCCTCCGAGCCGCTGAAGTCGCGCGCCTCGACGACGGCGCCCTTCAGGTCGGGGTGGTTCGCGTCGTACCCGGTGTCGAGGACGGCGACCTTGACGCCCTTGCCGGTGTGGCCCGCACGCCATGCGGCAGGCGCGCCGACCTGCGGGACGCTGGCGTCCAATGTGGTCCTGAGCTTGCCGACCAGCCACAGCTTGCCGCCGGTCCGGTTCGTCCGGAGCGACTTCCAGAGCGTGGCCGTGTCGCGCTTCTCCGCCCGCAGTACCGAGATGCCCAGCTTCGGCAGCGCGCGGACGCTGCGCGTTCCGGCCGGCGCCGCACTGCGCGCCGCGGCTCCGGAGGTCATCAGCGGCAGGTCCTTGCGCTTGCTGTCGTCGTAGCCCAGCCGTTGCAGCAGCAGGACGTCGAAGAGGCGCGGGTCGAGGCGGTCGGCGGCGAGTGCGGGTACCGCGTCTGCGGGGATCACCGACAGCCCGTTCTTCGTGCGCTGGGTCACGAACGGGATCCGCTCGCGGCCCTTCGCCTTCTCGATCTTCGCCGCGTACTTACCGCCGCTGACGGGCGTCACGCGAACCTTGTCGCCCGTGATCAGCGTGACGGCGAACGGTTGACCAGAACGGACGGCACCCCCTGCTGTGCCGTCCGTTCTGGTGACCGCTGCCTGCGCGCCAGGTGGCCACAGCAGTACGGCACTCGTGGCGAGGGCCACCGCTAATCGCAGTCGTGACATCTGCACCTCCACGGACGGGCGGCGCGTCGATTCGCGCCGCCTTCAACCCGTGAGGACGCCATCAGCAATGGATAACGTTGTCTCCCCGGCATTGCGTAATTACGCAGTCATCACCGGAGGCTGCGCCAGGCCGTGGCCAGCTCCGCGATGCCCGGTCCGATGTGGCCGGTCCGGACGCTGGCGAAGCCGACCTTCATCGCGTTACGCAGCCGCGGTTCGGCCAGCGAGTACGCCGGGCTCGGCTCGATCAGCACTCCGCGTCGCCGGGCGGCCACCGCGAGCGCGACGCTGTCGAGGTCGTCCGGCCCGACCACCCACAGCCCCGTGCCGCCCGACGGGTACGGCCCGCCCCAGCCGAGCGACGTGGCCACCGCCTCCACGGTGGACTGCCATCGCACCTTGAGCGTGGACCGGGTACGCCGCAGCGCCCGGGCGTAGTCACCGGAGCGGATCAGCAACGCCAGCGCGCGCTGCTGGTGCCCCGGCGCATGCCGTACCTGGAACCGCCGCCGCTCGCGAAGGTGCGCCACCAGCACGCTGTCCGCGACGAGGAATCCGAGCCGTAGCCCAGGTGCGAGGAACTTCGAGAAACTTCCGAGGTAGACGACGTGTCCGCTGCGGTCGAGCGCCTTCAGAGCCGGGCTCGGGCTGCCCTGGTACCGGAACTCGCTGTCGTAGTCGTCCTCGACGATGACGAACCCGTGCCGGCTCGCCGTGTCCAGCAGCTGGTGCCGCCGGCCGACCGAGAGCGTGACGTTCGTCGGGTACTGGTGGCTGGGTGTCACGGTCAGGGCGTCCACGGTGGAGAGTTCCGGGCCGGGCACCAGCCCCGACCCGTCAACCGGTACCGGCACCAGGTCCGCGCCGGTCGCGGCGGCGATGTGCCAGAGGTCCGGGTAGCCGGGGTTCTCCACGGCCAGCTTCCGGCCAGGACCGAGCAGCGCCGCGGCCACGAGCGCGTGCCCCTGCTGGGTGCCCAGCGTCACCATCACCTCGGCGGGCACCGCCTCGATACCGCGCGACGGCAGGATGTGCTGGCAGAGCGCCTCCAGCAGCAGCGGATCGTCGGCGTCCTGGGCGTCCTGCAGGCTAGCCCAGTAGTGCGGCGGGTCCAGCGCCTCGCGTAGCGCACGGAGCCACGCCTGGCGCGGGAACAGGTCAGGGCTGGGCTGGCCGCCGAGGAACGGGTACGGGTAGCGGTACCAGTCCGGCGGGCGGTTGCTCAGCGGGAGGTCGCCGCCGGGAATCGGGTCGAGCCGGCTGGACCAGTCGAGGCGGCCGTCGCTGCGGCTGGCGGGGCGGCGGGTCAGCTCCGGGTTGACGACCAGGCCGGATCGGGCGAGCGGCGTCACGTACCCCTCAGCCACCAGCTCCTGGTACGCCGTGATCACGGTGTTGCGCGAGACGTCCAGCAGCACGGACAGCTCGCGCGACGACGGCAGCCGCGTGCCGACGCCGATCTGGCCGGTCAGGATGCCGCGTTCGAGGGCGGAGCGGAGCTGCCGGTACAGCGGCACGTCGCTGTCGCGGTCAAGCTCGGCGAGAAGCGCCATCCGGTCAGCGTGCCACGGTCCCACGGTCCCTGCGGGCGACGGCGACAGACGCCATCGGCCCCAAGGTGGAGCAGACCGTCGTTCGCGGGTATGAGATCCGCCATCCGTGCGCTGAACGAGGAAGGCCCGTGCGACCGTAGACGCTGACGAGCAGAGGGGAGAGGTCGTTGGCGTGGAAGGGATTCGCAGCGGCCGCGGTCAGCGCCATGCTGGTGCTGAGCGGGGTGTACGCGGCGTCCCTCCCGGACACGAGCACTGCGGAGGCCGTCGCCGGGGTCGTCCCTGAGCGCGCTCCCGTGATCGCGCCGCCTGTCGAGGAGCAGACCGGCTGGGTCGGCACGTGGGGCGCCAGCCCGTCCGGCTCGGTCACCAGCAGGGGCTACCCGGGCTACACGTTCCGCAACGTCGTGCACACCAGTCTCGGCGGGAACCAGGTGCGGGTCCGGCTCTCGAACGCGTACAGCAGGGTGCCGGTGCAGCTGACGGCCTCCGTCGCGCTGCCGGCGTCGCCCAGATCGCCCGAGGCCGCGGCGGGTACCGTGCGGCAGCTCACGTTCGGCGGGCGGCCGATCGCGGTGGTGCCGGCGCGTGGCCAGCTGCTGAGCGACCCCGCCGACCTTGTGATCCCCGCCGACGGCGACCTGTTCGTCACCGTTCACACCCCGCGCCCGTCCGGGCCAGTCACGTTCCACTACGCCGCGCAGCAGACCAGCTTCTTCGCCACCGCCAGCGATCATTCGATGGACGTGAGTGGCCTGGCGTTCCGGCGCCGCACCAGCTCCTGGTACTACGTCACCGGCGTGGAGGTGCAGGCGGAAGGTGCGCGCACGATCGTCGCCGTGGGTGACTCGATCACGGACGGCGCCGGATCCGGACGCGATCGCAACATGCGCTGGCCGGACGTGCTGGCCGATCGGCTCGCCGCTCAAGCCACCGACGATCCACTCGCCATGGTCAACGCCGGGATCAACGGCAACCGGCTGCTCACCGACAGCACCAACGCCGGCCTGCGCGCGCTCCACCGGCTCGACCGTGACGTGTTCGCCGTGGCCGGCGTCCAGACGGTGTTCGTGCTGGTCGGCGTCAACGATCTCAAGCAGGAGCCGCGTTCCGACAACGCGCGGCAGATCCTGGCCGGCCTGGAGTGGATCGCGCGCGAGGCACGGGCGCGAAACGTTCGCGTCGTCGGCGCCACGATCCTCCCGTACCGGGGCTATCACCAATGGGACCTGCTCGGCGAGCGGATCCGGCAGGACGTGAACAGGGAGCTGCGGTCCGGCACCGTGTTCGACGCCGTGTTCGACTTCGACGCCGCCGTGCGCGATCCCGCCAGACCGACCCGGCTCGCCAGGCGGTACGACAGCGGCGACCATCTGCACCCCAACGCGGCCGGTATGCAGGCGATGGCCACCTCCATCGACCTGGCCCAGCTGTAGCCGCTTCTGGGAGGCCTTCCAAGCCCCCAAAAATCCGAAACCGGGGGTTCGTCCGGTTCGGCAATGGCGCCGATGCATGTAACAGTGGATCGCCGCCCGTCCTGTCCCCGATCAGAAGGCATCCCGTGCCCGGACGACATCGCCCGAACTCGACCCTCCACCTGACGCCCCGGTTACGCCTCGTGCTCTCCGCCGCTGCGGCCAGCACTCTGGCGCTCGGCACGATCGGGATTCTGGGGATCACCGACGGTGACTCGCCCGACAGTGTCGACGTGATCGAGGCCGCCCCGCGCGCCGGCCAGGACCGTGCCGACCGCGCGCAGCGCCCCACCATCTCCCCGACGAGCAGCCCTCGTCCGACGGTGGAGCCACCGAGCCCCAGCGCGAGCCCGAACGCCGCGCCGCCGAAGCCCGCTCCCGCCCCCGCACCGCCCACGACCCCGGCCAGCCCGCGCGCGAAGCCTCCCGTCATCGCGCCGAAGCCTCCTGCCGCCGCACCGGTCCGTACCTGCGACGCGTCGTTCTACGAGACGGGCGAAACCACCGCTAACGGCGAGCCGTTCGACCCCGACGGGCTGACGGCGGCCCACAAGACGTTCGCGTTCGGCACGCGCGTCAAGGTCACGAACACGGCCAACGGGCAGAGCGTGACCGTGCGCATCAACGACCGCGGCCCGTTCGTCGAGGGTCGATGCCTCGACCTGGCGCGCGGCGCGTTCGAGGAGATCGCGTCCGTGGGCGCCGGCGTCATCACCGTCAGCTACCAGGTGCTCTGACCTGCCCGTTGGGCCGGCTGAACTGGCACCAAAGAAGTGGCCCGAACTGGATCTTGAGATAAGTCCAGTCATCGGTGAGCGTGGAGGTACCGAAGGAGGGACCCATGCCTGCCACCGTCACCCACTGGATCAACGGCAAGCTCGACAGCCCTAACGCCACACGGACCGGCGAGGTGCACAACCCGGCCACCGGCGGGGTCATCGCGCACGTCGACTATGCCGAGACCGCCGATGTCGACCGCGCCGTCGCAGCCGCCAGGGCCGCCTTCGCGACGTGGCGCCACTCCAGCCTGGCGCAGCGCACGCGCATCCTCTTCGCGTTCCGCGAGCTGCTCGACCGCAACGCCGACGCGCTCGCCGAACTGCTCTCGACCGAGCACGGCAAGACAGTCCCGGACGCTCGCGGCGAGGTGGCCCGCGGTCAGGAGATCGTCGAGTTCGCGTGCGGCATCAGCCAGCACCTCAAGGGCGACATGAGCGAGCAGGTGTCCACCGACGTCGACTCGTACTCGCTGCGCCAGCCGCTCGGCGTCGTCGCGGGCATCACGCCGTTCAACTTCCCGGCGATGGTGCCGCTCTGGATGTTCCCGATCGCGATCGCGTGCGGGAACACGTTCGTCCTCAAGCCGAGCGAGAAGGACCCGTCTGCGTCGATCCGCATCGCCGAGCTGCTGGCCGAGGCAGGGCTGCCTGACGGCGTGTTCAACGTGGTCCACGGCGACAAGGTGGCGGTGGACGCGATCCTGCACCACCAGGACGTCGCCGCCGTCAGCTTCGTCGGCTCGACGCCGGTCGCCCGCTACATCTACGAGACCGGCACGACGCACGGCAAGCGCGTGCAGGCGCTCGGCGGCGCGAAGAACCACATGGTGGTGCTGCCCGACGCGGACCTCGACCTGGCTGCCGACGCCGCGGTCAACGCCGGGTACGGCGCGGCGGGCGAGCGGTGCATGGCGATCTCCGTGGTGGTGGCGGTGGGAGCGGCCGGCGACGCGCTGATTCCGCGGATCACCGAACGGATCGGCGCCCTCAAGGTCGGTCCCGGGAACCAGGCCGGCAACGAGATGGGTCCGCTGATCACCGCCGAGCACAGGGACAAGGTCAAGGGCTACATCGACGCTGGTGTCGCGCAGGGCGCGTCGCTCGCTGCGGACGGCCGGGAGCTTGAGGTGCCAGGTCACGAACGAGGCTTCTGGTGCGGCCCGACGCTGTTCGACAACGTCACGCCCGACATGTCGATCTACACCGACGAGATCTTCGGCCCTGTGCTGTCGGTCGTCCGCGTGGAGAGCTACGACGAGGCGTTGCACCTGGTCAACAGCAACCCGTACGCCAACGGCACCGCGATCTTCACCTGCGACGGCGGCGTGGCGCGCAAGTTCCAGCACGAGGCAGAGGTGGGCATGATCGGTATCAACGTGCCGATCCCCGTGCCGGTCGCCGCGTACTCGTTCGGCGGCTGGCGCAACTCGCTGTTCGGCGACACGCACATGTACGGCGCTGAAGGGGTGCGGTTCTGGACCCGTGGCAAGGTGGTCACGAGCCGGTGGCCGTCGCCCGACCACCGCGGTATCAACCTCGGCTTCCCCCAGCACCACTGACGCTGCTTGTGCGGTTCACCTGCGACCCTGGCGGGCGCAGGTGGGCCGCACGTCTTGGAGGTTCGTGTGTTCAGTCCTGACCCCGCCGCCGGCCAGCACGTCTACCAGCTCGACCGTGCGCATGTCTTCCACTCCTGGTCGGCGCAGGCACTCATCGAGCCGCTGCCGATCGCGGCGGCGCAGGGCGTGTACTTCTGGGACTACGACGGCAACCGGTACCTGGACTTCTCGTCCCAGCTGGTGAACGTGAACATCGGCCACCAGCACCCGAAGGTGGTCGAGGCCATCCGGCAGCAGGCGGCCAAGCTCACGACGGTGGCGCCGCAGCACGCCAACGACGTGCGCGGTGAGGCGGCTCGACTGATCGTCGAGCGTGCTCCGGAGGGGCTGAACAGGGTCTTCTTCACCAACGGTGGCGCCGACGCGATAGAGAACGCGGTGCGGATGGCCCGGCTGCACACGGGCCGGCAGAAGATCCTCACCACGTACCGCTCGTACCACGGCAACACCGCGACGGCGATCCAGATGACGGGCGATCCGCGCCGCTGGCCGAACGACGGGGCGGCGCCCGGGGTCGTGCACTTCTTCGGCCCGTACCCGTACCGCTCGATGTTCTACGCCGCCGACGAGGCCGAGGAGTGCGCCCGCGCGCTCGACCACCTGGAGGCCGTCGTCACGTTCGAAGGTCCGGGGACGATCGCCGCGATCGTTCTGGAGACGATCCCCGGTACCGCGGGAATCCTCGTCCCGCCGGACGGCTACCTGGAGGGCGTCCGCGACATCTGCGACCGCCACGGGATCGTCTTCGTCGCGGACGAGGTCATGGCAGGATTCGGGCGTGCCGGCGAGTGGTTCGCGTTCGACCACTGGGGCGTCGCGCCTGATCTGATCACCTTCGCCAAGGGCGTGAACTCCGGGTACGTGCCGCTTGGCGGGGTAATCATCCGGGATGAGATCGCCGCGACCTTTGCTGAGCGCCCGTTTCCAGGTGGCCTCACCTACTCGGGACATCCGCTGGCGTGTGCAGCGGCGGTCGCGGCGCTCACCGCGATGGACGACGAGGGCATCGTTCTGAACGCCCGCCGCATCGGCGAGGATGTGCTCGGGCCCGGACTCCGCGAGCTGGCCGAACGGCACCCCGTGATCGGCGAAGTGCGCGGACTGGGCGTGTTCTGGGCCCTTGACCTCGTGCGCGACCAGGACAGCCGCGAACCGCTCGTGCCGTACAACGCGGCTGGCGAGGCGAATGCACCGATGGCCGAGCTGGTCGGGGAGGCGCGCAAGCGCGGGCTCATGCCGTTCGTCAACATGAACCGGCTGCACGTCGTGCCGCCCTGCACGATCACCGACGCCGAAGCCAAGGACGGGCTGGCGATCCTGGACGAGGTCCTCGCCGTGACCGACCGCCATTACGCGACCTAACCCCGCGCCTTGCCGGACCGTTGTGTGCCGGACGTTGCGAACCGGACTTGCGGGGAAGCCGTGCCTAAACCGGGCGCCCGTAGCCACGAATACCCCGCAAGTCCGCTTTGTCCCGGCGGTCGTTCGTGAGCGCCACCCCGTACGGTGGAAAGAAAGTTCGCCGTCCGATGCAACCCCGCGGGTGGCCCGCTGCCTGTAGAGGGTGGCAGGGGAGGTCAGGAATGAAGGCTGAGCAGGAACGCGAGTTCGTCGAGTACGTCGCCGCGAAGTCCGCGGCGATGGGGCGCACCGCGCATCTGCTCTGCGGCGATTGGCACCGCGCAGAGGATCTCGTCCAGTCGGTCTGCATCCGGCTGTACGCGGTCTGGCCGCGGCTCAAGGCCCGCGACGCAGTCGACCCGTACGTCCGGAAGATGCTGGTCCGGGCGTACCTGAACGAGCGTCGCCGGCCATGGCGCCGGGAGCACGCCACCGCCGAGACCCCCGAGGTCGCCGCCTCGGGCGGGCACGGTGAGGTCGAGACCCGGATGGTGCTGCTCGACGCACTCGCCACGTTGCCACCGAAGCAGCGCGCCGCAGTCGTCCTCCGGTACTGGGAGGACTTCTCCGTGGAGGACACGGCTACCGCGCTGGGCTGTTCGGTCGGCACGGTGAAGAGCCAGTCCTCGCGCGCGCTGGCGTCGCTGCGCGAGCGGTTCGTGCCCGCTGCTGCCACCGCTGGAAGTACTGAGCCCGGAGGCGAAGCATGAGTGAGCGCAGCGAACGAATCGATAGGTACAGCGCTGTCGCGCATGCGGCCGCCGAGCGTAGCGAGGTGTGCTCATGAGTGAGCAGGGCGTAAAGGAGGCGTTCGACGCCTACCGCACCGACCCCGGTGGCGAGGTGCGGATCGACACCGCCGCCATCACCACGGCCGGCCGCCGCCGCGTCCGCCGTAACCAGGTTCTGATCGGCGCCGCAGGGCTCGGTGTGGTCGCCGCGCTGGTCGGTACCGCCGTCGTTGTACCGCAGCTGGCCGACAACGATCGGGGGCTCTCCGTGGCCGCAGCGCCAGAACTACCGCCGTCGACCGGCCGGGACGTGTCGATCATGTTCAAGGACGCGCGCGGCTTCACGCCGAGTGTCAAGACCGAGTCGGGCGGCGCGGCGCGGGACACCGCCGGGAAGTTCCTCTCCAACCTCGGCGCCACCCCCACGAACGCCGACGTCGCCTGGCAGGCCGAGGCCGGCAGCGACAAGCCGGGCGTGATCGGCGCCGTGTTCACCTGGGTCGACGGCGGCACGTTCGCCGAGGGTGTGCTCACGGTGGTCAAGAACCCCGTCCACACGATGATCTTCCCGCCGTCGTACACGGTGTGCGGCCCGAACGACACCGCGGGCGGCAGCACGTGCGCCGTCCGCGAGGTCAAGGGGAAGGGCTGGCTCAAGGAGATCCGCACCGCCGACGGCAAGCTGCGGGTGAGTCTGCAGGTCGACAACGGTCCGGCGATCGACTTCCTGGTAGGCCCCGGGGCTGTGACGTTCATGGGCATGGCGTCGAGCAAGTCGCCGATGGGCAAGCTCCCGGTGGATGCGACGGCTGTGAGTGAGGCTGTCCTCAGCATGCCGTGACCATGCCGGTGGTCGCGGTGAGGAGCGGGCGCGTTACGGCGTCCGCTCCGGGCCGGTCGCGGGTCCGGTGGGAGGTTCCGCGGCCGGCCTTCGCATGTCCTGCATGTCCCGTGGAACGCATGGAGGATGTGCTGCCCGACACGGTTTGAGGAAAGGCCGTACTCTCTCTACTCGTGCGAGTACTCGTCATCGGCGGCGGTGCCCGGGAACACGCCCTGTGTGCCGCGCTCGCCGCCGACCCCGCTGTTGATCATCTGTTCTGCGCTCCTGGTAACCCTGGGATCGCCGCGGTCGCCGAGGTGCGGCCGGTAGACGCCACCAGCCCGGGTGCCGTGGCCGCGCTGGCCACCGGCGTCGCCGCCGATCTCGTGGTCGTCGGGCCGGAAGCGCCGCTCGTCGCCGGCGTCGCCGACGCGGTCCGCGCCGCTGGCATCGCCTGCTTCGGTCCGTCCTCTGCAGCGGCCCGGCTCGAAGGGTCCAAGTCGTTCGCGAAGTCCGTGATGACGGCTGCCCGCGTACCTACCGCCGAGGCCCGTACCTGCGACGATCCTGCCCAGGTGGGCGCTGCGCTCGACCTGTTCGGCGCGCCGTACGTGGTCAAGGCCGACGGGCTAGCGGCGGGCAAGGGCGTCATCGTCACCGACGATCGTGACGCGGCCCTCGCGCACGCCGCCGCGTCCGGGCGGGTGATCGTCGAGGAGTACCTGGACGGTCCGGAGGTCTCGCTGTTCGTCGTCACCGACGGCATCACCGCGGTGCCGTTGCTGCCTGCCCAGGACTTCAAGCGGATCGGCGACGGCGACACCGGCCCGAACACGGGAGGCATGGGCGCCTACACGCCGCTGGCCTGGGCCCCCGACGGGCTGGTCGACGACGTCATGGCAGACGTGGTGCGGCCCATACTGACCGAGCTGGCCCGCCGCGATGCCACGTTCACCGGCTTGCTGTATGTCGGGCTCGCGATCACGTCGCACGGTCCGCGTGTGGTCGAGTTCAACGCCCGCTTCGGGGATCCGGAGACCCAGGTCGTCCTGGCCATGCTGGAGACCCCGCTCGCCGGGCTGCTCCTCGCGGCGGCGTCGGGCAGCCTCGCCGCCGAGCCGCCGCTTCGCTGGCGCGACGGTGCCGCCGTGACCGTCGTGCTCGCCGCGGCCGGCTACCCGGGCACCCCGCGCGGAGGTGACGTGATCACCGGCGCCGACGCGGACGGTGTGCTGCACGCCGGCACGAAGCGTCGCGACGATGGTGAGCTGGTCACCGCCGGCGGTCGGGTGCTGTCGGTCACGGCCACCGGATCGGATCTCGGCGCGGCACGCGAGGCCGCGTACGCGCTGGCCGAGCAGGTCACGTTCGACGGGGTGCAGTACCGCAGGGACATCGCGGCGAAGGCGGCGTCCGTCCCAGCCTAGGGCGCCGTGCCCCGAACCGGACTGTCCGGGAACCGGTGCCCAAACCCGGCGTGCGATACCGCCATTTCCCCGACAGTTGGAGCGCTCGTCTGCCTTAGACGGCGCCCACGCCCGGTGGGAATCCGCCCGTGGCCACCGGGCCCCAGCGCTCGATCTCGATCCGGATCAGGCACTTGCCCTGACGCTGCATCGCCGCGCGGTACTCGTCCCAGTCGGGGTGCTCGCCCGCGATGCAGCGGAAGTACTCGACCAGCGGCTCCAGCGCACCGGGCAGATCCAGCACCTCGGCGCGCCCGTCCACCTGCACGTACGGGCCGTCCCAGTCGTCCGACAGCACACACACCGTGACGCGCGGATCGCGCCGGGCATTGCGCGCCTTCACCCGCTCCGGGTACGTCGAGACGACGATCCGCCCGTCCGGGTCGACGCCGCACGCCACCGGCGACACCTGCGGGCGACCGTCCTGGCGGGCGGTGATCAGCAGGGCGCGGTGGCGTGGGCGCAGGAACTCCAGCAGGCCGTCGCGGTCGGGCTTCTCAGCGGTGGCGATGTTCACCCTGAAACTTTCCATGCGGACCGCCGGAGACCCAGGAACTGCGCGGCGGCGAAGCCGAGCACGGCTGCGGCCTGCCCGAGCACCACCACCTCGCCGAGCAGCGTCACGTCGTACCAGCCGGCGGCCAGCAGGACGACGCTGTCGACGCTCCACAGCACGTTCCCGGCGACGATGATCCAGGCGGCGACCCGGTTGACGTCCGGCCGGGACGCGATGAAGAACAGCGCCGCCGCGTACGGCACGAGGAACGCGCCGACCGCCCACAGGAACGTCGCGGGCAGGCCGAGTGCCGAGTCGAGCGCCGCTGCACCGGCCAGGAGACCCAACCCCATGGCTCCGGACGCCGCACCGTCGAGTTGCAGCGCGCGGCGAAGAAGGGTGGTGCCGCTGGTGCGGCGGGCGATGGTCTCTGCGTGAGCAAACATGATCTGTACCTCCGTTGTCGCTGTCGATTCGGCGTCAACGTAGGTCGGGAACGACTGCCAACTGAACACAAACCACTGCCAACTACTGCCAGTTTGGCGTTCTCCTGGTGGTCCCCAGGGGTTGCCCATCCGCACTATGAATGCTTCCATTCAGAGTATGAGTACTACGGCTCCCGCCCTGCTTCCGCTGTTCCGCAGCGAGAACCAGCTCCGGCTGCTCGCGAAGGTGCTCCTCACGCCCCTACGGTCGTGGACGATCACCGAGCTGGCGCTCGCTACCGGCGTTCCGCAGCCCTCCGTGTCCCGTGAGGTGGCGCGGCTCATCGATGCTGGGCTGTTCGTTGCGCACGTGCGTCCGGGGGCGCGGGAGTTCCGTGCCAACGTCGAGTCCGCGATCTACCCCGAGCTGCACGGCATGCTGTTGAAGACGGTGGGGCCGAAGTCGGTCCTGGAGGATGCGTTGCGCGGCGTACCCAACATCAAGCAGGCCAAGATCTACGGCTCGTGGGCGCGGCGGTACCACGGCGAGAAAGGGCTCGAGCCGCAGGACATCGACCTTCTCGTGGTGGGCTCGCCGGACGTCGACACGGTGACGGCGGCGGCCGAGCATGCGAGCCAGGCGCTCGGCCGCGACGTGAACCCCACCATCCTCACCGAGGACGAGTACGAGGCAGAGCCTTCTGAGTTTGTCAAGAAGATAAAGATATCAAACGTGGTCAACCTTGAGATGGATCAGGGAAACCGGTAGACTTCGCGGGTGTCTCGTATAGGCGAACTGCTGGACGTCGGCCGGCTGGAGATCGTGCCACCAGATCGTGTCGTGGCACAGCTCCGGCTGGATCGCGCGGCCCACCACCTCACGACAGCAGCGGCGCTGATCGCTGTCGACGGGGAGGTCGCCTACACCGCCCTCTACGACGCGGCCCGGAAATCGGTCACGGCGCACATGCTGACCCACGGGTTCAGGGTGCGGTCAGGCGCAGGCGCGCATGAGGTTGTGGGGATATACGCGATCGAGCGCATCCCCGATCTGACCGGCGGCGTCGCGCAGTACCAGCGGTTACGCCGCACCCGGAACCGGAGCGAGTACAACGACTTCATCCTGGGCCGGGCACAGATCGAGGCCGACCTGCGGCATGCGACGAACATCGTGGCGGCGGTGCGGGCTGCGCTAGCCGCGTGACTCCGTGGTTCGGGCGGCAAACGCCGGCGCGACACGCGCACGGCCGCAGCCCAACCCCGGAGTCACCATCGCCCCGGCCACCGACCGCCACACCCCGGGCGTCAGCGCCCTGGCCGCCACCCCCGGGGCGTCAGCGGCCCGGGTCACGCACCGGCCAGCAACCCCCGGGCGTCACGCGTCGCCGGCGCGGAGGTCGGTGGCGACGATCCGCGCCGCGGAGTTCTGCCAGTTGTAGAGCGTCCGCTCGGGCACCTGCCGGCTGAACCACTCCAACGCCCGGCGCCCGTCGGGGTCGAGGCCGTCGTGGCGGGCACGCCGGCTGTACGGCCGGATCCCCACCACGTACGAGTAGTACAGCGCGTTGTAGAACCGCCACTCGTCGCTCGTGCCGAAGTCGCCGTCCCTCGGCTTGAGCCGCTGGATGCTCGCGAGTAGCAGCTCCTTGAGTTCGGTGGCGCGTTCCAGCGGCTGGTCCGGGGCGCCGCGTGCGGCCAGTCTGAGGTCGATCGCCGGCAGCGCGGTGAGCGGGCTGTTAACCAGCTTGCCGAGGTCGCCGTAGTGCGCGAGCGCCCGGCGGGTGATGCGCGCGAACTCCTCGTCGTCCAGGTCGTCGAGGGGGCTTGGCGCCTTTCGGGGCAGGGCGTCGGCCACGTCGCGCAGGTCGGCACGGTTCTGCCGCAGCGTGGCGTCGCCGGGGAACGCGATCCTGTCGAGCGCCGCGGAGATCGTCCGGCCCAGCACCTGGACCGTGATCGCCGCACCCACCGTGCCGAGCAGCAGCACGGCCAGCGGGCGGGTCAGCCCGTCGCCGAGCGCGATCGCCAGACCCACCTGGCTGCCGAACAACGCGGCCAGCGCCGCCGCGGTAAGGAGCGATCGGCGCAGGTCGGCGGCTAGCGTCTCGCCCTCGTCGAACGCGTCGAACAGCGCGACCGCGAGGCCGAGCAGCAGCAGGTCGGCGGCGATCCCGGCCATGAGCAGCCAGTCCGGCAGCCAGCCGAGCGGGAACACGAGCGCCACCGCGCCCAGCGCGAACTGCAAGCTGGCGACGGCGAGCACCCCGCCGCCGATGGCCGGGCGGAGCCGCCGCCACTGGACTCCGAGCCCGACCACGACGGCCGCCAGCGGACCGAGGACGAGAACCGTGAGCGCCACGCGCGCCGGTGCGCCAAGACTGCCGAGACCAGCGAGGGCGGCCGCGTCACCGACCATCGTGGCGAGCACGACGCACACGAGCGGCACCTGCCCGAACAGCCACGCCCGGTCGAGCCAGCGCGGCGTGTTCGGCAGTAGCCGCAGCACTGCGCCGGTCCACGCCAGCGCGGGCAGGCAGAGGAGAACGCCCTGTACGGCGGCGATCGGTTCGGACTCACCGGCCGCCCGCAGCGCCGCGCAGCCGAGCGCACCCGCGTAGGCGAGCAGCCCGACACCGGCGCGGCGCAGCACCGGCTTACGGGGATCGCGCGCGACGAGATACAGGCCGAGCCACCACGCGAGCCCGAAGCCCACCACCGCCCACGCGACCATGTCCGGACCCTAACCGGCCGCCCGTGAGTGACTCGTGGGCCGTCAGCCCTTGGCGGCGCGATGACTCCGGGGCTCGGCGCTGACGGCGCGACGCGATGACCCCCGGGGTTTCGGCGCAGACGGGGCGGCGCGATGACTCCGCGGTTCGGCATCGAGACGTCGACGCGACACGCGGCGCGACCTCGCTGAACCCCGGAGTCACCTCAGCCGGCCTACCGCCCCCGCCGGATCCTCAAGCCCGCCGCCGCCCGCCGCAGCCCCGAGCCCGCCGCCGCCCGCCGCCCCCGGGCACGATCCAGTGGACTAGACCTATTGACGGTATGGTCTAGTCCACTTACGGTCCGGATTGCACTGGTAACTCCCCACCCCCGCTGGAGGAGCACCATGTCCCGTTCCGCGAGACTCTTCGCCGCACTTCTCCTGGTCGTCGGTCTGGTCGCCGTGCCGACGGCTCCCGCCCAAGCCGTTCCCGGCTTCACCGCGGCGTTCAGCGCTGCCGACAACGGATCCTGGTGGCAGGCCAAGTTCGTGCTCAGCAACAGGTCCGGCGCCGCGGTCACCGGCTGGACGCTCGAGTTCGACCTGGCGCCCGGCGTCACGATGGGCGGCACCTACTACGGCAAGGCCACGCAGTCCGGCAACCACGTGACGATCACCAACGAGCACTACAACGCCACCGTCGCAGAACAACGGCACGTCCGAGCCGTGGAGCCCGTGGTACATCCAGTACGGATCGGGGGCCGCGCCGCTCAACTGCCGGCTCAACGGCGACAAGTGCGACGGCTCGCCGGACACTCCGCCCTCGGCGCCCGACGGACCTGCGCGTCGCCGGCGAAGACGACGAAGAGCGTCAGCCTGGCATGGAACGCGTCGACGGCGGGCACCTTCCCGGTCGCCAGCTACGACGTGTACCGCGGCGCCACGCTCGCGACGAACGTCACCGGCACCACGGCGACCGTCACAGGGCTTACGCCGAACACCGCGTACTCATTCACGGTCAGGGCCAAGGACACCCGCGGCAACGCGTCGCCACCGAGCGCGGCGCTGTCCGTCACGACGAACAACCCGGCCGAACGACACCCAACCGCCGAGCGTGCCCGGCAACCTGCGCTCGACCGGCAAGACGTCGGCCACCGTCTCGCTCGCGTGGAACGCGTCGACGGACAACACCGGCATCGCCGGCTACGACGTGTACCGGGGCTCCACGCTGGCCACGACGGTCACCGGCACGACGGCGACCGTCACCGGGCTCACGCCGTCGACCGCGTACAGCTTCACCGTCCGGGCCAGGGACCTGTACGACAACCTGTCCGCGACCGAGCAACGCCGTGAGCGTGACCACGGACGACGTCGTCGGCGGCGGCAACTACGCCAAGGTCGGGTACTTCGTCCAGTGGGGCATCTACGGCCGCCAGTACTTCGTGAGGAACCTCGACACCTCCGGCGCGGCCGCCAAGCTGACGCACATCAACTACGCGTTCGGCAACATCGACCCGGTCAACCTGACCTGCCTCAACGGCGTCACGCGAGGGAACGACCCAGAACCCGCAGGACCCCGACCAGGGCACCGGCGCGGGTGACGCCGACGCCGACTACGGGCGCCCGATGGCCGCGTCGCAGTCGGTCGACGGCGTGGCCGACACCGGCTGGGAGACGCTGCGCGGCAACTTCAACCAGCTGAAGAAGCTCAAGGCCAAGCACCCGCACCTCAAGGTGCTGATCTCGATCGGCGGCTGGACCTACTCGAAGTTCTTCTCGGACGCGTCGCTGACGCAGGCGTCCCGGGAGAAGTTCGTGCGGTCGTGCATCGACATGTACATCAAGGGCAACCTGCCCGTCGTACAACGGCGCCGGTGGGACGGGTGTTGCCGCCGGCATCTTCGACGGCATCGACCTCGACTGGGAGTGGCCAGGCGCCGAGGGTCACGCGGGCAACGTCGTCCGGCCGGCGGACAAGGCGAACAACACCCTGCTGTGCCAGGAGTTCCGGCGGCAGCTCGACGCGCTGACCGCGACGACCGGCAAGCGCTACCTGCTCTCCGCGTTCACCCCCGCCGACCCGGCCAAGATCGCGGCGGGCTGGGACATCAGCACCCGGGACGGCAACCACAGCGTGTTCGACTACATGGACTTCGCCAACGTCCAGGGCTACGACTTCCACGGCGCCGGCAGCGACAACTCGTGGGAGCCGAACCGCACCGGGTCACGCCGGCAACCTCTACAACGATGTGGACGACCCGTACTCGTTCCACTTCAGCTACGACGAGGCGATCAAGGCCTACCTCGACCAGGGCGTGAATCCGCGCAAGCTCACGATCGGGGTGGCGTTCTACGGGCGCGGCTGGCAGGGCGTCGCGGCCGGCGGCAAGAACGGCGAGTGGCAGGCGGCGAACGGTGCCGCGCCGGGACAGTTCGCCGAGGAGGCCGGCACCCGTGGCTACAACAACCTGGTGGCCACGTTCCCGAGCATGCCGATCTACCACGACGAACAGGCCGTGGCGACGTACGGCTACACAGGCCCCGGCGGCCAGTGGTGGACGTTCGACGACGCGTGGTCGATTCAGCGCAAGACCGCGTGGATGAAGTCCAAGGGGCTGCTCGGCGCGATGATCTGGGAGATGTCCGGTGACAACGGTCCGCTCATGACCGCGGTCGACACCGGGTTGCGGTAACCACGCCCCGGAGTAGCCGGGGGAGGCGGTGCGCGTGGCGGCCACCGCCTGGTAGCGCCACTGCACCCGGCCATGTGCCACGGCTTGCAACCAATCGGTCGTCAGCGCGTGTCAACGCGCCGCTTGCCTCAGCCCGTCAATGTCGATGGAGCGAGAGGAGCCCTAGATGCGGGCAAAGCGGGACGCTGAGTTCGCGGCGTACGTGGACGGGCGGTTACCGGCGTTCCGGCGTACGGCGTACCTGCTGTGCCATGACTGGCATCAGGCCGACGATCTTGTCCAGGTGTCGCTGGCGAAGCTGTACACGTCGTGGTCGAGGTTCCGCGAGGTGGGCAACGCCGACGCGTACGCGAGAAAAGTGATCCTCCGTTCTTTCCTCGACGAGCGTCGCCGGTTCTGGCGGCGTGAGGTGCCTACGGAGTCCCTGCCGGACCAGCCTGTCGAGTCGCCAACGGTTGACCGGCTGTATCTGATGCAGGCACTGCGTGCCCTTCCGTCCCGCCAGCGTGCTGTGGTCGTGCTGCGGTGCTGGGAGGACCTCTCCGTCGCGGAGACCGCAGGGTGTTCTTGGCTGCAGTGAGGGCTCCGTCAAGACCCATCTGTCCCGAGGGTTGGCCGCGCTGCGCACCGTGCTCACTCCTGCCGGATCTGCCCTGGAAGGACACCGAGGATGAGCACCGAGATGGACCCAGGACAGGTCAGTGAGCAGTTGCGGTACGAGTTCGACCTGATGGGGATGGCGCCCGGACTGGTGACTGCGGAGGTCCTTGCCGCCGGGCGTCGGCGTCGGCGTAACCGGCTGCTGACGGCTGGAGTGGCGAGCGTCGCTGTCCTGACCGTTCTCGCAGTTGGCGTGCCGGCTGCGCTCCACGCCCACGACGGCCAGCCGGCCATCACGGCGGCTGATGCAGGAGTCACGAAATGGAAGCGATGCCCATCGCCGGAGCGTGGGCCGGAGGCGTCACTGCCGCCGGAGTTGGCAGAGAAGCTGCAGGAGCCGAAGCAGCTCGAATGGTGGACGAGCACGATCACGATCGAGCGGCTGCACAAGACGATCGAGACGAAGCTGGGTGAAGTCTCGCCCGGCACCACTCTGGACCGCGTGCACGAGCGGGGCGGCGATTGCAACCCCATTGGCGGAGGCGCGCTTGTCGCGTTCAACCTCGTCCGCGCCGACGGCGTGAAGGGTGCGCTTCAGGTCTCGCTCTCGCGCGACCCAGGCGACCCCGCTGATCGCGCGGCGGAAGTCGTGCGCACGGGCCGGCGGGAAACGGACAAGGGCGAGCAGTACGGAGTACCGCGGAAGGTTCCGGCCGACAAGCCGCGCGAGCAGCGCACGCTGGACGCTGGTATGCACGCTGTCCTCTACCCGGAAGGCGTGAACGCCTGGGAAATCCCCGTCGATGTGTTCGCGCCCGACGACACGACCGTCGTCGTGCAGGGAGAGCGCTACCGCGGGCCGACCGGTGCCGCCGGGGTTCAGATTCCGAAGATGAACCCCAGCGAGTCGCCGCTCTCGTTCGACCAGCTGCTGCAGATCGGCGCGGCGGTAGCGGCGTTGCGGTGACCCCGCGGAGGTGGAGCGGGTAGTCGCCGCCCATCCCCAGCGCAGGCAGCTGCGCCGCGTCGTCAGTGTGGGTGAAGCGAGAGGAGCCTTTCATGCGGGCAAAGCGTGATGCTGAGTTCGCGGCGTACGTGGACGGGCGGTTACCGGCGTTCCGGCGTACGGCGTATCTGCTGTGCCATGACTGGCATCAGGCCGACGATCTTGTCCAGGTGTCGCTGGCGAAGCTGTACACGTCGTGGCCGCGATTCCGGGAGGTGGGCAACGCGGACGCGTACGCGAGAAAAGTGATCCTCCGTTCTTTCCTCGACGAGCGTCGCCGGTTCTGGCGGCGTGAGGTGCCCACCGAGTTCCTGCCCGACCAGCCTGTCGACGCCGCGGGGGTCGCCGACCGGCTCTACCTGATGCAGGCGCTGCGTGCCCTCCCGTCTCGCCAGCGGGCCGTCGTCGTGCTGCGGTGCTGGGAGGACCTCTCCGTCGCGGAGACGGCGGGTGTTCTTGGCTGCAGTGAGGGCTCCGTCAAGACCCATCTGTCCCGAGGTTTGGCCGCGTTGCGCACCGCGCTCACTCCTGCCGGACCTGTGCAGGAAGGAGACTGAGGATGAGCACCGAGATGGACCCAGGACAGGTCAGCGAACAGTTGCGGCACGAGTTCGATCTCATGGGAACGGCGCCCGGTCTTGTGACCAGCGAGGTCGTCGCAGCCGGCCGGCGACGCAGGCGTAACCGGCTGCTGACGGCGGGTGTGGCGAGCATCGCTGTCCTGACGGCTGCCGCGATCGTCGTACCTGCCGCTCTCTACAAGCCTGCTCCGACGGTGGCTACCGGGGTGAACAAGCCCCTGACCTGGACGAAATGCGTGGACAGGGACCTCGGACCGCCGCCCGACCGGCGGTTGTGGCTGGGATCGATCACCGACGCCCGGCTGAAGGTCGCGATCGACGCGGCGCTGGAGAAGGCTTCACCAGGCGCGACGTACTCGGGTTTCGACGTCGGGCGGTCGTGCCCGTATCTCGAAGAGCGGGCTAACGTCATCCTCAACGTCACCCGCGCCGACGGGCGCAAGGGCAGCATCGAAATCGAGTTGAGCGGCCAACTCGGCACCCCGGCGGCCCGCGCCGAGGCGGCGGCGAGCACGCGGAAGCGAGACCGCGCACCGCTGGAGGTGCCTGCGAACAAGCCGATCAAGCGGCGATCGCTCGGCGGCGGCGTCGAGGCCGTGGTCTACCCGGAGGGAGTGCACTTCTGGCACATCCCGGTGAACGTGTTCGCGCCGGGCAATCTGGACATCGAGATCACCGCGAGCGCGTGGCGCCGGCCGACAGGCGACAAGGTCGAGCCGGAGGTCAACCTTGAGCCGAAGGACTCGCCGTTCTCGATCGAGCAGATGCTGACGATCGGCAAGGCGCTGGCCGGGCTTGCGCCGAAGAGCGTGCCCACCGGTCCGGTGCGGGTCGCTGAAGACTGCGTAACCACACCGCCTGCTGGTCATTCGGGCCTCACCAGCGACGGGGTTCTTGCTGCGCTGCTTGCGGAACTGGCGAAGATCGAGGTGGGCGCGAAGTTCGCTCGCGGAGAATTGAACGACGTGTGCTGGCCCAGCGCGTCTCGCGTGGCGCTTACTGGCGTGGATCCGCTTGACGGAGTCATTGAGGAGAGCCTCCGCTTCTCGCGTGGAGGGACCACCATCGTCGTCTCGGTCAACGTGTCGCTCCGTCGCGGACCAGCGGCTGAGCGGGCCGCCACCCTGGCCCGGACGGGCGACCGCATGGCCGCGGGTTTCCGCGCGCCGCTGAGTGTCGAGGCCGCGTACCGCGGCGAGCTGCGGGCGCTCGACGACGGCGACCACGCCGTCGTCTACCCGCGCGGCACCGGGTTCTGGCAGCTGCCGGTGGATGTCTTCACCGCGCGACAGGCGAACATCGCGGTCACCGTCTCGGGGCAGTACCGCAGCAATGTGACGCCCGCGGACGCCCCGCTCACCACTGAGCAGTTGCTGCAGGTCGGCAAGGCGATCGCGGCACTCGACCGCTAACCCGCCCCGCCAGCCCCGGACCGTTGTGGCCGGGGCTGGCCGCTGTTCGGGCATGGGCGAGAATCGGGCCATGATCCCGAACGTCTTGGCCAGTCGTTACGCGTCGCCGGAGCTGAGCCGGCTCTGGGCGCCCGAGTACAAGGTGGTGCTGGAGCGGCGGCTCTGGCTCGCGGTGCTGCGCGCCCAGCGGGATCTCGGCGTCGACGTGCCCGACGGCGTCGTCGAGGCGTACGAGAAGGTCGTCGACCAGGTCGACCTTGCCTCGATCGCCGCCCGCGAGCGGATCAGCCGCCACGACGTGAAGGCACGCATCGAGGAGTTCAGCGCGCTCGCCGGTCACGAGCACATCCACAAGGGCATGACCTCACGCGACCTCACGGAGAACGTCGAGCAGTTGCAGGTGCGAGACTCGCTGCTGCTGATCCGGGACCGGGTCGTCACCACGCTCGTCCGCCTCGCGGCACGCGCCGGCGAGTACGCGACGCTGACGATGACCGGCCGCAGCCACAACGTCCCGGCCCAGGCGACGACGCTCGGCAAGCGGTTCGCCAGCGCCGCCGACGAGCTGCTGGTGGCGTACCAGCGGATCGAGGAGCTGATTGCGCGGTACCCGCTGCGGGGCATCAAGGGCCCGGTCGGCACCGCGGCGGACCAGCTCGACCTGCTGGGCTCGCCGGGCCGTTTCGCCGATCTCGACCGGCGGATCGCGGAGTTCCTCGGGTTCGACCACGTGTTGACCAGCGTCGGCCAGGTGTACCCCCGCTCGCTCGACTTCGACGTGCTGTCGGCGCTGGTGCAGGCCGCCGCCGCGCCGTCCAGCTTCGCCACCACGATCCGACTGATGGCCGGGAACGAGCTGGTCACGGAAGGGTTCAAGGCCGGCCAGGTCGGATCCAGCGCGATGCCGCACAAGATGAACACGCGCTCGTGCGAGCGGGTGAACGGGCTCGCCGTGGTGCTCCGCGGGTATCTGTCGATGATCGGCGAGCTGGCCGGCGACCAGTGGAACGAGGGCGACGTGTCGTGCTCGGTCGTGCGCCGGGTGGCGCTGCCGGACGCCTTCTTCGCCGCCGACGGGCTGTACCAGACGTTCCTCACCGTGCTGGACGAGTTCGGCGCCTACCCGGCCGTCGTCGCGCGCGAACTCGACCGGTACCTGCCGTTCCTCGCCACCACGAAGGTGCTGGTCGCGGCCGTACAGCGCGGCGTCGGGCGCGAGGTGGCTCACGAGGCGATCAAGGAGCACGCGGTTGCGGTGGCGCTCGGGCTCCGCGATGGCGCGGCCGGCAACGACCTCTTCGACCGGCTCGCGGCCGACGAGCGGCTGGGGCTGACGCGCGCCGACATCGACGACCTGGTCGCCGACCCGATCGCGTTCACCGGCGCCGCGACGGCGCAGGTGGCAGAGGTGGTGCGGCGGGTCGAGGAGGTCGCGCGGAAACACCCGGACGCCGCCGCGTACCGCCCGGGCGACATCCTGTAGCTCTTGGAACTAAAGGGACCTAGTCGGACCTACAATGCAGTCGTGAGCACCGCACACGACTACGAGGACATGCATCACCTGGTGGATCGTCTTTCGCCGACCCAGGTGCGGCGGCTGCGTCTGCTCGTCACCGAGGACGAAGAGCTCTCACAGGTGGTCCAGGAGCTATCCCGAGCTGAGCAGCCCGACAGCGCAGGATTGCTCGCGCTGATCGGCAGCATCGATGGCCCGCCGGACCTCGCGGAAGGCCACGACGACCACGTCCGCGAGCGCATGAACCGGCACTTCGGCGATTCGGTGTGATCGCCACAGTTATGGACACCGGCCCGTTGGTCGCAGCACTGGCGGAGTTGGTCAAGCAGTACGCCGACTTTCCGCTCGGTTCGGTCGATGCCTCTGTCGTCGCCGTAGCCGAGCGTCTCGGTGTGGAGCGTGTCGCCACACTGGACAGGCGGCACTTCTCTGTGGTCCAGCCAAGCCACGTACCTGCGCTCGTGCTCGTGCCATAGTCGCCTATCGCTGCGTCGCGCTAAGCGGGCTGGCGAGAACGCGCATGGCGCGGGCCCATAGACTCGTGGCCCCCAGGAGGTAGGAGGCCCGATGGGTGACGGCATCTTCGATCTGACGGTGAACATCGCCGCCGGTCTGCTCACGGCGATCCTGCTGTGGCTGCTGCAACGCTCGCTGCGCCGCCGCAGAGCTCAGCGCACCCGCGACTTCTTCGGCCTCCAACCCGGCGCAAAGTGCTTACTCGTCGTGAACCGCCACACCAGCAGCTCCAGCGAGATGAGCGTCCACCGGCGCGACGTCTTCGCGCTGCTGGAGCTGGCCGGGCTGATCCGGCAGTGCGGCTCCCGCGTCGATGTCGCCAGCCACGACGAGGTGCGGCGCGGGTTCGGCGAGAAGGCCGAGTTCTGCATCGGCGGACCGGCGTCCAACAGCCGCACAGCCGCTCACCTGGCGTGGAAGCTGCCTGGCGTCGAGATCATCGCAAGCAACGGCAAGAGGTCGACCATCCGCGTCGGGGCCGACGAGTACTCGCGCGAGGACAACGTCGAGTACGTGCTGCTCGCCAAGGTCGTCGGGCCAGAGCAGCAGAAGCCGGTGTTCCTCATCTGCGGGCAGAGCGCGGTGGCGAACCAGGCGGCCGTGCGTTACCTGGTGGCGCACGAGCGGAAGCTCGCCCGCAAGTACGGGCTGCGCACCGGCTTCAGCGCGATCCTCCGGGTCGTCAACCCCGAGGCGTACGGGCCCGACGTCGTGGAGTGGGTCGCCGACGTCACCAGCGCCGCCCAAACCAGCCCCGAACCGCCCGCCAGGCCAACCGGGTCGGAGAGGGTAGCGCCGCAGCCTAACCGGGTCGAGCCAGCGCAGGCCAAGCATGCCGAGCGCAGAACTTCGAGCGCGAAGGCGAGTACGGCCAAGACGCAGGCTGCCAAGCCCGGCACAGACGAGCCGTCACCTTAGCCTCGCGACAGGCGATGCTGAGCCGAGCACAGCAGTGCTGGGACGGTGGTCTGACCTGCCAGGTCGCCGTGCCGAGGGTGCTCGTCCGCGACGGTGCCGTCCCACGCACGCCCGTACCGCTCCGGCTGGGTAGGCTGAGCAGGCCGTTTCCCGCGCCGAAACAGGAGCACCAAGGTGGCCCGCGTAGTCGTCGACGTCATGCTCAAGCCGGAGATCCTCGATCCGCAGGGACAGGCGATCGCCAACGCCCTTCCGACCCTCGGCTTCTCCGCGATCACCGCGGTCCGCCAGGGCAAGCGGTTCGAGGTCGAGATCGACGGCGAACTCACCGACGAGGTGCTCGCAGAGGTCACCCGGGCTGCCGGCACGCTCCTGTCGAACCCGGTCATCGAGGACTTCGCGGTGTACGCCGCCGCGGCCGAGGACGAACTGGCCTCCAGCATCGGCAGGTCCGCCGTCGAGGCGCACGGCAAGTCCGCCAAGTCGCACGACGAACCCGCCGCGGAGGAAGAGGCGACGATCGAGGCCGCCAAGTGACTGCCCGGATCGGGGTCGTCACCTTCCCCGGCTCGCTCGACGACCGCGACGCGGCGCGCGCTGTGAAGATCGCCGGCGCCGAGCCGGTCAGCCTCTGGCACGGCGAGCCCGACCTCCAGGGCGTCGACGCGGTGATCCTGCCCGGCGGCTTCTCCTACGGCGACTACCTGCGCTGCGGTGCGATCGCGCGGTTCGCCCCGGTCATGGGCACGATCATCAAGGCCGCCACCGACCACGGGCTGCCCGTCCTCGGCATCTGCAACGGCTTCCAGATCCTGTGCGAGTCGCACCTGCTGCCCGGCGCCCTCACCCGTAACCAGCACCTGCACTTCCGCAACCGCGACCAGAAGCTGCGGATCACCTCCGCCGACACCGCGTGGACCTCGGCGTACGAGAAGGACCAGCAGATCCTGATCCCGGTCAAGAACGGCGAGGGCTGCTTCGTCGCCGACGAGAAGACGCTGGACGAGCTGGAGTCCAGCGGGCGCGTCATCGCCTACTACGTCGGCGGCAACCCCAACGGCTCGCTGCGCGACATCGCGGGCATCACGAACGCCGCCGGCAACGTCGTCGGCCTCATGCCGCATCCCGAGCACGCGGTCGAGGAGCTGACCGGCCCCTCCGTCGACGGCCTGGGTTTCTTCACTTCGGTACTGCAGAAGTTGGTCACGAAATGACGTCCGTCGACACCGTCGGCAACGCGAAGTCCACGCCCGACGCAGAGCAGCCGTACGCCGAGCTCGGGCTCCAGGACGACGAGTACTCGAAGATCCGCGAGATCCTCGGCCGCCGCCCCACCCAGACCGAGCTCGCGATGTACTCGATCATGTGGAGCGAGCACTGCTCGTACAAGTCGTCCAAGGTGCATCTGAAGCAGTTCGGCGAGAAGGCACCGAAGACCGACCGCATGCTCGTCGGCATCGGCGAGAACGCGGGCGTTGTCGACGTCGGCGGCGGCCTCGCCGTCACGTTCAAGGTCGAGTCGCACAACCACCCGAGCTTCGTCGAGCCGTACCAGGGCGCCGCCACCGGCGTGGGCGGCATCGTCCGCGACATCCTCACGATGGGCGCCCGCCCGATCGCCGTCATGGACCCGCTGCGGTTCGGCGCGGCGGACCATCCGGACACCCGCCGTGTACTGCCCGGAGTGGTGGCCGGCATCGGTGGCTACGGCAACTGCCTGGGCCTGCCGAACGTCGGCGGCGAGGTCGTCTTCGACCCGTGCTACCAAGGGAATCCGCTGGTCAACGCGCTGTGCGTGGGCGTCATGCCGGCCGACCGGATCCAGCTTTCGGCCGCCAAGGGCGTGGGTAACGCCGTCGTGCTGCTTGGCGCCAAGACCGGTCGCGACGGTATCGGCGGCGTCTCGGTGCTGGCGTCGGCCACGTTCGACGACGACGGGCCGGCGCGCCGCCCGTCCGTGCAGGTCGGGGACCCGTTCGAGGAGAAGCTCCTCATCGAGTGCTGCATCGAGATGTACGACCGGAAGCTCGTCAGCGGCATCCAGGATCTCGGCGGCGCCGGCCTGACCTGCGCGCTCACCGAGACGTCCGCCGCGGGCAAGTCCGGGATGCGCGCGTACCTGGAGCGGGTGCCGCTGCGCGAGGCGTCGATGGAGCCGCACGAGATCCTGGCCAGCGAGTCGCAGGAGCGGATGCTCGCGATCGTCGAGCCCGCCAACCTCGACGAGGTGCTCAAGCTCGCCGAGAAGTGGGGTGTCCTCGCCACCGCGATCGGTGAGGTCACCGACGGCGACCGGCTCGTAGTCACCTGGAACGACGAGGTCGTGGTGGACGTGCCGCCCGGCAGCCTCGCCGACGACGGCCCGGTGTACGAGCGGCCGATGCAGCGTCCGAACGACTTCGACCTGGTCCAGGCCGACCGCGCCGAGACCCTGCCCAGGCCGTCCACCGGTGACGAGCTGCGCGAGACGTTGCTGCGGCTGATCGCCAGCCCGAACCTGTGCAGCCGGGAGTGGGTCACTGAGCAGTACGACCGGTACGTCCAGGGCAACACGGTTCTCGCGCAGCCCGAGGACGCGGGCGTGATCCGCCTGGACGAGGAGTCCGGGCTGGGCATCGCCCTCGCTACAGACGGCAACGGCCGGTACGCCAAGCTCGACCCGTACGCGGGCGCGCAGCTGGCGTTGGCCGAGGCGTACCGGAACGTCGTCACCACGGGCGCCACCCCGATCGCGGTCACCGACTGCCTCAACTTCGGCAGCCCCGAGGATCCGGGCGTGATGTGGCAGTTCGCCGAGGCGTGCCGTGGCCTCGCCGACGCGTGCCAGACCCTCGGTACCCCCGTGACCGGTGGAAACGTCAGCTTCTACAACCAGACCGGGCATGCCGCGATCCACCCGACTCCGGTCGTCGGTGTCCTCGGCGTGCTGGACGATGTCGCCCGCCGCACACCGATGGGCTTCAAGGACGACGGCGAGACACTGATCCTTCTCGGCGAGACCCGCGAGGAACTGTCCGGTTCGGAGTGGGCCTGGGTCACGCACCAGCACCTCGGCGGCGTCCCGCCAGAGGTCGACCTGGCCAGGGAGAAGCTGCTCGGAGAGGTGCTCGTCGCCGGGTCGCGCGACGGCATGCTCTCGGCCGCGCACGACCTGTCCGACGGCGGGCTCGCGCAGGCTCTGGTCGAGTCGGTGCTGCGGAACAACGTCGGCGCCCGGATCGTGCTCCCCGAGGACGCGAACCCGTTCGTCCAGTTGTTCTCCGAGTCTGCCGGCCGGGTGCTCGTCGCCGTGCCGCGCAGCGAGGAGGCGCGCTTCACGGAGATGTGCACCGTGCGTGACCTGCCGTGGGCGAAGGTCGGCGTGGTCGACACGGCCAGCGGCTCGCTGGAGGTCCAGGGCCAGTTCACGGTGACGCTGGACGAGCTTCGCGAGGCATACGAGGGGACCCTGCCCCGCCTCTTCGGCTGATGAGCGGCATCTTCAGCCAGGATCCGTCCGGCGTCCGCTTCGAGTGGGGACCGGTCGGCGCCGGGCTGCTCGCCGAGGCGTGCGCGATCCTCGTCGTCGTGGACGTGCTGTCGTTCAGCACCGCCACCAGCGTCGCCGTCGAGCGCGGCATGCGGGTCCACCCGTTCCCGTGGCGCGGCGAGGACGCGCGTGCGTACGGCGCCAGGGTCGGCGCCGTCGTCGCCTCCGGCCGGCGGGCGGCGACCTCCGAACACCCGTGGTCGCTCTCGGCCGCGGCGCTTCGGTACGGCCCCGGTGGTGCCTGATCTGGTGCTTCCGTCGCCGAACGGATCCACGATCTGCGCCGCCGCATCGTCGACCGGCGCCGCGGTCGTCGCGGGGTGCCTGCGTAACGCGCGGGCGGTGTCGCGCTGGCTCGTCGACGAGGGCTACGGCACCACCGACCGGCCGATCGGCGTCGTTGCTGCCGGTGAGCGCTGGCGGGACGCGTCGCTACGACCAGCGCTGGAGGATCTGCTCGGCGCAGCCCTGATCCTGGACGGACTCGCCGCCGCCGCTGGTGGCTTGTCGGTGGAGGCGGCCATCGCTGTCGCCGTGCTTGACGGCGTGCCGGACCTCGCGGCGGCCGTGCGCGGGTGCGGCTCCGGGCGCGAGCTGATCAGCGGCGGGTTCCCGCAGGACGTCGAAGTGGCCGTCGAGGTCGACAGCAGCGACGTCGTACCGCTGCTGCGTGGCGGCATCTTCCACTCGGCGGCGGCGCTCGTCTGATGCGACCGGTGGGATCGTGAGGCCAGGCTCAATGCCGGTGACTTGAAGCCCGAGAGTTGGGTTTCGTCCCTGACGGATGCGTGGCATGAGTGCTGTACCGGCCGCTGGCGTCGAGGAGACCGTCCATTGTCGACTAGTCGGGGAAGGTAACCTTACGCCGCGGATCGTAGCGTTACTTCCCCGACTAATCCAATATGGACACCTGGTGGTGCCTGGTGAGAGCGGCTAGCGAGCGCCGCGGCCCTGGCAACTGTCGGGGAAATGGCGGCATCCTGCGCCCGGTTTCAGGACCACTGCCCCGACAGTCCGTTTTCCCCGGCGGCGTGCGCCAGCGGAGTCAGGCTCGCGCGATCCCGCCGGCGAGATCAGCGCTGCTCCTCGTCGTCCTTGCCTTCGCCCAGCCGAGGGATCGCGCCGCTCGTCAGCGGAGTCTGTAGTGCGGTGATCGGCGGGCGCGCGCTGTCCTGGGTGGACAGCGGGCTCGGCCCGGGCTGTGCCGTCGGTGCGGGCGGCGGAGTCTGCGTGAACCGCAGGACCGTGCTGCTCGTCGGAGTCGGATCAGACGGGCCCCGGTACTTCGCAGCCAGGTCTTGCGGTGGCTCGGGCGACGCCGACGGGCTGGCCGCCGAGGGCTGGCTCGGTACCGGGTCGGCGTGCCGCGGAGGGCCGGATAGCGGGTCGGCGTGCCGCGGAGGGCTGGGCAGCGGGTCAGAGTGCCGCGGGGGCCTGGGCAGCGGGTCGGAGTGCCGTGGCCCACCCGGCCGGCGGTCAGCGTTGTGCGGCGGGACGAACGGCCGCGCCAGCGGTGGGTCGGGGAACTGCGGTTCGTCGCGTGGCGTCGGGTCGCGTCGAGGCAGATCGGGGAGTGGCGCATACAGGTCAGGCGCCGAGGCTGGCGGCGAGAAGGGCCTGGCACCCGGCGAGACGGGCGCGGCACCCGGTGGCGGGGAGAACATGGCGGTCGGTTCGGGGACCGCGCCGGCCGGCGGCGAGAAGGGCCCGGCGCCCGGGGAGACGGGCGCGGCACCCGGTGGCGGGGAGAACATGGCGGTCGGTTCGGGGACCGCGCCGGCCGGCGGCGAGAAGGGCCCGGCACCCGGGTGAGACGGGCGCGGCAGCGGGCGGCGAGGGTCGGAGAAGGGCGCGGCACCCGGCGGCGGGAAGAACATGGCTGTCGGATCCGACCCCGCGCCAGCCTGCGGCGAGAGCTAGTCGGCGGTGGTCCGAACGGGGCTGTCTGGTCGTACGCGATCGGCGTGCCGGCCGGCGGATATCCGAGCTGCGTGTTGTCGGGCACGGGGATCTGCTGGGTGGCGTCGGCCTCAGGGCTGCCCAGCGTGGGCATGACCCGGGTACCACCGCCGACGTCCGGGAGCCGGAGCTGCACGGTCGGGGCATCGAGATTGACCGGCCGGACGGGCGACTGGAACCCCATGTCGCCGACGTACGCAGGCTCGTTGTCACGGTTGCGGCGCAGGCCGATCCAGAGTGCGGCGCCGGCCAGGATCGTGGTGGCGATGGCGCTGATGAGGATCACGACCAGCAGCGAGGACGAGTCGTCGTCGTCCGCCGCAGCGGCCGGTGCCTGCGAGGGTGGGGCGGTGGTTGGCGCCGCCGTGGGCGTCGGCGGCGGGACCGCTTCGGCCTTGCTCACCGCGAGCTGGACGTCGTTGACGCTGCCGCCCTCGGCATCGACCGTCGTGCGCGTGGTCTCGTAGCCGGCCTTGGTCGCCTTGACGGTGATCCGCCCGGCCTGCAGCGGCGGTTCGGCAAGGTACTTGAAGCGGCCGTCGCCGTCCGTGGTGGTGCTGCCCGTGCGGCCGGTGCTGTCCGTGACCTCGACGGTGGCGCCTTCGAGCGGTGCGCCGCTGTCACCGTCGGCGACCTGCCCGGACACCTCGTTGACCTCGCCGCCCTGCTGCTCGCCGGCAGCGAGGGTCGCGGTGAACTGGCCGCCGTCGTTGCCGTTATTCGGGTCGCCGCCGGCCGGGTTGGTGACCCAGGCGTTGCCGTTCTCGTTGACGTTCTCGCCCGGCTGCACGGCGCCCTCGCCCGGCGGCTTGAGCTCGATAGTCACGTCGATGGTCTGGCCGGGGTTCATCGCGCCGAGCTGGCAGGTGATGGCCGACGGCCCGTTCACCGGGGTACAGGAGTGTGAGGTGTTGCCGATCGTGACGCCGCGCCCGCCGAGCGGTGCCTGGACGTTGGCGACGGCAGCGCTGACCGGGCTGGGACCGTCGTTGATGACGGCCAGCCTGAGCACCTGGGCATCGCCGTCGGTCTTCAGGTCGAGTTGGCCGCTGCGGATCTCCAGCCGCAGGTCGGCGTCCTCGGCGTAGGCAGGCGGCGCCAGCGCGAGTGTCGCGACGCCTCCGGCGAGGCACGCCGCAATCAGCGCACCTACCCGCTGGGCGGTAACGCGCCCGTCCACAGGTCTCCTTAGCACGACGACCTCCGCAGCCATAAAGCTGGTCCGTCGGACACTATGCCTTTTCGACTGGCAACGCGCCTACTCGGACATCACGTACTGGACGGTCGTTACGCTTCAGACGTGGCGCGTGTGGTTGAAGATCCAGGATCGGTGGAGGCGGCGCTGATGGCGCTCGACGCTGGGGAGACGCCGGGTCCGGCCGCTCGTAGGCAGGCCACCCGGCACCTTCTCTCCGCTTTGGCGAAGCGATATCCGGGCAGGTCGGTCGAGGTGAGGGTGCCTCCGTACGGTGCGGTGCAGTGCATCGAGGGTCCCCGGCACACCCGTGGCACCCCGCCGAACGTCGTCGAGACGGATTCGGTCACCTGGATCCTGCTCGCGTCGGGCCGGCTCCCGTGGGACGAGGCGGTCGCCGACGGCCGGGTCAGCGCCAGCGGTACCCGCTCTGACCTGGCGGATTACCTGCCACTCATCCGTTAACTGCCCGATACTGACGGTAAGCCTTGATCGTGAATGATTGTCACGATTGCTGCACACTAGTACCCTCGCGGTGTCACGAGGATGCCCATGTCTCGTGGCTGCAGGAGGCCCACGTGGTCACTGTTCGGGGAAGTACCAATGGGCACCGCAGCTCCGCTTTCTCCACGCTGGCCACGGTGCCTTCTGCTGTCGTGTTACAGCCCACGACGCTGTGCAATCTTGACTGTTCGTACTGTTATCTGCCGTTTAGGCGGGTCGACCAGCGCATGTCCGTCGACGTGGCGGCCTCCGTCGCCGGCACGGTCAACGGCTGGGCGGAGCAGGCGCCGTTCGACGTGATCTGGCACGGCGGTGAACCCCTTGCCGCGGGCCGCCCGCTGTTGTCGGCGCTGATGGCACCGTTCAGCGGCGTGCGACATCACGTCCAGACCAACGCCACGCTCGTCGACGACGCCTGGTGCGACCTGTTCGCCGCCCACGACGTCCGTGTCGGCATCAGCATCGACGGGCCGGCTCCGCGCAACCAGGCCCGTGTCGACCGGGGTGGCAAGCCTGCCTTCACGGCGATCATGCGCGGCATCGAGTCGCTGCGGCAGCACGAGCTGGAGTTCTCCGCGATCGCGGTCGTGTCCGATCCCGACCCCGCTGCCGCCGCCGAGCTGTACGCGTTCTTCGCTGACCTCGGCTGCGCCGTCCTCGGTGTCAACATCGAGGAGCAGGAGGGCGTCAACACTCGCTCCAACGGGCACGATCCGGCGCGCGTCGCTGACTTCTGGGCCGCGCTCACAGAAGCCTGGGCCGAGGATCCAGTCGTGAAGGTGCGCGAGATCGAGCGGGCCCTCGGCTTCGTCGCCGCCGACCTCGACGGGCGGGCATTCCTCCCGGACGAGATCGACCCGTTCCCCACCATCGACCACCGCGGCGACGTCACGTTCATCTCCCCGGAACTCGCGGGCTTCTCCGACGAGCGTCACGGCGCGTTCGCGGTCGGCAACGTCATGGACACCGACCTCGCCTCGCTCGTGGCCCGCGCGGCGAGCCAGCCCTGGGTCATCGAGTACCGCGCCGGCCTCGACGCCTGCCGCACGACCTGCCCGTACTTCGCCTTCTGCGGTGGTGCACAACCTGCCAACCGGTACTTCGAACAGGGCCGGTTCGACATCACCCGCACGCGGCACTGCCAGAACAGCCGGATCAGCCTCCTGGAAGGGGTGGTGGAGCATGCTCGAACACTTGGAGCGGTTGCCTGATCGCCTCGCTGCGGCGAGGGACGGATTGGAAACGCTTCTCCAGACCCGTGCCCGGGCAACGGGCGAGGCGGCATCGGCCGCCCCCGAGGCGGGCTTCCGCCACTGGGGTGACACTCCCCAATGGTACGACTGGCACAAGCGTTAGCCGCGCCCAGACGACGACCGGACTGCGTTGTCGGCCCGCCCGGATACCAAGAACGTATTCCGGGCGGGCCTCCGCCTTGCCGGACGCCGCCTGGACACGGCTACCGCACCGGCGCCTTAAAGAGTTAGCGAGATGCCGGGGCGGGGGCACAGGGGTAACTGCGCACGGGCCGGACGGGGCGCGGCGGGGAGAAGAGGTGCAGCGACACCGCCGGCGCGCTGGTCGTCGAGGCTGTGCGTGTAGCCGGGCCGGAACGCGACCTTCTCGCCGGCCAGGACCACCCGCTCGACGATCCCGGACTCCGACGCGATCGTCTCGCGGAACGTCCCGCTCAGCGCGACGTACGCACCGTAGGAACCGTCGTGGGCGTGCAGTGACGTCACCGCGTCCTGCTCCCACGGCAGCAGCCAGGCGTCATAGAGCGGCGTGTGCCGCACCCGCACGGGGCCGGCGAGCGTGTTAATGGTCACAGCCGCTGCGATCTGGTCGGCGCGCTCCAGCAGCGCGGTGGGGGTGAGCGCCGACGGCATGAGCAGGTACGGCTCGATATGGCTGAGCATGACTGGTTGTCCTAAGGGGTGACGAAGCTTCGCCCGCCCCGGTGGATCACCAGGGACGGGCAGGGCGGCGGGTCGTCACCGACAACACTGGTCGAAAAGGTGCCCGCGCCGTCCGGACCAACACGCGCAGCGCGCCACGGCAGACGCCGGGAGCGGAGCGGAGGTCACGGTCGCAGTCACGCTGGAAAGTGAACCACAATCGAGCGTCCTGGCGAAAGGCCCGATTGCGCATCGTGATTGCACTATCACCATCAGCCAAATTGCTGGTGATGAGCACACCTCTCCGTCAACTAGAATCGTGGCGTGCCCAGAGGCGACGGCAAACTTACGCACGAACTCGATCCCCACGACCAAGGCCCGCAGGATGCCTGCGGGGTCTTTGGTGTGTGGGCCCCTGGCGAGGAAGTCGCCAAGCTGACCTACTTCGGTCTGTACGCACTGCAGCACCGTGGCCAGGAGGCCGCGGGCATGGCGGTCAGCGACGGATCCGGCGTGGTGGTCTACAAGGAACTGGGCCTGGTGTCACAGGTCTTCGACGAGTCGACCCTGGCGTCGCTACGCGGCCACGTCGCGATCGGCCACGCTCGTTACTCCACCACCGGTGGCTCCACCTGGGAGAACGCCCAGCCGACACTGCGCTCCACGCCGACCGGCACCACGGTGGCGCTCGCGCACAACGGCAACCTGGTGAACACCGCCGAGCTTGCCCGCGAGGTCGCCGCCCTCGGGATCGCCGCCGACCGGATGGCGGCCACCAACGACACCTCGCTCGTCACCACGCTGCTCGCCGCCCACCCCGACCTGTCCGTCGAGGCGGCGGCCCTGCGGGTGCTGCCGACACTGCGTGGCGCATTCAGCTTCGTCTTCATGGACGAGCACACCCTCTACGCCGCCCGTGACGCCCAGGGCGTCCGTCCGCTGGTACTCGGCCGGCTGGAGCACGGCTGGGTGGTCGCGAGCGAGACGGCGGCGCTGGACATCGTCGGTGCCAGCGTCGTGCGCGAGGTCGAGCCCGGCGAGCTGATCGCGATCGACGAACATGGCCTGCGCTCCGAGCGGTTCGCGCCGCCGGAGCCGAAGGGCTGCATCTTCGAGTACGTCTACCTCGCCCGCCCCGACACGACCATCTCCGGCCGCAGCGTCCACGCGGCGCGGGTGAAGGTCGGCCGGGCGCTGGCGAAGGAGCACCCCGTCGAGGCCGATCTGGTCATCCCGGTACCGGAGTCCGGCACACCGGCCGCGGTCGGCTACGCCCAAGAGAGCGGCATTCCGTACGGGCTCGGCCTCGTCAAGAACTCCTACGTCGGCCGCACGTTCATCCAGCCGTCGCAGACGATCCGCCAGCTCGGCATCCGACTCAAGCTCAATCCGCTCCGGGACGTGATCCGCGGGAAGCGCCTGGTAGTCGTCGATGACTCGATCGTCAGAGGCAACACCCAGCGCGCGCTGATCCGCATGCTGCGCGAGGCCGGCGCGCTCGAGGTGCACGTCCGCATCTCGTCGCCGCCGGTGAAGTGGCCCTGCTTTTACGGCATCGACTTCGCGAGCCGCGCCGAGCTGATCGCGAACGGTCTGGACACGGATGGCATCCGGGCCTCGATCGGCGCCGACTCACTGGGGTACGTTTCGCTGGACGGGCTCATCGCCGCCACCGAACAGCCGAAGTCGCGGCTCTGCCGAGCCTGCTTCGACGGCGAATACCCGATCGCACTGCCTGCTGATGACCTCATCGGCAAGCACGTGCTGGAGGGGATCGAACGGGGAATCGACCGGGTAAAGCCGGGTTCCGCAGTCCGCCAGCTCGCCGCCAGTCCTGGCGGAGAAGACGCACTGCGCCGACCCTGATGGGAGCAGTAGTGAAGAACCTCGCTACACCGGGCTCCACGTACGCGGAGGCGGGCGTGGACATCGAGGCGGGCGACCGCGCTGTCGAGATGATCAAGGCGAAGGTCAAGAAGACCTTCCGTCCGGAGGTCGTCGGCAACATCGGCGGTTTCGCCGGGCTGTTCGCGCTAGATACGACCAAGTACCGCAAGCCGCTACTCGCGTCGTCCACCGACGGCGTCGGCACCAAGCTCGCCATCGCGCAGATGATGGACATCCACGACACGGTCGGCGTCGACCTCGTCGCCATGGTCGTGGACGACCTCGTCGTCTGCGGCGCCGAGCCGCTGTTCCTCCAGGACTACGTGGCGTTCGGCCAGGTCGTGCCGGAGAAGATCGCGGACATCGTCGGCGGCATCGCCGACGGTTGCCGCTGGGCGGGCTGCTCCCTCATCGGTGGCGAGACCGCGGAACACCCCGGCCTGCTCGGTCGCGACGAGTACGACATGGCCGCCACCGGCGTGGGCGTGGTCGAGGCCGACGAGCTGCTCGGGTCCGAGAAGATCCGGGACGGCGACGTGCTCATCGCGCTCGGCTCGTCCGGGCTGCACTCCAACGGATACTCCCTGGTCCGGCACGTGCTGCTCGGTGCCGGTCGTATGCGCCTCGACGCCGTCGTCGACGAGCTGGGCAACCAGCGCAGCCTCGGCGAGGAGCTGCTCACCCCGACGCGGATCTACGCCAAGGACTGCCTGGCCCTCAAGGACGAGACCGACGTCCACGCGTTCTCACACATCACCGGCGGTGGGCTGGCAGGCAACGTCGCCCGCATCCTGCCCGCCTCACTCGACGCCGTCATCGACCGTTCCAGCTGGGCGCCGCAGCCCATCTTCGACCTCGTCTCGGCGCGCGGCCGCATCGAGCAGCACGAGATGGAGCGCACGTTCAACATGGGCGTCGGCATGGTCGCCATCGTCGGCAAGGAAGACGCCGACCGTGCACTGGCCCTGCTCACCGCCCGGCACGTGCCGGCCTGGGTGGTCGGCGAGATCGTCCGCGGGTCCGCCGAGGCGCGGCTCGTGGGCGCGTACGCCACGCGTTAGCTCTTACGCCCGAGTGGCCGCCGTCCCTGTTCGGGGCGGCGGCCACTGGCATCTGCGGCCCACTTGTGCGAATCGGACTTGCGGTGCAAATCGGGGCATGCGTGCCCGGTATAGGCACGGGTTCCCCGCAAGTCCGTTTCTACACCCGATGGAGGGTGGTTCCCGGGACACGCTGGTGGAGGGTGGTTCCCCGGGACACGCTGGTGGAGGGTGGTTCCCGGGACACGCGAAGACGACGATCCGGCCGGCCGCGCTGTCGCGCTGCCGGCCGGATTACGTCAAGGGTGCCGGTTCACCTACGGAGCCGCTTCAACGGCCGCGCGGCGCCCAGTCGTCGTACTCGTCCTCGTCGTACTCGTCGTCCGCCTCGTGGTCGTCGTCAGAGACCGACGAACGCGTCGAGCCCGACGGTCCGGCGAGTTCACGCTGAAGAGCGTCGAGGTCGGTGCTTGGCGAGCTGTACTTGAGCTCGCGAGCGACCTTCGTCTGCTTGGCCTTGGCACGGCCGCGCCCCATTGGCTCGACCCCCTCGCACAGGTGTGACGGGGCCTCTGCGCGAGTGGCCCCGATGAATGGCATCTCTCGTACCTAACACCGTACCGTCCCGGACCACGCTTCGGCATCTCGCCCCAGAGTATCGCGTCACACTCGCGTCGCTGACCTGCCTGCACAGCACCAGGATCCGGAAACGCTCAGCGCGGCAGGTGGATCGCCCGCAGCCTTCCCACGTCGGCCATGCGGCGCTCGGCGAGGCGGTCCGCGGCGACGGCGGGGGTGACTCCCTCGGTATCGCCGAGGCGCAGGATCTCCAGCGTCGTGTCGTAGATCTTCGCGGCGCGGTGCTTGGCCCGCTCGAACACGAATCCCTCGATCTCGTCGGCCACCTGGATCACGCCGCCGGCGTTCACCACGTAGTCGGGCGCGTAGAGGATGCCGCGGTCGGCGAGGACCTTGTCGATGCCCGCGTGCGCGAGCTGGTTGTTGGCCGCGCCGCAGACGATCTCGGCCTGGAGCACCGGCACGGTCTCATCGTCGAGGGCGCCGCCGAGCGCGCTCGGGGCGTAGACGTCCATCGGTGTGGTCACGAGTGTGTCCGTGGCGACGGCCTCGACCTGCGGGAACCGGTCCTGGACGGCCTGTACTGCGGCGCGGTTGACGTCGGCGACGACGACCGAAGCCCCGTCCTCGATCAGATGCTCCACGAGGTGCTTGCCGACCTTGCCGACGCCCGCGATGCCGACGCGCCGCCCGGCCAGGCTGGAGACGCCCCAGCGGTGCTGCGCGGCGGCCCGCATGCCCTGGAAGACGCCGTACGCGGTGAGGACGCTGGAGTCGCCGGCGCCGCCGTGCTCGGGCGAGCGGCCGGTGACGAAACGGCACTCGCGGGCGACGATGTCCATGTCGGCGACGTACGTGCCGACGTCGCAGGCGGTGTAGTAGCGGCCGTTCAGCGACTGGACGAAGCGGCCGTACGCGCGGAGCAGCGCCTCGGTCTTGTCGGTGTTCGGGTCGCCCCAGATGACGGCCTTGCCGCCGCCGTGGTCGAGGCCGGCGAGCGCGTTCTTGTACGCCATGCCCTTGCTGAGGTCGAGGGCGTCGTGGATGGCGTCGGCCTCGGTGGCGTAGGGGTAGAAGCGGGTGCCGCCGAGGGCCGGCCCGAGGGCGGTCGAGTAGATCGCGATGATGGCCCGCAGGCCCGTGGCCTGGTCGGAGCAGAAGACCACCTGCTCATGGCCGGTGTCGGCGGTGAAGACGCTCATCACATGACTCCCACGTGGGCTATTGGTGACCGTGCCCTTGTGGGGCCGTGTCCTGGCTGGTCCGGCGGGGTATTGCCGACCGTGTACCCCGACCATAATGCGGCGGCTTCGGGCGCCGTGCCGACGGACTCGCCCGTCCCGCGTTGTGGACGACATCATCTCGTTACGTCCTGTAAAAAGACGCCCTGGAGATAGACAAGCAGTTACGGCGTACGAACACAGAGTGTCAATTTCCGCCGGTTAGTCATCGAGGTTCATCCTTTCGGCCCATGTCAGACAAGGCGGACACCGGGGAGCATGAAGGTCAATGCGGCATTCGCCGTAACCGCACGCTGATTGGAGTCACCATGGCTACCCGCACTCCTGAGTCGGAGCCTCTGCTTACGCCGGCTGAGGTCGCGACGATGTTCCGTGTCGACCCCAAGACCGTCACCCGGTGGGCGAAGGCTGGCAAGCTCAGCGCGATTCGCACTCTCGGTGGGCACCGTCGCTACCGCGAGTCCGAGGTCCGCGCCCTGCTGGCAGGCATCCCCCAGCAGCGCACCGGCGAGTAAGTACAGGCGGGGCCGTCCCGGGCTCCGCTCTGCGCCCGAGGGGCGCGGTTGGTTCGTGGCTCGGCCACGGGCGGACCGTGCCCCTCGTCGCATGTGAAGTCGCGGTCCCAACGCGCGCCCGAACTTCCGCGCAGGGGCGGTGATGTGACACTCTTCTGCAGTATTGTCCTATCTGTGTCATGACGTGACCCGCTGTGACCGGTCGGCGATGAGCGGAGAGTGAGCATGGGCGTGCGACGAATGGTGGTTGTCGGCGGCGGCACGATGGGCCTCGGCATCGCCTACACCGCCACCACTGCCGGCTACACCGTCCAGGTCGTCGAGGTCGACGCCGAGCGCAGCGAGCAGGTCGTCGCACGTCTCGGCCAGCTCTGGGACTCCGCCGTCGAGCGCGGCAAGCTCACCGCCGAGGCGGTCGCCGACGCGTGGGCCCGTTTCACCGTCGTCCGCTCGCTGGACCAGGTCGAGCTCGGCGCCGACCTCATCGTCGAAGCCGTTCCGGAGCGGCTCGACCTCAAGCGTGACGTGCTGGCCGCCGCCGAGGCGCGCGAGCCGGTCCTGCTCGCCACCAACACCAGCAGCATCGCGATCGCCGAGCTGGCGCGTGACCTCCGCGCGCCCGACCGGTTCGTCGGCCTGCACTTCTTCAACCCCGTCTGGGCGATGGCGCTGGTCGAGGTGGTGGTCGGGCCGCGCACCGCCGACCAGACCGTCGCTGACGTGCTCGGTGTCGTCGCCGCGCTCGGCAAGGATCCGGTCGTCGTGCGGGACGCGCCCGGTTTCGCGACCTCCCGGCTCGGCGTGATGCTCGGGCTGGAGGCGATCCGCATGGTCGCCGACGGTGTCGCGTCCCCGGCCGACATCGACAAGGCGATGGTGCTGGGCTACAGGCATCCGGTCGGACCGCTTGAGCTGACGGACATCGTCGGGCTCGATGTGCGGCTCGACATCGCACGGACGCTTCAGGCCGCGTACGGTGACCGCTTCGCCCCGCCGCAGTTGCTCGTGCAGAAGGTGGCTGCGGGCGAGTTGGGCAAGAAGAGCGGTCACGGCTTCTACCGTTGGATCGACGGGCAACGCCAGGAGGTATGAGTGGTTCCGGACTGGGCGCGCGGGTTCTCTTCCCTGACCGTGGAGGAGCGTCCGGACCGGCTCGTCGTGACGCTCAACCGGCCGGAGCGGCGGAACGCGATCGACGGCTGGATGGTCGACGAGCTGCACGCGCTCTGCGCCGAACTCGAACGGGCACCGCGGCTGCTGCTGCTCACCGGCGGGGCCGACGGGGTCTTCGCGGGTGGTGCCGACATCGCCCAGCTGCGCGAACGCGGCCGGGTCGAGGCGCTCGCCGCGATCAACCAGGGCATCTTCGCCCGGATCCTCGCGCTGCCCCTGCCCACTCTCGCGGCCGTCGATGGCCCCGCGCTCGGTGGCGGCGCAGAGCTGGCGTACGCCTGCGACCTGCGCATCTGTACCGACCGCGCGTACTTCGGCCAGCCCGAGGTGCGGCTCGGCATCCTGGCCGGCGCCGGCGCCACCTACCGGCTGCCCAGGCTGGTCGGCGAGGGGCTGGCGAAGGAGCTGCTGTTCACCGGGCGACGCCTGCCCGCCGACGAGGCGCTCGCCGTGCGGCTGGTGTCCAAAGTGGCGCCGCCCGAGGAGCTGCTCGACGCGGCGCACGCGATGCTCGACGAGGTGAGCAAGGGCAGCCAGCTCGCGCTCCGGCTCACCAAGGCGGCGGTGGATGCCCCCGAGGCGGCGCATCCGCAGCTGGAGCTGCTGAGCCAGGCGATCCTGTTCGAGGATGACGAGAAGCACGCGCGAATGACCGCGTTCCTCGACCGCCGCAAGTAAGAGCGTCCGCCGCAGGTGAGCAGGCGCGCGCCGATATAGTCGCGGTCACGACGCCGGACGGACAGCGGAGGACGCGGTGGCAGGCCACGGCCCAGGTGCCGGCGGTGCCGGGCTGTACGAGGTGCTCGGGCTGAATCCTGGTGCCACCGAAGAGGCGATCCGGTCCGCGGTCACCGAGCAGCGTCGCGCGTGGCGGCGCCGTACCTCGTCCCCCGAGTTGGAGGTCCGGCACGAGGCCGAACGCCGCATGCAGCTCCTCGACGAGGCCGAGCGGACGCTCCTTGATCCGGCCCGTCGCCGCAGCTACGACGCCCAGCACCAGAGCCGGCCACACCAGAACCAGCCGGCCGAGACGAGCTGGCTCGTCCGCGCGGTCCAGCAGATGGAGGCCGGGCATCACGAGGTCGCCACGTTCTCCGCGCGCCACGCGGTCGAGGCGGATCCCGACAACCCCTACGCCTGGTCGGTGCTGGCGTCGGCGTCGGCGGGCGCCGGAGAGACCCGGGACGCCGTGAACGCCATCGAGCGTGCGATCAGCCTGGAGCCCGAGAACGCGTCGCTGCACGTCAAGCGGGGCGACATCTTCACCGCGGCCAGCGAGTACGACCGGGCTCTCCACGCGTACCGGGCCGCCGCCGGGCTCGAACCGCGCAACGTGCGGTACCGCGGGGCGGTGGTTCACTCGCTCACGAAGCAGCGCCGCCTGGACGCGGCGATCGCCGAGGCGGAGCAGATCTACCAGGCCAACCCCGACGACGGCGAGGCGCGGAACATCCTCGCCCAGGCGCTCGCCGACCGGGCCACGGCGGCTCAGCACGAGTTGCCGAACGGCCAGCTGATCATCGCGTCGCTCGCGCAGGCGTCCCACGTGGACTCGCTGAGCAACCGCGGGTTGTCCGTGCAGGCGCCGGATCCGATGGTCAACGACGAGCTGCGCCGGCACAAGAAGCGGTGCCGGGACGCCCGCCAGCGGCGCCTCTCCGCCATGGCACTGCGCCGCAACTACCGCTACCCGCTCGGCACCGCACTGATCGTCACGGCGTTGCTGTGCTGTGCACCGGGCCTGCTGGGCGACGGAGCCTCCACGCAGGCGACGACCGGGCTGGTCGGTCTTACGGCCGTCGCCGTCGTGGCTTTCGGGGCGGTGCTGGTCATGACGTGCTTCGAGCCGGTGTACCGGCGCAACGCGCAGGTCATCGAGAACATCGTGCCGCGCCGCCGCGGGCGCGGCCCGGGCGAGCCGGATCCGCGGTAGGGCCGCGATGGTGGCGGTCGGGATCGACCTGGGCACGACGTACTCGGCCGTGGCCGCGGTCGACCTCGCCGGGCGGCCGGTCATCCTGCCGAACGCGGACGGTGATCCGACGACCCCGTCGGTCGTGTACTTCGACGGCGAGCACCCGTGCGTCGGGCTGGCGGCGCGGCGCGCGGCCACGGTGGCGCCGCAGGAGTGCGTGGAGTTCGTCAAGCGGCACATCGGGGATCCGGCCTGGCGGTTCGAGACGGCCGCGGGCACGGCGTACACGGCGGAGCAGATATCGGCGCTGATCCTGCGCCGGCTCGCCGACGACGCCTCCGCCGCGCTGGGCCAGCCGTGCAGCGAGGCGGTGATCACCGTCCCCGCGTACTTCGACGACGCGCGCCGCCGCGCCACCGCCGACGCCGGCCGGATCGCCGGCCTCGACGTGCTGCGGGTACTCAACGAACCCACCGCCGCTGCGCTCGCGTTCGGGTACGGTGCCGGCCGCGACGAGACCCTGCTGGTCTACGACCTCGGCGGCGGCACGCTCGACGTCACGGCGGTGCGGATCGCCGGTGACGTCTGCGAGGTGCTGGCCACGGCCGGCGACCGGAACCTCGGCGGGTTCGACTTCGACAACGCGCTCATGGTCCACGTCAACAGGGCCGTGAAGGCGGCGGGCGGGCCGAACCTACTCGACGGCGACCTGCTCGAAGCGGAGCTGCGCGACCAGTGTGAGCAGGCGAAACGCCGGCTCAGCACGTTGCCGGAGGCGGTGGTCACCGTGGCCGGCGAGTACCGCGTGGAGGTGACCCGGCCGACGTTCGAGGCGATGACGCGGTCGTTGCTGCGGCGCACCGAGGATCTGGTCGTGGACGTGCTCGACAACGTCGAAGGCCTCACGGCGTCGGTGCTGGTCGGCGGGTCGACACGGATGCCGATGGTGCCGGCGATGCTGGAGCGGCTCACGGGCGTGCGCGCCGACCGGTCGGTCCATCCGGACGAGGCGGTGGCGCTGGGTGCGGCGCTCGCGGCCGACACGATCGTGCAGCAGCGCGGCACGAAGCCGCCGAACCTGGTGCGCCGGCCGGTCGAGATCCACGACGTCACGTCGCAGAGCGTCGGCGTGGCCGCCCGCTCGCCCCAGAACGGGGAGCAGGTCAACACGATCCTGATCCCTCGCAACAGCCCGATCCCGTGCACCGGCCGCCGCACGTACCGCACGGTCGCGGAGAACCAGCGCGAGATCCTGCTCGTGGTGACCGAGGGTGACGACGTCGACCTGGAGTACGTCACGGTCGTCGGCGTGGCCCGCATCGCGCTGGAGCCGCACCGCGAGTCGGTCGCCGTCGACATCCTGATCAGCTACGACGAGGAAGGAATGATCCACGTCGCGGTCGACGAGACCGACACCGATCGCCGCCTCGGCGAGCTGGAGATCGACCGCCAGGCCAACCTCGACGCGCAGGAGGTCGAGCGGATGCGCGCCGCGCTCCGCGCCCTGACCGGCCGGTAATCGTCGAGGCCGTAGGCTTAGTAACCATGGCGTCGTCAGAACTGTTGAAGCTGAAGAGTCAGATGACCAGCGTCGCCAAGGACGCTGCCTCGATGGCTGCCGCGCTGGACCAGCTACGGCGCCGGCTGGAGGGGGCCGTCGCGGCGACGCGGGCGCAGATCCACGGCACCAGCCAGCAGGCCCGGTACGCGGAGATGATCCAGGCGTACGAGAGCGCGGCGCAGGCGTGCATCGCGGCGTCCGGCGCATTGACGCAGGCAGGCCGTCGCGGCAAGGAGATTGGCGACCACTTGTGAAGGCTCGGCCGTCGGGGCCGGACCCCGCGACTACTGATCCGCAGCCCGATCCTCTCGCCACGGCGGCGGAGGAGCAGCGCCTGCGCTCGACGTACGTCCGGCTGATCGGCACCGCCCGTGCGCTCGCGGCAGGAGCGCACGCTGCCCGCAACGCCGCCGGCCAGGCGTTCCACCTTGCCGAACGTGACGCCGCCCGGCGCAGCCACCGCGAGCTGACGGCTGCCGACGCGGAGGTCGGTGAGACGTTCGACCGCGTGCGGCGGGTTCTCCTCGACCGCGCGGCTCGCCTCGCGCCCGGCCCGGCGTCGGCGCTGTGGGACGCCGCCGAGTGGCGGTCGCCCGACTGGCTGGCCGGCGGCTCGGTGCGGCACCTGCGGCTCGGGTCGTTGAGCGTGCCGGGCATCGCGCCGGACGGCGAACGCCTGGAGGACCTGCCCGCGCTGGTGCCGCTGCTCGACGTCGGCAACGTCGCGGTGACGGCGACGGCAGCTGGCCGACCGACATCCTGATCTCGCTGGTCCTGCGCGCGCTGGCGACGGCGCCGGCCGGCCGGCTGGAGATCGTCGTCTTCGATCCACGCATCCGTGGCGTGTTCAGCCCGTTCGCCGGCCTCCGCCGCGCCTCGACCGACATCTTCGGCGAGCCGGTGACGATCGCTGCCGAGTTCTCGAAGCGGCTGCACCACCTGCGGGCGGCGGTGGCGCGGGTGGCCGAGCTGGTCGGCGCGCACAGCGTCCCGGACCTGGGCAGCCTGGTCACCGCGACCGGCGTGCAGCCCGAGCCGTACCGGCTGGTCGTCGTGCTCGACTACCCGACCGGCGTGGACAGCACGGTCCAGGACGAGCTGGTGCGGATCGCCGATGGTGGCCCCGAGCGCGGCGTGTCGTTGCTGATCCACCACGATCCGCAGGCGCGGGGCAGCAGCGACGTCGACCCCACCACGCTGCTGGAACACGCTACGACGATCACGGGGAGGGCCGGTGCGGTCACGGTGTCCGCGCTGCCCGGCGTGACCGTGCATCCTGACCCTGCCCCGCCGCGCGCGCTGATCTCGTCCGTCGCGAGCCAGGTTGCCGACCGTGCCGACCGTGGCGCCGCGCCGTCCGTGGACTTCGCCGACCTGCTGCCGCCCGCCGAGGCGACCTGGACCAGGGACGCCACCGAGGGCATGACCGCCGTGGTTGGTACCTCCGGCTTCGACCGGGTCACCGTGGATCTGCGCGGTGCGGACCCAGCGCTGCCGAACGTGCTGGTCGGCGGAGCGTCCGGGCAGGGTAAGTCGAACCTGCTGCTCGTCCTGCTGCACAGCATCGCGGCGAGCTACCCGCCGGACGAGGTCGAGATGTACCTGCTCGACTTCAAGGACGGCCTGGAGTTCGATCGGCTCGGCCCGCGGGCAGACCGTCCACACTGGATGCCGCACGTCCGGGTGCTCGGCCTGGAGGGCGACCGCCTGTTCGGGCTGGCCGTGCTGCGCCACCTCAACACGGAGTTCAGCCGGCGGGCCGAGCGGTTCCGTACCGCCGGCAAGAACCACCTCGGGGCGTACCGGGCCGCACACCCAGGCGAGCGCGTGCCCCGCCTGCTCGTGGTCATCGACGAGTTCCAGGTGCTGATCGGCGGCCAGGACGACCTCGCGCACGAGGCGATCCGCATCATCGAGACGCTGGCCCGGCGCGGTCGCGCGGTCGGGATCCACCTGGTGCTCGCCTCCCAGACGCTCTCGGGCATCGAGGGCCTCGCCACCAAGGAACAGTCGATCTTCGGCCAGTTCCCGTGGCGGATCAGCCTCAAGACGGAGGCGTCCGAGTCGGAGGCGATCCTCGGCCGCACCAACACCGAGGCTGCCCAGCTGCGGTTCCGCGGCGAAGCGATCCTCAACAGCGAGTACGGCGCACCGGCGCACAACCGGCGGGCGATGATCGCCTACGCCGACGAGTCCCTGCTCGACCGGCTCCGGTCGCAGTGGTGGGAGCGGTCGCACGATCCGGAGCCGCCGCGCGTCTTCTACGCCTCGCGACCGAGCAACCCGGCCGAGCTGCCGGGGTCACTCGCCCGCGTACTCACCGAGGCCGGCCCGCACGACGACGGCGCGCGGCACGCGCTGCTCGGGCTGCCAGTCGACGTGGATCCCCACCCGGTGGCGTTCAACTGCCGGCCGGATCCCGGGCGAACCCTCGCGATCATCGGCGACGGCCGCGACGACGCACTCGGCGCGCTCACGGCCGCCGTCTGGTCGCTGGCCGAGCAGGAGCTGGGCGCGGAGTTCGTCATGCTCGACGCGCTTGCCGGCAGCGGCACGCCGACGCCCGAGGTGGCCACGATGGCGGAGCTGGCGCGCTCGCGCGGCCACACCGTCACGGTGTACGCCGGCCGCGACGTCGGGCGGGCCCTGCTCGACCTAGCGGAGCGCCTCGACGACCGGCTGGCGGACCAGGACAGTGGCGATCCCAGCTCGGTCTACGTGATCGCGCCGGGCCTGCACCGCGCGCCCCGCCTGGACCAGTTCACACCGGGCGGTCTGAGCCCTGCCGAGGCGCTGCAACGGCTGGTCGGCGAGGGGCCGATCGCGCACGTCTACCTACTGGCCTGGTGGAGCACGCTCAACGTGTTCAACAGCCAGCTCCGGTACGAGATGTCAGCGCTGGTCGGTGCGTACTTGTTCCTGCGGCTGCCCGAGGGCGACGTCCAGTCGGTGTGCGGGCCGTTCGTGCGGTACTCCGCGCAGCAGCACCGCAGCCTGTTCTGGGACCGCACGCTCGGGTCCGCGCCGATTCCGACGGTGCCGTTCGGCCCGCCGTCCACTGTGGATCTGATGCGCCTGCGGGGCGGGCGATGACGGACCCGCTCTGGGACGCCTACGCCGAGGCCGTGTACGACGTCGGCCAGCTCCCGCACAGCCGCGACAAGCGCCGGGCCGCCGCCTCGAAGGCCGAGATGGACGCCGTCACCCAGGCGAGGAGGGCTCGGGACGCCGAGATCGAACGCACCGAGGAGTGGCAGATGCTCGCCGGCCGCGCCGCCAACACCGCCGAGGCACGGCTGGTGTCGGAGCAGGTCACAGTGCCGGACACGACATCGGCGCCGATGCCGGGTGGCCCGCCCGCCGAGCTGGCCGCGATGCTGGCGCAGACGGAGCGGGAACTCGTCACGGACATCCGTGGCCTCGCCGGCGCCCGGATCCGTGCCAGGGAGGCGGCCATCCGCCGGGCCCGGCGCGCGAAGGAACTGGCCGAACGGCGTCGGGCGATCCTGATGTTCGCGGCGATCGGTGCGGCGGTCGTGGTGGCGCTAATCGTCATCTCGGTACTCACAGGCTGAGGGGCGGCCGGCGGTCGCATGCGCTCGGCTAGGCTGCGGTGCCATGCCGATCTACGCGCTGGGCGATCTCGAACCTGAGATCCACCCGGATGCGTACGTGCACCCGGACGCCGTCGTGATCGGCAACGTCAAGCTCGCCGCCGGCTCCTCCCTCTGGCCCACCGCCGTCCTGCGCGGCGACAGCAGCTGGATCTCCGTCGGCGAACGCACCAGCGTCCAGGACGGCACGATCGTGCACTGCAGTCACGACCAGCCGACGATCATCGGCGCCGGCTGCATCATCGGCCACAACGTCCACATCGAGGGCGCGCGGATCGGCGACGGCTGCCTGATCGCGTCCGGTTCGGTGGTGCTCAACGGCTCGGTGATCGGCGAGGGTGCCGTCGTCGGCGCGGGCGCGGTCGTCCCGTTCACCATGCATGTCCCGCCGAGGCGCATGGCCCTCGGCGTACCGGCGAAGATCCGTGAGGGGTACGAGGTGCCCGAAGGAGCGTGGAGTACCGGCGTGGACCACTACGTAGAGGCGGCCAAGCGTTACCGCACCGAGCTGCGACGGTTGGGGGACCGATGACCGGCCGCCCGCTGTCCGAGATCGTCGAGGCGGGCTGGGCCCGCGCGCTGGAGCCGGTGGCCGACGTCATCGCCGGCATGGGCGACTTCCTGCGCACCGAGATAGCCGAGGGGCGGCAGTACCTGCCGGCCGGTGGGAACGTGCTGCGTGCGTTCCAGCAGCCCTTCGACGAGGTCAGGGTGCTGATCGTCGGCCAGGACCCGTACCCGACGCCGGGCCACGCGGTCGGGCTGTCGTTCTCGGTGTCGCCCGAGACCCGGCCGATCCCGCGCAGCCTCGTCAACATCTACCGCGAGTACACCGAGGACCTCGGCCATCCCGCGCCGTCGAACGGCGACCTGACCCCGTGGACCGAGCACGGCGTGCTGCTGCTCAACAGGGTGCTCACCGTGGCGCCGCGCCAGTCCGGTTCGCACCGCGACAAGGGCTGGGAGAAGGTCACCGAGCAGGCGATCCGTGCGCTCGCCGCAAGGGACAAGCCGCTCGTGGCCATCCTCTGGGGACGCGACGCCCGCACGCTCCGGCCGATGCTCGGTGCCGGCGTGCCCTGTGTCGAGTCGGCGCACCCGAGCCCCATGTCGGCGCACAACGGCTTCTTCGGATCGCGCCCGTTCAGCCGGGTCAACGCCGCCCTCGAAGCGGCGGGCGAGGCTCCGATCGACTGGAAGCTGCCGTAGTTCCCCGTTGAGTTTCGGATTCTTGGGGGTCCGCACCGCGAAAGACCCCCAAGAATCCGAGAGTCGGCGGACGGCGAAAGTCCACAACTCAATCGTCGGTCTCCGCCGCCCGCCTCAGCAGTTCGCGGTGGGCCGCGTCGAGGGCGATGTCGGCGGCGCCGTAGAGGCTGGCCTCGGGGCCGAGCTTGCTCGACTCCAGCTGCGGCGGAGTGGGGAAGAGCCGGTTCGACGGTCTCGCGCACCCCGTCGAGCAGGAGCTGGTTCGAGCCGATCCCGCCGCCGAGCACGACGAGATGCGGGTCGAGCACCGCGCACACCGTGGCCACCGCCATGCCCAGCAGCTCGGCCTCGCGCTCGACCGCCGCGACGGCGGGCTCGACACCGCACGCGGCCAGCGCGAACAGCTCCCGGACCGACGATGGCGGCGGCCCGGACCAGCCAGGACGCTGTGCGGCCGCGTCGAGTAGACCCGGCCCGGCCGCCTGGTCCTCCAGCGCTCCGCGCCGGCGATGTTCGGGGGCGAACGGGTCGAGCGCGAGCGGGAAGTAGCCGATCTCGCCGGCCGCGCCGCGCCGTCCCTGCAGCACCTTGCCCTCGTACACCAGGCCCATGCCGATGCCGGCGCCGACGGAGATGAAGGCGAACGTCGGCACTCCCTGCGCGTGTCCGTGCCGCTGCTCGCCCCGGGCCGCGCAGTTCACGTTGTTGTCGAGCAGGGTCGGCACGGGCAACTGCGCGGCGAGCAGTGATCGCAGGTCGAACGCCTCGGCCTGGCCGATGTTGTAGCAGAGGCTGACCTCCGCGGTCTCCGGGTCGACGACGCCGGGGGTGGAGACGGCGAACGAGAGGATCCCGGCTGAGGCCGAGCGCGGCACCGTCCAGCAGCTCGCACACCAGATCGACCACCTGGGCGGCCACCGCCGCGCCGCCGAGCGGCTTGGTGGCGCGCATCGACGTGGCGATCGGCGTGCCCCGCAGGTCGGCGGCCATGGCCCGCAGGTTGGCGCCGCCGATGTCGACGGCGAGTACGTACCCGGCTTCGGGCGAGACGTCGTACGCCACCGGTGACCGTCCGCGGGCGCCATGCCGCTGGCCCGTGGCGCGCACCAGCCGTGCCGCCTCTAGCCTGCGGATCGCGTCCGACACGGTCGGTTTGGAGAGCCCGACCGCCGCGGCCACTTCGGGCCGGGTCTGCGGGCCGGTGGTCAGCAGCGACCGGAGCACCTGCACGCCGCTCGTCATGCTGCCTCCTGCCGCGGGATCACCCAGCGGATTCTGGCAGGTGGGGTCTGCTCCCAGGTCACGGATTGAGATCCGTCTCTTGACAACGCCCGTGGCCCGGAGAACTCTCACCGCCAATAGGAAAGTTGTTTAACAAAAAGGATACGCCAGGAGGCGGCCATGGCGAGCGCGTGGACCAGGCGGGAGTTCCTCGGGGCGGTTGTGCTCACCGGCGCGGGCGCGGCACTGGCCGGTTGCGGCGTCACCGCAGGCGACGGTGACAAGGGCGACGGCACCGGCACGATCAACGCGCTGTTCATGAAGCAGGCCGGGTACAGCGAGGACGACATCAAGGCGATGACCGCGTCGTTCCAGAAGGCCAACTCGAAGATCAAGGTCAACCCGACCTTCGTCGCGTACGAGGCGCTGCACGACAAGATCGTGGCCGCGGCGCCCGCCGGCACCTACGACGTGGTGCTGATCGACGTGATCTGGCCGCCCGAGTTCGGCGACAAGAAGATGATCACCGACGTCACGAGCAAGTACCCCGCCGAGTGGAAGAGCGGCATGCTCGACGGTGCCCTCAAGACCGCCGTCTACCAGGACAAGTTCTACGGCGTCCCGTGGATCCTCGACTCGAAGTACTTCTTCGCCAACACCGAGCACCTCGCCCGCGCGAAGGTCGACGAATCGACCCTGGGCACCTGGGACGGCGTGCTCGCCGCCGCCCGAGCGGTGAAGAAGGCCGGCGTGAAGTACCCGCTGGTCTGGAGTTGGTCCCAGGCCGAGGCCGTGATCTGCGACTACACCCAGCTCCTCGGCGCGTTCGGCGGCACGTTCCTCGACGAGCAGGGCAAGCCGGCGTTCAACACCGGCGGCGGCGTGACCGCACTGGAGTTCATGCGGAACTCGATCACGGAGGGCCTCACCAACCCGGCCTCGCTGGAGAGCATCGAGGAGGACGTGCGGAAGACGTTCTCCAACGGCGACGCGTCGTTCGCGCTGAACTGGACCTACATGTACGGGCTCTCCCAGGATCCGAAGGAGAGCAAGGTCGTCGGCAAGGTGTCGATCCTCCAGACGCCGGCCGGTCCGAGCGGCGCGCGGCCCGGGTGCAACGGGTCGATGGCGCTGTCGGTCACCTCCGGCAGCAAGAACCAGGACGCGGCCTGGAAGTACATCTCGTTCCTCACCAGCCCCGAGGAGCAGGCGAAGTACGCGAAGAGCTCGCTGCCGGTGTGGGCGGAGTCGTACGACGATCCCGAGGTCACGAAGGTCGCGCCGCAGACGGTGCCGGTGGCCAAGAAGCAGCTCGCCGAGCTGATCCTGCGGCCGCAGGTGGCCAGCTACAACGCCGTGTCGGCGGCGCTCCAGGCCGAGATCCAGAACGCGCTGCTCGGGAAGAAGCCGCCACAGAAGGCGCTCGACGACGCCGCAGCAGCTGCCACGGACATCCTCGCCAAGAAGTAGCCCGGGCCCACGCGTGTTGCGCAGGGCCCAGTTGCCGACCCGCCCCGCCGCCGGCCCGCGGCGGGGCGGTGAGGGCTGGTTCGCCGCGGCGCTGCTCGTCCCGAGCGTGCTCGTGGTCTTCGGGGTCGTCGTCTACCCCGTCCTGCGGACATTGATGATCTCGTTCTTCGAGGTGGACAGCCCCGTCGCCACCGAGACGCCGTTCGTCGGGCTCGGCAACTACGCCGAAGCACTCGGCGACCCGAACTTCTGGCGCGCGGCCCGCCAGACGGCGTACTTCGCGGTCACGTCGATCGGGCTGGAGATCGTGTTCGGCACCGGCGTGGCGCTGCTGCTCAACGCGCCGCTGCGCGCCCGGTGGCTGTTCCGCGCGGTGGTGATCCTGCCGTGGGCGCTGCCGACGATCGTCAACGGCGCGATGTGGCGGCAGATCCTGAACTCCCAGTACGGATCGCTGAACGCCCTGCTCACTCAGGTCGGCGTCCTCGACGAGTACCGGTCGTGGCTCGGCGAGCCGTTCCTCGCGCTGAACATGGTGATGCTGGCCGACGTCTGGAAGAACACGTCGCTGGTGGCGTTCCTGCTGCTCGCGGGCCTGCAGTCGATCAACCCGACGCTGTACGAGGCGGCCAGGGTGGACGGCGCCGGGCCGGTGCGCTCGTTCGTCTCGATCACGCTGCCGCTGCTGGTGCCGAGCTTCGCGGTCGTGCTGGTGCTGCGCACGATCGAGACCTTCAAGGTCTTCGACATCATCTACATCATGACCAGGGGCGGTCCGGCCAGCGGCACCCAGACCCTCACCTTCTACACCTACCTCCAGGCGTTCTCCGACCAGCGCCTGGGCTACGGATCGGCGCTGGCGTACCTGATCGTCAGCGTGGTCGTGGTCCTCGCCGCCCTCTACCTGCGGCTCCTGCGGCAGGAGGCGACGGCGTGAGGTACCGGATCTTCATCCACGTGGCCGCGCTCGGCGTCGCGGTGGTCTTCCTGGCGCCGTTCGTCTGGCTGCTCATCACCAGCGTCTCCGCCCCGTCCGACCTGCTGGAACGGCCGCTGCAGTGGTGGCCCGACGATCCCAGCGTCGAGCGGTACACCGCAGATCGTGACCTCCTCGGGTGACGACGTCAGCTCGGTCTACCGCCGGTCGCTGCTCAACAGCACCATCGTGGCGCTGGCCACGGTGGCGCTGTCGATGCTGGTGGGCGTGCTCGGCGCGTACGCGATGGCGCGCCTGCGGTTCCGGTTGAAGCGCACCGTGCTGGTCGTGTTCCTGCTGGCGTACATGCTGCCGCCGATCGCGCTGCTGATCCCGCTCTACCTCGTGCTGGCCCAACTCCGGCTGCTCGACAGCCTGCTCGGGCTGACGCTCGTCTACTCGTCGTTCACGACCCCGTTCGTCCTCTGGATCATGACCAACCAGTTCCTCGCTCTGCCCTCCGAGTTGGAGGACGCCGCCCGCGTGGACGGGTGCAGCCGGCTCGGTGCCCTGGTGCGGGTCGTGCTGCCCGTGGCCAGGCCAGGGCTGTTCGCCACGATGATGTTCGCGTTCCTGCTGGCCTGGGACGAGTTCCTCTACGCCCTGATCTTCACGTCCACGACCGAGGCGAAGACGGTGCCGGTGGCGATCGCGGAGTTCACCGGCCGCTACAGCGTGGACTTCGGGTTGGTCGCCGCCGGAGGGGTGCTGGCGACCGTCCCGCCGTTGCTGCTGGCGCTCGCGTTCCAGCGGTACGTTGTGAGCGGCCTCGCCGCGTCCGCGGTGAAGGGGTAGCGTAATCGGCTCGACACGGCGAGAAGAGGAGCGATGACCAGCGTCGTCACGCCCGCTCTTCGTCGAGCCGTGGCGCGCTGGTCCGCGGTCGCGGGCCTCGTCGCCGCGTTGCTCACGGCCGGGTTCACGGGTGGCGTGCCCACGGGCGCCGCCGCGCCGCCGAACCCCGGAACCACCACCAGGGACGGCGCCAGCGCGGGCGGGCAGCACCACACCACTGGCCGGTTCGTGGCCCCGGCCACGCCGGTCCTGCTCGCGAAGCGCGGCGGAGGCGTGGCGCAGCACGCGCCGGCCGCCGTCCTCCCGGAGTTCTCCCTCCGGCGGCCGTTCGCCGCAGGCTGGCCGGTCGCCGTCGTGGCGCCATCAACGTACGGAGTCCAGGACCGTGCCGGACGCGGACGAGGACCACCAGCACGGTCGTCCTGAGCGACCGTCCCCTTTCCTCTTCACCACGCCGCGACCGGCGTGGCCCTCCCGCATGGAGGCACCGTGTCCCGCGCTACCGCGGCACGCGTCCTGTTGGCCCTCGCCATTCTGGGCGCGTCCGCGTACTTCATCGTCACCAAACCCGCCCGCCTCGGTCTCGACCTGCGAGGCGGTAGCCAGATCGTCCTGGAGACCCGGGATTCGGCCACCACGAAGGCCACCAAGGAGATCACCGACCGCACCCTTGAAGTGCTGCGGCGGCGCGTCGACGCGCTTGGCGTCTCCGAACCGACGCTCGCGCGGTCCGGCGACAACCGCATCATCATCGAGCTGCCGGGCGTCCAGGATCCGCAGGAGGCGGCCGAGGTCGTGGGCCGCACGGCGGAGCTGACCTTCCACCCGGTGCTGGGTGTGGCACCACCCGAGGAACCCAGCGTCGACACCGTCCCCTGGGGCGACACCGTCTCCCGGGGCGACGCCGACGCCTGGGGTGACGCCGACGCCTACGCCCAGCACCCCGCCGCGCAAGGACACCGAGGTCACGCTGGAGGATGACGGCGGCCAGCGCCTCCGGCTCGGGCCTGCCGCGCTGTCCGGCCAGGGCGTCGAGAATGCCGAGGCGGTGCTCGACACGCAAGGTGGCCGCGGCTGGGTCGTGAACATCGACTTTCGCGGCAGCGGCGACGACGCGTGGGTCAAGTTGACCGGCAAGGCGGCGTGCGCGCCGCTCGGCGACCCGCCGCGCCGGGTGGCGATCGTCCTGGACGACAAGATCATCACCTCACCCGAGGTCGTCGCCGAGATCCAGTGCAACGTCGGCATGACCGGCGGTACCACCCAGATCACCGGCAACTTCAGCCGCGCCGAAGCTCAGGAACTGGCGCTGCTCGTCAAGGCCGGTGCGCTGCCGGTACCGGTGGAGAAGGTGTCGCAGCGGACAGTGGGTCCGAGCCTCGGCGCCGAGGCGATCGACGCCAGCGCGAAGGCCGCGATCATCGGCGTCATCCTCACCGGCCTGTTCCTCATCTTCGTGTATCGCCTGGTCGGCGTGGTGGCCGTGCTCGGCCTGATCGCGTACTCGGGTATCTCCTACGCCGCCCTCCTGGCGATCGGCGCGACCCTCACCTTGCCCGGCCTCGCCGGTTTCGTGCTCGCGATCGGTATGGCGGTCGACGCGAACGTGCTGGTCTTCGAACGCGCGAGAGAGGAGTACGCCGGGTCGGCGCGAAGTTTGCGGTCTGCGGTGACCGGCGGCTTCCAGAACGCGTTCTCCGCGATCGTGGACTCGAACATCACCACGCTGCTGGCGGCCGGGCTCCTCTTCTTCCTGGCGTCCGGGCCGGTGCGGGGCTTCGGCGTCACGCTGTCGATCGGTGTGCTGGCGTCGATGGTCTCGGCGCTGTTCATCACGCGGATCATGGTCGAGGCGATCGCGAGCTGGGGTTGGGTGCAGCGGCGGCCGGGGATCACCGGGATAGCGCACCTGGGTCGGGTTCGCACCTGGCTCACCGAGCACGGCCCGGACCTCATGCGCTGGCGGCGCCGGTGGATCGGCCTCTCGCTGGTGCTCATGGTGCTGGCCGTCTCCGGGCTGATGATCCGCGGGCTGGAGTTCGGCGTCGAGCTGACCGGCGGCCGGCTGATCGAGTACTCGACGTCACAGCAAGTCGACGTGGACGACGCCCGCAAGGTCATCGCCGGTGCCGGTTTCCCGGGCGCCGTCGTGCAGGAGTCCGGCGAGAACGACATCACGGTGCGCGCCGGCGGCCTCTCCGACGCGGAGGAGCTGAAGATCCGCGCCGCGCTGGAAGGGGTCGGCGGCGATGTCGAGCGCGTCAACGACGAGCAGATCGGGCCGAGCCTCGGCGACGAGCTGCGCACCAAGGCGCTGATCGCGCTGGCGGTGGCCCTGCTCGCGCAGCTGGTCTACCTCGCGATCCGCTTCAAGTGGATCTTCGGCGCGGCGGCGGTGCTCGCGATGGCCCACGACGTGCTGATCCTCGTCGGCGTCTTCGCCTGGCTGGGGAAGCCCGTCGACGGCGTGTTTCTGGCGGCGCTACTCACTGTGATCGGGTACTCGGTCAACGACTCCGTCGTCGTGTTCGACCGGATCCGCGAGATGTGGAGGGGCGCGGCACGCAAGATCCCGTTCGCGAAGATCGCCAACTCGGCGGTGCTCCAGACCGTGCCGCGGACCATCAACACCGGTCTCGGCGCCGTCTTCATCCTCGCCGCGCTGGCGATCCTCGGTGGCGACTCGCTCACCGACTTCGCGGTCGCGCTGCTGGTCGGTATCGGCGTCGGCACGTACTCGTCGATGTTCCTGGCGACGCCGCTGGCGATCGAGTTCCAGGCACGCGCGGGAACGACGCCGAGCCAGTTCGGCGCCAAGCCGTCATCCAAGCGCAAGGCCCCGGCGCGAACCGGAACGGGCGCCGTGGTCTGAGGTCATGTTGGTCGCACTTTTCCGGGCGATACGCCGGAAAAGTGCGACCAGACAAGCCGAGCGAAACTGCGCGTTGAACCGTTTCCGATGCTGGCGTGCGTGTTGATGGCATGACCTATGCGGCGATCCTGCCCAGAGACGTCACTGCCGACGTCGGGAGCCGGCACACCCCTGCTCCGCCCACCTCCGAGCTGTTTGGTAGGAAGTCCACCATGATGGCCGAGGCGCGCGGGAAGATCAGGCAGTGGAGGCGCCGCAACGGGCCGAAGGACAGCTCTAGCGCGGCGTCGGCCGACGAGGCGCTCGTCGCCTCGCTCTACGCCGAGCACGGTGCCACGTTGCTGGCCTACGCCACCCGGCTCACCGGTGACCGGCAGCTCGCGGAGGACGTGGTCCAGGAGACGCTGCTCCGGGCCTGGCGTAACGCCGCCAAGCTCACCGAGGAGCGCGGCTCGATCCGCGGCTGGCTGTTCACGGTGGCGCGGAACATCGTCACCGACCGGGTCCGCGCGCGGCAGGCTCGTCCCGCCGAGGTGTCGGAGTCTCCGGCGACGCCGCCGATAGCAGCCGACCACGCCGACGACGTCGTCACGTCGGTGTATGTGCGGCACGCGCTCCAGTCCCTCAGCCCCGAGCACCGTGCGGTACTCGTCACCGTGTACTACGGCGGCAAGACTGCGGCCGAGGCCGCCGAGATCCTGGGCGTACCGCCAGGAACGATCAAGTCCCGTACCTACTACGCGTTGCGCGCCCTGCGCAGCGCCATCGAGGAAGCCAAGGAGGAGGTGCCCGCATGAGCGACACGCACGTTCGTACCCTGCTCGGTGGCTACAGCCTCGGCATTCTCGACGCCGAAGAGAAGCGCGCGGTCGACGACCACGTCGCCCACTGCGCCGAGTGCCGGGTTGAGCTGACCGAAGTCAACGAGGCCACGGAGCTGCTCGCGCTGCTCCCGCCGGCCGAAGCCAAGAGCCTGTTCGCCGAGGACTCGACGCCGATCCAGACGGTCCCGCTCTCGGAGGACCTGGTGCTGCGGCGCACGCTGCGCGCGGTCCGTGCCGAGCGCAACGGTGCCCGTGTGCGGCGGTTGTCGCTGGTCGCGGCGGGTGTCGCGGTCCTCGTCGGTGCGTCGGTCGCATCCGGTTACGTGGTTGGCGACCGGCCGTCCGAGCAGCCGCCCGTCGCCACCAGCGCCTCGCCGGCAGCCATACCCGGTGCCAGGCTGGTCACCGCCACCGACCCGACCACCGGTGTCGACGCCTCCGTCAACCTGGTGCCGGCCGGCAACTGGATGCGGTTCGCGGTCAAGGTCAAGGGTGTGAAGGCGGGCGAGCGCTGCAAGATCATCGCGATCTCGAAGGACGGCAAGGAGCAGGTGGCCGGTAGCTGGGTCATCGGCCAGAAGCCGCCGCCGGTCAACGCGCCGGGCGTACCTGGGTCCGCGGCGATCGCGCCAGCCGATCTCGCCGCGGTCGCGGTGGAGACCGAGTCGGGCCGCCGCCTCGTCACGGTGCGCGCCTAGAAGCCCTCCGAGCCGCCGGGCCGACCGGGATACGGTCCGGCGGCTCGGAGCTGCGCCCTGCGGCGGATCCGGCGTCGCATGATGGGTTCGGCGACGCGAGCCACGACCGGCCCGAGCGCCGCGAGCAGCAGCACGTACGCGGCGGCGAGCGGCCCCAGGTCGGGATGGGCGCCCGCGGCCACGGCCAGGCCGGCGACGACGATGTTGAACTCGCCACGCGGGATCAGCGCCGTGCCGGCACGCAACCGTCCCAGCTGTCCGACGCCGGCGCGTCGGGCGGCGAGGTAGCCCGTGAGGAGCTTGGTGCCGCCGCCGACGACCGCCAGCCCGACAGCCAGCGGTGCCACCGCGACCAGCGCGGACGGATCGGTGCTGAGCCCGAAGAAGACGAAGAACACGGCGGCGAACAGGTCGCGGAGCGGCTTGAGCAGCTCGGCGGCTGTGTGTGCGAGTGGTCCTGCGATCGCGATGCCGACCAGGAACGCGCCCACCGCCGCCGAGACCTGGAGCGTCGCGGCGAGCCCGGCGACCGCGAGCGTCAGGCCGAACACCTTCAGCAGCAGCACCTCCTCGTTCGGGCTGATGAGGAACCCCTCGACGAGCCAGCCGAAGCGCAGCGCGATCAACAGCACGACGCTGACGGCCGTGAGCGCGACGAGCACCGTCACCGAGCCGCCCAGCCACCCGACGCCGGCGAGCAGGGCCGTGAGGATCGGCAGGTACAACGCCATCGCGAGGTCCTCGATCACGAGCAGCGAGAGGACCGTCGGCGTCTCCCGGTTACCGAGCCAGCCGAGGTCGCCGAGGACCTTGGCTGTGATCCCGGACGAGGTCGCGTAGGTGACGCCGCCCATCGCGACGGCCGCGACCGGCCCCCAGCCGAGAATCAGCGCGACCGCGACGCCGGGGGCCGCGTTCAGCACCAGGTCGATGAGGCCGGCTGGTGCCTGCCTGCGCAGGTTCGTCACGAGCTCGCCGGCCGAGTACTCCAGACCGAGGGAGAGCAGCAGCATGACGACGCCGATCTCCGCGCCGGCCTCGATGAACTCCTCGCTCGTGGCGAGCGGAAGGATGCCGCCGTGGCCGAACGCCAGCCCGGCGATGAGGTAGAGCGGGATCGGCGAGATGCCGACGCGGGCCGCCAGCGCCGCGACCACGCCGAGCCCGAGGATCACGCAGCCGAGTTCGAGCAGGAGCGTGGCGGCGTGCACCGCCCTACCCGTCGGTCAGGATGCGCGCGACGCCGGACGTGCCCTCGGCCGTGCCGACCACCACCACGATGTCGCGGGCGGCGAACACGAAGTCGGGACCAGGGACTGGCGTGCACCTCGCCGCCGCGCACCACGGCCACGATCGACGCGCCGGTGCGGGTGCGGGCCTGCGTGTCGCCGAGCGTGCGGCCGACGTAGCGGGAGTCGCTGGTGATGATCATCTGCTCGCTGACCAGCCCCTCCAGCTCGCGGTGCATCCTGGCCAGCCGCTGGACGATGCGCGGCGCGCCGAGAAGTTCCGCGAGCGTGTCGGCCTCGTCGGAGGTGAGGGTCAGCGAGGCGGCGGCCGTGTCCGGGTCGTCCGCCTCGTAGATGACGAGCTCCCGACGCCCGTTGCGGTGCGTGACGACGCCCACCCGCCGCCCGGACTGTGCCACGATGACGTGCCGAGTGCCTATGCCTGGAAGGGCCGTCTGCTCGATCTCCACCACGTCGAAACCTCCGCGTTTGCGCAGTCGGATCGTAACGGAAAGCAACAGGTGTGAGCGCCGTTGCGGGTGGGTACTGACCGCTTGATCAATGCATTCGATTGGAGTGCTGAGCGGCATGAGAGTGGGCGGGGGTTCCTGGATGCACGACAAGGTGCTCGACCCGGGTGGCAACCGGGTGGAGTTTCTTCCCGGACAGGGCGGGTTGCGGGTCGCCCTGATAGGGGAGGTGGACTACGCCTCACGAGGTGAACTCGACGATGCCTACACGGCCCTGACCGAGTATCCCCCGGCGGACGTGGTCGCCGATCTGGCGCAGACCACGTTCCTGGACTCGGTGGGGTTGGGGTTCCTGGTGAGACTGCACCACTGGGCGACCTCGGCGGGGCACGTGCTGACGGTGGCGGCCCCGCCGACGCATGTGCGCCGCGCGCTCATGCTCACCGGTCTGGACCGTGTTCTGACCATCACGCCGCAGCCTGGCGCGGAAGCCTGATTCGTCCGTTCACACCGGATAACCGCAGGTAGATCCGGTGCTGGTTCTACGCACTAGCGTTGCTTAGTGCGTGACTTGTCGTGCCCACGTTGTCACCGGGGGCAGGCCTCGATCACCAGGCCCAACTGCTTCGGGACCAGCTTCTTGAGCACGTCGCCGGAGAGGCACTCGAGCAGCTTCTTCGGGTCGAACGGCACGGCAGTGCGCTTCTCGGCATCGCGGAGCTTGGTCTCCAGCTCCGTGACCTTGGCCCTGGACTCGGCCAGCTCTCTCCGTTGCCGGTCGACCGTGGCGGTCTGAGCTGCGAGCGCGGTCTCGGCGTCCTGGTGTGCGCTGCGTTCGACGGCCAGCCAGGCCGTCGCGAGGACTGCCCAGAGCGCCAGGACGGCGGCGAGCGCGACGAACGGCCAGACCGGGCGGGACGGGGGTAACGGTGCCGGTAGGGGCGCAGTCGCGTACGCAGGAAGCTCTGCGGTGTCGCTCGTCGGCCCGATGATGAGCCGGCGGAACCGCCGCGTGGCCGGATCGACCGGCTCGTCGTCCAGGTTGGCGAGGAAGACGGCGGTGGCCACCGGGCCTGCGCCAGTCGCTCCGGCACGGATCCGGCGCCACGCTACGAGGTTCGGGTGGTCGTAGTCGGTGCATGCCTCGGCCGGCGTCAGCAACTCGATGGCACGGTCCAGCTGGTGGGCGGTGACGGGGTAACTCGCGGTGCCCATCCTGTGACCGAGCACCGTGGCGAGCACGACTGCCGGCAGCGCATGTTCGGCGACGTTGACCGTGACGAACGTGCCGTCCGTGGTGGCAATGCCGTGTGCGGCCGGGCGGAGCCAGCCCTCGATGCCTGCTTCGAAGCGTTCCATCGCGGCTGCGATGTCTTCCTTCGTCGACCACTCTTCCGGCATGCGGCTCACCCTCCTGGCGTCCTCAGTGCATGCTTGCGAGTATGACCGACCACGTCACCCTCCGTTATGCGACCGCCAGCCACCGTGGACTGGTACGAGCCAACAACGAGGACTGCCTGTATGCGGGCTCCCGGCTGATCGCGGTCGCCGACGGTGTGGGCGGCCAGGCGGCGGGCGAGGTGGCGAGCGAACTGGCCATCGCTGCGCTCGCACCACTGGACGACAAGGACGTTCCCGACGCGCTTGTGGCGCTCCGTGGCGCCGTGGAGTCGGCGAACGAGCAGATCCGTGCGGCGGCGGAAGCCGACCCGCTGCTGACCGGTATGGCGACGACCATCACCGCCGTCCTGCTCTCGGGCACGTCGCTCGCGCTGGCGCACGCCGGCGACTCGCGCGCGTACCTCACCCGCGACGGCGAGGTGCGCCAGATCACTCGTGACGACACGTACGTGCAGGGCCTGGTCGACCAGGGCTGCATCACGCCGGAGGAGGCCGCGACGCACCCGCAGCGGTCGCTGGTCACGCGCGTGCTGCAGGGTTCGCCGGTCGAGGCCACGTACACGCGGCTCGAACTGCGCCCTGGCGACCGGTACCTACTCTGCAGTGACGGACTGCCGGACGCTGCCCCGTTCGCCGCGATCGCCGACCTGCTCCGCACCGAGGCCGATCCTGGACGTTGCACGGCACGGCTCGTCGACCTGGCGCTGGCCGGCGGCGGTCCGGACAACGTGTCGGTAGTGGTGGCCGATCTGGTGGCCAGCAGTGCCGCCGACGGATTGGAGGAGGATGAGGAGCCGGCTGCTTTACCTGGTCAGGCACGGTGACTACAACGGCGACGGGGAACTGACCGAGCTGGGGCGCGAGCAGGCTCGGCGTACCGGCGAGCGTCTTGCGGGAGTGCCGATCACCGCGATCCACCACAGCACCGAGGTACGTGCGGCGCAGACCGCGGACGTCATCGCCGCCAGCCTTCAGGGCGTGCCGGTACACCCGTCGGAGCTGCTGGTCGAGTGCATCCCGGCGCTCCCGGAACATGCGGTGCTCACCGACTCCCAGGCCGAGTTCTTCGCCAGCCTCCCCGCGGACGCGGTCGCACAAGGGCCTGGCCAGGCGGCGGCTGCCGTCGAGCGGTACGCAGGGCTGGGCGACGACGGGCCGGAGCTGCTGGTCAGCCACGGCAACCTGATCAACTGGTTCGTCAGCCAGGCGCTCGGCGGCCCCGACTTCGCGTGGCTGCGGATGCTCGATTACCACTGCGCCATCACGGCGATCCTGTACCTGGAGGATCGGGTGAAGCTGGCGAGCTACAACGACATGGGCCACCTGCCGCCGGAGATGCGCGGTACCGACTACCCCGTCGAGCTGCGGATCTAGGCCCTGTCGCGTTCGTACAAGTGTCTAGCCGCGGGACTGGGTAAGGCTGATGGCATGAACGAGATCTCCGAGCGCTACCGGCGCCTTTCCGACCAGTTCGCCGCCCGAATCGCTGCCGTGCCGGACGACAGGTGGAGCAGCCAGTCGCCGTGCGAGGAGTGGACCGCCCGTGATGTCGTCAGGCATGTCGTCGACACGCAGGGGATGTTCCTCGGCCTGGTGAAACGGGAGATCGGGCCGGTGCCCGACGTGAACGACGATCCCGCCGCCGCGTGGGACACCGCTCGGGCCGTGGTCCAGTCCGACCTGGACAACCCCGAGCGTGCCAACACCGAGTTCGACGGCTACTTCGGCCGGTCGACATTCGCGCAGGCCGTCGACCGGTTCGTCAACTTCGACCTCGTCGTGCACGGTTGGGACCTCGCCCGGGCTACCGGCCAGGACGACCGGATCCCCGACGAGGACCTCAAACGAGCGTGGGAGACGGCCGACGGTCTGTCCGAATCCCTTCGTAGCTCCGGAGTTTGCGGGCCCGCCATCGACGTACCCGACACTGTGGACGACCAGACGAAGCTGCTGGCCCTCCTCGGGCGCAAGGCGTAACCTTCCCGCCCGACGGGACAATCTTGTCCTGCTCTGCGGCTTTTCCTACGGTTGCCACCCGCTCGCTGAGGAGGTGGCGAAATGTTCTGGAAATGTCGCGTGGTAGCCGGCGCCGGGCTCCTGATCGGTGCGTTGCTGGTGGGCCAACCCGCCGCACACGCCGAAGTGGAGCCCGGCCCGTGGACCTCGTACTCGCCGACGTTCAACGTCCAGGAGCGCGGTTGCGGGGACGTGAGCGACCTGACGTTCCGGCTCAGCTGTTCGGACGATGACGGTGACCAGCGCGCCGAACGGCGGTACGCCACGTACTCGGACGGCACTCGCCAGTTCGAGGGGTACTTCCGCGTCACGAGCATGGGCGGTACGCGGATCAGCCTGAAGCAGACCTTCAAGACCACCGGCGCGTACTTCATGCTCGGGGTCGAGCGCGGCGGGCGGCTCTACGCGGTGCGCGGCGGCGGGACGATCGCGTCCGGTGCCACCGTCGGCACGACCGTCCGGGTGAACACCGTCCACCAGGTCGGCTCGCGGCACCGCACGTACATCAACGGATCGCGCAAGCACGACGTCTCCAGCCCGAGTGGCAGCTTCTACGACAAGTTCGGTGCGTACCGGACAGGAAGTGGTCGCGGCCCGGCCACCGTCGTATGGAGCGACGTCCGGTTCTGGCGCAAGTAGTGCGTCTGGCGCTGTTGCTCGTCGGGCTCGTCGCGTGCGCGGGCCCGACGCCGGACGACGCCGGCGCCCGCCCAGCGGCGGACGCTCCCGGCGCCCACCTGACGGCGGAGTTGACCTCACCGACGGACGTAACCCTGAGCTGGACCGGCGCCGATCGTGACGCCGCGGGCCGGATCGTCGAGTTCGCCACCGAGCCGCACGGGCGCTACACGATCCTGCAGTTCATGCCTCCTGGGCAGGCGAACTACCAGCATGCGGACCTGATCCCGGAGACCGCCTTCTACTACCGGGTGCGGCCGTACGTGGGGCCGGCTTCCGAGCCTGTCCAGGTCGCGATGCCGCCGGGGCCGCTCGACGACGACGCGCCGCACGACTGGGCTGATCCGCGAACCATCGGCGCTGCGGTGTCTGATGCCCGGCCGATACGCGACGCGGGCGCCCGGCCGACCGGACTGGTGGCCACGGTCATGCACGCCAACGGTGTGCGGTTCACCTGGACGGATCACGCCAGTGACGAGGAGGGATACCTGCTGGAGGTGCGTTCCTCGCGCGGTCCGGAGTGGACCGTGGCCGCCGTGCTCGACCCGGACGTCAACTCGTTCGGGATCGGTGACACTGCCCGAGGAAAAACGGGCGGCGTATCGCGTGCGGGCGTTCCGGTACGGGCCGGCGTCCAATGTGGCCCACCAGACGACGGGCCGTTGACTTGTGGAGTTTCGAGGGTCGCGCGGCGAAACTCCACAACTGGCGGCGCTGATGCCGGAGCTGAGCTCAGCCCCGGTCGCCGTCGGCGGGCGGTCTGACCGCGTCGCGGGCGCGTTCGAGGAACGCACGCTCGGACGCGTTCTCCGTACCGCCGATCGCGGCGTCGTACGCCAGTACTGCCTCCTCCTCGCGGCCGAGGCGTCGCATCAGGTCGGCACGGATCGCGTGGAACAGGTAGTAGCGGTTCAGGTCGAGACCGTCGACGACCGCGAGCGCCGCTTCCGGCCCGTCGACCTCCGCTACCGCGACCGCCCGGTTGAGCGCCACGACTGGGCTCGGGGCGATCTCCAAGAGCTGGTCATACAGCCGCAGGATCTGCCACCAGTCCGTGGGGGCATCGCTGTGTACGGCGTTGATCGCGGCCTGGATCTGGTACGGACCTGGCTGGTTACGTCGCAGGCATTGCCGCACCAGCGTCTGGCCCTCGGCGATGAGATCGCGATCCCAGAGGCTGCGGTCCTGGTCGGCGAGCAGCACGAGTTCGCCACTCGCCGTTGTGCGTGCCGCCCGGCGCGACTCGACCAGCAGCATCAGTGCGAGCAGCCCCGTGACCTCGGGCTCGTCGGGCATCAGCTCGTCCAGGAGGCGCCCGAGGCGGATGGCCTCCGCACAAAGGTCCTCGCGGACGAGCTCGTCGCCCGAGGTCGCCGTGTACCCCTCGTTGAAGACGAGGTAGACGACGGCCAGCACGGATCGCAGCCGGTCGGGCAGCTCGGCCTCCGTGGGGACGCGGTACGGGATGCGGGCGTCGCGGATCTTGCCCTTGGCGCGGACCAGCCGCTGCGCCATCGTCGCCTCCGGTACCAGGAACGCATGGGCGATCTCGGTCGTGCTGAGCCCGCCCAGAAGCCGCAGCGTCAGCGCGACCTGCGCGCCGACGGCCAGCGCCGGGTGGCAGCACGTGAAGATCAGACGCAGGCGATCGTCGCGCACGGCGTCCTCCTCAACCGGTTCACTGGGGGCGTGGAGCAGGGCGGCCTGGGCGTGCCGGTCGTGCCGGGACGCCTCACGACGCAGGCGGTCGATCGCCCGGTTCCGCGCGGTGGTGATGATCCAGCCCGCGGGGCTCCCGGGCAGACCCTCGGCCGGCCATTTCTGCGCCGCCGCCGCGAACGCGTCCTGGACCGCGTCCTCGGCGATGTCGATGTCACCGAAAACGCGGACCAGGACGGCCACGGCGCGACCGTGCTCCTCGCGGAACACCCGCGCGACGTCCGACTGCGTAGCGGGCATCAGCTCTGGAACGGCCGCACTTCGATGGGGAGCGGAGTGATGGCCGCGGCGCCCTTGCGGCCCCATTCGAGCGCGGCGTCGAGATCGGGTGCCTCGATCACGGTGAACCCGCCGATGTGCTCCTTGCCCTCGGTGAACGGGCCGTCGGTCGTGAGCACCTCACCACCGTCGACGCGGACCACGGTGGCGGTGCTCGGCGGGTGCAGCCTGCCCTCGAAGACCCACGCGCCGGCGTCCTTGAGCTCCTGGGTCCACGCGTCGACGTCGTGCATGATCTTCTCCAGCTCCTCGGGCTCGGGCAGTGCACCGTCGGGCTGGTAAACGCTGAGCAGGTACTGGGTCATGGGTGCTCCCTCCTTGGCGTCGTGCCGGACTCTCACCCTCCATACGAACGGCGCCCACCCAGATCGACACCGACGCTCGCAAGTTTCTGGTGGGATCGTGCCGGACCTATGGTCACTCGCGTGGGCCGGCACGGCCCGGTAGCCCCCGCACAGGAATGTCGGAGGCGGGGCGGTCTGGCTCCTGTTCGTGCGCGGCGACTGCGCGGCCGTACCGCGCGGCCAACGGTTCCGCGCTGGCACCGTGCGCGATGACGCTGAGGAGCACAGTCACCGCGATGACAGCCGCCGCTCCGTCTGCGCCCGGTCCGAGCTCTTCGATAGCAAGGATGGCGAAGACCAGGGATGCGAGGCCACGCGGGCCGAACCAGCCCACGAACAGCACCGTCCGCCAGTCGAGGCCCGAGCCGATCGAGGCCAGTGCGACGGGAACCATCCTGACGACGGTGATGCTGAGGATCGCGTACAAGACGGTGGCGGCGTCGACGTGGTCAGGCACCAGCGGTATGGCGATCGCGCCGAACGCGAGCCACACGAGCAGCGAGACCAAGCCGCTCGCATGCTCGAGAAACTCCAGCTCCGCAGGGCCCCGCTGGCCGGCCGCAGCACCGAAGGCCAGTCCTCCGACGAACGCGGCGACGAATCCGTTCCCGTGCACCGCGAGTGCGGTCGCGTAGGCCACAAGGGCGAGAGCTAGCACCGCGGAACCTGCGAAGTCCTCTGAGGCCCAGCCATGGTGGCGCGCCCGTCGCAGGAGCCAACCGCCGCCGAAACCGACGGCAATACCCACGCCCGCACCGACTGCCAGTTCGATGAGCGCCTCCGACAACCCCGGCGCCTCCTCGATCCCCTCCCCGACGGCGGCGCCCGCGATCGCGAGCATGACGACAGGTGTCACTATCCCGTCGTTGAGGCCACTCTCCACGGTGATCAGCCGACGGATCCGGGACGGCACCACCGGGTTGGCCACCACCGGAAGGCCAAGCGCCGCATCAGTGGGCGCCAGAGCCGCGGCCACCAGCAAGGCGAGCCACAGGCCGAACCCAGGGAAGAGCCAGGCTGCCAGCGCCCACCCGGCGAGAACGGTCAGCGGCAGGCCGACGCCAAGCAGCCTCACGTACTGCCCGATATCGTGACGGAAATCCTGAATGCGCACTCGTGCGGCATCGGAGAAGAGCACCCAGACCAGGGTGATCTCGACCAGAGGCTTCAGGCTTTCCGGAGCTGAGGGTGCGTCCACCAGGCCGAGCCAAGTCAGCAACGCCCCGATCGCCATGAACACGATGGGGGCAGTCAGGTCCGCCCGCACAAGCCGCGCCGAAACCAGCCCCCAGGCAAAGATGGCCGCCGCGATCAGGGCGAACGCCGTCAGATCCACAGCGCACCCTCCCAACCTGGCGCTGGGGTCGCTTGCACTATCCGATTACCGGTGGAGCACGCCATCTCGACCCGGGGGGCCTACAGCTCCTGGCGTTACACGAGGGGATCAGGGCCGGGGCAGCTCCGGATCATCCCTGGAAGATGATGCGCCCGAATTTGGGCCGGAAAGGTAGCCGCGGCGCGGGGGCAGTCCGCTCATTGTCTCGAGCATGGCGTCTCGTCTCGGTTGCCCGAGATCGATTACCAGTCCGCAACGGTTCCTCAGGCCGATCAGGATCCCGATGGCATCGGTCTCGAACGGGCCGTCCCTGGACCGGATGCGTCCGGCGGAGGAGACTCGGCTTACGGGCGCGGTTTCGCGCGGAAGGGCTGACGTCGGTCTGGCGGGCATGTGGGCTCGGCGAACGTGATGCTCGCTCCGGTAGGGGGAGGGCTGTCCAGGATGGACGAGAGGGCGAAGCGGATCGCGAGGTTGATCAAGCCGTTGCGGGTCAAGCCAGGATCACGGGTGGAGCTGGCCAAGGACTTCGACCCTGCGTACAAGGCGGACCTGCTGAGGAAGAAGGACGGCATCGAGCTGCTCCAGTCAGGAATCGCAATGTTGGCGGACTATCAGGCGCGCCTGGCGGCCCAGGACAGCCACGGCGTGTTGATTTGCCTGCAGTCGCTGGACGCCGGCGGCAAGGACGGGACAATCCGCCACGTCATGAGCGGAGTGAACCCCCAGGGCGTGCAGGTAAGCGGCTTCAAGGTCCCTTCCGCGGAGGAACTCGACCACGATTACCTGTGGCGCTACGCCCGCAGACTGCCCGAGCGCGGGAACATCGGGATCTTCAACCGGTCGCACTACGAGGAGGTTCTCGTGGTACGCGTGCATCCTGAGAACCTCGATCGGCAGAAGCTTCCGAAGGAAGCGAAGAGGAAGGGCGTGTGGGACCGCCGCTACCGCGAGATCAACGAGTGGGAGCGTTACCTGTCCGAGAACGGGTTCGCGGTGGTGAAGCTCTTCCTGAACCTGTCGAAGGAGGAGCAACGTGCCCGCTTCCTGAGGCGGATCGACGTGCCGGAGAGGAACTGGAAGTTCTCAGCGGCTGACGCCCGGGAACGCCGCCGGTGGGACGACTACCAGAAGGCGTTCTCCGAGATGCTGTCGGCCACCAGCACGGCTTGGGCGCCGTGGTACGTGATACCGGCGGATCGGAAGTGGTTTGCGCGGATCTGCGCGGGCGCGGTGATCGCTCACACGCTGATCAAGCTCGACCCCCAGTACCCCACCGTGAGCAAGGAAGCGCGGAAGGCGCTGCTCGTCGCCAAGCGCGAACTCGAGGCCGAAGGGCCCTCCGATGCTGCGACGGTCCATGCGCGGAAGGCGCGCGCGTAGCGAGTCTCATCGGTTCACGTAGATCGGAGCATGGACATGGCGGTCGAAGCAAACGCCAAGGGCCAGCCGGTCACGGCGGATGGAGACTGGTACGCACGTCCGGCGGACGAGGTCGCCGCGGCGTTCGATGTCGATCCGGCGGTCGGGCTCACTTCAGAGCGAGCGGCGGAGTTGCTTGCGGCGAACGGACCGAATGCGCTGCCAGAGGAGAAACCCAAGTCAGGGTGGCAACGGTTCCTGGAGCAGTACAGCAGCTACATGCAGGTCATCCTGATCGGCGCCGCCGTGGTTTCGGCGGTGATCGGCGAGTGGGGCACCGCCGTCCTCTTGATTCTGTTGACCGTACTGAATGCGGTGGTCGGCCTTCGTCAGGAGGGCAAGGCCGAGAGCGCAATGAACGCACTCAAGTCGATGATGCAGGCGACAGCGAGGGTGCGGCGGGACGGTGTCGAGGCCGAGTTTCCGGCGGATCGCGTGGTGGTTGGCGACATCGCGCTCATCGCCGCTGGGGACCAGGTGCCAGCGGACGGCCGCATCATCGCGGCGAGCGCTCTGCAGATCGACGAATCGGCGCTCACCGGCGAGAGCACGCCCTCGGCCAAGAGCGCCGACACCCTGCCCGCCGGGCAGCCAGGCCTGGGTGATCAGGCGGATATGGCGTTCATGAACACGCCGGTCACGCACGGCAGCGGCACGATGATCGTCACCGGAACCGGCGCCGGCACCGAGCTCGGCAAGATCTCGGGGATGCTGTCGGCCACCGAGCGGGAAGAGTCGCCGCTGACCAAGCAGCTCAACACGCTCACCCTGTGGATCGTGGCTGCGGCCGGTCTGACGATGGTCGTGATGTTCGTGCTCGGCCGCAGCCGGGGCGAAGCGTGGGACGTACTGTTCGTCAGCGCGGTCGCACTGGCCATCGCGGCCATCCCCGAGGCGCTGCCCACCGTGACGCAGACGATCCTGTCGCTCGGCAGTGTCGATCTGGCCAAGCAAAACGCGATCGTGAAAGACCTTCCCTCGGTCGAGACGCTCGGATTCACGTCAGCTATCAACTCGGACAAGACCGGCACATTGACGCTGAACCAGATGACCGCCGTCGAGGTGATCGACCCGACCGACCGCTACACGATCTCCGGCACCGGCTACTCCCTTGAGGGCAAGGTCCATCACGCGGTGGGAACCTCCCCCAGCATCGAGGACGCGATCCTGCCGTACGTGATCGCGAACGATGCCAAGCTCGTGGACGGCAAGGTCGTCGGTGATCCCACCGAGGGTGCCCTCCTCGTGCTCGGGCACAAGGCCGGTCTGGACATCGAGGCCAGCCGCGAGAGGCTGCCCCGCCTCGCCACGCTGCCGTTCGACCCGTCCTACAAGCTCATGGCGACCTTTCACTCCACCCAGGACGCAGCGGGACGACCGGTCGTGCGGTGCTTCATAAAGGGCGCAGCGCCGGCCGTGATGGCGCGCGCGGCCACGGCGCTCTCGGCGGGCACCAGCATCCCGTGGGACTCTGACCTCAACGAGCGCGGCCAGGCGCAGATGGAGCGCATGGAACGCGAAGGTCGGCGGGTGATGGCCGCAGCCACGCGAGATCTCAAGCCGGCTGAGTTCGACCCCGACGGCGACCTCCTCGGCTACATCACCGATCTGCAGATGACGAGCCTGGTCGGCATGGTCGACCCGCCCCGGGACGAGTCCAAGGTGGCCGTGGCCGATGCCCAGGCTGCCCACATCCGGGTCCGCATGGTGACCGGCGACGACGTCATCACCGGCGCCGCGATCGCGAAGCAGGTCGGCATCCCCGGCGAGGCCGTCCTCGGCGCCGACTTCGCGGCCTGGACCGAGGCCGAACGGCTCGTGCGCCTCGACGACATTGGCGTTGTCGGTCGGGTCGCCCCAGAGCACAAGGTGCTCCTGGCCGACACGTTGAAGAAGAAGGGCGACGTCGTCGCGATGACCGGGGACGGTGTCAACGACGCCCCGGCCATCAAGGCCGCCGATATCGGGATCGCCATGGGCAGCGGAACCGAGGTCGCGAAGAACGCGGGCCGGATGATCCTGTCGGACGACAATTTCGCCACGATCGTCTTCGCTGTCGAGCGCGGCCGGAAGATCTACGACAACCTCACGAAGTACATCCGGTTCGTCCTCGTCCTCCTCGTCGTCTTCGTCCTCACCTTCCTCGGTGCCAGCCTTTTCAACATCGCCGGCGGCGAGCCGTTCACGCCCGCCCAGGTCCTGTGGATCCACTTCTTCGTCAACGCCGCGTTCGGCTTCGCGCTCGGCTTCGACCTGGCAAGCCCGGGACTCATGGCGCGCAATCCGCGCCCGCGTGGGGAGTCGGTGCTGACGACGAAGTTGGTCGTCACCGTCGGGCTTGTCGGGCTGACCATCACCATCGCGCTGCTGAGCCTGATCCAGCTCGGCACGTCGGTCTACGACAGCGTCGAGATCGGCCAGTCCATCGCGTTCACGTCATTCGCGTTGTGCCTGATCGTGGCAGCGGTCGAATGTCGCAGCGAGTCCGAGACCGCGCTGACGACCGACACGTTCAACAGCAAGCAGATGAACTGGGCGATCTTCGGAGAACTCGTGCTCGCGGTTCTCGTCACGCAGATGGACGGCTTCAACCGTCTGCTGGGAACCGTCCCGCTCAGCCAGGAGCAGTTCCTCTGGGCCCTTCTGCCAGCTGTGGTACTGCTGATTCTCTGGGAGGTCGGTAAGTACATATTCAGGCGCGTCATGGCCAGACGATCCAAAGTTGCCTAGCATCTCGGCACTCCGGGTGGGCTGCAAGCTGGCGGTAACGGGCGTCCGGTTAAGGGACGCGTGTCCGCTGTATTAGCCGCTGGTGTCGAAGAGACCGTCCATTGTCGACCAGTCGGGGAAGGAAACCTTACGTCGCGGATCGTAGCGTTACGTTCCCCGACTAATCCAATATGGACACCTAGTGGCGCGCCCCGCTGGCGCAAGAACCGCTGGTGGCGCTCGTGCAGCCGGCGGCGCTTGGCCCCACCTGCGCTGGTGTTCGGAATGAGACCAGAACTGAGACCAACTCAGGTCAAGAAATTCGCGAAGGATGGTGAGCAAGCTGCGCGCCGCAGATGGGCGCTGGTCGAGCAGTTAACGCCGTTGCGGTTGGTCGGTACTGTCGAGGCGCCCCGTGACCCATGTGACGGGGCACATTTGCGTGGAATGCACAACGTATGGAGAACCCACCTTGTTACAGCCGACCATCGTGCGCCGTCTCGGCGCTGTCGCCGGGCTGTCGGTCGCCCTCATTGCGGCTGCCGCGACCGGTAGCTGGGCAGACCCCGTCGACCCGACACTCACGCCGACGCCGACCCACGCCCTCCGTGAGCCCGTCCGCCGAGACGCCCGCACCTCCAGCCGAGCGACAGACACCCGCCACGCCGGAGAAGGCTGCCGACGCGCCCAAGGCGCCGCCGGTCGCTCCGGGCAAGTCCAAGGCCGAGGAGCCGAAGCCCGGCACGGCGGTCATCAAGGGTCGCGTGTGGGACGACGAGAAGCAAGACGGCATCCGGCAGGACTGCTTCGAGAAGGGCGTCGACCGGATCGCCGTCCGCCTCTATCAGCCCGGTCCGGACGGCAAGGAGGTCGAGGAGAAAACCTACACCTTCTCCGACGGCAGCTATGAGTTCCGCGACGTCAAGCCGGGCGCCGCGCGGCTCGAGGTCGAGGGCCGCCGTCTCGACATCGTGGGCAAGTACGACCCGCTCGAGTTCGTGAAGAAGGGACAGGGTGAGGACCGCACTCTGGACTCGGATGTCACCGCCGAGCAGGGCACCACCTGGGACGGAGAGAAGATCACGTACGGCCACGTACGTGGGCTCACCGTGAAGCCGGGCACCACCACCGTGCTCGACGCCGGAACTGTCGAGCCGGGTGCCAAGAGCCGGTCCCGCGCCACCATCAGCGGACGGGTCTGGCACGACAAGAACCGAAACGGCCTCCAGGACAAGGGCGAGCCCGGCGTTAAGGGGGTGCCAGTCGGCATCGTCCATGTCGGTCCGAAGCCCGGCGACATCCTGGTCGGCGGCGACTCGGTGTGGACGGATCGACAGGGCCGCTACACACTCTGCGCCCTGTCCCCCGGCAGTGTTCGATTCGTCGTGGACATCGACGAGGCGGACCCCGCGCCGAAGACCCCATGGCAGTTTACGGTGGCCGGAGCCGGGTCGGACCAGCGCCAAGGACTCCGACGTCGTCGAGGCGAAGGTGCCCGTCGGCTTACCCGACAACGTGCAGCGCCTCGGGCTTGGCTCCGTCGTCACCCTCAAGGGCGACCAGGTGGTCACCTTCGACGCCGGCCTGCACCAGAACGAGCCGATCCCGCCGGCCCCCGACAAGGGCGCCGCGGGCCAGGGCGAGGGCGGCAGCCTCCCGGTCACCGGCTCCTCGCTGGGAGCCCTGATCGGCGCGGGCGTCCTGCTCCTCGGTAGTGGTGCTGGCGCGGTCGCCGTCACCCGGCGTCGGCGGAGCACCACCGCCTGACCCCTGCGTCACCACGCTGGGCCCTCGACCGCCCGAGTCGGGGGCCAGCGGCATCTCCACCAACCTTAAACCTGACGTCGAGCTTCGTGCCGCGATCGCCAACCGGCTCGGTGGGCTCCTGTGGGCCGATCCTGGCACCGACGAGCCGCCACTGGCCAAGTCCGCGTAGGGCACCCAGGACACCCAACGCAGTTAACTGAGACCAGAAGGGCCGCCCCGGTCGGGGTGGCCCTCTGTTTCTCCGGCTCAGCGGTGGTGGGCAGGGGCGGGGTCGAACCGCCGACCTTCCGCTTTTCAGGTCTAGGCAGCGGTGGGCGTGCGCCGGTCCACCGGCCACGAGTCGCCACCCCAGCCCGTCGCAGTATGTCGCCGTGCGGCCGCGTTGCTACACCCGTTGCTGCACCAGGTGGTTAGGACCGTCCGGCGGCGACCTTCTCCACCGCCTCACACTTGCTCGGCGTCCTGCCGGCGCGACCGAGCCGAACGCTGTCGAGGAAGCCACTCTCGTACTGTCACCGCCGTGGGCAGGATCTGGCGGGTCTGTGCCGGGTCGACGTCGACGTCCCCTGTCCGCAGCCAGCGCCACATGGTCGTCAGATCGGTGCCGACGAACCGCTTGAACAGCCAAACTGGCATCGGAAACCTTCGGGGTGGGCGGCCCGTGACGTCGCGCCAAATTTCGCGGCACTCGCTAATGGACCGGATGTCGGCTGCCAGGTTGAGGTCCAGCCCGATAAACCGGCCGGGATCGGCGAATGCCCGGGCGGCGATCGCGCCGAGATCATCGACGCTGATCCACGGAAGCGGCCGGTCGTCGCCCATCAAGGTCGGCATTAGATGCCAGGTGGACACGGCGGGAAAGAATCCTTTGTCGCTCATCAGCTCCATGAACGCCATCGGGCGCAGGACCGTAAAGGGTAGGCCGAGCGCCTCCATGTGCGCCTGGACCTCCAGCTTCGATTCCCATGATGGGATTCCGGTGCCGGCTGCCCCGGTACCGGCGGAGCCATACACGACATGGTGTACCCCGGATTCCTTGGCGGCCTCTGCGACGTTCTTGCCCTGCCGGACCTCCGCCTCCGAGCCGCTGATCATCGGGTTCTGCACGCTGTAGACGCCATATGCGTCACGGAGTGCCCGCACGAGCGCGGCGCGGTCTGTCATGTCCACGCGCACCACCTCCGCGCCGAGCACCGCCAGGTGCCGAGCCGGCTTCGCGTCCGGGTTGCGGGTGAGAGCCCGGACGCGCCAGCCGTCGGACAGCAGGTGCCGGGTGACGGCGCCGCCTTGGCGGCCTGTCGCGCCGGTAACGGCGATCACTTGCTTCTTAACCGCCATCGCAACCTCCTTCAGCCATGCCCACAGCGATCGCCCCCACGCCAGATCTCGCGTGGGTGAGTCCACCGGTGCCTCATCATCGGTCCATCGGGCTGGTACACGCACCCGTTTGGGGTGTGTCGGTGCAGAGCTTCGAGGTGATCGTGCGACCCGGAGCTGCGGTCGAAGAGATGTTTTCGCTGCTTCCGTCGTGAGGACTAGACCGAAGGGTCGGACTCGGTCAAACCGCCGACCGTCCGCTTTCGTACCCGGGCTGCCGTGGCGCGCGCATGCGCGTCGGGCGGGTGGAGCGGCAGGACATGTGGCCGACCGTCCGCTCGTAGTAGCCGTCCGTTGCTACACCTGGTAGCCCGGAAACCAGAACACCCACCGAGCGTTTCCGCTGGTGGGTGGAGGTGGGCAGGGGCGGGGTCGAACCGCCGACCTTCCGCTTTTCAGGTCCAGTCAGTAGCAGAGTCGATGTCTGCGGTGGTCCGTGACAGGCGGGTTGGTCCAGCGTCGGACTGCACGGTCTGGCCTCGGTTGTCGTTGTTGCCGTCACGGTTGCCGGCAGAGCGGCGACTCGGAGCCGAGCCCTCGGTCGCGCGACCTGACCGCCGAACGGGCCGACGTGTGTGGCTGATGGGTGCGACCTGCTCCACCGCCTGGTCATTCGGACCGCGCCAGGCAAGTAGACTTGTCACGCTATACGCCAGCGCTCACCGGCCAGTCCACGCGGCGTAGCTAACCAACCACTCCTTGTAGTGGCAGACTTTGACTCTGGGGGGTACAGTTTTGACTGTACTGGAGCGCACCACCTGTGAGGACTGCGGGCGCGTCTGCTTCCAGCGCGGAGGTCTGCTCATGATCGAAGCCGCACGGGGTCTGAACGGGTCGTCTCTATCGGTCGACTACATCGAGTCGATGGAGAACAAGCGCAGGCCTGACAACCGTCGCCTAGCCGTCATTGCGCTCGTGTTTGAGGAGATGGCCCGGACCGGAACGTTGGAGATACCCCGCGAGTTGAACACCCTCCGGGACGGCATAGAGGAAATTAAGGCCGGCGATATTCGGTTCCCGTTCTATAGGCCGGAGGAGGAAGCGTCGCACGCGGCGACTATTCGCCTGACGCACGGCTTCAAAAAGGGGGGTGACAATACTCCTCGAAAGGAAATTGACAAAGCGATATGGGTGCGAAGGGAGGATCAGCAGTCATGAGTGGACTGTATGAGAGGCTTGCGCGAACAAAGGATGGCGCACGTGCACTCTCAGTAGCACGATTGCAGCGTGAGACTCTTCGACTTCTGCATCGAGGCTTGAAGATGTCGGGAATGACGCAAGCCGATCTGGCGAAGCGTCTGGGTATTCGCAAGTCGGCAGTGAACCAAGTCATGCGTGGCGAGGGAAACATGCGGCTCACCACTGTGGCCGAGTACCTTCACGAACTTGGCTTGGAACTCGAAGTTACGGTCATTCCGTTGGGGACGCACAGAGCGAGAGCAACGCGAGAGATGAATCGACAGTGGACCACTGCGGCAGCCGAGCGAAACCTAGTGTCCGCGCTCAGTTCTCCTCGCCGGCAGGAAATTCGTGACGTCGTATGGCGCCATGCGTCAGTGAACGTAGAAATGAACGTGCAAGTCAAGACGCGCGCCGCGAAGACGCCATTGCTTAGTGTGTCGCGCAAGAGGGTCGCTGTATGACCGACGATGCAATAGAGCAGCCGGGCAATGATGCATTGGCTCTATTTGTGGATCGCCTAGAGTTGGGGAACATCTATCCGGAGTCATTCTCGGCGAAGCTCGTCCGGCTCGGCGAGGCTGATAGCGTGCATCTTGCAATTGAATCGGAATATGCAATCCAAGGTCAGCGGCTCCTCTATAGGTTCTCGGTTGAATGTAAGCTCGCTGATCGTGCCGACTTCTCGGAGGATGCACGTCTAGCTGACTTGGCATGCGAACTCGTGTGTGAATGTGTAGTAAAAGGTGATATTGAAACGCTGGACGAATCCTTGGTGGGTGCTTTCGGCGAGGGTACGGTACTCTATGCGGTCTATCCTTATATGAGAGAGTTGCTTAGCGCAATGGCCTCTCGTCTGGGGTTCCCGGGAATCACTATGGGGTTGCTGCGCAAAGGTGACACAATGCCAGAATCTGTAAGTGGCCGAACGCCGAGGGGACGTTAGCACGCGTCGCCACTGGGGTAACCCTTTCCCGGCCCGCCCCCTCGTGAGCTCTTGCCCGGCACGGGGACAGGGCGTCAAAGTGGAGCGCCCTACCGGACGAACGACCTTGACGCCCTGTCCCTGGGTCGGACACTGGTGCGGAGAGGGGGTGAGCCGGCAGCAACTGTTCCCCGTTGCTCAACCAGCTCCTTGCCCTTCCTCCCCTGCCTCTCTCCTCCTGGTCGTCGCGCTGCCCCGTCGAGAATCCTGGTCACTCGGTCCCGATCAGACCGGCCCGGAACTGGTGACCGCGCCGCTGGCGTCGGTTCGCTTCCCCTGCTCGCGGTCGTTTCCCCTGCCTGGCCTGGTGCGTGGGCAGAGCGGCACTGGATGCCTGCGGGCATTCCGAATGCTCCTCGCCCCGCCGTCCCCGGGCGGTCGCGCGCGTCGCCGGAGGTGTAAGCGCGGCGGCCGGCCCGGGTAGGACGGCGGGGGCGCGAATAGCGACTTCCGGCACTGCGTGTCGAGAAGCGAGGTCACCAAAGGTGACTGCTCCGAACCCAGCAATACGGGCACGGGTCTGGGGAGAGACACGAAGAGATCAGGGAAAGCGGCACCGACAACAGGCGGACGGATCACCATGTCTCGGCGTCCGGCTTCCGTGTCGGCACACCGTGGCTCGATCAGCTGTTCATCCCTCGCGCGGGCATCATGCTCGCGCTTTTCGTGTTGGCGACGAACCTTCTCCCCCGCTGTTCCTTCCTTCGGTCACCCCTTCCGCGCGCCGCGCAGCGGCGCGCCTTGACCTCGTAAGGAAAGTTTCAACCGGAGATATGCCATAGAAGACGCTAGGGCGTGGCAGCGAAGGCAGAGTAAGGCGTCAGCGCGTCGCTGCGGCGAACCCCTCGACGCCAGCCAACCTATTTGGATGGCGAATTTCACTCACTCAGGCGCGCGTCCTATGACCGGTAGGTCTTCCTCGCGCTTGGAAATCGGCGCTGAGTCTTGTAGAGAATCACATAACCCGGCAATACAGTCAATTGCCAGCCAGGGGGCAAGCCCAAGCTTATAGCCTCGAAGACTTGATCGGCGGTTGGACTGTCCCCCGCGATCGTCACGTGAGTGCTTTGATAGTCGGCATGTCGGGCATATTTGTCTTCGAATCGGAAGACATACGGGAGGGCTTGTTTTACAGTCTTGAGAAAGCTGGGCATCGGGTATGTGCCGGAGGCCATGGCGAGGCGATACATGATATCCGCAGGATAAAGTACATCGAAGTGTGTATCACGGAAGTTCGTCGTATCACGCTCCTTGCCCGGGTCATTGATCCCAAACCCGTTGAAGTTCCACATCGGCTTCTGCCCTTGATGCTCTCGTCGCTTGATAAGCATCTGTTCAGGCCCCACGGGAATCCAAGTTCCATCGAGGTAGAGGCCGGTGAACGTCATTTCATCAACCTTGATGTTGAGACGGCCACTGATCTTTTCATAGTGGCCAGTCAGCCGCGCGCAAAGATCGTTGTCCGCCTTACCAACGTAGACAAGGTTGCCGGCATGGTAGAGCTGATAGATACCAGGCGTGTGATGAACGCTAGCCAGGTTCGTCGGCGTTAACGCCTCGGGTGTCAGCGCCGGTAGCGCCCCGTCGAGCTGTTCGGCCAAGGCGCCCGTGAGGTCGAAGGTGAAATGGTCGGTCGCGGGCAAGTTGTCAGACCCCCAGTGAAGCATCCGCAGGTGAGCCACAGCGTAGGTGGCCGGCTCACGTTCCACCCCACCCATCCGACGCGCGTGTCACTTCGGGTGCACGGCCCAACTCCGCGGTAGGTTTCTGCCATGAACCATGTCCCCGCACTCGCAACTGCCGACGTCGGCACCAGCCTTGAGCTGTTCACTGGCACAGGCGGCCTGGCTCTCGCCATGCATGCCGTCAGGTTTCGACACCTCCTTGCGGTCGAGTGGGACCGACGGGCATGTGAGTCTCTGCGAGCCAACGTCGCGAGGCCGTTCCGGGACGACGACCCCGATCCAACCTCACGCCTGGCCAAGTGGCCGCTGATCGAGGGTGATGTCCACCACGTCGATTTCCGCCGATGGGAAGGAAAGGTGGACGTCGTAGCGGGCGGGGTGCCCTGCCAACCCTGGAGCCTAGGTGGCGTCCATCGTGGCTTCGAGGATCCGCGTAACCTCTGGCCGGAGCTCTTCCGATCTGTCCGCGAAACGCGTCCACTCGCTGTCGTCGCCGAGAATGTCAGGGGTCTCCTCCGGCGCTCCTTTTCGCCGTACTACGACTACATTCTGCGGGAGCTGGCTGCGCCGTTCGAAGAACGAGTTGATGGCGAGGACTGGGCCGATCATGACAAGCGGCTCCAGAAGGCGCTCAGCCGCGCTGGAGATGACGCAACCGAGCGGTATGACGTCTATTGCCTCCCAGTTAACGCCGCTGACTACGGCGTTCCTCAAATCCGAAACAGGGTCTTCGTCATCGCTTTCCGACGCGACCTAGGCCTTGATGACTGGAAGGCTCCGAAAGCGACACACAGCGAGACTGCACTCCTGCACGCGCAGGACCAAGGCCTCTACTGGGAGAGGCATGAAATCTCACCTCGAACCGAGATGGTGAGAGAGGTCCTTAGCCCCCATGATGGACTCCAGCCGTGGAAGACACTGCGCGATGCGACAGCCGACCTTCCTGAACCGGTCGGCTACAAGGCGGAGATGCCGGGATGGCTACATCACTACGGATGGCCAGGGGCTCGTCAGTATCCGGGCCATACTCCTAATGACCTTGACCGTCCAGCCAAGACCGTCAAGGCAGGCGTTCATGGTGTCCCGGGCGGCGAAACGGTGGTACGCAAAGACGATGGGTCTTTGCGGTACATGACTGTTCGCGAGGTTTCTAGGGTCATGACCTTCCCAGACACCTGGCGGCTAGAGGGGCCGCGTGGCGAGCAGATGCGCCAGCTTGGGAATGCTGTTCCTGTCGAGCTGGGCATAGTCATGGCCGACGCCGTTTCAAAGGCGTTGGCTCGGTCGAGAGGTCAGGCCGGTTGAGTCGCGGTTGGCACGGTGAGAGGCCCCCGGACGAGACATGGCGGTGTCCCGCCGACTGGACGCGTGCCGAGCGCGCAACAGAGCAGGACGAAGCCGCCGGAGGACGGCGCCACCGTTATGTTGCGGATTCTGGTGCCCTCGCTTCAATCGCCCTGCGGATTCAACCAAAAGGGCGAAGCGTTTACGCCTACCTTCGATGGTCGGAAAGAGGTAAGACGCGAGAGCGCTATGTCTGCGAGGTACGCGAGAGTTCCCGGACAGGCAACTTGGAACGCGCCTGGGAAGTAGTACGTAGTAAAGGCATGGTCGCCCGCGAGGGATACCAAGGAGCATGGGCCACGGACGATGGGGTCCGCGCAGTCATGCAGGCGAACCGAGGACGGGATACGCGGCCGGAGCTGCGTCTAAGGGCCGCCTTGAGGCGACGCGGCTTGGGCTATCGGGTGGGGATGAAGCCATTGAAAGGCTTGCGTCGAACTGCGGATGTTGTCTTCGTCGGACCGAAAGTGGCGGTGTTCATTGATGGATGCTTTTGGCATGGTTGTCAATCGCACTATCGACCCGCAAAGCGGAACACTGAGTTTTGGAGCGAGAAGATAGCGGCGAATCGTCGTAGAGATCGGGAAACCGATACACGACTCGTTGAAGCCGGTTGGGCGGTCATCCGAGTTTGGGAGCACGAGGATCCCGAAGCCGCCGCAGACTCTGTTGTTGAACTGGTCCGAGTTCGACGCAAGCCCAGAGAAGCATGAGGGATCTCTGCACATGCATCATCTGCCAATCGGACGACAGGGCTTATCATGGGCGAGGCGAGCAAAGCCAGACAACAACGGCAGGTAGATGCCATACTTGCGGAGTTCAATACGCTTCGGGCTGAGATCCAGCAACGAATCGGAGCGCAGCATACGTTAATCAATATCAACATCACAGTCACGGTAGCGGTTGTCGGCTTTGTGCTAGGCGGTAAGGCTGACGCACGCATACTGCTAATTCTGCCAATAGCTACTTCGTCGTTAGCTCTCCTGGTTCTCGACCAGGCGAGACTAGTACATCTCATTGCGTCATACATTGACGGCCACCTGAGACCGATGCTTACAGAGTTTACGGGAGAGTCGAGACTATTTAGCTGGGAAACCTACTACGCCTCAAGATCAGGCCAGCATAAGTCGGTTGCCCTGGCCCTTCCAATGGGCCTCATATTTCCCATCACAGCCATCGCATCGCTCGCGTTGGCCGCGCCACACATTGACGCAATGTGGGGCTGGGCGGTGTGGATATTTCGGATTGGCGCTCATCATCGTGCAAGTTCTCTCGTGGGCAATCTTCTCCCGCGCCGGCCAGACCATCCTCACTGACATTCGCACGCGCCGCACCGATGGCCAATTACGGCGCCGTGGTGTGGCGCGTGAGAGCAACGCCCGCGAGAACAACCGTTACGCCGGCAACAGACCACGCACTGACGGATTCGCTCAGGATGAGCACGCCGAGGATGAGCGCGACGATCGGCAGTAGGTACGTTACGACCGACGCGGCGTGACCTTCGTCGGTAATGAGCCGGTAGTTGATGACGTAGGCGAGGCCAGTACCAAATAGTCCGAGAATCAGGATTGCGGCAACGACCTCGGCACTTAGCCGCACGGGTTGTAGGCCGGCGAACGGGACGACGATAGCCAGAATGCAAGTGGCCGCTAGGAGCTGGCTTGCAGATAGGACTAGTGGCGCGATGCCGCGCCTCGCAAGGTACCGGTCCATGTACACGTAGCTGATGCCGTAGCTCGCGGCCGCCGCGAGGCAGGCGAGGCCGGCCCAACTGGCGATTGCCGTTTCGGAGTTCCATGGCTGGAAGATCAGCACAGTCCCGAGGAAGCCGAGGATGAAGCCTCCGACTTGGACGCGGGTCATGCTTCGGTCATGGCCGGTTCCAAACGCTATCGCCAACGTCCACAGCGGCGTGGTGGCGTTGATGACCCCGGCAACGCCTGAACTCACATACCGCTCGGCGATCGCGAACAGCGTGTAAGGGATTGCGTTCGCGAACAGTGCGGCTGCGATGAGGTGCGCCCATAGGCCAATGCCTTGCGGCAGTCTGTAATGACGCAAATAGATAAACGGAACCAGTACGGTGGCACCCAGAGCTAGGCGGGCGAAGCTGATTTGGACGGGGGAGAGGCCTCGCAGGGCTATGGCGATCCAGAGGAAGCCGGAACCCCACAACAGCGCGAGGAGGGTAATGCGGACGGAGGCGGCTCGGTTCACTCGACCGGCGCGTCATAGAGAAGGCCGCTCATGTCGGCTCGCATGACGAACCTCGTCAGCTCGTAGGCAGTGCCATCGCTGTCGAGGCTCGTATGCAGGACATCAATGACCGGTACGCCCGGGGGCATCCGGAGATACATCGCCTCCTCAGCACGGGGCATTCGGGCGCTGACTTCCTCGCGAAGCCTCGCCATTACATAGCCCTTGTCCTCGAACACGCCGTGGATGCCGTACTGGTGAGGCACGTCCTCTTCAAGGAGACCCGTGCCTTCCGCGATCGTCCACGGGATAAATGTGGTCACTCGCTGAATCGGGTCCTCATCGGCCCAGAAGACGTTCTCTCGGCGGAGAACCGACTCCGACGCGGTATTGACCTTCAACCGCTCGGCAACGTCAGACGGCGGCACGACCCGGTCGATGCTCAACACCTCGAATCGACCGGCCTTACCCTGCTTCGCGCACTCCAGCAGGAACGGCGACAGCCCGCTCTCGCGGTACTTCCGCGAGTATCGATCGCTCCCCAATCGGATGAGCGGCGGCAGCTTGCGGACGAATACGCCACGCCCGTGCTGAGGGACGACAAGCCCCTCCTCGGTCAGTAGCCGGATGGCCGCGCTAGCGGTGTTGCGGGCCGTCCCGTACCGCTCGGCAAGGTCCCGCTCAGACGGAAGTTTGGCGCCGGGCGCATAGTCTCCGGCGTCGATTGCGACGCGCAGCTCGTCGGCGATCCGCCGGCTCGGCTGTCGCCGGTCCGGCTCGTTGTCGCTGGTCATCACAGTTCCTGTCCCGCGTGGGAAGCACGCTCGGAAGCCCTGAGGCCGTCATGGTACCGCTGGCTTAAGACAGTTCGGCCGAACCCCTTGCGGCGCCGCGTCGTGGATGGTCTACTGGCTTAAGCCACTACTGGCTCAAGCCAGTTAGATCCAGGAGGACGACATGCTGAAGAACGTTGCGATCCCGGTGCATCACGACACGGCGTTCCCGTTCGGTGCAGCGCTGATTACGAAGCCGGAGCCGGTGTACTCGTTCGAGCAGGGCAAGCGCGGTGAGCAGCAGGTCGACAAGGACACCGGCATGCCGGTCTATGAGGTCACCGTCGTGGACAACGACGAGGAGGTCCGGGGCGCGGCGAAGACGATGAAGGTCAAGATCTTCTCCGCCGTACAGCCGATCGCGCCGCCGTCAATCCCGGGCATGCCCGCGGGTTACTACTTCGCGCCGGTGGAGTTCGACGGGCTGACCGCCAAGCCGTACGTGCAGGAGTACATGGAGGGCCGCCACCGCGTGGCGTGGTCACTGACCGCGCGTGGCCTGCGCGCCCCGTCGGCCGGCTCGAACGGCACCGCCAAGTCCGGCAAGGAGGCCGTGACGACGGCATGACGCGCGGCAACGCGCTTCCCCTGATCGACGCGGGGGCGGGCTGAATCCCGCCAAGAAATCCTCGCCCGCCCTCGCGTCTCTCACACCCGCAAATCCCGCTCACGCAAGGAGATGAGGGCACCGCCATGTCTACCGCACGTTCCGTCCGCTCGCGCGACTACCGCCTCGGCTGGTGTGCCGGGTGCGACAGCCCCCAGGACAAGCCTGCCGTGTCGGACTTCTGCGACGAGTGCGCCGACGACGCGCCGCTGTTCGGCACCGTCCGCCGGGACCGCCCATACCGGCGTGGCCAACTTCTGCCGAAGCGAGGCCGCTGATGAACAAGTCGGCCCATACCCGCCGCTCTGCCGCGCCGCGTCGTGGCTGTGCGCAGTGCCGGCAGTCGGTGCCGCTGTCCGCACTCAACGACGACGACCTCTGCAACTCCTGCGCCGACCAGAGCGCGCTCTTCGACTTCAAGCCCGGCGCTCGTCCGCGCCGTCATGACGGGAGGTGGCTGTGATGGCTGCCAAGCGCAAGAACTCCTCGCACTTCTCGCACATGCACTCGGCTCGCCTGAGCATCTGCCCCCGCTGGCTCCTGGTGACCATCGTGCTCGTCTCCGGCCTGGTGAAGGGCACCGCCGCCACGTGCCGGTTCCTGTGGCCCTACCGCACCGAACTGCTCGTCCTGGTGCTGCTGGCGACCGGCTACGGCTACGCGCACTCGCTGACCGATCACGGCTGGTGGGCGCTCGCGCTCCTGGCCCTGGCCGTCGCCCTCGTGGTCGGCCCGCTGGTGGTGTGGCGTCGTACCCGGTTCTGGGCGCTCGGGATCTTCATGCGGGCACACTCGCGCCGCCTGATCCGCGCTGGCCTGCTGGAGCTGCGCACGGCCGACTCCGCCGGTCGGCTGCCCCGGATCGGCTGGGTCCGCTCCACCCCGGTCGGGGAGTCGATGACGCTGACGTGCCGCCCGGGCCAGTCGGCGGAGCTGATCGACGCCCGGGTGGAGGAGCTGCGGGCCGCCGCCCGCTGCCGGGACGTGCGGGTGACGCGGGACCCGAACGCCTCGCACAAGGTCACCGTGGACGTGGTGCGCCGTGACCCGCTGAGCGCGGTCGACGAGGTGGCCTGGCTCGACGCCGAGGCCGACGCGCTGTCGATGTGGGACCCGGTGCACCTGGGCACCGACGAGTTCGGCCGCGACGTGCGGCTCTCCCTGGTCGAGCGGTCGCTGTTCATCGGCGGCGAACCCGGCTCCGGCAAGTCCTCGCTGGAGACCGTCATCGGCTCGCACGCCGCGAAGTCCCCGGACTGCCACCTGGTGCTGATCGACCCGAACGAGGTCCAGTTCGCGCCGTGGGAGGACCGCGCCCTCGCGTTCGCCGGCGCCGACCCCGAGGACGCGATCGCCGCGCTGGAACTCGTCCGGGACGAGATCGCCCGGCGCCGCACCCTGCTGCGCTCCCTGCCCGGTGTGCAGCGCAAGGTGACCCGCGAGATCGCCAAGGAACACCGCCTGCCGCTGTGGCTGCTCCAGGTCGACGAGCTGGCGTTCTTCACCTCCGTCGTCGGCACCACCGCACAGCGGAACACGTTCAACACGCTCTCCCGTGACGTCGTCGCCCGCTGCCGCGCCTTCGGCATCATCCCGGTCTTCGCCACCCAACGCCCCACCTCCGACGTGGTGCCGACCTCGCTGCGGGACCTGTTCTCGCTGCGCTGCGCCCTGCGCACCACCACCGCCGCGTCCTCCGACGTGATCCTCGGAGAGGGCTGGTCGCGGCGCGGCTACTCCGCGACCGAGATCGACATCGCCAACCGGGGCGTCGGCTGGCTCCGCAGCGAGGGCGAGAACCCGGTGCGGATCAAGGCCACGTGGATCTCCGACGCCACGATCTCCGACCTGTCCGTGACCACGATCCGGCACCGCCCGGACGCCACCAGCGGCACCGCGCTGCACATCCCCGCGCAGCGGATGCCCGCCGACGAGGGCAGCGACGCCCCGGCGGACGAGAGCTGAGCCGGCCATGACCGCCACCCGCGAACGCTCCGTCGTGAGCCGTCCACTGCTGCTCGATCTGTTCTGCGGCGAGGGCGGCGCGAGCACGGGCTACCACCGGGCCGGGTTCGACGTCGTGGGCGTCGACATCCGCCCGCAGCCCCGCTACCCGTCCGAGTTCCACCAAGAGGACGCGCTGACCTTCGTGCGCGGGCACTGGCGGGAGTTCGACGCGGTCGCGGCGTCCCCGCCCTGCCAGTCCGAGACAAGCCTGCGGCACCTGAGCGCGAACAACCACCCCAACCTGCTCGGACCCACCCTCGACCTGCTGGCCACCCTGCCCGTGCCGTGGATCGTCGAGAACGTCAGCGCCACCACGCAGATGCCCGGCGCCCTCGTGCTGTGCGGCACCGAGTTCGGCCTCAAGACCCGCTGCCGCGACGACGTCACCCGCTGGCTGTCCCGTCACCGCCGGTTCGCCTCCAACGTCTTCCTCTACGGCGCCGGCGGCTGCCACTGCACCACCGGAAAGAAGATCGGCGGCGTCTACGGCACCGGCGGCGGCGGCCGGATGACCCACTCCTACAAGTTCCACCCCGCCGAAGCCCGCGCCGCGATGGACATCCACTGGATGTCCCGCAAAGGCATCGCCCAAGCGATCCCCCCGGCCTACACCACCTTCCTCGGCGGCCAGCTCCTCGACGCCCTCACCGCCGGCGCATCCACCACCGGGGCCGTTCGCTCCGCCTGACCAGAAAGGACAGAGACGATGACCACGACTTCGCTGCCCCGCCGGACCCCGCGCAAGCACCGCGCCCCCGAACTGCTCTGCGACTACTGCGTCTGGCCCGCCGCCTACATCTCCCCCGAGACCGGCGCGGTCGTCTGCGACCCCTACGCGCACCGCATCCTCGCCCCGGAGCGGTGCGACCCGCTGATGGTCGCCCGCGACGAGCACGCCGCGTCCGCCGGGCTCGACCATCTTCGGCGGTGAGTCCTGATGACCGCCGACACGATGCCGGGCCGTGGCTGGGCCAAGCTCGGTGCCGCCCTCGGCGGCGCGGTGTCGGTCGCGGCGAACGTGGCGCACTCCTACGTCCCGCCGACCAACCTGCCCAAGGGTGTTGACCCGGCGGACTGGTCGCCGGAGGCGGGCGCGGTCATGTCGGCCGTGATCTGGCCGGTGTTCCTGTTCGTCGCGATCGAGATCCTGGTCCGCATCCCGTGGCCGGACGGCCGCCGCTGGCGCTTCGTGCGTTTCGGCGGGCTGCTCCCGGTCGCCCTGGTCGCCGCCGTCGTGTCCTACCGGCACATGTCCGAGCTGCTCGCCCATTACGGCGAAACCGGCCTGATCGCCACCATCGGCCCGCTCGCCGTCGACGGCCTCATGGTGATGGCCGCCGGTGCCCTCGTCGCCACCAACACAGCCAGTGCGGGCACGGCCGTCCCGGCCACACAGGACCGTCCTGCCGCCGTCCCGGACCGTCCCCACGACCAGGACGACGCGGTGACCGTGGCCCGGCCTGCCGACAACTACCCGCGCCCGGCGCTCCCGGCTGACCTGCTCGACCGCGCCCGCAACGTAGCCGTCCAGCACACCTCGGCCACCGGGCGGCCGATCACCCGCGACGCCCTCCGCGCCGAACTCGGCGTCTCCAACGGCCTCGCCTCCGACGTCCTCGCCGCGCTCCGCCAGGACGGCGCACACCTCGTCCCGATGCCGTCCCCGCCCGTCCTGACCGGACCGGTCAACGGCCACCGCCCGTCCTGACCCGCCCCCGATGTGCCGCCCCGATTGCTCGGAGAGGAGGAACCCGCCGTTGACCGCCACCGCTGAGCCGACCCGCGACACCCGCACCCTGGCTGAGAAGGCCGCCGCGCTGCCCGCCTCGGCCCGGTTCCTCCTCTCCGAGCTGTCCGGGCTGGACCTGACCCCGATGCAAACCGAGGACCCGGCCGGGCTGCGCGCCTACCGCCGCACCCTGCTCGACGCCCGGGTGAGCCTGGACTTCGACGACCGCGACGAGATCGACACCGAGCTGTCCACCCTGGACGACGACTTCCGCGAGTCGGCCCGGCACGGCGGCTCCGCCGACTTCACCGCCGACCCGCACGGCGTCATCGCCCGCGCCCTCGAACCCGGCTTCGGGGACTGGCTCAATCATGTCGCCCGCGCTCGCGGCTGCACCCGCCCGGTGCGCCTGTCCGGCATGGTCGAGGTCCACGAGGCCGCGACCGGCAGGGTCGTGGACGCCTTCGACACCGCGACCCTCCCGGACGGGGTGATCTACAAGCCCTGCGGAACCCGCCGCGCCTCGATCTGCCCCGCCTGCGCGGAGGTCTACCGGTACGACACCTACCACCTGATCCGCGCTGGTCTGGCTGGCGGCAAGGGCGTCCCCGAGACGGTCACCCAGCATCCGGCGGTGTTCGCGACCTTCACCGCCCCCTCCTTCGGCGCGGTACACAGCCGCAAGGTCAAGGCCCACCGCAGCACCTGCGGCCGCAAGAACGGCCTGCCGTGCGCCTGCCCCACCGACCCCTGCCACCCGCGCCGCGACAACCCGCGCTGCGGCCACGGCCGCTCCGAGTCGTGCACCGCCCGGCACGCCGAGGGTGACAAGCGCCTCGGCCGCCCGCTGTGCCTGGACTGCTACGACCACGCCCATCAGGCGGTGTGGAACCACTTCGTGCCCAAGCTGTGGTCCCGCACCGTGCAGCAACTCCAGCGCATCGCCAAGCGGCACGGCTGCATCGTGCGCTACGCCAAGGTCGCCGAATTCCAGCGGCGTGGCGTCGTCCACCTCCACGCCCTGCTCCGCCTCGACGCCCGTCCCGGAGAGGGCGAAGACCGCGACGCCCTGATCCCGCCCCTGCACGTGACCGCCGAAGAGCTCGAAGACTGGGTCAAAGCCGCCGCGTCCTCGACCGGACTCGAGTCCCCGCCGCACCCGGCAACCGGGGAGAGCTGGCCGATCCTGTGGGGTCACCGTGGCGTGGATACCCGCGTCGTGTACCGCGGGCTCCCCGGCGCGGAGCTGACCGAACAGCACGTCGCCGGATACCTCGCCAAGTACGCCACCAAAGCGTGTGAGCCCGCCGGGCTCGTGGCCGGCCGAATCACCGACGACACCATCGGCCACTACCGGACCAAGGGTGACCCGCACCTGCGGGCACTCATCGCCGCGTGTTGGGACCTCGGCACGCCCGCAGACCCCGCCCCGGCCGCGCCGGTCGCCGCGCTGCCCCCGGCCGGTCGCGCCACCCAGCTCGGGGACCGCTGGACCTGCCCCGCCTGCGGCTCCTCGACGCGCCTGCGGATCTGCCTGCCCTGCGACCGCAACGGCCACGTCATCACCCGCCCCGGCGACACCGCCGCCCCGGCCCCGGCCACCGCCGCTGACACCTCCTCGCCGGAGGCGGGCGCGTACGAGGGACTGCGCCGCTGGGCACACATGCTCGGCTTCGGCGGCCACTTCTCCACCAAGAGCCGCGCCTACTCCACCACCCTCGGCGCACTCCGCGCCGCCCGCCGACCCGGCAACCGCGCCTCGGTCACCGCCACAGACCCGGCCGACCACCGCGACCAGGCCGACGCCGACACCGCCGAAACCACCCTCGTGGTCGGCACCTGGAACTACGTCGGCTCCGGCTGGCTCACCAACGGCGACGCCGCACTCGCCATGCAAGCCGCCGCCGCCTCACGCGCCCGCCGACCCCGGCTCGACCCCCATGCCTCCTGACGGAGCGCGCCTGCTCGTTGACAACTCCACAGAGCCACGAAATCCAGCCGGGCACCTTGCCCTGCCTGTAACCGCACGTCTGTAGAGAGGAATCGCAGTGGAGATCCGCCTTATCGGCACGGCTGAGGAATGCGCCGCGATCCTCGCCGCACTCACACCGCATTACGACATCACCCGCGTTCGCGACCGGCCCGCCTACCGCAGCACACCGAACTGCACGGTCCGACGCGTCTACGCCGACATCTACCAACGGGGAGGCACCACCGAATGACCATGACCGCGCCTGATCTGCCGCCCGTCCTGCGGGTGGAAGAAGCCGCCGAGCTGCTCCGCATCGGCCGCTCCGCCGCCTACGACCTGATCCGCTCCGGCCGACTCCGCTCGTTCAAGGTCGGCCGAAGCCGCCGCATCCCGCGCGAGGCGATCGCAGAGGCGATTGCGCACCTGACGGAGGAGACCAACCAGTGAGCAAGCGTGCCAACGGAGAGGGCACCATCTACCAGCGCAAGGACGGCCGGTACGAGGCCGCCGCGTACGTGCTTCAAGCGGACGGCGTGTACAAGCGCCAGCGTGTCTACGGCAAGCGGCGTGAGGAGGTCGCGAAGAAGCTTGCTGAGCTGGTCACTCGATCGAACGCGGGTGTCCCGGCTGAGGCGACCGGCTGGTCGGTCGAACGATTCCTGACCTACTGGGTCGATCACATTCGCCGGTCGAGTAAGCCCAAGACGGTGCAGGGCTATGAGGTCGTGGTGCGGGTCCACCTGGTGCCTGGGCTCGGCAAGAAGCGGTTGCACAAGCTGACGGCGGCGGATGTGCGGCTGTTCTTCCAGCGGTTCGAGAACTCGTGCCTGTGCTGCCGTCATGGCTGGGACGAGCGGCGCAAGGACGACGACCGACGGTGCTGCGCGATCGGAAAATGCTGCGAGTCGACGCCGTCCCCGAGGCTGGTTCAGCAGGTCCACGCCGTGCTTCGCAACGCCCTGCAGGCCGCCGTCCGGGAGGAGCTGATTCAGCGGAACGTTGCCCGACTCGTGCAGATCAAGGCCCCTGCCTACGAGGTGAACAGGGGACTGACGGCCGACCAGGCGCGCAAGCTGCTGATCACCGCGGAATCCGACCGGTTCCACGCGCTGTACGTCCTGGCGCTGTACCTCGGGCTCCGGCGCGGCGAGCTGCTCGGCCTGCGGTGGGAAGACGTGAACAGCAAGCCATGCCCGGACTGCGAGACGGCCGACCAGGAACCGTGCTCGGCATGCGGAGGACTGGGCACCGTTCCGGCCGCGATCGAGGTACGCCGGACACTGCAACGGGTCGCCGGGAAGCTCCAGGCGGTCACGCCGAAGACGCGAACCTCTGGCCGCACGATCCCGCTGGTGGGCGTCTGCGCTGACGCACTCCGCACGCAACGGGTGCGGCAACAACGGGAGAGGGAAGCGGCCGGGGCGGATTGGCAGGACACCGGGTACGTCTTCACCACGGTGATCGGCACGCCGGTCGAGCCGGACAACCTGCGGCGAAGCTGGTACCGGATCCGCGAAGCGGCCGACCTCGCTGGTGTCCGGCTGCACGACTTGCGACATAGCTGCGTCACGCTGCTGCTCAACCTCGGTGCCCCGCCGCACGTCGTCCGGTCCATCGCGGGGCACTCGGACATTGAGGTGACTATGACGATCTACGCTCATGTGTCGCTGGATGAGATGCGAACCGCGCTGAGTCGGCTCGATGACCATCTCCGGTGACGTTGCCGTCACGGTTGCCGTCAGGGGCCCTAAAGCACGAAATCCACCGAGCCGTTTTGGCTGGTGGATCGTGGTGGGCAGGGGCGGGGTCGAACCGCCGACCTTCCGCTTTTCAGGCGGACGCTCGTACCAACTGAGCTACCTGCCCCAGCCCCACCGAGTTTCCTCGGTGGGGATCGAGCGGTCCCGACGGGACTTGAACCCGCGACCTCCGCCTTGACAGGGCGGCGAGCACTCCAACTGCTCCACGGGACCTGGTCCGGAAAGACCCGGTCGTGCCCCCAACGGGATTCGAACCCGTGCTACCGCCTTGAAAGGGCGGCGTCCTGGGCCGCTAGACGATGAGGGCGCTACCCGAACCCCTACATGCTTGCACATGCTCGGTTCGGGCGGCGCACCCGGCCGCCTTCACGTCGGGAGCTTGGCCAGCATACGGGACGACCCCTGCAGTCTCCAAAGCGGGTTTCGCCGGAAGCCGCCAGCGCGATGAACCCGCAGGCCAGCACCTACAACGGCACGAGCGAGTACTGCTTCCGCAGCGCAGGGACGATTACTCCCAGTGCTGCGTAGGTGTTCTTACGGTCGCCACCGGCGTCGTGGAGCAGCACGATGCTTCCGGGGTGCGTGTTCTTTCTCACGTTCAGGATCAGGTGGTAAGGGTGTGGTCGGCGCCAGTCCTGCGGGTCCACGGTCCAGTGCAGCGCCGCCATGCCCTGCTCGCGCGCGAGGCCGATGACCAGCGGTGACCAGTTGCCGCCGGGCGCGCGGAACAGCTTCGGCGTCACGCCGCCGGCGCGAGCGATCAGCTGGTTCGCGCGGCGCAGGTCGGCGGCGATGTGCCGCGGTGACCGTTTCCGTAATCGCAGGTCGTGCCGCATCGTGTGGTTGCAGAGCGTGTGGCCCTCACGGACGATCCGGCGTACGAGGTGCGGGTACCGCCCGGCGAGTGAGCCGAGCACGCAGAACGTCGCCCTGACCTGGTTGCGGCGCAGCAGATCGAGCACCTTGGGGGTCCAGTAAGGGTCAGGACCGTCGTCGAAGGTGAGCGCCACCCCGGCCATGCCGGTCGTCCGGTAGAGCCTGGAGCTCGGCGCCAACCGGGGGAGGGGAAGGACCGGCGGCAGCGCGGCGATCTGCTGCGGCAGCGGCAACAGCGCGCTGCCACCGCCACCACCTGCCGAGGGGCGTGGCGGCACTGACGCGACCAGCGTAAGGAAGCAGACACACACCGCGACGGCAGCAAGCATCATCGGCCGACGTCCTCGGTCCATACGGAAATCAGTCCTTGAGATCGATTCGGTCGGCGATCCCACTGTACGTAAGGCCAACCAGCCGACCGACCCTGAGTCCGCAGTAGGGGTCGGCCTAGACCTGAGTCGGAGGCGAGACCAGACCACAGCCGGATGTTCAGGTCGCTCAACACCCCTAGCGTCAGCTGCGGTGGCACTCATCGAGACCAGAGCACTCACAAAGCGGTACCCGAACGGGGTGACCGCGCTCGACGACCTCACCGTCGACGTCGAGCCGGGCATCATCGGGCTGGTCGGTGCGAACGGCGCCGGCAAGAGCACGCTGATCAAGATCCTGCTGGGCCTGCTCGAACCCACGAGCGGCGAGGCCCGGGTATTGGACCGCGACCCGCAGACGGACGGCTCCGGTGTGCGCTCGCTCGTCGGCTACATGCCCGAGCACGACTGCCTGCCTCCGGACGTGTCGGCCGCGGAGTTCGTCACGCACCTCGCCCGGATCAGCGGCCTACCCACGACGGCCGCCCGCGAGCGCGCCTCTGAGGCATTGCGGCACGTCGGGCTCTACGAGGAGCGGTACCGGCAGATCGGCGGCTACTCCACCGGCATGAAGCAGCGCGTGAAGCTGGCGCAGGCTCTCGCGCACGACCCGCGCCTCCTCCTGCTGGACGAGCCCACGAACGGGCTTGATCCCGCCGGCCGGGACGCGATGCTCACCCTGATCCACCGGATCGGCACGGAGTTCGGCATCTCGGTCGTCGTCTGTTCGCACCTGCTCGGCGAGGTCGAGCGGATCTGCACGTCCCTGGTGGCGATCGACGGCGGCCGGCTGCTGCGGTCCGCCAAGGTCTCCGCGATGACCGGGGTCAGCGGCGTCCTCGCGGTCGAGGTTGACGACGGCAGCCAGGTGGACGCATCCGCCGCGCTCGCCGCCCACCTCGCCGGCCGCGGTTACGAGGTCCGCCAGGACGGCCGCCAGCTGCTGGTGCGGATCACGGACGAAGCCGTTTACGACGATGTCCGCGACGGCGCCGCCGAGTTGGACCTCGCTCTGCACCGGGTCCAGGAGCGGCGTCACGGCGTCGTCGACCTGTTCCGGGAGCCCGCACCGACCGAGCAGACGGAGGAGGCGCACCATGGCGCGGCATGACGGGAGCCCCACCAGCGTCATCCACGACATCGGTTACCAGCGGTACGAGGGTGTGCGGCTCGGGCGCGGCCACGCGGCGCGCTCGCTGTACGTGGCAAGCCTGCGGTCGGCGTTCGGGCTGGGCCGCAGCGCCAAGTCCAAGTTCCTGCCGTTCGGGATCCTCGGCCTCGTGACCCTGATCGGCGGCATCTTCGCGTTGGTCAGGCAGTTGACCGGAGGGCCTCCGGAAGCCACCTACTACCTCGGCATCCCGGCGACGGTGGGCCTGCTCGCGGTGATCTTCCTCGCGGTGGTCGGGCCGGAGATGGTCTCCCGCGACGTGGGCAACCGGACACTCTCGCTCTACTTCTCGCGCCAGATCCGCCGTTCGGACTACGCGTTCGCGAAGCTGGCCGCCATGGTGACGGCCGTGTTCACGGTGTTCGCGGCACCCCTGATCGTCATGTTCCTCGGCGCTGTCCTCCAGAAGGACACCGGCATGGATGACGTCTGGGACGAGTGGCAGATGTTCTCCAGCGGCATTCTCAATGCCGGGTTCCACGCGATCCTGCTCGGCGCGCTCAGCGTGCTGCTCGCGTCGCTGACCGGCCGCAGGCCGTTCGCCGCCGGCGGCATCGTCGCGGTGTTCCTCGTCAGCACGCCGGTCGCCAGCGCCGCCATGGAGATCGGCAACGGCGCCGTCGGCGAGCTCGCCGGCCTGTTCAGCCCGTTCAGCCTGCTCGGCGGCGTCCAGGAGTGGGTGTTCGACGAGGGCATCGACGTCGGCCGGTTCGGGGCGGTCTACGGGCTGGCAGGAGTCCTGCTCACGGCCGCGTGCGTCGGCCTCTTCGTCCAGCGGTATCGGAGGGTTGCGGCATGAGCGGGCGCAGCGAGCGAATCGGTGAGTACAGCGTGCGCGAATGCGCCGCCGAGCGCAGCGAGGTGTGGGAATGAGTTCGGTCGAGTTGGTAAACACGTCCCGGTGGTACGGGAACGTGGTCGCGGTCAACGACGTCACAATGTCGATCGGTCCGGGGGTCACGGGGCTCCTTGGCCCGAACGGCGCCGGCAAGACTACGTTGCTGCACCTTATGGCCGGGTTCCTCGCGCCGTCCCGCGGCACGGTCCAGGTCAGCGGCCAGCCGGCGTGGCGCAACCCGGACGTGTACCGCGAGTTGGGTCTCGTCACCGAGAAGGAGAACGTCCACGGCTTCCTCACCGCGTGGGAGTTCGTCCTGGCCAGCGCGAAGCTGCACCGCCTACCCGACCCGAAGGCCGCTGCCCGTCACGCGCTCGACTACGTCGAACTCGGCGACGCCCAGCACCGGCGGATCGAGACGTACTCCAAGGGCATGCGCCAGCGCACGCGGGTCGCCGCCGCGCTCGTGCACGAGCCCGCCGTGCTGCTGCTGGACGAGCCGTTCAACGGCATGGATCCGCGTCAGCGCCTGCACATGATGGACCTGCTGCACACGATGGCCGAGGACGGACGCACGATCCTGTTCAGCTCGCACATCCTGGAGGAGGTCGAGCAGCTCTCGGGCACCGTCCAGGTGGTCGTCGCGGGCCGGCTCGCCGCCTCGGGCGACTACCGCCGCATCCGGCAGCTGATGACGAACCGGCCACACGTGTTCGCGCTCCGGTCCAGCAACGACCGCGCGCTGGCAGCCGCGCTGATGGCCGAGGAGTCGGTGGCCGGCGTCGAACTCGACAGCACCGGCCTCACCGTGCGCGCCAGCGACTACGGCACTTTCACACACGCCCTGCCCGTGCTGGCCCGCAAGGAGGGGATCCGGCTCCAGCAGGTCCTTCCGTCCGACGAATCCCTCGAAAGCGTCTTCTCCTACCTGGTGGCGTCATGATGACCCTCTTCGATCCGACGATCCTCAAGATCACCACCCGTGGCCTGCTTGGCCGCAAGCGCGCGTTCCTGCTGATCCCGCTTCCGGTGCTGCTGATCGGGCTGGCGCTGCTCGGCAAGGCGACGGACGCCCCGGTCGCCGACTGGGGTCCCGGCGTCCTGATCGGCCTCGGCATGAGCGTGGTTCTGCCGCTGACAGCGCTGATCGTCGGCACCAGCGCGCTCGGGTCCGAGATCGACGACGGCACGATCGTTCACATCCTCACCAAGCCCCTGCCGCGCCGTGAGATCGTCCTGCCCAAGCTGGCCGTGGCGTTCGGGATCACCGTGGTGGTCGCCGCGCTGCCGCTCGCCGTCGCCGGGGCCATCGTCGACTCGACCCGTCTCGGGCTCGGACTCGCCGCCGGCGCGGTCCTCGGTGCGCTCGCGTACGCGACGATCTTCGTCGCCCTGAGCGTCGTGACGCGCCGCCCTGTGGCGTTCGGGCTGCTCTACCTGCTGGTCTGGGAGAGCCTGCTGGCCAGTGTGCTCACGGGCACGAAGCAGTTCAGCGTCCAGCAGTACGCCCTTACGGTTGCGGATCGGATCGCCGACAGCCAGCTCGTGGAAGGCACCATCGGGCTGCCCATGGTGATCGTGATGAGCACGGTGCTGGTGGTTGGGGGCACCTACCTCGCGATCGACCGCCTGCGGTCCTTCTCGCTGACCGGCGAGAGCAGCTGACGCATTTCAGTTGCCTTACAGCTGAACGCTCCATGCGCTATTCCGTACTGGGTGACACATACTTAACTACGCGTGTGCACCGATCGGACGGGGGTTCCTGCGATGGAGCGAGGAATCGATGGGTAGGTCCTTCCGGCCGCTGCGGGTGTTCACGAGAGTGATCGCCCTGCTGCTCTGCGGCCTTCTGGGTGGAGTAATGGTGGCGGCCGCGGCCTTCCCCGCTGTGGGGCTGGCCGGGCTGAGCGCCAAGTCGGCGTCGGACTCGTTCGAGGCGATGCCGACCGAGCTGAAGACCCCAACCCTGCCGCTGACCTCGAAGGTCTTCGCGGCGGACGGGTCGCTGATCACGACGTTCTTCGACCAGAACCGGGTGCCGGTCGGGCTCAAACAGATCCCGGTGGTGCTCCAGAACGCGGTCATCGCCGCCGAGGACACGCGCTTCCGCGATCACAACGGGGTCGACCCGCAGGGCGTCGTGCGTGCCTTCGTCGCGAACCAGAACTCGGGCGAGGTCACGCAGGGCGCCTCGACGCTGACGCAGCAGTACGTGCGGAACGTGCTGCGGTACACCGCGAAGAACCGCAAGGAGCTGCGGGCAGCCACCGAGCGGACGGCCGCCCGCAAGATCCGCGAGATGCGGTACGCGATGGCGATCGAGGAGAAGCTCAGCAAGGACCAGATCCTGGAGCGCTACCTCGACATCGCCTACTTCGGCAACGGCGGGTACGGCGCCGGCTCGGCCGCCTGGGCGTACTTCTCGAAGAAGCCTGCCCAGCTCACGCTCGCAGAGTCGGCGATGCTCGCCGGCATGGTGAAGAGCCCGTCGGCGTACAACCCGATCGGCCACGATCCGCGCCCGGCGACCCATCGCCGTAACTACATCCTCGATCGGATGGCCGAACTCGGCATGGTGACCCAGGCCGATGCGGACAAGGCGAAGAACGCGCCGCTCGGCCTCCGTCCCGGGCGGGCGCACGGCTCCTGCGTCAGCGGCAACCCGGCATACGGGTACTTCTGCGGCTGGTTCCTCGACTGGTGGCGGTCCAACCCGTCGTTCGGCGACACGCCGCAGCAGCGCGAGCGCACGTTGCGCACCGGCGGCTTCCTCATCGCCACCTCGCTCGACCCCAAGATGCAGCGGCGCCGCACAGCGCGCAGCCGACAGCCAGACCAAACGCTCCAGCCGGTACGCCAACGGCATCGTCCTGATCGAGCCCGGCTCCGGGCGGGTCAAGGCGATGGCGATCACGCGCACGTACAGCCTGGCGAAGAATCCCGGCAACCGTGATTACCCGAACACCGTGAACCCGCTGCTCACGGGGTCCACGGTGTCACCCGGCTACCAGGCCGGATCGACGTTCAAGATGTTCACGATGGTGGCGGCGCTACGGCAGGGGATGCCGCTCAACACGAAGTTCATGGCGCCGTACCAGTACCGCTCGATCTACAAGAGCAAGAGCGAGGCAAGCTGCGGCGGCAGGTACTGCCCGAAGAACGCGGGCGAGAACATGACGGGCATCCACAACATGTGGTCCGGGTTCGGCGAGTCCGTCAACACGTACTTCATCCAGCTGCAGCAGCGGGCCACGGTACGGTCGGCAGTGCAGACCGCCGAGGATCTCGGCATCGTGTTCCGGGCCAGCAAGGACCGGGAGAACAAGCGGAACGTGATGGTCAACGGGCCCAACAGCGAGTGGGGCTCGTTCACGCTCGGCACCGCCCAGGTGACCCCGCTCGACATGGCCAACGCCTACGCGACGATCGCCGCCCGTGGCCGCCAGTGCAAGCCGATCCCCGTCACTCGGATCTTCGACCGGCAGGGCAAGCTCCACCCGGCCGCCAAGCCCAGCTGCCGGCAGGCCGTCCCGGCGCAGGTCGCCGATGCCGCGGCGGACGCGGCGCGGTGCCCGGTCGGTGAGCCGAGCGTCGGTCCGTGTACCCACCCAGGTGGCAACGCCACGGCGGGCAGCGTCGGCCGGGAGATCACGCGCCCGATAGCCGGAAAGACCGGCACCACGGACCTCAACCGTGCGGCCTGGTTCGTCGGCTTCACCCCGAACCTCGCCGGGGCGGCGTTCTACGTCGACCCGGACGCCCCGAACACGTCGTCGGTGCCGAACTCGAAGGTCCCGATCGAGGTCTTCAAGCGGACGATGAAGGAGGCGCTGAAACGCGTCCCACCGGTGAGGTTCATCCGCCCGACACCCATGCGGGCGTACGCCAGCGACCGCTATGTCGACCCGAACCCGACCCCGGACCCGCGTGAGAAGAAGCGGGTCGAGAGGCGTCGCGGCGACCGGACCCCGCCGACCCTTCCCCCGATCCCGACGAGTCCGCCCGCAACCCCGCCACCGCGGAGGTGACATTGCCGACGATCACGCTCAACAACGGGGTCACGATCCCGCAGATAGGTTTCGGGGTGTTCCAGGTCCCCGACTCGGCGACGGCCGAGGCGGTGCGGCGCGCCCTCGACGCGGGCTACCGCAGCATCGACACCGCCGCGCTTTACCGGAACGAGCGCAGCGTGGGTCGGGCGGTGGTCGAGTCCGGGATACCGCGCGACGAGCTGTTCATCACCACGAAGGTCTGGAATACCGACCAGGGCTACGACAAGACGCTGCGGGCATTCGACGTGAGCCTCGGCAAGCTCGGCATGGACTATGTGGACCTGTACCTCATCCACTGGCCCACGCCCGCCCGCGACCGCTACCTGGAGACATGGACCGCGCTGGAGAAGCTGCTCGCCGACGGTCGCACCCGGGCCATCGGCGTCTCCAACTTCCAGCCCGATCACCTGCGCCGGCTCGTCGACGAGAGCAACACCGTGCCGGCCGTCAACCAGATCGAGCTGCACCCCGAGTTGCAGCAGGCCGAGCTTCGCTCGCTCCATGACGAACTCGGAATCGTCACCGAGTCGTGGAGTCCGCTCGCTCGGGGCGCGCTGCTCGACTCGCCCGCGCTCGCCGAGCTGGCCGCGAAGCACGGCCGGACCGTGGCCCAGGTGATCCTGCGTTGGCACGTCCAGCTCGGGCTTGTGGTCATTCCGCGTTCGGTCACGCCGTCGCGGATTCGTGAGAACATCGACATCTTCGACTTCTCGCTGGACGACGAGGATCTGGCCAGGATCGCGGGCATGGAGCGTGGCGCCCGGATCGGTCCAGACCCTGACGCGTTTAGCTAGGAGGGGTTCCGGCAAGATGCTTCGCCTGCGACGATCGGGCGCATACCGTGTGAAGCACATCGGTGGCCCGAGCGGCCAGGAACGGAAGACGGCGCCGCGCGTGCGGGGGACATAACGGAACCGAGGAGTGATGGTCTATGCGTATCAGCGACATCCTGCGCAGTAAGGGCAACGCGGTTTCGACGGTGCGCCCCGACGCGACCGTGCGGCAACTCCTCGCCGCGCTGGCCGAGCACAACATCGGCGCGCTCGTGGTCTCGGAGGACGGCGAGAGCATCGTCGGCATCGTCTCCGAGCGTGACGTGGTGCGGCAGATGCACGACCGCGGCGCCGGCCTGCTCGAAGCGGCGGTCTCCTCGATCATGACCGCCGACGTGCGCACGTGCACGCCCGACGAGGACGTCGACCTGCTTCGCTCCACGATGACGGAGCACCGGATCCGGCACGTGCCCGTGGTGCGCGACAGCAAGCTGATCGGCATCGTCAGCATCGGCGACGTCGTCAAGAGCACGATCTCCGAACTGGAGACGGAGCGCGAGCACCTGGTCGGCTACATCCAGAGCTGACGCCGGCGGTGCGACCGCCGACGAGCCGAGCCCAGCCGAACCGTGGCACGGCCAGGCAGGCTCCGACTGCATCGCAGGTGCGGAGGAGCGTGCCGAGGTTCGCTCCGTGCATGGGCCACAGCGGGGCTGCGATCAGATGTCTCCAACAGCGATGCGCGCGGGGACGCCGGGCCGAGCGGAGTTCGCGTCGCGGGCGGGTGCGGATGCCGCTCACCAGGTTGGGACGGCTCCGCCGGAAGGGTCGAGACACATAGGAGGGTGTGCTTCGCGGCGCACACGGGCCATCGTCGTGACGAACCTGGGACATCAGGCTACAGCCCGTCGACCGTAAGCTTCCGCGTCATGGCGAAGTACTTCGACGTCCACCCCGAGAATCCGCAGCCACGGGCGATCGGCCAGGTGGTCAATCTGATCCGCGACGAGGGGTTGATCGCGTACCCGACGGACTCCTGCTTCGCCCTCGGCTGCCAGGTCGGCAACAAGGACGGCATCGACCGCATCAAGGAGATCCGCCACCTCGACAGCGGCCACCACTTCACGCTCGTCTGCAAGGACTTCGCCCAGCTCAGCCAGTTCGTGTACGTCAACAACGCCGTGTTCCGCGCGGTCAAGGCGTCGACGCCGGGCAGCTACACGTTCATCCTGCCGGCGACGAAGGAGGTGCCGCGCAGGCTGATGCACCCCAAGAAGAAGACCGTCGGGGTGCGGATCCCGGACCACACGGTCGTGCGGACCCTTCTCGCCGAGCTGGGCGAGCCGTTGCTGTCGAGCACGCTGCTCCTGCCGGACGAGGAGGAGCCGCTCACGCAGGGCTGGGAGATCAAGGAGCGGCTCGACCACGTCGTCGACGCGGTGATCGACTCCGGCGACTGCGGCGTCGTGCCCACGACCGTGATCGACTTCTCGCAGGACGAGCCCGAGATCCTCCGGCGCGGAGCCGGCGACACGTCGCGCTTCGAGGTCTAGTCGCCGCGGTCGAGGTACTTCTTGATGCAGTGGACGACGCCCTGGCGCCGCGCGAACGCATTGAAGTCCGCGAGCGCGTGGACGGTGTAGCCGAAGCCTTCGAACGTGCGCGTCATGTGCGCGTCGAGCGGCGCGAGGTCCCTGTTCGCGCCGTGGCCGAACGTCGGCAGGTAGACGTGCTTGCCGTGGGTCTCGCTGTTCTCGACCAGGCAGTTGTTCCACGTGACGTGGTGCCAGGAGCGGATCGTGACTGCCGTGGCGTCGGACGCGCCGGCGCTCACGAGCTCCGCGACGGCGTCGAGGAGCGCCTCGTCGTCGATCGCTTTCAACTGCGCGACCGTGAATCGCCGGCCGAGCGTTGGTCGATGGACGAGCGGGTTGCGGTGAACGGTCAGTCCTGCCGCGGCGAGATCACGGGCGATCGTGTCGTACACGTCGTCCAATGCGAACGGCGAGCGCGTGCCGAGTAGCTCGTCGGCGAGGCGCGGGCTTCCGACCAGCACATCCTGGCCGAGCAGGGTCGTGAACATGTCGATGTGGAAGATGGGCTGGAACGTGCCGGCGCCGTCGCTGGCGATGTCCAGAAAGTAGTCGTCGCCGGTCCTGGAGCCGTAGTAGTCGCGCAGCGGGATCACCTTCGTCGTACCGACGACGAGCAGCGTGCGCCGGGCGTCGACGTAGTCGGCGAAGATCTGCCGGACGAACTGGTCGGGGTCGGCTCCGGCAGGGAGTTCGACGGGAGCGCGTGGCTCGTCCAGCAGCGCGACGCTGTCGGCGAAGTAGTCCTTGCCCAGGAGCCACCGGTCGGGCCCGATGAGGCAGTTCCCACCCTGGAAGATGAGCGGCGCCTGCGACGCCGTGAGCGGCGAGTAGTCGGCCACCGCGTCGGCGATGAGCGAGTCGCCCGCACGCGGGAACTCCCACGGTTCCATCAGGTAGCCGGTGCCGTCGGTGTCCTTCAGCGCAACGTAACCGTCCTCGGCCCAGTCGGTGAAGCTGACGTAGTCGGGCAGCGGGACGTAGGTGACGTTCTCGGCGGGGTGACCCGCGAACCAGCTCTCGACCGGCGCGCCCGCGTGATGGACCACGACGAACCTGGTGCCGACTCGCAGCGCCCCGATCACCGACTTGTACGCGGTGGAGAGAGCGCCGTCCGCCACGCCGTACCGGGGGAACGCGAAGAGGATCGTGCCGATCGCGCCGTCGCAGGAGGAGACCAGCGACGGCGACTGCAAGCCCGGTCGCACGGCACGGATGGCGCTCGCCGCGCTGGCCCGCCGCTCCAGCGTCGAGGTGGGGTAGACGTCGCTGTCGGTACGGCGATGCAACGGCGCGTCGGGTACGAGTTGGCGAAATGCGCGAGGCCGTGCCATGCCCACGCTCCTCATCGGAAGGTCGTTGGATTCAGCCTACGCACGCCGTGCGATGGCTCGTCATCAGCTCAACTGCGTGCGCGCGTCCTTCGCGTGCTCCAGGGACCGATCGGGGACGGTTTGAGGATGCCGGTCCGCACGATGGGCGCAACTCCGCGGCCGGCCCCGACCGCGTGTGACGGCGCCCGCCCGTTGCAGGAGGTGCTCCCATGAACACGCGCCGCGCTCTCGCTCGAATCCTTGCCCCCTTGCTTGCCGCGACGGTCCTGCAAGGGGTCGCGGCCTCGCCCGCGCAGGCATACTCCATGCCGGTCGACCTCGGTGCGCTCACCGCGAGCGGCGCCAGCGAGGCCAGGTCCATCAACCTGCACGAAGACATCGTCGGCACCAGCGACAACCAGCCGGTCATCTGGCTCAACCGGCGGCTCCACCGGCTGCCGCTGCCGGCCGGTGCCACCGGCGGCCAGGCATGGGACATCAACTCCTCCGGCACAGTCGTCGGGTACATAGTCGACGCGTCCGGCTACCAGCGAGCCGTCCGGTGGAACGGCACGGCATCCGTCACCGTCCTGGACTGGAGCTACCCCAGCGGGAGCCGCGCGCTGGGCATCAACGACGCCGGCGACATCGTGGGCTGGGTGCACACGGGCACCGCGTCCCGGCCGGCTCGTGGTTCTTCACCAGTGGAAGCTGGGGTTTCGAGGCCGGGATCGGCGGGCCGGGCAGCGGCGGCTACCTCAACCTGCAGCCAGTCAGCGGGTCCACGGCGGGGGCGTACGCGATCAACTCCAACGCGACCCTGATCTTCGGCCGCTCCACAGTGGCGGGCGGCTACTACCACCCGGCCAAGTGGACCCTGAGTCACAACTCCCTGGGCCACCCGTACTAGGCCCCATCGGACCTCGGGATGCCAGGCGGCCAAAGGTGGGGGTACGTGAACGACTCCAACCAGTGGGGCTCGATCGTGGCGGCCAGCGGTTGGTCGACGACGGGGGTGCCCAGGCGTTCTATTGGCAGAGCGGCCTGGGAATCCGGTCCCTGACGGACTACGGCACCTGCGGCTACCGGGCCGCGCTCGGCATCAACGACGTCGGCCAGATCGTGGGCGCCGGCTGCACGGCGGGCGGCCGTCAGCACGCCATGCTCTGGACGTGAGGCGAGGCGCCGGGCCGGGGCGCTCCCGCCGTGTGATCAGCCGCTGTTTAGCGATTCTGCCAGTGCGCGGAAGGTCTTGGCATACGAGACCGGACTGGTGACCCCGGGCCACGGGCGGCTGGCCCAGCTCGAATCATGCGAGCTCGGCTTGGAGAGTCTCGGTCACGGGACGGCGGCCGCCGAGGCGGGCGGGAACAGCGGTGAGCGCCGCCACCACGAGCACGGTTGCCAGCACCAGGGCGAGCAGCTGCCAGAGCGACGGAAGCGTGGCCCTGTCGCTGTCGCCGCCGGTGATCGCGTTTATGGCGGCGAAGAGTGCGAAGCCTCCCGGGAAAACGCCCAAGATGGCGCCGACGAGCGCGGGGAGCACCTGCGCGGCCGCCAGTGCCGCACTCACTTCACCAGGGGTTGCGCCGAGGGCGCGCGCCAGCGCTGAGGAATGCCGGTTGTCGAGCACCGTCGCCCAGGTGATGAAGATGGCGTTGACCGCCGCCAGGGAGAGCAGCATGACCATCACGACGAGGAGCACCTGGCGCAGCAGCTCCACCTGAGCATCGTCATATCCGGCGGCGAGTGGTTGGGTAGTGAGGAAGGCGTTGAGTACCAGTGCGACGTAGATCCCGCTGACCGTGATCGCGATACTGACCACACCCAGCACGACCCGTCGCGGCCGGCGGGCGGCGACCCGCAAGGCGAGAAGCAGCGGGACGGGCAGTCGCGCCGAGATCGCGATCAGCCAACCGATGCGGCGGGGTGGGCGTGGCGAGTCGGCCAGCGCGTTGACGGTGCTGGAGCGGGCAGCGCGCAAGGCCGGAACGACGGTCGCAACTACCGCGACTCCGAGTGCCACGGCGGTCACCAAACCGGCCGTGGACATGGTCATCGACGGCGTACCCGCGCTGCCGATGAGGCCGGCACTGGACTCGGTAAGCAACGGAGCGGTCAGCGATCCGACCGCCAACCCGGCTGCGGCCGCGACGATGGCCACGAGGACATACTCCGCGAGCAGCACGGCAGCGACCAGGCTCGGTGTGCCGCCGACCGCCTTGAGGAGTCCGACGCGTCTGGTCTGATCGGCCATCCGGCCGCCGACCAGCACCGAAATACTGGCCACGGCGAGCAGACCGAGCAGCCAGCCTCCAATCAGCAGAAGGATCTGGGAGTCTCTGGCCAGCTCGGTGGCCTCTTCGAGGATGTTCTCCCAGGGCTGCATAGGCGTAGCGCCGCCATGTTCGCCGTGGTTTGTGTCGACGAACGCCTGGGCCTCATCCGGGTCGGCCAGCTTCAGGTTCATCACGTAGGACAGGGAGTCTGGATCCGGGGTGAGGCTCCGCACATCCGCCTGGGTGAGCCAGACCAGGCCTGGATTGTGCAACAACCCCGGAGGCAAAGCCGGTCAGATCGTCGGGAATGGCGCCGTTTACGCAACCAACGGCGACAATGCAGGACGCCCCCGGATAGGGCGGCATGGCGGCGGTCACCGCAACGCCGACGACCTCGAACGACCGGCCGTCCAGGGTGACCGGATCACCGACGCGCACATCGAGCGCGTTGGCGAAGGCGGCCTCGACCACCACGCCGCCATCGCTGACCCAGCTGCCCTGTATCAGCTCGGGCTGGTCGACCGACGCGGGCGCGGCGTCGCGCCCCACGGCCTGCACATCTGACGTTCGACCGGATGCCTGAAGTTCCGCCGGCGTGACCGGGTACGGTCCGCTGTGGTCGATGACGCCGGGAGCGCTGGCCAGTTCCTTGAGGCCGGAAAGCTCGGCGGGCTGGCTGACGCTGGCGACCACGTCGGGTCCGTTGGTCGCCTCCCGGGTGCTCTGGTACGGGTCGCTGGCCGCGTCGCGCAGGACGAGCCCGAGCGTCAACGTCGTGGTGGCCGCCATGATGGCAAGCAGCAGAAGCGCGGCCTCGATGCGGCGCCGCCGCAGGTCACGCACGGCGAGGCGGCCCACGAGCAGGATGCGGCCCATCGCCCTCAGTCCTCCAGCCCGACGAGGGCGCCGAGCTGCCCGGTGGTGCCACCGGTCAACCTGGTCTCGTCCACGAACGCGCCGTCGCGCATCGAGATCATCCGGTCTGCGGTGGCCGCGATCCGCGCGTCGTGGGTGACGATGACCAGCGTCTGCCCGGACTCGTGCAGGCTCTCGAAGAGCCGGAGGACGTCCAGGGTGGCGGCGCTGTCCAGATTTCCGGTGGGTTCGTCGGCGAGAACGACCAACGGTTCGTTGCTCAACGCCCGGGCGATCGCGACCCGCTGCCGCTGGCCACCGGACAGCGCGGAGGGCAGGAACCGCGCCCGGTCGGTGAGCCCGACCTGCTCCAGCAGCTCCTCCGCACGCCGCCGGGCGGCCCGCGGCGAGCGTCCGGCCAGCAGCGCCGACAGCTCGACGTTCTCCACGGCGGTGAGCTCCTCCATCAGGTGAAAGGCCTGGAAGACGAAGCCGACGGCAGTCCGCCGCATCCGGGCCAGGGCCTTCTCGCCGATGTCGTCGATGCGACGGCCGTTCAGCGACACCTCTCCACCCGAGGGCCGATCCAGCCCTCCGAGCAGGTGCAGCAGCGTGGACTTCCCGCAGCCGCTGGGCCCCATCACCGCCACCGTCTCTCCCGCGCCGATGTCGAGATCGACCCCGTCGACGGCGCGCACCAATCCTTCCCCCTTGCCGTACTCCTTTCGCAACCCGCGGGCGCGAAGCACGGACGTGTCGGCGGCGCTGCTCACGATCCACTCCTTCGGTGGGTCCAGCTCTTCTCGCATGCCTCGAGCCAGCGCAGGTCCGCCTGAAGCCGGAGCACGATGCCCTCCAACAACAGCGCCGCGTCCGAGCGGTCCGGCTCGGCCATGGCGGCGCGCTGGGCGTCACGCAGCCGGCGCAGCAGCTCGCGGCGCTGGGTGTCGACGATGGTGAGCGGGTCGGCCAGCCCGGCCGCCGCGGCCGCGATCAGCTTGAGATGGAACTCCGCGAGGTCGGGTCTTGGCCAGCTCACCTCGGCGATCCACTCGGCGACTCGCTGTTGGCCGTTGGGGGTGAGCGCGTACACCTTGCGATCCGACCGGTCGGCGCCATCGGCAGACCTCTCGACCGCTAACAGGCCAGCCTTTTCCAGCCGGGTCAACGCGACGTAGACGTGCCCAGCGTTCATCGCGTCACCGAGAGGGCCGAGCGCGTCGCGCAGCCGCGCGCGCAGCTGGTAGCCGTACGACGGCTCCTTCGCCAGCATCGCCAGCACCACTTCCTGCTGCATCGGCCCTCCTATATAACCGTTAGCTACTACGTCTAACGGTTATCCCCGTCGCCGTCAAGCACGCGCGGTGCCAGGTGTAGGAACCGCCGATTTTGGAGCGGGCGGTGGGGCGAGTGGTGGAGCTGTCAGCGTCCTGTTGGTTGGACTTGACCGTCTACTCTGCTGGCCGCTGGCGATGAAGAGGCGGTGATCGGTGGTCGGCGCGGAAACGGAGACGACGGAGTCTTCCCGTGCTCGGATCGCGGGCCGTGTCGCGTTGGTTCTGCGGGTGGTTGGCCTGGCAGTGCTCGTGGTGGCGGGCGCGCTGGCGGTCTTCTCGGTGGACCCGCCGCGCGCTGATCTGCAAGCGTTGTTGCACGACGTGCGTGCCGGCCGGGTGCACGCGGTCGAAGTGCGAGACCAGCACAGCGCGCAGGCATCCGTTCGCTGGTCGACGGGCGTGTTCCGGTGGTGGAGCGCGCCGATCGACCCAGACACGCTGGTGGAGGAGGCGAGGCCATTCGCGTCCGACGGTCGGGGCACGATCGACGTGCCGGCGACCATCGACCGTGAGGCGCGAGTGAGTGGTCACCCGGTCAGCGTGCGGGAACGGTCAGGGCACGACCTGTGGGCAGCGGATCTGCCGTGGCCGGCCCTGTCGTGGGTGGCGACGGTTGTCTGGCTCGCGGCGTTCGTGGTGATGCTGCTCAACAATCACAACCGGTACGCGAATCGGTGGGCGTGGCTGTGGCTGTTCCTGATCGGCACGGTCGGCGCGTTGCTGTACCTGGCTCTGGAGCCACGCACATTGTGGCGGCGCGACCGAGAGCATCCTGAGCGACGTCTCTCGGGCGGCGCCGGCTTGCTCTACTCGTGGCTGCTGGCGATCTTTGTCGCCGTCGGCGTCCTCGTTCTGCGGCAGCTGTTCAGCGCCGGTGACCGGTCGTCTTCGGGTGAGCTGATCGTGCCTGTTCTGGTCGGCTAGCGGCTGCGGGTCGATCCATCGGGACATGGTCCGCTGGTCATCGCTGGTCACCCGCGCCGCATGGACAGGATCTCCCGTCCGCGTTCGGGGGTGAGCAGCATTAGCGCATGGATGAGGACCTGGTTGAGGTCATGCAACGTGAGCTGACGCTGCTTCAGCCGCAGCACCGGGCGCAGCCAGAAGAGGTACTGGCACTCCTGCACCCGGACTTCGTGGAGTTCGGCGCGTCAGGCCGACGCTGGGACGCCGCCGGCATCGCCGCGTCGTTAGCGACCGAGGACCCCTCGGCGCCACCGGCGGAAGCGATCGATCTGACGCCCGCCCGACTCGCAGACGATGTCGTACTACTCACCTACACCGCACATCTACACGCCCGGGTGACGCTGCGCTGCTCCGTGTGGATGCGCGATCCCGGCCGCGGGTGGCTCCTGCGATTCCACCAAGGAACGGTGGCACCTGACTGAGCCCTGCCGCCATGAGCTGTGGCCTCAGGTCGCCGCACAGGCCCCTCACGTCGCCAAGTTCCAGGCAAGGACCGGCCGCACGCTCCCAATCGTCGTCCTGACCGCACAGTCCATGGTGGACTGACCGCCCGTGCTGCCGCCGCACGGCAAGCAGTCAGCCCGGTCGCACTTCACGGCGATCACCAACAATCCGGGATGGTGCGCTACAGGCGTGGCTCACCGCTACGGCGGCTTCCACTTCGCCGCAACCGAACCTCATCGCGGCATGACGCCGCCTCTCATCCGGCGGTGCCCGCTGTGCTCGCGCGACTCTTCGTTGACATTGGGTGCGCGGGACCGTGGCAGAAGAGGACGGCCGTGGCGGCTGCCGGGTGGGAAAGTCGCGTGACGACGTCCGGGGGTGATGTCAGCGTGGTTCGATGGACAATCAGCTGGCCGGCGTCGCGGCCGAAAACCGGGTCTGGGGTGTCGTTCCCGCGGAAACCAGGCGGGCGTTAGAGACCGGCCTGGCACCAACCGACCTGCAGACAATGCTGCTGGCGGTGGCCCGCGCCCGAGCGCGGGCGGCGAGTCCGGCTCGGATAGTTGAGCGCTGGCGCCACGATCGTTTCGTCCGGCCGTCGGCGGGCGATCCGCGGTTGCTCGCCCAGCTCGAAGCCACGCTGTGGCGGCTGCTCCCGGAGCGTTTCGCGGGTGTGGACCTGTCACCCGTGGCACCGCTGGGAACCTGTTCGGCGGTGGCCCCGGTCGACCAGCACCGCGTGGTGAGCACAGTCCGGGGCACCGAGGTGATCAGCGATCCGACCAATGCCCTCGCTGTCGAGGCGGCCGCCCGCCGCTGTGAGCAGGGCGTCGACGGCAGGGTTGACCTCGCCGCGTGCCACCGCGTGCTGCGGGCCCAGCAGTTCGCCCCCGGCAACGCGGCGCATTTCCGGCTGTTCGCCCTGGCCTCCAGCGCGCGCGACCGCGGCTCCGGCCGTACCGAAGCGCAGCTGCTTATTGATCACATCACCGTTTGGCAGGGAGTGCTGGCCGAGCTGCTACCCACCGCCGCCACCCGGATCACCGTTACCGTGTTCGGGAGCCATGTCCTCGCTGAACGCCTCCACGACACGATCCACCCCGCGTTGAGCGGCGCGCCGGTTCCCGTTGTCGAGGACAGAACCCGAATCCACGGGACCGGTTACTACACCGGCGTCGCGATCGGACTGCGGGCCGACGTCGCCGGCCAGACCATCGACCTCGGTGACGGCGGGCTGACGACATGGACGGCGCAGCTCCTCAACAACGCGAAGGAACGCTGCATGGTTTCCTGCATATCGACCGAGCGCCTCACCACGCTCGCTGAGCGACACAACTAGTGACACCACACTCAGCGGCGTGGGCGGATGTTGAGGCAAGAGGGCGCGCGACCGGATCCGTTTAGGCTAAGCATCTCCCCACGCGGCCGCGCCGAGTCCGGTCACTTCTCGCCGTCAAGGCCACTACGTCGAGCACGTCCGCCCGACCAGCGTGCGGCTCGCCCGGCTGGTGTGCACAGGCGCACCGGAGGACACCGACCCCTGACCCGCGCAGCGGCGCACCCCAGGCCGGCCCCGCCCCCGCTGCCTCTTCGATCACGATGAAACAGCGCCGACCGGCCGTGCATGGGTCAGCGTGGCGGTCTGGCCAGTAGCCCGGCGAGCAGAGTGCTCAGCATGCCCCGGAGAGCGTCGGTGAAGTCGAGCCGCGTCGCGGCGAGGTCGTCGTGAGCCTGGTAGGCGGCCTCTACTGACGCCGATGGGTGCGCCCGCGGGACACAGCGCCCACCGGTGCACGTCGAGATCCACGGAGGCGGCTTCGTCGCCCGCACCCCACACCAGGACGACCACATCTGCGACTACATCGCCTCCGAGGTCGGTGCCGTGGTGGTCAGCATCGACTACTCGGTCGCGCCGCAAGCGCAGTACCCGACCGGCGAAGAACAATGCTTCGACGTGGTCGACTGGGTCGCTCGCACCGGCGAGCGCAACGGCTGGGACGGTAGCCGCATCTCCGTACTCGGCATCAGCGCCGGCGGCAAGATCGCACTGAGTGTCACGCAATTGGCCTATGAGCAACGGCTAGCCCTACGAGCGCTCAGCCTGGCGTACGCGGCCGCCGACGTCACCCGCACCGACCGCACCTCGCCGCTGCCCAATCCAATGGTTCCCGCCCGGGTCCAGCAGTTGGCCGCCGACACCTACTTCGCCGACGTCACGCGCCGCACCGAACCACTCGCCTCACCGATCCTCGACAAAGATCTGGCCAAGAAGGTGCCGCCCACACTCATCCTCACCGGCGAATATGACACCCTCGGGCCAGAGATGGACCGGCTCGCTGAGGAGCTTGCAGCAGCCGGAGCGGCGATCACACATCACATGTTCACCCAAACCGATCACGGATTCCTCCACTACAAGCCAGCCGAAACCGTGCGCCAAGCGTTGCGAATGATCGAGCACCATCTGCTCACCAGCCTCGCCTGACCGATCCGCACCGCGGCGACTGGCGGCCGATCGCCACGACGTTGGGTCCCGACAACCACGCGGTTGACGTCTCCTACTCCACCGTCCGCGATTACCTCGCCCGCCAGCGACGCGTCAACCAGCACAGGACACCCGCGAACCGGCCAGACTATTGACACAACCACATCCGATGTCACCAACCTCCCACCAGCCCACCCGCTGTGATAGACGGGCGGGTGTCCGTGCGGCGACTGGCGAGGTCGAGCGTCCGGACTCCAGGTGACTTGCTGACGAGGACGGCGATGATGACCGATCACGAGGGTGCCGTGCCGATCCGGACACCCGATCAACGGCTGCGAGTCTTCGTCAGCTCGACGCTGGCCGAGCTCGCTCCGGAGCGGGCTGCGGTGGCCCGGGCGATCTCGGCGCTGCGGTTGACGCCGGTGATGTTCGAGCTCGGGGCCCGACCGCATCCGCCGCGCGAGCTCTACCGGGCCTACCTGGCGCAGTCGGACGTGTTCGTCGGCCTGTACTGGCAGCGCTACGGGTGGATCGGGCCCGGGATGGACATCTCGGGGCTGGAGGACGAGTTGCGGCTGTCCGAAGGGATGCCGCGGCTGCTGTACCTGAAGTCGCCGGCCCCGGAGCAGGAGCCTCGGTTGGCGGCGATGATCGCCGACCTGCAGTCCGAGGGCGCCGACTCCTACCGATCGTTCCGCAGCACACGCGAGCTGGGCCGGCTCGTGCGCGACGACCTGGCGCTGCTGCTCAGCGAACGGTTCGCGACGCCGGTCCCGTCCGCCGCACCCGCCGCGGCGCCGGCGGCCACCGAGATCCGGCCGCCGCGTCGCTCGTTGCCGACACCGTCGACCTCGTTGCTCGGTCGCGAGGACGACATCGCCGAGCTGTCGTCGCTGCTCGGAGTCGCCCGACGTGCGGTTGGTCACGCTGACGGGCCCGGGTGGCATCGGCAAGACCCGGCTGGCGATCGCGGTCGGCGCGGCGCTCGACGGGGCCGGGCGCCGTACGGAGTTCGTGCCGCTCGCGTCGATCACCGATCCGGCGCTGGTGCTGCCGCGCGTCGCCGCCGCCGTCGGCGCGCCGATCGAGGGCACGCGCTCGGCGCTCGACACCCTGATCGAGCACTTCGCGCCAGACCCCGACGCTGCTCGTGCTCGACAACCTCGAGCAGGTGACCGGAGCGGCAACCGAGCTGGATCAGCTCCTCGCCGCGTGTCCGGACGTCACGATCCTTGCCACGAGCCGCACCGTGCTGCGCCTGCGGGCCGAGCGGGAGTACCCGGTCGAGGCGCTGATGGTGCCGGCGTTCGCCGAGCGGCCGCCGCTCGAGGAGCTCGCGGCGCTCCCCGCCGTGCGCCTGTTCGTCGACCGGGCGCGTGGCCGTGCGCCACGACTTCACCCTGGACGACACGAACGCCGCCGCCGTCGTGGAGATCTGCCGGCGCCTGGATGGGCTGCCACTGGCGATCGAGCTCGCCGCGGCCCGCACGCGGGTGCTCGCACCGGTGGCGCTGCTGGCCCGACTCGAACACGTCCTCGACGCGCTGGGCACGGGACCCGTCGACCTCCCCGAGCGCCAACGCACCCTGCGGGCGACCGTCGAGTGGAGCTTCGGGCTGCTCGACGACATGGAGCGCGAGCTCGTGGAGGCGCTGTCGGTGTTCGCCGACGGGTGGACGCTCGACGCGGCCACCCGCGTCGCCGCGCGCACCGAGGACGAGACGCTGGACCTCCTCGACACGCTCGCCGGCCACAGCCTCGTCAGCGTCGTCGCCGACGACGGTGGGCCGCGCTTCCGCATGCTCGTCACGGTGCGCGAGCTCGCCGCCGAGCGGCTCGCCGCCGGCGACGCCGGTGCCGACGTCGCCCGGCGACACGCCGAGTACTTCGCCGAGCTGGTGACGGACGTCACGCTGGCCGGCGGAACGACAGGTCGAGTGGGCCGATCGACTGGGCGTCGAGGAGGAGAACCTGCGGGTCGCCATCCGCTGGTTCTTCGCCCACGACATCACGCCGCTCCCCCACATGTTCCGCGTGCTCTGGCTGTTCTGGCAGATGCGCGACCGGATGACCGAGGGTCGGGCGTGGATCGACGAGCTGCGACCGCGGGCCGACTCGTTGGACGAGCACGCCCGGGCCGAGGTGCTGTTCACGTGGGCGGTGACGGCGGTCGAGGTCGGCGACGACGCCGCCGCCCTCGCCGCGATCGACGCCATCGAGCGGTTCGACGGACCGGTCGACGATCCACACCTGCAGAGCGCGCTGCAGCTGGCCGTCGCCTGGACGCTGCCGATCCGTGACGACTTCGACGGCGCACTGGAGGCCGCATCCGACGCGCTGGACGGCTTCCGCCGGCGCGACGAACCGTTCCTCGCCTTCGCCGAGCTGACTGTCGGCATGCTCGAGATGACCCTCGGACGGCGCCGACAGCGCGCGCCCACACCTCGAGCAGGTCGACGAGCTCGGCTCCCGGTACGGCAACAACTGGCTCGAGGCGAGTGCCCGGACCCAACTGGCGTCGCTCGCCGTGAGCGCCGGCGAACCCGAGGCGGCCCGCGCGCTGCTCGGCCGATCCGTGGACGCCATCGACGCGACCCACCTGAGCACGCTCACGTTGACGTTCGCACTCGTCACCGCGGCCCAGCTGGCGTGGGCCGACGGCGACCCTCGACGAGCGGCGACCGCGCTCGGCGCCGCCGACGGGTTGAGGCGGCGAGCCGGGCTGACCGCGTGGCCACTGACCCGGCGCCGGGAAAGTCAACTCATCGCGCTCGTGGCGGAGGGAAGCGACCCAGCGACGTACGAGGCTGCGTTCGCCGCCGGCGCCGAGCTCAACGCGCGGGCCGCCCTCGCCCTCGTCCGCGGCCCTCGTCCGCGGCGACCGTCCGCGGCGACCAACCGTGACGACCAACCGTGACGACCAACCGTGACGACCGGCACCGGGTCGCTCGCCCGGACGTCGCGATCGCCGCCGATCCCTACCCACATTCGGTCACCCTCGCGCAGGGACGGGCCCGTGACACTGGCCGTCGATGCAGACCGACATCCACGCTCAAGCCTGGGTATGTCACAAGCCCGACTCCGCGCGGTCCGGTAGCCTCACAACCCGACAGGCCGCTAGCTCAATCGGCAGAGCAGTGGACTTTAATCCGGCCGTATTCGGGGTTCGCTTCCAGCTCTCCGCTTCGACAGTGCCTCTGACCTGCCAATTTGGTAATACTGCTATGCGGAACTGCGTCCACTTCGGACCTGGGGTGCTCGTAGGGTGCTCGTCCGTTCAAGCAGGGTTGCTGCCAGGTTCTATCGATGACTGCGGCTTGGCACGCACAGTTCGTGGGGTACGCGCGAGAAACGCTCTCATCCGGTCGATCAGCCAATATGGACCGGCCATTACCCTCAAAGCGGAAAGCCCCTTACTGGACCGCTGGCCTGGACCTTTACGCTGCGGCGGCATGGGATGGCGCGAGAAACGGCGGGAACACATCGCCCAGCTCGCGAACGAGTACCGGGATGAATCCACCGCGAGTTGGCTCGGCGGCGCTCTGCTGACGACCATTGTGGGTGGTGTGGTCCTGGGCGGGGTGTTGTACATGCTGGACTGGGCCGTCCAGGACAAGCGCGATCTGCTGCGGTCGATGTCGATCGGCGTGCTGGCGGCGCTTGGCCACCCTTGCGGCAGGCGGTTCCTCGGCTGGTGGGCGCACCGCCGCCGCACCCGAACTCGACCGGCTCCTCCCGCGCCAGGGCACTCGCGGGCTGGACCGGCCAGCGGACCCGGCGGTGGATAGCGACCGCCCAGACGACCTGACGGTTCTGGCCGGACACCGGTTGGTCCGGGTCTGCGTACAGGTCGCCGCAGACCCGAACACCCCCGTGCGGCTGCTGCAGGAGTACGTGGCCAGCAGTTGGGCGCTCATGCGAGCACTTGCCCGGCTTGTCCCCTAATTTTGTCGCACATGCCTGCGATACTGCTCAATTCCGTTCATGCGAGTCCTTCATGTTTGCGGGGGTCGTATGAAATGCGTTGGCCACGGAGGGCAGATGTTACGTTCCGTCAAGTTCCTGATTCCGATAGTGGTGCTAGCTTCCGGTGCTGCGTTGGTGCCGGCCAGCGCAGCCAGCGCGGTGATCGTCAACGATCCGTCGCCGGATCCGGCGTACAGCGAGATGGTGGCTCCGCCCTCGTCGGCCCCCGGCAACCCGCCCGGCGCCCCACCGGTTGAGGGTGATCCGCGCGACCCGGGCGTGTCCGAGCCGATCACCGGCCCGAGCGACAACATCGGCACGAAGACGCAGCTAGGAGACGCCGAGGACGGCATTCCCGGCGAACCCGGCCCAGATTTCAGCGGATCGGACGCGCCGGAAGTCAGTACGACCGCGATCCGGCCGAACCCCTACGGCTGCGTGGCGTTCGCGCTGACCTACCGCAACGGGTGGCGCTACGACGGATCCGGCATGGTCAAGTGCAACGTGGTCGTCGACGTCGTCTACAACTCGGTCGCGCTGTCCCGGCTGCGGTACTACGGCTGGCAGCCCCTGGCCAGTGACTCCGACACCGAGCGTACGGACTGGACCGCGGCCGCCCTGGCCTGGTGGTACTGCCGTGGCGTCGGCACCTACACCTACCGGACCAGGTCGTACGGCAGCATCACCGAGTCCGGTCGCAACTACGTCGGTGTCGCCTGGGACCGCGACCGTCGGCGCTGCTGAGCCGTGACGATCTCCCTTCCGAGCTCGTGCACCCGGCGGTTCGCCGCCGGGTGCACGGCCCCGCTGACCCCCGTCGTGCTGACCGCCCTCGCCTTGATGGTCGTGCTGACCGGCTGCCAAGACAAGACCAGGAACGCCGCCAACGACCCGGCCGGCGAGGAGCCGCCGACGCAGCCGGTGGCGACGGTGACCACGGTGGAATTCACCGAAGAGCAGCTGCTCGGGGACGCCCCGGGCGAGGGGCCACCCTCGACACAGACCAGCCGGACCGTCATCGCGATGGGCCTCGACCGCACCGGCAAGGTCGTGTCGCTGTACACGGCAGTGCGCGGCGCGAACCGCAAACCGGTGACCGAGACCATCTGGTCAGCGGCGAAACCGAAGGTGTTGACCCTGCGGGACTGGACCAGCTGCGAGGAGGACAAGGCCGACGCCCCCGGAAAACTCGACACCGTCGAGGACATCCTCGACGACCTGATCGGGCCGCGGACCCCGCCGCCGGCGGCAAAGATCATCAAACCGAACCCCAAGACCTGGGAACTGGGTCGGGGCACCTTCAAGATCCGGGTGTTCCAGACCGGCCCGGCCTACACCGACCGGACGGTGGAGACCCTCGGCGACGGGGAGAAGGTCAGCAGTCGTGTCCACGGTGTCCGCCTCGGCACGGCGACCGCCGTCCCGGCCGCCCTGCCCGGCTGGGACGACTGCAAACCCAGCTTCAGCGGCGGTACCGAACTGAGCTGAGCCACCCCGCTGCCCGGTCCCGCAACCGCCCGATCGGCGACATCTTCGACACCCGGTGTTCGGGGACCTCCCGGGCCACCACCTGCCTGGCAGCGTCGTAGCCCACCAACTCGGTGATACGCACCTGGCGGGGAAACAACCGCACCCCGACCCGAGCCGGGAACTCCCCGGCCGGGTCGGCGTGCAACTCCACCGGCTCGCTCCGGCCCCCGAACCGCACCACCACCGAGGCCACCTGCGCCCCGGCGCGGACCGTCAACCGGCGAGGACCCCTCGACCCAATCCCCACCCCCCAGGCCAGCGAACGCGGCCCGCGCACCGCCGAACTGCCGCCACTCTCCGAACCGATCGACGGAATCTTCAAGGTCAGGGACACCGCGTCCCCGAGCCGCTCCGGACCCGCATACAACTCCCAGTCCAACCCGGCATCACGACCGGTAGCAACCACGCGCAACATCGAGGCATCAGGCATCCACAAAGTCTCCCGCGCCCACCAATCACGCCGCCACCACCGACGCCACCTTCATGGCAGAACCCGCGCTTGGGTAGACCTCCGATAGCGCGAAGTGTCAAGCGGCGGCCGCTCCTGGCAGGCCGAATGCCTTGGCCGGGTCGTAGAGCTGGCCAGTGGACAGGCAGTGGTGGAGCTGGCCGATGAGGCGGTTGAACAGGTGGCGTAGGGCGGCGGTGTGCCGGTCGCCGCGTTCGCGGCGTTGGTCGTAGTGGGCTCGGGCGGGTTTGTGGTTGGTGATGGCCATGAACGACCAGATGAAGCCGGCCGCGCAGAGCCGGTGGTTCTTCACCTTGCGGTGGGTGATGGAGATGCTGCGCCCGGACGCTCTCGTTACCGGGGCTGACCCGGCGTATGCCTTGACGGCACGAGCGTCGGCGAAACGGGCCCGGTCGTCACCGAGCTCGGCGAGAACGCGGGCGCCGGTCAGCTCGCCGAGGCCGGGGAAGCTGACGATCACATCGTGGTCCGGGTGCAGGGCGAACGCTTCGGTGCTGGCCTGCCCGAGGCGGTCCACGCTGACGCACTCGATGTCGAGCGTGGCCAGCAGGGCCAGGGTCTGCGCGCCCATCGCCTCCTCGACCAGCGGCTCATGGCGCAGCTGAGGACGTCGCAGTAGCGCCTGCAGTTCGACGGCTGCCTGCTCGATGCCGCGTTTGCGGCCGGCCCGGCGCAGCGCTGCGGCGATCCGGGCCGTCGACAGCTTCGCCGCGGTCGCCGGTGTGGGTCCGATGGCCAGGACGGCGCGCGCGTCGGCGCTGGTGAGGTTCGCCGTTCGGCCGCCGACGGCGTCCAGGAATGTCGGGAAGTATTCGCGCAGGTGTGAGCGCAGCTCGTTGGAGGCGCTCGTGCGCCGCCACGTCGCGTCCTGGTGCGCACGTGCCAACACCGCGATGCTGCGGGCCAGCTCGGTGTCGGCTGGCAGTTGCCGGTGGGCGTGCCTGTCGGTGCGCAGAATGTTGGCCAGCACCATCGCGTCGGCGTGGTCGGATTTACGCCGGGACACGGTGTGCCGGTCTCGGTAGCGGGACACTGCGAGCGGGTTGATCGGGTAAACCGGCCGGCCCGTCGCCCGCAGTGCCGCGACCAGCAGGCCGCGCGGCGTCTCGATCGCTACCGGGATCGGGTTGTCCGCGTTGTCGCCCGCGACAGCCAACATGTCCACGAGCTGGGCGAACCCTTCGACGGTCTCGTGGATGCGTTTCTTGGCCACGAGATTGCCGTCCTGGTCGACCAGGGCCACATCGTGATGCCGCTCGGCCCAGTCGATACCGCAGTACACCTGCACCTGCGCTCCTTCGCGTGTCGAGGATGGTTCGGATCCCTGGCGGGAACGCGCGGCGCCCTGATAACGAGACTCATGGTCTTCCCTCCGATTGAGCCGTTCGCGATCCCAGCGACCCGCGCGGTTCCCGTCTCACGTCAGAGCTCCAGGCTCGGCTGTTACGAGGTGTGTGCCGCGCGGGCGGGCTCGAACCGTGATCAGCATCGCTGTCCCGCCTGTGGTGCAACGGCTTGGGCCAGCAGACCGCCGATCTACCCAGAGGGATCACGTCCCGTGCTGACCCACAGACGTCACCCGCTGGCCCAAGCCGAGCTGGACGGCACGACGCGCCGGTCTAGATGAAGGACTCGATGGTCCCCGGCATTACCAAGCGTCGACGTGCCGAGTTGCAGGCAACGGCCCGCCGCGCTCCTCTACGCGGAGGTCTCATGGACCCTGGCATGTCCCAGGCGTCGACGGACCGCTCCCGCCCGAACGACATCCATCCAGCCGCGGACGTCGTTCGCCTTTTATCAGCTGACCCGGTCCGCCAAATTCCCGCGGCGCTGGGAAGGCGTGGACGTTCTTCAGCGGCGGAGCTCGACCTTGGGGCCTCGTCCGGCCGGCCTAACACGATCGATGGTGCGCGCATCCTTCCCGCATCCCATTGCCTGCGGGTTCTTGCCGGAGCAAGAGTGCCCTTGCAACGGGCGGCGGATGCCGCGTGAGCCGGTCACGCTGTGGTCAACGGCAGGCCCACCATGAGCAGCGCTGGCTGAACGGAGCGACCAGAATGGCCTCACGCGGAACGCATCTGTTGGTTGTTCGCAGCCGCAGCGGTGTGCTGGCGCAGTGATCCCAGGGCCAGCCGCCGACCGGTCAACGGCTGGCCCCCGGATCGCCGTGTTCGCCAGGCTTATACCGTGCGTGGGCCTGCATCTGGGTTTCGTGTCATTGCAGACTTCTCATCGCGGCAGGTCGCTCTCGGCGAACTCCACCAGCGGTAATAGGAGTTCGCGTTGCGGTCAGCAGGAGGAACACCACGATCTGGCCCCGGTCCGCCCGTCGGTACGCCGAGCAGCCGCCGTCCTCGCCGCCGACGACCAACACGTACTCGTCATCGTCGCGGTGCACGGAATATCGGGCGGCATCGACGGCGAGGCGACGGTGGTCCCTACCCGGCCCAGCCGGCGTGGTGATGACCCCGGCTCGGCCGGCCATCACCGACGGTTATGGGCAGCTGCAATGGAACTCCTCCCGAGGCGCATAGCGGTTCCATTCCTCGCGGGTGAGCGAGCCGCCGGCGATGGCGCAGATGGCAGAGAGAAGATCGTGAGGCACGGCCACGTTCCACAGTCGGACGGTCTGGTAGCGGCCGTCGCGGCCTTCCCTTCCGGTGGTGGCCAGGGTCTTGCCGTCCGGGCTGAACACCACCCAGTCGATGTAACCGCGGAGGGCGCCGAGCAGCCGGCGGGCGCCGACATCCCACACCCGCCCCGACCCATCGCTGCCGGCTCGCCGTCGCGGGCTGCATCGTCTGCTGGCGCTCCGCCGCACCCGCCCTCGTCCTCGCCGCTGTCGTCGGCTCGGTCGGGATCATCCTCGCCAACCCCGCCGCCACCCACTTCCGGTACGAGATCTCCGTCCTCCCGGCCCTGGTCTTCTCCGTCGCCCTCTTCCTCCGCTGGGTCTGGGACCGGTCGAGACCGTCGGAGCCCGCCCGTACGGACCTCGCCGCGGGTGCCCCCCAGCCGTCGCCAGCACATCGGATAGCCATCATCGCGGCGGCAACGCAGGGATCAGGGCGCATATCGGGTTGCCCGGCACCACTATGATGAGCTCGCACCGAGCCACAATCAGCCGCCTATGGCGACTTTCACGGGGGCTCGCGCATCCGATCGAGGACAACCGAAGGATGTTGAGTGAGGAAGTTGACTATCTTCAGGGCCAGATTACGTGCGGTCGCTACGGTGGTGATCGCCGCGTCGTTGCTGGTGACGCTGCCGGCGATCGGCGCGCACGCGACAGGCCGCTCGGCGCCGTCGGAGGCCGAGGACGCCGAGCAGGCGAGCTTCGACGGCAGCCACGGGGAGGGCACGGACAACGGGGGGCCAACGAGTTTCGACCTGAGGCGAGGTGCGAACCCGGACGCCGGTCACAACACCGACACCGATCAGAGGTTCGCGGCCGCGGGAGTGGTCGCCTGGCATCCGAACAGCGGCGAGCTGGGTCTCAGCGACAAGGATTTCGTCATCGAACTCTGGGAGAAGGCGGACGAGTACTACCACCCAGAGGTCAAGAAGGCGGCGAAGGACGCGTTCGCGGACACGACAGACCCCGAGGCCTGCGAAGAATTCATCACGAGCGGCGTCTTCGAGGCGAACCGGCGTGACCAGGACCTGAAGATCGTCCGTGCGCAGCGCGACACGGAGCGCCTCTCCGCCGCTCAGGAGCTGAACTGGCATCCCGTGGACGACGAAGCTCGCGTCGCGATGCTGCGGTCGACGAACAGCAACTTCCTGAGCACCCTCAGCCTCAAGGCGGAGGCCGGCAGCGATGTCCGCGCGGGCGCGGACGCGGTGCGGGAGGCCGCCGAGGCCGCGCAGCTCGCCTTCATCGCCACCGGCGTCCACGAAGCGGCCAAGCGCGATCGTGACCGGAAGGCCCAGCAGGGCCAGGAGGAGTGGCTCAAGGAGCAGGAGCGGAAGCGCGTCCGCGAGATCAAGCGCGCGGCTGTGGCCGCTGCCCTCGAAAAGGTCGCCACCGAGTACGAGCTGGAGTTACTGCCCGAGCGAGCGCTGATCTATCTGTTCAAGAATGACGGCAAGGGCACGGAGGTCAAGCTCGCCGCCGGCACGGTCATACGAGAGCGAGGATCCCGCGGTCTGGCGCGCCTTCCTGGTCACCGGCGTGCACGTCGCCCGGGCGAAGGACATCGAGGAGCGGGACCGCGCCGAGGCGGCCGCGAACGAGCGAGCGGTCCGCAGCATCCTCACCGATGCGGAGTTCGACAAGTACCAGCCTCGCCTCGTCGCGGCGGCGCGGAAGGCGCTGGCGGGTACGAACGCCGATCGGTTTGAATTCCGGACGAAGGGCAAGGACGAGGCCGCCAAGCTCGATGTCGCCAGGCCGATGGGGTTCCTGACCATCGCCCTGCAGAGCAGCCGGTCCAGGCACTGTGTGCAGGTGGCCGGCGCCGTCGACAAGCCGAATCAGGGCGGCAACGCCGACAACGCCGCGGCCGAGCTGTGGGACTGCAACGAGAACCCGCGCCAGCGCTGGCAGCTGCTCCATGTCGGCGGTGCCACGTTCGAGCTTCAGTCGGCCAACTCGAAGAAGTGCCTGACGATGCCGGCGGGCAAGGTCAACGCCGACGTCCGGCTGGTGCAGCTCACGTGTTCGGCGACCAGCACGCAGCAGCACTGGGAGTTCATCGACACCGGCAGGAACACCATGGAGCTGCGCAACGTGGCCAGCAACAAGGCCGTGACGGCGTCCGGCTCCGCCATCTCCAACGGCACCGCGGTCGGCCAGACGGCGAACACCCACACGCTCGACCACCAGTGGCGGGTGATCGACTTCTCGCACCACCAGGTCGCGGCTCCGGCGATCTCCGGCAAGGTCTCGCTGAAGGGCGCGCAGTCCGGTCGCTGTCTCCAGATTGCAGGCGTCACCAACAAGCCGAACGACGGCGCCCACCGCAACAATGCCCCGGCCGAGCTGTGGGACTGCAACAGGAACCCCCGCCAGGTGTGGGAGGTCGTCCAGGTCGCCGGGAACCGCTTCGCCTTGAAGAACGGGCTGTCGGGCAAGTGCCTGGACATCCTCGGTGCCGGCGTCGGCTACGGCTTGGCCGTGAACCAGTGGCCCTGCCATCTGCGGGGCAATCAGCAGTGGGTGCTCATGGTCACCGACAAGGACGGTGCCTTCATGCTGCGGAACGCGCTGACCGGCACCTATGTGGACGTGAAGGCACCCGCTGTCGCCAACGGATCGCCGATCGTCTCCTGGGGCTACACCGGCAAGGGCAACCAGCAGTGGGGCGTCCAGACCATCAGCTGATCCACCAGCTCATTCCCTCCGCATGCACGCGCACGGCACGGACGCTCGGGCACTTCCCGTGCGTCCCTGCCGGTGCGCCCGGTGCGGCCATGACTTCGGTTCATCAGTGAGGAATCCATGCGAAACAGCTTGGTGGTTCGAACGGTGGCGGCCGCGGCCGTCGTAGGCACTTTGATCGCGCCGGCCCGCGCCGGTGCGGCCCCTCCCTCCGCGAGCGCCTCGGTCAGCCCCGGCGCGGCCACGGAGGCGACGCTTGATCGCGTCCGGATGCTGGCGGTGTTCGATGCTCGCTGGGAGGTGCGCTCAGGCGCTCGCGGGGCTCTCGACGCGAAGGGCGAGGCGCCGGACGTCTTCCTGGCGGCGGGATTCAACGCCGCTGTTCTGAGAGCGGCGGAGTTCGAGCGCAGCAACATGGTCCAGATCAGGACCGCTATCAGGACGTCGCGCTCGGGATCCGCGGTGCGGAAGGCCAGTCAGCGCGCGCTGGTCGCGACGCACGACGAGAAGGAGGCGTTCGTCCAGTATGGACTTGACGCGGCGCGGCGCGCGGACGCCGAGGGCGACAACGAGCACGAGAAGGAAGTTGCCCGGCAGGCCAAGGAGGACCGCGAGTACGTCGCGGAGCTTGCCCGCACCGACCCGGGCACGCAGGTCCGCTCGGCGGCGAGCTTCGCGGCCAACTCCGGCCGTGACGTGGATCTCGCCGAGTTCTTCTCGTACTACTGGGCGGCCGGCGCTCGCCTCGACGACGAGGCGTTCCGGCTGAAGCTGGTGGAGCTGGACGTCGCGGGCAACGCGGCGATGCAGCGGCTGCGGGCCGCCGCGCTCGCCGCGCAGGAGGCCGAGGCGGCGGCGAGCGGAGAGGCGGCGAAGAAGCTGCACGCCGAGACGGTGCGCGCGTGGATCGCACTCGCCGGCTCCGCCGAGGGTAGCTCGGTGGATTGGGCGGCTGAGCGCGACCGTGCGGCCGAGCAGGCCACTGCGTGGGGCCGCGTCGCTGACCACGCCGGCGGAGCCACCACGGAGCAGGACTGGGCGGGCGTGCTGACCCGTGCGGCCGGTAGCCGGGAGGCATGGAACAAGGCGGTGGAGCTGGCGACCACGCAGGCCGCCGCCTGGAAGGCGCTGGCCGATGAGGCACGCGGGAACGCAGACGCGCTCGCGGGTTCGCAGACGGGGGATGACCGGTGAGGCTGAGACTTGCGAGCCTCGGACGGCTGACGGCGCGGTCTGCCGTCGCGCTCTCCCTTCTGGCCGGTGTGGGGGTGCTACCGCCCTCCCAGGCCGTCGCGGCTCCTGACCCGGCGGTGCGGGCCGCGGCAGCCCTCACCGCCGACGGTGAGTGGGACGACGAGGACTACGAGTGGTACCGGCAGCGGGTCACCGAGATCGCCGAGTACGACTCGAACCCCGAGGTGCGGGCTGCGGCGCGCGCCGTGCTGGCGAACGGCACGCAGCCGGCGCTACGGGCGTTCATCGACACCGGGTTGGCGCAGGCGCATGCCGAGGCCACCCAGCGCAAGGCCAAGGCGCGCAAGCAGGTTCAGCAGTGGGCCAAGACGTCCGGCAAGGTCAAGGAGTGGGCCCAGCGGGCCCTGACCGACGGCGACTACGCCATCGCGGAGTTCGTGGCGTGGGGCTACGAGATCGCGCTGCGGCTGGACAACCCGGTCGACGACACCGCGGCCGAGCGGGAACGGATCCGCGCCCGCGTCGATCAGCTCGTCGCGCAGGGCGGGCCGACGGTGCTCGCCGAAGGCCTCGCCGCCCTGAACAGCGGAGACCCCGCGGTCATCGCGGAGTTCTACCGCACCGGCTACGGCGAGGCGAACCGGACGGACTTCGAGAACCGCGAGTCCGTCCGCGCCGCGCTCGAGGCGCGCAACCTCGCGCTGGAGGAGCTGGCGGCCCAGGCCCGCACCGCCACCGATGCGGCGTCGGCGCGTGCCGAGATCCTCGCGGCGAACGTCGAGGCGATGCAGCTGCTCGACGAGTCGCTCGGCGCCATGCGGCTCGGCACGAAGGCCTCTCGGCGAGCCGACCAGATCCTCGAGGAGGACAAGCCGGGCCGTAAGAAGGGTCAGCGCGGCCGTACCGCCGAGATCGAGGCGCTGAAGGCGGAGGCGACCACGCAGGCGAGCCGGGCGGCCGCACGAGCGAGGCAGGCCGCCGGTGTTCAGGCCAAGGTGCAGTCCGCGGTCGTGAAGCTGATCAGGACGGGTCAGTCGCACGGTGTCGACTGGGCGAAGGTCACGATCGCGGTCGGTGTCGCCGTCGACGCGGCCGCGAGCGCCGCCGAGACCTCGCAGCACGCGGCCGAGGCGACGCTGGCGGACAGCCTCGCGCTGGATGCGGACGCCAACGCCCAGGAGCACGCCAACAACGCCGCCAAGTGGCTCGCCGCAGCGAGGCGGCAGGCCGAGACGGCGAAGAACCTCGCCGAGGTGGCGAAGGCACAGCAGAAGGTGGCCGAGAACGCCGCAGCGCGCGCAAAGAAGCAGCGTGGCGTCGCCGAGGCCGCCGCGAGGAGCGCCGCGGAGCACGCTGCCCGGGCCCGGAACGCCCGGGTCACCGCGCAGAACGCCGCGGGACACGCGATCGGCCAGAAGGACCTGGCATTGGCGGCACACCGGGATGCGGGCGTGTCCGCCGCCGCGGAGCGGAAGGCGATCGCGAGGGCGCAGGGCGCGCAGGAGGAGCTGCAGTCCGCGACGAACCGCTGTTTCAGCGCTGAGACCGAGTACAAGGAGATCTCCGCGGCGCTGCAGCGGGCCAGGGACGAGGCGACCAGGGCGGGCCAGGACGCGGACAAGGCGACGGCGGAACTGGCTGGTCAGGCGCGGCGAGCGGGCGATGCCTACGAGGCGGCCAGGGGCTGGGCGGCACGTGCCGAGAGCGCTGCCGCAACCGCCCGGTCCGAGGCCGAGGCGGCGACCGCCGCAGCCAACCGCGCCAGGGCGGCCTCCGCAACGGCCGACCGGGAGGCGCTGACCGCGCAACGGGCGTCGAACAAGGCGCAGGAAGCGGTGCGCGGCGCGGTTCAGGCCGCCGAGACGGCAATGTTGGATGCCCGCCGGACCGAGGCCGAGGCCAGGGCGGCTGTCCACGAGAGTGCGCAGGCGGTCTTCCAGGCCGAGATCGCGGACTTCGCCGCGGGCGCCGCAGCCGCGTCCGCGGAGCTGGCGGTCGACCGTGCCGGGACCGCGGAGTACATCGCGGGCCGGCTCGCTGAGATCAACGCCGACGCGCGGCGGGTGATGCAAGCGACCGCGGAGGTCACCGAGGTCAGCCTGGAGCGGCGCGATGCCGCTCAGCGGCGGGCCGACGAGGCGGCCGCCGCGGCCGACCGGGCGACGGAGGCGGCGGAGCGTGCGGCCGGCAGCGTCAAGCCGGCGTATGAGGCGGCGGCGCAAGCCGTCAGGTCGGCGAACGAGGCAGCGGCCGCGGCGATCAAGGCGCACCGCGCGGCGGTTGATGCCGCACAGGACGCTGACGGGGCGCGCAAGGCGGCGTCCAGGGCGACCCAGCATGAGAACTCGGCCTGGGGCGATGCGAACCTCGCCGCCGGTGCCGCGGCGTCGGCGAACACGGCCGCCGCGATGGCCGGCAACGCCGCCGCCGAGGTCGAGCGCGTGCACAAGCTGGCCGTGGAGGCCACCGCGGGCATCCACTCCTTCAAGGACGCCTTGATCGCCAAGCTTGCGGAGATCAAGGACCCCCAGGCAAGGCAGCAGGAGGTCGAGAACAAGCAGAAGGAGTACGAGGAGGCCTTCAAAAAGCGCTTCATGACCTGGTATTCGTGCCAGACCAACCACAATGAGGCGGCCTGCAAGAAGGTCGGTGACTTCCTTGTCGAGAAGGGCAAGCAGGCTCTCGACGCCGGGAAGTCCTACCTGAGCAACATCATCAAGTGCCGCAATGGCAGCGAGGCCGCGTGCCGTGACGCCTGGGCCGACACCGTCAAGATTCATGAGTTCTACACGCAGGTCGGTGCCGGCTTGTGGGAGGGCGTCAAGAACTTCGGCTCCGGCATCCGGATGCTGGCCGAATGTGGCGCTCCGTACGCGACCGCGACGGTGGCCTGCGCCCAGAACGTTCAGCAGATGATGATGGCCATGAAGATGCTCAAGGAGCATCCTCTGGAGTTGCTTCACCTCAGCGAGTGGCACGAGAACCCGGGCAAGGCGCTCGGCCTCACCCTGTTCGACGTCGGCACGATGTTCATTCCCGTGCCGGGCGCCGGCCAGGTCGCCGCCGGGGTCGCCAAGTTCCTCGCGACCATGGGGAAGTTGCCCTTCAAGAGCCTCGCGAGGCTCTCGAAGGGAATCGCCACCATCGAGCGGCTCGCCGTCAAGCTCGATGATGGGCACGGAAACCTTCCCGGTGGCCTCGCCAAGCTCACTGATGTCACCGTCGAGATCAACGGGCGGTCGGCCAGGATCCTCGACGGCGTCGCGGTCATCGACGGCGTCGGCTACCGGCTCGAGGGAGCCGGCCTGAAGGTCGTCGGTACCGGCGAGGACCTGGTCAGCGGCGTCGTCCGCATCGAGGGCGGCACTGTAAGGATCGACGGCAACCTCGCCAGGCTCGACAACGCGACAGTGCGGGCGAGCAAGGCCGACGACGACTTCGATGCGCCCGGCACCTGCAGGGTCATCGGCGGACCTGGGTTCGCCGCGGGGCCCTCGCTGCCGTGTGACGACGTCTCGGAGGGCTCGTGGGTCTACGTCGAGAGCGGCCAGCGGCTCGTCCTCGCCCCGGAGGTGAACCGGGCGGCCAACACGGTGCTCAAGCTCGCCAAGGTGAACGAGCCGAAGATCTCCCCGGTCATCAGGGAGGTTGCCGACGGCTTACCGGACGCCACGAGGCAGGGCTGGGCGTTCCGTCTGAAGTCGGCGAACTCTCTCAAGCGCAAGCTCTATGCGGACCTCCGGGATCCGGACAAGACACCGGCGGGGAGCCTCGCTGCCGTCAGTGACAACATTCGCTACACCATGCTGTTCGAGGCGGATCGATATGCTGCGGGTGTCAGGGCCGCGATGGCGGCGATGGGTAAGAAGGGCTTCGAGCAGGTCTTGTTCAAGAATTTCTGGACCGTCAACAAGGTGTACTACAAGGGCATCAATGTGACGTGGAAGGATCCCCGCACCGGGCAGCTCTTCGAGCTACAGTTCCATACTCCAGAGAGCTTCTGGCTCAACAAGGCGGAGCATCCGTTCTATGAGATCATCAGGCTCCCGGGAGACGACATCGAGATACCGGGGCTGGAGGGCCTCACCAAGGAGGAGCTCGACGAGATCCGGAAGGCGATGTGGGGCACCGTCGATCCGCCCAAGGATGTCGAGAAGCTCGCCTATAAGCCTGGAGTGACTGAAGTGGCCCTGAAGTGAGGTGGCGTTGTGCCTGAGAAGGTGTACAGGTACCTCGGGGTGTGGCTGTGGAGCGGCAACACCGATGACCTGCCGGTGGGGGTCATCCGGGCCTGGACCGACGAAACGGGATACGAGCGGGCCGAGAATTTCACGAGAGACCTGACGTGGGAGCGGACGTTCAGGCTCTCGGAGCCCACCAACGACCAGATCATCGAGATTGACGAGTCTGTCGTCGACCGATTCATCAGGCATGTGACGCGCAACCTCAAGGGCAAGCGCTGAGGTTGACCCGCCGGCACCAGCCGGTGTCCGCCGTGTGACGCGGCGGACACCGGCGTCGGCATCCGCACCTGACGCCGAGACGGTGTCGGCTATGTGACACAGCCGGGACCGAGCGGCGCGCAGTGCGTACGCCCTGTCGGGCGCACTGCGGATTGTTTGCATCGTGCGATCTGTGGCGTGTTGAACTGCGTATGAGTAAGTCGTGCTGCGCTTGAGCACTTCAGGGACACCGCGTCCCCGAGCCGCTCCGGGCCCGCGTACAACTCCCAATCCAACCCGGCATCACGACCGGTAGCAACCACGCGCAACATCGAGGCATCAGGCATCCACAGAGTCTCCCGCGCCTACCGATCACGCCACCACTACCGACGTCATCTTCATGGCGCCGTGTTCCGCTGGGTCACGTCCCGTGGAGTGGTGTAGCTCCGTTCGCGTGGGGCTCTGCGGTTCTGATCATGCCGTCATGAGCTCCGGAGTGGCTAGCCCGTCGGTAGTTGGGGCGGTGAGTGGGCCATGGAGGCTTCGGAGAGGTAGCGGCGGTCGGCGGTCTGCCATTCGTCGTGGGCTTCGACCAGGACGGCGCCGGCGAGGCGGAGCAGGGCGGCGGGGTTGGGGAAGACGCCGACGACGTCGGTGCGGCGTTTGATCTCCTTGTTCAGCCGTTCCAGCGGGTTGGTGGACCAGATCTTCTTCCAGTGCGCCGGGCGGGAAGTCGGTGAAGGCGAGCAGGTCGTCGGCGGCGTCGCGGAGCATCGCTCGACCTTGGGGAGTTGGCGGCCGAGCATGCCGGCGATGACGTCGAGCTGGTCGCGGACCATGTCGGCCTTGGGTTGGGCGAAGATGGTGCGGATCGCGGCGGCGACCATCTCGGCGGATGCCCTTGGGGACCTGGGCGAGCACGTTGCGCAGGAAGTGCACCCGGCAGCGCTGCCAGCCGGCGCCGATCAGGACCGCGTCGATGGCCTGCTTGAGGCCGGTGTGGGCGTCGGAGATGACCAGCTGGACCCCGCCCAGGCCGCGGGCCTTCGAGCGAGCGCAGGAACGCGGTCCAGAACGCGCCGTCCTCGCTGTCGCCGACGGCGAAGCCGAGCACCTCGCGCCACCCGTCGGCGCGCACGCCGGTGGCGATCACCACGGCCTGGGAGACGACCCGGCCGGTTGACCCGGGCCTTGCAGTAGGTGGCGTCGAGGAACACGTACGGGAACGGCCTGCTCGGCCAGCGACCGGTCGCGGAACGCGCCGACTTCGGCGTCGAGGTCGGCGCAGATCCGGGACACCTCGGACTTGGAGATGCCGGTGTCGGCGCCGAGCGCCTTGACCAGGTCGTCGACCTTGCGGGTGGAGACGCCGTGCAGGTAGGCCTCCATCACCACCGCGAACAGCGCCTGGTCGACCCGGCGGCGGCGCTCCAGCAGCGACGGGAAGAACGAGCCGGTGCGCAGCTTCGGGATCCGCAGCTCCAGGTCCCCGGCCGTGGTGGTCAGCGTGCGGGTCCGGTGCCGTTGCGCTGGGCGGTGCGGGTCTCGGTGCGTTCGTGCGGGGCGGCGCCGATCGCCGTCGGTGAGCTCGGCCTCGATCAGCGCCTGGTAGATCGTCTCGGCCGCCGTGCCGGACCCGGTCATCGACGTCGGCGGCCTTGAGTGCCTCCAGCACCTCGAGCAGGGCAGACTGGTCCAGGGCCATCGCGTGGCTCCTCTCTGCGTGTTCCTTGGCGGGTTCACGCAGAGACTCACGCGGTGGCCCCTTCGCGTCAGCGAGGCACGCCGTCAGAAGCCGGATTTACACCACCGGCGGGACGCAACCTTCCGCTGCCTACGTTGGTGCACCACCCACCTCACGTCATGGGACGTCGACTGACACTGAGCCAGCACGGAAGGCAGCCGTCCACCGCTGATGTCCGCTGCAGCCCCGAGGTTGCGACTCCGTCGCAACACTGTTGCGCCGCCCACTGACTCGCACCAGCGCCGTCAGCTTGAGCGCGCAGGCAGCAGTGCCGGGATCAATGAAGGCGGCGCACGAGGTACTCGGCCATTTCCTCCGGCGGGGATGCCGGCACGTCCAGGGCGGCGATATACCCGCGCCATACGGCGGCTCAACTCGTGCGGGCGACGCTCGATACGCACCAGGGAGCGACGCCGCGACGCGCCGCCCGGCGCTCCCGGTGGAACGCACGTTCACCAACAAGAAGGGCCAACCATGCGCAAGCTCACGCGGTACGTCATCGCCTCCCTCGCGGTCGCCGCGCTCTCCGGATTCGCCGCCCCGGCGGCCGCTGCCGAGGCGGCGCCGCAGGCGACCCGTCCCGCCGCGGTCAACCCGGCTTCGGCTGTCGACTACACCGTGAAGGTCAAGACCGGCGATGTAGAGAGCGCCGGCACCGACGGCTACGTCTGGGCGAATCTCCGCGGCACTGGCGGCACGAGTGGCTGGCTGCGACTGGACAACAGCCGGGACAACTTCGAACGGGGACAGCTAGATACCTTCAGCTTCACTCTCTCGGACCTGGGCCGGATCACGTCCATCGACATCAGCTTCGAGAAGTCGGGCGACAGCTCGGACTGGTACCTCGACAAGGTCACTGTTGTGGACGACAGCGAGTCGCGGGTGTTCCCGTACTACGGCTGGATCGCCGGAGTCTCAAGGATCCACATCCCCGCTGCCTGACCCCGCATCGCCGAGCGGCACGGCCCCGTCGAGGGCCGTGCCGCTCAGCCAGGCGAAGTCCGCAGCTCGCGGAGATCCTCGAGCTGCGCCCGCACCCGGCCGGCGTCAGGGTGGTCGAGCTCGTCCATGAGCCGCAGCGCTGACTGGAGCGCGAAGCGGGCGGGGTAGTGCTCGCCGGCGCCTTGATGCGCAGTGCCCAGCCCCACCAGAACGATCGCCTCAAGTGGCCGGTCCCCCAGTCGGCGGAACGTCTCGAGTGCCTCGGAGTAGCAGCGGATGGCTTCGTCGTGCTGTCGCAAGCCGTTGTAGGCGTATCCGAGCGTGTCCAGGATGTGCGCGCCAAGAAACTCGTCTCCGCCCGCTTCGGCGAGTGCCTTGGCACGCATGGAGTGCGCGATGGCCTGTTCATGATTGCCAACGAGGGCATGTAACCAGCCGACCACGTTGTACGCGTTGGCGACCTGACAGTCTGTCCGCTCGGAGGCGAGAACGAGCGCCAGGCACCGCTCGGCACGGTCCAAGCCTTCCGCGTAGCGCCCCTGCCTCGCGAACAGGTCGGACATGGAAAGGAAGCACATCGCCTCCCCATATCGGTCGCCGATCTCGCGCCAGATCTCGATACCGTGCTCCAGCGCTGTCTCGGCCTCGCTGAACAGGCCGCTCTGGATTGCCACAGCGCAGAGTTCGCGATACAGCTGAGCCTGCGCACGCAGATCGCCGTTCCGGCGGGCAGCCGCCATCGCGGTTTCCGCGAGCATCCGAGAGGTCTCCTCGGCCCGGGCAATGTCCGCGAATGGGAGGACGGCAAGGCTCAGCGCGACAGCATGACCGTCATGTCCGCTCGACGCGGCCTGCATCACGGCTGCGTGCACCGCTGCGCTCTCTGCCACCAGCCAGTTCAGTGCGGCCGAGACGCCGTCGAAGCTCACCAGGACGAAGCCGCCGGTGGGGGACGGTGGGGGCGTCCGCTCCCGGTTCGGGAGCACGAGGGCAACCGCAGCATCAGCGACCTGGGCGTAGTGATCGAGAAGTCGCCGGAGCGCCGCCGGTCGTTCGTCGCGCACGTCCTCGGCGGTGTAGTGCACCAGCTCAGCGGCGTATGCGCGCAGCAGGTCATGCGTCATGAACCGACCGCGCGCGTCCTCGGTGAGCAGGTGGGCCGCGGTAAGTTCGGCGACATGCGCCTTCGTCCGAGGCGCCGATTCGTCGACCAGGCTGGCGAGCGCAGGCAGCGACACATCGGGGCTGGTCAGCAGGCCAAAGAGCCGAAACAGCCTGGCCGCTGGCACAGACAACGCCCGGTACGTGGCCGAGAACACCGCACGCAGGTCCGTCGTCGGATCAGCGTGGGCGAGCGCCTCGAGCGTGCCCTCGCGGAGCTGCGCCACGAGGTCGGTCAGCCTGAGCGAGGGACGGCTCACCGCACGGGCCGCCACGAGCGCGAGCGCCAGCGGGAGGCGGTCGCAGAGCGCTATCAGCGCGGTGGCCGCGCTCGACTCGGCGTCAACCCGTTCGCGGCCCATCCGGGCGGCTAGTAGGCCGCGGGCCTCCGCCTCGGTCAACAGGTCCAGCACAAGCGGCTCCGCGCCGTCGCTTACGACTAGTCCAGCCAGATCTGCCCTGCTTGTGACCAGGACGAAGCAGCCGGGCGCTCCCGGCAGCAGCGGCCGGACATGGTCGGCGTCGCGAGCGTTGTCCAGGACGATCAGCACCCGCCGGTCTGCGAGCAGGCTCCGGTACAGGCCGATCTGCGCCGAGAGGCCCGGCGGTACAGCCTCGGGCCGGACACCGAGTGCGCTGAGGAAGCCGAGCAGGGCCTCTGTTGGCGGCATCGGCGCCGCCGCCGGATCCCAGCCGCGCAGGTTCACACTGAGCTGCCCGTCCGGGAAGTGGCGCGCGGCGCTGTGCGCCCAGCGGATCGCGAGCGCTGACTTGCCGACCCCCGCCGTGCCCCAGATGGCGGCGATTCGCATTGCGGCTGCATCGACGCCGGGCAGCGCCGCATCGAGCCGGGCGAGATCATCGGCACGCCCCGTGAAGCCACGCACATCCGGCTGGAGCTGCGCCGGCCGGACCGTGACGTCGGAGCGCGGCGTTGCGTCCACCGCGTGGGTTACCTGGTTGGGGGCCGCCACGCTCGGGTCGCCCGTGATGATGGCCTGCTCCAGGCGCCGCAGCTCCGGGCCGGGCTCCAGGCCGAGTTCCTCGGCCAGCAGCCGCCGCGTGTCCCGGTACACCTGCAATGCCTCGGCCTGCCGCCCGCACCGGTAGAGGGCGAGCATCAGCCGGCACCGCAGCCCTTCGACCAGCGGATGCTGCGCCACCAGGCTCGACAGTTCAGCTACCAGCGCCCGATGCCTGCCCAACGCCAGGTCGGCGTCGATCCGGGCCTCCAACGCCGCCCGGCGCCGCTCTTCGAGCCGCACCGCTTCGTCGCGAAGCAGGTCGATCCCGTCCAAGCCCGCGTAGGCACGCCCGCGCCATAGCGCCAGCCCATCGGAGAGCGTGGCAGCGGCTCGCCACGGGTCGCCGTCCGACAAGGCGGCCTCGCCGCGGCGGGTCAGCTGCTCGAACCGGTGGGCGTCCAACTCGTCGCCGTGGACGGTAAGGGCGTAGCCCGATGACACGCGCACGATCCGCTGTGGATCACCGAGCGCTCGGCGCAGGTGGTACACGTAGAGCCGCAGGTTCTCGGGAGCCGTACGTGGCGGGCAGTCGGTCCACAAGAGATGAATCAACCGCTCGACGGAGACGGGCTCGTTGGCTCCGCACAGCAACACCGCCAGCAGGAGCTGCTGTTTGGCGGCGCGGATCGCGACCCGTCCCCGGTCGTCGCTGATTTCCAGCGGACCCAACACGTTGAACCTGATCGCGGCCTCCCCAGACACCCGACTCGGCAGGTTGGTGTCGCCGTGGCTGGCCGCGCAGTGCGGCCAGCCACGGCTCGGCTGCCTTTGTACGGTTCGCCACCGTATACGGCGGCTTCCGCAGCGCGGCGGCGCGGGAATCCCACACGGCCGTTGACTCTAGATCGTGCGCCGGCAACAGGTTGTTCGTGCCTCGCTGGCGTGGAACTCCTGCACCAGCTCGATCACGCCGACGATGTGCCAACGTCAGCCCGCGGTGACAGTCCATCGTGGGGTGACGCGGGGTGCGGGTCAGCGGTTGCTTCGCGGATGACCTGATCGTTTGGTGGACATCTTCCGTTACACCTTTGTCGGATGTGGGTCTTGTGCCACTATCTTGTTGACTGCTGCGGTTAGTGCTGAGATCCTGCTGCTTCGGTTTCAGCTGGCGATGCGACGCAAGAGCGGGGATGGATGATCAAGAGTGTGGCCTGCCCATCGGCGCTTCATCTAACACCGTTTACGGCCATACTCATACCGAACGGGACGTTAGCTGGGATTGATCAGCGGCGCGCCTGACCGGTCGAGCGATCGGGGGTGCGCGAGGTGATCTCAGCGACCCGTAGCCACGAATGCGTTCGGGGGAGATAGCGACAAGATAAAAGATTCACAAATGTCCCCTCTTGAATTACGGGTTGGTCGAGCTGGCGAGTATTGGGCCTTGGCGTCGTGACTCTGCCTCCCGCATCCGAGCAACCCGGTGCCGTCCCCTCGCCTCACGAGCCAACCTCGTCCTCTCCGCCAGCAGAGGCGCCTGCGACAGGACCATCCGCCAATCCGGGATTCGCGGCGGCGGCGAAGCGCAAGGACCGGGCGCTGACCATTGTGCTGAGCGTTGTCATAGGCGTGGTCGCGGTGATCCTCGCCGTGTGCTGTTTCGGTGGCGTACGCGCGTTCCTCGGGGTCAAGAAGGCCTACGACGAAGACCGCGCGGCCGGCCATGTGGCCACGCAGTTCATCGAGGATGTGCAGAAGCAGCGCGTCGAAGCCGCGTACGGACGGCTATGCATGGCGACGAAGTCCGAGTACCCGCAGGAGGAATTCGCGGCGATCGTGAAGCGCGAGCGGCCCGCCACCGGGCACAAGATCGTCGCGAACCTGCACACGAACGATTCACAGTCGGTCTTCGTCGAACTCCGGTATCAGGACGGATCCACGGACACGCACATCCTCTCGCTGATCGAGGAGGACGCCGAGTGGAAGGTCTGCGGCAGCCCGCTCTGAGCTTGCGGTTAACCTCGGCGCCTGTGGCGGCTGGTCTGAACAGCGGCCCGGATCGACGTCGGCCGGCTGCGCCGGAGCGTGGCGGGCCTGCCGCTGCCGAGAGCGGCCGGAGGGCGGATTGTGCTGGCTTCCGATGTGAGCCCGTGGCTGCGCCCGGAGGCGGTGACCAGTCCGGGCCGGGTTGCGGGCCTTAATCTGCAGCACCTGCCGGTGGCCCTGGGTTACCTGTCCGTTTCATGTCGACAGGCCCGAACGCACCTTTCTTCCAACCCATCGCCCGCCCGGTCTCGTTCCATCACCTTCTTCGCCAGCTTTCCCTTCGGTCCGGTGCGGACCCCCGGAGCTGCCGCCAGCCCACATCACGAAGTCCGGCTGGAGTACCGTGACCGACCAGCGCGTATGCCGGATCAAGGTCCACGCCGACATCCCACCCGCGGTGCGACCCGCTGCCGGGGTGGTGGCGCATGGCGCTGGTCGGGGGCGGCACGCTGGTCTACCTCACCTCCCGCCGCCTCGAAACCAGCGACGAGGTGCGCTGGGAGCTCTCACCGCCCGCCCGACGGCACCGGCGGGTACACCTCCACTTCGGCGAGGTGCAGCGGAACACCGTTGGAGGCCAGCTGCACCCGGACATAGCGGGCATCACCGGTGAAGGTCGCAGTGGTGAGCCGGGGAACCGTGTTGGGGGCGGTCGTGGTGAACCGCTGCGCGGTGACATCACCGCGCTGGAGGAGCGTTGCGAGGTCGTCGTTTCCGAAGGGCTCTTTCGCGATCATGACGTAGAAGTCGCTCAGCCGTTGCACGCAGCAGCTGTCTGTCCGGTTCCACACGTTGACTGCGCCGATGTCCTTCACCGCGCCCAGGTCGACCTGCCACCATGGCTGGTTCATGGCGCTTACCGGCGACTGGGCGGTGTGACTGACCGAGCCTCCGGAGTAGGAGCCGTTGGTGTCCCCGTCGATCGCGCGATCCGCTCCGGCGTCGCCGAGGGTGCTCGACTGCGACGGCTCGCCCGAGGTGGCGTAGTTCGGCACCTCCACGGCGATCGTGGCGGGAACGCTCACGGTCCATCCCGACGCGGCAACGACAACGGTCACGCGGTGGGTTCCGGTCTTCGCGTCGCGGGCCGCCTTGACTTGGAAGGTCACGTCGGCTTTCGACTTGGCGGCAACGGGCGGGGCCTGTTGGGTGACAGGCGATATCTCCCACCCTGCCGGTGCTTTGACAGTCAGCTCAGTCCCAGGGATGTCGGTGACGTCCTGGGCGTGGACGGTGACGGTGACCGGTGCCGACGCGCCGGGCATAATCGGCCCGGTCGGGTCACTCGCCGTGACGACGACCTGCGGGACGATCCGATACGACCCGCTTGCGCGCATGGGGATCCGCAGGGTGTCTTTCCAACTGTGGACGGTGACGTTCCGTCCGTTGGGGTCGTAGACGCGCACGGGCCGGGTGAACACCTCGTTGCGTAGGACCGCGGTGCCCTTTCGGTCCGCCGTCAACCGGATCTCGGTGAGGTTGCCGTCCTGCCAGTCGAATCCGACGCGGTACCGGCCCCCGGCGGCCGGTGTGTCCTCCCGAGTCCCGTCCCCGTCGGTGTAGGCGACCATGTCGTCGTTGACGTGCAGGACTCGCCCGGGCGAGGACGGTTGGTGGCGGACGACCGTGGGCGCCGTGTCCTCCATGACCCTTCCGCCCGGCGCCACCGCTGCCACGCGGTAGGTGACCTGCGCTGCTCTGGACAGACCGGCGGTGTCGTCGATGAAGGCGGTCTCCTTCAGCCCGGACTCGAGCAGCCGGTAGGTCGGCTCATTGCCGACGGCCCGGTAGACGTTGTACCGAGTCGAGTTCGAGGCCGACGGTGTCCAGGTGAGCTTGACCTTGTCGCCGCTGTCCGCGTCGACCTTCAGGCCGGACGGCGCGGCCACAGTGGACACACCGGGGATGGCGGTGACCGTGTAAGTCTCGCCCTTCCGCGTGGGCAGGCTGATCTCGTCAGCTGACCGGCAGGCGTAGTGGACGATCCGCCCCCGGGAGTCCTTCACCACGGCGCCGTTCAGCCCCGGGTAACGCAGATCGAGCTTGCCGCCCGCCCGGGACCTGACGTCGAAGCGGGTGGCCCGGGAGTCCGCCCAGGCCGCCGAGACCTCGAAGCCGCCGCGAGCCAGCAGGCCCGAATAGGAGCCTTCTCGCCATTCGGCGGGGATCGCCGCCAGTGGTGCGACCGCGCCGTCGTGGCTCTGCAGCAGCATCTCGCTGACACCGGCGGTGACGCCGAAGTTCCCGTCGACCTGGAAAAGCTGGTTCGTGCGCGAGTCGCGGTGGTTGTTCCAGAGGTTGTGCATCGCGTGGTGCTTCAGCCAGTAGGTGAAGAAGGAGTAGGCCTTGGTCCCGTCCTGGGCACGGGCCCAGGTCGCGATCCGCTCGGCTTGGGCCCACCCGGTGCCGCCGACCGCGCCCCGACCGTCGAGCGACACCTTCGCGGCGTCGAGCCACGCCCTGGTCGAGGAGTTCACCAGCTGACCGGGGTAGAGGCCGAGCAGCTGTGAGATGTGGCGGTGCTTGGGGTCGCCGACGGTCCCGTAGGAGGTCTCCTCCCGGTACTCCTTGATCTGGCCGGAGGTACCGACGACGATCGGGTCGAGCTTGGCCAGCTGGTCACGGTAGGTGGCCAGCCGAGGGTTCGTGCGCGTCGAGATGCCGAGGATCTTGGCGGCGGCCAGGGTGTTGCGGTGGTTCTCGTAGATCTGCTGCTGGTCGAACGTGGTGCCCGCGGTCTGCGGTCCGCTGTTCTCCGGAGACTGCGACGGTTTGGCGAGCAGTTTGCCGTCGATCTCGCTCACGAACCGGGACAGGAAGTTGGACTGTCCTTCCAGGACCGGGTAGACGACGTCGCGCAGCAGCTTCGTGTCGCGGGTGTAGTCGTAGTAGTCCCAGAACAGCTGAGCGGTCCAGGGGCCGGTGCCGAAGCCGGAGTGGCTCGGGCGGGTGGACCTCTTGTACGGCCAGTTCGAGTTGCCCATTGCCCAGCCGTTGTCGCCGCCAGGGTCGAGGTGCGACGGCTGGTACTGCTTGATGACCTCGGTCGCGTAGTTCCGTTGCACGGGAAGGTAAGCGGCGTTGTACGCGACGTAGGGCCGGAACGTCTCCGGCAGGTTGGTCTGGAAGGCCGGCCAGTAGTTCATCTGCAGGTTCACGTTGTGCCAGTAGCCCGACCGCCACGGCGGGTCCTCGTACACGTTCCACAGTCCCTGGAGGTTCAGTGGCAGCGAGCCTTCCCTCGAGCCGCTGATGAGGAGGTAGCGGCCGAACTGGAAGGCCAGTTCCTCCAGGTAGGGGTCGACCTTGCCCGCGCGAGCCGCGTCGATGACCTCGTCGGTCGGGATGGTGGGTTCGGCGCCGCCGAGATCCAGCCGGACCCGGTCGTAGAGCCGGTGGTAGTACCTCAGCTGTTCCGTTCGGAGTGCGCTGTAGCCCTTATCGGTAGCGTTGGTGATCGCGGCGCTGACCTTGTCGTGGGGCAGCGGCAGGCCGTCGAGCTTCTTGAGCCGGTCCGGTTCGCTGAACACCTGCGGAACCATCTGGTAGTTGGTCCCGCCCGCAATCAGCACGATCGCGCTGTTGGCGCCCGCAACGGCGATCTCGCCCTTGCCTGACGGGTTGGCCGCCGTCATGGTGCCGCCGGTCGGGATGACCCGGAACTGCCCTTCGTAGTGGACGTCGTAGTACTCCATCGCGCCCGTCATGGTGATCGTGTCGCCGTCGGCCGTGACAGTGCCGGTCTTGCCGCGGTTGCTGTCGCCCGCGTGGCTGTCGCGCAGGTAGGGCACCTCGGGCCGCAGGGTGAAGCTCAGCGCGCCTGGTTTCGACGCACTGAGCTTGACGGCCACCACCCCGGCGTCGTGACTGGCGAACACCTCGCGTTGGTAACCCACTCCACCGTCGGAGTACGACACATGGGCGATGCCGTCGTCGAGCACAAGGTCACGGGTGTAGTCGCTCGGCGACGTGTGCGGGAAGTCGAGGTAGACCTCGGCGAAGTTGTTCAGACCGCCGACACTGTCGCCGTCGTAGTCCTGGAGGCTGTTCTCGGTGAGCTGGAGACGTTCCCGCGCGACACCCCCGAACAGGTTCACACCGAGGGCGCCGTTCCCCATGGGGATGGAGCGGTCGATCCACCCGCCGTTGCTGTCAGGAGCCGGCTCGTCGTACCACAACCGTAGGTCGCCGGACTCGGCCGGAAGGGCCGCCGCGGCCGGCACGCCAGTCGGGAACGGTCCCAGCCACGTGAGACCGGCCGCCGCCACGATGAGTAAGGCACCTCTCGTGCGCCACGACCTCATCGACATCGATGTCTCCCGCCGCTCACCAGGTAAACCTCCGATGTGTATAACTGACGCACGCGTACTCTGCAACAGACCTTGGCCGTGCCATAGGCTTTCTCGATCAGGTTGCTCTCGAGCGACCCGTCGGACATCGGATCTATGAATTCGACCGCTTGCGCCGCGATGCTGGACGCGGGCCGCCTACCGCGGCTGCTCGGTCATTGGCGCTCGATCCGGATCAACACCTACGCCGGCTACGCTCAAGCCTGGGTATCTCACAAGCCCAACTCCGCGCTGTCCGGTAGCCTCACAACCCGACGGGCCGCTAGCTCAATCGGCAGAGCAGTGGACTTTTAATCCATCGGTTCGGGGTTCGATCCCCCGGCGGCCCACCTCTGACCAGCGAAAACAGCTCTCGGCGCCCGGCTCGGCGATGGCGGTCCCATCGTTTACCCCTGGGTTTGCTCTGACTGCGTACCTCGCGCGTGCTCCAGAGCTTCTGCGGCCCGGCGATCCGCCACCCTCCGAGCGAGGTACACGTTCTGCGTCATCGACACCTGAGCGTGGCCGAGCTGGTCGGCCACCGCACGCGCCCTGAGCCCAGCGTCATCGAGGATGGTAGCGGTCGTCTTGCGGAAGTTGTGCGACGTGACCCACGCCAGATCACCGGTGCCGCGCGCGTTCCGGAGATCGCGGCGGGTGTTGCTCGGGTCTCCGGTAGCCGCCGAGGCTGTCCGGGAACACCGGCTGATCGAGCCTGGGGTTCGCGTGGAACCGGCGTCGCAGGTATCACCTGACCGTGGTCCCGGCGGACCCGGCGTCGCCTGATGCGGGCGCGAACCCGCAGGGTGGGCCGGTAGCAGAAGCGGCGCAGGCGCTTCACGAGACGGCTCCGTTGCGGGGCAGCGAGCGCCATCTGTCTACTGGCGAGGTCGCCGTCGATGACGCGGTACGGGAACCGGGCACGCCGAGCAACGTCAGGTCGGCCAGGACACCCTTTGAAAGCGTACCGGTTGCGGCTGGGACGGGTGTTTCACCGCGGTCGTCAGCTTTGATCCACCTTGTTATGAAGAGACTCGACCACGGACGGCTAGTAGCCAAGTGCCCTCCGAGCGTGGTTTGTGAGCCCGATCGGCCACGATGCACCGACGCCGTGGCAGATGCGGGCGCAATTGCGCATCCGTAGTCGCGCAACTGAGCGTGGACACACCTTGGCGGAACCGCTCCCTTTGGGCAAATGAGATTGGGAACACCCTGTGGCCACTCGACGGCGGCCTTTCCCCAGCCATTGTAGAAACAATAGAAGGGTAGAATGGGTGCTCGGTAGGCTCTGGAGTCGTCCGCGCATGACTCCATGAGCAGCTCATATTGGAGGCGATTTGCGGTTCGGTAGGAGATCTCGCGATAGACCCCGTCACCTGAGAGTTTCTTGGCCTGGATCCGTAGGCATACCCATCCTTGATCAGCACCACCAACCCACCATTCCCAGTCTGCGCCATTTGCGGATTCGTCGGTGCCATTGAAACGCTTAACCAGCAGTGCAGGGCGCTCCCGCGCCAGCTCAAAGAGATTGTGCTCGGTAATAGAGTCTTCCCGAAACGCGAATCCGCGGTCTGTGCTGAACACGATGCGATCACAGGTATAGCTCGCCAATTCGTTCATCTGTGCGACAAGAGCCTTCACCCGCAGCATGCCCATATTATGCGCCACTCCCATCGAACGAGATGGCCACTTTGAGATCTTCGCGGCCCACTAGCCAGCCAAGATCGTCTACGAACCGACACTGCGAACTGTGCTGCCGGCCGAGGCAGGTGATGTGCGCACGGCCGACTGTGCGAACGCTGGCCACCCAGGACACTGACGGCTGTGACCTTCCGACTCCCAGACGCCCTGACACACCCTGATGACTCGCTCGCGTTGCAGCTTCTCCGGCGTTACTACGGTGACCCGTACGGCGGTCCGGGCTGTGCGGTCGGCGCGGCGTTCGATGCGTGGGACAGCACCGGAAGGCGCGCCGCCGATGCGAGCCGCTTCACCGCCGACGACCTCGTCGCTGTTACTGTCCTGTCGGTGCCGGTTCCGCCGCTGGCCGCACAGGTTCTGCTTCACGGCCGGGCCTCGGTGTTCGCGGACCTACTCGCCGCGCTTGGCCCGGACCGGGATCTCGCTGACGAAACCGAGGTCCTGCATGACGGCTGGGTCGGCTGGCACCTACGCAAGGAACTTCTGGCTCTGCCGGGCGTCGGCCCCACACTCGCGACCAAGCTGTTCGCGCGTAAGCGTCCCCGCCTACGTCCGATCTGGGACTCGGTCGTGTCCGTCGTCACCGGAACCCCCGGCCAGCAGTGGGAACCGATGCGCCAGGCGCTGCGGGAGAACGACCTTGCGCTGCACCACCGACTGCTGCGGCTACGCACAGACGCCGGCATGCCCACGCAGGTCAGCGCGCTACGGATCCTGGACGTCGTCAGCTGGGTCGAAGGCAGGGACCGCGGCCTCAGACCTCACGACCAGCAGCGCCCGTTGCCGAACGCGGCGTTGCCACGTACGCAGCAGAGATGGCGGCCAGACTTCGGTCACCAACGCAACGGCAACAAGATCAGTGTGTTGGTGAGTGCGGGTCCGCTGAGAGGCCAAGCTGACGGACACGGACAGGGTGCTCCCGCGCCCGCCGGGATGGTCCGGGCCCGCAACCATCGGATCCCGACGGACATCGTGTTCTGGCCGCTGGCGGCCGTGGCAGGTGCGGCTACACTTGCGCGCGGGCAGGGAGCTCGAGATTGGACTTGAGCCACCGCCGAAGTACTTGCAAGGTATGGAGCGTCGGAACGCGCCTTCGCCCCCGCCTCCCGAACCCTGTTCCCGTCCTCCGATGGCGTCTGCGTGCCGCTTGCTCGCGGTGCGTCGACCGGAAGGCTGCGTGCTCGCACTCATGACCATCTACTCAACGCATCCCAGCCGCGGCAAGACACAGATCCTCACCACGTTCATCGCCGCTGACGGTGTGCAGTCCTGCACCGTCACCAGCGTCGAAGACAAGACATCCGCCACGGCGATCACCGACGCGCTCAACCGCATCTCGGCATGCGCAACCGTCCCCGTCAGCGTCTACGACCGGCGCGGCGACCAACACGAGCACTATCCGCAAGACCACCTGTCCGCGATCACCGACCCCGCCTGGCGCAGCAAGCTACGCACCGGTGCCCACAGCCTCTGGTACGAGTACGTGTCCATGCACCTTCATCGAGCCCTGTCCGATCTCGATGACGCGCTCGCGCGTGTGCCCGGCCCAGTCGCGACAGCGGTAGGCGCCGAACTCGCAACCGAGGTCGCTGCGTTGCGGGCCGCGCTCACCGAATACCACGAAGGCATAGAACCTGACGACGCCCAGCCGCAGCGCAGCTGGGACTTCGCCTACCCGACGGTGCTTCCCTTCGCGGAGCCTGACCTCTCGCCCGAGACCCGCGAACACATCGACCGGTTGGAAGACAGTCTGCACACCCCTGACCTGGTCAACGACGCCATCACCGACCTGCGTCTGCTGTTCGACGCCCACAACCAGTCCGCGGACGACTCGATCGACTTCGAGGCCGACGCACTGGCGCTCTTCTACGAGCCAGACCCTGGCACTCCGGGCGGGTTCTACCTGTCCCTGGACGCACCACGACCCGACTTCGGCCGCTCAACCTGGGACGTCACCATCGCGCGGTGGATCCCAGAGGGCGACCTCGACGACGACGGCGAGCCCACAGGCGCCCGAGGCGAAGCCGTCACGACCTGCAGCCTGACCGCACGCCCATCCCTACACGACCTCGTCGTACTCCTCGACCTGGCCGCAGCCCAGCAGGACCAACTCGCCAACTGGGCCACGACACCCATCGGAATCCCACTCCACGGAACCTCATTCATCGTGACCGAACACAACCCACACCTGCTCACCTCCACCGCCTAGCCACCCCCGACACGTGCAAAGCGACATCCCGCGCAACGCCTGGTCCTCATTACTGGCGGGGGCGATCCAGGGTCGCGTTGACCGTGACAGCTCGGTGTCGGGATCCATCGGGGATGGCGTCTCGAACCTGGCTGCACGGAGCCAAGGCCGGGCCAGTCGCCCTAATGGTGCTCGCTTTCACAACGGTCAGCGCCGTGCTGGCCCAGTGCGAGGATGGGCGCGACGATCTCGGCGGCCATGGTCCGCTTGGCGTATGCGGTGCCGTCGGTGTTGGCGGGCTTGTCCCTGCCGCCGTAGCTACCTACGGCAGCGTAAGTTACGCTACCGTAGGTAGTGACTCCGAGTCCAAGTTCGACCTCCGCGCGCTGGCGTCTGGTGTGAACCGCATAGGCGGTCGTCGGGTTCGGCCAGCGCCGATGCCTGGCCGGCTCAACCGGGTAGCGCCGGTTCCGGCACGGCAGGCACAGCACCGGGTTGGAGGTGACTGGAATGAGCCGCAGCCGGGAGATCCTCGCCGCTGGGCGGCTGACCGGTGACGCGCTCGCCGGGGTCGTGGACACCGTGCGGGAGGTCCACCGGGCGGTCGCGCGGCGGGCCTTCGCCGCGGTCGGACCGGCGGCGGCACCGATCCGGGTAGTGCACGACCAGATCACCGACGGCGTGTACGGGATGGTTCACCGAGCCCACCGCGCGCTGCCGCGGGGCGTGGCCGTGGTGGCCGCCGCCGGCACGGCCGTGGTCGAGGCAGCCGCGTCCGGGATGGCCTCCGCCGGCACCGGCCGGTCCGGGCAGCCGCCGCTGCCGAGCAACCCACCGGCCGGGCTCGTCCTGGCTGTGCTCAACGGCCTGTGGGGAGACACCCTCGCCCGGCGATATCCCGAACTGGAGCTGCCGATGAGCCTGCGCGCGGGAGGCGTCGATGTGCCGGTCACTGCCGCCGGGCTCGCGGCCGCCTACCCGGTGGCCACGCCACGGATCGCCGTGTTCGTACCCGGTCTGTCCGAGACCGAACAGTACTGGGCGCTGTCCTCGCGCCGGCACTACGGCACCGCGCACAGCACGCACGGCTCCCGCCTGCGGCGCGACCTCGGATACACCCCGGTGTATCTGCGCTACAACAGCGGCCTGCACGTGTGCGACAACGGGATCCAGTTGGCGCGACTGCTCGACGACCTGGCCGTGGGCTGGCCGGTGCCCGTCGAGGAGGTCGTGCTGGTCGGGCACTCCATGGGTGGGTTGATCGCGCGCAGCGCCTGCCACTACGCGGGCTACGGCAGGCACCCGAGCGCGGCGCTCATCCGCCACGTCTTCTGCCTGGGTACGCCGCACCTGGGCGCTCCGCTGGAGAAGGGCGTCAACGCGGCGGCCTGGCTGGCGGCCCGCGTCCCGGAGTCCCGGCCACTGGCACGACTGGCCAACCTGCGCAGCGTCGGCGTGAAGGACCTCCGGTACGGGTCGCTGGTCGAGGAGGACTGGCGCGACAGTGATCCCGACGAATTCCTGCGGGACCGCTGCACCGAGGTCCCATTCCTTCCCCACGCGGCGTACTACTTCATCGGCACCACGGTGACGGCGGACCACGACCATCCCCTGGCCAAGATCATCGGTGACCTGTTCGTGCAATTCCCCAGCGCCTCCGGTACCGGCCGCCGCCGCCGGATCCCCTTCGAGCTGGACAACGGCCGCCACCTCGGTGGCCTGCACCACTTCGACCTGCTCAACCACCCCGACGTCTACCACCAGATCCGTGCCTGGTTGACCCGCGCGGGTAAGCCGGCCAGTACGTAGATCACCTCGACGGGGTCCCGGATCCCCGAACCGCCTTCTTCCCCGACGCGAGGGCACTGCCTGGCATGGCGCCGGGTCGGCGTTCTGGGGCGCCCTGGTCCGCATGTCAGCCACCGAGCAGGCGGCTGAGGCCAGGCAGCAGTCAGCTGAGCCCTTCCTGCACCTCCATGTGGCGAATGGATTCCCCTCCCTTGCGGTTGTCCGACCGCCCGTACTTGGTCTCGAGTAGAGCCGCCATCTTGTGCACAGCGCCGCTGCAGGCCTCGTGCACCGATGCCGCATGGTGCGTGACGGCGACCGGCTGCTGCCCGGCAGGACGCGCCTCCAGCATGCACCGCTTGTCCTCACCGCCAGACTTCCCGGCGCTCTCGTCGCTCACATGGACCTCGACGCGGGTGATCTGGTCACTGAAACGCGACAGTGCCGACTCAAGCTCAGTTTCGAGGTGCTGGACCAGCCCGTCGGTGCTGTCCAGGTTCTTGTCCGTATTGATCTGGATCTGCATGCTCGATCTCCTTCTCGTCTCACCACCCCTACGGTCCCGCCGAGTGGCTGCTGCGCGCGATTACCCGCTGGGAGATCCCGCCGGGGCGCCGCACCGCGGCCGCCGGAGCCTGACCCACCGAACAGCCGAGCCCCCACGGCTCCACTCCCCGGTTAGCGACAGGTCTGCTCGATCGCCTCAGCGAGGCGCGTCGTAATCATCTAGCAACCACGACCCCGCCGCGGCACCGAAATCGGACATCATCCGCACCTTAACCCTGCCGGGTCCCGGCAATGCGCTGTGCCGGAAGGGCCGGCGACCTAGACAATTCTCGCGTCTCCGCGACCAGGAGTTTTTCTCCGGGAGTCAGTTCACCGGCGGCCCTGTGCCGGCGTGGCGAGCCCCGGCGGGTGCCGCTGCTCCCCGGGGAGTAGTGACGCACCTCCCGGGGTCGGACGTTTCACCTGCTAGCGCCGGATACCGTGGGGTGGTGAGGATCGCCGCGCTGCGGAAGCCATCGCCGTTGCTGGTCGACGTGCTGGTCGCCGCGGCGGTCGCGGTGCCGGTCGCGTTGGACGCGTGGTGGAACGAGCCGGGTACCCGTCAGGCGGATGGGATCACGTACCTGCTGGTTGTGGTCTCGGTCGGAGCGCTGCTGGTGCGCCGGCGCTGGCCGGTGGCGGTCGCCGTGGTCTGCGGCGCGGCGGTGACGGCGTGGTACATGCTCGGGCATCACGGCGAGTTGCTGAGCCTGCCGACAATGGTCGCGCTCTACACCGTCGCGGCACAGGGCAACCGGCGACGGACGACCTGGGCCGGCGTGGTGGCGGTGGTGTGGTCGGCCGCGGTCAGCTCTAGCGCCGACCCGTCGGGGTTCCCGGTCGCGGAGTCGGTGTGGCCGCTACTGGCGCTGCTCCTCGGCGAGGTGGTCCGTGGCCGGCGTGAGCTGTTGGAGGAGCACGCGGCGCGGGCCGCACGCGACGCGGCCGAACGCGAGCAGGAGGCGCGCCGGCGGGTGGCGGAGGAGCGGCTGCGGATCGCCCGCGAGCTGCATGACATCGTCGCCCATACGGTCACGGCGATGAACGTGCAGGCCGGGCTCGCTGCCGACGCGTTGGACGCCCGTCCTGACCTTGCCCGCGGCGCGCTGGCCCAGGTGCGTGCGTCGGGCCGCGAGGCGGTGAGGGAGCTGCACGCCATCGTCGGGGTGCTGCGCGACGACGTGGGGAACGGCTCCCCGCCACCCGCCCCGCGATTGAGCCAGCTAGAGGAGCTGGTGGAACGCACCGCCGCCGCCGGTCTCAGCGTCACGCTGCGCCGGGAAACCGGCGAGCGGGCCCTGCCGGCGGTGGTTGAGCTGGCCGCCTTCCGGATCGTGCAGGAGGCGCTGACGAACGTGATCCGCCACGCCGATGCGCGCCACACCGTGGTGTCGGTGCTCCGCGAGAACAGCGCCGTCGTCGTCGAGGTCATCGACGACGGCGCGGCAGGCAACGGTGCGAGTCCCGCGCCTGGCCAAGGGTTCGGGCTGGTCGGCATGGCCGAGCGGGCGGCGGCAATCGGCGGCACCGTCGAGCACGGTCCACGGCGCGAAGGCGGGTTCCGGGTGCGGGCCGTGCTTCCGGTGGACGGGGTGCGCGCATGACGGTGCGGGTGGTGCTGGCCGACGATCAGACCATCGTCCGGGCCGGCTTCCGGGCGCTGCTCGATCTCAGCGACGACCTGGAGGTGGTCGGCGAGGCCGCGACCGGCCAGGAGGCGCTCGACGTGACCCGAGCGACCAGACCGGACGTGGTGCTGATGGATATCCGGATGCCGGTCCTCGACGGCCTGGAGGCAACCCGGCGGATCATCGGTGACCCGCTGCTCGGTGACGTGCGGGTGCTGGTGCTCACCACGTTCGAGGTGGACGAGTACGTGTTCGAGGCGCTGCGCCTGGGCGCCAGCGGTTTCCTCCTCAAGGACGTCGAGCCGGACGACCTGCGCGCGGCGATCCGGGTCGTGGCCGCGGGGCAGAGTCTGCTCGCGCCGGCGGTCACCCGGCGTGTGATCGAGGAGTTCGTCCGGCACCGTCCACCTCAGACAGTCGGACCTGAGCGGCTCGCTGTGCTGACCGACAGGGAACGCGACGTGGTGCGGCTGGTCGCGGCCGGTCTGTCCAACGGCGAGATCGGTGCCGCGTTGGCGATGAGCCCGCTCACGGCGAAGACGCATGTGAGCCGCGCGATGATCAAGCTCGGCATGCGCGACCGCGCGCAGCTCGTGGTGCTGGCGTTCGAGACCGGTCTGGCCCGCGTCGGCGGTGGCCCGCCGTGAGTACTCCGGCGCCGCGTCCGCTGCTCCCGCCGTAGTAGCTGGCCGGCTTCGCAGGGCGGATTCGCGCCGCCCAGCACGTCCGTACGGTCGGTCCCATGATCGAAGCAAATGGCTTGACCAAGCGATACGGGTCCACGCTCGCGGTGGACGCGTTGACCTTCGCGGTGCACCCGGGCCGGGTGACCGGCTTCCTTGGGCCGAACGGGGCCGGCAAGTCGACCACCCTGCGGATGGTGCTCGGCCTGGACGCGCCCACGGCGGGTGCCGTCACCGTCAACGGTCGGCAGTACCGGCAGCTTCCGGCGCCGCTGCGTGAGGTCGGCTCGCTACTCGACGCTCGTGCAGTGCACGGTGGGCGCCAGGCCCGCCACCACCTGCTGCTGCTCGTCCAGAGCAACGGCATCCCGCGCCGCCGGGTGGAGGAGGTGCTGGAGCTGGTGGGGCTGGCGCCGGTGGCGCGCCGCCGCACGAAGGGCTTCTCGCTGGGGATGGCGCAGCGCCTTGGGATCGCTGCCGCGCTGCTCGGCGACCCCGGCGTGCTCCTCTTCGACGAACCGGTCAACGGGCTGGACACCGAAGGGATCCGGTGGATCCGCGACCTGATGAAGGGGCTGGCCGCCGAGGGACGGACCATCTTCCTCTCCAGCCACCTGATGAGCGAGATGGAGCTCACCGCCGACCACCTGATCGTGATCGGGCGGGGCCGGCTGATCGCCGACACGTCGATGCGGGACTTCATCGAACGCAACTCACAGCCGGTCACCCTGGTCCGCTCGCCGCAGCCAGACGAGCTGCGGGCGGCGCTGCTGCGCGCCGGTGCCGCGGTCGACGCCGATCCCAGCGGTGCGTGGCAGGTCAGCGGCCCGAACGCGGCCGCGATCGGTGACCTGGCCGCCGCGCAGCGCATCCGCCTGCACGAGCTGACCCCGCGGCTCTCCTCCCTGGAGGACGTCTACACCCGCATGACCCAGGACAGCACCGACTACCGCGGCACGCCCGCAACTGCCCCCGCCCGATCAGGAAGGCCGGACACATGACGAACCTGGCGACGAGTGACGCGCCCGTTTCCGCGCGCCTGGACACCCCGGCCGGGCGAGCCGGGTTCGGCCGGGCCGTGCTGAGCGAGTGGACCAAGCTACGCACCGCTCGCGCGACCGTCTGGATCCCCGTGGTCATGACCCTGCTCATCCCGGCCTTCGCCGTCTTCGTCGGGGCGACCCACAGCCTGCAACCGGACGACACCATCCTGGGCGGCAGCCTCACCGGCGCGATCACCGGGCAACTCGCGGCCGGGATCCTCGGCGTACTGATGATCTCCACGGAATACAGCACCGGCACGATCCGGACCACCTTCACCGCCTGCCCACGCCGGGTGATCGTGCTGGCGGCCAAGGCCACGGTGGTGTCCGCTCTGATCTTCGTCGCATCCCTGCTGGCCTGCGTGGCGGCGTACCTGATCGGCGCGGAGATGCTCGACGGCGACAGGTATGCCCGGGGAGAGCCGATGCCAGCGCTGATCGGCGTCGCGCTGAGCTGCTCCGCGGTCGGCGTGCTCGGCCTCGCGGTCGGCACCGCGCTCCGACACCCAGCCGGCGCGATCACCGCGATCCTCGGCCTCATTCTGGCGCCGGCGCTGTTCGGACCGCTCCTCGGAGACTGGCAGCGGTGGATCGCCGGCGCCGCGCCGACGGCGGCACTGCAGAAGCTCTCCCAGACCTCGGACGCCGTGCCCGAAACCGTCGGCTCACTCGGCGGCTGGCCCACCCTGCTACTGGTGTGCGGCTACGCAACAGCAGCGCTTGCCGCGAGCGCCAGGCTCCTCCACACCCGCGACGCCTGAGCCCGCGACGGACCCACACGGCGCATGACCGGGGCACGCCCACGGCCCGATAGCCCCGGCAGCAAGTCCAAGGGTCCTCGCCAGCGGGCCTCGCGCAGGGCGGGCTCCCGGACAAAGTGCAGCCCGGCTGGCTCCGTGGGTGCTCCATGGATGCTCGGACGTTCCCTAGCGGACGGGATTTCCCGGCACGCCCACGCGCAGTGGCCGGTTGAGAGGCGACGAAAATGAAGCGTGGACCACGGACGAACACCGGACCTGGGGATACCATTCGGGATTGAGCGGAACTGGCTGGCACGCTGCGCCTCCTAACTCGATTGAGCAAAGAGGACTGTCTCCTGTGGACTTTAATCCATCGGTTCGGGGTTCGATCCCCCGGCGGCCCACCCCTGACCAGCGCAAACGGCCACCCATTCGATGGCTGGTGGGGTGCTCGCGCGCATCTGATGGTTGAGCCGGTTGACGTGACTTCGTGTCGCGCTGGTGGCGCCTCGGCGCGCTGCCTGTTGGCCGACGCGAGAGGCCTCGCAGGGGGCGGGGTTTGACTGCACGAGAACCTGACCAGGCCGGCGATCCCCTGGGCAACTCCGGGACGGCATCCGGTGGCTCAACATCCACGGGGTGCTGCACTTCGACGCGCACCCGAACAACATCCTCGCTGACGGGCAGAGGCTGTTCTTCGCCGACTTCGGGCTGGTCCTCGACGCAGCGTTCGACCTGTCCGACGCCGAACGGGAGTTCTTCGCCCGCCACCACCCCTACGACCAGCTCAGCTCCGCCGGGCACTGGGCCGACTGGCTGGTCGGCGAGCTGGTCGCGCCCCGCCCGACCGGGACGCTCACCTCCGTGACGTCGTAGCCGGGCAGCCGGCCGGTCACCGGCGTGCCGGCTGAGGCGGCGGTGTCCCGTGCGGCTGCGGGGGTGGTCTGGCCGGATCTTGAGCCGTGTAGCGTCGGTCCGATTTGGACGGTGCGGACGGCGCAGGGGGCTTTCGGGGTGGCGGCTCGTGATGTGTTCTCGGCGGAGGAGCTGGCGCAGCTGCGGGGCTTCCCGGAGGTCAGCCGGGCGGAGCTGATCCGGAATTTCACCCTCGCGCCGGCTGATGAGGCGTTCGTGCGCAAGTTCCGTGGCCGGAGAAACGTGCTGGGCGCTGCGGTGCAGTTATGCGCGCTGCCGTGGTTGGGGTTCGTACCGGACGATGTGGTGTCGGCGCCGGCGGCCGGGGTCGCGCGGTTGTCCGAGCGGCTCGGCATCGTGATGGGTGAGCTGCGCGGCTACGGGGCGCGGGAGCAGACCCGTACCGATCATCTGCGGGAGTTAGCCGAGTATGCGGGCTGGCGGGCGATGGATGAGATGGAGTGGAAGCAGCTGCAGGAGTTCCTGTTCGCCCGGGCGATGGAGCACGACTCTCCGAAGCTGTTGTTCCGGTTGGCGTGTGAGTATCTGACCCCGGCGCGGGTGGTCCGCCCCGGGGTGGTGAACGTGCTGGAGCGGGTCGCCACGGCCCGGGGCCAGGCGCAGCAGCAGCCGGAGCCGGAGTATCGGGTCGGTCCGGAAAGTGGTGAACACCGCTTCGGCGTCATCCCAGGCGTCACGGGCCCAGTTCCATCGCGTACCAGCCGAGAAGGTGGTGCCACTGGCCGAGCCGCCGACCACTGCCAGGGTGCTCGCGGCGTCGCCCGCTGCCAGCTCGGCAACATAGTCGGTGATCGCCCGGCCTGGCTGGTCCGCCAGGCTCGCGCCGGCGATGCGTAACGCGAGCGGCAGATGAGCGCATGCCGTGGCCACCCGGCTGCGGCGGTCGGCTCGGAGGCCACCCGTTCAGCGCCGATCACATGACCAAGCACCTGCTCGGCCTCGCTCGCGGTGTGCACATCGAGGGTGAGACGCTTGGCGCCGTCCCGGGCGATGAGGCACGTTAACCGCTCCAGCGCGTCCAAGGACACCGAACTGCTCGCGTTACGCCACGCGGAGCTTGCTGGATCCCCTTCCTGCCGGTGCTCGGCTGCGGCGCCGCGACGTGCGGATTCAAGAGTCACCCAACGTCCGTCCAACATCGCTCGAGCACTTTGACGGTACGTGTTTCCTGAGCGAGGAGAACCTCGATGAAAAGATCTCACGCGCCCTCCGGGCAGCGCTCCCGCGTAGTCCTGATCCTGACAGCCGCCGTGGTGGCGGCCGGGCTGCTCGCCATCGCGACGCCGGTCCAGGCGGCAAAGGTCAACAGCGCGCTTCGCGCGCCGGTGGGGCCAGGAGCCCTGCTCTCGGTGGCGGCGCCCGTGGGCGTCGACTCCTCCGGACCAGAACCCCAGTCGCCGGCGGAGTCGCTGCGAGAGGATCTGTCTCTCGTCGCCGAGGCTAACGACTGGACCTTGGAACAGGCCGCGGCGGATCGCCAGGCTACAGAGATTATCGGTGACATCGCCGGCAAGGTCGCGCGGGGGCAACCGCACGCCTTCGTTGGTTCCTCTGTCAATCCGGCTCCGGGCGGCGCGCCGGCGTTGTACATCAAGGGGCCGGCCAGCGTGTTCGTCGAGCAGCTCGTGGAGGGCGCTGGCATCCCCATCGAGGTCGTCGACGGACAGCCGTACTCGTTCACCGAGTTGGAGACACGCCAGCTCGCCGTCCACAAGGCATTGGTGGCCTACGGCTTCAGGCAGGTGGCCACTGGCGTCGACGTGACCGGGGCCGGCCGGATCCCCGCTGAGGTCACCAGGGTGCCGGGTGTCGATTCCACGCCGAGTGCCGTGCTGGCCGCCATGCCGGGCGGGCTTCGCGCCAGCGTCGATCTCACCGTGAGCGACAAGTCCGTCACAAGCCTGGAATTCGCCTACGGCGGCGAACGCGTGCGGGGAGGTGGCAGCGAGTGCACCAGCGGATGGCCTGTGATCAACAACGCACGCACGCTTGTCGGCATTACCACCGCGGGTCACTGTGACGGCATGAACGAGATCGACATGACCTGCTGCGGCCTCACGTTCGATCTGACGCACCAGGCGGAACACCGCGGCACCTGGGGCGACGTGGAATGGAAGACAGCCAACGCTTTCGTATTGCCGGCCATGTTCTACGCCAGTGAGACCTCGATGCGGAGCGCCACCTCGGTCGAACCGGTCTCCGGTATCAGCGTTGGCGAATCCGTCTGTCAGTACGGCCGGTCGTCCAACGTCCGCCACTGCTCACCCGACATCTTCAGTGTGTCGGTGACCTGCACGTTCGACGGCATCCTGACCCAGCGGCTGGCTCAAACCGACACCGACGTGGGAATCCCGGGCGACAGCGGAGGCGGCTGGTCCAACTACACCACCGCCTACGGATCGCATGTCGGCAACTGCGGGGTCAACAAGGAGGTGTTCAGCGTCGCTGACTACTACGACGAGGCGCTCGGCGTGACCGTGTGGTTGTATTTCGGACAGTGACGCCGGAGGTGCAGGATTCTGCGGGTCGCCCTGACTCGGGCGACCCGCGGAATCCCTCTCGTCCCATCCCGCAGCCGCACGGCAGACCCCAACCACCCCAGCTAGTCAATCGTTGGTTTTGCGCTGGAAGCAACGGGGAGGCCCAAGCGGCGGCGCACTTGCTAGTTCAATTGGCATAGGGAGAGACCTTAATCCATCGGTTCGGGGTTCGACCCCCCGGCGGCCCTACCGCTGATCTGCGGAAACAGCGTGTCGCTCAGCGCGCCGGCCAGGGCCTGGACCCGAGAGCCGCCGAAACGCATGGCTGGAGCCCTCCGCCCCTCCGCGGTGACAGTGGGGTGCGCGATCCGCTCAAAGGCTGGGCTCGCAAGGACGCAGCCCTGGCCGACACGTTCAGCATCCAACAGGCGGCGGTTGCACGCACGCGCCTTGGCCTGCAATTCGTCGAGGTTGTGCAGGCGGCGCTGGCAGCCGAGATCGTTCGGGGCGTTGATGACGGTTTCGATGCGCAGGGCGCGGCCGTCTTTGAGGTACTGCTTGATCCGGGAGTGTTTGTAGAAGGCGTTGACGGTGACCTCGACGCCGCGGGTGACCACCTTGGTCTTGAACCCGCCCTCTGTGGTGGAACGCACCTGCCGGTCGAAGACGAGCTCGATGGTGTCGGGTCGGCCGAGGTCGAGGTTGTCGACGATGAGCGCGTCGGTGAACGCGCGAGCGTAGCGGGGCTGGGTGAACACAATCGTGCGGGAGACCTCGATCTGACGCATCGACAGTTCCCACCAGTAGCCGCGGTCGCGGTCAGTGCGGTTCAGCGGCACCGGCAGCCGGCCCATCCACCGCTGGAAGAACACCTCGATGGTGCCCGGACCGAGCCGGTCGCAGATGGCCTGCAGGCCGGCGGGACGGTGAGTTCGGCCAGGCGCAAGTGGCCGAGGGCAGGGACGAGGTACCGGTCGATGTGGGTCCGGTAGGTGTGGGCGGTACTGGGGCGGATGGATCGGCGGGTGGAGAGCCAGAACCCGAGCCAGGTCTCCAGGGTCCACAGGCGCGCGGTGGCCTGCTCACAAGACCGGGTAAGCGTGGCGTCGCGGACGCGGGTGGCGGCGGCCCTGGACGCGACCCACCGCGCCGGATCTGTCGGCGCCGGCCCCACAGGTCGGACACCCGGCAGTCGAAGTACCAGCTGCCATGGGCACGCTCGCCCAGCCTTGGGCAGTTCCGGCCGCCGCGCCGCCCGGTCACCGTGTCGGGGCACCAGCACCGCTTGAACACGACGACTTTCGTCGCTTTCACCATGACGCACTTCCCGAGTTCAGCCTCTGCACTCAGGGTGCGCCTCGCCGGAGACGGCGTGTAACCGCCCAGTAGCGATCGATCGCTGGACGGGGGCAACGCTGCGGGCCGTATGGGCCGTCTCGGCGAGCATCTACTGGCTGCGCAGGCATGTTGACAGCTTGGCGTGACGTCACGCTCATGTCATCGCGCGCGTTGTCAGGCGCAGGTCGGCGAGCGAGATGCGTGGTCCGTCCGGGGATTCAATGTGCAGAACTTCATGCCCCGCACCGCTTGTCGAGGACAGCCAGATCCTCACATGAGGCTGGTGAGCGACGGACTGGGCGCAGGAAGGAGCTGGTCTGGGAGCGGCGCATACTGCCGCGGTAGGTCACTTGGTACAGCCCTGCCCCGTACATGGCTGCGCCGTTGAAGTCGGGGTTGAGCCCCGCACGCTGCCCACCCTTGGTGGCTGTAGCTGCAGCGTGCGGGTGCCCGTTGTGATCAGGAGGGCATGTTGTTACCGCCCAGGTTCTCCCAGGCCTGTATCTGCCCGCCCTGGACCACGAGGTAGTCGGCCTTGAAGTCACCGGTGACGTCGCGGAAGGCCACGGTGGTGTCGGGGTAGAACGACTCGTTGGCGAAGTACTTGTGTTCGGTCCAGTTGCCGTCGGACATCCCCGCCATGTGGTTGATGTAGGCGTGGACGGCGCCGGTGCTGCCGACGATCAGGTAGTCGACCCTGCGGTCGCCGTTGACGTCGCCCAGCCGCATCCTGGCCCGCGGGCCGGCCTCGACGCCGGTGGCGAAGGTGTCGATCTTGGACCAGGTGGTCGTGTTCGGGATGCGCACGTGGGCGTCCATGGAGCCGGCCGGTCCCACGACCAGGTAGTCGTCGAGGCCGTCACCTGAGACGTCGGCGAGGCGCACGTCCTCTCGACCCCAGCCCAGTTCGATGCCGCTTTCGTCTCCGACCGGCTTCGTGCCGTGGTAATAGGGATAGATGCGGCCTTCTTGCGTCCAGTGGAACTTCCCGTCGCTGCCGCGGCTGTTGAGGAAGGACCATAGGGATCCCTTGGCGCCCAGGATCAGGTAGTCGTCCAGGCCGTCGCCGTTCATGTCGGCGAAGCGCACGGATTCGCCGGGCTGGCCAACACCGGGGGCGATGATGCCCTGGTCCACCCAGTGGATCCGGCCGTCGGCCTGCTGTGTGTTCAGTGCGGCCCGCACCGACCCGTCCGGGAAGATCTTCACGTAGTCGGCACGGTGGTCGCCGTTGAGCTCCACCAGGTCGATCCGGCCGGCGGGACCGCCCATTCCGGGCGCGATCACCCCCATTGGTTCCCAGCCGTCACCGAGGTCTGGTTGAAAGCCCTCGGCGCAGGTCTTGGGATCCCCCTCGGGGCCCTCGGGGGCCTCGATCCAGCCGCGCTTGTGTGCGGTGTTGATTCCGGACAGGAAGACCCTGGCCATCTTGCGGTAGCCCGCGTCGTTCGGGTGCGAGGTATCGGCCAGGTCAGCTGTGGTGACCTCGTCCATGCCGACGAGTACCACGTGCTTGCCTTGCTCTTCCCGCTGGGCGACGACGCCGGGCAGCGCCGCGTTGAATGCGTCGATCTTGGGCTGCATCCCCGTCTTGACGGACGGGATGAGCGAGGCAACCACCACGGTCGCGCCGGGCGAGTCGGTGAGCACCTGGTCGATCAGGTCGCCGAGCCGCTTTGGCGCATTGGCGAGGTCGGTGTTCTGGTTCATGTCGTTGGTGCCCGCGTGAAGGGTCACCACGTTCGGCCTCGCCCTGTCCACGGTGCAGTGGGCGATGGCCGCCACTTCGTCGATGCGCCGACCCGGGTACCCCTCGTGGTCGTCGTCGGGCAGACTTCCCGACTCCTGCGAACCGACGAAGGCCACGTTGTCGGTGTGGGCCTTGAGCATGTTCCACAGGTCGGCCCGGTAACTCGACACGGTGGAGCTGCCCACGCCGTAGGTGATGGAGTCACCCAACGGCATCACCCTCACATTCGCGTCGGTCGGCCCGTCGTCCGGCTCGGTCGGCGGGTCCGCCGGGGGGTCGGCCGGGGGGTTCGGGTCGCCGGGGGAGCCCTCGTCGCGGCCGTAGTCGAACTCGAACCGGGGCTTTTCGGGGCAGCTCGGGACGTCGCCGACGGGTCCGCAGTCGGGGTCGGTAGGGATAGCACTTTCGAGGTTGCCCGCGAATTGAGCGTCTGTGATTCCGATCTTGGGGCCATCGAAGTCGTAGTCGAACAGCTTGTCGCGAAGTCCGCTCGGGAAGCCGTTGTAGGAGACCAGCGTCGAGTGCCGCCATTCGCCGTAGTGGTTCTCGGGCGGTTCGTCGCCCGCTGTGGCGGAGCGGAAGGCGTGGGTCTCGGCGGCGTCCTTGTGGTACACGATCTTGGGGTGGGTGCCGTCCCAGCGGACCTCGTCGGCCGGCTTGATCTCATAGCCGCCGTGCGCCGACGTGGCCACGTACTCGGCCTGGTCATTTCTGACCCAAACCGCGATGTGTTCCCAGTCGTGCCGGTGGCCCCCGGGGTTGGACACGTTCTCGATGGAGACGTCTTTCTCGAAGTAGTAGTCGTAGAGATAGACGCACCAACCGGAGTTGCACCGTTGACGGGAGTAGGCGTTGGTGTTGTCCAGGTCCGACTGGTCGCGGCAGTCGGCGGGGCCCGTGGTGTTGTTGTTGTCGAGGCCTTCGGAGATCCGACCGTCCGGCCCGATGGCCGGGACGTTGTAGCAACCGTCGGTGTCGTAGTCGAGGGCCGGCTGCCACTTCAGGTCCGCCGCGGTGGCGTTCTGCGGGAGCGCGCGCGGTGGGTCGACAGCGGCTGCCGCGGGCGAGGCCGGGAGAACGAGGACACCCCCCAGCAGCAGGCCGGCGACAACCGCGCGACCGCCTGAACCGGCGAGTCTTTCGACCGTCCTTCTCGTCACGGCCGCGACGGCTGGTAGTGCCGCCCTGGTCACGGTGCGCACATGAGTCCTTCCTGTTCAGCCTCGGATGGGGTGTCGTTGGCGACTCCGCCGCTGAAAACGTGGTTAGTCGGAATGGGCGGTCCCGCCACGACGCTTGCCCGCGCCGGGCGGTCAGCGACCAGCGTGATCACGCCAGCCGCCACCGCGACGGTGGTGACCACCGTGACGCATCTTTGGAGGAAAATGGTGGAACATCACACCAGGCTCATTTCCGCAGCCGTCACGCGGCCGCTTGATGGTGGAATTCAGCCCGGCGACTTTCACACGGTCACCAATTCGGCGTCAATCAGAATGACGCTTTTGAGAGACTCTCACTTTGATGAGAATAAAATGGCAGAAAAGTGAGACAGCTCAATTTCCGGCGGCCTCGCGAGTCTCCTCAGCCCACAGCAGATCGCACACCCGCTCGATGCCCGCGCGCAGATGCCGGTGGTACGTGCTCAGCGGCAGGTCCAGTCGCCGGGCGGCGGCCTCGCGGGTGGCCGCGTCCCGGAAGAACGTCACCACGAGCACGCGATGTAGCTTCGCCTCGCGGGGCACGGCCCGTAACGACTCGACCACCTCGGCGACGAGGTCCCGCAGCGCACGGGCGCGGTTGTCGCTGCGGCTGCGGCGCAGCACCATCCGACTGCGCAAAAGCGGATTCGCGGCGAGGTCCTCCGCGCGCCGGGTCGCCAGCACGTCCCGGACCGCGCGGTCGAACTCGGGTCGCGCCAGCACGACGGACTCCGGTTCCCGCGCGTCCGGCGAGGCGGGCAGCCCGAACAGCTCCCACGACTCCATGACGTCCAGCCAGGTGTCCAGCGGGACCGCCCGCCAGTCGTGGCCGAACAGGGTGTACCCGTCGACGGCCGGCGTGTCCGCGCGGTGGTAGTCGATGTAGGTGAAGATCGGTTCCCAGTAGTCGGGGACCGCGGTGACGAGGTACGACGAGGCGAGGTCCTTGGCGTGCAGCATGTTGGCGAGGATGCGCTGCTGGAAGAGGTCGTGGCCGGGCGACGGCGGCCGCTGCTCGGGGGAGTACACCATGAACCGCGAGACCGCGATGTGCTCGCCTGGCCGCACCGCGCCGGCCCGGTTGCTGTGCCGCCACGCGGCCTCCACCACCGGGTCCACCTCGATCGCGGCGGTGTCGGCGTCGGTGATGCGCAGCCAGGCCAGGAAGGACACCAGTTCTCCGGTGCGCGAGAGGCGGTAGCTGCGGAACGCCTCCGGCCGGCGGTCCAGCCAGTACGCCACGAGGTCGGTCGAGTCGGCCCACCGGGTGCGGGCTGTCAGTTCCAGCAGGGCGTCGCGGTCCGACGGGGACGTCGGTTCCTCGTACACCTCGCCGTGTTTCGACCCGTACAGATAGGACATGACTCCGCCGTGGCGGCGCAGGTAATTGAACGCCCCCGAGGCGGGCAGGACGTCCCGGCCCGTCGCAGCACGCGCCCGGCTCAACAGGTACGCCCGCAGTTGGCGGTGCATCGCTGCGTAGCCGGCCGGATCCCGCCACCGCAGGTCGGCTTCGAGCGTGTCCCGCACGACATCGTGCGGGAACAACCCGTGCCTGCCTGCCTCCACGTACGGCTGCCTGGCGAGCCAGGCGAACATCGCATGGCTGTCGCTGGGCAGCACAGCGCGCAGCAGTTCCTCGGTGGTCTCCCGGGCGTGGGCGCAGATCTCCAGTGCCTGCCGGTGCAGCGGGCTCGGCATTTCCCCTACGAGCGTGCCCAGCAGGTGGTCGATCACGTCACGGGTGGGCGCCCAGGAAACCGATCCGGCTTCGTCGCCAGCCGCCACCTCGGCGGCGAGGCTCAACGCCAACGGGTGGCCCCCGGCAAAGGTCAGCACGGTCTCATGGAGTTCCGCAGGCACCCGGCGGGCATCGAGCAGCGCCCGCGCATCCCCCGACGGCAGGTCACCCAGGGACACGACCTTGAGCACGTCCAGCCACGCCGGGTTGACCCGCCAGTCCGGGTCCGGCGGGCGACGCCCGGCCAGCACAACCACAACACCATGCCGCACCCGCGGGAGGAACCGGTCCCGCAACCACCCCTCGAGCCCCGCACAGAGCTCGAAGGTGTCAATAAGCAGGACCACCCGGCCGTCGGCCAACGCCGCGCCGGCCTCCGCCTCGAACGCCGCCGGCGACGGTTCCACCGACCGACCGTCAACCTCCACCACGCGCCGACCGGCCACGTGAGCCTCATCCGCAAAGCGCCGTAGCAGTGCGGACTTGCCCATACCGCCGGGCCCATGCACAAACAGCACGGCGAAAGAATCCGGACCGCCAACCAGGGCCGACCGGAACAGCTCCAACTCAGCCACCCGCCCGCGGAAGTAGCGGTCTCGGGCCCACCGCAACCGACGGTCTAGGCGCGCGTCCCAACCGTTGCCCCCGACGTACATCCGCACGATCCTAGCTAGCGCCCACACCGCCACCCGGGCACCCAGGTCCCCCGGTCGGAAGAGGACGTCGCTCCACCGCGACGACGCGGGCTCCACCGCGTCCAGTCACTGGGTGCTTCGTGTCATTGGGTGCGCCGTGGTTGCTCGGACGTTCCCTAGCGTGCGGGATTTCCCGGCCCTCAGGCGCAGTGCCCAGCTGGAAGGGCCGGGAACGTGAAGCGCTGAGGTCTTCACTCGCGATGATTTTCCTAGCTGGCGCATCAGCGGTGTGGGGGTTGACGACGGCATCGTGGGGGCGAATGCTGCCGGTGACAGACCTTCTGCGAGGTGCGTTATGACCGCTGCTGTGCCGTCTGCTGCTCCGTCCTCGTCACGCTTGCGGTACCTGTCCGTGGCCGTTACGGCCTCCGTGATCCACCTTCTCATGATGATCCCGGGCTACAGCGAAGACGGAGAGTTCCAAACCGGCACATGGTTTACCGTGCTGGCCATCTCCATCGTTGTTGGCGTCCTCGTGTTCGCCTTCGTGGTCCCGCGGGCTGGCGCCGTCACCAGCCTCGTGCTTGGCGTCGTCGCGCTCCTCTCCGTGCTCGTGTTCTGGGCAGGCCTCACGCTGCCATTAGCGGCGGCTGCGGCATGGGCGGGCTGGCGGGAACGGCAACGCGGCGATCGACGTGGAGTCGCAACGGCGGCTGTGGTCCTTGCCGCGGTGAGCGCCGTGGCGCTGATTGTGATCATTGTCGGCGATGCGGTAAGCACCTGACACACGGCAGCATGAGCATCCGGAGGTCGAGGTGGTGTGCCGGGTCCGGGCCGGAGCTTACGCCGACGGCGCAGACGCGGGAGCGCCGCAGGCCCGGCAGGTCGCCGACCGCTAGCACCTGTGGCACAACCTCGCCCAGCACGTCGACCATTCCTGCTCAAGAAGCACCTCACCATGCCGCCGCGGGAGAACGCCGAGCCGGACCGCGACCAGGTAGCCGGCGACGCCGCGGATCAGCGCGCCGAAGGCTCGGCGCTGGTCACCCGCACCCGACAACGCCACGAAGCCGTCCAGGCGCTACGCGCCCAGGATGAGAGCCTCAACGCCATCAGCCGCGAGCTCGGACTGGCGGCACCATCCGGGCGGTTCGCCGGGACTAGCAGCGTGGACGAACTGCTGGCCAAGCCCCGCGCCGGCCGCCCCAGCATCCTCGACGACTGCATCGACTATCTGCACCACCGCTTCAACGAAGGATGCGCCAGCGCGACCGACCTGTGCGGCGAGATCCGCGCCCTGGGCTACCAAGGCAGCGTCCACAGCTACCTGCGCCCCCGCCGGTCCGCACCGCGCTGACAACGGCCCGGCCCCCGAAAGTGCGCCGGATCGCCGCCTGGCTGCTGCGCCACCCGGACCGCCTTGACGCCGACGAACACGTCAAACTCAAAGAAATACGGGCCGCCTGCCCTCATCTCGACGCCCTTGCCAGCCACATCACCGCGTTCGCCGAGATGCTCACCAGCCGACTGGCGACCGCCTCGACACCTAGATCACCGCCGTCGAAGCCGACGACCTGCCCGACCTGCACTCCTTCGCCGCTGGACTCAAACGTGACCACGCCGCCGTCACCAACGGCCTGTAGGTAGTCTTCCAGATCCGTTGCTCCACGGCCTTCATCCACACGGTGAACATCGTTCTCGGTGACCGGAACGACTACGCCCGGATCAGCAGCTTCCCGCTCACGCTCGCGCTCGAGGTCAACGCGGATTCGGCAACGACACGTTGCTCGGCGGCGGGCGGTCCGAGCGCCTGTTCGGCGATGCCGGGGCCGACTACCTCGGCGGCGGGGCGAGCACCGACACGGTGTCCTATCAGGATTCGCCCGAGCCGGTGTCGGCCGACGCGGACTCGGTCAGCGGCGACGACGGCGCCGCGACCGAGCGGGACACCACCGCCGGCGACGTCGAGGAGCTCGGCGGCAGTCGCCACTCCGACACGCTGACCGCGGCGGGCCCGATCCGCGCCATCTGGGGCCTGGACGGCGTTGACCTGCATCCTCCACGCATACCAGCACGCCGCCTGAACTGCACGGATGACATTTTTCGGGCACCTACAAGGTTGCACCTCTTCAGGCCGGTAGGCGATGCAGCGTCGGTAGCGGAGTCGATGCTGCGTCGGGCTGCAGTTTCGCCCGGACCAGCTCGGCATCGGGGTGGCCGAGGTCATCGAGGATGTGCAGGGCGTCCGTCCAGACACCGCGAGCGGCGTCCGGGTCGCCCAGCGTGAGCTGGGCGTCGCCCAGACGCGTGAGTGTCGTCGCCTCGTAGTAGCGGTCGCCGGTCTCCCTGAGCAATACCAGCGCGCGCTGATAGCAGTCGACGGCGGGCTGGTGGTGGCCCCGGCGACAGTGTATGTAGCCCAGGCTGTCCCAGGTCTCCCCCTCGCCACGGCGGTTGCCGATCTGCTGATGCAGCTCCAGCGCCTGTTCGCAGTAGGTCAGGGCCTGCTCGTGCTCGCCGAGATGGGCCAGGTGCCAGCCGACCGCGTTGAGCGCACGGGCCTGCCCGGAGCGGTTGCCGGCCGCGCGGAAGAGTCGCAGCGCCTGCCTGTCGTGGGGCAACGCGTCGCGGTGGTGACCCTGGCGTGCCGCCACCCGGGCAAGGTTGCGGTGCGTGAGTGCCTTGCCGTCATCGTCGCCGAGCTGGTCGAAGAGCGCCAGAGCTTGCCGCAGATGGTCTGCGGCGTCGGCGTAGCGGCCCAGCCACGTGTCGGCGAGCGCGAGGCCGCGGTGGCTGTGGGCCTCGGCGGTGCGGTCACCGAGGCGACGGGCGGCGGCCAGGGCGGCCCGCTGGGTGTGGGCCCGGTCGTGCCAGTGCCCTCGCCGGTCGAAGAAGGTGGTGAGGGTGCGGGCCAGCTGCCAGGTGTGCGGGTTCGCCCCGGCGGCTGCGGCCTGATCGATGGCGGCGAGCATTACGGTGTGTTCGGCGGTGAACCAGGCCAACGCCTGCGAGCGGTCACGCAGGTCGATGCGGGCCACCCCGGCCCGGGCCTGGGTGGGTGGGATCGGTTCCCGGTGCGGGTCGAGCAGCAAGGCGGCGGTGCGGGCTGTCTCCAGGTAGTGGTCTAGCAGCCGGTGCAACGCCGGGTCACTGGCGGCACCGAGACGCAGCCTCTGTTCGGTGGCGTACAGCCGTACGAGGTCGTGCAGGCGGTAGCGCCCCGGCGGGCATTCCTGCACGAGGTGCGCACTGGCGAGTTGGCGCAGAACGGCCCGTGTGCGGGTCATTGGCATGGCGGCGAGACTTGCGACCGCGGGCAGGCTGATGTCCGGCCCCGCGGCGAGCCCGAGCAGCTCGAACAGGCCGGCCGCCTCGGCCGGCAGGGCCGCGTACGAGCACGCCAGCACCGCCCGCAGGTTGACCGCGAGTTCACCGGCGTCCAGGGCGTCCAGTCGGGTGGAGGCGTCGTCCAGTTCGTCGGCAAGCGCGGACAGGGGCAGACCGGGTTGCACGGTGGCGCGGGCGGCGATGATGCCCAGCGCCAACGGCAGGCCTGCGCACCGCCGCAGCAGCGCCGCGACCGCCGCCGGTTCGGCGGCAACCCGGTCGACACCGAGGTGGTTCGTGAGCAGGTGCGCCGCCTCCGGGTCGGGCAGTACGTCCAGCGACACCGGGCGGGCCCCGTGACCGGCCAGCAGGCCGGGCAGTTGATGGCGGCTGGTCACCAGCACCCGGCACGTGTTGCCGCCGGGCAGCAGCGGAATCACCTGGGCACTGTCGCGGGCGTTGTCCACGACGATCAGCATCCGTCTGCCGGCGACCAGGCTGCGATAGAGCGCCGCCTGCGCCTCAACGTCCACCGGGACCGCGTCCGGGTGCACTCCGAGGCCACCGAGGAACCCGCGCACCGCCAGGGTCGATGACACGGGATCGGCACCCGGGTCGAAACCCCGCAGGTTCACGTAAAGCTGGCCGTCGGGGAATCGGTCGAGGTGGTCGTGTGCCCACCGGAGCGCCAGCCAGGTCTTGCCCATCCCGCCCGCGCCACCGACCACCGAGATCACCATCGGACCACCGGCATCTCGCGGACCGAGCAGCGTGGTGCTGAGCGTAGCCAGCTCTGCGGACCGGCCGGTGAACGACGGCGGCGCCACCGGCAACTGGCGCGGCACCCGTGGACGGCCCCGACCCGGCGTTACCCTCGCCGCGGTTGGTGCCGCCAGCGCCGGGTCCGCGTTCAGGATCTGCTGGTACAGCCGCCGCAGGGGCGGGCTGGGATCGGCGCCTAGCTCGTCGGCGAGCCGGATGCGGACCCGCTGGTACAGGTCCAACGCGTCGGCCTGCCGCCCGCATCGGAAGAGCGCAAGCATGAGCTGACCAGCCAGACGCTCGTCCAGCGGGTGGGCGGCGGCCCACTTCGACAACTGGCAGACCAGCGCGACATGCCGTCCGCGGCTCAGCTCAAGGTCGTTGTGGTCCAACTCGGCGGCCAACCGCTGTGCCTCCGCGGCCGCCCGGACGGTAGCTATCCATGGGGTGTCCAGCATGGAGAAGGCTTCGCCGCGCCAGAGCCCGAGCGCCTGTTTGAGGAGCTGGGCCGCGGTGTCGGGATCGGCGGCCGCGCGGGCGCGGGTCGCCAGATGCTGGAACCGGTGCAGGTCGACGCACATGGGGTCGACGGTGAGGAGGTAGCCGCCGGGCCGGCGGGCGATGCCGACACCCGACGCGGAAGCGAGCGCCAGCCGCAGCCGGGACAGGTAGCTGTGCAGGGTCCCTCGGGCCCGCTGCGGGAGTCGATCGGCCCAGACACGGTCCAGGAGTTGCTCAACCGGAACCACCCGGTTGGCGTCGACGAGCAGCGCTACCAGCACACAGCGTTGCCTGAGGTGACCGACGTCCACTGTGCGTCCGTCGATGTCTGCCTCGACGTCGCCGAGCAGCCGAAACTCCACCATGGTCGACACCGTTCCGGTCCGTCGCCGCCGCGCCTGCGCACGTCACAGAGTCCGGGGATCTCGCCCACAAAGCCAGTCAGTTTCGCCTATCCGACAACCCGCAGGGCATCTCCGCCGCCGGCGAATCCCTGCCAGGGGTCCGCCTGCACCCCCATGAACAGCCGATTCAAGGAACGTCCAACGATCGCCCATCGGCCGGCAGGAATGTTCATCTATGTAATCGCGGCCCGAGAAACGCCGACCGCTGGAGAGCTGAGCATCGTCTCCGCGTGTCGGCCTCCTGGCCGACCTGTGGAGAGGTGGAGACAGTGCGGTACACCAGCAAGAGAATTCGGCCCGGGCCGGTGCGAGTCGTAGCGTGGATCCTTGGCGCGGTGGTCGCCGTGGCGGTCGCGGTCATCCCAGCACCGGCCGGGGCCGGCCCCGTCCGGCCAGAGCCCTGGCCGGTCCCTACCGCCCTGCCGGGGCTCGACCTGACCCAGATCTACGTGACCGACCCCTCGCCCGCCGACTGGTTTGAAAACGGCATGGTCCTCCGGATCGACAAGCCGAGCGGCACGAGGACGTTGGTTTCGGACAATCACAGCCCGGTGGGCGGGCCGGACTTCCAATCGCCGACGGGCATCACGTTCGACGCCGCGGGGAGCCTCCTTGTCGCCGAGTCGTTCGAACTCGACATCAACGGGATCGAGACGCCCGCGGTGATCCGCGTTAACCCGTATACCGGTGTCAGGACTCTGGTGTCGAGCAACGCCGCGCCGGTCGGGGGCCCTGATCTCAAGGCGCCCTACGGCATCGCGGTGGAGGCCGACGGCAGCATCCTCATCGCCGACCCGGTCGCCTTCGCCAGCGGCAACGGCGGCCTGATCCGGGTGAACCCCGTGACCGGAGTCCGCACCACGCTGTCGCGTAACCAGGCGCCGGTGGGTGGGCAGTCCTTCGCCAACCCCACCGACGTCGACGTGGCCGCCAACGGCGACATCTACGTCCTGGACTCCACCGGTGTCATCCGCGTCGACCCGGTAACCGGCGGCCGGACACTGGTCTCCGCCAACAACCACCCCAACAATGGTCCGAGCTTCGTCCACACGTCGTCCATGACACTGGACACCAACGGTGACATCCTCGTCTCCGACTGGGGATCCAATGATGGCGGGCGGATCATCCGCGTGAACCCGGTGACCGGCGTGCGGACGATGGTGTCGGAGAACACCGCGCCGGTGGGCGGGACGAGTTTCGAAGTTCTCGGCGACCTGGTGGTCGTCTGCGGCAGCATCCTCATCGCGGACATCGGGGCGGGAGCCGTCCTCAGCGTGAACCCGGTGACCGGCGTGCGGACGACCGTGTCGGACAACACGTCACCGTCGCAGCCCGCCTTCGGCTACCCGTGGGCCATCGCCGCGCGGAACCCGAGGTGCGCCGCCCAGGCTTAGCCGATCTTGGCGAGCCCGTTGCCCACACCACGACCAGCGGCGGCCCACGGAGGGCCAGCCGGACGACTTGCCATCTCAGGGGAGACCACGAACAGCATGAAGAATCGACGATATTCGGTGCGGCGCCTCTTGGGTGTACTCGGGACAGTCGCCGCCCTCGCGCTCGTGGGGATGGCCGCACCCAATGCCGCCCACGCGGACCTGGTGCCCTGCGACCCATTGTTCGACTGCCCACCGGGCACCGTGCACGCACCCGACCGGGTGGCGATGGGTGTCGATCGGGACCTTGACGACGCTCAGGCCGAGGCGGAGGAGCAGGCGGCGAACTCCTGCCCCGGCGGAGGCTTCGACGTGGTCCGGGTCCGGGCGCAGCTACTCGCCAACGGGACCTGGAAGTACACGCTGACCTACCGGTGCGACAGCCCGCCGTACGACTAGCCCCAGTTCAGTTCCGGGCCGGGTTAGGCCAGAGCGGGACCGTCGTCCTTCGGCGCGGCAGGTGACCGGGTGGCAGTCGCGCAGGCAGGGGCGGTTGCTTGCAGGCGGTGGACTGGGCCAGCCGAGTTCGACGGCCAGGCCCACCGCGTGGTCCTCGCCCTGGGCCGGGCGCTGCACGGTGCGCAGCCGGGTTGCATCGGCCAAGGAAGTGGAACAGCACGGCCGCCGGGGAGATGCCGGTGGCCGCGCTGACACACCGGCCACCATCAGAATCAAACGCACCCAACGCGGCGCACCGGCGGCGGTCTCATCCGGCCGTGGCCGGTCATCGCCTCGTCAGACTTTCGCGTGGTACCTCTCCACGATCTCGGCGGGGATGCGGCCACGCTCGCTGACGTTGAGGCCTTGCTTCTTGGCCCATCCGCGGATGGCCTGGTTCTGTTCGCGGTCGGCGACCGCCGTGCCCCCCTGGCCTGCGGCCCCGTCCGGCTCGCGCCTGGATTCTGCCGGCCTTGCGGGCGGCGCCGACGTCCGCATCTACGACTTCCTTCTGGGGGAAGGACAGCCTCCCGCCGACCGGGAAGCGGGCGAGAAGATCATCGCCGCCTACCCGGAGATGCCCGTGCTCGCCCGGGAGAACCGCAGGTCCCTGACCCGGGCCGTGCGCCACGCCGCCGGGCAGGGGATCCGCCAGTTCCTCGATGTCGGCGCCGGATAGTTGGGCGCGTTCGGCAAGGCTGAGCAAGAGTTTGCCGCCCGCCTACCCGGTGCGGATGTCAAGAGCTCCGGCGTGTACTTCGCCCACTCCGATGGCGACTTCAGGCTGGCGCTGCCGAGTGCCGCCGCGCTTCGCGCCTTTGCCGACGGCGAGACGCAAAACCCGCACCAGGCTTCAACCGAGTGAGGGACCGCGATGGGCACCTTACGATGTCGCGCTGTCAAGGGCGACCGAAGAGAGTCGCTCCCGCAGTTGACGTGGTCGGGATGGACGGTCTCCAGCGCGTGCTGTTGTCATTCCCTGAGCGGATCCCCGGAAGCTCAGCCCCTGTGAACGAAGATCGCAGCGGGCTCCGCTGATTGGTTCGCTGGGCAATGCGCCGGAACCGTGACCGAGTCGCCGCTCGGCTGGCGACCGCAAGAGGTGATGGCGATGCGCTGGAACCTGCGGCTGAAGCCTTCAACCTAGACCGCTCGTTCCTCTCGCGGCAGCAGATCGTCCGGTGGGATGACGGCGTACGCCTGCCGGCCGACAACGAAGTGTCGCCCCGCGGCCGACGACCCCGCGCGCCCGGCGACCTACCGTCGATCGCATACCGACACGCGCCCGAGCGAGGGCGCGAACGAAGGAGCGGTCATGTACACCACCTGTCCTGCCTGCTCAGCCAGGCTAGACCAGCAGACGCAAACCTGCCCCCGGTGCGGCGCCAACCTCGCCGCGGGCGACGAGAACCGCGCGACCCGGGCCGATGAGGTGGACCAGGCGATCCGCGAGACCGCAGTCGTCGCGCACCTGTCGACCCTCGCGGGCCTCGTCGTGCCCTTCGGCTCGGTCATCGGACCGCTCGCCGTCTGGCTGACCCGACGCGACCGGGACCCGTTCATCGACGACGCCGGCCGGGAGGCGCTGAACTTCGGCATCTCGATCGCCGTCTACGGATTGGTTGTGCTGGTTGCGGCCGTTGATGCTGGTCGGCATCCCGCTGCTCATCCTCGGGGTGATCGCCTGGGTGGTGCTGGCGTCGCTGGCGGCCGTAAGGGCCAGCCAGGGCCAGTCCTACCGATACCCGCTGACCATGCGGTTCGTCCGCTGATTGACCAAGCCCACCGTCCAGAGTGCGCCGGGGCCGGATCGCGCCCGACGTGACCCCGCACCGCGAAAATCGGGCACCGTCGCGGCGCTCGCTGGGCGCCCGAGCGGACGCCGAAACGGGAGGTCCCCCGCGGGCTGTTCACGGTTACTGGCCTGGCGGACGGGGCGGGCGAAGAGTGGACGAGGGTCCGCCGTACGACTCCAACAGCCATCATGTTCGCGCAGCTCGCGCTGGTTGCCCACGACATCGCGCACCGTCAGGTCTTCCGGACCCGGCGGGCGAGCGACATCGCCGGGTTGATCCTCAGCAACGTCGGCATCGGCATGAGCTACGGCTGGCGGATGTACAAGCACACCCGACATCACGCCAACCCGAACCACACGGAGCGCGACCCCGGCCTGGCGTCGGACATCCCCATGTGGACGCCTTGACCTGGTCATAGTTGAGCGCGGCGTCGCCGATGTCCTCCATGGGGTGGTGCGGCGAGATCTCGCGACGGACGGCCAGGACGCGGTGAGCCTGAGGCTCGCGGAACGGCCCCGTGATTCTCGTGAACACGGCGCTGTCAGGGGACCGGCAACGTTTCACCCTGGCGCACGAACTCGGCCACTTGACCTTGCACGGCTGGGATGTCGCGACCCCCCAACGACCTGATCGAGCAGGAGGCGAACCTGTTCGCGGCCGAGCTGCTAGCTCCCGCAGAGGTCATGCGAGAAGAGCTAGCTGGCCTGACCGCACGAGACTTTCGCCGACTGCTGGAACTGAAGCACCGCTGGGGCGTGTCCATGGCTGCGTTGATTGAACGCGCCAGGCACCTGGACATCGTTGACGACCAACTGCACCGCACCCTGCGGTCGGGAGTTTGACCCGATGCTGGTCGCGCGCGCCACGTCCTCGGCTGCAGACTCCAACACGATTCACGACGCGGTATGGACCATCTGGCAAACGTATTCCCAGCGGCTGGTGTGGCTCGATCGTGGCCTGTCCTCACTCGAGCGCAACGACGCTGGGGCACTGATTCGGCTGGTGTCAGCTGACCCGCCGCCGGGATTTGTCGACGAACTACTGGCTGCGGTCACCGCCGACGAGCCGACCCAACGTGCCAACGCGTTGCAGGTGCTCCTGGCGACCACTGATCCCGAGATCGTGCTGCCCCTGGCCGACGCCGCACCGCACACGCAGCGGGCCGTCGCCCGGTGGGCCACCCGGCAGGCATGCGCGATAGCCGGAGTGGACACCGTCGACTGGATCGCCGCCGCGCCCACCGCGCTCGACCGGGGCGAACCATTGCCGGCGCCGTTCGACGACCCCCACCAGATGTCGGAACGGCTCGGGCCGACGAACGCGTACCCCACACCACGGTTACGATCCCGACCGGCACTCCCAACTGCTCCCAGCAAGCGATCGCGCTGCCGGCGATACCCGCCGCCGCGCACGAGGACCCCCTCGCCGGCGCCGTCGACACCGTCTACTTCGCCGCGCTCGCCTACGGCGACCGCCACCGAGATTGCTCACCGCCACCACCAACGAACTCGCCGCAGACCGGCTACCTGCCCCCGCCGCCGCCCAGCGGCAGAAAGCGGACAACGCGCGAACGGCCGCGTGAGCGGTCGGTTTGTCGCAGGTGGGGCAGGATGGCCGGGTGCTCATTGTCCGCGCGACGAAGACGCTGCGTGACCACATCGGTCCACTGACGCTGCGTGAGGGCGAACAGTCCACCACGCTGTTGGGCCAGTGGTACGCCACGTCCCTGGCGTGGCGGCGCCGAGCCGTGCTGCTGGTCACGAGCCAACGTTGCTGCCCGTGCTGATGCCCTTGGCGCCGGCAGCCACGCTGCCGGCCAGGGCCGCCCACCAGATCGCCGCCGTACTGGCAGCACACCACACACCGGACACGATCATCGACGCGGAACTGCGGCGTATGCGGGACTACCGGGTCGCGACAACCGCCAGCCGCAGCGTTGTCGGCATCATGAACGAGTTCAGCTACCTCGCCGCGGTCCATCGCGACGATCAGCCCGATGCGGATCTGATCGACCTCGCGGTACGGCTGGCCGCCACTCCCTGCGGTCCGCTGTATCGCAGCAACGTCAGTCCCGACCGCGAACTGGCCGCCCTCCTGCGCTCGATCGCAACCTGACCCGCAATCGCCTCCAGCAGCGGCCGACGACGATCGGTCATCCACCCGCGCTCAGCAACCGCCGACCGGAGCAGGCGATGGGGGTTGACCTACCGCCAGGAGCTCGCGCAACGGGGCAGGGGATGTCTCGGTCCTGCGGGTGTTGCACCCTGGTGCGGTGGATGACGTGGCCGAACTGGTCGACCGGATCTGGCGGACGGACGCGGCCGGCATGCTGGGTGCGCTCAGCCGGCGGCTCGGCGACTTCGATCGGGCCGAGGAGGCGCTGTCGGACGCGCTGGCCGAGGCGCTCAAGCGCTGGCCCGATGAGGGTGTGCCGAAGAGCCCCACCGGTTGGCTGGTCACCACGGGCTGGCGCAAGGCGCTGGACCGGCTGCGCCGCGACGCCGTCGGCCGGGAGAAGGTGGCCCGGGTGGCCGCGGAACCACCGCCGGAACCGGGCGTGGACGATCGGCTGGCCATGATTTTCGCGTGCTGCCACCCGGCCCTCGCCGAGCCGGCCCGGGTCGCGCTCACGCTGTACGCCGCCAGCGGTCTGAGTACGGCCGAGATCGCCGCCGCGTTCCTGGTGCCGCTGCCGACGATGGCGCAGCGGCTGTCCCGGGCCAAGCGTCAGCTGCGGGAGCGCGGCATCGGGTACGAGGTGCCGCAGCCGCACGAGTACGCCGACCGGCTGCCGGCCGTGCTCGCGGTGATCTACCTGGTGTTCAACGAGGGCTATCTGTCCAGTGGCCGGTCGGCCCAGCGGCGAGAGCTGGCCCGCGAGGGGGTCGAGCTGGCGCGCCAACTCGCCGCGCTGCTGCCTCGCGAACCGGAGGTCGCCGGCCTCGCCGCATTGCTGGAGATGCATCACGCCCGCGCCGCCGCGCGGTTCGACGCGTGGGGCCGCATCGTGCTGCTCGACCAGCAGGACCGGCGGCTGTGGGACGCGCCGGCGATCGAACGTGCGGTGCTGCGGCTGCGGGCGGCGGTGCGCCTGGGCCGGCCCGGGCCGTACCAGCTGCAGGCCGGCATCGCCGCGCTGCACGCGCTGGCCGTCTCTTACGAGGACACCAACTGGGCCGACGTGCGAGCGCTGTACAACCGGCTGTACCCGCTGGACCCGTCGCCAGTAGTGCTGCTGAACCGGGCGGTGGCCACGCGGTTCGCGGTGGGCCCGGCCCCGGCGCTGGACGAGGTCGACGCGCTCGGGGACCGGCTGGCCGGTTACCACCTGTGGCACGCCGCCCGGGCCGACATGCTGGCCACGCTCGGCCGACCGGCCGAGGCGCTGGCGGCGGCGGAGCAGGCCCTGGAGCTGGCCACGAACCCGGCCGAACGTGAGCTGATGTCGCGCCGGGTGGGTGAGCTGAGGCGCCGGCTGTGAGGCCGGCGCCCCAGGGTCACCCCTATTCGCGGCTCATCACCGGACGGACCTCCAGCGCGCTCATCCCGGCGGCGAGCGGCCAGGTGGCCGCGATCCGCACGGCCTCGTCAATGTCGCCGCACTCCAGCACGACGACCGAGCCGATGACCTCCTTGAGCTCCAGGTACGGCCCGTCGATGATCACCGGCTGGCCGTTCTCGCCGGCGCGCACCGTCTTCGCCGTGTCCCGGGGCCGCAGCTCGATGCCGCCTTCGGCGATCATGCCGGTCGGCTGCCATCGCTCGAACCACGCGTAGACCTGCTTCATCACGTCCTCCTCGCCGGCCGGGGACAGCGCGGTCCACTCGCGGTCGTCGCCGCAGATCAGCATCGCGTACTTCATGGCTGCTCCTCATGGTTGGAAGGGCTGCATCGTCCGGGTGACGAACGGGCGGCACCGGTCCTCGACAGCTTCCGCCGAAATTCTTGCCGAAGTTCCGACGGCTGTGCGATCGCATCCGTTCGGCGGCCGGCAGCCAAGACCGAGTGCACGCTCATCGGCTACTTGTTTCATTGCCTCTTAGGACCGGGTCTGGCGAGGCTTGGTCCAGGCGCCCGGGGTTGTCGCTCTCACATCGGCTGCCCACGCTGGTCGTGTGCTCTCATTTGGCCTGCGCAGGCCGGTTCGCTGGATGAGGTGGCGGGTGCGTTGAGTGACCGAGTCGGGGCGCAGGGGTGTGCCGTCGCGGCGGGTGAACACGTAGCCGGTGTCCTGCCAGGCATCGCCAGCTTTGGTGGCGTCGGCGCGCTGCCGGCGGGCCTGCTCGTACAGCACCTGGACGGTGGCCGGGTCCAGGGCGACGACCCGTCGGCTGGCGCGGCTCTTGGGCTCGGACACGACGAGCGTGCCGTCGACGTAGGTGAGCTGCCGGGTGACGCCGTCGACGTAGATGAGCTGCTGCATGACGCTCAGGCAGCGCTGTTCGAGGTCGACGTCGTCCCAGCGCAGCCCGCACGCCTCGCCGCGGCGTATACCGCGCAACGCGACGAGCCACCACAACGGGTAGAAGCGTTCACCGCGGGGCGGCGTCGGGGAAGTAGACGAGCTGCTGAGGCGTCCACGCGGTCACAGCGGACGCTCGCCGGTGCGCAGCCCAACCACGCGGCGGTCCACACCACTGGGTGCGCACGGCGGGGCTTGGCGAGCTCGACCCGGCGAGCCGGATTGTCGCGGATGAGCCCCTCCCGGATTGCGGCGTTCAGGGCGGCGCGCAACGTCGCGCGGATCCGCTGAGCATTGCCGCGCTGTAAACGCGGCCCTACCGGTTGCGGGTGTCGGCACCGACGGCGAATTTGCTTCTTGACGCGGAACATTCCGGCTAATGGCGAGGACCTCGCCGTGGGTGCGGTCGGGGTGGAGACTCCCGGTCCAGACCTTGACGAGGTCCTCGCGTCGCTGCCTATCTCAACTCGGGCGGGTTAAGTGCCCTGTCACCGGTGGTGCGTTAGTCGAACGGCAGGTTCCAGTCCTGCGACGGGGTGCCGTTGCAGTCGAAGATCTGGATGGGGGTGCGGTTGGTCGAGTTTCCTCCGCGCACGTCGAGGCAGCGGGCCGCGGTGGGGGTCTGGATGAACAGTTCCTGGCGCGCGGGTGCGGACCTCCACAGTTGGGCTCCTGAACCGTTGCAGTCGAAGATCTGCACCGGGGTGCTGTTGGTCATGTTGCCCCCGCGTACGTCCAGGCACCGGCCGGAGTTTGCGTTGTACAGTGCGTCGCCGGTGTACTGCCATTCCTGACCCGAGGTGCCGTTGCACTCGAAGATCTGTACGGGAGTCGAGTTGGGGGTCTGCGAGCCGTCCACGTCAACGCACTTGCCAACCAAGCCCTTGATCGGGCCGTAGATCAAGCGCAGCAGCAGGTTGGGGGATCCGCTTCCGGCATCGCCGACCTTGCCCGGCGTGGCGACGGCCTTGAGGAGGTTGGTCACCGACCCCGGCGTCAGCCACGGGTTGACCTGGAGAGTGAGCGCGGCGACGCCGGCCACGTGCGGGGAGGCCATCGACGTTCCGCTGATCGTGTTCGTCGCGCCGTCGTTGGTGCTCCACGCCGAGGTGATGTCCACGCCCGGGGCGAAGATGTCCACGCAGCGGCCGATGTTGGAGAAGCCGGCGCGGCGGTCGTTGCGGGCGGTGGCCGCGACGGTGATCGCGTCGGGAACCCGGGCCGGTGACTGGTCACAGGCGTTGCGGCCGTTGTTGTTTCCAGCCGACACCGCGTAAGTGACACCGGTGCCGATGGAGCGCGCGACCGCGGAGTCCACCGCCGCTGAGACCAGGCCGCCGAGGCTCATGTTGGCCACGGCCGGCTTGACAGCGTTGGCGGTCACCCAGTCGACACCGGCGATCACCCCGGCGTTGGTGCCGTTGCCGTTGCAGTCGAGCACCCGCACGGCGACCAGCCGCACGCTCTTGGCCACGCCATAGCTGGCGCCGCCGATCGTGCCGGCGACGTGGGTGCCGTGCCCGTTGCAGTCATCGGCGGTGCCGCCGTCGATGGCGTCGAAACCGCTGGTGGCCCGCCCGCCGAAGTCCGAGTGGCTGGTGCGGATGCCGGTGTCGATGACGTAGGCGTGGACCTTGCTACCGCCGTCGTCCGGGTAGCCGTACCGGGTGTTGAGCGGCAGGTTGGCCGCGTCGATGCGGTCCAGCCCCCACGATGGCGTGGGGACCTGCTCGGTCGATGCACGGACGGCGCGGTCCTGCTCGACGTAGTCCACCTCCGGCTCGGCGGCGATCTGTGTGGCCTGCTGCTCGCTCATCGTCGCAGCGAACCCGGACAGCGCCGACCGGTATGTGTACTTGACCTTGGCGACCCCGTGACGACCAGCCAGGCCGGCCACCTTGGCGTCAACGCTCTGTGCCGAGACCGTGTTCTTGAGAACGACGATGTAGCTGTCCTTGACCGCACCCGGCACGCCGGCTTTGACGATGCCACCGGCCGGCGCAGACTGCGCTGATGCCGGCAGCCCACTGGCGAGAGGGGCCGCGACCGCAGCGGCTGTAAGGGCCACCAAGCCGAAACGGCGCAGCTGCGCGGTTGTTCCAGCCGGTCGACTCTTATCGTCTAAGGGACATTGCTTTGACAACATGACCTCCCTGTAAGGACTCCTGCAGTACAGAAGTCCACTCCCGACATTCCGTACTCGTGGACGGCCCGCACAGGCGCGGGACCGGCCGTGCGGCGCAGCCCTCGCCAGGTGTTCCTGGCGCTCTTGGTTCCCCAAAAGGCTGGCCGGAATGGGAGCCGAGCCAGCTCCCGGAGATCCGCGCCGTGCCCTGTGCGATGACCACCTTCCACACCGCCAGGGGGCACACACCAGTGGCAAGAATGCGTATTGCGCGCGAGCGGAGGACGTGTCTCGCGAAGCTCGCGCCGTGTTTCCGGGTCGATCGCTCGTGCGTCACTTGCTGGGAGGGTGTCCGCACCGGCCGCATTTCCCGGAGTGATGATGGATCCGTCGGTTGCCCCATTAGCTGGCCTGGACGTGGAGTTGGCCGAGGTCAACGTGGCGATCATGCGGGCGCCGCTGGATGACCCGTCGATGGCGGGTTTCGTGTTCGCGTTTGACGCCGTCGCTCGGATCGCGGAGTCAAGCCCGGGTTTCCGGTGGCGTTTGTCGACGGTGTCGTGGGCGGCTTGGCGGACGCGTCGGGCGGTGGCCGCGGTGTCTTTGGCCCCAACGGCTGTGGCAACATCGCCGTCCTTGAACAAGGTATGCAGAAGGGCCGGCACGATGGCACCTGCCGGCCCTTCTTGTCGCAGCGCGACCCTGGTTCAGGAGCGTGCCCACTTCTGGTTGGAGCCGCCGCTGCAGGTCCATAGTTGCAGCCTGCTCCCGTTGGCGGTCCCGACGCCGACCACGTCCACGCACTTCCCGGACGCTGCGTTCACCAGGTCGCCGGCGGCATTCAGCGTGAACTGCTGGGCGCCCGTACCGTTGCAGGTAGCCAGTTGCACCGCGGTGCCATCGGCTGTGCCGGCGCCGGCGGCGTCCATGCACTTGCCCATGGCCGTGACGGTGCCGTTGGCGTTTGTCGACCACTGCTGAGCGGCGCTGTTGTTGCAGTCGTAGATCTGCAGAAGGGCGCCGTCGGCCGGGTTCGCACCCGGGATGTCGATGCAGCGACCGCTGCCGGTACCCCGGATGCCCTGACCGCCGCCCGGCGGTGGGTCGACCGGCCCGGAGTCGGAACCGCGTGACCCGCACGTAGTCGACCAGCATCTTGTTCTCAGCCGGCAGGGAAGCGGGATTGCCCTGGCCGAAGTTGCCGCCGATGGCCACGTTGAGGATCAGGAAGAACTCGTGGTCGAAGACCCACCTGTTGCCGCGGAGGCTGGCGGGGGTGGCGCGGAAGTACTCGGAGCCGTCGATCTTCCAAATGACCAGGTTGGGTGACCAGTCGACCGAGAAGACGTGGAACGCGTTACCGACGGGCTGGCCGATGTTGCGTGTGCCGCCGACCGCGTTCCCGCCGGAGTAACCCGGACCGTGAAGGGTGCCGAAGACGACGTTGGGGTCACGACCGACGTTCTCCATGACGTCGATCTCGCCGTCGGCCGGCCAGTTCCCGCCGCCCAGCATCCAGAACGCCGGCCAGAGGCCGCTGCCGTTGGGAACCTTGACGCGTGCCTCGACGTGGCCGTACCTGACGGAGATCTTCCCGGCGGTGTGGATCCGCCCGGATGTCCAGCTGTTGCCGTTCTTGCGTGCGTTGATGACCAGGTTGCCCTGGCCGTCCGTGGCGACGTTGGCGGTGCTGTTGGTGTAGGTCTGGAGCTCAGCGTTGCCCCAGCCGCCGCCGCCAACGTTGAAGTTCCAGAACGAGCTGTTGACCGATTGGCCAGCCGCGCCGTTGAACTCGTCACTCCAGTTGGTGACGGGGGCGGCTTCGGCGATGTCTTGCGGGGACGTGATGGCCAAGCCGCCTGCGAGTGTCACCGCGAGTGCTGCCGCGACGACGAAGGGGGATCTACGCACGGGGGCGCCTCCGAGAGGGGTAGAGGCAATACAGTATTTAAATTAAGGTGTAAATCGTCAAGAACTTGGTCTTAAATCTGTTCAGTTGCGTCTCGCGGTGACGCTCAGGTCGCGTTTGATGGTTCCACCACGTCGTGACCGGCCCGCAGTGCCGCTGCGGGTCAGGATCGCGTTCCGGGGTGCCGGCTGGAACGGGCGGCTCGCCCTACAACGCCGGGTTCGACGGGCGATGGGCCCGATCCGCCATTCGCTGCGTCGGTCGGTGCCCCAGTCGGGTGCTCCTTGGGTGCTCGTACGTTTCCTAGCCCGCAGGATTTCCCGGCACGTTCGGCCTGACAGCCGCGTAGGGAGACTGGAATCTCGGCCAGTTCGCGGTAGACGATTACCGGGCCTGCGCGTTCGCTACCGAACCATGCGGCACTCGTCGACATTTAGCGGCAGCATACGTCCTCAATAGAGGACAATCAAACCAAATGACTTTTAATCCATCGGTTCGGGGTTCGATCCCCCGGCGGCCCACCCTTTGACCTGTATTGATTCGCCTGACGCTTGACGTGGCGGGTTCAACCATCAGCCGAAGCCACACAGCCCACCACCTGACCTGCGTCGGCGCTGGGCGCCTCTGTCCTGTGTGGTTAGTGGTTGCCAAGCTGGTGCCGAGCCTCGGGTTGCCCGGCGTAGCCGAACTCGCCGCCGAGGAAGCCCGCCGTCATGCGTGGAAGAGCCCGGCGCCCCACCAGGAGCGGCGCCGTGCCGGCGGCGGCACGAAGAAATAGCCTCCGCCGACGGTGAGCACGTACCGGCCGAGCCGTTCGCCCGCCAACCGGCGCTGTACGGCGGCGAAGCCCTCCTCGAGATCCCGCTGGTACGCGATGAACAGCAGCCCTGCCTCGGCCCGGCCGGTGCCAGCCATGCCGCCCTGGAACGAGTAGCCCCGGCGCAGCATCGGCGGCGGGGGACCGGTGCGCGGGTTCGCCAGGCGGACGTGGGACTCCAGTGGTGTCAGCTCGCCGCGCGGGTCGGCGCCGAATTTGGGCTCGCCACTAGGCGCCGTGCCGTCGAGCCACCGCCCGTCGCGGCGCCGGCCGATGATCTGCTCCTGCTCGGTGATCGGGTGCTTGTCCCACAGCGCGGTGGCGAACTTGATGATCCGTACCACCTGGTAGGTGCCACCGGTGGCCCAGGCCGGCTCGCCCTGGCCCGCCGCGACGCGCACGATGCCGTCGATGTCGCGCGATTGCGGGTTGCCGTGGCCCTCGGTGAATCCGAACAGATTGGTCGCGAGCGGCCGTCCGCCCTGGACGCCCGTGCCGTCCCGGAAGCCCGCCATCTGCCACCGTACCCGCAGGTCACCGGCCACTTCGCGGAAGATTCGTTTGGCCGCAGCGGCCGAGTCCGCACCCACCTCCAGCAGCACGTCACCGTGGGTCCGCGCCGGGTCGAGCACGTCGCCTGGGAACGGCGGCATCGCTGCCAGCTGACGGGGGCGCCGGTCGGCGATCCCGGCGCGGTCGAACAGAGACGCGCCCAGCCCGACGGTGAGCTGCGTGCCGAGCGGGGCGTCTTCGGCCCTTGCGGCCAGCGTCCGCAGGGCCTCGGCGGGCCGCGACGCGTCCAGGTCGAACGCGCCCACGATGGCGTGGTTCCGCGGCGGGTGCGCCAGTACGTCCGTCTGCTGCGGCGGCCGCTCGTCCGACGACGAGCAGCCGCCCACGACCAGGCCTGCGGCCGCCGCGACGGTGCCGGTCAGGACCATGCGGCGGCTGACCGTCATCGCGCTGCCTCCAAGGGAACCGGGGTCACCGCCACAGCACCGGGGTGAACTTGTCGCTGTTGGGCAGCTGGAGTTTGGCGAGCACGACGCCGGAGTCGTTGACGTCGATGGCCCACGACTGCACGCCCGGCAGGTAGCTGAAGACACCGTTCTCCCGGATGAAGGCTCGGGAAACGTTGTTGAGCTTGGCCGTGCCCACCATGAATTCGCCGCTTCCGCTTATCCCGGCCACCTGCGTCTCGGCACCGGGCTCGACCTGGCCCAGCGTGTGGCGCCACCACATGGAGCCCACTGGCGGCGGGAAGGAACGGAGATTCCAGAGGGTGGCCTGGCCGTCCACCGTGCCGGCGATCCAGGTTCCACTGGCGGTGATGTCCGCGGCAGTGGAGGCCTCCTCTGGGCTGGGTGACAGGATGTGGGGACCGCTCCCGCCGCCGATCCGGTGCTGGAACCCGCTCTGGACGCAGTCGTCGCACATGTACGGGTAATAGAAGCCGGTGACCGTTGCCCCGGCGTCGTCAGCGATCCCGGTGACGGTGCCGCGGCGCTCGCCGAACTCCACCACCCCGCCCCCGCGGAACCGGACCGGCGACGGTGGGCCGAACGGGATCGTCCTGATTCCGGCGATCACGCCGTGGTTGTTGATCGCGGTCGCTTTGGTCCCCCGCTCCTCGTCCGGCGCGAGCCGATCGACGGTCCCGTTGGTGTTCCAGCGCGCGGCGTACTCCCGATCCGGTTCTCCGTGCTCGTCGACAATGCTCCCGACTATGACACCGGAGTCGTTGATCGCATTGGCGTAGCTTCGCTCGTACCCGCCGGGCAGCCGTAGGTAGCGCAGCCGTCCAGCGGGGTCCCAGGCGACGGCGTGGCCGTCGACTTCGCCGACGACGTCTCCGGTGCTGTTGATCGCGTTGGCGTAGACCCGGGTCGTGCCGGGCGGGAGCTGCAGCGGCACCATCTGCCGGTCGGCGACCGGCACCGTGGCGCTGGCGGGGGTGGCGGGCACGGCGAGCAGGCCGGTGACGACCACGGCTCCAACGGCCGCGCGAAGCAGTCGAGTTCGCACTTCTTCGATTCCCTTGTGGCGTGGGTTGACTCTTGGGATCACAGCGGCAGCCGGCTCTCGCGTAAAGGACCGTAAGGGCAATCCGGTGGACGAGGAGATGCCTCATCGGGCAGAGATCGACATGAGAAAGGGACGGCTCTGTCTCGGGTGGTGTCAACGCCTCCCCCGGTACCGGAAAATCCGGCGGGCACTTCCCGTACGAATCCCGCGCCGTTCCCTGGGAGCTCCTCCGTGGACACACGTCACCGTCGCCGTTCCGTCGCCCTCCTCCTCAGTGGAGCGCTGGTCGCGTCGTTGCTGCCGGCCCAGGCCGTGGCGGCCCCAGCCGCGCAGGCCCCGGCGGCTCGGCCCGTCCAGGCCGCCGCGCAGCTGGAGCCGGCGGCGCCGGTGGGCCCGAAGGCCGTCGCACCGCCAGGCCCGATGAACTACGCCTACGACGCGGTCGGTCGGCTCGTCGGCGCGATCCAGCCCACCGGCGACACGGCGAAGTACAGCTACGACGCCGCCGGCAACGTGCTGCGCGTCGACCGTTACCCGTCCACCCAGCTGTCGGTGCTGAGCGTCGTGCCCGCGGCCGCACCGCCCGGCGCCACCGTCACCGTGTACGGCACCGGGTTCGCCACAACCCCGGCGGGCAACGCGGTCACGTTCAACGGCACCGCCGCCACCGTCAGCGCGGCGACGGCGACCTCGCTGCGGGTGGCGGTGCCCGCGAACGCCACCACCGGCGCCGTCCGGGTGACGGTGGGGGGCGTGCAGGCGAGCGGCGGCACCTTCACGGTGACCCCCGGCGCCCCCGTCATCACCGGGATGATGCCGGCCAGCGGGCCGCCGACCACCGAAGTCACGGTCGCCGGGCGCAACTTCGACCCCGTTCTCGGCAACGACGTCGTGACGATCGGCGGCCAGGCCGTTGAACCGGTGTCGGTTACCGCGACCACGCTGAAGTTCCGGGTGCCCAGCGGCGCGGTCGGCGGTCGTATCCAGGTGATGAGCCCACGCGGCACCGCCACCAGCGCGCAGGATTTCTTCGTTCCGCCGGCCACCGTCGATCCGTCCACCGTGGAGTCGTATGCGCGGATGGCGGTCGGGACGAACGCCACCGTGCGGGTCAACACCGGCGGGAAGGTCGCCGTCGTCCTGTTCGATGCCCCGGTCGGTCAGGCCGTCTCGGTCGGCATCAGCGGCAGCACGTTCACCGGCTCCATCGAGGCCAGCGTCGTCTCCCCGGACGGCCTGCGGTTGGAGGACGGTGAGGACAGCCACCGTGGACCGTTCGACCTCGACCTGACGGGGCTGCGGGCGAACCAGACGTACCAACTGGTCATCGACCCGAACGTGGCCACGGACACTGGCCAGGTCACCGTCACCCTGTCCGAGCCGCTCGGCGGTCAGCTCAGCGCGACCGGCAACGCGGCGCCCGTCACGATCGAGGCCGCCGGCCAGGACGCGCAGCTGTCGTTCGACGCCAACGAGGGCGACGCCGTCAGCCTCGCGTTCACTGCCAACACGCTGCCGCGGCAGGCCGAGATCCGGGTCGTCGGCCCGACGGGCGACGCCGTCGTGGAGCGGTGGCTCCTCACGACCGGCGCCACCAAGAGCCTCGACATCCCGACGATCCCGCTGGCGGGCGCGTACCGCGTCGTGATCGACCCGATGGAGGCGGCGACCGGGGCGATCTCCACCACCTATTCGACGTGGTCCAGCACCGGCGTGGTGAACCGGGGCGGCGCCGCTGTCACCGCGTCCATCACCCGCGCGGGGCAGAACGCCGCCGTGCCCTTCGACGGCGTCGCCGGCCAGGCCGCCGGCTTCGGCCTTACCTCGAACACCCTGACCACCTCCGCCGCGCTGACCATCCTCGGCCCGGACGGTGAACCCGTCGGCGACGACGTGCGGCTGATCCGGGGGGAGAACGGCAGCATCCGGGTGCAGCGGCTGCCAGCCACCGGCCGGTACCGGCTGGCGATCGCGCCCGACCAGGTGGGCACCGGCACGCTGGTGGTCACCTATTCGGCCCAGGTCGACGCGGGAATGGTCACCCGCGACGGCACCGCGATCACGGCAACGGTGACCCGGGCCGGCCAGGACGCCGCCGTCGGCTTCGACGGCGCCGTTGGTGAGGCGTCGACCGTCGTCGTGGAGAACACGTTCCCGAAGCCGGTCGAGGTGTTCGTGCTGTCGCCCGACGGCAGCCAGCTCGCCAAGGTGGACGTCGCCGCCGGCCGCACCCGCGACGTGGATCTGCCGAAGCTCACCGCGGCCGGGCGGTACCAGGTGGTGATCGCGCCGGCTGACGCCGCCACCGGCTCGGCCCGGGTGAACCTGCTCGGGGAGCTGAACGGCGGCACCCTGACCATCGGCGGCGCCGCCCGAACCGTCACGTTCGACCGGCCGGGGCGCAACGCCCGCCTCACGTTCACCGCGACCGGCGGCCAGCGGCTGCGGATCACCGTGCCGGCTAACGGGCTGGCCTCGTACACCAATGCCACCCTCTACAGCCCGAACGGCGCCGAGATCGACGACGTCGACCTGCGAACCACCGAGGGGGCGGACCTGGCTGACCTGCCGGGCACCGGCAGCGGCACCTACCAGCTCGTGCTCAACCCGAACCAGGCCGGCACAGGCGCGCTCACGCTGGCGCTCGCCGTCCGTACCAACGGCACCGTCGCCGCGGCGCGGACCGCGCCCATCGCGGCCGCGCAGCCGGTGGACGTGTTCGCCCGCCCGGCCGCCCGCACCGCGCCGCCGGCCGACCCGCGTTCCTGGACGCCCGGCGCCGCCAGCCTCGGCGGGCGGAACTGGCTCACCGGCCGCACGCCGGCCGACGCCCCCGACCCGTTGCGGGCGAAGGCCGGGACCACCGCGGTGTCCGGACACATGCTCAAACTGGACGGTTCGCCGCTGGTGGGGGCGTCGGCGCGGATCGGCTCGGTCGCCACGCGCACCGACCGCTACGGTCGCTTCCTGCTAGCCGGGATACCCGCCGGGAACGCGAAGCTAACCGTGGACGGGGGCCCGGCCAGCACCGACGCCGACCAGTACGGCGTCTTCCACATCAAGGTGACGGCGAAGGCCCGGCACACCACGGTGCTGCCGTTCACGGTGTGGATGCAGCGCCTGGACACCGAGCACATGGTGCGGTTCGAGGCGCCCGCGAAGAAGGACATCATTCTCACCACGCCCAAGGTGCCGGGCCTGGAGGTGCGCATCCCGGCAGGGTCCGTGATCCGGGACGCCGACGGCAAGGTCGTCACGAAGCTGGGCATCACCCCGATCCCGCTGGACCAGCCGCCGTTCCCGCTGCCGAAGAACGGCATCGTGCCGGTTTACTTCACGGTTCAGCCCGGCGGCACGTTCGTCTTCCCGGACGGCGCCCAGGTCGTCTACCCGAACTACACCAAGCTGGCGCCGCACACCCGGGTCGACTTCTGGGACTACGACCCGGAGGGCAAGGGCTGGTACGTCTACGGCCGGGGCGAGGTCAGCGCCGACGGCACGCAGGTCGTCCCGGACGCCCGGACGCGGGTGTGGTCGTTCCACGGCGCGATGTTCAACTCCGGGGCCCGGCCGGCGTGGCTGGAGGCGATCTTCGACGACGGCTTCGACTGGTTCGACGGCGACCCGGTCGACCTGTCGACCGGCCGGCTCACCGATTCGCACACCGACCTGGCGCTGTCCGACACGTTCCCCATCAGCGTGACCCGGCACTACTGGCAGGCCGACGACGAGCGGCGCGACTTCGGCACCGGGTGGCTCAGCCAGTACGGGATGTTCTTCCACTCGGAGGACCAGTACAACGAGGTCGACCTCTACCTGCCCGGCGGGCGGAAGGTCCACTTCGTCCGGGTGGGCGGGGAGAACCGGTTCAGCACCGCGATCCTCGAGGCGGTCGACACCAACGGCGAGTACCGCGGCGCCCGGGTGTCGTACCAGCGGGACCCGGCACTGGGCGACGGAAAGGGCTGGGTGCTCACCCGCCGCGACGGGACCGTCATGGTGGCGCCGCTCTACCGCGGCATCGTGGCGATCCGGGACCGCAACGGAAACCAGATCAGCATCACCTGGGACGGCAATCGGCTCGTTCAAGTCACCTCGCCGAACGGGCGATGGATCCGGTTCGCCACCGACGGCCAGCAGCGGATCACGTCCGCCACGGACAGCGTCGGTCGCACCGTCAGCTACACCTACTACAACACGGGCCGGCTCTTCTCGGTGACTAACCCGGACGGCAAGGTCTCCCGGTACACGTACACCGCCGAGGGCCGGCTGCACGAGGCAACCGATGCGCGCGGCATCACGTACCTGACGAACGAGTACGACGCCAACGGCCGGGTCTCGCGGCAGACCCTGCCCAACAACAGGGAGTACCGGTTCGCGTACACCACTAATGCCTCCGGAAAGGTCACCCAGACCCGGGTCACCCAGCCGGACGGCTCGGTGCGGCGGGTCACCTTCAACGCCGCGGGGGCGGTGGTCACCGACACCGACGCCTTCGGCACGCCGTCCGCGCGCACCACGACGTACCACCGCGACGACCACCAGCAGATCACCGCGATCACCGACCCGCTGAGCCGCAAGACGTCGTTCCGGCACGACGACGAGGGCCGGCTGCTCTACGCGACCGAGCTGGCCGACACGGGCCAGGCACGGGTCACCGGCAGCTACCAGTACGGCGGTCCATTCGACCAGCCGCTGCGCTACACCGACCGCAACGGCAAGGCCACCATCTACGACTACGAGCTGGACGGCGACCTCAAGTCGATCACCGACCCGGCGAACCGAGTCACCCGGTTCACCTACAACGGAGCCGGCTCGCTCCTGACCGTCACCGACCAAGCGAACAAGGTCACCACATTCACGTACCGCGGCGGCGACCTTGCGTCGGTCACCGACCCGCTGAACCAGGTGACCAAGCAGTTCACCGACGCGGCGGGACGCCCGGTGGCGATCACCGACGCGATGGGCGCTGTCACCAGGATCAGCTACGACACGCTGAACCAGGTCACGAAGATGGTCGACGCCCTCGGGCAGACCACGAATCTCGGGTACGACGAGAACGGCAACCTGACCAGCCTCACCGACGCCCGCAACAACGCGAACACGTGGACGTACGACCGGTCGGACCGGGTGGAGTCGACCCGCGACCCGCTGGACAAGTACAGCCTTGTCCACTACGACACGGCCGGCCGGGTGGACTGGACGGCCAGCCGCGCCGGTCACCGCGCGACGTACACGACGGACGCCCTCGGTCGGCTCCGGACGATCACCTACGGCGCCGGCACGCCCGACGCGGCCAGCATCACCAAGGGCTACGACGCCGTGGACCGGCTGACCTCGATCAGCGACGACAAGACGCACGAGATCACGTCGATCGCACACGACTCGTTCGACCGGGTCACCCGGGTCTCGTCGCAGCGGTGGGGGATCGGCTACACCTACGACAACCTGGACCGCCGCCAGACCATGACGGTGGACGGTCAGCCGGCGGTGACCTACACCTACTACGACGACGGCGCTCCCAGGACGATCACCCGGGGCGACCAGGTCGTCGAGTTCCAGTACGACGCGGTCGGCCGGCCGTCGCTGGTGTCCCTGCCGGGCGGGTGGAGCCGGGTGCCCACGTACGACGCCGCCGGCCAGGTACTGAGCCTGACCTACCGGCACGGCAACGTGGACAAGGGCGCGCTGACCTACACCTACGACGCCGCCGGGCGGGTCGCCACGGTCGGCGGGTCACTGGCCCAGGTCGCCCCGCCGTTGGCGCGCACCGGCCAGGTCTACAACGCGGCGAACCGGTTGACGTCGAACGCCGGGATCCCGCTCGGCTACGACGACGACGGTAACCTCACCAGCCACGGCATCAACTCGTACCAGTGGAACGCGCGCGGCCTGCTGACCCGGGCCTCCGGGAGCGGGTACACCGAGTCGTTCACCTACGACGTGTTCGGCCGGCAGACCGATCGTTCCGTCAACGGCCGCGCGACCAGCACGCAGAGCGATGGCTCGATGCCGGTCCGGGAGACGTCGGGCAACAACTCCGCCACGATGCTGTCCGGCGGCACCGACCAGTGGTTCTCCCGTACCGACTCGGCTGGCCAGCGCACCTTCCTGACCGACCTGGTCGGCACCGTCGTGGCGCTCGGGGACGCCACCGGGGCGTTGAAGACCCAGTACGCGTACGACCCGTACGGCGCGCAGACCCGCACCGGCGAGAACAGCAGCAACACGTTCGGCTACACCGGCCGCCAGCGCATGGACTCGGGGCTGATGTACAACCGGGCGCGCTACTACGACCCGTCGTTGCAGCGGTTCATCAGCGAGGACCCGATCGGGTTCGCGGGTGGCACCAACCTGTACGCCTACGCGGCCAACTCGCCGACCAACTACACCGACCCTTCCGGCAACAACCCGATCCTTGTCGGCTGCGTCGTCGGCGGGATTACCGACGGGCTGATGGACTGGGCCGGTCAGCGGCTGTCCGGCCGCAAGGTCGACTGGGGTTGGGGTGGCGTCGGCGGGGCGGCCGCGCTCGGCTGCGCCATGGGCGCGGTGGGAGCCATTTTCGCCGGGGCACGCGGTGCGGCGAGCTGCGCGGTGAACAGCTTCACCGCCGACACCGAAGTGCTGATGGCGGACGGCTCCCGCAAGCGCATCGCGGACGTCCAGCCCGGCGACAAGGTGCTGGCCGCGCCCGAGAGCTCGCCCGACGCGACCCCGACCGCCGCCACGGTGGAGACGGTCATCACCGGCATGGGGGAGAAGCAGCTGGTCGACATCTCCGTCGACGGCGGCGACCCGATCACCGCGACCGACGGTCACCCGTTCTGGCTGCCGTACCAGCAGCGGTGGGTGGACGCCGACCAGTTGGTGCCGGGCGACTGGCTGCGCACCTCCGCCGGGACCTACGTCCAGGTCACCGCGATCGCGCACCGCAAGGCGTGGGGAACTGTCTACAACCTCACCGTCGCGGATCAGCACACGTACTACGTCGTCGCGGGTGGCAGTCCGGTCCTCGTGCACAACTGCAAGCTGCACACTGCTAATGGTCCGCGGGTTCGGCCGGGGCCGGGGCCGAAAACGGATATTGATGTTGATGCAGGTGGGCTCGTACACCCACCGAGCGCGGGAGATCTGAGTTCTCTCAACGTGCAAGGAATGTCGACCTATGACACCCACCAGAATCTTGCGGCTGTCGGTTTGACTGGTCAGGTTCGAGCGCCAACCAAACCTCTTGCGGACGGCCTGGGTGTGATTGCTGACGGCGTCGGTGTGGGTGGACGGAGGGCACTCGGACACCACACCATCTATCCCACGCGAAGCATGCCGTTTGACGAGTTCGTAGGCCTCATCCAGAGTATGGGCTGGCAGAATATCGGGGTGAAGCTGAAATAGTCGTGAAATGATTCGACAGTGGCCGGGACTGAGATGGATCGGGAGCGCGCGGACCGCGCGCTGTGGGATGCCGTCGTGGCCGCGGAGCGGCAGGTCACGCAGCGTCGGGCTGAGTTCCGCCGCGATGCGGTGGCGCGGCACCAGATCCTGGCCGCTGCTCTCGGCAGCGGATCAGTTTGGGAGCGTGGCTCGGCGCTGAGCTTTCTGCAGTCGTTCCACGACGACGTGCCGGAGCTGGTCGCGCCGCTGGTTGATCTGGCATTGTCGGATAGCTGGGCGTTGTCTGCTCGGCACGTTATTTCCGCCGGTCGTCGTGATGTCGTTCAGCCGGAAGTGGAGCGGATCATCTCCGGGCTACTTCCGGCGGCCGATGCGTTGGATTTCCGCAGGTTTGCGGAGCTTCTCGCGGCGCTCGAGGCATGGGATTCGTTGCGTCTGTTGCTGCAACGCGCCCGGGTGAGCAACGATCCCGAAACGCAGGAGGTCGACCGCGATTTTGCGGAGAAATACGGTCCTATGCTGATCACGCCTTAACGGGCTCTTGCGTGGGTCATTTGTCCCTAGTTGTCAAGTTGCTGGGTGTGGGTGCTCGTACGTTCCCCAGCCCGCGGGATTCCGTGACGAACCCTGAGACGGTGCTTCGTCGGCGTTGAGGCCAACCTGCCTGCTCCAGGCCGGTTTGGTTCCACACCGGAGCACCGTGGTCTCAGGGCCCGCTCGGGTTTGGCTCGGGGTTGTTTCGGGGTCGGCTCCCGGGTCGTTCCCGATGTGGCTGTCCGGTCGACGGAGTGACGCTGTCACCATGCCTGCGCTCGACCGCGCCCGCCGCCACGAACTGAGGCTCTTAGCGGCCAGCCGGCCCGGTATGCCGGTGCTCCTGGCCCTGGGCCGCTTCGCCCGGCCGGTCCGGTGTGTTCCGGGTCTGGGATGGCTGGTCAGCGATCCGGTTACGGTGCGCCGGATCCTCAACGACCCGGACCACTTCACGACCATCGGCGAGGGTGTCGTGGGGCATCTGTGGGCACGGGTGCTGGGCGACGGGGTGTACGACATGCTCGACGGACGCGGTCACCGTGCCCTCCGCGCGAAGACACGAACGCTGTTCACCGAGGAGTGGGCAGCGGCGCTGGTGTCCCGGGCGGCCGGGCCGCGGCTGCGGCGGTGCACCGCCGAACTCGCGGCAGGCGCGGCGGTCGACGTCGCCGACCTGGCCCGGGTCGTCGTAGGCCGGGTCGTCGCCGACCTGCTCGGTCTGATGGTCGGCAGACCGGAGGCCACGTCCGCGGACGCCGACGATGCGTACCGGAAGGTCTTCGACGCCGGTACGCGGCTCGCCACGCTCGCCTTTGGTAGTACCAGGTCGGCGCATCTGCCGGCGGCTACCGTCGCCGCCGCCAGTGCGATCATCGCCTCGATGACCGGTGGAGTCGCGGCCGGGTGGCGGGAGGCGCCCGGTGACACGCTGCTGGGCCGCTGCCGCGAACTGGGTCTGGATCTCCGCCAGACCGAGTGCCTGGCGACACTCCTAATCGTGGCGGGTACCCAGACCACGGCCAGCGCCATGGCCCGGACAGTGGCGCTGCTGCACGACACCGCCGAGCAGGACCGGCTGAGCGCCGAACCCGGGCGGATGGTCGACGCGGTCAAGGAGGGGCTGCGCGTCACTACGCCGGTGCCGGTGATCACCCGATCGGTCTGCGCGGACGTGGACGTCGCCGGTCGGCGGCTGCGAGCCGGCCAGCGGGTGTTGCTGCTGACGCACCGGGCGAACAACGCAGCCGGCGCGTTCACCCTCGACCGCTCGCAGCTGCCGGACAACCGGCAACTCTCGTTCGGCGCCGGCCGTCATTTCTGTCTCGGCGCGCCGGTCGGGCGCGTGGAGCTGTCTTCGTTGCTCCACGCGTTGCTCGCCACCGGTCGGCCGTGGCGGATCATCGAGCGGCGCTATGGGCGTGGAGTACTCATCCCTACGTACGCCCGGTTACGCATTGCCCTGAGCTGAGCTGTGTGGGTCCCGTCAGCCCGGGGCGCCGACCGGAGCGATGGTGCGCCTGAGGATGATGTGCTCGATCAGGAGAACGAGGACCTCCTTGACGGAGGCCCGTTGGCGCGCGTCGCACTCCACAATGGGCACATTGTGATCGACGTCGAGCGCCTCGCGTACCTCGTCCAGCTCGAAGACCTCCGCGCTGTCGAACCGGTTGACGGCGAGGAGGAACGGCGTTCCACGTCCCTCGAAGTAGTCCACCGCGGGGTAACAGTCCTCGATGCGGCCGGTGTCGACGAGGAGGACCGCACCCAGCGCCCCCTCGACGAGATCGTCCCAGAGGAAGGCGAACCGATCCTGGCCAGGGGTGCCGAACAGGTAGAGGATGAGGCTCTCCTCCAGGGTGATCCGACCGAAGTCAAGCGCGACTGTGGTCGTGGTCTTGTCCGCGCGCGTGTTGTCGTCCACCCCGATGGACACCTCGGTGATCGCCGCCTCAGTGAGGAGGGGATCGATCTCGGAGATCGCGCCGACGAACGTGGTCTTGCCTACGCCGAAGCCACCGCTGACGACGATCTTGACGGCTGTCGGGTAGCCGGACTCAGCTGGTTCGATGTGCTCAGAGCGCGCGTACACCGTCTCTGATCCTCTCGATGATGTGGAGCGGCAGTTCGTCGGTGGCCTCGTTGATCGAGGCGTAGTTCTCGGCGACCAGATCTGCGATGAGAACGCGCGCGATCCCGAGCGGCACGCTCAGCGCGGTGGCTATCTCGGCGACGGAGATCGGCACCTGGCAGAGCTCGACGATCGCGCGTCGTTCGAACCCCAGCGGGGCCGACAACGCCGCTGGCGTCGCGCGCACGAGCGTCTCGACGCGGAGCCCGTCGCGTAGCGGGCGGGTCCGGCCGCCGGTGATGATGAAGGGCCGGACGAAGTCGTCCGTGCCGGCGTCGAGCTGGGGAGTCCCGGCTGGCTCGGCGCGTGACACGGGCTCCGGCGGTGGGCGCCAGCCCGGGATCATGCGCGGATCGGGCAGGCGTGGGTCGGCGTCGCTCACAGAGATAGTGACCGTCGGAACTCGGCGATCAGCGCGGGCGTGAGCAGGGCGCCGACGCGGTCGACGAGTACGGCGATCTCGTAGCCGATGAGCCCGAGGTCACAGTGCTCGTCGGCCAGAACGCCGATGCAACTGCCGTCAGCGATCGCTGACACGAGGAGAAACCCCCGCCGCATCTCGATCATGATCAGCTTCAGGCCGTCGAAGTCGTAACGCCGGGATGCGCTTCGGGCCAGGCTGGTCAACCCTGAGATCAGGGCCGCGAGTTGATCAGCGGACGTGCGGTCGAGGCCGTCGGATGCGGCGATCAGCAGACCGTCGGAGGAGACGGCCACAGCGTCGCGCACACCGTCGGTTTCCCGGACGAAGTTGGCGAGTAGCCAGTTGAAGGTCTTGGCATTGGCGTGCAGCTCAACTGTCATGAGTGGTCTCCTCGAACTCGAGATAGGGAAGCTGGCCCGGCGGCTGCCCTTCGGCGATCCAGCGGCGCTCGCCGCGTTCGAGGCCGGCACGGAAGGTCGACAGCATGGCCCGCACATCACCAGGCGATCGGTCGTCAACGATGGGCTCATGACCGTTGCTGTGGCTGGCAGCGGGCGCTGGCGCGGTGCGATCGCGCCTGACGCGCTTGACGAGGCCGTTGCGGGTGCGCTGCGGACCATCGCTGACCATCCCGAGAGGACCGATGTCACGGGGTGGCTGATCGAGCGGAACGTAGTCGATGGAGACGGTATCCAGGGTGTAGTCGGTCAAGGCGGGATCCTGCCGGAGCCTCTCCCGGCGGCTGCGCACCCTGCCGATCGCTGGCGTGGCGTCCCGCACCGCGGGGATGTCAGGCTCTCCCACGTTCTGGGGTACAGCGACGATGTCGGGCGGCGCCTGCGTTTCGATTGCTACCTGGGTGACGAGGAGGTTCGCGGGGAGCGACACCCTCGCGGTGATTCCAGTGACCGGGGATGGCGTGAGTTGTACGCCGACCGACAACCGCTGGGCGAGGCCGCCGACCACGTAGTGACCGAGGAAGCGGGTGGGCGCCACGAGGAAGTTCTCCTCACCACGCAGCCGCGCGTTGGCCTGGGCGAGGTCCGCAGCGGACATGCCAACGCCGTCGTCGATGATCGCGATCAGGTAGCCCGTACCGATCCTCCGCCCGTAGATCTCCACATCGTGGTCGGGCGGTGAGAACGCCAACCCGTTCTCGATGAGCTCGGCGAGCATGTGGGAGATCTCGGCCACGACAGCGCCGGTGATGAGTGCGTCGTCTATCCGTCGCAGGACAACCCTGCGGTACTCCTCTACCTCGGCGAGGGCGGCGCGGATGACGTCAGCGACTTGCAGCGGCGCGGACCACCGACGGGGGGTCGACTCACCGACAAGCACGAGGAGGCTCTCCGCGTTGCGACGCATGCGCGTCGCCAGGTGATCGAGTTCGAAGAGGTTGGCGAGCGAGGAGGGGTCGGGGTCCTCGCGCTCCAACTGGCTGATGAAGCCCAGCTGTCGCCGGAGCAGGTTCTGGTTCCGGCGGCCGAGGTTCGCCATCGACTCCGTCGTGTTTCGCCGCAGGACCGCTTGCTCGGTCGCGAGGGAGAACGCGACACTCTGGACTCGGTCGAGTGCCTCTGCGACCGAGCGGATCTCGGTGCCAGACCGCGCCGGGACGCGCACCGGGCTCGGCGGTGCCGGCGCCTGCCCACCTTCCGCTGCCTGCACCCGTGCAACGGCGTCAGACAGTCGCCGCGCGGCTACGTCGTCTGCCTCCCGCGCGAGCGCGAACAGAGGCGTCGTGATCGACCGCGCGGCGACTGCGGCGACGGCTGCTGCCCCGGCCATGGCGAGCGCTGCGAGGAAGGCGAAGGCCAGCAACCCACGTTCTGCCTGGCGCTGCAGCTCTGCCGCGCGCGCCCGGATGTCCTCTCCCACCGCCCCTTGTACTGTTCGCAGGTCGTCGATGAGCGTTGTCATCGCCGCCCACCACGCGCGGGCATCGACCCGCAGCGCGCGCCCGTCGGCTCCGTCGAGCGCGGCCTCTTCGTCGGCCAACGCCCGAGTCGCGGCCTGGGAGCCGAGCGTCGCATCCGCGTCCGCGCGCTGGCCTGAGGTGGCGTACCGCCCGAACTCAGTGATGGCCGCACGCTTTGCGGCTCGGATGTCGGTGAACTCGAGGTACTCGTCCCCTGCGAAGCGTCCGGCGGCGAAGACGCCGTTGAGGAACCCGCGCTCCTGTGCCGCGGCCTCCTTTACCTCTCCGAGTGCCCGTAGGGCTTCGAGGCTGCGGCGCAGCGCCGCGTCATCTGCTTGGTGAAGGCCAAGATCGAGGCGGTTGAGCGCCGTGATGCGCTCGGTGAAGTACCGGAATGTGGTCGTGCGCGCCGCGCGGCCGGAGTCGACGCTGCTGCGTACGCCGGCCAGTCCGGCAAGCCGGTCGAGCGCCTCCGCTGCCGCGACCGAACCGTCGGTCCGCTCGCCGGCAATAAGCCGGTCAAGCGCCACGCGGGCGGAGTCCACCCGGCGCCGTTGTCTCGCGACATCGGGGCGGTATCCATCGTCACCCCCGAGGAGCCCGTTCGTGAGGCCGCGCTCCCGCTGCAACTCGTGGATGAGATCCTGCACCCTGAGCGCCATGCCCACGGATCGATTCGTGTCTGATGCCGCCTCATAATTGCGTACCTCGCCCAGGACCATGAGGCCGGTCAAGACCAGGACGACCGCCGCCGGTACCGCGAGGATGACCGCCAGCTTTCCCCGGATGGTGCGAGGCCGGAGCAGCGTGTCTGATGCCCGTGCACTCACCGTCGATTCCCCTGCCCGAAACATTATTGAAACGAGATCGGCGTGACCATTCAAATCGCCAGCGCGGCAATCAGGCGCCTCTGTTCGACACCCATGTAAGCAGGAGAGGGTCGCCACATCAATGGGTAGCACGACCTCTGTTCCTGCAGTAGCAGGAATTCCAGTGGTCACCATTCAACAGGTGTCCTTGTGCGTGCTTTCTAACGCCATCGCAACACAACAGAAACGCCGTGGATCAATTACCGAACGCAAGTGAGAATGCCGAGTCCGCAAATCGGTGGAATACTGCCTGTGACGTGGCCAAGGCGGCCCGGCCGGGGCCCGCCCTCCCACGCGTGCTCGACTCTGCGGGGATGAGCGCCCCGCCGGGACCGGTACTCGCCACCGTGGTGGCGCTGGTGCCCCTGGTGATCACCGAGGTACTGGTCACGGTGCCACCGGCGGCCGCGCACCTCGACTCGCTCCGTACCGCGTACGGCCGCGTCGCGGCCACGATCGCCGACGGTCAGCGCGCGCGGCCGGTCACGGCGGCCCCCGGACGGTGTCACCGTGCGGCTGCCCGCCGTGGACGTGCGTCCGGGCCGAAATCAGTTCGGCATCACCACCGTTATCACTTCATGATGGTGCCGCTGACGATCGGGTGTCGGCGCTGGTGGCGGGCATGCAGACGGCGTGGGTGCGACGGAAGGAGCACTATCTGCGGGATGACAAGTTCTGGGGCAAGCTCTTCCTGATCAACTTCGCGCTGGGCGTGGTCACCGGGCATCGTGCAGGATTTCCAGTTCGGGATGAACTGGAGCGAGTACTCGCGTTCGTCGGTGACGTGTTCGGGCCCGCTGGCGATGGAGGACCTGCTGGCGTTCTTCCTGGAGTCGACGTTCTTCGGGCTGTGGATCTTCGGCTGGGACCGGCTGTTCGAAGCGGGTGCACCTGGCCGCATCTGGGCTCGCGTCGATCGGCAGAACATCGTCGGCGTACTTCATCCTGGCCGCGAACTCGTGGATGCAGCACGCGGTCGGCTACCGGTCAACCCGAGACCGGCCGCGCTGAGCTGCACCAGCATCTGGACGGTGCTCACCAACAACACGGCGCTGGCCACGTTCCCGCACACGATCGCCGGAGCGTTAGTCGACGGCCGGACGTTCGTGGACGGGATCAGCGCCTGGCACGGTGCGGCGCGCGCGAGCACGGCGAGGTGCATCCTTGCGCCAGGCGGCTGAGGCCTCTGCTGCGCTGGGTCGTGCTGGTCGCCGCGATCGGTCGTGCTCGTCACCGGCGACATGCAGGCGCAAGCTGATGTTCGAGCAGCAGCCGATGAAGATGGCCGTCGGCGGAGGCGCTCGCGAGACCGAGCAGCCGGCCGGCTTCTCGCTCTTCGCGATCGGCGACGTCTCGACAGGGCTGCGAGCAGCGTCAAGCGTCCAGGTGACGCGCGCTGCTGTCGTTCATGGCGAACGGCACGCTCGACGGTCGAGGGCGTCGATGGCGATCGACGAGGTGCAGAGTGCATCGACGACGCGAGAGTACTGGCCCAAGCGACTATGTGCCGATACCTGCCGGTCACCTACTGGGCGTTCGGCTGATGATCGGTTTCGGGGGTAATGGCCGAGCTGGTCGCCGCGGGTCGCGCTATGGATGACCGTACGTGGCCGGCCCCCGACGAGCCGGCTGGTTCGGCAGGTTCGCGGTGATGGGCATCGCCGGCTGCCGATCCTCGCGAACGCTTCGGCTGGATCTTCACCGAGATGGGCTGACAGCCTGGCGTCGTCGGTGCCGAATCAGCACCGGTGTGACGAGCGACTCACTGTGCGATGGCCGACCGGGCAGTCTCCGCGACATCGACCGCCGACGTACCTCCTGATCCACCGTGCTCACGGCTGCTCGCCACCGCGTCTTCGAGTGGTCGCGGCTGGTCTGCCTCGACGTCCGCCGGCACCGGCGCGGCTGGGGCCCGAGCAGCGCCCGCCGCCTACCGATGAAGACGCGACGCGCCCTATCGCGTTCGCGTACTGAGGAGGCTGACGATGGATCTGACGACCGTGTGGTTCTGCATGATCGCGGTGCTGTGGCTCGGCTACTTGTTCCTGGAGGGCTTCGACTTCGGCGTCGGCATGCTGCGGCCGCGCTGCTCGGCCGCGACGACACGCGAACGGCGCGTCGTGATCAACACGATCGGCCCGGTGTGGGACGGCAACGAGGTGTGGCTGCTGGTCGCCGGCGGCGCGACCTTCGCCGCGTTCCCCGAGTGGTACGCGACGCTGTTCAGCGGCTTCTACCTGCCGCTGCTGCTGCATCCTGCGTGGCGCTGATCGTGCGCGGGGTCGCGTTCGAGTACCGCGGCAAGGTCGACGCGGACCGGTGGCGGCGGGGCTGGGACTGCGTGCTGATCATCGGTCGGTGCTCGTGGATCGCGACGCTGCTGTGGGGTGTCGCGTTCGCCAACCAACGTGCGGGGCGTGCCGCTCGACGCCGACCACGAGCACACTCGGCGGCTGAACGACCTGATCGGGCCGTACGCGCTGCTCGGCGGCGCCGACGCGCTCGCGCTGTGCGCTAGTGCACGGCGCGGTGTTCGTCGCGCTGAAGACCGACGGCGGATCCGCGCGGGCGCGGGTGCTCAGCTGCTTCGGTGACGGTCGCAGGTCTCGCTGGCAGACGCGGCGCCCTGCTGCTGGCTGGATCCAGGCCGCGTACGGCGTCGCCGTGGGCAGCGGCTGCGGCGCGTCGTGGGGGTGGCTGCTCGCGGCCGTCGGCTGACGTCCGGACGCTGCGCCGGCGCGAGGGCCAGGCGTTCGAGCGCCACGGCGCTGGCGATCGAGCCGCCGCCGTCGTGCTCGTTGTTCGGCGCTCTTTTTCCTGACGTCGTGCCGTGAGACAGTGTCGACCGGCCAACACGCCTGACGATCGCAGAACGCGGCTCGAGCTCGCTACACCTTGAAGGTGAAGACGCTGGGTCGAGCTGTCGGCGCTACGCGGTCGATGCAGATCTACCAGGGCTGGACGACTGACATCGTGATCGAGGTCCAGGACGGGCGGGTCCGGGTCACTCGCCATTCGGCTGCCGAACGGTCAGCCTGGACGGCGCCGGCCGGCACCCGTTCCGCTGATGCATGAGACGGGTGCCTCGGGGGTAGGTTGCGTTCAATGTTGGTGAGCTGCGGCCACCATCTCCGCAGCGTCTAGGCGGGCCCCATGACGGACTCGATGCTTTCGCGCACGAAACAATTCGTCTCATTACCGGCCCTGTTGCTGATCGCAGCGCTGGTCGGTACTGCGGTTCCATCCGTGGCCAGCGCCTCGATCGCCCATCCGAGCGTCGTCAGCGCGAACCCGGCGAACTTCACCCCTAATGTCCAGGACGACGCGGTAGTCGCGAATGCGGCGGTGTATGCGTTGAACCAGAGCGGGTCGACGATCTACGCCGGTGGCACGTTCCGCACGGTTCGCAACGCCGCGCGCACTGTGGCGTACACCCGGTACAACCTGATGGCGTTCGACGCGACCACCGGGGCGATGAGCTCTTTCGCTCCCGTGCTCAACGCGCCGGTGTGGGGTATCGCCACCAGCGGCACGGCGGTCTACGTGGCTGGGGAGTTCACCACGGTCAACGGCGTCGCGCGCCGGGCGCTGGTGAAGCTGAACGGCTCCACGGGCGCCGTGGACACGGCGTTCAACGCGGCGATCCCGTCCGGCAAGGCCGACGAGGTGCGGCTGGTCGGCGGGCGGCTTCTGGTCAGCGGGTCGTTCCCGAAGCGGCTGATGGCGCTCAACCCGACCACCGGCGCGGACACCGGCTACATCAACGTCGGGATTAGCGGCTCCGTCGCGTGGAACGCCGGACCGACCGAGGTCTACCGGTTCGCGGTGAACCCGACCGGCACACGACTGGTAGGTATCGGCAACTTCACGTCCGTCGGAGGGCAGTCGCGCTGGCGGGCGTTCATGCTGAACCTCGGCACGACGTCGGCCACCGTGAACGCGTGGAACTACCTGCCGCTGCGGAATATGTGCGCCTCCTCGAACCTGCCCGACTACCTCAAGGACGTCGACTTCTCACCGGACGGCAGCTACTTCGTGTTCATCTCGACCGGGTACGTGCCGGCGACGACCGCCCAGATCGGCACGGCCATCTGCGACGCGGCGGCCCGCTTCGAGACCGGCGTCGCGGCGCCGAGCAAGCCGACCTGGATCAACTACACCGGCGGCGACACGCTGCACTCGGTCGCCGCCACCGGGGCCGCCGTCTATGTGCAGGGGCATCAGCGCTGGCTGGACAACCCGTACGGGCGCGACTCCGCGGGTCCCGGTGCGGTGTCCCGTCGGGGCATCGGCGCGATCAACCCGACCACCGGCAAAGCGCTGTCGTGGAACCCCGGCAAGGATCTGGAGGTCGGTGGCAAGGACTTCCTCGCCACCCCCGCCGGACTCTGGGTCGGCAGCGACGGCCGCTACTTCGCCGGCGAGTACCGCCAGGGAGTCACCTTCTGCCCGCTCTGATCATCCGCAACGCTTCCACGCCAGACCGTAGAACGCGGTGTCCAGCGACATGACGCTGGGAACAACGACTGGGTTGGACGGGGTCCGGCCGACCCGCAACTCAGTGCTGAGGTTCTGCTGGTACGCCGATCCGCACGGCACGTACACCCGCTCCTCGGGCGGGATGGAGTCCGTAGTCGTCCACACACCGGTGAACACGCCCCGGAACGGGAAGGTTCTCCACGGTCGCGACCCTCCGCCGGAGAAGTAGGTAATGGTGCGGTGCGTACCGGTCATACCGGCCCCGATCGACGCCGTGCCGTGGGAATCCGTGCGGACGATGGCGTAGGCGTAGTCTTTTGGCGCGTCCACCCGTACGGCGACCTGGCAGTTCTTCCTGAAGTCCGTCGGCGCGGCTCCATCGCCGATACGGGCGCGGAAGTCGCGGTAGGACAGTGTGAAGCCGGTGTTGTCCGGACGCGCCGCAATGTCGTACGAGTCGGCGCGGCAGCCGGTGCCATTGATCGCCACCACCGTGACCGAGATCGGCTGGCCTGGCGGCGGGTCGTCGGCGTGCGCTGCCTCGGCCGGTGCGGTCAGTGCAAGGAAGGCGATCGTCGCGATGATCGCTCTGTTCGGACTGATGGTCACCGGAGACCTCCGGAACGTGACGGGCTTCATAGCATAGCTACCCAATCACGGCTAAATCGTCTCCTACCCTTCTTTCTGGTCTTCAGCTGCGTTCCCGCAGTGTCGCTACGCCGTCGCCAGTGAGGTCGGCGAGCGCGGCCTTGCGCAGGCCGCTCGCGAAGGTCTGCATCACCGTTTCCGGATATCAGGCACTTGACGGATTGTCCCGCGCATACGGGAGGAGTGGAATCAGTCCTGGGGGTGAGAAGCCGATGGAGAATCGGCCAGTGGTGCTCGGCGTCCTGGTCTCGGCCGGGCCGGAGGCTGGTGACGAGGTGGTCGCCGAAGCGACCTCGCAGCTTCGTCGCGAGCTCCTGGAGCTCGACGTCGCCGGCGTCGAACCGGCGCGGGCGGGCGAGCCACCATCGGGAGCGAAGTCCATTGAACTGGTGGCGCTTGGCACGCTCCTGGTCAATATCGCCGCGGCGGAGGTGTTCTCCGCCATCGTGGCAACGGTCCGGTCCTGGATTGCCGGACATGGCGAGCGCAGCGTCAAGCTCGAACTCGACGGCGACGTCCTCGAATTGACTGGGCTCTCGACCCGAGAACAGCAGCGGCTCACCGAGGAATGGCTCCGCCGCCGGGTCAAGGTTGAGCCGCAGGTCGAGGGCGAGGGTAAGGCGGCTGGCGCTCGTCGTGCACTCATCGTGGCCAGTTACGACTATCAGGATCCGGGGCTGCGGAGGCTCGCGGCGCCCGCCCGTGATGCCAATGCGCTTGCTGAGGTGCTACGAGACCCTGCCATCGGCGCGTTCGAGGTCCGCACGATGCTCAACGAGCCATCTCACGTCATCGCCGAGGCGGTGGAGGACTTCTTCGCCGATCGCAGCCAGGACGATCTGCTGCTGTTGTACTTCTCCTGCCACGGGGTCAAGGACGAGGGCGGCGAGCTGTTCTTCGCGACGTCCAACACCAAGCTGCGCCGCCTGGGGGCCACCGCGGTCGCGGCCGACTTCGTCAATCGGCGCATGAACCGCAGCCGCTCCCGCCGGATCGTTCTCTTTCTGGACTGTTGCTACGCGGGGGCGTTCGAACGCGGGATGGTGGCGCGGGCCGGTACTGGCGTGGGAATCGAGGAGCACTTCGGTGGCCGCGGCCACGCGGTGATCACCTCATCGAGCGCGTTGGAGTATGCCTTCGAAGGTGACGACCTCGCGGACGACCAGGCCGCGTCTCCGTCCGTGTTCACGAGCGCCCTGGTGGAAGGGTTGGAGACCGGCGACGCCGACCGGGACCAAGACGGCTACGTCGCCCTCGACGAGCTGTACGACTACGTCTACGACAGGGTGCGGGAGGCTACCCCGCATCAAACGCCCGGCAAGTGGACCTTCGCAGTCCAGGGAGACCTACATATCGCCCGCCGGAGCCGGCCTGTCACCACGCCGGCGCCGTTGCCGCCCGAACTACAGCAGGCGATCGACCATCCCATCGCCGGGTTCCGCGCCGGTGCGGTCGGCGAACTGGAGCGCTTGTTGCAGAGCAAGCACGCGGGCTTGGTGCTCGCCGCCAGGCTGGCTCTCGAAGGCCTTGCCGACGACGACAGCCGTATGGTGTCCGCGGCGGCCAGCGTGGCGCTGGGCGGCACTGTGGCGCCGGAACAGGCGGCACCGCCCCAGCGCACGCCGCCGAAGTTGAAGCTGTCGACCGGGGCGATCGACTTCGGACGGTTGCGTGTAGACAGCCGTTCACCGGAGCGTCGGGTCCAGCTGAGGAACGAAGGCGAGGGCAGCCTCGACGCCCGTGCGACGACCACGGCCCGCTGGCTCGACCTCCAGCAGATGGACGACGAGCTGGTGATGCGTGTCGACACCGCGGTGGCCGGCAACTACGACGCAGTGGTCACGGTCGACAGCGACGGGGGATCGGCCACGATCCGTGTGCGGGCCGGAATCGACCCCGAGCCCGCGCATGCGGCGAAGGCGTCCACAACGGCGCCTTCCGAGCCACCTCGTGAGGTACCGGCCGAGACGCCGCCGACCCGCCGTGCGGAGGCCGCTGAACCCGCTGCCGCGGCACCCTCAGCGCCTGAGCCATCGGTTGCGGCGTCCCCAGCGCCTGCGCCGTCAGCCGCGACGCCGCCGGTGCCAGCCTTCCGAGTGGACACTGATCGCGTTCTCATTTTCGCTGCGTGCATGGCTATCGTCGGTGCGGCATTGCTCGTGGTGAGCCTGTTCGCGTCGGGCGGATCCTATGACGACCCGCGGGACTACATCGGTGCCACGTCGTACCTGGTGATAATGGCTGGCCTTATGTTCGGGGCCGGCATAACTACGCTGGTAACCGCCACGAGGCGGCTCATCGGCCCGGGGCTACTGCTGGGCGCAGGAAGCGCCGCGAGCCTGAGGATGCTCGAGAATCCATTCCAGACGGGCCACATTACCCTCGCATTTGACGTGCTGGCGCACGTCATCCTGGTACTGGCGGCCTGTCTCGCCGGATTCGCGGTGACGCGCGCTGCGATTGTTCGGGTTTCCCCGAAGCCACTGGAGTCCGTCTGGGGACGGCTGGTGCTGCTCCTCGGCCTGGCCGGCGCGGTGGCGTTCTTCCTGGTGTTCTTCCATGATCTCATGGGGGGAACTATTGATCTCGGGACAGTGCCGCTCATATGGGGAACGGCCTTGGCGCTGGTCATGCCCGCGCTGGCTGCTCTTGCGGCACCGCGCCGGTTCTCTGTCGGCCTGCTCTGCGGGTGGATTGCCGGCGCCGCAGCCCTCTGCGTGCTATACCTCGATTTCCAGCAGAAGTCCGGCTACCTTTCATTCAGCCCATACGAGAGCCGTAGCGTGATCGTTGCGGTGGCCTACACGCTCGTGACGGTCGTAATAGCGGTGCTGCCATTTCCTTCGACGGCGCCAATCGTCGGCTGGAGCGGCTGCGGCGCGTCCCTCATCGCCGCGTATATCTTCCTCACGAATGAAAATGAAAACGTCCTGCTCGTCATTGCCGGTTGTACGTTGATCGCTGTGGTCATGGTGGCCGTCCCGCTGTTGCACCGCAGCCCGGTTCTCGGGTGGGCAGCGGGCAGTACAGGCGTCTTCCTTCTCTACTTCGCGGTGCTGGACTCCAATTTGGACGAGTCTTACAGCGCGCTTGTCTCGTTCGGCGGCACCCTGCTTGCGATGCTGCTGATTACCATTCCCTTTGCCCGTTCCACTCCAGTTTCCGAGCCGGAACAGGTGCCCGGAAGCGAACCGGTCTAAGCCGCGACCACCGGTCATACCTGCCCTGATCAAGGCAGGCATGACCGGCAGCGTCTAGCGATTGCCCACGTGTTGCCGGGCTGTCGCTGGCGGCTCGGCGATCAGGCCTCGCAATCTTGTCCGGCCTGGACGCGCTAGGTGGCGGCAGCGAGGCCCGGGGCGCCGAGCAGCGCGGAGAGCCGGCTGAGGTTCTCCGGCCGCGGCCAGTAGAACACCCAGGTGCCGCGCCGCTCGCAGTCGACCAGCCCGGCCTCGCGCAGCACCTTGAGATGGTGGGAGATCGTCGGGCCGGTCAACTCGAACGCCGTCGTGAGGTCGCAGACACAGCTCTCGCCCTGAGCGGACGTGATCAACGACAGGAGCCGCAGCCGCACCGGGTCACCGAGGGCCTTGAACGCCTTCGCCAGCTCGACTGCCTGCTCCGGCGCCAGAGGCGCGGCGACCAGCGGGGCGCAGCAGCCCCTGCCGACTGTCGCCGACGCTGCTTCCAACGCCACAGGCTGATTCGACATGCTTCTATCTTGACAGTTGTCGAATCTGCGTGCAAGGTTGCTGGCGTCGGACTTGTTTAGACATCCATCTAGTCAGGGATCAGTGAGGAGAAGACCATGAGCACAGCAGCGACGAACGCGACCAGCGGCCAGATGGTGGTTGGCGGGCTTGCCGGTGATCCGGCCGAAGCGTTCAACCCGGCAGCGACAGGAGATTGTTGCGGCAGCGCGCCGGCCGCGACGTCGACCGCCACGATGGCCGCGCCGCTGGCTCCGGCAGCGAGCACCTGTTGCGGCACGGCGGAGGCGGCGCAGGCCGCGGGCGCATGTTGCGACCCGGCGGCGAAGAACGAGGCGGTGGCCACCGGCGCCGGGTGCTGCGGATGACCACCGGCTCGCCACCCCACACACGACAACGTAAGGAACGGACCACATGACCACCCCCGTCCAGAACCTGCCGGTCGCGGTGATCGGCGCCGGCCCCGTCGGGTTGGCTGCTGCCGCGCACCTCGGCGAACGCGGGCTCGACTTCGTCGTGCTGGAGGCCGGCGACACCGTGGCCGCGTCCATCGCTCAGTGGGGGCACGTGCGGCTGTTCAGCCCGTGGCGCTACAACCTCGACGCCGCCGCCCGCCGCCTTCTGCACGCGACCGGTTGGACCGATCCCGAGCTGAACGCGCTGCCCACCGGCGCCGACCTGATCTCCGACTACCTCGCCCCGCTCGCCGCCCACCCCGCGATCGCCACGACAGTGCGCTACGGCACCCGCGTCGAGTCGATCACGCGCGCCGGATACGACCGGGTTCGCTCGGCCGGTCGGGACCAGGCACCATTCCTGCTACGCCTCGGCACCGGCGAGGACCTGCTGGCGCGCGCGGTCATCGACGCCTCCGGCACCTGGACCACCCCCAACGTGCTCGGCGGCAGCGGCCTGCCCGCCCGCGGAGAGAGCGATGCGGCGGCCTTCCTCGGCCAGGCGCTGCCCGACGTCCTCAACACCGACCGGCCACGGTTCGCCGGCAAGCACACCCTCGTGGTCGGCGCCGGCCACTCCGCGGCCAACACCCTCCTCGCGCTGGCCGAACTGGCCGCGGACGAGCCCGGCACGGAGGTCACCTGGGCGCTGCGCGGCGCGAGTCCGACCCGGGCCTACGGCGGCGGTGCGGCCGACGCGCTGCCCGCCCGCGGCGCCCTCGGCGCCCGCCTGCACACCCTCGTGGATGCCGGGCAGGTCACGCTGCGCACCGGCTTCTTCGCCCACCGGCTCATCCCGGACGGGAATCGGGTCACCGTCATCAGCCGTGACCCGGCGGGCGCGGAGCAGAAGGTCACCGTGGACCGGGTCGTCGTCGCCACCGGTTACAAGCCCGACCACGGCATCGGCGCCGAGCTACGCCTGGACCTCGACCCGATCCTCGGCTCCACCCGCGCCCTCGCCCCGCTGATCGACCCCAACGTGCACTCCTGCGGCACAGTCCCGCCGCACGGGGTGGACGAGCTCGCCCACCCCGAACCCGGCTACTACGCGATCGGCGTCAAGAGTTACGGCCGCGCGCCGACGTTCCTGCTCGCCACCGGCTACGAGCAGGCCCGCTCGGTCGTCGCCGCGCTCGCCGGTGACTGGGACGCCGCCCGCGACGTCCGCCTCGAACTCCCCGACACCGGCGTCTGTTCCACGGACCTCGCGCCCAGGTCCGGCGCCCCGCAGGGCCTGGCCACCGGCGTCAGTGGTGGGCTCCTCGCCGCCCCGCTAGTTGAGGCGGAGCCGGCGGGCGGGTGCTGCGGCAACTAGGTGAGGCGCTCACCGCTTCGGATCGCCGCTCCGAGCAGGGGCGGCGATCCGCAGCCGCGACCCGACGGCCCCCGCGTCGTGGCGGCACTCGCAATCACCCAGACCGTCGGATACGGGGTGCTGTCCTACTCCTTCGCCGTCTTCCTCACCCCGCTCGCCGCCGAGCTGCGCACCAGTACGACGGTCGTCACCGGCGCCGCGACCGTCGCTGTGCTCATCACCGCCGCGGCCGCGGTGCCGGCCGGCCGGTGGCTGGATCACCATGGCGGTCGTGGCCTGATGACCGCCGGCTCCATCCTCGGCACCGTCGGTGTTCTCGGCTGGTCGCAGGTCCACACCGTCGCGCACCTCTACGCCGTGTTCGTCCTGATCGGGCTTGCCGCCGCGATGACCCTCTACGAACCGGCGTTCGCCGTGCTCGTCGGGCTCTTCGACGAACGGCGCCGACCGAACGCGCTGCTCGCGGTCACCCTCGTTGCCGGCTTCGCCAGCACTATCTTCCTGCCGCTGGCCGGCGCTCTCGAAACCCGCCTCGGGTGGCGCGACGCCGTCCTGGCCCTCGCCGCCGTCCACGCCGTCGTGACGATCCCGCTGCACGCGCTCGCGCTGCCACCGGCCGCGCCGCGAGCCGCGTCGCACCGGAGGGCGGACCGCGCCGACGTGATCCGTCAGGCGCTGCGGGACCGGGCGTTCTGGCTGCTCACACTCGCTTTCGTGGCCCACGGCGCGGCGTTGTCAATAGTCGCGGTGCACCTCGTCGCCTACCTCGTCACGCTCGGCCACTCGCCCACCTTAGCCGCCTCCACAGCCGGCCTCCTCGGCGTCATGTCCGTCACCGGCCGGATCCTCACCACCGGCCTGTGGCGCCGGCACCCCACCGCTGCCGTGGCCGCCGCCGTCTTCGGAGTCCAAGCCGCCGCCGCAGCGGCGCTACCCCTGTTTGGACCCAGCGCGATCGGCGCCGTGACCTGTGTCCTCCTGTTCGGGCTCGGCTTCGGAGTGGGCACCCTCAGCCGTCCAGCGCTTCTCGCCGAGCGCTATGCCACCAGCGCCTACGCCAGCCTCGCCGGCGCCCTCGCCGTCCCGACCACCCTCGCGAAGGCCGGCGCGCCGCTGGCCGCCGCCACCACCTTCACCGCGACCGGCACCTACACGCCGGTAATGGCCGCCGTCACTGCCTGCTGCGCACTCGCGGCGCTCGCACTCACGCTTGTCAACCGGCTCAGGAGACGACCACCGCGAACACGATCACGGTGAACACGACGCTCTGCGCCGAGTGCGCGATGATGCCCAGCCACGCACTGCGCCAGCGCCGGGTCGCGTATGCCATGAGCAAGCCGGTGGTGATGCCGTTCGGGATCGACCACGGCTGGTGCAGATGGTAGACGCCGAACAAGACGCCATTGGCGATCCAGTCGGCCTTGCCGCAGGCGCCGCGCATGCGCGGCAGCAGCAGCCCGCGGAACAGCAACTCCTCGCCGAGCACGGTGTTGAACAGGAATCCCACCAGGATCAGCGCGAACAGCGCCCAGTTGCCGTGCAGCAGGGCCTGCCCGTCGGCGGATACGAGGAAGTCGCCGAAGGCCCGGTTGGCCGGACCGGGCGGGTTCAGCGGGAGCAGTTCCATTGCGGCGACCCCGGCGGTGACGGCCAAGGCCCACCACCACAGCCGCCCGCCGCGGCGACCGGCCTGATCCGTCGGTGGTCCCAGCCACAGGGCCTCGCGGAGCACCGACCACCGCACGCTTCGCTGTTCCCGGTAGACCAGCGCGAGCACTAGGACGAACTGCCAGATCAGCCCCGCCGTGATGGCGCCGAGCAACGCTATCGGGAAGCGTGACGGGCCGGTCCCGGCACCGGCCAGCGCGGGCGCCACCACCCAGGCGAGCACGCCCATCGGAAGCGCCGCCGCCGCCGCCGCAGATCGCCAGCACCGCCCGCGGCGAATATTGCCGCACCGGGGTGCGGGTCATGGTCAAGGTTGGCTGGCTCAACTGACGGTGTGACATTGGATCAGGCCTAAGTTGATCAGCCGAGGTCTAGACGGGCCAACGCGGCGAGCGAACGCCGGCGCCCTTCGCCGACCTGCGTGGCCGGTGGGGTCAACAGCCAGAGCACGAGGAGCACGATGGCGAAACTGACCACACCGGCGAGCCTGGCCGCGCTCTGGGTGTCCGGTGTCACCAGCCACACCGCCGCGTACGAGCCACCGGCGAGGAGCGCCGGAGCTACGAGTGCAACGATGGCGGCCTCAGGGCTGCGCCGCGCCGCGCCCGCGTCCGTGCGGGAGCCGGTCAGCAGGGCCAGCGTGCCGCAGCAGATCCCGACAACCAGCAGGCTCGCGCCGACGGTGTCGCTGGGCCGGTGCCAGCCTAGGAGCACGGTGGCGTACGCGACCCAGCCGACCCCCACCGCGCCCGGGATCATCACCCACGGCCTGGCCCTGTGCGGAAGCACGATGGCGAGCGCGAGCAGCACGGCGACCGCTGCGCTCACGTGTCCGCTCGGGAAGCTGTTGTGGCGGGCCACCGCGCTGCCGGCGTCCAGGTCTGGTCGGGTGAGCAACGTGAGCTTGAGGAGCCGCGCCACGAGCAGCGATCCGGCCACGAGCCCGGCAGCGGCCACGCCCGCCGCGAATCGCCGCCGCGCGAACCCGATCGCGAGCACGGTCAGTACGGCTGCGCAGACGCAGGGGCCGACGTTCATGCTGGCGAGCGCGCCTGCGGAGAGGTCCGGGGCGGACGGGCGGCCCGCCTGGGCGTCCAGCACCACGGCGTTCTCGATCCGCTGCCCGGCCACGGTGCGCACGAACGCCCAGTAGGCGAGGGCGAACGCGACCGCGCAGCCGAGCAGCGCGGTCAGGAGCCCCGCGCGACCGGGGTGCGGCGGCGTCCGTACGGGCTCGGCGCGCGGTGCCGGTGCGACCGTCCGGAGCAGCACGCTCGTCATTGGATCTCCGGGCGTCCAGGCGCGTCCGCCGGCGGGGCTACGTTCTCGTCGACTGGGAACGCCGCCGGTGGGGTGCCGGCCAGCGCGCGGCCGAGGAACGTCGACCAGAGCGTGGCCGGCAACCCCTCGCCCTTGATCGGCTGGCCGGTGGCGTCGAGCAGCGGCGCGGGACGCTCGTGTCCCATCCAGACCGAGACGGCGAGCTGCGGGGTGTATCCCACGGTCCAGGCGTCCGAGCTGTTCGGCGTCGACCGGTACTGGACTGTGCCCGGCTTCGCGGCGGCGGGCCGCCCATCGGCAAGGACGCCGGGGCGCCCGTCGGACCGCTTCGGCCCACTCAGGAGGGCTTGGGTGAGCCCGATGCTGGCTTCGCTATCGAGCACCCGGCTGGTGTGCGGCTGAGCCCGATACAGCTCGGCGCCGCCCCGCGTCACCCGCTCGACCAGGTAGGGGTCCGAGTGCACGCCGCCGGCGGCGAACGTGGAGTAGGCGACTGCCTGGTCGACGGGGGTGACGTGATATCGGCCCAGCGCGATGTCCGCCCTGGTCGCGCCGGGGGTGAGCTCGCCAGGAAGGTCCACCAGCGTCGGCCGGCCACCGGCGGTGCGCCGGATGCCCACCCGGTGCGCCAGCTCGGCGACCCGCTCGGGCCCGAGCTGGTACGCCAGGGCATAGAACGGCGTGTTGAGGGATAGCTGCATCGACTCCGCCAGCGTGCACGCGGGGCAGCTGACGTCGCCCCGGTTGTATAGAGGCGCCCCGCCGCGCCCGGGGAGGTTCTGCGGAGACGAGCCGTCCCAGACCTCGTCAGAGCGGTGGCCCTGGCGGAGCGCTTCGGCGAGCGCGTACGGCTTGAAGGTATCGCCAGCGGGATAGGCGCCGTCGGCGTAGTCGAAGAAGCCGTAGCCCTCCTTGCCGCCGTAGTACGCCCGGATCCGGCCACTGCCCGGCTGCACGGCGACCAGCGCGCCGCGGTTGGTCTGCGGCTGGGTGGCCAGGCCGCTGCTCATCGTGGCGACCGCCGCCTCCTGCGAGCGCTTGTCGACGGTGGTGACGATCCGCAGTCCCGACGTCCGGAGTTGCTGCTCGGAGATGCCTCGCTTGGCGAGTTCCCGCTCGACCCGGGCCACCACGTAGCCGCTGGTGCCGCTGCTGGTCCGTCCTGGTGGCCGGACCTGCGGGTACCGCGCCTTGCCGGCCCGGTCGGCGCTCAGCCAGCCCTCGTCGACCATGCTCTTCAGCAGGTATCTCCACCGGCCCTGAGCAGCGTCGGCGTTGTTCGCAGGGTCGAACCCGGACGGCGACTTGATCACGGCGGCGAGCACTGCACCCTGCTCGACGCTGAGCTCACGCGCGGCGACCCCGAAGTAGGTGTGCGCGGCGGCGTCCAGCCCGTAGGCGCCGCGTCCGAAGTAGATGGTGTTGAGATAGAACTCGAGGATCTTCTCCTTGGAGTACTTCCGCTCCGTCTTGACCGCGAGCACCATCTCGCGCAGCTTGCGGTCGACCGTGCGCTCCTGGCTGAGGAACGCGTTCTTGACGTACTGCTGGGTGATCGTGGAGGCCCCCTCGGTCCCGCTGCTGGTGGCGTTGGCGACCAGGGCGCGGCCGATGCCGATCACTGAGATCCCGGGGTGGCCGAAGAAGCCGCGGTCCTCGGCGGCGAGCACCGCGCGCTGCACGTCCACCGGTATCTCGGCCAGCGGCACGTCCGTGCGGTTCTCCACGCCGACCCGGGCGAGTTCGGTCACCCCATCGGCGTAGTAGAGCACCGACGCCTGGTCGGAGCGGACCTCCGCGGGGAGCGGGATCGTGTCGAACGCGCCGTAGACCCCGCCGCTGGCCACCCCGGCAAGCACCGCCAGGACCAGTCCGAGCGCCAGGCCGGCGCGTCTGAGCCGGCGCCGCTTCCGGAGCCCAGCCCGGCGGTCCCGGCGGGGCATCGACTCCTCGGGCGCGGGATCCGTGGCGTTCGTCGAGACGTAAAGGGTTCCTCGGCGCCGTGCGCTCCTCGGCCGCGACGGCATAGACACCGGTCCTTCCCGCGGACGGACCGCGCCCCCGTGAGGCCGTCGTTCGGGAGGATCGGGTGACGCTCCGGACGGCCCGCCAGGAGAACTACGGTGGTTCGCCGGCGTCCGAATCCCGTCCTGGTCATGTCACGGTTCTGCTACAGCGCTCGCTCGCCGACCAAACGCCTCTGCGGTCTCTGGCGACCGTCCCAGGTCGCAGAAGAGCCGCAGCTCAGGTGGAGGGGCACGGCATCGCCGAACCGCCGCCCAGAGCCCGCCCCGCGAGTCATTCAGTGACCTGCGGTTAACCTCGGCACGGTGAGAACTGTTCTCGCGCTGCTGCCCAGTCCGCTGCTTGGTCCGGGAGCGTGGCAACCGGTCGAGGAGCGGTTGTCGGCGTGTGGCTGGGTGGTGGTCACGCCGCCGAGGCCAGCAACGGCACCACGTTCCCCGGCCGATGTGTTGCATCACTTCCGCGCCGCGCTGCCGTCGGGGGACGACCTCGTGCTAATCCCGCACAGCAACGCGGGCCTGTACGTGCCCGCGCTCACGATGAAACGGCGCATCGCCGGGTACGTGTTCGTTGACGCCTCCGTGCCCGCCAGCGGTGGTCGCGCGCCGTTGGCCCCACCTGCCGTCCTCGGTTTCCTCGCGCGGCTGGCTGACGACAATGGGCTGCTGCCGCCGTGGTCACACTGGTGGGACGAAGCGGACGTGGCACCACTGTTTCCGACCACCGCGGTCCGCGAGCAGATCGAACGGGAGCAGCAGCGGCTACCGCTGTCTTATTTCCGCGAGTCGCTGCCCGTACCGTCCGGATGGGACGACAAACCCGGCGCCTACCTCGCCTTCGGCGACACCTACGCCTTGGACCGCTCAGAAAGGGCCGGACGAGGCTGGCCAGTCACCACCCTCTCCGGCAAGCACCTGCACATGCTGGTGGACCCGCAGCAGGTCGCGACCGAGATCGACGCCCTACTCCCGAAGATTGGCGTCCACCGGTAACGCGGAGACGACAGATGTGCGCGGTGTGAAGGACCAACGGGTGGTGCGCCCACGTGGGGCCCACAGCGCCGAGAGCGACGACATGGCCGACATCCGGACGTGTGACAGATTGTCTAGACGACCGTCCAATCGGCGGATCCAGTGGCACAAATTCCGTAATCGGCTCGGCAGCCGGGTGCGGATGAGACCTGGCTGCGACCGGCACCTGCCGTGGACCTAGGTCAACCCGCCAACTTGATCTCGGCGAGCTGCAGCTCCGCGTCGAGAAAGACCACGATCGAGTGACCCAGGAAGAGGCCACCGTCATCGAAGTAGATCTGGACGCCGCTCTCCTCGTCGATGTCGACGCTGGTCGGCGTGATACGCGCACAAAACCCGGCGTGGTCCAGTTCCTCGTCGTCGTCCTGGCACCAGGTGTCGTTGTACAGCTCCAGGTAGTGCTCGGCAACGACGCGGCGCAGCGTCCGTGGGTCAAGCCGACGAAGGATGCCAGCGGCCTCGTCGAAGCGCTCGGCAGGGACGTCCGGATCACCGTTCATCGATAGCGAGAGCACCACCTGGTCGGTACCACCCAGCGGCACCGTCGACTGGGTCCGCCACCAGTCGATGGAGGAGTCGAAGGCGAAAGTGCCGAGGACCGGATGGTCATGGACACACGCGGGTTCGCTCATCGGCTGATCGTCGCAGAAGAGGGTATCGCTCAGAGGGGCTGGGTCAGGTTGACCATGTTTCCGTCGGGATCGTGGATGTGGGCCACTCGTTGTCCCCATGGCATGTCGTTTGACGGGCCGAGCACGCGTCCGCCGGCGGTCTCCACCTGGTCCAGCAAGCCGTTGACGTCGTCGACGTCCACGCTGAGCAGGATCCGCTGCGGTGCGGACAGGTCGGTCGCCGCTTCGTTGACGAGTCCGAGTTCCGAGTCGCCCAGCTTCAGGCCTACGAAGAAGGTTGGTCCGTCGTCCGGGTAGCGACGCACTTCCACGGCGCCGAGCAGGCGCTCGTAGAAGGTCTGCAGGCGTGCCAGGTCGGATGTGGTGATGATGGGCTGGACAGTTGTCACGTGCACTCCTCTGGTGTGCGGTGTGTCGCTGTCCACGGTGATACGCGCTGGCGTCACGGAACTCATCGGTGTGACTTGAGCGTGTCTGGCGGGCCGAACGCCGGAGTGCCGAACAGCGGGAGCAGCCGGTCGGCGTCGAGGTAGGTGGTGATACCGGTGATCAGACCCTCGAACACGTCCAGCAGGACCAGCCCGAAGGGCAGGTAGCCGCCGTCAAGTACGGGCCGCAGCTGCCAGAACGCCGGCGAACCGTTCGCCTCGGTCGGGACGAGCCGTGCGCCTTCGCAGGATGCGCCCGGGTCCAGCAACGCCTGCCGGATCTGGTCACGGCCGCGAAGCCACCACATGAAGGGAGGCATCGACATCGTTGCGTCGTGATGAAGGAGAGCCACGAGCGCGGTGATGTCGTGGCGCTCGAACGCGGTGCAGTAGCGGGTGAGTAGCTCACGCTGGGCGCTGTCGGACGGCCGGAATGGTTCGCCGGGCGTGAGCTCGACCGCGTTGAGCGTTGACCTCGCCCGCTGCAACGCACTGGTCACCGACGCAACTGTGGTCTCCAGAAGCCGCGCAACCTCCCCGGCCCTCCAGCACAACACATCACGCAGGATAAGCACCGCCCGCTGACGAGGCGGCAGGTACTGCAGCGCGGCGACGAATGCCAGGCGGATTGTCTCGCGCTGCACGGCCAACTCTTCCGGATTGCCGTTCATCGGCACCGCAACGCTGTCCGGAATCGGCTGGATCCAAGTCCGCTCCGACACCGGCTCGCCGATGCCCTGCCCAGCCCTGGCCGCCGGGCCGAGATCCATAGCGCGGGCCCGGCGTTGTGTGCTGCGCAGCATGTCGAGGCAAATGTTGGTAGCGATGCTGTAGAGCCAGGTACGTAGCGACGCCCGCTGCTCGTCGTAGCGGTCGAACGACCGCCAGGCTCGCACCAGTGTTTCCTGCACCGCGTCCTCGGCCTCGAACCCGGAGCCGAGCATCCGGTAGCAATAGCCGGTCAGTTCGGTCCGGAACGGCTCCAGCCGGGAGCCGTCGCCGGTCAGCGTCTCCACCACGCCTCGACCATACGCACCGTCGCCGACGTGACAGCCAACCGATGAGCTTCCGGCGCCCGGCTCGTATCGATGACGAGAGCGCACGGGCGGGCCCGTGCACCGGACAGGAGGCACGCAATGACCGAAGATCAGCTTCGGGCCGCGGTGGTGGCCGAACGGCGCGAACTGGCGGACCTGCTCGCCACCCTCCTACCGGAACAGTGGGACCTGCCCACGTTGTGCGACGGCTGGAGGGTGCGCTCTCGCACGACGTCATCCACGGGCTCGACATCACGGTAGGTCTGGGGCTTGATCGCCAGGTCCCGTCGGAACGCGTCGCGATGGTGCTGGCCGGGATGCGGCCCAGACACATCGCGTTCTTCGGGACCGACCTCGCGGGGGATCGCCTTGCGGGCGACTGACCTTGACTGGAGCTACGGCACAGGCTGCCAACGTGAAATCACCATCCAAACAGGCTCGGCAACGGGAGGCACGGGGGGAGTTGTCCGGCGGATTTACCTGCTGCCGGACAACTCCGTTGGATGGTGGCGTGGGTCAAGGCGCCGATGCAGCGCCTACTGCCTACCGCAGCGCCGGATGAGTGGAAAGGGAAGGGTATGAAGGCCGCGAGAAATTTGGTTGGACGAGCCGCACTTGTCTTGGTCCTCGTGGGCGCAGGGAGCGCGCTTGCCACACAACCAGCCTCTGCCGACATCTCAATCTGGTCCAAAGAACGCAGTGGATGTAGGTACGAGGGCACGACCAATGACGCCCACACCTATGCAACGACCTCGAAACAGTACGGAGGCTGCGCCGGCCACGCCTGGCTATACACGCAGACTCGAAATGGTGTCATCCGGGAGAGCCATGGCTTACCCTTCGTCGCCCATGGCACTAGTTCGCGGGATCCTTTCCAGACCGTTTGCCACCGAAGTCAATCCAGCGAGCAGTACAAGTGCTATCCCCACTGATGGCGGGCAATCAGACTAACGAGCAACCCGTGAGTTCTCCTGGGGGTTGGCGCGGCGGTGAGGTCGGCTGGCTGCCGGAACAACCGTCAAGATCTCGGCGGCCCCGGAGTTGTCCGGCGCTCCGACCGGGTTCCGGACAACGTGCCGTCGTGATCGCCTCTTACGCATCCGCCCGCCGATGTGGCGCAGCGGGGATGCTCGGACCGGCTGACCGCGCCGCGTCGTGGCAGCGCCGGCACCGGGCACCGGTAGGCACGGCTATTCCGTATCTCTAAACGAAGGAGCAACTATGCGAATCGGCCGAAAGGCGGTCATCGCCGCCGGACTAGGTGTCATCCTGGCGATCGGGGTCCTCCCGGGCGTGGCCCACGCCTCGGAGGTCAGCTGCGTCGATGAAGGCTTGGATCGGGCGTGCGCCACCAACTTCACCAGCGGCGGCTCGTACATCGTGGTCTGCGACCACGAAGCGGACGGCAACGGGGTCTACGCCGAGTTCATGGCGTGGGGAGGCGCCGTGACCACGATCGCGGACGCGAACGGAAGCGCGTCGGGATGCGGCAGCAAGAACTGGGGCTCGAAGGTGCTCAGGATCAGGATTTGCGAAGACGACTGGGGCTCGGACACCTGCGTCACCGAGGACTTCTAATCCTAGTTCGCGGTGATGTGCGGCTAAGCAGTCGAGAGATCTTTACGTGTCAAAGCGTTGGCTAAGTTCGCCGCGCGTCATCGAGAGGGGCCGTGATGAGGTCTAAGAGCCAGCTACGACGTATCGGCGTCGTCTTTGTCGCCGCTGTTCTACTTGTTACGGGCATGGCGTCCCCCGCGTCGGCGGGCACGAGTACCAGGGATGCCCATTTCTGGGGCAGCGGAGTACTGGACTCGTTCGATGGGCTCGGGTATGTGAACGTCTACCACGATTCAAGTGTTATCGAGGGACATCGGGTCAACGGCTACGCCATGCTCTGGCTTGGTAGCAGGACAACCGTGTCGGCAACGAACTGTAAAGTTAAGCTTGTCCTTCATTTGGATAAGGTCGGCGGCAGTGACTGGTACTCGCCGCCAGTGACCCACAATTGCATGGACATGATCAGGCTGTCCGGGCGGGACACCCACCATTTCTATCGAATTCCGGCCTCTGGGCCAGCGTGGCCGACATCGGCCGATCAAGCATTTCTTAGCTACACAATATACTTCTACTACAACAACTCCAATACAGGTGGACGCTCATATTCTGCAGTTAGCGGCTGGGCATTCGCTTAGCTATACCTTCGACCTTTCGGGGTCATGACGCGAACCGTCTCATGTGGACGGGCGGGTCCAACATCCGACTAACAAGTCGCTAACAGGGGTCCGAAGAATTTCGCCAGGGGCGGGAGGTTTGAGGGTCCAGCTGTCACTGAGAACTGGATCCAACGGCAGGTGGTGCTGGCCGCTGGATGGTCGATGCGGTTCGGGGCGATGGTGGGCTGAGGGCGGCGAGTCGGGTGCGGACCTCCTCGGCCTGGGGCATGCCGAGTTCGGTGTAGATCGCGAGGGCTTCCTGCCAGTGCTCTTGGGCTTCACGGGGGTGTCCGGTGGTGTGCAGGATCGTGCCGATGCCGTCCAGGGCGCGGGCCTGAATGTCACGGTTGCCGCACTCGCGTGTCACGGTGAGAGCCGACCGGTAGCAGGTCAGCGCTTCGTCGATCAGGCGGAGTTCGGCGTGGCTTTCGGCGAGGTTGTTGAGCAGGTCGCCTTCGTAGAGCCGGAGGCCTTGTCGACGGCAGAGGGCGAGGGCTTCTCGGGTTGGTTCTGCCACCTCCTCGTGCCGGCCGGCCCAGAGCAGGACCTGGCCAAGGTCGCTGAGGACCTCGATTACCCGGTCGGGAGTTCCCAGGGCGCGAACGTTGGCGAGGGCCCGGCGGAGGTGGTCGATGGCCTCTTCGAAACGTCGAGCCCGGCCGAGTTCCAGACCGATCCAACCGAGCATGATGGCTTCACCGACACGGTGGCCGGCCGCCCGGTAGTCGGCCAGGGCCTGCCGGTAGTGGCCGAGGGCTTCGGGGTAGCGGCCCCGTTGCGCGTGGGTCCAGCCGATGTCACTCAATGCCCTGGCTGTACCGGCGAGGTCGCCGACCGCCCGGAAGCCGGTGAGAGCCAGCCGGAAACGCTCGGCCGCCTCGTCGTAGCGCGCCAACTGCATGCACACACCGCCGAGGCAGACCTGGGCGGTTGCTTCGGCTCGTCGGTCGCCGCGCTCCCCGGCGGCCCGCAGGGCGCGGCGGCCTACGACCAGCGATTCGTCGACGTACACGCCGCTGCTCAGGTAGCTCCAGATAGTCTCCGACAGCTGGACAGCCTGGACCGGCCAGCCGTGGTCGGCCGCGTGAACCGTGGTGGCGACGAGGTTGACCCGCTCGGCGTCGAGCCAGTCCCGCGCGTGCTGCTGCGTCGTCATCGGCGGGCTCGAGTGGGTCGGTGCGGGAACCCGCGGCCGGCTGTGCCGCGCGGCCAGGTTGAGCTGCTCCATCGCCGCGGCGGCGGTGGCCAGGTAGTGGTGGATCAGCCGGGCGGCCGCCGCCCGCCGGTCGGTCTCGGCCTCCTCCTCGTCGGCGCGTTCGGCCGCGTAGGCGCGCAGCAGATCGTGCATGCGGTACCGGCCGGAACCCACGTCCTGAACAAGGTGAGCGCGCACGAGTACGGCCAGGAGCTGGCGGCCGGCGGCCAGGTCGGTGTCGGCCAGCGCGGCTGCGGCATAGTCGGCGCAGTCGTCGCCGGGGTGCAGCGCCAGCAGGCGGAACATCCGCGCCGCGCCGGCATCGAGGCGCCGGTAAGACCACGAGAACACCGCCCGTATCCCGGACTGGTCGTCCGCCTCTGCATCGAGCAGGTCCAACCGGGCGCGCTCGTCGGCCAGCTCGGTGACCAGCTCCGCGAGGGATGTCGCCGGCCGCGCGGCGGCCAGCTCGGCAGCCACGCGCAGCGCCAGCGGCAGCCGCGCGCACCGCTCGGCCAGCACGGCGGCATGCTGCGGCTCGGCGCCGACCCGCTCGCCTAACAGCCGGCGCAGCAGGGCGGTCGCATCGGTCGGCGAGAGGAGGTCGAGGTCGACGCGGCGGGCGCCGTGGCGCGTCACCAGTCCAGTGAGGCGGTCGCGGCTGGTCACGACGACGACGCACGATCCGCTGCCGGGCAGCAGCGGACGGACCTGTTCCACCGTGGACGCGTTGTCCAGGACGACGAGGATGCGCCGCCCGCTCAGCAGGGTGCGGTACTGCGCGGCACGTTCGGCCAGTTCCTGCGGGATATCGCTGCCGTTGGCCCCGAGCGCCCGGAGGAACCCCGCCAGCGCGTCGGCGGGGTTCATCGGCTGGTCGGCGTCGTAGCCGCGCAGGTCGACGTGGAGCTGGCCATCGGGAAACTGGTCGCGTACCTGGTGGGCCCAGTGCACCGCAAGGGCGGTCTTGCCCACGCCGGCGGTGCCAGCAATGGCGGAGATGACCACAGCGGTGGACTGCTGGTCTGCCGCGGCGAAGATAGTGTCGAGTTGGACCAGATCTGCCGCCCTGCCGGTGAACCCGAAGACGTCCAGCGGCAGCTGTGCTGGCCCAGCGGCCGGCCGGCCGGCCGCGTCAGGTGATGCGGATGCGCAGAACCGATCCCGGTCGGCGCCATTCAGATCCAACGCGGCGGCCAGCTGCCGCACGGTCGACGGCCGGGGCTTCCGGCGACCGCTCTCGATACTGCGCAGGGTCTTGACGTCGATGCCGGCCTTCCTGGCCAGATCCTCCTGCGACAGGCCCAACTGCCTGCGGTACGAGTGCACGTCCTTACCGAACACCCGAGCCTCCTCATGGTCCGGGTGTCGCACCGGCCCGCTCGGCCCTCATGGTCCCACCCGCTGCAAACGACGGCGCCAGTCGATGGGCCAGCCGCAAGTTACCGGCTAATGCCCGGTTAACGCCCTGGTGGCGGCCGGCTGGCGGAGCCGATCGTGAAAGGAACACGCCGAGTTCGTACCGGAGGCGGCGCCGGCCGGCGCCCGGTCGACTCCTTGAGAAGGGATTACACCGATGTCCGGTCTTCGGAGATTCGTCGCTCTAGCCGTGGTTGCTGCGGCGCTCAGCACAGGTCTGGGCAGCCCCGCTCACGCCGACCTGCCCCCGCCGGAGACCGGGACCGTGTGTCGCCCTCACCCCGACAGTCCGGTGCGGCGTTCCGACCGAACCGTGGACTTCTGGCTGCAGAACCGCACTGACTCGACCTTCGGCATCGTGCGATCCCACCTGAACCGCGGCTTGTGGGACACGGCCCCACCGGTGTGGATCGGACCGTGGGAATGGGTCTGCTGGCGTTCGATTTCCTGGGGATCCGGAACCCAAGGTTGGGTCACCTATGAGGCCAACGGCGGCGCTCTCCGGATGACCCTCGTCTGGACGAATGCGATCGGGAGACCCTTCTTCGAATGCCGGCCGCCGACGAACCACGAGTGCGTGGGCCGGCCAGGTTCAGGTGACGGTCTCCACCCGACGCCGATCTATCAGATGGCCAGCCGGGTGTGAAACCTGATCGCGGCTGGGTCTGTTACCGGTCAGCGCTCTACTTCGGGTGGCCGGTGGACCTGGATTGTGGACTGCGATTCCACCAGGTCGAGCGCTGCGTCGGGGAACAGCCGCGTGCCCTGGCCGACGATCACGGGGCAGACGCACAGGGTGATCTCGTCGACAAGCTGGTTGTTGAGTAGCCAGCGGATCAGGGCACCGCTGCCGTGCACCTGCAGCTCCCTCCCGGCTTGGCTTTTCAGCACGCCGACGGCCGCCGCGACGTCACCGGAGAGGACGGTGGTGTCCGACCACTTCGGACCAGGCGGAACAGCTCGCCGCGGCGGCATGATCAGGGTTCTTGCACCTAGTGCAATCCCGACCCTTCAGCCGGTATCCATCCGTGTTGGGCGTCTGGGTTCTGCCCTGAAGCAGGCACCGAATCCGAGAAGTCGGTGCTATCGGCGCTGACCCTCGGCGCCGTCTGGTGCGAACCGGGCCGGGCGCCGGCGCGGACAAACGCTTCGCCGTTGCGATCGTCCCCCAGATCCAGTCGATCCAGCGCCCACAGCGCGTTGTCCGTGTTTGCTCGATGATGCCGACAGTTGCGAATACGGTGCTACGCCCGTGTGCTTCGATGGCGGCGAGGAGGTCAGACCCGTATGACGAACTACGCCCGCATGTATCGGTGGGGGTTCACCCCCTGGGAGCGTTACGGGAAGGCCGCCGCCGCGAGCATCGCGGCGCTGTTAGACCGGGAGGAGTCCGAGCGCTCGCGCCCGCTGGGTCGGGCGCTTGATCTTGGCTGCGGCCGCGGTCAGTACACCCCTGAGCTTGCGCGCAGGGGTTGGGAGGCCACGGGCATCGATTACGTGCCGGCCGCGATCGATGCGGCGAGGAGCAAGGGTGTTCAAGACGTCACCTACGTCGTGGGCGACGTGACTGACCTGGTGTCGGCCGGTCTGGGGACGTTCGACTTCTTCCTCGACGTCGGCTGCTTCCAGGGTTTCAACGCCGAGCAGCGTCACGCAGTGGGACGAGGCGTCTCGGCGCTCGCCAACCCCGGGGCCACGTTGCTGATGTTGGCCTTCGGCCCGTCCCGGATGCGAGCTCAGGCGGGTGGTGTCTCGCAGGACGAGGTGGAGGCCGCCTACCCCGGTTGGGAGCTGGTCGCGGTCGATCCGGCGCAGACCGAGGGGCTCGGCTGGCCGATGAACAGGACCTCTCCGCACTGGTACCGGCTTCGTCGGTCCTAGCAGATACTGAGCAGGCCAGGTCCAGCGTCCGATTGGTTGTCGAGCAGATATTTGACGGTTACCAGGAGCGCCTCGACTACCTCGTCTCGTTTCCCTTCCTCCGCCGGCGTCCGTTGCCCGCCGACTGCGCGCGGGGCGGGGTATGACGTGTCCACGGTGGTGCTGCTGCGAGCATCCGCCGGGCAATCTCTTGCTCATCGATCTGGCGCTCGACGGCTTCGACGATCTCTTCTGGATCCTCGTCAGAGTTGACGTCGCGGAGGGTGGCGTAGCCGGTCTCGTCGAGATCCTCGGGGTTCAGGGACAGATGCCAGCGCCGGGCGAACGGCAGGAGAGCCGCGGCGGCTCGGCGCATTTGCTGTTCATCCGGCACCGTCATCCCGGTCTCCTGGAGGCTCTGGCCCACTTTGCGTGATCTGAGTTGCCCGGCTGATGGTGCGCCGGCCGGCCGCGCTCTTGGGTGGGCCGACGATGAGCAGGCTGCCGCAGGTGGTGAGCTGCCGGCCATCGACCGAGGGGTCGTTGATCTGCTAGACCAGCCATGACGGTCACGGATCGGGGAGACCCATGGATACCTGGCAGATGATCAGGGCCGAACGCGCATCGCTGGTTGACGCGCTGGCCGCGCTTCCCGATTCCGACTGGGACAAACCGTCGCTGTGTACCGGCTGGACAGTGCGGGAGGTCGTCGGTCACATGATCGCCACCGCGAACATGACGCCGCCGAGGTTCTTCGCCAAGATGGCCGGCAGCGGCTTCAGCTTCCAGACGATGACCCGCAAGGAAGTCGAGCGCGCCACCGCTGGCAGGGCCAATGCCGAACTGGTGGACGGACTTCGCTCACGCATCGATGCTCGAACCGCGCCACCCGGCCCCACGACCTCCTGGCTCGGCGAGACGATCGTGCACGGGGAGGACGTCTTCCGCGCACTTGGCCCGTACCGTGACCATCCGATCGAGCACGTGGTAGCAGTCGCTGACTTCTACAAGAACAGCAACCTGCTCATCGGCGCGAAGAACCGGATCACCGGTGTCACCCTGCGGGCCGCCGACGCCGATTGGCGCCATGGCACCGGCCCCGAGGCCAGCTGGGCCGGCGATCGCCCTCGTGCTGGCGATGACCGGACGCAAGGCCGCGCTCGACGACCTCACCGGCGAGGGCGTGACCACGCTGCGGGGGCGACGCTAGGACGCGCGCGCAAGCCCACGACTGGCGCCGGTTGTGAAAACTTTCCGTGTCGTGTCCTGTACTGCGCTCCCCGACCGTGGATTGGATGGAGGCTGGACACCGGTCCGGCCACGCCACGAAGGAGCAGACCATGGCGCGCTACGCAGTGCTGATCTACGGCGACGAGAACGTCGTGCCGGCCCCGGAGGACGCCGAGAAGGTTATGGGTGAGTACAACGCGTACGGTGAGCTGCTCACCGGCCGCGGTGCCAACGCCGGGGGCGAGGCGCTCCACCCGACCAGTACGGCGACGACCATCCGGGTCACCGACGGCAAAGCTCTCACCATGGACGGCCCGTTCATCGAGAGCAAGGAGGCGCTGGGCGGGTTCTACCTGATCGACGCCCCCGACCTCGACACCGCGCTCGACCTGGCGGCTGCGTGCCCGGGCGCCAAGTACGGTGGCGCGGTCGAGGTGCGGCCGTGCGTCGACTTCACGCAGGCCGACCCGTGGTCGACTGAGGCGTTCACCAAGGCCTGACCGATGCCGGACGACGGGCCGTCTCAGGCTGTGCTCGTCGCGGTCGAGCGCGCGCACCGCACCGAGTGGGCGCGCGTGCTGGCCGGTGTCGCGTCGCGCCTCGGCGGTGACCTCGACCTCGCGGAAGAGGCCACCGCCGAGGCGTTTGCCAGCGCGCTGGAGGTGTGGCGCGCGTCCGGTGTGCCGCCGAACCCGGGCGGCTGGCTGCAGACCACGGCGCGCCGCAAGGCTATAGACCGGCTGCGCCGCGTCGCGGTGCACCAGCGGCGGCTCACCGAGCTGGAGAGCACGCTCCGCAGCGCACCGCCTACGGTCGATTCGAGCATCCCGGACGAGCGGCTGGAGTTGATCTTCTGCTGCTGCCACCCGGCGTTCGCCGTGGAAGCGCAGGTCGCGCTGACCTTGCGGTGCGTCGCCGGGCTGACGGTGCCAGAAATCGCGCGCGGCTTCCTGGTCAGCGAGCACACTATGGCCAAGCGGCTGGTGCGGGCGAAACGGAAAGTGCGCGACGCGCGGGTGCCACTGCGCGTGCCGGACCGCGACGAGCTGCCGCACCGGCTGCCCGCTGTGCTCGCCGTGGTCTACCTGATCTTCAACGAGGGGTATGCCGCCAGTGGCGCCACCGAGCTGATCCGCGCCGAGCTGTGCGCCCGCGCGATCGACCTCGGTGAGTTGCTCGCACGGCTGCTGCCCGACCAGCCGGAGCCGCTGGGGCTGCTCGCGCTGATGCTGCTCCACGAGTCGCGCCGGGCGGCACGCACCGGGCCGGACGGGTCGCTGGTGCTGCTGGCCGACCAGGACCGCACCCGATGGGACCGCGAGCTGGCCAGGCGCGCCGGTCGGCTGCTCAACAGCGCCTGGCGCCGCCCCGGCTGCGGCCGGTACGTGATCGAGGCGTCGATCGCCGCGGTGCACGCGTCCGCGGCCCGGTACGCCGGCACCGACTGGCCCCACATCATCCGGCTGTACGACCTGCTTGCCCGGGTGAATCCGAGCCCGGTGGTCGGGCTGAACCGTGCCGTCGCGATCGGGCTCGGCGAGGGACCCGCCGCCGGTCTGGCGGCCATGGAACTGCTCGCCGCCGAGCTCGACGGGTACCAGTACTTCCATTCCAGCCGCGCCGAGCTGCTGGACCGTCTCGGCCGCCACGACGAGTCGCGCGGGGCGTACCGCAGGGCGCTGGAGCTGACCCGCAACCCCGCCGAACACGCGTTCCTCACCAGCCGTCTTGAGGCCCCTCGGCGCAGAGAGTCCGAAGAACGGCCGGACGTGAAGCAGCCGCCACGGAACCCGTGACGACCCGCGCACCTGCCCGCCGGGGCTGGCATCATCGTCCGGTGGTTCGGTTACGGGGCGCTCTGCGCGCGCTGCTCGTCGGGGCGGCTCTGATGTACGTGTGCGGAGTCATCACTGAATCTCCCGCGCTCGGCGCGCAGGCATGTGCGGTCTGGGTGGCGGCCCTGCTGGCCTACGCGATGCTGGTCGACGTGCCGCCGCAGGTGCGCTGGCCACTGCGGCTCGGGGTCGGGGTGTTCACCGTGCCCATGCTCGCCGCTGCGTTGACCGCGCTCGAGCCGTCGCAGTACGGCTGGTTCGCCACCAAGGAGTATCGGGAACCCACAGGCGGCGGCAGCACCGCATCGACGACGCGCCGAAACGCTCGGTGAACGCGGCCTGCCGGGAGCTCCGCAGCGCGTTCCCGACGGGCTCTCGCGGCGTGCTGCTGGCGGCGTTCACGACTCCGTCTTCCCACCCCTGCAGCGCCGCAGCGGCGCGCCACATCCCCGCGCTTCTCCCTTGTAGGCGGCCGACACCGTCGCCTACCCGGTTCCACGGCTGACGGACCATCCCTAGCTGCGGGGCGCGTCGCAGCCAGCCGCGGTCACGGAACACCCGCGGCCGAGCGCCGTGTAGAGCACGCGCAGGGCGCGGCCACGAGGGTCGCGATAGAGCGGTGGCCGCAGCAGGTCCGAGACCGGCCACAGACAGGAATACGCAGATCTGCGTACGACAGGTTACGTGCCGGTGCTGACGACGCGACCGCCGGACGCGACCACGATCGAGGCGTAGCACTGCACACGCCAGCGGAAGGAAGGCAAATGGACAGGCTCTCGGTGCCGCACGTAATGACGTTGGCCGGTCTCGTGATGGGTGCGGTCGGTATCGCCATCCTGTGGGCGTCCGGCGTCGAGTTTCCCGTCGTGGTCCCACCTGGGCTGGTGCTCCTGCTGGTCGCGGTCGCCATCGTCGGGCTGGCCCGCTGGCGGTGGGCGCCGGCCATCGGCGCGTTCATGGGCCTGTTCGTCACTGTGGGGTTCCTGATCAGTCCCACCGGGATCCCGAACTTCGTCGGCGACCACGGGCTGAGCGTGGCGATCGGCACGTGGATCCAGATGACCGGCGTGCTCACCGCGCTCGTTGCCGGGACCATCGCCACGGCGAGGAACTACTACCGCACCGCATGAGCTGAGGGACGGCGGGTGGCGGGTGGCGGGGTTCAGGGGGCTTGGAATCCGGCTTCGGTCAGTACAGTCTTGGCTTTGTCGGAGAGGACGTATTCGACGAACGCTTCGGCGGCTGTCCTGTTGGTGGTGTTCTTCAGCACGGTGATGGGGTAGTCATTGATCGCACCCGCGGATTCGGGGAACTCGATGCCGTCGACGTCGCTGGCGGCGGCTTTGGCGTCGGTGCGGTAGACCAGCGCGGCATCGACCTCACCGAGCCGGGCCTTCGTCAGGGCGGCCTTGACGTCCTGCTCCAGGGTGACCGGGGTGACCTTCACGCCGGCGGCGCTGATGGCTTTCTTCGCGGCGGCGCCGCACGGGACCTGCTCGGCGCATAGGGCGACCTTCACACCGGGCTTGGCCAGGTCGGCGAGGGACTTGATGCCTTTGGGGTTGCCTCTGGAGACGGCGATGACGAGTTGGTTCTTGACGAACGTGGTGACCTCGCCCTGGCCGTTGCCGGCGTCGGTGACGATCTTCATGCTGGCGGGGCTGGCGGAGGCGAACACGTCCGCGGGGGCGCCCTGGTTGATCTGCGCGGCGAGCGTGGAGCTGGCGCCGAAGTTCAAGCTGACCTTGGTGCCGGCGTTCGCGGCCTCGAAGTCCTTGCCGATCTCGGTGAACGCCTCGGTGAGTGACGCCGCGGCGGACACGTTCACGGTGCCGCTGGTCTTCGAGCTGTCGCCCGACGTGCTGCTGGTGTCGGAGTCGCCGCCGCAGCCGGCCAGTGCCAGCGTCGCCGCAGCGGTCAGCCCGGCCAGGGTGACGCGTATCCATCGAACTCTCACGAGTGGTTCCTCCCCTGGGCGCCACCGGTATCGGTGGGCTTCTCGACCACGCGTCCGGCCGGCGTCGGCCCAGCGGCGCACCGTGTCCGCGCTGACGCCGAGCACGTCGGCGGCCGCGCTGAGCCGGAACACCGTCACCGCCCACCCCACACGTCTGTTTCCGTGTCCACGGACAGAATGCCCTATCCGAGACGCAGATCCGAAGGGATCATGGATTCTGATCCGCATCTGCAACCAGGAAGGCAGCTGGTAGCGGTTCGGCAGCGGCGAGGCGTGCGCGAGTACCCGCGCCTGGGGCCATGAACTGTCGGGGAAATGGCTGCATCGGCCGTCCGGTTTGGGCGCCACTTCCGGAACAGTCCGGTTCGGGGAGGGCGAGGCGGCGCGAGGGGCTGACGGCCGTGCCGGCCGGCCCCTGCTTCTCGCCGGCCAGCCGGTCGTAACGAGTAGAGGGCTTTCGGGGTTGTGGTGAGATCAGCGAGCCAGCACTAGGCCGCTGACAGTCCTGTTCGGACCTCTGTTGCCGTGTGGGGGGCGTCCTCGGAGGAAACGCTGCCTAGTTTCTGGGTACGACCGGCGAGGACTGTGCGGCCGGCCCGGGTCCGGCCACGTTCTCCGCCCTCACCTCCACCACGTAGCTCTGACCGTTGGTCAGCCCGCCGAGGACCACCGGCACGTTCGTCTTCCGGAGGAGCACCAGCCGGCCGGTCACGGTCCGCTCGACGCCGCCACTGGTAACCCGGACCTGGTACGCCGTGACCGGGCTACCGCCATCCGTGGCCGGCGGTGCGAACAGGACCGCGACCGCGCCGTCGCCTGGGTGCACGACCAGCGCGTTGGGCGCCCCGGGCCGGGTGGGGCTCGACGCCGTCGGGGTGACGGGGGCCGACCGGAGGGAGACCGGGCCGGTGCCGTTGGCGTTGCTGGCCGTGACCGTGAACGTGACGGGGGCACCGTTGCCGAGTCCGGAGACCTTCACGTACCCGGCGCGGCGGAAGTCCTTGGCGAGGACGGTGACCTGCTGGCCGGTGGATGCGGCGACCGTGTACGAGGCGACGTCCGAACCTCCGTCCACGACCGGTTCCAGCCACGACACATAGGCGAACCGGTCGCCTGCGAATGCCGCCACCCGTTCCGGAGGTTCCGGCGCGGCGGGTGCGCCGAACCGCCACGACAGGATGTCGCGGTAGGCCGGTTGCAGGCCGCTGGAGTCCACGATGGACGCTGGCGCGTCGCGCACCGTCGCGGTGATCCGGTTGCGGCGGATCGAGGCACCCGGCACGGTCCGGTCCGGGTCTCCCTGCTGCCAGTAGTTGTCGCGGATGTCCATGGGTGAGTACGAGCCGTCGCCCGCGGCATAGTTCCTGCGCAGTGCGGCCCAGTCGTGCGCGTTGCCCACCATGACGTTGCCGTTGGCGGTGATGCCGTACGACCCGTTGTCCAGGTAGATGGCGTGTCCAGGGCCGCGCTGGTCGCGGATCACGTTGTCGATGAGGCGGAGCCCGCCGGAGAGCGCCGGACCGGCCACGCCGTTGTTGTAGATCCCGGCTCCGTCGGAGAGCACCATCATGTGGTCGAAGATGAGGTTGTCCGAGATCCGGTTGTTGGCGCTGAGGTTCGGCACGCCGGGCTTCTGGACCTTGTCGAGCCAGCCGCCCCAGCCGGTGGAGATCCCGGTGTAGGCGGTGTGGTCGATCTGGTTGTTGCTGATCACCGTGTCCCGGGTGTAGCCGTTGAAGATGGCCACACCGCCGTGGTACTCGACGGGTAGCGCGTGGAGATGGTTGTTCCGCACCGTGACACCGGACGTGACGTGCGCTCCGGTCGCCTGTGGCTTGTCCACGTCGCCGATGTGCACGCCGGTGCCGGAGATGTCGGTGAAGACGTTGCCCGTCACGGTGATCTGCTGTGCTCCGTCGTCCAGGTCCAGCCCGGCGCCGCCGAGGTGGACGAACGCGCCGTCGAGGAAGCGGATGTGCTGGGCGTACCGGAACGAGACGTTGCCGGGCGTCTTGGTCCACGCGCCGAACGGGCACGTCCCGCCGGAGTACTGCTGGCACAGGCCCTGCGTCTTGTAACCGTCCGTGCCGGTGATGGAGTAGGTGGCCTGGATCTCTGACAGGCCCTCGCCGGTGCTGGGACGCAGCCAGGTCGCGTAGGAGAACTGCAGTCCACGGAAGGTGACGTGGTGCAGCGGGTCGGACGCCGAACCCCAGCCCTGCACCAGGTGCTCCAGGACGGGCGCCTCGACCTGTGCCGTGGTGAGGTCCTGGCCGGTGCGCGGGATGTAGTTGATGGTCTTCGCCGACCGGTCGAGGTACCACTCGCCGGGCTGGTCGAGCAGCTCGTAGGCGTTCTCCAGATAGGCCGGCTGCCGTCTTGTTGTAGAGGTCTGGCCGGCCCACCTCGTGCAGCGACCGCGTCGGGTGATTGGGGTCGACCGGCCGCTTGGTGGAGTTGTCCCAGCACGGCTGGGCCATCGTGATCGTGACGCCGCTGATGGAGCCGACCGGGCAGCGCGGCTCCGTCCAGCCACCCAGCCCGTACGACTTCGCCGACCAGAGCGTGTCGCCGCCGGTGTAGACGAACTCGACGTCGGCGGGATTCCGCCAGGAGGCCATGGCGTTCGATGACGCCGTGTACCCGGTGGCGGTGGAGGTGAGCGTCGCCGGGGCTGGGCCACGGGCCCGCTGGGCGCGCACCCCGTCGACGTAGAGCTGCCGGGTGTTGACCAGTGTGGACGGTGCCTGCGCCGACCAGACGTTGCGCCGCGCGTCAACCAGCCGCCATCCGGTCACCCGGACACCGCCGCTGATCACCGGCCGGGTGCCCGGCGCGGCCTCCCAGTTGACGCTGTAGCCATTGGTTCCGGAGTCGCGCCCGTCCAGGCGGAGCGGGGTGGCAGCCGGTAGGTGCCGCCGGCCAGCCGCACGGTCAGGTCCCCCGTCATGCCCTGGTTCCGGCCGCGCACGAGGTCACGAGCCCGGGTAAGGGTCCGGACCGGCTGGGCCTCGGTGCCGGGGTTGGCATCGTCGCCGTCCGGCGCCACGTGCACGATCGCGGCCGGCGCGGCGACGGCATGAGCGCCGGGTAGTAGGACGGTGGCGGCGGTGAGAGCGAGCGAGCAGGCCAGGGCGGCGTGCCGGGAGCGAGGCATGGAACCAGTCCTCTCGTCGAGGTCGGCTGGTCTGTGCTGCGGCTGCGCTAGAAATGATTCATCGGATGTCTAGCCTGACCTCATTGAGATGTCAACCCTCTACGAGCCGCCACGAAGGATATCCGTCCCATCAGAGTTCGGATCTATATCAGTGGTCGCCGGGATCAGCCGCTGTCGCGAACGTGACGGGAACAGGCGCGGACGCAGCGTGCGGGCGCGTATCTGGGTCCCACGTCATGTCCCTTCTCAGCTACCGCGAGAAGACGCCGCCGGGCGCCGCGGGTCACGGAGGGGGAGAAGTGATGGCCGAGGGCCGGGGGAACGACGGGCGTGAACTGGAGATTCGCACCAGGGCTGAGCTGGGGCAGCTGCTGGTGACCAAGCCAGGTTGGCTGGACGACGTGCTGCAGCTGGCAGGCGCCACCGATTACGAGGAGGTGACCTGTCTCGGGCTGGAACCAGAGCAGGCGACCCTCTACGCGATCGTCAACATCAAGCGCGAGCAGGGCTACGGAGGGAACCTGTGTGACGGGCCTGGCGCCCGCGAGTACGTCCGCTTCTTCGCGGACTGGAACGACGACGGCGACTTCAGCGATCCGGGCGAGGACCTCGGCGTCGCCAGCATCGCCGTCCATGACATACCGGGCCCAAAGCCACTGTCCTATGTGGCTTCGCTGACCCTTACCCGCCGCCAGGTAGCCTGCTTCTTCGCCCGGCCGGTGGCAGTCCGCGCGGTCCTGCAGTACAACGTGGTGCCCCCGGCCGGGAACCCGAACCCGCCGATCACCTGGGGCAACGTCCTTGACGAGCACGTACAGCCCAAGCCGCGCCCGCTGATCTTCCTGGACCTGCTGCGCCGCCTGGAAACCAAGATCCCGCCGCCGCTGGCCGAACTGGTCGACACCGACGCCGTGATCGCCAAGCCGCTGCAGCAGCTGGGCGCAGACCGGTTGCTCGGCGAGTACGGCGACGCCGTGCCGGCGCACCGGTGGTTGGCGCCACAACTGTCCAAGGTGAAGCAGGCGCTGGTGGCCGATGCCGGGGTCGCCGCCAATCTGCCGGAGACGCTCTCGACCGTCCTGCCCGAATCGGTGCTCAGCAAGATCGACGTCGGCGCGTCCCTCAGCAAGTACCTCGACCTTGACGGCGACACCTCCTACGAAGAGTTGCACTGCGTCGGCTTGCACCCCGACCTGAGCGCCCTGGTCGGCGTGGTCACCGTCAAGCAGCCAACCGGGTACGGCGGCGGCCTGTGCACCGCGGGCAGCCTCGAGTACGTGTCGTTCTGGGCCGACTGGGACGACAACGGCAGCCTGGACGAGTTCCTCGGCACGGCCGTCGTGCGGGTTCACGACGAACCGATCCCACCGGGCGGCCTCACCTTCGCGGTGTTCCTCCCGATCAACCCGGCGCCGCACCGCCGCCCGTGCGGCGGGGCGCACACTGCCCGGATCCGGGCCGTGCTGTCGTGGAACACCCCGCCCACTAACCCGTTCGCCGCGCCGCAGTGGGGTAACGCGGTCGAGGCGCGCATCCAGCTGCCGGTCGGCGACCCGGTGACCGGCCAGGTGCCGTTCCTCAGCGTGGTCGGCGGCATGGGGGTCAGCCAGATCGACCCGCTGGGCTACGCCGACGGCCCCGCCGTCACCGCCGGCTTCACCGCCTCGAACAGCCCGTTCGGTGGCCAGGTGGTACTCGCCGGCCACATCTCCAACCCGCCGGACCTCAGCGCCGGCGCGGCTCCGCTCACGTACGGGTTGCACTACCGCCACGAGAGCGAGCCAGTGGGTACCGCCCACGACATCGACAACACGTTCCCGGTGGTGCTCAGCACGTACTCCGGCTTCACCTGGACGCAAACGTCGTCCAGCCAGATCGCCGACCCGGCGACGCACCAGTACACCTACCGCGAGGACCTCACGATCAACGGGCCCGGCGGCGACCAGACGTTCGTGGAGGGCTTCGTGCTCGGCCGGTGGCAGACCGGCGGGCTCACCGACGGCCGGTACGAGGTGTGGTTCACCGTCGATCTGGGCGGCGGCCTCCTCGCCCAGTCCAACCACGTCTGGGTCCAGCTCGACAACACCGCGCCGGTGGCCGACCTCACGCTCACCAGCTCGCCGTTCCTGCATCAGGGCACGCCGGTGCAGGCCACGGTGACGGCGACCGACGACCACCTCAGCGGGTACAGCCTGGGTGTCCTGCCCGCTGGCTACCCGCATAGCCCGGTGCCGTCCTCGGGGACGCTGCCGGTCACCGCGGCACCAGTGACGGTCGACACCGGCATGCCGGCGACCCCCGGCGGGTACGTCCTGCACCTGTCGGTCACCGACCGCACGATCCTCAACAGCGGCGGAGTCGGGCGCACATCAACCGACGATGTCGGCTTCTGCATCGAGGCGCACTAACTCCCGGCGGCGGGTCGCTCCTGGTCAACGGGCGCGGCCCGCCACCGCCCGGCCGCAAGCGTGCGCCCCGCTCACCGGCTGGCTGGATCGGTGCCTGACGCTTCGGCGAGGCGGCCGTGCAGCCGCGCCCGGATCTCTTCCGGCGTATACGCGCGCCGGCGCCGTTCTGCCCGGGTGATCACCACCCCGGTTGCCACAACACCCGCGAAACCGGCCAGACCCAGTACCTTCCACCACCGCATGTGCCTAGGCTACGACCGTGTCCGGCACGCATATAAGCCTCGACGAAGCCCTCGACGTGACACGTACCGGCGATGTGTGGCTCTTCCGCGGGCGCACGGTCGCCGACCGCGCCATCCAGATGACGACGAACAGCCCGGTCAACCACGTCGGCATGTCCGTCGTCATCGATGACATGCCTCCGCTGATGTGGCACGCCGAACTCGGACGATCCCTGCCCGATCTGTGGTCGGGTACCCATCAGCGCGGGGTCCAGCTGCACGATCTGCGCGCGGCGGTCCTCGTCTGGGCCAACAGGTACGGCCAGCGGGCGTGGCTTCGCCAGCTCGACCCACCGGCCAGCCGCGAGATGGAGGACGCTGTCCTGCGCACCATCGCGCGCCTGGACGGCACGCCGTTCCCCTCCACGGCGCGGCTTGCTGGCAGGTGGATACGCGGGCGGGCGCCGTTCACGAAGCGCGAGGGCCAGGACACCGGCCTGGCGACCGCCTACTGCGCGGAGGTCGTCGCCATCACCTATGAGGAGATGGGCCTGCTCCGTGGCGGGCACCGGCCGAACTGGTACGACCCCGGTCGCTTCTGGAGCGGTGACGACCTCGGCATGCTCGCGAAGTCCCGGCTAGGCAGCGAGATCGCCGTAGAGATCCCTAGTGCTGTGCGGTAGGAGTCTCAGACATGGGGGCCTCCACCGGAAGAGGGATGCCGACGACGGGGGTCAGCAGATGGCGGCTGGTCATGCCCGCTGCGCGCGCCGTCGTGTCGACGCTCCGCTGGAAGAGCCATGGATCCTCGCGCAGCACCCAGAGCACCTGCGTCCTGATCCAGGCAGCTTCGCGCGCCTGAGCGATGCTCCAACTGCTCATCAGGTGGATCAGCGGCTCCGCGGCCTCGCCGAGTTGTTCGAGATCGCTCAGCAGTGACTTGCGGATCTCGGCCTCCACCTCCTCGATGATGTCGTTCACCTTGCGGTAGTCGGCCGGGATGTCACCGGCCTGCGGGTGAGTGTCCTCTGCGAGGCAGGTCTCGACCACTGCGAGCGAGAGGTCATGATTGATGTGCGTGTTCATGCCCGCGACGGCGAACTGGATCGGCCGGATGCGAGTGTCAGCACGGCGTTTGAACACCGGCCGCCACGCTGGATCGAGCGGTTGCCCCGCCGCGTCGGCGTCGACGGCCGCGAAGTAGCGCCCGGCGAAGACAACGTCGAAGTGCTCCACGAAGTGCGGGTCGTGGAAGAAGCCTGCGGCGAGATGGTCGCGGACCGCCTCGCTCACCCGCTGGTACACCCAGTTGAACTGGCCGACGCCGTCGCGCGGATCCAGGGATGCCTGGATCACTCGCATGCGCTCGATGACCTCGTCGATGGTCTCCATCAGTTTGCCCCCCGGGTCGGCGATGTCTTGCCCGCTCGCGATCTTCTCAGGCGGAGGCGGCCGGCGGCTGGGGCGCAGCCAGGGGCGGCCAGGTCGGTGCGCCGAGTTCGCGGGAGACCGCACGGGCGGTGGTCCGCAGCGCATCCAGCGCACCCGGTTCCAGCGGCCACTCTCCACTGGGGACGACGAGCCCGATCGCCCCGGCCACCTCCCCGCTGGCATCGACCAGCGGGGACGCCGCCCCGCACTCCCCGAGCACTGCCTCTTCGGCCTCGGTTGCGATGCCGCTGGCCCGCACCTCGTTCAGTTGGCTCTGCAGTGCGGACCTTTCGGTGACTGTCTCTCCGGTCATGCTGCGCCGGGGGCCGGCGAGTACCTGTGCGCACGCCTCGGCGTCGTACGCGAGCAGCGCCTTTCCCAGCGCACACGCGTGCGCCGGGATCACGATGCCGACCTCGGGCATCTGGCGCGTGCCGTCCGGGCGGGGCTCGTGGTGGACGACGACGACGTCGCCGAGGAGTAGGACTCCGGTACGAACGGCGAAACCGGTGCGGCGGGAGAGTTCCTCGGCCCAGGTGGTGACGCGGGAGCGCAGCTCGAGGGTGTCGAGGTAGACGTTGCCGAGCCGCAGCGTCGCCGGCCCCAGCCGGTAGCGGAGCGAGTCCCGCTCCTGCTGCACCATGCCATGCGCCAGGAGTGTGCGGATGATGCCGTGCACGGTGGACGGTGGCAGGCCCAGTGCGGCGGCGATCTCACCCAGGCTCATCCGGCGGGCACCTTGGAGCACCGTCAGGATGCGCACCGCGCGGTCAACCGACTGGATCATCCGCTTTGCCCCATCTCGCCCTAGTCGCCGCGTCCCAGCCACGACATTTTCCCGCACGCTACTTGTCTATGGCAAACCGAGGGCGTAATTTGCCGTGTGAGATTCGACATTGTCGAATGACGTTCAGACGGGTGCCGCCTGCCTAGCCGGCGGCACCCGGACGGCGGAACCCAGGAGGTTTCCATGGACGAGCCCAGGTTGGCTCAGAAGCTCGCGGCCGAGGTCATCGGGACGGCGTTCCTGGTGTTCGTCGGCGTCGGTTCGGTCCCGGCGACGCTCATGGTGAACGGCGACGCGCCGTTCACCATGGCTGACCTCGGGGTGATCTCGTTCGCCTTCGGCACGATCGTCGTCGCGACCGTCTACGCCCTCGGCCACATCTCCGGCAACCACATCAACCCGGCGGTCACGCTCGGCCTGGCCGTCACGGGCAAGTTCCCGTGGTCCCAAGTTCCGGCCTACCTCGGAGCGCAGCTGACCGGCGCCGTGATCGGCGCCGCCGCGATCCTCGGGGTGCTGGGCCAGAAGGCGAGCGACGTCGGGTTGGGCGTCGCCGCGTACGCCGAGCCAGTGGGTGCCGGGCAGGCCTTCGTGGCGGAGTTCGTGGGTACGTTCATCCTCGTGTTCACGGTCTTCGGCGTGATCCACCGCAAGGCGAGCGCTGGTTTCGCCGGCGTCGCGATCGGCCTCGTGGTCTTCGCCGCGATCATCCCGGTCGCGCCGGCCACCGGCGCGTCGATCAACCCCGCGCGTACCTTCGGCCCGATGCTGGTCCAGCAGCTCGCCGGCGGAACCGTCGAATGGGGACAGCTGCCGGTGTACCTCACCGCCGAGCTGTTGGCCGGAGCCGTCGCCGCGCTGGCGTACGGCGCGATCTCCCGCACCGCCGCCGATGCCGCCGCTGTCGCCGCGACGACGACCCCCGCCCCCGCCGAAGCCCGCACGAACTGACACCGCGAAGACCTGAGGAGCTACCAATGAAGAAACTCATCAACGATCCAGCAGACGTTGTCACCGACGCTCTTCGCGGCATCGCGGCGGCGCACCCGGAGCTTCGCGTCGACCACCAGAACAAGATCATCTACCGAGGCGACGTGCCCGTTCGTGGCAAGGTCGCCCTGATCTCCGGCGGTGGTTCGGGCCACGAGCCACTGCACGGCGGCTTCGTCGGCCTCGGCATGCTGGACGCGGCGTGCGCGGGCGAGGTCTTCACCTCACCCGTGCCCGACCAGATGCTCGAGGCCACGAAGACCGTCGACGGCGGCGCCGGAGTGCTGCACATCGTGAAGAACTACACCGGCGACGTGATGAACTTCGAGATGGCCGCCGAACTCGCCGCAGCCGAGACCGGCGTCGAGGTCACGTCGGTCGTCACCGACGACGATGTCGCGGTCCAGGACAGCCTCTACACAGCCGGGCGGCGCGGCGTCGGCGTGACTGTGCTGGTGGAGAAGATCGCGGGAGCGGCGGCGGAGCAGGGTCGCAGTCTCTCCGAGGTCGCCGGCGTCGCCCGGAAGGTCAACGCGGGGGGCGCAGCATGGGGGTTGCTCTCACGTCGTGCACCGTGCCCGCCGCGGGCCAGCCGACGTTCGAGCTGCCCGAGGACGAGATGGAGATCGGTATCGGCATCCACGGCGAGCCGGGACGGCACCGGGTACCGCTCGCCACGGCCCGCGAGATAGCCGAGCGAATCGTCGACCCCATCCTGAGCGACCTCGACTTCACCGGCGACGACGGCGCCATCGCCTTCGTCAACGGGATGGGCGCGACGCCGCTGATCGAGCTGTACGTCATCTACAACGAGGTCGCCACGATCCTTGAGAAGGCCGGCGTGAGTGTCGCGCGGTCGCTCGTCGGGTCGTACATCACGAGCCTGGACATGGCCGGCTGCTCGGTCACACTGCTCAAGGTGGACGAGGACCTGCTGCGACTCTGGGACGCCCCGGTGCGGACCCCGGCTCTGCGATGGGGAGTCTGATTCGCATGAACAACGACGTGGGTGTCGAGGCGCTGGCGGCGTGGATCCGCGAATTCGCCAGGCTCGTCTCGGTGAACAAGGACCAGCTCACGCACCTCGACGCCGCGATCGGGGACGCGGACCACGGCATCAACATGGACCGCGGCATGAGCGCAGTGGTGGCGGCCCTTGAGGACGAACTCCCCGACAGCCCGGCGGCACTGCTCAAGCTGGTCGGGATGAAGCTGGTCAGCACGACCGGTGGCGCCAGCGGGCCCCTGTACGGGACGTTGTTCCTCCGGATGTCGATTGCGGCAGGCGATGTCGGATCGCTCAACGTCGACGGGTTCGCCAAGGCGCTGCGGGCCGGGCTGGACGGTGTGGTCACCCGCGGCAAGGCTGAGGCCGGCGACAAGACTATGTACGACGCGCTGGCCCCCTCCGTCGATGCGCTGGACGTGGCGCTGGCCGGTGGGGCGCCGCTGGGCTCGGCACTGCGGGCGGCCGTCGCGGCCGCCGAGACGGGCCGGGACGCGACGATCCCGATGCTGGCGCGGAAGGGGCGGGCGAGCTATCTCGGCGAACGCAGTGTGGGCCATCAAGATCCGGGCGCCACGTCCGCCGCGCTGCTTGTCATCGCTGCTGCGTCGTCGCTGGCCACGGCCGGAAGATGAGGGGACGTCTCATGGTCGGCATCGTCGTCGTTTCCCATAGCCGCGCCCTCGCGCGTGCCGCTGTCGCACTCGCCGAGGAGATGGTCCACGGCCGGCAGGTACGCATCGAGGTCGCTGCCGGGCTGGACGAGACCAGGTTCGGCACCGACGCCGTGCAGATTATGGAAGCCATTCTCGCTGCCGACAATGGTGAAGGCGTCGTGGTCCTCATGGACCTGGGCAGCGCCATGCTCTCGGCCGAACTCGCGCTCGACCTCCTCGATGACGCAGTGCGGGAACAGGTTGTGCTCTGCCCCGCGCCACTTGTCGAGGGTCTCGTCGTCGCTGCGGTCGCCGCCGCCACCGGAGGTGGCCGAGACGAGGTGGCCGCGGAAGCCGCGGCCGCGCTGGCCGGCAAGCAGTCCCATTTCAGGTCACCGACGCCCGTCGCCGCCGCCGACGGTGCTCCCGCGGGCGCCGAGCACACCGGCTCGTTCACCGTGACGAACGCGCACGGGCTGCACGCCCGGCCGGCAGCGCGCCTGGTTGCGCAGGTGCGGGGGTTCGACGCGCAGGTAGACGTGAGGAATCGCAGCACCGGATCGGCCTGGGTACCGGCGTCCAGCCTGTCCCGCGTGGCGACCCTCGGTGCGCTGTGCGGGCAGGAAGTCGAAGTCCGGGTGGCGGGGGCACAGGCGCGCGAGGCGCTGGATCACGTGCTTGCCCTGGCCTCCCGCAACTTCGACGAGACAGACCCGGAGAGCCCGTCCGTTGCCCCGGCCGCCGCCGCACTGTCGGCTTCGGCGTCACCGTTGCCCGCGTCTCCGGGAATCGGCATCGGTCCGGCCTGGTCCATGCGCGTCGCTCCAGTCGAGATTCCCGACGTCCCATCAAGAGGCGCAGCCGCCGAGTGGCGTCGGCTCCGTGAAGCGCTGGCGGCTGTGCGGCGTGACGTGCAGCGCGTCCGGGCCCGTACCGCCCGCGACGCTGGTGGCGATGACGCCGCCATCTTCGACGCCCACCTGCTGCTGCTCGACGACCCAGACCTCCTGGACGACGTCCGATCGCGGGTCGACGGAGGCCAGGCCGCCGCACCGGCGTGGTCAGCCACCGTCACCCGGATCGCGGGTCAGCTCGCGGCGCTCCCCGATCCCTACCTTCAGGGCCGCGCCGCCGACATCCGCGCGGTCGGCGACCAGGTCCTGCGCGTGCTGCTCGGGGTAGGCAGCGCGGTTCCCCGCGGCACCGGTGTGCTGATCGCCGCCGATCTCACGCCGGCCGAGGCCGCCGACCTGGACCGCGACCGGGTCGCCGGCGTCCTGCTCGCCTTCGGCAGCCCCACCTCGCACGGCGCGATCCTCGCTCGGGCGCGCGGTATCCCCGCCGTCGTGGGCGCTGGCGCATCGGTGCTCGATGTCGCCGACGGCACGTTTGTCGCCCTCGACGGGACCACCGGCGAGGTGGTCGTCGATCCCTCCAAAGCTGTTCTCGTCGCCTTCCGCCGGCGCGCCGCCGAGCTGGCGCGCCGGCAGGAACAGGCCAGCTCGCGCGCCTCCGCGCCCGCTGTGACCCGCGACGGCATCACGATCGAGGTAGGGGCCAACCTCGGCTCCGTCGAGGACGCGCATGCTGCCGCCGACTGCGGAGCGGATCTGGCTGGCCTCGTCCGCACCGAGTTCCTGTTCCTCGACCGCACCTCACCCCCGGACGTGGACGAGCAGGAGGCGATCTACCGGCAGATCGCCGACGCGCTCGACGGCCGGCGGATCACGCTGCGCACCCTGGATGTCGGCGGTGACAAGCCGCTGAGCTACCTACCGTCGGCGGCCGAGGCCAACCCGTTCCTCGGTGTCCGCGGCATCCGGCTCTCCCTCGCCAACCCCGCGCTTCTCGGCGACCAGTTGCTCGCGATGGTGCGGGTGGCGCACGACGTACCTGTCAACCTCATGTTCCCGATGGTGACCACCGTTGACGAGGTCGTACGGGCCCGCCGCATGCTGGAGGACGCGATCAAGCTGGCCGGATCAGGAGAGCCCGCCGGCTTGCAGGTCGGGATCATGGTCGAGGTGCCGGCGGCTGCCCTCAAGGCAGCGGCCCTCGCGCCCTACGTGGACTTCTTCAGCATCGGGACGAACGACCTGACCCAGTACACGCTGGCGGCCGAGCGCGGAAACCACGCCGTGGCGCCCCTAGCCGACGGATTCGACCCGGGCGTACTGAGGCTGATCGACTTCGTCTGCCGGGGCGCCGGCGACCGCGCGCTGGTCGCGGTGTGCGGCGAGATGGCGGCCGACGAAACGGCCACGGGGCTGCTGGCCGGGCTCGGGGTGCGGGAACTCAGCGTCGCGCCACGTGCGGTACCCGCGATCAAGGAGACGGTCCGCGGACTAGACCTTCGCCGGGCCTCGTCCGTGGCCGCCGCGGCACTACACACCGAGGACGCCGCGGGCGTACGAGCGCTGCTCGTGGACGGGTGACCTGTCAGCGCCGCTGCTTGAACGCTCGGGTAGCGATGTACCCGGGCATGTACTCGGCCGTGGCGTCGGCGTGATGCGGCGCCTCGGCGAAGCCAGTCAGTACGAACCCGGCCGCGAGCTGACCCCCGATCTGGTCGGTGAGGCTGTGGCTCCACTCCAGGGGCGCGTCGGCGCCGAAGGAGGCCACTCGCTCCTCCTCGCTCAGATGCGTCACATCGGCGTACGGGAGCTTGTGCCGGACGACGAGCTGGCCACTGCTCTCCATGACGTCCCGGTCGAACAGGTACAGGTGGGGGTTGAGGAATCCGGCCAGCAAGGCCCCGCCGGGGCGTAGTACGCGGAAGCATTCCCGCCAGATCGAGGTCACATCGGGCACGAACAGGTTCGACACAGGGTGGAAGACGAGGTCGAAGGTTCCGTCGGCGAACCCGCTCAGGTCCCTCATGTCGCCCAGCACCGTCCGCAGGGTGAGCCCGTCCCGTTCGGCCACCTCGTCGTCGCGGGAGAGCTGCCGGGGCGAGTTGTCCAACACCGTGACGTTGGCACCGGCGGCGGCCAGCGTGGGCCCCTGCTGGCCTCCGCCGGAGGCCAGGCAGAGCACGTCAAGGCCGGCCAGCGACGCCGGGAACCAGTCGCGCGCGACAGGCTCGTGCCCGATGAGCACTACCGACCAGTCTCCGGCTCGGGCCCGTTGGATCACATCCGGTCCGACCGGCAGGGTCCATTCGTTGCCGGCGTCCACCTCCCGGTCCCAGGCGGCCCGGTTGTGCGCAACGATGTCCATGGTCGCCGAGGCTAGGCGCCCTCCCGAACTGCGCCAACGGCATTTGTCAGGCGAGCACTCGCACGGCGTCGCACAGCGAGGTCAGAATCGGTGGCGGGTGTGACTGAAAGTTCCTTTCCCGAAGGCAAGGATCTTGGCGGGTGCGACTTTGAAGACGAGGGCTTCACCGCCGTCCTCGTGGCGGAACCTGCCGTCCTGCGCCTGGAAGTGCCATCGCCCGTCCCATTTGCTGGCCCAAGCGGTGGCGAGGCGTTGCAGCACTGCATCGTCGGTGATCTGGACTGCGTCACCCTCGACCGTCACATCCAGTCCGGCGTCCCAGCGATTACTGCCAGTCGTCAGGACCACATGCGGGTTGCCACGTAGATTGACGGCTTTCTGTTCGGTGGCGCCGGTGCAGAAGTAGATGGCTCCGTCGAGCCAGACAGCAACGAGCGGCGTCACATGCGGCCGTCCATCAGCCCGGACTGTGGAGATCCAGAACAGCCCGGCGGTTTCGAGTACCCGGCGGGTCTCGTCCCACTGGGTGGCAGCGGCGTCCGGGTCGCTGAACCGTTCATCGATCTGAGTTACTGGTTCGCCCATCGACATGCTCCCTTCGGTCACGGCGCATTAATGATGGCGCTTCCGCGACGATCCGACACCTGGACTGGCAGGCGGTACCGGCGCATGATCGGCGCGGGAAGGGGGCCTTTCTCTCGTGCGGTCACAGCTTGTTCCGCTCGTGGGGCGCGACGCTGAGATGGGGCGACTCGCGCTCGCTCTCGACGCTGCCGCCGGCGGTGAGGCGGGGGTCGTGGCGCTGGTCGGCGAGGCCGGAGTCGGAAAGTCACGGCTGACCGAGGAGGGCATGGCACTCGCCAGGGCGCGCGGCTTCCTGACCCTGCACGCGGTGGCCTCGCCGCTGCACACCGACCTGCATTTCGGCGTCGTCGTCGAGGCGCTCCGGCCCCTTGTCCGCACCGTGGAGGCGGGCGCGCGAACCAGGTTGGTCGAGGGCCTGCCTGACCTCGGCCGGCTCTTCGACGGCCTCCACCTTCCGGTGCCGGCACCGCTGGGTGACGCGGGCATGGAGCGCATGCGGCTGTTCGAGGCGGTGTGCCGGCTGCTCGACCGGCTGACGCGACAGCAGCCCGTACTTCTCGTCGTCGATGACCTCCAGTGGGCGGACCCAGCCTCCCTGGCAGTGCTGCACTACGTGGTACGCGGCCTGACGGACTGCCGGTTTCTTGCCCTGATCACGCGCCGCGCCGGCGAGTCCGGTGGCGAGCTTGATGGCTGCTGTCGTCGCTGCGCCGGTCGGGGCTGCTCACCGAAGTGGAGATCGGGGTTCTCGATACGGCGGGTGTCGCGGCCCTCGCGCGAGGGCTGCTCGCCGATGACCCTCCTTCCACGCTTACCGGCCTGCTGGTCGAGCGGACGCGGGGCCTCCCGCTCTTCGTCCGTGCGCTGGTGATGATGCTGCTCGACTCCGGCCGGCTGTTCCGCAGCGGCGGGCGGTGGGTCCTCGGGCAGGACACGGTCGAGGACATTCCGCCGGAGGTGGTCGGGCTGCTGCGTTCCCGGCTCGACGCGCTGGACCCGGGCGAGCGGGCGGTCTTCGACACCATCGCGGTTGCCGGCGGCGCGATCCGGCATGACCTGATCTCAGCGCTCAGCCCGGATAGGCCTGAGCTGCTGCGCTGCCTCATGCGGCTGCGGGGCGCCGGGCTGCTGACGGAGGATCTCGGCGACGCCGGCGTGCGCTATCAGGTGACGCACCCGCTTCTCACCGAGGTTGCCTACGGCGACCTGCCGGCGGTCGCTCGGACCCGCACGCACGCGGCGATCGCGTCGGCGCTGGGGCAGCTCGACCCAGGCGATGTCGGTCGGCTGGCCCACCACGTCCGTGGAGCCGGCGCGGAGGTCGATGCCAGAACGGCGTTCGACGTACTCGTCGCCGCGCTCGAGGGGGCGCTGGACAGCAAGGCCGGTGAGGAGGCCGCCGATCATGCCGAGGCTGCGATCGGGCTCGCCCGCCGCCTGGGTCGGGAAGAGCTGCTGCCTCGGCTGCAGGAGCAGCGAGCAGAGGCACTGGAGCTGGCGGGGCGTGGCGACGCAGCCATCGCGGCATGGCGAGAGGCTGCCGAGGACTCCGCGGCCGACGGCCGCGCCGTCGATGCCGCCCGCCAGCTGCGCCGCTTGGCGATCGTCGAGTGGGACACCGGCCACCTGGCGGAGTCGGAGACCCACCTCGATGAGGCGACGGCCGCGCTGTCGAGCGTGCCGACCGGGCCGGAGCACCTGGCCGTTGCCCAGACCCGGGCGATGATGCTCGCGCGGCGGGGACGCCTCGCCGATCTTCGCGCTCAGATCGACACGCTCGATCGGCTCGCGCGCGCTACAGGCTCCCGGCAGGCAACCGCCTTCGCGAACCTGGGCCGTGCGGATCTCTGCCTGCGTTCGGGTGACCACGGCGGCGCAGAGCGTGCCATGGACATCGCGATGAAACTGGCGCGGGAAGAGAACTCGGTCCTTCTGCTGGAGTTTGCACATCGACCCGCCTACTGCAACGCGCTTGGCTGGGGCGACCTCACGGCCGCTCGACAGCTGGCTTCAGAGGGGCGGCAACTAGCCCGGGAGGCCGGTGTCCCGGCGCTGGAGATCCTCGACGGGATCTGTCTCGCGCACGCGGACTTCCTGGCAGGCGCCCTGGACGCGGCGCTGACGGGCGCTGACGACATGCTGGCGCTGGGCCACCGGGTCGGCATGCGTCGGGGGGTGGCCGCGGCACTGAGTGTCGGTGCCCTGGTGCACACGCGTCGTGGCCAGTTCCCCGAGGCCACGGCGTGCCTGCGCGAGGCCCGGTCGGCGTACCGCGAGGGATTCGCGAGCGACCAGCACCTGCTCGGCATCGGTGAGGTGTGTGAAGCCATGGTGCTGCTCGGGCGCGGCGAGATCGCGGCCGCACTGCGTGCGGCACGGTCCATCAACGCCGTCGGGATCGCGGTCCCACCGTTCTGCATGAGCGTGCTGGGTGAGGCGCAGGTGGCGGCCGGCGATCTGGCAGGGGCGCGGGAGACGGCAGGCTGCTGGCCGCCGGGTACGGTCCCGGCGCGCCGTATCCCGCGGCGGTGTCGTCCTGGCTCGACGGTCTGGTGGCGAGGGTCGCTGGCCAGCCCCGACGCCGCCGCAACCGCGTTCGCCCGTGCCGCCGACGGGTTCGCCGCCCTCGCCATGCCGTACGAGGCCGCGGTGGCCCGCGTGGACTGGGCGGAGGTCATCGGAACGGGAGAGGGATCGGACGACGAGCGCGACCGAAGCCGTGACTCTCGTGACCGAGCACCTCGATGTGCTCGACCGCATGGGAGCCCGGCCGGTCGCCGATCGCGCCCGCCGGTTGCTGCGCCGGCTCGGCGCCCGCCCCGTCCCCAACCGGCGGGTCCGCTCGCCCGGCCAGCTGAGCGCCCGGGAGACGGAGATCGCCCGACTGGTCGCGGAGGGGCTCAGCAACCCCGAGATCGCCGACCGGCTGTTCATCAGCCAGCGCACGGTGACCACCCATCTGCAGCACGTCTACCAGCGGCTCGGTGTCGGCTCCCGGACCGCTTTGACCCGGTACGTCATCGAGCACCTGTCCCCGGCTCGCGGAAGTACGTAGGTCGCACGATGCCGCGCCGCCGGCGTTCCCCGCCACGCTCGGAGCGAGCTTGCGGGAGGTACCTGAGATGACCATGACCACGACCTACGTCCTCGATCTTGGGGACGCACTGGACCATCGCGCGGCAGGTCGCAAGGCCGCCACGCTCGCGCGGCTGCGCCGGGACGGCTTCCCGGTACCGGACGGCGTGGTTCTCATCACCCGCGCGCTCGACCGCGCGCTCGCTGAGGCGGGTCTGCCAGCGAACGCCTCTGCCGAGGCCGTCGCCGCGGTCGACGTTCCCTGGGACATCGCGGCGGGTCTGCGCGAGGCCGTGCGGCGGTGGCGAGGAACGCCGCTGGCGGTGCGGTCCTCCTGCACCGAGGAGGACCTCGCGTCGGCGTCGTACGCCGGGTCTGTACACCACGGTTCTCGACGTAACCGGTGAGGACCAGATTCTGGACGCGGTGCGGCAGTGCTGGGCGTCCGCCTTCGGTGAGCCGGTCCGGTCGTACCGCACGAAATCCGGCGGCAATGCGCCACGGATGGCGATCCTCGTGCAGCCGATGGTCCCGGCCACCGCTGCGGGGGTCGCGTTCACCGTGGATCCGGTGACCGGCGACCGCGGCAGTGTCGTGGTCGAGGCCGTCCGTGGGCTGGGGGAGCCTCTGGTGTCAGGTGCGGTCTCCCCCGACGAGTGGGTCGTACGCGGTGATTCGGCGACGCGGCGAACAACCGACGCCGAGGCCGCGATCGACGCCGGGGCCGCACGAGCGGTCGCGGCGCTGGCGCGGCGAGTGGAGCAGCACCAGAGCGAGCCGCAGGACGTCGAGTGGGTGCTCTCCGGTGGCGAGGTGGTGGTGCTCCAAGCCCGGCCGGCCACCGCCGTGCCCGAGCGGCCGGTCGAGCCGGTGCCGGTGGCCGTCGAGCCGCCACCTGGCTACTGGACCCGCGAGGCCAGCCACGCGCCGGTGCCGTGGACGCCGTTCAACCGCGCGGCGCTCAGGTCGCGTACTCCTGCCTTCCGCAGCGTGTGCGCCGACCTGGGGTTCCTGTTCGAGATGATCGACGTGCGTGACATCGGCGGCTGGGAGTACATACGTGTCGTGCCGCTCGGCGGCAAGGACCGCCCGGCGCCGCCCGCGCGGCTCATGCCGCTTGCGCTCCGGCTCGTCCCGTCACTGCGGCGCCGGGTCAAGGCGTGCGTGGCTGCCATGCAAGCAGACGTGCCCGGCCGTCTGGTGCGGCGGTGGTACGACGAGTGGCAGGGAGAGTTCACCCGTCGCCTCGCTGACCTTCGCGACGTCGACCATCCAGGGTTGACCGACGCCGAGCTGGACGCACACCTGACCGAAGCTCTGGAACTGCTCGACCACGGCATCCGCGTGCACATGACGCTGCACGGAGCCGTCGAGATCACCCTGGCCGAGTTGGCGTTCACGTGCCGGGACCTGCTCGGCTGGGACGATGCGCGCACCTGCGAACTGCTCACCGGGCTGTCCGACAAATCGACCGAGCCGAGTCGTGCCCTCGCCGGGCTCGCAGCTCTCGCCAGCGAACGACCCGCACTCAAGGGGCGGCTCGTCGAGCGAGCGGTCGTCGACGTCGTCCTTGCACAGGACGAGCACTTCGCCGCTGCCTTCACCGAGTTCCAGCGCACGCACGGCTGCCGGGCGCTGCGCTACGAGGTCGCCGAGCAGAATCTCGACGAGCGACCGGATCTCGTGCTTGGCCTCGTCGCCGACCAGCTCGCGGCGGGATTCGACCCCGCCCGCGACTGCCGCGGCTCTCGCGGACCGGCGGAACCGGCTGGCCGCCGACGCCCGCAACCGGCTGGACTCGGCAGAGGACCGCGCGCGGTTCGACCGAGCGCTGGCCCGGGCGGCCCTGGCTTACCCCGTGCGCGAGGACAACGAGTACTTCACCGTCAGCGCGCCGCTGGCGCTCGTGCGCCGCGCCGCACTCGAGATCGGGAACCGGCTTGCCGACCGGAGGCAGCTGGAGCTGCGGGACGACGTGTTCCAGCTCGAAGCCGATGACGCTCGGGCGGCGCTCGTGGACGGTGCCGAGCGGCACCAGGTGGTCACCCGGGCAAAGGGCGAGCGCGCCTGGGTGCTGGCCCACCCCGGCCCAGCGTCGTACGGCAAGGACCCCGGACCGCCGCCGCCATTCGGCTCGCTACCCGCCGAAGCACGCCTGGCGAACGAGGGCTTCCTCTGGGCCATCGACCGCATCTTCGGTCCGGACACCACCGGACAGGCGGGCTCCGACGGCACGGTCACCGGCATCCCCGCGTCCCCCGGCAGCTACACCGGCCCCGTCCGGGTGATCCGGAACGAGGCGGAGTTCGGCAAGATTCGCGCCGGCGACGTGCTGGTCTGCCCAGTCACGTCGCCGGTGTGGTCAGTGCTCTTCCCGAGCATCGGCGCGCTGGTCACCGACACCGGGGGAATCCTGTCGCACCCGGCGATCATCGCGCGCGAGTACGCCGTCCCCGCCGTCGTCGCGACCGGCAACGGGACGTCGGCGTTGCGCGACGGCCAGCTCGTCACCGTCGACGGCACAGCGGGCATCGTGGGGACGGTGCCGTGAGCGACAGCGGCGCGGTCACAGACCGGCTCTGGTGGGCAGCGGAGGCGCTGCACGCCGGGGCTGCCGTCTCGGCGGCCCATCGGCTGGGCGTGCTGACCGCGCTTGAGTCGGGTCCCGCGCGCGCCGAAGACGTGGCCCGCGACTGCCACACCGACGTGCGGAACACGGCGATCCTGCTCCAGGCGCTCGCGGGCATGGGGCTGGTCGAGTCCAGTGGCGAAGGGTGGTTCCGGACCGCCGTGCCTGAGCTGTCCGTACTCGGCGCCGTGGCGAGCGCGGACCTGCTGGTACAAGCCGTGCGCTCCGGCAGAGCGCCGCTCAGGTGCGACACACCAGCGGGAGCGACCCGCGTCTACCCCGACACGGTCACCTATCTGGCGGCCCTACTCACCGGCCCTGCGGAAGCGGTAGCGCGCCTGTTCCATGGCGCCGAGCGGATCCTCGACGTCGGCGCCGGCGCGGCGCCGTGGAGCCTCGCCATCGCACGGCGCGACCCGCGATGCCGCGTCACGGCGCTCGACCTGGAGCCTGTCCTAGCCGCCACCAGGCGCACGGTCGCCGCGAACGGCTGCGCGGACCAGTTCGACTATGTCCCAGGTGACGTCTTCGAGGCGCCGCTGCCCCCGGCGGCCTACGACCTCGTCCTGCTCGGCAACCTGTGCCATCTCTTCGACAGCCACGCGAACCGGCGGCTCTTGCGGCGTCTGCGGCCCGCGATCCAGGACGGGGGCCGGATCGCCGTCATCGACGTGACGCCGACCCAGGGCCAGGTCACCAGGCGATCGGTGAGTCTCTATGCCGCGGGTCTGATGACGCGAACCAGCGACGGAGGTGTGCACAGCGAGGAGTCCTACCGGGCGTGGCTGGAGGAGGCAGGGTTCCACGACATCTGTTGCGTCGAGTCGAGCCGGACGCCGCCGATATCCGCCATGACCGGCTCGGCATGAACATCGACTTGTCGCCCCGCTTTTGTCGGAGTGCGGGGGCAGGATGGGCGGCATGACTGTGACAGGACGCTTGGAACTCGTCGCGCTCGACGCGCCGGACATCGAGAGGCTCGCGTCGTTCTACGCCGCGCTCAGCGGCTGGGAGATCGTCCGGAAGGAATCCGACTGGATCACGCTCCGGACGGGGACGGCCAGGAGGTCGCCTTCCAGCTCGCTCCCGACCACGTGGCGCCCCAGTGGCCTGGGCAGGAGCACCCGCAGCAGTTCCACCTCGACCTGCAGGTCGACGACCACGAGGCAGCGGCCGAGCGGGCCGTCAGCCTCGGCGCCACCCGGCTGGCCGACGGCCCGAACTGGATCACGCTGGCCGACCCGGCCGGCCACCCGTTCGACCTGTGCCAGAAGGACGGTGTCGGCCCGGTGATGGGGCTGTTCGCGGTGACGATCGACGCCCCCGAAGCGTCGGCGCTGGCCCGCTTCTACGCCGACCTCCTCGGCATGGAGGTCACGTATGACGGTCCCGAGGGCGCGCTCATCTCCGGTGACGGCAAGAGCGTGATGTTCCAGCAGGTGAGCGAGTACACCCCACCACGGTGGCCGGACCCGGAGCACCCGCAGCAGGCGCACCTCGACATCCTCGTCGACGACCTCGACACCGGCGAGGCGCGGGCACTGGAACTGGGCGCGTCGCGGCTGGACGCGGGTGGCGAGAGGTTCCGGGTCTTCGCCGATCCGGCAGGGCACCCGTTCTGTCTGACCACGTAGTGCGGCCTATGCCGTCCAACCCTGTGCCGCCACAAACATCTCAGGCCGCGCTCCCGGCAAGGAGCTGGCGCGCCCTCGGCGACTGCACGCACCGCCGCACGCAGGTCGTGGTGGTCGTCCGAGAGGCGGAACAGGTCGAATGTCGAGTTACGGGTCATGGTGTGTTCCAGTCGTATGTCGTCGTACAGGGAAACGGTCATCACAAGACGATCAGGACAGCCGCGAGGGCCACCCCGGTGACGAAGAGGGTCGAGATCGTTGCGACTGCCAGCAGGGCACCGCTCTTCTTGACCAGGGACGCGACGTGCACGCTGGCCCCCATCCCGAAGAGTGCGGCGCCGAGCGCGGTCACCTGGATGGTTTCGATCCACCCGAGCGCAAACTCCGGAATGACGCCGGTGCTGCGCAGACCGGCACAGGCGAGGAAGCCGAGAACGAAGAGCGGGACCAGCGGGGGCCGGTCCGCGCCTCGGTGATCCCTCGGCGATGTGGATCTGCGGATGACGCCCGCTGCGGCCACGACCGGCGCCAGGAGCAGCACCCGGGTCAGCTTGACGATCACCGCCGTAGCGACGACGGCTGCCCCGGCGGGGCTGGCCGTGGCGACGACCTGGCCGACCTCGTGCACGCTGGCCCCCGACCACACACTGAACTGCAGGTCGGAGAGGCCTAGTGGGCCGTGCAGCAGGGGCAGCGCGAGCATCGCGACGGTGCCGAGCAGCGTGACCATCGCGATCGCCGCGGTGGCGTCCTCGTCGTCACCGCCCGCGGTTTCCTCCATCGCGGCGATGGCCGAGGCACCACAGATGGCGACGCCGGTGCCGATCAGGAGGCTCCGTGGCCCACCCAACCGCATACGGTTGCCCAGCCAAACCGTGACGAGGAGCGTGCTGACCAGGACCGTGGCCACGATCGCGATGACCGGTGCGCCGAGCGCGGCGATGGAGCCGAGCGTGACCGAGAATCCCAGCAGCATCACGCCGGCTCGCAGCAGCTTCTTGGTCACGTAGCCCAACGCCGCCTTGCTGCTGGCCGGCAGCAGGTTGAGGTTGGCTGCGACGACGCCCACGGCAACGGCCCAGGTGAGGACCCCCACCTGGGGCACCAGCCGGTGCCCGAGCGCGGCGACACCCAGGCCCAAGGCCGTGACCACGAGCGCCGGCACAAGGGGACGGCGTCGGCGCTCGGTGGTCACGGCGGCGCCGACGCTGACGTCGGCCGTTGTCACCCGCCGGCCAGCTTTCGCTTGAGGATCTTGCCGGTGGCGGTCATCGGCAGCGCCGTGGCGAACTCGACGAGGCGGGGGTACTTGTAGGCGGCCATGGTGTCCTTGCACCACGCGATGACCTCCTCCTCGGTGACCTCTGCCCCCTCCTTCCTGATCACGAAGGCCTTGATCTCCTCGCCGTGGCGCTCGTGCGGCACCCCGATGACGGCGGCGAGTGACACCGCCGGGTGCGTCATGAGGACCTCTTCGATCTCGCGCGGGATACACGTTGAAGCCACCCCGGATGATCATGTCCTTGGCCCGGTCGACGATGTAGTAGAAGCCGTCCTCGTCACGGCGGGCCAGGTCGCCGGTGCGGAACCAGCCGTCGCGCATCACCTCGGCCGTCGCCTCGGGTCGGCCGTAGTAGCCCTTCATGACGTTGTGGCCGCGGATCGCGATCTCGCCGACCTCGTCGGGTCCTTCGATCGTCTTCCACTCGCTGTCGACGAGCTTCAGCTCTACGCCCCAGATCGGGACGCCGATGGAGCCGGCGCGTGGCTCCCGCTCCGGGTCGCTGAACGTGGCCACCGGCGAGGTCTCCGAGAGCCCGTATCCCTCCAGGATCTGGACCCCGAACCGCTCCTGGAACCGCTTGATGATCTCCACCGGGAGCGGGGCGCCACCGGAGACGGCGACCCGCATGTTGCGGGCGATCTCGCGGACGTCGACGGCATCCGAGAGAGCGTCGAGCAGGCCCCAGTACATCGTGGGAACCCCGGCGAAGAACGTGATCTTCTCGCGCTGCAACAGGGCAACCGCCAGGTGTGCGTCGAAGCGGGGGAGCAGCACGAGTGTCGAGGCAAGCGCGAAGCCGGCGTTCATCTGCACCGTCGACCCGAACGAGTGGAACAGCGGCAGGGCGATCAGGTGCCGCTCGTGCTCGGTGGCGAGCGAGCCGAAGAGACGGTCGCTCGCCAGCGCGTTGAGGACGAGGTTTGCGTGGGACAGCTCGGCGCCCTTCGGCTGTCCCGTCGTGCCGCTGGTGTACAGGATGACTGCGGTGTCGGCCTCCTCGGTGCCCGCCGTGTCGAACACCGCCGGCTGGTCGGCCACTGTCTGCCCGAGGGTCTGCGCCCCCTCGATCGGCGACGCTGCGGTGGGGTCCGCGGTGACCATGAAGAAGTGCTCACACGCCCGAGCCAGCTGGAACCCTGCGAACCCGTCGGTGCCCATCGGCAGGTCGGAGGTGCCCTCGAAGCAGAAGTAGGCCTTCGCGTCCGAGTCACCAAGGTGGTAGGCGATCTCGCGGCCCTTGAGCAGCACGTTGAGCGGGACGACGACGGCACCGGCCTTGAGGATGCCGTAGTAGATGACCGGGAAGTACGGCACGTTCGGGCAGGACAGCGCGACCTTGTCGCCGCGCTGGATTCCCCGGCTGGCCAGCAGGTTGGCCACCTGGTTCGCGGCGCTGTCGACCTCTGCGTAGGTCAGCCGGGTGGCCCCCAGCACGACCGCGTCCCGGTCGGGGTGCCGGCGAGCACTGTCCTCCAGCAGAGCGGCCAGGTTCAGGGTCATCGAAGGGTCTCCAGTGTGTTGAGTTCGTCGAGAAGGCGTTCGGCGCCGGGCCAGTCGCCGTGAGCCGCGGCTCACCTTCCCTCCGCGAGTTGCCGCCCGCCGGGGCCACCCAGAGGCGGCGGAGGCTGGCGGGGTACGCGGCACGGCCGATCAGCAGCGCCACGATGGCGGCCACCGCGACCAGCGGGACGTACCGCAGCGCGGTCTCCAGGCCCAGCCGGTCGGCGAGCATGCCGGTCACGACCGGGCCGGCGGCGAGGCCGAGGAAGTTGTTGAAGAAGGTGAGCGTGCCGAAGGCGGTGGCCCGGATGGACTCGTGAGTCAGCCTGGCCACCATCGCCCCGGTGGGGCCGGTGGTGCCGGCGGCGAAGAAGCAGCCGACGGCAAGTACCAGCAGCTGCGGCTTGCCGGGCGTCATGGCGAAGCCCGCACCGAGAAAGACCAGCGAGACGAGCGAGAACACGATGGCGGTGGTCCACTTGCGAACCGCCCGTGCCCGGCTGAGCCGGTCCGTGATCAGTCCGCAGACGATCATGCCGACGCCCATGATGAGGATGAGGATCGCGGCGACGCCGGCCGCGCGGGCGGGCGTCATCCCGTGCGCCCGGTTGAGGTAGCTCGGCAGCCACGCGAAGAGCGAGCCGGCGATGAAGAGCTGCAGGCCACCGCCGATGTACGCGAGGATCACCGAGGGCGTGGAGAACAGCGTGGACAGGCGCGCCCGCTGCCGCCCTGCCGCCAGTTCGGGGCCGTCGCTGGGGGCGTCGGCGATCTTGTACTTGGCGAGCCGGCGTTCCCTGATCAAGACCCAGTACAGGCCCGCGAGGATCAGGCCGACGACGCCCATTGCGCCGAAGGCCCAGCGCCAGCCGAACTGAGCGGCGAGCGCCCCGCCGAGCGCCACGCCGAGCACCGAGCCGAACGAGCCGCCGGCCATGAACGCACCGGTCAGCGAGGCGCGGCGATGGGCGGCGAAGACCGCCAGCACGACTGCCAGGCCGACGCTTCCGTAGGCCGCCTCGCCCACGCCGATCAGGAACCTCGCGGCGAGCAGTTGCCCGTAGTTGGCGGCGAGCGCCGAGCCGACCGTGGCGAGGCTCCAGACGACCGCCATGATGACGACCGCTCGGACGCGGCCCAACCGGTCGCCGAGCAGCGACAGCGGGACGGCGAGGATGCCCACGGTCAGGGCCACGATGCTGGTGAGGCTGCCCAGTTGCGTGTCGGTGAGAGCCCACTCCGTCTTCAGGAATGGGAACACCGCCGACAGCACCTGCCGCGACATGTAGTCGGACAGCAACAGCGCGAAGGTGAGTGCGAAGACCATCCACGGGAAGAGCCGGGAGGTTCGGGATGGGGAGGGCTGCCGCGTCGCGATGCCCTCGCCAATGGTTACAGTCACTGTGCTCCAATGAGAGTCGAGCCGGTCGGCGCGGTGACAGCGCGCCGCCGGTGAGTTGGTGAACGGGCGCGGGGTGCGGGTTTCCCGCACCCCACGCGTGGAACTGGCGGGGCGTTCCGCACTACGCGTGGAAGGTGAACCCCAGCTGCCCCGGCTTGCGGCTCGGCGGGTAGCCGAGCTTGGCGAGGGTCTCCTCGGCGCTGCCGTAGGTCTCGCCGATCTTGTAGATGTCGCGGGCTTCCTTGCCGTCGGCGACCTTGCGGCCCAGCTCATCGGCGATCCGCACCAGCTGCTCCACCTGGCGCACCGAGGTCAGCTTCTCGCCCTTGCGGCCCCAGATGGTGTCCTCGTTGCCGCAGCGCGGGTGCAGGCCCATCGCGATGGCCATCGTGTTGATGGGCAGCACGCTGCGCATCATGGTCTCCAGGGTCAGGATCGCCCCGTCCGGCACCCGGCGGATGAACTCCATCATGTTGTACGGGTTGGGCCCGTCGAAGCCGCCGCCGATCGCCACCCAGGTCACGTTGAGCGGTCCGGCGTAGACGCCGCGACGGATCAGCCGCTCCACCGTCTCCAGCTGCGCGACGTTGGCGAGCTGGAAGTGCGGCTGGATCCCGTTGGCCCGCAGCCGCTTGAGGTGCTCCTCCACCCAGGCCGGGCCGGCCGGGATGTACATCTCGCGGTACGCCTCGTACACCTCCGGCCGCTGGAAAGACGTGCCGGCGATGTCGTCCTCGGTCATGAACTCGACGATGTTCATCTGGTTGGTGTTGATCGCGATCGTGACCTGGTCCGGCGCCGGGTCGAGCTCCGCGAGCATGTGCCGGGTGTCGTCGCTGAGCCACTTGGCGTCGGCGCCCTCCCCCTCGGGCGAGAAGGAGATCGAGCCCGCCCACCTGGAGGACCATGTCGGGCACGGCGTCGCGGAGCCGCGCGAGCAGCTCGTTGAACATCGACAGCCGCTTCGATCCCTTGCCGTCCAGCTCGCGGACGTGGATGTGCAGCACGGTGGCGCCGGCGTTGTAGCAGTCGACCGCCTGCTGGACCTGCTGGTCCATGGTCAGCGGGATGTCCTCGGGAAAGTCGCCCGGCTCCCACTCCGGGCCGTACGGGGCGGCGGTGATGACGAGCTTCTCCTGGTTCTCGGGGAACAGCGAGTCGTCGAGGAAGTGCATGGGGTCTCCTATTGGTAGATCAGGACTCAGAAGGTCTTGTCGCCGATGACCCCAGCGCGCTCCATCTTGCGCACCGCGGGCCAGTAGTCCTGAACGGCGTAGTGCTGGGTCGAGCGGTTGTCCCAGATCGCGAAGCTGTTCTGCGTCCAGCGCCAGCGCACCTGGTACTCCGGGATCGCCGCCTGGCGGATCAGGTAGTTCAGCAGCTCGCTGCCACCGGGCGTGTAGTCGAAGCCGGTCCGCACGTTCTCCGGGGTGTGGAAGTTGACGAAGTGCGTCGTGAACGCGTTGACGAAGAGCACCTTCTCGCCGGTCTCCGGGTGGGTGCGCACCACCGGGTGCTCGGCGTCGGGGAACCGCTCGCGCAGCTGCCGGCGCTGCTCAGCCGGCATGTTCGCCCCGAACGTGGCCTCGATGCTGTGCCGGGCCCGCAGGCCGGCGATGCGGGCCTTGATGTCCTCGGGCAGCCGGTTGTAGGCCTCGACCATGTTCACCCAGATCGTGTCGCCGCCCACGGCCGGCGTCTCCACGCACCGCAGGACGCACCCCATCGGCGGCGCCTCCCGCCAGGTCGCGTCGCAGTGGTAGGCGTTCTCGTAGTGCTCGGCCGGGCTGTCGAGGTCCTTGTAGATGCGCACGAGTCCGGGGTGGTCCGGGTCGCTGCCGGCCACCGGGTGGTCCTCCAGCGAGCCGAACCGCTCGGCCAGTGCGACGTGATCGGCCCGGCTGATGTCCTGGTCGCGCAGGAACAGAACCTTGTACCGGAGCAGGAGCGTCTTGATCTCGGCGAAGAGATCGTCGCTGCGAACGGCCTCGGCGAGGTTCACTCCGCGCAGTTCCGCACCAATGGGGACGGTCAACGGGTGTACCTCGATCGAGCCCGCGGGGAACGGGTCGGACGGCGCGGTCTCGTGCGCCGTGGTGGCTTCGATGGTGTCGTGCATGGAGGCCCTCCTGGCTCTCGCGATTTCAGTTGGTGGTTTCCAGGCAGAAGACCGAGGAGCCGATGCTGCGGCCGGCTTCCAGGTCGCGGTGGGCCTGAACGGCGTCCTCAAGCGCGTACCGCTGATTGATCTCGACCGCGATGCGCCCGGACTCGACGTGGTCGAAGAGCTCACCGGCCAGCGCCGCCCGCTCGGCGCCGTCGGCGATGTAGTCGGCGAGCGCGGGCCGTGTGACGAACAGCGAGCCCTTGACTGCCAGTTGCATGGCGTCGATAGGCGGCACGGCGCCCGACGCGGTGCCGAAGCAGACCAGCAGCCCCCGCCGCTTCAGCGAGTCCAGGGACTGCTGGAACGTCGTCCGGCCGATGCTGTCGTAGACAACCGGTACGCCGACCCCGTCGGTGATCTCGCGTACCCGGGCCGCCACGTTCTCGCGGGTGTAGACGATCGTGTGGGCGCAGCCGTGAGCGCGCGCGACCTCGGCCTTCTCGTCGCTGGAGACGGTGCCGATCACGTTGATGCCGAGGAGACAGGCCCACTGCGTGAAGATCAGGCCCACCCCGCCCGCCGCCGCGTGCAGCAGGACGGTGTCCCCCGGGTCCAGCGAGGCGATCCGCCGCAGCAGGTACGCCGAGGTCAGGCCGCGCATGGTCATCGCCGCGGCGGTCTCGAACGGGATGGCGTCGGGCAGCGTGATCAGCGGTGCCACCGACATCACCCGTTCGGTGCTGTAGGCACCCAGCGGGCTGCCGGTGTAGGTGACGCGGTCGCCCACGTGGAACCCCGTGACGCCGGGGCCGACCGCCTCGATGACGCCGGCGGCCTCAACGCCCATGCCGGCCGGCAGTTCAGCGGGGTAGAGGCCGCTGCGGAAGTAGGTGTCGGCGAAGTTGAGCCCCACGGCCACATGCCGTATCCGGACCTCGCCCGGGCCTGGTTCGCCGGTTTCGACCGACTCCCACTGCATCACTTCCGGACCACCGGTCCGGTAGAAGCGAATGGCCTTCGCCACCGTGTACTCCTCGTCAGATCGTGCGTTAGTGCTGGCCAGCCCGGTCGCCCGGGCCCTGTGACGAGAGAAACACTAGGTGTTATCCTGACCTTGCGCTTTACCGTGTGAGACAGATTCCTTACCTTTACGGGACATCATGATGAAGCCCTCGACGAGGTACGCGTCGCTGAGCGGCTACTTGGAATTAGCGCTGGCGCTCGGGCTCGACCCCGGCCCGCTGATGGCGAGCGTCGACCTCGACCCGGCAGATCTCGCGATCCCGGACAAGTGGGTTCCGGCCGCCCGTGTCGCGCGGCTCCTCGAACTGTCCGCCCGGGCGTCCGGGCACGATGACTTCGGCCTCAGGCTCGCCGAGTACCGCCAGCTGTCCACGCTCGGCCCGCTGAGCCTCGTGCTCCGCGATGAGCCCAACTTGCGCAGCGCCATCGGCCTGTTGATGCGCTACGAACCCAGCTACAACGAGGCCCTCCGGATCCGGATGTCCGAGGCGAACGGCCTGGCGACCATCCGCACGTGGTTGGAGTTCGGCGAGCCCGTGCCGACACGGCAGGCAGAGGAACTCACCGTCGCGGCGCTGCACGGCATCATCCGCGAGTTCCTCGGTCCGAACTGGTGGCCGCTGTCAGCGTGCTTCTCGCACGGCCCGCCGGAAGAACTCAAGACGCACCAGCGACTGTTGGGCGTCAGGCTGCAGTTCGGCCACAGGTTCACCGGGCTGGTCCTGTACGCGAACGACCTCGACAAGCCGAATGTGACAGCTCAGCCCGGGGCTAGGGCACAGACCGAGGAGACACTCAGGTCACTGGCCACGCCGAAGGGCGCAACGTCGGGCCGGGTCAGGGATCTGGTGGAGGTGCTGCTCCCCACTGGACGGTGCTCCGCCGATGAGGTCGCCCGCGCCATGGGCATCGACCGGCGGACGCTCCACCGACACCTTGCCGGGACAGAGGAGACCTTCACGTCCATCGTGGACTCGACCCGGGCCGGGCTCGCCGAACGGTACCTGTCCAACGAGCGCTACAGCCTGACCGAGATCTCCGAGCGTCTCGGCTTCGCCGCGCCGAGCGCGTTCTCCCGGTGGTTCCGCCACCGGTTCGGCGACAGCCCCAGCCAGTGGCGCCGGCGCCGGACCGACATGCCGAGTGCTTCGTAGTACGGAACTGCTGGTGCCAGGCGATCTACGTACTCCGGAGGTGCTGCGCGATGGTGTCTTGCCATGAGCGCAAGAAATCTTGGTACCCGTCCGCGAAGCTACCCAGTTCGGCCCGAGCCGCATCGGTGAGCGCCGTCAGCGCATAGGTGACGCGCACCTGGCTATGCCCTGAAGCACCGTCAGCCAACTCCACGGTGACCGTGCCGGCGCGAACTCCCGGCGTCACGCGGGCGTACGAGATGCGGCGTCCCGGATCGCTGTCGAGCACCAGCCACGTCGTGACCTGCCCATGCGCGTCGGTCTCGAACACGGTGCCCGGTGCCGTGTCGTCGGGTGTCTCGACGGGGAACCGGGGTCTCCAGCCCTCGACCCAGTCCTCCTCGCCCCGGGCCGTGAACAGGCGGAACGCCTGCTCGGGCGGGAGCGGCACCGCTAATGTGCCGGTCAGCGTGCACTCGGCCGTCATCAGTTAAGCAGCGCGTGGACGACTGCCAACGCGAAGTAGGGCACCGTCCCGAGCAGCACGCCCACCGCCACCAGCCACAGCGTGCGCCGCCGCAGGAGCCAGCCGAGAAGCGCCACAGGCACACCCAGGACGACGGCCCACACGACAGTGATCGGCGACAACACCATGCTGACGAGCGCGGCGCCGCCGACCGTCAGGAGATCACTCCACGCTGTGCGCCTGGCCGGAACTGTGTCGGTCATCGCGGTTCCCCTCTCCAGCGACCCTCCCAGTCTCGCAGCAAACGGAACCATGGGCTGAGCAGTGCTGCTGAGGGGTGCGCGGGCTCGATAGAATTGGCTCCCGCGTCAGGATGCTCGGTCGAACCAGGGGGAGACCACACTGAGCCGGTCGGTAGGTGGCCTCGACCTGGGTGTCGCGGGGTGTGAGGACGCGATCGAGATCGGCCGGGGAGGGTTCGGCGTCGTCTACCGTGCGTGGCAGCCGGCGTTCACGCGCACCGTCGCAGTCAAGGTCCTCGCCGCTGACCGCCTCGACGCATCTGCGCGGGGCAGGTTCGATCGTGAGCTGCGTGCGATGGGGCAGCTGTCCGGCCATCCGAACATAGTCACGGTGCACCAGGCCGGCACCACGTCGCACGGCAACCCGTACATCCTCATGGCGTACGAGTCGGGTGGATCGCTGGGCCAGCGCATCCAGCAGGGTTCGGCGCCGTGGCAGGAGGCGGTAGCCGGAGGCATCCGGCTCGCGGGCGCGCTCGAGTCGGCGCACCGGGCCGGCGTGCTGCACCGCGACGTGAAACCAGAGAACATCCTCGTCTCCCGGTACGGCGAGTTGAAGCTGGCCGACTTCGGCCTGGCCCAGTCGCGCCGCCGTGCGCTGGCACAGGACGAAGCGTCCGTGCTCCACACGGCTCCGGAGATCCTGGCCGGCGGGGCGGCGTCGGTCGCCTCCGACATCTACGCGCTCGGCTCCACCGTGTTCGCATGGCTCCACGGGCGGCCGGCGTTCACGCCGGAACCAGGCGAGCAGCCGGCGGCGCTGTTCCGTCGTGTCACCGCCGATCCGGTCCCTGACCTGCGACCTGACGGTGTTCCGGACGCCGTCGCGACCGTGCTGGAACGGGCCATGGCGAAGGACCCCGAGGCACGGCACGCCAGCGCGGAGGAGTTCGCCCGCGCACTCCAGGGCACCCAGGGCGCGGCGGTCACTGAACTGGTGATCGGTGGGGTGGAGTCTCCCTGGCCCGACGAACCAGCCGGCGACCACACAGCCGGGCCGGCGGCCTCCCTCACCGCGCGTGCGAAGGAGGCGTTCCAGCTCTCGTCGACGATCCAGCACAGGCCGCAACGTCGACGCCAGCGACGGGTGGCCAGGGTGCTTGGCGCCGCCGGGATGGCCGCCGCGGTTCTCGCCACGAGCGGATCGCAGCTGGTCGAGTCGCCGGTGCTGCTCGACCTGCCGGTCGCCGTGGAGTTCGGCCGTCAGGAGTTGAGCGGGAAGCTCCAGGATCGCAACGTCACGGTGGCGAATCCCGGCGACTCCGAGGTGCGGATCGCGGCGGTCAGTGTCAGAGGCCCGCACCACGCGGACTTCCCGGTACGCGCCGACACCTGCTCGGGAAAGACCCTGCGCCCGCGCACCAGCTGCGACGTCACGCTGACATTCGACCCGAAGGGCGCGGGCAACCGCACCGCCGCGCTGAACCTGACGGTGGGGCGCACCCTCAGCACGCAGACGGCGGCGCTCGCGGGCAGCGGCCTGCACCGGTTCGCCGCGCAGGACAGCGCCCCGGCCGGGCGGTGCTACGAGGACGCCTACCAGGTCGGGAAGTCCGCGTACGGGCATCGCGGTGGGCTGGTCGCGATCTCCGTCAAGCAGTACTGGTCGCCGGGGTGCCGCGCGGCGATGGGCTATGTCTGGATCTGGAAGCAGTACCGCGATCAGCACCGGACCTGGCGCGTCACCGTCGGCACCGGTACCCAGCGGCAGCCAGGCGCACAGGAGAAGGCGCAGGCAGCCGGTCAGCCCCTCGAACTGTGGACCGAGCCCGTGCCCTCGGGCGACCTCTGCACCACCGTCACCGCGAGCCTCGCCGACACCGGACCGGATCAGCCCACCGACGCCGTGACCGCGGCGCACTGTCCCTGATGGACGGATACTTCGAGGTATACCAGGGCAGCACGGTCCGCATGGTGGCGCTCACGGCTGCGCTGGTCACGATCGGCCGGGCGCCGAGCAACGAGGTCGCGATCGACAGCAAGCGGGTGTCGCGGCTGCACGCGGTGCTGGAGCGGTTCGGATCCGGCTGGGCCATCCGGGATCTCGGCAGCACCAACGGAACGGTCCTCAACGGCACTCCGCTCACGCAGGCGCAGATCCTGCACGACGGCGACACCGTCGAGATCGGCCCCGCCCGGCTCGTGTTCCGGGCACCGGCCGACCACCCCACGACGCAGACGGTCGCCACGACTCCGCCGCCGGCCCCGCCGGAACTCACCCGGCGCGAACGGGACGTGATCGACGCGCTCTGCCGGCCGTTCCTCGATGGCGCCGGCACGTTCCCGGAGCCGCCGTCCGTGCGGCGCCTCGCGAGCGAGCTGTCGCTCAGCGAGAGCGCGGTGAAGAAGCACCTCGCGAACCTGTACGACAAGTTCGGCCTGCACGCCAACACGGAGCGGCGCCGGGCGCACCTCGCCGGCGAAGCGGTACGGCGAGGCGCAGCCAGGCGATAACGGCGCCGCGCTGCCCGAACCGCCGCCACCCGAACCGCGCCACCCGAACCGCCGCCACCCGAACCGCCAACCGCCACCCGAACCGCCGCCACACCGGAAACCGGACTGTCCGGGCATTGGTCCTCTAACCGGACGCGCGATACCGCCATTTCCCCGACAGTTCGCGGCGGTCAGACTCCCGCGACGCTCCTGATCCAGCTCCGGTTCGCCGTCACACTCGCGTACTGGTTGTTCACGTAGTCGCCGGTAGAGCACACGCCGACCTGGCGTCCGTTGTAGAACTGCGGGCCGCCCGAGTCGCCGTAGCCTGGTCCGCCGGTATCGACGCGGCTGCCGACGGCGCGCCCGCCGAAGTAGTCACGCGCGTTGTTCGTGGTGACCCGGACGTTTCCGACCTTCAGCCGGTCCGACATCGGTGCGTTCTCGCCCGGTTCGACCGTGCCCCAGCCGTAGATCTGGTTGGTAGAGCCGGTCGGCGGGTCGGCGGTCGCAAGACGTGCATAGGTCGTGTTGATGGAGCGGTCGAGGTAGAGCAGCGTGAGGTCGGCGCCGCTGGCGCGGACCGCCCGCTGCACGTTCGCGTACTGGCCGCTTGGATGATGCAGGTTCCCGACGCGCACGGACATCGCGTAGCCGTCGTAGATGCAGTGTTGGGCGGTGAGCACCCAGCGCGGAGCGATGATCGTGCCGGAGCAGTAGAAGCCGTCGCTGTAGTAGAGCGCGGCCGCCCAGGGTGCGTTCGTCGCGTACCCGCCGCCGATGATGCTCGGCGTCACGGCACCGTCCGGTGTGGACGCTCGTGCGGGGCCGGGCAGCGCAGCCGTCAGGGCCACGACCAGTAACACCAGCAGAGTTCGGCGCATCGAGTCCTCCTCCGTGCGGTGGGCTGAGCCAGTTGTGGCCGCACCGATAGAGGCGGTCAATATGTACCTTTCGTGCGTCCCGCCTGGCGGCAATCAGACCGAATGATGCCGCCCGGTGAACCCTGCCCCGTCGCGTCCCGTACCCCTGACCAGCGCCACGACCAACCCAGGAAATGGAGGTTCTCGCCGCCGATCGGCACAGGTGCATTCCGCGGGTAGACGACACGGAAGGCGACCCCCATGCAGCGTCCGAGTACTTGTCAGCAGACGAGCGACGACCGGGCGTGGTGGTATGCGAGACGGCTGACGGCCGTGCACCCGCCTGGCCCGCGCCGCGGGCCTTGATCGCGCGACGAGAACCTGATCCCACTGGCTGACGTGCCCCCCGCCCTTGAGCGGCAGGGACGCCGGTGCGGATCCCCCAACTGGCACAGGAGATCGAGCCCGGAAAGTCGCCGGGCCCGTCGGCGTGGGCGCATTCGGGTGTTCAGCCGGCGCGATGCAGTGCCCGGGTCCTTTGTGGATGCAGGGTTATGAGGGGTCGGCTGGCTCCTCGGTAACACGGAGAGGTGAGTGTCTTGCAGGGACGGGACGATTTGGGACGCAGGAAGCGCCTGATCGCGATAGCCACCGGCACGTTCGTCGTCGGTGCGCTGCTGACTGCCGGTGGGGTGGGCGTCGCCACCGCCGGACAGGGCGGCGGCAACGTCAAGAAGGTCGACTGCGCCCAGGTCCTGGAGCAGGCCAAGCTCGTGGTCGACGAGCAGAACCTCGAGAACGAGGACGAGGACGCCGACGAGGCGGCCGAGCTCGACGTCAACGAGAACGGCGTGATCGACCAGGACGAGCTGGTCGCTCTGGACGTCAACAAGGACAACAAGCTCGACGCCGAGGAGATCGCGATCCTCGACGCGAACGAGAACGGCGCGCTTGAGCAGGACGAACTGCAGGTCGAGGACGCCGAGGAAGCCGAGGACGAGGACGCGGACGAAGCCGAGGACGAGGACGCCGACGAGGCGGCCGAGCTCGACGTCAACAAGAACGGCGTGATCGACCAGGACGAGCTGGTCGCTCTGGACGTCAACAAGGACAACAAGCTCGACGCCGAGGAGATCGCGATCCTCGACGCGAACGAGAACGGCGCGCTCGAGCAGGACGAACTGCAGGTCGAGGACGCCGAGGAAGCCGAGGACGAGGACGCGCAGGGCGAGGACGAGGACGCCCAGGGCGAGGACGAGGACGCCGACGAAGCCGAGGACGAGGACGCCGGCGAGGCGGCCGAGCTCGACGTCAACAAGAACGGCGTGATCGACCAGGACGAGCTGGTCGCTCTGGACGTCAACAAGGACAACAAGCTCGACGCCGAGGAGATCGCGATCCTCGACGCGAACAAGAACGGCGCGCTCGAGCAGGACGAACTGCAGGTCGAGGACGCCGAGGAAGCCGAAGAAGCCGAGGACGAGGACGCCGACGTCGAGGACATCTTCGCCGGTATGGCCGACGACGCGAAGCTTGAGGCCAAGGCGGCGAAGAAGGCCGCGCTGGTCGCTGCGCAGGGTGGCGACCAGAAGGCAGCCCACGATGCGCTGATGCAGTTCCAGGAGGCGAAGAAGGCCGCGAAGAAGGCCGAGTTCAACGCGAAGCTGGTCGAGAAGTGCGCTGATCTGCTTGAGCAGCAGGAAGCGGACGAGGTGGACGACGCCGACGAGGCCGACGCCTACGAGAAGGCCGAGGACGAGGCGGAGAACGCGGTCGCCGACGAGCAGCTCGACAAGCTGGTCGCCGACGAGGACGACGACGCCGGCAAGGACGACGACGCCGAGGACGCCGGCAAGGACGACGACGCCGACGACGCCGGCAAGGCCGACGCCGACGACGCCGCGGGCAAGGACGAGAGAGGCTGTTCAGCCGCAGCAGCAGTACTGAGCTGACGCGAGCGGGGCGCCCGGCCGTGACGGTCGGGCGCCCCTCGCGCGTGTAGGCGGCGCCGAGAAGGCCGCGTACAACGGGAAGATGATCGAGAGTGCAACGACCTGCTGGCAGCCTAGGGGACGCCGCCGTGGTGGCCGAGGCCGACGGGGCCGGTGCCGGTGACGAGGCCGAGAAGGAGGCGTAGCTCGAGGTAGGCGGCAAGGAGATAGCTCCGGCTGGCGTCGTGCCGCTCGCGTGTCGAGTGAAGCCCGACGTACTCCACCATCTGCTCGACGGCGTGGTCGAAGAACGCGTCGCTGGGGTCGAAGCTGCCGACGAGCTGCCCGAACAGCTCGAAGCTGATCATGCCGAACAGCTGGGTCCAGGCGACGACGGCGCGGGTGAGAACTGCGCCGGGCAGTTCGGGAGCGATGGCGGCGGCGAGTTGCGTGGCCTGTGCGTCGACGGCCGACGGTAGGACGTCATCATGGATCGTCAGGGTGCCGGCGTCCCAACTCTCGCGGATCAGACCCACGAGGACGAGCGGTACCCGGCTCGCGGGTGCGACGGTGTCCTGCGGTGCGCTGTACCCGGGGATGGGTGACCCGTAGATCAGGGCGTACTCGTGCGGGCGTTCCTTCGCCCAACGCCGCACCGCGCGGCAGGTGGCGCGCCAGCGTGCCCGGCCGGTCGTCGGGGTCGGTGGCGGCAGCGGCGCGTTCGGCGGCGGCACCGAGCGAGTCGTACGCGTCGACGATCAGCGCCGTGAGCAGGTCGTCCTTGCTGGGGAAGTAGCGGTACAGCGCGGACGAGACCATGCCCAGCTCGCGCGCGACCGACCTGAGTGACAGCCGCTGCGGTCCTTCGGCGGCGAGCTGGCTGCGGGCCTCGTCCTTGATCTCCCGGGTCAGTTCGGCGCGGGCCCGTTCGCGGGCGGTGCGGATCGCGGTCATCCCGCCATCCTGCATGCGATTGGATCGCCGATCAAGAACGAGAGCACTGCTCTTGACGCTGCCCGCCGAACTGGTGTTCACTGATCTCAACAGAGAGCAGTGCTCTCGCCCACCAGCCAGAGAGGGTTCCGCGATGACCTCCACGCAGCACTACCTCGTACCGGGCCGGCTCGACCAGGTGTTCAACACGGTGGTCGCCAGCCTGACCAAGCTCGGGTTCAGCATGTGGGGCAGCCGGGTGCTCGCGGTGCGTGGCCGTACGAGCGGCGAGTGGCGCACCACCCCCGTGAACCTGCTGGTGCACGGTGGCCAGCGCTACCTGGTCGCACCGCGCGGCCAGACCCAGTGGGTGCGCAACATGCGCGTGGCAGGCGGCGGCGAGCTGCGGATCGGCAAGCGCGTCGAGGCGTTCACCGCTGAGGAGCTTGCCGACGACGAGAAGCCCGAGCTGCTGCGCGCCTATCTCAAGCGGTGGAAGTTCGAGGTCGGCCGGTTCTTCGACGGCGGTATCGACCACAACTCGCCGGAGGCCGACCTGGTCCGCATCGCGCCGAACCACCCGGTCTTCCGGATCACGAGCTAGCCGCGCGTCCCCTGCCTGGCCGCTCCGTTGCCGCACCCGCCGGTCGGGGAAATCGGACTGTCGGGGCAGTGGTCCTCAAACCGGGCGCAGGATACCGCCATTTCCCCGACAGTTGCCTGGGACGCGGCGCTCGCTGGCGGCATGAGCCGGACGACCGCCAGGCTGTCCATATTGGATGTAGTCGACAATGGACGGACTCGTCGACGCCAGCGGCCGGCACAGCACCCGCTGCCACTCATCCGTCAGCGACGAAACCCAGTCACCGGTATTGCAGCCAGGCTTCACGATCCCACTGGTCGCAGCACGCGAGTCAGGGGCGGCCGCGCAGCTCGGACGCGGCGACGATGCGGTTGCGGCCGTGCAGCTTGGCGTCGTACAGCGCGGCGTCCGAGGCGATCGAGAGGCTTTCGACGGTGTCGGCGTCGGAGGGCATCGTCGCGATGCCGATGCTGAGCGTGAGCGCGCCGACCGGCGAGTCGGCCAGCGCGGACTGCAGGGTGGCCGCCATCCGGTGCGCGCCGGCCGGGTCGCAGTCGAGCAGCAGCGCGACGAACTCGTCGCCGCCGATGCGTGCCAGCATGTCCGATTCCCTGGCCGCCGTCCGAAGCGCCTGCGCGACGCGACTGAAGGGCCTGGTCACCGGCAGCGTGGCCGTGCGTGTCGTTGACGACCTTGAAGTGGTCGACGTCGATCGTGAGCAGCGACAGCGGCTGGCACGTGCGCCGTGCGCGACTCACCGCCTGGGCGACGTCACGGTCGAACGCGCGCCGGTTCGCCAGGCCGGTGAGCTCGTCCTCCAGCGCCTGCGACTCCAGCGAGCCCAGGAGCGCGTCGAGCCGGCGACGCAGCGTGACGATGATGACGCTCGCCATCGTGAGCGCCGTCATGAGCCCGGCGAGGTCGGCCGCTGCGGACGCAGGCGTTTCGAGCGCGAAGACCAGCAGCGCTTCGGCGACGAAGACGCTCACCAGCACGGCGTAGATCAGGCGCTGGTTCAGGAATGTGGCCGCGTACAGCGTGGGCCAGAGGAAGAAGAGTTGTGCCCCGGCGGTTACGTCCGACGTGATGTAGTTGAGACCGCCGATCAGGACAACCGCGCCGATCGGGACGCCGGCCCAGAACCTGTCCGGTATCCGGTGCGGATAGCGCCAGCACACCCCGCCGCCGATCGCGAGGAGGACGCCCGCCGCGTAGGTCACGCCGTGCTGGAACGGAGTGGTGCCGCCGTACCCCGGAACGAACAGGCTGAGGACGCCGACGAATGCCGCCCCAGCCAGCATCAGCGAGGCGACGGCGCGGGTGGCAACGTGCCGGTCGCGGGGGGCGATCAGCGGTTCGGCCGCCGCTCGCCGCACCAGTTCAGCGGGGACCATCGCCTCATCCTGCCCGATACCGCTCACGACGACGAGTTGAACGACCACCTGACGCGGTTGCTTCGTGGACCGCTGTTAGCGTTCGGTGCGGGACTTCAGTCATGAAAGGGGCAGGACGGGCAATGGGTCAGGTATTCGCCAGGATCGTCGGATTCGGGCTGACGGTGGTGCCCGTCTGGCCGTACCGGATCGAGCTTGTGCCAAGCGACCCTGGCGCGCTGCAGGTCATCCACTTCGACGAGGGCAAACGCCGCACCGTGGTCGTGCGTGGTGGCAGGGATAAGCCCGTGGCTGACCTCGGTGAGGGCGTCGACCAATTGGACGAGGTCGCCCAGGTGCTGCGCGGCCCCGACGCGCGCGAGTGGCGGATCGAGACCCCGATGTACTCGGTGAGCTGGCCCGAGCTGTTCGCGGTCGAGCCGCCCGCCGACGACGGCGGGTCGATCTTCGACCTGCACGGCCCGGAGGGTGCCCTGATCTGGCTCCGCGGCCCGTTTGACCGCGCGGATCTGCCCGCCGTCGAGGACCTCGCCGCGCCGGGCCAGACGCTGACCGGCGCTGCCAGCCAGGACGGCGTGGAAGCGGTGGAGCTGGCGTACGAGCACGAGGGCGCGGCCTGGAACCAGCGGCACTACCTGGTGCTGTTCTCCGGCACCAGGATCCTGGCGGTGACCGCTCAGGCGCCCGAGTCCCAAGTGGATCTGTTCCGGCGCGCATCGGCCGAGGTCGCCGCCAGCGTCCGCCCGATCGAATAGCAGCGGTTTGTTACGAATTGTCGGCTGCGTGCGATGCGAGCCGCCGGGTACGTCATAAACTCAACGGCATGATCACGCCACCGGCCGGTGACGCGCGCCCCGGATCGTCCCGCGACCAATTCGTCGCCGCGGACTCTGATCGCGACTTCAACACCGTCTACGCGGAGGATCAGCCCGACGGCATCCGCATCGTGGTTCTCGGCGAGGTCGACCTCACCAGCCACCAGGAACTCGACGAGGTCAGCGCCGGATCGCGGCCGCGGCGCCCTGCGACGTCACCGTCGATCTCGCCGAGGCGACGTTCATCGACTCCACGATGCTCGGCTTCCTCGCGAGGCTGCACACCCGTGTGCAGGCAGACGGTCACGAGCTGATCCTGATCGCTCCGCAGCGCGCTGTCGAGCGCACGCTCACCGTGGTTGGGTTCGACAAGGTCATGCGGATCGTCAAGGCGGCGGCCGGTAGCGCCGTGCCTAAACCGGCCGGCGAAGCACCAGCACTGCCATGTCGTCGCGCACCGGGCCGCAGTGAAGTCCTCGGCGGCGCGCTGAACGTGTTCGGCAAGCTCGGCGGCGTCCAGCCCATGTGACCGGCTGAGCACGCGAGCAGGTTGTCCTCGCCGAAGAACTGGCCGTCGTCCGCCGTTCGGTGACTCCGTCCGTGTAGAAGACCAGCGCCTCGCCGGGGCGGATCTCCAGATTCGACGGACTCGACGTCGACGCGGTCGAAGATGCCCACGGCGGTGCCGGTGCTGCCGACCAGCTCGGCGACGCCGTCGCGCCCGGATCAGCGCCGGCAGCAGGTGCCCCGCGAGGCAGAGCTGCACCCGCACCGAGTCACCGTCGCGCTGGACGATCGCCGCCGCGACCGTGCAGAACCGCGCCCTGTCGGGCTGATCCAGGAGCGCGGTGTTCAGCGCGTTCATCACGTACGGCAGCGGCCGGCCCTCGCGCACGAGGACCCGGATCACGTCACGGACGAGCCCGGTGATCGACGCTGCCTGCGGACCCTTGCCGCAGACGTCACCGATCGCCAGGAGCCACTGGTCGTCGCCGAGCGGCAGTACGTCGTAGAAGTCGCCGCCGACCTCGTTGCCGTTGCCGGCCGGAAGGTACCGCGCGCCGAACTCGATCCCTTCGGCCTGCGGCAGCGACGCGGGCAGCAGGCCTTTCTGCAGGGCGACGGCGACAGCGTCCCGCTCCTGGTAGAGCCTGGCGTTGTCGAGCGCGAGGCCGGCGCGGCGCCCGAGGTCCTCGGCGATGATGATCTCTTCCGGCGTGTGCCGCCGGCCAAGCGGTTCGCCGATGCTCATCGTGCCGACGACCTGGCGGCGGGCGGTGAGCGGCACGATCATGCCGGCGAGTTCGTCGGGCAGCCGGGCCACCACGCCGGTCTGCAGGGCGCCGCGCAGGCGCTCGTCGACCCGGTCGCCGGGCCCGCCGAGGAACAGCTTCTGGATGGTCTCGACCTCACGCTCGTCGGCGTGCGCGGTGGCGGACATGACCGGGCGGCCGTGCTCGTCGCAGCGTGTGGATCACGCACCACCGCCCGAGGCGGTTGACGCAGAGCTGGGCGACCAGGACCAGCGTGAGGTCCACGTCGAGCGAGTTGGCGAGCAGCTCGCTCGCCTCGGCGAGGAAGACCAGGAAGCCGCGCCGCCGCGCCTCCGTCTCGTCGACCCGGGAGACGTCGACGGTGAGCGCCATCCGCTCGGCGCTGAGCAGGGCCAGGGCGTACGCGTCGGCGTCGAGGCCGTCGGGGTTGGCGAAGCCGAGGTCGAGCATGCCGCGGACCGGTGCCCCGACCGGGATCGGTATGCCGACAGTGGCGATCGCGCCGGCTTCGCGCAGGGCGGCGCAGGCGACGGCGGGCCGGCAGGCGTCGAAGCCGGACGCGGGTGACTCGGCGGGCAGCGCGATCGGGCGCCGGCGGCGCGGCGGCCAGCCCGTGTACGGCGGCGGCTCGTGGCGGCCCGCCGAGCCCGTCGTCGAGCCAGAGAATCGCAGAACTCGCCCCGACAGCCTCGGTCAGGCGCCGGACAAGCTCGGCGAGTATCTCCTCGGGCGTGAGCTGCTGGGCGACGTGCTCGGGCAGGTGGGTGACCCATCCGGCGGAGCGGTGCATGGTCGCCACGCTGGGAGTTTCCGGCAGGGTGAGAGGTTCGGACACCGGGTCGGCTTCGCGCGGCGCGGCGTCGAGATGGAACCAGACCGACTTGCCGTTCCGGTCGTGGCGGGTGCCCCACGAGGTCGCCAGCGTGTCGATGAGGTTCAGGCCTGCGGCGTCGGCCGGCTCGACCGGGGTGCCTCGTGGAGTGAGAGGACCCCGCACGGGATCGGTGAGAGTGACTGTCACGCCCTCGGCGTCGGCGTCCACGTGGAGTTCCATCGTGGTACCGGAGGCCCGCAGGCCGTTGCTGGCAAGTTCGACGGTCGCGAGCGCCGCCTCGTCCGCGAGGCGTCGCAGCCCACTCTCGGCGAGCGCGTCGAGCACCACGCCCCGGGCCAGCGCCTGCGAGCGCTCGTCCCCGGGCAGCGCGATCCGCCGATGGACGCTCTGCGACACCGGTGGTTCCCCCTCCACGAACACGTGAGGCGCACGGCCCGCCTCACCACTGAAGGCTAGACCTTAGGGGCGGGGAGCGGAGCATCCAGGCTGTACATGCCGTCAGGCGGCGTTTGACGGTGCAATAAGCCAGGATATAGAGGCCATCGAGTCGATGACCACGGCATGTGAGGTCCGTATGAGTACAGCCGAACGCGCGGGTAGCCGGGCACGGCGTCCCAAGGCCGAGAACGAGCCTGGGGCTCCGTCGCCGGACGGCGACGGTCCGCCGCAGCGGCGGACCACGGATCACACCAACGAGCAAGTGATGGTCGAGCTGGTCGAGGCCCTCGGCGACCTGAGTTCAGGTGACTTCTCCGTGCGGCTGGCCCGCCACGACGGTCTGGCCGGCCAGGTCACCGACCGCTTCAACGAGCTCGCGGCGCTCCAGGAGCGGCGGCACCGCGAGTTCGAGCGGGTCAGCCGGGTGGTCGGCCGCGAGGGCCGCATGACCGAACGCGTCGACGAGGTCGGCCTGGACGGGGCGTGGGCAGAGGGCGCGCAGTCCGTCAACTCGCTGATCGACGAGCTGGTCCGGCCCACCACCGAGGTCGCGCGTGTCATCGCTGCGGTCGCGCAGGGTGACCTGTCCCAGCACATGGCGCTGGAGATCGGTGGCCAGCCGGTCAAGGGCGAGTTCCTGCGCATCGGAACGACCGTGAACACGATGGTCGACCAGCTGTCGTCGTTCGCGGACGAGGTCACCCGTGTGGCGCGTGAGGTGGGTACGGAGGGCAAGCTCGGCGGCCAGGCGCAGGTGCGCGGCGTGTCGGGTGTGTGGCGGGATCTCACCGAGAACGTGAACTCGATGGCCGGCAACCTCACCAGCCAGGTGCGGAACATCGCCCAGGTGACCACCGCCGTGGCCCAGGGTGACCTGTCGCAGAAGATCACCGTCGATGCCCGGGGCGAGATCCTCGAACTCAAGTCGACGGTGAACACGATGGTCGACCAGCTCTCCGCGTTCGCCGACGAGGTCACCCGTGTGGCCGGTGAGGTGGGTACGGAGGGCAAGCTCGGCGGGCAGGCGCAGGTGCGCGGCGTCTCCGGCGTCGTGGCGCGAGCTGACCGAGAACGTGAACTCGATGGCCGGCAACCTCACCAGCCAGGTGCGGAACATCGCCCAGGTGACCACCGCCGTGGCCCAAGGTGACCTGTCGCAGAAGATCACCGTCGATGCCCGGGGCGAGATCCTGGAACTCAAGTCGACGGTGAACACGATGGTCGACCAGCTCTCCGCGTTCGCCGACGAGGTCACCCGTGTGGCCGGTGAGGTGGGCACGGAGGGCAAGCTCGGCGGCCAGGCGCAGGTGCGCGGCGTCTCCGGTATCTGGCGCGAGCTGACCGAGAACGTCAACCAGCTCGCCGGCAACCTCACCAGCCAGGTGCGGAACATCGCCCAGGTCACCACTGCCGTGGCCCAGGGTGACCTGTCGCAGAAGATCACCGTCGACGCGCAGGGCGAGATCCTCGAACTCAAGTCGACCGTCAACACGATGGTCGACCAGCTCTCGTCGTTCGCCGGCGAGGTCACGCGCGTGGCCCGCGAGGTCGGCACCGAGGGCAAGCTCGGCGGTCAGGCCGAGGTCCAGGGCGTCTCGGGTACCTGGCGCGACCTGACCCAGAGCGTGAACATCCTCGCCGGCAACCTCACCACCCAGGTCCGCGCGATCGCCGAGGTGTCCACCGCCGTGACCCGCGGCGACCTCACCCGGTCGATCTCCGTCGACACCCAGGGTGAGCTGGCGGAGCTCAAGGACAACATCAACCAGATGATCGCCAACCTCAAGGAGACCACCGAGAAGAACGCCCAGCAGGACTGGCTCAAGTCGAACCTGGCCCGCATCAGCGGCCAGATGCAGGGCCAGCGTGACCTGCACAAGGTCTGCCAGATGATCATGAGCGAGCTGACGCCCGTGGTCGAGGCGCACCAGGGCGCGATCTTCCTGCTGGAGAGCGGCGACGACGGCGACCGCCTGCGGCTCACGTCCAGCTACGCGGCGCCGGCGGGGCGTGCCGACGCTCTCGTTCGAGCCGGGCGAGGGGCTGGTCGGCCAGGCGGCCGTCGAGAAGCGCACGATCCGCGTGCCGCGGGTTCCGGAGGGATACCTCGAACTCAACTCCGGGCTGGGCGTCCGCACCGCCCGCCGACGTCGTCGTCACCCCCGTTCTCTTCGAGGAGCAGGTGCTCGGCGTCATCGAGCTGGCGTCCTTCCAGGCGTTCTCCGACCTGCACCGCAGCTTCCTGGAACAGCTCGTCGGGACGATCGGCGTCGTGCTCAACACGATCATCGCGAACGCCCGCACGGAGGAGCTGCTGGCGCAGAGCCAGCGGCTCGCCCAGGAGCTGCAGGTCCAGTCGGTGGAGCTGCAGCGCACCAACGCCGAGCTGGAGGAGAAGGCGAGCCTGCTGTCCGAGCAGAACCGCAACATCGAGATCAAGAACCGCGAGATCGAGATGGCCCGGCTCGGCCTGGAGGAGAAGGCGGAGCAGCTGGCCGCGTCCAGCCAGTACAAGTCGGAGTTCCTGGCGAACATGAGCCACGAGCTGCGGACGCCGCTCAACAGCCTGCTGATCCTGGCCCGGCTCCTCGCCGACAACCGGGAGCGGAACCTCACCACGAAGCAGATCGAGTTCGCCCAGACGATCCACAACGCCGGCTGGGACCTGCTCTCGCTCATCAACGACATCCTCGACCTGTCGAAGATCGAGGCCGGCAAGATGGACGTCCGCCCCGACACGTCGTGCTCGACGACGTCTCGCGCCTACGTCGAGCAGAGCTTCCGGCCGCAGGTCGAGGAGAAGGGCCTGGAGCTGTGGATACGCACCGCGCCAGGGCTGCCGGAGTCGATCGTCACCGACGGGCAGCGGCTCCAGCAGGTGCTCAAGAACCTGCTCTCCAACGCCGTGAAGTTCACCGAGACCGGTTCGCGTGACGCTCACGATCGGCCTCGCGCCGGACGACCTGCTGTTCGCGGCGCCCACCTTGAACCGGGCCGAGAAGGTGGTGGCGTTCGAGGTCACCGACACCGGCATCGGCATCCCGAACGACAAGCTCAAGGTGATCTTCGACGCGTTCCACCAGGGCGACGGCACCACCAGCCGCAAGTACGGCGGCACCGGACTGGGCCTGTCGATCAGCCGCGAGATCGCGCGACTGCTCGGCGGGTCGATCTCGGTGCACAGCGGTCCCGGCGACGGCAGCACGTTCACGCTGTACGTGCCAGTGGTGTACCCGTTCGCCTCTCCCGAGCCGGACCGCACGTCCGAGGCGGACGCCGTCGAGGAGGCCGTCGCGGTGCCGGCCATCCTGGCCGGTGCGGTCCGAGCCGCGGGCCGTCGCAGCGGCTCCCAGCGCCGACATGGCGGCGCTCTCGGGCGCCACCGTGCTCGTCGTGGACGACGACGTGCGCAACGTGTTCGCCCTCACGTCGCGCTGGAACTGCACGGTATGACCGTGCTCTACGCTGACACCGGCGCTGCGGGCATCGACCTCCTGATCGAGCACCCCGAGGTCGATCTCGTCCTGATGGACGTCATGATGCCCGACATGGACGGGAACCGGACCACCACCGCTATCCGTCAAATGCCCCAGTTCGCCGAATTGCCGATCGTCTTCCTCACGGCGAAGGCCATGCCGGAGGATCGTGACAAAAGTATCGCCGCCGGCGCTACAGACTATGTCACCAAGCCTGTCGACCTGGACCGGCTGCTGGAGGTCATGGCGTCGTGGCTCGGCGAGCAGCACGGTCGGCCGTCTACCGCACACGAGGGGCTACCGGGGTGAGAAGCGGAGAGAGCAAGGCGAAGGTTCTGCTGGTCGACGACCGGCCGGAGAACCTGCTCGCCCTGGAGGCGATCCTCCAGGGGCTGGACCAGGAAATGGTCACCGCCGAATCCGGTGAGGAGGCGCTCAAGCGGCTCCTCACGGACGACTTCGCGGTGATCCTGCTCGACGTCCAGATGCCCGGCATGGACGGGTTCGAGACGGCTGAGCACATCAAACGCCGCGAGCGCACCCGTCACGTCCCGATCGTCTTCCTCACCGCGATCGACCGAGAACCGCACCACGCGTTCCGCGGGTACTCGGTCGGAGCCGTCGACTACCTCGCGAAACCGTTCGACCCGTGGGTGCTGCGCGCGAAGGTGGCGGTGTTCCTCGATCTCTGGGAGAAGAACCGCCAGCTCCAGGACCAGGCCGACAAGCTGAAGGACCTCGTCGACGCCAGCATCACCAACTCGCGCCTGCGACGGGCCGCGCTGGAGAAGGCCAGGACACGGCTCGACGAGGCACTGGAGAAGTGTGAAGACAACGCCGACCCGGCCATGATCGCCAAGCTAGTCCGTGGCGCGCTTGGCGACCTCGGGCACCTGGGTTCCTTCGAGGACTGAGTCGTCGGCGGCCGGTGCCAGTTCGAGCCAGACCGTCTTGCCGTCCGGGTGGGGCGTGATGCCCCACACCTCGGCGAGGGCCTCCACCAGCGCCATGCCGCGCCCACGTGGCCGGGCCGGCCTCCACCGGGTGCATCACGGGAAACGTCGGCGAGTTGTCGCGCACCGAGATGCGTAGGCGGTTGTCGGGGTGGCGCTCAAGGACGATCTCCACACCGGACAGCGCATGCTCCACCGAGTTCGACACGAGCTCACTCGTGGCCAGCTGCGCGCTCTCGATCATGATCTCCGGGAGGCCCCAGTCCTGACCGGCGTCGGCGACGAACGCCCTGGCCCGGGCGGGCGCGGAGGAGCTACACCCCACCCGACACCGCCGGGTGGCGGTCACCGCACGCTCGTCCGTTGTCATGAGATGGCGTCTCCCGTCTGTGCACCACGGGACCCAGTTACCCAGCAGGGGACGGTAAACACACCAGAGAGTGTGCCAGTCCGGCGGGGACATTCGTCGCACATGGCTGCGGCGGTGCCCAATGGCACCGCCGCAGCCGGGGTCTTGTTCAGCTGGCAGTGAGGGTGGCGTCGCCCTTCGCGGTCTTGCCGGTCCGCGTGTAGGTGATCGTCACCTTGTCGCCCGGCTTGTGGTCGCGGACGGCGGCGACGAGGCTGTCGACGTCGACGACGCGCCGGCTCGCGACCGCCGTGATCACGTCACCCTCGCGCAGCCCGAGCTTGCTGGCCGCCGAGCCGCTGACCACGCTCATCACGGTGGCGCCGGCGCCCTCGGTGGAGTCCTGCGCGCTGACGCCGAGCGTCGCGTGGCTGGCCTTGCCCTCGGAGATGAGCTGCTGGGCGATCCGCACGGCGTCGTCGGCCGGGATCGCGAAGCCGACGCCGATGTTGCCTGACTGGCTGCTCTGCCCGGGGATGCCGCTGTCGCCGCCGCCCACGGTGGCGATCGCCGAGTTCACGCCGATGACGCGACCGTTCAGGTCGACCAGGGCGCCGCCGGAGTTGCCGGGGTTGATCGGCGCGTCGGTCTGGATCGCGTCGATGACCGCGTCCTGGCCCGTGCCGTCGCCGGTGCGCACCGGGCGGTTCACCGCGCTGATGATGCCCTGGGTGACCGTGCCGCTCAGGCCCAGCGGGGCGCCGACAGCCAGCACCGGCTGCCCGATCTTGAGGCTGCCCGAATCGGCGAACGTCGCCGCCTTGAGCCCGCTCGCGCCGCTGACCTTCACGACGGCCAGGTCGTTGCTGGGATCGCGGCCGACGATCTTGGCCTCCTTGGAACTGCCGTCCGAGAAGAACACCTGGACGGTGCCGCCGTTCGCCGCCGGCGCGACCACGTGGTTGTTCGTCAGGATGTGGCCGTCCTCGCGCATCACGACGCCGGAGCCCGTGCCCTGGGCGCTGCGCCCGCCCTCGGAGCCCGTGACCCGCAGCGTCACGACGCTCGGCGTGATGGCGGCCGCAGCGGCCTCGACGGTGCCCGGGGCCGTGGTCTTCGCCGAGGCGGGAGAGACCTCGCGGGTGATCACCGGAGCGGCGCCGTTGCCGTCGTTGTCGCTGAGCGCCAGCGTGGCCGCCGAGCCGGTGACGCCCGAGATCAACGCCAACGCGATCGCGCCCACCGCGATCCCGGCGGCGAAGCGTCGACGCGGCGGCTGCTGGTGCGGCGGGATCCCGGCCGGAGGCGCCGTCGGGATCGTGGCGGTGTTGCCGTAGGGCTGCTGCCCGTACCCCTGGCCGTAGGAGGGGTAGCCGGCCGGCTGCTGCTGGTACGGCTGGTTGATCGGGCGCTGGTAGGCAGACGGCGCCGCCGGCGGGTACGCGAACTGGCCGGTGGACTGGGCGGGTTCGGGGCTGGCGAACGGGTTCGCCGGCTGGGGAGCGGTCACCGGCTGGGGAGCGTCACCGGCTCCGGGACGGGCGTACGGGTCGGCAGGCGGCTGCGGGCTCTCGGCGGCCGGGAACGGCGGCGCGTGAGCCGGGGCGGGCTGGTCGGCTGCGGGCTGCTGCGGGTTCCTGGTCTCGTCCATGGCTCTAAGAGTGGAGCACGTTCCTGTGAGTGTCCTCGGCGGTACCTAAGGATCGAGTAAGAGCTCCCGGTACTAGAAACATCAGGGCGCGGGGGACTGTCCGTCCAGGAAGGCCTCGATGGCGGTGCGTACGACGTCGCCGGACGCCCCGGCGAGCAGTTCGCTGCCCCGTGCACGCCCGTCGACCATGACGACCCGCTTGGCGTCCGTCCCGGCGGCGTCCTCGTACCGGCGGACGGTCGTGGCGGCGCTACCGGGATCCTGCTCGGCGCTGACGAACAGCAGCGGCATCTGCAGGCTCGGCATCGCCGGCTCGACCGGTTCCTGCCCGGGTATGCGGCGCGGCGGGGACAGCGCGATGACGCCGCCGACCGCGGGCTTGATCCTGGCCGCGGCGAGCAGCGCGTGGTTTGCGCCATCACCCGCGCCGACCAGCACGATCGAGGTGGCGCCGTCGGAGCGGACTGCCGCGACGACGGACGCCAGCTTCTGGTCCGGTACGGAGTTGCGGTCGTGGTCGTACAGCGCGACCCGGAAGCCGCGCCCGACGAGCGCCTGGCCGTAGCTGAGCCACTGGCAGACGTTCGCGTCACGGTCGGGCGCGAAGACGATCGCGCGCGGGGCATCGCCGAGCAGGACGCCCTGGGTGGACAGCGCGCCGTCGGGGTCCGGCAGCGTCAGCAGCCGGCCGTCCTCCTGGCGGACGCAGCCGTCGAGCACGTACGGCGAGACGTCCTGGAGCGCCACGTCGTCGGGCGCGGAGTTGAGTGTGCAGCCGGCCATCGTGGCGGCGAGAAGGAGGGCCGCGATAGGCCGACCATTTCGGTGGGGCATGTACGCGGTCTTAGAGGCTGCTGCCTGCGGAGTTAACAGGCTTGCCGACGTCGTAATGGAACCGTAACGACTGGTAGCGATAACCGGATGGAGGCGCTACACGCAGCTATGGAGCCTTGACGTTGCCGCCCTCGGTGAGGTAGTCGCGCCAGGTGCGTGCCGCGCGCCAGCCGAGCAGGCGCCCGGCCTTGGCGGTGCAGATGCCGCTGGCGTCCGGGCGGTCGACCGGCCGCAGCTCGGTCGACGAGTCCGGGAACGCAGCGCGCCAGGCGGCGTGCAGGTCGCGACCGCCGATCGTGTCGGGCGCGGCGATGTAGAACACCTCGTGCCCGGGCAGGTCTGACTCGACAGACAGCCGGATCGCCTCGGCCAGGTCGTCGGCGTCGATGTACGGCCAGCCGGCGACGCTCGGCAGCGTGGGGTCGGCGATCAGGCGGCCCAGGTTCGGTGCGTACGAGGCGGCGTCCTGTACCCAACTCGGACGGAGCGAGATGCAGCGCAGGTCGGAGCGGCGTACGGCTGCGTCGCAGAGCTGCTCGCCGAACACCTTCGTGAGCGCGTACGGATCCTGCGGGCGGAGCGGATGCTCCTCGTCCACAGGCAGGTAGTCGGGGAAGAACGGGCGCTCGGCGAAGATGAAGCCGGGCGCCGTCTCGCTGGAGATGTTCACCAGCCGGCGCACGCCCCACCGGACGCACGCCTCGACGACGTTGAACGTGGCACCGAGGTTGTTGCCGAAGACCACGTGTGGCGCGTGCCGCCCGGGAGCCGGGATCGCGCCCGCGTGGACGACCGCGTCGAACGGGCCCGGCCGCGGACCCTCGCCCACCGAGGCGCCGCCAATCAGGGCGTAAACGTCTCACCGGCGTCGGTCAGGTCGGCCTTGACATAGGGGGCCGTGCCGGGAGGCGGTGAGAAGTCAGGCTCAGCCGAGGTCGGTGGCGACCACGGCGTGGCCCGCCGCCTGCAACGCCGGGACCGTCGCACGCCCCACCTTGCCGCGCGCGCCCGTGACCAGAACCCGCATCCCACCCCCATCAGCCGAGACCTCCGACCACAGTAGCGGCGAACGGGGTGCGCCGAGTTCCGGACTTCTGGGGGCTGGGGGCCGCCAGTACCCCTCAGAGGTCCGGAACTCGGCGGGCTGGAGCGACCTATCGGCGCAGGCCGCGGGCTAGAGCAGCGGTGAGCGTGCCGTCGTCGCCGTCGAGCGACCACGCCATCGCGCCGCCCAGTCCGCGGGCCTTGATGTACTTGGTCTTGACCGCGAGGACGGCCGGGTCGTCGTACGTCCAGAACGTGGTGCCGTTGAAGTACCACGTGGCGACGGCGCGCCGGTCGTAGAACCGCTTGCCGGGCAGCTTCGCGATCAGCTTGTAGTCCTCGTAGCCGGCTTCGTACGTGGCCGGCGCCGGTGTGCCCGGACCCTGGTAGAGGCCGTTGTTGATGTCGGGCACGCCGGTCCAGCCCCGGCCGTAGAACGGCACGCCGAGCACGAGCTTGTGTGCTGGCGCCCCGCCGCGGAGGTAGTGCCGGATCGCCAGGTCACCGCTGAAGCGGCCCGGGTTCGGGTCGCCGGGCGGCGAGAACAGCTGGCCCTGGTGGTTGGTGTTCGGGTCCCAGGTGCCGTTGAAGTCGTAGCCCTGGACCGTCGCGAAGTCGAAGTACTTGAAGATCTTGCGGGTCTCGATGCCGGCGTTCGCGGTCTTGGGGTCGGCGGGGAGGAACGCGGTCAGCTCGTAGTGCTTGCGCTGCGTGCGCCCGTACGCGTCGAGCTGGCGGCGGAACTCCGCGACCAGCTTGGTGAAGTTCTGCTTGTCCTCCGGGCGGACGACGTTGCCCGGCTCGCCCTCGGCACCGGGCCACTCCCAGTCGAGGTCGATGCCGTCGAAAACGCCGGCGGCCGAGCCGGGGCCGCCGCGCGCCGTCGAGCAGCGGCAGGTTGCCCTTGATGTAGAGGTCGATGCAGGACGACACGAACTTCTTGCGCGACGCCGGGGTGAGCGCCGCGTCGGAGAAGTAGTTCGACCAGGTCCAGCCGCCGAGCGAGATGAGCGCCTTGAGCTTCGGGTGCTTCGCCTTCAGCTCGCGGATCTGGTTGAAGTTGCCGGCGAGCGGCTGCGTCTCCGGGCCTGCGTCCGCGACGCCGTCCACGCTCTGCTCGGCGGAGAACGGGGTCTGGAAGTCGGCCCAGGCGTCACCCTGGCCGGGCTCGTTCACGATGAAGCACGTGCCGTCCTTCGACACGTTGCCGAACGCGTAGTTGAGGTGGGTGAGGCCTGCGGCCTGCCCGGACGCGTCGACGTTCTGCAGCCGGAAGTTGCGGCCGTAGATGCCCCACTGGGTGAAGTAGCCGACGACCCGTTTGCTGGCATGGTGGCCGTAGCCGGTTGAAGTCACATCGGGTGCGGCGCTCGCCGGAGTGGCGAGGCTGAGGGGGAGCACGGCAGCCGCCGCGATCGCGAGGAGCCGCCGTCCTTTGGGTCTAGTCAAAATCCAACTCCTTGTCGGCAGGGACAGGAATAGCCGGACGCCCGCCGCCCCGGGGGTCCGCTGGACCACGGCAGCGTAGCGCCGTAACCCCCAATTGGACTAGACCAAAGTTGCGCGCGTGAGTGACTGGCGGTGCGCCGGCTCTCGAATCGGACTGTTCGGGTATTGGTCCTCTAACCGGGCGCGCGATGCAGCCATTTCCCCGACAGTTGGCGGCACAACAACTACCGGCACTGCGCGGTGACCGGGTAAGCGCCGGTCTGTGCACTGCGGTTGTCGACGGTGATCGCGGTGGCGCGGAAGAAGACCTCGGTGCCGTACGGGAGGCCGCCGATCGAGGTGATGTAGGTGGTTTCGTCGGTGGCGGCGGCGGAGATCTCCTGCGGTGCCCGGGACTTGGTCCACCAGGCGATCCGGACCTCGCGAGCGGCGTTGCCCTCGACGACGGCGGTGACCAGGGCGGTCCAGGTGGCGGGGCAGCCGCCGCTGCTGCGGAAGCTGAGCTGGATCGTGGGCGCCCGCCCGGTGCCCGCCGGTGGTGCGGAGGTGGGCGGGATGCTCGAGGTGGGGCTAGGTGCGGGCGTCAGGTCGGTCGGGCCGGGCGTCAGGTCTTCGACGGCGGGGTCGGTCTGGCCGGGGCCGAGTTCGGTGCCGACGACCAGCGGCGGCTTGGGCTTGGGCTGGTCCTCGACGCGAGCCGGCGCGCCGGTCTGGGCCGCGACGGCGACCAGCGCGAGCACCGCCACCGCGGAGACGGCGGACACCAGCGCGATCGTGCGGACGCGCGGCCTGGGCCGGTCGAGCGGGACGGGGTAGCCGGCGCGGGTATAGGGCGCGGCGCGCTCGGCGAAGTACGCGGCGCGGTCGGGGATGAATGCAGACCCGCGGATACGGGCGTAGAGCGATTCGGGCAGCGTCGGGGGCGGCGGCGAGGAGTAGGCGAGCAGCACGCCTTCGCCGCAGCGGGCGGACAGCGCCGAATGGGCCCTGAGGATCACGGTGCGGATGTGCGGCTCCGGCCGCCCGAGCACGAGCGAGACCTCGGACGGGACCAGCCTGTGCCGCAACGCGAGTTCGGCGACGTCCTGCTCGTGGCGGGTGAACGTGGCGGTGACACGGCGGACCCGTGCGAGTTCCTCGATCGCGCTGATCTTCGCGGTGGGATCCTCGATCGCCTGCCTGGCCGGCGGCTTGGGCGTGCTGGTGCGGGAGTTGCGGTGTGCGGCGCGCAGGCAATCGTTGCGGGCGGCGGTATAGAGCCACGGGCGGAGCGGACCGTCGTCACGGAGCAGGCCTTCCCGTCCGTAGGCGGCGACCAACGCGCTGTGAACAGCGCCCTCCGCGGTTTCCGTGTCTCCGTTCGTAAACCACAAGCAGTAGTCATATAGCTGCGCTGCGTACTTTTCGTAGGCGGCGTCGAGCATTGCTCGGTTGTGGCCTCTACGAGCTTTTGCCCGGCCCTCCTCGTCCATTGGTCCGCACGCTAGCAAAACGCGAGTCTCGGTCGCGGGGCCGTCCCCGGATCGTTGTGGGCCTGGAACGTGCCGCCCCGCTTGTCGTCTACACGATGTAGTCGTCTAGTCTTCTACGTGATGTAGTCATTCCGGCAGGCCTGCGGGAGGGGCAACCGTGGACGCGCTCGACATCGCCCGGTGGCAGTTCGCGATCACCACCGTCTACCACTACTTCCTGGTCCCGATCTCGATCGGACTCTCCGCGCTGGTGGCGATCCTGGAGACCGCCTGGGTGCGCACGGGCAAGGACCATTACCTCCGGGCCACGCGGTTCTGGGGCAAGCTCTTCCTCATCAACGTCGCGCTCGGCGTCGCCACCGGGCTGGTGCAGGAGTTCCAGTTCGGGATGGCCTGGAGCGACTACTCGCGCTTCGTCGGCGACGTGCTCGGCGGGCCGCTCGCCATCGAGGCGCTGCTCGCGTTCTTCCTCGAATCGACGTTCCTCGGGCTCTGGATCTTCGGCTGGGACCGGCTGCCCAAGGCGCTGCACGCCGCCACGATGTGGACCGTGGCGATCGGCGCGCAGCTGTCGGCGTACTTCGTCCTCGCGGCGAACTCCTGGATGCAGCACCCGGTCGGCTGGCGGTTCAACCCGGACACCGGGCGCGCCGAGCTGACCGACTTCCTCGCCGTCGTCACGAACTCCACCGTGCTGGTCGCGTTCCCGCACACCATCACCGCCGCGTTCGTCACCGCCGGTGCGTTGATGATCGGGATCAGCGGCTGGCACCTCGCGCGGCGCCAGCACGTCGACGTGTTCCGGCCGTCCCTCAAGCTCGGGCTCTGGGTCACCCTGATCGCCTCGCTCGGCGTCGCGCTCAGCGGCGACGTCCAGGGCAAGATCATGACCGAGCAACAGCCGATGAAGATGGCCGCCGCCGAGGCGCTGTACTCGACGTCGCAGCCGGCGTCGTTCTCCGTCTTCACGATCGGCACGCTCGACGGCAGCCGCGAGATCTTCAGCATCAAGGTGCCGCGCCTGCTGTCCTTTGTGGCCACCGGGTCGCTCGACGGTGAGGTCGAGGGGATCGACGACGTCCAGGCCGCGTCCGAACAGCGGTTCGGACCCGGCGACTACCGGCCGCTGGTGCCCGTCACGTACTGGAGTTTCCGGTTCATGATCGGCTTCGGGATCGTGTCCGCCGGTCTGGCCCTGCTCGGCCTCTGGCTCACCCGGCGCGGGCGGCTGCCGAAGAACCGCTGGTTCTGGCGCGCTGCGATCTGGTCCATGGGATTCCCGTTGCTGGCCAACGCTTTCGGCTGGATCTTCACCGAGATGGGGCGCCAGCCCTGGGCAGTCTTCGGCGTGCTGCGAACCGGCGCCAGCGTCTCGCCGGGCGTGCCCGCTTGGCAGATGCTCACGTCACTGAGCGTGTTCACCGCTCTCTACGCAGTGCTCGCCGTGATCGAGGTGCGGCTCCTGTCCAAGTACGCCAAGGCCGGACCGCCCACAGTGGACCCGGCTGGCGAGAAACCGCTCGCGTTCTCGTACTGACGGAGGGACGTATGGACGCCACCACCGGCTGGTTCCTCGCGATCGCCGCGCTGTGGACCGGCTACTTCTTCCTGGAGGGCTTCGACTTCGGCGTCGGCGCGCTGGCACCGCTGCTCGGCCGGAACGACGCCGAGCGGCGGGTCGTGATCAACACGATCGGACCCGTGTGGGACGGGAACGAGGTGTGGCTGCTCACCGCGATCGGCGGCACCCTCGCCGCGTTTCCCGAGTGGTACGCCAGCCTGCTGTCCGCCTTCTACCTGCCCGTGCTGCTGATCGTCGGGGCGCTGATCGTGCGGGTGCTCGCGTTCGAGTACCGGGGGAAGCGCTCGTCGGAACGCTGGCGGCGCGGCTGGGACCGCACCCTGTTCTTCGGATCGGTGGTGCCCGCGTTCGGCTGGGGGCTGGTGCTCGCCAACCAGGTCCGGGGGATCGCGCTCGACCCTCGGCATGAGTACGTCGGGTCGCCGCTCGACCTGCTCAACCCGTACGCGCTGCTCGGCGGTGTTGCCACGTTGCTGCTCTTCCTGGTCCACGGCGCTGTCTTCCTCACCCTCAAGACACGCGGCCGGGTACGCAGCCGCGCCCGGATCTGCGCCGGCCGGACGGGCCTCGTCGCGGTGGTCGCCGTCGCTGGTTTCCTTGTCTGGACACAGTTCCAGCGGGGCACGGTCGCCACCTGGCTGCTCGGGGCGGTGACGGTGGTCGCGCTGGCACTGGCTGTGCAGGCCAACCGGCACGGCCACGACGGCTGGGCGTTCACGGCCACCGGAACCGCCGTCGCGGGGCTCGTCGCCACCCTGTTCGTCGCGCTGTACCCGGCGGCGATTCCGTCCACCTTGGGATCGGCTCAGGACCTGACCATCGCTGAGGCTGCCGCCTCGCCGTACGCGCTCACCGTGCTGACCTGGAGTGCCGCGCTGCTGGCGCCGTTCGTGGTGCTCTACCAGGCCTGGACGTACTGGGTGTTCCGGCACCGCATCGACGTGCGCGACCTGCCCGCGTGAAGCCCCGAGGCCCGCTTCGCATGTCCGCTGCGCTACTGCGGCCCTACAGGCGGGACACATGAAACAGACCCTTGACCCACGCCTGCTCCGGTACGCGCGCGTGACCTGGGCATTCCTGGCCGTGACCGTCGTCCTGGGCGCAGCCGTGGCCGGGCTGGCCATCGCGCAGGCCACGCTCCTCGCTGACGTGCTCAGCCGGGCGTTCGAGGGCGCGCCGGTGCCCGTGCAAGCCCTGATGTTGCTCGGCGGCGTCGTGCTGGCGCGGGCGGCGATCGCCTGGGCGCAGGACGTCGCGGCCGACCGGGCATCGGCGGCGGTGAAGTCGGTCCTGCGGCGCCGGCTGCTGGCGCGTGCGGTCGGCCTCGGTCCGGGCTGGCTCGCAGGCGAGCGCAGCGGCACGCTGGCGACGCTCGCCACGCGCGGTATCGACGCGCTCGACGGCTACTTCTCCCGGTACCTGCCGCAGCTGGTGCTCGCGTTGATCGTCCCCGTCGCCGTGCTGGTGCAGGTGCTCGCGGTGGACTGGATCGCGGCGCTGACGATCGCGGTGACGCTGCCGTTGATCCCCGTGTTCATGGTCCTGATCGGGCTCTACACGCAGGCCCGGACTGAACGGCAGTGGCGGCTGCTGGCCAGGCTCTCGGGGCACTTCCTCGACGTCGTCGCCGGGCTGCCGACGCTCAAGGTGTTCGGGCGGGCGAAGGCGCAGGCCGGCGCGGTGCGTGCGATCACCGGCGAGTACCGGCGGGCGACGATGTCCACGCTGCGGATCGCGTTCCTGTCATCGCTCGCGCTGGAACTGCTGGCGACACTCTCGGTGGCGCTGGTGGCCGTGTCGATCGGCCTCCGGCTGGCGAGTGGCCAGCTCGACCTGCGCACCGCGCTGATCGTGCTGATCCTCGCGCCGGAGGCGTACCTCCCGCTCCGCCAGGTGGGGGCGCACTTCCACGCGAGCGCATCCGGCCTCGCCGCTGCGGAGGAAGTGTTCCGGGTGCTGGAGACACCGGTCGCCGCCCCGGGACTCCTGACCGCCCCGCCCGGCTCGATTCGCGTAGAGGGCGTGACCGTGCGCTACCCGGAGCGCGCGGAACCCGCGCTCGACCGGTGCTCACTGGAGGTGGCGCCCGGCGAGGTCGTGGCGCTGGCCGGACCCGAGCGGGGTCGGCAAGTCGACGCTGCTCGCGGTGCTGCTCGGCTTCGTCCGGCCGGACGAAGGGCGGGTGCTGGTCGGCGGGGTCGACCTCGCCGCCGCCGATCTCGGCGCGTGGCGGCGCCAGGTGGCGTGGGTGCCGCAACGGCCGGTGCTCTTCGCCGGGACGATCGCCGCGAACATCCGCCTCGGCGCTCCGGCCGCGTCCGATGAGGCCGGTGCGCGGGAGGCGGCGCGGCTGGCTCATGCCGCCGCGTTCGTCGAGACGCTGCCGGACGGGTACGACACGGTGCTGGGGGACGGCGGCGCTGGTGTCTCCGCTGGTCAGCGGCAGCGGATCGCGCTCGCCCGAGCGTTCCTCCGCGACGCGCCGATCCTGCTGCTGGACGAGCCCACCTCCAATCTCGACGGTGACGCGGAGGACGAGGTGCTCGACGCGATCCGGCGCCTCGCCGCCGGGCGCACCGTGCTGCTGGTGGCGCACCGGCCGTCGCTGCTGGCGATGGCCGACCGGGTGGTCGAGCTGCGCCCCGCGAGGGCCGCGCTGATGCGGCCGGCGCGCGATCGACTCGGCGTGGCGCATCAACGTCGAGCATGCCGAGCGGTGAGCTACGCGCAGCGCGCCGGAGCGTCGGCATGCCGACGGCCCGGCCCGGCTGGTGGCTGATCGGCCTGGCACGGCCTGCGTGGGCGCGGTTCGGGCTCGGGATCCTGGCCGGAGCGGGCGCGCTCGGATCCGCCGTCGGGCTGGCGGCGCTCGCCGCGTGGCTCGTCTCCCGGGCGGCCGAGTATCCGCCGGTGCTGTACCTCAGCATGGCGATCGTCGGCGTGCGGGCGTTCGGCATCGGTCGCGGCGTGCTGCGGTACGCCGAGCGGGTGATCACGCATGACGTGGCCTTCCGGATCCTCGCTGACCTGCGAGTTCGCATCGTCGAGGCGCTGGAGCGGCTGGCGCCGGCCGGGCTGCCCGCGTTCCGCCGGGGCGACCTCCTCGGCCGGCTGGTGGCCGATGTGGACGATGCCCAGGATCTCTTCCTCAGGGTGCTCGTGCCACCGGTGATCGCGGTGATCGTCGGTGGCGGTGCGGTGGCGATCTCGGCCGCGCTCCTGCCCGCGGCCGGGCTGATCCTGCTGGCGGGCCTCGCCGTGGCCGGCATCCTCGCGCCCTGGCTCGCGGCCGTCACGAGCCGGCGTGGCGAGCGGCGCGTCGCCGCGCTCAGGGGCGAGCTGAACGCCTCCACAGTGGAGCTGCTCGGCGGGGCCGCCGAGCTGGTCGCATACGGCGCCGCCGACGAGCGGCTCGCGGCGCTGGACCGGCTGGACGCGCGCCTGACCAGCCTCGCAGCTCGCTCGGCCCGCACCAGCGGCGTCAGCTCGGCGATCACGCACCTGGCGACTGGCGGCGGCCGTCCTCGGTGCCCTGCTGGTGGGGATCCCGGCCGTGCGGTCCGGTGCCCTGGACCGCGTGAACCTCGCCGTGATCGCACTGCTGCCGCTCGCGGCGTTCGAGGCGGTGGCGACCCTGCCGCTGGCGGCGCAGTACGGGCAGCGGCTGCGGCGGTCGGCAGGGCGGGTGTACGAGGTGCTGTCGGCGCCGGCTCCGGTCGCCGAACCGGCAGCGCCCGTGGCGCTCCCGGTCGGGCCGTATGCGCTGGTCACGCGACGTCTCACCGCACGCTGGCCCGGAGCCGACCGTGCAGCGGTCCAGGAGCTCGATCTTGTGCTCGATCCTGGCCGCCGGGTGGCCGTGGTCGGCGCGTCCGGTGCGGGGAAGTCGACGGTGGCGGCGGCGTTGCTGCGGTTCGTGGAGTCGTCGGGTGCCACGCTCAACGGGATCCCGCTGGAGCGGTTGGATCCTGACGACGTGCGCCGCGTGGTCGGGCTCTGCGCCCAGGACGCGCACCTCTTCGACTCGACGATCCGCGAGAACCTGCTGCTCGCCCGACGGAACGCCAGCCCGGCCGAATTGAGGCTCGCGCTTCGGCGATCCCGGCTGGAGGGTTGGATCGAAGGTCTTCCGGACGGTCTGGACACTCAGGTGGGCGAGCACGGCGCGAAGGTCTCCGGCGGGCAGCGGCAGCGGATCGCGCTGGCCAGGGCGTTGCTCGCGGACTTCCCGATCCTGCTGCTGGACGAGCCTGCCGCGAACCTCGACGTCGACACGGCCGACGCGCTGACCGCCGACCTGCTCGACGCCACCCGGGGGCGGACTGTCCTGCTCATCACCCACCGGCTCGCTGGACTGGAGTCGGTGGACGAGATCGTGGTGCTGGACGGCGGGCGCGTGATCGAGCGTGGCACCCACGCCGACCTGCTCGCGAGACCCACCCGGTACCGGCGCTGGTGGCAGCGGGAGCAGGCTGCGGGGCTGTTTGTCCACGTTTAGCGGGTTCACTTGGGCGGTAACCAGGCGCAGGATGGGTTCATCGGCGCGGCGGCAGCGCCCGACGGGGCCGCGCCGAGGGACACGCCGTTCAGACCCTCAAGGAGGAGGCTGAGATGAGCAGGGCCCGCGACATCATGCACCCGGGCGCCGAGTGCATCGACGAGAACGAGACGCTCGACCGAGCGGCTCAGATGATGAGGGACATGCAGGTCGGGTCGCTGCCGATCTGCGGCTCCGACAACCGGCTCGCCGGCATCATCACCGACCGGGACATCGTGCTGAAGTGCATCGCCGAAGGCGGCGATCCGCGCACGATGACCGCCCGTGAGCTCGCCCAGGGCACGCCGGTCTGGGCCGACGCCGACGCGGACGAGGACGAAGTGCTCCGGATCATGGAGCAGCACAAGGTGCGGCGCGTACCGGTGATGGAGAACCACCAGCTGGTCGGGATGATCAGCGAGGCCGACCTCGCCGCGCACCTCAGCGAGGAGAAGCTGGCGCACTTCGTCGGCTCGATCTACACCGCGCCGCCGACCGGCTGATCCCCAGCTCGAGCTGTCGGGTTTGGCAGTATCCGCGCCCGCTCACAGGACGCGAGTCCGGTTATCAAGAAAATGGTGAGGCCCCCGGCGCGGAGCACCGGGGGCCTCACCTACCTCGCAATCAGGTCAGAGCGAGAGCGTCCAGGAGTCGACGTATCCGGTGTCCGCGCGGAACGTGTCACGCACCCGCAGCTTCCAGACGCCGTTCCGGGCCTCCTTCGACAGGTTGATCGTGCTGAGGCCGACGATGTCCGGCGAGTTGTCCCGCGAGTTGCCGCGCTTGACGCGGTAGACGCTGCCGTCCGGCGCGATCAGGTCGACCACCAGGTCACCGCGGAACGGGTGCTTGATGTTCATCGCGACCTTGGCGGTGCGAGAGGCGGTGCCGGTGCAGCCGGCGACCGTGAGCGGGCTGAGCGCGGTGCTCCGGTCCGGGATCGGCATGTCGGTGCCCTGCGAGAACACGCCGCAGATCGGGCTCGGCGGGAGCGGCGCGGTCGGCGCGGGCTTCGCCGTGGCGGTGCCGATGAAGAGCAGCCGGTTCGGCGAGAGCAGGCCGGCGTTGCGCACCTTGCCGACGGTCGAGTTGGCGATCAGCGCGGCCTGGACCTGCAGCGGCGTGGCGGTCGGGTTCTTCGAGAGGAACAGCGCGGCGGCGCCCGCGACGTGCGGCGAGGCCATCGACGTGCCGCTCTGGGTGACCCGTCCGGCGTCATTGCCGTTCGAGGCCGACGTGATGAGGGACCCCGGCGCGAAGAGGTCGAGGCAGCGGCCGAAGTTCGAGAAGCCGGCGCGGGCATCGGTGCTGTCGGTGGCGCCGACCGTGATCGCCTCGGCGATGCGAGCCGGTGACGACGTGCAGGCGTCGGAGTTCTCGTTGCCGGCGGCCACGGTGTAGGTGACGCCGGACGCGATCGAGGAGCGGATCGCCCGGTCGAGCGCGTCGTTGAGTTCGCCGCCGAGGCTCATGTTGGCGACGGCCGGCCTCACGGCGTTGCGGGTGACCCAGTCGATGCCGGCGATGACGCTCGCGTCGGTGCCTTCGCCGTTGCAGTCGAGGACCCGGACGCCGACGACCTTGGCGGCCTTCGCGACGCCGAACGTCGTGCCGGCGACGGTGCCGGCGACGTGCGTGCCGTGGCCGTTGCAGTCCGAGGCGTCCGCGTCGTTGTCGACGGTGTCGATGCCGCTGACGGCGCGACCGGCGAACTCCTTGTGCGTGGTGCGGATGCCGGTGTCGATGACGTAGGCGGTGACGCCGGCGCCGTCGTTGCTGGTGGTGAAGCTCTTGTCGAGCGGGAGGGCGCGCTGGTCGATCCGGTCGAGGCCGTACGACGGCGGGTTCTTCTGCGCGGCCGACGCGACGAACCTGTGGTTCTGCTGGACGTACGCGACGCGGTTGTCGCGGGAGAGCCTGCGGGCCTGGCGCTCGGTCATGCGGGCGGAGAAGCCGCGGACCGCGGCCTGGTAGCGGTACTCGACCTCGCCACCGAACTCCTCCGCGAGGTCGGTGGACGTTTCGTCGACGCCGTGTGCTTCGAAGGCGGACTCGCCGTCGTCGAGGACGACGATGTAGCTGTCACTCATCGCGTTGGCGCCGCCGTAGTTGCGGATGTCGCCGGTCTCTTCCGCCGACGCCGTGCCGGTGATGGCGAAACCGACTCCCGCGAGGGTCGCCGTGGCCGCGGCCGCCACGATGATGCGGGGTAACCGGTTCCTGGCCGCGTGCCTGCCCGGCGTCGCGGCGTGCTTGCCTCGCATCGAGGGTCCTCTCACTCAGTGCAGTTGCTCCGGTTCCGCGCGGGGGTTACGCGGAGTCAGCTCCGGAATACTCGCCCGGGTGGACCGACGGCCGTTGGGGGAGGGCGCCGCCGGTCCACCGCTTGCGGACGAGCTGTTCTTGCGAACGAGTGACACGTTATTTGTATCGCCTCGTAAAAAGCAACTCTTGAAATTGATCCGCGGGCGCATGTATAACCAGCCGCTAAGCGTCTTGAGCTGGGGAAACGCCCGACATGGGCCGCCCATTCAAGGTTCCTTATCGGATGCTTAAGGGCGACCTCAGCTGGATTTATGGAACGGTCGCCGAGAGGGCCTTCACACCGAACTCCGATAAACCTTAAGGAATCTCTTTAGGTAAGTCGAATCCGTGTGTCGAAGCGCTTACGCTACGAATGCGGCAGCGACCGGACCTGGGGAAACGGCCATCGCCGTCGACGCTGGGTTACCGCCCGAGCCCCTGAGCCGTGCCCGCGCTGGCATGGGCCGCCCTTAAGACGCCCATGTGGGCACGCACGTGGGCGCTGGCAGGGGCGACCCCCACCGCCGACCTTCGGATTCTTGGGGGTCGGGGGGTCCCACGACCCCCAAGAATCCGAAAGTGGAGGGAGTCAGCGGTTGGTCAGCACTGTGCGTAGCTGGTTGATTGCTGGCAAGGGCAGCAGCCCGTAGTGGTAGAAGTCGCGCTCTGTGACGCCCAGGCCGTCGAGGACGTCCAACTTCGCGGCCAGATTCTCCGGCGACGCGCAGTCGGGGCGGGTGGGGCGGAGCGCGCAGCGGAGCGGAACGCCGCGGGTGCGACTCCGGTACGCGGCAACGTCCGTGGCCACGCGCGCCGGGTCCTGTGCGTACGCCAGCACCTGGTACGCGTCCACGAGGTCGCTGACCGCGGCGACGTCGACCCCGAGCTGCCAGGCCACGTCCGCCGCTGGTGCCCCGGCGGGCTGGCCGGTGGCGTACCCCTTCAGCGCGCCGGCCTGGTCCATGAAGCAGAACGCCGTGCCGGTCCCGTCAAGCGCGGCGCGCACCTCCTCGACGAGCGACGTCACCGTGCGCTGGCGGGAGTCGATGAACGCGGGCAGCTCGCCGTCGAGTGCCAGCTCACGGTCGGCGCCGTCGCCGGCCAGGGCGGCATCCGTTACCGCCCGCACCTCGCGGACCAGCGCTGCGACGTCGACACCGTCCTCCATCGCCCGCAGGACGCAGTGCGAGCAGAAGCAGAGCCCGAGCAGGAACTCGGCCAGTGGACCGAGGTCGAACAGGCACCGCTCGTGGTGGCTGCCGTGTCCGAGCGGGTGGTAATGCAGCGACTCGGCGAGCACCAGGTCGCATCCGTACCGCGCGACGTCCCTGGTCAGCGCGACCGCGTACTCGCGCACCGCCGGATTCGCCGGGCATAGGTCGGTGCGGTACGGGTCGCCGTAGACATTGCGCGGCGCGAACTCCGGCCTGCTGAACCCGACCCGGTCGTTGTGCAGGTACACCAGCCACGCGTGCATCGCGGCGCCGCGCGCGGCCGTGTCGGCCCGGATCCGCTCGAACGGGTCGACGTCCTCATACGCGGCGACGGGCTCGATCTCCCCGTACAGCTCCAGCGACGGCCGGAAGTAGTGGACGCCGCCGTCGAGGTACTGGACGCGGCGCGTCGGATGGTGCGGGAAGACGTCCCGGCTCGCGTGGTAGACGCCCGCGACGGTCACGCCGCCGGCCCCGCTGCGGTCGAGCGCGGCGTCGACGCCCTCGTCGATCAGGTCGGTGACGAAGGAGAACACGGTGTCAGCCACGCTTGACCGCCTCCAGGATCCGGTCGGCGACCAGCTCCGCCTCGCCGGGCGCGAGCGTGTCGGGCGTGAGGTAGAAGGTGCCGGCGCCGCCGGGAAGGACGTGGACGCGCGGATCACCGTCCCACAGCGCTGCGCGGATCTCGTCGGCGCCGGCAACGGTGACGCGCACACGGGGCACCGGCTGGCCGGCCTCGTTCAGTTCTTCGCGCGCCGCGCCCATGCCGCTGACGCCGTCGAGCGCGGAGAGCCACGCGGTGACCGTCGCGTCCCAGCCGGCGCGGACCGCCTCGTGGTCCTGCGCGACGTACAGCTCGACGGCACGCACCAGCCCGGCCATCTCCTCCTTGCCGACCTTCATCGCCCGGGCCAGCCGCTGGTGCGGTGCGGCATTGGCCCGTGCCGCCTCGACCAGCGACGGCCGCCCGACGATCAGCCCGCTGGCCTGCGGTCCGCACAGCCCCTTGCCGCCGCTGAACAGCGCCAGATCGGCGCCGGCGTCCCGGGTGAAGTGCCAGAGGTTGCTGTGCGGGGGGAGCTGGGCGGCGGCGTCGACGATCACCGGGATACCGCGCGCGTGGGCGACCTCCACCGTCGTCGCCAGGTCGAGCGCGCCCGCCGGCAGGTGCGCGCCGGCAACGTAGAACACAGCGACCGTCCGGTCGGTGAACGCGGCCTCCAGCTCCCACGGGAAGGTCTGGAGCACGTTGCCGACCTGGACGATCCGCGCGCCGGCCAGCGTGATCGCCGGGTCGTACGGGATGCGGTGAGCGGCGTGCACAACCACCTCAGTGCCTTGTGCCGAGGCTGCGGGATCCCCGCCCGTCGCGCAGGCCAGCACCGACAGCACGATCGCTGCCGCGCACCCGGCCGTGACGTGCGCGGCCTCGTTACCGGTCAGCTGGGCGAGCCGCCGCCCCGCCGCGACATGCAGCTCGTGCATATCTACATAGGACGATGCTGCGTCGGCCATCGCCGCCAGCACCTCCGGCGGCATGAGCGACCCCCCGACCGCGGTGAGCGTGGTGGCGGCGTTCACCACGCGCCGGACGCCGAGGCCGGAGTAGAACGTCATGAGGTGACGATGGCGAGGACCGTGATCTCCACCAGCACGGTGGGCGGCAGGCCCACGTACACGGTGGTCCGCGCCGGGTACGGCCGCTCGAACTGCTCGGCGTACACGGCGTTCATGGCTGCGAAGTGGTCCACGTCGGTGAGGTACACGTCGACGCGGATGACGTCGCCGAGGCCGGCGCCGTGCGTCTCCAGTACCGCGGCGATGTTCTTGAAGGTCTGAGCGGTCTGCTCGCCGACGTCGTCACTCACCGCTGCGCCGGTGGCGGGATCGAACCCGACCTGCCCGGCGACCGAGATCGTGTTGGCGATCCGCACGCTCTGCGAGTACGGGCCGACCGGGGCGGGCGCCGCGTCGGTGGTGCCTTCCTGACGGGTGGTCATGCCTCGCTACCTCCGGTGACGAGTCGGGCGAGCAGCGGTAGTTGCCGCTCGTCTTCGAGTGCGGATCCGACGCCGACCGTGACCGCGCCGGCCCTCAGGTACTCGGCGGCGTTGCCGGCGTTGATGCCGCCGGTGGCCACGAACCGGATGCCGGGGAACGGTCCGGCCATGGCCTTGAACCAGCCTGGACCGAGTACCGACGCCGGGAACGCCTTGAGGTGCGTCAACCCGGCTCTGGCCGCCGCCTGCACCTCGGACGGCGTCGCGACGCCGGGCAGGTACGGCAGACCGATGCGCTGCGCGGACTCGACCAGCGCGAGGTCGAGGCCGGGGGCCACGGCGAACCGCGCTCGCGCCGCAGCGATCTGCTCCAGCTGGTGCGGCGACGTGACCGTGCCGGCACCGACCAGCTTGCCGCGCCGCTCGCCCGCCTCGACCGCGGCCACCAGCGAGGGGAGCGCGTCGGGTGTCTGGACGGTGACCTCGACCAGCTCGATGCCGAGATCCCACGCACGTTCCGCGATCTCGACCGTGCGCTCCGGCGGCATCCCGCGCAGGATGGCCATGACCGGTTGCCCGGCGAGTATGTCCGCGAAGAAGTCAGGCATCGTCGTTTCCGCTCCCTGTCGCTGGGCTGAAGTTTCCGCTCCAGCCGTAGTCACGGGAGATCGCCACGGCCGCCTCCAGCAGGTCGGGTACCAGCAGTTCCAGCTCGGCCAGCGGTGTCACCATCTTCGGTGCCGAGATCGAGATCGCCGACCGGACGTGACCGTCGGCCGACCTGATCGGTGCCGCCACGCAGTTGATGATGTCCTCGAACTCGCCGTCGTCGGTGGCGTACCCGCGCTCGCGGATAGTGGCCAGCTCGCGGCGCAGCGCGTCGGCCGTGACCAGCGTCGTCGTGGTGTGCCGTACGTACTCGATCTCGCCCAGCGCGGCGTCCGGCTGGAACGCCAGGATCGTCTTGCCGACGCCGGACGCGTGCAGCGACGCGGTCTTGCCGATCCGCGAGTACATCCGCACGGCCGAGCGACCCTCGTACTTGTCGATGTAGACGACGTCACCGTCGATCAGGCTCGCGAGGTGGAGCGTGTGGCCGCACCTCTCGTTCAGGCTGGACAGGTGCGGGCGGGCGATGTCGCGCAGGTCGAGCGAGTCGAGTGCCTTGGTGGCGATGCCGATGAGCCGGGTGCCGACCGTGTACCGGCCGCCGTCGCCGCGCCGCGCGAACCCGGCCCGCTCCAGCGTCTGCAGTAGGCGAAGGGCCGTGGACTTGTGCACGCCGAGCTGCTCGGCCACCTCGCCGAGGCTCGCCGGACGATCCGAGATCTGCTCGATGATCGCGACGGCACGCTCCACGGTCTGCGACATCAGGCGGCGCCGATCCGGGCGGTGGCCCAGGTGTCGTCGTCGGTGCCGATGAGCTTGTCCATGATGGACGGATCGAGCAGCGGGCCGTGGTCGGCCGTCGAGCGCAGCGCCGCGGCGGCGGTGAGGTGGCCGAGGCGGAGCTGCCCGATCAGGTCCCGTCCCGCGAACAACCCGGCCAGGAACCCGGCGGCGAACGCGTCCCCGGCACCGACCACGTCGACGACGTCAACGCTCAGCGCTGGTACGACGGCGAAACTGTCGCCCCGGTACGCGACCGCGCCGCGCTCGGCGTCCTTCACCACGAGCACCGGTGGCTCGGGCAGCAGCGTCCGGACGGCGTCCGCGTCGGCGCAGCCCCACACGCTCGCGGCCTCGTCCTTGCCGACGAAGACGATGTCGGCGCGGCTCGCCAGGTCGCGCAGCAACTCGGCGCCGTCCTGGCCGTGCCATAGTGCTGGCCGCCAGTTGAGGTCGAAGCTGACCAGCTCCGGACCGTGGCCCAGCGCGGCCTCGACCAGTTCGCGGCACGAGTCTGAGAGCGCAGGCGTGATGCCGGTGAGGTGCAGCGCGGTGGCGGTCCGCACGGCAGGGCTGTCCAGGATCGCCGGGGTCATCGCGGACGCCGCCGAGCCCTGGCGGTAGTACCGCACCTGGTTGCCGCCGCCTTCGCGGTGCTTGAAGTAGACGCCGGTCGGGCGGCCGGGGTCGATCTCGACGCCGCACACGTCGACGCCGGACGCTTTCACCGTCCGCAGGACACGCCGCCCGAACGGATCGTCGCCCAGCCGGGAGACCCATCGCGCCGGGACGCCGTGCGCGGCGAGGAACTGCGCGACGTTCGACTCCGCACCGCCGATGCCGACGGCCAGCAGGTCGGTGGTCTCCAGTGATCCGGGCGGGGTAGGTGTGAGGACTGCCATGGTCTCGCCGAGGCAGGCGACCACACGCTCGCCCGGCTGCGGCATACGGGAACGTGCGTGCGGGGGCATGGCCGCTCCTCGGACCGTTGACGCCGTTCGGCGCTGAACGCTAGCGTCGAAGCACTATCTGCGTCAACGGTGCAACATATGCAACGGAGTGGCAATGATTCTGCGTGGCGGCACGATCGTCGACGGCACGGGATCGGCCCGCTACCAAGGCGATGTCGGCATCCGTGACGGTCGTATCGTCGCAGCCCACGACGCCGCCGGGCCGGTGCTCGACGTGTCCGGCCTCGCAGTCGCGCCCGGCTTCATCGACATGCACTCCCACTCCGACCTGGCCGTCCTCGCGGATCCGGCGCACGAGGCGAAGACCCAGCAGGGCGTCACCCTCGAAGTGCTGGGCCAGGACGGGCTGAGCTACGCGCCGGTCACGGACGCCACCCTCGACCCACTCCGCGTGCAGCTGGCCGGGTGGAACGGCGACCCCGCCGGACTCGACTGGTCGTGGCGCAGCATCGGGGAGTACCTGGACCGGATCGACGCCGGGTCGCCAGTCAACGCGGCGTACCTCGTGCCGCACGGCACGGTCCGGCTCGCGGTGCTCGGCGCCGACAACCGCCCGCCGACCGACGACGAGCTGGCGACGATGTGCGCGCTCGTCGACGTGGGGATGCGCGACGGCGCGGTCGGCATGTCCGCCGGGCTCACCTACACCCCCGGCATGTACGCCGACGATGCCGAACTCGTGGCACTGAACCGGGTCGTCGCCGCGGCCGGCGGCTACTACTGCCCGCACCACCGCAACTACGGCGCGCGCGTCGTCGAGGCGTACGGCGAGTGCGTGGCGATCGCGGAGGAGGCCGGTGTCGCGCTGCACCTCGCGCACTGCCACGTGAACTTCCCGCAGAACCGTGGGCGGGCCGGCGAGGTGCTGGAGCTGCTGGAGAAGTCCGGCCACGACATCACGCTGGACTCCTACCCCTACCCCGCGAGCGCCACCTACCTGCACGCACCGCTGCCGAGCTGGGCTCATGAGGGCGGGCCGGCGGCGACACTCGAGCGGCTGCGCGATCCCGACCAGCGGGTGCGGATCCTGCACGAGATAGAGGTGGTCGGCGCCGACGGCCACCACGGCGTGCCCATGGACTGGGCGACGATCGTCGTGACCGGCGTGCAGGATCCGGCGCTCGAACCGTTCGTGGGCCTGAGCATCGCGGACGCCGCCCGCGCCGAGTTTCGGATTTTGGGGATGCGGGGCGCCCGCGACCCCCAAAAATCCGAAACTCGGCAACAGCCCCGGGGAGTTGTACCTCGACCTCCTCGTCGCCGACCGGCTCGGCAGCAGTTGCCGCATCGAGGTCGGCAACGAGGAGAACATCCGCACGGTGATGACGTCGCCGCGCCACACGGTTGGCAGCGACGGCATCCTCGCCGGTTCGCGCCCGCATCCGCGCGCGTGGGGCACGTTCCCCCGGTACCTGCGCCGCTACGTCCGTGAGCTGGGCGTTCTCACGCTGGAGGAGGCGATCGCGCGGATGACGTCGCGGCCGGCGCACCGGCTCGGGCTCACCGATCGCGGCATGATCCGCCCTGGTTACCGTGCTGACCTCGTCTGCTTCGACCCGGAGACGGTCCGCGACAACGCCACCTACGACGAGCCGCGCCGGCCGCCGGACGGGATCCCGCACGTGCTGATCGACGGCGAGTTCACCGTCCGGGACGGCGTACGCACTGATCGCCTGCCGGGCCGTTCCATCCGGCGCGAAGGCCAAACGATTCCGTGGTGAGATCGGATGACTAGCGCTTTCAGGGAGGGGACCCACACATGGCCTACCAGCCGTCCGCCGACCGTTATGACCAGATGACGTACCGCCGGTCCGGGCGGAGCGGGTTGAAGCTGCCCGCGGTGTCGCTCGGACTCTGGCACAACTTCGGCCACGACTTCCCGCAGGAGACGCAGCGCCAGATCCTGCGGCGCGCGTTCGACCTCGGCGTCACCCACTTCGACCTGGCCAACAACTACGGACCGCCGTACGGCGTCGGCCGAGGAGAACTTCGGCGGGCACTTCGCCGCCGACTTCGCCGGCCTGCGGGACGAGCTGATCATCTCGACGAAGGCCGGCTACGACATGTGGTCCGGTCCGTACGGCGAGTGGGGATCCCGCAAGTACCTGCTCGCGAGCCTCGACCAGTCGCTGAAGCGGATGGGCCTGGAGTACGTCGACATCTTCTACTCGCACCGGTACGACCCCGACACGCCGCTCGAGGAGACGATGGGCGCGCTCGATACGGCCGTGAAGTCCGGGAGAGCGCTCTATGCGGGGATATCGTCGTATTCGCCAGAGCGCACGGTGGAGGCCGCGGCGATCCTGCGCGACCTCGGTACGCCGCTGCTGATCCACCAGCCGTCGTACTCGATGCTGAACCGCTGGATTGAAGAGGGCCTGCTCGACGCGCTGGAGCAGGTCGGCGCCGGCTGCATCGTCTTCTCGCCGCTCGCGCAGGGCATGCTCACGACGAAGTACCTGGACGGGATCCCGCCCGGCTCGCGCGCCACCCAGGGCAAGTCGCTCTCGCCCGACCTGCTCACCGAGGAGGCGCTCGGCCGGATCCGCTCGCTCAACGAGATCGCGGCGAGTCGTGGCCAGTCGCTGGCGCAGCTCGCGCTGGCGTGGAACCTGCGTGACAGCCGGGTCACGTCGACGCTGATCGGCGCCAGCAGCGTCCGCCAACTCGAGGAGAACGTGGCGGCGCTGGACCGGCTCGACTTCACCGAGGACGAGCTGGCCGCGATCGACAAGTACGCCGGCGACGCCGGGATCAACCTCTGGGCGCCGTCCAGCGGCACGTGACGAGCTGGTGCCGGGCTGGGATCAGGTGCCCAGCCCGGCGGTCCGGCAGCCGTCGACGAACTGCTCCGTGCAGACCTCTTCGATCGTGTAGAGCCCGGTTTCGATGATCGTCGCCTTGAGGTTTTCGAGGGTGACGACGGTCGGGTCGAGCAGCAGCGACGGAACGTCCTTGGTGCCGTTGTTCACCTTGTTCGGCGCCTGCGGGCTCTCACCGTTGACCAGCGCGACAGCGTATTCGGCGGCGCGCTCGGCTTCCGGGCGGTAGTTCTTGAATACCGTCATGTACTGCTCCCCGAGGAGGATCCGCTGGATCGCGGGGAGTTCGGCGTCCTGGCCCGTGACCGGCGGGAGCGGCTTGACGCCGGCGGCGGACATGGCCGCGATCGCGCCGCCCGCGGTGCCGTCGTTGGCGGCGTACACGGCGACGAAGCCGAGGTTCTGCGGGGTGCTGTCGGACGTGCCCGGCTTGCGTAGCGTCTTGAGCTGCTCGGCCATGAACTCCTGGGCACGCGGCGGCTCCCAGTCGGGCGTGAAGAAGTCCTTGGCGGGGATCAGCTCGAACCCGCTCTTGTCGAAGATCGAGTGGGCGCCGCGGTTGAACTGCTTGGCGTTGTTGTCTGTCTCCGAGCCGTTGATCATGACGATCTTGCCGGCCGCGGTGCCGGTCGCGCGCAGCCGCTCCAGCAGCGACGTGGCCTGCTGCCTGCCGACCTTCTCGTTGTCGAACGAGATGTAGTAGTCGACGTCCGGGCCCTCGGTGAGGCGGTCGTAGGAGATGACCGGGATGTCGCGATCCTTCGCCTTCTTCGCGATCTTGGCGGCTTCCTTGGCGTCGACCGGGTCGAGGACGAGCACGTCGGCGCCGTTGTCCATCGCCTCCTCGGCCTGGAACTCCTGCGTCTTCGTCAGCTGGGCGGCGTTGCGGTAGATGATCTCGCAGTTGCCGCAGAGCTGTTCGACCTTGGTGGCGAAGTAGGGGACGTCGAAGCGGTCGTAGCGGGTGGCGGCGACGTCAGGTAGCAGGAAGGCGATCTTCTTGCGACCGTCGTCACCGGCGTCCGGGCCGGTTCCGCACCCTGCGGCTCCAACCGTGACCGCAACCGCTACGACGGCAGCAACGAACCGACGAATGAACGACACTGCTGTAACTCCCATGCTCCTCAAGACAGGCGCGGACTTCACGTCCCTTCCCCCGTCCGCAGGATCACCGCGGCCCTTCTGTTTTGTCAAACTTTAGACATAACCAGTCACGATCTGTAGCGCGGAGCTATTCGATGGTCCATCCCTGAACGATCGTTTTGTCCCCTGCGCGGAGCATACCCGAGGTGTCCTTTACCTCAACAATCGTGATTAATTGACAACCGCCCGCATCCGGACCCGCGTTCCCGCAATGTGCGTGTCACCTGCTGTACGACTGGGCGATCGGTGCCGGTCGTCCGTGGCTCCTACGGTCCGTGGTGATCCGGGCTAGATCATCACCCTAACCAGCGCCGATGCCACCTGGAGACGTCGAATGACCCGTGCCGAGGATGAAGTCACCCGCACCGACCGTCGCCGATTCCTTCGTGGAGGAGCCGCTCTCGCAGCAGCCGGAGTAGCGGTGTCACTACCCGGACGAGCGGCCGCCGCACCGTTGGAAGCGCTCTCAGGGCGCACGTCCGAACGGCAGCCACTGCGGCGCAATTGCAGCCCTGACTATGGGCCGCTCTACCCCGTCAAAGATCAGACCACCGGGCTGCCCCTGCTTGAATTACCGCGCGGATTCGAGTACCTCACGTTCGGGTGGACCGGCGACGTTATGTCCGACGGTATTCCCACCCCTTCGGCGCACGACGGCATGGCGTCGTACCGACGGGCCGACGGCAAGCTGGCGATCGTCCGCAACCACGAAGTCGGCGGGTACGCCACCGCCTACACCCAGCCTTCCTACGACCCGCAGGCCCTCGGCGGCACCACCACCCTCGTCTTCGACCCCGAGGCGGCGAAGTTCACCGAGCACTGGGCGAGCCTCGCCGGCACGATCCGCAACTGCGCCGGCGGCCCGACGCCGTGGGGCACCTGGCTCTCCTGCGAGGAGACCGACGAGGTCAACCCGACGACCGGGCAGCGGCACGGGTACGTCTTCGAGGTGCCGACGCGCGGCAAGAGCGACGCCAAGCCGATCAAGTCGATGGGACGGTTCGTCCACGAGGCGGTCGCGGTCGACCCGCACACCGGCTACGTCTACCTCACCGAGGACGAGGGCAGCTCCGGCGTCTACCGCTTCCGCCCGCGGTCCTACGGGCGGCTCGCGCTCGGTGGCGTCCTCGAACAACTGGTCATCGACAAGGCGCACAACTACGACACCCGCAAGGACGACACCGGCGCCCGGTACCGCACGCGCTGGGTGAAGATCGACAACGTCGACCCCGCGCCGGACGAGCAGCCCGTGGCGGAACAGGGCTTCGCCAAGGGCGGCGCGCGGTTCGCCCGGCTGGAGGGCGCCTGGTACCACGACCAGCGGATCTACATCGTGTCGACGAGCGGCGGGCCGGTCTCCCAGGGCCAGGTGTTCGAGTACGACCCGCGTGCCGAGCGGATGCGGATCGTCTTCGCCTCGCCCGACATCGACCTGCTCAACATGCCCGACAACATCTGCGTCAGCCCGCGCGACGGGATCGTGCTCTGCGAGGACGGCGGTGGCGAGGTCGAGTTCCTGCACGGGCTCACGCTGGACGGCGAGATCTTCCGGTTCGCCGAGAACGCCGTGCGGGTGCCCGCCGGTGGCATCCCCGGCAAGCCCGCGATCCCGCCGGGGAACTACGCGAACTCCGAGTGGTGCGGCGCCAACTTCGAACCGCGCCGGGGACGCTGGTTGTTCGTGAACATCCAGCGGCCCGGAATCACCGTCGCGATCACCGGCCCGTGGGAGAACGGCTCCCTGTAGGCGCCGCCCCCTCGGGCCTATGTCGGCATGCCGACGTTGATGCGCTGGAACGCGCTCAACGTCGGCATGCCGACGTTGGACCGGCCCTGGTTCGGCGCCGGCGGGCCGCTGCTCAGCAGCCGGCCGGCCACGGACGCGGGTCGGGGGCGGGCTCGTAGCGCCCGTCGACCTGCCCGTACGTCCAGCGCGCGCCGCAGCGGACCAGCGCCGACACGGCGTCCACCAGCCGGTCGACGTCCTCGACGGTGGTACCCAGCCCGATGCTGGCCCGCACCGCGGTGCCGCCGCATGACCCGGTCGTCGACCCGGTGAGGTGCCGCACGAACGGATGCGCGCAGAACAGGCCGTCGCGGACGCCGATCCCGTACTCGGCCGAGAGGGCGGTGGCCAGCTTGCCGCAGTCCCAACCGTCCACAGTGAACGCGACGATGCCGACGCGCGGATGGTCGGGCGCGAACAGCGCCAGCTCATGGACGCCGGGAATCTGCTGAAGGCCCGCGCGCAGGCGCTTCAGCAGTACGCCTTCGTGCGCCGCGAGCTGCCACTGGTCGGCGCTGTCGAGGGCGTCGCACGCGGCGGCCAGGGCGATAGCGCCCAGCACGTTCGGCGTACCGGCCTCGTGGCGCGCGGGCAGGTCCGCCCAGATCACCTCGTCATCCTGCACCTGCTTGCTGGCGCCGCCGCCGCGCAGGTACGGATCGGCACAGGCCAACCAGTCGGGACGGCCGGCGAGCACGCCCGCCCCGAACGGCGCGTACAACTTGTGCCCGGAGAATGCGACGTAGTCGACGTCGAGCGTCGCGATGTCCAGCGGTGCGTGCGGGGCGAGTTGGGCGGCGTCCAGCACGATCCGGGCGCCGTGCGCGTGTGCGACCTCGGCGAGATCCGCGACAGGCCACAGCTCGCCGGTGACGTTGGACGCGCCGGTCACGCAGACGAGTCGCGGCCCGGCCGGGCATCCGCGCAGTGCGTCGGCGACCGCGCGCACCGCAGCCTCGGGCGTCGGCGGGGCTGGAAGCTTGACCACTGTGTGCCCGTCCCACGGCAGCAGGCTGGCGTGGTGCTCGGTCTCGAACACGACGACGGTGGCGCCCTGTGGGAGCGCGTGCGCAAGCAGGTTCAGTGAGTCGGTGGTGTTGCGGGTGAAGAGGATCGCGTCGTCGGGGCGCGCACCGAGGAACCGCCGCACCGATGCGCGCGCCCGCTCGTACCGGCGGGTCGTCACCTGCGACGCGTACCCAGCGCCACGGTGCACGCTGGAGTACAGGTCAAGGGCGGCGTCCACCGCCTCCTTCACCCGCACCAGGCAGGGGGCGCTCGCGGCGTAGTCGAAGTTCGCGTACCGCACGGCACCGCCGATGACGAGCGGCACGGCGATGTCGGCGCCGACCAGTTCCAGCGGGTTCGCGGGCGCCGGCGCGGATGTGGTGTGTGGACGCAGGATGCTCAGCACCGGGGCGACGGATTCGGACAGGACAGCAGACACGGCTCCCCCTCAGGGAGGTCATGGACCCCCTGACGAAGCTCGCGTGGGGCCCGCGCTTGACCGGCGCTTCCTGCGCCGGGCCAGGTCCTCACCCGGGGCACCCCGCCGCGGTGGGAGGGTTGCCGGCCAGCAAGCCGGGGCTTCGCGCTGGCACTCGTGACCTGTCGCGAGGGTAGCTGACGGGTACGGCTGCGAGCTACCGGTGTCCCACACAGCGAACGGCCCGCCCCCTCTGCGGGGGACGGGCCGTTGCGAGTCGGGTCGGATCAGGCGACCGGCGCGGGGGCCGCGTGGGTGACGGTGACCTCGATGTTGCCGCGCGTCGCGTTCGAGTACGGGCACACCTGGTGCGCTGCGTTCACCAGCTGCTGCGCGACCTCGGGGTCCACGCTCGGAAGCTCCGCGTGAAGCGCGACCTTCAGGCCGTACGCGCCGCCCTCGATGCTGCCGAGCGTGACGTCGGCCTTCACGGACGAGCCGGTGATGTCGGCCTTGAAACGGCGGGCGACGACGCCCAGCGCGCTGTGGAAACAGGCCGCGAAGCCGGCGGCGAACAGCTGCTCGGGGTTGGTCCCGCCACCGGGGCCGCCCAGTGCGACCGGAGCAGCCAGGGCCACGTCCAGGATGCCGTCGTCCGACGTGCTGCGGCCGGCGCGGCCACCCGTCGCGGTGGCGGAAGCGGTGTAGAGGTCCTTGATGAGAGGCGTCATGACCGCTACAGCGCTCCGTGAAAGGGCGAGATTCCCGACCGTGACGGCGGACACGTGTGACCGGAACCACCGCTCGTTTCCAGACCGAGATTTTCTGCCGCCGGGAACTCCGGCCTACCCGACTACCCTCGCACCATGACTTATCCGACGTCCCCGCAACCAGCTGTGCCTGGATACGTCCCGCCCGTGCCCGTCGGACCGGTCGTACCGTGGCATCGCAGCACAATGGTGCGCGTCGGGTTGAGCACGATCGCGATCGGCGCCATCGCGCTCGGCGGCCTGCTCATGCTGTTGATACTCGGTGAGGCGCTGGGGATCTGGGCCCTGATCCTCGCCGCCGTGGTCGCGTTGCTCCCGCTGCCGGTGCTGATCCCATGCTTCGTCTGGCTCGACCGGTACGAGCCGGAGCCGTGGCACTACCTCGCGTTCGCGTTCGCCTGGGGCGCCTGCGTGGCCACCGCCGCGGCCTACTTCGTCAACACGCTCGGCGACGCCGTCATCCGGTCCTTTGTGGGCAGCGACTCCACGCTCGCGGCCGTGCTCGTGGCGCCGCCCGTCGAGGAGACGTTCAAGGCGCTGCCGCTGTTCCTGCTGCTCGTGCTCACGTATTTCGGCCGGCGCCACATCAACGGCGTCGTCGACGGCATCGTGTACGCGGGCCTGTCCGCCATCGGCTTCGCGTTCACCGAGAACATCCTGTACTTCGGCGCGCAGTACGTGAAGGCCGCCAGCGACGGGACGAGCGGCGACGGGTTGATCGCGCTGTTCTGGATCTTCGTACTGCGCGGCGTGTTCTCGCCCTTCGCCCACCCGCTCTTCACCTGCCTGACCGGCATTGGCGTCGGCCTGGCGGTGCGCAGCCGCAATACGGCGATGCGAGTGCTGGCGCCGCTCGGCGGCCTCACCCTGGCGATCGTGCTGCACGGCACGTGGAACCTGCTCGCATCGAGCCAGCAGCTCAGCGTGATCGCCACCGGGTACCTCGTGATCATGCTGCCCGCATTCATCGGCATGGTCGCCGTCGCGGTGTGGGTGCGGTCGCACGAGGCGAAGGTCGTCGGGAACGTGCTGCCTGCCTACGTGCAGACGGGTTGGCTCACGCCGCAGGAGGTGGCCTCGCTCGCCACCATGTCGAACCGCCGTCACGCCCGCACCTGGGCGCGGCAGGTGGCCGGCCCGCTCGGTGCGAAGGCCATGGAGGACTACCAGTTCGCGGCCACCAAGCTCGCGATGCTGCGGGACGGGCTCGTCCGCGGCCTCACCAGACCCGGCCAGGACTACGCCGAGGAGGAACGGGCGCTGCTCAACCGGATCGCCGCGCGACGGCAACAGTTCCTGCCGTACGGCCTGCCGCCGGTGATCGGGTTCCGTCGCCAGTAGTCAGCGGTTGGCACCGGAACACGCCGGCGTGCCGCGACCCCAACCGCTGACCGCGCGCCGCAGCTGACGGCGCGCCGGTCAGCAACCGGTGCGTCCGGGGCTGGCAGCGCGAGCTACAGGTACAGGCCGGTGGCGCTGGGCTCGACGCGCTTCGCGGCGACGGCGTGTACGTCGCGTTCGCGCATCAGCACGTAGTCGTCGCCGTGAAGCTCCACCTCGGACCGGTCGTCGGGGTCGAACAGCACCCGGTCGCCGACCTCGATCGCGCGCACGTGCGGACCGACGGCCACTGCGGTGGCCCACGCCAGCCGGCGTCCCATCGTGGCGGTCGCCGGGATGACGATGCCCGCGCTGGAGCGGCGTTCGCCGACCTTGCCCTCCAGCTTGACCAGGACGCGGTCGTGCAACATCCGGATCGGCAGGCCCTGCTCGTCGTCGGGCGTGGCTGGGGTTTTCACAGATGCGACGGTACCGCCAGGTGTGGCGGCGGGTCGGTGTGGGGACCTCAAGTACGGTGGAACCCGTTCGCACACTGGGGGTGCACGCTGAGCTGGCTCAAGCGTATGGGAGATGCGGCACGCGTCCGGCTGGCCGCGGCCAGCCAGGCCAACGACACCGAGCTGATCGGTCGGCGCCGCACGAGAGCGGATCGGCGTGACGCGGATGCGCGGCAGGTCGTGGTCCTGGAGCAGGCGGCGACGCCCTCTGTCGTCGAGGACGTGCCGCGCGGTGTGCGGATCGCGGCGGCGTGGGCGTGGCGGTTCCTCGTACTGGCGGCCGCCGCGCTGGTGATCTTCCGGGTCGTGTCGATGCTGCGCCTGGTGGTGATCCCGGTTGTCGTGTCGTTGCTGCTCGCGGCCCTGCTGCAACCTGCCGTGGCGCGGCTGAAAGCCGAGGGCGTGCCACGGACGCTGTCCACGGTGATCGTGCTGATCACCGGCATCGCTGCCGTTGCCGGGGTGCTCACGGTGGTGATCCAGGCCTTCGTCGCCGGCTTCCCCGACCTGAGCGATCAGGTGCGCCAGGGCATCGGCGAGATCCGGAACTGGCTGGTCGAGGGTCCGTTGAACCTGTCGAACGCGCAGCTTGACGAGGCTGTGCAGGCGGGTCAGGACGCGATCACCGACAACCAGGACTTGCTCACGGCGGGTGCGGTCAGCACGGCGACGACGCTGGGCCATGTGCTCACCGGCTTCTTCCTCGTGCTGTTCACCACCTTCTTCTTCCTCAAGGACGGCCGCGCGATCTGGAGCTTCCTGGTCCGCCTCCTTCCGCGGAGCGCGCGCGAGGCGGTCGACCAGGCGGGCGAGTACTCGTGGCGGACGCTGATCGCCTACGTGCGGGCGACCGTGCTCGTGGCGTTCGTCGACGCGGTCGGCATCGGGCTCGCGGTGTACCTCATCGGCGTGCCGCTCGCGCTTCCGCTGGCCGCGCTGGTGTTCCTCGGCTCGTTCATCCCGGTGGTCGGTGCCACGCTGTCCGGTGCCGTGGCGGTGCTGGTGGCGCTCGTGGCGAAGGGGCCGGTGGCGGCGCTGCTCGTGCTCGCCGCCGTGATCGCGGTGCAGCAGCTGGAGGGTCACGTCCTCCAGCCGCTGCTCCTCGGGCGGGCGGTGGCGCTGCACCCGCTCGGTGTGATCGTGGCTCTCGCCGCCGGTGTGGTGCTCGGCGGGATCGTCGGCGCGTTGGTCGCGGTGCCGCTCGTCGCGGTGGTGAACACCGCTGTGCGGTACCTCGTGGACTACCAGCGCGGCGAACCCGTGCCTCCTGACGAACTCAACCCACCAGGCACGGACGACAGCGAGGCACGCGACGAGGCGGCCGCGGAGAACCGCCCCGACGCGCTTGAACCCCCGCCGGACCGACCGCGCCGCCGCAACGGCGGCTGACCAGCCCACTAGCCAGGGCCGGCCGGAGGCTGCCTGGCCCTGGACCGACCTGGTCAGCTTGTGGCCTGTTCCAGCGCGCGGCGGCGTTGCTCGACCTCACGCGCCGCCTCGGTAAGAGCCTGTTCGAGCTTGTCCAGGGACGGCGAGAACTGCAGCCAGGCGTCCCGGAACCGTTCGGCGGCCGGACCCGTCCAGGTGGTACTGGCCAGCGTCCGGTCGATCACCGACTTGATCTGCTGCGCGTGGCTGCCGTTGGTGTCGAGCGTGCGGGCGAGCTGTGCCATCTCGTCGAGCTGCCCGCCGACCGTGTTCCCCATAACGCGTCCCTTCCTCGTGGCGTACCACAAGTGTACGGAAACGCGAGTGACCACGATCAAACTTATCCACAGCTAGGCGTTCAGGCGCTGCAGCGCCGCTCGCACGATGTCGCCTCGCGTCGTGTACCAGAACGGTGGCAGCGAGCGCCGGACGAAGTCGCCATATCGCGCCGTGTGCAGCCGCGAGTCGAGGACGGCCACGACGCCGCGGTCGCCGGCCGCGCGGATCAGCCGCCCCGCACCCTGCGCCAGTCGCACGGCCGCGTGCGGCACGGATACCGACATGAAGCCGGAACCGCCTGCCTCGTCGACGGCCCGCGACCGCGCTGACGAGAGCGGGTCGTCGGGCCGCGGGAACGGCAGCCGGTCGACCACGACGAGCTGGCACGACGGCCCTGGAACGTCGACGCCCTGCCAGAGCGACATCACGCCGAGGAGGCAGGTACGCGGATCCTCGCGGAACCGCCGTACCAAGTGGCCGAGCGTGTCCTCGCCCTGCAGCAGTACGGGCAGGTCGGTGCGGGCGCGCAGCACCTCGGCGGCCTGGCTGGCGGCACGTCGCGACGAGAACAGGCCGAGCGTCCGCCCGCCCGCTGCTTCCGCCAGCTCGACCAGTTCCTGCTGGGCGCTTTCGGACAGGCCGGACGCGCCGGGCCGGGGGAGCCGCGACGCGACGTAGAGGATGCCCTGCTTCGGGTAGTCGAAGGGCGATCCGACGTCCAGGGCGCGCCACGGCGGCGGCTCGGTCCCGGTATCGGCGGCTTGGTCGGCGGCGGCGCGGGCCGCGATCACCGCGTCGCGGGCGGCCTCAGCGGGTGACTTCGTCGGGTCGACCGGAGTGGGAGGCTCCTCGACCCGCGCGTCACCCGTGGCCGGAGTACGTCCCTGCGCAGGATCGAGACCGAGCGACCGGGCGACCAGGTCGAAGCGCCCGCCGAGCGCGAGCGTCGCGGACGTGACGACCACGCTGCGGTCGGTGAAGAGTGTCGCGCCGAGCTGGCCGGCGACCGAGAGCGGCGCCACCACCACCGCGCGGCGCCCGCGCTCGTCCTCCGAGATCCACGCGACGTCGTGCTGCGACTGTTCCAGCAGCCGTTGCGAGGTCTCGCCGATCGTCTGGAGCGCGGCCTTGAGCTGGGTCTTCGCGACCGAGTCGGAGTCGTCGGCGCTGATCTCGCCGATGCCGTCGAGAGCGCGGCGGGCGGCGGCGTCCACGACGATGAGCCCGTCGCGCAGCTCGTCGGGGAGCGACACCAGCCGCCCGGGCGGCGCCGACTCCTGCGCCATGGCGAATGCGGTGCTCGCGCCCTCCAGCGCGTCGCGGACGTCATCGGTCACAGTGGACCTCAGCCGCCGGGCGGTGCGCGCCACAGTTTCGACGGTCAGCTCGGCCTGCGCCGCCGACGTGACCCGGTCGACCAGCTCGTGCGCCTCGTCGACGACGAGAAGGTCGTGATCGGGGAGGATGTGGCGGCCGGAGAGCAGGTCGATCGCCAGCAGGCTGTGGTTGGTGACCACGATGTCCGCCTCGCGGGCACGCGCCCGGGACGCCTCCGCGAAGCACTCGTCGCCGAACGGGCACTTCTGCGCACCGATGCACTCGCGCGCCGGCATCGACGCGAGCCGCCAGGTCTGGTCGTCCACGCCGGGGTCGAGTTCGGTGCGGTCGCCGGTGTCGGTCTCCTCCGCCCACTCGCGGAGCCGGGTCATCTGCTGGCCCATGCGTCCGGCCGCGCCGAGCCACTGGCCCGGCCCGTCGTCGAACAGCCCTTCGGTCGGATCCTCGGCGGTGCCGCCTTCGAGCTTCGCCCGGCACAGGTAGTGGTGACGCCCCTTGAGCAGCGCGAACGTCGGCCGCCGGCCCAGCAGGGGAGCGACGGCGGAGGCGAGCCGGGGCAGGTCGTGGTCGACGAGCTGCGCCTGGAGCGCCAGCGTGGCGGTGGAGACGACGACCCGCCCGCCCGAGTGCAGCGCAGGCACGAGGTACGCCAGCGACTTACCCGTACCGGTGCCTGCCTGCACGATCAGGTGCTCGCCCGTGCGGGCTGCCTCCTCGACGGCGGCGGCCATCTGCTCCTGGCCCGGACGCGACGTGCCGCCCGGAACCGCGCCCACCGCCGCGGCCAACAACTCCGCGAGACCGGTCTTGGGAGCCACACCGGCCGTCGTCGTCATGACCCGAAACGGTACTGCGCGCGGGCGACAAGGCTGTCACACCCCCGCGCGCCGGCCCGTCCTCTCATTAACAAGTGAGGAGACGACGATGGCACGCATCGACGGATTGGCGCCGGAACGGGCGGGCTGGCTGATCAGGCTCGTGTACCGGCTGGCACGGCGGATGTACGGCCAGGTGCCGGAGCCGGGCATCATCATGGCCCACCACAGGGGGATCCTGCTCAACTCGGTGATGTTCGAACTGGGCAACGAGCGAGTGATGCGCAAGCTCGACCCGGCGCTGCGCGACCTGGTCATCCACCGGGTGTCCACCGAGATCGGCTGCTCGTGGTGCATTGACTTCGGCACGATGCAGAGCATCCGCGCCGGCATGGACGTCGAACGGCTCCGCGAGCTGCACCGGTACGAGGAATCGGATGCGTTCACGTCGCTGGAGAAGCTTGCTCTCGCCTATGCGGACGCGGTGACCGCGCAGCCGATGACCGTCACCGACGAGCAGGTCGCCGAACTGCGGACGCACCTGGACGACGCCGAACTGGTCGAGCTGACCTACGCGATCGTCCTGGAGAACCACCGGTCGCGGTTCAACCATGCGCTCGGCATCACCGCGCAGGGCTTCACCAGCGGCGACGCCTGTGTCATAGCTCTTCCGGAGCGGACGACGGAACCAGGTCGAGGTGCGTCAGCTTCTCGGGGTTGAGCACCAGCGAGAGCCGCGCCACCTTGCCGTCCGGCGTGACGTCGGCGTGGACCACTCCGGCGGGCACCAGCTCGCCGGAGTCGGGCACCCGCAGCCAGGCGACCAGGCCTGGCTCCCCGTTGACTGACGCCGCCTCGACGACCCACTCGGCGGGACGCGCCTTCTCCAGGACCCCGATGAGGAACCGGGCCACCTTGTCCGCGCCCTCGATCGGCCGCCGGGCCGCCAGCACGATCCCGCCGCCGTCCGACGTGAGCACCACGTCGGGAGCGAGCAACTGGAGCAGGCGCCGCAGGTCGCCCATGCGCGCGGCGGCGAAGAACGCCTCCAGGACGGCGCGCTGCTCGCGGGCCGAGGCGGTACGGCGAGGCGCCTGGTCGTGGACGGCCTTGCGTGCGCGCGAGGCGTGCTGGCGGGCGGCGGCGGTAGAGACGCCGAGCACGCCGGCAACCCCATCGAACGGAACCGCGAAGACGTCGTGCAGGACGAATGCCACCCGCTGCTCGGGCGTCAGCTGCTCCAGCACCACGAGCAGCGCCATGCGGACCGATTCGTCCAGCACCGCGACGTCGGCGGGGTCGGGCGCCGTGTCGGGCAGCCGGGCCACCAGCGGTTCGGGGAGCCATGGGCCGACGTACGCCTCGCGCATCACCCGGGCCGAGCGCAGCCGGTCGAGGCAGAGCCGGCCGGTGACGGTGGTCAGCCAGCCGCGCAGATCGTCGATGCTGGCGCGGTCGACCCGTTGCAGGCGGAGCCACGCGTCCTGGACGGCGTCCTCGGCGTCCGCGAGGCTGCCGAGCATCCGGTACGCCACGGCGGTGAGGTGTGCCCGGTGCTCCTCGAACTCATCCACACTGCTCATCTTTCCTGGACGAGAGAGCGCGGCGAAACGTGACGCCTTAGGCTGCTCCGGTGCTCATCGCCGAGGCGGTGGTATGCCTGCTCCTGGCCTTAGGCGCCGGGTTGTGGGCCGTCGCCGCGCGCCGCGAGTGGGGCCCGCTCGCCGGCAGCCACGCCCACAACGACTACCACCAGGACCGGCCACTGCACGACGCGCTGCGGTACGGGTTCGTCAGCGTCGAGGCCGACATCTGGGCTGTAGACGGGACGCTTCAGATCGGCCACGACCGCACCGACCTCCGCCGCGGGCTCACCCTGCGCAGCCTCTATCTGGAGCCGTTGGCGCAACGGATCGCCGTGCTCGGCGCGGTGTACCCGGGACGCTCCGACCCCTTCCAACTCCTCGTCGAGGTCAAGTCGGACGCCGAGGAGACCTACCGGCTACTCGACGCCGAACTGGCCCGCTACCAGGGAATACTCACGCGGTACGAGGGGGCGGCGATCATCCCCGGCGCGGTGAGCGTGATCATCAGCGGCGGGTGCCCGCGCGAGGTGCTGGCCGCGCAGGACGTGCGGTACGCGGCATGCGACGGCTCGCTCGGCGACGTCGGCAGCGGCATACCGGCGAGCCTGGTGCCGCTCTGCAGCGACAAGCTCGCCTGGCGGTTCACGTGGCGCGGACGCGGTCCGATGCCTCCCGAGGAGCGGGAGAAGCTGCACCGGCTGGTCGCCCAGGCGCACGCGGAAGGGCGGCGGGTGCGGTTCTGGGGCGTGCCGAGGAGCCCGCGCAAGGTCCGGCTCGCCATCTGGCGCGAACTGCGCGCGGCCGGGGTGGACTACCTGGGCGCGGACCGCCTTCGCCCGCTGCGCACGTTTCTCCTGCGCCGCCCTGCCGGGCCCCCCCGAGTTTCGGACTTTTGAGGGTTTCGCGGCCTCCGCGACCCTCAAAAGTCCGAAACTCGGCGCGAGCGGTGTCACACCACTGTCGCGTGGCCGGCGATGTGCACCCGTACGTGCTGGTCCCAGGCGACGCCGACCGCCCACGCGACACCGTCCACCTGCTTGGCGGCGTGCTTCACCGGCGCGAGCTGCCGCGACACCTCGCCCGGCTCGGCGATCGTGCCGGTGCCGCAGTCGAGCGTGGCGACCGACACCGACAGCACCCCTCGATCCGTCTCGGGCAGCCTGTCGAACAGGCCACGCACGGCCATCTCGGCATCCGCGCGGGGCGTGAGCAGGATGAAGTCGTCGCCGCCGATGTGCCCGACCCAGCTTCCGGGGACGAACGCGGCCACCGCACGCAGCGACTTCGCCAGCTCCTTGATGAGTGTGTCGCCGCCCGCGAACCCGAGCCGGTCGTTGACGGCCTTGAAGCCGTCGATGTCGATCCAGTGCACGGCGACGCCGCCCGGAGCGACCAGCCGGCGGCGCATCTGCTCCTCGATCGCCCGCCCGCTCGGCAGCTCGGTGAGCGCGTGCAGCGACAGCGCGGTGTCGAGTTGGGCGTGGTGTACGGCCGTGAGCAGGTCGTACACGCGGACCACGCCGACACAGAGGCCGGCGTCGTCGACCACCACGAGGTCGTCGTAGCTGCGGTTGCCCGAGCGGGACGTGATCAGCCCGATCGCCTCCCGGATCGCGGCACCCGGTGGGACCACCCGAGGCGGCGTGGCGTGGTGCATCGCCGATCGCCGCGCGTTGAGCGCGTGCCCGAAGGGTCCGCTCGCCACCACCATGAAGTGCGAGCGGTGCACCGCGCCGGCAGGACGGCCTGCCTGGTCGAGGAGGACGACCGTGAGCAGGTCCTCGTCGTCGCTGAACAGCTGCCGGACCGTCTCGCCCGAGCTGTCCGCCGGCGCCGTTACCGCACGACGCATGAGGTCGTGCATCAGCGGACCGTCCGGCTCGCCATCGTCGCTGGCGGTGAAACCCGTGGTGCCGAGCCTCGGCGGCGGTACCACCACATCGGCGCACCACTCCGCGGACGGCGGCGCGAGCAGCATCCCCTGCCCGTGCGCGACGCCGAGCGCCCGCAACGCCGCGAGCTGCTCGTCCGTTTCGATGCCTTCCGCGACGAGCTGCGCGCCGATCCGGCGGCAGTACAGCAGGAGCGCCTCGACGAGCGCCGCCGCTTCGTCGCTGTCGGGTAGGTCGGCGACGATGCCACGGTCGGTCTTGACCGTCTGCGGCCGCAGCGCCGTGATCATGCGCAGCGAGGCATGGCCGTTTCCGACGTCGTCGATGGCAATCGCGTACCCGTGGTTGCGCAGTGACGCGCACCGGCGCCTCGCGGTGACGAGGTCGAGCACCGCTTCCTGCTCGGTCAGCTCGACGACGAGCGTGTGCGGTTCGCGGCCGGTACGGGCAACCGCCGCGTCGAGCTGGTCGCGCAGGTCCGGGATGGTCATGATCGTGCTCGGCAGCAGGTTGACATGGAGCGCGGTGGCAACACCGGCGCCCGCCTCGATCGCGGTGAGCGCGAGTTCCAGATCGAGGGCGTTGACGTCGGCGGCTCTGGCGAAGAGGTCGGCCACGGATCCGCTCACAGGGCGAGCCAACGCTTCGTGGGCGGTGACACGGCCGGTTGTGAGGTCGACGATGGGCTGCAGCACCATCGGGTGCCGCCACGCGGGTGCGTCGGCCATGAACAGAGTTTGCGCTGGTCCGACACGCCTGGCAGCCCTACTCAAGGAAGTTCACATGACCGTTGCGTCCCGGACATAATCAGGAGGACCCGCTCCGATGCGGAGGGAATCGCCGATGTCCGAGGTGGCTCACGCCGACATACGCAAGCACCTGAGGGTGCCGTCCGGGCCGGTCGACTTGTCCCGGATCGATCCGCGCAGTACACCGGGGCTGCCGGGCACCAAAGTGGTCGAACGCGACCCGAAGGGCTGGTCGCGCAACCAGGTCGCAGAGGTTGGTGAGCACCTGGCCGGGCTGCAGGAACGGCTCTACGCGGCTGCCCGGGGCGGCTCCACGGACCGGCTACTCCTTCTATTGCAGGCGATGGACGCAGGCGGCAAGGACGGCACCGTCAAGCACGTCGCCGGCACGATGAACCCGCTCGGCCTGCGGATCGTCAGCTTTGGCAAGCCCACGCCCGAGGAGCAGCGGCACAACTTCCTGTGGCGGATCCGGCGCGCGCTGCCCGGCCCAGGCCTGGTCGGGGTCTTCAACCGCTCGCATTACGAGGACGTGCTCGTGGTGCGGGTGCACGAACTGGTGCCGCCCGCGGTCTGGGGCAAGCGGTACGACGAGATCAACCGTTTCGAGACGAAGCTCGTCGCCGAGGGTCTCACGATGGTGAAGGTGATGCTGCACATCTCGCCCGAGGAGCAGAAGGTGCGGCTGTTGGAGCGCCTTGAGGATCCCACCAAGCACTGGAAGTACAACCCCGACGACGTGGCCGAACGTGCGCACTGGGCCGACTACCAGGAGGCGTACGAGGCGGCGCTGACCCGCTGCAACACCGATGCCGCGCCCTGGTACGTCGTGCCGGCCGACCGCAAGTGGTACCGCAACTGGGCAGTCGCGCACCTGCTCTGGGAGACGCTGGAGGAGATGGATCCGAAGTACCCGGAGCCAGACTTCGACGTGGCGGCGGAGCTCGCGAGGCTGAAGGCGGCCAAGTAGGCGCCTGGGGGTGTCGGCCCTAGGGCGTCGTCGATGCCTCGTAACATCTGGTGGCCACGTCCACGTCACCCGAGGTTTACCGTGCGCATCAACCTTCGTCCCACTGAGCAAGCGTTCTACGGCTTCTTCAGCCAGGCCGCCGTCAACCTGGTCAAGGGCGCAGAGATCCTTACGGAGCTGAGCCTGCCTGACCCCGACCACCAGGGCATCTCGGACCGGCTCGGCGAGATGGAGCACGCGAACGACGAGGTCACGCACGAGATGCTGCGCAAGCTCAACTCGACGTTCGTCACGCCGTTCGACCGCGAGGACATCTACCGCCTCGGCTCCACGCTCGACGACGTGATGGACCACATGGAGGCCGCGGGCAACCTCGTCTACCTGTACGGACTCTCCAAGATGCCGTCGCTGCCGCGCGAGATGCACGAGCTGGTCGAGGTGATCGCGAAGTGCGCGGCGGTCACCGCCGAAGCCATGCCGCGGCTCAAGGCCATGAACCGTCTCGAGGAGTACTGGATCGAGGTCAACCGGCTCGAGAACGAGGGCGACCGTGCGTACCGGATGCTCCTGGTGCGGCTGTTCAGCGGCGAGTACGACGCACTGACCGTGCTCAAGCTCAAGGAGGTCGCCGACGAACTAGAAGCCGCCATCGACGCGTTCGAGCACGTGGCGAACACGGTCGAGACCATCGCGGTCAAGGAGTCGTAGCCGGTGGAATTCGCCGCGATCTTGGCGATCATCGCCATCGCGCTGGTCTTCGACTACACGAACGGGTTCCACGACGCCGCCAATGCCATCGCGACGTCGGTCTCCACTCGCGCACTGACGCCCCGCGTGGCGCTGCTCATGGCTGCCGTCATGAACTTTGTCGGCGCGCTCATCGGCACCGGCGTCGCCAAGACGGTCGGCAGTGGAATCATCGAGGCGCCCGAAGGCTCTGCTGGCCTGCTCGTGGTTTTCTGCGGCCTCGCCGGCGCCATCACCTGGAACATCATCACCTGGTACTTCGGCCTGCCGTCGTCGTCATCACACGCGCTCATCGGCGGGCTGGTCGGCGCCGCTCTGGCCGGCAGCGTGGGCGTCAAGTGGCTCGGGATCGCCGAAAAGGTCGTGATTCCAATGATCCTGTCGCCGCTAGTTGGCTTTGTCATCGCCTACCTGCTGATGATCGCCATCCTGTGGGTGTTCCGGCGCCAGCACCCGGCGCGCATGTCCCGCGGATTCCGGCTCGCGCAATCTGTGTCGGCCGGGGCCATGGCGCTCGGTCACGGGCTCCAGGATGCGCAGAAGACCATGGGCGTCATCGTGCTCGCGCTCGTCGTCGGTGGATATCAGACCACGTTCGACGTCCCGCTCTGGGTGATCGTCCTGGTGGCGCTCGCGCTCGCCGCCGGCACCTACTCGGGCGGGTGGCGCATCATGCGCACTCTCGGTCGGCGCATCATCCACCTCGACCCGCCGCGCGGCTTCGCGGCCGAGATGACCGCCGCCAGCGTGCTCTACACGACCGCCTACGTGTTCGAGGTCCCGATCTCCACCACCCACACGATCACCTCGTCGGTAATGGGCGTGGGGGCGACGAAACGACTGTCCGCCGTGCGGTGGGGAGTGGCGGGCAACATCGTGACGGCATGGGTACTGACGATTCCCGCGGCCGCACTGGTAGCGGCGGCGACTTACCTGATCCTGCACCCTGTGCTGTTCTGAGCTCACGCCGCCGACCCGCGCCGCCCCGCCGAGTTTCGGACTTTTGAGGGTTTCGCGGCCTCCGCGACCCTCAAAAGTCCGAAGGTGGGCGGGGGCTGGGGCACCTCCGGATATCCACATCGTCTTTCGTCGTCCACAGATTGGCTCTGGCCGGTTCCGGAGGCACGTGGGTCAAGGCACCGTCCTCCGGTATGACGACACACCCCATTCCCTCGTCCCTCCTTCAAACGCCTGCCTTCGCCAGGGCGGTAGCGCGGACGCAGGGCGTTACCGACGTACAGCTCGGTCGGCGGCGCCTGACCCGCGTTACCCAGGGTTGGTACGCCGATCAGCTCGATCCGTCGGACACGCTCGATCGGTGCTCGGCGCTGCTGGAGACGCTCCCGGACGACACGGTGTTCAGCGACTCAACTGCCGCGCTGATCTACGGACTACCGATGCCGACAATCGTGAATCCGGTGATCGCGCCAGTGCACGTGACGCTGTCACCACGGCCGGTTGTTCCTCAACGCCGGGAGATCGTGGTCCATCAACGGGCGTTGCCGGAGCGGCTGGTCCGGCAGGTTAGAGGTCTGCCCGTCACCTCACCGGAGAGGCTGTACGCCGATCTCGCCATGTCACTGTCCCGCGAGGAACTCGCGGTCGTCGGCGATGCGCTCCTTCGCGACGAATTGGCAACGCTAGCCACACTCCAAAGCCTGGTAGACGCCTGCCGTCCGCGACGAGGTCTGCGCCTGGCGCGCGCTGTCGTTCCGCTGCTCGACGGTCGTTCGCAGTCGCCCCCGGAAACGATCGTCAGACTGCGGCTCCAGGACGCTGGGCTGCCGGCGGAGACGCAGTGTCCTGTCATCGACAGCGCGGGCCGGCTCATCGGACACACCGACCTCGGATACCGCAAGGAGCGTGTCGCTTTGGAGTACGAAGGGCGCCAGCATTCCGAAGGAGCGCAGTTCGACTATGACATCGACCGGTACTCGCGGTTCGCGGCGGCTGGCTGGCTCGTCCTCCGGTGCGGTCGGCGCGACCTCGCTGGCGGAAGTATGGAGCTGATATCCCGGGTGCGCGCCGCTCTGAGCGCCCGATGAGCGCACCGCCCCCGAGTGTCGGACTTTTGAGGGTCGCGGAGGCCGCAGAACCCTCAAAAGTCCGAAACTCGGCGCGAGCGTCAGAAGTTTGCGCGCTCCTCCGGGAGTATGCCCGTCACGAGGTAGACCACCGTCTGGGCGATGGACACCGCGTGATCGGCGTAGCGCTCGTAGTACCGGCCCAGCAGCACGACGTCGATTGCAGCTTCGACGCTGTACGGCCAGTCGCCGAGCACCGACCGGAACAGGCGCCGGTGAAGGGCGTCCATCGCGTCGTCGTCGACGTCGAGTCGCGCCGCGTCGCCGGCGTCCGGCTCGGCCAGTACGGCGCCGGCGCTCTCTGCCATCCGGCGTGCGACCACGCCGATCTCGCAGAACGTGGGCACGAGTTCCTCCGGCACCGCGTGGCTTGGATACCGCCGCCGCGCCACCTTGGCGATGTGGTGGGCGAGGGAACCCATGCGGTCGATGTCGATGCCGATCCGGATCGCCGAGACGAGCGCCCGCAGGTCGTTGGCCACTGGCTGCTGCCGGGCCAGAAGCTCGTACGTCTGCTCCTCGACGACGCGGCGCGCCTCGTTGAGCTGCTGGTCGAGCGCCGCGACGGTGTCTGCGGCGTCCTGGTCGGCTGAGAGCAGGGCCTTGGTGCCCTGCTCGATCGCCTCGCCGGCAGTGGCTGTCATGTCGACCAGCGCACCGAGCACCGCGCCGAGCTGCGAGTGGAATCCTTCGCGCGCCACCATTCTCCGTCTCCCAGAAGCGCCGTCCGCCAGAAACACGTCCGCTCAGAAACACACTGCCCGTGCCGGTCCCCAACCGACACGGGCGTAACCATATCGGCAGGTACTTAGCCGAACCGGCCGGTGATGTAGTCCTCGGTGCGCTTGTCGCTCGGGTTGGTGAAGATCTGCGACGTGCGGTCGTACTCGACCAGCCTTCCGTGCCGCACGCCATTGTCGTCAACGTCGGCGGTGAAGAAGGCGGTGCGGTCGGAGACGCGTGCGGCCTGCTGCATGTTGTGCGTGACGATGATGATCGTGTACTCACGCGCCAGGTCGTGCATCAGATCCTCGATGCGGGCGGTCGCGATCGGGTCGAGCGCCGAGCAGGGCTCATCCATCAGGATCACCTCGGGCCGCACCGCGATCGTACGTGCGATGCACAGCCGCTGCTGCTGCCCGCCGGACAGGGCAAGGGCGCTCTCCTTGAGCTTGTCCTTGACCTCGTCCCACAGCGCAGCCTTGGTCAGCGCCTCCTCGACCACGTCGTCCATGCTCTTGGTCTTGAGGCCGTTGACGCGGGGCCCGTACGCGATGTTGTCGTAGATCGACTTCGGGAACGGGTTCGGCTTCTGGAACACCATGCCGATCCGCCGCCGCACCTCGATCGGGTCGACCTCGTTGGCGTACAGGTCGTGGCCGTGGTAGGTGATCTTGCCCTTGACCCGGGCGCCAACGATGAGGTCGTTCATCCGGTTGAAGCAGCGGAGTACGGTGCTCTTGCCGCAGCCAGACGGGCCGATCAGCGCCGTGATCTCGTTGTAGCCCATCTGCAGGTTCACGCCGCGGACGGCCTCGTAGCTGCCGTAGTAGACGCTGACGTCGTTGACCTCGATGACGGCGTCGATCTCGACGGGGGGCTCGCGCCGCTCGGACACGTCGCCGATGGACACCTTGCTGGTCGTCACCGGCTCGTGGGTGCTGATCTCGGTGGGGTTAAGGGGAGCGTTCGCCATTTCTTCCGCCATGTCTCTCAGGAGCGCCCGGCACTCGTGGGTCTGGTTGGGTGACTCATATGCGCTTCTGGAACTTGTTCCGGATGAAGATCGCGACCGAGTTCATGATCAGCACGATTCCCAGGAGTAGCACGATCGCAGCCCAAGCGAGCTCGTGGAACTCCGACTGCGGTTGCTTGATCAGGTTGAAGATCTGGATCGGCAGGACTGTGTAGCCGCTCTGCAGACCGTCGGGGTTGTAGAGGATCGCCGTGCTGGCGCCGAGCAGCAGCAGCGGTGCCGCCTCGCCGATCGCTCGCGACAGCGCGAGGATCGAGCCGGTGGCCATGCCCGGGATCGCGGCCGGCAGCACCTGCCGGAGGGTGGTCTGCCACTTGGTGGCGCCGAGAGCGTACGAGCCCTGGCGGATCGAGTTGGGCACGGCGCGGATCGCCTCGCGGCTGGCGATGATCACGACGGGCAGCACGAGCAGTGCCAGCGTGATCGAGGCGGTGATGACGGTGAAGCCGAACCCGAAGGTGCGGGCGATGATGCCGAGGCCGAGAATGCCGAACACGATCGACGGCACGCCGGCGAGGTTCTGGATGTTCAACTCCAGAAGGTTGTTGTACCACTTCGTGTTGTCGGCGTACTCCTCCATGTAGATCGCGGCGGCGATGCCGGTCGGGAGGCAGATGAGCGCGGTCACGCTGATGACCCAGATGGTGCCCATGATCGCGGACTGCACACCGGATGAGTCGACGCGGGAGATCCGCGAGGTGGGCATCTCCGTCCACAGCCGGCTGTCGAGGCGATCCCAGCCCTGGACGACGGCATACACGATGAGCGTGGCCAGGAACGCGAATGCGATGAGCAGGCAGGCCTGGAGCGCCAGCTTGAACGCGACGTCAGCGGGGCGGGCGCCCTGCTTGCGTAGCGACGTCGGCACGGACCGGGCCCTAGCGGCGGTGGCGGTCACTCGTACACCTCCCGGAACCGGCGGACCATGCGGATGCTGAACGCGTTAAGCGCGAACGTGATGAGGAACAGCAGCGCGCCGACCGCGAAGATCGTGTCGTAGTCGATGGTGCCGACGGGGACGTCGCCGGAGCCCGCCGACGCGATGTACGTGGTCATGTTCATCATCGACTCGATCGGGTTCCAGTTGACGCCGTTGGAGACCAGACCGGCGGCGATGGTCACGATCATGGTCTCGCCGATGGCGCGGGAGATACCGAGAACGATCGCCGCGACAATGCCGGAGATCGCGGCTGGGAACACGACCCGCATGGACACCTGCATCTTCGACGAGCCCAGCGCGTAAGCGCCCTGGCGAAGGCTGTTCGGCACCGCGCTCATCGCGTCTTCGGCGAGGCTGGCGATGGTGGGCACGATCATGACGCCCATCGCGATGCTGGCGACCAGCGCGTTCTGGAAGTCCGGCGTCTTGTCGCCCGGCCAGATGTCCTGGAGGAACGGGTTGATCATCTGGAGAGCGATGAACCCGTAGACGACGGTGGGAACTCCGGCGAGCAGTTCAAGGATCGGCTTGAGTGTCTTACGGACCGAACTGTGTGCGTACTCGCTGAGATAGACGGCCGACCCGAGACCGAGCGGCACTGCGATGATCAGCGCCAACGTCGTGATCAGCAGCGTGGCGGACACGAGTGGCAGGACGCCGTACTCCTTCTGGTCGAACAGCGGAGTCCACGACTTGCCGGTGATGAAGTCGACGAAGCTGACGTGCGTGAAGAAGTCGATCGTGGGGCCGGCGAGCGCGACCACGATGCCGATGGTCGTCGCGATCGAGAGCAGCGCGGCGACGACGAGGACTGTCTCGATGGATTTCTCACCGATGCGGACGCGCGACTGCCGCAGGGGGTTGGAACCCCCTGCGGCAGCCGCGTCCCGACCGGTCGTGGTCGGCGTTGTCACATGCGCCCCGATCAGGCCTTGCCGAGCTTCTCGAACTCGGACTTGAGTGTTTCCTTCTGCTCTTCGGTCAGCGGCACGAACTTCACTTCCTTAACAACTTCATCGATGTTCTCGACGTAGTAGTTCACGAAGTCCTTGACCTCTTCGCGGTCCAGCGCCTTGTCGCTGACGTAGATGTACAGCGGCCGGGCCAGCGGCTTGTAGCTGCCGTCCTGGGCGGTCTTCACCGAGGGCTCGACGCAGCCGCCGCCGCCGTCGACCTTCACGGCCTTGAGCTTGCTCGAGTTCTCTTCGTAGTAGGAGAACCCGAAGTAGCCGATGGCGTTCTTGTCGGCCGCGACGCCCTGCACGAGCACGTTGTCGTCCTCGCTCGGGGTGTAGTCGGTGCGGCTGGCCTTCGCCTTACCGTTGATCTCGGTCGGTGAAGTACTCGAAGGTGCCGGAGTCGGTGCCCGGGCCGAAGAGCTTGATCGGCTCGGCCGGGAACTCGGCCTTGACGTCCTTCCACGTCTTGACCTTGGAGTCTGGCTCCCAGATCTTCTTCAGCTCGGCGACGGTGAGGCAGTCGACGAAGCTGTTGTCCTTGTTGACCACGACGCTCAGCGCGTCGTTGGCGACGAGCAGCTCGGCGAACTTGATGCCCTTGCCCTCACAGGCCGTCTTCTCCTCGTCCTTGATCGGACGCGAGGCGTTGGAGATGTCGGTCTCACCGTTGCAGAACTTCTCGAAGCCACCGCCGGTGCCGGACTCGCCGACCGAGATGTTGACCTTCGGCTGCTCCTCGCGGTACAGCTCGTTCGCGGTGTTGGTGAGCGGGAAGACGGTGCTGGAGCCGTCGATCTTGATGTCGCCGCTCAGCTCCTTCGACGAAGAGCTGTCGTTGTCGCCGCCGCACGCCGCGGTGAGCGCCAATGCGAACACGGCGGAGCCAGCCAGGAGCCGACGCCGCAGCAGGTTGCGGTTCACGCGTTGGACCTCTCGATCGTGGCCGGCAAGGGGCCAGATTCAACTGATGTCGAGAGGGACGCTACGGAGGGAAGGTTGCGCGCTGTCCCGGCGCGAGTGAACGCAGCGTGAACGGGGCGGGACGGCCAGCCGACGGTTGGACAGACCCGGCATTATCCCCAGGTGAACGCGCTGGCCAAGCGATGTTTCCGGACTGGAGTACAACCGTGATGCTGCTGTCTCCAGATCGCCTTGCTGGGCCGCAGCATAACGGTCAGTTACGGGCGAAAGCGATATCCGTGGCCCAGATCGCGAACCCGAGCTTCCGGTAGAGCGCCACTGCGCGAGGGTTCGACTCGTCGACGTACAGCATCGCCTGGCTCAGCCCCTGGGCACGCAGGTGCCGCAGGCCGGCAAGGGTGAGCGCCGGACCGAGTCCGAGGCCCTGTGCGGACGGATCCACACCCAGCACGTACACCTCGCCGATCGGCTCGTGGTGGTGATCATGCTCCCTGCCCGCCGACCCGTGGATCTTCGTCCAGTGGAAGCCGAGCAGCTGGCCGTCGCGCTCGGCGAGGAGGAAGCCGGCCGGGTCGAACCATGGCTCTGCCTCACGCAGCTTGATGTCGCGCTCGGTCCATCCGCCCTGGTCAGGGTGGTCGGCGAACGCGCGGTTGTTGACCTCCACCCACGCGGCCTCGTCCTGGCCGACGACGAACGGCCGCAGCTCCACGCCGTCCGGGAACTCCGGCGCGGGCACGCGGGGCGTACAGCGGAGCGGCGCATCTGGAACAGCACCCGCGCACGCTCGAAGCCCAGCGTGCGGGCCAGCGCGGCCGCCGCCGGGTGCTCGCCGTGCGCCCAGAGCCGCAACCGCCCGTCCGGGCTCGCGGCCACCGCGGCCTCCACGAGCAGGCGCCCCAGCCCGTGGCGGCGGTGGTCCGGGTGGACGGCGAGCTCGGCGCTGGACCCCTCGACGGCGTCGGTCACGTCGACGTGCGCGTACCCGGCGAGCGCGTCGCCGTCGCGGACGAGCAGGTGCCGCACGTCCGCGTCGCCGCCGTGGCGCAGGTGCAGGACGACGTGTTCGGACAGCGGATACGTGCCGTCGGCGTCGCCTGCGGCCGACATCAGCGCCAACACCTCCTCGACCTGCGTCGGCGAGAGATGGGAGACGACATCGACCGGGTTGCTCACGCCGGTCACGCTACCGGCAGTTCTGACCTGTCATCGGCGGCGGCATAGATCCGGCATAGCCGCGGGCGTCTTAGGGACGTAACCAAGAAAGAGGTGACATGGACGCAGAGGCGAACCAGCAGTTCCAGGAGTTCGTGGCGGCGCGGACCCCGGCGCTGATCCGTCTCGCGTACCTGCTCACGGGGGACCAGCACAGCGCGGAGGACCTGCTTCAGACCGCCCTGACCAAGACGCTCGTGCGTTGGCGGTCGCTGCGGAACGGCAACCCCGAGGCGTACGTGCGCAAGGTTCTCTACCACGAACAGGTCAGCTGGTGGCGGCGCGCTTCTCGCCGCCGGGAGACGCCCGTCCACCCGCTGCCTGACACCTCCTCCGCCGATCCGACCGGCGACGTGGACCTACGCCTGCAGATGCGCGACGCACTGCTGCAGCTCACCGCCAAGCAGCGCGCCGTGCTCGTGCTGCGGTACTTCGAGGACCTGCCCGAATCGCAGGTCGCGGACGTCCTCGGCTGTTCGGTCGGCACCGTCCGAAGCCAGACCCACCGTGCCGTCGCCCGGCTACGGATCCTCGCGCCGGAACTGGCCCGGCGCGCCGAGATCCAGGAGGTCAGAACGTGACCACCCCCATGGAAGACGTGATCAGGGCGGCGCTACGGGACCTCTCCGAGGAGGCCATTCCCTTGAACCTCTCGCACCGCGCGATCCGCGGCGCCGCCCGCCGCCGGACTTTGTTCGCCGGCGTCGGTGTCGCGGTCCTCGCCGCGATCGGTGTGACTGCGGCGCCGCTGGCCCTCGCCAGCGGCGGCGACAGTCCGCCGGCGCCGCCGAGTCCGACCTCGCCGCCGAGTCCGACCTCGTCGCCCGTGCCATGCCCGACGGCGCCCGGCCCGGGGCCGACGATGTCGCCCCCACCCTGGCCGACCGCGCCGCCATCGCCCGGGCCGACCCTGCCCGTGCCGACGTCATCGCCGCCCGCGCCGACCGCCTCGCCGTCAGCACCTTGGCCGCCGCCATCGCCGTCTGCGCCGACCGCGACCCCGTCCGCGCTCCCGCCGACGATGGCGCCGGTGCCCGAGTCGCCGCCGCCGGACGCCGTGCCGGTGCCGGGTCCGCCGAAGCGCGTGGTGCAGGCGACCACGCCGACCTCGCCGCCGCCGTGGTGCGACCCCAACCAGCCGCCGAAGCCTGGGCGCTGACGGCTGCGTGATTTCTGCGACCGGTGAGGTCGTGAAGCCAGAGCTTCACGAACTCACCGGTCGCACTTGGCGCCAGGGGCTCAGACGCGGGTGAGTTCGTTCTCCGGTAGCGCGCGCGGCGGCGGGGTGACGAACTTGTACCCCACCTGCCGGACGGTGCCGATCAGCGCCTCGTGCTCGCTGCCGAGCTTCGCCCGGAGCCGCCGGACGTGGACGTCCACCGTGCGCGTGCCGCCGAAGTAGTCGTACCCCCACACCTCGCGGAGCAGCTGGTCACGGGTGAATACCCGGCCTGGATGCTGGGCGAGGAACCGCAGCAGCTCGAACTCCTTGTACGTCAGGTCGAGCGGGCGGCCCTTGATCTTGGCGCTGTAGGTCTGCGGGTCGATGGTCAACTCGCCGGCACGCACGACCCGGGCTCGTCGGCGCTGGCGTCGTCGCCGGACTTGCCGGTGGCCAGCCGCAGCCGAGCCTCGATCTCGGCCGGACCGGCGCTGACCAGGAGGATGTCGTCCACCCCCCACTCCGCGGTGAGCGCGACCAGGCCACCCTCGCTGAGCACGGCGAACAGGGGCACGGTGAGGCCCGTCGTGCGGAGGAGGCGGCAGGTGCCACGCGCGCCGACCAGGTCGTTGCGGGCGTCCACCAGGACGACGTCCGGGCTCGGCCCGTTCAGCAGCGACTTGAGGTCACGCGGGGCGATCCGGACCGTGTGCGCGAGCAGTTCGAGGGAGGGCAGCACCGGACCGGAATCCGGAGCTGCACCGGCGGTCATGAGCAGAATCTCCACGGCAACCTCACCTTCGACGACGCACTACAGGTGGGCCGCGCTGCCCATGTCCGCTGGCCAGATCGATCAAGCGGATTGCCAGCGAGGATACAGGCCGTGAACGACTTCAGTCGGTGGAACAGATCACAGAACGCTGAGGAAACATGCGCGTAACGTGGCGACGCGGCTGCCCGCGCCGATGGTGGCACGGTCTGGCACGATCGGCCCGTGAGTACTGACCGGCTCGACGACGACACCGCGTGGATCCCGCGGATGGAACGGCCCTCGGCCGGATCCACGGGCATCGCCGCTGGTGCCGCCGCCGTACTCACGGGCGTCCTGCTGGGTGCCGCCCAGCTGTCGAGCACGGTGTTCGCGGGCGCGGTGCTGCTGGTCCAGCTGCTGCTCGTGGCCGCGTGGTACCTCGGCGTCCGCTCGCCGGGACGCGTCGGTGTGACGGTCGTCGCGGTGGCGGCTGCCGTCGCCGCAGTGGGCGTGGCCGCGTTCGCCGACGATGCCACGGTGGCTCCGCTGGCGGCGGTCGTCGCGGTGGCGTTCGGCGCCACGATCGTCGCCCAGCTCGTACGCGGTGCCGCCCGGCGGCAGGTCACCGAGGCCTTCGGTGCCACCACGACGCTCGTCGTCGCCGTGGTCGCGCTGGCCAGCACGATCTCGCTACACCGCCAGGCCGGCGGGCCGGGCCTCCTCGCCACCTGCCTGGTCGCTGCCGGTGCCGGCATGGTCGTCGCCCGGCTCACAGATCTGGTTGCTCCCGGGCCTAACGTCCACTACGCGGTGCCGCGTGGCGTGATCGGCATCGCAGCGGGGAGCGTCGCGGGTCTGATCGCCGCGGTCGCCGCGGGCATCGTCACCGGCTCGCTCTCGGTGCCGCTGGCGGCGCTGGCGGGTTGTGGCGTGGCGCTCGCCGGGATCCTGGCCGACATCTCGGTCGGGTTCGCCGGCGCCGGCCGCGCGATGGTCGGCGAGCCGCCGCAGACGTCGCCACTGTGCCCGATGCTCGGCCCGCTGCTCGGGCTGGCGGTCGCCGCGCCGGCCGGGTACGTGTTCGGCCTTGTCCTGCTCAGCTGATCTCGGAGGTGCGTCGGTGACCCGCAAGCGACGGGCTGGATGCCTTGGTGTCCTGATCGCGCTGCTCGTCCTGTTGCTGATCGCGCTAGTCGTGGTCGACCGGGTCGCTGCCGGCGTCGCCGAACAGCGGTTGGCGGAGGAGGTCGACAAGGCCGCACGGGCCGAGAACGCGATCCCCGCCGGCACCACCGCCGAAATCACCGGGTACCCGTTCCTCACGCAGGTGTGGAGCGGCGAGTACGACGGTGGCCGGATCGAGATGGAGACGGTCCGCACCGAGCAACTCACGATCGCCAACGTCGACATCACGGTGAACGGGCTGACGATCCCGCGCGACATCCTGTTCGGCGCCGAGCCACACGACATCACGGCGACAACGCTGCGCGGCGGCGCCACCGTTTCGCTGAAGGAACTCGCCACGAGGATCGGCATCCAGGGACTGGCGATCAACGGCGCCGGGAACCGCGTCCGGTTCGCCGCCCCGCTGTCGATCGCGGGCTTCACCGCGCAGATCGAGGGTGACGCCGCCGTCAAGCTCGACGGCACCCGGGTCTGGCTGGACATCGGCGAGGTCAGCGCGGGCGGTGTGCGCGTGCCCGACCAGGCGCTCGACGTGCTGCGGCGCCAGTTCGCCGTCGGCGCCACGATCCCACCGCTGCCGTATGACCTGCGACTTACGGGCATCCGCGTCGAGGGCAGCACGGTCCGGGTCACGGCCGCCGCGGACAACGTGTCGCTCGTTCGCTGAAGGGTCTGGCGAGGTGGGCGGGGACACCCGCCGGCGCCCACCAGGCGGGTGTCCCCTGAGGCCCTGCTGCCGTCCTGCGGGAGCGTGCGGACGGACGCCGGGCCGGCTCAGTTAGAACTCGAAGACGGTTCCCTTGCTGCGAATGAGCATGCAGCGGTTCGAGTACGTCGCGCGGTAGTGCGTGTGCTGGCCGCGCCACACCCCGTTCGCGGTGATGGTGACCGGACGGTACTCGCGAGTGCAGACACCGTCCTCGCCGGCGAGCGCGATGAAGTCGCCGTCGACCTGGTTGAGCGCGGTGCAGGCACCCGCGACGTCCGGGTGGTCGCCACCGTTCGGGTTGCAGCGGAGCGTCACCGCCCGCCGGACGGAGTCGGTGTCCTCGCCGTAGCCCAGGCTGAGCACCAGCGCGGTCGGCGGGTAGAGGCTCGCCTGCGCCGGTTGAGCAGGAACGAAGGTGCCAAGGAGCGCAAGCCCGGCTACTGCGGCGAGCAGCGATCGTTGGTAACGCACAGTGATATCCCCTTCGGGTTTGAGGAAGGATCAGCACGGTTCTTGTGGAGCCGCACCGTTTACGCCGTGTGGGCGGGTGATCACCAGAAGCGACGCTATCGGCTGACAACTCATCCGGTCAAATGCCGCTTGCACCGGCAAAAGTGGTTCACATTGCCGACATGTGCGTAGTTCTTTGCGCTGACAACTGGTACTACCGGAAGTCTTGCGCCGCACCGTGACGGAGCGTGAAGGGCGGGCTGTATCGATGCTGGCAGTGCTGCGGGCAGGCGCGCGGTGCGGCGACAGGCATCTACGCACCGTTAACGCCGGTCCACTCGCGGGCGCACCCGCTCCACTGACGAGGCGTAGTCAAGACGTCACAATAGGGCGCACGGAAGCTTCGCCGCGAAGCAGGCGTTGGCACGTGCATGTGGCGTGTTCTGATCGTGGTCGGTGTGCTCGCGGGAGCCACCGTGTTCGGTCTCTGGTGGCGCGCCCGCTCCGGCCGCATCGCCGCGCACGCCCCTGAGGCCCCCGAGCGTCGATACTGGGAGAGCCTGGGCTTCGACCCGTCGCAGTCCCAGGTGACGTTGGTGCAGTTCTCCACCGCGTTCTGCCAGCCGTGCCGGGCCACGAGGGTGATGCTCGGCGAGGTCGCGAAGGCCCGGCCGGGCGTGCGGCACGTCGAGGTGGACGCCGAGTCGCACCTGGACGTCGTCCGCGCCCTCGATATCCGCCGCACCCCCACGGTCCTCGTTGTCGACGGTGCCGGCAGGATCGTCGGGCGGGCGTCCGGTCAGCCGCGTAAGGCTGAGGTCGTCGACGCGCTGGCGGTACTAGGCGCTTAGTGCGTGAGACAGATCTCCCGAATAGCGGGATGACCTGGGAGGTCGTCCCTGGTAATCTCTGAGCCCATGAGCACCCAGCTCACCAAGCGCCGCGCGGTCGACCTGTGCCGCGTAGGCAGCTGCCTGTGTCGCCCGGCCTGACCGGGCGGCCTTTCGCGTGCGCTGACAGCTCTTTCCAGCTCTGCGCCTCTCGCCGAGCCAGCCGCCCTGACGACGTCGTCATCGATCAGTCAGGAGCACTGTCATGTCCACCTCGGATCCGCCGGTAGATCCGCGCGGGCCGCGTTTCGCGGCCTGGGTCACCTCTGCGGTACTCGCCACCGTCCTACTCACCAGCAGCAGTTGGCTGCTGCTGGCACAGGCCGTCGTGTTCGCGCTCGGCGCGTTCGCCGGCCTGCGGTACTCGCCGTACACCGTCCTCTACCGCTCAGCCGTCGCGCCGCGTCTCGCGCCTCCAGGTGAGAAGGAAGCGGCCGCGCCGCTCCGGTTCGCCCAGGGCGTGGGCTTCGCGTTCGTCGTGGTCGGCACGGCCGGCTACCTCACCGGCGCCGTTGCCCTCGGCGCCGTCGCGACCGGCCTCGCTCTGTTCGCCGCCTTCCTCAACGCCGCCTTCGGGCTCTGCCTGGGCTGCGAGACCTACCTCCTGTTCCGTCGCCTCACCACCCCTAAGGGAGCCTCCGTATGAGCCGCGAATCCGCCCTCGTCTCCGCTGACTGGGCCGAGAAGAACCTCGACACCGACAAGGTCGTCTTCGTCGAGGTAGACGAGGACGTCTCCGCCTACGACACCGGCCACATCCCGGGCGCGGTCCGCGTCGACTGGAAGACCGAGCTGCAGGACCAGGTCCGCCGCGACTTCGTCAACAAGGAGCAGTTCGAGGCGCTGCTCTCGGCCAAGGGCATCGCCAACGACGACACCGTCGTCCTCTACGGCGGCAACAACAACTGGTTCGCCGCCTACGCCTACTGGTACTTCACCCTCTACGGCCACGCCGACGTCAAGCTCCTCGACGGTGGCCGCAAGAAGTGGGAGCTCGACGGGCGCCCGCTCACCAAGGACGTCAACGAGCGCCCGGCCTCCGAGTACACGGCCGGACACGACCAGGACCTCTCGATCCGCGCGTTCCGTGACGAGGCCATCGCCGCGATCGGCGTCAAGAACCTCGTCGACGTTCGCTCGCCCGACGAGTTCTCCGGCAAGCTGCTGGCGCCTGCGCACCTCCCGCAGGAGCAGTCGCAGCGTCCCGGCCACATCCCCGGCGCCCTCAACGTGCCGTGGAGCAAGGCAGCCAACGAGGACGGCACCTTCCGCACCGACGACGAGCTGCGCGTCCTCTACGCCGAGGAAGGGCTCGACGACAGCAAGGACACCATCGCGTACTGCCGGATCGGCGAGCGCTCCAGCCACACCTGGTTCGTGCTCAAGGAGATCCTCGGCCACCAGAACGTGAAGAACTACGACGGATCGTGGACCGAGTACGGCTCGCTCGTCGGCGTGCCGATCGAGCTCGGTAGCGGAAAGGACGCCTGACCGATGTGCGGTGCCCCCACCCAGGGACAGACGCTGGAACAACTCGAATCTGAAGGAGTGGACGTGGCCAAGGAAACCGTGATCCAGGGCGTGGTGACGGCGGGCGGCTCGCCCGTGCCGAGCGCGTACGTCCGCCTGCTGGACGCGTCAGGCGAGTTCACCGCCGAGGTGGTCTCGTCGGCCACCGGCCAGTTCCGCTTCTTCGCCGCCCCCGGCGACTGGACGCTGCGCGCGCTGTCGACGCAGGGCAACGGCCAGGTCGCGGTCGCGGCCGACCTCGGCATCAACGACACGGAGCTGGTCCTCGCCGGCTGACGAGTCACACACGGCCGTGGGGGCGGCGCGCACCTGGGAGCGGTGCGCGCCGCCACCACGGTTGTCCTCGAACCGGACTGTTCCGGTATTAGTCCCCAAACCGGGTGCCCGATACCACCATTTCCCCGACAGTTGCATGGAGCAAGACAGCACAGGATGTAGCCGGGCGTGACCAAGCCGCCCCGATACGCTATGTGAGCGTTGTCACCGAGGGTAAGAATAGGTAGGTACCCGGGGAGGAACCCCGTCCCCGTAGCGCTCCGTGAGCGTGAAACTGGTACCACTAGTTCTCCGGTAGCCACTTGAGGTTCTACATGTGCAGGCATCAGCCGCCTTGTCCGTCGTCGGCCGCTCCTGACCACGACGCGGCTCGCGTGGTCTCGTACCACCCCGAGCAGGGTTGGAATCTCCTCTGCAACGGCGTGGTCGTGTTCGAGGACACGGGCGAGCTTCTGCCGGACGGTCAGGTGGTTGCGCCGCACCGTCCAGCGATGCCAGCAGCAGTCGCCGTCGCCTGAGGAACGACGCGCAGTCCGAGCGGTATCCGCCGATTTCTGGAAGAACAGACCCAACAACCACGACTAGATCCCGATCGTGCGGTTGGTAGCCACCCCCCAGCCACGGCTGCCCGGTCAGTGGATCCCGCCCGAGAGGCCAGCTCCCTACTGGCCGCCTCGGCGGCGTCAAGGCGTGGCTGGCAGACCATCCCCCTCATCGATCTGCCAGCCGCGCCTTCGGCGTGCTCGGAAACGGGCTACCGTTGACCCCGATGGTCACCACAACCGGTCGGGTGGTGCCCCCGGGCAATCTTCCCGCCGACGTCACCAGCTTCGTCGGTCGCCGGCACGAACTGTCGGAGGCCAAGCGTCTGCTGTCCGGCGCGCGCCTGCTCACCCTCACCGGCCCTGGTGGCGTTGGTAAGACCAGGCTCGCTCTCCGTGTTTCTGGCGAGGTTCAGCGGGCCTTTCCGGAGGGTGTCTGGCTGGTCGAGCTCGCCGAGCTTCATGACCCTGCGTTACTAACGGTTACAGTCGGCGAAACTGTCGGTCTGCGCGACCAAGACCTCCGCAGGGGTATCGCGGCCCTTGCCGATCACCTTGCGCAACGGCGCGTCCTGCTCATCCTGGACAACTGCGAGCACCTGGTCGACAGCTGCGCGGAACTGTCGGACGCGCTGCTACGCGCCTGTCCTGAGCTGCGGATCCTGGCCACCAGCAGGCAGCCGCTCGGCATCAACGGTGAGGCCACGCTGGTCGTGCCGCCGCTGTCCATTCCCGACGGCGACCGCACGGTGTCGGCGGCCGGGCTCGTGCAGTACGAGGCGGCGAACCTCCTGATCGACCGGGCATCGGCGGTGCTTCCTGGGTTCGCGGTCACCGACGAGAACGCGGTGGAGGTGGCGCAGCTCTGCCGCGCGCTGGACGGGATCCCGCTCGCGATCGAACTGGCGGCCGTCCGGCTCCGCGCCCTCTCCCTCGACCAGATCGTCAGCCGCCTCGGCGACCGGTACCGCCTGCTCACCACCGGCAGCAGGAGGGCGCCCGCCCGCCAGCAGACGCTACGGGCGCTCATCGACTGGAGCTACGAGCTGTGTTCCGAGTCCGAGCGGACGGCGTGGGCACGGCTGTCGGTCTTCTCCGGCGGCTTCGAGCTGGACGCGGCCGAGGTGGTGTGCAGCGGCGACGGCATCGCCCCTGACGAGGTGTTCGACCTGGTTGCCTCGCTCGTCGACAAGTCGATCATCACGCGGGACGAGCAGGACGCCCGCGTGCGGTACCGGCTCCTAGAGACGATCCGGCAGTACGGCGAGGAGAAGCTGCGCGAGGTTGGCGAGTATCCGACGCTGCGCCGCCGCCACCGCGACTGGTACGCCCAGTTCACCGCCCAGGCCGACGCGCGCTGGTTCGGCTCCGACCAGGTCCCAGCGATCCAGAGGATCCGCCGCGAACACGCCAACCTGCGCGTCGCGCTCGAGTTCTGCACCACGATGGAGAGCGACGGCGAGGCGGCCCAGCGGATGGCGGCGAGCCTGGAGAACTACTGGTTCGTGCACGGACTCCTTGCCGAGGGACGGCTCTGGCTCGGACGCGCGCTCGCCAGGGAGAGCAGCGCGGGCCGTGCCAGGGCGAGGGCGCTGCGGGTCGACGGCTGGCTCGGCATTCTCCAGGGCGATCCGCGTGCCCACGAGCGCATCGTCGAGGCGCGCGACCTCGCCGAGCATCTGCCCGACCCGCTGGAAATCGCGTACACCACGGTCATCGAGGGCCAGCGGATCCTGTTCTCCGGCGACATGGACGGTGCCGTCGCCCACTTCGAGCAGGCCCTCGTGGGCTTCCGCGACGTGGGCGGTCACAGCGGCGAGATGTGGGCGCTGTTCATGCTCGGGCTGGTCGAGGGGCTGCGCGGCAACCACGATCGGGCGGTCGCCCTGCTGGAGGAGTGCATCGAGATCACCTCCGGCAGCGGCGAACTCTGGTGGCGCTCGCTGGCGCTCTGGGCGCTCGGCCTCCTCGCCTGGCAAGCCGGTGACCTCGACGGGGCGCTCGCGATCGAGAAGGAGAGCCTGCGGCTCAAGCGCGCTCTCGACGACAAGTGGGGGGACGCGCTCGTCCTCGATGTCATGGCCTGGATCACCGCGAGCCAGGAGCAGTACGAACGCGCAGCTCAGCTCCGCGGTGCCGCCGACAGGGTGTGGCGCAGGATGCAGGTCTCGATCGCGGTGTTCCGCGCCTTGGGCATGTTCCGCGACCAGTGCGACGCGCGATGCGTCAAACACCTGGGCAAGGAAAGGTACGAGGCCGCGTTCCAGCGCGGCGGACAGCTCCGGTCGTCGGAGGCGGTCGAGTTCGCGCTGGAGGAGAAGAAGGCGGCGCCTGCGGCCTCTGCGGCGCCTTCGACGCTGAATCCGCTGACCCGGCGCGAGCGCGAGATCGCCGACCTCGTCGCGGAGGGGCTGAGCAACCGCGAGATCGCCGCCACGCTCGTGATCGCCCAGCGCACCGCAGAGGGGCACGTCGAGCACATCCTCAGCAAGCTCGGGTTCACGTCCCGCGTGCAGGTTGCGGCGTGGGTGGCGGAGCAGCGCTCGGCGACGACCTGAGCCACCGCCCTGAACGCCCAGTTTCGGATTCTTGGGGGTTCCGCGCGTCCGCGGCCCCCAAGAATCCGAAAGTCGGCGAGGGGTCGAGTTACTCCGGTAGGTGGCCGCGCAGCCCCAGCCTGGCGGCGTGGTCGTCCAGGTGGAAGTTCGGCCGCAGCTGCGCCTCGTCGTAGTAGCGGTGGAACACGGGCGTGGCCGCGCCGGACAGCGGTGGCACGATCCAGCTCCAGTCCGCCGGCACGATCCGCCCGGCGCTCTCCTCCTTGTCGAGGTGGGTGAGGAACCGCCGCGACTCGGTGTGGTGGTCGGCGATCTTCACGCCGGCGGCCGCGAACGAGTGCAGTACGGCGACGTTCAGCTCCACCAGCGCTCGGTCGCGCCACAGCGTCGTCTCGGTCGTGGTGTCCATGCCGAGCCGGCGTGCCACTTCGGGTACGAGGTCGTACCGGTTGCTGTCGGCCAGGTTCCGCGACCCGATCTCCGTGCCCATGTACCAGCCGTTGAACGGCGCGAACGGGTAGTGGATCCCGCCGATCTCCAGCCGCATGTTCGAGATCGCCGGTACGGCGTGCCAGCGCAGGTCTAGCTCCGCGAACCAGCCGTACTCGGGGTGTCGCAGCCGGACTTCGAGGATCGCGTCCTCCGGAAGCTCGTGCAGGTAGGGCGGCTCGCCAGGAACGTCCACGACGATGGGGAGGATGTCGAACGACGTCCCCTTGCTGATCCAGCCGAGTTCCTGCACCGCGCGGGTGAACTCGACGTACCGAGGGTCGCCGATGACCTCGCCCGACTCGGCCCGGTACCCGGCGTACCGGATGAGCTGCTCGTTCCAGACGCGCGCGTACGGGCGGCCCGGCATGGCGGGGGCGAAGATCGAGATGGTGGGCCGGATCCGGCCGCCGTTCGTGGCTTCGCGCAGGTGGTTGACGAGGTGGTTGCTGATCTCCTCAGGGCTGCGGGCGCCGCGGCGGTCAAGGACCCGGAGACTTTTCCAGTAGAGGCGGCCGATACAGCGGCTGTTGTTGCGCCAGGCGACCCGGGCGCCGAACTGCAGCTCGTCGCTGGTGTGCAGGTAGGTGCCGATGCGGTCGATCGTGCCGAGCACCTGTTTCAGGCGGGGTTCGAGGGGGCCGGCATCGGGCGACTCGGCGTGGAACAGGCGTAAGAAGTCTTCGGCGGCGTCGGGGTCGACCGCGTCGTAGAGGCTGGGGTCAGGGGCGGGTGGGCCGTCCGGCCCGGGGCAAGGCTCCGGTTCCGGAGAACGCAACTGCCCCGGCATATGGCTGGTGCCGGGGCAGCTTCGTGGCTTCGGGTCGGTGAGATCGAGGTCTGGTCGGGGAGCTAGCTGCCGCATCGAGGATCGACCACCTCTCGCACAGAGCGCGCTTGGTTACTGGCGTGTTGCGGAGCGTCAATGAGACGCGACGAGCCTAGTAGAGAAACGGGCCTTACGGACGGGGCGTGTGGTGCCAAAGTTCGGAGCGTAGTCAGTAGACAACTGCTTGTACACCGTCACCCAGGATTTCTTCTACAAATGCCGCAGCACCGGCGATTCGGACACCGAGGAGCAACTGTGACTCGGTGATCTCCCGCCGGGCCGCGCACTGCGCACAAAGCGTGACGCGGCCGCCCGCTCGGAGCGCGTCCAAGAGATCGGGCAGCGGGGCCGAATGGGCCAGCGTGAACTCGGCGGCCTTGCCCGGTAGCGCGAACCAGGACGACTCTCCGGTGAGCCAGAGCGAGACGTCCACACCGGACGCGAGCGCGGTGGCGGCGACCGTGAACGCCTGCGCGCAGCGCTCCGGGGCGTCCGCGCCCGCCGTGACCTTGACGACCAGGGACCGTGGCATGCGCCCACCCTACGATCACGCCGGTAGCGGGCATCAGGCGCCCGGCTCGCGATCGGACAGAGACACAGCCGCGGCCACCAGGTACGACGGGCCGCCGTCTAGACTGGCGCCGTGTTCGAAACCTTCTTCCTGTGCCTGCTCGTCGCGGCGTTCGCGGTCATCGGCTGGTTCGCGTTCTACGTCGTCTACAAGCTGTTCCAGGGACAGAGCTGACCGTGGCCGACGGCTATCCCTACATCGAGACCCACAACCTGCGTGAGGGTCCTGACCTGCATCCGGCGCTGCTCGGCCTGCTGCCGTTCATCGGCCTGTGGCGCGGCACCGGCAAGGGCGGCTACCCCACGATCGACGACTTCGACTACGCGCAGGAGGTGCGGATCAGCCACGACGGGCGGCCGTTCCTCGCGTACGAGTCGCGCGCCTGGATCATCGACGACGACGGCAAGCCGGTGCGCCCCGCGATGCGCGAGGTCGGCTGGTGGCGGCCGCAACCCGACGACACGGTCGAGGTGCTGCTCACCAACCCGACCGGCATCACCGAGGTCTACTTCGGCAAGGTCGACGGCCTGAAGATCGAGCTGTCCACGGACGCCGTGGTGCGCACGCCGAGCGCCAAGGAGGTCAGCGCCAACCACCGGCTGTACGGCATCGTCGAGGGCGCGCTGCTGTACGCGATGGACATGGCCGCGGTGGGACACCCCTTGACGCCGCACCTGTCCGCACGCCTGGAGCGCGTCGGCGGCTGAGCAGTCTTTCGGTCGCACTTTTCCGGGCTATAGCCCGGAAAAGTGCGACCGCTTCGTCGGTGCCCGGGCATAAAGAGACCCCCGAGCCTTTGCCGCTGGTGCGGGCCGGCTGGACTGGCCGGCGGCTCGAGGGTCCGGTGACTTCCGGGTATTGCCGGCCGCCGTGCAGCGGTCGGTTGAACCGGGTCCGGTGGGACGGCGGCTAGCTGGAAGCCACCTCACGTGTCCGACTAGTACTCAAAGTTGGACCACCTCCTTTCCCATGTAAGAAAGGACGCTACCCCCGGGCCGCCAGGAGCGGCAACGAAATTAGCCGGGGTATCCGAGCACGTCGCGCAGGGACGCCGTGAGGCCGGAGTCGGGGAGACGCTTGCCGTCCAACTCGGTCACCTGGACGATGCCCCGGACGCTGGACGTGAACCAGACGCCGTCCGCAGCGAGCAGGTCGTCAACGGTGGCACGGCGGCGGGCGGTGGCGAGGCCCAGCGCGTCGGCGTGGTCGAACAGGTACCGGGCGGTGATGCCGGGCAGGATGCCGGTCTCGTCGGGCACGGTGCAGAGCGTGTCGTCGACGATCCAGACGACGGTGGACGTCGGGCCTTCCAGGACCTCGCCGCCGCTTGCCAGGAAGACGACATCGTCCAGGCCCTGCGCGGTGGCCCAGCGCATTGCCGTCATGTTCATCGCGTACGACAGCGACTTCACCCCGCCGAGCAGCCACGGCGCGGCCGAGCGCGCATCGGCGGAGAAGCCGAGCGGGGCCGACGCGACCCGGATGCCCTGGCGGCGCTGGCTCAGTGCGCCGATTCCGACGGGGAACACCAGCGCGAAGACGCTCGGACCGTCGGTACCTTCCTCTGGGCCGCGTGTGACGACGAGCTTGATGCCACCCTCGAGCTCGGCCGGCCACACGGCGAGCGCGGCGGTGACCAGATCCTCCAGGGCCCCGCGTGGCGGCAGGTCCAGGTCGAGGCGGCGACCGGACTCCTCCATGCGGCTCAGGTGCTGGTCGAGCAGCCAGGCCTCGCCGTCACGGACGTGCATCGTCTCGAACGCGCCGTCGCCCCGGGTGGCGCCCAGGTCGTCGGCGCGCAGCAGCGGCATGTCGAGGGGGACGACGCCCCGTCCGAGTACGGCGAGCACGCGTGGATCCATGCGTGCCAGCCTAACGAGCGTCGGTAGCATCTAAGGATGACCGGCCCGTCGCTGCCCGAGGTGCTGCGTGCGCGGGGTCTTCGCATGACCGCACCCCGACAACTCGTCCTGGAGGCGGTGTACCGGCTCGGTCACGGCACACCGGAGCAGATCCACGGCGAGGTGAGGCAGACCGCCGCCGGTGTCAACGTCACCACCGTGTACCGCACGCTGGAGCTGCTGGAGGAGCTGGGTCTCGTCACCCACACGCATCTCTCGCACGGCCCGCCGACCTATCACAGCGCCGATGACGAGCATGTCCACCTGGTCTGCCGTTCGTGCGGCCAGGTGAGCGAGGCGCCCACGGAACTGCTCGAACCGCTGGCGGAACATCTCACCGCCGAACGGGGTTTCACGGTCGACATCGGTCACGTCGCTCTCTTCGGCGTGTGCCGTGACTGCGACGGGAAGGCCCTCTGATGACCCCCTCACCTCTGCTGGCCGGTCCCGGTGCGGTGGCCGCCGAGGGGCCGGACGAGGGTGTCGCCGCGCACTACGGAGATCCGTTCCGCGAGCAGCGCACGCTGGCCACCGAGGTCGGGTTGGTCGATCGCAGCCATCGCGGGGTGATCGCCGTCCCCGGCGCCGACCGGTTGAGCTGGCTGCACAGCCTCACCACCCAGCACCTGGAGCGGCTCCCCGCCTGGCGCGGCACGGAGGCGCTCGTCCTCTCGCCGCACGGGCACGTCGAGCATCACCTGCTGGTCGCGGACGACGGCGATACCACCTGGCTCGACGTCGAACCCGGCACAGCCGGGGAGCTGCTCGCGTTCCTGGAGAAGATGCGGTTCATGCTGCGGGTCGAGCCGGCGGAGGTCACGGCCGAGTGGGCGGTGCTGAGCCTGGTGGGTCCTCTGGCGCCGAAAGACTCGAGCGCTCGGTGCCGAGCCCTTTACGACGTGACCGCGCTGCCCGGCGGCGGTTGGGCACGCCGCATGTCGTACGGCGCAGACCTGCTGGTTCCCCGTGCACAGCTGACGGAGCTCGCGGGCATCGCACCGCTCGCCGGTATCCAGGCATTCGAGGCGCTCCGCGTCGCCGATCGCCGCCCTCGGCTCGGCTTCGAGACCGACCACCGGACGATCGTCCAGGAACCCGATTGGGTGGCCACCGCCGTCCACCTGGAGAAGGGCTGCTATCGCGGCCAGGAGACGGTCGCCCGGGTGCACAACCTGGGCCGTCCGCCGCGCCGGCTGGTGCTGCTCCACCTGGACGGTTCGACCGACGAGCTGCCGCCGCACGGGGCTCCCGTCATGCTCGACGGCCGCCAGGTCGGATTCGTCGGCACCGCGGTTCGGCACTACGAACTGGGCACGATCGCCTCGGCGCTGGTCAAGCGAAATGTTCCCGAGGATGCCGATCTGCGCATCGGAGACACGCGCGCAGCACTCGACTGACCGGCCATTATTCGGCCCAGCCGCCTGCGGTCGTTATCTGCCCGTGACAGTATGGCCGTCATGAGCAGCACGATCATCACCGTCGCCCCCACCGGTGCGGAGTCGGCCAAGGCAGATGTCCCCGCCCTCCCGGTCACGCTCGACGAGCTGGTCACGACGGCGAAGGAGTGCGCGGCGGTCGGGGCGAGCGTCATCCACGTCCACGTCCGCGACGAGGCCGCCCGGCCCACTCTCGACCTTGGTCGGCTGAAGGAGACGGTGGCGGCACTGCGGTCGGAGACCGACCTGATCGTGCAGCTCTCCTCGGGCGGCGCCGTGACCGATCCGGAGGAGCACCGGCTACGCGTGCTCGACGCCGCGCCGGACATGGCGTCCTGCACGATGGGCACGGTCAACTTCGGTACCGACGTGTTCATGAACCGCTGGGAGTTCATCGTCGAGCTGCACCAGCGGATGCAGGACCGCGAGATCGTCCCAGAGTACGAGATCTTCGACCTCGGCCACCTCGCCAGCCTGGCGAAGCTGCTGGACAAGTACGGCATGCCGTACGGCGGCCACGTCCACTGTGACCTGGTTATGGGCGTTCCGGGTGGGATGCCTGGTACGGCGCAGACGCTGGTCGCCGCCGTCCAGGCGTTGCCGGCCGGTGCCACCTTCTCGGCCACGGGCGTCGGGCGCACGACCTTGCCCGTGATGCTCGCCGCGCTATCGGCGGGCGGCCATCTGCGGGTCGGCATGGAGGACACGCTGACGTACGCTCCGGGCCAGCCCGTGGAGAACAATGCGCAGCTCGTGGCGCGGGCGAGCGGCCTCGCGCGGTTGGCACAGCGTCCGCCGATGAAGGTCGGCGACGTGCGTTCGTTGCTTGGCGTCCGTGACCGCGGTCCGGTGCCGGTTGGTGGCTGAGGCGGTAAGCCTGGAGATGAGGGGAGGAACGGCGATGACCGACGTGCGGCCCGGTGGCAACCGGCGGATCGACCGTGTCCTCGACCCCGCCTACCTCGCCGATCTCCCGGCGCAGTCGCTGTCCGTGCTGCGCGGCAAGAAGCGCGAGGCCGAGCAGGAGGAGACCGAGCTGTCGTACCTTCGGCGGCTGCTGCACGGCCGGATCGACATGGTCCGCGCGGAACAGGCTCGCCGGTCCGGCGCCGGCCGACCGGTGGCGGACGAGCTGCCGGGCATCCTCGCCGACACGTCGCGCGCCACCCGCGCGTTCGACAAGGTCCGGCACCTGGTCACCGAGCCGGCCCGGCTGGACCGTCGCCGGCGGCGGGTCGAGCGCCTCGTGTCCGACGTCGACCTCTCTGATGTCGCCGCCCGCACCGACGACGAGCTGGCCCGGGTGCTGCGCACCTACGAGGACGAGGAACGCCAGGTCAGCGCCGTACGCACGGCCGTACAGCAGGTACTGGACTCCTGCGCCGCCGAGCTGGCCGGCCGCTACACCGAGGGTGAAGCGTCCGTCGCCGAACTGCTCGACGCCGAACTCGACGAGCAACAGCGAGGCCGCGCGTGACCGTTGTGGCTCGTGTGGTCCGGTCGGGTTTCGTCGAGGGTGCGCACCACGGGTCCGTGCTCGTCCTCGACGCGGACGGCGCGGTCGTGGCATCGGTCGGCGACGTCGAGGTGCCGATGTTCCCGCGCTCCTCGAACAAGCCCGCGCAGGCTGTCGGCATGGTGCGGAACGGGCTGCGGGTGAGCCGCCCGGAACTGGCGTTGGCCGCCGCGTCCCATGGGGGCGAGAGCTTCCACGTCGAAGCCGTCCGCGCGGTGCTCGCCGCCGGCGGCCTCGACGAGTCGGCGCTCGGCTGCCCGCCCGACCTGCCGGTCCACGAGCCGTCGGCGCACGCGGTTCTTGCGTCCGGTGGCGGCAAGACCCGGCTACAGATGAACTGCTCCGGAAAGCATGCCGCGATGCTGCGTACCTGCCAGGCGTCCAGCTGGAAGCTGGAGGGGTACCTCGCGCTCGACCATCCGCTGCAGGTGGCGCTGCGCGACACGGTCGAGGACCTGGCCGGCGAGCGCGTCACGGCCACGGGCGTCGACGGCTGCGGCGCGCCGATCTTCGCCATGACCCTGCACGGACTGGCGAGGACGTTCCTGCGCCTGGTCGACGGCAGCGAGCCGGACGTGGCCGACGCGATGCGCGCCCACCCTGAGTTGGTCGCCGGCACGGGCCAGGACGACACGCGCCTGATGCTCGGCGTACCGGGGCTGCTGTCGAAGGGCGGTGCGGAGGGTGTGCACGCGGTGGCGCTGCCCGGGATCGGCGCCGTGGTGCTGAAGATCGAGGACGGTGCCGCACGGGCGCGTACTCCCGTCCTGGTCTCGGCTCTGCGCCGGCTCGGTGTGGACGCGCCCGTTCTCGATGAGCTGGCCGAGACGCCGCTGCTCGGTGGCGGTGTACAGGTCGGGTCCGTACGCGCGGTCTGGTGAAGACCTAGCCGCGCGGGTGGCGATGGACTAACCTCCTTAGCTAAGGAGGTGAGAGATGTCGAGTGAGCCTCTGGCGCAGTTCAACATCCACGACGCCAAAACCAACCTCTCCCGCATCATCGAGCGCGTCGAGCACGGCGAGGAGATAATCATCAGCCGTGCGGGACACCCGGTGGCCAAAGTGATCCCACTCCCTCGCAAGCCTCGCCGCTCCGGTCGTGGCTCGTTGCGCGACAAACTGGTTATCTCCGACGATTGGGACTCGCCCGAGGTGAACGACGCGGTAGCGCGCGATTTCGGTCTCTCGCAATGAGGTTCCTGCTCGACACGCACGTAGTGATCTGGTGGCTGGTGGACGATCCGACATTGTCGGATGACATCAAGGCCATGATCGACGACGAAGCCGCGATCTACGTCAGTCCCGTGACGCTCTGGGAGGTGGCGATCAAGCAGGCTCTTGGCAAACTCGCCGGTCCCGTCGATCTCCCCGAGCGGATTCGCGATGGCGGCTTCGGGGAGTTGCCGATCCGGTTCGACCACGCGCTCGAAGCGGGTCGGCTCCCGGCTATCCATCGAGATCCGTTCGACCGGATGCTCGTTGCGCAGGCGCGCTGCGAGGGCCTGACGCTCGTGACGAGGGACTCGAACATCCAGCGGTACGAGGTCGCGCTCCACAAGGCGTGAGGTGAGCGGAGTCACCGGCGGAGTGCTAGCTGAGTGCTTGCAAGAGTTAGCACCCGCGCTTATCGTGGAGTCATGTCCGCACTGACCGAGCTCGGCGAGTTCATCCGCGAACAGCGGCGGAACGCCCAGATATCGCTCCGTCAGCTCGCGCAACTGGCCGGGGTCAGCAACCCGTACCTGAGCCAGATCGAGCGCGGACTGCGCAAGCCCAGCGCGGAGGTGCTGCAGCAGATCGGTAACGCGCTGCGCATCTCCACGCCCGTGATGTACCTGCGGGCAGGGCTGCTTGAGGTCATCGACAGCACCGGTGTGCTAGCCGCCATCGCCGCCGACGACCACCTCAACGATCGGCAGAAGCAGGTTCTGGTCGAGATCTACGAGACCTTCCGCCGCGAGAACGCCGTACTGACCGAAGACCAGCCCTCTGAGGAGTCCTGATGGCCCCCACCACCCTCCCCCGTCCCGTCTATTTCGTTGCCGGCGCCAGCGACCTCGTGGCCGACGAGCTCAAGAAGCTCGCCGCCCAGGCCCCTGAGCTGCAGGCCCGCGCCGAGGCGCTGCCGGCCGAGCTGAGGAAGCTCGCCGAGACGCTGCCGGCCGACCTCCAGAAGCTCGCCGCCACCCTCCCCAGCGACCTCCAGAAGTTCGCGACCGACCTGCCGTCCTACGCGGCGCAGCTGCAGGCCAAGGCCCGCGAGATCGACGTCGACGAGGTCACCGCCGCGGTGAAGAAGAACGTCGAGACCGCCCAGGCGAAGGCCGCCGAGGTCTACACCGAGCTGGTCGAGCGCGGCCAGAAGGTCGTCACCAAGGGCGGCAAGACCGAGACCGCCACGGCTCAGACCGTGAAGGCTGACACCGCCACCTCGGCCGAGAAGAAGACCCCGGTCAAGAAGGCCGTCGCCAAGAAGGCCCCGGCCAAGGCCGTCGAGTCGAAGCCGGCCAACTGATCCACGCGTGACGGCGCCGACCCCCTGCCCAGGGGGTCGGCGCCGCTTCGCGTTGTGGCGGCGCGCTCGGGTGGTCCAACGTCGGCATGCCGACGTTGGCTGAGCGGGGCGCACTCTACGTCGGCATGCCGACATTGGCCCCACGAGGGGGCGAGCTGGTAGGTCTGCAGGACCGGCCGGCAGAGCCCCGGATACCCTGGAGGCATGTCCCACTCCGCGAACTGGGCTTATCAGGTCGTCTACGCGATCGAACTGGTGATCCTGTTCATCAGCCTTGGCCTGGAGGCCTGGGCGTTCGTGCACTGCGCGTTGCAGCGGCCGGACGCCTTCAACGCGGTCGGCACGCTGTCCAAGGGCCTGTGGCTGGCGCTGATCGGCGGCACACTGCTGCTCTCCCTGGTCTTCTTCGCGATCATGCCGCTGTTCACGCTGATCGCTCTCACCGCGTCGCTGGTGTACCTGCTCGACATCCGGCCGGCGATCCGCGAGATCACCGACGGCGGCGGAAGCTGGTAGCCGGGCTCGAAACCCTGGTCACGGGTGCGGGCGAGCCGGTCACGGTCTTCGCGCACGGCCTCGCCGGCGGGATCCCCGACACCCGGCCGTTGGGTAGCGCTGTCGACGGCAGCAAGGTCTTCTTCGCCTTTCGTGGACACGGCGCGTCGACGCCCCCCACTGGCGCCTGGAACTACGCCGAACTGGCCGCCGACCTGCGCGGCGTGGCCGACGCGCACGGCGCCACGCGGGCGCTCGGCGTGAGCATGGGCGCCGGTGCGCTGTGCCGGCTGCTCGCCGACGATCCCGGACGGTTCGAGCGGCTGGTGTTCTTCCTGCCCGCGGTACTCGACACGCCCCGGCTCGCTCCCGCGCGGGAACGGCTGGCGGCGCTGGCGTCTGCGGTGGAGTCCGGATCGGCCGACGTCCTGGCCGACGTGGTCACGCGGGAGGTGCCGCCGGCGGCCGCCGGTACGGCCGCTGCCCGCGTGTACGTCCGTCAGCGCATCGCCGCACTCCAGGGCCACAGCGCGGTGGCGACTGCCCTGCGGTCGCTGCCCGACCTGACCGCGCTCGACGATGCCTCGGCGCTGCGTGCCGTACGCGCGCCCGCGCTCGTGCTCGGGTGCCAGGGCGATCCGCAGCATCCGGCGGAGGTGGCCGAGCGGCTCGCCGAGCTGCTGCCGTCCGCGAGCCTCCACGTCTACGACGAGCCGGGGATCCTCTGGACCGCCCGCGCCGACCTGAGGTCGCGGATCGCGGGCTTCCTGAACCGCTAGCGCAGGCCACCCAGGAACTCAACGGGGTGGCGTGGACGGGCGCCACTGCTCGAACGGCATGTCCAGCGTGTACTTGCCGTCGGTGCCGAGCAGCAGCGTGCGGCACTCGGCGTTGCCCGGGTTCCGCAGCGACTCGAAGTACTCGACTGGCCAGTGGAACCAGCGCATGCAGAACAGCCGCATGGTCAGGCCGTGCGTGACGAGCAGCGCGTTCGCCGGGTAGTCGTGCCGCGCGAACTGGCGGTGCAGCGTCTCCAGGAACGAGCTGACGCGGTCGTACACGTCGGCGCCGGACTCGCCGTCCGTGAACCGGTAGAAGAAGTGGCCGTAGCGGTCCCGGAGCTGTCTCTGGCGGGCGATGTCAGCGGTGTCCTGGTAGTTCGCCCAGTCCTGCTCGCGCAGGCGCGGTTCCTCGTTGACCCGCGCGATCAGGTCGTCGATGGCCAGCGCACGCAGTGTCTGGTGGGCGCGCACGTAGGGAGAGACGTAGGCCTGCACGTCCTCGTCGCCGAACATCGCCCGTAGCGTGGCTCCGCTCTTGCGCGCCTGTTCGACGCCGGCCGGAGTCAGCCCGATCGCATGGTCGGGCGTGCGCTCGTATACGAGGGGGTCCAGGTTGGCCAGCGACTCTCCATGCCGGACAAGAACGATCCGCTTTGGGCGTCCCAACTTTCACACCCCCTCTCTACGCTGGGCTTATGACGACGACGCACCGGCTCGATCTGGCCGATCCGACGCTACGCGAGTGGGACGCCACGGTACTCGACGTCTCGCCCGAGGAGGGCATCGTCCTCGACCGGTCAGCGTTCTATCCCGGCGGCGGTGGCCAGCCGCCGGACCACGGCACGCTGCTGTGGGGCGGCGTCGAGACCAGGATCGTCGGTGCGCGCGGCGAGCGGCTGATCCCGGCCGAGGGCGATCCGTTGCCGCCTCCCGGCACCGCGGTTCGCGGCGCCATCGAGGACGAGCGCCGCACCACGCTCATGCGCACCCACTCCGGGCTGCACCTGCTCTCCGGTGTGGTCTTCCGTGACTTCGGCGCCCTCGTGACCGGCGGCAACATGGAGCCGGGCGAGGCCCGGATGGACTTCAACCTCCCGCAGATCCCGCCTGACTTCAAGGCGCAGGTCGAGGCGGCGTGCAACGTGGAGGTCCAGGCTGATCGCCGCATCGACGTGAAGGTGCTGCCGCGCGAGGAGGCGTTCGCGATCCCGGACATCATCCGCACCGCCACGAACCTGCTGCCGCCCGAACTCACGGAGGTGCGCATCGTCGACATCGTCGGGCTCGACACCCAGGCCGACGGCGGCACGCACGTCGCGTCCACCAGGCAGATCGGCGCGATCCAGGTGGTGAAGGTCGAGAACAAGGGCAAGGGCTTCCGGCGGGTGCGCATCAGGCTCGCGCAGTGACCGGCGGTGTCGCCGCCGAGATCGAGGCGGCGGTCCGTGCGAGCTTCGGCCGCCAGGCGATGATGGCGCACCTCCGCGTCACCATGGAGCACGTCGGTGACGGCGAGGTGCGGCTGTCGATGCCGTACCAGCCCGAACTCACCCAGCAGCACGGTTTCGTGCACGCCGCGGCCACGACGGCGCTGGCCGACTCCGCGTGCGGCTACGCGGCGCTCACCCGCTACCCGGCCGGCTCCGAGGTCGTCACCGTCGGATTCACCGTGAGCCTGCTCGAACCGGCGGTCGGGCACAGGTTCGTCGGAGTGGGGCGGGTGGTCCGTGCCGGTGGCCGGATCACGGTATGCAGTGGGGAGGTGTACGCGCACGCCGAAGACGACGTGATGGCGCTGGTCATGCTCATGCAGGCAACCATGTCGAGGGTCAAGGGGAGTTGATGGGCGTCAAGACGTTGGGGCTGCTCGCACTGGCGATCGTCTGTGAGGTGGCTGGCACCAGCGCACTCCGTGCGTCCGACGGATTCACCCGCTTCTGGCCGAGCGCGGGTGTCGTCGTCGGGTACGGGGTGTCGTTCGTCGCGCTGTCGTACGCGCTCAAGTACGGACTCGGGCTCGGGCCGGCGTACGCGATCTGGTCGGGCGCGGGCACGGCGTTGATCACGGTGGTCGGTCTCGTGGTGTTCGGCGACCGCATCGGTCCGGTGGCGTATGCCGGTATCGCGCTGATCATCGTCGGCGTGGTTCTGGTCAACCTGGGCGGCGCGGTCACGCACTGAGCACCGTTCGGGTGCCGTGAGAGGCGCGGAACTGGCAGGCTGAGACCGTGCGAATCACCGCGATCCAGGGCGACATCACCGAACAGAACGTCGACGCCATCGTCAACGCAGCGAACTCGTCGCTGCTCGGTGGTGGCGGAGTCGACGGCGCGATCCACCGCCGGGGCGGTCCGGAGATCCTGACTGAGTGCGAGGCGCTCCGGGCCGGTCGGCTGCGCGACGGCCTGCCGACCGGGCAGGCGGTCTCCACCACGGCCGGCAAACTCCTCGCACGCTGGGTCATCCATACCGTTGGGCCCGTGTACTCGACCCGCGAGGACCGGTCGGCGCTGCTCCGTTCCTGCTACACGGAGTCGCTGCGGGTCGCCGACGAGTTGGGTGCCGAGGTCGTAGCGTTCCCCCTGGTGTCGTCCGGGATCTACGGGTGGCCGCTGCACGACGCTGTCACCCAGGCGCTGGCCGGCCTGCGAGCGGCCGACACCAAGGTCGGCGAGGCGCGGCTGGTGCTGTTCGGTGACGAGGCGTACGAGGCCGCTATGTTCCAGCTCGGCTAGGATATTCATCCGACCTATGTGTGGGGGTGGATCGATTGCGGGTCGCGCTCTTCATCACGTGCTTCAACGACACGGTCTTCCCCGAGACGGGTAAGGCGACGGTCCGGCTGCTGGAGCGGCTTGGGCAGACCGTGGAGTTCCCGTTCGGCCAGACCTGCTGCGGCCAGCTCCACTTCAACACCGGGTACCAGGCCGAGTGCGTGCCGCTCGTGCGCCGGTTCGTCGATGTTTTCGCTGGCTACGATGCCGTGGTTGCGCCGAGCGGTTCGTGTGTCGGCATGGTCCGCGACTATCACGCCCGGGTCGCCGAGGCCGCCGGCGACGTCGGGTTGGCGGACGCCGTTGCCGAGACGGTGCCCCGGGTGTACGAGCTGAGCGAGTTCCTCGTCGACGTCCTGAAGGTCACGGATGTCGGCGCGTACTTCCCGCACCGGGTCACCTACCATCCGACCTGTCACTCGCTCCGGCTACTCCGGGTCGGTGACAAACCGCTCACGCTGCTCCGTTCGGTGCGCGGCATCGACCTGGTCGAGCTGCCCAGCGCCGAGGAGTGTTGTGGATTCGGTGGGACCTTCGCCATGAAGAATGCGGACACGTCGGTGGCGATGCTCGGGGACAAGATCCGGCACGTCCTGGACACCGGTGCCGAGGTGTGCACGGCCGGCGACAACTCGTGCCTCGCGCACATCGGCGGCGGGCTGTCCCGGCTGCGCGCCGGCACGCGGACGATCCACCTCGCCGAGATCCTGGCGAGCACCGAGTCGGACGTGGTCGAGGCGCCGGCGCGTGACCCGCTCGGGAGTGGCTGGTGACCACCTTCCTCGGAATGCCCCGCCACGGCGCCGGGCACCTCGCCAGCGGCACACCGTTCCCTGCCGCCGCCCGCGAGGCGCTCCGCGACACGCAGCAGCGCACCAACCTGCGCCGCGCCACCACGACGATCCGTGGCAAGCGAGCGAGAGTCGTCGGAGAATTGCCCGACTGGGAGGAGTTGCGCGAGGCCGGTCGCGCCCTCAAGGAGCGCACGCTGCGCCACCTGCCGGAGCTGCTGGTCCAGTTCGAGGAGGCGTTCACCGCTGCGGGCGGCACCGTCCACTGGGCCCGTGACGCGTACGAGGCCCGGCGCATCGTCACGCGACTCGTCCGGGCGACCGGCGAGCGCGAGGTGGTGAAGGTCAAGTCGATGGTGACGCAGGAGATCCGGCTCAACGAGGCACTGGAACGTGCCGGCATCACCGCGATCGAGACCGACCTCGCCGAGCTGATCGTCCAACTCGGACACGACGAGCCGTCGCACATCCTCGTGCCCGCCATTCACAAGAACCGTTCGGAGATCAGGGAGATCTTCATCAACGAGATGCCCGGCGTCGACAGTGGACTGTCCGACGAGCCGCGCGAACTCGCCATGGCCGCGCGTCGCCACCTGCGCGAGAAGTTCCTCGGCGCGAAGGTGGCGGTCTCCGGCGCGAACTTCGCGATCGCCGACACGGGCACGCTGTGCGTCGTCGAGTCGGAGGGCAACGGGCGGATGTGCCTGACCCTCCCAGAGACGCTGATCTCGGTCGTCGGCATCGAGAAACTGGTGCCCACCTGGGCGGACCTCGAAGTGTTCCTCCAGTTGCTGCCCCGTTCCTCGACCGGTGAGCGGATGAACCCGTACACGTCGCTCTGGACCGGATCCCACGCCGGCGACGGGCCACAGCAGGTGCACGTGGTGCTGCTCGACAACGGGCGGTCGGCGGTGCTCGCCGACGAGATCGGCAGGCAGGCGCTGGCGTGCATCCGCTGCTCGGCGTGCCTCAACGTCTGCCCCGTGTACGAGCGCACCGGTGGGCACGCGTACGGCTCGGTGTACCCGGGGCCGATCGGCGCGATCCTGTCGCCGCAGCTCACCGGGGTCGAGGCCAACCCGACGCTGCCGTACGCGTCGTCGCTCTGTGGCGCCTGCTACGACGTCTGCCCGGTGAAGATCAACATCCCCGAGGTGCTGGTCCACCTGCGCGGGCAGGTCGTGGACGCGCGGCGCGACCGGCTCGTGCCGACCCCCGAACAGATGGCGATGACGGCGATGAGCTGGGTATTCGCGGATCCGCAGCGCTACGAGGCGGCGCAGTGGGCCGCCGCTCACGGCAACGCCGCCGCCTCGACCGCTGGTGGCGCCGTGCTCTCGGCGTGGACGTCGGCGCGCGACCTTCCCACGGTGCCGGCGGAGTCGTTCCGCTCGTGGTGGCGTCGCACACGAGGCGAGGAGACGCCGTGACCGCGCCGTCGACTTGTGGATTTCGGGGGTCCGCGGCGCGCGGACCCCCGAAATCCACACTCGACGTAGGGAGGCGCCGTGAGTCTCGCGCGCGAGGAGATCCTGGCCCGGCTGCGCGGCGCGCTGACGGACGTGCCGACGTACGAGCGGCTCGGCGACGTGCCGGTGCGGCGCGACTACCAGCACTTCACCGACGACGACAACGAGGTGTTCACCGACCGGCTCGCCGACTACCAGGCGCTGGTTCGCTGGACGGACCTGGACGGGCTGCAGGCGACACTCGCTGCGGCGCTCGCCGATCGGAAGGCCCGCCGGATCGTCGCCCCGTCAGGGTTGCCGGCCGAGTGGTTGGCGACTGCGGACATCGACATCGTCGGTGACGATCCGCCGCTGGACCTGCACACGCTCGACGAACTCGACGGCGTCGTCACCGGCTGTGCTGTCGCTGTGGCGGCCACCGGGACGATCATCCTGGACGGCGGTCCCGACCAGGGACGGCGCGCGCTCACGCTGATACCCGACTACCACCTCTGCGTCGTGCGGGCAGACCAGGTGGTCGGTGCGGTGCCCGAAGCGCTGGCCCGGCTCGACGGCACCCGGCCGATCACGATGATCAGTGGACCGTCCGCCACCAGCGACATCGAGCTGAACCGGGTCGAGGGCGTGCACGGCCCGCGCACGCTGGAGGTCGTGCTGGTGGGGTGAACTGTTCGCGGAAATCGCGGCGGCGCACCGCGGCCGCCCGTGCGATTTCCGCGAACACCCTGCCCGTCAGCCCGTGCGGAGAGCGTTCACCAGTTCGGGGTCGCCCTGCAGCGTGAGCACGGTGAGCGGGACCCTGCCCCACAGCGCGAGGTCGAGGTCGCTGGCGCTTCCGCTCGCGGCGGCCTGGGCGTGCGGCTCGTCATCGAACCAGCTGTCGGTGTCGAGTAGGGTGACGCCGCCACCAGGCCGGAGCCGGACGGCCCAGCGCGCGTCTGCGTCGGAGGCGGTCAGCCGGACGACGCCCGTGCGGTCGGTCGGGCCCTTGCGACGCCCGCCGGGGAGCCACGTGTCGAGCACCTCGTCCACACCGTCGACCGCGAGCGCGGTGGGGATCGGCTCGGGGATGCCGACGGAAACCTGGGCGTCCCAGCGGTGGATCGTGGTCTCGTGCGCCATGCGGCGATGCCAGAAGATCGCCTTCTGCGGCTGGACGGACCAGTTCCAGGCGGGCATGTCGGGGTCGACGTCGGTCAGCGCCTGCTCCATCTCGGCGTGCGCCTCGTCGAACCAGGCGAGGATGGCGTCGGCGCCCTCGGGCGGCCCGGGGAACGGAGGTTCCGGCTTGGAGGTGACGCCGCGCACCAGGTGGGCGCGCTGCCGCTTGTAGACCGCGGCCACGTGCGCGACCAGATCCTCCATCGTCCATTCAGGACACGGCGGCACCTGTGCGTCGAGGTGTTCAGGATCGATCGCCGCCCGCAACGCCGCCGCCTCGCGCCGGAACGCAGTCAGCCAGAAATCCTTGTCACGGTCCGGCGCACTCATGAGCACACCTCGCTGCGCTCGGTGGCGCATCCCCTTACCCGCGACGCTCGCTCATGAGCCACCTCGCTACGCTGGCCATCGAGCCCACCTCGCTGCGTCGGTGGCGCATTCGCGCACGCTGTACCATTGATTCGCTCGCGAGGCTCACTCATGCGCACTCCCCGATATCCACCCCTCCACCCTAGGGGGTGGGCCCGTGCGCAACGAGTCGTTCGTCCACAGGCTCTATGGTCTAGGCGTGCGCGTCGAGTCCGAGGTTCAGCTCAGCCCTCTCACCACACTGCGGTTGGGTGGTCCCGCGGCATCCCTCGCCGAAGTTACCGATCTGGACGAAACGGTCGAGGCGGTACGCGCCGCCGACAAGGCCGAGCGCCCGGTGCTGGTGCTCGCCGGCGGCAGCAACGTGGTCGTCTCCGACGCGGGCTTCGACGGCGACGTCGTGCTGCTGCGCTCCACCGGCATCCGGTCCGAGCGCCGCGGCGACCACGTCAACCTGACCGTCGCTGCTGGTCACAACTGGGACGAGCTGGTCGCGTACTGCGTTGCCGAAGGGCTCGCCGGCATCGAGTGCATGTCCGGCATCCCCGGGATCGGCCGGCGCCACCCCGATCCAGAACGTGGGGGCGTACGGCCAGGAGGTCGCCGAGGTGATCCGGTCAGTCTCGGTCTACGACCGTGAGACCGACGAGGTCCTGACGCTCGCGCCGGACGAGTGCGGCTTCGGGTACCGGCACAGCGTGTTCAAGGGGCGTGACCGGCACGTCGTGCTGGAGGTGACCTACGCGCTGCGCCACGACCGCAACGGCGGCCCGCTGCGCTTCGGCGAACTGACGAAGGTACTCGGCGTCGAGGCGGGCGGCACGGCGCCGCTGGGCGACATCCGCGAGGCTGTGATCGGCCTCCGGCGCGGCAAGGGCATGGTGCTGGACGCCGACGACCCGGACACGCGCAGCGTCGGATCCTTCTTCATGAACCCGGTCCTCGCCACCGACGCGTGGGCTGACCTGCTGCAACGAGTCGAAGCTCGGCTCGGCGACGGTGTGCTCCCGCCGCGATGGCCGGACGGCACCGACCGTGTGAAGACGTCCGCGGCCTGGCTGATCGAGCGGGCCGGCTTCGCCAAGGGGTACGGGCGCGACGGCGTCGCCATCTCGTCCAAGCACACGCTGGCTCTCACTCACCGTGGCGGCGGCACGACCACGGCCCTGCTCGACCTGGCGCGCGAGATCCGGGCCGGCGTCGAGGACGTGTTCGGCGTGCGCCTGGTGAACGAGCCGGTGCTGGTCGGCGCCATCCTTTGATCAAGCTCACGGCGGACCACGCGAAGGTGACCTCGCCGAGCCGCCAGCGGTCGCGGCCGCCGATGACGGGCCAGTCGGCGGCCAGCGTGCTCATCGCCGCCACCCAGCGCTGACGCGGTCCGAACGGTGCCATGGGCGCTGCCGCGTCCCACGCCGCGTCGATCGCCGACAGCAACGCGTGCACCGGCTGACCAGGAACGTTGTGGTGGATCAGTGCTTTCGGCAGCCGCTCGGCCAGGGTCGACGGCCGGTCCAGCGACGCCAGATGCACGGAGAACGTGAGGCTCAAAGGCCCCGATGCGTCCAGCGCCACCCAGCCGCCGAGCCGCCCGACCTCGTCGCAGGTGCCCTCGACCAGCAGCCCGCCGGGCGCCAGCCGCCCGAGCATGGTCTCCCACGCGGACGCCGCAGCCGGCTCGTCGTACTGGCGCAGCACGTTCATGGCACGCACCAGCGCCGGTCGCAGCCCGGCCAACTCGAACCCGCCACGACGGAACTCCAGCCAGGGCGAGTCCTGAGCAGCAGCCGCGGCCTCTACACGGGAAGCATCGATCTCCAGCCCGACCACCCGCACGTCCGGGCGGACCGCTCGCAGCCGGGTTGCCAGCTCGACGCAGGTCACCGGCGACGAGCCGTACCCGAGGTCGACCACGAGCGGGTCAGCCGCCGCGCGGAGAGCAGACGAGCATGCCGACACGATCCAGCGGTCGACGCGGCGAAGGCGGTTCGGGTTGGTGGTGCCACGGGTCGGCACGCCCAGGGCGCGTGCCCGCCCGGCGGCCAGGCGTGGCTTTCTCAAGGTGTCCTGTGCACCTTGTAGTTGGACGCCTGCGCCAGCGGCCGGACCACGAGCAGGTCGATGTTGACGTGCGGCGGCCGGGTGACGGCCCACGACACGGTGTCTGCGATGTCGTCGGCGGTGAGCGGTTCGGCCACGCCGTCGTACACTCTCGCGGCTCGCTCCGAGTCGCCCTCGAACCGGACCAGCGCGAACTCGTCGGTCTTCACCATGCCCGGCGCGATCTCGGTGACCCGGACCGGCCGCCCGTTCAGCTCCAGCCGCAGCGTCTGCGCGAACGCGGCGATCGCGTGCTTCGGGCCGGCGTACCCGGCGCCGCCCTCGTACACGCCGTGGCCGGCGGTGGAGCCGATCAGCACCACGTGCCCGGCGCCGGACGCGTCCAGCGCGGGGACCAGCGCCTTCGTGACGCGCAGCGTGCCGAGCACGTTGACCTCGTACATCCAGCGCCAGTCCTCGACGTCGCGCGTTCTCGATGGGGTCGAGGCCCTTCGCGCCGCCGGCGTTGTTCACCAGGACGTGGACCGGACCGTCGATGGCCTCGACGAACGCGGCCACCGACTCGTCGGACGTCACGTCGAGGGTCAGCGCGGTACCGCCGATCTCCTTGGCGAGGGCGTCCAGGCGATCGCGGCGGCGTGCGCCCAGGACTACGTGGAAACCGTCGGCGGCGAGCCTGCGCGCGGTGGCGGCGCCGATGCCGCTGCTCGCACCGGTGACGACGGCGATGGGCGATGTGGCGTTGGTCATGCGTCCGATGATTCCCTACGGCGAACAGGGGAAGATTCAGGGTGGCGGGCGCGTTTCACAGCGAGGGCATCTGCCCGAAACGTGACGACTTCGAAGGGTGGACACGCGTTGACGCTCCGCTCACGGCATCGCCGGCCTGGGCCTGGCCTCCCGCGTCGGATCGCGACTCTCTCCGTTCACACCTCCCCGCTAGACCAGCCCGGCACCGGCGACGCCGGCGGCATGAACGTCTACATCGTCGAGGTGTCGCGGCGGCTCGCGGCGGCCGGCGTCGAAGTCGAGATCTTCACGCGTGCGACGTCGTCCGAGCAGCCCCCCGTGGTTGAAGCAGCACCCGGCGTGACCGTCCGGCACGTCCACGCGGGGCCGTTCGAAGGGCTCGACAAGGAGGAGCTGCCCGGCCAGCTCTGCGCGTTCACGTCCGGTGTGTTGCGCGCCGAGGCGTCGCAGGAGCCCGGCTGGTACGACCTCATCCACTCGCACTACTGGCTCTCCGGCCAGGTCGGCTGGTTGGCGAAGGACCGCTGGGGCGTGCCGCTGGTCCACTCCGCGCACACCCTCGCCCGCGTGAAGAACGCCAGCCTCGCCGACGGTGACCGGCCAGAACCGCGCGCCCGCGTGATCGGCGAGGACCAGGTCGTCTTCGAGGCCGACTCACTGGTCGCGAACACCCCGGAGGAGGCGCGCGAGCTGGTCCAGCTCTACGGCGCGGATCCCGGCAAGGTGTCCACCGTGACGCCCGGCGTCGACCTCGACCGCTTCCGTCCGGGTGACCGCCTTGCCGCCCGGCGCCGGTTCGGGCTGGCACCCGACGCCGACGTGCTGCTGTTCGTCGGCCGCATCCAACCGCTCAAGGCCCCGGACGTCCTGCTGCACGCCGCCGCCAACCTGATCGCTATGGATCCGGCGCTGCGCGAGCGCCTCGCAGTCGTGGTCTGCGGCGGCCCGAGCGGTACCGGCCTGGACAAGCCTGAGCAGCTGCAGAAGCTCGCGGCCGCCCTCGGTATCGCGGACGTGGTGCGGTTCGTACAGCCGCTCATGCCCGACGACCTCGCCGCCCTGTACCGTGCCGCCGACGTCACGGTCGTACCCAGCCACAACGAGTCGTTCGGGCTGGTCGCCGTCGAGTCGCAGGCGTGCGGCACCCCGGTGGTCGCGGCGGCCGTCGGTGGCCTGGTCACCGCCGTCAGCGACGGCCAGTCCGGGGTGCTCGTCGACGGGCACGACCCGGCCCGGTACGCCTAGTGTGCTTGCACGACCTCATCGCCGAGCCGCGCCGTCGGCGTGCCCTGGCCGCGGGCGCCGCCGCCCATGCGGCAGGCTTCTCCTGGCAGCGCACCGCCGACGGCCTCCTCGCCGTCTACCGTGACGCGCTGCGCTTGCGTGACGAGCGTTTCGTGGAGGCTGTTTCGTGACGGTGGAGCAGGTCATCGAGGAGACCCTGCGCGAGCGGGGCATCGAGTACGAACCGCTGGCCGGCGGCGGGTACGTGGTCACCCTGCCCGGCGAGCGGAAGCAGAAGACGCTCTGCAACCTGATCCCTGGCGAGCACGCGCTGCGCGTCGAGGCGTTCGTCATGCGTCACCCCGACGAGAACCGCGAGGCGCTGTACGAGTTCCTGCTCCAGCGCAACGCCCGCATGTACGGGGTGTCGTTCAGCATCGACTCGGCCGGCGACGTGTACCTGGTGGGGCGGGTGGCGCTGCACAGTGTCACGCCGGACGAGATCGACCGGTTGCTCGGTGCCGTCCTCGAGTACGCCGACGGCACCTTCAACACGATGCTGGAGATCGGCTTCGCGTCGGCGATACGGCGTGAGTGGGAGTGGCGGGTCAAGAACGGCGAATCGTTGGCTAACCTTGGCGCTTTCGCCCACTGGGCCAGCGACGGCTCCACGGATCCGCCGGCCCAAGCCCGACGTCGCCGCTGCTGCCCCGGGCATTCACCCGGGCAGCAGTCCCGCTACTGCTCGGCGACCCAGATCGTCCACTCGCTGGGGGATGCGGCTAACCTTCAGGACCTCCGTCCGCGGGCTGCCGGCCACTGATCCTCGAAGGACCCGAGTTGGAACTCTTCGACTCGTCGCAGCTCATGTTCGGCGCCGTGTGCGTCGGCCTCGCGCTCGCCGCGTACATCGGCTACAAGATCGTGAAGAAGACGATCATGCTGGCGCTCGCGGCGTTCCTCGCCGTCGCCGCGGCGGGCGGCCTGGGCGCCTTCTACTTCCTCCAGTAACCGCCACTTTCGGATTCTTGGGGATCCTGCGCCCCGCGCATGCCCAAGAATCCGAAAGTCGGCGGGGCCTCGGCGCGCTGGTAGCCTCGCGCGGTGGTCCGCACCGAGGCTCGTGAGCTTGCCCGCAGCGTCGCCGAGCCGCGTCGTCTGCGGCGTTGGCTCCCGACGATGCTCGCCGCAGCGGTCATCGTCGGCGTAGCCGCCGCGGCCTGGTTCACCTGGGTCGATGTCGTCCCGCGGTCGGATCTGCAGGTGTTCCTCAAGGCCGGCGCGGACGTGCTGCACGGCCGGAACCCGTACCCCGCGCTGGACGACCCGTTCCTGTACTCCGGACGCGCGTTCGTCTACCCGATCGCGGCCGCGTTGCCGTTCGTGCCGCTCTCGGCGCTGCCGTTGGGCGTCGCGGACGTGCTGTTCTACCTGATCTCGGTCGGTGCGATCCTGCTGGCGGCGCGGCTGGCCGGGGTGACCGACGTCCGCACGATCGTGTTCGCGCTTCTCGCTGCGACCACGCTCCGCAGCTTCCAGGTCGGGTCGCTCAACGCGCTGCTGATGCTGGGCTGCGTGGCGGGCTGGCGGTACCGCGACCAGGCAGTGAAGAGGGCCGCGGCACTGGCCGCGGTGGTGGTCGCCAAGCTGTTCGTGGTCCCGATCGGCGGCTGGCTGCTGATCACCCGGCGCTGGCGAGCGGCGGCCTACATGGCCGGGATGATCGCCGCGGTGCTGGGGCTCGGCTGGCTGCTCGGCCCGATGGGGCTCGGTGACTACCGGACGCTGCTGGAGATACTCAGCCATCACGAGAACGGTGCCGGCTGGTCGTTCCAGCGGGTGCTCGTCGAGTACGGCGCCAGCAAGACCTCGGCCCGCCTGGTCTCGGTCGTCGCGGCGCTGGCTCTGGTCGGCGCGGCGTGGGCCTGGTACCGGCGATCCGGCCAGGAGGTCGCGGTGTTCGCCTCCTGCATCGCCGCCGCGTTGCTGGTCAGCCCCATCGTGTGGAGCCACTACTTCGTGCTGCTGCTCGCGCCGCTGCTGGTCGCCCGGGTCCGCTGGTACGTCATGGCGCTCTTCGCGGTGACCTCGTGGCTGGTCGCGCCGCCTGCCGCGCACGAGCAGGTCTCGTCGTTCATCAACGACCTCACCACGTGGGAGCAGCGTGGCATCACTGCGCAGCTGCTCGTCGTCGGCACGGTGCTGGCCGCGGCGCTCAGCGTGTGGTGGAACGCGCGCGCAGAAGAGCCGGCGCACGTTACGTAACGTTTGGAAGCCCTTTACACCTTTCCCCTGCTCTGACTAGCTTTGTGACACCACAGGGGGAAAGGAAGCCCACCATGTTACGGACCTCACGACCATTCGCGCGCAGAGTCGCCCTCGCGGCAGCGGTACTCCTCGCTGCTACGGGGCTCACCGCGGTGGTGCCCACCAGCGCCGCGCTTGCCCATCCGGAGATCTGTACCGGGGACCACGACGACGGCCACGACCACGACCACGGCGACAGCGAGATCTGCTTCACCGACGAAGAGATCGCGCAGATGGACGACTCGGGCGCCACGCTGCCGGTGGACCAGATCGCCAAGAGTGACAACGTGCGTCATCTCGCCAACGTCCCGAAGCAGGGCGGATTCGAGCCGGAGGGCGCGTTCAACTCCGACCTGGCCTTCACCGGCCACTACGTGATCGACGGCAACTACAACGGCTTCACGATCTACGACATCAGGAACCCGCGTAAGCCCACCGTGGTCACGGTGTTCAGCTGCCCGGGCAGCCAGAACGACGTGTCCGTCCACGGCAACCTGCTCATCACCTCGACCGACTCGTCCCGGAACAAGGCCGAGTGCGAGGGCAACGTTGCCGCGCCGGCGATCGGTGAAGGAGTCGTGGGAAGGCATCCGGATCTTCGACATCTCGAACCCGGCGGCGCCGCGGTTCGTCAAGGGCGTCGAGACCGACTGCGGTTCGCACACGCACACGACCATCCCGGACCGCCGCCGCCACCGCGCGCTGGTCTACGTGTCGTCCTACAGCCCGGCCGCGTCGCTGCCCGACTGCCAGCCGCCGCACGACAAGATCTCGATCGTCGAGATCCCGGACCGGGCGCCGCAGGATGCCCGCGTCATCTCCACCCCCGTGCTCTTCCCGGACGGCGGCTTCCCCGGCGTGCCCGGTAAGACCGTGACGACCAGCGGTTGCCACGACATCACCGCGTACCCGGCGAAGAACCTGGCCGCGGGCGCGTGCATGGGCCAGGGCGTCATCCTCGACATCGCCGACCCCGCGCAGCCGAAGGTGCTCTCGTCCGTCACCGACCCGAACTTCGCGTTCTGGCACTCGGCCACGTTCAACAACGCCGGCACCCGCGTCGTGTTCACCGACGAGCTGGGCGGCGGCGGCGGCCCCACCTGCAACCCCACCGTCGGCCCGAACAAGGGCGCCGACGCGATCTACGACATCCGCAACCCGCGGGCGCCGAAGTTCACCAGCTACTTCAAGATCGACCGCGGTCAACACCAACGAGGAGAACTGCGTCGCGCACAACGGGTCGCTGATCCCGGTACCGGGGCGGGACATCATGGTCCAGGCCTGGTACCAGGGCGGCATCTCCGTGTGGGACTTCACCAACCCGTACAAGCCGAAGGAGATCGCCTACTTCGAGCGCGGTCCGCTCAGCGCGGACCGGCTCGTTCTCGGCGGTTCGTGGTCGGCGTACTGGTACAACGGCAAGATCTACTCCAGTGACATCCAGAAGGGTCTGGACGTGCTGGACGTGAAGGACTGGCGGCTGTTCGGCGCCGGCCTCTTCCACACCCGCCAGCTGAACGTCCAGACGCAGACGCCGTACTGGAGCTGGTAACGCTCTAGTGCCGCAGGTCGCCGAGCCGGTTCCGTGCCTCGGCGACCTGCGAGGGGCTCACTTCGCCGGCGGATTGCAGATGCATCCGCGGGTGAGTGCCCGCTCGACCGTGGCGTTGCAGAAGCGAACCGCGATGGCGTCGTGCGTGTCGAAGGCGTGGCCGCAGGCCATGCAGTCAGCGCCCTCCTCGTTCTCCCGGGCGAGCGCCGTAGTGGGCAGGGTGGTCGGTACCGTGCCGTCGTTCATTCCGGGCCTCCCTTGGCCGTCCCGGCAGCCGGCCGCCCGCGTGGTCGCGTGCCGTTCTGCGGCGCCGTTCACTGTCGTCCCCGGAGCGGAGCGTTCGGGTGGCGGTCGATCCGCCGTGGGGTCGCGGGGGCAGCGACGTCGGTGGAGATGCCGTGGGCGGTGAGCACGTCGGTCGCTCGTGCCTGGCTCGCGGAGTCGCTCGCGGTCACCATCGCGGCCGCAGCCGAGTCCGCATCGGCCTCCGGGGGCACCAGGAGCAGGTCGAGGTGGTGCCGCCGATCGCCGAAGACCCGGATCGCGTGCACATCACGCGGGCCGTACCAGCCCAGTTTGACGACGTGGCCGCCGACGACGATGCGGCGTGGATGGCTGTCCCAGGTGGCGTAGTTGAGCCCGACCCGGAACACGATGCCGGTCTCGTCGGTCAGTGCGCTGATCAGGGGGGCGAGTTCGCGTGCGGTGTCACGCGAACGGGGCCACCACGCCCCGTCGAGCATGCCTTGACGCGACCCGTTCCGTTCCAGACTCAGCCGCACCTGCGGCCCCGCGGGAATCTCGGCGGCAGTGCGATCAGTGTTCATGGGCAGTCCGTCTCCGGTGCGACACCGGACTAGTGGTTCGCCTAGGGCGACGCCGACGCGACTGCCAACGTTCGAGATGTCCTCGGTGCTTCAGACTCTACGCCGCCTCACCGGTACCGGTGGTCGACCATTCCGGGCACGAGCGCGCCCGCCGTGGTGATGTCGCGACCGGTGGACATCGCGGTCTCGGCCGCCGCAGAGGTGGCGCCCGGCGGCACCAGGAGTATGTCCAGGCGCCGCGGCCCGTCCGCGGTGACGCTGATGGCGTGAATGTCCTGCGGTCCGTGCCAGTCCAGCCGGACGGCGTGGCCGTCGACCGTGAGGGTCGGAGGCGTGGTCAGCCATAGGCCACGCCTGACCCCGATGCGCGTGACCGGCTTCATCCCGGCGTAGAGGGCGGCGATCAGGGCGGACATCTCTGACTCTGCGTCGTAGGAGCGCGGCCACCACGCTCCGTCAAGCATGCGTTGCCGAGCCCGGATGGGCACCAGGCTCAGGCGTGCGCAGTTCTGCTCCATCGTGGCGGTCCGTTCCCGGCGCGTGGCCGGACTGGTGGTTCGCCGAGGGCGACGGCGGCTCGACTGCCGACGTGCGAGGTGTCCTGGGTGCCCCCACCGTATCGTCCAGGCGGGCCGGAGAGCAGGTTCGACGCTCGTTGCGCCGTCTGACAGGCTGACCCCATGACCAACACGCTCGTCCTGCTCCGCCACGGCGAGAGCGAGTGGAACGCGAAGAACCTCTTCACCGGCTGGGTGGACGTCGACCTCACCGCCAAGGGCGAGGCCGAGGCGCGGCGCGGCGGCGAACTGCTCACGGCCGCCGGCATCCGGCCCGACGTGCTGCACACGTCCGTGCAGCGCCGGGCGATCCGCACCGCGAACATCGCGCTAGAGGCCGCCGACCTGCTGTGGATCCCGGTCAGGCGCTCGTGGCGCCTCAACGAGCGGCACTACGGCGCGCTCCAGGGCAAGAACAAGAAGCAGACGCTGGAGGAGTTCGGCGAGGAGCAGTTCATGCTCTGGCGCCGCTCGTACGACACCCCGCCGCCGCCGCTCCCCGAGGACGACGAGTACTCGCAGTTCCACGACCCGCGCTACGCCGTGCTGCCGCCGGAGGTCCGGCCGCGCACCGAGTGCCTCAAGGACGTGCTGGTCCGGGCGCTGCCGTACTGGTACGACGCGATCGTGCCGGACCTGCGCGACGGCCGTACCGTGCTGGTCGCCGCGCACGGCAACTCGCTGCGAGCGCTGGTCAAGCACCTGGACGGGATCAGCGACGAGGACATCGCCGGGCTCAACATCCCCACCGGGATCCCGCTGCGCTACGACCTCGACGACGACCTGCGTCCCACCAACCCGGGCGGCACGTACCTCGACCCCGAGGCCGCGGCCGCCGCCGTCGAAGCGGTGAAGAACCAGGGCCGCTGAACCTCCACTACTCAAGAGGCCGGTAGTTCGCCCGTGACGAGCTGCACCACGCGGCGCGCCAGCGATACCGCGTGGTCGGCGTACCGCTCGTAGTAGCGGCCGAGCAGCGTCACGTCGATGGCTGCCTCCACACCGTGCTCCCAGTCCTTGTCGAGCACGATGCCGAACAGCTCCTTGTGCAGCGCGTCCATCGAGTCGTCGTCGCGGTCCAGCTCGGCGGCGAGCTCGATGTCGTGCCCTGCGAGCACCGCGCCGGCCTTGGTGACGATGTTCTGGGCGACCACGCCCATCTGCCGGATCACGTCGTGAACCTCGGCCGGCACCGCCCTGTCCGGGTAGCGGAGGCGAGCGATCTTGGCGATGTGGACGGCCAGGTCGCCCATGCGCTCCAGCGACGCGACCATCCGCAGCCCGGTGACGATCACGCGCAGGTCGCCGGCGACCGGCTGCTGCCTCGCCAGCAGGTCGAACGCGCGTTCCTCGGTCTCGATGTGGAGCCGGTCGACGACCTCGTCCGCGGTGATGACCTCCTCGGCGAGGGTCAGGTCGGCCCCGAGCAGCGCAGCGGTTGCCTTGCTCATCGCGGTGCCGACGAGTTTGGACATTTCAACTAGGGCAACACCGATCTGGTCGAGTTCGTCGTGGAACGTGTCGCGCATTGCTGCTCCTGCTCGCCGGGATGTCGGTTCACTCTTGATACGTGGAGGTGAACCGTCAACGTACCGTTGGTGAACTCCTAACGGCCGTTCTCGGACGTGACGGCGCTATGACGTAAGGACGCGTGGTCGGCGCTTACGATCTGCGTGTGGACGTCGTATTGGCGCTGGCTGTCGCGCTGCCGGTCGGGCTTGCGCTCGGCGTGCTCGGCACCGTCCTCGCGGTCGTTCTCGGTCGGGCCCGGCGGGCGGAACGGGCCGCGCGGAACGCCGAGGTACCGGCGCCGATCGCGCTCGACCTCGACCTGAGCCGGCGCAGCGTCGAGGCGCTGAGCACCGCGCTGGTCGTGCTGGACCTCGCCGACGAGGTGGTGCTGGCGAACCCGGCCGCGCGCCGGATCGGCGTGGTCCGCGACGGCCGCATCACCCACAACGCCCTACGGATGCTCGCCCGCCGTGCCCGCCGTGCCGGCGAGCCGCGCGACATCGAGCTGGAGCTGCCGCGCGGGCGTGGCCTGGAACCGTTAGGGGTTCGGGTCCAGGTCGCTCCGCTCGGCCCCACGGGTCACGTCGCCGTCCAGGTGGACGACGTCACCGAGGCGCACCGCGTGGCCAAGGTCCGCCGTGACTTCGTCGCGAACGTGAGCCACGAGCTGAAGACTCCCGTCGGCGCACTCGCGCTGCTGGCCGAGGCGCTGCTCGACGCCACCGACGACCCCGAGACGGTCCGCCGGTTCGCGCAGCGGATGCAGCACGAGTCGAGCCGTCTCGGCCGCCTGGTCCAGGAGCTGATCGACCTCTCCCGGCTGCAGGGCGCGGATCCGCTGCCCGAGCCGAAGGAGGTCCTCGTGGACTCCGTCGTCACCGAGGTCGTCGACCGCAGCCGGCTCACGGCCGAGGCGCGCACGATCAGCGTCGTCGCAGGCGGCGAACGCGGCCTCACCGTGCAGGGCAGCGAGAGTCAGCTGGTCACCGCGCTCGCGAACCTGGTCGAGAACGCCATCGCATACAGCCCCGAGCGGACGAGGGTCGCGATCGGCACCCGCCGCCGCGAGGGTCAGGTCGAGATCTCGGTCAGCGACCAGGGCATCGGCATCGGCGAGGCCGACCTCGACCGCATCTTCGAGCGGTTCTACCGGGCCGACCCGGCGCGGTCCCGGGAGACCGGCGGCACCGGCCTCGGCCTGGCCATCGTCAAGCACATCGCCACCAATCACGGCGGCAGCGTCGACGTGTGGAGTGTGGAAGGCTCCGGATCGACGTTCACGGTGCGGCTCCCCGTCGCCGGCTCCGATCTCGGCGGCGGCACTGTGATCGACGACGGTGCCGGACTGGCTCCCGCAATCGGGCCTGAGGCGGCCCCCCAGCGCGAGGCCGAGCCAGGCCCCGCCACGGTATCGAGAGGACACGCGTGACCCGAGTGCTGGTCGTGGAGGACGAGGAGTCCTTCTCCGACGCCCTGTCGTACATGCTCCGCAAGGAGGGCTTCGAGGTGGCGATCGCGGCCACCGGCCCGGACGCGCTCACCGAGTTCGACCGGACCGGCGCCGACATAGTCCTGCTCGACGTCATGCTGCCCGGCCTATCCGGGACCGAGGTCTGCCGCACGATCCGGCAGAAGTCGAGCGTGCCGATCATCATGGTGACGGCGCGCGACGCCGAGATCGACAAGGTCGTCGGCCTGGAGATCGGCGCCGACGACTACGTGACCAAGCCGTACTCGCCGCGCGAGCTGGTGGCGCGCATCCGCGCGGTGCTGCGCCGGCGGTCAGAGCCGGAGGAGTTGTCGCCGGCCGCCCTGGAGGCGGGCCCCGTGCGGATGGACGTCGACCGGCACACGGTCACGGTCAACGGAGGCAACGTCTCGCTGCCACTCAAGGAGTTCGAGCTGCTGGAGATGCTGCTCCGCAACGCCGGTCGCGTGCTGACCCGTGGCCAGCTCATCGACCGGATCTGGGGCGCCGACTACGTGGGCGACACGAAGACGCTGGACGTCCACGTCAAGCGCCTGCGCGCCAAGATCGAGCCGGAGCCCGGGACGCCTCAGTACCTCGTCACGGTCCGCGGGCTCGGTTACAAGTTCGAGGCCTGACGTACATGGTCGCGGTTCGTTTGTGACCCTGGCGGGCGCAAACCAACCGCGACCAGGCAGGCCCTAGGCAGCGGCGTGGTGAGGCTGACCGGTGTTGACCACCAGGTGGGCACCGCACCAGCACTCGACGTAGAGCCGGATGCCGGTCTCGGTGTTCTCCAGCCGCTCGATCGCATCGATGGGGATCAGTGTCTGCGCCCCGTGCTCGGGGCAGTAAATGGTGAACATGTAGCGAGTCTCCGCCGGTTTGCCACCTACCTGTGAGTGGCAGAACTGACCATGATCGCAAGTTTTCTGCCACACTGGTGGCATGACCATGAACGTCGTCGCCGTCGTCCACCAGAAGGTCGGCGCCTTCAGCCTCGGTGTAGCCACTGAGTTCTTCGGCTACGACCGCTCTCACCTGGGCATTCCCCAGTTCGACTTCGTGCTCGCCACCGACGAGCCGGGCCGCCTGCGCACCGATTTTGGGCTGGTACTGGAGATCGAGCACGGCCTGAACCGCATCCGCGAGGCCGATCTCGTGCTGGTGCTGCCCATCGACGATCGGGAGATCGTGCCGTCCGAGGAACTCCTCGACGCGCTGCGGGCCGCCGACGCGCGCGGTGCCACGCTCATGGCGTTCTGCTCCGGCTCGTACGTGCTCGCAGCGGCCGGTCTCCTCGACGGTCGCCGCGCCACCACGCACTGGCAGTGGGTCGACCAGATCGCCGACCGGTTCCCCGAGGTCACGCTCGACGCCGACGTGCTCTACGTCGACGAGGGCCGCGTCCTCACCGGCGCGGGCGGCGCGGCCGGCGTCGACCTCTGCCTCTACTGGATCCGCCGCGAGTTCGGGGCGAAAGCCGCGAACTCGGTGGCGCGTGGCCTCGTCGTGCCGCCCCACCGTGACGGCGGCCAGGCGCAGTACATCGTGTCGCCGCTGCCGGAGGCGGGCGACTCGGAACGCCTCGGCGACGTACTGGCGTGGATGCGCGAGAACCTGCACGAGGGCGTCACCGTCGACGACCTCGCCATCCGCGCGCTGATGAGCCCGCGCAGCTTCGCCCGCCACTTCCGCGCCGCCACCGGCACAACCCCGCGCGCGTGGCTCCTGAGCCAGCGCCTGCACCGCGCCGAGGAGTTGCTGGAGACCGGCGACGTACCGGTCGAGGAGATCGCCCGCCAGGTCGGCTTCGGCACGGCCGCCGCGCTGCGCGAGCAGTTCGTGCGGCGTCGCGGGGTGGCCCCCCGCGACTACCGCCGGGTCTTCCGGTCTACTGAGCGTGCGGCTGGGTGAGGCTGTACCAGTTCCCGGAGTTGTCGCGGAACACCGCCTCGATCCCGTAGGGACGGTCGGCCGGCTCCTGGATGAACTCCACGCCCTTCGCCGACAGCTCCTCGTATGTCTTGTGGCAGTCGTCGGTCGCGAGGACCCCGACGCCCAGGCCGCCCTTGCTCACGATTGAACGCAGCTGCGCGCCGGAGTCCGGATCGAACCCGCCGGAGCCGGCATGCATGAGGATGATCTGGAGGTCCGGCTGGTCAGGCGGCCCGACCGTCAGCCAGCGGAACCCGTCCATGCTGACGTCGTAGCGAACCTCGAACCCGAGCTTGTCGGTGTAGAACGCCTTCGCCTCGTCTTGGTCGAGAACGTATGCCGTGGCGTGGCTGAGCTTCGTGATCATGGTTCCCCCTGTTGGCTGGGTGTGTCCTCGACGCTAGGAGACGGCGGCGGAACACGGCTTATCCCAGATTGCGGAAGCGTCCACATGAGCAGGTGGCAGCCGGGGATCGGCGGTGGCTTCGACTGGAGCGCCTGCTCCCGGTACACCGACGGCGGCACGCCCACGAGTTCGTGGAACCGGCTGCTGAACGATCCGAGGCTGGCGAACCCCACCAGCCAGCACACCTCGGTGACCGTAAGGTTCGCTGAGCGGAGCAGGTCCTTCGCCCGTTCGATGCGGCGCCGGGTCAGGTAGCGGAACGGGGTCTCGCCATACGCGGCGCGGAACGACCGCAGGAAGTGGTACCGGGAGCAGGCGGCGCGTGCGGCGAGCGCGTCCAGGTCGATCTGCTGCGCGTAGTCGCGGTCGATCAGGTCACGGGCGGCGCGCAGGTGGGGCAGCAGCGCTTCGTTCGGGGTCATGACCCGGTGGCGGGGTGCTTCGCTATGAGGCCCTGCTGTTCCCGTGCCTCGCACAGCTCGACGAGGCGCGCGTACGCCGGCTTGCCGATCAGCGCCGCCAGCTCGGGGCCGTAGGTCCGGTACAGCGGGGTCGCGCTGACGTGCGCGTCCGGCGAGGACGTGCACCACCAGTGCAGGTCGTGGCCGCCCTCGCCCCAACCGCGCCGGTCGAACTCGCCGAGCGAGTCCACCAGCACCTTCGTCTCGTCCGGACGGGTGACCCACTCCTGCTCGCGCCGCACCGGCAGCTGCCAGCACACGTCCGGCTTCGTCTCCAGCGGGTGCAGCCCCTCGCGCAGTGCCAGCCCGTGCAGCGCGCAGCCGGCGCCGCCGGGGAAACCGGGGCGGTTGAGGAAGATGCAGGCACCGTCCACGGTGGCCGTACGGCGGCGGTTCTCGTCGTCGCCAACGCTGTCCTTCTGGGTCCAGTTCTTGAACCCGTTGACGTGGTGCTGCCAGTCGGAGGGCGTCAGCTTCTTGACGAACGACTTCACCCGCTGCTCGTCGTCGGCATCTGTGAAGAACGCGCCGTGGCTGCAACAGCCGTCGTCGGGGCGGCCCTCGATGATGCCATGGCACCCGCTGCCGTAGATGCACGTCCACCGGGACAGCAGCCAGGTGAGGTCGGCGCGGATCAGGTGCTCGGCGTCGGCGGGATCGGCGAACTCGATCCACTCGCGCGGGAAGTCGAGCCCCACCTCGCGGTCGCGGGGGCGCGGTGTGGGGAGGTCGACGATGGTGGCCACGGGCCTAGCGTATGCCGCCGGACCGCACTCGGAGGTCTGGCCGAGCGGGTAGCGTTCTCGGTATGCGGCTGGGGGTGCTGGACGTCGGGTCGAACACCGTGCACCTGCTCGTGGTCGACGCCTACCGGGGCGGCCACCCGATGCCGGCACACTCCGAGAAATCCGTGCTGCGGCTCGCCGAGCACGTCGGCGGCAATGGCCGGCTCTCCGACGAAGGCGCCGACTCGCTGGTGGCGGCCGTCGCAGCGGCGAAGGAGTCCGCGAAGAGACTCGGCGCCGACGACCTGCTCGCGTTCGCCACGTCCGCCGTACGCGACGCGAAGAACGGCGAGAAGGTGCTGGCCAGGGTCCGCGAGGAGACGGGCGTCGAGTTGGAGGTCCTGGCCGGCCCGGACGAGGCCCGGCTGACGTTCCTCGCCGTGCGCCGCTGGTTCGGCTGGTCCGCCGGGCGCCTGCTCTGCCTGGACATCGGCGGTGGCTCGCTGGAAATCGCCACCGGCATCGACGAGCTGCCCGACTGCGCGCTGTCGTTGCCGCTTGGCGCGGGCCGGCTCACCCGCGAGCGGTTCAGCCAGGATCCGCCGTCGCGGAGCGAGATCACCGACCTGAGCGCCTACGCCGACGAGCTGATCAAGCCAGTGGTCTCGGAGATCCTCGACGCGGGTCCGATCGATCGGGCGGTGGCGTCGTCGAAGACGTTCCGGTCGCTGGCGCGGCTTGCCGGCGCGGCCCCTTCGTCCGCCGGGCTGCGGGCGCGCCGCCGGCTCAACCGTGACGGGCTGCGCCAGATCACGGGGTTCATCTCGCGTATCTCGTCCGCCGACCTGGCCGAGCTGGAAGGCGTGAGCGCGCAGCGCGCCCACCAGGTGCTGGCCGGCGCCATCGTCGCGGATTCGGCGATGCGCAATCTCGGTGTCTCGCAGTTGGAGATCTGCCCGTGGGCGCTCCGCGAAGGCGTGATCCTGCGCCGCCTCGACTGGCTCGACGGTGGCGCCGCCGAGTTCGTCGTCGAGGTGGGTAACCGGTAGAAGTCACTGCCAGTTCACCACCCGCTACCCTGGTCGAGGTGACCGTCCCCGAATCATCCGGCCAGGCCGTCCAAGTCGTCGTGCAGGTACCGGCGGCTCAGGTAGGCCTGTCCACCGCATCCGTCTATCCCGAGCCGGCGCCGGCCGCATTCGAGCTCGCCGCAGCCCTGGGCTACGACGGCGTCGAGGTCATGGTCTGGAACGACCCCGTCAGCCAGGACATCACCGCGCTGGGCAAGCTCTCGGAGAAGTTCGCGGTACCGATCCTCGCCGTGCATGCACCGTGCCTGGTCATCACGCAGCGCGTGTGGAGCCCGGATCCGTGGGAGCGCCTGACCAAGGCGAAGGACGCCGCCGAGGAGCTTGGCGCGTCCACCGTGGTCGTCCACCCGCCGTTCCGCTGGCAGCGTGACTACGCGCGCGGGTTCGCCACGGGGATCGACCGCCTCACCAGCGAGACCGACGTCGTGTTCGCGGTCGAGAACATGTTTCCGCTGCGTGCCCGGGGCCGCGAGTTCTCGCCGTACGCGCCGCACTGGGATCCCAGCACCGACGACTTCGCCGCTTTCACCCTCGACATCTCGCACACCGCAGTCTCCCGGCAGGACACCCTGGAGATGGCCGCGCGCATGGGCGACCGGCTCAGCCACGTCCACCTGGGCGACGGCACCGGTCTCGGGCGCGACGAGCACCTGGTTCCCGGCCGGGGCGACCAACCGTGCGGCCCGCTGCTCGAAGGGCTGGCGCGCCAGGGATACAGCGGATCGGTCGTCGTCGAAGTGAGCACCAAGCGGTTCCGCGACCGCGAACCGCGCGAGGCGGATCTTGCCGAGGCGCTGGCATTCGCCCGGCTGCACCTGGCGTCGCCGGCGGCGCTCGTCCCTTAGCGGTTTGGGCGACATCTTCGCGGCTATAGGCGGGCCCAAATGCGGGGCTCAGGTGGCCGCGCGGCGGCGAGCGCGGTAAGCGGCGACGTGCGCGCGGGTGGCGCACCGATCGGAGCAGTACCTGCGGGACCGGTTCGTGGATGTGTCCAGGTAGGCGTCGCCGCAGCGTTCGTCGTCGCACACGCCGAACCGGGCGCTGCCCCAGCGCGTGAGCGCCACGGCCAAACCCCAGGTGGCGGCGGCTGCCCAGTCCTTCGCGACGGGTGATCCCGACCGGGTGACATGGATGTGCCAGTCGCTCGCGTCGTGGCCGGAGATCCACGGCCGCGCCGGGTGCGCGTCGAGCAGTGCGTTCAGCGCCTTCACCGTGCCGGCGTCGTCGCCCGAGGCGGCGATCCCGAAGACCTTGCGCAGCGCCGCGGCCGTCCGGTGGAGCGCAGGCACGTCCTCGGCGGTGGCTCGCTCGGCCCACCACGGACGATCCGTGAGTTCGGAACGCAGATCGTCGAGATCGTCGAAGCGGGCGTTGGCCAGCTCGACCCCCAACGCAGCGTAAGCATCGAAGTCCACTTGTGCACCTTACCCCGATCCGCTTAGAGTCGTAACTATCAAAACTGCGAGGTGCTCCTTACTGACGGAGGTGCGAGATGACCACCACGATCGATCCGGTGTCCTGGCAGGACAGTTGGGACCGGCAGCAGGAGTCGTACATGCCCGACCGCGAGGAGCGGTACCGCGCGCAGCTCGATGTCGTGGAGGCGGTCTGTGCAGGCCAGAGCCGCGCGCCGCGGATCCTCGACCTGGCGGGCGGCACGGGTTCGATCAGCCTCCGCGCGCTCGACCGCTTCCCGGACGCCGAGATCACGCTGCTCGACATCGACCCGGCGCTGCTCGCGATCGCGCGGGCATCGCTCGGTGACCGGGCGACGATCGTCCGCACGGACCTGGCGGCGGTGACCTGGACTGACGGCCTTCCGCGGTTCGACGCGGTTCTCACGGCCACGGCGCTGCACTGGATCCAGGCACCCCGGCTGGCGGCCCTGTACGGCGAGATCCGCGAGGTGCTGCGTGACGGTGGCGTCTTCGTCAACGCCGACACCGCCCCCGACGACGGCCTGCCGGGACTCAGCGTCAAGCTGCGCGACCTAGGGCGCGCACGCCGCAACGCCGTGTACGCCAGCGGCGCGGCTGCCGACTGGGAGCAGTGGTGGGCCGCCGCCGCTGCCGACCCTGCGCTCACCGACCTGGTCGCCGAGCGGAACGCCCACTTTGGAGGGAACCACGCTGCCGGGTTCAACCCGCCGGTCTCGTGGCACCTCGACATGCTCCGCGCCGCCGGGTACAGCGAGGTCGGCCTGGTGTGGCGCGGCCTCACCGACGCAGGGATCGCGGCGGTGCGCTGACGGTGGTTCCTGCCCCCGCGAGGCAGGGGGCGTGAACTGTCGGGGAAATGGCTGCATCGGCTGTCCAGTTTGGGCGCCACTTCCGGAACAGTCCGGTTCGGGGAGGGCGAGGGGGGCGGCGGGCGGCGCGAGGGGCTGACGAGCGCGCCGGCCGGCCCCTGCTTCTCGCCGGCCAGCCGGTCGTAACGAATAGAAGACTTTCGGGGTTTGGTGAGATCAGCGAGCCAGACTCCACAATCTCACCAGGAGATCAGGGGCGGCGGTCCGCAAGGACGCAGAACTCGTTCCCCTCTGGGTCGGCAAGTACGACCCAGCTCTCATCGCCTTGGCCGATGTCGGCGTGTCGAGCACCTAGGTCGAGCAGGCGACGGACCTCTTCGTCTTGCTCCCTGTCGGTTGGGTTGACGTCGACGTGGAGCCTGTTCTTGACGGTCTTGCCCTCGGGCACGTGCGCGAATGTCAACGTCGGTGGCACTGGGCCAAGGTGGTTCTTGGCTTCAGGCACCATGGGGGAGCCAATTGTGACAATTCCGTCGTCTTCGTCTTGCACCTCGTAGCCAAGGACCGAGCACCAGAACCGGGCGAGACCGTTGGGATCGGCACAGTCGATCGCAAGCTCGGTGAACTTACTGGTCATGTCAGGACCTCCCAGTCAAGTAGCTGGTCCGCCATCAGCGTGCCGAAGAACCGCTCGACCACGCCGTTGGTCTGTGGCTCCTCGCCCCGTGCGGCCTCAGCCCTACCTACATTGCACCTGCGCCGTGCTATCGGCCGCTCTCAATTGGGGAGACGTCCAGAGCCCCGCCGCGTATCGGCAGGCAGGCGGTTCAGGTCCTCGAACGGGCAGCACTACGCTAACCGCATGCTTCGTACGGTCATCCTTGCCGCAGCCCGCGACAAGCGGGTCGAGCACCTCGTCGAGACCGCGCCGATCAGCCGCGACGTGGTTCGCCGGTTCGTCGCCGGCAGCGAGGTCGACGACGCGCTCGCGGCCACCCGCAACCTCGATCGCGACGACCTCGCGATCAGCCTGGACTTCCTCGGTGAGGACACCACCGACGCCGCCCAGGCCACGTTCACCAGGGACGCGTACCTCACGCTGCTCTCCGCGCTGGCCACCGAAGGTCTGACGCCCGCGGCCGAGGTGAGCGTCAAGCTGTCGGCCGTCGGCCAGATGCTGGACCGCTCGATGGCGATCGACAACGCCCGCGCGATCTGCCAGGCGGCGGAGAACGCCGGCACCACGGTCACCCTCGACATGGAGGACCACACCACCACCGACTCGACCCTGGACATCCTCGCCGAGCTGCGGAAGGACTTCCCCGGCACGGGCGCCGTGCTCCAGGCGTACCTGCGCCGCACCGAGGCCGACTGCAAGGACCTGGCCTACACCGGTTCCCGCGTGCGGCTGTGCAAGGGCGCCTACAAAGAGCCCGAGTCGGTGGCGTTCCAGTCCGCGCTCGACGTCGACCGGTCGTACGTGCGATGCCTCAACGTCCTGATGGCCGGCGACGGCTACCCGATGCTGGCGACTCACGATCCGCGGCTCATCGCGATCGCGTCCGAGCGGGCCAAGTGGTACGAGCGCGCTCAGGACACGTTCGAGTTCCAGCTGCTGTACGGAGTCCGCCCGGAGGAGCAGCTGCGGCTCGCTCGGGATGGCTACACGGTGCGGGTCTACGTTCCGTACGGCACCGAGTGGTACGGCTACCTGATGCGGCGCCTGGCCGAGCGACCGGCCAACCTCGCGTTCTTCCTTCGTGCGGTCGCGTCCAAGAAGTAAGGGGTCCAGTGTGGACACGTTGGCGATCCTCGGTGCCGGCAAGCTCGGTGAGGCGCTCCTCTCCGGGCTGCTCCGCGCCGGCCGTACCGTCGACGACATCGTGGTCTCGGAACGTTCGCCTGATCGCGCCGCGTTTCTGAAGCACCGGTACGGCGTCAACTCGGTCAGCGTCCCGGAGGCGGTGAAGCACGGCCGCCTCCTGCTCATCGCCGTGAAGCCGCAGGACATCGGCGTGCTCCTCGCCGAGCTCGCGCCGCTGATCACGCCCGACCATCTGGTGGTGTCGGTCGCGGCCGGCATCCCCACCGCGTACATCGAGCGGATGCTGGGCGAACAGGTGCCGGTCGTCCGGGTCATGCCGAACACGCCCGCCCTGGTCGACCAGGCGATGAGCGTGATCAGCCCCGGCTCGCACGCCGAAGAGCGGCACCTCACCGCGGCCGAGTCGATCCTGCAGCCGGTCGGCAAGGTACTGCGCCTGCCCGAGCACCAGCAGGACGCGGTGACCGCGCTCTCCGGATCCGGCCCGGCATACTTCTTCTACCTGGTCGAGGCCATGATCGACGCCGGCATCCTGCTGGGGCTGCCGCGCGTGGTCGCCGCCGATCTCATCGTGCAGACCGCCCTCGGCGCCGCGACGATGCTCCGCGACTCCGGCGAGCACCCGGTGCAGTTGCGCGAGGCCGTGACCTCCCCGGGCGGCACCACGATCGCCGCCGTCCGCGAGCTGGAGAAGCACGGCGTGCGGGCGGCGCTCATCGCGGCCATCGAGGCAGCTCGGGATCGCTCGGAACAGCTCGGCCACCTGTACGACGACCCGAAGTAGCGCCGGGCGCGAAACGCACCGGCGCGGAGCCCACCGGCGCGAAACGGACTTGCTGCGCAAATAGGGGCAGGCGCGCCCGATGTAGGCACGGCTTCCCGAAAAGTCCGGTTCGGGGGTGCGGGAGGCGGGGGAGGGGTGCCACGGGCGGTGGTTGCGGCGGTGCTGCTTCGCATCGGCTCGGGGACGGTCCACCACACCGGCCAGCCTCCTTCCGCTGTGCAGCCGGGGGTAATGAAGAACGGTTTCGGGGTCTTTGGGGGTGGAAGTCTGTCCAGCGATGTCGCCTTGCGTGCTTGATGCGTAGCTATCCGTAGCGGGAAATTGGTGACGACTATCGCCTATTAACAGCAGCACCGTTACTGTTCAAGGAGCACGTGCGTGTCCTCCCGCGCCGGAGGGGAAGCCGGCGCCCGATGCGTGCCCGGGTAGGTGGTTCAGAATGGCTGGATCGAACCCGCTCTCCGAGGTCCGGTTCCTGACTGTCGCCGAAGTAGCGGCGCTGATGCGCGTCTCGAAGATGACCGTGTACCGGCTCGTGCACTCCGGAGAGCTCACTGCGGTACGGGTGGGTCGGTCGTTCCGGGTCCCGGAGTCGGCGGTGCACCAGTACCTGAAGGAAGCGTTCACGGACTCGGCGTAACCCCTGCGTGAGCGGGACAACAACAGGCCGGGGTGACCGCAGCCGGAAGCGCCAGCTAGGCTGGGGCCTAATCACCAACCGGCTGTGAACCTCTGAGGATGTGGCATGGGCTCGGTCATCAAGAAGCGCCGTAAGCGGATGGCGAAGAAGAAGCACCGCAAGCTGCTCAAGAAGACCCGCGTCCAGCGCCGTAACAAGAAGTAGCGCCGGGCTCCATCTTCGATCCCGGCGGGAGGCCTGAGTGCCGCCGAACGTCGTCCTCGTCACGGGCGTCAGCCGTCACCTGGGTGGCCGGGTAGCTGCACGGCTTGCTGCCGATCCGCGCGTCGAGCGTGTCATCGGCGTGGACACGACACCCCCGGCGGGGGAGGTCGCGGACATCATCGGTCGCACGGAGTTCGTGCGCGCCGACATCCGGAACCCGCTGATCGCCAAGGTCATCGCGACCGCTGGCGTCGACACGGTCGTCCACATGAACGTGGTGGCCGAGCCGGGCAACGCCGGTGGCCGCACGTCGATGAAGGAATTCAACGTCATCGGCACCATGCAGATGCTCGCCGCCTGCCAGAAGGCGCCGACCGTCCGCAAGCTGGTGGTGCGCTCGACGACGGCGGTGTACGGCTCGTCCCCGCGCGACCCGGCGATGTTCACCGAGGACATCGAGGCGAAGGGTCCTCCGCGCGGCGGGTACGCCAAGGACGCCGTCGAGGTCGAGGGCTACGTGCGCGGGTTCGCCCGGCGGCGCCCTGACGTCACCGTGACGATGCTGCGGTTCGCGAACTTCCTCAGCCCGCGCATCGAGACGCCGCTCACCCGGTACTTCGAGATGGCGATGATGCCCACCGTCCTCGGCTTCGACCCGCGGCTGCAGTTCCTGCACGTCCAGGACGGCCTCGACGTGTTGCAGCAGGCGACGCTCGAAGATCACCACGGCACGTTCAACGTCGCCGGTCCGGGCGTGCTGCTGCTGTCCCAGGCGATCCGCCGTGCTGGGCGCGTTGGCGTGGCGGTGCCGCAGGCGGCCCTCGGGCCGATCGGCGCTCTCCTCCGCGGATCCGGCGCCGCCGACTTCTCGCCCGAGCAGCTCACGTTCCTCGCCTACGGGCGGGTGGTCGACACCACCAAGATCATGCGCGCGTTCGACTGGACGCCGCACTACAGCACCGTCGAGGCTTTCGACGACTTCGTACGGGGTAGGAACCTGTCGTCGGTGCTCAGCCCGGAGAACGTCAAGCTCGCCGAGCGTGCGTTGCTCGCGCGGATGACCGGGAGGAGAAGCGATGGCTGAAGCGCGCATCATCCCGATCAAGGGAGACCCGGTCGAGAAGCCGGCTGATGCGCCGGCCCAGCGGCGGCGCTCCCCGAACGGCACCCCGCGGCGGTCCGAGCCCAAGCCGCCAGCCGACGAGCTGCCGTTCGACGGCGGCGCGGCTGAACCTGAGCCGGCAGCGGAGAAGATCCAGAAGCCTGCCGCGGACGCCAACAAGCCGTCGCGGCGCCGCAAGCCGGCCAGCTCGGGCGACGCGAAGCAGGCAACGCGGCCGCCCGCCGACACGGACGTCGTTGAGCCACCCGCCGGCACCGACGCCGTAGAGCCGCCCGCCGACGCTGTCCAGGCGCCCGAGGAGCCGCGCGACCTCGACTTCCCCGTTGCGGGCGGTCCGGACGACGCTCGCGTCTGGCCACTTGCGGAAGGCCCGCAGCCCGAAGCGGCTGCGCCCGACGCGGCTGAAGAAAAGCCCGACATACCCGCCGACGAGTGGGAGCGGAAGGTCGCCGGCGCGCTCGCGTTCATGCGGCGCCGCCTCACCGGCGAGTACGAGGTCGACGATTTCGGCTTCGACCCCGAACTCACGTCCACGGTCCTCGCCGCGCCGCTCCGCCCGATCTACGAGAAGTGGTTCCGGGTCGAGGTCTCCGGCATGGAGAACATCCCCGACGAGGGCGCGGCGCTGATCGTCGCCAACCACTCCGGGGTGATCGCGCTCGACGGTGTCGTCACCGCGCTCGCCCTGCTCGACCACCACCCCGCGCGTCGCCACCTGCGGATGCTCGGCGCCGACCTGGTCTTCAAGACGCCGTTTCTCGGCGAGGTCGCCCGCAAGGCCGGGAACACGCTGGCCTGCAACGCCGACGCGGAGCGACTGCTGTCGTCGGGAGAGCTGGTGGGCGTCTACCCCGAGGGGTTCAAGGGCGTCGGCAAGCCGTTCAGCGAGCGGTACAAGCTACAGCGGTTCGGCCGCGGCGGATTCGTCTCGGCGGCGCTGCGCACCAAGGCACCGATCATCCCGTGCTCCATCGTGGGCGCCGAGGAGATCTACCCGATGCTCGGCAACGCGAAGCTGCTCGCGCGGATCCTCGGCCTGCCGTACTTCCCGCTGACGCCGACGTTCCCGTGGCTCGGCCCGCTCGGCATGATCCCGCTGCCGTCGAAGTGGTACATCGAGTTCGGCGAGCCGATCGAGACCGAGTCGATGGCCGACCGCGCCGACGATCCGATGCTGGTGTTCAACGTCGCCGACCAGGTGCGCGAGACGATCCAGCAGACCCTCTACCGCCTGTTGATGAAGCGGAAGTCGGTCTTCGGCTAGGACCCCAGAAAGCTCAGGGCAGTGGCGCCAAGTCGGCTATCCGCCAGCGAGTACCACGCGTGCCCTGCACCGACCAGCCCAGCAGCCGCCCGGACGGCACCACCTGACGCACCGAGCCGGAGAGGCGCACCTCGCGGTCCAGCCGCAGGTCGTGCAGGTATGTGGCGCCGTCGGCACCCTTGGTGAGCACGAACCGGCCGGCGAGCACGGGCGGCGGACCGGTGTGGGGGTGCGACGGCACGAGCCGGGTGCGGTGGGTGCCGTCGAGCAGGCCGACCAGGATCTCGCCGGGCCTGGTGGGGCCGCTGCGCTGGAGTGTGCCGACGCACCAGATCCCCTCGCACACGCCGAGCGCGCTGCCACGCGGTAGCCGGCCCTCGCGCTCCTCGCCGGTCAGCGCGTTCCGGACGTGCACCACCTGGCGTGAACTCGTGGCGACGGTGCTGAACCACGGCCAGCCGATCGGCAGGAAGCCGGGGAGCGTCATCTCGTGCTGGAGCGTTCCGCCGGTGATCCGCACGCTGGAGATCTCGACCGTGCGGTTGTCCGATCCGCGGGCGCGAACCAGGTAGATCCGGCCGGCACCCATGCCGAGGCTCGGCATGGTCTCGCGCGGCGGCGCGGCCGGGACCGTCGCGACCAGCCTGGACGGCCCGCCGCTGATGTCGGCGACCCACAGTTGCCCGCCCGTGAGGCCGGCGCCGCCCGGGTTCATCCAGCCGACGTGGAACCCGTCGGTCGCGGTGTGCACCCGGTCGAGCGGGCCGGCGACTGTGCCGAGCACCCGTGCGGTGCGGTCGAGCACGTCGACCAGGAGCAGCTGCGGCGCGCCTGAGCTTGGGAACGTTGACGCCACGACGGTTCGCTTGTCGATGAAGCGCAGCGGCTGGTACGCGCGGCCGTCCCGGAGTACGGCGACGAACCGGGTGACCGACGATCCGGGCCACACATCCGACCAGGTCAGCGGCTCGGCCAACGCCGCACCGCCTGCGGCCGCCGGCGGCGGAGGCGGCGGAGGCGGATCCTGCCGGACGAGCGTGCCCGCGCCGACGACCATCACGACAGCGGCTGCCACCGCGCTGGTCGTGACCCGCTGCCGGCGGCGTGCGTGCTGCTTGCGGACGAGCGCCTGGGCCTCCACCTCGGCGACGAACCCCGCGTCGGGCAGCGGCGCGTCGCGTTCGGCGTACCGGAAGACGTCCTGCAGGAACCAGCCGGTGAGCCGCTCGCCCGCACCGGGGCGGTGGGTGTCGACGTCGATCAGCACCTGGCTGCCGCCGCCGAACTCCGCGGACCGCGCCGCCGCCTCTCGTGCGCGGTTCAACAGCGCCCGTAGAGGTCGCTCGTGAGCCGCACGGGGTTGGAACTTGAGCGCCTGGTCGAGCGCGTCGTTGTCCAGCTCGGCCCAGTGCTGCATGACCAGGCCGGCACGCTCGCCCGGTGGGCGGTTCTGCAGCTCCTGCCAACCGGTGGCGATCTCGTCGTCGTCCGCGGCAGGAGGTTCCGGGTCGGCGGACGGTTCGCGCAGGAAATGCTGGGAGGTGATGACCCGAACCGCGGTCGTCGGATCGTGGTGCTCGCGGAGCAGCGTGCGCCACCGTCCGCCGAGGTCGGCGAGCGCCTGGACCGCGAGCGCTCGGGCGGCTGAGTGGCTGCCGGTGAGCAGATACCCGAGCCGCAGGACGTCCTGGCCGCGGTGGTGTAGGAAGGCGCCGAAGCCGGTGCCTTCGTCATCACGCGCGTCCGCGTGCACGGGTGTGTCCCGCCTACCGCCGCTTGCGGCGCAACGCGATGCCGGCGGCGAGGCCCCCCGCGACCGCACCGGCGCCCAGTAGGGCGGGCACGCCGACCTTCGCGGCCTTGCGTGCGGTGCGGTAGTCGCGGATCTCCCAGCCGTTCTCGCGGGCCACCCTGCGCAGGTCGCTGTCGGGGTTGATCGCGAACGCCTTGCCGACGGCGCTGAGCATCGGGACGTCGTTGCTGGAGTCGCTGTAGGCGGTGCAGCGGGCGAGGTCGAGGCCCTCGCGCTGGGCAAGCGCGCGCACAGCCTCCGCCTTGGCCGGACCGTGCAGCGGCTCGCCGACCAGCCGGCCGGTGTAGCAGCCGTTCTCGATCTCGGAGACCGTGCCGAGCGCGCCCGTGAGACCGAGGCGCTTGGCGATGATCGTGGCCAGCTCGACCGGTGTGGCGGTGACGAGCCAGACGCGCTGGCCCGCATCCAGATGCGACTGGGCGAGGGCGCGCGTGCCGGACCAGATCCGGGTGGCCATCAGCTCGTCGTAGATCTCCTCGCCGTGCTGGATGATCTCGGTGACGTCGCGCCCTGCGACGAACGCCAGCGCCGCCTCGCGTGCCTGCACCATGCCGTTGTGGCTCTCGGCGCCCGACACCCGGAACTTCAACTGCTGCCACCCGAACTTCGCCAGGTCGGCGGTGGTGAAGTACTTGCGGGCCGCCATGCCCTTGGCGAAGTGGAAGATGGAGGCGCCCATCATCATCGTGTTGTCCACGTCGAAGAACGCCGCCGCCGTGGGATCGGCGGGCACCGTGAGGGCGGCCTCCACATCGGCGGCTGCGGCGCTGGCAGCACCGGCGAGGACATGACGAACTTCCTCGTCGCGCTGGCGTCGGCGTCGCCGCCGTTGTATGAGCGAGGTCACGGCGTCCCCCCGGGGGCTGAGCGGCTCACGTCCTCGTTGACACGACAACCGCTACCGCAAGGGTAACGGGAGCGCTCAGGACGGCAGTCGCTATCCATAGGGATCCCCCATTGGCCACCAGTTATTCACCGATCTACTGGACCGAGCCGATCTACTGGACCGAGCCGATCTACTGGGCCGAGCCACCGATCTAGGGGGCCGAGCCGCCGCCCCCGCCGAGTAGCCCGCCGACCACGCCGCCGACAGTGCTGCTGACGGCGCCGAGCAGGCCTTGGGTGCCGCCCGACGGCGTCGGAGCGGGCGTCGGAGTGCCGGTCGGGACCGGGTCGATGCGTGAGCCGGGGCTGGTCGGATCCGCAGGCAGGCTGACGGGCGGTGTGGCGCTCGGCCGGGCCGAGATCGAGCTGCGAGGGATCGTCGTGCCCGGGTTTGTCGGATCGTTGCCCGACGTGTCCGGACCACCGCCTGGCACGCTCGTCCCGCCCGGCTGGACACCGGGCAAGGCCGCGCACCGCCGGGGCAGCGGGCCGAGTTCGTCGCTGCGGTTGGCGCCGGTGTAACCGACCGTGCACAGCAGCGACGGGCGCAGGGCGCCGGACCGCTCGCGCACCCTTTCCAGCAGTTCGAGCGAGTCGAGAGCGCGCATCCGGCGCTTCTCGGGCAGGCCGCCGATCGCGGCGATCAGCTGCCGGCGCTGAACCGTGACGAACTCGTCGACGGCGTCCAGCGGGGCACGGTCCTGCCGCTCGACCGACGCGGCGCTGAGATCGCGCATGCCGCTTCGGGTCTCGGCGTCCATGTCGTCGAGGACACGCCGCAGCTCGCTGTCGTCGTCCCGGACGCTCGCGGCCTCGGCGAGGCGGGCCCGGGCGAACTGCAGGTGCAGCTGGCCGCGGCTGACGTCGGACCGGGCGAGCGCGAGCTGGGCCGCCTCGCGGCTGCGCTTGACGCTGTACAGCGCGTCGCCGGGGACCGCGTCGCCGCTCGCGGCGCCGACCCCGGACAGGGCCACCAGCGCGGCCACGGTGCCGCCGGCGAGCGCGATCCTGCGCGGCAGGCGCCGCGACGGCAGGTGGCTACGAAGTGGGCGGGTGTCGGCCTCGCCGCTGGCGGCCTGGACGTGCGCGACGGCGAGGACGCGCTGGCGCAGCCGATCCCGGAAGGCCGGGTCGACAGCCCCTCCGACCTCGACGGACTGGAGCCGGGCGGCGAGCGCGACGTGCGCGGCGTCGCTCTCGTCAGCCTGTGCCCGTCCACTGACGAGTTCCTCGAACCGTTCGGCCTTGCGGCGTTCGGACGGGGTGATGATCACGGTACGCACCCCCCTTCGCCCAGTCCCCGATGTTGTCGTGCCGGCAACGAACACAACGGGCGAAGCGCACCCGTGGTTACGGGCGGGTACCAGAACGTCGACGTGGCATCTGTCACGTCGCCACAGGTCAGGGTCGGCGTCATGGCGTGAACCCCTCCGGCAGCAGGCGGCCGAGCGATCTCACCGCGCGGTACTGGAGGGCCTTGATCGCGCCCTCGTTCTTGCCCATGGCCTGTGCAGTCTCGGTGACCGACAGACCCTGCAGGAACCGCAGCACGATGCATTCCTGCTGCTCGGGGTTGAGCTTCTTGACGGCCTCTAGCAGCGTCACGTTCGTGAGCCGCTCCACGACCGCCGCCTCCGGCCTCGCCTCCGCACCGTGGTCCTCCTGGTCGGCGTCGAGCATGTCGGCGGTGGTGACCTCGAGGCGGTACTTCGCCGATTTGTAGTGGTCGGCGATGAGGTTGCGGGCGATCGTCACCAGCCAGGCGCCGAGATCACGGCCCTGCCAGGTGACGCTGCCGATCCGGCGCAGTGCGCGCAGGAACGTCTCGCTGGTCAGATCCTCCGCGAGGGAGCGGGACCCGACTCTGAAGTAGATGTACCGGAACACGGTGTCGATGTACCGGTCGTAGATCTCCCCGAACGCCTCCGCGTCGCCGTCCTGGGCGCGGCGGACGATCGTCCAGACGTCGCCGGGTTGGGCGTCGTCCAGGTCGGGCCGGTGGCCGGGTCCGCTCGGGGTGCCCGGCAGCACCGCGGTGTCGCCGCCGGCGACCGTGGTTGCATGGTCGCCGCCAGCGGCGGGAGCCGCATGGTCGCCGCCGGCACGGCGTGGCCGGGGGGACGGTCGGGGGCGCGGGGACGGTCCGGGGCGCGGGGACGGGCGTTCAGCGGACCACACCGCATGGGCGAGTTCCGCGAGCCCCAGCCGGAGGGTCAACCGCGCACCGGCCAGGAGAGCTGGGCCAGTGGTCACTCCGAACCCCTCGATCCGCGCGTTCACGTGGTCAACTTTCCGCTCGCTCCTAGAGCGGGGATGGTTACACCCGGTGCACGGGAGGTAACGGCGAGATCATACGTGTCTCCGCCCAGCAGCATGTACCTCGACCGGCACCCGCACGGCCGAACAGCGGTTGTGACAGACTCCCCGACGGTGAGCTGTGGAGGTCCTGTGGACGAAATCGCTGTCTCCGATCCGGTCCGCAACGTCGCGGATCTGGTCCGTCGCGCCGCCGCAAGGCGAGGTGACGGGCGCGCGCTGATCTTCCGCGACACCGTCCTCACCTGGACGGAACTGGACAGCAGGGTAGACCAGGTTGCGGCGTTGCTGCGAGGCCGCGGCATCGAGGAGGGCGAGCGGCTGGCGCTGGCGCTCCCGAACGGTCTCGACTTTCCGATCATCTATCTCGGCGCGCTGCGGGCTGGGCTCGTCGTGGTCCCGGTCAACCCCGGGTACACGGGCCGTGAGCTGGCACACGTCCTGAGCGACTCCGGCGCCATCGCCGTCGTCGCCGGCGCCGGTGTCCTCGCCGAGGTCGAGAAGGTGCGGTCGGAGCTGCCTGCGCTGCAGCACGCGTTCGCGCCCAAGGCGCTGGTCAACGGGCCGGTCACTCCCGGCGGACCCGTGCGTTCCGAGCGTGGCGGCGAGGACCTCGCACTGCTCATCTACACGTCCGGCACCTCGGGGCGGCCGAAGGGCGCGATGCTCTCGCACCGGGCCGTCCTCGCGAACCTCGAACAGTGCAGCCGGCTCGACGTGCTCCACCCCGACGACGTCGTGCTGCTCGTCCTGCCGCTGTTCCACGTGTACGGGCTCAACCCCGGCCTCGGGCAGGTGCTCTGGGAGGGCTGCACCGCGGTCCTCGCCGAGCGCTTCGACCCGGTGAGCACGCTCGGGCTGATCGCCCGGTACGGAGTGACGAACGTTCCCGGCGCCCCGCCGATGTACGTCGCCTGGTCGCTCCTGCCCGCCTTCGCCGAGTCGTTCAGCAGCGTGCGGGTCGCGATCTGCGGTGCCGACCAGCTGCCCGCCGACACGCAGGAGCGGCTCCGCGAGGCCACCGGCCAGTACGTCTATGAGGGGTACGGCCTCACCGAGACCGCGCCTGTGCTCACGAGCACGCTGGTGAGCGACGAGCCCAAGCCTGGTTCGATCGGGCGGCCGATCCCCGGTGTCGAGGTACGGCTCGTGGACGTCGCCACGGGTGAGGACGTGGGCGATGACGACGATGAGGACGTCCACTCGACCGAGGATCCCGGCGAGATCACCGTCCGCGGCGCCAACCTCTTCTCCGGGTACTGGCCGGACGGGCGCGACGGCCCCGACGAGGACGGCTGGTGGAAGACCGGCGACGTCGCGTACGCGGACGAGGACGGCGATCTGTTCCTCGTCGACCGCATCAAGGAGCTGATCCTCGTCAGCGGCTTCAACGTGTACCCCCGCGAGGTCGAGGACGTGCTGCTCGCTCACCCGGGCATCGTCGAGGCGGCGGTCATCGGCGCTCCGCACCCCTACACCGGCGAGACAGTCAAGGCGTACGTGGTCACGGCGCCGGACGTCCAGCTCTCCGCCGAGGACGTGATCGCACACTGTGAGCGGGCGCTGGCCCGGTTCAAGTGCCCGGCCACGGTGGAGTTCGTCAGCCGGCTGCCGCACTCGGCAACCGGCAAGGTGAGCAAGGGTCGGCTGCGGCTCGCCGCCCGGCGTGGACTGGACCCGTCCGGGGTCTAGGGCGGCGTCCCCCGAACCTCCCCCGAACCCTCCGAACCTCCCCCGAACCCTCCGAACCTCCCCCAAACCTCCCCCGAACCGGACTTTTCGGGAAGCCGTGCCTACGTCGGGCGCTGCTGCCCCGATTTGCGCAGCAAGTCCGTTTCGGATTGCGCGGGTACGGTGGCCGCATGCGCGACGACGAGAAGGTCCGGCTCACGCTGCTGACCAGGGCGGACTGCCACCTGTGCGAGGCAGCGCGGGAGGCGCTGCGACGGATCCACACGGCCACCGGCGAGGAGTGGACCGAGGTCGACGTGGACAGCTCGGACGACCTCGCCTACGAGTACGGCGACCGGGTACCGGTTGTGCTGCTCGACGGCAAGGAGCACGGGTACTGGCGCGTCGAGGAGGCTCGCCTCCTACGCGACCTCGGCTTGTCGTAGGGGCTCGTTACCGTTGAACACATGACGCACCTGGTCTGGGACTGGAACGGCACGCTCTTCCACGACGTCGACGCGGTGGTCGCCGCCACCAGCGCCACCTTCGTCGCGCACGGCCTGCCGCCGGTCACCCGCGAGCGGTACCGCGCGCTGGCCACGATGCCGATCCCGACCTTCTACGAGCGGTTGCTCGGGCGTCCACTCGCCGAGGGTGAGTGGGAGTTCCTGGACGCGGCGTTCCACGTGCAGTACGAGATCGAGCGGCAGCGGTGCGGCCTGGCCGAGGGCGCCGAGGAGTTGCTCTCTGGCTGGTCCGGCACCCAGTCGTTGCTGTCGATGTGGCACCACGAGGCGCTGGTGCCGCTGGTCGAGTCGCTGGGTGTCGCTCGGCACTTCGCCCGTGTCGACGGCAGGGTCGGGCCGAACGGCGGGCAGAAGGCCGAGCACCTCGTGCGGCACCTGGCTGCACTCCAGGTCGATCCGGCGTACGTGGTCGTGGTCGGCGACAGCGCCGACGACGGCTGGGCCGCCAAGCAGGTCGGTGCCCGCGCGGTGCTGCACACGGGTGGGTTCTCGGCGCGGGCGAGCCTGGTCGAGGCCGGATTCCCGGTGGTCGACTCGCTGGCCGAGGCGGTAGCACTCGCAGCGGCGTGAACAGGTGCTGTGACCACTAACGCGTTCCAAGGCAGCCCCGCGGCCTCGGGCCCCCGAACGTCAGCGATCACAGCACTGGCTGTTCGGTCACTGTTCAGTCGCAGCCAGTGAGCGAAGGATAGTTGGCTGTTGCTGGTGCAACTATGCGCCCGTGGGGGGTACTCATGGCCGAATCCAAGCTTTCCGAGCTGGACGACTTCCAGCCGGAAGTACTGGACATCCTCGCTGACTTCGCCGCCGACCTGGACGAGGGACCCAGCTCCCTGGACGTCGTCGACGAGCCGGACCCGAACCCCGACCGGATCGCTGACCCGAAACCCGAAGACGGCCTCCAGTCCGTGTCGCAGAACCCCGACGACTACGAAGCGGAGGAGTGACATGACCACCACGGTCAAGCGCGTCCTCGACGTCGCGCGGTCGCAACTCGGAAAGATCGAGCCGGGCGTCGGGAACAACGATCCCGGCAACCAGCTCACGCCGTACGGCACCTGGTACGCGAAGTGGGCCGGGGCGCCAGCATTCAAGGACACCTACTGGTGCGCGATGTGGGTCAGCTGGGTGATGGCCACGGCCGGCTTCACCCCCGCGGAGTCGGGCCGGTTCGGCAACTGCAACCCGTGGATCAATTGGTACAAGCAGCGCGCTCGCTTCAACCAGACCCCGAAGGCCGGCGCGGTCGTCTTCTTCTCCTGGGACGGCGACACGAGGGCCGAGCACGTCGGCATCGTCGAGTCGATCCGGTCGGACGGGCGCCTCGTGACGCTGGAGGGCAACGCCTCGATCCCCGGCAAGCACGACGGGGTGTACCGCATGGTGCGCAGCCGCATCAACGTCGTCGGCTTCGGCCACCCGCCGTACTCGGGCAGCGGCCTGACCGGGGGCGGCGGCACGCGCGCCGGCTACCCCACGCTGACCATGGGCTTCGGCGGTGCCGAAAACGCCACTGGAACCGAGCGCTGGTGGGTGGCGCAGTGGTTCCGGTTGATGGCGCGCTGGTCGCCGGGCTTCTACCGCAAGATCCAGGCGAGCCCCGCCGGCCAGAACGAGATCGAGAAGCTGGAGGTCGGCAACGCCACGCTGACCGCAACGAAAGCGATGGCCACCGTGGCACTCGGCAGCCAACTCGACTGGCGTGGCGCGATCACACCGCAGATCTGGGCGATCTACCCGCCGGTGAAGTAGCGCGCTGCCGTATGCGGTCGCACTTTTCCGTGCCATAGGCCCGGAAAGTGCGACCGCTGAGTCACCGGTAATCTGCCGCGACGTCGGCTGCCGCGCCGATACGCTCGCGGCATGGACGTCGGGCCGATCGTCGTCGGTGTGGACGGTTCCGAGGCGAGCGGGCGCGCGCTCAGCTATGCCAGCGGGCTCGCTGCCAGATCCGGCAACGAGTTGGTGGTAGTACACGTCCGGCGGCGGCCCGTTCCGCACGCCGTCCCGATGCTCGACCAGGACCCGGGCGCTCCCCTCGCGGAATTGGAGGCGGAGGTGCGGAGGCTCGTCAGCGAGGTGATCGAGGGGTGTCCCGCGCGCTGGCGGTACGTCGTGCGCGACGGCGACCCCGCCGAGGAGCTGCACTGGATGGCGAAGGACCTGCGCGCGTCCATGCTCGTGGTGAGCACCCGCGGTAGGGGCGTCGGCGCGCGCCTGCATCGGATCGCCGAGGGATCGGTGAGCAGTTGGCTGCTGCGACACGAGGAAACCCCGCTACTGATCGTCAGATAGCCGACACGTGGCCGACGTTGTCACCAATCGGACCTGTGAGCCCTGCCACGCGTGTGTGAGGCTAGCTCGCGTTCAACTTTGTGCAGGCGTTCACAAGCGGTACCGTGGGCTCGTCAGCTCGCGGATAGCACAGCGTCACCGCGCGGTGCGATCCGGGGCATGACGCACCCCCTGCCAGCCACCCTGCTGTCTACAGGAGCCCGATGAGCGACCAGCGCCCGAGCGCGCGGACCTCCAGCCGCGAGCGCGGCATTCCGGAGGCCACGGTCGCACGGCTGCCGGTCTACCTGCGGGCGCTGCACACCCTCGCGGACGGCGGCGCGGACACGGTGTCGTCCGAGGAACTCGCCAACGCCGCCGGCGTCAACTCGGCGAAGCTTCGCAAGGACCTGTCGCACCTCGGCTCGTACGGCACCCGCGGCGTCGGGTACGACGTCACGCTCCTCATCGACCAGATCTCGCTCGCGCTGGGCCTCACGCAGCGCTGGCGGGTCGCCCTGGTCGGCGTCGGTAACCTCGGCCACGCGCTCGCCGGGTACGCCGGCTTCAGTTCGCGTGGTTTCCGGATCGCGGCGCTGTTCGACGCCGATCCGGCCCGGGTCGGGGAACCGATCGCCGGCCTCAACGTCCGTCACATCGGCGATATCAACCGAGTTGTCGCTGACGAGGGGATTTCCATTGGGGTCATTGCCACCCCGGCGGAAGCTGCCCAGGATGTGTGCGACCAGCTCGTCGCAGCCGGAGTCACCAGCATCCTCAACTTCGCCCCGTGCGTGCTGAACGTCCCGGACGGTGTCGACGTAAGGAAGGTGGATCTCTCCATCGAGCTGCAGATCCTCTCGTTCCACGAGCACCGCAAGGCGGCCCAGCACGGCGCGGCGTCGCTCACCCGGTTGCCTGGCGGGGCGCAGGGCGATCCGGACGCACGTGAGGCGGTAAACCGGTGAGCAAGCACAGTGTCATCGCGAATGCGATCACCGAGCGCAGCGAGGTGGTCTCATGAGTCTCCTAGTCGTTGGTTTGAACCACCGGACGGCGCCCGTGCGGTTGCTGGAGCGCGCGTCGGTGCCCGCCGCGGAGCTGCCGGCCGCGATGCGCAGGCTGGTCGGCGGTCAGCACGTTGGTGAGGTCGTGATCCTCTCCACCTGCAACCGGGTCGAGGTGTACGCGCACGTCAACGCGTTCCACGGCGCGCTGAACGAGATCGGCCAGTGGCTCGCGGAGCGCACCGGCGTGCACCTGACGCCGCTCGCCGACAACCTCTACATCCACTACGCCGACGAGGCCGTCAAGCACCTGTTCACGGTCGCTGCCGGGCTCGACTCGATGGTGGTGGGCGAGGCGCAGATCCTCGGCCAGCTCCGCGACGCGTACGGCAACGCGCGGGAGCACGACGGCCCCGGCCGGATGCTGCACGAGCTGATGCAGCAGGCGCTGCGGGTCGGCAAGCGCGTCCACACCGACACCGTCATCGACCAGGCAGGCCAGTCCGTCGTCAGCGCCGCGCTGCGGCTCGGCGAGGAGTCCGTCGGTTCGATCGCCGGGCGTCCCGCGCTGGTCGTCGGCGCCGGCTCGATGGGCGCGCTCTCGGCCGCCACCCTGCGCCGCGCCGGAGCGGGCGATATCACCATCGCGAACCGCACGCTGGCCACCGCCGCCCGTATCGCCCGCACCGTCGACGGAACCGCCGTCACCGTGGACGAGCTGGGCACCGCCCTTGCCGCCGCCGACGTGGTGGTCACCGCCACGGGCTCCGCCGACGCCGTGCTCACCCGCGACATCGTGGCGCCCCGGGCCGACGCCGACCGCCCGCTGCTCATCCTCGACCTCGCCGTCCCGCGCGACACCGAGCGCGCCGTCGACACTCTGCCGGGCGTCACCGTGCTCGACATCGAGAAGCTCGGCGCCGCGCTCGCCGACGCGCCGGACACCACGGGTGTCGAGGCTGCCCAGGCGATCGTCTCGGAAGAGGTCGAGGCGTTCCTGAGCTGGGTGCGGTCCAGCGACGTCGCGCCCACCGTGGCTGCGCTCCGTGCCCGCGCCGACCAGGTCGTCGCCGCCGAGCTGGAGCGCCTGTCCGGCCTCGACCCGGTTGCCCGTGCGGAGGCCGAGCGGGCCGTCCGCCGGGTCGTCTCGACACTGCTGCACCTGCCCACGGTGCGGATGAAGGAGCTGGCAAGCGCGCCGGGCGGCGACTGGTACGCCACCGCCGTCCGCGACCTGTTCCAGCTGGACGTGGCGACCGCGACGGCAGCCGCCGCCGTGGCCGCCGATTCGGAGGTTCGTGCGTGACTGCATTGCGCCTCGGCACGCGGGGGAGTGCGCTGGCGACCGCCCAGTCCGGGCAGGTGGCCGCTGCGCTGTCGGAGCGGTCCGGCCGTGACGTCGAGCTGGTGGAGATCGCCACCGCCGGCGACCTCAGCTCGGCGCCGATCACCCAGCTCGGCGGTACGGGGGTCTTCGTCTCGGCGCTGCGGGAGGCCCTGCTCGCCGGCGAGATCGACCTGGCCGTCCACTCGTACAAGGACCTGCCCACCGCGCCCGCGGACGGGCTGGTCATCGCCGCCGTGCCCGAGCGCGAGGATCCGCGTGACGTGCTCGTCGCCCGCGACGGCCTCACGCTGGCCACGCTGCCGGCCGGCGCCCGCGTCGGCACCGGCGCGCCTCGCCGCGTCGCGCAGCTGAACGCGCTCAAGGCCGGCCTCACCTGCGTGCCGATCCGCGGCAACGTCGACACCCGGATCCGCAAGGTCACGAGCGGTGAGATCGACGCCGTCGTGCTCGCCTTCGCCGGGATCAACCGCCTCGGCCGGATCAACGAGATCACCGACGTACTCGACCCCGAGCTGGTGCTGCCCGCGCCGGCCCAGGGCGCGCTCGCCATCGAGTGCCGCGCCGACGACACCGCACTGGTCGAGCTGATCAGCAGGCTCGACGACGCCGAGACCCGGGCGGCCGTCGTCGCCGAGCGGTCGCTGCTCGCGGCACTTGAAGCGGGTTGCAGCGCGCCGGTCGGCGCGTTCGCCCGGATCGAGAAAGACCAGGTTCACCTGGACGGAGCGGTGATCGCTCTGGACGGCAGCGCCGCCGTCCGGCTCACCGCCTCCGGACCGTTGCACAACGCCGATTCGATCGGCCGACGCCTCGCCGCCGAGCTCCTCGACGCCGGCGCCACCACCCTGATGGGGAGTACCACATGACCCGCCGCAAGACCATTGGACGGATCAGTTTCGTCGGCGCAGGCCCCGGCGACCCCGGCCTGCTCACCCGCCGCGCGCTCGACGCGATAACCGCCGCCGACCACCTGGTACACGACCCGTCCGTACCCGCCACGCTGCTCGACGCGGTCCTGGGCCTGAGCGGCCGGGAGCGGGGTTCGTCAGGCCCGAGCGGCCGGGAGCGGGATTCAGCAGAGGCCCCTGCCGAGCGAGAGGTGAGCGTTGCGGAGGGCGCTCCCGGCGACGTCGCGAAGGTGCTGCTCTCCGGCGCGCGTACCGGGCTCAACGTGGTCCGGCTCGTCGCCGGCGACCCGTTCAGCAGCGAGGCCGTCGTCAAGGAGGCGCAGGCCGTCGCGCGCACCGCGATCCCGTTCGAGGTCGTGCCGGGCGTCAGCCACATCGACGGCGTCAGCACGTTCGCCGGTGTTCCGGCGGGTGGCCTGCGCACCGAGGTCGAGGTCCGCGACCCGGCCGCGATCGACTTCGACGCCCTCGTCGCCACTCCCGGCACGCTGGCGCTCACCGTGACCGCCGGTGACCTCGCCGCGGTGCGGGACGGTCTGCTCTCCGCCGGCATGTCCGGCCAGACGTCGATCTCCGTCACGGGCGATGGCACCACCGACACCCAGTCCACCTCGATCGCGACGCTGGACAGCCTGGTCGACGCCGCCGTCGGACTGTTCGGCACGCTCGTCCTCGCGATCGGCGCCGGGGTCGGCCTGCGCGACAAGCTCTCCTGGTGGGAGAGCCGGGCGCTGTATGGCTGGAAGGTGCTGGTCCCGCGCACCAAGGAGCAGGCCGGCGCGATGAGTGCGCGCCTGCGTGTGTGGGGCGCGATCCCGTGCGAGGTGCCGACGATCGCCGTCGAGCCGCCGCGCACCCCGGCGCAGATGGAGCGGGCCATCAAGGGCCTTGTCACCGGCCGGTACGAGTGGGTGGTCTTCACGTCCACCAACGCGGTCAAGGCCGTGTGGGAGAAGTTCGCGGAGTTCGGCCTCGACGCCCGCGCGTTCGCCGGCGTGAAAATCGCCTGCATCGGCGACGCCACCGCGAAGGCCGTCGAGGCGTTCGGCGTCAAGCCGGAGCTGCTGCCCAGCGGGGAGCAGTCCAGCGAGGGCCTGCTCCACGACTTCCCGCCGTACGACTCGGTGCTCGACCCGATCGACCGGGTGCTGCTGCCCCGCGCCGACATCGCCACCGAGACACTCGCCGCCGGGCTCATCGAGCGTGGCTGGGAGGTCGACGACGTGACGGCGTACCGCACCGTCCGCGCCGCCCCGCCGGCCGCCGAGATCCGCGACGCGATCAAGTCGGGCGGGTTCGACGCGGTGCTCTTCACGTCGTCGTCCACCGTGCGGAACCTGGTGGGTATCGCCGGCAAGCCGCACGCCCGCACCGTGGTCGCCTGCATCGGGCCGAAAACGGCCGAGACGGCGCGCGAGCTGGGACTCCGGGTGGATGTGCAGCCCGAGACGGCGAACGTACCGTCGCTGGTCGAGGCCCTCGCCGCGTTCGCGCTCGAACTGCGGGAGAAGGCTGCGACCAACCCGGTGAAGTCGCGCCGGGGTGCGAAGGCACAGGGGCCGACCGCGGGCCGGCTCGCGCGCTAGCGTTGCGGTTGGATTGTGCAGTCTGACTGCACAATCCAACCACTGAAGGGGTGGCTGGGCATGTTGCAGAACGTCTGTCCCGGGCTGGAGACCACGTCCGGTGCCTCGACGGCCGGTGGGTTCCCCTCGGTGCGCCCGCGGCGGCTCCGCACGACCGCGGCGATGCGCAGGCTCGTCGCCGAGACGCGCGTCCACCCGGCCGACCTCATGCTGCCCGTCTTCGTGCGGGAGGGGCTGAGCGAGCCGCGCGAGATCGCGTCGCTGCCGGGCGTCGTCCAGCACTCCCGTGACTCGCTGCGCAAGGCTGCAGCCGAGGCGGTCGCCGCCGGGGTGGGCGGGATGATGATCTTCGGCGTGCCCTCCGTCCGCGACGCGGTGGGATCCGCCGGCACGGATCCGCACGGCATCCTGAACGTCGCCATGCGGGACGTGCTCGCGGAGGTCGGCGACGACATCGTCGTGGTCAGCGACCTCTGCCTCGACGAGTTCACCGACCACGGGCACTGCGGTGTACTCGCGGCCGATGGCAGCGTCGACAACGACGCCACGCTGCTGCGTTACGCCGAGCTGGCCGTCGCCCAGGCTGACGCCGGCGCCCACGTGCTCGGACTCTCCGGGATGATGGACGGCCAGGTCGCGGTCGTGCGCGCCGCCCTGGACGCCGCCGGTTTCGCGGACGTCTCGGTGCTGGCGTACGCCGCCAAGTACGCGTCCGCGTTCTACGGGCCCTTCCGCGACGCCGTCGAGTCGCAACTCGTCGGCGACCGCAAGACCTACCAGCAGGACCCGCCGAACGCCGCCGAGGCGCTGCGCGAGGTCGCCCTGGACATCGCCGAGGGCGCGGACATCATCATGGTCAAGCCCGCCCTGCCGTACCTGGACATCGTGCACGCCGTGTCGTCGCAGGTCACGGTGCCCGTCGCCGCCTACCAGGTGTCCGGCGAGTACGCCATGGTCGAGGCCGCTGCCCGGAATGGCTGGCTCGACCGTGAGCGCGTGATGCTGGAGACGCTCACGTCGATCCGCCGCGCCGGTGCCGGGATCGTAGCCACGTACTGGGCCACCGAGGCCGCGCAGCTCCTGACCCGCTGAGGTTGAGGGTGTTCGCGGAAATCGCGGGTGCCGGCCCCGCGTGTCCGCGTCATTTCCGCGAACACACCAGGGCTAGCGCGTGGTGCTGTCCACGCCGTAGCGGTTCGCGCGCTGGTACACGTCGTCCGCGTACCGCTCCAGGTTGTTGTAGCTGAGCACGGCCTGCCACCAGCCCTCGCCGGTGCCGAGGTCGCGCCCGTTCGCGCAGAGGTAGTAGGCCGCGCTGAGCGCCGCGTCGTCGAGGTCGTACGGGTCGGCCCGGCCGTCGGCGTCGGCGTCGGTTCCCCATTTCTTCCACGTCGACGGGATGAACTGCATCGCGCCCATCGCCCTGTCGAACTGGGGGTCGCCGTCGAGCTGGCCACCGTCGCTGTCCGGGATGCGCTTGCTCGCCGACCCGTCGAGCTGGATCCCGACGATCTTCGGCTGCGAGTTGCCGTCGGCGAGCAGCGTGGCGCCGCCGTGCCGACCGTGGTTCGACTCGATGGCTCCGATGCCGGCGAGCAGGGTCCACGACATGTTGCAGGCCGGCTGCGTACGGGTGAGCACCGTCTCGGCGTACCCGTATGCCTGGAGCGCTACCTGCGGGATCCCGAGCCGATCAAGGGCGACCGCCCACGCGGCGAGCTGGTCGGCCGGCCGGCCCGGCTGGGACTGCACAGGCCCGGTGGGCGAGGGCAGGACGGTGGTGCTCGGGGTGGGCAGGCCGGACGGCAGCTCCTCCGGGATCGCGACGCCACCCGGAAGCTGTGGCGCGCCGGCCGGTGCGGCGGAGGGCGGCGGCTCGCTGCGGTTCGCGCTGGAGCTGGTGTCGACGAGTTTCGGGAGCACCACCGTGCCGAGCAGGATCGCCAGCGCGCCGATGCCGGCCGTGCCGACGCCCCGCGCGACGACCCAGTACCAGCGGTCCCAGCGGCGGCCGTGCTTGCCTGCGCGAGCGAGGGCGAGGCGGCGCCAGCGGCGGCGGCTCGGTTCGGACTCCTCGACACCACTGGCGAGGACGTCGGCAGGTTTGCCGTCGGTGGAGGCGGTCTTCTCGTCTGCGGCGGGCTGAACCTTCGTGGCCGATTCCAGCTTGGTCGCCGGCTCGGCGGGAGGCTCCGGCTTGGTGGGAGGCTCGGGCTTGGTGGGAGGCTCCGGCTTGGTGGCAGGCGTCGACGCGCCGACCGGGACGGTGCGCGCTGCGCCGTCGTCCCGGCCGAGAGTTTTGTCGTGGTTCGCCTTGTCCGTCGCCGTCACCCCTACAGAGTGCCTTCCCGATGCACCCCCGCGCGAGGCGGGTGGCCCACTTCGCGGGCTTTGCGGCCCCTTCGGGCCGCCGCGTGGACCATCAGGGCAGCCCGGAAGTCCCTGGCCGCGGAGTCATTCAGCTTCCGCGCGCTATCCAGTCCTCCAGGTGCGGTGCCTCGGCGCCGATCGTCGTCGTCTCGCCGTGTCCCGTGTGCACGACGGTGTCGGGTGGGAGCGTGAGCAGCCGATCGCGGATCGACTCGATGATCGTGCCGAAGTCCGAATAGGACCGGCCGGTGGCGCCCGGCCCGCCCGCGAACAGCGTGTCGCCGCTGAACAGCGCTCCCAGCTCGGGTACGTGGAAGCAGCAGGCGCCGGGCGCGTGCCCCGGTGTGTGCAGGACGTGCAGCTCGGCGCCGGCGACGGTCAAGGTCTGGCCGTCGGCGAGGGCGTGGTCCGGGGCGCGGTCAGGATGGGTCTGATCCCACAGCACGCGGTCCTCCGGGTGCAGCAGGATTGGCGCCCCGGTGTACTCGGCCAGCGCGACGGCGGCGTTCACGTGGTCGTTGTGGGCGTGCGTGCAGAGGATCGCCACCACGTCACGGGCGCCCACCTCGGCGGCGATCAGGTCGGCGTCGTGCGCGGCGTCGATGACCACGCACTCGGCGTCGTCCCCGACGATCCAGACGTTGTTCTCCACGTCCCAGACGCCGCCGTCCAGACGGAACTGCCCTGCCGTGACCAGTCGATCAACCTTCACAGCGCTGGCCTTTCGCTCGCGGCTGCGGGGCTCGCAAGCTCACTCCTCGCGCTCACAGCAGGACCACCGACCGAAGCACCTCGCCGCGGTGCATCTTGTCGAACGCGGCCTCCACACCGTCCAGCGGGATCGTCTCCGAGACGAACGCGTCGAGGTCGAGGCGTCCCTGCAGGTAGAGGTCGATGAGCATGGGGAAGTCGCGGGTGGGCAGGCAGTCGCCGTACCAGGACGACTTGAGCGCGCCACCGCGGCCGAACACCTCGATCATCGGCAGTTCGAGCGTCATCGTGGGGTTCGGGACGCCGACCAGCACGACCGTGCCGGCCAGGTCGCGGGCGTAGAACGCCTGCTCGTACGTCTCGGGACGGCCGACCGCCTCGATCGCGACGTCGACGCCGAAGCCGCCGGTGAGGTCGCGGATCGTCTCGACCGGATCGGTCTGCGACGAGTTGATCGTGTGCGTGGCGCCCAGATTCCGCGCCCAGTCGAGCTTGCGGTCGTCGATGTCGACGGCGATGACGGTGTGCGCACCGGCGAGGCGAGAGCCCATGATCGCGGCGTCGCCGACCCCGCCACAGCCGAACACGGCCACCGAATCGCCCCGGGTCACACCGCCGGTGTTGATCGCGGCACCGAACCCGGCCATCACTCCGCAGCCGAGCAGCCCGGCGACAGCCGGCGGTGCACCCGCATCGACCTTCGTGCACTGCCCGGCGTGGACCAGCGTCTTCTCGGCGAACGCGCCGATGCCCAGGGCCGGTGAGAGCTCGGTGCCGTCCGCGAGCGTCATCTTCTGATCGGCGTTGAACGTCGAGAAGCAGTACCAGGGACGGCCGCGGCGGCACGCTCGGCAGTCGCCGCAGACCGCGCGCCAGTTGAGGATCACGTAGTCGCCGGCCTTGAGCCCCGACACGCCCTCGCCGACCGACTCCACGATGCCCGCCGCCTCGTGCCCGAGCAGGAACGGGAACTGGTCGTTGATGCCGCCCTCGCGGTAATGCAGGTCGGTGTGGCAGACGCCGCAGGCCTGCACCTTCACCAGCGCTTCGCCTGGGCCGGGATCCGGAACGAGGATCGTCTCGACCGTCACCGGTGCGCCCTTCTCCCGGGCGATCACGCCCTGGACCTCATGGCTCATGAGCACACCTCGCTCCGCTCGGTGGCGCATTCGCGCACGCTGTACCTATTGATTCGCTCGCGAGGCTCGCTCATGAGCACACCTCGCTCCGCTCGGCGGCGCATTCGCGCACGCTGTACCTATTGATTCGCTCGCGAGGCTCGCTCATGAGCACACCTCGCTCCGCTCGGTGGCGCATTCGCCGCACCGCATTCACCGATTCGCTCGCCGCGCTCGCTCATAGTTCGCTCCGTCGTTCCGCCGTGCCCCGGCCTTGGTTCCGCCGTGCCCCGACCTTGGTGTGAGTACGGTCGGTGGTCAAGGAGGTACGCAAGTGGTGCGAACGGTGGCTGTGGTCGGAGCGTCGCTGGCGGGGTGGTCCGCCGCGAGCGAGTTGCGGTCGAAGGGCTTCGACGGGCGCATCGTGCTGATCGGTGACGAGCCGCTCACCCCGTACGATCGCCCGCCGCTGTCGAAGTCGTTCCTCGCCGGTGACCTCCAGGCGGCCGATCTGGCGCTGACCACGCCAGAGGCGCTGGACGGCGTCGAACTTCAGCTCGGCCGGACCGCGGTCCGCATGGACGGCCGGGCCCGCACCGTCGACCTCGATGACGGGTCGTCGCTGACCGCCGACGCGGTGGTGATCGCCACCGGCGCACGTGCACGCCGCCTGCCGGGCCGCGGCCTGGCCGGTCTACACACGCTGCGGACGCTGGAGGACGCCACCGCGATCCGCGAGGGCCTGGCCAGGGCGGAACGGGTCGTCGTCGTGGGTGGCGGGTTCATCGGCGCCGAGGTCGCATCGACGGCTCGGGCGGCCGGGCGCACCGTCGACGTGGTGGAGGCGCTGCCGCTGCCGATGGTCGAGGCGCTCGGCGAGGAGATGGCACAGGTGCTGGTCGGGCTGCACGCCGACCACGGCACGACCCTGCATGCGGGAACCGCCGTCCATGAGATCCGCGAGCGCGGGGGTCAGGTGAGCGGTGTCGCGCTCGCCGACGGGCGCGAGATTCCCGCCGATCTGGTGGTCGTCGGCATCGGCGTCGCTCCGAACGTCGAGTGGCTCGACGGATCCGGCGTGGCCGTGGACGACGGCGTACTCGTGGACGCATTCGGCGCCGCCAACGTCCCGGGCATCTACGCAGCCGGCGACGTCGCCCGCTTCCCCAGCGCCCGGGCGGGCGGGCACGTCCGGGTCGAGCACTGGACGCACGCCCGCGACCAGGGCGCCGCCGTGGCGGGGGCGATCCTCGGCGAGCGCGTCCCGTACGACCCGGTGCAGTACGTCTGGAGCGAGCAGTACGGCGTGATGGTGCAGTTCGCCGGGGTGGCGGCGCCCGACGCCAAGGTCGAGGTGGTCGAGGGCTCCGTGGAGGAGCGCAAGTTCGTGGCGACGTACACCCGGGAGGGCCGGGTCGTCGCGGTGCTCGGCCTTCGCAGCCCGCGCACGTTCACGCGCCTGCGCAAGGAACTCGCGCGCGCCTAGCGGGCTCAACCCCGCCGACTCTCGGATTCTTGGGGGTCTGGCGGCCCGCCGACCCCCAAGAATCCGGAAGTCGACGGCGGGCCCATACCACCCCGGGCACTGTCTACGCGAGGTAGATGAGAGAATGCCCGGGTGACGTTTGCGTACGACGCCCCCAGCTCGCAGGAGTGGTTCGACCGTGCCGGTGCCGTGGTGCCGGGCGGGGTGAACTCGCCGGTCCGCGCCTTCCGCGCCGTCGGTGGCACGCCGCGGTTCATGGCGAGCGGCAAGGGTGCCCTGCTCACCGACGTCGACGGCCGCGAGTACGTCGATCTCGTGTGCTCGTGGGGTCCGCTGCTGCTCGGGCACGCGCACCCCGCCGTGGTGGAGGCGCTCCAGCAGGCCGCCGCCCGGGGCACCAGCTACGGCACGCCCAGCACCGGCGAGGTCGAGCTCGCGGAGGAGATCGTCAAGCGGGTCGCGCCGGTCGAGCAGGTTCGCCTGGTCAACTCGGGCACCGAGGCCACGATGAGCGCGATCCGCCTCGCGCGCGGCTTCACCGGCCGCACCAAGGTGGTGAAGTTCGCCGGCTGCTACCACGGCCACGTCGACTCGCTGCTGGCCAGCGCGGGCTCGGGCGTGGTCACGTTCGGGCTGCCCGACACGCCGGGCGTCACCGGAGCGAGCGCCGCCGACACGATCGTCCTGCCGTACAACAACGCGATCGACGTGCGCGCCGCGTTCGCCGCGCACGGCTCCGAGATCGCCGCCGTGATCACCGAGGCCGTGCCCGCCAACATGGGCGTGGTGCCGCCGCGCGACAACTTCAACCAGCTGCTCCGGGAGTTGTGTGACTCGTACGGCGCGCTGCTGATCCTCGACGAGGTGATGACCGGCTTCCGCGTCTCCCGATCGGGTTGGTTCGGCGTGGAGGGCGTCACCCCCGACCTGTTCACGTTCGGCAAGGTCATGGGCGGCGGCCTGCCCGCGGCGGCGTTCGGCGGTCGCCGCGACGTGATGGCGCACCTGGCCCCGGCCGGGCCCGTCTACCAGGCCGGCACGCTGTCCGGTAACCCGCTCGCCTGCGCAGCCGGCCTCGCCACGCTGCGGCACGCCACCGACGAGGTGTACGCGCACGTCGACAAGGCCGCCGCCACCGTCGCCAAGCTGGCCACCGACGCGCTCACCGAGGCCGGCGTCGAGCACCGGCTCCAGTCGGCGGGCAACCTGTTCAGCATCTTCTTCGCCGCCGGCGAGGTGCACGACTTCGCAGCCGCGCAGCGTCAACAGGTCGACAGGTACCGGGCGTTCTTCCACGCGATGCTCGCCCACGGCGTCTACCTGCCGCCGAGCGCGTACGAGGCGTGGTTCGTCTCGGCCGCGCACGACGACGCCGCCCTGGAGCGGATCGCCGCAGCCCTTCCGCACGCGGCCCGAGCGGCGGCCCAGTGAGCGAGCGTGCGAGCGAGCGAGGCGAGCCCGGTCGAGCAGCGAGACGCGGCCGCCGAGCGCGAGCGAGGCGTGCCCATGAGCACGACCGTTGTTCACGTGCTGCGGCACGGCGAAGTACACAACCCCGAAGGCGTCCTCTACGGACGTCTTCCCGGATACCGGCTCTCGCCGCTGGGCGAGCAGATGGCCAAGGTCGCCGCGCAGTCGCTGGACGGGCACGACGTGACGTACCTCGTCGCCAGCCCGCTGGAGCGCGCGCAGCAGACCGCCGAACCGTTCGCCGAGCAGTTCGAGCCTGGAGATCGCCGTCGACGAGCGGCTGATCGAGTCCGGCAACTTCTTCGAGGGCAAGAAGGTCGGCGTCGGCGACGGTGCCCTGCGCAATCCGCGCTACTGGCACCAGCTGCGCAACCCGTTCACCCCGTCGTGGGGCGAGCCGTACAGCCTGATCGCCGAGCGGATGTACGCCGCCATCCTCGCCGCCCGCGACGCCGCCGAGGGGCACGAGGCGGTGTGTGTCAGCCACCAGCTGCCGATCTGGACGCTGCGCCGCCACCTGGAGAAGAAGCGGCTCTGGCACGACCCGCGCAACCGCGAGTGCGCGCTGGCCAGCCTCACGTCGTTCCACTTCGACGGCGTCACGCTGGCCGGCATCGGCTACAGCGAGCCGGCCGCCGCGCTCGTCGCACAATCCCCGACGGCCAAAGACGCGAAGGGGGCGTGATGTGCGCGGCCCGCCCAGCCACCGAACGGACTGCGTTGTCGGCGTCCTTACGTGCAAAAGCACGCTGCGTCGGCTCCGCCTTGCCGGACGGCGGCTGGGCGGGCTCCAGGTCACTGCATTGCTTCTTGCAGTGTTGTGCTGGCCGGATGCTACCTCGGGCGACGACGCGGTCGATCAGGCGGCCGGTAGCGAGCAGCGGTTCGTCTCCGGCAACGGCAGCATCGTGGAGTTCCCGCCGGCCAACCGCCGCGCGGCGCCGAAGCTCACCGGCGAGCTGCTCGACGGCTCGACGTACGACCTCGCCGATCACAAGGGCAAGGTCGTCGTCGTCAACTTCTGGGGATCCTGGTGCGCCCCGTGCCGCGCCGAGGCCGATGACCTGGAGGCCGTGTACGCAGCCACGAAAGCGTCAGGCGTGGAGTTCCTCGGGGTGAACGTGAAGGACTCGCGCGACAACGCGAAGGCGTACGAGCAGGCCTTCAAGGTGACCTATCCGAGCCTGTACGACCGCAGCCAGCGGGTCGCGCTGAAGTTCCGCGACACCCCGCCGAACGCGATCCCGGCGACGATCGTGCTCGACCGCCAGGGTCGCGTGGCCGTGGTGCTGCGCCAGCCGCTGCTCCGCGAGGACCTGCAGCCGTTCGTCACCCGCGTCGCCGCGGAGAAGCCGTGACCGCGTTCAGTTTCGGATTCTTGGGGGTCGCGGGCACCGCCATACCCCCAAGAATCCGAACCTCGGCGGGGGGCGGGCGCTGATGGACCCCGCCGGCACCGTCGTCGACGGCCCGCTGATCGCCGCAGCCGGGGTGAGCGCGCTCGCCGGCCTGATCAGCTTCCTGTCGCCGTGCGTGCTGCCGCTGGTGCCGGGCTACATCTCCTACGTCACCGGCATCGCGGGCGCTGACCTGGACGCAGCGGTCGGCACCGACCCGCATGGCCGCGCGGTCGCCGTGAAGACCCGTACGAAGCGGAGCGTCCAGGGCAGGGTGCTGGCCGGCAGCGCGCTGTTCGTCCTCGGGTTCACGGCCGTCTTCACGGTCATCGGCGCCACCGTCGGCGGGCTCGCCAGCACCCTGATCGAGCACCGGGACCTGGTCGAGCGCGTGGCCGGCGGGCTCATCATCGTCCTCGGACTCGCTTTCTTGGGGTTGGTTCCCGGCGCGCAGCGGGAGGCGCGGATCCGCCAGCTGCCGGCCACCGGATTGGCGGGTGCGCCCCTGCTCGGCGCGGTGTTCGGCCTGGGCTGGATCCCGTGTGTGGGCCCCACTCTCACCGCCGTGCAGGGCCTCACGCTGACCCAGGGCACCGCGACGCGTGGCGTGATCCTCACGATCGCGTACTGCCTGGGCCTGGGCTTGCCGTTCATCCTGTTCGGACTCGGCTTCCGGCGGTTCCTGGGCGCGCTCGCGGTCGTGCGCCGGCACAGCCGCTGGGTCACGCGCATCGGCGGCGCGCTGCTGATCGTGGTCGGTGTCCTGCTGCTCACGGGGGTCTGGGGTGACCTGGTGATCTGGTTGTACGGGGCGATCGGCCCCGGCGAGATCGGGTTCTGACGATGTCCACAGTAGACGAGAGAGCGATCCAGGACGCGGAGCTGTCGACCCAGCCCGCGCCCGACGCCGCCCGCAGGATCCCCGGCCACGGCCTCGGCGCCCAACTGCTGCGTGCCTGGCGCAACCTCACCAGCATGCGCACCGCGCTGGTGCTGCTGTTCCTCCTGGCGCTCGCCGCCGTGCCCGGCTCGATGCTGCCGCAGCGCGCGCTCAACCAGCTCAAGGTCGACGACTACTTCGCTGAGCACCCGAAGCTGGCGCCGTTCCTCGACCGGCTCTCTGCGTTCGACGTGTTCGGCTCGCCGTGGTTCGCGGCGATCTACCTGCTGCTGTTCATCTCGCTGATCGGCTGCCTGGTGCCGCGGATGCGGATGCACCTGCGCGCGATGTTCCGCCAGCCTCCCGACGCCCCGCGCAACCTCGACCGGCTGCCGCTGCACGAGACGCTGCCTGCCGCTCCGGAGGCGGCTGCGCGTCGCGAAGGTCCTGCGCAAGCGGCGGTGGCGGACGGTCGTGCGTACCGCCGAGGACGGCACCGTCACGGTCAGCGCCGAGAAGGGATACCTGCGCGAGACCGGCAACCTGTTCTTCCACTTCGCGCTGGTCGCGGTGCTCACCGGCGTGGCGCTGGGTGGGCTCTGGGGTTGGAAGGCGAGCATCCTCGTCGTCGAGGGCGACGACTTCTGCAACACCGTCCAGTCGTACGACCAGTTCTCGCCTGGCCGGCTCGTCGGCGACTCGACCCTGCCGCCGTTCTGCGTCCGGCTCGACGACTTCCGCGGTGAGTACCTGGCGAACGGCCAGCCCAGCGATTACGCCGCGGACGTGCGGCACATCTCCGGACCGCGCGCCGCCGAGGCCGACCCCGACCGTCGAGCCCGCGTGAAGGTCAACTCGCCGCTGCGCGTCGACGGCGCCAACGTGTACCTGATCAACCACGGGTACGCGCCGATCCTGCGGTTCAAGGACCGCTTCGGCACCGTGTTCGAGAGCACCACGCCGTTCCTGCCGCAGGACCTCATGCACAGCAGCGAGGGTGCCGTCGTGATCCCGGACGCCAACCAGGATCCCAAGGGCGGCAAGGCGATCCCGGACGTGCAGGTCGCGTTCGAGGGGATCTACGTGCCGACGATGCCCGAATCCGGCCCACCGATCCGCTCCCGGCACCCGGCCGAGAAGAACCCCGGGCTGACCCTGCTGTCGTACCGTGGCGACACCGGCCTGAACAGCGGCATCCCGCGTTCCGTGTACTCGCTCGACCAGTCACAGGTGGCGAAGGGCGCGCTCAAGGCCGGTCCGGCGAAGCTGCTCAGGCCCGGCGAGACATGGAAGCTCGACGACGGCACCGAGCTGACGTTCGTCGGCACCAAGGAGTGGGCCAGCATGGAGGTCAACCACGACCCCGGCCACCTCACGGTCCTCATCGGCGCGATCGTCATGGTGCTCGGCCTGATCGCCTCGCTCACCGTCCGTCGCCGCCGGATCTGGTTCCGGCTGACCCCCACGGGTCTGGCCGCAGGCGGACTGGCCCGCACCGACGCGGAATCGTTCTCGGGCGAGTTCCGGCGTACCGTCATCGCTGTCGCCCTCGCGACCAGCCCCTCACCTGCTGCGCCCAGCCCCTCACCTGCGAAGAAGGACTGATATGCCTGTCGACGCCGGCCTGGCGAGCCTCTCCGACAACCTGCTGCTCGCCGCGCTCGCCACGTACGCCCTGGCCATGATCGGCTACACGATCGAGTACGCGTTCGGCCGGAGCGGCAAGGTCACCGTGCGCAAGGTGCAGACAGCGAAGGTTCTGGAGGGCGCAGGCGGACCCGCCGAGGAGACCCTGGAGGAGACGCTGGCGCGGCTGGGCTCGGAGCCGGAGCGTGAGGCGCCGTCGACCGGATCTGCCGCCCGCATCGGGTGGTTCGCCCTGCTGGCCACCGCGCTCGGGTTCCTGTTCCACGCCGGCAGCCTCGCCTCGCGCGGTTTCGCCGCCGGCCGCGCGCCGCTGGGCAACATGTACGAGTTCATCTCGGCGGTGTGCGCTGTCGGCGTGCTGGCCTGGCTGGTGCTGGCCTTCAGGCGGCCCGTGCGGCACCTCGGCGTGTTCGTCATGGCCGTCGTCCTGATGATGCTCGGGATCGCCGGCAGCCTCCTCTACGCCGAGGCCGCCCCGCTGATGCCGGCGCTCAACTCGTACTGGAAGGAGATCCACGTCCCGTGCATGGTCGGGGCGTCCGGGATCTTCATGGTCGGTTTCGTGACCGCCGCGCTCTACCTCGTGCGCCAGCGGTACGACGAGCGGGTCGCCGCCGGCAAGTCCACGTCGAAGCTGGGTCCGCGCCTGCCTGAGGCCGCCACGCTGGAGCGCCTCACGTTCCGGCTGCACGCGATCGCGTTTCCGATCTGGACCGTCGGCATCATCCTCGGCGCTCTCTGGGCCGAGGCTGCCTGGAGCCGGTACTGGGGCTGGGACCCCAAGGAGACCTGGGCGTTCGTCTCCTGGGTCGTGTACGCCGCCTACCTGCACTCCCGCGCTACCGCCGGCTGGCGTGGCCGGCGCGCGGCGTGGGTCGCGGTCGCGGGCTGGGGGACCATGATGATCAACCTGTTCGCGATCAACCTGGTGACGTCGGGCCTGCACTCGTACGCCGGCGTCTAGGGGCCAGCGCCCGCAGCGCCGCGAAGTCTGCCCGAGAGGGCAACGGGTTCACGAGACAAAAGTCACACCGTTTTCGGAATGTGTACGCCGTTCGTCCTGGAAACGTCCGGATTGACGGTGCGGCGTGACGGTATGGATTGGGCCGTTTGGCGGAGAGTGAGTAATACCGCCAATACGCACAGGAGTCAAGGTTAAATTCGCCTTGGAAAGTGGACCAGTCCGGTTTCAGGCACCTACAGTCGGTCCCCAGTTGGCCGGACTTCGTCGTTCACCAGGGCGGCTCGGCCAACGCCGCCCGTCGTCCACCGTGGACGAGCCACGGATCCGAGCGAGGTTCGCTCGGTAGGCGGCAGATCGAAGAAGGAGTGCCACCGCCGGTGTCCGCGCGTTTGTTCGCTCACCGTTCCCTTGTCCTCCTCGCCTCGCTTGCGACAGCCACGGCGTTAGCCGTACTTCCGGGTGGAACGGCCACAGCTGCGCCGAGCCCGGCCGAGATCGACCGCCAGCTCGACGACTTAGGCGTCAAGCTGGACAAGATCAACGAGCAGTACAACGACGCGTACGAAACGCTGAAGCAGAGTCGCGCGAAGCAGGCCACGCTCGGCGCGCAGATCAAGACGTACCAGGTGAAGACCAGCGCCTACGAGCAGAAGGTCAATCAGATCGGCGCCGCCGCCTACCGGGGTGGCCGCCCAGGCATGATGTCCGTGGTCCTCAATGGTGGGTCGCCGGACACGCTGCTGGAGCAGCTCGCCATCCTCGACGTCGTCACGCGTGACCAGACCGGCACCATCGAGGGCCTGCTGGCGGCCAAGCGCCCGCTGGACGACGCGAAGCGCAAGCTCGACGCCGAGGTGGCGAAGCAGGCCGCCCAGGAGCTCAAGATCCGCAAGACCAAGGACGCGCTCAACAAGGATCTCGCCAAGTGGCGTGCGCTCAAGGCGAAGGCCACGCCGCGCGCCAGCCGCAGCGGCGGTGGAACGCCGCCGGTCTACGACGGCCCGGCGGAGGGTCGCGGCCGTACCGTCGTCGAGTTCGCCTTTGCGCAGCTCGGCAAGCCGTACGTGTTCGGCGCCGACGGGCCGGACTCCTACGACTGCTCCGGCCTGACGCTCGCCGCCTGGCGCACGGTCGGCGTGTCCATGCCGCACTCCGCCAAGCAGCAGTACGCCGCCTTCCCGAAGGTGTCCAGGGCCAACCTTCAGCCGGGCGACATCGTGTTCTTCTACGACCCGATCCACCACAACGGCATCTACATCGGGAACAACACGGCGATCCACGCCCCGCAGGAGGGCGAGAACGTCGAGAAGATCAGCCTCGATGCCATGCCGTACTCCGGAGCCGTTCGCCCCAGCTAGTACTCGCGTTGGTCGCGGCTCCCTGGCGCGACGTTTCTCGGCACCACCTTCTTCCCCCGGCACCACCTTCTGTCGGCACCACCTTCTTGGCGTCACCGCAGCGGCCCCGGACCTCCCGCCCGGGGCCGCTGCGCTGTCTCCCCCGCCCGGTGGCAATACTGAGGTCATGCCGTATGCCGACCTCCGTGACTTCATCGCCCAGCTCGAACGCTCCGGCGAGCTGAAGCGGATCAAGACTCCGGTCGACCCGCACCTCGAGGTGACCGAGATCGTGCAGCGGGTGGTGCGGGCCGGCGGGCCGGGGTTGCTGTTCGAGCGGCCCACCAGCGGCGAGATGCCGCTGGCGATCAACCTGTTCGGCACCGACCGCCGGATGGCCATGGCTCTCGGCGCCGAGTCGCTGGACGAGATCGGCGCCCGGATCGGCGCCCTGGTGAAGACGCAGCTGCCCGTCGGGTGGAGCGGCCTCAAGGACGCGTTCGGCAAACTCGGACAGCTCAAGAACGTGCCGCCGAAGAAGGTCAAGAACGCGCCGTGCCAGGACGTCGTCTACAAGGGCAGCGATGTCGACCTCAACCGGCTGCCGGCGATCACGTCGTGGCCCGAGGACGGCGGCCCGTTCATGAACTTCGGGCTCACCCACACCAAGCACCCCGAGACCGGCCAGCGCAACCTCGGCATGTACCGGTTGCAGCGGCACGACGAGCGCACGGTCGGCATGCACTGGCAGATCCACAAGGACTCGACGGCGCACCACGCCGTGGCCGAGCGTCGTGGCGAGCGGTTGCCCGTGGCGATCGCGTTCGGCTGCGACCCCGCGGTGACGTACGCGGCGTCGGCGCCGCTGCCCGCCGAGATCGACGAGTACCTGTTCGCCGGGTTCGTGCGGCGCGAGCGGGTGGAGATGGTCGACTGCCTCACCGTGCCGCTGCAGGTACCGGCGAACTCGCAGGTCGTCCTGGAAGGATGGTTGGAGCCCGGCGCGCGGCTGCCCGAGGGACCGTTCGGCGACCACACCGGCTTCTACACGCCCGTCGAGCCGTTTCCCGCGCTGACGATCGACTGCATGACCACGCAGCGCGACCCCGTGTACCAGACCGTCGTGGTTGGACGGCCGCCACAGGAGGACGGGCCGATCGGCAAGGCCACCGAGCGGATCTTCCTGCCGTTGATCAAGGTGATGATCCCCGACATCGTCGACATGGATCTGCCGGCCGAGGGCGTGTTCCACAACTGCTGCATCGTGTCGATCGACAAGAGGTTCCCGAAGCACGCGCAGAAGGTGATGAACGCGATCTGGGGCGCGCACCTGCTGTCACTGTCCAAGTTGATCGTCGTGGTGGACTCCGACTGCGACGTGCACGACTACCGCGAGGTTGCGTGGCGGGCGTTCGGCAACGTGGACTACGCGCACGACATGCTGTTGACGTCCGGCCCGGTCGACCATCTGGACCATGCCGCTTACCAGCAGTTCTGGGGCGGCAAGGTGGGCGTGGACGCCACTCGCAAGCTGCCCACAGAGGGCTACCTGCGCGACGGCGGCTGGCCGGACGAGTGCGTGATGACGCCGGACGTGATCGCGCGGGTGTCGGAACGCTGGTCGGAGTACGGGCTGTGACCGTTGCCGCCCCTTCGCGGGTCAGAGCGTTCCTGCGGCTGGTGATGATCGAGCACTCGATCTTCGCGCTGCCGTTCGCGTACGTGGCCGCCCTGACGGCGATGCGGCCCTCCGTGCAGTGGGACACGCTGGCGCTGATCACCGTGGCGATGGTTGCCGCGCGCACGGTGGCCATGGCCGCGAACCGGATCATCGACCGGCGCATCGACGCCCAGAACCCGCGCACAGCTGGGCGTGAACTCGTCACCGGCGCGCTGTCGGTGCGTGCCGCGTGGGTGGGGTTGGCGATCTCCCTGACGGTGTTCTTCGGGGTGGTCGCCGCGCTGGGCTGGTTGTGCCTGGCGCTGTCGCCGATCGCCCTGTTCTTCCTGGTCATCTACTCGTACGCCAAACGCTTCACGGACTTCCCGCAGGTCTTCCTCGGGATCGCGCAGGCCATCGCACCCGTCGGCGCCTGGATCGCCGTGACCGGAGCCTGGTCGTGGGACGCGGTGGTGCTCGGGCTGGCGGTCGGCGCCTGGATCGGCGGGTTCGACTGCATCTACGCCTGCCAGGACGTGGAGATCGACCGGCGGATCGGTGTGCGCTCGGTGCCCGTGCGGTTCGGGGTGGCCGGCGCGCTGCGGGCCGCTCGCGTGGTGCACGTGGTCACGGTGGCGCTGTTCGTCTGGTTCGGCGTGCTGACCGGGTTCGGGTGGCTCTGGTTCACCGGGGTGGCGCTGACGGCAGCGGTGCTGGTGTACGAGCACTCGATCGTGAAGCCTGACGACCTGTCGCGCGTGAACCGTGCTTTCTTCACGGCGAACGGCGTCATCGGCATCCTCCTCTTCGTCTTCGCCCTGGCAGACCTGGTGCTGCTGCAGTCCCTGCGCGCGTAGCTCGCCCGCCCCGACCTCTCGCCGCTCGCCCGCTGGCTGCCCGCGCCCGCCGGCCGCCCGCACCCCCGAACCGGACTTTTCGGGAAGCCGTGCCTACACCGGGCGTCGATGTCCGGCTTTGTCCGGCAAGTTCGTTTCGCTCCTGACGCCCAGGGCCGTGCGGACCTGCCGGACGACCGCGTCGAAGTCGTCGTGCAGCCGTACCGCCGTGACGTGGATGACCGTCCACCCGGCGGCCGTGAGCCGGTTGAGGCGGCGGCGGTCGCGGTGGAGCTGGGCGGCGTCGGCGTGCCACACGCCGTCGTACTCCACTGCGACCTTCTGTGCCGGCCACGCGAGATCGACGCGGGCCACGAACCGGTTGCCGTCGAACACCTGGTACTGGCATTCCGGCCGGGGCAGGCCGGCCTGCACGAGCCGCACCCGGACTCGCGACTCCTGCGGCGACTCGGCGCGGCGATCGGCGAGGTCCGAATGCGGATGGCAGCGCGGCGGCGACCCCATCGGACGGTGTACGCGGCGAGCCTCGCCCGCAGCTGCTTCGGCGAGACGAGGCGCGCGCGGGCATCGCGTCGAGGAACGGCACGGACTCGGCGACGTCGTGGAAACGTGCGATGTCCCAGGCAGTGCGCTCGGCCGTCGTGACCGGCGGCGCGTTGCCGTCGCTGCGACGTCGCCGTCCGGCAAGTGGTGCGGTCCGGATCCGCAGGCCGCGCGACGGTCCGAACCGGTCGCGCTGGCGGGACGATCGACCTCGACGGGGTCGAGCGGGTCGACCAGTTCAACGCCGTGCAGCGCTGCGGCCGACCGCCCGCCGATCGCCGCCGACGCCGGTAACACGAGGCGTCGCGGCGTGGCAGCGGAGACCGTGTGTGAGCGGGATGTCGGCGTCGGCGTAAGACGCCGCGGTGCATGCGCCGCCACGCCGAGCTGTGCGGGCTGCGCGATAGGAGAGGTCGCGCGCGAAGCGCGCACGAAACGGGGCGAGTTGGTCAGCGCGAGATCAGCGGGTTTGCGTGGCGATCGTGGCATGTGGACAAGCCTGCGGCTCCACAACGGACCTGTGTCGCGCCCGTCCACAGTGGCGATGCTGTCCACAGATTTTGGAGTGGGGCTTGCACCTCGCGCGGGCCTCCGTGCGCGGGCTCCGAACGCGCCGCACTTGAACGGACTTGCAGACTTACGGGGCACGGGCGCCCGGCGTAGGCGACGGGGTCCCGAAAGTCCGGTTCGGGTGGCGTGGGGGTGCGTGCGGGAGGGCAGGGGCGTGCGGGAGGGCAGGGCGTGCGGGAGCGGGCCCTAGGGTGGGGGGATGAGCGAGCGGTTGCCGTGGGTAGTGGGGGTGTCCGGGGCTAGTGGCACCGGGTACGCCCGTGCGGTGATAGCCGGGCTCCTCGACGCCGGCCAGCCGGTCGACCTCGTCGTCTCGCGCGCTGCTCGCCTCACGATCCTCGACGAGACCGGGCTCAGTTTCAGGGACGCGCACTGGAAGGACGACCTCGCGGCCTGGCTCACCAGGGAACTCGGCGACGTTCAGTACTGGCCGGCGGGCGATCTCGCGGCCGGACCGAGCAGCGGTTCGTACCCGGTACGCGGCATGGTGGTGGTGCCGGCGAGTACGGCGGCGGTGGCGGGTATCGCGCTGGGTCTCAGCAAGGATCTGTTGCAGCGATCCGCGGACGTGAACCTGAAGGAGCGGCGCCCGGTGGTGGTGGTGCCGCGGGAGACACCGTTGTCACGGGGGCAGTTGGTTCATCTGCTGGCGCTGCATGATGCGGGCGCGGTGGTTCTGCCGGCCAGTCCGGGCTTCTACGCCGGGACGACGAGCGTGCAGCAGTTGGTGGACTTCGTCGCGGGCAAGGTCCTTGATGCGATTGGCGTGAAGCACACGCTCTTCACGCGGTGGCGCGGCGAGCTGGGCGCCGCTCGGGCTGGACAGTGACAGGCCTGGGTGGGCGCCCCGGCGTTGGCGACATCGCTTGGCCGGACCCAGACCGCATCAGCTGACGTCGTCCTCGGCGAAGGCGTTCTCACCAGCTGCAAGTAATGCCTTGACCTCGGACTCCCGGAAGCGGCGATGGCCACCGGGGGTACGGATACTGCTGATCCGACCGGCCGCAGCCCAGCGCGTCACCGTCTTCGGATCGACTCGGAACAGCGCCGCAACCTCACCTGGGGTGAGTAGGCGCTCGCCAACCTCCACTGTTTCCCCTCACGTTCTTGCCGGGGCGGGGGCCCGGCGGTATCTTGCGGCGCCGTTCGGCCGTTCGGCTGCCGTCCGCTGGCCATTAGAGCACCGCAGGAACGGGTGCAAAGGGCAAACGGGTGAACTCGTGTAACTAGAACGGTCGGGGACGACTGTGCAGTTGCGGCACAGTTATGCTCCGTAACCACATTCCAGGTGTAAGGAGGGTTGTGGACGACATCGACCGGCGCCTTCTCGACGCGCTGCGCGAGAACGGCCGGGAGACCTACGCTGAGCTGGCGCGAAAGGTCGGACTTTCCGCGCCGGCCGTGCACGACCGCGTCGGCAAACTGGAGGCCTCCGGTGTCATCAGCGGCTACCACGCGGCGGTGCAGCCGAGCGCTCTCGGGCTCGGAGTCACGGCGCTCATCGGGATCATCCAGTCGGACAGCGGCGAGCACGACGACATCGCCGCCGCCCTCGACGAGGTGCCCGAGGTCGAATCGTGCTGGTTCCTCGCGGGCGAGGAGTCGTTCATGATCATGGTCCGCGTTGCCGACGTGGCCGCGCTGGAGCACACGATCGGCCGGGTCAACCGGATCAAAGGCGTCGCGCGCACCCGCACCACCGTCGTCCTGTCGACCCGCTGGGAAGGGCGCGCCCAGCCTGCGCGCCGGCCATGAACGGCGAATCCCTCGATCGCTGCTCGCCGACGGCGCGGGCCTGGGTGAACGAGGCCGTCCGCAAGGTCGACGCCGACGCGAACCGCTCCGCCGACACGCACCTGCTGGCCTTCCCGCTGCCGCCGGAGTGGGGCATCGACCTCTATCTCAAGGACGAGTCGACGCACCCGACCGGCTCGCTCAAGCACCGGCTGGCCCGCTCGCTGTTCCTGTACGGCCTCTGCAACGGCTGGATCCGCGAGGGAACCACGGTCGTCGAGGCATCGAGCGGCTCCACGGCCGTGTCGGAGGCATACTTCGCGCGGATGCTCGGGCTGCCGTTCATCGCGGTCATGCCTGTGTCGACGTCGCCGGAGAAGATCGCGCTCATCGAGTTCTACGGCGGGAAGTGCCACCTCGTGGACGACCCGGCCCGGGTGTACGTCGAGGCGCGGTGGCTCGCCGACGACCTGCGCGGTCACTTCATTGATCAGTTCACCCACGCCGAGCGGGCCACGGACTGGCGCGGCAACAACAACATCGCCGAGTCGATCTTCGAGCAGATGGCGCGCGAGCGGTATCCGGTGCCGCGGTGGGTCGTGGTGGGCGCCGGCACGGGCGGCACCAGCGCGACGATCGGCCGGTACATCCGCTACCAGCGGCACGACACGCAGCTGCTCGTCGTGGATCCCGAGAACTCGGCGTTCTTCGACGGCTGGGCCCACGACGATGCGAGCTGGACCACGGGAACAGGATCGCGCATCGAGGGGATCGGCCGTCCGCGGGTCGAACCGAGTTTTGTCGGTCAGGTGATCGACCGGATGCAGCGGGTGCCGGACGCGGCCTCGTTCGCCGCGATGCGGTACGCCACCAAGGTGCTCGGCCGCTCGGTCGGCGGGTCCACCGGCACGAGCCTGTGGGGCGCGTTCGGCCTGGTCGCCGAGATGCGGGCCGCCGGCGAGACGGGCAGCGTCGTCACACTCCTCTGCGACGGCGGCGAGCGGTACGCGCATACGTACTACGACGACGCGTGGCTCGCCGAGCGCGACATCGACCTGGCGCCGCACAGCGCCACGATCGAGCGCTTCGCCGCGACCGGTGCCTGGCCCGCCCCTTAACAAATGTGGGGGGCGCGCCCCGATTCGGCGCGCGCCCCGGCCCGGCATGCTCGTGAGCATGAGGTGGGTGGGGGCGATGGTGCTCGGCGTGCTGGTGGCTCTCAGCGTGCCGGTTCCGGCGGCGGCAGATCAGGACGACCTCGACGTCCAGCGGGCGCTCGCAGCGTTGGCCCGCGACCCTGTCTACATTGCGCCAGGCACGAACGCGCGGATGGACGTCGCCCAGGTGCGGCGTGAGCTGGCTGGTAGCCGGGTCGTCGTCCTTGTGGAGCCGTTCATCCCGGACGAGCCCCACCGTGGGTGGTCACGACGAGCGCGTCACCAAGCCCGTCCGCGCCTGGTCGCTTGCGACGGCGCGTCCGGTCGTGCTGGTCACGGGGCTGATGGTGACGATGCCGAGCGTGGAGCGGTGGTTCCTCCCCGAGGCGCCCGACTACCGCGACGCACTCGAACGGTACGACGTGACGCGGCCGGTGCTGCACGCCATCCGGTTTCTGCGTGGCGCCGCGGCGCCGTGGGAGCCGTGGCGCCCGAAGGTGGTAGCGCCGGAACCCCGCACAACTGCACGAGCATCGTCGCGACGCTGCGTCGGCAGCAGAATGTACGTCGAGTCAAGGCGCGGTCGGCGTCAGGGTGGACGAGATCGACAGGGAGCTGAAGCCGCCAATCCAGTACAAGGTGGTCGTGCTTGGGCCGATCGTGGGCGATGCCGAAGCGGACTTGGTCCCCGCCCTGGAGGCGGCCTTCCCGGGCGAGCTGGTCGTCGTGGTGCGCGGTCGGTGGATCAGCGCTGCCGGCATTCCGCCCGAGCACGTCGCCGCCGGCCGGGCCGAGCTGGTCCGGTTCGGGCCCAACCGCATGCTCGTCTATGGCTATCGACAAGACAGCGGCCGTCTACAACTTCCTCTACCGGATCGGCGAACTTCGCGACGACCCCGGCGCCGCGGCTGGACTTCGGCGGCATCGACTCGCGCGGCATCATCGCTCGATGGGCACCGTGGACGTTCGCGGCGGTGGCGTTCCTGTTCGGCGGTGTCGCGCTGATCGTGTGGGCGCGGCGCACGGTCCGGCGACGGCGGGGTGCCGCTGAGGCGATCCTGACCGGGCGGGCAGACGTGGTGGCGCGGCTCGCGCGGCTGAGCGCCGACCTGCACGATCTCGATCCCGGCACGGACGCTGAAGCGGCTCGCCGCCTGGCCGACGCCGCCGAGCGGTACGCCACCGCCCGTGACCTCCTCGATCGCGCCGACACCCCCGAGGAGGTGGACGCCGTGCTCGACACGCTCGCCGAGGGTGAGGCCTACGCCGACGACGTCCGCAGCCGGCTCGCCCTGCCGGTGCGCAGCTCGTGAAGAAGCTGCACGGCCTGGTGGCCTGGGCGATGTGCGTACTCGTCGGAGTCGTGATGGTCGCCGTCGCCGCCGCGCCGTCGATCGAGTGGAGCAGCGACACCACCGAGCCGGTCGTGAAGGCGCTGGAGAAGCACTCCGTCTACGTCGAACAGGACGCGCGCGCGGTGCTCGATGAGGAGGCGGCCCGCCGGATCGTCGGCGATCGGAATCTGCTCGTGGCAGTCCTCTCGGCGCGACGCGCGGACAGCACCGTCTCGCTCTGCGACGAGATCGTCGCCGAGTACTCTCGCGCATTGGCCCTGGTCTACGCGGGGACAGCTGGCCCGACAGTCTGTGCTGGCGTGTACCACAACAGGCCGCTGCGCGACCGTCCAGCGGAGTGGGCCGAGTACATCTTGCTGTCGGCGGACTTCGCCCGCGATGCCAAGGGAGCTCCGGACGACATAGGCACCGAGTTGACCGAGTTCGTCCGCGCCTACGACATCGCCGCGTCCGCCGACCTTCCGGGGGGTCCGGCGCCACGGCATGAGAAGCACACGCTGGGAGCATGGGGAGACTTGTTCGAGGCGTTGGGCGGGATGGCGGGCGGCGTCGTGATCCTGTTCTTGTGCGCAGTGGTCGCGTTCTGGCGGTTCCGCGACTACCGCGACGCGTGGCGTGAACGCCGCGTGGCGCGCGCCGAGCGTCTGGCGCAGGTGCGGCGATGACCGCGTGGATCGTCGGTGCGGTCCTGCTGATCGCCGGTGCGGGCGTGCCGCTGTGGACCGTGGGTGCGCGCAAGCGCAGCGTCGAGGGCCGCGAGGCGCGGGCTCGGGCGGCGTACGAGCGGCTGGGATTCTGCGTCGAGACGGTGCACCCCGGCACAGACCCGTTCGTCGTGCAGCTCCTCGACGACGCCGCAGAGCGCTGGCACACTACCGGCGCTGTACTGGCCACGGCGTACACGGCGGGCGAGTTCGCGGTGGCCGAGCGCGTTGCCCGGCAGGGCCTGGCGTACGTCAAGCAGGCCTGCGGCCGGCTGGGACTCCCCGTTCCAGAGCTCTAGTCGTACCCCTGGGGCAGGATTGCGCTATGGCGGACATCTGGGCGGATCCGGCGGCGTTGGCGTCACGACGTAGCGCGAAGTACCGCAAGTACCCGCCGGACGTGCTGCCGCTGTGGGTGGCCGAGATGGACGTGGAGCTGGCCGAGCCGATCCGTACCGCGCTCATCGAGTCGATCGCGAACTCCGACACCGGGTACGCCTACGCCGGCGGGCTACCTGAGGCTTACGCCGCGTTCGCCCAGCGGCGGTACGGCGTGACGGTCGACCCCGGCCGGATCATGGCGCTGCCGGACATCATGCGTGGCGTCTCCGAGATCCTGCGGGTGATCACCGATCCGGGCGACGGTGTGGTCGTCAACACCCCCGTCTACCCGCCGTTCTTCTCACACGTCGGCGACGTCGAGCGGCGCATCGTGTCGAGCCCGCTGGCCGTCAGCAGCGACGGCTACCGCCTCGACCTGGAGCGTCTCGAGTCCGACTTCGCGGCCGGCGCCCGCGCCTACCTGCTCTGCAACCCGCACAACCCGACCGGCCTGGTGCTCAGCCGCGACGAGTTGGAGGCGGTGGCCGACCTCGCCGAGCGATACGCCGTGCGGGTCGTCGCCGACGAGGTCCACGCGCCGCTCACGTACCCAGGTGTCGTACACACGCCGTTCTCCTCGCTCGACCGGCCGGCATCGCGGTCGGCGGTGACGCTGGTGTCGGCGTCGAAGGCGTGGAACCTGGCCGGCCTCAAGTGCGCGCTGGTGATCGCCGGAGAGGACGCGTGGGCTGACGCGCGGCGCATGACCGAGGACGTGTTCTGGTCGCCGGCCCTGCCCGGGATCATCGCCAACCAGGCCGCGTTCGAGCACGGCGAACCGTGGCTGGAGGCGCTGCTCGGTGCGCTGGACGGCAACCGCCGGCTGTTCGAACGTCTCCGCGCCGCGCACCTGCCCGAGGTCGGCTTCCACCTCCCGGACGCCACCTACCTGGCCTGGCTCGACCTTCGCGCGTACGGCCTCGGCGACGATCCGGCCACGGTGCTGGTGGAGCAGGCCAAGGTGGCGCTCAGCGAGGGACCGGCGTTCGGCGAGGAGGGCCGCGGCTTCGCGCGGCTCAACATCGCGTCGTCGCCGGAGCGCCTCACCGAAGCGGTGGAGCGGCTCGCCGCGGTGCTCAACCGCCGGTGATGACCCGGTCGAAGAAGTCCTGGATGGCGCCGCTGGCCACGTTCGTGACGACCACACCGACGGCGACAGCCAGCATCAGCGCCGCGACCAGCACCGGAATCACCAGCTTGTAGCTGGTCTTCGGCACCGGACGCGGCGGCGCCGCCTTCGCGCCGAGCAGCGAACCGGTGAGCGAGGTGGTCAGCTCCTCCGCGTATCCCTCGGCGAGCGGCATCGGGCGCTGCGGTTGGGTCTGCGGCGGTTGGGTCTGCTGCGGTTGCGTGTGGAGCTGGACCTGGCCTGGCGGGGTGCCCCAGTGCTTGCGCTTCGCGGGCGGCGATGGCAGCAGGTGCGGGGGGACCACAACTGTCTGCTCGTCGTCCGACTCGACCGGGCGGGACGGCGGCCGGCCGGTGAGGAGGACAGTGCGCTGGTCCTCCTCGATCTCGCCGTCCACGACCGGCGGCGTCTTGCTCCGGCCGAGCAGGACCGTGCGCTCGTCCTCCCCCAGTACGACCGTGCGCTCCTCAGGCGCCGCGCACCCGGGACACCCGGCCGCGCCCAGCACCCCGACGCGACCGCAGTTCGGACAGTTCTGCTCTGCCATCTCCACTCCCCACTCACCCCGCCCCAACGGCCACAACAGTGACACAGCCGCGCGAGTACTGCCCCAACAGGCACAGGAAGCGCCCGAGTGTGCCGCGCGACCAGCCCTGGATCTTCGGGGACGACATCGCGACCGTGGACACGTGATCCTGGAGACGGACAAGGCCCTGCTGTCGCTGCTGCGCACCGAGATCCTCGACGGTGCACCCGTGGCGGTGGCGTTCGACGCCCCGAACCGGCCCTGGATCCAGCAGGTCAAGGGGCTCGTGATCAACCTCTACCTCTACGACGTGCGCGAGAACATGCAGCGGCGAGAGGTCATGTTCACCGAGATCCGCGACGACAACGGCAAGCTGCTCGAACGCCGCCCCCCGCCGCGCCGGTACGACCTCTACTACGCGCTGACAGTCTGGGCGCCGAAGGCGCCGCTGGAGCACCAGGTGATGGCGTGCGTGCTCGCCGGGCTGAGCGAGTACGAGACGATCCCGACGAAACACCTGCCGCCGGAACTCGCCGACAGCGGCCACGTCGTGCTGCTCAGCGTCGCGGACGGCATGAAGCGCGGCATGCTCCAGAACATGGGCGGCGAGCTCAAGATGAGCCTTGAGGTCGTCGTCACCGTCCCGATCTTCGGCAAGATGCCGCTGCCCCTCGCTCCGCCGGTCGCCAAGCCGGTGACGCTGACGATGAACGGCGCCGAGAAGGTCGCCGCAGTCGGAGCTGGCGGGAAGCCGGCCCCAGCGCTGGCTCCGGGCAAGGCGGCGCCGAACGACGTCCGGCAGGCGCAGCAGCAGGCGATGGTCAACGCCGCCAAGGCTGCCACCCAGCCGGGTGCCGCCGCAGCGGGTCAGGGTCCGGGTCAGCCGGGGGGTGCCGCGCCTGGCCAGCCCGGAGCTGCTGCGCCGGGTCAGCGGCCTGCTCAGCCAGGGGCGGGTGGGCAGGCCGCACCCGGCCAGCGTCCAGGTCAGCCGGGTCAACCGGGTCAACCGGGTCAGCCGGGTCAGCCTGGTCAGCCTGGTCGGCCGGGTCAGCCGGTCGGCCGGGTCAGCCGGGGCAGCCTGGCGCGGCCGCGGGTCGGCCGGTGAACCCGATCGCGTTGGCGCAGGCGGCGCTTGCCCAGGCCGCGCAGTCGCAGGCCATGCTCGCCCAGGCGCAGGCGGCGCTCGTCAAGGTGCTGACCGCCGCCAGCGGTGGGCAGCCGGGTGCGGCTGGAGCGGGGCCGCAGGCGCGGCCCGCCGGTCAGCCGCCGGCCGGTCAGCCGGGTGCGGCGGGAGCGGGAGCGCAGGCGCGGCCCGCCGGTCAACCGGGTGCGGCGCCGGGTCAGCCGGGTGCCGCTGGAACGGTGGCGCAGGCGCGGCCCGCCGGTCAGCCGCCGGCCGGTGAGCCGGGTGCGGCGGGAGCGGGAGCGCAGGCGCGGCCCGCCGGTCAGCCGCCGGCCGGTCAGCCGGCTGCGGCTGGAGCGGGAGCGCAGGCGCGGCCCGCCGGGCAGCCCTGGCGCGGCGCAAGCTCAGCCTCAGACCCGAGCCACCGACGCGCCGCCCGAGGGTCAACCCGGCGCCGCTGGTTCGGCGCCTCTGGCTGACGAACCTCCGAAGGGCTCCGCTGAGCCCGCCGCCAAGAAGTCCACTCCCGCTGGCCCGCCGAAGGATCGCGGCGCGAAGGCCGATTCCGAGGGCGGCGCCAAGGAGAGTCCAAAGGGCGCCAAGACCAACACTGAGGGCGGCGGCAAGAGCTAGCGGCGCGCCCGTCCGGACACTGGCGACCAACTGTCGGGGTTTTGGCGGTATCCGGCGCCCGGTTAGAGGACCACTGTCCCGACAGTCCGGTTTCGCCCTGGCGGGTTTCGCGCTGGCGGGCGCGCGGCGGTAGGCCCGGCGCACTGGGCGCCAGCTCGGGGCGGCGAGCCGCCCGGCGCGAATCGAACTTGCGGTGCAAATCGGGGCATGCGCGCCCGGTATAGGCACGGCTTCCCCGAAAGTCCGGTTCGGCGGCGGGCGGCGGCGGGCGGCGTTCGGCGGCGGGCGGTGGTGACCCGGTTGGGCGGTCGCGGCGGGGGTGACCCGGTTCGGCGGTCGCGGGCGGTGGTGACCCGGTTTGGCGGTCGCGCGATGGTGGCCCCGGTTCGGCGGCAGGCGGTGGCGCGCGGTGGCGGGTGGTGGTGCCGCGTGAGGGGCTGACGACCACGCCCGCCCGGCTGCCGTAAGGACAGTTCCAGCCGTTCGTAACTGGAAACGTCTTTTGAGGGCTTGTGGAGGCAAGGCGAATGCCCGTTCGGGCGGCGAACATCCCGGCGCGGTATCCGGCTGGCTGGATCGCCCCTCTTGGTGCTGCGTCCACGAACACGGGGCGCTTAAACGGACCCGAGGGAGGGACGGCTATGTCGGATGACGGCGACGTCGGCATCGGCGAACACTTCGTGGACACGTTCTACGAGGCTGGCCAGGCGATTGGCTCACTGGTCACCGGTGACCTGGAAGGTGCCCAGGAGAACTTCCTGGACATGAGCCGGGACGCGCTGGACACGATCACGGACGGCGGTTACAGCCACCTGATCGACCGGATGAACGAGGACACGGGCCTGGACATGCGCCAGGAGTTCACCGAGGGCCTCAACGAGGTCGGCAGCGCGATCGGCGACTTCGTGTACGACGGTGTCCAGGCGGTCGGCGACGCAGCCGAGGCCGTCGGGGAGGCTGCCGGTGACGCGGCCGAGTGGGTAGGCGACACCGCCGGCGACGCGGTCGACGCGGTCGGCGACTTCATCGACGACATCTTCTGATCGGAAGGACAACCATGAGCAACGAAGGCATCGTCGAGAGCGTCAAGGATGTTGTCGAGGACGTGAAGGACAAGGTCGGCGACGTCGTCGAGACGCTCGGCGACGCGGTCGACGCGTTCGCGGACGGCTTCAGCGACGCCAAGAAGCACTGACCACCGCTGCGGAGGGGCGGGTCCCGGACGGGGCCCGCCCCTCCCGCGCGCCAGGGTGCCCGCGCCACTCCGGGCACCGGCGGGCCAAACCGCGAACAGCGCCGGGCACCGGCGGTCGCAACCGCTAACCGAGCCGGCGGATTGCCCCGAAGGGCAGCGTTCGTATCAGCGCCGACCGGCCCCCATCTGCATTCCGAGCCTGCCGGGCGGGTCAACGTCAATCGCCCCGCCCGGCAGTTGCACACCATCCGAACCGAGAGGGAAGCCAGATGCCCCAGTACCTGTCTCCCGGCGTGTATGTCGAGGAGCGCGAGGCCGGTTCCCGCCCGATCGAGGGCGTGGGCACGGCGGTCGCCGCGTTCGTCGGGATCGCGGCCGACGGCCCGTTCCACGCGCCGACGCTGGTCACGAACTGGAGCCAGTTCACCAGCACGTTCGGCGGATTCCTGGAGGGCAGCTATCTCGCCCACTCGGTCTACGCCTACTTCAACAACGGTGGCGGTTCCGCGTACGTCGTGCGGGTCGGCCAGCCGACGAACGGCTCGACCAGCCCGACAGCCCGCGCCGAGCTCGTGGCGGGCGACAAGAAGCTCGGTGCCTACCGGGTCCGCGCGCTTCAGGGCGGCGCCGTCGGCAACGGGACAACCGTCGAGGTCACCGGCCCGCACGAGGGCCAGCCGGAGGACAGCTTCCGGATCGTGGTCCGGCAGAACGGTGCCGAGGAGGTCTTCGAGGGCCTCACGACCGCTCGCAAGAACCGGCAGAACGCGGTGACCGTGGTCAACGCGCAGTCGAAGCTGATCCAGCTGGAGGAGGTCTCCACGAGCGCCCAGCTGGAGCGGCCGACGCCGGGCACGGTGGCACTTGTCGGCGGCGACCAGGCCCCGGCCGTCGCGCCCGACGAGTACGTCGGCGACTCCGCTGACCGCACCGGTTTCGCGGGGCTGGAGACGATCGACACCGTCACGATGGTGTGCGTCCCCGACCTGATGGCCGCGTACCAGGCAGGCGCGATGAACGCCGAGCAGGTCAAGGCCGTGCAGCTCGGCGTGATCGCGCACTGCGAGCTGATGGGCGACCGGATGGCGATCATCGACCCGCCGCCCGGCCTCAACCCGCAGCAGGTGCACCGCTGGCGCCAGGAAGAGGCCGGCTACGACTCCAAGTACGCGGCGATGTACTGGCCGTGGGTGAAGTCGTTCGACCCGCTGAGCGGCCAGAACGTGGCGATGCCCCCGAGCGGCCACATGGCCGGCGTGTGGGCGCGCAGCGACGCGACGCGCGGCGTGCACAAGGCGCCGGCGAACGAGGTGATCCGCGGCGCCGTCGACATCGAGACCCGCATCACGAAGGCCGAGAACGACCTGCTCAACCCGGTCGGCGTGAACTGCATCCGGGCGTTCCCCGGGCGCGGGATCCGGGTGTGGGGCGCGCGGACGCTCTCCAGCGACCCGGCCTGGCGCTACATCAACGTGCGGCGGCTGTTCAACTACGTCGAGGCGTCGATCCTCGGCGGCACCCAGTGGATCGTGTTCGAGCCGAACGACCGCGAGCTGTGGGGCCGCATGGTCCGCACGATCACCGGCTTCCTGTACCGGGTGTGGAGCGACGGCGCGCTGTTCGGCGACACCGCCAGCGAAGCGTTCTACGTCAAGTGCGACGACGAGACCAACCCGAGCGAGTCCATCGAGGCAGGTCAGGTCGTCTGCGAGATCGGCATCGCGCCGGTCAAGCCCGCTGAGTTCGTCATCTTCCGGCTGGCGCAGTTGACCACCGGTTCATCCGCCGTGAGCGAGTAGGAGAGCACGTCATGCCCATCGGTCTCGACCCGATCGCCAGTTACAGCTTCTTCATCAACGTCGACGGTCTGACGATCGCACAGTTCAAGGAGTGCGACGGCCTGTCGATCCAGGTGAAGGTGATCGAGCACCGCGCAACCCAGCTCAAGGGCCAGCCCTTGATGCGGAAGCTGCCGGGATCGGTCGTCTTCGAGGACATCGTCCTGCGGCGCGGCAAGGTGGCCGACCCCGCGTTCTGGACCTGGATCAAGACCGTGCAGGAGGGGAAGGTGGACGAGGCGCGCAAGAGCGGTTCGATCATCCTCTTCGACTACGCGCACGGTGAGGTCAGCAAGTTCAACTTCCATGAGGCGTGGCCGTCCCGCGTGGAGGTCGGCAAGCTCCAGGCCGGCTCGGACACGGTGCTGCTGGAGACGGTGCACATCACGCACGAGCGGCTTGAGGTGGCCTAAATGCTGGCGGCCACGCTCACCACGGAGTTTCCGTTCACGCTGCCGCGAGGCTATGTGGACAGTGCCGGGAACGTGCACCGCGAGGGCGTGATGCGCCTCGCGACCGCCCGGGACGAGATCATGCCGCTGCGTGATCCCCGGGTGCGCGACAACGAGGCGTACCTCACGGTGCTGCTGCTCAGCCGGGTGATCTCCCGGCTGGGCGAGCTGCCGGCGATGTCCGAGAACGTGGTCGAGGGCATGTTCGCCACCGACCTCGCCTTCCTCCAGGACCACTACCGGCGGATCAACAGCGAGGGCCAGACCCGGGCGGCCGTGCGCTGCCCGGGCTGCGCCAACGAGTTCGAAGTGGACGTCGCCGGGGGTCGCCCGGGGGAATCGTGACGTACGCGCCCGACCGCCTGCTCGACGAGGTCGCGTACGTCGCTTACCACTTCCACTGGCCGCTCGACCAGATCCTCGATCTGGAACACGGCGACCGGCATCGTTTCGTCGAGCGCATCGGGCAATTCCGGGGAGAGGACTGAGGAATGCGCTGGCCGTTCCGCCGCCGCAAGCCTGCCGCTGAGGCCGCGCAGCCCCGGCCGTACCGGGAGTGGGCCCGGCTGGCGCCGCTCGCGCCGGTCGGGCTGCGCCCGGAGCCGGAGGTGGCTTCGGCGCCCAGGTTCCAAGCCGGGCTGGCGACGCGGTGGCAGCAGGCCGCCGATCCTGGAGCCGCTCGGGCACGAGGTCAGCCTGTCGGCGCCGCCGGGGCTCACGTCGGGCATCGTGGCGCCGGTCCAGGGATACTCGAACGCGCCGGACCTGCCGCTGCTGCCCGTGGCCGGGGCGCCTGGTGGGGCTGAAACCCCGAAACCCTTTATTCGTTACGACGGGCTACGAGGAACTGCTGCATCGGTCGCCTCGCCGGGTGCCGCCGAAGCCGAGAACTCGCCGCGCAGTGTGGAACCCGCGCCCGCGGATCCGCCGCCCAGGGTCGCGCCGCTGGTGGGAGAACCGCTCAGCGTGGCGCCACCCCGTGAAGCGCCTGATCTGCCGCATCGACGAGGAACCACCGACGAGAACACACGTGGTGCCTGCCGCGGAACCGCCTTCTGACGTCCCGCCCGCCGTCGTGTTGCCCCCGAGCTAGCGCCGCCTCCTGAGGTGCTGCCGCCGCGCGACGTGCCGCCGGCCGAGCCGCCGCCGCGAGTGCGGAGGTTGGGGCGGATCGGGCCGCCGCTGCACGTCGACGCCGTGCCGCCCGCCGTGCTGCGCGCGCCCGCCCCGGACACCCGCCCCGACCCTGTGATGCGGCACGCCGAGCCGATGAGCGCGCCGCTTCACAACGAGCCGGCTGCCCAGGGCTCCGTTCGACGACATCCCCGACGTCGTGAGGCGACACGCCGAGTCGATGGGCGCGCCGCTTCACAACGAGCCGTCGGCCCCGGTGCCAGCCCCGGCCGCGCTCCCCGATCGTGTGATGCGACACGCCGAGCCATTGGGCGAGCCGCAGCACACGGAGATGGCGGCCCCGCCGGCCGTGGCTCCGTCGCCGGCCGACCTGGGCGTCCCGGACTGGTTCCGCATGCCGCCAGCCGATGCGGACCCGGACTCTCCGGTGACCGCCAGCTGGTCCGCACCCGCACAGCCCGAGGCGCCTGCTGCGCCGCCCGGAATGCCGGTGCCGCCGGTGGTGACGCCCGGGGAAGCGCTGTTCGCGCCGCCGTCCAACCGCAGGGCCGCCGTCCGATGTGGATCGTCCTGCCCGCCCGTTCCGCCGGTTCGGCGTCGGCAAGCCGGTGGAGGCCCCCGCGGAACCACCGCCCGGAGGTACGACGCCGCCGTCTGAACCATCCCCGCCGGCGCGCAGCGATCCGGCCACGCCGGCGGAGCCCTCACCCGAGCCGCCGGATCTTCCACCGGCCGCGGAGCTGACCGTGATGCGGGAAGTGCTGGTCGAACCGCCGACAGTCCCGGACTCCCCGGTCTGGCTGCCCGCCGAGCCACCGCAGGTCGAGGAACCACCGCCTCCGGTGCGGCGAGCCGACACACCGCAGGACAGCCCGCCCGTACGCATGCCTGCGGTGTCGCGCCCGTTGGCGTCGGTGCAGCGGAGCCTGGCGTACCTGCCACCCGCGAGCATGTCCGTGCTGCCTGGCCTTGCCGCACGCCCGGAGCCAGCACCGACGCCTGAGCCCGAGCCGCAGCCTGGGACCGGGATGGCGCCGCCGCCCGTAGTGGAACCACCGCCCGGGTGGTGCCTGCCTTCCAGCAGTTCCTGGCCGGCGAAGAAGACCATGTGGCACCACCGCCCGGGGTAATCCCCTGGGACGGCTTCCCGCCACCCGCCCCACACCTGGACGACGTCCCGACCCCGGATCGTCTCGTCGCTGTTCCGCATGCCCGTGGCGCCATCGCCTGTCGAGGACGCACCGCCCCGAGCGCCACGATCCGACTGGGACCCGCTGGCACCGCTGCCTGACCCGGTCTTCGACGGGGCGGACTCGACCGGTCTGACTTCGACCGGTCCGGACGTGGACGACACCGACGAGCGCCTCGACGGGCTCGCCGCCGATCTGTACGACCGGATCCGCGACCGCCTCCGTCGCGAACTGCTCGTGGACCGCGAACGCTCGCTGATGATCACCGACTGGCGCTAGCACCTGCGCCCAGCCCCCCGCACACGCGACTTTCGAAACGGACTTGCCGGGACATACGACAGCCGTGCGCGTCGTAGCCCCGTATGTCCCGCAAAGTCCGTTTCGGAAAGGGGGAACACGCCAGGGAAGTCGGTGTATCCAGCGGCGCTCGATCGTCCCTCTATGTCGCGTCCGGATCCCGACGACCCGTGAGGGGGAGCGATGACCGCCGTGTCGCCGGCGCTGTCCCTGCGCTTCATGGTCCTGATGGCGGGCCTGGAGGGCATGTACTTCACCGCCTGCGAGGGCCTGGGCGCGAGCTATGAGGTGGAGACGTACGCCGAGGGCGGCAACGCGTCGCACACTCACCAGCTCCCGGTCCGGATCAACTACACGAACGTGAAGTTGACCCGGCCGGTCGACCTGGACAGCGGGCGGGTCGCGGCGTGGTTCACGTCGGTGCAGTACCGGCTGGTGCGGGTCGGCGGCGCGATCAAGGTGTTCAACGGCAACGGGGCGCCTATCGCCACCTGGACGCTCGTCGGTGTGTGGCCGGTGCGCTACACGGGTCCGCAGCTGCGCGCCGACGGTTCGGGCGTGGCGACCGAGACGCTGGAGCTGTCGCACATGGGCTTCTCGGTGACGCCCGGATGACCAGCATGATCCCGCCCGTCCGGGGCTTCCTGCGCCGCAAGGACTACGGCGGCATGCCGCTGCAGTTCCACTACAACCCGACGACGGTCAGCGTCTCGAAGATGGTGAACTTCTCCTCGCGCGGGCAGCGCAACGCCCGGAACGCGCCGAACGAGGAGTTCACCGGCGGCCGCCCGGCGACGATGACGATGAAGCTGCTGTTCGACTCGACCGACGACTTCGCCCGCTCGGTGCCGAAGGCGATCGAGACGCTGATGGACTGGTCGGTCCCGACGAAGGAGTCGCAGGACAACAACACGCCGGAGCCGCCTACCTTGGTGCTCCAGTGGGGCGCGGAGAGCTACTTCCCGTGCCGGCTCAAGCGCCTGCGCATCCGGTACACGCTGTTCAACGCCGCCGGTACGCCGGTGCGCGCGACCGCCGACGTGACGATGGTCGAGGTGCCGGACGAGCCGGGCCCGCAGAACCCCACGTCGGGCGGTATCACCGGGCGCCGGTCGGTGGTGCTCGACGCGGGCGACACGCTGCCGGCGGTGGCGTACCGCGAGTACGGCAACCCGAACCTGTGGCGCGCTCTGGCCGAGGCGAACGGCGTGGACGACCCGCTGCGCCTGAGGCCGGGTACGCCGTTGCTCGTGCCGTCCCGTTCCGATGCGACGCGGCTGTCACGGAAGACCGTGGCGGAGAAGACCGATGGCTGAGAAGTTCGGGACCAGGCCCGAGATCCTGGTGGACGGCACGCCGCTGCGCGACGATGTGGCGGCGCTCGTCGAGCGGGTCGTCGTGGACAGTTCCGTGCACCTCGCCGACATGGTGGAGATCTCGTTCCGGGACCGTGCCCGCGACGCTCTGACCAGGGCGGGCATCCGCATCGGCAGCGCGGTCACCGTCTCGACGACCAAGGCCGGAGACGGCAGCCAGACGCCGCTCGTCCAGGCCGAGATCACGGCGCTGGAGTGCGACTTCGACGAGCTGGGAACGCGCGCGGTAGCCCGTGGCTACGACCACGCACACCGCATGTCCCGTGGCCGCCGCACCCACTCGTACAACGACGTGACCGACGCCGACATCGTCCGCGCGGTCGCCGGGCGGGCCGGTGTCGGCACCGGCGACATCGCGGCGGGTGGTCCCGTCGCACGAGCACGTCGCCCAGCTGAACTGCACCGACTGGGAGTTCCTGCTGGCCCGCAGCCGGGAGACCGGTCACGAGGTGGCGGTGCTCGACGGCAAGCTCCACTGGCGGAAGCCGGCGGACTCGGCCGGCGCGCCGATGGCTGCGATCGACCTCGTGTCCCGTGAGGCGCGCCAGCTGGTCGCTCGGCACGAACCTGCTGCGGTTCCGGCCGCGCGTCACGGCCGCCGCGCAGGTGAGCGAGGTCGAGGTGCGGGGCTGGGATCCGGAGAAGAAGCAGGCTGTGGTCGGCCGGTCCACCGCCTCTACCACCAGCGCCGCCGTTGGCCTCCTGCCCGCCGCGCTGGCGTCCACGTTCGACGCGCCGCCGCACGTCGCCGTCAACCGTCCACTCTCGACCCAGGCCGAAGCCGACGCGACCGCTGCCGCCCTCGCCGAGACCCTGGCCAGCGCGCACGCCGAGGCCGAGGGGCTGGCGTACGGCGATCCGAAGCTGGTGCCCGGCGCGGCTGTGGCGGTGAGCGGTGCGGGCGACCCGTTCGACGGCACATACACGATCACGGCTGCGCGGCACGTCGTCGACGACCGCGGTTACCGCACCGAGTTCGTCGTCAGCGGCCGCGCGGAGCGTTCGCTGCTCGGGCTGGCGTCCGGCGGCGCCACCAACGGCTTGCACTCCGCGGGCGGGCCGCCCGTGTACGGGGTCGTGATCGCGCAGGTCACCGACGTCAACGATCCGGACGAACTGGGTCGGGTGAAGCTGACGTTCCCGTGGCTGTCGGACGACTACGAGTCGTGGTGGGCCCGCGTCGCCCAGCTCGGTGCCGGTCCGCAGCGCGGCGCCGTGTGGCTGCCCGAGGTCAACGACGAGGTGCTGGTCGCGTTCGAGCACGGTGACACGCGCCGCCCGTACGTCGTCGGCCAGCTCTGCAACGGCGTCGACAAGCCGAACCTCGGCGACGGCCTCGTGGACGGCGGGTCCGGAGCGGTGAAGCGGCGCGGGTTCGTGTCCAAGCAGGGGCACCGGCTGGTGTTCCTCGACGACGACGCCAAGAGCGGCGTGGCCGTCATGACCGCCGACGACTCGCTGAAGATCTCGCTCAACCAGTCCAAGACGACGATCAAGGTGTCGGCCAGCGGCAACGTCGAGATCAGCGGATCGCAGCAGGTCAAGGTGCACCAGCGACGGCTCGATCAGCATCCAGGCCGGAACGACCCTCGAACTCAAGGGCAGCTCCGGCGTGACCATCGACGGCGGTCCGAAGGTCGACGTCACCGGCAGCATGATCAAGCTCAACTAGGAGTCGACATGGGAGCCCCCGCCGCCGTGCTCGGCGACCGAATCCAGGCCACGTGCGCCATCCACCTGATCCCGAACCCGGCCAGCGGCGCGCCGCAGCCCGGCCCGCCGATGCCGTTCTCGGCGCCGGTCACGACCGGTACCTGCTCGTCCGTCCTGATCGGAGGGAAGCCGGCCGTCGTGGTGGGTTCGCAGGGCATGAACACGCCGCCGCACGTCGGTCTGCACCCGTCGGACCCGTTCATGGTGCCGGCGACGCAGACCGGCGTCGTGGTCCAGGGCAGCACGTCGGTGCTGTTCGGCGGCCAGCCTGCGGCACGCGCCGGAGATCCGTGCACGGCCTGCGGAATGCCGGGCGCGACCTTGATGGGCGCCGCGACCACGTTGATCGGAGGGTGAGATGGCGGCTTCGCGTGCTGGCACGGCAAAAAGTCCAGACTTCATCGGCAAGGGCTGGTCGTACCCGCTCGGCGTCTCGGCCACCGGCGGCATCGCGCTGTCGGGCGGCGACGACGAGATCTCCGAGAGCATGCGGCTGATCCTCGGCACCGCCAAGGGCGAGCGGCCGATGCGGCCCGAGTTCGGGTGCGGCGTCCACGACCTCGTCTTCTCGTCGGTGGACGCCACGTTCGCCGGCCAGGTCGCGTACGAGGTGCGGGCGTCGCTGCTGCGCTGGGAGCCGCGCATCGAGGTGGTCGACGTGACGCTGGAGCCCGGCGCCGAGGGCGTCGTGTACATCGGCATCGAGTACACGCTGCGCACCACGAACGACCGGCGCAACCTCGTCTTCCCCTTCTACACGATCCCGTCCGAGGAGTGAGTCGTGTCCCTGCCCGCCCCGCACCTCGACGACCGCCGCTTCCAGGACTTCGTGGACGACGCGAAGCGCCTGGTCCAGCGGCGCTGTCCGGAGTGGACGGACCACAACGTCGGCGACCCCGGCGTGACGCTGATCGAGGCGTTCGCGATGATGGCCGACCAGCTCACGTACCGGCTCAACCGCGTACCCGACCGCCACTACCTGCGGTTCCTGGAGCTGATCGGCGTCCGGCTGTTCCCGGCTACGGCCGCCCGCGTACCCGTCACGTTCTGGCTGTCGGCGCCGCAGGACCGGACCGTCACGGTGCCCGCCGGCACCGAGGTCGCCACCCGGCGCACGGTCGGCGAGGAGCCCGTCGGGTTCTCGACGCTTCGACGAGCTGGCGATCGTCCCGGTGACGCTCACCGAGCTGCGGTCGATCTCGGCGAGCGGCGCCGTCACCGACGCACAGCACCGGCACGACGTTCTCCTGCTTCGACGCGCGGCCCGCGCTGGACGACACGTTCCTCGTCGGTCTGAGCGAATGCGGCGCCGTCGTGCGCCGTGACCCTGCGCGTCGAGTGCAGCATCGAGGGTCTGGGTGTCGACCCGGACGCGCCGCCGCTCGCGTGGGAGGCCTGGACCGGCGACGCCTGGGCGGCGTGCGAGGTCGACCACGACAGCACCGGCGGGCTCAACCGTGACGGTGACGTGGTGCTGCACCTACCCGCCGACCACTCCGCGCACCTGATCGGCGGCCTGCGCGCCGGCTGGCTGCGGGCGCGCGTGGTGAAGCCCGCGGCGCACCTCACCCCGTACAGCGCGAGCCCGACGGTGAGCAGGATCGAGGCGTTCACGATCGGCGGCACCACCGAGGCGGTACAGGCCGAGCAGGTGCACGCGGAGGCGCTCGGCTTCACGGAAGGCACTCCGGGCGAGCGGTTCCCCGTGGCCCGCACGCCGGTGCTGCCCGACCGGGGCGAGTGCGTGCTGGAAGTCTCCGATCCGGACGCGCCCGACGGCGGCTGGCGGGCCTGGCGCCGGGTCACGAGCTTCGCCGACAGCGGCCCCGGCGACGAGCACTTCGTCCTGGACGGTGCCGCGGGCGAGGTCGAGCTCGGGCCGTGCGTCCGCCAGCCGGACGGCGAGCTGCGGCAGTACGGCGTGGTGCCGCCGCGCGGGTCGGCGCTGCGGATGCGGTCGTACTGCACGGGCGGTGGCGCGCGGGGCAACGTCAGCGCGGGCGCGATCACGGTGCTGCGGTCGTCGATCCCGTACGTCAGCCGGGTCACCAACCGCGCTGCGGCGCGCGGCGGCCGGGACGCCGAGACCGTCGACAACGCGCGCCTGCGCGGCCCGCTGCAACTGCGCAGCCGCCAGCGTGCGGTCACCGCCGAGGACTACGAGTACCTGGCTCGCGAGGCCGCGCCCGAGGTGGCCCGCGTGCGGTGCGTGCCGGCCGGGCCGGAGAACGCCGGGCTCGTGCGCGTGCTGCTGGTGCCGGCGCTCGGCGCGGACGTCGGCCGCGTGCCGTTCGACGCGCTGACCCCGCACGACGCCACGCTGCGCCGGGTCGCCAAGGCGCTCGACGAGCGCCGCGTGCTCGGCGCGCGCATCGTCATCGAGCCGCCCGCGTACCAGGGCATCACCGTGATCGCGACGCTGCGCGCCCGGCCTGGGTTCGACCCCGGCTCTGTCAGGGACGACGCCCTCGCCGCGCTCTACCGGCTCTACAGCCCCGTGGCCGGCGGCCCGGACGGCGACGGCTGGCCCTTCGGCCGCCCCGCCCAGTACGGCGAGGTGTTCGCGGTGCTGCAACGGCTGCCCGGCGTGGACCTCGTCGACACCGTGAAGCTGTACCCGGCCGACCCGGTCACCGGCGTGCGCGGCGAGGCGTCGCAGCGGATCGAGGTCGCCCCGAACGCGCTGGTCTTCTCGTACGACCACCAGCTGAAGGTGGTGCCCTATGCGTAGCCATGTCGATGGGCTGTCCAGCCCGTACCCGATCGGCGAGACGCTGCCCGCGATGCTCGTCGAGGACACGTTCGCCCAGCGGCTGTGCGACGGGATCGACGATGTTCTCGCGGTACTGGTCTCGACGCTCGACAACCTCGGCGCGTACCTCGACCCGTGGCTGGCGCCCGAGGACTTCCTCGCCTGGCTCGGCGAGTGGGTCGGCATCACCGTCGACCCCGCCTGGCCGCTCGAACGGCGCCGCGCCGTCGTGGCCCGTGCCGCCGAGCTGTATGCCTGGCGGGGCACCGCGCGCGGCCTCGCCGACCACGTCGAGGCTGTCACCGGCGTCCGGCCGGAGATCCACGACAGCGGCGCAACCTCGTGGTCGCGCCGCGCCGGCACGTCCGACGCGGGGCCGGCCGGCGGTGCCTCGGTGCGCGTCGTGGTGGCGCCCGGCGCCGATCGCGCCGCTCCGCTCCTGGCCGCTGAGGCCCATACACGTCTGAAAGCGCTGGTCAGAGCAGCGGTACCGGCGCACGTACCCGTCTTTGTGGAGGTGGAGGGGTGATGATCGTCTGTACCGGGTGCGGGAACGCCAACGAGACCCGCGCCGAATTCTGCGGCTCCTGCGGCACGTATCTGGAGTGGCATGGTGAGCGGATCGGCACCGACCCGCCGCCCGCACCGCCGCCGCTCCCGGCACCGCCGCCGGACAAGCCCGGCCTGATGGACCGGGTCCGGTATGTGGTCGGCCTGGACGAATCACCACCCGGGGCGCCTGGCCCCGGCGCCCCTGCCTGGCCCGCGCCGCCGCCGAACGGGGCACTGTCCTACGTACCACGCGCCACCGCCTCCGTGGTCCAACGTCGGCATGCCGACGTTGGATGCGCCAGGTGGCACTCAACGCCGGCATGCCGACGTTGGCCCAACCGGTGCGACGCTGCCGGAGCCCCCGCCCGGTCCGCGCCCGTTCCTGCCGCCGCCACCGCCGACGGCCCCGATCGGGCAGGTGGCGGGCACGGCAACGGTGATCCCGCAGGCTCCGCACGTTCCCGCAGGCCCCGGTGTCGCCGGCCATGGGCGCCCGCCCGCCGGAGGCCGAGTACGAACGGCCGCCCGCGCTGCGTCCCGACCCGGTGGACCTCGGCCCGGCGGACCTGTACTGCGGAGCGTGCGGCGCCGGCAACGACGACGACCGCAGCTACTGCCGCAGGTGCGGTGCCCCCCTCGCGATCGTGTTCAAGCCGGAACGGCGCTCGTGGTGGCGCCGCCTGTTCCGCCGTAAGCCGACGGGTCTCGTCGCAGGTCAACGACCTGACAACTGGGCGAAGTTCTCCCCGGAGATCGCGCCGGTGGAGAAGCCGAAGCGGACGTTCCGGTTCCCGCGCCGGATCGTGGTGAGCCGGTTCGCGCTCCCGCTGATCGGGTTGAGCGTGCTTGGCATGGGCCTGGGACCGATGCGTGCCAAGGCCACCGAGGTCGTCTTCGACGTGTACCACTCGGCGAAGCGCAAGATCGCGCCTACGTACGTGCATGTCACGCCCAGGGAGGCCACCGCGTCGGACGCCGCCAGGAACCACCCGGCGAGCGCACTGATCGACCGGAACACGACCAGCTACTGGTCGGACGGCCGCCCCGGGACCGCGGCCGGCTCGGTCATCAGGGTCACGTTCGACCGCCCGATCGAGCTGGCCAAGATGGGCGTCCACAGCGGGGCCGCAGGCAAGGACTTCCCGTTCCAGCCGCGCCCGCGCGTCGTCGAGGTGACCTACCTCGAACGCGGCCAGGAGGTCCAGCGGAAGCAGCTCACGCTGGTGGACAAGCCCGAGTTCCAGACGTTCGACCTGGCGGCCAAGCGCGTCGACCAGGCGACGGTCCGGGTGGTATCGGTGTACGCGGGTCAGAAAGGCTCGGCCACGTCACTTGCGGAGCTGGAGTTTCTCACTGTGCAATGAGGACTGGCACGTCCGGTCCGCCCCTGGAGGGAACTGCATGCGCAAGGACCCGGAGAACGCGAATCCGTACGTGGAGCAGCGCCGCCGTGACCTAAAACGACTTATCAGGCAGCGCAAGGTCCTCATCGAGGAGGAGTTCGGCGGCTACGCCTACATGGCCGGCCAACTGCTGATGGCCGCCACCGACGAGAACGACCTGCGGCGCGAGCTGGAGCGCAGCAGGGCGCGTCCGGACCAGCGGGCCAACCGCCGGTTCGAGCGTGCCGGTCTGAACCTGCGTCAATGGCTCCTGCCCAAAGACCAGAGCGTGCCCGCCGCGGTCGAGCGGCTCCGGCGCTCGACCGACCGCGAGCTGGTCGTCGGACCGAACCACCTCCTCGGCAGCGAACCGTTCACGTCCTGGGGTGGTGGTGGGGCGCCGCGCATGGCCGTGGAGCTACCGCTGACCGGCGGCAAGCAGTCGATCGGGCAGGCGCTGATCGCCGTGCTCGACACGGGCATCGCCGACGACGCCCAGAACCTCCACCCGGACCTGTTCGCACATGCTCACCGACGTAACCGGCGACCTGGACGTGCGGGACGACGACAACGACGGCCTGCTCGACTCCGGCGCCGGCCACGGCACGTTCATCCTCGGCATCCTTCACCGGCTGCTGCCGGACGCGGCGCTGGACGTCGAGGCGGTGCTCGGCACCCACGGGTACGGCGACGACGCGTCGCTCGCGCTCGGCGTGGCCGGCAGCAGCGCTGGCGTCCGGAACCTGTCGCTCGGCTGTTACACGCACGACAACATGGAGCCGCCCGGGCTGCTCGCCGCGCTGAACGCGGCTGGTCCGGACGTCGCGTTCGTCGCCGCGGCCGGCAATCACAACCGCACCGATCCGTTCTGGCCGGCGGCGTTTCCCGAGGTCGTGGCGGTGGCGGCGGTGGACACCCGGTACGGCGACCCGGTACCGGCGCCCTTCACCAACCATGGCGACTGGGTCGACGCCTGCGCGCCGGGCGTCGACATCCACTCGTACTACGTCGGGGGCAAGTGGCCGGGTTCCGGTGCTGATCCCGACATCGAGTTCACCGGGTGGGCCCGCTGGGACGGCACGTCGTTCGCAGCGCCCCAGGTCGCCGCGGCTATCGCGACGATCGCGTTGTCGGATGGCATCACGCCGAAGGCGGCAGCGACCAAGCTGCTGGCGTCGCTGACGCCGGTTCCCGGCCACCCCGACCTCGGCGGCCTGTACCTGCCGCCTGTGGACGTGGTCTTCCGACCTTAAGAACCGGCGCCGTAGCACGCGAAGGCGGCCGCCGCGGCGAACGTGTCGTGGTCGGCCGCCGCGAGCAGCGGCCGCTGGGCGTGGGCGAGCGCGTGCGCCGGATCCTCGCCGGCGCGCAGCCGCTCGTGTAGCTGCGTCATCAACTCGCGCGTGCCGGCGTCCGGCACGGGTGCCGTGGTGGCGATCAGGCACCGGGAGCCGAGCGCGAGCAGCGCCGCCGACAGCCCGAGCACCTCGTCGCCGGCGCGCGCCACGGTGACGCCGGACTGGCAGGCCGGCAGGACGACGAGTTCCGGCGCGACCCGCAACCGCTCAAGGTCGAACACGGTCAGCGGGCCGTCGGCGACGTGCAGCGCAGAGAAGAACGGGTTGTCGGCCCGGACGGTGCCGTGGGTGGCGAGGTGGGCCACCTGGGCGCCGTCCAGCTCGCGCAGCACCGCCGCCGCTGTGGCGTCCGGCCCGGCGAGGACAGTGGCGCCCGCGTACCCGAGCTGGGCGATCTCGGCTTCGGCGTGGTCAAGATCGGGGCCGGCGACGAGCGATACGCGCCCACCAGCGGTCACCGGCCGGCGCGCGGCCTGCTGCCACAGCAGCGCGGACGGCACGACGCTGATCGGGCGGCCGAGGCACGTCGGCAGCGCCGCCCACGGCAGGTCGCGCAGGGTGGTGGACGGCACCAGCACCAGTTCGGTGGCGCCGATCGCCGCCGCCAGCGGGCCGAGCAGCTGGTCGTCCAGTGCGCGGGCCTGGACGTCGAAGAGCATCCGTGCGGTGTCCCGCGCTGCGGCTACCGGTGCCATGGCGAGCGTGCGGAGTGCGAACCGGAGCTGGTCGAGGTTGCGCTGCATGTCCGTCGCCGAGCCCAGGTCGTGAAGGTCGACGGTGCCGTCCCGGACGGTGACCGCGCGCACGCGGTCGGCGGCGACCAGGTACTCGACGAGCGTCCGGGCGCCGAAAGCGGCCGGGTCGATGCGGGTCGGCACCGCCGGGCCGGCCTCACCGACCGAGCGGCGGGTGCGCTCCAGGACTTGCTGCTCCAGCGCCTGACGCTGGCGTGCGAGCTTGGCCGGATCCCGCCCGTCGAGCCGCTCCGCCTGCTCCTTCGCCGCGATACGCCGCAGTTCGGCGAGGAGGTCCGCGAGGATCGCGTCGTCCGGTGGGCGCGCCGGCCGCCACCGCGTCGCGCCCGCGCGCCACCGCTCGACCCAGCGCAGGACCTCGGCCGGATCGCCGTCGGCCAGCGCCAGGTCGAGCCCCAGCTCGGCGAGGTCCTGGCCATGGACGGCGGTGTGGACGCGGAGTTCGGTGGCGCCCAGTGTGGCGCGGTGCTCGTCGAGCGCCCGCAGCCCCGCGAGGAGCGCGTGCTTCGCGCCGGCGCGGTCGCCGTCGGCGAGGCGGAGCAGGGCATCGGCGTGCCAGGCGCGGGCGCGGACGCCCATCGTCCCGGACCGCTTGGCCGTGCTCGCCTGCCGCAGCTGGTCCCGCCCGGTGGCGAGGTCGCCCTCGCGGAGTGCGATGCGGGCCGAGATGATGCGCGCCTCGAGTTCGGGCGTGCGCCAGCCGGCGCGCGCCAGCTCGTCGGCCGTGCGGACGGCGTCGAGCCCGTCGATCGTGTCCTCGGCGCACCGCAGCTGGACGTACCGGGCCAGCGCTGCCCATGACGGCCGGTGCTGGGCCGTGAACAGTTCGGCGGCCTTCCGCGCGGCGCCGGCGGCACGATCGCGGTGTCCCGCGCCGAGCGCCGCCTGCGCGAACGAGAGGTGCGCGTCGGCCCACAGCGCCGCGCGGTTCTCCGCCGTGGCGGCGAGCGCCCGGCCGGCGTTGCTGAGCGCCTCGGCGTACAGACCGACGGACAGGAGGACGTCGCAGCGGTCGAGCAGCATCTCGGGCGGGTTCAGTCCGTGCGCGGCGAACCGGGTCTCCGAGGTGTCGAAGTGGGTGAGCGCCTGCGGCACGTCGCCCTGGCGGGCGGCGATGAAACCGCGGTTCCAGCAGGCCTCGGCGGCGTAGAGCGTGTGGCCGGCCGCGAGGAACAGCTCCTCGGCCCTCGCGACGTCGTCGGCGCCCTCGCGCAGGTCACCCTGGTACATGCGGACCATGCCGCGGTTGTTCAGCGCCTTGGCCTCCCACAGCTGGTCGCCGCCGGCACGCAGGGCGGGAAGCGCCTCGCGGAACGCGGCCATCGCCTCGGGGAAGTGCCCGGACCGGCTCAGGAGCGCGCCGTGCTGCGCGCGTGCCCGGGCGGCCGGAACGCCGGTCAGATCGGCGGATGCGCGCTCGCTCTCGGCGATCGCGGCGACCAGGTCACCGTTCTCCGCGTGGACGCTGACAATGCTCATGCGGGCCTCGGCGGCGGCCTGGCGTACGCCCGCTGCCTCGGCGACCTGGATCGCCTGCTGCAGATCGGACAGTGCGGCGTCCAGGTCGCTCAGCTCGCGATGAGCGAGGCCACGCGCGCGCCACGCGGCGGACTCGGAGGCGGCGTCCCCGGCCCCGCGAGCCGCCGCGATCACCGTGTCCGCGGTGGTCACCGCGCGGCCGGGGTCTTGACCCAGCCACTCCAGCACGCTCTCCACGGATGCGGTGTCGGCGGAGGTGGTGGGTGCATCGGTTGCCACCTGTGCAGCGTGACACGGCGTGGTGCCGTCCGACATCGACTGTCGCCTACCTGACTTGTGGTCCGGATCTCAGGTGTATCACCAGGCTCGTTGCCCCATCAGTGCAGTGTCCGTGCCCCATGGGGAGGGCACGCCGACCAGCATTCGAGGAGAACGTCATGTCCGGCAGAACTCGCGTCCAGGTCCTCGCTGCCGACCCGGTGTCCGAAGCCGGCGTCGCCTCCCAGCTCCGGTTCCGCGCCGAGCTGGAGGTGGTCCCGTCCAACGGCACCGACCAGCAGCCGGATGTAGTGATCGTCGTCGCCGACGAGGTCGACGAGGAACGACTTCGCACTGTACGTGCGGTGCGCCGGAACGGACGGTCCCGCGTGCTGCTGGTCGCGAGCGAGCTGGACGGCCGCGCCGTGCTGGCCGCCGTCGAGGCCGGCGCGTCGGGCATCGTCCGGCGCCGCGAAGCCACTCCCGACCGGCTCAGCGCCGCCATCCGCGCCGCCTCGAACGGCGACGGCACCCTCCCGCCCGACCTGCTCGGCCGCCTGCTGCACCAGGTCGGCGACCCCCGCCGCACACACGGCATATCCCGCGGCCTCACCTTCGGAGGCCTCACCCAGCGCGAGTTGAGCGTCCTGCAGCTCCTCGCCGACGGCTTCAGCACCACCGAGATCGCCCGCGAGCTGGCCTACTCCGAGCGGACCATCAAGAACGCCATCCACGACCTCACGTCCCGGTTGAACCTGCGCAACCGGTCGCACGCGGTGGCCTTCGCGCTCCGCCAGGGCCTGATCTGAGCCGCCTCATCTGACAGACGAAAACGCCCCGGGGCCACGGCCCCGGGGCGTTCACTTGTGGAGTTTCGAGGGTCCGGCGCCGCCGCAGACCCTCGAAACTCCACAACTCAAACGGTGATCCAGTCGCCGACGACCGAACGCGTGGCGGTGGCGACCACGAGGCGCACCGGCCCGGCCGGCACGGTGTCGAGCCGGAACATGCCGGCGGTGGCCAGTTCGGCCTGGTACTCCTCGCGCGGTGTCTGGAGCGCGACCGCGGTGGGCTCGACGCCGGCGACCTGGCCCAGCAGCGAGCACGCATCCTCGCTACGGCTGATCTGTGCGGAGATGACCATGCCGGGCGCTTCGAACGAGATCATGCGGACGTCGCCGTCGGCGTCATCGGCGGCGCCGCGCACCGACGCGAAGCCGTCGATGTCGGAGTCGTGGACCATCTCGGCCAGCTCGGCGTCGAGCCGCCGCAGCGACAGGGCGGCGCGCGCGGTCTCCAGCACGAGGTCAGGCACGGGGTCGGCCTCGATGGCGATCCGGCGCAGCTCTTCGGCGAGCGCCTCCTCGGCGGGGCCGGCGAAGTCGGCGTCAGCGGGGTACGGCGTCATGTCGCGCCTCCGTTTGCGGTCCGCACGCCCGGGAGGGCGTCCAGCAGGCCGGTGGGTTCCAGCAGCGTGCGCAGCCGGGCGAGACAGCGTGCCCGGGTCGGTCCGATGCTGCCGATCGGGATGTCGAGTGCGGCCGCGACCTGCTCGTAGCTGGGCGGCGGGGTCGCGATGAGCACCCGGAGCAGCCGCTGGCAACGATCCGGGATATCGCGGAACGCCCGCCAGAGGGCCGCGTCGCGCTCGTCGGCCAGCAGCGCGGCGTCGAGTGGTTCGGCCTCCGTGTCGATGGCGTCGAGCCCGACGTCACCGCCGGGAGCAATGCGCTCCCGGGTGTTCCGCCGCAGCACCTGCAGGCACTCGCGGCGGACGGTCGTGGCGAGCCAGCCGCCGAGCCGTTCCGGGTCCTGGATGCGGTCGAGGTGCTCGACCAGCCGGAGCCACGTCGTCTGGATGGCGTCACCCGCAGTGGCGGTGTCGAGCCGGAATGCCCGCGCGACCGACCACATGAGACCGGTGTACTGCTCGACGAGGGTGTTCCAGGCTGCCTGGTCACCGTCCCTGGCTCGGGCAAGAAGCGCCGCGGCGTCATGGTCGACCGTCATTCGCGTCCCGTCGTCGTAACAGGCTGTGAGTACCTCACAGTCTGCCCGACTCGGCCGACGAATTGTGGCGATCACGGCGTCCAAACGCTCCTTCCGGTCCCTGCGCATGTCCGTGGCCTGCGCCACAGGCATACGAAAAGGGGATGCTCAAGTCGGGAATCTGATACATCGCGGGTCAGTACCTCTCGCGCAGTGGGATCACAATCACAGGCCGCAACGACGTGAACGGGTTCTGCAACGGGCTGCCCGACGGCGATGCCGACGGCGAGACGGACGGGGACGGCGAGGCGCTGGGTGACGTGGACGTGGACGGGCTCGGGGCGTCGACGGCGCGGGCGGTGTCGGCGGGGTCGACGGCAGAGGTTTCGGTGTCGGCTTCGGTCCAGGCTGTGGCGCCGGCTTCGGCGGCACCGTGACGGGCAGCTGCGCTCCGGCGATGGCCGGCACCACTCTGGTCGCGCCGAAGAACTCCTCCCACCACACGGGAGCGATCCGTACGACGTCCCCGGACTGCGGCGCGTGGATCATCCGGCCGTCGCCGAGGTAGATCCCGACGTGATGGATGGAGTCCCAGTTGCTGGCATCGGTGGCGAAGAAGAGCAGGTCGCCCGGGATCATCTGGGACGTCGGCACGCCCGGCGTCGCGCGCCACTGCGGCCGCGCGGTGCGGGGTAGCGAGATCCCGGCGGACGCGTACGCGGCCTGGACCAGCCCTGAGCAGTCGAACGTGTCCGGCCCCTCGGCGCCCCAGACGTAAGGCTTGCCGCGCTGCGCGAGGGCGTAGGCGACCGCGCGGAGCGCCGCCTGCGCCGCGGCGCCGGCCGGTACGCCCACGTCGGCGAGGAACGCGTCACCCGCCTGCTGCCGCCGCAGTTCCAGCGCGGTCTGCGCGGCGGCGAGCTCACCGGCATTGCGTGCCTGCAGCTCGGCCAGTGCCGTGGCCTCAGCCGTGTACTTCGCGTGGACCTTGTCGCGGGTGGCGGCGGTGCGTCGCTCGGCCGCGGCGGCGGCCAGGTACCCGTTTCGCGCGTTCTCGACGGTGTCCGCGGCCAGATCCAGCCCGGCCTCGGGCATCGTCGCAGGGTGGGGGAGCGCCCGCAGTGGGTCCGGCACGCCCCGTGCCTCGATGTAGGCCTTGCGCGCCCACTCGCCGGCAGCCCGCTGCTCGTCGGCGAGCTGCTGCTCGGCGAGGGCCAGCTGCTGGGTGCGGCCGGCGAGCTCGGCGCGGGCGGCGGCGAGCGTCGCGTCGTGCTCGGAGAGCGCCTCGCCGAGCCGCTCGACTCGGCGGTCCGCTGCCGCACCGCTGTGAGGAGCGCCGACGGCGGACCGGCGCCAGCACCGGGCCTAGCACGGGCCGCACTCCCACCGAGGGCGGAAGCGCCGGCTCTCGCGGTGTCGGCGCTGGCACTCGCCGGCGCGACGCCGAGAGCAAGCCCCAGCGCGATGACGACGAGGTACTACTTCCAGATGGCCATTATTTGAATGAACCTTTGCTATCGTTTCTACGTGGCCAGGTTCCGGCTCTATCCAGCGCCCGCGCAGGAGGCAGTGCTGATCGAGCACTGCGCGCATGCTCGCTATGTATGGAATCTGGCTTTGGAACAGCGCGGCTGGTACGGGCGGGCACGCCGAAGTCGTGCGCCGAACTACGCAGAGCAGGGCCGCCAGTTGACCGAGGCGCGCGCTGCCGTTCGCTGGCTTGCGGCTGGTTCGGTGACCGTGCAGCAGCAGGCGCTGCGAGATGCTGATCGCGCCTGGCGGGACTTCTTCGCTGGCACACACCGTCGCCCGACGTGGCGCAGGGCGGGACGGCACGAAGGCTTTCAGATAGTCGGCGGCCAGGCACGCCGAACACGCGTCATCAACCGTCGGTGGGCCGAAGCACTGATCCCGAAGGTCGGCTGGGTGCGATACCGACGCACTCGCACCGTGGGTGACGCGAAGTCCTACCGGGTGACCCGTGATTCGGCGGGCCGCTGGCACATCGCTTTCGCGGTAGTGCCTAAACCGATTCCGGCTCCCTGCACGGGGAAGGTGGTCGGCGTAGACCGAGGTGTCGCTGTATCGGCAGCGCTGTCGACCGGGGAACTGCTGCACTGCCCCAGGCCAGACTGGGCCCGGTTGCGTGTACTGCAGAGGAAGCTGGCCCGTGCCCGGCGCGGCTCGGCGCGGCGAGCCAAGCTTTCCGCCGTGATCGCGCGCCTGCGGGCCCGCGATGCTGACCGGCGCAAGGACTGGGTCGAGAAGACCAGCACGGGCCTGGCTCGCCGGTTTGACCTTATCCGGGTAGAGGATTTGCGAGTAAAGGACATGACCCGCTCGACGCGCGGTACGAGCGCCGAGCCGGGTCGGAACGTCCGGCAGAAAGCTGGGTTGAACCGAGGCATTCTCTCCTCCGGCTGGGGGATGCTCGTCCGTCGCCTTGAAGACAAGGCGCCCGGCCGTGTGGAGAAGGTCACGCCCGCGTACACGAGTCAGCGTTGCAGCAGGTGCGGGCACTCCGCGCCGGACAATCGCAAGAGCCAAGCGATGTTCCGGTGCCAGGCCTGCGCTCTCGTGCTCAACGCAGACCTGAACGCGGCACTCAACATCGCGGCGGGACACGCCGTGCGGGGAGGTACGGCGTTGGCTGGGCCGGTGAACCGCGAACCTCAACACGCACCTCCACAGGTCGCATAGTTGGAATCCCGATCCTTGGGTCGGGAGGATGTCATCCTCGCTCCAGGAATTGATCGCGGCCGCGCTCCATCGCGCTGGGCACGACGAGCAGGTCGGCAGCGCCCGTGCGGGCGCTCACCGGATCACCGGGCGCGACCACTTCGACCGCGCGCAGCCGGCGCGTGCCGAGCAGGCTGTTCGGCAGTACCAGGCACGCCTGGAGGAACGTGCCGCCTGGACCGACCTGTACGTTGCCGGCATCGCCGAGCGGGCGTCCTTCGAGGTCCTGCCACTCCAGCTTCACCATGCGGCCGGGGGTGAAGCCGGCGCCGGCGGCGGTGGTGACCATGGCGGCCGGCGTCACGGCCGGATTCACGGCGAGGAATGCGGGCGTGCAGGTGACGGTCACAGCCGCCGTCTGCGTCAGGGTCAGCTCCCTGTTCACCTGGCGCGCTTCGAGCCGGTGCGCGCCGCACCCCAGGCGGGGCAGCTTCTGCGGACCGGTGAACGAGCCGGTCGCGCGGTCCGTGGTCACGGTCGCCAGAGGCTTGCCGTCGAGCAGCAGCTCGACGGGCCGCAGCGGCACCCAGCCCGTGCCGGTAACGTCGGCCGTGCCGGGAAGTGCGGAGTCGGTGAACGAGTTCGGCGTCACGGTGAGCCGCGGACAGAAGACGACGACGCCCACGGTCAACACGCGCGGCTCGGACGGAAGCGCCGCCGCGCCCGCGCCCCCGCCACTGAACGTCAGCTCGATGTCCGGCGCGGGCGGGTCCGGGTCGCTCGTGACCTGGCGTGCGGTGAGCACGCTGCGACCGCACGCGGGCTGCCGGGGGAACGTGACGGTTCGGCTGACGTTGCCGGCCTTGTCGGTCGTCACGGACACCGGCGGCTGGTCCGGCAGGCTGAGCTCCACGGGCGTGTCCGGCTGGAACCCGGTCAGTGTCACGCCGAAGTCCTGCGGGCCGGAGCGCTCGACCAGGGCCGTCGGAGTGGCGATGAACTGCGCGCACTGGACGTGGTACCAGGTGCGGGCGAGCTCGGCGCCCGGCGACCCGTAGGTGTTGACCGACACCCAGGCTCCGGGGGCACGCCCGGCGGTGATGGCGATCGTGTCGCTGAGGCGGCCGGCGGAGTCGCCGAACGAGCTCTTGTACCCGACGGTGTCGCCGTTGGGCCGCCTGGCGATGACGAACAGGTCCTGGTTGCGCGGCACGCCGTCCGCGGACACCTGGAGCGTGACGGTCGCCGGGCCGCAGGTCGGGGTCACGGAGATCGTCGGGGGAGCGGCGGCGGCGACGCCCGGCGCGGTGAGAACCGCGCCGAGCGCCACCAGCACCACTGACAGCGCACCCCCTTTACGCGCTATCCGCGTGGTGCTCATGGGCACACCTCGCTTCGCTCGGCGGCCGCATTCGCGGCGGCGCTGTACCGACCGATTCGCTCGCTCCGCTCGCTCATTGCGCCGGCTTGCGGGCGTACCCGACCAGGGTCACGGCGGGCGTGCACGGCTTGGCGGCGGCGGCCGGCGGGACCGGCTTGTTCTCGCAGGTCACCTTGGTGCGGATCTGGTCGCCGGGCTTGACCTCGTACGGAGCGTTCGCGTGCTGGTCGAGGTCGCGCCAGTTGTTGAGGCGCGTGCTGTAGATGAGCTGGCCGTCCTTGAAGACCTCCAGCCGGCCGGCGTCACCGTCGGGGTTCTGGAAGAACAGGTCGGTGATCGACACGATCTTGTCGTCGCTGAGCACGCGGCTGATGTCCTGGTCCCCGGCCGTCGTGGCGATGCGGAACGAGACCGGGTCGCCGAGCGGGTCGATCGGCCCGGGCGGGGCCGGTGAGGCAGGCGGCGCGGGAGGCTTGCTCGGCGGCGGGGTCGCGGGCTTCGGCGTGCCGGGCGCCGACGGCTGGGGCTGCGGCTGGGCGCCTCCGGCGGCGGCCAACGCTGCCTTGGTGGCCGCGTCGGCCTCCTTCTTCGCGACCTCGGCGGCCTTCTCCTCGGCGACCGCGCGGGCGGCGTCGTTGATCGTCGGCTTGAGCACCGTGCGCCACAGCCCGGCCAGCAGCAAGGCCGCCAGGAGCAGCAGGACCAGGGCCTTCACGAGCCAGCCCGGTACCACCGTCTCCTGCAGCAGCGTGGCCGGCAGCACCTGCGGGTTGCCGTCGCCGTGGTCGACCGCGATCCGGTACGGGTGGCTCTTCGCCGGGCCGCGCCAGAACCGCCGCTTCGCTCGCACCCTGACCGGCGCGATGTGGGCGGTACCCGGCTGCAGCGTCAGCACCGGCGGGCGGATGTCGACGGTCACGTTGCCGTCGTCGTCACCGCCGAACAGGCGCACGTCGACCGGGACGTTGCCCCGGTTGTCCAGGGCGAGCTGGTGCTTGCCTGCGCGGCGGCCGCGCGACCGCGACGTCTGCGGCGACAGTTCGGCCGCGACCTCGGAGAACGGGGCGACGTCGAGCATGCCCTCCTCGACCCACGTCCAGGCCGGGTTCTCGCGGGACGTGATCCGCACGGCCCACGGCACCAGGCCGGCGACGGTCGACGACGTTCGGGGCGGCCGGAACCGCAGCGTGACGGACCCTTCGGCGCCGGGGAAGAGCGGCAGCTCGGCGGGGTCGACGACCGTCCACGGCGCGGCCACACCGAGGGGCTGCACCGTGAACGAGTCCACGACCGATCCGGTGTTGCGGATGGCCAGTTCGTACGTGGCCTCGCCACCCGGTTCAACCGGGAGCGCGGCGCTCGGGACTGTGGCGATGGCTGTCATACCGCCCACGGTCCCCTGGCGAGGCCTTGCCCGGACCAGACGCCCGGGTAGGCCTAAAGGCACCTCCCGTGCCTACTCAGGCACGTTTGTCCGGAGCCGTATCAGGGACGCGCCGTGCAGCATCAAGGACAGTTGGCCGCCGCACCCTGACCGTCGCTACCGGGCGGCGGCGAACCGCTCGGACTCTCGCCGCCGGACGGAGTCTGGCTCGGCGTCGAGGGGCTTGGCGTCGGCGTCGGCGTGGGCGAGCAGCTTGGCGACGGGGTCGGCGACGGCGTGGGGCTGCCGGTCGGGCTCGGCGTGGGGCTGCCGGTGGGGCTCGGCGTCGGCTTGGGCGACGGCGTGGGCTTCGGACCCGGCGTCGGGCTCGGCTTCGGGCCGGGGTTGGGCTTCGGCGGCGTCGGCGGCACGTTGACGCCCTCGACGACGCGCGTCGCCGCGAAGAACTCCTCCCACCAGATCGGCGCGATCCTCACGACGTCATTGGTGGTGGGCGCGTGCAGCATCTTGCCCTTGCCCAGGTAGATCGCGACGTGGTGGATCGTGTTCCAGTCGCTCTTGCTCGTGGCGAAGAAGAGCAGGTCGCCGGGGAGCAGCGACGAGATCGACTGGACGCGGGTGGCGCGGTACTGCGGGCGCGCGGTGCGCGGGAGCTTCACCCCGGCGTGTCCGTACGCCGCTTGGACCAGACCCGAGCAGTCGAACGTGTTCGGCCCCTCGGCGCCCCACTCGTAGGGCTTGCCGAGCTGGGCGAGCGCGTACTGCAGCGCCTTGAGCGCCTTGGGGTTGGCGTAGCCGGCGGCGTCGCGCAGGTACTGGGCGCTGATCGCGTTGTTCTGCGCGTCGCGGCGCTGCTGGTCGGCGGTGACGGCCGAGGCGTGCTGGTTGCGGATAGCGGTGAGCGCGGCGTTCTGCGCGTCGAGCTGCTGCCGCAGGGCGTCGACCTCGGTCTGCTTGGTCAGCTCGGCGGTCGTGGCGGCGGCGTTCGCGGCGAGGGCCTCGTCGTATGCGGCCTGGGCGGCGGCGAGCTCGGTGAGAGGGGTGTCGACGATGCGGGTGCCGGGGAGAGTGCCGCGCCCGGGGAGCGTGCTGCTGGTCGGCAGGCCGTTCGGGTGGCCGGCCGCCTCGATGTAGGTGGAGCGCGCCCACTCGTCGGCGGCCTGCTGCTTCTCGGCCAGCCTGAGGGTGGCCTCCTCCAGCGCGACGGCCGCCTGGGCGCGGTGGGTGGTGAGCGGGACGAGCTCCTCACCGGCCGCGTTGAACCGCTCGCCGAGCTGCGCGAGTGCGGTCTGCTGCTGGCTGATCTGCTGGACGACCGGGTCGCTGCTGACGGGCGGGGCCGGGATGGCGCCGGGCCCGGGCTGGCCGGGAATGCCCGTACTGGGCAGCGGCAGGTGGCCGGTGGAGAGCGGGATGGAGCCGCGGCTCGGTGGGGTGGGCGGCGGTGCTGCTGCGGCAAACGTGGGCAGGCTGATCCCGCCGACGGCAAACGCCGCAGCCACGAGTAACCGTGTCGTTACCCGCAGGCGCCGTTTGTCGGCCGGCTCCGGAGCCAGCTGACCAACGCTGTCCATTGTCAGTACACCCCCGTGGGCGGCGAACCCCTCGTGCGCCGTCCCGCGCATGATGGTGCCACCTTATGACCAGGTTCGCATCACCCAGTGCTCGATCGCGCAGATCGGGAATTCAGGCCGTTCTTCCCTATGGGGCAGCCGTTCGGCCGAGATGGCCCCGCGTACGCTGGTCGGCATGGACAGCGGGCTCAAGCGCGAGATCGAGCAGAAGGTGCGCGCCGGCGAGCGGCTCAGCTACGACGACGGTGTCGCGCTCTACGGATGCGACGACCTCGCCTGGCTCGGCGGCCTCGCCCATCACGTGCGTACGCGGAAGAACGGCGACCGGGTGATGTTCAACGTCAACCGGCACCTGAACATGACGAACGTCTGCTCCGCGTCCTGCAAGTACTGCTCGTTCCAGCGCAAGCCGGGCGAGAAGGACGCGTACACGATGCGCATCGAGGAGGCGGTCCGGCTCGCCAAGGCGATGGAGCCGGATGGGATCACCGAGCTGCACATCGTCAACGGGCTCCACCCCACGCTGCCCTGGCGCTACTACCCGCGGTCGCTGCGCGAGCTGAAGAAGGTGCTGCCGAACGTCTCGCTGAAGGCGTTCACGGCCACCGAGATCCACTGGTTCGAGAAGATCTCCGGCCTGCCCGCCGACGAGATCCTCGACGAGCTGATCGACGCCGGCCTGGAGTCGCTGACCGGCGGCGGCGCCGAGATCTTCGACTGGGAGATCCGCCAGCAGATCGTCGACCACGCCACCCACTGGGAGGACTGGTCGCGCATCCACCGGCTCGCGCACTCCAAGGGCCTCAAGACCCCGTGCACGATGCTGTACGGCCACATCGAGGAGCCGCGGCACCGGGTCGACCACGTGCTGCGCCTGCGTGAGCTGCAGGACGAGACCGGCGGGTTCCAGGTCTTCATCCCCCTGCGCTACCAGCACGACTTCGTCGACTCCGCCGACGGCGTGGTGCGCAACCAGCTCCAGGCCCGCACGCAGATGGCCACGCCCGCCGAGTCGCTCAAGACGTTCGCGGTGTCGCGGCTGCTCTTCGACAACGTCCCGCACGTCAAGTGCTTCTGGGTGATGCACGGCCTCTCGGTCGGGCAGCTCTCGCTCAACTTCGGCGCCGACGACCTGGACGGCTCGGTGGTCGAGTACAAGATCACCCACGACGCCGACTACGTACGGCACGCCCGACAAGATGACCCGCGACGACCTGTTGCAGCTGATCCGCGACGCCGGCTTCACGCCCGTCGAGCGGAACACGCGGTACGAGGTCGTCCGCGAGTACGACGGTCCGATCTCGCTGGCCGAGCGCCGCGCCGAGCCCCAGCCGATGTGGTCATGAACCCCGCGATCCTCTACACGCTCGGCCGGTTCGCGTGCTTCGCGATCGTCGCCGGCATCCTGTACTTCGTCGGGCTGCGGTCCTGGTTGCTGGTGATCGTGTCGCTGCTGGCGTCGGCGCCGATCTCGTACATCCTGCTGCGGCCCGTCCGGAACAAGTGGAGCGTCCAGATCGACCAGCGGTTGGCGCGGCGCAAGGCAGAGAAGGACAAGCTCCGCGCCACCCTGCGCGGCGACGACGAGGAAGCGCCGCCCGCGAAGTAACGCCCCGCCCGCCGCCCGCGGCACCCGAACCGGACTGTTCCGGTAGTGGTGCCCAAACCGGAGCCTGTTGCGTTTTGGGATTCGGTGACAGGCGACGGGTTCCACCGTTGGGCGTCTGTGGTGGGCAGGGGCCGCGGTCTCTGCCTGTCACGCTGTTTGGGCGGTGAGCGCGCTGGTGGTAGGTGAACAGTCGCCGCAGGTTGTGCACGGCGGCGGCGAGGGTGAGTTCGCCTCGGCAGGCGTGTAGTCCGCGCAGGCTGAATCGGCGTAGCCCGATCCGGTCCTTGAGGTGTCCGTTGACGGGTTCGACGGTGGCGCCGCGTTTCTTGTAGAGCGCGGCGCCGTCGGGGGTGCGGAGCCGGTGCCGCATCGCCTCGATGGGGGTGGCGTCGGCCGGCGGCGTGCCGGTGGCGGGGTTGGTGCGGGCCTCGGCGATGAGACGATGGCTTTTCCCGGTCGCGATCAGCCGGTCCGGACCTGGTGCGGTCAGGTTCTCCTCGGTGCAGTACCCGGCATCGGCCAGGGCGGTGCCCAGCTTCTCCGGCTCGGCCCGCACCGCCGCGCGTTCGGTGTTGATCAGCTCGGCGGCCCGCTCGACCCGCTTGCAGCATGGGCAGCGAGCTGTCCGCTGTCGCTGGGGGTGTTGGTTAGTTCCGGCGCCAGGATCAGGTGGTCCGCCGAGACCGCGAGTTGGGCGTTGTAGCCCTGGACCCAGCCGGCCCGAGTGGGCAGGATCCGCGAGTCCGGATCGGTCAGATTCCGCTGCACCTTGCGCACCGTGGCCGTGCCGTCTGTGCCGGCGTTGCCGGTAGCGGTGGCTTTGGCGCAGACCCGTTCCAGCGCGGCCAGCGCCGCCTTGACCCGTTTGCCGCCGAGCGGGTCGAGCACCGGACGCCCCGGCGATCGCCTGCCTTCGGCCTTGGCGGCGGCCAGCCGCGCGGCGTAGGCCTCGATCTCGGCCCGCCTGCCGGCCAACTCCCGCGCCAACCGGACCCGGGCCGCCGCGACCGGATCCGACCCCGGCCGGATCCCGCCCGGGCACCGGCTCGGTCGCCAGCCGCGCCAGGTGCTCCTCGGCGGCCGCGGCCTCCTCGGCGGCAGCAGCCTCGGCCGCGGCCTGCTCGGCCTCCAGCTCCGCCAGGATCTGCGCGATCCGGGCCTTGCGGCCGGCCGGATCGCGCAGCTCGCGGCGGCACCTCATCACCGCAGCGATCCGCACCGAACTCGGCGTCCTCGCTCGGCATCGACGGCCGCCGCCTCCGCGGTGATCCGCCGCGCCTGCTCGCCGGAACCAGTCCACCTCGTGGCTGGCGCTCGATCGCCGCGTCGCGGAGGTTGAGCAGGCGGCGGAGGTTGAGGGCGGCCATGCGGGTGTGCAGCCACCAGTTGTTGGCGGTGACGCCGCGGTAGCGCAGTTGGCGGCAGCGGCCTTTCGGGCCGATGAGCCAGGCGATGGAGCGTTCGACCATGGGCCGGTGCTGGCGGTAGGTGGCGCGCAGGTCGTCGTCGGTGGCCCAGTCGCGGCGGGCGTGCGCGCAGCAGCGCGTCGTGGGGGTGCAGGCTCAGCGATGCGGCCGGTCTTTGGCGGTGGTGCACCGCTGCCCGCAGCGGGCAGCCGCGGCAGGCGACGCCGAAGGTGACGTTGCGGTTCGCGGTGATCGGCCGGGTGATACCGTTCGGGCAGGTGACGGTGCCGGCGGTCTCGTCGACGGTGAAGTCGTCGAGGGTGAACCCGCCGGCGACGGCCGGGCGCAGCGGCACGGGTTTGATGATCGCGGTGTGCCCGGCCTCGGCCAGCGCGGCGCGGGCCTCGCCGGTGCCGTAGGCCGTGTCGCCGAGCACCTCGAGGCCGTCCGGTCGCTCGGCGTCGTTCGAGGTCGTCGTCGAGCAGGGCCAGCCCGACGACGGCTTCGTGGTTGTCCTCGCCGGCGGCCTTGGTGAGCTCGCCGGCGGTGAACAGCCCGGTGTCCGGCTCGACCGCGACGTGGCCCTTGAAGCCGTCCTGGCGGTGGTGGACGGTCTTGTGCACGTGCCGGGCCTGCGGGTCGACGGTGGAGATCACCCGGTCCGCGGCGACCCGGCGGGCGATGCGCCACCGCCCGTCGGTGCCGTCGGAGCCCTCGGCCGGCTCGACGTCCTGCCCGGCGACCAACGCCAGCAACGCCACCGCCTGCGCGGCCTGGCTCGTCCAGATCGGCGTTCCGGCGCAGCGCGTCCACGATCCGTGTTGCGCGTCGTTGACCAGCGCCGACACCAGCGCGTCGCGGGCGGCCTTGTCGTCCCAGGCGATGCGCGGCTTGCCCGGATCGTCCCAGTCATGGGCGTGGCACCGCGCGCGATCAGCTCGGCGGCGCCGGGCACCTCCCGGCGGACCCGCCGCACCGCCGCGATCAGCTGGGTGACCGTGTCCTGGGTGGCGACCGCGTCATCGAAGCACCGACCGAGTCCAACGCCCGCCGGGTCTTGCCCGTCAGCACCCCGGTCTGCGGCGATCACCGCGCGGACCGCTTCGAAGATCCGCTCCGGGCGGTCCGAGGCGCGCAGCCGGCTGCCGCCACACCGTCAACGTCGTCGGGTGGAACCCCTCATGGTCGATCGGCAGCCCGCACGCCACCTTCCACCGCAGATCGCAGCGCACCGCCTCCATCGTCTCCCGGTCCGAGAGGTCCTGCAACGTCTGCAACACCAGCACCGAGGCGATCACCTCGGCCGGCACCGACGGCCGGCCGCCGCGCGGACGAACAGATCCGCGAACATCCCGTCCGGGAACACCTCCCCGCGATGCTCGGCCAGGAACGCGTACACACTGCCCGCCGGCACCAGATGCCCCACCAACGCGGCCGCGTCCAGCAACTGCCGATCAACCCGCGAAGACCCCTGCACCCCGCCATCTCCGACCACGCCGCGCGATCAGCGCGACATGCGGGGTTGTTCAGCAGAGTCCTAGGCGGTGCCGGGCGCGGAACGCGTCCAGGTCCAGACCCTCGACCACGTCGAGGAGAAACCAGACCAGGTGATCGGCGGGAAGCAGTCCCGCATGTCCGGGGCATCAAGAACTGCTGATCACGATCAACCCGCCGGAACCCCATCGCCACCCAGCGATCCTCGAACGAGTCAAACGCAAAGGTCCGGGCGGCCGAAGCAGCCAAAACCCCGACACTTGAGCGGATCAAGTCTGCCCAGGCGGATCGAGTTCGCTCAGTGGTCGCACTACGGGGTGGTTTGCGTTAACTCTGCTCTCCTGAGGATCCCCTGTGACGGGTGAATCGCAGGAAAGGGGACCACCGCCATGCGCGTCGTAGCCGCCCTCCTCGCCGCCGTGCTCCTGTTAGCTCCAACGCCCGCCGTCGCGGCTCCAGAACGGGTGCTCACCGTCGAGCGGGGACACCGCCCCGTCACACTGCCTGTGCTCACCACCCGTACCGGCGAGGCGGCACTCGACCTCACCGCCGCCGCGCCGGGTGTCTCCTGGGCGCAGCCCGGTCGCGAGTCGGCCGTGCTGTCGGTCGATGTCGACGGCCGGTACGTCACCGATCTCGTCGTGACCAGTTCCCGCCGCACGCCGCGCTCCCTCGCGCTGGGACGCCTCACCCGCGGGTTCCACCGGATCCGGTTCCGTTTCGCCGAGGACCGCACCCCGGTCGGCGCGTACCGGGTCGATCTGCGGCACGTTCGGGTAAGCGTCGGCGGTGCGAACAACACGGTGCGCCGGCACGCGCCGGTGCTGCTCGGCCGGACGCTGACCGGGCCGTTCGAGAACGCCGTCACCGACACGCCGCTCCTGGCCTGGCACGAGGTGCAGACCACGCCGACGCCGGGCGTCCGCCGGATCGTCTACTCGGTCATCTGGAGCAACGAGGACGGCGGCACCGACAGCCCCGCGCTGATGGCCCGCTGGGGCCGGACCACCGACATCGAGTGGATCTACGCCGTCGACGTCGACGCCGCCGGAAACCGGATCGGGACGCCGTACTTCCACGGCCCCGGCCACGCCACCCTGCCGTTCACCGGCGCGTACGACGGCGACCACCCGATCCTGCGCACCTGCACGATCAACAACACCGTGTGCGACCAGGGCGCCGCTCCGATGCGGTTCTTCCTCGCCTCCGACCAGGCGCGGCCGGACCGCCGGGCGCGTGAGTACCTGATGGATGCCAACCCGTGGACGTACCCGGTGATGGCGGAGGAGCTGGTGCGCGAGGGCAAGATCGAGAACCCGTCCGACCCGGCCACACCGGCGGTCGGCGACCAGCGCACCTACCTCTACGTCGAGGTCGACAAGGACACCGCCATGGCTCCCGGCTCGGCGCCGAGCGTGGCCGTGCTGGTACGCCTGCATAACGATTTGGTCTACCGGTCGGACCACGCCCGCGCAGGCTGGGCGATCGCCCGCGACGACCCGGCCGCGACGACGATCGAGCTGCCCGCCGGCACCACGCAGGCCGATATCGCCGAGATGTCCGTCCTCCGGGTGCCCGCGGTGGCGGACAACCTCGCCGCGGTCACGGTGAGCGACGTCAATCGCGCGTTCTTCCTCGACCGCAACTACCTGCCGCAGCCGTCATTCGTCGCCGCGCACGGGCTCGGACGCGTCCTGACCGTCGACACGCCGGCCGCAACGGTGTGGCCGAACTAGCGTCGTGGTGCGATCGTTGACACAGGTCCACGATCGCACCACGGAGCTGAAAGAAGACGCAGGTGTCCCAGTTTGCTCAGTTCGACGCGGTCCGGCTCAAGTTCGGACTGCCCGAGTACGCGATCCCGGCCGGAAGCGGCGCAGCCGTGCTCGAGGTCTACCCCAAGGGTTACGAGATCGAGGTCACCGACGCGCACGGCGAGACCCTCTACCTGGGCAGCGCCGCCGAGGACGAGCTCGAACCGCTAGTGAAGTAGCGCAGCCGGCAGCGGCCGGGAGTGCAGCACCACCAGCCGGGAGACCGCGCGGGTAAGCACCACGTAGAGGCGGTGCAATCCGCGTGGCTCCGCGGCCACGATGTCGGCCGGCTCCACGACGATCACCTGGTCGTACTCCAGCCCCTTCGCGAGGCTGGCCGGCACCACCGTCACGCGTGGTGACTCCTCCGTGACGACATCGGCGAGTCGCGACGCCCCCAGGCTGGCGACGAGCCTGTCCACGTCGGAGTCGGCGGCGATTACAGCCACGGATCCCTCGACGCTCAGCGCCTCGTCGACGGCTGCCTTGACGGCCTCGCCGGACCCGTCCGGCCGCACGACCAGCGACCCCGCGGCGCGCCGGATCGACACGGCCGGCGCCACACCGCTGGCCAGTTCGGGCAGCAGCCGGTTGGCAAGCGCCACGATCTCGGCGGGCACGCGGTACCCGGTGGTGAGCGGCACGATCCGCGCCTCTGGCTTGCCGAGGTGGGCGAGTGTCGTGGCCCAGCTGTCCGTCGCCGACACGGACGTGCCCTGAGCCAGGTCGCCAAGGACGGTCATGGACCCGTGCGTGCAGCGCCTGGCGATCGCCCGGCTCTGCATCGGAGAGAGGTCCTGCGCCTCGTCCACGATCACGTGGCCGAACCCGGGGTGCCGGTCGAGCAGCCCGGCGGCCTCGTCGATGAGCACCGCGTCGGCGGCGGTCCACCGCGGACTACGCGGCCTGGTCGCCCACCGGATCGCCGCCTGCTCGTCCGAAGTGAGCAGGTCCGTGGAGGGTGTGGTGAGCACCTCGGCCACCAGCGTCGGCGGGTCGACCGCCGGCCACACCGTCTCGGCGAACGCCTTCACGGGTTTGGACCGCGCCAGCCGCTGCACCCAGCGGTCGGGCGGCGACTCGCCACGCTCCTCCAGCTGGCGGCGCAGCCGGTCGGCCACGCGCATGCACACCCGCTCCCGGCCGACCGCGTACGGCAGGTTCTCGCGCCGGACGTCGTCCACGAGCCTGGTCAGTTCGGCGACGCCGAGCCGCAGCCGGGATGCTCCGTCCGGCACCACCAGCGTCTCCACCGGGCGGCTGATCCTGGCCCGCAGCGCGCGCCGCAGCACCTCGGCCATCCGCGCGTCGCCCTTCACCCGGGCGGCCGCCGGGGTGTCGATTGCCCTGATCCGAACCGTGCCGACCAACTCGTCCGCCGTGACCTGGGTGACGTCCACCTCGCCCAGCGCGGGCAGCACCTGCGCGATGTATCCGAGGAACGCGCGGTTCGGTCCGACGACCAGCACCCCGGTCCGTCGCAGCCTCTCGCGGTGCGCGAACAGCAGGTACGCCGCGCGGTGTAGCCCAACCGCCGTCTTCCCCGTACCGGGAGCGCCCTGGATGCAGATGTCCTCGTCGAGATCGGCGCGGACCAGCTCGTCCTGGTCGGGCTGGATCGTGGCCACGATGTCGCGCATCGGACCGACGCGCGGCCGCTCGATCTCGTCGGTCAGGATCCGGCTGCTGGTGCCCGACTCCTCGCCGCGCGCCAGGCGCTCGTCCTCGAACGACGTGAGCCGGCCGCCGACGAACCCGAACCGGCGCCGCCGCAACAGACCCATCGGATCGGCCGCGTTCGCGCGGTAGAACGAGGTCGAGACAGGTGCACGCCAGTCGACCACCATCGGCTCGCCCGCGGCGTCGGCGACGTGGCGGCGGCCCACGTAGAACGTCTCGTCCGGGTAGCGACTGGCTGTGGCGTGGTCGATCCGGCCGAAGAACAGCGGCGTCGTGCCGTCGTCGAGGAGCTGCTCCATCCGCCGGTACAGCGTCCTGGCGAGAGCCTCGGCGGAGAACGGGTCGCCGGCGACGGTGGAGTCGAGCAGCGCGGCGGTGTGTTCCCGCATCGCGTGCAGCGCCACGCGCGACGCGGCGAGATGGTCGGCTTCGCGGGTGAGTTCGGTGGCAAGGTCGGGGGGCACGACTCTCCTCGGCAGTGTCGGTGACGGCCCACTGCCCTAGGCCCGGCGCGACGTGCGCTCCGGTCCGCCCGGCTTCGACGGGGTGCGCTTGAGCTGCGCACAGAGCGGAGAGGCTACGCCGCGAGTCCGCTCCTGGCTACCTGATAACGCGGCCACCTGGTAACGCGGCAGCCCCGCACCGGTCCGGGGTGCGGGGCTGCCTTATCAGCCGGGCCGCGCGAGAGGTCAGCGGTGGCACCGGCGGGCCTGGCTGCGCGGTTCTACAGGACCGCGCGACGCCGGCGGGCCATGACGGTCAGCGCGATGCCGCCGCCGACGAGCAGCGCGCCAGCTCCGAGCAGGCCGCCGAGCGCGGCGCCGGTCTTGGGCAGCGTGTCGTCGTCGTCATTGTCGGTGCCGCCGCCGTTGCCGGACGAGGCGGGCAGCGTGAGGCCCGCGTCGATGACGGTCGTCTTGCCGGCGAAGACGTCGGTGCGGTTGTGGAACCCGACTGTCGCTCCCTTGCCGAACCAGCTGTCTAACACCTCGTCGGACTCGACCGGGCGGACGTCGGAGTCGCCCTGCTCGGCGCCGACGCCCAGCTCCGTGAACGCCCACTTCTTGCCAGCCGGAGTCGCGATGGACACGCCGTACCGGCTCTCGCCGGCGGGGAGCTTCGTCGCCGAGTAACGGCCGTCCGCGCCGGTGGTGATGCGCTTGACGATCTTGACCTTCATGCCGTCCGCGACGTTGATGACGACGCGCGCGCCGGCCACGCCCTTCTCGCCCTTGTCCTGGCGGCCGTTGCTGTTCGCGTCGTGCCAGACCCGGCCGGCGATCGTGCCCGGCTTGGCCGGCGGCTGCTCCGGCTCGTCCGCCTTGACGACGACCTTGGCCTGGTCGGAGTTGTTCGCGACGTTCGAGTCCGGCTCGGTCGTGCTGACGATGCCGCGGACGTGGCTGGTGGCGTCGGGGGAGTTGAGGGCGAGCGAGATCTCGCCAGGCTCCGTGGTCGCTTCGCCGGTCCAGCGGCAGTCGTACTCGCTGAACTCGCCGTCGCACTCCCAGCCGGGGTGGTTCGGCGGTGCGGCGTAACCAGCGTCCCAGCCGGTCTTGACCTTGACGCGGTAGCTGGCGACGGGCTTGTCGCTGTGCACCCGGAACTTCACGATCGTCATCGGCGGAATCTCGGTGTAGACCTTGGCGGTCGTCTTGATGCTGACGTCGACCGGATCGGCCTTCGTCTTCCCCGGCGGCACGGCCGGCGGCTTGGGGACGGGTGCCCCGGTCGGCGACGCGGTGGGCGTGGGCTCCGGGGAGGCGGTGGGGCTGGGCGTGGGGTCGGCGATCGCGGCGGGTGCGAGCGCGAGGCTCGAGACGGCGACGGCAATTCCGCTGGCGGCGGCAAGTCCGAGCAGGCGAGTGCGCATGGGAATGCATTCCTTTCCAGGGCCAATTCAGGTGGGGAAAGGAACACTATTCCGCGGCAGGTGTGGCGACGGTGAAGCCCGGCGTGAATTCTTTGTGAGGTAATTGCCGTTCGGCCGCCGATAATTGCCCGAAAGGGAGGCTCCGGCTCGCCGGGGTGGCCGTCCTCGCCGTGGCCTTCTCGGTGGTGAGCCCGGTTCTCGACGCGCGGGTGCCCGCCATGGTCGGTGCGGCACAGCTGCCCCGGGCGTCAACAGCCAGTCGCCGCCGATCCGCGACCACGCTGTGCGGCTGGTGCCCTCGGACTGCGGCGGTCCCTCGAGTGGGCTGCTCGACCTCGGGCGGGAGCGCTACCGGCACCTGGCGGCGACGCGTCGGCCGATGATGATCGTCGCGGCCCGCGTATCCGTACGCCGGTTGGCCATGGGCCCTTGCCGCAGTAGCTCGCTCCGGACGCGTCGGCGCTCGGGCGCACAGCGACAGCCGCGACGGTTCCGAGGGTATCGCCGACGGCCTCCGGCTGCTGCGAGCGAGCATCGATCCTGCGATGCTCGGCATGCTCGTGCTGGCCTCGGCCGTGGCGTTGCTGCTCCAGGTGACGAACGTCGCCGAGGTGTTCCTCGTCCGCGACACCCTGCGTGCCAGCGCCACGATGTTCGGCCTGATCGGCGGAGCGTGGATGGCCGGCATGTTCGCCGGGGCGTGGCTCGTCGGCCTCGCGGCGAAGACCGACGGCGGCCTGCTGCGGTGGGGCCTGTCGGCAGCGGCCCTGCAGGCGTTCGCGCTGGCTGCGGTCGCATTCGTGCCGGACGCGTCGTGGCTGATCGGGCTGTTCGTCCTCGGCGGCGTCGGCAACGGTGCGATGAACGTCGCACGCCAGACCGTCATCGGGCGGCGCGCTCCCGCACATGCCCGCGGCCGGGTGTTCTCCGTCGTGACGGCGGTGAGCAACATCGGATCGGTGGTGGCGCTGGGCGTCGGCGGCGCGGTGGTCGGGCTCGCTGACCCACGGCTGGTCTACGGGATCTGCGGTGCGCTGTGCATCGTGGCCGTTCTCGGCTACGCGACTTCACTGCTTCGCGTGGCGCGCGCGCTGGACGACCGCGCGGCCCGGCAGCCGATGGTGGCTGCGGGGCCGCGCTGAAGATGGGCCTGTTTAGGCGAGGATCCGGCGGCGCCGGGCGAGCAGCGTCAACCCGAGTCCGCTGGCGACCAGCACACCACCCGCGCCGAGGATCCCGCCGGTGGAGGCGCCGGTCTTCGGCAGGGTGCCATCATCGTCGCCGCCGGTGCCCTCACCGGTGCTGACCTTGACGAGTCCACCGTCCACGACCGCGGTCTTGGCGGCTGGTGCCTCGACCATGAACTGGAAGCCCACATTGGCCTGGCCGGCCTTCTTGCCCAGCGCCTTGAGAGCCCAGTCTTCGTCGATCGGGCCGCGGGGCTCCGGCGCGAACATGTCGGAGTCCTTGGCGTCCGAGCCGATGTTGGTCTTCGTCATGCGCCAGGTCTTGTCCGGCGTGGCGAGCAGCACCGAGTAGGTGTAGTCGTAGTCCTCGGTGGGGCGGAGACGGTCGAACACGTAGCTGCCGGACGGGCCGGTGATGGTCGAGGCCACCACTCCGCCGCTCGTCTTCGGGCGGTGGAGCCACGCGGCTACCTTGGCGCCGGCAACGCCCTTCTCACCTGCGTCCTGGCGGCCGTTGCCGTTGGCGTCGTTCCAGATCCGCCCAGTGATCCGGCCGTGGTTGACCGGGGCTGAACCCACGACGACGTTCCGAACGACCGTGTTGTTCGCCGGATTCTCGTCGCCCTTGACGGTGACGTGTGCGCTCACCTTGGCGCGGTATCCGGCCCGCTTGGGGAACTTGAAGGCGACCCAGACCTCGCCCGGCTTGGTGGTCGGCTTGCCGGTCCAGTCGCACTGCAACCGCGGGTAGCCGATGTCGCACTTCCACCCGTCGTGCTTCGGCACCTCGAACATGGGGAGGTGTGAGGGCCACTTGATGTCGAGGTGGTACCCGCTGGCCGGCTTGTCGCTGCGCACCCCGACCATGATGGCGCCGATCTCACCCGGCTTGTACGCGTCCTCGACCTTCATCGTGACGGCGGCGTCGACGGTGTCCGGCGGCGGTGCCGTGGGCTTGTCGTCGGGGCTCTGGCTCGGCGAGGGGCTGGCGGTGGGCGAAGGGCTCGCGGTGGGCGAAGGGCTCGCGGTCGGCGACGTCGACGGGGTCGGAGCGGCGGCCCCCGCGGCCGGCGCGAAGACGAATCCGGCAACGGCGAGGGTCATGCTGGCAGCGGCGGCGAGACGCGCGGTTCGGCCGAGATCTGGTGTGCGCATGGGAGTGCCATCCTTTCTAATGGGAGGGAATTCACGGCCGAAGTAGGCCAGTCGTGGAGAAAGTTAGTCCGCGGCCTGTGGGGGCCCTCGTAAATTGCTGCGTGAATTTCGTGTGAGGAATTGCGTCCGGGGCCGATTTCGGGGTCCACAGCGCGGTCTCAGGTCGCGGAACGTACGCTCGGGTGCGTGAACACTGACGTTCCGCAGCGCCCGCGAGTCGGACATATCCAGTTCCTGAACTGCCTGCCGATCTACTGGGGGTTGGTCCGCACGGGCGCGCTCCTCGACGTGGAGCTGACCAAGGACACCCCGGACAACCTCAGCGAGGCGCTCGTCCGCGGTGATCTCGACATCGGGCCGATCAGCCTGGTCGAGTACCTGCGCCACGCCGACCAGCTGCTGGTCCTGCCCGACATCGCGGTCGGCAGCGACGGTTCGGTGCTGTCGGTGAACCTCGTGTCGAAGCGCCCGCTCGACCAGCTCGACGGGCAGCGGGTCGCGCTCGGCTCCACCAGCCGCACCAGCGTGCTGCTCGCGCGCATGCTCCTGCAGGACCGTCACGGCGTCAGCCCCGAGTACTTCCGATGCCCGCCGGATCTCGGCGCGATGATGCTGGAGGCCGAGGCCGGCGTGCTGATCGGCGATCCGGCCCTGCGCGCCCTCTACGAGGCCCCTGAGCACGGGCTCACCGTCACCGACCTCGGTCAGGCCTGGCGGGAGTGGTCCGGCCTGCCGATGGTGTTCGCCGTCTGGGCGGTGCGGCGGGAGTTCGCCGCGGACAACCCGGGGCTCGTGAAGGACGTCCACGAGGCGTTCCTGCGCTCGCGTGACCTGTGCCTGTCCCAGATCGACGAGGTCGCCGAGGCCGCCGCGCGCTGGGAGGTGTTCGACCCCGCCACGCTCGCCAACTACTTCCGCGCGCTCGACTTCTCGCTGGGAGAGCGGCAGCTCGCCGGCTTGCGCGAGTTCGCGGCCCGCGCCGCTGCCTGGGGCGAGGTGCCACCGCTCGACGGCCCAGCCCTGTTTACGGGCTGACGCCCAACTGTCGGGCTTTCGGCGGTATCGAGCGCCCGGTTTGGCCGCCATTACCCCGACAGTCCGGTTCGACCCTCGGGCTGCGTGTTACACATCTTGAGCCGAACTGTCAGGACGTGTAACACTCAACGAGTGGAGACTCAGCAGGCACAGTTCGACGCGCTCATCGCCGACGACCAGCGCATCGAGCCGAGGGACTGGATGCCCGAGGCGTACCGCAAGTCGCTGATCCGGCAGATCGCGCAGCACGCGCACTCCGAGATCATCGGCATGCAGCCCGAGGGCAACTGGATCACGCGCGCCCCCAGCCTCCGCCGCAAGGCGATCCTGCTGGCGAAGGTGCAGGACGAGGCCGGCCACGGGCTCTACCTGTACGGCGCGGCCGAGACCCTGGGCGTCAACCGTGACGACCTGCTCGACGCGCTGCACGCCGGCAAGCAGAGGTACTCCAGCATCTTCAACTACCCCACGCTGACCTGGGCGGACATGGGCGCGATCGGCTGGCTCGTCGACGGCGCGGCCATCGTCAACCAGGTGCCGATCTGCCGCTGCTCGTACGGTCCGTACGCGCGGGCGATGGTGCGGATCTGCAAGGAGGAGTCGTTCCACCAGCGGCAGGGCTTCGAGATCCTGAACACGCTGGCGCACGGCACCGAGAAGCAGCACGAGATGGCGCAGGACGCCGTGAACCGCTGGTGGTGGCCGAGCCTCATGATGTTCGGCCCGCCCGACGACGAGTCACCGAACAGCGCGCGATCGATGGCCTGGAAGATCAAGCGGCACAGCAACGACGAGCTGCGGCAGCGATTCGTGGACATGACCGTCCCGCAGTCGCACGTCCTCGGCCTCACGCCTCCCCGACCCCGAGCTGCGCCTCAACGAGGAGACCGGCCACTGGGAGTTCGGCGCGATCGACTGGGACGAGTTCAAGGAAGTGCTGAACGGCAACGGCCCGTGCAACCGCCAGCGCATCGCGCACAAGCGTCAGGCCCACGACGAGGGGGAGTGGGTGCGGGAAGCCGCCGCGGCCTACGCGGCGAAACGAGAGGCCGCCGCGTGATGCTCTGGGAAGTCTTCGTCCGCGCCCGCCGTGGGCTCAGCCACACGCACGTCGGCAGCCTCCACGCCGCCGACGCGGAGATGGCCCTGCGCAACGCGCGCGACGTCTACACGCGCAGGTCAGAAGGGGTCAGCATCTGGGTCGTGCCGGCCGCGCAGATCACGGCGTCGTCCCCCGACGAGAAGGAGCCGTTCTTCGACCCCGCCGCCGACAAGGTGTACCGGCACCCGACGTTCTACGAGATCCCGGACGAGGTCGAGCACCTGTGAACGAGCTTGCGCTGGCGGTCGGCGACGACTGCCTCATCTACTCGCACCGCCTCGCCGAGTGGACCACCCGCGCGCCCCAGCTCGAAGAAGACGTGGCACTCGCCAACATCGCCCTCGACCTGCTCGGGCAGGCGCGCATGCTCCTCTCGTATGCCGGCTCGCTCGACGGCCGCTCCGAGGACGACCTGGCCTACCTCCGCGAAGACCACGAGTTCCGCAACTGCCAGCTCGTAGAGCTGCCGAACGGCGACTTCGCGCACACCATGGCCCGCCTGCTCTGCTTCTCGACGTACCAGTTCGAGCTCTACTCAAAGCTGCTGGACTCACCGGACGAGACGATCGCCGCCGTGGCGGGAAAGGGCGTCAAGGAGGTGGCCTACCACCGCGACCACGCCACCCAGTGGGTGCTGCGGCTCGGCGACGGCACCCCTGAGAGCCACGCCCGCATGCAGGCCGGCCTCGACGCGGTGTGGCCCTTCACGTTCGAGCTTTTTTCTCATGACGATCGTCAACAGCCGGCGTGGTCGTCGGTCGACGTCGCGAGCCTTCGCCCAGCCTGGGAGTCCCACGTACTTCCGGTACTCCGCGAGGCCACGCTCGTCGTGCCGGAAGACGACGGCTGGCGCCCCGGTGGTGGCCGCCGCGGCATACACACCGAGGCGCTCGGCTATCTGCTCGCCGAAGCGCAGCACCTGCACCGGGCGCATCCGGGGGCGACATGGTGACCGCGGTTCGCGAACTGGTGGCCGCCGTGCCTGATCCAGAGATCCCGGTGCTCACGATCGAGGACCTGGGCATCCTCCGCGACGTTTCGGTCGTCGACGGGCGCGTTGTCGTCACGATCACGCCGACGTACTCGGGCTGCCCGGCGATGGACGTGATCGCCGACGACATCCGCCGTGCCGTGCCCGACGCCGAGGTCCGCACCGTCCTTGCTCCGGCATGGACCACCGACTGGATGTCCGATGAGGGCAAACGAAAGCTGGTGGAGTACGGCATCGCGCCGCCGTCCGGCCGTGGTCCCGTGCTGGTGCCGCTGTCGGTGCGCTGCCCGCACTGCGGCTCGCTCGACACCCGCGAGACCAGCCGCTTCGGCTCCACCGCCTGCAAGGCGCTGTGGGTCTGTGGCTCCTGCCGCGAACCGTTCGACCACTTCAAGGCGATCTGATGACGGCTGTCTCCTCGGTGCGCTCGCATCGCCGGCTGGAGTTCCACGCGCTGACCGTGGCGTCCGTGGAGCGCCTCACCGACGACTCGGTCGCGGTGACGTTCGACGTTCCCGATGATCTGGCCGGCGACGTACCGGTTCGTGGCCGGCCAGCATCTGACGGTGCGCTGGGGTGACGCCCGGCGCAGCTACTCGATCTGCTCGGCGGAGGGATCCGCGCTGCGGGTGGCGATCAAGGCCGTGCCCGGCGGGACGTTCTCTGGCTATGCGCTGAATTCGCTGCGGCCCGGCGACGTGCTCGACGTGATGACGCCTATCGGCACGTTCACCTCGGCGTTCAGCTCCGCGCGGGCGCGGTCCTACGGCTTCGTCGCCGCGGGCAGCGGGATCACGCCCGTGCTGTCGCTGATCGCCACCGCGCTCGACGTCGAACCGGAGAGCCGCTGCACCTTGCTGTACGGCAACCGGACCAGCGGGTCGGTGATGTTCCTGGAGGAACTTGCCGACCTGAAGGACCGGTACCCGGACCGGTTCCACCTGGTGCACGTGCTGTCCCGCGAGGCGGGCGAGGTGGAGCTGTTCCACGGCCGGCTCGACGCGGCGCGGTTGACTCGGCTGCTGGAGACCGTCGTCCCCGTTGGCGTTGTTGATGAGTGGTTCCTGTGCGGGCCGTACGGGATGGTGTCGGATGCCCAGCACGTACTCGCGTCCCACGGCGTACCTGGATCGTCCGTGCACGTGGAGCTGTTCTTCGTCGAGGACGCGCCCGTTGAGCGGGCGGTGGTGGACGAGGGGCCGGCGCCGGTCGGATCCAGCGAGGTGACGATCATCCTGGACGGGCGCTCGTCGACGGTAACGATGCAGCCCGAGGAGAAGGTGCTGGACGCGGCCCTGCGCGTGCGCGGCGAGTTGCCGTTCGCGTGCAAGGGCGGCGTGTGCTCGACGTGCCGCGCCAGGCTGGTGGAGGGCGAGGTGCGGATGGACCGCAACTACGCGCTCGAACCGGACGAGGTAGCGGCCGGCTACGTGCTCACGTGCCAGTCCCACCCCCGCACGGAGAAAGTGGTCCTCGACTACGACGCCTGACCGGATTCCCGCCGCCGCTACTACACCTTCTACGTCAGGCCAGCGGCCTGACGGCTTGCTCACCTTCTGGGGATCGCGCGTCGCGGTCCGGTTACGCTCAGGGGGTGAGCGACGACCGGGCACGCGAGATCTCTGACCTTCTGCAGCACGCTGCCGACGGCGGGCGGATCACGCCCGAGCAGGCGCTGCTGCTCTACACCGACGCGCCGTTCCACGAGCTGGGCCAGGCTGCGGACACAGTGCGCAGGCGGCGGTTCCCTGACAACATCGCCACCTACCTGATCGACCGCAACATCAACTACACGAACGTCTGCGTCACGGCGTGCAAGTTCTGCGCGTTCTACCGCGCGCCGAAGCACGGCGAGGGCTGGGTCCACGGGCTCGACGAGATCCTGCGCCGCTGCGGTGAGGCCGTGCAGCTCGGCGCCACCCAGATCATGCTGCAGGGCGGTCACCACCCCGAGTTCGGCGTCGAGTACTACGAGACGACGTTCGCCGCGATCCGCAAGGAGTACCCGCAGCTCGCGCTCCACTCGCTCGGCGCCAGCGAGGTCGCGCACATGGCGAAGGTGTCGAACGTGAGCGTCGCGGAGGCCATCACGCGGATCCACGCGGCCGGCCTCGACTCGTTCGCCGGTGCCGGCGCCGAGATCCTGGTCGAGCGTCCGCGCAAGGCGATCGCGCCGCTCAAGGAGTCCGGCGAGCGGTGGCTGGAGATCATGGAGACCGCGCACGGCCTGGGCGTCGAGTCCACGGCCACGTTCATGATGGGCACCGGCGAGACGAACGCCGAGCGCATCGAGCACCTGCGCATGGTCCGCGACGTGCAGGACCGCACCGGCGGCTTCCGCTCCTTCATCCCGTGGACCTACCAGCCCGAGAACAACCACCTCAAGGGCAGGACCCACGCCACGCAGCCTCGAGTACCTGCGGATGATCGCCGTCGCACGGCTGTTCTTCGACAACGTCAAGCACCTGCAGGGATCCTGGCTCACCACCGGCAAGGACGTCGGCCAGCTCACGATGCACTTCGGCGCCGACGACCTCGGCTCCGTGATGCTGGAGGAGAACGTGGTCTCCAGCGCGGGCGCCAAGCACCGGTCGAACCGCACGGAGCTGATCCACCTGATCCGCAGCGCCGGCCGCATCCCGGCGCAGCGCAACACCCTGTACGAGCACCTCGTGGTGCACGACGACCCGGCGAACGATCCGGTCGACGACCACGTGATCTCGCACTTCGCGTCCACGGCACTGCCCGGCGGCGGCCTCGGCCACCCCGAACTGAAGCTGATCGACGCGAGCTGACCCTGTCGCCCAAAACGCTACAAAGGACGGGGTAGCTCCGCGTAGATGCGGTCGGCCACCTCGTCGGGCGGCAGCGCGCCGTCCACGACGTACGCCGCCGCCTTGCGGTACAGCGCGTCGCGGGCGTCGTACATCGCGGTCAGCGCCGCCAGCGGATCGGGCTTGAGCCACGGCCGGTTCGCGTCGTCACCGATCCGGGTGACGAGCACCTCCGGCGGTACATGCAGGTACACCGCGAATGCGCCGTGGTGCAGCGCCGGGATGACCTCGGGATACTCGATCACGGCCGCCGCTGCTCCGGCCACGAATGGCGGCGGCATCGTGAGCACGTGGAGCAGGATGTCGCGCTCAGCGTCGTGCAGCTGATCGGCACCGAGCGCCGCCACTTCGGTCAATGTCTTTCCGGTGACCTGGCGCAGCAGCGCGTCGTTGTCGAGCGCCGGCCAGCCCGTGCGCTCCGCGAGCAATGAGCCGACTGTCGTCTTGCCGGAGCCCATGAGCCCGAGCAGGATCACGCGCACCGCCGCCGGTTTCGCCATCTCACCGACCATAGCCGTCGGCGCCTGCCGCTCCCGTCGTGAAGCAGCGCGCGCGATCGAGTCGGCGCGTCGCATCACAGGCGGTGCGGCGGGACGTGCCGTGCACGCCGGGCGAGCGGTCGCAATCTAGGCTGGCGGCATGACCCGCGCCTCCCTGGAGAAGAAGCCGCACGAGGTCGCGGCCATGTTCGACCGCGTCGCCAAGCGGTACGACGTCACGAACACGGTTATGGCGTTCGCCCAGGATCGGCGCTGGCGCCGCGCCACCCGTATCGCGCTCGATCTGCGCCCCACCGACCGCTGCCTCGATCTCGCCGCCGGCACCGCGGTGTCGAGCGTGGAGCTGGCGAAGTCCGGCGCGGACGTGATCGCGTGCGACTTCTCGCTCGGCATGCTGCAGGAGGGCCAGGGCCGGGGCGTTCCGCTGATCGCGGGCGACGCGATGCACCTGCCGTTCGCGCGATGCCTCGTTCGACGCGGTGACGATCTCTTTCGGGCTGCGCAACGTCGCCGGCACCGAGGCGGCGCTGCGCGAGATGGCCCGGGTGACGAAGCCGGGTGGGCGCCTCGTCATCTGCGAGTTCAGCCAGCCCGACGTGGGCGCCCGTTCCGGACCGTCTACACCGAGTACCTGATGAAGGCGCTTCCCGAGGTCGCGCGCCGGGTGAGCAGCAACCCCGAGGCGTACGTGTACCTGGCCGAGTCGATCCGCGCAGTGGCCCGATCAGGCCGCGCTGTCCAGCACGATTGCCGCGGCGGGCTGGCGGAAGGTCGCCTGGCGCAACCTGACCGGCGGCGATCGTGGCCTTGCACCGCGCCGATCCGGTAGATGTCCGATTCAGCCTGAGATACGTTTGAGGCGCGGCCATTTCGGGCAGATCCCGTCAGGGGCGAAGGTCTGCGGATCCACCAGGACATCCGTCGGGACGCGGGGAAGGACGAGCGCGAAACCCGGCGGCGCGGGACATGCGAGCCGAGACACGGCCCAGCAGTGACTCGGTCACGCGGTGAGAGGACGGCCCCCGACCGGCGACTAGTGGCTACGGCGAAGAGATCGGCAGCGGCTACACCGGCGAGGAGAGCGGCCGCGACTACCCCGGCGACACCGCGGCACGCGTTCCGACGAGGAGCGTCCGTCCACGAGCGCGTCGTTCTCGGACGAGGAGCGCGGCGGCCTGGGCGACGAAGAGCGCGGATAGCGCGGCCTGCGCCGCCCGCCGTCGACCGGGGGTGCTGAACCGGACGTCGGCACGCCGACATTGAGTGCGCCTGGCAGTATCAAGCGGCAGCCGACATTGGCCCGCACGGGGTTAGGCGCCAAGCGGCGCCGGCGCGACGGCTGGTGCCCGAGCCAGCGGCGAAGCTCGCCAGCGCGGTCGAAGCGTAAGGGACCGTAGAACGCCGGAGGTCCCGCAGGACGGTCCCAGCCGAGCACACCGGCCGGGACCTGCACCGGAGCCAGTTGGGTTAGGACTACCTAACCCAACTGGCTCCCCTCTTGAGGCATAGACTCTCGCCCGGAGACATCGTGAAGGGTTTCACAAGCCCTTCACGAGACCGAAAAGCGAACCTCGACGAGGGGCTGTCGTGACCACCAACTCCGCCGACAACCAGTCGGCGCCGGGCCGCCAGGCGGAAGGCCGGGCGGTAGGGGCGAAGGCGCCGGGCCGTACCGGGGAAGCCGACGTCATCGTCGTCGGCGCCGGCCCCGGCGGTTCAGCGGCCGCATTCCATCTGGCCAGCGCCGGCCTCGATGTCCTGCTGCTGGAGAAGACCGAGTTCCCGCGCGAGAAGGTCTGTGGTGACGGCCTGACGCCGCGCGCGGTGAAGCAGCTCATCAAGATGGGCGTCGACATCTCGCCCGAAGCCGGCTGGCTGAAGAACAAGGGTCTACGGGTCATCGGCGGCGGGCTCCGCCTCGAACTCGACTGGCCGGACCTGGCCTCGTACCCGGACTACGGGCTCACCCGCACCCGTCTCGACTTCGACGAGTCGCTGGCCAACGCCGCCGTCAAGGCCGGCGCGCGGATGCAGACCTCCACCAACGTCACCGGCGCGATCCTCGACAAGGCCGGCACGGGTCGTCGGCGTCACGGCCACGGTGGGCAAGGAGAAGGTCCCCGCCGAGTACCGCGCCCCGCTGGTGATCGCCGCCGACGGCGTGAGCGGCCGTCTCGCGTTGAGCCTCGGCCTGGCCAAGCGCGACGACCGTCCGATGGGCGTCGCGGTCCGCCGGTACTACAACAGCCCCCGCCACGAGGACGACTACCTGGAGTCCTGGCTGGAGCTGTGGGACCGTACGAGCGGCGAGAAGCGACTGCTCCCCGGATACGGCTGGATCTTCGGCCTCGGCGACGGGCGCTCGAACGTGGGCCTCGGCATCCTCAACACCTCCAAGGCGTTCCAGAACGTCGACTACCGCAAGATGCTGACCGACTGGCTGAACAACACCCCGGAGGAGTGGGGGTACCGGGAGGAGAACGCCACCGGCCCGATCCGCGGTGCCGCCCTGCCGATGGGTTTCAACCGCAAGCCGCACTACACGCGCGGGCTGATGCTGGTCGGCGACACCGGCGGCATGGTCAACCCGTTCAACGGCGAGGGCATCGCGTACGCGATGGAGTCCGGCGAGATCGCCGCCGAGATCGCTGCCCAGGCGCTCGGCCGTCCGCAGGGTCTCTCCCGCGAGCGGGCGCTCCAGGCATACCCGAAGGTGCTGTCCGAGACCTACGGCGGCTACTACCGGCTCGGCACGGTCTTCGTGAAGCTGATCGGCCGTCCCGAGGTGATGAAGCTGGCCACCCGGTACGGGATGCCGCATCCGATGTTGATGAGGTTCGTCCTCAAGCTACTGGCGAACCTCACCGACCCGAGAGGCGGCGACGCCATGGATCGGGTGATCAACGGCCTCACCAAGGTGGCGCCCGCTGTGTGAACACCCCGCGCGCTGGCCGCCGACCAGGTTCGTCGTAGGGTGAACCGCTTTCGCAACAAACGTGACCCGCACCACAAGAGAGGACACCGAACGCGATGTCGCTCACGCCGTACATCCCGATCGTGGCGCTGTTCGTGCTGGCAGCCGGGTTCGCGGTGTTCTCGGTGGCGGCCGCGCCGTACATCGGTCCGCGCCGGTACAACCGGGCCAAGCTCGACGCCTACGAGTGCGGGATCGAGCCGACGCCGCAGCCGATCGGCGGCAACCGCTTCCCGGTGAAGTTCTACCTGACGGCGATGCTGTTCATCGTCTTCGACATCGAGATCATCTTCCTCTACCCGTGGGCCGTCGCGAACGAGGCGCTGGGCATGTTCGGGCTGGTTGAGATGGTGCTGTTCATCGGAACCGTGTTCATCGCGTACGCCTACGTGTGGCGTCGCGGTGGCCTGGACTGGGACTGAGAGACATGGGACTCGAAGAGAAGCTCCCCAGCGGGATCCTGCTCACCAGCGTCGAGAAGCTGGTCAACTGGACCAGGAAGTCTTCGCTCTGGCCGGCCACGTTCGGCCTGGCCTGCTGCGCGATCGAGATGATGACGACCGGCGCCGCCCGGTACGACCTCGGCCGCTTCGGCATGGAGGTGTTCCGGGCGTCGCCGCGCCAGGCCGACCTGATGATCGTCGCCGGCCGGGTCAGCCAGAAGATGGCGCCGGTGCTGCGGCAGATCTACGACCAGATGCCGGAGCCCAAGTGGGTGCTGAGCATGGGCGTCTGCGCCAGCTCGGGCGGCATGTTCAACAACTACGCGATCGTGCAGGGCGTCGACCACGTCGTCCCGGTCGACATGTACCTGCCGGGCTGCCCGCCGCGGCCGGAGATGCTGATCGACGCGATCCTCAAGCTGCACGACAAGATCATGGCCGAGCCGCTCGGCCCGAAGCGTGCCGCGAGGCTCAAGGAGCTTCAGGCGAAGGGCGAGATCGAGCGGCGCGGCACCATCCCGGCGTCCTTCGCCTACAACAAGGAACTGCGCAAGCAGTGGGAGCGGGCGGCGGCCGAGGGGCGCGAGGAGCAGCTCCGGATCGAAGCGGGGATGCGGAAGTGAGCGCGCGAACCAATTCGCACAGGGCCGCCGAGCGCAGCGAGGTGGGCAAGTGAGTGACGAGAAGGGCATGTTCGGGGTCTCCGGCTCCGGCGACACCTCCGGCTTCGGCGGGCTGATCCGTCACCGGGAGGACCCGCGCTCCACGCCCAGGCCGTACGGCGGCTACTTCGACGAGGTGAGCGACGCCCTCGAAGAGGCGTACCCGGCGTTCAACGACGCGATCTACCGCATCGTCGTCGACCGCGGGGAGCTGACCCTCTACGTCGAGCGCGACCGCATCGTCGAGGTCTGCCAGACCCTGCGTGACGACCCGTCGCTGCGGTTCGAGCTGCTCAGCTCGGTGTCCGGTGTGGACTACCTCGACGCGGCGCCCGACCAGCCGAAGCGCCTGCACGCCGTCTACCACGTCACGTCGATGACGTTCCGCCGGCGCGTCCGCCTGGAGGTCGAGCTACCGGTCGACGACCCGCACGTGCCCAGCGTCACCAGCGTCTACCCCACCGCCGACTGGCAGGAGCGGGAGACCTGGGACATGTTCGGGATCATCTTCGACGGCCACCCCGCGCTCACCCGGATCCTCATGCCGGACGACTGGGACGGCCACCCGCAGCGCAAGGACTACCCGCTCGGCGGAGTCCCGGTGGAGTACAAGGGCGCCGAGATTCCCCCGCCGGACACCCGGAGGGCGTACAAGTGAGCACTGACACCGATCCGTACGCGGGTTCGCGGGAGACCACCGAGGGCCGGATCTACACCGTCACCGGCGGCGACTGGGACAGCCTCCTGGGCGGCAGCGACCCGATCCACGACGAGAAGCTCGTGGTCAACATGGGTCCGCAGCACCCGTCGACGCACGGCGTGCTGCGGCTCGTCCTCGAATTGGAGGGCGAGTCCGTCATCGAGGCGCGCACCGTCATCGGCTACCTGCACACGGGCATCGAGAAGAACGCCGAGTACCGCAACTGGACCCAGGGCACCACGTTCGTCACCCGCATGGACTACCTGGCGCCGATCTTCAACGAGACCGGCTACTGCCTGGCGGTCGAGAAGCTGCTGGGCATCGAGGTGCCGGAGCGGGCGACCACGATCCGCGTGCTCATGATGGAGCTGAACCGGATCGCTTCGCACCTGGTCTGGCTCGCCACGACAGGCATGGAGCTCGGCGCGCTGTCGATGATGATCTACGGCTTCCGCGAGCGTGAGCAGATCCTCGACATCTTCGAGATGGTCAGCGGCCTGCGGATGAACATGGCGTACGTCCGGCCCGGCGGAGTCTCGCAGGACTTCCCGCCTGGCGCCGAGGACAAGATCCGCGACTTCCTCAAGATCATGCCGAAGCGGCTCCACGAGTACGAGAACCTGCTGTCCGGCAACCCGGTCTGGCAGAAGCGCACCCAGAACGTCGGCTATCTCGACGTCCAGGGCTGCGTGGCGCTGGGCATCACCGGCCCGGTGCTGCGCTCCGCCGGCCTCCCGTGGGACCTGCGCAAGACCGAGCCGTACTGCGGGTACGAGACGTACGAGTTCGACGTCCCGACCGAGCGCACCGGCGACGTGTGGGGCCGTTACCTGGTCCGGCTCGCCGAGATCCGCGAGTCGCTGAAGATCGCCGAGCAGGCGCTGGACCGGCTGAAGCCCGGACCGGTGATGATCGAGGACAAGAAGATCGCATGGCCGGCGCAGCTCGCTCTCGGGGCCGACGGGCTCGGCAACTCGCTGGAGCACGTCAAGAAGATCATGGGCCAGTCGATGGAGGCCCTGATCCACCACTTCAAGCTGGTCACCGAGGGTTTCCGCGTGCCAGCCGGACAGGTGTACGTCCCGATCGAGTCGCCCCGCGGCGAGCTCGGCATGCACGTGGTGAGCGACGGCGGCACCCGGCCGTACCGCGTCCACGTGCGCGAACCATCGTTCGTCAACCTGCAGGCGTTCCCGGCCATGGTCGAGGGAGCGCTGCTCGCCGACGTGATCGCTGCCGGCGCGTCGTTGGACCCCGTGATGGGTGGAGTGGATCGCTGATGTCTGTGGAAACCAGGACCCCGCTGCCGAGTGGGACGGAGGAGGTCAAGGCCGACCTGCGCGCCAAGGCCGACGCGATCATCGCGCGCTATCCGGCCGGCAAGGCGCGGTCGGCGCTGCTGCCGATGCTGCACCTGGTGCAGTCGGTCGACGGGTACGTCAGCCCGGAGGGCATCGCGTTCTGCGCCGAGCACCTGGGCCTGACCAAGGCCGAGGTCGGCGCTGTCGCCACCTTCTACACCATGTTCAAGCGCCGCCCGGTCGGCGAGTACCTGGTGAGCGTCTGCACCAACACGATGTGCGGCGTGCTCGGCGGCGACAAGGCGTACAAGACGCTCTCGGAGCACCTGGGCGTCGGCCACGACCAGACCACCGAGGACGGCCAGATCACGCTGGAGCACGCCGAGTGCCTGGCGGCCTGCGACTACGGCCCCGTTCTCACGGTCAACTACGAGTTCTTCGACCAGGTGGACGCCGACGAGGCGCTCGACATCGTCAAGCGGCTCCAGTCCGGCGACCGTCCGCAGCCCACCCGTGGTGCGCGGCTGTGCTCCTTCAAGGAGACGTCGCTCCAGCTCGCGGGCTTCCTGGACGAGCGCGACGGCGCCGTCGCCGACGGTCCGGCGGGTGAGCCGACGCTCGCTGGTAACAGGCTCGCCGAGCAGCGCGGCGTCTCGGTGCCCGGGTTCGACCCGAACACGCCGATCAAGCCCGTGCCGCCGAAGGCCCCGCCCGCCGACGCCAAGCCGGCCACCGCGCCCAAGGCGGCTGTCGACCGCAAGCCGGCCGGTGACACCCCGCCCGCGGCACCGACCCCCGCCGACGTCAAGTCGTCGACGGGCGCCAAGCCGGCGGCCGACGCCGCGCCCGAGAAGGCCGCTCCGACTGACGGCGCGCCGGCTCAGGAGGAGAAGAAGTGACGGATACCCGCTCCCGGCCGGTCGGGCCCGAGCAGCTCACCCCCGTCCTCACGAAGCGCTGGCTCTCCCCGGACGCGTACCGGCTGGGCACGTACGAGCGGCTCGACGGCTACGCCGGCCTGCGCAAGGCGCTCAAGGCCCACCCGGACGAGCTGATCCAGCTCGTCAAGGACTCGGGCTTGCGCGGCCGCGGCGGCGCCGGCTTCCCCACCGGTATGAAGTGGGGCTTCATCCCGCAGAACGACGGCAAGCCGCACTACCTCGTGGTCAACGCCGACGAGGGCGAGCCGGGCACCTGCAAGGACCTGCCGTACATGATGGCCGACCCGCACGGCCTCATCGAGGGCATCGTGATCACGGCGTACGCGATCCGCGCGAATCACGCGTTCATCTACGTGCGCGGCGAGGCGATCCACGCGTACCGGCGGCTGCAGCACGCGGTCAAGGAGGCGTACGCGCGGGGCCACCTCGGCAAGAACATCCTGGGCAGCGGCTTCACCTGCGAGCTGACCGTGCACGCCGGTGCGGGCGCGTACATCTGCGGCGAGGAGACGGCACTGCTCGACTCGCTGGAGGGCTACCGTGGCCAGCCGCGGCTCAAGCCGCCGTTCCCGGCCACGCACGGCCTCTACGGCTCGCCGACCGTGGTGAACAACGTCGAGACGCTGGCCAGCGTGCCGTTCATCGTGCTCGGCGGCGCCGACTGGTGGAAGTCGATGGGCACCGAGAAGTCGCCCGGCCCGAAGATCTACTCGCTGTCCGGACGGGTGCAGCGTCCCGGCCAGTACGAGGCGGCGCTCGGCACGACGCTGCGCCAGGTGCTCGACATGGCCGGTGGCATGCAGGACGGGTACGAGCTGAAGTTCTGGACGCCCGGCGGTTCGTCCACGCCGTACTTCACCACCGAGCATCTCGACGTCCCGCTGGACTTCGAGGGCGCGGCGGCGGCCGGGTCGATGCTCGGCACCACGGCGCTGATGCTGTTCGACCAGACGGTCTGCATCGTCGGCGCGACGCTGCGGTTCATCGAGTTCTACGCCCACGAGTCGTGCGGCAAGTGCACACCGTGCCGCGAGGGCAACTACTGGATGGTGCAGGTGCTGCGCCGGCTCGAACACGGCAAGGGCACCGAGGAGGATCTCGAAACCCTCCTGGACACCTGCGACAACATCTTCGGCCGGTCGTTCTGCGCCCTCGGCGACGGTGCGACCAGCCCGGTGGTGTCCTCGATCAAGTACTTCCGGGACGAGTACATCGCCCACGTCCGCGAGGGCGCGTGCCCGCTGGGTAACAGCGACCCCGCCGTACTGGCAACCGCGGGAGCGCACTGACCATGACCCTCGCACCAGAGAAGACCCCGGCCGTCACCGGCGGCGTCACGCTGACGATCGACGGCATCGAGGTGACCGTGCCGAAGGGCACGCTGATCATCCGCGCCGCCGAGCAGTTGGGGATCCAGATCCCGCGGTTCTGCGACCACCCGCTGCTCGACCCGGTCGGCGCGTGCCGCCAGTGCATCGTCGAGGTGGAGGGGCAGCGCAAGCCGCTCGCCGCCTGCACCTCCACGGTCACCGAGGGCATGATCGTGAAGACGCAGCTGTCCAGCCCCGTCGCCGAGAAGGCGCAGCGCGGCACGCTGGAACTGCTGCTGATCAACCACCCGCTCGACTGCCCGGTCTGCGACAAGGGCGGCGAGTGCCCGCTGCAGAACCAGGCGATGAGCAACGGCCCCGCCGAGTCGCGGTTCCGGGACGTGAAGCGCACGTACCCGAAGCCGATCAACATCTCGTCGCAGGTGCTGCTCGACCGCGAGCGCTGCGTGCTGTGCGCCCGCTGCACCCGGTTCAGCCAGCAGATCGCCGGTGACCCGTTCATCGAACTGTTCGAGCGCGGCGCGCTGGAGCAGGTGGCGATCTACGAGGACGAGCCGTTCCAGTCCTACTTCTCCGGTAACACGGTGCAGATCTGCCCGGTCGGCGCGCTGACCGGCGCGGCGTACCGGTTCCGCGCCCGCCCGTTCGACCTGGTCTCGACGCCGAGCGCCTGCGAGCACTGCGCATCCGGGTGCTCGCTGCGCACCGACTGGCGTCGCGGCAAGGTGCTGCGGCGCCTGGCCGGCGAGGATCCGGCGGTCAACGAGGAGTGGAACTGCGACAAGGGTCGCTGGGCGTTCACGTACACCACGGCGATCGACCGGATCACGACCCCGCTGGTCCGCAACGCGCACGGTGACCTGGAGCCTGCCTCCTGGACCGACGCGATGGAGCGGGTCGCCGAGGGGCTGCGCGAGGCGGTCGACAAGGGCGGCGTCGGCGTGCTGGCCGGCGGCCGGCTCACCGCCGAGGACGCCTACGCGTACAGCAAGTTCGCCCGGGTCGCGCTGAACACCAACGACGTGGACTTCCGTGCCCGGCCGCACTCGGTCGAGGAGGCCGAGTTCCTGGCCGCGCACGTCGCCGGCACGGGGATCGGCGTCACGTACGCCGACCTCGAAGCCGCCCCGGCGGTGCTCCTCGTCGGCTTCGAGCCCGAGGACGAGTCGCCGATCGTCTTCCTGCGCCTGCGCAAGGCCTGGCGGAACAGGGGCCTCCGCGTGTTCAGCGTGGCGCCGCTCGCCAGCCGGGGCCTGACCAAGCTCGGCGGCACGCTGATCCAGGCCGTGCCCGGTGCCGAGCCGAAGGTGCTCGACGCGCTGACCGGCGGCAGCGGTGACCTCGCCGAGGTCTCGTCAGCACTCGGGGCCGAGGGTGCCGTCATCCTCGTCGGCGAGCGGCTGGCCGGTGTGCCGGGCGCGCTCTCGGCGGCTGCGCGGCTCGCGGACATCTCCGGTGCGCGGCTGGCGTGGATCCCGCGCCGCGCCGGTGAGCGTGGCGCCGTCGACGCGGGCCTGCTGCCGAACCTGCTGCCCGGCGGCCGGTCCACCGCCGACGCGACCGCACGCGCGGAGCTGGAGAACGCCTGGGGCCTGGCCGACGGCGCGCTGCCGACCGACACCGGGCGGGACACCGCCGGCATCCTCGCCGCCGCCGCGGCGGGTGAGCTTGCCGCGCTGGTCGTGGCCGGTGTCGACCCCAACGACCTGCCCGACCCCGAGGAGGCCGAGCAGGCGCTCGAACACGCCGGTTTCGTCGTCAGCCTGGAGCTGCGCGCCAGTGCGGTGACCACCCGCGCGGACGTGGTGCTCCCCGTCGCGGCGGCCGTCGAGAAGGCCGGAACCTACGTCGACTGGGAAGGCCGCGAGCGGCCGTTCGACCTGACCCTCTCCGGTACGGGCGCGCTCACCGATGCGCGCGTGCTGGACACGATCGCGGCCGAGTTCGGCGTCGACCTGGGCGTACCCGACGTCGCCAGCATCCGGGCCGAACTCGCCGCGCTGCCGACCACGTCCGCGCCGCGCGCCGTGCTGGTCGGTCACCCGGTCGGCGAGCGTCCGCAGCCCGGCGCCGGTGAGGCGATCCTCGCCACCTGGCGCCACCTGCTCGACCTCGGCAGCATGCAGGACGGCGAGGAGCACCTGGCCGGCACCGCGCGTCCTGCGGTGATCCGGCTCTCCGCCACCACCGCCGCCGAGATCGCCGCGACGGGCGAGGGCGCGCCGGTCACGGTCACCACCGACCGCGGCTCGATCACGCTGCCGCTGGCGATCACCGAGATGCCGGACCGCGTGGCGTGGCTACCGACCAACTCGGTCGGTTCGACGCTGCGCCGCACGCTCGCGGCGGACGCCGGCTCCGTCGTGAAGATCTCCGCAGGGGAGGCAGCGAAGTGAACCTCGCTGACAACGCGATCCTGGGTTTCCTCTACGCCGACGTCGGCGGTATCCCGTTCTGGCTCGTCCTGGTGAAGGTCGTCGGGATCTTCGTCTTCCTCGTGCTGATGACGCTGCTCACGATCGTGTTCGAGCGCAAGGTCGTCGGCTGGATGCAGGTGCGGCCCGGCCCGAACCGGGTGGGCCCCTGGGGCTTGTTGCAGTCCCTTGCGGACGGGCTGAAGCTCGCCTTCAAGGAAGACATCATGCCGAAGCTGGCGGACAAGCCCGTCTACTTCATCGCCCCGGTGGTGTCCTGCGTGCCGGCGCTGATGGCGTTCGCGGTCATTCCGATCGGTCCCGAGGTGAGCATCTTCGGGCACGAGACGGCGCTGCAGCTCACGGACTTCCCGGTCAGCGTGCTCTACGTGCTGGCCTGCTCGTCGCTCGGCGTGTACGGCATCGTGCTCGGTGGCTGGGCGTCCGGCTCGACCTACCCGCTGCTCGGCTCGCTGCGGTCGGCGGCCCAGATGATCTCGTACGAGGTCGCTATGGGCATCTCGATCGTCGCCGTAGCCCTCACCGCGGGCTCGCTGTCCACCGGCGAGATCGTCGCCAGCCAGGACGAGTACTGGTACGCGACCGTGCTTTTCCCGAGCTTCGTCATCTACGCGATCTCGGCGGTCGGCGAGACGAACCGCGCCCCGTTCGACCTTCCCGAGGCGGAGTCGGAGCTGGTCGGCGGCTTCCACACCGAGTACTCGTCGCTGAAGTTCGCGCTGTTCTTCCTCGCCGAGTACGTCAACATGGTGACGGTGTCGGCGCTGGCTACGACGCTCTTCTTCGGTGGCTGGCGTGCTCCGTTCGGCATCGGAACGCTGTGGGAGGGCGCCAACAGCGGCTGGTGGCCGGTGCTCTGGTTCATCGGCAAGGTCGCGATCGCGCTGTTCGTCTTCATCTGGCTCCGCGGCACGCTGCCCCGGCTCCGGTACGACCAGTTCATGGCCTTCGGCTGGAAGATCCTCGTGCCGGCCAGCCTGGTGTGGACGCTGCTCGTGGCCGCGTTCCCGACGCTCAAGCGCGAGTTCGGGTGGACCAACGCGCAGATACTCGGCGGCATCGGCGCAGTGCTTGTCGTGGTGCTGCTGCTCAGCCTGTTTGTCCCCGAGAAGGCGAAGCCTGAAGTGGACGCAACCAAGCCGGTCCACCCGGACGGCTTCCCGCTGCCCCCGATCGACCTTGTCGTGCCGCCGTCGCCGCGGCTCAAGCTCACCGCCGGTGAGAGAACCCCGGCCACGGTCGCGGCCGAGAGCACCCCTGCTGCAGGGGAGGAGTGACGTGTTCGACTCGATCAAGGGCTTCGGCCTGACGTTCGCGCACATGTTCCGTCCACAGGTGACGGTCAAGTACCCGGACGCTCGGCAGCCGACCGCGCCGCGCTACCACGGGCGGCACGTGCTGAACCGCCATCCGGACGGCTTGGAGAAGTGCGTCGGCTGCGAGCTGTGCGCCTGGGCGTGCCCGGCCGACGCCATCTACGTCGAGGGCGGCGACAACACCGAGGAGAACCGCTACTCCCCGGGCGAGCGGTACGGCGCCGTGTACCAGATCAACTACGCGCGCTGCATCTTCTGCGGGCTCTGCATCGAGGCATGCCCGACCCGTTCGCTCACGATGAGCAACGAGTACGAGCTGGCCAGCGACAGCCGCGCCGACCTGATCTTCACCAAGGAGCAGCTCCTCGCCCCGCTGCTGGAGGGCATGGAGCAGCCGCCGCACCCGATGCGGCTCGGCGAGACCGAGGCCGACTACTACATCTCCGGCGTGACGAACCCCGGCGCGTCGGCCGGTGCCGAGCGCGCGACGGAGGCGACGGCATGACCACGCTCGCTGCCGCGGCCGGTCAGATGGGGACGGGCGAGTTCGTCACGTTCGTCATCCTGGGGATCGTGTCCCTGGGCGGGGCGATCGGCATGGTGCTGGCGCGTAACGCGATCCACTCCGCGCTGTTCCTCGTCATGACGATGTTCAGCCTCGGCGTCTTCTACGTCCTGCAGGGCGGGCCGTTCATCGGCATGGCGCAGATCATCGTCTACACCGGCGCGATCATGATCCTGTTCCTGTTCGTCCTGATGCTGGTCGGCCGCGACTCCACCGACTCCGTGGTCGAGACCCTGCGCGGTCAGCGGCTGGCGGCGACCGTGTTGGGGATCGGGTTCGCCGTGCTGGTGTCGTCCGGGCTGTGGCGCGCAGTGCGGGGCAGCCGCTCGACCGGCCTCGAACAGGCGAACGCGGACGGCAACGTTCCGGCGCTCGCGGAGTCCCTCTTCACCAAGTACGTGTTCGCGTTCGAGGTGGCGAGTGCCCTGCTCATCACGGCCGCCGTCGGCGCGATGGTGCTGGCCCACGTCGAGAAGCAGAAGGGCGAGCGGCTCGGCCAGCGTGAGCGGTCGCAGGCCCGGTTCGCGCCGGGCAACTACCCTGCGCCGAAGCCCGGCCCCGGCGTCTACGCCACAGCCGACTCGGTGGCCACGCCCGCACTGCTGCCGGACGGTACCCCCGCCGAATCGAGCGTCTCGGACGTGGTCGAGCAGCGCGTTCTCGACCCCGGCATGACGACCCCGAAGGGATAGGACGCCGATCATGAAGGCCTTCTGGGAGTTCCTCCATGACCCCGCCGCCTACCTGGTGCTCGCGGCGGCGCTGTTCACGATCGGCGCGATCGGTGTTCTCGTCCGCCGCAACGCGATCGTCGTGTTCATGTGCATCGAGTTGATGCTCAACGCCGCGAACCTGACGCTCGTCACCTTCTCCCGCATGAACGGGACGCTGGACGGCCAGATCATGGCGTTCTTCGTGATGGTGGTGGCCGCCGCCGAGGTCGTCGTCGGGCTGGCGATCATCATGTCGATCTTCCGGACTCGCCGGTCGGCCTCGGTCGACGACGCCAACCTGCTCAAATACTGAGGGAAACGATGCCTGGATCTGGAGCGCTGGCGGTGGAGTACGCGCCGGCCACGGGGACGCTCGGCAGTCTCTGGCTGCTCATCGCCCTTCCGCTGGCCGGCGCGGCGATCCTGCTGCTGCTCGGCCGCCGCGCCGACAAGTGGGGCCACCTGCTGGGTTGTGCCACCGTCGGTGCCAGCTTCGTGCTGGGCCTGACCCAGTTCTTCGCCCTGCGCGGGCTGGAGGATCGGGCCGTCGAGCAGCACCTGTTCACGTTCATCCCGGTGGGGAGCCTCGAGGTCGAGGCCGGCCTTCTGTTCGACCCGCTGTCGGCGGTGTTCGTGCTGCTCATCACCGGCGTCGGTTTCCTGATCCACGTGTACTCGATCGGGTACATGTCGCATGATCCCGGTCGCCGGCGGTTCTTCGGGTATCTCAACCTGTTCGTCGCGGCGATGCTGCTTCTGGTGCTGGGCAACAACTTCGTGGCCCTGTACGTCGGCTGGGAGGGCGTCGGTCTGGCGTCGTACCTGCTGATCGCGTTCTGGTACACCAGGCCGGCCGCCGCCACCGCCGCCAAGAAGGCGTTCATCATGAACCGGGTCGGCGACGTCGGCCTGGCGCTCGCGATCTTCCTGATGTTCGCGACCCTCGGCTCCACCTCGTTCGACGCGGTGTTCAGTGGTGCTGGCGAGCTGTCCACCACGACGCTCACCGCGCTGACGCTGCTGTTGCTACTCGGCGCGTGCGGTAAGTCCGGCCAGTTCCCGTTGCAGGCGTGGCTCCCGGACGCGATGGAGGGCCCCACCCCCGTCTCCGCGCTGATCCACGCCGCGACGATGGTCACCGCCGGCGTCTACCTGATCGCCCGGTGCAGCCCGATCTACGACCTGAGCCCTACCGGCCAGACCGTCGTCTGCGCGGTCGGCGCGATCACCCTGCTGATCGGGTGCATCATCGGTTGCGCCAAGGACGACATCAAGCGCGTGCTCGCGTACTCGACCGTCTCGCAGATCGGCTACATGTTCCTCGCGGTCGGCCTCGGCGGCACCGCCTACGCGCTGGGCATCCTGCACCTGCTCACCCACGGCTTCTTCAAGGCCGGGCTGTTCCTCGGCGCCGGCTCGGTGATGCACGGCATGAAGGACCAGGTGGACATCCGGCGGTTCGGCGGGCTGGCGAAGTACATGCCGGTCACCACCGCCACCTTCGGCATGGGCTACCTGGCGATCATCGGCATCCCGCCGCTCTCGGGCTTCTTCTCCAAGGACCCGATCATCGAGCACGCGTTCGACCGTCCTGGTTGGACCGGCTGGCTGTTCGGCGGCGCGGCCCTGCTCGGCGCCGGGCTCACCGCGTTCTACATGACCCGGCTGATGGTCCTCACGTTCTTCGGCAAGAAGCGGTGGACCGAGGACATCGACCACCCGCACGAGTCGCCTTCCTCGATGACCGTGCCGATGGTGATGCTCGCGATCGGATCCGTCGCTGCCGGCTTCCTGCTCACACGCGGCGACGCGCTGGTCAACTGGCTCGCCCCGGTCACCGGCGCCGGCCACGGCACCACCGAGGGCGCGGCCGAGGTGGTCCACAGGATCCCCGCGTGGGGTGTCACGACCCTGGTCATGCTCGTCGTGGTGATCGGCGCCGGCATGGGCTTCCTGCTGTTCCGCCAGGGCACCGCCCTGGAGGAGCAGCCGACGGCGAACCCGCTCGTGCTCGCGGCACGGCGAAACCTCTACGCCGACGCGTTCAACGAGGCCGTCTTCATGCGTCCCGGCCAGTGGCTCACCCGGGCCCTGGTCTACGTGGACAGTCGCGGCATCGACGGGATCGTCAACGGTCTCGCGGCGGCTGTCGGCGGCGCGTCCGGACGACTACGCCGAGTCCAGACCGGGTTCGTCCGGTCGTACGCCCTGACGATGCTCGGAGGTGCCTTCCTCGTGGTGGTCGCCCTGATGGCGGTGACGTGGTCGTGAACGACTTCCCGTTCCTTCCCGTACTGACGATCCTGCCGGTGGTCGGCGCGCTCGTCGTGGTGCTGCTGCCCCGCGACAACGACAAGCTCGCCAAGCAGGTGACGCTGGCCTGGACCCTGCTGGTGCTGGCGATCACGGTCGCCATGACGGTCGGATACGAGCCGGACGGCGAGCGGTTCCAGTTCGTCTCGTCGTACGAGTGGATCCCGCGGTTCGGCGTCCGCCTCGACTTCGGCGTCGACGGCATCGCGCTGGTCATGCTGGTGCTCATCGCGGTGCTGATGCCGATCGTCGTGCTGGCGTCCTGGCACGACGCGATCGGCGGCAGGCGCAGCGTCGGCACGTTCTTCGCGCTGATGCTCGCGCTGGAGAGCTGCATGATCGGGGTCTTCGCGGCCACCGACGTCTTCCTCTTCTACGTGTTCTTCGAGGTCATGCTCGTCCCGATGTACTTCCTGATCGGGTCCTACGGCGGTCCGCGGCGGCAGTACGCGGCGGTCAAGTTCTTCCTGTACTCCCTGGTCGGCGGGTTGTTCATGCTGGCCGCCGTGATCGGGCTGTACGTGGTGAGCGCCGAGGGCGGCATCGGCACGTTCTCGTTCGAGGAGCTGTCCCGGCTCACGATCGACGAGGGCACGCAGCGCTGGCTGTTCCTCGGCTTCTTCATCGCGTTCGCGATCAAGGCGCCGCTGTTCCCGTTCCACACCTGGCTGCCGGACGCCGGTGGCCAGGCGCCGATCGGCGCGGCGGTCCTGCTGGTGGGTGTCCTGGACAAGGTCGGCACCTACGGCTTCCTGCGGTACTGCCTGCCGCTGTTCCCCGACGCGTCGAAGTACTTCGCGCCGCTGGCGATCGTCCTGTCGGTGATCGGCATCATCTACGGCGCGCTGCTCGCGATGGGCCAGAGCGACATGAAGCGCCTGGTCGCGTACACGTCGGTCGCGCACTTCGGCTTCATCGGGCTCGGCGTCTTCGCGTTCACGACGCAGGCCGGCACCGGCGCCGTGCTGTACATGGTCAACCACGGCCTCTCGACCGGCGCGCTGTTCCTCATCGTCGGGTTCCTGGTGGCGCGGCGCGGCTCGTCCGCGGTGGCCGACTTCGGTGGCGCCGGCAAGGTGATCCCGTGGATCAGCGGCGCGTTCCTCATCGCCGGCCTGTCGCTCGCTGGCGCTGCCCGGCACCAACGTCGTTCGTCAGCGAGTTCCTGGTGCTGATCGGCTCCTTCACGACCCAGCCGGTGGCCACCGTGATCGCCACGATCGGCATCATCCTCGCCGCGCTCTACATCCTGCTGATGTACCAGCGCACGATGCAGGGCGACGCTCAACCCGGCCATGCCGAAGATGAAGGACATGAGCCGGCGCGAGGCGTTCGTGATCGCGCCGGTGATCGCCCTCATCCTCGCGCTCGGCTTCTACCCGAAGCCGGTCATCGACATCATCAACCCGGCGGTGCAGGCGACCCTGCAGGACATCGGTAAGACCGATCCCGCGCCGACCGCGACCTCCGGAGGCGGCAAGTGAGAGCGTCACCGTGATCTGCTCGCGCGCCGCGGAGAGTATCAACGCTCCCGCGCTCGACTACGGTGCGCTCGCGCCGATGCTGATCCTCTTCGGTGCGGCATGCCTCGGCGTCCTCGTCGAGGCGTTCGTGCCGCGGGTCGCGCGCCAGCCGGTCCAGGTGGGCATCGCGCTCATCGGACTGTTCGCCGCGTTCGTCGCCGTGGTGCTGCTCGGCCTGCGACGAGAAGGCGGTGAAGACCGCGGACGTCGCGGTGGCCGTCGACGGCCCGGCGTTGTTCATGCAGGGCAGCATCATCCTGCTCGGGCTTCGTCAGCATGCTGCTCATCGCCGAGCGCGCGCTGGAGACCGGCGGTGCGTTCGTGGCCAGCGCGGCGGTCACCGCCGGCACCGCTGCCGACCGCAAGCTCGCCGAGTCCAGGCTACAGCCAGACCGAGGCGTTCCCCCTCGCCATCTTCGCGCTCGGCGGCATGATGCTGTTCGTCTCGGCGAACGACCTGCTGCTGATGTTCGTGGCGCTGGAGGTCCTGTCGCTGCCGCTGTACCTGCTCTGCGGTCTGGCGCGCCGGCGGCGGCTTCTCTCCCAGGAAGCCGCGGTCAAGTACTTCCTGCTCGGCGCGTTCGCGTCGGCCTTCTTCCTCTACGGTTTGGCGCTTGTCTACGGGTTCTCCGGCGCCGTCGACCTGCGCGCGATCCACGAGTCGATCAACGCCTCCGACCGCGACGACACGCTGCTCCTGCTCGGCCTGGCGATGCTCATCATCGGACTGCTGTTCAAGGCCGGGGCCGCGCCGTTCCACCAGTGGACGCCGGACGTGTACCAGGGCGCGCCGACGCCGATCACCGCTCTCATGGCGTCCTGCACGAAGGTCGCCGCGTTCGGTGCGATCCTGCGCGTGCTCTACGTCGGGTTCTTCGACCTCCGGTGGGACTGGCGGCCGCTGCTCATCGGCGTCGCGATCCTCACGATGATCGTCGGCTCGGTGCTCGCGGTCACGCAGACGGACATCAAGCGGCTGCTCGCGTACTCGTCGATCGCCAATGCCGGGTTCATCCTCTGTGGCGTCGTCGGCTTCGGTCCGGACGGCGTCTCGGGCGGCATCTCCAGCACGATGTTCTACCTCGCCGCCTACGGCTTCACCACGATCGGCGCGTTCACCGTGGTCATGCTGGTGCGGGACGCCGACGGCGAGGCCACCCACCTCGCGCGGTGGGCCGGGCTGGGTCGCCGCTCGCCGCTGTTCGCCGCCGTCTTCACGTTCTTCATGCTGGCGTTCGCGGGTATCCCGCTCACCAGCGGCTTCACCAGCAAGCTGGCCGTGTTCTCCGCCGCGGCCGGAGGAGGGGCGGTGCCGCTGGTCATCGTGGGCGTCATCGCTAGCATGATCCTCGCGTTCCCGTATCTGCGGGTCATCGTGCTCATGTACCTCTCCGAGCCCGCGGAGGACGGACCGACTGTGGTAATCCCCGGCTTCTACACCGCTGCCGCCCTGATGGTCGGCGTGCTGGCCACACTGCTGCTCGGCGTCATGCCGCAGGAGATGCTGGAGCTCGCCGACAGCGCCGCAGAGTTCGTGCGATAGCCGATGGTCACAAGCGCACAAGGCCCGGCCCGACTCGGTCCACGGCCCTCTGCGGCACGACCGGTGCTGGCAGCGCGTCGGTCCTGGCGATCGGGCTGGAGCGGCGTCGGAGTCGACAGTGCCTGCGCACGGCCGTGGAGAGCGGTGACGCGTTCGTCACCGAGGCGTCCCGGCACCTCGTGGAGGCGGGCGGCAAGCGGTTCCGGCCGCTGCTCACGCTGCTCGCCGCCCAGTTCGGGGACGCGTCGGCGCCCGAGGTCGTGCAGGCCGCGGTCGTGGTCGAGCTGACCCACCTGGCCACGCTCTACCACGACGACGTCATGGACGAGGCTGACGTGCGCCGCGGCGCGCCCAGCGCCAACTCGCGGTACACGAACACCGTCGCCATCCTCACCGGCGACTACCTGTTCGCCCGGGCGTCGGACATCGTCTCCGACCTCGGCCCTGTCGCGGTGAAGATCCAGTCGCGGACGTTCTCGCGCCTGGTCACGGGTCAGATCCGCGAGACGGCTGGTCCCGTCGGCGACGCCGATCCCGTCGAGCACTACCTGCATGTCGTCGCCGAGAAGACCGGGTCGCTGATCGCCACGTCCGGCCAGTTCGGAGCCATGTTCGCCGGCGCGTCCGAGGCCGTCGTCGAGACGCTGACCCGGTACGGCGAGGTCATCGGGGTGGCGTTCCAGCTCTCCGACGACCTGCTCGACATCGCCTCCGAGACCGGCCAGTCCGGCAAGACGCCCGGTACCGACCTGCGCGAGGGCGTACCGACGCTGCCGGTACTGCACGCCCTGGCCTCGACCGATCCTGGCGAGGAGCGGCTGCGGTCGCTGGTGTCCCGGCCGCTGGTCGACGACGACGAGCACGCCGAGGCGCTGGACCTGCTACGCAAATCACCTGCGATGGCGTCGGCCCGAGCCACCCTCGACTCCTACGCCGACGAGGCGCGGGCGTTGCTGGCGACCCTGCCGGACGTGCCGGCGCGCGCCGCCCTGGAGTCCCTGGCCGAGTTCGTGGTGGCCCGCACCGGCTGAGACCGCCAGCCCGCCACCCCCGCCGCCGAGTTTCGGACTTTTGAGGGTCTGGCGCGCCCTGGAACCCTCAAAAGTCCGAAACTCGGCGTCTGCGCGGGGCTCAAGCGCCGATGCGCTTGCTTCCCTCGGCGATACGCCAGCTGACCACTACGGCGGGGCGGGCGTAGTCGCCGTCCGGCCAGGTGCTCTTCGGGGTGTCGAACGAGGCGCCGCTCAGCTCGCCCGGGTGCTGCACGGCCACGAACACGCTGCGCTGGTCCGGGGTGACGCACGGGCCGCAGGTCTCAGCGCCGATCGGGACGCTGAGGAACTGCTTGAGGTGCCCGGCCTCCGGCCCCTCGACGGGCATCGCGAACAGGCCGTCGTTGGAGCCGAGCGCGTTGCCGTCGGTGGAGATCCAGAGGTTGCCGGCGCGGTCGAAGGCGACGTTGTCCGGGCAGGAGATCGGGCTGACCTTGCTCTTGTCGTACCCGGAGAAGTAGGTCTTCGGATCGGTCGGGTCGCCCGCGACCAGCGGGATCGACCAGGTGAACTTCTCCGCGCCCGCGTCATTGCCCTGCTCGGCGATAGCGAGGATGTGCCCGTGCTTGTTGGCGGTGCGCGGGTTGGGCTCGTCCGCCGCGGGGTTGGTGCCGGCGCCGCGGTTGGTGTTGTTGGTGAGCGCCACGTAGATCTTGCCGTCGACCGGGTTCCGCTCGATGTCCTCGGGGCGGTCCATCTTGGTGGGCCCGACCTTGTCAGCCGCGAGTCGGGTGTGGACGAGCACCTGGTCGACGGTCATCCCGGGCACCAGCGACTGGTTGCCGCGCACCAGCGGGATCCACTCGCCGACGCCGTCGAAGGCGCCGTCGGACGGCAGCGTGCCGTCGCCGATGATCTCGCTCGCGGGGCTGTTGCCGGTGAGCTTGGCGACATACAGGGTGCCGTGGTCGAGGAGGGTGAGGTTGTGCGCCCGGTCGTTCTTCCGCGTACCGCTTGGTGGACACGAACTTGTAGATGTAGTCGAAACGCTCGTCGTCGCCCATGTACGCCACGGCGCGGCCGTCGGCGCTCAGGGAGATCGTCGCGCCCTCGTGCTTGAACCGGCCGAGTGCGGTGCGCTTGCGCGGGGTCGAGTCCTTGTCGTGCGGGTCGAGCTCGACGATCCAGCCGAAGCGGTTGGCCTCGTGCGGGTGCTTCGCCAGGTCGAACCGCTCGTCGGCCTCGTGCCACTTGCGGTTGCCGGCCGGGATGGCGTTGACCGTGTCGATGCCGTACCGCTTGAGCGCCGTCTTATCGGCCTCGGGCACTCCGTTGCCGCCGACGAAGTACTGGTTGAAGTTCTCCTCGCCGGACAGGACTGGTGCCCCACGGCGTGGTGCCGCCGGCGCAGTTGTTCAGCGTGCCGAGCACCTTCGTGCCGCTCGGGTCGGCCGCGGTCTTGAGCAGCGGCGAGCCGGCGGCGGGGCCGGTGAGCTTGAAGGTGGACTGCGCGGTGAGGCGGCGGTTGTACCTGTGCCCGTGCTTCACGGGGCGCCACTGGCCGGTGTCGCCGACCCGCTCCAGCTCCACGACGGACAGGCCGTGCGCGGCCATCGCGATCTTGCGCTGCTCGACCGTGGTGCCGTCGGCGCTCTTCACGCCGGGGAACATCAGCTCCTCGTTCGTGTACTCGTGGTTCACGACGAGCAGGGCGCGGTGCGGCCCGCCGTACCACGGCCGCTCCAGCGGGAGCATGGTCACGTAGTCGTTGTTGTAGCCGAACTGCTTCGATTGCGCGCGCACGCTCTGGTTGTGCGGGTCGAACTTCGGCGCGCCCGGCACGATGGGGTCGCCCCACCGGATGACGACGGCGTGGTCGTAGCCGTTCGGCACGACAACGCTGTCCAGCTTGTTCGGCGGCACGGCCGGGAAGGTCAGGGCCGCACCGTCCGCAGTCGTGGTCTCGGTCGTTGCCGCCGCAGCCGGAAGCGCCACGGCCCCGGAGACACCGGCGACGCCAGCGGCCAGAGCACCGACGGCGCTGGCGCGGAGCAGACCACGACGGGACAGTCGGCCGGCGAGCGCGTCGGTGGCGATGTCCCCGAAGTACTCGTTGTCGCTGGTGTTCGGCGCGGGGTGCGCGCAGGCGTTGCCGCAGCGGTACGCGCAGGTCATCGCGGAGCGACCGGTCGGATGATCGGCCAGCGGGAGTAGCCGTCGGTGATCGGGGCTGTGGGTCACGCGTGCTCCTCGGTGGGCAGGGGTCGGCTGCCCAGAACCTAGGGACCAGACGTGAGCAGCACGGGCCCGGGAAGTGAACTGTGCATGTCCAGCATGTGTTCGCCGTCACGATCTGTGAAGGATCTACACGAATCCTCCCTTCTTGATCGGATCAGCTGATGTTCGAGGGAAGACTCTCTTAAGGAAGTTTTGAACCGCCCCCATTGGTGGTCCGTGTAGCCGGTTGGGAAGGGGGTTCGATCGCTGATGCACGAGGCGGAACTGTTGCGGGCACTTCATGACGACCACGCGGGGGCGCTCTGGTCCTTCGCGCTGCGGCTCACCGGGGGAGACCGGAACCGCGCCGAGGATCTGGTCCAGGAGACGCTGCTACGCGCCTGGCGTAATCCGGAGATGTTGGCTCCCACCCACGGATCGGTGCGGTCGTGGCTCTTCACCACCGCGCGCAACATCGCCATCGACGCCTGGCGCCGTCCGGCGCGGCGGGTCGAGATCGTCACCGACGAACTCCCCGCACACGCCATCAGCGACGAGACGGACCGCATGCTCCAGTCCTGGTTGGTGGCCGAAGCGATATCCCGGCTCAGTGACTCTCACCGCGAGGTACTCGTGGAGTGTTTCTACGGCGGACAGTCCGTTGCCGAAGCCGCCGAGACGTTGAAGGTGCCCCAGGGCACCGTCAAGTCGCGTACCCACTATGCGCTGCGGGCGTTGAAACTCGCGCTTGAGGAGATGGGGGTGACCCAATGAAGAGGTGTCCACACGCGTACGACGACGGCGCCTACGTCGTCGGCTCACTCTCGACCGAGGAGCGGCGTGAGTACGTCAACCACCTTCCGGGGTGTCCCGACTGCCGCGAGTCGGTACGGCTGCTGTCCGGCCTGCCCGGCTTGCTGGCCAGCGTCGACACCGAGGAGACCGGCGTGCTCGGCGGCGCACCGCTGGAGATGCCGCCGCCTACGCTGTGGCCACGACTGCTCGACACCGCCAAGGCCGAGCGGTCGCGGCGTCGGCGTAAGCGGCGCGTGTTCGCGGTGGCGGCGTGCCTGCTGCTCCTCGTCGCGATCGCCGCGCCGGTGGCCGCGTTCGCGCCGTTCAGTCCGCTGCGGTTGGCCAACGCGACCGTGAACACCGTTGCGATGCACGACATGAAGCCGGTCGAGGGCGCGTCGATGGTCAGCGCCAAGGTCGGGGTCGCCGACAAGGCGTGGGGAACCAAGGTCGCGCTGCACTGCTCGTACAGCGCGAACCAGTACGGCGGCAAGCAGGCCTACGCCCTGTTCGCGGTCGCCCGGAACAACACGTTCGAGCAGATCGGGTCGTGGATCGTGGGCCCAGGTAAAGAGGTCACCACGGACGCCGCGACAAAGTTCCGCCGTGGCGAGCTGGCCGCCCTGGAGATCCGCCGGGCCGACGGCACGACGGTGCTCCGCAGTCAGTTCTGAGCAGCGTCAGGCTAGACGGCGGCGCACTCGATCAGTAGCGCGTGTTCCGGGTGTAGCACCGGCATGGCCAGGCCGTGCGCGGCCAGCTGCGTGCCCGTGAGCGTCACCCCGTCGTCCAGCCAGGGCGGCGGCGCCTTCATCAGCCCGAGCCCGTCCTCGCCGAGCTTGAGCCAGCGCACCGCGTACCGCCGGTCGGGAGCGAGCCCGGCCAGCCGCAGCCGCGGCGTCACGGTCGTCGGCGAGGCTGCCACCTGCGCGAACGCGTACACGGCAGCGCTGCCGTCGGTGGCCACCACCCCGTGCGCCAGCACGGCGGGATCGGGGTGCTCCAGCCGGATCGCTGTCCCGGTGTGCAGCAGCGGCCGCAGCTGCTTGTACAGCGCGATCGTGTCGGTGAGCACCGCCCTCTCGGCCGGGGACGCCGTGGTGATGTCCCACTCGATCCCCAGGTGCCCGAAGAGCGCCGTCGTAGCGCGGAATCCCAGGTCGTGGACCCGTGCCGTGGTGTGCGAGCGCGGCGGGCCGATGTGCGCGCCCATCAGCTCGGGTGGCAGGAAGTAGCTGAAGCCGCGCTGGATCTGCTGGCGCTCCAGCGCGTCGTTGCAGTCCGACGTCCAGATGCGCTGCGTGTACGTGAGTACACCGAGGTCGGCGCGGGAGCCGCCGGACGAGCAGCTCTCGATCTCGACGTCCGGGTGGCGCCGCCGCAGCTCGGCGAGTAGCCCGTAGAACGCGAGGGTCTGGGCGTGCGCGCCGGCGTGCACCAGGTCGCGGTTCATGTCCCACTTGAAGTAGCCGATGTCGTGCTCGGTGAGCAGCCAGTCGAGCCGTTCCAGCAGGTACGCCGATACATCCGGGTTGGCCAGGTCGAGCACGAGCTGGTGCCGGCCCAGGACGGGCTGGTACCCGGGCACGGTGAGCGCCCAGTCGGGGTGCGCCCGGTACAGGTCGGAGTCGGGATTGACCATCTCCGGCTCGACCCAGAGCCCGAACTCCAACCCGAGCCCCGTGACGTGCTCGACCAGCGGAGTGAGGCCCTTCGGGTACTTCCGCTCGTCGACGTACCAGTCGCCGAGGCCGGCGAGGTCGTGGTCGCGCCCCCGGAACCAGCCGTCGTCGAGCACGAACCGTTCGGCGCCGATCGCGGCGGCCGCATCGGCGAGGGCACGCAGCCGGTCGGGGTCGTGGTCGCAATACACCGCCTCCCAGGTGTTCACGACGACGGGCCGCGGCTTGGTCGGATGCCCGGGGCGCAGTCGCAGGAAGGTGTGGAACGACTCGGTCACACCGGCCAGCCCGGCCGGGGAGTAGGTGGCGTAGAGCCATGGCGTCTCGTACGTCTCGCCGCCGGCCAGCTGCACCTCACCGGGGAGCAGCAGCTCGCCGCCCTGCAGGTACGCCCTGCCGTTGTTGAGCCGGTCGACCCGCAGTGCGTGGTTGCCGCTCCAGCCCACCTGGACGGCGTAGACCTCGCCGTGCCGCTCACCGAACCCGGCGGTACCGACCATGAGCCCGGGCGGGTTGTCCGGGGACGTCCGGCCGCGGCGGTTCTCCTGGACGAGTGCCACCGACCCGAGCCGGTGCCGCTGCACCTGCCACTCCTTGCACCAGCGTCCGGTGAAGCTCAGCACCTCGTCGGTGGCGGCCGGCAGCGGGAGCGTCGGCACGAGCCGGTCGACGCGGTACGGCGTGGTGCCGGTGTTCGTGATCCGGGCCTGGACCTGCAGCAGGTCGGTGTCCGCGTGCAGCGCCAGCTCGATCGTGACCGCCAGCTCGGCGACCGGGTCCGCGCACTCGATCGTCAGGGAGTCGGCCGTAGCTGTGTGGCTCACGTATCCGAAGAGCGGCGCCCACGGGCGCCCCTCGCGGTGACCGGCGACCGCCGGCTGGCCGATGAACCCGGCGGCGTCCGACGGAAGCAGCGTCACCGGGACGTCGATGTCCAGCCCCGCTTCGGGAATCGCCCCGGCGACCGCCGTGCGCAACTGTTCGAGGTCGGCGTCGTCGCCGAGCGCGGCACCCCAGTGCAACACCGCCGGCGTCGCGCCGTCGAGGTCCACGACCATGCTGCTACGTCGTCCCTGAAGGTGAATCGGCACAGCGGCGACTCCGTTCGGCTACGTGTTCTGCCGGAATGGTCGGATGTTCGATCCGATGTTAGGTGCTGCCGCGACGATCCGCCCAGGTTCTACAGGGGGCCGCGACCCGCGCGGAGCAGGAGCATCGCCAGCGGGGCGCCGGTCTCGCCGAGCGCGTCCCGGAACTTCTCCACGATCTGCTGCTCGCGCGCGAGGACGAGTCGGGTGCCCCCTGCGGCCATCCGCGCGGCGCCGACCTGGCGGCTGAGGGTGGCCCGCTCCTGCCACAGCCGGATGATCTCGGCGTCGACGGTGTCGATCCGGGACCGCAGATCCTCGACGGGATCGGCGCTGGCAGGCTCCGTGGTGGGAATCGTCATGGCTGGCTCTCCTGATTCGGTGGCCCGGCCTGGCCCGGAGACGGCGAACGCCCCGGGCTCCGGCCCGGGGCGTCGTGGTGGTCTGCGTTCAGACGGCGTCGACGGCTGCCGGGATCCGGTAGCCGTAGAAAAACGACGTCGTCTGCGGGTTCACGTCGTGAAGTGTGCCACGCGATCCCGGATCAAGGTCAAGACGGTCCCGACATGTGGACCGGAGCGAGCGCGCGGGCAAACACCGCCACCACCGCCAGCAGGGCCGCTGCCAGGCACAACGCGGCCGGCAGGCTGGTGAGCTCGGCGATGCCGCCGACGGCGCTCGGACCGGCGAGCCAGCCGAGGTAGCTCACCGTCGCGACGGCCGCGATCGAGACGCCGGGCTGGTCGCCGTGGGTGCCGGCGGCGCTGAACGTCAGCGGCACGACGGTGGCGATGCCGAGGCCGAGCAGCGCGAAACCGGCCAGCGCCGCCGCCGGATGCGGCACCGCCACCGCGATCAGCAGCCCGACGACGCCGACGATCGCGGCGACCCGTACCAGCTCCGCGGCACCGAACCGCGCCACCATCCGGTCGCCGGCCAGCCGCCCGGCCGCCATCGCGATCGAGAACGCCGCGTACGCCGTGGCCGCCACGCCCTCGGAGGTGCCGCGGGCATCGGTCAGGAACACCGCACTCCAGTCACCGATCGCCGCCTCGACGAACAGCGCGCAGAACCCGACCACGGCTATCAGCAGCACGCCGCGTCCGGGCAGTGCGAACGTGGGGCCACGTTCGGCAGGTCTTCCAGCTTCCCGCAGACGGCTGGCGATCGTGCCGCCGACCACGGCCGCCGCGACGCCGACGATCGCCAGGTGCGTAGTGGCCGGGATCCCCGCGTGCGCGATGACGCCCGCACTGGCCGATCCGATCAGGCCGCCGACGCTCCACATGCCGTGCAGCCCGGACATGATCGGCGCCCCGTGACGCTGCTCCACCTCGACGCCGTTCGCGTTGACCGCGATGTCCAGCGCACCGCCCGTGGCGCCGAACAGCAGCAGGCTGGCGAGCAGCGCACCGAGGTTCGGCGCGTAGGCCGGCAGCGCGACGCTGATGCCGAGACCGGTGACACCAGCGATCGCCACCGTCCGGCTACCGAACCGGCTCACCAGGTTCCCGACCAGCGGCATCGCCAGGATCGCGCCCGCGGCCGGGCCCAGCAGAGCCAGCCCGAGTGCGCCCGCGGAGAGGCCGAGATGGTCCTGGACCCACGGGATCCGGGCTGCCCAACTGCCCTGCACGATGCCGAACACGGCGAACAGCAGCGCGAGAGCGAGGCGCCCGGTCGTCATCGGCCCATGCTTACCACCCCGAGTTTCGGACTTTTGAGGGTTGCGGCGCCGCGTCCGACCCTCAAAAGTCCGAAAGTGAGCGGGTAGTTGCGCGGGAGTGGGCACGGCGTCCGGCGGAGTTGTCGGTGCCGCCGATAGACTCGGGCGTACCGATGAGCACCCTCTTCGACCACGTTGGTCTCCCCGAAGCCCCGCCCGCCCGACGCCGCGGCGTGCGGCTCGCAGTCGACGCCGACACGCTGCTGGAAGGGCTTAACGGCGCCCAGCGCGAGGCGGTCCTGCACGAGAACGCTCCGCTGCTGATCGTGGCGGGAGCCGGGTCCGGCAAGACCCGTGTGCTCACCCACCGCATCGCGCACACGCTGGCCCATCGCGGCGCGCAGCCGGGCGAGATCCTCGCGATCACGTTCACCAACAAGGCTGCCGGCGAGATGAAGGAGCGCGTGGCGGCGCTGGTCGGGCCGCGGGCGAAGGCGATGTGGGTGTCCACATTCCACTCCGCGTGCGTCCGCATCCTGCGTGCGGAGGCGAAGACCGCAGGCCTGAAGAGCACATTCTCCATCTATGACGCTGACGACGCGCGCCGGCTCATGACGCTGGTCGCCCGCGAGCTCGACCTCGACCCGAAGCGCTATCCGGCGCGCGCGCTCATCAACCAGGTGAGCAACCTCAAGAACGAGCTGGTCGACCCCGACGACTGGTCGGCGAAGGCCGGCAGCCCGCCCGAGCGCGCGCTCGCCGAGGCGTACACGCTCTACCAGCGGCGGCTGCTCGAAGCGCACGCGCTCGACTTCGACGACCTGATCATGACCACGGTCAACCTCATGCGGGCGTTCCCGGCGGTACGCGAGCACTACCGGCGGCGGTTCCGGCACGTCCTGGTCGACGAGTACCAGGACACGAACCACGCCCAGTACGCGCTGGTTCACGAGCTGGTGGGTCCGGCCGACGAGAACCCTGGCGAGCTGTGCGTCGTCGGCGACGCCGACCAGTCGATCTACGCGTTCCGCGGCGCCACGATCCGCAACATCCTGGAGTTCGAGCGCGACTACCCGAACGCCCACACGATCCTGCTGGAGCAGAACTACCGCTCCACCCAGAACATCCTGTCGGCGGCCAACGCGGTGATCTCGTGCAACGCCGAGCGCAAGCCGAAGAACCTGTGGTCGCAGGCGGGCGACGGCGACCCCATCACCGCGTACGTGGCCGACAACGAGCACGACGAGGCGGCGTGGGTCGGCGGCGAGGTCGACCGGCTCACCGATGCCAAGGAGTACCGCCCCGGCGACGTGGCGGTCTTCTACCGCACGAACGCGCAGTCCCGGGTGTTCGAGGAAGTGTTCATCCGGTCGGGGCTGCCGTACAAGGTGGTCGGCGGCGTCCGGTTCTACGAGCGGCGTGAGGTCAGGGACGCGCTGGCGTACCTGCGCGCGATCGCCAACTCCGACGACACCGTCAGCATCCGCCGCATCCTGAACACCCCGCGCCGGGGCATCGGCGACCGTGCCGAGGCGTGCATCGAGGCGCTGTCGTCGCGCGAGCGCATCGGCTTCGGTCCGGCGCTGGAGCGTGCCGAGGAGGCGCCCGGCATCGGCACCCGTGCCGTCAAGTCGATCGGCGAGTTCACGACGCTCATGGCGTCCCTGCGCGAGCTGGCCGAGACCGAGCCCCCGAGCGTCGTGCTGGAGCAGGTGCTCGCCGGCACCGGGTACCTCGCGGAGCTTGAGGCCAGCACCGACCCGCAGGACGAGGGCCGCGTCGAGAACCTGCAGGAACTCGTCAGCGTGGCGCGCGAGTTCGAGGAGCGCGCGGCCGCCGCGGACCAGCCCGCGGGGCTCACCGAGTTCCTGGAGCAGGTGTCGCTGGTCGCCGACGCGGACAGCATCCCGGACGGCCCCGAGAAGGAGAACACGGGCGTCGTGACGCTGATGACCCTCCACACCGCCAAGGGCCTGGAGTTCCCGGTCGTGTTCCTCACGGGCATGGAGGACGGCGTCTTCCCGCACATGCGGTCGATGGGCAACGACAAGGAGCTGGAGGAGGAGCGGCGCCTCGCGTATGTCGGCATCACCCGCGCGCGCGAGCGGCTCTACCTCTCCCGCGCCATCACGCGCAGCGCGTGGGGCCAGCCGCAGTACTGCCCGCCGTCACGGTTCCTGGAGGAGATCCCGGCCGCGCTGCTCTCGTGGGAGCGGGAGGCGCCCCGGCAGGATCCGCGCTCGGTCGTGTCGCGGTGGAGCACCGGATCCGCCCAGGAGCGGCTGGCGAGCCAGTTCGCGTCCGGCGCGAAGCGGGGCGGGCGTGGCGACCGGCCGATCCCGGTGCTCGCGATCGGCGACCGGGTCAACCACGACGCGCACGGCATGGGCCGGGTCGTGGAGCTGCGTGGCGACGCGGACAAGGCGCAGGCCGGCGTCGACTTCGGGGACGGCAAGGCGCGCTGGTTCGTGCTGCGGTTCGCGCCGCTGGAGAAGATCTAGCGCGGCGCTGGAGCCCGGACTGTTCGGCCGGCGGGCTCAGTGTCGGTCGCGGAAGGGATCAGCGGCTGGTGTCGACGCCGCTGGTCTCCATGTTGACGCCGCGCGCCTCCATGAAGGGCATCGGGTTGACGGCGTCACCGTTGCGGCGGACCTCGAAGTGGCAGTGCGCGCCGGTGGAGTACCCGGTGCTGCCGGTGTAGGCGATGATGTCGCCGGCCTGGACCTTGTCGCCGGGGTCGACGGCCAGCTTCGAGTTGTGCCCGTACCGGGTGGTGAGGCCGCTGCCGTGGTTGATGATGACGAGCTTGCCGTAGCCGCCGTTCCAGTCCGCGAACTCGACCACGCCGTCGCTGGCGGCGTAGATCGGGGAGCCGTACGCGGCGGCGATGTCCAGGCCGAAGTGCGTGGTGCCCCAGCGCGCGCCGTACAGGGAGCTGAGCGGGCCCCTGGCGGGACGTAGCCACTCCGCCATCAGCTTCGGCGTGGGGGCTCCGGTGCGGATCTGGGAGCGAGAAGCCCGGGCGACTGACGCGCTCCGGGCCTGATTCGCGGCGAGATCTTCGGCGGCTCCGGTTTCGGAGCCGACCGCGGTGGTACTTACCTTGTCGAGCGCGGTGGTGGCGCCGTCGGCCGGGACTTGCTGGGGAAGAGCGGAACCGGCTCCGAAGGCGACTACGCCGGCGCCGACGACGGCGCTGGTGACGACCATGGCGTAGCGGGTACGTGGTGCCATCGGGGCACGGTGACGTCCTACGTGACGCCTCGATGTCCGGTGGGGGTGCACGCATAACCCTTCGTCGATGACACTGGCGCACAGTCCACCGTCGGCGTCAACCGTGGAAGCGACTGAGCGTTAGCGCCGAGCAGGCCCGGCGCCGAGGCCCCACGGTAGCCAGGGGCCAGCGGCCAGACAAGGATGCGACAGAACTCCGCGCCATTCGTCCCGGTAGTCCGGTTTATGGCGACAGTAAATACCGCTGACGGTAGTTAATCGGATACTTCTCGTAGTTCAGCGGTAACCGATTCAATATCGCGTCTTACTGAACGTGCAGTCAGTGACGATGCGGCGGAGTGGCTGGTTGATGGCGGCGCCCACGGCCGTGCAACTCCACTGTGTCCCATCGGGGCAACACGTTTCTACCCAGCGAGAGCACGGTAAACCGTTGTTGCACCCCCTCCCTGGCTGTCGGCGCCGCCATGATGGGTCGCGGCGAGGTGATCCGCCCGCCGCGCACTCGTACAGTGATGACGCGTTTGGCGCACGGTTATGACGCGCCGCTGGGAAATGTGATCTAGGTCGCATTCCCGTGCCGGACCGACCATCGTTTAGCGTGCGGAGTGAACGAGCCGACAGATGAGGAAGTGCTGGGCATGAGTTCGCGAATAAGGGTGGTCGTCGCCAAGCCCGGGCTGGACGGGCACGACCGGGGCGCCAAGGTCGTGGCCCGTGCGCTCCGTGACGCCGGCATGGAGGTCATCTACACCGGGCTGCACCAGACGCCGGAGCAGATCGTCGAGACCGCCATCCAGGAGGACGCGGACTGCGTCGGGCTGTCAGTACTGTCCGGCGCCCACATGACGCTGTTCTCCCGCGTGCTCGAACTGTTGAAGCAGCGCGGCGCCGACGACATCGTCGTGTTCGGCGGCGGCATCGTCCCCGAGGCGGACATCGCCGAACTGGCGGAGCTCGGCGTCGCAAAGGTCTTCACGCCGGGCGCCACCACCCAGTCCATCGTCGACTGGGTCACCGCGAACGTGGCGGCACCCGCCACCGGCTGACCCGCTCTGTGCCGACCGCCGACCGCTGACCGGCTGACCGCCTGATCGCTGTACGCCGGCTGGCCGGCCGAGGGCGAACGCCGGCGTGGCCGCCTGGCCGCGAAACGCTGGCCGGCCGCCCGAGGGCGAAACGGACTTGCGGTGCAAATCGGGGCAGTCGCGCCCGGTGTAGGCACGGCTTCCCGAAAAGTCCCGTTCGGGGCGGCTGGGTGGGTGGGCGGCCCGTTCGGGGCGGCTGGGTCGGGTGGGCGGCCTGTTCGTGGCCGGCGCGGTGGGCGTGCCGTTTGTGTCTGGCTGGGTCAGCGTGACGCCGCTGGTAAGGCTCGTGCGCGCTCATGCTGCGGGAAGCCGGCCGGCTCCACGCCCAGCTCGCGGATCAGCTCCACGTAGCGCTGGTAGCGCCGCCGAGCCTCGCCGTGCCGTCCGGCGGCGAGCAGCGCGCGGACAAGGTCGAGGTGCGCGGGCTCGTCGTACTGATCCTGCTCCAGCAACCGGAGCGCGTACCGGATCGCCGCCGCACTGTCACCGCACGAGAGCGCGGCCGTCACGAGCCCGCGTGTGGCGGCCAGATAGGACTCGCGGGCCTCGTCGCGCATCGGGTGGGCCCAGTCGGCGTACGGGTCGTCCTCGTAGAAGTCGCCGACGTAGAGCGTGGTCGCCCGCTCCAGCTTCGCGCGGGCGTCGGCCGGATGCCCCGCGCGGAGCAGATCCAGGCCGACGGCGGTGCGGCGGAGCAGCTGCTCGACGTCGATGCGCACCTCGCCCACCTGCAACGCCAGCGATCCGCTGCGGCTGGATACGTAGTGGTCGGCGGGGTGGGCACGGTCAGGATCCAGGACGGCGCGCGCGGTGGAGAGCGCCACCGACAGCCGGTTGCCGAGCTTCTCGGGTTCCTCGCCGGGCCAGAGCAGCCCCATCAGCACCTCACGGGCGACCGGCCGGCCACGCCGTGCCACGAGGATCGCCAGCAGCTCGCGCGCCTTCTTCGACTGCCACTCCTGCACGGGTACGGGCTGGCCGGACCGCAGTACCTCGAGGTTGCCCAGTACCCGGATCTCGACGGGCGCCGGGGGCGACACCTCGCACAGCGGTACGCGCTGCCAGCCCCAGGCGACCGCCTCGGCGCGCATCCCGAGCGCCCGGAGCTGGTTGGTCACCTCGGGCCGCGGCACGGGCGACGCGAGCAGCACGGCCCGCGCCTCGCGCAGCACGCAGCCGAGCGCGCCCCACCGCTCGGCCGCCTCGCCGAGCAGCGCCTGGCGGCGGTGCGGATCCTGCTCGGTCGCGGCCAGCAGCTCGGCCTGCTCGGCCAGCGCGGCGGGTTCTCCCTGCGACCGCGCCAGCCGGCCGATCGTGGCCGCGCACTCGCGGACGGCGGCGATGTCGCCCATGGCGAGCGTGGCCCAGCCCAGGGCGAGCAGCGCCGGCATCTCGCCCCAGCCGCACGCCTCGATCAGCGCGTCCCGGGCGAGTTCGGCGGCGGCCTCCGGTTCATCCTGGACGAGCGCCATGGCCAGCTCGGCGCGGCTCAGCACCAGGGCCTGCCCGTCGCCTGCCTTGGTGGCCAGAACCACTGCCTCCTCCAGCAGGGTCCGGGCGCGGGTGGCCTCGCCGCGTAGCCGGTGGACTGCACCGGCGCCGGTGAGCGCGTAACAGACAAGGAGCGATCCGCTGCCTGCGTAGAGCTGGCGGGCAGTCTCGAAGTCACCGAGCGCCTCGTCGAGCCGGCCCAGCATCATGTACGCCTCGCCCCGGTTGACGAGCAGCAGCGCCTGCTTGGCGGTGAAGCCGGCGAGGTGGGCCAGCCGCAGCCCGGCGTCGAGCTCCACCAACGCCTCGGCATAGCGGCTCTCGTCGTTGCGTCGCGAGCCGCGGTTGTTGCGGATCCGGATGACCTGGAGCACGTCGCCGGCCCGCTCAGCCGCCACCAGCGCCGAGCGGTAGTGCGACTCGCGGGCGAGTGGGTCGCCGTCGGCCTTGGCGAGCAACCCGTACGCGGCGTGCGCGGCGGCGAGGGCGGCGGGCTCGCCGCACCGCTCGGCGGCGGCCATGCCCCGGCTCGCGAGCGTCCGTGCCCCGTCAAGGTCGCGTCGCATCCAGCGGGCGGTGGCGTGCCAGCTGTCGAGCAGCGCCTCGTCGGCGTCCGCGCCGACGCCGACCTCACCCCGCGCGTACACGTCGACGGCCGAGTCGAAGTCGCCACGGTGGTGGTGGATCAGCCCCATCCGCCAGGCCAGGCCGGGCGCGAGCCGGTCCGCGTCGCCGGCGCGCGCGCTGGAAGCAGCGCAGGGCACCGAGCCAGTCGCCGAGGACCTGCCGCGCCTGCCCCTCCACCTGGTCGATCTCGGGGCACCGCAGCTCGGGCGGCAGCAGCTCGGCGCACTCCACCGCGAGATGCACATGCCCGCGCGCCACAACGCTCGCGCCGTGCCGCCGGAGTTGGGCTGCGAGTTCGGGCAGGGCGTCGGCGCGCTTGAGGCACTGCAACGCCGCGGACGGGCGGCCCGACTCCAGATGAAAGGTGGCGGCGGTGACGAGCACGGACGAGCGCTCGCGCGCGGGCAGCGGCAGGTGCGCGGCGGCGTAGTCGGCGGCGAGCCGGGACACCTGCCAGCGACCCGGACGGTGCGCGGGGGTGACCAGCCCGCGCCGGGCGAGCCAGTCGATGATGTCCGGTGCGTCGGTGATCCCGATCGCGGCGCCCAGCTCCGCCGACACCTCGCCGAGCACGGCGATCCGCCGGACGGACTCCTTCACCAACTCGCAGCCGCCGCTGAACACCTCCTCGGCAAGGTAGGAGAGGAGCGGGCCGTCGGGCTGGCGGAGCCGTTCCGCCGCCGCCACGCGCTGCTCCGGCGTGAGCGGTCGGAGGTGCTCCACGGCAAGGTGCAGCGCGGCCGGCCAGCCGGCGGTCACCTCATGGAGGACCCCGCCGAGGGACGAACCGGGAAGTGCGGCCTCGACCACGGCCTGAGCTTCGTCGGCGGTGAACGCGAGGTGCTGCGTGGTGAGCGTGCCGGCGAGCCCGGCGGAGCGCATGCGGCTCAGCGGGAACGGCGGCTCGGCGCGCGCGGTGAGCAAGAGGTGCAGCCCGGGTGGCGCCTGCCTGCAGAGCGCCTCCAGGAACGCGGCGACCGGCCCGCCAGGAACCAGCTCGGGTACGCCGTCGACGACGAGCACCAACTCTGTGTCGAGCCGCTCGCCGATCTCCGCGCAGAGTGCACCCGCGATGGACGCCGCCCTGTCGGACTCGTCGGCCTCCGGCGCGGCCGTGGCGGTCACGTGGTCGCGGGCGGCGGCGGTGACCGCGATCAGGTCTGGCGGCAGCCCCGGCAGGTGCGGCGCGAGCACGTCGACCGCGCGCCGGACCAGCAGCGGCAGCGCCGGCTCGCCACCCTCCAGCGCCAGCCAGGCGCACCGGCGTCCCCGGATGGCGGTGGCGGCGAGAGTGGTCTTGCCGAAGCCGGGCCCGGCGACCAGCAGGGTGAGCGGACGCTTCAGAAGATCCTCGACCAGCGCGGCCAGGCGCGGCTGCGGTACCAGGTACGGCGGCGGCGCGGGCGGGCCCGGTGGCGGGTGCATGCCCGTATCCCACTCGCATGGGCTGACGGGTTCAATCGCCAATCAGCGCGTGGACTGTCGTGAATCCGTCATCCAGTCGCCTCAGAAAGGGCGATACGGCCGCTGGCCAGGGACGCTGCCCGATCGGGCAGACATTGCAGGCGACCGACCTTAAGCCGACGCTAGGGACACCTTCACGCCACTGCCGACGCTGATGCGCGGCGCCGTCACCTGGCGCTTATGCACCCAACAGAGGAGGGATCCGACATGCAGAAGTTGTTAGCCGCAGTCGGGACAGGGGTACTGCTCGCCGGCCTCGGCACCGCCGTGGCCAGCGCGGAGCCGGTGGGCGCCACCGCCGCCGAGACCGCCGTGAACCAGGCCGAGGCCGCGATCGCCGCACACCAGGCGGACATCGCGGGCGCGGCCGGTGAGGAGTACAAGGTCGAGCGGGTGATCACGGAGGCCCATGGCGCCTCGCACGTGCGGTATTCCCGGACGCACGACGGCATCGCCGTGCTCGGCGGTGACTTCATCGTGCACACCGGGGTCAAGGGCGTCTACGCGGGAGCGTCGAACGGCCTCGCCGCGCCGCTCAGCGTGGACACCGCCGCCGCGCTGTCCGGCGCGGGCGCTGTGACGGCCGCGACGCCCCTGTTCCAGGGCAAGCTCGCCAGCGCGACCGCGAAGCGCCTGGTGATCGACGCGACCGCCGGCGCGCCCACGCTGGCGTGGGAGGTGGTCGCGGAAGGGATCAAGCCCGATGGCCAGACCCCGAGCAAGCTGCACGTCCTGGTGGACGCGGACGCCGGCACAGTCCGCGGATCCTGGAACGAGATCCAGCACGCCACCGGCACCGGCCACTCGATGTACTCCGGCACGGTGGCGATCGACACCACGCCGGTGGGGGCGCAGTTCGAACTGAAGGACCCGGTGCGCGGTAACGGCTTCACCTGCGACATGAACAACGCCGGTGGTGCCTGCGCCAACATGTTCGACGCCGACAACATCTGGGGGAACCACCTCCCGACGCACCGCCAGACCGCGGCGGTGGACGCTCACTACGGCGCGGCGAAGACGTACGACTACTTCAAGCTGATCCACGGCCGGAACGGCATCTTCGGCACCGGCGCCGGCGTGCCGTCGCGCGTGCACTACGGCAACAACTACTCCAACGCGTTCTGGGACGGGACGCGTATGACGTACGGCGACGGCGCGGGCAACGTCCGCCCGCTCACCTCGGTCGACGTGGCCGGCCACGAAATGTCGCACGGCATCACCCAGGCTCTGTCCGGGCTGATCTACAGCGGTGAGTCGGGTGGCCTGAACGAGGCGACCAGCGACATCTTCGGCAACATGGTCGAGTTCTACGCCAACAACGCCAGCGACCCGGGTGACTACCTGGTCGGCGAGAAGATCAACATCTTCGGTAACGGGAAGCCGCTGCGCTACATGCACGAGCCGTTCCTCGACACCAAGTCGCCGAACTGCTGGACCGTCAACACGAAGAACCTCGACCCGCACTACTCCTCCGGCGTCGCGAACCACTTCTACTTCATGCTCGCCGAGGGCAGCGGTCCGACCGCGTACGGCACCAGCCCCACCTGCAACAACAGCACCGTGACCGGCATCGGCCGGGCCAAGGCGCAGAAGATCTGGTACCGCGCCCTGGACCTGTACTTCCCCAACAACACCCAGTACGTGGACGCCGGCAACAACGACGCCCGCTTCTACACGTTGCGCGCCGCCGCCGACCTGTACGGCTCGTGCAGCATCGAGTACCGCACCGTGCAGAAGGCCTGGTCGGCGGTCAGCGTGACCGGCGTCGACCCGTTCGTCTGCACGCCGCGCTGGTTCGTCGAACGACAACAACTACGCGATCCCGAACCCGGGTACGACCGTCCTGCCCGCCGTGAACGTCGCCCTGGCCGGCAACGCGCCGGTGGCGACCAAGGTCAACGTCAACATCAAGCACCCGTTCCGTGGCCAGCTCACGGTGCACCTGCAGGCCCCGGACGGCTCGCTCTACCTGCTCAAGGCGCCCAACGCCGCTGACTCGGGCGACGACGTGACCGCCGTCTTCACGGTCAACGCCTCGACCGAGCCCGCCAACGGCACCTGGCGGCTGCGCGTGAACGACAACCTCGCCGGCAACGTCGGCACCCTGTACGGCTGGAGCATCCGCTTCTGACGCTCTGAGCGTGCCCACCACAGCGGCCCCGACCAGCGACGACGCTGGCCGGGGCCGTGCCGTGTCCAGCCGAGGGCAGGGCGGTTAAGCGGCTGTGACGGATTCCACCGAGGGGGGTGTGCCGCGAAGGCCGTCACAGAGCTAGCCTCGCTCCAGAGCGCTGCGCGCGCGCATGGCTGCTGCGCACCCAATTGTGGCGGCCTCCCTTGCGACGGCAGCCGACGTTCACAGACGAGGAACGGACACACAGTGGACCTGTTCGAGTACCAGGCGAAGGACGTCTTCGCCAAGCACGGTGTACCGGTGCTGCCGGGCGCCGTCGCCAGCACGCCGGAGGAGGCCCGCGCCCTCGCCGAGGAGCTGGGCGGCCGGGTCGTGGTGAAGGCCCAGGTGAAGACCGGTGGCCGCGGCAAGGCCGGCGGCGTCAAGCTGGCCGACGGGCCGGACGAGGCCGAGGCGCGCGCCAGCGACATCCTGGGCATGGACATCAAGGGCCACACGGTCCACAAGGTGATGCTGGCGGTCACCGCCGACATCGCCGAGGAGTACTACTTCTCCTTCCTGCTCGACCGCGCCAACCGCACGTTCCTCGCGATCGCGTCGAAGGAGGGCGGCATGGACATCGAGCAGGTCGCGGAGGACACCCCGGACCTGGTCGCGAAGATCCCGGTCAACGCCATCGAGGGCGTCGACGCCGCGAAGGCCCGCGAGATCCTCGTCGCCGGCAAGTTCCCCGACGAGGTGCTCGACGAGGCCGCCGAGGTCGTCGTCAAGCTGTGGGACGTCTTCGTCAAGGAGGACGCCACGCTCGTCGAGGTGAACCCGCTGGTCAAGACGCGCGGACGGCAAGATCATCGCCCTGGACGGCAAGGTGACGCTCGACGAGAACGCCGGCTTCCGCCACCCCGACCACGTCGAGTTCGAGGACAACGCCGCTGCCGACCCGCTGGAGCAGCGCGCCAAGGAGAAGGACCTCAACTACGTCAAGCTCGACGGCGAGGTCGGCATCATCGGCAACGGCGCGGGCCTGGTCATGTCCACGCTCGACGTGGTGGCGTACGCCGGCGAGGAGTTCGGCGGGGTCAAGCCGGCCAACTTCCTCGACATCGGCGGCGGCGCCTCGGCCGAGGTCATGGCCAACGGCCTGGAGATCATCATCTCCGACCCGGCCGTGAAGAGCGTCTTCGTGAACGTGTTCGGCGGCATCACCGCGTGCGACGCCGTGGCCAACGGCATCGTCCAGGCGCTGGAGATCATGCACCAGGACGGCGAAGAGGTCACCAAGCCGCTCGTGGTCCGCCTCGACGGCAACAACGTCGACGAGGGGCGCCGCATCCTCAACGAGGCCAACCACCCGCTGATCGAGCAGGTGGACACCATGGACGGCGCCGCCAAGCGCGCCGCTGAGCTCGCCGCCGCGAAGTAGAGGGCCGGAACACCATGTCTATCTTCCTGAACGAGAAGAGCCGGGTCATCGTCCAGGGCATGACCGGCTCCGAGGGCAGCAAGCACACCCGCCGCATGCTCGCCTCCGGCACCCAGGTCGTCGGCGGCGTCACCCCCGGCAAGGGCGGCCAGAGCGTCGACTTCGACGGACGACGACGTCTCCCGGTGTTCAACTCCGTCGCCGAGGCGATGGAGGAGACCGGCGCCGACGTCACCGTCGTGTTCGTGCCGCCGAAGTTCGCCAAGGGCGCCGTCATCGAGGCGATCGACGCCGGCATCGGCCTCGCGGTCGTCATCACCGAGGGCATCCCGGTGCACGACACCACCGCGTTCTGGGCGTACGCGCAGGGCAAGTCCACCCGGATCATCGGTCCGAACTGCCCCGGCCTCATCAGCCCCGGCGCGTCCAACGCCGGCATCATCCCGGCCGACATCACCAAGGCCGGCCGCATCGGCCTGGTCAGCAAGTCCGGCACGCTGACCTACCAGATGATGTACGAGCTGCGTGACCTCGGCTTCTCCACCTGCGTCGGCATCGGCGGCGACCCGGTCATCGGCACCACGCACATCGACGCGCTCGCCGCGTTCGAGGCCGACCCCGACACCGACGCCATCGTCATGATCGGCGAGATCGGCGGCGACGCCGAGGAGCGCGCGGCCGCGTTCATCAAGGACAACGTCACCAAGCCGGTCGTCGGCTACGTCGCCGGCTTCACCGCGCCCGAGGGCAAGACGATGGGCCACGCCGGCGCGATCGTGTCCGGCTCGTCCGGCACGGCACAGGCCAAGAAGGAGGCCCTGGAGGCCGTCGGCGTCAAGGTCGGCAAGACCCCCTCCGAGACCGCCCTCCTCATGCGCGAGCATCATCGAGTCGAGGCGGCCCGCTGAGGCACCCGCTCGCCGCCGTCTCCGCGGCTTGCGGGCCTGAGCCCGCGGCGCCTTGTGCGACGACGCCGATCGGCGCACCTCAGCGGGCTCCAGGTTTAGATCAAGAGCGTTTGGTGGGATCAGCGAGTTGGGCTCGCTGATCCCGCCAACTCGTGTTTGGGCCTCGGTGCGGCGGCGCGCGTCCGTGGCGGGGCGCTGCCAGAGTGGGAAGGTGACCGAGCTGAGTACCCGCACCGTGAGGAAGCCGGTGCCGGTGCTCGTCGCGGCGCTCACGACCTCCGGTTGGGCCGCGGTGGTCAGCTCTGCGCCGGTGGTCGCCGTCGCGCTCGTGGCCTGGCTGGCGGAGAGCCGCTCGGGCGGTCCCGCCTACGACGCCGTCCGCGTGGCGTTCAACGGTTGGCTCCTCGCCCACGGCGCGTGGCTCCGCACCGACGCCGGCCCGTTCGGGCTCGCCCCGCTGGCGCTCACGATCCTCGCGTTCCGCCAGCTCATGCGCGCCGGGACGAACACCGCACGGGCAACCGGCGCGGCCGACGTCGGGTCGGGCGTCGGCGTCGTCATGGTGATCAGCCTGTCGTACGGCATGATCGGCGCGATCGTGGCCTACCTCGCCGGTACTCCGGCCGTGAGCGTGTCAATGCCCATCGCCTTTCTCGCGGCGGCCCTCGTCGCGGTTGCCGCCAGCGCGGTCGGCGTACTCCGCGTCAACGGCATCGGCACGCAGATCGCGGCGCGGCTGCCCGTGCCGGTCACCAGGGCTCTTCCCGTCGGAGCGATCGCCGCGTGTGCCGTCCTCGGCAGCGGCGCACTGCTCGCGGGCGTCTCCCTGGCATTCGCCGCCGACGACGCGACGAAGTTCTTCACGGCGTTCGCCCCGGGCGTCGTCGGCGGCACCGCCCTGTGCGCGTTGAGCATCCTCTACACGCCGACCGCCGCCGTCTGGGGCGCCAGCTACGTGATCGGTCCGGGATTCGCGATCGGCTCGGGCACGTCGGTGAGCGCGATCGACGTGTCGCTCGGTCCGATGCCCGCGTTCCCGCTGCTCGCGGGCCTACCCACCGAACGCGCGTCCGACCTGGTCAGCCTGTTGCTGGCAGTACCGATCGCGGCCGGGCTGCTGGCCGGGGTGGCGGCGGCGCGGCGGCGGATCCCCGGTGAGCGGTGGGGGTCGACGCTGCTCGCCGCCGCGCTGGCGGGGCCGGTGGCGGGTGCGTTGCTCGGGCTGGCGGCGTACGCGGCGGGCGGACCACTCGGCGGTGGCCGGCTGGCGACGGTCGGCCCGTCGCCGTGGCGGGTGGCGCTGGTGGCGGCCGTCGAGATCACGTTGTTCGCGGTGGTCGGGGCGGCGCTCGCGCGGATCCTGAAGCGGCAGCCGGTCGAGACGGCCGCTGACGAGGACGCCGGCCAGGACGTCGACGCCGACCAGCCGGACGTAACGGAAGAAAAGGGTGAAGGCGAGCCCGAGGCAGCACCTGAGCCGGAACGGTCTTGAACACGCAGCGGCGCCGCGGTGCGAACACCGCGGCGCCGCCGAAACGCGCACCTAGTTCTGCAGAGCGGGCTGCACCACGAAGATGCTGAACAGGATGCCGACCACGCTCGCGCCGATGGCGATGTAGCCCCACATCGGGTTCCAGCCCTTGTTCTTCTGGGTCAGGACGTAGATGCCAAGGCCGATGCCCAGCAGCGGGCAGCAGAGGAAGCCCAGCACCGCGCCCAGGATGCCGAAGAGCTGGGAGCGATCCGGACCGCTGGCGGCGGCGCCGGGCGGCGGGCCGACGGGGGGCGGCGGGGGGGTCTCGTACGTCACAGGTCCTCCTTGTAGTTGGGGTGCTCCTGGCGCCAGCCCGGGTTGGTCATCCGGCACCCGCCTCCCCGTTCACGTTTCCTTTTGCCGAGAGATAGTCGCGACTGGACACTCGCAGGTCAAGGAGGCTCACGAGGTAGAACGGTGACAACCTGGTATCACTAGAGGGCTGAGGGGCGGTTAGGCTCTGTCGGAAGCCGTCCGGCCGCCACTTGAGGAGCCCGCACTGACCGCCCGCCTCGTCGTGCTCGTGTCGGGCGCCGGCACCAATCTGCAGGCGCTCCTGGACGCGTCCGCCGACCCCGCGTACGGGGCGTCGATCGTGGCTGTGGGCGCCGACCGGCCGGGTGTCGAAGGGCTGGCGAGGGCGTCACGGGCCGGCATCCCGACGTTCGTCCACCGCGTCGCCGACTTCCCCGACCGTCTGTCGTGGGATCGCGCCTTCACCGACGCGGTCGCCGAGCACAAGCCAGACCTGGTGGTCTCCGCCGGGTTCATGAAGCTCGCCGGGGAGGCGTTCCTCGCGGAGTTCGGCGGCCGGTACGTGAACACGCACCCCGCGCTGCTCCCCAGCTTCCCCGGGATGCACGGCGCCCGGGACGCGCTGGAGTACGGCGTGAAGATCGCCGGTTGCACGCTGTTCGTCGTGGACGCCGGGGTCGACACCGGCCCGATCCTCGACCAGCGCGCCGTGCCCGTCCTCGACGACGACGACGAGGCGAGCCTGCACGAGCGCATCAAGGTCGCCGAGCGCTCGATGCTCGTGGAGGCAGTGGGTCGAATGGCCCGCGAAGGTTGGACAGTAACTGGCAGGAAGGTCACGATCCCATGACGGTTCGCAGGGCGCTCGTCAGCGTCTACGACAAGACCGGGCTGGACGAGCTGGCCCGCGGTCTGCACGAGGCCGGGGTCGAGGTCGTCTCCACCGGGTCCACAGCGGCGCGCATCGCCGACCTCGGCATTCCGGTCACGCCGGTGCAGGACGTCACGGGCTTCCCCGAGTGCCTCGACGGGCGCGTGAAGACGCTGCACCCGCACATCCACGCCGGGATCCTCGCCGACCTGCGCAACCCCGACCACGTGAAGCAGCTCGACGAGCTGGGCGTGGCCCCGTTCGACCTGGTCGTGGTCAACCTCTACCCGTTCCGGGAGACCGTGGCGTCGGGCGCCTCCGGTGACGACGTGGTCGAGCAGATCGACATCGGCGGACCGTCGATGGTGCGGGCGGCGGCGAAGAACCACGCGTCGGTGGCGGTGGTGGTCTCACCCTTCGTCGTATCCGTCCGTGCTGGAGGCCGTCGCGGCGGGCGGGTTCTCGCTGGAGGCCCGCCGCGCGCTGGCGGCTCAGGCGTTCGCGCACACCGCCAGCGTACGACGTCGCCGTCGCGGGCTGGTTCGCTGATCAGCTGGTCGCACCGACGACGCCGCACCGGGGGCCGAGTGCTGGCCGTCGTTCGGCGGCATGGCGGTGTCGCTCGGTGCCGTGCTGCGGTACGGCGAGAACCCGCACCAGGCCGCCGCGCTCTACGTCAACCCGGACGTCCCGCCCGGCATCGCACAGGCTGAGCAGCTGCACGGCAAGGCCATGTCGTACAACAACTATGTGGACGCTGACGCCGCCTACCGCGCCGCGTACGACCACGCCGATCCGTGCGTCGCGATCATCAAGCACGCGAACCCGTGCGGCATCGCCGTCGGTTCCGACGTCGCCGAGGCACACCGCAAGGCGCACGCGTCCGACCCGGTGTCAGCGTTCGGCGGCGTGATCGCGGTCAACCGCCCGGTGTCCGTCGAGATGGCGTCGCAGGTCGCCGAGGTGTTCACCGAGGTGCTGGTGGCGCCGGCGTTCGAGGACGGCGCCGTCGAGGTGCTGGCGAAGAAGCCGTCGATCCGGCTGCTGGTCGCGCCGGACCGCGCCCGGTTCGGTGCGGAGTTCCGGCCCGTGTCCGGCGGCGTGCTGGTCCAGGATCGCGGATGCCCTGGACGCTCGCGGTGACGACCCGGCACAGTGGAAGTTGGCCTGCGGGCAGCCCGTTGCCGGACCTCGCGGACCTGGCTTTCGCGTGGCGTGCCGTGCGGGCGGTCAAGTCCAACGCGATCCTGCTCGCTTCCGGTGGCGCCACCGTCGGCGTCGGTATGGGGCAGGTCAACCGGGTCGATTCGGCACGGTTGGCGGTCTCGCGGGCGGGCGACCGGGCTCGGGGCTCAGTGGCCGCCAGCGACGCCTTCTTCCCGTTCCCCGACGGCCTCCAGGTGCTCATCGACGCCGGTGTTCGGTGCCGTCGTCCAGCCCGGCGGGTCGGTGCGCGACGAAGAGGTGATCGCCGCCGCCAAGGCCGCTGGCGTCACGATGTACTTCACCCACACCCGCCACTTCTCCCATTAGTGGCGGCCCGCTCAGGCACCACGCTCGGCGCCGTCTCCGCGGCATGCTGGCGTGATCGCACCAGCCCCTTGGCGACGTCCGCTCGGAGCACCTCGCTGGCCCCCAGTCAGCCGCCCCCCGAACCGGACTTTTCGGGAAGCCGTGCCTATACCGGGCGCTCGTGCCCTAGATTGTCCCGCAAGTCCGTTTCGAGCAATGGGGCGTTAGGGCCGGCGTCGCACCGGGATGGAAGGATGGGCGCCGTGACGGCGACGATCCTCGATGGCAAGGCGACGGCGGCGGCGATCAAGGCCGATCTCGCCGAACGCGTGGCGAAGTTGCGAGCGGGCGGCGTGGTGCCCGGCCTCGGCACCGTGCTGGTCGGCGACGATCCCGGTTCGCACGCGTACGTGGCGGGCAAGCACCGTGACTGCGCCGAGGTCGGCATCGAGAGCATCCGCGTCGACCTGCCGGCCACCGCCACTCAGGCGGAGGTCGAGGCCGAGGTCGCGCGCCTGAACGCGGATCCGGCCTGCACCGGCTACATCGTCCAGCTGCCGCTCCCGAAGGGCATGGACGCGAGCCGGGTCCTGGAGCTGATGGATCCCGCCAAGGACGCGGACGGCCTGCACCCGGTGAACCTCGGCCGTCTGGTCCTGGGCGCGCCGGGGCCGTTGCCGTGCACGCCGCGCGGCATGGTCGAACTGCTCCGCCGGTACGACGTGCCGCTGAACGGCGCCGACGTGACGGTCATCGGGCGTGGCGTCACCGTCGGCCGCCCGCTCGGGCTGCTCCTGACCCGCCGCTCCGAGAACTCCACCGTGACCCTGTGCCACACCGGCACCCGCGATCTCGCCGCGCACACCCGCGGCGCCGACATCGTCGTGGCCGCGGCCGGCGTGCCGGGCATCATCTCCGCCGGCATGGTCAAGCCAGGTGCTGCGGTGCTCGACGTGGGCATTACGCGGACGGATCATGGCCTGGTGGGCGACGTCGCGCCGGAGGTCCGCGAGATCGCCGGGTTCGTCGCGCCGATGCCGGGCGGCATCGGGCCGATGACGCGGGCGATGCTGCTGGTCAACGTGGTCGAAGCGGCTGAGCGTCTGGCCAGCTAGCACGGCGGATCGTGCGGGCGGCGAATAGAATTCCCGGTACCGGGAAGGGGACCGCCATGGCCACGAGCCAGTCACCCAGCAAAGGTCTCGCTGACGTCGTTGCCGCAAGCACGGCCATCAGCGACATCGACGGACGCGCGGGCGTGCTCGCGTACCGAGGCTACGACATCCACGATCTCGCCGGATCGGTGAGCTTCGAGGAGTGCGCGTACCTGCTCCACCGTGGTCAGTTACCGAACCAGTCCCAATTGGACGCGTTCGAGGGTGAGCTGTCGGCGGGTCGCACGCTCGGTGCCACGATCGACGCTCTGCTCGCGACCGACCTGGTGCGCACGACGCCGATGGAGGCGCTGCGCACGCTGGTCAGCGCGCTGTCGGTCGACGATCCTGATGCGAGCGACAACAGCGCCGGCGCGAACAGTCGCAAGGCGGCCCGGCTCACCGCTCAGCTACCGCTTCTTGTCGCGCGGTACCACGCCGCGCGCACGGGCGCCGAACTCCCCGATCTTGACGGCGGGCTCGGCATCGCCGGCAACTTCCTGCTGCAGATCACCGGTGTGCGGCCGGATCCGGTAGCGGTGTCCGCGTTCGACGAGTGCCTCGTGCTCCATGCCGACCACACGATGAACGCGTCGACGTTCGCCGCCCGGGTATGCGCCGCGACCCTGTCCGACATGCACTCCGCGGTGACGGCGGCGCTGGCCACGCTCAAGGGGCCGCTGCACGGCGGCGCGAACGAGCAGGTCATGAAGGTGCTGGAGACGCTCGGCGACGTCAACGAGGTGGACGCATCGGTGCGTGCCCGGCTGGATGCCGGCGAGAAGCTGATGGGCTTCGGCCACCGCGTCTACCGCACCGAGGACCCTCGCGCCACGCACCTGCGCGCAATGAGCCGCCGCCTCGGCGAGCTGGCTGGCGACACCCGCTTCTACGAGCTGAGCGCGCGCATGGAGCAGGTCGTGCTGGACGCCAAGGGTCTCCGGCCGAACGTCGACTTCTACGCGGCGTCGGTGTACCACTCGCTCGGGATCCCGACCGACCTGTTCACGCCCGTCTTCGCCGTCTCGCGCATGTCTGGCTGGACGGCGCACGTGATGGAACAGCACGCCGACAACCGGCTGATCCGGCCGGACAGCGAGTACGTCGGTGAGCGCGTGCGGAAGGTGGTCCCGATCGAGGATCGCTGACCCGTCGGCCACGGTCCCCGGCAGGCCGCGTGTACGACGACCCGGATAGCCTGAGGGCGTTCGTACGACACGACCAGTAGGAGTGGAAACGCGATGGGTAAGAAGGTCACGGTCGTCGGTGCCGGCTTCTACGGCTCCACCACGGCGCAGCGGCTGGCGGAGTACAACATCTTCGACACGGTCGTGCTCACCGACATCATCGAGGGCAAGCCCGAGGGCCTCGCGCTGGACCTGAACCAGTCGCGCGCCGTCGAGGGCTTCGAGACGAAGGTCGTCGGCGTCGGCGGCGGCTCGTACGAGGGCACCGAGGGTTCCGACATCGTCGTGATCACCGCCGGCCTGCCCCGCAAGCCCGGCATGAGCCGCATGGACCTCATCGAGACCAACGCCAAGATCGTGCGGTCGGTCTCCGAGCAGATCGCGAAGACCTCGCCGGACGCCGTCGTCATCGTCGTGTCGAACCCGCTCGACGAGATGACCGCCCTCACCCAGATCGCCACGCAGTTCCCGAAGAACCGCGTGCTCGGCCAGGCCGGCATGCTCGACACCGCCCGCTTCACCAACTTCGTCGCGGAGGAGCTGGAGGTCCCGGTCGGCTCCGTGCAGACCCTGACGCTCGGCTCGCACGGCGACACGATGGTGCCGGTGCCGTCGCGCTGCACGGTCAACGGCAAGCCGCTCGCCGAGCTGCTCCCCGCCGAGAAGGTCGAGGAGCTGGTCACCCGCACGCGCAACGGTGGCGCCGAGGTCGTCGCGCTGCTCAAGACCGGCTCCGCGTACTACGCCCCGTCCGCCGCCGCCGCCCGCATGGCCCGCGCGGTCGCCGAGGACTCCGGCGCCGTGATGCCGGTGTGCGCGTGGGTCGACGGCGAGTACGGCATCTCCGGCGTGTACCTGGGCGTCGAGGCCGAGATCGGCGCTGACGGTGTGCGTCGCGTCGTCGAGAGTGACCTCACCGACACCGAGCTGGCCGCGCTCAAGGAGGCCGCCGAGGCCGTGCGTGCCAAGCAGGCGGACGTCGCCGACCTGTAGTTGCTTGTCGCGGGGCGGCAGCGCCGGGAGCGCCGCCGCCCGCGACGGGTTCAGGCCCGGGCCGCCACGTTCACCATCGTCGCGGTGATCTGGGCCAGGTCGTCGGGGCTGATCACGTACGGCGGCATCGTGTAGAGCAGGCGCCCGAACGGGCGGAGCCACACGCCGGCGTCCACGACCTGCTTGGTCACCGCTTGCAGGTCTACCGGCTCGGCCAGCTCGATGACGCCGATGGCGCCGAGCACCCGCACGTCGGCGACTGCGCGGCAGTGTCCCGCGCCGGTTCCAGGCCCTCTTTCAGCGCGGCTTCGATCGTGGCGATCTCGCTCTGCCAGTCCCGGCTGAGCAGAAGTTCGATGCTCGCCTTGGAGATGGCCGCCGCCAGCGGATTGCCCATGAACGTCGGCCCGTGCATGAACGTGCCGATGGTGTCCGCGACCTCGTTGGTGCACAGCGTCGCGGCCATCGTCAGGTATCCGCCGGTCATGGCCTTGCCGAGGCACATGATGTCGGGTCGGATGCCGGCCCACTCGCTGGCGAAGAGCTTCCCGGTACGCCCGAAGCCCGTGGCGATCTCGTCGCAGATCAGCAGCGTGCTCGTACTCGTCGCAGAGCTGCCGTACTCCGGCCAGGTAGTTCGGATCGTAGAACCGCATCCCGCCCGCACCCTGGACGATCGGCTCCAGGATCACGGCGGCGATGTCGTCCGGCCGTGCTGGTTCAGAGCGTCGCGCATGGGGGTCAGGTCGGGCGGCCCGTCCACGAACACGTGCTGCGGCAGCAGGTACCGGAACAGGTGGTGCATGCCGGTCACCGGGTCGCACACGGACATCGCGCCCGTAGGTGTCGCCGTGGTAGCCGCCCCGGATCGTGAGCATCCTCGACCGCGAAGGCCGGCCGGCCGCCGCCTGGTACTGCACCGCCATCTTCAGCGCGACCTCGACGGACACCGATCCGGAGTCGGCGAGGAAGACGCGGTCGAGGCCCGTCAGGTCGACCAGGAGCTTGGCCAGCTCGACCGCAGGAGCGTGCGTGAGGCCGCCGAACATGACGTGGGACATGCGGTCGAGCTGGGACTTCGCCGCCGCGTCCAGTTCGGGGACCCGGTACCCGTGGATCGCCGCCCACCACGACGCCATGCCGTCGATGACCTGCCGCCCGTCGGCCAGCGTCAGCCGCACGCCCTCGGCGCTCGTGACCTCCAGCGCGGGTGCTCCGGCCGGGGCATAGGGGTGCAGTACGTGAGCCCGGTCCAGGTCGTGCAGCACGACGTTCCTCCACGTAGGTTGGGGTGGGCCGTTGGCCTCTGCTGACAACTAACAGTATGCTCGTACTACTTCAGCGCGGCCCCTGCATGCCCGGCCCGCGAAAACTCCCCGAGAGGAGACCTGCGCCGCATGGCCAAGATCAAGGTGACGAACCCGGTCGTCGAGCTCGACGGCGATGAGATGACCCGGATCATCTGGCACTTCATCAAGGACCAGCTGATCCTGCCGTACGTGGATGTGCCGCTGGAGTACTACGACCTCAGCATCGAGCACCGGGACGCCACCGACGACCAGGTGACGATCGACGCGGCGCACGCGATCCAGCGCCACGGCGTCGGCGTCAAGTGCGCCACGATCACCCCCGACGAGGCCCGCGTCGAGGAGTTCGGCCTGAAGAAGATGTGGCGGTCGCCGAACGGCACCATCCGCAACATCCTCGGCGGCGTGATCTTCCGCGAGCCGATCATCATGAGCAACATCCCGCGGCTCGTGCCCGGCTGGAAGAAGCCGATCGTCGTCGGCCGTCACGCGTTCGGTGACCAGTACCGCGCCACCGACATCAAGGTGCCGGGCCCCGGCTCGCTCACCATGACGTTCACGCCGAAGGACGGCTCTGAGCCCGTCGAGCTGAACATCTACGACTTCCCGGACTCGGGCGTCGCACTCGGCATGTACAACCTCGACTCGTCGATCCGCGACTTCGCCCGCGCGTCGTTCCGCTACGGCCTGGCCCGGAACTACCCGGTGTACATGTCGACCAAGAACACGATCCTCAAGGCGTACGACGGCCAGTTCAAGGACCTCTTCCAGGAGGTCTTCGACAAGGAGTTCCGGGCCGACTTCGAAGCCGCCGGCCTCACCTACGAGCACCGGCTCATCGACGACATGGTCGCCGCCGCGCTCAAGTGGGAGGGCGGATACGTCTGGGCCTGCAAGAACTACGACGGCGACGTGCAGTCCGACATCGTCGCGCAGGGCTTCGGCTCGCTCGGCCTGATGACGTCCGTGCTGATGACCCCGGACGGTCGCACCGTCGAGGCCGAAGCCGCTCACGGAACTGTGACGCGCCACTACCGGCAGCACCAGCAGGGCAAGCCCACCTCCACCAACCCGATCGCGTCGATCTTCGCGTGGACCCGTGGCCTCGCCCACCGCGGCAAGCTCGACGGCAACAAGGAGCTGATCGGCTTCGCCGAGACGCTGGAGAAGGTCTGCGTCAGCACTGTCGAGGGCGGCCAGATGACCAAGGACCTCGCGCTGCTCGTCGGCCCCGACCAGGGCTGGCTCACCACCGAGGAGTTCCTGGCAGCGCTCGACACGAACCTGCAGAAGGCGCTCGCGTAGTTGCTTCCTCGGGGCCCGGGGCCGCGCTTCGCGCGACCCCGGGCCCTTCTGCTTGGTCCCATGTCGGCCCGCGCGAAGCGGGGCCGGGCCTTGGTTGGCCCGGGCGCAGTGGGCGCCCGGGCCCGGGGCCTTGGTTGGCCTCGGCGCGGTGGCGCAAGCGTTCCGGCGGCTCCGGGGCCTTGGTTGGCCCGGGCGCGGTGGCGGCAAGCGTTCCGGCGGCTCCGGGGCCTTGGTTGGCCTGGGCGCAGTGGGCGCCCGCGCTCTTGTCGGCCCGCGCGAAGCGGGGCTGGGCCTCTTGCGCCGACGCTCGAATGTCCACATGCGAATAGTCGGGAAAGGTAACCCTACGGCCGCCGAGGTAGCGTTACCTTCCCCGACTAATCCAATGTGGACGACGTCCTGTGGATAGGCTCAGCGCGGGTGCGGCGGTTCCTGGCAGGCTCTCCGCATGCCACGAACGCCCCGCCGCCCCACCGAACTCGTCGGCACGGTGTTCCGTGCCAAGGACGCGCTCGACGGTGGTCTGCTCACCAAGCGCCAGCTCCAGGGCGGCGCGTGGCGGCAGTTGTTCCGCGGTGTCTATGCCGACGCTGAGCTGCCCATGAGCCACGGCGTCAGGTGCACCGCCGCTGGCCTGCTCATACCCGAGCAGGCAGCGATCGCCGGCCCGTCCGCGGCGTACCTGTACGGAGTCGCGCTCGTCGGCGACGACGATCCCGTCGAGATCGTTGTCCCGAGGCGGCACAGGTTCGGGCCGATCGCGGGCCTGCGTATCCGCTTCGACGATCTGCTGCCGAAGGACGTCGACGACGGGAAGCCGCGTGTCACCACTCCCCAGCGCACCGCGTTCGACGTCGCCCAGGGCCGCGATCTCGTCGAATCGGTAACGATGCTCGACGCCCTGGCGAGAGGCGGCGTGCTGAGGCCGCTTCACGTGAAACCACTTCGCCTCCGCCTCCAGGACACACGGGGCGGGCAGCGCGGGCTTCGTGCCCTCGACCTGCATGATCGCGCGGCCGAGTCACCGCAAGAGTCGCGGCTGAGAACACGTCTGGTGCTCGCCGGCCTGCCAGCGCCGGTCAGCCAGTACGTCGTCAGGGACGAGCACCGTCAGTTCGTCGGCCGGGTCGACCTCGCCTGGCCGGCAGCGAAGGTGGCGCTGGAGTACGACGGCGTGTGGCATGCGGACGGCGGCCAACTCAAGCGTGACCGGCGCCGGCTCAACGGGCTGGTCGCGGCCGGTTGGACCGTCCTGCACGTCACCGCCGACCGGCTGCATCACGAGCTGGATCTGGTTGCGGCTGAGATCGCGCGCTGTCTGTCAGCCACGTAGTTCCCAGTGCACACCGTCAGGCGTGTCGTGCACCTCGACGCCCGCTGTCACCAACCGGTCGCGGATCCGGTCGGACGTGGCGAAGTCGCGGGCGGCGCGGGCGGCGGCTCGCTGCTCCAGAAGCGCCTCGACGTACGGCGCCAGCACCTCGCGCGGATCGCGCGCGCCCACCGCGGCGAGCTCACCCAGCCGCACCACCATGCCGCGCAGCACCGACCGCGCGTGCTCGCCCTCCTCGGGTGCGTACGTGTCGGTGGCCCAGTCCACCAGCGTCTGCTCCATGGCCAACACCGCTGACACGCATCTGTCGACGTCGCGGGCGTCCAGCGCGCGGGTGTACTCGGCGTCGAGCCGGTCGGCCTCGGTCGGCAGCGACGGGATGTCGGGACGGGCGCGTGCCGGTTCGGGTGGGGGCGGCGGCGCGCTCGTGTCGCCCGCCTCGACCAGCTCGTCGAAGGTGATCACGGCTCCCGTCGGGAACACCCGCGACCGTCCCTGGCGCCGGATCGTCACCGCGCTGTTGCCGACCACAGTCGCCGTGCGGGCGTCGAGATCCAGTACGCAGCCGGTGTGCTCGTCCACACCCAGCACGAACGCGTCGTCCGGCAGCTCACGCTCCAGCAGCGAGAGCCGGCGCTCGCCGAGGTAGCAGTACCGGGTGTCGTGGTGGCCGCCCTCGGCATTGTCGTAGTGCGGGATGACCACCGCAGGCAGGCCAGTCGCGGCCTCGACCAGGCTCAACCCCTCCGCCCAGTACGGATCCGCCCCGGCCTTGTAGATCTCGTACACCGGAATCGTGTGGCTGCCCAGCGTGAGCGCGGCGGCGCTGGCGAACACCACCACGCCATCGTCGAGACGCTGGCGTAGCAGGTCCGGGACCGGTGTGTCCCGCCAATGCCGCAGCGCGTAGGTGGGGCTGCCCGGGCCTGCGAAGATCCAGCGGGCGGCGCGCATCGTGGCTAGCGCCTGCTCGCGCGCCAGCCCCGGTTCGAGTGCCCGCCGCCACGAGATGACGTCGACGCGTTCGCCGACACTCGCGCCGAAGTACGCCTGCGCCCTGGTGGAGATGTCGTCCGCGTTCTCCTGGAACCCGTACGGCGTGTCGAGCAGCGCCGCCGGCCCGTCGCGCGTGATCCGGGCGAACAGCGTGCGGTGGGGCTTGATCATCGTCGGCGCGGTCTCGCCCGACCCCATGATCACGAGCAGCCGGGCAGGAGGTCATGCCAGCTCCAGCAGGTCGGCCGCGATCTCGTCCGGGTGCTGCGCGTGCACGTCGTGGTCTGCTTCCGGGTACGCCTTGATCCGCGCGTTCTTGAGCGCCTCGGCCGCCTCGGTGACGGCGGTGCCCGCAGGGCCAGCCGGGATCAGCAGCACGGGCACTGTGACCAGCGGATACAGCGTGCGGGGCTGGTGCTCCCAGAGCGAGCGCAGGATCGTCATGTGCCGCTCGCGGGTGAGCCGTGGACGGGCGGTGCCGTCCGGTGCGATCGCGAAGTTGCCGAGCGTGCCGGCGATGCCCTCGTCGGGCCAGTCCGGGTGGGCACGGCGGAACCGTTTCTCCAGGTCGGTCGCCTTCGCACCGGCGAAGTTCGGCGGCGCGAGCCGGGCGGCGCACGCGTCCCAGGACGGGAAGTTGTCGGCGAGGTGGATCCAACCGCCGTCCACCGCGCCGATCGCGTGCGGCAGGTCGGGCTGGTCGGCGGCCAGTTGCAGCACGACGTTGCCGCCCCACGACTGGCCGGCGATCACGGGATTCCCGAGGCGCGCGGCCACCTGAGCGACATCAAGTGCGGCCGTCAGCGTGTCGTACCCGGACTCCGGCGCATCCGACTCGCCATGCCCGCGCAGGTCGACGGCACACGACCCGGTGGCCACGGGCGTTCAACCTGCGGGCGACGCCGTCCCACGTGCGGGCGTTGGACGCGAGACCGTGCACGAGCAGGAACGGGCGGCCGGCACCGTCCGCCTCGCGGACGTGCAGCCGGACGCCATCACCCACAAGAACCAGCGAGTCGCGCACAGCTGCGACCCTACGGCGCCGGCCCCGTCGAGTTTTGGAGTTTCGGGGGTCGCGCGGCGCCGCCGACCGCTCTTAGGAAAGGCGGTGCGCACCCGGCGACGGCAGCGCCATGAACGCCGCCGGAGCCCCGAACCCCGCGAGGGCGAACGCATCTTCGACGGCACGAGCCACCTCGTCCGCCGCATCGGTCGGGACCAGCGCGATCACACATCCGCCGAACCCGCCGCCGGTCATGCGGGCGCCGAACGCACCGGCGTCCAGCGCCGCGTCGACGGCGGTGTCTAGCTGCGGCACGGTGACCTCGAAGTCGTCCCGCAACGACACGTGCGACGCGGTGAGCAGCGGCCCGATCCGGCGCAGGTCACCGGCCTTGAGCAGCGCGACCGTGTCGAGGACCCGGGCGTTCTCGGTGATGACGTGCCGGGCGCGGCGCGCGACCTCGCCGTCGAGGCGGGCGACATCGTCGAGCGAGGCGTCCCGCAGGGCCGGCACGCCGAGCAGCGACGCCGCCTGCTCGCAGCTCGCCCGGCGTGCCGCGTACTCGCCGTCGACCAGTGTGTGTGGCGCCTTCGTGTCGATCACGAGCACGGCAAGCCCGTCGGCCGCGACATCGAACGGCACCTGCTCGGTAGCGCCGGAGCGGGTGTCGAAGAACAGCGCGTGGCCCTCCTCGCAGAGCATCGAGGCGGACTGGTCCATGATCCCGCAGGGCACGCCGACGTAGTCGTTCTCGGCCCGCTGCGCGATCCGGGCCTGCTCGGCGGGCGGGATGTCGAGCCCGCCGAGATCGTGCAGGGCTCGCAGCACCGCGCACTCCAGGGCGGCCGACGACGACAGCCCTGCCCCGGTCGGCACGTCCGACTCGATGACCAGCTCGGCGCCCGGCACGTCGTAGCCCGCTTCGCGCAGCGCCCACACGACGCCCGCCGGGTACGCGCCCCAGCCGGTGACCATGCCGTCGGCCCGGCGAACTCGACGGTCTCACCGCGGGAGGTCACCCGCCACGGAACCCGGCGCGCAGAGCCTCGCCGTGACCGTCACGCGGTGCGGCAGCGCGAACGGCAGGCAGAAGCCGTCGTTGTAGTCGGTGTGCTCGCCGATGAGGTTGACGCGACCCGGCGCGACCCAGACCCCGCTCACCATGGCCGACGCGCCCCCGCCCGAACCGGCTAGCGAGAACAGAACGCCCACGCGTCACCGATGATCGTGGCCAGGTCGGGCTTGGCCGGCCGCCAGCCCAGCTCCGCGTGCGCCTTCTCCGACGACGCGACCACCACGACCGCGTCCCCGTCGCGCCGAGGCGCGTGCTCGACCGGCACCGGCCGCCCGGTGACCTCGCGGACGACGTCGATGACCTGGCGGTTCGAGAAGCCGGTGCCGTTGCCCAGGTTGAAGATCTGGTGCTCGCCGGGACGGGCGGCGTCGAGCGCGAGGAGATGCGCGTTCGCGAGGTCCTCGACGTGGATGTAGTCGCGGATGCAGGTGCCGTCCGGGGTGTCGTAGTCGTCGCCGAACAGCATGAGCTTCTCCCGGCGACCGGCCGCGACGTCCAGCGCGATCGGGATCAGGTGGGTCTCGGGCTCGTGCCGCTCGCCGAGCGATCCGGAGGCGCCGGCCGCGTTGAAGTACCGCAGGGACACCGCGCCGAGCCCGTGGGCGCCCGCCTCGCCGGTGATCATGAGGTCGACCGCCAGCTTGCTCGACCCGTACGGGTTGGTCGGGCGGGTGGGCGTCGACTCGTCCATAGACGGCACGTCGGGGGTGCCGTAGACGGCGGCGGTGGAGGAGAACACCAGTCGCGGCACCGACGCCGCGCGCACGGCGTCGAGCAGCGCGAGCGATCCGCGCACGTTCGTGTCCCAGTACAGCTCGGGCTTGATGACCGACTCGCCGGCCGCGATCTTCGCCGCGAAGTGCAGCACGCCGTCGAAGCCCGCGTCCGGCGTGAGCACCTGGGCGACGTCGTGGACCGACAGCTCGTGGAACTCGACGCCGTCCGGGACCACGTCCGCATGGCCGGTCGAGAGGTCGTCGACCACCGTCACCTGGTGTCCCGCCGCGATGAGTTGGCTGGTGACGACGCCGCCGATGTAGCCGGCGCCTCCGGTGACGAGCAGCTTCACGGACTGTTCTCCCTTGCGGTCGCGGATCCGGAACGGAGCCGTTCGGCAGCCAGTTCCGGGGAGATGTCGTTGACGAACACCCCCATACCTGATTCTGAACCAGCAAGGTACTTGAGGCGGGCCACCCCCCGCCGAACTGAGAACACTTGAGCGTGCAGATAGCTCAACTCACGAGGGCCTCGTACGGGCGCCTGGTGCCACGCGGCGATGTACGGCAGCGGGGTGTCGAACAGACCGTCGAGGCGGCGGAGCACGTCGAGGTAGAACGGGCCGAAGTCGTCCCGCTCCGCATCCGACAAAGCGGGCAGGTCGGGCACCTGCCGGTGCGGGTAGAGGTGCACCTCGTACGGCCAGCGGGCGGCCATCGGGACGAATGCGGTCCAGTGCGCCGACTCCACCACGACCCGGTCACCGGCGGCGCGTTCGGCGGCGAGCACGTCGGCGAAGAGGTTCCTTCCGGTGCGCTCAAGGTGCTTGCCCGCGCTGGACAGCATGCGCGAGGTCCGGGGCGTGACGAACGGGTACGCGTAGATCTGACCGTGCGGGTGCGCGAGCGTCACGCCGATCTCGCGTCCGCGGTTCTCGAAGCAGAACACCTGCTCCACCCCGGGCAGCGTGCCAAGGACAGCGGTGCGGTCGGCCCAGGCGTCCACAACCGTCCGGACGCGGGCGGGGCTGAGATCCGCGAAGTGCGACGAGTGGTCCGCGGTGAAGCACACCACCTCGCACCGGCCGATCCCGGCGCGGCGGGGGAACGGGTCACCGCCGGGCAGCGGCTCGGGCGGCGTCGTGTCCTCGGCGAACGATGCGAACCGGTTCTCGAACACGACCACGTCGTAGTCGCTGGACGGGATCTCCGTGAGCCGTCCAGGCGCCGACGGGCACAGCGGGCATTCGTCGGGCGGTGGCAGGTGGGTGCGGTTCTGGCGGTGTGCGGCGATGCCGACCCACTCGTCGAGGAGCGGGTCGTAGCGCAGTTCGGAGGCGTGGTCCTGCGGCGGTAGCTCGCGGGCGTCGAACAGCTCGCGGACCACGCCTTTGTTCACGCTGGCGTCGTCGTCGAAGTAGATCAGCTCACGCCCGTCGGCGAGGCGGGTCGACGTGCGCTTCATTCCGGGCGCGCCGGGTCGACCACGACCAGCTCACCGACCTCGCCGGTGAGGATCTCGCGGGCGTCGTCGTCGATACCGCTGTCCGTGATGAGGACGTGTGCCTCGGCAGAGCGCCGCTATCGAGCTGATGCCGACCATCTCCCACTTGCTGTGGTCCGCCAGGACGACGAGCCGCCGCCCGGCCGAGACCAGCGCCCGATTCGTGTCCGCTTCCATCAGGTTCGGGGTGGTGAAGCCGCTGCGACCGTCCATGCCGTGCACGCCCATGAAGATCAGGTCGAGGTGGAGCTCGCGGATCGCCGACACCGCGAACGGCCCTACCAGCGCGTCCGACGGGGTACGGAGCCCGCCGGTGAGCACGACGGTCTGGTCGGGGCGGCCGGCGCGGTAGAGCACGTCGGCGACCGGGATCGAGTTCGTCACGACCGTGATTCCCGGGACGTCGCAGAGGTAAGGCGCGAGCGCGTGGGTGGTGGTGCCTGCGCTGACCCCGATCGCCGAGCCGGGGCGGACCCGGCTCGCCGCGAGCCTGGCGATCGCTTCCTTCTCCCGCCGCTGCCGGTACGACTTCGGCCTCGAAGCCGGGCTCGTCGGTGCTGTGCTCGCCGATCGCGGTGGCGCCGCCGTGAACCTTCTCCAGCAGCCCGCGCTCTGCCAGCGCCTCCAGGTCGCGGCGGATCGTCATGTCGGAGACGTTGAGCTGCTTGGTGAGGTCGCTGACCCGGACGCCGCCGTTGCGGCGCACCTCTTCGAGGATGAGCGCCTGGCGCTGCTGCGCGAGCACGTCAGCTCCCCTCTTCGCGGAGGACCACGACGCCGCCGGCAGGGACCAGTACAGCACCCGCGTACTGCGAGCCGCTGAGCAGGTCGAGGCCGGTGGCCGCGACGGTGGCGTCCCGGTCGTCGTGGTTGAGAAGGAACAGGTAGCTGGCGTCGGTGCTCCGGCGCCGCACGGTCTCGACGCCAGGCGTGGTGCCGGTGGCGACGACGCCCGCGTCGGCGCAGACCCTGGCCAGCAGCGATGCCCGCGACGGCCCGTCGAGGCGGGTGCCGACGTACCAGGCGCGCCCGTTGCGGGTGATCGCCGGACCGCCGTCAAGCGCCCCGCCGGCGTACGACGCCACCACGTCGGCGCTCGTGCTGTGCGCCAGCTCCGACCAGACCAGCCCGGTGCCGCCGTCCGAGAGCCGCACCGTCTGGCCGGACGCGAGCGGGAAGAACTCCTCCACGCGTACGCCGAGCAGGTCGCGGAATGCGCCCGGGTAGCCACCGAGCCGCACGTGGTCGTGCTCGTCGACGATGCCGGAGAACGGGCCGACGACGAGCGTGCCCCCACTCTCGACGTACGTTGTCACGTTCGCGGCGGACTCGTCGGTGACGAGGTAGAGCGAGGGCGCGAACACCGCCCGGTACCCGCTGAGATCAGCGGCGGGGTGGACCAGGTCGACGGTGATTCCGGCCCGCCAGAGCGTGCGGTGCCACGCCCGGATCTCGTCCAGATAGGTGAGGTCGACGCTGGGACGGGCATCGAGTTCCTGCGCCCACCACGACTCGTAGTCCCAGAGGATCGCCACGTCGCAGGCGACGCGGCTGCCTGCGATCTCGGCCAGCGCGCGCAGGTCGGCGCCGAGCTGGACCACCTCGCGCCACACCTTCGTGTCCGTACCGGCGTGCGGCACCATCCCGGAGTGGAACTTCTCCGCGCCCGCGGCGGACGCCCGCCACTGGAAGAACATCGCACCGTCGGACCCGCGGGCGACGTGCGCCAGGCTGTTGCGCCGCAGCTGCCCCGGCGACTTGGCCACGTTGCGCGGCTGCCAGTTCACCGCGGACGTCGAGTGCTCCATGAGCAGCCAGGGCGCGCCACCGCCGAGTGAGCGGGTCAGGTCGGCGGCGAGAGCCAGGTCGATGTGGTTGTCGGGATCCTCGGCGCGGAGGTAGTGGTCGTTCGAGACCAGGTCCAGCTCGCCCGCCCAGGCCTGGTAGTTCAGCCCGTCGAAGTTGGCGGCCATGAAGTTCGTGGTCACGGGCATGTCAGGGGTGATCCGGCGCAGCACGTCGTGTTCGGCGCGGTAGCAGTCGAGGAGCTCGTCCGAGCTGAACCGCCGGAAGTCCAGCGACTGGGTCGGGTTGGGGAACGACGGGGTGGCGCGTGGCGGGTGGATCTCGTCCCAGGCGTGGTAGCGCTGGGACCAGAACGCGGTGCCCCAGGCGGCGTTGAGCGCGTCGAGGCTCTGGTACTTCTCGCGCAGCCAACGCCGGAACGCCGCCGCCGACACCTCGCAGTAGCAGCGCGGCACGTGGCAGCCGTACTCGTTGTTGACGTGCCACATCGCCAGCGCCGGGTGCCCGGCGTAGCGGGTGGCGAGCTGCTCGGCGAGGGCGACTGCGGCCGTGCGGTACTCCGGGGAGCTGGGGCAGTACGCCTGGCGGCTGCCGGGCGATAGCCGCACGCCGTCAGCGGTCATGGGCAGCGACGACGGGTAGGCCGCAGAGAACCACGGGGGTGGCGAGGCCGTGGCGGTGGCCAGGTCTACCGCGACACCGCCGCCGTGCAGCAGGTCGAGTACCCGGTCCAGCCAGCCGAACTCGTACTTGCCCTCCGCCGGCTCCAGCAGCGCCCACGAGAAGATGCCGACGCTGACCAGGTTGACCCCGGCCTCGCGCATGAGTGCGACGTCCTCGGGCCAGACCGTCTCGGGCCACTGCTCGGGGTTGTAATCGCCGCCGTAAAAGAGGCCGGCGACGGCAGTTGGCCAGGCGGTCATGGGGCACAGCGTGGCAAGGCCGGTCCGCAAAGTCAACACGATCAAACATTCTGTACCTGATCCGGACACGGGGCGTGGTCTGTGGTTTAGATGGGGCTTTATCATGATTCGCTGGTCGACTGAGCGGTGCTGGCTTGTCGCGCACTGTGCAGAGACATGAAATCGTGATGTCGGATCTCTTGACATCCCCGCTGGTCGGGCGGTGGGATGTGGTGACTTTTGTTAGGTCGCGTTTGAAAAATCGGCCCGATCCAACGACATTGGCTCCAGGAGGCCCGGATGTCGTACCGCCCCACGTCCAACCCGGCGGCACCGAGCGCCGGGTCCTTCTCGCTCTCACGCCGAGGCCTGCTCCGCGCCACGCTCCTCACCGGTGCCGCGATGGGGCTCGGACCCCTCGCTGCCTGCGGTGACAAGCCCAGCGAAGGCGAGAGCAAGGAGATCACCTTCGGCTCCAACTTCTCCGACGCCGTGCCGAAGAAGGCGATGGAGGAGGTCTTCGCCGAGTTCGAGAAGAAGAGCGGCAAGACGGTCAAGGTCAACGCCGTTGACCACAACACCTTCCAGCAGCAGATCAACACGTACCTGCAGGGAACCCCCGACGACGTGTTCAGCTGGTTCGCCGGCTACCGGATGCAGTTCTTCGCCGAGCGGAAACTCTCCACCGACATCTCGGACGTGTGGGAGGACATCGGCGACAACTACAGCGAGGCGATGAAGAAGGCCTCGACCGGCCTGGACGGCAAGCAGTACTTCGTGCCGTTCTACAACTACCCGTGGGCCGTCTTCTACCGGAAGAGCGTGTTCGCCGAGCGGGGCTACACGCCGCCGAAGACCCTCGACGAGTTCAAGACGCTCGCCAACAAGATGAAGACCGACAAGCTCGTGCCGCTGGCCTTCGCCGACAAGGACGGCTGGCCCGCGATGGGCACGTTCGACTACCTGAACATGCGCATCAACGGCTACGACTTCCACATCAGCCTGATGAAGGGCGAGGAAGCCTGGACCGACTCCAAGGTCAAGTCCGTCTTCGACACGTGGGCCGGGCTGCTCCCGATCCACCAGGAAGGCTCGCTCGGCCGCACCTGGCAGGAGGCCGCGCAGTCGCTCCAGCAGAAGAAGGCCGGCATGTACCTGCTCGGCAGCTTCGTCGGCCAGCAGTTCCAGGGCGCCGAAAAGGACGACCTGGACTTCTTCCCGTTCCCCGAGGTCGACTCCAACGTCGGCACCGACGCCGTCGAGGCCCCGATCGACGGGTTCATGCTCAGCAAGGACCCGAAGAACCTCGAAGGCTCGAAGGAGCTGCTGAAGTTCTTCGCCTCCGGCGCAGCCCAGGACATCTACCTCAAGTCCGACCCGAACAACGTGGCCACCGCCAAGGACGCCGACACGAGCGGCTACAACGCGATCCAGAAGAAGTCCCTCGACCTGATCAACAACGCGAAGAACATCTCGCAGTTCCTCGACCGCGACACCCGGCCCGACTTCGTCGAGCCCGTGGTCATCCCGGCGCTGCAGTCGTTCATCCAGAAGCCGGGAGACATCGACTCGATCCTGAAGAACATGGAAGCCCAGAAGAAGACCATCTTTACTAGTTGACATGGCGCTTCCGACCGTCAAGGCCACCCCGCTGGCCGCGAAGCCTCCCGAGGCACGCGGCCGGCGGGTACGCCGTCTCACGCCCCGCGACCGGCTCGTGCTCGGGCTCATGCTCGGCATTCCCTCGCTCATCCACATCGGACTCGTGTGGGGGCCGACGCTTGCCTCGTTCGCGCTCTCGTTCACGTCCTGGGATGGCATCGGCGGACTCGACACGATCAAGTGGATCGGCTTCGACAACTACGAGCAGATCTTCACGATCTATCCGCCGTTCTGGCCGGCGGTGCAGAACAACATCGTCTGGCTGGTCTTCCTCCTGCTCGTGCCCACGACGTTCGGGTTGTTCCTCGCCGTGCTGCTCGACAAGCAACTGCGGTTCAGCCGGATCTACCAGAGCGCGATCTTCACGCCGGTCGTGCTCGCACTGGTCGTCGTCGGCTTCATCTGGCAGCTGGTGTACTCCCCGGAGAACGGCCTGCTCAACAACATCCTCGGGCGTACAGGTCAGCCAGGGGACGGGCCACTGATCGACTGGCTTGGCGACCCGGACATCAACCTCTGGGCCGTGATGGTGGCTGCGGCGTGGCGGCACACCGGCTACATCATGATCCTGTACCTGGCCGGCTTGAAGAGCGTGGATCCGCAACTCAAGGAGGCCGCTGCGATCGACGGAGCGAACGAGTGGCAGGCGTTCCGCAGCGTGGTCTTCCCCTCGCTGCGCCCGGTGAACATCGTGGTCATGGCCGTGACCGTCATCGAGGCCCTACGCGCGTTCGACATCGTCTACGTGATCAACAAGGGCCGCAACGGCCTGGAGCTGATCTCGGTGCTCGTCTACAACAACGTCGCTGGTGAGACCAGCCGGATCGGCTACGGGTCGGCGTTGGCGGTGCTTCTCCTGCTCACGTCGATCGCGTTCATCGTCACGTACATGTGGCAGGTGTTCCGGGAGGAGAAGCTGTGACCGCCACCCAGGCCACCCAGGCCACCGAGGTCCGGGCGCCGGCAGCGCCGCCGCGACGCCGCGTGCGCCCGGGGCGGATCCTGCTGCATGCGTTCCTGATCTTCACCGCGCTGTCGTTCCTGGCGCCGCTGCTGTGGACGGTCTACACCTCGCTCCGCCCGTACGCCGACACCGCCGAGCGAGGTTACTTCTCACTTCCGGGCACCCTCAACTTCGACAACTACACGAACGCATGGACGCAGGCGGAGCTGCCGAAGTACTACGTCAACACCCTGCTCGTGACCGTCCCGAGCGTGGTTCTGACGCTGCTGCTCGCCTCGTTCGTGGCCTTCGGCGTCTCCCGATACTCGTGGCGCGGCAACGTCGCGCTCCTGATCGTGTTCACCGCCGGCAACCTGCTGCCGCCGCAGATCCTCCTCATCCCGCTCTACCGGCTCTACCTCAAGGTGCCGCTGCCCTGGCAGATGAGCGAGTCCGAACTCCTGTACGACTCGTACTGGGGCATCATCGCGATCCACGTGGCGTTCCAAGTCGGCTTCTGCACGTTCGTGCTGAGCAACTACATGAAGACGCTGCCGATCGAGCTCACCGAGGCGGCGATCGTCGACGGCGCGTCAGTGTGGCGGCAGTACTGGCAGGTGATCCTGCCGCTGTGCAAGCCGGCGATGGCGGCGCTGGCCACGCTGGAGTTCACCTGGATCTACAACGACCTGCTGTGGGCGCTGGTGCTGCTGCCAACCGGTGAGAAGAAGCCGATCGTCGCTGGGCTGCAGAACCTCGGTGGGCTGTTCTTCAAGGACGACAACCTGATCGCCGCAGGCTCGATGCTCGCCGCGATCCCGACCCTCATCGTCTACTTCGCGCTACAGCGGCACTTCATCGGCGGCCTGACCCTGGGCGGTACTAAGGGTTGAGGGGGGTCCAGCTGACTCCGTCCCGCGAGATCAGGTAGCCGCCGAACAGGCCACCGGCGACATACCGGCCGTCGACCTCCTCGATCCAGCCGAGGTCGGTGGCGGTGCCGCGCTGGAACGTGCGGCCGCCGTCCGTGGAGTACTGGCTGTCCTGCATCTCTGTCGTGACGAGCAGCCGCCCATCCGGCAGCAGCGCCACGCCGAGCACGGACTCCGGTTGCCGGCTCGGCACGCGGTACCAGTTCGCGCCGCCGTCGGTGGTCCGCCAGATCGAGGCGAGCCCGTTCTTCACCTGCACGTCTGGCGGCGCCTGCGCGCGGACGAACGCGTACGCCGTGCGTCCGTCGTGAGTCACGATCGAGACGCCGAGCAGCGGTGTGGTCGGCATCGCAAGCGGGGCGGTGCGCCAGGTGCGGCCGCGGTCGCGGGTGACGGAGACGAGGAGCTTGTTGCCAGTAGTCCCGGCGATCCAGAGGCTGCCATCGCTTCCGGCGACAGCCCGGTCCGCGCCCAACGCCGCCCGGAACGGGGGCTGGTTCGCCAATGCGGACTGCTGCCCGGTGCGCGCATCGAGTGCGGCGAGCGGCTTCGCGCAGCCGTTCGTGGATACATACCCGTAGGGGCAGGCGCCAACGAGCAACGCGCCCGGCGCTGCGGCGGGAACGGTGCGGCCGGTGTCGAGGGGTGTGTCGCGCCAGGTGCGTCCGGTGTCGGCGCTGAACAGGCGCTGCCCGCGATCGGTGACTAGGACCGAGCTGGCACCGAGTACGGCCAGTTCGCCGGAGTATCCGTCGGGGGGCGCCACCGGCTTCAGCGGCACGTGGCGCCCGCGCCAGGTGCGGCCGCCGTCGGTGCTGGCGCGCAGCTCGTACCAGCACTTCGCTGCCCCCGCGCACCGGCCGATGAGCGCGTACGCGTGCGACGCGTCGGCGAACTGGACGCGAATGATCGTCAGGTTCGGCGGCAGCTCGGACGCAGCAGGGACACGGGTTGCCGGCTGGGGCGTAGCCGCAGTCGGCTCGGGCGCGCGCTGTCCCCACCACGCGCCACCGGCGAGCAGCACCAGCGCGGCGCCTGCCGCCGTGGCGCGGATCCTCGCAACTGTCGGGGTTTTGGCTCCATCCGGTGTCCGGTTAGAGGACCAATACCGGAACAGTCCGGTTTTGGCGGGGGCGGCGGGGGTCTCGTCGTCCGCCCCGCCGGACGACAGGATGTCCCGCGCTTTGAGCCGCTCGGCCATGGTTCCCCCTGAGCCGGTGTTGCTGGGTAGACACCGGCAGAGGCGGTCAGGTTCCGAGAAACTTCTCCACGGACGTCGCCAGCGCGACGGGCGTCTCGAACATCGGGTAGTGGCCGGCGTTCGCCATCACCTCGACCTCGGCATCCGGGAACGCGGGCAGCCACGCCGATCGGACGAACCCCTCGCCCAGCGCCGGGTCGTGCTGGCCGGCGATCAGCTTCACCGGTGTGCCGGCCGGCTCGACGGCGAAGTCGGCCTTGCCCCAGGCGACGAGGTACGCGGCGAAGGCGTCACGATCGGACGTGGAGAGCGAGTGCTGCACCATCTGGTCGAGCCACACGCCGGTGTTCCGGTTGCCAGTGGTGAAGTCGATGATCGTGCGGCGGTTCTCGGGGCTGTCGGCGGCGCCGTCGAACAGCGCCCAGCCGGCCTCGTCGAACGGGAAGCCGGTGGACGGCACGGGGCTGATGCCGACCAGCTTGCGGACGCGATCCGGCGCGTCGGCCAGGATCCGGGCGGCTGCGGCGCCGCCCATCGAGTGCCCCACCAGCGAGAACGTGTCCCAGCCCAGCTGGTCGACCAGCTCACGGGCGTCCGCGGAGATCTCTTCGAGGGTGTACTCGCCGGCGACGCCACGCGAACCGCCGTACCCGCGGTAGTCGATGAAGGCGTAGCTGAACGCGGACTGGTCGAGGTAGTCGGTGAACGGCCCCCAGCCGTCCGCGCTCCCGAACCAGCCGTGCAGGGCAACCACCTTGTGCTCGCCGGTGCCGACGACGTGATGGGTGTTCACCATGGTCCGAACCCTCCCGCGGTCTCGAATGCGTGCTCCGATCCAACCGCATCGGGCCTAGCGGCCGGGAGCGGAATCGGGCCCAGCGGCCGGGAGCGGAAACCTGCGGCCTGCGGGCGCCCAGGTCGCGCGGTCCTGACAGAATGCGCGCCATGGGTGAATCGCGGCCACGGGTGCTCTCCGGTATTCAGCCGACCGGCGACTCCTTCCACTTCGGCAACTACCTCGGAGCTCTACGGCACTGGGTGGCGCTGCAGGAGACACACGACTGCTTCTACTGCGTCGTCGACCTCCACGCGATCACCGGCGGGCACGAGCCGGCGGTCCTGCGCCGCCGCACCCTGGTGTCCGCCGCCCAGCTGCTGGCCGTCGGCGTCGACCCGGCCCGCTCCACCCTGTTCGTGCAGAGCCACGTGCCCGAGCATGCGCAGCTCGGCTGGGTGCTGAGCTGCATCACGGGCTTCGGCGAGGCCAACCGCATGACCCAGTTCAAGGACAAGACAGCGAAGGGCGGCGCGGCGGCGGCGTCGGTCGGGCTGTTCACGTACCCGGTGCTCCAGGCCGCCGACATCCTGCTCTATCAGGCCGACGCCGTACCGGTCGGCGAGGACCAGCGCCAGCACCTGGAGCTCACCCGCGACCTCGCGCAGCGGTTCAACACGCGGTTCGGCGACACGTTCGTCGTGCCGGCGCCGCACATCGTCAAGGACACGGCCAAGATCGTCGACCTGCAGGATCCGAAGTCGAAGATGAGCAAGTCCGCGTCGTCGCCGGCCGGCATCATCGAGCTGCTGGACGATGCCGCGAAGAGCGCTAAGAAGATCCGGTCCGCCGTCACCGACATGGGCCGCGAGATCCTGTTCGACCCGGAGAACAAGGCCGGCGTGAGCAACCTGCTCACCATCTACTCGGCGCTCACCGGCCGGGCCGTCGACGAGCTGGTCGGCGCGTACGAGGGCAAGGGCTACGGCGATCTCAAGAAGGACCTCGCTGCCGTCGTGGTCGACTTCGTCACGCCGATCCAACGGCGCACCGCCGAATACCTCGACGACCCGGGCGAGCTGGGCCGCGTGCTGGCCAAGGGAGCCGAGAAGGCGCGCGCCATCGCGGAGCCGACCCTCGCCACCGCGTACGACCGCGTCGGCTTCCTGCCGACGACGGGGCACTGACCCATGCGCAGGACGATCGGCGTGGCGATCGGGATCCCGGAGCCGTGGGGCAGCGAGCTGGTCCAGCACCGGATCGAGGCGGGTGACCCGCTCGCCGAGCAGGTGCCGCCGCACGTCACGCTGCTGCCGCCCACCGAGATCGAGAACGGTGACCTCGCGGAGATCGAGGAGCACCTGCGCTCCGTCGCTGCGCGGCACGTCGCGTTCGACCTGCACCTACGCGGTGCCGGCACGTTCCGGCCGGTCACCGACGTGGTGTTCGTGATGGTGTCGCGCGGCATCAGCGAGTGCGAACAGCTGCAGGCCGACATCCGCAACGGACCGCTCGTGCGCCAACTGCACTTCCCGTACCACCCGCACGTGACGGTGGCGCACGACGTCACCCCGGCCGAGCTCGACGCGGCGTACGAGCGTCTCGGCGCGTTCGACGCCCGGTTCCAGGTGTGGGGATTCACCCTCTTCGAGCACGGTGCGGACGGGCACTGGCGACCCCAGCAGGACTTCCCGTTCGCGGGCGCCGAAGTTGGTCCGGTACCGGCCTAGTTTCTGCGGATACTCGTACGGGGAAAGGGACCGGTGTGCTCGTACGGGTGAAGCGTGGTTTCCGGAGAGTGGCCGGGGCGTACTCGGCCGCGCGCCGCCGGCATGGCTGGCTCGACCACGTGTCCCGTGCGGCCGTCCAGTACGACCGCGTCAACGGTGGGCGGCTTGCGGCGTCCGTCACGTACCACGCGTTCCTGGCGGTGTTCCCGGTGCTGCTCGTCGGGTACTCGGTGCTGGGCTACCTGGTCGGCTGGCACGCGACGGTCACGGCCGAGGTCAGCGCGTTCCTCGCGTCGTACCTGCCCACACTCGACGTCGAGCGGATCGCCGAGGCCCGGTACACGGCCGGGATCGTCGGCGTCATCGGCATCATCTACGCGGGCGTCGGCTGGGTGGAGTCGCTGCGGACCGCGATCCGCGCGATGTGGGGCAAGGAGGAGACGCCGGGTAACTGGATCCTCGCGTGGTTCGTCGACGTCGGCGTCCTGCTCGCAGTGGGGTTGGTCATCGCGATCTCGATCGCGGTCTCGGTGGTGCTCAGCTCCGGGTTCGGGTGGGGGCTCGAACAGCTGGGGGTGGGATCCGGCCCACTGCGCACCGCGCTCGCCTTCGCCATCGGCGTGCTGGTCGACGTCGTCGTCTTCGCCACCTTGCTCACCGGCCTGCCCCGGCTGCGGATGCCGTTCGGCCGGGTCTTCATGCCGGCGCTGATCGGCGCGACGGGGTTCGAGCTGCTCAAGACGTTCAGCCAGATCTTCCTCGGCTACACCACGCGCAACCCGGCGTACGCCGTCGTGGCCGGTGCGGCCGGACTCCTGGTCTTCATCAACCTGCTCAACCAGCTGCTGCTGTTCTGCGCCGCCTTGACCGCCACGAGCGAGAGGGGTGAGGTGCGCGAGCGTCGCGCGCTGGGTGCCCGCCGGCCGGAGCTCAAGGACGACGAGGCGCGGCGGGCGCCGGTGGACGCGCCTACCGGCGGGCGAGGGGTCTAGGGCCGGGCCTTTGCCCGCCGGACGACCCACCACGTGCCGTACCCGAAGCTCGCGACGACGAGAAGGACGGCCAGGGCGTCGAGCAGGCCGAAGCCGCTGCGTTTCGTGTGCACCGCCACACCGCTCCGCGTCACCTCGCCGGCCCTGCCCTGCCGCTCCGGGCTCAGCTGCTCGCCGGGGTCGACAAGGCGCCCCACCGGTTCGGCGCCCTGGGGGACCGAGAATCCCCAGTCGAGCAGCGCGCCGCCCTGCTGCCAGAGCTTCTGCGGGCGGTGCTCGCCGCGCAGCAACGTGACGACGAGGCGCCGACCGTTGCGCTCCGCGGCGCCGACATAGGTGTGACGGGCGGCGTCGGTGAAGCCCGTCTTGCCGCCGATCGCGCCGTCGTACTGCGTCAGGAGCCGGTTGTCGTTCTGGATCTGGAACGCACCGAATTTCGGTGGCTGCGCCGGGATCTGCGCCCGCTGCACGGCCGTGAGACGGCGGAAGTCGTCGCGGGCGAAGTCGGCCCGGGCGATCAGAGCGAGGTCGTACGCGGAGGTGAACTGCCGGGGACCGTCCAGTCCGGACGGCGTGACGGCGGTGGTGTCGAGTGCGTTGAGTCGGCGGGCCTCGGCGTTCATCGCCTCGATCGTGCCGGCGGCGCCCTTCTCGCCGCCCGCCAGCCGCGCGATCACGTTGGCGGCGTCGTTGCCCGAGGCGAGGAGCAGTCCGAGCAGCACCGTCTCGACCGTGTACTTCCCGCCCTTGACCAGGCCGACCGCAGAGCTGCCGGGCTCGAAGGCGAGGTCGTCGGCTGTCACGGTGACGGTCTGCTTGAGGTCCAGCTTCGGCAGCGCGACCAGCACCGTCAGTAGCTTCTGGGTGCTCGCCGGCGGGTGCAGCGTGTGCGGGCCACACGAGCCGAGCACCTCGCCGGAGTCGAGATCGGCGACGACCCACGCCTGCGCGCTGATCGTCGTCGGCACGGGCGGCGAGCCTTCCGGGACGACCAGCCCGGGGCTGGCGAGGCGGTCGCCGCCCACGATCGGGGCGTCCGCGGCGCGCTCCGGTGGAGGCGGCAACGCCGTTCCGGGGCGGCGGGCCGGCGGCGGGACCTTGGCGGTGGGGCAGGGGACGACGGGCTCGGCCTGAGCTGTCCGGGTCGCTTGAGTTGCCTGGGTTGTCTGGGTTGCCTGAGTTGCTGCGGTTGCCGGCGCCACCGGCAGCAGGACCAGTGCGGTCGTGATCACCGCCGCTAAATACGGAGCCAGACCGGGTCGTGGCTCTGCGTGTCGGCGGGCGAGAAGGTGACGAGACAGCACGGCACAAACGCTACCGGGTGTCGTGAGCAATCGACTCCGGCGCTCGTGACCTGCGGTTACGGCGCGGGGCGTTAGCGGTCGTAGCGCGGGGACGTTTAGCGGTCGCGCTTTTCCGGCCCATGGCCCGGAAACGTGCGACCACCTCGGCGCGGGCATACTCGTGGCGTGGTGCTCTCTCGACGGTGGTCCGCGTTCCTGATCGGGGTCGCGGTGTGGAGTTGGCTGGTCTGGCCGCGGTTCGCGAAGGCGATCCTGGACGACGAGCGCTCCTTCGATGGCGGCTCGCCGACCAGCTTCCTATGGATCCACGCGGTGCTGATCGTGTCCGCGCTGGCGATCGGCACGACCGTCGGCGTCCTCGGCGTGAAGGGTTGGCGTCGCGCGTCGCGCTGACCTCCCGCTGCGCTAGTGTCTACGCGTCGTCGTCAGTTGGGAGGCGCCGTGGAGGCGTTGGAGATCGTCCGGCTCGTGCTGCGGTACCTCCACATCGTGGGGGTCGCGCTGCTTCTCGGTGGGTTCGCGGTGCAGGCGCTCGCCGGCAGGTTCAAGATCAACAGCGCGATGCTGTACGGCGCCATCACACAGATCGTCACCGGCTTCCTCCTCGCCGCCCCGCTCGGGCGTGACGAGCAGCCTGAGCCGGCGAAGTTGGCGGTGAAGGGCCTGCTCGCGCTGATGATCGCCGCCATGGTGATCGTCGTGCGCAGCAAGGACTCGGTCGCCAAGGGCCACTTCTACGCGATCGGTGGCCTGACTCTCGTCAACATCGGCGTCGCCGTCTTCTGGACCTAGCGGTCGCACTTTTCCGGCCTATGGCACGGAAAAGCGCGACCACTGTGCGGCGACGGTGCAGCTCGGGCCGCAGGTCTGTGGCGCTCCGCGCCAGCCCGCGGCTCGCAGCACCGCAGCCACCTGAGCCGCGACAGTACAAGGATGGCTGGTCACATCGGCCCAGCCGAACCGCAATGTTGACTCGCCGCGCAGAGTGGAGGCGTTGTCCCGCCGCATGTCGCGCCACCTGCTCGAGAGGTCAGCGTGGCCAAGCCGGCCGTCGAGCTCGACAGTGGCTCGGAACTCGCCGTAGTGCACGTCCTGATGCGTGTTGCCGGCGTCGCCGCTGCCGATTGCCTTCCGGCAGACCATGTGCCCGTTCCACCCGACCACGTAGCGCAGTTCGAGCACCGAATGGCGCACCTGAGCCACATCGTCGAGTGCCGCGAGAAGGTGCCGCCGCCAGCGCAGCCGGGTCTGGACTCCCACTCGGTGATGAGATCGAGCTGGGTCGCGATGTTTCGCTGCGCGCGCGCACGCGCGAGCAGGGCCACCGCGCTGCCGACGTCGCTCGCCTGCGTAATGAGGTCGAATACGGTAGCGGCCGCCGGGGTGCGTGGAGGTCTCCGACCGGCGTCACGGTTCGGCGTGATCGGTGAACGCGAATACCTCGTTGCTGACGAACCGAGCGCGGTCGCGCGACCGACGGAGGTGAAGCGCAGCCTCGGCCTCGGGTTCGAGTAGTCCCCAGAGAACAGCAGCGGTCTCATGGCTCAGCGCCACTCCAGGCCCGCCGTACAGGACCGCCGCCCAGCGGCGGGCGTCGACAGACGGCGGTCCGGTGGACGTCAGGTAGACGCCAGGCAGGACGCGTTGCCATCGCAGGGCCCCGAGATTGGCAGCTATGCCGTCATCGGTAATGCCACGGGCCAAAGCCTGCGCGCGGCTCACCGCACCGGCCTGGCGCCGGAGCAACGCGCGCCAGGCGGCGGGATCTGGGTCGCTCATGACGCCCAGCCTGGCGCGCCGCAACGCCCGCACACGCCGCCGGAGCGCATCTGTGGACAACGCCACGCGATGTGGTCGCACTTTCCCGGCCTATGGCACGGAAAAGTGCGACCACAAGCGGAGGGGTCAGCGGCGGAAGAGCAATGCCCGCTTCACTTCTTGGATCGCCTTCGTTACTTCGATGCCGCGCGGGCATGCCTCGGAGCAGTTGAAGGTGGTGCGGCAGCGCCACACCCCTTCGGCGTCGTTGAGGATCTCCAGGCGCTCGTCGGCGCCTTCGTCGCGCGAGTCGAAGATGAAGCGGTGCGCGTTGACGATGGCGGCCGGACCGAAGTAGGCGCCGTCGTTCCAGTACACGGGGCACGACGTGGTGCAGGCCGCGCACAGGATGCACTTGGTGGTGTCGTCGAACCGGGCCCGGTCCTCCGCTGACTGGAGCCGTTCGCGCGTCGGCTCGTTGCCTGTCGTCATGAGGAACGGCTTGACCTGCCGGTACGCCTCGAAGAACGGCTCCATGTCGACGACGAGGTCCTTGAGCACGGGCAGGCCCTTGATCGCCTCGACGGTGATCGTGCCGCCGTCCTTGCGGACCAGGTCCTTCACGAGCACCTTGCAGGCCAGCCGGTTGACGCCGTTGATCCGCATCGCGTCCGAGCCGCAGATGCCGTGAGCGCACGAGCGGCGGAACGTGAGGGTGCCGTCCTCGTAGCCCTTGATGGTCATGAGCAGGTTGAGTAGCCGGTCGCCGGGCTGGACGTCGACCTCGTACGACTCCCAGTGCGGCTCTTCGTCCAGCTCGGGGTTGTACCGCCGGATCTTCAGCGTGACCGTGGAAACAGTCATCAGTACTTACGCTCCATCGGCTGGTAGCGGGTCACGGTCACCGGCTTGTAGTCGAGGTCGATGTCGCCGGAGGGACGCCGGTACGCCATCGTGTGGCGCATGAAGTTGACGTCGTCGCGGCTGGTGTAGTCCTCGCGGGAGTGGCCGCCGCGTGATTCGGTGCGGGCGCGCGCCCCGACGACCAGCGCCTGGGCGAGGTCGAGCAGGAAGCCCAGCTCGACGGCCTCCAGCAGGTCGGAGTTGTACCGCTTGCCCTTGTCCATGATGGACACCCGCGAGTAGCGCTCGCGAAGGACGAGCAGGTCGTCCTCGGCCTGCTTGAGCGACGCCTCGGTGCGGTACACGGCGGCGTTGAGGTCCATCGTGTTCTGCAGGTCCTTGCGGATGTCGGCCACCCGCTCCTCGCCCGTCCCGGACAGGAGGCCCTCGACCAGATCCTCGACCGCGCCGGCAGGATCGTCCGGCAGGTCGACGTGGTTGTGGGTGTCGGCGAAGGCGGCGGCGGAGAGCCCCGCGCGTTTGCCGAAGACGTTGATGTCGAGCAGGGAGTTCGTCCCGAGCCGGTTCGACCCGTGCACCGACACGCAGGCCACCTCGCCGGCCGCGTAGAGGCCCGGCACGACGTCCGTGTTGTTCCGCAGCACCTCGGCGTCGATGTTGGTGGGGATGCCGCCCATCGCGTAGTGCGCGGTGGGGTACACCGGCACGGGCGTGTCGTACGGCTCGACGCCAAGGTAGGTGCGGGCGAACTCGGTGATGTCGGGCAGCTTCGCGTCGAGCTGCTCCGGCGGCAGGTGGGTGAGGTCGAGCAGCACGTAGTCCTTGTTCGGACCGCAGCCGCGCCCCTCGCGCACCTCGGTTGCCATCGCGCGGGCGACGATGTCACGCGGAGCCAGGTCCTTGATCGTCGGCGCGTACCGCTCCATGAACCGCTCGCCGTCGGCGTTGCGCAGGATGCCGCCCTCGGCGCGAGCGCCCTCGGTGAGCAGGATGCCGAGGCCGGCGAGGCCCGTCGGGTGGAACTGGTAGAACTCCATGTCCTCCAGCGGCAGGCCCCGCGGAACGCGATGCCCATGCCGTCGCCGGTGAGGGTGTGCGCGTTGGAGGTGGTCTTGAAGACCTTGCCGAAGCCGCCGGTGGCGAAGATGACCGCCTTGGCCTGGAAGACGTGGATCTCGCCGGTGGCCAGCTCGTAGGCGACGGCGCCGGTGCACACGGGCCCGGTGGCCGTGTCGGTCAGGCAGATGTCGAGGACGTAGAACTCGTTGAAGAACTCCACGCCCTGCTTGGTGCACTGCTGGAACAGCGTCTGCAGGATCATGTGCCCGGTGCGGTCGGCGGCGTAGCAGGCGCGGCGCACCGGCGCCTCGCCGTGGTTGCGCGTGTGGCCGCCGAACCGGCGCTGGTCGATCTTGCCCTCGGGCGTCCGGTTGAAGGGGAGGCCCATCTTCTCCAGGTCGAGGACGGCGTCGATGGCCTCCTTCGCCATGATCTCGGCGGCGTCCTGGTCGACCAGGTAGTCACCGCCCTTGACCGTGTCGAAGGTGTGCCACTCCCAGTTGTCCTCCTCGACGTTGGCCAGCGCGGCGCACATGCCGCCCTGGGCCGCACCGGTGTGGGAGCGGGTCGGGTAGAGCTTGGTGAGGACCGCTGTCCGGCTGCGGGTGCTGGCCTCCAGCGCGGCGCGCATGCCGGCGCCGCCCGCGCCCACGATGACCGTGTCGTACCGGTGGAACTGCATAGCCAGACCCCTCAGGAGATGTTCGGGTCGAAGGTGAAGATGACCAGCGTGCCGGTGAGCAGCACGAGGCCGGACGCCGCGTAGAGCAGCATCTTCAGCCAGAACCGCGTGCCGTCGCGCTGGGCGTAGTCGTTGATGATCACGCGCAGGCCGTTGGTGCCGTGCAGCTGCGCGAGCCACAGCATGGCCAGGTCCCAGACCTGCCAGAACGGCGACGACCAGCGGCCCGCGACGAACGCGAACCCGAGCCGGTGCACGCCGCCGTCGACGATGTTCATGATGAACAGGTGCGCCAGCACGAGGATCACCAGCAGCAGACCGGACAGGCGCATGAACATCCACGCGTACAGCTCGAAGTTGGTCCGCGACCTCGTCCTCTGTCGGGGGGCTTCGATAACCGTCATCACTCGCTCCCGAACAGCTCGGCGGCCGTGCGCGCGAGCATGAAGTAGGTGCCCGGGATCATCACGACGACCCAGACGCCGATCGTCACCCACAGCATCTGCTTCTGGAGGCGGGGGCCGCGCTCCCAGAAGTCGACCGCGATCACCCGCAGGCCGTTGAGCGCGTGGTAGAGCACCGCGCCGACCAGGCCCACCTCCATGAGGTTCATGATCGGGTTCTTGTACGACTCGATGACCGCGTTGTACGCCTCCGGCGAGACCCGGACGAGCGCGGTGTCGAGCACGTGGACGAAGAGGAAGAAGAAGATGAGGACGCCGGTGACCCGGTGGGCCACCCACGACCACATTCCCTCCCGCCCGCGGTACAGCGTGCCCGCCGGGCGGCGGGACGTGGGTGCGGCGCTGGGCACGGTGACACGCCTCCGTGTGGATCGGTTGGCAGATCCTGGGCCAGCCAGCAGCGTGACGAGCCCAAACAGGCTGATGCTATGCCGCTCGTCGCAGCCTGTTACCTCGGGTGTGACTCACCAGACATGCGCTGATACCTATGTCACATCGGGATCGTCCCTGATCGCCCGCGCGATGATGAACCCGAGCCAGACCAGCCTGAGGAGCACGGGGATGGCGGCGAGTCCCGGGACGATCAGATCGCCACGGCTGGGCGCGAACAGGTAGGTCCCGTCGTCGTAGCCGGACATCCCGGAGCCCATCGTGCAACACGCGACGCCCGCCAGGATGAGGACGAACGCGAGCGGTGCTGTCCGTCGTGTCCACATACGCGGAGAGTAAGCACCTTGTGTAAGTGCGCATGTCGGGCACTGCCTAGCCGGGCGGGCGGTTCTTGGCAGATCTGGACGACGCGCAGGTGGGCGAGGACACGTGACACTCGCGGGCGCGAGACGCGGGGGCGGCTCGTGACCTGCGTCGTCGCGGCGATATCACGGTCCGGTGACGACCCTCTGTCGATCACGGGAACGTCTCTCTGCCGGGATTACGCTCTCAACGTTCTGCACTGCAGTGGGGCGGTGCACAGGGGAAGGAGATCGTCTTGCGCCGAGCGCGTGGGATGAAGCTGGCCGCCATACTTGCGGTCGGCACTATGGCACTCGCCGCCTGTGGTGGCGGCAAGTCGGTGAGCGGTGAGGACGACGCCGACAAGAAGTCGGTCAAGGTCGGTCTCGCGTACGACATCGGTGGCCGCGGCGACAAGTCGTTCAACGACGCCGCCGCCGCCGGCCTGGACAAGGTCGAGGAAGACCTGAACGTGGAGGTCAAGGACCTCTCGGCGAAGGCCAACGAGCCCGCGTCGGACAAGGAGGAGCGGCTCCGGCTCCTGGCTGATGGGGGCTACAACCCGGTGGTCGCCGTTGGCTTCGCCTACGCCGAGCCGCTGGCGAAGGTCGCCAAGGAATTCCCGGACGTGAAGTTCGGCATCATCGACGGCGTCGTCGAGAAGGCGGACAACGTCTCCAACCTGGTCTTCGCGGAGGAGCAGGGCTCGTTCCTCGTCGGCGCGGCCGCCGCGTTGAAGACGAAGACCGGCAACGTCGGCTACATCGGCGGCTGCCTCGTGCCGCTGCTGCAGAAGTTCGAGGCGGGTTTCGTGGCCGGCGCGAAGGCCGTGAAGCCAGACATCAAGACGCAGGTCAAGTACCTGTCGACGACCGCTCAGAACTGCTCGGGCTTCAATGACCCGGCGGCCGGCAAGACCACCGCGACGGGCATGTACGACGGCGGCACCGACGTGATCTACGCCGCTGCCGGTGGTTCGGGCTCCGGCGTGTTCCAGGCCGCGAAGGCCAAGAACGCCAAGGCGATCGGCGTCGACTCCGACCAGTACCTGTCGGCCGACCCGGCCGTGAAGGACGTCATCATGACGTCGATGCTCAAGCGCGTCGACGTGGCTGTCTACGACTTCGTCAAGGGCGTCAGCGACGACAAATTCGCCGCTGGCACGAAGGTCTTCGACCTCAAGATCGACGGCGTGGGTTACTCCACCTCTGGCGGTCAGGTCGACGACATCAAGTCCAAGCTCGACGACTACAAGCAGCAGATCATCGACGGCAAGATCACCGTTCCGGCCAAGCCTGCGGGCGCGTAGCCAGGGCCTGCCTTCACAGGCCATGCCCTACTGCGCCGGAACCAGGCGACGACCTGCTGCGTTGTCGGTCCGCCCGGATACAAGAAACGTATCCGGGCGGACCTCCGCCTTGCCGGACGCCGCGTGGGCCTCGGCTCGCTACGGGCGAGCCTGTGAAGGCAGACCCTAGTTCTGCACAGCTTCGGGCCCGGGGGAGGTACCGTCCCTCCGGGCCCGAAGCTGTCTGGAGCGTTTCTCACCTGTCGCCATTGGAAGGTCCGAGGATGAGCGTTGACACTGCCACGGCGGCGCCGCCGGCCGTGCAGCTGGAGGGGATCCTCAAGCGGTTCCCCGGCGTGGTCGCGAACTACGACATCCACATCAGTGTCGTCCGCGGCACGGTCCACGCGATCGTGGGCGAGAACGGCGCCGGCAAGTCGACGCTGATGAAGATCCTCTACGGGATGCACAAGCCCGACGCGGGCTCGATCAGCATCAACGGAGAGGACGTCTCCTTCACGTCGCCGCAGCACGCGATCAAGGCCGGCATCGGCATGGTGCACCAGCACTTCATGCTGGCGGACAACCTCACGGTCCTGGAGAACGTGGTTCTCGGAGCCGAGGGTCTGCACGGCATCGGCGGCGGGGCACGGCGCAAGATCATCGAGATCTCCGACAGCTACGGGCTGGGCGTCGACCCGGACGTACTGGTCGAGGAGCTGGGCGTCGGTGCTCGCCAGCGCGTCGAGATCCTCAAGGTGCTGTACCGGGGCGCGCAGATCCTGATTCTCGACGAGCCGACCGCGGTGCTCGTGCCGCAGGAGGTCGACGAGCTGTTCGACAACCTCCGCGAGCTCACCAGCGAGGGCCTCACGGTCATCTTCATCTCGCACAAGCTGGACGAGGTGCTGTCGGTCGCCGACGCCATCACGGTGATCCGCCGCGGCACCACCGTCGCCTCGGTCGATCCGAAGAAGGTCACGGCCCGCCAGCTCGCCGAGCTGATGGTCGGCAGCGAGCTGCCCAGCCCGGAGACGCGCGAGTCCACCGTCACCGACGTGCCGGTGCTGACCGTGAAGAACCTGACGGTTGCTGACGCCACAGGGCGGCCGGTCGTCGAGGACGTCTCGTTCACGATCCACAAGGGTGAGATCCTCGGCATCGCCGGTGTCGAGGGCAACGGCCAGGCAGAGCTGGTCGAGGCGATCATGGGGATGCGGCCGTCCACCGGCACCGTCCACCTCGGAGACGGCGACATCGAGCAGTGGAACACCCGCCAGCGGCGTGAGGCAGGCGTCGGCTACATCCCGGAGGACCGGCACCGGCAGGGCCTCCTGCTCGACTCGCCGCTCTGGGAGAACCGGATGCTCGGCCACCAGACGGAGGCGCCGAACGCATCGCGCGGGTTCCTGACCCCGGGCGCCGCCCGCCGCGACACCCAGCGGATCGTCGAACAGTACGACGTCCGCACGCCAGGCATCGAGGTCACGGCGGCATCCCTGTCCGGCGGCAACCAGCAGAAGCTGATCGTCGGGCGCGAGATGAGCCACGAACCCGTGCTGCTGATCGCGGCCCACCCCACGCGCGGTGTCGACGTGGGCGCGCAGGCCGATATCTGGGAGCACATCCGCACCGCCCGCGCCGCCGGACTCGGCGTGCTGCTGATCTCCGCCGATCTGGACGAGCTGATCGGCCTCTCCGACGCGCTCAAGGTCATCTTCCGCGGCCGGCTGGTAGCGAGCGCCGAACCCGGCGCGTGTCACGCCCGAACAGCTCGGCTCGGCGATGACCGGCGCCGGCTCGGACGACGCGCCGGAGGCTGACGCGCAGGAGACGTCCCAGTGAACGGCCGGATCAACGTCCGGAGCATCCTGCTCGGGCTCGCGGCGCCGCTGGCGGCTCTCCTGATCGCGGTGGGGCTCTCCTCGATCGCGCTGGTGGTCAGCAACATCAACCCGTCGTACACGTTCGCACGGATGATCGAGTACGGCACCCAGCCGGACAGCATCACCGACATTCTCAACCGGTCCACGTACTACTACATCGCGGCCATCGCGGTGGCGATCGGGTTCCGGATGAACCTCTTCAACATCGGTGTGGACGGTCAGTACCAGATCGCGGCGATGGTCGCGGCCTCTGTCGGCGGGGCCGCCGTGATGCGGGATCTGCCCGGCCCGCTGCTGCTCGCGACGGTCGTGATCGTGGCGGTGGTCGTCGGCGCGTGCTGGGCGGGGATAGCGGGCGCGCTCAAGGTGACCCGTGGCGTCAGCGAGGTCATCTCGACGATCATGCTCAACGCGATCGCCGGCGGCATCGTCGCGTACCTGATCAGCGAGCAGGCGTTCGGTGTGCTGCCCGAGGGCGGCAACATCCTCACCACGCGCGAGCTGCCCGAGTCGGCGTGGGTACCGGGGATCCCGTTGATACCCGGCAGCCGGCACGACGTGTTCGGCTTCATCATCGTCGCCATCCTGGTCGGCGTCGGGTACTGGGTGCTGGTCAGCCGCACGCGCTTCGGATTCGACCTGCGCGCGGCCGGCGCCAACGCGTCGGCGGCTGTGGCCAGCGGCGTGAACGTGGGGAAGATGGTGCTGATGAGCATGACGATCTCAGGCGCCATCGCGGGCCTCGTCGGCCTGGCGCTGCTCCTCGGCGAGAGCCACAAGTTCACCTCGGACTTCCCGGCCGGTATCGGCTTCACCGGGATCGCGATCGCCCTTCTGGGACGCAACCACCCGGTCGGCATCGCGCTCGGCGCGCTGCTCTGGTCATTCCTCGACCGATCGGCGCAGATCCTCGACCTGGAGGGGATCCCGAAGGAGATCGTCACGATCATGCAGGGCGTCAGCGTGCTCGCGGTGGTCGTCGCGTACGAGGTCGTCAACCGGATCCGCCGCCGCACCGAGCAGAGCAGGGTGGGTCACGAACTCGCCACCGACGAGCCGGCGCTGGCGCTGAACGGGGGGAAGCCGTGAGCGAGCGGAGCGAGCGAACCGATCGAGCACAGTGTGCCGCGAACGCGGCCGCCGAGCGGAGCGAGGTGGTCTCGTGAGTGTTTCTACAACGCCGGGTCTTGCCACACCCGTCGCCGCGCCACCGCCGGGCAAGCGGCGGATGAGCCTGCCGGTCGTGCTGCTGATCATCTCTGGTGCGTTGCTGCTGGTCGCGGTCGTGCGGCTGATCACGGGCGCCGACGACATCACGTCGCGGGGCACGGTCCGCGAGGCGCTGCAGTGGGCGGTGCCGATCGGCCTCGCCGGCCTCGGCGGGCTCTGGTCGGAGCGGGCCGGTGTCGTGAACATCGGCCTGGAAGGCATGATGATCCTCGGCACCTGGTTCGGCGCCTGGGCCGGTTACCAGTGGGGGCCGTGGACCGGCGTCGTCATCGGTGTCCTCGGCGGTGCGCTCGGCGGCCTGCTGCACGCGCTGGCGACGGTGACCTTCGGCGTCGATCACATCGTGTCCGGTGTGGCGGTGACGATCCTCGGTGCCGGCGTCACCCGATACCTGTCCGGTATCGCGTACGCGAACGTCGAAGGCGCCGGCATCACGCAGTCGCCGACCGTGCCGGACATCGCGACGTTCACAGTCCCGGGGATAGCCAGCGCGGCGGCGGCGATCGAGGACCGGCACTGGTTCCTGATCTCCGACATCGCTGGCATCGTCGGCGGCTTGACGTCCGGCGTCTCGCTGCTGACGGTCGTCGCGGTGGCGCTCGTGCCGCTCACGTACTGGGTACTGTGGCGCACCGCGTTCGGCCTGCGGCTGCGGTCGTGCGGTGAGAGCCCGGTTGCTGCGGAGTCGCTCGGCGTCAACGTCTACCTGTACAAGTACATCGCCGTGGTGGCCTCCGGGGCTTTCGCGGGCCTGGGCGGTGTCTACCTGGCGGAGGTGTCGGCCAGCATCTACCGCGAGGGGCAGACCAACGGTCGCGGGTACATCGGTCTCGCCACGATGATCTTCGGCAACTGGCGTCCGGGTGGTCTGGCCGCTGGCGCCGGCCTGTTCGGCTACACCGACGCGCTTCAGCAGCGTCCGCGCGGTGGCGAGTCTGTGCATGCGGTGCTGCTGCTCGTGTCGATCCTGCTGATCTTCCTGGCGGTGTGGCACCTCGCGACGCGGCACTGGGCCCTCGGCAGCGCGAGCGTGCTGATCGCAGTCGGCGGCTTCGCCTGGTTCGTGGCGCAGACCGAGGTGCCGGCGCAGTTCGTCCGGTTCATGCCGCACCTCACCACGCTGCTCGTGCTGGCCATGGCGGCGCAACGGCTCAGGATGCCCGCGGCGGACGGGTTGCCGTACCGAAAGGGTCAATCGGGGTGAGCGTCGACTGGGAGGCGCTGCGCGTCGCCGCCGTCGAGGCGATGGGGCACGCGTACGCGCCGTACTCGAAGTTCCCGGTCGGCGTCGCCGGCCTGGTGGACGACGGGCGGGTCGTGGTCGGCTGCAACGTCGAGAACGCGGCGTACGGCGTTGGGCTGTGCGCCGAGTGCGGCATGGTGTCGTCGCTGCACGCCACGGGCGGTGGGCGGCTCGTCGCGGTCGCGTGCGTCGGCGGCGACGGCCAGCCTCTGATGCCGTGCGGGCGGTGCCGCCAACTGCTCTGGGAGCATGGCGGCGCTGACTGCCTGCTCGCCACCGCCAAGGGCATCGTCACGATGTCAGAGGTGCTTCCGGACGCGTTCGATCAGTCCGATTTGGACCCCACCCCCAAACCAGACTTTCCGGGAAGCCGTGCCTAAACAGGGCGCCCGCGCCCTGGTTTGTCCCGCAAGTCCCGTTCGACGAGTGAGGGCTGGCACTGAACGCCCGGTCAGGTCGGGGACGTACGATCCGCTGGGAAGAGGGAGGACGAGCGGTGACTATCTCCGCGATCGACGTGATCCGCACTAAGCGTGACGGTGGTGCGCTGTCCGACGATCAGATCGACTGGGTGGTCGACGCCTACACGCGTGGTGTCGTCGCGGACGAGCAGATGTCGGCGCTGGCCATGGCGATACTGCTGCGCGGCATGGACCGGCGCGAGATCGCACGCTGGACGGCGGCCATGATCGCCTCAGGTGAGCGCATGGAGCTGGCCGCGATCGGGCGGCCCACCGTCGACAAGCACTCGACGGGCGGCGTCGGCGACAAGATCACGCTGCCTCTCGCACCGCTGGTGGCCGCGTGCGGCGCGGCGGTGCCGCAGCTGTCGGGCCGCGGCCTCGGGCACACCGGCGGCACGCTGGACAAGCTGGAGTCGATCCCCGGCTGGCGCGCCCGGCTCACCCACTCCGAGTACGTGGCTCAGCTGCGCGACGTCGGGGCGGTGATCTGCGCCGCAGGCGACGAGCTGGCCCCGGCCGACCGCAAGCTGTACGCGCTGCGTGACGTCACCGGCACGGTCGAGGCGATCCCGCTTATCGCCAGCTCGATCATGAGCAAGAAGATCGCGGAGGGCGCGTCGGCGCTGGTCCTGGACGTGAAGGTCGGGTCGGGCGCGTTCATGAAGTCGCCCGAGACCGCCCGGGAGCTGGCCGAGACGATGGTCGATCTCGGCGCCGCCCACGGCGTGACGACCGTCGCGCTGCTTACCTCCATGGACGTGCCGCTCGGCCGCACGGCCGGCAACGCGCTCGAAGTGACGGAGTCGGTCGAGGTGCTGGCCGGCGGCGGTCCGGACGACGTCGTCGAGCTGACGCTGGCGCTCGCCCGGGAGATGCTCGACGCCGCCGGCCTGCCCGACGCCGATCCGGCGAAGGCCCTGGCCGGCGGTGCCGCGATGGACGTGTGGCGGCAGATGATCGCGGCTCAGGGCGGCAATCCTGACGCGGTGCTCCCGACAGCGCCGGAGAAGCACATCGTCACCGCCGAGCAGGACGGGTTCGTGTCGGCGATGGACGCGTATGCGGTCGGTGTCGCGGCATGGCGCCTCGGAGCTGGTCGGGCTCGCAAGGAGGACCCGGTCTCGGCGGCGGCCGGTGTGGTGATGGTCCGCAAGCCGGGTGACCAGGTACGGGCCGGTGAACCGGTGCTGGAACTTCACGCCGACGATGGCGCTCGTATCCCCGCAGCGTTGGAGGCTCTTGACGGCGCTGTGCAGGTCTCGGAGCAGCCCCCCGCGGCCACCCCCCTCGTCCTCGACCGGATCGGAGGATGAACCCGCTCGACCCGCGCGGAGCGGAGGCGCCCGACCCGCTGCTCATCCGGGAGGCGAACCTCGTCGATGTCGCGGAGCTGGGCTTTCCGGTCCCCCCGGACGGATACCCGCTGGTCTGGGAGCCGGGCGACCGGGCCAGGCTGCGGGAGGTGGAGGAGATCGAGGCGCGCGCCGCGGTGCTCAATACCGTCGTCGCCGCCACGTTCGGCGCGCCGCCGGAGATGACGGCCGGCTGGCTGGAACGCAACGGCCTGCGCGCCGCAGTCACCGAGCCGGAGTGGCTGTTCCTTGCTGAAGGCAAAGGCCCCGCCGACCTGTACGGGCTACACATCGAGGCGCTGTGGGCACTGGCGTGGCTGCTGGGTGTCGCCGAGGAGCTGGACCCGTCCGCAGTACTGCGGCGACGGTCTGGCGATGTGGTTGCCCGATCTCGCCGCTGGTGAGCCGTTTCCGGACTGGCAGGCGCGAAGCATGCCCGAGCCGCGCGCCGCCGAGGAGGCCGCGCAACTTCTCGACCTGCACTACTGCCTCGACTGGGGGCACGTGCAGGCGCTGATGAACGGCCAGATGCACCCCGGCAGCACCCAGCCGTACGTGGTGGGGCAGCGGCGGTGGGCGCTGGAGTGGGCTGTCGTGTTCAGCGGCCCGTACCACGATCCGCCGCCGGCCTGGGACGAGATCGACCTGGCCAGCTAACGCGCCTTCGGGCGACTTTCTCCCGCCTTACATAGCGCCGGGAAGATGTCGCCCGAACCCGAGGGGGTTAGACCGGCGTCAGCTCGCGGGGCTCCGGTGCGGCGGTGGGCGCCGTCTCGCTCAGGCCCACACGCGAGTGCAGCCAGCGCAGCGGGCGCGGTGCCCACCAGTTGAAGTCGCCGAGCAGGGTCATCGTGGCCGGCACGAGCAAGCAGCGCACGATCGTCGCGTCGATCAGTACTGCCACCACAAGCCCGAACCCGATCTCCTCCACGCCGCCGATCTTGCCCGCGGCGAAGCCGCTGAACACGATCATCATGAGGACGGCGGCGGAGGTGATGATGCGACCGCTGCGCTGCAGGCCGATGCGGACCGCCGCGTCGTTGCTGTAGCCCTGGTCGTACAGCTCCTTGATCCTGGCCAGCAAGAACACCTCGTAGTCCATGGACAGGCCGAACGCGAAGGCGAAGATCGCCAGCAGCGTGAACGGGTCCATGCCGTCGACAACGAGGAAGTCCAGTGGCGAGGCGCCCCAGCCGAACTGGAACACCGCGACCATCGCACCGAACGTGGCGGCGAGCGACAGCACGTTCATCACCAGCGCCTTGAGCGGTACGAGCAGCGATCCGGTCATGAGGAACAGCAGCAGGAACATGGCGCCGATCATGAACGCGATCGCGGCAGGCAGGTCGCGCAGCAGCTGGTCGAGCAGGTCGTCGCTGATCGCCGCCTCGCCGGTCACCCAGGATTCCTTCGCCGGACGGTCGTCGCGCAGCTCGCTGACGAGCGCGCGCGCCGTCGCTCCCTGCGGGTGCCCGGCCGGATCGATGTTGACCAGGCTGAGTCCCGGTCCGACCTCCTCGGCCGGGTAGACCTTGGCGACGCCGTCATCCCCGGCGTGGCGCGCGGCCCAGGCGTCGAGCGTGGCCGGATCGGTGCGGGCGAGCACGGTGATCGCCGGGTCGGGTTGCTGGTTGAAGCGGTCGGCCAGGGTGTCGAACACCCGGCGCGACTCGATCGACGTGGGGATTTCGGCGATGCCCTGATCGGCGATCCTCACCGCGAGCAGTGGAGCGGCCACGACGAGCAGCCCGGCGAGCGTCGCGCCGATGACCAGCACAGGACGCCGCTGCACCCGCAGTGCGAGCCGCGAGAAGAAGCCGTGGTCTGCGCCGTGATCACGCTTCGGTGGCTTGATCCACCGGCCGAGGATCCGCACCAGCGCGGGGATGAGCGTCAGCGCAACGAGCATCGCCACCAGAGCGATAGACACGCCGGCCGCGCCCAGTGCCTGCATGAACGGGACGTCGACGAGGATCAGCCCGCCGAGCGCGGCGGCCACGGTCAGCGCGGAGAAGCCGACGGTGCGGCCGGCGGTGGCGCCTGCCCTGGCGATTGCCGCCTCACGGTCCAGGCCCTCGCCCAACTCCTCGCGGTACCGGCTGAGGATCAGCAGCCCGTAATCGATCGAGAGGCCGAGACCCAGCAGCGTGACGACGGTGAGCGTGTTGGAGTCCAGCGCCGTGAATGTGGAGAAGCCCCACAGCGACAGGAACGCGGCGCCTATCGAGACGATCGCGCCGATCACCGGCAGCCCGGCGGCCACGAACCCGCCGAACACGAGGACCATCACCAGCAGCGTCAGCGGCAGACCGATCATCTCGGCGCGGCTCAGGTCGGTGCTCACCTGGTCGTTGATCTCGCGATCCAGCACGAGATCGCCGCCGATCTCGACGTTCGCACCAGGCAGCTCGACCGCGCGCAGCTCCTTCGTGATCGCGTCGACGGTGGCGTCCTCGTCGTCGTCGAGGTTCTTCGCGACATGAGCGACGATCAGTACTGCACGCCGGTCCTCGGCGATCATCGTGTCACCGGTCGTGTAGGGATCCTCGACCTCTACGACGCCCTTGACCTTGCGCAGCGCCGCCGCCGTGGAAGTTACCTCGGCGCGGGTCGACGCCAAGGCCGGGTCGACGCCGTCGATCACGCCGACCACGCTGCCCTCGTCCTTCGCCCCCGCTTCGAGGACGTCGTACGCGTCGATCGACTCGACCTTGATGTCCTGCTCCTGCGACAGCGCCGAGAACACTGGGCCGCTCGCCACCATGCCACCGGCGAGGACGGCCACCCAGATGAGCAGCACCAGGAATCTGTGCCGGAAACAGAATCTGCCTACCCGTGCGAACATGGCTTCTGGCCTCCCCAATGTGTCGTCGCACTCAGGCTCGTCCGGCGAGGAGCGCGGAACCATCGGGCAAGGCCCCGGATTCCCAGTGGGGAAAACCCCCGGAGACCCCTGCTCGGCACCCTGAGGCAACCCTGAGAGGGCGTTCGCGTAGCGTCTCCGCATGAGCTCAGCAACGTTGCCGAGCGCCGACGGGATCCGCCGAGCGCCGAAGGTCCTTCTCCACGATCACCTGGACGGTGGCCTGCGGCCGCAGACCGTCATCGACCTGGCCCGCGAGGTCGACTACCAGCACCTTCCGACGACGGACGCCGAGGAGCTCGGCACCTGGTTCCGGGAGGCCGCCCATTCGGGCTCGCTGGAGCGCTACCTGGAGACGTTCGCGCACACGGTCGGCGTGATGCAGACGAAGGAGGCGCTGGCCAGGGTCGCCAGCGAGTGCGCCCAGGATCTCGCCGCCGACGGTGTGGTGTACGCCGAGGTGCGGTTCGCGCCAGAGCTGCATGCCGAACAGGGCCTTACGCTCACCGAGGTCGTCGACGCCGTCCTGGGCGGGTTCGAGGCCGGCAGCGCGCAGGCCGCCGCCGACGGTTACCAGATCCGCGTGGGCACGCTGCTGACCGCGATGCGGCACGCCGCCCGGTCCCTTGAGATCGCCGAGCTGACCGTCGCCTACCGCGACTCCGGCGTCGTGGGGTTCGACATAGCCGGGGCCGAGGCCGGTTTCCCGCCTACCCGCCACCTCGACGCGTTCCAGTTCATGCAGCGCGAGAACGGGCACTTCACGATCCACGCCGGTGAGGCGTTCGGGCTGCCGTCGATCTGGGAGGCGCTGCAGTGGTGCGGCGCCGACCGACTGGGCCACGGCGTCCGGATCGTCGACGACATCACATTCGACGCGGCGGGCGAGCCGAAACTGGGCCGGCTCGCCGCGTACGTGCGTGACAAGCGGGTGCCGCTGGAGATGTGCCCGTCGTCGAACGTGCAGACCGGCGCGGCGGCGTCCATCGCCGAGCACCCGATCCGGCTGCTGCACGACCTGCGCTTCCGCGTCACCGTGAACACCGACAACCGCCTGATGAGCGGTACCTCGATGAGCCAGGAGTTTGCGCTGCTCTGCGACGCTTTCGGTTATGGCTACGAGGACATGCAGTGGTTCACGGTGAACGCGATGAAGTCGGCGTTCATCCCGTTCGACCAGCGCCTGGCGCTGATCAACGACGTGATCAAGCCGGGGTACGCGAGGCTCCGCTGACCCCTCGTGCGGGTCAAAAGCGACCCCTGTGGTCGATTTTGAACCGCACGGTGATTGCGGGGTTCGCTCTGTGGGCGCTGGTGCGCCTGGCCGGGCTGGACCTCATCACGCCGCTGGTGCAGGTGATCTCGTACACGCCGTACGTGGCGGCGGCGAGCGTGCTGCCGCTCGTGGTCTGCCTGGCGCTGCGCCGGTGGCGTGAGGCTGCCGTCGCGCTCGTGGTCGTGGTGGCGTTCGGGTACGCGGTGGTGCCGCGCGCTGTCGGTGGTCCAGGCGACCGTGGTACGCCGCTCGTGGTGCTGTCGGTCAACGTGCTCGCGGGCGGCGGCGACACGACCCGCATCATGGACCTGATCCGTCGCGAGCGGCCCGACGTGGTGAGCGTCCAGGAGTTGACCGCCGAGGCCGTCGCCGAGCTGGACACCGCCGGCATCGCCACGTTCCTGCCGCACCGGGCGCTCCGGCCGCAGCCAGGGGTGAGCGGCACCGGTCTGTACGGGAAGTACCCGCTGGCGGCGTCGCGCGGCCTGCACCCCGAGTCCACTTTCGACATGGCGCGGGCCACACTGCGCATGCCCGGTCGGGAGATCGACGTCGTGGCCGTTCACACGTCGCCGCCGCTGCCGGGCGGTCCGGTGACCCGGTGGCAGCGTGACTTCGACCTGCTGCCGCGGCCGGGGTCGCCGATCCGGATCCTGGCCGGCGACTTCAACGCCACCCTCGACCACCGCGAACTGCGGAACCTGCTCGGCGACGGGTACCGCGACGCGGCCGCCTCCGTCGGCGCCGGACTCGTGCCCACCTGGCCGCACGGTGGGCCGCTGCCGCCGGTGACGCTGGACCACGTCCTGCTGGACGAGCGCGTCGGCGTGCGCAGCGTGGAGGTGTTCGACGTACCGGGCACCGACCATCGAGCCGTGATAGCCCGGCTGACCCTGTGATGCGGTCGCACTTTTCCGGGTCATAGCCCGGAAAAGTGCGACCACTTCGGGCCTTCGCGCAGAACGACCCGCGCAGGTTTGGTCAGTCGTGCCACTCGACGGCCGACGAGAGCTTGCCGATCACGCCGCGCCACGCGATGGCCGCCTGCTCGGCGCCGATCTTCTTGAGCCGGCGCCGGGCGAGGAAGCCCCCGCTGCGGAGGCCCTCGTCGAGGTCGTCCAGCGGGGATCCGGGCGCCAGCGTGGCCAGCACCTCGTCGAGCTCGCACGAGAACGCGATGTCGCGGGCAACCTCGCCGGCCGGGATCAGCAGGTCGGGCTCCCACACGTCGTGCCCGCCGCGCAGGTTCTCGACCACGAGGTCCAGCTCGTACCTGTCCTCTTCGTCGGCCACGATGTCGCTGGCCTTGGCCCGGCGCAGTACCTGCGGCCAGGTCTCGATCTCGGTGAGGTCGTGCGGCGCGTCCGAGTTGATGAACTCGATCAGGCCCTCGGCGCTGCGGAACAGGTGCAGCTTGCCGCGGTGCGCGAGGAAGACGGCCTCTTCGGTCTGGTCGCCGTCGTCGTCCTCGACCGTGCGGTAGTGGCGCAGGGTGAGGCCGGTGCCGCCCGTGAACGCGATCTCGACCGGGTCGACCTCGGTCTCGGCCCAGAACAGCGCGGACTCGGTGGACTGGCCGTCGTCGTCGGAGGCATCGACCTCCGCCTCGTCGCCAGCCTCGTCGGCCTCTTCGGCCGCGTCGTCGTCCAGCTCGTCGGTGAGCTCCTCGGCGGCGTCGTTGGTGACGCCGTTGGTGACGTCGTCGTCGGTCGAGTCGGGCTTACCCACGGGGTCCTCCGGTCACAGCTACGGCACGTTCGGGTGTGACCCTAGACCGCCGGGCCAACCCCGTTGCACCGACCCGGCCGGTCACACGCCGATCGGGTGCCAGACGGTCTTGATTTCGAGGTAGCCGAGGATCCGGTCGAGGCCGGGCTCGGCGGTCCAGTTCGGTTCGGTTGCCGGGCGGCGCAGCACCCGCTTGAGGTTCTCCGCCGCGGCCGCCTCCAACTCGGTGGCCAGCTCCGCCGGCGCCCCGACCAGGTCGATCGCGTTGACGTCCATGTGCGAGGCGAGCCACGGTGCCATCTCCGCCGTGTGACCGGTGAGGACGTTCACGACGCCGCCCGGCACGTCGGACGTGGCCAGCACCTCGCCGAGCGTCACTGCGGGCAGCGGCCGGTCCTGGCTGGCGACGACAACGACCACGTTTCCGGTGACGATCGCCGGAGCGACCACCGACACGAGCCCCAGCAGCGACGACGCCTGCGGCGCCAGCACCCCGATGACGCCCGTGGGCTCCGGCGTGGACAGGTTGAAGAAGGGCCCGGCGACCGGGTTGGCGTTGCCGGCGACCTGGGTGATCTTGTCCGACCAGCCCGCGTACCAGACCCAGCGGTCGATCGCCGCGTCGACGATCGCCTCGGCCCTGGTGCGGTTGACGCCCTCGCCCTGCGACACCTCGTCCACGAACTGGGAGCGGCGGCCCTCCAGCAGCTCCGCTACCCGGTACAGCACCTGGCCGCGGTTGTACGCGGTGGCGCCCGACCAGCCGGGCACGGCCTTGCGGGCGGCGACGACCGCGTCACGGACGTCCTTGCGCGAGGCCTGCGCCGCGTTCGCCACGAACCGCCCCTTCGCGTCGCTGACCTGGTACGACCGCCCTGACTCGCTGCGCGGGAACTTCCCCCCGACATACAGCTTGTAGGTCTTCCGCACGCCGAGGCGCGTGTTCTCAGCCACGGAGATATGCCTCCAAGCCGTGCCGGCCGCCTTCGCGCCCGTAGCCGGATTCCTTGTAGCCGCCGAACGGGGACGACGGGTCGAACTTGTTGAAGGTGTTTGCCCAGACCACGCCGGCGCGGAGCTTGTCGGCCATCCAGAGGATCCGCGAGCCCTTCTCCGTCCAGACGCCGGCCGACAGGCCGAACGGGGTGTTGTTCGCCTTCTCGACGGCTTCGGCCGGGGTACGGAACGTCAGCACGGACAGCACCGGACCGAAGATCTCCTCGCGGGCGATGCGGTGCGCCTGAGAAACACCGGTGAAGACCGTGGGCGGGAACCAGAATCCCCGGTCGGGCAGCTCGCACGGTGGCGACCAGCGCTCGGCGCCCTCGGACTCGCCGATCTCGCTCAGCTCGCGGATCTTCGCCAGCTGCGCGGCCGAGTTGATCGCGCCGACGTCGGTGTTCTTGTCCAGCGGATCCCCGACGCGCAGCGTGCCGAGGCGCCGCTTGAGTGACGTCATCAGCTCGTCGTTGACGCTCTCCTGCACCAGCAGGCGCGAGCCGGCGCAGCACACATGGCCCTGGTTGAAGAAGATGCCGTTGACGATGCCCTCGACGGCCTGGTCGAGCGGGGCGTCGTCGAACACGACGTTCGCGGCCTTGCCGCCGAGTTCGAGGGTCACCTTCTTGGTGCGTGCCGGCGACCGAGCGAGCGATCGCCTTGCCGACCTCCGTCGACCCGGTGAACGCCACCTTGTCGACGTCCGGGTGCTCGACCAGCGCGCGGCCGGTGTCGCCCGCGCCGGTGACGATGTTGACGACGCCCGGCGGCAGGTCCGCCTGCTGGCAGATCTCGGCGAACAGCAGTGCGGTGAGCGGCGTCGTCTCGGCGGGCTTGAGCACGACCGTGTTACCGCAGGCCAGGGCGGGCGCGATCTTCCACGCCAGCATGAGCAGCGGGAAGTTCCACGGGATGACCTGGCCCGCCACGCCGAGCGGCTGCGGATGGGCGCTGTCCATCTGCCGGACTCGGCCGGACCCTGCGTACGTCAGCTTGTCCGCCCAGCCCGCGTAGTAGAAGAAGTGCGCGGCGACCAGCGGCACGTCCACGTCACGCGACTCGCGGATCGGCTTGCCGTTGTCGAGCGACTCCAGCACAGCCAGCTCGCGGGACCGTTCCTGGATGATGCGCGCGATCCGGTACAGGTACTTGCCGCGCTCGCTCGGCGCCAGCTTCGACCACACACGGTCGTACGCCTTGCGAGCGGCGGCCACGGCCCGGTCGACGTCCTCAGCGCTGGCCTCGGTGACCTCGGCGAGCACCTCCTCGGTGGCCGGCGAGATCGACTTGAACGCGGACCCGGTGCCCTCGACGAACTCGCCGCCGATGAACAGCCCGTACGACGGCTTGATGTCCACCACGGCGCGGGACTCCGGCGCGGGTGCGTACTCGAACATGATCAGTCCAAAGTGAAGTAGTCGGGACCGGAGTACCGGCCGGTCGCCAGCTTCGTCCGCTGCATGAGGACGTCGTTGAGCAGGGTGGACGCGCCGAACCGGAACCAGTCCGGGGAGAGCCAGTCCGGCCCGCACGTCTCGTTGACCATCACCAGGTACTTGATGGAGTCCTTCGCGGTGCGGATGCCGCCGGCCGGCTTCATGCCGACCTGCCGACCGGTGGCGTCGCGGAAGTCGCGGACGGCCTCCAGCATCACCAGCGTGACCGGCAGCGTCGCGGCGGGCTGGATCTTGCCGGTCGACGTCTTGATGAAGTCGCCGCCGGCCAGCATCGCCAGCCAGGACGCGCGCCGCACGTTGTCGTACGTGACGAGTTCGCCCGTCTCCAGGATCACCTTGAGGTGGGCGTCACCACAGGCGTTCTTGATGGCCTCGATCTCCTCGTAGACCTTGAGGTAGTTGCCGGCGAGGAACGCGCCACGGTCGATGACCATGTCGATCTCGTCGGCGCCGGCCGCGACCGCGTCGCGGGTGTCGTTGAGCTTGACGTCCAGCTCGGCGCGGCCCGGAGGGGAACGCCGTGGCGACGCTGGCCACGTGGACGCCGCTGCCCTTCGAGCGCTTGGACCGCGTCCGGAACCCGGTCGGGGTAGACGCAGACCGCGGCCACGTGCGGGCAGGACGGGTCGGCGGGGTCGGGGCGGCGCGCCTTCGCGGCCAGCGCCCGCACCTTGCCGGGCGTGTCGGCGCCCTCGAGCGTGGTGAGGTCGATCATGCGGATCGCGAGGTCGAGCGCCCACGCCTTGCTGGTGGTCTTGATCGAGCGGGTGCCGAGCATCGCCGCGCGCGCTTCCGCGCCGACCTGGTCGACGCCGGGGAGACCGTGCAGGAACCTTCGGAGTGACGCCTCCGACCGTGTGACGTCGGCGTACGGCGCCGGTGCCGTGGCTGTCATAGCTGCGAGTCTACGCAGCGTCGCCGCCCGTGATGCCAGGCGTCCGCTGCCGATTGGACGCCCCGTCCACTGGCAGAACCCGCCGACGCGGTGACGTCCGGGCGAACAACTCTGGTCGCGGGGTGAAACCTGGGCGAAGCCTCTCTCGCGGGCCTCCCTGACGCACGTGACCAGCATTAACGTCGCGGCGACAGCCGGATTTGCCGGATTCCCGCGACCCTCGTGAGGCCGCCGTGCACGTCGTGCACTTCTCCGACACCTACCTGCCACGCAGGGACGGGGTGATCACCTCGCTCCGCACGCTCGCGCACGCGCTACCGCGCTTCGGCTGGGACAGCACGCTGGTCGCTCCGCGCCACCCGGACACCCCGTACGACCCGGTCCTGCCGGTCGAGGCGCTCCCGTCGATGCCGTGCGGCGTGGCGAACCTGCGGGTCGCGGCGTGGCCACGGTCGCGGCACGTGGGCGTGGTCGCGCGGTCTGCAGCCGGACGCTGATCCACGTGCACACGCCGGGCCCGGTCGGGCTGCTGGGGATCCTGGCCGCACACCGGCTGGGGCTGCCGCTGGTGCAGACGTACCACACGGACCTGCACGCCTACCTCGACGCGTACCGGATCCCGACCCGGGCGCTGCGGGTGGCGTTCGCCGCGTACCGGCGCCGGCTCGGCGCGCCGCCGTGCATCGTCGGCGGCGGGCGGCGTGGCCTCATGGACCTGAGCAACCGGCTGCTTCTCGACGGCACGGACGCCGTCGTGCTGCCGACCAGGGCGGTGCTGGCGCGGGCGTCGCTCCCGGTCGATCCGGATCGCGTGTCGGTGATCCCGACCGGCGTGGCGCCCCGCGCCGTGACGCCCGCCGACGTGGCGGCGTTCCGCGACCGTTGGGGCCTCGTCGACGGCGACCCGACCGTCGTGTTCGTCGGCCGCGTGAACCGCGAGAAGGGCGTGGACCTGCTGGTCGACGCGTTCCGCGCGCTGCTGGCGGTCGAGCCGAGGGCCAGGCTGGTGCTGGTCGGCGCCGTGTACGACCGGCCGTGGATCGACGGGCAGCTCACGGGCATCGCGCACCGGGTCGTCCGCACCGGCGAACTGCCGCCCGCCGAGGTGGCCGCCGCGTACGCCAGCGCCGACGTGTTCGCGTTCCCGTCCCTGACCGACACGCAGGGGCTGGTGCTGCAGGAGGCGGCGCTCGCCGGCCTGCCCGTCGTGATGGTGGACGCCGAACTGAACGCGCAGGGCGCGCTGGGCGGTGCCGCGTTGTGTACGCCGCCGAACCCGGACGCGTTCGCGGCGGGCCTGCTGCGCGTGTTGCGCGAGCCGCCGTTCGCGGACGGCGTGGCCCGTGCCGCACGCGAGCGGGCGCTCGCCCACACCCCCGACCGGTACGCCGCCGCCATGGTGGACGTGTACTCGGGCGCCCTGGCCCGCCGCATGAGCTGGCGCGCTGCCGCCGCTTGAGTTCGGATTCTTGGGGGTTCCCGGCTCCGCCGACCCCCAAGAATCCGAAACTCGGGGATCGGGGCGGTAGGTTGCCAGCCGTGGACACCCTCGTCGTCGATCACCCGCTGGCCGCCGCTCGCCTCACCGCGATGCGCGACGCCCGTACCGACTCCGCCGTGTTCCGTGCGGCGCTCCGCGAGCTGACCCTGATGCTGGTCTACGAGGCCACGCGGACGATCGCGGTCGAGCAGTACCCCATTCACACACCTGTGGCGAAGACCCAGGGCACGCGGCTCGCCAACCCGCCGCTGCTCGTGCCGGTGCTCCGCGCCGGACTGGGCATGGCGGAGGCGGCGTTCGGGCTGCTTCCCGAGGCGTCGATGGGCTTCGTCGGGACTCGCCCGCGACGAGCAGACCTTCGAGCCCCGCGCGTACATGGAGTCACTGCCGGACGACCTCACCGGCCGGCCGGTGATCGTCCTCGACCCGATGCTCGCCACGGGCGGTTCACTCAAGCACTGCGTCGGCCTGCTCACCACCCGCGGCGCCGTCGACATCACGGTGATCTGCGCGCTGGCGGCGCCCGAGGGGCTCAAGCACCTGGAGGAGTCGCAGCTGCCGATCCGCGTGGTCACCGCCAGCATCGACGAACGGCTCAACGACTCGGCGTACATCGTGCCGGGGCTGGGCGACGCGGGGGACCGCCAGTTCGGCGCGCGTTTAGCCCTGCGAACACCTAAACCCCCAGGGCGGTGGCCACCTCTTCCCGCAGCGCCGCAAGCTGGGCCGCAGCCTCGGTCCTGGTGCCCCGCACGACCACCTCCAGGTACGCCTTGAGCTTCGGCTCGGTGCCGCTCGGCCGCACGACGACACGCAGGCCGGGCGCGCGCAGGATCACGACGTCGGCGTCCGGGAGCAGATCCTCGGCGCTCTCGACCGGCCGTCCCAGCAGCTCCATGGGCAGCGCCGCCCGTAGCCCGGCCATCGCCTCGGCGATCAGCGACAGGTCGTCCACGCGGACGGACACCTGGCCGGTGGCGTGCAGCCCGAACTCGGCGGCCAGGTCGTCCAGCCGGTCGGTGAGCGTGCGTCCCTCGGCCTTGAGCTGCGCGGCCAGCTCCGCGACCAGCAGCGCCGCCGAGATGCCGTCCTTGTCACGCACGAGGTCCGGCGCCACGGAGTAGCCCAGCGCCTCCTCGTACCCGAACGCCAGATCGTCGGCGGCGCGCATGATCCACTTGAAGCCGGTGAGGGTCTCGGCGTACGGCACGTGCCGGGCCGTGCACACTGCCCTGAGCAGCGACGACGACACGATCGTGGTGGCGTACGTGCCGGTGGCGCCGCGCCGCATCAGGTGATCGGCGAGCAGCGCACCCACCTCGTCACCGCTCAGCATCCGCCAGCCGTCGCCCGAGGGCACGGCGACGGCGCAGCGGTCCGCGTCCGGGTCGTTGGCGATCGCGATGTCGGCGCCCTGCTCCCGCGCGAGCGCCAGCAGCAGGTCGACCGCGCCCGGCTCCTCGGGGTTGGGGAAGCTCACGGTGGGGAAGTCCGGATCCGGCTCGAACTGCTCGGCGACCACGTGCGGCTTCGCGAACCCCGCGCGCTCGAACGCCGCCAGCACCGTGGCGCCACCCACCCCGTGTAGCGGCGTGTAGGCGATCGTGAGCTGGCCGGCGCTCACCCGCGAGGCGACAGCGTCCAGGTAGGACTCGACCAGCTTGTCGTCCAGTACCTCACCGGGCGGGCCCAGCGGCACGTCGGCGAGGGGCCGACCGCCTGGATCGCCGCCTCGATCTCGCGGTCGGCGGGCGGCACGATCTGGGCGCCGTCGGCGAGGTACACCTTGTACCCGTTGTCGGCCGGCGGGTTGTGGCTGGCCGTGACCATGACGCCGGCCGCCGCGCCGAGCACGCGGATCGCGTACGCCAGCACCGGCGTCGGCAGCACCCGCGGCAGCACCAGCGCCGCGCGGCCCGATCCGGTGACGACCGCCGCGGTTTCCTGCGCGAACTCGGCGCTGCCGCGGCGGGCGTCGTACCCGATGACGACAGGGCCCGGCGTGTCCCCGAGGTACGCCACCAGCCCGGCCGCCGCCGCCCGCACGACCGCACGGTTCATGCCGTTCGGCCCCGCCCGGACCGGACCGCGCAGACCCGCGGTGCCGAACGTCAGCCGCCCGGCCATGCGGTCCGCCAGGTCGGCCTCCGACTCGGGCAGCCGCGCGACCACCGCCTCCAACTCGACCCGCGTCTCGGGGTCGGGATCGTCGGCGATCCATGCCTGGGCCTGCGCGCGGAGGGTGTCGGTCATGCCGCCGATCCTGCCTGATGCGGGCCGGGGCGGGACCGGGGTCCCGCCGACCCGCGCCAACTGTCGAGCGGACCGGGGTCCAGCCGACCCCTCCAACTGTCGGGGAAATGGCGGTATCGAGCGCCCGGTTACGGGACCACTGCCGGAACAGTCCGGTTTGTCCCGCCCGTCCGCTGTTACAGGCTCGCGACCAGCCGTCCCAGCAACGTCCCCATCCGCTCTGCCGCTTCACGACCGGCTTCGAGCACCTCGTCGTGGCTCAACGGTTCGCCGGTGATGCCGGCCGCGAGGTTCGTCACGAGGGACACGCCCAGCACCTCGGCGCCGGCCGCGCGGGCCGCGATGGCCTCCAGCGCGGTCGACATGCCGACCATGTCGGCGCCAAGCGTGCGCAGCATGCGGATCTCGGCCGGCGTCTCGTAGTGCGGGCCGGGCAGCGCCGCGTACACGCCCTCTTCCAGCGAAGGGTCGACGGACCGGGCCTGCGCGCGCAGCCGCGACGAGTACAGGTCGGTGAGGTCGACGAAGTTGGCCCCGACCAGCGGCGACACGGCCGTCAGGTTGAGGTGGTCGCTGATCAGGACCGGCTGGCCGACGCTCATGCCCTCGCGCAGGCCGCCGGCGGCGTTCGTGAGGATGACCGTTTTGCAGCCGGCCGCCGCCGCCACCCGGACGCCGTGCACGACGGGCTCGACGCCGCGGCCCTCGTACAGGTGGGTGCGGCCGAGGAAGATCAGCACGCGCTTGTCGCCGACCGTCAGCGAGCGGACCTTGCCGACGTGCCCCACAGCGGACGGCGGCGCGAAGCCGGGCAACTTGTCGACGCCGATCTCGACATCGGCTGCACCGATGCGTTCGGCTGCCGGGGCCCAGCCGGACCCGAGCACGATCGCAGCGTCATGCCGCTCGACGCCGGTGGCTTCCGCAAGGACAGAGGCGGCGTGTTCAGCAGGGGTGTTGGTCACGAGCAGGCACGGTACCCGCCGCGCTTGATTCTGCGACCGGTGGGATCGTGAAGTCAGGCTTCACGATCCCACCGGCCGCAACGTTCGAGACGGACCCTACGAGCCAGTGAACCGGAACGACTTCGTCATCGCGTCGAGCAGCGTGCTGTGCTTGTCGAAGTCGTTGTCGGGCGCGGAGACGAAGACGCTGTACCGCCGCTCGCCCACGACCGTGTTACGCCAGAGCACCCGCCGCTGCTGGTTGTCCTTGACGGTGACGTAGGTCCACTCCCACTCCCACGTGTCCCGCCCGTCGAGCTTGAGTGCGCTGGGCTCCTTACGGATCGTCTGGAAGTTCATGATGAGGCCCTTGGTCTCCTGCTCGCGCTGGAAGCCTTCGGCGGCCTCGATCGCCGTTTCGGGATTGGACGCGCCCGGCTCGACGAGGATCCGGATCTTCGGCCCGGCGGCGCCGCTGGCACCGAGGTAGTCGACGTACAACTTGCCGTCTTTCCTGGTCCAGCCTTCGGGTACCTCGACGGTGAAACGGTCGTCGGTGTGGGTGACCATCTGGACGGCGGCCGCCGGCTTGGGCGACGGGTTGGTCGGCGCCTTCGGGTCCTCGTCCGAGAAGGACGCGGCGATCGCGTACGCGCTGATGCCCATGACCAGAACGACCAGGACGGCGATCACGGCGAACAGCACGTACCGCTGCTGGCGTGGGTCGACGACGCGGCCGGGGTTCGGCACGGGCGATGTCTCGCCGGCCGCGGATGCCCGCATGGCCTCGGGCGAGTTGAGGTACGCGGCGCGTCGAGGTGTGCCCGAGACCGGCTGTGCGCTCACCGGGGCGCCCGAGACGGGCCGGTACACGGCGGTCGGAGCGGGCTGCCCGGGCGGCGGCGGTGCGGTGCCCGGCATCATGCTGGTGGCGTCGGGAGCAGCCAACGGGCGTCCGTACTCGCGGCCGGCTGGTCGGACCTGCGTCCGCGCTGCGGCGGGTGGCGGCGGCGGAGGTGCGGGGGAGACCGGCCGGCGCGGCGGGGTGGGCGGCGACATCGCACCGGTGGCCTCCATGGCACCGGTGTCTTCCAGGGGGCTCTCCATCGCGCCGGTGCTCTCCAGCGCGCGGGCCGCGGGACGTGCTGCGCCGGCGGCCGGGCCGAGACGGTTGTTGGCGAAGCCGCGACCGTCGGGGAGGTGGCGTTGCTGCTGGCGCGGTGCGGCGTCGGGCGCCGGCGCGGACGAGCCACCCGCAAGTACGGACTTCAGCGCGGACCGCGTGCGGGCGGCGTCCCAGCGCTCGTCGGGGTTCTTGGCGAGCAGGCCGTCGAGGATCGGGGCGAGCGCGCCAGCGAACGAGGTCGGGTCCGGCGGCTCGCAGACGACGGCGGTCATGGTGGGCAGCGGGTCACCTCGATCGAACGGGGCACGCCCCTCGACCGCGGTGTAGAGGGTGGCGCCCAGCGACCACAGGTCGCTGGACGGGCCGAACTGCTGGCCACGCGCGCGCTCGGGGGCGATGTACTGCGGCGATCCGAGCAGCAGGCCGGTGCTGGTGAGCGGCGACTCGTTCGCGGAGCGCGCCACGCCGAAGTCGGTGAGGGTGGTGCGGCCGTCGGCGCCGAGCAGCACGTTGCCGGGCTTGACGTCGCGGTGGAGCACGCCGACGCGGTGTGCTGCCTCCAGCGCGCCGAGCACGGCAAGGCCCATCTCGGCGACCTTGCGGATCGGCATCGGGCCGTCGTCGCGGAGGACCTCGGAGATGCTGCGGGCCTCCAGCAGCTCCATCACGATCCAGGGACGATCGCTGTCGTTGACGACGTCGTAGACCCGTACGACGGCGGGGTGGTTGAGCGCGGCGGCGGCGCGGGCCTCGCGGAGCGTACGTTCGCAGAGCAGGTCGCGTTCGCGGGCGGGCAGACCGGGCGGGAGGAGCACCTCCTTGACGGCCACGTCTCGGCGCAGCAGCTCGTCGTGGGCACGCCAGACGGTGCCCATGCCGCCGCTACCTACGGTGGCGCCCAGGGTGTATCGACCGCCGACCGTACGGCCGGAGGTAGCGGTACCCGGGTTCTTGTTGACCGGGGTAGCAGAGTCCACGCTTACCTTTCCTACCTGCTGCGGTGCTGCACCGCGACTTGGACTCGCGGCATGCCGACAGTTTGTGAGGCGTCAGACGCACGGCTGATACAGCCCCAGCCCCCTCAAGGTCTGCCTCGGAACCTCGAGACACACCCTACGATCGCGTCATGAGCGCGCGACCCGCCCCAGAAAGAGTGTCGGAGTCCGGCTTGCCGATCAAGCCCACGTACGGCCCCGATGATGTCGCACCACGTCTACCCGATCGCCTCGGCACTCCGGGTGACTATCCGTTTACTCGCGGTGTGTATCCGACGATGTACACCCAGCGACCATGGACGATGCGCCAGTATGCCGGCTTCGGCACCGCGGCCGAGTCGAACCAGCGGTACCACCAACTGCTGAAGGCGGGCACGCACGGCCTCTCGGTCGCGTTCGACCTGCCCACGCAGATGGGGTACGACTCCGACGATCCGGTCGCTCACGGTGAGGTCGGCAAGGTGGGTGTGGCGATCGACTCGATCGACGACATGCGCACGCTCTTCCACGGGATCCCGCTCGGCGAGGTGTCCACCTCGATGACGATCAACTCGCCCGCCGCGCTCCTGCTGCTGCTGTATCAACTCGTCGCGGAGGAGCAGGGCGTCCCCGCGGAGGCGCTGAACGGCACCATCCAGAACGATGTACTCAAGGAGTACATCGCCCGCGGCACCTACATCTACCCGCCTTCGTATTCGCTGCGTCTCATCACGGACACGTTCCGCTACTGCCAGGCCGAGATACCGAAGTGGAACACGATTTCGATCTCCGGCTACCACATGGCAGAAGCGGGAGCGACTCCTGCGCAGGAAATCGCATTCACGCTCGCCAATGGCGTTGAGTACGTGCGTGCCGCAATTGACGCGGGCATGGACGTCGACGAATTCGCGCCCCGACTCGCGTTCTTCTTCGTCGCCCGCACGACACTGCTCGAAGAGGTGGCGAAGTTCCGCGCGGCCCGCCGCATCTGGGCCCGGATCATGCGCGACGAGTTCGGCGCCACCAACCCGAGGTCGCTCATGCTGCGGTTCCACACGCAGACCGCCGGGGTGCAGCTGACGGCGCAGCAGCCCGAGGTCAACCTGGTGCGGGTGGCGGTCCAGGCGCTCGGCGCGGTGCTCGGCGGCACGCAGTCGCTGCACACCAACTCCTACGACGAGGCGATCGCGCTGCCCACCGAGAAGGCGGCCCGGCTCGCGCTGCGTACCCAGCAGGTTCTCGCCTACGAGACCGACCTGACGGCCACCGTCGACCCCTTCGCCGGCTCGTACGCGGTCGAAGCGATGACCGACGAGCTCGAAGCGGCCGCCGTGGACCTGATGGAGCAGGTCGCCGAGCGCGGCGGTGCCGTCAGCGCGATCGAGCAGGGCTTCCAGAAGGGCGAGATCGAGCACGCTGCCTATGCGGTGGCCCAGCAGGTCGACGCCGGCGAGCGGGTCGTCGTCGGCGTCAACCGCTTCACGGTCGACGAGGAGGACGAGTACACGCCGCTGCGGGTCGACCCCGCGATCGAGGCTGCGCAGCGCGAACGGCTCGCTGCCCTGCGAGCTGAGCGGGGCAGCGTCGAGCGTGAACTGGCGGCGGTCAAGGCCGCGGCGCAGGGCGGCGACAACGTGCTTTACCCGATCAAGGAGGCGCTGCGCGCACGTGCCACCGTCGGAGAGGTCTGCGGCACCCTGCGCGAGGTGTGGGGAACGTACCGCCCGTCTGACCGCTTCTAGCACCTGACGATGACCCCGGGGTTCGCCGGCGAAACGCTGGCAGGACACGCGGCGTGCCGCCGCTGAACCCCGGAGTCACGTCTGTCACGTCTGTCGCGCGAGTCGGGCGGATCGGGTGATCTTGGCTACGCCGTGTCGATGGCGCCGATACTCTACGTTCCGTGCAGATTCCCTTCACATCGTCGAAGAGAGCCAGTCTCGGAGTCGAGTGGGAACTCGAACTCGTGGATCTGGAGACCCGGGAATTGCGCTCCGGCGCCTCCCAGATCCTCACTGAGATCTGCCCGTCCGGCCTGCCGGCCCACCCGAAGGCCAAGCACGAGCTGCTGGAGAGCACCGTCGAGGTGATCACCGGCGTCTGCTCCACCGTGGCCGAGGCGCGCGAGGACCTGGCGACGACGATCAAGGAGGTCCGCGAAGCCGCCGCCAACCTGGATCTCGGGCTGATGTGCTCGGGTACCCATCCGTTCACGGACTGGGCCACCCAGCAGATCAGCCCGAACCCCCGCTACGACGCGTTGGTCGAGACGATGCAGTGGCTGGCCAGGCGGTTGCAGATCTTCGGCGTCCATGTCCACGTCGGAGTGCGCGCGCCGGAGAAGGTCATCCCGATCGTCAACGCGCTCACCCAGTACATACCGCACTTCCTGGCGCTCTCTGCGTCGTCCCCGTACTGGATCGGGGAGGACACCGGACTCGCGAGCGCCCGCACGAAGGTGTTCGAGAGCCTGCCGACCGCCGGCCTGCCCGCGCAGCTGACCGGCTGGGAACAGTTCGAGTCGTACATGCACACGCTCATCTCGACGCACACGATTCAAGGCATTCGAGAGGTGTGGTGGGACATCCGGCCGCACCCCGACTTCGGCACCGTCGAGTTGCGAATTTGTGACGGACTTCCGACGTTTGACGAGATCAGTGCAATAGCCGCCTTGTCCCAGTCCTTGGTAGAGCGACTCGATCGGGAGCTTGACCGGGGCTATACTCTGCCGGTCCCGACGAGCTGGGTGCTCGGCGAGAACAAATGGCGCGCCGCCCGCTACGGGCTGGATGCGGAGATAATCGCAGATGACCGGGGTACTGTTGTTCCGATGAAGCACGCAATTCTGGATCTGGTCGAGGATCTGATGCCGACAGCTCGGCGCTTGGACTGCGCCGAGGAGCTTGCTGGCGTAGAGCGCATCATCAACGTCGGCGCTTCGTACCAGCGGCAGCGTGCGGTAGCGGCAGCCCACGGTGGCGACCTCACGAAGGTTGTCGACTCCCTGCTGGCCGAGATGCGGGACGGGCTGCCAGCGTGAGCGCAGTCCCACTCTCATCCCACGCCGTTGCCGACGCGACCAGAGCCCACCTCGACCGGTGGCTTGCCGAACACGGTGAGTCACTGATCCAGCTGCGCCGGTACATCCACGCGCACCCCGAACTGTCCGGTGCGGAGCACGCCACCGCCACGATGCTCGCCGAGCGGCTGGCCGCCGCCGGGCTCGCGCCGCGGCTGCTGCCGAACGGCAACGGCGTCATCGTCGACATCGGTTCCGGGCCGGGTCCGATCGTCGCGCTGCGTGCCGACCTCGACGCGCTGCCGCTACCCGACATGAAGGACGTGCCGTACAAGTCCACTGTGGATGGCGTGTGCCACGCGTGCGGGCACGACGTCCACGCCACGGTCGTGGTCGGCGCCGGCCTGGCGCTGGCCGCACTCGGCGACGCGCTGCCCGGCCGGGTGCGCCTGCTGCTCCAGCCGTCCGAGGAGACGTTCCCGTCCGGTGCGCTGGAGGTCATCGCCGCCGACGGGCTCAACGACGTCGGCCAGATATTCGCGGTGCACTGCGATCCGCGCCTGCTCACGGGTCTCGTGGGTCTGCGTACCGGCCCGCTGACGGCTGCGGCCGACATGGTGCGGGTGCGGCTGTCCGGTCCCGGTGGGCACACCGCTCGCCCGCACCTGACCGCTGACCTGGTCGGCGCGCTCGGTCGCGTCGTCACCGAGGTGCCGGCCATGCTGTCCCGCCGGATCGACCCGCGCGCCGGCCTGTCGCTGGTCTTCGGCGCCATCCACGCCGGTGTCGCCGCGAACGCGATCCCGCAGCAGGGCAGCGCGTCGGGCACCGTCCGCGTGCTGGACAAGGCGGCCTGGGAGGTCGCGCCGAAGCTCATCGAGCAGCTCGTGCACGAGGTGGTCGCGCCCACCGGCGCGGTCGCCGAGGTGGAGTACACCCGTGGCGTGCCGCCCGTGGTGAACGAGGCCGGTGCGGTGTCGATCTTCGCGGCGGCGTCGGTGGCCGCGCTCGGGCCGGAGTCGGTCGTCGACACGCCGCAGAGCATGGGCGGCGAGGACTTCTCCTGGTACCTCGAAGACATCTCCGGCGCGATGGCCCGGCTCGGCGTCGGACGCCCCGGTGAGGCGCTCGACCTGCACCAGGGCACGTTCGACATCGACGAGGCCGCGATCTCCCACGGTGTCCGGTTGCTGGTGCACACCGCACTGCGGGCGCTGCACCGCAGCTGATCCGTTGGGGTCTGGCGGCCCGCCGCGTTGGGGACTGGCGGCCCGCCGACTCCTAGGGACGCGTGCGTTACTCCGTCCACGGCGGCGGGAACGGTGCTGCGCCGGGCAGTGTCGCCAGCCCGCCGACCGGCTGCACCGCGACCGCCTCGAACGGTTCGTCATGCGGGTTCGCCAGGTTGAACATCGTTCCCGGCGCGACGATGAGCGTGTCACCCGCGGCCAGTTGGTGCTGGTCGCCGTCGACAGTCGCCAGCGCCTGACCGCGCAGGGCAACGAATATCTCCTCCTTGTCGACCGAGTGAGCCGCGCCGTCGCTGCCCGGCGTGATCTCGATGCGCCACGCACTGGTCTCGGCGGCGCCCCGGCTCGGCGATGCCAGCCCGGTGACGGTCAGCCCGGGGATCGTGAAGGTCGGCGCGTCGGCTGCCTTGATGATCGTCATGTGCTCTCCCTCTGGTTGATAGTCAACCTAGTTGATCAAGTGAGATTGAGTATCGTGACCTCGTGGCGGAAGAGCAACGTGATTTCGGGATCGTCCTCGGGTTGGCGTACACACGGTTCGTCGACGAACTACACGCACACCTGGCCGGCGAGGGCTTCGGCGACCTCGGCCGCAGCTACGGGTACGTCTTCCGGACGCTCGACGAAGGACCGTCCACGGTGACTGCGGTGGCGCGCGGGCTCGGGATCACGATCCAGGGCGCGAGCAAGCTGATCCAGGAGATGGTCGACCGGGGGTACGTGCTGCGCGAACCCGACCCGGACGACGCGCGGGCGAAGATCCTGCGCCTGGGGCCGCGTGGCGTGAACGCGCTCAGGGCCGCGCGCCGGTTTCACCGTGGATTCGAGCGGCGGCTCGTACGCCAGTTCGGTGGTGAGCATGCGGCGCTCCTCCGTGACCTGCTGACAGCACTGGCCGACGCTGGCGCCGAACCCGTAGTGGCCCCCCGCTTGTAGAGCGCGCCCGACGCCGTCGCCGAACCGTCCGCCGTGCGGGCCTGCCGCCTGCGTCGAACCGCCCTGCCGCGTGGGCCCGCCGCCTGCGTCGAGCCGTCCGTCGCCCGGGCCTGCCGCCCGCGCCGAACCGGACTGTTCCGGTATTGGCGCCCAAACCGGGCGGCCAATACAGCCAAAACCCCGACAGTTGCGTGGTCACCCGGAGGTTGCCCCGCGCGTGTGATGCGCCGCGCGCGATTACTCGGCGCGTCGCATCACACGTGACGCGGGTCCGGCGTTGCGACGCGGCACCCGTGGCCGCCGCAGGCCGCGCCCGCCGCTCAGCGCCGCGCCGCTCGGCGGGGGCGCCGCCCGCCGCCGCAGGCCGCGCCGCTCAGGAGCGTGAGCGGACCAGTTGCTCGATGCCGTCCAGTACGCGCGCCAGCCCGAACTCGAACGCGTGCTCCGGCGCAAACGCCGCCCCGTGCGCTTCGCCCGCTGCTTGCCCGACGCGGCTGGCCAGCGGGAACGCCTCCGCATCGAAGGCCTTCTCCAGCAGCGGCGCGTACGCCTCCCACCATTCGTCGTCGGTCATGCCGGTGCTGCCGGCAGCCTGCGTCGCCTCGACCGAGTTCTGTGCCGCACCGGCAACGTGCACCAGGACGAGGCTCAGCACCGAGTCCATCTCGACATCGCTCAGGCCGATGCCGTCGAGGGCGCGCAGTTCGAAGTCGTACTTGGCGATGACGTTGGGCCCCATCGGCGGGCGGGTCATCGTGGACACCTGAAGCACCCACGGGTGGCGGTGCAGCATCGCCCAGTTGGTCCTGGCGATGCGTTCAAGCCGGGTGCGCCAGTCGCCGGATTCGTCGCCGCCGACGGCCTCGCCGCACACGGTGTCGATCATGACGTCGATCAGCTCGGCCTTGCTCGGGACGTAGGTGTAGAGCGACATCGTGCCGATGCCGAGCACCTCGGCGACGCGCCGCATCGACACGGCCGCCAGGCCTTCGGCGTCGGCGATCTTGATCCCGGCCGCGACGATCTTCTCGATGCTCAACGCCCGCTTGGGGCCACGCCCGGTGCGCGGTGCGTCGTCGGTGCGCCAGAGCAGCGCCATGCTCCGGACCGGGTCACCGCGGCCGCTGAACTCCCTCGTCATCGCGCTCACCCTACCGCTTGCGAAATTATTTCGTACAGCGTACGTTAAACTAATCTCGTACAGCGTACTGAGTTAAGGGAGTGGGCGTGAGTACTGAGTTGGCGGTCCTCGTGGAAGGGCTGCGGAAGACGTACGGAGGCAAGGCCGCGCTCGACGGTCTCGACCTGAGCGTCACCGCGGGCACGGTGCACGGTCTGCTCGGGCCGAACGGTGCCGGCAAGACCACTGCGGTACGGATCCTCGCCACGCTGCTGCGCTTCGACAGCGGGCGGGCGGAGGTCGCGGGGTTCGACCTGAAGCGCGACGCCGCGCAGGTGCGATACCGCATCGGCCTGCTCGGCCAGTACGCGGCGGTCGACGAGGTGCTCAGCGGGCGGCAGAACCTGGAGATGTTCGGGCGGCTCTACCACCTGCCGTGGGCCCAGGCGAAAGCCCGGGCCGCCGAGCTGCTGACCCAGTTCGGGCTCGACGACACCGGAAACAAACCGGTCAAGCAGTACTCCGGCGGTATGCGGAGGAGGCTCGATCTGGCCGCGACGATGATCCTCGCGCCGCGCGTGCTGTTCCTCGACGAGCCGACCAGCGGGCTGGATCCGCGCGGTCGCAACGAGGTCTGGGCGGCGGTCCGCGCTCTCGTCATCGGCGGCACGACGGTATTGCTCACCACGCAGTACCTGGACGAGGCCGACCAGCTCGCGGGCCACATCTCGGTGATCGACCACGGACGGGTGATCGCGGACGGCACGCCCGACCAGCTCAAGGCCAAGCTCGGCGGCGACCGGATCGACGTCGTCCTGCACAGCGCCAGCGACCTGGCCACGGCCGCCGCACTGGTCGGACGCGCGACAGGCGCCGAGGCCAGCGTCGACCGCGATACCCGGCGGATCAGCGCGCCGGTGAACGACCGCGTGCGGGCGCTGACCGAGGTGGTCCGCGGGCTCGACGACGAGCGGATCGGCGCCGAGGACATCGCGCTGCGCCGCCCCACATTGGACGAGGTGTTCCTGCACCTCACGGGTGTGCGAGAGAAGGTGCCGGCATGAGCGCGAACCCCGTCTCTCGTTGGGTCGTGATCGACGGCTGGACCCTCACCCGCCGTGCGCTGCTGCACTGGACCCGCCAGCCCGGCCTGATCCTGATCGGGCTGCTCTTCCCGGTGATGATGCTGCTGATGTTCGGCTACCTCCTCGGCGGCGGTATGACCGTGCCCGGCGGGGGCGACTACCTCGACTTCCTGCTTCCCGGCATGCTGGTGCTGACGATGGCGTTCGGGGTCGAGATGACCTTCACCGCGATCAGCACCGACGCGAATCGCGGCGTCACCGACCGGTTCCGGTCGATGCCGATGGCGGGTTCGGCGGTCGTCCTGGGGCGGAGCCTCGCCGACATGCTCTACTCCGTGGCCGGGCTCGCGGTCATGGTGCTGTGCGGGCTCGCGATCGGGTGGCGCTGGCACGAGGGCGTCGGCAACGCACTGGCCGCGTTCGGGCTGGTGCTGCTGCTGCGGTTCGCGCTGATCTGGGTCGGCCTGTACCTCGGGCTCGTCGCGGGTACGCCGGAGGCCCTGATGGCGGTGCAGATCCTCGTCTGGCCGCTGGCCATGCTGTCCAACTCGTTCGTCTCCACCGAGGAGATGCCCGCGTGGTTGGGCACGATCGCCGAGTGGAATCCGTTGTCAGCCACGGGGACGGCGCTGCGCGAGTTGTTCGGCAACCCTGGACAGGGCGGCGAAGGCTGGGTCGCGGAGAACGCGCAGCTCATGGCGGTCGTCTGGCCGCTGCTGATCCTGGCGGTCTTCGTCCCGCTGTCGGTGCGGGCGTACCGGCGGCTCAGCAGCTAGCCCGAGGAGGGTTGATGTTCGAGGCGAGCGACCCGCCCAGGACCAGCACAGTCCGGATCGACGGCGCGGCACTACCGATGCTGCGAGCGCTGCCGCTGCTGCTGCGCGCGGATCCGCCGGTGGAGCCCTGGAGCGCGGTCGCCCGGTTCGCGCTGGAACTGGTCGCCCAGGGGCGGATCCTGCCCGGCGTGTCGCCCGGCGGGTTCGACGCGTGGCGGGCCGGCCCGCTGGACCCCGAGGACGTCGAACGGATCCGCGCGCTGGGGCCGGAAGAGCAGACCCGCCAGTTCCTCGACGCCGTCGCCGACACGCTGCCTCGCACCCCGGCTGCGGAGTTGGCGGCCGGCGGCCCGGAGTACGCGGCCGCCACACCACAGCACGTGCCGCACCTGAAACCGTGGGCCGACGAGCGCGCCGCCGGCCTCGACGCCGGCGTGCGGATCTCGCTCCGCATCGAAGCCGACGATGACGCGAGGGACTTCCACGCCGTACTCCAGCTGCACAGCCTGACCAATCCGGCGCTGGTCACCGACGCGGCGATGGCCGAGCCGGGTGCGCTCGTCGACGCCGCGCTGGCGGTGCGGCGGGCGGCGCAGGTCTGGCCGCCGCTCGGGCGGTTGCTGCACGATGCCGTCCCAGACCGGCTCGAACTCGCCGACGACGAGGTCACCGAGCTGCTCGCCGGAGCCGCCGCCCGTCTGGTCGCTGCGGGCGTCGACGTGCACTGGCCGAAGGAACTGCTCGGCCGCGTCACCGCGCGGGCGGCGATCAGTGCGCGGGACGAGCAACCCGGGCTGTTCGGCGGCGACACACTGCTCGACGTCGACTGGCAGCTCGCGCTCGGCGACTCGCCGCTGACCAAGGCCGAGCTGGACCAGCTCGCCGAGGCGAACCGTCCGGTGGTCCGGCTGCGCGAGCAGTGGCTCCTCGTCGACCCGGACGTTCTCGACAAGGCGCGCGAACGCCGGCTCGCGCCGCTCACCCCGATCGACGCGCTCGGCGCCGCGCTCACGGGCACGGCCGAGGTCGACGGCGAGCAGGTCGAGGTGGCCCCGAGCGGTTGGCTGGACGGTCTCCAGGAACGCCTCGAACCTGAACGGATCGAGCAACCCGACCAGCTCGCCGGGACCCTGCGGGACTACCAGCTCGCGGGCTGCGGTGGCTGGCGAGGATGACCGCGCTCGGTCTCGGTGGCTGCCTCGCCGACGACATGGGCCTCGGCAAGACGATCACGCTGATCGCCCTGCACCTGCACCGCCAGCCCGCGGGCCCGACGCTCGTGGTCTGTCCCGCGTCGCTGCTCGGCAACTGGGAACGGGAGATACGGCGGTTCGCGCCGGGCACGCCGGTACTGCGATTCCACGGCTCATCGCGATCCCTGGCAGACGAGGGTTTCGTTCTCACCACCTACGGCACGATGCGGCTCGACGCCCACCGGCTCGCCGCGCACCGCTGGGGCCTGGTCGTCGCGGACGAGGCGCAGCACGTGAAGAACCCGTTGTCCGGCACCGCCAAGGGGCTGCGCACGATCCCCGCCGCGGCCCGGGTGGCGCTCACCGGCACGCCGGTCGAGAACAACCTGTCGGAGCTGTGGTCGATCCTCGACTGGACCACGCCTGGCCTGCTCGGCTCGCTCGGCGCGTTCCGGCGTCGCTGGGCCGAACCGATCGAGGCGCGCCGCGATGCCGCCGCGGCTGACCGCCTCGCCCGGCTGGTGCGGCCGTTCCTGCTGCGCCGGCACAAGTCCGACCCGGGCATCGCGCCCGAGCTGCCGCCGAAGACCGAGACGGACCAGCCGGTCGGACTGACCCACGAGCAGGCCGCGCTGTACGAGGCGGTGGTGCGGGAGACGCTCGCGCAGATCCGCGCGGCCTCCGGCATGGCGCGGCGCGGGCTGGTGATGAAGCTGCTCACCGCGCTCAAGCAGATCTGCAACCACCCGGCGCAGTACCTGAAGGAGACGAAGCCGCAGCTCGCGGGGCGCTCCGGCAAGCTCGACCTGCTGGACGAACTCGTCGCCACGATCACCGCCGAGGACGGCGCGGTGCTCGTGTTCACGCAGTACGTGGCGATGGCGCGGCTCCTCGAACGCCACCTGCGGGAGCGCGGGCTTCAGACCCAGCTCCTGCACGGTGGCACTCCGGTGCCGCAGCGCGAAGAGATGGTGCGGCGGTTCCAGGACGGCGAGGCGCCGATCTTCCTGCTGTCGCTGAAGGCGGCCGGCACCGGGCTCAACCTCACCCGTGCCGACCACGTCATCCACTACGACCGCTGGTGGAACCCGGCCGTCGAGGAGCAGGCCACCGACCGCGCCTACCGGATCGGCCAGACCCGGCCGGTGCAGGTCCACCGGATGATCGCCGAGGGCACGATCGAGGACCGGATCGCCGAGATGCTGCGGTCCAAACGCGAGCTTGCCGATGCGGTGCTCGCCTCGGGCGACGCCGCCCTCACCGAACTGTCCGACGCCGACCTGGCCGAGCTGGTCACCTTGAGGGGGGCGAAGTGACGGCACGTGGATTCCCCGCGTTCCCGCCTGGCGTGCGCCACGGGCGGCGGTTCGCCCGCACCTGGTGGGGCAACGCGTGGATCAAGGCCCTCGAAGACACGTCGCTCGACCACGCGATGCTCACGCGGGGGCGCAGGTTCGCGCACGCGGGGCAGGTCGGCTCGATCACGGTGAGCCCAGGACGGATCTCCGCGCAGGTGTACGGCGCGGACGGCACTCTGCACCAGACGCGCGTGTTCGTCGACGAGCTGTCCGCAGCGGAGTGGGACCGGCTCCTCGGCCAGGTCGCGGCGAAGGCCGGGCACATCGCCGCCCTGCTCGACCGGGACATGCCGCACGAGCTGGTCGACGCCGCCGAGGACGCCGGGGTCAAGCTGCTGCCCGGGATCGGCGACCTTGAACCCGAGTGTGACTGTCCCGACTGGGGCCACCCCTGCCAGCACGCCGCCGCGCTCTGCTACCAGGTGTCGTGGCTGCTCGACACCGATCCGTTCGTGCTGCTGCTCATGCGCGGGCGCGGCGAGGACGAGATCCTCGACGTGCTGCGTGCCCGTCCCGTGCCCGGTCCTGATGCCGGGGTGATCGCGGCGCTGGTGCGCAACGCGGCGGCCGTCGCTCGCGGGCTACTCGCCGGTGAGGAGCCGGAGACCGACCGCTGGCGGGACAGCGTCCGGATAGCCGCTCTTGAACCGAGCCTCCGGGACCGGCTGGGAGCGGGGAAACGTTTCCACCGGGCGGTGCGCGCCTGGGAGTTCGGCGGGGCGGCCGGGCTGGAGACCCTGGAGTCCGCGTGGACGCCGCCGAAGCACGTGCTCGCGGCGAGCTGGGACGGCGACGACCTGCCCGAACTGGAGAACCACCGCAACCGCTGGACCGGCGACGGCGTGCAGCTGCGGTACGGGCGCGACGGCCGCTGGTACCCGTATCGCGAGGAGGCCGGCGAGTGGTGGCCCGCCGGCCCGCCCGGCACCGACGCGGCTGCCGTACTCGCCGCGCTGCGGTCGCACTTTTCCGGGCTATAGCGCCGGAAAAGTGCGACCACCCAAAGCGGCAGGCTAGATCTTGCGCCCGATGACGACGGTCGCGTCGTCGCGACGCGTCACCCGCGGCCCCAGACCGGCCCGGGCGAACACGTCGAGCACCCGCGCCGCCTGACCCGCACTCGCCTCGACCAGCAGGGTGCCGCCCGGGGCCAGCCACTGCGACGCGCCTGCGGTCACGCGTCGCAGGACGTCAAGCCCGTCCGCACCGCCGTCGAGCGCCACGCGTGGCTCGTGCTCGCGGGCCTCCGGCGGCAGCAACTCGATCGCGTGGGTGGGCACGTAGGGCGCGTTTGCGACCAGCACGTCGACGCGGCCTCGCAGCGTCGCGGGCAGTGGTTCGTAGAGATCACCCTCGTACACGGGGGCGGCGACGTTGCGACGCGCGCACCGCACGGCGGCCGGGTCGATGTCGGAGGCGTGTAGCTCGACCTGGGCCAGAGCGGCGAGCACCACGGCGCTGACTGCGCCGGTACCGCAGCACAGGTCGACGACGGTGGCGCGTCGTTGAGCCAGGACGGCCTTCCGGACGAGCGCCAGGGCCTGGTGCGCGAGGAACTCGGTGCGACGTCGCGGGACGAAGACGCCGGGGTCGACGGCGACCCGCAGGCCACAGAACTCGGCCCAGCCCAGGACGTGTTCGAGGGGGAATCCAGCGGTTCGCCGCTCGACCATGGCGTCGAGTTCGGCCGGCGTGCGCGCTGCGGCGGTGAGCAGCCGCGCCTCGTCCTCGGCGAAGACGCAGCCGGCGGCTCGGAGCCGCGCGACGATGACGGACTGTGGACACGGTGATGCGGTGAGAGAAATGGGAGCGCCTTTCGGGATGCCGATGGGCGCTCTCCGGATCACCTGCGTGGAGCGGATGGTGAGAGCACCCGGCCTGACATGGCGTTGATGGGTCTCACCTCCTCGATAGGTCCTGCTGGACGCCCACATTACTACCGCACGACGTCCTCCGGTGCGATGTCGGGCCGCAGACCGCGCCAGCGCGGGTGGCGGAGGATGCCCTCGTCGGTCCACTCGCCGAACGCCACCTCGCCGACCAGCTCCGGCTCCACCCAGTGCGCACCGCGAGCGTGCTCGCGCGGTGGCGGCGGCACGAACGGGCAGGCCTTTCGCTCCAGTTTCTTGAGCCGGGCGGTGAGCTCCGTCAGCACCTCCTCGCTGAAGCCGGTGCCGACGTGGCCCACATACGTCAACCCCTCTTCTCCGGGGATCCCGATGAGCAGCGATCCGAAGTGCCGCTCGCGCCGTCCCGTGCCCGGTTTCCAGCCGCCGACGACGACGTCCTGACTGGTGATGTTCTTGATCTTGATCCAGTCGGCGCTGCGCACACCGGGCAGGTAGCGCGAGTCGAGCCGCTTGGCGACGACGCCCTCCAGCCCCTGCGCTTTGCTGGTTTCGACGGCGTGCTCGCCGCCGCCGGTGAAGTAGGGCGGCGTGGCCCAGTGCGGACCGCGCAGCTCCAGCGACTCCAGCAGCTTGCGCCGCTCGGTGTACGGAAGGTCCATCGTGGAGTGCCCGTTGAGGTGGAGCACGTCGAACAGCAGATAGGTGACCGGGTTGTGCTGCGCGAGCCGGCGGGCGGCGGACGCGTCGGTGACGTGCATCCGGGGCTGGAGCGCACCGAAGCTCACACGGCCGTTCTTGCCGAACGCCACGACCTCGCCGTCGAGCACCGCCTGGACCGTGCCGAGCGCCTCGCCGACGCCGCGCAGCTCAGGGTAGGTGGCGGTGAAGTCCCTGTCGCGCCGGCCGACCGCGCGTATCCGTCCGCCGGAGGCGTAGAGGACGACGCGGACGCCGTCCCACTTCATCTCGTACGCGTACCGGTCGTCCTCGGCAGCGGACGGAGCCGACCGGAGCGTGGCGAGCATCGGCCGGATCAGCTCCGGCAGCGCCTGCCAGCCCGGCTCGGGCGGATCCATCCGGTGGATCATCCAGTTCTTCCCGCCCGTGCGGAACAGCGCGTACCGGCCCTGCGCCCGCTCGCCGCGGAGCACGACGATGACCTCGCCGTCGCGCCATTTCTCCAGGTCATAGTGGCCACGATCCCAGATGGTCATCGTTCCGCCGCCGTATTCGCCGGCCGGAATCTCACCCGAGAAGGTGGCGTACTCGAGCGGGTGGTCCTCGGTGTGGACCGCCAGGTGGTTCCGCTTGGGATCGGGCGGCAACCCGCGCGGGATCGCCCACGAGACGAGGACGCCGTCGCGCTCCAGCCGCAGGTCCCAGTGGAGCGCGGTGGCGTGGTGCTCCTGGATCACGAACGTGTCGTCCTCGCCGCGCGGCACCGGGCCGGCTTCGGGCACCGGCTCGGGCGTCTTTCGCTTGTCCCGCTTGGAGCGGTACTTGGCGAGAGGATCCGTCACAGCCACCGGTATACCCCTAATCCAGCATGGATGTCGCAGGTCCCTAGTACCGTCCTCCACTGTGGTGGGGGTAGATCGGATAACGGAACTGCGCGTGCACGGGGTCAGCGGCTCGCCGCCCGAGGGGGTTCTCGACCGTCCGCTCCTGCACAAGGTCGCTGGTGACAGCGACGCCGGGTTCTACCGGCCGAGGCCCGAGTACGGGGGCACGACCGGCCCGGGGGGAGCGCGGCTGGAGGCGTACAGCTGGGGCAACCTCACGTCGGGCGCCGCCGCCCGGGCCTTCTGGCTGTTGCTGCTGCCGTTCACGCTCGCGAACGTGGCGGCGTGGATGCGGCCGTCGGCGGTCGGGCCCGACTCACCCAAGCGGCTTCGCCGAGCCGACGCGCTGGCGCTCGGCCTGACCAGGCTGTTCGCGCTCACGCTCACCGCGACGCTGGTGGTGGCGGCAGTCGGCGTCTCCCTCGACCTCATCGGCTGGCAGTGCGCGAGTCCTGGCACCAGCTGTGGCCGCTCCCGGTCGTACCTGCGCGTCCTCACCGACGGCTTCCTCTCGCCGCCAGGGCGCCGGCTCGCGGTAACCGCGCTGCTGCCGCTCGCCGTGATCGGCGTCCTCTGGTACCTCGCCCGCCGCACGTGGATCCACTACGAGCGGTACCAGGCCCGCGTCCACGGCGAGGGCGAGGCGCTCGCCGACCCCGGCTTCTGGTACGGCCGGCACCTCGTCGGGCGGCTCCGCGCGGTGCACGTGTCGGTGGCGCTGGCCACCCTCGCCGCCGCGCTCGCGTACCCCGTCCTCGCCTACGACCGGGGCAACGGCGGCTGGCAGGCGACTGCAGGCGCGGTGGTGTTCGGCGCCGCTGTGCTGACCCTCGTCGTGTGCGTCGCACTGGTGTGGGTGCCGGTGGTCGGCAAGCGGGACGATCCCGCGCCGCGTATGCGGCGGTTCCTCAAGGTGCTGCGGGCCGGGTCCCTTGTGCTGGTTGCCGCGACCATCGGGTACGCCGCGCTGCCCCGGCCCGGCTGGGTGTCCAGCGGCGTGCTCCCCGGGTACGCGGGGCTCGTGGCCGGGCTGTTCACCGGCCAGGTGCTGCTGCTGCTCCTGCTGACGGTCGCCATCGTGCCGCTGCGCAACGCCGTCCCGGACGACGCCGACCCGACGCCCGCCTTCCTCGGCTTCGCCGCCCCCGTGCTCGCCGCGCTGGCCCTGCTCACGGCGAGCGCGCTCTCGGCCGGCGTGTCGTACCGCGTGGCCGACTGGCTCAACGGCAACCGCGTGCCCAGCCCGGCCGACATCTTCCGCGGCAGCCAGCTGGCGTTGCAGCCGCCGCGCGCCTACGAGTGGGCGGCGTTCGGCTTCACGTTCGCGGTGATCGCGGTGGTGATCACCGTGGCGGCGGTGCGGTTCTGGATCCTGCCCCGGCTGGTCAAGGCGTCCGCCCACATCACCGACGACGACTTCCCCGGCCGCCGCGCCGAACGTCCCTCCCGCGCCACGCTCATCGACCGCGCCATCGGCGAGGCGTACCTCACCGACCGTGCCGCCCGCGTGATCACGTTCGCGCTGGTGCCGACGTTGATAGTGGTGCTCGTGATCGACGTCGTCGTGGTGCTCCTCGACATCGGCCCGGTCGACCTCGCGCCCGAGGGCAGCACGGGCGCGGTGCTGCTCAGCATCGCCACCAACGCCGGCACGTGGCTGATCGGCGCGAGCGCGTTCGGTCTGATCATCCTCGGCGTGCAGGCGTACCGGACGCCGCGGATGCGCCGCCTCGTCGGGATCGTCTGGGACCTCGGCACGTTCTGGCCGCGCGCCGCCCACCCGCTCGCCCCGCCCTGCTACGCCGAGCGGGTCGTGCCCGAACTGGTGACCAGGGCGACCTGGCTCGCGGGCCCCGACGGCGACCGTGACGGCGTGATCCTGTCCGGGCACAGCCAGGGGTCGGTGCTGGTCGCCGCCGCGTACCTGCAGCTACCGCCCGAGGTACGGGAACGCTCGGCCCTGCTCACCTACGGGTCGCCGCTCTGCCGCCTCTACAGCAGGTTCTTCCCCGCCTACTTCGGGCGTCGGGCGCTGAAAGCCCTCGCCGCGGACATGACCGACGCCACCGCAGATGTGCTGGTCGCGACGTCCGGGCCGGTCGCCGTCCGCCGCACGCGCTGGATCAACCTGTGGCGATGCACCGACCCGATCGGTGGCGAGGTGAAGATCCCCGCCGTCGACCGGCGCTTCACCGACCCGATGCGGTTCGACACGCGCGACGGCGACACCGTGCCGCCGAAGCTCTACGGCCACTCCGGGTACCCGGACGACGATGCGTTCGGCGAGGCGGTGGCAGAGTTGGCCGAGTCGCTGACCGGTCACTCGGAGGCGGCGCAGGGGCGGGTGCGCAACTCGGTGACGTAGTCGTTCGGGGCGCCGGCTGCCTCCACCGCGTCCGCGACCAGCCCGAGGTAGCGCGCGGACGGCAGCCCGCCCTCGTACGCCTCCAGCACGTACACCCAGACGGGCTGCTCGCCGTCGAGGGTGTGCACGCGGTCGCGGATCTTGCGGTAGACGCCGCGGTCGGCGCCCTCCCACGCGTCGAGCTTCGGCTCGTCGAACGGGCTGACGTCGTACAGGGCGACGAAGACGTGCGCGCCGGGCTCCTGGACGATCGTGACCAGCGGGCCTTCCCAGCTCAGGTCCTCGCCGCCGAAGGTGAGACGCCACCCTTCCAACCAGCCGATACCCGCGCTGGGCGACTCGGGGCACCGCTCCTGCATGAGAGCTGGGTCCGCGTTCGTCCCGTAGGCGGCGTAGAGGGTCATGGGCTCCAACTGTAGTGGGCAAGAATGGGTATGCAGGCCCGTACCCGCGTGTCCTGTGTTTCGGAGCGTGTGCGCGCTCGTGACCGAGGGGGATGGCTTTGACGCAGACGCGGATCGTGATCATCGGCGGCGGGCCGGCGGGGTACGAGGCGGCGCTGGTGGCGGCGCAGCTGGGCGCGCAGGTCACCGTGGTCGAGCGCGACGGGTTGGGCGGCGCGTGCGTCCTGTACGACTGCGTCCCCAGCAAGACCTTCATCGCCTCGTCCGACGCCGCCGAGGCGTTCCGCAACGGTGACTCGCTCGGCGTGATGGCGTGCGAGCCCGAGGACGTGCGGATCAACGCGCCCGCTGTTCACGGCCGGGTCAAGGGCCTCGCGCTGGCCCAGTCGGCGGACGTCCGGAGCCAGCTGTCGCGTGCCGGCGTCGAGGTGGTCATCGGCACGGCTCGGTTGGAGAACGGCGGCACGGCGGGGCGCCGGCACCGCGTGCTCATGGAGGGCGGTGCCGTCGAGGCCGACGTGGTGCTCGTGGCGACCGGCGCCACGCCGCGCGTCATCCCCGGCGCGGAGCCGGACGGCGAGCGGATCCTCACCTGGCGGCACGTCTACGACCTGCCCGAGCTGCCGACGCACCTGATCGTCGTCGGCTCCGGGGTCACCGGAGCCGAGTTCGCCAGCGCGTACCTGGCGATGGGTGTGCAGGTCACGCTCGTGTCCAGCCGTGACCGCGTGATGCCCCACGAGGACTCCGACGCCGCCAACCTCATCGAGCAGGTGTTCACCCGGCGCGGCATGACGATTCTCAAGAACGCGCGTGCGCAGGGGGTCAAGCGCACGGGTGACGGCGTGGTGGTCGAGCTCGCAGACGGCCGCACCGTCGAGGGGTCGCACGCGCTGATGACGGTCGGATCGGTGCCCAACACCGCCGAGCTGGGCCTTGAGGACGTCGGCGTGGCGCTCGGCCCCGGCGGGTTCGCCGCGGTGGACCGGGTGTCGCGCACCAACGTGTCCGGCATCTACGCCGCCGGCGACGTCACCGGCGTGCTGATGCTCGCCTCTGTGGCGGCGATGCAGGGCCGGATCGCGATGTGGCACGCGCTCGGCGAGGCCGTGTCGCCGCTCAAGCTGCGCACCGTGGCGGCCAACGTCTTCACCGACCCCGAGATCGCCACGGTCGGGTTCGGGCAGACGACGGTCGACGCGGGCGAGGTACCGGCCCGGACCGTGACGCTGCCACTCAGCACCAACGCGCGCGCCAAGATGCAGGGCGTCACCGACGGCTTCGTGAAGCTGTACTGCCGGCCCGCGTCCGGCCTGGTCATCGGCGGTGTCGTGGTGGCGCCGCGGGCGAGCGAGCTGATCCTGCCGATCGCGCTCGCCGTGGAGAACCACCTGACCGTTCACCAGATCGCGCACACGATCTCGATCTACCCGTCGCTGTCGGGCTCCCTCACCGAAGCCGCGCGCCAACTCATGCAGCACGAGTTCGAGTAGGGCCAACGAAGTGTGCAGGATCTCGCGGGCTAGAACCCACGAAATCCTGCACAGTTCCGGCGAATTGCTTAGTCCTTGAGGTCGCAGATCGCGGTGCCGGCGGTGACGACCTCGCCCACGGTGGCGTTGAGGCTGGTCACGGTGCCGGCCTTGTGCGCGTTCAGCGGCTGCTCCATCTTCATCGCCTCGAGCACGACGATCAGGTCGCCTTCGGCGACGGTCTGACCCTCCTCGACCGCGATCTTCACGATCGTGCCCTGCATCGGGCTCACCACCGCGTCACCGCTGGCACCACCGCCGGCCTTGCCCGCACCGGCCCGCTTCGGCGCCTTCTTACGGCCGCCACCGGAGCCCGCAGCGGACACCCCGAGCCCACCCGGCAGCGACACCTCCAGCCGCTTGCCGCCGACCTCGACCACGACGGTCTCGCGCGGCTCGACGTCGGAGTCGACCGGAGCGGCGCCGGTGAACGGCTCGATCTGGTTGTCGAACTCGGTCTCGATCCATCGCGTGTGCACGGTGAACGGCTCGCCGGCGGTGGTCGGGGCGAACGCCGGGTCGCGCACGATCGCGCGGTGGAACGGCAGCACCGTGGCCATGCCCTCGACCACCATCTCGTCGAGGGCGCGGCGGGAACGGGCCAGCGCCTCGTCACGCGATTCGCCCGTGACGATGAGCTTCGCCAGCAGCGAGTCGAAGTTGCCGCCGATCACCGAGCCGGCCTCGACGCCGGTGTCGACGCGCACGCCGGGACCGGCGGGCGGCACGAACGCAGAAACAAGCCCAGGAGCGGGCAGGAAGCCGCGTCCCGCGTCCTCGCCGTTGATCCGGAACTCGAACGAGTGGCCGCGCGGTGCCGGGTCCTCGGTGAAGCGCAGCGCCTCGCCGTCGGCGATCCGGAACTGCTCGCGCACCAGGTCGATGCCCGTGGTCTCCTCCGACACCGGGTGCTCGACCTGGAGCCGCGTGTTGACCTCCAGGAAGCTGATCGTGCCGTCGACGGCGACGAGGAACTCGACCGTGCCCGCGCCGTGGTAGCCGGCCCCGCGGCAGATCGCCCTGGCCGCGTCGTGGATGGTCGCGCGCTGTTCGTCGGAGAGGAACGGCGCCGGCGCCTCCTCGACCAGCTTCTGGTGCCGCCGCTGCAGCGAGCAGTCGCGCGTGCCGACGACGATCACGTTGCCGTGCGTGTCGGCGAGCACCTGCGCCTCGACGTGTCGCGGCTTGTCCAGGTACCGCTCGACGAAGCACTCGCCGCGTCCGAACGCCGCCTCGGCCTCGCGTACCGCGGACGCGTACAGCTCGGGGATCTCCTCCAGGGTGCGGGCCACCTTGAGACCGCGCCCGCCACCGCCGAACGCGGCCTTGATCGCGACGGGCAGGCCGTACTCCTGGGCGAACGCGACGACCTCGTCCGGACCGGAGACCGGGTCCTTGGTGCCGGGTACGAGCGGCGCACCGGCGGCCATCGCGATGTGCCGGGCCTCGACCTTGTCGCCGAGCGCGCGGATCGCGGCAGGTGTCGGCCCGATCCACGTCAGCCCGGCGTCGATCACGGCCTGGGCGAAGTCGGCGTTCTCGGACAGGAAGCCGTAGCCGGGGTGGACCGCGTCGGCGCCGGCCCGGGCAGCCACGTCGAGCAGCTTGTCGATCCGCAGGTAGCTGTCGCCAGGGGTGTCGCCGCCGAGCGCGTACGCCTCGTCGGCGAGGCGCACGTGCAGCGCGTCACGGTCGGAGTCGGCGTACACGGCGACGCTGGTCAGGCCGGCATCACGGCAGGCGCGGGCCACTCGCACCGCGATCTCGCCGCGGTTGGCGATCAGTACCTTCTGCACGTCGACTCCCTTCGGTTAGTGCTGTGACCGCGAACGTTCTAGGGCTTGGGCCGGCACAGCCTCGGGCCTACGAACGTTCGCGGTCACAGCACGGGGCGAGTCTATGGCGACGACCCTGGCCCGTGACCGGCCGGTAACGAGATCCCGGTCACTTTCGTCCTGGCTCCGGCCGCGACGGTGCCCAGCAGGACGATCGCCACCGCAGTGATCGCCAGCAGCACCGCCCCGAGCACTCCGTACCCGACGTCGAGCGCGGCGCCGGCGACGAGCGGCCCGACGGCGGTGCCGAAGCCGAGGGCTCCACCGAGCGCCGCGTTCCACCGCCCACGCTCGTCAAGCCCGCTGCCGACGGTGAGCAGGAGCAGCACGATCGCCGGGTAGGTCGCGTTCCACACGCCCACACACACGGCGAACACGACGGGCGACGTGCTCAGCGCGATCAGCAACTTGGCGACGGCGCCCACGATGAGGAATCCGAGCAGCGCGGCCGTCCGATGCCGCCCGGTCGTCCGGGCAGCCGCGAGCACGCCGATCAGCCCCGTCACCACGCCGAGCGCCAGAACGACGATGAGCGCGGTTCCGCGGAGGCCGGCGTGCTTCTCGCCGATGATCTGCGCGTAGGACCAGAGCCCGATGTCGGCGGCGGCGAACAGGGCGGTACCTGCCGCGAGGAGCGTCCCGCGCGCCTTGTGCGGGAGGTCGCGCAGTCCGGGCCTCAAGGGCGTCACGACTGGCGGCGCGTCCGGAAGCCGCCCCATGATCGGCATGGCCGCGACGCAGACCAGAGCGATCAGCGCGAACCCGCTGCCGTACCCGAACGCGGCGTCGAACAGGGGTATCGCCGCGACCATGATCGCGACGCCCAGCACGTTCAGCAGGACGGTGATCGCGGTGGCGCGGTCCGGGTCGGCGGTGTTGGGCAGCCCGGAGAGAGCCATCGCACCGACGATCCCGAGGCCGAGACCGGCGATGATGTTCGTGGCGCCGAGCGTCACCGCATCGGGGGCGACCACGCTGGCGCCGAATCCGACAGCGGCGGCGGCCAGCCCCCATCGGGCCAGCGGCGTGCGGCCGGGACGCCCGGCGCGGGCCGTGAGCGCGAACGCCGCGATGGCCGTGGCCATGAGCTGCGCCGTGCCGATCGCGCCTGCGGCGGTGTTCGACAAGTGCCGGCTCGTCGTGATCCCACCGAGCAGCACCGGCATCACGTTGCTGCCGAGATAGCCCAGCGTGACGCCGGCGGCTAGCGCGCCGATGGTGAGCCGCCCGACCTGCGGGCGCGTCGGGTCTGACACGGCGCCATCATGACCTCGGTTGCTCGGTGATGTCACGCAGATCGTGAAAATCATTCGGATTCTTGTCCGACCTGCGGCGTTCCGTCCCGGCTTTGAGGTTCGCCCGCCGTACCCCTACCCTCTGCGTCGGACCCGCGCCGGAAGCGGGTCAGCGCACGAGGAGGTGCCGTGGGCGAGGACACGCCGATGACCCGATCGGTGGTCAGCGCATTACTGGTCAGCGGGCTGATGGGCTTGGCAGCGCTGACTGCGGTCGTTCTGCACGTGGTCATGTTCGCCACGACGATCGGCTCGGTCGACCGCGACGTGGACACGTCGTCGGCGGCCGGCTATCTGTGGCTCGGAACGCTGCTCGCGGCCTCGATGGCCTCGGCCGCCTTCGTCCTCTACCGGTCGCCCTGGCGCCGGCCGACCAAGCGGCACTGGTTCATCGTGATCCAGGGTTGCGTGGCGGCCGCCGTGGCGACGGGCATGTGGACGTCGTTCACCGGCAGCTAATGCCGCCATCGGGCGGCGAAACGGACTTGCTGCGCAAATCAGGGCGGCCGTGCCTGTCGTGGGCACGGCTTCCCGAAAAGTCCGGTTCCGGAGCCGGACCGCCTGGCTCCGGTTCCGGAGCCGGACCGCCTGGCTCCGGTTCCGGAGCCAGCTAGACGTTCACCGCTTCCTGGCGATCGTCACGCCGTCGGCGATCGGGAGCATCACCGGATCCACCCGGTCGTCGGCGCGGACGTGCTCGTTGAAGGCGTGGATCGCCCGCGCCGGTGTGCTGGCGTTCGGCAGGTCCACGACCTCACCCGAGAAGAGCACGTTGTCGGCGACGATCACGCCGCCGGGGCGCATGCGCGGAACCAGCTCCTCCCAGTACGCGATGTAGCTCTCCTTGTCGGCGTCGACGAACGCCAGGTCGATCGTCGCGTCGCCGGGCAGCGCCTGGAGCGTCTCCAGTGCGGGTGCGAGCCGCAGCTCGATGCGGTCGGCGACCCCGGCGCGCTCCCAGTACCGCCTGGCGACGGCCGTCCACTCCTCGCTGACGTCGCAGCACAGCAGCCGCCCGCCGTCCGCGAGGCCGCGCGCGATGGCGATCGACGAGTAGCCGGTGAAGGTGCCCACCTCGACCGCCGACTTCGCGTCCACCAGCCGCGTGAGCAGCGTCAGGAGAGCGGCCTGCTCCGGGCCGATCTGCATCCGGGAGATCCCGCCGAGGGCGGTGGTTTCGTCGGAGAGGTCGTGGAGCACCTGGTCCACCGGGGTGCTGTGCGCGACGAGGTACTGCTGCAGCTCGGGCGTGACCTGGATCGATTCGCGAGTCATACGCCCGAGCCTAGTGCGCGCCGAATCTCGGATTTTTGGGGGTTCGGAGGCGCCGGGATGCCCAAGAATCCGAAAGTCGACGGGGTGGCGGTGGCGCGGCGTTAGGCCCAGAGGTCGGTGATCCGGACGCCCAACTCGCCGAGGAGGCGCCGCAGCAGCGGCAGGGACAGGCCGATCACGGTGCCCGGGTCGCCGTCGATCCCGTCGATGAAGGGCGCGCACCGACCGTCCAGCGTGAACGCGCCGGCCACGTTCAGCGGCTCGCCGGACGCGATGTAGGCGGCCAGCTCCTCAGGATCCGGTGTGCCGAACCGCACTACAGTCGCCGCGACGTCCGACACCTCCTTGCCTGTGGCTGTGTCGATCACGCAGTGCCCGGTGAGCAGGGTGCCGGTGCGCCCGGCCATGCGGTTCCAGCGGGCGGTCGCCTCGGCCGCGTCCGCGGGCTTGCCGTACGCCTCGCCCTCGAAGTCCAGCAGCGAGTCGCAACCGATCACGAGCGCGTCGGTGACGGTCGCGGCCACGGCCTGTCGCCTTGAGCCGCGCCAGCTCGAGCGCGAGCGACGTCGGGTCGGGAGCGGTCACCGCGGACTCGTCGACGCCGCTCACCACGACCTCCGGCGCCAGCCCCGCCTGCCGCAGCAGGTTGAGCCGCGCCGGGCTCGCCGAGCCGAGAACGAGCCGGGTCATCGCGACAGCGTCTTCGTGTAGACGACGGCCACGTCCGTCTCCCAGAGCTTGTCGAGCGTCAGGATCGGGCTGAACCCGCGCGCCTCCCAGAACGCCCGGGTCGGCTGGTAGGTGTGCGACGACGCCGACGTGAGCAGTGACAACGTCCGGTACCGGTGAGCGAGCAGCGACGTCTCCAGCCGGCGGATCAGCGCGGTGCCGACGCCGCGTCCGCGCAGCGTCGCGTGCACCGCCATCCAGCTGATCTCCGCGGCGCCCTCGCCGTGCCGCCGCCACGTGACGAAGCCGATGATGTCGCCGCCGGGCGCCACCGCCACGAGGCCGCCGTCCGCGCGGAGATCCTCGACGTTGTGCGAACCGCCCTCGGCCGCGGTCCCGAAGAACCGCGGCAGGGAGGCGACCACCCGAAGGCAACCCTCGACGTCCTGCGTGGTCAGCGGCCGGATCGTCAGGCTCATCGAGGCAGTCCGGACGCGCGCCACGACCCCGGTCCGTGCAGCAGCGGGGCGCGGACCGCCGCCGACCTGTCCCGCCACAACGACCGCGGTTCCGGTTCCGGCTCGGGCACACTGCCCGACCGCGCCGCGAGCACCGCGACCAGCGCCGCCAGCTCCTCCGCGGTCGCGTCGCCCCGGACGATCCGCAGCATCGGCTTATCCCCCGACTGGCCGGTCACAGCGGAATGTTCCCGTGCTTCTTCGGCGGCAGCGTCTCCCGCTTGCCACGCAGCGCCCGCAGCGCACGGGTCACCGCGACACGGGTGTGCGACGGCGGGATCACCGAGTCGATGTAGCCGCGCTCGGCCGCCACGTACGGGTTCGCGAGCGTGTCCTCGTACTCGGTGATCTTCTCGGCGCGGGTGGCGTCCGGATCGGACGATTCTCGCAACTCCGACCGGTACAGGATGTTCACGGCGCCCTGCGCGCCCATCACGGCGATCTGCGCGGTGGGCCAGGCGAAGTTGAGGTCGGCGCCGAGGTGCTTGGAGCCCATGACGTCGTACGCGCCGCCGTACGCCTTGCGGGTGATCACGGTGACCTTCGGGACGGTGGCCTCGGCGTAGGCGTAGATCAGCTTGGCGCCGCGCCGGATGATGCCGTCCCACTCCTGGTCGGTGCCGGGGAGGAAGCCGGGCACGTCGACGAACGTCAGCACCGGGACGTTGAACGCGTCGCAGGTGCGGACGAACCGGGCCGCCTTCTCGGAGGCGTCGATGTCGAGGCACCCGGCGAACTGCATCGGCTGGTTGGCGACCACGCCCACCGAACGACCCTCGACGCGGCCGAACCCGCACAGGATGTTCGGCGCGAACAGGGCCTGGACCTCCAGGAACTCGCCGTCGTCCAGGATCGACTCGATGACGGTGTGCATGTCGTACGGCTGGTTCGCCGAGTCGGGGATGAACGTGTCGAGCGCCTGGTCGTCCTCGGTGACGGCCAGCGGCGCGTCCGAGTCGAAGACGGGAGCGTCGTCGAGGTTGTTGCTCGGCAGGTAGCTGAGCAGCGCCTTGACGTACTCGATCGCGGCGGCCTCGTCCGATCCCATGTGGTGCGCGACGCCGGACTTCGTGTTGTGCGTGCGCGCGCCGCCCAGCTCCTCGAACGGCACGTCCTCGCCCGTGACGGTCTTGATCACGTCCGGGCCGGTGATGAACATGTGCGACGTCTGGTCGACCATGACCGTGAAGTCGGTGATCGCGGGGGAGTACACGGCGCCGCCCGCGCACGGGCCCATGATCAGCGAGATCTGCGGGATGACGCCGCTGGCCCGCACGTTACGCATGAAGATCTCGCCGTAGAGGCCGAGCGAGACCACGCCCTCCTGGATGCGGGCGCCGCCGGAGTCGTTGATGCCGACGACGGGGCAGCCGGTCTTCATCGCCAGGTCCATGACCTTGACGATCTTCTCGCCGAACACCTCGCCGAGGCTGCCGCCGAACACCGTGAAGTCCTGGGCGAACACGCAGATCGGGCGGCCGTCGACGGTGCCGTAGCCGGTGACGACCCCGTCGCCGTACGGCCGCGTCTTCTCCAGCCCGAACGCCGTGCTGCGGTGCCGCGCGAGCTCGTCCAGCTCGACGAACGAGCCCTCGTCGAGCAGCTGGTCGATCCGTTCGCGGGCCGTCATCTTGCCCTTGGCGTGCTGCTTCTCGACCGCGCGCGCGGACCCGGCGTGGACCGCCTCGTCGACCCGGTGCTGCAGATCGGCGAGCTTCCCCGCGGTGCTGTGGATGTCCGGCTTGGCCGGTTCGGGCTGGTTCAGCGCGGCAGACGTCATGCGGCAACCCCTTCTCGGTCCGCCGTAGCCTAACCAGGTGTGGTCAGGTGCGAACCGGCTGCCGTCATAGATCACACTGGTGAACTCTTCGTAACCTAACTGCGTGTACTCCGACCTTGACCGCCCGCCGCTACGCGTTGAGTCGCTACGCCGAGCGCTGATCCGTCCGGGCTCGATGTGGACCGCTCTGGACGTCGTCGAACGCACCGCATCCACCAATGCCGATGTGGTTTCGGCTGCGAAAGCAGGTGCGGCCGAGGGGCTGGTCCGGGTTGCGGAGTTGCAGGACGCCGGACGAGGGCGCCTCGACCGGAGCTGGGTCTCGCCGCAATCGGCGGGCCTGACGTTCAGCGTCCTGCTGCGTCCCGGCCCCGTTCCCGTCCAGCGCTGGGGCTGGCTGCCGTTGCTCGCCGGGGTGGCGCTGACGCGCGCGGTGCGCCGGCTCGGCGAGGTCGAGGCGGGCCTCAAGTGGCCCAACGACCTGCTGCTCGGGCCTGAGCGGCCGGGAGCGGGTGGAGCGCCGGCGCGGAAGAAGGCGGCCGGGCTGCTGGCCGAGGTCACGAACGGTGGTGCGCTGGTGCTCGGCATCGGCCTCAACGTCACCACCCGCGCCGACGAGCTGCCCCGCCCGGACGCCACCTCGCTGCGCCTCGAAGGTGCGGCCTGCACCGACCGGGACCCGCTGCTGCGCGCGATCCTGCGCGAGCTGGCCGACGACTACACGGTCTGGCGCGACCACGACGGCGACCCCGAGGCGAGCGGTCTGCGCCGGGCGTACACGGAGTCGTGCGACACGCTCGGGCGCCGCGTCCGGGTGGAACTGCCCAGCTCAGAGGCGTTGCTCGGGGAGGCCGTCGACGTCGACAGCGACGGCCGTCTCGTCGTCGACCCGGACGGCGGCGGCCAGCCGGTGCCCGTCGCGGCGGGCGATGTCGTACACGCCAGACCTGCGTGATAGCGCTATCGCGATTCGCCCGGATTTAACTGTGTTTACCCAACCTGGTTAGGATCCGCCGCGTGCAGGCCACTGAGACCTTCCCGCTGCCGCTCTCCGACGACGCCCGGCTGCTCGAGGGGCTGCGTGCCCGGGAGGTGGCCGGCTTCAGCGAGGTGTACGCGGCGTACGGCGCGAGACTGTACGACTACGCGGTCTGGATGCTGCAGGATCCGTCGGCGGCTGAGGACGCCGTACTCGACTCGATGCTGGTCGCGGTCGACCGCGCCGCGCGGCTCCCTGCCCCTGACCGGTTCGCCGCCTGGCTCTACGCGCTCACGAGGAACGAGTGCCTGCGGCAGGTCCGCCGTGGTGCCCGCGCCCTGGTGCTGCGCGCCGACGGGCCGACCCAGCGCCACACCACGATCGATGTCGACCGTGGCGGCCCCGCGTGGGCGTGGCGCGCCGCCGGCACTCTCGACGCGCGCGACCGTGAGGTGCTCGACCTCGCGTTACGCCACGCGCTGGATCCCACCCAGATCGCGCAGGTGCTCGGAATCTCCGCGCGGCGTATCCGTGCGATCCGCGACCGCGCCTGCGGACGGCTCCAGCGTGTTGCGCTGGAGCTCCGCGCCGCCGACCCCACCGAAGCGGTCTGCGGCGAGCTGCGCACGATGCTGGTCGGCCGGGACGGGCCGCTGCCGGACGCGATCCAGGAGATGGTCGGGATCCACCGCGCCATCTGTACCGCGTGCATCGCGGCGAGCCAGGGCCAGGCGCACGCGGCTGATGTCTTCTCCACGCTCCCCGCCACCCCCCCGCCGCCGGCGCTGCACTCGATCGCCGTGCGTGCCGCGACGATCCCGAGCCGTGTCAGCGCTCGTGGTGAGATGGCCAAGCCCTTCCGGCGGTCTGGCTTCCCGGTGCCGCTGGAGTGCACGGAACGCCGTGGCGGGCGGGTGCTTGTCGCGGGTGCGGCGGCGGTCGCGGTGGTGCTGGCGGGCGCCGGCTGGCTGGTGACGCTCGACGAGCCGTCCAAGCCGAGCGAGCAGCGCCGTTCGGTGGAGGAGGCGTCCAGCGACGAGGTCTCCCAGACGCCGTCGGGTGCGGTCACGTCGGTGGCCGGCACGGTCGTCCCGAGTTGGCGCCCTGTCCCGAACCCGAGCCCGTCACGTCCCGCTCCCGGCTCGACGACCGGCGCACCGATCCCGACGAACTCGCCGCCGCCGCAGGCCCGGCCCCGGCCGACGCAGCCGGTCGAACGCGGCACCGGCCGCCCGGTCCAGGTCGATCCGCTGCTCGCCGACACGACGATCGGCTGCCCGCAGCGGTGGCGTGCCAGGGTCACGGCGTTCGTCCGGTTCAACCGCGCGCGCGAGGTGACGCTGTTCTGGGGGCAGAACGACAATCCCAACCGGCGGATCTCGATGCGGAAGGTCACGGACAGTCTCTTCGAGGTCGACGCCACGAATCTGCCGCTGAACCGACCCGTGTACTGGCGGGTGACCGCCATCTCGGTTGACGGTCACCACACCAGGACGCCGGTGAACATGATCCGGCGCGACGATCTCTGTGACGCACGTCCGTAACGTTCTGTGGCCCGCTGACTGCGCCCCGGCGTAATTCTGCCGGCGCCGTCGCAGCACGATAAGGTCCGGTCCTTGCGTGGTGGGTCGAGTTTGGATAGGCGAGGTATGAAGAATCCGTTCAACAGTGTCGGTTCACAGGCTGTAGGCGGATCCGGCCAGCAGTCGCCTCGCAAGGTGCCGCTACGGCTCGCCGCCGCAGGCGTCGGAGTCGTCCTGCTCCTCGTCGTACTGGTGGTGTCCAGTCTCGACTCCAGCCCTGGTGATCCGCCCACGCCGGCCGCGAAGGACGGCACGGACGGTAACCAGCCATGGTGGGCGGCCGACAACCCGCCTGGGGCGCCGAGCCCGTCGTCCAGCACGCCGCCGCCGGACACGTACCTCATCGTCGGCCCGGAGACGGCCTCGCCGTCGACCAGCCCCACGCCGAGCCGCCCGCCCGGCACCAGCCCTGGCAGGCCCCGCAGCTCACCGGTGAAGCTGCCGCCGCGCGCGCCGGTGGTCACCTTCTCCGGCATCGCCGGCGACGGGTGCCGCCACGACAGCACGCGGGGCTACCAGGAGATCGGCCGGTACACCGACGGCTCGCGCGGCTGGTACAGCCGGTCATCCGGCGGCTGGACCAGCGACGGCTGCTCCGGGACGTTCGACGCGCTGCCCATGTCCGGCTACGCGACCCGGGACGACACGTCCGCGTTCGTCGTGTGGTGGTTCAAGCCGGCGAATCTCCGCCAGGGCAGCTGCACGATCTCCGTCTACATCCCCACCGGGCGCGAGTTCCAGGACGTCGCCGGCGACCCCGCGTACTACAACGTGGTCGCGGGCCAGGGGAACTACGACCGGGTCTCCGGGTTCCGGATCGACCAGATCGAGAACCGCGGGCGCTGGCTCACCGCCGGCACGTTCCCGCTGCGCGACGGGCAGATCGCGGTGCAGATGGTCACCCGCGGCCAGGATCCGAACGGCGAGCACCTCGCGGCCGGGCAGGTCCGGGCGAGCTGCCGGGCGTAAGCGCCCAGGGCGAACGTCAGCGGGTGTCGAGCAGCATGTACCGCTCAGGCGCGGGCAGGGGTGTGAAGCCGACCTTCGCGTACATGTCGTGCGCGTCGTGCGTGGCCAGCATGATGCGGTAGACGCCGAGCCCGTGCAGGTGGTCGACGACGTTCTGGATGAGCCACGTGCCGATGCCGAGCCCGCGTGTCGATTCGTCGACGAACACGTCGCAGATCCACGCGAACGTGGCCCGGTCGGTGACGATGCGCCCGTACGCGAGCTGGATCCCGTCGCGGTACACGCCCACCGACAGCGAACCGGCGATGCTGGCCTCGACGACGGAACGGTCCCGGCCGGCGGCCCAGTACGACTCCTCCGCCAGCCAGCGGTGGATCCGGTCCAGGTCGAGCCGGCCGGGGTCGGAGGTGAGCTCCAGCCCGTCGGCCCGGCAGAGCGAGATCAGGCGACGGTCCAGGTGTCGTTGCCGCGCAGCAGGGCGGACAGTTCCGCGGCGCTGTCGGCGGAGCTGGCCCCTTGCGCGGTCTCGACCTGCGCGGTCATCTGCTCGTCGTAGGTGGGCCGCTCGACGGAACGGAACACCCCGATGGGCGTGTAGCGCAGATCCTGGCCGGAGAGCCGGGACAGTGCGAACGCGTACGACGGGTCGTCGTTGTGCGCGTCGTGGATGACCAGCGCGTCGGTGCCGACCTCGGAGATCTCGGCGACCCGGAGCGTGCCAGTGGCCGGGTCGCGGACGACACCGCGGTCGGTGCCGAACCGCAGCGGCTCGCCGTGCTCCAGGCGCAGCATCCAGTCGTCCTTGGTGGCCGCGTCCTTGAGCAGTTCGAACGCGCCGTCGTTGAAGATGTTGCAGTTCTGGTAGATCTCGACGAGCGCGGTGCCGTTGTGCTCGGCCGCGGCCCGCAGCACCGACGTGAGGTGCTTGCGGTCGGAGTCGATGGTGCGGGCGACGAACGTGGCCTCGGCGCCGAGCGCCAGCGAGACGGGGTTGAACGGGTAGTCCAGCGAGCCCATCGGCGTCGACTTGGTGATCTTGCCGACCTCGGAGGTGGGCGAGTACTGGCCCTTCGTCAGGCCGTAGATCCGGTTGTTGAACAGCAGGATCTTGAGGTTCACGTTGCGCCGCAGCGCGTGGATCAGGTGGTTGCCGCCGATCGAGAGCGCGTCGCCGTCACCGGTGACGACCCAGACGGACAGGTCGGGCCGGGACGACGAGAGCCCGGTGGCGATCGCCGGCGCGCGGCCGTGGATCGAGTGCATCCCGTACGTGTTGAGGTAGTACGGGAACCGCGACGAGCAGCCGATGCCGGAGACGAACACGATGTTCTCGCGTCGCAGCCCAAGCTGCGGCAGGAAGCCTTGCACCGCGGCGAGGATCGCGTAGTCACCGCAACCAGGGCACCAGCGCACTTCCTGATCGGACTTGAAGTCCGCGGTGCGCTGGGGTTCGTCCGTCTTGGGAACCAGCCTCAGGGAGGGGATACCCAGGTCGACAGATTTCCCCTCGATGGCCGGTGTCTCCACGGTGTCAGTCATGGTTACCTCTCGTCCCCGTGAGCGTCGCTGATGAGATCCGTGATCACGCCGGCGAGTTCTTCGGCCTTGAAGGGAAGGCCGCGCACCTGGTTGTAAGCCACTGCGTCGACGAGGTATTTCGCTCGGACCAGGCTCGCGAGCTGGCCGAGATTCATCTCCGGGATCAGTACGGTGTCGTAGCTTGCCAGCACCTCGCCGAGGTTGGCGGGGAACGGGTTCAGGTGGCGCAAGTGCGCTTGGGCGACGTGCCGCCCGGTGCGGCGGACCCGCCTGCACGCTGCGCCGATGGGTCCGTATGTGGAGCCCCAACCCAGCACCAGCACGCGTGCCTCGCCGGACGGGTCGTCGACCTCCAGCGGCGGCACCGCGACACCGTCGACCTTGGCCTGTCGCGTGCGGACCATGAAGTCGTGGTTGTCCGGGTTGTACGAGATGCCGCCGTGCCCAGCGCCCTTCTCCAGCCCACCGACGCGGTGCTCCAGGCCGGGCGTGCCGGGGACGGCCCACGGGCGGGCGAGGGTCTCCGGGTCGCGCTCGTACGGCCAGAACTCGCGGCTGCCGTCCGGCTTGGTGTGGTTCAGCTCGGTGGCGAAGTCGACGGTGAGGTCGGGCAGCGTGGTGACATCCGGCAGCAGCCACGGCTCGGAGCCGTTCGCGAGGTAGCCGTCGGAGAGCAGCATCACCGGAGTGCGGTAGACCAGCGCGATCCGGGCCGCCTCGATCGCGGCGTCGAAGCAGTCGGCGGGCGATCGCGGCGCGATGACCGGCATCGGTGCCTCGCCGTTGCGGCCGTACATCGCCTGCAGCAGGTCGGACTGCTCGGTCTTGGTGGGCAAACCGGTGGACGGGCCACCGCGCTGCACGTCGACGATGACGAGCGGCAGCTCCAGCGAGACCGCGAGGCCGATCGTCTCGGACTTGAGCGAGATACCCGGGCCGGACGTCGTGGTGACGCCGAGTGCACCACCGAACGCCGCACCGAGCGCGGCGCCGATGCCGGCGATCTCGTCCTCGGCCTGGAAGGTGCGTACGCCGAACCGCTTGTGCTTGGAGAGTTCGTGCAGGATGTCCGACGCCGGGGTGATCGGGTATGCGCCGAGGAACAGCGGCAGACCCGAGCGTTGCGACGCGGCGAGCAGCCCGTACGCCAGCGCGGTGTTGCCGGTGATGTTGCGGTACTCGCCGGCCGGCATCGCGGCGGGCTTGATCTCGTACGACACCCCGAACGCCTCGGTGGTCTCGCCGAAGTTCCAGCCTGCCTTGAACGCGGCGACGTTGGCCGCGGCGATCTCGGGCTTCTTGGCGAACTTCTTCTCCAGGAACGCGATCGTGCCGTCGGTGGGCCGCGAGTACATCCAGGAGAGCAGCCCGAGCGCGAACATGTTCTTGGCGCGGCCGGCGTCCTTGCGGGAGAGTCCCGAGCCCTCCAGCGCCTGCAGCGTCATGCCCGTGAGGTCGACCGGGAAGACCTGGTAGGCCTCCAGCGATCCGTCCTCAAGGGGATTCGCCTCGTACTTCACCTTGGCGAGCGCGCGCTTGGTGAAGTCGTGCGAGTCGACGATGATCGTGCCGCCGCGTGGCATGTCGCCGATGTTGGCCTTGAGAGCCGCGGGGTTCATCGCCACCAGCACGTCCGGGCGATCACCCGGTGTCATGATGTCGTGGTCGGCGAAGTGCAACTGGAAGCTGGAGACGCCCGGGATGGTGCCTTGTGGGGCGCGGATCTCGGCCGGGAAGTTCGGCAACGTGCTGAGGTCGTTCCCGAACGCGGCGGTCTCCGACGTGAACCGGTCTCCGGTCAACTGCATGCCGTCACCGGAGTCACCGGCGAAGCGGATCACCACGCGGTCCAGTTGAAGGACCTGCTTGCTCACTCCGCTGACCTCCTTTGCGAACCCAGGTGTGGGGGCTCGCATGTTCGTCTCTTCGATGCTACGTCGCACGCGCATGGAACTGTCGCGCCGGGTACGTTACGCAGCCCGGTGTGTCGCCGTACGAACTACCCAGCCAACCTCCCACCATTCGATCTCTCTTGTAATAGGGATTACCCGGTAGGCAGGAAATACGACAGACCGCGTGCCGCCAGGCGGGACAGCTTCACGTGTTCGTGTGACTACTTTCCGTAGCCATGTCGGTGGTGTGGCCGCCGCGCGACCGCGCCATCGGGACGAGCGTTGCCACCGCCGCCCCGCGTTCGATGCACCGGAACCGCTTCCAGGTGGATCCCCACCGATACACTCGGACGCCGATCCGGGTGGCCGACAGGGGACGAGCAATGACTGCGCAGAAGGCCCGCCGCATGAGTTCGCGCGCGGTACGGCTGGGAATGCTGGGGGCGCTCTCGCTCACGCTCGTGGGGTGCGGCAGCAGCAGCGGCAGCGAAGAGGTCCAGGCCAACTGCGTCGACCAGAACAGCCTGCTTTCGGACGGTTCGTACGAGATCGTCGACGAAGACCTCTGCGACGACGACGATTTCCGGTCCGGCTACTACTGGTACTACGGCGGCACCCGTGCCGGCTCGCGCATCCTCAAGGGCTCGACGGTCCGCCCGAAGGGCGTGAAGGTCGTCACCGTCAAGGGGAAGACGCTCCAGCGCGGCGGGTTCGGCGGACGCTCGTCGAGCGGCAGCTGACGTGGCAGCACGGCGGCTGAGTTCCCGCGCCGTCCGCCTCGGTCTGTTAGGCACCCTCTCGCTCGCGCTGGCCGCCTGCGCGCCGGGCGGCACTGGCGAGACGACCTACGACTCGACCTACGAGCCGGCGCCCGCCGCCGAGGAGCCGGCGTACGTCCCGCCCGTCGAGGAGCCGCCCGCCGACGCCGTCACCGCGTACTGCGTCTCCGACGAGACCTTCGCCGACGCCGACGGGTCGTACGAGCTCGTCGACGACACGCTCTGCGACGACGAGTCCTACGCCGGCATCTACTACTGGTACTACGGCGGGTTACTGGCCGGCTCGCGCGTTCACAGCGGAAGTACGGTCACGCCACGGCACGGCACGGTCGTGACGTCCGGTGGTCGGGAAATCAGCCGTGGTGGGTTCGGCAACCGGACGAGCGGCGGAGTCTCCGGGTAGCACCGTCGGCGCAGGCTCGGTAGCGCCGCGCAGATATGCTCCGCGCAGTCTCTTCCAGGAGGTAGCTGACGTGCGGCGCGAGCGCTCGACGCCCCGGGACGGCTGGCCCGCGACAGTCGAATCGCAGGGCCTGTCGTACCACGAGACCTCCCACCCGGAGGACCTCGTCCGGCCCTACTGGGACGAGTCCGTCCACTACGTCTTCGACATGGACGAGGTCCTCTCGATCGAGGCGGACGTCGAGCTGTTGCACGACATGTGCCTCAAGGCCGTCGATTACGTGATCAGCTCCGGGCGGTACGCCGACTTCGGCATCCCGTACTGGGTGGCGCCTGCGATCGAGGCGTCCTGGAAGCGCAGCGACCCGTACCTGTTCGGCCGCTTCGACCTGCGCTACGACGGCACCGGCCCGGCGAAGCTGCTGGAGTACAACGCCGACACGCCCACCAGCCTGGTCGAGAGCTCGATCATCCAGTGGTACTGGTTGCAGGACACCCATCCTGGCGACGACCAGTGGAACTCGCTGCACGAGAGGCTGGTGGACGGCTGGAAGGCGGTCGCCAAGCGCATCCCGTCCGGCCCGGTGCACTTCTCCTGGACCGACATGGACGAGTCCGGCGAAGAGGTCATGACGATCGCGTATCTCCAGGAGACCGCCGAGCAGGCCGGGCTGGACGCCATCGCGATCAGCATCGAAGACATCGGCTGGCACTCCGAGCAGCGCAAGTTCCTCGACCTGCAGGAGCGCGAGATCCGGTCGCTCGCGAAGCTGTACCCGTGGGAGTGGGTCGTCCAGGACCCGTTCGGCGAGCATGCGGTCGCCTCGCCTGCCCACGATGGCGTGGATCGAGCCCATCTGGAAGATGCTGCTGTCGAACAAGGCGCTGCTCGCGATCCTCTGGGAACTGCACCCCGGACACCCCAACCTGCTGCCGGCGTACCTCAACACGCCCGGCCCGCTGCTCTCCTACATCCGCAAGCCCCTGCTCGGACGCGAGGGCGCGAGCATGGAGATCGTCACGCCGCAGGGCAGCCAGGCCACCCCCGGCAGATACGGCGCCGAGGGCTTCGTCTACCAGGAGTTCATCGCCCTCCCCGACTTCGAGGGCCAGCACCCGGTGCTCGGCGCCTGGATGGTCGGCCACGAGTCGGCCGGGCTCGGCATCCGCGAGACGTCCGGCCTGATCACCGACGACACGTCGTCTTTCGTTCCACACCGGATCTCTGGTACCTAAGCCCTACAGTGGACAGCCACCCGTCAGAAAAGGAAGGTTCGCCGTGACGCAGGCCAGCGCCGTTGAGATTGGTCTCGCCCTGGACAGGGACTTCGGTGAGGCGTTGGGGCGCGGGGCGGGAGCGATCCTCGCCTACGCGGCGCTCGGCGTGCTGCTGCTGGTCGCCGGCTACTACGCCATCGACGTCGCCACCCCCGGGCGGCTCACCACGGTCATCCGTACCGAGCGGAACCCCAACGCCACCGTGCTCGCCTCGGCCGGCGTGTTCGCGGTCGCGCTCATCGTGGCGGCGTCGATCTGGGCGTCCGGCGGGCGGCTCATCGAAGGGCTGATCTCCACGCTGGTCTTCGGCGGCCTCGGGATCCTCGCTCAGGTCGTGGCGTCCCTCGTGTTCGACAAGCTCGTCGGCATCGACCTGAAGAGCCTGCTGCACGAGCCGAGGATCGAGCCGGCCGCCATCCTCCTGGGCGCCACCCACCTCGGTATCGGCCTTGTAACAGCAGTAGCTGTCATCTAGCGGGCCCGCCAAGGCACCACGCTCAGCCCCGTCTCCGCGGCTTGCGGCCTAGAGGCCGCGGCGCCTTGTGCGACGGGGCTGATCGCGGCACCTGGGCGGGCTCCAGGTCAGAGCGGAAACCGGACTGTTCCGGTACCGGTGCCTCGTGTTGAGCGGCACCACGCCAGGGTTGCCGACCGCCTTCCAGACCTGCTTGTGGACGGTCGTGTCCGGGATCAGCGTCGTCCGGTCGCGCATGAGCAGCAGCGGATCGTGCGGCGGTAGGCATCGCACACCGCTGGCCTCGGGCGGGTCGCTGGTCGAGCCGCACGAACGTGGCCTCCCGAGTCTCGCGCGGCGCAATACAGAACTGCGCGCACCCATCCTGGGCTGTTCGCGGAAATCGCGGACCGCAGGCCCGCGATTTCGCGCGATTTCCGCGAACACAAGAGCCCGGCCGGGGCGCGGTGGGTTGTCCGCGCCCCGGCCGGGCTCGTAAGGGACTACGGCGCGACGTCGACCTTCGGGAAGCCCGGCAGCGGGTTCTCGGCCTTCAGCCCGTGCCCCGTCCAGCGGAAGGTGCGGTCGACCGAGACGTCCCACGTGCCGGCGTACTGGCCAAGCTCACCTTGCCCCAGCTGAGCTTCACGTCGTGGGTGTCGGTGTAGCCGAGCAGCGAGAAGTTGGCCGTGAGGTAGCTCAGCAGTACCGGCTTGCCGTTCTTGACGGTGTAGAGGTAGGACCATTTGCTGTAGGTGGTCATGTCGTCGTTGTCCATGCAGGTCAGTGGACGACGACATCGGTGCGGCCGTCGCGGTTGACGTCGCCGAAATCATGCGCGTCGACGCTGTAGACGATGCGGTCCGGGCTGACGTACTCCCCGAAGCGGTGAACCCGCCGTGGTTGTCGAAGTCGACGGTGGCCTTCGGGCAAGGGCGGTCCGGCTGGCCGTCGCTGCGCGGCCGCAACTTAACCTGCTCGGCCTTGAACGGGATCGCGAGCCGGCTCGAGCCCCACTCGTAGAGGTACGCCTCTTTGCCGGTGCGCTCGGTGAAGGCCTGGCCGTCCCAGCGCAGCTTGAAGGAGACCAGCTGGGCCTCCGGGGAGTCGAACGGGCGGGCCTTGACGCCGACGGTGTCGCCGCTCACCGAGTACGACTCGGGGTAGACGATGGGCGTGGTCACCACGCCGATCTGCTTCGGAGCACCGTTCTCGACACCGAACGCGTACACCGCGGGCACCTTGAGACGCGTGTTGCCGAGGGGGTGGCAGGTGGCCATCAGCACCGCGTCCTCGCGCCCATCGCGGTCGACGTCACCGAACTCGACCGAGCCCTGGACGTAGGTCGAGGGGCGGGTGGCGCCGGTGTCGACCTCCGCGAAGCCGTTGACGAACTTGACGGGCCCGCCGGGGCAACGCGCGTCACCCTTGATCATCTCCAGCGTGGCGTTGCTCCAGTCGATGTCCCGTGCGCCTGCCGGGTCGGCGGCTTGCGATGGGGCGGCGAGTCCGGCGCCGAATGCGGCGGTCGCCAGGCCGACAATGGCCATCCGTAGTGCGGTACGAGTGGTCACTTTCCAGTCCTCCGTGAATTGTGGACGCGGTGTCGCGTCGTCGGTAACACGTCTTGCTTGAACGTTGGGTTGCGGCAGTTCTGAAGAATTAATTCTTAACGCGAATTTCACGGCGCGATGTCGGCGCGCGGGTTCGGAGCGGGGAAGTTCACGACGAACCGCTTGCCATTCCAGAACCAGGTGCGGATCTCGGTCTGCACGACCTTGCCGTCGACGCGGAAGATCTGGTTGACGTGGATCTGGTCGCCGGCCACCTGCACCGAGGTCGCGGTGACGTCCGGCGCCAGGTTGTCGTCGCGGTTGTCCAGTCCGGCAGCGGTCACGAAGCCCAGCAGCTTCCGGCTTGCCGTTGCGGAACGTGTACGCGAAGTACCACTCGGCACCGGTGGTGAGGTCGCTGGTGCCCATCTTCGTGGCGGTGATCTTCACCAGCGAGTCCACGATGCCGTCGTTGTCGAGATCCGAGACGCCGACCCGCTTGACCCAGTACTCGCAGCCGCCGGACTGCACCGCACCCTCGTTCGCGCGCACGCGGCGGAACGTGACGGTGACGCGCGGGCAGGTGCGGTCGTTCGGCTGGACGGTGGTGCTGGCGGCCTTGAACGGGATCGTCAACGTCGCGTTCGCCCAGTCGAAGTTCCGCTGGCACCGTCGGGGAACTTGTGCGGGCCGCTGACCTGCCGCATCGCGCCACGGACCCACGCGAACGTGCGGAGCTGCGTGCGCGGCTTCTCGAGGTGCAGTGTCCGTGGCGGTGACCTCCAGGGTCTTCTTCCCGGTGATGCGGTAGGTGCGGTAGCCCACGCCCCAGTGCTCGGACGAGACCTTCGCGACGACGACCGGCCGCGCCTTCGTGCCGGTGACCGTGAACAGGTGATCGGGGCTCTCGGGGCCGCAGGTGACGAGCACGGCGGCGTCGTCGCGGGCGTCACCGACGAGGTTTCCGTAGGCGGGCTTCGTGTTCCGCGGCAGGATGACGTAGCGGTTCCATCCGGAGCCGGACGAGCCGTTCTTGAACTTGATGGTGCCGCCAGCGCAGTGCTTCGGCGTCCCCAGCCGGGGCAGCTTCAGGGTGACGTTCTTCCAATCGACCTTGCGGAGACCGGCGGGAGCCGGTGCCCCCTTCTTGCCCTGCGCCTGACCGGCCTTCGCCCCCGCAGCCTGGGCCGGTCGCCTCCTGGGCCGCCGCTGCTTCGTGAGCCGCCGCTGCCCGCGCAACGGTCTCGCGCTGCGGCGAACTCGCCTTCTCGGCCGCGTTGGCGACGGCGAATCCAGCACCGGTCAGTGCGGCGATGGAAAGGGCAGCGGTGATGGCGATCCGCGGCGCGAATCGAGCTGACGACTTGGTCATTGTTCCTCCCTCGGAATTGCGCCGCGATGCCGGCGTCGTGGAGAACACGCCTCAGTCCAGAGACCGGTTGCGGAGAATCTCGAAGTTTTTCAAACTCACGCCGAATTCACGCGTTAGTGCAATTCTTCACACCTATTTCACGCCCAGGGGTCCGCCGGTGTTCATCCGTTCGGGACAAACCGGACTGTCGGGGTACTGGTCCCGAAACCTGACGCTCGATACCGCCATTTCCCCGACAGTTGGTCGTCGAAGCGCCCGGAGGCACGGGCTAGGCTCCGGGCGTGGACGGATATCTGGGCTCGTACGCAAGCCTCGGGTTGCTGCTGCTGGTCGGGGTGGCCTTCGTGACGGTCGCAATGGCCGCCAACCGGCTGCTCCGCCCGCACCGGCCCTCGGCCGCGAAGGAGACCACGTACGAGTGCGGGGTCGACCCGGTCGGCGCCGACTGGGCACAGTCGCAGATCAGGTACTACGTCTACGCGTACCTCTACGTGCTGTTCGCCGTGGAGAGCGTCTTCCTGTTCCCCTGGGCCGTGGTGTTCGACCGGCCCGGCTTCGGGGTCACGACCGTTGTCGAGATGGCCGTGTTCGTCGCCCTGATCGCGCTCGGCCTGCTGTACGCGTGGCGCAAGGGCGTCCTGCGCTGGATCTAGGTCGTCTGTGAAGCGGCGCGCCGGCAGAGTTGGCGCGCCGCTTCACAACACGAAGCGGCTACGGGCGGGCGTCCGTCCGTGCCACCGGGGACGGCTTGTCCGCCACGAACCGGCTGCCGTTCCAGCTGAACGTCCGCGTCACCATCTGGTGCGTGCCGTTGACGGCCGTGAACTGCTGCACGGTGAGCTGCCGTCCATTCACGCTGCGCCCGACGGTCTCCACGTCATTGGCCACGTTCGGGTCGGGGTTGGCCACGACCGTGCCGGTGACGAACCCGATCAGCGACGGCTTGCCGTTTCGCAATGTGTAGGCGAACAGCCAGCTGTTGCGTTGGCTGCGGGCGGCGCTGATCTCCAGCATCACGTCCTTCACGCCGTCGCCGTTGAAGTCGCCGTACCGGACGTCGCTGGTGCTGACTTCGTACGTGCAGCCGCCGCCGCTCGCCGACCCGCTCCTGAACTGGGCACGGATCCGCGGGCAGCTCTGGCCGTTCGGGTTGACGGTGACGGTCGAGCCGGCGAACGGCAGGTCGAGCGGGCTGTCCTCCCATGCGTAGGCGGTGACGTCGGTCGAGGACGGCGGCGGAGCGGCGGGTCCCTCGGCGAACGAGGTGGGTCCGCCTACCTGCTTGAGCGTGCCGTCCAGCCGGTACCGGCGTGTCTGGGAGCCTTCGGATCCGGCAGGGTGCATCGTGACGACGATCTCACCGCCGACCACCGAGTACGCGTCAACGACTACTTCCATCCCCAGCGCCACGGCACCGAGGCCGCGCATCGCGGAGCTGACGGCCACCAGATGAGTCTTCCTGGTCTCGCCACTGCCGCAGCTCAGGTGAAGGACGGCGTCCTCGCGACCGTCGCCGTCCAGGTCGCCGTACTCGGTACCGACCAGTGTGTACCGGTAGGCGCCCGACTCGGCCTCGCCGTTCCGGAACTGCACTTGGGTGTCCGGGCAGATCGGTGATCCGGTCATCGGGACGCGCTGGTTGCGCCAGTCGATCAGGCGGAGGTTCTGCGTGCCGCTACCGACCGGAGGGCTCGCGGATGTCGAAGGTGTGGGCGACGGGCTCGCGGACTGCGTCGGCGAGGAGCTGACCGACTTCGCCGGCGCGGGTTGCAGGCCGTCAGCCGGCGGGCGGACGCTCATCAGCGCGATGCCGGCGCCGACCACGCCCACCACGGCGCACGCCGCGACCGCGGCCGCCCTGGTGCGCTGCCGGCGCCGGACGGTGGTCCGGACGGCGTCGGAACCGGGCGGCGTGAACGTCGGCAGGGCGTCACCACGAAAGCTCTCGAACGCGTTGGCCAACGGATCCTGGAGGGGTGCCTGTTCAGACATACCCCACCTCCTGGTTGCTGGGGGACTCCTCGGTCAAGCGGGTGGCCAGCGCGGCCCGGGCCCGGTGCAGCCAGGACTTGACGGTGCCGTCGGCAACGCCTTCCTGCGTGGCGATCTCGGCCACCTGCATACCGGCGAGGTAGTGCAGTACGACCGCGCGTCGCTGCTGTGCCGGCAGGGTCGCCAGCGCGGCTGCCAGCGCAACCCGGTCCGGGCTTACTTCGGGCACGTGCTCCTCCCGCTGTCGGCGGACGAACGCGAGCGCCGTCTTGGCCCGCCGCCACCGGCTGATCGCCAGTCGCCACGCGACCTTCCGCACCCACGCCACCGGGTCCTCGTAGGTCGAGACCTGGGACCACCGCTGCCACGCGCGGCAGAACGCCTCCTGGGCGATGTCCTGCGCTTCCGCCCTATCGCCGAAGTACGCGTAGAGCTGTACTCCTAGCGCGGCGAAGTGCGTGGCGTAGAACTGGTCGAAGTCCAGCTCGGTAGCCGTCAAGTCCGCTCCCCGTGTTCACCCGACCCGCTAGGGCCGGACATGGACAACACGCGCCACCTACCTGTGAGGTTGCGGCGCTCCAACGAGAATCTCCGGTGGCCGTCCGAGGAGATCCTCCCCGTCAGCTGTTGTCATGGTGTCGGGGGAACCTGGAGCTGCCCTGCAATTCCACTGCAAGCCGTCAAGCCCGGTTGGAGGGCGGAGCCTACTAGGCTGAACACATGACTGTGGACCTGCCGCTGCCGGCACGCCGGGCTGGCGGTCCGGTGCTGCCCGACCCGATCAAGTTCGTGCTGAACTGGGGCCGGCGGTACTCGCTCTGGGTGTTCAACTTCGGGCTCGCGTGCTGCGCGATCGAGTTCATCGCCACGTCGATGGCCCGGCACGACTTCATCCGGCTCGGCGTGATCCCCTTCGCGCACGGTCCGCGCCAGGCCGATCTGATGGTCGTGTCCGGCACGGTCACCGACAAGATGGCGCCCGCGGTGAAGCGCCTCTACGACCAGATGCCGGAGCCGAAGTACGTCATCTCGTTCGGATCCTGCTCCAACTGCGGCGGCCCGTACTGGGATTCCTACTGCGTCACCAAAGGCGTCGACCAGCTGATCCCGGTGGACGTATACGTGCCTGGCTGCCCGCCGCGGCCCGAGGCACTGCTCCAGGGGATCCTGCGGCTGCAGGACAAGATTGCCGCCGAGCAGGTGTCGCTGCGGGGCGGCTCGCGGCCCGGCCGCGACGCTGCCTCGCTCACCGCACCCCTGGTATCTCCACAGAACCTTCACACCTAGCCCCGGGCACCTCCACGAGCGGGCAATACATTCGGGGCATGAACCAGCGCCGAGTCCTCGTCGTCGACGACGAGCCCACGATCGCCGAGTCGGTCGCGGCGCGTCTGCGGGCCGAGGGCTTCCTTGTCGAGACGGCCGCCGACGGGCCGTCCGCAGTCGATGCGTGCCGCACGGGCAACCCCGACCTCGTGGTCCTCGACGTCATGCTGCCGGGGTTCGACGGGCTCGAAGTGTGCCGGCGGATCCAGGCTGACCGGCCGGTTCCGGTGCTCATGCTCACCGCGAGGGACGCCGAGACGGATATGCTCATCGGCCTCGGTGTCGGCGCGGACGACTACCTCACGAAGCCGTTCAGCATGCGCGAGCTGGTCGCCCGGGTGCACGTTCTCCTGCGGCGGATCGAGCGCTCCGCGGGGCGTGAGGACGAGGCGCTGCGCTTCGACGGGCTCACGATCGACCTGACGGAGCGCCGGGTACGCGTCGGTGACGACGAGGTCCACCTGACTCGGATCGAGTTCGACCTGCTGGCGTGCCTCGCCGGCCGGCCGCGCGCCGTGCATCCCCGGGAACGCCTGCTCGCGGAGGTGTGGGGCTGGGGTGAGGGGGTCGGCAGCCGGACCGTCGACAGCCACGTCAAGGCGCTGCGCCGCAAGCTCGGCGGCGGCTGGATACGCACCGTCCACGGCGTCGGCTACGCGCTGGAGGTGCCGGCATGACCCTGTTACCCGAGTTGCCGCGCCCGCTCGACCCGGTGCGGTCGTTCAAGCTCAAGGTGGCGCTGCTGGTCGGGGGGTCGCTCGCGGTGGCCGGGCTCACGTTCGCCGCCGGCGCTGCCTGGCCGTTCCGGTACACGCTGCTGGCGGCCATGGCGGCGGCGCTCCTCGTCACCCAATTTCTCGCACACGGCATGACCGCGCCGCTACGGCAGATGACGGCGGCGGCACGGGCAATGGCGCAGGGCGACTACAGCCGCCGGGTGCGGACGACGTCCCGCGACGAGGTGGGTGCACTCGGCCGCGCCTTCAACCAGATGTCCGCGGATCTGGAAGCCGCCGAGACTCACCGTCGCGAGCTGATCGCCAACGTGTCGCACGAGCTGCGCACGCCGATCTCGGCGCTCCAGGCGGTGCTGGAGAACGTCGTCGACGGAGTGTCCGAGCCGGACCCCGCGACGCTGCGCACCGCCCTCGCGCAGACCGAACGTCTGGGGAAGCTGGTCACCGAGCTGCTCGACCTGTCGCGGATCGACGGCGGGGCGATCCCGCTCGCCACCGAGACGTTCCAGGTACGGCCGTTCCTGGAGGAGGCGGTCCGGCAGGCCACAGTCGACGGCCGGCCGGTGTCGGTGACCGTCGATGTCGCGCCGGACGGGCTCACCGCCGTGGCCGACGCCGCGCGGCTGCACCAGGTGGTGGCGAACCTCCTGGACAACGCGTGCCGGCACAGTCCGCCGGGCGCCGACGTCACCGTGCGGGCCCGCAAGCTGGAGCCTGGCGGCGGGCTGCTGTTAGAGGTGGCCGACCGCGGCGCCGGGATCCCGGTCGAGGAGCGGACCAGGGTGTTCGAACGCTTCACCCGCGGCGGATCCCGCGACGGCGGCACCGGCCTGGGCCTGGCGATCGCTCGCTGGGCCGTCGATCTTCACGGTGGCGCGATCGCCGTCGTCGGCAGCGGAACTGGCTGCCGGATTCGCGTGACTCTTCCCCCAACGCCAGGAACGTCCCACTAGCTCAGTGTTGCGCGCCCGCTGGACTATGACGGCGGGTTCACGCGTGCCCTCCTGAGGGCTGAACCGACTAAGGAGCGATCGTGTCCGAGGACAAGCCCCACAAGCCAGATCCCGAGCCGCCGGCTGCTGGCAAGCCGGTCGAAAAGCCAGCGGCCGTTTGGCAGCCGCCGGACGGTGGGGGACCGAGCACTGCTGGAGCGTCGGCGACCGCTGGAGGGCCGGCCATCTCTGGGGGACCGGCCATCTCTGGGGGACCGGCCACGGGGCAGAAGCCGGGCACCGCTGGAGGGCCGGCCATCTCTGGGGGACCGGCCACGGGGCAGAAGCCGGGCACCGCTGGAGGGCCGGCCATCTCTGGAGGGCCGGCCACTTCTGGAGGGCTGGCCACTTCTGGAGTGCCGGCCACTTCTGGGGGGCCAGCCACCCCGCATAAGCCGGCGCAGAAGCCGGGCACTGCGGAGCCAGCGGCGGGTGAGAGGGCGGTCGCTGTCCAGACGCTGCCTGCCGCGCCGCCGTACGTGCCGCCGCGCCCGTATGCCCCGCCGGTCGTCGAGCCGTTCAACGCATGGCCGGCGCGCGTGTGGCCGGTAGACCGGGAGGCTGCGGCGCCGATCGCCGTGCTCGCCGCTGCGGTCGGCGCGGGCTTCGTCGGGGCGGGCGTGCTGCGGCTGGCCGTGGTCGGGATCGGATGGGTACTGGTCGCGGTCGCCGTGCTGGCGGCGGCGTTCGGCACCCGGCGGCGCTGGCCCGATCCGTTCCAGCTCGCGGCGGCTCTCGGCACAGTGGCACTGCTCGGCGTGGGCGCGTTCCGTTCGGCCGGCTGGTTGTACTTCCTGTGCGTGGTCACGGCGTGGGCGGTCGGGACGATCGCGCTGGTCGGCGGCCGCACCTGGACGGGGTTGATCCTCGGGACGTTCTCGCCGTGGTTCGCGCAGGTCCGGGCGTTCGGCTGGAGCGGACGCGGGCTCATGCGCGTGCGCAGCCAGCAGGGCGGCCCGGCATTCGCCCGCGCGCTCGCCGTCGGCGCCGTGACGCTAGTGCTCCTGATCGTGTTCGGCGCGCTGTTCGCCAGCGCGGACGCCGCGTTCGCCGAGCTGCTCGGCGGGCTGCTGCCCGAGTGGTCGGTCAGCAACCTGATCTACCGGACGTTCCTGTTCGTCCTGGTCACCGGCGCGGCGCTGACGGCGGCGACGCTGGCGCACCGGCCGCCGCGCTTCGACGGGTTGGCGCCGGGCCGGGGCAAGGCACTGCCGGCGTGGGAGTGGGCGGTGCCGCTGGCGGTCCTCGACCTGCTGTTCCTGACGTTCGTCATCGTCCAGCTTCCGGTTCTCACCGGTGGCAAGGAGCACGTGATCTCCACAGGCGGCCTCACCTTCGCGGAGTACGCCCGGCAGGGGTTCTGGCAGTTGCTGGTCGTCGCCGCGCTGACACTCGGCGTGCTGGCGGTGGCGATCCGCAAGGTGAACCGTGAAAAGCGTCAAGACCGGACGCTGGCCCGGGTGTTGCTCGGGGCGCTGTGCGTGCTGGCGCTGGCGATCGTCGCGTCGGCCGTACGCCGGATGTGGCTGTACGAGGAGGAGTTCGGCTTCACCCGGCTGCGGATCCTCGTCCACGCGGTCGAGCTGTGGCTGGCTGTGGTGTTCGTGCTGGTCCTGGTGGCGGGCATCGCGCTGCGGGGGAGCTGGCTGCCGCGCGCCGTGCTCGGTACCGGCGTCGTCACGCTGCTGGTCCTCGCATACCTCAGCCCGGACGCGTTCATCGCCGACAAGAACGTCGAGCGGTTCGAGCGGACCGGCAAGATCGACGTCCAGTACCTCTCGACGCTCACCGCGGACGCCGTCCCCGGGCTGAACCGGCTTCCTGAGCCGAAGCGGTCGTGCGCGCTCCAGGACATCGCGATGTCGGTGGAATCGGACGAACCGTGGTACCAGTACAACCGGGCGCGGGAGCGGGCACGGGCGATCCTGGACGCGCGTCCCGTCACCCACTCGCGGGACTGCACGGGAGAATTGGCACGCTAAGGTCGATCTCGCCGCCCCTGACCGATCCTAGGCGGCCGGCGGGTAAACGGTTCACCAGCAGTTCGTAGAGCCTGCGTAAAGTCGGATATTTCGTTAACTACTCGCCGGTAGCCTGCCGGCCATGACGCCTCCGCCGCTCGATCGTCGCTCGTTCCTCCGCCTCTCCGCCGTTGCGGGCGGCGTGGTCCTGGTGCCCGCCGCCGCTGTCCGCGGCGCCAGCGCCGCCGCCGCGCCCCAGTTCGCCCACGGGGTCGCGTCCGGTGATCCGTTACCGGACGGGATCCTGCTCTGGACCCGCGTAACGCCAACCGCCGAGTCGCAGCCCGGCTCGGGCGCCGGGCCGCGGGTGGACGTGCGGTGGGAGGTGGCACGGGACGCCGCCTTCCAGCAGATCGTCCGGAGTGGATCGGCCAGCACCGGCCCGGATCGTGACCACACGGTCAAGGTCGACGTCGACGGTCTCGCGCCTGCCACCGCGTACTGGTTCCGGTTCGACCTGGACGGCACGTTCTCCGGGGTCGGCCGCACCAAGACCGCCCCCGCGACGGACGCCGCCGTCGCGGGCCTGCGGTTCGGCGTCTTGTCCTGCTCGAACTGGCAGGGCGGGTACTTCTCGGCGTACCGGCACCTCGCCGCGCGCGGAGACCTCGACGCGATCCTTCACCTCGGCGACTACCTCTACGAGTACCCCGTCGGCGGGTTCGGCGCCCGTGGCGTGACGATCCGCCCCCACTCCCCGTCGCACGAGATGGTCAGCCTGGCCGACTACCGCCAGCGGCACGCGCAGTACAAGACCGACCCCGACCTGCAGTCCCTGCACGCGAGGCACCCGTGGGTCATCACCTGGGACGACCACGAGACCGCCAACGACGCGTGGAGCGGCGGCGCCGAGAACCACCAGCCCGAGACCGAGGGTCCGTACGCCGTGCGCGCCGCCGCCGCCCGGCGCGCGTACCTGGAGTGGATGCCGGTGCGGGCCAGCGACGACGGCAAGATCTTCCGTCGGATCCGGTTCGGGCGGCTCGCGGAACTGTCCATGCTGGACCTCCGGTCGTACCGGTCGAAGCAGGTGACGTCGACCGACGGTAAGGGCGTCGAGGATCCGAACCGGACGATCGCCGGCAAGGACCAGTTCGCGTGGCTCAAGAGCGGACTCACCGGCACGAACGCGCAGTGGAAGCTGGTCGGCAACCCGGTGATGATCGCGCCCGTCGGGCTCGACCTCGTGCCGAACAACCTGCTCGGCCCGATCGCCAAGCTGCTCGGCCTCTCGCAGGACGGTCTCGCGCTCAACGCCGACCAGTGGGACGGGTACGCCTTCGAGCGGCGCGAGCTGCTGCACGCGCTCGCAGACCGCCGCGTCAACGACACCGTCTTCCTCACCGGCGACATCCACTCGTCCTGGGCGAACGACGTGCCGCTCGACGCCGCGACCTACCCGGGACACTCCCGTAGCGTCGCGACCGAGTTCGTCACCACCTCCGTGACCAGCGACAACGTCGACGACTTCCTCAAGGTCGCCCCGCGTACGGTGTCGCTGCTCGCCGAGGGCGCGATCCGTACGTTCAACCGGCACGTGCGCGCCGTCGAGATGGACTCGCACGGCTACACGGTCCTGGACGTGCGCCCCGACCGCGTGCAGAGCGACTGGTGGTTCCTCGCCGACCGCACCAGCAAGACGAGCACCGTGCGGCACGGCGCCTCGTTCGGGGTGGCCAGCCGCTCGCAGAAGGTCACGCGGGTGGCGCGCCCGGTCTAACGCTCTTGAGTTTCGGATTCTTGGGGGTTTCTGGCTCCGCCGACCCCCAAGAATCCGAAACTGAACGGAGAGGCGCTGGTCACTGTGCTCCGGGAACAGTCACGGGGTTGGCCTGCCCTAGGATCGCGAACGTGACTCCGGAGGAGATCGGTCCGCGGCTCGTCGAGGTGATCGGCGCCGGCGAGGCGAGCGTCTCTGCCGGTAGCGGCTACACGCGCGCCGTCGTCGACGTGCCGCCGTCAAGCTGGACAGAAGCCGCAACCCTGGCTCGGGACGATGAAAGCTTGGCGCTCACCTTCTTCGACTGGCTGTCCGGGGTGGACGCGGGCGAGTCCGGGTTCCAGATCGTCGCGCACCTCTGGTCGGTGCCGCTGCGCCACGGTGTGCTGCTGCGTACGACCGTCACCCGCGAGTCCGCGCGGCTCGCCAGCCTCGTCCCGGTGTTTCCCGGCGCCGCGTGGCACGAGCGCGAGACGTTCGAGATGTTCGGCGTCGTGTTCGACGGGCATCCCGACCTGAAGAAGCTGCTCCTCCCAGACGAGTTCGAGGGCAACCCGCTGCGCAAGGAGTTCGTGCTCGCGGCGCGCGTCGCCAAGGCCTGGCCAGGCGCGAAGGAACCGGGGGAGAGCGAGAGCGGCGCTCCGAGCCGCCGCCGTATCCGCCCGCCCGGCGTTCCTGATCCCAACGAGTGGGGTCCGGATGCCGGCAAACTCGCCGCAGAGGAGCCCGAGCGTCCCGCCCGACGCGCGCCTGGCGACCGGCCCGCGCGGCGCGCGCCCGGGGATCGCCCCGCGCGCCCCGCGCCGGAGGCCGGTGACCGACCGGCGAGGCCGGAAGAGCCGGCGGACAAGCCTGTCGAGGGTGGTGACGGCTGATGCCGCTCTGGGCCGAGTTGGCGTTGCGGGTGGGCGGCGCGCTGATCGCGTTCCTCACGTTGCCGCTGATCGTGGGGCAGATGGAGCACAAGGCGATGGCGCACATGCAGGGCCGGTTGGGCCCCATGTACGCGGGTGCGTTCCATGGGTGGGCGCAGCTCGTCGCCGACGGCGTGAAGTTCGTCCAGAAGGAGGAGGTCGTCCCAGCGCAGGCCGACAAGCCGGTGTTCCGGCTGGCTCCCGCGGTTGGGCTCCTGCCGTACCTCATGGTGTTCCTGCTGTTGCCGCTCGGCCCGTCGGGCCTGGTCGGCTCGGACCTCGACATCGGCCTGTTCCTCGTGCTGGCCATCGTGGGCGTCGGCGTCGTCGGCATGCTCATGGCGGCGTGGGCGAGCAGCAACAAGTACAGCCTGCTCGGTGGTATGCGTGGCGCCGCACAGCTGCTGGGGTACGAGCTGCCGTTCGTGTTGGCGGCGGCGAGCGTCGCGATGGCCGCTGGCACGCTGTCGCTGAGCGGCATCGTGGAGGCTTGGCGGCCGTGGTGGCTGCTGTGGCAGGCGCCGGCGATGGTGGTGTTCTTCGTCGCGGGGCTCGCCGAGATCCGCAGGCCGCCGTTCGACATGCCCATCGCGGACTCGGAGCTGGTCTTCGGCTACCTCACCGAGTACACGGGGCTGCGGTTCGCGCTGTTCCTGCTGGCGGAGTACGCGGGGATCGTGGTGATCTCGGCGCTCACGACCGTCCTGTTCCTCGGCGGTTGGAGGGGGCCGTTCGCCGACGCCGAGCTGGGCTGGCTCTGGACGCTGATCAAGGTGCTGGCGGTCTCGTTCGTCGTGATCTGGGTCCGCGTGGCGTATCCGCGGCTCCGCGAGGACCAGCTCCAGCGGCTGTGCTGGCTGGTGCTGGTCCCGGTAGTGCTGGCGCAGCTGGTGCTCACCGCAGTGGTCAAGGTGGCGCTGTGATGCTGGTGTGGCGGGCCGTGGCAGGGCAGGATGCGGGTTCATGAGCGGCATTCCGGGCGCGGGGTTGGCGAGGGGGCTGGCCATCACGCTGCGCACGATGACCCGCCGGGCCCACACCCGCCAGTACCCGGACACGAAGCCTGCCCTGCCGCCGCGTTCTCGTGGCGTGATCGCGCTGTTCGAGGAGAACTGCACGGTCTGCATGCTCTGCGCGCGCGAGTGCCCGGACTGGTGCATCTACATCGACTCGCACAAGGAGACGGTGCCGGCGCGCGAGGAGGGCGCCCGCGCACGCCAGCGCAACGTGCTCGACCGCTTCGCGATCGACTACGCACTCTGCATGTACTGCGGCATCTGCATCGAGGTGTGCCCGTTCGACGCACTGTTCTGGTCGCCGGAGTTCGAGTACGCGGAGTACGACATCCGTGAGATGACCCACGAGAAGGAGCGGCTCCGCGACTGGATGTGGACGGTGCCTGCGCCGCCCGCCCACGATCCGAACGGGGAGCCGGCGAAGGAAGTGGCCGCCGCTGCGAAGGCGGCCGAATGAGCGTCACGGACGTGTTGGTGTGCGCCCTCGGCGTACTCGCGGTCGGATCAGCGTTGCTCGTCGTCACCACGCGTCATGTGGTCCGCGCCGGGTTGTGGCTGGTCGTGACGCTCGGCGCGCTGGCCGGCCTCTACCTCGTGCTCACAGCCGAGCTGGTGGCGTGGGTCCAGATGCTGATCTACGTCGGTGCGGTCGTCGTGCTGCTGCTGTTCGCGATGATGCTGACGCGGGCGCCGATCGGCCCGAGCGACGACCTCGACCGGCCGCGCTGGCCGGCGCTGCTGGTCGGGCTCGGTGCGGGTGGGGCGTTAGCGGCGCTGCTCATCCACGCGTACCGCTGGACCCGCGTCGACCTTCCCGAGGCCGGCACCGCCGAGCGCGTCGGCGCCGAGCTGTTCCGCGAGTGGGTGCTGCCGTTCGAGGTGCTGTCGGTGCTGCTCCTGGCCGCCCTCGTCGGCGCGATCGTGGTGTCCAGCCCAGCGGTCAAGCCCGCACCGAACGACGGTGATTCCGCCGCGCCTACCGCGCCCGCGCGTGACGCCGGCCCCGGGCGGCGGTAACCCCATGCACGTTGTGATTCCCTACGTACTCGCGGCGCTGCTCTTCGGTATCGGCGTCTACGGCGTGCTCGTGCGCCGCAACGCGGTGCTGCTGCTGATGGCGGTCGAGCTGATGCTCAACGCCGTCAACCTGGTCTTCGTCACCGCCGACGTGTCGATCGTCGGGGTCCCGCGCAGTGGCCAGGTGTTCGCGCTGTTCGTGATCGTGCTGGCGGCGGCCGAGATCGGGGTTGGCCTGGCGATCGTTCTCCAGCTCTACCGTCGACGCCGCACCATCGCGGTCGACGAGGTCGACGTCTCGACGGAGGACGCGGCGTGAGCGTCGACGTGTGGCTCGCGGCGGCGCTGCCTGTCCTGCCGGGCGTGGCGGGCCTGGCCGGGCTGCTGCTCCCGGCCGAGTCGAAGCGGCGCGCGGCGGGCCTGGCGCTGGGCGCCACCGGGCTGTCGTTCGTCGCCGCGATCGTCCTGGCGTGGCGGATCGTGGGAGGCGGCGACGAGATCGACGCCGCGCACCCGATCGCCGACTTCGGCTCCCTCGTCGTGACGGCGGCGGTACGGCTCGACAGCGTCGCGGCGCTGGTCGGGGTGATGGTCGGCGCGGTCGCTTTCGCGGTGCAGGTCTACTCCACGGGATACCTCGCCGACGACGACCGCTACGCCCCCTACGCCGCGCAGGTGTCGCTGTTCACGGCCGCGATGATGCTGGTCGTCGTCTCCGGTGACCTGGTGATGCTGCTGGTCGGCTGGGAGGTCATGGGCCTCTGCTCGTACCTGCTCATCGGCCACGATCGATCGCTGCCCGAAGCCCCGGGCGCCGCGGTGAAGGCGTTCCTGGTCACGCGCGTCGGCGACGTCGGCTTCCTGCTCGGTGTCGTCACGCTGGGCGTCGCGGCCGGGTCGTTCCGCATCGCAGACGTGCTCGCGGCGGACCTCGGCGAAGGCACCCGCACCGCCGCCTGCCTGCTGCTCCTTGCCGGCGTCGCGGGCAAGAGCGCGCAGTTCCCGCTGCACACCTGGCTGCCGGACGCGATGGCCGGTCCGACGCCGATCAGCGCGCTGATCCACGCCGCCACGATGGTCGCCGCCGGCGTCTACGTCGTCGCCAGGCTGTTGCCGCTGTTCACCCCGACCGCACTGGCCGTCCTCGGCGTGATGGCCGCGATCACGATGCTGCTCGGCGCGTGCGCCGCGTGCGCGCAGGACGACATCAAGAAGGTCCTGGCGTGGTCCACGGTGAGCCAGCTCGGCTACATGACGGGCGCACTCGCGGTCGGCGCGCAGGGTCCGAGCCTCTTCCACCTGCTCACCCACGCGGCCTTCAAGGCGCTGCTGTTCCTCGCGGCCGGCGCGGTGATCCACGCCGTCGGCACCAACCTCATGTCCGAGATGGGTGGCCTGCGCAAACCCATGCCGGTGACGTTCGTGACGATGACGATCGGCCTCGCCGCGCTCGCCGGCGTGCCACCGCTCGCCGGGTTCTGGAGCAAGGAGAGCATCCTCGGTGCCGCCGAACACGCGGGCACCGCGACCGGCTGGACCGTGCTGGTCGCCGGCTTGCTGACGGTCGCGATCACAGCGGCGTACGTCACCCGCCTGTGGCTGCGCACGTTCTTCGGGACCGGTCAGGCGGCCCACCCGCACGACCCACCGCCGTCGATGCGCTGGCCGCTCATCGGGCTCGCCGTTCCAGCGGCGCTGATCGGCTTCTTCGCCCTGGGCGACGGCCTGGCGCGACACCTCGGCGGCGCCTGGTTCGCGTACGCCCCGCTGAGCGAGGCGCCGCATGGCCCGTCCCTGACGCCCGAACTGACCACCACCCTGGTCTCGCTGCTGCTCATCGCCGCAGGCGGCGGAGCGGCGTGGCTGGTCTGGCGGGGTGCCCCCGCCGAAGATCCGGCGAAGGCTCTCGGTCCGTTGCGGCCGGTGTTCGAGCAAGCCTTCTATCTCGACGATGTGCAGGACGCACTCGTGGTCCGGCCGGTCATTGCGCTGGCCACGGCGGTCAGAGCTGGCGACGAGCAGCTGGTGGACGGGGCTGTCGAGAGCACCGGCCGGGGCGCCGTAGGTCTTGGCGGGTTGCTCGGGCGGGTCCATGCTGCGGGCCTCGGCCGGTACGCCACGGCGGTGCTGGGCGGTTCGCTCCTGCTCGCTGCCGTGGCGGTGGTGCTGTCGTGACCCGTGACCTGCACACATCTCTCGCGGTGGCGCCGTGAGCGGGGCGTGGCTGGTCGCGGTGCTGGCGGCGCCCGCTCTGGGGGCCGCCGTCGTCGCGCTGCTCCCTGACCGCGCCGCCCGCTGGGCAGCCGTCGCTGTCTCGGCACTCACGTTTGGGCTCAGCCTGGGCCTGCTCGGCGGCCGGCACGCGCCCACAGCCGTTGTGGATCCGTGGAGCGAACTCGACCTGTCCTGGGCGCCGTCGCTCGGGCTGCGGTTTCATCTCGGCGTCGACGGCATCAGCTGGCCGCTCGTCGCGCTGACCACCCTGCTCACGTTGCTGTGCGCGATCTACACCTTGCGGCACGCGCCGGGCGACCGCATCCCGACGATGCTCGCGCTGCTCCTGGTCCTCGAAGTGGGTGTCGTCGGCACGTTCCTCGCCCTCGACCTGCTGCTGTTCTTCGTGTTCTTCGAGGTCACGCTGGCGCCGATGTTCGCGCTGATCGCGGTGTGGGGCGGGCCGGGACGCCGCCACGCGGCCCGCAAGTTCCTGCTCTACACGCTGTTCGGATCGGTGCTGCTGCTGGTCGGGCTCGTGCTGGTGATCGTCAATGCCGGCACCGCCGATGTGGAGGCGCTCTCGGCCGGCAACGATCTCTCGCGCGGCACCCAGCTCGCGGCGTTCGTGCTGCTGCTGGTCGCGTTCGCGGTGAAGAGCCCGCTCTGGCCGCTGCACACCTGGCTGCCGGACGCGCACACCGAGGCGCCCACCGTGGGGTCGGTGATCCTGGCCGGCGTCCTGCTGAAGATGGGCACGTACGGCTTGGTCCGCCTCGCGTTGCCCGTGCTGCCCGATGCGGCGCGGACGCTGGCGCCCGCGATCGGCGTGCTCGCGGTCGCGGCGATCCTGGTCGGTGCGCTGGTCTGCCTCGCCCAGCCGGAGCTGAAACGGCTGATCGCGTACTCCAGCGTCGGTCACATGGGGTTCGTGCTGCTCGGTGTCGCGTCGCTGACGGCGGCCGGGCTGCAAGCGGCCCTGATCGGCAACATCGCGCACGGCGTGATCACCGGCCTGCTGTTCTTCCTGGCCGGCGCGATCAAGGACCGCTACGGCACTGGTCAACTCGCCGAGCTGGGCGGGCTCGGCGTGCGGCTGCCGTGGCTGGCGGGCGTGCTCGGGTTCGCGTCGGTCGCCAGCCTGGGTCTGCCCGGTCTGGCGGGGTTCTGGGGCGAGGCGTTCGCGGTCGTCGGCGCGTGGCGGCCAGGCGCTGACCTGCCGCGGACGCTGTTCGTCGTGCTCGCGGTACTCGCCGCGCTAGGCGCCGCTCTGACGGCCGCGTACTTCTTGCGCCTGCTGCGCGCCGTCGTCACCGGGCCGCCTGCCGGGAGGGTCGCCGCCGTCGACGCGCCGGGCCTGTCGGTGGTCGAGATTGCCGCCTGGTCGCCGCTCGTGGTGTTGGCGCTGGTCCTGGGCCTGTGGCCCGCGCTGGTGCTCGACTTGACGGCGGGGCCGGTCGAAGCGCTGATCGGGGTGGTCGCCCGATGAACGTCCAGGTCATCGACCACGCTGCCCTCGCGCCCGCGTACGCCGTCGTCGCCTCGGCCGTGCTGGTGCTCCTCGTCGACCTGGCTCGTCCGGGGCTCCGCGGCTCGCTGCTGGGACTTGCCGCTCTTGGTCCTGTGGCGGCGGGTGTGTTGGCGCTGGTGGTCGCCCGGGACGACCCGCGCGGCACGTTCTGCACGAGCGGTGGCACGCTTCCCGGCGGTATCGACACAGGCCCGTCCTGCTCGTTCGTCCTCGACAATGCCTCCGTCGCGGCGATCGTCGTGTTCTGCGCGTTGACGCTGGTCGTGCTGGGGCTGAGCGCCGCCACGGTCGGCAGCGGCGACGTCGCCGGCCGGCGAGTACGCGTTCCTGCTCAGCTGTTCGCTGCTCGGCGCCGTCGTGCTCGCCACCTCCCGCGACCTGCTGACGCTCGTCGTGGCGCTGGAAACCCTCACCCTTCCCGTGTACGCCCTTGTGGGACTGAGGCGGCGCTCGCTCCGCTCGGCCGAGGCCGCCACCACGTTCTTCATCGTCTCGGTCGTGTCGACAGCCGTGACCCTGCTCGGCGCCGGGCTGCTCTACGCGCTCACCGGAGCGCTCCACCTGGACCGGCTCAGCCTGGCCCTCGGCGAGCGCGACGACCTCCGCGACCTGCCGCTCACCGGCGCCGCCGTGGCGCTCGTGCTGGTCGGGCTGGCGTTCAAGGTCGCATTGGTGCCGTTCCACGCGTGGGCGCCCGGCACGTACGACGGCGCGCCGGTGCCGGTGGCCACTTACCTCTCCACCGCGTCCAAGGTGGGTGGCGTCGTGGCGTTGTTGCTGGTCGTGGTCAGCGGGCTCCGGCCGTACCTCGACATCGCCGGGCCGCTACTGGCTGGTGTGGCGGTCCTGACGATGACGGTCGGCAACCTCGTCGCGCTGCGCCAGCGCCGGATGGTGCGGCTGCTGGCGTGGTCGTCGGTGGCGCAGGCCGGGTATGTGATCGCGCCGCTCGGTGCCTTCGCCAGCGCGGCCGGACGCGACGACGACGCGGTGCAAGCAGCTGTCGCCGGTGCCGTCGCGTACCTGTTCTTCTACGTGCTGATCAATGTCGGCGCGTTCGGCGCCGTCGTCGCCGCTCGCGGCGCTGTCGACGGCGGCGAGATCGAGGACTACCGCGGGCTGGCGCGCCGTTCGCCGTGGCTCGGGGCGGCGCTGGTGCTGGCCCTTGCCGGTCTCGCGGGGCTGCCGCCTGGGCTTGCGGGGCTGTTCGCGAAGGTCACGGTGGTGCAGGCGCTGCTGGACGGGTCGGCGGGCTGGCTTGCGGTCGTCGTCGGCATCAACGCGGTGATCGGGTTGGCGTACTACGCCCGGGTCGCCGCCTTGCTGTACGCGGCGCCGCCCGCCGGGGCCTCCACAGCGGATAGCGGGCCACTGTGGCCGGTCCGGATCACCCTCGCGGGCGTGTCTGTGGCGGCCATCGTGGTTGGCTTCGCGCCGCAATTGATCCTCGACGTGTCAAGGCTTTTCGCCGATCTGTGGACGTGACCGGCCGATGTGGATAGCCGGCTGACGCCGGTGCCGCAGGCCGCAGACTTTCCCCGTCACCATGACGAGGAGGTCGCGAATGTTCTCCACGGAGGCGCTGCACGTGCTGGCGCGCAGGCTGGCCGGTGCCGCCGATCGGGTCGGTGAGCTGACGTCCGAGATTGCGCGCAAGGTCGAGGACGTCGAGTGGGAGTGTCCGCGTGGCGACCGGGCCACCCGCGAGGCTCGCGCGCTGGCGGCGGCTGGTCAGCGCGACGGCGACCACCTGCGTGACGCCGCCGACGAACTGCGTCGCATCGAATGACGGCGGCGCACCCCGCCATCGCGGTCGATGTCGGTGGCGTCGGCCGGCTGGCGGTCACCCTGACCGGAGCGGTCGGCGAGCTGGTACGGATCGCGTTGTCGGCGCAGGCCACGGCCGCGCATCCGGCTCTGCTCGGTGCGGCGGCGCGGGAACCGGCCAGGGTAGCCCGGGCCGTGTACGAGATCGAGCGTGCGGTCGCCGGCATCCGCAGGCTCGCGGCCGGGTACGCCAGGCTCGCCGCCGATGCCACGGCGCAGGTCGCGGCACTACAGATGGACAGCGCGGCCGGGGCGCTCGCCGGTGTCGGGCTGCGCACCGCCGACCTGACGATCGCCGCCGGTGGCGCTGTGCTCGCCCGGGTGATTCCGGAACGGCCGGGCGTCGTGCGGGAAGTGCCGGCGGGGGATCCGTTGCCTGCGGCGCCGTCGCTGGCCCAGTCGTACGAACGGATCAGGTACCTACGTGCTGGCGAGGTCGAGGTGGTGCCCGTCCTGGGAGCCGATGGAGTGATCCGTTACCTCGTCCTGCTGCGGGGCATGGAACCGAGCCTCAACCGGACCGTCAACACGCCGCCCCAGGCGGTGCGGTCGAGTCGACTCGGCGCCGACGCGTACAGCCGCGGGATCACGGCCGCGCTCCGCACGGCCGGGATCCCGCCAGGATCCCAGCTCATGCTCGTCGGCCACAGCCAGGGCGGCGCGGCGGCCATGAATGTCGCCGCCGGCGGCCCGTACCGGGTCACGCACGTCGTCACCGCTGGATCGCCCATCGCCAACAAACGGCCGGCGCCGGGCGTGCGGGTGCTCGCGGTGGAGAACCAGGGCGACCTCGTGCCCGACCTGGACGCCGCAGAGGAGAGGAGCAACGGCTGGCGCACGGTCCACCGGTTCGGCACCGACCGGCGCCTGTCCCAGCTGGCGACACACCATGGGATCACGTCCGGCTACCTGCCCGAACTTGCGGGTGACAGGTTCAGCACCGATCCTGCCGTCCGGGCGTACCTGGCCGGTGCCTCGCCCTACCTGCACGGCCGCCCCGGGGCGCCGCTGCGGTACCGCCTCGAAAGCGGGTGAGGTGGCGCGAAGGTCAGGACCGGCTGGGCATGTCGCTCGCAGCGCTGACGAACCGCGCGATCTTGCGCATTCTCCATGCAGTGGAGTAGCCTGCGGGGTCACGTTCGTACCTGTGTGGGGACGCCAGGTCGTTGAGCGTGGCTACGAGAGTAGTAAGGGAACGCCGCTCGTCTGGCCGCAGGAACCCGCCTGACTCGATGCAGGCCGTGACGAGCTCGGCGAGTACCTGCGCCTTCGAATCTGGCGATGCTCGAAGTTCTTCGAGCTCGGATGGTCTGTGCCGCAGCGGCTGGCTCCAGTGGCGCAGCTTGTGAAGCGCCGCTGGCTGGGCAGCTCCGAACCAGTGATCGAGCGTGGCGGGATCCGGATCATCCTTGCTCGGTGTGCGTCGGCCCGCGCGCTTCTCTGCCCGCCTGCGTTCGGCATACGTCTGCTGCGCGGCGTAGCGGAGTAGCCGGCTTTCGTTCAGCAGGTCGAGCGCACACAGCAGCGCGCCCTCATCGTGTTGGAACGGTCCCGCTACCGCTTCCAGGTAGCTCAGCGTTGCGAAGAACCCGATCGGGCGGTACTGCTCGACGCAGCTGCGCAGCGAGCTGACCCGTCGGCCGTACGGCAGCGACGTGTCGCGGACCCGCCGGGCATGGTTGCTGAAGCTCACAGACGAGACGATATCCACGTAGTCGAAGCGGGTGATTGGCCAGCCGATGCCCTGGGTAGCCCGAGGCTGTCACCTATGTCACGACGGGCGGGCTGCCCTGCGGGAACGTGCCTATGCGCGCGACCGTTCAACAAGGTGTCGAGGATCCCTCAATGCATCTGGAGGAGATCGTGCACCGGTATCTCAACGGGCTCAAGACGGCCGCTCTGCTGGGGCTGCTCAGCTCGCTGATCCTGGTGATCGGCTACGCCCTGGGTGGATCGTCGGGCCTGGTGATCGCCGGGATCATCGCGCTGCTCATGAACGGCATCAGCTACTTCTACTCCGACCGCATCGCGCTTCGCTCGATGCGGGCGTTCCCGGTCACCGAGGTCGACCAGCCGGCGCTTTACGCGATGGTCCGCGAACTGGCCACCCAGGCGAACCAGCCGATGCCCCGGCTCTATATCAGTCCCACGAACCAGCCCAACGCCTTCGCCACCGGACGCAACCCGCGCAACGCCGCCGTGTGCTGCACCGAGGGCATCCTGCAGATCCTGAACCAGCGGGAACTGCGCGCTGTCCTCGGCCACGAACTGTCGCACGTCTACAACCGCGACATCCTCATCTCGTCCGTGGCGGGTGCCCTCGCGACGATGATCACGATGCTCGCCAACCTCGCCTTCTTCCTGCCGATCGGCGGTGGCGACGACGACGACGGGCCGAACCCGCTGGTCCTGCTCATCATGCTGATCCTCGGCCCGATCGCCGCCAGCCTCATCCAGCTGGCCATCAGCCGGTCGCGCGAGTACCAGGCCGACGCGTCCGGCGCCGAACTCACCGGCGACCCGCTCGCACTCGCCAGCGCGCTCCGCAAGATCCACATGGGCACGCAGGCCCTGCCGCTGCCGCAGGAGACCCGGATCGTGTCCAGCAGCCACCTCATGATCGACAACCCGTTCCGTGGCGGCGGCATCGCCAAGCTCTTCAGCACCCACCCCCCGATGGAGGAGCGCGTCGCCCGGCTGGAAGAGATTGCCCGCTCTGGGTGGGCGGCCCGCTGAGGCCACGATCAAAGCTTCAAAACTCTCTTCGTTACGACGGCGTGTAACCGTCCTTGCGGTAGCCGAGCCGGCGTTGTCGTCAGCGGCCCGCGCGCGGTCCTCGACCCGAACCGGACTTTTCGGGAAGCCGTGCCTACGTCGGGCGCGCATGCCCCAGATTGTCCCGCAAGTTCGATTCGGGGGTTAGGACTGGGCCTTCTGGCGGGCGCGGTAGGCGGAGACGGTGGTGCGGCTCGCGCACGTCTCGGAGCAGTAGCGGCGTGACTTGTTCCGCGACGTGTCCACGAAGACGTCCGCACAGTCGCCCGCCGCGCAGATGCCCAGCCGCTCCCGCCCGTACCGGCAGATGACGTGCGCCATTCCCATCGCGACGGTGGCGCCGAGCTGGTCGACGATCGGCGCCGTGTCCGCCGAGTAGTGCAGGTGCAGCTCCCCGTCGTGGTTCGTGGCTCGCGGCACGGGTGAGCAGCACTCCAGCAGCCGGTTGAGCTTGACCACAACCTCATCGTCCGAGGTGGACACCACGACGTCCCGGATGTTGTTCGCGAGCTCGGCGACGTCAGCGACGTCCGCATCGGAAAGTCGCAGGTCACGACAGGTGAACCACTCCGCGTTGACGCGGATGTACTCCTCCACGTCGGCGCGGCTCTCGACGTCGGTGTTCGCAAGATCCAGTGCGAGCTGCAGCGCCTCAGCACTGTAGGTGTCGTATTCCACTTGACCGCCTACGCCTCCATTACTAGCCTCGATGTTGAGTGTAGGGACCATGGGGCACTTTGCCCACTACGTAGACGGAAGGAGGCGGTCATGCGGCGTTACCTGGAGGTATGGGGGCTCCCTGGTGCCCGCCGCCTCATCGTCGCGGGCATCATCGGCCGTCTTCCGATCGCGATGGTGCCGCTCGCGGTGCTGCTGCTGGTCGAGTCACGCACCAGTTCGTACGCCGCAGCCGGTATCGCCACCGGCACCTACTCCGTCGCCACCGCCGCCGTCGCGCCGGTCTTCGGGCGCCTCGCCGACCGGTTCGGGCCGCGCCTGGTGCTGTTCGGCACCGGCATCGCGTACCCGGTGATGCTGTTGATCTTGCTCGCCGCCATCGAACTCGCCGCCCCGATCTGGTCGATCTACCTCGCCGCGGGGGCGGCGGGCGCCGCGGTTCCGCTGCTGTCGTCGTCGCTGCGGACGTTCTGGATGCAGATGTCCGAGGGTGACGAGAACCTGCGGCAGTCCGCGTACGCGCTGGAGTCCGTGGCGGTCGAGGGCGTGTTCGTCGGTGGCCCGGTCGTCGTGGCCGGGTTCGTAGCGTTTGCCGCGCCCAACTTCGCGCTGGTCACGGCCGCGACGCTGGCGTTCCTCGGCACGATGGCGGTGGCGCTCAGCAAGCCGGCCCGCCGGTGGCGCCGGCACCCGGACAGCGTCGCGACCACCGGCGCCGGCCCGCTCCGGTCGCCCGGCATGGTCGTCCTGATGACCGCGTGCGCCGCGCTGATGTTCGCGTTCGGCGTCGTCGAGGTAGCGGTGCCGGCCTACGCCGACGGGCGCGACAGCACCGCGATGTCCGGGATCCTGCTCGCCGTCTGGGCGCTCGGCAGCGGCCTCGGCGGCATCTGGTTCGGCGCGCAGCGGTTCGCCGTGTCGCTTCCGTCGCAGCTGCGGTGGGCGCTGCTGGCGGTCGCGGTCGGGATGACGCCACTCGCGTTCGCCGGTGACCCCTGGATCCTCGGCGCGATGCTGTTCCTCGGCGGCACGGCGATCGCCCCGACGATGACCGTCCAGAACGGCCTCGTCGCCGACCTCGCCCCGGCGGGTACGACCACCGAGGCGTTCACGTGGTTCACCACGGTCGCGTTCGGGTCCAGTGCGATGGGCGCCGCCGTCGGTGGCCTGGTCGTCGACCGGCCGTCCGGGGTGCCGGCCGCGTTCGCCCTGGCCGCGCTGAGTGCGCTGCTCGCCTGGGCGGCGGTCACCGTCCCGGGCACGCGTCTCACCCGCGGTGCGGCTCGCGAGGTCTGCGCCGAGGGCAGACCTGAGGCGATCACTCCGCGCGCGCCGGACACAGCGCGCCCGGGACGCACGCCGTACCGTGCGAGGACTGAACGGGTGCTCTTGCCCATGACCGATCCTCGACCCGATTCACATCCCGTGCACGCCCCGCTCGGGTTGCGCGCGTACGCGGCCGTCTGGCGGCTGCCCGGGGCGCCGGCGCTCACGATTGCCGGCGTCCTGGGCAGGCTGCCGATCGGCATGGCGCCGCTCGCGCTCGTGCTGCTCGTCCAGCAGGCAGCGGGTTCGTACGCGCCTGCCGGAGTCGCGTTGGCCGCGTACGCGCTGTCCACCGCCGTGATGGGGCCGGTGCTCGGCCGCCTCGCGGACCGGCTCGGGCCGGTTCCAATCCTCCTCGTGACCGCGGTCGCGTACCCCGTAGCGGTGGCGGCCGTCGTCGGTGCGGTGCTCGCCGACGCGCCGCTCGCCCTGATCTGGGCGGCCGCCGCCCTTCTCGGCGCCAGCCAGCCGCCGCTCACCGCCACCGTCCGCAGCCTGTGGAACGACCTCGCCGTCTCTGGTCTTCGCGAACCGGCGCTCGCGCTGGAGACCACCGTCTTCGAGCTGGTGTTCGTCCTCGGACCGGTGTTGGTCGGCGCGCTCGCGGCTGTCGGATCCCCGGTGATCGCGCTGGCGGTCGCGGCCGTCCTGTGCGCAGGCGGCACCGCGACGGTCGCTCTGGGCCGCGCCGCCCGTGCCTGGCGACCGCACCCTGATCGTGCTCACGTTCGCGGGCTCGGTCCGGCGGCAGCGCCGGGCATGCCGTTGTTGCTGGTCATCGCGGCCGGAATCACGTTCGCATTCGGCGTCGTCGGGGTGGCGCTGCCGGCCTTCGCGGGCGAGCACGCGCCAGCGGAGGCCGCGGAGGGCGTCGCCGGACTCCTCCTCGGCGTATGGGGCGTCGGCAGCATCGTTGGCGGGCTGTGGTTCGGCACGCGGCGGTTCGCGGCGCCGATGGTCACGCAGTGGTCCGTGACGCTTGGCGCGGTGGCGGTCGGGATGGGCGCGCTGGCGCTGGTCCCGAACGTCCCGCTGATGGCGGTTGCTCTGGTCCTGGCCGGGAGCGCGATCGCGCCTGCGCTGACCGTCGAGAACAACCTGGTAGCGAGGGTCGCACCGGCCGGCACCGTGAGTGAGGCGTACACGTGGGTGGCCACGGTGGCGTTCACGTCCAGTGCCGCGGGGTCGGCTGTCGCCGGGATCCTCGTCGACCAGGCCGGCGGCGTGCCCGTCGCGTTCGCCGCCGCGGCGGCGAGTACCGCACTTGGAGCGCTGGCGGCGTACTGGCCGGGCAGCCCGCTGCGACGGGCCGAGCGGTCTCGGGAGCCGGCGCGGAACCGCGTCGGGTAGCGCCGCGTCGAACTGCTGTGATGCGCGCTCTTGTGGTGCTGATGACCGTGCTGCTGCTGACCGGCTGCGGCGCGGCGGAGGACAGCGCCGAACCAGCGGGTAACACGCCGGTCGGGAAAGGGGTCCTGACCGTCGCGCAGGCCATCCACGCCGGCGACCAGCCCGTGAAGGTACGCGGGTTCGTGCTCGTCGGCACCGATGGCGTGACCCGGATCTGCGAGGCCCTCGCCGAGTCGCACCCGCCACAGTGCGGGCGGCCGTCGCTCAAGGTCGAGGGCGCGAACGTGGATTCGCTCAAGGGCGTGCAGACCGCGCAGGGCGTGACCTGGACGGACGAGGTCACGCTGCGCGGAACGCTGGCGGACGGTGTGCTGACCGTCGACTAGTGCGGAGTGTCCCGTCGGGCGGCGGCCGGGAGCGGGCGATCTAGCGGGGCGACACCGAGACGGACGGTGTGGAGGTGCGGTCGAACTCCCGCTGGTACTCCTCCTCGTCCTGAGCGGCGAGCCACCAGGGCAGCATGAGCATGACCACGCCGAGGCAGAGCATCACGGCGAGCGCGGCGACCACGGCCAGCACGATGCCCAGCGGACCGCCGAGCCGAAGCCGGGCGTTATGGTCCTCTGGCATGGCCCGCCCCCTTCAACCGGCTCACCTGCAGACCGGAGCATCACCGTAGCGTGTGGCCCGGCGGGTGGCATGCCCCGGACGGGTGCCCGATTGGGCAATGTATGAAGTCCGAGTTGAGGAAGATCGGTACAGCCGAGGTTAATGTCGGCGCCATGAAAACCTCGTGCACGCGGTTGGTGGTCGCGCTGGCCCTGCTGTGTGCTCTGGCGGGCTGCAGTAACCTGAGGGTCCGATTCGACGATGACACCACCCCGTTCCAGCAGGCTCTCGGGCGGGTAGCCGCCACCGACGACACCCGCGCCGGGTTCGAGTTCGGCGACGTCGAGGCCATCGCCGCCCTCGCCGCCAGCGACGACCCGAATGACGTCTGGGGCCAGCTCTCCGGCTTCGGTGCCAGCAGCCTCGCCCCGCACGCCAAGGCCTTGTCGGAGGTGGCGGCCATCGATCTGCGTGGCGCGCGCTTCATGGCCACCGCGGGCGTCACGCCGACGACCGTCGGCCTCATCGTGGGTGGGCAGGACGAGCGCAGCGTCGAGACCAAGCTGGTGGCCAACGGCTGGCGCCCGCTCGGCTTCGGCTACACGGCGCCGACGCTGTCGGTGGAGCGCGGCGACGTGGCCATACTCGCTCTCACGCTCGCGCACATCCGGCCGAGGACTTCCGACGTGTGGTACGCCTCGGAGAGCGGGTCGATCGGCTGGGTCGAAACTCCCACGTCTAGCACGCTCGCCACCGACGCCGAGTTCAGCGCGCTCGCCCGCTGCCTAGGTGACGTCCTCGTCGCGCAGATCGTTCGCGGGCGGGCGACGGGCGACGAGGCGCCGCGGCTGGCCGCCGTCGGCGTGCGCCGCACCACGGACCGGACGAGTGCGCCGCGCGCCCTGATCTGCACGTCGTGGGCGTCCGACAGCGCGGCGGACGCCGCGGTCGGCAGGCAGCGAGACGCCCTGCGCGACGGACGCGGCCTCGACGGACGACCCCACAAGGAGACCTACCGCGACCACACCGTGGACCGGGTCGATGGCAAGGGCTCGCAGGTGAGGGCGGAGGCCGACACCCCGAGCGGCGCCGCGGTGGTGCTGGCCGGCCTGAACCGCCACGACCTGCCGGGCCTGGCCGCCCTCTGACGCGGCATCGTGCACGAAGCGTCGAATCCGTCATCCAAACGGTTACGGCACCGTTAGGTCGCAGCGCACCCCGGCGTCCGCGGGACCGGTGCGCTCCAGCTTCACCTCGTCGTCGACCTTGATGCGGCAACGCAGTTGGCCCTGGGCGCCCGGCGCGCGGGCATCAAGAAGCGCCCTGGCGCCCGCGCAGAACTCCGCACCCGACTCGCCGGCGTAGGCCGTCAGGGGCAGCCCGATGTCGACCTGCTCGGTACCGCGCTCGGTGCGGATCGTGATGTGCGCGCTCTCCGGTGTGCCGAGCTCGCGCGGCACGGCCTCCAGCTCGTACGTGACGACCGCCCGCGACCATGTCCTGTCGCTGGGGCTGCAGCCGGTGTTCTCGTCCACGGTGTAGTGCCCGGTGGCGTAGCCGAGGCCCACGCCGCCCACGATGAGCGCCCCGAACAAGCCAACCACCGGCAAAAGAGGCAGCCTGTCCCCCAGGTCGGACAGCCTCGCGGACAGCCGGCGGAGCCGGCTCGCCTCGAGCGCCCGCTGCTCAGAAAGTCTGTGTGCCACGGCCGTAGTGTGCGGCACCCGCGCCAGGCCGAAAGGTGACCGCAACGACCAACACCGACCGTCGTCGCAGCAGGTCAGATGCGGTGCCAGACGCCTGACCTGCTGCGCCGAACGTGGTCTACCTGTAGTTCGTGAACTGCAGTGCGATCCCGAAGTCGGACTCCTTGAGCAGCGCGATCACGGCCTGCAGGTCGTCCTTCTTCTTGCCGCTCACGCGCAACTGGTCGCCCTGGATCTGGGCTTGGACACCCCTCGGGCCCTCGTCACGGACCTTCTTGGCGATCTCCTTGGCCTTGTCGCTGGCGATGCCGTTGATCAGCGTGCCGCTCACCTTGTAGGCCTTGCCCGACTGGTGCGGATCCCCGCGTCGAACGCCTTCATGCTGATGCCGCGCTTCACCAGTTTCTCCTTGAACACGTCCAGAGCGGCGCGGACGCGCTCCTCGGTGTCGGCCTGCAGGGTCACGGCTTCCTCGCCGGCCCACGCCACCGACGCGTTGGTGCCGCGGAAGTCGAACCGCTGTGACAATTCCTTGGCGGCCTGGTTCAGGGCGTTGTCGACCTCCTGCCGGTCGACCTTGCTCACGACGTCGAAGGACGGGTCAGCCACGGTATGAGGCTCCTCACGGGTAGTCGGTTGGAAAGTCGGTGGGACCATTCGCTATCCTGCCTTCTGCAGCCACGCGACGCGCGGCCGCACCCCCGGCGGGTTGCCCGAGTGGCCAAAGGGAGTGGACTGTAAATCCATCGGCATCGCCTACGCAGGTTCGAACCCTGCACCCGCCACCAGGAGACGGCCCGTGACCAGCCGAAACGCCGGTCGCGGGCCGTTCTCGTCTGTCCAGCGGAGTCCAGCCAGATCTGGTCAGCTACAGCGGGTTGTGGGCAGATCGTGGGCAGCGTCGGCATGCAACGGTGGGGCAGAAGCCAGGCGCCCGTAGCCCCAGTTTGGAAGGTCGCTCACGACGGCCGACCTGCGGCGAACTGCGTGCCAGTGGACATCTGGAATTCCGGGTGGGCGGATACCAGAGTGAAAGTTCTTGCGACCACTGCTTGTGATCGTGGGGTCAGCCCGACCGGATCGGTACGCGGCGCAGTCGAACATCGATGAATCGCCCGTCGTCGAAGTCCAGCCGGGCGCCCTCGCAGTGGCCGAAAGGTGCTCCCCACGACGCGTAGTCCGCCTCCGGCAGCAGCTCACGAGCGCGGGCTCGATGCTGCCGCCGTGGGCGATGACGAGGGCGCCACTGCCGTCGGGCACCGTCATCACCGCCTCGGTCCACAGGTCGCGATGCGCCTGAGCCACGGCAGCCAACCCGCCGCCCTGTCTGATCAGGCCGGCGTAGGCGACGTACGGCTGCGGCCAGCGCCACTGGTCATGGTGGTCGACCTCGCCCGGCACGTACCCGGACGGCATGTCGATGGGGAGGGTGGGTCGAAGATGTCAGGCTGCCGAGTTCGACGCGGTCCGGGAGACCGGCT
>CAVUDJ010000013.1:0-25572 GCA_963740215.1 uncultured Actinomycetota bacterium
ACAGGACCTTCAGTCACCACCCGATCGCCGAGTGCAGCGGCACCGGCCACTCCGCGGATCCGCTGCTACAAAGGGTGGAATGCACCGGGTGCTCCTCATCGAAGACGACCAGTCGATCCGCGACGGCCTTGAGCTGGCGCTGCGCCGGCAGGGTCATGACGTGCTGGCGGCCGGCACGGGCGAGGAGGGCTTGGAGATGCTGCGGGCGAACACGCCCGACATCCTCGTGCTCGACCTGATGCTGCCCGGGATCGACGGGTACGAGGTGTGCCGGAGGGTCCGCGCGGCCGGCTCGGTGCCGATCATCATGTGCACTGCCCGCAATGACGACATCGACGTGGTCAGCGGGCTGGAGGCGGGCGCCGACGACTACGTCGTGAAGCCGGTGCAGCCGCGCGTGCTCGACGCACGGATCCGTGCCGTGCTGCGCCGGGCCGACCGCGAGCCCACCGACCGCGCGGGCGGCGACAACCGCGACAACCACGGCGACCTGGTGATCGACCGCTCCGGCCTGACCGTCAGCAAGCACGGCGCGCTGATCGCGCTCACCCCCACCGAGCTGCGGATCCTGCTCGAACTGTCCCGCAACCCCGGGCAGGTCCTCAGTCGACAGCAACTCCTCCAGGCGGTGTGGGAGCACGACTACCTCGGCGACTCGCGGCTCGTCGACGCGTGCGTCCAGCGGCTGCGGGCGAAGATCGAGGACGTGCCGGCGCAGCCCCGGTACGTGCAGACCGTCCGGGGGTTCGGCTACCGGTTCGGGCCGCTGTGACGATCCGCCGTCACCGCCGGCTGTCACGGTCGTCCCTGGCTCGCTTCCGCGGGCTGCGTCCCCGGCTGGTGGTGGTGTTCGTCCTGGTGGCGCTGGTGAGCGGCGGCACGGCGGCGGGGGTCAGCTACGTGTCGGCGCGCAACGCCATCCTGGACGCCGCCCAGCAGGCCGTGCTCACCGACACCCGTGACGAGCTGAACCAGGCCGCGCGCGAGTTGAAGTACCCGATCGACCAGACAGCGCTCGACAAGGTCGCCGCTGCGTTGCCGCGCGGGGAGCGGCTCGTCGTGTACCGCGGCCTGCAGGCGCCCGCCGGTCCCGACGTCCCGACGATTCCCGCCGGGCTGCGGCGCGCCGTCCGCGAGGACAACCGCCTCGTCTGGCAGCGGGTCGAGCAGGATGGCGTTGCACAGCTCGTGGTCGGTTCGCCGCTCATGACCTTCGACGAGACGCCGTCCGGGGTCGAGGCGTATCTCATGGTCGACCTGGGCGTGCAGCAGGGGCAGGTCGACGAGCTGGCCGACTCGGCGCTCCGGACGCTCGGGCTCTCGCTGCTCGTGGCGATCGTGGTGGCGCTGCTCGCCGCCCGGGGCGTCCTGCGGCCGGTCCGCGATCTGCGCGCCGCCGCTCGCCAGCTCGCCGCCGGCAAGCTGGACACCCGGCTGCGCGTGCGTGGCGCCGACGAGCTGGCCGATCTCGTCATGACGTTCAACAACACGGCCGTGGACCTCGAACGCAGCGTCGCCGCGCTGCGCCGGATGGAGGCGAACGCGCGGCAGTTCGTCGCCGACGTCTCGCACGAGCTGCGCACCCCGCTGGCCGCGATGACCGCCGTCACCGACACCCTCGACGAGGAGGCGGCCGCGTTCGACGGCGATGCCGGCACCGCCGCCCGCCTCGTCAGCACCGAGACCCGCCGGCTCGCGACGCTGGTGGAGAACCTCATCGAGATCTCCCGCTTCGACGCCGGCCGCGCCGCGCTCCGCATCGACGAGGATGTCGACCTCGCCGAGGCCGTCGACGCCTGCCTCGCCGCCCGCGGCTGGACCGGCGAGGTGCTGACGGACCTGCCCGCCGGCATCGTCGTCGACGTCGACCGCCGCCGGTTCGACGTCATCGTCGCCAACCTGGCCGGCAACGCATTGCGGCACGGTGCCGCACCGGTCACCGTCACGGCCGGCGTGGGCGGCGGGGTCGTCACGGTCACGGTGACCGACTGCGGGCCGGGACTGCCGGACGGCGGCGCCAAGGTGTTCGAGCGCTTCTACAAGGCCGACTCGTCCCGGGCACGATCGGAGGGGAGCGGGCTGGGGCTGGCGATCGCGCTGGAGAACGCGCGGCTGCACGGCGGCACCCTCGTCGCGGCGAACAGGCCGGAGGGCGGCGCCGCGTTCACGCTCCGCATCCCGGCGCACGTCGACGCGCCGGTAGGTGCCCGATGAGGTTCGTCCTGGGCGCACTGATCGCCGGTCTCCTCGCTGGCTGCGGGATCCAGTCGACCGGCGTGGTCGACGCGGGTGAGCCGGCCGAGGGCGTAGCGGTCGGTGGCAACGTCTACCTGGTCGGGACGGCCGACCAGGTGGAGGCGGTGCCACGCACCGGTCTGGGCGGCGGTGACGTGGAGGCGGCGGTCGTGTCGCTGCTCGCCGGCCCGGAGGACGTCGAGCGTGCCGCGGGATTCCGCAGCGCCCTCCCGGACGGCGTGACGCTGCTCTCGCTGCGGCGTACGGACAACGGGGCAGCGCTCACGCTGTCGGTCGACCCGGCCGAATTCTCGGAGCTGGCCCTGACACAGCTCAGCTGCACGGTGACCGCCTTCCCCGCCGCCAAGCTCGCCGAGGCGCCGCTGGTCGTGCTCGACGGAGCGGGCGGCACGCCGGTGCTCGCGCCCGACTGCCCCCTGCTCTGACGTGCTGCGGTCCGAATGCGACCGCATGGGTCGCATTCGAACCGCAGAGCCAGGTCAGCCGACGCCGACGACGAGCTTCTTGTAGTCGGGGCAGTTCGCCAGGACCTTCTCGAACTTGGCCTGGTCGGGGCCGCCGAACGCCGCGTCCATGGCCGCGGTGTCGAACGGCTTCCCGACCGCCGGTTCGGCCGTGGCGACGCCCTGCTGGTTCATGCACGCGGCGAGCTTCTTCAGGTCGGGGAGCTCGGCCGCGGTGACGACCTTCGCCGGCGCGCCGTCCTTCCTGGACGCCTTCTGATCGGTGCCGGCCCCCTCGGCGGCCGGAGCGGCGTCCTTCTTCGGGGCCGTGCTCGCGGTGTCTTCCTTCGCATCGCAGGCTGCGGTGAGGGCGAGGACGGAAAATGCGGCGATCACGGCGCCGCGCTTCAGCAATGTGTTCATGACGACCACGATCGCGGCCGGATGTCCGGGCCTCGTCCGTGGCGTGTCACAGCTCTGCCACAGACAGCCTCGCGGTCACGGAGCGGGCGTCCGGGTGGCGCAGCGCGGTGAGGATCGCCAGCGCGTCGCGCCAGGCCGCGCGGGCGGCGCCCGGCTCGGCCGCCGCCGCGTGCACGTCGCCCAGGCCGGTGAGCGAGTCCGCCTCGTGGTACCGGTCGCCGACCGAGCGGAACAGCGCGAGCGCGCGTTCGTAGCAGCGCACCGCCTCGCCGCGCCGGCCGAGGCGGTGGTACGCGAAGGCGAGACTGTCCACACTGGCCGCCTGGCCGTGCGGGTCGCCGAGTTCCTCGTGCAGCGCTCGCGCGCGCTCGCAATAGTCGAGGGCCAGCGCGCACTCGCCGAGGTGGGCGTACTGCCAGCCGACCGCGTTGAGCGCGGTGGCCTGCCCCGGCCGGTGACCCGCCGCCTGGAAGAGTGCCAGGGCGCGCAGGTCGTGGGGGAGCGCGTCGGCCGGCCGGCCCTGCCTGGCCGCCATCCAGGCGAGGCTCCGGTGGATGTGGCCCTGGCCGGCCAGGTCCCCCAGCTCCTCGTACAGCCGGAGCGCGTGGTCGAGTGCCGCCGTGGCGTCGCCGGCACGCCCCAGCCAGACGTGGGCGAGCGCGAGGCTCCGGTGAGCGGACGCCTGCGCGCTGCGATCGCCCAGGCGACGGGCCGCGGCGAGCGAGGCGCGCTGCGTCGCAACCCGGTCGTGGCGGTGCCCACGCCGGTCGAGGTACGTGGTCAGGCTCCATGCGAGCTGCCAGACATGGGTGTCCAGGCCGAGCCGGCGTGCCTGGACGATCGCCGCCAGCAGCACCGCGTGCTCGGCAGCGAACCAGTCGAGCGCCTCCGCCGGGCCGGCGATCGTGATCGCCCGAGCCTGCACCTCGAGCGCGGGCGGGTCCCGGAGGGGCGCGAGCACCCGGTCGGCCGCGTACGCCGTGACGACGTAGTGATCCTGGATCCGGCGCAGCGCCGCCCGCCGTTCCTCGGCACGCAGCCGCCCGGCCCGCTCGGCGGCGAACAGGCGGACGAGGTCGTGCATCCGGTACCGGTGGCGCTGCGACCCGTGTTGGTGCACTAGCTGCGACCCGTGCTCGTGCACCAGGTGTGCCCCAGCGAGCTGCCGCAGCAGGCTCTGCGCCCGCGAGGGCGGCAGCCCGGCCAGGGCGGCGACGGCGTGCAGGCTGAGGTCCGCGCCTGGCGCCAGCCCCATCAGCGTGAACAGGCGCGCAGCAGGTCCGGGCAGCACGCGGATCGAGCAGGCCAGTACCGCGCGCAGGTCGGCGGGCAGCTCACCGGCGTCGAGTGAGTCGAGCCGGGTCGACGCGCTGCGCAGCTCGGCGGCGAGCGCTGCGAGGGGCAGGTCGGGCCGGAGCGCGGCCCGGGCCGCGGCGATGCCCAGCGCCAGCGGGAGGCCGGCGCAGAGCCGAAGGACGGTCCGCACCGCGGCCGGTTCGCGCTCGACCCGGTCCGCGCCGAGCTGAGCCGCGAACACCCGGCGGGCGTCGTCGTCGGCCAGCACGTCCAGCGTGAGCGGCCGGGCGCCGTGCGCGGTGACGAGACCGGCGAGCTGGTGGCGGCTGGTCACCAGGACGGCGCACGTGGGCGCCCCGGGCAGCAGCGGCAGCACCTGGGCGGAGTCCCGCGCGTTGTCGGCGACGATCAGCAGGCGCCGGCCTGCCACCAGGCTGCGATACAGAGCGGCCTGGGCGTCCACGTCGACCGGGATCGCCGCCGGGTCCACCCCGAGCGCGTCGAGGAAGCCGCGGACCGCGACCGCGGGCGGCACCGGCTGGCCGAGCGGGTCGAATCCGCGCAGGTTGACGTGGAGCTGGCCGTCCGGGAACTCATGCGCGTGGTCGTGTGCCCAGCGCAGCGCCAGCCAGGTCTTGCCGATGCCGCCGGGGCCGCACACGACGGTGATCCCCGGGCCGAGCCTCCGCAGCTCGCCGGTCCGCCCCTGGAAGTGGGCCGGGGACACGGGAAGCTGACGAGGCACGGCCCGCGGCGGCGAGACACCGAGCGCGCTGTCCGCCCGGAGGATCTGCCGGTGCAGCGCCCGCAGCGGCGGGCCCGGATCGGCGCCCAGCTCGTCGGCGAGCCGTCGCCGCAGCTCGTCGTACCGGTCGAGCGCCTCGGCCTGGCGCCCGCACCGGTACAGCCCGAGCAGCAACTGGCCGGCGAGCCGCTCGTCCAGCGGGTGCGCGCCGGCGGCCGCGACCAGGTGCGGCAGGAGGGCGGCGTGCTCGCCGCGGCGCAGCGCGATGTCGTTGCGGTCCAGCTCGGCGGCGAGGCGCTCACGCTCCCAGCCCGTGCGGACGGCGTTGAGCGCCGGAGTGTCCACACCGGACAGCGCCGTGCCGCGCCAGAGGCCGAGCGCCGCGCGGTACAGCTCCGCGGCGATGTCGTCCGGGGCGGCTCTGGCCCGGGCCGCGAGATCCCGGAAGCGGACCACGTCGACGGCGCACGGGTCGACGGTGAGCTGGTAGCCGCCGGGCACCCGTTCGATCGTTGCCGACCCCGCGAGCGACCCGCGCAGCCGGCACAGGTAGCTGCGCAGCGTCTTGACCGCGCCCGGCGAGACCTGCTCGCCCCATACCCGGTCGGTGAGGCGGTGCGCCGGTACCGGCCGGTTCACGTCGACGAGCAGCGCCGCCAGCACGTGCCGCTGGCGCGCGTGACCGAGGTCGATGGCACGGCCGTCGACGCGCGCCTCGACCTCGCCCAGTACTGAGAACTCCACCAGCATCGATTCAGCATCACCGCCCGTGCTCCCGTGCGCTGTCGCCCACCCGACGGTGGCGGCGCCTGTTCGTGCAGTCCGGGGTCGTTCAACGTTCGCTCAACGTTTGCCCAGCACCCGGTGCCCAGTCTGGTTCCAGGCACGCATAGGGCGTGCCGACGTAACCAGAGGAGGACCACCATGGCCACCAACTACCGGCTCAACCTGATCTCGCTCGAGTGCATCCGCAAGCAGGACACGCTCGGCAAGGACGAGCCGCAGCTCTTCGTCAACGGCGTAAGCGTGTACGGGCCTGGCAGCATCGAGAAGGGCCAGACGATCGACCTGCGCCCGCGCTTCGCCTACTTCACCAGCGTCGCGGGCATGAACCTCAAGGAGGTCGACTCAGGCCCGGACGACGACCTGGGCACTGTCACCGCCACGGCCTCGCAGGCGGGCAAGGGCAACCTGACCGGGGAGTACAGCCTGCCGAACGCCGACTACGAGGTGGTGTACAGCGTCGTCAAGCTCTGACGCTTCCTGCGACCGGTGGGATCGTGGAGCCTGGCTGCACGATCCCACCGGTCTCAGCACGCCCGGGAGCTGTGAGAAGGCCCGCTAGATCTGATCTAGCGGGCCTTCTCGCGCCTCCAGGGTGACGGAGGGAGGCGCGATGGACTGCGACGTTCCGCTGCGGGTCGCGCTGATCATCGGCAGCACGCGGGAGGGCCGGGCCGGTGCCGGCATCGGCGCCTGGTTCGCGAGTCAGGCGCGCCGCCGCGGCGACGTCGACCTGAACACGGTCGACCTCGCCGACTACGCGTTCCCCTCGCGGTACCCGGACGTGCCGACACCGTCGATGGTGGCGTTCACGTCGAAGGTCGACGCGGCGGACGCGTTCGTCATCGTCACTCCCGAGTACAACCGGAGCTTTCCGGCGTCGTTGAAGCAGGCCGTCGACTACGCCTACGACGAGTGGCGCGCCAAGCCGGTCGCGTTCGTGTCCTACGGCTGCAGGTCGGAGGGCCTGTACGCGGTCGAGCAGCTCCGCGGCGTCTTCACCGAGCTGCACACGGTGACCATGCGCAACGGCGTCGGCCTCAACCTGCTCCACGGCGACGGCCACCCGCTCGACGGCGAGGCGCCGGAGCAGGCGGCGACGACGATGCTCGACCAGCTCGTCTGGTGGGGTCTCGCGCTGCGCGAGGCACGCGCCGCCCGGCCCTACATCAGCTGAATCCACACTCACCGAAAGGAAGTCCCATGACAGAACTGGCGATCGAGACGTCAGGACTGGTGAAGACCTTCGGCGACAACCGGGCGGTCGACGGCCTCGACCTCGCCGTGCCGACCGGGGCGGTGTACGGGATGCTCGGACCGAACGGCGCCGGCAAGACCACGGCCGTCCGGATGCTGGCCACGCTGCTCCGCCCGGACGGCGGCGAGGCCCGAGTGTTCGGCCACGACGTCCTGCGCGAGGCCGACGCCGTGCGCGGAAGGGTCAGCCTGACCGGCCAGTACGCGTCCGTCGACGAGGATCTGACCGGCACCGAGAACCTGATCCTGCTCGGCCTGCTCCTCGGCCACCGCAGGCCGGCCGCCCGGGCGCGCGCCGCCGAGCTGCTGGAGGCGTTCGGGCTCACCGACGCCGCCGGCCGCCAGGTGAAGAACTACTCCGGCGGCATGCGACGCAGGCTCGACATCGCTGCCAGCATCCTCAACACGCCCGACCTGCTGTTCCTCGACGAGCCGACGACCGGGCTCGACCCGCGGAGCCGCAGCCAGGTTTGGGACATCGTCCGGGCTGTCGTGGCCCATGGCACGACGGTCCTGCTCACCACGCAGTACCTGGACGAGGCCGACAAGCTGGCCAGCCGGATCGCCGTCATCGACCACGGCAGGTTGATCGCCGAAGGCACGCCTGGGCAGCTGAAGTCGTCCGTCGGCGCGGGCACCGTGCACGTGCGGCTCCGCGACGCCCGGCAGCGCCCCGAGGCGCAGCGCGTGCTGTCCAAGGCGCTGGAGACGCAGGTCCTGCTCGACGGCGAGCCGGTCGCGCTGACCGCTCGCGTCGCCGGTGAGGGCAGCGACCGCGGCGCCGCCGAGCAGGCGTCCCGCGCGCTCGCCGAGCTGGCGGCGTCCGGCATCACCGTCGACGACTTCTCCCTCGGCCAGCCCAGCCTGGACGAGGTCTTCCTCGCGCTGACCGACCGTCCCGCCCACATCGACGAAGAGGAGAACGCGGCATGAGCACCGCCACGACCACCGAAGCCACCACCAACGGCTACGTGCCGGTCGCCGAGACGATCGGCACCGTGCTGGCGCCCGGCCGGCGGCCGCCCCGTCCGAGCGCGCTCGCCGCCTCGTTCGCGTTCGGCTGGCGCGCGGTGCTGAAGATCAAGCACGTGCCCGAGCAGCTGTTCGACGTCACCGCGTTCCCGATCATGATGACGCTGATGTTCACGTACCTCTTCGGCGGCGCGCTGGCCGGCTCGACGGAGGAGTACCTGCAGTTCGTGTTGCCGGGCATCCTCGTGCAGAGCGTCGTGATGATCACGATGTACACCGGGGTCGCGGTCAACACGGACATCGCGAAGGGCGTCTTCGACCGGTTCCGCACGCTGCCGATCTGGCGGCCGGCGCCGATGGTCGGCTACCTCCTGGGTGACGTGCTCCGCTACATCCTCGCCTCGACCACGATCATGCTGGTCGGTCTGGCGCTCGGCTTCCGCCCTGCCGGCGGTGTGGTGGGAGTGCTGGCGGGGGTCGCACTGCTGGTGGCGTTCTCGTTCGCGTTCTCCTGGGTCTGGACGATGTTCGGCCTGCTGCTGCGCAGCGAGAAGTCCGTCATGGGCGTCAGCATGATGGTGCTCTTCCCGCTGACGTTCCTCAGCAACGTGTTCGTCGAGCCGGAGACCATGCCCGGCTGGCTGCAGGTCTTCGTGAACAATCAACCCGGTGACGCACCTCGTGGCCGCTGTGCGCGGGGTCATGGCCGGCGGCTGGGACGCCAACGCCACCATGTGGACGCTGATCTGGGGCGTACTGTTCACCGCCGTCTTCGGCGTCCTGACGATGCGGCTCTACAACCGCAAGTAACGGGCGCTCACAGCGTCCAGCTGATCGAAGCGTCCGGCTCGTACCGGCACGTGGATCCCGTGGCGACGGCGGCGCGCAAGTGCGCCGCCAGCTCGGGGTGCTGCTCGTCGAGCTTGCGAAGGGTGTCGCGGATGCGGGCGGTGACGGTCTTGCGGGCGCGCTCGGCCTCGTCGCCGAGCCGCCGGGTACGCCCGCCGAGGCCGGCGGCGGCGCGCAGCTCGTCCAGCAGGGCTTCGCGTTCCTGGTCGAGTGCGGCGGCGCGGCGGTCTTCGCCCCGGTCGGCGGCCAGGTCGATCTCCCCGTCCAGCTCGGTGAGCCGCCGCTTGTAGCGGGTCTTCGCCTCGTCGTCGAGGACGGCGTCGCCGCCGAGGCGCCGCGCCGCGACGACCAGTTCGCCGCCCTCCGGATCGAGAAGCACCACCGCCGGGATGTCCGTGCCCGGCCGGTACAACAGCGCGTGCAGGTCACGCAGGCCCTTCGCGTCCGGCACGTGGACGCTCCGGCCGGCGAACGACACCGACCAGACCGATCCGTCGCGGCGGAAGAGGTTCGCGGCGGGCGCGGGCGCCGATTCGAAGGGCTGACGCATGCCCAGCTCCTCCGCCTCGCGCACCACCTCGTGGCGCATCGCGGCGGCGGCCTCCGCCTCGCCCCGACCCAGCAGCGCGCCGGCCAGCCCTGCCTTGGCCCGGACCGACCACGGCCGCGCCCGGAGCCGGTCGGCGGACTCGCGAGCGGCGGTGAATCCGGTGACCGCCGTGTCCCAGCGCTCCTCGGCGGAATCCAGCGTGGCGAGCCAGAGATCGACGGGTCCGCTCAGGTCGCACCCGTAGAGCGACACCACCCACTGGCCGGAGTACGGCTCCAGCGCCGCCCGAGCCCGTGCGCTCAGATCGGGATCCCGGGTGGCCGCCGCGAGCTGTGCCTGGAACCGCAGACCGAGCGGCGCGAACATACGCGGGTACTGCTCGGGGCACTCGGCGTGGTGGCGCAGCGCCGCCTCGATGTCGCCGCCGTCGAGCGCGGCGATTCCCATCAGCAGGTGCGGGAACGGGTGGCGGTGCGCGACCAGCGCCCTGTGCACCGGGGCGAGCTCGTCGAACCGGCCCTGCAGCAGCCACTGCGCCCAGCGCATGTGGTCGCCCATGTACGTGAAGTGCTGGTGCTCGTACTCGTCGGCGGCCCCGAGGGCCTGGTCGAGCAGCGCGTCGGCCTCCGTGAAGCGACCCTGGAACGCGGCGATGATGCTCTGGTCGATGGCCGAGGAGAACTCCGACATCGGTATGCCGGCCTGGTCGGCCATCGCGACGAACCGGTCGACCTGGTCGAGGTAGGCTGGATCGTCCAGCTCCAGCAGCGTCACCCAGCGCAAGGACGCCGCGAAGTGCCTGGCGCCGAGGTCGTCGGTGCGGCGGCTCACCGCGATCAGCTCGTCGACGAGCGCCAGCCGTTCGGCGGCCGTGCCGAGGCCCCAGATGGTGTCGTGGCGGGCCCACAGGCTGAACATGAGCGCCTCGTCGTCGTCACCGCCTCTGGCCAGCGCGACGACGCGGATCGTCAGCTCCTTCGCGAGCCGGTCCGGTGGCAGCGGTCTCGTCGGCGTCGGCGCCGTCCCGGACCAGCACCCGGTGCGCCTCGTCCAGCAGATCGGGGACGAGGGGCCGGCGGTCGCTGTCGTGCATGTACAGCGCGAGCGCGACGCGGGCCAGCACCACGGGATCACTGGCCCCGCGGGCCACGGCGACGGCGTCGTCGAACGCCCTCCACGCCTCCTCCCGGTTGCCGGCGTGGCGCAGGCACTGGCCGAGGTCCAGGGTGATCCGCACCTGGACGGCGGGATCACCGCCGCGGGATCGCTCCAGCGCCCGCCGGTGGTGCCCGATCGCCTCCTCCGTGGCGAGCCGGCCGCTCGCGTCACGGGCGGCGGCCACCAGGCGCTCGATGGCACGGTCGCTGTCGAGATCGGGCCCGGCGAGGTAGGCGTGGCGGGCGAGGTCGGCGGGGAAGACGCGGTCGGCCAGCGCCGGAGTACGGTCGATTGCGTCCACGACGGCCGCGTGCCGCTTCCTGGCGGTGGGCTCGTCGAGCGCGTCGTACAGCGTCTCCCGGACGAGATCGTGCGCGAACGAGAACCGCCCGCCGCCCAGCACGGTGACCAACCGGGCCGTGGCCGCCTGGTCGAGCAGCCGGTCGACGTGGGGGACGGGCGCCGCGACGGTGGCCGCCAGCAGCTGGCGGTGGAACTCGCGGCCGAGTACGGCCGCGGACGTGAGCAGGTCGACCACCGGCTCCGGCAGCAGCGACATGCGGCGCTGCAACGCGTCGCGGACGCCCGGGGCGACCGCCGTGACCGTGCCGCCGCTGCGCCAGAGCCGCGCGGTCTGCTCGACGAAGAAGGGGTTGCCGCCGGTGCGCCGGTGGACCTCACCGACCAGTTCCGGATCCGGCTCGTGCCCGGCCGTGCGCGCCATCAGGGCGCCGACGCCGTCGCGGTCGAGCCCGGTGAGCGTGAGTGTCGTTGCCTTCGCGACCAGCGGCAGCATGAGGTGCTGGAGCGGGTGCTCGGCGGCCTCCACCTCGACGTCACGGTAGGTGCCGACCAGCAGCAGCCGCTCGAACCAGGTGTGCTGCGCGGCGAACTCCAGCAGGCGCAGCGACGCGGTGTCCGCCCAGTGGAGGTCGTCCAGGACCACGACGACGGGCCGGCGCTGCGACACTGCCACCAGCGCGGTCGTGACGGAGTCGTAGAGGGCGAAGCTGTCGCCATCGCCGGCCGGCGCCTCGCCGAGCAGCACCTCCAGCTGGCCGCCGGCCGCCGCCCACTCCTCCGGGGTGGCCGCCCGCCGCAGTCCGCGGATCACCTGGACCCACGGCCAGTACCCCGGCGCGCTGTCGGAATCCCAGCAGGACCCGCTGAGCACCAGCGCCCCGAGCCGCCGCGCCTCCTCGACCGCGCCGGTTACCAGCGTGGTCTTGCCGATGCCCGCCTCGCCGGTGACCAGCACCAGCCCGCCGTGACTCTCGGCGGCGCGGCTGATCTCAGCGCGCAGGAGGCCGGCGGGATGGTCCCGCCCGATGAGCGCAGTCGTCACGAGGTAGACCGTAGCCACCAGGTACGACTCGTTTCACCTGTCTGCGGCCGTCACTCGAACAGGGAGTCGTGACGTTGCGGATCCTCGCGCTGCCGCACCATCCGGCGCCGCTGCACGATCCCCGCGTCCACAGCCGCCAGCGCCGCCAGCGCAGCCGCGATCCAGCCGAGCGCCGCGAATCCGGCGGCGAACAGCAGGACGGCGAGCACGCCGAGGAACACGAGCCCGAACAGGGCCAGCGCGAGCCGCAGGTTGAGCGCGCTGTTGGGGTGGCCGACGGTTCCCCTGGCTCTACGAGGCTGGCCCGGGCTGGCCATCGCTACCTCCGGACGTGCGTGAGCATCGCGTGGACGGCGTGCCCGAACGCAGTGGCACGACTACGCATGGCTACCCGGAGTGTGGTGGCGGGAAACCGCTGATGTTCGAGCTCCGTCCGTGAGACTCACGCATGGCGCGCGCGAATGATTCATCGGATGGCTGGTGACATAGGCCACTGAATCGCATCGAACTCCACGCTCGTCCCGGCCCGTGTGGAGGATGTCGCGATCAACGCGATCCGATCACTACCAGCGAGGTGATCGGTGGAGTTGAAAATCCGGGAGAAGAGATATGTCTGCGATCAAGCGCGTGACCCTCGGCGCGGCCGCTCTCGTGGCCGTCGGCGGAGCCGCCGTGGTGGGCTTCGCCCCGTCCGCCGGTGCCACCGAAGCGGCGCCCACGGCTGTGCGTACGCCGGTCACCGTCAACGTCACCCAGAACAGCGCCAGGGTCGCCACGATCTGCGTCAACGACAACCTTGAGGGCCGTTGCTTCGACGTGGCCCGCGGCAAGACCCAGCAGTTCGACCAGAAGCAGGGCCCCGGCGAGCCGATCACCGTCAACATCATCGTGTCCGGCAAGGGCTCCGCCACCAAGCAGTTCTTCGACTCGGGCGCCACGCTCAACGTGCGCACCGCCGGCAACGCCGACAAGCCCGTGATCCGGTAACAGGTTGCAATTCGGAAGCGATTCCGCAGATAGATGAAGTCGAGCCGGGCCACGCTGCAGCGCGGCCCGGCCCGACGCCGTCGGCGGCGGCGCTCAGTGCCGCGGCTCGCAACGTCGACGAGGTATGCCGGCACGGCGACGAAACTGCCCGGGACATGTCTGCATCGGCTGAGGTCGCGCAGCGACTCCGGAAGGTGGGTCAGGCGGTTCTGGTACAGATCGAGCCGTTCGAGGCACGCGAGCCAACCGAGCCAGTCGGGCAGTGCCTCAAGCGTTGTCGGACAGCACCAGCTCGGTGAGCCCCGTCATGCCGGCGACCTGCTCGGGTATCGCGTAGAGGGCGTTGCCGCTCAGATCGAGCGACCGCAGGTTGGTGAGGTCCGCGTACCAGTCCGGCAGTGCGGTCAGATGGTTGTCGCCGAGGTGGATGCCGCGCAGCTTCGAGACGTCGAGATGATCGCGCAGCCCGGCCGGGAACTCGTGCAGCTCCGCGTTGGACAGCATCAGTACCCCGTCGTCCACCTGCGGGCTCAGTCGGCTCATACCGACAGGATGGCGCACCTCGTCCACGCCCGTATGCTCACCGGCCGCCGCGGAACCGACCAACGAGGGCCAATCAGTTGGCGAACTGGCAGGTTGCGGCGCAGACTGATGTAGTCAGGCCTGGCGATCGTGGAGCGCCTCATGCCGAATAATCGTGGCTACATGCCCGAGCTGATGCCGATGCTCTCTCGAGGCAAACACCGCAACCCGCGCAAGGGCGCCTGCTTCATGGAGCTGGCGGCGTACCTCGCCGGAGAACGCTGGAGCGACCATCCGGCGTGCACCCATCCGCTGCTCGCCGCCGTGGCGCGGATGGTCAACGACCAGACCACGGATGCCGGCCGATCGCGGCTGGCCCCGTTGATCCCGTCCGTGATCGGGCTGACCAGCGACGATCTGCACGTTGACGCGCGGATCGCGCTGTGCTGCGCGACCACGGCGCTGCCGGTCGTGGCAGAGGAGCGGCAGCGTGTCATGGCAGTAGCCGTCCTGGCGTGCGAGCGGGTGCTCGCCGACCTCGACGGGCGGCCGCCGGGCCAGCTCGACGAGCAGAGCCGCGCCGCGCTGGCGTCGGCCCCGCACGCCGCGCGGTGGGCTCGGGACTTCGCGCGCGACTTCTGGACCTCAGCGAAGCCGTTCCGCCAGCAGGGCGCACCGATGATCGCCCGCCACGCCGTGGTGGGGATCGCGCGGGGTTGCATCTCCGACCCGGACGACCTGCTCTACCACCTACTGGTGGAGTCGATCGACGAGTGCGCGCAGTGGGCCCGGCGCGACCAGATCCGTCGTACGACGTTGGACTCCGGGAGGTGGGCGGACGCGTGCCGGCTCACCGGAGTCGGCGCCGGGCGGTCGGCGAGCTGAGCCAGCCGGCGAGCACCTCCGCGTCGTCGAAGCCGAGTCCGGTGAACACGGCCGCCGCCAGCCGCCGGTGGTCGCTGGCCTCACCGGGTCGCGAGTCGGCGAGCAGCAGGTAGGCGCGCGCCTCTCCCAGCCGATGGCGGCTGGCCTGGTGGAGTGCGAGTGCTGCCTCGGCGTGTTCGGCGGCCCGGTCGGCGTCGCCCTCGGCGAGTTCAAGGGAGGCGAGCGCGAGCTGGGCCTGGCCCTCGAGCACGCGGTAGCCGATCTGCCGCGTCAGGGCGAGTGCCTGCTGGGCGTGCGCGCGGGCGGCCTCGGACTGGTCGAGGGCCAGCTCTGCAGGGACCAGTCCGATGAGCGCCTCGGCCTCCGGATAGTGGTTCCCGGTCTCGCGAGCCAGAGCGAGCGCCCGGTGGTGACCTTCGGCGGCCTGCCGGTGCCTCCCGAGTCGCTGGTCGAGCGTTGACAGCGTGTTCAGCGTGTTCGCCTCGACCCTCAGGTCGCCGGTGGCCCGCGCGAGGGCCATGGCCTCGTCGGCGAACTCCACCGCGCGGGCGCTGTCGCCCGTGTCGCTCCGGACAGCGGCGAGGAGGCGGAGCGTGTCGGCCTCGCCACCGCGGTCGCCGGTCTGCCGGTACAGGGTCAGGGCCTGCGTGAGGTCGCGGGCCGCGTCGACGAACCGGCCGAGGTCACGGTGGATCTCGCCCAGGTTGCCGAGGGCGATCGCCTCGCCGTTGCGAGATTCGACCTGCCGGAACAGCGCCACCGCCTGGGCCATGTGCTCGGCGGCCTGCGGCAGCCGGCCGAGGTGCCGGTAGGTTGTGCCGAGGCTGCCGAGGTTCATGGCCTGCCCGGCGACGCGTCCGGTTCGCCGGTTGAGTGCGAGGGCTTCGGCGTAGTGGTCGATGGCGTCGGGCAGCTGTGCCCAGAACCAGTGCACGTTTCCCATGCTGCCGAGGATCCCGGCCTGGCCTTCCAGCCACCCGGCCTGCCGGGACAGCGCCAGCGCACGCCGGTAGTGCCCCGCAGCGGTCGAGTACTCGCTCAACCGCTGGTACGCGTTACCGAGGCTGACCTCGGCACTGGCCTGACCGCACACATCGGCCTCGGCCTTCGCGGCGGCGAGCCCGGCCTCGGCGACGGTGATCCAGTCGACCGTGTGCATCCGCGCCATGAGGTAGCCGCGCATGGCGTCGGCGAGCAGCACCGCCACCGGCCGGGGTCCGTGCCGGGCGGCGTGCGCGGTGGCCGCGACCAGGTTGAGCCGCTCCGCGTCGAGCCACTCCAGCGCGTGACTGTGGTCGGTGAGGTCGGCCGCGTGCACACCCGCGCAGGGTGGCGGTACCGGCAGCCGCACCACCTGCGGATACAGCGTGGTGACGGCGCTGTTGGTGGAGTGGAGGTACCAGTCGTAGAGCCGCTCGGTCGCGGGGGTCCGCTCGCCCGCGTGCACGCGCTCGGCGGCGTAGCGGCGCAGCAGGTCATGGCAGCCGTACCGTCCCGGTGCGGCTTCGGCGAGGAGGCTCGCTGCGGTCAGGCGGGCGAGCAGCGGGCCGGCGTCGTGCGGTGTGGTGCCCGCGAGCGCGGCGGCGGAGCCGGCGGTGACATCCGGTCCGGGAACGAGGCCGCACAGTCGGAACAGCCGCCGAGCCGTCGCCGACAGCCTGCCGTAGGACCGGTCGAACGCCACCCGCACGGCGCTCTCTTCGTCGCCGTGCACCGCCAGCGCGGTCAGGTTGTCGCGGTCGTTCAGTTCGGAGACGTGGTCCGCGAGGAGTTGGCCGGGGTGGTTGTCGAGGTTGGCCGCGGCGATCCGCAGCGCCAGCGGCAGGTTGGCGCACGCGGCGGCGAGGTCGGCCGTGGCGCCCGGTTCGGCGCCGGTGCGTTCCGGACCGAGCAGGTGAGTGAGCATGGTCTGCGCCTCGCCGACGGTGAGCACATCGAGCGGGATCCGGTGGGCGCCGTCGTGAGCCACCAGCCCGGTGAGTTGGTCGCGGCTGGTCACCAGCACGAGGCATCCCGGACCGCCGGGCAGCAGCGGCCGGACCTGGTCACAGTCCGCCGCGTTGTCGAGTAGCACCAGCACGCGACGGTCCGCGAGCAGGCTGCGGTACAGGCCGGCGGCCTGGTCGAGATCGGCGGGGAGCTGCTGGGCCGGCACGCCGAGCGCCCGCAGGAACCCGGCCAGGGCCTCGATCGGGCGCACAGGCGGCCCCGGCGCGTAGCCGCGCAGATCGACGAAGAGCTGCCCACCGTCGAAGCGGGACCGCAGATGGTGCGCCCAGTGCACGGCGAGTCCGGTCTTGCCGACCCCGGCGGTGCCGGCGATCACGGCGATCACGACCGCCGCGGCGTCCCCCGGCAGCAGCGTGTCGAGCTGCTTGAGGTGCGCCGTACGACCGGTGAAGGCGCTGGGCCCGGGCGGCAGTTGCGCGGGGACTGCCAGACCCGGCGGCGCAGGCGGAGGTGGCGCGCGCCCGGCTGGGGGAACCGCGTGGGCCGATCCGTAGACCTCGAACGGGTCGGCGCCGGCGAGGATGGCCTGCTCGACGCGCCGCAGCGTGGCGCCGGGCTCCATGCCGAGTTCCTCCACCAGCATCTCGCGAACCTGACGGTACGTCGCCAGCGCCTCGGCCTGGCGGTCGGCGGCGTGCAGCGCGAGCATGAGCTGCGCCCAGAGGCGTTCCCGCAGCGGGTGCGCGCGCAGGTGAAGCCGAAGCTCGCCGATCAGGCGGTCGTGGCGGCCGAGCTGGAGCTCGAGGTCGACGCGCTGCTCCAGCAGTGACAACCGCTGTTCCTCCAGCCGCGCCGCCTCCGCTCGGCACACCTCAGGGGCTACGCCGTCCAACGCGGGACCGCGCCACAGTGCCAGCGCTTCGTGTAGGAGATCGGCCGTCCGCTCCGGGCCCATGGCCGACCCGTCGACCTGCGCAGCGGTCGCGAGTTCTTCGAAACGGTGCAGGTCCAGCTCACCTGGCTGGACCTGCAGCACGTAACCGGGGCCACGCTTCAGCAGGGATTCCGGGTCGGCGGACAGTACACGGCGGAGCCGGGCGACGCAGCCGCGGAGAAGGTCGCGTGCCGCTGCCGGCGGCTCGTCACCCCAGATGTCCGCGATCAACCGGTCGGTCGAGACCACATGGTTCGCGTTCAGGAGCAGTACCGCGAGCAGGGCCTGCTGCTGTGGCCCCCCAACGGCCAGCGGCTGCCCGTCATGCCGGACCTCTATCGGCCCGAGGATCCGATATCGCATGCCCCGTCCCAACGCAGGCGACGACGCAACCTAACACGGATAGGCGCCAATCGGACCTGCTCGGTACGGACGATGACAGGACAGCCGCAGGTCGGACAACTCGGGTCAGCAGGTGGTGATGAAGACGTCGCCGGCGTAGAAGGTTCGGGTTATCGACGGGGGGATCCAGTCGATCCCGAACGTCACGGTCACCACGGCCTTTCCGCCGTACCACCCGTTGACGCACGATTTCGTGGCGTTACCCCAGAGATAGTTCGCGAACTCTGCCCGGTAGTTCCTTGTCACCCACCAGTTGTTGTAATGGATGAGGGTCACATCCATGGAGAGCATGACCACACGTGAGTCGCAGCTAACGGTCGTACTGAACGTGATGATGCGCGGATTGTGCGGGAAATTCGTTGGGTTCCAGGGAACTGCTCGACAGACAGTGGCGGCCCGCGTCGAGGCTCTCGCGGAATTGGGCACGGCCGTGAACACCACCGACCCGTCCGCCATCACCTGTACCTGCGGGGGTGTCGAACGCTCGGGCGGCGCCGCGACGGCTTCCCCTGCGATTGCGCTGCCGGCCAGGAACCCGGTCAGTACGACGACCGCCATCGTGCGGAACAGCCGACCTCGGATTCTCATGGTGTCTCCCTTCCTCATGGGCGACAGCCAGTTCGACGAGCCCCGGACCGACGTCGACGGACAGGCTCTTCCACGCACAGTGGATCCCTCTCCGGTGGACGAACCGTTGGAGGAAGGTTGGAGAGCTGCGTCAGGACACGTACAGGAGCAGGTTCGGGCTGGTGGCGGCGCTGTTGAGCGCCGTGGCGGGGACGACCACGCGGTAGGTGTAGGTGCCCGATATCGGCCAGACGAACGAGAAGGCGTAAGTCCCGTTCGATGCCACGGTCGTCCGGGTGGTCGCCGACTGCCACACGCCGTTGACCAGGCGTTGTAGCTGCACCGGGGTGCCCGTGCGGATCGGCGCGACGCTGCCACGCAGGTAGACCCTGGTGCCGCGGGTGACGGTGTTGTCGGTGAACGCGGCCGAGACGCGCCAGCGGACGAGCGTCGCCGCGGCGGTGCTGGCTCCGCTGAGCCACTCCCAGGACGAGTAGGACACCAGCCGGAAGGACCCGTTCGCCGGCGGCGTGTACTTCAGCGCAACGGTGCCGGTGGACGAGGTGCTGCCGGTCGCCACGTAACTCCAGGTGGTGGACCCGGCGGCCTGCCACAGCAACAGAACGGGCCGGCCGGCGATGGGAGTGCCGGTGCCGGCTGCGGTGAGCTTGCCGGTGACGGTCACCGCGCTGCCGTACGTCGTGACGCCTGGAACGGCGGCGGTCACCGTGACGCTGCGCTGGATCGCGTACGCGCGCAGGGGCGGCCAATGCCGGGTGTCCTCCTCGGCGACCGCCCAGAACACGAGGCCGCGCAGGCCGTACTTCTGGATCAGCGCCATCTTCGCCTTGGTGGAGTCTGCGTCGTTGTACCAGACGAGGTGCCGGACGTCGTTCGGCGCGGTGTAGCTGAAGTACGGCGCTGCGTCGACGGCCGACCACTGCCGGGCGGCACCCCGCTGCACGCGCAGCGCCTCCGCGTCGGCGTACGTCGTGGAGGTGGCGTTGCCGTAGCCGTCGGGCTGGGTCGCGTCGGCCGGCCAGTCGTAGCCGTAGAGCGGCACCCCGGCCTCGATCTTGCCCGCCGGGATGGCCGTGACGGCGTAGGTGAGCACCTGGTTGACCCAGGTCAGCGGGGCGACCGCGCCGGGCGAGCCGCCGCGCCAGTGGTAGTCGTAGGTCATGATCCGGACCCGGTCGGCCGCGGGTGCGATGCCGGCGTAGTCGAAGACCAGCCAGCTGGGATCGTCGGGGCGGGTGCGCGGCCCGACCGTGACCGACAGCACCTTGCCATGGTTGTTCAGGGCCGTGTTGAGCTCGGCGACGAGCGTGACGAAGCGGGTGCGGACCGCGAGCCGGTCCGTGGACGTGCCGCCGAAGTTCATCGACTCGTAGTCGAGGTCGATGCCGTCGTAGCCGTTGCTGGTGACCAGGTTGACCAGAGCCTGCACGTGGGCGGCCCGCTGGCTCGCGTTGCCGAGCAGGGTGGCCATTGCGGGTGCGTTGAGGCTTTCGGTCACCGTCGGTACCACGGCTATTCCCCGGCTGCGGAGGGCGTCGACAACCGCCTGGTCGCCAGCGCCGGGGTGGTTGGTGATCGTTGTCGCGCCGGTGGCCTCGTACCAGAACGGCGAGGCGCTGCTCCAGAGGTCGGCGTTCTGCGTCGCCGCATTCAGCGACTGGGCCATCGTCCAGTACGGCAGCCAGCCGTTGACGATCCTGCGGGGCGGCGTGTCGGCGGACGCCGATCGGATGACGATGAGTCCGGTGATGACCAGCGTCGTCGCGACGGCCGCAGCGATCAGGACACGCAGTCGCGCCCGCGGCACGCCGCGGAGAAGTGCACGGGGCATGGCGCAACGCTACGGAATCCGCATAAGCACGGGGATCCACCGAATCGGTGATAATGCCCGTCGCGAGCTACTGCGCTCTGGCGTATCGAGCCGGAGGTAAACCCACCAGCGCGGTGAAGTCGCGGGTGAGGTGCGACTGATCGCTGTATCCGAGGTCGACGGCGAGCCGCGCCATGTCGAGTGCGGCGCCCTCGGCGGCGCGCGCGGCGGCCTCGTGGAGCCGATACCGCCGGATCACCCACTTCGGGCCGACCCCGACGTACTCGGCGAACAGCCGTTGCAGCCGGCGCATCCCGATGCCGAACTCGCTGGCGAGCTGCTCCACCCGGTTGATGCCCGAATCGCCGGCGGCCCGCGCCACGACTGCCGCCACCGCCTTGGCCGTGGGGTCGGGTGTGGACGCACGCGCCACGAGGAAATGGTCCATGATCGCCACGGCCGCCGCGTCGTCCGCCGCGACAATCGCCTCTGCGAGCTCCCGCCCGGGCGCGCCGAACACCGCGTCCAGCGCAACGAACCGGTCGGTCATCGACGAGACCGGTGCGCCCAGGAACGGGCGGAACCCGCCCGGGTGGAACCGCACGCCGAAGACCCGGCCGGCGCCGTCCAGCACCTCGGAGAACCTGCCTCGGGGCACCCCGGCCACCCGGCACCGGCCGGCCTTGAACGTCATGTTGACCGACGGGTACGGCAACACCTGCTGTTCGTAGGGATCCTGGCCACGCAGGTCCCACACGACGAGCCAGTAGTGCGAGACGAACGGCGCAAGCGCCGATGCCGGTTCGACGGCGCTGAACCGGAACTTCTCCTGCGCCGCCCGCGCGTTGAGGATCCCTGGCACGGATCAAGCCTGGCCGGGGCGTCGCCTTTGTACAAGACCGGGCCGCGACAGCCGACTAGCTTGCGTCTCATGGACATGAACGAACCGCTGGCCAAGGCGGTCACCCAGGCAACCGACGCCGTCCGGGGCGTGAAGCCCGACCAGCTCGGCGCGCCGACGCCGTGCCGCGACTGGGACGTGCAGACGCTGACCAACCATCTGCTTCAGGTCATCCACGCGCTGAACCTCGCCGGCCACCGCGAGCAGGTGCCGGGCGACCTGTGGACGCGTGACCTGATGTCCGGCGACTGGGCCGGCAGGTTCGAGGACGACGCCCACCGAGCCGTCGCGGCCTGGACCGATCCTGCCGCATGGCAGGGCACGGTCGGCATGGGCGCGACCGACATGCCCGCGCCGCTCCTCGCCACCATGCTCGCGAGTGACCTCGCCATCCACGGCTGGGACCTGGCGCGCGCGACCGGGCAGGACTACCGCTGCGAGGACGACGTCGCCGAGATGGCCCTTCGGTTCATCGCGGACACCGCCGAGCAGGGGCGGGAGATGGGGCTTTACGCCGAGCCGGTACCCGTACCGGGTGGCTCGTCGGCGCTCGACCGGACGCTCGCCCTCAGCGGCCGGGATCCTCAATGGGGCTCTGGCGCCCGCCTCGACGGCGTGGCGGGAGCGCCGTCAGCACTCCCGCCAGGCCCTGCGTCGATCAGCGGTCGGTGAGGGTCGCGGCGCCGAAGGACACGTTGAACCGGTCGCACCAGACGCTCACGCTGCGGTAGTCGTCCAGGTCGGCGTCGCGGGGGATCAGGTAGTTCTGGCTGCCCTTGTTTCCCTTGAGATCACCGAGGTTCAGGTTCTTCCCGTCGTCGAACAGGGGCCAGCCTGCGCGACCAGGAATGACGTCGGCGTCCGAGAGCAGGACCTTCAGGTCAGGCCCGCTGCTGGTGTCGAGGTTCTCCAGGCGCAGCACGTGGGAACCGTCTGCCGTGCGCAGGAGACGCGCCGTGCCGGTGGTCGCGTGCTCGTGGCTGATCAGATCGCCCCGTGCCAGCTCGGTCGGCGGTGCGGCTCCGTCGGGAGCCACCTCGGTGACGGTCTTGTTGATCCACAGCGTCCACGGCTCGAACACGGGGAGGGCGATCAGGAACAGGAGCGCGACGAGTGCGAGCACCACCCGTACGACCGGCCGCTTCAGCAGCGGTCGGCGCGAGCGAACATCCACACTGGACTTATTCACGGTGAGTCTCCCTCGTGTCGTCGTGGCGGCGTGCCCGCCACGTACTGGCTGGCGCCCTCGTATCGGGCACATGGGTTGGTCTCCGGAGCGCCGCGATCGTTACAGCGCGGCCCGCGCCAGCTAGGGTCGGAACCGGTGGCAGTCACGGGAGGCGGATGTGGGACCAGCCGGAGACGGGCGTGACCATGCCTCGGCGCTGCCGTCCGACGAAGCGATCGTGGCGCGCCTGAGAGCCGGTGACGAGGCGATGTTCGCCCTGGTCCTGGACGCATGGTCGAGCGGGCTGTTGCGGGCCGCACGGGCATACGTCTCGACGCGGGAGTCGGCGGAGGACGTGGTGCAGGACACTTGGGTGGCGGTGATCCGCGGTGTCGACCGGTTCGAAGGGCGATCGTCCCTGCGCACCTGGGTCTACCGCATCATGATCAACACCGCGAAGTCTCGCGGAGCCAAGGACAAGCGAACGATGCCCATGACCGATCTGACACCGGACGACACCGGTCCGACGGTGGACCCGGCGCGGTTCCGGGGACCGGACGACCCGTATGAAGGTCACTGGAAGGACTTTCCGCCGCAGTGGCCGTCGGTGGAGACCGAGGTCGAGTCCCGGCAACTGCAAGCCCGGATCGAGGAGGCCGTCGCGCGGCTGCCGGATCGACAGCGCATCGTTATCACGCTGCGCGACATCGAGGGCTACAGCGCCGAAGAGGTCTGCGCCGCGCTGGAGGTCTCGGCCGCCAACCAGCGAGTGCTGCTCCACCGCGCCCGCGCCGCCGTCCGCGCCGACCTGGAGAGCTACTTCACCGCCGACGAAGGTGCCCGCCGATGAGCGACCTCAAGTGCGACGAGTTCGTGGAGCTCGTCACCGCGTACCTGGAGGGCGACCTCGACACGGAGACCGAGCAGCGCGTCGTCGAGCACCTTGCCGCGTGCGACGGGTGCGACAGCTACCTCGACCAGGTACGCGTGACGGTGCAGACCCTCGGCGGCCTGCCGGCCGACAGCGTCAGCGAGGACCGGCGCCAGCGGTTGCTGGACGCGTTCCGCGACTGGCGCGCCGGCTGATCTCTGATCCTGGCTGTAACGCATGGAGCGCTCGCGTCACTGACGAGGCATGAGTACTCCAGTGGACGTCATCTCAGAGGTCTCCGGTTCGCTCCGCTCGTTGCACCGGCGGCTGCTGCCGCTGCACGTGGCGGTGTTCCTGCAGGGATTCATCCTGTGGGTGCCGGTCGAGAAGCTGTTCATGAGCGAGATCGGCTTCGACCCGGCCACGATCGGGGTGATGGCCGCGGCCTACGCCGCCGTCGTGCCGATCGTCGAGGTCCCCTCGGGGATCCTCGCCGACCGGTGGAGCCGCCGTGGAACGCTCGTCGTGGCCACGGTCGCCTTGCTGGCCTGCTCGCTCTTCGGCGGGCTGAGCACCAACGTCCTCACCTACATCCTGAGCACGCTCGCGCTGGGCGTGTACTTCGCGATGTACTCCGGGACGCTCGACGCGATGCTCTACGACACCGTGCTGGAGGAGACCGGCGGCAGCGGTGCGTTCGCGACCCGCATCGGCCGGGTCCGGCTGATCGAGAGCGTCGCGCTGGTCACCAGCTCACTGGCCGGTGGCTGGATCGCAGGCCTCCTGACGCCTCGCGTGACGTACTTCCTGAGCATTCCGTTCTCCGTTCTCGCCATCCTCGCCTTCCTGAGGTTCGCCGAACCCAAGTTGCACAAGGTCGAGGACACGCCGTCGCTGCGTAGCCAGCTGTCGGTGACGTACCGGACTCTCGCCACCGGTGACCTGCTGCGCCCGATCGTCGCCGTCGCGGTGATGACGGCGGTCCTGATGCAGGTGGTCTTCGAGTTCGGGCCGCTGTGGCTGGTCGCCCTCTCCGCACCCGCCGTGCTGTACGGGCCGTACTGGGCCGCGCTGATGTCGACGTTCGGGCTCGGCGGTCTTCTCGCCGGAAGGGTGCGGTTCGGCCGCCCGATGGTCCTGCGTGCCGCGCTGTCGCTGATGGTGCTGAGCAGCCTGGCGCTGAACGTCAGGACTCACCCGGCGGTCGTCACCGTGGCGCAGGTCGTGCTCGCCCTGGTGCTCGTCGTCATCAGCATCCACGTCACGCAGCAGTTGCACGACGCCGTTCCCTCGACCATCCGAGCCGGTGTGGCGTCCGGGGTGGGCGCGTTGTCGTGGATCGCGTTCCTTCCGTTCGCGCTGGTGTTCGGCCTGGTCAGCGAGCGTTTCGGGGTCCACGCGTCGGGTTGGATGATCACCGCGGCCGTCGTCGTGGTGTCGGTGCTGCTGTCCCGCCGCCGCCAGGCACCGCTCTCCAGCCTCGTGCCGGCGGAGGCTCGCGGGGTCGAGATGGCACTGGCGAAGTTCCGCCGTGCGCGCCGGCAGGTCACGACCGCGCTGCTGCGCTGCGTCGACGTCGTCGAGCTCCTCACCGACTACCTCGAAGGCGCCCTCGACAAGCTGGCCCGGCGTCGTGTCGACAACCACCTGGCCGGATGCGGCCCGTGCCGCCTCTACCTGGAGCAGATGCGACGGACCACCGTCCTCCTCAGGCAGCTTCCGACCCGGACTCCGCGCCCTGATCGCCGCCAACCGTAAGCCGAAGGCTGACACCTGGCAGCCGCATGCCAGTCGGGTTCGCGCCTGTCAGCAGCCCCTGGCGAGTCCTCAGCCGGACATTCCGGTTCATGCCGCACGCCGCAGTCGTCCGGCCGATCGATTACGCGGTCGGCGGCCGGGTGGGACCATGGTTGGTACCGCGCGGTTCCCGCCGGAGCCCACTGGTCAACCTGGGGAGGAGCCATGAGGCTGTTCCGCATCCTTGCACTCGTCGCCGCTCTGGTGGCGGTGGTGTCGACGCCGCTCCCCGCGTTCGCGCAGGAGAGCGTGACCTTCAAGATCGGTAAGAACTCCGCGCTGCTCGACGGTGGCCAGGCGGTGAGCGTGACCGTCACCGCGAGTTGCTCCGCGGGTGGCGCCGTGCTCGAGTCCTTCGTCTACGTGGTCCAGGACGGTAACCAGAGTCAGTTCGCAGGCATCCCGCTCCAGTGTGACGGGGCCCGCCACCGCTTCACCGTCCGGGTCAACGCCCTGGACTTCCTCTTCCACAAGGGCCAGGCCCAGGCGAGTGGCTTCGTGCTGCTGGCGAGCGGTGTGTCGATCTCACCCACCCGGGTGATCAGCATCCGCTGCTGACGCACCCGGTGCGACAGCCGGGCTCAGCGGGGTGTGGCCGTGCCGACGCCACCCGCCGCGTTGCCAACCCTGTAAACCGGACGCGCGGGCTTGCAGGGGATTTGCAGAGGGGCTCCAGCACT
>CAVUDJ010000014.1:0-9065 GCA_963740215.1 uncultured Actinomycetota bacterium
AGTCTCAGCACAACGTGATGGGCGATCCAGAACGGCACACAGGGCCATCAGAGATCGGTGGTACGTGTGGCCAGCGCCGGCACGGCGTGTGAACTGTCGGGGAAATGGCTGCATCGGCTGTCCGGTTTGGGCGCCACTTCCGGAACAATCCGGTTCGGGGAGGGTGCGGGAGTGGTCGCGCGGGCGGCGGCGCGAGCCCCCGAGCGAAGCGGCCCGGGGGGCTGACGAGCGTGCCGACGAGCCCCTGCTTCTCGCCGGCCAGCCGGTCGTAACGAATAGAAGATTTTCGGGGTTGTGGTGAGATCAGCGAGCCAGACTCCACGATCTCATCACAACCGGGGATGGCGATCCCGCTCGTGAGACAGGCCCCTAGGCCGGTCGGGGGCCATCCGCTTGTGCGGGTCCGTGCATCTGCCGGCACCTCGACGCAGGGGGAACGCGAGAACGGGGCGGGACGCCCCAGGTGCGCCCCGCCCCGTTCCGCCTCGCCCCGAACTTACGGAGCGGCGCTGGAGGTGCCGCTCAGCTTGGTGCTGGCGATGTCGTTGGCCTTCATCGCCGTCTCGATCTGCGCCACCGTGGAGCTCTGGCTGAGCCCGGGCAGCGTGTCGACGTTGATCGCGTAGAGCGTGAACTCGTACGTGTGCGGGCTACGCGGGCAGGGTCCGAAGAACTGCTGGTTCACGGACGCGTTGCCCATCGCCTTCTGCTTGGCGCCTGGCACGTCCGGCACCGTGTAGCCGCGCTTCAGCGCCTCAGGCAGCGAGGTGACCGACGCCGGGATGTCCCAGATCGCCCAGTGCTTGCCGCCGTTGGCCAGGTCGATGAACGTCATGGCCCAGCTGCGGGCTGCGTGGTTGCCCGTGGTCCAGGCGAGCGGCGGCGAGATGTCGTTGCCGGCACCGCCGTCCCCGGCGCACGAGTACTTGTTCGGGATCGCGCCGCCGTTGTTGTAGGCGGTGCTGGTCAGCGAGAACCCAGGGGTGGGGCCACCGCCGCCGGTCAGCTCGACGTGCAGGATCTTCGTGTTGCTGTTGTTCGGCGTGCTGTCCTTGTCACCGTTGGAGCTGGTGAGCCAGAGGTGGCCGTCCGGGCTCGGCTCGACGGTACGGAGCCGGTCGTAGGTGCCCTGGTAGTGCGCGGTCGGCGTGCTCACCGAGTCGCCGTTGATCGTCATCCGGTAGAGCCGCTCGCCGCGCAGGGCCGCCATGAAGATGACGTCCTTGACGATCGCGATACCGCTGGGCGAGTTCGACGCCACCGACCAGGTGCGCTTCGGGTTGATGAAGCGCGCGTCGCCGCAGGATCCCTCGCAGTTGGGCCAGCCGTAGTTGCCGCCCTTGACGATGAGGTTCAGCTCGTCCTGCGAGGAGTTGCCCAGCTCGCCCTCCCAGAGGCGCCCGCGCGAGTCGAACGCGAGGCCCTGGACGTTGCGGTGACCGAGGCTCCAGTACGCGTTGCCGGACACGGGGTTGTCCGACGGGATCGTGCCGTCCGGGTTGATCCGCAGGATCTTGCCGCCCTTGTTGTTCGGGTTCTGGGCGTTGGCGCCGTTCTGCGCGTCGCCGGTGCCGGCGTAGAGCTTGCCGTCCGGACCGAACCGCAGCCGGCCTCCATTGTGGAACCGGTTGCGCGGGATCCCCGTGAGCAGCACCTGGTGGTCGGTGAGGGCGCCACCCGTGTACTTCATCCGCACGATCCGGTTGTCGCTCGGTGACGTGTGGTAGATGTAGATCCAGTTGTCCTGCGCGAAGGTCGGCGAGACCTCGAGTCCGAGGTTGCCGCCCTCACCGCCGGTGCCGGAGCCGTTGGGCACCTTGCCGACCGTCGTCTTCTGGCCGGCCTTGGTCACGCGGGTCACGTTGAACGTGTCACGCTCGGCGTAGAGCGCCGATCCGTCCGGCAGGAACGCCAGCCCCCACGGCACGTCCGTACTGGTCGTGATCTGCGTGACGGTGCCAGGGTTGGTGCCGCCGCCGCTGGGCACCGACGTGGTGGCCGTGGCCGCGTTGCTCGACGGCGAGGCGTTGCCCACCGCGTCGAACGCCTTGGCCGTGAAGGTGTACTGCGTGCTCGGCGTCAGCCCGCCGATCGTCGCGGTGGTGGTTGTGGAGTCGCCGACCTTGGTGGCGCCGTTGTAGATCTCGTACCGGGCCACGCCAATGTTGTCGGTCGAGGCGTTCCAGGCCAGCGACACGCTGGTGGAGGTGACACCCGTCGAGCGCAGGTTGCCAGGTGCCGTCGGCGGCTGGTTGTCGTCCTGCTGCGGCGGCGTCTTGACGGTGACGACGTTGCTCGCGTCCGACACGTTCGGCGTCGCGTCCTTGGCGAAGACCGTGAAGTCATACTCGGTGTTCGGGGTCAGCCCCGACGCGGTGGCGGTGAGCTGGTTGCCCGCGACCGAGGTGACGAACTGGCCGTGCTGGTACACGTCGTACGCCGTCACGCCCACGTTGTCCGTGGACGCCTCCCAGGCCAGCGAGACCGTCGTCGGCGTCGAGCCGGTGGACCGCAGGTTGCGCGGCGGCGTCGGCTTCTCGGTGTCCGGCGGGCCTGTGGTGCCGTACACCTCGAACTCGAACAGCGAGTAGCCGTACGCGGTGCCCCGCGCGGTGCCGTGCATCCGGACGAAGCGTCCCGTGCCGGTGACCGCGAGGTCGTCGGTGGCGCCGTTGCCGGTGGTCGTCGAGAAGATGTCGGTCCAGGCGTTCCCGTCGTTCGACGTCTGGATCTTGTATGCCTTGCCGTACGCGGCCTCCCACTTGAGGACGACCTGGCTGATCTTGGCGGTGTCGCCGAGGTCGACGCGGATCCACTGTGGATCGCTACCTTCGGCGGATGCCCAGCGGGTCGCGGCGTTGCCGTCCACGGCCTTGGGCCCGTTGAGCGCGCCGCTCTCGTTGGAGGATGTCGTCGTCGGCTTGTTGAGCGAGAGCAGCGGGTCGGCCGCGTGGCTGGAGGTCGCCGCGGCGACCAGTAGCCCACCGGCCAGCAGGAGCGAGCCGCCGAGCGCGAACGCCCGGCCGAGGGTGCGTTTCATGCTTGATCCTCTTCTGTCGTCGCGGCGCACGTGCTACTCCGGGGGCTGGTCCCCGTCCGGTAACTGTTAGGAAACCTTCCTAACTGGTGCGGGATGAGATCACCGCAAGTCCGGAATTGTCAACGGTTGTCCGACCTGAACCGGACGATTCGGGTCACGGGTCGAAGGTGGTGTTCCCGCAGCTCAGGCGGGTTACGAGGAGCCTGGCGCGGGCTGTCGTGTCGAGCAAGGGCCGGAATGGCCGTTGTCCGCTGGGCGGAAAGCGCTGCCGGGCGCCGAATGCTGAAGGTGAAACGGACTTGCGGGACAATCTTGTACACCGACGCCTGGTTAAGGCACGGCTTCCCCGCAAGTCCGTTTCAAGTCGGCTGCGGTCAGGTCAGGTCGACGTGCAGGACCCGGTCGTTGCTGCCGTTGCTCGTCGTGAGCCAGATGTCACCGTCGGCGGTGCGCTCCACCGAGCGCAGGCGGCCGTACGTGTTGCGGAAGTGCGTCTTCGGTGAGCCGGTGGAGTCGCCGCTGATCGTCATCTCGTACATCCGTTGCCCGCGCAGGCACGCCATGTACGCGACGTTGTTGACGATCTCCAGGCCGCTCGGCGAGGCGTCGGCGACACCCCACGTGCGGACGGGGTTGATGAACCGGCCGTCGTTGCACGGACCCTCGCAGTTGGGCCAGCCGTAGTTGCCGCCGGAGCGGATCAGGTTCAGCTCGTCCCGCGACGAGGCGCCGAGCTCGGACGCCCACAGCCGGCCGCGCGAGTCGAACGCGAGACCCTGAACGTTGCGGTGGCCGTAGCTGTAGACGCGGTTGTTGAAGGGGTTGCCGGGCGCAGGCTGGCCGGTCGGCGTGACTCGCAGGATCTTGCCGCCGAGAGAGCCGCGGTCCTGGGCGTTCGACGTGTCCTGCGCGTCGCCGGTGCCGGCGTACAGGTTGCCGTCCGGCCCGAACGTGATCCGACCTCCATTGTGGAACCGGCTGCGCGGGATACCCGTGACGAGGGTTTCCTTGGTGCCGAGCTTGTTGTTCTCGTATTTGATGCGGACGATCCGGTTGTCGCTGGAGGACGTGTGGTACACGTACAGCCAGTGGTCGCTGGCGAAGTTCGACGAGATGGCGAGCCCGAGCAGGCCGCCCTCGCCACCCGTCCCGGAGACGCCGGAGACCTTGCCGATCGTGGTCTTCGCGCCCTGCGGCGTCACCCGGATGATGTTGAACGAGTCGCGCTCCGAGACCAGCGCCGACTGGTCGGGCAGGATCGCGAGGCTCCACGGGAGGCTGAACCCGGAGGCGACGGTGCGTACGGCGCCGACTCCGAGCGGCGCGGGCTCGGCTGCCTCGGCCGACGACGCGACAGCCAGGCCAGCGACCAGGGTCAGCGCGGCACCGGCGCGGGATAAGCGGTGGAACGAAGTCATGAATGAACCTCTTTCCGGAGGGGGCGGTGTACCTGGACGTTGTGACGCTCGGGTACTGACATACCGATATACCGCATCTACCCCGATTTACAACTTTTGTGGTGTCTGAATCGAGTGAGTAGTCCGGCCTGGGCCTGAACGGCTTCGGGCGCGACGTAGTCGTGCGACCCTGGAATCGCCGCTCGACCTGCGGTTTGTCCCTTTGAGGGGTGCGGCGGCCCAGAACAGCCGGTCGGCGGGGGCGGAACAGGCGTGCGGGCCTGCCCGTCCCCGCCGCCGGTGTCGGCGACCGCCGGTCGCCACGACCGAGACCGGTGCGTGGGGGCGCGGGGTTCGCGTGGTTGAAAGACGTCCTAACTAATAGGAAACCTTCCTAACCGGACAGGAGACAACACCGGGCGGCGTGGTTTGTCAACGGCCCCGCGGGCGTCGTTCCCAGGAAGCGCGCGTATTTGTACAGTTCAGCGTTGGTTCGCGGGGTCCGAGTCCGGTTCCGCCTCCACCGTGCTTTGTTCGTCCAGCGGAATTGCGTGCTGCTGCACCTCGCGCCGCGCGTAGATCCAGTAGCCGACGAAGAGGAGCCCGGCGAAGAGGAACCACTGCACCGCGTACGCCAGGTGCGGACCCTCCTCGACTGGCGGCTCAGGGATCGCGACCAGCCCGTCCGGCGCCTCGATCGACTCGACGTAGCCCCGGTACGTCGGCTGGTCGAGGTCGCGCGCGAGGGTGGCGACGTTGATCTGCTTTACCGTGCGGTACCGACCGATCCTGGTCTCGGCCGTGCCACCCGACTCGGGCGCGCGCACCCGGCCGACCACGGTGACCTCGCCGGACGGCGGCTCCGGCAGGTCCGGCGCGGCCTGGGCGCCCTGCGCACTGGCCGCCACCCAGCCCCGCACCACCAGCAGGGTCCTGCCGCCGGTGGTGGCGAGCGGGGTGAGGACGAGGAGGCCGGTGCGGTTACCGACGGTGCGGCCGCGGACCAGGTACTCGTGCTCGGCGTCGTAACGACCGGTCGCCTCGACACGGCGGAACAGCTGCTGCCTGGTCGGCGCGCGATCCGTGCTCAGCGCGTCCGCGACCGGCGCGGGCTCGGAGTTCCTGGCTGCCGTGACCCGGTCGTTCTGGGCGTGTCGCTGGTCGAGCCGATCGAGCTGCCACAGGCCGAGGTTGACGAACACCACCGCCAGCGCGACGCATCCCGCGAAGAAGAGCAGCCACTTCGGCCGGAACAGGAACCGGTACACGCCTGACGACGGTACGCGACCGCCGACGCTCCGTAGACACGGGGCGGGGTGCCGACCCCGATCTCGGAGAACAGACATTCCGGGAAGCCGTGCCTACAACGGGCGCCGTCGCCCCAGTTTGTCCCGCAAGTCCGTTTCGGGGTGCGCGTCAAAGCGGTTGTCTCATTGACCAGCGCGCGCGAGGCTAGCGCCATGACCGTGGAGATCGGGACCGCGGACGCCGCGGACCTGGACGCCCTTCGCGCGCTGGTGGCGCAGGCCGTGCCGTGGGCGCCGCCGGACGCCGCCGCATCGGCCGCCGCCGGGCTGGTCGGTGGGCCGGTGGCTCGCCGGTCCGGGCGGATCACTGCCGTGCTGGGAGGATCCACGGCTGGTTTCGGATCCGTCCTGGCAGTGCCGGAGCACGCGGCCGACATCGCCGACCTGTACGCGGCGCTGGCCGAGGGGTGGGTCGCCGACGGCGTGGTCACCCACACGGTCACGGTGCCGGCCGGCGACGCTGAGACTCCGTGGTTCAACCTGTCATTCGGGCGCCAGCAGGCCTACGCACACGCCGAGGTCGCCGCGATGACCGAGCCGGCCGTGCCGGACGGCATGACCGTCGCCGAGGTCGGCCCCGAGGTGCTCGACGACGTCGTGCAGTTCCGCGACCTCATCACCCGGCACCAGGAACTCTCGCCCGTGTTCAGCCGGGCGACGGAAGCCTGGCACGAACAGTTGCGTGAGGCGTGGGTCGAGGTACTCGCGTCCGAGGAGACCCGCTGCTTCCTGGCGCGGCGCGACGGCGTACCGGCGGGCTTCCTGCTCAGCGAGGACGCGGAAGGGCTCCTCGCGCCGCCTGGAGCCGTCGAGCTGCGGGTGGCCGCCGTCCCGCCCGAGTCGCGCGGGGGCGGGGTCGGCACAGCGCTGGTGTCGGCCTTCATCGCCGACGCCAGGGCGCGCGGAGCCAAGCACGCTGTCGCGGACTGGCGCACCACGAACCTGCTGGCGTCCCGATTCTGGCCGCGATGGGGCTTCCGGCCCGTCGCGTACCGCCTGGTGCGCACGATCGACCTCACCCCGTTCGCCTAGGCCGGCGTATCGACCGGTCAGTTTCGGAGAAGCGGCCGCCGCAGCGGGCTCTCTAGCATGAGGGTCGTCCCCACCAAGACTCGTAGGGGAGGAAACCTGCAATGAACGACACGCAGAAGTCCGACAAGACGTTCGAGGGATTCACGGCCGAGGAACGAGCCGCGATGAAGGACCACGCCCAAGAGCTGAAGAAGGCCGCGCGCCGCGGCTCCCGCGCGCAGAAGGCGGACGGGGAAAGCGACGTGCTCGCGAAGATCGCCGAGATGCCGGAACCGGATCGCGCCATGGGCGAGCGGATCCATGCCGTCATCAAAGCCAGCGCGCCAGGCCTCTCGCCGAAACTCTGGTACGGGATGCCCGCGTATGCCAAGGACGGCAAGGTCGTCTGCTTCTTCCAGAGCGCGCAAAAGTTCAAGTCGAGGTACGCGACGTTCGGCTTCAACGACGTGGCGAACCTGGACGAAGGCGCCATGTGGCCGACCTCCTTCGCTCTGACGGAGTTGACTGCCGCCGACGAGGCAAGGATCGGCGCGCTCGTGAAGAAAGCGGTGAGCTGAGGACTGAGCTGGTCGGCCAGCCCGGATAGCCGCTTCGCTGGCGCTGGCCCCGCCGGGGAAACGGACTGTCGGGGCAGTGGTCCTGAAACCGGGCGCAGGATGCCGCCATTTCCCCGACAGTTGCCTGGGTCGCGGGGCTCGCTGGCGGCTCTCACTGGGCACCACCAGGTGTCCATATTGGATTAGTTGGGGAAGGTAACGCTACGATCCGCGACGTAGGGTTACCTTCCCTGACTAGTCGATAATGGACGGACGCCTGCGGCTGATACAGCACTCACTGCCACGCATCCGTCAGGGACGAAACCCAACTCTCGGGACGATGGGCCTGAAGCCAGGCGCCTGATACCGCCAAACCCCGACCGCTCATCGACACCGATGGGTTAAGTCACCGGCATTGAGTCAGACTCCACGATCGCACCACAGTCTGGACCAGTGCCCGCCTCGGAGCCGTCATAGGCCGGATCCGGGTGGCGCGGGTCGGCGGTGACACGGCCTAGGCGACGGTGCAGCTACCGCCGGGCAGCGTACCCAGCACGTACGCCTCGCGGCAGCTTCGACGTCATGCAGGTGCCCTACGACGCAAACGGAGCCGGTACGCACGGCGTACACGACGCTTCCGGCAGGCGCCGATCGTCCACGGTCGCGGTCCGGACGACGGCGCCCTCGTGACCCGCTTCGACGAGTCAGGTGCGGATCTCGTCGGCACCCGGCGGGGCTACCGCACCGAACGAGCACTGCGGGCTGCACCGGCCCAGCGGCGAGTGGTGAGGTCGCGCTCGATCTCGGCAGCGACTCGCCGGGCGGATTCGCGTCGTGCGCGCCCGGAACGGAGCGGTTCCTCGTCAGCCGGTCGCAGTGATCGTCGCTGGCTGTGACCTGATGGCAGCCGGGGTCGTCACCGGTCGGCGCCGAGTCGAGGCCGATCGCAACCCACAGGATCACGAAGGCCAACGGCAGTGCCAGCCACGCCGCTACAGGCCAAGCGAGCCGAAGCTTGACGATGCCTTCGTTTGAGTTCATGCGATAGATGTACCTTACATACAGCTCGCTGTCCTATAAATCGAGATAACTCAGCAGGCTTAACTCTTGAGGCAGTCGCCGTTCGGCAACCTGCCCAGCACCAAGGCGCGTGCGGTGGATCCCGAGGTGCTCAGGTGTCCGACGACGCAGGCCGATCCGATACGGACGGCATACACGATGCTCCCGGCGGGGGCGGGATCGTCCTCGGTCGCGATGCGGGCGACGGCATTGTCGTGACCTGCGTCGACCAGCCACGCGCGGATCTCGCCAGCGCTGGGGAGGGTGTTGGCGCACGACGCGGTGCACCCGGCCAGCCGGCGAGTGACCAGGTGACGCTCGATCGCCTCGGCAGAGTGCTGCGCTGTGACGCTGTCGTCCCTCGTCATGCTGGACCGGCCAGCCCACTCCCTCGCCAGCCGGTCACAGTAGTCGCCCTCGTCCGCACGCTGGACGCACACGCGCGCCTGGCCACCCGAAGAAGAGTCAGGCGAGTCGACGTACCGGGCTGGCTCGGTTCCACGCACCACCCAGACGATCGCGAAGACAACGACCAACACCGCCGGTGACGCCAGCCACGCCACGGTCACCCAAACTGGCCGCCGCTTTCCGCTGGTTCCGTCCGGAATCATGCGTTAGCTTTACTACATCGGCGGGCTGTCGTCACATATGTGGAGATACGCGCAGGTCAGCGCGTGTCTCCCGGCTGTGGCAG
>CAVUDJ010000015.1:0-798708 GCA_963740215.1 uncultured Actinomycetota bacterium
GAACCGCTTCGCGTCGATGGACACCCAGCCGTCGCCGCATGAGGAGTCGTAGCCCGCCGTCTGGGTGGACGTGCCCAACGGCTGATCGCCGGCAACGGCCGGGTCCCCGTCCAACCATTGCGGCTGCGCCTCCCAGCGGGTCGCCGTCGAGGCCGGCGTGGTCGCCCAGATCTCCCAGGAACGTGCGGCGCAGGCCCCGGAGTAGAAGTTGTAGAAGTGCGCGCTCGCCGACACGATCTGCTTGCCGACGAACGTCGCCGCCGGCCAATGCACGAACGCCCGCGCCAACCGCGGGGTCGCCTCGGCTGTGGCCCCGAGCCACAGGTCGCCCGTCGTCGACAGGTCCGTGGTGTGCCCTGCATCACCGAGGTGCTGAACGTGGAGGACACCGGCGTCACCACCGGGTCGATCACCACCGGGAACTCAGTCGCGCTGTCGAGCATCCAGGCCGCGTCAGGCACCAGCGCCAGACCGGCCGGCGTGGTTGCGGCGCGGGCCACACCCGGCGCCGCCAGCTTCGGCCGGACCACAGTCGAGCGGCCCGGTTCGCCGGTGGGCTTGGCCGGGCTCGAGTCCCACATCAACGCGGGCGACACCCGAGCGATCATCCGGCCGTCGGAGGCGCGCAGGTTCACCGCGCCATCGGCCTCGATCTGTTGCGACGCAACATTCGCACCCACCAGCGGCAGCGGGATCCGCCCCACCTCGCTGACCGCCGCGCGGGACTTCACCACCAGGAACTGCTCGAAGCCCTCCGGGGTCGCCTCGATCACCAGGTCCACGCCGGGCAGCGCCTCGGCGTAGGTCGCCCTCGGGCCATCCAGCGTCGGCGCCGCAAGCGCGCCCGTCCAGCGCATCGCCACCCGATCCGCGCCCCGACCGACAGCCGCCAGGTCGTGGGTTCCCTCTGCCCCGCCTCCTGTGAGCACCAGGTCATTCGGGTGCGCAGCCGGCACGACATTTCCGCCCGCGACGCGACGCAGGGTCAGATCCAGCGGAACCCAGCCCTCGCCACGGCGGACCCGCGCCACCCCCGCGGACACCGTCGCCTCCACCACACCCGACGGCAACGCCCGCGCCTGGACCGTCTCCGACGTCAAACCCGCGATCTGGACCGGACCGCCGCACCGCGCCGCCTCCACCAGCGCCGAACCCTCCGACTGCAGCGCACCGACACAATCCGTCGCCAGCGCCGCCGAAGGCGCCGCCGATGCCGGGATAGCGAGCAGCGGCGCCGCCAGGATCCCCGCCAACCCCACACGAGCTAATCGGGCAACACCGTTACGTTGCGTGGACATGCTCACATGCGCCAACTGGTGCCCCCGTTTCAGACCGAACCTGTCAACAACACGCAGCAGGCCTGACCAGCCGCCGGTGCAACTCGGCAGCATAAGTCGCCGTCTACTCGCGCAAGGAAGCCTTCAAACCCTACGAGGAAACATCCAAACTTGTAAAGCGAATTGGAATCACACCCTACTGACGTGCGCAAACACATCTGAACCTCACCACGTGGCCAACATCCACCACGGAAGTCAACGGCCCAACGAAGCTCACGATGCGTAGCGCACCACACCCATACGGATCAATATCGAACACCCCGGGTACGACAACACCGCAGCGCTCGCTGGCTTCCGGTTCTCACCGCAGGCGATCGTCCTGGCAGTACGCTGGTACGTGCGGTTCGGGCTGTCCTACCGGGACGTCCGTGAGCTGGCCGAACGCGGCGCGCAGGTCGACCACGTGACAGTTGGCGGCGGAGATCGGCGCAGTTCGCGGGGTGGGTCGCGGTGAGTCAGGCGGGCGCGCAGACGGCGGTGTTCTTCCGCGACGTAGTACGGACCGGCCGGGTGTGGACGGTGCGTGACGCAGGCGGCATTCCCGCTCCGCGGACCGAATCGGGGCAGCGGGCGATGCCGTTCTGGTCCAGCGAGGGCCGGGTGCGGCGCATCATCACGAACGTGCCGGCGTACGCGGGGTTCGCGCCGGTCGGCATCGACCTGGTTGAGTGGCGGGACCGGTGGGTGCCAGGCTACGAACAGGACGGGCTGTTGCTGGGCATCAACTGGAGCGGCCCGCGTGCCACCGGGTGGGACTTGGAGCCGGCTCACGTTCTCGGACGCCTGGCCGGGGTGACGTGATGCGCTACCTGAAAGTTCGTTACTCCCGGAGAAGCCGGTGCTGCTCTACAGCGCTCCTAGGCTGGCCGTGCGCACAAGGCCTCACTGGCGGTCAGATGGTTCCGGCCCGGCATCCAAGTCGGTCAACCGGCGGGCCAGCTGGGCCAGCTCGACGCGACTCGACGTCCCGGTCTTGCGCAGCATGTTCGAGATGTGCACGCTCACGGTCTTCTCGCTGACGTAGAGTTCCTTGGCGATCTCGCCGTACGTTCGCCCCGCGACGACATAGGCCAAGATCTCCCGTTCCCGGCGGGTTAGGCCGGGCAATGGCCTGGCTGCCTCGCTGTGCGCAACCGAAGCCAGCGACACCCGTGCGGCGCGCGCAAGCGACTCGATGTCCGCCAGCAGCGGCGCCGCCTCCAGGTCGACGGCCAGCGCGTACGCGCGGCGCAGAGCATCGTCCCGGGTCGGCCGTTCGTGCGCAGCCTCGGCAGCCCGCCACCACGCGTACGCCTCGTCCCAGCGAAGTTCTCCCTCGGCGCACGCTTCGGCCGCCAGGTTCCACGCGGTGGCCGCGTCCTCGTCGGCCAGGCTGCGTAGCACCTCGGCGTCGTACAGCGCTTGGAGAGCGCGGACCTGTGATTTGTACATGGTCCCGGGTCCAGGCTCCTCGGGGATGGTTGGGTATCGACGCTGGATGTCACGCAGCCGGGACACCGCAGGCGCCGGGTCCTCACCGCGGTCGCGGAGCACCTGCGCCTGGTCGGCGGCCGCTCGCGCCGCGAACGGGAGGAGCCGGTCGGCCTCGTCAGGCAGAAGCCCTTCTCCCTCCACGCCCGCCAGCGCGACCGTGATGGCCAGCTCGGTGTCGCCGACAGCCAGCGCCAGCTCGGCCCGGACCGCGTCGAAGTTCAGGGCGAGGAACGCGGAGCGCTCGGCGAACAGCTCCTCGGCGCGCGCGAGGTGCGCCGCGGCCTCCCCCAACCGGCCTTGCCGTATGGCGAGCTGAGCCGCTCTCAGCCGGGCGTTCGTGTCCGCCAGAGGTCCGGGCGTCGACCCCAGCGCCACCCGCAACCGATCGACGCAAGCGCGCCAATCTCCCATCTGGAGGAGCCCGACGGCCTCACACGAGGACAGCCATGCCACATAGGCTGTGCGGCGCACCCAGCGCGACCATCCATTCGCGGCCCTGCCGCCAAATCCCGCTCACCTGCGGGCTCGCCGTCCCGTCGAGGCAGTTGCCCCACCACAGGGTGGCATGGACGAACGCCCAGAAGTCCCCGGCCTGCGCGGCCGCTGCCTGCGCCTCCTCCGCTTCCGCCATACCGCCACCGTCCTCCATGAAGGTCCGCGACATGGCTTTCGCCGTCAGCGCGTAGCGACAGTGCCTTGGGCGAGTCGGACCGCCGCGCGAGCCGAACCGCCTCCTCGGCCGTCGCGTGCCCCGGACCACGCCGTGCCACAACTCGGCGTGCGCCAGCTCTCCCATAGCCCACGCGTGGACGGCACTCTCCGGGTGCGTAGGCGCGAGCCGCACCGCCTCCCGTATGTTGGCCAGGCTGGCAAACTCCCGACCGGTGGAGAGCCGGAGTTCCCTCCGGCGCACGAGCAGTTCGGCGGCCAGCAGCGGCTGCGAGTCGCTGTCGACAAGCGCACGCAGATCCTCGACCGCGGCCAGCTCCTCTTCGTGCGCGCCAGCCCGCTCCGCCGCCGCGCGAATCCGTTGCAGCAGGTCGATCCGGGAGACGCCGCGTCCGGCACAACATCGCGGAGCTCCAGCGCCCGGCGCAGCAGCCGAAGCATCTCCGTCGCGCCGCCCGCGTGCCCTGCCGCCTCAGCGCCTCGCAACGCCCACTCGAGGGCCTCCACCGGGTGTCCCGCGCGGTGGTGGTGATCGGCGAGATCAACCGCCTGCTCGACACCGAGCCGCTCAACCGGGACATCGCCCGAAGCCAACACCGCCGCGAACGCCGCATGCAGGCTCCGTCGCTCCTCCGGAAGCAGACCCTCCACCAGCACCTCCGCCAGAAGCGGGTGCACGAACCAATACCCACCGTCAGCACCAACCTCCAGGACCGCGCCATCGACGGCCTCACGCAACAGCCGAACCAGGTCGCCGGTGATCCCCGTCGCGCGCGCGACCTCACCAAGCTGGTCCGCGCGCTGCGGGTGACCCGCCACGGCGATCAGCCGGGTCAGCTCGCGCGCCGGCGCCGACAGACCGTGCCAGGCATTGGCCGCGGCGTCCCGCAACTCGGTCGGCAACCCGGCCGGTAGGGACCGGGCATCCGGTTGCAAGCGCTGGACCAGCAGCGTCGTCATATACGCATTGCCGTGCGTGCGGGCGAACACCGCATCGACCAGGCTCTGATGCGGCGGTCGTCCCAGCAGCCCGGCCATCTGCGCCGCCGTCGCCACGCGATCCAGCCGGCCGAGCCGGAGCTCGCCAACCCCAGGCAGCCGGCGTACGTCAGCCAGCCACCGCCGCAGCGGGTGCCCCTCCCCGACCTCGCCGGTACGTACCGTCGTCACGACGGCAAGGCGCCGGCCGGCCAGCCCCGCGATCACGTACATCAGCACATCGAGCGTGCTCTGGTCAGCCCAGTGCAGATCGTCCACTGCAAGCACCACCGGGCGCGTGCGGCACAGATCGTCGAGCCACGCGTCGAACTCCACCGGGCCGTCGCCCGCTGCACGGTCACTGGACAGGCGCATCACCGGCACGGGGACGCCGCGGCCCGCGGCCCACTCCCGCAGCGCCGACGTCAGCGGAAGGAACGGGACGGCCAACGAGGTCAACGGTAGGCACGGCGCCCACAGGACCTCAGCAACGTCCCCGACCTGCGAGCACGCCTCCCGCACCAGAGCTGTCTTTCCGACCCCGGCCTCGCCGGACACCAGCAGCGCTCCCGAGTGACCACCGGCAGCCTCACGGGCGAGACCCACCACGCCCGCCACCTCGTCGACGCGCCCGACCGGCCGCGGGCGACCCAGTTCGGCGCTGACCGCCACCCGGCCAGTCTCCCACTGTGACCGCCCCTGATCGCTACCCGGCAGGCGAAACCTCGCGGCCAACTTCCCGCTCCCTGGGGGCCGTACAGCGCCGGCCGAGCCGGTAAGCGAACAGGCATAAGGGGCCGAGGCGCCGATCTGAGGGTTGCTCCTCGATGTGGTGCGGGCACCGCGGGGCGGAGTGTTGGGCACATCGGAGATCACGCCTGAGGAGGCAGCTCATGAAGCACATTTCACGCCACATCGCCAGCGGGCTAGCAACGGCCGGGGCGGTCGCGTTTCTCCTGGGAACGGCGTCGCTGCCTGCAGCGGCCCAGCCCATCTGCGACTGCGCAAACACCGCGCCGACTACGCCGGGCACCGTCGTGGTCAAGGAGATCGAAGTGCCCGTCGATGACCGTGGTTCGGAGATCACGCAGATGGGGCTGGCCGCGGCGCTCGGAGCGATGCTCACGGGCGGCACTGCCCTCGCGCTGCGGCGACGTTCGCAACGCGGCGTTCCACGCACGGCCGCTGGCGCCAGCGCCAGCTAGCCACCGCCCAATTCGGATGGGATCCGCGAGTCACACGCCCGCGGATCCCATCCGAAACCACGCAGGCTGATTGCAAGAGATCTGCGCTCGTCTCCGGCGGGACGCCAACTGTGACGCATCAGCCTGAGGCCCCGCCCATGTGCCGCGTCTCGCAAGAGATGCCCGAATCAACGGCGTGAACTGTCGGGGAAATGGCTGCATCGGCCGTCCGGTTTGGGCGCCACTTCCGGAACAGTCCGGTTCGGGGAGGGGAAGCCGCTGAGCTGGGCGCGTACCCGGGCGCTCCGGTCGTCGGCCTTCGTGGTCGTAGTCCTCGGCTCGGCACTACCCGCCGCCCGCGCCGGCCGGATCGACACGCTACGGGCCATCGCGATGGAGAGAGCGCAGGGTGCCGACTGTCGCTACGGTCGTGCATGGTCTTCGTGCAACGGTCGCCGATTGGTGGGATCCGATTCCGTGCGGCAGTTGTTGGGGCGCTGATCGCAGTCGCGGCGACTGGCGTGGGCGTCTGGATTCTGGCCGGTACCGCTGGCGACCTGAGCCGTCGTCACGTCGTGGTCGGCGGTGTGCCGCTCGACGAGGTCCACCCGGCCGATGCAGCGGCGGGCGAACGCCGACCGGGAGTGGTGGTCGCCCACGGCTTCGCCGGTTCGGCGAGGCTGATGGCCCAGTTCGGCGACACTCTGGCGGCGCGGGGCTATGTGGTGGTGCTGCTGGACTTCTCCGGGCACGGCACCAACACCCGCCCGCTGCCTGACGGTGCGGCGAGTACCGACGCCTCCGCGGCGGTGCTCGCAGCGTGACCTCGACGTCGCGATGGCCCACCTGCGGGGCTGCCGGGTGTCGACCCGTCCCGGGTCGCGGTCGTCGGGCACTCGATGGGAGCGACGATTGCCACCAGGTACGCGTTGGCGCACCCCGAGGTGGGGGCCACGGTCGCGGTGTCGCTGCCGGACTCCTCGCACCTGCCGCCGGATCGCCCGACGCGGTTGCTCCTGCTCGTGGGCGGCGCGGAGTTCGCCGGCATGCGTGCCGCGGCCGAGCGCGCCATCGAGCAAGGTGGTCCTGGCCGCGCGGCGGTGTTCGTACCCTACGTCGAGCACATCTCCATTCTGTACGCGCCGCGTACCCACCGCGAGGTCGTCACCTGGCTGGACGACAGCTTCGGCGGACGACCGGCCGACAAACGCCCGATACCGTCGCCGATGCGTCGCCTGAGCGCGGCCGCACTGCTAATGCTGTCGTTCCTCGTGGGGCTCTACCCCCTCGCGCGGATTCTGCTCGGCGACAGTCCGCCGCGGTGGCCGCGGCTCGCCGCCGCAGGTCGGCCGCATCGTGGCCGTCGCGGCGGTGGCCGCCGTCGTGGCCATGCTGGTGGCACCGATCGCGCCAACCACCCGCCTGCCGCTGGCGCTGGGCGGCTATATCGTCGGGTTCACGAGCACCGCCGGAGCTCGCGATGCTGGGGTATCACCGCTGGCGCGCGGGCACCTTCTCGGCTGCCGCTCCGATCACTCGGCACGGCAGGCTCCGGCTCGCCGTCGCCGCACCCGTCCTCATCGGCTACGCCGCCATGACGATCGCGGTCCCGCTTCAACTCGGCCTGACCAACGCCGTGCCCGTCGGTGCCCGGTGGTGGCTACTCGCGGTCGTGTGGGCCGGCTTCGCTGTCCTGGCGTATGCCGCCGAGCTGCGTCGCCGGGGCGAACAGCATCGGTGTCCTGACCGTCTCGGCGGTGGCGGTGGCCACGATGACCTTCGCGGCGATCGTCGGACTCGCGTCGGGGTTCTTGCTGCTTGTCGTGCCATTGATCGCGGTACTGCTGCTGTGGCAGGCCATCTGGAGCGCCGTACTGCACAGATTTTCGGCGCCGGCGTGGCTGATCTCGATCGTGGGATCGCTGCTCGTCGCCTGGCCCATCGCGACCGCATTGCCAGTTATCGGGTTTTGACACGCCACCACGTCGCAACCTGGGAGTCAGCCAGTGGCAAGGGCTTCGGTGGGTGGAAGGCGGGACGCGCGGGTGGCCGGGTAGAGACCGGCGATCGCGCCGATGCCCACCGACGCGGCGACACCGCCGGCGATCGCGGTCAGCGGCACGACCGGGGGCCAGCCTTGGGACGTGGCGTAGATGATGACGACACTTAGGCCCAGCACGACTCCGGCGAGGCCGCCCATCCCGGACAGCACGACGGCCTCGGTGAGGAACTGCACCAGGATCTGCCGACGTCGGGCGCCGAGGGCGCGGCGTAGTCCGATTTCCTGGCGGCGTTCCAGCACGGAGATGATCATGGTGTTGGCCACACCGACACCGCCGACGAGCAGGGATACCGCTCCGAGGCCGATCAGCAGGCTGGTGAAGGTGTCCTTCGCGGCCAGTTGCGCCATGAGCGCGTCCGACGGGCGGCTCACATTGACGGCGCTCGGGTCCTGCGGGTTGACCGTGCGGGCCAGGACGGCGCGCACGGCGTCCACGGACTCCTCGTGGGACCGGGTGTAGATGCGGGTCGGGTGGCCGTCGAAGCCGAGGCGTTGTGTGGCCACGTCCCAGCCGACCAGGGCCGAGGCGTTGATCTCCGTGGCGAGCTCGACCGGTTCCAGGACGCCGATCACGGTGAACCATTGGCCGGAGATGAAGACCTGGTGTCCCGGGCGGTCGATGCCGAGCCGCTTCGCAGTGGTCGAGCCGAGTACGACGGTCGGGTACCGGCCTGTGGGCTGGCTCAGCCAGGTACCGCTGGCCAGGCTCCCACCCAGGGTCTGCAGCAGGTCCAGCCGGGCTGCCACGACGGCGATGCCCTGGGTCTCGCGCGGGTCTATCTTGTCGGTGCGTCTGACGGTCGCACCCGTGACATCGCCGGTGGCGGTCGCGGATTGGACCGGGCCGATCCGCGTGACCATGCCAACAGACTCGTCCGGCAGTGCGGATTCGTTGCCGAGCAGGTCGTGGCCCGGCGAGACGGTCAGCAGGTTGGTGCCGAGGCGGGCGATCTTGTCGTGCAACCGAGCCTGGCTGGCGGCGCCGAGACCCAGCACCGCGACCATCGCGGCGATCCCGATCGCGATACCGAGCGCGGACAGTACCGCTCGCAGCGGCCGACCGCGGACGCCGAGCACCCCGAGGCCGATCACGTCGGCCGCGCCGAGCCGGGCGGTACGCGGCAGCGGTGGAGCGAGGGTGGGGAGCCTGTCGTTCACGCGATCCTCACCACCGCGCCGCTGTCAGAGCGGATCTCCCCGTCGAGGATCTCCACCTGGCGGTGGAACGAGCGGGCGACGCCGAGATCGTGGGTGATGACGGTGATGGTGGTGCCCTCGGCGTGCAGTTCGTGCAGCAGCTCGATGACGGTCTCACCCGACCGCGAGTCCAGCGCACCGGTGGGCTCGTCGGCCAGCACGATGGCCGGCCTGGCGACCAGCGCACGAGCGATCGCGACCCGCTGGCGTTCGCCGCCGGAGAGTTCTTGCGGTCGGTGGTTGAGCCGATGGCCGAGGCCGACCCGTTCGAGCGCCTCGCTCGCCTTGCGTAGCCGTGCTCTGCGGGGAATCCCGTGGTAGTACAGGCCGTTCGCGACGTTCTGCACCGCCGTCATGTGCGTGGTGAGGAAGAACTGCTGGAAGATGAAGCCGATCCAGTTCGCCCTGACCGCCGAGAGCTGCTGGTCGTTCAGGGTGGCGACGTCGTGGCCGAGGATGCGCACGGTGCCTTCGGTAGGGCGGTCGAGGGTGCCCATCAACTGGAGCATGGTGGACTTGCCTGATCCCGACGGGCCGACGATCGCGGTCAGCTCGTCCGGCCAGATCCGCAGCGAGGCGGCGCGCAGGGCCTGGACGCCGCCGGGGTAGGACTTGGAGACCTGGTCGAGTTCGATGACCGGTGGCGAGGTGCTCATGCTGCCGGCACCCCTACCTTCATGCCTTCGACCACTCCCGTGCCGGTGATCTCCACCCTGCCGTTGGCGAAGACGCCGAGTTCGACCTTGACGATGCTCTTCCTGCCGCCGTCGGCGACTGCCTCGACTCCGTAGCCGCCCTCGGCCAGTGCGAGTAGCGCGTTCACGGGCACGGTGAGCACGCCCTTGTGTTCGGTGCCGCGGAAGCCGACCGTCACGGGTGCGCCGTCAAGGCTGCCGATGGCGGCGGGCTTGTCCAAGGTAACGGTGACGGGGATGGTGGCTTTTCCCGGGCTGTTCTCCCCGCCGCCGTTGTCACCGGACTTGGTGGCGGTGGTACCGACTCCGGTGATCCTTCCCGCGGTGGACTTCCCGTCGGGTAGCCCGACGGTAACGGTGCTTCCCTTGACCGCGAGCGTGGACCTGGCGACCGGCAGGTCGACAGTCACCCGCTTGTTCGTGCTCGTCGCGGTCAGGACCTCCCCTGCCGCCGGAGCGCCGATCCTGGCCGTGACTTCCGCGACCCGGATGGGCCCGGGCAGCACGACTGCATCACCGAGCCCGAGCCTGCCGGTCTGCTCTGCACCTCTCTTCTTCTGCCATTTCTTGACCGCCGCAGCGGTTGCGCGGGTGAAGCTGTTGTCGACGCTGATGCCGTCGCCATAGCCGAGCGCCTGCAGGTTCTTCTCCAGTATCTGCACGTCCGGGCCGTCGGCGACGCCAGCGGCCAGCTCGCGCCAGAACGGGGTCACCCCGTACAGCAGCGGCACCTGCTGGTTGTCCCTGCCATACACCTGCTGTCCGCGCGTGATGGTCTCGCCCGGTTGGGGAAGCCGGGTCACCGTGCCGCTTTCGCCAGCGATGACGGAGGAGGAACCCGCATAGCCGAGCTGGCCATCGATCTGCTGGGTCTCCACCAGTGTTTCCCTGGTCACCGGCACTGTGGACTCGGGTTTGCCAGCAGCGGGCGCGCTATCGCCGGTGCCGGCGGTCATGACGAGGGTGCCGCCGGCGGCGGCGGTGGCGGCCGTGGCCGCGAGCACCACCAGCACCGTCCTGCGCGTCCTCGACCTGGGCCGCCGCTCGGCGCTCAAGGTCGGGTCACTCACTTGGCGCCTCCCGGAACCTCGCGCTCGCACTTGTCCATCGCCGCCCGGAGTTGCGGGGTCATCTGGGGGGCGTTCAGCGGCTGCCCGGAAACGGGGTCGGACCAGTCGATGCCGTTGTCGCGCATGCATTTGGCGAACTGCAGCCGGTACTTCTGCTGCTGGGGGTCGTCGGGGTCCGCCCCGGTCGCGCCGCTCGCCCCGCTGTTGTACTGCTTGCACTTCTCCATCGCCGCCTGCAGTGTGGGGGCGTCGCCGTTGCCGGGCATCCTGATCGCGCCGGTGGTGGGATCGGGGTCCTGCACGTCAACCCCGTTGTCTCGCAGGCACTTCGTCCACCTGGTCAGATCCTCCGAACCGCCTGAGGTGGAGGCGGTCGCCGCCGGCTTGGCATCGCCCTGACCGTTGGCGCTGGCGACTCCGTTCTGCGACTGCCCCGAGGCACCGCATCCGGCCAGCGCGAGGCTCCCAGCAAGGACCAGTCCGATTCCCGCTGTCCGCGTCGAACACCGGCCAACTGTCGTCGCAATGCGCATGTCAACTCCTGTATTTCGCTCACGCGGTCGGCGAGCACCGGCCGCGTCGACAGTTGTACGGGCGCGGATGTTTCACCGGCGTTTCATGCGGCGCTCGTCGCAATAGGATTGGTTCAAATGGTCCCCGCGAAATTGAACCCAACCGCAGTTATGCCGATGAAACACCCCCGGTGGTACCGTGAAAAACATCCTGACAACACATGCCCGACGGAGGGTGGCAATGCGCGTACTCGTCGTGGAGGACGAGAAGACCCTCGCCGGGTACATCGTCGAAGGGCTGCGTGATCAGGCGATGTCCGTCGACGTCGCCCACGACGGCACCGTGGCGATGGACAAGCTCGCCGCTGATTGCTACGACGTGGTCGTACTGGATCGGGACCTACCAGGCACGCACGGCGACGAGGTCTGCCAATGGCTCGTCGAGCAGGGCGGACGGACCCGGGTGCTGATGCTCACCGCGATGGCCGAGGTCGGTGAACGGGTCGCTGGGCTGCGGCTAGGAGCGGACGACTACCTCGGCAAACCCTTCGACTTCGACGAGCTGGTCGCCAGGCTGGACGCACTCGGCCGCCGTTCCCAACCGGCCACGCCGCCAGTGCTGAACCGCGGCGGCGTCGTGCTCGACTCACCACGCCGGCACGTTTCACGCGACGGCAGGTTGCTATCGCTATCGAATAAGGAATTCGGTGTCCTGGCGATGCTCATGGCCGCAGACGGCGCGATCGTCAGTGCTGAGGAATTGCTCCGTGCCGTATGGGACGAGAATGCGGACCCTTTCACGAATGCGGTACGGGTAACCCTGTGTCGATTACGCGCCAAACTCGGCGAGCCCGGTGTTATCGTGACCCTCCCAGGTGTCGGCTACAGAATGACCGGCACCGAATGCTGAGCCGCCTTACGCTGCGAGCGAGGCTTACCCTCCTCCACACCGGCGTGTTCCTGGCGGTCAGCGTGGTGGTCCTCACGATGGTCTACGTCCAGAACCGGGTCGTGATCCTGGAGCTCGACGCTGTCCTCAGGCCCGGCGAGGAGATGAGATCGACCTCGGGCGGGGCAGCGGTGCCGGCACCCCCGGGCGTGCGCAGCGGACTCGCGATCCAGAAGAACCACGCGCTGACCACGCTGCTCAGTCAGTGGATCGTGGCACTGGCCGTGATGACGGTGATCGTTGGTCTGCTGGGGTGGTGGGTGACCGGGCGGGTGCTGAACCGGGTCCACCAGATGACCGCCCAGGCACGGCGCATCTCCACGGTGAACCTGCACGAGCGGATCGCGGTCCAGGGGCCCGAGGACGAGATCAAGGAACTCTCAGACACCTTCGACGCCCTGCTGGCGCGACTGGACGACACGTTCCACTCCCAGCGACGGTTCATCGCCAACGCGGCCCATGAACTGCGCACCCCGCTCGCGGTCGCCCGCACCACGCTTCAGGTCGGGCTCGCCTCGACCAACCCGGACCGGGTAAGCCGCGTACGCGAGGAGCTGCTCCGCAACAACGACCGCTGCGTTGCGCTGATCAACGGACTGCTCACCTTGGCGCGCGGCGAACAAGGGCTGCACCGGCGGGAGACCGTGGAACTCGACACGATCGCCCGCCACGTGATCACCGAGTTGACCGCCACCGACCCGGTCGACGCACCCCGGCTCCGGCTCGACGCACCCACCAGGTGCACCGTGCTCGGCGATCCGCTGCTGCTCGGCCAGCTCGTGCACAACCTGGCGGACAACGCCATGCGCTACAACGTGCCCGACGGCGACGTCCTGATCGAGGTCGCCGCCAGGGGATGCCTGACGATCAGCAACACAGGCCCGGTGATCGCCGATGACGAAACCGAAGCCCTGTTCGAGCCGTTCCACCGGGGCAGCGCCGAACGCACCGGCCGGACGGACGGGGCCGGGCTGGGACTGTCTATCGTGCGGGCCATCGCCAGCGTCCACGACGGCCAGGTCACCGCCCGGCCACGAAACGGTGGAGGCCTCATCGTCGAGGTAACCATCCCTGCCACCCAGGTCACGACCGCAGAAGCGCGCAGAGTCCAGGGTCCCGGATTTCGTCCCTAGAACACCCGGGTACTGCGACCGCTAGTCCGACGAGAACGCCGCGTCGAACGCCGCCGACGGCGGTTCGATCGCCGCCAGCCGCCTGGCGAACGCGAGCGCCTCGGGCGCGCCGAGGAGCCGGTCCATGCCGGCGTCCTCCCACTCGATCGAGATCGGCCCGTCGTACCCGATCGAGTTCAGCGCGCGGAAGCAGTCCTCCCAGGGAACGTCGCCGTGCCCGAGTGAGACGAAGTCCCAGGAGCGCCGCGGATCGCCCCAGGGCAGGTGGGACGACAACCGCCCGCGACGCCCGTCGGCACGGCGCAGCCGGGTGTCCTTGCAGTCGACGTGGTAGATCCGGTCGGCGAAGTCTGCCAGGAAGCCGGCCGGGTCCAGGTCCTGCCAGAGCATGTGCGACGGGTCCCAGTTGAGGCCGAACGCGGGCCGCCGTCCGATCGCCTCCAGAGTGCGGGCGGTCGTCCAGTAGTCGTAGGCGATCTCGCTCGGATGCACCTCCAGCGCGAACCGCACGCCTACCTCGTCGAATGTGTCGAGGATCGGGTTCCACCGGTCGGCGAACTCGGCGTACCCGCCGTCGATCGTGGCTGCGGACACCGGCGGGAACATCGCCACGGTGTGCCAGATCGGCGATCCGGTGAACCCGACGACGCTGCTCACACCGAGCTTGGCGGCGGCGCGCGCGGTGTCGGCCATCTCGCGCGCGGCACGGATCCGGACCTCCTCGGGGTTGCCGGAGCCCCAGATCCGTGCCGGCAGGATCGCCCGGTGCCGCTCGTCGACCGGGTCGCAGACGGCCTGGCCGACCAGGTGGTTGGAGATCGCCCACACCCCGAGGCGGTACTTCTCCAGCGTCTCGCGCGTGCGCGCCACGTACCGGTCGTCGGCCAGCGCCTTGTCGACCTCGAAGTGGTCACCCCAGCAGGCGATCTCCAACCCGTCGTAACCCCACTCCGACGCGAGCCGGCACACCTCCTCGAACGGCAGGTCGGCCCACTGGCCGGTGAACAGGGTGATCGGTCGCGCCATCACGCACTCCTTCACTCAGGTGACCGGCGCCAGCCGCCACCGCTGGTTGTCTCGCCGCCGACTCCCGGTCCGGTGAAGCTGATCGAGTCCACGTCGAACCGGTTCGCCTGCGCCGACCGGAATACCAGGAACAGGTTGTGGGTGCCGCCCAGCGCACTCACCGGAGTGGCCGGCAGGCTCTCGTAGTCGTCCCAGCCGCCGGTGTTGGGCACGCTCGTGGTGGCGAGCAGCTGCCCGGTGGGCGAGCCGGCGCGCAGCTCGATCGTGCCGCCGCCGTACGGGGAGGACACCCGGTAGGACACGCCGTCGATGCCCTGCAGGCTCATCGGCGTGAACGAGATCCAGTCGCCGGGCGAGACGTCGCCTATCCGCTTGCCGTTCTCGGCACCGTCCTGGTCCACGACGCGGATCCCGGCCGAACCGGTGAAGTACTCCGCCTGCTTGTGCTTGGGCTGGAGCTTGACGGACTTGGTGGCGCTCAGCCCGCCGGAGTCGGTGTAGGTCGCGGCGAGGACGAAGAACGTGTTGGCGTACTCGCCGTGGTCGGACTCTGTCGACGCCACCCCTGAGCAGCCGTTGAAGCTGCCCGTGTCGTGGCTGTGGTCGTCGTGGCCGATCGCGGTCACCACGCTCACCCGGGAGCAGTCGACCTCTCCGCCGTCCGGGTCGGCGACCGAGACGGTGTAGGCGACCCGGTCACCCCAGGCGAACTGGCCCCCGTCCGGCGGCAGGTCGAACCGCACGGTCGGTGCCGTGTTGCCCACGGTGATCGGCACCTGCGCCCTGCCGGTGGCGCCGCCCGCGTCGGTGACGGTCAGCACCGCCGTGTACGTGCCGTCGGCCGTGTAGGTGTGGCTCGCCGTGGCCGCGGTAGCGTCGGTCGTCCCGTCGCCGGTGAAGTCCCACGCGTACCGGATCGCGTCACCGTCCGGATCGTTGGACCCGGCCGCGGTGAACCGGACGGTCAGCGGCGCCCTGCCGGAGGTGGGGTTCGCCGCCGCCTTCGCCACCGGCGCGCGGTTCCCGGCCACGTGGTCGATGCGGTAGATGCCACCGCCGGTGTTTCCCGACCCCCACTCGACGACGTAGAGGGACCCGTCCGGTCCGAACGTGAGGTGCATGGGCGAACTCAGCGTGAAGTCCGACAGCATCTTGCTCACCTTGAGCACGTTGCCGCTGGCATCGAGGCGCATCTCGGCGATGTAGTCGCGGCTCCACTCGAAGAACAGCGGCGTCTTGTCGAAGTACGCCGGGAACTTCGTGGCCGACGGGTTGCGCGGGTCGTACCGGTAGAACGGGCCGCCCATCGGCGCCGCGCCCCGGCCGCCGCCGCTCATCTCCGGCCACTCGGGCGTGTTGCTGTAGGTGTACCAGACGGTCGCCGCCCTCGACGCCGGCAGGTTCCTCAGCCCGGTGTTGTTCGGCGAGTCGTTGACCAGCGCTCCGCAGTCGAACTTCTGCCCGGAGGTGCCGGTCGCGAAGTCGTAGTCGTTGAACGGGGTGTTGTTGCCCACGCAGTACGGCCAGCCGTAGTTGCCCGGCTGCTTGACGAGGTTCCACTCCACGGTTCCCTCGGGGCCACGGTCCGGGTCGGCCCCGCCGGCGTCCGGACCGTAGTCGGCGAGGGAGATCCAGCCGGTCACCGGGTCGACGTGGAAGCGGAACGGGTTCCGCAGGCCCATCGCGTAGATCTCCGGGCGAGTGCCGGCCGTGCCGGGCGCGAACAGGTTGCCGGCCGGGATCGTGTACGCGCCGTCCGGCTCCGGGTGGATGCGGAGGAGCTTGCCGCGCAGGTCGTTGGTGTTCGCCGAGCTGCCCTGGGCGTCGTACTTGCGCCGGCCGGGCCGCTCGTCGATCGGTGCGTAACCGTCGGAGGCGAACGGGTTCACGTCGTCGCCGACTCCGATGTAGAGGTTGCCGCCAGGCCCGAACGCGAGCCCGCCGCCGGTATGGCCGGGCTCGTCGGAGTCACGGTACGCGGGGATGTCCAGCAGCCGCTGCTCGCTGCCCAGGTCGAGCGTGTTGCCGCTCAGCGTGAATCGGGAGACCCGGGTGACCTCGGCCGCGCCGGCCGGCGAGTAGGCGAGGTAGAGGCGCCGGTTGCTCGCGAACGCTGGATCCAGCGCGAGCCCGACCAGGCCATCCTCGCCGCCCTTGTAGACGTTCAGCGTGCCGGCCGTCGAGATCGCACCGCTGGTGCTGATGACCTTGAGCTGACCGCCGCGCTGGATGTAGAAGACGCGGCCGTCCCTCGCCACGTCGAGCTGCATCGGCTCGTCGGGCGCGCTGTCGAGGGTCACCTTCTGGTACCTGTTCCACACCGTGCCGCCGCAGTCGCCGGGCTGCGATCCGGCAGCCCACTCGACGCCGCCGGTCACGTGCTGGCGGAACAGCGGCTCGCTGTAGGCCGAGGCCTCGTGTCCCATCGCGGTGGCCCAGACGCGCCCGCCCTCGGCCGCGCGGCACCACGAGATCGGGTGGTCGTGACCCATCTTGCTCGAACCCGCGTCGTAGCTGGTCTCGTCGGCGGTGACGAGGACGTGCACCTTGCCGCGGCTGTTCTTGTCGAAGTTGTACCACTCCTCCGTGCGCTGCCAGCGCTCCGGCAGCCCGGCCGTCGACGGGTGCACGCGGTCGGCCACCTTGGCGCGACCGGGCACGGTGGCCGAGTGCGCGGTCATGTGCGCGCCGGCCATGACGACCTCGTCCCACCACGGGAACTCTGCCTCGATGTTCATGTCGGTGGCGTTGTGGACCGCGACGATGCCACCACCGCCCCGCACGTAGTCCTGCACGGCGGCGCGCTGCGCGTCGGTGTCCCAGACCATGCCGGACGTCTGGAACATGATCACGACGTCGAACGTGGCGAGCTCGGCGTCGTTGAACACCGCCGGGTTCTCGGTGTGGACGAGCGTGAAGCCATGGTCGGCGGCCATCTGCTTGAACATCGCCACGCCGGCCGGGATCGAGGCATGCCGATAGGCGCCCGCGGCGGTCTTGGTGAACAGCAGCGCGCGGAAGTCGGCGTCGTGGGCGCGGGCCGGTGTGGCGACAGCGGTACTGCCGAGGAGAAGGACGAGGAGGGCCAAGAGCGTGCGGAAGCGGTGGGTCATCGCGTGCTCCGGAGGTGGTGGGTTTCACGCAGAGGGTTCGGCGACGGACCGGCGCAGGAACGCGAGCCCGTCCACGGCGAGCGCGTCCTGGCTCGCCGCGAGCGGGCGCCAGATCGAGGCGGCGGTCGCGATGCTCTGGTTGTGGGCGGTGAACGATTCGATGCAGAGCGGGCCCGTGTAGCCGGTGTCGCGCAGGGCACCGATCAGCGCCGGCCAGTCGAGGTGGTCGGCGCCCGGCGCACCACGGTCGTTGGCGCAGACCTGGACGTGGGCGAGGCGGGGCCCGGCCGCGCGGATGGCCGCGGCCGGGTCCCGTTCCTCGATGTTGAGGTGGTACGTGTCGAGGGCCAGGCCGATGCCCTCGGGCGGTAGCCCGTCGAGCGCGTCGAGGGCCTGCTCGACGGTGTTGAGGAGGCTGGTCTCGTAGCGGTTGAGCGGCTCGACCGCGATTTGCACGTCGCGCTCGGCCGCGTAGTGCACCACCGGTTCGAGGTTGGCGCGCAGCTCGGCGTAGCAGGCCGCGCGCTCCTCGGACGACATTCGCCAGGTGCGCCCGACCGAGGCGTACGCCGGGCCGGCGACGACCGCGCTGCCCACCGTGGCCGCCACGTCCACACAGGTCCGGAGGTAGTCCTGAGTGGACCTCACGACATCGGACGCGGCGGCGACGAGCTCGCGGCCCGGCGGCATGACGAGCACGACGGTCGCCGCCAGGCCCAGCTCGCCGAGCAGCGCCGCGGCCTTGCCCGGCTGCCAGTCACCGGGCTGCTCGACGGGCAGCTCGATGACGTCGAAGCCGAACCCGGCGATCCGCGGGGCCAGTTCGGCCAGCACGGCGTCCGTCAGCGGCGAACACCAGATCCAGGTGTTGGCCCCGATGGCGTAGCGGTGCACCGTGTGCTCCCCTCGGTCAGGGTTTCGCGCCGCCCCACTTCTCGGGGAAGCCGGGCAGGTCCTCGCAGCCGCACAGGGCGTAGTGCAGCGGGGGCATGTTCGGCTGCAGGTACGTGTCGAGGTTGTCCCCGGTGATCTGTGGCTGCGGCAGCTTCCACTCCTTGGGCACGGGCTGGCCGGCCAGGATCCGCAACGCCGCGATGACCGGGGTGCGCCACTGGTACGTGGGGTAGGTCGGCGCGGTGGCGGTCAGCTTGGACCCCTTCCACTTCTGGAGGAAGTCCTGCTGGTCCTCGCCGGTGATCGGCGGCACCGGCGCGCCGGCGTCCTCGAACGCCTCGATGGCGGCCACCGCGGTGGCGCCCGCGTCCATCCAGATCCCGTCGATCTTGCCGTGCCGCTGGATGTAGTCGCTGACGATGCTCTTCGTCTTCGCGGCGTCCCCGTCGGTGAACTTGACCCCGACGACCTTCAGGTCGCTCTCGTCGAACGTCACCTTCGCCGCCGACCAGCGGGTCTCCAGCACGTCCACGCCGGGCAGGATCCGTAGCGCGAGGATCTTGCCCCCCGGCTTCACCTTGTCCACAAGGAACTCGGCGGCGTCGGCGCCGAACGCGTACCCGCCGATCGGGTTGATGAACGTCACCGGGCAGTCGGTGTCGACGCCGCGGTCGAAGACGATCACCGGCACCTTCGTGCAGGCTCCCTTGACGGCGGGCGTGAGGGTCGCGGTCGTGTTCGGCGAGACGATCAACGCGTCGCAGCCCTTGCCGGTCAGCTCGGCGATGTCGGAGATCTGCTTGTCGTCCTTGCCCTCGGCGTCGAGGACCGTGAACTTCGCGATCTCCGGGTGCAGCGCCACCTCGGCCTGCATCGTCTTCCAGCCGACCTGCCGCCACGGGTTGTTGACGGCGGCGTTGGAGAAGCAGAGGTGGTACGGGCCGGCCTTCTTGTAGCGGGCGGTGTCGACCTGTTGCGGGTCGATGGCCTGCTCCCACGGCTTCTCGGCGGGGCCCTGCGCCGACTTGTCACGCATGGCGAGCTGGGCCTCGTAGTCGGCCTCGACGAAGAACTTGGACTGCGCTCCGGTGCCGGAATCGCCGCCGGTGGCGGCTGGCTTGTCGGTGGTGCAGCCGGCCAGCAGCAGCACCACGGCCGCGGCTGCGCTTACGAAGGTTGATCTCATCGGACTACCTCCTGCAGGGAATGAGGGCTCGCCCGGCGGAGGCGGGGCAGCCGTAGCGTGCCCGCCGCCACCGCGGCGATGATGATGACGCCCTGCACCGAGTACTCCAGCGCGCCGGAGACGCCGTGCAGATTGAGGAGGGTGAAGAGGGCTTCGAGGGTGAACGCGCCCGCGATCGCCGCCAGCACCGCGCCGCGGCCGCCGCCGAGCGCGACGCCGCCCAGCACGACCGCCGTGATGGCCTGGAACTCCAGGCCCTGACCGACCTGCGCGGAGACGCCCGCGTAGCCGCCGAGCAGGATCCCGGCGACCGCCGCCGAGAGACCGGACAGCGTGAACGCGACGACCTTGACCGCGTCGACTCGCACACCGGACATCGCGGCCGCGTCAGGGTTGTCGCCGGCCGCCATCAGGGTCCGGCCGAAGTTGGCCCGCATCAGCAGCACGGCGGCGGCTCCGACCGCGAGCAGGATCAGCACGGACCAGGGCACCGGGCCGACGTTCGTGCGGCCGAACGCGCGGAAGTTCTCCGCGAGCGCGCCGCGCGGCGCACCGCCGGTCCACAGGAACACCGCGCCGGAGAGCACGAGCATCATCCCGAGCGTGGCGATGAACGACGGGACGCGCAGCGCGGTGGTGATCAGCCCGTTGACCGCGCCGACCAGCGCGCCGATGCCGACCAGCAGAGCGACGACCGGCCAGGTCGCCGCCGGGTCGCCGTCGATGAGCCGGGCGGCGACCACCACCTCGACCGTGACCAGCGCGCCCACGGACAGGTCGAACTCGCCGGCCGCGATCACGAAGTACTGCCCGGCGGCGAGGATCGCCAGCGGCGCCGCCCGCTTGGCGAACGCGAGGAACCCCGGCGGTTCGAGGAAGTACGGGTTGGCCACTGCGATGGCCACCAGCAGCACGACGAGCACGACGACGATCGGGCCGGCGGTCCGCAGGACGGCGCGATGGTTCATGCCGGCCTCCTCCCGCCGCGCGCGAACCGCCGTGCGTACACCGCGACCGCGACGACGATCACGACGCCGCGCACCAGGTCCTTGGCGAACGCGTTGATCTCCAGCTGGTTGAAGACGCTGTCGAGCACAGCGAGCAGCAGCACCCCGCCGACCGTGCCGGCGACGCCGCCCTTGCCGCCCGCGAGCGCGGTGCCGCCGAGCACGACAGCCGCGATGGACTCCAGGTCGTAGGCGCCGTCCGGGCCGACCGTGGGCGCCCCGGCTCCGAGCCGGCTGGCGAGCAGCAGCCCGGCGACGCCCGCGCACAGCGAGCAGAGGACGTGCGCGGCCACCAGTACGCGGTCGGTCCGCACGCCGGAGAGGCGGGCCACGTCGATGTCGCCGCCGACGGCGTACACGCGGTGGCCGAACCTGGTCCGCCGCAGCAGCACGGCGACGACGACCGCGACCCCGGCCCAGAGCAGCGCCGACACCGGCACGGGGCCGATCCGGGAGTAACCGAGCTGCTGGAACGACTCGGGCACCGCACCGGCCGGGCCGTCGTACCGGTGGTCGACGACGCCCTTGATGATCAGCGTGACGCCGAGGGTGGCGATGAACGCGTGGACCCGCAGGCGGGTGATGACGAGGCCGTTCACCAGCCCGACCAGGCAGCTGACCGCGAGCACGGCGGCGATCGCAGTGACGACGTTGCCGTCCCGCCCGGCCATCGTCTCCGCTGCTACCAGGGTTGTCAGGCTGATCAGGTACGCGACGGAAAGGTCCAGCGAGCCGGCAAGGATCGCCACGGTCTGTCCGATCGCGACGATGCCGAGCGCGGCCGACCGCTGCTGGATCCCGACGATGTTCTCCGTCGTCAGGAACTCGCCGCCGTCGAGCACGACAAGCAGCCAGCCGATCGCGACGACGGCCGCCAGCGCGGCGTAGATGCCCGGCACCGCCGAGCTGCGGAGTTTCGAGGGTGCCGCGCGCACGGCGATCCTCGAAACTCCGAGACTGGACGCGCTCATGCCGCCTCCCCCGTGTTCAGCTGCCTTGTCCGCGTTCGTGGCCGGCCCCGTGTTCGCCGGCCCCGTGTTGGTGGTCGCACCCGTATTCATGCCGCCTCCCCCGCTGCCAGCCGCATGACCGCCTCCTCGGAGGCGCCGGCCGGCAGCTCCCCCGCGATGCGGCCGTCGCGCAGCACGACGATCCGGTCGCTCATGCCGATCAGCTCGGGCAGTTCGGACGAGATCATCAGCACGGCCGCGCCGCCGCGGGTGAGATCGCGGATCAGGTCGTGGATGGAGGCCTTGGCGCCCACGTCGACGCCGCGGGTCGGTTCGTCGAACAGCAGCACCCGCGGCGCGACGGTCAGCCACTTGGCGAGGACGACCTTCTGCTGGTTGCCACCGGAGAGGTACCGCACCTCCTGCTCGGGCCGGGGCGGCCGCAGCCGGACGGCGTCGAGCAGCGCGCCGATGCCCGGTGAGCGCCGTCCGAGAGCCCGCGCGGCCAGCAGGGCGTTGTCGCGGACCGACTGGCGCAGCGCGAGGCCCTCGCCCTTGCGGTCCTCGGTGACCAGCCCGATGCCCGAGCGGATACCGTGCCGCACCGAGCGCGGCCGGACCGGCGTCATGTCGCCGCGTGTGAACGGCACGGCGCCGAACAGGGCCTTGACCAGCTCCGTGCGCCCCGACCCCTGCAGGCCGGCGATGCCGACGATCTCCCCGGCGCGCAGGTCCAGGTCGATGCCGTCGAGCACGCTGGTTACCGCCGCCGCGTACCCGCAGCCGCACGTCACCGATCTCGTCCGGCGTGGCGCGCGGCGGGTAGTAGCTGCGCAGCTCGCGGCCGACCATCAGCCGGACGAGGCTGTCCGTGTCGGTCGCGCCGGTCTCCACGGTGGCGACGCGCGCGCCGTCCTTGAGGACGGTGATCCGGTCGGCGAGGTCGAACACCTCGCGCAGGCGGTGGGACACGTAGAGCACGGCGAGGCCCCGCTGTTGCAGCCGGCGGACCAGGTCGTAGAGCAGGGCGACCTCGTGCTCGGCGAGGGCGGCGGTCGGCTCGTCCATGACGATGATCCGGGCGTCCACGGCGAGGGCCTTGACGATCTCGACCGCCTGCTGCTGGGCGACAGACAGTCGCCGCACCGTGTCGCGCGGGCCGAACGACGTCTCGCCGATCTCGCTCAGCAGCCGGGCGGTGGCCTCGACCATCGCCGACCCGTTCACCAGACCCCACCGCACTGGCTCCCGCCCGAGGAAGACGTTCTCGGCGACGGTGCGGTCGGGCAGGAGCGTGAACTCCTGGTAGATGATCGCGACGCCGGAGCGCTGGGCGTCGAGCGGATGGGCGAACGACACCGGCTTGCCGCCGATCTCGATGTGGCCCGTGTCGGGGGTGTGCACGCCGGCCAGGATCTTCATCAGCGTGGACTTGCCGGCGCCGTTCTCGCCGACCACGGCGTGCACCTCGCCCGCGCGGGCGTCGATGTCCACGCCGTCGAGCACCCGAACGCCGAGGAAGCTCTTGCCGATACCCGTCATGCGCAGCGCGGCGGTCATCACTCCACCTCCACCCAGGAGCCCGATCGCGCCGAGTCGAGGACGGCTGCGCACAGCAGCGCGGCCCGCGCGCCGTCGGCGAACGTCGGCAGCCCATCGCGGTGCTCGCCACCGATCGCGGCGTAGGTGTCGGCGACGAACGCGTCGAAGCAGTCGTGGAACCCCTGCGGGTGGCCGGCCGGCAGCGGCGCGTACCGGCGTGCGGGCTCGGACAGGGTGGCGGGGTCGCGGGTGAGCAGCTGCGAGCCGTTTTCACGCCCCACCCACAACAGCTCGGGTTGCTCCTGGTCGAACGCGATGCTCGCGGCGTCGCCCGCGATCTCCAGGTGGAGCCGGTTCTTGCGGCCGGGCGACACCTGGCTCACCGTCAGGGCGCCGACGGCACCCCCACGGGTTTTGAACTGGACGGTCGCCACGTCCTCGGTGGTGACGGGGGTACCGGCCCGCTCCCCCGTCACGACGGCGGTCTGCGCGGACACCGCCGTGATCATGTCGCCGGTGACGAACTCGGCGAGGTCGCACCAGTGCGAGCCGATGTCAGCGAAGGCACGTGACGGGCCGCCAAGCTCGGCATCGACCCGCCAGTTGTGCTCGCCCGCAGGTGCCAACCAGTCCTGCAGGTAGCTGCCGTGGATCACGCTGACCCGACCGACGCCGCCGCTCGCGACCCTGGCCCGCGCCTCGCGGACCATCGCGTGGAAGCGGTAGACGAACGGAACCGTCGCCACCGCGCCGGTCTCGACGGCACGGGCGGCCATCAGCGCGGCTGTCGGGGCGTCGGTCGCGAGGGGTTTCTCGCAGACGACCGCGAGGCCCGCGTCGAGCGCCTTGAGCGCCAGCGGGGCGTGCAGATTGTTGGGTGTGCAGAGGTGGACGACGTCGACGCCGCCGGAGGCGATCAGGTCCTCGGCCGTGTCGAAGGGCTCCTCGGCACGCAACGCGGACGCCGCCTGCCGCGACCGGATGGCGCTCGACCCGGCGACACCCACGAGGCGGGCTCCGGTCAGGCGTACGGCGCGGGCGTGCACGGTGCCCATGAATCCCGTGCCGACGATCCCCACCCGCAGCGGCAGCACGCCGGCTACGGGAGCCATATCCGCCGATAACCGCCTAATCTCCGCCATGTTTTGCAATGCTAGGGGTTACTTATGACTGCTGACAAGCAAAAGTTGGGGATCCGCGTGGCATAATGGCGGAGCGCGTCGCTGGGGACAGCGCCGACCTGGGGAAACGAGGAAGCGTGACGCAACAGACCGTGGGCGACCCGGGAACGGGCAGCGGTGCCGGCGCCCTCCTGGCGATCCTGCGTGACGGCCAGGCTCGCACCCGTGCGGAGCTGGTGACGATGACCGGCATGGCCCGCTCCACCGTGTCGCAGCGGCTCGACGCCCTGCTCACCAACCAGTGGGTCGTCCCGGCCGACGAGGCGATCTCCTCCGGCGGGCGGCCCGCCGTCGCGTTCACATTCAACCGGGGTGCCCGCCTTGTGCTGGCCGCCGACCTGGGCGCCACCCACGCGCGCGTCGCCATCACCGACCTCGCCGCCGAGGTGCTCGCCGAGCGCGCCGCCGAGCTGCCCATCGACCGCGGCCCCGAGGCCACGCTGACCTGGCTCGTGAGCGCGTTCACGGAGCTGCTCGACGGGGCCGGCTACAGCCTCGACCAGGTGTGCGGGGTCGGCGTCGGGCTGCCCGGGCCCGTCGAGCACAGCACGGGCCGCCCGATCAACCCGCCGATCATGCCCGGCTGGGACGCGTTCCCGGTGCCCGCCTGGCTCGGCGAACGGGTCGGCGCGCCCGTGCTCGTCGACAACGACGTCAACATCATGGCCCTCGGCGAGCACTGGGCCGCCCGGCCCGGCAACGACCACCTCGTGTTCATCAAGATCGGCACCGGCATCGGCTGCGGCATCATCACCGACCGGCGCATCCACCGCGGCGCCCAGGGCGCTGCCGGCGACATCGGACACATCCGGGTCAGCTCGTCGCCGGATGTCCTGTGCCGGTGCGGCAACACGGGCTGCCTGGAGGCGGTCGCGGGCGGCGCCGCCGTCGCCGGGCGGCTCCGCGACGCCGGTGTCGAGGCCCAGAACGGGCGCGACGTCGTCCGGCTGGTCCGCGCGGGCAACATGCACGCGGTGCAGGCGGTGCGCGCCGCCGGGCGGGAGATCGGCGACGTGGTCGCGTCGATAGTCAACTTCTTCAACCCGTCGGTGATCGTCATCGGCGGCGACGTCGCCCAGGCTGGGGAGCACGTGCTGGCCGGCATCCGCGAGGTGGTCTACAGCCGGTCGCTGCCGCTGGCCACCCAGCACCTGGCCGTCGAGTCGAGCCAACTCGGCGACCGCGCGGGTGTGATCGGTGCGGCGGTCATGGTGATCGAGCACGTCCTCGCCCCACACGCCGTAGACCAGACGATTGCCTGAGGCGCCGGCGCCCCGTCTCAGTAGGCTGATCCCACCCAAACCCCGAAAGTCTTCTCCTCGTTACGACCGGCTGGCTGGCGAGAAGCAGGGGCTGGCCGGCACGCTCGTCAGGCCCCCGGGCCGCCCGCCACCTCGCCCTCCCCGAACCGGACTGTTCCGGAAGTGGCGCCCAAACCGGACGGCCGATGCAGCCATTTCTCTGACAGTTCACGCCGTGCATGCGTACGAGACAGCCCGCCGCCAGCGAAGACGCCCCGCCCTTACTTTGCGCTACGCCCGTCGGAACTTTTGTTGATACTTGGAAAAGTATGGACAAACCTGCCAGAAGTGCCTAGCGTCTCACCTCACTCACTCGTCGGCGTCGATGGCCATCGTCGACTGTGGATCAGCGGCTGCCGCCGGCACCACCGCCCGTCGCGGCCAGCTGCTGCAACCCCCTGACCTTCGCTGAGGAGGAACGATGGGCACACGGCTGCGCGGGTTTCGCACTCTCGCCCTCGGTTCGATCTCGATCGTCCTCGCCTCCGGACTCTGGGCCGCGCCCGCCGCGGCGGTACCGCCGCAAGAGCCCGGGGTCACCCTGCGCGTCTTCGATATGCAGACGCCGCTCGACGAGCTCTGCACGCTGAAAGCCGGGCAGACACCGAACATCGACAAGCTGATGTCCACGGTGGACTGGATCCAGCGCCGACTTCGGCATCGAGGACAACTTCGTGGCGCACGTGCTCGGCAACGTCAACATCACGCGCGGCCGGGTCGTACACCTTCCGGCTCACGAGCGACGACGGCTCGCGCCTGCTCATCGACAACAGGGTCGTCATCAACCACGACGGGCTGCACGGGCCGATGCCCAAGGACGGCGCCGTCACCCTCACCACCGGCTACCACGCGCTGCGCATCGAACACTTCGAAAGCGGCGGCGGCCAGCAGCTGACCCTCGAATGGCGGATCCCCGGATCGACCACCTTCACCCTCGTACCCAACTCGGCGCTGAGCACCGACGCGGGCGTGGTCCGGGTGACCGCACCGGGCAAGAAGGAGTGCGTGGCGCGCCGACGACGCGGCCGGCGACGGCCGGCCGCTCACCGGCGTGCACCCCAGCTACACGCTCACCAACCTGCGGCCGAACGGGTTCCAGCCGAAGGTCACCGGGATGGACTGGCTCCCCGACGGGCGCCTCGTCATCTCGACCTGGGGCGAGTCGAACGAGACGGCCGGCGAGGTGTACATCCTCGCCAACACGGGCGGGTCCACGGGGCCGGGCAGCGTGACGACGAAGAAGATCGGCGGCAACCTCAAGGAACCGATGGGCCTGAAGGTCGTCGACGGCGTCGTCTACGTCTCGGAGAAGCAACGCCTGACCGCGCTCGTCGACACCAACGGCGACGAGGTCGCCGACCAGTACAGGACGGTCGCCACCTGGCCCTTCAGCGGCAACTTCCACGAGTTCGCCTTCGGCCTGCTGTACCGGGACGGGTACTTCTACCTGAACCTGTCGGTGTCGATCAACTACGGCGGCGCCACGACGGACCCGCAGCCCGTGCCGAACCGCGGCACCACGATCAAGGTGAACAAGGACACCGGCGAGGTGTCCTACATGGCCGGCGGGCTGCGCACGCCGCACGGCATCGGCTGGGGTCCGGAGAACGGCATCTTCGTCACCGACAACCAGGGTGGCTGGCTGCCGTCCTCGAAGCTGCTGCACGTCAAGCAGGGCCGGTTCTTCAACCACTACATGAACCCGGCCGGACCGTTCGAGTCCGCGCCGCCGACCCCGCCGGTGCTGTGGATGCCGCAGAACGAGATCGCCAACTCCCCCAGCACGCCGGTGCTCCTGCCGACCGGGGTGTACGCGGGACAGTTCGTCATCGGCGATGTCACCTACGGCGGGCTGCAGCGGGCGTTCCTGGAGAAGGTCAACGGCGAATACCAGGGTGCGCTGTTCCGGCTGACCCAGGGCCTGGAGGCCGGCGTCACGGAGGTCAACCTGGGCCCGGACGGCGCGATCTACGTCGGCGGTCTCCATGGCGGTGGCAACTGGGGCCAGGACGGCAAACTCTCGTACGGCCTGCAGAAGCTGACGCCGAACGGCACCAGTACGTTCGACATCCGCGCGATGCGGGCCACCGCGACCGGCTTCGAGATGGAGTACACCCAGCCGCTGTCGGCGTCGACCGCGGAGGACCTGCTCGACCGGTACAACGTCAAGCAGTGGCGTTACCAGCCGACCGCGGACTATGGCGGCCCGAAGCTGAACGAGGAGACGCTACCCGTCACCTCGGCCACGCTGTCGGCCGACGGCAAGAAGGTCAACCTGGTCGTCGGCGGTCGCAAGGCGGGCCGGGTCGTGTACGTGCGCACCCCGCGGCCCTTCACCTCGAACACCGGCCAGTCTCTGTGGAGCACCGAGGCCTGGTACACGCTCAACGCGATCCCCGGTGGCGCGCCGCCGGTCAGTAACGTCGCGCTGAACAAGCCGGCGACAGCCGACAGCTCGTGCAACAGCGACGAGGGCCCGGCCAAGGCGGTCAACGGCTCGGTCTCGGGCGGCAACAGCGACAAGTGGTGCTCGCTCGGCGCCACCAAGTACCTGCAGGTCGACCTCGGCGCCCGCCACGACGTGAGCAGGTTCGTCGTCAAGCACGCCGGCGCGGGCGGCGAGAGCACGGCGTGGAACACGCGGGACTTCACCGTCCAGACCAGCCTCGACGGCACCAACTGGACGACGAGGACGACGGTGACGGGCAACACGGCGAGCACGACGACCCACGACGTCGCCGCGGCCGCCGCACGGCACGTGCGGTTGAACGTCACGGCCCCGACCAGCAACGGCGACGGAGCGGCGCGCATCTACGAACTGGAGGTGTACTCCGGATCGACGTCCAACCGGATCCAGCTGTTCGACGGCACCAGCCTCGCTCAGTGGAACAGCTCCGGCGGCGGCGCCGCGCCCTGGCCCGTCTCCGGCGGGTCGGCGGAGGTGCTCGGCGGCGACATCCAGACGAAGCAGAGCTTCGGCGACTTCAAGCTCCACGTGGAGTTCTGGCTGCCGAACCTGCCCCCGGACCAGACCGGGCAGCGCCGCGCCAACAGCGGCGTGTACCTGCAGAACCGCTACGAGATCCAGGTGCTCGACACGTTCGGCAAGCCCACACTCGACGAAACCGAATCCGCCAGCATCTACGGCAAGCGCGCGCCCGACAGCAATGCCGGAACCGCTCCGGAGACGTGGCAGACCTACGAGGTCACGTTCCGCGCGGCGCGGTTCAACGGCTCCACCAAGATCCAGGACGCCACGGTCACGGTGGTGTGGAACGGGGTGACCGTCCACAACAACGTGGCGATCGACGGGCCGACCGGTGGCGGCTCGTCTGAAGGGCCCTCGGGTGGGCCGATCCGCCTGCAGGACCACGGTGACCCCGGTGAGAACAACCGGTACCGCAACATCTGGATCGAACCGCTCAGCTGAACGCACGCCGGCCGCTTCGGGCTGCTCATCGGCAGCCTGGAGCGGCCGGCGCCGCGGGACGCGGAGCTACAGCGAACCGGACTTGCGGTGCAGATGGGGGCATGCGCGCCAGGTATAGGCACGGCTTCCCGAAAGTCCGGTCAGGACGGCTGCCGGTAGGCGAGTTCGCTGGCGAGCACGGCGGCCCCGACCACGGCCGCGCGCTCGCCCAACTCGGAGAGCACCACCGGCAGGTTGCCGGTGGCCAGCGGCAACGATCGCGAGTAGACGACGCTGCGGATCTCGGCCAGCAGGATGTGGCCGAGCCCGGCGAGTCCGCCGCCGATCACGATCATCGACGGGTTGATGAAGCTGACCAGGCCGGCCAGGACACCGCCCACCCGCCGGCCGCCGTCGCGGATGAGCCGGATGCACACCACGTCGCCCTCGGCGGCACCGTCGGCCACGTCCTTGGAGGTGATCACGTCGTTCGCGGCGAGGCGATCGGCCAGGGCCGGCGAGGTGCCCGCCCGAGCTGCGGCGGTGGCGTCGCGGGCGAGCGCCACCCCGCCGAAGACCGCCTCCAGGCAGCCGACATTGCCGCAGGAACAGACCGGCCCGTGCGTGTCGACCTGGATGTGACCGATGTCGCCCGCACAGCCGTCGGTACCCCGGTACACCTCGCCGTTGAGGTAGATGCCGCAACCGATGCCGGTGCCGACCTTGACGAAGAGCAGATTGTCGACCGAGTGGGCGACCCCGCCGTACCGCTCGCCGATGCTCATGATGTTGACGTCGTTGTCGACGACGGCCGGGCAGCCGTGCTCGCGCGCGAGCACCTCGCGCACCGGATACCGGTCCCAGCCAGGCATTATCGGCGGGGACACCGGGACGCCCTCACGAAAGCTGACCGGGCCCGGGATGCCGATGCCGATCGCGGTCAGCCGCTCGTAGGCGCCGTCCGCCTGAAACTTCGCCAGGATCTCGTTGACCCGGTGCAGGATCGGTTGCGGGCCGGACCGGATGTCGGCCGGTTCGGCGTGGGCCGCAACCGGTTCCAGCCGGCCGTCGGTGATCTCGACATCGATGGAGGACGCCCCGAGATCGACGGCGGCGAACCGCAGCCCCGGATCGAGTTCGACAAGGGTGGAGCGGCGACCGCCCCGGGACGCGGCCGGGCCGGCCTCGCGGATGTAGCCGGTAGCGAGCAGCCCGTCCAGGTCGACGCCCAGTCTGGCGCGCGGGATCTGCAGCCGGTCGGCGAGCTCCGCACGGGACAGCGCCCCACGATCGCGGAGCAGGCGGAGCAGCCGGGTCTGGGTCGACCCGTCGAGATCACCCATCGTGGCGGCCTCTCAACAGATGGTGGCGTACCGACGTCGGAACATTAGCTCTTTCAATAGGTCTAGTCCACGGTTCCGCACAGTGCGGGTCCAGTTCTTTCATCGCAGGATACGAAAGTTTCGGAGAGAGTGTTCGAACTATTGCGTCTATACCTGTACATAAGTAACCTGGCCGTCACGAATTCGTCGCAGGCGCGACACACCAGACCCTCTTATCCCCGCGCGCCCCGCAGTCCGCGAAGGGATCACCTCGCATGCATCCCAGGCCTCCACACACCGTCGGACGTCGACGCCTCCACCTCGATCGCGCCTGCCGGCTCGGCGCCGCCGCGCTGGTGGCAGCGGCGAGCGTGACGGCCGGGGTGGCAGCGGCCGAGGCGACGGCGGCCCACGCGCACCCTGCCGTCGACCCGGCGGACTTCCAGCAGGTCGAGCTCGCCAAGGACGTCGACGACATGGGCGAGCCGATGTCGCTGGCGGTCCTGCCGGACCGGTCGATCCTGCACACCGCCCGGGACGGCACATTGCGCCGCACCGACGCCGCCGGCACCACCACGGTGAGCGGCCGTCTCACGGTCTACCGCCACGACGAGGAGGGGCTGCAGAGCGTCGACATCGATCCCGGCTTCGCCGCCAACCGCTTCATCTACCTCTACTACGCCCCCCGGTTATCCACGCCGGACGGCGATGCGCCCGCGACCGGCACGCCGGCGACCTGGGCGGCGTGGCGCGGGGTCAACCGGCTGTCGCGGTTCCGGCTCGCCGACGACTGGTCGCTCGACCTGGGGAGCGAGCGGACGATACTCGAGGTCCCGGCCGACCGGGGCATCTGCTGCCACGTCGGCGGCGACCTCGACTTCGACGCGGCGGGCAACCTGTACCTGTCCACCGGCGACGACACCGACCCGTTCGCGTCGGGCGGCTACGCGCCGATCGACGAACGACCCGACCGCAACCCTGCCTACGACGCGCAGCGCACCGCCGCCAACACCAACGACCTGCGCGGAAAGATCCTGCGGATCGCGGTGAAGGCCGACGGGTCGTACTCGATCCCCAGCGGAAACCTCTTCCCGCCCGGCACCACCGGCACCCGCCCGGAGATCTACGCGATGGGGTTTCGCAACCCGTTCCGGATGAGTGTCGACAGCGCGACCGGCGTCGTCTACGTCGGCGACTACGGACCCGATGCCGGCGGTACCGAGCCGGACCGGGGACCGAGTGGGCAGGTGGAGTTCGACCGCGTCCCGGGCGCGGGCAACTACGGCTGGCCGTACTGCACCGGCACCAACACGACCGCCGAGACCTACAACGAGTGGGACTTCGCCACGGACTCCACCGGGCCGAAGTACGGCTGCGCCGGCGGGGCGACCAACAACTCGTTCCGCAACACCGGCCGCCGAGTCCTTCCGCCGGCGCGGGCCGCGTGGATCCGCTACGGCGGTGACGCCGGCTCCCCGCTGGAGTTCGGCAGCGGCTCGGAGTCGCCGATGGGCGGCCCGGTGTACCGGTTCGACGCCGGCAACCCGTCCACAGTGAAGTTCCCGGCCGACCTCGACGGCCATTACTTCGCCGGTGAGTTCGGCCGGCGGTGGATCAAGACGATCGACGTCAACGGCAACGGCTCCCCCGGCACCATCGCCGCGTTCCCGTGGCGAGGCACGCAGGTCATGGACATGGCCTTCGGCCCGGACGGCGCGCTGTACGTCCTGGACTACGGCACCGGATTCGGCAACGCCGACGAGAACTCGGCGCTGTACCGGATCGAGTACGTCGGCGGCGGCAACCGCGCGCCGACCGCGGTCGCCACCGCGAACCGCACCTCCGGACCCGCCCCGCTGGCGGTGACGTTCTCCTCGGCCGGGAGCAGCGATCCCGAGGGCGGCGCGCTGACCTACTCGTGGGCCTTCGGCGACGGCACCACCTCCACCGCCGCGAACCCGGCCAAGACCTACCGGACCAACGGCACCTACACCGCGACGCTGACCGTGCGCGACCCGAACGGCGCGACCGGAAGCGCGAACGTCCGCATCAACGTGGGCAACACCGCGCCCACCGTGTCGATGGCGCGTCCGGTCGACGGCCAGCTGTTCGCCTTCGGCGACACGGTGGCGTACGAGGTCACGGTGCGCGACCCGGAGGACGGGACGATCGACTGCCGCCGGGTCCGCGTGGCCTACATCCTCGGCCACGACAGCCACGGTCACGAGATCACCTCGAAGACCGGCTGCACCGGGACGATCACTGTCCCGCCCGACGGCGAACACGACCCGGCTGCGAACGTGTTCGGGGTCTTCGACGCCGAGTACACCGACGGCGGCGGCCTGACCGTCCACACGCAACACACGTTGCAGCCGCGGCACAGGCAGGCCGAGCACTTCGCGTCCTCGTCCGGCGTGCAGCTGTTCGGCAAGGAGTCGGCCGAGGGCGGCCGGACCGTCGGCGAGATCCACCACGGCGACTGGATCGCGTTCAGCCCGTACGCGGTCACCGGCGCGACCTCGTTCACCGCGCGGGTCTCCTCGGCAGGCGCGGGCGGCACCCTGTCGCTGCGGGCCGGTTCGCCGTCCGGGCAGTTACTCGGCTCCGCGACGGTGCCGGTCACCGGCGGGTGGGACGTGTTCACCACCGTGTCCGGCACCCTGGCCGGCGCTCCGGCCGGGAGCACCTCGCTGCACCTCGTGTTCACCGGCTCGGGGAACGGCGCGCTGTACGACGTCGACGCGTTCACCCTGACCGGCGGCTCCCAGCCCCCGCCCGGCCGGGTGGAGGCGGAGTCGTTCAGCTCCCAGTCAGGAACCCAGAACGTCACCGACCCCGGCGCGCACGCCGGTGTCCGCGTCGGCTACATCGATCCCGGAGAATGGCTCGGCTTCGCCGCCGTGACCGTCAACGGCCGCACCGGATTCACCGCCCGCGTCGCCTCCGGCGGACCCGGCGGCACCATCCAGATCCGCACCGGCGCCCCGAACGGCCCGATCCTCGGCACCGTGGCCGTGCCCAACACCGGCGGCTACGGCACCTTCGTCGACGTCACCACCACCCTCAACCCCGGCACCGGACCACTCTTCCTCACCTTCACCGGCTCCGGCGGCGGCCTGTTCGACATCGACGACTTCGCCCTGTCCGCCGGCCCACCGACCCACGCCACCACTCCCGCCACCGGCATCCACGAAGAGGTGTACAGGTGATCAACCGCATCCACGCGAGCGCCGCCGCAGTCGTCGCCGCCGTCCTGTTGTTCGGCCCGTCCGCGCAGCCGGTCGCCGCCGCCGCCGCGTTCGACGTCCTCGTCTTCTCCAAGACGGCCGGGTTCCGGCACGACTCGATCGCGGCCGGCACACAGGCTATCCGTGACCTCGGCGCCGCCAACGACTTCACGGTCACCGCGACCGAGAACGCGGAGGCGTTCACCACGGAGAACCTGGCTCAGTACGAGACCGTCGTGTTCCTCAACACGACCGGTGACGTCCTCGACGACAGCCAGCAGGCGGCGTTCGAGTCCTACATCCGCTCCGGGGGCGGCTTCGTCGGCGTGCACGCGGCGGCGGACACCGAGTACGACTGGCCGTTCTACGGTGACCTCGTCGGGGCGTACTTCGCATCGCACCCGGCGATCCAGGCGGCCACCGTCAAGGTCGAGGATCACGCGCACCCGGCCACCAGCCACCTCGGCGCGACCTGGCGCCGCACCGACGAGTGGTACAACTACCAGACCAACGCGCGCGCCACCGCCCGCGTGCTGGCCACGCTGGACGAGTCGTCGTACTCGGGCGGCACGATGGGCAGCGACCATCCACACGCGTGGTGCAAGGCTTTCGGGAACGGCCGCTCGTTCTACACCGGTGGCGGCCACACCCGGCAGTCGTACGCCGAGCCCGCCTTCATCGCCCACCTGCTCGGCGGGATCCGGTACGCCGCCGGAGCCGCGGCGGCCGACTGCAGGCCGGCTCACGCCGGTGGCCGGGTCGAGGCGGAGTCGTTCAGTTCCCAGTCGGGTACGCGGAAGGTGGGCGACCCTGGCGCGCACGGCGGGGTCCGCGTGGGGTACATCGACCCCGGAGACTGGCTCGGCTTCGCCGCCGTGACCGTCAACGGCCGCACCGGATTCACCGCCCGCGTCGCCTCCGGCGGACCCGGCGGCACCATCCAGATCCGCACCGGCGCCTCGAACGGCCCGATCCTCAGCAACGTGGCCGTGCCCAACACCGGCGGCTACGGCACCTTCGTCGACGTCACCACCACCCTCAACCCCGGCACGGGACCACTCTTCCTCACCTTCACCGGCTCCGGCGGCGGCCTGTTCGACATCGACGACTTCGCCCTGCGGTCCACATAGGGCGTTCTCAGTGGGCTGCGACCCCCAGCAGGCCGAGAAGGAGCTCCTTGACCTCGGTGGCGGCGATCCGGTCGCGGGCGGCGGCCGGATCGGAGCAGAGCAGCACCGGCGCGTCGCGGTCGGTCGGTCGGCAGCCGGCCGTGCGAGCCGCGCACGGCGCGGGCGCCGGCGTCGAGGCCGACCACGCTCATCAGGTACCGCATGCCGAGCTTCTTGCGCAGCAGCGCGACCCCGGCGCGGGCCTTGGCGGCGCCGGGCCGGCCGGGTCGAAGAACAGCTCGGCGGGGTCGTAGCCGGGCTTGCGGTGGATCTCGACGAGCCGGGCGAAGTCCGGGCGCGGCCGCGTCGTCGAGCCAGTAGTAGTAGGTGAACCACGCGTCCGGCTCGGCGACCAGCACCAGCTCGCCGGAGCGCGGGTGGTCGAGGCCGTGCGCGGCCTTGCCCGCGCTCGTCCAGCACCTCGGCGACGCCGGGAGCCTCGGCGCACAGCTCGGCGACGGCCGCCACGTCGGCCGGGTCGCGGACGTACACGTGGGCGATCTGGTGGTCGGCGACCGCGAACGCCCGCGACGTCCACGGGTCGAGGTACTCCATGCCGGCCTGGGTGTGCACCCGCAGCAGGCCCTCGGCCCGCAGCATCCGGTTGACGTCGACCGGGCGGGTCGACGTCGGTGATGCCGTACTCGGAGAGCACGACGACGGTGGCGCCCCGGGCCTCCGCGGCGTCGAGCAGCGGGGCGAGCACGCCGTCGAGCTCGGCGGCGGCCGCGGCGGCCTGCGGGCGCCGACGGGCCGAACCGCTGCAGGTCGTAGTCGAGGTGCGGCACGTAGACCAGGGTCAGGTCCGGGATCGTGCGCGGCCATGATGTGCTGCGCCGCCCGGCAGATCCAGGCGGACGAGGCGAGCCCGGCCGTCGGTCCCCAGTAGGTGAACAGCGGGAACGTGCCCAGCGCCGCGGTGAGCTCGTCGTGCAGCTCGGGCGGGTCGGTGTAGCAGTCGGGGTCCTTGCGGCCGTCGGCGTGGTAGATCGGGCGCGGCGTCACGGTCCAGTCGACGTCGGCGCCCATCGCGTACCACCAGCAGATGTTGGCCACGGTGTAGCCGGGTTCGTGCGGCGGGCGGCCTGCCAGAGCTTCTCGCCGCCGACGAGCGCGTTGTGCTGGCGCCAGAGCAGCACCTCGCCCGAGATCGCGGAAGTACCAGCCGTTGCCGACGATGCCGTGCCCGGCGGGCGTCTCGCCGGTGAGGAACGTCGACTGCACCGAGCAGGTCACCGCGGGCAGCACGGTGTCGAGCGGCGCCTGGAAGCCGCGGTCGGCGACCGCCGGCAGCCGGGGCATGTGGTCCAGCAGGCGCGGGGTGAGGCCGACGACGTCCAGGACGACGACGCGGCGTCACGGCTGGCACGCTCCAGGCTCGGCCAGCAGGTCGCGGGCGTAGGCCAGCTCGGCGGCGATGCCCGCGGCGAGCTCGGCCGGCGTCGTCCGGGCGCGGCTCCGGCGGGCAGCACGCCCCAGGTGTAGGTCTCGACGTCGAAGTGGTCGCAGAGCGCCGCCGGGCCGCCGACCAGCGCGCCGAGCGCGTCGCCGCAGCACGTCGGTGGTGGCGCAGCGGCGGTGCCGGGGCGGCGTGCAGCGGCACGTGGAAGTGCACCCGCCACGGCTGCGCGGTCGCGCCGGACGCCAGCGCCTCGTCCAGGTCGTCGGTGGACAGTCCGTCGCGGCCGCGGGTCTGGTGCAGGAACCGCGGCTCGACGTAGGCGGCGAGCAGCGTCCGCGTCGGCGACCGGGTCGTCGCTGGCGAGCGCGGCCGACACCTGGGTCTTGACGATCGGCAGCCCGGCGGCGCGCAGCTGCGCCGACTGCCGTCGGCCGGCTCCTCCCAGGCGCAGGCCAGGTGGGCCAGGTCGAGGCAGACGCCGAGCCGGGTCGGTGTCCGCGTCGCGGCAGCCAGTCGACGGCCTGCGTCGGTGGTCTCGATGACGCAGCCGGGCTCCGGTTCGAGCGCGACCCGGATCGTCGCGGTCCAGCCGCGCCGAGCTCGTGCGCGAGGGTGTCCAGCGCGCGGCGGCAGGCGTCGGAACGGCCGGTGTCCCACGGCGTCGCGCCAGGCGAGCGGCAGGGTCGAGATCGAGCCGCGGGCGGCGTCGTCGGGCAGCAGGTCGGCCAGCACGCGGGCGAGGTCGAGGGTGTACGCGAGCCGGCGCGGCGAGGTCCAGTCCGGCTGGTAGACGGCGTGCTTGACGACCGGCTGCTGGAACGCCGCGTACGGGAACCCGTTGAGCGTCACCACCTCCAGGCCGCGCGCGTCCAGCGCGGCGCGCAGCCGCCGGCGGTCGGCGGCGGACCGCGGCCAGCTCGGCGGCGACCGGCGCGGCGAGCCACAGGCCGAGGCCGAGCACGTCCGCGCCGAGCGTCTCCCGGATCGGCACGGCGTACGTGTCGAGCTGGGCGAGGATGCCGTCGAGGTCCTCGGCGGCGTGCACGTTGGTGCAGTACGACAGGTGCACGGTCTGGCCGTCGGGGTGGCGGAGCCGCATCATTCGCCCCCGCGCAGGATCGAGCTGCCGGCGAACGTGGCCGCCGGTGGCGTCGGCGGTCAGGTCGAGCCGGCCGGACTGGCCGTAGAACTCGACCGGGTTGCGCCACAGCACCCGGTCGACGTCGTCGTCGCTGAAGCCGGCGGCCAGCATCGCCTCGGCGGTGCGCACGGTGAGCAGCGGGTCGGACTTGCCCCAGTCGGCGGCGGAGTTCACCAGCATCCGCTCGAGTCCGTACTCGCTTGAGGATCTCGACCATCCGGGGCGGCGACATCTTCGTGTCCGGGTAGATGGAGAAGCCCATCCAGCACCCGGAGTCGTGGACCAGCGGCGACGGTGACCTCGTTGAGGTGGTCGACGAGCACCCGGCCGGGGTCGATGCCCGACTCCTTGACCACGTCGAGCGTGCGCTGGGTGCCGGCGGCCTTGTCCCGGTGCGGGGTGTGCACCAGCGCCGGCAGCTCGTGCTCGACGGCCAGCGCGAGCTGTGCGGCGAACGCCTCGTCCTCGGCCGGCGTCATCGAGTCGTACCCGATCTCGCCGACCGCGACCACGCCGTCCTTGTCCAGGTAGCGCGGCAGCAGGTCGAGCACGCGGACGGCAGCGCGGGATCGTTGGCCTCCTTGGGGTTGAGCGCGATGGTGGCGTGGTGCCGGATGCCGAACTGGCTGGCCCGGAACGGCTCCCAGCCGATCAGCGAGTCGAAGTAGTCGGCGAACGAGCCCGGGTTGGTGCGCGGCTGGCCGAGCCAGAACGCCGGCTCGACCACGGCCCGCACGCCGGCCGCGGCCATCGCGGCGTAGTCGTCGGTGGTGCGCGAGGTCATGTGGATGTGCGGGTCGAAGATGCGCATCAGCTGCCTCCTTCGTCGCGGTGTCGCAGGTCAGCAGCGGCAGCGCGTCGGCCGGCATGGCCCGGCCGGCGGCAGCGCGCTCCGTCGGCCAGGGCCGCGAGCATCGCGGCCAGCTCGGCGTCGGCGCGGTCGGTCGAGGTCGTCGACGACGGCCAGCGGGACGCCCATGAAGACGCACTTGAGGACGCCCTGCCGCCAGGTCGCGGCGTCGAGGTGGGCCGGCGTACGGGCCGAGCGCCGCCGCGACGAGCCGGGTGTCGTTGGTGCGCAGGGCGTCGTGCAGCAGCGGGACAGCCGCGTCGCCGATCGGCAGCAGCGGCAGCGCCCGCAGCACCGCCCGCCGCTCGGCGGCGTCGCCGTGCTGGTAGAGCGGCGCGATCCGGTCGGCTGGTCGTCGCAGCGCGGCCAGCAGCAGCGCCCGGGCCGCCTCGTCCCGCTGTCCAGCCGGGCGCCGCCGGCAGCGGCTCGCGGCCGCAGCCTGCCGATCCGGCCTGCGCGAAGACGCGGCCGCGGGTCGGCGCGGACGCGGGCCTCGGCATCGCGCAGCCAGTCACGTCCCGGCACCGCCGCCAGCGCGGCTGCGCAGGTCGTCGAGGGTCGTCACCGCGGCCTGCGCCTGCCTCCCGTTGCTCGGCTGCCCGCAGGAAGGCGAGCGACCGCGCGGCGACGTCCGGGGCCGCGTGCGAGTGCCGGGGCAGCTCGACCGCGACCAGGCCGCGGTAGCCGCCGTCGGCCAGCGCGCGCAGCACCGGCGGGAAGTCGATCTCGCCGGCGCCGAACTCCAGGTGCTCGTGCACGCCCCGGCGCATGTCGTCGATCTGCACGTTGACGAGGTGCTCGGCCGCCACGGCCACGCAGTCGGGCACGTCCGACGGCTCGACGGCAGCGGCAGTGTCCGATGTCGAGGGTCATGCCGAACGCCGCCGGCCGGCCGAGCTCCGCGTGCAGCCGCTGCCAGTCGGCGATGTCGGGCACCAGCATGCCCGGCTCGGGCTCGAAGCCGAGGGTCACGCCGGCGGCCGTGGCCGCGTCGACGACCGTCGGCGCAGCCGTCGACCAGCCGGTGCCAGGCCGTGGCCGGCGTCGACGTCCGGCGGGCGCACCCCGGCCCAGAACGACACCGCCTCGGCCCCGAGGTCGGCGCCGACGGCGACCGCGCGGCGCAGGAAGTCGACGCGGATCGCGCGGTCGTCGTGCAGCAGCGTCGGCGCGTGCTTGCGCCACGGGTCGAGCAGGTAGCGGGCCCCGGTCTCGACGACCACCGCGAGGCCGAGGTCGCGGAGCAGGTCCGCGGCCTGCGGTCGACGCGCCGGCGCAGGTCCGGACGCGAACGGGATCGAGATGGTCGTGGTCCAGCGTCAGCGCGACGCCGTCGTAGCCGAGCTCGGCGATCACCGCCAGCGCGTCGCCGAGCCGGTGGTTGGCGAAGCCGTTGGTGCCGTAGCCGAACCGCAACCGCGCCGCCGCTCATGTCGGCGACACCTTTCGCGCGAGCAGGCGGGCCAGCGGCGCGGCCGCCGCCACGGCGAGCCCGGCCGGGGCCGTCCGGCCGGCGGTCAGGGCGCCCTGCAGGGCGGGCAGGCGAGTGATGCCGGCGCCGACGGCCGCCCGGACACGGGGCGCGGCCGGCTCGGTGAGCACCGGGCCTGGGCGCGGCCGTAGCGCAGCGCGTAGGCGCAGGCCAGCAGCTCGGGCGACAGCCGCCGGTCGCCGTGCGGGCGCCGCGACCGGCCGCCGACCGCCCCGGCGAGCCCGGCGGTCGTGGCGAGCGTCGCGGCGGCGAGCGCTGGGCCGCCCGCCGGTGACCTCCTGGCGGGACAGCGCGGTGACCGTGTAGGTGTGGGCCCCGACGCCGCGGCCGCGCGGACGGCCGGCGCGAGCGTCGCCCGGTGCGACGCGCCGAGCAGCACGTCCAGCCCGCGGCAGGCGGCCATGCCGGCCGGCCCGGCCGCGCGTGTTCTTCGGCCCAGAGGTCGTAGGCCCAGACCGCGGCGGCCAGCGGCGCCGCCACCGCGAGGCCGCGCCGCCCGCCGGCCTGCCCGGCGATGGCCACGCCCGGCGGCGGTCAGCCCGACCGCGACGCCCAGCGGCGGCGCGGGCGCTGACCCGGCCGGACGGGATCGGCCGCTCCGGCCGTTCCACCGCGTCGAGCTCGCCGGTCGGCCCAGTCGTTGGCGGCCATGCCGGCCCAGTAGAGGCAGACCGAGGCGGCGGCCAGCCCGGCGGTCCGCCGGTCGAGCACCCCGGCCGCGCCGCGCCGGCCACCACGTCGCCCGGCACCGACAGCGCGGCCGGCGCGCGGACCAGCTCGACGAGGTCCGTGAGCCTCATCGCCGCCTCCCCAGTCCGGCCACGAACGTGGCGAGGGCGGTCCACTGCTCGCCGAGCGCGGCGGGTCCGTCGCCGAGCGGGTCCTTGAAGAAGAAGCCCAGCTCGGTCAGCGGCGCCGACGTGGCCGGCCGCGTGTGCGGCGGCGGTGAGCCGGGCCAGGTCGAGCACCAGCGGTGCGGCCAGCGCCGAGTCGCAGCCGTGCCAGGTGAACTCCATCCGCATGCGGGTGCCGAGGAAGCCGGAGAAGGCGACGAGGTCCCAGGCCGTCTTGAAGTCGCCGATGTCCTCGACGTAGTCGATGCGGGTGGTGCCCTGCGGGTACGTAGCCGAGCGTGTCGCCGCAGCACCCGCTGCTTGCTGGCGACCTTGGCGGCGTTGGCGGCCGGGTCGGCCAGGTTGGCGCCGTCGCCGCCGCCGAGCAGGTTGGTGCCGGACCAGCTGCGCACCCGCAGGTTCCGCATCGCGAACATCGGCGCCAGCACCGACTTGACCAGCGTCTCGCCGGTCTTGCCGTCGCTGCCCGCGAACGGCACCCGCTGCAGCTCGGCTAGCTCGGCGAGGGCGGGCAGGCGGGCCCCGGTCGACGGCGTGAAGTCCACGAACGCGCACCGGCCGTGAACGCGGCGTAGGCGGCGAGCGCGCTCGGCGGGAAGCACCGGGTCCGTCTGTGCCAAGGCCCTCCGGAGCGCGTCGAGGTCGCCGTGCGCGGGATGGGGACTGGCCGCCGGCTCGGTGGTCGACACGTTGACGACCACGACGCGGTCCAGGTGGTGGCGGTCGGCGAACGCGGTGATGTCGGCCGCCATGCGCTCGGCCGTCTCCGCCTGGGTCGCCGCGACCGGCACCATCCGCACCCGATCCTCGTGGGCGAGAAGCTCGTCGGTGAGCACCGCGACCAGCCGACCCGGCAGGACACCCGCGGCGGCCAGCGCCTCGGCCTTCTTCAGCATCGGGGTCGCGACGATGTCATGGCCGCCGAAGACCAGGTCCGACCACGCCGGGCAGGGCCGCGTCGCACAGCGGCGGCAGCTCGGTCACGCAGCCGACCGGCTCGGCCAGCCCGGCCCGGAGCGCGAGCGCCCCCACGGTGGCGGTGGTGGCGACCGATCCGCGCGCGCCGATCAGCCAGACTCCCGTCCGCATGCGCTGTCACCTCCGTTCTCGGTGGATCGTCAGCACCGGGCTGCCGATCCGGATCCGTCTATCTGGAGAGGCGGGCCCTCCCCGCCGCGGCCGCCTTCCGCACCGCCGACGACCGGCGGGCCTGGGCGCGTTGCGCGGCGGTCCGTTGACCTGCCGCTTGGCCTGGGCAGCCCGGGCATCGGCGGTGCGCGCCTGCTGCCCGACGACGCCGCCGCGGATGCGGTTGTTCGCGGCGACCTGCGCGGCGGGATCGTTGGCGGTCGCGATGAGCTGCCCGTCGATGATGTTGTCGTCGACGGTCACGCCGCCGGTGGTGTTCGTGATGCTGACGTCACGTCCCCAGTAGCCGCCCGAGGCGCACCCGTCGAGGTGTCCGTTCGGGTCCGAGCTGGACGCCGCCGAGGTTCCCGGCGAACGTCGCCCCGCCGCGGACCGCGCTGCCGCACACGACGCTGCCGGTCGCGCTGTTCCGCACCGAGAGCGTGCCGTCGACGAAGGAGTCGTGGACATCGGTGTAGTAGGTGCCGGTGCTGCTGACGTCGCCCTGGACCTGCGTCGTCCGGTCGAGGCGGACCTCGCCCGCGCTCGGCGACCACGTTGCCCGCGACGGTCGTTCTCTCGACGAAGAGGAAGCTGTCGATTGTGGTGGATCCCTTGGGCTGGACCGTCACCGATCCGCTCCGCGTGTTCCTGAGGAAGAGGCCGTAGCCGCCGGAGGCGAGCTCGACGCGGCCGTCGACGGTGGTGTCGGTGGCGTCGAGGTAGCCGTCCGCCGCGACGCGCAGCTGTCCACGGACCTGACCGCGGACGACCACCAGGTTCGCGCCCGGCGGCGACGATGGCGTTGCCGAGTGACGATCGTGCCGGTGAGCGCGCAGGACTGGCCCGGCCGGCACGTACAGGTCGGTGGGCACCGTCACGGCGCCGCCCGTGCCGACGCAGTGGGTGACCAGGTCGGCGCTCGCGCTGGGCGCGAGCGCCAGGACCGAGAACAGCGGTGATCGAGGCGCTCACGGTGGCGAGGGTGGCGACGGTGCGTCTGGGCATCGCGGTACTCCCGGTTCGGAAAGGGTTGGGTTCTCAGGTGCCGACGTCCGAGCGGGCGGCCGCCCGCACGATCGCTCCCTGCTGCCGCGGGGTCAGCGTGCCGCGGGTCACCAGGCGGCGCGTGACCGCCTCGACGTGCCGGACGAAGCCGGCGTGGTCCGGGTACGGAGCCCGCTCGGCGATCAGGTCGTTGATCGTGCAGCCGTTGCCGGTGTCGACGTTGGCGATGCCCGTGTCGTCGTCGCGGATGATCACGGTGCGGCGGGTGTCGGAGTCGGGACACGCGTCGGGCCCCGCAGCGACCACCGTGAACGTCACCGACTTCTCCGCCGACGCGGTTGCCGGCGACGTCCGTGGCGCGGTACCGCACGGTGTGCGCACCCGTGGTGCGGACGGCGACCGCCGCCGGAGTAGCGCGTCCACGCCTGCGCGTCGAGCGCGTACTCGATCGAGGCGACTCCCGACCCGGTGTCCGTCGCCGTCACGGTGACCGTCGCCGCGCCCGACGTAGTTGCCGTCGCCGTCACGGTCGCCCGTGAGCGCCGCGGCGACGGTCGGGCGGCGTGGTGTCCTCGACCGGCGGCGCGACGACGGTGAAGCCGACCATCTTCTCGGCGGAGGCGTTGCCGGCGACGTCGGTCGCCCGGTAGTGCAGCATGTGCGCGCCGACGCGCGTTCACCACGACCGGCGCGGTGTAGGGCGCGAACGCGGCGCCGTCCAGGGAGTACTCCACCGTCGCGACGCCCGACTGCGCGTCGGTGGCGGTGATCGTGACCGTGGCCGTGCCGATGTAGTTGCCGGCCGGGTCCCTGGTCTCCGGTGACCTGCGGCCGTCACTGTCGGCGGGGTGGTGTCCGGCTCGCGCGCCTCGACGACCCGGAAGGACACCGAGCCGACGGCGAGAGACGTTGCCCGCCTTGTCGGTGGCCCGGAACTGCACCGCGTGGTCCCCGATCGCCGTGACCCGGACCGGCTCCGTGTAGCGGCTGGAAGCCGGTGTCGTCGACCTCGTACTCCACCGTGTCGACGCCGGATCCGGCGTCGGACGCGGAGAGGGTCACCGTCGCGGCGCCGACGTAGTCGCCCGTCGGCGTCCCGCGTGCCGGACACCTCGGCGGACACGGTCGGCGGCGTGGTGTCCGCCGCCGCCCCCGGTGACCACGAGCTCGCCGACCATCTCGCCGTGGCCGGGCATCGCGCAGAAGTAGCGGTAGCGGCCCGGGGTGAGGGTCACCGTCGACCTCGTGCCGCCCGTCTGTTCGGGTCGAACGGGCTGGCCAGGATGTTCAGGTTGACGTCGTGGTTGTAGCCCGCGGTGGTGGTGTCGAACGTCAGCGTGTGCGGCATGCCGGTGGTGTTGCCGGTGGCCGCGCTGTTCTCGAAGACGATCGTCGTCGCCCCGGCCACGGCCTGCGTCGGCGCGGACTTGTAGCGGGTGATGTCGTCGTCCGCGGTCCAGGTCAGCACCTGCTCCACCCGCGCCGCCTGTGCCGCCGCCTTCGGCACCGCCGGCGCGGCCAACGGTAACGCCGTCAGAAGGGCGGCGAGGAGGATGACCCCGCCGTGCCGGTACGCCGCGACAGCGGCGGTCACTCGTGCAGACATGGGCACCTTCCCGGGTACTTCTGAGTACGGTTGACCCCCGGTGAGGGCCGGTCGGTGGCGAGCAGCCACCGACCGGCCCGTGCGACTAGAGCGTTCGCACCCGGATGTTGCGGAACTCGATGAGGTCGTTGGCGCCGTGGTTCTGCAGGCCGATGTAGCCGCTCGCGAACTGCCGCAGGTCTGTCGGCGGGTCGCTCGGGCGCGAGGACTGCTTGCCGGGCGTGTTGTCGAACTCGTTGATCACCACGCCGTTGCGGATGATCGTGTAGTGCTGCCCGACCACGCGGATCTCGTAGTCGTTCCACTGGTTCTTCGGGGTCGGGCGGGCGTCGGCCAGCGTCAACGGGTCGAAGTTGTAGATCGAGCCGGTCTTCTGCGGTTCACCGCTCTCGCCGTCGTAGAGCTGGATCTCGTGTCCACAGTAGATCGCGACCCACGCCGGCGAGGTCTGGGCCGGTCCCAGGGTGCCGCAGCTGCCCGGCGGGCGTTGATCCAGCGGGATCCGCGGGATCCGGGAACCGGGTGAAGACCCCGCTGTTGGAGCGGCCGGTGCCCGTCGCCACGTCGCGGAACTGCAGCTTCAGCGAGAAGTCGCCGAACGGCTTGCGTGTACCACAGCATGCCCAGCCCGCCGATGGTCCGCAGCGAGCCGTCCGGCTGGAGGGCGAACGAACCCGACGGCGCCTGCTGCCAGTTCCGCAGCGACTCGGCGGTGCCGTCGAAGATCGGCTGGTATCCGGTGTGGCCCGGACTGCCGATCGGCGAGCGCGACGGCCGCGCGGGTGAGCACGCCGGCCTCCCGTGCGGTGATCACCCCGTCGGCCTGCAGCGTGCGGGTGACCGCGGTGACGTGGCGGACGAAGCTCTCGTGGTCGGGCCACGCGCTCTCGTCGTCGATCAGGTCGTTGATCGTGCAGCCCCCGCCGGCCTGGCGGTTGGCCACCCCGGTGTCCGAGTCGCCGAGCCACACCGTGACTCCGGCCGTCGGAGCATCTCGCAGCCGACGGTGACGGTCGTCTGCGTCGTCGCCGTCTCGCCGTCCTCGTACGTGACGGTCAGCTTCGCGGTGTACGTGCCCGCGCGCGGGTAGGTGTGACGCGGGTTCGCCTCGGTCGACGTGGTGCCGTCACCGAACTCCCACTGGTAGGAGACGCCGCCGGACCGGGTGCCGGTGAAGGCGACGGTCAGCGGCTTGTTCTGGACGGCCACGGCCGACGCGGCCGGCACCGGCGTCGCGGGACCGCCCTGGTACGTGACCCGGATCAGCTTCTGGTTGGCGTGCAGGGTGAAGAAGCCGCCGCCGTAGTCGAGCATGTACAGCGCGCCGTCCGTGCCGAACTTCGCGTCCATCCAGCTCTGCAGCTTCGTCGTCGCCGTTGCCGCCGGGGATGATCGCCCGCAGCGACTCGCCGAAGGCCGGCGGAGCCTGCCGGGGCACGCCGGCCGGGTCGACGGTGACGGCGACCCGGTTCGCCGAGTTGGCCTCGTCCCCGATGAACCACTTGTCGTTCCAGTAGGCCGGCCAGGCGACGCCGCTGCCGGCGTCGACGAGCTCGCGGTGGTACGTCGGGCCGGACATGATCGGCCTGCCCGCCGCCGCGCAGGTACGGCTGGGTGTACGTGGCGTCGGCGGCGACGTAGGTCGGGACGCCGCTGCCGTCCGGCCGCGTCGGGTAGACCGGTCCGCCACCGGCCGGCGAGTACCAGATCATGTTGTCGCGCACCGGCGGCAGGTCGACGAGCCCGGTGTTGCGCGGCGAGGTGTTCTTGAGGTTGTCGCAGTCGTACCAGCCGGTCAGCACCGTGGCGTCGGTGTTGCTGCGGTCCCGGTACGGCTGCCGGTTGCCCATGCAGTACGGCCAGCCCTGGTTGCCCGCCGACGTGATGATCGTGGCGGTCTCGTACTTGGCCGGGCCCAGTTCCGTGCTCGGGCTCGCCCGCGTCCGGACCGACCCAGCCGGCGGTGAGCCACTGGTGCACCGGGTCGATGGCCAGCCGGGAGATGTTGCGTACGCCCATCACGTAGATCTCCGGCCGCGTCTTCTCCGTGCCCGGCGGGAACAGGTTGCCGTCCGGGATCGTGTAGGTGCCGTCGGGCTCCGGGTGGATCCGGATGATCTTGCCGTTCAGGTCGTTGGTGTTGCCGGCCGTGCGGCGGGCGTCCTGGAACGAGACGCCCTGGTAGTCGAGGGTCCAGTTGTTGCCGGAGTATCCGCTGGATCCGCCGGAGGAGTTGCTGTCGCCCGAACCGATGTACAGGTTGCCCTCGTTGTCGAACGCCATGCCGCCGCCGGCGTGGCAGCAGCTGTGGATCTGCGCCGGCCACTGCAGCACGTCCTTGCGGGTGGCCTGGTCGATCGTCTGGTTGGCCCGGTCGTAGGTGAACCGGGAGACCGTGCGCTGCCCGATCCGCTTCTCGCGGTCGATCGAGTCGTGCGGCATCCAGTAGACGTAGAGCCAGCTGTTCTCGGCGAAGTTCGGGTCGGGCGCGATGCCGAGCAGCCCCTCCTCGTTCTTCACCAGCTCGCCGCCGCTGCCGCGGTTGCCCATGACCCGCAGCGTGGTCAGCAGCTTGACCTGCTTGGTGGACGGGTCGTAGGAGTGGATGGTGCCGCAGCCGAGGCCGACGTTCGGGTTGGCCCAGTCGACGACCGGCCCGGTCGGGCAGGCGGCCTTGCCGACGTAGAAGACGGTGCCGTCCGGCGCGACGGTGAGGCCGTGCGGCTCGCCGATCTGGTCGAGCTGGCCGGGCTTGTTGGCCGCGGTGAGCCGCTCGATCTGGTAGTTGGCGGCGATGGTGGCCTGGCAGTCGCCGCGCACGATGCCGGTGGTCCACTTGAGCGCGCCGGTGAGGTGCTTGCGGAACGCGTCCTCGCCGTAGCTGCCGTCGGTGTGGCCCATGCCGGTGTAGAAGGACCGGCCGCCGTCGTAGTCGCGGCACCACGACACCGGGTGGAACGGCCCGTTGGCGCCCGGGCCCGGGTTGTAGAACCGCTCCTCGACCTGCGCGACCGTGTGCACGGTGCCGATCGGGTTCGGCGTCCCAGTTGTACCAGCGGTCGGACCGCGTGACCGTCAGCGGCAGCGATCCTGGTGGCCGGGTGCTGGCGGTCGAGGATGTCCACGACCGCCTCGCTGACGGCCGGCGGCTCCGGCGTGGTCGTGCGAGCCCGTGAACAGGCGCAGGTCGGCGAGCTGGAGCGAGCGGCTCGCCGCTGTTGGCCGTGATGTTCAGGCGGAAGTGCTTGTACTGCCGTGGCGTGGCGACGTCGAACCGGCGGGTCTGGAACCGCTCCGGGAAGGCCTGGCCGGTCCGGCGGTCCACGTCGGACCAGGTCTGGCCGTCCGCGGATCCCTGCAGGGTCCAGTCCTTCGGGTCCCGGCCGGGCGCGTCGTTGGCGGAGGTGAGCGCGTAGCCGGTGACCGTCGGTCGGGCGTGCTCAGTTCGATACGCGACCCAGCCGGTCGGGGTGACGGACGAGCCACTTGGTGTCCGGGTCGCCGTCGGTCAGCTTCTCCTTGGTCTCGTTCGGCGGGTTCTCCCCGCTCGCGGTCACCGCGGACACGGGCTCGGCGCGACGGGAAGCCGCCGGCCGGCCGGGTGCCGATCAGGCCGGTGAACCAGGCGGAGTCGGCCTGCGCCTTGGCGGCGTCGGCGATGCCGAGGAAGCCGCCGCCGGCCTTCACGTAGTTCTGCAGCGCCGTTTCCTGGTCGCGGCTGAGCGCGGCGCCGGTCGCGGACAGGAACACCACGGCGCGGTAGCGGGCGAGGCTGGCGGCGGTGAACACCGCCGGGTCCGTCGCCTCGGTGACGGTCGATGCCGTTGGCCTGCGCCGAGATCCTTGATGGCCTGCGTCGCGCGGGCGACCGGGTCCTGCTGCTCGGCGGCGGGGCCGTGGAAGACGAGCACCGACGATCGGCCTCGCGCCGCGGCGCCGTCGGCGGTGCCGCGTGCCGGCGCGGCGGCGGCGCGAGTGCCGCGGCGCGGCGGACGCCATGCGCGGACGTCATGCCCGGCGACGACGCATCGCTGTCAGCGGCGAGGGCTCGTCGTACGCCCTGATGTCCGCCGATCCGGTACGAGCCTGTGGAAGACCCTCGCCTCATCCCCGTAGCTCCTTCGTGGTAGGTCGGCCGTCGGCCGTGCGGTCCGTGCGTCGCTGTCGCGTGGCCGTGCGCCGTGGCCGTGGAAACGGTGGATGGCCTCCTCCGCGCCGGCCGGCATGCTGCCGTCCGCGTTGCGGACCAGGAAGAGCCCGACCATGCCGCCGTCGGAGTGGAACTGCACGTGGCAGTGGTACATCCACACCCCGGGCCCGACGCCCTCGCCGGCCAGCACCTGGAAGCCGAACGAGCTGCCCGGGTTGAGGTCCTTGTTGTCGATGACCTGGCTGGGGTCGCCCGGGCCCTCCAGCATGCCGGTCCGGTTGTCCGCCCAGCGGTGTGCGTGCAGGTGGAAGGTGTGGAACAGTGCCGCCGTGCCCGATGGCGATCCACTCGACCCGCTGGCCGAGGTTGGCCTCGAACATCGGGGTGTCGGGCGCCATCTTGTTGTTGATCAGTCATGTCGTTGAACACGACCGTGAACTGCTTCTCCGGCAGGATGTCGCCGCGACGGCGGACGATCAGCGCGCCGTAGAGCCCCTTGGCCACGCCGGCCGTGCCGTGGTCGGTGCCCATCGCGTGGTCGTGGTAGTGCCAGTAACCGGCGCTGCCCGGCATCCACCGCCGGCCCGCCGCGGCGGACATCTCCCGGGATCGCCAGACGTAGGTCCGGGTCTCGCCGGGGTTGTTGAACGAGGCGTTGAGCGGGCTGCCGTCGGAGTCGGTGCTGTAGTCGACCCCGTGCGGATGGATGGACAGGCGCTGGTTCGTCGTGTTGACCAGGGTGACCTCGAGGGTGTCGCCCTCCCACATCTCCAGCACCGGCCCCGGCACGGTCGCCTGGCCGGGGCTCAGCCCGTAGCCGAAGAGGCCGCCGGGCAGCGCCTCGGCATAGATGGTGATCTTTCGCGTCGCGCCGGCCTGGGCGCTCGCCGGGCTACCCGCGAATGTCGAGCCGATGCCGATCGCCGGCGCGGCGAGACCCATCGCACCAGCGGTCATCAACGATCGGCGGGACACCGGGTGCCGGGGCCGGTCGACACGTGTCGTCCATGCGTCTCCGTCCACAGTCAAGCGCTGTCGCGTTACGGAAGTGGTGCGCACAGGTCGGGGGTGGTGGGCGGCGGCGCGACTCCCTGCGCCGCCGCTCGGAGTGGTGGGCCGTGAAGAACTTTTGTTCACCAGAGCGAAACTTTCGTCCGCTATCGGCAACTTAGGTGGTTATCCAACGAAAGTAAAGATCCTGGTCGCCACAAATCCGGACAATCACCCAGGGCGGGTGTCCGCCGATGGACGCGCGACAACGGATGTCCCATCCGGGGCCGGCCAGCGTATGGAGGTCGGATCGCCCTGGTCGACATCGCCGGCCGGGTTTTCGCTGCGAAATTTCGGCCGTTGCCGATGTCGGTGCTCTCCTCTAGAACCGACCACAAGCTGACGCCGCGAGGGTGTCCGGGTACCGGCCGACAACGTTGTCCCCCGCATTTCGCGCTAAAGTAGACACTGATCAACGCTCACTTCTACGCGCCGGAGCGGCTATGCCGGAGAGGACCGGGCCGACGCTCGACATCCTGCTGGCCACCGGCCCGTTCGACGCGGCCCTGCAGGCGGCAGTGCGCGCCCGCGGCCTCACCCTCGACCGGCTACGCGCACATCTGGCCCGTCGTGGCGTACCGGTGGCGCTGTCCACGCTCAGCGATTGGCAACACGGCAAGCGCCGGCCCGCGACCGCCGGTTCACGTCGAACTGTGCAGGCGCTCGAAGACGTCCTCGGCCTGCGGCCCGGAACGTTGGTCAGTCTGCTGGTCGATCCGCCTGCCAACGATCCGGCACAGCAGGCCCGCCGGCGTCGCGGCCTGGACGACCGGTCCGGCGATCTGGCCCGCCTGCTCGACCGGATCCCCGGTGCCCGCGCCACCACCCTGTCCGACATGGTCAGTGACCATCAGGCGTACACCATCGGACCGGACCGCCGCCTCACCAGCCTCTGGTGCCGGAAGGTGATCCGGGCCCGTCGCGACGGCGTCGACCGGTACGTGCTGCGCTACTTCGGCGACCCCGGGTGCGACGCCGACATGGTCGACGTACGGCCACTGCTCAACTGCCGGCTCGGTCAGGTTGTTCGGACCGTCGGCATCGTCGTCGCGGAGATCCGGTTCGGCCAGCGGCTCCGCGCTGGCGACGCTTGGGTGTTCGAGGTCGAGATAACCGACCCGACCGGGCAGCCGACCACAGAGTGCGCGCACGGGTTCCGGGCACCGGACGAGCAGTACCTGATGGAGGTCCGGTTCGATCCGGCGACGCTGCCGGTTGACTGTCACAGCTTCGCCCAGACCGACCTGTACGAGCGCCGGCAGCGCACCAATGACTTGGTGGTCAACGAGCACCACGCGGTGCATCTGCTGACCGGCGATCTCGCCTCGCGGTGTGGTCGGCATCGGATGGCGCTGGCCCTGAGCCCGAACCGGACTGTTCCGGAAGTGGCGCCCAAACCGGACGGCCGATGCAGCCATTTCCCCGACAGTTCACGCCGTGCTCGGAAGACCTGCGCCGCTGGGCCTGTGGTGTTTGACTGTCCGCATGCTGCCCTGGGACACCGAGCTGGCGGGCCGGCTGGACCGCCAGCTCATCGACTCCGACGTCCTGAAGGACAATCCGCTCGGTGACCCGTACGAGCGGCCGTTGTGGGTCTACCTGCCACCCGGATACGACGACGATCAGACCACGCGCTACCCGACCGTCTACGTCATCCAGGGCTACACCGGACACGTCGCCATGTGGGCGAATCGCACGGCGTACCGGCAGCCGTTCCCCGAAACCGCCGACGCGCTCTTCGCCTCCGGGCAGGCGCCGGGCTGCATCATGGTCTTCGTCGACGCATGGACGGCCTACGGCGGCTCGCAGTTCGTCGACTCCCCGGGCACCGGCGCCTACCACTCCTACCTCTGCAACGAGGTCGTGCCGTGGGTGGACGCGCGATACCGGACGATCGCCGACCGCGAGTCGCGCGCCATCTCCGGAAAGTCCTCGGGCGGCTTCGGCGCAATGATCACGCCGATGCTCCGCCCCGACCTGTTCGGAGCGTTGGCCACCCACGCCGGCGACTCGCTCTACGAGCTGTGCTACGTGCCGGATTTCGGCAAGGCGGCCCGCTTCCTGCGGGACTACGACCACGACATCGGCCGCTGGTGGGACGACTTCAGGTCGCGCACCTCCTTCACCAAGGAGGGCGATGACACGCTACTGATGCTGCTCGGCTGCACGGCGTGCTTCTCCGCCGGCGCGGACGGCACGCCCGAGCTGCCCTTCGATCCGCGCACGGGGATGATGCGGCCCGCGGTGTGGCAACGCTGGCTCGACTGGGATCCGGTCCGCATGGTCGACCGATACGCCGATGCGCTCCGGTCGCTGCGGGCCGTGTGGATCGATGCCGGGACCCGGGACGAGTGGTTCCTCGATCTGGGAGCCGAGGCGTTCCGCGCCCAGCTCGCGCGGATCGGCGTACCCGACGACCGCGTGCACTTCGAGCTGTTCGAAGCCGGCCACGGCGGGATCGACTACCGCTACCCCCTCGCCCTGTCCTGGCTCGCTCACCGCTTGGCGCGCTAGGCGGGAGGGGCAGCGGCCCGCGGATCACAGCACCGCGCGCAGGCGTAGCTCGAACGCGGCCGGGTCTTCCGCGAAGCCGGTGTGGCCACCGGGGAACATGGTGGGTTCGATGCCGAGCGAGGCGGCGAGCGCCTTCGAGGTGCGTTCGCAGTGCTGCCCACCCGACTCCTCCCCGATACCGACGAGGATGCGGGTCGGCGCCGCCCGCAGCACCTCGAGGTCCGGGCTCCACCGGATGGTGGGGCGCAGCATGCGGGCGTGCTGGAACCAGTCGTCGGCGACGTCCTGCGCGCTGCGCTCGCCCCCGAACATGTGCTCGAACACCTCCTCCGGCAGGTGGATGTTCGCCAGCTTGAGGAACTTGCGCCACGCGCCGGTGACGTCACCGGACAGGTGGGTGGCGATGATGTCGTCGGTCTCGGCGAGTAGGCGCTCGCGGTCCGCCAGCAACTCGTTCACCGGCGGCTCGTGCGCGATCACCGTCGCCACCAACTCAGGATGGGCCTGCACCAGCGCCAGCGCGCTAACGGCGCCGCCGCTGGAACCCAGCACCACCGCGGGACCCGCGTCCACGTGCAGGATCAGCCGGGCCAGGTCATCGGCGCGCAACTCCACCGTCGCGTCCCGACCACGATCGTCGACCGGGCTGCGGTTGATCCCCCGCGGATCCGTGGTCAACACCGTGTGATCCGTGGCCAGCAGGTCCGCCAGCGTCGCGAACGAGCGGGCGTCCATCGGCGCGCCCACCAGCACCACCAACGGACCCTCGCCACGCACCTCGTAGTACAACGACGCATCGGGAACGCGCAGCGTGCCGGCCGTAACGGAAGCAGTCGGGTTCATCGTTCCTCCTGGTAGATGAGCTGTCGGAAGTAGTGACCGCCGCCGTGCGGCAGAATCATCGCTTGTGAGCGAAGTTCTTTCCGGAGCAGGCGTCGACGCCGACCTGGCTCGGGCCCGTGACGGCGACGACGACGCGTTCACGCGCCTCGTGGAGCCGCTGCGCCGCGAGCTGCACGCGCACTGCTACCGCATGCTCGGCTCCATCCACGACGCCGACGACGCGCTTCAGGACGCCCTGCTCCGGGCGTGGCGGGGACTGCGCCAGTTCGAGGGTCGCAGCTCGCTGCGCTCGTGGCTGTACACGGTGGCCACCCGCACCTGCCTCGACACCGTCGAGCACCGCGGCCGGCGGGCGCTGCCGATCGACCTCGGCCCGTCGAGCGACCGGGCGGTGGTGGGCGACGCTGCCCGCAACGACATCGCGTGGCTGGGGCCGTTTCCCGACAGCCCGGGCGCGACGTACGAGCAGCGCGAGTCCGTCGAGTTGGCCTTCGTCGCGGCCGTGCAGCATCTACCCGGCAACCAGCGTGCGGCGCTGCTCCTGTGCGAGGTCCTGGGCTTCTCCCCCGCCGAGGTCGCCACGATGATGGACACCAGCACGGCGTCGGTGAACAGCGCGCTGCAGCGGGCCCGGCGGATCGCCGCTGAGAAGATCCCCTCGGCCACCCAGCAGCAGACGTTGCGCAAGATCGGCGACGCGCGCGTGAAGGAGATGGTCGCAGAGTTCTCGTCCGCCCTGGAACGCGGCGACGCGGACGCGCTCGTGGCGCTGCTCACCGACGATGTCACCTGGTCGATGCCACCGCTGCCGCACTGGTATCGCGGCCTCGATGCCGTCACCGACTTCGCGGTGCGGATCCCGCTCACCTCGTGCGGCTCCTGGCGGCACTTGCCGACCACCGCCAATGGCCAGCCGGCGGTGGGCTGCTACCTGTGGAACAGCGACGCTGGCGAGCACGTGGCCTGGTCGATCAACGTGCTGACCCTGCGCGACGAGCGGATCGCCGAGATCACGTCGTTCATCGGCCGCGAACACTTCGTCGCGCTCGGACTCCCCGAACGCCACGCCTGAGGCTCAGCCGCATGCGGCGGTCCTCGGCGTCTTGCGCCACGACCGTCCCGGACCTCGATGCAGCGCGCCCGGAGTCGCCGGGAATATCAGCCAAAAGAGGGATGCATTCGGGAGCGACTGCCTCCGATGGCCGATGTAGACAGCGCGAGTGGCCGAAATCCTGGCCGTGCACACAGCCCGCAGGCAACCGCCCTGCCTTCTGTGCTGACCCAGCAGTGCCACCAGAGGAAGTACTTGTGCTGTCCAGCATCAGACGTCGCGTCAGGCGATGTGGAACCGCTGCCATCGCGTTCGGCATAGCCCTTGCCGTCATGCCCCCGGCGTGGGCGGCCCCCGCCGCGGTCACGCCGGACCCCAGCCGCGCTGCGGCGGCGAAGACGCGCAGTGTCACCCTGATCACCGGCGACCGGGTCGTCGTGGCGGACGGCGCGAAGACCGGGCTGGTGACGCCGGGGCCTGGCAGGCGATCGATGTCGTTCTCCACCACCTATACCGGCGGGCACCTGTACGTCGTGCCGCGTGACGCCGTGCGGCCCGTCGCCGAGGGCCGGCTGGACCGGCGCCTTTTCGACGTCACCGCGCTCGTCGAATTCGGCTACGACGATGCCAAGACCGACGGGATACCGCTGCTCGTGCAGCGGCCGGCCGGCCAGACCCGCGCGTCAGCGTTGGCGGCGCCTGGGGTGAGCGTGACGCGTCAGCTTCCGGCCGTCCGCGGCACGGCCGTTCGCGCGAGGAAGTCCTCCGCTTTCTGGAAGGCGCTTTCGCGAGGCGGGGTGCAAGCCCCCACCGCGCGGACGATGACCGATGCCGGCGTCGGCAAGGTGTGGCTGGACGGCAAGCGCGCGCCGAACCTTGACCGCAGCGTCGCGCAGATCGGCGCGCCCACTGCATGGAAGGCCGGCTTCACGGGGGCGGGCGTGAAGGTTGCCGTGCTGGACACCGGCGTGGACGGCGCGCACCCCGATCTCGCCGGACGAGAGATCGCCGAGCGGAACTTCACCGACGCGCCCGACAACACCGACGACGTCGGCCACGGCACGCACGTGGCGGCGACGATAGCGAGCACCGGCGCGCAGGCGGGCGGTAAGTACAAGGGCGTGGCGCCGGGCGTGAGCTTGCTCGACGGCAAGGTGTGCACAATGGACGACTGTGCCGAGTCGGCGATCCTCGCTGGCATGGAGTGGGCGGCCACTCAGGGCGCGGACGTGGTCAACATGAGCCTCGGCGGTCCGGATACGCCGGAGATCGATCCGGTGGAGGAGGCCCTCAACACGCTCTCGGCCAAGCACAACACGCTGTTCGTGGTCGCGGCCGGCAACTCCGGCCCCCGCAGTCGCACCGTGGGTTCGCCGGGCAGCGCTGACGCGGCGCTCACGGTCGGCGCCGTCGACCGGGACGAGAGCCTGGCCGACTTCTCCAGCCGCGGTCCGCGGGTCGGCGACTCCGGGATCAAGCCGGACATCACCGCGCCCGGCGTCGAGATCGTGGCCGCCAAGTCGGCGGCGGGCGTGTTAGGCACACCGGTCGAGGACGGCTACGTCTCCATGTCGGGCACGTCGATGGCGACGCCGCACGTGGCCGGCGCAGCCGCGATTCTTGCCCAGCAGCACCCGGACTGGACGGGCGCGCAGCTCAAGGCGGCGCTGACCGCCTCCGCGCGGCCGAACCAGGCCCTCAACGTGTTCCAGCAGGGCTCGGGCCGCGTCGACGTGGCGAAGGCGATCACGCAGACCGTAACCACTGAGCCCACCAGCCTCAGCCTGGGCGTTCAGCAGTGGCCGCACCAGGACGACCAGCCGGTGAGCAAGCCGGTGACCTACCGCAACGCCGGCGCCGCCCCGGTCACGCTGTCGCTGTCGGTCCAGGCGGCGGGGCCGAGATGGCAAGCCCGCGCCGGCGGGGATGTTCACGGTCAGCCCGGCGCAGGTCGTCGTCCCGGCCGGTGGCGAGGTCAAGGCCACCGTCACGGTCGACAGCAGGCCCGGTTCGGTCGACGGCATCTTCACCGGCGCGCTGGTCGCGACCGCTGGCAACACCGCGGTCCGGACGCCGGTGACCGTCAACCAGGAGGTCGAAAGCTACGAGCTGACCGTCAGCCACCTCGACCGGGCCGGCGCCGCAGCCAGCATCTATGGCACGTTGTTGGTCGGGATGGACAACGACACGGACGTCGTACTCGCCGACCCGAGCGGCACCGACACCGTTCGAGTGCCCAAGGGCCGGTACGTGCTGCACAGCGACATCTACACCGAGGGCAGCGACGGGAAGGTGCGTCCGACCCTGCTCACGCAGCCCCTTCTCGAGGTGAATGCGAAGCGCACCGTCACCATGGATTCGCGCGTGGCCAAGCCGGTCAACATCGCCGCGCCTGATCCCGGGGCAAAGCAGCAGTTGTTGAGCCAGGTGAGTCTTCTCCCGCAAGTGGGGAGCGGAGGGTGAGTTCAACACCGGCGAGGTCGCGTTCGACGACGACAAGATGTCCGACATCTGGACCGCCCACCTCGGGCCCGCGGTCCCCGCGCGGGAACTGACCGCACTGGTGAGCACGACGTGGACGAACTGGAAGCGTGGCCCGGAGCCTGCGGTCGATCCGAAGGTGTACGGGTTGGCGTGGTCTCAGTCCGGCAGGGTCTACACGGGGTTCGATGGCGCTGTGCCGCCTTCGCATCGGGCCGAGGTCAAGGTCCACATCGGACCGGCGCCCGCGGGCCACGTCGCGCACCACGACATGATGCCGGTCAGCAGGAACAACACCGAATTCTGGGGCACCTCCATCATGACCACGCCGGGGGCGACCGTGACGTACCACCTCGGTGGGCAGGCCATCCGGTGGGTCTCGAATTTCAGCCAGGAGGATCGCGAGAGCGCTGACCCGAACAGCGAGACGTGGCAGCGGTCCTCGCCGAGGTCCTACCAGCCTGGGCGGCGCTACCAGGAGCGGGTCAACTTCGGAGTGTTCGGGCCGGCGTTGCCTGCGAGCGCGCGGGGCGGGCTCCAGCGTCGGGGCAGCGAGATCGGCGCGGACGTGCCGCTGTTCGGCGACTCGTCGGGCAGCGCCGGCTTCTCGCGGGTGACCGCGGCGCGCACGGCCTTGTGGCGCAACGGCGAACTGGTGGGCGATCTCGACAAGCGGGGCGGTGTCTTCTCCGTGCCCGCGGCCGGCGGCGCGTACCGGCTCGTCATGGAGGCGACCCGTGCCGGCGTGTCGGACGTGAGCAGCCAGGTCAGCGGAGCATGGACCTTCAGCTCGGCCTACGTCGACGCGACCACCGTGGTCGAGCTGCCGGCTTCGGTCATCCGCTTCAACCCGAAGCTCGACGACAACAACGCCGCGCCGGCGGGGGGCGCATTCCGCATCCCGGTCTCGGTGCAGTCGCAGGGCGACGCCGGTTCGATCCGGCACGTGGCGGTTGAGGTGTCGTACGACGACGGGAAGACCTGGCTGAAGGCGCCGGTGTCGGGCGGCGCGGCCCGGGTGGTGCACCCTGCAGCCGGCAGGCTTCGTGTCGCTGCGGGCCAAGGCGACCGACTCCAAGGGCAACACCGTCGAGCAGACGATCATCCGCGCCTACAAGTTGGTGGCCCGGTAGCCGTCGCCAGCCCGGCAAGCAGCAGCGCGGTACCCACCCGGGTATCGCGCTGCTGTTCTTGAGGCGGGCTGGGGCTGGTGGCGCGCCCTTGAGGTGCACCGGACCGCTGAGCGAGCGCGAGCAGAAAGTACGCTGAGCGGGCGATCTCAGCCCACCGCACGACGACGTGAGAGGTTCGATGCGCCCGTTCCGTTTCATAGCCGTGTCGGCCGTGCTGGCGTCCCTGTTTGTCGCCGGGACACCGGCTGCAATTGCGACCGGGCCGGAGACCGCGCCAACGCCGACCAGGGTGATGATCGTCGGCGACTCGATCACCCACGGCTCGGCGGGTGACCACACGTGGCGCTACTGGCTTTGGCGCCACTTCAACGACAACGCCGTCGCGGTAGACATGGTCGGCCCCAGCACCCGGCTGCGCGACGATCTCCGCTCGGCGCGAGACGCACCGGTGAAGAGCGACAAGTACGCCGTACCGACGTTCGACAGCGGCCACAACGCCCGGTGGGGCCGGTTCCTCGGGACCTGGCCCGGCTACCACGTCGGCGTGGAGGACACCATCCGTTCCGACGTGCTGGTCCACCGACCGAAGTACGTCGTCGCGCTGATGGGCCTCACCGACCTCTTCTGGTTCAAGACCAAGGATCCGGCCGCGGTCGCGCAGCGCATGGCCAACTTCGTGCGCAACGCCCGCGCCGGGAACCCTGACGTGCGGGTCGTGCTCATGGCCGTGCCGCCCACACTGAGTCAGCAGGAGGACCGGAGCCTCGGGGTCCGGGTCGCCGACTACAACCAGCGGCTGAGCAGCCTTGCCGCCGCCGCGTCCACCACACGCTCCCCGGTCGTCTACGTCCAGCCGCCCGCCGGCTACCAGCCGGACTACAACCGCTCCCCGCACGACACGCACGATGGCACCCATCCCAACGCGCGGGGCGAGATCCGCATCGCCGACACCGTCGCCGACGTGTTGTCGACGCGGTTCAACCTCGGACCGGCCTACCCGCTAGTGCTGGCCGGTGCGCCCACCGGTCCGGTGCTCGGTTTCACCCTGCGGTGCGCGCCGGGCGACCGCAGAGCGACCCTGACGTGGGACGAGTCGCCCGGGAGCACCGGCTACTGGTTCCAACGGCGGGTGGCCGGTGGCGCCTGGAGCGCTCAGGAGCACCAGGTGACCATCGGCGATCGGCCGCTGGTGAATCGGGACCTCTACAACGGAGTCACGTACGAGTACCGCCTGCAGGCCGCGAAGATGTACGACAAGGGAGTCTTCTCCAACGTCTGCACGGTGAAACCGAGCGCTTAGTCGTCGATCGCCTGGTACATGCCGGTCCAGCCCGAAGCTGCAACCGCCGCATTCACCAGGGTGGCTCGGTGCAGGCGTAGTCCCGGCCACGGAAGATGCAGGCGCGGAAGTTGTAGTCGTGGGCGGCGTAGGTGAGCTTGCCGCCGGTGAATGTGGGTCCTCCATCCTCGATCAGCCTCGACGGCCCGTCCTGCCAGCCGCTGTTGCCACTCCTCCACTGCAGGCGGAGAGCGTCGTGATCGCGATAGCGCGTGCCAGGCTTGAGGCGGACCCAGCCGTACTGGTAACCCCGGTAGTAGCCGGACCGCAGCTCGATTTCCGTGCCGTCGAGGTTTGCCGGTGGGCGCTCCGTCCTGCGGTCTGTCGTCTGGTTGACCTGATCGTGGTTGATCTCGTCCGGCGGTGCGGCCTGGGCGGGCGCGGCGACACCGACCGTGGCGAGCACGCCGGCTGTCACGGCGAGCGCGGTGAGGAGCGTGCGTTTCAGCATGTGGTTCCCCGTTCATGAGTGTGGTGACTTGCCGTGCGAGCGTCGCCGACCCGTAGGTGAGCCGCCCGCATCACGGCGCCGCCGATGCTGCCCTCGCTCTCGCGGTATGGCTACAGCCCGCAACCGGGCCTCCACGTAGTTGCCAAACTCGCAACGGTTGCCGGACATCGGTTCGGACTCGCCAGGCGCCGATCCGCGACCGCCGGCCGCGCTCACGCGTCGTCATTGGACCGTGTGGCGCAGCACCACGTTGTCCGAGTCTTCCCGGTGCCGGGTGTTCGCGAGCCGCGAGCTGAACTGACTCAGCGTGGTTATGCACGCACACATTGGTCGTGCAATTGCAACCGCAGATGCACATGCATATGATCGTGTGCCCGTAGGCGCCGGACCACGTGCCGTAGATCCTCAGAGGAGCGACATGAACCAGAGAGTGAATGGGATGTCCGCCGCCAAGCTCGTCGGGGTGACATGGATGAAGAGCCACCACAGCAACCCGACCGGCAGTTGCGTGGAGATGGCCCAGCTGCCCGGCGGGGACGTCGCGGTACGGAACTCGCGGTACCCGGACGGCCCGGCCCTGATCTACACGCCGGCCGAGATCAAATCGCTGATCCTTGGCGCTAAGGACGGCGACTTCGACCACTTCGTCGAGTAGTCACCCGCCCACCGGCGAGGCCCCGGCTCCGATCCACTCGGAATCGGGGCCTCTGTCAGTTCAGGAGCGGGGCCGGCGGTTGCCGCACCGGTGCGGCCAGCCCCTCCTCCTCGCCGCGGCCGTGGGGTCGGAGGCGAGCTGCATGGGGGCATTGAGCAGAAATCGGACGGTCCACTATGGATCGTTGGAACGCTGGCCCGGCGACCGCCGCGGACGGACTATGCTGCCTGCGTGTAACGGTCCAGAAGGTTCAGGAGCCCGAGCGCAACGCCTAGAAAAAGAAAGGTGTCCCCGTGACCGAAAACACCAGCAGCTCGCCCGCCCCTGCCCAGGATTTGTATACCGCTGATGGCCAGACCAACAACCCGCCCAACCCTGATGATGAGGAGTGGCTGCGGCGGAGGGTTGATGGCGGCGTGGCGCATACCGCCCGGGTTTGGAATTACTGGTTGGGCGGCAAGGACAACTTCGCTTCTGACCGCCAGGTGGGTGACTATGTTCATGGGATTCTCCCGAACGTGGTCATGACCGCCCAAGCTGACCGAGCCTTCCTGGGGCGCGCCGTCCGGTACCTGGCCGGAGAGGCCGGAATCCGCCAATTCCTAGATATCGGTACCGGTTTGCCCACTGCCGGCAACACCCATGAGGTCGCCCAAGGCGTAGCTCCCGATTCCCGCATCGTCTACGCCGACAACGACCCTATGGTGCTGGTGCATGCCCGGGCGCTGCTTACCAGCACTCCGGAGGGTGCCACCGATTACATCGAGGCCGACGTGCGTGATCCCGACAACATATTGGTCGAGGCCGCCCGGACGCTGGACTTCAACAAGCCAGTCGCGATCATGCTGCTGGGGATCTTGAACTTCGTCAACGACATGGACGAGGCACTCCAGATTGTGCGCCGGCTGCTGGATGCCGTTCCCTCCGGCAGCTATCTGGCAATTGCCCACGCAAGCAACGAAGTCAACCCCGAGCTGGCGGAAGAGGTACGGCTGTTCTGGAACGAAAACGCCACTCCTCCAATCACGTTCCGCACCGCCGCGGAGATTGCCAGTTTCTTCGACTTCGCCGGTGTGGAATTGCTGGAACCTGGTGTGGTTTCGTGTTCGCGGTGGCGCATCGACGCCAGCGAGTCGGGCCTTCCTGCAGAGGTTCAGCAGTTTTGTGGGGTCGGGCGGAAGGCGTAGAACGTTCTTAGGGCCAAGCCCGCGCCGTCTGAGCCAAGCGTGAGTACGCGCGGGCTAGCAACACGGTTCCCGCGGTGGCCGATATGGAGGCGGGGCGGCACGGCGGGTGGCACACTGAGCGCTGAGTTGACCGTTGATCACGGTGAGCTAACAACGTGGAGGGCGACGACATGACGACCCAGCCGCCGGAGGATGGGTCTGCCAGTCCTACTGTTCGTCGGATGTTGCTGGGCGCACAGCTCCGCAGGCTTCGGGATGCCATGGGTATCACTCGCGCAGATGCCGGGTTTGCGATCCGTGGGTCGGATTCCAAGATCAGCCGGATGGAGCTGGGCCGGGTCCGCTTCAAGGAACGCGACGTAGCGGATCTGCTCACGCTCTACGGCGTCACCGGCCAGGAAGAGCGCGAGACGCTGCTAACGCAGGCGCGGGAGGCCAACACACCGGGATGGTGGAATCGCTATGGCGACCTGCTGCCGGCCTGGTTCCAGCCGTTCGTAGGGCTGGAGGCGGCGGCGACGGTCATCCGGACCTACGAGGTCCAGTTCGTCCCCGGCCTCCTCCAGACCAAGGACTACGCCCGCGCGGTCATCGCTCCTGTCAGCCCTGCCCTTCCGATGACCACGTCCGCCGAGGAGATCGAGCGCAGAGTCCGCCTCCGGATGGATCGTCAACAGCTTCTCTTGCGGCCAAACCCTCCGCAGCTGTGGGCGGTGGTGGACGAGGCGGCGCTGCGGCGTCCAATCGGCGGTACCGACGTGATGCGCGCGCAGCTTGAGGCGCTGATCGATGCCACCAAGCTTCCGAACGTCACCCTGCAGGTGCTGCCGTTCCGGGCCGGCGGTCATTCCGCCGGGGGTGGGATGTTCACCATCCTGCGGTTCCCCGAGCCGGACGTACCGGATGTGGTCTTCCTCGAACAGCTCACCAGTGGTCTCTATCTCGACAAGCGAGACGACGTCGACCTCTACGCCATGACGATGGAAAACCTGTCGGTGCAGGCTGATCCCCCCAAGCAGACAGCGGCGACGCTTGCCCGGATTCTCCGAGAGACCTAGTCGGCGGCCGAGTTCAGGCCGCGGTCAGACCCCTTTGCAGCGGCCGACCGATTGTGTCAGCGCAGCGGGGTTTCGCGGATGAACTCGACTACATGTCCGGCCAGCACTTCTCCCGCGTCTTCCTGCAGGAAGTGGCCAGCACCGGCGACGACGGGGTGTTGGCGGCCCTGAGCGCCGGCGATGTGCCGCTGCAGGATCGGCCCCATCGGCCCGGTGATGGGGTCGTTGTCGCTGAACGCGACAAGCGTCGGCGCCGGCAGCCGGCCAAGGACTGCCCATGCGGCACGGTTGGCCGCGCTTGCGGGGTCGTCCGGAACGGTGGGCACCAGCGAAGGCATCGCACGCGGACCGGCCGTGAGCGCGTCGTCGGGGAACGGTGCCTGATACGCGGCGAGCACGTCGGGTGGCAGCTGGTTGCGGCAGCCAGCCTGAACGAACCGGCCGATATCGAGCTGCGGCGCGCTCTCGAATAGCGGCACGAAACTGGTGCCACACCGCAGGCATCGGGTGATCGCCGGTGGGCAGGCCCGTGTTGGCCGGGACCAGCCTGGCAATCCGCTCGGGGTGTTCGGCGGCCAGCCGAAGCCCGATCAGCCCGCCCCAGTCCTGCCCCACGAGGGTCACCGCGCGCAGCTCCATGACGTCGAACACCAGCTCACGCAGCCACTCCACGTGCCGGGCATAGCTGTGGTCCTCGACCCTGGCGGGCTTGTCGGAGCGGCCGAACCCGACCAGGTCCGGGCAGACAACCCGCAGCCCGGCCGCCGTGAACACCGGCATCATCTTGCGGTACAGGAACGACCAGCTCGGTTCACCGTGCAGGCACAGCACGACCGGACCATCCGCGGGACCATCCTCCACCCACGCCATCCGAAGCTGGCCGGCCTCGCCGTCGGAGACCTCCGCGTAATGCGGCGCGTATCCGAAGTCCGGCAACTCCGCGAATCGATCCTCCGGCGTACGCAACGTCTGCATCCCGGCATCCTCACACAGCCACAGGCCGCTGCCGGCCGAGCCGCGTGGTCACGCCCTGCGCTGACGCAACAGCTGGATGACCTTGTCCACCGCGACGACGGCCGGCGCGACGAGCGAGAGGGCGAGCACCGTCACCCATTGCCCCCCGGTGAGTGATGTCGTGTCGAGCAGGCGCTGGAGCATGGTCAGTTCCACGGCAGCCCAGGTGAGGATCCAGCCGAGAATGATCCAGCCCAGGTAGGGGAACACTGGCGTCGACCACGGCGCCTCGCGCTCTCGCCGCATCACCAGGCCGATGTTGACCGCGCTGAGCGAGACGATGGCGAAGACCATGGTCATCGAGGCGGATGGGTCGGTGGTGCTCGGCTCGTCGGGGCCCCAGGCGAGCACGGCCAGGGCGGTGGCGGCGACGATGAAGCCGGTGACGACCCAGCGGACGATCTGAGGAGTGTTGACGATCTTCGTGCCGGGCTTGCGCGGCGGCCGCTGCATGACGCCGGGGTCGGGAACGTCGACGATGAATCCGATCACGACGGTGATGACGACGAAGAACTTGGCGAACAGCAGCTGCAGCGGGAAGAGGGCGACACCGTCGTTGATGTTGAGGATGGTGGCGTACACCATCAGCTGGAGCACCGACGAGAGGATCGTCAGCTGCAGCTTGACGTATGACGAGATCCGCCGGTAGATGTCGCGGCCCAGGTCGACGGCGCGCACCAGGGTTGCGAAGTTGTCGTCGGTGAGGACGATCTTCGCCGCCTGCTTGGTCACCTCCGAGCCGCTTCCCATCGCGACGCCGATGTCGGCCTGTTTCAGGGCCGCCGCGTCGTTGACGGCGTCACCCGTCATCGCGACCACTTCACCGGACTCCTGCATGAGCCGCGCCAGCCGTAGCTTGTCCTCCGGCGCCACCCGTCCGAACACGTGCAGTCCGGGAAGCTGGTCGATCACCTCGGTGTCCGTCAGGTGGCCAAGCTCGGTTCCGGTGATCACGCCGGGTCCGAGGTCGAGGTCGTCCGCGATGGCCCGTGCTGTCACGGTGTGGTCGCCGGTGATCATTCGCACGTCGATCCCCGCCTTGAGGGCAACGGATACGGCGTCCTTTGCTTCGGTGCGGAGTGGATCCATGATCCCGACGAGCGCGACCATGACGAGGTCGGTCACCGCGGCCATGGGGTCGGCGATCGCCGCAGCCATCGCCGCGTCGTCGAGGTCGCGCGCGGCGAACGCGAGCACGCGGAGCCCGCGCTCGGAGAGCTGGCGGTTGGCGGCCAGGAGCTCATCGCGCACAGTGTCGATGGGCACCTGCTCGCCATGCCAGAGTGCGTAACCGCAGCGCTCCACGACCACGTCTGGGGCGCCTTTCACGGTGGTGAAGTGCGGCTGCTCCAGGATCCCGCCGCTCAGCCAGTCAGGGCGGTCGTGGAACGTTGCCATGAACTTGTACTCGGAGTCGAACGGCACCTCGGCCCGGCGGAGCAGCGTTTGGCGCGTCTCCACGGCGTCCGCGCCCAACTTCGCGGCGAGTACCACGAATGCAGCCTCCGTCGGATCGCCGATGACCGTCCCGTCGTCACCCACGGTGGCGTCGGTGCACAGCGTCAGGCCCAAGGCCAGGCGGCGGAAATCCGGCAGCTTGCCTCCCGCCACACCCGTGATCGCGCCGGTCTTCCGGTAGCCGGCGCCCTCGACCAGGTACCAGTCGCCACCGGCCAGCATCGTCGTGGCCGTCATGGCGTTCATGGTCAGCGTGCCGGTCTTGTCGCTGTTGATGACCGTCGTCCCGCCCAGGGTCTCGACGTCGGTCAGCGACTTGACCACCGCCTTCGACTCGGCCAGGCGGCGCGCCCCGGACGACAGCATGGCCTGGACGAACGTGGGCAGCCCCGTCGGGATCGCCGAGATCGCGGTCGACACGCACAGCAGTACGAGGGTCGTGACCTCCTGCCCGCGCGCGATACCGAAGACGGCGATCACCGCCACGGCGAGCCAGGCAACCAGGCCGAACACCTTGGTCATGCCGTCGAGCTCCCGCTGCAGCGGCGAGCGTGTCCGCTTCGTGCCGGTCACCATGTTGGCGATCTGGCCCATCTGGGTCGCCTGGCCGGTCCCGGTCACCACCAACGTCGCGGTGCCGCGGGTGACCTGTGTGTTCTGGAAGACGAGATTCGTACGGTCGCCGAGCGCGGTCTCGCCCTCGGGGAGAGTCAGGCGGTCCTTGCTCACCGGCGCGCTCTCGCCGGTCAGCGCGGCTTCCTGCACCTCGAGCGAGGCGGAGGAGAGGATCCTTCCGTCCGCCGGCACGACGTCGCCCGCCTCGAGCAGCACGACGTCCCCCGGCACGAGGTTCGTCGATTCGACCTCCTCGATCTGGCCGGATCGCCGCACCCGGGCCCGGGGCACCTGAAGCTCCGCCAGCGCCTCCACGCTGGCTCGGGCCTTCATCTCCTGGCTCGATCCCATGACGACGTTGAACACCACCAGTCCGAGCACCACGACTGCTGTCGCCACCTGGCCGATGGCGAGACTGGCCACACCGACGATCAGCAGCATGATGTTCATCGGGTTGGTCAGCTGGCCCCGGGCGACCTCCCAGAGGCTCGGCGGTGGCTCGGTGGACAGCTCGTTGGGCCCGTACTCGGCCAGCCGCCGGGCGACCTCATCGGAGCCCAGCCCATGGTCCGGATCGACGCCCAGCCTCGTTGCCGCCTCCTCCGCAGGCACTGTGTGCCACGAGGGGGACTCGGCGGCGGGTTTGACGATCGTCATCTCAACTCTCCGAGATCGTGGGCGGAACGTTGCTGACCCCTGCGGCGGCCGTCTAGTGCGCCGGTCGAACTCGGCTCGCCTTGCCGGCTTCGGTTCGCTTCCAGCCGACGTCAAGGGCGACGCTCAGCACCAGGATGGCCAGCAGCGTGACCATCGCGGCCGGCTCGTGGATGAGGGTGGTGAACACGAACGTCACCAGCACGATGCCAGCCGAGGCGATGGCGACTGTCAGGACTGCAGCGCTGGCGCCGGTCTCGGCGCGGACCCGGAAGTGTGCTGCGGTGATGAATGTGAAGATCAGCAGGGCGACCGCACTGCCGATCGAGGCGATCGCATCCAGCTTGAACAGGACGGCCAGCACCACGCACGCAGCCGCTTCGATCAGCAGCCCGGCCGACGCCCGTCCGCCGACCAGCCGCGCCATCAGCCCGGGGAACTGTCCGGTCTCCACCAGCCGCTCGGACAGCCCGGCTGCCGGGTACAGCCCGGCGTTGGTGGCGCCCGCGGTGGCGAACAACGCCGTGACGGCCATCAACCAGTAGCCCGCCTGGCCTAGCGAGGGCTCTGCGGCCACCGCCAGCGCAGTACCTCCCGAAGAGATCACCTCATCCACCGCGAGCGTTCCGAAGACGCCCAGCGCGATGGCGATATAGATAACCGTCGCGATTCCCAACGCGAGGAACATCGCCCTGGGTAGCTGGCGCGACGGATTCGCCAGGTCTTTTGCCGTGAAGGTGATGATGCCGAAGCCGAGGAAGGCGAAGAAGGTCAGCGCGACGCTCGAGACGATGTCGCGCACCGGCGGGTAACCCGACGGCGCAAGCAGCGACGGGTCCATGTTGACGAGCGTGACCACCGCGAAGACGACGAGGATGCCGACGACCACGTAGACGATCACGGTCTGCGCGTTCGCGACGAGCCTGGACCCGACGATGTTCACCGCGGTCATGACGATGATGACCAGCGCGGCGAAGAACTTGCCCCAGGCCGCGCTCTCGTCGGCGAACATGGCGCTGGCGTAGGTGCCGAAGGAGACCGCCACCATCGCGGTCACTATCGCGTTCGCCGAGTACGTCAGCCACGCGGTCACGCCGGTGATGTGGCCATCGCCGAAACCCTTCGCCACGTACTCGATCAGCCCGCCCGCCGACGGGTAACGGGCGCCGAGCTTGGCGAAGGAGTAGCCCTGCAACGCCGCGATCACGCCCGCCAGCACGAAGGACAGCCACACGGCGGCCCCGGCCACCTCACCGGCCGCGCCGAGGAGCGCGAAGATCCCCGCGCCGACCATGGCCCCGACGCCGATGAACGCGGCCTGCCGCACCGTGAGGTACGTCGTTGTTGGGGATGTCATGCCTGCCGCCCCCTTCCACTCGACGCGGTGCCGCGGAGCGTCACCGGTACGGCGGCACCGGGGGTGCTGGCGTCAGATGGCTGCGCTGCGCCAGGTAAACGGGAATGCCGAGCAGCAACGCGCCGGCGGCCAGCAGGAACGGCGCCCAGTAGACCCAGAAGCTGTTGCCGGTGTTGCGCGAGTACCAGATGAACAGGATCGAGAACACCAGCGACAGCCCGGCGACGATCATGTCCCGGACGAACCGTGGCGTCTGCATCGTCCGGTGGTCGGCCCAGCGCCATTTCAGTTGCGCGAGAGCCGAGAACGCATACGGGATAGCGGCGGTGATGCCGGTCATCAGGACAAGCGTGGTGAAGACCGTCGCGCCACCCGACCCGAGATAGTTGAGGATCATTGCGAGCGAGGCGAGGACGGTGGAGGCGACGATGCCGAAGGCCGGCACCCCGCGCTTCGAGATGCGCTTGAACGATTCGGGGAACAGGCCGTCCTTCGCCGCGGCCAGCGGCATCTCGGCGCAGATCATGGTCCAGCCGTTGAGTGCCCCGAAGCCGGAGATGATGACCGCGATGGCCATGACGTTGCCGGCCCAGGTGCCGCCGAACATGGCGTTGGCCGCGTCGGAGAACGGCGCGCTCGCTTCGGCCAGCGTCGACGTGGGCAGGATTCCGAACACGGCCGTGAGCGAGAGCATGTAGACGACCGCGGTGGCGATCGTGCCCAGGATGGTGGCCCGGGGAATGTTGCGGTCGGGGTCGCGCACCTTCGCGGCGGCCACGGCGGCGGTCTCGACCCCGAGGTAGCTGAACAGAGCGATGGCCATGCCGCCACCGATCGCGGTGATCGTGCTCTCGCCGCTGATGTTCCAGGGCGTGAAGTTGGCGCGCTGGATGAAGAACAAGCCGACGGTCGACATGAACGCGAGCACGACGAACTTGACGATGGTGGTGCCCACCTGGACCGACCCCATGTTCTTGACGCCGGACAGGTTGATCGCGGCGGGAAGCCACAGCCCGACCAGCACCAGCAACACGGAGAACAGCCTGTTGTGGTCGGTGTTGATGAAATGCTCGACGTACAGGACCCAGCCAACCGCGATCGCGGCGTTGCCGGCCCAGGCGGTGATCCAGTAGGACCACGCGTTCGCGAAGCCGAGCGGGTTGCCGAACGCGACCCGCGCGTACGCGTATGGACCGCCGTCAGCCGGTAGGCGCCGCGACAGCGCCGCGAACAGCAGCGCGAGCGCGATGGCGCCCACAGTGGTGAGCGCCATCGAGGCCAGCGTGATCGGGCCGTAGAACGCCAGCGACGTCGGCAGGTTGAAGACGCCGACCCCGATGATGCTGCCGACGATGAGCGCCATCGCCGCCGGGAGGCCGAACTGGGCGCTCGCCCGCGGCGGAGGTTCCCCCTGGGACCAGCGGCCTCCCGTGGGATGTCAACTCGATCGGTCATGACCGACCCCCTGTGTCGCTTTCAGGCGAGAGTGGCGACGAGGACCGCCTTGATCGTGTGAAGGCGGTTCTCGGCCTGGTCGAAGACGATGCTGGCCGCTGACTCGAAGACTTCGTTCGTGACTTCGAGCCCGGAGCTCATGCCCGTGTGTTCCATGATCTCCCGGCCCACGACGGTGTCGGTGTTGTGGAAGGCAGGCAGGCAGTGCATGAACTTGACGACCGGGTTCCCGGCCCTCTCCAGGAGTCCGGCGTTCACCTGGTATGGCGCCAGCAGCCGGGCCCGATCGGTCCAGACGTCCTTGGGCTCGCCCATGGAGACCCATACGTCGGTGTGGATGAAGTCGACGCCGGCGACGGCGTCCGCCGGGTTGTCGGTGACCGTCACGCGGGCGCCGGTGCGGCCGGCGATGTCCTCGGCGAGCTGGACGACGTCCTTGGGCGGGTGGAGCTCGCTCGGTCCGGCGAGGCGGACGTCGCTGCCCATCAGCGCGCCCATGACCAGCAGGGAGCGGCCCATGTTGTACCGGCAGTCGCCGACGAACGCGTACGCGAGCCGGTCGTAGGGCTTGTTGCTGGCCTCGTGCATGGTGAGGAAGTCGGCCAGCATCTGGGTGGGGTGCCACTCGTTGGTCAGACCGTTGTATACGGGCACGCCCGCGTGCGCCGCGAGGGCTTCGACGTCGGCCTGCTGGCTGCCCCGGAACTCGATCGCGTCGTACATGCGGCCGAGGACGGCAGCAGTATCCGCGATCGACTCCTTGTGCCCCAGCTGGGAGCCGGACGGATCGAGGTAGGTGACGTGCCCACCTTGGTCGTAGGCGGCGACCTCGAACGCGGAGCGGGTCCGGGTCGAGGTCTTCTCGAAGATGAGTGCGATCTCCTTGCCGTCGAGGTGCCTGGCCTCGGTGCCGGCGTACTTCGCGAGCTTGAGGGCCTCGGCGAGCCGCAGCAGGTGCTGGAGCTCGCGCGGCTCGAAGTCGATCTCCTTGAGGAAGCTGCGGTTCTTCAGGTTGAACGCCATGAGACGCTCCCGTTTCGGCTCAGAACGCGGGGTCGCGCTGGAGAGGGCAGGTCATGCAATGCGAGCCACCGCGACCACGACCCAACTCGAAGCCTTCGATCGTGATCACCTCGATCCCCGCCTTGCGCAGCGCGGCGTTGGTGCTGATGTTGCGCTCGTAGGCGACGACGACGCCAGGTTCGAGGGCGACGACGTTGTTGCCGTCATCCCACTGCTCGCGCTCGGCCTCGAAGCTGTCGCCGCCGGTCTCGACGACGCGCATGGTGTCCACCCCGAGGACGGTCCCCATGAGCTTGGGAAGCGACCCGTGCGCCTCCTCGACGACGAGGTCGTCGGCGGCGTCCCCGGGCCGGATGGTCCAGATCCGCGCACCGGCGACCACCGGCGGGAACGCGGTGACCAGGTCGCGGTCGCACATGGTGATGACCGTGTCGAGGTGCATGTAGCTGCGCGACTTCGGCAGGAGCACGGCCAGCACGACCTGCGCAGATCCCGCCCGGAACAGCGAGCGCGCGATCCACTGCACCGCCTGGGGCGTGGTGCGCTCACCCATCCCGATCATGACCGCGCCGTTGCCGATCGGCTGCACGTCGCCACCCTCGACATGGGTACGTCCCCAGTCCTCGTCGGCGCCGCCCAACCAGATCGGGAACTTCTCGGCGCTGAACATCGGGTGGAACCGGTAGATCGCTTCCACGATCATCGTCTCCGGCTTGCGGGCCGGCTTGGTCATCGGGTTGATTGTGACGCCGTCGTAGATCCAGCATGACGGGTCCCGCTGGAACAGGAAGTTGGGCAGCGGCGGCAGGAGCATCGTCGTCGAGCTGGCCGACTCCCACACCAGCCCCAGGTCCTGGGCGACGTCCGCCTTCGAGATGCCGCCGATCAGGAAGTCTGCGACCACCTCCGGCTTCGCCTCGCCGACCCATTCGCGAGCCCGTTGCGCGGCGGTGATGCCGACCTCCCGCTCGGTGAGGATGTGGTCGCAGACCCACTCTCTCGTCCTGGGCTCGGCGAGCGCCTCGGCGAGCAGCCGCTCGGCCTCGTACACCTCGACCCCGCGCCCGCGCATCACCTCGCTGAACGCGTCGTGCTCCGCCTTGGCCCTCTCGACCCACAGCACGTCGTCGAAGAGCAGCTCTTCGGCGTTCGACGGAGTCAGGCGGGTGTGCTCCAGGCCCGGCCGGTGCACCATCACCTTCCGCAGCCTGCCGACCTCGGAGTGCACTCCGAACGACATGGCGATCACCTCGTTGCATGGCGGCCCGATCCCGGTGCCGCTGAGCGCAGGAATAGGTTCAGGTTCCCGTCGACACGCTCCCGCTGGATCATCCGGGGCGGATGAGTTAGTTGTTCGCGAGAGCACCGACGGTTGTCAGCAAGATCGCGTACGGCTCGTCCGACGGGCCGGAGCAGTCCCTCGGACCGGGATTCAGCATCCGTCAGCCGCGGACAGGAGGTCGGCCGTGAGAATCGTGCTCGCACTGGGCGGCAATGCTCTGCTGAAGCGTTCAGATCCGATGACCACGGAGGTTCAAAGGCGGAACGTGCGGCTCGCGGCGAACGCGATCGCACCACTCGCCGCGGAGCACAGCATCGTGGTCGTGCACGGCAACGGGCCGCAGGTGGGGCTGCTGTCGCTGCAGGCCGAGTCGTACCACGACGCTCCGCCGTACCCGCTGGACGTGCTGGACGCCGGGACCCAGGGAATGGTCGGGTACCTGATCCAGCAGGAGCTCAGAAGCCTGCTGCCGCTGGAGCACCAGGTCGCAACCCTGCTCACGATGACGGTCGTGGATCCGGACGATCCGGCATTCGCCAACCCGACGAAGTTCGTCGGCCCGGTGTACACGAAAGAGACTGCGGACGCGCTCTCGGCGGAGAAGGGATGGACGTTCCGGCAAGACGGTGCCGCCTGGCGGCGCGTCGTGCCGTCGCCGGAGCCCCGGCAGATCCTGGAGATTCAGCCGATTATCTGGCTGCTGGAGCGGGGCGCCGTCGTCATCTGCGCCGGCGGCGGGGGTATCCCCACGCAGCATCCGGGGGCGTCCGGCACGAGCGAGCTGCTGGGAGTCGAAGCAGTCGTCGACAAGGACCTCGCCGGCGAACTGGTGGCCGAGAACGTCAGCGCCGACCTGTTCGTCATGGCCACCGATGTGGACGGTGTCTACCTGGACTGGGGCGCTCCCGGACAGCGGCGGCTGGGCGTCGTGACACCGAAAGAGCTGGCCAGCTACGAGTTCGCCGCCGGATCCATGGGCCCCAAAGTCGAAGCCGCGACCCGGTTCGTCACCAAGACCGGTCGCCGTGCCGCGATCGGCTCGCTCGCAGACATCGCGGCAATCGTCGCCGGCGACGCCGGCACCAACCTGGTCGCGGACGCCGTGGCCAAGTCAGTGCCCGAGGGCGGGAGCTGACACGCTCGCGGCGAGCTTCGAACTGAGGACGGCGATCAGTCCGGGAGCGCCGTCACCGCGAGGACGTTGCCCAGACCAGCCGATAGTCTGGCTGCGAGGTGCGAGATGGCGCGAACGCTGGTGCATGCCGAAAGACGATCACCTCGGACTGACGGTCCCCGGGCACGTGTGTGCGAACTGTCAGCGGTCGGGTTCGTAGACCTTGACGCAGTTGACGGCGAGGGCGGCGAGTCCGGGCGTGGGCGGGTCCGGCGGCTGGGCCTGTCGGGTCTCGTAGATCCGGACCTCGATGGCTCCCCAGCGCCTGGTGTCGACAAGTGTCGCCTGCCGGGCGAGGTGAGCCGCGATGACCTCGTGGGTTCGCGGGTAGGGCGTGAGCCGGACACCTGAGTAGAAGATCACTCGGCGATGGCCCTTGACGGCGTCGATCAGATCGCTGTCGGAACAGTCGTCGCCGGGTCGGCTGGTAACGGTGAGCCGGAATGTGCCGGGGCGGTCGGGCGAGCGGTCGTACCAGAGGACCGCCGTGTAGGCGTGCCTGGTGACGAGTACCAGATCACCGTCACGTCGCTGGCCGGCTGTCCACCGCACGGCGGCCCGGTCGTCGCCGCCGTTGGGAGGCGTCCGAGGTTCTTGTGCGGCGACGGTGATGGGCTCGATGAGCAGGACGGCAGCGTCCACGGCCATCACCGCGGTACAGCCGAGAGCGGTGACCGCGACCCACCAGGTGACCCGCTGCCTCACTCGTGCCCGGCGCGGCGCCGCGACCAGCGCGCGGCTCGGCGCGTCAACGGCGACCGCTACGAGCACGAAGAGGACCGGTATGAACCAGAGGGCGAGCCGGGCGATGAGCGGCACGACGTGCGTGACCGCGAGCACGACTGCCGATGCGACCGGCGCCAGGAGCACCAGGCCGTGAGACGGGCGGTGCCACAACGCGACCACGAGGCCGAGGACCATCAACGTCCAGAACAGCCACGGGTCCGGCGTGCCGATCGGGTCGGCGGCGAGTAGCGCCGGGCGGTCGGCCAGCCAAGAGACGGTGCTGTCGACCGAGGACGGCGTCGGCGGAAACCCGGCGGCCCAGTAGGCCGTGAGGAAGTCGCTGCCGATGACGTAGCGCAGCGCGAGAAGGTAGTGGGCGCCGAAGGAAACCAGCCAGCCGAAGCCGGCCAACGCGACCGCCAGCGCCGCCCGCCAGCCGTGGCGACGCCACCAGACACCGACCAGCACGAGCACCAGACCCGGCGCCACCAGCACGGCGGCCATGCTGAACCACAGGGCGAGCGCGGCCACGGCCCACCAGACGTACGGCCGGCGGGTGCGCCGCGGATCGTCTAACACCCACCCGGCGAGCGCGACGAGCATCAGCACCCAGAACGTGTCCGACGTGTACTGCTTGACCTGGTCGGAGTACCGGAGGAACTGCGGAGTGAAAGCGCACAGCAGGGTGAGCACCACCGCGCCGACAGGCCCGAGCCACCGGCGGCCGATCCACCACGCGACGACGATCGTGCCGATGCCGAATGCGAGCGGTGCGAACCGCAGCACCCACTCGTCAGCACCTGCGATCCGCACCGCCAGCCTCTCGATCCAGAGCCAACCGAGCGGTGCCACCTGATTGAACTCGAGTGGTCCGGCGAGTTCGGTGAAGTCGCGATCGCGGATGTTGAGCGAGATCATCTGCTCATCGAGCCAGATGGGCACGCCGGCCTTCCAACTCTGGAGCCGGACATGCGCACCGGCGATGATCGCCACCAGCGCGACGTCGGCCCAGACCGGACGCATCACCGACCACATTCGCGCACGGTGCCGCTGCGGCGCAGGATCGGCTGCAGGCTCGCTCTCCTGCATCGCAGCGGGACCAGCGGGTGGCGCAGTCACGCGGTCACCTGCGACCGGCCGGTCGACTCTGCCCAGGGTGCGGTCCAACACGCCCTGATCTTGCTCATGATCCACAGCGCCGCGACACCGTCCTTCCAGATGATCTGGAAGTGTTGCGTTGCGGGGTTGCGGATCCCGCTCCTCAACGACCGGACCGGTCGGATCGCCTGATGCAACAGCGCCGGTGAAAGCGCTCCTCAGGGTGGGCTGGCCGGCAGAAGTGCAGAGCTGTCGTCAGGCGCGCGGTTCACCCGCCGACAGCGGCGTGCGGCGACAACGGCTACGCAACGCAGTCAAGGGTCCATCGAGCGCGCTAAGTACATCACCAGGGTTATGAGCAGTCAATAAGTTTCATTCACGCCGATACGCGTCAACGATCGGTTCTTTGTCCCACTGGTGGCCAACTGAAGGAAGCCGCCCTTCGCGCTTGGCAGCTTCCCCTGGATGATCTGCGGCGCCTTACCGGTGGCGTCGCCAATGCGACAGAGAGCCTGTAGGAATCACCTGGGCTCCGCCGCTACCGTTGCTCGTGTGGGCGAGGCGCGCACGTTCCGAATCCTCGGACCGCTCTCGGTGGAGGTCGGTGGCCGATCGGTGCCACTCGGCGGGCCTCGTCAGCGGTCGGTGCTGGCGCTGCTGCTGTTGAACTGTGGTCAGGTCGTTCCAATGGATCGGATCATCGACGCCCTGTGGGAGGGCGAGCCGCCGGCAGCCGTGGAGAGCACCCTGCGGGGGTACGTGTCGCACCTGCGCAAGGCTCTGGGGTCGCCGAGCCCCCTCGTGACCCGTCCATCCGGTTACCAGCTCGACGTCCCACCTGATCAGGTGGACGCCGACCAGTTCGAGCACTTGTCCGACGAGGCTCGTGGCCTGCTCCGGGCCGGCCGCTACGACGACGCGGCCCAGGTGCTGCGCGCGGCCCTCAGGCTGTGGCGCGGCCCCGCCCTCGCCGACCTGGCGACCGAGCCGTGGGCGCGTGCCCACTGTGCCCGCCTCGATGGGTTGCGTGAGCTGGTGATCGAGGCCCGGGTCGAGGCGGATCTTCAGCTGGGCCGTCACCTTGAGTTGGTCAGCGAGTTGCACGGCCTCGTGACGCAGTATCCGTTGCGCGAACGGCTGCACGCGCACCGCATGTTGGCGCTGTACCGCGCCGGCCGTCAGGCGGACGCGCTGGATGCGTACCGCGAGGCGTACGAGGTGCTCGCGGGAGAACGGGGAATCGAACCCAGCAGCATCCTGCGCCAGCTCGAGGGCGCCATCCTGCGCCAGGATCCCAGCCTGGACTGGACACCTGCCGATGCCGCGGCGGCCGCGCCGTCCACGCGGGCGGGCGCTGCGTTACCCGTCCCGGCCGAGCTCCCCGCCGACACGGCGACGTTCACCGGGCGAGCCGCCTCGCTCGCCCAGTTGGACGCCCTGCTCACCGAGAACGCGCCAACCACGGTGGTGATCTCGGCCATCGCCGGCGCGGCGGGGATCGGCAAGACGGCGCTGGCTGTGCATTGGGGGCACCGCGTCCGGGATCGGTTCCCGGACGGGCAGTTATACGTCAACCTGCGCGGTTACGCACCTGGCCCGCCGGTACAACCGATCGACGCGCTGGCCCGGTTCCTGCGCGCGCTGGGGGTGCCGCCCGAACAGCTGCCGGTGGACCTGGACGAGGCAGCCGCTCGGTACCGCAGCCTGCTCGCCGACCGGCGTGTCCTCGTCGTGTTGGACAACGCCGTCAGCGCCGAACAGGTGCGTCCTCTCCTGCCGGCGAGCAGCGGTTGCCTGGTGATCGTCACCAGCCGCGACCGGCTGACCGGGCTGGTCGCCGCTGAGGGCGCCCACCCCATCCCGCTGGACCTGCTTACGGAGGAGGAGGCGACCGCACTGCTGGCCCGGAGGCTGGGCAGGCAGCGGATCGCAGCGGAGCCGGACGCGGCAGATCAGATCGTGACGCGCTGCGCGCGGCTGCCTCTCGCCTTGTCCATCGTTGCGGCCCGCGCCGCGATGCGGCCGACGTTTCCCCTCGCAACGGTGGCCGCCGAACTCCCCAGCGAGCGCGGCGGCCTCGACGCGTTCGTGGGCGGTGATTCGGCGACTGATGTGCGCGCGATCTTCTCCTGGTCGTACCACACGCTCAGCGCAGCGGCGGCGAGGATGTTCCGGCTGCTCGGGCTCAACGCCGGCCTCGACATCGCCACCCCGGCAGCTGCCAGCCTCGCAGGCGTTCCGGTCCCCGAGGCCCGCGCTGCCCTGGGAGAGCTGACGAGCGCGCACCTCGTCGACGAGCACAAGCCCGGACGCTGGGCGTTTCACGATCTGCTGCGCGCCTACGCCGCGGAGCTCGCCCGCGCGCACGACCCCGAGGACGAGCTGAGCCTGGCCGTGCGCCGCCTGCTGGACCACTACCTCCACACCAGCCACACGGCCGCCGTCCTCCTCAACCGTCATCGCGACGCCATCGATCTCGCCCCGCTGACGCGCGGGGTCACGCCGGCGCACCTCGCTGACGCCGGGCAGGCCGTCACCTGGTTCACCGCCGAGCACCAGTCACTGCTCGCCGCAGCGACTCAGGCCGCGGCTGAAGGATTCGACACCAAGGTATGGCAGCTGGTCTGGACGCTGTGGGACTTCTTCGACCGTAGGGGCCACTGGCGCGAATGGGCCATCGCCAACAATCTGGCGCTTGCGTCGGCGCGGCGCCTGGGCGACCGGCGGGCGGAGGGTCTGGCGCACCGCGGCCTCGGGCGGGCATGCGCACACCTTGGGCGCGAAGCCGACGCACAGACCCACTACCAGCTCGCGCTCGACGCGTTCACTGAGCTCGGCGACCTCATTGGACAGGCCCGCACCCATCTCAGCCTGGCCAGCATGTACGCGGGGCGCGACGAACAACTCGACGCGCTCGGACACTCCAACGAGGCGCTCAGACTATTCCGCGAAGCGGGCAACCCTGCGGGGCAGGCCCGAGCACTCAACGCGATCGGCTGGCAGCACGCGCAGCTCGGCCACTACACCCGGACCCTCGACCACTGCAAGGAGGCGCTCGTGCTCCAGCGCAGGATCGAGGACAGCCGCGGCGAAGCGGCCACACTGGACTCGATCGGGTTCGCCCACCACCATCTCGGCCAGTACGCGCAGGCCGTTGCCCACTACCAGGAGGCGCTGGCGCGCATCCGGGAACTCGGCGACCGGTCGGTGGAGGGCGAGGTGCTCACGCATCTAGGCGACACGTACCGGGCCTCGGGCGACGTGGGCGCGGCACGCGACAGCTGGCAGCAAGCGTTGCTCATCATCAGCCAGCTCGGTGGCCAGGACACCGCGCACGTCCGACACAAACTGCACACCCTCCCGGCGCCGTCCAACGCTTGAGACGCCGTCATCCGCCGGGCCGCACCAGCCCCAGCTCGTAGCTGAGCACAACCGCCTGTACCCGGGTGGCCACGCCCAACTTCGCGAGCACCCGGTTCACGTGGGTCTTGACTGTCGCGTGCGCGACGACCAGCTCGGCCGCGATGTCGTCGTTCGACATCCCGCGGGCCATCAGGACCAGCACCTGCCGCTCCCGGTCGGTCAGTTCGTCCAGCCGCCGCGGCATGTCCTCGCCCAACGGCGGGTGCCGGAGGTACTGCTCGATCAGTCGTCGGGTCAGGCTCGGTGCGAGCAGCGACTCCCCGGCACAGACGGTGCGGATGCCGTCGACCAGGCGGTCGGGAGGGGTGGCCTTGAGCAGGAAGCCGGCGGCCCCGGCCGCGAGGGCGTCGTACACGTAGCGGTCGAGGTCGTACGTCGTCAGGATCAGCACCTTGCTCGGTAGTCCGGCCGCGGTCAGTTCCCGCGTCGCCGCGATCCCGTCCATCACGGGCATGCGGATGTCCATGAGCACCACATCGGGCTTGGTACGGCCGACCACGTCGACCGCCTCCCGGCCGTCGCCCGCGAGCCCGACCACCTCGCACCCGCGCGCCTTGAGGACCAGCTCCAAACCGGACCGCACCAGCTCCTGGTCGTCGACGATCACCACGCGGATCACGTCGCCGCCTCCCGAACCAGCGGGATCTCCACGTCAACCACGAACCGGTCGTCGGCGCTGCGGTCCCGGTGCAGCGTGCCGCCCAGCAGACTCACCCGTTCAGCCATTCCCTGTAGCCCGAGACCCGACCCGGCGACGACCGGCGCGGCCCCGACAGGGTTCGCGCAGGAGATCCGGAGCCCGTCGGGTGCCGAACTGCACGCCGAGCCGTACCGGGCCGTCGGCGTACTTCAGCGCGTTGGTGAGCAGCTCCTGGACCACGCGGTACGCCGAAACGTCCACGCCGCCTGGCAGCGGCGCCGTCGGCAGGACAAGGTCGGCCTGGACGTCCAGCCCGTTCCCGCGGAACGTCGCCACCAGGTCTGGCACGTCGGCAAGACCCGGCGCGGGCCGCAGGCCGAGCTCGTCGACGTCGTCGCGGATCAGGTGCAGCAGGCGGCCGGTCTCCTCGAGTGCGTTCCGGCCGGCATCGGCGACGGACTGCAGGAGCGCGGCTGCCCGGTCGGGTGATCCGTGCACGAGGTCCTGCGCCGCCGCGGTCTGCACGACCATGGCGCTCAGCGAATGCGCGATCACGTCGTGCAGCTCGCGCGCGATCCGGTCCCGTTCGCCGCGCACGGCCTGCTCGCGGATCAGCGCCTGCTGGCTCTTCAGCTGTTCGGACTGCATGGCCAGCTTGCGGGAGATCCGCCCGAACACGTACGGCGGGATCGCCAGCGTCGCCACGAACACGACGTCGGTGAAGTCGTGGGACCGCGCGTCGACGAAAAGGTAGTCGCAGAGGAACATCGCCAGCAGCAGCCCGATCCCGACCAGTCCGCGCAGGTTGGCGATCCACCGGCCGAGCGAATAGCAGATCAGGGCCAGCGTGAGGATAGGCGTCGCCAGCTCGTCGAGCTGCGGGCCGACCCACGGCATCAGGAGCAGCACCCCTGCCGCCGTGGTCGAGACGACCAGCGGCCAGCGCCGCCGCCACACCAGGAGCAGCGCAGCGCCTGTCTCGAGGACCAGGCCGTACCCCCAGCCGTCCGGGCGCACCATGAGCAGCTCGAAGACCGCCACCGCCGCGATCGCGGCCGGCACCAGGACGTCGGCGGGACGAAGCCTGTTCGGCACATTCCGAGACTACGGCCGCTCCCCGTACCCGTGGCGTCAAACCAGGGGTGGAGAAATGGACCAACCCGTACGCCGACGACCGTGGCGACCCGCGCTTCTAGCGTGATCGCAGGTGGCGCCGCCCGGCGCCGGGGGACGGAGGAACCATGTTCGAGTCGGTAGCGACGCAGCGTCGAATCGGACGCTTCGCGTGGGTGATGGCCTGGGTGGGACTGGTCGTCGGGCAGCTGCACGCGCTGGCCCGGTTCGCGACCGAGGACGGCAAGGAGGACCTGGAGCTGCCGCTCACCGCGGTCTGGGCGGAGCCGGCGGCCGACGTGCTGCAGCCGCTGCTCGGCTGGGCCGACCCGGACATCGTCTACATCACCTACGGCAAGATCTGGTTCCCGGTCTTCCTGGCCTTCACCCTGTGCGCGCTCGTGGTCTATCGCCGGCGCCGGCCGGTCCGGGTCGAGAAGTGGCTGTGGCGGGTCGCGATCGCGGCGTACGCGCTGACCACCGTCTCGGTCTTCCTGGACTACTGGACCCAGTGGACCGGTGACTACAACGGCGACGGCGTCGAAGGCAAGCTGTTCACACTGGCATGGCTCGTGACCGTGCCCAGCCTCCTGATGTTCCTGCTGAGCTCGACCGCGCTCGGCGTCACCTTGCTGGCGAAGCGATTCCGGCCGACCCTGCCGGCGGTCCTGCTGGCGCTGCACATCCCGCTGGCCATCGGGATCCTGCAGGTCACCTCGATGGGCAGCGCCGCGCTGCCGGTGATGTTCGCCTTCGGGATCCTCGGACACCGCATCGCCCGCGCGGAGTCGACGACACCGAAGCAACGAGAGGCCGTGGCTGCCTGACGCCACGAGACGCCGTACACCGCCAGCCGGCGAGACCTCGTTCGCAACGCCCGGCGACGAGGTCCCGCCGGCTCTATCGCGGCCGATCGCGGGCGAGGTTGACGACGAGCCAGGGCGATTCCGGCCGTTTGCTCGCGGCCACTAGGGCGCGACGATGCCACCAGCGGACAGGACGATCCAGGTCAGCTCGGGATGGACGATGTCGCTGTGCGCGCCGACCGGCGGACGACCTTCGCGCACGATGTCGCTGGCGTCCACGTTCAGCGCCCGCTGCGCCACGAACGGGTATGTATTGCCAGGGCCAGCTCCGCGAACGCTGTCCCGCCTCGCCTGCACACCCTGCGCACCGTTCGCGCCGATACCGCCCCACGGAGAGTTCGCGTCGCCGATCCCAGCCGAGTTGTCACGGGCGGCCATGGACGCCAGCGGGTAGAACGTCCCGACCGCTCCGTCGTGTCTGGAGTGGACGACCGCGAGCGGGCCGTCGATGCGTGCCAGCGCACCGTCCAGCGCACCCTTCTTGCCGGCCGCGAAAGGCAACTGCGACGCGAATGCCCATTGCGAGAAGGCGCCCTGGATCAAGGTCACCCCTTTGACCGGGGACGGGTTGAGCCCCGCGGGCATCCCGGCGAGGGCGTACGAGACCAGCCGGGCTCCGAAGCTGTGCCCCACCAGGTGCACCCGGACGCCCGGCATCGCGGCGTTCAGCCGGCCCAGCATCGGGCCGAGTCCCCTGCGCCCCACCGTTCCAGCACGGTTCTTCATCTGCCAGTACGTCAGCTGGCGCAGCGCTTCCTTCGCGCCGTTCCAGGTCTTGCCGAACAGGTCGCCGAGGCCCGCCGCGCCGTCGCCGTCGCCGGCCACGTCGACGCCGGCCAGGAGCAGCGTCTCCGCCAACTGCTCGCCGAAGCGGTCGAACAGCTCCGACGGATCGTCGAGCAGCATCCCCGGCTCGGCGGCGTCGAGGTTCGCCCGCTCGGTCCCGTCCCGGACCTCCTCGCCGTCGTCCCTGTCTACCTCGGCGTCGGGGTGGGTGGCGCCTTCACGCGCGGCGAGTTCCTTCATCAGGCGGAGGAACTCGGCCTCCGTCTCCGTGGTACGCGGCCCTGCCAGGAGCGCCGCGATGTCGTCGAGTACGTCGGCGGAAGCCGGGAAGGTCTCCTTCAGGTCGGCAAGGGTCGCCGCGTCCAGTTCGGCCGACAACACCACCTCGCCGCGGGGCTCGTCGGTGACCGAGGCGGCGCCACCGCCATCTCCGGCGGCTCTGGCGGGTGCGTCGAAGTCGGGAATCGGTTCGTCCGACCAGCGCTGTGACGGCCACATCACGCCGACGAGCCCGACCTTCGTGGTCCGCCCGGCCGGTACATGCTGGAGCTGGCGGGCCAAGACGCGGAAGAACCCCTCGTAGAGGCGCGTCGCGGCGGTGCGGTTGGTGTTCCAGCCGTGCGCGAAGACGATGACGTCGGTGATCCCCTTCTCGCGTGCCTCGCGGAGGAACGTCGCCTCCGCGGCCGCCTCCGGGTGGCCGTCCCCGTCGTAGACGAGTTCCCAGAACGGCAGGTTCGCGATCTCCGTCATGATGTTCCTCCCGGTCACACCGACTGCAGCGCCCGCATGAGGTCGAGCAGTCCGGCACCTTCGAAATCGGTGTTGCGGCCGAGCGGTGTCGCCGCGTCGAGGATGATCTGCTTGACGCGGCCCGGCCGGCCGATGAACTCCCTGCGCACCGACAGCAGAGCGGCGATCGCGCCGGACACGTGCGGCGCCGCCATGCTCGTGCCGGTCTCCTCGACGTAGACGGCTGTGTCGGGCGGGACGGCACCGGCGACGACAGCGGTGAGGTTCCGGCCGGCAGCGCAGGAGGTGATCCGTTCGCCGGGCGCGACAAGGTCCGGCTTCGCGCGTCCGTCACCGGTCGGTCCCTTGGAGGAGAAGTACGAGACGCCGTACCCGTGCGGCGCGTCGCGGTGCGTCGCCCCGACCGTGATCGCCAACTCGGCGTTCCCCGGGTCGTTGATGGTCATGCCGAGGCCGAAGCGACGCGGGGCGTCCTTCGATGCCACCGCCAGGGATCCGTAGCCGGAGTTGCCGGCGGCGACAACCACGACGACTCCCGAGCGGACCAGCTTGTCGACCTCTTTGCACAGTGGACTCTGCCCGCACGCGAACCAACGCGGATCGAACTCGTAGCCGACGCTCAGGTTCACGCCGTGGATCCGCATGCTCTCGGTGCTCTCGCCGTTGACCTTCCGCACGTAGGCCAGCGCCCTTATCACCCTGGCAACACGGGCGTCCTCCGTGCCGCCGGCCTGCAGCACCTTGAGGCTGACCAGCTTGGTCCTCGGCGCCATGCCCGCGAGCAGGGACGGATCCTCGACGGTTCGGGGCGCCCGGAGCGGCTCGTCCGGACTTTCGACGTTGAAGCGGCTCTCGGTCGCCTGCACGGTTCGGCGCTTGTCCTCGTCGAGCCACGGCCCGATCGTTCCGGCGATGATGCCGGCGACGTGCGTGCCGTGGCCGCTCTCGTCCGACAGGGCGAGTTCCGGGTCGTCGCTGGGCTCTCCCTCCAGTGGGATCAGCCGGTGCAGGTCGGCGACGGACTCGTGCCGCAGCGTGTTGTGCTCGGCGAAGTGCGGATGGTCGGCCCAGACGCCGGAGTCGATGACCGCCCACACGATGCGGTCGCCGGACGCGTTGAACGCCCGCCTCGCCGCGTCGGCCTTCACCGTGACGCACGAAGCGTCGACCTGATCCGACACGGGGAAGTCCGGCCAGATCCGGCGGAGGCTGCGGCGCGCCTTGACGAGCACCGCGGCGTCGGCCGACACCAGGCGCTTCATCTCGTTGATCGACAGCCGGCCGGTCGCGTACTCCTCGGCCAGCCGGGTCGGCGTCCGGGAGGGCTCACCGGACCAACGGGTGACCCGGCTCCACAGGTCCGTGAGCCGCGCGAACGCCTGGTCCACTCCAGCGGCGTACTGGAGGTTCAGTTCGGCCATCACGGAACCGGGCTTGTCGTCGTCCGACGGGAAGCCGACCTTGGCCCGGTCCGCCTGTGTGCGCAGCGGCGGCGCTATCACTCCGGGCGTGAGCAGGGGCGGCGGCTCGCCGCCGTTCGATTCCGGGGATGTGCCCTTGGGTCGGAGCCGCCACTCCTCCTCCACTCTTCGGCGCGTCTCCTCGACACCCTGCAGGCCTTTCGCGGTCAGGGTCTGTGCCCTGGATTCCGCGTGCCCTGGTGCCTCCGCGGCCGACACCTTTCCCTGGCGGACCAGCCGCGCCGAACGAAGTTCTCTGAGGGCGTCGCGTACCGCGTTGTGCCACCTGGGCTGGTCACCGGCGTAGTTTCGATCGGTCGGCTCGAACCGGTCCGCGAACCGGATCGCCACGTCCTCGATGACCGCGGACTCCGAGTCCAGCCGGCCGTCCGGCGCGTCGGCGAGCGTGACCACCACCCAGTCGCGCCACAGCCCAGGATCAGTCACGGCCGCCCCTTCGCCACCCCACCCGCCGACCATCATGGACTCGAAGCATCAGCTTGACTACTCACTGTCTCCAAGCGGACATGCAGAGTGAGATCTATGCACCCATACGTGGCGATGTGAGCGCGCCGCCGGGGCGTCGTTGTTCGGCCTGGTGAATTGCCCAGGCGGCGTTGATCAGGCCGATGTGGCTGAACGCCTGGGGGAAGTTGCCCAGCAGCTCGCCGGTGGCGGCGTCGACCTCCTCGGCGAGCAGCCCGACGTCGTTGACGTAGCCGGCGGCGAGCGTGAACACCGCGCGGGCGCGGTCCACGTCTCCCGCCATCGCCAGGGCCTGTGCCAACCAGAACGTGCACAGCAGGAAGGTGCCCTCCGCTCCGGCCAGCCCGTCGACGCCGTCCTCGGTGCGGTACCGGTAGACCAGCCCGCGTTCGTCGGTCAGCCGGTCGGCGATCGCCTCGATGGTGGCCAGCATGCGCGGGTCGTCGGCGGGCAGGAACCCGACGATCGTCATCATCAGGTTCGACGCGTCCAGTGCCTCCGACCCGAAGTACTGCGTGAAGGCCCCGGCCGAGTCGTTCCAGCCGTCGCGGATGACGGTCTGCCAGATCTCGTCCTGCGCACTCTTCCAGCCACCCACCCGGTCGGTGGCGTGCAGCTTGCCTGCCAGCTTGATCGCCCGGTCCAGCGCGACCCAGCACATGACCTTCGAGTACAGGAAGTGCCGGGGTTCGCCGCGCACCTCCCAGATGCCCTGGTCGGGTTCCCGCCACCGGTGCGCGGCAGAATCGGCCAGGGCCACCAGGAAGCCGCGCATGTCGTCGTCCACCACGATGATGTAGTCGGCCAGCCGGTGGGCCGCGCCGAGTAACTCGCCGTACACATCGATCTGCTGCTGGTTCCAGGCGCCGTTGCCCACCCGGACCGGGCGGCTGTCCCGCCACCCTGCCAGGTGCGGCAGGGTGCGTTCGGTCAGGTCGTGCTCGCCGCCGACGCCGAACATGATCTGCAACGGCGTGTCCGGACCCACCGCGGCGGCCGCCGCGGTGGTCATGAACGCGAAGAACTCGCTCGCCTCGTCCGGGCAGGCCGCCACCCACAGCGCCTCCATGGTGAAGCTCGCGTCGCGCACCCACGAGTACCGGTAGTCCCAGTTGCGTTCACCGCCCACGCCTTCGGGCAGGGAGGTGGTCGCGGCGGCGACGATGGCGCCGCTGGGCTGGAAGGTCAGGCCCTGCAGTACACGACCGCTGTGCTGGACCAGGTCGCGCCACGGGCCGTCGTAGTGCTGGTGCAGGCCCGACCAGGACCGCCACGCCTCGACGGTGGCGTCCAGCCGGTCGGCGATCTCCTGCTGGCTCCAGACGCGGGCCGGGCGCTCTTCGAGCGTGGAGCGGTGCAGCGCGAAGCGGACCGTCTCGCCTGCCCGTACCGTGATCCGCGCGGTCGCGGTGGAGTCCGCCAGATCCAGGCGCACCGGGCTGGACAGCACCAGCCACTCGGCGCCACCGCGAGCCGTCACACCGCCGTCCACATGCGACAGCAACGGTCGCAGCAGCCCGTACTCCGGCCGCGGCTGGTAGCTGACGTCGACGTCCACCGAGCCGTCGAGCCCGGCGACCGAGCGCATCAGCAGGTGCGGGGCGCCCTTACCGAGGGCGTGGCCGCGGTTGTCCGGGCCCATGGCCAGCGCATCGGTGACCGTGACGGTACCGGTCAGCGTCGTGAAGGTGGTCTCCAGGACGAGTGTGCGGTCGAGGTAACGCCGGCTACTGGTGTACTCGCCGGCCGGCCGGATCGACCAGTGCCCCGCCGCGTCGTCGAGCAGCCGGCCGAACACCGACGGGCTGTCGAACCGCGGGAAGCATAGCCAGTCCACCGACCCGTCGGCCGTGACCAGGGCGGCGGAGTGGCAGTCGGATACGAGCGCGTGTGCGGAAATCGGAACGCTGCTCATGCTGGCCGCCAGGGCTCGTGTGATTTCTGGTCACGTCCAGGAAACCGCACGTGTACCTCGTCGAACAGCGTGCATGCTGTACCGGATGACCCCGACCGACATGGCCTCCATCCAGGCCGCCGCAGCTCGAAACAACGCCGACTGGTGTGCCTCGGTCTGCCGGTCCCACGGCATTCCCGCGACCTTGGGCGAGACGTGTTGGTGGAGCTCGCTCCGCACGCCGCCGTACTATCCCGACGCCGTTACCCTGCGCCACGACGCGGTGCCGGCCGACTTCCTTCCCCGGATCGACACGGGGTCGCCTGGGTGCTCGGTCAAGGACAGCTTCGCCACGCTTGACCTCGCCTCGGCCGGTTTCACGGACTTCATCGATGCCGAGTGGATCTACCGCCCAGCAGGATTACCCGCGCCGGCGACGCCAGCCCTGCGTACCGAGTGTGTCCTCGCGGCCGGCCAACTTCTCGACTGGCAGGCCGCATGGCACGGCGGTGACGGAACCCCGGACGTCTTCCGACCGGCGCTGCTGGACGACCCGTCCGTGTTGGTGTTAGCCGTTCACGACGGCGAGGATCTCTCCGGAGGTGTCGTGCTGAACACCAGTGCAGGGCTGGTCGGCCTCTCCAACCTCTTCGCTGCCGACGGCGTCGATATCGCCGCCATCTGGTCATCAGCGCTCGCCGCGGCCGCCAACCACTTCCCCGGTCTCGCAGTCGTCGGCTACGAGACCGAGGACGACCTTGCGCCGGCACTGGCCAGTGGCTTCACCGTTCTCGGCCGGCTCCGTATCTGGCTGCACGGCTCGTAACGATCGCCGTCCCTCCCAACACGGGAGAGGTGGCCTGGAACCGCCACACGCTGGCGCTACTTCGCCCTGGTTCGAGCGGGTCGGCGGAGGGCGGTGCTCGGCTTGGACGCTGCGAGCGGATCCCAGTCGGGGCCGGTCGGTGTGAGCTTGCCGGGGTCGGCGATCACGGCGCCGGCCTTGATCTCGGTGGCGAGCGGGCGGCGGAGGATGTAACCCGCAGTGCCCATGCCGCCGGTAACGGCGCCGACGATGCCACTCCCCCAGACGGTGCTGGCGCCGGTGAGGAAGAGGCCGCGGATCTCGGTGCGCGGGCCGGGCCGGCGCGGTCCGATCTGGTCGGAGGCGACCTCGATGCCGTAGCAGGAACCGCTGGTCGACAGGGTGAAGCGCTCGTGGGTGAGCGGGGTGGACGCCTCCTTCCAGACGATGTGCCGGCGCAGATGCGGCACGACCGTGGTGGCGCGGTCGATCAGTGCCTCGGTGATGCGCTCCTTGACCGCGAGGTAGGCCGCGTCGCGGCTGTAGCGCTCCGTGGCGGGCTGGGCGGCGGTCTGCCAGAACTCGCTGCCCGGCGGGACGATGCACATCACTTCGAGGGTCGAGTGCCCCGGCGGGTGGGCCAGTGGGTTGCCCGGGTCCTTCGTGGTGGCCGACGTGAGGAAGATCGGCAGCTCGTCGGCGATGTCGCCCTCGTAGGCCTTGCGGTAGAAGCCTTCGATGTCGTGGTCGGGATAGCACCAGTAGGTGCTGTTGGGCATCTGGTCGGCCAGGTCGATGTCGAGGCCGAGGTAGACACTGAACAGCGGCAACGCCATCCGGTACTTCTCCAGCCGCGTGATCGTCGCGGCGGACAGGTGCTCGCGGCCGACCAGGTCGAGGTATGTGCGCTTGATGTCCGCATTGGACACGACGATCGGCGCGCTGATCGTCTCCCCACCTTCGAGCCGGACGCCCGTCACTGCGCCGTCCTCGACCAGGATCTGCTCCACCCGGGCCTTCGTGCGGACCTCGCCGCCGTGGGTGCGGATCACGTCGACGAGGTGAGCCGGCACGACCTGTCCACCGCCACGCGGGTACCAGGCGCCGCCCGTGAGGTAGTGGTCGAGGAAGCCCGCGTGCAGCACGATCGGCGTGCGCGAGGGCGGAACGCCGTAGTCACCTGACTCGCCGACGATGACCGCTCTGGCCAGCGGGCTCAGCCGGCCGACCTTGAACAGCCAGGTCAACGGCAGCATGCCGAACATCGCCATCGCCGGCGACTTCCGCAGGAAGGACAGCATTCCCCGGAGGGTCGGCTTGGGCATGCCCCCATGACGGAGCTCGGTTCCGACGCGGCGCAGGATGCCGACGCAGAGCCGCAAGCGCCGTTTCTGGTCGGGGAACGCCTCGATCAGCCTGGCGAGGTAGGTGTCCCAGTCGCTCGGCACCCGGAACGTCAGCCCGGGGAACACCAGCGTCGAGTGCCCGTCGGGGTCGAGCTGCCGGAACTCGATCTTCGAGTCCAGGCCCAGGCCGCGCAGGGCCAGCGTCATCTTGCCTTCGGGGTGGCACTCGCCGATGTAGTGCATGCCGACGTCGAACTCATACGCGTTGCCCTTGCGGCGGAAGACCTGGCTGCACCCGCCGGCCACCTGGTTCTGCTCGAGCACTAGCGTGCGCTTGCCCGCGGCGGTCAGATAGGCGGCGCAGGTCAGGCCGCCGAGCCCCGATCCGATGACAAGGGCATCCCATGACGTCGTGCTGGTCATCCGCTACCTCCCATGCTTGGCCGGAACCATAGCACATGCCATATCAATTGATATAGCAGTAGAGTCAGGGACGTGGCAGCAGAACGTGGAGACCCTGAGATGCGCACGCGCCTGCTCGAAGGAGCAGCCCGGCTGCTCGCGGAGGAGGGGCCGGGGGCGCTGACGCTCCGCCGGGTCGCGGCGGAGGCGTCCACCTCCACCATGTCCGTCTACACGCACTTCGGGTCGATGGCCGTGCTCGCCGACGCCGTGGTCGCGGAGGGCTTCGCCCGCCTGGCCGCGCTCCTCGGCGACGTGCCCCGCACCGACGACGCGATCGCCGACATCGCCGGCATGGGCCTGGCCTACCTGGCCAACGCCCGGCAGAACCCGCACCTCTACGCGGTCATGTTCGGCACGGCGTCGCTCGGCACGTACCGGCCGCAGAGCGACACCGAGCGCGCCACAGGCCAGTACACGTTCGACGAGCTCATCGACGGGGCCCGGCGCGCGGTCGAACAGGGGCGCCTCCGCACCGGCGATCCGCGCCACATCGCCGCGCAGCTGTGGACGGTCATGCACGGCTACGTGCTCCTCGATGTCGGCGGCTACTTCCGTGACGACGGCGTCAGGAAGGTCCTCCTACCGCTGTTCCTCAACCTGCTCGCCGGGCTCGGTGCCGACCCGGAGGACGCGCGGGCTTCCCTCGGTGTTCTCGCGCCGGCCTAGCACCGGCTGCGGCGGTGCTCGGGCGGGCGTGCCTCGCGGATCTCGGCGCGCCCGACCGGACCGAGCGGCCGGTACATCACGAGGTCGAACACGCGCCACTGCGCCGTACCGACCCGGTCGCCGACGAGGTACCAGCGATCGGCCGGCAGCCAGGCGGAGTTGTCGGGGCACAGCCCGCCGAAGGAGCAACGGCGGACGAGGCGGCGCTGCTCGCGCGGATGGAGGCCGCCGCCCGCCGCGCGGAGGAGGCCGAGCGGGAGCGGCTGCGGGAGATCTTCGCCGGGAAGGGCTTCACCCCGCAGGAGATCCAGCTGCGGCTGACCGAGTCGCCGTCGGCTCCGCTGCCGATCGACGGGACCGTGCTCGGCTATGCGAAGCAGATCCTCGCCACGCGCGACGACGAGCCGGACGGCGAGGTCCCCGGCGGTGTCCACAGTGGTGGATGGATGCACAACGCGTGGCACGCGGCGTTCGGGTGATCGAGTTCCCGCCCGAGTACCACCCGGCGCTCGCGGCGCACGACCGGCACGCGACGCGGCTGCTGGGGCTGCCGCACGTCGTCGGGGTCGCGGTCGGGCGGAACGCGGACGGCGACCTCGCGGTGCGGATCTTCGTCACAGAGGCGGTCACGGTGCCGCCGCAGCTGGATGGCGTGCCGACGGACGTCGTGGACCTCCGCACCCTCACCGGGACGCCGACTCCCACCGGACCGGCGGCGCTGCGGACGCGGCAGCGACCCGCGTTCGGCGGGTGCAGCCTCAGCAGCAGGATCCACCCGGCAGGCACGCTCGGCGCCGTCTGCCGCACCGGTCGCGAGGTGTTCGTCCTGTCCGCGAACCACGTGATCGCGTCGTCGAACCACGTGGACCGGCCCAACCCGGTGGTCCAGCCCGGTCACGGCGACGGCTCCACGCCGGACGACGTGCTCGGCCGGCTGCACCAGCGCGTGCGGCTGCGCTTCGGCGCCGACGCGCGCGCTGAGCCCAACCGTGTCGACGCGGCCGTCGCACGCGTCGAGCCCGCCCATGTCGACTGGCCCGTCGCCGAGATCGGGCTCGTGACCGGCCTCGACCTCGCGCCGCGAATCGGCATGACCGTGCGCAAGACCGGCCGCACCACCGGGCTCACCACCGGCACTATCACGGACGTGCACGCGCTCATGGTCGTGCGGGTGCGCGAGTTGGAGACCGTCTTCCAGGAGCAGTGCATCGCGCGAATCGACGTCGGAGCCGGTGACTCGGGCAGCCTGGTCGTGGACGAGGACGGCGGCGCGGTCGGTCTGCTGTCGACCGCCCTCGTGGGGTTCGCCGTGATCAACCCGATCGGCTTCGTCGTGGACGCGCTGGGCGTCACGCTCACGAAACCCTGAGCCGGGGTGTCGAGATCTCGAAGCCGGGTTCGTACTTACTGTGAGACGTCACCCACCGGCGACACGAGAGGGGTACCTGCAATGGCGGTCACCGAGAAAGAGCTGGTCGTCCAGCCGCTGGACCGTGAGTTCACGGCCACGCTGCGGAAGAGCCCCGCCAAGGGCGGGCACACCTACCTGATCTGGCCGGAGTCGGTCGAGTTCTTCGGTACCCGTGGGCTGGTGAAGGTCCGCGGGACGGTCGACGGACACCCGTTCCAGAGCTCGTTCATGGCGATGGGCGACGGCACCCACAAGCTGCCGGTGAAGGCCGAGCTCCGCAAGGAGGTCGGCAAGGAGGCCGGGGACGCGGTGACGGTGGTCCTGCGTGAACGGATCACCGTCCGGAAGCCCTGACGCGGTTATCGGCGTTCCAGGCAGGCACTCGTGGCGGGTTCATGCTCATTTCCGGCAGACCGCGGGCAGCCGGTCTTCGGCCGGATCGGCTCTCACAGTAGCTGGCCGCGATCGGCTTCTACTTCGGCGGCGCCATGGTGTGGCGCCTCCTCGCCGCGGGCGAGCCGCGCCTCGCCGCTGCCGCTCCCTTCTACGGGCCGTTCCCGACGGGCGGCAACCTGAAGAAGTCCCGCGCGGCGGCGCTCGAAGCGGCGCGGCTGAAGTACGAGCTCCTCACCTTCACCGAGGCCGATCACGCCTTCTTCAACGACACCGGGGCCCGGTTCAACCCGCACGCCGCGACGGAGGTCTGGCGCCGCGCGCTGAACTGGTTCGACGACGCCGGTAACCGGTAGGCCCTGGCCGCCGGCGCAGGTCGACCCGGCCGGCATCTCTCCAACCGGCTTCCAACAGGCGCGCCCTAGCGTCGGCGTGGGAACTCGATCTGGAGGGGTGACATGCGAATACGGACGGGTCGACGGCTGCGCCGTGCCCTGGTCAGCTGCTTGATGATCGTCACCGCGACCGCGGTGGTGGTCGGGCCGGCGTCGCCGGCGCGTGCCGCGGACGGCACCGGATGGTCGTGGCAGTGGCGCTACATCTCGCCCGACGCCTTCTCCTTCACCGGGACGCTGCCGGGCGTGCGCGTGACCGGGTTCGGGACCGACGACGACGGGATACGGCGGGTCTGGGGCACGATCACCGACACCACGCCCAGCAACGGGGCATGCGCGGTGCTCAAGATCTTCGGCCCCGACGGGCGGGAGATCTACTCGCGGAACACGCTGTGCCTCGGCACGGACGACTTCGAGACGCGGCCGTTCCGGGCTGCCAACAGCAACCAGGTCGTCTTCGAGCTGAACGACTACAAGCCGGACGGCGACGGCGGCATCGGCTGGATCTTCCGCGATCGGATACAGAGCTCGATCACGGTGGACGGCAAGGACGACACCGAGTTCCGCAACACCAGCACCGCCGCGTTCTGGCAGTACGTGGCGAGCGACCGGGTGCAGTTCGGCATCTCCCGGCCCGGTGTCCGCCTCCTCGGCGAGGCCACGCACGAGGGCATCAACGAGCAGAGCCGGACCGCCTCCGCCACGCTGGAGCACTACAACCACCCCGGCCTCGGCGTCACCGGCCAGATGTGGGGCGACTACCGCGGCGACACCGGGCGCGTCGTGACCCGCGGCGACCCGAAGCGCGTGGTCTTCGGGCGGAGCGGGCTCAACGGCAACCTCTACCACGAGGCGTGCCGGTGGCTGAACAACGGACAGATCATCCTCGGCCGGTGCATCAAGGGAAAGGTCCCGTTGCCGGTGATGTAGTCGTGTAGGCGACGCAAAGATCGCCGCACGCACCTGAACTGCCTACGGTTCCACCGCGGCTGAACAAGCCGTCGATTGGCTCAGCGGTGGAATAGTGGTATCTCGTGTCTGGTATGCAGTTCAGGATCCTCGGGCACCTCGAAGTGTGGGACGGCGCGCGGCAGGTCACCGTCGGAGGGCCGCAGCAGGCCACGCTGCTCGCCTTGCTCCTCCTCGACGCGAACCGTGTGGTGTCCACGGATCGCCTGGTCGACGACCTGTGGGATGGTGCTCCGCCCGACAACGCGCGGCGGCTGCTGCACGGGTGCGTGGTGCGGCTGCGCCGGGTCCTGCCGGGTGCTGATTCCGCTGGTCAGCGGCTCGCGACGGTGGCAGCCGGCTACCGGCTCGCGGTCCAGCCGGGCGAGCTGGACCTGGACGTGTTCGAGGAGCTCGCGGCAGCGACGCCGGCTCCGCACGAGGCTTCGGAGCGGTTGCGCGAGGCACTGGCGTTGTGGCGGGGACCGGCTCTCGACGGGCTCACGGCCACCGCGTGCCAGGTGCAGGCTCGACGCCTGGACGAGCGCAGGCAGGCGGTGCTGGAGCAGCGGATCGACGCCGACCTGCGGCTCGGACAGTACGCCGACCTGGTCGGGGAGCTGCAGGCCTGCGTCGAGACCACCCCGCTGCGGGAACGGCTCTGGGTGCAGCTGATGGTGGCGCTGTACGGATCGGGCCGGCAGGCGGACGCGCTCGCAGCGTACCGGGCACTGCGCCACACGATGGTGGAGCAGATCGGGGTGCAGCCGAGCGCCGCGGCCCAGAACCTCGAACACGCGATCCTGACCGGCGTCGAGCCACCCGAGGCCTACCGCGCGGCGTTCGGTGTGCCAGATGTCAGGCCGGCGGCCGTGCCGTGCCAGCTCCCGGCGGCCGTGGCCGCGTTCACCGGGCGGGCGGAGTCGCTGGCGCAGCTCGACGAGTGCCTGAATGCCTCGGGCAGCGCCGCCAGCGCCGTGATCATCACCGCGCTCGCGGGGACGGCCGGGGTGGGCAAGACGGCGCTGGCCGTGCACTGGGCGCACCGCGTCGCCGACCGGTTCGGCGACGGGCAGCTCTACGTCAACCTGCGCGGGTACGACCCCGACCAGCCGATGCGGCCGACCGAGGCCCTCGCCGGATTCCTGCGCGCGCTGGGCGTGGACGGCCGTGAGATCCCGTACGACGCTGGACGAACGCGCCGCCCAGTACCGCAGCCTCGTCGCCGACCGGCGGATGCTGGTCGTGCTCGACAACGCCAACGCCGCCGAACAGGTCCGGCCGCTGCTGCCGGGCAGCCGGACCTGCCTGGTGCTGGTGACTAGCCGCGACAGCCTCCCCGGCCTGGTGGCCCGCGACGGCGCCCAGCGCATCGACGTGGACCTGCTCACCCGGGCCGAGGCCACCACACTGCTCCGCACGCTCATCGGTGACCGTGCCGGCGCCGAACCCGCCGCGGTCGCCGCGCTGGCCGAGCAGTGCGCGCGGTTACCGCTGGCCCTGCGCGTGGCCGCCGAGATCGCCCACCAGCGGCCCGCGCGGTCGCTGGCGCGGCTGGTCGAGGAGCTGGCCGACGAACGTCGCCGGCTCGACCTGTTGCGGCCCGGCGACGACGAGCAGTCGGCGGTGCGGACGGTGTTCGGCTGGTCGTACCAGCAGCTGCACCCGGCCGCGGCCCGGATGTTCCGGCGGCTCGGCCTCCACCCGGGGATCGACGTCGACGAGCACGCCGCGGCCGCCCTCGCCGGGTGCACCCTCGACGACGCCCGCGAAGCCCTGGACATGCTGGTTCGGGCGCACCTGGTGACCGAGAGCCCGCCCGGCCGCTACGGGATGCACGACCTCCTGCGCACCTACGCGGCGAGGTGCGCGCTGGAGGAGGCGGAACCCGACCGGCAGGCGGCGCTGACCCGGTTGCTGGAGCACTACCTGGCCACCGCCGGCGCCGCCATGGACGTGCTCTACCCGGCCGAGCGACATCTCCGGCCGGCTGTACAGCGCGCGGAGGTGCCTTGCGTGCCGCAGCGCGGCTGGCTGGAGACCGAGCGCACCAACCTCGTCGCCGCCGCGGGCATGGCCGCCGACCACGGCTGGCACGGTCAGGCCGGTCGCCTCGCTGCGACGATCAACCGGTACCTGGACCTCGCGGGCCACTACAACGACGCCCTTGCCGTGCACGGCTATGCGCTGAGTTCCGCCCGGGACCACGGCGACCTCGCCGGACAGGCCGCCGCCCACCTGCACCTCGGCGGCATCTCCTACTACGTCGGGCGCTACGACGAGGCGGCCGAACACGACCGCGACGCCGCCGCGCGCTTCCGGGTCACCGGCGACCGGCGCGGCGAGGCCCGAGCCCTCGGGCAGCTCGGCAGGGTGTACGCCCAGTGGGGCCGCTACGGCGAGGCACTCGACCACTACCAGCAGGCCCTCGCGATCTGCCAGGAGATCGGCGAGCGCGTGTACGGGGCGGCCTACCTCGGCTGGGTCGGCCTGGAGCTCGGCCGCGCGGGGCGCCACGACGAGGCGATCGACAGTCTCCGCAGAGCGGTCGCCGCTCACCGCGAGCTGGGCCACGACATGCGCGTCATCGAGGCACTCACCAACCTCGGCGAGGTCTACCTGTGGGCGGGGCGTCACAGCGACGCGCTGAAGACCGTCCCGCAGGCGCTGGCGATGCAGAGCGCGCACGCGTATCGCTTCTTCGAGGCATACGGGCGCAACGTGCTCGGCGACGTCTGCTGGGCGCTCCGCCGCCCGGACGAGGCGCTGACTCACTACCGCGCGGCGCTGGCCACCTCCCGCGACATCAGCCGCCGGGACGAGCAGGCCCGCGCGCTCGACGGCATCGCGCAGGTGCTGTGCGCCACCGGCCGACCCGAGGCGGCCCGCAGCCACTGGAAGCAGGCGCTCGACCTGTACCGCGTGCTCGGCATGCCGAAGGCGGTGACCGTCCAGGCCCAGCTCGCCACGTTCGGCTCCCTGGACCCGGACGGCCACCGCCGCCCCTGACGCTCAGCGCAGTACAACGTCGATACCCGCCTCGCGGAAGACGCCGAGGAGCATGTCCACCGTGTCACCCAGGCGGGCACGCGCGATGTCGGCGTTCTCCCACACGAGCGTGAACGGGCAGTCGACACCCCAGCCGCCGCTCAGGCAGTCGGAAAGCGCCATCGGGTTCGATCCGAAGTAGCCGCCGGGCCCGTTCACGGCCTCGCCGATCACCCCACGCGGCCCGCAGGCCGGCAGGCAGCTCGGCCCGTACGCCGTACCGGTCCGGCGAAACGCCCGCGACAAGTAGCTTCATGCTCGACAGCTCACGGTCAGTCGCGACGCCAGCGGTCGTAGCGCGGGAGTCGGATCGTCGACAGCGACGTGATACACGCTGCGGACCGTCGCGAGCGCCCAGGTCATCCTTGCCGCGGCGATGTCGGGGTGGTCACCGAACCCGCCGGCAAGTTCTGCGGCACAGCCACGGATCCCCAGCCTGCACAGCGTCGTGGCGACGGCGCGACGCACATGGTCGGCGGAGGGCGACTCAGAGGGCTGCAGGGTCGACGCGAACAGCGCCTCGGCGCGGATTGTCTCGAACGCACTGGTGTCCATAGTCATGACGTCCATTGCCAGTCACACCCTTCTAGCGGATCGACGTCGACGCTACGGTGGCGGAAATCGGCGAGCGTCCCCCTGGCGGAGTCACGTTTCGTACCCCCTCGGGGGTAGACCACTACACACTCAGCCGACCGAGAAGATCAGGTGGTGCTCGCGGCAGAACCTCAGGTGGCCGAGCATCGTCGCGACGACCTCGCCATCACCGTCGTAGTCTCCCCGCTGGAACTCGGCGAGCAGCTCCTCCATATTGGTCACCACCAGATCAAGGGGCTGGTACCAGGAGCCGTCGAACGGCGAATCCTCTGCCTCGACGCTGCCCTCCTCACTCGCCAGGCAGTTGGGGAAGCACAGGTCTGCATAGTCCAGGCATGGAGGCCACTCATCGGACGGCGTCGATTCGCAGAACGAGCCGGACAGGATCGGTGCGGCCTCCTCGTCAGCGAGCCATCGCCACCGCACGTCGCCGTCGTCGAAGGTGAACTCGGCGACCCGGTCGCCGATCACCTCGCGGAACCGCCGGCTCAGACCCAGCGCGGCGAACCCCACCAGCCAGGCCGCGGCTGCCTCGCCCGTGGCGTCGTCCTGGTCGAACTCATCCACCGGTACATGTCCAAGGATCCCCGACCCGTACATGGTGCCCACGCAGCCTCGCGTCCCCACAGATAGCCCGCGAGCGTTACGCGGCGCGCCGCCGCTTCGCGAGGAGGTTTGTCCGTCAACAGCGGACGATAGTGGGAAAGGGGAGTCCACTCCTTTCCACTTTCAACGTATAGCGCACCGGGGGGCTTGCGGCAAGACCCGGGTCGTGCCGCAGAATCGCTGCCCGAGGCCAGAACCTGCGGAAATGGAGGCGCGAGATCGGAGCTGATGACGTGAGCCCCCTGACAACGAGCGCGTTCGACCTTCCCGACCGCCTCGCCCCTAAGGCCGACCCGGCGCTGATCGCCGGTGACGAGCAGCACTTCGCGGCCATCGCGGAGAGCCTCGAGCAGTCGATCGCCGACCTGTCCGACCTCCTCGATGCCGAACGCAAGGCGCCCGGCGGCATCGGCCAGGAGGCGATGGACCGGGACTTGCAGATCCACCGGCTGACCGCTCGCCTGCGCGTCCTGCGTCGCTTCGGTCTGGACCTGTGCCTCGGACACATGGTCGGCGCAGACAACCCCGAGCCCGTGTACGTCGGACGACTCGGCCTCACGGACAGCGCTGGCCGTCGGCTGCTGCTCGACTGGCGCTCCCCCGCGGCTGAGCCGTTCTTCGGAGCGACCCACGCCAACCCGATGGGTCTGGCAAGCCGCCGCAGGTATCGCTGGACCCGCGGCCGGATCACCGACTACTGGGACGAGGTGTTCACCCCGGACGGGTTCGAAGGGCACGCCGCGCTCGACGACCAGTCCGCCTTCATCGCCAGCCTGGGCAGCAACCGGTCGGCCCGGATGCGAGACGTGCTCGGCACCATCCAGGCCGACCAGGACGCCATCATCCGCGCGGGATCCCGCGGCGCTCTCGTCGTCGACGGCGGTCCGGGTACGGGGAAGACCGTCGTCGCCCTGCACCGCTCCGCCTACCTCCTCTACTCCGACCCTCGCGTCGGTCACCACCGGGGCGGCGTGCTGTTCGTCGGTCCGCACCAGCCCTACCTGGCCTACGTCGCCGACGTCCTCCCCAGCCTCGGAGAGGAGGGCGTGCAGACCTGCACCCTGCGGCACCTCGTCGCCGAGGGCGCCGCGGCGGCGAGTCGAGACCGACCCGGACGTGGCCCGCCTGAAGTCATCCGCGAACCTGGTGAAGGCGATCGAGACGGCCGTCGCGTTCTACGAGGAGGCGCCCACCAGCGGGATGACGGTCGCGACTCCCTGGTCCGAGATCTGGCTGAGCGCCGAGGATTGGGCCGAGGCGTTCGAAGCAGCAGAACCCGGTACGCCGCACAACGAGGCGCGCGCCCAGGTCTGGCAGGCGCTGGTCACGATCCTGATCGACACGAACGAGAGCGAGGCCACGGCTGACCAGCTCCGGAAGTCACTGCCGCAGAACAGGGAGCTGCTCACGACCTTCAACCGCGCGTGGCCGCTGCTCGAAGCGGCCGACCTCGTCGGAGACCTGTGGTCGGTACCCGCGTATCTGCGGAAGTGCGCTCCGTGGCTCAGCCCCGATGACGTCCGGAAGCTGCAGCGCGCAGACGCCCAGGCCTGGACGGTGTCCGACCTGCCGCTCCTGGACGCGGCCCGGCAGCGGCTCGGCGACCCGGAGACGTCACGACGTCAGCGCCGGCAGGAGGCTGCCGTCGCCGCCCGACGCGAGCAGATGGCGCGGGTCGTCGATGACCTGATCGAGGCCGCCGACGACGAGTACGGCACCGGTCTGGTGACGATGCTGCGCGGCGAGGACTTCCATGATGCCCTGGTCGACGATGCCGGCCTGCCCGCCGCCACCCCGGATCGGCTCGCCGGCCCGTTCGCGCACATCGTCGTGGACGAGGCTCAGGAGCTGACCGACGCCGAATGGCAGATGTTGCTGCTCCGCTGCCCGTCCCGGAGCTTCACCATCGTCGGGGACCGTGCCCAGGCCAGGCACGGCTTCACGGAGTCGTGGCACGAACGGCTTGAGCGGATCGGGCTCGGCCGGATCAACCTGGCCTCCCTGAGCATCAACTACCGGACGCCGGAACAGGTCATGGCGGAAGCCGAGCCGGTCATCCGGGCCGTGATCCCGGACGCCAACGTGCCGACCTCCATCCGCAGCAGCGACGTCCCCGTCGTACACGGATCAGCTTCGGATCTGGGTTCGATCCTCGACACCTGGCTCGCCGCGCATGCCGAAGGGATCGCCTGCGTCATCGGCGCTGGTGACATCGAAGACAGCACGTTCCGGGCGACGCCCCGCGTCCGGTCGCTGACCCCGGAGCTGTCGAAGGGGCTCGAGTTCGACCTGGTCGTCCTCATCGACCCAGACGCGTTCGGCAAGGGCATCGAAGGAGCGGTCGACCGCTATGTCGCGATGACCCGAGCGACCCAGCAACTCGTCATCCTCACGAGCTCCTGACGTGCCGAGGTGGTCCGGTAGGGGGCGATCTACCCGAGGGTGGTATGGAAAGAGCTTGCGCCTGCAAGCCCGCACTGCGGGCTGCGAACTGTCGGGAAAATGGCGGTAACGGGCGTCCGGTTAAGGGATGCGTGTCCGGAAAGTTCAGTTCGGCCGGGCGTGGAGGACCTCGCTGCCATGCGGTCCCGGACGTGCTGAAGGCGCCAGGCCGGCGTGCCTGGCGCCTTCAGCGTTGCGTACTTACATGTTCGCGATGTGGTTGTAGAAATCGCGGGCGTTATTTCCGTAGTAGGGGCCGTTCCACTTGAAACGCACCCCGGCGCCATTCCAGAACACCCAGCTGTTGTTGGAGTCGAGCCAACCCCAGGTGCCGTTGAAATCGTCCAGCCAGGGGCCACCGCTGGCACCCTCGGTCATGTTGCAGTTGATGCCGTTGTGGCCACCGTCGTTGTACGAGGTCCCGGTGCAGTATTTCAGCACCTGGCCATTGAAAGGTGCGCGCTGCGGGTAGCCGAACTGGAACTGGTACTGCGACAGCGGGAAGTTCCATTCGATGCCCTGGCCGCCGACGGCGTCGACGATCCGGGTGCCTGCGCCGTTGGTGAACATGACCGCGGCGCCGATGTCCTCGGCCCGGTTGGCACCGTTGTGCCAGGCCGGCCTGGTCCACAGCTGGCGGGCGGTCCACTGGCCGAACGGCGCGTTGCCGTTGTTGTAGGCCGGCACGTAGATCCACGGTGCGCTGTTGTACCAGCCGCCGGCGCCGTTGGAGACGCAGTGGCCGGCCGTGAAGACCAGGTTCTTGCCGCCACTGTTGATGGTGCCGCCGGAGCAGACGAACGGCGAGCCGCCGGCACCGGTGAAGAAGACCTTGCCGGACGTCATCGCGGGCGCCGTGTTGGACGCGCCGGTCCAACTCGCCGCTGTGGCGCCTGGGTCTGCCAGTAGTGCGGCCGCGGCGAAGCCAGCCTTGGGTGCCGCACCGTCGACCTTGCCCGCGCGGCCGGGCTTGTCGATGGGCGCGCTCCACTTGGCATTGGTCGCCGCGTCCACCTTGGGCACCGGCACCGGCTTGGCGCTCAGCATCCGCTCCTTCGTCCAGTACGTGGAGGCGAGGGTGGCCGTACTCGCCTTGGTCACGGGCGAGTGCACGCCGTTGGTGCTGACGCCAGGCTGTGGCGCCGCCTGCGCGGTCGGTACGACCACCGCGCCGACCAGCGCACCGACGACCGGCACGACGACCAGAACTGATCGGAATCCTCGTAACACGTGGTTCTCCGCTCTCTCGAGACCTGAGCTACCGGACAACTCGCAAGGTGTTTCCTTCAGGCGCCGCGCTGCCCGCCTGCGAGACAATTCGTCTCGGACCTGGACATCGCGTTGCGAATCGTGGCATGAGCGGCGAAGGCATACCAGGTCATGTAAGGAAAGCGACAAGGGAGTGCCCTAAAGTGCAGGTCTTCCCGGATACGCTCTGTAAACAAGAGACGGATCAAAAGGGTCGCAAAGGGCCACCGGACAATTGGCGTTAACTGAGTGACAGTGGCGTGACTACGAATCCGGCGGGCGGCCCCGGCATGGCCCGGACCTGCCCGCCGGGTTCCAGCTGGCGCACACGCCGGTGCCGTTGGTGAACGTGCCGGTGAAGGCTGCCCAGCCGTATCGAAGCCCAGGGCGCCTGGACCGGCCGCGACCAGCTGATCGCGGCCGGTCCAGGTCCTGGCGGGCGCTAGGCCGGTCCGCCCGGGGACAGCCTTCGCCGGATCCGGCGCAGGACCAGGAGAACGAGCAGTGCCGCCCCCACGACGATGGCGGTGACGATGGCGATGGCGATGACGAGCCAGGTCGGCCACGGGCCGAAGTCCGGATCACCCGCTGGGCGTGACCCTGCCGTGCCGATGAGGGCAGTCGCTACGGAGGAGACGCGCGCCTCGCCCAGCTCGGCGAGGACCGTCCGGGATCCGCTGCGGACCCCCCGCACGGTGAGAACGGTGGTGTCGCCGATGCCCTCCTGGACGAGTATCTCCTGGTTGTTGCGCCAAGCGACCATCGATCCGTCAGTGATGATCTGGGTCGGCGGCACGTCGGTCGCCGCGATGCCGCTATCCGTGGCGACGAACCGGAAGGTGTAGGGAACCTTGCCGCCGCCAGGCGCGTGCACGGTCACCAGGAACCGACCATCCGGTGACCAGGCTTGAGTGCTGCCGATCCGGGCCCCGGTCGAGGCGATGTCGATCTCGCCGCAGGGTCTTTCCGGTGCGATCGACGATCCGGATGAGGCCGCCGAACTGGACGGCGATTCGCTGCCCGTCCGGCGAGAACGCGAACTCGTCAGGAGTCTGGGCGAGCAGTTTCGTCTCGGCGCCGGTCCGGGCGTTCACGCAGCGCCGCGCCCTGGTCGGTCCGGGTGACAAGCAGGGTGTCGCCGTCCGGCGCGAACTCGATCTGCGCGCGGCGGTAACCGGTGCTGGTGCTGGCTGGGCGGAGCGGGGTGATCCTGCCAGTCCGCAGGTCCTGGATGCCGATCGCTTCGCCGGGAAGCGCCAGCGCCGCGCGGGTGCCGTCCGGCGCGAGCGCCGCGCCGTCGAAGTACAGCGCGTCGCCGTCCGGGCCGAGCCGGCGGTGCGTGTTGGCGTCCGCGCCGAGTGCGACGACCCGCGGAGTGTCCCAGTGGTAGTAGTTGAGGATTGCCAGCGCACGTCCGGCCGGCGCGTCCTTGGCGTGGGCCGTAAGCAGCGAGAAGCCAGGCAGTTCTCGCGGCATCGCCGGAACGTTCTCGCGTGGGGCCGCCGGCTGGAGCGAGTCGGTCCGCGCCTGCGGCAGCACGAGGGTAGCGGCGGCCAACGCGGCTACCAGCGCGACGGCGGGCACCGCCGCCAGCCGGACCGCGCGCCGCCGCCGCGCCTGGCCGAGGGCGCGATCGACGAGGTCCGGGCCGGCCGGCTCGACGCCCCCGGCGACGTCGCTCAGCAGATCCCGCAGTTCGAGCTGCCCCATCACCGCACCTCCCTCGACGAGAGCTCCGGGCCCACCGTCACCAGTTCCGACAGTTCGGGAGCCAGCTCACGCAGGCGGGCCAGCGCCCGGTGCGTCTGGCTCTTCACGGTCCCGACCGAACAGCCGAGAAGATCGGCGGTCTGCGCCTCGGACCTGTCCTCGTAGAACCGCAGCACCACCACCGCGCGCTGGGCCGTCGTCAAGCGGGCGAGCGCGCGTTCGAGCGCCATCCGTTGCAGGGCACGATCGGTTTCGTCCGCCGGGTGCGCGCGCTCGGGCGGTGCGCCGGTCAGCGCCTCCGCCGGCCGCCGGCGCCGCCGGCGCCACCCCGAGACGAACTCGTTGTAGAGCACCCGCCTGATGTAGGCCTCGGGGTCGCCGCCGCCGGTCACCGCGGGCCAGCGCATCGCGGTCTTGGCGAGCGCGGACTGCAACAGGTCCTCGGCGAGCCCCCGGTCACCGGTGAGCAGGAACGCTGTACGCGTGAGCGCGGCGGACCGGGCGAGCACGAACTCGCGGAAACCGTCGTACCGATTCACGGTCACCTCCTTCTGCCCACCTACACGCCCCCTTGCCGCCGAAGGTTGTCACGCGAACGCCGAACAGCGATCGGTCGGCCGCGGATCGTCATACTGGCAACGTGACAGCCGAACCGGACCCCGGCGTGATGGCCGTCGCGTGCCACGCCGCGCATCAGCGGCTACTCGACACCGCCGCCCGCGTCCACGACGACGACGCTCGTCGACCGAGCCGCCTGCCCGGCTGGACGGTAGGGCACGTCCTCACTCACCTGGCCCGCAACGCCGACGGGCACGCGCGGCGGCTCGAAGGCGCACTGCGGGGTGCAGAGGTGGCCCGGTACGCGGGAGGCAGCGACGAACGTGACCAGCAGATCGCCGCGGGATCCGGCCGCACGGCTCGCGAACTGGTCGATGACCTTGCCGAATCGGCGCAGCGGCTGGAGGACGTGTGGCACCGGTCGGAGCAGGCCGGCTGGCCCAACGCCGAACTGCTCGCCACCGACCGGTGGCCGACCACGGGGAGCCCGGCCCGCCGCCTCCGCGAGGTCGAGGTGCACCACGTCGACCTCGGGCTGGGTTACGAACCCGCCGACTGGCCCGACGAGTACGTACGCTGGGAGTTACCGCACGTACTCGAGCGGCTCCCCCGTCTACTCGCCGACCCCGGCGACGCGCACCGCATCCTGGCCTGGATCACCGGACGTGCTGCGTGGCCGGAGGGTGTCGAACTGCGCCCGTGGATGTGACATACCTCCTGCGTCTGTCCTGATCGGACGGCCAGGTCGGGTTTAGCGTCCGGACGCCTAGGATCGGACTCATCGTCGCCGGTGAGCTGAGGCCTCGCCGCGGAAAACGGACTGTCGGGGCAGTGAGTCCTGTACCAACCGTAGCGTCGCAGGAGCCGTCCATTGTCGACTACCGGACAGGTAACCCTGCGGTCGCGGTCGCTAGCGTTACTGGCCGGCTAATTCACGGGCACCCAGCGGTGTCCGTTGGAGTCGTCAGGGAGCCGTACCCCGGCAACTGTCGGGGAAATCGCGGCACGTACGCCCGGTTTCAGGACCATTCCCCGACAGTCCGATTTCACTGGAGGCGTTTTCGCAGACGGCCACCAAAGAACCATAGGTTCGTGGCGGCAGGCGAGCTGCTGTGGCGGTCGCGGCGGCTGCATCAGCGCGGCCGGCGATGGTCCAGGCGGGTGATGGCGTTCACCCAGATGCGCAACCACGCCCGCCGCAACCAGGTGACCCTGACTGCCGTCGCGACCGCAATAGTCGAAGGCACCCTCGACAAGACGATTCTCGCAAGCTCCTGACCGTTCCTCGCCTGCGGCACACCGTCTGACCTGGTGCGCATATAAGACAATGGGCCTTGCCAGCTCATTGCAGCGTGGCCGCCCTGGACGTAGATTCGGAGTCAGACACAAGGCGCCAGCTCGTGCTGTGTACCCCGGCCCCGGCCCCGGTAGCGCATTAGCCAAGCGGTGTGCACGGAATCGGGATGCCATGACCAGCGAAAAACCCCTGCCGACGCCGGTTCTACATCTCACTGGCGATATCGACTACGCCGTCTGCCCCGAGCTGCGACGCGAACTAGACCGCCGCTCCGCGGAACCACCAGACCAGATCGTCGTGGATCTATCCGGCGTCACCTTCATGGACTGCTCGGGTCTGCGCCCCTTGCTGGAGGTCCAGGCACGCATCGGAGACCGGCTACGGCTGGAGAACCTGCCACGACCAGTCTCGCGGCTGCTGCAGCTCACCGGGCTGCGCTCTAGGTTCAGCATCAACTAGCCCCACCTTGTGGTGAGATCGGCGAGTCAGACTCCACGATCCCACCAAAGTCTGCTACCAGGGGCGCCGAGGCCACTGAACTGCCACAATCCCCGCATGGCCACCGAACCGAGCCCGGTTAGCCGGCCGACCGGCGCCGCGGTCGAGGAGTTCCTCGCCGCCGTCGCGGACGAGAACCGGCGAGCTGACGCAGTCGCGCTGTGCGAGCTGATGCAGGACGTCACCGGCGAGCCGGCAGCGATGTGGGGCCCGACCATCGTCGGCTTCGGCGGCTACCACTACCGCTACGACAGCGGGCATGAGGGCGACGCGCCACTTGTCGGCTTCTCGCCGCGCAAGCAGAACCTCGTCGTCTACCTGGTCGGCGGGTACGAAGAGCGCTACCCCGCGCTGCTGGAGAAACTCGGCCCGCACAAGACCGGCAAGGGCTGCCTGTACCTCAAGCGCCTCGCGGCGGTCGACCAGGCGGTGCTCCGCGAGCTGATCGACCGGACCACCCGCGTCCACCGCGCCGTCGGCCGCACAGCCACCTGACCTCCGCCTAGCCCTGGTGCCCGCGCAGCAGCCGGGCCACCCGGGTAAGGGGCGACTAGGTTCGGTGCCATGACACAGTCCTGGACCCTCGCGGTCGCCCGCGACGACTTCTCCCGCACGGCTCTGTTCGAGGGGCCTGTCCCTGAGGTCGGTGAGGGCGAAGCCCTGCTGCGCGTCGACCGGGTCGGGGTGACGGCGAACAACGTCACCTACGCGGTACTCGGCGAGTCGTTCCGCTACTGGGACTTCTTCCCCACCGAGCCCGGCTGGGGGCTCGTGCCGCTGTGGGGCTTCGCGGAGGTCGTCGCCTCTGCCGCCGATGGGGTCGAGGTCGGCGGTCGCGTCTACGGGTACCTGCCGCCAGCCAGCCACCTTCTGGTCCGTCCCGGCCGGGCAGACGCCCGTGGCTTCCGCGACACCAGCCCGCACCGGGCGGAGCTGCCGTCGCCGTACAACGCCTACGCCCTGACCACCGGCGACCCGGCGTACGAGGCGCACCGGGAGGATCTGCAGGTCCTCTACCGGCCGCTGTTCTTCACCTCCTTCATGCTGGCCGACCAGCTGGAGGACAACGGCTTCTTCGGTGCGGAGGTCCTCGCACTGTCGTCGGCGTCGAGCAAGACGGCTTACGGCACGGCGTTCTTGCTACAGGACAAGGGCCCCGAGGTCGTGGGCCTCACCTCGCCCGGCAACGTCGCTTTCACCCAGAGCCTCGGCTGCTACGACACAGTCCTGCCGTATGCAGCGGTGCACGAGCTGAGCGCTGCCGCTCCCACCGCCTACCTCGACTTCGCCGGCCGCGCCGATGTGCGCACACAGCTCCGCCAGCACCTTGGCGACCGGCTGGTGCACGAGGCCGTCGTCGGTGTCACCAGCCAGGAGCAGGTCGGCGCGGAAGCACTGACCGGCCCGCGCACCACCGTCTTCTTCGCGCCGGACCAGATGCGCAAGCGCACCGGCGACTGGGGCCGCGAGGGGCTGGACCAGCGCTTCGGCGAGGCCTGGCAGCGCTTCGCGCCCGCCGTCGAAGGATGGGTCGACGTCGTGACGCAGCACGGACCCGAGGCTCTCCGGGACGTGTGGCTTGAGGTCGTTTCCGGACGCAGCGCGCCACGGGTCGGCCATGTGCTGACGCTCTGACACCCTTGCTGACCGACCGGTCACGCTGCGCGAGAGTGCTCGAGCACTAACACGCGATCCCAGCCCGGAGCGCAGCCCTCGCGAGGTCGACGTGGATGTGGCGGCGTCGGGTGTCAGGGCCAGCGTCGCCCCGAGGTTGCGGCCTACTCGGCCCCGTCGTGCAGGTGGCGGAAGCGCTCGATCTGCTGCCGCTCCCAGTCAGCTCCGAGCAGGCCACCCATGCCAAGGAATGCGACGGAGATGACCGCGACAACAGACCCGGTGCCGAACATCGGCCAGTAGAACCACAGGCTCTCGGTGCCGTCGGCCATGTCGATGAAGAACCACATGAAGCTCAGAACCGCGTAGCTCCCGAGGAGCGTGTAGAGAATCCGCTTCCGGCGAATAGACCGCCGGGCCTCGGCGCGCCATTCCTGCTGCCCGGGCTGTGCCTTCGGTGCGGGGATGCTGGTCGACATTGTCCAAGTCCTCTCTGAAGGGTGGCCGCCCCGGTCGGTGTCTGCTGGGGTGAATCGGCCGGTGAACTGGTGCATCAAATGCTCGTCCAGACACCGGGCTTACGGATCACCGCGCGAGAGCGGACTTCGTCCCGCTCTCAAGTACGGGTCGCGTGGGACGCCGGCTCGCTCTTGGGAGGGAGGACGCGGCCCGCGCTGGCTGTCGATACTGGTGGTGACACACCCATGAGACACGCCAGGACGGGAGCGGGAACGATGTCGCCAGGCCGCCGACCGATGCCGCGGCTCGCCGGATACGGGCAGCGGCTGGCGGACTCGGCGCGCGGCCTGCCGCCAGTCGTGGTCGATGCGGCGCTCGCGATCACCTGCTATCTCACGATCGTGATCGACGCGGTCTTGAACGACCGTCTCGAGTGGTGGGTCGTCGTGCTGGCGGCGAGCAACGCGCTACCGCTGATGTGGCGGCGGCGGTACCCGCTGCTCGTCACGGTGATCGTCGGAGTCAATACCGGCTGGCTGGATCTGGCGTACGAGCTGATCGAGATCCCGGCCGCCGCACTGGTCGCCACGTATACGTTCGCCGCCATGTCCCCGCCGGTGAAGCGGCTGATCGGGGTGGCGGGCACGGTCATCGGCGTGACGGCGTCGATCGTGGTTCCCGGCGACGAACTCATCAACCTGGGCCCGAACGCGATCCTGTTCGTTGTCGCCTATGCGCTCGGCACCAGCGCCCGGGCGCGCCAGGCACGGATCGCGATGCTGGAGGAGCGGGCGCGCCGGCTCGCCGAGCAACAGGACGCCGCCGCCGCCCGGGAGCGCGAGCGGATCGCCCGGGAGATGCACGACATCCTCGCCCATTCGATGAGCCTGGTGATCGTGCAGGCCGAGGCCGGCCCTGTGGCGGTGCACAGCGAGCCCGACAAGGCCGTTGAGGTGTTCGACACCATCTCGGCGACTGCTCGGGAGGCTCTCGCGCAGCTGCGCCGGACGCTCAACGTGCTCCGGTCGGACGAGGCGGGCCGGCAACCCCAGCCCGGCCTCGACGGCCTGCCACCGCTGATCGCCGGCGTACGGCGGGCCGGGCTTGCCGTCAGCCTGGAGGAGCACGGCGAGCGGCAACCGGTGCCGGCGGATCTCGCCGCGACCGCGTACCGGATCGTCCAGGAGTCGCTGACCAACACGGTCAAGCACGCCGAGGCGAGCACCGTCTCGGTACGGCTGGAGTGGCAGGACGGCAAGCTCGACCTGGAGATACATGACGACGGGCGGGGTCCTGTCGGCGGCCTGGAGTCTGGCGGACGCGGCCTGGTCGGCATGCGCGAGCGGGTCTCGGCGGCCGGCGGCGAGCTGACCTGCGGGCCAGGCCCCGACGGCGTTGGCTTCCGGGTCGCGGCCAGTTTGCCTTTACAGTAAGGCGTGCCCGACCGGCAGATCATCCGTGTGCTCATCGCCGACGACCAGGAGCTGGTGCGCGCCGGCTTCGCGATGATCCTTGGCAGCCAGCCCGACGTGACGGTGGTCGGTGAGGCTGCCGACGGCGCCGAGGCGATCCGCGCGGCACGCGAGCTGGGACCCGACGTGGTGCTGATGGACGTCCGCATGCCGAACGTCGACGGAATCGAGGCAACCACCGCGATCTGCCGCGATACCCGCGCGAAGGTGCTGGTGCTGACCACGTTCGACGTTGACGAGTACGTCTACGACGCGTTGCGCGCCGGGGCCAGCGGGTTCCTGCTCAAGGACATGCGCCGTGACGAGCTGGTAGACGCGGTACGCGTGGTCGCCGCCGGCGAGTCCCTGCTCGCGCCGACCGTCACCCGCCGCCTGATCGCCGACGTGGTGGCACGAGCCCGTCCGGCGTCGCCACCGCGGGCCGACGCCCGGCTGGCATCGCTCACCGCCCGGGAGACCGACACGCTGCGGCACGTCGCTCGCGGACTGTCCAATGCGGAGATCGCGGCCGAGATGTACGTCACCGAGCACACCGTCAAGACCCACGTCAGCAGCGTGCTGACCAAGCTCGGCCTGCGCGACAGGGTGCAGGCGGTGGTGCTGGCATACGAATCGGGCCTGGCCCAGCCCGGCGGGGGCGCGCCGCCGGCTCACTCCTGAGTGTGAGAACACCGCTCGTATGAGTGGGGCCAAGGTCCACTCTGCACGGCGATCCGCGAACCCCCTACCAAACAAGAGCATCAGGGCAGCTGTTCAACTCCTTGGAGGCTGTCATGATTCGCACCATCTCCGGGTTCGCCATACGGCGGCCGCTTGTTGTCCTCATGCTCTGGATCGCCATCGTCGGCGCCGGCTTCGCAGTCGGCATCGGCGTGTTCGACCGGCTCGTGCCCGAGGTCGGCGACGTGCCTGGCAGTGAGTCGATGCGCACTGAGCAGCGGCTGGACGACACCGCACCCACGCCCGAGACGCTGACGGCGGTCATCTCCGGCCGATCGGCCGACGATCCATCGCTGCGGGCCAGCGTCGCTGATGCCATCGCCGAGGCACGGAGAGTGCCAGGCGTCGCCGCGGTGTCCGAGCCGCTGCCGTCCGCCGAGACCGGCCAGGCGCTACTGGTGGAGGTCAGGCTGGCGCCCGGCGACGGGGAGGAGGATGCCGCCCAGGCCGCTGCCGGAGTGCTGCGTGACATCGACGCTCCGACGGTAGCCGTCGCCGGCAGCTCGCTGTCCGATGACGAGTTCGAGAGCCAGGCGCAGGACGACGTGGCGCGGGCCGAGATGCTGAGCATGCCGGTCGTGCTGATCCTGCTGTTCCTCGTCTTCGGCGGGCTGCTCGCGGCCGGGCTGCCGTTGCTGATCGCGGTGGTCGGTATCGGGGCGACCTTCGGCATCCTCTACCTGTTCAGCACCGTCTCCGACGTGTCCGTCTACGCCATCCAGATCACCACCATGCTCGCGGTCGGCCTGGCGGTGGACTACGCGCTGCTGATGGTCAGCCGGTTCCGGGAGGAGCGGCGGACCGCGCCGGACGTGCCGAGCGCGATCGCCGCCACGACCGCCACCGCCGGTCGTACCGTGCTGTTCTCCGGCCTCACCGTGGCGGTCGCGCTCGCCGGGCTGGTGGTGTTTCCTGACCCGTTCCTGCGCTCTATGGGGTTCGCCAGCGCCGCGGTCGTGCTGGTCGACATGGTCGCCGCGGTAACCCTGCTGCCGGCGCTGCTCGCCCTGCTCGGCCGGTGGATCTCCCCCGCCAAGCCACGCACAGGCGGCGGAGTCTTCGCCCGGGTGGCCCGCGGTGTGCAGCGCCGACCGGTGCTGACCCTGGTCGCCACCACCGGGGCCATGCTGATGCTGGCCAGCCCTATTCTCGGCCTGCGCATCTCCGAGGGTGACGAGCGGATGCTGCCGGTGAGCACGGAGACCCGACAGATGATGGACGGGCTCACCACGCACTTCCCGGACCAGGCTGGACCGGGCGACATCCTGGTGCTCGCGGAGGCGCCTGCGGCTGACCCGGCGCTGGGCAGGCTCCGCGAGGCGATCGTTGCCCTCCCCGGCGTCACCGACGTCGAGGTAGCGGAGGCGGGACCTGAGCTGACCGTTCTCCGGGCTACCCCGAGTGCGCCGCCAGAGGACGCGGTCAGCCGGGACACCGTCACGGCGATCCGGGGGTTCCAGATGCCGTTCGACGTCGAGGTGACCGGCGACGCGGCGCGGCTGGTCGACTTCCGGGCGATGCTGGCCGAGCGGCTGCCGTGGGCGGTTGGGCTGGTGGTGCTCGGCACCATCGTGCTGCTGTTCGCGTTCACCGGCTCGCTGATACTGCCGGTGAAGGCTGTGCTGACGAACCTGCTCAGCATCAGTGCCGCGCTCGGTGTCGTGGTCTGGGTGTTCCAGCATGGCCACCTGTCCGGACTGCTCGGCGCCGAGGGGCTCGGCTACGTGCACCTCTCCGTCCCGGTGCTGGTGGGCGCGATCGCGTTCGGGCTGTCCATGGACTACGAGGTGTTCCTGCTGTCGCGAATCCGTGAACGGTGGCTGGCCGGCGCAGGTCCGCACGACTCCGTCGCCGAGGGTCTGCAGCGCACGGGCGGCATCGTGACCGCCGCGGCGCTCGTGATCGCCGTGGTCTTCGCCGGGTTCATCTTTGGCGGGTTCGCGCCCATCAAGGCGATCGGGCTGGGTCTGGTGGTGGCGATCGTGCTGGACGCGACGATCGTGCGGATGCTGCTGGTGCCGGCGACCATGACGCTGCTGGGCCAGTACAACTGGTGGCTGCCGCGACCGCTCCAGCGCGTGCACGCCCGGCTGGCGCTGTCCGAGGCGCCCGCGCCGGCGACCGCCCCAGAGCCGGCGTCAGTCCCCTGATGCACCGACCATGGGCGTAGCGCTCAGGACGACGATGCGGGCCGCAGCCGACGGCCCGCATCGCTCTCCCTCGACGTTCGGACGCCCCCGTGGTGCCAACGATGCAACGAACAAACCGGCGCAACCCGGCAACCTGTCGCCTGACGGCTAGCGCGGCGAGGCGCGGAGGAATTCGGCGACCGCGCTCATGTCGCGCGTGCCCAACCCTCCGGCGATGGCGGACGCGATGATCCGGCGGGTGGCGGCGGCCTGTTCCATCGGCGCCCCAACCCGTTCGGCGAGCCCCTGGATCAGATCGAGGTCCTTGGCGACGAGGTCGAGGCTGAACGCCACCGGCGTCTCGTCCGGCCGCTCGAACGCCGCGCGTTTGTAGAGGACGAACGGCGCGGCCACCGCGCTGGCCGCGAAGACCTCGTAGGCGGCGCGGCGCTCGATGCCCGCATTCTCGGCGAGCACCAGGGCCTCGGAGAGCGCCGCGTTGAGCGCGTGCACGACGGCGTTGACGGCGAGCTTCATCGTCGCGCCCGCGCCCTGCCCGCCGAGGTGGAAGACGTGCGCGGCCAGCACGTCCAGAACCGGCTTGGCACGGTCGAGCGCCGCCGCGTCCCCGCCCGCCAGCACGGTCAGCGCGCCGCGCTCTACCAGCGGGACGCTGCCCGATACCGGCGTGTCCAGCAGGGCGGCGCCGCGCTCCTCGACGGCCGGCTGGACCGCGAGGACGGTCGGCGGGTCGACCGTGCTGGTCTCAAGCACGACGCTGCCCGGTCGAAGTCCCGCGACAAGCCCGTCGGCGCCGCCGTACGTCGCGGTGACCGCCGCGTCGTCGGCCAGGGAGACCACGACGATCTCCGCTGACGCCGCCGCCTCGCGCGCCGTGCCGGCGACGGTGGCGCCGGTGTCGGCCGCGACCGCTGCCGCCTTCTCCCGGCTGCGGTTGTGGACAACTACCTCGAACCCGGCATGCCGCAGCCGAGCGGCCATCGCGGCACCCATCCGCCCGGTGCCGACGATCGCGACCCGCAGGCCAGAGTCGTTCACCTCAGCAACCAGTTCACTTGAGCAACCAGCCGCCGTCGACGTTGAGGTCGACCCCGTTCACCGACCGGTTGCCGAGCAGGAACGCCACTGCGTCGACCACGTCGGCCATGGTCGCGAGCCGCCCGATCGGCGTGCGCGAGATGTACTGCTCCAGCACCTCGGCCGGCTTGGCGCTCCAGAACGGGCTGTCGCCGACGATCCCGGGGTGCACGGCGTTGACCCGGATCGGCGCCAGCTCCGAAGCGAGCGCGTGCACGAGCCCGGTCACGCCCGCATTGACGGTGGAGATCGTGGTGGAGCCGGGGTAGGGCCGCTCCTTCGCCTGCCCGCCGAAGACGACGATCGACGTGTCGTCGTTCATCCGCGGCCGCAGTGTGTGGACCACCTCGGTGTAGCCGACGAGCTTGAGCGTCACCAGCCGCACCGCCCGCTCGACGTCGTACTCCGCCACGCTGTTGAGGTCGCGTTCGATCGCGGCCAGCACGAGGTGGTCGACGCGCTCGGCACCGGCGAGCGCGCCGCCGATCTCGGTGGGCCGGGCCAGGTCGAACGCGAGTCCCCGGGCGGCGCCGCCGATCTCCTTCGCGACGGTCTCGGCGCGGTGGGCGTCGCGACTGGTGAGGACGACCTCGTCACCGCGATCGGCGAAGTACCGGGCGATCTCCCGGCCGATTCCCGACGTGCCGCCGACTACCAGCACGCTGCGTGTCATGGCACCTCCTCGGTCGAAGCGGGTTCGATGTTCTCGCTGAGGTACTCCCAGTCGCGGGCGAACCGGTACGAGTAGCGGGCCGGCGGCTGCGGCGCCTGCGTCTCCAGCCAGCGCACCGGCCCGTCGCCGGCATTGGCGAACGAGTGGACGCAACCGACGCCGGCCCAGGCGACGTCGCCGACCTCCAGCCGGTACCGCTCGCCGTCGAAGGTGGCGTCGGTCGCGCCCTCCAGGATCAGGTACGTCTCCTCGAACGGGTGGTCGTGCGCGCCGGCGACGCCGTCCGGGGCGTACCGCACCATGAACATCGTCGACAGCTGGGCTCCGAGGTCGCTGTCGACCAAGGGCTTCACCGTGATGCCGCTGTACACCAGCAGGGCAGTGCGCATGCTCGCCGAGACCGCGAGCAGATCCTGGGTCTGCTTGTCGGCGTCCATGTTGGCCGGTGCGATGTGGCCGAACGAGCGGGTGCGCGGGTCGCGGACGTCGACCCGGATCGGCGCCAGGTCGCGGGGCGGCGCCGGGACAGCGAACGTGTCGTGGCCGTGGCGCTGGCGGGGTTGCGGGGCCTGCATGTCGGCCCAGCGGGCGACCGTGTCGCCGGAGTTGCGCCAGCCGTGCGGTACGCCGATCGGGACCAGCCCGTAGTCGCCCTGGTCGAGGGCGAACGAACCCTCGCTCGTGTCGAGGACGGCCGATCCTTCGAGCAGGTAGAGGCTCTGCTCGAAGGAGTGGACATGGGCCGGTAGCGAGCCGCCCGGGGCCAGCTCGCAGATTCCGAAGCCCGTGTGGACGGCGCTGGCCGTCTCGTCCACGACGGACCAGCGGCGGAACCCCTGGCTGGTCTCCGCCCAGCCTGCCGGGACCGCGAACGTGGCGTCCGCGGCCCGGCTCACCAGGTGCCGCAGACTCACGCGTTCGCCTTGCGCTGCTCGACCTGGCCCGCGAGGTAGTCGCGGGAGGCCTGGACCAGGCCCCGCGCACGATCGACGTCGGCGACCAGCCGGCCGTCGCGCTTGCGGACCACGCCGTCGACGATGACGGTCTCCACGTTGGAGACGTCCGCGCAGAGCGTCACCGCGGCGACCGGGTCGTGGATCGGCGCCACGTTGAGCGCGGTCGCGTCGATGACCACCACGTCGGCCCGCTTGCCGGGCGTGAGCGATCCGGTCCGGTCCTCCAGCCCGGCGACGTGCGCGCCGTTGACGGTTGCCATCTCCAGCATCTTGCGGGCGGTGAGCATGGTGTCGGGCACCGGAGCGTCGGCCTGCCAGGCCTCGGCGTTGACCCGCGCCCGCTCAGTGCCAAACGCGCTGCGGATCTGGGTGAACATGTCGCCGGGCACAGTGGTCACGACGTCGATGGACAGGCTCGGCCGCAGCCCGTACTCGATCGCCTTCATCACCGGCGGCCAGCCGTGGCCCATCTGGACCTCGACCTGCGGCGCGACCGAGATGAGCCCGCCGCTGTCGGCCACCAGCCGCCACTCCTCCTCGCTGAAGTAGCAGCAGTGGATGTACGTGGTGCCGGCGCGGAGCAGGTCCAGGGCGGCCAGCTGCTTGATCATGCCGAACCGGCCCGCGAGGCGACCCATCGCCACGTGCACGGTGACGGGGATGCCGAGCTCCTCGGCGAGACGCCACTCGGTCCGGACGACGTCGTCCTGGCAGAAGCCGGGACCGCGGGTGGCGAGGCCCATCGTGAGCAGGCCGCCGTCGGAGGAGAAGTACGTGTCGCGGATCCGGCGCACGTCGTCCTCGGGGATGGCGAGCTTGCTCTCATACCAGTAGTCCGCGAGTGAGGTGTTCGCGCTGCCGTACGCGTACTGCGCGCGAATCCCTACCTCCTGCAACGCGCGGATCGCCGCGTCCGGGTGCTCGGGGGTGTTGTTGATGTGTGACCAGTCGACCAGCGTGGTGATGCCGGCGTTGAGGCACTCCAGCGAGCCGGCGAGGTTGCTCGCATACACGTCCTCGGCACGGTAGAGCGGCGCGAAGGTGTCGAGGACCTCGACAAAGTAGTCGTCCAGGGTGGCGTTAGGCGCGCAGCCGCGGATCGCGGCCTCCCAGGTGTGCCGGTGCGTGTCGACGAAGCCCGGTATGACGATCCGTCCTGATACGTCGATCACGTCCGCGTCGGCGTCGATCTGCCGGTCGACAGCCGCGATCTTGCCGTCCTCGATCAGGACGTCGCCAATGGGTAGGTCGCCGATCTGGGCATCCATGGTGAGCACGCAGCCACCACGCAGCAGCATCCGGTTACTCATGACAGTCCTCGCTCTCTGTGGACCGGTGCTCAGTACGCGGCGAGGGTGCGGATCGCCGCGGTGACCTTGTCGACGGTGGGGATGACCTGCTCCTCCAGCGCGTCCGCGAAGGGGAGCGGCACGCACGAAGCGGCGACCCGCTTGACGGGCGCGTCGAGCAGGTCGAAGCCTTCGTCAACGACGACCGAGACGACCGTGCCGCCCCAGCCGCCCTGGTACGGGTTCTCCTCGACCACCAGCAGGCGGGAGGTGCGCTCCACCGAGCGCAACACCGACGCCATGTCCAGCGGCACGAGGCAACGCAGGTCGATCACCTCGACATCGACGCCGTCGCCGGCAAGCTGTTCGGCCGCCGCAAGCGCGAGCGGCACCGTGGCGGCGAGCGCGACGACCGTGACGTCGTTCCCTTCGCGGACCACCGAGGCCCGGCCCAACTCGACCACGTGGCCGTCCGGCGGCGGCGCGCCCTTCGTCGCGAGGAGGCCTTTGTGCTCGAAGAAGACCACCGGGTCGTCGCTGTCGATGGCCGCCGCCATGAGTCCGATGACGTCGGCCGGGTTCGACGGCGCCGCGATCTTCAGGCCGGGGATCGCCAGCGCCCAGTTCTCCACCGCCTGCGAGTGCTGCGCCCCGAATCCCAGGCCGCCGCCGTTGGCCGTCCGCACGACCAGTGGCACGGTGACCTGCCCGCCGGTCATGTACCGCACCTTGGGGATCTCGTTGGCGAGGTAGTCCCAGCAGCAGGCGAGGAAGTCGCTGAACATGATCTCGGCGACTGGCCGCAGCCCGGTCATCGCGGCGCCCATGGCCGCGCCGACGATCGCCTGCTCCGAGATCGGGGTGTCCCACACCCGCTCGGGCCCGAACTCCTCGAACAGCCCGACCGTGGTCTTGAAGACGCCGCCGGCCGCGCCGATGTCCTCACCGAGGCAGACCACGGTGGGGTCGCGGCGCATCTGCCGGGCGATGCCCTCCGCCACCGCGTCGCGGTAGGTGATCACGTCCGCCACGCCGCACCTCCGTCCGCCCAGACGTCGGTGAACGCCTCCTTCGGATCGGCGTCGGGCGCGTTCTTCGCCGCCTCGACGGCCTCGGCGACGGCACGATCCGCCCGCTCGTCGGCTCGGTCGACCTCTGCGGGCGGGACACCGAGCGCCTCAAGGCGGGCCCGGGCAACGTCGAGCGGATCGTGTTCGAGCCACCGCTGGACCTCCTCGGTCGGGCGGTACTTCGCCGGGTCGGCGCGGCTGTGCCCGTACTGGCGGTAGGTCTGCGCCTCGATGACCGTCGGTCCCTCGCCGCGCCGCGCCCGCTCTGCCGCCCGCGCGACAGCGTCGCGCACGACGACCACGTCGTTGCCGTCGATGACCTCGCCGGGAAGGTTGTACGCCGGCGCGCGGTCGGCGGCCGGGTTCGTCACCGCGGTGACCGACGCGATCGGCGTGTACTCCATGTAGAAGTTGTTCTCGCAGACGAACAGCACGGGCAGTGTCCACACGGCGGCGAGGTTGAGCGCCTCGTGGAACGCGCCGATGTTCGTGGCGCCGTCGCCGAAGAACGCCACCGCCACCTGCTCGGTACCGCGCAGCCGCGCCGACCAGGCCGCGCCGACCGCCATCGGCAGGTGGGCGCCGACGATCGCGTACGAGCCGAGCATGCCCCTGGACGCCTTGGTCAGGTGCATCGACCCGCCCTTGGCCTTGCAGACGCCGGTGGCCTTGCTCATCAGCTCGGCGAGGCACTCCTCGGCCGTGGCACCGCGCGCCATCGCGTGGTGGTGGCCGCGGTAGGTGGCGAAGACGTAGTCGTCCGCACGGAGCGCGGCGCTCGCTCCGACCGCGACGGCCTCGTGCCCGGCCGCGAGATGCGTAGTGCCCTTGACCAGGCCGGACATGAACAGGTCGTGGGCGGCCTTCTCGGTGCCGCGGATCACCGCCATCTCCTCGTACAGCGCGAGCAGCTCTCCGGCGTCCACATCGGACACCGGCAGGGCGCTGCTCGTCGCGGTCATCGCGGTCCGCCGTTCGGGCTGCGACCCTCCGGGTTGCCGGCCTTGGTGTTGAGGTGCGACTGGGCCTCGCGCAACGGGTTCAGCTCGCCGCCGACCGTCCAGTAGCGCTTGCCGGCCACCAGCAACTCCTCGGCCGGGAACTTCGTGATGACCTCGCAGCCGTCCGCCGTGACGACCAGCTCCTCCTCGATCCGCGCGGCCGACCAGCCGTCGGCGGCGGGCCAGTAGGTCTCCAGCGCGAAGACCATGCCCTCCTCCAGCTGCTCCGGGTGCTCCAGCGAGACCAGCCGGCTGAAGATCGGCTTCTCCCAGATCGACAGGCCGACCCCGTGGCCGTACTGCAGTGCGAACGCCGCCGTTTCGTCCGGGAAGCCGAACTCCTCGGCGCGCGGCCAGATCGACACGATGTCGGCCGTGGTCGTACCGGGCTTCACCAGCGCGATCGCATGGTCCATGTACTCCCGGCACCGGGTGTACGCGTCCCGCTGGGCCATCGACGCGCTGCCGACGGCGAACGTGCGGTAGTAGCAGGTGCGGTAGCCCAGGTGGCTGTGGAGGATGTCGAAGAACGCCGGGTCGCCGGGGCGCACCAGGCGGTCGGAGTAGACGTGCGGGTGCGGCGAGCACCGCTCGCCGGAGATCGCGTTGACGCCCTCCACGTACTCGCTGCCCAGGTCGTAGAGGACCTTGCTCACCAGGCCCACGCACTCGTTCTCCCGGACGCCGGGGCGCAGGAACGTGTACAGCTCCTCGTAGGCGGCATCGACCATCGCGCACGCCTGGGCGAGCAGGCTGATCTCGTCCGGGGTCTTGATCCGGCGGGCGTCGAGGAACACCTGCTGACCGTCGACGACGTCGATCCCCTCCGCGCCCAGCGCAGCGAGGACCGGCATCTCGATCATGTCCACCCCGACGGGCGCGTCCGCGACGCCATGTTCGCGCAGCTCACTGGCCACCTTGCGGGCGACGTCCTGAGCGATGCCCGCGTCAGGGTGGAAGGCGCCGCGCAGCGTGGAGATGCCGGCCCTGGCGCCGGAGGCCAGCGGCTTGCCGTTACCGGGGGCGTGCCGCCGGGTGTAGTCGAGCCACGGGTTGTACAGCTGGTGGTGGCGGGCAGCGGAGCCGAAGTCCCAGATGATCGGCTCGCCACCGCGGACGAGCAGCGCGAACCGGATCAGCTTGTCCATCGCCCACGTGCCGATGTGGGTCGACGTCAGGTAGCGGATGTTCGAGAAGTCGAAGGAGAGCAGCGCCCCGAGCTCGGACCGGTCGAGCGCCGCCCGGAGCCTTGCCAGCCGTTCGCGCCGCAGCCGGTCGAGGTCGACCCGCTCCTCCCAGTCGACGGCGTTGGGGCCGAACGTGCGAATCGCCACCGCGATCACCCCTCTCGCAGGCCGATTCCAGTCAAGAACGAGCGGACAGCAGTGTCAAGGCTCACTTAACACAAGACGCGGTGCTACCCGTCGTTGGACTCGACCACGTACCAGACGCCGACCGCCGGTTGCTCGCCGTCGTTCCGGTAGCGGTGGGGAGTGCTCGACTCGAAGCACACCGCGTCGCCCGGGCGCAGGAGGTGCTCGTCGAACCCGAGGGTCACGGTCAGCTCACCCTGGACGAGGTAGCCGTACTCCCTGCCAGGGTGGCGCATCAGCCGGCCGTTGCTCGACGAGCTGCCGCCCGGGGCGTAGGTGATGAGCAGGAAGTCCACGTGGGTGCCCGGTACCCGGCCCAGCCGTTCCCAGGTGACCCCCGAGTCGAGTTCCAGGATCTCGCGATCCGCTGGACGGACGACCGGTCCTACCCGCAGTCCGCCGCGGGAGGCCAGGGCGTCCAGCACCGTGGTCGGCGGGCCCGCGGAGCCCGCCTCGGCTGCCGCGAGCACCGGCCGTGGAGCGTTGGCGGCCAGATCCGGGGTATCGAAGACATCCTCGATCGAGACGCCGAGCGCCGTCGTGATCGCGTAGAGGGTGCTCACCGACGGTTGGCTCTTGCCGGTCTCGATCTGGGAGATGAGGCTCGCGGACACCCCCACGACTCGGGCCAGGCCGCGCAGCGTGAAGCCCCGCCTGACCCGCTCCTCGCGGATTCGTTCGCCGACCTGCGGCACCGCCTTGGGCGACACGAGCGCCTCCCTTCTCGCCGTCAGCGTACAGCCACGCTGAACACAACACCTTGCCCTGGCGGCGGACCGCTAGCCCTCAGGCTGGCTGACGAAACGGCAGCCGGTAGGTCCCCCAACCCGATCGCATAGCGCCGGTCGTATCGGGCGGGAAGGTCGGGCGGATCAGCTTCGGGCGCGGCCGGCAGCTGGCGTTGACGCTTCCGGATACGGTCCGTGACATGTTGGCGGGCGATCAAGAAGGGGCGGCGTGAGTACCTCTGATCTGCACCGGTTGGCCAATGGTCTGTTGCAGCCCGGCTTCGCCGGAACCACCGTCCCCGATTGGCTGCGGCGGGCACTCCGGGAGGGGCTCGGTGGTGTTCTGCTGTGGGATCGCAACGTTGCATCCGCCGATCAGTTAGCCGCGCTCACCTCGTCGATGCTCGCCGAGAACCCCGACGCGATCGTCGCGATCGACGAGGAGGGCGGCGACGTCACCCGCCTGGAGACCGAGCGCGGTAGCTCATGGCCGGGAAACTGGGCTCTCGGTGTGGTCGACGACGTCGGCGTGACCCACGCGGTCGCCAGGCAGATCGGCCGTGATCTCGCGGCACTCGGTATCAATATGAACTACGGTCCCGTCGCCGACGTGAACCGCAACCCGGACAACCCCGTGATCGGCGTGCGCGCGTTCGGCGCGACACCGGACCATGTCGCCAGGCACACAGCGGCGTACGTGTCAGGACTGCAGTCGGCCGGCGTGGCCGCCTGCGCCAAGCACTTCCCGGGACACGGTGACACCGCGGTGGACTCGCATCTGGGCTTGCCGGTTCTTGCCGATGGCGAAGACGCGCTGGCTGGTGCCCTGCTGCCGTTCCGGGCGGCGATCGAGGCGGGCGTTCAGGCGATCATGTCGGCTCACATCGTGTTGCCCGCGTATGGCGGTGTGCCCGCGACAATCAATCGCCGCATCCTGACCGGGCTCCTCCGCGACGAACTGCGGTTCGATGGGCTCATCGTCACCGACGCCATCGAGATGGCGGCGCTCAAGGCCACGTACGGGCTTGCGGAAGGCGCCGTCCGAGCCGTTGCCGCGGGCGCCGACGTGATCTGCATCGGCGGCTGGCGCGACGCAGAGCACACGCACGTTCGGTTGTTTGACGCGATCGTCGCGGCGGTAGGTGCCGGACGTCTCAGCGAAGAGCGACTAGCCGAGGCTGCGATGCGCCGGCATCGCGTGGCCACATCGGCCAGGCGTGATCTGGGTGAACCACGCGGTGACCGGAGCGTCGGGCTGGACGCCGCCCGGCGGGCGGTACGCATCACCGGCGCACTCCTCCCACTGGCCGTGCCGGCGCACGTCGTCGAGCTCGCGCCGGTCGTGAATGCCCAGATCGGACCGAGAACTACCTGGGGTATCGCCGCTGCCCTGACCGGGGTACTGCCCGGTACGACCAGTCAACGGTTCACGGAGCCGTGCCCGGACCTGGATGCGCTGCTCGCGCCCGCAGCGGGCAGGCCGCTGGTCGTCGCGGTACGTGACGCCCACCGCCACGCCTGGGCCACGTGCGTGCTCGCTGACCTGGTGGCCGCCCGCCCGGATGCCGTCGTCGTCGAGATGGGCCTGCCGCACCTCCGCGCGGGCCAACCCTGCCGCTACGTCGGTGAGCACGGCTGCTACATCGCCACGCACGGCGCAAGCCGCGCCAGCGGCATCGCCGTGGCGGAGCTCCTCACCGGACACCTGGTTTCGCACGCCCGGCGGTCTGTTCGGGGAAATCGCGGCGGCGGGCATGGAGACGCCGCGCGATTTCCCCGAACAGGGCGCCGTCGAGCCGGCGGATCCGGGGCGGTGAAGGGGGGATGAGACCCGGATCCGCCGGGGGCCTGTCAGCCGGAGCGTGGAGCTGACCGGCACACAAGGAATGATGCTCTTCTTCGTCACGGTGGCCATCGGACTTTCACGCGCTTTCTGCGCCTCACGAGCGCGTGACGAAATCACACTGGCCGCTGCCTACGCGCCGATGAGATGCTTCGCCGCCCATACCGCCACCTGGGTACGGCTCCGCAGATCGAGTTTCGTCCGCACGTGTTCCAGATGGCTCACCACCGTGCGCTCGGAAATCATCAACTGCTCGGCGATCTCCGGATTCGTACTGCCTTGGGCGACGAGTGCCGCCACTTCCCGCTCCCGCTTGCTCAACGGCGTCGCCGACGGCTGGGCGGTGAGGGCGGTCTGCGCCGGGCGCAGCGCGTACTCCATCAGCTGAGTCCGCGGCGAGGTGCGCCCCTGCTGCAGCGTCGCCTCGGCCCGCTCCTTGCCGAGCTGCGAGCGGGCCTCGTCCACCGCGCACGCGAGCTTGCCCATCCACCAGTGGTCTCCGGCCACCGTGGACGTCCGGCGCATGCTCTGCGCCGCCCCGACCAGGCGCAGCCCGCGTTCGGGCCGTCCACCCTTGATCGCCGTGATGGCCAGCCCCTCCAGCAGGTCGGCGCTGTGCAGAGTGCGGGCGTCGCCCAGGTTGCGCAGCCCGGAGATGAAGTGCACGTCAGCGGCGCCGGTGTTGCCCCTCTCCATCTCCACGACCCCGGCGGTGTGCAGGAACGAGGCCAGGCCGGCGGCCTCGTCCTTCTTCCGGTAGATCGGCATGGCCTCCTCCACCAGCGCCGCGGCGGTGTGCAGGTCATCGTCGAGCAGGGCGGCCCACGCCAGGTTGTGCAAGCTGATCCCGACCCCGGCCGGCTCGCCGATCTCGCGAGCCTCGGCAAGGCAGCTCTCGAACGTCGCCCGCGCTGCCGCGTAGTCGCCGCTCACCTGGTACGCGTACGCCAGCGTGTTCAGGGTGCGGCAACGCATCGCCGGACCCGCGTCGCGCGCCAACTCGCACGCGCGCTGCGCCAGCGCCAGCGCCGTCTCCTCGTCGTTGTCGATACAGGCGGTCCAGGCCGACCGGTCGAGGGCGACGGTCAGGTACGCCGCGGGCGCATCCTCAAGCCGCAGCGCGTGCTTCAACTGGTCGCGGCTGTTCGCCATGATGCCGCGCTGGGTGCGGCACCTGTGCAGCGCCGCCACCAGCAGCAGCTCGCGGACGTCCGTCCGTGTGGAGAGGTAGTCGACGGCCGAGAGCAGGTTGTCGTGCTCGACGCCGAACCGGCTGAGCATGCTGGGCGGCGCCACGAACCGTTCGACCATCGGCGTGGCCATCACGGTGAGCGCTTCGACGAGCCGGTCGGCCGCGAGGTCCCACTCGCCGCTCTCGACGAGGCGGTCCCGAGCGAACGCACGTACCGATTCGAGCAGCCGGAACCGCGGGCGGCCCGGCGTGCCGGTCATCGGCGCGAGCAGCGACTTCGACTCCATGCTGGCGATCAGCTCGATCACCGGAAGGTCGAGATCGGCCGACACCGCGCCGGCGAGGTCGACGTCGAAGCCGCCTGGAAGCACCGCGAGCCGGCGGAACAGCGCCTGCTCGTCCGCGTCGAGCAGGTTGTAGCTCCAGTCGATCGCCGCGTAGAGATCGCGGTGCTTGTCGTCGGCGCTACGGCTGCCCGCGGTCAGCAGCTCGAACCTGGCGTTCAAGCCGGCGAGGATGTCCTCCAGCGGCAGCAGCCGCACTAGCCGCGCCGCCAACTCGATCGCCAGGGGCAGGTAATCGAGCCGGCGGCAGATCGCGCGCGCGACCGTGCGGTTCTCCCGGGTGAGGGCGAACGACGGCGCGGCGCTGAGCGCGCGGTCCGCGAAGAGATCGAGTGCCTCGGCGGCGGGCAGCGGCTCCACGGGCACCACCATCTCGCCCGGCTGGCGCAGCACCTCGCGGCTGGTCGCGAGGATCTGCGGCGCGGGGCAGCGCTGGAGGAGCGCCACGGCAAGGTCACCGCAGGCCGCGACGAGGTGCTCGCAGTTGTCGAGGACGATCAGGACGCGACGGTCGTGCAGGGCCTCGGCCAGCGAGTCGATCAGCGGCACGTCCGGATCCTCGGGCACGTCGACCGCCGCGGCCACCGCGTTGACGACGTCGTCCGGCCGGGCGAGAGGGGCGAGGTCCACGACGTGGACGCCACCAGGAAACGCGTCGCGGGCTGCCGAGACCAGCTCCAGCGCGGCTCGTGTCTTGCCGACACCGGCCGGCCCGAGCAGCGTGACGAGTCGGCGGCCGCGGCGGAGCATCCGGACGACGTTCGCCAGCTCCTGCTTCCGGCCGATGAAGGCGTCCAGAGCCAGCGGTAAATCGGTGCTCGTCGCGGGCTGGGCCGCGCTGGTGTCCCCATGAGAGGCCTGGCTGCGCTGGCGATAGGCCCGCTGACGGCAGGCGCTCGAGCAGTACCGGCGACGGCGTCCGGGACCACCTACTGCTGCCTGTTCAGAACCACAGACGGCACAGCGAACGGGTGATGACGACATGGGATGCCTTTCACACACGCTCCGGCGGGTCAATCGCTGCTTGGGCGGATCTGGTCATCGCACCACTGGTTTGGAACATCCGCTGATGACATCGAAGCCCACCCCTTCTCATGGCCGGTGGACGCATTCTTGCGGCCTGTCCGGCACTCGCGCATTTAGCGGGGAATAGTTCACCCATTCGCATCTACGCTGCTGCGGCAGGATCGGTTCACGCCGTCAGAAATCGCTCTAGTAGGGATGAATTTCACCTGTCGACGATGTGCCACTGATTGTTGTCCACCGCCAGTACGTCGCAATCAGCATTTCGCGCAGAACCGTGTACCCACTACACGAAGTTGATGCGATGTCACTCAACGTGGTCAATGCCACTCAGAGTTTCCGAATGTTAGCGTTTTCATCACGCCCGGGGTTGCCCGAACGGGCAAATTGGTGAGCGGCGCCTGTACGAGATCCGTACAAGTGGGCGGCGACCACGTTGTCATTGACGCTGAATCGCCCCTGGGATTCAGCGGCGTGTCCAGGCCGCAGCGTCACTTCATCCGAAAAGGAATCTACCGCAGGTCCGCGCGCGCAATAGTGGAATGTCCGTCACCGGGCTGAGCGCCCGAGCCGTTGCGGGGGCTCAGCCCCGTCTCAGCGCTGGAGGACCCAGGCGGTGAGCTGTGCGCGCGTCGGCACGTCGATCTTGGCGCGGATCCGCTCCAGATGGCTGGCGACCGTCCGCGGCGACACCTCGATACGGGCCGCGATCTGCTGGTTCGTCAGCCCTTCCGCGACCAGCCGGGCGATCTGGTCCTCGCGCGCCGTGAGCACCGTGTCGGAGGACGGCGGCGTGTGAGACGCGGGCAACTGGTCGTGCAGGGCATAGTCGATCGTCTCCTGGGTGCTGAGAGGCGGACCCTCCGCGACCGGGCAGGACAGTCCGGCGAGCTGCCTGCGCGCCCGCACCTCCGCTTCCTCCAACTGCTGCGACCACCACGGGTCGGCGTGGAGATCCGCGCCCGCCCGCATCGCCGCCGCCGCCGACAGCAGCCGCAGCGCCCGCACCGGATCACCGGCGTCGGTCGCCACGACCGCAAGGCCCTCGATGTGGTGGGCGCTGTGGTCCCAGTTCGACGACGAGACGGTGAGGCCCAGCGTGAAGAAGACGGCGGCCTCGTCCAGCTTGCCGCGAACCAGCGCGATCGCACCGGCGGTGTGCACGAGGCCGCCGGTGCGCTCGCCCAGGGCCCCCGACGACTCCACGAGGCGCATCGCCTCGTCGACCAGTTCCTTCGCGCCGCCGATGTCGCTGCGCCTGAGGTAGTCCCAGGCGAGCAGGTTGAGCGCCAGCGCGAGCGCCAGGCCGTTGCCCGCACGTCGCAGCATCGCCACGAGCGTGTGGTTCAGCTTTATCGCCGCCGCCTCGTCGCCGATGTCCCGATGCGCCATCGCCCCGGCAGCCAGCGCCCATGCCGTGAGATGCGGCTGGTTCAGCTCGTCCGCCATCCGGAGCAGCGTGGTGCTGTGCTCCTTCGCCGGCGCGTAGCTCCCCCGCAGCGACAGCGTCAGCACCAGCTCGACCAGCACCAGGAGGCGCCCCGCCGACACCTCTTCGTGGAGCGCCACCGCGCGCATGCGCGACCGCCTGCGCCTCGCGCAGGTCGCCGGCCAGGCGAAGGCACCCCGCGAGGCCCGCCGCGAGCAGCGGATACCTCCCGTCGCATGTCGACTCCGCCACGACGACGGCGTACTGGAGGTTGGACCGCTCGTCCCGGATTCGCGCCGTGAGGTCGACTGGACCGGGCAGGTCGTACAGGGCGTCGTGCGCCAGCCGCGCTAGCCAGCTCAGCAGCCGGTCGTGGGCACCGTCGATCTCGCCGGACGCCTCCAACTGCTCGCGCCCGAACGCCCGTAGCGAATCGAGGATCCTGAACCGGGTCTCGAACACCAGCAGCGACTTGTCGGTGAGCCGCGTCAGGACCGTCCCATAGCTCCTCGGCGCTCAGCTCAAGATCGGCGCAGAGCGCGCCGGCACCGTCGGCGTCGAACCCGCCCGGCAGGACCGCCAGCCGGCGGAACACCCGCTGCTCTGTCTTGTCGAGCAGCTCGTAACCCCACTCGATCGCCGACCGCAGGCTCTGGTGCCGCTGCGGCGCGGTGCGTGGTCCGCCCACGAGCAGGTCGAGCGAGGAGTCCGCACGCTCCAGCAGCACGTCAGGAGGAAGCATGCGGATCTGGCGGGCCGCCAGCTCGATCGCGAGCGGCAGCCCGTCGAGCCGGGCGCACACTGTCGCGATCACCCAGGCCAGCTCGTCCGTCACCGAGAACGACGGCAGCACCGCCCGCGCCCGGTCGACGAACAACCGCACCGCGTCCAGGTGCCGGCAGTCGGCACCGTCCAGGTCCACCGGCAACGGCAGCGGCCGGACCGGGAACTGCGTCTCGCCCGGGACACGCAGGCTCTCCCGGCTCGTCGCCAGCACGCTCGCGCGCGGGCAGGCCGCCAGCACGCGCTCGACGAGGGTCGCCGCGCCGTCGATGACGTGCTCGCAGTTGTCCAGCACGACCAGCACCGGTGCCCCGTGGCTGCGATCGGCGATCAGCCGGTCCGCCGACATGCCCGATCCGCCCACGGCCGCGGACACCGCACCGCCCACCAACGAGTCCGCCGAGACCTGGCCCAGGCTCACCCACCAGATCCCGCCCCGGTACGAGCGGTGCAGATGGTGAACGTGCTCGACGGCCAGCCGCGTCTTGCCGACCCCGGCCGGACCGCACAACGTGACCAGCCGGTTCCTCGCAAGCAGCCGCCTGAGATCGGCCAGCTCCGCCTCACGACCGACGAACCGGTCGAGCCGCGCCGGCACACCGTCTCCGACCTGGACCTCCGTGCTCGGCTCCGGCACGATCTGGGGCCGTTCGCTCTGCCCAACCGCCGCCACCACACCCCGCCCGGCGCTGTACTGGCCGTGCAACGTCGTGGCCGACAGTCCGAGCGCCTTGCCCAGCTCACGCCACGACACACCGCGCTGACGCGCCCGCGCCACCGCCACCCGCAGCGCCCACGAGCTGACCCGTTGCAACTCGGCCAGGACCTCGGCGTGGTCCTGGCCGCCGTCTCTCGCCTCGCGCGCCAGGGTCTCCAGGCGCACGAGGTACGCGGCCAGCTCGTCGACCGTCTCGGCCGGATCAGCTCTCACCCCATCATCACTACACGGGACGCCGGAGACTGCCAGCAGGGGATCCTCAGCAGTTAAGTGCGAGCGCCGAACGGTCGGTGCGGCGCGCCGAACGTCAGGCGAGAGCGGGCCGGAGAGCGAGTCGACCGCCCATCGTGCCGACCGTCACGAATCGTGACGATCCACACATCGTTACGCCTGCCGTGATCGTCGGCCGAACCGCACACGACCCACCGCTGCCTCTGACTCGGGCACCACAGCAGGTCGCGGCTGTCCAGGCTGGCGGGCCTGCCCAGGCAGCCGGGCCTCTGCGGGCTGGCGGACCTCGGCACGCTGGCGCGGCCGGGCGGGTTGGCGTGCCTGGGTCGATTCCGACTCGCGGCGCGAAGCCCGGGTCGGACGGGGCTCCTTCGCCGGCGCCCGCGTGCGGCCCGACTCGGCCGCCGAGCGACCTGTCACACGCCGGAACCGCTCGGTTCCACGCGGCTCACGCGCGTCGCTCACCTGCCGTTCCTGCGCGCGACGCAGTTGCTGCGCTCCGCGTGACTCCGGGCCACGTCGCGGCTGCAGCGCCGGGATCGGCCGGGTCTGCTGGTCGTCGGCACGGTGCCGGCCCGATCGCGCGCGGCTCTGCGGACGCGCCGGCTCGCGGGGATCAGCCCAGCTGCGCGAGGGCGCCACATCCGCCCTCCCGCGGCGGCGCCCTGGCCGGGTCGGCGCCGCGGTCGCGTCCCAGCCGCCGTCCTCCGGCTCGGTCCGCGCCTCGTCCTGGCCCTCGGCCCCTTCTTCGCGCTCCTCCTCGCGCCGCCGGGCGAACGGGCTGCCGTAACGCTGGTAGTAGAGGTACCCGCCGGCCGCCGGTACGCCGACGAACAGCGCGACGCCCGCCGCGACCCACCGCTCCATGCCGAGGCTGGCCTCCTCGGGATCAGGTTTCGCTGCCGGCGGCCGGTTCGGCACGCGACCGAGCTGTACGCCTGGGCCCCGCGCGTCGATGGGCAGCCACAGCACCCAGCCAGGCTTGATCGTTTCGTCGACCAGCCTCCCGCCGTCCGGCTGGAGGCGGCTACGGGTGAACGCGATGATCTGCCCGGACCGGCTCGGGTCGCCGAGCGTCTTCGCCGCCACCTCTTCCAGCGTCTCGCGGTTGCCGGGAGGGACGATGTAGTACTTGACCCGTGCACCCGGCTGGTCGGCGACGGCGACGGAGACCGGCGCGGCAGGCGCTGTCACGTAGTTGACCAGCGCCGTTATGCCGAGCCCCGAGCGCGGCGAGCGCCACGGCGGCGATCACCGCCGTCCGCACGGGAATCTCGCGGCCCTGTCGCCGGTGCCTCCACTGGTAGGCCCGCGTCGCCGTCCCACGCCCGGTCATCGCCCTACTCCTCCCGTTGTCTGCTCTTCCGCTCGCGTGCCGTCGGCGGTGACCGCCCACCACTTGCCGTCCACGCCGTGCCCGGTTGCCTCGCCAGGGGCCGCGTCACGGACGAACCGGTAGAGCGGAGCACCGCCGAGCGTCACCTGGTGCGTGTCCCCCGGGCGCTCGACGATGCCGAGCTTGATCCGCGGGATCTCCCCGACGGGGGTCACCTTCGTCGCCAGCACCGGCTGCCACAGCTTGTTGCAGCGGCCCTGGCAGTTCGCGCTGCTCGGGGTGTCGCCGTCGAACCGGTAGAGCACGAAACCCTCGCTGTCGACGACGATCCGTCCGAATCCGTCGACCTTGCGGACCAGGAGCCTCATCGGCCCGTCCACGTCCGCGCCGCGATCGATCCGGGCCCGGCGGCCTGGTTGCGGCGTCGCCGGCGACTCGGTGGCCGGCGGATCCACCTTCGGTTGCTCGTCCGCCTGGCGCGGTGGAGGCGCGGGCGCGGTGGTCCTCACGATGCTGTCGGCCGGGATCGCCACGCCCGGCGGCGGCTCCTCGGGCGCGCCGCACCCGGCCAGGGCCAACGCGGCCAGCAGGCCGGCGGCGCTACGGGTGTACACCTGTCACTCCTCGTTCCTCCAGCGCGGATCGGAGCGCCCGCAGCGCGTAGTAGCTGCGCGACTTGACGGTGCCGGGCGGGATCCCGAGCGCCTGCGACGCCTGGGCGGTGCTGCTTCCGCGGAAGTAGACCTCGCCGATCACCGCCCGGTGCTGAGCGGACAGCGACTGGAGCGCGTCGGTCATCACCACGGACGCGAGAATCGAGTCGACCTCGTCCTCGATGGTCACGGTGTCCAGCGTCTGACCGTGAACCTCCTCCGGCCGTGCCGTGCGGCGCCGGTGCTGGTCGATCATGATCCGGCGCGCCACGGTGATCAGCCACGGCATCGGAGACTTGCGCCGGTCGAAGTTGGGTAGGTTGTTCCAGGCCCTGATCAGGGTTTCCTGGAGCACGTCCTCCGCGAGCTGCCGGTTCCCGCGCGTCCACCACATGAGGCGGTCGAACAGGGCCGACGAGCACTCCTCGTGGAGGACCCGGAATTCATCTGCGCCGGTGGCCGGCGAATCATCTATGAGCTCCGCAACGGGGCGGGCGGCGTTGTTAGTGAGCACCCTCTAGACACGCCGCTCACCGCTCGATCAGTTCGATCGAATTCACATTGAATCGGACTGCGCCGGCGTGCGTAAAATGCCAAAATGTGTGCAGGATTTCGCGGCCTATAGCCGACGAAATCCTGCACACATCCCGTCTACCGGCAGGGACGCCCTCAGATGTAGCGGCTTGTGATGCCGCGCTCCTCCAGCGCCGAACGCAACGCGCGAAGGGCGTAGTACGAACGCGACAGGACGGTGCCGCGCGGAATACCCAGCGCCTTCGCCGCCTCTTCGGTGGACCGCCCACGGAAGTACACCTCGCGCAGCACGTTGCGGTGCGCCTCGGAGATCGACGCCAGCGCGTCGGAGACGACAACGGAGGCGAGCATCGGCTCGATCTGATCCTCGACGGTGACCGCGCTCTCGTCGATGCACGTGCCGTCGACCTCCTGCGGGCGCGCGTTCGTCCGCCGGTGGTGGTCGACGAGCACGCGGCGAGCGACGGTGAACAGCCACGGCCGCAACGAACCCGCGGTGTGATCCAGCTGGTCCATGCTTGCGCCAGGCGCGCAGCAGCGTCTCCTGCAGCACGTCCTCGGACAGCTGCCGGTTCCCGGAGGTCCAGCGCATCAGGTAGCCGAGGAGCGGTGGCGCGTACTCCTTGTACACGAGCCGGAACGCCTCGTCATCGGCGTTGCCCACGTCCTCGGCGCGCTGGTCCGACCGCGCTCGCCTTGACGGCAAGAAGCTCATCCCCGAGATGTCCCTCCGCTACCGGCTGCAACTTGAGCGGTTCAAGTCTTCAGTCCGCAGCAGAAGCATCTGGGCAAACCTGGGCAGGAGCATCGGAGATCTGCGCACCGTTACGGCGGGGACGGCGCTGTTACGCAAACGAAAAAAGTTCTGGCGAAGATGTCGATCCGCGGACGTCTGCTTCGACGTGTTAGTAGAAGCCCCGATCAGACCGGGGCCGCGAGAACCACCAGGAGGCGAGAACAATGACCACCACCGCGACGCAGACCCGGCACACCGCCCCTCGTCACCAGGGCTGCCAGCACTTCCCCGCGTGCCCGACCGCCGACTCCCCCGACCACGACGCCGCCCGCGTCGTCGCGAGCCACCCCGAGCAGGGCTGGTCGCTGCTGTGCAACGGCGTCGTGGTCTTCGAGGACACCGGCGAGATCCTGCCGAACCGCACGACCATCGCGCCGCACCGTCCGGGCACGAGCCGCCGCCTGCCGCTGGCCGCCTAACCTCGCGTGAGCAACTGCTCGAACGGCGTCGGATCCTCGAACGGATCCACCGGAGCCTCGTTCGGGCGGCCGGCGATCAGCCCGGCCAGCTCAGCTGCTCCGCGGTCGATGCGACCGCTCAGCTCAGCACTGCTCCAGTCCTCCGACGCGGCGAACACCGCCGTCGGGACCACGATCGAACGCAGGTAGGCGAACAGCGGCCGGAGCGCATGCTCCAGAGCCAGCGAGTGCCGAGCCGTCCCACCCGTCGCGGCGACGAGCACCGGCTTCCCTACCAGCGAACCGGCGTCCAGGACGTCGAAGAACATCTTGAACAGACCGCTGTAGGACGCGTTGAAGATCGGCGTCACCACGATCAGCCCGTCCGCCTTCGCCACCGTGTCGACCGCCGCGCGCAGGGCGCCGCTGGGGAAGCCCGTCAGCAGGTTGTTCACCAGGTCATGACCGTGCTCGCGCAGCTCCACGTGTTCGACGACGACCTCCTGGTCCAGTGCCGCGACGGTGGCGGCGGCCAGCCGGTCGGCCAGCAGCCTGGTCGACGACGGCTCCCGCAGACCCGCGGAGACCACGGCCAGCGTGCGCACCGTCACTTCTTCGCCTCCTTGAGGCTGTCGTGGGTGGGCGCCTCCGGCACGTGGGCCGGGCGCAGCGCGTCCAGTTCCTTGCGCAGCACCGGGACGACCTCTTCGCCGAGCATGTCGAGCTGCTCCAGCACGGTCTTCAGCGGCAGGCCGGCGTGGTCCACCAGGAACAGCTGGCGCTGGTAGTCGCCGAAGTGCTCGCGGAACGTCAGCGTCTTGTCGATGACCTCCTGCGGGCTGCCGACCGTCAGCGGCGTCTGCTCCAGGAACTCCTCCAGAGACGGTCCGTGACCGTAGACCGGGGCGTTGTCGAAGTACGGCCGGAACTCGCGGATCGCGTCCTGCGAGTTCTTCCGCATGAACACCTGCCCGCCGAGCCCGACGATCGCCTGGTCGGCCTGGCCGTGGCCGTAGTGCTCGAACCGGGTCCGGTACAGGTTGATCAGCCGGACGAAGTGCTCCTTCGGCCAGAAGATGTGGTTCGCGAAGAAGCCGTCGCCGTAGTAGGCGGCCTGCTCGGCGATCTCCGGGCTGCGGATCGAGCCGTGCCAGACGAACGGCGGCACTCCGTCGAGCGGGCGGGGCGTCGACGTGAACGACTGCAACGGCGTGCGGAACCGGCCCTCCCAGTCGACGACGTCTTCCCGCCACAGCTTGTGCAGCAGCGCGTAGTTCTCGATCGCCAGCGGAATTCCGTTACGGATGTCCTGACCGAACCACGGGTACACCGGGCCGGTGTTGCCGCGACCCAGCATCAGGTCGACGCGACCGTCGGCCAGGTGCTGCAGCATCGCGTAGTCCTCGGCGATCTTCACCGGGTCGTTCGTCGTGATCAGGGTGGTCGCGGTGGAGAGCAGCAGCCGCTCGGTGCGAGCAGCGATGAACCCGAGCATCGTGGTCGGCGACGACGGCACGAACGGCGGATTGTGGTGCTCGCCCGTCGCGAACACGTCGAGCCCGACCTCTTCGGCCTTCAGCGCGATCGTCACCATCGACTTGATCCGCTCGTTCTCCGTCGGCGTGCGGCCCGTCGTCGGGTCGGCCGTGACGTCGCCGACGGTGAAGATTCCGAACTGCATGGGGACCACCTCGGTTAGTTGATGCTTCAACAACTCTACCGAGCTGTGGTTCATTCCCGCTCGCCGGACCACCGCAGGGTTGTGAAGCGGCGCCGATTCAACCGGCGCGGCCGGCTCAACTGGCGTGCCCGTTCACGATACGGCGGCTCGAATGGGCGCCCGATGCGGCGCCGCGAGTGGTCCCGTATGGACGGTCGCAGAGGCGCGAGCCGCCGCGCCAGCCGAAACCGGACTGTTCCGGTAGTGGTGCCCTAACCGGACAGCCGAGACCACCATTTCCCCGACAGTTGGGCAGGTCCAGTCACGGGGCTGCCCGCCCATGACAGGAGCCAGGGCGGGCAGCCAGTTCCTACTGTTACTGGAAGTTCGACCACCGCAGCGCGCCGTTGCACGGCTGGGTGAATATCTCGGCGGCCTCCTCAAGCCTGTTGTCAGCCACGCTGAGGCAGCCCTTGGTGACGTTCGAGAACCACGTACCGTCCTCGTTGAACTCCCACGTCGAGCGGATCTCGCTGTCGCAGCTCCCGAGCTTGACCTCGCTGATGAACTGTCCGCCGCTGGAGATCGGACCGGGGAGCACGCTGAGGCACAGGCTCCGGTCGAACTCGGCGACGAGCTTGCCCTCGTCGAGCTCGAAGTCCTGGCGGATCGTGCCGTTGCAGGCGCGCAGCGTCAGCCGCGCGCCGTTCTCGCCCTCGGACGAGTCGACGCACTTGTTCTGGTCGGCCTGGGCAGCGATCACGAACTCGCCGCTGTCGTCGCCCCCCTCGTCGTCGTCGTCGCCGTTGCCCGGCTCGTTGCCCGGCTCGTCGTCCGGTTCGTCGCCGGTGGCGTCACGGTCGAAGAGGACCTCGACCTCCCTGCCCTGGTTGTCCATCCTGATCACCCGGCGCACGTTCTGGTTGGCCTGCAGCGTCGGGAACTCCAGCGTCTGGAAGACGTTGCCCTCCCGGATCTCGTCGCCCATCACCACGAACACATCGCCGGAGGCCTGCTCGGCGAAGATCCTCGACGCGAGCTCCCAGGCCGCGATCGCCTCCGGGGTGCGGTCCGAGAAGACCGGCATCGTGATGTCCCCGGCGGCCAGCGCCCCTTCGAGCGTGGTGCCGTCGGAGTCATTGGCGATCCTCAGCGCGTCCGCCTCGACGCTCTGGCCGTTGACCCGCCCGGTCCAGAAGTAGGCCCCGTTCTCGTCTGTCTGTAACGCCTCGCGCAGCGTCGCCTCGTCCGGCACCGCCGTGCCGGAGACGCACTCGTTGATCGTGCAGCTCGGCTCGTCCGCTGACGCGGTGCCGCTGCCGGTGTAGGAGATGAGCCCGATAAGGGCCGCGAGCACCGCAACCGCCAGCGCGATTACGGGTGCTTTCCGGCGGTGAGCCGCCGGTCGTATCGAATTCAACATTTTACTCCCCTGTATGCCGCGGGTATTCGATGACCCACATTTCGCGTACAGCGGGACCACGCATCTATTCAATCGAACGATTCAAATCACAAGTGTGATCCAGATCACACGGAATTCGTGAACCGAATTGATCCGACCGTGCGACAACTAAGCCGGATTTATGGATACGTTAATTGGTCTTGTTCGGAACACGTGCCACTATGGAGCGACCCATACCCGAGTCCCTGACGTGAGTTTGGTGGAATCGGCGAGTGACGCTTGGCAGTGAGTGCTGTGTACCGGCCGCTGGCGCTGGCGGTCCCGGTGAGAGCCGCTAGCGAGCGGCTCGACCCTGGCCGGCTATTCGGGCAGGCTCCCACGCGAACGGCCCACGACCGTTAAGCCGCCGGCATTGAGCCAGGGTCGCCGATCCCACCAGAAATCAGCGCTGGGCGATCATCCAGAGGTGGCCGAACGGGTCGGCGAGCCGCCCGCCGTACATGCCCTCGGCCCACGCGCCAATCGGGTGGACCACGGTGGCGCCCGCCTGTTCCATGCGGGCGCCCACCGCGTCGGCGTCGTCGACCTCGATGGCCATGATCACGGGCGATCCGCCGAGCGACGTCGGCGCCGGGTCGCCATCACCCTCGTCTTTGACCGCGACCTTGGCGCCGCCGATCAGGACCGCAGCGTGCACGATCTTGCCCTCGTCGTTGGTGTAGCGCTCGGTCTCCTTGGCGTCGAACACGTTGACGTAGAAGTCGATCGCACGGGCGGCGCCGTCGACGACCAAGCGCGGGTACAGGCCGGTTATCTGAGTCATGAGCCCATCCTCACCCCGGTTCAGGCGGGCGGGATTGTAGAAATCGGCACGTGGTTGCGGTCGGAGCCGGACCGCGGCCGGTATCCGGTGGGGCTGAGCCCCGAGAACGCGCGGAACTCGTGGATCAGGTGCGCCTGGTCGTGAAAACCGTGCTCAACGGCAGACCGGGCCCAGTCGACGTCGCCCTTGAGGCTCGCGAGCAGCCGCTGGAACCGGCCCACCCGGGCGTACCTTTTCGGCGCCAGCCCGACCTGCTCGGAGAAGCTGCTTAGCAAGCGGCGCGGGGTCCAGCCGAGCGCGTCGCTGACGACTGCCACCGGGTCGCCACGGCGTAGCGCGGCAGCGGCGAACCGCACCGCCGGATCGGGGTCCAGCGGGCGGGCCGCCCGCTCGACCAGCACACGCTCCAGCAGCCGGATCCTGGCCAGCGGCGTCGGCTCGGCCAGCAGCCGTTCGCGCAGCACCGCGCCGTCACGTCCCCAGAACTCGTCCAAGGCGACCAGCTCGTCGCTCGGAGCACGGAAGAACGGGTAGCCGCCGCCAGGGCGGAACGCGACCCACAGCACCGACCGCTGCTCGGCCGGGTCGATCACGGTTGGCAGGCTGGACGCCGTCTGCACCGCGGCACCATGGGTGACCTGCGCGGACCCGTCCAGGCGGTACGAGTGGAAGACGTCCGCGTCGAGGTTGATCAGCAGCTGGGCACCGCCCGTCGGCAGTGCGCGCTCGCGGGCGTGCGCGAACCGCCCCTCGAGGTACCCGATCGAGGAGACGAACGGCGCCAGCGCGGGCACGCTCGGCCGCACCACGACCTGCATGCCTACGACGGTAGCTGGTTGATCGTCCTGTCGATGAAGTCCCGGTATGCGGGGACGCTGGTGTAAATGCCGGCGCCGTCGCCGCAGTCAGGGCCCGACCCGTCCCTGCTAGCCACGCCGGCCAGCCGTCCGTCGAGCAGCGCGGGGCCGCCGGAGTCGAACGTGCAGGCGTCGGCGCCGCCTGGATTGTCGTGGCAGATCTCGGTGATGTCCTCGCCGCGTCCAGGTGCGCACTGCGCGGCGTCGACGGTGGTGACGTCGACCTGGTTGAGCAGGCGCGGCAGCTCCCGCCCGCAGCCGCTCGGGTTGGCGCAGTCGACCCCCCAGCCGAGCAACAGCAGCCTGCTACCGCCGGGCACCCCACGAGCGGCGAGCGCGACGGGCTTCGCGATAGCCGGCGCGCTCAGCCGGATCAGCGCGATGTCGCCCAGCGGCGCCTTCGCGTCGTTGAACTCCGGGTGCGTGTGGAACTCGACCGCCTGCCGCACCTCTCCACCGGACGTGCGGTCGAGCGATCCGATACGCACCTGGCTGACGTCGGTGTTCCCGCCGAACTGGATCACGCAGTGCGCCGCCGTTAGCACCCACTCGGCCGCGACCAGGCTGCCGCCGCACTGGTGATCACCAGCCTTCGTCTGGAGCGAGGCGATGAAGGAGACGGTTCCCAGCGCCGGCTGGCCGCCGACGACCTTGGCGTCGAGGCGCTCCTGGGCAACCGCGTGCCCGACCGGCACGAGTACCAGCGCCAGGACGGCGACCAGCATCTTCCTCACCTCGGGTACCGGACCTTCATACCTGGGCACGCAACGTCCATCGAGGCAGCCACGTCGGACTTCGCCTCCGGGTCAGGCGACTTCCCCGCGAAGCTCGCTTCGACCAGCCCGATGTACCGGGCGAGTCCGTACTGGAGCTTCCCGCCGTCCTCCAGATTGTCCAGCTGCGCGCGTGCGTCCACTGCCCAGGTCTTTGCCGCGGCTGGGCTGCTCAGGGCCGACCCGGCCGTCACGACCTTCCGGGTGGCCTGGCACGCCTCACCCGATGCGCGGGCGAGGTGGTTCGTCACCGGCTTGAAGGCGGCGACGGCGAGCACGACCAGACCGGCGGCGACGATTCCCACGACGAGGGAACTCAGTTTCGGTTTCATGCCCCGCTAGACGACGGCACCCGCGCCGACGGTTCTCGGATAACCGGTTCCGGCACGACAATCGTGTTGAGGTGGGTTATGGATTCTGGACCGGTGTCCGAGATCCATAACCCACCTCAACCTCATTTGGCAGGGCCAGGCGGGGCTACGGCAGGGAGTTCAGGAACGGCTCGTGACTGTTCTGGAACTCCCAGTTGTAGTAGCGGTCCCAGTTGATCGACCAGGTCATCAGCCCGCGGAACGCCGGTGAGGCACCGCCGCGCAGTGAGTACCCGCCGCAACTCTGGCCGCGAGCCAGGCAGTTCACCGCCGCCTGCACCTGCGCGGGCGAGGTGTACCCGTTGCCGGCGCTGACCGCCGCGGGCGTGCCGAACGCGATCTGGTCCTCACGCAGGCCGGGGAAGCGGTGGCCCGTGTTGGCGACCGTGAAGCCTGCCTTGATCATGTCGGTCATCGCGATGTGGAAGTCCGCGCCGCCCATGGTGTGCCACTGGTTGTCCAGGCCCATCACGGGTCCGGAGTTGTAGTTCTGGACGTGCAGCACGGTGAGGTCGTTGCGCATCGCGTGGATCACCGGCAGGTACGAACCAGTGCGGTTGTCGCCGCCGCCCGCGCCGCCGTAGAACTGGTACCCGACCTGCACGAAGAACGTCTCGGGCGCCATCGTCAGCACGAACCGCGATCCGTAGCGCGCCTTGAGCGACTTCAGCGCCGCGATCAGGTTGACGATCACCGCGGTGGTCGGTGCCTGGAAGTTCGTGTCACCCGCGTTGAGGTAGAGCGAGTGGCCCTCGAAGTCGATGTCGAGACCGTCCAGGCCGTAGCGGTCGATGATCGCCGCCACCGAGCTGACGAACCGGTCGCGGGCGGCGGTGGTGGTGAGCTGCACCTGCCCGTTCTGGCCGCCGATGGAGATCAGCACCTTCTTGCCCTGCGCCTGCTTGGCGCGGATCGCTGCGATGAAGTCCGCCTCGGACTCGACGTTCGGGCACTCCGAGGCCGGGCACAGCGTGAAGCGGATGTCGCCGGAGGTCACCGACGTCGGCTCGCCGAACGCGAGGTTGATGATGTCCCACGCGGGCGGCACGTCGGCCATGCGGATGTAGCCGGATCCGTTGGCGAAGCTGGCGTGCAGGTAGCCGATCAGCGCGTGGCGCGGCAGGCCCGGGTTGGTGCAGCCAGCGGTCGTGATCGTGACAGCGCCAGACCTGGGCGACTCGCCGTTGGAGTTGTACGCCGGCGACGGTGTAGGTGTGCGTCGAGCAGGCGGCCAGGCCGGAGACAGTAGCGCTGGTGCCGGTCACGGTGGCCCGTACAGTCGTGCCCTCGTAGACCCGGTATCCGGTGACGGTGCCCGACGACGCGCTCCACGACAACGTCGCCGAGGTGTTGGTCGCCGTGGCGGTGGGGGTGCCGGGCACGCCAGGCACACCGCCGCCGCAGCCCGTGGTCGTGGCGGTGACCGCTGCGCTCCGAGCCGACTCGCCGTTCGAGTTGTATGCCGCGACGGTGTACGTGTGCGCGGAGCAGTTGGCCAGGCCGGAGACCGTGGCGCTGGTGCCGGTCACCGTGGCCCGCACGGTCGTTCCCTCGTACACGCGGTATCCAGTGACTGTGCCGCTGGAGGCGCCCCACGACAGCGCGATCGACGTGTTGGTGATGCTGCCGGCACTCGGGGTACCGGGCACACCCGGCGGACCGGCGCCGCCCGGACCGTCGAGCGAGACGTCGTCGGCGTAGTACGTGCCCTGGCCGTACCAGCCGTGCAGGTAGACCTCGACGCTGGTCTGGCTCGCGGTGGTCGTGAACGACACGCTGAGCTGGGTGTAGCTCGTGGCGGACGGGGTCCAGGCCGAGGCACCGCCGGTGGCGCCGAGGTACACGTAGCTCCCGCGGACCCACGCCGACAGCACGTACGCCGTACTCGGCTGCACCGCGACGGTCTGGGCGCACCGCGCGTTGTCCGACACACTCGCAGCGCCCGCAAGGGCGTAGCTGCCGGACCTCACCGGTGAGGCGACCACCGACCCGGCGGAGCAGGACCAGCCGGACAACGATCCCGACTCGAAGCCAGGGTTGGCGAGTAGGTTGGCTGCCTGCGCCGAGGTCGCCGGGGCGACGGCGCCGGTGACGCAGAGCAGTATGGCGGCGACGCCGAGCCGCAGCCGGCGCATCAGGGCGTTCCTCATCGCGGCCTCCAGGAGAGGTGGTACGCCGACAGGACGGAAACCGCCGCCATTGTCTAGACCAATATGCCATCTTGTCTAGACCAATATGTGCGCCCGGCCAGCCCGCCGAGCGCGCTCTAGAACCCAACGTCCGCGAACCGGACTTGCGATGCAAACCGGGGCATCCACGTCGGGTATAGGCACGGCTTCCCGGAAAGTCCGGTTCGGCGCGAAGGGAGCGCGGGAACGCCCGGCATCGCGATCGCGAACACGCTGCTCATGGCCACGTCCGACCGGGTACGCGACTTCACGCTGCTGCGGCTCTCCGGTGCTACCGTCCGCCAGATCGTCCGGGTGGTCGCGGCCGAAGCGGTGATCGTCGTGGCCGTCGGCACCGCGCTCGGTGGAGCCGTCGCGCTCGCCGCGCTGTTGGGGATCCGGTCCAGCCTGGAGGAGGCCGTGGGCGCGGCGGTCGACCTGGTGCTGCCGTGGCCGACGATCCTGGGCGTGATCGGCACATGCCTCGCCCTCGCCCTGCTCGCGAGCACCGTGCCGGCTCGGCTCGCGCTACGGACGCCCGCTGTCTCAACAGCCGGTGAGCGTGGCTGATCTACCCTGGAGGACGTGCCGGAGATCGGGTTCCGCCTCGCCAGCCTGATGCTGGTGCTCGCGGTGCTGGTCAGCGCCGAACCGAACGTCGCCACCGCCGTCACCGCAGCCGTCGCGGTGCTCGTGGTGGCGGCGCTCGCCGGCGGAGCCGTCCCGATCCCGGCCGTCTCGCTTCCCAGCCGCGCGCTGCGGCACCGCTCCCGGCGCACAGCCCTCCTGCGGCAGGTCAGCCCCGACGCTCCAGGGCGGCCGCGCCCGCGCGCACCCTCCGCGGCCTGACGTCCCTCACCGTCAGTTTTCGCCGCCTGGAGGTTTCCATGTTCGACAGCCTTGCCTTGCTCGCCCAACACTTCATCACCGCGCTCGAACCACTGGTCGGATCCGCCGCCGCCGCGATCGTCCTCGGGACGATGGGGCTACGGCTCGCACTAGTCCCCGCGGCGGTCGCCGCGCACCGCGCGGACCTCCGTCGCCGCGCGTTCATGGCCCGCATCGCGACGCTCAACGAGAAGTACCAGCACAACAAGCGCCGCCTGCAGGAGGAAGTCACCGCGCACTACCGGTCCGAGAGCGGCGGTCTGATCCGCGGGTTCCTGCCGATGCTGGTGCAGATCCCCGTGTTCGCCGGCCTGTACCGGCTGTTCGTCTCCCCCACGGTCGGGGGCCACGCGAACGCGCTGCTCCAGCAGACCCTGTTCGGGGCGCCGCTGGGCGCGCATCTCTACGCCGTGACCGTGCCGCAGCTGGCGGTGTTCGCCGTGCTGATCGCGCTGTTCGTCGCGCTGGGGTACGCGTCGTCCCGGCTGCTGCGCCCCGTGGGTCCGGCGCCCCAGGGCGTGCTGGCGTGGGTGGCTCGGGTGGTGCCGTACGCGCCGGTCGCAGCGCTGCTGTTCGTACCGCTCGCGGCCGGGCTCTTCCTTGTGACGTCGACGGCCTGGACTCTCGTCCAGACGGTGATCCTCAGGGTCTGGGCTTAGCCTTCGCCGAGCTGGCGGAGCAGGTCGGCACGTCGAGCCTCCAATGCCGCGATGAGCGCGTCCTGCTCCTCAGCGGCGGTGACCGTGGCCGCGATCTCGGCCGAGTCCGTCGGACCGTCTGCGCTCTCACGGAGCTGCTCCATGCCGCGGCGCAGCTGCGCGAGTTCTTCGTCGACGGTACGAAGTTCGTCGCGGAGTGCGAGAGGCTCGTCGTTTGTCTTCATGGCAACCGATCCTCGTACGCCGCAGGGAACCCCACAACTCGACAGCCACTTTCGGATTCTTGGGGGTCGCGCGAGCGCAGAACCCCCAAGAATCCGAAACTCGGCGGGATGGGTTGACCTCAACCTGACTTGAGGTTGGAGGCTAGTGGCACCACACACGAGGGAGCTCTCATGCGCGCGATCCGCCAGTACGAGTTCGGCCCGGCCGAGAACCTGCGCTACGAGGAGGTGCCGGATCCCGAGCCCGGCCCGGGTCAGGTCCGCATCAAGGTCGGCGCGGTCGGCGTCCACCTGCTCGACACGTCGATCCGCGCGGGCGTCCACGGTGGAGCGTTCCCGCTGCCGGATCTCCCGATGACGCCGGGTCGCGAGGTGGCCGGCACGATCGACGCGCTCGGCCTGGGCGTCGACGCGGGCTGGCTCGGCCGTCGCGTCGTCGCCCACCTGGGCCAGGCCAGCGGCGGGTACGCCGAACTCGCGGTGCGCGACGTCGAGGCGGTCCACCCGATCCCGGACGGCATCGCGGACGACGTCGCGGTGGCGGCGATCGGCACCGGCCGCACCACGGTCGCGATCCTCGAACGCACCCAGCTGACCAGCGACGACGTCGTCGTCATCACGGCGGCGGCAGGCGGCATCGGCACGCTGCTCGTCCAGGCGGCTTCCCGCGCCGGCGCGCTGGTGGTCGGTCTGGCGGGCGGCGCGGCGAAAGTTGCGAGCGTCCGAGCAAACGGGGCCAAGATCGCCGTCGACTACCGCGATCCGGACTGGGTCCAGCAGGTCCAGGAAACACTCGACGGCCGAGAGGTCACCGCGGTCCTCGACGGCGTCGGCGGCGCCGTCGGGCGGCAGGCGTTCGAGTTGCTTGGCGACGGCGGCCGGCTCGTGCTCTTCGGATGGTCGTCCGGCGCGCCCACCGAGGTCACCACCGCCGACCTCTACTCGCGCGGCCTCACCGTCTCGTCCCCGCTCGGCAGATGGGTACTTGGTCGCCTCCGCGAGCTGGAGACGAAGGCGCTCGCAGCCGTCGCGTCCGGAGAACTCGTTCCGGCGGTGCAACGGTTCGCGCTCGCGCGGGCAGCCGAGGCGCACACCGCGCTGGAGAACCGCGCCACCACCGGCAAGGTCGTGCTGATCCCATAGAGGTGGGCCTACTTTTCCGGGCCATAGCCCGGAAAAGTAGGCCCACTGGGAGCGCGCCCAGCGGCCCCTGGGCGCTACGCGATCGGCAGCCTGATCCGCGACTGGTTGCCGACCCCGAGCGTCGTCGGGCCGCTGCCGATGGCACTCCACACCTCGACCCGGACGCGCCCGCCGGCGAGGTTGCCGAGCACTCCGGACGACGAGAGCAGCTGCTGGCCATGCGTGTAGTGCTCGTACCCGGACACCGGATCGGTGGCGAAGTACCGGTACGTCTCGACCCGGTCCCAGCTGCCGTCGGCGGTCAGGTCGTAGGAGACCCGTACCTGCGTGGCGTTGGCGACTCCACTGCCGGCGTCGACGAACAGGTCGAAGTTGGTCGCACCGCCGGTGTAGGCACCGGTGATGCCGGTTCCGGTGAAGACCTGCGGGTTGTGCGGAGTGCCGTCGTAGTTGGCGCCCCCGGCGGAGCTGACCGACACCGTGCCGGCCGCACTGGCGGTGCCGGCGAGCGAGCCCCCGGCCTTGAGGTACTGCGTCGGCGAGCTGGGCGAGCCCGTCGGCGACGGCGTCGGGCTCGGGCTGGGCGAGCTGGTCGGCGACGGCGTCGGCCTGGGCGAGCTGGTCGGCGACGGGCTCGCCGTCCCGCCACCCGTCGCGTTGCCGCCGCTCCATGTGAACGCCCCGGATGTGACGGTCTTGCCCGCCGGCAGGTTCAGCGTTGTGCCGTTGGAGAACGTGACGGTCCGCGCGGTGTTCGTGATGTTCGACGCGACGTACGTCCGAGCGCCGTTCTTGATGAACACCGACGCCAGCGGATGGTTGGCCGTGACCGTCCGGTCCACTGTGCCCAGTGCGGCGAGGTTGCGGATCCAGTGGAACGTGTGCGCCCTGCTCTCCCCTTCCTCCGGCGTGAAGTTCGGGTTGGCGCGGTAGTTCGCGAGTGCCGCGTCGCCGTTGCCGGTGGCCTGGAACTCCCAGATGATGTCTTGCCAGACCGTCGGCGGGCCGCCGTTGTTCGTGACGAGCTCGTTGTAGTTCGTGGTGACGTAACCCGGGTCGTAGCCGAGGTAGAGGTGGCCGCCCGTGACCGGCAGCATGTTGATGCCCTGGATCATCTCCGGCTCGGCGCTGAACCACGTGGCGTAGGCGCCGCCGTCGCCCCAGACCATGCCGACGGTGTTGTGCTGGAACGCCGCCGGGAAGTTCGCGTTCCGGGAGTCGAACCAGTACTCCTGGATCGCCGCCGCCTGGGTGGTGTAGATGAAGATGCCGGCGTCGCGGACGGCGGTGTTGCCGGTCGCCTGGCCCCACTGGATCAGGGCGTTGGCGAAGTTCATGCCCTCCGACGACGACTCCTGGTTGTTGCCCGCGCCGAACGACCCGTGCCCGGAGGCCCAGTCGTGGCCGGCGTAGATGTCGAAGTCACGCAGGTACGGGAAGCGGTTGTCGCCGCGGTCGTAGTTGTTGGCGTCGCGGATCAGCAGGTCGACCATGCCGCCGTACTGGTTGCTGGCCGCCCAGGCCGGGTCGAACTTGGCCAGCGTCGCGGCGGCGGCGATGAAGTAGCCGTAGTGGAAGTGGTGGTCGTTGAGCTCCTGGTCGGAGCCGAACGACGCGGGGTAGCCGATCAGCGTCCCCCAGTTCTGGTTGTAGTAGAAGACGCGCGAAGTCTTGCCGGCCGGCGCGGTGAACCAGTCGGTGAGCCGGCCCTTGATGGCGTTCAGCGCGCTGTCCCGCACGGCGGCGTTGCCCACCTGGTCGGCGATCTCGGCGATGCGCGCGGCGCGGCCGAGGCCCTTGCCGGTCCAGTAGGTGTCGTCGTTCCGGATGTCCATCGGGTTGCCCTGCACGGCGGCGAGGTGGCCCGCAAGCGTCGTGGCGTCGGCGCCGCTGCTGTCCGCGACCGCCGGCACCTCAGGGAGCACACCCTGGAACTTCATCGACGTGGTGAACTGCGAAACCCCGTTGAGCACCTTCATCGGCCCACGCGCCGAGACGTAGGTCTGCGCGATCGGGGTGGCGCCGGTGAGGTGGTTCCACTGGTGCGGGTAGAGGCCGACGACCGTACCGGTGGCCGAGCCCTCGCGGGCGGTGGTGGTGAACTGGTAGGTCGTCGACACGGTGCTCGTCGACTGGTTGTAGCTGTACGAGACGCGGGTTCCGGTGACGTGCGCGTGGGCGCGGCTACCGAAGCTCGTGGCCAGCGCGGCCCGGTCGGCGGCCGGCGTGGACGGCGTGGTCGGCAGCGCGGCGATCGAGAAGAAGCCCTTGCCGGCGAGCGCCGAACTGATCGAGACGCCGTTGACGGTCCAGGTGGACCCGGCCGGCGCGTACGCGACGTAGTCGTGGCCGGCGACCGTGTAGCCGATCGTGCCGGCGCTGTTCTGCCAGACCGTCGGCGGCGACGTCGGTGGTGATCTGTGCGTTGCCGCCGGTGACCTGGAAGTACGCGAACGGCAGGCCGTGGCCGATCGTCGCCTTCACCGTCCGGGCGCCGTCGCTCCAGAACGGGGTGACCGTCCAGTCGGTCCAGCCGTCGACCTTCACGTCCGGCGAGTTGAGGCCGGTCACACCGGCGATGAAGTCCTGCTTGTACGGGTAGTGGTACTCGCCGACACCCGTCGCGGTGCCGCTGATCGTCGGCGTGGTGTTGTACGAGAACCCGAGTCCGGCGTTGAGCGCGTCGTAGGAGACCGGGTGAGCGTGCAGCGGCTCGCTGTAGGCGCAGTCCGTGCGCTTGTAGAGGATCGAGGACCACCAGTCATTGGTGGGGATCGGCCCGGACGGCGCGTTGGCCGTGGCCCACAGGCGCGGGTTGGACGAGATCGCGCCGCAACCGGACGGCAGCGGCCCGACCGGCGTGGTCGTGTAGCTGCCGGCGCCGACCGGCACGGCACCGGCGGGCTGGATCACGACGAAGGTCAGGAAACCTGACGCGAGGGCGAGTACCCCGCCCACTGCCAGCGCTCGGCGCCAGGCGCCGCGTCGGGGACCGTCCGGCGCGATGCCTCCGGTGGACTCGTTCATGCGGTTCCTCCCGATGCAGGGGCGGAGCGGCGGTACACACGGAGAGAGCGCTCTCCAATTCGGACGCTATCGGCAGCCGAGGGATTTCGTCAATGTGTCCAGCGTATTGCGCTTCCGAGAACTGCCCAGGTGGACGGTATACACCCAATGACCGGCGGTTCGATCGCTCGGCCACTGCTGGCAACCCGGGAATGCTGCGGCAAATAGTGAAAATCCATGCCTTGACACCCCTTGAACACGTGCAAGACACTCTGCCGCAACGAGCTAGAGAGCGCTCTCAGCAACTCCTTCACGCCCGCCGGCCGCCGAGGGCCGCGGGAACCGACCCGCCGGGGCCGGGATACCCGGCTCGCCCACGCCGGGACAACCAGAGGAGGCGTCCCACCATGATCACCAGAAGAGCTGTTCTCAGCGGAGCGGCGGTCGCCCTCGGGGCGCCTGTGGTCGCGTTGGCCTCCAAGGTCCTGGCAGCGCCGAACATGCCGCTGACCGTCGTCAACAACACCGGCCGCTACGGCAACGGCGCTCGATCACGCTGACGCTGACCCCGTTCGGCGCTGGTGGTGGCCCCGACCCTTCGCCGACCCCGACGCCCGGACCGACAGGAGGCGTGATCAGCGCGTACTCGACGATCCAGGCGGAGTCGTTCCACGCCCAGTCCGGCACGTCGACCGAGGCCACGACGGACACCGGCGGCGGCTCCAACCTCGCGCGGCCGCCACCCAGTTCATCGCGCGGGTGGCGTCCGGCGCGGCGGGCGGGGTGAGCGGGCTGGTCGAGGTGCGGATCGGCAGCCGCACGAGCGCGCCGATCGGCAGTTTCGGCGTCGCCAACACAGGCGGGTGGCAGAGCTGGCGGACGGTGCCGGCGAACATCTCCGGCGTGACGGGGATACGCACGGTGTATCTCACGTTCACCAGTGGCCAGCCGGCGGACTTCGTCAACCTCAACTGGTTCACGTTCGGACGTTGATGGCCGTGGCCTCCTCCCTGCCCTGTGGGAGGAGGCCACGACCATCGGGCCGAGCGTCGGGGGACGCTCGTCAGGCGGGAGGAAGCCGCGGGGGTTGCCGCCTCCCGCCCCGTCTAGAGGGGGGTAGTGAGGTCCAGGCCGCCCGTTCCCCTTCCCTTCGACTTGCGCGGCTCGGGCTTGTGCGGGGCCGGTGTCGCCTGGGGCTCCGCCTCAAGGAGGTCACTGCAGTAGGCCGGCACGTCCTTGGGCCTTCCGGCGGCCTCGACGAGCGCGCGGAACGCCGGCTTGTCCAGCAGGCTCCGCCGCTCGTCGCGCTTCGGATGGTTGGTGTAGGCCTTGCAGAGCCCGACCAGCGAGGCCGACGGAGTTTCCCCTGGCCGCGCTGAGGTCTTGGGCGTGGCCACGGGCGTCGGCGGTTTGGCCGACGGGCTCCTGGACCCTCCGCCGTCGGCGTCTGGTGAGGCCGGTGCCGTGGCGGCCGGCGGGCGCGGCGTCAACGGCGTCGGCAGGGTGCCGGTGGCGGCGAGAGCGACCCCACCCACACCCGTGACCGCGATCGTGGCGGCCGCGACCTTGAACGTGAAAAGCTTCCCGAAGGCGCGGCCGGGAGTAGCGTGGTGCCGCCGACGCTCCACCGGGACGGTCCGGGCAGCACGGAAGGCGGCCATCGCCTCGTGCTCGCGGGCCAGTTCCCGGGGCGTGGCCGGAGCCGCCGCGGCGGCAAGCAGCGCGGTTAGCGGATCGGCTGGATCGCCAGGGGTACCTCGGAGCAGTCGCTCGGCGGCGTCCCGGTCGGTCGGGCCGTTGGGTTCCTTACTCATCTCACCTCCTTCAGCGTCTTGACCTGCGTTGGTGTCACACCTGGCGGCGAAATCCCGCTCATGTCCCGCTAGCGCTGCCGTGGCACGGGTTGCTGTTCCAGCTTGGTCGCCAGCCGTTTCAGTCCGCGGTACGCGGCGGTGCGTACTGCGCCGGCACGCTTACCGAGCACCCGCGCCGCCGACTCCGCATCGAGTCCCATGACGACGCGCAGCAGCACCGCCTCGGCCTGGTCTTTCGGCAGCGAGGCGATCAACGCGATCGCCTCGCTGCTCGCCACCGCGTCGACCGCGCACCGTGCGGTGTCGTCGTTGCCCGGCAGCTCCACCATCTGCTCGGTGGGCAGGCTGGTACTCGGGCGGCGGCGCTGCCGGCGCAGGTGGTCGATCGCGCGGTACCGCCCGATCGTCGCCGCCCAGCCGCGGAAACCCTCGAAGTCTCCACGGAAGGATCCGAGATCGCGGGCGATCTGCAACCAGGCCTCGGACGCCACGTCATCGGCGTCGTCACTGACGAGCGCCCGAAGGTAGCGCACCAAACCCGGCTGGACCGCGCGGTAGAGCAGGCGGAACGCGTCCTCGTCACCGTCCTGAGCAAGCCGCACCGCAGCCGTCAGATCGACCTCATCCTGGTCGACGGTGACCACTCGCTGCTCCACCGCGCCTTCCGCCTGCGCCATCAGCCGTTACCGCCCGAGGCATCCAACATTGCCGGCGGACGCACTACAACGTGACGCCAGCCGCTCTCCCCCGCGCGAGTACGTGCGTGGACCAGCGTACGTCGGGGCACGGCCATGCCTTGAAGCACCAGTGGCACGAAGGCTCGGGCACGCAGATTCGGGTGTGAAGCTCCAGCAGTCGACGCGCCGTGGCGACGCGCTCCGGCGTCGGGAGGATCGACTGGATCGGTGCCTGTTCGACGGTCATGCACAGTCCTTTCGCTCGCCTTTCTCACTCAGCGCACGCAACCCCGTCCGTGTCACACCCTGTCCGGAAAAAGTTTCGGGGCACGGGCGCTTTCACGCCCGTGCCCCGGTCAGGGCCGTACTCGATCAGCCGTTGGCCAGCTTGCGACGTGCGAAGAAGATCAGCGCCACGCCGCCGAGCAGGAGCAGCACGCCTGCGCCGAGGACGCCGGTCAGCGAGGTACCGGTGACCGGAAGGTCGTCCTCACCGCCGCCGCCCGACGGGCTGGACGTCGGCTCCACCGACTCCGACGGCTCGGTCGGCTCCACCGACTCCGACGGCTCGGCCGAGTCACTGGGGCTCGGGCTGGTCGACTCGCTCGGCGGCGTCGACTCGCTCGGCGTCGGGCTGGTCGACTCGCTCGGGGTCGGGCTGGTCGACTCGCTGGGGCTCGGCGAAGTCGGGACCCCCGGGCACGTGTGCGAGATGACGAAGTCGCCGGGCTGATCTTGCCGTCGCCGCTGATCGTTCGCGGTGGCGTCGATCAGCCACAGCCCGGCCGGGGCGAAGAGATAGGCGTGCTTGCCGCCGAGTTGCCGTCCTCCGGGAACACGCCGTTCGGGCCAGGTGCGGTGGCCGTGAAGATGATCGGCCCATCCTCAGTAGCGGCGAACTCGCCGGTCACCTGGGTGAAGTCGAAGCTGTTGCCGGGAAGCACCAGGTGCCAGGCGTCGAAGCCTGCAGGGATCGGGCCGGCAGCGTCGCAGTCTTCGCCGTTCGCGAAGGCGCGGCCTGCGTGGGGACCTGCGAGTCCTATGAACGTGAGATGACGGCGTCGGCCGCTGAGGCCGGCGCGGCGGCCAGGACGACCGCGGCCAGGCCGGCGCCGAGGCCGACGAGGGCTCGCCGGCCTGCGGTACGGAGATGGGACGTCACGGGTGCGTTACCTCTTTCTCAGGTGTCTCTGCTCGTGGGTGGGACGGGCAGGGCAGGGCATACCGACGGCAACGCGGCCGGACCGGCGGGACCCCCATACGCGACGCGGACGTCAAGCCGAACCCCACGGCTTCCCCGAGCCCTACTTCGCGCGGCGTCACTGTATGTCAGAACGAGCACCGTCAGCACTGGTTATGGGTCGTCCGAACGGTCAATATTTTGCAACGTTTCCGCAGCTCAGAGCCGGGTAATCGCCGGATCACCGCGCGCAGCGGCAAGCACTATAAGCGACGCTGCGAGCGCGGAAGGTAGCGCCCGATACTCCGAGTTACAAAGTCGATCCGATCGGGCGATGGCGCAGTCGGCCGGCCGCACCCAGGTATGTGCGGTCGGCGTGGTCCCGGCAGAATGTTCCGCGTGACTACGCCAGCGCAGTTGTCAGTGCACCAGCGGATCGCCGAGGAGCTCGGGGTACGCGAGCGCCAAGTGAAGGCGGCCGTCGAGCTGCTCGACGGTGGCGCCACCGTCCCGTTCATCGCCCGGTACCGCAAGGAGGTCACCGAGGCGCTGGACGACGCGCAGCTTCGCACGCTAGAGGAACGCCTCCGCTACCTGCGCGAACTCGACGAGCGCCGGCTCGCCGTGCTGGAGTCGATCCGGTCGCAGGGCAAGCTCGACGACGCGCTGGAGGCGCAGATCCTCGCCGCCGACTCCAAGGCGCGGCTGGAGGACATCTACCTCCCGTACAAGCCGAAGCGCCGCACCAAGGCACAGATCGCGCGCGAGGCCGGGCTGGAGCCGCTCGCCGACGGTCTGCTTGGTGACCCGTCCGTGGAACCTTCGGCTGCCGCCGCCGCGTTCGTGGACGCAGAGAAGGGCGTGGCGGACGCGCAGGCCGCGCTCGACGGCGCCCGCGCGATCCTCGTCGAGCGTTTCGCCGAGGACGCCGACCTGATCGGTGAGCTGCGCGAACGCGTCTGGTCGCGGGGTCGCCTCGTGGCTCGCGTGAAGGAAGGCAAGGAAGAAGAGGGCGCCAAGTTCGCCGACTACTTCGCCTTCTCCGAGCCGTTCACGAAGCTGCCGTCGCACCGGATCCTCGCCATGTTCCGCGGCGAGAAGGAGGAGATGCTCGACCTCACCGTCGAGCCGGAGGAGCTGGCCGAGGGCGAGCCGAACACGTTCGAGCCGCTCATCGCCTACAAGTTCGCGATTTCCGACGCCGGCCGCCCCGCCGATCGCTGGCTGGTCGACACCGTGCGGTGGGCATGGCGCACCCGGATCATGGTCCACCTCGACGTCGACATGCGGATCCGGCTCAAGCAGGAGGCCGAGGACGAGGCGGTCCGGGTCTTCGCCGCGAACCTGCGCGACCTGCTGCTCGCGGCACCCGCCGGCACCCGCGTCACCATGGGTCTCGACCCCGGCTTCCGTACCGGCGTCAAGGTCGCGGTCGTGGACTCGACCGGCAAGGTCGTCGCCACCCACACCATCTACCCGCACGTGCCGCAGCGCCGCTGGGACGAGTCGATCGCCGTCCTCGCGCACCTCTCGAAGCAGTTCGGCGTCGAGCTGATCGCCATCGGCAACGGCACCGCGTCCCGCGAGACCGACAAGCTCGCCGGCGAGCTGATCGCCAAGCACCCGGAGCTTTCACTCACGAAGATCGTGGTCTCCGAGGCCGGCGCGTCGGTGTACTCGGCGTCCGCGTACGCGTCGTCCGAGCTGCCCGAACTGGACGTGTCGCTGCGCGGCGCCGTCTCCATCGCGCGCCGGCTCCAGGATCCGCTCGCCGAGCTGGTGAAGATCGACCCCAAGTCGATCGGCGTCGGCCAGTACCAGCACGACCTGTCCGAGTTCAAGCTGTCCCGCTCGCTCGACGCGGTGGTCGAGGACTGCGTGAACGCGGTCGGCGTGGACGTCAACACCGCGTCGGCGCCGCTACTCACCCGCGTGTCCGGGATCGGCGGCACGCTGGCCGAGAGCATCGTCCAGCACCGCGACTCGAACGGCCCGTTCCGCTCGCGCACGTCGTTGAAGAACGTGCCGCGACTCGGGCCGAAGGCGTTCGAGCAGTGCGCGGGCTTCCTCCGGATCCCCGGTGGCGACGACCCGCTCGACACGTCCAGCGTCCACCCCGAGGCGTATCCGGTGGTGCGGCGGATCCTCTCCGCCGCCGGCGGTGACCTGAAGGCCCTGATCGGCAACAGCGGCGCGCTGCGCAAGCTCAAGCCCACGGACTTCGTCGACGACAAGTTCGGGCTGCCCACCGTCACCGACATCCTGTCCGAGCTGGAGAAGCCCGGACGCGACCCTCGACCGGCGTTCAAGACGGCCACCTTCGCCGACGGCGTGGAGGAGCTCAAGGACCTCAAGCCCGGGATGACGCTGGAAGGCGTCGTCACCAACGTGGCCGCGTTCGGCGCGTTCGTCGACATCGGCGTCCACCAGGACGGGCTGGTGCACGTGTCGGCGATGTCTCGCACGTTCGTCAGTGACCCGCGGGAGGTCGTGAAGCCCGGCGACATCGTCAAGGTCAAGGTGCTCGACGTCGACATCCCGCGGAAGCGCATCGGCCTGACGTTGCGCCTCGACGACGAGGTCGGCGGCTGCCGGGCAGGGCGGTGGCCGGCGCGGCGGGCAGCGCGACGGCGGGCGCGGGCAGCGCGACGGCGGCGGCCAGGGTGCCAGCGGGCAGGGCGCCGGCCGCGGCGGGCAGCGCGACGGCGGGCGCGGGCAGCGCGACGGCGGCGGCCAGGGTCGCCAGGCGGGCAGGGCGCCGGCCGCGGCGGGCAGCGTACGGCGGGCGCGGGCAGCGCGACGGCGGCGGTCAGGGCTCCGGCGGGCGGGGCAGCGCGACGGCGGCGGCGGGCTCCGGTCAGCGCGGCGGCGGCGGCCAGGGCTCTGGCCAGCGCGGCGGGGGTTCTGGTCAGCGCGGCGGCGGCGGTCGGCGCGAGGAGTTCAGCGGCGGTGCGATGGCCGACGCCCTGCGCCGAGCGGGTCTGGCAGACCCCGACAAGCGCTAGACCACCGTCCATTGTAGATTAGTCGGGAGAGGTAACCCTACGGCGCGATTCGTAGCGTTACTTCCCCCGACTATTCCAATATGGACGCTCGCCGAGGGGTCGCGGTAGGCGCCGCGCGACGCGCCCGCCCGGGGTCGCGGTACGCGCCGCGCCGCGCGACGTGCCCGCCCGGGCGGGAGTAGGCCGTCGGCGTGCAACGAACTGTCGGGGAAATGGCGGTATCCAGCGTCCGGTTAGAGGACCAATGCCCGGACAGTCCGGTTTCGTCCGTGCGTGTGCGCCAGCAAGGGCTGCTCGGCGGCTGAAGCACGTCCGCCCGCCGGGTTACCCGTGTGGAGCCTGGGCAGACCATGCCGTGCCCGGCAGGTCACCATATAGCTCGCATATCCGACTAGAGATCCGACCAATCTGTTGACCCTGCCCTCCCCCGTCGGCATCCTGTAACGCGTCAGAAACCGGGACGTCTCGACAGGGAGACAGCGATGATCGGTGACGGCACTCGACGGGACTTCCTCAAGACCACCGGTTTCGTGGCGGGCGGTGCCGCGTTGTCGGGCCCGTTGTTGCACGGAGTAGCAGCGCACGCCGACGTCACACCGTTCTCGCCGGCCCCGTGGGACCAGGTACCGGTCATCCTGAGTCGCATCGTCCCTCCGACCTTTCCGGACCGGACGTTCGACATCCGCGACTACGGCGCGGTCGGCAACAACTCGACCGACTGCACCAACGCGTTCCGCCAGGCCATCGTGGCGTGTAACCAGGCCGGCGGCGGGCGCGTGCTCGTCACGGGTGGGCAGTACCGCACGGGCAAGATCCACCTGCTGTCGAACGTGAACCTGCATGTCGCGGCCGGTGCCGTGATCCGTTTCAAGACGGACGCGGCGTCGTTCCTGCCGAACGTGTTCACGCGTTGGCAGGGCATCGAGTGCTACAACTTCTCGCCGTTCATCTACGCACGGCAGGAGACAAATGTTGCCATCACCGGCGCCGGCCTGATCGACGGCAACGCCCAGGCCGGCCCGTGGTTCGGGTTCGACTCCAAGCGGGGACCGGACTGGGACCGGCTGCAGCGCATGGCCGTCGACGGCGTACCGATCAACCAGCGCCAGTTCGGCAACGGGCACTTCCTCAAGCCGAACATGATCCAGCTGTACCAATGCACGAACATCCTCATCGAGGGGCTCCAGATCAGGAACCCCGCGATGTGGACGGTGCATCCGGTGCTGTGCCGCAACGTCACGGTCCGCAACATCAACGTCTTCAGCCGCGGCGCGATGGTGGACGGCTGCGACCCGGAGTCGAGCGTCGACGTCCACGTCACCGGCTGCACGTTCGACACCGGCGACGACGGCGTCGTGATCAAGTCCGGGCGGGACACGGACGGCCGCCGTGTGGGCGTGGCCAGCGAGAACATCGTCATCGAGAACAACCAGTTCCTGGGACGCTGGGGCGCGGTCACGGTCGGCAGCGAGATGTCCGGCGGCGTGAAGAACGTGTTCGCGCAGGACAACGTGATCCGCGCCGGCTCGTCGTACAAGTCGTTCCACGCGGTCTACATCAAGACGAACGAGCGGCGTGGCGGCGTCGTCGACGGCATCCACGTGCGGCGGCTCTCCGGCGGCCCGGTCGACCGCGGCGCGATCTACGTCGACATGAAGTACAGCCTCACGGGTCCGGGGTTCGGGCCGATCGTCAACCCGACCGTCCGCAACATCCACATCGACGGGCTCACCATCGACGACGCGCCGTTCGCGTTGAAGATCCGCGGCCTGTCCGCCAGCCCGCTCACCCACCTGCACCTGACGAACAGCACGTTCACCCGCATCGACACCCCGAACCCGCAGATCGCTGACGCGCGCGACGTCGTACTGCAGGGCGTCATGATCAACGGCAAGCCGCACGGCGACCCGCCGCCCTCGGGCAACCGGTACGAGGCCGAGAGCGCCACGATCTCCCAGGGCGTCGCCGAGTCGAACCACACCGGCTACTCGGGCACCGGGTTCGTCAACTACGACAACGCGATCGGCAGCTACGTGCAGTTCAGCGTGAGCGTCGAGACGGCGGGCTCGAAGACGCTGCGGTTCCGGTTCGCCAACGGCACTACGACGAACCGCCCTCTGGACATCAGCGTCAACGGCGGCGCCCCAACCACGCTGAACTTCAACGGCACCGGCGCATGGACCACCTGGCAGACCGCCACGCTCACCGCCGGCCTCACCGCCGGCGCCAACACGATCCGCGCCACCGCCACCACCGCCGACGGCGGCCCCAACCTGGACTACCTCGAAATCGCCTAGTGCTGGATAGCACTGAGCCCCTGCCGCTCGGAGATCCGCGCCCCCATCCCCGACCGCAAAGGACAGAGCCATGCACGTCTCGCGCCGCACCGTTCTCGGCACCGCAATCGGTGGAGCCGCCGCAGCGGCGTTGCCGCTCCCCGCGCTGGCCGCGCGGACCGCTGCCGCCCCGTGGCAGCTCGACAACCGGTTGTCCACGGACGCGCAGTGGTCGGCGTTCCTGAGCGGCCAGGACCTGCTCTGGAAGCGGCTGCCGTCGCAGTGGTACGAGGGTCCGTTCTTCGGCGACGGCCGGCTCGGCACGATGATGTACAAGGACCCGAGCCGCAACGCCGTGCGCTTCAGCGTGCAGCACGCCGAGGTGCAGGATCACCGTCCGCAGTTCGGTAGCGGCTTCGGGGTGTGCCGGCTGCCCGTGGGCCACCTCAACCTCGAACCGGTCGGCACGATCACCTCGGTCGACTGGCGGCTCGGGCTCTGGGACGCCGAGCTGACCGGCACGATCACCACCAGCTCGGGCCGGCTCACGCTGCGGGTCTTCATCCAGGATCAGGTACTGGTGGCGAACGTGACCGCGAGCGGCAGCGAGCAGGTGCGCTGGGTGTTCCGGCCGCAGCCGGCCGTGTCACCGCGGCAGGCCTCGGAGGATCCGCCGTCTGGGTACACCCCGAATCCCGCGCCGACGACGAAGACGACCGGCACGGTGAAGCAGGTCATCCAGAACCTGGTCGGCGGCGGTCAGACTGCCACCGCGTACCGGGAGTCCGGCGGCACGCTGTTCCTCAGCGTCGCGCACAGCTTCCCGGGCCGCACCGCCGAGGCGACGTCGCTCGACCGCGTGCAGGACGCCACGCTCGACGGGCTCCAGGCCGCGCACCGCACCTGGTGGCACGCGTTCTACCGCAAGAGCTTCCTCTCGATCCCGGACCAGCGCGCCCAGGCCTTCCACTGGATCCAGCTCTACAAGGTGGCGTCCGGCAGCCGCGCCGGTGGGCCGGTGATGGCCACGTCCGGACCGTGGCTGGAGCCGACCCCGTGGCCGGCGGTCTGGTGGAACCTCAACGTGCAGCTGGAGTACTGGCTGATCCACGGCTCGAACCACCTCGAACTCGACTCGATCACCAGCACGCTCTCGGCCAACCGGCAGCAGCTGATCAACAACGTGCCGAGCGCGTACCGGTCCGACTCGGCCGGTGTGGGCCGCAGCTCCGACATGTTCTGCACGCGCAGCGTCCCGACGCCGGGCGGCGGCAGCACGCCGGAGGTCGGCGACCTCGCCTGGGCGCTGCACAACGTGTGGCTGTCGTACCGGCACACGATGGACGACGCCATGCTGCGGGACACGCTCTTCCCGCTGCTGCGCCGCGCGATCAACTACTACCTGCACTTCCTCACCACCGGCACCGACGGGAAGCTGCACCTGCCGACGACCCACTCCCCCGAGTACGGCAACGCGCCGGACTGCAACTTCGACCTGTCGCTGATCCGGTGGGGCTGCCAGGCCCTGCTCACGGCGGCGGCACGGCTGAACATCAGCGACTCGCTGATCCCGAAGTGGCAGCAGGTGCTGCGCGACCTCACGCCGTACCCGACGGACGCGAACGGGTTCATGATCGGCCGCGGCGTGCCGTACGCGAAGTCGCACCGGCACTACTCGCACCTGCTCATGGTGTACCCGCTGTACCTGGTCACGGGCGAGCAGTCGGCGGCGAACAGGTCGCTGATCGAGAAGTCGGTGGCGCACTGGCACTCGATCGAGGGCGCGCACCGCGGCTACAGCTACACGGGCGCCGCCTCGATCTATGCCGCACTCGGACGCGGCGAGGACGCGCTGCGGTACCTCGACGAGTGGTTCGACACCTCCAAGCGCTTCCCACCGCGCCCGAACACGATGTACACCGAGGCCGGGCCGGTGGTGGAGACACCGCTGTCGGCGTCCCAGTCGATCCACGACATGCTCTGCCAGAGCTGGGGCGGCGTCATCCGCATCTTCCCGGCGGTGCCGGCGTCGTGGCGTGACGTCACGCTGCACGACTTCCGCACCGAGGGCGCGTTCCTCGTGTCCGCGTCCCGCACCGGCGGCGTTACGCGGTTCGTTCGGGTGCGCAGCCTCGCGGGTGAGCCGCTGAGGGTGCGCCCCGGGATCGGCTCGGCGCCGGCCGGCAGCACTTACCAGGCTGAGAACGCCACCATCTCCGGCGGCGTCGTCGAGTCCAACCACACCGGCTACACCGGCACCGGATTCGTCAACTACAACAACGCCGCCGACAGCTACGTCGAGTTCTCCGTGAACGCCGCGACGGCCGGGCTGGCGACACTGACGTTCCGGTACGCCAACGGCACGACCACCGACAGGCCGATGGACATCGTCGTGAACGGACAAGTCGCGAGCGCCGCGCTGGCGTTCCCCGGAACCGGCGCGTGGACGTCGTGGGCGACCCGCTCGGTCACTGCGCCGCTCATCGCGGGTCAGAACACCGTGCGGGCGCGAGCGACAACCGCCAGCGGCGGCCCGAACCTCGACAGCCTGCAGGTCGTGGGCGGTGGATCGGCGTCGCTGGAAGTCACGCTGGACGATGGCACGGCCGCGAGCTGGCGCAACCTGGGCAGCGGCGTCATCGAGATCGACCTGCCGCGCAACCGCGAGGTGCTGGTCCACGCGGCCGGCGCCGCACCCGCGCTCACGATCGCCCCGGCTCCGATCAGCAAGCCGGGCGCGCCCTGGGGCCTGCCGTAGCCTTCGCTTTGGGCGATCTTTCTGGCGCTATAGCGACAGAAAGATCGCCCAAAGCCATTGGGGTCCACCGGTTTGGGGCGGCGCGTTTCGGGTTATTGGCGCTACTATGTCGCCCGGAACGGAGGTTCCGTGTTGATCCGGTGGGCAGTTCGGGTGTTCCTCCTCGCGTGTGCGGCGATCGGCGCCGCGCTCGTGATGGACACCGCTGCGCACGCCGACACGATCCCTGGCCTCAACCCCCTTCCGCAGGTCACGAAGGTCGCCACCGTCGCCAAGGTCACCGAGGTCACCGACGTCACGAAGGTCACCGAGGCCGTGCCCGCTCCGGCCGTCGGCGACCTCGTCGACGGCGTCCTCACGCCGGGGAAGCTGCTGCCGACGGTCGAGGACACGGTCGAGCAGGTCCTCGACCCGCTGCCTCTGCCCAAGGTCGACCTGCCGGACCTCGAGGAGCCAGCTCCTCCGCCGGCGCCGGAAGTCCCCGCGCCGCCTCCCGTCGAGCCGCCCCCGGCGAGTGACCCGCCGCCGGAGCGCACTCCGGCGACCGAACAGCCGGTCACGAGGCAGCCCGCGGTGAAACAGCCGCCGGCCACCAGACCGCCCGCGGAAAAGAAGCCGGCCACCCCGCTGACGACCTACGCGCTGGCGGCTCCCGCCGCCCCAGCCCCAGCCGCAGCCCCAATGCCAGTGCCTGCGCACGCGGCGCCGATCACGCCGCCCGCGCCGCTCGACTTCCCGACCGCACCCTCGCCCGCCACTGTCGCGCCGACACAGGCGCGCTACGGCTCCGGCGACGGAGGCGACCAACCCCTGGCACTCCCACCAGGCCAGACGCCCAGCGGCGTAGAGGTCCATAGTGGACCACCAGGCGCCCACATTCGCTCCGGCGTGTACTCCGACGCTCCCCGAAGGCCCGGCTGACTGAGCCGCGCCGTCCGTCCGTGCCTGCGGCGCGGGCCGATGACGGCTGTGCGACGGCCGGTAATCCGGTCGTGGTATCGGCTCTGACCACGATGCCCGCTCGCTGTAGCGCGGGACGGGCTGACCCCAACGGGGAGACGATCATGATCCGCACGATGCTTGTCGCTGATCTGTTGTTGTTGCGAAGTTCCCTGGCCACGGCGCTGTCCCACGAGGACGGCGTGAAGGTCGTCGCCGAGGCGGCGTGTTCCGATCCGGTGGCGCCGATCGCGGACTCGCTGCAGGCGGACGTCGCCGTGGTGGACCTGGATCCGCCGGGCGGTCCCGTCGCGGCGAAAACCCTCACCGAGCACTGCCACCTGATTCTGCTCGCCGACGCCGGGATGGCCGCGAAGGCTCACCGCATGCTCGGTACCCGGGTGGGTGGGCTGCTCGGGAAGGACACCGGGCCGCGCCAGCTCGCGGCGGCGATCCGCACGGTGGCCGGCGGCGACCGGGTGATCGACCCGGCGCTGGCGGTGGCCGCGCTCCAGGCGTCGCGTAACCCGCTCACCCCGCGCGAGGTGGACGTGCTCCAGGTCGCGGCGGAGGGCGCGTCGACCGCCGAGATCGCGGGGCGGCTCCACCTGTCGCGCGGCACGGTGCGCAACTACGTGTCGTCGGCGCTGCGCAAGACGGGGGCCGCGAACCGCACCGCTGCCGCCCGCCTCGCCACAACCGCTGGATGGCTCTGAGTGAACAACACATCACAAGGAGGTGGTTTCCTCACCGTCGATCCGTGACTGCGGGCACTACGGCGCCCGGCGGACGCCAGCCACGCTGAGGACATGGACGACAGGTACGAAACGTTCTGTATGGCCGACCCGCTCTTCTACGACGTGCTGCACGCCGAGCGGACCGCCGGCTCCACCTTTGGCATCGCCGACCGGCCGCCTCCCGCCGGTTGGCGGTGCCGGGAGCAGGACGACTGGCTCGTCTTCGATCCGGGCGCCGCCCTGCCGCTGCAGGGCTGGAAGATCCACGCGTCGGCGTGCCTCGACAACGCCGAACGCGTGCTCGACGCCGTCTGGGAGTACTGCGTGCCGCGCGGGATCCCGTTCAAGTTCCTCCGGTCGGCGGGCGCCCTGCTGGCGCGAGTGTCGAAGTACGCGCCGCGCGGGTACAGCGGGAAGCTCGTCACGATCTACCCGCAGGACGAGACAGCCTGCCACGCGATCCTCACCGAACTCGGCGAGCGCCTGGCCGGCGAACCAGGTCCGTACATCCTCAGCGACCTACGCTGGGGCGACGGCCCGCTGTACGTGCGGTACGGCGCGTTCGTGAAGCGGCACTGCGTCACGGCGTCCGGCCAGGTCGTCCCCGCGATCGCCGACGCCGACGGCGTGCTCGTGCCCGACCGTCGCGGCCCGGCGTTCCACGTACCCGCATGGGTGACGCTGCCGGACTTCCTCGCGCCCGCCCTCGCCGCGCGCAACGCCATCACCCTGGCCGACGTGCCGTACACGATCGAGCGGGTGCTGCACTTCTCCAACGGTGGCGGCATCTACGTCGGGCGCGACACCCGCACGGACACCCAGGTGGTACTCAAGGAAGGGCGCCCTCACTCCGGCCTCGACGCCCGCGGCGAGGACGCCGTCCACCGGGTCGAACGCGAGCACGACATGTTGCACCGGCTCGCCGGCATCCCCGGCGTGCCGCGCGCACTCGACCTGTTCTCGGTCGGCGAGCACCGGTTCCTGGTGATGGAGTTCGTCGACGGGATGCCGCTCAACCGCGCGATCGTGTCCCGGTATCCGCTCATCGACATCACCGCCGGCCCGGCGGAGTACGCGGCCTACACGGAGTGGGCGCTGGACGTCTACCGGCAGGTCGAGACCGCGATCGACGCGATGCACGCGCGGGGCGTGGTCTACGGCGACCTGCACCTGTTCAACGTGATGGTCCGCGAGGATGGCACGGCCGCCGTCCTGGACTTCGAGGTCGCCGCTCCGATCGAGACCGCCACCCGGCCCGGACTGGGCAACCCCGGCTTCGCCGCCCCGCGCGGCACCACCGGCGCCGACGTCGACCGGTACGCCCTCGCGTGCCTTCGCCTGGCGCTGTTCCTCCCGATGACGAACCTGCTGTGGCTGTCCCGCGCGAAGGCGCGCCACTACGCGGAGATCATCGCCGAGCACTTCCCGGTACCGCCTGAGTTCCTGACCAGGGCCGTCGACGTGATCGCGCCCGGACCGCGTGAACCCCAGGACCGGCCGCGGCCGGCCACCCGCACCGAACCCGACGACTGGCCGGCGCTGCGCGACAGCCTGGCTGGAGCGATCTTGGCCAGCGCGACGCCCGACGCGTGACGACCGGCTGTTCCCCGGCGACATCCAGCAGTTCTCGGTGGGCGGGCTGGGCCTTGCCTACGGCGCCGCCGGCGTGCTGCACGCGCTCGCGGCGACCGGTGCCGAGCGGCGTCCCGAGCTGGAGAACTGGCTTGTCGAGAGGGTGAAGAACCCGCCGGCCGGCACGCTGACCACGATGTACGACGGCCTGCACGGCGCCGCGTACGTCCTGCGACGAGCTGGGCCACGAGCAGCTGGCACTGGACACGATCGGCCTCTGCCTGGACGACGGCATGGAGGCGCTCGGCCTCGACCTCCATGGTGGACTCGCGGGCGTCGGCCTCAACCTCCTGCACTTCGCCGACCGCACCGGCGAGCCGGCGCTGCGCACCGCTGCGCACCGGGCCGCCGAACTGGTGGCCGAGCGGCTCGGCGACGTCGACTCGGTGGCCGCGACCAGCGGCAGGGAGCACCCGTACGCCGGGCTGATGCGCGGATCGTCGGGACCCGCCCTGCTGCTGATCAGGGCCTACGACGACACCGGCGACACGTCGTTCCTGGATCGCGCGGCCGTGGCGCTGCGCCAGGACCTGCGGCGGACCGTCGTGCGCTCCAGCGGCGTCCGCGAGGTGGACGAGGGCTGGCGGACCATGCCGTACCTCGACGTCGGCAGCATCGGCATCGGCCTGGTGCTTGACGAGTACCTCGCGCGCCGCCACGACGACCAGTTCGCCGAGGCCAGCCTGGGGATCGAGCTGGCCGCACAGTCGAGGATGTACATCCTGCCCGGGCTGTTCTCCGGGCGCGCCGGCATCCTGCTCTACCTCGCCGGGCGGTCAGCGGATCCGGCCAACGATCCGCTGGTGACCCGGCAGGTGCGCGGGCTGGCGTGGCACGCCCTGCCGTACGGGGGCGGGCTGGCGTTCCCCGGCACGGCGCTACGCCGGCTCTCGATGGATCTCGCCACCGGCACGGCAGGCGTACTGCTGGCGCTCGGCGCGGCGCTGCACGACGCGCCGGTGCACGCGCCCCTGCTCGCCCCACAGACTCCCGCACTTGCTGGTGCGGGCCGGGAAAGACCCCCGCACTGACCGGTGCGGGTCGTGCAACACCCCCGCACTGACCCGTGCGGGCCTCACAACCCCTCTGAAGGAGGTGTTCTCCATGGTGCTTCTGGACCTGCAGACGCTGGAGACCGCTGCCGTGGACCTCGCGGCCGGTGGCAGCAGCGCGAGCGGACACAGCTGCGGCAGCGACGTCAGCGTCACGCTGTGCGGCGGCCACGGCAGCGAGGTCAGCCTGCTGCTCTGCGGCGAGCACTGAGCCTCGTGTCCAAGCGCCGCGGCCCCGGACGAGTGTTGGTCGTCCGGGGCCGCGGCCCGTACGCAGGGAGTTTAGTCCCGTGAGGTGGTTGGCGGCGCTGTGCGTCTCGGCTCTCGTCGGCACGGGCACGACGCTGGCGTTGCCGGCGGTGCTCGGTCGCGCGGTCGACGCGATCGTGGCCGGGGACGGCAGCGGCCGGTGGATCTTGGTGGCGGCGGCGCTGGTCGTCGCCGGGCTCGCCAGCGAACTCATCGACGCGTACGCCGGCACCGCCTACGTCGCCCAGACCACCGCCTCCGTGCGGAACTCCCTGGTCGGGCACGTAGTCGCGGCTGATCCACCCGGGATGCCCCACCCGGGCGACCTGGTCAGCCGCGTTTCCGGCAACGCCGCCGACGCCGCCCGGCACGGTCCGGCGGTCGTTGCCGCCGGCGCCGCGATGCTGCCACCCCTCGGCGGCCTCGCGGCGCTGGCCCTCCTCGACGTGTGGATCGCTCTCGCGTTCCTCGGGGGACTTGTCGTGGTCGGGTTGGTGCTCCGCGCCTTCACCCGGCGCACTGCCGATCTCGTGACGGCGTACCAGGAGGTTCAGGGCCGGATCGCGGCGCGGCTCGCCGAGTCGCTGGCCGGGATCCGCACGATCGCCGCCGCCGGTACCTCCCGGCAGGAGGAGCAGCGAATCCTGGAACCGCTGCCTGCGCTGCGGGAGCACGGTGTGCTCACCTGGCGCGTGCTGGCCCGGTCCGGCGCGCAGGGCGCGGTCGCAGGCCCGCTGGTACTGGTCGGCGTCCTCGCGGTCGGCGGGTTCGCACTCGTCGACGGCCGGATCACCGCGGGCGAGCTGTTCGCCGCCAGCCGGTACGCGGTCCTCGGCGCCGGGCTCGGCGGGCTCGTCGGCGTGTTCGGCCAGCTCGCGCGGGCCCGTGCCGGGGCGCGGCGGGTGGCTGACGTGCTCGCGCAGCCGGTCGTTGCCTACGGATCCCGCGACCTGCCGGCTGGTCCCGGGCGGCTTGAGTTCCGGGACGTGACGGCCCAGGGCTTGACGGTGCGGCTGGTCGTGCCCGGTGGCGCCACCGTCGCGGTGGTCGGCCGGTCCGGCGCGGGCAAGTCGGTGCTGGCAGCGCTGGCGGCACGGCTGCGCGACCCGGACACCGGCAGCGTCCTCCTCGACGGGGTGCCGCTACCCGCGCTGACTTCGACCGCCCTCCGCGCGGCGGTCGGCTGCGCGTTCGAACGTCCGGTGCTGGTCGGGGCGACGGTCGGCGACGCGATCGGAGGCCGAGACGTGGTGGCCGCCGCGCGCGCCACCAGTGCCCACGCGTTCGTCAGCCGGCTGCCGGACGGGTACGACACCCCGCTCGACCATGCCCCGTTCTCCGGCGGCGAGACGCAGCGGCTCGGCCTGGCACGTGCGTGGGGCGCGGAGCGCCTGCTCGTCCTCGACGACGCGACGTCCAGCCTCGACACCGTCACCGAGCTGCAGATCAGCCAGGCGCTCACCGCCGGCCCGCGGCGTACCCGGCTGATCGTGACCCACCGTGCCGCCACCGCCGCCCGCGCCGACCTCGTCCTCTGGCTCGATTCCGGGCGCGTGCAGGCGCTCGGGACACACGCGCGGCTGTGTCGCGATCCGGCGTACCGCGAGGTGTTCGGGTGAGGCGCGAACTGCGGCACGGTCTCGCCGGGCTGCACCGGCCGGCCCTGCTCCGGCTGGTGGCCTGGTCGATCCCCGAAGCCTTGCCGGCGGCCGTCTCGGGACTCGCGATCGCCCGCGCCCTCGACGAAGGCTTCCTGGCCGGGCGCCCCGCCGCCGGCCTGGCGTGGCTCGGCGCGTTCCTGCTGGCCGCCGTGGTCGGCGCCGCGGGGTCGCGCCAGGTGTTCCGGTACCTCGGCGAGCTGGTCGAACCCTTCCGCGACGACCTCGTGCGCCGAGTCGTCCGCGGCGCGCTTCGCCGTGGCAGCGCCGGCCACGCCGACGACGGAGCGGTGGCGCGGCTGACCCGCCAGGTGGAGATCGTCCGCGACGCGTACGCCGGTCTGATCGTGGTGGTCCGCGGTTTCCTCGTGACGACGATCGGCGTCGTGCTCGGCGTCGCGTCGGTGGCGCCGATCCTGGCCCCGCTGCTGTTCGTCCCGTTCGCGGTCGGGCTCGGTCGCGTTCGTCGCCACGCTCGGGCTGTCCGCGGACCGCCAGCGCACCGCTGTCCGGGCAGATGAGCGGTTGGCGGCGGCAGCCGGAAGAGTGTTCGCCGGGACGCGGGACGTGCTCGCCAGCGGTTCCGCTGCCCACGCCGCTGAGCTGGTGGCTGCGCCGATCGCCGAGCAGGCCGCGGCCGAGCGCGGGCTGGCCAGGGTCGCCGCGGTACGCACCGGCTGCTTCGCGCTCGGCGGGTGGGGTCCGCTGCTCGTACTGCTCGCCGCCGGTCCGTGGCTGGTTGGTCGTGGCATGACTGCGGGCGCGCTGCTGGGCGGCCTCACCTATGTCCTTTTCGGACTTCAACCCGCGCTCCGGACGTTGATCGGCGGGCTCGGTGGTGCCGGCGTGCGCTTCGTCGTGACGCTGGGCCGGATCCTGGACGCCGACTGTGCCGGGCTTCCTGCGCGTGTCCCGGGCGGCGGAGAGCTGCGCGTACACGGCCTGACCTTCGCCTACGGGCCGCACGCCGAGCCGGTACTGCGCGACCTCGACCTCACCGTGCCGCCCGGCGACCACCTCGCGATCGTCGGTGCGAGCGGCATCGGCAAGTCCACGCTCGCCAATCTGCTCTGCGGCCTGCTGGAGCCCGACGCGGGCTCGGTGCTGCTCGGCGGTGTGCCGGCCACCCGGAGTGCGGCGCGGACGCTGATCCCGCAGGAGGCGTACGTGTTCACCGGCACCGTTCACGAGAACGTCTCCTACCTGCGGCCCGAGGCGACGGAGGCCGAGGTGGAGGCGGCGGTCACGGCCGTCGGGGCCGGTGCGCTGGTGGCCAAGCTCGGGGGCCTGCGCGCCGAGATCCGGCCGGACGTGCTGTCTGCGGGCGAGCGCCAGCTGGTGGCGCTCGCCCGCGCGTTCTTGTCGCCCGCGCCACTCGTCGTGCTGGACGAAGCCACCTGCCACCTGGACCCGGCCGCCGAGCGCGTCGCCGAGCAGGCGTTCGCCGCACGGCCGGGCACGCTGATCGTGATCGCGCACCGGATCAGTTCGGCGCTGCGTGCCCGCCGGATCCTGGTACTCGACGGCGACGACGTGGCGCTCGGAGACCACGGGACGCTTCTCGCCGACTCGCCGCTGTACCGCGAGCTGACCGCCAGCTGGACGCACGCCGCCTGACGCGCACGCCCCCGCCCCGCCCGCGCCCGCGCCCGTCGGGCCAATGTCGGCATGCCGACGTTGGCTACCGCAGCGCGCACTCAACGTCGGCATGCCGACATTGGACCGCGCACGCCCGGATCGGCGGGCGCGTCAGATCCAGCCGGCGTCCTGCGCCTTTCGCACCGCTTCGATGCGGGTGCGGGCGCCGATCTTGGCGAGGATCCGGGACAGGTGGTTGCGGACCGTGCCGACGTTGAGTGCGAGCCGCACCGCGATCTCCTTCGCCGGAGCGCCGTCCACGACGAGCCGCAGTATCTGGGCCTCACGGCTGGTCAGCGGGCTCTCCTGGGCGCCGAGCGCGGCCACGGCGAGCAGCGGATCCAGCACGGCCTCGCCGCGCGCCAGTTGCCGCACACCCGTGACGAACTCGGCAGGCGTGGCCTCGGTGGCGACCAGGCCCACCCGTGGAGCCAGCCGGACGAGCGTGCGCCCGAGCCCGGCCCGCGACACCGGATCCAGCAGCACGAGCAGAGCGCACTCGTCCACCGTCCGGCACAGGTGACCGACCGGATCGTCGCCCGGCAGGGCGGCGTCGAGCACCGCCACGTCGGGCCGGTGCTGTGCGACCACGCCGGGTACGTCGTGGGTACGCGCCAACTCGGCGACGACGTCGAGGTCCGGCTCCCGGTTGAGCAGCTCCGAGAGGGCTCCCCGTAACAACGCGCCGTTCTGTCCGAGCACGATCCGGATCACTGAACGCGACCGTCCGCTTCCGCCCCGTGTGGGCTCGCGCCAGCGTACTGCGGTTTGGGCGATCATTTTGGCGCTATCGCGCCAGAAACCCGCTAGGGCAGCGGCGGCAGCTTCGTCTCGCGCAGCCACATGGTGAAGAACCGGTCCAGCGGCAGCGACGTGTGCCGCTGCGCCAGCGCGATGAACTCCTCGGTCGTGACGTCGCGGCCGCCGGTAGGTGGCGGTCCACTCGCGGAGCAGCCGGAAGAACAGGTCGTCGCCGAGCATCGTCCGGAGCGCGTGAAGCGCCAACGCGCCCCGGTGGTAGACGCGGTCGTCGAACATCCGCTTCGCACCGGGGTCGGCGATGCGGATGTCCTGCGGCAACGCAGCCATCTTGGTCCAGTACCGGCTGGCGAGCACGGCCGCCGACAGGCCGCCGGACGCCTCGGACCACAGCCACTCCGCGTACTTGGCGAACCCCTCGTTGAGCCAGATGTGTCGCCACCCGGCGACCGTGAGGCTGTTGCCGAACCACTGGTGCGCCAGCTCGTGCGCGATCAGCCGCTCGGATCCGCGCCGCCCGTCGACGTGGTTGGCGCCGAACGATGGACAGCCCGTGCGCCTCGACGGGAATCTCCAGGTCGTCGTCGGTGACGACCACCTGGTACTCCTCGAACGGGTACGGCCCGAAGAAGCCGCAGAACGCGGCCATCATGGCGGGCTGGCGCGCGAAGTCGTGCTCCACCAAGGCACGCAGGCGCGCGCGGAAAAGCCGCCCGCTGCGGGATCGGCCCGCCCAGGTGGTCGATCTGTGCGTACTGGCCGATCTGGACGGACACGAGGTAGGTGGGGGTCTCGCAGGCGAGCTCGTACACCCAGGTGGTCGTGCTGCCCCGCACGCGCTTGGACGCGAGCGTCCCGGTGGCGACCACCGTGTACGGCGACGGCGCGGTGACCTCGATCCGGTACGTGGCCTTGTCGCGGACGAAGTCGTTGCACGGGAACCAGGACGGCGCCCCGATCGGCTGGCTCGCCACCAGCGCGCCGTCGGAGAGCAGCTCCCAGCCGAGGTCGCCCCAGTCGGGCGTGCGGATCGGCCTCGGCGTGCCGACGTAACGGACCTCGACCGTGAACGGCGACCCGGACGGCAGCGCGCGCGCCGGCCTGATCCGCAGCTTGCCGGCGCCGTGCGTGTACCGGGCGGCCTTGCCGTTGACCAGTACGCGGTCGATCCGGAACACGCCCAGGTCCAGGGAGAACGCCGACAGCGCCTGCTGCGACACCGCCGTCAGCAGCGCGCGGCCGGCGAGGCGGCCCGGACCCGGGCGGTAGTCCAACCCCAACTCGTAGCGCGTGACCCGGTAACCACCGTTACCGTGCGCGGGCAGGTAGGCATCCGCCGACGTGCTCGCCCCTGGCTCGGGCGCCGGGGACACGCGCTTCGCACTCACCCGCGGCGGGTCCCCTCCGTCAGGGGGAGCCAGGCAGCGATCGGGTTGCCGAGCCAGCGGGTGCCGGCCGGTACGTCCTCGCCGCGCATCACGAGCGACGCCGGGCCGACCGTGGCGCCGGACCCGACCGTGACACCGGGCAGGGCGATGCCGTGCGGGCCGAGGGTGGCGCCGTCGGCGAGGGTGACCGTGTCCATGCGCATGATCCGATCATGGAACAGGTGGGTCTGCACAACGCAGCCACGGTTCACGGTCGCACCGGCACCAAGCGTCACGAGGTCGGCCTCGGGCAGCCAGTACGTCTCGCACCAGGCGCCACGGCCGATCCGCGCGCCGAGCGTGCGCAGCCAGAGGTTCATCAGCGGCGTGCCGCCGAGCGCGCCGGCCAGCCACGGCACGGCGAGGACCTCGACGAACGTGTCGGCCAGCTCGGTACGCCAGACGAACGAGCTCCACAGCGGCTGCTCCTGCACCCGGAACCGCCCGACCAGCAGCCACTTCGCGAAGCTGGCGGTCAGGCACGCCACCAGGCCGGCACCGAGCAGCAGCGCACCGGACAGCCAGCGGCCCCCACACGAGCAGCCCGGCCACGCACGAGCACCGCCAGCGCCACCGTGAACATCACCGGAACGACCCGGCACAGCTCGACCAGCGCCCGGGCCAGCACCAGGCGGCGCGGCGGGTTGAACGTGCGGCTCGCGTCGCCCTCCTCCGCCGACCGGGGCAGCTGCATGGGCGGCATGCCCAGATACGAGCTGCCCTTCTTGAACGCCTTCGGCGTCGCGGACAGCACGCCGACCAGGCCGCGGTTCGGCACCTCGCGCCCGGCCGCCGTCATGCCCGAGTTGCCGAGGAAGGCCCGCTTGCCGACCCGCGCGGCGGCGATCCGCAGCCAGCCGCCGCCCAGTTCGTACGACGCGACCATCGTGTCGTCGGCGAGGAACGCGCCGTCGCCGACGGTGGTCATCGACGGCAGCGCGAGCACGGTCGACGCCTCGACCCGGCGGCCGACCTTCATGCCCAGCGCGCGCAGCCACACCGGCGTGAACAGGCTCGCGTACAGGGGGAACAGCCCGGTGCGGGCCATGTTCATCAGCCGCTCGACGGCCCACGCCTGCCACGCGACCCGCCCGTGCACCGGGTGGTACCCCTGGCGCAGGCCGAGGCTGAACGCCCGCACCCCGACGAGGATCAGCAGCGCGTACGTCGCCAGGCCCACGACCGTGGCCGCCGGCACGCCGAGCAGGGCCATCGTCAGGTCCGCCCGGCCCTGCATGACCACCCACAGAACGAGCAGCCCGGGAACAGCGGCCAGCGCAGGCAGGAGGTCGAGCACCAGCGACGTGATGCCGTAGGCGACGGTCCACCGGCGTACCCGGCCCGGACGGCGGTCGGGCCAGCGCCGCGCCGACTTCCCGTCCGGCACCGCCGGCACGCCCGAGGCAGCGCTGACCGGCCCGCACCGAGCCGGTGACGCAGGATCCGGGCGCGATCTCGGCCCTCTTGCCGATCCGCGCGCCGGGCATCAGCGTGCTGCGAGAGCCGACGCTGGCGCCGGCGCCGATCCGGATCCGTCCGATGTGGAGCTCGTCGCCGTCGAGCCAGTGGCCGGAGAGGTCGACCTCGGGCTCGACCGCGGCGCCCTTGCCCAGCTTGAGCATGCCGGTGACGGGCGGCAGCGAGTGCAGGTCGACGCCGGGCCCGATCTTCACGCCGAGCGCGCGGGCGTAGTACGTGAGCCAGATGCCGGAGAGGTTGGTCGCGCCGCTCATCTCGGCGAGCCGCTCGGCGGCCCACAGCCGCAGGTGCACGCCGCTGCCCCGCGCGTACCGGCCGGGCTTCACGCCGCGCAGCAGCAGCCGCGCGCCACCGGCGGCGATCGCGAGCCGACCCGGCGGGCTCATCAGCCCCAGCCAGCCGAGGCCGATCCACCACCACGAGACAGCCGGCACCCAGCCGGTCAGGTTGCCGAGCGCCGCCACGCACGACCGACCAGCGCAGGCCGACGAGTGTGAGCAGCGGCAGCATGGCCAGCACCTGCACGAGCCCGGCGCGCCGGGAGGTCGGCGCCACAACGCGGACGACCGCCTCGGAGGCGTCGAACTCGGACAGCCGGGAAGCCAGAGCACCCAGCGTCGGGTACTGGTAGATGTCGCTCACCGAGCTGCTCGGGTACCGGGTGCGGATCAGCGACACGAGCTGCGCGGCGGCCAGGCTGCCGCCACCGCAGGCGAAGAAGTCGGCGTCCGCGCTGGCCGGCGGGGTGCCGAGAATCTCGCTCCACTGCTCGGCCAGCCACGCCTCGATCCCCGCGAAGGCGGACGAGCCGTCGCCGGTCGGCCAGCGGCCAGGGCAGCGCCGCCCGGTCGACCTTGCCGGACGTGCGGGTCGGCAGCGTGTCCACGACGGCGATCAGCGGCACCAGCGCGGCGGGCAGCGTCTCCCGCAGCGTCTCCACGGCGTCGGCCTGGTCGAAGCCCTCAACCGGAACGACGTACCCGACGAGCAGCTGGTTGCCGGCCTTGGTGCGCCGGACCGCCGCGGCGGCGCCGGCCACGCTCGGCAGCGCCTGCAGGGCTGCGTCGACCTCGCCGAGTTCGATCCGGCGACCACCGAGCTTGACCTGCTCGTCCGCCCGGCCGACGAACACCAGCCCCTCGGGCTCGGCGCGGACCAGGTCACCGCTGCGGTACGCCCGGGCCCAACCCATCGACGCGAGCGGCGCGTACTTCTCGGCGTCCTTCTCGGGATCGAGGTAGCGCGCGAGCCCGACGCCGCCGATCACCAGCTCGCCCGTCTCCCCCATCGGGACGACGTCGCCCAGGGAGTCGACGACGGCCAGCTCCCAGCCGTCGAGCGGCAGGCCGATGCGGACCGGCCCCTCGCCGGTGAGCTGGGCGGCGCAGGCGACGACGGTGGCCTCGGTGGGCCCGTACGTGTTCCACACCTCGCGACCCTCGACGGCCAGGCGCTCGGCCAGCTCGGGCGGGCAGGCCTCGCCGCCGAAGATCAGCAGGCGTACCTCGTCGAGCGCGTCGGCGGGCCAGAGCGCGGCCAGCGTCGGGACGGTCGAGACGACCGTGATCTCGTTGCTCGACCAGCCACGGGCCGAGATCCATGCCGGTGCGCACGAGCGACCGCGGCGCCGGCACCAGGCACGCGCCGTACCGCCAGGCCAGCCACATCTCCTCGCAGGACGCGTCGAACGCGACCGAGAGGCCGGCGAGAACCCGGTCCTCGGGGCCGATCGGCTCGTCGGCCAGGAACATGCGCGACTCGGCGTCGACGAACGCGGCGGCGGCGCGGTGGCTGACGGCGACGCCCTTCGGCTTGCCGGTGGACCCGGAGGTGAAGATGATCCAGGCGTCGTCGTCCAGCCCGGGCGTGCCAGGCCGGCCGCCAGGCTCCGCGCGCATCGTCAGCGTTCGACCGTCGCCGAGAACCGCGCACACGCCGGCCTCGGTGAAGACCAGCTCGGCGCGCTCGTCCGGGTCGTCGGCGTCGACCGGCACGTACGCGGCGCCGGCCGCGAGCACCGCGAGGATCGCGACGTAGAGATCGGCGGTGCCGGACGGCGACCCGTACGCCGACCCGGTCGCCGGCGCCGACGCCTGCCTCGGCCAGCCGGCGCCGCAACGCCTCGACCTCGCCGTCGAGAGCGCGGTACGTCAGGACCGTCGTGCCGTCGTCGATCGCGGCGGCGGTGGGGTGGCGGCGCGTGGTCTGCCGCAGGATGTCGAGCAGCGTGCGGGGCGCCGGAGCGTCGCCCGAGGAGTACACGGCCTCCGACAGCAGCTCGGATTCGAGCGTGTCGAGCAGGCTTCCGATCAGTCTTTCGTCGACGGCGGTCGTCATGCGGGCCTCCGCGTCGCCTTGACGCGGGCACGGCACGCGCGCATATCTGGTCCTCCGGTGCGGGTCGATTCAGCGTCCTCCGGCTGAACGGGCCTTTCGCCGCAGCCGTCGAGCCACTCGGGCTCACTCTGGCGCAACGGTCCCCCCTGCGCCGAGGAGGGAGTTTACCTGGTGTTAACCCTGGAATCCGGCATCGTGCCTGGGGTCACAGGGCGCGTGTCGACGCGACGGTGTTGAATCGTCGCCGTGGAAGCCTGGTCACCGACGAAGACGGTCCCGGAGCTGCCGGACGGTGAGTGCCAGGTGTGGTGGGCCGTACCGGCCGAAGCCCGCGGCTGGCACGCTGCCCTGCTCGCGCCCGACGAGCTGCAGCGTCGTGAGCGCCTGCTCCGGCCCGCCGACCGGCACCGCATGACCGTCGCCTACGCGCTGGCCCGGCTGGTGCTCGCCGCGCATATCGGCACAGACCCGGAGGGCATCCGGTTCGAGCGCACCTGCCTGCACTGCGCCGGCCCGCACGGTAAGCCGCAGATCACCGGCAGCGAGCTGCGGTTCTCCCTGTCGCACTCCGGGGACCGGGTCGCGTTCGCCGTCACGCGAGGCGTCGAGGTCGGCGTCGACGTCGAGGAGCTGCGCCCCACCCTCGACCTGGACGGGCTCGCCGAGACGGTGCTGGCGGAGAAGGAGGCGTCCGAGCTGGCCGGCGTGGCCGCCGATGGGAGGTTGCGCGCCTTCCTCACCTACTGGACCCGCAAGGAGGCTGTCCTCAAGGCCACCGGTGAGGGTCTGCAGGTCCCGCTGAACGCGCTCACCGTCACGGGCCTCGACGCGCCGCCGCAGCTGGCCGCGTGGATCGGCCGCCCGGGGGCGTCGGCGCGGTTCCAGCTCCACGACCTGACCCCGGGCGACGGCTACCTCGCCGCGCTCGCCGCGCTGGACCGGCCGGTCGGTGACGTGCGCGAATACGCAGGATCCACGCTGCTCAGCTGACCGCTTCGCGCGGTAAGAACCTTGCTGTCCGATCCGCGACGGTGAAGTTAATCGTTCCTTATGAGGCAAGGGTCTAGACCTGCCGAACCCACCCTGGCGATACTCGTGGTCTAGACCTCATTGGTCTAGTCCTCTTCGTCCCGTGCTGGGAGAGACCCGATGAAGCTACGACAAAGAGCCGCGCTGGCGATAGCCGCGCTCACCGCCGTACCGATCCTCGTCGCCGTACTTCCGGCGAGCCCCGCAACCGCACACGGCACGATGAACAGCCCGTTCAGCCGCGTTTACAAGTGCTGGCAGGAGGGGCCGGAGTCCCCGGACTCGGCAGCATGCGCAGCTGCTGTCGCGGCCGGGGGCACCCAGGCCCTCTACGACTGGAACGAGGTCTCGCAGCTCGAAGCGGGCGGGCGCCACCAGCAGATCATCCCGGACGGTCAGCTCTGCAGCGCCGGCCGCAGCAAGTACCGCGGCCTGGACCTTGCGCGCGCCGACTGGCCCGCCACCAGCATCTCCGCCGGCAGCCGCACGCTGACCTACCACGCCACCGCGCCGCACCTGTACGGCACGTTCACGTTCTACATCACGCGGGCCGGATGGAGCCCGACGCAGCCGCTGCGCTGGAGTGACCTCGTGCAGCTCGCGTCGTACACCCAGAACAACCCGACGTGGTCGTGGAACGTCAACATCCCAAGCCGGAGCGGGCGCCACGTCATCTACTCGATCTGGCAGCGCTTCAACGGCAGCAACGAGGCGTTCTACACCTGCTCGGACGTGAACTTCGGCGGCGGCAACCCCGACCCGCAACCTCAGCCGACCACCAGCCCCACCCCGAACCCGACGTCGAGCCCCACCCCCGGCCCGCAGCCGGGCGGCACGTGGGCGGCGTACACGCCCTACGCCGTAGGCGCGCAGGTGACGTACAACGGCCTCTCCTACCGGTGCCGGCAGGCGCACACCTCGCTGCCGGGCTGGGAGCCGCCGAACGTCGCCGCGCTCTGGCTACAGGTCTGAAAGACGTTGCTTGGCGCCCACCACCCGGTGCGGTCGCACTTATCCGTGCCGTAGGCCGGAAAAGTGCGACCGCACGACCGGGCAGCAAGGAAGGTCAGCGATGCGCTATCTCGGTACGGTGCTGGTCGTGCTGGTCCTCGGCGTGAGCGGATGCGGGCAAGAAGCCGAGCCTGCGGCGGCACCGCCACCGTCCTCGACCACCAGCCTCGCGCCCAGCGCTCCCAACGACGCGGACGTGATGTTCGCGCAGATGATGGTCGCCCACCATGGGCAGGGCATCGAGATCGCCAGGCTCGCGGCCACCCGCGCCGGACATCCCGACGTGAAGACGCTCGCCGCCGCGGTCGAGACCACCCAGACCGCCGAGCGGCAGACGATGGCCGGCTGGCTGCGCACCTGGGGCAAGCCGCCCACAGCCGACGCCGGCACACACGCGGCGCACGGCGGCATGCCCGGTACCAGCAACATCGAGATCCGCTCGGTGAAGGCCAAGTCGGGCGACGACTTCGACCGCGCGTTCCTCAACATGCTCATCGCCCATCAGGACGACGCAATCCAGATGGCCCGGTCCGAGACGGCCGGCGGCGCGCACGCGCACGCCAAGGCGATGGCCGACCGGATCGACAAGTCCCGCAGCGCGCAGATCACCCAGATGCTGGCCATGCTCGACGAGCTGCCCGCACCCTGACCGGGCTCACTCCTCAGAGAAGACCTCGCGCAGCTTCGCCTCTTGCTCGTTCGACAGGTTGGTCTGGATGAGCTCCATCTCCTGACCCTGGAACGCGTCGCGAACCTTGTCCATGACCGCGCCACTGGTCAGCAGGAACAGCGCCGACGTGCCCGGGGTGACCTTCTCCCGCACCGACTTGATGAAGTCGTCGTCGATCCCGACATCGGTGAGGGAACCGCTCAGGGCGCCCGCGGCGGCGCCGATCGCCGCGCCGATGAGGGGAATGAAGAAGATCAGGCCGAACAGCATGCCCCAGAACATCCCGCCCATGGCCCCAGCACCGGTGAGGCTGCGCAGCTGGCGGGTCTTCGGCTTCTTGGCCCCCTCCGGCCAGGAGACGATCGCCGCGTCGTGAAGGGTGACGAGTTCCTGCTTCGCCAGCGTCTCGACGGTGTGCTCGGCCTGTTCCGCCCCCTGCGCGGTCGGGAACTTCCATACGGTCAAGGTGGCCATAGCGGCTCCTTCCTCGGGATCGCCGCAGCAGGCTAGGCAGCGTCGCACCGCAGGGACATCATCCCCGAGGGGTGAAGCACCGCAGGCACCCGTTGGACATCGTGGTCCCAGGCGCGTTCGGACTCGGCAGCCAGCTGTTGCACGTCGCCGCGGCCCTGGTCAACTCCGTTCTCTGGGAGCGCGGCACGATCCAGCAGTTCGCAGGGAGGCTGATCCCATGACGGAGGATCCGAGCTCGCCCAGATCGCACGCGCTTCCGCGAGGCGTCGTCGTCCTGCTGGGTATCGCGGGTCTCGTCATCACCGTCGCCGGGATCCGGGAGCTGGCCGGCATCCTCGGCCCGGTCTTCCTCGCGCTGATGCTGGTGATCGCGGTGAGCCCGGTGCAGACCCGGTTGGAGGCGCGCGGGGTCCCACGGTGGGTCGCCACCGTCGCCACCATGGTTGTGCTCTACGCGATACTGATCGGTCTCGCACTGACCCTGGCCGTGTCCGTGGCGCGCCTGGCCACGACGCTCCCGCAGTACGCGGACCGTGCAGAGGAACTCGGCGCATCGTTCCAGCAGCGGCTCCAGGAGCTGGGTATCGGTTCCGAGGAGGCCAGCACCGTCGCAGAAGGGTTCGACCTCAACGCGGTGCTCGACGCACTCACCGACGTGCTCGGCGCCGTCGCGGGCGTGTTCTCGAACGTCTTCTTCGTGTTCGCGCTGGTGTTCTTCATGGGCATCGACGCCGCCGGCTACGGCCAGCGGCTCGCGGCCGTGTCGGGCGCGCGGCCCGACGTGGTGACGGCGCTGACGGCGTTCGCCCACGGCACCCGCAAGTACCTGGTCGTGTCGACTGTGTTCGGCCTCATCGTGGCAGCCTTCGACTCGGTGGCGCTCGCGCTCATCGGGATCCCGCTCCCGATCCTGTGGGGCCTGCTGTCGTTCATCACCAACTACATCCCGAACGTCGGCTTCGTGATCGGCCTCGTCCCGCCGGCCCTGCTGGGCCTGCTCGAAGGCGGCTGGCAGATGATGCTCACGGTGATCGTCGTCTACAGCGTGGTCAACTTCGTGATCCAGTCGCTCATCCAGCCGAAGGTGGTCGGGGACGCCGTTGGGCTCTCGGTGACTGCCACGTTCCTCGCGCTGACGTTCTGGGCGTGGGCACTCGGCGCGCTCGGCGCCCTGCTCGCCATCCCCCTCACCCTGCTCACCAGGGCGCTTCTGGTCGACATCGACCCCGACACCCGGTGGATCAACAACTTCATCGGCGCCGGGCCCGCTCCCCCAGCGAAGTCGCCGGCGCTGGACACCGCGCAGTTGGCCCCTACGAAGGTCGAGCAACCGAGCGCCGGTTAGCGTCGGTCAGGAGGTACAGCGCGAACAGGCTCAGCTGCGTCTGCTGCGGGAGCGAGAGCCCGCTGGACCTGCTCTCGGCGGCCATCCGTTCGACGAACGTCAGGGACTCGCCGCCGTACCGCCCGTTCACCTCCGCCCGGACGTCATCGGGGAACTCGGCGATCAGGCAGTCGAGGACGTTGTCGTGGTGGAGGGCGACGACCGCGAGCTGCCAGCCGGGCGCGTCGAAGTGCCGGCCGAACGTGTACACGGACACCACGGTGGCGGGCAGGGTCGCGGCCAACGAACGGAACCCGCCGACCAAGGTCCCCGGGCTCTCGTCCGCGACGATGACGAGGTCCGGATGCTCTCCGCGCACGATCGACTCGATGCGACGGATGGTCCGCGACCTGATCGGTCGCAGCTCCGCGCCTGGCGGGTTCGTGAGGAAGAACGCCCTGACGGTCGGGTCCGCAAGCTTGTCGATCTCGGCGTCCGGGAACTGCTGGTCGTCGGGGTCCACGACGACTTCGATCAGGTCGAATCCGTGGGCGCCCAGTTCGTCCGGCACCGAGGCAGAGAGCGCCACCGCGACCCGGTCCTGCGGTGCGAGCAGCCGGTTGGCGATCAGTGTCCGCACCACCTGGTCCAGCGTGACACCGCCCCCGCCGGCGGACAGGTCGAACCGGCCCGGCGGTGCGCTGCCCCGGCACAGCCGGTCGACGAACAGGGCGTGGACGACCTGCTCGAAGTGAGTCATCGCCCCGGCGGGCGGCGGTGCTGCACCGAGCACCCCCTGGACGAGCTCGAACACCCACGGATCGGGAGCGAAGCCGAGGACGTCGATGCCGTACGCGACGGCGTCGTGAAGGAAACGTGCGCCCTCCTTCTCGGCGAAGGCTGCGAACCGCTCAGCTATCCCCTCGCGCACGAGCAGTAGGACGTCCGGCCGTGCCGCCTCCTCGACGGCGAACCGGCCGAGCGCGAACAGCGCCTCGCGCGGCACCACGGCGACCCACGCGGAATCGTCGGGCACGGGTCGATCACGCATCACACCGCAGCGCACGGTTCCCGTTAGTGACTGATCCGCTCATCAGCACCGACCTCCCGGCTCCTCGCCACCGCCCCCTACCGAGACTCCCGAGACGCGGCGCGGCAAACCTCATCCGTCGCGGGTGACCCCAGATTCGCGCAAGACATTGCTTCAGAACCTGTCGAAGGGTGAAGGTGGCTGTACACAGGGTCATCGACAGGCAGGGGGCGGCCATGTCTACCCTTGCCACCCGCTACCCGGACGGCGTCAACGGACGCAGAAGCCAGAGCCTGCTCCACGACAAGCTCGTTCCTCCCGAGGCGGCCGGGCCGGTCCTGCGACGGTCGCGGCTGTTGACCAAGGTCAGCTCCGCCACCGAACACCGTGTCACCGCGCTGGACGCCCCGGCCGGCTCGGGCAAGACGGTCCTGCTGGCCACCTGGCTGAAGATGAGCCGTGCGCCGCGGGTCGCCTGGCTCTCACTCGACCAGGACGACAACGATCCGCGCATCTTCTGGTCCTACCTCGTGGAGTCCCTGCGTCTCGCCGGTCGGCCGCTGGCTCGGCTCGCCGTGCCTGACACCGTCGACGACACGTTCGCGGCCCGCGTCGTCGACGCCGCAGCTCAGCTGGCCGAACCGGTCGTGCTCGTGCTCGACGACGTACACGAACTGCGCGGAGCCGCCGTGCTGCACGGCCTGGAAACGCTGCTCCGGCACGCCCCTGCGCCGCTGCGGCTGGTCCTGTCCGGCCGCGAACAGCCGGCGGTCCCGCTTGCCCGCCTGCGCGTCTCCGGTGACCTGATCGACATCGGATTCGACGACCTGGCCTGCACCCCGGCCGAGGCCAGGCAGCTCTTCGCCCTTCTCGGGCTGGAGATAAGCGACGGCGACACCGCGCTGGCGCTGGAGCGCGCGGAGGGGTGGATCACCGGGCTGCGGCTGGCCAGCCTGTGGTGGCAGGACCAGCCACCTGGATCCCGCTCCATGGCCGACTTCGGCGGCGATGCCCGCATTGTCGCGGACTATCTGAACGACGAGGTGCTGCACGCGCAGTCCGCCGAGTCGCGCACCTTCCTGCTGCGAACGTGTGTCGTCGACGAGCTGACCGGGGCGCTCGCCGACGCGCTGACCGGCGACCAGCACGGCGCACACGACCTCGACCGGCTGGAACGCCAGAACGCCCTGGTCACCGCGTTCAATCCGCAACGGACCTGCTTCCGGTACCGCCGGCTGCTGCGGGACTTCCTCCGCGCCGAACTGAACCGCGTCATGCCGCGCGAGGCGTCGCTCCTGCACACCCGTGCCGCGCGTTACTACGCCCAGCAGGAGTGGTACGCGGAGGCACTACGCGCCGCGGTGGCTGCCGACGACACCGATCTCGCGACCAGCCTGCTCACCGAGCACGGTCATCGCATGCTGGCCGACGGCCGGGTCGGCGACCTCGATCCGCTGCTCCGGTCCTTTCCGGACGACCAGGTCAGCGGTGACCCCGCGCTGGCGGCCGTCCACGCGCACGCCAGGCTGCGGATGGCCGACGCCGACGGAGCGGAGCCGTATCTCCGCATCGCCGGGCAGACCGCCGAACTCGGTCCCGAGGGCGACCTTCACCAGGCGCTCATCTATGCGGAACTCCGGCTCTTCCAGGCCAGCCTGCGCGGGTTCAGCGTTGGCGAGCAGATGGACCTGGCACACAGGACGCTCGATCGGGCGACCACCGTGGCGATGCTCCCCCATGACCAGGCGGCGCTGGGTGCACTCTCGTTCCGCCTCGGTATGGCGCATATCACGAACGGGGAGGCCGTCGCGGCAAGGACGGTGCTCGAACGGGCGCTGCCCCACCTGGCGGGCGCGCCAGCCTCCAGTTGGGAGCTGGCGAGTGCCTGGCATGCCCTCGTCAACGCGACCGAGGGCAGGCTCGCAGTGGCCGAGGCGACGATCTCCACGCTCGACGAGGGCACTGGCCCGGCGGGGCTGCTCGATCTCACCCGGGCCCTTATCTGGGTGGAGCGTGATCGCTTGGACCAGGCCTGGTCTCTCCTTGAGCGGCCGGACTTCGGCTCCGGCGGCTCGTGCCCGGGCGACGGCGGCGAACTGCCCCTGGGAGCGGCCGCCGCCCTGATCCGAGCCCGGATCCTGATCGCGCGCAGCCGATACCCCGCAGCACGCCGCGTGCTCGCCGCGGCACGCCGGCACAACGCCGGACTGAGTCCACACATCCGGCACCGCGCCGACCTGTTCGAGGCCGAGATCCTGCTACGACAGGGGCAGCTGGACGCCGCCCGCCAGCAGTTGAACCGAGCCCTGGCCGAACAACCGGTCCCCGATCTCGCGATCAGCGCGGTGGCGACGGGCCAGTTCCGGCTCGCCGAGGGGGACCTGGCCGGCGCGCTGGACGTCGTGACGCCCTGCCTGGAGGGAACGACCGCGGAGACCCGGCTGCTCGACACCGTCGGAGCGCATCTGGTCGCGGCCTCCGCCCAGCGCCGGCTCCGCGCACCCGCTGTGGCCAGAAAGCACCTCGAACACGCGCTGACCCTGGCCGAGCCCGAGGAGTTGCTGCGGGTCTTCGTCGACGCGGGCCGCAGCATCCGCTCGCTGCTCACGGTGATGATCCCGCCGGACGGTCCACACTGGCACGTTCGTGCGGTGCTCCTGCACCACTTCGAGTCCCAGTCCGTCGTCCCCCACCGACCGGATCGCGCCGTCCCGGCGCTCACCGAGAGTGAGGCGGCTGTCCTGCATTACCTCCCGTCGATGATGACGAACGACGAGATCGCGCAGGACCTCTGCCTGTCCGTCAACACGATCAAGTCCCACCTGCGCACGCTGTACCGCAAGCTCGACGCCACGAACCGGCGCGAAGCCATCGTCAGGGCCCGCGAGCACGACCTGCTGTGAACTCACCCGCCGCGGGTGAATCCGCCGGCCACCGGTCAGGAGACACTCTTGCCAGGATTCCCAGTCGCTTCGAAGGGAACTGCGCCATGACGGATATGCAGGGCCGGACGGCAGCGGACGCCGCCCACGGACGAGGGCCGGAGATGACGGGTTGGGTCGGCTGGATCATCTTCGCCGGCGTGATGATGTTCATGATCGGCTGCTTCAGCGCGATCAACGGCCTCATCGGAATATTCAAGGACGAGTACTACGTCGTCGGCTCCAACGACCTCGTCGTCAGCGTCGACTACACGACCTGGGGTTGGGTGCACCTGCTCCTCGGCATCCTCATCGCTGCCACCGGTGTCGGCGCAATGGCCGGGCAGACCTGGGCCCGTGTCGTCGGGGTCGGCCTCGTCGCGCTGAACGCCCTTGTCAACTTCGCCTTCCTGTCCGCCTACCCAGTCTGGTCGCTGATCATCATCACGCTCGACGTGTTCGTGATCTACGCGCTTATCGTGCACGGCCGCGAGGCCAGCGCGATGCGGTGACGTATGCGAAGCAGTGAACTCGCCCGGCGCTGACGATCTGCGCCGGGCGATGCTGTGCCCGTCGTGTCCGTATCACCACATCGGACGGGCGGACCTCCAAGGGGGACCCACCGCCCGGCATTCACCCGATAGCGCCGAGGGCGGGCCTGAGCGTCAGCCGAAGGCCGGCCGCGTGACGCGGCGGTCGATCCTCGCCTCGAACAGTGCCAGGTCGACGGCGTTGCCCATCGCCGCGTAGCCGGCATCGTTGGGGTGCAGGTGGTCGGGCCGCTCGTAGTCGGCGCGCAGCTTCAGCGGATCGGCCGGGTCGCGGACGGCGTCGGCGAAGTCGATCACGCCATCGAAGCGGCCGCTGGTGCGGATCCAGATGTTGACGTCCGTGCGTGCCTGCTCCAGCGCCGGGCTGTACCCCGTCGTGCCCTTGAACGGCAGGAGGGTGCCGCCGTAGATCTTGGCCCCCCGGGCATGCACGCGGTCGATGATCTGGTTGTAGCCGGCGACGATGTCCGCGGCGCTCGAACCCGCGCGGATGTCGTTGATCCCCTCCAGCAGTACGACGTGGCTCAGCCCGTTGCGGTCGAGTACGTCGCGGTCGAGCCGCGCCACCGCGCTCTGGCCGTTGCGCGGGGAGTGCGTGACGACCTTGTTCCCGGCGATCCCCTCGTTGACGACCGACGGCGCCACCGGGCCATGCCGTGCGATCAGCCGGTTCGACAGCACATCGGGCCAGCGCCGGTTGGTGTTGCCGGTGGATCCGCTGCCGTCGGTGATCGAGTCGCCAAGGGTGACGATCGCGCCAGGGACCTTCGGGGCATGGGTGCTCACCGCCGAGACGAAGAACCAGTGCGGCGTGGTCGTCGAATATGGAGTGGCTCTGTTGTTGCCGGCGTGGTCACCAGGGACGGAGACGTAGCTGGTCTGGAGCGCGCTACGGTGCCAGGTGGCGACGCCGGTGCTGCCGGGTACGAACATGCTCACGGCGAGGTCCTGACCAGCTCGCACCGCAAACGCGAGCGGATCGCTCTGGACCTCCGCGCCGGCCGCCACCGTGACCGCGTTGGCGCCGCCGAAGAGGACCGGGCGGTTCGTGCTCGGGACCAGCGCCGCGCCTGTGTTGCGTACCGCCACCCGCACGCGACCGAACCGCACCGACTGGCTCCCGAACGTGTTCGACAGCCGGATCCGCACGGAAGTGCCGCCGGCGTGCGGCCGCAGGATCATCCGCAGCGTGCGGTTCTGAAAGGACGGCGGGGCCGTCTCGGCGGCGGACGAGTGCGGCGCGGCACCCCAGGCGTCGACCCAGGGCACGCGCGGCGTCTCGGACGCCTGAAGGTTCGGCAGCGGCGCGACGATGAACGCAACGACGAGAGCAGAGCCGACGGCGAGGAGCCGAGCGGTCTTCGAGATCCAGGCCACGCGGCAGCATATTCGACTCGGCGCCAGCGACGCGCATCCTTCCCACGACCCCGCCCCGCACGACCGGCCCTCTGCGCGACCCTGCACGACCGTGCCCTCGGCGCGGCCCTGCACGACCGTGCCCACGACCCCGCCCCGCACGACCGGCCCTCTGCGCGACCCGCACCCTTGGCCCCGCCAACCCGAATCGGACTTGCGGTGCAAACCGGGGCACGCGCGCCCGGTATAGGCACGGCTTCCCCGCAAGTCCGATTCGGCCCGGCGGGCGGCCCGGGCCGGCCCCGGGCCGGGCCAGCGCGGGCGCGTCAGGCGCGAGCGAGGGCCGCGAGCGCGCGGTCGGCGTGGACGGCCATCCGCATCTCGCTGGTGATCACGTCGATCACCTTCTGGTCCCGACCGATCACGAACGTCGCACGCTTGACTGGAAGGAACGACAGCTTCCGCTTGACGCCGTACGCCCGCGCAACCGTGCCGTCCGAGTCGGACAGCAACGGATAGTCGAACGCGTGCTGCTCGGTGAACTGGCGCTGCTTGGCGATCGCGTCGAGGCTGATGCCGACGCGCTGGCCGCCGGCCTCCTTGAACTCTTGCGCGAGGTCGCGGAAGTGGCACGCCTCGGCGGTGCAGCCGGCGGTCATCGCGGCGGGGTAGAAGAACAGCACCACGGGGCTCTCCCGCAGCAGCACGCGGAGCTCGCGCAGGATGCCGTTCTCGTCGGGAAGCTGGAAGTCCGGTGCGAGGTCGCCGGGCTTGAGCACGGAATGCCCCCGTTCTATGGAGATCGCGGCGGAAGCGGGATGAATCCGCTCGTGCGCCGAATGTACTCGGCGTACCCGGGCTTCTCGCCGAGCTGCCGCTCAAGAACGGGCTTCCCTGTGACCTTCATCAACGTGTACGTCATCAGCAGCGGCGACAGGACCGTCAGGCAACCGGGGAAATGCGCGGCAGCGACGAGAAAAATGCCCCACCAGACGCACGCGTCACCGAAGTAATTCGGGTGGCGTGTGTATCGCCACAGTCCGGTGTCGAGCACGCGGCCGCGATTCGCCGGGTCGGCCTTGAACCGCGTGAGCTGCCAGTCGCCGATCGCCTCGAACGCGAACCCGACCGCCCAGACGGCGACGCCGAACCAGGAGATCCAGTTCAGCCCGTCCGGCTCGCGCTGCGCGAACTGCACCGGCAGCGAGATGAACCAGAGCGCCAGACCCTGGGGCAGGTACACGGTCTTGAGCGCATAGAGGGTGCGGTTGCCGGTGGCGCGGGACAGCAGTTTGACGTACCGGGCATCCTCACCGTGCCCCCGCGCGCGGAGTCCGATGTGGACCGCGAGCCGCACGCCCCACACCGTCACGAGCACCGTGACCAGGAGTCGCGTCGCTGGGTCGCCGTCGAACAGGAAGTAGCCGACCACCGCCACCGCGACGAAACCCAACCCCCACGCGACGTCGATGACGCTGTGCCGGCCGACCTTGAGCGCGATCGCGAACGTGACGGCGAGGACGGCGGCGACCGCGAGCGCCGTGACGAGGAACGTCACCGGACGGCCGGCATCCCGCTCGCCCCGGTCCGCCCGGGCTTCACCGCCAGGATCTGATCGACGCCCATCCGGCCCTCCGCAAACGTCAGCCCGCCACCGACGAGGTACAGACGCCGTACCTGCGCGACCTCGACCCCGACCATACGCACCACATCATCCCAGCGCCGCTCGAACCTGGCGTACCGGGCGTCGACGTGCTGCACGGACAGGTCTGTTCGGTCAGGAGGTGCAGCGGGACTGGACGGCGCGGCGGGCGGCGTCGAGGTCGCGGAGCAGGGCCGGGTCGTACGACTTGCCGTCGAGCCGGATCCGGACGAAGCCGATCGCCGTGATCAGCTCGGTCAGCGGCGTCGCCAGCTCGGCCTCGGGCTTGATGGCCTTGAGCGTCTTCTGGTGCGTGGCGAGTTCCTGCCGGTCGGACATCGAGACGCCGTTGGCGCCGTCGTTGTGTTCGGCGATGCGGGCCAGAGCCAGCACCGGCTCGGCGGCCTGCCGGCAGGTACCGGCGCGGAACTCGTCCGCCTTGGGCAGTTCTTCGGCGTCAGCCGACGCGCATCCCGCGAGCACGAGCGCCAGCGCGGCGGCCCCCACGACGAGCTTCATGGTTCCCCTCCGTTGAGGTGTGGAGTTTCGAGGGTGGTGCGGCCCGCCGCACCCTCGAAACTCCACAACTCGGGAGCGGGGAGGGTGCGGCAGGCGCGGAACTCAGCTCTCGTTGACGGACTTGCCGTTGGCCAGCGCGATGTACGGGAAGGAGTTGCCGAACGGCTTCTCGTTGGCGTCCACCCCGTCACCGAGGCCCTTGACCGCGTCCGGGGCGCCAGGGAGCAGCACACCTTCGGCCGCCTGCAGGGTCACGTCGATGACGTCGTCGGCCAGCCGGCGCCCGTTCGGGAAGCCGGCGAGGTCGCCGCCGACCACGCCGAGCCGGTTGGGCTTGGCGGTAGGCGGCACCGACATGTTCAGCCGGAGCTGCTCGCTCGGGCGGAACTTCTTCGGGTCCACGTCCTTGTTGAGCAGCTGCGAGTTGAGGTCGGCCTGGACCGGCCCGCACGCCTTGCAGACGCCCGTGAGGAACACCTCGACGAGGTCGTTACGCGGCGTCTTCGGCGCCGGGATCATGTAGATCTGCTCGATCAGCCGCGGCACCTCGGGGTTGGTGACGAACGGCAGGAACTTGGCGTCGTCCACCGGCTTCGTGCCGTTGAACTCGTCCTTCTTGCCGACCGGGATGACAACCTCGTTGACCAGCGGCATGCCCAGCCGGGACACCTGGGCCAGGTCACCGGCGTACTGCCGTGTGTTGTTCTGACCGACAACCTGGAACCTTGGCCGGGACGTGGTGCTCCAGATCCCGATCACCGGGTTGCGCGTCGAGTTGCGCAGCAGCGCCAGCTCGCTCTTCGGCACCTGCAGCGCGAGCGAGTTGACGTTGTAGCCGCGAAGCGTGTTCTGGCCGACCTCGGACAGGTTTCCGCCGTAGAGCAGGTCGAACACGCGCAGGTCCAGGAAGAACGACTCGTCGGCCTGGCCCGCGAACGTCTTGCCGCCGCCGGGCACGGGCGTGATGGCCTGCTGCACGAGGCCGCCGAAGTTCGGCATGGACGCGGGGCCGACCCGCGACGGCCCGACGCGGCCGTTGCGGACCAGCGTCGTCCTCCCGGACTCGGTGATCTTCTCCAGCTTGTAGAACTGGCGGAAGTTCAGGTCGGGGTCGTCGAGCGAGGTGACGACGCCCGTGTTGTACAGGAACGTGTTCTTGTTCCGGTACCGGTTCTTGAACGTCCAGCGGTAGGTGATGTCGGCGCGCGCGTCGCCGTCGTTGTCGATGTTGATGTCGTAGGCGGTCTTCTCCGCCCAGGGGTAGAAGGTCGGCCCGCCGTTGGGCTCCTGCAGGCCGGTCCAGTTGCCGATCAGGGTCACGGTGTCAGGACGGTCAGGGCTGACGAACGCGTACGTGTCGGTGTTGTCGAGCTGCGGGTCGGCCGAGATGAGCGGCGCCTCGCGGTGGCTCGAAGCCCCAACCGTCTGCGGGGCGAGGAGCGCGGCGCCTGCGAACAGCGCCGCGACCGTCGCCGTAGCGAATAGTGGTCGACGTACAGACATGAGGTTTCCCCTCCAGGGACGTCATGCGGACGGTGCGGTTGCGCGCGCGCCGGGCCTCGGGCCCGTGATCACCACATGTTCGGAGCCCACCGCGATCCGGATTGGGGCTCACCCCGAGACGTTGCTCAGGTTCGCCGGATTCCGGCGCGGCCAGGGGCCTGGGAGCCTGGAGGCATGACTCCATTCACGACGATCGGCACCACCTTGGCGGGGTTCGCGCTGGCGGCACGGTCACCGCGGGCGCCGCAGCCACCGTGACGTTCGGCGACTGTTCTGATCCACTTTCGGATTCTTGGGGGTCGGCAAGCGCCGCGACCCCCAAGAATCCGAAAGTCAACGTGCGGCCTGCTGCGGCGGCGCCCCCGCCAGGAACGTCAGCGGGACGGCGCCGAAGAGCGGCGGTACTCCGAACAAGCCCATCGCGATGAGCGGACTCTCGCCGTTGATCATCGCCATGTAGCCGAGCGGCCCGACGTAGGCGAGCAGCCCGACCCACACCGCCACCGCTCCCGCGCGCCGCAGCCAGCAGGCGGAGACGAAGGCCGCCACCAGCGCCAGCGACGTGACCAGCATCAACACGTTCAGCGGGCGGGGAATGTCGGGTGCGTCGGTCTCCGTGAGCTGGAGCGCGGCGACGTACGCCCAGAAGGCGGGGTGCAGGGCGCCCGACACCCGCGAAGAGCACCCGCGCCCAGACCTGCGACAGCTGGCGGCCCGGCCGCGGGTTGCGGAGCACGAACCAGAGTCCGCTCAGCGACCACCGCGCCCTCGCCCAACCGGGCGGCGCGGCGGTGAGTTCGGCGAGCAGCGCCCGTCCCCAGTCCTGCCGGGGTTCCGGCATCCGGTCGACGGCGCGTTCGAGCACCGCCGCCGACCGTGCGGCGAGCCAGTCCCCAGCGGTCACGAGGCACCTCCGAGGGCGGGACGCGTACGGATCACGGTCTTGCGGGTCTCCACACCGGCGACGTCCGCGGCACGCGCCACGCCGTCACCGGTGAGCTGGTACAGGTGCCGCCTGGGCCGCCCCTCCGGCGGATCCTCCTCCCACTTGGTGGCGAGGTATCCGCGCTCTGCGAGGCGGGCCAGGATCGGGTAGAGCGTGCCGGACCGCAGCCCCGTGCGTTGCGCGATGTCGTAGCCGTACCACCAGCTGGTGGTGTCGCCGGCAAGCAGCGCGAACACCGCCCGGGTCTGCGGCGAATGGTCGGGGCGTCGAGGCATGACCGAAACTCTACATAGCTAGACTTTCGCCGTCCACCGATTTCACGAAACGTGCAGCAGACCGGCGTCCGTCTCCAGCAGCAGCGGATCGCAGAGGGGCACCAGCGCCTCCACGAACTCCGGGTAGTTCTCCTTGTCGAGCGAGGCCTGGGCGGCGACGATCGCGGCCAGCAGCGCGCGCTGGTCGCGCGGGTAGAGCCGCAGCCGGAGCAGCACCTCGGTGGCCGAGGTGAAGATGTCCAGCGCCAGCCGCCGCTCCTCCGCCCAGAACTGCATGTCCAGCAGGAACACCGGACCGCGGAAGGTCGCGACGGCCTCCGGTTCGACATTGACGCCGATCCCGAGCAGCGCATCGAAGCCGTTCACCTCCCACCCGGCACCCTCAAGGAACTCCATGAACTCCGCCCGTGCGGCCAGCACGGGCTCGCTCATCTGCGACTTCCTCACTTCTTGGCCAGGCAGAGCACGGTGCCCTTCTCGCCCTGCTCGCCCTCCCAGTACGAGGAGGTCGCCTTGTCGAAGTCGCTGCACGCGAACAGCCCGGCGTCGATCTGGGTCTTGTTCTCCAGCCGGCCCACGACCGTGAAGTCGGCATCCGGATCGGTGCACTCGACCACCGAGACCGAGTCACCGCTCTCCTGCGACACGCAGTCACCGACCTTCGCCAGCGCCGGGTCTGACTGGCGCACGAAGTACACGGCCGCGCCCAGGCCGCCGAAAAGCAGCACGAGGACGATCACCATGACGATCTTCGCCCCAGTAGTGGACTTGGCGGGCGGCACCGCAGGCTGCCGCACGCCACTGGGTTCAGACATCGCACTCCTCCGATCCGGCAGACGCCCACACAGCGCTGCTCATCGCAGCTGAATCTGCCGTCTCTGCGGCGACCGTCACATCGGGGCTGGTCCCCCACATTCCGTCAGCGTCTTTTCCGTTCGTCGCAGCAGTCGCACCGCTCGGCGCGCGGGTCGTTGACACTTCTTCTCGGCCGCTCTTACCGTCTTGGCGCTCGTCACGGGACACAACCGAGGACACGCTGATGACCGCGCACCACGATCCCTCCCCAACAACACCCCCCGATTGATGACCGTCGACGAGGTACGCGCCGTAGCGTTCCAGCAGTCGCCCCTCGCCTGGCGTGGCTACTCCGAGGAGGAGGTGGACACGTTCGTCGCGCGAGTGGCGCACTCGCTGCAGGAAGCCCAGCGTGAGAGGGCCGCGCTGCGCGCTGAGGTCGATCGGCTGCGCAACTTCTACAAGCGGCACGGCACCGACGTCGACCACTCCGTGGATCGGCGCGAGGCGTGGTTCACGCCTGCCGACACCAACCCGCTCATCGTCGAGGCGCAGAAGTACGTCGAGACGCAGGTCGCCCAGGCCGACAGCTACGCCGAGCTGGTGAGCACCGAGGCCAGGGACCAGGCCGACGAGATGCTCGCGCACGCCCAGCTGCGGGCGCGGATCGTCGTCGAGGACATCGTGCGGACGTTCCGGTCCCGGGCGCACGACCCCGGGCGGGCCGCCACCTACCTCGAACAGCTCGCCGTCTGGTCGCAGGCGCTGGCCGAGTCGCTGTGGGCGCAGACCAGCGCGATGACGTCAGCCGTCGAAGCGGAGCTGGCTACCTGACACGAGCGCCCTGCCGACCTCGGCGGCGATCTCCAGCAGGGCGGCGTGCGAGGCGGCGTTGAGGTCTGCCATGTTCAAGAACCCGTGGATCAGGCTGGGCTCGCGCCGCAGCCGCACGTCGACCCCGGCGCCGGCCAGGGCGGCCGCGTACGCCTCGCCCTCGTCGCGGAGCGGATCGAACCCGGCCGTGACGACCAGCGCAGGGGCGACCCCGCGCAGGTCGTCCGCCAGCAGCGGCGAGATCCGTGGGTCGGCGAGGTCGACGCCCGGTGAGTAGTTGAGCTGGAACCAGCTGATCTCCTCGCGGGTGAGGTAGAAGCCGTCCGAGAACAGGTCGAGCGACGGGTACGGCGTGGTGCGGTCGACCGCCGGGTAGAGCAGCACCTGAAGTGCCAGGTCGGGGCCGCCCTCGCGGGCCGCACGCTGTGCCGTCACGGCGGACAGGTTGCCGCCTGCACTGTCGCCGCCGATCGCGAGCCGGCCCGGATCGGCGCCCAGGCCGCTCGGCGTTTGCCGCCGCCCAGCGGAGCGCCGCCCACGAGTCCTCCACCGCCGCCGGGAACGGATCCTCCGGAGCGAGCCGGTACCCGACGGACAGCACGTGGACGTCCGCGTACCGGCAGAGCGTGCGGCACACCTGGTCGTGGGTGTCGACGTCGCAGAGCACGAATCCGCCGCCATGAAGGAAGACCAGCAGCGGCCTTGTCCCGTCGCCGGCCGGGGCGTAGTGACGTGCCGGCAGGGGGCTGCTCGCGCCGGCGACGGTCAGCTCGGTAACCGCTCCGACCGCCACGGGCGCGCCGGTGGCGCCCGCCGCGTCCCGCCGGGTGCGGAGCCGGGCGACCGGCGGCGCCAGTTCGGACAGCGGCGCGTACCCCAGCCGGGACCGGAGCGCGAGAAGGAGCTGCAGGCCAGGATCCAGCGGCGGACCGTCCACGACGATCGGCGGCCCCGCGATGCGCCGCCGCAACCGGGCCGGCAGCGACTCCAGCCGCCGTGCCACCCGGAACTGGGCGCGGTCGGCCAGCAGCCTCACCGGCGCGATCACGGCCGGCCTCCGGCCGACCGTTGAGGGCACGATCCAATCGCACTGGGCGCCGTCATGGCTGGCCTTCGGCCGCCGGCTCCAGCTGGTCGGCGCGGTGCGTGGTGTAGTCGGCCAGGTCGAAGCGACGCACACGGCGGCGGAAGGCCGACGCGAACGACGGCCAGATCACGGAGTTGCGGCCGGTGCGGTCGATGTACCAGCTGCTGCAGCCGCCGACGTCCCACACGGTGCCGCGCACCCGGCGGTCCATCTCGTCGCGGAACGCCTGCTGCGCCTCGGGCCTCGGCTCGATCGACGTGCCACCGCTGCCCGCCAGGTGGCGCAGCGCCCCACGCAGGTGCGCCAGCTGCGACTCCAGCATGTGCACGACGGTGGTGTGGCCGAGCCCGGTGCTCGGGCCGAGCAGCAGGAACAGGTTCGGGAAGCCGGCGACGGTGGTGCCGAGGTGCGCGACCGGGCTCCCCTGCCAGACATCGGCGAGGGTCCTCCCGTCGCGTCCGGCGATCCGGTCGGCGATCGGGCTGTCGGTGACGTGGAACCCGGTGCCGTAGATGATCGTGTCGATCGGGTGCTCGACACCATCCGTGGTGACGATGCCATGCGGGCGGATCTCGGCGATTCCGGTGGTCACGAGATCGACGTTATCCCTGGTCAGCGCCGGGAAATAGTCATCGGAACGGAGCACCCGCTTGCAGCCCATCGCGTAGTCGGGCTTGAGCCGGGCGCGTAGCTCGGGGTCGCGCACCGAGCGGCGCAGGTGCCGGCGCGCCACCAGCTCGGCGGCCCTGCCCAGCCTCGGCCGCAGGAACCCGACGGCGGTGGCCTCCTGACCGGTGAAGATCGCTGCCCGCGCCAGCTTCTGCGCGAGCGGGACCCGGCGGAACAGCGAATGCTCGAACCGGGTGAGCGCCCGGTCGCCGCGCGGCACGATCCACGGCGCGCTGCGCTGGAAGATCGACAGCTTCCCAACCTCGGGAGCGATCTGCGGCACGAACTGGATCGCGGACGCGCCGGTGCCGATCACCGCCACGTTGCTGCCCGTCAGGTCGTGGTCGTGGTCCCACCGGGCCGAGTGGAACGCGGTACCGGCGAACGTCTCGGCGCCGGGCAGCGCCGGGATCGACGGCTCGTGCAGCGGGCCGGCCGCCGACACGAGGACGTCGGCGGTCCAGGTGCCGCCGGACGTCTCGACCTCCCACCGGTCGCCCAGCCAGCGAGCGGCATGCACCTCGTGACCGAAGCGCAGGTGGCCGCCGATGCCGAACCGCTCGACGCACCGCCGCAGGTACGCCCAGATCTCCTCCTGCGGGGAGAACGAGCGGCTCCACTCCGGGTTCGGCGCGAACGAGAAGGAGTAGAGGTGCGACGGCACGTCGCAGGCGCAGCCGGGGTAGGAGTTGTCACGCCACGTGCCGCCGAGGTCGTCCGCGCGCTCGAAGACGAGAAAGTCGTCGATGCCCTCGTCCTTGAGCGTGATCGCCGTACCGAGGCCGCCGAAGCCGCTCCCGATGATCGCCACGCGCAGATGCCTGGTCATGGTTCTCCTACCGCCCGGTAACAAAATGTACGTTACCGGTCAGCAAGGCGCCGCGGGAGCGAACTGACGCACCAGCCCGCTGGGCGCCGTGCCTCACCCATCCACAGCCGCGCGGGGTTCGAACGCTCGACGGCCGCCTGATTCGGCAGCCACGCCGTCTCGGGTGAGCCCGAGCCCCGGCGTGTGATGCGGCGCGCCGACTCATCGCGCGCGCCGCATCACACGCGCGGGCCACCGCGAGGCGGCCCACGCAACTGTCGGGGAAATGGCGGTATTCGCTGTCCGGTTTGGGGACCAATACCGGAACAGTCCGGTTCCGGTCAGCCCTCGTCAGGCGGTTCGGGGGCTGTGGACGTGCTACCGACCAGGCCGACGAACGTCCGGCAGCGGGCGCCGCTGGTACCTGCGAGCAGCTCCCCCGGTGTCTGGCACGTGACCCGGATTTGGAGCGTCTTCTCCGGCTCGACCTCCACCGGCGTGACGAAGTGGTAGTCGCTGTCCCGGAAGTTCTGCAGCGCGAACGTGTACAGGGTCCGGCCTTCGACGATGATGTCGAGACGGCCGCTGTCTCCCTGGGGGTTCTGCAACACGAGGTCCGTGACCATCAGCGTGGTCCGCTCGCCGGCCCTGAACGTGTCCGTGGCGACAGTGTTGGCTCCGGCGACGGTCTCCAGCCGGTCGCCGTTGTACCGCGCGACCACAGTGCCCGGTCGGGCCGACGGCGACGCGGATGTCGGCGGTTTCGACGGTGGCACCCCACCGCTCGGCGTCGGCGTCTTCGGTCCGCCGCCCACAGCCACGTCGGCCTTCTCCTCGGCGCGCTTCGCGGTGTCCTGGGCGGTCTCGGCCTTCTTCTCCGCGGCACGCAGCGGGGTCGAGACGGCGTCCTTCGCAGCCGAGCGGATCGTCGGGCGCAGGATCCCGAACCAGAGTCCGGCCAGCGCCAGCAGCAGCACCAGCCCGAGCATCGCGGCCCGGCCGGCCCAGCGCGGGATGATCGGATCCTGCAAGGTCGCGGCGTCGAGCGTCACCGGCGCGTAGTCGTCGGCCACCACCAGCACCTGGAACGGCCTGGTGACCGGCTGGCCACGCCAGAGCTTCCGCCGGTGCTTGACCTTCAGCTTGGTGAAGACCGCCTCACCGGGCGGCACCGCCAGCGTCGGTGGGCGGGCGGTGAACTCCAGGGCGCCGTCCGGGTCGGTGCCGTTGACCCCGACCTTCAGCGGCGTGTTGCCACGGTTGTCGATCGCGATCTCGTGCGTGGAGCTCGTCCGGCCGCGCGAGGTGCGGGGCAGGACCTCGGCCGTGGTCTCCACGTAGGGGTGGATCTGCACCACACCCTCGGGGACCACCACCTCCTCAGGGCGCTCGCTCGGGATCACCCGCACCGCGAACGGCAGGTCGCCCGGCGCCACCCACGATGCCCGCGGCGGCTTGAAGACGACGCGCGCCTGCTCTTCGGTACCAGGGAACACGGAGATGGCCGGCGGTTCGACCGTCGTCCATCGCGCCGCGTCCCCGAGCACCTCGAAGGTGTAGGCCTCGACGATCGCGCCGTTGTTGCGGATCGTCAGGAGAGACTCCGCCTCACCTCCCGGGGGGAGGTCCAGGGCTGGCGTCTCCAGCCTCGCCAGTGTCGTCATGGCGGCGACGGTACGAACTGCGTCACCTGCGCCGACAGTGCGGACGGGTACACCTTCGGGCAGGCTGGTCGGCCCGTTGAGTCCACGTTAAGTGCACGCTGAGCCCTGCCTGCCATCCTCCTGCCATGCGCCTGGCGGGCGGGTGCACGGAGAACCACGGGGGTTCAATTCTGATGGAACGTATTCCGGTCTATGTCCACACCGACGACCCGATCTCGCAGGTCGGGGTCGCGGGACAGTTACGGCCACGTCCCGAGGTGCTGGTACTTCCACCCGAGGAGATGGCCAACGCGAAGGTCGCCGTCGTGGTGACCGATCGGGTAACCGAAGAGACGCTGCGGGTGCTTCGCACGGTCAGCCGCAGCGGCACGGCACGGGCGGTGCTGGTCGCCACCCAGCTGGACGACGCAGACCTGGTCGCCGCGGTCGAGTCGGGGGCAGCTGGATTGGTACGGCGCAGCGAGGCCACGCCGGAGCGGCTCGTCTCGGTGATCAGTTCAGCCGCGGCCGGCGAGGGGGCGGTCCCGCCGGATCTGCTGGGACGGCTGCTCGACCAGGTGGGACGCCTCCAGCGTCAGGTGCTCAGCCCGCGCGGGCTGACATTCAGCGGGCTGGCCGATCGTGAGGTGGAGGTGCTCCGCCTGGTCGCCGACGGCCTGGACACCGCCGAGATCGCGGCGAAGCTCGCGTACTCGCAGCGCACGGTCAAGAACGTGCTGCACGACGTGACGAACCGTCTACAGCTGAGGAACCGGTCGCACGCCGTCGCGTACGCCCTGCGCCACGGCCTGATCTGACGTGTGTCGCGGTTGGATCGCGCCCCGCCTGGGGCGCGATCCAACCGCACTGCCCGGACGGGCATCCCCAACAGCACCAAACGGTGCCCCACAGGGGATGCCCGCCGGCGCGCGGACCGCAACGCTCTGAAACTGGCGCCGTCCGGCTGCCGTACAACGACGACCCGTTGAGGAGTGCACGTGCGACGCACATCCGCCAGACGCGGGACCAGGGCAGCGGTCGCGACGATCCTGGTCGCCGGCCTGCCGGTGGTAGCCGTGGTGATCAGCGCGCCGCCCGCGGCGGCAGCCGCGCCCCCGGCCCCCGGGCGCCTCGCCTACGTGGGGGAACACCACGACGAACTGGCTTACGCCGTCGACGGCGAGCAGACGCCGCTCTTTCCGAACGAAGCCGGCCCCACCACGGTCGACTACGACGCGACCGCCGACCAGAACGGCGGCCTGGCCTGGATAAGCACGCGCGTCGACCGCAAGGGCGACCTCTACTACCTGGCGCCCGGCGACGAGGCGCCGACCCGGCTCGCGGCGAATGCGGCCACGGAACGCCAGCCGGCACTCTCCCCCGACGGCGCGCAGATCGCGTTCGTGTCCGACCGGGGCGGCGCCACCCAGATCTGGGCCGTGAACACGGACGGCACCAACCTGCGCCAGATCTCCGCCGTGCCTCCGGCGAACCCGCCGGGCAGCCAGCGCGCCGCCGACACCTGGCCGACCTGGTCGCCGGACAGCTCCCGGATCGCGTTCACCAGCACCCGGAACAACCCGAACGGTGACCTGTACACCACGACGGTGAGCCCGGCTCCGGTGACGCCGACGCGGATCACGACCTCCAGCGCGACCGGCGGGGCCATCCAGCCCGCGTGGGATCCGATCGCCGGCCACAACCGGATCGCGTTCACCCGCACCTCGACGACCACGCCCGGCCGCAGCTCGGTTCTGTCGATCGCGCCGAACGGCACCGGCACGGCCACGAACCTGGTGCCCAACTGGGACGCCGGCCAGGCCAGCTGGAACGCCGAGGGCACCACGATCGCGTTCGTGAGCCGGCGGCAGAACGGCGACGGCGGCGTCTTCGTCAAGACCGTCGACGACATCGGCGGCGGCGCCCCCGACCCGGAGCTCGTCCGCGACGACGCCCGCAACCCGGAGCAGCGCCCCACCTGGTACTACCTGCCCGAGCAGCCGCCGCTGCTGATCTACACCCACCACGCCGTGGACGAGATCGGCGAGATCCGCGACATCCAGGCCACCGACGGCTCCGGCGACCGCGACCTGAGTTTCCGTCCGGCCAAGTTCGAGAGCGCCCCGGCGTACTCGCCGGACGGCCGCAAGGTGGCCTACAGCCGGCGCAACGGCACCGTCACCGACATCGTGACGATCAACTCCGACGCCACGACCGTCAACCCGACAGTGCTCACCCGCCCGCGCACGCCGGAGAAGGACACCGACCCGGTGTTCTCACCCGACGGCACGAAGCTGGCGTTCGTCCGGAACAACCGCGTCGTGGTCATCAACGCCACCACCGGCGCCGAGCTGCTGCGCGTGCCGCCGCCCCCGCCGACCACCCCGAACAACGGCTTCCTCGACGGTGAGCCGAGCTGGACCGCGGACGGGCAGCGACTGGTGTTCGCCCGGTACGTGATCCCGCCGACCACCCCGCCGATCCCGCTGCAGAAGCGCGCGCTCGCACAGCCGCATCCGCTGGACGGGCTCGACACCGACATCTGGTCGGTGCGCGCCTCCGACGGTGGTGACCAGACACCGCTCACCGCGGTCGACGACACCCCGGCCGAGACGCAGTTCGACCGCCAGCCGCGCGTCGCGCCCAACGGCCTGACGCTGCTGTTCAACCGGAACGGCCGCCTGCGCCTGTGGGACCTGGTCAGCAATGTACCGACCGGCGCCCAGCGCGACCTGCCGATCCCGGCTGCGGCGAACGACCCGATCAGCGGCGTCCAGTACCCGGCGTGGGCGCCGGACGCGAAGTCCGTGGCGTTCTCCGCGGTGCGCGGCCCGAGCGGTGGCCGTGACATCGGCGTCGTGACGGTGCCGGTCACCGGCGACCCGACGCTGCGCTGGCTCACGAGCTTCGTCGGCAACGAGAACCAGCCCGCGTGGCAGCCTGCCGCCGATCTTGAGGTCACGCTCTCCCCGAGCGACCCGGAGATCCTGGCCGGCGAGACCACGACGCTCACCGCGACGGCCACCAACCTGGGCCAGGCCGGTGCGCGCAAGGTGCGCGTGGCGGTCACGCTGCCGGCCGGGCTGACGTTCACGAGTATCAGCTCGCCGACGACCGGCGCGGTCTGCTCGGCCGTCTCCGTGAGCTGCGAGATCAACGGGCCGGTGCCCGCCGAGGCCACGCTCGTGGTCAACGTGGTCGCGCTCGGCCAGGTCGCCGGCACGTACACCCCGACCGCGGCGGTGACCGGCAGCATCCTGGACCTCAACCTGGCCAACAACCAGGCGTCCACGCAGGTTGTCGTCACCTCCCTGCCCGATGTGGACTTCCGCGACATCGGCGTGACGATGAGCGCGCCGCAGACCGGGTTCGCCGGCGGTGACCCGCTGGTCACCACGTACACCGTGCGCAACGGCGGCGAGGTCGCGGCCACCGCGGTCACGCTGGACACCGTGCTCCCGTCGAACCTGCGGCGCGGCGTCGTCACGGGGTGCCAGCTCCAGGGCACCAGGTGCGCGCTCGGTCCGATGGCGCCCGGCGACATCCGCACGGTGTCCGTCGCGCTCAGCCCGGACGCCCGGGTCGACGCGCCGATCGCCGGCACCGTCGCGGCCACATTCGCCCGCGGCGGCGACGACAACGTCGACAACGACCGCGCCGACGCCAAGCTCAAGGTGCTCCAGCCGACCCTGACGATCTCCCCGGCGGTCGGCCCGCCGGGGACGGTCGCCCGGGTCACCGGCGCCGACTTCCCGCCCGGCGTCGCGCTCAACCTCGCCTGGGAGACCGGCATCAACCCGCCGTCGAAGTCGGTCGTGATCAGGGCGGACGGCACGTTCGTCGCCCGCGCGCTGGTGTTCAGGCGTGACCAGCTCGGCCAGCGGCAGCTCGCCGTCAGCGGGCTCCGGTTCGGCGCCGTGCGCGACGACTTCCTGGTGGTACGCAAGACGCAGTCCCCGCCGGACCTGGCCTACCAGGGCTGATCGGCGATGATCCACGAGGTCGACGAGGCCCTGCGGCGCCTGGTACGCGAGGAGGCGTTGCAGGGGTCCGACGTGGAGGTCGTGTTCGACGCCCCCACCAAGGACTGGGCAGCTCGACGCAACGCGCCCACCGTCAACCTCTACCTGTACGACCTGCGGGAGGATCTGCGGCGGCGCCAGCGCGGCCTGCTCAACGAGTACGACGAGCGCGGCACCACGGTGGTCGCGCGGCACCGCCCTCCCCGCTACATCAAGCTGTCGTACCTGCTCACCGCGTGGACTCAACGTCCCGAGGACGAGCACCGGCTGCTGTCGTCCCTCCTGATGTGTTTCCTGGCCCGCGACTCCGTCCCTCACGCGCTGCTGTCCGGACGTATGGCGGAGCTGGGGTTGCCGGTGCCGCTGACCGTCGCGCTGCCGCCGCCTGAGGACCGCTCGTTCGCCGATGTCTGGACCGCACTCGGCGGCGAGCTCAAACCGTCGCTGGACATCGTGGTGAGCGCCCCCGTCGACGCCGCCGCCGTGCTCACGGCCGGACCGCCCGCGCGCGAGGGGATGTCCGTCGACCTGTCCGGACTGGACGGTAACCAGTCCGACGACCGGGTCGGCCATCACGTTTCCGGCGACGACCGGGTGGCGATGCGGCGTACCCGGCGACCGCAATGACCACCGATCTGCTGGAGCGGCTAACGGCGGTAGAGCAGAGGGTGCGCGACGCCGTCGTTCAGCGGCGCAGCACCGACCCCGCCCCGGACGACCCGTTTCGCGGTCTGTACCTCTCTGACGAGACCGTCGACGAGCTGCTGGAGGTTCCCCGGACACCGTTCTCCGGGGCTGCTGCGGACGTACCCGGCGGACGCCTCGGACAGTTGGCCGCGGATGCCGGGTTGAGCGCACTCGATGTCGAGCTGCTGCTCATCGCGGTCGCCCCCGACCTCGACAGCCGGTTCGAGCAGCTCTACGGGTACCTCAACGACGACGTGACCCGGCCCCGCGCCACCATCGGCCTCGCCCTGCGACTCTGCGGGCTGGCCGAGGCCGATCCACGCGGACGGGGCCGGCTCGGCCCGCACGGTCCTCTCGTGACCGCCGGCCTGGTGCAGGTGGACGAGCGCGAACGCTCGTTCCTCACCCGCGCGCTGCGCGTACCGGACCGGGTGGTCGCGCACCTGCTCGGAGACGACCGTCCGGACGCGGCGCTCGCCCCGGTGCTCGCCGGTGCTCCGCCCCTGGTGGAGGGCGGTCCCCTCGCCCGGCTCGTCTACCTGCGTGAACAGGCCGGCGGGAGCGCCGCTGGGATGGCTGGCGCCGCCCTGGCGGAGGCCGGCCGCGAAGCCGTGTACGCCTACGCCGACCGGCTCGCCGCCCAGCCGGACGCCGCCTGGCTCGCCCGCGTGCTCGTCCGCGAGGCGCTGCTGTTGCGCGGTGGGCTGGTCATCGGTCCGGTGGAACCGCTGGCAGAGCAGGCGCCAGAGGTTCTGCGGATCCTCACCGGCGCGCCCGTGCCGGTTCTCCTCTACGGCCGGTCCGGCTGGGATCCGGCCTGGAGCGACCACCCGCCGCTGCAGGCCCCCGCCCTGCCGGTGAGCCGGGCGCACCGCGACGCCGTGTGGCGGTCCACTCTCGACGGCTCGTTGGCCAGCGGCGTCGACCCGGCGCTTGCCACGGCCCACTTCCGCCTGGGGCCGGCGCAGATCCACCGGGCGGCGCAGGCGGCCGTGCTCGCCGCTTCCCTGAGCGGCTCTCCTGTGGACGTCGAGCATCTGCGCATCGGCGCACGCGCCGAGAACGCCGCTGGCCTCGAACGCCTCGCGCGGCGCATCGAACCTACCGTGACGTGGGACGATCTCGTCCTGCCCGCCTCGACCGTCGCGCAGCTTCGCGAGCTGTGCGCCCGGGCCCGGCTCCGCGAGACCGTCATCGACGAGTGGCGCATGCGCCCCGGCGGCGGGCGCGGACGCGGCATCACCGGCCTGTTCGCCGGCGACTCCGGCACCGGCAAGACGATGTCCGCCGAGGTCATCGCCGCCGCCCTCGGGCTCGATCTGTATGCGGTCAACCTCGCGACCGTCGTCGACAAGTATGTCGGTGAGACCGAGAAGAACCTGGAGCGGATCTTCACCGAGGCGTCCGGCGTCAACGGGGTGCTGCTCTTCGACGAGGCCGACGCCATCTTCGGCAAGCGGTCCGAGGTGCGCGACGCCCACGACCGCTACGCCAACATCGAGAGCGCGTACCTGCTGCAACGCATGGAGTCTTTCGACGGGCTGGCGATCCTCACCACCAACCTCCGGGCCAATGTGGACGAGGCGTTCACGCGGCGGCTCGACATCATCGCCGACTTCCCGGTACCGGACGAGCCGCTGCGACGGGCCCTGTGGGACCGCTGCCTCGGGCCTCTGGTGCCGCGGTCAACCGACCTCGATCTCGACTTCTGCGCCTACGCGTTCGAGTTGTCCGGCGGCAACATCCGCTCAGCGGTGATGGCGGCGGCGTACTTCGCTGCCGACGCGGGATCCGCGCTGACGATGGAACACCTGGTCACCGCCATCGCGCGCGAGTACCGCAAGCTCGGCCGCCTCTGCCTGGAGCGCGAGTTCGGCCCGTACCACGCGCTGGTGCGCTCCAGCGTGCAGGCCTCGCGGGATGCCGGACTGCCCCTTCGGGCACGCCGTACTGCCCGGGGTGGTGCCCGGTGGCCAGGCCCGGCGACGGCGGGTTCGTCAGATGCTGGCTGGTGGCTGCGTCCGTGGGGAGGTCGGCGTGGAGTTCGGCACGGAGCCCCGCCACGAGGAGCGGGTTGCGCCGCGTCGTGAACAGCCCGAACCGGAGCGCCCTGCCGAGGAGCGGCCACGCCCAACATCGCGGTTGACGACGCGGTCGGCGATCGCGCTGCAGGGTTCGGCGGGGAACCGGGCGGTGTCGCGGCTCGTGGCGCAGCGCAAGGCCGCCGCGACGCCGGCGGCCCCGGCCAAAGCCACCGACCGCCGTGGCCGCCGCACCGGCCGGCGCCACGCTCGATACGGCTCCGCCCACCGCCGAGGTCGAGACGCTTCCCGCCGTGCAGCGCGCGGTGGAGGCACCGGAGCGACCGGGCCCGGCCGCCGATCCGAAGTTCACCGCGTTGAAGCGGGACGTCAAGAGCAAGCAGCAGACGTCTGGGGAAGCACCCGCCGGCCAAGGGCGAGGCGGATAAGGCGGCGAAGGCGGCGAAGCCTCCGCAGGACGACAAGGAGGCGCAGGGTAAGGCCGCCAACGCGGAGAAGATGAACGCGGCGAAGCCGGGCGAGTTCGACAAGGCGGCGTTCATCAAGGCGGTCAACGACGCGATCGCGAAGCAGGCGCCGAAGAACCTGGAGGAGGCCGACAAGTTCGGCGACTCGGGGAAGGCGGACGCGGTCAAGGGCGAGGTGTCCGGCAAGGTCGACGGGGGGAAGAAGGCGTCGGCTGGGCAGATCGAGTCGACGACGAAGGCGCCGCCGGACACCGGCGCGGCGAAGGTCAAGCCGGTCACGCCGCTCAAGCCCGATCAGCCGCCCGGCAAGCCGGGGACGCCGGACCCGGCGAAGGCGATCCCGGACAAGGCCCCGCCCGCCGCGACGGACTTCTCCGAGGGCCCGAAGCAGGTCAACGAGGAGATGGCGCGAGGCGCAGGTCAGCGAGGAGCAGCTGGCCCGGTCCAACGAGCCGGAGTTCACCGGGGCCCTGAAGGAGAAGAAGGCCGGCGAGCAGCACGCCGCCACCGCGCCGGGCGAGGTGCGGGCGAAGGAAGCGACGACGCTGGCGGGTGCGAAGGCCGGGGCGCAGCAAGCGGGCGCGACGGCGATGGCCGGCATGACCGCGGTGCGCACCAAGTCCGGCAAGGAGGTCGACGCCGGCAAGGGCGGGACGCCAGTCGGAGGACGAGAAGAAGCGCGCCCAGGTCACGGCGAAGCTCCAGAGCGTCTTCGACGCCACCAAACGCGATGTCGAGACGATCCTGACCGGCCTGGACAAGAAGGTCGACGACGCGTTCACCAAGGGCGAGAAGGCGGCGCGGGACGCCTTCACCGCCGAGCACAAACGCAGGATGGACGCCTACAAGGACAAGCGCTACTCCGGCTGGCGTGGCAAGTGCGGCTGGGTCAAGGACAAGTTCGCCGGCCTGCCGGAGGAGGCGAACCAGATCTTCGTGCAGGCCCGCGCCGGTTACGTCACCGCCATGCAAGGCGGTCATCTCCAACGTCGCGGACCTCATCGGCGCCGAACTGAACCGCGGCGAAAACGCGGATCGCGAAGGGCCGCGCCGACCTGCAAGGCGGAGGTCGACAAGCTCCCCAAGGACCTCCAGCAACTCGGCAAGCAGGCCGCCGCCGAGTTCGCCGGCAAGTTCGACGAACTCACCCAGTCGGTGGACGACAAGGGCACGGAACTCGTCAGACACCCTCGCGTCGAAGTACACCGAGGCGCTGAAGGCGGTCGATGAGGAGATCGCGGCGGAGAAGGAGAAGAACAAGGGCCTCATCGCCAAGGCGATGGACGCCGTCGCCGGCGTCATCAAGACGATCCTGCAACTGAAGGACCTGCTGCTCGGGGTGCTCGCCAAGGCCGCGCAGGCCGTGGCGGCGATCATCAAGGACCCGATCGGGTTCCTCGGCAACCTGATCTCCGCGGTCGGCGCCGGGCTGCAGTCCTTCATCGCCAACATCGGCACCCACCTGAAGAAGGGCCTGGTGTCCTGGCTGCTCGGCACCGCCGCCAAGGCCGGGCTCCAACTCCCCGAGAAGTTCGATCTGAAGGGCATCCTCGTGCTCATCGCCTCGCTGCTCGGCCTGACCTGGGCCAGCATCCGCGGGCCGGATCGTCGGCCAAGGGCGTGCCCGAACAGGCCATGGGAGCGGTCGAGGCCGGCGTGCCAATGGTGCAGAAGACTCATGACCGGCGGCATCGGCGGCCTGTGGGAGGAGCTCAAGGAGAAGGTCGGCGACCTCAAGGAGACCCTGCTCGGCAAGATCAGCGAGTACCTGATCCCCACCGTGCTCATCGCCGGCATCACCTGGATCGTGTCGCTGCTCAACCCCGCCTGCGCGTTCATCAAGGCCTGCAAGGTGATCATCGACATCGTCACGTTCATCATCACCCGCGGCGCGCAGATCCTCGAGTTCGTCAACGCCGTCCTCGACGCCGTCATCGCCATCGCCGGCGGCGGCGCCGGCGGCGTCCCCGCCCTCATCGAAAACGCCCTGGCCAAGATCATCCCCGTCCTGATCGGGTTCCTCGCCGCCCTCCTGGGCATCGGCGGCATCGCCGACAAGGTCAAGAAGATCTTCCAAGCACTGTCCAAACCCGTCATGAAAGCCGTCGACTGGGTCGTCGGCAAAATCGCCGCCTTCGGCAAAGAAGATCTGGAACAAACTCAAAGGCAAGCCCGGGAAGAAGGGCAAGGACGGCAAGGACAACAAGGAGGACCCGGAGCGGAGCGCGAAGGTGCGTGCAGCCGTCGCGGCTGATGTCCAGAGCCGCCTTCCCGCGGGCGTGGCCGCGGACAAGGTAGGGCCGGAAACCGCGGCGATCTACCGGAAGCACCAGGCATCAGGGTTGCACAGCCTCCAGGTGAAACCGGTCAAGGGTGAGATCGGCGCCTACGAGGTGCTCGTGCGCGCGAGCGCGCTGGCGCCGATCGGTCCACGGATCGTGGTTGGCCCGCCGGACGACCAGTTCACCACCGAAGACGTCAAGCAACTCTTCCTGCGTAGCGGCTACACGACGGCAATCGGATCGCTGAACATCTCGCTTCCCGCAGTACCGTTCGACATCCGCACGCCGCTCGGCAAGACCCAGAGCAAGTCTGGCGGTACTAAGAAGTACAAGATCGACATGGGCTCATTCCGGAGCGCCGGAGCGAGCACGCACGCTGAGGTCGCGCTACTCACCGCGTTCGAGGCCAGCCACCAGAAGGTGCTTCCCAGGCCTGACCTCCAGCATCGTCTGGCGGGGGGAAGCGCTGAGCTGCAACTACCACCGCCTAACGCGCTCATGACAATCACCGTTACCCGCAGCCCCTGTCCGAACTGTGCTGCGCGAATTGCTCAGACCAAGTCGTTCGGGCAGGGCATTCCCTACGGCGATCAGAAATGGGGATTCGACATCAAGGTGCGTGCACTCGGGCCGTACTCGCCGACCAAGTCGCCGTTCGCCGGCATGTTGGGCCGGATTGTCGGGCTCATCGGATTGCTGCGCCTGCGTCGCGCCGGCGTCGCGGTGGAGCCGCTCGATCTCAACGATCCGACCATGGCGTGTGTGAACCTCCCGCCCTCGGAGATGAAGAATCTTGAGACGCGCGGCAGGAAGCTGAAGGATTACATAGACAATCTCCGCAAGTTGATCTTCAAGTACGGACGACGGTGACACGGTGACACCTGAGGAACGGGCCGCCGACGCTGCGATGGCGCGAACCCTCCTTGATTCCGGGTGGGAGCGCACGACGGCTGGACAGGCGTTCGAACTCGCGCACATGCGCTATCGGAACGAGTATGTGAACATCACGACCCAGCACGACTGGGAGGACGAGAGCCTGCTGATCCACGTCAGCGACTTCGGTTACACGGTCGGCGTCCGCGGTGTGGTCTCGTACCAGGAAGGGCTAGAGGACTTCCTGACCGTACTGATCGCCTGGCAGGACCGCGTCACGCTTGAGAACTTCGATGACCTTCTCCGCGCGTTCGCGCGCAACGGCCACGACGCGTACCGGTTGGACGGCGACGACGCCACGCCCGTGCATCCCTGACACGGCACGGCTGCACCATCGGGCAAGACCGCCTGCCCACCTTGCGGCCCGGCGGTGTCTGCCTGGTGCGGCGCCACGACGCCACGCTGAGGTAAACGACCGCCTTGCGTTGGGGGACACCATGCGCTCGCACGATCATGACAGCGACGTCGAAGCCAGCCTCCGCCCGAAGGCGGACCGCATCGAGGCCGAGGAGCACGGCCATGGGTTCCAGGCCGCCGCGGCAGGCCGCCCCGACGTGCTCGGCGCCGGTGGCCTGCTCGGCCTCCAGCGTGCCGCCGGCAACGCGGCGGTGACCGGGCTGGTCGAGGAGGAGCGCTCCCCCGTCCTCGACGTGGTGAACTCCGGCGGCGGCGCGCCGCTCGACACCGACACCCGCAGCGACATGGAGTCGCGACTCGGCCACGACTTCAGCGACGTCCGGGTGCACACCGACTCGCGCGCCAGCGAATCGGCGAAGGCCGTCAACGCGAACGCGTACACGGTCGGGTCGAACATCGTGTTCCAGCGCGACATCTATGATCCCGGATCCGACACGGGCAAGCACATGCTCGCGCACGAGCTGACGCACGTCGTCCAGCAGCGGTCTGGTCCTGTCGAGGGCACCGCCACGGGCGGCGGCATCGCCGTGAGCAACCCGTCCGACCGGTTCGAGCGCGAGGCGGTGGCCAACGCGGACCGTGTGATGTCGGCGCCCGCGCCGACAGCCGGATCGGTCCAGCGAAGCGCTGAGCAGGCCAGCGCGCCGACAGTGCAGCGCGCCGCCGAAGAAGAGGAAATGAAGGAAGAGGAGCCGACCGCGCAGACGTTCGTCCAGCGCGAGGCCGAAGAGGACGAAGAGCCGGGCGAAGGCTCCGAATAGTCTCGGAGCCATGCTGCTCGTCGTCGACGCCGCCAACGTGGTCGGTTCGGTGCCCGACGGCTGGTGGCGCGACCGGGCCGGCGCCACCGAGCGCGTCCGTGACGCCCTCGCGCGCAGCACGTTGTGCGCGGAGCCCAACCATTGCGTGCTCGTCGTGGAAGGTGATGCGAGGAGCGTCACCAGCGTCCCGGGCGTGCGGGTGGTCGCGGCGCCTGGCTCCGGGGACGACGCAATCGTCGAGCAGGTGCGCGACGCCACCGAGCCCGTGCGGGTGATCACCGCCGACCGCGCCCTGCGAGCCAGGGTCACAGCCCTCGGCGCCGAGGTGGCCGGCCCAACCACCGTCCCTCGCATGTGATCTGACCGGGCCGCGCACGGGACGAAAGGTTGCCCGTTTGGGCCTCGCGCGGTTCCTCCGGATGCGTCCGCGTGGCCGTTCCCGCGCGGGCGTAGGTGGCGGAGGCTCCTGGTGGCCAACTGAGGTCATCGAGGAGGAGCCATGCCCACGTATCTGTCGCCCGGCGTGTACGTCGAGGAGGTCGAGCCGGCTCGCGCCCGATCGAGGGGGTCGGCACCGCCGTCGCCGCCTTCGTCGGTCTCGCCGCGAGGGGCCGTTCAACACCCCGACGCTGGTCACCAACTGGAGCCAGTTCACCCAGACGTTCGGGGAGTTCGCCGAGGGCTGCTACCTCGCGCACGCGGTCTACGGCTACTTCCTGAACGGCGGCGGCAACTGCTACGTCGTCCGCATCGGGGGCGACCGGGCTCGAGCAACGGCAAGGCCGCACCGAAGGAGCTGACCGCCGGACCGCAGGCCGCGCTCGGCGGCTACCGCGTGGTCGCCAGCGAGAGCCGGGGGCGACCGGCGCCGGCCGCAAGATCACGCGTCGAGGTGACCGATCCGGCGGCCGAGGGCGCGCCGCGAGGATCGCTTCAACGCTGGTGGTCAAGCGGGGCGGCAAGGTCGTGGAGACGTTCGACTGGCGTGACCACCAAGCGCGGCAAGGAGAACGTCGTCACCGCCGTCCGCGAGCGGTCGAAGCTCATCACGCTGGAGGAGCCGTGCCGCGGCGCCGGCCAGCGTCAGCACGCCGCCGAGGGGCACGGTCGCGCTGCGGCAGGCCCGCCGCCGGCGCCGGCGACGCCGCGCCAGCTCGGCCGCCGACGACTACGTCGGCGACGTCGCGGAGCGCACCGGCTTCGGCGGCCTGGAGGCCATCGACGAGGTCACCATGGTGGCGGCGCCCGACCTGATGGGCGCCTACCAGCGCGGCGACGATCGACCTGGAGGCGGTCAAGGCGGTGCAGCTCGCGATGATCGCCCACTGCGAGCTGATGGGCGACCGGATGGCGATCCTCGACCCGCCGCCGGCGCTGTCCGCCGCAGCAGGTCAAGGAGTGGCGCACCGACGGCGCCGGCTACGACTCGAAGTACGCCGCGCTGTACTACCCGTGGGTCAAGGTGTTCGACCCGGCCACCGGCACCAACGGCTTCGTCCCGCCGAGCGGGCACATGGCCGGCGTCTGGGCCCGCAACGACGCCACCCGCGGCGTGCACAAGGCGCCCGCGAACGAGGTGATCCGCGGCGCGGTCGACGCTGGAGACCCAGCTGACCCGCGGCGAGCAGGAGCTGCTCAACCCGATCGGGGTCAACTGCATCCGCGCGTTCCCCGGCCGCGGCGTCCGGGTCTGGGGCGCCCGCACGCTGTCGTCAGCGACCCGGCGTGGCGCTACCTCAACGTCCGGCGGCTCTTCAACTACCTCGAGGAGTCGATCCTCAACGGCACCCAGTGGGTGGTGTTCGAGCCGAACGACGACGCGCTGTGGGCCCGGATCCGCCGCACCATCAGCGCGTTCCTCGTCAACGAGTGGCGCAAGGGCGCGCTGTTCGGGCTACCCCCGACGAGGCGTTCTACGTCAAGTGCGACCGCGAGACCAACCCGGCCGAGAGCATCGACGCCGGGCAGGTCGTCTGCGAGATCGGCGTCGCGCCGGTGAAGCCGGCCGAGTTCGTCATCTTCCGCCTGGCGCAGATCTCCGGCGGCACCAGCCTGGTCAACGAGTAGTCGCAGAGGAGGAGACCCAGCCATGGCCGATTCTCGACATAGCGTCGGTCGGCCATTCGTTCGGCCTCGAGGTCGACGGCGTCGTCATCAAGCAGATCCACGAGGTCAGCGGCCTGAAGATGGAGCAGGACGTCATCGAGCTCAAGCAGAACACCCCGACGGCAAGTACGTCATCAAGAAGCTGCCCGGCCGGCCGAAGGCCGGCGAGGTGACGCTCACCCGCGGCCTCACCGCGGACAACAGCTTCGAGAAGTGGGTCAAGGACGCCGCAGTTCGGCAAGATGGCCGACGCCCGCAAGGGCGGCGCGATCATCGTCTACGACTACGAGGGCTCGGCGATCAAGCGGTACAAGCTGACCAACGCGTGGCCGAAGAGCCTGGAGATCGGCGCGCTCAAGGCCGGCGACACCAGCGTGCTCACCGAGAAGATCGTCATCACGTACGAGCGCATGGAAGTCGAGTAGCCATGCGGCGCACGATCAGCCACCGTGGTGCCGCCGGCGGCCCGGACCGTGACGGTAGCCGCGACGGCACCGCGCCGCGAGCCGCTGCGCACCGAGTTCGCGTTCGAGCTGCCGCGCGGCTACGTCGACGACGCCGGCACGGTGCACCGGGCGGGGTCATGCGCCTGGCCACCGCCCGGGACGAGCTGGTGCCCGCTGCGCGACGACCGGGTCCGGGAGAACCCGGCCTACCTCACCGTGGTGCTGCTGGCCCGGGTGATCACCCGGATCGGCACCGGTCACCGACGTGCACGCCGGGGTCATCGAGGAACCTGTTCGCCGTCCGACCTGGCCTTCCTGCAGGACCTGTACCGGCGGATCAACAGCGAGGGCCACACCCGGGCCGCGGTCGCCTGCCCGGAGTGCGAGCACCGGTTCGCGGTCGACCTCGCCGGTGGGCGCCTGGGGGAATCGTGACGTACGCGGCCGACCGGCTCTACGAGGAGGTCGCGTACGTCGCCTACCACTTCCACTGGCCGCTGGACGACATCCTCGACCTCGAGCACGCCGAACGCCGCCGGTTCGTCGGCGAGATAGCCAAGCTCAACACCCGGATCAGCAGGGACGGTGAGCGCAGATGTGGCCGTGGCGTACGGCGCCGCGCTGCGAGGCGCCGCCCCCTGCCCGTGGCACCACCGCCTGCGGGGTGGCGCGGAGGTGGCGCCGATTCAACGTGCCGTCGGCGCCCCGTCGCTGATCGAGCCCCGCGACCGGATGCAGCCGGCGCTCACCTCGTGGCGTGACCCGGCGTTCGTGGCGCCGCTCGGTCACGTGGTGAGCGCGGACGCGCCGTCGGGGATCGTGCACGACCTGCCGGTACCGGTGCAGACGGCATCCGCCGGGCCGGACCTCGTGGTACGCACGCCACCGGCCGCCGAGCGCGGGGTCCGGGCCGTCGTGGCTCGGGCGATCGCGACGTTCGGCAGCTCGGCCGAGCCTGCCGGGACGCCTGCTGTGGCTTCCGCGCCGGCGCTCGGCCGCCGTTCTCTGGCCCGGCTGTCGCGCCAGAGCCGATCACCGTCTCCCGGCTCGTCGCGGCTCCGGAACCCGCCGGTGCTCCGGCGCCCGCCGCGGGATCGGGAGCCGTCGCCGCTCCTGAGTCCGCCGCTGCTCCTCAGGCTGCCACCGCGTTCGGCTTCTCCGGGTCTGGCGTCGCGCCGCTTCCGCTGGCGGCCGCGCCGGCCCGCCTCCCCGCCGTACAGCGGGTCGTCGCGGTCGAGCCACCGACACCGCGGCTCACCACGGCCACGGACGCAGGGCTGCCGGTGGTGTCGTTGCCCGCTGTGCCTGATCCCGTGGTGTCGTCACCACGGCCGTCCGAAGCAGAGCCGGTCGAGGCACCGACGCTCGGATCTGAACCGGCGGTGGTGCAGCGGTCCGAGGCTTCCGAACCGGCACCTGACACACCCCCGTCGCTCGACCTGCCCGCTTCGCCCCCGCTCGACGTCGCCGCTGCTCCGCCGCCGCCTGATGTGGCCCGCCACGACACTGCTGCTGCCCCGGCGCACGAGCCCGCTGCGCCCCTGGCTCATGACGCCGCTGCGCGCCCGACGCTCGACGCCACGATCCAGCGCGCGCTCGACACCACCGCGCCCGACGAGGCAGCACCGCAACCCGTCGACCCCGTACGGCCGGTCGACGCCGGACCGCCGCCGTTCGCGCCGCCGCTGCAACCGACCCTCGGCGCCGCCGTGCAGCGGGCATCCGACAGCCAGGCCTCCGACACCGCTTCGGCTATGCCGGGCAGCCCGGCGCCCAGCCGACCGCTGGTTGGCGACGCCACGCTCCCGCTGCCCAGTGCTCTGCCGCCGGCCGCTCCGGTGCAACGCGCCACCGATCCGGCGCCGCGCAGGCTCGGGCTCGGCGCGCCGATCGTGCCGCCCACCTCCTCGGCCGTGCAGGTGCCGCCGCCTGCTCCCGAGTCCTCCTCCCCCGCGCCGGGCCTGCCCCTGGCAGCGCCCGAAGCCGGGGCGTCCGGCACCGCCCTGCCGGACGTCCCGTCGCTCGCCGCCTCACCGACGGACACCCCGCCGTCCGTGGTCGAGGCGGCGAGCCCAAACGAGGTGACGCCGCTGCTCGGCGACGTACCGCTGGTGCAGCGCACCGAGCTGACCAGCCCGCCCGCCAACCCCCTGAATGTTCCCGACAGCGCGCACGCACACGCTGAGGGGAACCTTCAGGGGGTAACCCCCGCGCCCCAGCCACTGGTGCAGCGGGCCGTGGAGCGGCCGGTTGGCACGGAAAGCCGCCCCGCCGAAGGTTCCGCGGAACCGCCGGTGAGCCCGGCGCCGCTGCCCGTCGTCGCTCAGCTGGTCGGCGACCGTGGCCTCCCGCTCAAGGCGGCGCCGGAGCCCGAACGGCCCGCCTCCAACGGCACGCCTCACCCAGCCGCGCAGGTGCAGCGCTGGACCGACCCGTACGGCACCCCACCCCACACCCTCCAGCGCTCCACCGACGGCGGATCCCCGACGAGCAGCAACGGCGCCGTCAGCGTCGACCCGCCGACCAGCAGCAGCATGTCGCCCGGCTGGCTCGCGCCGCCGCCGGACAGCAGCTTCCCCGGTCCTGCGCCGAGCCTCCCCAGTTCCGGCCCCGGGTTCGAGTTCCCACGCGCATCGGTCCAACGCTTCGCCGCTGGCGCGGTGGCCACGGTGCCGGCTCCGGGCGCACCCCACCCCGGCTGGTCGTCCGGGTTACCGGTCGCTGCGCCCCCGGTACAGCGCGTTCCCGAATCCGCTACGCACCACGCTCCGCCAGCGATGCAGATCGAGTTCGGCGCCGGTGGCGTCCCGGTCGTCTCCCGGGCCACCGAGGAAGCGCCTGCACCGGAGCCGGCGCCCGCGACCGCACCGGCCACCGAATCGCCAGCGTCGGCCCCGCAACAGGCACAGGCACCGGCAGCGCCCGGAGCCGCCGCCGGCAACACGCCCGAGGAACTGCTCGCCAAGCTCTTCGACCCCCTGCTCCGCCGCCTCAAGACAGAACTCCGCCTCGACCGGGAACGCCGCGGCTCGCTCACCGACCTGCGGCACTGATCAGCCGTCCCGACCAGCCGTACCAGCACAAACGAGGAGACACCGGATGCCAGCAACCCAGGACCAGGAGATCGGTGTCGCGGTGTGCTTCGTGGTCAGCATCGACGACGAGAACCTCGGCGCCTTCAACAGCTGCGACGGGCTGGGCTGCGAGGTCGTGATGGAGCAGCGCGAGGAGGGCGGCAGCAACGGGGTGGTCTGGCAGCTGCCGACCCGGATGAAGTACTCCAACGTCAAGCTGTCCCGCCCGGTGACCAGCGCCAGCGCCCGGATCCTGCAGTACTTCGCCAGATGGCCAGCGGCGTCAAACGCCAGACCGCGACGATCGAGGCGCGGACCCTGGAGGGCGACGGTCATCGCCCGGTGGGCGCTGACCGGGGTGGTGCCGGTGCGGTGGACCGGCCCGCAGCTGAGCGCCGACTCGCCGAAGGTCGGCCACCGAGACGCTCGAGCTGGCCCATCACGGCTTCCTCGCGCCCGGCGCCGGGGCCTGAGGCGGTCACGCGATACCCCACCCGTACGTTCACCGCGGCCGGCGCCGCGCCGCCCTCGGCCGGTGCGCCGGCCAAGCTGCAGCACGCCTACCTGGAGCTGCGGGAGCCGCCCTCGGACGGCAGCACCGCCGCGACGCCGAGCGGCGTCCGGATCGGCCGGATCGACTTCCAGTTCAACCCGAAGGAACTGAGCCTGACCAAGAACGCCAAGTGGTAGCGGGAGACTCAGCGCAGCGCCCAGAAGAGCGGCGCCCGTGCAGTTCACCGGCTCGGATCCGAGCAAGCTGACCCTGGAGATGTTCTTCGACGCCACCGACACGATGGACGACCGGGTCGCCAAGGCGGTGGAGAAGCTGTTCGAGTGCTGCGTGCCCACGGACGAGAGCCTGCAGCAGAAGAAGGCGTTCGCCGCCGTGGGTGATCTTCCGCTGGGGCGGCCTGACCGGCTTTCCCGGCGTACGTGAGCAGCGTGGCGGCGAAGTACACCCTGTTCACCCCGAGCGGCACGCCGGTGCGCGCGGTCTGCACGGTGACGATCGAGGAGATCTCCGGCGAGCGGGGCGGCCAGAACCCGACGTCCGGCGCGCTGGCGGCGCGCGAGCGCACGTCGTGGTCGTCCGGCGACACGCTGCCCTCGATCGCGTTCCGCGCGTACGGGGATCCGCAGCTGTGGCGGGCCTGGCGGAGGCGAACGGCATCAACGACCCGATGCGGCTGCGGCACGGATTCGGCTGCTGCTCCCGGCCCGGAGGCGAGCGGAGGAGCTGGCAATGGCCAATGAGAGGTTCGCCAGCACGCTGCTGGTCGAGGTCGAGGGGTCGCCGCTGCCGGCCGACGTGGCGGTGCTGCTGAACCACGCGTACGTCGACGACAGCCGCAACCTGCCGGACCTGTTCGTGCTGCGGTTCCGCGACCCGGCACGGATCGTGCTGGCCAAGGGCAAGTTCAGCATCGGCGCGAAGGTGAAGCTGACGGTCCAGACCGCGACGGCAGCTCCCCGCAGCTGCTGATCTCCGGTGAGGTCACGGCGATCGAGGTGGAGCTGGACCGCACCGGCAGCGTGACCGAGGTCCGTGGGCTCGACCACGCGCACCGGCTGTTCCGGGGGCGGCGGGTCGCGGCGTACGCCGACATGACGGTCGCCGACGTGGTCCGCAAGGTGGCCCAGCGCGCCGGCCTGAAGCCGGGCAGGATCGACGCCGCGCCGGGGATCGCGCGGGCACCGCCAACACCGAGCTGAGCCAGGACAACGTCAGCGACTGGGAGTTCCTCTCCCGGCTGGCCGACCTGGCCGGCGCCGAGATCGCGGTCTCGACGGCACGCTGGACTTCACGATCCCGCAGGCTCCGAGCGGAGCACCGGCGCCGAATGCCAACGCGCATCAGAACCCGCTCGTCCTGGAGGCGCACAAGAACCTCGTGTCGCTGCGGGCCGGTGTCACGTCGGCCGAGCAGGTGCCGCAGGTGGAGGTCCGCGGCTGGGACTTCCTGCGCAAGCAGGCGGTCAGCGCGATCGCGGCGGCCGAGGCGCCAGCGACCGAGCTGGCCGAGATCAAGCCGGCGCAACTCGCGAAGAAGTTCGCCAGCCCGCGACTTCGTCGCCACCGACGTGCCGTACCGGAGCCAGAAGGCGGCGCAGACCGCTGCCCGCGCGCTCGCGTCCCAGCTGGCCGGCGCGTTCGCCGAGCTCGAGGGCGTGGCGAAGGGCAACCCGAAGCTTCGCGCCGGGACGGCGGTCGCGCTGGCCGAATGTCGGCAAGCCGTTCGAGGGCAAGTACACGCTGACCAGCACCCGCCACCTGTTCTCGCAGGACGCCGGGTACACGACGGCGTTCGTCGCGAGTGGACGGCAGGAGCGCTCGCTGTACGGGCTGGCGTCGGGGACCGAAGCCGCGCCACCTCGTGAACGGCCTAGTGCCGGCGGTCGTGAGCGACGTCAGGGACCCCGAGAAGCTCGGACGCGCCCGCCTCACGTTCCCGTGGCTCGCCAAGGACTACACCAGCGGCTGGGCGCGCACCGTGCAGTTCGGCGCCGGCAAGCAGCGCGGAGCGCTGATCCTGCCCGAGGTCGGCGACGAGGTGCTGGTCGGGTTCGAGCAGGGCGACTTCGACTCCCCCTACATCCTCGGCGGCCTGCACAACGGCACCGACAAGCCGCCGAAGACGCCGGTCGACCCGGTGGACGGCAGCAGCGGCCAGGTCAACGGCCGGTGCTTCGTCTCGCCGTACCGGGCACCGGCTCGAGCTTCACCGAGTCCGCGAGCGGCGCCAACGAGGTCAAGCTGGCCACCGGCGACGGCAAGCACCTGTTCACGCTGGACCAGAAGGGCACCAAGGTCACGCTGCACAGCGACGGCTCGATCACGATCGAGGCCAAGAACGGCATCACCGTCGACGCCGGCAGCGGCACGCTGGAGATGAAGGGCCAGAAGGTCGCGATCTCGTCCAAGTCCGACGTGACGATCGACGCCAACGCCAAGCTGGCCATGAGCGGCAAGGCGGAGGCCACCCTGAAGGGCGCCCAGGTCAAGGTCACCGGCGACGCCGCCGCCGAGCTGACCGCCAGCGGCTCGGTGACCGTCCGCGGCGGCATCGTGAGGATCAACTGATGCCCACCGGCCGCGCAGCGTCGGCGACATGAGCGGTCACCCAGGGGTGATCGCCGGGCCAGGCGTGCCCACTGTGCTGATCGGCGGGATGCCGGCGGCCACTGTCGGCACGATGCACACCTGCTCGTTCCCTCCCCCGCCGCCGCACCCGCCGACCCCGATCCTGCCGCCCGGCTGCCCCACCGTGCTCATCGGCGGCCAGCCGGCGGCCCGGGTCGGCGACATGGCCTCGTGTGGCGCGCCGATCATCCCGCCCGGTTGCCCGACCGTCCTGATCGGAGGCTGACGTGTCTGAACGAGTTCATCGGATCCGGATGGGCGTTCCCGCTGCGCACCGACGCCACCGCGGGGATCGCGCTGGTCAGCGGCGACCGCGAGATCATGGAGAGCATGCGGCTGATCCTCGGCACCGCGCCGGGCGAGCGGCCGATGCGCCCCGAGTTCGGGTGCGCGATCAGCGACTTCGTCTTCGCGCCCGCCGACGCCGCCACCGCCGGTCAGATCGCCTACGAGGTGCGGATCTCCCTCGAACGCTGGGAGCCGCGCATCACCCTGGAGGACGTCCAGGTCGACTTCAGCCAAGCGGAGAGCGGCACGCTGCTCATCGACATCCGGTACCGGCTGCGCGGCAGCAACGACCCGCGCAACCTGGTCTTCCCGTTCTACGTGATCCCTTCGCACGACGAGGCTGGTGCCTGATGTCGCTCCCCACCCCCAACCTCGACGACCGGCGGTTCCAGGACCTGGTCGACGACGCCAAGCGCCTCGTTCAGCAGCGCTGTCCGGAGTGGACGGACCACAACGTGTCGGACCCCGGCGTGACGCTGATCGAGACGTTCGCGTCGATGGTCGACCAGCTCCTGTTCCGGCTGAACCGGGTGCCGAACACGCAACTACCTGCGCTTCCTCGACCTGCTCGGGGTGCGGCTGTTCCCGCCCACCGCCGCCCGCGCCGACCTGACGTTCTGGCTCTCGGCGCCGCAGGAGGAGGTGGTGCGGATCCCGGTCGACACGCAGGTGGCCACGGTCCGCACCGAGGCCGAGGACCCGGTGGTCTTCACGGTCAGCAGCGAGCTGCCGGTCGTGCCGTGCTCGCTGGACCGAGTCCTCACCACGGGCGCCGGCGCCGAACCGGTCGATCGCACCGACGCCCTGGCCGCAGAGGACCTGGCCTGCTTCTCCGCCCGCCCGGCGCCCGACGACGCGGTGCTGTTCGGGCTGACCGAACCTGTGCCGTCCTGCGCGGTGCTGATCCGGCTGGACTGCGAGGTCGAGGGCGTCGGCGTGGACCCGCGCGACCCGCCGCTCGTGTGGGAGGCATGGACCGAGGCCGGCTGGGTGGAGTGCGCTGTCGACTCCGACGGCACCGGCGGGCTGAACCGCCCCGGCGACGTGATCCTGCACGTGCCGGCGGCACACACCGCGTCGATACTCGCCCGGCGCCGTGCCGGGTGGCTGCGCTGCCGGGTCGTGCACCCGGCCGCGGGCCAGCCGTTCTACAGCGCCTCCCCGCGGATCCGCGAAGCAAGCGCGAGCACCATCGGCGGCACCGTCCAGGCTGTGCACGCCGAGGTGATCCGCGACGAACTGCTCGGCCTGTCCGAGGGCGTCCCCGGGCAGCGGTTCGAACTGCACCACCGGCCGGTGGTTCCCACCGAGGAGCCGCCCGTCCTGGAGGTGTCCGCCGGCAGCGGTTGGGACGAGTGGCGCCCCGTGGAGACGTTCGCGCACTCCGCACCGGAGGATCTGCACTTCCAGCTCGACTGGGTGACCGGCGAGATCGTGTTCGGCCCCGCCGTCCGCGAACCGGACGGGACGCTGCGCCAGCACGGCGCGGTGCCGCCGAAGGGCGCGGCGATGCGGATCCCCACCTACCGCACCGGCGGTGGGCGTCGCGGCAACGTCGCCCGCGGGCTGCTGAGGGTGCAGCGCGAGCCGATCCCGTTCGTGAGCCGCGTGGAGAACCGCAAGGCGGCGACCGGCGGCGTGGACGGCGAGTCGGTGGACGAGGCCGCCGTGCGCGGCCCGCTCGCGCTGCGCACCCGCGACCGCGCGGTCACAGCAGAGGACTACGAGCAGCTGGCCCGCGAGGCGGCGCCCGATGTCGCCAGGGTGCGGTGCGTGGCGGCGGCCGACGGGGCGGAAGGCGTACGGGTGCTCGTCGTGCCCGCCGCCGAGCTGGACGACGACGGGCACCTGCGCTTCGCCGACCTCCTGCCGTCCGAGTCGACGCTCAGCGCGATCAGCCGGCACCTCGATCAGCGCCGCTGCCTCGGCGCGCGGGTGCTCGTCGAGCCGCCGTTCTACCAGGGTGTCACGGTGGTAGTGAAGGTGATCGCGAAGCGCCGCACGGTCGTCGGCGCGGTCCAGGATCGGGCGTTGCAGGCGCTCAACCGGTACCTCAACCCGCTCACCGGCGGGCCCGAGGGCACCGGCTGGCCGTTCGGACGCCCGGTGCAGGCCGGCGAGATCTTCGCGGTGCTGCAGGGAATCTCCGGCATCGAACTGGTCGAGGAGGTGCGCCTGTTCGGCGCCGACCCGATCACCGGCGAGCGCGGCGGCCCCGAGCAGCGGATCGACCTTGCGCCCAACGCTCTCGTGTACTCCTACGAGCACCAGGTCCGGGTGAGCGCATGAGCAGGCACGGACCCGAACCGGTACCCGCGCGTGCCCCCCACGCCCGCCCCGAAACGGACTGTCCGGGCATTGGTCCTCTAACAGGACGCCCGAGGCAGCCATTTCCCCGACAGTTGAGCGCCGCTAGGGAGGCGGGCGCATGAGGAGCACCGTCGCGGGGTTGGCCACCCCCCATCCGATCAGCGAGCGGCTTCCCGCGCTGTACCAGGAGGACGGGTTCGCGCTGCGGTTCGTCGGCGCCCTGGACGAGGTGCTGGCCCCGGTCTTCGCCGTCCTGGACTGCCTCGACTCGTACCTCGACCCGTGGCTGGCGCCGCCCGACTTCGTGGACTGGCTCGCCGACTGGGTCGCCCTCACGCTCGACGAGGGCTGGACCGTCGAACAGCGCCGCGAGCTCGTCGCCCACGCCGTCACCCTGCACAGGGGGCGCGGCACCACCGCCGGACTCGCCCGGCACATCCAGGTCGTCACCGGCGGCGAGGTGGAGATCGAGGAGAGCGGCGCCTGCGCGTTCTCCGAGCGCCCGGGCGGCACGCTGCCCGGCAGCGACTCCCCCCGGCTGCACGTCCGTGTGCGGGTCGCCGATCCGTCGGCGCTCGACGCCCGGCGGCTCGACGCGCTCGTCGCCGAGGTCAAGCCGGCACACCTTCCGCACACCGTCGAGATCGTTGGAGAGGAGGCTCGTTGATCATCTGCGAGCGCTGCGGCACCCAGAACGCCGAGGGCGAGAACTTCTGCGGCGCATGTGGAGCGTTCCTCGACTGGGACGCCGCCCCCACTCCTGCGGTTGGACCGCGCCCTCAGGCGTCACAATCCAACCGCACCACGGCGGAACCGCAGCTGCCGCCGCGCCCACCAGAGCCAGAGCCGCCCGTTGCCGCCGATCCGGTCGCGACGCCAGATCCGGTCGCGGCGCACAACCCTGTCGTCGCGGAAAAACCGGTCGTCGCGGCGCACAACCCTGTCGTCGCGGAGAAGCCCGTCGTCGCGGAGAAACCGGTCGTCGCGCACAACCCTGTCGTCGCGGAGAAACCGGTCGTCGCGGAGAAGCCCTTCGTGGCCAGGCCGGTCGTTCCCGAGCCGGCACGCCCGGTCCCGGACAAGATCGCGGCGCCGCGGCCACCCGAGAACTGGCCCACGCCGCCGACCGACCCGCCCCCGGTTGCCCCGGTCTCGGCAACCCCCGTCTCGCCAACCCCCGTCTCGCCGGCCGATGCCGCCCGCGAGCGACGCGCGCCCGAAGCGGTGAAGCCGGGCGAGCAGAAACCGCGCCGGCTGGTCTCGACGCAGGCGCCCGCCGACGAGCCGCCGCCCAACGAGGGTGACCTGATCTGCGGCGAATGCGGTGCTGGCAACGTCCCGAGCCGGAAGTTCTGCCGGCGCTGCGGCGCCTCCCTGCTCACGGCGCAGGTGATGGCGAAACCGCCGTGGTGGCGCCGGCTGCTCAACCGGCTGCGCGGGCGGCGGTACGAGGCCGGATACCGGCGGTCGGTGCGCCAGCCGGTGCGGATTCAGGGCCGGCTGATCCTGATCTTCGCCCTGGCCGCGCTGATCCTCCTGGCAGCTTTCCCGGGACGCCCGTACCTCAGCACCGGCGTCGAACTGGTCAAGGACCGGACCCGCGCGCACGTCCGGGTGACGCCGGTGGACTCACGTGCCTCCAGCTCAGCCCGGGGCGCGGGCCCGGATCGGGTCTACGACACGGTGAGCAACCAGTACTGGGCACCTGCCCTGGCCGGCGTCGGCGAGGGCCAGTGGTTCGAGGTCGACCTGCCCGAGCCGACCCGCGTGCTCGACCTGATCCTCCACACCGGGGTGGCGCTCGACCAGAAGACCTTCCTGACGCAGGGCCGACCGCGTGAGGTCACGGTCACGTTCACGTCCGACACGGGCAAGACGACCTCTCACGTGATCCGTCTCCGTGACGAGCCGGGCAAGCAGGAGTTCGACTTCCGGGCCGACCGGGTCGTGAGGGTGCGGATCACCCTGCGGTCGGCCTACGGTGTGCGGCCAAACCGTCGGGTCGCCGTTGCTGAACTGGAGGTCTTCGGCCGAGGGTGACCGCCGGCGCCCCGACGGCGCCGGTGCGGCCGACCGGCGACGTACCACCACCACGGGCGACCGGCGGCGTACCGCCGGACCGTCCGAGCTGCCCGGGCGGCGGTGGGGCGGACCGGCTGACCGGAGCCCGCCCGAGCTGTGGCTCGCCCGGCCGACCAGGTGACGCGTCGCCGGCCAGCCCGAGCGACGCGAGCACGGCGGCGTACCGGCGGCGGGCCTGCTCGGCGGCGGCCCGCTCACCGCTGCGGATATAGGCCTGGAGCAGGACGTGCCAGCCGGCGTCGTGGTACGGGTCGATGGCCACGCACTGCTCGGCGACGCGGGCAGCCTCGTCCATGTCGCCCTCGTCGAGTTCGGCGCCGGCGAGCGCGCACGACGCGTTGGCGGCCTGCCGGCGGAACACCTCGCGGTCGCGCAGGAGCCACTCGGCCGGGCCGTCCTCGGGGAGCAGCTCACCGCCGTACGCGGCCAACGCGGAGCGCAGCGCCTGGACGGCTGCCGGTTCGTCGCCGGTGATCCGCGCCTGCCGCCAACGGTCGAGCGCCTCGGTGAACACTACCGTGTCGGCGTAGGCACCGGCAGGCAGCGCGAGCGTGTACGCCTCGCCGGCCCTGACCACCAGCTGCGCCTTGCCACGCTCGCGTTCGGGTTCGAGGTAGCTGCGCAGGGTCGAGATCGCGACCTGCATGTTCCGCGTGGCCGCCTCGGGCGACAGGTCCGCCCAGAGCGCCTCGATCAGCGCCTCGCGGTGTACCGGCTGGCCGGCGCGCAGCGCGAGCAGATGGAGCGCGGTGCGCGCCCGCGGCCGGATCGGCGACAGGTCGAGCTGCTGGTCGCCGATCGCCATCCGGAATCCGCCGAAGCACCAGACCGAGATCGGCGCGGTGCGCTCGACCGTGACCAGCGACGGTGCGGCCGGCTCGCCGATCCAGAGGTCCAACGTCCTCGCGGGGATGCCGAGCGCCCCGGCGACGATCCGGGCCTCGCGCACCAGGCTGCGGCGGCGACCGGGGTCGAGCCGCGCGGCGGCGGCGAGCGCGACGACCTGCGCGCCGGGCACTCCAGCGTGACGGGCCAGGCTCTCGGCGCGGCGCGTCTCCAGTTCGGCGTCGGGCAGAGAGCCGGCGGCGCACGCGAGCGCGAGGAACGCCTGTGCCCACGCTTCGAGCACGCCGGCGTCCAGTTCACGGCAGAGCTGCGCAAGGCGGGTGAGCGCGGACAGGTCCAGCGCGGACGGCGGCAGCGCGAGCTGGCCGATCGTCGTGGCGACCGCCTCACCCCATCCGTCCTCGTGGCGCGCGCACTCGGCGGCGACCGACGCGGCCTCGGCGGCACCGTTCTCGTCGCCGGCCAGCGCGGTGGCTGCGCGGGCGACACGGCTTAGCCAGCCGAACCCGGAGGCCTCCGCCTCGCCCGCGATCTGTTCCAGGTCGAAGCGGCTCGATCCGATGCCTGCGGCGAGGCTGACCGCGGCTTGCAGCAGCCGCAGGCCCAGCGCGGAGAAGCTGGTGTCGGCGGGGTCCGGGGTGGCGCGCGCGGCCTGGCCGATCAGGTCGCCGCTCAGGACGTTGGACGCGAGCCGGACCAGGTCGCCGGCAGTCCCGGGCAGGCCGGCGGCCTCGCTGGCGACCAGAGCGGGATGCCGCCGGGTCGCGGCGCGCAGCCACGCGGCCCAATGCACCCGCGCGTGCGCCTCGCCGGGGAGCCACACCGCGGCGACGCGGCGCTCCTGCCGGCAGCGCTCCTTGCCGCTCTCGTCGATGAAGAGGGACTCGGCGAGGCGGTACCGGTCGACAGCGGTGGCGAGCTGCCCCTCGCTGAACCGGCGGCGCGCCTCGGCCAGCGTCAGCCAGGGATCCTCGGCGAGCAGCGCCGGCTGCAGGACGTCGTCCCACGGCTGGCTCGGCTCGTCGATCACGGCGCCACCGACCCGGCTGAGCAGCCGCCGGACCGCCGGCCAGTCACCGGCGCGCGCGTAGGCGCGGACAGCCTCGGCGTAGGCCCCGTCTCCGGCGAGCAGCGCCGCCGCACGCGCGTGCCACCGGCGCGCGCCGGCTTCACCGAGCAGCTCGACCAGCTGACCGACCAGATGGCTGCGCAGCACCTCGTGGTACCGGTAGGTGCGGCCGCCGTCGTTGCTGGTCGGGAGCGCGTGGCGGCGTTCCATCTCGTCTAATCGGCGCTCGCTGTCGGTGGTGCCGAGTAATCGGTCGCAGCGCTCGGCGGTGACCACGTCGAACACGCTGGTACGGATCACGAAGTCGCGGGCGTCGTCGGGGAGGTCGGCCAGGACGGTGCTGGTCAGGTACGCCCGGGCCAGCGCGGAACGCCCGTCCAGGGCGCCGACCGCGCGGCGCCGCTCGGGCAGCGTGCGGCCGCGGGTGGAGAGGTGGAAGAGCTGGAGCCCGGCCGCCCAACCGCCGGTGCGGCGGGTGAGGACGGCGACCTCCTCGGGCGGCAGCGGCTCGCGGTAGACGTCGCGGAGCAACCGCTCGACCTCCCACGTACGGAACCGGAACTGGTCGGCCTCCAGCACCGTCGATCGGTCGGACAGCTCGTGCCGGAGCAGGTTCACGGCTGGGATGCGGCGGCCCGCTCCGAGTACGCGCAGCGTGGGCGGGGCGAGCAGCGCCAGCCGCTCCAGCGTGCGCTCGGCCGCCGAGCCCTCCAGGCTGTCGAGGTTGTCGACGAGCAACGCCCGGCTGGCGCCGGACGGCGAGCTGAGCGCCGCGAGCAGCTCGTCCAGGTGGTAAGTGCGGGTGGGCGGCAGGTCGGCGAGCGACGCCAGCGCGGCGTGCAGGCGGTCGACGGCGACGCCGGACGCAGCGTCCGTGGGATCGGCGCGGTACCAGGCGACCGGACCGGTGTGCGTAGCCGCGTACTGCGCGAGCAGTGTCGTCTTGCCCGCCCCGGCAGGCGCGACCAGCAACGTGAGTTGGCGGCTTTGCGCGGTACCCAGGGCAGCGAGCAGACGTGGTCTCACCAGACCCGGAGGGTTGGCAGACCGGACGGATCCAGCGACGGACATCTCCTCAGCTCACCCCACGGTCATGATGCGGCTACACCGAGTGCGCCTTGACTCTAGGCCGCCAGCGCACGTTCGCGAGCGGTATTTGTCCCCACACCGACAGATCGCGCTTTATTGCCTGCAGATAGTTAACGGCGCTCGGTGAGCCCCGTCTTGGGGGATCTCCACCCGGTTTCTTGCCCGAAGGGGCAGCACCCTGGGGGGAGGTGGACGTCACAGCAGCTCACCGTTGCTCCGATACCCTGCCCAGGGCCACTATTTGTACTGACCGGTCAGTTCAAGTTACGGGGATATTGCATGGAGATCGACGCTCGCGACGTCGGCGTGGACGGGCCGCACGGTCCGCTGCTGATGCCCACCTCGCTCCGCATCCGGCCGGGCGAACTCGTCCTGGTCGCGGGCGAACCCGGCCGCGGGCACACCGCCCTCGCGCTCGCTCTCGCCGGCCAGCTCCGGCCCGACCGCGGCACCGTGCTCGTGGACGGCGCGCCGGCCGGACGGTCACTGCGTCGCCGCGTCGCCGTCGTGGACGCGCCGCAGGTCACCGAGCCGGAGGACAGCCTCGCTCTCGCCTCCGTCGTCGCCGAGGAGCTGGCGATGAGCGGAGCGCCCGCCGGTCGCACCGCCGTGGGCGCGTGGCTCGCCGCACGCGACGTCGCCGAGCACGCGAAGTCCCGCCTCCACACCGTCCCGGCCGCTGTCCGGACCCGGCTGCTCGCCGACCTGGCCGCCGCGCGTCCCGGCGTCGAGCTGCTGATCCTCGACTGCCCGGACCGCCACACCCACGACCCGACGTCGTGGTGGGCCGTCGCCGGCCAGCACGCCGACCGTGGCCTGGCCGTGCTCGCGCTGTGCGGCACCAGCTCGGCCCGCCTCCTCGACGTCCCCCACGCCGAACTCGGCGCCACCAACGCACCGCAGGAGAAGCCGGAATGACCACCCTCCGCCTCGCCGCCAACGAGCTGCGCCGCCTCAGCACCGGACGGATGCCGAGGCTGGCGCTGGTCGCGGTACTGCTCGTCCCGCTCCTGTACGGCGGGCTGTACCTCTACGCGAACTGGGACCCGTACGACAACCTCGACGAGATCCCGGCGGCGCTCGTCGTCGACGACCACGGCGCCAAGACCGGCGACCAGCGGCTCGACGTGGGTCGCGACGTCGCCGCAGACCTCACGAAGAAGGGCACGTTCGACTGGCACACCGTCTCGGCGCAGGACGCGGAGAAGGGGGTCCGCGACGGGCGCTTCACGTTCGCCGTGACGCTGCCGGCGGACTTCTCGGCCGCGCTCGCGTCCCCCGCCGACTTCGACGCCCGTCAAGGCATGATCGTACTGACGACGAACGACGCGAACGGCTACACCGGCAGCACGCTCGCGAAGCGCCTCGTCGACGAGATCCGCCGTTCCGTGGCGGCGAAGGCCGGCGAGCAGGCCGCGAACCGGCTGCTCCTGGGCTTCTCGACGATCCAGGAGAAGACCCAGCAGGCCGCGAACGGTGCCACGCGGCTCGCGGACGGCGCCAAGCAGGCGGACGCAGGAGCCGCGAAGCTCGCGGACGGCACCCGTGAGCTCGCGACCGGCCAGCGCCGGCTCCTCGACGGATCTCGCCAGCTGGCGAGCGGTGCCGCCACCGCCGCAGCGGGTGCGCAGCGCCTCGACGCGGGTGGCGCTCAGCTCGCCGCCGGCCTTGAGCAGCTCCGCCAGCAGACACTGACGCTGCCCGCCCAGACGGCCCAGCTCGCCGCGGGGGCGCGGCGAGTGGCGGACGGCAACGCGCAGGTCTCCCGCGAGGTCGGGCACGCCGCCGCCACCGCCCAGCAGGTCGTCGACCGGCTCCAGTCCGCCCGGGAGGCGGTGGCCCAACGGTTGCGCGCCGCCGGGCTCACCGAGGAGCAGGTGAACTCCGTGCTGGCCCCTGTCGACCAGCTCCTTGCCCCGATCGTCGCCGCCAACGCGAAGCTTCAGCAGGGCAACACGCAGGTCAAGACCCTCGCGGACGGCGCACGCAGGGTCTCCGACGGCGCCGGTCGGCTCGCCGAGCGGACGCCGCAACTGGCCGCCGGCATCGGACGCGCGGCGGGCGGCGCGCACCAGGCCAGCACCGGCGCGCACCAGCTCGCGACCGGCACCGCCCGCCTCGGCGACGGATCCCGGAAGCTCCGCGACGGCCTGAGCACCGCCACCGCCGGCTCCACGCGGCTCGCAGGTGGGGCCGCGCAGTTGCACGACGGCAGCGTCAAGGTCGCCGAGGGGTCGCGGACGCTCGCGGGCAGGCTCGACGCCGCCGCGGGCCAGATCCCCGACCCGGACGACCCCACCCGCGACAGCACCGCCCGAGTGATCGGCGACCCGGTCGCGGTGCGGACGGTCGGGCAGGCGAACGCTGCCACCTACGGCGCCGGCCTGGCCCCGTTCTTCCTCGGCCTCGCGCTCTGGGTCGGCGCATTCGTGCTCTACATGCTGGTCAGGCCGCTGTCCCGGCGAGCGCTGGCGGCCGGGCAGGCGGCGTACCGGGTGGCGCTCGCGGGTTGGTTGCCGGCCGCCGCGCTCGGTGCCGCGCAGGCGGTGCTGCTGTTCGGCTTCGCCGCGTTCGTGATCGGCGTCGACGCGGCACACCCGTGGCTGGCGCTGGCGTTCATGCTCGTCACGGCGCTGACATTCACCGCGGTGGTGCACGGGCTGAACGCGTACTTCGGGCCCGCGGGGCGGTTCGTCGCGCTGATCCTGCTGGTCCTGCAGCTCACCACTGCCGGCGGCACCTTCCCGTGGCAGACCATCCCGGATCCGCTGCACCCGCTGCACGCGCTGCTGCCGCTGTCGTACGTCGTCGACGGGCTGCGGCACCTGCTCTACGGCGGCACGCTGACCAGCCTGTGGCCCGCGCTCGCGGTACTCGCCGCCTACCTCGCGGGCGGACTCGCCCTCGCCGCACTGGCCGGAGGCCGCCAACGGGTATGGTCTGGCGCACGCCTGCAACCGGAGCTCGTCCTCTAAGGACTGTGATGCCTACGCTCAGACCTGCCCGGACCACGGCCACCAAGCACAGGCTCTTCGCCGCCGCGCTGGAGCTGATCGGTGACCGCGGTCCGGCCGAGGTGACCGTCGACGAGATCGCGGCCCGGGCACAGGTGGCCAAGGGCACCGTCTACTACAACTTCGGCAGCAAGGACGGGCTGATCGACGCGCTGCTGCGGCACGGCGTCGGTCTGCTCGCGGATCGACTACACCAGGCCGAGCTGGAGACCGAACCGCTCGCGTCCGTGGAGCAGCTCGTCGACGGGGCGCTGAGCTTCTTCGCCGAGTACCCGACGTTCGCGCAACTGCTGCTCAGCGAGATGTGGCGCACTCCCGGCCAGTGGCACGAAACGATGGTTCTGCTCCGCGACAGCATCACGTCGGTCTTCAAGCAGGTGATCCGCCGGCTTGACGACGCCGGACACCTCCCACGCGGCACGGAGGCCGACACCGCGGCGGCCGCGCTGTTCGGCACGCTAGTCGTGGTCACGCTGGACTGGATCACCTTCCGGCCCGAACGCACCAAGGATGAAGTGCGCGAATCGGTAATGTCGCTGGTTCTCGGCTTCACCCGGCGCCCGTAGCGGTCCCCCGCCTGGAAGGTGGAGTTGGGCCGAACGGGCAGACGTGCCGTGCCACAACAACCGTCCGTGAGCGTATGCCGCCATCACAGGGCATGATGTGGGAAGCTGGAGAGAGCGTTACCCAGCCCCCCACAGGCGAGGAAATGGTTGGAGAGTGCAGTGGCTGAAAGCATGACAAGGTTCCTGCGGCTGTCAGACGTCGCTGAGATCCTGAACATCTCTGCATCGCAGACGTATGCGCTGGTGCGCGCCGGCGACCTGCCCGCCATCAAGATCGGCGGACGCGGTCAATGGCGAGTGGAGCGCGACCAGGTCGAGGCGTACATCTCCCGGATGTACACCGAGACAAAGGACTTCGTCAAGGCACATCCGCACACCTATGAGGCTGCGGCCGAAGACATCGACCTGAGCTGACCTCGCGGCCCGCGCCTGGGCGTACCGGGCGCGGGTAGCTTCGCGCGTGAGACGAGGTCCGCGGTCAGACGCCGGCCGCCAACGCGGGCGATCCGGCCGTTGCGGAGGTGTCGTGGACCTCGTACCGCGCCCCGCCGTGCTCCTTCGCGCGGTACATCGCTGCGTCCGCGCAACGCAGGAGGGCGCCGGGGTCGGTGATGTCGGCAGACAACACCACGCCGATGCTCGGCGTCACCCGTAGCTCCTCCGTGCCCACGATGGTCGGCGCGGCGCAAGCGGCCAGCAGGCGCTTCGCGATCTCCGCGGCCCGGTGCGCGTCGGTGACGTCCTCGGCCACCACGACGAACTCGTCGCCGCCGAGCCTGGTCACGAGGTCCGCCGGGCGCATAGCGTGCAGGAGCCGATCGGCCACCGCCCGCAGCACCATGTCGCCGGCGTCGTGCCCGTGGGTGTCGTTGATCTCCTTGAAGTCGTCGAGGTCCAGGAAGAACAGCGCCGTCGGTACGCCCGTCGCGAGGGAGCGTTTCGTCGCCCTCGACATCCGCTCGTGCAGGAGGGTCCGGTTCGGCAGGCCGGTGAGCTCGTCGTGCGTGGCTCGGTGCGTCAGGTCGTGCTCACGATGCTTGCGCCAGGTGACGTCAGTGTGGGTCACCAGCACGCCCTGCGCCGGGTCGATCATCGGCACCACGCTCATGCTGTACCAACGCGGACCGTCGGCGACCTCGCTGATGTAGTCGAACTCGTACACGGCCCTCGCACCGTCGAGCACCTCGCGGATCGCCGTGCCCGCCGTGCGCCACGCGTCGTCCCCCGCCGTCTCGCAGGCGTCGAGGTAGTTCGCCCCGACGCCGATTCGTGGGCAGCCGACGCCCGATTTCACGAACGCCGCCCACGGCGCGTTCACAGCGACGATCTCGCCGTCCGGGTCGAGCATCGCGGTGCGCGCGTCGGCCGAGTCGAGGATGCTGCGGCTCAGCTGCTCGCGTGCGGCCAACTCGCGGTACTCGGACATGTCGCGGTTGACCAGGACCACGCCGGTGGGCTCGCCGCTGTCGTCCGCGACGACCGTCATCGAGCACGTGACCTCGATCGACTTGCCGTCACTGCGCCGCTCCCGCAGCTCACCGCTCCAGCTGCGATGGGTGCGGAGCGCCTCGCGGACGGCCGTGCTCGTGGTCTGCGCGCCCCCTGGAAGCAGGAAGGACGTTTGCAGCAGCGCGTCGAGCCGGCGGCCCAGCGCCTCGTGGACGTGGTACCCGTAGATCGACTCCGCGGCAGCGTTCCAGCTCCCGACCTGCCACTCCAGATCGGTGGAGATGATCGCGTCGGACACCTCGTCGACCAGCCGTGCCGTGCGCCGCAGCGCGGCTTGCGCGGTACGCGCGTCGGCGAGGATCTTGGCGTGGTCGAGGGCGATCGCGCCGAGGTCCGCCAGGCTCTGCATGAAGCTCACGTCGTCCTCGGTGAACGCCGCCGAACCCCTGCTACGCGACGCGCCGATCACGGCGACGACCTTGCCCCGGGCGCGCGCCGGCGAGATCGCGATGCTGTGCACGCCGTAGCGCTCCATGTACGGCAGGATCTCGGTGTTCGCGTCGTCGCGGTTCTCCTCCAGCGAGAAGTGCGGGGTCAGCGTGGACTCCCCCGAGTAGACGGTCGGCCAGAGCAGGCCGTCGTCGCGCTCGTAGCGCATCCCGGTGACGATGCCGCGCAGCATCTCCAGCGCTTCGGGATCCCGGTGGGCGACGCCGGCGCAGTCCATCGCGGACGCGTCGTTGTTGAGCACCCACATCGTCACGGCGTCGCCGACCAGCTCTGCGAACGACTCGACGATCATGTTCGCGAGCCGGCCCGGACACTCGACGGACTCCGAGAGCGACCGTGCCACCCGGACCAGGACGTCCTGGCGGCGTGCGGCACCGTCTTCACCTGCACGGATCAGCCGGCGCGCCGACCTGCCCGCCATCGGGTCCTCCCCAGCTCCCCCGCGGCACTGACCCAACGACCTTACGCCAACACACTGCGTTATAAGCGCCCGTGCGGCTGCACGTGCAAATTTTGCCGCCCGCAACCACCACAATCCGGGACACTTCGCTACTTCTGATCGTTCACCCAGGCGCCGAGCAGGCCGCGGAAGTGGGCGACGAACCGCTCATGCTCCGCCGCCGGGTACGTGGTCTTGACCGTGTCCACGAGCAACGCGTCGAACTCAGGGGAACGCACCCAGTCGTAGACCATCTCGTCGACGTGGCCCAGGCGGGACGCGCAGAAGTCGGCGTACCGCTCGGTCTCGAAGTGCTCGTCCGCGATCCGCCGGTAGCGCGCCAGCTTGTCGGTGTAGGTCAGGTCGTCGCGGTCGGCGACCTCGAAGTACCGCGCGGTCTCCAGGTCGATGCGGGGCTTCCGGCCGGTGATCACGCAGAAGGCCGACCACCGCAGCAGCGCCTTCATCGCCCACGGGAAGTAGTAGTGCAGCGACGTGAGCGCGACGTCCGGGCAGGCGTTGGCGTAGTCGATCGGATGCACCTCCGTGCCGCGCACCAGCGACTCGCACGAGTTGAACTCCCACCGGAAGAACGCGTTGACCAGCCGCGAGATCGTCACGACCTCGTCGCCCGTGTCTGCGCCGAGGAAACCGTGCTCGACGGCGTACCGGTCGTGCATGGGCAGTTCGGGACGGAACTTCATCACCATCGTCTCGGCGCCGATCGAGAGCGACCGGGCGAACGCGTCGTACCCCTCGACCGAGGCCTGCAGGTGCATGAGCCGCTCGCCGGACGCGTCGTAGGCGGCGTGCAGGCCGGCGCTGTCCTTGATGCGCGAGACGCCGACCCACGCGCCACCGTCGTACGGCTTCATGAACAGCGGGTACCCGATGGTCTCAGCGATCGCGTCCAGGTCGAACGGGCGGTTGTACTGCGCCGACGTATACGCGTAGCGGGCGTTGTCGAGCGGGTTCTTGAACGGCACCAGCGCGGTCTCCGGCACCTTCAGGCCGAGCCGCATCATCGCGCAGTACGCGGCGTGCTTCTCCATCGACTGGAACGTGAACGGGCTGTTCAGCAGGTAGACGTCGTCCATCAGGGCGATCTTCTTGAGCCACTCGCGCGGGTGGTAGTACCAGTAGGCGAGCCGGTCGATGACGAGCGAGTGCCGCGGCATGTCGCGCAGGTTGAACGGCTCGATCGTGACCCGTTCCGTGGCGATGTGGTGGGTACGGCCGGACGCGTCGGTGACCGCCCCCAGCCGGCGCGTCAGCTCCTCGAACGCCCGCGGCCAGTCGTCCTCGGTGCCGAGCAGAAGTCCGATCAGGTGCGTGGTCTCCATCGCGAACCTCCGGTGTGAATCAGACCCTTAGCAGAAACGAGGCAGGTGGTGCGCCCACTGCGCGCGCCAGGACGGCCAGTCGTGAGGGACGTCGTGCCCCCAGAGATCCAGCTCGTGCCGGATCCCCTTCTCGGCGAGCGATTTGGCCATGGCCTTCGTCGAGTCCAGCGAGCCGGTGGTGTCCTCCCACTGGCCCTGCCCGCACACGAGCAGGACGGATACGCGCGAGCGGAGCCATTCGAGGTGATCGCCGTGCAGGTTGGGTACGAAATCCAGCGGGTTGTTGAAGTAGGTCTCCTCGCCCCGCTCACCCCACGAGTTCCACGCGGTCGGGTCGTAGTTGCCGGAGAAGCACATCGCGAGCGGGAACAGGTCAGCGCGCTGGAGTGCGAAGTTCAGGGCGTGGAACGCGCCCATCGAGCAGCCGGCGGTGGCGATGTCTGCGTGGCCTCCGCAGTCCTCCACGATGAACGGCACCACCTGGTCGACGATCCAGGACCGGTACGCGCCGTGCGCGCGGGCGCGCTCCTCCAGGGTGCGGTGTTTCGCGGCCCAGCTCTCCGAGTCGAACGAGTCGACGCAGTACAGCTTGACCCTGCCGGCTTCCACGAGTGAGCCGACCGCGTCGACCATGCCGTTGTTGGCGAAGTCGACGGCGCGACCCTGCTCGGACGGGAAGACGAGGACGGGACGGCCCCAGTGGCCATAGGCGGCGACGGTCGCGGACGCGCCGATCGCCGGTGAGTACAGCTCGACGGCCCGCACAGCGACGCCTCCCCTCAGCCCCACACCTTCGCGAGGAGTTCGGTCAGGTGTGGATCGAACGCGTCCCGCCAGCCTACGTAGTTGTGGGCGTCCGGCACCTCTTTCAGCGCCGACGGGTATCCCTGACGCGCGAGTTGTTCGGCCATCCGCCGGTTGTTGTGCAGGTTCTCCTCGCCGGTGCCGCAGGTGAGCACCGTCGGCACCGGGTGCGGCCAGCTCCCGGTGCCCGCGACACGCCGCACGAACCGCGTGAGCCGCCGGTACCCCGAGAAACCGCTCTCGTGGCTGTCGAACTCCGGGACGAAGAAGCTGCCCGACTGGAGGTACAGGCCCGCGAACGCGGCCGGGTGGCGGCGGTGGGCGTGCAGCATCGCGACGGCGCCGAGGCTGGCGCCCATGCCCACGGCGGGGCCGGCGGTGCGCAGCGTGCGGTGCAGCTCGGGGACGACATCGCGGGCAAGAGCCCAGGCGTAGTCGGGGTTGGCGGCATACCAGTCGTCGCGGTCACCCGGGGCGAGCAGCGCCAGGTGGAACGGCGGTACGCGGCCGGTGCCGATCATCGCGGCCGCGAACCGGCCCAGCCCGGCGAGCCGGTCGTACTCGGGACCGTCGTGGGCGAGCAGCAACCTGCTCGTCGGCGCCTCGGGGGACCACACCCAGACCGCAATACCCGCCCGCAGCACCGGTGACCAGACCGCCACCTCCCGCCACTCGCCGGCTGCTGCGTTCTCCTGGTGCAACCAGGCCGGCTCCTCGTACCCCGGGAACTCCACCACCGACTTGTCACCGAACGCGCCCGGTGCCCTTTTCCGGTTGGCCGGGTCGGTGACCGACTCCGTCGTACCGTCGGCGTGGCGTAGTTCGAGCAGGTACTCCATGCGGTGCACCGGCGGCCGGCCCACCGTGAGCAGCCAGCCGCGCGACGCACCGTCGTACCGGAAATGCAGATCGTCGCCCGGAATGCCCACGTGCTGCTGCAGCCGGACGCCCGTCAGCCCGTGGTCCGGATCATCGTAGCGCAACGTGACCGCATGATCGTCCACGGCCGGCCCAGTCACATCCGCAGCGTACTGCGGTGTTGAGCCTGGACCGATTCCGCTGGACCGCTGGTAGCCTCGGCCACCTCACCGACCGGAACCCTGTCCTGCAACGCCGCAACGGAGAGCCGGCCTGATGATGCCAGTCCAACCCCCGACCGGATGCCTCAATCCCCGACTGTGGGCCACCGCGTACGAATTGTCCCAGCAGCATGCCGGCGACGGCGGGCGCTGCACCGTCTGCGCCATGGCGGCGCCCTGCCCGAAGGCCGAAGCCGCGCGGGAAGCGATGCAACGGGCCCTGCCGCCGCCCCCGCCCAAGCCCACGGTTTACCGCGGGTCGACCGAGGTGTTGTCACCACCGCCGGTCGGCGCACGGTTCCCGGGCCAGCGCCGCATAGGACGGCGCCGCCGCCCGGGCTGACCCCCATCAGTCGTCGGGGACAAATCGGACTGTCAGGGTAGTGGTCCTCAACCCGGGCGCGGGATGCAGCCATTACCCCGACAGTTCACCAGCGCTCGACAGCGGTGCGCCGAGCTCGGCCACATCGGACATCCGCCGTAACCTATCGTCGAGCCGAGCGGTGGGATTGCGCAGCGGCCGATCCTGCGTCTGAGTCAGCGGCATTGGGTCTGGCTAGCGGATTCGACCCAAGGCATAGGGCCGTAGCAGCCCCAACCTTAAATTGGTCTGGACCTATTGACGTCAGTGGTCTAGTCCATCTACGTTCGTCCCCACCTGAGCACCCAACGGCTCAGTTTCGGGTGCGTGCGGCGCCTACCGAGGTCCCCAAGCAATCCCGTCATCGCTTCTCGGTCCCCCACTAACCGGGCGTGTGCGGGTTTGCGCCCCTCTTCAGATCTCGGGAGAACGATGTCCAGACTGCGCAAGCGTCGGCTTGTAGCGTTCGGAAGCGCCCTGTTAGTGGCGCTCGGCGGCATGGCAATTGTCGCTACCTCTGCATCAGCCGCCGCCGTAACGGCATCGTGCGTCAAGACTTCGGACTGGGGCACCGGCTTCGAGGGCAAGTGCACCGTCACCAACGGCACCGGCGCGGGCATCTCCAACTGGCGGGTCGAGTTCGACCTGAACCCGGCCTCGATCAGCTCGTCCTGGGACGCGGTGCGCACGTCCTCCGGCACCCACCACACGTTCGTCAACACCGGCTGGAACGGCGCGGTCGGGGCGGGCGCCAGCGTCAGCTTCGGTTTCATCGGATCCGGTAGCGGCGCGATCGCGAACTGCAAGGTCAACGGCAGCTCGTGTTCCGGCGGTGGCACCCCGGGCGACACACAGGCACCCACCGCCCCGACGAACTTGTCGTCCACCGGCAAGACCGCGACCAGTGTCTCCCTGGCCTGGACCGCCTCCACCGACAACGTCGGCGTCACCGGCTACGACGTGTACCGCGGCTCCACACTGGCCACCAGCGTCACCGGAACCACCGCAACGATCAGCGGCCTGACCGCCAGCACCGCGTACTCCTTCACGGTGCGGGCGAAGGACGCGGCCGGCAACACGTCCGGCGCCTCCAACGCGCTGAGCGTCACCACGGACGCGAGCGGCGGCGGCGACACCCAGGCGCCCTCGGTGCCGGGCAACTTCCGCTCCACCGGCAAGACGTCGAGCAGCGTCGCGCTGGCGTGGAACGCCTCCACCGACAACGTGGGCGTCACCGGCTACGACGTGTACCGCGGCTCCACGCTGGAGCTGTCCGTCTCCGGCACGACGGCGAATGTCACCAGCCTCGCCGCCAACACCGCCTACACGTTCACGGTGCGGGCGAAGGACGCGGCCGGCAACGCCTCGGGCGCCTCCGCGGCGGTCACCGTCACCACCGACCAGGCCACGAACCCGGGCCCGGGCGGCGCGATGAAGCTCGGCTACTTCGCGCAGTGGGGCGTCTACGGCCGCAACTACCACGTGAAGAACATCGACACGTCCGGCTCGGCGTCGAAGCTGACGCACATCAACTACGCGTTCGGCAACGTCCAGGGCGGCGCGTGCACGATCGGTGACGCCTACGCCGACTACGACAGGGCCTACACCGCCGACCGTCGCGTCGACGGCGTGGCCGACACGTGGGACCAGCCGCTGCGCGGCAGCTTCAACCAGCTGCGCAAGCTCAAGAAGAAGTACCCGAACATCAAGGTGATCTGGTCCTTCGGCGGCTGGACCTGGTCCGGCGGCTTCGGCCAGGCCGCGGCCAACCCGACCGCGTTCGCCAACTCCTGCTACAACCTGGTCGAGGACCCGCGCTGGGCCGACGTGTTCGACGGCATCGACATCGACTGGGAGTACCCGAACGCCTGCGGCCTGAGCTGCGACACCAGCGGGTTCAGCTCGTACAAGAACCTGATGGGCGCCCTGCGCTCCCGGTTCGGCGCGAGCAACCTGGTCACCTCGGCGATCACCGCCGACGGCACCTCCGGCGGCAAGATCGACGCGGCCGACTACGCCGGCGCGGCACAGTACGTCGACTACTACCTCCCGATGACGTACGACTTCTTCGGCGCCTGGGCGGCGCAGGGCCCGACGGCCCCGCACTCGCCGCTCACCTCGTACGCGGGCATCCCGACGGCGGGCTTCAACTCGGACAACGCGATCCAGAAGCTCAAGAGCAAGGGGATCCCGGCCAACAAGATGCTGCTCGGCATCGGCTTCTACGGCCGCGGCTGGACCGGCGTCACCCAGGCGGCGCCGGGCGGCACGGCGACCGGCGCGGCGCCGGGCACCTACGAGGCGGGCATCGAGGACTACAAGGTCCTCAAGAACAGCTGCCCGTCGACCGGCACCGTCGCCGGCACCGCCTACGCCAAGTGCGGCAGCAACTGGTGGAGCTACGACACCCCGGCGACGATCGCGTGCAAGATGGCCTACGCCAAGAACCAGGGCCTCGCCGGCGCGTTCTTCTGGGAGTTCAGCGGCGACACCACGAACGGTGAGCTGATCACCGCGATCAAGAACGGCATCGGCTAGCTCCGATCCGCTGCGGGGCCCCGGTCTTCGGACCGGGGCCCCGTTGTTTTTGTCGCACCCGGCACCTAACGTCGGCGACGTGGCTCATCCGAAGATGTACCGCGACGACGATCCGTACCTGGCCGATCTGCGCAAGGTCTGCCTCGCGCTGCCCGAGTCCGTCGAGGTCGAGGCGTGGGGCCGGCCGACGTTCCGCGCTGGCAAGAAGATGTTCGCGGTCTTCGAGGGCAACGACGAGCACCCGTTCGCCGTGATCTTCAAGACCGACTCCGACGAGCGACCAGCGCTTCTGCAGGATCACCGGATCTACGTCCCGCCGTACTACGGCCCGAGCGGCTGGCTCGCACTCGACTTCACCGTGGCCGACGTCGACTGGGACGAGATCGCCGAGCTGATCGACGCCTCGTACCGGCAGGTCGCGCTGAAGCGCATGCTCAAGGCGTTGGACGGGTCATGAACAACATGGCGCGCCTGGAGGCGCTGGTACGGCGCCTGCCCGAGGCCGAACGGGTCGACGTCGCCGAGTGGGGTGACCACCCCACGTTCCGCGTTCGTGGCAAGAACTTCGTGTTCAGCGCCGACGACGCCAGCGGCATCAGCCTGAAACTGCCGAGGGAGGAGGCCGCCGCCGCGGTCGCCTCCGACGCGCAGGTCGAGCCGGCGGGCTACGGGCTCGGCAAGTACGGCTGGATCGACGTGACGATCGGCGAGGTCGACGACGCTCGGTGGGCACAGCTGGAGGAGTGGATCCGCACCTCGTACACGCTGGTCGCGCCGAAACGGCTCGCCAAGCAGGTGCTCGACGAGGATTCGCAGTCCACTTAGGAGCGGACGGCGAGCACCAGGGTGTCGATCGCGGCGCCGCGGTGGTCGTCGGTCACCACGTCACGGGTCACCCGCTCGGCGCGGCGGATATCCAGAGCATCGCCGAGCGCGGCGACGACAGCGTCAGGCGTGTGCAGCACCTCTGGGTACTGCGGTCCGCCGATACCGTCCGTCAGGTTCGCCAGGTCGTGCCCGATCAGCAGGAAGGTGCCACCGGGGGCCAGCGCGGCGGCGGCTCGCCGGATCACGGCCGCGTTCTCGGCCGCGGGTAGGTGCAGGTACGCGATCAGCACCAGGTCGAACTCGCCAGGCGGCTCGTACACGCGCACGTCGGCGTCCACCCAATCGACCTGTACGTCGCGGGCACCAGCGAGCTGTCGCGCCTTCGCCAGCGCGATCGGTGAGAAGTCGACGGCCGTCACCGTCCAGCCGCGCTCGGCCAGCCAGCTGGCGTTGCGCCCCTCGCCGGTGGCGACGTCCAGCGCCCGGCCCGGCGGGAGGTCGGCCAGCAACTCGGCGACGAACTGGTTCGGCCCGGCCGACCAGACCAGCTCCTTCTCGGCGTACCGGCGGTCCCACTCGTCACGTTCCACGCCCAAGGTCTACCAGGGCCGGACATGTTTGGTGGGATCGGCGGGTACCACTCGACCGATCCCACCAAACTCGTGCCGACGTCTGCATCTGCGGGGGCGACGACGCGGGCTTCACGGGGCGAGCGGCCCGACGTCGGCGGTGGTGAGAGCCCGTCGCGGTGTCTCGGTGGCGTACTCGTCCGCGCCGACATCCTTGGATCCGGTGCGGGCCTGCGCGTCAAAGTCGGCGGTGGCCTGCGGGTACGTGCCGGTGGCGGTATCGATCGCGGGGCTGGTGGCGCCCAGCCGGTTCAACCCGCCCTGATCCTGCACGAGGCCGGGGTTGACGGACCGGTACCCACTGGCCGGCAGGTCGCCGCGCGGCGATCCCCACCCGATGTTGCCCTGCCACCGGAAGTTGCTGCCCTGCCGGAACCGCACCAGCCGGCCGGAGCTCGGCCCGGTCAGGATGTTGTTGACGATCACGCAGCTGTCCGGGCCGTACTTCTTCGTGCTGCCGACGATGATCAGGTCGCCGCCGGTACCGAGGAACGTGTTGAAGGCGATCAACGCACGGTCCGCACGCTCGTGGTCGGTGGTGCTGCCGGTGTCGTCGATCAGGTTGCCGCCGCCGATCTCCAGCGCCCGGCCGCCGCTGCCCTGCACCAGGTTGTTCACGATCACGTGGTCGTTGCCGTAGAGCCGGATACCGGAACGGCCGCCGAGGATCACGTTGCCGTCGACCACCGTGCGGTGCCCGTGCCGCAGCACGATCGACCCACTGCTGTTGCGGATCGTGTTGAAGCGCACGACGTTGCCCGTCGACTTCATCGAGATCGCCTCCGAGTCGCCGTTGGCGCGCTCGAACAGGTTGAACTCGATCAGCCCCTCGCCGACGCCGTGCTGGCGGCTGCTGTTGCCGAACCGTATCGACTCGCCGCCGTTCCCGCCGCTGTACGTGTGGTTGTAGAAGTAGTTGTGGTGCACCCGGACCCGCTTCGACATCCCGCGCTCGCCCTCCCCCGCCACCTGGAGGAACACGCCGACGGTCGACTTGTTCTGGAACGTGTTGTGGTCCACTTCGGAGTCGTCGGCGTTGACGATGACCCAGTGCTTCGTGGATCCGGTGGAGATCTGGAACAGGTTGCGGGTCAGCCGCACGTGGTGCGCAGTGTGCGGCACCAGCACGTCGCCGCCGTGGGTCAGCCGGAACCCTTCGACCGTCACGTAAGACACCGCGCCGTAGCTGAAACCCGCCGACCCCTTGATCTCGGCCTTCCCCACGTTCTTCGCCGCGACGGTGATCGGCTCGGCGGCCGTGCCGGAGCGGGCGATGCCGATCGGACCGCTGCTGGTGTACGTGCCGTCAGCCACCTCGATGCGGTCACCGGGCTGGGCCGAGGCAAGCGCCGTCTTCAACGCGGCAATCGAGTCGACGGGCACGACCCGCGCCTGCGCGGGGACAGTGGGGGTAGCCGTCGCGAGGACCATTACGGCGGCGAGCACGAGCTTCATGGGACCTCCACTCGGGCAGGAGGCGCGCCGCACCGCGCCCGGATGTTACATAACGGTGAATTACGACACATAGCGAGGTCAACGCACTGCCGCCAGCCGGAACGCGCAACCCCACCCGGGGGCCAAACCGGACTGTCGGGGCAGCGGTCCTGAAACCGGGCGCTCGATACAGCCAAAACCCCCGACAGTTCGCCGTCGCGGCCGCGTCACCGAGCGGCCAAGTGTCCACCAGCCCAGCGGCCAGGTGTCCACGAGAGTGCCGACCAGGCGTCCATACTGAGCAACGTGGACCGTACAGATCTGATCGACCGCAAGGCCCTCCAGTCGGTGAGAGAGGCGCTTGCCGACACGAGAGTCGTCACCGTCAACGGCGCACGCCAGGCGGGAAAGAGCACGCTGGCCCGCATCGCCGCAGCTGCGGCCCACAACCCATTGATTCGCCTGCTGGACGATCCCGCCACGCTTCGAGCCGCCCGCGACGACCCGACGAGCTTCGTCGACCACGACGGCCTGCTCGTCATCGACGAGGTGCAGCTCGCGCCGGAACTCTTCCGTGCGATCAAGGCCACGGTCGACACCGATCCCCGACCCGGCCGCTTCCTCCTGACAGGCTCCGCTCAGATCCTCGCGCTTCGCGATCTTCCAGACGCGCTACCGGGTCGAATGGAGATTGTCGAGCTCTGGCCGTTCTCCCAGGGCGAGATCGAAGGAACGCCCGATCGGTTCATCGACGCGGCATTCACACACGGGCCAGCAATGGACCGCACATCGCCGCTCCGCAAGCGTGACTACCTCGACCGCGCCGCCCGCGGCGGCTTTCCCGAAGCGGTACGCCGCTCTCCGCGACGACGGGCAGCGTTCTTCGACGCCTATCTCACCACCCTCATCGAACGAGACGTGCGAGAGCTGGCGGCGATCGAGCGCCGCGGCGAGCTACGCAAGCTGCTGGCTCTGCTCGCCGGTCGATCGGGTGGACTGCTGGTGCCCGGCACGTTGGCGGCCCAGCATGGCATTTCCCGGTCCACTCTCAACCGGTACCTCGAACTGCTTGCTGCGGTATTCCTGATCAAGAAGGTGCCGGCCTGGTCCAGTGGTCAGACGGGGCGGGCCATCGGTACGCCCAAGTTGGCGTATGTCGACACGGGCATCGCGTGTCACCTGCTCGGACAGGATCCCGCCAGGCTCAACGAGCCCGACGGAGCATCCGGTCCGATGCTGGAGAACTTCGTCCTCATGGAACTCGCGCGGCAGCTCACGTGGAACGACGAGAGGGCCAGGCTGTATCACTACCGCACCAAGGACAAAGTCGAGGTGGATGCCGTGATCGAGTCCGCGGACGGCCGGGTGATCGCGGTCGAGGTCAAGGGTGGCGCTACTGTGCGATCAGAAGACCTCGCCGGACTCCGCCACCTCGCCGACCGGGTTGGACCACGGTTCGTCGCCGGGTACGTGCTGTACACGGGCCAGCAGACGTTGCCGTTCGGCGAGCGCCTACGCGCGTTGCCCATCGACGCCCTGTGGCACCTAGAGCCCTGAGCGCTTCGCACGGAGTGCGTCAATCGCTGTGCTGGCCTCGTCCCGCGCATCGGCCAGCTCCTTGTCGGTCTCCGCGCCGGTGAGGGCACGCATCCAGGTCGCCACGCCGCGCCATGCCGCTGCGAACGCCGCCACCGTCGGCGGATCGAGGACCGGTCCACGCCGCTGACCGGACGGCGACACCACAACAGCCTCCAGGCCAGCGGCGCGCTCGGCGAGGTCGGCGAGTTCCCGGTCGCGCTCAGTGGCGAGACCGACCACCAGCTCCGACAGCGCCTCGTGTCGTTCATTACCTGTCTTCTCCGACGGGAGTTCGCGTCCAGTCTTGGACCACCACCGCTTGTCGTCGACCAGGTCGTGCAGCGCGGAGTCGAACGCGGGCTGTCCGGTGGTCACGGTGAACCGGTTGGCGTGGGCGACGAGTTTCTGCCGCACCGGCCAGTGCCTGCACTCACGCGTGTACTCGGCAACCTGCGCCCACCACTCCTTTTCGTCGGCGAAGCTGGCGATCGTGTCGCGGTCGGGCCATCGTTCCTGACGGTCCTCCCAGTAGCGAGCACGCAGTTCACCGAACCGGGCCAGCAGCATCGTCACGTGGCCGGAGATGAGCAACCGCTGGATGTTCGGCGGCGACGGCGCATCCACCGCCGGCACCGGGAAGTAGTGGGCGAGGAAGTTGTCGAAGTCGCGCCGGATCCGCAGGTGGTCGAGGTCCTGGTCGCCCCACCTCAGCCAGGGCGACCGGCTCGCGGCGAACTGGCTGTCTGTGGCCACCACCGCGCGTTCGAGATACCGGGTCGCGTGCCGGGCGAAGAGTTCCGCCACGTCCCGCGGCTTGTCCGCATCCTCCGCCGTCCGCGTGCGCCACCTCAGTAACTTCAGCCGCGTCTGCGCCGGCTGCTCGGAGCCCTCCGCGGGCAGCGACGCCAACCCGACCGCGCAGGTGCACGCCGCGTTGTAGTGCTCCTGCCACTCCAGGATCCGCCGCGGCTTGAACCGGAAAGCCCAGCCGACCAGTCGAGCCAGGCGCTCCGGTTCGGGCGCCCACTTCGACACGTCCCCTGTCCAGCCAAGACGACGCGCCACCCACTGGACGTCCTTCTGGCCCTTGAGCGACCCTACGGGCGGCGCCTCCTTGGCGGCCGTGACGAACTGGAGCGGTGCCCAGATCGGAAGGAACCGCACCGCGGTTTGGGTGATCGGCATGTTCGGCCGGCGGCGGCGGCGCGACCAGCGGTAGTCCCGCTCCAGTGCGCGCCCCTCGGTGACTGCCGCGTGCTGGAACACAAGCCGCAGGATGTGTTCGTCCTCGAGCTCCCCCTTCGGCATGGGATCGCCGGACTTCCTGTAGGTCTCCGCCAACTCGGCGTGGTAAAGCCTGAGTAGCCGCCGGAGCCGGTTGACCACGAGTTTGCGTGCCTTCGCCCGCCGCCCCTGGGGCGACTTGTCGTCGTCCGCGGAATCCACCGCCCGCCGCCACTGCTCGGCCAGCCGCGACCCGGCCGCGAGGGAGCAGACCATCCGGTACCGGGCCAGCAGCAACGCGTCTGGACCACTGGGGCTTCGCGCCCAGCGCGACGGCGGCCGTTCGCCCTCGGGGTTGTCGCCGAACAGCTCCCGAAGGCGGCGCCAGAGCCTGCGGTCGTACCAGGCCTCGATGGCGACGATGTCGATGTAGCCGGCGAGCGCGTCGACGTAGAGGCCCAGTTCCTCCTGGACAGCCGCCCGCTCGAACCGGATGTACGGGTTGTGCGGGTCGAGCTGGAGCGCCTGTTCGAAGTGGCCCAGCGCCTCCTCAAGGCTGCCTGCCGTGGCGAGCCGGCGGGCCTCCTGGAAGTGGAAGAACAGCGCGGGTTCGAGCTGCACCCCGCGCCACGACGTCCATGGCGGGCGCCGCGCCAGCTGCGTACGCGGCAGGATGTGCGCCGCGACGTGCGACGCCGCCTCGTCCACGACCGCTTCCCAAGTGTCGCCCCAGACGGTGTCGACCCCGCCACCGCCGGTCAGCCGGTGCGACACGTGGACCGTCAGCCCTTTCCTGCCGCCGCGGCCGTCGGTCCGGACCACGCACGAGACCCGGTACGCGTGCGTGACGGTGATCGACGCGATAGCCGCGGCCAGGATCCCCAGTGGCGTGCGGGCGGTTACCGCAGCGGTGCGCACCTCGCTCATGAAGTCGACCGGCGCCGACTGGCCGGGCACGATCGACGGCGTCGCGAGCTGCACCGACGTGAGCGCCTCGCGGAACCGCGCTTCGATCTCGTCCACGGGTACCGAGTCCTTTGTGGCGCTGACGATGTGCGTGACCTCGACCGGCCCCGGCCGGTACGCAAGCCGGGCCAGCCGCCAGCGGCGCCAGACCAGCAACGCGAGCACCATCGCGACGATGATGAGCACGGGCCGAAGTACCGGATCCGTGCGCACGCCGGCGCCGATCCGCCCCAGCACGTCTGCACCGGGCGCGCTCGGGACCGGGTAGACAAGGGCGACGACCAGTGCCACCAGCAACACCGTGACCAGGATCGACACCAGCATCCGCACCGCCGGCCGGGGTACGGGGACGGGAAGTGAGCGCGATCGTCGGCTCCGGGCTGGACGCGGCACGGAACCTGACGCTATGCCAAAAGCTCTGCGACCGGATCCCGCTTTCGTCCCGCGTGGACCGGCCGGTCAGGCGGTCCAGCACCGCAAGGCCGTCCGGTCAGGCGGTCCAGCACCGCAAGGCCGTCCGGTCAGGCGGTCTCGCGCCACCGCCGGTCCAGCACCGCCCGGCCGTCCGGGGTCGGGACGCCGAACAGCCGCAGCCTCGCCATCCCGCCGTCCGGGTAGATGTCGAGGCGTGCCTCGTCGGCGGGGGGCGCGTCGATCAGGAACCGGTGCCGGGTGTCGGGTTGCAGCCGGGTCCTGGGCAGCAGCGGGAACCAGTCGCCGCCGAGCCGTCCCCGCACGGACGCCCAGCCCGGCGCGTTCCCCTTGAAGTGGGTCGTGTCCAGCTCGGCGACCTTGACCCGGCCGGCCGCCGCGAGCCGGATCTCGACCCAGTCGTTGCCGCCGCCGCGCCGCCGCACGGTTTCCCAACCCTCACCCATCGACTGAGCGTCGCCTGGAGCGAGCAGGTTCGCCGCGTTGGAGTAGAACGCGTTGCTGCATCCGGTGACGGTGGCGCCGTTCGCGAGCGCGGCGAGGTCGAACGGAAGCCCGTCGAGGAACCGCGGATCGGCCACGGGCTCGCCGTGAACGCGCAGCCTGGCGACTCCGCCGTCCGGGTGGATACACAGCCTGACATGCGTGAACCGCCGTGGCGACGACGCCTCGAACCGGTGCTGGGAGTCACCACGCAACTCCGAGCGTGGCACGAGCGGAGTCCAACCGGCCAGTTCGGAAGGCGACGGATAACCGTCCACCGTGGTCGCTTCCACCGTGCACGAGGACGGAAAGTTGCCGGTGAAGAACGCCGTGTCGACCACGACCTCGCGGATCACGCCGGGCAGGCCGAGCCGCACGATCACCCAGTCGTGGCCCTCGTCGCGGCGGCGGCGGGTCTCCCAGCCGTCGTACTCCTGGCCGCGATGCGTGAACGTGCTCGGCCGGAACGTCGGCGCCGCCGCCGCGATCAGGTTCTCCTTGGCGGCGAAGAACTCGTCGTTGGCCGCCACGACCGCGCCGCCGACCGAGCGGCAGGCCAGATCGATCACGACGATTCCCGCACGAGCAACCGCCCGGCCGCCGGACCGTTCACACGGCGGCCCGCGAGCCACGTGCCGCGCACCACGCCGGTCAACCGCCGGCCGGCGTACGGGGTCACCGGGTGCCGGTGCTCCAGCCGGGACGGTTCCACGACGAAGTCGGCGTCCGGCGCGAAGACCGTGAAGTCGGCGTCGTAACCGGGCGCGATCCTGCCCTTGTGCGCCAGCCCTGCGAGGTCGGCGGGCGCCTCCGCCATCCAGCGGACCACGTCCGGCAGCCGGTGACCGCGCTGCCGCGCCTCGGTCCAGACGAGAGGCAGCCCGAGCTGTAGCGACGCGATCCCGCCCCAGGCGACGTCGAAGTCGCCGGCCTTCATCCCGGGCGGGCACGGCGAGTGGTCGGAGACGACGCAGTCGAGGGTGCCCCGCGCGAGCGCCCGCCACAGCTCCTCGCGGTTCGCGGCGTCGCGGATGGGCGGGCAGCACTTGAACTCGGTGGCGCCGTCCGGCACCTCCTCGGCGGTGAGCACGAGGTAGTGCGGGCAGGTCTCGGCGGTGATCGCCACCCCTGCGGCCTTCGCGGCGGCCACCGTGGCCAGGCCGGACGCCGAGGACAGGTGCAGCACGTGGATCCGCGCTCCGGTCGCCTCGCTCAGCGCCACGAGCCGGGTGATCGCCGCGTCCTCGGCGCGCGGCGGGCGGGACGCCAGGAATCCGCCGTACCCGGGACCGGCCGGCGCGAGGAACGCCGGATCCTCGGCGTGCACCAGCAGCACCGCACCGAGCGCGGCCAACTCGCGCGCCACCGCACCGAGATCCTGGGCGCCGAGCGGCGGGAACTCCGGCACGCCCGAGTCGACCAGGAAGCACTTGAAGCCGAACACACCGTCGTCGTGGAGCCGAGCCAACTCGTCGAGGTTGCCGGGGATCGCGCCGCCCCAGAACCCGACGTCCACCGCGCACTGCCCGGCGGCGGCCTCCCGCTTGAGCTTCAGCGCGGCCGGGTCCACCGTCGGCGGCACCGAGTTGAGCGGCATGTCGACGATCGTGGTGACACCGCCCGCCGCGGCGGCCCTCGTGGCGCTGGCGAACCCCTCCCATTCGGTACGCCCCGGCTCGTTGACGTGGACGTGCGTGTCGACGAGGCCCGGCAGCAACGCGTCGTCGCCAAGTTCGACGACGAACCCCGCCTCGACCGGCGCGTCGTACCCGAACACGTCCTCGATCACTCCATCGTGGACGCATACGGTGGCCGGACGCTCGGCACCCGCGACGACCACCCGCCGCGACCGCAGCGCCAGGTCGGGTCTGGGCGATCTTTCTGGCGCTATAGCGCCAGAAAGATCGCCCAAACCGGAGCCGGGGCTCACGGCGCAGTCCACCGTCAGGTGTTCGGGGCGTACGGGGACGCGCGTGAGCGCCAAACCGGTCGCGGCACGGATCGCCGCCACGATCGCGGGCGTCGACGACAGTGTCGGCGGCTCCCCCGCGCCGCGCAGGCCGTACGGGGCGTCCGGGTCGGCGTTCTCCAGGATCTCCAGCTTCATCGGCGGCATGTCGAGGATCGTCGGGATCAGGTAGTCGGTGAACGACGGGTTCCGCAGCTTCCCGTCCGCCACCTGGATCTCCTCCATGACCGCCAGCCCGAGCCCCTGCGCCGAGCCCCCGTGGATCTGGCCCTCCAGCGAGAGCCGGTTCATCACCTTGCCGACGTCCTGCACGGCCGCCAGCTCGACCACCTTCACCAGGCCGAGTTCATGTCGACGTCGACCACCGCGCGGTGCAGGCAGAACGCGAACTGCACGTGTGAGTTGCCCTGGCCGGTGGTCGGGTCGAGCGGGCCGGTCGGCCTGTGCCGGAACTCGCGCGTCTCCTCCACCGCCTCGTCGCCGAGCAGGTCGACCAGCGCGGCGACCACGCCCTCGGCCGCGACCACCTTCCCGCCGACGAGCGACGCGTCGACCAGCGGCCGGTCCACACGCTGAGCCGCCAGCTCCAGAACGCGTGAACGCACCGCCTCGCAGGCCACCTTCACCGCACCGCCGGTCATGTACGACTGGCGGCTCGCGGACGTCGACCCGGCCGAGCCGACGGAGGTGTCGGCGGGCGCGATCGTCACCGTCTCGATGCCGAGTTCGGTACGGACGATCTGCGCCTGCAGCGTGACCAGCCCCTGCCCGACCTCGGCCGCGGCGGTGTGCACGACTGCGACGGGCTCACCGCCGATGACCTCCAGGCGTACGCGTGCCGTGGCGAAGTCGTCGAACCCCTCCGAGAAGCAGATGTTCTTGATCCCGACGCCGAAGCCGATCCCCCGCACGACGCCTTCGCCGTGGGTGGTGTTGGCGACCCCGCCGGGCAGCGTGCGGAGGTCCGGTTCGGGTTGGAACGGCGGCGGCAACGGGAACGCCTTCAGCCGGCGTGCCATGTCGGCGAGCGGTGCCGGCGCCTCGATCACCTGGCCGGTGGGCAGGCGCGAACCCTGGTCGACGACGTTGCGGATGCGCAGTTCGAGCGGGTCCATGCCCAGCTCGGCCGCCAGCTTGTCCATCTGCGACTCGTACCCGAAGCATGCCTGGACTGCGCCGAACCCGCGCATCGCACCGCACGGCGGGTTGTTCGTGTAGACGCCGTACGCGTCGATCGCGACGTGCGGCGCCTCGTACGGCCCGACGCCCAGCGACGCGGCGTTTCCGGTGACTGCCCTGGTCGTGGACGAGTAAGCGCCGCCGTCGAGCACGATCTCGGCCTTGACGTAGACCAGCTTGCCGTCGCGGTCTGCGCCGTGCTCGTAGCGCATCACCGCCGGGTGCCGGTGCACGTGGCCGTAGAACGACTCCTCGCGGTTGTAGACCATCTTCACCGGCTTGCCCGTGCGCAGCGCGAGCAGGCAGGCGTGCACCTGCATCGACAGGTCCTCGCGGGCGCCGAACGCGCCGCCGACCCCCGCGAGCGTGAGCCGCACCTTCTCCGCCGGCAGGCCGAGGCACGGCGCGAGCTGGTCGCGGTCGACGTGCAGCCACTGGGTCGCGACGAACAGGTCGACGCCGCCGTCCTCGGCCGGCACCGCGAGTCCGGACTCGGGGCCGAGGAACGCCTGGTCCTGCATGCCGACCTCGTACTCGCCGGTGACCACGACGTCCGCCTGGGCGGTATCCGGGTCGCCCTGCCGGATCGGCTGGTGGCGCACGATGTTCCCGCCCTCGTGCACCTTCGGCGCGTCGAGATCGAACGCCGCGCGGCGCGGGTCGGTCAGCGGCTCCTGGACGTCGTACGTGACCAGGATCTTGTCGAGGGCACGCCGTGCGGTCTCAGGGTGGTCGGCAGCGACGATCGCGACCGGCTCGCCCTCGTAACGCACCTGGTCGATGGCGAGCACAGGCTGGTCGGCGTCGTCGAGGCCGTAGAACTTGGCGCCGGGTATGTCGTCGTGGGTGAGCACCGCGTACACACCCGGCTGCTTGACCGCCTCGGTGAGGTCGATGCCGAGGATCCGGGCGCGCGGGTGCGGGCTCCGCAGCGTGTCGCCCCAGAGCATGTCGTCCATCCACAGGTCGGACGAGTACGCGAACTCGCCCTTCACCTTCAGCGTGCCGTCCGGCCGGCGCGGGCTCTCGCCGATGCCACCGGCCACTCCGGACGTGAGCCCCGCCAGCGGTTGCTTCTTGGCGCCAGTGCCGTGGCCGCTGGCGTTCGTAGGCCCGAGGCCGTTGGCGGTCATGGCACGAGCCTCCGGTGGGTCGTGGCGGCGTTCCGCGCCAACGTCTCGATGTCTGCGGTGCGCAGCTCGCCGTCCGACACGACAACCTTGCCGCCGACGGTGAGCAGGGCCAGCGGAGCGGGCGGGCCGAGGACGAGCGCGGCCACCGGATCGGTGATGTCCGCGTGGCCGATCCCGTCGAGCCGCCACAGCGCGAGGTCGGCGAGCTTGCCGGTCTCGATCGTGCCCAGCTCCTCGTCGCGCCCCAGGCACCGGGCGCCGCCGATCGTGGCCAACTCCAGCGACTGTCGTGCGGTGAACGCTGCCGGACCCTCACTGAGCCGGGCCAGGTAGAGCGCCTGCCGCAGCTCCTCGACCAGCATCCCGGACTCGTTCGACGCCGGGCCGTCCACGCCGAGCCCGACCGGCGCGCCGGCCCCGACCAGGGCGCGCACCGGCGCGATCCCGGCGCCGAGCCGCGCGTTCGAGCTGGGGCAGTGCGCCACGCCGGTGCCGGTGACGCCGAACCGCTTCACCGCGTCGTCCGAGAGGTGCACGCCGTGTGCGAGCCAGACGTCGCTGCCGAGCCAACCCAGCTCGTCCAGGTACTCCGCCGGCGTGCTGCCGTGGACGTCGCGACAGAACTCCTCCTCGTCCAAGGTCTCGGCGAGGTGGGTGTGCAGCCGGACCTGCTTCTCCCTCGCCAGCTCGGCGGTGGCCGTCATGAGCTCCGACGACACAGAGAACGGCGAGCACGGCGCGACGGCGACGCGCACCATCGCGTTCGGTGCCGGGTCGTGGTACGCGTCGATCGCGCCGGAGGTGGCGGCCAGGATCGTGTCCAGATCCTCGACGACCTCGTCCGGCGGGAGGCCACCGTCGGCGCGGCCACGGTCCATCGAGCCGCGGCACGGGTGGAACCGGACACCGAGGTCACGCGCCGCCGCGATCTCCACCCCGAGCAGATCACCGGCGCCGCGCGGGAACACGTAGTGGTGGTCGGTGCTGGTCGTGCAGCCGGAGAGTGCGAGCCAGCCCAGGCCGGCGCGCGCTGCGGTGTCCACCGCCTCGGCGTCGATCCGCGCCCACGTCGGGTACAGCTCTACCAGCCACTCGAACAGGGTCGCGTCCTGCGCGAGGCCGCGGGTGACCCACTGGTACAGGTGGTGGTGCGCGTTGACCAGCCCGGGCGTGAGCAGGCAACCGTTCCCCGTCCACTGTGGAAGCGCCGGGAATGCGCGGCGCCGGGCCGGGGCCGACCGCGGTGATGTACTCCCCGTCGACCACGACGTGCCCGCTCGCGTACTCGGCGCCGGCCACCGTGGCGATCGCGCAGCCCTCGATGACGAGCATCACGAGGCCTTCCGCGATGCCGCGAGCCGTACCGCGTCGAGGATCTTCTCGTACCCCGTGCAGCGGCACAGGTTGCCGGCGAGCGCTTCGCGGATCTCCGGATCGGACGGCTGCGGGCTGCGCGCCAGCAGGTCGTGGACGGTGACCACCAGGCCCGGCGTACAGAATCCGCATTGGACCGCACCGGCGTCGACGAACGCCTCCTGCACCGGATCCAGCTTCTCGTGCCCGGCCAGGCCCTCGACCGTCACCACCTCACGATCGTGCGCCTGACCAGCCGCGACGAGGCACGCACACACCGGCAGGCCGTCCAGGTAGACCGTGCACGACCCGCACTCGCCCTGCTCGCAGGCGTTCTTCGCGCCGGGCAGCCCGAGCCGCTCGCGCAACAGGTAGAGCAGGCTCTCGCCCTCCCACACGTCGTCGGCGTGGCGCTGCTCGGAGTTGACCGTGACCGTGACGCGCATCGCTACTCCCGCAGGTACTGCGCCCACGCCCAGCTGAGCGTGCGGCGGGCCATGACGTCGAGGGCGTGGCGGCGGTAGTCCGCGCTCCCCCGTACGTCGTCGATGGGGCTTGCCGCGGCGGCCACGAGCTGGCCGAACCGCTCCGCCGTCGCGGCGTTCAAGGCTCGGCCGGACACCCACGGCAGCTCGGCCGAGAGCAGCTCCTCGGCCTCCGGCACGCGCAGCGGGGTCGGCGCGGCGGAGCCGATGCCGGTGCCTGCGCTCTGCCGCACACGATCGAGCGCGAGCGCGAACGAGCAGACCGCGATCACCATCGCGTTGCGCGTCCCGATCTTCGCGAACTGCTGCGGCCCCCGCGCCGGCTCGATCAGCACCGCGCGGATCAGCTCGTCCGGCGCCAGCGCGTTTCGCTTCACCCCGACGAAGAAGTCCCGCGCCGGGATCGTCCGCAGCCCGCGCACCGACTCGACCTCCACGAGCGCGTCGGACGCCAGCAACGGCGGGTGCGCGTCACCGGCCGGAGAGGCTGCGCCGAGGTTGCCGGCGATCGTGCCCCGGTTACGGATCTGCGGCGACCCGACCGTCCGCGACGCCATCGCCAGCCCCGGCAACGCCCAGCCCAGATGCTCGATCACCTGCGCGTACGTGACGAGTGCACCGAGGCGGACCATGCCGTTCTCGGATCCCCATTCGGTCAGGTCGCGCACGCGGGTCAGATCCAGCAACGCTTCCGGCCGCCGCTGGTCGAAGTTCAGCTCGACCATCACGTCGGTACCGCCGGCCACGGGTACCGCGTCCGGGTGCGCCGCCTTCGCAGCGAGCGCCTCGGGCCAGGTTCCAGGACGGAGGAACTCCATGGTCACCACCACGCCAGGCCAGGCTCCGGTGCGCCGTCGCGGACAACCGTCCCCTCGATCAGGCCGTACGGACGGTCGGAGGCGTAGAAGACCTCGTTCGGGTTCGCCAGCGCGAACGGCGACAGGTCGACGAGCAGGTGGTGCCGGTTCGGCAGCGACAGCCGCACCTCGCACAGCTCCGGCCGGTTCTCCAGCACGCGGCGACCCATCGCGTAGAGGGTCTGCTGCAACGAGCGGCTGTACGTGTCGGCGAACGCCTCCACCAGGTGCCGCCGCGCCTCGCGGTACGACTTGCCGAAGTCCGTCCCGGTGTCCGTGTGGCGCCACCGCGCCGTGACGTCGGTGGCGAGGATCCGGTCCGCGGCCTCAGGCAGCGTCGTGTACGCGTCCCGGCGGTAGCCGCGGAATTCGGAGCCGGTGGAGTTGAGCAGGGTGAGGCTGTGCAGCCCGCTGACGATCGAGGTTTGCACACCGTCGTAGGTGACCGTGGCCGTACGGGTCTCCGCGCCGGACCGCGCGAACGAGTGGTCACCGGTGCGGTCCCACGCGTACTGCTCCACGTGCACCCGCGCCCGCCGGATCGACGGATGCGCGTCCACGAAGTGCCGCGCCAGCCGCACCCCGAACTCCTCGATATCGCCTATGCCGTACTCCTTGGCGAACGCGTAGACCGTGTTCTTCTGCGTATCGGTCGGCAGCACATCGGTGTTGTCGCCGGTCAGGTGCGTGGCGTCGAGGTCGCCGCCCAGGGCGACGCTCACGTTGAGGTCCGTGATCTCGTGCCGGGGCGTATCGCGCGCCACCCGTACGAGCCGCACCTCCGCCTTGCCGTACGAGTTGGCGCCCAACCTGATGCGGTTGGATTGTGCAGTCTGACTGCGGAGTCCAACCGCAAGGAGTTTGGCGAGCCGGAGGCTCGTGATCTTCGCCAGCTCACGGCGCACCACCGACCGCTCGGTGGCGTCGTCATTGCCGAGCCTGTGGCGGAGGGCGGACAGCATCTCGTCGGCGGAGAGACCGGTGGCGCAGATCAGGAAGACATGACCGAACCGCTCCTCGTACTCGCGGTTCGCGGCGACGAATTCTTCCTCGGACCCCGCCGCGCCCGCCTGTTCCTGCCGTGACCAGGCCGCCTCCCGGCCGGCGCCGGCCGCCACTCGCTCGCCGATGCGCGGGTGCGCGTTCAGGGCCTCGCGGACATCGTCCCAGGACAAGGTTTCGAGGATTTTCGCCGACGCCGCCTCGACGGCGGCGAGGTCCGCGTACGGACGTCCGGCGACCAGCTGTTCGGCCCAGCGCCGGGAGGCGTTGCATGCCTGCACCTCGGCGAGCATGGCGTCCGCGCCTGCGGCGTTGAACCGGTCAACCCCCTCAACCGGTGCCGCGGCGATCCGCTCACGCTCGTCCACACTGCCTCCCGACGCCCTTGGGCCGCGCCGGGTCTGCCCCCAGCTCACCGGCGCGGGTCCATTCGACGCCAGCCGGCGCGACACTGACTAGCGGCGGGATCACCGAAATAGACCCCTGGCCAGGCGCGAGAAGCTGGAGGATCCTCCAAGGCACGGGTGTTTTGCGAGGATCGGAGGTGCATGGGCTGTGCAACTTCGCGACCTACTCGATCTCACCGAGCTACGACTCATCCCGCTCACCGGCGACGAGGGCCTCGACCGTCCGATCCGCTGGGTCGTCACGACGGACATGCTGGATCCGGGGCGCTACCTCGCGGGCGACGAACTCGTCCTCACCGGACTGGTGTGGCGACGCCGCCCCAAGGACTCCGAACTGTTCGTCACCGCGCTCGCCGCCGCCGGGGTGTCCGGGCTCGCGGCAGGCGACGCGGCGCTCGGCACCATCCCGGACGACCTGGTCGAGGCGTGCCGGCGCCACCGGGTGCCGCTGTTCGAGGTACCGGTCGACGTGGCGTTCGCGACGGTCACCGAGACCGTCGTCCGGCGGGTGTCCGCCCAGCGGGCCGGTGACCTGGCCACCGTCCTCGACCGGCACCGACGCCTCCTCGCCGGGGGCGAACTCGACGCGATCCTCGACCTCGTCTCGCGCGACCTCGGCCTCGCGACCTGGGTGCTGTCGGCGACGGGCCGGCAGATCGCGGGGTCGGATCAGCTCGGCGCGGTGGAGCGCGAGCGCCTGGCCCGGGAGTTCCTGCGCGCCCGCCGGCTGCCGGCGCCGGTCCAAGGGTTCACGCTCATGGCCGTCGCGGGTGGACCCCGCATCGGCGACTGGTGCGTCGTGATCGAGAGCGACGTCACCGGCTGGCCGGCCGAGCGGCGGCGCCTGCTGGACGAGTTGGTCGCGCTCGTCGGCGCCCAACGGGACCAGCTCGCGCGGCGCGGCCGGCATCCGCTCGCGGCCCAACTGCTGGAACTCGTACTGGCCGGCGCCGGCCGCCGACGAGTTCCTGCCGCAGCTCCGCGCGTGCGGGCTCGCCCCGGATGCGCCGTGCGTGGTGGTGATGGCACAGGGCGGCACGCAGGGCGTGCTGGAGGAAGTACTCCACCCGATCGCGCCGGACGCGGTGATCGCGGCGGCCGGACCTGGCGCGGCGGCCGCGCTGGTGCCGTATCCGCACGGACCGGTGTCCGTGCTGGTCGACGCCGTGCGGGCGGCGGTACACCCGCTCGCCGCCGGGCTCACCAACGCCCGGCTGCACATCGGCGTGAGCAACATCGCGGCCGGCGCGCGAGGGCTGCGCGGCGCCGTCGAGGAGGCCAAGTACGGCTGCCAGCTGGCGACACTGCGTCCCGGGCCCGCCGTCGTCATCGGTGACGACGAACTCTCGTCACATCTGCTGCTGCTCGGCGGTGTGCCCGACGACCTGCGCAACCGGTTCCGCGACCGCGTGCTCGGCGCGATCGACGAGTACGACCGCGCGCACCGCTCCGATCTCATCCCGACGCTGCGCACATTCCTCGAATGCTCCGGATCCTGGACCAGAGCCGCCGAGCTGCTCCACGTCCACGTCAACACGCTGCGGTACCGGATCGCCCGTATCGAGGAGCTGACCGGCCGCGACCTGAGCACCCTCGCCGACCGTGTCGACCTGTTCCTGGCACTACAACTCCGCTAGCTGGCGCCGGATGCGCGCAGCCTGCGCCGCACCTCCTTGCCGCGCAGGTAGGACTCGACGTCGGCATACCGCTCCGCCTGGTTGGCGAACTCCACATACGCCTGAGCCCGGTGCAGCCAGTCCAAGGTGGACGGCCTGACCACACTTACCGCGCCTTCCAGGTGCCGCATGGTGACGGGCGGCTCGGCGCCGGTGGTCAGCGCCTCCTCGATGACCTCGTCGACGGCACGCTGCACGACGGCGCTCAGGTCGGCGCCGCTGAACAGCGGTGTCAGAGCGGCGAGCCGGCCAGGGTCGACATCCTGGGTCGGCACGTCGCGCAGGAGAACGCGGGCGATGTCGTTGCGTGCGGCGTCGTCCGGCGGCGGTACGAAGATCGTGCGGTCGAACCGGCCGGGCCGCAGCGCTGCTTCGTCGATGTCCCAGGGCGCGTTGGTCGCCGCGAGGACGAGCACGCCGTCGTTGTCGGAGCCGATCGCGTCCAGCTCCTGCAGCAGCACGTCGACCAGCCGGCGCGCGTCGGAGCCGTGATGCTTGTGCCGGGCGAACGCCAGCGCGTCCAGCTCGTCCAGGAACAGCACGCAGGGCGACTGAGCCCGAGCCGTCTCGAACGCCAGGTGCAGGTTGCGCTCGGAGACGCCCTGGTACGGGTCGACGATGTCCTCGATCCGCACGTTGACGAACGGCAGCCCGCACTCGCCCGCCGTCGCGCGCGCGAGCATGGTCTTGCCGCAACCCGGCGGGCCGTAGAGGAGCACACCGCCGCCGGTCTTGCGCCCGTACTTCGCGTACAGCTCGGGCCGCGAGAGCGGCAGGATGATCATGCGGTGGATGACCTTCTTGATGTCCTCCGCGCCGCCGACCTGCTCGAACGTTATCGCCTCCGCGAACCGCGGGGTCATGGGCGTCGCGTCGCCGAGGCCGTCCGTCCGCACCTTGACGAGCCCTCGCGCATCGAGCATCCGGTCGACGAGCGCCTGCAGGCGGCTGACGCCGTCCACCACGCCTGCCTGCCGGGCCGCCTCCAGGCAGCCGCGCACGAGATCGAGCCGGCCGCTCTCGCCGGCAAGTTCGCCGACCGAGACCAGCGACGCGGGCGGGACGTCGCCACGCTGGAGCAGCGTCTCGTAGTGCGTGAGCGCCTCGCCGGACTCACCGGCGTCGGTCAGCGCCTCCGCGAGGATCAGCCGGAGCATGGCGTCTTCCGGGCTCGCCTCCACCGCGCGGCGCAGCGACGCGAGACGGTCGGCGCTCACCAGCCCCTCCCCACCAGCCGGCGCACCAGCGGCGGCGCCACCCACGAGTACACGCAGTACGCGACCCACAGGACGGCGAACACGAGCGCGAGCGGCGCCAGCCCGACCGCACGGAGCCCCATCATCGTGGCCACGGCGGCCAGCCACACCGGCAGCGCGCCGAAGCGCTGCATGGGCCGAAGCGGCCAGAGCAGCGGGTGAGCCGCTGCTCGCGCTTCGCGTGCCGCCTCCACCAGCTCGGCGTTGCCGGGATCGGCGGCGGCCGCGTACCGGAACGACCGCGCGGCGCCCCCGACGTCGCCGTAGTTGGCGAGCGCCATGCCGTACATCGCCTGGTTGGAACCACCGTCCGGATCGAGCCGCAGCGCCTCGCGCCCCAGCTGGACCGCCTCCGAGTTCTTCCCCTGGACGAACGCGACGAGGACGCGAGTGCGCGCGACCACGTCGTCGTCGGGATCGAAGCTGGCTGCGCGCTCGACCAGCCTGGCGGCCTTATCGGCCTGCCCGACCGTCAGGCAGAGCCGCGCGTACGCGCAGAGCAGGTACGTGCTCGTCGGAGCCAGCGCGAGCCCGTCGAGCAGCGCCGACTCCGCACCCTCGTACTTGCCGAGCTCCTGCCTGGCCATACCGAGCAACGAGAGAAGCTGCGGGTCGGGTCCGCGCTCACCGAGGCCCGCCTCGGCGGCGGCCTCCGCCTCCAGGTGCCGGTCGAGGTCGTACAGCGCGGCGGCGCGCAGCACGAAAGCCTCGTGGCTGAGTGCGGCGTCGCCGGGAAGCCGGTCCAGCTGTTCGAGGACACGGTCGGGCCGGTTCAGGGTCATCCAGTGCCGTGCGAGGCCTAGCGCGTCCTGATCGGGTGCGGCGCTCATCCGGCCGCTCCGAGGACGACGACCAGCACCACAGCCTCCACGAGCCCGCAGCCGATCACCGCGGCAGCACCAGGCCCCCACAAGGACGCGTACTCGCCGTCGCGGAGCTGGAACGACCGGTCGAACGGGCGGAGCAGCCAGGCCTGCACCAGGTACGCCAGCACGGCGACGACGCGCGCGGCCAACCGGTACGCGCTGCCGCGGCCAGGTTCGTAGAGCGAGAGCACCAGCGGGATCGTGATCGCGAACCCGATCACGCCGACGGCGATCACGAGCCAGCGCCGACGCGGATCGGCGGCGAGCCGGCCTCCATTGAGGAACGCCATCGTGGTGCCCGCGGTGATGCCGCCGAGGAAGGCCACGTACCCGAGGGACTGGAGGCGCCACGGCTGACCGCCCGTGGCGCGCGGCGTCCGCACGCTTGGTTGCAGGAGATCGTCGTTGCTGGCTGTCACAACCGGGCAGCCTACCGGGGCGGCACAACCGGTTTGCTGCGTTGCTGTGGTCGCGCTATTCAGGGCCATAGGCCCGAAAAGCGCGACCACAACGGCGGGACGGGGCGCCCCGTCGAACCGCCCGGCCTACGGCGGTGGCTCGCGGCGGGCTAGCGCCCGCAGGTGCTCCGGTGCCAGCCCCGTGAGCTCCGCGACCTCGTCGCTGCTCAGCGCACCGCAGTCCACGGCGCGCAGGAACGAGCGGGACAGCGCCTGCGCGGTCGCTGGTTCGTCCGCGATCGCCCCGCCTGCCCGTTCGACGTATGCCCGCAACCGTGCCGCGTCCGCCGGCGCGCCCTCCCTGAAGTGCGCGAACACGGCGGCGTAACGGCTGACGAGCTGGCCCGGGTGCAGGTCCCAGCCCTGGTAGAAGCCGTGTGAGAGGGATCGCCGGACGAGCGTGTAGTGGATGCGCCACGCATCCTGTGCCTGATCACCGACGGGCAGTACGTTGCTCGATCCGTCGCTGAGGCGCGCGCCGGTATCGGCCGCCGCGACCTGCATGACGTGGCGGGCGAAGTCGCACGCGGGGTGCGCGAGGTGCTGGTCGGCCGCGCCGAGCCCGATCCCCGCCGTGTAGTCGTACGTTCCGAAGTGGAGCCCGCTGACCCTGCCCTGACCGGCGGCGATCCAGCCAGGCAGGGCGAGCCGGCCGTCCGGGGCGACGATCGACTGCGGCGTCTCCACCTGGATCTCGAACCGCAGCGACCCGGCGGCGAGCCCGAGCCGCTGCTCCAGGAGTTCGAGTATCTCGACGAACACCTCGACCTGCACGACGTCCGTGACCTTGGGAAACGTGATCACCGGCAGGGCACCGGCCAGCTCGGTAAGGAAGATCTCCAGCGTCCGCACGCTGCGAGCACGCAGCCGCGGGGTGTCGAACGACTTGACCCGTAGCCCGAACGAGTACAGATCCCAGCTCCCAGCAGCCCGCGCCGCCCGGACAGCGTCGGCGTCCTCGTCCACATCGGGCGGCGAGCCGTACCCGTCCTCGAAGTCGACGCGCAGGTCCTCGACCGGTTCGCGCCGGAGCTTCTCCAGTACCTGCGCGGTGACATCGGGCAGCTCGCACTGAGACGCCATGGCCAGCGCCGCGGAACCCCAGCGCCGCGGCAGATCCTCGGTGACGTCCCGGGCCGGGACGTAACAGGTGTGCACCGGCTGCCGCGTGCCCGCGTCGCCCGGGTACCGCCGAGCCCGCACCGCGTCGAACTCGGCCAGCCGGTCGAGCGGCCCCTGAAACCAGGTCACCCCCGCAGCCGCTCGTACGCCGGGAGCGTGAGGAACTCTACGAACTCGTCCGCCAGCGCGACCTGCTCGAACACTGCCCGCGCCTCGTCCCACCGCCCGTCGGGGTTCGCCGCCACGAATCGCTCGACCTCGGCACGGACCAGCTCCGGGGTCACGGTCTCGCCGCTCGCCAGCGCCACCTTGCCGTGCGCCCACTGCCACAGCTGCGAGCGGGCGATCTCGGCGGTGGCGACGTCCTCCATGAGGTTGTCGATGGCAGCCGCCCCGATGCCGCGCAGCCACGACTCGATGTACCGGATGCCGACGCTGACGTTGCTCCGCACACCGGCCGCCGTCACCTCGCCCGGCGTGGACGCGACGTCCAGAAGTCGCGCCGAGGATGCCTCCACCACGGCCTGTTCTCGGTCGAGCTGGTTCGGCCGATCGCCGAGCGCCCGGTCGAAAACCTCGCGGCATACCGGCACCAGGTCGGGGTGGGCCACCCACGAACCGTCGAAGCCGTCGCCCGCCTCGCGCTCCTTGTCCTCGCGGACCTTGGCCAGCGCGCGCTCGTTCACCTCCGGATCGCGCCGGCTCGGGATGAACGCCGCCATGCCGCCCATCGCGAACGCGCCGCGCCGGTGGCACGTGGCGACGAGCAGCTCGGTGTACGCGCGCATGAACGGCGCGGTCATCGTCACGGCGGCCCGATCGGGGAGGACGAACTTGTGGCGGAAGTTCTTGATCACGCTGAAGAGGTAGTCCCAGCGGCCGGCGTTGAGCCCGGACGCGTGTTCGCGCAGTTCGTAGAGGATCTCGTCCATCTCGAACGCGGCCGTGATCGTCTCGATCAGCACCGTGGCGCGGATCGTGCCGCGCGGCACGCCGAGCGCCTCCTGCGCGTGGACGAAGACCTCGTTCCACAGCCGAGCCTCGCGGTGACTCTCCATCTTGGGCAGGTAGAAGTACGGCCCGCTGCCGGCGTCGAGCAGCCGGCGCGCGTTGTGGAAGAAGTACAGGCCGAAGTCGAACAGCGCCGCCGCCACCGGGACGCCGTCCAACTGGAGGTGGCGCTCGTCGAGATGCCAACCCCGTGGCCGGAACACGATCGCCGGCAGCGGCGCCTCGTTCAGGGCGTACTGCTTTCCCTCCGGGCTGGTGAACGTGAGCGTGCGGTCGATCGCGGCGCTCAGGTTGGCCTGGCCGGCGACCATGTTCGCCCAGGTCGGCGCGTTGGCGTCCTCGTGGTCGGCGAGCCAGACCTTCGCGCCCGAGTTCAGCGCGTTGATCGCCATCTTGGCGTCGGTCGGCCCCGTGATCTCGACGCGCCGGTCGGTGAGGTCGGCGGGCGCGGGCGGCACCACCCAGCGACCGGACCGGACCTCCGCCGTCTCGGGAAGGAAGTCCAGCTCGCCGCTGGTGGCGATCGCCCGTCGGCGCTCGGCGCGCTGGAGCAGCAACGCGTCGCGCGAGGTGCCGAAGCGGCGTTGCAGGTCGGCGACGAACGCCAGCGCCTCGGGCGTCAGCACATCGCGCGCCCCCGGCACGTCAGGACCGCTGATGGTCGTCATCGTCAACTCCCTCGGTACGTGGAGTATCCGTACGGGCTGAGTAGCAGCGGCACGTGGTGGTGGCTCTCGTCCGCCATCGCGAACGTGACCACCACCTCGGGGAAGAACGCGCCATCGCCGAGGTACGCGCCGGTCTCGAAGACGAGCCGGTACGTACCGGGGGCGAGCGGATCCGGCCATTCGCGGATCCGGCCGTCCGCATCGGTGACCTCGGTGGCCAGTACCTCGTCCGCGCGTTCCAGCCGGACCCGCACACCGCGCGCGGGTTCGCCACGTGCGGTGTCGAGGACGTGCGTGGACAGACTCATCGTGCCCGAGTGTTACACGGCGGCTACCGGCTCGCCGGGTGCCGTGGCGAGGACGTGCTCGACGAGCGTGATCAGGACCTCCTTCACCGACTCCCTCTGCCGCGCGTCGCAGAAGACGATCGGCACGTCGCCGTCGAGGTCGAGCGCGTGGCGGACCTCCTCGGTGCCGTACCGGGGGGCGCCGTCGAAGCAGTTGACCGCGACGATGAACGGCGTGCCGCGCCGCTCGAAGTAGTCGATGGACTGGAAGCAGGTGGCCAGCCGGCGTGTGTCGGCCAGCACGACGGCACCGACCGCGCCCAGCGCCAGCTCGTCCCAGACGAACCAGAACCGGTCCTGGCCGGGCGTGCCGAAGAGGTAGAGGACCAGCTCGTCACTCAGGGAGATACGGCCGAAGTCCATGGCGACGGTCGTGGTGGTCTTACCTTCCACCCCGTACGTGTCGTCGACGCCGACGCTCTGCTCGGTGAGCAGTTCCTCGGTGCGCAGCGGCCTGATCTCGCTGATCGAGCCGACCAGCGTGGTCTTGCCCGCGCCGAAGCCGCCAGCGACCAGGATCTTGATCGCCGTCGGTACGCCGTCGTCGGCGAACAGATCATCAGAGGGAGCGGAGGCCATTGATCACCGCCCGGAGTACCGGCTCGTTCGCGTGGGCCGCACGACGTGGCTCGCGGGTGAGGATGAAGCCGCTGTCGAGCAGGTCGCCGAGGAAGACCCTCACGATGCCGACCGGCAGGTCGAGGTGCGCGGAGATCTCCGCGACCGACGTCGGACGCTGGCACAACTCGATGATCGCGGCCTGCTCGGGACCGAGTTCACCGCCGACCACCGCCGCCGGCTGGATCGCCACGATCAACGCGATGAGGTCGAACTCGCCGCTGCTGGGTCTGGTGCGGCCGCCTGTCATCGCGTAGGGCCGGACCACCGGGCCGGCGTCGTCGTCAAGCCACTCGTAATCGGGATGATGGTCCATGAGTCCTCATCCAGCCTGGCCGGCCACAGCCCGGGCCGGCGTGGAAAGGTACTGGCCGACCCGGGTGACGAGCATTGCCATCTCGTACCCGATCAGGCCCATGTCGGCTTCGCTGCTGCTGAGCACTGCCAGGCAGGCTCCCTTGCCGGCCGCCGTGACGAACAGGAACGCCGACTCCATCTCGATGATCGTCTGCCGCACCGCGCCGCCGCCGAAGTGACGCCCGGCGCCACGGGCCAGGCTCTGGAAACCCGATGCGACCGCCGACAGGTGCTCGCCGTCCTCGCGGCTCAACCCTGTGGACCCGGCGATGAGCAGGCCGTCGGCGGAGAGGACCACTGCCTGCCTGGCGTGTTCGACTCTGACGACGAGGTCGTCGAGGAGCCAGGTCAGGTCCCGGACCGCCGCTGTCTTCTCTACCACTGACTGTCCTCTTTCTACCGATCGCCAGAGTTCTGGCTGATCCCCGCTTCGGTGGGCGTACCGTCCTCGTTCGGCGGTTCGTCGCCACCCGTCGTCTGTTCGCTGTCCCCTGAGTCGACCCGCCCCTGCACTGTGCCTCGTTGGTATGACGACATCATCCGGCGGACCTCGTCGGGAGGACGGACTGGCTTCGGGGCGGGCTCGGGCTCCGCCGATGCGGTCTCGCGCAGCGGCGCCGCGAGACTTGCCTGCCGCACACGGCGCGGCAGACCGGACGGCGTGCTCGCCGGAGTGGCGGGGGCCGTCGCGCCGTACCGGCGGGGTTCCTCTGCCGGCGCGCGCTCCGCGACCGGCTGGGCCGCTGGAGTCGCCGGGGTCTGGTGGAGCCGTCCGGGGCTCGGTGAGGGCCGCTCGGGGCTGGTGGAGCCGCCGGAGCTGCCAGGTCCGCCTGGGCCGCCTCAGGTTCGGTGACAGGCGGCGCCACGACCGTCACGGCGTCGCGGTCGATCACCACGGTGTCGGCGGCGAGAGCCGGGCGGGGTCTCCTCCGACCCGTCCGTGTTCGGCGCCGACTCGACCGGCGTCAACCCGCGATGCAGCGTGGCGTCCCTGAGCCGGTCGCGCTGGCCGTTCCGCTCGCGCGGTACGCCCCGGTCGCGGCGGCCGGCAGCGATCGCCGCGGCCGTCGACGGGCTCTCGCCGTGGACGACGAGCGACGTCGGGATGAGCACGACCGCCGTCACGCCGCCGTACGGCGAGGACCGCAGCCGCACCTTGAGATGGTGCCGCTCGGCGAGGCGACCGACCACGAAGAGGCCGAGGCGCGCGGTGCTGGAGAGGTTGAACTCGGGCGGGTTCTCCAGCCGCTCGTTCGCGTCGTCGATGTCCTCGGCGCTCATGCCGAGGCCGCGGTCCTCGATCTCGACGGCGTAGCCGTTGCCCACGATCTGGCCGCTGACGTGCACCATCGTGTGGGGCGGCGAGAACGACAGGGCGTTCTCGATCAGCTCCGCCAGCAGGTGGATGAGGTCACCGACGGCGCGTCCGGCGAGCGCGGCGGATCCGACCGGTGCGACCGCGACCCGCTCGTACTCCTCGACCTCGGCCACCGCGCCGCGGACCACGTCCACCAGCGGAATCGGGTTGCGCCATCCACGGCCGGGCACAGCGCCGGAGAGAACGATCAGGTTCTCGGCGTTGCGGCGCATACGAGTGGCCAGGTGGTCGACCCGGAACAGGCTCTCCAGTTCCTCGGGCTCGCTCGTCCGACGCTCCATCGTGTCCAGCAGCGTGAGCTGGCGGTGGACCAGCGCCTGACTGCGCCGGGCGAGGCTCAGGAACACGTCGCGGACGCCCTGGCGCAGCTCGGCCTGCTCGACGGCGACGCGGACCGCGGTGGCCTGCACGTCGTTGAACGCGTGTCCCACCTGGCCGATCTCGTCGACGCCGAACGACAGCGGTGGCGCCTCCACGTTGACGTCGACCTGCTCGCCCCGCTGGAGTCGCTCGACCACACGCGGCAGGCGCTCGTTCGCGAGCTCACGCGCGGCGGTGCGCAGCTTCTCCAGCTGGCGGACCAGCGACCGCGCAGTGGTGATCGACACGACGATCGACGCGATGACTGCGAGGAGCCCGAGACCACCAGCGAGCAGCAGCCGGACCAACACCCACATCGCCGGCGACGCCGCCCGCTCGACGGTGCCGTCAGCCGCCGTCAGCTCCAGCTTTCGCAGCGCGTCGGACACCGACCGGACGGCATTATCCCACTCCGCGGGTCTGATCGCGACTGGACCACCGTGCGTGGTTCTCGCGACGACGCGATCCTCCAGGAGCCTGAACGTGCTGTAAGTCGGGCTAATGAACAGGTCGTCTAGACGTTCCTGCACCTCAGGGCGGAGCTCTCCCTTCACCTCCGCGTAGAGGAAGCGCTGGGCGCCGACCAGCTTGGTGAAGTCCTTGTGCTCGTCAACGTCCATCCGCCCGGCTGCGAGCACACCGGCGAGCATGGCGTCTTCCTGGGAGATGACCTCACGAGCCCGGCTCAACGCGATGAGAGTGCGGGCTTCCTTGGCGATCTCTTCGTCGTCGAGTGTCGACAGAGCGCCGTACATGCGGAAGCCAGAGTCGATGACGTCGGTGTACGCCGCGACAGCGCCACTACGCGAAACGGTACTGGCGTCGATGGTGGCGCGACCTGCGTCAAGGCGATCCAGCTCCTCGAACACGTCGGCCAGTCGACTTTCAAGCCGGTCGTCGGCGGCTCGGCTGACAGAGGAAGCGCCGGCGAGCTCACGAAAGTCGGCGCGGGCCTTGTCGGTGCGCGTCCGTTGCGCATGCAGGGCCGCGCGTTGAACACCGCCACGACCACCTAGGTAGACCAGCGACAGGCGCCGTTCCTGCTGCAACTCAGACAGCAATGACTCCATCGGTACACCGACATTGCTGTTGAGCGTGCTCACCCCGAACAGATTCAGTCCATCGCGCAACGTCACCGTTGCGGCGAACGCCCATAGCGCGACGAGGGAGAGGAGTAGCGCGACGACCTTGATCCGCAAACTCGAGCTGCGGGAACTCATTGCACCCCGTCCAACAGAGAACCAGAGAGAACCAGACCACGAACTGCTCGTGGAGCGCTGGGATGAGCGACCAGCTCCACCAGGCACGCGGCACATCTCCGATTTCGTCCAGTGCCAACGGGGACCGTAGCAGTGGCACAGGTCTGTTCTCAATCGTTCCGGCGGCTTGGGCCTCTCTTTCTCACTCGTGACCCAGTGACAACAGTCTCTATTGAGGACGGTTGTGCGTGCTGCTAGCGTCCGTGCCGGCATGGGGGCACAGGTATAGACCACTCGACGCCGCTGGAAGGCCTCGCCATGGCTGAACCGCAGTTGCACCCGACCATCGACTCAGACGACGTGTCACTCCTGCTGGCAGAGATCCTGGGTGACGAGTCCGGGCACGTGTCCGTCTCCGTCTACGACACCGCTCGGGTCGTGGCAGCGACGCCGTGGTTACCCGGACACGCGGCGCGGCTGGAGTATCTCCTCACCAAACAGGCACCGGATGGCACCTGGGGTGGACCCGGCGAGTACAGCATCGTGCCAACGCTGAGCGCCACCGAGGCACTCCTCACGGAGTTCCGCCGCGATCGCGCCAGCCGGAGCCGCCTCGCGAGCGCCGCTGACAAGGGCCTGCTTGCGGTACAACGGCTGATCCAGCATCCGAGCGTCGTCACACCGGACACCATCGCGGTCGAAATAGTGATTCCGGCGCTGGCCCATGGGATCAACGCCGTGCTTGATGCGCTGTCCGTCGAACCGCAAGTGGACATGCCGGCTGGCTGGACCGGCTTCCGCCTCTCAGTTCCACCATCGCTCGATCCCGGCGTGCACTCGGCGCTTCAGCACCGTCTGGAGCAGGGCCGACCGCTACCGGACAAGGTCTGGGCATCCCTCGAATCGTTTGGACAGTCTGCGGTCTCAGCTGGATTCGTACGCCCGTCCGGCGGCGCTGTGGCTGGCTCACCATCTGCCACGGCCGCCTGGCTCGGCCCTGCGGCAAGGTTGGACCAGGCTGACACGGCCGAATCCGTCCGGTACCTCACCACGGTCCAGGCTCGCAGCAACGGTGCGATACCGGCGGTCATTCCCATCACGTACTTCGAGCCGGCGTGGGTCCTCAACTCGCTCGCAGTGGGCCATGTCGACTGCACCGTGCCGAGTCCTGTCCTCGATCGTCTGGAGTCCGCGCTCGGAACGAGCGGTGCACCAGCGGGCCCAGGGATTCCCGCAGACGCGGACGACACAGCAGGCGTCCTCAGTGCCCTGACGCGCCACGGTCGAATCCACCGCCCAGACGCACTCCTGGACTACCGCACCGACGGCTACTTCACCTGCTTTCCCGACGAGCGAACTCCGTCGACCAGTACCAATGCCCACGTCCTGGAAGCGCTGGCGTTGTTCCTGCAGGCGCAGCCAGACGACGCACCGCGCTTCCAACCGTCGGTCGATACCGCGGCAGGTTGGCTGCTGGAGATGCAGGGCCTTGAGGGCAGCTGGCACGACAAGTGGCATGCGTCGCCTTTCTACGCGACCGCATGCTGCGTGATTGCACTCGCCGCGCTGGGCGACGACCGCTCACAATCCGCGATCAGGCTCGCCACCTCATGGACTCTCGACACCCAACGCACAGACGGTTCGTGGGGACAGTGGTCCGGCACGATCGAAGAGACCTCCTACGCCCTCCAGATCCTGCTCATTGCCGTGGAACATCACGCTCTCGACGAGAACCACAGCGCGGCGATCAGAGACGCGACAGAGTTGGGCGCCAAGTACCTCGATGCGGGGAACGACCCCGCCGAGTACGCGGCGCTCTGGCACGCAAAAGATCTCTACGCGCCGATCAATGTCATTCGCGCCGCACGTCTGGCGGCACTTCAGCTCTACAACCGGCGAAGCAACAGCTTCACCGTCTGAGAGGGCCGTAACGTCGTGGACGCCTGCGGCTCGACAGGGGTGGCCGACGACAGTTGGGGTTGGTAACGGCTGAACAGCGTGGCCAGTATCAACGCCGCCTCGACCATGAACAGTTGCGAGCCCAGGCACATGTGAGGGCCACCACTGAACGGGTAGAAGGCGAACCGGTGACGATCGCGCGCGCGCTCCGGCGAGAACCGCTCCGGGTCGAACACATCCGGCTGATCCCAGTGCCTCTCCATTCGGTGCGTGACAAACGGACTAAGGAGGACCGTCGCGCCGCGGGGCACGGTCGCGTCGCCGAGGACGTGCTTTTGGCGGACCTGCCGCGGCACGATCCATCCCGGCGGATAGAGCCGCAGTGTTTCCTGGAGCGCCATCTTGGTGTAGCTGAGCCCAGCAAGGTGTGCACGCGTCGGTCGATCCGTGCCGACGACGCTGCGCACCTCGGCTGATATCCGTTCGCCGACGTCCGGATACTGGTCCAGCAGTGTCCAGATCCAGGTCAGCACCAACGCCGACGTCTCCGTGCCACCTACGAACATCGTGTTGAGATCGTCCCGAATGGCGCTTTCCGAGAGCGCCTCACCATTCTCGTCCCGGAATCCGCCCAGGCGCGCGACGATATCCGTTACCGCGACCGGCGCGTCCGCCCGCTGCCGGACAAGCGGATAGGTGATCTCGTCGACCTCGCGCACTGCCCGCCTGAACGCGGCGTCACCTGGCATCGGCACCGCATTGGGCACGAACGGCAAGCAGCATGCGGGAACCGAGTGATGTGAATGCAGTACTGATCGCTTTACCAAGCCGTTCAGCGTCGGACATGTCGATTCGGTCGCCGAAGAACAGCCGCACGAGTACGCGATGAACGACGCGGGTCATCTCCTGCAGCACGTCGATCGGCTCGTCATGGTCGACACGCGCCTCAAGCTCGTCCAGCGCCTCACTGATCGCCGCCGAGATCGAGTCGACCATGACGTTGATTGCCTTCGCGGCGAAAAGCGGCTGCACGCGCTGCCGACTCCGCGCCCAGTTCGGCCCGTCGCCCGCAAGACCTGTTCCATTCAGCCTGCTCAGCGGCTTCCAAATCATGCCGTCGCGGACGTAGTTCTCAGCACCCTCACGGAGGACGTACTGCACGTGTTCTGGACTGGTGACGAGGTACGGGCGAAAGAGCCCGAGGTGTAGACGAACCACCGCACCATCGGACTCGCGCCCGATCTCCGCAAGCGCCGTAAACGGGTCGCGGGCGAGCCGGGGAACCGTGCGGTGGAATGGGACCGTCCTCGGCCCGCGCGCTCGCGCGGCTCCGTGCTCGTCAAGCTTTCCTGACACGGCCAAGATTCCTCCTGCGCAAGATCGGTTGGCCGGTGTGCCGCGAATCCTTTAGAGACTCACCGGCAAGCCGAGGAAGGGTGCGGCGAAGCGGAGTCGTCGCTGCCCGGAGTTGACGCGCGGTTCGGGCACCGCCGCCGCTGTCGAACCTCGATGAGACGGCCAAGGCTCCTCCCGCGTCAGATCGGTGATCCGGTAAACCCCTACCGCGACCCGCAGGCTGTTCGCTAGTACTGACGCCGAGGTCTTGCGGAGACCCAGCGCCGAGGCGGCGTCCAGCAGCACGTCGTGGACCCGCATGTGGTGTTCGACCTGGCGTTCGATCTGTTCGACGCTCGTGCGCCGGCCCGCACGCGTCCGGAGGGCCAGGATGTTCAACGATCCCTCCCGTCCATCCTTGCGAGCAGTACGGAGATCGTTCATCAGCCGAACGGCCCTGCTCGCCGACGACAGTGCCTCTTCCACCAACCCCATCGCATCCGGGGTCGGCTTCTCTCCACAGAGGATGAGCAAGCAGAGCGCGAAGCTACGGTAGTGGATGTGGCGGCTCGCCACGTCCAAGTACTGCTCCGCGGAAGGTCGGCGCGCCGCGCTTCTCACGATCCGCCGGCTGAGCTTGGCATGCTCCACGGCCGCAAGGACTCCGTCGCCCAGCTCCTCGCTGAAGCGAGCGACCAGCTCACGGTCAGGGGCGTGCGCGCGCAGCTCGCCCAGCATCGCCGCCAGCTCGGTCGCCACGGGATCATCGGGAGGGATCGCGCGTTGGGTGCGCAGCGTCGATTGGATCGTGCGTCCTAGCTGATCGAGCCTTAGCGCGGGCACATCTGGCCGGTCCAACCGGTCGTCGACCAGGTAGCACCACATGCTGAACCGAACCAACAGCCCTGCCTTCTCCGGGCCGAGCTTCGGCGCGATGCTCGCGACCGTCACACACAGGCTGCGTACCAACCGTTCGCCGAGGCCGGAGTAGGCCGGATCGGCCCAGTTCCGGACGTCTTCGCGGAGCCGCTCAGCGAGCGCATCCACTCCCGACCGGTCCGATCGGGAGACGAGGGCGAGAAGCCGGTTCATCGCCGGCCGGCCGGCGTGTCGAGGCAGATTGTGTCGGCGGCGTCTGGTACCTGTGTGGACGGCACACGGTGGGCCACCGTCTCACCAGCATGAAGCCGACACCACGATCGGGGAGTCATCCGGGGCCTCCTCGCACGCGGAAATCGACGCCGGTTGGGTGACCGGCGCCGTCAGGGCACGGCGGTGTGTTGCCGCGAGGCCATTTTACGGTCAGTGCTGGGTTGGTAACGATCTATCCCACAAAGTAGTGACGATCCCGACACTTCGGGATCGGCCTACACCAACTGTTGAACGGCTTCCCGTACGAACGGGAGACCGGAGCCGCCTCGACGTGGCGCACAAGAAACGGACATCAGCCAGCAACGAGCCATCGGTTCCGGCCCGGAGCTGCGACGGGGCGACCGCACCACCCGGCGTAGGTTGGCTGGCGTCACGCTGCCGGCCTATCGCGACCATGAGCCGCGCCGCCGCGAGTAGCGCATCGCGGTCCCGATCGCGGAGTCGTTGGCGTTCAGCCAGCCGGTCCATCGCGTCGATGTCCGCTTGGGTCAGGTAGTGCCGCAGCTGGAGCCAGCCGTCGTGAATCTCGACCGGCATACGCTCGGCGATCAGCCGCCGCCCGTTCGGTGATGCCGCGAGGAGCTCGCGGTCAAGGATCACGCCGGGATACGCCTCCGTCACCACGGTCCACAGGTGACTCAGATCGCGAGTCGCGAATCGGCGGGCGATACCCCACCACATGGTTTCGAGGCCCACACGAGGACCCCAGGCCGGCAACGTCAGCCCGACGACGAAGAGCGTTGAACTTATGGCGTACAGGGCAAAGAACAGTCTTGATGATCCGGTACCCGCGATGGCTAGATCGTGAGCGAGCATGTTGACGGCAGCCACCATGATCGCGCCGATTCCCAACACGTTGCTGGCCGCGACGAGACGCAGCCCCAATCGGAGCATCGGCGCGGCTACCACTTTCGCGTAACGCCAGGAGATGACGATCTGTGCAATCACGACGTACGTCACGTAGGCGAGAAACACGTACGTGTAGACACCCGCGAACAGACGGTCCGGTGTCAGCGGCGGGTGGTGAACCGCGAAGAGAACGAGGATCAAGACCAGCACGACCGCGAACACTTTGATGTGGAACGACAACCGCCGCCGCGCCTCCGGCTCGGGAAGTCCCAGGTGGAGAAGCCATCCCGCGATGGCCAGGCAGGTGGCCATGGACAGTATGTTGGCGAGCAGGCGAGTCACTCCCGAGACGCCGACCAGGGAATCCACGGCCTGCCCGACCGCCACCGGCGTCATCGTCGCCAGCGCACCGGATAACCCCAGGACCCACACGAGCACGCGGAGCGGCGCACTGTTCGGTTGAGCGGAGCGCTGCCTCAGGTGCCGCAGTTTGTAGCCGAAGGCCAGCCAGCACGCGACAGCCATGACGAGCGTCGCGATGTCAGCCATCGGCACGACCCCGCGGCCGTGTCGCTCCCAATGCAAGGTCGAGCCGCACCAGATCATCGGGCGCATCGGGCGCAAGGTCGCCGGCACGCCATCCGAAGAAGTGGTCCAGCAGGCGGGCGCCGATGTACTCCGCCTCCTTCTCGCGCGGATCGTCGTACGCGGACGGCGCGCGCGTGCAGCCAAGCGTGCGCTTGACCAACTCGGGGTCGAGACTGGGCATGAGCCTGGCCACCAGATCCGTGCTGTCGAGCGGCAGTTCCTTGGCGCCGGTGTGGCCGAGCAGGCGGTGACCGATCTCGTGGAAGATCATCTGAGCCTGGTGCCACGGCGACGCGTCCTGCTCATAAGCGAACACGTCATACGTCGCACCTCCGACCTGCAGCGACACCCACATGCCGCAGGGCCCGTCCGGCGCCGTTCTGGTCGGGTAGAGGTAGACGGTCGATCCCCACATCTCGCCGAGGCGATCACACAGGGTCCGCATGTCGAAGGGATCGGGTAGGTCGATCTGGCTGATCAATGCCTCGCATCGCGCCACGATCGCCTGTGGACTGCCCACTCGCTCACCTCATCATCCGCTGGAGCAGAACAGGTCAGCCTATAAGCGGACGCAAGTGTGCCGAGGTCATTCATCAGCGGCCAGGCCTTCCAGGCGCCTGACCTGCTTGATCACGCTGAGGACCGTCTCCTGACTGGACGGCGACAGTCCGCGCGACTCCAGCGCGATCACCCGTACGTCGCCGTCGCGCAGTGCGGCGAGGAGTTCGAGGTCGCGGGCGACCTGCTCGGCGGTGTCGTCGTCGATGAAGTAGCCGGCCGGCACGCCGAGCACCTTCGCGAGCGCCTGTAGGCAGCGCAGGCTGGGATCGTCGGCCTGGCCGTTGAGCAGCCTGGCGACGTACGTGTGCGACACCGGATGCCCGGCGTCGGTGACGCGCTGGGCGAGCTCCCTGGTGGTGAGCGGCTTGCCGCCCGGCGGCGCGGTGACGGCCAGCACATGGTTGAGCCGTTCCGCGAGGCTCGTCCCCCCGGGCACGCCCCCGTCGCTCATCTTCCCCCTCATGTCTCCGGGAGCTTACAGCTCTGTCGACTTCTGTATCCATCCGTTGACTGAACTCGCCCAGCGTCCTATGGTCGCCGCGGACTGTCAGCCACAGCCACAAATCACGGGGACGGCACCGCATGCACGAGCGATTCTGCGCGGGACTCGCGCTCACCGCCGCCTACTGGGCCGCGGAACCACCCGACCACTCCGACAACGACGCCACCCCTCCCGCACTACCGGACGAAGTGCGCACGCTCCGCTGCCCCTACCCGATCGCGAGACCCCGCCAGCGCCGCGCCACCTCCGACCGGTAACGCGCCGACGAACTGTCGGGGTTTTGGCGGTATCGAGCGCCCGGTTTCAGGACCATTGCCCCGACAGTCCGGTTTCGTAAGTCACCGAAGGCCCAACGCCCAACGTCACGGGCCAACTACGTCCCGAAGTCAACACTTGCATGTAGACACGCATCGTGTTCATGCTGCGTGCGCGCGGGGACCAGGCACGCGGGGCGCAAGGGGCATTCACGTATGGAGCTCAATCACTTCACGTACGGCTGGGTCAACCCGGCCCTGGCGTACGCCATCTCGTTCCTCGGCTCGTTGCTGGGGCTGATGTGCACCGCACGGGCACGCGGCTACCTCGCTGGAACGGGCCCGACGCGGTGGCTGGTCCTCGCAGCCGTCTCGATCGGCGGCACCGGCATCTGGCTCATGCACTTCATGGCCATGCTCGGCTTCACCGTCGTCGACGACAACGTCCGCTTCGACCTGCCGATCACCGCCGCGAGCGCGGTGGCGGCGATCGGCGTGGTCGGCGTCGGGCTGTTCATCATCGGCACCCGCGACTTCAGCGTCGTCAGGCTGCTGGCCGGCGGCCTGTTCACCGGAGGCGGCGTCGCGATCATGCACTACATGGGCATGTCCGCGATGCGTGTCCACGGCGACGTGGCGTACGACCCGCTGCTCGTCGCTGCCTCGGTCGTGATCGCGGTGGTCGCCGCGACCGTCGCGCTCTGGTTCACGATCGCGATCCAGACCCCAGTCTTGACCGCGTTCGCGGCGGCGATCATGGGCGTCGCGATCTGCGGCATGCACTACACCGGCATGGCCGCGTTGCAGGTTCACCAGCGGCCGAGCACGGCGCCGCTCGACGGCAGCGAGCCGTTCAGTTTCGTGATGCCGGTGATCCTGGTCGCTGGCGTCGCGGTGCTGTTCGTCCTGTACGAGGTCCTCACGGCGCCCAGCGCGGACGAGTACGCCGGCGGCCGGATCAGCGTGTGACGTCGACGAAGATCGGGTTCGTGTAGAGCCAGGTGTCCAGCCACGGGTCGCCGTCGCCGGGAACGTGCGGCAGCGGCCCGTGCGGATCGACCGACCGGCCGAGCAGGCCCGGCCCGTTCCGCCGCCCGTCGCTGCCGCGCAAGCGGAGGTAGAACGGGTCGCGACCGGCCTCGATCGGGATCCGCAGGGTGTACCGCCCGGTGCGCCCAGCGGTGTCGACCGACTTGACCACGCGCGTGTCCGGGGCGCGCCAGGCGTCGCGGTCGCGGGACTGTCCACGCACGGCGCCCCGGATCACGTCGACGTGCGCCAGCGACGGCAGCTCGCCGTGGAAGTTCGGCCGCGACGCCGTCGTCACCGTGACACGCAGTTCCAGCCGCTCACCCCGACGCGCCCGCAGCCGACCGCCGAGTGTCACGGACGGGCCGTGCCGGCGCGCGAGCCGGACGTCGATCCCGTCGACGAGCTGGCCGTGGTCGACCCAGACCCGGCCAGCGCGAAGACCGGCCATGACCTCGCGGTACCCGTACCGGGTGACGCCGACGTGCGTGCGGCTGAACTGGCCCGGCCAGTAGTCGCTGCCCGGCTGGGGCGACCCGGCCTCGACAGGGTCCGGCAGCTTGCCGGTGTTGTCGAAGTTCTCCCCCGGCGCCCAGTCGCCGTTGCGGAGCGTGTCGTGGACCGTGCGGTGGTTGTCGGAGTTGGACGTGATCGTGAAGAGCCGGCCCTCAGAGAGCAGCGCGTCCCACAGCCCGCCGACGGTGGCGGTCATCCAGTCGAAACCGCCGTACGTCACGTACGCGGCCGCCGGGTATCCGGGCCAGGACTGCGGCGACGGCTTGTTCTCGTACTCGCCGCGAATGCTCGTGGTGCCGCGGTGCGGCAGCGCGGCGCCCTGCGCGCCGGGCGCACCCTCCATGCCGATCATGATGTGCGGGTCGGCGTCGCGCCACGCCCGCATCTCGTGCGGCGAGTCGATGCCCAGGCGCGACGGGTGGTTGGCCAGCACCAGCGCGTCCGGGACGTGGCGGGAACGCTTGCGGGCGCCGAGCCAGCGGATCGCCTCGGCAGCCAGCGCCTCGTTCTCCGGTGTGGGCTGCGTGCGGCCGAGCAGCTTGCCGTCGAACTGGCAGCTCGAAGTCGCGCAGCACGGTCGCCTCGTTCGGCCCGGGCGCGGTGAACACCGTGCCGTGCTCGGCCGCCGGGATGTACCACTCCAGGCCCTGGAAGATCAGCAGCCGCGGGTTCTCGGCCCGCGCCTTGAGCACGTCGGCGTGTTCCTTCAGGACGCCGCCGCCGTGCGCGTGGCCCACGTTGGAGTGCTCGGTGAACACCATCCAGTCGAGGCCGAACTGGGCCGCACGCTGCGCCTGCTGGGAGAACGTGTACTTCGCGTCGTGGCTGTAGACGGAGTGCACGTGGTGGTCGCCGACGAGGTACACCAGTTCGGGATCGCCGTCGTGGGTCGCCGCAGCAGGCTCCGGCAGGACAACAGAGCCCAGCGCCGCGGCGCCTGCGAAGCCGGCACCGTACAGCCCGGTACGGCGGAGCAGGTCACGCCGCGACAGCTCCTGCGGGCCAAGCTCGCCTTCCGGGACGGACGGGTCGGCCCACTCCGGTACCTGCATGTTCGGCTCCTCACTCGCCGTCCCGTCGAGCGGCAACCACCGCACCGCGGGCGAAACGTAGACGCACCAGGTGAAGCGCAGGTGGACAGTGGGCGGACAGCACGAGCGGGCGCCGCCGGAACCTCCGGCGACGCCCGCTCGACAGAACTACGCCGTGGCGCAGATCACGCCTGGGTTGATGCCCCAGTTGTCGTTTCAGTTCGCGCAGATGGCCTGGACCATGACGGACCAGTTCTCGGTCGTCCCGGTCTCCTCGTGGACGATCGCCTGCGCGGTGGTCGGTACAGCGTTGGTCACCACCAGCGCGTCGAGCACCGGGTCACCGTTGCCGGCACCCGTGGAGAACATGATGTCGTGCACCTTCGTACCGCCCGGGCAGGTGACGTTCACGATCTTGCGGGGCTCGGAGTTCCACGCCGACGACGCGCTGGCGATCGAGAAGCCCGCGATCGGGGTGGGCAGGCAGATCGCGAACGCGGTGAGGCCCCAGTTGCCGGAGAACCCGTCGATGTCCTCGTACGCCGAGACGCTACCGAACGTGGCATCCGGGTTGTTGGTGCCCTTGGCCTGCAGAGCGACCTGGCCGGCCGGGTTGTTGATCCGCGCGCCGGTGCCGATCACGCGCTTGCCGATGGGGCAGCTGACAGCTTCAAGCTGGAAGTCCGAGGAGGACGGCGTGTTGGTCTTGCTGACGACCTGCAGCCCGGCGATCGGGTTGGCGCAGATCGCGTACACCTGGATCGACCAGTTGCCACCGAAGCCGTTGTCGGTCTCGTATCCGGTGGCCTTGAAGCCGTCGGTGACCCCCGTGACCGGACTCAGCTCGGTGACGCCGGCCTTGCCGCCGGAACCGTTGACGCGGCCACCGCCGCCGACGACCTTCTTGCCCACGGGGCAGTTGGCCGTGACGGTCTTCCTGGCCGTCGAGTCGAATCCGGTGTTGACGCTGACGACCTGGAGGCCGGGCAGGGCCGAGGCCGGCGCGGCGCCGACCAGCTGGACCAGCGCTTGTGCCCCTGCCAACACGGCGACGGCTCCGACGGTTGTGGCCCAACGGCCCAACCTGCGTGTGTTCATGGGGCTCCTTTCGACAGCCGGCGACGGCTGGCCGGTATGCGGACAGAGGGTGCTTGGTCGTCGCGGGTGACAACGAACGCCAACGCTTCCCCCAGGGGTGAAGAGTGCAGTGCCCGGAGGGGCACCACATGGGGGGCAATCCCCCATATTCGTTACGTAGCGAGCGCGGCCCTGTTCCGGGGCGATATAGGTCGTCCGTCCGATGTGGAGTGCGTCACGTAGCCGTCCGTGGTTGGATGATCGCTAGGAGCTTTTGTCCGCTTAAGAGAGCATTAAGTGGTACGTAAGAGGTAGGTGTGACGGTTGACCGCTCCTGCGGTGGGGACTAGAGATCATATGTCTGGGGCGGCGAGCCTGCTCTTCGTTCGCCGCCCACCCCACCGGCAAGGAGCACCGATGAGATTGAGGAAGACACTGGTCGTCGGAGCCGCGGCAGTCGTCGCCGCAGGCACGGTGGCCGTGGCCTCCGCGCTGCCGAACCTGGCGAACGCGTCTGAGTCCGTTGCCGCCGACACCGCCCCACCGACCGCCCCGAAGAGCCTGAAGTCCACCGGTTCGACTGCCACCAGCGTCGCTCTCTCGTGGAAGGCCGCCACCGACAACGTCGGCGTTGCGGCGTACGACGTCTACCACGACGGCAACAAGTACACGGAGGTCAGCGGCAAGACGCTCAAGGCCGACGTCACGGGGCTCAAGCCCAAGACCGACTACCGGTTCACGGTCTTCGCGCGCGACGCCGCCGGCAACGTCTCCACCGCCAGCAACCCTGCCGCGGTGACCACTCCGGAGAGTTCCGACAAGGCAGCACCGTCGGCGCCGAAGGACCTCGCCGTCACTGGGACGACGTCGAACAGCGTCTCGCTCAAGTGGAGCGCCGCCACCGACAACGTCGGCGTGTCCGGGTACGACGTCTACAACGGTGGCACCGTGCTCGCGGACGGCGTGAAGGGCACGAGCACCGAGGTGAAGAACCTGGTGCCGAACACGTCCTACACGTTCACGGTCAAGGCCAAGGACGCCGCCACCAACGAGTCACCGGCGAGCAACCAGGTGACCGCGAAGACGAAGGCCGGCCAGGGCGGCACCAGCACTCCGTCGACGATCACCACCGTGGCGTCCGGGCTCACCGTGCCGTGGGGCATCGACTGGCTGCCCGACGGCAACGCGCTGGTCGGCGAGCGCGACTCGTTCGACATCTACAAGGTCACCCAGGCCGGGCAGAAGACCAAGGTCGGCAACGTGCCGGACGTGGTCACCACCAACGGCGAGGGCGGCCTGCTCGGCATCGCCGTGTCGCCGAGGTTCGCCAGCGACAAGCTCATCTTCGTGTTCCACACGGCCAGCGACGGCAACCAGATCGTCAAGATGACGTTCGACGGCACCAGGCTCGGCACGCCGACCCCGATCCTCACCAAGATCAAGAAGAACCGGTTCCACAACGGCGGCCGGCTCAAGTTCGGCCCCGGACGGCTTCCTCTACGCGAGCACCGGCGACGCCCAGCAGCCGAACCTCGCGCAGGACCGCAACTCGATCAACGGCAAGATCCTGCGGATGACCACCGACGGCAAGGCCGCGCCGGGCAACCCGTTCGGCACCCTCGTCTACAGCGTCGGGCACCGCAACCCGCAGGGCCTCGCCTGGGACTCCGCCGGCCGGCTCTGGTCCGCCGAGTTCGGCAACTCCAAGTTCGACGAGCTCAACCTGATCGAGCCCGGCAAGAACTACGGCTGGCCGACGTGCGAGGGCAACTGCTCCACGTCCGGCATGACGAACCCGAAGCGGCAGTGGTCGGTCGGTGAGGCGTCACCGAGCGGCATCGCCATCGTCGACGGCGCCGTGTACATGGCGGCACTGCGCGGCCAGCGGCTGTGGCGGATCCCGCTCAACGGCACCGGTACCGGCACGCCCGAGGCGTACTACGTCAACGAGTACGGCCGGCTCCGCACCGTCGAGAAGATCCCGGGCAAGAACCAGTTCTGGGTCACGACGACGAACAGCGACAACAACGGCGGCAAGCCGGACGGCTCGGACAAGATCTTCCGCGTCGAGGTGAAGTAGCCGCATGGCCTGTTCCGAGTCTGCCCGTAGCGAGACGCGTCCAGGCGTCGTCCGGCAAGGCGGAGGAGGCAGTGTGATGCCGCACGCCGCAGGCGGTGCAGAACGCAGGCCGCATGCGTCCGGACGTTCCGCACGGCGTCCGGGGCACTCGGCTTCTCGTTGACTTTCGGATTCTTGGGGGTTCTCGGCTGCGCCAACCCCCAAGAATCCGAAACTCGGCGCGGGTCGGGCGAGTGGCCGTTCCAGCCACTCGGCGCGGGGTCAGGCGAGTGGCCGCTCCAGCGTCAGCGCGAACAGGTGCAGGCGCGACTGGTTCGGCAGCGTGATCGACCGCAGTTCGCGGCTCGGATCCAGCGCGGTGACCTGGTGGAAGATCGCCGCGTTCGCCGCGTCACCGCCCCCAGGCGGCGGGCCGTGACGGCGCCGGGTACGCAGGATCTCGGACTCGTGGAAGAACGGCGCGCCGGTCCAGTTGGACAGCTCGATCTGCACCTCGCCGGTGGTGCCGTCGGCGTAGGTGGCGACGGCCGTGGTGCGGACGTTGCCGCCGCCGCCCGCCCCGAGCATCCGCAGCTTCGCGTACCGGCCGGGTGGCACCGTCAGGACCTGGCGACGCGCCACCACGTTGTTCGGCGCACCGTCGGGAGCGGCGGGGAAGGCGAACGTCACCCCGTCGTACGTGACCGGACCGGCAGGCGGCAGATCCTCCACGGGATACGTGTAGCCGCTCTCGAAGTCGCCGTCCGTGCGATTCCCGTCCGGGGAGATGCCGTCGTTGTTGAACACAGCCGCCAGGTCGAGCGGCACGGACTCCCCCACCGGCGGCAGCGGCTGCAGCCCCCACGGCAGCCCGGGAGCGCTGGTCCGCACCGGCGCGATCACGAAGTCGGGACGGGTGCCGGCGCGATAGATCACGACTTCGTCGTCACAATCAAGATCGATTTCCATTACGCCGTCGCCAAGCTCTCGCCAGCGCACCGGCCGCCCATGCGTGTCGCGTACGGCCAGCCGGCCGCCGATCCCGGGCTTCACGCGGCACGGCTCGCCGGCGTCGCTGCGCACCCGCACGAACGAGGTGACGCCGCCCTTGCGTACCGCGCTGATCGTGAACGCGCCCTCTGTCTGGAAATCGTGGACGGTGACGTCCTTCCACGCGTCCGGCACGGCCGGGAAGACGCGGATGATGCCGCCCCAGCTCTGCACCAGCATGTCGTGCAGCGACTGGGCCGCCGAGAGCGGCGTCTCGATGACCGGCCCGGACTCCTGGTACATCGTGTTCGGCTTGATGAACCGCCGCAGCAGCTCACCGAGGTAGCCGAGCGCGTCGTTGCCCTTGCCGAGCAGCGCGGAGATCGAGGCGGCGCCGGTGAAGCTGTATCCCTGGAGCGCGCCTTCGAAGCTGATCCAGTGCTTCAGCGAGGTCTCGATGAGCGCGCGGTCCGTCGTGACCTCGTACAGCGGATAGACCATCAGCAGGTGCGAGTAGTGCCGGTGCGACTTCGCGAACGGCACGCCGGCGCCGATCATGTAGCCGTTGGCGTCCACGGGGTACGGCACGAGCGTGTCGAGCACCTCCTGCCAGCGCGGCTCCAGCGGGTCGGTGATCCGGAGCCGCCGCACCGACTCCAGCAGCGTCTTGCAGCCCCAGCGGATCAGCGACAGGTCGTAGTTGCAGTCCGGCGCGAGCTCCCCGTACTCGGGCGAGAACGTCGCCGCGAGGTGGAGCTTTCCGTCGTCGCCCGGCGTGAGGAAGTGCAGGTAGTAGTTGATCGCCTTGCGCAGCAACGGGAACAACGTGTCGCGCAGCAGGTCGTCGTCCATCGTGTGGCGGTAGGTCAGCCAGACGTTGTGCAGCGCCCAGGTGAGGTTGCCCAGCTCCGGCGTCGGCGAAGGCTTGCCCGGGACGCCGACCGTGCCGCCCTGCGCGTTCATGTCGGTGGTGCGCGGGATCCCCATCGAGTCGGCGCGGTACTCCGCCGGCAGCGCGTCGACGAGCCGCTGCCGGTTCTCCGACAGGGTGCGGGTGATCGCGTCGAGTTCGAGGTGGTTGGAGCCGTACATCGGCCAGTACTCGAGCTGCACGTTGAGGTTCCACCACACCGCCGGCCACGGTGTGTCCTGGAGCCACGGACCGGGCGTGGCCATCACCGGCGCGTCCTCGCGGGTGGCGGCCGCCAGCTTGTAGAGCTGGATCCAGTAGAAGCTCTGGAGTCGCTGGTCGGGGACGGAGAGGAAGCTGCGGCGGTAGAACGCGTGCCACCAGCGCTGGTGGGGTTTGAGCAGCGCACTCACCGGCACCGCGCCTGCCCTGCGCACAGCGCGTGTGGCCTGGGGTCCGGCCGTCTTCTCGGGATCGGAGTGGGCGACGCCGACGTAAAGGGTTCCCCTGGAGTGGCGGTATGCGGTGACGTGCTCGCCGCCGGACAGCAGTGGCTGAGTCACGAGGTTGACGTCACCGTCGGTGCTCAGGACCGGCGGCGGGTTGCCGGTGTAGCCGGCCGGGATGGGCTGGAACTTGATCCGCGGACTGACCGCTTCGGCGGGGTGGAAGGTCCACCGGTAGCCACGCTCCCCCTCGCTCGGCGTCACGCCGGCGACCAGCACCGAGCGGTCGTTCACGGCTGCCACCAGGATCTTCAGCCGGCCGGCCGTGGTCGTGACAGTCCCGCGCAGCTCGGCATTCCACAGGTCCAGGCGAAGATCCACACCGGTGACGGCGCCGACTGTGTCGAGCGTGAAGTGGCCGATCGGCAGCCGCGCGAGACCCCACGTACTGCCGAACTGCGGACGGTGGTCCTGCACCTCGCTGTGGTGGACGTCGAGACGCAGCACGTTCGTGCCCGGACGCTGGTACAGCATCGTGCCGATGCGCCCATTGCCGAGGAACGGCGCGTCGAACCAGTACCTCGGCGGGCGTTTCCAGATCAGGTCCTGGCCGGCCAAGAACTCCGACCATTCGCGGTCGGTACACATGCGGTTGTGGAGGCGCGAGCCGTGCGGCCCTGCCGCCTCCGCATGAGCGGCCGGTAACGCACCAGCCGCCGCTCCTCCCAGCACTCCGCCCAGGAAGGTGCGCCGCTGGATCCCGTGCTCATCGGTCACTTGTCCCGCCTCACCGCGCCCGCGCCGCGCGCCCGGTGATGTGGTCGCATTTTTCCGTGGCGTAGCCCGGAAAAGTGCGACCACAGAGTCTCAGGTCGGCGTCGCCACGAGCGCTTGCTCGTCGAAAGATCAGACCTATCCTGGCGAGCAACCGTAGGGACTCATGACAAACCGGGTCAAGTGCTGTCTCCGCCGCCGCGTGGCAGGCTCGAACCATGGATCGCGAACGTGTGGCCAGATGGATCTCGGCGTACGAGCGGGCCTGGCGGACGCCCGGCACCGAGCCCCTCGCCACCCTCTTCACTCCGCACGCCACGTACCGGATGAGTCCGTACGAGGAACCGGTCGCCGGTCTGCGCGCGATCGCGACGCTGTGGGAAGACGAGCGCGACGGTGCCGGCGAGGCGTTCACGATGACCAGCGAGATCCTGGCGGTCGAGGGCGACACCGCAGTGGCACGAATAGAGGTGGCCTACCACGATCCGGCGCGGGAGTACCGCGACCTGTGGATCATGCGGTTCACGCCCGACGGCCGTTGCCGCGAGTTCGAGGAGTGGCCGTTCTCCCCGCCGAGCTGAGCCGTGCCGACCGCGCCGCCTGAGCCGGGCCTCCGTACCGCCGCCCCGCCGCTCCCCGCGAACCGAACTGTTCCGGTATTGGCGCCCAAACCGGGCGCTCGATACAGCCAAAAGCCCGACAGTTCGGGCTGGGAGGTTCAGGGTGACTCGGGGTGGGCTCGCGCAGCCAGCTCCGTGAGCCCACCCCGAATCGCTCAGACCAGGTGGTCGAACTCGCCGTTCTTCGCGCCGTCGAGGAAGGCGCTCCACTCCTCGGAGGAGTAGAAGAGGATGGCCCCGCTGGGGTTCTTCGAGTCGCGCACGGCGATCATGCCGTTGGCGGGAGCGACCTCGACACAGGCTCCGCCACCGTAGCTACGACGAGCCTTCTGCCACGACAATCCGGGCTCGGCCGCCTCGACCATGTTGCTGTCCACGCTGGTGTTTCCTCTCGACGATGAGACGTTGGGATCCCTCCTTCCGTTGCGTTCTCGTGGACGCTCCGTTGGCAGGGCCGTGCACAGTGCGTGACTTATCCGTACGCACTACCAATCGCCTGGATCCTGGCGATCGAATTCTGAGGATCGAGCGCCTTCGCCGCAATCTCACCGAAGACACGGTGGTACCGCTCGATGTCTGTGGGCCGCTCCAGGTAGAACTGCCCCATCAGGCCTTCCACGTAGACCACGTCGTGCATGTCACGCTCGGCGAAACCGAGGATCGTGAACGTGCTGTCGATGCCGGGGTGCGCACCCGCGTCGAACGGGACGATCTGCAGAGTCACGTTCGGAAGTACGGCCCGCTCGGCCAACACGCTCAGTTGCTCGCGCATGACCTCGTGCCCGCCGACCATTCGGCGCAGCGCCGCCTCGTCGACCAGCGCGTGGAACCGAGGCGGCGACGGCTCCGTCAGGCGATCCTGCCGCCGCAACCGCGCCTGGACGGCGTGTTCCAGGTCCTCGGCCGACATGGCGGGGTCGGTGCCGGCTGTCATCGCGCGCGCGTACGCCTCGGTATGGAGGAGGCCCGGCACCATGCCGGACTCGTAGTCGGTGATCGTGGCCGCGGCGGCTTCGAGCCCGAAGTACGTCTGGTACTTGAGGTCGTACTCCTGCCACCACGCCCGCTGCTTGCTCTCCTTGGCGAGCGACATCAGATGGTCGCGCTCGCCGGCATCGACGCCGTAGATGCCGGACAGGTCGCGGACGTCGCGCAGGCTGACGCCCCGACCGCCGGTCTCGATCCGGCTGATTTTCGCGCTGGAGCACAGCAGGTGATTGGCCACTTCCTCGACGGTGAGGCCGGCGTCCAACCGCAGCTGGCGCAGGCGCCCAGCCAGCTCTTTACGGCGCAACGTCGGACTTTGCCCCGCCATGTGGTATCACCTGCCTCTCCAGCATCGCGCGTCAACAACATTAGGGGAATGCGGCAAGAACCGCTGGTAACGACGCCTGGTAATTTCAAATGGCACTTGCCAGAGGCGTGTACCTCGCTCATCCTAGAGATCCAAGTCACAAGATCAAGACCCGCCGCCGAACTAGTACACAGTGGAGTCGCAGCCTTACAGATCCGCGCAACACGCAGGCGATGAACTCCGCTGACCGCGACCCGACTCGCGCAGAGGAGGTGCAACCCAGGACGCGCCGGCCACCCCGGCAGATGCAGTGCCCGTTCGTCTCCCACGAAGAGCAAAGGGGTACACCGTGTCCTCCATCATCGCCCGTCGCCTGGAGAGAGCCAGCTACCAGGTGCAAGAAGGAATCCACCGGATCGGCGCCCTGCTGTACGCACGGTCCGACGCGAACGCGGCCCGCCAAGGCTGGACGGTCATCGAACGGTGGGGCGGCCTTGCCCGCACCTACCGTGACAGCCGCTTCGACCAGTTCCGTCGCTGCCACCGCTGCCACGGCACCGGCATGAACAACCACGCCCGCAGCGGCAGTTGCTTCCTCTGCTGGGGCACCGGCAGGCTGATCGACGACCCCGACCCGGTCCACCAGCGCGCGTCCTAGATCACCTGCGCAGGCGGCGGTCGAGCCGGACCGCGGCCGTCAGGTCGGCGCCGAACGCTCCACCGCGCAGCGCCGCGCGGGCCAGTGACTGGACTCGTTCACCTGCGCGCCGCAGCCGGCGCCGGACGGGTGGACACCAGCAGCGCCCCGCCGCACGCGTCCAGCTCCACGAAGAGCGACGCGAACTCGGGATCCGCCAGCGAGCGAGCGTGCCGGCGCGGCAGAAGCCCGCGCCGATGAGGTCTCCACAGCGTGGCCGCCGCCCGCCGCCTCGGAGCGGCAATTCGAGCGATCTGTGAATCGTCCAGATTGTCGGCCCCGTGCCCGATTCCGCCAGGCAGCAATTCGTTCTCAGTGGGAGAAACCCGGCATATCGTCCGCCCCGGACAGGTATACCGAGAGGAGGTCCCGATGGGACACCGACGGGTGCGGTGGACGATCGTCGCCACCGTCACCACCGCACTGCTGCTGAGCGGAGTCGGCAGCGCCGGAGCAGACGTCACGACGCAGAGCCTGATCTGGGAGGCCGACCCGGCCCGCGGCACCAACGTCTTCCAGAGCCTGGAGCGGGCACCCGGCACGATCACCGTCGCCGACGACCCGAAGGGCGTGCATGGGCGGGTCTTTCGGTACGAGACCTGGGACAACGCCGACGGCAAGAAGGAACGGTGCGAGAGCAAGGGCCACCGCCGGCCGGACGGCTCGATCTTCACCTATAACCAGGAAGGCGCCACGTACTACGTCGGCTGGCGCTCGCTCTGGGAGCCGATGCCCAACGCGCGCGGCCGGTGGATCGCGTTCTGGCAGCTCCACTGGTACGGCGCAGGGCCCGGCGGCGGCCCCATGACGCTACGCACGCTCGGCGACGGGCGACTGCACCTCCAGTACGTGGCCCCGAACGGATCGCAGGACCGCAACATCTGGTCGGCGCCGCTCCCACTGGGCAGCTGGAACAGCTTCGTCGTGGCAGTGAAGGTGTCGAAGAGCGCCTCGGTGGGGTACATCGAGTTCTGGTACAACGGCGTCAAGCAGCAGTTCGTGAACGGCACCGACCGCTACCCTGGCGCGACCCTCAAGGGCGACTACTTCACCAACAAGTGGGGCGTGTACCGGTCCGGGCCGAACAGCGGACGAGCGCGCGCCTACCTGCACCGCGCCCGCGTCGGCACTACCTACGAGGACGCGGCGCCCTAACTGTCAGACAGCCAGATCGAGGACCACGGCGCCGGGCAACGTCGCGAGCGCGGCGCCGTCCACGACGAGCTTCGAGCGCCGTAGACCACTGCCGATCACCACGGGACCAGCCGCGACCACGGCTTTGTCCACCAGGATGGGCCACCCGTCGGGCAGGCCGATCGGCGTGATGCCGCCGTACTCCATGCCCGTCTCGGCGACAGCGTCGTCCATCGGCGCGAACGACGCCTTGCGCGCGCCGAGGTGCCTGCGGACCACGCCGTTCACGTCGGCGCGGGTCGTCGCGAGCACCACGCAGGCCGCGTAGGTAGTGACACTGCCACGCTTGCCGGCGACGACGACGCAGTTGGCGGACTCCGCTGGCGCCACCTCGTACCGCTCGCAGAACGCCGCGGTGTCTGCCATCTCCGGGTCGATCTCCGCCACCAACACCTCGAGGGGCGAGCCGTCGAGCGCCGCCACGACCGGGTGCGCGAGCAGGTCGGGCCGCGTCAACGCCGGCACCGTGTCGAGTAGTCCCACTCGCGGCAGCCTACGCGCTGACCTCACCCCTCCCGCGCTCGCCCCGAACCGGACTGTTCCGGTATTGGCGCCCAAACCGGACGGCCGATGCAGCCATTTCCCCGACAGTTCGCACCTGCCTGGCGGCAGGCGGTCCCACCGTGCCCTGTTCATCAGCCAGGCGACGGTGAAGACTCACCTGACGCACGCGTACGACAAGCTCATCAGGCTCGCCTGGCGCGCTCGGCGGCGGTGCACGATATTCCAACGCGTGGCGCAACCGATCCACTACGGTGATCCACCGGAGGCGAATCTGTGGCGGGTGACATCGGGACGCCGTCAGCGATGCGTGCATCGGCGGCCGCACTTCTCAAGGGCCTCGACGACCAGCAGAGGCATAAGGCCAGCCTTGCCTTCGCCGATGACGCCATGCGCCGGTGGATCGAGTACCGCCCAAGGTCCCGCCCCGGCGCCTGCCTCGCCGACCTCGACCTCACCAGCCGCAAGGCCGCCCACCGGCTCCTGGCCACCGCTCTCAGCCCGCACGCGTTCGCCCAGGCCACGACGATCATGGCGCTCGAAGAGGTGCTCGACGTATCCGAGGGCGGGCGGCGCGGGCGGCACAGCGCCGACTACTGGGTGGCGGTCTTCGGGGATCCCGACTCGGACGAGCAGTGGGGCTGGCGGTTCGAGGGCCACCACCTCTCGGTCACGATGACGGTCGACGGCGCCACCGTCTCCCCCACGCCGGTGTTCCTCGGCGCGAACCCGGCGCGCACCGACTACGCCGGGCGCGCGGTGGTGCGGCCGCTGGCGCCCGAGGAGGATCTGGCCCGCGCGCTGCTCGACGCACTCGGACCGGCCGGGCGGGATACCGCCGTAGTCGCACCCGAGCCGCCCGCCGACATCCGCAGCGGGCCGCGACCTCAAGCACAGCACGTCGAACCTCGCGGTCTCGCAAGCAGCCGGCTGAGTCACGGTGCCCGCGCCCTGCTCGACCAGCTGACAGCCGTCTACCTCGAACGGCTCCAGGCCGAACTGGCCGCCGCAGAGGCCGCCCGGCTGGCCGGCGCCGAGCTGCACTTCGCGTGGGAGGGCGCCGTGGCGCCGGGCGCCGGCCACTACTACCGGATCCAGGGTCCGGACCTGCTCATCGAGTACGACAACACGGCCAACGGCGCCAACCACGCCCACACGGTGCTGCGCCGCCCACAGAGCGACTTCGGGGGTGACGTGCTCGCTGCGCACCGCTCCGGGGTACCGCATCCGGAAGGAGGCTGATCGATGGCGAGCCGATCCCGCTGGATGGCGGTTGGCATGTCCACCGCGGCCGAGTCGCACGAGGCCGGCGTCGCCGCGGCCCAGGAGGCGCTGCAGGGCAGGTCCGCAGCGCTGCTCGTCCTGCTGTGCACACCGCATCATGATCCGACGGCGGTCCTGGCGGGTGCGCGCAGCGTCTCCGGTGGCACCCCACTGATCGGGTGCTCGTCGTCCGAGGTGATCGGGCCGTCGGGTCCCAGCGGCCACGGCGTGGTCGTCACCGCGCTCGGCGGCGACGGCTTCTCGGTGGCCACCGCCGGCGTCACCGGCGCGGCCGGCAACCAGCGGAACGCCGGCGCCCACGTGGCGCGCACCGCCGTCGAGGTCGACGAACGTCCGCACCAGGTGCTGGTGCTGCTCACGGACGGTCTCACGCAGGACCAGGAGGAGATCCTCAGCGGTGCCTACGGCGTCGTCGGCGCGAGCATGCCGCTGGTCGGCGGCGCCGCGAGCCCCGACCCGGCGATCCGCGAAACGTTCCAGTTCCACGACGACCGCGTCCTCACCAACGCCGTCGTGGGCGCCACGATCAGTTCGGACGCGCCGCTCGGCGTGGGGCTGCGACACGGATGGCGCAAGGTCGGCGAGCCGATGATCGTCACCCGGAGCCAGAACGGGCAGGTCTTCACGCTCGACGACAAGCCCGCGCTGGAGATGTACCTGGGACGCCTTGACGCTCCCGAAGAGGCATACAGTGACCCTGTGGCCTTCGACCAGTTCGCCCACACGCGCCCGATCGGGGTACGGCGGCGCAGCGGGGAAGAAGTTCGCAACGTCAGCTCGACGGAGCACCTGCACGAGGGCTGGCTCCGTTCCAGTGGCGAGATCCCGGAGGGCGGACTCGTCTGGCTGATGGAGGGCGACGACGACTCCGTGCTCAAGGCCGCCGGTGACGCCTGCCGCGACGCCGTCGACGCGCTCGGGGGCCAGCCGCCGATCGGCGTTCTCGCGTTCGACTGTGTGTCCCGCTCCCGCATGCTCGGCGACGTCGGCACGAGGATCGAGGTCGAACGCATGGCGAATGAGGCCGGCTCCGCGCCGCTCGCGGGCCTCTACACCTGGGGGGAGATCGCCCGCACGAAGGGCATCAACGGGTTCCACAACCAGACACTGGTCATCCTCGCGGTGAGCTGATGCTGCCCTCCGCCACAGCCGTCTCCGCGCAGCACCTCGCCGAGTTCCTGGCGGTGGTGTCGGCGGTGCCGGACGGCCACGCGGCGATCCGCGCGGCGGTCGAGCGTGCGGCGCGCGTGCTGGAGGCGGAGGTGGCGGCGGTCGTCCGTGACGGCGAGGTGGTCACGGCGGTCGGGTTCCTCGCCGGACGGGTCCCCGAGCGCGAGCTGAGCGAGATCGCCGCGGGCGATCGCCACGTCCTCGCCGTGGCCGGCGCGGGCGACTGCGACGCTGTGGCCGCGCCGCTGCGCACCCCCGATCCGGCCCACCTCGTAGTGGCGCGGTCCGGCTACGACGGCTTCACCGTCGACGAGATCAGCCTGATCCGGGGCATGGCACGAGTGCTGGAACTGACCCTGAAGAACCTTCAGGCGCTCGGCGCCGAACGCCGCCAGGCCTCGGAGAACGCCCGGCTGCTCACGAGCCTGCAGGCACGGCAGCGGCTGCTGGAGCAGCTCTCCACGATCCAGCGCGCGATCGCCCGCCGCGCGCCGCAGGCCCAGATCTTCGAGGCGATCACGACCGGCGCGCGCGAGCTGATCGGCGACGACGCCTCCGGCCTGCGCCTTCTCGACACCGACGACCCGACCCGGCTGCTGCTCGTCTCGCACCAGGGCCTCCGCGACGACCTCGCCAAGCGGCTGTGGAGCACGCCCGTCCCGCTCGCCGGCGCTCCCGGCCTGGCGATGCTCCGCGACGAGCTGGTCGTCATCGAGGGGTACCCCAGCTCGCCGCACAGCAACAGCGACCTCGTCGACGACCGCATGCAGTCGTCGATGGCCGCGCCGGTACACGAGAACGGCACGGTCGTGGGGGCGCTGGTGGTCGGCTCGTACACCGAGGGACGCACGTACAGCCGGGCCGACCGCGAGGTGCTGCTCGCGTTCGCCGAGCACGTGAGCCTCGCCGTCACCGACGCGAAGACGCTGCACGACATGCACGAGGCCTTCCACGACTCGCTCACGGGCCTCGCCAGCCGCGCGCTCTTCATGGACCGGCTGGAGCACGGGCTGGCCTGCGCGGCGCGCGAGCGTACCCAGGTCGCCGTGCTCTTCGTCGACCTCGACCGCTTCAAGTTCGTCAACGACTCGCTCGGCCATTCCGCCGGCGACCTGCTGCTGGTCGAGGTCGCCAACCGGCTCCGCGGCTGCCTGCGCGAGGGCGACACGGCGGCGCGACTCGGCGGCGACGAGTTCGCGGTGCTCCTCCAGGACCTGCACAACCCGCAGGTGGCCACCGCCGTCGCGAACCGGATCATCGGCGAGCTGCGGGCACCGTTCGAGATCCGCAGCACCCCAGTCTGCGTCAACGCGAGCGTCGGCGTCGCGTACAACACCCCCACCGCGCTCGACGCCGAGGCGCTGATCCTCAACTCAGACCTCGCCATGTACGAGGCCAAGAAGGCCGGCAAGGGACGCTGCCAGGTGTTCGAGCCGTCGATGCAGGCGGCCAGGCAGAAGAGCCTCGACCTGGAGGCGCACCTGCGCGGCGCGATCGACCGCGACGAGTTGATCCTCCACTACCAGCCCATCGTCGACCTCGCCAGCGGCGTCGTCACCGGCGTGGAGGCGCTCGTGCGCTGGCGGCACCCCGAGCGCGGCATGATCCAGCCGCTCGACTTCATCCCGCTCGCCGAGGAGACCGGCCTGATCCTGCCGATCGGGCGCTGGGTGCTGGTGGAGGCATGCCAGCAGGTGAGCCGCTGGAACGTCGAGCGAAGCGAGCAACCGGCGCTGACCGTCAGCGTCAACCTCTCCGCGCTCCAGCTTCACCAGTCAGACCTGCCGGTCACCGTGGCGCAGGCATTGGAAGAGACAGGCCTCGACCCGCACTGCCTGATCCTCGAGATCACCGAGTCCGTGCTGCTCCACGACACCGACACCGAGGCGGTCACCCAGCGGCTCGCGGCGCTCAAGGAACTCGGTGTGTGCCTCGCGATCGACGACTTCGGCACCGGCTACTCGTCGCTGGCCTACCTGCGGCGTTTCCCCGTCGACATCCTGAAGATCGACAAATCCTTCGTGGACGAGGTTGGCCACGGGTCCGCCGCGTCGGCGCTCGCCCGCGCCATCGTCAACCTCGGCCACACGTTGCAGCTCGCCACCGTGGCCGAGGGCATCGAGACGGCCGAGCAGCTGGTCGAGGTGCGCGACAGCGGTTGCCGCTTCGGGCAGGGCTACTACTTCGCCAGGCCGTTCGGGCTCACCGAGATCGAGGCGTTCCTGTCGGGCACGATCGAGGCGCCGTTCCCGGTGGCGCCCGAGATCGGCCTCACGCCGGCGCTGCGCGACGTGAGCTGGGGCTGAGCGCCACACTTTGGATCTCGGATTCTTGGGGGTCGCGGGGCCGCGAAACCCCCAAGAATCCGAGACTCGGTGCGGGCTAGGTCGTCTGGCGCGGGCGGTGTTCGGTGTCGGGACGGAGCCGCTCGTCCGGGTGGTCGTCCAGGCGGCGGGCCGCACGATCGCTCACCGAGCGGTCCTCGTCGCCGACCTTCGAGCCCGCGTACGTGGTCGGCGTTGATGTCGACGTGCCGGGTGCCGTGGTGAGCGGCGGCGGGTTGTCCTCGGCCGCGGCGGGCAGGTGCCGGGTGCGGTCGGCATCATCGTCCACGGCGTCAACGCGGGCCGCCTCGTCGGCGCGGGCCGCTTCATCGGCACGGGCTGCGGCTGCCTGCTCTGCCATCGCGACCTCCTTCGCGCCGAGCACCGTGAACCGGCCGAGCGCCAGCGCGGCGACGAACACGATCGCGGCGCCGACGCCGATGAAGAAGCCGAGTTCCTCGGCCATCTGGGCCGCGGTTCCGCCGACCGGTTCGCCGGCCAGGTTCTCGCCGTCGCTGGTCCAGAGCGTGCTGATGGTTCCGCCGACGACGAACCACGCGCCGGCCAGCGCCGCCAGCCATGCGGCGAACACGGCCACGGCCCGGTTGGCGCTGAGCAGTACCACGAGTCCGGCGAGTGCCGTCACGACACCGGGCACGATCGAGAGCCAGACCTGGCCCGCGGTGAACGCCCACGCCCGGTCAGGCGTGTACGCGTAGTCGAAGAACGGGCCTACCAGCGGAATGAGCGCACCCCAGGCGCCGAGCAACACGAGCAGCAGACCGCTGATCGCGCCCCGGCTCCGAGGGACTCTGAGCTTGCCAGCCACCACAATCACTCCTCGCGCAGGGAGCAGTACGTCACGGACGCACTACCCCGAGCGCGGAATCCTCAATCACCAGGTCCGTCCGAACCGGACTTTTCGGGAAGCCGTGCCTACGTCGGGCATCGGAGCCCCGATTTGTCCAGCAAGTCCGGTTAGCGGCGGGCGCCCTCAGACCGGCTTACCATTGATCGTCACATTGTGGAACGAGACGTTCTCGGCGTTCTTGATGACGTTCGGACCGGCCATGTTCTTGAACGTGCTGTTACTGATCCGCACGTTCCGCACCGGGCTCTCGGCGGCGCCGTTGAGGTTCACCGCGTACGGTGCGCCGTCGATGTTCATGCCGTCCACGGTGATGTTCTGGATCGTCGGGAACACGATCGGTCCGTGCCCCGGGCCGGTGAGGCTGTAGTTCATGTCGACGTAGAACGAGCCGCGGTCGATCCTGTTGCCCGTGATCCGCCGCGCGTGGATGCCGTCGACGACGCCGCCGCGGCGCTTGTTCGTCTTGAGGTAGAGCACGTAGAAGGTCTTGTACGAGGGGCCGGGCTTGATCGTGCAGTCCTGGAAGAACACGTTGCGGACGCCACCCGACATCTCGCTGCCGACGGTGACGGCGCCCCAGCGGCCGAGCATCGTGCACCTCTCCACGACGATGTTCTCGCTCGGCACGCCGACCCGCCGCCCGTCGATGTCACGCCCGGCCTTGACGACCACGGCGTCGTCGCCCGTGTCGAACGTGCAGTGATGGATGTGCACGTCGGCGCTGGCCTCGGGGTCGCAGCCATCCACCATGCCGCCGCGGCTGTAGATCGAGATGTTGCGGATGGTGATGTTGCGCGACAGCACCGGGTGCACCGACCACATCGCCGGGTTCCGGATCGACACGCCCTCGACCAGGATGTTCGTGCACTTGTAGAACTGGATCATGTTCGGCTTGAGCTTGTGCCCCTCGCCGAACTTGCGGTCGGGCACCGGCACGTTGTCGACGGCCATCTTCTGCAGGACCTGCCAGTCCGGGTCGCGCACCTTGTCCCACTCGAACCACGGACCCTTCGACGACTGCCCATCGAGCGTGCCGCCGCCGCTGATCGCGAGATTCGTCTGGTTGTACGCGTAGATGAACGGCGAGTAGTTGTAGCACTCGATGCCCTGCCAGCGAGTCCAGACCATCGGCAGATACTTGCGGTGGTCGGTGCTGAACAGGATCTTCGCGTCCGCGACGACGTGCAGGTTGACGTTGCTGAGCAGGTGGATTGCGCCGGTCAGGAACGTGCCCTTCGGCACGACGACCCGGCCGCCACCGGACTTGTTGCAGGCCACGATCGCGTCGCGGAACGCCTTGGTGTTGTCCGCCTTGCCGTCGCCCTTGGCGCCGAAGTCGGTGATGCGGAAGTCACGGTCCGGAAAGGTCGGCGGCACGATCCGGGCGAGGATGCCAGGGACGGCGTCCCACGGATCGGCGGACTGCGGGGTCCACAGCGAGGCGTGGGCCGGCGCGCCGAGCAGGGCCGGTAAGAGCAGCCCCGCCGCGCCGCCCGCTTTGAGAACGTCCCGTCGAGAGAGGTAGCTGCTCATCAGCGCTGCTCCGTTCCGCCGGAGGTGTGTGGTATCTGGTATACCACCATCACGGATCCGGACGGAACGGGCAACTGTCAGGTTTTTGGGTAATCCGGCGGCCGGGTCAAGGCACCAGCAACACCGCGGGCCCGCCCTGGCGGTGCTCGCGGAACGCGGTCACCGGGGTCGGGGCGAAGCCGGGTGGATAGCCGGCGCTGGCGGTGAGGCCCTCCCAGTCGCCGTCCTCGATGAGCTGGTGACAATCCAGGCAGGCGGTCCACTGGGCCGCGGGAATCGTCTCTTCCTCGGTACCGATGGTGATCGCCGCCACCGGATACGCGAACGTCGCGTTCGGTGCTTCGCAGAAGTCACAGGTCGGCGCTGTGGTGCCGGGCTGTTCGGTGGTCGTCGAGACGTCGAGAGGTGTCTGCACGGGGGTCGGCCTACCCACTCGGACCGAGGTCTACACATCAGTTTCGGCAGCGGCCAGTTGGTCGCCGACGCACGCGAGGTAGAGCGGGAGGCAGGCGCGCGGCTCCCTGGCGGGGGTACCGGCGAGCTGGCTGATCTTCTCCAGCCGGTAGAGCAGCGTGTTCTTGTGGATGGGCACGGGATGCTGGGCGTGACGCTCGGGCCGGCGTCCGGCCACGCTCTCGCCGAGTACGTCGTGAGCGGCGAACGTCCGGACGTGCTGGCGCCGTTCCGCTTCATGCGGTGAGATTCCATTTCATCGCAGAGTGCTGGCTTCTCCCCCGCGGTTAGGGCACGATAATTGACTGGTTAGTCAAATATCGGCGCGTGTGAGGAGTACTGATGGCACGCCCCAGCGTCGAGGCCGAACGGCGGGAGCAGATCCTCCGGGCGGCGTGCGAGGTCGTCGCCGAGATCGGGTACCGGTCGCTCCGGGTCTCTGATGTGGCCGGTCGCGCGCGCACCAGCACGGGCACCGTCCACTACTACTTCGCCACCAAGCGCGACCTCGTCTACACGGCGTTCGAGTTCAACTTCGACCGGTCGGTCGAGCGACGCAAGCCGATCCTGGAGATCCACACCGATCCGCGCGAGCGGCTTCGCGCCTTCGTCGACTCGTACCTGCCGGAGAGCGAGGAGACGATCCAGGCCTGGCGGGTCTGGGCGGAGCTCTGGGTCGAGGCGCTGCGCGAGCCCGACCTGCAGGAACTCAACGAGCGCGTGTACGGCGAGTGGCGCCGGCTCGTCGCCGGCATCATCCGCGACGGGCAGGACCAGGGGCTGCTGCGCAGCGGCGACGCGGTGGAGTTGGCGAACGCCCTCATCGGCATGATCGACGGCCTCGCGATCCAGGTGCTGCTCAACTCCAGCAACATGACGCTGGACCGCATGCGCACCGTGTGCCACTGGTTCCTGCGCGACCTGGAGCGCCCAGCCGCCTGATGCCCGCTTTGGGCGATCTTTCTGGCGTTACCGCGCCCGAAAGATCGCCCAAACCCCGCTGTGAGGGGTTGACGTGGCGCCGCGGCGGCCCTGTACTTAACTGACTGACCAGTCAAACAACCCAGGGGAGCTACCAATGGCTCGCGCAGTCCGTGACGGTCTCCCGCTCACCACCGAGCAGCAGGACTTCATCGCCCTGGCCCGCGACTTCGCGCTGCGCGAGATCCGGCCGCGTGCCCGGGCGGTCGACGACGCCGACCACGAGTCGCCGCTCGACCTGTGGGCGAAGGCGGCGAAGCTCGGGCTGGCGTCGTTCATGCTGCCGTCGGAGTACGGCGGTGGCGGCGTGACGGACCTGGTCACGCAGGCGCTCGTCCAGCAGGAACTCTGCTACGGCGACATCGGCATCGGGAACCTGCTGACGTCGAACGGGTTCTTCGCCGGTCCGGTGGAGGCGCTCGGCACCGACGAGCAGAAGCAGCGCTGGCTCACGCCGCTGACCAGCGACAACCCGCCGCTCACCGCGCTGGCCGTCACCGAGCCGGGGGTCGGCTCGGACGCGGCGTCACTCCAGACCCGCGCGGTACGCGACGGCGACCACTACGTGCTGACCGGCCAGAAGGCGTGGATCTCCAACGCTCCCTATGCACAGTGGACGGTCATCTTCGCCACGGTCGATCCGGCGCTGCGGTCGCGCGGTGTCACGGCGTTCGTGGTGGAGAAGGACACGCCTGGCATGGTGCTCGGCCAGCCGATGTCGAAGATGGGCCAGCGTGCCATCGTCAGCGCGGAGATCTTCCTCGACAACGTGCGGGTACCGGTCGAGAACAGGCTGGGCGAGGAGGGTGAGGGGTTCCGCGGGCTCATGCGCACGTTCGACGCCTCCCGGATCCTCATCGGCTCCGCCTGCACCGGCCTCGCCCGCGCCGCGCTCGACACGGCCGTCGAGTACGCGAAGCAGCGCGAGCAGTTCGGCAAGCCCATCATCGACCACCAGGCCGTGGCGTTCCGGCTGGCCGACATGGCCGCCAAGGTCGACACAGCGCACCTGCTCACGATGCGGGCGGCACGGCTGCACGACGCCGGCGAGCAGGTGGCCGAGGAGGCCGCGATCGCCAAGCTCGTGGCGTCCGAGAACGCGATGTTCTGCACGTGGGCCGCGCTTCAGACGCACGGCGGCTGGGGCTACTCGCGCGAGCTGCTGCTGGAGAAGTGGATGCGCGACGCGAAGCTGGAGGAGATCGAGGAAGGCACCTCGGACATCCAGCGGCTGATCATCTCGCGCTCGCTGGCACGCCCATGAGCCTCGACGTCTTCTCGGATCCGCGCTCCGTCGCGGTGGTCGGGGCCTCGGCGGACCCGGCCAAGTGGGGGTACTGGCTCGCGCGCGGCGCCCTGCGCGGCGCCGGAAGGCGCAACGTGTACCTCGTGAACCGTGGCGGGGCGGTGATCGACGGCGTCCAGAGTTTCGCTGCCCTGCGGGACCTACCCGAGGTGCCGGAGCTGGTCGTGCTCTGCGCACCGGCGCAGACCGTGCCGGACGTGGTCGACGAGGGCCTCGTGCTCGGCGTGCGTGGTTTCCTGGCGATCACCGCCGACCTTGAGGATGACCTGGCCACTCGGGTACGCGCGGCGGGCGCGCGGATGGTCGGCCCGAACTGCCTCGGCATCTACGACGCGGCCACCGAACTGGAGCTCGCCTGGGGCAGCTTCACGCCCGGCCAGCTCGGAATCGTCTCGCAGTCCGGCCAGCTCGGCCTCGAACTCGCGGGGCTGGCGAGCGAGGCGGGGATCGGCGTCTCGCGGTTCGTCTCGGTCGGCAACCAGGTGGACATGTCAGCGGCCGAGGCGGTCACCGACCTGATCGAGCACGAGCGCACCAAGGCCGTCGTGCTCTACGCGGAGACATTTGACCGGGAGCTGGTCCACACGCTGGGCCGGCTGCGCGCGGCGGGCAAGCCGATCGTCGTGCTCACGGTGGGCGCCAGCGAGGCGAGCCGGGCCGCGGCCAGGTCGCACACCGGCGCGCTCACCGCCTCGACCGACGTCGTCGACGCTGCGTGCCGGGCAGCCGGTGCGGTGCTGGTGGAGACGCCGGCCCAGGCGATCGACCTGGCGCAACTGCTGCTCGACGGGCCGTCGCCGGTGGGGCGGCGGATCGCTGTGGTCGGGCGACAGCGGCGGTCAGGGCGCCATCGCCGCCGACCTGCTGAGCCGGTGCGGGCTGGTCGTCCCCGAGCTGTCGCCGTCGACTCAGGCTTCGACGGCCGACCTGCTTCCGGCACGGGCAGGAGTGCGCAACCCGGTCGACCTCGCGGGCGGCGGCGAGCAGGACCTCACCAGCTACGCCCGGGTGATCGAGACCCTGCTGCGCAGCGGCGAGGTGGACGGGGCGGTGCTCACCGGGTACTTCGGTTCGTACGGCGCCGACACCGCCTCGCTCGTGCAGGCGGAACTGGAGGTCGTCGGCACTCTCGGCGACGCGGTGCACGCCACCGGGCTGCCCGTCGTGGTGCACAGCATGTGCGCGGACTCGCCCGCGGTGCGGGCCCTGCGCGACAACGGGATCCCGGTGTACCACACGATCGACGCGGCAGCGCGGTCGCTGGCCCACGCCACCGAGCTGGCGCTGCTGACGCCGCGGGCCGTCGCGCTGCCTCCGCCGCTGCCGCCGCTGGCGTCGCCCGGCTACTTCGGCGCGCGCGAGGCGCTGGCCGAGTACGACGTGCCGTTCCCCGGCGCGGTCACCGTGCGGGAACCCGCCGACGTCGTCGATGTGGAGCTGCGCCCGCCGTACGTGCTGAAGGCGGCGTGGATCGAGCACAAGACGGAGGTCGGCGGGGTCGTCCTCGGCCTGGGAGATGTCGTCGCGGCCGCCGACGCGCTGGTGGCGCTGCGGAAGCGGCTCGGCGACGGCGAGTACGTCCTCGAAGAGATGGACACCCGGGACGGCGCCGTCGAGCTGATCGTCGGCGCCCGCCGCGACCCGGCCCTCGGCCCTGTGGTGCTCGTCGGCTTCGGCGGTACCCAGACCGAGCTGTACCGGGACGTCGCCGTCGAGCTGGCGCCGGTCACGCCCGAGGTCGCCGCCGCGATGCTCGCCCGGCTGCGGGCGTACCCGCTGCTCACCGGCTGGCGCGGGCGCCCGGCCGTGGACGTCGAGGCGGCGGCCAGGATCGTGGCAGCCGTGTCCCGGCTGATCGCCGAACGTCCGGACGTGGCCGAATGCGAGGTGAACCCGCTCCGGGTGACGCCCGCCGGGGCCTTGGCCGTCGACGCGTTGCTCGTCGGGGCCGGCAAGCCGGCCACCGTCTCAGCGGCGTTGGGGGCCACCAGCCTGGGGGGTGTCGTGTGCGCAAGCTGACCGGCGGGGCCGCGCTCGTGCAGGCGCTCTCGGACCACGGCGTCGACATCGTCTTCGGGATCCCCGGCACGCACAACCTGGAGATCTACGCCCACCTCGACGCGGCCGGGATCCGGCACGTCAGCCCGCGGCACGAGCAGGGCGCCGGGTACGCGGCCGACGGGTACGCGCGCGCGTCGGGCCAGGTCGGTGTCGCCCTGGTGACGTCCGGGCCGGCGACGCTCAACGCGGCCGCCGCTATCGGGCAGGCGTACTCCGACTCGGTACCTGTGCTGCTGATCTCGCCCGGCATGCCGCTGCGCCACCCCGGGCGCGGCAACGGCCTGCTGCACGAGACGAAGGACCAGCGCGCGGCGATGGACGCGGTAGCGGCGTACAGCCACCGCGTCACGAGCGTCGCGGAGATCCCGGTGGCGGTGGCGCAGGCGTTCGCGACGATGACGTCCGGCCGCCCGCGCCCCGTCCACCTGGAGATACCGCTCGACGTGCTGTCCGAAGTGGACGAGGTGCCGCCGGTGTGGCCGCTGGCCTTCCCCGAGCTGGTGCCCGACCCTGCCGAACTCGACGCCGCCGCGCTCGCGTTGCTCGGCGCTGCCCGACCGGTGGTGCTGGCCGGCGGCGGCGCGCGCGGAGCCGTCCGCGAGCTACGTGAACTGGCGGAACGTCTCGGCGCACCGGTGATCACCACGACCAACGGCAAGGGCGTGCTCCCGGACGACCACCCGCTCGCGCTGGGTGCAGGCGTCCACCTGCCGTCCGTGCGGGCGCTCGTCGAGGACGCCGACACCGTGCTGGTCGTCGGCAGCGAGCTGTCCCCCGCCGACCTCTGGTACGGGCCGCTGCCGCTCGACGGTCGGCTCGTGCGGATCGACATCGACCCCGTGCAGATCGTCACGAACGCGAACCCGGACGTAGCGCTGGTGGGTGGCGCCGCGTCCTGCCTGCGCGGCCTGCTCGACCGACTCGGCCCCGGGATGCCGGTCCCGGTGGGCGCGAGAGCCGGGGTGGCTGCCCCGGCTGACCCGGTCGGGCGGGCCGCGCGCTGGCGTGACGCCCTGCGCGCGGACTCTCGCGCGGAAGGCGCCGCTTACCTGGGCGTCGTCGAGGCGCTGGCCGGCGCGCTGGGCCGCGACGGGATCCTCGCCGGCGACAGCGCCATGGCCTGCTACTACGGCGCGCTGGCGAACCTGCCCGCGTACGCCCCGGCCACGTTCCTCTACCCCACCGGGTACGGGACGCTCGGCTACGGGCTTCCGGCCGCGATCGGCGCCAAGCTCGCCCGCCCCGACGTGCCCGTCGTGGCGCTGCTCGGCGACGGCGGCGTCATGTTCACGATCGCCGAACTCGCCGGCGCCGCCCAGCTGCGGCTGCCGCTGCCGGTCGTCGTCGTGGACAACAGCGGGTACGGCGAGATCCGCGCCGAGATGGAGGAGCGCGGCGACCACGTGCACGCCGTCGACCTCGACTCGCCGGACTTCGTCGGGCTCGGGCACGCGCTGGGCTGCCACGCTGTCCTGACCGACGTGGCCGGACTCGGCCCGGCACTGCTCGAAGCCCTGGCCGCCGACCGTCCGACCCTGATCCACGTACCGCTTCCGAAGGAGCCCCGTCCATGACCCGCGAGCCGTTGCTGCAGATCACCTGGACCGACCCGGTCACCGGGCGGCGCGGCTACGTCGTGATCGACAGCCTCGTGCGCGGTATCGCCAGCGGCGGGCTCCGGCTCCGCGAGGGCTGCACGCTCGACGAGGTGCGCGGGCTGGCCCGGGGCATGGCCCGCAAGGAGGCGCTGGTCTACAACCCGACCGACCGGTACGTGCCGCTCGGCGGCGCCAAGGGCGGTGTCGACGTCAACCCGCACGATCCCGAGGCGCACGACGTGCTGAAGCGGTTCCTCACGGCCGTGCTGCCCGTCATCCGTGAACAGTGGAACACCGGCGAGGACTTCGGCCTGCGGCAGGACGTCATCGACGCGCTCGTCGGCGAGCTGGGCCTGCCGACGACGATCGAGCCGGCGTTCGGCGTCGTCGAGGATCCTGACGCGGCGCGGGAACGGCTGGCCGCCGCGTTCGCCGTCACCGTCGACGGGATCCCGCTCGCCGACCTGGTCGGCGGGTACGGCGTGGCCGAGGCCGCTCTCGCGTTCGCCGAACGCGACGGCATCGAGGTCAAGGGCGCCACCGCCGTCGTGCAGGGCTTCGGCTCGATCGGCGGCGCCGCGGCACGGTACCTGCACCGTGCCGGCGTGCGCGTCGTGGCGGTCGCCGACCGGGACGGCCTGCTCAGCCACCCCGAGGGCCTGGACGTCGAGGCGCTGCTCGCCGCCCGCGACGGATTCGGCGTCATCGACCGGTCGCGGGTGGCCGCGTTGACCGGCGACCGGGACGGCTGGCTCGACGTCGAGTCGGACCTGCTCGTGCCCGCCGCGATGTCGTACGTGCTCAGCGATGCGGAGCGGGTCAAGGCTCGGATCGTCGTCGAAGGCGCCAACATGCCGACCCTGCCCGACGCCGAGGCCGCGCTCACCGCGCGCGGGATCCCCGTCGTGCCGGACTTCCTCGCCAACGTCATGACCAACGCCTGGTGGTGGTGGGTCGTGTTCGGCGACATCGAGCCGACCGCCGAGGACTCGTTCCGGAAGATCTCCGAGACGATGCGCCGCCTGGTGACGTTCGTCGGTGACGACGCCGCCAAGTCCGGCTCCACCCTGCGCGCGGCCGCGCTTGCGCTGGCCGAGCGCAACGCAGCAGCGATCGCGACGCGGTACGGAAGCTGAGATCGGCGGGGCGGGTGGCTGCCCAGTTGGCGGGTGCCTCCGTCTGTCGGGCGGGCAGCCTGCGCGTCAGCGCGCCCGCTCGCGGCCGATCAGCTCAAGTCCGTGGTGGTCGGCAAAGTCGACGTAGTCCTTGATGTTCAGCGTCGCCAGCGGGAATCCATGCGCGAGACACGTGGCGGCGATCCACATATCGTTCGCGGGGCGTGGCCGGCCTCGGCGCACGGCCGCCGCTGAGAGGTGGCCCCACGTCCGCGCAACCTGGCCGTCGTACTCGAGCTCCACGACCTGATTCAGCCAAGCCTCCAGGCCAGCACGGCTCCGCTGCCCCCAATTGCGCAGGTCCGCCCATTGAGTGAGTTCGCCGATGGTGACGAAGGAGACGCACAGCGCTCGCCCGATCAGGCGGTTCGCCAGTGCGATCGGAAGGCGATCCTTCTGGACAAGAGAGACGACGTCGGTATCGACAACGACATAGTCCACTGGTGTCACGCGGTGTCTGCGTGACGCGACCGGTAGAAGTGATCCAGGAACGCGTCCAGTTCCTGGTCCGACTCCCAGATGTCTTCCCTGGCCAGGTCGCTGGTCGTGGTGATCGGGCGCAGGTTCTTCCGCCGAGCCTGCTCGTCCACCGTTTCCCGTGGAACGCGCTGGTCGAAGCGGCGTGCGGCGTCAGCCATGTGTACCCGACCCTTCCCATGCAGGACCACCCAAGTATGCACCGCGGGTGCCACTAAACCGTGCGGGCTGACTCTGCGTACCTACCGACGACGGCGGCCGCACCGGCGGGCGCCGCACGGTTGACCGGGAGTGAGAATGAGCGTCGGTACCGCCGGGTACGCGGCCGCGTTCGCCGGCGGGTTGGTGTCGTTCCTCTCGCCTTGCGTGCTGCCGATCGTGCCGCCGTACCTGTCGCTCATCACCGGGTTGGACGTGGCTCAGCTGCGCTCCGGCGGGCGGATCCACGTCAGCCAGATCCTGCGCCAGACCGCCCTGTTCATCGGCGGGTTCTCGGCGGTGTTCATCGGCCTGGGACTGTCCGCGACGTCGGTCGGGCGGGTACTCGCCGAGCACCAGAACACGCTGACCCGCGTCTCAGGGCTGATCGTCCTGGCGATGGCCCTGTACCTGCTGGTCTCGCTGTTCATGCGAGTACCGGTGCTCGACCGCGAGGCCCGGTTCCACCCGAAACTCACCAAGTACGGGTCGTTCGCTGCGCCGGTCGCGGGGGCGGCGTTCGGCTTCGGCTGGACTCCGTGCATAGGTCCCGTGTTAGCTTCCCTGCTGGCCGTCGCCGCCACCCAGAGTGACGCGACGCAGGGCGGGCTGCTGCTCACTGCGTACTCGCTCGGGCTGGCGGTGCCGTTCCTCGCCACGGGGTTGGCGTACGGGCGGCTCCTGGGCGTCTTCGGCTGGGTGCGCGAGCACACGGTGGCCGTCACGGTCACGTCGGCCGTGCTGATGGCCGGGTTCGGCGTGCTCCTCGCGCTCGACCAGCTCACCTGGGTCGCCAGCCAACTCCAGAACTTCGCGGCAACCGCCCGCATCGACTTCATCACGCTCAGCTAGAGAGGACGCGATGTTCACCGATCCGACGCTCGCCAGGACACCCAGCAAACTCACCGGCTGGCTGATCAAGGCCGCCGCCGCCCTGGTGCTCGTGCTGGTCGCCGTGCTCGCGTTCAAGGGCGCGGACGCGAAGCCCTCCGGCACCTCGACGTCCGCCAAGTCGTTCGCGCTGCCGTCGCTGGACAAGAAGTCGACGGTCCGCCTCGCGGACTACAACGGCAAGCCGACCGTCGTGAACCTCTACGCGTCCTGGTGCGACATCTGCGACCTGGAGATGCCCGACTACGCGAAGGCATCGAACCAGCTCAAGGGCAAGGTGAACTTCATCGGCGTGGCGTCGATGGAGACCGGCGACCCGAACCTCATGCCGAAGCGGCACGGGCTCACGTCGTGGCCGCTGGCGCGCGACGTCGGCGGGTCCAACGGCAGCGGGCTGCACGACGAGTATGCGAAGGGCTTCGGGCTGCCGGTCACCGCGTTCTACGACGCCGACGGCACGCTGCTGCGCGTGCACAAGGGTGGGCTCGTCGGCGCCGATCTCACCGACTCGCTCAACGAGCTGTACAAGCTCAACATCAAGCTCTGACTAGCCCGCAACTGTCGGGGTTTTGGCTGCATCGCGCGCCCGGTTTGGGCGCCACTACCGGAACAGTCCGGTTCGGGGGCGGGCGGGAGGGCGATCCGGCCAGTGCTGGGCACGCATGCGCCTGGATCCCCCGCCCGCGCGCCTCAGAGTGAGGGTTCGGGGAAGGCTCGGGCGAGCCCGTAGTCGGAGATCTCGTCGGCCGACGCGGTGACGATCGCGACGAACCGTGCCACGTGTTCGGCCGTGAACCGGCCGGTCGGGCCGCTGAGTGCGAGCGACGCGATGACCCGCCCGTTGGTGTCGGTGACGGGCGCGGCGACGCCGGACGAGCCGACCTCTCGCTCGCCGTGGCTCACCGAGTGCCCGAGCTTGCGCGCCGCGGCGATCTGCCGACGCAGCTCCGCACCAGCCTCCGCGCCGCCTGGCGCGGACGCGACCACCTCGTCGACGATCTCGGCCGGCGCGTCGCTGAGCAGCACCTTCGACGCCGCGCCGCCCCAGAGCGGGAGTTCCTCGCCCGGGGTGACGACGTGCCGCAGGGAGTGCGGGCCCTGCTCCTGCGCCACGCAGACGCGCGCCGTCCCCTGCCGCACGTACAGGGTGACCGTCTCGGCGCAGAGGTCGGCGACATCGGCCATCACCTCACGCGCCGCCTCCGGCAGCTCCCACGCCGCCTGGCCGAGGCGCGCCCACCGCAACAGGCCGGCGCCCGGCACCACCGTGCTGTCCGGCCGGACCCACACCATGCCGGCCCGTTCCAGCGTGGCCACCAGGCGGACCACGGTGCTCTTCGGCAGGCCGGCGGCCCGGGCAAGGTCGGAGACCGTCCAGACGACCCGCGCATCGTCGAAGCGGGCCAGCAGTTCCAGCGCCCGCTGGACGCTCCGGACCCCGCCCGCATCCCCACCGGCCATCTGACCTCCCTATTGTTCCAGCTAGCGGATCACGCGAGGACTGATCGCGTCGCACAGCCTGTCCAGCGCGCCCGCGAACGCGTGGTCGGCCGGAGTGCCGTAGCCCACGACCAGCGACGGCGGGGCGGTGCCGGCGAACCGGTACCGCCCCAGCCCGGCGAGCGCCAGGCCACGCTCGCGGGCGCGGGAGATCACGTCCTCCTCGGACCCCGCCCCGGGCGGCAGTTCGACCAGGACGTGCAGTCCGGCGGCGATGCCCGTGACCCGCGCGTCGGGGACGTGTTCGGCCAGGGTGGCGACGAGCCGGTCGCGGCGGCGCCGGTAGCGCGAGCGAGCACTGCGGAGGTGCCGGTCGTACGCGCCGGAGCGCAGGAACTCGGCGAGCGTGAGCTGGTCGATCACGCCGAGTTGCGCGCCGGTGGACGCCTTTACATCGAGCAGCCGGTGCAGCAGGGACGGCGGCACCACGAGCCAGGCCAGCCGCAGGCCCGGCGCGAGACTCTTGCTCGCCGTGCCGGCATAGACGATGTGGTCCGGATCGAGGTCCTGGAGCGCGCCGACCTGCTGCCGGTCGTAGCGGAACTCGCCGTCGTAGTCGTCCTCGATGATCAGCCCACCCGTGCGGCGCGCCCAGCCCACGACGGCCGCTCGGCGCTCGGGATGCAGCGGGACGCCCGTCGGGAACTGGTGCGCCGGGGTGAGCAGCACCGCGCGGGCTCCCGTGCCGCCGAGCAGATCAGTGCGGGCGCCGTAGCCGTCGACGTCGATCGGCACGGCGCGGACGCCGTTCGCGGTGATCAGGTCGCGGTGCAGATCGAGGCTGAGCGCCTCCACGGCGAGGGTCTTCGGGCGCAGCACGGTGCTGAGCAGGGCCAGGGCGTGGACGTACCCGGCGCAGATCACGATGCGCTCGGGATCCGCCCGCACCCCCCGCGCCCTGGCCAGGTACTCGGCGAGCGCGGTCCGCAGCTCCGAACGTCCCTGCGGATCGGCGTACCCGAAGGCGTTGTTCGGCGCCGCGGCGATGGCGCGCTTGGCGGCGGCGAGCCAGCCGGTGCGCGGGAACGTGGCCACGTCCGGCGTACCCGGCTGGAGGTCGTACGGCACGGTCGGGGCGACCGTAGGGGGCCTTGAAACGCTTCTCCCCCGCGCCGGTCGGTGGGCCACCCGGGTGCCCGACCCCTGCCGCGCCGTGAGCCACCCCTCGGCCACCAGCAGCCCGTACGCGTCGGCGACGGTGTTGCGCGCGACGCCCAGATCGCGAGCGAGCGACCGCGACGACGGCAACCGAGTGCCCGGCGCGAGCCGGCCGGTGCGCACGGCCTCGCGCAGCGCGCGTTCGACTGCGGCCCGCACCTTCGTACCGGCCAGCTCCAGGTGCAGGTCGGCACCGAAAGTGGCCCATGAATCTTCCACAGGATTGGACCCTACTCGTGGGCTAATCGCTGCCTAGGGTGGACCCATGACGACCACACGTATCAAGCTCAAGAAGCTCTCGCCCGACTTCTACAAGGCCATGATCGCACTCGACAGCGCCGCGGCCGCCGGGATCGACCCCCCGCTCGCCGAACTGGTGCGGATTCGCGCGTCGCAGCTCAACGGCTGCGCACACTGCCTCGACATGCACTCGAAGGACGCCCGTGCCAGCGGCGAGACCGAGCAGCGCATCTACGTGCTCTCCGCGTGGCGCGAGTGCCCCGGCCTCTACACCGAGAAGGAGCAGGCGGCGCTCGCGCTCACCGAATGCGTCACGCTACTCGCCTCCGACGGCGTCCCGGACGACGTCTACGAGCGGGCAGCGGCGCACTTCCCGGACGCCGAACTGTCCCAGCTGCTCAGCCTTATCGTCACGATCAACGCCTGGAACCGCATCGCCGTCAGTACGCGGCTCGGCGTGGGCTGATGAACCCTCTGCTGTACGGGGTGCTGCCGAACGTGTGGGACGCGGTGAGCGCGAGGGCGTTCGCCACGTTCCCCGCGCTCGCGACGTCCAGCTCGGCGGTGGCCGCGACGCTCGGGTACGCCGACGGCGAGAAGACGCCGGTGGACGAGATGTTCGCCGCCATCGCCCGGATCACGCGAGCGGTGGACGTGCTGGTCACCGCCGACGTCGAGGCCGGGTACGGGCTGGCGCCCAGCGATCTGGTCGAACGGCTCCTCGGCGCCGGCGCGGCCGGGTGCAATCTGGAGGACTCGGATCCGGCAACGGGGGCGCTCGTCGATCCTGGCCAGCAGGCTTCGCGGTTGGCTGCCGTCCGCGCCGCCGGGCCGTCGCTGGTGATCAACGCGCGGGTCGACGTCTTTCGCGCCGGGCGCGGTTCGGTGGAGGAGGCCGTGGCGCGCGGGCGGCGGTATGTCGAGGCCGGCGCCGACTGCGTCTACCCGATCCTCGCGCCGCCTGAGACGCTGCCCCAACTCGCTGCCGGGATCGGGGGACCGATCAACGCTCTTTACCTCCCCGGCGGACCGCCGATCGCGCGGTTGGTCGAGCTGGGCGCCACCCGGATCACGTTCGGCGGCGGGCTGTACCGCCGGATCGCCGATGCGGTATCCGCGCTCGCCGCCGACACGCGGAAGCGTGCAGGATTTCGTGAGGCATAGCCCACGAAATCCTGCACGCTTCGCGAAGTGGTAGAGCCGCGGCCCCCGTGCGCCGCGGCGTCCACACTCGTCCCGGCCGGGCGGCACCGCCCCCGATGCGGCGCCGCCCGACCGAAGTACCTACTGCTTCTTGAGGCAGAGGACGAAGTCCTCGCTGGTCGACAGCGACTGGTCGGCGACGTACTGGCTGGTCGCGCCCGTGACCGAGGAGCAGACTTCGCCGCTCGTGGTGGCGTCGAACCGCTTGAGCACCTGGTATCCGCCCGGCGTGCCGCAGGGCACGCGCTCGGTGGCGGTGACGACCTGACTGGTCTCGGTGCCCGGCGTGGCGGTCGGCGTCGGCGCGGGCAGCGAGTACACGTTGATGCACTGGCCGATCTTGGCCTTGGACGCGCCGTCCTTCTCGCGGCTCGGCGTCGGTGAGGTCGACGGCTCGGCGACACCGCCCGACTCCTTCTCTCGCTCGTCGGCTGTCGCGAGGGCCCAAACGGAGAATCCGCCGCAGCAGAGGAACAGCATGACCCCGAGGAGCGCCGCGATCAGCAGGCCGGCCTTCGACTTCTTCTTCGGCGGTGGCGGTTGCACCGGGTAACCCATCGGGGGCCCGGCTGGGGGGACGTACGACATCTGCCCTGCTCCTTCAACGTATGGCGACCGGCTCACCCTGTCGTTGCCAGAGCGCTCCGTCATGGGTGTTGGTCACCCAGATTCCATAGATGCGGGCAGAGGCCAACTGGATACGAGCGGGTTTGCCCGGACCGGATACACTCGGCGCCTAAAAACGTTTCGGGGCATAAATAAGGTCGAGCGCATGTCGTTGGTGTCACCCGTACTTGTCGGACGCCACGCAGAGTTATCAGCATTGAGCAGTGCGGTCGCCACCGCCCGCAGTCGGCACGGTTCGGCGACCTTCGTCGTCGGTGAGCCCGGCCTCGGCAAGTCGCGGCTGGTCGCCGAGGCGAGCGCTGCCGCAGCGCGCGGCGGGGTGCGGGTGCTGCGCGGCCGGGCGGCCGCCGGAGGTTCCGCGGTGCCGTTCCGCCCCCTCACCGAGGCCATCTTCTCGGCGCTGCGTGCCGACGGCGCGCCGGACGCCGCCAGCCTCGGCCCGTACTGGCCCGCCCTCACCCGCCTCGGGCAGCTCCCGGCGGGCGACGACGCCGTGGACGGGGTCGACGAGTCGCTGGTCGTCCGCGCCGAGGCGGTGCTGCGCCTGCTCACGGTGCTGGGCGAGGAGCACGGCTGCCTGCTCGTCCTGGAGGACCTGCACGACGCCGACGCGGACACCCTGGCCGTCATCGACTACCTCGTCGACAACGTCGCCGACCTGCCGGTTCTCCTGGTCGCCACGGTCCGCACCGACCCCGGCGCCGGGCGTGACCTGGCCGCCGCCGCCACCGCACGTCGCGCCGCCCGCACGCTCCGGCTGGAGCGGCTCGACCACGACGAGGTCACCGAGCTGGCAGCGCGCTGCCTCGACACCACGGCAGGCAGCATCCCGGCGGCCACCCTCACGCAACTGCACCGCACCGCCGACGGCACGCCGTTCATCGTCGAGGAGCTGCTCGGCTCGATGCTCGGCGACGGCAGCCTGGCCAAGCGGGGCACGAGCTGGCAGATGGATCCGGCCACGAGCACCGCCGTGCCGGCCACCGTCACCGACGCGATCCGCAAGCGGGTCGAGCGGCTAGGGCCAGAGTGCCTACCGCTGCTGGAGGCGGCCGCCGTGCTCGGCCAGCGATTCCCCGTGCACGTCGCGGCTGCCGTGGCCGGCGTCGACCCGGCCGATGCGTTCCGGCTGCTCCGCCCGGCGGTCGACGCCGAACTCGTGGTCGCCGACGAGGGCGGCGACGCCGGCTGGCAGGCGTTCCGGCACGCGCTGATCGTCGACGCGATCCTCGGACGCCTGCTTCCAGGCGAGCGGGTCAGCCTCTCCCGCACGGCGGCGCAGCGGATCGAAGCCGCCGACACGGAGGAACCCCAGCTCGCTGCCGAGCTGTGGGCGGCCGGCGGCGACCCGATCCGCGCGGCAACGCTCTTCACCCGCGCCGGGCGTGACGCCACCGCCCGCGGCGCCGTGCTGAGCGCGGTCGCCCTGCTCGAACGCGGTCTCGCCCTGCTCGACGGCAACCGCACCGAACCGCCCGCGGCTACGGCCGACCTGCTCGAAGCGCTCACCCAGGCGCTCACGATCCGGGGCGACCACGACCGCGTGATCGGGCTCGGCGCCCGGCTGGACGAGGCACTGCTCGTCGCGGGCGCGTCACCGGCGCGTCGGGTCGCCGCGCCGGTGGCGAGGATCCGGGCAGCGTCGGCCACGGGCAGGTGGGAGGACGGCGAGGCCGAGATCCGCGCTGCGCGCCACCTCGCCGGCAACGCCGCGCCGCCCGAGTTGACGGCACCGATCGACGCGGCCGCTGCCTACCTCACGCTCATGTCGCCCCGCGCCGACCGGCTCGACACCGCCGCGACGCTGGCCCACCGCGCGGTCGAGGCGGCGGAGGTCGCGTCGCTGCCCGCGGTGGCCTGCGAGGCCTTGGAGGTGCTGGCCCGCTGCCGCCGCTTCCACGACCTGACGGCGGGTGAGGAGCTGCTGACCCGCGCGCTGACGATCGCCACCACGCACGGCCTCACGACCAGCCGCATTCGCGTGCTCATGGAGCTCGGCGTCATCGACAAGCTCCGCCATGCCGGCACCGAACGCCTGCTGGAAGCACGCGAGATCGCCGACCGCGCCGGCGCGGTCATCGCGGTCACCTGGATCGAGCTACACCTGGCCACCATCTACCTGCAGACCGGCGAGTACGACCTGGCCATGGCGTGCGCGGAGCGGGCTGGCGAGCTGGCCCGGCAGCTTCGGATGCGGGAGCTGGAACAGCTCGCGCACGGCGCCCGGGCCGGTGTCTTCGCCGGCCGCGGCCAGCGCGAGGAGATGGAAGCGGCGCTCGCCAAGCTGGGCGAGTCGGTGCTCGGGTACGGCGTCGAGGTGTGGGGCCGCGCACGCGCCACGTGCGCCCTGCTGGAAGAGGACCGCGAGGCGGCGCTGCGTCACTTCGCGGCGGCGGCCGCCGCTGACAACGCGGTGCCGAACATCCGGGCATCCGGGTTCCGCAGCTGGTACCTGCTACTACGCACGGTAGTGGGCGAGGGCTCCTGGGCGGAGTACGACGAGCTCGCGAACTCGCCGCTCGCGGAGGTCATGCTGCACCGGCCGTACATCGCCTGGACCCGCGCCGTCCTGCACGGGCGCGACGGCAACCACGACGACGCGGCGAAGGCTGCCGCCGAAGCACTCGCCGATCCGATCAACCAGCCGCACTCCCGCTACCTCGCCGGACGGATGGTCGCCGAGGTGGCGCTGAAGGACGGCTGGGGCGACCCGATCACGTGGCTCCGCGACGCCGAGGAGTACTTCCACGCCGAGGGCGTGCCGCGCGTGGCCGCGGCATGCCGTGCCCTGTTGCGCAGGGCAGGTGCCCAGGTCACCCAGCGCCGCGAGGGGCACGACGGCATCCCCGACCCGCTGCGCAGGCTCGGCGTCACCGTCCGGGAGTTCGAAGTGCTCTCGCTCGTGGCCGAACGCATGGGCGACCGGGAGATCGCCGAGCGGCTGTTCCTCTCCCCGCGCACGGTCGAGAAGCACGTCGCGAGCCTGCGTTCCCGCACGGGCACACCGGACCGTGCGGCGCTCGTCATCGCCGCTCGCGGGCACCTCGGAATGTCCTAGCGCCGGTTCGTGGAAATCGCCGGCCGGCGCCCGCGATTTCCGCGAACACGCCGGAGCACAACCGCCCAGGAGACGACGACCACGACGCCGACGACGGCCCAGATCAGTGGCGTGTACCGCTCGGGGTATACGACGTCCTCGAGGTACTGATCGATGAAGCCGGCCGCGCCCAGCTCGGGCTCGCCGGCCCGGCGGCGGAAGTGGTTCTCCAGGTAGGTGAGCGGGCAGGTGATCGAGAACGCGATGGTGGCGACGCCCCAGGCCACCGCGATCACGTGGGCGTAGATCCACCGGCGCCACCGCCACGCGAGGAAACCGCCCAGCGCGACGAACACCAGGAAACCGAAGTGGACCACCATCACCACGTCGGCGAGGATCCGATCCGCCATGACCTCACGATCCCACCGGTCAGGGCCATAGAGCCAGGTCTAGGGCTGGCCGACTCGGTCCGCCGGTCGCGAGGTCTGCGTCGGCGCCGGTTCGTCGAAAATGATGTGGGACCCGGAGTCCGCGCGGTTGAGCGCCCACAGGCCCACGAGGTCCGCGACGGCGAACACGACCGCCACCAGGATCGCCAGCACCAGCCGGCGCCGCCGCTCTCGGCGCCGCCACTCGGCCCGGACCTTGCGGTAGGCACCCGGGTCGGCGGTGACCCCGGTGGCCAGGGCGTCGAGCGCGTCCCGGAGCCGGTCTTCGGCCGTGGATCCGGTCATCGGCGTTCCTCCAGTACCCGCGTGAGCGCGGCCATCCCGCGCGCCGTGTGCGACTTGACCGCGCCGCACGAGATGCCCATCGCGGCCGCTATCTCGGTCTCGCGCAGGTTGAGCCAGTACCGCAGGACCAGCGCCTCGCGCTGCCGCGGCGGTAGTCCCTTGAGCGCGTCGACGAGCGCGCGCTGGTCCTCGCGGAGCATCGCCTCGCTCTCGGCCGAGTCGGTTGGCCCGCCCATCGGCTCGGCGTGTTTGCGCACCACCTGGAGGTGCCGCACCCGCATCCGGACGAGGTTGCAGACGACCGACCGCAGGTACGGCAGCGCCGACGCGGTCTTCCGAAGCCGGTTCCATCGCCGGTACAGCTGGCAGAACGCCTCCGCGACGATGTCCTCGGCGTCGTCGGCGCCGAGCAGCACCGCGAGCCGCAGCAGGCCGGTGTAGTGCTGGTCGAACAGGGCGACGAGCGCGGCCTCGCGGGCGGTGTCGCCGGGGAAGGCGGGAGCGGTGGTGGCCCGGACCATGCTCACCCCACCTCCGCCAGCGAACGACGCCGTACGAACGGAGTGACCGCGGCGGCCACCGCGAGGTTGAGCAGCAGCGCGACCACCGCCGCGTACACGTGCGCACCGGCGACGGCGACCACGGACGAGAAGCCGCCCCACACGACCATCAGCGTGCCCGACCCCATGCCGATCGCCCAGCCCGCGAGCAGGGCCGTGCGGTGGAACCAGGTGGTGAAGAGGCCGATCGCCACCGCGGGGAAGGTCTGCAGGATCCAGACGCCGCCGAGCAGTTGGAGGTTGATCGCGGCCTGGTCGCGCAGCCCGAACACGAACGCGAGCGCACCGACCTTGGCGATCAGCGACACCAACTGGGCGATACGGGTCTGGTGCTTCGGCGTCGCCGTGGGGTGGAAGTACTCGACGTAGATGTTGCGGACGAACGACGTGGCGGCGGCGATCGACATGACCGCGGCGGGCACCAGCGCGCCGACCGCGAAGGCGCCGAACACCAGCCCGGTGAGCAGGGGCGGCGCCAGCTCCTTGACCAGCGCGGGCAGCGCCGCCTCGGCGTTGCCGGGCGGTGCGTCGACGCCGGCCGCGAGTGCGGCGATGCCGAGGAAGCCGAACAGCGCCAGAACGAGAGTCCAGGCGGGCAGGGCGATCGTCACCCGCCGGACGGTGTCGGCGCTGTCGGCGGCGAACGTGGCGGTGAGCACGTGCGGGTACATCAGCAGCGCCATCGCCGAGCCGAGAGCCAGCGTGGCGAAGGCGGGACCAGGGACGGCTCCAGGACGAGGGACGCGCCAGGCCCGATGTTGGCCTCGGCAGCGGCGAAGATCGTCGCCTGGGCCGCCGAGCCGTTCCAGCACCAGCGCGACGACGGCGAACACCGCACCGAAGATGATGACGCCCTTGACCAGCGAGATCACCGCCGGCGCGCGCAGCCCGTGCCGGTACGTGGCGACGGCGAGCACGGCGAACGCGGCGACCAGGGCGGCGTCACCGGCCAGCCCGTCCGGGTAGAGACCGCCCGCGTCGAGCACCGCCCGGATCCCGAGCAGTTGCAGCGCGAGGTACGGCATCGTGGCGAGAATCCCGGTGACCGCGACGGCCAGCGCCAGCAGCGGCGAGGAGTAGCGCCCGCGCACGTAGTCGGCCACCGTCACGTGACCGCCTTCGCGCGCCGCGGCCCACAGCCGGGGCAGCAGGACGAACGCCAGCGGGTAGACGATCACGGTGTACGGGACGGCGAAGAAGCCGAGCGCGCCGACACCGTAGACCAGCCCGGGAACCGCCGCGAAGGTGTACGCGGTGTAGATGGTGCCGCCCAGCAGGAACCAGGTGACGACGATGCCGAACTGGCGGCCCGCGAGCCCCCAGGAGTCGAGCGTCGGCAGCTCGTCGCGGTGCCGGAACCAGCGTGCCGTCACCGCGAGCAGCGACGTTCCGCCGATTACCGCCAAAAAGGCGACAATCGTGGTCGGATCACTCATCCATCACCTCACATCCCGTAGGTAGTTGCGCACGGTCCGGGTTCCGGTGACAAGAAACGTGGGTAAACCAAATCCCGGGTCGGGACAACTCTTGCCTGTGCGGTTCAAAACGCCCGCAGCGGTCGTGTTCGAACCGCACGAGTACCGGCAGAGGAGGCGGCGATGGGTAGACGGCTCGCAGCGACGGCGTGCCTGGTGGCACCGTTCGTGGCGCTGCTCTGGGTCCCGTGGTACGCCGCCACCGAGCCCCGGCTCGCGGGGACACCGTTCTTCTACTGGTACCAGCTCGCCTGGATCCCGGGCACCGCCGTCCTCATGGCGATCGCCTACCGCCTTACCCGTCCCGACTCGGGAGGTCACGCATGACTGCGCCAGACACAGCTCGGATCCCGGTTCAACCTGAGAACCGTCCTCATCTGGACGGCCGTCGTCGATCGTCGGCGCCATCGCCTGGGCGGTCATCGCCCTGGTCCGGGGCGAGAGCATCTCGGCGATCTGGCTGGTCGTCGCGGCGCTCTGTTCGTACGCGATCGCCTACCGCTTCTATGCCCGATTCATCGCGAAGAAGGTACTCGGCGTCGACGACCGGCGCGCGACCCCGGCGGAGCGCCTTGAGAACGACATCGACTTCCAGCCGACCGACCGGCGGGTGCTGCTCGGCCACCACTTCGCCGCGATCGCGGGCGCCGGTCCGCTGGTCGGGCCGGTGCTCGCCGCCCAGATGGGCTACCTGCCGGGCACCATCTGGATCATCTTCGGCGTCATCTTCGCGGGCGCCGTCCAGGACATGGTCACGCTGTTCTTCTCCATGCGCCGCGACGGCAAGAGCCTCGGCCAGATGGCGCGCGAGGAGATCGGCCCGTTCGGCGGCGTCGCCGCGCTGCTCGCCGTGTTCTCGATCATGATCATCCTGCTGGCGGTGCTGGCGCTGGTCGTGGTGAACGCCCTCGCCCGGTCGCCGTGGGGCACGTTCTCGATCGCGATGACGATCCCGATCGCGCTGTTCATGGGCTTCTACATGCGAGTGATCCGGCCAGGACGGGTGCTGGAGACGACGCTGATCGGCGTCGCGCTGCTCCTGCTCGCGATCGTCGCCGGCGGCTGGGTCGACCAGTCCGGCCTCGCCGACACGTTCACGCTCAGCCCGGAGGCGCTGACCTTCTGGCTCATCGGGTACGGCTTCCTGGCCTCGGTGCTGCCGGTGTGGATGCTGCTCGCGCCGCGCGACTACCTCTCGACGTTCATGAAGGTCGGCGTGATCGGGCTGCTCGCGATCGGTGTGTTCATCGCCGCGCCGATGCTGCAGAACGAGGCGATCACCGACTTCGCCCGTGAGGGCAACGGCCCGGTGTTCGCCGGCTCGCTGTTCCCGTTCGTGTTCATCACGATCGCCTGCGGTGCGCTCTCCGGGTTCCACTCGCTGATCGCCTCCGGCACCACGCCGAAGATGATCCAGAAGGAGTCGCAGATCCGCATGATCGGCTACGGCGGCATGCTGATCGAGTCGTTCGTCGCGATCATGGCGCTCGTGGCCGCGTCCATCCTGGACCCGGGCCTGTACTACGCGATGAACGCGCCGGCCGGCGTGGTCGGTACCACCGTCGAGTCGGCCTCCGCCGCCGTCGGCAACCTCGGGTTCTCGATCTCCGCCGCCGACCTGCAGTCCGCGGCGAACGCCGTCGAGGAGGAGACGCTCGTCGCCCGCACCGGCGGCGCGCCCACGTTCGCACTCGGCATGTCGGAGATCTTCTCGAGCTTCCTCGGCGGGGCGTCGCTCAAGGCGTTCTGGTACCACTTCGCGATCATGTTCGAGGCGCTGTTCATCCTGACCACAGTGGACGCCGGCACCCGCGTCGGCCGGTTCATGCTCCAGGACACGCTCGGCAACGTCTACAAGCCGCTGTCGAACGTCAGCTGGAAGCCTGGGCTCTGGGGCACGAGTGCGGCGGTCGTCCTGGCCTGGGGTTACTTCCTCTACGCCGGTGTCACCAACCCGCTCGGCGGCATCAACCAGCTGTTCCCGCTGTTCGGTATCGCGAACCAGCTGCTCGCGGCGGTGGCGCTCACCGTGGCCACCACGATCCTGATCAAGAGCGGGCGGCTGAAGTGGGCCTGGGTCACCGGCATCCCGCTCGCCTGGGACGCGGTCGTCACGCTCACCGCGAGCTGGCAGAAGGTGTTCTCCAGCGATCCGATTCTCGGCTTCTTCGCCCAGCGCGAGCGGTACGCCGACGCACTGGACCGGGGCGAGGTGCTGGCCCCGGCGAAGACCATCGACGAGATGGAGACCGTCGTCACGAACTCGACCGTCCAGGGCATCCTGGCCGCGTTCTTCGCGCTCATGGTCATCGTCGTGATCGCCGACGCCGCCCGGGTGTGCATCCGCGCGATCCGGTCGCGTGAGGGGCTGGCCACGGCCGAGTCGCCGTTCGTGGAGTCGAAGATCGTGGCCGGATCCGGGCTGCTACCCACGCGGGAGGAACGCGAGTTGGTCGGCGCGGGGACCAGTCGGGAGGCGCCACCGCAATGAAGCTGGTCAGGCAGCTGTGGTGGTACCTGCGCGAGGTCAGCGGCGAGTCCGCGTACGACAAGTACCTCGCGCGGGTACGCCGCGACCGGCCCGGCGAGCCGGTGATGTGCCGGCGCGACTTCGAACGGCACCGCGCCGACGGGCGCGGCCACGATCCTGGCGCGCGGTGCTGCTGAATTTCGCGCTTTGGGCGCCGCAACTGTCGGGGTTTTGGCGGTATCCCGCGTCCGGTTAAGGCACCACTACCGGAACAGTCCGGTTTGTCCGGGCCGGGCTAGGCTAAAAGCAAAAGGAACCGGCCGCCGCCAACCTACGGGGGGAAGTGGGCTGACGGCGGCCGGCTTATCGGGCGACGACGCCGCTCGGTGGAGACGCGGCGGGCTGGATCACGAGCCCGCCGCATCACACGGCGTCGTCACCCGACGTCTGAGCCAAACGGCTACCCGACGCAGAGTGCCTGGTAGGCGCGGCGGGTCTGGTCCATCTTCTGCACGACCTTCGGGTCGTAGGTCTGGCCGTTGAAGCGGATCCGGACCCAGCCGATCGAGGTCACGAGGTCCTGCAGCGGCTTGGCGAGCTGCTCGTCGGCGCCACTGCGGGCCTGCGCGATCCGCCACTGGCGGTCACGCAGCTCGGCGCGGTCCTTGGCGTCGACCGTCTCGGACTTGACGATCTTGCGAGCGAGCGCCGCCATGCCGAGCACGTCGTTCGCGGTGGACTGGCAGGTGCCGCCCTTGAAGGCGGACGCCGCGGGCAGGTCCTCCGGCGGCAGGTCGGACTCGTCGGCGTTGGCCACGGTGTACGCGCTGGCCAGCCCGACCACGAGCGCCACCCCGGCGAGAGCCGGGAGGCCGCGCTTGGTGAGGTTTCGCACCTCATCCTCCTTTGCTAGGTCGGGCCGCGCGGATCAACAGGGCCGCGCGGCCCGGAGAAGATCAGCTCTCGTTGACGGCGATGGTGTTGGCGACTGCGACGTACGGGAAGTGGCCCCGGAAGTCCTGCTCGTTGGCGTCGACCGCGTCGCCGAGGCCCTTGACGGCGTCGGCGGCGTTGCCGAGCAGCACACCTTCGGCCGCCTGGAGCGTCACGTCGATCACGTCGTCGCCGAGGCGCCGGCCGTTCGGGAAGCCGGCCAGGTCGCCGCCGACGACGCCGAGCCGGTTCGGGGCCTGCGACGGCGGGACGGACATGTTCAGCCGGAGCTGTTCGCTGGCCTTGAAGCGGTTGGCGTCCACGTCCTGGTTGAGGAGCTGCGAGTTGAGGTCCACGGCGATCGGGCCGTTGCAGGCCTTGCAGACGCCGGTGAGGAACACCTCGACCAGGTCGTCACGCGGCGCGGCCGGGGCCGGGATCATGTAGATCTGCTCGATCAGCTTCGGCACCTCGGGCTCCTGCACGAACTTCAGGAACTTGGCGTCGTCGCGCGGCCGGCTGGCGTTGAACTCGTCCTTCTTGCCGACCGGGATCACCACCTCGTTGACGAGCGGCATGCCGAGCCGGGACACCTGCACGAGGTCGTTGGAGAGCTCACGCTTGTTGTTGCGCTTGACCACCTCGGTGGAGGAGCGGGCCGTGCTGGCCCAGATCCCGATGACCGGGTTGCGCTGCGCGTCACCGCGGAGCGCCAGTGCCTGCTTCGGCACCTGGAGCGCGAGCGTGTTGACGTTGAAGCCCTTCAGCGTGTTCTGCCCGACCTTCGACAGGTCGGCGCCGTAGAGCAGGTCGAACACGCGCAGGTCGGCGAAGAACGGGTCGTCGGCCTGGCCGGCGAACGCCTTGATGCCTGCGCCCACGTCCACGACCGCCTGGTCGGAGAGCTTCTGATAGTTCGGCATCGACGCCTCGCCGGTGCGGGACGGCGCCACGATGCCGTTGTCCACCAGCGTGAGCCGGCCGTCGCGGGTGATCCGCTCCATCTTGTACGTCTGGACGAAGTTCAGGGTCTCGTCGTTGAGGTTGTTCACGACGCCCGTGTTGTACAGGAACGTGTTCTGGTCCCGGAAGTTGTCCTTGAAGGTCCACCGGTAGACGATGTCCGGCTCCGCGTCGCCGTCACTGTCGATGTTGATGTCGTACGCGGTGTTCTGCGCGAACGCGTAGAAGTTCGGGCCCCCGTTTGGCTCCTGGAACGGGATGTAGTTCGCGATCATCGTGACGGTGTCCGGGTGGTCCGGGCTGACGAACGCATACAGGTCGGTGTTGTCCAACCGTGGCTCGCCGGCGATAAGCGGAGCCTCCCGGTGGCTTGACGCGCTGCTGAACTGCGGCGCGAGCGTCGCGAGGCCGGCTGCCGCCGTCACCGTCGCGACGGCGCCGACGAGCAACCGCCGTCGGGGCTTTCCACTTCCACTTAGGTTCATAGGTTCCTCTTCCAGGGACGCACACTTTCGCGGCGCTGGGGCCAGTGGTCTACCGTGCGTGCCGCTGTCGACTGCGGCGCTCAGGGGTACGGGCTGAAATCGGTTTCGGATCAGTCCCGTGAAAATCACCGCCCCCGATGAACCAAGGACGCCTGGTCTCCGAACCTCTCAAGGAAGCACCGCCGCCCTCGCTGACCGGGTGGTGGGCACAGTCAGGGAGGCCCTCGTGCGAGGACTGTCCACCACGCGCGCCCGCGTCGCGGTCGCCGCCGTGGCAGGAGCACTTCTGGTGGTGGCCGCCGGGGCCGTGCTGGCGCCCCGCGGAGAGAAGCAGGAGACGCGGGATCCGGTGGTGCCGCTGGCGCAGTCGGTGACCCGCCCGGGACCCGGCCAGGATCTCGCCGCCGCGATCACGCGCACCCAGGAGCGCCTGCGCACGCTCCCCCGCGACTGGGCGACATGGGCCGAACTGGGCTCCGCGTACGTGCAGCAGGCCCGCATCACCGGCGATCCGTCGTACTACGCGAAGGCCGAGGGCGCGCTGAAGCAGTCGCTCAAGGTGCAACCGACCGGGAACGCGCTGGCCGAGGCCGGACTCGGTGCGCTCGCCGCCGCCCGGCACGACTTCCCCGCCGCGCTCCGGCACGGGCAGGCCGCCACGAAGATCGACTCATACCTGGCCAGCGCGCACGGCGTCGTCGGCGACGCGCTGATCGAGCTGGGCCGCTACGACGAGGCCTGGGCCGCGATCCAGCGCATGGTCGACGCCCGCCCCGACACCGCGTCCTACACCCGCGCCTCCTACGCGTGGGAGCTGCGTGGCGACACGGAGCGCGCCCGCGCCGCCCTCGAACAGGCGCTCACCGTCGCACCGACCCCCGCCGACGCCGGCTACGCCCTCTTCTACCTCGGCGAGCTGGCGTTCAACGCGGGCGACCTCAAGACTGCCGCGGCCCGCTACGAGGAGGGGTCGCGGCGGGCCGCGGACTACCTTCCTCTACAGGCCGGCCGGGCCAAGGTGCTGGCCGCACAGGGGAAGCGCACCGAGGCGGTCGCCGCGTACCGCACACTGGTCGCGCGGCTGCCGCTGTCGACCTACGTCGCCGAGCTGGGTGACCTGCTCGCAGCCGGTGGTGACAAGGCCGGCGCCGAGCAGCAGTACGCGCTGGTGCGCGCCGAGCAGCAGCTCCTCGCCCGCAGCGGCGTCTCGACCGACCTGGAGCTGGCGCTGTTCAACGCCGATCACGGCGACGCGGCCGCTGCCCTGGCCGGCGCCCGCAAGGCGTACGTCACGCGCAAGAGCGTGCACGCCGCCGACGCGCTGGCCTGGGCGCTGCACGTCAACGGCAAGAACGCGGAGGCGCTGCCGCTGGCCAGGCAGGCGGTCCGCCTCGGCAGCCGCAACGCGCAGTTCTACTACCACCTGGGCACCATCGAGACCGCGCTCGGGCAGCGCGCCGCCGCCCGCCAGCACCTCGACCAGGCGCTCAAGATCAACCCCTTCTTTTCAGTACGCCGTTCTGGTGATGCCAGTACCGGGCTCTCGCGTCTCGGCGGCCCCCTGTGACCGGGCGGTGGCTCGCGCGGGCGACGGCAGTGGTGTTCGCCGGGCTGGCGGTCGGAGCCTTCGCGGGTGGCCTTATGGGCGCTGAGCCGGCTGCGGCGCACCCGCTCGGCAACTTCACGGTGAACCAGCACGCGGAACTGCGGGTGGGCACGAGCGAGATCCGGGTCGCCCACCTCGTCGACCTCGCCGAGCTGCCGACCTTCCAGGCTCGCAACGCCGGCCTTGACGCCGACCGCGACGGCACGGTGTCCACATCGGAGCGCTCCGGGTTCGCCCGGGAGTCGTGTGGGCAGATTCTCGACGCGACCTCCGTGACCGCCGCCGGCAAGACCGTGCGGCTGACTCTTGGTGCTGCCACCGCGCAGTTCGCACCCGGCGAGGGTGGCCTCGACACGCTGCGGATCTCGTGCTCGATCACCGGCCCCGCCACCGTCAAGGGCTCGACCGATATCCGGTACCGCACCACCGCGTACGGCGACCGCATCGGCTGGCGCGAGGTCATCGCCGTCGGCGACGGCACCACACTGCGGCGCAGCGACGTGCCGAAGCAGAGCATCAGCAAGCGGCTCACCGCGTACCCGTCGGACCTGCTCAGCTCGCCGCCGGACGTCCGGTCCGCCGCGCTGACAGCCGTCCCGGGTGGCGCGCGGGCCAGCGGTGACGCCGGCTCCGAGTCGATCGTCGCCGCCGGGCGCGGTGTCGACGGCCTGACCAGGGCGTTCACCGACCTGATCGGACGCCCGCAGCTGTCGGTCGCGTTCGGGATCATGGCCGTACTCATCTCGGTCGTGCTCGGCGCCGCGCACGCGGTGGCGCCCGGCCACGGCAAGACCGTGATGGCGGCGTTCCTCGTCGGCGAGCGTGGCTCGTTCCGCCAGGCCGGCGTGGTTGCGCTCACCGTGACGGTCACCCACACGGCCGGCGTGCTGGTGCTCGGGATCGTGCTCACGACGTCCGTCGTGCTGGCACCGCAACGGCTCTACGCGTGGCTCGGTCTGCTCAGCGGCCTGCTGCTGGCCGGGGTCGGCGGCACGCTGCTGCGGCGCGCGTGGAAGGCACGGTTGGCGGCTGGGGTGCACTCGCATGATCACTCACATGACCACGATCACGGGCACTCGCACGGGCATGACCACGGGCATGGGCATCACCATCACCACCACGTGCCGACCTCGCTCAACATCCGGAGCCTGATCGCCATGGGGTTCGCCGGTGGGCTGGTGCCGAGCCCGTCGGCGCTCGTGGTGCTGCTCGGCGCGGTGGCGCTCGGCCGTACCTGGTTCGGGGTGCTGCTGGTCCTCGGCTACGGCGTCGGGATGGCGTGCACGCTCACCGGGGTCGGGTTCGCGCTGGCGAAGTGGCGTGCCGTGATCGAGCGCCGCACCACCGGCCGGTTCGCGGGCACGGTGAAGCGGATCGTGCCGGTGGCCACCGCCAGCCTGATCGTGCTGGTCGGGCTGGGACTTGCCAGCCAGGCCGCCGTAGCACTGGGAACCACCGCCTGACTCCCTGCCACGCACCCTCGAGTTTCGGATTCTTGGGGGTCCGGCGTGCGCGCGCACCCTCAAGAATCCGAAACTCGGCGCGCTATCACGGGATCAGCAGGCTCCCGCCCGCGAACAGGCACGCAAGGGTCGCCACGAGGAAGAACCCGACCCACATGATCCCGGGGAACGGGGTGAGGCGGGCGAGCTGGTCGGCGTCGGAGTCCCGAGCCTGCCGGCGGCTTCGCTTGCGTTGCAGCTCGAACACCGGCCGCACGCCCGCGACCAGCAGGAACCACGTGAACGCGTACGCGAACACGGCCTGCACCGTCGACGTCGCGAACCAGGAGACGGCGAAGACGATGCCCCCGGTGACGACCACCGACAGCAAGCCGTAGACGTTCCGGATCATCACGAGCAGGCCGGCGAGCAGCGCGATGCTGATCCAGAGCAGCGCCGTGATCCGCCCGCCTTCGAGGATCAGCGCGAAGGCCAGGCCGAGCAGCGACGGCGCCACGTACCCGGCGGCGCCCGTGAACACCATGCCGGGCCCGGTCGGCTTGCCCACCGACACCGTGACGCCGGACGTGTCCGAGTGCAGCCGGATCCCCGTGAGGCGACGCCCGGTGAGCAGCGCCGCCAGCGCGTGGCCACCCTCGTGCGCGATCGTCACCACGTTCCTGGAGATGCGCCACACCTGGTACGGCAGCACGACGAGTAACGCCAGCGCGGCCGTGGCCAGCACGAACGGTAGCTCGGGGTCGGGCTGTGTCCCGGTGAGTTGGTCCCACATCTCGGTCACGCTGGAGAGCTCCACGGATCGCCTCACGGTCGGGGACAGGACGTCCGAGCCTCGCATATCGCCACTCGGGCCTGTGTTCGGAGGCCATGCCTACTGCGCCGGACCCAGACAGCGACCGGCCGCGTTGTCGGTTCACCCCGGACACAAGAAACGTATCCGGGCAAACCTCCGCCTTACCGATCGCAGGGCCATTGTTCCGACAGTTGGGTTTTTTCCCTGACGGATGCGTGGCAGTGAGTGCTGTACCGGCCCGCCTGCCGGTGAGAGCCGCCAGCGAGCGCAGCGGCCCAGGCAACTGTCGGGGAAATGGCGGCATCCGGCGCCCGGTTTCAGGAGCACTGCGCCGACAGTCCGTTTTCCCCGGCGGGCGGAGCGGCTAGGTGACCCGGTACGCCCGGAGGTCGCGCAGCTCCAGGTAGGTGTCCTGCAGCTGGGGCTTGTCGCTGATCGAGCGGTAGATGCCCCACTTCGGGTGCGCCTGGCTGCCGCCCAGCCAGGTGTCGATGCCGGACCGCGACGCGTTGACCCTCGTCGTCGCCCCCTCCTTGACCACCCAGCGCAGCCGCCCGCCCGAGCCGTCGGCGACCCTGATCTCGATCTCCACATCGAGCCACCGGTTCCGCAGGGGCGCGAGATCGGTGGTGCCGACCTTGGCCCGGCCCTCGCCGAAGAGCTGCATCTCGATGTTCTCCCGGCTACCGGTCCGGTGCAGCGATGTCGTGATCACCGGGGACGCCACGCCAGAGTGCTTGACCTGGAAGATGTGGGTGAAGCTGGAGGTGGCCTTCAGCGAGCTGGGGATATACATCGAGTAGGTATAGAGCCAGGTCTCGTTGCGGTGCATGTCGACGCGGCTGCCGCCGGACTTCATGCCCCGCACCTCCTGGCGCTGGCGGTCCGATCCATCCCGGTCACGCAGGTGCATGACGAACCGATAGACGTCACCGCGGACGGAGATGTGGGTGGTGCCGGGGTGGGAGTTGGCGCGATCGTCCTCCACCCCGGCGAAAGCGTCCATGCCGCCCGCGGCCGGATTGGGACCCCACCGGAGCTCCGGCGCGAGCGCTCCAACCTGAGCAGCCCTCACCTGATCCTCGCCGACCTGCGCCTCCCCGGCCGGGTCCGAGAGCGGCGCCGGGGCTGCGCCCGCGACGGGCGCTCCGATGCCGGCCACGACAAGCATGGCGGCGAGGCCGCCGGTCACCAGAACGGACTGATGCTTCATGGGACCCTCCTCCCCCGCCTCCCAGGGGCGGGCGGCGGCGCCGAGCGCGGATCGGGTACAGCGGGGCCCAGGCAGGGAGGACTTGACGTCCCCGCAAATGGGACATCCGGTCGCTGCTGAGCGAGACCCGGACGCCACTCCTCGGGGTCTCCGGTCCGCGCCGGCGAAGTAAGAATGGTGTGTTAACGCCGCATTACGGCGATTGGGTGGCGAATGCTAAGCAGGCGGAAAAGGCAGCGTCAAGAGGCAGTTGCCGGTAGACGGTAAGGCCGCCAGTGCCGGCGATGAGAGGGCGGCGCCACCCTCTAAAGACGACAGTGCGGGATTGTCTGGTCGAAACTGGACAGTGCGGGCCAATACGGTGGCAGTTGCCACCGCTCCCATTGGTCCCGGCTGCCCCCGCTGACCAGGCGAGATGCTGTGTCAGCGGCACCGCATGAGCGGGCCAGAGAGGCTGCTGACCCGCTGCCGGAGCCGGCCCCGTCGCGTCACTGCTCCGGCCGGCACGCGGGCGTGTTCACACAATCGCGGTCCGCGATCCGTGTCGACCCGCGGGCACCGATCGCGAGCCGAGCCTCCCCGGCCTGCGACCGCCGGGCCAAACGTGCACCGCGCCCAAACGCCGACGTCAGTGCTCACCACCGCCGATTCCGCGTAGTCGAGGACCGCCTCAATGACCGCCCGCGACGCACCCCTCGGATGGCGCACACTGCCCAGCCGGGACGACCTCCGCCGCAGGTACCCGTCAGCCGCGGCTCGGGCCGACGAAGGTGAGGTGGAAGTCAACGTTCGCTGGGCGGCCGTTCGGGCCGAAGCACCGGACGAGGACGCCTTCACTGGCATTCCAGCTGGCGACCTTGCAGCGGTTTCTGCTCAGGTCCCCGTTCCGCGCGGCGCTGACCTGCACGTGGCCGACGCGGAGATCAACCGGCAGCCGTACCCGGTAGCTGCCGGTGGCCAGCCTCTCGGACCGCACAGAACCGTCGCGAGGGAACGCGAACGAGGGGAAGGCGCTGCCGTCGGGCGCCACCCTGACGTACGCCGAGTCGTGACCGCTCGCGCCCAACGCAGCTCCGAGCGGGTTGCCGTCCTCGACGTAGGTCAGCGTGAACTGGCTGTCGACCAGCCGTCCGGACGGCGTGGTGCATGCCACCGACACCGACTCGATCGCGTCGATCCCGCCGGGGCCGGTCCCGATGTGGCATCGCGCGGAACCAGGACCGTAGGCCGTCACGGTGGCGATTCCCTCTGGGTCACGCCCCCGGGTCCCAAACCCTGGAAGCCGGACGAAATAGAATCCCGCCTCAGCGCGGAGGATTGTCAGCGCGGAGCCGCTCGAGCTGAATCGGTAGAACGGGTGCGGGGTGTAGTCCGTGGTGAAGGGCTGGTCCGCCCAGACATACGCCATCGGGAAGGGCGTGCTGGCGCGGTTGGTGTAGCTGACGGTGAACCGTGAATCGGCCGGGTTGCCCGCGTGGGTGAAACAGCGCACCTCGACCTGCTGGGAGGTGCCACCGCGGTCTGCCACCGGGAACCACGCGCCGACGTTGCAGTAGCTCGAGGAGGTGCCGTACGCCGTCACCGATACCGTTCCGCGCGTCCCGAGGAGATCCTTCATCAGCACTCGGTAGACGCCGACGCTCACCCGGTTCACCCTGTTGACCGCTTCGAAGGGATGCACGGAGTTCCACTGATAGGCCGCGACGGGCGTATAGCTCGCCGCGGTCGGGTCATGCGCCCACACGTAGGCGCTGCCGAACTCTTGTCCAGCGGCATGCGCGGGCTGCGACCAGCCCACCGTCCCCACCGCAGTCGCCAGCGCCGCGCCGGCAGCGATCACCCGGACACGTCTCGTCAGTCGTAACACAGCGACCCTCCCCGGAGCCTGGAGGTCCAAGGGCCTCCTGTCTTGATCTGCATCGCACCCGCAGCCAAGCAGACAGACCTTGGAAGCTGGTTGGAACCGAATGAGGCGCACACCCGCCGTGGATCGCCCGGCCTCTGAACACAGGCCCGGCGACGTTCACCCACCGTTCGCCCGGAAGCGCCTGGTCAGGGCGTCCTGCCGTCACCAGGGCTCCTCAAGCTGCTCGTGCACTTGATCCAACGCACCCCTGGGAGCGGCGACATGACGATCGACTCAGGCCCACTCTCGGGTGTCCTCGCCCGGACTCCCGAACTGGACGGCGGGCCGCGGTACGCGGTGCTCGTCGCCCACGATCCCGCCGAGATCGTGGCCGCCCAACGGCTGCGGCACCGTGTCTTCGCCGAGGAGCTGGGCGCTCGCCTGCACGGGCCGGTCGCCGGGATCGACAGCGACGACCTGGATCCCTACTGCGATCACCTGATCGTCCGCGACGACAGCACCGGCGATGTCATCGGCACGTACCGGATGTTGCCGCCCGACCGCGCCGCGAAGGCAGGGCGTCTCTACTCCGACGGCGAGTTCGAGCTGGGCGCGCTCGGCGGGCTGCGGTCGTCGCTGGTCGAGGTGGGACGGTCCTGCGTCCACCCGGACCACCGCAACGGCGCCGTCATCAACCTCATGTGGTCGGGGATCGCCCGGTACATGCTGCTGACCGGGCACAGCTGGCTGGCAGGCTGCGGCTCGGTGCCGCTCGACGACGCGGCGCACGTGTGGGACTACATGCAGCGCAAGCACCTCTCGCCCGAGCAGTACCGCGTGACGCCGCGCCACCCGTGGCCTGTTGTCGCGGCCGAGGCCGCCTCACGATCGGCGCTGCCGCCGCTGCTCCGCGGCTACCTGCGTCTCGGCGCCTGGGTCTGCGGCCCGCCGGCGCTCGACATGGACTTCGGCTGCGTCGACCTGTTCGTCCTGCTCTCGATGGACCGGGTCGACGAGCGGTACCTGAGGCACTTCCTCGGAGAGGAACTTGGACACGGCTTGGGTGGCCCGACGTGAGACCGGCGAGCGTCTGGATCCCGTGGTCGCCGTGTGACGCGTCGTGCCTACCCGCCGCGTCGACGCTTCGCGCGGTACCGGCATGGCGGCGCTGGTGGCGCTGGGTCTCGACCGGCGCGGTGCTGCTGCTCGCACTGCTCACCGCATTCGTGGTGCCGTTGCTTCCCTCGCACACGCGCGACCGGGTCGTACGGCGGTTCTCCCGCTGGCTGCTGGCCGGCCTCGGCGTGCGGCTGCGGTCGGATCGCGGACTCGGGCTGCGCAATCGCACCGCAGGAGCGTCCGGCACGCTGGTCACCGCCAACCACATCTCCTGGCTCGACGTGATCGTGCTGCTCGCTGTCGAACCGCTCGGCATGCTGGCGAAGCGCGAGACCCGCGAGTGGCCGCTGATCGGCACGATCGCCGACCGGATCGGCACCGTCTACGCCGACCGCGAGCGGCTCCGGCTGCTGCCCGGCACGGTGACGGAACTGGCGGGCGCCCTGCGATCCGGGCGGAGCATGGTGGTGTTCCCCGAGGCGACCACCTGGTGCGGTACCTCGTCGGGCCGGTTCCGCCCGGCCATGTTCCAGGCCGCGCTGGACGCAGGAGCGCTGGTACGGCCGGTGTCGCTGCGGTACCGGCTCGCGGACGGGCGTCCTACGACCGTGGCCGCGTTCATCGGCGACGACACGCTGCTGGCGTCGCTGCGCCGGGTGGTCCGGATCGACGGCCTGTACGTGGACGTCGAACCTGGCCCCGTCCTGGAACCGGCCGGTACCCGTCGCGAGCTGGCCCGCACCGCCGAAGCCCTGGTCTGCCCGCCGGCACGGCTCGACCACCCCGTCGCCGCCAACGCCTGACCCGGCCGGGTGCCTACCCCCTGAATGGTCCCGCCATGGCGCGCGCACACGCCGCCGGGAACATTCACGGGGTTGGGCGGCCCCCCAGTCAGCGCGGCACTTCGGCAACGTCGCGGTCACGGCTGCGCAGGAGACCGCCCGCGGCGAGGCCCGCGCCAAGGACGAGCCCGGCGTAGGCGCCGTACGCGCGCGGGATCCCGTCGTCTCCGACCGCGACCTGCAGCGCGACGAGGCCGAACGAGACAGCGCCGGCGACCAGGTGGATCGTCCCCCAGCGCAGCGTCCCCAGGCTCGACAACGCGCCCGGCGCGTATCTACCGGTGATGACCTGGGCGACCATTGCCACCGCGACGAGGACGGCGAGCAGGCTCAGCGCGTTGCTCCAACCACTGGCAGAGGCGCAGGACCCGGTGCCGAGGAACTCGACGCAGAGCCGGAACCAGGGAAGGAACGAGTCGACGAAGAGCAGCGAGCCGAACCCCACGATCATTGTCTCGCCGACCGTGAACTTACCGATACGCATGGCAACTCCTTCGGGCAAAGGTGGCGTGGCTACCCGGGAATGATCGCCGCGACCGTCCCCGCACCGTCCCCAGCCCGTCCTCTAGGACCCACCGGGGACAGTTCGAGGACGGCGTTCGCCAGCATTGGCCCATGCGCACACTCTTTCCCCGGCGAGTCCCCGTGACGGTGGCGGCAATCGCGACGATCCTGGCGCTGTCGGCCTGCGGGGACGGCGATCCGAAGACCAGCGCGGGTGCATCCACCGCGGCGCCCCGACCCTCGGCCGGCGCGGCCCAACCCGGCGGTGTCCAACCCGGCGACGTCGGGGCCTACTGCCGCGAGGCCATGGCCCGCGCAGCGAAGAGCGTCGGCGACATCGGCGTCCTGCTGACCGCGTCGACGCCGGCCGAGGTCAAGGCCGGGTTCGACGCGATGATCGCGACCAACGAGGCGCTCCTGGCCGTAGCGCCGGCCGAGCTGCGCGACAGCTACCGCATCGTGGGAGAGACCTGGCGGGGCAAGCGCGAGGCAGCCGAGCGAGCGGGTTGGTCGCCGGAGGAGGCGAGGCGCCTGGCCAGCGACCTGCCGAACGAGTCCGAGGAACACCTCCTCGCCACCGGCAAGATAGCCGGCTACTGGTTCAACCACTGCGAGTAACGGGGGCTGCCCGACCGTCGCGGCCGGGCAGCGCGTTCAGGGAAAGGAGGTCCGAGCAGCACTCCTCAGGGTTACTGTTGAGCCGAATGGTCTACTCCACGAGGTGGACGGCTTATGGGCAGCCCTGACCCACGTCACGGCCGTGGAGGTGCCCGCCTCCGGTCCCTGCCCGCCAGCGCCGCCGGCGTCGTGGAGTTCCGGATCCTCGGCCCGCTGGTCGTCCTCGTCGACGGCGTGCCTGTCCGGTTAGGACGGTCCCGGGAACAGCGCGTGCTGGCCGCGCTGCTGCTGGCCGCCAACCATGTCGTCCCGGTCGAGCGCCTCATCGACCTGGTGTGGGACGACAGGCCGCCGGAGACCGCGGCGAAGCTGGTCCGCAACTGTGTCTCCACACTGCGGGGCATCTTCGCCGGCAGCGGGTTACGGGGTAGCCCGATCAGCACCGAGCCGACCGGTTACACGCTGCACGTCCCCGCGGGCCAGCTCGATGCGCAGGTATTCCAGCAGCAGGTGACGCGGGCACGCCACACCGCTGCGTCGGGCCTGCGCGGCCAGGCGGCCGAGCAGCTCCGTACCGCCCTCGCGTTGTGGCGCGGCCCGGTCCTCACGGGCATCGCCGGTGACTCGTTCGGCACCGCCACGACCGGGTTGAACGAGCAACGCCTGGCCGTACTGGAGGAGTGCATCGGGCACGAGCTGGCGGCCGGTATGAGCCACGAGCTCGTCGGCGAGCTGACGGAGCTGGTCGCGGAGCATCCGCTCAGGGAGTCGCTACGCGCCCACTTGATGCTCGCGCTCTACCGCGCCAGCCGGCGCACCGACGCGTTGGAGGTGTACCGCGACGGGAGGCGCGTGCTCGTCGAGGAGCTGGGCCTCGAACCTGGCCCGGAGCTGCAGCGACTTCACCAAGCGATCCTGGGCGGCGACGAGCAACTGGTCACCGGCGAGCCGGCACGCCGGGCGGCGCCGGGCCAGTTGCCGGCGGATGTCACCTCGTTCACCGGCCGCGCCGACCATCTCCGCGAGCTCGACGCCCTGCTGGCGCCGCGGTCTGTGGACCGGGCCAACACGGTCGTGATCTCGGCGATCGCGGGTACCGCAGGGGTCGGGAAGACCGCGCTCGCCGTCCACTGGGCTCACCGGATCCGCCACCGCTTCAGCGACGGGCAACTGTTCGTCAACCTTCGTGGCTACGCGCCGAACCCGCCGCTGCGCCCCCTCGACGCGCTCGCGCGGTTCCTCCGTGCCCTGGGTGTGCCGGCCGACCGGGTACCCATCGAGGTGGACGAGGCCGCGGCGCTGTACCGGAGCCTACTGGCTGACCGCCGCGTGCTCGTACTGCTCGACAACGCGTCCAGCGCGGACCAGGTCCGCCCGCTGCTGCCCGGCAGCCCCGGGTGCCTCGCGATCGTCACGAGCCGCCACTCACTCGCCGGGCTGGCGGCCCGGGACGGCGCGAGCCGCCTCGCCCTGGACGTCCTCGCCACCGCCGAGGCCCGCGCCCTGCTGCGGCAGCTCCTCGGCGCACCGCGCGTCAACGCGGAGCCCGAGGCGACGGCGGACCTGGTCCGGCTCTGCGCCCAGCTCCCACTCGCGCTGCGCATCGCCGCGGCGAACCTTGCCGACCAGCCGCGTCGCGCCCTCGGCGGCTATGTAGCCGACCTACGGGCCGGCGACCGGCTCGAGGCTCTCGCGGTCCCCGGTGATGAGAACGCCGCGGTGCGGGCGGCGTTCGACCTGTCGTACGGCTCGCTGCCGCCCGACACCCAGCACATGTTCCGCTGTCTCGGCTTGATACCCCACGCCGACGTGACCGCGGAGTCCAGCGCAGCCCTCGCCGGCACGCCGGTCCGTGACGCTGCCCGGCAGCTCCAGACGCTCGCCGCAGCCCACCTGGTCGACGAGCACGTCCCAGGCCGGTTCGCCTTCCACGACCTGCTGCGCGCGTACGCCGCGGAGCGTGCACGTGCCGACGGCTCCGCCGAGGCACGTCGAGACGCCGTCCAGCGGGTGCTCGACCACTACCTCGCCCAGGCGAACGACGCGGCACGAGTGCTCTACCCGGAGATCCTGCGGGTACCAGCGGCCGTGCACGACCACGCGGCCCCGCCCGTCTTCGTCAGCCCGACCGCCGCCCTCGCCTGGCTGGACTCCGAGCGCGCGAACCTCGTGGCCACCGTGACCGTCAGGGCCACCGAGGGGCCGCAGACTGCGGCCTGGATACTCGCCGACGCGCTGCGCGGCTACTTCCACCTGCGGATGCACACCGTCGACTGGCTCGCGGTGGCGGAACACGGGTTGGCCGCCGCGACCACCGACTCGGCCGGTGACGGCCAGGCCGCGGCCGAACTGAGCCTCGGCGATGCGCACTGGCGGCTGAGCCGGTACGCCGAGGCCATCGAGCACTACACGCGCGCCGCCGACCTCGCCGCCGGGACCGGCTGGACCCGTGGCCGCGCCGCCGTGCTCGGCAACCTGGGCAACGTGCTGCAACAGGCCGGCCGGCTCGAAGAGGCCGCGACCCACTACGCGGAGGCCCTCGGCATCGCGGAACAGACCGGCTGGACCGTCGGTCAGGCCGCGAACCTCGAAAACCTCGGCGCGGTGTGCTGGGAGTTGGGGCGCCTGACCGAGGCGGCCGACCACCAGCAGCGCGGGCTGACGATCTACCGGCGGCTCGGATCGTCGTTCGGCCAGGCGGTGTTGCTCACCAGCCTCGGCGAGGTGTGCCACGCGCTGGGCCGGACCGACGACGCACTGGATCACCTGACCCGCGCCCTCGCCCTGCACCGCGAGGTCGGCAACGTCGGCGGCGAGGCCGAGACGATCCGCAACCTCGCCGCCGTGCATCGCGACGCCGGTCACCTCGATAAGGCCACCGATCTGGCCGACGCCGCCCTCGCCCTCGCACACGACGCCGGCGACCGCCGGTACGAGGCGGACGCGCTCAACACCGTCGCCACGATCCGGCGGCTCCGCGGGGCCTACCGCGCGTCCGCCGACGGCCACGAGCGCGCCCTGGATCTGGCGCGCGAGCTCGGCAACCGCTACCCGGAGGCGGAGGCGCTCATCGGGCTGGCGATCGCGCACCAGCACCTGCGCTCACCTCAGCGCGCACAGGCGTACGCGCAGCAGGCGCTCGCGCTCGCCCGGCGGATCGGATACCGGATACTCGAACGCGACGCGCTGGCCGTCCTGGAACCGCTGCAAGCGGTGCACCCGACTCGCTAGTCCGACCGGCCGCATCAGGGTCAATGCCCCATCGCGCGGCATCTGTGTAACTTTCGGCACGAGTTGTCACCCGGGCTGCGCCACCCGGGCAGCATGGTCTGGACCTTGACAGATATTGGTCTAGTCCTATTGTGACGGACACCACACCCGTCCGTTTGCCCTGATGTGCGGAGTAAGGGAGCGACCCGATGAGCAAACCCCGCTGGTTACCCGTCGCGCTCAGCGCGGCCACCGCATCGCTCGCGGTCGCCGCCGCGGTCGCGGTGGCGCTACCCGTCAGCGCCGAGCAGAAGGAAGCGGCCCCGGCGGCTGCCGCTGCCGCGCTCCCCGCCCACGAACTCACCGGGTACTGGCAGAACTTCGTCAACGGCGCCACCAACCTTCGCATCGCCAACGTGTCGAACCAGTACGACCTGGTCGTCGTCGCGTTCGCCGACGCCACCGCCACCCCCGGCGGGGTGTCGTTCACGCTCGACCCGGCCCTCTCCTCAGCGCTCGGCGGCTACACGAAGGCGCAGTTCATCGCCGACATCGCCACTCTCAAGTCGCGCGGCAAGACGGTGATCATCTCGGTCGGCGGCGAGACGGGCCGGGTGGCCGTGAACGACGCCGCGTCGGCCACCAACTTCGCGAACAGCGTCCACGCGCTGATGAACGAGTACGGCTTCCAGGGCGTCGACATCGACCTGGAGAACGGCCTCAACCCGACGTACATGGCGTCGGCGCTGCGGCAGCTCAGCTCGCGGGCGCCGGGGTACACGCTGACGATGGCGCCGCAGACCATCGACGTCCAGGGCAACGGCGGCAGCTACTTCGAGCTGATCAAGCTGGTCAAGGACATCACGACGGTCGTCCACACGCAGTACTACAACTCGGGCAGCATGCTCGGCTGCGACGGCCGGCTCGTGTCGCAGGGCAACGTCGACTTCATCACCGCGCAGGCCTGCATCCTGCTCGGCGTGCTCCGCCCCGACCAGGTGGCGCTCGGCCTGCCCGCGTCGCCGCGTGGCGCCGGCAGCGGATACGTCGCACCATCCATTGTGAACAACGCGCTGGACTGCCTGGCCAAGGGCACCAACTGCGGCTCGTTCCGCCCGTCGCAGACCTGGCCAGGTATCCGCGGCGCGATGACCTGGTCGATCAACTGGGACGCGCTGAACGGCTACAACTTCGCCAACACCGTGGGTCCGCACCTGGACACGCTGCCGGGGCAGACCACGCCGACGCCGGGGCCAACCGGCTCACCCAGCACGAGCCCGTCGACCAGCCCCACGCCGACGCCCGGACCGACCGGTGCGCCCAGTTCCTGCCCCACCGGCCCGGGGCCGACGCCCACCCCGCCGCCGGTCGGCGCGATCGGCAACCCCGGCTTCGAGAGCGGCTTCACCTACTGGAAGTGCGAACAGTCCGCGAGCATCACCGGCACCGGCGCTCGCTCCGGTAGCCGCGCGCTGCTCGGCGCGCCGGCCGGGCACGAGACCGCCCGGGTCGAGCAGGTGATCAGCGTCCGGCCGAACACCCGATACACCGTGTCTGCGTACGTCAACGGCTCGTATGTCTACCTCGGTGCCGGCGACGCGAGCACCTGGACGCCCGGCACGGGCGGCGCGTATCAGCGGCTGGCGGTCGCCGTCACCACCGGCGCGTCGCAGTCGACGCTGCGGATCTACGTCCACGGCTGGTACGGCCAGCCCGAGTTCCGCGTGGACGACCTCGCGATCGCCACGTCCTGACGGCTCCGGGCCGGCGCCCTCCGCGGCGCCGGCCCAACAAAACCTTTCGCCAAACTACTGACCGGTAGGTAGCTCAGGTCGTACCCTCCACGGCATGCAACGCGGCGAGACGTGACGGTCGGCCAGAGAGGGTGTACCGGCATGAGTGTTGAGAACGAGGCCATTGCAAGTCGAGCCAGGTCGATCCCCATGCTGTTCTTCGAGCGGGTCTCGGCGACACCAGAGCGGAATGCCTACCAGTTCCCGGTCGGGGACGAGTGGCAGTGGCTGACCTGGCGCGAGGTGGACGAGCAGGCACAGGCAATCGCGGCCGGGCTGATCAGCCTCGGGATCGTGCCCGAGGAACGGGTGGCGATCCTCGCCGCGACGCGCGTCGACTGGATCCTGGCCGACCTCGGCATCATGTGCTGCGGCGCCGCGACGACCACCGTCTACCCCACGTCCAGCGAGGACGAGTGCGCCTACATCCTCGGCGACTCGGGCAGCCGCGTGGTGTTCGCCGAGAACGACGAACAGGTGGCGAAGGTCCGCGCGAGCAAGGCGAACCTGCCCGATCTGATAAAGATCGTGACGTTCGACGGCACGAGCGACGGTGACCTGGTCATCACCCTGGACGAGCTTGAGGCGGCCGGCATCGAGCTGCTCGCCAAGGATCCGGACGTCGTGCGCAAGGTCGCCGACACGATCCAGCCCGAGCACCTGGCCACGCTGATCTACACATCCGGCACAACGGGCCAGCCCAAGGGCGTCCGGCTCGTGCAGGACTGCTGGACCTACACCGCCGTGGCGCAGCAGCTCAGTGGCCTGGTCGATGCCGACGACAAGCAGTACCTGTGGCTGCCGCTGTCGCACTCGTTCGGGAAGGTGCTGCTCACCGGCCAGTTCACGGTCGGGTTCGAGATGGCCGTCGACGGGCGTATCGACAAGATCATCGAGAATCTGCCGGTGATCCAGCCGACGATCATGGCCGCCGCGCCGCGCATCTTCGAGAAGGTCTACAACCGGGTCGTCACGCAGGCCAAGGAGGCCGGCGGGCTCAAGTACAAGATCTTCACGTGGGCCGTCGGCGTCGGCAAGGAGGTGTCCGCGCTGCGGCAGGCCGGCAAGAAGCCGAGCGGCGCGCTCGCGTTCCAGTACGGACTCGCCGACAAGCTGGTCTTCTCCAAGCTGCGGCAACGCTTCGGCGGCAAGATACGCGGCTTCGTGTCCGGGAGCGCGCCGCTCGCCCCGGAGATCGCCACCTTCTTCGACGCCGCGCAGATGCCGATCCTGGAGGGTTACGGCCTCACCGAAACCAGCGCGTCCACTGTGGTCAACCGCCACGACGACAACCGCATCGGTACCGTCGGCACGGCGCTCGACGGCACCGAGGTCAAGCTGGGCGAGGACGGCGAGATCCTGGTGCGCAGCCCCGGTGTCATGCGCGGCTACCACAACCTGCCCCAGCAGACCGCCGACGTGCTGGAGTCGGACGGCTGGTTCCACACCGGGGACATCGGCGAGTTCGACGACGGCGGCCACCTGCGCATCACCGACCGCAAGAAGGACCTGATCAAGACCTCGGGCGGCAAGTACGTGGCGCCCAGCTACGTCGAGGGGCAGTTCAAGGCCATCAGCCCGTACGTCAGCCAGATCATCGTGCACGGCCACGGCCGCAACTTCTGCACGGCGCTGATCAGCCTCGACCCGGAGGCGATCACCGGCTGGGCCGCGCAGAACGGGCTGGCCGGCAAGCCGTACGAGGAACTGGTGACCGAGCCGGCGGTGCGCGACCTGATCGACGGCCACGTCAAGGAGCTGAACGGGCGGCTGCAACGCTGGGAGACGATCAAGTCGTTCGCGATCCTGCCCCGCGACCTCACGGTGGAGGAGGGCGACCTCACGCCGAGCCTGAAGCTGAAGCGGCGCAAGGTCGAGGATCGGTACCGCCAACTGCTCGACGACATGTACGCGGGATCCGTGCAGGAGATCTGAGCCCAACGGCGGCAACCCTAGAAGGGTCTAGACCAAAGTTGGTAGCGTCCCCGGTGTGAACCCACCGGCAGCCCCCCGCGCCGGCGACCGCATCCTCGCCACGAGCGAAGCGCGGAGCCACCGGCGCGGGAGGCTGCTGGGTCCGCTGCTTGTCCTCGCCACGCTTGTCGCCTGCGCCGAGGACAGGCCGTCCGCGCCGAGAGAGGTATCCATGGAGCGCAGCGTCATCCCGGCCCCCGCCTCGGTCACCCCCGCCGAAGGCGTCAGCTTCGAGATCACCGAGGCCACCCGGATCGTCGCACCCCCGGGCACCGACGCTGGGCGTATCGGCGAGCAGCTCGCCGCGCTCCTGCGCCGCTCCACGGGCTTCCCCGTCGAGACCGGCCCGACCGGTGGCATCGTCCCCGGAGACACGATTTCTCTCGCCATCGACGACGCGGCACCCGGCGGCGACGAGGGGTACGAGCTGACGGTCACCGCCGAGGGCGTGACGCTCAAGGCGCGGCGCGCGGCGGGCGTCTTCCACGGCGTGCAGTCGCTGCGACAACTGCTGCCGGCCAGGGTGGAGAGCGGCTCCAAGCAGGACGGACCGTGGCGGATCCCCGGTGGCACGATCATCGACGAGCCCCGCTACGCCTGGCGTGGCGCCGGCCTCGACGTCGCCCGGCACTTCTTCAGCGTCGCGGAGATCAAGAAGTACCTGGACACCATCGCGCTCTACAAGATCAACGTCCTCGCACCTGCACCTCACCGACGACCAGGGCTGGCGCATCGAGATCAAGAAGTGGCCCAAGCTCACCGAGATCGGCGGCAGCACCGCCGTCGGCGGCGGCAGGGGCGGCTTCTACACGCAGGAGCAGTACGCCGAGCTCGTGCAGTACGCCGCCGAGCGGTACATCACGATCGTCCCCGAGATCGACATGCCGGGGCACACCAACGCGGCGCTGGCGTCGTACGCGGAACTCAACGCCGACGGCAAGGCGCGCGACACCTACACCGGCATCGACGTCGGGTTCAGCTCGCTCGCCGTCGAGAAGGAGATCACCTACGACTTCCTCGACGACGTGATCGGCGAGGTCGCGGCGCTCACCCCCGGCGACCACCTGCACATCGGCGGCGACGAGGTGAAGACGCTCGCGCCCGACCAGTACGTCGCGTTCATCGAGCGGGTCGAGAAGATCGTCGCCAAGCACGGCAAGCGCACCATCGGCTGGCAGGAGATCGCGCCGGCCAAGCTGCCGGCCGGCACCGTGGCCCAGTACTGGGACATCAACGCGCCGTCCGAACCCGTCGCCGAGGCCGTGAAGCGCGGAGCCAAGGTGATCCTGTCGCCGGCCTCCAAGGCCTACCTCGACATGAAGTACGACGAGGACAGCAAGCTCGGCCTCCAATGGGCCGGCTTCGTCGAGGTGCGCGACGCGTACGAGTGGGAGCCGCCGGAACTGCTCACCGGCATCGGCGAGGACGCGCTACTCGGCGTCGAGGCGCCGATCTGGAGCGAGACGCTCGAAGACATCTCCGACGTCGAGTACATGGCGTTCCCGCGCTTGCCCGCGATCGCCGAGATCGGCTGGTCACCCGTCGAACATCGCGACTGGGACCAGTTCGGCTCGCGACTCGCCGCCCAGGGGCCACGCTGGACGGCGCTGGGCGTCAACTTCTACCGTTCCGGGCAGATCAGCTGGCCGGAGTAGGGGCCGGCCGAGCTGAACCGACTGTCAGGGCAGCTGGTCCTCTAACCGGACGCCCCATACCGCCATTTCCCCGACAGTTCGCAGGTCGTCACTGTTCGTACGGCGGGAGGTTCAGCTGCTTGCGGATCTCCTGCTGCACCGACACCTTGTCGGGCGGGCGTCCACGGTGAACACGTACTCCTTGCGGCGGAACAGATCGAGCACCGGGTCGGTCTTGCCGTGGTAGTCACGTATGCGGGCGGTCAGCGCGTCGGGTGTGTCGTCCTCGCGGCTCACCAGTTCGCCGCCGCACACGTCGCAGAAACCCTCCACTTTGGGACGGTGCGCGATCAGGTTGTAGTCGAGGCCGCACCGCGAGCAGAGCCGGCGGGCCAGCACGCGCCGCCACACCTCCGCGTCGGGCAGGTCGAGGTGGATCACGCCGTCGATGTCGTAGCTCTCCAGGAAGAACTCCGCCTGGCGCCGGTTGCGCGGGAACCCGTCCACGATGAACCCGTAGTTCCAGTCGTGCAGCTCCAGCCGCTCCCGGACGACCGACTCGACCAGGTCGTCACCGACGAGTTCGCCCGCCGACATGATCCGGCGGACAAGCGCGCCCAGCTTGGTGTGGTTCTGCACGTGCCAGCGGAAGACATCGCCGACGCTGATCTGCACGAGGTCGAAGTCATGCGCCAGCAGCGCACCCTGGCTGCCTTTGCCGCTGCCCTGCACGCCCATGATCACGTACTTCTGCATACCGGGACACTAGGCTGAGCGGCATGCGTGCGGTAGCGGTGTCGAGCTTCGGAGCGTCGCCCGAGTTGGTGGAGGTGCCCACGCCTACGCCAGGGCCTGGTGAGGTTCAGGTACGGCTGGAGGCAGCCGGCGTGAACCCGTTCGACGGCAAGGTCGCGGACGGGATGCTGGAGGGCGCGATGCCGCACACGTTCCCGCTGATTCTCGGTGTGGACGGTGCCGGCGTGGTCGCCAAGGCGGGTGACGGCGTCACGCGATTCTCCCCCGGCGACCGCGTCTTCGGGCAGTTCTTCCACGCCCCCGTCGGCACCGGCACCTACGCGGAGTACGTCGTGGTGCCCGAGTCGCAGGCGATCACCACGCTGCCTGCTGAGGTGTCGGCCGCCGTCGCCGCTGCAGTGCCCACCGCCGGGATGGCTGCGCTGACGCTGGTCGAGGAGGTGAGCGCCGGCCCCGGCATGACCGTGCTCATCGTCGGCGCCACGGGCGGTGTCGGCTCGTTCGCCACCCAGCTCGCCGCGGCTGCCGGTGCCCGGGTCATCGCCACCGCTGGTCCTGACGCCGCCGAGCGCATCCTCCGGTACGGTGCCGCCGAGCTCGTCGACCACCATCAGGCACCGGTCGCGGAACAGGTCCCGACCGGGATCGACGCTCTCATCGACGTCGTCAGCGACGCCGACACGTTCGCGGCCAACGCCGCGCTCGTCCGCCCGGGCGGCACCGCCGTCACCACCGTGTTCGTCGCCGACGTCGACGCGCTGGCGAAACGCGACGTGCGCGGCCTCAACGTCAACGCCAAGGCGAGCGCGGACAAGCTGGACCGGCTCGCCGCAGCGGTCGTCGCGGGCACGCTGGAGGTGCCGGTCGAGGCGGAGGTGCCGCTCGACGCGGCGCCGGACGCGCTGGCCCGCATCCGCGCCGGCCTGGCGAACGGCAAGACGGTGATCGTTCTGTGAGGCCTAGGGCCCGGTGATGGTCATCTCCCGCAGGCGTATCCAGCGGTAGCCACCGCCGGCCACGGTCACCGAGGCCAGCTTGTCGTCCACCGGCTCGTACTCCTGGTCGGCGAACAGTTCGAGTGGCTTCTGGTCATGGTCGCCGAGCTGGCTCAGGTCGAGCGTCGCGTCGTCGTCGCCGAGGTTGTGGACGAACAGCACGGCACCGCCGGCGAAGTCGGCGCGGTGCACCAGCACGCGCCGTGCCTCTTCGATGTCGACGGAAGCGCAGGAGCCGCAGCCCACCTCGGGGCATTCGCGCAGTGTCCGGATCATGCGCTCGAACCAGCTGCAGCAGCGACTCCGGGTCCTGGCGCTGCGCGGTGACGTTGACCCGCTCGTACCCGTACTCGCCGCCGCTGATCACGGGCCGGATCAGCTTGTCCTGGGGCGCCGTCGAGAAGCCGCCGTTGGCGTCGGCGGTCCACTGCATCGGTGTGCGGATCGCGTTGCGCTCGGGCAGCGACAGGTCCTCGCCCATGCCCAGCTCCTCGCCGTACCGGAGCACCGGCGTGCCGCGGAGCGTGAACTGCAGCGAATACGCCAGTTTGATCCGCCGCAGGTCGTTGCCGAGCATCGGGCCGAGCCGGCGCCGGATGCCGCGCCCGTAGAGCTGCTGTTCGGGATCCGGTCCGAACTCGGCGAACACGTCGTTGCGCTGGTCGTTCGTGAGCCGGCTGAGATCCACCTCGTCGTGGTTGCGGAGGAACGTCGCCCACTGGGCGCCGGGCGGCAGCTTCGGCGTGTCCATCAGCGCTTCGAGGATCGGTTCGGGGTCCTTCCGCGCGAGCGCCAGCACCAACCGGCCGTTCAGCATGAAGTCGAACAGCATGTGCAGCCGGTTCGCTGAGCCGCCCTCGTCGCCGAAGTACTGCGGGAGCTCTTGGGCCTCGACGTTCGCCTCGGCGAGGAAGACCGCGTCGCCCTGGAGCCACGACAGGTGCTGCCGCAGTTCCGTGAGGAGGCCGAATTCCTTCGGCGACTCCGACTCGCCCGGCACGGTCTGCTCGATGATGAACGGCGCCGCGTCGATACGGAATCCGGACACGCCGAGTTTCGTCCAGAAGCCGAGGATCTTCTTGACCTCCGCCACGACGGCCGGGTTGCCGAAGTTGAGGTCGGGCTGGAAGTCGTAGAACCGGTGGTAGTACCAGGCTCGCGCGCTCCGGTCGTAGGACCAGGTCTCCTTCTGCTCGCCGGGGAAGACCATGCCCTGGTACCGGTCGGGCGGCTCGGTGTCGGACCACACGTACCAGTCGCGGAACGGGCTGTCCTTGCTCGCGCGGGCCGACTGGAACCACGGATGCTCGTCGGACGTGTGGTTGACGACGAGGTCGATCATCACGCGGATGCCCCGGTTCCGGGCCTCGTTCAGCAGCTCGGTGAAGTCGCCGAGCGTGCCGAGCCGCGGGTCGACGTTGAAGAAGTCGGTCACGTCGTACCCGTCGTCGCGGCCGGGCGACGGATGCAATGGCTTGAGCCATAGGCAGGTGATGCCGAGACGGGCGAGGTAGTCGAGGCGGCTGATCAGACCCCGGCAGGTCCCCGATCCCGTCCCCGTTGGAATCCTGGAATGTCTCCACGTCCAGGCAGTAGATGGCTGCGGTCGAGTACCAGCGTTCGATCATGCCGTTCTTCTGCCCACTCAGCCGCCGGATAATCCAGTACGGTGTGCTCGTGCTCGCGCGACTGAACTGGTGGTGGCAGCCCTCTGACGGCGGCCATCCCTCCCGCGTGTTCGCATAATCCGAACTCGACGGCCGCCCACCGGGGCGGCCGTTCGCAGGTCCGGCGTTCCCTCCTCGGTGTCGTGGCTCCCCGCACCGTCAGGAGACACCCATGAACCTCGAAGCACCGTTCGCGCTCCTCCGCCGCGAGGGCGCACCCGGAGTCGAACTGCTCACCGGTGACGTCGTCGACGTCGCCCGGCTCGCCGACATCCCGCTCGAAACGCACCCGGACGTACTCGCGCTCGTGCCGTTCCGCCAGCTCAGCGAGGTCGGCATCGACTGCCACGACGACGGCACGCCGCTGCGCTGCTTACTGATCCGCGATCGGCAGATGCTCGACCCCGCGACGCTGCCAGACGTGCCGGTTCGCGCGGACGCGGACGGCTTCGACGTCGACGACGAGACGTACGCGGCGATCGTGAAACGGGTCATCACGGACGAGATCGGGCGCGGCGAGGGCGCGAACTTCGTGATCCGCCGCGACTTCCACGCCACGCTCGCCGACTACTCGATCGCCACCGCCCTGACGCTGTTCCGGCGGTTGCTCACCCGGGAAACCGGTGCGTACTGGACGTTCCTGGTCCATACCGGCAGCGAGACGATCGTCGGCGCCACGCCCGAGCGCCACGTCACGGCCAGCGGCGGCACCGTCGTGATGAACCCGATCAGCGGCACGTACCGGTATCCGGCCGATGGCCCCGACGTCGACGGCGCGCTGCGCTTCCTCGCCGACGTGAAGGAGGTCGAGGAGCTGTACATGGTGGTCGACGAGGAGCTCAAGATGATGAGCGCCGTCTGCCAGGAGGGCGGGCGCGTGCACGGTCCGTTCCTCAAGGAGATGGGGCACCTCGCGCACACCGAGTACGTGCTGGAGGGGCGCAGCGGGCTCGATGTCCGCGACATCCTCCGCGAGACGATGTTCGCCGCGACGGTCACCGGCAGCCCGGTGCCGAACGCGTGCCGCGTAATCCGGCGCTACGAGCCACACGGGCGCGGCTACTACGCCGGCGTGCTGGCGCTCATCGGACGCGGCCCCGACGGCACGCAGACGCTGGACGCGCCGATCCTCATCCGCACGCTGTACCTGGATCCGTCCGGGCGGGCGACGCTGCCGGTCGGCGCCACGCTGGTGCGGCACTCCCGGCCTGCGGACGAGGTCGCCGAGACCTACGCCAAGGCTTCCGGCGTGCTGAGCGTGCTGGGCCTGGGATGCGCCGCCAGGCCGGCCCCCGTCGAGTTGCGGAATTTCGAGGGTTCCGCATCGATTCAGAACCCTCAAAAGTCCGAAAGTGGGCGGGGTGGCGCGGGCGGGCGGCGGCTCGCCGACGATCCCCGCGTCGTTGCCGCCCTGAGCGCGCGCAATGCGGCGCTCGCGCCGTTCTGGCTGGAGCCGCAGGACCACGCCGCCCACGACGCAGCTCCCCGCGCATTGATCGTCGACGCCGAAGACGGCTGGACCGCGATGCTCGCGCACCTTCTCCGCACGCTCGGCGTCACCGTCGACCGCCGGCCGTGGACCGCCGTGACCAGCACCGACGGCTACGACCTGGTCGTCGCCGGTCCTGGCCCGGGCGATCCGCGCGATCTCAGCGTGCCGAAGATGGCGGCGCTGCGTCACCTGGTGGAGCACACCCTCGACCAGGGCCAACCGCTGCTCGCCGTCTGCCTCGGGCACCAGATCCTGTGCGACGTCCTGGGCATGCAGCTGGTCGCGAAGGACGCGCCGCTCCAGGGCACCCAGCGCGAGATCGAGCTGTTCGGGCGGGTCGAGCGGGCGGGCTTCTACTGCACGTTCACGGCACGTGTTCGCGGAAATCGCGCGCGAACCGGGGCCCCTGCCGCGCGATTTCCCCGAACAGCCGCAAAGCGCGCGGAACAGCGCCGAGCGCCGGCCGCGAACAGCGGCGCCGGAGGACATCGAGGTGTGCGCCGATCCGGTGAGCGGCGAGGTGCACGCGATCCGCGGCGACGGGTTCGCGGGGATCCAGTTCCACGCCGAGTCGATCCTCACCACCGACGGCATCGGGATCCTTCGCCGCCTCCTCGCCGACCTGCTGCGGTTCGAATGCGACCGCTGAGGTCGCGCCCGAACCGCACAACGGTCAGCGGCGCGCCGAGTTGTACTGCCAGCGCAGCAGCGCGATCCCGACGAGAACGAAGAAGATCAGCACCACGACGGTGCCCGCCTGACCGCTGGTGGAGCTGGACACGATGAGGTCGACCTCGGTCGTCAGCACGGCGCCGCACGTGGCGGTGACCACCCGACGACCCGGATCAAGCCGGCTGAACTGCACCGGGGCCGTGAACGCCCCGGTGCTGTCGGCGGTGGCGAGTCCGACCTGGTACTCGTCAGAGGTGAGCACGACCGGCGCGTTCGGCGTGCAACCCGACCCGGTGGCGGTCAACGGCTCACCTGGGCGCGCATTGGGGCGGTCGAGTACCAGCGCGCCACTCGCCGGATCGGGCGAGGTCGACGGGGTCACCGAGGTGCTCGGCGACGGCGTCGGCGAAGGCGTGGGGGTCGGATCGGGAGCGGGCGTCGGGGTCCCCGGATCGCGGGTCGGGGGCACGCCGGGGCTCGCCGGACGCGTGGTCGGCGGCGGTGTCGTCGGCTTGGGCTTCGGCGGGACGGTCTTGGTCGGCGTCGGCCGCGGCGTGGGTCGCACGGGTGGGGTCACCTCGAACTGCGCCCTGGCCACGTCCTGGCAACCGCCGGTCTGCTGGGCCACCACCAGGTGCGTGCCGACGGTGGCTCCACTCGGGACGGAGACCTCCACGGAGGTCGGCGTCCCGTCCGTGGTGGTGAGCACGTTCTTGTCCCAGAACACGGTTATCGGGCACTTCGTGCTGCGCGTGAAGCCGCCGAAGAACACCGTGAATCCACTCCCGGGCGGGCCACTGTCCGGGGAGAGCTTCAGCTCCGCCGCGTACGCCGGTGACGGCGCCGCGAGAAAGCCGCTGGTCACGGCCGCTACCGCGGCGCCCAGTAACGCAAGCGCCCGAAAGCGACCACGCATTGTCACCACTCCTGCTGAGATTCGTCCTCGCCGGACCGTCGGCGCAGTGTAGCTTCTTCAGCGCACCACCGCGCCTACCTGGGAAGGCATCTGTGATCCGTCGCATCGCGACATTTAGCGCGATTGTTCTCGCCTCACTACTGTCGGTGACTCCGGCTGCGATCGCGGCCGATGACAACCTCCAGCTCGACGCGCGGATCAACGGTCAGGCGCTGACCGGGAAGCGGTTCACGCTCGACCCGGACCGTCCGACCGAGGTCGAGTTGAAGGTCCGCAACCCTGGTGACGAGCCGGTCCAGATCCGCACCGTGCGGCTCTCTGGCACCGCGCTCGGCCTCACGTTCTTCGCCTACGACACGTCGGTGGCGCTCACGGTTCCGCCCGGCGAGTCCGCCACCCAGATCTTCAGCCTGGACCTGTCCGACCTGAGCAACCAGGTCACGGGCCTGCTGCCAGCGGAGATCTCGCTGCTCGACGCCGAGCGCAGCGTGCTGGCCGCGAGCGATGCCACGGCCGACGTCCAGGGCTCGCTCGTCTCGGTCTACGGACTGTTCGGTATCGCCGTCCTGCTGATGACGGCGCTGTCGCTCGGCGCCGCGTTCCTGGCGCTGGCCCGGCAGCGGCTGCCCGCCAACCGCTGGCGGCGCGCGCTGAGATTCCTGCCCGGCGGCGTCGGCGCGGGCCTGACGACGGTCATCACGCTGTCGGTGTTGCGGCTGGTCGCTCCCGCGCCGATCGCGGAGATCCCCCTGGTCCTGGCGGCGGCAGGTGTCGCGTTCGCCCTGGGCTACCTCACCCCCAACCCCGACGAGCCCGCTCCGGACGTTGACACTGCGCAGGGAACTGGGCCTAGCGGCCTGGAGCGGGACACGGCCGTCCTCGCCGAACCGCAGGGCGGTGCCGCATGACCGCGCCGACGATCGTCACCACCGCGCTCCCCCAGTACGAGCTGGGTGGCGTCCTCGGTGAGGGTGCGATGGGCGTGGTCTACGCCGCGACCCACCGTGCGCTCGGGCGGCAGGTCGCGGTGAAACAGCTGCCCGCCACGATGGCCGGCGATCCGGCGATGAGCGCCCGCTTCGACCACGAGGCGCGGCTGCTGGCCGGGCTCGACCATCCGCACATCGTCCCGGTCTACGACTACGTCCGGGCGGAGTCGGTGAACGCGCTGGTCATGGAGCGGCTCGACGGCGGCACCGTCTGGGATCGGTTCCACGGCAGCGGCCTGAACATCGAGCAGTCGTGCGCGATCGGCCTGGCCATGCTCGCCGGGCTGCATGCCGCACACCGGGCCGGCGTGCTGCACCTGGACGTGAAGCCGAAGAACCTGCTGTTCACCGCCGCCGGCGCGCTGAAGGTGGCCGACTTCGGCATCGCGCAGGTGATCAGCGAGGGCGCCACACTGGTCAGCAGCACCGGCGAGGTGCTCGGCACCCCCGCCTACATCGCGCCGGAGCAGGCGCTCGGTCAGCGGCTCAGCGCGGCCGCCGACGTGTACGGCGCCGGCACCGTCCTGTACGAGCTGCTCGCCGGCTCGCTGCCGTACGTCCGCGACGGCGACGCGCTGGCGATGGTCCGCCGGCACGTCTACGAGGATCCACACCCCATCGGCGACGCCGTACCCGCCGCCCTGGGCGCCGTGGTCATGCGCAGCCTCGCGCGCGACCCGAGCGACCGCCACCCCGACGCCGAGGCGTTCGCGGTCGCGCTGGCCGGCGCCGCCGCCGATACGTTCGGACCGGGCTGGCTGGAACGCTCCGGCGTTCCGGTCCAGCTCTCGCCCAGAGTGGCGATCGCCGCCGCCCGGCCGGGCGAGGCCGAGACCCGCACTGTCCGGTTGCCGCTGGTCCGCCCGCAGGATGTCACCAGCACCAGGACGATGGGCCTCGACGACCTCGACGGGGCGTCGCTGGTCCGCGCCGGCACGGTGCTCCGCAAGCCGACGTCGCCGCTGGTGCCCGCGCTGGTCGCCACGGTTGCCCTTGCCCTCACCGTGTTCCTCGCCATCGCCTGGCCGGCGCCGGCCGAGCGCACCGGCGGCCTCACGGTCGGCGGCGCGAACGCGGCAGCACCCGTCACCGCCGACCTGACCAGCGACCTGAGCCTCAAGGGCGCCGGAGCACCCGCTGGCACCGGCCCGCTGACCGCCACTGTCCGGCTCTCCGCCGCCGGCATCCCGCTCGGCGAATCGACCGGCCCAGCCACCGCGAACAGCGAGCGCTGGGAGGCCACCGTCGAACCGCCGCCGTATGCGCGCTGGGTCGCCGGCGGCGCGGTGTCCGGCGAGGTCGAGCTGCGCCGCGGCGACCAGACCGTGACGCAACGGTTCACCGTCGAGCCCGACCGCACCCCGCTGCTCAGCGTCATGGGCGCCGGCAGCGTCCTCCTGGTGCTGTTCGCACTGTCCTACCTGGAGTCGATCGTCCGTTCGGTACGCCGGGGGCGGCGCCGTCACACCGGACCCGTGCTGGCGGGCGGGGTCGGGCTACTCCTCGGCGGCGCGATCTGGCTGCTCGTGTCGGTGCTGCTGCGGCAGGTGCCCGCTGCCGGCACAGGAATCACCTGCGCGGTGCTCGGCGCGACCGCCACCGCGGCCATCACCGTGGCGTTCCGCCGCTCTCGTTGAGTTTCGGATTCTTGGGGGTTCCGGCGACCGCCGACCCCCAAGAATCCGAAACTCGGCGAACTAGGCCACCGTCAGCGCAGCTGCCCCGAAGGACACGTTGAAGCGGTCGCACCAGATCGTCACGCTGTTCAGCTCGGCCAGGTCGACGGCGGCCGGCAGCGCGTAGTTCTGGCTGCCTTTGTTCCCCTTGAGCTTGCCGAGCGCGGTGTACTCGCCGTCGTCGAACACGCGCCAGCCAGCGGTGCCCTGCTTGACCGGCGCATCGGTGATCCAGACGTGCAGGTCGGGTCCGTTCGACGTGTTCAGGTTCTCCAGCCGCAGCACCCGGCTCCCGTCCGCGAGCCGCAGCACCACGGCACGGCCCGTCGTGGCGTGCTCGTGCGTGATGAAGTCGCCGCTGGCCACCACGCTGGGCCCGGTAGGCGCCGAGGGCGACGACACCGGCGGCGACGGTAGCGCGACCGCCGGCACCGCCTCGTCCACCGTCTCGTCCACCCACAGCTTCCACGGCTGGAACAGCGCCAGCCCGACCACACCGCCCAGAACCACCAGCACGCCGACCGTGATCCAGGTGACCGGCCGGCGGATCCACGTTCGCAACAGAGGCATGTCCCTAGTCAACGCCATCACGGGCGCGTAGACCGTAACGGATGTCTTACGACGGGTGGCCGAGCGGTTTGGCCTCCAGCAGCAGCCGGTCGATCTCGCAGGGGGCGGCCGCACGCGCGAACAGCCACCCCTGGCCGGCGTCGCAGCCGATCCCGCGCAGCCGTTCCGCCTGTTCTCCGGTCTCGACGCACTCGGCGGTGACGGTGAGTTCGAGGACGTGGGCGAGTGAGACGACGGTGGCCACGATCTCGCCGTCGACAGGGTCGGGATCGTCGACGGACCGCAGCCCCTCGACGAACAACCCGTCGATCTTCAGCACGTGCACGGGCAGGTGCCGCAGGTACGCGAGGTTGGAGTAGCCGGTGCCGAAGTCGTCGATGGCGATGCGGATGCCGGCGTCGGACAGGGCGCGCAGGGCGTCCAGTGACTCGTCGGCGGTGCCCATGATCGCGCTTTCGGTCAGTTCGAGCTGGAGACGCGACGGGTCGAGGCCGGTCTCGGCGAGGATCCTCTTCACGTCGTCGACCAGGCCAGGGTCGCGGGACTGCCGCACCGCGAGGTTGACGCTGACGAAGATCGGCGACTCGGGGAACGCCTCCTGCCACGCGCTGGCCTGGCGGCACGCCTGCTCCAGCACCCAGCGGCCGAGCGGCACGATCAGCCCAGTCTCCTCGGCGAGGTCGATGAAACGATTCGGTGCGAGCAGCCCGAACTTGGGGTGCCGCCACCGCACGAGCGCCTCGACGCCGAGCAACGCGCCGTCCGAGAGCCGCACCAGCGGCTGGTACTCGACGAAGAACTCGCCCCGCTCCAGCGCCGCCGGCATCGCCGCGGCCAGGCTGTACCGGGCGATCTCGGATGCGTTGCGGTCGGAGTCGAACAGGGCCCAGCGACCCTTGCCGTCGGACTTCGCCCAGTACAGCGTGATGTCGGCGGCCTGGATGACGTCGGCCGGGCTGCTTCCGGCGACCTCCCGCTCGACGATGCCGATGCTCGCCGACACGGCGAGGTCGTGGCCGCCGATCTGCACGGGCGCGTCGAGGGTTCCGAGCACCGCGTCCGCCATGGCGACGGCCTCCTCGGTGCCCGCGGTGCCCTCAAGCAGGATCACGAACTCGTCGCCGCCCATGCGCGCAACCAGGTGGCCGGCGCCGGAGACACACCGGTCGAGGCGGTCGGCGACGGCCACCAGCAGCTGGTCGCCGACGTCGTGGCCGAGGCTGTCGTTGACGACCTTGAACCCGTCGAGGTCGAGGTAGCAGAGCGCGAGCCGGGCGCCCGGCTCGGCGTCGTCGAAGAGGGCGGTGAGCCGCTCGTAGAAGAGTGCCCGGTTCGGCAGGTTCGTCAGCGGGTCGTGCAGCGCCTGGTGCCGCAGGCGGCTCTGCAGGAGGTGGCGCTCACTGATGTCCTCGAACATCGCCACCATGTAGCGCCCGACGCCGGCTTCGTCGCGGATGAGCGTCACGGTGAGGTCGGTCCAGACGACCTCGCCGTCCTTGCGGAAGTACCGCTTCTCCATGCGGAAGTGGTCGATCTGGCCTTGCACGAGCTGCCCGTAGATCTCCCACACGTCGGGAGCGTCGTCCGGGTGGACGAAGTCCGTGGGGGTGCTGACCATCAGCTCGTCCACCGTGTACCCGAGCATGTCGGCCAGCGCCTGGTTGACGTCGAGGACCTTGCCGTTGAGGTCGGCCAGGCCAATGCCGATCGCGGCGTCGGCGAAGACGGCACGGAACCGCGCCTCACTGGCCCGCAGCGCCAGCTCGGCGTCCTTCTGCGCGACCAGCACCGCCTGCCGGATGGCCTCCTGCTCGTCCAGGGTGCGGCGGCGCAGCGCGTCGGCGTATCCGGCGGCGAGCGCACCTTGGAGGCCGGCGAGCCGCGCCGCGCCGTCGCTCTCCGCGTCGACCTGGAGGTCCGCGAGGAAACGCTTCCCGAGCAGCGAGATCGTGCGGCTCAGCGTCTCGACACCGGTGAAGTGGCTCTCGACCAGCGCGATACCCACGTCGAAGGCCGGAACCGTGCTGAACTGCCCTGTGGTGACCAGCGCGTCGGCGAGCCGGCCAGTGAACTCGGCGAGGTAGAACTCGACCTCGCCGGGATCCATCGGGACGTAGCTGGTGCCGAGGATCGCCCTTGCCCAGGCACGCGTGAAGCCCTCACGGCCTGCCGGCGCGGTGGCCCAGGTCAGGCCACGTGAGGGGGACGCACTGTCCGGGCTTGGGGTCATATGGCGAGTCCGACACCGCCGAACATGCTGATCTTCCTCGCGTACGCCTCGTCGGTGGGCTCGTCCGTCTCAGGCCGCCACAGGGGGATCAGCGTGACGCCTGGTTCGACCAGTGTCCATCCCTTGAACATCTCGGTCAGCTCCTCCTTGGAGCGCATGTACACCGGCGTGGGCGTGCGCTTGTAGATCTCGACGGCCTCGTCGACCTTCTCGTGCGCGCCGATGTCGGTGGCGTGCGAGATGGAGAGGTAGCTCCCGGGCGCCAGCGCGTCGCGGAAGCGGGCCAGGATCGCGCCGGGCGCCTCCGAGTCGCTGACGAAGTGGAGTACCGCGTTCAGCATCACCGCCGTGGGCCGCTCGCGGTCGAGCCTGGCGAGCACCTCGGGATGTTCCAGGATCTCGTCTGGCCGGAGCAGGTCGGCCTGGATGATCGTGGCGTTCGGGTTGTCGGCGAGGATCGCGCGGCTGTGCGCCACGGCGATCGGGTCGATGTCGACGTAGACGACCTTACGGCTCGGGTCGATCTCGTGGACCACCTCGTGGACATTACCGACAGTAGGGATCCCGGAGCCGACGTCGATGAATTGCGTGACGCCCGCCTCGACGAGGAACCGGACGGCGCGGCGTAAGAACGCGCGATTCGCCTGCATGATCATCGGCATGTCGGGCATCGCCTGCATGGCTTCCTGGGCCGTGGTCCGGTCGACCTCGAAATTGTGCGAACCACCGAGGTAGTAGTCGTACATGCGGGCGGCGCTGGGCCGCTCCAGGTCGATCTCCCCAGGTGCCCAGGTCGGCCGCTCCACTCGTGACCTCGCCTTTCGTCACCACGACACGCTTCAGTTGCCGTGAGCATACGGGCGGGTCGATGCCCGCGAAACCATCGCGTTGCGGGCCCCGCCCTCCGTCCAGAGTAGGAGACGGTGTCAGAACGCGAGGCGCTGACGTGTTTTTCCCTCTTCCCAACGCTGTCGCGCGGCGACGATTCCGGACTGGTCGGACACCTCCGGGACCCCGACCTCCCACCAGGCATCGCCGCCGGTCCAGGTATCTGGATCGGTACGGAGGACGATAACCGAACTGACCTCCGACACGCGAGCACGGGCCAGCGCAGCCGGCAGCCCGTCGAGGTCCACCTCCGCGGCATTCGCGCCCATGCTCCTGGCATGCGCGACCCAGTCCACTCGCGTGTCGGACGTCACCATGTTGTTGTAGCCGGGGCCACCCTGCCCCACCTGTAGCCGCTGGATCACGGCGAAGCCGCCGTTGTCACAGAGCACCACCGTGAACCTGTGTCCGCTGAGTACCGACGAGTACAGCTCGGAGTTCAGCATCAGGTACGACCCGTCGCCACAGAGCGTGATGACGTCGCGCCCGGGCAGCGCCATCGCCGCGCCCCAGCCGCCGGCCACCTCGTAGCCCATGCACGAGAACCCGTACTCGACGTCGGTACCGCGGATCCCCGGCGAGCGCCAGACCTTGTTCACCTCGCCGGGGAAGCCGCCGGCCGCCGCGAGGACGTAGTCGCCCGGTTCGGCGTGCCGGTTCAGCACGCCCAGGACCTGCGCGTACGACGGGGCACCCGAGGGCGTGGCGGCGGCCGGGTCGGCGGCCGCGTCGACGGCCTTGTTCCACTCCGCCGTGAGCGCCCCGGCGCCGGCCGCCCACTCGGGGTCGGCCTCGTAGGTGCCCAGGTCCAGTTCGGCGAGCGACTCGCGCGCGTCGCCGACTACGGCGAGCGCCCGGTGCTTGACCGCGTCGAACCGGGCGGCGTTGAGCGCGACGATCGGCGCGTCGCCGAAGACGGTCCAGGAGCCGGTGGTGAAGTCCTGCAACCGCGTGCCGACGGCCAGGACGAGGTCGGCCTCGGCCGCCAGCGCGTTCGCGGCCGTGCCGCCGGAGACACCGATCGGGCCGGCGTTGAGCCTGTGGTCCCAGGCGAGGCTGGCGCGGCCGGCAACGGTCTCGGCCACGGGGATCTGGTGCCGCTCGGCGAAGGCGCGCAGCGTCTCGGTCGCGTCAGCGTAGTGAACACCGCCCCCGGCGACGATCAACGGCCTTCTCGCCGCCGTGATCGCCGCTGCCGCCGCGGCGAGGCGAGCACGGTCCGCCCGGGGACGAGGAATCGTGTGGACCGTCGGCGCCAGCCACTGCTCCGGCACGTCGAACGCGTCGCCCTGCACGTCCTGCGGCAGGGCGAGGAACGCCGGCCCGCACTCCCCAGGGTCGAGCATCGTCGCGAGCGCCTGCGGCAGAGAGCTGAGCACCTGCTCGGGGCGGGTGATGCGGTCCCAGTACCGGGTGACCGCGCGGAATGCGTCGTTGACGGTGGTCGACGGGGCGCCGAAGTGCTCGACCTGCTGCAACACCGGGTCCGGGGCCCGGGACGCGAACGTGTCACCGGCCAGCATCAGCAGCGGCAGCCTGTTCGCCATCGCCACGCCGGCGGCCGTGACCATGTTGAGCGCGCCGGGTCCGATCGACGTCGTCACGGTCATGATCTGGCGGCGGCGCTTCGCCTTGGCGTACGCGGTGGCGGCGAGGGCCATGCCCTGCTCGTTCTGGCCGCGGAACACCGGCAGCTGGTCGCGGACCTCGTACAGGGCGGGGCCGAGGCAGGTCACGTTGCCGTGCCCGAAGATGGCGAAGACGCCGGGGAACAGCGGCTCGACGCGACCGTCGACCTCGATGCGCTGCGCCACCAGCCAGCGGGTGATCGCCTGTGCCACGGTGAGTCGCACGGTCGGCTCCTTCACGCCGTCGACACGCTCGTCGACTTTCGGATTTTTGAGGCGTCCCGGGCAGGCCCCGAACCCTCAAGAATCCGAAACTCGAGGGGTCAGCGGGTCAACGGGTCAACGGGCAGCGCGGGTCGGGTGCCTGGCCGGCCCACGAGTCGCGGATCCAGTGGTGCGCGGGGTCGTCGCAGAACGCCATCGAGCGCTCGTCGTGCGGGCCGGCGAGCACGTTGAGGTAGTACATGTGATGGCCGGGCGCCGCGATCGACGGGCCGTGGTATCCGCGCGGCACCAGGAACACGTCGCCGTCGCGCACGGTCACGGTCTCGTCCAGCTCGCCGTCCGTGGTGTACGTGCGGTGGATCCCGAATCCGCCCTCGCCGTCGATCTTGAAGAGGTAGATCTCCTCGTTGGCGACCTCGCCGGAAAGGTCGTCCGCCGTGTCGTGCTTGTGCGGCGGGTACGACGACCAGTTGCCGTCCGGGGTGAGCACCTCGACGACGCAGAGCTTGTCGGCGCCCGCGAACGAGCCGGGGGCGAGCAGGTCGTTCACCTGACGGGTGGCCCGACCCGCGCCGCGCACCTCCACCGGCACCGCGCTGGCCGGCACGTACGCGGGCTCGAACCGCCGCGTGGCCCGCGCCGTCGCCAGTGCCAGCTCGGCACCGTCCGCACTGGAGAGCTGGAGCGCCGCACCGAGCGGCACGTACGCGAGGTCGGTGACGGCAGCGAACACGGAGTCGCGCCCGGCGAGGTCGATCACGGTGCCGTCAGCCTCCACGCGGGCGCTGCCACGCAGCGGGACGACCGCCAGCTCGACGCCGTCGATCTCGACGTTCCGCGCCTCCCCCGGCGCCAGCTGGACGACGATCAGCCCGGTGTACGCCCAGCCCGCCGACTCGGGCGTGATGACGAGCGGGTCACGTCCGTCGGTCGCCCGCCCCCACGGCACATGCAGCTTGCTCATCGCTGGACCTCCTCCTGCCGTTCATGTGCGCCCGCTGAGGACGCGAATGAACCGCACGTCGCGAGCACCTGGGCGGCCGCGTCCACCACGGCCGCCACGTCGCCGTCCGGCGGGTAGAGCAGCGCCCGGCCGACGACCAGCCCCCGCACCTCCGGCCGGCGCAGCGCTGCGCCCCAGGCCTTCAGATCGTCCGCCGGATCCCTGCTCGGCGCACCCCCGAGAACCAGGGCGGGAAGCGCCGTAGCCGCGGCGGCCTCGGGGACGGCCGGCAGCTTGAGCCAGGTGTACGCCGAGGTCGTGCCCAGCCCGGCGGCCACCGTGGCGGCACGCACCAGCGCGGCCGGGTCGCGGTCGAGAACCGCGTGGCCGGCGGCGTCTTTCGTGTACGGCAGCGGCTCCACCATCGCCATCACGCCGGCCGCCGCCAGCTCGCTCACCGCGCGGGCGCAGGCGGCGATCGTCGGCACCGTTCCGGCGTCCCGGTTGTCGAGGCGCAGCAGCATCTTGCCGCCGTCGAGCCGGCGCTCGACGATGCTCGCGGCGTCGTACGCGGTGAACGGGTCGTCCAGCTCCCAGCTCGCGCCGGCAAGGCCGCCTCGGTTCATGGATCCGATCACGATCTTGTCGTCGAGCAGGCCGCCGCCGAGCAGCAGCAGGTCCTCGACGACGTCCGGGGTGGCGAGCAGGCCGTCGACTGCGGGGTGGTCCAGTGCGGTGCTCAGCCGGTCGAGCAGCCCCCGGCGATCGGCCATCGCGAGCGGATCGTCGTGCACTGCCAGGGCTCCGCGCGCCGGGTGGTCGGCGGCGATCAGGAACAGCGTGTCGCCCTCTCCGAGCAGCGTCGGGCGGCGCCGCCGGTGCGCATAGGCCTCCGCGACCGCCTCCGGCATGCGCGCCCGCGTGTCCAGCAGGGCCCGGTACGCGGCGTCGCTGACGCTCATCGCGCTCCCTCGAACTGCGCGCGGATCTCGCCGTCGGTCGGCATGGCGTCGGCGCAGGCCAGCCGGGACGCGACGATCGCGCCGGCCGCGTTGGCGTAGGCGGCGATGCGGGCCGGGTCCCACCCCGCGAGCAGGCCGTGGCACAGCGCACCGCCGAACGCGTCGCCGGCTCCGAGCCCGCACACGACCCGGACCGGGACCGGCGGCACCGTGCTGCGAGCGTCCACAGTGGCCACCAGCACACCGTCGGCACCCTTCTTCACCACCGCGAGGGTGACGCCGCGTTCGAGCAGCCGGTCGGCGGCGGCGTCCGGATCCGGGGTGCCGACCGCGACCTCCACCTCGGCGCGGTTGCCGACGACGACCGTGACCTGCGACAACACGGGCTCAAGCGCAGCGCGCGCAGCCTCCGCCGACTCCCAGAACATCGGCCGGTAGTCGAGGTCGAGAACGGTGTGTTCGCGCCGCGCTCGGACTCGCAACGCTTCCAGGTGGGCAGCCACCGACGGCTCCGCGCTGAACCCGGTGCCGGTCACCCAGAACACGCCCGCGTCCCGGATCGCGTCGAGCGGCAGCTCGCCGACCGCGATCGTCAGGTCGGGTGCGGTCGGCTCGCGGTAGAACAGCAGCGGCGGATCCTCGGGCGGGTCGAGCGCGCAGAACACCACAGGCGTACGCAGCGTCGGGTGCGTACCGACGAAGGACGGGTCGACGCCGAACCCGGTCAGCGCGTTCCGGACGTACGTCCCGAAGCCGTCGTCGCCGACTTTCGTCAGCACCGCGCTGCTACGGCCGAGCCGGGCGGCGGCGACGGCCACGTTGGTGGCCGTGCCGCCGAGGAACTTGCCGAACGTGCGCACGTCGGCGAGCGGCCCGGCCTGCTCGGGGTACAGGTCGACCCCGACCCGCCCGACCGTCAGCACGTCAGGTGTCACCGCGCTGCTCACCGCGCTTCGGCGGACAGCTCGGCGGCGGCCTCCGGGGATGCCCCCTCCAGCTCATGCGAGAGCTGCTCCAGCTCGGCGCCGCCCGCCATCATGCGGGTCAGCTCTGCGAGGGTGATCTCGCCCTTGGCGTAGTTGCCGATGGCGCGGCCGCGGTTGAGCAGCAGGAACCGGTCGCCGACCGGATACGCGTGGTGCGGGTTGTGGGTGATGAAGATGACGCCGAGCCCGCGGTCGCGCGCCTGCACGACGTACTTGAGCACCACACCGGCCTGCTTCACGCCGAGCGCGGCAGTCGGCTCGTCGAGGATCAGCACGCGCGCTCCGAAGTAGACAGCGCGGGCGATCGCCACGCACTGCCGCTCGCCGCCGGACAGCGTGCCGACCGGCTGCTCGACGTCGCGCAGGTCGATGCCCATCTTCTTCAGCTCGTCGCGGGCGATCCGCTTGGCCGCATTCACGTCGAGGCGGCGGACCGGCCCGACCCCGCGGGTGGGCTCGGATCCGAGGAAGAAGTTCCGCCAGATCGACATCAGCGGCACCATCGCCAGATCCTGGTAGACCGTGGCGATTCCCTTGTCGAGCGCGTCGCGGGGCGAGCTGAAACCCGCAGGCGCATCGTCGACCAGGTACTGGCCGGAGTCCGGGGCGTGCGCTCCGGACAGGATCTTGATGAACGTGGACTTGCCGGCGCCGTTGTCACCGAGGACGCACGTCACCTCGCCGGCGCTGACCACCGTGGAGATGTCCTGCAAGGCCAGCACACTGCCGAAGCGCTTGCCGACTCCGCGCACTTCCAAGAGCGTCATTCTTTACTCCTCATCGCGCGCCGGCGGACGACCGAGTTGACCAGCGTCGCCCCGAGCAACATCAGCCCGAGGAAGAACTTGAACCAGTCGCTGTCCCAGTTGGCGTAGACGATCCCCTGCTTCGTCATGCCGAAGATCAGCGCGCCGATAGACGCACCGATCGCAGACCCGTACCCACCAGTGAGCAGGCACCCGCCGATGACGGCCGCGATGATGAACTCGAACTCCAGCCCGATACCGGCATTCGCCTGCACCGACGTCTGGCGCAGCGCGTTGATCGACCCCACCAGCCAAGCGGCGGTGGCGACAGCCATGAACAGCCCGATCTTCGTCCTCGCGACCGGCACGCCCACGCTGCGCGCACTCGGCGCCGCGCCGCCCACCGCGAAGATCCAGTTGCCGACGCGGGTGCGGAGCAGAACCCAGGTGGCGAGGATCGTCACCACGATCCACCACACGACCGCTATCCGCACCTCGGTACCGAAGACCGGGAACGTCGACGCGAACAGGAACCCGGCCGACTCGTACCCGGGGGCGTCGGCGATACCCCGGATCTGCACGGTGTCGACGAGCAGCTTCGTGACGCCGAGGTTCAGGCCCTGCAGCATCAGGAACGTGCCGAGCGTGATGATGAAGCTCGGCAGCCCGGTCCGCATCACGAGGAAGCCGTTGAAGAAGCCGATGGCCAGCGCGAACACCAGCGAGACCGCGAGCGCCAGCCAGATGTTCATACCCCACTCCGTGGAGAGGGCGGCGGTGATGAGGCCGGCGGACGCCGTCATCACGCCGGCCGACAGGTCGAACTCGCCGCCGATCATGAGCAGCGCGACGGCGACCGCCATGATGCCGAGCGTCGACGCCGGGTCAAGGACGTTGGCGATCCCGGACGGCGTGGCGAAGCTCTCGGTCACGACGGCGAAGAACACGAAGACGAGCACCGCGCCGATCACCGCGCCCAGTTCCGGCCGGGCCAGCAGCCGGGGAAGGAGCGGGGTACGTGCGATACGTTCGTCGACCGCGGGAGCGGCGGTACTCATACGTATCTCCTAACGGCAAGCCGGGGGCGGAGCTGCCCGCCCCCGGCAACGCACTCAGCGGGTGCCGGCACCGGCCAGCTTCTCGACCTTGTCGGCGTTCTCTGCGGTGACGAAACCAGGCCCGGTGTAGACCGGCTGGCCGCCTCCGACCGTGTTCGCGTTGCGTCCGTACAGCGCGAGGAACACCACCGGCAGGTATCCCTGCAGATACTGCTGCTGGTCGACGGCGAAGGTGATCTCGTTCGCCTTGATCGCCTTCACGACGTCGGCGTTCAGGTCGAAGGTGGCGAGGTTGACCTTCTTGCCGGACTCGCTGACGGCGTCCCGCCCGGCGATCGCGATGGCCGGGTTCAGCGTGAGGACGGCGTCGATGCTGGCGTCGGCCTGCAGCTTGCCCTTCATCCGGGCCGTGGCGTCGGTGAGGTTGTTGATGTCGACCTGAAGGTTCTCGACGTTGCCGAGAACGGTCTTGGCGCCCTTGCAGCGGTCCTCCAGGCCGACGTTGCCGGCCTCGTGGATCACGCAGAGCAGCTTCTTCGCCCCGTCAGCCTTGAACTTGGCGCCCGCGCCCTCACCGGCGAGCGTCTCGCTCTGCCCGACGTGCGTCAGCGCGCCGAACTCCTTGGACTTGTCCTGGCCGGAGTTGATCGTCACGACCGGGATGTCCGCGGCGACGGCCTTGCTGATCGAGTCCTTGAGCGCGTCCGGGTTGGCCATCGAGACGACCAGGCCGGTGACCTTGTCGGCGACGGCGGCGTCGATGAGCTGCGCCTGCTTCGCCGGGTCACCGTCGCCCTGGTACGTGACCGAGACGTCCTCCTGCTTGCCGGCCGCCTCGGCGCCGTTCTTCACGACGTCCCAGAATGCGTCGCCCGCCCCGCCGTGGGTCACGACGGCGACCTTGACGTCACCGCTCGCCGGCGCCGCGTCGGAGCTGTCGTCGTTGTCGGTGCCCTCCGGGCCTGTGCACGCGCTGGCGACCAGCGCCGCCGTCATCACGAGGGCCAGTAGGCCAGGGCCTCTCCTCACGGGCCGCTTGACCGCAGCGCCACTGGCGCGCCGCTGCTGGCGGCCCGGTTGTGCAGGTCTCATGGTTCCTCCTGTGAGCTGGGACGGAGGCTCAGATCCTGGCCAGGAACTCCAGGCTGCGGGCCGTGTCCCGGTGCGGTTGAGCGTGTGGTGGTTGGTCCCCCGTGCCGAGCGCCGCGTCCTGTTCCAGGACGTACCACCCGGCGTATCCCGCGGACTCCAGTGTGGAGACGATGCCGGCAATCGGCACGTCGCCGTCGCCGAGCGGCTTGTAGAGGCCGGACTGCACCCCGGCCATGTACGTCAGCTCGCCGGCACGCACCCGCGCGGCCAGCTGGGCGTCGACGTCCTTGAGGTGGACGTGGCTGATCCGGTCGGCGTGGGCGTCGGCGAGCGCGAGCGGGTCGGCGCCGCCGATCAGAAGGTGGCCGGTGTCCAGGCAGATCGGCACCGGCGAGCTGGCGAGCAGGCGGTCGACCTCGTCGGCGGTCTGGATCATCGTCCCAACATGCGGGTGCAGCGCCGTAGCGATCGGGACAGCGTCGGTGATCTCGGCGATCGTGGCGGTCAGCTGCTTCCAGCCGGCGTCGGCGAGGGCGGGCCGGCCGTCGTACCCGTCGCGGCCGGTGGCTGCGGCGAGCACGAGGGTCTCCCCGCCTGCGGCGTCGAGCAGTTCGGCCGTCCGCCGGGCTTCCTGGACCGTCGCGTCGTGAAAAGCCGGGTCGTGCAGGACGAGCGCGGCGAACCCGCCGACGAGCGTCAGCTCGTACTTGTCGAGGGTCGCCTTGAGCATGTCCGGGTCGGTCGGCAGGTACCCCGGCGGGCCCAGCTCGGTGGCGTGCAGGCCGAGCGCGCGCATGTCGTCGAGGACCTCGTGCGGCGGCAGCACCGCACCCCAGCCCGGCACCTCGCAGACACCCCAAGAGATCGGCGCACCCGCAACCTTCATCGAGCTGCTCCCGTGACGGGCGTGAGCGACACCGGGCGCCCCTCCCGGCGCGACCGCTCCGCGGCGAGTGCCAGCTCCAGGCTGATCAGGCTGTCGTGCACCGGCGACGGGTTCTGCGCCCGACCGGCCACGACGTCGACGAACACCCGCATCTCGTTCTGGTAGGCGCGGGCGAACCGCTCGGGGAACCCGGGGTACGCCCTCCGGCTGGCCTGCGGTCCTTCCGGTTCGAGCGAGCTGACCGGGGTACGCGGGTCGAGACCGACCGCGAGCGAGTCCTTGGATCCGAGCACCTCGATGCGGTGGTCGTAGCCGCGCGGATCATGCCGACCACCGGTCAGCACGGCGAGCGCACCGCTGGCGAACGTGAGCGTGACGGCCGTGGTGTCCACGTCGTCCGCGTCGGCGAACGCGCGGTCGACCAGGACGCTGCCAGCCGCGTACACCTTCACCACCGGCTCGCCGACCAGCCACGGCACCGCGTCGAAGTCGTGGATCAGCAGGTCGCGGTAGATGCCGCCGGACGTGGGCAGGTAATCGAAGTCCGGCGGTTCGGCGTCGTGACCGCGGGCGCTGACCAAGTAGACGTCGCCGAGCTCACCCGCGACGAGACGGCGCTTCAGCTCGACGATCGCCGGGTCGAACCGCCGCTGGAAGCCCACCACTACCGCCACGCCGGACGCCTCGACCTCCTCCACCAGGTGCCGCATCTCGTGACGCTCGCCCGCAATCGGCTTCTCGCACAGCGCCGGCACCCTGGCCACGAGAGCCTGACGGACCAGCGCCGGATGCGTGTTCGTGGGGGTGGCGATCACGACACCGTCGACCCGGCCGAACAGTTCCTCCAGGGTGGCGGCGGCGCTCACGCCGAGGCCGCCGGCGACCTGCTCGGCGCGCCCTTCGATGCCGTCCGCGAGCACCACCTCGGTGACGCCGTCGAGAGCGGTCAAGTTGGCTGCGTGCATGGCGCCGATACGCCCGACACCGGCAACTCCGATACGCATCGCGTCCGTCTCCCTCGCTCCGGCCTAGGATTGGAGCGCTCCAACGGTTGGAGCGCTCCAATGATTGCGACTTGGATCACACGGTGTCAAGATGCTGGCACCTAGGGCGTGCCTTCAAGGGCTCGCCCGTAGCGAGCCGAGGGCCAGGCGGCGTCCGGCAAGGCGGAGGTGCGCCCGCATACGTTTCTTGTATCCGGGCGTGCCGACAACGCAGTCCGGTCGTCGTCTGGGTCCGGCGCAGTAGGGCATGGCCCTTGAAGACACGCCCTAACCCGGACGGAGCAGATGAACCAGACGAGCACCCGACCGACGATGGACGACGTGGCCACCCGCGCGGGCGTGTCGCGGTCCCTCGTCTCGCTGGTCATGCGCGGGTCCAGCAACGTGAGCGACCTGCGCCGCTCCGCCGTGCTCCGCGCCGCCGAGGAGCTGGGCTACCGGCCGAACGCGATGGCCCGCAACCTCGCCAGCCGGCACCCCGACACGATCGGCGTGATGCTCAGCGACCTGCACAACCCGTACTTCGCCGAGATCGCCGACTCCATCGAGACCACCGCACGGGCGTCCGGGCTGCGCATCATCATCAACACGGGTGGCCGGCAGGTCGAAGTCGAACGCCAGGCCCTGGAGCACCTGCTGGAGTTCCGCACCGCCGGACTGATCCTCGTCGGGCCGGTGATCCCGGCGCCCGCGATCGAGGCGGCCGCGCGGTCCACGCCGATCGTGCTGGTCACCCGCCGCACGCGCTCGGCCGGGGTCGACTCGATCATGATCGACGAGGCCGCCGCCGGACGCCTCGTCGTCGACCACCTCACGGGGCTCGGCCACGAGCGGATCGCCCACATCGACGGCGGCACCGGCGCAGCGGCGGGCCAGCGGCGGCGCGGCTACGAAGAGGCGATGCGCGGCGCCGGGCTCAGCGACCAGATCCGCGTGGTCTCGGGCGAGTACACCGAGCAGGCGGGCGAGAAGGGCGCGGCAGCGCTCCTGGTCGACGCCCTCCGCCCCACCGCCATCTACGGCGCGAACGACCTGGTGGCGGCCGGCGTGCTGGCGCAACTGGAACGGGACGGCGTCCAGGTGCCGGCCGACGTCTCGGTCGTGGGGTACGACAACACGGCCCTCGCCGAACTGGGGCGGCTCTCGCTCACCACCGTCGACCAGCCGCGCGCGGAGATGGGTCGGCTCGCGGTCCGGTGCCTGCTGGAACGTGTGGGCGCGGATCGCCAGCGCGCGGTGCGGCACGAGCTGGAGCCGACCCTCGTAGTCCGCCGCACCACGGCGAAGTGTGCGGATCGTCCCGGCTATAGCCCGTAACATCCCGCACACTTCCGCAAAGGCGCCGGATCTCCGGACGGCCCGGCGCGCCATCAAGCACCATGGACGAGTGGAAACCCTCCGGACCAACAGCGACCTCTACCTTGCCGTGGTCACCCTCGGTAAGTCCGAGCCCGCCCAGCTCCGGACGCTCGACGAGTTCCTGCGCGCGTTCTGGCTGGCCGGTTACGACCACCGTGAGCAGGGCAGTCTCAGCCCGGCCGAGTTCCTGGGCCTGCTCACCACCGCCCTGGGCGGCCCGGTGCCCGCGTTCGATCCGTTCTGGGCGAAGGAGGACCTTTCGCTCACCGACGGTGTCGACGCGTTCACGATCTGGGCCCGCACGCTGCGCGCCCAGATCTGCGACATCCGCGAACTCAGTGTGGCCGGGCTCTACCAGAATCCGAACCGGCACCACGGCGTCACGGCACCGCGGCCGAACGGCGTCGAGCAGCGCCCCACACCCGTCACCTGGTACAACTTCGACGTCCCGTCGTACCTGGAGTGCGGTGTCGAGGGTTCGTTCGGCGGGTGGCGGCCCGAATTCGACGGCGCGGTCGTCGACGGGGAGCCGTGCGAGCCGCTTCAACTGTCGCGGCTCACGTGGACCGAGCTGACCAAGTTCACGGTGTGCGGTCAGAGCTACGAGTGATCGGGCCCGAGCGGCCGGGAGCGGGTTGTAACAGCCCGTGGTGGCGCACAGGTACGTAACCGACGCACGCGAGGTCGAGCAGGTAGTGGTAGCAGGTGGTGCGGGCGCAGCCCGGCGCGAGTTCCCAGACGGCGGCGACGGTGCGGGCGGAGTCCCGCCAGGCCGCGAAGAGTACGACGTGCCCGATCTGGTCACCGTCCTGCTTGTGCCAGAGCAGGCCGTCCCCGGGCAAGAGGTCGTTCACCGCGATGGGGCAGCTCACCTGGCCGAGGTCGCGGGTGGTGTAGGACCGGTCGAGGCACCACGCGTACGAGAGGAAGCCGGAGCAGTCCGTGCGGTAGCCGTCGCGCTCACCGGCACGGTCGTAGGGCACCGCCGCCCGGACCCAGCGGCGTGCCCTGAGGAGAATCTCCTCGCGACGAACAGCGGTGTGACGTTCCGTGGCTCCGGCCCTAGCGGGCGCCGTGCCGACCGTCCCCCCGGCGGCCGGCGCGGCGCCCGCCCCCGTTAGCGGCGCCGTCACCACGGTGGTCGTGGCCACCGCTCGCCCACGCCCCCTCGCGTGGTGATCCCTCCTCTGCCCATGTCCAGGCCCCACTCCTCGACATCCGGAATCCGTACGGGCCGCTCTCAGGACCGTGCGGCGACAGCCTCCCCCGTCCCGCTGCAATTTCTCTGTAAGTGGGCTGGAGGCCGTTCGAGGAAGGCGGCGAGCGCCGCGTCGAAGGCCTCCGGGCGCTCCAGGTTCGGCAGGTGACCGGCGCCGTCCACCACGGCGAGCATCGCGCCGGGAATCAGGTCCCGGATCAGTTCGGCGTCGCTGACCGGAGTGAAGTCGTCCTCGCTGCCCACCACGACGAGCACCGGCACGGTGACCCGGCGCAGCTCGGCGGCGTAGTCGGGGCGCTCGGCACGTCCGCGCAGCGCGGCTGCAGCGCCGGCCGCCGGAGTGCCGCGCATCATGCCGAGGACGTGCGCGGCGACGTCAGGGCGGCCGTCGATGTTGGTCGGCGCCATCATCCGCGGCAGCACCTCGGCGGCGTACCGGTCCATGCCCTCGCGGAGGAGCCGGTCGGCCAGTTCGTTCCGCACGCGCCGACCGTCCGGGGTCTCGGCCAGCGGCGACGTGTCGGCGAGCACCAACCCGCGCACCCGTTCGGGGAACCGGCGGTGGAACTCCATGACGATCTGCCCGCCCATCGAGAGACCGGCGATCACGGCACTGTCCACGTGGAGGTGATCGAGGAGCCGTGCGAGGTCGTCGGCGAAGGTCCCGAGCAGCGTCTTTCCGGGGACGACCGACGTACGGCCATATCCGCGCAGGTCAGGCGCGATGACTCGCCAGCGCCGCTGCGAGGTGGCTCCGGGGTTGCGCGCGGGCCCTCGGCCCACTGCGCGGTGGCTCTGGGGTTGCGCGGCGGACCCTCGGCGCGACGCGCGCCCGTCGGCCGCGCAACCCCGGAGTGATCCCGGAGGCCGAACCGCTCGATCTGCGGGCGCCACATCGTGCGGTCGAACGGGTGCCCGTGCACCAGCAGCAGGGCCTGACCTGCGCCTTCGTCGTCGTACGCGACGGTGATGTCGCCGATCTCCGCGGTCTTCATAGTGCCTCCCGTGATTGACACGATCCACGCTAGGCAGTGCAATATCTCGGTGCAATAAGAACAATGACCTCGGAGCAATATCGTGGACGACTTCCGCCTCATCGCCGACCGCATCGCCGCCGCCATCGCGGCCGGTCGCCTCCGCCCTGGCGACAAGCTGGAGCCGCAACGCCGATTCGCGCGCCGTCACCGCATCGCGGCCTCCACCGCCGCGCGCGTCTACGGCGAGCTGGTCCGGCGCGGGCTGGCGGTAGGCGAGGTCGGTCGCGGCACGTTCGTCCGGGCGAGCGAGCCCGCGCCCGCTCCGGCGCTCACCGAACCCACGCAGGCCGGCGTCGACCTGGAGCAGAACGTCCCGATCCTGCCCGAGCAGCCGGCGCTGATCGCCCGCGCCCTGCACAGGAGCCTCGACGCCACTGTGCTCGCCGGCGCGCTGACCTCCGTCGGCGCCCACGGCACCGCGCGCGCCCGAACCGCCGCCGCCGACCTGCTCGCCCGCGCCGGCTGGGCCCCCGACCGGATCCTGTTCGCCGGCAACGGGCGTCAGGCGATCGCCGCGACCATCGCCGCATTGGTCCGGCCTGGCGAGCGGCTCGGCGTCGAGGCGATCACGTACCCCGTGGCGAAGGCGATCGCGGCGCAGCTCGGCGTGGCGGTGGTGCCGATCGACGTCGACGAGGCCGGCCTGAGCCCGGACGCACTGCGGGCCGCGGCGCCGCTCAAAGCCGTCTACCTGCAGACCGCCCTGCACAATCCGCTCGGCGTCACGATGCCGGCCGAGCGCCGCGGCGAACTCGTCGCCACGCTGCACGATCTGGACCTGGTCGCGATCGAGGACGGCGTGTACGCGTTCCTGGCCGCCGACCAGCCGCCGCTCGCCGCACTCGCCCCGGACCGCACGATCCTGGTCGACTCCGCCTCCAAGCGGCTCGCGCCCGGGCTCACCGCCGGGTTCGTAGTGCCGCCTGCACGCTTCGCCGATCAGGTGGCGGCGGCGCTGCGTTCGGGCGGCTGGGGCGTGCGGCGATTCCCACTCATGGCGGTCACCCAGCTGATCGAGGACGGAACGCTCGCGACGATCGAGAGTGCCAAGCGCACCGACGCGGCCGCGCGGCAGTCGATCGTCCGGGAGAAGCTTGAGGGGTTCGCCGTCCGGGCCGATCCCCGGTCGTATCACTGCTGGTGGGAGCTGCCGTCACCGTGGCGCGCGGAGACGTTCGTCGCGGCCGCCGCCCGGCGCGGGATCGCCGTCACGCCCGCCGCCGCGTTCACCACCGGCTCGGGCCACGCACCCAACGCCGTCCGCCTGGCGCTCTCCACGCCGCCGCCGGGGCCACTCGCCGCCGCCCTTGATGCGCTCGCAGCTCTTGCGCGCAATGCCCCTGACCTTATGGACTAGACCTGTCGTCCGACATTCTCCGGTAATCTTGGCATCTGGTATACCAAATTATCGGTACAGATCTGGCGCAGTCGTGTGCGGCCAGCGCATAGTGATCGGAGGTCCCGCCGCGGAGAAGTCTTTCCCGCTAGCTGGAACAACGAGGAGGACACTGCGATGGAGATCAGTCACCGGCGTGCCGGCGGGGGGTGGCTGGCCAGATGACAGTCCAGTCCACGACAGCCCAATCCCCCCGGGGCCCCCAGCGGTCACCGTCCGCCATCGGCAAGACCGTGGCCGTTCTCGAAGCGCTCGCCGAGGAGCATCGGCTCTCCGAGATCGCGCGGGTCACGGGGTTACACACGTCCACCGTCCACCGCATCCTGCAGGAACTGGTGGCGCTCGAGTGGGCCCGTGAGGACGAGGACCGCGGCTACGCGCTCGGATCCCGCCTCCTCGCGCTCGCCGGCCGCGCCAGCGACGACTCGGACATAGCCCGCTCGGCCCGGCCGTCGCTGCGGATGCTCTGCGAGCGCACTGGGTACACGGTCCACTTCGCGGTCCGTCACGGCGACGAGGCCGTGTACGTCGACAAGCTGGACGGGCGCCGGGCGTACCGGATGCGGTCCCGGGTCGGCCTCTCGCTGCCGCTGCACTGCACGGCCATCGGCAAGGCGATCCTCGCGACACTTCCCGACGAGGAGGTCCGGTCCATCGCCGAACGCACCGGGTTACCCCGCCGCACGCAGCACACGATCACCGCCACCGACGCGCTCCTCAACAACCTGGCCGCCGCCCGGGCGCGCGGCTGGGCACTCGACGACGAGGAGAACGAGCTGCACACCCGCTGCCTCGCCGCCGTCGTCATCGACCACCGGGGCGTGTCGATCGGCGCGGTCAGCCTGTCCGCCCTGGTCTTCGACATGGACCGGGAACGGGCGCGGCGGCTCGCTCCCCTGGTGATCCACACGGCCAGGGAGGTGTCAGCGGCGCTCGGCGCCCGCCCTTGAACACGCGTCGGGCCGCGACCTCCAGCGGTCGCGGCCCGACGCCTCGCCCTGAGTGGCTAGGTTTTTTTACGGATCTCCTCGATCTTCACCAGCTTCGCGCCCCACGGGCAGAAGTACGCCGAGGTGAGCTTGCGCTCCTCCACGTCGGACGGCAGACCGTCGCAGACCTCGGTGGACACGTCGGCCCAGCCCGCCTCCGCGAGGTGCCACGACCACGGCGCGTTGATGTCCGACTTGCCGTAGACGATCCGGCCGATCGGGTGCGGGTTCTCGTCACCGGCGAGGACGACCTTGGCGCGCTCGATGTCGGCGGGGTCGGTGAACTTGACCTTGAAGGTCTCGGCGTCCACCACGTTGAAGGTGCCCACGATCGCCTTCGGCGCCGCGGCGGCAGGGCGCGCCTCGTCGGCGTTGGCGGTGGCTCCGACAGTGATCATCGTGATCCCGAGCACCGCGGTGGCGGCGGTCAACAGCAGCTTCTTCACGTGCGTGTTCCTCCCGTGCAGGGCGTGCCGGTGCACGGGGTGGGTCACACCCCGCGCACTGACACAGAGATCGGCGTGCCCGGACGTCGCCGGGCAGGGTTCACGCGAAAACGACCTGGTCAGGGCGCTCCGCGTGACGTACGGCAGCGCATGGACGCAACCGGACGGCGGCGACGCTAGCAACGACGGGAGTTGCCGACCGTAGTCGGGCAAATCGCCTGGACCGGCATGGATCGGTCCACAGGGGTGCCGCTAGCTGCGGGAACCCCGCGCGGGGTGTCGCTCACCACAGGAACACCAGGTAGCGGGCCAATCACCGCACGCCCCGCCCGACCGGCCTCCACCCGAAACCGGACCGCACCCGAACCGGGCCCACCCGAACCCGGACCGGCCCCAACCACGAACCGGGCCCCACCCGAACCGGGGCCCACCCCGAACCGGACTTGTCGGGAAGCCGTGCCTATACCGGACGCTCATGCCCCAGTTTGCACCGCAAGTCCGGTTCGGATGCACGGGCGATCAGCTTCGGAACAGCTGCCCGCGGATCGCGCCCTTCTGGAACTCGCTCGTGTGGATGTTGAGGTAGTGGCCAGCCGGGTCGCGGTTGATCTGTACCGCGATACCGGGTTCGGCGGGCACGGTGCCCGCCACGGCGAACAGCGTGCTCGGCAGGCCCGCGGGCGCGGCGAAGAACCCGATGGCGACGGCGCCCGCGACGCCGGCGTGCCCCACGTGAAGGTGGGCGTCGGTCGGCGGGGCGATGCCGGTCCACGTCATGCCGAACCGGACCTCGTTGCCCTGGACCCGCACGAATCCAGTGCCGGCGCCGTCGAGGTCGCCGCGGTCCGGCACCTCCTGGTCGCCACGGGCCAGCGCGATCAGCGGACCGCGGACCGGTTCGAGCAGGTCGACGGGGTGCGCGAGCGCCCGGAGTTGGCCGCGCACGGCGCCGCCCGGCGCCTCCTTGCTGTGCAGGTTGACGTAGTGGCCGGCGGGGTGGGCGACGATCCTGGCCAGCTTGGAGCGGTCGTCCGTGACGCACCCGACCGCCGCCCGCAGGCTGTCCGGCAACGCGTCGAAGAAGCCGACCTGGACAGGGCCGTTGCGGCCGGCGTCACCGGCGTGGATGTGCGCGTTCGTCACCGCGGCCAGCCTGCGCCAGGCGAGCGAGAAGCAGAGCTGGTTCCCGCTGATCCGGACCCAGGCACGGGCCTGGCCGTCCGGGTCGCCCACCGCCGGGCCGCCCTGGGTCGGCACCTCGCCGCGGCCGTCGAGCCGCGCCTCCAGGAACGTCACCGGTCCGCTCGGATCGGGCCTCTCGGCGGCCGGATGGGTCTCGACCGCATGCTCCGGCTCCCGCCGGGGCGGTGCGGGAGCCTCGGGGGTCGGCGACGGAGACGGGGACGGTGAGAGCGACGGCGACGGGGGCGGCGGCACCGGCTGGGTGTCCGGGAACGGCTCTGGCTCGGGGTCGACCCTGCCCGGAGCGTCGCGGTCCTGGCCGGCCGTCGCGCTGTTCGCGCTGTTGCCGATCGTCAGGACACCCGTGAGGTTCGCGACCACCGTTCCCGCCAGCACGGCACCCAGCAGCGGCACCACCACGGCGGTACCGATCCGTGCCTTTCGCGGGATCCGCTTCCAACCGTTGGTCACCTTCACCGCAGCGTCCCATCCCTCGTCGAGCCCCTCGTATCGGGCAGAACGGCCGACGGAGCGGGTCGGTTCAATCAGCGCGGCCGCCGGCGCCCGTGTGGGAGAGCGTCGGCATGCCGACGTTGAGCACGCTGGGGCGCATCCGATGTCGGCATGCCGACATCGGGCCCGAAACGCGTAAGAGTCCGCCCATTCGATGCAAGGCGATACCATCCCCTTCGCTGACGAACGTCGCGACGGAGGCTGGATGGACTTTCGGATCCTCGGACCCGTCGAGGTCTTCGACGCTGACCGCCGGCTCGTCCTCGCCGGCCCCAAACCCAGGACACTCCTCGCGGCGCTGCTGCTCGAACCTGGTCAGCCGGTGGCCATCGGCCGGCTGGTCGACGGGGTCTGGGGCGAGCAGTCACCGAGCACCGCGACGGCGCTGATCCAGACGTACGTCTCCGCACTGCGGCGAGCGTTCCCGCCCTCCGGCCGCGACCTCATCGTGACCCGGCACCCGGGCTACGCCATCGACGTCGATCCGTGCGAGGTGGACCTCACCCGCTTCAACACGCACGCGGCGAAGGGCCGCCAGGCCGCCGCCGCCGGCCGGCACCGTGAGGCCGCCGAACAGTTCGCCGCGGCGCTCGCGCTCTGGCGGGGGCCGGCGCTGGGCGGGCTGGGCGAGTCCTTCATGCGCGCGGCCGGCATCCGCCTCGACGAGCTGCGTCTCGTGGTCACCGAGGAGCGCATCGCCGCCGACCTGGCCTCCGGCCTCACCCAGAACCTGGTCGCCGAACTGTCCGAACTGGTCCACGCCCACCCGCTGCGGGAGCGGCTGCGCGGCCAGCTGATGCTCGCGCTGTACCGGTCGGGACGCCAGGCCGACGCGCTCACGGTGTACCGCGAGGGTCGCGAGGCGCTCATCGACGAGCTGGGCATCGAGCCGGGGAAGGAACTCCGCGACCTGCACGAGTCCGTGCTGCGCGGCTCGGCCGACCTGCAGCCCGCCACGCGTCCGGCCACCGTGGACACCGGAGCCGCCACCCCTGCCCAGCTGCCGCCCGCCACCTCGGACTTCGTCGGTCGGGCGCGCCAGGTCGAGCACGTCCTCGGCGTGCTGGGTTCGGACGCCCCCGCGATGACGGTGTGTGCGGTGTCCGGCACCGCGGGCACCGGTAAGACGGCACTCGCCGTGTACGCAGCGCGCAAGGTCGCACCGTCCTACCCGGACGGCCAGCTGTTCGCCACGCTGCGCGGCGCCGCCGCACCCGTCGCGCCTGGGCGAGGTGCTTGCCCGGTTCCTGCGTGCGCTCGGCGTGAGCAGCGTCGACCTGCCGGAGTCCGTCGAGGAGCGGGCCGCGCTGTACCGGAGCCGGCTCGCCGGGCGGCGGGTACTGGTCGTGCTCGACGACGCGCTCAGCGAGGAGCAGGTCCGACCGCTGCTGCCCGGCGACACGGGCTGCGCCGCGCTGGTCACCAGCCGGGTCCGGCTCGCGGGCCTGGCGGGCGCCACCCTGCTCGACCTCGACGTCATGCCGTCCGAGGAGGCCGATCACGCTGCTCAGCCAGGTCGCCGGCGCCGAACGCGTGGCCGCCGAGCCAGACGCCGCGCTGGAGATGGTCACGCTGTGCGGCCACCTTCCGCTCGCGGTCCGCACCGCCGGAGCCCGGCTCGCGGCGCGGGCACAGTGGCCGCTGTCGCACTTCGTCCGCCGGCTGTCCGACGAGCGCCGCCGCCTGGACGAGCTGTCCGCGGGCGACCTCGCGGTCCGCGCCAGCCTGAGCCTCAGCTACGCCGGACTCGGCGAGGTCGAGCAGGCGGCGTTCCGGCGGCTCGGGCTGCTCGGCGTCCCCGACTTCGCCCCGTGGATCGCCGGGCCGCTGCTCGACCTGCCGGTGCCCGACGCCGAGCGGGTGGTGGAGCGCCTGGTCGACGCGCGGCTGCTCGATGCCGCCGGACTCGACGCCACCGGCCAGGTCAGGTACCGGCTGCACGATCTACTCGGCGTGTACGCCGCGCGAGTGCGCCGAGGCCGAGGAGTCGCCCGACGAGCGCGACGCCGCCGTCATCCGGGTCCTCGGATCGTGGCTGTGGCTGGTCAACCAGTCGGCGCTGCGGGCACCGAGCGGCGTGCTGCGGCTGGCTCGGGACACGGCCGCCGAGATACCGGTCGATCCGGTCGTCGCCAGCGAACTGCTCGCGGCTGCCGGCGCCTGGTTCGAGGCCGAGCAGGCAGGGCTGGTCACGGCGGTCGAGCGCGCCGCCGCGATGGACCTCGACGGCATCGCGTGCGAGCTGGCGGCAGCGCTGGTCGCGTCCCCGGTCGCGGTGCGCAACCAGTTCGACGAGTGGTGGCGCACCCACGACGCGGGCCTGGCGGCGGCGCGGCGGGCCGGCAACCGGCGCGGTGAGGCGATGCTGCTGGCCGGGCTCGGGCAGCTGCAGGTACGAGCAGGACCGGTTCAGCGACGCCCACCGCTACCTGCACGACGCGCTCGCCGCGTTTCGCGAGGTGAAGGACGCCCACGGCGAGGCGATGGTACTGGCCACGCTGAGTACGGTCAGCCGTGAGCAGGGCCACTTCGCCGAGGCCGTGCGCTACCTCGACCAGGCCCGCGCGGGCTTCGTCGACGCTCTCCGACGCGTCCGGCCTGGCCTACGCGACGTACGGGCTCGGCACGATCCACCGCGAGCAGGGCCGGTTCGACGAGTCGCTCGCCGCGTTCGACGAGGCCCTCGCCGCGTACCGGGCTACCGGGAGCCGGCGCGGCGAGGCGCTGACCCTGCGCGGTATCGGCCTGGTCCACCGCGCCGAGGGCAAGCTCAGCTACGCCGCCGAACTGTTCGAGCAGGCGGTGACGATCTTCACCGAGATCAACGACCGGCTGCACAAGGCGTACGGGATGCAGTCGCTCGCGAAGGTACGCATCCGGCAGGGGCGCGGCACCGAGGCGCTGGTCCCACTCGAACAGTGCCTGGCGGTGTGTCTCGAACTCGGCGACCGGTACGGCGAGGCGCTGATGCTGCGCACGATCGGCGAACTGCACCTCGCCGACGGCCGCCTGGACATCGCCGAGGAGAACCTGCGGAGGGCGCTGGCGCTGTGGCGCACGCTGGACGTGCCGCTGTTCGCCGCCCGTACGCAACGCGATCTGTCCACACTGCACACCGCGAGGGGCGAGGACGCCGAGGCAGCGACGGCACTGCAGGAGGCGCTGGAGATCTTCCGCACGTTCGACAGCCGTGAGGCGCGCGAGCTGACCACCGCCTGATTCCCGCTTTGGTCGCGCTTTTCTGGTCTATAGGCCCGAAAGGGCGCGACCGCTTCGGCCTCAGAGACGGAGAAGCTGACCCCCGATCGCGCCGCCCGGGTACTGGCTGGTCAGGACGATGACCGAGAACGAGGGCGGGTCGCGGTCGATCTGCGCGGCCACGCGCCGCTCCGCGCGGACCGCACCCGACACCGCGAACAGCCCTCCAGGCAGGCCGCCGGGCACGCTGAACAGCCTGACGGCAACGGAGCCCGCGTGGCCGGCCGGGCCGGCGTGCAGTTGCGCGCCGGTCGGCGGGGTGAGTCCCGTCCAGGTGACGCCGAACCGCACCTCTTTGCCGTCGATCCCGGCGAACCCGGCACCGGCGCCGTCGGGATCGCCCGCGGCCGCCACGATCTGGTCACCGCGGAGCGCGGCGCCGAGCCTGCCCGCGAAACGGTGCCAGCAGGTCGACGGGGCCGGGCAGCTTCCGCAACTGCCCGCGGACGGCACCCCCCTGCGCGTCGCTGCTGGCCAGGTTCATGTAGTGGCCGGCGGGGTTGGCCGCGATCCGGGCGAGCTTGCCGCTGCCGTCGTTCAGGCATCCGCCCGCCCCACGCAGCGTCGCGGGCAACGAGTCGAAGAAGCCAGCCTGGACCGCGCCGTTGCGCCCGGCGTCACCGGCGTGGATGCGCGCGCTCGTCACCCGGGCGATCCGCGTCCAGGCGAGGGCGTAGCAGAGCTGGTCGCCGTCGATCCGGACCCAGGCCACGGCGCTGCCATCCGGGTCGCCGCCCGCCGGGCCCCTTGCGGCCGGCACCTCGTTGCGGCCTTCGAGCCGCGCCTCCAGGAACGTGCCGGTATTGGTGTCCGTCTCCGCGACGTCCTTGGGAACCTGCTTCAGCGAGCCCGGCTGCTCCGGCGGTGCCTGGTTCCGCGACGTCTGGTCCGGCGGCGTCGGCGAGAGGCTCAGCGTGGGTGGGCCGCTCGGGAGCTGCGACAGCGCGCGGCTCCTCGGCTGCGGAGCGGGGCTGAACGAGCCCGTTGCGTCCTGATCGGGAGCTGGGGTGTTGCGTGCGACGTTTCCAATGGTCAGGACGCCCGTCTCGGTTGCGACCAGCGCACCTGCCAGCACCACGCCGAGCAGGGGAACCGCGACCGCGGCGCCGATCCGTGCTCCGCGCGGGATCCGCTTCCAGCTGTCGGTGACGTTCACCGCACCATCCTTGCCGTCGTCGAAATGACCGGATACCAGGCGGAACGGCGAGTGCTGGAGCCGGGTTCATTTCGTCACGGACTATTCACATTGGACACTCGTGACGAACGGAACCACCGCGCCGTTACCAGGCTCACCGCCGGCTCGCGCGTCCCTCCTCCGAACCGGACTGTTCCGGAAGTGGCGCCCAAACTGGACGGCCGATGCAGCCATTTCCCCGACAGTTCACGCCGTGCCGGAGTCCGTCATACGGCGTCTCACCCGCCCACGACCCCCAAAGGAAGCGACATGAGCCCAGGAAGCACGTGATGATGGGCAGGTGCTACGAACAGTGACGACGACCCGGTACGTGACCCCGCTGCGTGAGGGCGGTTCGCTGCCCGGTCTCATGGAGGCAGACGACCTCGGCATGTACGTCGTGAAGTATCGTCGGCGCCGGCCAGGGACGGAAGGCGCTGGTGGCCGAGGTCGTGGCCGGCGAGCTCGCCCGGCGGCTCGACCTGCGCGTACCCGAGCTGGTGCTCGCCGAGCTGGACGAGGTGATCGCGCGGCACGAGCCCGACCCCGAGATCCAGCACCTGCTCACCGCCAGCGTCGGCACCAACCTCGGCATGGACTTCCTGCCCGGCTCGCTCGGCTTCGACCCGCTGAGCTGGGCGCCCGACCGGGAGCTGGCCAGCCGCGTGCTCTGGTTCGACGCGCTGGTCGGCAACGTCGACCGCAGCTGGCGCAACCCCAACCTGCTGATGTGGCACGGCGACCTGTGGCTGATCGACCACGGCGCCACGCTCTACTTCCACCACGCGTGGGGCAGCGCCACCCGCGCCGTGGACCGCCCGTACGACGCCCGCGACCACGTCCTCGCACCATTCGCCACCAAACTGGACGACGCCGACGACGCGCTCGCGCCGCTCGTCACGCCCGAGCTGCTCGGCGAGGTCGTGGCGCTGGTGCCGGACGAGTGGCTCGACGGCGAGCCCGGGTTCGACAGCGTCGAGGCGGTGCGGGCCGCGTACGTCGAGTACCTGCTGGCCCGCGTCGCCACCCCGCGCGTCTGGCTCCCGGCGGCGGCCGCATGAAGGTCTTCGAGTACGCGACCGTGCGCGTGATGCCGCAGGTGCAGCGCGGCGAGTTCGTCAACGCGGGCGTGATCCTGTATTGCCAGGCGCTGGACTTCCTCGGCGCCGCCGTCCACCTCGACGAGGCACGGCTGCGGGCGCTCGACCCGTCCGTCGACGTGGACGGCGTCAAGGCGGGACTCGCCGCGTACGAGATCGTCTGCGACGGGACGAGCCGCGAGGCGCCGTGCGAGCCGCCGCCCGGGCAGCGGTTCCGCTGGCTCACCGCGCCCCGGAGCACGATCGTGCAGCCGGGGCCGGTGCATGCCGGGCTCACCAACGACCCGAAGGCCGAACTGGCTCACCTGCTGGACGTGCTGGTGCGGTGAGGCGGCCCCACCCGGAACCGCCTCACCGCCAGACAGCTACCGGAGCTGGTACGCCCTGATCACGGTCTGCTCGACCCAGTTGTCGGCACTCTCCCAAGCCATCGCGCGGAGCGAGACGTAACCCTTTGCGGCCGGGTGGTTGACGGTGACCTTCCACTTCGCACCGTCGCCCGCTACGGTCGCAAGCTGCCACGTCTTGCCGTCGTCATAGGACACCTCGACCACGAGACGCATCGGCCCGAGCTGACCCGCCTGCCGGTCCACCGTCGCCGGGAACGAGAACGTCTCCCCGGACGGTGCCGTGTTGTTCACGTCGAGCACGGGGTCGAGCCCGACCGTGAGCAACGGGGGCGGGGTCTCGTCCCAGGCGCCGCTCTTGAACGTCCACTTCGCCGACGTGGTGGTCGCCAGGGGCCACGCCGGGTTGTCCCGCCTCGAGGTGGCGCTCAATGTGTACAGCGCGTCGCTCTGGATGACCGGGAAGATCGCCTGGCCCGGCGTGTTGATCGTGCCGACGAGCTTGCCGTTGCGGTGCAACGTGGTGGTTCCGGTGTCACCGACGATCTCGCCGTCCGGGTACTCATCGCTGTACGGCAACCGGGTGTGCCCTGCCGCGTCGGAGTAGAACGGGATGGTGACGCCAAGCAGACTGGGCGTGCGGTGAACCCACGGGTGGGTGCCGAGGTCGTCGGTGACCTCGCCGCGCAGCGTCGGCGTGAACACCGCCTTGCCCCAGTCCAGTGAGTGATCGCCACCGACCCGCAGCTGCCTCGGCCCTTCGACCATGTTGTCGCCATATACCCGGCCGAACGACTCCTGGATCCAGGTGCCCGGCGTGAAGTACTCCGTCCGCTCGGTTCCGGTCTTCGCGAACGTGAACACCATCGGATCGATCACGGTGCCGTTCACGACGGTCAACGGGTGGACGGCCCGGGACGCGTCTACGCCCGGGTGGCCGAGGTACCGCGTGCGCACGGCGGCCAGATCCTTGGTCGCCCGGTCAAACGTGAGCGCGGTCGGGATGCTGTTCGGTGCGGTCGCGACGACCTCATACCGGTGCTTGCTGGTCTGCTTGGTCGCGAGGTCCACGGTGACCGTGCCCTGAGCGGTCAGCGCCAGCAGCCTTTCCGCCGTGACCGACCGTCCGAGGAACGTCGGCAGCGGCAGCGGCTCGGGCTCCGGCGGTTCGGCCGCGGCGCGTCGTGCCCGAGCCTGGAGCTCGCTGGCGATCTGGCTGGTCGGCATGAGCGGGATCACGTACCCGTACCGGCCGCCGGCGGCCTTCACGTTCTTCAGCCGCTGCAGGAGGTCCTCCCAGCTGAGGTCGCCGGGCAGGCCGAGCATGACGATCTTGCCCTTCGCGTCGATCTTGGCAAGATCCTCGGGCCGGCCCTGGCCGCCGTTGACGGCGTCCAGGCGGCCGGAGAAGTCCGGCCCATCCTCAGCCAGCCATCCGGTCTCCACCGGGAAGCGCTGCGGCGCCTCGGCGGTCAAGGCGATGACCGGCTCTTCGGCGTTCCGCCACGCCCCGAAGGTGTAGTTCGCCGAGCGCACGCCCGGCGTGGACGCCGCGTAGATCTCGCTGAACCGCGGGTCGACCATGTTCACGTCGGCGAACTCGCCGGTGGAGGCACGAATGAGGTGCATCACGGCGACCAAACCTCCGCTGGCCGCGGGCTGGTCGACGCGCATCGACAGCCGCTTGGCGGTGCGGCCGTCGAGGGTGATGGCGGTGTTGCGGGCAAGCTGCAGCTCCGGGTGCGAGAGCAGCACCATGTTCGGCTCCAGGCCGGGCCGGTCGGTCAGGAAGCCGGCCGTCACGGTGAACCGACCGCGCGGCAGGCGCACCTTGGTGCCGGTCTCCCCGAACGCCACCTCACCGGTGTCCAGGTCGGTCACCGCGACATAGGTGACAGCCGGAACCCCGCCGGTCTGGTTCTTCAGTGCCACCGACAAGTCGTACCGCTCGGGCTCCTGGTAGACGCCGAACGGCGTGCGGACGACCGTGCGACCGCCGAGACCGGTGGCCGACAGGATCCCCGCATAGTTGCCGACCTTGCCGGCGACGGCCTTGACGGTGACGGTGACAGCGACCTGGCCCTTGGCCGGGATCGTCAGCGAGCCGGTGCTCAGGGTGGCCAGGCCGGCCGGCGCCGGCTTGCCCGCGGCGTCCGTCATCGCGAGGTTAAGACGCACGATGACCGGGGCGGCGCTGGTGTTGTGGTAGGTGACGACCTTGCGCTGCGGCGGCGCGGCGACGTTCGGCCACTTGAGGAACGCGCTGACGCTGCCCGGCACCGAGTGGACCGGCTGCGTGGTGGCGCGCACGAGATCGAGCCGGCCGGCGCCGATCGCGTTCGGCCCGAGCCCTGCGAGCGCCTTCGAGGTGCCCATGAGAGCGGCCTTGATCCGGTCGCCCTTCCAGTCCGGGTGCTGCTGGGCGAGGATCGCCGCGGCACCGGCTACGTGCGGCGTGGCCATCGAGGTGCCGGAGAGCCGGGCGTAGTTCTCGTCGACCGCCTCGTCCGGGAACGTGCCGGTGGCGCGTGCGGCGACGATGTCACTGCCCGGAGCGGCGATGTCCGGCTTGATGGCGTTGTCGGTGATTCGCGGGCCACGACTGGAGAAGACGCTGAGCTGGTCCGTCTTCGTGACGCTGCCCACCGTGAGTGCGTCGTCCGCCGCGGCCGGGGTCGAGATCGTGCCGTCCTGGCCGGAGTTGCCGGCGGCGATCACGAAGAGCGCGCCGGTCTGGCGGCTGATCCGGTTGACGGCCTGCGACATCGGGTCGGTGCCGTCGGTCGGCCAGCCGCCGAGGCTCATGTTGATGACCTTGGCCTTGGCGGTGGTGGCGGCCCACTGCATGCCCGCGATGATCCAGTCGATCTGGCCGGATCCGCTGTCGTCGAGCACCTTGCCGACCGCGAGCTTCGCGTCCGGGGCGACGCCCTTGTACTTGCCCTGCGACGCGGCACCGGACCCGAGCGCGATCGACGAGACGTGGGTGCCGTGGCCGTACTTGTCCTCGACGGTGCCGCCAGGAGTGAAGTTCTTGGTCGCGGCGATGCGGCCCGCCAGGTCCGGGTGGTCGGTGTCGTAACCGGTGTCGAGCACGGCCACCGTCACGCCCTTGCCGGTGAACCCGGCCTGCCACGCCGCCGGCGCGCCGACCTGCGGGACGCTCTTGTCGAGGCTCGCCTGGATCCTCGCGTTGAGCCAGACCTTGCCGATGCCCCGGTCGAGGGCGCGCGGCGCGGCGCTGCCGTTGGTGAGGTCGGCCCAGAAGGTGTCCGCGTCGCGCTTGGACTCCTCCAGGACGGCGAGGTTCGCGCCCGGGACGACGCGGGCCTTACGCGCGCCCTTCGGCGCCACCCCCGCGCGGGCGTCCTTGTACTCCGCGAGCAGTGGCACGACCTTCGTACGCGCGTCGTCGTAGCCCTGGCGCACGAGGCCGGTCACGTTGAACAGCTGACGGTCGAGGGTGCCGCGGCCGACCAGCGACGCGGCGTCGGACGGCACGACGTACCAGTCGCCGCGCTGCGTGAACTTGGCGAAACGCACCGGCCGGCTCCGGTCGGCCGGGTCGAACGCGATCGGCTTGCCGGCCTTGACCGCCACCCGGTCACCGGTGATGAGCGTCACCCAGGCCACGCCGGCCTGACTGTCCACTGTGGCTTTCGTAGTGGCGCCGGGCTGCCCTGGCGCTGCTGAGGCAGCTGATACTGGTGGACCAGCCGCGATCAACGCGGCGAGCGCAGCGATCGACGCCAGCGCCCGTACGGGTCGGTTCATGCTGGGAACCCCTTCGTCGCAGAGACACACCTTGTGACGCGGGTGGGCGATCACAAGGTTGACGCATCGGGTCAAGAGGGGGCCAAGGGCAGGAAATCCGACCCTTCCGGGCACTCGTGCCGCCGACTCTCGGATTCTTGGGGGTCCACGCGCCGCGAGACCCCCAAGAATCCGACACTCACGAAGCAGACGACGCTCAGGTCCGCCCAGTCGCCGTGGTCGCTGTTCTGGCCGTCGCCGCTGTCGTTCACCGTGAGCCGCACGACGGTCGCGCCGGTGATGTCCGCCGTGAGAGGCACCGCCGGGGAGGTGCCGGTCACCGGCCCGCTCTCGGCCACCTTGCGGGTGTCGGCCCAGACCTCGAAGCCGACCGTGCCGCGCCCGCGCGTCTCGTCGTCCACCCCGACGACCGCGCGCAGGCTGGTGCACTTCCCGCCGGTGTAGTACTCGACGTCGCTGGGCGCGTGGACGCCGAGCCCCTTCGGGTACACGGTGCCGCGAATGGTGATCGGCTTGCCGTCGCCCGCCGCACGCTCACCGTTGCTGGTGTCGCGTTCGACCGGGCCGTAGAAGTTGGCCACCGTCAGGAACGGGACGTCGCTGAGGTAGGCCGTGCCGGTCGGCGCAGGCGGTGGCACCACGACGGTCGCCACGGCCGGGGTGACGGAGGGCCGCGCTCCGGCGCCGGGGTAGTACGTGATCCGCCCGGCCAGCTCGTACGTGCCCGCGACCGCATCGGCGGGCGGCGTCACCGACCAGGTCGTCTTGAGTGGACGGTGCGGCAGCAACAGATGCGCGCTCGACCGGGACGTCGCCTTGACGGTCCAGCCGGCCGGCGCCGTCAGCTCGACCCAGGTCAGCGCGGCAGGCAGCCGCCCGTGGTTGGTGCCCGACGTGGTCAGCACGGCAGGCTTCCCCGGCTGCACCAGCGGAAGCGCGCCTGGCACAGTCACATCCAGACCCACCGCCGGCGGGTAGTGCGCCCAGCGACGGTCCAGCCCGATGCGCACCAGCACGGTGCCGTGCGCCGGCACGGTCGCGCTGATCACGCCGGCCGTCTCGCGCACCGTCTTCGACCACAGGTCCTGAACCCGGTACGCCGGAGCCTGCGCCAGCCCGGCAGCCGCGGCCGTGGTGCCGATCGTGGCGGCCCGGTCGGTCTCGTTGTACAGCGCGACCGCACGGTCACCGTTGGCCAGCCGCTTCACGACGACGTACTTGCCCTGATCCTGCGAGAGCACCGAGCCCTGGACGCCGAGCGGATCCTGGTCGACGGCGATCACGTCGCGGTTACCGAGGATCTCCAGCGTCGCCGGGGTGGCCTTGCGGATGTCACTGCCGATCAGCAGCGGCGCGGCCATGATCGCCCACATGCTGAAGTGGGTGCGGTACTCGGTGTCGGTCATCTTGCCGTTGCCGACCTCCAGCATGTCCGGGTCGTTCCACGCGCCCGGCCGCGCGTACTGCGCGAGCGGCAGGTTCCGCTGGATGATGCCGCGCAGGCTCCCCCAGCTGTCGTTGATGTCGCCGGTGGTGCGCCACAGGTGGCCGACGTCCTGCGCCCACAACCACGGCTTGTTCTGCCCCCACTCGCAGATGCTGTAGACGATGGGGCGGCCCGTGGCCTTCAGCGCGTCGCGCATCTTCGTGTACCGCTCGATCGCGTCGCGGCCCTGGTTGTTGCAGTTGTCGTACTTGAGGTAGTCGACGCCCCACGACGCGAACAGGTTTGCGTCCTGCTGCTCGTGGTCGAGGCCGCCGGGGAAGCCGAGGCGGTTGCACGTCTTGGTGCCGGCGCTGGTGTAGATGCCGAACTTCAGACCCTTGCCGTGCACGTAGTCGGCGACCGCCTTGATGCCGTTCGGGAACCGCACCGGGTCCGGCACGAGATTGCCATCGGCGCCGCGCTCGGGCAGCGCCCAGCAGTCGTCGAGGTTGACGTACTGGTAGCCGGCGTCCTTCAGCCCGGAGTCGACGAAGTAGTCGGCCACGCCCTTGACCATGGCCTCGTTGAAGTCGGCGCGGCAGCCGGTGGTGTTCCAGTTGTTGAAGCCCATCGGCGGCGTGAGGGCGAGGCCGTCACCCGGCACGGCGGGCGCTGGAGCAGCCGTTGCCGGAGAGCCGGTGACGGAAAGGGCGAGGCCGGCGGCCAACAGCGGGACGAGGAACCGACGCAACAGGCAGGACGAAGTCTGCATGGGGGCAACTCCGGACGGCTCGGGGGCTATGCCGGAAAAGCTAAAGATGTCAGGCTGGCACCGTCAAGGCCCTTCCGACAATTTCCCAACAAACCAAACGCAATCAACCATTTCTCATGACGACCGTCTGGCTGGTCAAACGCACCCGACAGCGGGCTGGCAAGCCCGTCACCAGCCTCCCGTGGCACCACCGCAACGTTGGGAAATGTTGACTCCCACCCACGCCCACCGACCACCGCCCCCGAGCGAACCACCGCCCCACGGGAACCACCGCCCCCCGGGAACCACCGCCCCAACCGAACCGCCGCCCCCATTCCCGCCGACCGAACCGGACTTTTCGGGAAGCCGTGCCTACAACCGGCACGCCTGCCCCAATTTGCGCAGCAAGTCCGTTTCACCAGGGCGCGCCGTCGCGGGCGCGCGCCTCCGCGGGCGCGCGCCTTCAGCAGGGCGCGCCTCCGCGGGCGCGCGCCTCCGCGAGCGCGCGCCTTCACCAGGGCTCGGCTCCGCCAGCGCGTGCCAGCCTCAGTGGCGCAGGCGCGCCACTCGGCCTTGTTCGCCGGATGCCCAGCAGGCGCCGTCGCGGGTGCACTGCACCGCGTCGAAGCTGCCGGTGTCGAAGCGGCGCCACGTGCGGCCGCCGTCGGTGCTGACGTCGCTGCCGGTAGGCCCGACCGCGAGCGCCGCCCGGTGCAGCCACGCCGCCCCGGACCGGTACTCGCCGGGAGCACCGGCGCCGGCCAGCGACCAGGTGCGGCCACCGTTCCGCGTGAGCGCCAGTGCGTCCGGAGCGGTGTCGGGAGTGGCGAAGTCGCCGCCGATCGCGAGGCCCTGGCGTGTCGTACGGAACGCGAGGGAGTAGATGCCGGCGGACGGCCCGCTCTTGACGGACGTGGCCACGACGGTCCAGCTGCGGCCGGAGTCGCGGGAGTGGAAGACGCGGGCCTGCGCGCCACCGCCGGTGGCGAACCACGCGTGATGGCCCAACGTCACGAGGCACGTGCCGCTGGCGGCGAACGCGAACTCGCCGGCGAGCGCGGCCGGCATGCCGGCGGTCGGCTGGACTCGCCAGCTCCTGCCACCGTCGCGAGTGGCGAGGATGCGGAACTTGCCGTCGACTGGGTCGCTCAGGGCGAGCCCGTGACGCCGGTCCAGGTAGGCGGCGCAGTCGTAGAACGCCCGCGGGTCGTCATTGCGGAACGCCTCTCGCCAGGTGGCGCCACCGTCGGACGTGGTGTAGATCCGGGACGCCTCGCCCTCCCCGATCGACAGCGCGGTGGCGTGCCGCGAGTCGAACGCCTCGATGTCGCGGAACTGAAGGTCGGTGGTGCCAGGCGGGGACACGTTGCGCCACGTGCGGCCACTGTCCGTGGTACGCAGCACGGTGCCGGCGCTGCCGCTCGCCCACGCGACCCGCGCGCTGACCGCACTGAGGCCACGCAGCCGCGCGTCGACGCCGGTCGGAGTGAGTTCCCAGGTGAGCTTCGGAGGAGTGAACGCCAGGGTGCTGAGCGCCGCCACGACGGCGAGTGCCCCGGCCAGACTCGATCGCGATAACGGTCTCATACGGGCAAACTACCCCTACGGTCGGATTCCGCAGCTGGACCGCGTATCCAACCGCAGTCATTTGGCGTCGGCGTAGCTCTCTACGACGGCGACATCGAGCGGGAACCGCACGGGACTGTCGCCGAACAGCAGCCGCCCTGCCTCGTCACCGGCGTCGCGAACCGCGCGCACCACCAGGTCGGCCAGCGAGCGCGCGCAGTGCACCAGCACCTCGTCATGCTGGAAGAAGACCAGCTCGGCGCCGGGGATCCCGGTCAGCTCGTTGCGCAACGTCGCCAGCAGCACCAGCGCCCACTCGGCGGCGGTGGCCTGGACGACGAAGTTGCGCGTGAACCGGCCACGGTCACGCGCCGCCTGCCCTGCCTGCCGGCCCACATCGGGTTCGTCCCCTTCGCCGGCGAGCGCTGCGCGCCAGCGGTCGGACGGCGGCGGGCACGTACGCCCGAGCCGCGATCGCACCAGCTCGCCGCGCTCACCGGCCCGCGCCGCCGCCTCGACGAAGTCCAGCGCGGCCGGGAACCTCCGGCGCATCGTGGCCAGCAGCGGTATCGCCTCCCCGGAACTCGCGCCGTACATTGCGGCGAGCAGTGCGATCTTGGCGCGGCCACGGTCGCCGCCGAACGCCTCGTCGGCGAGTGCCGCGTACAGGTCGGTCTCGGCCGACGCCCTGGCCATGCCGCGATCGCCGGACAGCGCGGCGAGGATCCGCGGCTCCAGCTGGCTCGCGTCCGCCACGACCAGCACCCAGCCCGGGTCCGCGACGACCGCGCGCCGCACGACCTTGGGAATCTGCAGCGCGCCGCCGCCGCGGGTGGCCCACCGCCCGGAGACCACGCCGCCAGGCACGTACTCTGGCCGGAACCGTCCATCGTGGACCCATTGCTCCAGCCACGACCAGCCGTGCGCCGCGTGCAACCGGGACAGTTCCTTGTACTCCAGCAGCAGCGGCACCGCCGGATGGTCGATCTCGCGGAGCACCCACGAACGCGCCGACGCCACCTCGACGCCCTCGCGAGCCAGCGCGCGCACGACCTCGGCCGGCGCGTCCGGATTGACCCGTCGCCCGCCGAAGACCGCCGCGATCTCCGCCGACAGCTCGCCCAGACGCCGCGGCAGCTGTCCGGCAACCGGACGCGGGCCGAGCACCTCGGTGAGCAGGGCGTCGTGGACGTCCGAGCGCCAGGGCAGCCCGACCTGACCCATCTCGGCCGCGATCAGAGCGCCCGCAGACTCGGCGGCCACGAGCAGCCGCGCGGGCCCTCCCTGGTCAAGACGCCTCACCTGCTCGCGGTGGACGCCGACGACCGCCTCCAGCGCATGGTCACCGAGCCCGCCGCGATCCGGCTCGAACAGCGTCTCCTGCAGGTCGCGCGGGCCGGGCACCGGATCGTGCGGCACCGGCAACCCACGCAACCGCGCCCACGCAGCAGCCACCGACCGTGGCTCACCCCACCGCCCGTCGTAGCCCAGGAGCAGCGCCTCGGTAAGCGCGAGGTCGTGGCAGCGCGCGACGCGCACACCGGCCCGGAGCAACGCCGGGTAGACGTCCGCGGTGGACGCCCACACCCACCGGGCCAGCTCGTGAGCGGCGACGGCGGCCGCCAGCTCGGCGTGCTGCTCAGCGGGGCCGGCGGGTGCGCCGTCCTCGCCCAACGGCTGGATCAGCGCCCCGCCGCCCCAGGTCGTCGCCAGCGCCAGCCGCACCCTCTCATTTAAGCCCGCCCTACCGACACTTCCGCCGAGACTGCGGCCCAGCCGGACAACGCACGGTGGACGCCGTGAACACCATCGGCTAGCTGTTCCAACGCCGCGAGGTGTAGATCTCGCCTGAGTAGGGCATAGCTGGACTGTCCACATTCCCTCTGCGAAGGAGACCGGCAGTGACTATTACCGGGATCATCGTTGCGATCATCGTGGGCGCCATCATCGGCGTCCTGGGCCGGCTCGTTGTGCCCGGCAAGCAGAACCTGCCGATCTGGCTGACCGTCGTCATCGGTATCGTCGCCGCCCTCATCGGCACGTTCCTCGCGAACGCGATGGGTGTCGGTGACACACGCGGCTTCGACTGGATCGAGTTCCTCTTCCAGGTCGCGCTCGCGGCGGGCGGTGTGGCTCTGGCTGCGGGTCTCTACCCCCGAGCCGTTAGGTAGCACCACTGAACCCGGAAGGGCTGGCGCCAGCAGGTCGGTGCCAGCCCTTCCGCTTGTCAGCGCTTCCGCGTGGACGGACCCGCACTGCGAACGGGACGCCCGCCGTTGCTCGGCTGCGGCACCGGACGACCGGGCGAGGGCTTGGGCCGCTCCGCCGTGTCAGTCCCGGTATCGGCGTCCTCTTTGGACTCCCCGGCCGTGTCCCCGTCGGCGAACTCGGGCAGCGTCATGGTCTTGTCCGGGGCGGTTTCCTCGGCGGGTGAGTCATCCTTCACCGGCTCGGCCGCCGAGGTGTCGTCCGAAGTGGACGCGACCGGCTCATCCTCCTTGACGGCCGGCGTCACCTGGGTGGGCTCGTCCGCCCGCGGCTTCGGCGAAGGCGGCGATGAAGCCGCGGACGAGGGCGAAGGTGAGGACGGGGACGGCGACGGGGATGGCACCGCAGCCTGCACCTGCGTCGGCTGGTCGGCGGGGCGGGCCAGCACGGTCGTCGCCTCTGCATCGGTGGGCTTCGCCGGCGGAGCCTCGGGCGCGGCCGCGACCCCGGTGGCGGTAGCACGTGCCGTGCCCTCAGCCCGTGCCGTGCCGCTCTCAGCCCGTGCCGCGCTCGGGGCAGGCGCCGTCTCAACCGGTGCCTTGCTCTCCGCCGGTGCCTTGCTCTCCGCCGGTGCCTTGCTCTCCGCCGGTGCCTTGCTCTCCGCCGGTGCTTTGCTCTCTGCCTCAGCGTCATCCTCGCCGAACAGCTCCGCCGAGCGTCCGGTGAGGCGGGCCACTGCCTCGCGCAGCTTCGTCATCTCCTGCTTGATCTGGCTACGACGCTGCTCCAGCTGGCTGACCTTCAGCTCGGCCTCGGCGACGAGGCGGCCGGCCTCGGCGCGGGCACCGGCGAGGATGCCCTCCGCCTCGCGGCGTGCCAGCTCGATCGCGCCGCGGCCCTGCTCCTCGGCCTTGGCGCGGACGCCGGCGGCGAACTGCTCGGTCTGGGTGCGCAGCGCCTCGGCGCGCGCTTCGGCCTGCGACCGCACGCGTTCGGCGTGCCGGTCTGCCTCGTTGCGGACCGTGGTCGCATGGCGGTCGGCCTGAGTGCGGATGGCTATCGCCCGCTGCTCCGCGTCGCGAGTGACCTGCTCGGCCTGCGCGGTCTTCTGAGCCAGCTCGGCGTCGATCACCGTCCGCCGCTCGGACTCGATCTTGTCGAGCCGGCCACGCAGCGTGGCGGCCTCCGAGTCGGCGCGGCTGCGGATCTCCTCGGCCTCGTCTTCCACGAGGGCGAGGATCTGCTCGGCGCGCGCACCGAGGTGTTTGAAGGACGGTCGCTCGGCGACGGTACGGCGACGGAGGTCGACCATCTCAGCCTTGACCTGCTGCACCTGCGCGGCCAGCGCCTGCGCCTGGACGATGGCGTCCTCCCGCTGGGCGGCGAGAGCGGCGACCTGCCCCTCCACCTGCGAGACGAAACGGTCTACCTGCCTACGGTCATAACCACGTAGAGCGATATCAAAGGTCGATTCGGTGTTTGAACTTCCACTCAAAGTGAATATCTTCTGATCTCCGTCAGCCATTTGCCAATCCTCACATGGGCCGCTGCCTATCCGGAACACGAACACGCGGCCGCCCTAGTTCCCGCGAGGCTGTGCGACAAACTCCTAGCTGGTGACGACCGCAGCCTCGGCGGCGGGAACCCGCCACCGAAACGACGAAGTGTGCAGGATGTTCGCGGCCATAGGCCGAAACATCCTGCACACCTCGTTACTGCGTCAGGAGAGCAGCGTCAACCCGAGCGCGCTGAGCACTTCGTCGACCGGCTGGAAGAACGACCGGAATCCGCTGTTGTTGCAACCGGTAACAGTGCCGCCGGAGACGATCCCCTGTGCCAGCGTGTCGGCGTAGAGCGCGCCGCCACTGTCACCCGGCTGGGTGCAGACGTTGGTACGGATCAGTCCGCCCACGGATCCCTCAGGGTAGTTCACGGTGACGTTGTACGCCTGGACGGTGCCGCACGTGGTGCCGGTGGTGGAACCGGTCTTGCAGACGGTCGAGCCGACCGGGACGCGGCTGAACCCGGTGATGCTCCGGGTCGAGTTGTTGTGCAGCACCGCCGGACGCGGGTCGAGCGAGGTCGGGTTGTTCACCCGGATCGTGCCGTAGTCGTCGCCGGGAAAGTTCTTCGCGACGCTGGTGCCGATCGTCTGGCTGTTGGTTCGCCAGGTCGAGATCGCGCGGGTGCAGTGGCCGGCGGTGATCACGAAGAACGTGTCGCCGGACTTGGCGTTGAACGCGGACGAGCACCGCGAGCTGCCGCCGAAGATCGCCTGGCCACCGAAGAACGCCTGGGTGCTGAGCCGGCCGTCGACCCGCTCGACCCGCACCTGGCTGCCGAACGCGCGCAGCCGGCCCAGGAGCGCCGTGGTGGCGGGGTCTGCGGTACCAGAAGGCACCTGCACGGCGACGACGTTGTTCACCACGTCGACGGACCAGCTGGTATTCGGAACCGCGCCGGCCTTGTCGAGCCCTGCCTTGATCGCGTCGAGCTTGGCCGTGCTGTTGCCGACGACTCTGGCCTTGGCGCCACCTGCGGTGACCTGCTTCGCCGCCGCCTGGTCGAGCACGTTGACGACCAGCGCGCCGGTGGCCGGGTCGAGGAAGCTGCCGGCCGTGCGGGCACCGAGTGCGCCGGTCAGCCTGCCTGCGAGTGCGGTCTGAGCGGGCTGCGCCGCGATACGCCGGGCCGCCTCGGCAGCGGGCACGCCCTGGGCGCTGAGGTACTTGACGGCCGCCTGCTGATCGGTGGCGCCGGGCTCGGCGGCGTCGGCGTGCTGGATCGCGGTGGGACTGGCGAGCGGTAGAGCGAGGACCACTGCCGCGGCGGTACCAACGAGCGCGGCGGCAAGACCGACGCGACGCGTTGTACCGACGAGCGAGCCGTGGGGCAACTGCATTGAACCCTCCATGGGTCTTCGGCGCACCGGGTTGTGCACCGGACCGCCTCGACGCGCATGCCGGTCCGCGTCGTGGCGGGGGGCCGGACCGCCCCGCGCGCATGCCGGTGCGCGACAGAACCCCCTGGTGTCCGGCCGGCACGGAACCTAACACCCGTTCTGCGCGAAATCTAGACTAAACGGAGATAGCGGATAGTACGGTCAAGGGTGCGGAACGTCACGACGGCGGCGCAGCATCAGGCCGGCGAAACCGGCCATGAGCAGGGAGAACCCGAGCGCACCGGTGGCTCCGATCACCAGGGGCGACAGCCCGTTCGCGGGCGCTGATGGCGGCTTTACGACAGGCGAGGGCTTCACCGCCGCAGCTGTTCTCGGTGGCGACGGGCGCGCGGCCGGCGCGGTCCACCGCCGCAGCGGCTGGCCGACCCCCTCGGACACCGTGACGTACCCAGAACCGTCGGCGGCGAAGCTGATCGCCTCGCCCTGTGGCTCCCCCGGCAACGCCGTACGGCGCGGGTCCTGGCTGGTCATCGCTGCCGCCAGGTCGCCGCCGTCGACGTCCCACTCGTACGCGTCCGTGTACGTCCTGAGCACAACGCGCCGCTCGTCGGCGGAGAGTGCCGCGCCGGTGACGAGCGTGCTCGCGAAGCCGCCCACGTCCGGACCGCCAACGGTCTGGGTCGGCGCGATCGCCACCTCACCGGCCACCTTGAGCGGGACGGTCGCCGGGGGGCCGGTGAGCGGGCGCGACGAGACGTAGATCCGCGCCAGGCCGGCCAGCGTCTTGGTCACTACGAGTACCCGCCCGTCCGGCTGGGCGAGCAGTGCCTCGGCGTCGTACGCGCGGTCGGGGTAGGTGAGCCGGTACGTGGTGCCACGGGTGGCGCCCGGTGGGATCCGGTTGACCGCGATCCGCTGCCGCTCACGACTGTTGTCGCCGATGTCGCCGACCCACAGCGTGCCGTCCGCGCTGCGCGCCAGGTCCTCGGGGTCGAGCGGGTTGAACCCGCGATCCGTGATCACCCGCGCCACCCGGCACGACCGGTCCAGGACGAACAGCCGCAGGACGCTGGTGCCGAACTTGCCATCGTTCATCGCGATGTACCCGGTGGGTGTGGTGACCAGGCCGCTCACCTCGTCCAGGCGCGGATCCTTCAGGACACACACAGTCTGGGGATCCGCCGCCGCGGGAGTACCAGGTAGAACGATGATTCCGCAGGTGAGCGCAGTCGCGAGCCGAAGGAACAGGGGCACCCGGCCAGTCTGCCAGGCCCTCAACGGGAGATCTTCGGCCCCGACCCGGTCGAGCCGCGCACCACCAACTCCGGCCGGAACAGCAGCTCCGAACCCGGCGCCGGTACACCGTCGCTCTCGTCCAGCAGTGCCTGGACCGCCGCGATGCCGACCGCGTCCACCGGTTCCCGGACCGTCGTCAGTGGAGGATCCGTGAAGGCGATCAGCGGCGAGTCGTCGAACCCGACCACCGAGACGTCGCCAGGCACGGTGAGCCCCAGCGAGCGGGCGCCACGGATCGCGCCGAGCGCCATCATGTCGCTGCCGCAGACGATCGCCGTGCAGCCGCGTTCGATCAGCGCCACCGCCGCCGCGTGGCCGCCTTCCACTGTGAACAGTGTGTGCTCGATCAGCTTGGTGACGTCGGTGACGCCGAGCCGCTCCTTCATGTGCCGTGCGAAACCCTCGATCTTGCGGATCACCGGCACGTAGCGGCGGTGCCCGATCGAGAGGCCGATCTTCTCGTGCCCCAGCTCGACCAGGTGGTTGACGGCGAGCCGCATCGCTTCGCGGTCGTCGGTGGAGATGAACGGGGCGGCGACGCCGGGGTGGTAGCCGTTGATCATGACCAGCGGGACGCCACGGTCGAGCAGCTTCACGTACCGGCTCGGATCGGACGCGCTGTCGGCGTGCAGCCCGGAGACGAACACGATGCCCGAGACGCCGCGCTCCAGCAGAAGCTCGGTGAACTCGTCCTCGGTGACGCCGCCTGGAGTCTGGGTGCACAGCACCGGCGTGTAGCTGCGCTGGATCAGGGCACGCTCGATGACCTGGGCGAACGCCGGGAAGATCGGGTTGTCCAGTTCGGGTGTGATGAGCCCTATGAGGCCGGCGCTGCGCTGGCGGAGCCGCACCGGACGCTCGTACCCGAGGATGTCCAGCGCGGCCAGAACCGCCTCGCGCGTCGCCGCCGAGACGCCCGGTTTGCCGTTGAGCACCCGGCTGACCGTCGCCTCACTCACACCCGCCTGTGCGGCGATGTCGGCCAGCCGTGCGGTCATAGCCCGTGAGCCTAGTTCACCAGTGCGTTCGCTCCGGCGCGCCACCACGCAGCGGCCTCCCCGGGCACCATCGTGTGGTTCAAATGCGACCCTGACGTGTGCGTTTGAACCGCACCACTGGAGAGCAGCAGCTCGCCGTCGAGGGGCAGCTCCACGGGGGCCGTTCCCGTGTTCACCGCGCACACGAAGTCGCCCCGGGCGAACGCCAGCACGCCGTCGGGGGCGTCCAGCCAGCGCAGCTCTCCCTCGATCGTGCGACGCAAGACCAACGCCGCGCGGTACAGCGCCAGCATCGAGCCAGGGTCCTTGTCCTGAACCTCCACGCTCAGAGCGCGCCACGACGCCGGCATCGGCAGCCACGGCTCACCGGACGCGAACCCCAACGCCGGCCCCGAGGACGACCACGGCAGCGGCACCCGGCATCCGTCCCGGCCGCGTTCGGTGCGGCCGGAGCGCTCCCACATCGGGTCCTCGCAGCGCCTCGTCCGGCAGGTCCTGACCTCGGGCAGGCCCAGTTCCTCGCCCTGGTACACGTACGCCGAGCCGGGCAGCGCCAGCATGAGCAGCGCCGCCGCCCGCGCCCGCCGCACGCTCCCGTACCGCGTGACGTGGCGCTGGACGTCGTGGTTGGACAGCACCCAGGTCGGCGACGGGATCACCAGCGACTCCTCGATCACCCGCCGCATCGCTTCGGCCTCGAATGGCAGTCGAGGAAGTGGAAGTTGAACGCCTGGTGCAGCTCGTCGGGGCGGACGTAGCGGGCGAGCCGCTCGGCGTCCGGTACCCATGCCTCGGCCACGCGCGATCCGCTCGCCGGGGTAGCTGTCGAGGATCTTGCGCCACTCGCGGTAGATCTCGTGGACGCCGTCCTGGTCGAAGTACGGCAGCTGCTCCTTCGTCAGCAGCTCGACCTGGCGGGTACGCCCGACGTCCGGGAACGCCGGGTCCTTGACCATGCCGTGCGCCACGTCGATCCGGAACCCGTCGACGCCCCGGTCGAGCCAGAACCGCAGGACGTCGGCGAACTCGGCGCGCACCTCCAGGTCGTCCCAGTTGAGGTCGGGCTGCTCGGGGGCGAAGAGGTGCAGGTACCAGGTGCCGTCCTCGACCTGGGTCCACGCCGGACCGCCGAAGATCGACTCCCAGTCGTTCGGCGGCCCGTCGCCGCGTCCGGGGCGGAAGAGGTAGCGGTCTCGTCCGGTCGGCCGGCGAGTGCCTCCGAGAACCACGCGTGCTGGTCGGAGGTGTGGTTCGGCACCACGTCCACGATCACCCGCAGGCCCAGCGCGTGCGCGTCCGCGACCAGCGCGTCGAAGTCGGCGAGCGAGCCGAACAGCGGGTCGACGTCGCGGTAGTCCGCCACGTCGTAGCCGCCGTCGGCCATCGGCGAGGTGTAGAACGGCGTCAGCCACACCGCGTCGACGCCGAGGTCGCGCAGGTACGGCAGCCGGCTGCGGGCACCGGCGAGGTCGCCGATGCCGTCGCCGTCGCCGTCGGCGAAGCTGCGCACGTACACCTGGTAGATCGCGGCGTCACGCCACCAGTCATGGCACGCCTCGCTACGCCGGTGGCGCTTCGCGCATACTGTGCTCACTGATCGCGTGCTCCGCGCTCAGCTATTACTCCCTCCGGCGGTGAGGCCGGTGACCAGGTGTTTCTGGGCGAGGAAGAACACGGCGCCGACCGGGATCGTGATCAGCACCGATGCGGCGGTCAGCAGCCCCCACTCGGCCTTGAACTGGCCGACGAACTGCTGCATGCCGACCGCGAGCGTGTAGTTGTCCTCGCCGACCATGAAGGTGGTCGCGTAGGCGACCTCGCCCCACGCGGTGAGGAAGGAGTAGAAGCCGGTGACCGCCAACCCCGGCCGCGCCAGCGGCAGGATCAGCCGCCAGAAGGTGCCGAACGGCGACAGCCCGTCCATGCGCCCGGCCTCGTCGATCTCCGGCGAGATCGTGTCGAAGTAGCCCTTGAGCATCCAGGCGCAGAACGGCACGGCGACGGTGCAGTACGCCAGCACGAGCCCGCCGTACGTGTTGAGCAGGTGCAACGCCGCCATGATGTTGTAGACGGGGACGATGAGGATCGCCACCGGGAACATCTGCGTCACGAGGAAACCCGTCATCAGCGGACGATGCCCGGGGAACCTCATGCGCGACAGCGCGTAGCCGGCGGTGGCCGCGAGGAACAGGCTCGCGAGCGTGGTGAGACCGGCGATCGCGATCGAGTTGGCGAACCAGCGCAGGAACCTCGTCTCGGTGAGCACCCGCGTGTAGTTGGCGAGGGACACGTCGACGTCCAGCGCGGACTGCCATGCGGACCCCGGCTTGAGCGAGGTCAGCACGACCCACAGCACCGGGAACACGGCGACCACGCAGCCGGCGATCAGCGTGCCGTGCAGCGCAATGGACTTCACCGGGTGCCGCTTCACTGGGTGCCGCTTCACGCCGCCCCTGTTCACGCCGCCTCCTTGAGCGTGCGCCGGTAGAAGCTCGCGAAGACCAGCAGCATCGACAGGATCAGGACGCCGTAGGTCGCGGCGCCGGAGTAGTCGCGGATCCCCTCGAACGCCCGCTCGTACGCGAAGGTCACGAGGATCTGCGTGGCGTCACCCGGACCACCGCCCGTGAGCAGGTAGATGATCGGGAACATGTTGAACGTCCAGATCGTGCCGAGCAGGATCACGGTGCCGCTGACGGTACGCAGTCCAGGCAGCGTGATGTGCCGGAACTTCTGCCACGGCGTGGCGCCGTCCATCTCGGCGGCCTCGTAGAGCTGCGCGGGGATCGACTGCAACCCGCCGAGCAGCGCCACCATCATGAACGGCACGCCCAGCCAGACGTTGACCGCGATCACCGACACCTTGGCCATGAACGGGTCGTTGAGCCACTCCACCGGCGGAAGGCCAACCTTGCTCAGGACGACGTTGAACACGCCGAACTGGCTGTTGAACAGCAGCCGCCACGCGAACGCACTGACGAAGGCCGGCACCGCCCAGGGCAGGATCAGCAGCACGCGGTAGACGGACCTGCCCTTGAGCGGCCGGTTCAGCAGCGTCGCGAGGCCCAGGCCGATGCCGTAGTGCAGCGCCGTGCAGGCGATCGTCCAGGCGAGCGTCCACAGCAGACGCGGGTAGAAGTTGCCCTCGGCGCCGGACAGCAGCTGCACGTAGTTGTCGAGACCGACGAACTCGTACGTCGCCGGGATGTGGTTGACGCCGATCGTGCGGCCGACGTTGGCCTCGTTGGCGTCCGTGAGAGAGAGGTAGATGCCCCTGACCAGGGGGTAGCCGACCAGCACGCCGAGCACCACCGTCACCGGCGTCACCATCGCCCACGCGTACCAGTGCTGGCTTGCCACACGTCTTGGGCGCCGTGGTGAGCGGGGCTTCACCGGCGGGCGCGCGGGTGGCGCCAGGGTCGCCGTCATGCGGCATCCTTCCGTGGTGTTGGGTGTTCGGGGAAATCGCGGGCCGCGCCTCGGCGCGCCGCCGCGATTTCCCCGAACAGGCCGGGGTCAGCGCCAGTCGGCGAGGAGCTGCTCGTACGCGCTGGCCACGTCGTCCAGGCCCTTCTGCGTCGTGGACGAACCGTTGAGCACCTTCACGTAGTTCTCATCGAGTGACTTGAACAGGTCGCCGCCCTCGGGGATCGCGGGCCGGGGCTTGGCCGTCTCCAGCACCACGCCGAACTCCTTGACCACCGCACTGGCCTGCACGGAGGCATCCTTGTACGCCGTCTTGCGGGTGGGCAGCAGGCTCAGCTTCGACGCGAGGAACGCCTGGTTCTCGGCGGAGTTCATGAACTTCACGAACAGATACGAGGCGTCGATGTTCTTGGATCCGGCGTAGATCACGTAGTTGTGGCCGCCGGTCGGCGCGCCCGCCTTACCGCTGCCACCCGCCGGCACCGGCGCGATGCCCAGGTTGCCGGCGTTCTTGAACGCCTTGCCGGACAGGTCGTCGGCGACGGACCACGGCCCGTTGATCACCATCGCGACCTTGCCGTCCTTGAAGCTGGCCTGCATGTTGTTGTAGCCATCGGCGAAGTCCGGCTTCATCGCGGCGCCGCTGGCGATCAGGTCCTTGGCGCGGTCCACCGCCTTCACCGCCTCGGGCGAGTTCACGGTGATCTTCTTCGCCTCGACGTCGACCAGGTCGCCGCCCTCGCCGTACAGGAACGGCAGCAGGAAGTAGCCGCCCGGGTTGAGGTAGACACCGCCCGCGCCGGTCTTGGCCTTGATCGCCAGCGCGGCGGTCTTCAGCTCGTCCATCGTCTTCGGCGGCTGGACGCCGGCCTTGGCGAGCAGGTCCTTGTTGTAGAGCAGCGCCAGGGTGTCGGTCACCTGCGGGACGCCGTACGTCTTGCCGTCGAACTTCGTGCTGGCGACTGGGCCCGCGAGGTAGTCGTCGGCGCCGTCCGCGGCGGGGGTGCCGTCGATCGGCTGGAGGTAGCCCAGCTTCGCGAAGCCCGGGGTCCACGCCACCTCGGAGCGGAACACGTCCGGCGCGCCGCTGCCGCTCTGAGCAGCGGTCTTGAACTTGTTCTGGGCCGCGTCGAACGGGACGTTGACGTAGTCGACCTTGATCTTCGGGTACTGCTTCTCGAACTTCGCGATCAGCTCCTTGAACGCGGGAGCCTCGTTTGTGGCGTCGGAGGTGTCCCACCAGGTCACGGTGCCTTCGACGCTCTGCGGGTCCTTCGCGGCCTGGCTGGCGCCGGTACCGCTGTCCGAACAGGCGGTGACGGCGAGCGCGAGGGCGGCCAGCGCCGCCGCGCTTCTGACGATCCGTCGCATGCGCAACTCCTTGTCGACCTGCCGCACGGGGCAGCGGCGGTTGAGGCAGGAAGTTAGCAAGAAGTTGCTGTTCAATGAAAGATCTTGCAGAAATGTTATTGGCTGGTTACAGCGATGGTGCGTCGTGACTCCGCGGTTCGGCGGCGACACGCCGACACCACCTGCAGCCGTCCGCCGCCCTTCCACCCCCTCCGCCGCCGTGCCACCCCTTCCACGCCGCCGTGCCACCGCCCTTCCGCCTCCCGTCCGCCGCCGTGTGATGCAACACGCCGGGTCATCGCGCGCGGCGCATCACACGGCGCGGCGCGGCCACGGCGCGGCGCGGCCACGGCGCGGTGCATCACACGGCGCGGCGCGGCCATGGCACTGCGCCGGGCGCGGCACTGCGCCGGGCGCGGCTCTGCGCCGGGCGCCGTCCAGCCGCTGTCAGCGCCAGGTGTCGGCGCGGGTGAGGGTGCCGCCGGCTGGGGTGGTGGCCGTGCGGTTCGGGTCGCTCTCCCAGGTCACGGTGCCGTCCGGGTTCTTCTTGACGTACTTGTACTGGAACGACGTGGACGGCGGCAGCGCGATCGTCGCCCGCCACGACGGGTACGCGGCCGAAGACAGCGGCACCGCACGGGAAAGGTCCCAGGAGCCGAGCGCCGGGATGCTGCCGACCACGTGCACGTCCTGCCCGAACGCGGTGGTGGCGTTCACGGCGAATTCCCCGGCAACGGTCGGAGGTGCCGCACCCAACCGCGCGCCGACGTGCAGCGCGACCGCATCGAGCGCCACGACGGCGACGGAAGCCGACCCGTTCGCGCCCACGGTCACGGTCGGGCCGGTGCAGGATCCGCCCGCGAAGTCGCCGTGCAGCACGTCGCAGTACGTGCCGGCCGGGAGTCCGGTGTGGAACGTCCTGGTCAGGGCGCCGCCCTCCCGGTTCAGCGCGAGGAAACCGCGGGTACCCCGGCTGAACGCGATCTGGTTCTCGCCGTTCGTCCACCAGTTCGCCGTGCCCGTACCCCGTACCGCGTTGTGGAAGCCGACCATGTTCGTGATCGGACGCCACCGGTGCTCGCACACCCAGCCGCCGGAGAAGCAGGTCACGTCGTTGGTACGGCCGGCACCATCAGACGGCGGTCCGGCATCGCGCGCCGTGAAGGCATAGCTCGACATGAGCTTCGGCGATCCGTACGGCCACGCAAGCTGGAACACGTTGGCGAGCGTGTAGAGCTGCCCGTCCTTGTACGTCAGGATGTTGCCGCCGTCGCGCTGCGTGTCGTGGTTGTCGACGAACGTCACGGCCTTGCCGGTCGGCTCGTACCCCCACGCCTCACCGAGGTTGTGGAACCACGCCAGCTTGCCGGTGCGGAAGATCCGGCCCAGGTCACGGCCGTATCGGAACTCAAGCAGGTCTCCGCTGGACCGGTACTCCGACGGAAGGATCGGCTCGCCGTCGCCGAAGATGACCTCCTGGTAGACGTACGCAGGACGGTCGAGCCTAGCGACGATGTTCGCCACGTCGGCCGCCGCGATGTGCTTGGCACCGTCGATGCGGAACCCGTCGACACCGAGGGACAGCACGTCGTTCAGGTACGCGGCGAGCCGGCCGCGCACGTACTCGGCACCGGTGTCCAGATCGGACAGGTCCACCAGCTCGCAGTTCTGCACCTCCCACCGGTCGCGGTAGTTGACGATGTCGTCGTTGCCGTTGCGACCGCAGTGGTGGAAGTCCTGCGTCTGGTACGTGCCCGGGTAGTTGTAGTGGCTGTACGGCGAGCCGGCGCTCCCACTGCCCGAGGAGTCGCCGGCCATGTGGTTGATCACCGCGTCGACATACACCTTGACGCCGGCGGTGTGGCAGGTGTCGACCATCGTCTTGAACTGTGCGCGCGTGCCGCTGCGGCTCATCAGCTGGTAACTCACCGGCTGGTACCGCTGCCACCACGGGTACCCGCTGCCGGGCAGCGCCACATGCTCCTGCGGTGGTGACACCTGCACGCCGCCGAACCCCTTCGGGCCGAGGTGGTCGGTGCACTCGCGGGCGACGTCCGTCCACTTCCATTCGAAGAGGTGGACGATCACGTCCCGGTCGCCAGGTGGTGTCGCCTTCGCTTGGGGCAGCGGGATCAGGACCGCCGCGGCGAGTACGAGCAGCGCGAGCCAGCGACGGCGGCGGGCCATGGTGCCTCCCAACGGCGAGCCGCCAGGACGGTAAGGCGTTGCAACTTCTTGCGGGTGATGGCGGCGCGTCCGAGGATGACCGGAATGTGTCCAGCTCGTCAAGGAACTGTTACGCCAGGTGTGGCTCCGGCGGCTCTGGGCGACATCTTCACGCGTATGGCCGCGAAGATGTCGCCCGAAGCGCGAGGGATCAGTGCCGGGGCGACCGCTTGATCTTCACGATCGACTTCGGCTGCTTCACCGTGAGGCGGGCCGCCGATGGTGCCACGCCCGTCGCGGCCGACACCTTCGGCCGTCCCTTGGTGAACAACCAGGTCTGGAACAGCGTGTCGAGCTCCTTGCCGGAGATCCGCTCCGACAGGGCCGTGAACTCGGCGATCGTCGCGTTGCCGTACTGCTTGTCGGTGGCCCAGGTGCGCATGATCTTGAAGAACGCGTCGTCACCGACCGCAGTGCGCAACGCGTGCAGGGTCATCGCGCCCCGGTCGTAGACCGCGCCGTCGAACAGCGTCGCCGCGCCCGGATTGCCCGGCAGGACCTGCCAGAACGGGGAGTTGGCAGGGTACGAGGCGTAGGTGAAGTCGAAGACCTCCTGCGCCGTGCCCTCACCCTTGTCCTCGGACCACAGCCACTCCGCGTAACTGGCGAAGCCCTCGTTGAGCCAGATGTTGCGCCACTTCGCCACCGAGACGCTGTCGCCGAACCACTGGTGCCCCAACTCGTGCACCACCAGGTACATGTTGGCTCCGCCCCGGAACGACCGCGGGCTGTAGACGGGCCGCGTCTGGGTCTCCAGCGCGAACCCGATGTTCGCGGACAGGACGACACCGCCCTGCGCCTCGAACGGGTACGGCCCGAACCTCTCGCCCAACCACTCGTTGACTTCGGCCGTGCGCTCGATGCTCGCCTTGGCCGAGCCCGCACTGTCCCCCAGATTGTCGGCGTACGCGTTCACCACCGGCTGTCCGTTCGGCGCCGTGCTCTCCACCAGCTCGTACTGGCCGATCGCAAGGAAGGCCAGGTACGTGGCGGTGGGCTTGGTGGTGCGCCAGGCCCAGCGAGCGCCTAGTGGCTCGGTGTCCCGCCGGGTCAGCACGCCGTTGCTGATCACCTCCGTGCCGGTGGGCACCAGCACGGAGATGTCGAACGTCGCCTTGTCGGTCGGATGATCGTTGCTCGGGAACCACCACGCGGCGATCTCCGGCTCGCCGGCCGCCACCGCGCCGTCCGGCGTGCGGAACCAGGCCGTAAACCCATTGACCGCGACCTTGGAAGGGATGCCCGCGTACTCGACCACGATCGTGACGAACTGCCTGGCCGGCAGCGATCGAGCCGGCTTGACGGTCAACTCGGTACCCGTACGGCTGAACGAGGCCTTATCTCCATTGACTCGCACCGAGCTGACGTTGAGCGCGAAGTCGAGGTTGAACGTGGTGAGATCCTGCGTGGTGCGGGCGAGCAGCGTGGTGCTGCCCTGGAGCTGGTCGGTGCCGGGGGTGTACTTGAGCCGGATGTCGTAGTGCAAGACGTCGTACCCGCCGTTGCCGTAGCCCGGGTAGTAGTCGTCGCCGGCTCCGGGGGCACCCGGCCCTGCCACCTTGGGTTTCACCGGTCCGGACGTTGTCGGCTTCGCCAGGTCAGCAGCCGTGGGCTTCGCCTGGCCGGCCGTCGCCGGTAGGACGAGGGCCGCCGTGGCGCAGAGCGCCGCACCGACCGTCAGTGCGCGTCGTCGTAACACGGAATGAGCCTCCCTGGATCATGTTGTTGTGGTACGACGCCGAACCTAACGGGCCAACCGGCTGTGAACACCACATATTTTGGCGAACGGACGCAGATCCGTCACAAATCTTCGGGTGGACGTAGCCGCCGCCTGCCCCCTGAATGTTCCCGGCAGCGTGTGCGCACGCACTGCCGGGAACATCCACGGGGTTCCCGCCCGCGGCAACCCCACGTGGGCGCCAGCACGCGCCGCCCGCGGCAACCCGACGTGGGCAACGGCACGCGCCGCGGCAACCCGACGTGGGCGCCAGCACGTGGCGAAGCACCGCGTGCGGCGAGTCGGCGTGGGCGCCGGCACGCGTTGCGAAGCGCCGCCCGCGGCAGGTCGGCGCGCCGCTTCACAACGCGCGCCACCGCGCGACGTCGACGGCCGGGCGGCGGCGGTCGCGGTTGCGCCGACGGTTGCGGTTGCGGCTGCGCCAGCAGCGGCGGTCGCGGTTGCGGTTGCGGTTGCGGCGGTGCGTTCAGGTCTCGTCGCTCAGGCGGCTCGCGGCCGACTCCGCGCGGCGGCGGGCGCGCTGCACCTCGGCCGCGGTGCGCTCGGCCACGCGAGCGAGCCGGCGGCGGTCCAACTCGGCCTCGACCAGGCGGCGGTCCAGCTCGGCGAGCGCCGACCGAAGCTCGTCGGCGCGTTCGCCCAGATCGCGCCAGGCCTCCTCGGCATCGTCGACAGCGGCGAGCGCGTCGGTTTGCCGCTGCTCTGCCTCGGCGAGGACGGCCTGCGCGTCGGCGACTGCCCGTTCAGCCCTGGCTCGTTCACGTGCGGTCTTGGCGCTGGCTGCCGGCGGGCGCGAAGGCTCAGCCCTGGCTCGTTCACGTGCGGTCTTGGCGCTGGCAGGCGGCGAGCGCTCAGGCTCAGGCGCGGGTTCTCGCTCCGGACGCGAACCGCGCTTGATCGTCGAGCGCGTGCCGGACCGGCGCTCAGGAGCGGGGCTGTCGTCGGGCACCAGCCAGAGGTTCGGCGCCTCCCCGAACGGCCCGAAACCGGCATAGCTCTCGGGACGTTCCAACCGTCCCGACCGGACTCGCTCGGCAGCGTCCGGATCCGACAGTGCGGCGTTGAGCGTGCCCTCGACCTCGTACCCGACGGCGGCACCGACCGGCTGCCCCGCCTCCTCGGCGAGTTCGCGTCCCTGCTGGACGAGCGCCTGGACGAGTCGTTGCTTGCGGTCGGTGAGTGTTCGGATGGAGGCGGCGTCCCGGTCGCGCTGGGCGGCAACCAGGTCCGTACCGAGAGCGAGAAGCTTCTCCAGCTGTTCTGGCCGTTCCCAGGCGAGCAGGTTCACCACCCACGCCGCGACCAACGGGCGCCGCCACTTCTTGACCTCCGCGGCCAGCGTCTTGTCGCCGGCGTCGCGCAGCTCACGGGCCCGTGCGTCGCGCCGCTCGACGAACTCCCCCGGCGCGACCACGTACAGCTCGGCGGCCACCTCGTCAGGCCCCATGGACCGACGCTATCCCCCACGACCCGCTGAGTTGTGGAGTTTCGAAGGTGTCGCGACCCTCGAAAGTCCACACCTGGAGGCCGGACCGTCGCACGCTGGTCGCCGGGGGTGTTCACTTGTGACGACGTCAACCGCTGAGCCCGGGGCCTGGCAGCAGATCGTCGGCTGGCTGCTGTTCTGCTTCGACGCCCCGATCAACGCGGCAGTGACGGTTGCGCGCTCCCGCCGCCAGGTCACCGACAAGCCCGACACCGAGGGGTCACCACGTCGACGACGCCAGGCTCATCGCGATCCTCGACCGGATCAGCAAGGAAGCCCCTCCGTCGGAGGACAGCGACGGAACGCTGCGCCTCACGCTCGGGCAGCTGCTGCCCGGGACGGAGCACAGCGAGGCGTGGGAGATCTCGTCCCTGTTCCGCCGCATGTCCGGCTAGCGAACGGCGTACTCCGGGCTGGGTTGGATCGCGAGTACCTGACGCTTCGGGCCGACGAGCGAATCGCCGCGCAGGCAGGTCCACGCGCCGCTCGAACCGATGCCGGCCACCGTCTGACCGTGCGTGATCACCGGACCGTGCTCCAGCAGGTACGCGGAGATGTCGAGCAGGTACCCGGCGACCTCGGCCGGATCCAGGCCGACGAAGTGGCACTGCAGGTCGTCCAAGCCGAACAGGTGCAGGCCGCGGGTGTCCATGACGCACTCGCCGGGCAGGCGCCCCTCGATGTGGTAGAGCCGGGCGTTGACCGGCAGCAGAGGGTCGTCGATGTCGGTCTTCGGATCCACGAGCTTCTGCGCAGGCGTCCAGTGGATCGCGGCCGGCGGCGCCACCTCGATCAACGCTGCCAGCCCGTGACGCACGAGGTCCCAGCGCCGCTTCGGCTCCAGCGGTCGCGCAAGCATGTCGGTAAGGGTGATGCTGTGCCGGCACCGCGGAAGCACCTCACCTGCGGCCGCCCAGTTCCAGGTCTGCTCCAGCGCGCGCCGGGCGGTGGCCGGGTCGAACGGCTCGTCGGTGGTGCCGATGAAGAGCATCGCGGCGGCGACGCCGTCCTGCGGCTCGATCGGGAAGTCCTTGCAGACGAAGGCGAGCGTGTCACCGATGAGAGGGTCCACTGTGCCCAGTCGTGCGCGCAGCTCGCGAAGGAACGCGGCCTTGTCGATGGTCGGTCTGGAAGGGTAGAGGAGTTCGAGCCCGTAGAGCCCCATGGCGGTGTCCGTGCTCATGGCGCGCCAGGCTAGCAGTCCCCCTCGATCCCGTTTTGCCCGACGTGCGTACACGGGCGTCCGGCCCACATCAGACCGGACGGAAGCGCCGTAGCCGCAGGCTGTTGGTGACGACGAAGAGGCTGGACAGCGCCATGGCCGCACCGCCGATCATGGGGCCGAGCAGGCCGAGAACCGCGAGCGGGATCGCCGCGACGTTGTACGCGAAAGCCCAGAAGAGATTGCCGCGGATCGTGCTGAGCGTGCGCCGCGAGAGTCGGATCGCGTCCACGGCACCGAGGAGGTCGCCGCGGACGAGCGTGAGGTCGCTCGCCTCGATCGCGACGTCGGTACCGGTGCCCATCGCGATCCCGAGGTCGGCCTGGGCCAGCGCCGCCGCGTCGTTCACACCGTCGCCGACCATCGCCACGACATGGCCCTCGGCCTGGAGCCGCCGCACGGCGTCGACCTTGCCGCCGGGCAACACCTCGGCAATGACGTCGTCTATGCCCACCTGGGCGGCGACGCCCCGGGCGGCGCCCTCGTTGTCGCCGGTCAGCAGCACGGGGTGGAGGCCCAGCGCGCGCAGCCGGGTAACAGCGTCGGCGCTGGTGGCCTTGGGCGTGTCAGCGACGACGAGCAATGCCTGCGCCTCACCGGCCCACCCGACCAGCACGGGCGTGCGGCCGTCGCGCTGGGCCCGCTTCTCGGCCTTGTACAGCGACGGCGAGAGCTCGAAGCCCCGCTCGACCAGGAACGACGGCCGTCCGACGGTGATCTCGCGTCCGCCGACCGCGCCGGTGACGCCGTGGCCGGCGTGGCTCACGAAATCGTCGACAGCGGGCAGGGCGCCAGCGTGCGCCGCGCGTTCCGCGATGGCGCGCGCGATCGGGTGCTCGGACGCCGCCTCCAGCGCACCAGCGAGCCGCAGCGCCTCGGCCGTGTCGACGCCGTCGTTGGCGTGCACGTCGACGAGCCGCACCTGCCCGGTGGTAACGGTGCCGGTCTTGTCGAGCACGACCGTGTCGATGCGCCGGGTCTGCTCCAGTACCTCAGGGCCCTTGATGAGGATCCCGAGCTGCGCACCTCTGCCCGTGCCGACCAGCAGCGCGGTGGGCGTGGCCAGGCCGAGCGCGCACGGGCAGGCGATGACGAGCACCGCGACAGCCGCTGTGACCGCCGCGCCCACGTCGCCGGTGACCGCGACCCAGCCGGCGAACGTACCGAGCGCGAGCACGATGACGATCGGGACGAAGATCGCCGAGATGCGGTCGGCGAGCCGCTGCACCGGCGCCTTGCCGGACTGCGCCTGCTGCACCAGCCGCGCCATCTGCGCGAGCGCCGTCTCGCTACCGACCCGCGTGGCGCGGACGACCAGCCGGCCGGACTCGTTCACCGCGGCGCCGACGACCTCGTCGCCCGGCCCGACCTCGACCGGAACGCTCTCGCCGGTGAGGAGCGAGGTGTCCACAGCGGACGCTCCGGTGATGACGACGCCGTCAGTGGCGATCTTCTCCCCCGGGCGCACCACGAACTCGTCGCCGGCCGTGATGCTCTCCGCCGGCACGCGCTTCTCGGCGCCGCCGACCAGCAGCGTCGCCTCCTTGGCGCCCAACTCCAGCAGGGCGCGCAGCGCGGCACCCGCACGTCGCTTCGCGCGGCTCTCCGCGTAGCGGCCGGCGAGGAGGAACGCGATCACCACCGCCGCCACCTCCAGGTAGAGGTGGTGCATACCCATGCCACGCTCCGGGACTAGCGAGAAGTCCATCCGCATCCCGACAACGCCGGCGCCGCCGAACAGCAGCGCCCAGACGCTCCACAGGTACGCGGTGAGCGTGCCGAGCGAGATCAGGGTGTCCATGGTGGCCACGCCATGGCGGGCGTTGGTCCAGGCGGCGGCGTGGAACGGGGCTCCTGCCCAGACCACGACCGGCGAGGCGAGCACCAGCGCGACCCACTGCCAGTAGTCGAACTGCAGCGCCGGGATCATCGACAGCAGGAACACGGGCGCCGCGAGCGACACGGCCACGACGAGCCGTAGCCGCAGGTCGTCGGTGCGCTCCTGCGGGGTGGCCGTGTAGCCGGTGGCCTCGACCGTGGCGACGAGCAACTCGGGCGTGACGCGGTCGGGGTCGTACGCGACGGTCGCCTTCTCGGTCGCGTAGTTCACCGTGGCGGTGACCCCGTCGACCTTGTTCAGCTTCCGCTCGACCCGCGCGGCGCAGGACGCGCAGGTCATGCCGCCGACGGTGAGTTCGACCTGAGTGGTCACGCTGGTACCGCGTCGTATCCGGCCTCGTCGACCGCGGCCACCACGGCATCGTTGGCCACGCCCTCACCGGTGACGACGACGCGCTTGGTCGCCAGGTCGACCTCGACGTCGCTCACCCCGGCCACCTTGCCGACCTCGGCGCTCACCGATGCGACGCAGTGGCCACAGGTCATGCCGTCGACGATCCAGGTTTTGGTGGTCACGTGTTGCATCCCCTCGGATCAGGACCGGACCAGCCGCGCGATGGCGGCGCTGGCTTCCCGGAGTTTCTCGTCGGCGACCTCGCCGCCTTCGGTCATCGCGTCGGCGACACAGTGACCCAGGTGGTCCTCAAGCAGGCTCAGCGCGACCGCCTGCAGCGCCTTCGTGGCCGCCGAGATCTGGGTTAGGACGTCGATGCAGTACGTGTCCTCGTCGACCATCCGCTGGAGCCCGCGGATCTGGCCCTCGATGCGACGCAGCCGTGCCTGGACAGCCGCCTTGTCCGCCGTGTACCCAACCATGCCGCCACTATACCCCGTGGGGGTACCAGCTCGCGGTTTGGGCGATCTTTCTGTCGTTATAGCGCCAGAAAGATCGCCCAAATCCGTCGGGTCAGGCCTTGCGCGTGGTGCGGAACAGCGCGAGCCCACCCAGCACCAGGCCGGCGAGCCCCGCGATCAGGGCGCCGATCTCGATGCTGCTCGGCCCCTCGTCCTCGTGCTCGCTGCCGGCCGCGTGGCCGTTGCTGGCGGACGCCTCCTCGGTCTTCGCGTCGCCGTGGTGGTCGTCCTCGGCCTTGACCAGCTTCAACACGGGCGCCGGGTGCTCCGGCTCCTCGCCCTCGGCAGGCTCGTCGATCCAGCGGACGACCTCGCCGCCGTCGTACGTCTGCAGCGCCTTGAACACCAGCTGCTCGGCCTCGGGCAGCGGCCCGACCGACACCTCGAACTCCTGGAACTGGCCGACCTGGACACCGGTCGCCGCCGAGTCGGCGGTCCAGGTGACCCGCTCGATGCCCTCGGTCACGTCCTCGCCGTGCACCTTGATCGGCTTGTCCAGCTTCTTCCTGGTGACGGCGGCCTTCCAGCCGGCGACCGGCTTGTACGAGGCGTTCGCGATCGGCTGGTCGGACGGGAACACGACCTCCAGCTTGGTGGTCGGCTTCTCACGCTCGTTCGGGACGCGGAATGCGAGCTTGGCGAAGCCGCCCTGGTTCGCCTCCTTCGGGTTGACCGTGACGTGCGCGGCGGCCGGAAGGGCGGTGGCCAGGAGCACGACGGCCGCGCCCCCGACGACGGCGCCGAGGCGGCGAAGGGTGGACCGAACCATGGGTTTCCTTTCGTGGGTGGAGTACCGGGTCATCAGCGGACCCGGATCTTGCGGTCGACCGTCACCTGGTCCACATCGGACGTCCGGACGGTGGCTTTCAGCTCCCACTCGCCGGCGACGGGTATCTGCACCTCGCCGACGACGTGGTTCTCGGTGATCGCCAGGAGCGGGATCTCGACGGCTTCGATGCCCTTCTCCTTCAGTGCGATCGTCGCCTTCCACTCGATCACCCGGATCGGCTTGCCGTCCTTCGTGAAGGCGGTCAGGTGCATGGAGTTGTTGCCGGGCCGCGCCGGGCTGAGGTCGATCTGGAGCTTCAGCTTGGGCGTGTCGACGGTGGTGTTGAACGCGAGTTGCTGCGGCGCCGCCGCGCTGACCGCCGTGCGGCCAGGCGTGGTCTGCACCAGCGCCGTCGCGACGCCGATGACGACGACGGCGAGCGCGACCTCGACGAAGATCCGCGACCGCAGCCGCTTCGGACCCTCCTCGTCGGGCAGCGGCTCCTCTTCGCTGAGTGCGTGCGCGACCGTCACGGGGTAGCGCTGCCGCACCCAGGCCCGCGCGAGCGCCGCCACGGACAGGATCGCCGCGAGCCCGACGATCTTCGCGATCACCAGGCGGCCGTAGGTACTGCTCAGCAGGGCGCCGAACGTGCCGATCTCCAGCAGTGCCTCGATCGTGCCCGTGAAGGCCAGCGCGATCACCGCGTAGGTGGCCCAGCGGGACCACACCGGCAGGATCACCGCCAGCTCGTCCGGCTTCGCCGCCGGCAGCAGGTACCGGGCGAGCACGACGAGCCCGCCGATCCACACGGCCATCGCGCCGACGTGGATCGCGTCGGCCGGGATCGACAGCAGCCGACCAGGCGACGCCCAGGCGTGGCCCGCGAACGGCCAGGTGAACAAGGTCAGCGTGCCGAACGCGGTGAGCAGGCCCCACTCCGCGGTGCCGAGCGGCTTCGCCTTCGTGATCCGCCAGAGGAGCGTGGTGGCGGCGACGAGCAGCCCGAGGCGGATCACCTGCGCCTTGCCGACCACCGTCGACGCGGTGGCCGTGAGGTCGTCCCAGGTGATGTCGGCGAGCGTGCCACCGGTCGAGTACGGCGCCTGGACCAGCAACGACGCCAGCGTGCCGCCGAACAGCAGCCCCCAGCCGATCCACACGAGCTTCGCGGGGCCGGCGACCTCCAGCCGTCGCGGCCACAGCGCCGCCAGCATCAGCACCGCGCCGCCGAGCAACGCCACGCCGAGGTACCCGGCGAACTTGCTCACCGACAGGATGCCGCGGACGAGCGGGTCGACCTCGGCCTCGGTGCTGGCGTCGATCTTCGTTGCCTGCTGTGACGGCGCGCCGATGCTGAACGTGTAGCCGCCCGAGATCGGGTGCCCGTCGGCCGAGATGACCCGGTAACTCACGAGGTATGTGCCCTGGCGCAGGTCCTTCTTGAGCGCGACCGTGGCCTCGGTGGGTTTGCCCTGAGTCATCTTGCCCTCGGTGGCCCGCTTGCCGTCCGGGTCGACGACCGTGAGGCGGCCGAGCTTGGTGCCCACCGCCTCGCTGAACGTGAGCGTCACCGCGCTCGGCGCCTCGTTCAGGATCGACCCTCGCTCGGGATCGGTCTTCAAGAGGGAGGCGTGCGCCGAAGCGGGCGTGGCGGGCAGCACGATCGCGAGCAGCGCGACCACCGCAGCCGCGGCGAGCGCAGCCACCCTCTTGAGTTTCGGATTCTTGGGGGTCGGCGAGGCCGCGGGACCCCCAAGAATCCGAAGGTCGGCGTGGGTCATGCGGCGGTTCCGATCGGGCCCGTGGTGCGGGCGGTTCGCGGCGATGCGCCGGTACGGCCCAACGCCCAGAGCAGCCCGGCCTGGAACACCGCCAGGAGGTGCCCGACCTCGTGCGCGACCAGCGCGCCGTTGTTCGCGACGTCCAGCGTGCTCGTGACCAGCAGGCACGCGGACAGCGCCACCGCGACCGGCACGAGCGCCGCCGCCCGCGCGGGCCGCCACGCGGCGAACAGGTACCCGACGGCGATCGCCACGTCGAACGACGCCATCTCGCGGCTCACGTGCAACGCCTCGCCGGAGCCGGCGAACAGCATCGGCAGCCCGAGCAGCAGTTGAGCGAGGGCGGTGACGGCCAGCGCGACTCGGAGCACCTGGCGCCGACCGCGCGCCTCGCGAGCCGGATCCGCGGCGACGGCGGCCAGCACGCGCTCGGTGAGATCGGGCACCTTCACCGGCTGCACGCGCACCGCGCGCGTCACCGCCTCCGCGCTGTCCTTCCACGCCCGGCAGTCGCCACATGAAGCGAGGTGATCGGTGACCCGGCCAGCGGGCATGCCGGGATCCTCGCCGTCGATCATGGCCGAGATCGCGATCCGCGTCTGGGTGCACATCATGCCTCCATAGTCGTTGCTCGTGAACGGCCAGTTCCCGGCACCCGTACTCTTTTGACGTGGACGACGTGACGAACTGGGCGCTGCGGGCGCGCGACGGTGACCCACTCGCCGAGGCTGCGTTCGTCCGCGCAACGCAGGCCGAAGTCTGGCGGCTGTGCGCCGCGCTCGTCGACTCCGGCGCGGCCGACGACCTCACCCAGGATGCGTACCTGCGGGCATTCCGGGCACTTCCAGCGTTCGAGGCGCGATCCAGCGCGCGCACGTGGCTGTTCGGGATCGCCCGCCGCACCTGCGCCGACCACCTGCGGTCCGCCGTACGGCGACGCCGCCTCGACGACGTGCTGCGGCGCCGCGCGTTGGCCGAGTCCGCGCCCGACCCGGCCTCGCTGACCAGTACGAACGACCTGCTCAGCCAGGTGCCTGACGAGCGCCGCGGCGCGTTCGTCCTCACCCAGTTGCTGGGCCTGTCGTACGAGGAGGCGGCGACCGTCGAGGGCGTACCGGTCGGCACGATCCGGTCCCGGGTGGCGCGTGCCCGTACGCAACTGGTCGACCTGCTGGCCGAGGCCGCAGCGTCCTAACCGCCGCGAGCCGGCCACCCGCACCCGCCACCCGCCCCACCCCGCTCCCGCACCAGCCCGCCCCAAACCGGACTGTTCGGGTATTGGTCCTCTAACCGGACAGCCGAAGCCGCCATTTCCCCGACAGTTGAGCGATTCAAGCGCAGGGGTGCTTAGGGAGTTCTTAGGCGCCGGTCTGGAACCAACCCGGCGCGCCAGTCGACTAACCCGGCGTGACGACAACGCTGAACACTCGTGCCGCGGTCGTGCCGTGGCTGGCCACTGCGGCCCGGCTGATCCTCGGCACCGTGTGGATCGTCGCCGGAGCGACCAAGGTGGCGGATCTCGCCGAGTCTGTGCGCGCAGTCCGGGCGTATCGGGCGCTGCCCGAGTGGGCGGTTCCGGTGGTCGGCGCCGGACTGCCGTTCCTGGAGATCGCGCTCGGGCTGCTGCTCGTCGTGGGCTTCAGCGTGCGGTTCGGGGCGATCGTCTCGGCTGCCCTGCTTGCGGTCTTCATCGCCGGGATCGTCTCGGCGTCGGTCCGCGGGCTCCAGATCGACTGCGGCTGCTTCGGCGGCGGTGGCGAACTCGGCGCGGGTGAGCAGACCAGGTACGGGACCGAGATCGCCCGCGACGTCGGACTGCTGGCGCTCGCCGGCCTGCTCGCGTGGCGGCCGGCCAGCCGGTTCTCGATCGACAGCTGGATATCAGGGGGTATGGATGAGCGAACCGCGTGAGCGAATCGATGGGCACAGCGTGCGCGAATGCGCCGCCGACCGAAGCGAGGCGTGCCATGAGTAAGGGACCGGGCCGCGCTCGCGCCGTGTCGGCGGCGAAACTCGCGCGGCAGCGCGCGGCCGAGCGGCGGCGGAAGGCGATGTTCGGCGCCGGGATCGCTGCCGTCGTGCTGATCGCGTCGGTGGTCGTCGGCGTCGCGGTCTATCAGACCAGGGACAAGGCGCCGGATCAGTTCGCGATCCCGAAGAACGCCACCGCGACGGCCGTCGTCGTGGGCGAGCCGGACGCGAAGGCGACGATCGATCTGTACGTCGACTACCTCTGCCCGGCGTGCCGCGCGTTCGAGCAACAGGCCGCCGCCGAGTTGGACAAGCTGGTCGCGGACGGCACGGCGAAGATCGCGTACCACCCGATCGCGATCCTCGACCGGGCGTCGACCACGGAGTACTCGACCCGCGCGTCGGCAGCGTCCGGCTGCGCCGCGGCCGAGGGCACCGCCGTATACGACAAGTTCACCAAGGCGCTGTTCGCGAACCAGCCGCCGGAGGGCAGCGCCGGGCTGCCGAACAAGAAGCTCGTCGAGTTGGGCACGGCAGCCGGCGCGACGAGCCCCGAGTTCGCGAAATGCGTCGACGACCAACGGTATGCCGGCTGGACCTCGGCACTCACCGAGACCGCGTCGAAGGACGGTGTGACCGGCACCCCAACCGTCAAGGTCAACGGGGTCGAGGTCGAGAACCTTAGTGTTGACTCGGTGCGGGCCGCGGTGGCCAAGGCGGCGGCGAAGTGAGGCAGGCAGCGTGAAGTTCTGGTCGGTGGTGGCGGGTGTGCTCCTCGCGGTCGTGCCCGCTGCCCCGGCCTGGGCGCACGACCGGGTGCCCGCGGCCAGCGACTACCACACGACGCTGGTCGCGGTGACGCCGAAGCCGCGTGGCCTGGACGTCCGGGTGGTCGAGAACGGGTCGCGGATCGAGCTGCGCAACGGCACCGGTCGTGACGTCACGGTCCTCGGCTACTCGGGGGAGCCCTTCCTGCGGATCACGCCGTCGGCTGTGTTCACCAACGACGCCTCACCCACCGGCTACGTCAACGACAAGAAACCAATCCCCAGTGACGCCAGCGCCACGGCCACACCGCGCTGGCGCCAGACCGGCGACGAGCCCGCCGCCCGCTGGCACGATCACCGCTCGCACTGGACCAGCACGGCACCGCCGCCCGCGGTGCAGGACGAACCGCAGGCTAGCCACCGGATCCGCGACTGGACGGTGGATCTGCGCGTTGGCGACACGTCTGCGCAGGTCACGGGGGTCCTCGACTACGATCCGCCGCCGCCGACAGCGGTCTGGTGGGCCGGGATCCTGGCGGTGGCCGGCGCGGTGGCGTTGCTATCCCGCTGGCGTCACGCCGTGCCGGCGCTCGGGGTGCTGCTCGGAGTCGCCGCGTTGGCCGAGCTGGCCGACAGCGTGGGGCGCGTGCTGGACAGCGGCGGCACGGGCCTGGGCATCGTCAGCCGGCTGCTCACTACCGAGACGTACGCCACGGTGACGGCGATCGCGGCGCTGGCCACCGTGGTCCTGGCACTGCGGCGCAGGCCGGAGGCGTCATTCGCGCTGGCGCTCTCGGCCGCGTGCCTGGGCGTGCTCGGCGGACTCACCGACGGCGCCGTGTTCAACCAGGCGTTCGCGCCCGTGCCGTGGTCCGGCGACGTCGCGCGGTTCTTCACAGCGACGACGATCGCGCTGTGCGCTGGAGTCACCGTGGCGGCCTGGCTGCGGATTCGCGCGCACCGTCCGGCGCTGGCTCCCGCCGCCACTTGAGGGTGCCGCCGCCCGCGCCACAACTCAACGGGGTACGAACGACGGGTCGAACCCGTACGGCAACTCCAGCCGGTGCTTCGTCATCAGCTCCGTGTCGGCCAGCACGTCGGGAGTGGAGCCGTCGGCGACGATGATGCCGCCGTCGATGATGACCGACCGCGGGCACAGCTCCAGCGCGTACGGCAGGTCGTGGGTGACCATCAGCAGGGTGACGTCCAGGCTGAGCAGGATCTGCGCCAGCTCGCGCCGGCTGGCCGGATCCAGGTTGGACGATGGCTCGTCCAGCACGAGGATCTCGGGCCGCATCGCCAGCACCGTGGCCACCGCGACCCGGCGGCGCTGCCCGAACGAGAGGTGGTGCGGGGCGCGGTCGCGGAAGGCCTCCATGCCGACGGCGAGCAGCGCCTCGTCGACCCGCGCCGACAGCTCCGCGCCGCGCAGCCCCAGGTTGGCGGGGCCGAACGCCACGTCCTCGGCGACGGTGGGCATGAACAGCTGGTCGTCCGGATCCTGGAAGACGATTCCCACGCGACGCCGTACCTCGGCGAAGTTCTGCTTGACGACCGGCAGCCCACCGACCTCGACCGTCCCCGCGCCGCCGCCGAGGATCCCGTTGAGGTGCAGGACGAGAGTCGTCTTGCCGGCGCCGTTGGGCCCGAGCAGCGCCACCCGTTCGCCCTGCTCGATCTGGAGGTCGACGCCGAACAGCGCCTGGTACCCGTCGGGATAGGCGTAGGCGAGCCCACGGACGTCCAGCGAGATCAGGTTTGCAGCCACGCGACCACCGTAACGACCGAGGCGGCGGCAGGTAGACACAGTGCGACCGCCCATTGACCCGCCGTGGTGACATCGCCGGACGGCGCCGGCATCCGGCCGGTGTACCCGCGCGACACCATCGCGAGGTAGACACGTTCGCCGCGCTCGAACGACCGGATGAACAGGCTGCCGATCGACGTGGCGAACGCCCGCGCCTGCCACAGGAAACCGGGGTCGTGGCCACGCGACAGCCGGGCGATGCGCATGCGGGCGGCCTGGTCGGCGATGACGTCGAGGTACCGCAGCATGAACGTGGCGATCTGCACCACGATCTGCGGGGCTCGCAACCGTTCCAGGCCGAGCAACAGGTCGCGCATCGGCGTGGTGGCGGCGAGCAGCAGCGACGCGACCACCCCGAGCGTCCCCTTGGCCACGATGTTCCACGCGCCGTAGAGGCCGTCGACGGAGAGCGTTAGCCCAGCCCACTCGATCTGCTCACCGTGGCCGACGAACGGCAGCAGCACGGCGAGGATCACGAACGGCACCTCGATGAGCGTCCGCTTTCCCAGCCACCCAGGGCTCACCCCGGCCAGTGCTGCCACTCCTCCGAGCAGCACCGCGTACGCGCCGAACGCCCAGAACGCCTCGCGCGGCGTGGCCACGATCGCCACCGTCACGGCGAACGCGGCCACGATCTTCACCTCAGGCGGCAGCCGGTGGACCGGCGAGTCACCGTCGAGGTAAAGAGGGTGCGCACCGCTCATGCATCACCTGTGGGCTTGCGGCGCACGAGCCAGAACAGACCGCCGCCGATCGCGAACACCACGAGCACGCCGGCCACGCCGGAGAGCCCGGTGGCGACGAACTCGTTGTCGACGCCCCTGACCGCGTAGTCCGCGAGCGGGCCGCCGGCCAGTTCGTGGTCCTTCGCCTCGGTGGCCGCGCACTCGCCGCTGGTGATCTCGTCGTCGACGCTGACCGTGCAGCCGTCCAGCGTGGCCGAGTCGAGACCGTCCGGGCTGGAGCTGGCGAAGTTGCTGACGACACCCGCGAGCACGAGGCTCACGAGCAGGCCGCCGACCAGGAAGGCCGCGAGCTTGATCTTGCCGGCGGTCACGCGGCACCTCCGCCGACCGGGAGGTTGGTACGGATGTCGAGCTGCTGGCCGACGCGTCCGCGCAGCGCGTACACGAGATCGGGGCGCACCTTGGCGACCGTGCCGACCGTGATCGCGGTGATCAGGCCCTCGCCGATTCCGATGAGGACGTGGAAGCCCGCCATCGTGGCGGCGATGCCGAGGATCGGCAGGCTGGTGGTGCCGCCGAGCGCGTACTCGACGACGAACGCCTGCGACGCGACGACCACCGACACGACCGCCGCGACCCACGAGGTCACGACGACGCCCGTGTTCGTGCGCGGGAGCACCTTGAGCAGCAACGCGGTGACGCCGAACGCGGTGAACGTGCCGACGACACCCATGTTCAGGACGTTGAGGCCGATCGCTGTGAGGCCACCGTCGGCGAACAGCAGCGCCTGGACGACCAGTACCAGCGCCACGCAGACGCTGCCGACCCACGGCCCGACCAGCATCACCGCGAGCGCACCGCCCAGCAGGTGTCCGCTGACTCCAGGTAGGACGGGGAAGTTCAGCATCTGGACGGCGAAGATGAACGCCGCGACCAGGCCGGCCATCGGGCGCGAGGCGATCGTCCAGATCGGCGCGTGCACGGACGATGCAGACCGCGAGCGCTGCCACCGCGAGCAGGCCGGCTAGAGCCGAGACCGGGATGCCGATGATCCCGTTCGATATGTGCATCGCCACGACATCGGTGTCCACGGCGCGCCTCCAGGCCAGTCGGGGATGTACGGGCTCCATCTTCGCAGTTGCCAGTAATGTGCAACAAGGGAATGGGGCGATTTCCGTTTTGCTCCGTTTGCCGTCAGCCCCTCCTGACCTGCGACGATGCCGCTTCCTGAGGGCTTTCTCAGCATCTCAGCGGGATCACAGCGGTGGGGGTTCAGCATCGTCGGCATGACGTCGACGACCGAGAGCCGGAGGGTCACCACCCGGGCGCCGATCCGGCTCGCGGGGTACGCCGCCAGCGCCAGTGCGCTCGTCCTCAGCGCCGTCCTGCTCTACGGCGACGCGGCGGCGTCCGGGCACGGCGTCGGCTACCTCGTGGAGGCGCTCGCGAGCTGGCTACTCCTCGGCGCCGGCCAGTAGCTGGCCCCTGTGGCCCCCTCCGTGGCCCCCTCCGTGGCCGCCCCGAGGCCGTCCCGAGGCCGTCCCGAACCGGACTGTTCCGGTATTGGTCCCCAAAACGGACGCTCGATACCGCCGTTCCCCCGACAGTTGGGCTTGATCAGCGACCGATCGCGGCCGGGCTAGGGTCGGCGGTATGACCGATCAGACCCGGCTCGCCCCCGGCGACACCGCCCCTGACTTCGACCTCACCGACGACAACGGCAAGCAGGTCCGCCTCGCCGACCTGCGCGGGCGCAAGGTGATCCTGTACGCCTACCCGGCCGCGATGACCCCGGGCTGCACCAAGCAGGCCTGCGACTTCCGCGACTCGCTCGGCTCGCTCCAGGCCGCCGGGTACGAGGTGGTCGGCATCTCGCCCGACAAGCCCGAGAAACTGGCGAAGTTCCGCGAGCGGGACGTGCTGACGTTCCCGCTCGTCTCGGATCCCGACAAGAGCGTGCTCACCTCGTACGGCGCGTTCGGGGAGAAGACGATGTACGGCAAGACCGTCACGGGCGTGATCCGTTCGACGTTCGTGATCGACGAGGACGGCAAGATCGAGGTGGCGCAGTACAACGTGAAGGCGACGGGCCACGTCGCCAAACTTCGCCGCGACCTCGGCCTCTGACACGCCACGAGTGTGCGGGATTCTGTGGGCTATAACACGCAGGATCCCGCACACTTCGTGCGGCCCGGAATTGTCGCACCCTCGCGATACCTTTGATCTATGAGACGAGCCGTTAACGTCCTGGTCAAGGCCGGCTTGCCCACGCTGGCTATCCTGTTTGGAGGCGCGGGTTCCGTGCCTCGCGCGGTCGAGGAACACGTTTATCGCAAGCACGTCGCGACATCCGTGCATGCCCAGGAAATAGCGACGCAAGAGGGCATGCGATGGTCAATTCTGACCACGACGTGATAATTGCGCGTGACCATTCCGAATGACAATGCGGCGCGCCCCGGGGCAGTGCGGAACTGACTCGACAGGCACGCGTAGGATGGGCAACGCGGCGGGAGTGGTGTAACGGCAGCCACGCAGCGCTTAGGACGCTGTGCCCGAAAGGGCGTAGGGGTTCGAATCCCCTCTCCCGCACGAGCTGGCGAGGCCTGCTTCGCGGGCACGCTTCGCCACGGGGCCGCAATGTAACTCCGGGGCCGAGCCCCGGACCCCACGTAGACCCGCCGGGGGCGGGCGTCACGTCGTTGTGCGTCAGTCGACGCGGCGGGCCACGGCGAACACGGACTGTCCGAACGGCGGTCGCACCAGCTTCTCGACACGGCTCATCACGGGCACGAGCAGGCGGTCGTACAGCGTGAGCCCGAGGCCTTCCTTCGGCCGCTGCCGGAGCCCCTTCACCACCACGTACCAGACCAGCAGGCCGGGCGCGTTGAGGTAGTGCAGCCGCTCGACGCGCAGCCCGGCCTCCGTGAGCGCCGCCCGCAGGCTGCGCTTGGTGTAACGGCGGAAGTGGCCGATCGCGCGGTCGAAGTCGCTCATCGCGCTGGGGAACGCCGGCACGACGAGGATCACCGCGCCACCCGGGCGGAGCAGGCCACGGAACGCCCTCAGCGCAGCCACGTCATCGGGGATGTGTTCGAGCACGTTGTACGCGACGGCCGCCGAGTACTCACCCGTCACGCTGATCGGCACCGCCAGCTCGCGCACGTGCACCCGCTCGTCGCCGTCGAACCGGGCACGCAGCGCCGCCAGCCGGCTGCGGTCCGCCTCCGACACGGTCAGCGGGTGACCGGCGTCGGCCCACTCGGTAGCGTAGAACCCCAGTCCGGAGCCGATTTCGAGCGGGTCGTCGCCGAGGTACGGGTGCGCCAGGGAGCAGAGCCAGCGCCGGTAGTTGACCGCGCTGGCCAGATCCTCCAGGACGTCGGACTGGAGGTGCGTGTCGCCCGCGACCTCGCTCATGAGCACGCCTCGCTCCGCTCGGCGGCGCATTCGCGCACACTGTGCCCACTGACTCGCTCGCTCCGCTCGCTCATGAGCAGAGCGCGTCCACGACCAGCGGCGCCAGCGCGCGCAGCGCCTTGCCACGGTGGCTGATCGCGTCCTTCTCGTCGGCGGGCAGTTCGGCGGTGGTGCGGTCGTAGCCGGTGGCGACGAAGATCGGGTCGTACCCGAAGCCGCCGTCACCGCGCCGCTCCCGGATGAGCCGGCCTTCCATCCGGCCCTCCACGAGGTGTTCGGTGCCGTCGGGCAGCACCAGCGCGGCGGCGCACACGAACGCGGCGCCCATCCGCTCGTCCGGCACGTCGCCGAGCTGGGCCAACAGCAGGTCGAGGTTGGCGTCGTCGTCGCCGTGCCGTCCGGACCAGCGCGCCGAGAAGATGCCCGGCATCCCGTTCAGCGCGTCGACGGCGAGACCGGAGTCGTCGCCGATCGTCGGCAGGCCGGTGTACTTCACGCCCTCACGCGCCTTGAGCAGCGCGTTCTCCGCGAAGGTGGCGCCGGTTTCGGGCACCTCCTCGTACGCGGGCACGTCGTCGAGGCCGAGCAGCTCGATGTCCGTCGCGTCGGCGAGGATGCGCTGCAACTCGACCAGCTTCTTCGCGTTCCGGGACGCCAGCAGCACCTTCACGACGCCAGCGCCTCCGCCTGCAGGCGGGTCAGCTCGGCGCACCCGGCGACCCCCAGGTCGAGCATCGCGTCGAGCGAGTCGCGGCCGAACGTGGCGGCCTCCGCGGTGCCCTGGACCTCGACGAACTGCCCGGCGGCCGTGCAGACGATGTTCATGTCGACCTCGGCGGCCACGTCCTCCTCGTAGCAGAGGTCGAGGCGCGGCTCACCGTCGATGACGCCGACACTCACGGCCGCCACCGACGTCGCCAGGGCCTTCTCGATGCTCGTGGCGAGCGCACCGCGCCCGGACAGCCACGACACGGCGTCAGCGAGCGCGACGTACGCGCCCGTGATCGCGGCCGTGCGGGTGCCGCCGTCGGCCTGGAGCACGTCACAGTCGAGCGCGATCGTGTTCTCGCCGAGCGCCTGCAGGTCGACCGCGGCGCGGAGGCTACGTCCGATCAGCCGGCTGATCTCGTGGGTGCGGCCACCGATGCGGCCCTTCACCGACTCGCGCTGGCCGCGGGTGTGGGTCGCGCGCGGCAGCATCGCGTACTCGGCGGTGACCCAGCCCAGCCCGCTGCCCTTGCGCCAGCGCGGGACGCCCTCGGTGACGCTCGCGGCGCAGAGGACCCGGGTACGGCCGAACTCGATCAGCGCGGAGCCCTCGGCGTGGTCGAGCCAATTGCGGGTGATGCGGACGGTGCGGAGCGCGCCTGCGGCACGGTCGTCAGGTCGGGTCATGAACCTGGAGCGTAGTCGGCCCCGCACCCCCGGCCCGAACCGCGGACCATGCCTCGCGCGCGCTCCCGGCCCGATGCCCGGACCACGGCTCGCCAGCGCCCCGTGCCCGGATCCCGGACCATCCCTCGCGCGCGGCCATCGCGACCAGCGACGGCACGAGGTCGGTGCAGCGTTCGGCCACCCACGCCGTGCCGCGGGTCGCGAGCCACCACGCGTGGCCCCACGTGGTCGGCTCGGCACCGCCTGACGGCTCGGCGCCGGGCAGCGCGGGCAGCGGCCAACCGGAGCGCAGCAGCAACTCGCCGAAGCCCCGCGCGACGAGCCGATGGCCGCGCTCGCTCGGGTGCAGGCGGTCGACGCTCCACATCATGCGGTCGTACGTGGACGAGTGCCCGGCGAGGTCGAGGTGGAGGGTGCCGTGGCGCGCGGCGACCTGGTCGACGACGGCGTTCAGGGCGTGCATGCGGCGCGACAAAGGGCGGCTCAGCACGCCGGGCAGGCCGAACATCCGTCCGGGATCAGGCATCCGCGCGGTGAGGACGATCGCGCCGGCGCTGGTGAGCGCGGAGACTGTGTGGTCGACGTCGGCGCCGATGCGGTCGGGGTCGAACCCGCCGCGCAACGTGTCGTTGACCCCGACCAGCACCGAGGCGATCGCCGGCCGCAGCGCCAGCGCCGGGCCAAGCTGCTCGTCGCGGAGCAGCCGGCTGGTAGCGCCGCTGACCGCGAGGTTCGTGAACGCGACCTGGCCGAGTGCCTCCGCGAGCAGTACCGCCCAACCGCGCCAGCCGCCGCCCGGCAGCGGGTCGCCCAACCCCTCGGTCGTCGAATCCCCCAGCGCGACGAATCGGGTCAACGCATTTGTGCCACCCTCGATTCCGGCAAACATGCCCCCTCCAACCCGTGCACCCGCAACATGCCGGCGACCGCCGCCGGCCAGCCGAATCGGGTGGCGTGCTCGCGGGCGGCCCGGCGCCGGTCCGGTTCAGGACGCGCGGCCACCTCCAGGACCCCGTCCGCGAACCGCTCCCCCTCGCCTGCAACCACGACCCCGGCCGCCCCGACCACCTCGCCCAGCGCACCGTCGCCCGCCGCGACGACCGGCGTGCCGCTGGCCAGCGCCTCCAGCGCCGCGAGACCGAACGTCTCCAGCGGTCCGGGTGCAAGCGCCACGTCGGCGGTGGCCAGCAGGCTGGCCACCAGGTCGGGATCCCGGACGAATCCGAGGAAGCGAACCGGCAGTCCGGCGGCACGCCGCTCCAGCGCGTCCCGGCGCGGACCGTCCCCGGCGATCGCCAGCACCGCCGGCACGCCCCGGTTGCGCAGCGCGGCGAGCGCGTCCACCGACCGCTCGACGCGCTTCTCGGCAGACAGGCGCCCGCAGTGCACCAGCAGCAGCTCGCGCGGCCCGGCCAGTTGTGCCCGGAGCGACGGCGCGTTGTTCTCCGGCGTGAACCGGTCGAGGTCGACCCCGAGAGGCACTCTCGCGACGTTCGCCGCCCCCAGCCGCCGGAACTCCTCGGCCGCGAACGCGGTGGTGCACACGATCTGGTCGTAGGCGCGGGCCGTGGCGGCGTTCAGCCGGTCGGTGATCGTGCGGCGCGGCAGGCCACGCGGCATGAACATGTCGACGAGCGCGCCCAGGTTCTCGTGCGACACCATCACGCTCGGCACCCCGCGGGTCCGCGCCCAGCCGCCGGTCCAGCGCAGCGTCGCCCGGTCGGAGACCTCGATGCGGGACGGGCGCAGCTCGTCGAGGAGCCGCGAGAGCCGGCGCCGCCCGAGGAGTACGCGATACCCGCCCATTCCCGGCACCAGCGGGCCGGGCAGCGTGATCACGCGACCCTGCTCTGTCATCTCGTCGCCCGCGTGCTCGCCCGGGATTACGAGGATCGGCTCGTGCCCTGCGGCGAGGTACCCCTTGCCGAGTTCGCGCAGCGCCGTCCGGAGCCCACCCGAACGGGGACTGACGAAGTTGGCGAGCCGGACGATACGACGGCGCGTCACTCTGCCGCCCTCTCCGCCGAGTTGTCGGACTTTTGAGGGTCCGGCGGGCGCCGAGACCCTCAAAAGTCCGATAGTGGGGAACGTGGGCGTCATGCGGCCCGAGCTCCGGGCTGCGTCGTGACGGCCGTGTAGTGGTCGATCAGCGCGTCGCCGATCGCGGCCCACGTACGGCCCTCGACCGCGCGTCTGGCTGCGGCGCCGAACGTCGTCCTGAGTTCCGGGTCGGCGACCAGCAGCTCCACGGCCCTGCGCAGGGCGGCCGCATCGCCGGGTGTGAACAGGTACCCGGTCTGCCCTGGCTTGACGAGGTCGGTCGGTCCGCCAGCGGCCGGCGCCACGACCGGGACGCCGGAGGCCATCGCCTCCTGGACGGTCTGGCAGAACGTCTCGTGCGCGCCGGTGTGGGTGAACACGTCGAGGCTGGCGTGTGCCTCCGCGAGTGCGTCGCCGGTGAGCTGCCCGAGGAACGTGGCGCGAGGGAGCGCCTTCTCGACGGACCTCCGCGCCGGCCCGTCGCCGACAACGACCACCTTCACGCCGGCGATCCGCGTCACGGGTTCGAGCAGTTCGACGGTCTTCTCGGGAGCGAGCCGTCCGATATAGCCGACGATCACCTCGCCGTCCGGTGCGAGCCGCCGCCGCAATTCCTCGGAGCGTCTGGACGGGTCGAACCGGACACTGTCGACGCCGCGCGGCCACAGGTGCACCCGCGGGATCCCGTGCTGGCTCAGGTTCTCCGCCGCCGTGCTGGACGGCGCGAGCGTGCGACCGACCACGCCATGCACCCGCTTGAGCCAGCGCCACGCGGCGGATCGGCCGACGCCGAGGCGGTAGAAGCCCGCGAATCCCGCGATGTCGGTCTGGTAGACAGCGACCGACGGGATGCCCAGCCGCTCGGCGACGAACGCCCCGTACGCGGCGAACGCGAACGGCGACGCGAGGTGGACCACGTCCGGCGCGAACCGGCGCAGGGCCGCCTCGACCTTGCGGCTCGGCAGTCCGATGCGGAACGTCGGGTACCCCGGCAACGGCACCGAGGCGATGCGGACCACATCGTCGCCGCCGATCACCGGGGTCAGCGGTTCGGGGGCTATGACGAGAGGCGCGTGGCCCCGGGCACGCAGGTGCTCGACCACCCGCTGAACTGAGTGCGCCACGCCGTTGACGTCGGGCAGGAACGACTCCGTGACGATAGCTACGCGCATGGCTACACGGTGCGGGCGGAACGTCGTCAGCTTCCGACCAGCACATGACGGGACGCAGAACATTCGGCTACACATCGGACGCGCCGCCCTCCTCAGACGGTGCGGACCCCACCTTGATTCCCTATAGGAATACTGTGATTTACTGGTCGGCATGACCGCCGCTGCCGTCCCGCTCATCCGGCGACTCCGTGTCGACCTGGTGCGCGTCGCCAGCGCGCTCTGTCCGTCCTGCTGACTCCATGACCCCGTCTCAGCAGCAGGAAAGGACCACCATGCCTTCGCACGGCCCAGACTTCCGCTCCGCGCTCACCGGCATCCTCGCCGAACGCGACCGGTGGCTGCCCACGGTCGAGTTCGACCCCGACCAGCGCTGGTACCGCCGCATCGACACCGGCGACCACGACGTCGAGGCGTGGGTGCTCTCGTGGCTGCCCGGACAGGGCACCGGCCTGCACGACCACGGCGGCGCGTCCGGCGCGTTCGCGGTCGCCGCCGGCGTGCTGCACGAGCACTCGGTACGCCGCAACCGCCTGCTCACCACGAGCCGCCGCCCGGGGCAGGTGCGCGTGTTCGGCGAGCAACACCTGCACGACGTCGTCAATCTCGGGTCCGAGCCGGCCGTGAGCGTGCACGTCTACTCCCCCACGATCACGCGCATGACCCGCTACCGGTGGACCCGCCGCGGCGCGGTCGTCACGGCCGTCGAGCGTGCCGGGGCAGACTGGTGAGCGTGAGCACCCGGCCGTCCGGCGCGCGCAGCATCGACGAGATCCTGTCCGACGCGCGGGAGCGTCTGGTCCGCGCGCCGGTCGAGCAGGCGTACGCCGAGGTCAGTGACGGTGCGGCGGTGCTGGTCGACATCCGCCCCGCCGCGCAGCGCGCCACCGAGGGCGAGTTCGCCGGCGCGCTCGTGATCGAGCGCAACGTGCTGGAGTGGCGCTTCGACCCGCAGAGCGACGCCCGGATCCCCGAGGCGACCGACTACGACATCCGAGTCATCGTGGCGTGCTCGGAGGGCTACACGTCGAGCCTGGCCGCCGCCGCCCTCCAGGATCTCGGCCTGCGCCGCGCCACCGACCTGGTCGGCGGCTTCAAGGCGTGGCAGGCGGCGGGCTACCCCACCGTCCGCAGTTAGGTGCGCGACGGCACCGGCAGGTCGTACGTCGCGCCAGGATGCGCCAACTCGACCGGACCGTCGAACGCAGCCGTCGCCTCGGCGAGCGTCGCGTCGGGGTCGCCCCACGCCTGCACGAGGTGGGTGAGGACGAGCCGCCGCACACCGGCCTTGCGCGCGTGCTCGCCCGCCTCGCGGCCGGTGAGGTGCAGGTCGGCGGGGTGCGGTTCGCTGTCGAGGTAGGACGCTTCGCAGAGCAGCAGGTCGGCGTCGCGAGCGAGGGTGACCAGCGCCTCCGTGACGCCGGTGTCGGCGGAGTACGCAACGGCCGCGCCGCCGTACTCGACGCGGAACCCGAACGTCTCGACGGGGTGGTTCATCCGCTCGGCCTGCACGCGGAACGGGCCGACCTCGAACGAGCCGGGCTGCAGCGTGCGGACGTCGTACACATCATCCACTGTGGACTTCTTGTACTCGGTACCGTAGATGCAGGCGAGCCGCTCCGCGGTACCGGCCGGACCATACAGCGGCACGACCGGAAGCGGCCCGGACGGGTTGTACCGCCGCACGACGACGTAGCTGCACGCGTCGAGCATGTGATCGCAGTGCAGATGGCTGAGCAGGATCGCGTCGATCGCGTCGATGCGCGAGTACCTCTGCAACGAGCCGAGCGAGCCGGTGCCGAAGTCGACGAGGAGCCGGAACCCCTCCGCCTCGATCAGGTACGCGGAGCACGGCGACTCGGGGCCGGGAAAGCTTCCGGCGCAGCCAAGGACGGTGAGCTTCATCTCGCCATCCCGGCCGGGTCGACGGTGGCGAACGCGCCCGTGTGCTCGGCGTTCACCTGCGGCCCGAGGAATCGGCGGCCCAGTCGCGCGAACGGCTCGGCGTCGCCGGTGGCGAGGAAGCGATGTCGCGGCGGCGGGGCGTCGTCCGGCCGGAGCAGGTCACGCTGGGTCAGGACGCGGTACACGTCCTTCGCGGTCTCGTCGGCGCTCGACACCAGCGTCACACCGTCCCCCATGGCCAGGCCGATCACGCCGGTGAGCAGCGGGTAGTGCGTGCAGCCGAGCACGAGCGTGTCTACCTCGGCGCGCTGCAGCGGTTCGAGGTATGCCTGCGCGAGGCCGAGGATCTGCCGCCCGCTGGTGATGCCGCGCTCGACGAACGAGACGAACTCGGGGCACGCCACCGACGTCAGCTCGACCCCCGGCGCGGCATGGAACGCGTCGTCGTAGGCCTGGGACGTGACGGTGGCACGGGTGCCGATAACGCCGATACGGCCGGTGCGCGTGGCCGCGACGGCCCGCCGCACGGCCGGCAGCACCACCTCGACCACCGGTACGTCGTACCGCTCGCGGGCATCCCGCAGGCATGCCGCCGACGCCGAGTTGCAGGCGATGACCAGCATCTTCACGCCCGACTCGACCAGATGGTCCATCACGTCGAGGGCGTACCGGCGGACCTCGGCAAGCGGCTTCGGCCCGTACGGCACGTGCGCGGTATCGCCCACGTACAGGACCTGTTCATGTGGCAACTGGTCGAGGATCGCGCGAGCCACGGTGAGCCCGCCGACCCCCGAGTCGAAGATCCCGATGGGCGCATCCGTCACGAGCCGAGCGTACGTGCCGGAACGGTGTCACCGCCTGTCAAGATACCGACAAGGTGACCGCCGCCTCTGTGACGATCGTCTCCAAAAGGCCATCTTTCGGACGCCGGCCGCAAGGGGCTACCGGACGGTACTCAGCGACAACGCGAACCGGTCGCCGGAGTCGGTCCACCAGTCGGTAAGCGCGAACCCGGCACGGTGGAGTTCGGCGGTCGCCCCGTCGCGGCGGAACTTCGCCGACACCTCGGTGCGCATCTCCTCGCCCTCCGTGAAGTGCACCTCGAGGTCGAGCGCGGCGACATGGACGGTCTGCGGCCGGCGCGACCGCAGCCGCATCTCGATCCACTCCTGCTCGGCGTCCCACAGGGCGACGTGGTCGAACCCGTCCAGATCGAAGTCGGCCTTCAGCTCCCGGTTGAGGACGGCGAGCACGTTCTTGTTGAACTCGGCGGTGACGCCCGGCAGCGTCGTCGTACGCGGGCACCAGCACGTCCGGGCTCTTCACCAGGTCCGTGCCGAGCAGCAGCGTGTCGCCGGGCACGAGCGAGCGTCGTAGGTCGGCGAGGAACGCCGCCCGCGCGGCCGGCACCAGATTGCCGATCGTGCCGCCAAGGAACGCCACCATGCGGCGTCCGCCGGACGGCAGCTGGCCGAGCTGGTGCTCGAAGTCGGCCACGACGCCGTGGACGGCCAGCTCCGGGTAGTCGGCCCGGAGCGCCTGCGCGGCCTCCCTGAGCGCCGACTCGGACACGTCCACCGGGACGTACCGCTCCAGCGTCTCGTGCCGGCGCATCGCGTCGAGCAGCACGCGGGTCTTCTCGGAGGAACCGGACCCCAGCTCGACGAGCGTCGTGGCGTCGGAGTCGGCGGCGATGTCGTCGGCGTGGGACTCCAGGATCTCGCGCTCGGCCCTGGTCGGGTAGTACTCGGGCAGCCGCGTGATCTCCTCGAACAGGACGCTGCCGCGTTCGTCGTAGAACCACTTCGGCGGCAGCGACTTCGGGTCGGCCACGAGCCCTCGGCCGGCATCGGCGCGAAGGGCCTCACCGAGGAAGTCGGGCGGCAGCAGGTTCTCGATGACGAACTCGGGGTTGTTCACGTTCGCTCCATTCCGTCGGAATCAAGGAGTGGCCTCACGTCGACGCCGTCCGGGGTGGCGGTGAGCACGGACCGGTCGGGCACGTCGTGCCACCCCGGTTCGTCGTCGAACGGCTCGGAGGCGACGACGACACCGTGCTCGTCCGCACGCCAGCTGAGCGTGTCGCCCCAGGTGGTCGCGGCGATGCGACGGCCGTCGGTGGCGAGCAGGTTGAGCCGCCCGCTGCCCGTGGCCGCGCCGAGCCGGGTACGACGTGAGGTCGTGCAGCGCCGGTCGGCGATCGCGCGCAGGCGCCGGTCGCGAGCAGCCGGTCGCGCACCAGCAGCCACAGCAGCGCCGAATCGGTCGGCGCCTCCAGCCGAGCAGGTCGACGGGGCTGAGCCTGCGGGGCGAGTGCCTGCCAGTCCTGGCAGTGCGCCGTTGTGGCTGAACAGGTACCGGCCCTCGGCGAACGGGGCGGCGGCCGCCTCGCCGTACGGCATGCCGTCCGTGCCGGACCGCACCGCCGCGAGCAACGCGGTCGTGCGCACCACCCGGCCGAGGTCGCGGACGAACGGATCCGTCCACATCGGCCGGTCGCTGCGGTACCTGGCCGGCTCCGGGTCGCCTCGGCGTACCAGCCGATGCCGAACCCGTCGGCGTTGACCGTGCCGTACTTCTGCCGGCGCGGCGCCCACGACTGCCGCACCAACGCGTGCGGCGGATCGACCAGCAGCGCCCCGATCGGCGTCGGCGGCCCGAGGTAAGCCAGGTGCCGGCACATCTAGAGCTGCCCCAGCGCTGCGGTCTCCTCCGGCCCGGCGTCGCGGGCGCAGCGGAAGCCGGTGAAGATCTGGCGGCGGATCGGGTAGTCCCAGTTGCGGAACGTACCGCGGCAGGCGAGCTTGTCGGTGGCCCACGATCCCCCGCGGAGCATCTGGAATCTCGGCCCGAAGAACACCTCCGAGTACTCCCGGTACGGGAACGCGGCGAACCCGGGATAGCCGGCGAACGTCGACGACGTCCACTCCCACACGTCACCGATGAGCTGGCGCACCCCCAGCGGCGACGCACCGGCCGGGTACGAACCCACCGGCGCCGGCTGGAGATGGCGCTGGCCCAGGTTGGCGTGCTCGGCGGTGGGATCGTCGTCGCCCCACGGATACCGGCGGGACCGGCCGGTTGCCGGATCCCAGCGGGCCGCTTTCTCCCACTCGGCCTCGGTGGGCAGCCGCTTGCCTGCCCACCGCGCGTACGCCTCGGCCTCGTAGAAGCTGACGTGCTGGACGGGTTCGTCGGCCGGCACCGGCTCGTGCACGCCGAACCGCCGCCGCGCCCAACCGTCGCCGTCGCGCTCCCAGAACAGCGGCGCGCCCAGCCGCGGCCTCGACGCGGTGCGCCCAGCCTGCCGCGGACCACCATCGATCGTCGTCGTAGCCGCCGGCCGCGATGAACGCCTGGTAGTCGATGTTGCTGACCGGCGTCGTGTCGATCCAGTAGGCGTCCGTCGAGGCCGGGTGCGCGGGCCGCTCGTTGTCGAGCGCCCACGGCTCGGTGGACGTGCCCATGGTGAACTCGCCGGCCGGCACAAGCACCTCGGGCGGCAGCGGGTCGCCGGAGGCCCTCGGGGGCGGCGGTGCGTGCAGCGCCGGAGCACCCTCCCGGAGCTGGTGGGTGGCGACCATCGTCTCGTCGTGCTGCTGCTCGTGCTGCAGGATCATGCCGAACGCGAACCCGCTGTCGACCAGCGGCTGACCCTCCAGCGGCACCCCGTCGAGCACGTCGAAGACCTTGTCGCGGACGGTGGCCACGTACCGCCGAGCCTCAGCCGGCCCGAGCAGCGGCAGTTGCGGGCGGTCGCCGCGCGGGTGGCGGAACGCGTCGTACAGCTCGTCGATGTCCTGCCGCACCGGTTCTCGCCCGCCGACGTCACGGACCAGCCACAACTCCTCCTGGTTGCCGATGTGGGCGAGGTCCCAGACGAGCGGCGACATCAGCGGCGAGTGCTGCCGGGTCAGATCGTCCTCGTCGACAGATTCCGTGAGGACCGCGCTGCGCCGGCGGGTGCGCTCCAGCTCGGCGGCGATGCGGGCCCGGAGTTCGACATCAGGCAGTGGTCACGCGATCCCCTCCCGAGGCTCGGTCCAGTCGTGTGCGGGCGATCGGCCGCGCAGCGTGTACTGCTCGGCGAACGCGGCGACGGTGTCCCTGGTCTCGGGCTTGGTCGCAGCCAGCCCGTCGACCGCCGCCGCCATGACGCCACGCGCGGCTCGTGCCAGCTCTGGATCGTCGAGGCCGACGCGGGCGGCGCTGAGCCACTCTCCGGCGACCGGCTCGGCGGCGGCGAGGGCCGCGTCGAGGGCGGCCGGGTCGGCGCTGAGCGACCACAGCACCGCCGACGGCACGACCCAGCCGTCGCCGGGCTGCGCGTCGACGTACCGGACTTCGAGGTGCCCCTGGGCCCGGACCGGCGGGAAGAGCGTGGTGAGGTGGTAGTCGAGATCGGCGAAGGTGGGCGGCGCGTCGAGCGCGCCGTCGATCCAGTCGGCGAACGTGACGCCCTCCGGTACGCCCCACGGGTGTCCCTCGCACCGAACGCAGAGCACCGGGGCGTCCAGCGCGTACCGGGCGTACGCCGCGCGGGGATCGGCATGGGACGACGGAACGCCCCGCGCCGCGTCGAGCCGCGACCACGCCCGCTGCCGTGACGAGCGCCAGCCCGTGGACGACCCGGCGTGCACCGGCGAGTTGGCGAAGATCGCGACCAGCGCGGGGCCGAGCGCGTGCAGCGCGTCCCACCGGGCGGCCAGATGCTGCTCCGTGCCGGCGTCGAGGCAGACCTGGACGGCGGCCGTGGAGCACATCATCGTGCGGCCGTCAGGCCCGGAGCGGTTGAAGAACGACTCCATCGCCGCGTATCGCGGGAGGTCGAGAAGGCGTTCGGGCGGGCGGTACGGATCGATGCCGTGGCCGCTGATCGTGAGACCGGCCCGGGCCAGTGCCGCGCGGAGGGTTTCGCTGTCGCTCGCTACGTCGGCGAGGCAGTCATCGAGGGAACTGGCGGGCTGGGAGGAGAGCTCGACCTGCCCGCCGGGCTCGACCGTGACGGTGGAGCCTCGGGGTAGCTGCGGTGGTGCGCTGTGGTGCTGGTCGGTGCGGGGCTGGTTCGGATGGTCGGGGCGGAGGTGCCGGGGGCCCCACTTCCCGAGCGCCTCGGCGAGCCGGGCGGGCGTGAGAGGGGCGGCGGGGTCGTGCGCGTCGTGTACCAACCACTCCAGCTCGACGCCCACCAGCCGCGGTGGGCCGATCTTGAAACACACCAGGCCGACGTAGTGTTCGGCCACGTCACGGGTGCTGACCACCTCGTCAGCCGACCGTGGCACAGCAGCCTCGGGACGCGTCATCCGCAGCTCCTCCGTCATCGCCGGCTCCCATCATTGCCACAAGATCGGGCGATCGGCACCTCGATGAGGATGGAACTTGGGTACGACAGATTTCGGTTGGTGAACGTCACGTGACTGGCGGGTAACCAGCGGACCACCCCTTGCCGCCGACCCAATTGCCCGCTACCGTCCAGATTGGTCTGGACCAATTGCGGTGGTACGTACGTGGCCGGCCGGTCCGTGGCCGCACATGCGTCGCGGTGGGACCCCGCCGGCAGGGGGCGGGTCCCACCGCGGCTGCGGTGCTAAGCGTTTTCACGCCAGCGCGGGTTCCAAGGTCTTGGGGGCGGCGGCGGGCTCGGCCGGCTGGTCGGTGGCGAGCAGCGAGTCCACGTCGACCAGGTCCGGGTCGTCCAGCACGGCCTGGAACCGCTCGTTGTCGAGGTCGCCCTGCCAGCGGGCGATCACCATCGTGGCGACGCCGTTGCCGATCAGGTTGGTCAGCGCGCGCGCCTCGGACATGAACCGGTCGATGCCGACGATCAGCGCGATGCCCACCACTGGGATCGTGTCGCCGAACGCCGCCAGCGACGCCGCGAGCGTCACCAGCCCGGCGCCGGTCACGCCCGCCGCACCCTTGCTGGAGATCAGCATGAACACCAGCAGCCCGATCTGCGTCGCGATCGAGATCTCGGCGCCGGTGGCCTGGGCGATGAAGATCGCGCCCATCGTCAGGTAGATGCAGGTGCCGTCGAGGTTGAACGAGTACCCGGTCGGGATCGTCAGGCCCACCACGGACTTCTTCGCGCCGGCCGACTCCAGCTTGACCAGCATCCGCGGCAGGACGGTCTCGCTGGACGACGTGCCGAGCACGATGAACAGCTCGTCCTTGATGAACCGGATGAACTTGAAGATGTTGAACCGCGCCACCGCCGCGACCGCGCCGAGAACGCCGACGATGAAGACGATGCACGTCAGGTAGAACGTCCCCATCAGGAACGCGAGGCTGCTCAGCACCTTGTCGCCGTAGAGGCCCACGGTGAACGCCATGCCGCCGAACGCGCCGATCGGAGCGGCGTACATGATGACCTTGATCACGCCGAACATCACCTGGCCGACGGCGTCGATCGCCCTGACTATCGCGGCGCCGCGCGAGCCCATGAACGTGATCGCCACCGCGACGAGGATCGCCACCACCAGCACCTGGATCAGCTGGCCGTCGGTGAACGCGCTCACCACCGACGTCGGCACCAGACCGAGGATGAAGCCCGGTCAGGCCGCCCTCCCCCTCAGCGGTCTTCGCGGCCTCGATCGTCTTCGTGGCGACGCTCTCGTCAATCGCGATGTCCAGGCCGGCTCCCGGCTTGAACAGGTTGATCGCGACCAGGCCGATCGTGAGCGCGACCACCGTCAGCACGGTGAAGTAGGCGATCGTCCGCCCGGCGAGCTTGCCCGCCTTCGCGAGGCTGCCCAGGCCAGCGATCCCGACGACGACCGTGCAGAAGATCGTCGGCGCGATCACCATCTTCACCAGCGCCACGAACAGGTCGGCGAGCCATTTCATCTCCGCCGCCTGAGCCGGAAATGCCAGCCCGACGGCGATACCGAGCGCGATCGCCACCAGCACCCAGAAGTAGAGATGCTGGTAGAGACGCTTCTTTCGGGGAGGGGCGGAAGTCAGGGTCATCGTCACTCCTCGGACGGGGGCGGGGTGGCTGTGATCGTCGCCACGGGCGCTGCCGGCCCGGAAGTGCGAGGCCCGAAACTTAGGGTCGCCCTTACGTAACGCGCTGAACCCTTATCGGCGCGCGACCCGCCTCCCTCGCCCTCGCCCGGGCCGAGCCCTCGCCCTCGCCCTCGCCTCGCCGTCACCCTCGCCCGGCGCCGAACCGGACTTTCCGGGAAGCCGTGCCTACAACGGACGCTGGCGCCCCACTTTGTCCCGCAAGTCCGTTTCGGCTTCGGCGCCCGCGACCAGCGTGCGACCTATGCTCGCCACGTGCAGATGTCCCGCCGGGCGTTCCTGCTCGGCTCCGCCGCCGCGGTGGTCGCGGCCTGCGGCGACAGCCCGCCGCCGTCGCCGGGTCATCTGCGCATCGCCACCGGCCCGCCCGGCGCGGTCTACCGGGAGATCGGCGCCGCACTCGCCCAGGTGCTGGCCGAGCGGTTCCCCGACGCGACGGTCCGCACGATCCCGACCGGCGCCTCGGTCGACAATCTCCGGCTGCTGCACCGGCGCGGCACCGAACTGGGGTTCAGCTCCGTGGACGCCGCCGTCGCCGGCCTGGACGCCGGGGTGCCGCGCGAGACCACCGCGATCGCGCGACTCTACGACAGCTTCATCCAGCTCGTCATCCGCGACAACGGGTCGATTCACAACCTTGCCGACCTGCACGGACGCACCGTCTCCACGGGCGCCGCCAACTCGGGCACGGAGTTCATCACACGACGGATACTCAAGCTACGACCTGAAGGTACGCCCGAAGACGATCGTCATGGACCAGGCCGCCGCCGCGACCGCCCTCGTCGACGGCCGCATCGACGCGTTCTTCACGCTGACGGGCATACCGACGCCCGCGATCACCGGCCTGCTCAGCCGCGTCAAGCTGCGGATCGTGGAGCTCGGCGACCTGGTCAAGCCGATGAACGAGCAGTTCGGCGAGCTGTACGCGCCGGCCACGATCGCCTCGTCGGCCTACCCCGGAATCGACGCTACGCAGACGATGACAGTGGCCAACCTGCTGTTGGTCCAGCCGGACTTCTCCGACGACCTGGTGGAGGAAATCACCAGGACGCTGTTTGCTGAGCGGGCGCGGATCGCGCGCGGGCACCAGGAGGCGAACCGGATCAACGTCCGCACCGGCATCGCGACCAGCCCGATCCCACTCCACCCCGGCGCAGCGCGCTACTACCGGGCCGTCAAGCGCTAGTGAACCCGACTTTCCGGGAAGCCGTGCCTATGTCGGGCACGCTCGCCCCAATTTGTCCCGCAAGTCCGGTTCGGCCGGCCGGCAGCCGGTTCCGCGGGCCAGGCGGATCCGTACGTCGAGACCGTGCGGCTCCACCGGCAGCAGGTCGAGCTGCCCGCCCGCTGCCTCCACCACCTCGCGGCAGATCGCCAACCCGAGCCCGGTACCGCTGACGTTCTGCTGCTCCCGCCCGCGCCAGAACCGCTCCACAGCGTGCTCGCGCCCGGACGCATCCAGGCCGACGCCGTCGTCGCGAACGTGCAGGTCAACAGTGCGCTCACCAGCAACGGCGGTGACAGCAACCTCCGAGCCGCCGGACAGCCGCGCCGCGTTGCCCACCAACTCGTCCAGGACGTGTCCGAGGCCGTCCCCAGGGGCGATCACCTGCACGTCCGCCGGTACGTCGACGGCCAGCGCCATCTGGGCGCGATCGAGCCCGGATCGCCACACCGGTTCGTGCTTGGACACCACCGCCGCGAGCGCCACCGGCACGGGCGCGGTCGAGGCGCTCTCCACGCGGGTCAGCGCCAGCAGCGAGTCGAGGATCCGGCCCATCTCCTCGGCCTCGTGCACGGCGTCCGCGTGCAGCTCGCGCCCGTCGTCGTCGACGTGCGGAGCCAGGTTCTCGACCGCCAGCCGCAGGCTCGCCAGCGGGTTGCGAAGCTGGTGCGAGGCGTCGGAGACGAACGTCCGCTGCCGGGACAGGGTGCGCACCACGACGTCGGCCATGCCGTTGAACGAGGCCACCATTCGCTGCAGCTCGGGCGGTCCGCGCAGAGCGCTGGGGCGGGCATCCAGCCGGCCGGCGCCGATCGCCGTGCTCGCCTCGTCCAGGTCGCGCACGGGACGCAGCACCCACCGCGACACCGGCACCGCCACGAACACCGCGAGCAGCAGCGGCACCACGCCGAGCGCGCCGAGGGCCAGCCAGCGTCGCAGCACGCCGGCGCGGAGCCGGTCGGTCGGCGAGACCGTGACGACGGCCGCAACCACCGCACTGTCACGGCCGACCGGGTCGACGATCACCATCGGGTCCTGCCGCCACGGCCACACGGTGCGGATCCGGTCGCCACGGAAGCCGGCGAACGCCGTCGCGAGCCCGGCCCTCACCGCGGGATCGTCCAGGTCGGGGCTGTTACGCGAGGTGAGCAGCGGCCGGCGGTCGGGGGCCACGATCGCCACCGAGATCCCGTACAGCTCCTCGTACCGGCCGATCTCCTGCTCCAGCATCGCCGTGCGGTCAGTTCGCAGGCCGACCTCGGCGAGCGCGACGAACCGCTCGCTGTCGGCGAGCCGGTCGAGGTAGGTGGCCTGGGTCTCGCGCTGCGCGATGATGCCGGCGAGCGGCAGGCCGAGCGCGACGAGCAACGCGGCGAAGAGGGGAACCAGCACCAGGAGCAGCCGCCGCGACACGTCAACCCCGCAGCCGGTATCCGATGCCGCGGACCGTCTCGATCGTCACGGCGTCGCCGAGCTTGGCCCGCAGTGCGGCGACGTGGACGTCGAGAGTGCGCGACGGTGCCTCGAACGACGCCTGCCACACCTGGTCGAGCAGGTGGTCGCGCGTGCACACGACGTCCGGCCGGGCGGCGAGTGTCGCCAGGAGGTCGAACTCCTTGCGGGTGAGCGTCAGCTCGGCGCCGGCCAGGGACGCGGTGCGGCTGGCGAGATCGACCGTCAGCGGACCGACGTCGTACGTGACGCCCTCGTCGCCGGCGGCTCGCGCCGGGCGGGTGCGGCGGGCAACGGCCTCGATCCGGGCGAGCAGTTCGCCGACGCCGAACGGCTTCACCACGTAGTCGTCGGCGCCGCTGCGCAGGCCCACGATGCGGTCGCGCTCCTCGGCACGGGCGGTCACGGCGATGACGGCGACGTTGTCCCGGCGCCGGAGCTTCCGGCAGACCTCGATTCCGTCCGCGTCGGGGAGGCCGAGATCGAGCAGGACGATGTCGGCCGGGTCGGCGGCGAGCGCGTCGGCGGCCGTCGCCACCCGGCGCACGTCGTACCCGTGCCGGGTCAGCGCAGTGGCCAGCCCACGCGCCACCCGGTCATCGTCCTCGACGATCAGGATCCGCACGTCAGGAGGCTAACCCCGAGCCGTGGAAACCCCCCGAGTTTCGGACTTTTGAGGGTCGCGAGGCCGCAAGAACCGCTCAAAAGTCCGAAACTCGGCGCAGCGCGTTACGCCCAGAGCTGGCCGTCGATCGCCGCTTCCGCCTCCGCGAGCGTGCCCGCGTACGCGCCGGTGGAGAGGTACTTCCAGCCGCCGTCCGCAACGACGAACGCGATGTCGGCCCGCTCCCCCGCCTTCGCGGCCTTGTGGGCGCTGGCCAGGGCGGCGTGCAGGATCGCGCCGGTGGAGATGCCCGCGAAGATGCCCTCCACCTCGATGAGCTGGCGGGTGCGCAGCAGCGCGTCGCGCGGCCCGACCGAGAACCGAGTGGTGAGCACCGAAGCGTCGTACAGCTCGGGGACGAAGCCCTCGTCGATGTTGCGCAGGCCGTAGACCAGCTCGCCGTACCGGGGCTCGGCGGCGATGATCTGGACGTCCGGCACCTTCTCGCGCAGGAACCTCCCGGTGCCCATGAGCGTGCCGGTGGTGCCGAGCCCGGCGACGAAGTGGGTGATCGACGGCAGGTCGCGCAGGATCTCCGGACCGGTGGTCTCGTAGTGCGCACGGGCGTTCGCGGGGTTGCCGTACTGGTAGAGCATCACCCAGTCGGGGTGGTCGGCGGCCAGTTCCTTGGCCATCGCGACAGCCTGGTTCGAACCACCGGCGGCGGGCGACGAGATGACCTCGGCGCCGTACATCTGGAGCAGCTGGCGGCGCTCGATCGAGGTGTTCTCCGGCATGACGCAGATCAGCCGGTACCCCTTGAGCTTGGCGGCCATCGCCAGCGAGATGCCGGTGTTGCCGCTGGTGGGCTCCAGGATCGTGTCGCCAGGGCGCAGCTTTCCCTCTTCCTCGGCCGCCGCGACCATGTACAGCGCGGCGCGGTCCTTGATGGAGCCGGTGGGGTTGCGGTCCTCCAGCTTGGCCCAGATCCGCACCTCCTTGCTGGGCGACAACCGAGGCAACCCAACAAGCGGCGTATTACCAAGCGCATCTAGCAGAGACTCATACCGAGCCATAGGTCTTAGTCCTTAAGTCTCTAGACCTGGAGCCCAGATTAGAGATCTAACCTGGAGCCCGCTGAGGTGCCGCGATCGCAAGGCGGAGGAGCCGAAGCGTGCTAATGCACGTGAGGCGACGACAACGCCGCGAGCGTGGTGCCTCAGCGGGCCGCTCACCCGCCGGCGACAGCGGGGAGGATGGTTACGGAGTCGCCGTCGTTGAGTTTGGTTTCCAAGGCGCCGGTGAAGCGGACGTCCTCGTCGTTGACGTAGACGTTCACGAAGCGGTGCAGCGCGCCTTCCTCGGTGACCAGCCGGCCGCGCAGGCCCGGGTGCTGGGTGTCGAGATCGGCGAAGAGCTGCGTCGAGCGTGTCGCCGCCCCCCTGCACCGCCTTCTGGCCGCCGGTATAGGTGCGGAGGATGGTCGGGATGCGGACCTCGATCGCCATCGGGGTGTACTCCTCAGATCTGTGGTTTCACTAGGGGTCGTCAACGCAGGGTGATGCACGCACATTCCGCCACGTGGGCGGAGTAGCTCACTGGTTGGGACAGTCGTAGACGACCTCGGCGGGCGAGTGCCCGAAGAGGTACGACTGCACGACCTCGACCGGCTCCTCGCTCACGACACCGTCGACGATCCGGAATGACCGGAATTCGACGGTTTCGGGGTCGCGGGTGGAGACCAGCACGTAGTGCGCGTCCGGCTCGGACGCGTAGGAGATGTCGGTGCGCGAGGGGTAGGCCTCGGTGGCGGTGTGCGAGTGGTAGATCACGACGGGGACCTCGTCCCGGTCGTCCATCTCGCGGTACAGCCGCAGCAGGTCCATCGAGTCGAACTCGTAGAACGTGGGCGAGCGTGCCGCGTTGAGCATCGGGATGTACCGCTCGGGACGGTCGGTGCCGGCGGGGCCCGCGACGACGCCGCACGCCTCGTCGGGGTGGTCGGCCCGGGCGTGCGCGACGATGGCGTCGTAGGTCGCCTGGTCGATCGTCAGCACGCGCCCCAGAGTACCTAAACCTCCGTGAGCGCCGTCGCCAGGGATTCCACCAGGTACGACAGCAGGTCCTGGACGACGATGAGGAACGCGCGCGACCCCTCGGGATCAGCCTTGGCCAGCTCCTCGTCGAGGTCGGTGTCGGCGGTGATGCCGATCCACTCGCCGAGCACGAGCCGGGCGTCGTTGAGCGCGGTGAGCCACGTGTCGGCGTCCTGGCCGTCGATGCGGATCTCGCCGCCCGGCGGTAGCGCCGCGAGGATCGAGTGCGCGTTCTGGACCTTCGACTCGCGCAGGTCGCCCTCGGTCAGCTCGCGGAGTTCGGCCGCCGCCTCGGGGTCGTCGCGGTAACCGTCCGGGAAGAGCCTCTTCAGCCCGGGATCCTCGTCGCCCTCCTCGATGAGCCCCACCACCCGCGTGAGGACAAGCGCCAGCGCCTGTGCCTCCGCAGGGCTCAGCTCGGCGACGAGCTGGTCACCGTGCCAGTGGAAGGGCCTCACGAGTCACGCTGGACGGTCGCCCAGAGCCCGTACGCGTGGAGCCGTGCCACGTCGAACTCCATCTTTTCGCGGCTTCCGGTGGACACCGCCGCACGACCCTTCTGGTGCACGTCCAGCATGAGTTCGTGAGCCTTCTCCCGGCTGTAACCGAAGAGCTTCTGGAAGACGTAGGTGACGTATGTCATGAGGTTCACCGGGTCGTCCCAGACGACGGTGACCCACGGGCGGTCCTCAAGGGGGATCGACTCCGTGGCTTCAACCGGTGCCGCCATCGGTGCGGTCATCCGTTCATCGTGCCACCACGCCTCAACGGTGCAACCCGTGCCCGTAGGCTTGTCCGGTGACCACCGCGCTCCTGACGGACCACTACGAGTTGACGATGCTGGCCTCGGCGCTGCGGGACGGTTCCGCACAGCGTGAGTGCGTCTTCGAGGTCTTCGCCCGCCGCCTGCCGGACGGCCGCCGGTACGGCGTCGTCGCCGGCATCGGCCGGCTCCTCGACGCCCTTGAGGACTTCCGGTTCGGCGCCGCCGAGCTCGACTTCCTGGCATCCGCGGGGGTGGTCGACGCGGCCACGCGCGACTGGCTCGCGGACTACCGCTTCCGCTGCGACGTCGACGGGTACGCCGAGGGCGAGCTGTACTTCCCCGGCTCGCCGGTGCTCACGGTCGCCGGCACGTTCGCCGACGCGGTGGTGGTGGAGACGCTGGTCCTGTCGATCCTCAACTACGACTGCGCGATCGCGTCCGCCGCGGCCCGCATGGTCACTGCCGCCGAGGGCAGGCCGCTGATCGAGATGGGCTCGCGCCGCGCGCACGAGCAGGCAGCGGTAGCCGCCGCCCGCGCCGCGTACCTGGCCGGGTTCGCCGCCACGTCCAATCTGGAGGCTGGCCGTCGCTACGGTATCCCGACCCGCGGCACCAGTGCGCACTCGTTCACGCTGCTGCACGACAGCGAAGCGGCGGCCTTCGCCGACCAGGTGAGCACGCACGGCAAGGACACCACGCTGCTGGTCGACACGTACGACATCACCGCCGGCATCCGGACCGCGATCGAGGTGGCCGGGCCTGAGCTGGGCGCCGTCCGGATCGACTCCGGCGATCTCGGCGTCCTCGCGCGGCAGGCCCGTGAGCAGCTCGACTCGCTCGGGGCGGCAAGAACGAAGATCGTGGTCTCCGGGGATCTTGACGAGTACGCGATTGCAGCACTCGCGGCCCGCCCGGTCGACTCCTACGGCGCCGGCACCGCGGTCGTCACCGGTTCCGGCCACCCCACCGCCGGCATGGTCTACAAGCTTGTCGAGGTGGAGGGCCGGCCGGTGGCCAAGCGCAGCGAGCACAAGGGGACGCGGGGCGGGCGCAAGACCGCGGTACGGCGGCACAAGGCCAGCGGCACAGCCATCGAGGAGATCGTGGTCTCGCAGGGCACGCCGGAACCGCGCGAGCACGACCGCCCGCTGCAGATACCGCTGATGCGCGGCGGTGTCCGCACGCCGGACCTGCCCAGCCTGGACGACTCCCGCGAGCACCTGCGGCAAGCCCTGATCAGCGTGCCCTGGGAGGGCCTCAAGCTCTCCCACGGCGACCCGGCGATCCCTGTCATCTTCCCGGAGGCAACGCGATGACGCGCGCACTCATACTCGTCGACGTCCAGAACGACTTCTGCGAGGGCGGCTCTCTCGCCGTGACCGGTGGCGCGGGGGTCGCGCGCGACATCAGCGCTGCCCTCGACGTGGATGCCCGCGGCTGGGACCACGTGGTGGCCACCCGCGACCACCATGTCGACCCGGGTGCGCACTTCTCCCGGGATCCCGACTACGTCGACAGCTGGCCTGCGCACTGCGTCGTCGGTACGCAGGGTGTGGAACTGCACCCCAACCTGCGTACCGACCGGATCGAGGCCGTCTTCGACAAGGGCGAGCACGCCGCTGCGTACTCGGGCTTCGAGGGTTCGTCCGATGGCGAGACGCTCGCGCGTTGGCTGCGGGATCGCGGCGTCACCGAGGTGGACGTGGTCGGCATCGCCACCGACCACTGTGTACGAGCCACCGCGCTCGACGCCGCACGCGAGGGCTTCACCACGACAGTCCTGCTGGATCTCACCGCCGGTGTCGCCGCAGGCACCACCGAGCGTGCCCTCCTGGACCTGCGCGACGCGGGCGTGTCCCTGGTGGGCGATCCCGTGGTTGCGGGCTGACCCACCGCCGAGTTTCGGACTTTTGAGGGTTCCCGGGCTCGCCCGACCCCAAAAGTCCGAAACTCAGGGCGTCAGTGGCGGCCGGGCTTCAGCTGCTCCGGGTAGCTCGGTCCGGCGTTCCGCGCGGCGATACCTGCGGCGTCGGGCCAGACCGCCGGGCAGTGCGTGCCCCGCTTAGGCGTCTTCTTCGTGATCAGGTAGGTGTCGATCGCGGTGCGGGCGCACGGGCTGAGCCAGTAGTCGCCGTGCCCCACGCCGTCGTAGGTGAGCAGCACCGCGCTCGGCAGCTGGCTGTAGGCGCCGGTGGCCCACTCGTACGGCGTGGCGGCGTCCCACCGGCTCGTCGTCATGAGGATCGGCGGGGCGCCCTTGACCTTGAGGCGGTGCTGCGGGTTCTGCACCTTCGCCGGCCAGCCGAGGCATGTGGTGATGTCGGTGAACCAGACCGAGAGCCGGGTGTGTTTCGCGTACTTCGCCGACGCCTTGCGCAGGCGGTTCAGCTGGCGGACGTCACGGGTGTTCCACTTCCAGTCCTCGCACCAGATCGCCTGGTAAGAGTTCTCGAACCGGCTGGACCGCACGCTTGGACGGCGCGCCGGCCTTGCTGTACGACGCGAGCTGCTTCGCCAGGCCCGGCCAGGCGGCGGGGTCGTACATACCGCCGAACACCATGTCGCGGAGCATCTCGGCGGTGATGGGCGTGCCCACCTCGGGGTCCGTCAGCTCGCCCTTCTCCGCGCGGGCGTAGAGGGCCTCCCAGACCGTGAGCGTGCCCTTGCCGTGCAGCGCGCAACCCGGCGTGCGGTCGCACCACGCGGCGAACTGCCGGAACGCCCCCTCGAACGCGCGGTTCGACGTGTCGAGGTAGTGCTGCGGGTCGCGGATGCTGTGGTCCATGTTGGAGTCGATCACCATGGCACGGAGCCGCTTCGGGAACAGCTCGGCGTACTGCTGGCCGATCTGGGTGCCGTACGAAACGCCGTAGTAGCTGATCTTCGGCTCGCCGAGCGCAACCCGCACGGCCTCCATGTCGCGCACGGTGCTCGTGGTGTCGACGTGGTCGAACACGGGCCCGGTCAGCTCACGGCAGTTCTTGCCGAGCTTGCGGTTGGCGTCGCGGAGCTTGGTGAACTCGGCGGCGGTCTCCGGGTAGAACGTGACGGTCGGATCGAACACGTCGAAGTCGCAGACGGACGGGTTTGCTGCCGCCGACGCCACGCGGATCGAAACCGACCACGTCGAAGCGCTCACGCAGGTCCGCGGAGAACACATTGTCGGCGGCGAGTGCGAACCCGACGGCGGAGCCTCCCGGCCCACCCGGGTTAACCAGCAGCGACCCGATCCGCTTCGCCGGGTTGGTAGCCGTGGCGCGAGCGAGCGCCAGGTTGAACCTGGGGCCGCGCGGCTTGGCCCAGTCGACGGGCACCGCGATCGTGGCGCACTGGAGACGGGGATTCGGCTCGGGCAGGTTGGGGCAGGGCTGCCAGTCGATGGCGCTCGGCGGCGCGGCCGACGCTCCCACCGCCGGCACCACGGCCAGGCCGCTTGCTGCCAGGACGGCGACCGCGATGCCTGCGGTCAGACGTAACCTCAAGGTTCCTCCCCTATGTGCAATTCGGGCACTGGGGACCAAACCTATGACCTGGGGTCAATGCGGCCACACTGGCCCGACAGGCCCCGCAGCCGAATCGAACTTGCGGGACTTATTGGGGCATCGGCGCCCGGTGAAGGCACGGCTTCCCGAAAAGTCCGGTTCGGCCCGGGGTGCGGGGGTGCGGGGTTCGGCGGAGGCCGGCCGGACGGTGGTACCGCGCAGGAACTGCGGCGCCACGCGCGGACGCTGATCGCCACGCCAACCCGGCCGCCGCAACGCCGGTTCCCGCGCACGCGTAATTAGAGAGCGATTTGAAGGCTTTTGATCTGACCTGGAGCCCGCTGAGGTGCGCGTATCGCCGCGCTCGCACAAGGCGCCGCGGCGGCCTCCAGGCCGTAAGCCGCGGAGAGGGCGGCGAGACGTGTGCCTCAGTGGGCCGCCTCAACCTCGGAAGAGTGGACGCCTAGAAAGAAGAGGATGGCGTCGAGGTGCGGGTGGTTCAGGGCGGTGTCGGCGACCTCGCGCAGCGCCGGCTTGGCGTTGAACGCGATCCCGAGGCCGGCGGCGGTGAGCATGTCGATGTCGTTGGCGCCGTCGCCGACCGCGACGGTCTGGCTCATCGGCACGCCGGCCTCGGCGGCGAATCGTTCGAGCGCACGCGCCTTGGCGGGGCGGTCGATGATCTCGCCGACGACGCGTCCCGTGAACCGCCCGTCCACGATCTCCAGGGTGTTAGCGGCGGCGAAGTCCAGCTCCAGCATCTCCACGAGGTGGTCCGTGACCTGCGTGAACCCGCCGGAAACGATGCCGCATCGGTAACCCATGCGCTTGAGCGTCCGGATCAGGGTGCGCGCGCCCGGGGTCAGCACGAGGTCGGCGCGCACCTTCTCCAGCACCGCCGCATCGAGCCCTGCCAACGCAGAAACCCGCTGGCGCAGCGACTCGGCGAAGTCCAGCTCGCCGCGCATCGCCGCCTCGGTGACGGCGGCGACCTCGGCCTCGCACCCGGCGTGGGCGGCGAGCATCTCGATGACCTCGCCGGTGATCAGCGTCGAGTCGACGTCGAAGACGACGAGCCGCTTGGACCGGCGGTGCAGCCCCGCCCGTTCGACCGCGATGTCGACGCCGTCGACGCTCGCGGCCTTGACCAGCGCCGCACGCAGCGCCTCGCCGTCGGCGCCGGAGACGAGCATTTCGAGGCTGGTCACCGGGTGCTTCGACAGGCGGGCGATGGTGTCGATGTTGCCGCCGAGTTCGGCGATGCGGTCGGCGATGTCCGCCACGGCCACGGCTGACAGCGGCCGGCCGAGGACGATCACGTGGTGCCGGCTGCCGCGGCGGACGATCGGCCCGTCGGCATCGTCCCCGAAGACGACGTCGAGGTGGACGCCCAGGTCTGCGGCCACTCCGCGGACGGCGTCACGGAAAGGACCGGGCTCGCCGTGCAGCTCGACGAGCACGCCCAGCACGAGACGTCCGCGGATGACGACCTGCTCGACGTCGCGGACCTCGACGTCGTGACGCGCGAGGGCGCCGAACAGCCCGGCGGTGATGCCGGGCCGGTCGGCGCCCGTGACGGTGAGAAGCGCCCGGAGCTGGCTCAGGACTGGACCGCCGCCTTCTTCTTGCCCTCGACCTCCTGCGCCCAGGGCGCGAGGTGCGGGAACTTGAGGTCGAACGCGGGCCGCTCGGAGCGGATGCGGGGCAGCGAGACGAAGTTGTGCCGCGGCGGCGGGCACGACGTGGCCCACTCCAGCGACGCGCCGTAACCCCAGGGGTCGTCGACGTCGACGACGCGGCCGAGCTTGTACGACTTCCACACGTTGTAGAGGAACGGCAGCGTGGACGCCCCGAGGATGAACGAGCCGATCGTGGAGATCGTGTTCAGCGTGGTGAATCCGTCGGTGGGCAGGTAGTCGGCGTAGCGCCGCGGCATGCCCTCGTTACCGAGCCAGTGCTGGACCAGGAACGTGGTGTGGAAGCCGACGAACGTCATCCAGAAGTGGAACTTGCCGAGCCGCTCGTCGAGCATCCGGCCGGTCATCTTCGGGAACCAGAAGTAGATGCCGGAGTAGGTGGCGAACACGATCGTGCCGAACAGCACGTAGTGGAAGTGCGCCACGACGAAGTAGGTGTCGGAGACGTGGAAGTCGATCGGCGGGCTCGCGAGGAGCACGCCGGAGAGACCGCCGAAGAGGAACGTGGCGAGGAAGCCGAGCGCGAAGAGCATCGGCGTCTCGAACGTGAGCTGGCCGCGCCACATGGTGCCGAGCCAGTTGAAGAACTTCACGCCGGTCGGGACCGCGATGAGGAACGACAGGAAGCTGAAGAACGGCAGCAGCACGGCGCCGGTGGCGAACATGTGGTGCGCCCACACGGTCATCGACAGCGCGGCGATCAGCAGGGTGGCGCCGACCAGGCCCTTGTAGCCGAACATCGGCTTGCGGCTGAACACCGGGAAGACCTCGGAGACGATGCCGAAGAACGGCAGCGCGACGATGTAGACCTCGGGGTGGCCGAAGAACCAGAACAGGTGCTGCCAGAGGATCGCGCCGCCGGTCTCGGTGTCGTAGATGTGCGAGCCGAGGTGTCGGTCGGCGGTGAGCGCGGCGAGCGCGGCGGCCAGGATCGGGAACACCATCAGCACGAGCAGGCTGGTGACGAGGATGTTCCAGGTGAAGATCGGCATCCGGAACATCGTCATGCCGGGCGCGCGCAGCGTCAGGATCGTGGTGATCATGTTGACCGCGCCGAGGATCGTGCCCAGACCCGAGATGATCAGGCCGACGATCCACATGTCGGCGCCGGCGCCCGGCGAGTGGATCTCCGAGTTGAGCGGCGCGTAGGCGAACCAGCCGAAGTCAGCGGCGCCGCCGGGGGTGGCGAAGCCGAGCATGACGATCGTGCCGCCGAACGCGTACAGCCAGTACGCGAACGCGTTGAGCCGGGGGAACGACACGTCCGGCGCGCCGATCTGCAGCGGGATGATGTAGTTCGCGAACGCGAAGACCAGCGGTGTCGCGAACAGCAGCAGCATGATCGTGCCGTGCATGGTGAACAGCTGGTTGAACTGCTCGTTCGAGAGGAACTGCAGCTTCGGCCGGGCCAGCTCGGCCCGCATCAGCAGCGCCATCGCGCCGCCGATCATGAAGAAGATGAAGGACGTGACGAGGTACATCAGGCCGATCTGCTTGGCGTCCGTCGTCCTGAGGATCCGCGCGAACGCGTTCCCCTTGACCGTCTCCCTGACCGGCCACGGTCGGGTGACGATGGGCTTAGGTGCGATGGTCACCGGGGACCCTCCTGGCTTCTGCTCGTCACGCGGCGCGCTCGACCGGGGTCAAGCGCGCCTCGGCAGCAGAATAGTCCTACAGGCTGTCGGCGGTTGCCGGGGGGCGTGCGGCGGCGCATGGCGTCGCCGCTGGTGGCGCAGGTCACACCCCGGACGCGGCGACCTCGTCCAGGAGCGTGGCCAGCTGGTGACGTGGCAGCTCCACAAGCGCGGAGTCCAGCAGCGCGGGGCGGCTGGTCGCGGCTCGGACGGCGGCGCGGGCCTCGTTCTTGGTCAGCGCGGTACCGGTTCGCCGGTTGGCCGCTATCAAAGCTTCCCGCCACACGTTGGCGATCCGGCCGTGTGCCCGGTCGAGCAGTCCGCGCACAGGCCGCACCGCCTCGGCCACGACCAGCGCGTGGTCCGGACCGGGGGTGCTCCGGCGGTACCGCAGCCGGTACTTGCCGGCCACCAGCTCGGCGAGCCCCCGCTGCCCGGCCTCACTGGCGACGTCCTGGTGGTTGTTCGGCACGACCATCACCAGCCTGTCGGCGTTGGCCGCGAGCAGCGCGCGGAGCAGCCACGGCCCCGGGTCGGCGGACAGGTCGACCGCCACCACCGCCTTACCGCGCATGCTCGCGGCCGGGGGCAGCCCACCGGCCAGCAACGTCGCCAGCCGGACGCGGGCTCCTGGGCCACCGGGCCACGCGTCGCCGACGACTGCGGTGACCGGCGCGCCGGCCGCGTCGAGGACTGCGTCCGCCGCGAAGGGGGCGGCGGCACCCTCCAGCGACTGCGGACCGTGCGTGTAGATGTTGACGGCGCCGTCCACCGCCTTGTCGAGCACCTTCCACGTCCGCGCGGTCGGCTGGCAGACGTAGAGGTCGCTGGCGCTGCCGACGGCCTGCGCGCCCGCGTACCGGTTGACGCCCGGCAGGATCGCCTCGAACGCGAGGCCCAGCTCCTGCGTGGCCTGCTGCACCTTCAGCCCGAGCGCCGGCGTGCGGTCGCTGAACCCGTACGCCATCACGAGCCGGCCGCGATCCCGGTCGCGCAGGCCCTCCGCGCCGCGCGCGAGGAACAGCTTCACACCCTCCGGTGTGTAGGGCGGATCGGTGAACACGAGATCGGCGCCGGCCACCGCGCTCGCCGGTAGGCCGTGCCGCAGGTCGGCGAAGTAGCAGCGCACGTCCAGTCCGCGCTTCACCGCCTCGGCGTCGATGAACTCCAGGATCCGCTCGTCCAGGTCGACGACCGTCACCGCCAGCGCAGGGTTGACCAGCGCCGCCGCCAGCGATGTGAGGTCGTGGTCACCGACGCAGAGCAGGTGGGCGCCGGCGAGGTCGTACCGCGCGTCGAGCCAGAGCCCGCGCCACGCGGCCGTCTCGGGCGTGGCGGCGACATGGTCGAGCGCACGTTCCGGCTTCGGCGCGGACGCCACCAGGTCGGCCAGCTCGGCGCGGAGCTCGGGGAACATCCGGGCCAGGATCGGGTCCGGCGTCGCGGTGCGGCGAATCTGGTCGTACTCGAACCGCTCGCGGTAGGCCGCACGCCGGTCGGCCCGGATGCTGAGGCCGTCGGCGGAGAGGTCGTCACCGAGCGCGGCGAGCACCTCTTCCACGGTGCGGCGGGGTACGGCGGTGGCCTGAACAAGTGCGGCGAGGGTCCACGAGCGGTCGGTGAGCGCCGCGACGACCTCGCGCAGCGGTCTGGCCTGCGCGCCGTACGAACCGACCAGCGACTCCATCGCGTCCATGCGCGCCAGCCTTCCACCCCGTGCGGTCCGGTTGCGCCCGCCAGGGTCGCAAATGAACCGCAACGGGACAGGCCTTGACATCTCAACTGGTCTAGTCCACGTTTCAGGGCACGTTGCGGTGCGGCGCGACGGACCGTCTCCCGATTCCCACCTACGGAGAAGCCCCATGAGACTCCGACGTCGCACCTACGCGCTCGTCGCGGGCGCCACCGCCGCCCTCACCGCGGCGGCCGTCGTCGCCGCCCCACACAGCCAGGCCGGGCCACCACCGGTTGCTCAGGCCGCGCCCGCGTCCTCGATGGGCGCCGCGCCCTACCTCTACTACGGCTGGGGCAACCCGCCGAGCGCCACGTCCCTGATGTCGACCACCGGGGTCCGGTGGTTCACGCTCGCGTTCATCCTCTCGGACGGCGGGTGCAACCCGAAGTGGGACGGCAACCGATCGCTCACCGGCTCGGACGCCGCCCGTATCCGCGAGATCCGCGCTGCCGGCGGCGACGTCGTCCCGTCGATCGGCGGATGGTCCGGCGCCAAGCTGGGCGAGAAGTGTTCCAGCGCCTCCGCCCTGGCCGGCGCGTATCAGAAGGTGATCGACGCGTACCAGCTCAAGGCCATCGACGTCGATATCGAGAACACAGAGTTCTCGAACAGCACGGTGCGTAAGCGTGTGATCGACGCTCTGAAGATCGTGAAGAACAACAACGCCGGTATCAAGGTCTATCTGACCCTCGGCACCACGCCGAGCGGGCCCGACGCGACAGGCCGTGACCTCATCAATAAGGGCGCCGCCGCCGGACTCGCGGTCGACGGATGGGTCGTCATGCCGTTCGACTTCGGCACGAGCGTGCCCGACATGGGCAAGGCGTCGATCAATGCGGCGAACGGCCTCAAGAACGCCGTCAAGAGCGCCTACGGATACTCCGACGCCGACGCGTACCGGCGGATCGGCATCTCGTCGATGAACGGAAAGGACGACGAGGGCAAAACGATCAATCTCGGGGACTTCCAGGAGATGCTCGCGTTCGCCAAACAGCACCATCTCGCCCGCTTCACGTACTGGGCGGCCAACCGCGACCGGCCCTGCGGCGGCGCGAACAACGACATGAGCTCGTGCAGCGGCATTTCCCAGCGGCCGTGGGACTTCACGAAGGTGATCGGCCAGTACAAGGGATAGTCGCGGACACGACGGCGGCCCCTCCGAACTGCGGAGGGGCCGCCGTCAACATGTCAGCGCGGGCTCAGCGCTCGGAGTGGTACCGATCGACGATCTCGGCCGGGATGCGGCCGCGCTCGCTCACGTTGAGGCCCTTCTTCTTCGCCCACTCACGAATGGCCTGGTTCTGCTCGCGGTCGACCGCGGCGCTGCTGCGGCCACGCGTGTTGCGCGCAGTGGTGCGACCGGCCTTACGAGCCGCACCGACAAAAGGCGTCACCGCGTCGCGGAGCTTCTGAGCGTTCTTCGCGGAGAGGTCGATCTCGTACTGCGCACCGTCGATGGCGAACGAAACCGTCTCGTCCGCCGAACCACCGTCGAGATCGTCGACGAGGGTGACTTCCACCTTCTGTGCCACGTCTTGCTCCTGAGTTAGATGTCGTCGAGAGAACAGGAATGCTAAGGGCACGGAACGACCGAACGCAATTTCGTCACCCGAATCGAGATGAACATTCAGCGCGATCAACAGTCGTAGCAGACCTAAATGATCACTCAGCAAGTGGTCGGCAGCGCGGGCCGGCGAGAAATGAGCATCTGGGTTACCCGCGGCCCGTTCAGGCAAACCCAGCCGGTGAGATTGTGATCTAGCGCACTCCTAGCGAGGCACGGAGTGGCCGAGAAGCGACTAAACCGCCCGTTTCGGGGACACAAAGCGCGGCCCGCACCTTTGGTCCAACGTCGGCATGCCGACATTGGGTGCCTCAGGGCGTATCCAACGTCGGCATGCCGACATTGGACCACGCGAAGAGCGGGTCAGATGCGGCGCCGCCGCACGACGATCAGGGCCAGCACGGCGAGCAGCAGCGCCGCCCCACCGCCCGCGATAGGCAGGAACAGCTTGGACGACCGCTCGGCGATCGGCACCGTCCTGACGTCCGTCTCGGGCTGAGCAGCCACGGCGCCCCGGGCTCCCGGCACGGGCTGGTTCTGATCCGGCGCCGACTCGCCGCCGAAGTCGACGTCGGAGCAGGAGTAGTAGGTGTCGGGGGTATCGGTGTTCTGCCAGATCGCGTAGATCACGTGGCGGCCCGACTTGGCCGCCGGCATCGCGCCCGCCATCTGGTACGAACCATTCCGCAGTTCGGGATCGGTGAACGACTGGAACGGCTGCGCCTCCAGGTCGCCCCAGCGGAGCGGCTGGCTGGGCTGGTACCCGTCGCGCGTGACGTACAGCTTGAAGGTCCCCTTGTGCGGGATCGTCCCGCGATAGGTGAACGTGAACGCGGACCCCGCCGAGACGCGCGTCGCCGGCCAGTCGGGGCGAGCCAGGTCGAGCCCGCGGTACGTGTCGATACCGCCACTGCACAGCCGCCCGTCCGGGATGACCTCCCGGTCGCGTCCGGCGACGTTCGGCACCCGCAGGTTGTCCCACTGGCTCACCGCCTGCGGGCCGCTCGCCTGCACCGCCGCCTGGCAAGCCGCCGTCGCCGCGTACTGCCCCTCCGCACCGCAGGCCGACGTGCGGCTCAAGGGGCTGGTCAGCGAGCCGTGTGCGCTGGCCGGCGCGGCGCCGAGGCCGGTGAGCACGAGCGCGGCTCCGCTCGTTGCGGCCACCGCCAGGATGCGGCGTGCGGTCATGGGAAAGCCTCCTGCGGACGAGGTCACTACCTGGTCGTACGGCGCCGACCGTACGGGCGTTCACCCCCGCGCCGAGTCTCGGATCCCTGGAGCTGTCGCGGCCTCGCGAAAGTGGGCGGAACTGCGGCTGCTGGTGACTGGGCAGGCGTGACCTCCGGGAACGTCGCCGTGACCGTCGGCAGGTCGAGGATCACGTGACCAAGGGGTGTGTCGAGCGTGAGCCCCTCGCAGTTGATGTCATTCGACACGAACCGCTGGCCGTTGAGCAGGCAGCGATAGATCGGCCTGCTGCGGATGCCTGCGGGCGCCTCGGTCCACACGCGACCGTTGCTGCCGATGACCGTCTTGCCCTCGCAGTTCGGGTCGAGCGACTGGAAGTTGTCCTCGTCGTCCAGGCAGCTGTACAGCGACTGCGTGCCTGGCTCGGCCGTCAGCGCGAGGTAGCCGTGGTACCCCTCGGATTTGTAGCTCGGACGGGTGCCGTCGACGCCGCCCCAGTGGTCGTGCGGGATGGTGTACCGGGCGAGCGGCGCGTACGCAATGGTGTACCCGAGGATGCCTTCCTTGTGGGTCGCGCCCTCGCAGTCCTCACGCCGTGACTCGAAGTGGTCCGTACCGGTGTTGCACCGGTACACCGCGATCGCCGGTATGTTCGTCGGCTTCGCGGCGAACACCCTGCCGGCCTCGCCCAGCGTGACCTGGTTCTCGCAGTTGGCCTGCGGCGAGGTGAAGGCGTCCTTGCCGTACATGCAGGCGTAGAGCGTCCTCAGGTTCGGCTGGCTGCCGGCCGGCAGCATGCCGAGGGTGCCCTCGAAGTGGTATCCGTCGGGCAGCCCGGTGCTGGTGCCGCGGGTGGCGTGGTCACCGGCGTTGTCGAGCAGGCGGCCGAGCTGGTTGGCCGGCGGGGCAGCCCAAGTGCCCTTGCGCAGCAGTTCCGCGTCCGAGACCACGCCCTGGAAGGTGTAGATCTCGTCGATCGCGCCGGGGAAGAAGTCCGCCGCCGCGCCGTTGAGCTTGCCGCGGCCCATCGTCATCTTGCCGAACGTGGTCCAGAGGCTGACGTTGTTCCGGGCACCCTGCGGCTTGCCGTCCACGTAGAGCCGCAGCTGGCGGGCGCTGTAGTCGTAGACGCCGGAGAGGTGGACCCACCTGTCGAGCTGCGCCGGCTGGAGCGATCCGACGTAGGCCAGCGGTGACGCGTCCGCGTCCTCGGCGTGGGCGCCGAAGACCCAGCGCTTGGAGTCGGCCCGGTACTGCAGCGCGAAGCCGCTCATCCGGCTGCCGTCCTGCGCCACGACGGTCGCGTTCTTCCCGGCGTTCTGCAGGCGAGCCCAGGCCGAGACGGTGAAGCTGTCCCGCATGGTCACGCCGAAGTGGTCAGCGACGGCCGCACCGTCGACGCCGTTGAGCTGCAACGACTTGCCGCTCACGCCGTCGATGACCGACGTTCCGCCGCTCAACGTGCCGTGGTTGTTCCGCCACGAGTAGTCCTTGGCGGTGCCGTCCTCGAAGCGCCACATGCTGAACGTGGGCGCGCCGACATCGTCATGGATACGGCGGATCTCGCCATCGGTGAGTGCCGAGCCGAACGTCCGGACGTCGTCGATGCCACGGCCGAAGAAGTTCATGTTGGCGCCGTTCCACTTGCCACGGCCGATCGCGAACGGTCCACCGGCCTTCCAGCCGACCGGGCCGACCTGCGCCGCGGACAGCAGCCCGTTGACGTAGAGCCGCACCTGGCGCAGCGTCACGTCGTAGACCACGCCGAGGTGCGTCCAGTCGTTGGTCGCCGCCTGGATCGACGAGAACAAAGGGGTACCGGTGGCGTTGTCCTGGTCGGCGTTGGTCAGGACGGTGGCCCACTTCTTGGTGCCGAGGTCGTAGTACAGGCTGAAAGCGCCGACCCGGTTGCCGTCCTGGCTGAGGATCGTCTGCGCGCGGTCGCCGGACGGCATGTACACCCACGCCGTCGCCGAGAAGCTCTTGCTGTTGTCGAGCACCGGCCCGGTCGTCTCGGCGTATCCCGAGGTGCCGTCGAGCCAGGACGAGTTCCCGGTGCGGCCGCCGATCCAGCCGAGGCCGCCCTTCATCGTCGCTGTGCGGGCGTTCGGGCTGCTGTCCGCGACGGTGGTGCCGGCGCCCTCGTCGAACTTCCAGTGCCCTGCGCCGGCGGCCGGCACGGCGGGAGTGCCGCTCGTGTCCGGGTACGCCTTGTACAGCGACGAGATCCGCTCCTTGTCGAGCGCGCCGGTGTAGAGGCGGACGTCGTCCACCCGGCCCGGCCAGTGCTGCTTCGGCTCGGTGGCGATCCTGGCCCGGCCGATCTGCAGTCCGCCCGATGCCTGCCAGTGGTTGTCGACCGTGCCGTCACCGACGCGGCCACCGTCCACGTAGAGCCAGATCTTGTCGGTCTCGGCGTCGTACACACCGACCAGGTGGACCCACTTCTTGATCTCGGCCGGCAACGTCGACACCGCTGCCTTCAGCGGCGGCGCGTTGTCGTCGGCGTTCGCCGCCTCGAACACCCAGGCACCGCACTTGTTCGGGTCCTCGTAGATGTCGTCCAGGCAGTAGTTCTGCATGTCGTCGGCGATGTGCCCGAGCCGGAACTTGCTGGTCGTCTTGCCGTCCAGGCTTACCGCGGTGAACTGCGAGATCGGCTCGCTCTTGCGGTCGAGGTTCACCCACGCCGACACGGTGAAGCTCTTGTCGGTGCGCAGCTGGACGCTCGCGGTGCTGACGGTGTCGTCGACGCCGTCGAGCTGGATCGCGTTGCCGTGCCTGCCCGGGGCGAAGCTGCCGCCGTTCAGGGTCGCGCCGCTCGACCCCACGGCATCGGCGGCGTCGGTGCCACTGGCCTCGTCGAGCCGCCAGTTGTGCACGAGCGACAGGTCGCGGCCGGACATCGTCCTGATCTCGTCGCCGAACAGCGGGCGGTTGTACGCCGCCACGTCGTCGATCGAACCCGGGAAGTAATCGACGCTGGTGCCGGACCACTTCGAGCGTCCGATCGTCAGCTTGCCGCCCGCGTAGTTCCACGACCGCTCGTGCGGCGCGCTGCCCGCGAGCACCCCGTTGACGTACAGCAGGATGCGCTTGCTGCCCGAGTTGTAGACGCCGACCAGGTGGGTCCACGCACCGACCTGCACCGGCGGACCGGTCAGCCGGTCGTGCACCGAGCCGCCGCCGTCGACGTCGTCGCTGAACATCGTGAACGCCCACTTGCCGCCAGGCGTGGCCTGGAGCTGGAACGCGCCGACGCGGTTGCCGTCCTGCGAGAGAACGCTCGGGTGCCCGCCGATCCGGTCGAGCTTGGCCCACGCCGACACCGAGAAGCTGCGCGACGTGTCGAGCGTGTAGTCGGCGGTGAGGTGCGCACCGTTGCCGTCGAGCCGCGCCGCCAGGTCGGCCTGATCCGGCGTGCTTGCCTGGCCGGCGGTCCAGTCGACGGCACCGGCGGCGGTGGCCGGCTTCGCCGGGAGGCGGGTCGACGAGTCGTCACCGTTCCCGTCGAGCTTCCAGAAGCCGGCCGGGACGCTGTCGCGGCTGACGATGCCCTGCAGCTCGTCCTCGGAGATCACGCGGCTGTAGAGGCGGACCTCGTCGATGAAGCCGCGCCAGTAGCCCTGGTACGCACCGTTCCACCGCACGCGCCCGACGTTGAGCGGGCCGGTGGCGTCGAAGCCCGCCTGACGGACGCCGGTGCCGGCCGGTTGGCCGTCGACGTACAGCCGGATCTGCTTCGCCGGTGCGTCGTACACGGCTCCCAGGTGGACGGGCTCGCCGAACTTCGGCGCGACGTTGGCGAAGACGAACTCCTGCCCGTCACCGCTGGAGCTGTCGGTGCCGGGCATCATCACCCACCACTTGCCGCCGTTCTCCGGGCGGTACTGGAGCATGAACCCGCTGGACGACGTGCCCTCCTGCGCCAGCACGGTGTACACCTTGTCGCGCGGCGCGTCGGCGTCGAGCTGCACCCACGCGGCGGCGGAGAAGCTCTGGTCGGTGTGCACGGCCGGTCCGCTCGTGGCTGCGTACCCCGAGCGGCCGGTCAGCTTGAGCGCCCGCCCGACCGGGCCACCGGCGGCGAAGGACGAACCCTCACCGGCGAGCACGGCCATGTCGCCGCCCTCGACAGTGTTGCGCGCGGTGCGGTTGGGCTGGCCGGCGACCGTCGTCTCGTCCTCGAACTTCCAGTGTCCGACCTGGACGTTGTCACGCCCCACGATGCCGCGCACCTCGGCGGCGCTGACGACCCGGTCGTATACCTGCACCTCGTCGATCGCGCCGGCGAAGTGGTCGACGGCCGGGTTGTCGTCCCACCGGGTCTGGCCGACGCGGAACGGGCCGGACGCGTGCCAATCGCCGAACTGGCGGCGGTCCACGGTGCCGGAGAGCACGCCGTTGACGTACAGGTACAGCTTCTTGGCGTCCTGGTCGTACACGCCCGCGACGTGCGTCCACTTGCCGACCTGCGCGGGCTCGGCGGAGTACACCGTGTCGGTGCCCTTGGTGCCGTCGTCCGCGTTGACCATCGCGAACGTCCACCGCCCGCCGTTCTCCGGGCGGTACCAGAGGTTCAGGCCGGAGAACCTGGCGCCGTCCTGGCTGACGATCGCGCGGGCTCCGGCGTTGCTCTCCAGCTTGACCCACGCCGCCACCGAGAAGCTGGTGTCCGTGCGGATCGTGTTCGGCGCGGTCATGTGCGCACCGGTCAGCGGCTTGAGGTGCAGCGCGTTGCCCACCGCGCCTGGGACGTAGGTCGCGGCGCCGGACAGCGTGCCGTCGCGGTCGCCGAGGAACGCGTCGTCCTTGGTGTTGCCCTCGAACGACCACTGCGCCAGCGGCCCGTTCCCGGCCCGCACGTAGAAGTGGTACTGGTGGATCGGGCTCTTGTGCCCGGCCCGGTCGACGCTGCGGACGTACAGGTCGCGGGGGCCGTCGCCGGGCGGCGTCAGCCGGACGCCGGCCTTGCCACCGAGCGCGTCGGCGTCCACCTTGCCGAGCGACGTCGAGTCGTCCCAGCCGTACTCGAAGTGGTTGATGTCAGTGACGCCGGCCGAGTCGAACGTGAACGTGTCGGGCACGCCCACGCCGCCGTGCCAGCGGTTGTCGGCCTGGTACACGGCACCCTTGACGTTCGGCTTGGCGCCCGGCGGCGTGCGGTCGACCCGGAACGGGCCGGGACCGTTGCGCCACTCGCTCTCCCAGCCGCCGCCGTCGATGCCGGCGATCCACCAGTTGACCTCTTCGTTGTCGCGGGCATCCAGCGGCACGTCGGTGGTGTGCCAGGAACCGGAGATCTGGTTGGCGCCGCCCCTCTCCTCGCGTGCGGGCGAGTTGGAGGTGTAGATGTGCCAGTTCGGCCGGACGTGCTCTCCGGCGTCCGGGTCGGACAGGCGGGCCTTCAGACGGATGGAGCTGTCGCCGATCCACGGCTTGCCACCGCACCACTTGCACGGCGCGGGCATGTTCGGCTCGGTGGACAGCTCGTACGGCGGGTTCGGCCGCGAGTTGTAGTTGACGACGAGGTTCGTGGATCCCGGATCGAGTTTCCGCCAGGCCAGACCGTCGCCCTCGTTCTCGGCCTTGATGAAGTACGTGGACCAGCCGCCGCCGCGGATGTTGCCGCCGACGTTGAAGCCGAGGCCCTTGTACCCGTCGCAGCCGCTGTAGACGACGTTGACGTTCTGGGTGTTGAGGTGCCCACCCTGCGGGCGGTTGTTCCAGGTGGTGCCGCCGTCGATGGCCCGGTCGGCGATGAACAGCTGGTGGTTGCGCCAGTTGCACGAGGGGCTGCGGATGACGGTGGTGTTCAGGGTCGCGCTGAGGATCGCCTTGCCGCCGCCGAGGAAGCCGGTGTCGTACTGGAAGTACGACCAGGCCACGCCGATGCCGTTGCACGCGGAGGACGGGTAGCACAGGCCGGACTTGGCCTCGCCGCCATCGATGCCGCCGTTCCAGTACGCCTGGTTCGGGTAGCCGGAGAAGACCTTCGCCCAGCCGATGCGGCTCGGCGAGTGCCAGTCCGGGTCGACGACGACCGGGTACTCCGTCTTCGGGTCGGCGAGGAGCTTCTGGTCGGGGACGAGCATCAGCGTGCCCGGCGCAAGGTGGGTCTTCGCCAGCGCGCGGCGCGAACCCGCACCCGGCGACGCGAGGCGGGACTTCGTAGCGGCGACGTGCTCGTCCGGCGCGGATCTCGCGTCCCACATCGCCAGCGGCGACGAGCCGAAGACGACCTTGCCGGCCGCGTCCACGACGTCGACGCCACCGTTCCGACCCGTCTTCAGAGCGGCGCCCGTCGTGGTGACGCCGAGCCTGAGCGAGGCGAGCGCCGGGTTCTTCGCCGCGGCGGCGTCCCGGATCACGAGGTGCTGGGTGTAGCCGTCGGCGTCGGCGCGCAGCCGCAGGTCGACGCCTGGCAGCACGTTCGCGTACGTGGCGACCGGACCGGCCAGCTCCGGCTCGGGCAGCGCCCCGGGCCACGACAACGCGACCCGCTTGCCGCTCTTGGCCAGGCTCAACAGCGGCGCATTGCCACCGCCCGAGAAGGCGAGGTCGACGCCGGTGACCTTCGGGCGCACCGTTCCGTCCGCGCGGCGTTCGAGCGTCGTGTCCGCATCGGACCATTTCGCGCCCTGCTTGGCCCGCTTCATCACCGAGCTGAGCGTGGCGACGAGGCTGCCGTTCGGCTGGGCATGGACCACCCGGCGCTCGGTGGTCAGGCTCTCCACCCGGACCGGCGACTTCTGCGCACGGGCGGCGACCCGCGCCGTGGCCTCGTCGGCGGCCACAGCGATCGGCTTGACCGGTGCCGCCTCGCTCTTGGACTCGGCGGCGGGCGATACGAGGCCCGGCACGGTGATGAGCGACGCGACGAGCACGACCGCCCCCACAGCCGAGACGCCCCATCCCACCGCAAACTTGTATCGGCGCACGTCACACTCCCCCTTGGTCCTGCGGCTCAGCTCAGGCCGGCGGCTGGACCGTAGGCGGGTGGGCGCGCGAACCGGAACGGGCGGCGACACGGCTTGCAGAAATCGGCAACCCTGTCGCCCGGTGCTCGTGTGCAGCACCGGTGGGATCGTGAAGGTGGCAGGACCCCTACGGGGCGTCCGTCACCACCGCGTTCGGCGCGTGCATGAGTGCAACCGGTCTCACTCCTTGTCCAGGTAGTCACGGAGGGCACCGAGGTGGGTGTCCCAGTCGCGGGCGAGCGCAGCCAGGTACGACTGCGCGACGCCCATCGGCCCGGACTGGAGCCGGTACCGCACCCGGCGGCGCTCACCGGCCTCGGGCCGCACCAGCCCGGCGTCCGTCAGCAGGGCGAGGTGTTTCGCGATGGCCTGCCGCGTGATCGGCAGGCGGTCGGCGAGGTCCGTGGCCGTGGCGGGCCCGCCGGTGGCCAGGGTCGCGAGGATCGCCCGGCGGGTGGGGTCTGCCAAGGCGGCGAATACGACAGCGGCGACCGCCTCGGTGTCGGCGTCCAGCTCAGGCGGCGGCATACTCAGCGTCCGGCGAAGGCGGCGGCATACTCAGCGTCCGGCTCAGGCGGCGGCATACTCAGCGTCCGGCTCAGGCGGCGGCATACTCAGCGTCCGGCGAAGGCGGCGGCATCGAGGTACTCGGCCAGTTCGGCGAGCTTGATGCGCCATCCCTCGGCGTTGCCCTCGGCGGCACCGGCCGGCGCCTGGGCGAACCCGGTTTCGGTGAGTGTGAGGCGCGTGCCGGCTCCGTCCGGTTCGAGGAGGAACTCGACGTATGTGCGGCGCGGATCGCTGGCGGGCAACCCTTCGACCGGCCAGGTGAACGCGAACTGCCGTGGCTCCTCGACCACGTGGATCACGAGCGTGGACGTCGGGTGGCCCTCGAACCGGACGTGTGCTTCGCCACCTGGGCGGAGGTCGACGTCCGCCTCGGCACCCAACCAGGTGCCGAGGCCTTCGGCGGTCGTGATGGCCGCCCAGACCCGCTCGGGCGGGTAGGCGAGGTCGATGGTGCGCTCGATGCGGTCGGGGCTCGGCATGGCAACCTCCGTTGAGTAGCAACCAGTCGGTTGCTACTCAACATATGGCAACCAATTGGTTGCGTCAAGCCGTCCGGGTTGCATGGGCGACCGTGCTCACCAGCATCGTGCCGGCGGCTGTGCCCCCCGCGACCAGCACCGCACCGATGAGCCACAGCCCGGAGTCGTCAGTCGCCGCCGCCTGCACCGTCCAGGCAGCCGTGAACGCCACGGTCATCGTGGCCATCACGAGCCACGGCCGGACCAGCAGCCCGCCCACCGCCGCGAGGAGCCCCAGCGACAGGACACACGCGATGACCTGCGCCGTCGAGTACGGGCCGGTCTCCGAGAGCGTTACCGGGTCCAGTTGCTTCTCCGTGTCGTGACCCAGCCATGCCCACCACGCGGCGACCGTGCAGAGCGCGAGAGCGAGGGCAGTGAATACGGACCTGTTCGTCGTCGTCATGGCATCCATCCTCTGGCGCGTGGACGGCAGCCACCTGAGCACGAGTACTCAAACCCGCTGCCAGTCAGGTCGTGAGGACCTGGCGGAAAGTGCGGCCACATGGGTGGCTCCTCTCACCGCTAACGGTTAGCCTATAGCTAACGGTTAGCTGTTGAGTGGAGGCTGCTGTGCAGGATGTCGTGCTCGCACTATTGGCGAAAGGGCCGTCATACGGCTACGAGTTGCGCCAACGGCTGCTGGCCGGCCTGGGGCCGCTGGGCTCGGCGTTCAACGCCGGCCAGGTCTACGTGACGCTGAACCGGCTGGAGCGGGCCGAGCTCGTGACCTCGACCGAGGTGGGCCAGGCCAACCGCCCCGACCGCAAGGTCTACGAACTCACCGCCGCGGGGAACGAGCGCGTGGCCGGCTGGGTGGCCGAGGTGGACTGGCCCAAGCCGGCGCCCGCCGAGTTCCACCTCAAGCTGGCGGCGGTCGCCGCCGCGGGGCTCGCTGATCCGGTGGACATCGCCGACGCGCACCGGCGGGAACTACTACGCCGGCTCCGTGACGCGGAGCAGACGTTGCTGGCCGAACCGGAGGGTTCGGTGGCGTCGCTGCTCCTGGAGGGCGCGGTCCTCCAGTTGCAGGCGGGCGTCCGCTGGTTGGAGGCGTGCGCGGCGTTCTGGAGCGGGCGGAGGCAGGCCGATGTCTGACGTACTCACCGCCCGGAAGCTGGCCAAGGTGTACGGCGCCGGGCCCGGCCTGGTGCGCGCCGTGGACGGCGTCGACCTGGACGTCGCCACCGGCGAGACCGTGTCCGTCATGGGTCCCAGCGGGTGCGGCAAGTCGACCCTCCTGTATCTGCTCGGCGGGCTGGAGCGAGCCACGTCCGGCGCCGTGTACCTGGCCGGTGAGCGCGTCGACGGGCTCTCCGAGACCCGGTGGGCGCGGCTGCGTCGCCGTACCGTCGGCTTCGTCTTTCAGGCGTTCCACCTTGTCGACGAGCTGACGGCAGCCGAGAACGTGGAACTGCCCGCGCTGCTCGCCGGAGCCTCACCGCGCACGGCACGGCGACGGACCGCCGAGTTGCTGGAGCGCGTCGGCATGACGGACCGAGCCCGGGCGCTGCCGTCGCAGCTCTCCGGTGGGCAGCAGCAACGCGTCGCCGTGGCGCGAGCGCTGGTCAACGAGCCGCTGGTGGTGCTTGCCGACGAGCCCACCGGCAACCTGGACACGGCCGCCACCGCGGACGTGCTGCGACTGTTCGCCCAGCTGAGATCCGGCGGGCAGACCCTGGTGCTGGTCACGCACGACAGCCGGGTGGCGGCCACGGCAGACCGGCTGCTGACCATGCGCGACGGAGTCATCGTCGACGAGACCCGGCTCGGGCACCGTCCCACCACAGTGGATGGACTTGTCGCTTCGGAGGAGCAACAATGACCGGGCGGTTGTGGCTGGCGGGGCGACTCGCGGCTCGCGACCTGCGGCACCGTCCCGCGACCGCCGTGCTCCTGCTCGTCGCTCTGCTCTCGGCCACGACGACGATGACCCTGGCGATGGTGGTGCGAGGCTCGGCGCAGGCGCCGTGGGACCGCACCTTCGCCGCCACCGCCGGGCCTCACGCCGTGGCCACCAGCTACGACGCCGACGCCGGCACCGATCAGACGATGGCCGAACTGTCGTCGGCGAGCGGAGTCGTCGCGCACGCCGGACCGTTCCCCCTGCTGGCCATGCCGGACGGCGCGCTGGAGGCGGGCGGGCGGCGCATCGACGTCGAGGTGATAGCGCGCGACACTGCACCGGCGCCGGTCGATCAGCCCGCGGTCGTCGCCGGCGCATGGATCCGCGACGGCGGCGTCGTCATCGAGGAGAGCTTCGCCGACGCACTGGAGCTGACCGTCGGCGACCAGCTCACGATCACGGGACGGCCGTTCACCGTGGCCGGGATCGCGGTCAGCACGTTCCGCCAGCCCACCCCCTTCTACTCGCACGGCGTGATCTGGGCGACCAGGACGGACGCCGACCGGCTCGCTCCCGAAGCCGCGAGTCGCGGCAAGGTGCTCATGCTGCGGCTCGCCGATCCGCATGATGCCCCCGCCTTCGCGGCTAGCCACACCACCGACCCGGAACGCCTTCTCGTAGACGACTGGCAGACCACCCGTCTCGACGCCCTGACCGACGTACTCTTCGCCCAGTTCGGCCTCATTGTCGGCGCGGTGTCGCTCGCCCTGCTGGCGTCGGCGTCGGTGGCGGTCGCGGTGGCCGGCCGGATGGCGGCGCAGACCCGACGTGCGGCGCTGCTCAAGGCGGTCGGCGGGACTCCCCGGTTCGTGGCCCTCGTCATGCTCGCGGAGTATCTGTTCCTCGCGCTGCTGGCCTGCGCCGCCGGGCTGCTCGCCGGCACATGGCTGGCGCCGTCGCTCGCCCAGCCGGTCAGCGGGATCCTCGGCTCAGCACCGGTCAGCCGCCCGTCCGGGATCACGTATGCCGTGGTCATCGGGGTGACCGTCGGCCTCGTCGCACTGTCCACAGTGGTTCCGGCACTGCGCGCCGCGCGGGCGAGCACCGTGCGCTCGCTGGCCAGCCCGGGGCGTGCACCGCGACGTTCGCGCCTCGCCGTGGCGCTGTCGGCCCGGCTGCCAGTACCGCTTCTGCTCGGACTGCGGCTGACGGCGCGCCGACCCGGCCGAGCGATCCTGTCGGCCGCAGGACTGTCCGTCACCGTCGCGGCCGTGGTCGTGGCGCTGTGGATGGACGCCGGCATCCGGGGAGACACTGCGCACGTGTCCGACACGCTCGGCGAGCACGCCGTGACGTACGACAAGCTCCGGCTGGTGACGTACACGTTCATCGCCGCGCTGGTCGCCCTCGCCCTGGTCAACGCGGTGCTGGTGGCATGGACCAACGCGCTCGACAACGCCCGCAACTCGGCGCTGGCACGCGCCCTGGGCGCCACGCCGCGGCAGGTGGCCGCCGGGCTGACGGTCTCCAGCCTGCTACCCGCCGTCGTGGCCGTAGCGCTAGGGATTCCGCTCGGCTTCGCCGTTTTCTCGGCCGCCGGATCGGCCGCCGGCAGCGAGAGCAACACACCCACGCCGGAGGCGGCCGGGTTGCTGGCCTTGCTGCCGGCGACGCTCGTGCTGGTGGCACTTCTCACAGCGATCCCGAGCCGGGCGGCGAGCCGGCGTCCCGCGATCGTCGCTCTCCGCACCGACTGACGGGCCCGCTTCACTGTCAGGCCTGTCACGATCAGCCGGTCAGTGTGGAGGGCGCGGCTAGGGAAGGTGGTGTCCGAGGTGGGGCGTGACCGCTGGTCGGAGTGGCTGCTACGGCACCGGCACGGCAATGATCCGGAACGGCAGAGAGCGATCCTCGACCAGCTCACCCGGGTCCGTGACGCGGTTCTGGACCGGGCCCGGCTCGACGGCGGGCACACACTGCTCGATGTCGGCTGCGGGGATGGCCTCATCGGCCTCGCCGCGCTGGACCGGGTCGGCCCGACCGGGCGGGTGATCTTCGCTGACATCTCCCAAGACCTGCTGGATCTGTGCCGGCAACGGGCACAAGAGATGGATGCCGCCCAGCGTTGCGTGTTCTTGCGCACCTCCGCCGATCAGCTGGACGGGGTGGCCGGTGACTCGGTCGACGCGGTCACCACTCGCTCAGTGCTGATCTACGTCGCCGACAAGCCGGCCTGCTTCAGCCAGTTCCACCGCGTGCTACGCCCCGGTGGCAGGCTCAGCGTGCACGAGCCGATCAACGCGTTCGCCGCGCGAACCGGCAGTGATGACCGGTTCTGCGGATACGACGTCAGCCCCATCGCCGACCTGGCCGCGAAGGTCCAGGCGCTGTACGCGAGCGTGCAGGCCCCCGACACCGATCCGATGCTCGACTTCGACGAACGCGACCTGCTCCACGGCACCCGGCAGGCGGGCTTCACCGAGATCCACCTGGAGTTGCGGGTCGACATCGAGCCTCGGCTACCACCGCTGGCGTGGGACACCTTCGCCCACTCCTCCCCGAACCCGCTGCTCCCCACCATCGCCGAGACCCTCAGCCAGACCCTCAGTCCCGCCGAGATCGAGCGGTTCCAAGCCCACCTGCGGCCGCTCGTCGAAACCGGTCAGGGAGAACACCGGCTCGCGACGGCCAACCTGTGGGCCACAAAGCGTTGACGGTCCCGAACCCCGACGAAAGAGGCTCCGGACAGGCCGTGACGGCGGCCCGGCTGCTCGGTGTGTGCGTCACGGCGACGCTCGGCACACCACGTCGCGACGGTGGCGGATGCTCTGATCGACGCGAGCACCTTATTACTACTATGAGAGTAGGCTTTAACCCTACGGAGGTGATACGGATGCCCCGGACGGCGGTTGGACTACCCCCCGAGCTCACGCGACGTCGTAATCATGTTCTGCGCCCCCGCGATGCCGCTTCGGTATACGCGCATCCGCGGGCAGAGCTAGCGCGGTTGACACGTACCGGCGTCCTGCGACACATCGCGACGGGCTACTACGTGATCTCGCCTCCAGATCGGTGGGGAGACAATCACTGGATCCCCGACATCAACGCCGTCGCGCTGGGCCTCGCTCAGGTCGACTACGGCGCCGATGTCGCATTGATGGGGATCAGCGCAGCGCGTCACCACGGGGCAATCCCCCGCGCGCTCGCTGTGGCGATCGTCGCAGTGCCGAAGCAACGTCCCGCGCTCGATACCAGCGCCGGTCACATCGTCTTCGTCAAGCGCGACGTCACCCGACTCGACATCGAACGGATAGATACCCAACTCGCGTCCGGCTGGGTCACCACCATCGAGCAGACCCTGATCGACATCGCCGCCCGACCCACCCTGGGCGGGTTAGCTGAGCAGGACGCCGTCGAAGCCATCCGCGCCCTCGCATCACGCGCCGACTGGGAGCTGGTCCAGCAGTTGGCGCGTGACCAGCGCAGACCATCCGCTGCCAGTGCAGCCGCGCGCCTGGCCGGGGATTCCCATGCTTGATCCGGACGAAGCTGCCAGCATCGAAGCCGCCTACGGCGTTCCCACATCGCAGGTCCAGCTCGACCACATGATCAGCCACATCCTCGGGGCGATTGCGAGCCTTGACTTGCCGTTGGCATTCTTCGGCGGTACCGCGCTCGCGCGGACTCATCTGGCTGACCCGCCGCTGGTGGCCGACTCTCCGAGGACATCGATCTCTACAGTTCCGCACGCCGCGGGGTAGCCACCACGCTCGACCAGCAACTCCCGGGTCTGCTTCGGAAAGAGTTTCCGCGGGCTCGCTGGGATCCTCCGTTGTCAGCAGTCCGCGCAGTCGAGCCAGGCCAACTGGTCAGCGAGGACGGACTGCGGGTACGGATACAGCTCCTCGACAGCCTGAACAGCCACCATGATCTTGCTCGATGGCCAACCGAGATCCGCACCGTGCACCTCCGCTACAGCGACACCAGCGGCAGCGCGCAACTTCGAGTACCGACGCTGCCCGCTGCGGCAGCGATGAAGACGGCGGCGTGGATCGACCGCAAGGCTGCACGTGACCTCTACGATCTCGCCGGACTCGCCCGCATCGGAGCGCTCACCAACGAGGCCGCCACCCTGTTCCACCAGGCCACAGGACTGCGCATCACCCCCCACCTGCTCGGCAAGCTGCCGGCACTGGCATGGGAATCCCAGCTTGCACACCAGACACGTCAGCTACCGCCAGCCGATCAGTGCCTGGCCGAAGTCCGCGAGGCCTTCGCTGCGGCCTTGGGATGGAGCCCACCCGAGAACGCCGAAAACTGACACCCGACGGCAGCAATCACAATGGCCCGCCTGGGACGGACCGGATCGGCGACGCGCGTCGCCGGAGTTGGTTACTCGGCGGCGGCGACGCAATGCCTCACCGACAGGCCAAGCGAGCGTCGTCAGCGCGAGGATGATGAAGGCCGCACCAACGGCCAGCAGCAGCGTCTGCCAGTCGCTCCATGTGTAGACACGGGCATCTGGATGCCCCGGCGCACCCGGTGGTTGTGGCACGTAGACAACCTGGATGCGGTGTCCGAGGTCTTCTTGTTTCGCGCCCGCTATCCCCCAGCCGTCTTCCCCGTAACACCAGAGCCCAGGATCGTGGTACTCGATCAGCTCACGGCAGTCTTTGACCTTCACCGACGTCTTTTCGGTAGTCATCCACTTGACGGCGCTGCTGCCGTTCACGAGCAAGCCACCAACCAGTATCAAGGCACCAACGACGACGATTCGCGCCCGCCAGGACATGCCCACAAGGTACCGCCGCCGCAATGTTCGACCTTTCTCCATAAGTGCGGCTTCCGCTGAGGACGCTACGTGGCAGCGAAATGACCGTCCTCACCATCCTGGAGCCGGAAGTGCCCCTGCCGGAGGCGCTCTTACGCTCGCCGGCGGTGCCTGGGTTGACCAGGACTTGGTGTTCTGCACTGCGATCGGCACGCCGCTCGATCCCCGTAACCTCGACCGCTGGTTTCGGTCCCTCCTGATTCGAGCCCGTGTAGGTGTCGACCGGATCGAGAGCGCCGACGGCAAGGTGCGATGGATCACTCGTGTGCGGCTGCACGACCTGCGGCACTCGTGCGCCTCGTTCTTGCTCTCGCAGAAGCGTCACCGCGCGTGGTGAGGGAGGTCCTCGGTCACTCGGGTACCGCAATTACGATGAATACCTACGCGCATGTGCTGCCAACGCTGCTTTGGTAATGCGATCGCCGGCATGGACGACCTATTCGGTGGATCGGTAGGTGCCTGAATGGCCGTTGATGTCAGCGCGGATGTAATCGGGGCTACTTGCCCTGGAACCACAAATGACCTGGACGTTGGTCCAGGTCATTGATGGTGGAGCTGAGGGGACTCGAACCCCTGACCCCCACACTGCCAGTGTGGTGCGCTACCAGCTGCGCCACAGCCCCGCGCCCGGAACTCTCCGAACGGACTGCTGAAGTGTACACACTCAGGCAGGGTGCTCGTGACACCGCCCCTGGGCGCTAGTTCAGCGTTGGATCCGACGGGAACGTGGCCACCGCGGCCATGAGTCCGCCCTGCCGCTTCAGCACCATCGACCACAGGTCGTCTGGCTGGGGCATGAATGCGTCACCGGGCAGCGCGTCCAGCACGAACCAGGCGCCCTCATCGATCTCGGCCTCCAGCTGTTCGGCGTCCCAGCCAGCGTACCCGGCGAAGATGCGGAGCCGGTCGAGCTCCGGCGCGAGCGCCTCGGGATCGCCCGAGAGGTCCACCGTGCCGACAACGCCCTCCACCCGGCTGAACCCGTTCGGCTCGGCACCGGGACGCGCGCGCGCCAGGCAGATCGCGGCCTCCGGCTGCACCGGACCACCCTCGAACACCACCGGCGGCTGCGCGGCGAGGAAGTCCCAGCCGGTGAGGACCTCGCCCACGGGAACCTCGGTGGCACGGTTCAGGACCACGCCGAGGGCGCCGGTCTCCTCGTGGGCGACCAGCAGCACGACGGTGCGCTCGAAGTGAGGATCCTTCAACGCAGGCGTCGCGACGAGAAGTCGTCCCGTGAGTCGTTCAGCCGGCATTCCGTGATCATGCCCAACGAGCCGGCAGCTCGGGGCGGTAACCCCCTACACCGTCCGGACACCGGTCATGCGACGCAGAACTGGTTACCCACCGGATCGCTCAGCACGGTCCAGCCGAAGCCCGGCACCGAGTGGTCACCGACACGAGTGGCGCCCAGTTCGATCAGGCGAGCGACCTCGGCCTCACGATCGGATACGTGGAAGTCGATGTGGACTCTGTTCTTTCCGGGCGTGGGATCGGGAACGCGCTGGAGACCCAGCGCCGGACCGTCCCCTTCCTCGGGTGCGAGGATCACGAACTCGCCGTCGTAGTCGGCCTTGACCTTGTAGCCGGTCGCTGCCGTCCAGAACGAAATCAGATCGGACGGATCCGCACAGTCGATCGTCACCATCCGCATGGAGAGGCTCATGCGGGGAAGGTAGCTGCGCCGGCCGACAGTTTCGGGGAACCGTCGGCCGGCGCAGGTCTGAGCCGCGTCAGGGCGGCCAGCGTGCTGATGGGCTACTCGGTGACCGTCCGCTTGGCGTCCTCGAGCAGCATCCTTCAGGTGCTCACCGGCCTGGCGCGCCTCCCCCTTGGTCTCCTGGGCCTCTGCCTTCAGCCTGGAGACTCTCGTTGTCGGTCGCGTCGCCGAACTTCTCCTTGGCCTTACCGGCCATCTCATCGAACTTGCCTTCGAGCTTGCTCACGGAGATCAACCCCTTTCGCGTGTACGGGTACCCGGCAGCCGGCTGGTCACACGTGGCTAGGGTGAGTTCGACCCCGAGGAGGACAGCCCGTGCCCGCTCTGGAACCCGTTCCCACGGTCGCCGTCATCGGCGGCAGCGGCCTGTACTCGCTCCTCGACGATGCGCGCGAGGTCACGGTCGACACGCCGTACGGTGCGCCGAGCGACGCGATCACGATCGGCACCGTCACCGGCCGGCAGGTGGCGTTCCTGCCCCGGCACGGCCGTGACCACCGCTTCCCACCGCATCGCATCCCGTACCGGGCGAACCTGTGGGCGCTCCGATCGCTGGGCGTGCGACAGATCGTGGCACCGTGCGCGGTGGGTGGGCTGCGTCCCGAGCTGGGGCCGGGCACGTTCGTCGTCCCCGACCAGCTCATCGACCGCACTTCCGGGCGCGCGCAGACGTTCCACGACGAAGGCGCAGTGCACGTCTCGTTCGCCGACCCGTACTGCCCCACCGGACGCGCGGAACTGCTCGCCGCCGGTGCCCGGGCCGGCATCGACGTGGTGGACGGCGGCACGATGGTCGTCATCGAGGGGCCGCGCTTCTCCACTCGTGCGGAGTCGCGATGGTTTGCGGCGGCCGGCGGCACGCTCGTGAACATGACCGGTCACCCGGAGGCCGTCCTGGCCCGCGAGTTGGAGCTCTGCTACGCGGCCATCGCCCTGGTCACCGACCTGGACGCCGGGGTGGAGGCGGCCGGCGCGGTCACCCAGGAGGAGGTGTTCCGGGTGTTCGGCGAGAACACGGAGCGGCTGCGCGGCCTGGTGCTCGACGTCGTGACGGCGCTGCCCGACGAGCGCGCCTGCCCGTGCGCTCACGCGCTGGACGGCATCAAGGTCACGCTCGAACTGCCGTAGGTGTTCGCGGAAATCGCGCGGCCGAGGCCGCCTGCGCCCGGCGATTTCCGCGAACAGCCTCAGCTCGGGAACGGCTGGCCGTACAGCACGCACGGGAAGCCACGCACCACGATGTCGCGCAGCCGCCGGTGGCCGATCCGCTCGGCGACCCGCGCGGACCGCACGTTGTCGCGGTGCACCACCGACACCAGCTCGTCGGCGTCGAGATTGGCGAAAGCCCAGTCGCGCCAGGCGGACGCGGCCTCGGTGGCGTAGCCGCGCCCCCACACCTCGCGGGCCAGCGTCCAGCCGACCTCCAGACCGGGCCAGCCCTCGGGCTGCCACAGCCCGCACCGCCCGACGCACCGGCCCGTGGACTTCTCGATCACAGCGTTGTTGGTCCAGCCACGGAGCACGCCGTGGCCCAGGAACAACGCGATGCTGCGCCAGGCGTCGTCACGTGCGAGCGGAGCGGTGCCGAGGAACTCGACCACGTCCGGGTCGGCCATCATCGCGGCGTAGGCGTCGAGATCCTCCTCGGCCAACGGGCGGAGCAGCAGGCGGTCGGTCTCCAGCGTTGGCATGCGCGCAATCCTCCCCCGCTTCGGGCGACATCTTCCCGGCTATGACCGCGGACATGTCGCCCTGAGCGCGAACAGCGGCACCGATCCTGTGCGCGTGGCGGTCGCGCGCCCCGGCCGCTCGACGGCGCGGCGTCCTGGACGCCGCATGGCGATCAGAGACACCGGCGCGCGGCGCCGACAGTGGACTCGCTGGCCGGAATCGAACCGGCGTCCTCCCAGTATGAAAGCCGGGCGCTCTGCCATTGAGCTACAGCGAGCAGCCATGGTGCACAGCTGTGGATGCACATCATGACCTAGAAAATCTGGCCGCGCCACTACTTCTTGCAATCATATGATAACTCGTTGTTGCGAACTGATGAACGAACGGCGAAGCGTTGGAGTGATCTGGCCCCAGTGGCCCCGTCGCCCTCAAACGTCACGCCCCGTATGCACCTTTCAAGCACATTAAGCGTAAAGTCGGGATTATTCGCCCACATGGCGATGGGGCGGGACGAGGGTTCATGACGGCGCCGGCTGCCGGGGATGCGACACGGCCATCCGGTACTGCCGGACCAGCGCACCGAGCCCGACCGCGACCCACACCACGTTCAGCGCCGCTGACGGCCACGCACCGTGGTAGGCGGTGTTCACGGTGAGCGCGACGCCGCCCACGATGTTGAGCAGCTGGAACCGCAGCCCGCTGCCGGAGAGGCGCCCCGTGGACACCAGCGCGTACGCCGCCACGAGCAGCGCCGCGCCCACCCAGCCGACGACGGCGATGAGCGCGCTCACCCCGGGATCACCGCGTACGCACGTACCGGGAACGTGCCCATCCCCTCGACCTGCGGCGGCGCGGCATGGAGGCGGAATCCCGACGGCGGCAACTGCTCCAATCCACGCAGGTGCTCGACGATGGGGATGCCGGCCTGCAGCAGCGTCGTGTGTGCGGGCCGGGTGTTGCCGCGGGTGTCATCGATGTTGACGGAGTCGATGCCGACCAGCGCGGCGCCCTGTTCGACCAGCCAGGACGCGCCCGCCTCGGTGAGGTACGGGTGGCGCGGCGTCGCCGTAGGTGTCGGTGCCCCAGTGCTGGTCCCAGCCCGTGTGCAGCAGCACGGCGCGGCCACGGACATCGTGCGAGGCCAGCGCCGGACGCTCGATGCCCTGCTCGGCCGCGCCCGTCAGACGGACCACGACGCCGTCGAGGTCGGCGAGTCTGTCCAGCGGGAACGTGGCCAGGTCGGCGCCGCCGTCGAACCGGTGCGCCGGCGTGTCCAGGTAGGTGCCCGTGTTCGCGACCATCGAGATCCGTCCGATGTGGAACTCCGTGCCGGGTGCGTAGATCTCGCGCGACCGCTCGCGGCTGAGGTGGTCGCGGATCTCGGGGCCGGGCAGGCCGGGATATGTCACCATGCCGTGCCGGATCACGTGGCTCAGCTCCACGAGCTGCGGCTTCGCCTGGCTCGCCGCGACGCCGCGCGACCCCTTGTGCGCCTCGCGGACAAGTTCGCGGTTGCTGATGCGGACGTCACCGACCATCAGCAGACCCAGGTGGCGCACGAGCAGCTCGCCGAGCGCCGTGTCGTCGATGTCGTCGCCGGGGATGTCGAGGCGGAAGCCCTGCATCTGGAGCCCGCCGCCGTTGGTGAACGTGATGTCTGCGTCGAAGCGCGCTCGCCACTGGTCCATGCGAACCATGATTAGTGAAACTATGCTGAAGGACAATCGAGCTTTTCTTAAGCGATCCGAAAGCAAAACTGATGGAACTGGACCCGCGACGGCTACGGGTACTCCGAGCGGTGGCGCTGCGCGGCGGCGTGATGGACGCGGCGCGCCTGCTGCACCTGACACCGTCGGCCGTGTCCCAGCAGCTCACCCAGCTCGAACAGGAGGTAGGCGTCGCGCTGCTCGACCGATCGCGGCGCCGCATCGCTCTCACCGCCGCCGGTTGGCTCCTCGCCGAACGGGCAGAGCGGATCGAGCAGGAGCTGACTCAGGCGCGGCGCGACCTCACCGCACTGAGCGGGCGCGTCAGCGGACCCGTCGTGGTGGCCGCGTTCCCCACCGCGATCCGGCATCTGCTGGTGCCTGCCTTCGCGGCGATCGCCCGTGACCATCCAGACGTGCGGCCCAGCGTGGTCGAGCTGGAGGGTCCGCCGGCCCTGCACGAGCTGCGGACGGGCGGCGTCGACGTGGTGATCGTCGAGGGGGATCGAGCCGGCCGTCGAACCGTCCGGCCTGCGTGCGGCGCCGCTGGCCGACGACGAGTACCGGATCGCGGTGCCGCGCGGGTGGTCGCCGCGCAGCGTGCGTGAGCTGGCCGACCGGCCGTGGGTGGCGGCGCCGGCTGACTCTGCGTGCGGTGCCGCGCTGGAGCGGCTGGCGGCGAAGCACCGGTTCAGCCCGGTGCGGGCGCACACGTGCCTGGAGTTCCCGGCCGTGGTGGCTCTGGTGGCGGCGGGGCTGGGGGCGGCGATCCTGCCGTCTTTGGCGCTGAGTGACGTACCTACCGACACGGTGACGGTGACGACGTTGCCGGTGGGTGGTGCAAGGCGGCTGACCGCGCTGTGCCGCGCGCCACGGTCTGGCCCGGAACCGGTGGCGACGACGCTGATCGACGCCCTCCACGAGGCGGTCCGCACGATCGGCCTGACGCCGGCGGTGTCCGGGCCGTTGTGAAGCGCCGCGCTTGATGAATCGGCGCGGCGCTTCACAACACGGTGATGCTCGTGGAGGTGCCGGGAATCGAACCCGGGTCCTCCGGCGACTTGACAGGTCTTCTACGGGCGTAGCTCGCTGTGCTTTTCTCGGCCCCACCGATCACGCGAGCGAGTCGGTGACGGGCTCAGCTGCTGTGAAGTGTCCCGCCCGCCCCCGCAGCCGGGTCGGACGGTTGAGCCTTCTAGCTGATGCCAGGGTCCGGGCCGAAGGCACTCCCGGTCTGACAGTCTCCAGGCTTACTTAGGCAGCAAGCTGGAAACGCGCACGATTCTGGTCGGCGCTTGATTTTTTTGCGACATTTCGTGGTTAACGAGATCATCGTCGCCTTCCTCGGCCCGCTTCCCCTGCCTCGACGTCCGGAGTCGAGACCAATCACCCCCTGGTGTGTGGTTCCACCCAACTCTAACGGGTCACGCCATGGGTTTCTTCCGGACGCCCTGCTGTTCGCGGAAATCGCCCGGCCGCGGGCACCGTTGGCCGGCGATTTCCCCGAACACCCGCCACCGCCTAGGTGCGACCCTTGATGCGGCGTCCCATTTGCCGACTTATCTCCCGGTTGGCGTCGCGCTTGGCGAGGTCCTGGCGCTTGTCGTAGGCCTTCTTGCCTCGGGCCAGCGCGATCTCGACCTTGGCCCGCCCGTCGGAGAAGTACATCTGCAGCGGCACCAGCGTGAGCCCGCCTTCCTTGATCTTGCCGATCAGGCGGTTGATCTCCATGCGGTTGAGCAGCAGCTTGCGGATGCGGCGCGGGGCGTGGTTGGTCCAGGTGCCCTCGGCGTACTCGGCGATGTGGATGCCTTCCAGCCACACCTCGCCGTCCTTGATCGTGGCGTACCCGTCGACCAGGGACGCGCGGCCGGCGCGCAGCGACTTGACCTCGGTGCCGGTGAGGACGATCCCGGCCTCGTACGTGTCGAGGATCTCGTAGTCGTGCCGCGCCTTCCGGTTGGACGCGATGAGCTTGCGCCCGGACTCCCGCGGCATGACTTCCTCCCTCGCGCGCCACCGTGACGCACGAGGTCCAATATTACGGAGGCTGTCGCGGCATTTCCGTAGCGATCCGACCGCAGGTCACAACCAGCGCATCGGGTTCACGGGCTCGCCGTCCAGGCGCACCTCGAAGTGCAGGTGGTTGCCGGTGGAGGCGCCGGTGGTGCCGACGCGGCCGATGGTCTGGCCGCGGCCGACGTGCGCGCCCCGATCGGCGATGATCCGGGACTGGTGTGCGTAACACGTGGACAGCCCGCGCCCGTCGCGCAGGTCGCCGTGGTAGATGCAGGTGTAGTTGCCGTAGCCGCCGTTCCAGCCGGCGCGGACCACAACGCCGTCGTCTGCCGCACGGATGGCGGCACCGCCGGGCGCTGCGAAGTCGGTGCCGGCATGCAGCTGCCACACGCCGTAGTACGGGTCGTACCGGCGGCCGAAGTCACTGGACTTCCACCCGTCGACAGGCATCGCGAGGACGCCGCCAGCGTTGCTATTGCCCGGCCGGGGCCTGGACGGCGCCGGCCTACCGGGCTGCGGACGGTTCTGCTGCTGCGCCGCCGCGCCTCCTCGCGCGCCTTGCGGGCGGCCTCTCGCAGCGCCGCCGCGATGCGGCGTGACTCGGCCCGCACCTCGGCGTACTGCTTCGCGCTGGCCGCCCGCTCCTCCTGGGCGACCTGCAGCGACTGCCTGCGCTGACCCACGAGGGAGGTGACATTGGCCCGCGCGGCCTCCGCCGCAGCCTCCTGCTGCTGGGCCACGCCGAGAGCCTGCCGGGCGAGCGCGTCAGCCTCGTCGACCCGGCGCTTCACCTCGGCCACCTCGGCGCGTTTCTGGGCGGCTACAAGGCGGACCTGGCTGACCCTGGCGATCGCGCGGCGCTCGCTGCTCGCGAGGTTGTTCAGGTATCCCATGCCGGCCATGACCTCGTCGGGGGTGCGGGCGCCGAGCAGCGCGTTCACCGCGACGTACGGCGCGCCCTGGTAGCTGGCGCGGACGAACTCGCCGAGGTGGTCACGGGCATCGGAGACGTCCCGCTCGCTACGGCCGAGGTCAGCCTCGGCGGCGGCCAGAGCTGCCCTGGCGCGCGCGGCGAGCCGGGCGGCGGTCGCGGCCTGCACCTGCGCCGCGGCGACCTCGCCCTGTGCCCGGGCGACGGCCTGCTGCGCCGCTGGGAGCAGCTGGCTGGCGCGGTTGTACGCGACGCCGGCCTGCCGCGCGCGGACCGTGGAGTGCTCCAGCGCGGCCTCGGCCCGCTGAAGTTGCTGGTCGATGCGGCGCTTGTCGGCGGCGGGGTCACTCACCGCAGGGGTGGCGATCAGGACCGTTCCGGCGACGACCACAGCCAGGACAGCTGCGATCTGCCGTGTCCGCGCTGCTACTCGCGTCCGCACCAGCCATGCCTGACCTCCAGCGCTCCGGCGCCCGTGCTTGTGGCCACAGGCAAACCTCGATCTCAGGTCGAGGGTCACGGTACGGACCGCAACGCTGGTTGACAAAGATCCCACGAGTCTCACGCCCAATGACAAAACGCCCGGCGCCGCCCATTTCTGGGCGGTTCCGGGCGTTCGGCGCCTCAGCGCGTCAGACCTTCACGTAGAACCGCAATGTCGACCAGCCTGCGGCACCCGCGATGACCACGGCGAACAGGCCCAGGATCGGCCCGGTCGCGAGGATGTACGACCACGGGATCACGGGGATGATGCCGCTCTCGAACAGAGGTTTCAGGGCCTTGTCCAGCAGGAGCCACTTCGCCATGATCAGCGAGATCCACGCCACCGTGGCGCCGATCAGGCCGGCGACGGCCGCCTCCAGGATGAACGGCAGCCGCACGTACCAGTTCGAGGCGCCGACCAGCTTCATGATGCCGACCTCGCGCCGCCTGCTGTACGCCGCGACTTGGATCGTGTTCGCGATCAGCAGCAGCGCCGCGATGCCCTGGATCAACGCCACGATGAACGTCGTGTTCTTCACCGCGTCGATCGTGCTGAACATCTTCCCGACGAGCTGCTGCTGGTTGGAGACCTTGTCCACGCCGTCGGTGTCGGAGTACTTCTGGTTCATCGCCTCGAAGCGGCGCGGATCCTTCAGCTTGACCCGGAACGACTCGGGCAGCGCCTCCGGCTTCACGTTGTTGACCAGGTCGGGCGAGTCCTTGAACAGCTCCTTGAACCGCGTGTACGCCGCCTCACGGCTCTCGTACTCGAAGGTCTGCACCAGGTCGTCGCCTTCAAGTGACGTCTTGAGCTTGTCGCGCTGGTCCTCGGTGATGCCCTCGTCGAGGAAGATCGTCACCTCGACCTTGTAGAACAGCAGCTCCTTGACCTTCTCGACCTGCACGTAGAGCAGGCCGCCCGCGCCGAGCAGCGCAAGCGAGATCGCGGTCGTGAGGATCATCGCGACCGTCATCGTGACGTTGCGCCACAGGCCAGTCGCGGCCTCGGTCAGGACGAACTTTGCGCGCATCAGGTCCTCAGGTCTTCAGAGCAGGTGATGGGGGCGGGGACGGGCCGGATCATCCGTAGACGCCGCGCGCCTGGTCACGGATGATGCGCCCGCGGTCGAGCTCGACCACGCGCCGCCGCATCTGGTTCACGATGTTGGAGTCGTGCGTCGCCATGACCACCGTGGTGCCGGTGCGGTTGATCCGGTCGAGCAGGCGCATGATCTCGACGCTCGTGTCGGGGTCGAGGTTGCCGGTCGGCTCATCGGCGAGGAGCACCAGCGGCCGGTTCACGAACGCACGCGCGATCGCGACCCGCTGCTGCTCACCACCGGAGAGCTCGTGCGGCATCCGGTTCTCCTTGCCCTCCAGCCCCACCAGGGTGAACACCTCTGGCACGACCCGGCGGATCACCGGCTTGGTCTTGCCGATCACCTCGAGCGCGAAGCCGACGTTCTCGGCCGCCGTCTTGTTCGGCAGCAGCCGGAAGTCCTGGAAGACACAGCCGATGCTGCGCCGCAGCTGCGGAACCTTCCACGTACGGATCGTGGAGAGATCCTTCCCAGCCACTGCGACACGGCCCTTCGTCGGCGACTCCTCCTTCAGCAGCAGCCTGATGAAGGTGGACTTGCCGGAGCCGGACGGGCCGATGAAGAAGACGAACTCGCCCTTCTCGACCGCGACACTCACGTCGTCGAGCGCAGGGCGGCGAGCCTTCGCGTAGGTCTTGGTTACGCCGTCGAGGGTGATCACGGGGGTGGAGTCTAACGTCCCGACGTAACAGCTCTGACGCCCCTCGGTATCACCGCGCCGGGCCACGCGCGGGGTAATCGCACAGCTCCGGTGGGTGATCCGTGCGACGCGAAAAAGCCGGGCCCGACATCGTGTCGGGCCCGGCTCTGCTCGCTACCGGATCAGCGTCTTCAGGCCACCCTGCGGCGGCGGCGCGCCAGCACCACCAGCGCGGCGCCCAGGCCCGTCGCGACCAGCGCCGCGGCGATCAGGCCGCCGAGGCCGGCACCCGTGACCGGGAGCCCGCCGCCGGAGCCGGGGCTCGGCGTCGCGGTGCCCTCGGACGGGGAAGGCGCCGCGCACTCCTCCGGCGCCGCCCACGAGTGCTCCTGGGTGAACGCGCCCGACGTCACCTTCACCGACAGCCCCGGCTGGACCGGCTCGACCGCGAACGTGGCCTTCTTGCCCGGGTCGACCGTGATCGGCTTCGGCACCGGCTGGAAGGCGCCGTCACCGATCTTCGTGAAGCCGTTGAACTGCGCGGGCAGCGTGCCTTCGTTGATCAGCGTGATCGTGACGTTGTCGCACGTGTTCTCGAAGGTCACCGACGGCTTCGAGTCGCAATCCGCGGTGCCGCCCTCGAATAGACCGATCGGGCCCTTCGACAAACTGCCCGGCTTACCGACCGAACCGAGAATGCGGTCACCGTACTTGTCGGTAGCCGTAATCGGGTCGATGACGTCCTTGTCCCATACCAGGTAGACCTTGAGGTAGCAGGGCGGAAGGTCGACCTTCAAATCGATGCTCTTCTTCTGCGGCGAAATGACGCCGTCCGCGGAATCGAACTTCTTGAGCTGCGCACCCGGCGCCTTCGAGGACGTGTAGGAAGCCAGCGCGAAGCCCTGGTCGCCGCCCTTGCACAGCGGCTTGTCACCGTCGAGACTCACGGTCGCGGTGCCCTTGGCGCCGTCGAACTTGTGGCTGAACTTGGCGTCGGCCGGGGCGACGCACCCCGGGTTCGGCTTCGGCGGCGCCGGAGGCTTCGGCGGGGCCGGCGGCTTCGTGTTCGAGCAGTTGCCCGGCAGAGAGATGGTCTTGTCGAGGTCCCGCCGCTGGACGTGGCCGTCTTCCCAGCTCACCTCCTCCAGTTCGATGCCGGCGAACCTCGAGTTGCCGGGCACCCGCTGGATGCCTGTGATCGAGCTGTTACCGGGAATCTCCCGGTCGAGGTCGACGACGGTCCCCTCGGGGAGGGCGTTCACCCGTCCCCGGACGGCGTCGTCGCCGTAGTCGTTAGTGATCGTCCACTCGACGACGTACTGACCGCTCGACGTGTCGCAGTTGGCCTTGCCCCTGACGAACGCCTCGTGCGCGCTTGCGGGGGACGCACCCATCCCCACCGCGATCAGACCCAGAGTCGCGCCGGCGAAAATCGCCATTCCGCGACGTAATGAACTCCGTAAAGAACGGCGCATTACCTGCACAACGTGCCCCTCGTGTGATCCACCGGACGAGTAAGGGGAGCGAAGTCACCGTCATGGATTCGCCATAAATAGCAGCCCACGACGAATCCTGGTGTTCACTTCCCCCGGGATGGTCACCGCCCACCGAACCGGTCACCGCGGCAGAGATTAGGGGACTTTCCGCGCCAACCGCCAGCGGAGAAGCCCCGTATAAGGAAGATTTATGGGAGCGCTGAGACACGGTCGCGCCCATCGCCGGAACGGCCTTAGCCGTTACAGGAACTCAAACAGAACTTTGCGTTACCGCGCCGTTTCGCTGTGCCATCGTGTTCGCGATGCGGGCTCGCAAGCTCACTCCTCGCGCTCACTCCGCCATCGTGTTCGCGACTGCGGGGCTCGCAAGCTCACTCCTCGCGCTCACTCCGCCATCGTGTTCGCGACTGCGGGGCTCGCAAGCTCACTCCTCGCGCTCACTCTGCTTGCGCCACCGGATGCCGGCCTCGATAAAACCGTCGATGTCGCCGTCGAAGACGGCCTGCGGGTTACCGACCTCGAACTCGGTGCGCAGGTCCTTCACCATCTGGTACGGGTGGATGACGTACGACCGCATCTGGTTGCCCCACGAGTTGCCGCCATCGCCCTTGAGCGCGTCCATCTCGGCCTTCTGCTCGCGACGCCGCTGCTCCAGCAGGCGTGCCTGCAGCACTCGCATCGCCGCGGCGCGGTTCTGGATCTGCGACTTCTCGTTCTGGCAGGACACGACGATGCCGGTCGGGAGGTGCGTGATGCGCACCGCCGAGTCGGTGGTGTTGACGCTCTGCCCGCCCGGGCCGGACGAGCGGAACACGTCGATGCGGATGTCGTTCTCCGGGATCTCGACGTGGTCGTCCTGCTCCACCACCGGCAGCACCTCGACACCGGCGAAGCTGGTCTGGCGGCGCCCCTGGTTGTCGAACGGGCTGATGCGGACCAGACGGTGCGTACCCTGCTCGACCGACAGCGTGCCGTACGCGTACGGGGCCTGCACCGCGAACGTGGCCGACTTGATACCCGCCTCTTCCGAGTACGACGTGTCGTACACCTCGACCGGGTAGTGGTGACGCTCAGCCCAGCGCAGGTACATACGGAGCAGCGTCTCGGCGAAGTCGGCGGCGTCGACACCGCCCGCCTCGGCACGGATCGTCACCAATGCCTGGCGCGGGTCGTAGTCACCGGACAGAAGGGTGCGGACCTCGAGCTCGTCGATGGCCTTCCGCAACGCCTTGACCTCGGACTGGACCTCGTCGCGCGTGCCGGCGTCGTCCTCGGAGTCGGCCAGCTCCAGCAGCACGCCGGCGTCCTCCAGCCGCCTGTGCAGCCCGTCGATGCGGTTCAGCTCGCCCTGGACGAACGACAGCCGCGACGTGACTCGCTGTGCCTTCTCCTGGTCGTCCCAGAGGTCAGGAGCGGCGGCGGCCTCGTTCAGCTCGGCCAGCTCACCCCGGAGCCTGTCCAGGTCGAGGACGGCCTCCACGGAAGCGAGCGTCGCGTTGAGTGCCTTCAGGTCCTCGGAAAGATCCACCACAGCCACAAAGAGTTAGCCTACGCGGTCCGCCCGGGTGACGCGTTCACCGGGCGCGCGGGGTGCGGCCCGCACGGTGCCGGTGCTGGTCAACGACCTGCGCTCAGGCCCGCGGCGCGGCGTCCAGCCACTTGATGAGGGCGCGCTGGTAGGTGATCGCGAACTCGAGCGTGGCGACCTTGAACGGGTCGTCGCCCTTCTTCGCCACCTTCAGCTCCTCGCGCAGGTCGGCCAGGCGGTTGTTGTGCTCCTCGCCCTGAGACTCGTAGAGCGAACTCAGCTGGTTCGAGTTGTGGAGGGTGCCGAACGCAGCCCGCAGGAGCAGCGGGTTACGTAGCTGGTCGCGCCCGGCCGGCTCCGAGAGCCAGCGGGAGAAGGCGCGCTTGCCGGCCGCCGTGATCGCGTACGGCTGGGACGAGCGCGGACCGGGCTTGCCGGTGCGCACGTAGCCCCGCTCGGCCAGGACCGGGAGTTCCCGGTAGACCTGGCTCCGCGTCGTGGTCCAGAACGGACCGAGCCGCGACTCCGCTGCGGCCATCAACTGGCCGCCGGTCATCGCCCCATCATGGAGCAGCCCGAGTAGGGCCGCCGCTGTCGCGTTGAGACCTTTGTCCGCCATACCCCCACGGTGCCACGCTCTGGCCTGGGAATCCAGGCCCGAACGACATCCACTGTGGATCCGTGTCGCCGAGGGCCAGGCGGCGTCCGGCAAGGCGGGGGTGCGCCCGGATACGTTTCTTGTATCCGGGTGGACCGACAACGCAGCCGGTCGTCGTCTGGGTCCGGCGCAGTAGGGCACGGCCTTTGAAGACAGGCCCTAGATCGGCTCAATCGCTGAATCGGCTCCGAGCGGTGCTCACAGTGGAACGCTCCAGCCCGCCGCCGACCCCGAACAGCCGCCCGAACGGCACGGCGACGACACGGCGGCAGGAGACCGTGACCCGCTCGCCGTCGAGCGCGACATCGGCGTCGAAGCCGTCGTTCGCGGCGGCCTGGTAGCTGGCGACGGCCAGTTCAGCCTCGTCTGTGGCGAGTGGGAGCGTCTCGCCGAGGCCCGTGGACGAGCGGTAGAGCGCGTCAAGGTCGGCGCCTGAGGCTGCCGCGACCGCCGCGCCGTCGCAGTCGGACTGCAGGTCGCGCTGGGCCAGGAACGCGGACGACGCCGCCGTGACGCCTGCGACCAGCACCATTGCGACCAGGAAGCAGAGCAGGACGAACGGCAGGCTGCTGCCGTCGTCGCGGTGCCGCGCGTTCACCCCGCGCTCCGGAAGTCGTCGACGTGGACCACGAAACGGCCGGTCACGGTGTTGTTGCCACCGTCGAGGTACGACGGGACCGCAGGCACGCGGAACGTGCGGACCACACACACCTCGAAATCCGCGCCCGGTTCGAGCGACGCCGCGCCTGTATCGGCGCATCCGGATCCGACGGGGCCGTAGCGCAGATCGGTGCCCGCAGGATCGAGGTCCTGGTCGCGGAGGGCCAGCTCCATGGCGTACTGGGCGCTTTCGGCGGCTGCCGTTTCGTCGTCGGCGGTGCTCCAGGCGCGACCCGCCTCGCGCGCGGCCTGGGTGACGGCGAACGCGTTGCGCTGCACCTCGAACGCGGCGATCACCAGGTACAGCAGGGGAACCATGACGAGAACGCCGAGGAAGACGAACTCGATGCTCGCGGAGCCGTGATCCCGCTTCATGGGGTGCCTTCCTCGACAGCGTGACCGGTCACGTCGAGCGGCAGCACGTCGCCGAACGGGGCGAAGAAGACCGGGAGCGCCCCGGCGCAACGCACCGCGCTGAGCTGGACACCGCCATCGCCCTCCTCCAGGTCGCCGGTGCAGCGCAGCCTGGCCGCGGTGTCGGGGCCGACGGCGCGGGCGAGGATGTCACCGGCTCGCTCGGCTCCCTGGCCCGGATCGGCGTCCGCGTTGGCGGCGTACCGCGCGCCCTCCGCAGCGCTGGCCGCCGTTACATTCCGGACGTGCAGGTAGATCGCGACCTGGGCTATCCCGAGCAGCAACATCAGCAGCAGGACCGCGACAAGGGAGAACTCGACCACCGCGGAGCCGCCGTCGGCCCGGCACTGTCCACCCCGCACAGTCGGGGCCTGGGCAGCGGACATATGGGGCAGCCCCTAGCCGCCGGACTCGGACACGACCTGGCTCAGCGCGTTCTGCACGGCCTCGGTGATCGCGTCGCGGAAGACACCGAACAACGCGACCACCAGGCCGGCCGACATTACGGTCACCATCACCCAGCCAGGAACGTCTCCCGCGTCACGACCGCCGGCTAAGCGGGCGTGGACCACGGCGAACAGCCTGCTCACGCGAACCTCCCGAGAGGCCGACGGGCGGGTGTACTACCGCGCTCCTGCCGCCGGTTCACTCCAGCCTAGGGGTTTTGACGTCACCCGCGCAGGGATAGCTTGGTCTTCTGTGGACAACTATTGTTCGCGCTCAGCGGGCCAACGAAGATCGTGCTCGTCTAGGATCGCGCCCAGTGCCGCGCGCAGCTGGTCGGGAGCGATCTCATCGTCGCGGTTGCGGGGACGGTCCGAGTAGACGAGGGCGTCGCTCCAGCCGTGGCGCCCGTCGGTGAACACGATGACCTCGCGTTCCTTGCCGTCGTCGCCGACCAGCTCGGTGGACCAGTACTCGTCGGCCTCCTGGCCGACCAGGTTGCGCACGGTCGATCCGAGCTTGCGGCTCAGACCGGGGTTGCCGGCGGCGTCCATGACGCGCAGGAAGTCGTCGACCATCGCGGCGCGTTCCTCGCGGATCCGTTCGAACTCGGGATCGACCTCGGCGAACCCCTCGTGCCGTTCCGACGCGTGCTGATCGAGCTGCTCCGGCTCCGATTCGGACATCGCGGCATCTCCTCGTTCCTCTGCGGGCGCGGGCGCGTCACTCGCCTTCGAACGCGACCCGGACATTTCAGAGGCTGTTCCCAGCTTCGTGCCACGTAATCAGCGATGCCTCGGCCCTCAGCGGTGCTACCTGGTGAGCAGGCTGATGTTGACCAGCCCGGGGTAGAGCGCGAACAGCACGGTGATCGGCAGGATCATGAAGACCACCGGCACCATCATCGCGATCTCGCGCCGCCCGCCGGACGCCAGCAGCGCCCGCTTCCCTGCCTCCCGCACGTCGGCGGCCTGGGCCCGCAGCACGTCGGCGAGGGGCGTGCCGCGTTCGAGCGCGATGATCAGCCCGTCGGTGAAGCGGGCGAGCGGTTCCAGCGTGGTGCGCTCGGCAAGCGTCTGGAGCGCGACGGGCAGCGGCGCACCGGCCCGCGCCTCGGCGAGCGCCGTCTCCAGTTCGCGGGCCAGCTCGCCCCGGCAGATCCGGCAGACCCGATCCAGCGCGGCGGCGGGCGCCTCCCCCGCCGTGACCGCGAGTGCGAGAAGTTCGGCGACGACCGGGAACTCCGCGAGCATCTGCTGCTCACGCCGCCGCACCTGGGACGAGAGCCACCAGTCGCGTCCGAGGACGCCGACGATCGCACCCGTCACAGCGCACACCAGCAGCGCCAGCGCGCTCAGCTCGCCGCCGACGAGCGAGAGTCCCACCCCGCCGAGGATGCCCGCGACCACACCCGCGACGCCCCAGATCACCTGCTCGACGCGGAACTCCTCGACGGTCTGCGCGGAGGCCAGCGCGTCGAGGCGGCGGCGGACCGAACGGGTGCCGCCGACGATCCGTTCGATCTGGTGGGCGGCGTCCGCGAGGAACGGCTGGAGCAGCCGACCGGCGGCGCCGAGCGAGCTGGTGCGACCGGACGCGGCGAGCAGCGCCGACGGTCGCGGCGTGTCCGCAAGGTACGGCCCGATACGGTCGGCGAGGCGTACCCGGCGCAGCGGCGGTGACCACAGGACCGCGAGCAGGACGCCGACCGCGAAGGTCAGGCCCAGCAGGGCGCCGATCAGGGTGTCGCTCATCCGAGGACCCGCCTCTCCACGGGCAGACGCCCGATCCTCAGCATCAGCCGGTACGCAAGGACGCTCACCACGCCGCCGAACAGGAGCAACGCACGCCCGGCGGGCTGGTCGAACGCTTCGAGCGTGGTGGATTGTGTAGCCAGAAGCAGCAGCACGAGCCAGGGTGCGGCGACGGCGAGGCGGGCGGCGTTCACCGTCCAGCCCTGGCGGGTCTCCAGTTCGGACCTCGTGCGGGCGTCCTCGCGGAGGAACGTCGACAGGGTGCGCAGCAACCGGCCGAGGTCGGTGCCGCCGACGTCACGCGCGAGCCGCAGCGCCTCGCAGACCCGGTCGCCGACGGGATCGGCGAGGTCGGCCTTGAGCCGGTCGAGGCAGTCGGAGAACTTGCCCGTGGCGCGGTAGTCGGCGGCGAAACGATCGAACGCCGGCCGCAGCGGTTCGGGGCCGCGGGTAGCGAGGGCGCTCACTGCCTCTGGCAACGCCATCCCGGCGCGTACCGCCGACGCCAGGTTGTCGACCACCTCGGGCCACACCTCGCGCAGGTCGCGGCGGCGCCGATCATGCAGCCGGGCGACGATCGCCGTCGGGGCGAAGAAGGCGAACACGGCGAAGCATGCCGCGATCGACACGCTGCCGGACGCCACCAGGACCACCGACGCCGAAAACAGCGCTGCGAGGACCTGGAGCACTAGCAACTGCCCTCCGGACACGCCCTGGACCCCGGCCTGCCTCAGGCGCTCGGTGCGGCGTTGCAGGAACCTGAGCCCGGGCGCGATCGTCACCGGCCGGGCGCGGGGCCCGCTCTGCCAGATCAGCAGGAGTCCCAGCCCGAGAAGCAGCCCGAGGAACGCTCCCATCTCATGCCTCTCTCGACGTGGCGGACGGTGCCGGGCGGTGCTGCTGGATCGCCGGCTGCGCAAGGTGGATCGGGTAGCGCGGGGCCGGCCTGGGCGCCGCGGTGGCCTGCGGCTGCGGCCGGCTGGGCTGCTCGGTGAGCAGTGCGGCCAGGTCGTGGCCGGCACGGACGAAGCGCTCGGCGTGCGGCGGGAACCCGTCGGCACGCACCAGCCGACCACCGCGCGTGGCGAAGATGTCGGCGGTCTCCACGACGCTTCCCTCCGCCCGGCCCGGCAATCCGACGATCTCGCGCACCCGGCGCTGGCCGGAGCCGTCCGTCTCGGTGTGCACGACCAGGTCAACCGAGGACGCGACTGTCGGCACGACGAACGACGGCGTGACGTTCTCACCGGCGAGCAGCGGCAACGTACAGAGCTTGGTGACGGCCTCGCGCGCGGAGTTGGCGTGGATCGACGCCATGCCCGGCATACCGCAGTTCAGTGCGAGCAGCAGGTCGAGGCACTCCGCCTGGCGGACCTCGCCGACGATGATGCGCGACGGGCGCATCCGCAGCGCCTCGGTGACCAGCCTGCGCAGCGGTATCTCGCCCGCGCCCTCCAGATTGGGCTGGCGCGTCTGCAAGGCGACCCAGTCGGGCAGGCCGAGGCGCAGCTCGAACACCTCCTCACAGCTGATCACCCGCTCGCTTGCAGGGATCGCGGCGGCCAGGCAGTTCAGCAGCGTGGTCTTGCCGGCCTGGGTGCCGCCGGAGACGACTACGTTCAGCCCGGCCACCACCGCGGCTTCGAGGAACCGGGCGGCGTGGGTGGTGAGCGAGCCCAGCGCCACGAGATCCTCGACGGAGTGGGCGCGCACGACGAACTTGCGGATGTTCACCGCCCAGTGCGCACGGGTGATGTCCGGGATCACGACGTGCAGCCGCGAACCGTCAGGCAGGGTGGCGTCGACGAACGGCGTCGACAGGTCGACCCGCCGGCCGGTGTGCTTGAGCATGCGTTCGACAAGGTCCTGGACCTGCCCGTCGGACAGGATCGCCGTGGTCAGCTCGCTGCGCCCGCGCCGCGCCACGAACGCCCGGCCCGGACCGTTGACCCAGATCTCCTCGACCTCGGGATCGTCGAGGAACCGCTGCAACGGACCCAGCCCGGCCACGGCGTCGAACACGCTGCGCGCCGCGGCGGCGGGATCGGCGAGGACGGGCAGCACGCCGGTGAGCGCACGGTCGGCGTAGTCGGCGAGCACCTCGTCGATCAGGCGCCGCACCGTGGCCGGCTCGCGCACCGGATCGACACCGCGCCGCCGGATCAGCTCGCGCACCTCGGTGTCGACGATCTCCACCGCCGTCATCGGACCCCTCTCTGCGGGGTGTCTGTTCTGAACCTCGGGCCGAGCGAGCCGTGCTCCAGGCGGCGGTCCGGCAAGGCGGAGGCTCGCCCGGATACGTTTTTGTATCAGGGTGGGCCGACAACGCCGCCGGTCGTCGCCTGGGGTGCGGCGCAGCCGGTCTGCTGGGTTCGGAAACAGACACCGAAGGTGTCAGACGATAGTGGGGATCGGGTCGAGCGCGTTTCGGCGCTGTGGATAACCGGTTCCGCAGCGACCGGGCGCCCCTTGAACCACTCAACTGTCGGGGAAATGGTCGCTTCGGGTGTCCGGTTAAGGGACCAATACCGGAACAGTCCGTTTCGGGCGGCGCGGGGGTCGGGCGGCGCGGCGGTGTCGGGGCGGTTCGGGCGGTGACTGGTGGCGGGTCCTGAGTGCTAGGTAGGCCGCTGATGTACAGCTCGCTCCCGGGCGTAGCTGGAAAGGGTTGCTCTTAGAGGTGGCTGCGCAGTTCCCAGAGCTCCGGGTAGAACCGCAGCTCAAGGCGGCTGCGGAGGTACGGGGCGCCGCTGCTGCCCCCCGTGCCGGACTTGGTGCCGATCTGCCGCTCGACCATCAGCACGTGTCGCCCGCGCCACTGCGCGAAGAGGGCGTCGTGCTGGACGAGCGCCTCGGCGAGGTCCCATACGGCGCCGTAGCGGGCGCGGTCGTGGGCGACGATGCGCATCCCTTCGAGACGCTGGTCATGGGTGTCGGTGGGGAACCCCGACTGCGTGAGTACCGCGACGAATGCGTCCCACAGCGACGGTTCGGCAAGCCGCTGCTCCAGGCGCTTCATCTCGATGTCGGTGAGGCCACGGAACCGCTTGAGGAAGGCGGGGTCCTTGGCGCCCGACAGGAATTCGATCTCGCGGAACTGCACCGACTGGAAGCCGCTTGCCGGCGCGAGCTGGGAGCGGAAGGCGAGGAAGTCCTGTGGGGTCATCGTCTCCAGGACGTCCACCTGCGTGACCAGCACGCGCGCGATGACGTGGCACCGCTCCAGCTGGACCCGCGGGCTGTACGTGTCGCCGGCGAGCATGCCGTCGCGGGCGGCGGTGAGCTCATGCAGCAGCTGGTTGAACCACAGCTCGTAGACCTGGTGGATCGTGATGAACAGCAGCTCGTCGTGGGCCGCCGGCTCGGCCTGTGGCTGTTGCTGGCGGAGAAGGTCGTCGAGGCGGAGGTAGCTCCCGTAGGTGAGCTGTCCGCCCTGCTCACCGAAGTGCGGCGCGTACTCGGTCATGGCTGGAACCTACCTGCCCAACCGTGACAAGTGTTGTCTCCGGATGCGATGTGGTGTCACATCTTGGCGCCTGTGGACAACTTCCGCGCAGCATTCGTGGGATCTGGCAGACTCGTTCGGGGTCGTTTGCTGATGTTTGACTTCGGGAGGTTCGCGTGGAGGTTCGGTTGACTCTGATCACGCGCAGCTCCGAGGCGGATGTAGTGGTCAGGGCTGCTGCCGGGACACGTGTGGGTGGGCTTCTCGGACCTGGGCCGTTGTGGGCTGGGCGGCCCGTAGAAGCCGGTGATCTGCTCGGCGTGCCTCCGTTGGTCGACGGGGCTCGGGTGTGGGTGGGCGCCTTGGGGTCGGCGTGGCCGGCGCTTGGCGCGGCGGGGCTGGCGCTCGGCGCGGCGGGGCCTCGGCAGTTGCGGGTGGTGGGCGGTCCGGACGCGGGGCTTGTCGTGACGTTGGGCTGCGGCGAGCTGGTCGTCGGCCGCTCGGGCGACCTGTGCCTGTCGGATCACGACGTGTCGCGGGCGCACGCCGTCGTGGATGCGCGGCCGGACGGAGTCTGGGTGCGGGATGCCGGCTCAACAAACGGCACGTGGCTCGACGGCGCCGAGGTCGGGGGCGACTTCGTGCCGCTTCCACCGGACGCCCTGCTGCGATGCGGTGCATCGCTGCTCGTGCATACACCGCCGACGGATCCGCCTGCGGTGGTCCGCCCGGACGGCGCAGGCGGGCTGGGATTCAGCCGGCCGCCCCGGCTACGGCCCGCGCCCGGCCTTGTAGAGGTGGTGTTTCCATGCGCCCCACCGGAACCGTCGCGGTTCCGGTTTCCGTGGGTGATGGTGGTGGCACCGCTGCTCATCGGGCTGGCGCTGTGGCTCGTTACAGGCGGCCAGACGGGCTACCTGCTGCTGACGTTGCTGTCGCCGGTGCTCTTCGGCGCGAACGCGCTCAGCGACCGTATCGGCGGTCGGCGCGATCATCGGCGTGCGCTGGCTTCGTATGCGGTGGCCCTGGAGTCGGCGACTCAGGAGCGGGATGCCGCGCTGGCAGCCGAGACGGCGGCACGGCGGGCGGCGGCACCAGACCCGGCATCGGTGCTGCTCACCGTTCTCGGCCCCGGGTCGCGGCTCTGGGAAAGACGTCCTGACGACGATGACGCGCTGCGAATCAGGGTCGGGCTGGCCGACCAGCCGGCACGGCTGGTGGTACGGGGTGCTGCGGCGGTTCCAGGCCGTGCGGCGGTTCCAGGCGGTGCGGCGGTTCCAGGTCGTGCGGCGGCTCAGGGGGTTGTTGCCGCCGTTCCGGTGACGGTGGCGTTGGGAGAGGTCGGGGTGCTGGGCATCGCCGGGCCGGCGGGGACGCGCCGTCGGCTGGCGCGGTGGCTGATCGCCCAGCTCGCCGCGCTACATCCGCCGCGTGACCTGCGGTTCGTGCTGCTGACCGAGGACCGCGGGTACGGCTGGTTCCGTTGGCTCCCCCATGCGGTACCGCTTGCCGGCGCCGCCATGGCCTGGCAGGGCGTTGGCGCGGAGCAGGTGGCGACCCGGGTGGCCGAGCTGGCGGCCCTGCTCGACAATCGGCAACGGTGTCCAGAGCCGGAGCCGTCCATCGTCCTGATCCTCGACGGCGCCGAGCGGTTACGGCAGATCCCGGGAGTCGCGCGGCTCCTGGTGGAAGGTCCTGCGGTGGGGATCGTCGCGCTCTGCCTCGCCGCCGACCCGCTCGAACTGCCCGAGGAGTGCGGCGCTGTGGCGGTTCTCGACCAGGACGGTGGTCCGTCGCTGCGGCTCGCCGTCGGCGGCTGCCCGCCAGTTCCGGACATCACCGCCGACCTGGTCGCCGCGACGTGGATCGACCAGGTGGCGCGGGGTTTGGCGCCGATCCGCGACACCACGCCGGACGTCGCGGGCGGTTCGTTGCCGACCCAGATCCGGCTACTGGACCTGGTTCGCGACATGGACCCCGCCGAGCTGTGGCGAACCGAACCGCGATCTACGCGTACCGTCCTCGGTTGCGGGGTGGACGGTCCGGTGACGGTCGACCTCCGAGCCGACGGTCCACACGCGCTGGTGGCCGGTACGACGGGCGCGGGCAAGTCCGAACTGCTCCAGGCGCTCGTGGCCGGGCTGGCGCTGGCCAACCGCCCGGACGAGCTGGCGTTCATCCTGGTCGACTACAAGGGTGGTGCCGCGTTCGCCGAGTGCGCCCGCCTGCCACACACCGTCGGGATGGTCACCGATCTCGACGCCCACCTCACGGCACGCGCGCTCACCTCATTGGCAGCCGAACTGCGTCGCCGCGAACGGCTGCTCGCCGCGGCCGACGCCGCCGACCTCGATGCGTACCAGGCCGCTGGGCGGCGACTCGCCCGGCTCGTGATCGTCATCGACGAGTTCGCCTCGCTCATCGCCGAACTGCCCGACTTCGTGACGGGCCTGGTCGACCTCGCGCGCAGGGGACGGTCGCTCGGCATCCACCTGGTCATGGCGACACAACGCCCGGCCGGCGTCGTCTCCAGCGAGATCCGCGCCAACACCGCCCTGCGCATCTGCCTCCGCGTCGCGGACGCCGCCGAGAGCGCCGATGTCATCGACGCTCCCGACGCCGCCAGGATCAGCCAGCGCACCCCCGGCCGTGCCTTCGCCCGCCTCGCGGGTCGGCTCGTCGCGGTACAGACCGCTCGGGTCGGCGGGCGAGCGGTGGCCGCCAGTGAGTGCGTGCCCGTGGTGGAACCCGCACCGTGGCAGGCGGCGGGTGCACCGCGTGCGGTTCCAGAGCGGCACGTCGCGGACGAGACCGACCTTGCCCAGCTGGTGAGGGTGGTTCGTGCGGCGGCGGAGTCGGCCGGCGCCACTGCACCGCCGAGCCCGTGGCTACCGGCGCTGCCCGGGCTGGTCACGGTCGAGGAACTGCCGGTCGAGGCCGGCTTTCGGATCCCGCTCGGGCTGCACGACCTTCCCGCGGAGCAGCGACGCACGGTCCACGCACTCGATCTCGCTGACGGCGGACACCTGCTGGTGGCCGGGGGTTCGCGCAGCGGGCGCACGAGCGCACTCCGGACGATCGGCGCCGGCATCGGCGCGCTGCCTGTCGCCGACGCCCACCTGTACGTCCTCGATTGTGGTGGCGGCCTCGCTGGGCTCGCGGCGCTGCCGCACTGCGGTGCGGTGGTTCCCCGCGACGACACAGAACGCGGCGCCCGACTGCTCGACCGTCTCGGCGTCGAACTGACCCGACGGCAGGGCGAGCTGGCGAGCGGAGGCTTCGGATCCGTCGCCGAGCAGCGTGCCGGCTCTCCGCCCGACAATCGCCTGCCGTGGCTGGTGCTGCTGGTCGACTCGTGGGAGGGCTTCCTCCACGCCTACGAGGGCATCGATCACGGACGCCTCGTCGACCAGCTCACCCGGCTGCTGAGAGACGGCGGGACGTGTGGTCTGCGCGTGGTCGTCAGCGGCGACCGGGGGTTGCTCGCCGCGCGGGTCGCAGCGCTCGCGTCACATCGTCTCGTCCTGCGGATGGCCGATCCGGACAGCTACGGGCTGGCAGGCATCCGGTCCGCGCCCGCGCGGCTTGCGCCCGGACGCGCGCTGGTACCCAACGGCGAGGGCGGCGCGACGGAGGTTCAGATCGCACTGCTCGACCGGGATCCGTCCGGGTCGGCGCAGGTCGCGGCCATCCAACGGGTCGCCGCCGAGGCCGCCGCTGAGGCCCAGGCGTTGCCGCGGGTTCGCCGCGGCCGGCAGGTTCCGTTCCGGCTGCGGGCGCTGCCTGAGCACGTCAGCCTCGCCTCGCTGGCCGACGCGGGCGGATCTGCGGAGGGTCCACTGTGGATACCGTTCGGCATCGGTGGCGATGACGCGGCGCCGCTCGGCCTCGACCTGGCCGCCGACGGCCCCGGCGCCCTCATCGTCGGCCCGCCGGGCAGCGGCCGCTCGACCGCGCTGCGCACAGCCGCGATCCAGCACCTGAGCCGGGGCGGATCCGTCGCCGTCGTCGCCGCCGGATGCTCGCCCGTCATGGAACTCGCCGGCACGACCGGCGTACTCGGCGTCTTCGGCGCCGACGACGAGCTGCTGGCGGCGGTCGCAACTGGGCCAGCGCCCCTGCTCGTCGTCGTTGACGACGCCGAACGGTTGCTGGACACGGCCGCCGATGCCGCCGTCTGCCGGATCCTCGCCGAGCAGGCGCGCGCCGACCGGGCCGCTACCGACCGGCCGTGCGGGGTGCTCGTCGCCGGGGAGAGCGACGCGTTGCACAGCATCTACCGCGGCTGCACGGTCGAGGTGCGGCGGAGCAGGAGCGGTCTGCTGCTGGGCCAATCCGGGCCGCTCGACGGCGATCTGCTCGGCGTACGGCTCAGCCGCGGCATCCGCACCCGTGCTGGTCGCGGCGTCCTGGTGCGACGCGGCACGGCGACACCGATCCAGCTAGCCACCACCGAAACCCGCGAAGTGTGCGGGATTTCGTGGCCTATAGGCGACGAAACCCTGCACGCTACCCCGGACTAGGCCATGTGCGGGTAGGTGTGGTCCGTCGGCGGCACGAACGTCTCCTTGAGGGTCCGCGGCGACACCCAGCGCAGCAGGTTGAGCACCGAGCCCGCCTTGTCGTTCGTACCGCTAGCCCGGGCACCGCCGAACGGCTGCTGACCGACGACGGCACCGGTCGGCTTGTCGTTGATGTAGAAGTTGCCGGCCGAGAACCGCAGCGCCTGGCTGGCGCGCTCCACGACGGCACGTTCGTCGGCGAAGATCGAGCCGGTGAGGGCGTACGGCGCCGCGTCGGCGGCCTGCGCCAGCACGGAGTCGAAGTCGGCGTCGTCGTACACGTACACGCCAAGCACCGGGCCGAAGTACTCGGTGGTGAACAGCTCGTGCTCCGGGTCGGTGCTCTCCACCAGCGTCGGCCGGACGAAGAAGCCCTCGCTGTCGTCGGCGGTGCCGCCGGCAAGCACGGTGCAACGGCCGTCGTTCTTCACACGATCCTGGACGGCGGTCAGCTTGTCGAACGCGCGGCGGTCGATCACGGCGCCGCCGAAGTTACGGAAGTCCATGACGTCACCGTAGGTGAGCGACTCGACCGTGCTCACCAGGTCGTCACGGAGGCCGCTGTCCCACAGCGACCGCGGCAAGTACGCGCGCGACGCCGCCGAGCACTTCTGCCCCTGGTATTCGTACGCACCACGAACGAGCGCGGTCCGCAGGGCGTCCGGCGAGGCGCTCGCGTGAGCGATCACGAAGTCCTTGCCGCCCGTCTCACCGACCAGCCGCGGGTACGTGTGGTACTTGCCGATGTTCTGGCCGACTGTATGCCACAGGTACTGGAACGTGCCGGTCGATCCGGTGAAGTGGATACCGGCGAGGTCCGGGTCGGCGAGCGCCACCTCGGACACCGCCTTACCGTCTCCTGTGACGAGGTTCACAACGCCCGCGGGCAGCCCGGCGGCCTCCAGCAGGCGCATCGTGAAGTGCGCCGCGAACTGCTGGGTCGGAGAGGGCTTCCACACCACCGTGTTGCCCATCAGCGCGGGCGCCAGCGGCAGGTTGCCGGCGATCGCGGTGAAGTTGAACGGGGTGATCGCGAGGACGAAGCCCTCCAGCGGACGGTGGTCGAACCGGTTCCAGATGCCCGGCGACGAGACCGGCTGCTCGTCGAGGATCTGCCGGCCGAAGTGCACGTTGAAGCGCAGGAAGTCGATCAGCTCGCAGGCGGAGTCGATCTCGGCCTGGATCGCGGTCTTCGACTGGCCGAGCATCGTCGCGGCGTTCAGCGTGGAGCGCCACGGCCCGGAGAGCAGGTCGGCGGCGCGCAGCAGCACGGCGGCACGCTCGTCGTACGGGAGCGCCCGCCATGCTGGCGCTGCCTCCTTGGCGGCCGACACGGCGGCAGTCACGTCGGCGGCGGTGGCGTTACGCAGCGTGCCGAGCACATGGGCGTGCCGGTGCGGCTGCACGACGTCGATCTCGTCGCCACCGCCGAGGCGCTGCTCGCCGCCGATGGTCTGTGTCAGCTCGATCCGATCCGCGGCCAGCTCGGTGAGCTTGGACTGCAGGGCATCGCGCTCGGGGGTGGCGGGCGCGTAGCTGTTGATCGGCTCGTTGACCGGAACGGGGACCTGGGTGACCGCGTCCATAGCGTTACTCCCGGTAGAGGCTCGGCGTCGTCGACGAGGTGGTTACGTTGCGGCTGCTGTGGCAGCGGTAGATCCCATCCTGACATGGCCGAGATGCGGCGGCGTGGCGGCGTCAGGCAGACTGCTGGCGGCTCCCGTCTCAGACGGGAGTCCGTTTTACTCGTCGTTCCCCCTGGAGGAGTCGCTGTGGAGTCCGGCGCCACCGCCCCCCGCCCTGTCGGTTCTCGCACCGAGCCCGGCCGTCTGACCTCGTACTTACTGATCACCGGCGCTGCGGTGCTCATGCTGCTGGAGCTGGCGACGGCCCTGTCTGTGGAGCACCCCGGCAAGGTCGGCACGGCCACCTGGGTCGTACTCGAAGCACCCGGCCTCGCCCTGATGGCGGCGTTCACCGGTGCGTCGGTCTCGGCCGGCGGCGCCTGGTGGGCCCGCCGGCAGGAGAAGGCCTCCGGCACCACCATCCGCAGCATCGGGTACGGCATCGGTGCGGCGGCCATCGCAGGCTCGGTCATCGCCGTGCTGGCCTGGGCCTCGATCAACCCCGAGGTGGCGGGGAAGGTGGCGCTGGCCTCCTTCGCCGCGGCCGTCGGCGGTGGCGTGCTCGGCTCGGTCCGGGTCGGCGGCGCCGTGCTGGGTGGCCTGGTCGCCGCGCTGGTGTCGATCCTGATCGCCACGGGCGGCGGGCTGGTCCTGTCGTGGACACTCGTCGACGCCGACCCGGATCCGGCTGAGCTGTCCAAGCACCTGTCGACGCTGCTCGTCGCCGGCTCGGTGGTTCGTGGTGTCGCGGTCCTCGTCGGCACGATCGTGGGCTGCCGCTGGCTCGCCCGGCGCCGCCGCGACACCGGCATCGGTGTACTACCTACTGGTCGGCATGTTCGGTGCCCTGCTGCAGATCGTGTCGGCACCGATTGCGTTCCTCGCTGCTCTGCCGGTGGCGCAGAACCTCGACGCGGGCATCCACCCGCTCCGGGCGCTCGCGTCGCAGCAGGGTGTGTCGATCCTGGTGTCGCTCGGCGTCGGCATGCTGGGCGGCACGGTCCTGTACGTGGCTCGCAAGGTCGGCCGCCGCTCGGTCGTGTCCGGTCCGGTGCCGGAGCCCGCGACGCAGAGCTAGCCGAGGAGGTCCGGGATCTCCTGGAGCCCGTACCACTCCAGCTCGTGGCCTTCGGCGCCGTCGACCGCGAACTGCGCGTCGTCGTCGCCGAGGTCCGCGGCCCCGATCGCCAGGGCAGCAGCGGTGATGTCCTGGACCGCGTCCGCGCTGTCGACGTGCACCGCGGCGAACCACTCGACCGGGGTAGGCACGGAGACCCGCACGACCGACCGGTCCAGCTCCGGGTGCGGCCGCACCTCGCCGTCCGGCACGTCGGCGGAGAGCACGACCCGGCGACGCGGCGCGGTGGGGTCTGCGTCCAGCAGCCGGAGCGACGCCACCGCCGCATCGCGGAAGGCGGCGTACTCCAGCTCTTCCTCATCCTCGTCGGTGTACCACTCGCGCAGCGCCGGCGTGACCGCGAACCCCGTGATCGGCGCGGGTCCGTGTTCGCCAGACTTGTGCAGGTCGGCGAGGGACACCAGGGTCGCCGGCAGGTAGATGCGCATGGTGGTGAACCCTAACTAGCCACAGTGGAGCCGTCGTCGTCCAGGGCATACGGGTCGACGCCGCGCCGCCACGCCTCGGCCGAGGTGCGCAGCGACGTCGTGAGCACGGCGTCGCGCCGGGAGGCGTCCATCAGGTTGGCGCCGATGGCTTCCAGATCCTCGGGTCCGGGCCCGAGCATCGTCACCCGGGTACCGCCGACCTGCACCTTCTCCGCCTCACGCATCAGCCGCCGGGTGATCGCCCGTCGCACGCGCCGCTCCAGCCTGGCCGCGACTCCGGACGGTTCGTCGTACGCGAACGACACCATCGGCGCGATCACGAACACCTCGTCCAGGCCGTGGCCGGCGAGCAGGTCGAGCGAGGTGGACGAGCACACGCCGCCGTCGACGTACCGCCGCCCGCCGATCTCGACCGGCGCGTACCAGCCAGGGATCGAGCACGACGCGGTGACCGCGTCAGCCAGCCCGGCCTCGGGAGCCGCCGCGCGGCCGAACGGCACCCGCTTACCGGAGTCGTAGTCCATCGCGACGATCCAGGTGGACGGGTGCGGCGCCCAGCCGTCCATCGGCTGCTCGGCGCCTTCGAGCACCCGGGTGAAGATGGACGACACCTGGCGGAGCGATCCGCGGCCGCGAGGGGTGAGGCTGGACAGCGCGGCGAGCGGCGTGACCGTCAAGGGATGCCGCGCGGTGTGCGCGAGCAGGCTCGGCGATCCCAGCGCGAACGCCGGCATCGGCGGCAGCGGACCGCTGGACTCCGACTCATCGGCATCGTCGATGACGGGGTCGCCGGGAGCCGGCATGCCGCTCTGGTGGCGCACCATCACCTCGACCGGGACGCCGCAACCGAGCAGACCCGCGGTAAGCGAGCCTGCCGATGTGCCGACGATCATCTCGACGTCGCGGCAGTCGAAGCCCTCCTGCTCCTCCAGCGCGGCAAGCGCACCCACCGCCCAGGCGAGCCCGAGGACACCGCCGGCGCCGAGAACCAACCCCCGGCGGGGCGTCACGGAATCGTCTCCATCAGTTCGGCGAGTGACTCCTCGATCAGACCCGCGAGCACCCGGATGTCCGGCATCGCGTCACGGTCGGCGTTCAGCCCGAAGTAGACGCCGCCGTTGTACGAGGTCACGCCGATTGCCACCGCCTGCCCGCGGGCGAGCGGCACGACCGGGAAGACCTCCAGCATCCGGGCGCCCGCCGCGTAGAGCGGGGACTGCGGTCCGGGCACATTGGTCACGACCAGGTTGAACAGCCGCCGCGACAGCCCGGAGGCAGTCTTGGCACCCAGAGCGTGCAGCGTGGGCGGTGCGAATCCGCCGAGGTGGACGAGGGCATCGGCACCGACCGACTGGCCGGCCTCCTTGTGCGCCCGCATCGCGTACGACACCTGGTGCAGGCGGATCACCGGACTCGGCTCACCGACCGGAAGATCCACCAGGTACGACGAGACCTTGTTGCCGCCGGTGCCGAACTCGTCGCCGTCCTCGGAGCCGCGGACGCTCAACGGCACCATCGCCCGGACCACGGTCTTGCCGGTGACCGGCTCCCCCCGGGTCAGCAGCCAGCTTCGCAGCGCACCGGAGATCGTGGTGAGCACCACGTCGTTGATCGTGCCGCCGTGCGCCTTGCGGATGCGCTTGTAGTCGTCCAGGTCGGTGCTCACCATGGCGAACCGGCGGTGCTCACCGATCTCCGCGTTCAGCGGGTTGTCCGGCGCGGGCCTCGCGGCGGTGCGGGCGATCGCGAAGAGGCCACCGGCAGCACCCGCCACCTTTCCGAGCGTCGCGCGCGCGTCGAGCAGCGCCACCTTCGCGTTGTCGGCCAGTTCGGACGGGCGGCGCACGAGGTCGCCGACCGCGTCGAGGACCAGCTCCAGCACGTTCGGCTCCGGCCGGGGACGCCAGCCGTCCGCCGGGACCGCCCGCGGATCCGGAGATGTGTCGAGGATCACTTGTGTCAGGTCGACTGCGCCTGCACCGTCGACCATCGCGTGGTGCGTCTTGGTGACGATCGCCGCACGTCCGCCAGACAGGCCTTCGACCAGGTAGATCTCCCACAGCGGACGGTGCTGGTCGAGACGGCGTGACATCAACCGGCCCACCAGTTCACCGAGTTGTTCGTCGGTGCCGGGCCGAGGCAGCGCGGATCGGCGCACGTGATAGCTGAGGTCGAAGCCCGTGTCGTCCACCCACACCGGTTTCGCCAGGCCGGCGGGTACCCGGCGGATCTTCTGGCGGTATCGCGGGACCAACACGATCCGTTGCCGGACGAGGTTGGCCAGCCGTTCGTAGTCGAACCCCGTGGCGGGCGATTCGAAGACCGCCACGCCTCCGATGTGCATCGGAGTGGTCGCCTCCTCGATGTAAAGGAAGGAGACGTCCAGAGGGCTCAGCCTGTCCGACATCACGCAGCGCCACCTCCTCGGGGCGCCCGTAGCCGCCGGGCGCGGTCTCCATGGTGTCACGGGATTCGCGACTGCGCCGCCGGGTGTGAACGTGACGTATGCGCTTTCTTGCCCGTGCCGCTGGGCCGTCCGGGCGCTGCCGGACGGCTCGGGCGGGCACTGCCGGACGGCTCGGGCGGGGCTGCCGGACGGCTCGGGCGGGCGCTGCCGGACGGCTCGGACGGGCACTGCCGGGCGGCTCAGGGGGCGCTGCCGGACGGCTCGGGGGGCGCTGCCGGAATGCTCGGGGGGCGCTGCCGGAATGCTCGGGGGGCGCTGCCCGGCGACTCAGGCCGGTGGCTCGGCCAACTCCAGGCCGAACAACGCCTCCAGCTCGACGATCGTGCTGGCCAGATCCGTGTGGTGGACGCCGACCATGCCGACCGCGACCGCACCGCAGACATTCGCCGCGAGGTCGTCGACGAAGACGCACTCCGCTGGCTGTACGCCGATCCGCTCGGCCGCGAGGCGGTAGATCTCGGGTTCGGGTTTGCGGAGGCCGACCTCGCCGGAGATGACGAGGGCGTCGAAGAGGTCGTCCCAGCCGCTGCGGTCGTAGTCGAGGCCCCACGAGTTCGACAGCAGCCCGGTGCGAATGCCCTGGTCCTTCGCGCGCCGGACGACTGCGGTCATCCCGTCGGCCGGCTTCATCGCGGCGAAGACCCTGCGGAGCAGGCCGTCAGCGACGATTTCTGGGCCGTCCGGCCGGCGCAGGGCACCAGCGAGCTGCCGTTCGAAGTCGGCGACGGACAGCTCGCCCCGCTCCAGCCCGTGCACGGGGCTCTTCTCGGCCGACTCCCCGAGCATCGCGCCGAGAGCGACCTTCAGCTCCGCCATCTCCAGCCCGTCCTGGGCCGCCCAGGCTCCGAAGGTCTCCTGGACGGGGGTCGTCAGGACGCCGCCGTAGTCGACGATGAGGCCGCGCAGGCCGTGCTGATTGCTGGTCATGGCCCAAACTTTAGTGTCGGTGAACCTCAGCCAGAGCGAGCCGGTGCGCCGGACGACGACGGCGCGGCGGTTGGGCCGACAGCTTCGCCGACCTGGTCCGGGGTGCTCAACGGTGCCGGCCCCACCGGCTGGTGGGTTGCTGCGCCACCCCGACCAGATTGCTGGCGAGCGCGGCGAGCGCCGTGCGCAGGGTGGAGTTCGGAACGGCCTCGCCGAGCGTGCGACCGCTGGCCAGCGCCTTGTCGAGCGACGCCTGGTCGTACGGGAGGGTCTCGACCTCCTTCACCCCGGCGAAGCGCCGCAGCGCCGCCGCCACCTCGCGTGCTGGATCCCCCGGGACGACGCCGGAGCGGAGCCGGTTGACGATCACCCGAGGAGCCGTTTCCGGCAGTACCTCGGCAAGCTCGGCGAGGCCCCTCACCAGACGCTGCACACCGATCGGGTCTGCGGCGCCCACGGCGAGAACGGTGTCGGCGGACTCCAGTGCCGCGATCGTGGCGCCGTTGCGACGCGGCGCCATCGTGTCGTAGACCAGCTCCTCGTCCTGTTCGAGGCTGAAACCGCAGTCCACCACCGTGATCGCGGCCAGCGAGCGGGCCTTCTCCAGGACGCTGCGGACAGAGTCCGGGCGGAGCTCGGGCCAGCGGTCGGCCCGGACGATGCCCGTGAGCACCCGCAGCCGCGGGTTGAGCCCGCGCGCCAGCCCGGCGAGCGCCGGCACGTCGAGACTGCCCTGGTTGTCGAGGCGAGCGGCGGCGGCCAGCCCGGGCGACTCGTCGAGCAGGCCGAGGACCTGGGCGATCACGCCGCCGTACGGGTCAGCGTCGACCAGCAGTGTCGGCACGCCGAGCCGTGCGGCCTCGTCGGCGATGCCGACCGCGATCGTGGTGCGCCCGGGAGCACCGGCCGGGCCCCAGACCGCGACGACCGTGCCGGTGCCTGGGATGCCCGGGAAATCGGCCGGTGGATCGCCGAGCCGCGGCAACGCCGAACGGGGATCGGCCAGACCCGCGCGCCCGGACTCCGACGCCGCGGCCACGATCGCCTCGGTGATCTCCTCGGGCGCCGCGTCGGCCGGCAGGACGTGTTCGAGTCCGAGTTGCCGGAGCCGCCTGTCGGCGTCCTCGTCACCAGGCTCGACGAGCCCGACCACGGCGACGCCCGCGGTGTACAGCCGGCTGAGCGCGTCCCGATCGAGCTTGCGCAGGTCGGCGGAGAGCACCGCGGCCTTCGCCGTGCCCGAGGCGGCGGCGGCAAGCAGGTCGGCGATGTCGACACAACGCCGGACCACGGTGACCCCGTGAGCGCTGCCGTCGAGCGCCGCGACCAGGTCTGCTTCCCAGGTGGCGTTCGTGACGGCAGTGAGAACGGGAAGGCTCACCGTGGACTCTCAGTGTCGCTGCCGCCGCCGGGCTTGTCCGTCTTGCTCGGCGACGGGCTCGGCGTGGCCCCGCCCTCTGTGGAGCCGGCGAGCTCACGGCACGGATCGCTGTCGTTCTCCGCCTTGCCACCCACCACGACGATGTCGATGTCCGACGTGCGGACCGCCTTCACGACGGCGGCGACCTGGTCGTCGGGCACGCGCACACTCAGTGCCCACAGCGCACCCGAGCCGACGAGCCCACCCTTTGACCTGGTGGCGGACTGCACGGTCGCCCCGCGCAGAACGTGCTCCGTCTGGCCGCCCTTCGCGGTGGCGAAGACGTCGATCCGCTGGCCCTTCGCCACGCCGTCGGGCAGGTGCTGGGCGTTCACCGGGATGCTCACCAGGCTTCCGCACTGCGCCGGGCGGAGCGCGTTGCGCGGCAGCAACTCGCCGGCGCCCAGATCACGTGTGAGTGTCTGGCCCGCCGGAGAACGGTCGCTGGAAAGGTACCGCTCGGAGTTGTCGTAGAGCCGGACGCGGACCGAGCGCAGGTCGCCCTGGGTGAGGACCGCCCCCGCGGCAAGGTCGGACCGGACCGCCCATACGCGGACGGAACTGTTGGCCGTGGCTACGACCCTGGCGCCCACGAGCACGGACACCAGCACGAGGAGGACGCCGAGCACCACCCGGAGATCGAGCCAGGACGGCATCCGATGCCGGTTCGCAGGTGGGGACGGCGGTGCGGTCATCAAGAGAGGGGTTCCTTCCTACGCACACCAGATGGAGGAGCAGCAGCCATCGTGCCGTAAACGACCGAGACTGCGGGACGGTCATCCACAGGCCGGCTCTGCCTGTGGGTAGCCGGAAGCGCGGTTGCCGAACCAGATGGCAGACTCTTAGTTGACATCACGTTCGGTAGGGAGCAATAGCGAACCATGAGCGCCGCACGATCTCTACGGGCCATCGGGGCTCTCGACTCGGTAAGAGCGCAGCAGTGACCGCCCCGAAGCGGTTCCTCCAGCTTGCCGACGTCGCCGAGGTGCTGAACATCTCGGGGTCGCAGACCTATGCGCTCGTGCGCTCGGGCGACCTTCCGGCGATCAAGGTCGGCGGGCGCGGCCAGTGGCGCGTCGAGGCAGCCGAACTCGAGAACTTCATCCAACGTATGTACGCCGAGACTAGGGACTTCGTCGAGTCGCACCCGCTGGTCGACCGCGGCGAAGCGGCCGACGACGACGACGCCGAGCCGGAGACCGACTGATCCGGTCACGCTGACCTCACCAGCACGATCCCACCGACCGGCACAGCGCTGACCCGGCGCACGGCCGCCATCCGGCGCGGCTCGCCATGGGCGTGCTCGGCCAACTCCAGAAAGTCGGCGCCGACCCGGTCGCACGTGCCGTGCAGGGTGCCGCCGCCGGCCAGGACCACCACAACAGCGGCGCGGTCGCGCGCGAGGCGGCGCAGCGCGTACCGCAGGTCCAGCCTGGCGGCCACCGCACCCTCGCTGCCGGGATGGGCGGACAGTGCCCCGAGCCCGCGGACCACGCAGACCGCGGCAAGAGGCACGAGCAGCTCGCGGGCAGGCGGTTCGGCCAGCAGCACCCAATCAGGCCCGACCTCGCGAAGGACCGCGGTGACCGACTGTCCACCGTGGAGTTCCAGAGTCATCTGGTGACCGATCACCGCACGTAGCCTGTCGGTGAGCCGTAACCGCCCGGCCTCGCTGCGGGTGCGGTCGGCGACCTCAGCAACGAAGTCCACATGGTCACCAGCTTCCGCCGTCGCTTCGAGATCCGCGAACAGCTGCTGCCAGCGGCCGCGCTCCCCACTCGACATCTCACACCCTCGCGATCAAACAACAGCTAACACATGAATCTTGCCTCAAAGCATGTCCAGAAGTATAGGATGAAGACGAACTAAACGAAGGGTGTTGAACGATGCCGGCTCGTTCCTTGCGCTGCTGCGGAGTCCTTGCCGTCACGATCGGCTCGGGCGTGCTGCTGAGCGTCAGCGCGCCGCCGCCTTCTCGGTTGGCGGCGGCACTGCGCGGGCTGGTTCGTCAGCCACAGTCGACAGTGGACGCACAGGGCGTGGAATCCGTGGCGATCACTGTAGTGGCCCCGCTCGCCTGGCTCGCACTGGCGTGGCTGTGTGTCGCGGTGGTGCTCGTGGCGGGTTCTGCGGCGCCTGGGCGGCTCGGCGCTCTGGCCACAGTGGTCAGTGCGTTGGTAGTTCCGGCAGCGGCGCGTCGACTGCTCGCCACGGCACTCGGCGTCAGCCTGCTCACCGGCCTCGGGGCCACCGCCGCCAGCGCGGCACCGGTCCCGGCGTCCCCCGGGCGGTCGGCTGGCGCCGCAGCCGTCGCGACGCTGGATCTCGACTGGCCGCTCGCACCGGCCCGACCCGCGCCGACCGCCGGACCACCGACGCCAGCGCCAACCGCGACCGCTCCGCCCGGCAGACCACCATCGGGCACCTCGCCGCCCGCCGAATCGCCAACCGCATCGCCAACCGCGCCGCCGCAGGTCAGCGGGCCGCCCAGCGCCGGCCCACCCACCGCCGGGCCACCCGCCGGAGCGCCGCCCACCCCGGCCCACCCGCCGCCGGCCCACCCGCCGGGACGTCGCCCAGCGAACCTTCGAGACCAGGCGTGCCCCGGCCCGATGACGCCACGGACGAAGAGATCGTGGTCCGGCGCGGCGACACGCTCTGGGCCATCGCCGCTCGTCACCTCGGAACCGATGCGACCGACGACGAAGTCGCCCGCGCATGGCCCCGGTGGTGGGCGGCCAACCACGCTGTCATCGGCGACGACCCCGACCGGATCCTGCCCGGGCAGCGCCTCACGCCGCCCCCGACCCAGCACTGACCCCTGGAGCCTGAGATGACCGCCCCGCTGCGCACCGCCGCCGTCGCCGATCCCACCGCCCAGGCAGGTCCAGGCACCCTCACGCTCGCAGGAGTGGGGACCGACGTCCGTGCGCGACTCCGCACGGCGCCGCCGCTCGAACCGCCGTACGACGACGACGCGCCACCGCCCGTCGAGATCCGCACGCCGCGGCTGCGCATCGTCGCCGGCCTGGCCCGCCCGGACGAGTTGCCGTTCGGCCCCGCGCGATCAGGGTTGCGGGCGGTGCTGCGGCGCAGCGTCATCGACGAGGACGAGGATCCGCTGTTCGGGCACCAGGCCACACCGCGGAGCGCGCTGTCGGATCCGGGTACGTACGGCTCGCGCTTCCTTCGATCCGTCCTCGAAGTGCTCGCGCGGCGCCGTCCGCTGCAACAGCTCCTCCCATGCACCACCGAGGACGTGTACGAGGAGCTGACCGCCCAGCTCTACCGCACCAGCCTCGCGGACTGGTCCGCCGCTGCGGTGCGCACCATGCGGGTGAGTGAACCGGCCGACGGTATCGCCGAGATCACCGGAGTCGTCGCGCAGACGAGCCGGGTCCGTGCCGTCGCGCTACGGCTCGAAGGCATCGACCGCCGCTGGCGCTGCACCCACCTCACCATGCTCTAGGTGTGCCGTCCGGGGACGGCACAGCCAGCTGCTGGGACGGCGTGGCGCGGCCCCACGCAGGAACGGCGGCGGGCCGCCCGGAATCCCGGACGGCCCGCTCGCGTGCGAAGGCTCAGGCGCCGGACGGCGCACCGTGGCAACGCTTGTACTTCTTGCCGGAACCACACGGGCACGGCGAGTTGCGCGACGGCCCGGCGCCGACCTTCTGGCCAGGTGCCCGGGTCTGCTCACCGGCGGCCGTCGGCGACATCGGTCCACCGGCGCCAAACGGGCTGCCGGAGGCCACCGCCACCGCACCCGCACCGGCCTCGCCGTCGATCATCGGCGCGGAGTACTGCAGGTTCGTCGGCAGCGACGGAGCGCCCAGACCCTTGGCGTGCACCTCGACGTGGTGCTCGGCCTCGGCCTCCTCCGTCGGCTTCTCCTCCTCGACCTGGACCTCCAGGTTGAACAGGAAGCCGACCGACTCCTCCTTGATGGCCTCCATCATGCCGTTGAACAGGTCGAAGCCCTCCCGCTGGTACTCCACGAGCGGGTCGCGCTGGGCGTAGGCACGCAGGCCGATGCCCTCCTGGAGGTAGTCCATCTCGTAGAGGTGCTCGCGCCACTTGCGGTCGAGGACCGAGAGGACGACCTGCCGCTCCAGCTCGCGCAGCGCCTCGGCGCCCAGCTCCTTCTCGCGCCGGTCGTACGCCTCCTGCGCGTCCGACTTGAGCTTCTCCGTGAGGAACTCGGCGTCCAGCGCCTCGCGGCCGCCCGCCTCCTCCTCCAGAGCCTCGCTCGTGAAGGCCACGGGGTAGAGCTGCTTGAGCGAGGTGAGGAGCTGGTCGAGGTCCCAGTCTTCGGCGTAGCCCTCGCTGGTGGCGCCGACGACGTACTCGTGCACCGAGTCGTCGATCATGTGGCGCACCTGCTCCTGCAGGTCGGCTCCGTCGAGCACCTGCTTGCGCTCGCTGTAGATGACCTGGCGCTGCTTGTTCAGCACCTCGTCGTACTTGAGGACGTTCTTGCGGATCTCGGCGTTCTGCTGCTCGAGCTGCGTCTGCGCCGACTGGATCTGGCGGCTGACCAGCTTCGACTCGATCGGCACGTCGTCCGGAATGTTGAGGCGGTCCATGATCGCCTCGACCGCGTTGGCGTTGAACCGCTGCATCAGGTCGTCGCCGAGGGAGAGGTAGAACCGGGACTCACCGGGGTCGCCCTGCCGGCCGGACCGGCCGCGGAGCTGGTTGTCGATGCGGCGCGACTCGTGGCGCTCGGTGCCGAGCACGTAGAGACCGCCGCTGCCGGTGACCTCCTCGGCTTCGGCCGCCACCTGGCGCTTCGCGTCTTCGAACGCGTCGGACCACGCCGTGACGTACTCCTCCGGGTCCTCCTCGCGGTTGTACCCCTGGTTGCGGAGCTGCGCGGCGGCGAGGAACTCCGCGTTGCCGCCGAGCATGATGTCGGTGCCTCGACCTGCCATGTTCGTCGCGACGGTGACCGAACCCTTCCGGCCGGCCTGCGCGATGATCTCGGCCTCGCGGGCGTGGTTCTTCGCGTTGAGTACCTCGTGGTCGATGCCGCGGCGCCGCAGCATCGTGGACAACAGCTCGGACTTCGCGACGCTCGTGGTGCCGACCAGCACCGGCTGGCCCTGCTGGTGCCGCTCGACGATGTCCTCGACGACCGCGTTGAACTTGGCCGGCTCGGTCTTGTAGATGACGTCCGACTTGTCCTTGCGGAGCATCGGCCGGTGCGTGGGGATCGGGACGACGCCCACGTTGTACGTCTTCTGGAACTCGGCCGCCTCGGTCATGGCGGTACCGGTCATGCCGCCGAGCTTCTCGTACAGGCGGAAGTAGTTCTGCAGGGTGATCGTGGCGAGGGTCTGGTTCTCGTCCTTGATGCGGACGCCCTCCTTCGCCTCGATCGCCTGGTGCATGCCCTCGTTGTAGCGGCGGCCGTGGAGCACGCGACCCGTGAATTCGTCGACGATGAGCACCTCGCCGTCGACGACGATGTAATCGCGGTCCTTCTTGTACAGCTCCTTGGCCTTCAGCGCGTTGTTGAGGTAGCCGACGAGCGGGGTGTTGACCGCCTCGTACAGGTTGTCGATGCCGAGCTGGTCCTCGACCTTCTCGACGCCCGACTCGGTGATGGCGACCGTGCGCTTGCCCTCTTCGACCTCGTAGTCCTTCTCGCGGATCAGCTTCGGCGAAATCCGCGCGAACTCGCCGTACCAGCGGGCGGACTGCTCGGCGGGGCCGGAGATGATCAGCGGGGTACGAGCTTCGTCGATGAGGATCGAGTCGACCTCGTCGACGATCGCGAAGTGGTGGCCGCGCTGGCTCAGCTCGTCCTTCGACCACGCCATGTTGTCGCGGAGGTAGTCGAAGCCGAACTCGTTGTTCGTGCCGTACGTGATGTCGCGCTTGTACTGCTCGCGGCGAACCTCCGGGCTCTGCTGCGCCACGATCACGCCGACAGACAGGCCCAGGAAGTTGTGGATGCGGCCCATCAGTTCGCCCTGGTAACTGGCGAGATAGTCGTTGACCGTGACGATGTGCACGCCCTTGCCGGAGAGCGCGTTGAGGTACGCAGGCAACGTGCTGACCAGGGTCTTTCCCTCACCGGTCTTCATCTCGGCGATGTTGCCGAAGTGGAGCGCGGCGCCGCCCATCACCTGGACGTCGAAGTGCCGCTGGCCGAGCACCCGCTTCGCGGCCTCGCGTACCGTGGCGAACGCCTCCGGCAACAGGTCGTCGAGCGACTGGCCGTCGGCGTAGCGCTCCTTGTACTGGTCGGTGAGCGCGCGCAACTCGTCATCGGTCAGGTCGACGTAGTCATCCTCGATCGAGTTGACGGTGTCGGCGATCGCCTTGAGTCGGCGCAGGATACGACCCTCGCCGGCGCGGAGGATCTTCTCGAGGATAGGCACGGAATCGGTCAGCTCCCTAGGACGTCTCGTACGCCATGGTATGCGCCAGCGCGCAACGTCGACGACAGCACTCATTAGTAAACGTTCCCGGCCCCCGAGGGTTCCGGAGCGCTGGATAAATCCGGACTGGTTCCGCAGCGCATCAGGCAGGATGCGGGGATGGAGCCCACCGAGATCACCGCCGGCCGGCTGCACCTGCGTCCGTATACCGAAGCGGATATCGATGCGGTCTACGCATGTTGTCAGGATCCGGACATCCAGCGCTGGACGACTGTACCGGTTCCGTACCTCCGCGCGCACGCCGAGGAGTACGTACGCGCGCAACACCGTCGACGGCTGGCGCGCCGGCACAGGCAATTCGTTCGCCGTGGTCGACTCGGTGGAGAACACCTTGCTGGCGAGCATCGGGCTGGTCCGGTTCCAGGACGGCCGGACCATCGGCGAGGTCGGGTACTGGGTGGTACCGGAGGCTCGTGGTCAGGGTGTCGCCACCCAGGCCACCCAGGTCGTGGCGCGGTGGGCGTTCGCCGATCTCGGCCTCGCGCGCCTGGAGTGGATGGCCGAGGTCGGCAACGAGGCATCCCGACGCGTTGCCGAGAAAGCCGGCTTCACCATCGAGGGCGTGCTCCGTGACCGGCTCGCCCGCCGCGACGGAGGCCGCGCCGACGCATGGATCGCCTCGCTCCTCCCCCGGGACCTGCCATGACGCAGATCGAGACGCGGACGCAACGGCCCGGCCCGCAGCCGCAGCTCACCGACGGCGATGGTGCGCCTGCGCGGCTACACCGCCGCTGACCTCGACGCGGTCGTCGCCTCCTGCTCGGATCCGCTCACCCAGCGCTGGACCAGCGTTCCGTCGCCGTACCGGCCCGAGGACGCCGAGTTCTTCGTCTGCGAGTTCGCGCCGAGGCAGTGGAACAACGGCACCGGCGTGGTGTGGGCCGTCACGGGGCACGACGACGACACATACGCGGGCTCGATGGACCTGCGACTCTCGCGCAACGACCCGGCGCGGGCGAACGTGGGCTTCCACTGCGCACCGTGGGCACGCGGTCGCGGCTGGACGGCGGCGGCGCTGCGGCTCGCGTGCGGGTGGGGCTTCGACAAGCTCGGGCTCGCCCGGATCGAGTGGTACGCCTTCGCCGGCAACGACGCCTCGCGCCGGGTCGCGGAGAAGGCCGGGTTCGTCTTCGAGGGCGTGCAGCGCGCGAGGCTCCTCCAGCGCGGCCAGCGGCGCGACGCGTGGGTCGCGTCGCTGGTGCCGTCCGACCTGGCCTGAAAGGCGACACGCCGGCGCCGCCGCGCGTAACTCCGGAGAGATCCGAGCACAGGCGAAGCGGCGCCCGACTCCCGGCCGGTGCGCCGCTTCGTTCGTTCAGAGCAGGGCTGCTCAGCCACCCAGGCTGATTACGCCGTAGTCGTAGCCCTTGCGCCGGTACACCACGCTCGGACGCCCGGTGTCCACGTCGCTGAACAGGAAGAAATCATGGCCGACCAGCTCCATCTCGAAGAGGGCCTGGTCGATCGTCATCGGTTTGGCGGTGTGTTCCTTCTCCCGGACGATCCTGCCCGGAAGGTTCTCCTCCTCGATCTCGTCGAGCACCGAGACCGGCCCCCCGGACCCGTTCGCGGAGAGGCTCGCCGCGCTGGCCGCCGCGGTCGCAGCGGCGACCGAGATCGGCGTGTGGCGCCCGTGGTGAACCCGGCGACGGTCCGCAGAGCGGCTCAGCCGGGACTCCAACTTCGTGATGGCGCTGTCGAGCGCAGCGTAGAAGTCCTTCGCGCATGCTTCGCTGCGGACTACGGGACCTCGCGACTTGCAGGTGAGCTCCACCCGCTGGCACGCCGCGGACTGCCTGGGATTCCGTTCGTGGAACAGTTCGACGTCAACTCGGATCAGCTTGTGGTCGTACCGCTCGACTCGAGCGAGCTTGTCGGCTACGTGCTGCCGGTAGTGCTCGGGCACCTCAACGTTACGGCCCTTGACGACGATGTCCACGCGTACCTCCACGCATTTGCGATGGTGGCACCAGAGCGGTTTCCCGCCCGGTGACGACGACCGGCCAGCGCGGTCCGGGGCGGCCGGTAGGACAACGACCTCCCTCCCCAGCGGGAACTTCCGTGGAACACGACGCTAACCCGTCCCGCGCGTTCCGTCACCCCTCGCGGCGGCCAAAATTCGGCTCTCACCGCCGCATTGGAGGTTCTTCCAGGTCAACGATGTGTCGGTCTGATTAGTGCCCGATTAACGCCTCGGCGTGGCGACACGACCGGGACAGAGCGTGACGGAAGTTGCCAATTGCAATCGTCCGTGAGCGGGACTATCCGATTCGCCGCGGCGTCGCTGCCACTACCGCCGCTCGACGAACGTGCCAACCGCCTGAGTGCAAGGTCCGCGCCGCCTCGGCGAGCGTTGCGCCGGTGGTCACGACGTCGTCGACAAGGACCAACGCGGCCCCCTCCGGAGCTGCGCGGGACCGAATCCGGAACGCGCCGGCCACGTTGGCGCGCCGCTCGGCGGCGTCCAGGCCGACCGAGTCACGCCGCCGCCCGTGGATCGTGAGCAGCGGCACGACCCGGGCCCGCATACCGCGTCGGCGCACCTCCCGGACCGCGGCCGCTGCGAGCCCGCGCGCGTGATCGCCGCCGCGCGCCCGGATCGCCGCCGGAGCGGTGGGCACCGGTACCAGCCACACACCGTCGCCACCGGACGGGACCCCCGCGGCCAGTACCGCCGACGCGAGGCGCTCGCCGAGCGGCTCGGCGAGGGCACGCCTGCCGCGCTCCTTGTACGCGAGTATCGCCGCTCGCAGCGCGCCGTCGTAGACGCCGCCCGACCAGCACGACGGCACACCGGGCAACGACACCCGCTCGGGCGCTCCGCTGATCGCCGACATGCAGGAAGTGCACATCGACCGGCCGGACGCACCACAAGCGACACACGTATCGGGAAGGAACAGGTCGAGGAGTTCGTCGAGAAGTCCGTTCACAGCACGAGGTTCCACCCGCTGCCGGCTGCGAAACCGCGGTGTACTGCGGATCTGTGGACAGAAAACGCCACTGTGGACAAGCGGCGGTTCGTCCGTCCCGTGTGGTACCGCCGTCTTGAACGGATCAACTGTCGGGGTTTTGGTGGCATCGCCCGCCCGGTTAAGGGACCCGTGTCCGGACAGTCCGGTTTCGACAGCGCGCCCAGGGCGCCCCACCAGCCCACCACCCCGCCTACCCCGGGTAGAACGGCGCCTTCACGTCGGCGACGTCCTGGCGCGTCCAGCGAGCGCAGTCCGCGCTGGTACAAGCCGCCACCGGACCCGACGAACGGTACCGACCCGCTCCGAGCCGATGCCGCGAGCGAGAGCGGCACGCTGGGCGGCAGCCCAGTACGGGGATCCTCGTCCGCCAGCACGCCGTCGACGCTGGCCTCGCGCACGATCGCGGATCCGCTCGATCCCTGCCCGGCCACGGCCACGGTGGCGGGCGTCGTCTCGGACCAGCCGATGTCCTGGACCTGGGCGATCGGCACCTGGACCTGTCGCAGGTCGCGGAGGACCGGCGGGCTGTCCTCGGTGGGCGGGATGTATAGCCCGACGTAGGCCCTCGCCTGCGCGCCGGTGCCGGCGACGAGCGCGAGCCGCGCGCCTTCCGGTGAGAGTCGCACCGACCGGATGCGGCCGGCCAGCCGTCCGACCACGGTCACGGGCCGGGAGTGCGCGGCCTGGTCGACACGGTGCAGCCGCCCGTCGACCGCGATCAGCACCGCGTCGCGCTGGTACCCCCACGTCGGGCGGGACAGCTCGGTGCCGGAGATGCTGGGGCTCACTCCGCGGGCGGCGTCACCGATCCAGAGCGTCTGGCGACCGCCGGCTCCCTGCTTGACCAGCGCGACGGCCGTCTCGTCGGTGGCGATCGCGGCGGAGAGGACGCCGCTGTTGGCCACGTCGCCGCCGGGTGCCGCGTCGACGCCGCCCTCACGCTCGGCGAAACGCTTCAGCGCACCGCCGCTGACGTAGTAGAGCGGCTGCGACGGCCCATCGGCGGCGTTGTACGCGCCCCAGTGCTCAGGGCCCTGGACGGCGTCGACCTCGGGCACGGCGAGGGGCTGGCCGTTGACCTGGAGACGCACGTCCCGGTCGAAGTGGGGCTTCAACGACCACGCGACCTGGGCGGCGAACGCCCTGAGGTCGGCGGGGCGCGCGGACTCGACGTCGGGCGAGAGGTCGACGACGACGTCGTTGCGAAGGTCTTGCAGGGTGACGTTGCCACGGAGCGTGGTGTCGCGCGGCAGCGGGTTGCGGGTCACGGGTGCGAGCCACGGCGACGGTCCGCGCAGCAGCGCCTTGACGATCGGCGTGAGCAGGCTGGCGCCCGCGAGCGACCGGTCCATGAAGCGCAGCTCCGGCACGAGGACGTCGGCGGTCTCGTCGCCGCCGAGCCCGGCGAAGTAGAGCGGCACCGGCCGCATCGCCTCGCTGAAGTCGCCGTCGCGAACCAGCACACCGGTGAGGCCGGTGTCGATCTGCCAGACACCGCGCCGGATCAGGTTGATCGTGATCGTCACGTTCTGGTTCAGCGCCTGGTAGACGCCGAAGTCGCTGACCGTACCGACGACGGTGCCCTCCAGCCGGACCGTCGCGGCCGTCTCGTTCTCGGCGAGGATCTTCGGCTCGCTGTTCAGCTTGATCCGCCGCACGTCGACCGGTGCACGCTTCCAGGAGCCGCGGGCTCGTTCGGTGAGGAACGTGTCGCCGATGCGGTCGCGGTTCTGGGTGCTGCGGGACGCGTTGAACAACAGGTCGACGACGTCGAGCGGATCGTCGCCCTCGCGCGGGCCAACCACGTCGGCGTTGACGACCGGGTCGCCCTGGGCGAGCTTCCGGTTCGGGACGGCGATGGGGTCGCCGCTGTCCGGCACGCCGCCACACGCGGCCAGAGCCATCACGAGCAGAAGAACCAGCAACCTACGCATTCGGCACCGTCACCCCGCTGCCGTCGAAGTGCTCGCCGTACGCCTCGGTGGTGTACTCCTCCGGCTCCAGCGGCAGCGGCGATGCCGTGAACCTGCCGCTCACCCGGGACGGCAGCGTGAGCCGGAACTGCGCGCCGCGCCCCGGCTCGCCCCACGCCTGCAACCAGCCGCCGTGCAGACGGGCGTCCTCAAGGCTGATCGAGAGACCCAGGCCGGTGCCGCCGGTCTGCCGTGCCCGCGATGGGTCGGCGCGCCAGAACCGGTTGAACACGACCTGCGCCTCGCCCGGCTTGAGCCCGACCCCGTGGTCGCGGACGGTTACCGCAACTGCGTCGTCGCCCTGCGCCAGCGTGACCACCACGGGTCTGCCCTCGCCGTGTTCGACCGCGTTGCCGACGAGGTTGCGCAGGATCCGCTCGACACGGCGCGAGTCGACCTCGGCCACCACCGGCACTCCCGGCAGCACGGTGCTGACCTCGACCCCGACCCGTTCGGCGAGTGAAGCAAGGCCCTCCACCACGCGACGCACGAGCACCCGCACGTCGGTGACCTCGGGTTCGAGCACCGCGAAGCCACCGTCGTACCGGCTGATCTCCAGAAGGTCGGTGAGCAGGGACTCGAACCGGTCGACCTCGGTCTGGAGAAGCTCGGCGCTGCGCGCCACCGACGGCGAGAAGTCGTCCCGGGAGCTGTGCAGCACGTCGGCGGCCATCCGCACGGTGGTGAGCGGGGTGCGCAGCTCGTGCGACACGTCCGAAGTGAACCGCCGTTGCAGCCGGGACAAGTCCTCGAGCTGCACGATCTGGCGCTGCAGGTTGGCAGCCATCTGGTTGAACGAGTGCGCGAGCCGGGCGAGGTCGTCCTCGCCGCGGACCGTCATCCGCTCCTCCAGCAGGCCGGCGGAGAGGCGTTCGGCCGTGCGGGCGGCGAGACGCACCGGGGTGACGACCTGCCGCGTGAGGATGGCGACGATCGCAGCAAGGAGGAACAGCAGCAGCACGCCGATCGCGATGAGCGTGTTCTGGACCAGATCGACCGCCGCGACCTCGTCGTCGAGCGGGAAGAGGTAGTACAGCTGGAAGTTGCCCGCGCGGGTGTCGACAGGCGCGCCGACCACCAGGAACGGGCGCTCCGGACCGTCGGCCACGGACGTGCGCACGAACTGGTACGCCAGCAGCCGGCGCTCCAGCACCAGCGCGGAGAGCTTCGCCGGGATCTCGACGTCAGCCTGCTCGGCCGGCGACACGTACAGCGGGGAGAGCCGGGAGTTCGTCTCGGGGTCGGTGCGGATCGCGACGGCGAACCGGCCTGCGCGCGCGCCACGGGCGGACAGGTTGGCGACGACACGGCGCAGGCTGTCGGCGAGGTCCGGATCGTCCACGCCGCCGAGACTCTCCAGCTGCGCCAGGGAGTAGCTCTGGCCGTACTCGACCTCGTCCACGGCCTGCTCGCGCTTGGTCTCCACCAGCCCGTCGGCGATCCGGTCGACGAGAACCAGGCCGAGCGCCACGACGACCGTCGCGGAGACGAGCAGCGTGGTGACCACGACCCGGAACTGCAGCGACCGCCGCCACGTCACGAGCGGCCGGGCGCCCCACGCACGCAGCACGGCGACCGCCCGCCGTCCGTACGTACGTAGTTGATCAGGCAAGACTGCTCCTACGGGGTGCCGGCCTTGTAGCCGACGCCACGCACGGTGAGGACGACCTCGGGACGCTCCGGGTCACGCTCGACCTTGGCGCGCAACCGCTGCACGTGGACGTTGACCAGGCGCGTGTCGGCGGCGTGCCGGTACCCCCAGACCTGCTCCAGCAGCACCTCACGGGTGAACACCTGCCGGGGCTTGCGGGCCAGCGCGACGAGCAGGTCGAACTCAAGCGGCGTCAGCGCGATGGGCGTGCCGTTGCGGGTGACCGCGTGGCCGGGCACGTCGATGGTGATCTGCGCGTCCGCCGGGCCGAGGGTCGAGCGTCTCGGGGACGGTGTCCTCGCTGCGCCGCAGCCGTGCCCGCATCCGGGCCACCAGCTCTTTCGGCTTGAACGGCTTCACGACGTAGTCGTCGGCGCCGGACTCAAGCCCGAGCACCACGTCGACGGTGTCGCTCTTCGCGGTCAACATGACGATCGGTACGCCCGATTCGCCACGGATCGCCCGGCACACATCGATTCCGCTCATTCCCGGCAGCATCAAGTCGAGTAGCACCATGTCCGGCCTGGTATCGCGGAAAGCGGCGAGCGCTCGCTCACCGTCCGCCACGAATGAGGGTGTGAAGCCCTCGCTACGCAGGACGATGCCGAGCATCTCGGCGAGCGCGGGATCGTCGTCGACCACCAGTACACGTGCTCTCATGCCCCCATCGTGGCACCTCGCGGCGCCTGAACGTGCCGAGGCCACCGTATTGCCGCCGAAGTGGTGCCCGAACCCGCCGCCGGGGAGCGCGTGGAGCCGCCGTGGCACGATGTGACGACGTCCAACCGGTACAGAACAGGGGGAGGCCGAGCCGACGGTGACCGCCGCCCCGAGCGAGCTCGCATACTCGCCCAACTCCGGCAGCACCCGGCCCGCCGGCCCGGTGCCGATCCGGCCGCTCGCAATGGGCGAGATCCTCGACGGCGCGGTGTCGCTACTGCGCCTCTACCCCGGCGCCACGCTGGGCCTGGGCACAGTCATGATGGCGATCCAGCTGCTGCTCATCACCCCGATCCAGTACGTCACGCAGGACGTGACCCTGTCGATCTTCGACCCGGTCAGCGGCAGCGGTGACGGCTCGGACCTGCTCACACTGCTCGGCACAACGCTGCTCTCCAGCGCGGTGATCGGCATCGTCGCGGCCCTGTGCGCGGGCGTGGTCACCGCCGCGACGTCCGTGGTCGTAGGCAACGCCATGCTCGGCGAGCCGGCGCCGGCCCGTGCGGTGTGGGCGCAGGTGCGGCCGCGGCTGTGGAGCGTGCTCGGGCTGTCGCTGCTGATCGCCGTCGCCGGGCTGACGATCCCGATCGCGAGCTTCCTCGTCACCTCGGCGTTCGCGCTGGCCATCCCCGCGATGATGCTGGAGCGGGTACGCCCGTTCCAGGCGGTGAAGCGCGGCTGGAGCCTCACGTTCACCGGGTTCGTCGCGTACCTGCGCCTGCTGGGCATCCGCACGCTGGCCACGCTCGTGGCGTTCGTCTGGCAGTTCCTCGTGGCGCTGCCGTTCATGGCCGCCAGCCAGGTCGTGATCACGCTGGACGCACCGCGCTCCCCCGACCCGGCCGAACTGCTCATAGCGGTCTTCCTCAGCGCCCTCGGCGCGATGGCAGGCGGCGTCTTCGCGGTTCCGTTCCTCGGCTGCGTCGACGGCCTCCTCTACACCGACCGCAGGATGCGCGCCGAGGGCTTCGACATCGACCTCGGCCAGCGGCAGCGGCGGGGAGTGGTCTGAGTGCTGTCGTTCCTCCTCGACCCGGTGCCTCGCGACGAAGCGAGGGAGGCGGCCGAGCGCGAGCTGTCCAAGGACATCTACCAGCGCGAGGAACCGTCGCTGTTCGAGCGCATCCTGGATTGGTTCGGCGACCTGATCGCCGACCTCACCAGGCAGACCGCCGGCGACGGGCCGGGCGCAGCCATCGGTGCGCTGATCCTCGCCACGGTGGTGGTCGGGCTGATCGTCGCCGTGCTGTTCCGCTTCGGACCGCTGGCCCGCAGCCGCCGCAGCGCCGCCGCCGGCACGCACCTCGAACCCACCGCCACCGAGGACGAGCACCGGCGGCTCGCCGACGCGTTCGCCGCCGAGGGCCGGTACGCGGAGGCGGTGCGGGAACGGCTGCGTGCCATCGTCCGGAGCCTCACCGATCGCGGCCTGCTCGACAACCGCCTCGGGCGGACGGCCACGGAGATCGCCGCCGAGGCGGGACACGAGCTGCCCACGGTGTCGGGTGACCTCCTCGACGCCGCCGAGCTGTTCGGTGCGATCTGGTACGGCCGCCGCACCGCCACCGCCGATGACTACGCCCTGCTCCGCGAGATCGACGCCAAGGTGGCCGGGGCACGGCCTGGCCACGCGCCGGACGCGCTGGCCGGCGCCCGCTCCGGGTGGGCCACACCGGACGAGGCGGCACGCTGATGACCGCCTTCGCGACCACGACCGCCCCCGCTGAGACGCCTAGCTGGTGGCGCCGTCTGCGTCCCTGGATCGCCGTCGGACTGCTGGTGTTGATCGTCGCCGCAGTCAGCGCGGTCTACCGCAGCCAGTCCGAGATCGCGCCGCTCGACCCCGACGCCGCCAGTCCCGAGGGCTCCCGCGCTCTGGCCGTGCTGCTCCGCGACCGGGACGTGCGTGTCGACGAGTTCGACCAGGTCGGCGAGGCGCTGGCGGTAGCCGAACGCGGCGACGCCACGCTGCTGGTGCCGTTCCCGGAACTGCTCGGCACCGACAGCCTCGAAGGCCTCGCCGACCTGCCGGAGTCGGTGCGCGTGGTGCTTGTCCAGCCGGACGACTTCAGCCTGAAGGACCTCGACCTCGGCATCGAACGGGACGAGCCGCAACTCAGCGACATCGAACAGCGCCCCGGCTGTGAGCTGCCCGAGGCCGTTGCTGCCGGCGTCGCCGAGGTCGGGCTCGACCGCTACAAGACCGAGGACGTCGAGTTCGCCTGCTACGACCGCAGCCTGGTCGTCGTGTCGGACGGCGGCGCCGAGGTCGCCGTGCTCGGCGCGCGCGATCCGCTCACCAACGACCGCCTCGACGACGAGGGCAACGCGTCGCTCAGCCTCGGCCTGCTCAGCGCGCACGAGCGGGTCGTCTGGCTGATCCCGGACGGCCCCGAGCTCCAGCAGGACAACCGGCCCGCGGGCATCGAGGAGATCCTGCCCGCCTGGACCGGATCGACCCTGTGCCTGCTGTTCGTGGCCGCGCTGCTCGCCGCGTTGTGGCGCGCCCGCCGGCTCGGGCCGCCGGTGGTCGAGCCACTGCCGGTCGTCGTCCGGTCCGCGGAGACCGTCGAGGGCCGCGCCCGCCTGTACCGCAGCGCCCGCGCCAGCGCCGCCGCGTACGAGGCGCTGCGCGCCGGTGCGCTCGCCCGGCTCCTGCCCGCGATCGGCCTCGGTGGCGAACCCGACTACCGTGCAGTGGTGGAGGTCGTCGCGGCCCGCAGCGGGCGGCCGGCCGACGAGGTCCACGCGCTGCTCTACGGCCCGCCACCCACCGACGACGCCGGCCTCGTGACCAGCACCGACCTGCTCGACACCGTGGTCGAGAACACCCTCGACCCGACCCACGTCGAGACCGCCCGACACCGACTCGACGGGGAAGGACGCCCGCAGTGAGCGACGCACCGATGCCGCAACACCCTGGCCAGCCGCACCATCCTGGCCAGCAGCAGGTGCCGGGCTATCCGCAGCAGCCGGCCTACCCGGGCTACCCGCAGCAGCCGGCGTACCCGCAGCAACCGACCCCGCAGCCTGCCCAGCCCCAACCCCAACCCCAGCCCGAGCAGCCCAGCTGGGTGGCGCCGGCGGTACCCGAGTCGCCCGAGTCGGTCCAGGCGCGCGAGGCCCTGACCCGGCTGCGCGCCGAGGTCGGCAAGGTGGTCGTCGGCCAGGACTCGGTCGTCACCAGCCTGGTCATCGCGCTGCTCTGCCGCGGTCACGTGCTGCTGGAGGGCGTGCCGGGCGTGGCGAAGACGCTGATCATCCGGGCGCTGTCGGCGGCGCTCGACCTCGACCACAAGCGGGTCCAGTTCACGCCGGACCTGATGCCCGGTGATGTCACCGGCTCGCTCGTGTACGACGCCCACAACGCCGCGTTCGAGTTCCGCGAGGGGCCGGTCTTCACCAACCTCCTGCTCGCGGACGAGATCAACCGGACGCCCCCGAAGACCCAGGCGTCGCTGCTGGAGGCCATGGAGGAGCGGCAGGTGTCCGTGGAGGGCGAGCCGCGCCCCCTGCCGGACCCGTTCGTCGTCGCCGCCACCCAGAACCCTCTGGAGTACGAGGGCACCTACCCGCTGCCGGAGGCGCAGCTCGACCGGTTCCTGCTCAAGATCAACGTCCTCCTGCCCACTCGTGACGACGAGCTCAAGGTCCTCGAATCGCACCACGGCGGCTTCGACCCGCGTGACCTCGCGGCCGCGGGCGTCAAGGCCGTGGCGAACGCCGCCGACCTCGCCGCCGGTCGGGAGGCGGTCCGTGGCGTGCAGGTCGCACCGCCGGTGATGGCGTACATCGTGGACGTCTGCCGTGCCACCCGCACGGCGCCGTCGCTGTCCAACGGTGCGTCGCCGCGTGGCTCCACCGCGCTCCTGAACACCGCGAAGGCGTGGGCGTGGCTGTCCGGCCGCACCTACGTCACGCCCGACGACGTGAAGGCGCTGGCGAAGGCCACCCTGCGACACCGCGTCATGCTGCGTCCCGAGGCCGAGCTTGAGGGTGTCACGGCGGACGGCGTCCTCGACTCGGTGCTGTCCAGCGTCCCGACGCCCCGCTAGCCGTGGTCACCGGCCGTACGGTCCTGCTCTGCGTGCTCGCCGCGCTGATCCCGCCGTTCACGTCCGTCCCGGAGCTGGTCGTGTTCGCGGTGCTGGTCCTGCTGCCGGCCGTGTGCGCACTCGACTGGCTGATCGCCGGCAAGGTCGGCGTGCTCCAGCTGGAGCGGCGCGGCGGCACGCAGACCCGTCTCGGCGAGTCGACGAGCGTCACGCTGCTCGTGACGAACGGCGGACGGCGAACGGTCCGGGCGCGCATCCGGGACGCCTGGGTGCCCTCGGCCGGCGCCTCCCCGTACGAGCACCGCGCGAAGATCCCGGCCGGCGACCGCCGCGCGTTCGAGACCACGCTCCGCCCCACGCGGCGCGGCGACCGGCCGGCTTCCCGGGTGACGATCCGCTCGTACGGACCGATGGGCCTGGCGTACCGGCAGACCTGGCGCCGCAAGGCCGAACGGCTCACTCCGCCATGGACGGTTCGGGTGCTGCCGCCGTTCACGTCCCGCCGGTTCCTGCCCGAGAAGCTGTCCCGGCTGCGGCAGCTCGACGGGTCGCTCGCCGTTCGCGGGCGGGGCCAGGGCACCGAGTTCGACGCGCTGCGGGAGTACGTGGACGGCGACGACGTCCGCTCGATCGACTGGCGCGCAACCGCCCGCCGCAGCGCCGTCGTCGTGCGTACCTGGCGGCCCGAGCGGGACCGGCGGCTCGTCTGCGTAATCGACACGGGACGGACGTCGGCAGCCCGGGTCGGCGACATCCCCCGGCTCGACGCCGCGCTCGACGCCTGCCTGCTGCTCGGCGCCGTTGCCGCGAAAGCCGGTGACCGCGTCGACATGCTGGCGGTGGACACAGCGTTGCGCGCGTCCGTCTCGGCGTCGACGCGCGGCAGCGTGCTGCCCGAGATGGTGCAGGCCATGGCGCCGCTGGAGCCGCGCCTGGTCGAGCCGAACTTCGGGCTGATGGTGTCCGAGGTCGTGCGGCGCGAGCGGAAGCGGTGCCTCGTCGTGCTGTTCACGGCGATGGAGCCCGCCGCGCTCGCCGACGGGCTCCTGCCGGTGCTGGGGCAGCTGACCAGCAAGCACACGGTGATCCTGGCGTCCGTCGGCGACCCCACCGTGACCGCGATGGCACAGCGGCGCGGCGACACCCAGGCGGTGTACGAAGCCGCCGCGGCCGAACGTGCGCTCGGCGAGCGGCGGCAGATCATCGCGGCGCTGCGGCGGCGCGGGGTCGAGGTCGTCGACGAGCCGGCCGACATCTTCCCGTCCAAGGTGGCGGACGCGTACCTGGAGCTGAAGGCGGCGGGCCTGCTCTAGGCGTTTGGGTCGCCTTTCCGGCGCTATAGGCCCGGAAGGTGCGACCACTTCGGCGTCACGGCAGCTCGATGTCCACGCCCGGCCCACCGTCGAGGGTGTCCGCGCCCGGTCCTCCGATCAGGACGTCGTTGCCGGCCTCGCCGAACAGGTGGTCATTGCCGGTACCGCCGACCAGCAGGTCCGCGCCGTCACCGCCGCGCAGGACGTCGTTACCGCCGCCGCCGATCAACGCGTCCTTGCCGCCGAGGCCGCAGATCACGTCGTTGCCCGCGGTACCGACAAGCGCGTCGTGACCCGGCGTGCCCGTGATCGTGCACGGCGCCTCCTCGACCACCTCGACCGCGCCGGCCTCGCACGCCGTGCCCTGGGGCCGCGCCGTGCCGCGCTGGTCGACGGTGAGCACGGTGCACGCCGCCGCCGGGACCGCACCGAGCAGCGGGCTACCCGCCAGCGGCAACCGTGTCGCCGTCGGACCACCGTTGGCCGCGAGCGGCCCGAGCAACGGGTTCCCGGCCGACGGCTGGTCACCCGGACCGGCGAGCCCGCACGACGCGTCGCCCGCCACGTTGTAGCCGCCGGACACAGTGGCGCCGGCCAGCACGCAGTCGGCGCCCGCCGTTGCGGCGGCGATCACCGAACCGAACGTGTCCAGTCCGGCCGCGCTGCGGAGGTTGTCCGGCGCGTTGCTCGCGACGGTGGCGTGCCGCAACCTGATCCCCAACTCCTCTGTGGCAACCGCTCCGCCATGGACGGACGCCGTGTTGCCACTGACCGTCGAGTTGCTCAGCTCGACCTCGCCGAGCGACGCGAAGATGCCCGCGCCACGACCGTCCACACCGGTCGAGGAGTTGCCACTGATCGTCGACGAGCGCACGAGAAGCTGCGCGGCGGGCGCGGTCGGCTCGGACTCCAGCGTGAACACGGCGACGCCCGCGCCACGACGCGCAGCCGTGTTGTCGCGGATCGTGGTGCGCTCGATAGTTGTGACCAGGGCGTCGTCCGGCTCGTCCTGGTCGAGGTTGACGAGGATGCCGCCGCCGTTCTCCGCAACGGTCGAGTCGGTGATCGTGAGGTTGCCGCAGGCCGAGCACGTGACGCCCTCGGCGCCGTTCCCGACGAACGTCGAGTCGGCGACGGTCATCGTGCCCTCGCCCTGACCGGTGGTGCGCGCGCCGGCCATGCCGTTGTCGGAGACGTCGGAGCCACTGATCTCCAGGTGTCCGTCGATGAGGCCGATCCCCTCGGCGGTGTTCCCGCTGACGGTGGAGTCGACCAGGCTCACCGATCCGAACGAGACCCGCACTCCGCGACCCGTGTTCGGACCGATCGTCGTGCGGGTGATGTCGATGTCGACGCCCGACCCGCCCGGATCCGAGTCGACGATGCCGCCGCCGGTGACGCTGTTGCCCGTGACCGTGCTGTCCACCAGCGCGAGATCCCCGGCGACCAGCACCGCGGCGCCGTTGAAGACGCCGTTGCCACCGGTCAGCGTCACGGAGTCGAGGGTCATGGTCGAGTTGTTGTCGGTGCCCTGGACGACGCGCTGGCTCGCGCAGGTCTGCGTGATCGTGGCGCCGTTGCCGTCGACCGTGAGCGGCTGCGCCTCGGTGTGGTCCAGGTCGCCGGAAGCGTTGGCATCCTCGTCGGCCCCGCACAGGTCGAGGGTGTAGGTCGCCGCGGCGAGTTCGATGGTGGTGGCCTCGCCGTCGCCGTTGGCCGCCGTCACCGCCTCGCGCAGGGATGTGACGCCGTCCGCGGGCGCGACCACGTCGGCGGTGGTCGTGACCGTCACCGTGGCGGCGTGCGCCGGGCCGGTCGGCACCGCGACTGCGGCGAGCACCAAGGCGGACAGGACAGCGACGCGCAACGCAGACATTGCTCCCCCTCAGACGGCGAGCCGGCCAGGCGCCCCCACGTGGCCGGCCGATCAAGCATCATCCGCGGCTGGGAGCCCAACAAGAGCCGTTCGGGCAGAAGCGAGCGTCCATCTCGGACGAAGCCATCGCCGACTTCGGATTCTTGAGGGTCCTAGGGTCGCAGCCACCCTCAAGAAGTCCGAAACTCGGCGCGCACGGCGTTTGTCGTACCGGGCTGCGACGATCCCTGCATGGACGTGTTCCCCGCCACCGCCGACCGGTGGCACGACCTCGAAGACCTGTTCGGGGCGAACGGCGCCTACTCGAACTGCTGGTGCATGTTCTACCGGCTCACCGGGCGCGAGTTCAGCGCCGCCGCCGGCCCTGGCACGCGAGGCATGCTGCGTGAGCTGGTCGAGGTGGGTCCGGCGCCGGGTCTTCTCGCGTACGACGGCGGCGAGGCGGTCGGCTGGATCGCGCTGGCGCCGCGCACCGAGTACGGCCGCGTGCTGCGCTCGCCGCTGGTCAAGCCGATCGCGCCCGACGACACCGACGTCTGGTCCGTGACCTGCTTCTTCGTCCGCAGGACGGCCCGGCGCAGCGGCGTCGCGGAGGAGTTGCTGCGCGCCGGCGTGGCGTACGCGGGCGAGCAGGGCGCTCGGGTGGTCGAGGGGTACCCGGTCGAGCTGGCTGCGGACCGATCCGCGGACCTCTACCCAGGCACTGTCGGCATGTTCCGCCGCGCCGGCTTCCGCGAGGTCAGCCGCAAGACACCGCGCCGCGCGACGATGCGCCGCGAGGTCTGACCCTCCGCGCGACCAGCCAGGCTGCCCGAGGGCGGTACCACACGCCCCTCAGCGCAGGCCCGGGCGGCAGGCCCGGGCGGCGGGCGGCAGGCCCGGGCGGCGGGCGCGGGCGCGCAGGCCCCGGGCGCCGGGCGCGGGCGCGCAGGCCCGGGCGGCGGGCGCGGGCCGGCACGCGCGGGCGCGGCCCCGCTACTCCGTTCGCGCTGGCGACCCGGTGTAGATGCCCTGCGATCCGAGCGCCAGCCCGAGCTGGAACCGATTCTCGACGTTGAGCCGATCCATGAGACTGCGCAGCGTGTAGCCGATCGTGCGCGCACTGATACCGAGGCGCCGAGACACGACCGTGTCGGTGTGGCCGGCGGCCAGAAGCTCGACCAGCGACCGCTCACGGGTGGTCAGGACGAACGACGGCACCCCGGCGCGGGCGGGATCACGGGCGCCGTCCCAACAGCGGGTGATCAGCGACGCCAGGCTCTGCACCAGCCCCGGCTCCTGCACCTCAAGCGCTCCGTTGTCGACGTTCTGGAGGTCGAGCGGCAGGATCGCCACCTTCCGGTCGTACATCAGCACCTTCAGCGGAAGCTGATAGGCGAACCGGTACTTGCCGCCGAGCCTGGTCAACTCGGCAGAATGCGCGCCGACCACGTCACCGTCGGCCGGCGGCGCGCTGACGATCGTGAGCCGGACGCCACGCATCAGCAGAGCCCGGTCGAGGGGGGCACCGGCTGCCATGGAGGCCGCGCTGGTGGCTTGCTCCGGGTTCATCGTGAGGTGCTCGTGACGTTCGAGCCCGGCCAGCTCGGCGACCCGCTCCCGGATGGTCGACAGCCCGCGGATCAGCCGTACTCCGTCGCGGGGCGCTTCCGCCGCCGAGGTCGGAAGGTCGAGGCCGTCGATGTGAGCCAGGTGCCGGCGAGTGACCTCCCACGGATCGACGAGACGCAGCCGCTGGCGGCGGAGCCGGTGCACCACCTGGTCGGGCGCGGCCGCGCTCCAGACCGCTGGGGCGCCGCGTCGCTGAGGACCGGTGGAGATCCTGGTGACGGCGCCGGCGGCTGCGAGTTCGTCGATCGCGTCGGCGACCCGCCGGGGAACCATGCCGAGGTCACGGGCAGCCAGCGAGGCGGTCTGCGGCCCGAAGGTGGCGAGGACCCGGTAGACAAGATCGCCGTCGGCGGAGACACCCCATCTGACCAGCGACGGAATGAAGAATCTGGTGGATTCCGCCGTATTCGTCCCCGCTGCCACCCGTCCCCCTTTGTCGTTTCGATTGAATCACGCACGGCGCTCCGCGGATCCATCCGTTCGCCGACGTACCCGTGGCCATTGCGCAAACCAGCAATGGTTCTGCCAGTCGTGTCCATGCGCCCGTGACGGCTGCGTCGAGCCGTGGTTGCATCACTTGCAGTCGCGAACGTTGAACGGGGGGACGGATGCTTAACACAAGGTACGTTGCACGATGTCTTGGCATGATCACCCTTGGTGCCGCTGCGATCTTGACCGTTCCGGCCCAGGCCAGCGCGGTCGAGAACGTGGAGCCGTGCGAGGCATGGACCGCCGACATCACCTCGATCGTCGCCACAGGCCCCGGCACGGTCACGGTCGGAGGGCGCGTCACCACCCTCATCCGGAACGGTCGGACCGATCCGTGCACCTACTCCGCCCAACTCGCCGGATACGCCGTCGAACGGCAGAGTGCGAGCCACTGGCGGCTGGGAGCGGTGACCGGCACCGCGCCACTGCCCGCGACCTGGGAGAACGGTGACCCGTTCAGCCAGGAGATCCGCCTGGCCGTGGGGACGGGGGCGGTATGCGTCCGCACTCCGGCTGCGACCGGCCTCACCTGCGACGAGGTCACGGTAGGCGCCGAGAAGGACGGATCCCCTGCGATCCCGGTCGTCGGTCGGGAGATGTACCCCGGAGATGGAGACCCCGGCGACGTGTGCGGCAACTGTGTCGTCCCGCCGGTCGGGCCTTGAATCCACGAAGACAGAACGAGGAGCAATGACAAACAGCATTTCCGCGCGACGCCTGATCGGTACCGCGCTGCTCGTCACCGGTCTGGTTGCGTCCGGGCTCGTGATGTTCGGGGTCACACCGTCGAGTGCCGCTCCGCCGAAGGAGCGGTGCTGGCGGTGGGGGATCGCTCAGGAGGTCGCCGTCACCGCGACGGGACCGGGCGTCGTCACGGTCGACGGCGTCAGCGTCGCGGAGACCATCACCGGGGGCACGCACTGCCGCCGCAATGTGGAGGTCATCGGGTACAAGCTCGACGGCACCCGGCTCTCGGCCCACGGCGTGACCGGCCCGGCGAACCCGTACTGGAACTCCGGTGACATGTTCACGCAGCAGTTGGGCGTCCCGGTCGGCACCGAGGCCGTGTGCGTCCGCACGGAGACGGGCACGCACGTCAGCTGCCACAAGGTCGAGGTCCGGCCGGGCGAGAACGGCTCACCCGCGACGCCGATCGTCCTCGGCCCGATCCCGTACGGCCAGCCGCCGACCGGCGAGGGCGACGGCCCGATCGACGTGTGTGGCAACTGCGTCTGACCTGCCTGGCGTCGGGCGCTAACCGGCGGGCGCGGGTGGACCTAGACCACTGGTGCCAGGTCCTCCCGCATGCCCGCCTCCAGGTCGCCGGTCTCGCCGGCCCGAGCCGCGCGCCGGCCGAAGAACAGCACGTACGCGAGGAACGCCACGAACGCGACGGCGCCGATCGTGATGCGCGCCCACGTGGGCAGCGGCGACGGTGTCACGAACGCCTCGATGACTCCGCTGATCAGCAGCACGACGACGAGCCCCAGTGCCACCATCACCGCCTCGCGAGTGGTCTCGGCGAGGGCCTGCGAGCGCGTGCGGGTGCGGCCGGGCGAGATCCACGACCAGCCGACCCGCATGCCGACGCCGCCCGCGACGAACACGGCCATGAGCTCCAGCAGTCCGTGCGGGATGATCAGGCCGAAGAACACGTCGGCGCGGCCGTAGGCGACCATGATGCCGCCCGTGACGCCGACGCTCACGGCGTTGTTGAACAGGATGAAGAACGCCAGCGGCAGGATGATGCCGCCGACGATGACGATGGCCGACACGAGCGCGTTGTTCGTCCAGACGCGCAGGGCGAAGTTCTGGGCGGCGTGCTCGGAGTAGTAGTTGGCGAAGTCGTGCTCGACGAGTTGCCGCAGCTCCTCGTCGGTGGCGAGGCGGCTGGCCAGTTCGGGGTGCGCGCCGACGTAGGCGATGAGCGCGAACGAGACCAGCGAGAACCCGGTGGCGACGGCGCACCACCAGGGCCACGCGCGGAACACCGCCACGGGGAACGTGACGGTGAAGAACCGCGCGACGCCCGACCATGCCGGAGCCGAGCTGCCGGCCACTGCCGCCCGCGCCCGCGACACCAGCCGGGACAACCGTCCGACGAGCGCCGGGTCAGGCGTGCGGCTCTGCACGGCGGAGAGGTGAGTGGCGGTGCGCTGGTAGAGCGTGATCAGCTCGTCGGCCTCGGATGCCGACAGCCTGCGCCGCGCGACCAGTTCCTCGAGCCGGCGCCACTCGGCGGTGTGCTCCGACACGTACGCGTCGAGATCCACCGCACCTCCCTGACTGGTCGCCTGCTGTCGGCCGAGCTTAAACGAGCGGCCACCAACCAGCGACGGGCGACGGTCCACCACACCAGCCACCGCGCCGTAAGGACCCAGCCCGCCGCCGTAATAAACAAAGCTTTGAAAGCTCTTGATCTAAACCTGGAGCCCGCTGAGGTGCGCGTATCGCCGCCCGCGCACAAGGCGCCGCGTGCTAGGGCACGCAAGCCGCGGAGCGGGCGGCGAGACGTGTGCCTCAGTGGGCCAGATAAGCCAAGAGGTCTTGGCGGGTGAGGACGCCGACCGGCTTGCCGTCGTCGAGCACCACGGCGGCGCCGGCGTGTTCGAGGGCGTGCATGGCGGCGGAGACGGGTTCGCCTGCGCCGATCATCGGCAGCGGTTCGGACATGTGCCGCTCCAGGGCGTCGGCGAGGTTGGCCTTGCCTTCGAAGAGGGCGTCGAGCAGGTCGCGTTCGACGACGGAGCCGATGACCTCGGCGCTCATGACGGGCGGCTCGGCCTTGACGACGGGCACCTGCGAGACGCCGTACTCGCGGAGCACGTCGATGGCCTCGCGGATCGTCTCGTTAGGGTGGACGTGCACGAGCTGCGGCATGTCACCGCTCTTGCGGCGCAGCACGTCGCCGACGAGGGTCTGCTCCGGGCTGGTCAGGAAGCCGTAGTCGGCCATCCAGTCGTCGTTGAAGATCTTCGACAGGTAGCCGCGGCCGGAGTCGGGCAGGAGCACGACCACGACGTCGTCGGGGCCGAGGCGCTCGGCGACGTCGCAGCGCGGCGACGACGGCCATGCCGCAGGAGCCGCCGACGAGCAGGCCCTCCTCGCGGGCGAGGCGGCGGGTCATCTCGAACGAGTCCTTGTCGCTGACCGCGATGATCTCGTCGGGGACCGACGCGGTCGTAGGCGGTGGGCCAGAAGTCTTCGCCGACGCCCTCGACCAGGTACGGACGGCCGGTGCCGCCCGAGTACACGGAGCCCTCGGGGTCGGCGCCGATGATCCTGACCGCACCCTTCGACACGTCCTTCAGGTACTGCCCGGTGCCGGAGATCGTGCCGCCGGTGCCGATGCCGGCGACGAAGTGGGTCACCTTGCCGTCGGTGTCGGCCCATACCTCGGGGCCGGTGGAGTGGTAGTGCGACGCGGGGCCCTCGGGGTTGGAGTACTGATCGGGCTTCCACGCGTCGGGGATCTCGCGGACGAGCCGGTCGGACACGTTGTAGTACGAGTCGGGGTGCTCGGGAGCGACCGCCGTGGGGCAGACCACGACCTCGGCTCCGTACGCGCGGAGCACGTTGATCTTGTCCTGCGAGACCTTGTCCGGGCAGACGAAGACGCACTTGTAGCCCTTGGTCTGGGCGACGATCGCCAGCCCGACACCGGTGTTTCCGCTGGTGGGCTCGACGATCGTGCCGCCGGGCTTCAGCTCCCCGGACTTCTCGGCGGCTTCGATCATCCGGAGCGCGATGCGGTCCTTCACGGAACCGCCGGGGTTGAAGTACTCGACCTTGGCGAGCACCGTGGCCTGGAGGCCTTCGGTCACCGAGCGGAGCTTGACCAGCGGCGTGTTGCCGAACAGGTCGACGAGAGAGTCGTAGTAGCGCACTGCACGAACCTTCCGGTGCACATGCGGGACCGGCCACACTGCCGGGACTACCGCCTCACCAGCCTAATCGCCGCCAGCGGGTCCGTCCGCCGGGGCGGCGGCGTCGAGGCGGCGCCGCACGGGTGACACTCCCGCAGACGTGGACGCTTAGAGCGTTACGGGCAAACATGGACGACATCACCGACATGGGGGTGCGAAATGGAACTGAACGAAGCGCTGGACGTGGTGAGGGCACAGCCCCGCGCGGTGCTGTCTACCTGGCGGGCGGACGGGCGCCCGCAGATGTCGCCGGTGCTCGTCTCTGTGGGCGACGACGGCCGGCTGGTGATGAGCACCCGGGAGACCGCGTTCAAGACGAAGAACCTGATCAGGGATCCGCGCGCGTCGCTGTGCGTGCTGCCCGACACGTTCTTCGGCCGCTGGATCCAGGTCGACTGCTCGGCCGAGCTGGTGCACCTGCCCGACGCGATGGACCTGCTCATCGAGTACTACCGCAGCTTGTCCGGCGAGCATCCGGACTGGGACGAGTACCGCGCGGCGATGCGGAGCGAGCAGCGTCTCGCCGTGCTGTTCACGATCGAGCGCGCGGGTCCCGACCGGGCCGGCTGACAAGTTCGCGACACAGCCGGACAGGTACCTACCTCAGCCCAGAAACTGGAGTGATCGAGGACACGCACGCGCCGTAGCCTGGTTGAGGCGCACGGTGGTTAGCCTCGAACGGGGAGATCTAGGGGGTGAGCGCGTGAGCCGAGCCTCGCAGGCGCGACGTATCGCGGTCAAGGCAGCTTACGGCGGTGGCGGCATTGGCCTTGTGGGGGCGATGTTCGCCGCGGTGCTGGTTGGTCAGGCGAAGTACGCGCGCCGTATCATCCCGCCGCCTGGCAGCGCGCCGCCCGCCGCCGACGGACTGTTCGGCACGGAGTTCTCCGGCGAACCCCTGACGCTGGCCGTCCTCGGCGACTCCAGCGCGGCCGGGCTCGGCGCCGCGCTCCCCCGCGAGACCCCCGGTGCGCTGATGGCCGCCGGACTGGCCCAGGTCGCGCACCGGCCGGTCCGCCTGATCTGCGTCGCCGTGGTCGGCTCCGAGAGCGAGGGCCTGCACGCTCAGGTGGACGCGGTGCTGCCGCACCGTCCGGACGTCGCCGCCATCCTGATCGGCTCCAACGACGTCACGCACCGGGTGAAGCCACAGGTCGCCGTCGGACACCTGGTACGCGCGGTGCGCCGGCTTGTCGCCGCGGACATAGAGGTCACCGTCGGCACCTGCCCCGACCTGGGCACGATCCAACCGATCCAGCCGCCGCTGCGCTGGATCGCCCGCCAGCTGAGCCGCCAGCTCGCCGCCGCACAGACGATCGGCGTCGTGGAGTCCGGCGGCCGTACGGTCTCCTTCGGCGACCTGCTCGGCCCCGAGTTCGCCGCGCGCCCCGACCAGATGTTCTCCGCCGACCGGTTCCACCCGTCGGCCACCGGCTACGCCAGCGCCGCCGCCGCACTGCTGCCGTCACTCGCCGCCGCGCTCGGGTACGGCGAGAGCCCGACGGCCGCGCCGGTCAAGGCTCGCGGTGAAGGCGTGCTGCCGCTCGCGCAGGCCGCCGTCGAGGCCGTGCACGAGGCCGGTACCGAGCTGTCCGCGCCGACCGGCGCCGGGCGCAGTCGCTGGGTCGAGCTGCGTCACCGGATCCGGCTGTTTACGAACTCGCCCGAAGACCCCTCGGTAGACCAAGATGGTCCCCGCGGAAAGGCTGCGGTCTAGGGTCTGCCTTCACGGGCTCGCCCGTCGCCGCCAGCCGAGGCTCAGGCGGCGTCCAGCGGCGTCCTGTGCGGTAGGGCATGACCTGTGAACGACAGACCTAGGGGGCGCGGTGACGGCACGGCGTTTGCTCCTGCGGGGTGCTGGCGGGGTCCTCGCCGCTGGGCTTGTGGGGTTGACCGTGCTGGCCGTGGAGGGCTGGGTCGCTGCGCGCCGGCAGTACGTCTCATCGGATCTCGCCCCGACCGTCTCCGGATCGTTCGGCGACGCCGGCCGGCCGTCGCTACGGCTGCTGATGCTTGGTGACTCGTCCGCAGTGGGCCTCGGCGTCGAGGAGACAGAGGAGACCGTCGGCGGGCGGCTCTCCGAGCTCATCGCCTCTACGGGGCGCCGGGTCGAGCTGGACTCGGTGGCGGTGACCGGCTCCCGCGCCGCCGACCTGGCGCCGCAGGTGTCCCGAGCGCTGGTCCGCCGCGCCCCCGACATCGCGGTCGTCCTCATCGGCTCCAACGATGCGATCCACTTCACCCCGCTCGATGACGTCGAACGGCACATCGCCGGCGCGGTCCGGCGGCTCCGCGAGGCGGGCAGCGCGGTCGTCGTCGGAACCTGCCCCGACCTTGGCGCGGCACGCAACTTCGCTCAGCCCCTGCGCGAGCTGGTCGGATGGGCGGGGCGGCGGGTCGCGGTCGTGTCCGAGCAGGCCGCGGTGCAGGCCGGTGGGGTCGCCGTCGACCTGGCCGCCCGCACAGGGCCCGTGTTCCGCGCCGACCCGGGCACCCTCAGCGAGGACAGCTTCCACCCGTCGGCCGACGGCTACCAGCTCTGGGCGCTGGCCCTGTACCCCGCCGTCTACGAGGCGGCACGCACGGTGCGCGCCACTCGCTGATCGTGGGATCCCCAACTGTCGGGGTTTTGGCGGTATCGCGCGTCCGGTTTGGGCGCCAATACCGGAACAGTCCGGTTCGATCCGGCGGGGGCGGCGGCAGGCTGCGGGGCAGTAAGTGTTGTGGAGGCCACAATGAGACACCGCTCCCGCTGCGCTAGCGTCCCTAGTTACCAGCCGGTTAACTGTCAGCCCTGAGGAGGCCATCGTGGCCGCACCGTCGCCCCGCGACGCCGTCATCGTCGCGACCGCACGCTCGCCGATCGGCCGCGCGTTCAAAGGCTCCCTGAAGGATCTGCGTGCGGACAACCTGACCGCGACGATCATCAGGACGGCGCTCGACAAGGTCCCCGCGCTCGACCCGAACGACATCGACGACCTCATGCTCGGCTGCGGCCTGCCCGGCGGCGAGCAGGGGTTCAACATGGCGCGCATCGTCGCGGTGCAGCTCGGCTACGACCAGCTGCCCGGCGTCACGCTCACCCGGTACTGCTCGTCCAGCCTCCAGACCAGCCGCATGGCGCTGCACGCGATCAGGGCCGGCGAGGGCGACGTGTTCATCTCGGCAGGCGTCGAGATGGTGTCCCGGTTCGCCAAGGGCAACTCTGACTCGCTGCCCGACACCATGAACCCGATCTTCGACGAGGCCCGCGCCCGCACCGAGACGTTCGCGGCCGGCGGGCAGACCTGGGTCGACCCGCGCGAGAACGGCGTCGTGCCGGACGCGTACATGGCGATGGGCCAGACCGCCGAGAACCTCGCCCAGGCCAAGGGCGTCAGCCGCGAGGAGATGGACGAGTTCGGCGTCCGCTCGCAGAACCTCGCCGAGAAGGCGATCGCCGACGGCTTCTGGGCACGCGAGATCACCCCGGTCACCACGCCGGACGGCACGGTCGTCAGCACCGACGACGGCCCGCGCGCTGGCGTCACGCTGGAGGCCGTGGCCGGGCTCAACCCGGTGTTCCGGCCGGACGGGCGGGTCACCGCAGGCAACTGCTGCCCGCTCAACGACGGTGCCGCCGCCGTGGTCATCATGAGCGGCGAGAAGGCCGCACAGCTCGGGCTCACGCCGCTCGCGCGGATCGTCTCCACCGGCGTGTCCGGCCTCTCCCCCGAGATCATGGGTCTCGGCCCAGTCGAGGCGTCGAAGAAGGCCCTCGCGCTGGCAGGTATGACGATCGACGACATCGACCTGGTCGAGATCAACGAGGCGTTCGCCGCCCAGGTGATCCCGTCCTACAAGGATCTCGGCATCCCGCTCGACAAGCTGAACGTCAATGGCGGCGCCATCGCAGTGGGTCACCCGTTCGGCATGACCGGCGCCCGCATCACCGGCACGCTCATCAACAGCCTCCAGTTCCACGACAAGCAGTTCGGCCTGGAGACGATGTGCGTCGGCGGTGGCCAGGGCATGGCGATGGTGCTCGAGCGGCTCAGCTAGGGCCTGTCTCGAAGTCCCTGACCGAGCGAGCCGAGTTCCAGGCGGCGTCCGGCAAGGCGGAGGTTCGTCCGGATACGTTTCTTGTATCCGGACGGAGCGACAACGCCGCAGGGCGTCGTCTGGGACGCGGCGCAGCCGGTAGAGGGACTTCGAGACAGGCCCTAAGTGGTTTGGGCGATCTTTCTGGCGCTATGACGCCAGAAAGATCGCCCAACCGGTTTACAGCCTGTGTGACGCGGCGACAATGGCCGCCGCCGCCGCGCTCAGCGCGTCCGGCTTGCCCGCCGCCGCCAGATCGTTGACCAGCACCGACAGTTGGTGCGGCAGCGCAGTGTCGTTCTCCAGCCGCGGCACGGTGCGGCGCGGCTCTCCCTCCGCGTCGGCGGCGAGATCGGCGAGGCGCTGCACCAGCACGTACAACGTGTCGCCCTTGGTCACGCCGCTGGACGCCACACCGTACCGGGCGGGCGTCCAGTGCGAGATCTGGCCGAGGAGCCGGTCGAACGCGACATGCAGCCGCGTCGCCGGCTCCTCGGACTGGTGTCGGATCAGCGGCGGAGGTAGGAGAGGAAGCGGAGGATCTCGAAGTACAGCCAGATCAGGCCGACGAGGATGCCGAATGAGGCGTACCAGGCGTACTTCTGGTCGACACCCGCGTTGACGCCGTCCTCGATCGCCTTGAAGTCGAGGATGAAGGTCAGCGACGCGACACCGATGCAGACCAGGCTGAACGCCCACGCCAGCCAGCCGACATCGCCGGTGACGCCGGCCCGCAGGCCGAGGCCGGTGCCCTCGTTCACGCCGAAGATCGCGAGCCCGAAGTTGACCAGCATGAGCAGGAACAGGCCGATCACGGCGCCGATGACCCACTTGACGAACGTGGGCGTGGCGCGGATGACCCTGAACTTGTAGAGCGCGGCCATGCCGAAGAAGATGCCGAACGTCAGCGACGACGGCCTGCATGACGATGCCGTTATAGAAGGTCTCGTAGATCTGGCTGATCACGCCGACCAGCACGCCCTCGAACTGCGGCGTACCCCGTGATCAGGAACGGGTTGGTGATGCCCATGAACGAGATGACCAGGCCGAGGACCAGGCCGATGCCCGCAGCGCCCCACAGGATCATCGTGCCGCCGGGCGGGGCCGGAACCAGGTTCCACGCCAATGCGGCGGAGATGCCGACGATCGCGAGCAGCCCGATAGTGCGGATCACCACGTCATCAACGGTCATCCGGCCCGTGCGCTCGGGTGCGAAACCACCCATCTGCGGCTGGCTGGGCGACCCGTAGCCCTGCGGCGTGCCGTACGGCTGCTGAACTGTCGTGCGCTGGAACGAAGCGTGCTGGTCGGACCGCTCGATGAGCCTGCCCAGCACGGGATTGCTGCTCTTCACGTCGCCCCCTTGAAGGCTGTCAGCTGGCCTACCACCGGCCGCACCACAAGCGTAGCGCGCGCAATCAGGGCGCATTACGCGCTACCAGGGCCTGCTTCATTTGTCCGCTGCCCTACTGCGGCCCGTCCAGATCCGCCTCGCTACGGGCGGGACATACGAAGCAGACCCTAGGCGCTACGGCCCTTGAGGCGCCGGATCGCTTCCTGGTACCGCTTCGTTTCAGCGTCGAGGTCGACCGGGACGGTGCGGCCGATGAGCGGCCCGCGGGCGCGACCACCGGTGCGCGACGGGCGCCGGCCCGTACAGCCCTGGCGGGTGCTGCTGCGGGGCTTCATCTAGACCCCCCGCCCGCGTTCGTGCAGGACGCGCATGACCGTGGACGCCGACACCAGCCCGGCCGCGACCGCCAGCGCGAGCACACCGCGCGGCTCCCGCCAGTTCGTGCGGAACGTCCGCATCGCCGTGCCGGCCGCCTCCCGCCTGCGCCGCAGCGCGGCCTGCGCGAACGCCAGCTGGCCGAGCAGGCGGCCGGTGCCGACCTTGGAGCTGCGCAGGTCGGGGTAGTTCTCGAGGATCCAGTTGAGCGCGGCGACCTTCGTCTCCCACTGCTCGTCGAAGTACGAGGAGCGGCCCCATTCGATGCGGACGAGCGGCTGGTCGACGTGGACGATCGGCCGCCGGCGCGCGGCGCGCAGGAGCACGTCCCAGTCCTCGTAGACGCCGCCGGGGATCTCCTCGCTCATCAGACCCAGCTCGCCGAGGAGCGCGGACCGGCGGATCAGGTACGACGAGGAGTGCAGCATGGCCATCCGCGACGCCAGCAGTTCGTCGTAGGTGACCCGGTCACGGCCGGCGAGGCGTTCGCTGAGAGTGCCGCGGAAGTCGACGAGCATGCTGGTGGAGACGAACTCGGCGTCCGGCTCGGCGAGCAGTGCCTCGACCTGGGCGGCGAGCTTGCCCGGGAGCCACTCGTCGTCGTCGTCCAGGAACGCGACGAACTCGGTGTCGGCGGCGAGGATGCCGGTGTTCCGCCCACCGCACAGGCCCGGCTTGCGGTCGTTGACCAGCACCCGCACGGGCAGCGGCGCGAACTCCTCGATCAGCGCGGGGTCCGGCTCGGAGCGGTCGAAGACGACGATCGCCTTCAGCTCACCGGTGTACTCCTGGGCGGCGACACTGCGCAGCGCCCGGCGGACCTTCTCGGGACGCTGATGCGTCGGGATCAGCACCGTCACCGACGGCGCGCTGCCCTGGTCCAACCGCACGTGTTCCCCTTCCGTTCACTGCTGAGACAGAGCGGCCACCGCCGCCCGTGATGCGCCGGCCCAGCTACGAACCGACCTTCTCGTCGTCCGTGACCGGCTCGGGCTCTGAGGTCGCCGGGGGCAGTGTCGCGGCTCTGAGGTCGCCGGGGGCAGTTCGGCCGGCGGGTCGACGGGCTCGACGTCGATCACCGTGGCCTCCTCGTCCTCGGGCGTGGCCACGGTCGCGTTCCACGACAGGTCGCTCAGGCGGATCGCCACGGTGGGATCGGCGGAGAGCGACGCGGCCCGGCGCTGTGCCGGCGTCTGCGGCACGACCGGCGGGACGGAGGGCGGCGTCAGGTCGGTGAGGCCGGACGACGAGTTGGACGTCACCTTCGGGGGGCGGCGGGTGGGGCCAGGCTGCGGCTCCACCATCACCGCGCCGAGCAGCGGCGTGCCGACGCGGGAGATCTGGCGGGCGCCCTCGTCGAGCGCGTCCAGCCGGCTGCGGCCGGCCTCGACCACCAGCACGGCGGCGTCGCACAGGCGGGCCATCGCCTGCGCTTCGGCGCCCCCGGAGGTGGGCGGGGCCTCGACGACCACGTACGAGTCGTTCTGGATCGTGCTGAGCACCCACTCCAGCTGCCGGGATTGCAGCAGGTCGGCGGCGTCGGACTTGGCGATACCCGTGCCGAGGACCCACAGCCCGCGCACAGCCGGCGAGGCGCGCAGCAACGTGCCGGGGTCGACGTCGGTGACCAGAGCCTCGGACAGGCCCCTGACCTGCGTGATGCCTTCGAGGCCGAGCATCCGTTCGGTGCTGGACCCTTCGAGGTCGGCGCAGACCATGAGCACCGGCACACCCGAGCGGGCCAGCGCCACGGCGAGGTTGGCCGCCACAACGCTCGCACCGGCGCCGGGCTCGGTGCCGGCGACGAGCAGGGTGGCCGGGCGGTCGGGCAGGGCGGTGGTGATCGCGTTGCGGATCTGGCCGAACGCCTGGCCGATCGGGCTGGCGCTGGGCGCCACCGCCGGCAGCATCGCCTTCTTCTTCGCCTGGTGCCCGGCCGAGGGGATCGCGCCGAGCAGCGGGACGTGGCCGAGCGCCTCGATGTCGCCGGGCCAGCGGATGTGCCGGTCGAGGCGGGCGAGCAGGAGCGTGGCGGCCAGGCCGAGCACCAGCCCGAGCAGCAGGCCGGCGGCCAGGTACACAGTCGACCCGGGCTGCTGGCGGTTCTCCGGGAGGCCGGCGAGGTTCAGCACGCGGCCGGGCGTCACGGTGATGGCCTGCAGCTTGCTCAGCTCGTCGGAGAGGTCGGTGATCTGGTCGACGAGGATGCGCTGCTGAAGCTCGGCGTACGCCCGGTCAGGCGAGTTGTCCGGCAGCGTGACGCTCTGACCCGAGACGGCCTGGAGCCGCTTCGTCGTCTCGGTGATCCGCGCCTGGAAGATCTTGGCCTGGGCGTCGATCGCCGACTGAGCCACCTCCGCGCGCAGCTTGAGGTACTCGTCGGCGAACGCCCGCGACTCCTTCTGCGCGTCGACAGCGGTGGGGGCCGTGGCGCTGACCGCGAGCAGCGTGGTGTTCGGCGGTACCTCGACGCTGATGTGCTCCGCCAGCACAGCGGCTGTCAGCGGGCTGCCGAGCGTCTTCTTGACCCGCTCGGCGACGGTGGCGCTGACCAGGATCTGCGCCTCGGTCTCCAGGTTGATCAGCTTGTCGCGCGACTGGGCGGTGACAGCGGCACCCTCGGCGCCCGTCGGCGTGATCAGCACGGTGGTGGTGGTGCGGTACGTGGACGGCATCAGCTGGACCGCGGCGACCGCTGCGACCACGCCGAGCACTGCGCCGACGACCAGAACCCACCAGCGGTGACGTACCGCCGTTATCAGGCCGGCCGCATCCAGCGCCGGAGCGCCCGCTCCCGTGCTCGAATCCATGCGTAGTTCCTTCCGTACCCGCTGTCCGGGCGTCGTTCTCACCGGATTGTCCGCCTCCGCCGCCACCTGCGGTACCCGGTCGTGTGATTCCACCCTTGCGGACTACCCGGGCTCGACCGAACGATGCCCGGTGACGTGCCTGCAGGTAGACGCTAGTACGCCCCGGACGTACGCAGGATGGCTGACACTGTACGCAGCAGGATCACGAGGTCGAACGTGAGCGACCAGTTCTCGACGTAGCGCAGGTCGAGACGGACGGTGTCCTCCCAGGACAGGTTGGACCGGCCGCTGACCTGCCACAGCCCGGTGATGCCGGGTTTGACGGCGAGACGGCGGAGCAGATCCTGTGGGTACTGCGCGACCTCGGACGGCAGCGGCGGGCGCGGGCCGACCAGGCTCATGTGGCCGAGGAAGACGTTGACGAGCTGCGGCAACTCGTCGAGGGAGTAGCGGCGGAGCAACTTGCCGACCGGTGTGATTCGCGGATCGTCGCGGATCTTGAACAGCAGCCCGTCGTGCTCGTTCTGGGCGGCCAGCTCGGCGAGGCGCTCCTCGGCGTCGGCGTACATGGTGCGGAGCTTGTAGATCGTGAACTCGCGCCCGTCCCGGCCGACCCGGATCTGCGTGAAGAAGGCGGGGCCCGAACTCGTCAATCGGACCGCGGCGCACAGCAGGCCGAGTAGCGGCGCGATCAGGACCAGCGCGATCCCGGACACCACGCGGTCGAACGCCGCCTTCGTGAGCCTGCGGGCGCCGGTCAGCTCGGCGGGTTCGACGTGGAGCATCGGCAGGCCGTCGACCGGGCGGATGCTGGTGCGCGGGCCGGCGACGTCGAGCAGCGCGCTGGTGACGACCAGGTCGGTACCGGTCTTCTCCAGCTCCCAGGAGAGGCGGCGCAGCGCGAACGCGTCCATCTCGGGACAGGGCAGGACGGCGACCGTGTCCGCGCGCGCGGCGCAGATGGCGTCGCCGACCGTGTCGAACGTGCCGTAGACGGGAAGCTCGACCTCCGCGATGTGGGTACCGCTGTCGTGGTCGGGCGGGAGGCAGGCCCCGACGACCTCCATGCCGTGGTACCGCTCGCGGGCGAGCTGGCGGGCCAGCGCCGCGACCGGACGCTCGTACCCGAGGACGACGACCCGGCGCATGCACTCGCCCTGGGCACGTCGTTTGAAAAGTCGCCTGCGGCGCAGGTACCGGCCTGACAGCCCCGCCATGGTGACCAGCGGTAACGCGACGACCACGTAGCCACGGGCGACCTGGAAGTCACCGGCGTAGGAGACCAGCGCGAGGGCGGCGGTGAGGCCGACGCCGCCGTTGAGCACCCGGCGGTACTCCTCGTTGCCGACGAAGAGGAACCGGCGCTCGTAGGCGCGGGTGAACGTCAGGGCACAGATCCAGGCGAGCGGGAAGATCAGGCTGGCGGCCATGTACTCCAGCGGCAGCGAGCGGTTGTTGCCGAACCGGATACCGAACGCGGTGAGGCCGGCGACGAGCGCGATGACCCCGTCGATGGCCACCAGCGAGGCGACGTAACGGTGTTCCCACTCGCTGGCCGGCGAGCGGACAGCGCGACGCGAACTGACCAGATCGGACCCCGGAGCGCGCGGCGCCGGGGTGGTGACCGGAACCGCGAGTTCGATGGTGTCGCCGCCCAGCCGGCTCATCCGGGAGTTCCTGCTGCGGTTGCCGTCGAAACCTCGATCACGGTCGAAGTGTGCCGCACCCGCCTGCCCGGGGATGAAGGGGCCACCGGACGGCAGCGCCGTTCCGTTGACCTGTTCGCGTCCGGGTTCCGGCATCCCCTGTGACTCCCTGCCCTCGCAGCGCGGACCGCCTCGATCCGGAGTGATGTGCGCACTCGTCCGAAACAGAGCAATGCATCCGGCAGGCGATACACAGGTGAACAGGAATCGACCGAACGGCCTACGCCGCGCGTCCTCACACTACCGAAAGTGGGCATACTACTACTAATAGCTACACTTTGCAGGCTGGTCGGGGACGGCACGTGCCCGGGGCGGGACTCGAACCCGCACGCCCTTTCGGGCAGCCGTTTTTAAGACGGCCGTGGCTGCCTTTACACCACCCGGGCCTGGCTCAACACGCTACGCGGCAGCGCAATAGCGAGCCCGGCTCTACCGAAGTAGCGGGAATCGACGTAGGCCGGTCCCCGCTCGAAATATCGGGCGGGGACCGGAAAGCGTTACGTGGTTTCGGCGGGAGTCTTCGCGGGCGGCTTGGCGGGCGTCTTGGCGGGTGCGGAGACGGCGACCTGCTCGAAGCTCTCCCGCGGCTCGTGCAGCTGGCCGAGCGAGACGACCTCGCGCTTGAGGAACAGCGCCAGTGTCCAGTCGGCGACGACGCGGATCTTCCGGTTGAGGGTGGGCACGCGGCTCATGTGGTACGTGCGGTGCATGAGCCAGGCGAGCACGCCCTTGAGCTTGACGCCGTAGACCTGCGCGACGCCCTTGTGCAGGCCCAGACTGGCCACCGACCCGACGTGCTTGTGCCGGTACTCCTTGGGCTGCGCGCCGTTGATCACAGCGGCGATGTTCTCGCCCAGCACCTTCGCCTGCCGGACGGCGTGCTGCGCGCTCGGCGAGCAGGTGGCGCCGGGCACGTCGCTGGTGAGGTCCGGGACGGCGGCGCAGTCACCGGCGCTCCAGGCCCCGTCGACGACCGTGCCGTCGGCGGTCGCGACCTGCATGGTGGCCAGGCAGTGCACCCGGCCGCGCTCGTCCAGCGGCAGGTCGGTGTTGGCGAGCATCGGGCTGGCCTTGACGCCGGCCGTCCACACGATCGTGCCGGCCTCCATCGTGTCGCCGTCGCTCAGCACCACGTGGCCGTCCACGCAGGACTCCAGCCGGGTGTTGAGGCGCAGGTCCATGTCGCGGTCGAGCAGCCGCTGGACGGTGTAGACGCCCATGTCGGGGCCGACCTCGGGCAGGATCCGCTGGCTCGCCTCGACGAGCACCCAGCGCATGTCGTGCTGCTCCAGCTCCGGGTAGAACTTGATCGCGTCCCTGGCCATGTCCTCCAGCTCCGCGAGCGCCTCGATACCGGCGTAGCCGCCGCCGACGAAGACGAAGGTCAGCGCCTTGGCGCGGATCTCCTTGTCGTCCGTCGAGGCCGCGACGTCGAGCTGGCCCAGGACGTGGTTGCGCAGGTAGATCGCCTCGCCGATGGTCTTGAAGCCGACCGCGTTCTCCTTGAGCCCCGGGATCGGCAGCGTGCGGGAGACGGAACCGGGCGCGACGACGATGTGGTCGTAGCTCAGCTCGCGCTGGTCGCCCGCGATCGACTTGAGCACGGCGACCTTGCGCTTCGAGTCGATGCCCACGATCGAGCCGGTGACGATGTGACTGCGGCGAAGCGCCTTGCGCAGCGGCGCCACCACATGACGCGGGGAGACGTTGCCAGCCGCCGCCTCAGGCAGGAACGGCTGGTAGGTCATGTGAGGCTGCGGGTCGACGACCGTGATGTCGGCGCCGCGCGCCTTCTTCTGGAGCCGGAGGGCGGTGTACATCCCGACGTATCCACCGCCGACGATGAGGATGTGCGGCTTAGCGCTCATGTCTTCCAGACTAGTAATCCGCCGCTGTGAGTTCGCTGTGGTGAGAGTGTGGACACACGTGACGGCGGACACGATTCAGAAGCGCGGTCGAGTGCTGTGACGCGGGTCAACCGCGGAGTGCTTTGGCACGGGCGAAGACCGCGTCGAGCATCGGTTCGGTGAGGCGTCCGGTGAACGTGTTCTGCTGGCTGACGTGGTAGCAGCCCAGCAGGGTGAGGCCCGGCAGCGCCACCTCGACGCCGTGCGCGAACCCCGGGCGCGGCGACGGCACGGGCACGCCCAGGCTGCGCAACGCCGGCCACAGCGCCGTCCAGCCGAAACCACCAAGGACGACGATCACCTTCAGGGACGGCAACAGCGCGAGCTCGCGATCGAGCCACGGCCGGCACGCGTCACGCTCGCCCGTGGTGGGCTTGTTGGCCGGCGGGGCGCACCGGACCGCGGCGAGGATGCGGGTGTCGATCAGCTCCAGCCCGTCGTCGACGGACACGCTCGTGGGCTGGTTCGCCAGGCCGGCACGGTGCAGCGCGGCGTAGAGCCAGTCGCCGCTGCGGTCGCCGGTGAAGACCCGACCGGTGCGGTTCGCCCCATGCGCAGCCGGGGCCAGGCCGAGCACCCCGATGCGTGCGTCCGGGGGGCCGAAACCGGGCGCCGGACGTCCCCAGTAGGTCTGGTCGGCGAACGACGCGCGCTTCTCCCTCGCGACCTGCTCGCGCCAGTCGACCAGCCGCGCGCAGGCGCGGCACGCCGCCACCGCCGCATCAAGCTCGGTGAGGTCGCGTGCGTCCGCGGCGAACGTGGCCACGTCGGCAGGGCTCGCGGCGATCGGCCCGGTGCGGTGCAGGTACTCCAGGGGCATGCCACCATCCTGCCGTGCAGTGGCGGCCGGACGGGCGACGGGCATCACACCAGCCACGACGCTGCTTCTGGCCGGCCAGCCGGGCGTCATTGGCAACGACTTTCGGATTTTTGGGGTTCGTGCGGCCGCGTGACCCCCAAAAATCCGAAAGTCGGCGCGGGGGTCAGGCCAGTTTCGTGCGGAACAGCTCCAGCGTGCGTGCCCACGCGACGGTGCTGGCGTCGTGCGCGTAGACCTCGGGGCGGTCGTCGTTGAAGAACGCGTGGTGCGTGCCGGGGTAGTCGTAGACGGTGCACTCGCCGCCGGCCGCCTCGATCGCCTGGCGCGCGGTCTGGATGCCGGGCGCCGCCGACGTGCCGTCCTCCTCCGAGCAGTGGATGAGCGCGGACTTGCCGGCGTAGGACTCCCAGGTGGGGTTCATCCGCTCCCACGGGATCGCCGGGTAGAAGCCGACCGCCGCCGTGCAGCTCGTCGCTGAGGGAGGCCGACCAGAGCGCCAGGCTGCCGCCCATGCAGAACCCCAGCACGCCGACCCTGCCGGTGCACTCGGGCCGCTTCGCCAGGTACTGCGCGGCGCCGGACATGTCCTTGGCGGCCTGGTCCATGGCGAGACCCATCATCAGTCGCATCGCCTCGTCGGGTTCGCCCGTGTGCGCGCCGTGGAAGAGGTCGGGTGCGAGCGCGACGAACCCCTCGGCGGCGAGCCGATCCGCGACGGACGTGATGTGACCGACCAGCCCCCACCACTCCTGGATCACCACGACGCCAGGGCCGGTGCCGTTCGCCGGCAGTGCGAGATACCCGTCGGACGTGCCACCGTTGCTCGGAAAAGTCACCATGTCACCCACGCCGGACTCCCCTCACCGCACTGTCAGGTGTGGGTACTCAACCACTCATTACCGGCATGGGGAACCAGTTCGGTCAGAGATCACATGCGCTGTCCGCGATAGTGCAGGTACTGAGAGCAATCGGGTTCTGTTCGGCGCGGGGGCTCAGCGGGTCGGGCTTGGCGACAGGCTCGCGGATGGGATCACACTGGGTGACGGCGACGGCTCGGCTGAAGGTGCCGGCGAGGCGGCGGCCGGCGGGCGGGGCAGCAGCGGCGGGACGCTCGGCGGCGGCTCGTTGGCCGGCGAGTATCCCTCGGCCGGCGGAACGGTGCCGTACGTGCCGCGCGGGTACACGTTGGTCTCCACGCCCGAGCCATCCGCGCGTTCCCGGACCAGCGGCTGACCGGGCAGCTGGATCGGGTTGCCGAACTCGTCGTAGAGCCGCACGTCGTGCAGGGGCTGCCCGTTGCGGTCGTAAACGTAGACGTCCTCCAGCCCGCTGAGCGGCCCGGCGTCGGGGCCGGGGCTGTAGTAGGGCGGTGGCCTCGTCGATACGCGGGCTGGCTGCCACCGTGGCAAGAGCGAGCGCGACTACCACGACGGCGCCGTTCAACGCGTACATCGCCGCGCGACGCCCACCCCGCCACCCGCTGCTCTGCCGGCCGAGCCACACCGACGCCCAGATCACCAGCGCCGCGAACGGAAGGAAGAGGAACAAGTCCCCGTCGGGCTCGACGCTCACGCCGTAGTGACCCATGTCCGTCGTGCCCGCCGCGAGCGCGAGCGCGACGAGGTATCCGCGCAGGACCCACCAGCCAGGACGCAGCGACGGCGCGAACGCCCGGAACCGCTGCCACGCCGGCCACTGGTCCACCGCGGCCGAGAACTCCGCGAGCCGCCGGGTACCCCGCACGCCGTTCCCCGCGCCCGCCGTAGGCGGCGCCAGTCCGGCGGAGGCACGCAGCTCGGCCGCGTACTCCTCGGGGCTGCCGAGACGCTCCTCCAGCGCGCCGTCCGACTCGGCAGCGACGTCGGCGAGGTGTGCCGGAAGGTCCTCCAGCAGCTCCTCGCGTTCGTCGATGGGCAGGTCCGCCAGGGCCGCGCGGACCCTGTCCAGGTACTGCTCAGCGGTGGCACCCCGTGCCGTTGTCGCGTTCATGCGACTGCCTCCCCTGGTGCGCTCACGAGAGCGTCCATCGTGCGGGCGAACGATCGCCACGTCTTGGCCGATGCGTCGAGCTGGGCTCGCCCGGCGTCGTTGATGCCGTAGTACTTGCGGTGCGGACCCTCGTCGCTCGGCACCACATAGGAGCTGAGGCAGCCCGCCTGGTAGAGGCGCCGCAGCGTGCCGTAGACCGACGCGTCGCCCACCTCCTCGATACCCGCCGAGCGCAACCGCCGGACGATGTCGTACCCGTAGCCGTCGTCGTCGCGGAGTACCGCGAGGACGGCCAGGTCGAGCACTCCCTTCAGGAGCTGCGTGGTGTCCACCCGGGCACCCCCTTTCCCGCTAGCCACACTACTATGCAGTACGAAGTAGTGGCAACAGCGCGGTACCTCTGGGCTGATGGCGGCGGGCCGGGGCGGAACCGGACTTTTCGGGAAGCCGTGCCTACGTCGGGCACCCGTGCCCCAATTTGTCCCGCAAGTACGGTTCGGGCACGGTGGCGGTGCTCGGTTCGGGGTGCGGGTGGCGGTGGCGGTGGCGGTGGCGGTGGCGCTACAGCGCGAGATGGAGCCGCAGGGCCTGGTCGAGCTGGGCGAGGAGTGCGGGCGGGAGCGCGCCGAGCCGGACACCGATCCGCTCCACGGCGACTGATCGGACCTGCTCGGCCTGGGCCTTGGACTCGCGCGCGAGGCCAGTGTCCGCCACTGGCAGCCTGACCTGGAACGGGTACACGCGCGCGACGCTTGATGTCACCGGAACCACCGTCACGACTCCGCGACCGAGCCGGGCGGCAGTGGCGTTGGCGCCGTCGTTGCTCACGATCACCGCAGGGCGCCGTTTGTTCGCCTCACCGTTCCGCACGGGATCGAGGTCGACCAGCCGGATCTCACCACGCCGCATCAGCCGTCGCCCGTGACGGACTCCCACAGATCCGCTTCGCCGGAGTCGGACCACTCGCGCCAGGCGTCCGCGTATGCGTCGCCGAGTTCGGCGGCCCGGAGCAGCCGGACGGCCTCATGCAGGGCAGCCGAGCGCGACCCGTAACCCTGGTCGCGGGCGTACGCGTCGAGGAACTCCACGTCGGAGTCGGGCAGGCTCACACTGACCTTCATACCAGCGATGCTACCTGCGGTATTACCCCGGTAGCAACGAGCCGCCTGGTGCTAGCGTCGGCTGCACAAGCTTAAGGAGGCAACGAGGACCGTAGGGGGCGGCAGCGCAACCGGCTGCCGTTCGGAGAACACGTAGCGCCCGCACGCACCGCGTCGCCGGCGAGTTCCCGCTATGCCCCTTCCTCGTGCGCGTCACGTCACGCGCCATGCCTTAACGGAGTCACTACCTGTGAACATCGACGTCATCATCGCCGGCGCTGGTCCTGTCGGCGCCCTGCTCGCCGCCGAACTCGGCCTGGCCGGCGTCTCGACGGTCGTCCTCGAACGGCTCGCCGAACCGTCCGGCCACTCGAAGGCCTTCGGCCTCAACGCCCGCACGCTCGACCTACTCGACCGGCGTGGACTGCTGGAGCGGTTCACCGCCGGTCGCCGTACGTGGCCGGGCATCCAGTTCGCCGGGCTCGACCCTTGGCTGACCCTCGACCGCACCCGCACCGACCACCCGTACGGCCTGGCGATCTCCCAGGCAGACACCGAGTCGATCCTCACCACGCGCGCCGCCGAACTCGGCGTGCCGTTCCGGCGCGGCCACACGATCCACAGCGCACGCCAGGACGCGGACAGCGTCACGGTCGACGTCACCGGTCCGCACGGCGACTACCAGCTACGGGGCCGGTACCTCGTCGGCTGCGACGGCGCCCAGAGCACCGTGCGGACTGCCGCCGGTATCGGCTACCCCGGCACCGGTGGGACGGCCGTCTGCCGGCTCGGCGACGTCGTCCTCGACGATCCGGACGCGCTCCCGCGCGGTGCAGGCCCGCACTGGCGTACCGCTACGGGGCTGCTCTTCTGCGCCGAGCTGCAGCCGGGTGTGCACGGGTCGTCACCACCGAGTTCGGCGCCGCCGGGCACCGTCCACCCTGGACGAGCTGCGCGCCAGCCTGCGTCGCGTCTGTGGATCCGACCTGGGCGCCCACAGCGCCACCTGGCTCTCGGTGTTCACCGACGCCGCGCGGCTCGCGGACCGCTACCGCGACGGCCGCATCCTGCTGGCCGGCGATGCCGCGCACAGCCACTTCCCGATCGGCGGGCAGGGCCTCAACCTCGGCCTCCAGGATGCGGTCAACCTCGGCTGGAAGCTCGCCGCTGAGGTCCGCAGTACGGCGCCGCCTGGGCTGCTCGACACGTACGAGGCCGAACGCCGACCGGCGGGCCAGGGCGTCGTCCACAACACCCGCGCGCAGCTCGCGCTGATGGATCCAAGCGCGGACGTGGCTCCGCTGCGCGCACTCGTCAGCGAGTTGCTCGACCACGAGGAGGTGGCGCAGCGGGTCGCAGGCATGCTGACCGGGGTCGACACGGGCCCGTTGCGCTCGACACTCCGCTGGCGACGGCGGACGGCGCGACCCGCCTGAGCGCACTGCTCCATAGTGGACGCCCCGTGCTGCTCGACGCCGGCCGCCTAACCGGTACGTCCGGCTGGTCCGACCGGGTCAACACGGTTAACGCCGACGCCGAGTACGCGATGCCGTCGAGGATGTCGTGCTCGGACGCGACCACCTCGGCGGCGCCGACCTGCTCCATCAGCACGCGGAGCACCAGCGCCCCGGCCCCGATCACGTCGACGCGGCCGGGGTGCATGACGGGCAGCGCGGCCCGCTCGGCCCTGGTCGCGGCGAGCAGCGATGCCGTGACGTCGGCGACCTGCTGGTAGCTGATCCGCGAGTGGTGGATGCGCTCGGAGTCGTACTCGGGGAGGTGCAGCGCGAGCGCGGCCACGGTGGTGACCGATCCGGCCAGCCCGACGAAGGTCCGGGCGCGTTCCACCGGCACCGTCTCCCGCGCGAGCGTGATTGCCTCGACGATGTCCTTCTCCGCCGCGGCGATCTGGTCGGCCGTCGGCGGATCGTCGTGGAGGTGACGCTCCGTCATGCGCACGCAGCCGACGTCGACCGACCGCGCCGCGTCGACAGTTTCGGAGCCGAGGACCAACTCCGTCGAGCCACCGCCGATGTCGGCGACCAGGAAAGGCGGTTCAGCGTGCGCCAGGCCACGGACAGCGCCAGTAAATGACAGCCGCGCCTCTTCGTCACCGGTGATCACGTCGGGCGCGATGCCGAGCGTGTCGATCACCATGGCCCGGAAATCGGCGGCGTTCTCCGCGTCGCGGCTGGCGCTCGTGGCGACCATCCGTACCCGCTCGGCGCCCAGCTCGCGGATCTGCGCCGCGTACGACGTGAGCGCGAGGCGGGTGCGCTCGATGGCCTCGGGCGCCAGCCGGCCGGTGCGGTCGACGCCCTGCCCCAGCCGCACGATCTCCATACGGCGCACGACGTCTTCGAGACTGCTACCAATGTCTGCGACCAGCAGCCGGATCGAGTTCGTGCCGCAGTCGACCGCCGCGACCCTCACGGTTTCACGCATGGACCGGCGGCCCACCACTCGGGCAGCGCAGCCAGCGTCTCGTCGCCGAGCGGGTTGACGCCCGGTCCGGCGGCGAGCGAGTGGGCGGCGAGAACGTGCAGGCACTTGACGCGATCGGGCATGCCGCCGGCCGAGATGCCCTCGATCTCCGGGACCTCGCCGAGCTTGGAGCGCCGGGCCAGGTAGTCCTCGTGGGCGGCGCGGTAGTGCGCGGCCAGTTCGGGGTCGCTGGCGAGCCGCTCGGTCATCTCGCGCATGAGCCCGCTCGCTTCGAGCGTGCCGAGCGCCGCCGCCGCCCTCGGGCAGGTGAGGTAGTACGTCGTGGGGAACGGCGTGCCGTCCGGCAGGCGCGGCTCCGTCTCGACGACGTCCGGGAGGCCGCACGGGCAGCGGTGCGCGACCCGGCGGGTGCCCCGCGACGGGCGTCCGAGCTGCGCCTCGACCGTCCGCGAGATCGGCCTCGCTCGGCCCGCCTGTGTCGGTGGTCACATCACTCTCCGTTGGGGGTGCCGGCCGGAGGGTCGGCGGGGGTACCGGCTGGCGGTCGCCGGTCGTGCGGTCGGCCGCCTTCACGCTCGACCAGAGCTGGCCGTACCAGGGCGCCTTGGTCGATGTCCGGCCGGCGGGCTGGCCGCTGCCCGGCTGCTCGTCGGTGACGCTGGCGTCTTCCTTGATGTGGTAGACGATCACACCCGGCTCGACGAGGCCGAACCGCTTGCTGGCCTGGGCACGGATGAACGCCGAGTCGGACCACCTCTCCTTGCGTTCTTCCTTCTCGGCGATCCGGCGGAGCAGCTCGGCCTGCTCCTGCTCGGCGGCGGCGATCTGCGACCGCTGCGCGAGGTACTCCTGCATCGGGTACGCCAGCGACAGGACCAGCACCGACACCACGGCCGCGACAATCGCCGCCCGCCCCGTGAACCGCCCGCCCGAGCGCCGGTGGAAGCGACGGTCGGCCCCGGTGGACGCCGTGGTGCGGCGCGCGCCCGGGCGGCGGACCGGACGCTCGCCGGGATCACGGTTCCTGGCAGCCTCACGGCCTGCGCCGCCGCCCCGTCCCGCCGCTCCCCGGGCGCCGCCGGCTGTAGCCGGGCGTCGTGCGGACGCCCGGGACGCCGGTGACTGGCTCCCCGGGGTGCGGCGCGGGGTCGACGGCACCGCGACGGTCAGCTCTCGGTGCGATACCGCGGGAAGGCGCCGGCACCGGCGTAGCGGGCGGCGTCGTCCAGCTCTTCCTCGATGCGGAGCAGCTGGTTGTACTTGGCGACGCGCTCGGAGCGCGCCGGGGCGCCCGTCTTGATCTGGCCGCAGTCGGTGGCGACGGCCAGGTCGGCGATCGTGGTGTCCTCGGTCTCGCCGGAACGGTGGCTCATCATGCAGCGGAAGCCGGCACGGTGCGCCATCGAGACGGCGTCGAGCGTCTCGGTGAGGCTGCCGATCTGGTTGACCTTCACCAGCAGCGCGTTCGCCGCCCGCTCATCGATGCCCCGGGCCAGACGCTCGGGGTTGGTGACGAACAGGTCGTCGCCGACGATCTGGACCTTGTCGCCGAGCAAGCTGGTGAGCGACTTCCAGCCGTCCCAGTCCTCCTCGCTCATCGGGTCCTCGATGGAGACGATCGGGTACGACGCGGCCAGGTCGGCGTAGTACGCGGCCATCTCGTCGGCGGTCTTCTTGGCGCCCTCGAAGTGGTAGACGCCGTCGGTGAAGAACTCGGTGGCGGCGACGTCGAGCGCGAGCACGATGTCGGATCCGAGCTGGTAGCCGGCCTTCTCCACGGCCTCGGCGATGAGGTCGAGCGCGGCGCGGTTGCTCTCCAGGTTCGGCGCGAAGCCGCCCTCGTCGCCGAGGCCGGTGCCCAGGCCCTTCGCCTTCAGGACGCTCTTGAGCGCGTGGTACGTCTCCGCGCCCCAGCGCAGCGCCTCGCGGAAGGTGGGCGCGCCGACCGGCGCGATCATGAACTCCTGCACGTCGACGTTGCTGTCGGCGTGCGCGCCACCGTTGAGGATGTTCAGCATCGGCACGGGCAGGGTGTGCGCGTTCGGGCCGCCGACGTAGCGGAACAGCGGCAGGCCGGCCGAGTCGGCGGCGGCCTTCGCCACGGCGAGCGAGACGCCGAGGATCGCGTTCGCGCCGAGCCGGCCCTTGTCGGGGCTGCCGTCCAGGTCGAGCATGGCCTGGTCGATCAGGCGCTGCTCGCTGGCCTCGTACCCGACCAGCTCCGGGCCGATCGTGTCGAGCACCGCCGAGACGGCCTGCTCGGTGCCCTTGCCGTTGTAGCGGTCGCCGCCGTCACGCAGCTCGACCGCCTCGAACTGACCGGTGGAGGCGCCGCTCGGGACTGCGGCTCGGGCGACGGTGTCGTCGTCGAGGATGACCTCGACCTCGACGGTGGGATTGCCGCGCGAGTCGAGGATCTCGCGGGCGGCGACGGCCTCGATGGTGGCCACGTGTATCGCTCCTTGGGTCAAGGTTCGAGCTGCCGAACCGAGCCTAGCTGGCGCGACGGCCTTGGCGAGACTCCGGGGTTGAGCGGCGCCGCCCGGCGTGTCACGCCGGCAAGTCCCCGCTCAACCGCGGAGTCACAGCCCCAGCAGGGTGCGAAGGTGACGCGGCGGCGGCGAACCGTGCGCGAGCATCGCGTCGTGCCACTCGCGGCGGCTGGTGCCGTCCGGACGCGAGCGCGCGATCTCGGACACCTCGCTGTACCCGACGAAGTACGTGGAGAGTTGGGTCGACGTGAGCAGTGCTCGGCGCCACTTGCCGGCGGCCTCGCCCTCCTCCTGGAACCCCTTGTCCCGCATCAGCGCCATACCGTCCGATTCGGACAGGTCCGCGCAGTGGACCAGCTGGTCGAGGATCGCGTTGATCGTCATCCGGAGCTGCAGCTTGAGCTGCTGCAACCGGACGCCGAGCCCGCCGTAGCCGGCGTCGGCCATCAACTCCTCCGCGTACGCGGCCCAGCCCTCGATGAACGTGCCGCTGCGGCAGGCCGCACGCACGCGCGTGGACCCCTGGAACCGCCGGGCGTGCGCCAGTTGCAGGAAGTGGCCGGGGACAGCCTCGTGCACGGTGAGGTTGTGCACCATGTGGTCGTTGTACTCGCGGTAGAACGACGCGACGCGCTCCGGCGACCAGTCGACCGGCGTCGGCGCGATCGCGTACATCGTGGGCACGTCGGCGGCCTCCAGCGGGCCGGGCGCATCGCAGTAGGCCACAGCGACCCCGCGCGCGAACTCGGGCATCTCCACGACCTGGCAGCGGTCGTCCACAAGGGACACGAGGTCGTGAGCGCGGACGAACTCGTCGACCGCCACCAGCGAGGCCTCCGCCCGAGCCACGATCGTCGAGTTGTCCGGGTGTTCGGCCGCGAGCCGGGTCAGCGCCGCGGTCACGTCCGGTGACCCCGTCAGCTCGCATGCCGCGTCCCGGATCCGCTCGCCCACCTCGATCAGGTTCGCCTCGGCACGGTCGAGCAGGGTCGCGGCGGTGAGGTCCGAGTCGAGGCTGTGCCAGAGCTTGGCCTCCCAGAGTCGGCGGCCCAGACGCGGATCCCGCCCAGGCTTGACGAGCGCGCTCCGTAGCCACGCCGCGTGCTGATCCAGCGCGGCGACGGCCTTGGCCTGCGCGGCCGACACCTCGGCGACGCGTCCGGGGACGCCGGCAGCGAGCTGGCTCACCTCGTCCGTGACCAGCCGGGTGGTGCCGGGAAGCTGCGCCAACGCGGTCTCGACGTGGATCGTGGGGCAGTCGACCAGCACCGACTCGGCCGTCGCGAGCGCGTCCGGCAGCGCCTCCAGCCGCGCCAGCACGCTCTCCAGTCGCTCCTCGACCGGCGCGAACTCCCTGGTCAGCAGCGAGTGGAACAGCGACCCGGGGTTGTGCTTGAGCGGGTTCCACTCGTGCTCGCGTATCTCGGTGAGCGCGAACAGGCGCGCGTCGATCGCGGACGACAGCATCTCCAGATCGACTGCGTCCTCGGCGCCCAGCACGTCCGGATCGACCTCGTGAAGCACGTCCGCAGACTCCTTGAGGCGCGCAACCTCCGCCCGGACAGCATCCTCCGAGAAGTCCGGCAGCTCACGGTCGTGCCGGTGATCGCCGACCCAGTCGGCCAGCGCCGGGCTCGCGGCGAAGAGGTCGTCGACGATCTGCTCTGCGACGGGGTGGAAGTCACGTGCCATGAGGCGCACGCTACCTGGCCTGTTCCGCCTCCCGGACCCGCTCGGCAAAGGCGTGCGCGGCGCGGCGAAGCGCGGCTTCGGCGTCGAGCCCGTGCTCGCGGGCTGCCACCACCAGCGCGAACAACAGCTGACCCAGCTCGTGATCGTCGGCGGGCACGGTGACCGCCGCCGGCAGCTCGACGGGCACCTGCTCACGCGCCACCCGCGACAGATACTTCGCCACGAGCGACAGCGCCGGCTGCGACTGCGCCACCCCGTCGAGCGCGGACGTGCGCGACTTCTCCTCGCGCTTGATCCGGTCCCAGTTGGCGTGCAGCTCCTCCACACCGGACACCTCGTGGCCCGCGAACACGTGCGGGTGCCGGCGTACCAGCTTGGCGACGAGGTCACCGGCGACGTCGTCGATCGTCCACGGCTCGTCCTCGTCCTCCTCGGCGAGGCGGGCGTGGAAGGCGATCTGCAGCAGCACGTCGCCCAGCTCCTCGCGGAGCGCGGCGCGGTCATCGTCGGCCAGGGCGTCGTACGCCTCGTACGCCTCTTCGAGCAGGTACGGCATGAGCGAGGAGTGGGTCTGCTCGGCGTCCCACGGGCAGCCGCCGGGCGAGCGGAGGCGGTCCATGACGGCGACGACGTCGAGCAGGCGCGCGCCAGGTGGGTCCCAGGATCCGTAGAAGATCTCGATCTCGGCGCCGCCGTCCGCGGTGACCAGCTCGCCGACCGCGTGCGCGAAGCCCCGCGTCGCCGTCCGGACCGGTCAGCCAGACCGCGGTGCCCCCCTTGGCCGCGTCGCGGAATACGCGGGCAGCGTCCACCTCGACGACCGTCACCGTGCCGCCCGCCGCACGCACCGCCGTGACCAGCGGAGACTCGGCAGCGGCGAATACCGGCGCGGAGCGGACGAGATCCCACGCCTCGGCCGTCAGCAACCCGGCGGGCAACCGCGGCGAGGTGACCAGGAGCGCGAGCCGATCAGCCATCCGGATCAGTTCTGCGGCGGCTGGTCGGGCTGCGGCTCCTCGCCCGGAACGGCCTGGTTGGGGTCCTTCAGCTCGCGCACGCCGGCGTGCTGGCTCGCGGCGATGCCGAGCTGGCCGACGGCCGCGTCAGCCGTGAACGAGCCGTATCGCGGGTTGAGCGTGACCGGGTTCTCGCGCTCGGCCTCCTCCATGGCCGCGATCATCGTCTGGACCTCCGCGTCGGACCACTCGCTGAGCGGCTTGCCCGCGATCATGGACAGCTGGACGAAGACGTCGGCCGAAAGCTGCGGCGTTCCGCCACCCAGAACCCGCGGCACCTGGTTCGGCTGCTTCTCGAAGATGTCCGCCACGGCGCGCAGGTCGGCCGCGTTGGCCTTCTGGCCCTTCGCCGCCAACGCGCGCTCCGACAGGAGATCCAGGATGAGCAGCTGCACGGCTGCGCGCGCCCCGCCCGTGCGACTGCCCTGCGACTGCTCGGCCACGGACGGGATCGAGAAGTACGCGTCGACCTGCTTGTCCACCTCGGCCTGCGTGATGCGGGTGTCCCCCACGTAGGCGGCGGTGCCCTGGTGGGTCTGGCAGCCGGTCAGCGCGGCGACTGCGAGGGCGGCGACGACGGTCAGGCGCAGAGTTCGACGGGTCACGGGTGGCTCTTTCGCGCGGCGACGGGTGCGGAACAGCCTTAAAGGTACCCAGCCCTGGTCGAGCCGTGGGCGCTGGGCTCTCAGCGGATCTCGTACCGGATGCCGCGCCGCCCGAACAGCACCATCGTGCCGGGGACGATCGGCACGGGTGTGCGTGGCGGGATCCTCATCCACACCTCCTCGCCCGGCTCGCACAGGTGCGTGCCGTTCGAGGATCCGAGGTCGATCACGAACACGGCCTGGCCCTCCAGCACCACCCTGGCGTGCACCCGCGACACGACACCTTCGCGGTCGGCGATCCGGAGCGGGCGGGCGCGTCCGGCAACGACGTCCTGGTCACGCTCGGGCTCGCGGCCCACCACGTACGACGTGTCGAGCCGGAACATCGCCCCGTCGTCCAGCACGAGGATGGCGCCCTGCTGCTGGGCCGGCTCGACACGGACCGTGTCCACGGTGGGCTGCGGCGCGGCGGGCAACGCCGGCACGGGCAGCGGCGTGGCCGGCGGGACGGAGACCGGTTGAGCAAGAACCGGGAGCGGCGCGGGCTCGGGTGGTGGTGGCGCCGGTGAGACCGGCGCCGGTCGCGTGTGGCGTGGCTGGCTGGCGCCGGTGAGACCGGCGCCGGTGCGGCGGGCGGTGGCTCCGCTCCTGTTTCGTCCAACTCGTCGAGCGATGCCGCCGCGGTGGCCTCGTCACTCGTGGGCTTGGCCGGCGCGACGCCGAGCACGAGGCCACCGGCACGGATCACTCCCCCGTCGAGACGGGCCCAGCCGTCCGGCTCGGCGGTCGCGTCCACGCCGGCGAGCGCGGCCCGCACCAACTCGACAGGGCCGGCAAGCACCCGGTCGACCCAGGTCACGGCTGTACCGCCGTCCAGCCGCACAGTCTGACCGGCGGCCTCGACCTCGACCACCGCCGCGCCGTGCACGAGCACCGCGAGCCCGTCGCCGGCCGGACCGAACGCGCAGAGCGCCGGGGCGTCATCCAGGCCGGACGCGCTCAGCAGCGTGGCGAGCCTGCGGCAGAGCTGCCGCCCGTCACCGTCGGCCGTGGCGACCTCGGCGAACATGCCGAGAAGCCCTGGCAGCCGCGCGTCGTCCGCGGCGCAGAGCAGCACCAGGGAGCCGGCGCGAGCCAGGGCTCCCTCACCGGCGAGCGGGCGCAACACGTCGCCACTCATTGCGGATACCTCCCCCGAGCCGCGCGTTCAGGGGCCGCGCAGCGCCACCGAAGATACCGCCCGCCTGCACGGGCTCCGTTCCGCGAGTCGTGGTGTTTCGAGGCCGGCGCCTGCCCGGCGCCCTCGAAACTCCACAACTCAACGGGAGACCGCGCCCGCCGGCTTGTCGGTGAGCGCGTCGATCAGGTCGGCGGCCCAGTCGAGCAGGGCGGTGTCACGCAGCGGCTGGCCGCCGACCCGTGCGGTGGCGGGCCGGGGCACGATCACCGTGTTCATGACGTTCTTGTACGACGCGCCCTGGTAGAGCCGGTTGAGCCGCATGACCTTGCTCTCGGGCAGCACCATCGGCGAGAACCGGACGTTGCGCCCTTGCAGCGACACCTCGGTCACGCCGGCCTTGCGCGCCTTCACGCGGAACGCCGCCACGGCGAACAGGTTCTCGACCGGCTGCGGCAGCGGACCGTACCTGTCGACGATCTCCGCGCGGACTGCGTCGAGCCCCTCGCTGTCGTGGATGGCCGCCAGCTTGCGGTACGCCTCCAGCCGGAGCCGCTCGCCGGGGATGTAGTCGTGCGGGAGGTGCGCGTCGACGGGCAGGTCGACCTTGACGTCCGTCTCGACCTCCTGCTTTTCGCCCTTGAACTCGGCGACGGCCTCGCCGACCATGCGGACGTACAGGTCGAAACCGACGCTCGCGATGTGTCCGGACTGCTCGCCGCCGAGCAGGTTGCCGGCGCCGCGGATCTCCAGATCCTTCATGGCCACCGCCATGCCCGCGCCGAGGTCGGTGTTCTGCGCGATCGTGGCGAGCCGGTCGTGGGCGGTCTCCGTGAGCGGCTTCTCCGGCGGGTACAGGAAGTAGGCGTACGCGCGCTCGCGGCCACGCCCGACCCGGCCGCGGATCTGGTGCAGCTGGGACAGGCCGAACACGTCGGCGCGCTCCACGATCAGCGTGTTCGCGTTCGGGATGTCGAGGCCCGACTCGACGATCGTGGTGGAGACGAGGACGTCGAACTCCTTCTCCCAGAAGCCGAGCATCACGCGCTCCAGAGCTTCCTCGTTCATCTGGCCGTGGCCCACCGCGATGCGCGCCTCGGGGACGATCTCGCGCAGCCGCCGCGCCGCCCGCTCGATCGACTCGACCCGGTTGTGCAGGTAGAAGACCTGCCCGTCGCGGAGGAGTTCACGGCGGATCGCGGCGCCGATCTGCCGCTCCTCGTAGGCGCCGACGAACGTCAGCACCGGGTGCCGCTCCTCCGGCGGGGTGAGGATCGTGGACATCTCGCGGATGCCGGTGAGGCTCATCTCCAGCGTGCGCGGGATCGGCGTGGCCGACATCGTGAGCACGTCGACGGCGGTGCGCACCTGCTTGAGGTACTCCTTGTGCTCGACGCCGAACCGCTGTTCCTCGTCGACGACGACCAGCCCCAGCTCCTTGAAGCGCGTGCTCGTCTGGAGTAGCCGGTGCGTGCCGACGACGATGTCGACGCTGCCGTCGGCCAGGCCCTCGATGACAACGCGCGCCTCGGCATCGGTCTGGAACCGGGACAGCATCTGGACGTTCACCGGGAACTGGTTCATCCGGTCGGTGAACGTGTTGTAGTGCTGCCGGGCGAGCAGCGTGGTGGGCACCAGCACGGCGACCTGCTTGCCGTCCTGTACGGCCTTGAAGGCGGCCCGCACCGCGATCTCCGTCTTGCCGTAGCCCACGTCGCCGCAGATCACGCGGTCCATCGGGTACGGCTTCTCCATGTCGGCCTTGACCTCGTTGATCGCGCCGAGCTGGTCGGGCGTCTCGGTGTACGGGAAGGCGTCCTCCAGCTCCAACTGCCACGGGCTGTCCGCCGCGAACGCGTGGCCGGGGGCGGACGTGCGGGCGGCGTAGAGGCGGATCAGCTCGGCCGCGATCTCCTTGACCGCCTTCCGGGCGCGTCCCCTGGCCTTCTGCCAGTCGGCGCCGCCCATCCGGTGCACGGCGGGGGCCTCGCCGCCGACGTACCGGGTGAGATGTTCGAGCGAGTCAGTCGGGACGAACAGCCGGTCGCCGGGCTGGCCGCGCTTGCTCGGCGCGTACTCCAGAACCAGGTACTCGCGCTCGCCGCCGTTGATCGTGCGGCGGATCATCTCGATGTACTTGCCGACGCCGTGCTGCTCGTGGACGACGAAGTCACCGGGCTGGAGCTGGAGCGGGTCGACGGCGTTGCGCCGGCGGGACGGCATCCGTCGCATGTCGCGGGTGGACACCCCGCGCGCGCCGGTGAGGTCGGTCTCGGTGAGCACGACCAGTTTGAGCTGTTCGGCCACGAAACCGTTGCTGAGCCGCCCGGTCGTCACGGTGACCGAGCCCGGTGCGGGCGGAGCGGCCACGGTAGCGGCGAGCGTGGCGCCCAGTTCGGCGTCGTGCAGCACCTCGACCGCGCGCTGCGCCGGACCGTGACCCTCGAACACCACCACCGTGCGCCAGCCGTCGCGGGCGTGCGCGGCGATGTCGGCGACCGCGCGGGACGTCTCGCCCCGGTACGACTCGACGGCCTTGGCGCCAAGCGTGAGGGCTGCCTTGTCAGGCGTGACGTCGGGGACCTCGGGCAACTCGACGTCGTACCGGTCGTCGGTGTCGTCGGTGTCCAGGCTGAGCGCGCTCGTGAACGGGCTGGTGGTCCACCACGGGATGTTGAGTGCGGCGGCCGTCGCGCGCACGTCGGCCAGGCTGCGGAACGCGGCGGCTCCCAGGTCGATCGGGGCGGTACCACCGGTCGCGGCGGCGGCCCAGGACGCGGCAAGGAACTCCTCGCTCGTGGCGAAGAGATCGTGCGCGCGGGTGCGTACGCGCTCGGGATCGCAGACGACGACATGCGTGCCGGCGGGCAGCGCGTGCAGCAGCAGCTCCAGCCGGCCGGACCCCTCAAGAAGGGCGGGCGTCAGCGACTCCATGCCGTCGACGGGGGTACCGTCCGCGATCTTGTCGAGCATCTCGGCGAGCGCCGGGTGCTGCTCGGCCAGCTCGGCCGCCTTCGCGCGAACCTCCGGCGTGAGCAGCAGCTCGCGGCACGGCGGCGCCCACAGCCCATGCGTGGCGACTTCGAGGGACCGCTGGTCGGCGACGGCGAAGTACCGCACCTCCTCGATGTCGTCGCCCCAGAACTCGACGCGGACCGGGTGCTCCTCGGTGGGCGGGAAGACGTCGAGGATGCCGCCCCGGACGGCGAACTCACCGCGCTTCTCCACCAGGTCGACGCGGGCATAGGCGATGTCGACGAGGCTGCGGACGGTGTCGTCGAGGCTGGCGGAGTCGCCGGCCTGCAGCTGGACCGGTTCCAGGTCGCCGAGGCCGGACAGCTGCGGCTGCAACACGCTGCGAACCGGGGAGACCACGACGCTGAGCGGACCCGTGGTGGAGTCGTCCTTGCTCGGGTGCGCCAGGCGGCGCAGCACGGCGAGGCGGCGGCCGATCGTGTCGGCGCGCGGCGAGAGGCGCTCGTGCGGCAGGGTCTCCCAGGACGGATAGACCGCGATGCTGTCGGGCGGGAGCAGGCTCTCCAGCGCAGCGGCCAGGTCGTCGGCCTCGCGGGTGGTGGCGGTGACGGCCAGCACCGGACGGGCGGCGCCACCCCGCTCCTTGTCGGCGGCGAGAGCGGCCACCACGAACGGGCGCAGCGCCTCGGGCGCGGTGAGGTCGAGGGAGTCGGCACCGGACGCCTGGACAGCGGCGGCGAGAGCGGAATCGGCGAGTACGGCGTCGAGGAGACCGGTGAGGCTCATTGCTGCCTTCCATATCGTGCGCACGCGGCAACGCCCCCAACCGCGGCGCGGTGGGGGTGTCTGTGGCTCCAGCCTACGCCGCGCCTAGGACAGGTCCCCTGTGATGCGGCGCGCGCGGTCATAGCGCCTGGCGCATCACACGGACGGCGCCCGCCCGCGTGTGATGCGGCCCGTGCGGTCATAGCGCCTGGCGCATCACACGGACGGCGCCAGCCGCCTGTAATGCGGCGCGCATGGTAGCCGAGCGCGCCGCATCACGGAGGAGGGCCTGTGGACAGTGAGTCCTGTCCACAGATCGCCCGTCGACGCCCCGGAAACGGCCCGCGAGGACGACGGTCGCCCGCATGAGAACTCTCGACCAGCTCACCGCCGACCAGTACGGTCACCTCAGCCATGGCCAGCTTCGTGAGGTGCTGAGCACCTACATCATCCGGCGACGGCGAAGCCGGGGTCTGTACATACCTGTACATCGCGGCGTGATCCGTGTCGCCAGTCACCAGGAGACCGAATTCGGCCGTTACGCGGCGGCGCTGCTGGCCGTCGGGCACGACGCGGCGCTCGACGGGCGAGCCGCCGCCCGTGCCTACGGCATCACCGCGCTCCAGCCCCTGCGGACCGTCGACATCGTCGTGCCGTACCGGCGGGTTCCCCGCCCGGTCGCGGGCGTAAGGATCCGCCGCAGCCGCCGGTGGGACCAGTTCGGCGTCACCCAGGTGAACAGGCTGGCGGTTCCGAGCCTCGCCGCGACCGCCGCAAGGTTGGCGCCGACCGTTGGGCACGGGCTCTTGACGGACGTCGTCCAGGACATGGCGCGGCGGGGCCTCGACCTCGCCGACGTGATCCCGTTCGCGGGTGATCAGCCAGGCGGCCCGGCGCTACGGCGAGTCCTCGACGCACTCGGCGTCTCGCGGAAATCGGCGCTGGAGCGGCTCCTCTTTCCTGCGCTGGCGGCCGAGGTCGGCTCGTTCACGCGGCATGCGGTGGTGCGCGACCGCGCAGGCGACGTCATCGAGGAGGTCGACGCCCTCTTCGAGGGGGCGCGGGTCGCCGTGCAGGCCGACGGATGGGCGTTTCACCACGACCGCCGCCGCTTCCAGCGCGACCGCACGAACCAGAACCGGCTGTCGGTCGAGGCGGGCGTGCTCGTACTCCGTTTCACGCATCGCGACCTGACCGAGCGTCTGCCCGACGTGGTAGCCCAGATACGTCAGGCCGTCGACGGCCGTGGCGTTCGCGCTGCCGTGTGATGCGGCGCGCGCGATGACCGCACGCGCCGCATCACACGACGAGCGCCCGCGACCGCACGCACGGCGCGCGCCAGCACCGCACGCGCCGCGGGCGCCGTGACCGCATCCTGTGATGTGCGTCCTTGCCCTGATTGGCCGCCCTCGATATCCAGGCACAGTGGACGACATACTCGACTCGCGGCTCAACGCGCCCGATCCGATCGAGCGAGAGGAGAAGCTCCCGCTCGGACCAGCTCGCCAGTACGGCGCGGGACGCGCGGCGCTCCTCCTCCTGCTGGTCCTGGCTGTGCAGCTGGGGGTCGTATCGGTGTTCGTCAGCGCTCTCGACTCGGCGCCGACGGCCGATCTCCCCGTCGCGGTGATGTCCAGCGACGCGACGGTAAGCAGAGTGGCCGGCCAGGTCGCCACCCCGACGGAGCAGTACAGCGACCGGGACACCGCGCTGCAGGCCGTCCACGACCGGCGTGCCTACGCGGCTCTCGTCCCAGACGGCGCCGGCGGCGTCGAGCTGCGGATCGCGGCCGCGGGCACCGATCCGGCCGTGCGCCGCCTCACCTGGACGTACCGCGAGGCCGCGATCAAGTCCGGCGTTCGCGCCACCGTCATCGACAACTACTCGCCGAACACCAACAACCCGCGCAACGTGACGACGTTCTACCTCGTCGTGGGCTGGGTGGTGGGCGGCTTCCTCGCGGCCACCGCGCTCGCCATCGCCCTCGGCGCGATCCCCGCCAGCGAGCGCCGCACGCAGGCCCGGGTACTCGCGCTGCTCGCGTACTCGCTGGTGTCGGGCATCGCCGGTGCGGTCACGCTGGGTCCTGCCCTCGACGCAGGCCCCGGGTATGGCCTCGCGCTGGCCACGTTCGGCGCCATGATCACGTTCGGCGCGGCCATGACGGCGGCTGCCCTGCAGGGCTGGTTCGGCGTGCTCGGCGCAGCGGCGGCGCTCGGCCTGTTCCTGCTGCTGGGCGACCCGGCGAGCGGCGATCCGTTGGTGCCGCAGCTCGACGACTGGGCGTTGACGGGCGCCGGCACCCAGCTGGTGCGCGGCGTTGTCCAGTTTGGTGGGGGCGGCGGCGCGAACGAGCTGCTGGCGCTGTGGATCTACTGCTTCGGCGGCGCGGTGGCGTTCCTCGTCGCCGGACATGTCCGCCCTGGCCGCGGACGGTCCCGCCTCACCGGCCGCTGACGGACCGCCGCAGTCTAGATTTCAGGACGACTTCACCGGTGCGCGGGATCGATCCAGGTCGCCACGGCTAGTCTCTGCTGCGGGACACCGTGGTTCCTCCAGGCGCACGTAGAGGAGGGGTCGTGATCGAAGATCTGGACGCCGCGCTGCGGGCCGACATCCGGCGGCTGGGCAACCTGCTCGGCGAGACGCTGGTGCGGCAGGAGGGCCGCGAACTGCTCAACCTCGTGGAGCAGGTCCGCAAGCTCGCCCGCACCGACGGCAGGGCGGTCGCCGAGCTGCTCAGCGACGTCGACGTGCCCACGGCGATCCGGCTGGTCCGCGCCTTCTCGGCGTACTTCCACCTGGCCAACATCACCGAGCAGGCGCACCGTGGCCGCGAACTTGGTGTCCGCCGGGCGCACCACGGCGGCTGGCTGGAGCAGGCGGCGCAGCTCATCCGGGCCCGCCACGTGCCGCCGGAGGAGCTGGCGGCCGCCGCCGACCACCTCGCGATCCGGCCGGTCTTCACCGCCCACCCCACCGAGGCCGCCCGCCGGTCGATCCTGGCCAAGCTGCGCGCCGTCGCCGACCTGCTCGACCGCGAGGCCGCCGACCCGGCCACCCACGGCGCGGTCAGCACCCGGACGAACCGCCGGCTCGCCGAGCTGATCGATGTCCTCTGGCTCACGGACGAGCTGCGACTGGAGCGTCCGGAGCCCACGGACGAAGCTCGCAACGCCGTCTACTACCTCAATGACCTGCACGCCGAGGCCGCGCCCGAGGTGCTCACCGAGCTGGCCGACACCTTCGCCGCGCTCGGGGCGCCGCTCGCGCCGTCCGCGCGCCCGCTCACGTTCGGCACCTGGATCGGCGGCGACCGCGACGGCAACCCGTACGTGTCGGCGCAGGTCACGATGGACGTCCTGCTGCTCCAGCACGAGCACGGCATTCGCGATACCGAGCAGGCGCTGGAGTCCTTCGTCAACGAGGTGAGTGTCTCGGAGCGGATCGTCGGCGTGAGCGACGCCCTGCGCGAGAGCGTCGCCGCCGACCTGGCCAACCTGCCGGAGGTCGAGAAGCGGTTCCTCCGCGTCAACGCCGAGGAGCCGTACCGGCTGAAGATCCGCTGCATCCGCGCCAAGCTGGCGAACACCCGCAAGCGGCTGGCCCGTGGCACGCCGCACCACCCCGGCCGCGAGTACCTCGGCAGCGCGGAGCTGGTCGCCGACCTGGAGGTCATGCGGACGTCGCTCGCCGACAACCGTGGCCAGCTGATCGCCGAGGGTCGCCTCGCCGAGCTGATCCGTACGGTGTCCGCGTTCGGCCTGCACCTGGCCACGATGGACGTCCGCGAACACGCCGACGCGCACCACGCCGTGCTCGCCCAACTGTTCGACCGCACCGGCGAACTGGACGGCCCGTACCTGGAGCTGGCCCGTCCCGAGCGCACCATGCTGCTCGAAGGCGAGCTGGAGAGCCGGCGGCCGCTCGCCGGCATCGAACTCGGCCTGGACGAGGCCACGGCGAAGACGTTCGGCGTGTTCCAGACGATCCGCAGGGCGCTCAAACGGTTCGGCCCGGACGTGATCGAGTCCTACATCGTCTCGATGACGCAGGGCATCGACGACGTTCTCGCCGCCGTCCTGCTGGCGCGTGAAGCCGGGCTGGTCGACGTGCACGCCGGTCTGGCACGCATCGGTTTCGTGCCGCTGCTGGAGCAGGTCGCGGAGCTGCGCGCGGCCGGCGACATCCTCGACCGGCTCCTGTCGATCCCCGCGTACCGGAGGCTCGTCGCCGCGCGCGGTGACGTGCAGGAGGTCATGCTCGGGTACTCCGACTCCAACAAGGACGCCGGCATCACCACGAGCCAGTGGGAGATCCACCGCGCTCAGCGGGCCCTGCGTGACGTGGCCGCCAAGCACAACGTCCGGCTGCGGCTGTTCCACGGGCGCGGCGGCACTGTCGGGCGCGGCGGTGGCCCTACCCACGACGCGATCCTGGCGCAGCCCTGGGGCACGCTCGACGGCGCGATCAAGGTCACCGAGCAGGGCGAGGTCATCTCCGACAAGTACTCGCTGCCGACGCTGGCCAGGGAGAACCTGGAGCTGACCGTGGCCGCGGTGCTGCAGGCGTCGGTGCTGCACACGGCGCCGCGCCAGTCCGCCGCCGAGCTGGAGCGGTGGAACGGCGTCATGGACACCGTGGCCGGGGCGGCGCACACGGCGTACCGGCAGCTCGTCGAGGATCCGGACCTGCCCGCGTACTTCTGGGCCTCCACGCCCACCGAGCTGCTCGGCGCCCTCAACATCGGGTCCCGTCCGGCGAAGCGCCCCAACACCGACGCCGGGCTCGGCGGGCTCCGGGCCATCCCGTGGGTGTTCGGGTGGACGCAGTCGCGGCAGATCGTCCCCGGCTGGTACGGCGTCGGCGCCGGCCTGCGCGCCGCCAGGGAGGCCGGCCTCGGCGACGAGCTCGACGACATGTACGGCCAGTGGCACTTCTTCTCGACGTTCATCTCCAATGTGGAGATGACGCTCGCCAAGACCGACCTCTCCATCGCCCGCCGGTACGTCGAACGCCTCGTGGATCCGTCGCTGCACGGCATCTTCGAGCGGATCGTCGCCGAGCACGAGTCCACCGTCGCCGAAGTGCTCCGCGTGACTGGCGAGGACAAGCTGCTCGACGCGCAACCGGTGCTCCAGCGCACGTTCGCCGTCCGCGACAAGTACCTCGAACCGCTCAGCCACCTGCAGGTCGAGCTGCTCGCGCGGCGCCGCGCCGAGGACACGGACCCGCAGCTCCTGCGCGCGTTGCTGCTCACCGTGAACGGCGTCGCGGCAGGGCTGCGCAACACGGGGTAGGCCCGCGCTCCACCACGCCGGCCAGGCTGTGCTTGTCGGTTCGTGGCCCGTCGTAATGAGCCGAGTTTCGGATTTTTGGGGGTTTGTGGGCCGGCGGATGCCCAAGAATCCGAAAGTCGGCGAGGGGTCAGCGGACGGCTGCCAGCGCTGCGAGCGTGCGCTCCGCCAGCTCGGGACGGCATACCAGCAGGTCAGGCAGGTACGGATCCGGGTTGTTGTACCGGAGCGGCGAGCCGTCAAGCCGGGACGCGTGCAGCCCGGCAGCGAGCGCCACGGCCACCGGCGCGGCCGAGTCCCACTCGTACTGGCCGCCGTCGTGGACGTAGAGATCGGCCTCGCCGCGCACCACCGCGATCGTCTTGGCGCCGGCCGACCCCATCGGCACCAGTTGGGCGTGGATCCGCTTGGCGAGCGCGCCGACGAACTCCGGCGGCCGGCTCCGGCTGATCAGCATCCGCAGCGGCCGGTGCGCCGACCCGTGCACGACCGGCGGCTGCTCGCTGCTGAACGTAGGCCCGAGCCCGGGCAGCGCCACCGCGCCGGCCACCAGCGAACCGCGCTCCCACAGGGCGACGTGGATGGCCCAGTCACTGCGGTGCGGTTCGGAGTACTCGCGCGTGCCGTCGAGGGGGTCGATGATCCAGACCCGATCGGCCTTGAGGCGGCGTGGGTCGTCCGCGCCCTCCTCCGACAGCACGGCGTCACCGGAGCGGAGCCGGCGCAGGGCGGCGGTGAGGAACTCGTGCGCGCGCTGGTCACCCTCGGCGCGGAGCCGCTCGGCGGGGGCGCCACGAAGCGTGCCGCGCAGCCGCAGCAGTATCACGCCCGCGTGGGTGGCGAGGAGCCGCGCCAACTCCGGGTCGGATTCGCAGTTGAGGCGCGCGGTGACGAGCGTGTCCGGCCCCACCGCGACGGGCCCGTCCGTCTCAGTCACCGAGGTACCCCTGCTCGGTGAGGTACGCCATCACCCGGTCCGCGGCGCCGACAGCGCTCGTGCCCGCCGTGTCGATGACGATCTCGGCGTCGGTGGGAATCTCGTACGGATCGGAGATCCCGGTGAAACCGGGCAGCGAACCGGCCCTGGCCTTGGCGTACAGGCCCTTGCGGTCCCGCTGTTCGCACACGTCCAACCCCGTGGCGACATGCACCAGAACGAACCCACCAGCGGCCTGGACCATCTCGCGCACCTCCTGTCGCGGCTCCGCGAACGGCGCGATCAGGGCGCAGAGCGCGACCCCTCCGTTGCGGGTGATCTGGGAGGCGACGAACCCTACTCTCCGCACGTTCAGGTCGCGATGTTCGCGTGAGAACCCTAGCTCGCTGGAGAGGTGGTGACGAACGAGGTCACCGTCGAGCAGGGTGACCTGCCGGTCGCCCTGTTCCAGCAGTTTGATTCGCAGCACATTGGCGATGGTGGACTTTCCGGCACCCGAGAGTCCAGTAAAGAAGACGGTGAATCCCTGCTTCGAGCGTGGCGGGTAACGGCGCCGTAACTCTCCGACAACCTCGGGCGGCGTGAACCACTCCGGCAGCGGATCGCCGGCGGCGAGCAGACGCCGCAGCTCCGAGCCCGAGATGGCCAGGACAGGCTGGTCCTCGGGCACCTCGTCGGCGGGCAGGAACTCGCCACCGTCCGGGGCGTAGACGAGCTCGACATACGGCACGGGGACGATGTCCAGCTCGCGACGGTGCTTCGTGAGTAACGCGTGCGCGGCGTACGGCGGGTAGAACGGTGTGCCGTCGGCGCGCACCCCGGGGCCGGCGTGGTCGCGGCCGACGATGAAGTGGCTGGCACCGTGGTTCTGCCGGATGATCGCGTGCCACAGCGCCTCGCGCGGCCCCGCCATGCGCATGGCGAGCGGCAGCAGCGACACCATCGCGGCGCCGTCGCCGTACTCGGGGAGCACGGCCTGGTAGCAGCGGATCCGCGTGAACGGGTCGACGTCGTCCGGCGCGGTCTCCCCGACGACCGGATGCAGGAGCACCGCGCCGCCCGTGTCCTTCGCCGCCCGCCGCGTGAGTTCGAGGTGGGCACGGTGCATCGGGTTGCGAGTGTTGAACGCCACCACCCGCTGCCAACCGCGGCGTGCGAACTCGGCGCGCAGCTCGGCGGGGGTGTGCCGCAACGCCACATGGTCGTGGTGCTGGGGCGGCTCGACGACCTCGAGCCGCCCGGCGACGTAGTACGGATGGCCGCGCAGCAGCGCCGCCACGCCAGGGTGGGTGACGTCGGCGGTTCCGTAGACCGCGCGCGCCTCGGCGTACCGGTCGGGGACGTACACGTCGCTGACCTCGACCGCTGCGCGGAGAACGCCTTCAGCATCCCGCAGGCCCAGGTACTGCCCAGGCTCGATCTCCGCGGCCACCGCGTCCGGCACGTCGAGGGTGACGGGGATCGGCCAGAGCGTTCCGTCCGCGAGGCGCATGCGCTCGCACACCGACTCGTGATCGGCGGAGTCGAGGAAGCCACGGAGCGGGGAGAACCCGCCGGTGGCGAGCAGTTCCAGGTCGCAGAGCTGGCGGGAGGTCAGGGTCCAGCTGGGCCAGTCGATCGACAGCTTGCGCAGTTCGTCGGCGCGGTCACCGCTGACCAACAGGTCGACGAGGGTCCCCCCGTGCGGGCGGACAAGGGTCTGTCCCACGCTGGCCGGCACTCAGACCCTGACCCAGGCGGTCTGCATCGGCTGCGCGTGCGGCGAGCGGGCAGGCCGGATCACCAGGCTCATCAGCCCGGGCTGCGCCGTGAACTCGACCTGTCCGGCGTCACTCGTGGTGACCGTGCGGCTGGAGTCCCTGGACTGGATCTCGATCTCGCACTTCTGCGCGGGCAGCACGTTGACGACGACCGTGAGCACCTCGTCCACCTCGGTGACAGTGACGTCGGCACCGGCGTCGGCCGCGCCGAAGCGCAGGCTGCGGCGGCTCGGGTCGGCGCTGGCACGGCGGTCACCGTCGAGCAGCGAGTCGAAGACGAGGTCGGCAATGCGCACGTCACGGCGGCGGGCGTCGAACGCGCGCCGCGCCGCTTCGCGCACCGCCTCCGGGACATCCCTGGACATCTCGGGAGGCTCCACGGGCTCGGGGCGCTCAACCGCCTCCGGCGACATGCGACCACCTCCTCGCCTCAAAGAGAGCGCGCACTCGCCGATTCAATACCTGAATCCTTGACCAGAGCCCGAAGTTTGTCCAAGCACCGCCCGCGCGTAGGACCGATACTGCCGACCGGCATGCCGAGCGCGGCCGAGATCTCCTCGTAGCTCGGGGCGGGATCGAGCAGCATCAGCCGGAGAAGCTCCTGGCAGCGCGGGTTGAGCGTGACGAACGCGGCACGGAGTGCCTGGTCACGCTCGGCGAGGAGGAGGCCGTCGTCCAGTTCTACCGCCGGCGCGCGGATCGGGTCGAGTTCGAGGTCGCTCTCGTCGGCGACGAGAATCGTCCGCTTGCGGCGGGCGACGAACCGCAGGCACTCACGGCGCGCCGTAGTGGCCAGCCAGGCGCCCACCCGACCGGGCTCGTTGAGGCGGTCGATGTTCTCCAGCAGCCGCAGCCACGTGGTCTGGCTCACGTCGGCCGCGTCGCCCTGGGACAGGCGGTGGTTACGGGTGATGGCCCAGATCAACCCGCCGTACGCGTCGACCAGGCTCTCCCAGCACGAGCGGTCGCCTTCGGCCGCTCCCTTCACCAGGCACGCCGCTTCCTCCGGCATGAGACTCATAAGCCGCTACCCGCTCAGAGCTGGGCAGGCGCGGGATCGACCCTGAGCCCCCCGACACGACGCTGACGTGCGGAAACAGGTTGCGGATCGGCCCGGAGAACCGGCGCCAGACGCACCACGTTGCCGCTCTCTGCCCGCCCGTCGTTATGGCGAGCCAGCGCGGCGGCCTCCCGACCGACCTGCCCGTCGAGCCACCCGGCGATCTCCGCCAGAGAGCTGAGCGTATCCAGCCGCTGGCCCAGCCGCAGCCACGCAAGTTCGCAGACCTGTGCCGCGTCGAGAGCGGACAGTCCGGCCGCCACGGCGCGCTGCCACATGGCGTCCACATTCGACTCAACGATGCTGTCCCACGCCTCGGCGCTGCCACCTGCTGCGGCTGCCACCATCTGGTCCCGGTTGACGGGCTGCATGAAACACACCCCCCTTCTTCGCGGACGCCCTGCCTTCAAGGATCCGCACTTCGCCCCGGCCACCCCCCGATGGCATTACGAAGATTAGGGCACAACCACTGTGAACGTTCGGTGTATGTTCGGCAAACGGCAAGCAGTGTCCAAAAGGACTAGGTGCGATTCCACTTGACGCATTACCCCCATCGCCCCCACGACGGCTTGACAGACCGACCGTAACTGATCGACCCGGCGAGCGCCTGGCGAACCGGAGCGCAGGGTCAACGGCATGAATTCACCAAGCGACGAATTGCCGACGCACCCGTTGAATACGGTTTGCCAGCCTTTGACCTGCGGAAACGCGACTCAGCCGGCGTGGTACGTGTTCTGGGCGGCGGCGAGATCGCCGAGGAGCAGCGCCTCCACGGAATCCGCTGTCCGATCGATCAGAAATGGCAGTTCTTTTCGCTCGGCACCGGAAAAATCACGCAGAACGAATTCGGCGGGATCCTGACGGCCCGGCGGGCGACCGATTCCGAAACGTACCCGCAGGTAATCGCGCGTCCCCAATGACCGGCTGATGGATCGCAATCCATTATGCCCGTTGTCGCCCCCTCCGCGCTTCAGACGGAGAGTGCCAAAAGGGATGTCCAACTCGTCGTGGACCACGACGATGCGCTCGACCGGAACCTTGTAGAAGTCGCGGATGGACGTGACCGGCCCGCCCGACAGGTTCATGAACGTCATCGGCTTGGCGATCACGATGCGGGAACCGGGGAAGCCCCCGAGCCGCCCCTCCACGACCTCGGCGCGACCCTTGTGGACCTTGAAGCGGGCACCCGCCCGCTCGGCGAGCAGGTCGGCGACCATGAAGCCGACGTTGTGACGGTTGCCCGCATAGCCAGGGCCGGGGTTCCCCAACCCGACGACAAGGAACTGGTCGTCAGACATGGTGAGCCCCGGCCCTCTACGTTCTCGGTGGCGCGCTTCAGGAAGCGGCGCCGGCCTCGGCCTTCTCCTCGGTCTCCTCCGCGACGACGGCCGGCTCGGCGCCGGTGGCCTCGGCCAGCTCGGCCTCCACCTGCTCGGCGGTCGGCGCGGCGATGATGCCCACAACCAGCGCGTCCGCTTCGCCCACCAGCGTCGTGCCCTTGGGCAGCTTCACGTCGCCGGCGAGCACCTGGTCGCCGACCTGGAGACCCTCGATGCTGACCTCGACGCCGTCGGGGATGTGCGTGGCCTCGGCCTCGACGGTGAGGGAGGCGATGTCCTGGTTGACCATGCCTTCCTTGCTCGCCTCGCCGACCAGGGTGATCGGGATTTCGACCGTGACCTTCTCGCCCTTGCGAACCAGCAGCAGGTCGACGTGGTCGAACGTGCCCTTCAGCGGGTCACGCTGGATCGCCTTCGGCAGGGCCAGCTCGGAGCCGCCCTCCAGCTCGATCGTCAGCAGGGTGTTGATGCCGTGCTTGATCGCGTGAGCGAAATCACGGGCGGGCAGGGCGATGTGGCGGGGGGCCTGGCCATGGCCGTACAGGACGGCGGGAACCTTGCCGGCCCGGCGCGTGCGGCGAGCGCCACCCTTGCCGAACTCGGTGCGGGGCTCAGCGGCGATACGGACCTCGGACACGGCGGAGACTCCTCGAAAACAAGCGTATGGCGGCGGACGTCAAATGCCGGGCGGGGCCGCGAGAAGGGCTCGTCGATAACGGAGCCTTGGGGGCGTCCCTCGCCGGGCAACCTCGCCAGCTTACCTGTTACTCCCTTGACATGACGAACTGGGCCTTGCTGGCCCGCCCGAACGCGTTCAACCCGAACCGAACTGTTCCGGAAGTGGCGCCCAAACCGGACGGCCGATGCAGCCATTTCCCCGACAGTTGCGCGGGCCGCCTCGCGGTGGCCCGCGGGTGTGATGCGGCGCGCGCGATGTGATGCGGCGCGCGCGATAAGTCGGCGCGCCGCATCACACGCAGCGCGCGACGCGGACGCGACCGATCGGGCGGCGCCCGCCTCAGAAGAGCACTACGACATCGACAGTTCGCGGGGCTAGCTCGCCCCGCCGAACAGGCTGGTGACTGACCCGTCGTCGAAGACCTCGTGGATCGCGCGGGCTACCAGCGGCGCGATCGAGAGGATCGTCAGCTTGTCGAGCTGCTTCTCGGGCGGGATCGGCAGCGTGTTGGTGAGCACCACCTCGTTGATGCGGCTGTTCTTGAGCCGCTCGGTGGCCGGGTCGGACAGCACGCCGTGAGTGGCAGCGACGATCACGTCCGCGGCGCCGGCCTCGAACAGCGCGTCCGCCGCCTTACAGATCGTGCCGCCGGTGTCGATCATGTCGTCGACGACGATGCAGACGCGTCCCTGCACCTCGCCGACCACCCGGTTCGCGACGGCCTGGTTCGGCACCAGCGGATCGCGGGTCTTGTGGATGAACGCCAGCGGGGTGCCGCCGAGGTCGTCGGCCCAGCGCTCGGCGACCCGCACACGGCCGGAGTCGGGGGCGACCACGGTCAGCTCGCGGCCCGCGTACTTCGACCGGACGTGCTCGGCCAGCAGCGGCAGCGCGAACAGGTGGTCGACGGGGCCGTCGAAGAAGCCCTGGATCTGCGCGGTGTGCAGGTCGACGGTGAGGATGCGGTCGGCGCCGGCGGTCTTGAACAGGTCGGCGATGAGCCGTGCGGAGATCGGCTCGCGGCCACGGTGCTTCTTGTCCTGGCGCCCGTACGGGTAGAAGGGCAGCACGACGGTGGTGCGCTTGGCCGAACCGCGCTTGAGCGCGTCGACCATGAGCAGCGCCTCCATGACCCACTCGTTGATCGGCGTGGTCATCGACTGGATGACGAACGCGTCCGAGCCGCGCACCGACTCCTGGAAACGGACATATATCTCGCCGCTGGCGAAGTCGTACGCGGTGGTCGCGGTGACCGAGGTGTTCAGTGTTCCCGCGATCTCCTCGGCGAGCCCGGGATATGCCCGTCCGGAGAAGAGCATGAGGCTCTTCCGGTTCTCGACCTCAATATTGTTGCTCATCGGCTGCCCCAGGCCCCTTCGGTGCGGTGCGTCAGTCGTTCCGACCGGCGGACGGCGTGTCCTCCGGTTCATCTGGTGCGGCGGCGCGCGCCCGGGCCGCTGCGTCGGCGGCGGCGGTACCGGGGCGCTTGCGCTCCACCCACCCCTCGATGTTGCGCTGGCGGGACCGCGCGACGCCCATCGCGCCCGGCGGCACGTCCTCGGTGATGACCGAGCCTGCGGCCGTGTAGGCGCCGTCACCGACGGTCACCGGGGCGATGAACATGTTGTCGCTGCCCGTGCGGGCGTGGCTGCCGATGGTGCTGCGGTGCTTGTGGACACCGTCGTAGTTCACGAAGACGGTGGCCGCGCCGATGTTCGAGTGGTCGCCGATGGTGGCGTCACCGACGTAGGAAAGGTGCGGGACCTTCGAGCCCTCGCCGATGTCGGAGTTCTTCACCTCGACGTAGGCGCCGATCTTCGCCTTGGGGCCGAGCACAGTGCCGGGGCGCAGGAACGCGAACGGGCCGACGGTGGCGCCAGGGCCGACCTCGGCGCCCTCGCAGTGGGCGCGGATCACCGTGGCTCCCGCGCTCACAGTGGTGTTCGTGAGCGTGGAGTCGGGGCCGATCTGCGCGCCCTCGCCAATCGTGGTGGAGCCGTGGAGCTGGACGTTCGGGTGGATCACGGCGTCACGGCCGAGCGTCACGTCGACGTCGAGCCAGACCGTTGCCGGGTCGATCACGGTGGTGCCGGCGCGCATCCAGCCCTCGACGAGCCGGTCACGCAGGAGCGCGCGGAGCCGCGACAACTCGACGCGGTCGTTGCAGCCGAGCGTCTCGCGGTGGTCGGGAGCGGCGAGCGCGTCCACCAGGTGACCGTCGCCGCGGAGCAGCGCGACCACGTCGGTGAGGTACTCCTGGCCCTGCGCGTTGTCGGTGGTGAGCCGCTTGAGCGCGGTGCGCAGCAGGACGCCGTCGAACGCGAACATGCCGGAGTTGATCTCGCGGATGGCCAACTGTTCACCGGTGGCGTCGCGCTGCTCGACGATCGCGGCGAGGTGCCCGTCAGCGTCGCGGACGATGCGGCCGAGCCCGTGCGGGTCGGGGACGGTGGCCGACAGCACCGTGGCGGCGTTGCCCGCGCCCGCGTGCATATCGACGAGAGTTCGCAGCGTCTCGGCGGTGAGCAGCGGCGCGTCGCCGTTGAGCACGACGACCGTGCCGGCGACGTCGGGCACCACATCCAGCGCGCGGCGCACCGCGTTGCCGGTGCCGAGCAGTTCGGTCTGGTGCGCCGTGACAGCCTCCGGAGCGATCTCGGCGACGTGCGCCTCGACCTGCTCGCGGGCATGTCCGACGACCACCACCAGGTGCTCCGGCTCCAGCGCTCGGGCCGCCGCCAGGACGTGGCCGAGCAGCGTGCGTCCGCACAGCTCGTGCAACACCTTGGGGGTGGTCGAGCGCATCCGGGTGCCTTCACCGGCGGCTAGGACGACGACTGCACCGGGGCGGACAGGCTCGGCCGCGCTGGTCACAGGGTTCTCCCCTCGGGGGCGACGGGTCACACCATGCTAACGAGGCGTTCACGCCGCTGTTTCATCCCCGTGACGAGACACTGCCCACACTGCGCCGCCCCATGAGACAGCAGGGCAGAGCTCGGCCGCCAGGACTCGAACCCGGACAAGCGACACCAAAGGACGCTGTGCTGCCTATTACACCACGGCCGACTGCGCCCCGATTCTCGCATGGGCGCGCCCGCGACCGCTCAGGAGATCCCCGGCGGCCGCTCCGCCGGGTGGCCGCCACGCGCCCGCCACCTCCGCGGGTGACGACCACGCCGGCCCGGCTGCCGCAAGGACACCTGCCAGCCGGGCGTAACGGATAAAAGGTTTCAGGCCTGTTTACCCGCGATGAGTTGGGTACTTACCAAATCGTAAGTTACGGTTGCGTAGCCGTAACCAGCGCGTCGGCCGGGACGACGGGGGCCCACGGCGCACGGAATCCCAAGGATGCCCATGACGCCACCTCCCGGTGCTACCACGCTCACGCCGCCCGCTCGTTCACCGAAGCCGCTCACCGACGACCGCCAGCACCCGGTCGCGATCGTCATCCTCTGGACGATGGTCGTCGTGCCGTTCCTGGCGCTGATCGCCGCCGTGCCCATCGCCTGGGGCTGGGGCCTGAGCTGGCGGGACGCCGTCATCGCGCTGGTCTTCTACAACATCACCGGGCTCGGCATCACGGTCGGTTTCCACCGCTATCTCACCCACGGCTCGTTCAAGGCCAAGCGTTGGCTGCGGATCGCACTCGCGGTCGCCGGCACGATGGCCATCGAGGGTCCGCCCACGCGCTGGGTCGCCGACCACCGCCGCCATCACGCGTTCAGCGACAAGGCGGGCGACCCGCACTCACCGTGGCGCTTCGGCGAGTCCGTCGGGGGCCTCTCGAAGGGCTTCGTCTGGGCCCACACCGGTTGGCTGTTCGACATCGAGCAGACGAGCAAGTCGCGGTTCTGCCCGGACCTGCTCGCCGACCCCGACATCCGCTTCATCGATCGGATGTTCGCCCCGATCGTGCTGTTCTCGCTGCTGGCGCCGGCCGCGATCGGCGGGCTCTGGTCCTGGTCGTGGCAGGGCGCCGTGACGGCGTTCTTCTGGGCCAGCCTCGTGCGGATCGCGCTGCTGCACCACACCACCTGGTCGATCAACTCGGTCTGCCACATCGTCGGCGAGCGGCCGTTCCGCTCCAACGACAAGGCGGCGAACTTCTGGCCGCTGGCGCTCCTGAGCTTCGGCGAGTCCTGGCACAACCTGCACCACGCCGACCCGACGAGTGCCCGGCACGGCGTGCTGCGCGGCCAGGTCGACACATCCGCGCGGCTCATCTGGATCTTCGAGAAGCTTCGCTGGGTGTCGGACGTGCGCTGGCCCAAGGCCGAGCGGCTGGAAGCCAAGCGCGTGACCAGGGCAGCACCTGACAAGATGCACGGGTGACCGAGGCCCGCAAGCCCAACTCGACCCGTGTCCGGATGACGGGCAAGGAACGTCGCGAGCAGCTACTCGACATCGGACGCGCGCTATTCGCCGAACGTGGCTTCGAGGCAGCGTCGATCGAAGAAATCGCATCCCGCGCCAACGTCAGCAAGCCGGTGGTCTACGAGCACTTCGGCGGGAAGGAAGGGCTCTACGCGGTCGTCGTCGACCGGGAGATGAGCCACCTTCTCGACCTGGTGACCAGCGCGCTCACCGGGGGCCACCCGCGCGAGCTGCTCGAACAGGCGGCGCTGGCGCTGCTCAGCTACATCGAGGACGAGACCGACGGGTTCCGGATCCTGGTCCGGGACTCGCCGGTCACCAGCGCCACCGGCAACTTCTCCAGCCTGATCAACGACATCGCGAGCCAGGTCGAGCACATCCTCGCGGGCGAGTTCAAGGCGCGCGGCTTCGAGACGAAGCTGGCCGGGCTGTACTCGCAGGCGCTGGTCGGCATGGTGGCGCTCACCGGCCAGTGGTGGCTGGAGGCGCGGAAGCCGAAGAAGGAAGAGGTCGCCGCGCACCTGGTGAACCTCGCCTGGAACGGGCTGTCCGGTTTGGAGACCAAGCCGCGGCTGCTGGCCCGCCCCCGGTAGCGCGGCGGGGCCGTTGGTCCAATGTCCCACCCGCCGGGCGGAGCGCGCCGCCCGGCGGGACCAGGCGCTAGGTCTTCGCCTGCCTGCGCTGCCGCGACACCGTGCCGTAGAGGCCGGCCGTCACCAGCATGATGCCGACGATGAACGACACGTTGGCGTTCGTGATCGAGGACGCCAGCAGGTTCAGGTCGGTGCGGATCACGCACAGCATGACCAGCCCGGCGACGAGGAACAGCCAGCCGACAGCGTGGTACACGGGCACGTCGACGTTGCGGCCGATCAGGGCGGCGATCGTGACGATCACGCCGGTGAGCAGCGACAGGACCGCAAATGCCGGGTTGGTGGTCAGGCCGAGGACCCGCTCGCCGGTCTGGTCGAAGAACGGGAGATCCGAGGTCTGCACGTAGCCGACGACGCCGAAGACGACCAGCAGCACGCCGGTCAGCAAAGCCAGCCCGCGGTAGAGGCCCCGGAGCGGGTGGTCGACGGGAAGGTGGGACATCGTGGTCCTCTCGTTCAGGTCGCGTGTGTAGCGCCGCGATTCTCTCGCACTCGTCGCCAACCGTCTGCGCGGGGTATCACACCTGCTCGGACAGGTGCAGCCACTCTTCCTCCAGGCGCTCGCGCTCGGACCGGACCTCCTTCAGCTCGGCGTCGAGCGTGGCGACCCGCTCGTAGTCGGTGGCGTGCTCGGCGAGCGCGTCGTGCAGCTTCGCCTCCTTCGCCTCCAGCTTCGCCACCTGGCGCTCCAGCTTGGCCAGCTCCTTCTTGGCCGCCCGGGAGTCGACGGTCGGCGGTTTCGGCGCGGAGGTCGGCGTTTCGTTGCTGGCCCTGCGGCGGGACAGGTACTCCTCGATCCCGCCCGTGAGCATCTGGAGCTTGCCGTCGCCGAGCAGCGCCCAGACGTTGTCGCACACGCGCTCGACCAGGTACCGGTCGTGGCTCACGACGACGAGCGTCCCGGGCCACGAGTCGAGCAGGTCCTCCAGGGCGTTGAGCGTGTCGATGTCGAGGTCGTTGGTGGGCTCGTCCAGCAGCAGGACGTTCGGTTCGGCCATCAGCAGCCGCAGCAACTGGAGCCGGCGCCGCTCGCCGCCGGAGAGGTCGCCGACGGGGGTCCACTGGCGGGTCGAGCCGAACCCGAACATCTCGGCGAGCTGGCCGGCGGTCAGTTCGCGGTCGCCGACGGTGATCCGGTTCGCGATCTCCTGGACCGCCTCCAGCACACGCAGCGCGGGCGGCAGCTCCACGACCTCCTGCGACAGGTACGCGACCTTGACGGTCTTGCCGACCCGGACCGTGCCGGCGTCGGGCTGGATCCCGCCCGTGAGCAAGCGGAGCAGCGTCGTCTTGCCCGCCCCGTTGACGCCCACCAGACCGAGCCGGTCGCCGGGGCCGATGCGCCACGTGACGTCGTCGAGCAGGGTCTTGCCGCCCAGCGTCAGCGACACGTCCTCGGCGTCGTACACCTGCTTGCCGAGCCGGGTCGTGGCGAACCGCTTGAGCTGCACGGTGTCGCGCGGGTCGGGCTCGTCGGCGATCAGCGCCTGGGCGGCGTCGATCCGGAACTTGGGCTTGCTGGTGCGCGCGGGCGGACCGCGGCGCAGCCATGCCAGCTCCTTGCGGATCAGGTTCTGCCGCCGCTCCTCGCTCGCCGCCGCCTGCCGCGCCCGCTCCGCCCTGGCCAGCACGTACGCCGCGTACCCGCCGTCGTAGGCGTTGACGGCACCGTCCGCGACCTCCCACGTCTGCGTGCAGACGGCGTCCAGGAACCAGCGGTCGTGGGTGACGACGAGCAGCGCGCACCGCTTCGCCACCAGGTGCTCGGCCAGCCACGCCACGCCCTCGACGTCGAGGTGGTTGGTGGGCTCGTCCAGCACGAGCACGTCGGCCTCGCGGACCAGCAGCGCGGCGAGCGCCACCCGGCGCCGCTCGCCGCCGGACAGCGGCCTGATCGGCGAGTCCAGCCCGATCGTGTGGAGGCCCAGGCCGTCGAGCACCTGCCGGATCCGGGCATCGCCGGCCCACTCGTGCTCCGCGCCGAACCCTTCGTCCAGCCAGGCGGTTCCGAGGACGACGTCGCGCACGGTCGCGTCGGGCGGCAGCGCCACCGACTGGCCCAGCACGCCGATGTGTATGCCCGAGCGGTGCGTCACGCGCCCTTCGTCGGCGGGCTCCTCCCGGGTGAGCACCCTCAGCAGCGTGGACTTTCCGGCGCCGTTGAGGCCGACGACGCCCACCCGGTCGGCGTCGTCGAGGCCGAGTGAGACCCGCTCCAGCAGCGCGGTGGTGCCGTGCGCCTTCGACACCGACTCCAGGTTGACGAGGTTGGCCATGCTCACTCCCTCTCGGAGACGATGCGGGCGCCCGGGACCGGGCCGTACGCGGTGCGAACAGTGCGGCACACGCCGCGCCCGGCCAGCGACGCGGCGATCTGCACCGCATGGTCGGCCTCGGCGGCGAGGAACACGCAGGTTGGGCCGGATCCGGAGACGATGCCGGCGAGTGCGCCTTCGTCCATGCCGGCGGCGAGCGTCTGTCGCAGCGACGGGCGCAGCGAGACCGCCGCCACCTGGAGGTCGTTGGCGAGCGCATCCGCCAGCACGTCCGCCTCGGGGTCGCGCAACGCCTTGACCAGCTCGTCGGTCGACCCCGCCGCCGGGACGTCGCCCCGTTCGCGTAGCCGGTCGAGTTCGCCGTACACCTCGGGGGTGGAGAGGCCGCCGTCCGCGATGGCGATCACCCAGTGCCGCCGGGCCGGCGCGAGTACCGGCATGAGCTGCTCGCCGCGGCCCGTGCCGAGCGCGGTGCCGCCGAAAAGCGGGAACGGCGCGTCGCTGCCGAGCGTGGCCGCGATCGCCAGCAGGTCCTCCCGCGGGACGCCGAGGCCCCACAACGTGTCGCACGCGACCAGCGCTGCGGCGGCGTCCGCGCTGCCTCCGGCCATGCCGCCCGCCACCGGGATCCCCTTGCGCAGGACCAGCCGCGCGCCTGGTTCGACCCCGGCGTAGTCGGCCAGCGCGAGCGTCGCCCGGATCGCGAGGTTGCTCTCGTCGGTGGGCAGGTCGTCGGCGCCGTCGCCCTCGATCGTCAGTGACAGCGCGTCCGCCGGGTACGCCAGCAGCTCGTCGAAGAGGGAGACGGCATGGAACACGGTCTCCAGCTCGTGGTACCCGTCGGGGCGCACCGGGCCGACACCGAGGTGGAGGTTGATCTTCGCCGGAACTCGGACCTTGATCACTTCGCGGCTCCCGCTATTCTGGCGAACTCGTTGACGTCGAGCGCTTCGCCACGGGCCTGCGGATCGATCCCGGCGGCGCGCAGCAACTCCTCGGCACGTGCCGGCGACCCGGCCCAGCCGCCGAGCGCGGCACGCAGGGTCTTGCGACGCTGGGCGAAGGCGGCGTCGACGACCGCGAACACGGCCTTGCGGTCGGCGTCGGGCGGGTCGCGCCTTGTGAGCCTGACCAGGCCCGAGTCGACGTTCGGCACAGGCCAGAACACCGCACGAGGTACCGGCCCGGCGCGGCTCACGTCGGCGTACCAGGCCGCCTTCACACTGGGCACACCGTAGATCTTCGACCCTGGCGCGGCAGCGAGGCGATCGGCCACCTCGGCCTGGACCATGACCAGCCCGGTCCGCAGGCTCGGCAGCAGCTCCAGCAGGTGGAGCACGACCGGCACCGCGACGTTGTACGGCAGGTTCGCGACGAGCGCGGTCGGCGGCGGTCCGGGGATCTCGGTGATCCGCAGGGCGTCGGCGTGGACGGTCTCGAGCTTCGGCTCCAGGTCGGGTGCCCGGTCCCGCACGGTCTCGGGCAGGGCCTTGGCCAGCACCGGGTCCAACTCGACGGCCACCACCCTCGCCGCTGCGGCGAGCAGGCCGAGCGTGAGCGAGCCGAGCCCCGGGCCGACCTCCAGCACCACGTCGTCGGACGCGAGTTCGGCGGTGCGGACGATGCGACGGATCGTGTTCGGGTCGTGCAGGAAGTTCTGCCCCAGCTGCTTGGTCGGCCGCACGCCGAGCCTGCTGGCCAGCGCGCGGATGTCAGCCGGACCGAGCAGCGCCTCCGTCACAGGACGGCCCCGCGCTGCTCCGGCCGCCCGGTGACCTCGCTACGCTTGGTCACAGGTTGACGCCGCAGTGCGGCCACTGGTCACGACCAGCCGCCTTGTAGAGCTTGATCGCCCGGTACGTCTGCTCGCGCCGGGTGGCCTCGCTCGGCAGGCCGATGCCACCCATGCGGTGCCACATCTCCACGTTGAACTGGTACAGCCCGTGATAGGTGCCGCCGGACGAGACCGCGTTCGGACGCCCGCCCGACTCGCACTGGGCCAGCCCGTCCCAGTTGAGACCGGTGTCGTCCGCCGGGTACGGCTTCGACCCCGAGACGACGACCTTCGGCTTCGGCGCGACCAGCGTGACGCTCTTGAGAATGTTCGTCTTGGCCAGCACCCCGTCGGAGTAGAGGTACTCCACGGTGCGGGTGACCTTCCCGGACCGACCCTCCTCGAGCACCTTCTTCTGGTCGAGCATCAGATCACCGTCGGTCTTCTTCGTGACCGGCGGTTCCACCTTGACGGTCTCGGTCGCGGTCTTGACCGTGATCCGGCGGACGGTGACGGTGCCGCCGTCGGCGATCGTCGCGTCACGCGCCGGCTCGGTGAGGTCCTTCTCGCCCAACGTCACCTGCTGCTCGACGAGCAGTTCGTCCACGGTGGCGGCGTACGTCGTGACCGGAGCGACCTTCTTGTCCGCCTTCAGGACGACGCTCTTCTCGGTGTTGACCTGGACCGCGAACCCGGCCAGCGGCAGCCGCGCGCCACGGGAAGCCGACAGGCGCATCCGGTCACGGTCGAGGCCGAGATCGCGCAGCGCGTCGGCAACCGTGCGCGCGGTCACCCAGTGCCGCTGCTTCTTGCCATCCAGGGTCACCGTGAACTGGCGGCCCCGGTCGAGGAACACCTCGGCGCCGCGGCTCAGACGGGTCTCGGCGTCCGGAGTGAGCGCGTCGTGCTCGCCCACGGGGATGCCGGCCACGCGCAGCATCGACGCGACGCTGGGGGCGTGGGTGTGGACGGTGCGCGCAACCCCGTCGATGTGGAGCGTGACCACCCGGTCGGTGACGACCCAGGCGATGCCGGCGATGAGCACGGCCAGCAGTGCGACTACCCGTACCGCGTTGGCGGCGGTGTGACTCACCGTCTTCCTTCCGTCCCGGGTGCTATGGCGTGCAACCGCGACACGATACGGGGCGAAGTGCCCGGTAGGCCAATTACGCGGTGAAGATTCGTTCCCCTGTGGCCCAGATCGCGGCGCACAGCTCGTCGAGGTCGTCACCGCGGATATCGGCGAGCGCACGGACTGTGAGCGGGATCAGGTACGGCGCGTTCGGGCGCCCCCGGTACGGCATCGGCGTGAGGAACGGCCCGTCGGTCTCGACCAGCAGCAACTCGCGCGGGGCGATCCGGGCGGCCTCGCGCAGCGCGTCGGCGGTCTTGAACGTGACCGTGCCGGCGAAGCTCATCACGTACCCGTGCTCGGTGCACGCCTTCGCCAGCTCCGGGCCGCCGGAGAAGCAGTGGAACACGACCCTGTCCGGCGCGCCCTCCTCGGCGAGCACCCGCAGGACGTCGTCGTGCGCGTCCCGGTCGTGGATCACCAGCGCCTTGCCGTGCCGCTTCGCGATCTCGATGTGCGCGCGGAACGACCGCTCCTGCGCGGCACGGCCGTCGGGTTCGGTGCGGAAGTAGTCGAGGCCGGTCTCGCCGACGCCGTGGACGTCCGGCAGCGCGGCGAGCGCGTCGATCGCTTCGAGCGCGGCGTCCAGGTCGGGCAGGCGCGGGGCCTCGTTCGGGTGCAGCGCGACGGTGGACAGCACAGCCTCGTGCTGGGCGGCGATCTCGGCCCCCCACCGGGACGACGGCACGTCGATGCCGACCTGCACGACCCGCGTGACGCCGACCGCTGCCGCCTTCGCCAGCGCCTCGGCGATGTCCGCGTCCTGCAGGTCGAGGTGGGTGTGGCTGTCAAGCACCGGGACGTTCAACGGCTCGGGCGCCGGCGGCGGCTCGGGGTTGGCCGCTGGGCGGGCTGGCGCTTAGCCACGGCGCACGCCCTGGCCGCCCAGTCGCGGACTTTTGAGGGTCGCGCGGGCCACTGAACCCTCAAAATCCGAAACTGGCACGCGACGCTCACTCGGCCTCCAGCCGAGCCAGCTCCTCGTCGACGATCGACGGGTCGAGCTTGCGGAACACGGGCGTCGGCGGCGCGAGCGGCTTCCCCGCCTCGATGGGCATGGACTCCCACTTCGCCTGGGCTGATCCGTAGTCGCCGGTGATGACCGCGTACGGCGACGACGGGTTGCCGTCCTCGGTCACCTCGCGCAGCTCCGGCAGGCCGGACCACACGCCCTCGCCGCCGAGCAGCTCGTGCACCCGCTGGCCGGTGTGCGGAAGGAACGGCGTGAGCAGCGTCTTCGCGTCGTCGACGACCTGCAACGCGACGTGCAGGATCGTGTCGCGCCGCTCGCGGTCGGCCTCGTCCTTGAGCTTCCACGGCGCCTGGTCGGAGAGGTACTTGTTGGCCTCGGCGACCACCCGCATCGCCTCGCCGATCGCCGCCTTCTGCCGGTGACCGCTCGAGCAGGCCGCCGACCGTGCCGAACGCCTCCTTCGACGCGTCGAGCAGAGCGGTATCGGCGTCGGTGAGCACGCCCGGCTTCGGGATCGCGCCGACGTTCTTCGCCGCCATCGAGATCGACCGGTTGACGAGGTTGCCCCAGCCGGCGACCAGCTCGTCGTTGTTGCGCCGCAGGAACTCCGACCAGGTGAAGTCCGTGTCCTGCGTCTCCGGGCCGGCGACCGCGATGAAGTAGCGCAGCGCGTCGGGGTCGTACCGCTCCAGGAAGTCGCGGACGTAGATCACCACGCTGCCGGGACGACGAGAACTTCCGGCCCTCCATCGTCAGGAACTCGCTCGACACCACCTCGGTGGGCAGCGACAGCTTCCCCAGGGCACCCGGGGTGCCGCCGTGCGCGCCCTCGCCGTTGTTGCCGAGCAGGATCGCCGGCCAGATCTGCGAGTGGAAGATGATGTTGTCCTTGCCCATGAAGTAGTACGAGGCTGCGTCCGGGTTCTGCCACCACGCGCGCCACGCGTCCGGGTCGCCGGAGCGCCGCGCCCACTCGACCGACGCCGACAGGTAGCCGATGACCGCGTCGAACCAGACGTACAGGCGCTTGTCCGGCCGGTTCTCCCAGCCGTGCAGCGGCACCGGCACGCCCCAGTCGAGGTCGCGGCTGATCGCCCGCGGCTGCAGGTCGTCGAGCAGGTTCATCGAGAACTTCAGCACGTTGGGACGCCAGTCGGTGCGCGTCTGGAGCCACGAGCCCAGCGCCTCGGCGAACGCCGGCAGGTCGAGGAAGAAGTGCTCGGTCTCGATGAACTTCGGGGTCTCGCCGTTGATCTTGCTGTGCGGGTTGATGAGGTCGGTGGGGTCGAGCTGGTTGCCGCAGTTGTCGCACTGGTCGCCGCGCGCGCCGTCGTAGCCGCAGATCGGGCAGGTGCCCTCGATGTAGCGGTCGGGCAGCGTGCGGCCCGTGGACGGCGAGATCGCGCCCGTGCGTGACCTTCGGGAAGACGTAGCCGTTGTTGTGCAGCGCCTTGAACAGCTCCTGCACGACGGCGTAGTGGTTGCGGGTGGTCGTGCGGGTGAACAGGTCGTAGGAGAGGCCGAGCGCGCGCAGGTCCTCGGCGATGACGCGGTTGTACCGGTCGGCCAGCTCGCGCGGGGTCACGCCCTCCTTGTCGGCCTGGACCAGGATCGGCGTGCCGTGCTCGTCCGTGCCGCTCACCATCAGCACGTTGCTGCCCGCCATGCGCATGTACCGGCTGAACACGTCGGAGGGGACGCCGAAGCCGGAGACGTGGCCGATGTGGCGCGGGCCGTTGGCGTACGGCCACGCGACGGCAGTGAGCACATTGCGGGTCATGCCCCAAGCCTAGTGAGGTCGCGGAACTGAATTGGTACCCGGCTTTCGGCCTGGCATTTGGTCCGGCTTTCGGCGCCGGCTTCCGGCCCGGCTTCGGCTCCGGCCTTGGCCCGGCTTTTGGCCCGGCGGCGCGCCTCCTGTGGTGACACCCCGCAACGGTGTCCAATACAGGCCGTGGCACACGATGTCAGCGACGCGGATACGGGGACCAAATCGACGCCAGGCGTCGTGGGCGAGCCCAGCCTGGCCGACCGCGGTCTCGGCGGCCTCGCACCGGAGACGAACTGGGGCGCTCCCCTGCCCGCTCGACCGGCGCCGGTTCCGCCGAAGCGGCGCAGGCGTGACCCGCACGCCACCCGGCGGCCGGCGATCGGACTGGCCGCACTGCTGGTGGTCGGCTTCGCCGCGGCGTTCTTCGGCTGGGTCAGCGCCGAGCCGTTCTGGCTGTCGATGGGCCGTGGCGCCGACGGCACCGCCACGGTCTCCTCCTGCCGTGACTCCGGACCGGCCAGGCCGTGCATAGGGACGTTCGTCGCGGACGGCGTGCAGTCCGACGTCGTGCGACTGTCGGGACTCCCGGACTCCGAGCGCCGCGCCGGCGCCGCCGTCGACGCGAAGATGCTCGACTCCGGCAGCCGGTGGGCATATTCGGGGCCGACGGCCCTGCGGTGGCAGCTGGGGCTCGCTGCCGTCGTCCTGTGCGGGCTGCTGCTGGGGTGGGCCACTGGCGTGGGGCGGCTCCGTACGACGAGCCGGGGCGATCGCTTCCTCCTGCACCTGCTCAGCTTCGTGGCGCCGCTGACGATCTTCGCTGGTGTGGTGGTGGCCGTGCTCATCTAGCCGGTCGCACTTTTCGGGCCTATGGCCCGGAAAAGTGCGACCACATCCAGCGCACGACGCTCAGCCCCCGGGGCGCTTCGCGCCGACGACGGCGTCGAACACGGCGCGCTTCGGCACGCCACGCGCTTTGGCGACCACCGCAATGGCTTCCTTACGGGTGAGCCCGCTCGCTTCACCGTCCTGCACGGCCAGCGCCAGCTCGGCAGGGTCGGCCGGCGCCGCCGCGATCTCAGGCGCCCCAGCGACCACGATCGTGATCTCGCCGAGCAGCCCGCCGCTCGCCCACTCCGCCAACTCGCCGAGCGGACCCCGCCTGACCTCCTCGTACGTCTTGGTGAGCTCGCGGCACACCGCCGCCGGGCGGCCCGCACCGAAGGCGGCAGCCAGGTCTTCGAGCGAGGCGGCGATCCGGTGCGGCGCCTCGAAGAACACAAGTGTCCGCCGCTCAGCGGCGAGCGAGGCGTAGACCGCACGCCGGTCGGCCGGCTTGCGTGGCGGGAAGCCCTCGAAACAGAACCGGTCGCACGGCAGTCCAGACAGGGTGAGCGCGGTGGTGACCGCCGACGGCCCGGGCAGTGCCGTCACCGCGACACCAGCCGCCACCGCCGCCTCGACCAGCCGGTATCCCGGATCCGACACGCTCGGCATCCCTGCGTCGGTCACCAGCAGCACCGTGGCGCCACCGACCAGTTCCTCGACGAGCTCCGGGGTACGGCGCTGCTCGTTGCCGTCGAAGTACGAGACCACCCGTCCGGCCACGGTCACGTCCAGATCGGCGGCGAGCCGGCGCATGCGGCGAGTGTCCTCGGCGGCCACGATGTCGGCGGTGGCGAGCGCGTCGCGGAGCCGTGCGGTCGCATCGCCGGGGTTGCCCAGCGGGACGCCGGCGAGGAGCAGCCGCCCGGTCGCCGCGGAAGTAGCCACGGGTGGTCACCGTACAACCTGCGTCCGCATGCAACCGCACTCTAGGATCGCGGGGTGTCCGCCACGCTCTCCGCGCCCAGCTCCGGTACCGAGGCTCCCGCCGTGCCGCCCAGACCCGAGATCGCCGCACGGCTCACCGCGACGTTGCCCGGTGACCGGCTGACGTCGTGGCTGTGGGCGCTCGCGATCACGGCCGTCGCGTTCGTGCTGCGGATCATCGGCCTGGCGCATCCGAACAAGATCATCTTCGACGAGATGTACTACTCCAAGGACGCGAAGAGCCTCCTGGAGCACGGCGTCGAGCTGAACGAGAAGAACGACGGGCCCGGCTTCGTCGCGCACCCGCCGCTGGGCAAGTGGTGCATCGCGCTGGGCCAGTGGATCACCGGCGGCGACGCGTTCTCATGGCGGATCTCGGCGGTGATCGCCGGCACGATCTCGGTGCTGATCATGGTCCGCCTGGCGCGGCGCATGTTCGGGTCCACCCTGCTCGGGTGCATCGCCGGCCTGCTGCTCGCGCTCGACGGCCTGCACTTCGTCTCCAGCCGCGTCGCGTTGCTGGACATCTTCCTCATGGTGTTCCTGCTCGGCTCGTTCGCGTGCCTCGTGATCGACCGTGACACGCGGCGAAATCAGCTAAAACGCCTCGTCGACGACGGTGCCGACCTGTCTCTCGGCTCGCCGGGGCTCACCTGGCGCACCGTGCCATGGTGGCGGATCGCCGCCGGAGTGCTCGCCGGCTGCGCGCTCGGCGTCAAGTGGAGCGCGGTCTGGTACCTCGCGGCGTTCCTGCTGCTGATCCTGGCGTGGGAGGCAGGCACCCGTCGTTCGGCGGGCATCCGGCACTGGGTGCTCGACACGATCGCCACGCAGCTCGGCTGGATGTTCGTGTTCGTCCTCACGATCCTGCTGACCTACCTCGCCACCTGGACCGGCTGGTTCGTCACCGACACCGGCTGGGACCGGCACTGGGCCGAGACGAGCGGCGAGGGCAGCATCTTCATCCCGAACGCGCTCGAAAGCCTGTTCCATTACCACAAGGCCGTTCTGGACTTCCACAGCAAGCTGACGACGAACCACCCCTACGAGTCGTCGCCGTCGAGCTGGCTCTTCCTGGGACGACCCGTCGCGTACCACTACGAGAGCGCCGGGGACTGCGGCGCGCCGGCGTGCTCGTCCGAGGTGATCGCGCTCGGTACCCCGTCGCTGTGGTGGAGCTTCATCCCCGCACTGATCGCCACCGCGTGGCGCTGGCTGTCGCGGCGTGACTGGCGGGCGGGCGCGATCCTGCTGGTCGTGGCGGCCGGGTTCATCCCGTGGATGTTCTACCCCGAGCGCACGATGTTCTTCTTCTACGCGCTGCCGACCCTGCCGTACCTGGTGCTCGCCGTGACTCTCGCGATCGGCATCGTGCTCGGGCCGGCCACCGCCACGTTCGACCGGCGCCTGGCCGGCGGCATCCTCACCGGCGTGTACCTGCTGGTCACGGCGATGATGTTCGCGTACTTCTACCCGATCTTCACGGGCCGGCTGATCACCTACGCCGAGTGGCAGGCTCGGATGTGGCTCGACAGCTGGGTCTAGCTCGCCTTCTTGCCACGTACCACCAGATCGGCGAGGAGTTCGCTCGTCGCGGCGGCCACCGCGTCCACCGCACGCTCGAACGCCTCGGCGTTGTGCGGCGCGGGACGCTGGAAGCCCGAGATCTTCTTCACGTACTGCAACGCGGCGGCACGGATGTCGTCCTCACCAACCTCCGGCACGTACGGCGCGCGCAAGGTCTTGATGCTCCGGCACATGTTCCGGCTCCTCACATGTGATGGGCGCGGCGAGGCTACTTCTGGTCGGCGCGCCGGGCGATACCCGGATAGTCGACCACAAGTCCATCGCTGTCGAACACGATGTCGGCGCTGAAGCCCTCGCTCTCGAACCGGACGACGCTGTAGCCGTTCTCGCGACGCAGGTGCGTGTAGCGCTGCGGGTGCGGCTCGATCGCCAGATCGGGCATCGACACCCAGGGCATCGTCAGCTCGATCTGGCCGGCGGCGAGGAGGCCGTGCCGGCGTACGGGCGGGGTGTTCGTGATCGGCGACAGCGCGAGATCGCAGTCGATGACGCCGTGAAAGGCGTCGACGTCACCGCCCGGGTACGTCGCGGCCAAGTCGCCCTCGGACTCGGATTCCGAGCGCCAGGCGCCGTCGTCGTCGCGCCGGATTTCGAGAGTGCGCCGCCAACCCGCGCCGCTGGTCTTGACCCGGAGGATGCGGATCACGTAGTCATCGCCGGTGATCAGCGAGTACGTGGCTCGATACGGGACGGGGTCGGCGCCGATCGCCGTGCCAACTGCGGTGAGCCGTCCGTCGACCATCTCGACATCGACCAGTTCGGCTCCGGCCGGTTTCAACCAGACCACCGATCGATGCACCGGCTTGTTCACCTGGATCCCCGATCCTTGTAGCGCTTTCATGCCTGTGGTGCGATCGTGCCGCCTGGCTACGCGATCGCACCACAGAACACGGGCATCAAAGCTGGGGATTCGGGGAGGGCAGATCGGGACTAGGCGATCCTCGCCGCGCAGGTGACGGCCTCGCCCTCCGCGCCCTCGACCTTCTTGACCTCCTTCTTCTCCACGATGATCGCGCAGGTCAGCGCGCCCTTGGTCGGCTTCGCGGTGATCGTGAAGTCGCCCTTCTTCGCGTCCGCGCTCTCGATGACGTGGCCGAGCTTCATCGGCAGCTTCTTCTCCTCGCCCTCGACCGGCATGGCCGGCTTGTTCGGCGTCGTGATCGTGATCGTGTCGACGACCGTGCCGTCGGCGCCGGTTACCTGCGCGAAGACCTCGTAGGTGGAGGGCTCGCGGTTGCACCCGGCGGCGAGGACGAGCGAGCCGAGCAGGGCGGTGACGGTCAGGACACGAAACACGGGGGCTCTCCTTGGGTCGGGGCGCTCTGTCGCCCTTGCGTGACCACAAGACTGCCGCCGCCCGCTGGCACCCGACGTCCGCCGAACGACAGGTTCTGGGACACCGCCTCCACCATTCGGCCGACCCGTGCCCGGCGAGCCGGACTTGCTGGGAGCCGGCCCGGACGCAGCCGACCTAGCTGCGTGGCGCGTACATGATGACCGCGACCCCGAGCAGGCAGATCGCGGAGCCGATGATGTCCCAGCGGTCGGGCCGGAACTTGTCGACGACCATGCCCCAGGCGAGCGAGCCCGCGACGAAGATGCCGCCGTACGCCGCGAGGATCCGGCCGAAGTGCGGGTCCGGCTGGAAGGTGGCGACGAACCCGTAGGCGCCGAGGGCGACGATGCCGCCGGCGATCCAGAGGGCGCCGCGATGTTCACGCCAGCCCTGCCAGATGAGCCAGGCCCCGCCGATCTCGGCGACGGCGGCCAGCAGGAACAGGATGATGGAGCGCGCTACCGTCACGGATCCGAACGTACGGGAATCGTCTCGGGCAGCTCCGCCCCTGCCTGGTCCTGCGCGCACGAGCACGCGGTGCCGGAGCAGTTGGAGGCGTGCCGGCGCCGCGACGCCCACCACCACGCACCGCCGGCCAGCGCCGCGAGCGCCACCGCGACTCCGGGCATGAACCGTCCGGCTGCCGCCCAGCTGGCGCCCCCGAGAACGCCAGCGGCGAGGAGTAACGGGATCACGCAGCAGGCCGCGCACGCGATCCCGGCCAGACCGGTCAGCCCGCCAGGCATGATCCGGCGGAGGTCAGGCTTCGGCACGGTGCTCTCCTCGCGTGGTGAGTTCGACGAAGGGCAGCGGACAGCAGGGGCTTTCCGCGCAGGTCATGAGGTCGTCACAGCCCGCTGCGATGGCGGTCCGGAGCGTGTCGCGGATGACATGCAGGTCGGCGATCTTCTGCTCGACCTCGGCGAGCTTGGCCTCCGCACGGGCGAGCAGGCCGACGTCGGCGCGGCGCCCGTGCCGATGCGTTCCCACCGTCAGCAGGTCGGCCACCTCGTCGAGTGTGAAGCCGAGCCGCTGTGCCGTCTTGATCACGCGCAGCACCGTGACCGTCTCTGGCGGATACAGGCGGTGGCCGCCGGGTGATCGATCCGGCTCGCTCACCAGGCCCCGACGCTCGTAGTAGCGCAGCGTCTGCTGGTTTACGCCGGCAGCGGCGGCGACCTCGCCGGATCGCAGTGCACCGGTCATGACCCGCTGCCCGCCGCGGCACGGGCAGCCAGGGCGTCGAGGACCTCGACGTGGGCCGGTGGCACGGTGATGTCGAGGTGGACCGTTCCGCCCGTCGCGCCTGTTCCGCCCGTCGCGCCAGTTCCGCCCGTCGCGCTCAGGGTGAAGGTGAAGAAGGAGCAGCAGCCGGTTTCTCGCACCATCAGATCAGCGGTGCGCGCCGCGACGCCCGCCTCTGGCTCCAGTTCCAGGCGCAGCGCTGCGGTGTCCAGCCGGTCGACCGATCGCACCGACGACGCGAACAGCTCGTCGAACTCCGCCAGCCGCAACGGCCGCTCCGGCGTGGGCAGGGTGCACGCTTCCGGCACCCACTCATCCAGGGGTGTTGTCTCACTCATGGCCCAACGGTAAACCTGTACCTAGGTACCGGATGCAAGCGCTGCGTGAACCAAATCTCCGAGGAGTTTGCCCCTCACCCTTCCGCAGGGCCTACGAGACAGGGTTCGCGACGCCCGGTTCGGCCCTTTGACCGTGGGCGGGCGAAACCACTTTGGACAGTCGGTAGACCTTCCACCCGAGGGTGAGGTGGAAGCCGATGAGGGCGAAGATGCCAAGCGCGGCCAGCGACGACTTGGGATCGATGAGTGCCACTATGCCGGCGGCGAGCGCGGCGGTGCCGAGCAGCAGGCTGAGCCACGCGGGCCGCTTTGCCGAAGGCGGGGTCGGCGAGCATGGCCAGACCGAGGAGGACGATGCCGGTGGCCGTGACGAGCAGACCGGCCAGCAGCAGCGCGTCGAAGATGCCCTGGGTCCCCTGCCACACAAGCACGAGCGTGGCCTGATCCTCCGCAGATGTCCCGGCGGCGTGATACAGGTCGGAGAGCCGGGACGTGGCGGCGTGTGGAATGGCACCCGCGGCGAGCACACCCAGACCGAGAGTCCCCAGGGCACTGCCGACCAGGGCCGGCGCGGGTCGTGTCCTTTCGAGGCGGCGGTACAGGGCGAGGTAGACCGGAACCCACAACACGAGGGCGGCGAGATACAGGCCGTTCTCCACGGTGCGCACGGCCTTGATCTCGGGGAATCTGGTGATTGGCGCGGCGAGTCCGTCCGGGTCGGGGCCAGCGAGGATGATGACCCAGGCGAAGATCAGGATGAACAGTAGGCCGCCGCCGATGCTGGTCAGGCCGCCCCACCGCAGAACGCTGCTTGTCCGATTCATTCGTCATGTGGGCCAGCGTGGCGCTGGGGACAGGCGCGCCGCCTTGGTCGAAGGTTGGGATCGGCCGACCAAGGGCTAGGTTTGCGGACCTACTTTGGTGGGATGCGGCGGGTCCTGGCGCCGCCCTATCGTTCGGTGGTGAAGATTCCGGCGGTCGGGTGGGGCCTGCGGCCCGCCGGACTGCGTCACCGCCGCGGACGCCGACGAGGTGCGCCGGTTCCGGCGCTCGCCGCGCGACTGGGTGGTCGACGCCCTGTGTTTCCTGCTGGCCGTGGGGTTCACGGTGCTCACCTTCGTCGACGGCCTCGACCGGCAGCTCGACCCGGTGCCGCTGGCCGTGGACGTCACCCTGGGCGGGTTGTGCTGTCTGGGGGTGTGGCTGCGCCGACGCTGGCCGGTCGGCTTCGCGGTCACCGCCATCGTGCTCAGTGTCTTTTCGGCGGCCGCGTCCGGTGTGGCGCTGATCGCGCTGTTCACCGTGGCGGTGCACCGGCGCCTGGCGGTGGTCGGCCTGGTCACGGCCGGGTTCGCGGTCGCCTCGATCGGCACCGTGCTGGTCCGGCCGGACACGTCGATGCCGACCTGGTCGCAGGCCGCACTCGGCATCGTCTGCATCGCGGCGGTCGTGGCGTGGGGGATGTTCGTCCGGGCCCGACGCCAGCTCGCCCAGTCGCTGCGCGAGCGGGCGCGGCGGGCCGAGTCCGACCGGGTCGCGCAGGCCCGCCAGCACGAACGCCACCGGATAGCCCGGGAGATGCATGACGTGCTCGCCCACCGGATCTCCCTGCTGAGCCTGCACGCCGGGGCGTCTGGAGCTGCGCCCGGACCGGCCGGCCGACGAGATCGCCCGCGCCGCCGGGGTGATCCGCGACAGCGCCCACCAGGCGCTGGAGGACCTGCGCGAAGTGATCGGCGTGCTGCGGGCGGACCCGGCCGGTGACGACTGGGCCGATGATGCGCCGCGAGCGGCCCCAGCCAACGCTGGCCGACCTGCCCGAGTTGGCCGACGAGTCGCGGCGGGCCGGGATGCGGGTCCGGCTGGAGTGTCGGGTGGCCGATCCGGCGGCCGTGCCGGTGGCGGTCGGACGCAGCGCGTACCGGATCGTGCAGGAGGGACTCACCAATGCCCGCAAACATGCCCACGGCGCCGAGGTGTCGGTGACCGTGCGCGGCAGCCGGGGCGACGGCCTGACCGTCGAGATCCGCAACCCGTGATGCCGCTGGACGCCGCCAGCACCACGGCCATCCCGGGCGCCGGCAGCGGCATCATCGGGCTCGCCGAACGGGCCAGCCTCGCCGGTGGGCGGCTGGAACACGGCCGCACCCCCGCCGGTGACTTCCGGCTCTGGGCCTGGCTGCCGTGGCCGGCATGAGCGCGGCGATCCGCGTCCTCGTCGTGGACGACGACCCGCTCGTGCGGGCCGGTCTCGCGATGATCCTGGACGCCGCGCCCGACATCACCCTGGTCGGCGAGGCGGCCGACGGTACCGAGGTGGTCCCGGCCGTCGACGCGTACACACCCGGACGTGGTCCTGATGGACATCCGCATGCCCAAGCTCGACGGACTCGCCGCCACCGAACTGCTGCGCGCCCGGCCCGACCCGCCGGAGGTCATCGTGCTGACCACCTTCCACGCCGACGAGTACGTGCTCCGGGCGCTGCGTGCCGGGGCCAGCGGCTTCCTGCTCAAGGACACCCGGCCCACCGAGATCCTGCACGCGATATCCCGCGTGGCGGCCGGCGAACCGATCCTGTCGCCGGCGGTCACCCGCCAACTCATCGCCCACGTCGGCACCACGGGCGCGCGACGCCCGGCAGCGCCACGCCCGGACCATGCTGGCCAGGCTCAGCGAACGGGAACGGGAGGTCGCCATGGCGGTGGGTCGGGGCAGGTCCAACGCGCAGATCAGCGACGAGCTGTTCATGAGCGTGGCCACCGTCAAGGCCCACGTGTCGTCGATGCTCACCAAGCTCGACCTCAACAACCGCACCCAGATCGCGCTGCTCGCCCACGACGCCGGACTGACCAGCTGAGGAGTCTCACCGTCACTCAACATCGAGGCGTGGCCGGATCGGGCTCTGACGGCCCTTATCCGTCGGCCTGACAACTGGGCCGTGAGTTGCTCGTCGTTACCTAACCCGTGGCTGGCAGGGCGGGAACGGTTAGGGCGTGCGGTACAGCTCGGCGCGCAGCCTGACCGGATCGATGCCGTGCGCTTGCAGCAGTGCGCCAGCGGGATTGGCGGCGCCGATGCTCCAACCGAGCTGGGCGAGGTGCTTGCGGCCGCGCCGGCCCAGTTCGGCACCGTACGGGTCATCGAGGTCGCGCAGTACTCCGTGGAGCAGGTGCTCGGGCGTCACGGCGGCATCGCCTCGGCTCTCGGCGTAGGAGGCGGCGAGTTGCATGGCGCGTTTGGCGAAGAACGGTGGTCCGTGCCAGCCGACCGGCGTCTTCCCGTGCGGCCGCGACGGCCTCGCCGCACACCCAAGCTAGGCGCACCCGGGATCAGACCCGCACCCTCGCTGAGGGCGTCCAGCCTGTCGACCGATCGCACAGACGACGCGAACAACTCATCGAACTCCGCCAGCCGCAACGGGCCGCTCCGTGGTGGGCAGAGTTTGCAAGAGCTGCGTAGATGAATACCTGGAACGACGTGTGGCCTACTCGTAAGCGCAACCGATTAGCCGGGATTGAGTACACTGAGCGCATATCGATGCGATCGCTTAACAGCCGGTGCACGGCTTGGCACACCCGTAGACGAAACCGGCTCATCCTTGGCGTTCCCCTCGGCGCTCCTACCCGTGCTCGTCGCGCCGTTCCACCTCCGTGTTGTGTGCGGTCGGCTGACTCGTAAGCCTGTGAATCTTCGGCATACTCGCGTTGTGGGTCTTCCCCCGGGACTCGGTGCTATCCGGTGGTGACCACTACGTGACGCGGTAGGAAAGAATGTTGGGCACCACGCCGAGGAGCATGTCGAGCCACGGCGGATCTGGGATTTCGCTGAGCCGCACCAACGGAATCTCACCTGCAACCAAGAAGTCGCGCGTTGCCAGACACCGAAACGATAAGAGATCAGGCTTCGGCCTGTTAGTCATGTCGGCAGCCCGGGCACGGCGTAGGAGTGCCGAGTCTATATCCGCAAGTAAGGGCCGATCGTGCGTTCGGAAGTAGGCCAACGACCGTCGGCAAAGCATCCATCTGCCTTCCATGGCGGCGGGCAACTGACCACTCCAAATACTCCCGTGCCTCCCGTCTGTGGGCAGTCGGCCGGGTACACGGCAGCCGTCCGGGCGGTTCACCACCGACCACGCCCTCCCACATTCAGCCGATTCCACACACCGAACCGCTGAATCTGGCCACGAGCATCTCCGGAGGCGTCACCGTGCTGGAACACTGCTCCGCAGGACTAAGCCTTAGGAGACTCGTATGGAACCGCCAGTTCTGACGTTCTATGCGCTGGCCGACGCGGGAGATCAGCGAGGCCGCAGCTTCTCGCCTCCGCCTGAGCTGCTGAGCGATGAGCTACGGATGAGCGATCTCCACATCGCGACCGTGCGTCCTGGCCGCATCCGCGGCAATCACTTCCACGTCAAACGTAACGAAGTCCTCATTGTCACCTATGCCGATAGGTGGTCGCTTTATTGGGATGACGGCGAAACGACGCCGGTCAACCACCAGGAGTTCCATGGTCCAGGGGCGACGATCATCCGCGTGCCGCCCTTGGCCTCGCACGCAATCCATAACGATGGTACCCAGGAGTTGAATCTGGTTGGGATAAGCGATCAGGTCTTTGACGCCAACTCGCCCGATTCGTTTCCGAGGCGGGTGACTCCCGAATGAACCTCCCGCCTACATTCTCCACGTTCTGCCACATTAGCGATCACGGTCAGGCTGGCTACGCCGATCTGCGGCGAATGATGTCTATCAGCCAGCCGCTGCACCTCTGGGCGCCGTCGAGCGCGCTCTTGACTGAGTATTCCGGCTTGACTGGCAAGCAGTTCGTTGAGTACGTCGCCGGAGGATTCATCATAGTCTCCGGTCGCTCCCGATGGATCTTCGATAAGCACTTTCGCGATGCCCGCCCATGGGCCGGCGCCAAGTGGGGCAACTCAATTGATGGCGAACTGCGGCGGATCTGCATTGAGGACGAAGACAAGAAGGCAGGAGACCGCCGGGTGGTTGCGACGGATGATGAGTCGGGGTGGAGCGTGCAGACGAGTATCTGCTAGCACATCCCAAGGAAGTCAAACGATGGAGTCAGCTCTTTAGACGGCCTAATGCGACGGACTACTTACCGCCAGGAACTTACGAAAGCGCCTATCGCGTCGCCTCCAATCACCGCGACGAGCCGTACGCCATCGCAAGGTCAATACTGCGTGACGCGTTCAACCATGGAGACGCCTTTGTGACGTCAGGTGCCGACGTTCCATTCTTGCTCAAGTCGACAGACCGACGATTTGCCAAGCTACTGGCGCGCGGTCCAAACTTGAACCCGGGGGCGACGAATACTTTCAGCCGGAAACCCCAGATCGAGGCACAGGGCCTGATGCGCCGTGAAATAGCAGCACAAGTGGTCGACCTACTCAGCCAGCTTGAGATTAGGGCTGCGCCCGAAGGGTTCGATAGCTTTATGAGAGGCGACGGGCATAGCCAACTTGTGCAATGGGTGTCGCATCTGTGCACGACGCTGAACTGTGCGGATCAATCTGCGGTCGACACCGCAGTCTTAGACGCGCTGATCACACAACTCGGTCACGGCCGATTTGAGCGCCCACTGCGCGACATACTGAAACGCGAGAATCGCGCCACAACTCTGCTAACAACGGCTGGGATGCTAACTACGGTCGGAGATATGGCGAGCGGCGGGTCACCGTGGGATCGCGCTGGTGTAGCGGTGGCAACGCTGTCGTTCGGCTATAGCCTACTCAAGGAAACGGGGTACGTTCCAACGAGGTACAACGGGCCTAACTGGCCGTTCCTGTATCTGGATATGAAATTGCGACCGAGAGAACTATCAGAGCTAGTGCGTGTACTTCAGCAGATTCGAGGAAATTAGATCCAGGTCGCGTGACCCTCCGAATGGTTGATGCCGCTCTGTTGACCTCGGAAGTAGTTCATCTAATGCGGGGCCAGTCGGGCGTGATCACTACACGGCGCCTCTAACGCAGGGCTCCGGAACCCGGACGTCATCCCCGTTAGCAGCAAAGTCGCGGTCTGCCGACTGCCGCTCAGATCGGGAGCGGCATGGCGCTGTGACGATCTCTGCTCCCATTCTGCTCCCAGAATCGGATACACAACCGGCAGAGGCCCTGTCCGCTTTCGCGGACAGGGCCTCTGACCTGGCGTTTCCTCGGTGGAGCTGAGGGGATTCGAACCCCTGACCCCCTCGATGCGAACGAGGTGCGCTACCGGACTGCGCTACAGCCCCGAGGACGCCGCCAAGCTTAGCAGGCAGCGCGATCACATATTGACAGCCCTGGGCAGCGCCCCGTCGAGCTCCACCATGACCGGCGCGGCGGCACGGGCGGCCGGGCGCGACGCCGTACGCGCCGGTCGCGGAGCGGGTGCGGGCACCGGAGTCTTGCGTACCGCCCAGGTGCCGTCGCCGGTGCGGACCGCCTCGCGCCCGGCCATCGTCAGCACCCGGACCACCTCGCGCGTCGGCCGTCGGCGCTCCTCGCGCGGTGTCGCGAGCCAGGCGGCAGCGCGCGCGGCGGCGTTGTGCGGTACGCGGTCGTGCGTGGCGACCCGGACGAACTCGTACGCCCGGTGCCGGCGAGCACGGTCGGCCGCCGCGCGGCGACGCTCGGCGGCAGCGGCGGAACGCAGCCGCACCAGGTACCCGAGCATCAGCACACCGGACACCGCCAGCCCCGCCCAGAACCCGGTACCGACGAACACCACGCCACACACCTGCAGCACGAAGAGCAGGGTGAACGCGAGCAGCACCCGGCGCCGCCGGTACTGCCGCCACTGCACCAGCTGAGCGCCCTCCAGCAGCGGCCGGGCAGCGACCTGCCGGGTCGGCTGCTGCGAGGCCCGCCGCGCCTCGTCGCGGGCGACCAGCGCGGACCGCACCAGCGAGTCCGACTCCGCGTCACCAGGAGTGAGTGCGTCGGCGACCGCAGCACGGCCGACGATCCGGTTGGCAAGCAGCGCGGACGGCGGGTTGATCGGGTAAGAACCGGGCACGGTGCGACGCCGGCGACGCCGCAGCAGCACGCGCATCGACGACGTACGGAGCTCGGCCTGGGCCCGCACAGCGGTGTCGTACCGGCGGACGAGCGCCGGCATGAGCGCGAGCACACCGGCACCGACCAGGATCGCGAGGAGTACCGAAGACGGCACGACCCCTCCTCCCAGTTCGGCACCGCGACTGCTCGCGGGCGCGGACGACCCCCCGACAGAGCTGTCCTGGACCGAGGCTAAGGGTTTGGCGGCACAGAGATACGGAGGCAAGTCGGTGTGTCGACAAAGAAATGTGAATCTGTCCGCGGCCGCCTTGAGTTGTGGAGTTTCGAGCGTGCCGGCGCCCTGCCGACCCTCGAAACTCCACAAGTCACAGAGAAGGAGTGGACCGCCAGCGCGCCAGGAGACCGAACGGCGCCACGTCCTCAACCGTCAGCGCGTACCCGACATGGTCGCGCCAGTCGCCGTCCACGTGCATGTACCGCGGGTGGAAGCCCTCCTGGCGGAAGCCGAGCTTCTCGACGACGCGCCGGCTCGCCTTGTTCTCCGGGCGGATGTTGACCTCGACCCGGTGCAGCCCGGCGGACGTGAACGCGAAGTCGACGGCCATGGCGAGTGCGGTCGGCATGATCCCGCGACCGGCGAGGCGACCGTCCACCCAGTACCCGGCGTACGCGGAGCACACCGCGCCACGCACGATGTCGCCGAGTGTCAGCTGCCCCGCGAACCGTCCCTCGTACGTGACGACGAACGGCGCGACCGTGCCTGCCCGGATCCCGCGCCGCAGCGAGCGGTAGAGCGGCCCGTACTCACCGGGCGCGTGCCGCCGCCTCCACGAGCGGGCGGCGGTGGGCTCCCACTTGGAGAGCCACTCCTCGTTGGCGATCCGGGCCTCGCTCCACGCGCGCGCGTCACGGTACCGGTGCGGCCGGAGCCCTACCGGTCCCTCCGCCAACTCCACCGGCCAGCCGGGAACTCTGTCCACTCAACGCCTTCTATCGAGCAACAGTACGTCCACTGTGGTGCCCGCCGGTGCGCTGGTGATGCGCTCCCCAAGCACGAGCAGGCCATTCGCCGCTGCCAGGCCGCCCAGCAGGTGCGGTCCGCCGGCCAGCGGACGCACGGTGTACCCGCCGCCACGCCGCTCGGTCAGAAGCGCCGCCCGGAACTCACGCAGCCCGGCCGGCGACGACACCGGCTCGATCAGATTCGCCTTCACGGCGGGCCGGTACACGGGCTCGGCGCCGGCCAGGCGTTGCAGCACCGGTCGACCTAGCACCTCGAACCCGATGAGCGCCGACGCCGGATCGCCGGGGAGGCACACGATCGGGGTCTCGTCCGCGCCGATGCGTGCCGTAGCCGAGCACAGCAGTGGGGTAGAGCGGCAGCTCGACGAACTCGACGGATCCGTCATGGCCGAGCAGGCTCCGGACGGTGTCGCCCGGTCCACCGCTGGTGCCACCGGTGACGACCACCAGGTCGGACCGGCGCGCGTTGTCCTCCAGCACCTCGCGCAGCGGCTCAGGGTCGTCCGCCGCGATGCCGACCCGGATCGCCTGCGCTCCCGCATCCCGTGCCGCTGCGGTGAGTGCGTACGAGTTGGCGTCCACGACCTGGCCGGCGGAGGACGGGACACCGGCGCTCGATCAGCTCGTCCCCGGTGGCGATGACCGCGACGCGCGGCTTCGGCCGGACAGTGACCGAGGTGATCCCGGCCGCAGCAAGCTGGCCGACCAGGCCGGCGGTGACCCGGTCGCCCGCCGACGCGAGCAGCGTGCCGGCCGCCAGCTCGGAGCCGGCGCGCCGCACGTACGCCTCCCGGCCGAGTGCCTGGCTGATCTCCAGGTGCGCGAGGCCGTGGTCGGTCCAGGCGGCGGGCACGACCGCGTCGGCGCCGACCGGCAAGGGAGCACCGGCGGCGACCGCGAAGCACGCGCCCGGGCAACGCCCGCGACGGTCTGCCACGACCCGGCCCGCAGGTCACCGACGACCGGCAGCCGCACCGGGTTGCCGGGCGCCGCGCCGACCAGGTCCTCCGCGCGCACCGCGTACCCGTCGATGGCCGCCGTGTCATATGCGGGCAGCGCCGAAGCGGCCGTCACGTCGGATACCAGCACGCCACCGTGCGCGTCGAGAAGCGCCAGGTCGAGCGGGCGGAGCGGCCGGACCCCGGCGAGGAGTCCGGTGAGGTACTCCGCCAGCCCGGGCCGGACGGTAGCGGTCATGCCTTCTCCTGGGTCGCGACGAACTCGACCAGCCACTCGCGGAACGCCGGTCCGAGGTCTTCACGGTCCCACGCGAGTTGCACGACGGCCTTGAGGTAGTCGCCACGGTCGCCCGTGTCGTAGCGGCGGCCCCGGAACACGACGCCGTGAACGGGCACGCCCTCGCTGGCCAGCCGGGCCATCGCGTCGGTCAGCTGGATCTCGCCGCCTGCGCCGGGCTCGGTCTTGCGGATGGCCTCGAAGATCTCGGGCGGCAGCACGTACCGACCGATGATCGCGAGGTTGCTCGGCGCCTCGGCAGGGTCCGGCTTCTCCACCAGCTCGTGTACCCGCACCAGGTCGCCCTCGACCGGGCTGACCGCCACCGACCCGTACCGGTTGATGTGCTCGATCGGCACCTCGATCAGCCCGAGGACGATGCCGCCCCGCTCTGCCTGCACGGCGAGCATGTCGACGAGGAGATGGTCGCGCTCGTCGATGATGTCGTCGCCGAGCATGACCGCGAACGGCTCGTCACCGACGTGGGCGGCGGCGCAGAGGACGGCGTGCCCGAGCCCCTTCGGCTCGTCCTGGCGGGAGGTGTGGACCGCGGCGAGCTGCGACGGCTTGCGGATCGCCTCCAGGCGACGCGCGTCGCCCTTGGCCTCCAGCTGCGCCTCCAGGTCGGGGCGGCGGTCGAAGTGGTCGACCATCGAGCTCTTGCCACGGCTTGTCACCAGCAGGACGTCGGTGATGCCGGCGTCAGCCGCTTCCTCGACGATGTACTGCAATGCTGGTTTGTCGACCACCGGCAGCAGTTCCTTCGGCACGGCCTTGGTGGCCGGCAGGAACCGGGTGCCGAGGCCCGCGGCCGGGATCACCGCTTTGGTGGGTCGCTTGAGGGGGCGGCGGTCAAAGGAAACGTCGGTGGCTGCGTTGTCGACCATGCGGGGAGACTAGCCGGAACCGCCCGCCCGTACCGGCGCATCCCCGGCGGTCCAGGCGACGGAAAGGTCACCGCCCGGCCTGGCAGAACCAGAGAAAGGCGCGGCTACGTTACGTCCGGCAGGTCGGCTCCTCCGGTACCGGGCCGGTGTGGTCGTCGGCGATCCGTCCGAGGCGCCCTGCCGCCGGGACGTTGGGCACGTCGGACGGTAGGACCCAGAAGGGATAGAAGTGGACAAGCGGGCGATCCGGGCCGAGCTGCTGGCGCGGCGGGCGGCGCTGTCCCCGCGGAACGCGCAGCGGCGGCCGCGCGCGTGCAGTCCGCCCTGCTGGGCGCCACCGCTCTCGCCGACTTTCGGATTTTTGGGGGTCCCGGGGCTCCGCCCACCCCCGAAAATCCGAAAGTCGCCGCCTACGTACCCCTCAGCGCCGAACCCGGCGGCCCCGACCTCCCCGACGCGCTGCGCGACGCGGGCGCCGACGTGCTCCTGCCCGTCCTGCTGCCCGACAACGACCTGGACTGGGCGGCGCACACGGGCGAGCTGGTCCCGGCGGCACGCGGCCTGCGCGAACCGGCAGGCGCACGGCTCGGCGTGGACGCGATCGCCCGCGCGGCGCTCGTGATCGTGCCGGCGGTGGCCGTCGACCGGCGCGGGGTGCGGCTCGGGCGCGGCGGCGGATCGTACGACCGGACGCTCGCGCGCGTGCCGGTCGGCGTCCCGATCGTGGCGCTGCTGCACGACGGCGAGCTGCTCGACGAGGTGCCCGCCGAGCCGCACGATCGCCTGGTCAGCGCCGTTGTCACGCCATCCGGCGGCTGGTGTGACCTTCCCTACATCGCCTGATCCGCTGGACGTTCCGGGGGTCGATGGAGCACACTTAGCACTCGTATGTCGAGAGTGCCAGCCGGAGGGACCCCCAAACGTGCCGACCTACCAGTACGCGTGCACCGAATGTGGCCACCAGCTGGAGGCAGTCCAGTCCTTCTCTGACGACCCGCTGACGATATGCACCGAGTGCCAGGGGCGGCTCCGCAAGGTGTTCTCCGCGGTCGGCGTCGTCTTCAAGGGGTCCGGCTTCTACCGCACCGACTCGCGCAGCGCCTGCGGTCGAGTGGCCTCGAACGGCGCGCCGAAGTCCGAGGGCTCCTCGAACGGCACGCCGGTGCCCGCCGCGAGCGGCTCGAACGGCAGTTCGGCCCCGAAGACCACCAGCACCCCCGCGCCCGCCACCACCTGATACCACATCGCACGGGCAGCGAACCTCCGCTGTCCACAGCGGCATTCGTCGTCCACAGATCCTCGACGCACAGCGCGCCCGACCCGCATCGGCTCCTACGTTCGGTCCTGCACCTGACGTGAGGAGCCGATCGTGTTCTCAGGCGACGAGCGGCTGGGGCCGCCGTTCCGGCTGCCGCTGCCCCGGCGCGCCACCCTGCTGCGCGGAGCGGCGGTAGCCGGGCTGCTGTGCCTGGCGGCCGGGGTCCTGCTGGTAGAGCGTCCCCTGCCTCCTCCCGTTCCGCCGCCCGCCACGGTGACCGCGCCGCCCGGCACCGTCGGGTTGCCGCTCCGCATCGGCGACAGCGGCGTGGCGGCGGTGGTCCGGCCCGGCGCGCGGGTGGACGTCCTCGGCGCCGCGCGCGACGGGCCGGCGCAGCTGCTGGCGAGCGACGTGCTGGTGCTGCGGTCGTCCGGCGGCGACGCACCCGAGGACGGCGCGCTCCTCTACCTCGCGGTCACCAGGGAACAGGCCGCGCGACTTGCCGGGTTCGGCATAGAAGCTCGCATAACGGTTACAGTGCGTGCGCCGTGACGCGGCATGGACGCCGCGTCGACACCTGATCCCGATCGGAGAGTGCGCGTGCTCAAGGGTTTCCGTGACTTCATCATGCGAGGCAACGTCATCGACCTCGCCGTCGGTATCGTCATCGGTGCCGCTTTCACGGCCGTCGTAAACCAGCTGACCAAGTCGTTCCTGGAGCCGCTGATCAAGCTGGCCGGCGGTGGCGGAGGCGAGGGTGGCACGTTCGAGGTCAACGGCGTCATCTTCAACTACGGCGCGTTCATCAACGCCGTGATCACGTTCATGCTCACCGCCGCCGCGGTCTACTTCCTCGTCGTCGTGCCGATGAACAAGCTGAACGAGATGCGCAGGCGCGGCGAAGTGCCCGAGCCCGAGGTCCAGTCCGACGAGGTCGTCCTCCTCACGGAGATCCGCGACGCGCTGCGCAGCCGCGCCTGAGACGTGGGGACGAGTCTCGGGCGGCCCGCCCGGGACTCCCCCAAGCCCCGCCCACCGTCAGCGAATCGGACTGTTCCGGCAGTGGTCCTCAAACCGGGCGCCCGATGCCGCCATTTCCCCGACAGTTCGCGTGCTGCCGGGCGAGCCCGAGAGAGTGGTCAGCTCCAGTGCGGCGGGCGGTCCTCAAGGAGGCGCACCTCGGGATCCTCGACGGCCTCCGACCAGTCGACGTCGATGTCGTCCGAGGTCTGGTCGGGCAGAACGACGATGTCGTTGTCGTCGATCATTGGCACTTCGCGCTCCTGATCCGGCTCGGTCATCGCGCTCTCCCCTCAATCCCTTGTGGCCAGTCGCCGGATGGCGGCGATCAGTCCAGGTCTCCCTGTTCGATGCGGACCAGCCGGCGCTCGCGCACCAGCTCGTCGCTCGCCAGCTCGATTCCGACCGGGTCAGGATCGAGCGCGGCGAACACGCCGACGAGGTCACGTTGCGAGACCATGCCGAGTACCCGTCCATCCTCCACGACGGGAAGGTGACGGATCCACCGGGCCGCCATCAACCGGGCGGCCTCGTGAAGGGTGGTGCGCGGCCCGACGGTTTCGATGTCCTTGCTCATTACCTCGGCGACGGTGGTGGTGGCGACGTCGTACCCGCGGGCGACCGCCCGCATGAGGTCACGTTCGGTGATGATGCCGACAAGGGCGTCGCCCTCCAGGATCAGCAGCGAACCAGTCTGTTGACGCCACATCCGATTTGCGGCGAGCTGTAACGTTTCACCCGGCGTGTCCGTCACGCTTGCCCGAGTCATGATCTCGGAAATGATCATGTCCGCTCCTTCGGAGTGCCTTCGGAGGAGCCTACTCGGGGCATGGGCGCGGCCCCATGGTCGAGAGCGGTGACAACCCCCGACCAGGTCGACGACGCCCCGCCGGGCCGTGAGGGGCGCCGCCACTACGGCGTGAGCACCATCGAGTAGCGCGCCTCGCGCTCGATCGCCGGCCGGTCCCACCGCATCGGAGTGCTCTCTCCGCGCCGCCACAGCTCCACCTGGTCGGTGTAGTGCCGGTGGAACGCGTGGCCGGAGGCGCCGGTCAGGTTGACCCAGCGCGACTTGTCGAGGTCGTCGAGGTCCACGACCATCCGCATCGACGGCACCCAGTTGACGGCGTATCCCTTGGACGTGCTCCAGCCCGTCGCGTTCACCACGCTGCCCCCGCCGGACACCGCATACGGGCCGCGGTTGAACAGCCACTCCACGAGCCCGACCCCGGACCTCCCGAACGACGCGTTCTTCAGTTCGAGCGTGTGCAGGTCGCCCCAGCGCCAGTCGGCGGGCTCGGTCGCCGAGGCGCCGCGTCAGCTCCTCGTGCGCGTCCTCCATGGCCGCGCGCAGCATGTCGTCGCGGTTCTCGACGTCGTCGGTGTCCTGGTCGTCCCACCACGCCGCGCCGCGCTCGTCGAGCAGCGTGCGCACCACCTCGAACCAGCGCGATCCGCCCTCGGGCTGGTGGTCCTCCGGCAGCTCGTCGAAGGTGCGGGCGAGGAGGTGGCGCCAGGTCGCGTTGAAGTACGCGGCGGCGGCGGAGTTCTCGGGCTGGGTCTGGTCCCAGTCCCGGAGCAGCTCGCGCGCCGGCCGGACCTCCTCGGGCACGTCCACCGCCAGCAGCCGCGGGACGAGCGCCGCCGCGTTCCCGTTGCGGTTGTCGAACTGGGCGCGTTCGACGTCGGCGAGGTCGACCTTGCCCTGTGCGCCCGTGATCAGGTCGGCGATCCGCTGGCTGCGGTACCCGTAGTCCCAGTCGGTCGTGAGCAGGTACGGGTATCCGGGCCGCACGACCTGCTGGTTCGCGGTGGCCACGTACCCGGACGGCGGGTTGAACAGGGTCGGCATCGACTCGAACGGCACCCGCCCGCGCCACTCGTACCCTGAGAGCCAGCCTGGCACCGGCCAGCGCCCGTCGCCGGATTCGCGCAGCGGCACCTCGCCCGGCGCCTGGTACCCGATGTTGCCGTCGACGTCCGCGTAGACCATGTTCTGCGCTGGCGCCGCGAACAGCCGGGCGCCCTCGCGGAAGCTGTTCCAGTCCCTGGCGGTGTTCACGGCGAAGATGGCGTCGGCGGTGCGGTTGGGTTCCAGCGCGATCCAGCGCAGCGCCACGCCGAACGCCGGATCCGCGGGCTCGGCGGCCCCGGACGCCGCGCCGTCGGCGGACACCGGCGCCTTACCGCCGAGGTCGCGCAGTTCCTCGTCGCGGTCGGAGAGCAGCGGGCCGTGCTGGGTGCTGCGCACGGTGATCGTGACCGTCTTGGCGCCGGCGACCTTGATCTTCTCGGTGCGCGTGTCCAGCCGGATCTTCCGTCCGTCCATTTCGTACTCGTCGCCGGTGATCTTCTCCAGGTACAGGTCGACGGTGTCCGGTTCGAGGTTCGTGAAGCCCCAGGCGACCCGCGAGTTGTGGCCGACGATCACACCAGGCAGGCCCGAGAACGTGTATCCGCTGACGTCGAACGGGCACTCCGGCGTGACCCGCGTGCAGTGCAGGCCCATCTGGTACCAGATCCCCGGCGCGGACGGTCCGAGGTGCATGTCGTCGGCAAGGAGCGGTTTGCCCGTGCTGGTGCGGCTGCCGCCGATCACCCACGAGTTGGAGCCGATGCCCTGACCGTTCGGGCCGAGCAGCTGCGGGATCGTCTCCAGGCCGCGCCGCACGGAACGCAGCACACCCGCCGTCTCGGCGTCGATCGGGATCACGCCCGCGTCGCCGCCGCCAGGCGCCGGCGGCGACGGCGAACCGACCGCCTCCGACGTCGCGGCCGCCTGGTCGAAGACGCCGCGCCGCACGCCGCCGGTGGTGACGATCGGCGCGTGCCGGTCGTCCGGGTACTGCGGGTACAGCTGCTCCACCTGCTCGCGGGTGAGCCCGTGCCCGAGCAGCGCGGCCCGGTCGAGTTCCTGCCGCATGTTGCCGCGCAGGTCCCAGGCCATCGCCTTGAGCCAGGAGATGCTGTCGACCGGACCCCACTTCTCGATCCGGTAGTCCGGGTTCTGGAGCTTCAGGAGGCCGTACTCCAGGCTGGCACCGACGCCGGAGTGCCCGTCGAGCCATGCGTTCACGCCCTCGGCGTACGCCTCCAGCCAGCGCCGCGTGTCCTGGTCGAGGATCTCGTACTCGGCCTCGGCGACGCGCCGCCAGCCGAGCGTGCGGATGTACGCGTCGGTCTCCACCTGGCTCGGGCCGAACAGCTCGGCGAGCCGCCCGGCGGTGACGTGCCGGCGGAAGTCCATCTCCCAGAACCGGTCCTGCGCGTGCAGGTACCCCTGGGCGCGGAACAGGTCCTCGGGGTCGGCGGCGTAGACCTGCGGCACGCCGTACTCGTCGCGGTACACGTCGACGGGCGCCGACAGACCGGAGAGCCGCACGTCGCGGTCGTAGTCGGGGAACGACGCGCGCGCGGCGACGACACCGCCGACGGTGCCGGCGACCACCAGCACCAGGACGAGAACGAGCAGGCCGCCGCCGATCCGGCGAAGGACGCGTACCGCTTTCATGGCGCCCGACCATAGAGCGCGGGTGCAGGCGCTGCCGGAGCCCCCGGCTGCGGTTCAATGCGACCGGTGCGTCGCATTGAACCGCAGCTGTCACGTGCAGCGGTACGTGGTTCCCCTGGTACTCGTGTTGTAGGTGATGTAACCGCGCTGGAACCCGTTCTGGTACCCGACGGCGACCCTCAGCTCGTCCGTCCTGGGGTACTTGAGGCAGCTCCGTTCCCAGCCGAGCCGTGCGTAGAGGCCGCGGATCGCGCCCTGCACGTTGTGCGCGCCGAGCCCCGGGTACCACAGGATCGACTTGTCCTTGGTGAAGTGCGCGTACCAGCCGACGCGGTCGCTGGTCATCAGATCGTCCGTGGTCGGGAAGGCCCACGCGGGACCGCCGAAGGCGAGGTACTTGGCGAGGATCGCGCCACGCAGCACCCGCGCACCGGACAGGGCCGACCAGTACGCGCGCCCGCGCTGGAAGTAGCTGGCGTAGCCACCGGCGATCGCGACCTCGTCGGCGATCGGGAACCCGAGCTGCGAGCGCAGCGGCTCGGCCCAGTACCGCGTGTACAGGGCGCCCTTCACGTACCGGGCGCCGGTCGCGGGCGACCAGAGGATCGCGCCCTTCTGGTACTGCCGGTACCGCCCGCCGAGCAGGCTGCCGGAGGTGAAGCCGCGCTCCGGCGGTGGTCGGCGCGCCGAGCTGGGCCGCCACGCCCGGCTGGGCGTACTTCGTGTCGATCTCGGTGAGGTAGCTGGCGGTCAGCGTGCGGTCGGCCGCCGGCATCGTGAACGTGTGAGTGGCCGCGCCCCCGTCGGACCAGCTGGCTGAACTGGCGCCCGGCCCAGTTCGGCGGCGCCTCGACAGTGACGGACGAGCCGGCCACCACGGACAGGCTGGTGGTCGTGAACCCGTTGATCTTGACCGGCACCGGGCTCACCACGGTGACCTGGCGGACGTCCGGCCGCGCCTCGTACGACTGGCTCACCTCCGCGCCGGCCTTGTCCTTGACGCTCACGGTGACGTTCGCGTTCGTGTCGACGCCGTGGTCCGGGAAGTTCGTGGTGAACGGGTTCACGACGGACGGCTCCCCTGGGTGGTCGTGGCACTCCACGCCGCCCGGACAGTGCTTGAGCACCACGCGGAACTGCGGTTTCGCCAGCTCAGCGCCGTCCTCGACGTCCGTGGCGGTGGCGGAGAACGTCATCGCCTCGTTCACGGCGAACAGCTTGCCTGCCGGCGGCGTGGTGACCTCCAGCCGCGGTACGTGGTTCGACGGCAGGATCTGTACGGTCGCCGTGCCCTTGGCGCCGAGTGCGTCGGTGGCGGTCACCGTGACGGGGTACGTCACGGACCCGTTCGCGTAGGTGTGCGTGACCTTCTCTCCCGCGACCGGCGCCGACCCGTCGCCGAAGTTCGTGGAGAACGTGATCGCGTCGCCGTCCGGGTCGCTCGATCCGCTGGCGTCCACGCTGACACTGAGCGTCGCCGGATCGTTCGTCACGCTGAGCTCCACGACCGGCGCGCGGTTGCCCGGTGCGTACCGCAGCCGCTTGATCGTGCCGCTGAGGATGTCGGCGTAGACGATGTCGCCGTTGGTGTCCGTGCGGATCGCCACCGGCGCGGCCACCTGGGTGGCGAACATCGCTGCCGGGCTCACGACCTTGTCGTTCAGGTCGGTGCCGATCGTGCGCAGGTTGCGCTGGGCGTAGTCGCCGAAGAAGAACTTGTTGCGGTACGCCGGCGGGTAGGCGGTGCCGGTGTAGAGCGCGCCACCCATCACGGCCGCCTGGCCGCCGGCGACGTGCGGGTAGGCGTAGAGCGGCAGGTCATGCCGGCCGTTGGCGTACGCGGCCTTGCACTCGGGCATGTCCTTGTACCCGGCCGGCATGATGGGGCCCTCATAACAGGGCCAGCCGAAGTTCTCGCCACCCCGCGCGACGTCCAGCTCCTCCCACGCGCCCCAGCCGACATCGCCGATGTAGGCACGGCCGGTGCGCGGGTCGAGCGAGAAGCGGGTGGGGTTGCGCAGCCCCAGCGCGAATACGCGGCTGCGCCAGCTCCTCGGGTTGGCCGCGTCGTAGAACGGGTTGGTGCGCCAGCCGTTGCCTGCGGCGTCGACCCGCAGGATCTTGCCGTGCGGATCGTCGATGTTCTGCGCCCGCAGGCTCGCGCGCGGGGCGCCGATGAACGTCGCCGCGTCGCCGAAGCCGGCGTAGATCGATCCGTCCGGCGCCGCCAGAACTGTGCCGGCGCCGTGGTGGTTCAGCTCCTGGCTGATCCCGCCGAGAACGACGACCTTCCCGCCGAGCGACCGTGGGTCAGCGGGGTTGTCCGCCGTGAATCGGGCGACCTCGTTCCCGCCCGGCACGGCGTCGGTCGCTCCGGGTTTGGCGTACACGAAGTAGATGTGGCCGGTGGTCTCGTAGTTCGGCGCCGGCGATACGCCGATCAGGCCCACGTCGAGGTGCGCGTGCACCGGCAACTGCGCGATCGTCCGCGGCACGCCGTCCGGGCTGACCCACGCCACCTTGCCCGACTTTCCGATCGTCCACTTGCTACCGTCGGGCAGCACCGCGAAGTCGGTCAGGTCGTACACGTCCTGCCCCGCCTGCTCCGTTTCCAGCGTGAATCCGGCAGGCAACTGCGGAAGCGCGCTTGCCGGGGACGCCGTCACCGCAGGCACCACCGCGACGACCAGCAGGACCACCATGAATTTGAGCAGAGTGCCGCGCATGACTACCCCCCGTATACCGGCGGTCAGAGCCGACTCAGGGTAGGGGTATGGGGCAACCGGGTGGAATCAGCCATTCGGACCGTCATGTCCGTTCCGTTGCGTCGCACGGGCAGCCGGCGATACGTCGCTTAGTCTGTCTCTCATGCTGGACCCGTCCCGCCTCGCCCGCGCCCGCCGCGCTCGCCTCGACGCGCAGCGCCGCAAACGTGGAGAAAGGGTCTGGCCGGAGAACTTCACCGACCGCCTCACCAGTCCGCTGCCCGGATGGCGCGAGATGGTCCGGATCTTCCGCACGGGCGGCTTCGCCGGGTCCCGCGCCGACGCCGACCGCATCCCTGTCCTCCGGTCCGGGCTGCCGGCCGCCACCCGCGAGCAGACGATGGTGACGTGGGTCGGTCACGCCTCCTACGTCCTGCAGACGGGTGGCTTGACCATCCTCACCGACCCGATCTGGTCCGACACGATGCCCGGCGTATCCCGCCGGGTCACTCCGCCCGGCGTGAGCTGGAGCGACCTGCCCCGCATCGACGCTGTCCTGATCAGCCACAACCACTACGACCACCTCGACGCGCCGACGATGAAGCGGCTCCCCCGGGACACGCCGATCTTCGTCCCCGGCGCGCTCGGCGAGTGGTTCACCCGGCGTGGCTTCGTCGACGTCACGGAGCTGGACTGGTGGGAGTCCGCGTCGCTGGTCGGCGTCAGCTTCGACTTCGTGCCCTCGCACCACTGGAGCCGGCGCGGCATCAACGACGCCTGCCAGACGCTCTGGGGCGGCTGGGTCATCACCACCGAGGAAGGCGCCCGCGTCTACTTCGCCGGCGACACCGGGTACGGCCACTGGTTCGCCGAGATCGGGCAGCGCTACCCCGGCATCGACGTCGCGCTCCTGCCGATCGGCGCGTACGACCCGCAGTGGTTCATGCAGCCCGTGCACATGAACCCGGAGGAAGCCGTCCAGGCGTGCGCCGACCTCGGCGCCGAACGCATGGCCGGCATGCACTGGGGCACGTTCATGCTCTCCCGCGAACCGCTGCTGGAACCGCTGGAGCGCGTGCGCGCCGCCTGGGCCGGCACCGACCGCCCGCGCGAGCACCTGTGGGACCTGGCGATCGGCGAGTCCCGCGCGCTGTAACGCCGCCCGCCGCCTGCCGCCCCCACCGCCCGCCGTCCTGCCCGCCTGCCCGCCTGCCCGCCTCCCGCCCGCCTGCCCGCCTGCCCGCCTGCCCGCCTGCCCGCCGGTTTCGGATTTTTGAGGGTCGCGGAGGCCGCGAAACCCTCAAAAATCCGAAACTCGGCGGCGTCAGCGGTCTAGTGCGCGTACACCGCCAGCTCGTGGAGTGAGTAGCCGTAGTTGATGCCCCGGACGGTGCCGACCATCCGGACGTGCGCGGCGCTGGTCGCCGGGAAGGTCAGGTTGTCCCGACCGCCGTCGCCACCGACCACCGCCTTCACCGTCCGCCAGGTCGTACCGTCGGACGACACCTGCACCGTGTAGTCCTTCGCGTACGCCGCCTCCCAGTCGAGCACCACCCGCCGGATCGACCGCGTACCGCCGAGGTTCACCGTGATCGACTCGGGGTCGTGCCACCAGTGGCTCGCCCACCGCGTGTCCGGATCCCCGTCGACCGCGTTGGCCGCGACGTACCCGCCCTCCGTCGACGTAGCTGTCGCCGTGCGGCCGCGCGCCAGGTTGGAGATGTCGTCGCCCCGCCGCGCCGCGAACTCGATCACCTGCTGATGGGTCGGACGGTTCACCCACTGCGTCTTGTCCTGGGTGATCCCGCCGATCGGCCGGTGGATGATCTGGTCGGCGCAGAACTGGTCACCCGCTGCGCAGTCGCCGTCGGCCGGGTAGACCTCGCTGGCCGGCGTCTGCGCCGCCTGCTTGAGCGTGGCGATCAGCAGGTCCCGGCACGCCGACCGGTCGCCGCCGCCGCAGAACGGCGTGGGGAAGCCACCACGCACGGGACGGCCGAGGATCTGCCGCAGGTCCTTGTGCGCGTACCCGTACCAGCCGTACTGGAATTTCGACCCCTCGTGCCCGGCGCGGTTGTCGATCGGCATCACGTTCGTCAGCGCGGTGTACAGCGGATCGCTGAGGCCAGCGAACTCGGCCTTCACCCAGCGCGGCCACCAGGCATCCATCAGCTGCACGGCCTCGGCCTCGTCGTACTTGTAGACCTTCGTGACGTTCGGGTCCTTGCGCGCTGATCCGGTGCGCGCCGCTCGCCACCCACGCCTTGAGCTTGGCGACCGCCGCGTCCACGGTGGCGTCGCCGGTCGGCGCGTCGCCGATCACGTCCAGCGCGAGCGGCAGGACGTTGTCGCCGCGCAGGTCCACCGTGCCGGCGTCCTCCATCGCCTGGACGAGCTCGACCTTGCTCATCTTCGCCGGACCGGCGATGCCGGCCTGGATCCGGTCGTCGAGCGGCTTGTTCCGGAACAGCGCGCCGTACCCGTACTGGTCGTCGGCAGCGGCGAACTTCGGCGCCTGCTTGTTGTTCCAGGACGTGTAGTAGTCCTGGTTGATGCCCTGTGGACGCTCCTCGAACGGCGTCACGTCCGGCATGTTCGTATCCGGGTCCCAGCCGCGCCACTCGTACTGCTGCTCGGCGCGAATCGGGAAGTTCGGGTCGGTGCCGGCGGCCCGCACCGGGTTGGACCCGGAGTTGAAGTAGGCGGTGTCGTCGGCGTCGGCGTACAGCCAGTTGAACGTGTACCCGATCTCGTACGCGGCGTGCTGGAAGTCCTGAGCAGACTTGATGGCGGCCGGATCGTTGAACATCGAGAACCCGATGCCGGAGTCCGCTTCGTGCATGTACGTCGAGCGCAGGACCGTGAAGATCGTCGGTTTCCCGTCCGCCAGAGCGCGGTGCCGGACGATGCCCAGCTTGGTGCGCTGCGCGACGAGCGTGTACCCGCCGGCCGGGGTGGAGTCCGCCAGCGAGGGCGTCCAGTCGTTCCGCTTGCGCAGCACCTCGATCGGCAGGCACTGGCCACGGAACCGGTAGTGCATCGACTGCAGCGTCGGCGTGCCACCGCCGGGCTCGCAGAGTTCCACGGCGAACGTGTCGGCGATGTCCTGGCCGGCTGACGTGGCGCTCCAGGCGTAGTCCTGACCGCGCCCGAGCAGCACGTACATGCTGACGCCGGCGAACGCGGCGCCGTGCGAGCTGATGCCGGGCCCCTGCAGGTCCATCTCCACGAAGAGCTGCGGCGAGAAGTAGCCGGCCTGCGAACCCCACACGGCGAGCGGGTGCCCACTCTCGCTCTCCCGCCCGGAGACGACCAGCGCGTTCGACAGCGCCCGCGTCGGCACCTTGGCGAGCGGATGCGCACCTTCAGTGCCTGCCGGCCCGACCCCCGAACCAGTGGGGTCGGTGACATGCGGCTGGGCAACCACGGTGCCCCGCTGCGGCAGGATCCGGCCCGGCGCGGTCTCCGGCGACTGCCCGTACGGGAACTCGTCACCATTGTGGACGGTCGTCGGCGCCTCCGGGTCCTCGGCGGCGCGGAACACGTCCCAGACACGGCGTCCCAGCTCGGGGCCGTACCGGTGCTGGGCCTCCAGCAACGCCACGGCCGACCGCACCTCGCCGCCTCCGCCCTTGCCGAACAGTCCGCCGACCAGCGAGCCCGTGGCGATTACGTCGGTGACCTTCCACTCCTCGACGGTGTTGCGCCCAAGCGCCGTGTACTCGCCCGGCAGCACGCGGCTGCCGGCGCGGATGTCGGCGATGTACTTGTTGATGCCGGCGACGTACGCGGTGACGTCCTGCTGCAGCCTGCGGCCCTTGTCGCCGTAGAGGTCATCACCCTGGTCGAACTGCCGCTGGAGGTCGGACTCGTTGTATGGGGCCGCGAGCCACTGGTCCTGCTCGAACGAGCGGTTACCCGGGTTGCCGCCGGCGAACGGGGTCAGCGCGCCGCGCCCGACATGCCGCAGCGCGTCCATGAGGAACAACCGGTCCTGCGCGGTCGCGTAGCCGGAGCCGAACATGGTGCCTTCGCGGGTGGTGCCGCGCACGTGCGGGACGCCGCTGATCCGCTCCCGGTAGATCGTCACGTCCGCCCGCGGGCTGTGCGTGCTCTCCACCCCGCCGGCCGGGGCACCGAACGACGACGGGTTGAAGAACCGCTGGAGGCCGTCCTCGGTGAGGTCCTTGTAGTTCCAGACCAGACTCTCGTACTTCGCCCTCTGGTCGTCGGAGTGGCGAGGCCGGACGCCGAACGCCTTGTTGGCCAGGATCTCGGCGAAGCTGGCGTTGCCGTTCTGGCCGGGCGGCACGATGTTGAAGCACTGCGCGAGGCAGTAGTCAAGATTCTCCGGGGTCGCCCCAGGCGCCAGCTTCGGGGCCGCATGAGCCGGGATGGCGCTGTTCATGGTTACCGTCAGTAGCGCGGCCGTGACGGCAGCGGTCCAGCGGGTAGCGCGGCGGCGATCCATGACGGATGTCCCCTTTCGGCCGTGATCGACGTCACACTACCTACGAGTAGAGTTTCACGTATAGACCTGGGCCGGAAACAGGGCTGACATCTGCCCTCGCGGGCAAGGCACCGCTGGAAACCCCACGCCGAGTTTCGGATTCTTGGGGGTCGCGGGCGCGCAGGACCCCCAAGAATCCGAAAGTGGGCGGAGCGCCGTTCAGGCGTCCTCGGCGACCGCCATCTCCAGATGGGTACGCAGCAGCTTGCGCGTGCCGCGGAGCACGGTCTCGTCGCCGTGGGGATCACGGGTGAACGCGAACCGGATGAGGGTGTCCGCGATCTTGACGGTCATCAGCAGAGCGAGTTGCAGGTCGGAGCTGCCCGCTACCGAGAACCGGCTGCCGAGCAGTTCGCCGATCTTGCGCGCGACGACCGCGTCGTTCTCCTCGTCGGGGTCGAGCAGGTGCTGGTCGACGATGTCGCCGAAGCGGACCGCCCGGAACCCGACGTTGCCGCGGCAGAGTTCGACGTACATGTCGAAGGCCGCCTCGACGACGTCCCACCAGTGCTCGTACTCGCCGCCGCTCATGATCTCGTCGAGGCGGCCCGCGAACGCCTCCAGGTTCCGCGCCGACAGGGCCTGGACTACGGCGCGCTTGTCGGCGAAGAACTGGTAGAAGGAGCCCGGCGAGACCCTGGCGCGGCGGGCGATCAGGCTGGTCGTGGTCGCCTCGTAGCCACGCTCCGCGACGAGTTCGCCGGCGGCGTCGAGGATCCGTTCGACGCGGATCCGGCTCCGTTCCTGGCTGGGCAGCCGGCGCATCGGTTCGGCCTGGGGCACTGGACGTTGCGGTCCTGATGTTGCGGTCACGTTCGCAGTATCCCCCGCCAAAGCTTCCGCACACGGCGCGCCACGACGTACTCTCTTCACACGAGACATTTCCGAATACCTACTCGGGAGTAACAACGGTCAGTAGCACTGACCGGTAACAACACTGCATGGAGGCTTAGTGACACCCGCCGTGAGCGACCAGCGCGCCCGGCTCGATCGCGCGACGGCTGAGCTCGATCCGCCATTCGGCGTGATCGACCTCGACGCGTTCCGCGCGAACGCTGCCGACCTGGTGCGACGTGCGGGCGGCACGACGATCCGTGTCGCGAGCAAGTCCGTGCGGTGCCGTGACCTGCTGCGCGACGTCCTCGCCCTCGACGGGTACGCCGGGATCCTCGCCTTCACGCTGCCCGAAGCCCTCTGGCTGGCCGGTTACGACGCGTTCACCGACGTCGTCGTCGGGTATCCGACAGCGCACCGTGACGGGATCCGCCGTCTCGGCGCCGACGAGGCACTCGCCTCCCGCGTCACCGTCATGGTCGACTCCGTCGAGCAGCTCGACTTCATCGACGCCGTCGTGCCGCCCGGAAAGCGCGCCGAGATCCGTGTCTGCGTGGACATCGACGCGGCGCTCCGGCTGGCCGGCGGCAGGATCCACGTCGGCGCGCTGCGGTCGCCGATCCACTCGCCGGCCCAGGCCGAGGCGCTGGCGAAGGCCGTGGTCGAGCGGGCTGGGTTCCGCCTGGTCGGGCTCATGGCGTACGAGGGACAGATCGCGGGCGTCGGCGACTCCCCACCCGGGCAGCCGCTGCGCGGGATGGCGATCCGCGCGATGCAGCGCTGGTCGGCGGCCGAGCTGGCCGATCGGCGGGCGGCCATCGTCGACGCCGTGACGTCCGTCCGGAAGCTGGAGTTCGTCAACGGCGGCGGCACCGGCAGCCTCGAACGCACCAGCGCCGAGGAGGCGGTCACCGAGATCGCGGCCGGATCCGGGCTGTACGGGCCGACGCTGTTCGACCAGTACCGCGCGTTCACGCCGCACCCGGCAGCGCTGTTCGCGCTCTCGGTGGTGCGCCGCCCGAAGCCCGGCGTGGTCACCGCGCACGGTGGCGGCTGGATCGCGTCCGGCATCGCCGACCCGAACCGCCTGCCCACCCCGGTCTACCCGGCCGGGCTCACGCTCGACTCCCAGGAAGGCGCCGGCGAGGTGCAGACCCCGCTGCACGGCCAGGCCGCGGACGGCCTTACGGTCGGCGACAAGGTCTGGTTCCGCCACGCCAAGGCTGGTGAGCTGTGCGAGCACGTGGACGACGTGCACATGATCGAGGGGGAACGGATCGTGCGCGCGGTACCGACGTACCGCGGCGAAGGAAAGGTCTTCCTATGACGTGGACGAACTGGGGCCGCAACCAGCAGTGCTCGCCCGCCTCGGTGGTCAGCCCGGCGAGCGTCGACGAGCTGGCCGCGGCGGTCGCGGCGGCCGGTGCCGAGGGCCGGCGGGTGAAACCGGTCGGTGCCGGCCACTCGTTCACGTCGATCGCCCTCACCGACGGTGTGCAGCTGCGGCTCGACCAGATCTCCGGCGTCGTCTCGGCCGATCCGGCGACCGGGCTGGTCACGCTGTACGCAGGTACCCGGCTGCACCAGATCCCCGCGCTGCTGGCGCCCCTCGGCCTGGCGATGGAGAACCTCGGCGACATCGACGCGCAGTCGATCAGCGGCGCGATCTCCACCGGTACCCACGGCACCGGCCATGCGTTCGGCGGCATCGCCACGCAGGTGCGCGCCCTGTCCCTGGTGCTTGCCGACGGTTCGGTGGTCGAGTGCTCCGACGAGGAGCGGCCCGACTTGTTCGCCGCCGCGCGGGTCGGCCTCGGTGCGCTCGGCGTCCTCTCGACGGTGACGCTTCAGTGCGTGCCGGCGTTCCTGCTGCACGCGGTCGAGAAGCCGGTGCCGTTCGAGGAGATGCTCAGTACGTTCCACGAGCAGGTCGCCGTGCACGACCACGTCGAGTTCTACTGGTTCCCCCACACCGACTGGACCCTCTACAAGGAGGACAACCGGCTGCCGCTCGACGCCGAGATCAAGCCTCTCGGCCGCATCGCTTCGTACGTGGATGACGAGCTGCTGTCGAACACTGCGTTCGGCGCGCTCTGCCGTCTCGGGCACCACGTGCCGGGCGTGATCCGCACGGTGAACAAGGTGTCGGCGCGTGCGCTCGGATCGCGGGAGTACCGCGACCTGTCGCACCGCGTGCTCACGAGCCCGCGCCGCGTGCGGTTCTGCGAGATGGAGTACGCGGTGCCGCGCGACGCGATCATCGACGTGCTGCGCGAGGTGCGGGCACTGATCGAGCGCAAGGGCTGGCGGATCTCGTTCCCCATCGAGGTGCGCGTGGCCGCCGCCGACGACATCTGGCTCTCCACCGCGTACGAGCGCGAGACCGCCTACATCGCCGTCCACTCCTACTTCCGGACGCCGCACGAGGAGTACTTCCGGGCGGTCGAGGACATCGTCGCCACCGTCGCCGGCCGTCCACACTGGGGCAAACTGCACTACCTCGGTGCTACCGACCTCGCGGCGCGGTACCCGCGGTTCGACGACTTCGTACGCCTGCGTGACGAGGTCGACCCGGAGGGCCGGTTCGCCAACGAGTATCTCGACAGGGTGCTCGGGAGCCGGGTCACGTCTTAGGCCGTGGCCCGCCGGGCGGCGTCCGGCAAACGCGGCCGGTCGTCGTCTGGATCCGGGCCGTTCAGGCCCTGTTGTTGCGGTTGGATCGCGCACTCTGTGTGCGCGATCCAACCGCAACAGTTTTACCGGGCCGCGGCCCCGGGGTAAGGGGTCACCCGGGGCCGCGGCGACCCGGAAGTACCCGGGAGACAGTACGCCAGTCGACGTACTTGAAGTTCGTGCTCTCACGGTTGGCGTCGGCCCCCGTGTTCTCGCCGTCGTGCACGACTAGCAGACCGCGCGGGAACGAGCGACCGAGCGGCACGTCCACGACGGCAGTACCGTCCGAGTGCTGCGATCCGTCCACACTGGAGCTGTCGGTAACGTCGAACCGGGCGAGGTAGCGGTTCGTCCAGCGGTCGTACGCAAGGAATCCGCTGTCGCCCTGGCTGGAGACGAGCAGGTACCCGTCGTCGTGGATGGTCAGACCCTCGACGTCGGCGCTGATGCGCTTGCCGCCGAAGCCCGGATCCTTCGACCAGTCGACCGTGCACTCCTCGGTCTCCGGGTCGTACGTGGCCGGAACACCGAACTCACGAACCTTGTCCACGATCCTCGGCGCATGGAACCGGTCACCGCGGATGCTGAGCCGCCACAGCGCGACGTCCTCCTGCGCGGCATAGAGCGTGGTGCCGTCGACGGTCATGCCCTCGACCTGCGGTCCGACGCCCGGCTCGTCGCACGGCTGCCAGCGGGTGCCGTCCGGGAGGCGGAACGTGCTCGGCAGGCTCATCGTGTCGAGCCGCTGGTAGCTCATGCGCTGGCCGTGCGGCTTGAGCTTGAACAGGCCGAGGCCGCTGGTGTGCCGCCGGCTCGCGACGGCGTACGCGGCGCCGTGCCGGACGTACGTGGCGAGGCCGTAGCCGGTGGTCGCCTCGTTGACCTCGTCCTGGTCGGCGGAGAAGAGGAACGGCGCGTCCGGCGCGGTGATGTCCACGAGACGGCGCGAGGCCGGGTCGATGCGGTAGATGCGGAGCTTGTCGCGGCCCCGATCGGTGACCACCGCCAGGTCGGCGACCGTGTGGCCCAGCCTGACGCCGTACGCGAGGTCGACGTTGTTGAAGCGGCCCGGCTCGCTCTCCGGATCCGGAGCCGGCGGCGGCGCGATCGACTGCAGCTCACGGCCCGCCAGGTCGTACACGCGCAGACCGGCGTTCTTCGCAGTGCCGATCACGAGGCTGCGATGTGGCGCCCAGCGGTTGACCCAGATGGCAGGGTCGTCCGCGTCGGCGTCGCCGCCGGCCTCGTCGTCGTAGAGCGCGGGCGTCTCGACCACCGGCGTGACCTGCGGGGGCTGTGGCTCCGTTATCGGCATGTTTGGCACGTTTGTCGTCTTTGGCATCGCGTCTTTGGCGTCCTTTGGCGTCGCCGAGGCTTGGCCGGGGACAAGAACAGCGGCGACGGCGAGCACGGCCAGCACGCGTAAGCGCATGGGGGTCCCTTCGGACGGCAGTGGGGCTGTTCCAGATGTCTCGCCCGTGGTGAGGCGCGTCCAGGCGTCGCTCCGATGTGCAAGGCGGAGGTGGAGTGCATGCCGTTAGTTGCATGCACGACGACGAGGGCGCAGTCCGGTCGGCGTCTGGGCGGGCCGCAGTAGGGCAGCGAACATCTGGCCAGACCATAGAAGGGCTTGGTGGCGGGGGTGGCTACGTGCGACGAATGCCAGGTGAACGATGTTTGCGTTGCGGCGTGGCGGAGCGGGAACTGTCAGACCCTCAGGCTTACATCGTTGTAATTTGGTTGCCAGAGGCGGCGGCCGATGGAGGTGACGACAGTGTTGGCAGAGCTCGAGGTTCGGTGCGGTGCGTGCCGCAACGGCCTGGTCGGTGCGGATCAGTGGAGCGCCTGGTACGCCCGGGCGGACGAGATCGAGGTCGACAGCGACGAGTGGCTGGCACATCTGGAGGAGCGCCCCGACGTTCCCGAGGAGGTCGAGTGCATCGAGTGTTCCGGCACCGGCGTGATCCTCACGGACGCCGGGCGTGAGGTGCTCGTCTGGGCACAGCGCAAGCTCTTCACGGCTGCTTAGAGCGTCGAGCGAGCCTGAGTACGGGTGTCGTCCGGCTGGGCCGGCCCGGCCGGGCAGCGCCCTGTCGGCGGACGCAGTTAAGGGCGCTCCGGATGCGGGAGGTCGGCGTGCGGGATAGCGTCTGTGCGTGAGTACCCGCACGTCGATGTCCTGGCCATGACCGCCGCGCAACTCGCCCACGAGGCTCTGCTCTACCGCGACGCCGATGAGTACCTCGCGGGAACGCTGCCCTTCGTCCGGGACGGGATAGCCGCCGGTGAACCCGTCTTGGTCGCCGTACCCGGCCCCAACCTGCGCATTCTCCGCTCAGCACTAGGCGACATCTGGGGCGTGCACTTCGCCGACATGGCTCTCGAAGGCCGCAACCCTGGGCGCATCATCCCGTGGGTTCTCCACGCCTTCCTCGCCGAACACACCGGCAAGCGAGCCCGCATCATCGGCGAACCGATCTGGCCCGAACGCTCCGACGCCGAGTACCCGGCATGCGTCCAGCATGAGGCGCTGATCAACGTCGTGCTGGCGGATCGGCCGGCGACGATCCTCTGCCCGTACGACACCGAGCGGCTCAGCCCTTCGGCGCTGATCGATGCCCGCGCGACCCATCCGGTGGTGGTGAATGTCGACGGCACCCACGAGAGCACGAGCTACGCGGATCCGGTCGCCATCGCCGCCGAGTTCAACCGGCCGCTGCCCGACCCGCCGGCGAGTGCGCCACTCATCGCGTTCGGCGCGGACGACCTGCGCCAGGTGCGGGGGTTCCTCGTCGACCACGCGCGCGCCGCCGGACTTCCGTTGATCCGGCTCATCGACCTCGAAATCGCAGTGAACGAGGTGACGACCAACGCGATCGCTCACACCGGCGGACCAGCCGTACTGCGGATCTGGACCGAACCGGGACGGTTGGTCTGCGAGATTCGCGACCCTGGCCCGTTCACGAACTACCTCGCCGGGCGGCTACCACCGCCAGCTGCGAGCGGACGTGGACGCGGCCTCCTGCTGGTGAACCAGGTGTGCGACCTCGTGCGGCTGCACGCGGGCCGCGACGGCACGACGATCCGCCTCTACTTCGACTGCTGACACTGCCTGTGCCGGACGGCCACGGCCGAACCGGACTGTCGGGACACTGGTCCTCTAACCGGACGCCCGATACCGCCAAAACCCCGACAGTTGGATACTCCGCGCCAGGACGGGCGCCGGCTGCGTTCCGGAACGGCGGGCAGGTCCACAGCCGCCGGGCGCTCGCCGATGTCCTGGCCGCCGTATGACAGGGCCCGGCCGATGGGGGACGCCGCGCCGCAAAGCGCTGGAACGGGCGTACTGCAAAGGCCCTTCGGGCCGGGTGGCGCTTTCGGGCGCTGGTCGCGGCCCGAATGGGCAGGGTCGACGACCGTCGAGGATGCCCGACGAGGATGGTCCTTGACCCGCGAATGCCCCTACCTTGCTCCGCGTGAAGAAGATCCTAGTGGCCGCTGCCGCGGCACTCGCGATGTTGACCGTGACCGGGTGCGGCGACGACGCCGCCGACGTGGCCGCCGCCGCGGCTGACGGCGGGGCCGGCCCCGACAAGGGCGGCGACGACAACGCGCCATGTGACCTGGTCGAAGCTGCCGAGGTGGCAGCGATCCTTGGCGAGACGCCGGAGCCCCAGCGCAACGTGGCCAACCCGAGCGGCCAGGTGTGCCTGTGGGACGGCGCCGATGGCAAGCAGAGCCTGTGGTTGCAGCTGTTGGCGCCCCGGTCGGAGCCGGAGCAGCACCTCAACGGCTACGGCTGGACCGCGGAGACGTTCACCCGGTGGGCCGACAGCGAGGCGGAGTCGGTCGACGGCCTCGGGGATACGGCGATCTACCAGCCGAGGGACGACTTCGGCGGCGCCGGCAAGCAGTTCGCCCTCTCCGTGCTGCACCACGGCGAGCGGGTGTTCGAAGTCAGACTCCACGTGAAGGGCTCCGACGGCTCCGAGGCCGGCGCCACCCTCGACAAGCTCCGTCCGCTCGCCGCGAAGATCGTCGAACGGCACTGATTGCGCGGATAATCGCTGGCCATGCCACAGTGGAGCACTCCGCCGCATCCGGACATCGGCCAGAAGCGGAAACTGGCTGGCACACCGCGGACGGGCCCGGGAGGGCAAGCGGGAGCGACTCTTCAATCCAGCGCGGCCAGCTCAATCCCGACAGCTGACACTTCGGATCAGCCACTTCCCGGACCCGCCGCGAACCACCTTAGAGCACAACTTCTCGCCACTGCTTGACACAGAGGGGAAGTTCGCGGGCCGGCGTTTAGTGACGGCTATCCTCGCCGTCGAGGCGTGGTTGGCTCCGAGCCAGCCCTATCGTTCACGGACGGCGCATGTAGTACTCGGTGAACTCCCGGCATCGACCGTCGGCGTCGAAGCGCATGATGAAACAGTTCTCGTAGCTGCGGACGACGGGGCCATCCGGCACTTCGCGGTAGCGCGATGTGCCGGTGGCCACCACGGTGTCGCCGTCTATGGCAACCGGTGAGTACTTGGCCTCGTAGGTTCCGGGTAGGTCGCGAGTGGAGGCCTCACCTGACGTGTCCTCGCCGAGCCAGGAAGCGACGACGGCGTCCCGGCCGATAATTGGTTCGTCATAGGGGTGATAGCGGTACGCAACGTCCTCGCTAAACAGCTCGGAGATGTCGCGCGGATCGTATGAGATCCATGCTTGGACATACCGGTCGAGCCAGCCCAGGGCAGTCAGGTGGTCCATCGGTTCACCCTATTCCGCTCATGCGCTCATTCAGTGACCAGCCGGATCTTGCCTCGATGACGCTCGGTGAGTGCCGCTACCGGGCAGCCCATGCGACTGACACGAGCGTGCGGGACCCGGCACCATGGGACGCGGTCAAGACTGATGGCCGCAGCTGTCGGTCGCCCGACCTACGGTGGAGTGCAGACCCTCGCAGGGACGGAGGACACCATGACCACGCTCAACGGTCGGTCGCGGACCGCGCTGCTCGTCATCGACATGCAGAACGGCGTCGTGGGCGAGGCGCACGAGCGCGACCGGGTCGTCGCCAACATTGCCGTCCTCGTCGATAAGGCCCGGGCGGCGCAGGTGCCCGTGGTCTGGGTGGCTCACTCCGACGAGGGCGGCATGCCGCAGGGGTCGCAGGCCTGGCAGTACGTCGACGAGCTCAGCCGCGACGGGTCGGAGCCGCTGGTGCACAAGACCTTTGCCGACTCGTTCGAGGACACCGACCTCGAGGAGGTGCTCGCCGGCCTGGAGGTCGGCCGGCTGGTCGTCACCGGCGCGCAGACCGACGAGTGCATCCGGTCCACCCTGCACGGGGCGATCACCCGGGGCTACGACGCGACCCTGGTGGCCGATGCGCACACCACCGAGGACCTCAGCGAGTGGGGCGCGCCGCCGCCGGGCCAGGTCATCTCGCACACCAACATGTACTGGTCCGGCCACCGGGCACCTGGCCGGACGGCCGGCACGATCGACACCGCCGACGTGGACTTCAGCGCCTGGGGGTGACGGCGCTAGCAGGACCGCTCTCTTCAGCCCGTACTGCGCTGAATACTGCACCTGATCGCCCGGAATCCGTGCAACGTTCGCGGCGCGGGTACTGTGCCCACGCCCGAACGTGAGCCGGTCGATCTGGCGAAGGTGTTCGAGCTGGCCGACGCCGTTCCGGCTCGCTGGCGGGCACTGATTCTCCTGGCTGCATTCGCGCCGGTCCGATGGGGCGAGTTGGTCGGGCTCCGTCGAGTGCACGCCGACCTGGACGCGTGCACCGTCCGGGTGGCCAAGAGCGGGATTCAGCCGGACACCGGGTTTCGGACGGTGAGCTTCCCGGACCTGACGTGCCTGATCTTCGGGCACACCTGGACAGCTTCATCGGTCCGCGGCCAGAGGATCTCGTATTCACCGGCTCGCGTGGCGGGCGGCCTCGCCGGAACAACTTCCACCGGATCTGGCGCAAGGCTCGGGAGCGGTTCGGCCTGCCGGAGATCCATCTGCACGATCTGCGGCAGCACTTACGCGGCCGAGGCCGGCGCGACGTTGCACGAGCTTATGAAGCGCATGGGTCACTCGACTCCCATGGCAGCGATGATTTACATGCACGCTCGGGAGGAACGTGATCGTCAGATCGCTGACCGGATGGGTACCCTCGCAGCGGAAGCTCGGAAGGCGGCTCGCCCCGCTGTGGTCGAGGCTCCCGATGGTTCTGCGGTTCGCCCGGCCGATAGGCTGCCGGAGGAACCTAGGGGCCACGCAGGGGCACGACCCGAAGGTGGGGACGATGCCGCAGCGTCCTAGGTTCCAGACGAAACCGGCTCTACCTGCGGGTTTGGCCAGTTCCGCCCTCGTAGCTCAGGGGATAGAGCACCGCTCTCCTAAAGCGGGTGTCGCAGGTTCGAATCCTGCCGAGGGCACAGCGATTGACCTGCACGAATGAGGCCCCTGACCAGCCAAAAGGCGGTCAGGGGCCTCAGTCATGTCCGGTGTGTCCGGCTGTGTCCGGCTGTCACCGGCCGGTGGCGGGCGTTCACGGAAAATACGCGGAAAAGTTTGCCCGCCCGTCAGGCGTGCCCGAGGGCCGCCTGGACGCGGCGCTGAAGGAGCAGGGCCTCCCCGTCCAGGCACTTCGCGTACGTCTTGAGCAAGACCTCGACCGAGTGACCGGCCCAAGCCGCGACGGTGGTCGGCGGCACTCCCGCGTTGAGCCACGTCGATACCGCCGCGTGCCGCAGGTCGTAGGGCGTCCGGGCGAGCGGCGTCGCCAGGATCTCGGGCGTAAAGACGATTCCTCGTGCTCGCGCCCATGCCTTCAAGATCGTGAGCTTCGGAAGTTCGTTCTTGTTTCGGGCGCCACAAAACAAGCGGCCGTCCACTCCGATACCGAGCGAAATGTGCTCGTGAAGTAGTGCCGTTAGTTCGGGTGGGCACGGAACCGTTCTACTTTCTCCCCGGTCTCGGTGCTTCAGTTGGTCTCGACTGTCGCGATTCTTCCCTGAGTCGGTCCACTCCTTCCCCGCATGCGGCTCAACGGATTCCAGGTGCAGTTCTCCCCACCCCTCTTTCGGGAGCGAGAGGTTCGCCTTCTTCAAGCTCACCGCTTCTTCCGGGCGCAAGGCAGCGAAGTAGAGGCATCCGAAGAACGCCACGAGCTTCGGCCCCGTACGTTGCTGCGTGCGGACCGCCTCAAGGAGCGTCCTTGCCTGCACCGGATTCGCAACAGACCTGCGGTCAACTTCGCGGGTGTTCTTCGGCGCCTTCCACTTGAGAGCTGGAACAGGATTGGATGTGAGCACCTTCCGCTCAATCGCGTACGTCATCGCAGCGTTGAGCACGATCCGCCTTCTATTGATGACGGTCGATGCGGCCTGACTTCCATCAAGCCTCATGGTGAGGCCTTCAAGTAAGCGACGCAGAATAGTTGTGTCGTTCAGGGCCGAGACCTGTCGCGTGTGCGACCTAACCCAGCGCAACGCCTCCTTCACCTGCGGCGGGCAGTCTGGGTCGGCCCGACGTGGCTTGTTGAAGGCCCACCGGCCGAGCGCCGAACGGAGGAGCTTGTCATCGGGCTTCCCTCGACTAGTGCTGAGCATTTGTATGGTGATCGCTGTCATGCACTCGGCCTCGGTGCGGCGCGTCGTGGCTGCGACTCGCGCCCACTTCATGTCCACGTATTCACATGCGAAGTCGTACCAGCTCATGTCGGACTCTGCACGGCTCATCGACACCGGCAGGCCAGTTGCGATCACGAATGCCTCGCCCTTTCGGGCGGCCGATACCAGGTCCGAGCGAAAGCTCTCCGCGTGAGCCTTGCTCGCGAAAGGCGCACTCTGTTCGTCACCTGCAACGATCCAACGAACGTAATATGTCGTGGCGCGCTTTCCAGCGTGAACCTTGGTCTTCCAGAAGCGAACGTCATAGGTGGTCGTCACTTAGGCGACATCCTCAAGCGAGTTGAGCCACGATTCGAAGTCAGCTCGGCGGACACGAATATCCCCGTTGGGGAGGCGAATACACCGAGGGGCACGCCGCTTTGCGCGCCAGTCGTAGAACGTAGACCGCGAGATTTCCAGTTCTGCGCAGATGTCAGCGATGGTGAGCTTGTCGCGTGCCGGCGCCGGTTCGGCGCGGCGCTTCGCAGTGATGGGGGTATGCAAGGAGTCCTCATCTCGTGCCGTGATCGGGGTGGCGGGCGAGCTGAGTCGCATGTAGGGCTCCCTTCCTGTGGTGGCGCGGGTCAGTTGGTGCCTCCTGCGCCAGGCAGCGTGGCGGCCGTCTGGCTGCCCACTGAGAGGGCCGTGGGGGGCCTATCTCGGTATGTCCGGTGGAGTAGGTAGGGGTTGGTCGGCTGAGGGGATCTGAGCGGGCCGGTTTAGTGCCGGCCCGCTCGGATTCCGGGGCTGGTTCGGGGCCGGTTTTGGGGTCAGTCGGTGCCGTTGATGACGCGAAAGGGAGGGGGAGCCGTACCAGCCGTACCAGCCTCGTTTTCCCTGGTCAGGCTGGTACGGCTTGTTTCGGTGGTACGGCTTAGCCGTACCACCTCGCGGAAGCCGTACCGCGCTGACCTGCGCTGATGAGGCTGGTACGGCTGGTACGGCTTCCCCCTCCCCGGTCGGTTCCGGGGCCTGGTTTTCGGTGCTGTCGGCGCCGTTGTCGGGGGTGGGGCAGTAGCGGTGCCAGGCGTCGGTGAAGTCGGCCCGCTGGTAGCCCTTGGCCTGTCCGAGTCCGGGGAAGCGGATGGTGGCCGATGCGGATGTCGTACTCGCGGAGCAGGACGCCGAGCTTCGCGGGCGTCAGGCCGTGGTGTCCGTAGTCGCCCCACGGCGCTTCGGGGTCGGCCTTGAGTCGTTGCAGCAGTACCGCGGTGGGTACGGCGTCCTCGTCCGCGAACGCGGTACGGCAGTCGGCCAGCAGCCGCACGCGGTCGCTGGTCTGGCCGTCGCTTTCGGCCTGTTCGGTCATGGTGAGCGCGGCGGCGCGGGCGCGCTGTGGCCAGTCCCGGCCGGCGTGGTCGGCCACGATCACGAGCGGTTCCCACGTGTCGGCGGCCCGGTCTTCTACCGGCATGTCCGGTTGGGCGCGCTCAAGTGTTTTGAGGTCGGCGCGGAGCCAGTCGCTCAGTTGCTGCGACAGGGCTTGCAGCGGCAGTCGGTCGCGGCGGTGCCGGAACAGGGCGACCGTTTCCCCGGCCGCGCGGCGCCGCATCCGGACGATGACGGCCCGGTCCTCGATCGTGTCGGGCATGGCGCCGATCCCGGCGAGCGCGGCCATCGCGAACGTCTCCAGGTCTGCACGCTGTTGGTCGCGGCGTCGTACCGCACGGCGGGCCGGTTGCGCTGGTGGCCGGCGTTGAGCAGGCCGCGCAGGTCTTCGTTGCCGTCGGCCTTGGGGCCGAAGATGGTGTCGGCCTCGTCGACCAGCATGGTCGGCGGGTCGGCGTTGATCGATCGGTACACGGCGGCCGGTGAGGCGTTGACGGTGAGGAACGGGTCACGGCTGAGTGCCTCGACGATGTCGAGTAGCCGGGACTTGCCGCAGCGCTTTTCCGGTGCGCGGATCACCAGACGCGGCGCGTGTGCCCACGCGATTTGTGCGTGGGTCGCGGCGATCCACAGCGTGACCGCGTCGGTGGCTGACCTCGACGGCATCACGACGTAGCGGACGATCGCGGCGTGTACGGCGTCCAGCAGGGCGGCGCCGTCAAGGATCGGGCGGTTGGGCTTGGTCATGCGGACAGCTCCCAAGTAGTCGGAGTGGCGATAGCGGTGGTGGTCATGGCCAGCTCGGCGCACGTCTTGTGGCGGGGCGGCCGTCGTCGTCGCGGCAGAACGCGGGCCGGTGGCAGTACCGGCACGGCGCCAGCCGGCCGCCCCAGTGGGCGCGGTCGCGCCAGTCCAGGACAGCGGTCGGGTCGGTTCCGTCGCCGGTCGGCGGGGTCCGGCCGGCGAGTCGGCGGCGGGTCATAGCGGCGATGTCCTCGTCGCGGAATCCGCCGGTGATGGCGGCGCGGATGTCCCGGTCGGTCTGCTGCGCCTGCCTGGCCGGCGACGGTCAGCGCGGCGACGGCGTCGCGCGGTGCTGATGGCACCGGCGGCGACCATGCGCGCCACGCCCCTCGCGGCGCCGTAGAGGGTGGTGCGGCGCTTGCCGCTCGGGGCGCGGCGCGACCGCGTCCAGGTGCGCGGCGAGCAGCCGGTCAGGGTGGGAGATGCCCCCCGCCGCGCGCGGTGTGGACCGGGCCGGCCGGCGTGGGCACGACGGCGGCGCGGTGGCGGGCAGGCAGGCGGCGACGAGCGCGGGGGGCATCTCCACCCACCGGCCGCCCGTCGTCGGCCCACCGGTACGGGCCGCCCGGTGCGGGGGTGGATCGACGGCGGGGCGACGACGTACCCGCCGTCGGCCTTGATGTCGACGCCCGGGATGGCCGGGCAGCGGCCGGGACGGCACCGGCCGGCCGGGGTGGCGGTAGTACAGGTGCAACCCGCCTGAGCCGGTACGTGACCCGCGCGGTCGGCGAGGTCAGGCCGTCGCGATCGAGCCGGGCGAGGCTGGCCAACCCGCCGTGCGCGGGGTCGACGTCGACCACGAGCAGCCCGGACGCGGCGCCGGTGCGGACGGCGAGCTGCCCGCGCGGCACGGCGGCGATCATGGCCGCGATGCGGTCGGGGTCGGTGGTGGCGGCGTAGAAGCCGTGGCAGGTCAGGCAGGCGCAGCTCGTGCGGCGAGTGGGTGTCGTCGCGGCAGGCCGGGCAGTTGGCGACCGGCCGCTTGGAGCGACCGAGCAGGAACACCGGCCAGCCACGGCCGGCCAGCGCAAGCGCGGCGGCCAACAGGTCGGTGGTGCGGGTGGTTGTGGTCATTAGGCAGCGGCCTCTCCGTACTGGCAGTCGAAGCACTCGCCCTGTCGGCGAGGGATGTAGTACTCGCGGATCTGCGCCGCATTCGGGGCAGGTGCGTCGCGCGGTGAGTGCTCGTTCGATCGCTGCCCGCTGCGCGGGCGTGGCGGTGCGTTTCGGCTGCGCGAGGTCGGCCCGGTAGAGGTAGGCGACGCGTTTGCCGCGCCGCCACAGGATCTGGGCGGCGATGTCTTGCCCGCCGGGGCGTAGGTCCTGGGCGCGGAGTTGGCGGGCGGTGAGGAGCCCGTCCGGCGCTTGGCCGTAGGGGTAGGTTGGCCAGCCGCCGTGGCGTTTGCCTTCGGGGTCGTAGAAGTTGGGCATGGGTGCGCTCTCTTCTGGGCTCAGGCGGGGTGGACGGTGGCGGTCGGGCGTCCTTTGTGGTGGATGCGGTCGTGGGTGGCGGCGAGTTGATGGGCGCTCTGTGGGGTGGTGGCCTGTTTGCCGCGCAGGCCGCAGTTCTGGCAGGTCACGATGTAGGTGCTGGTGTGTGTGGTGGGCATTGCGGGGTCTCCCGGGTCAGACGCGGTGGACGGTGGCGGTCGGCTCGTCGTGGTGGTGCTCGTGGTCGTGCTCGGCGGCGGCCTGCTCGGCGTCGTCGCGGGTCGTGACCTTGCTGAAGGATTGGCAGGTGAAGCAGTCAGCGGCCCAACGGAACGGCGGGGCGGGAACCCAGACCGTTTTGCCTGAGGGCACTTCGACGGTCAGGTGTCCACCTGCGGGGTAGTGCGGGACGGGCACGGACGCGGAGAGGGTGTCGGCGGTGCTCATGGTTGGCGGTGTCCTTTCCGGACGGTGTGAAGTGGAGCGGGTCATTTGCTGCCTGCGCGGCGGGTGTCGCGGAGGCGGTTGAGGAGGTGGCGGCCGGCTCGGAGGCGGGCGCCGTTGCCGTCGCAGTGGCGGCAGGCCGGGAAGGGCGCGGCCGGATGGGGAGCGGCGTTTGGCGGTGCCGTGGCAGGCGCGGCAGTTGCCGAAGGGCCAGATCCAGCAGGCGAGCAGGTCACCGGCGGTCCAGACGAGCGCGGCGAGGATGGCCCAGCCGTACAGGGCGTCACGGTGCGGCAGGCTGTTACTGGCGGTAGCGGCGGTGAGGGTCGCGGTAGCGGCGAGGGAGAGCAAGGGGGTGCCTCCGGGGGCGGTTTTGGGCATGGTGGGGCCGGGCGCGCTACCCGCTACCTACGGAAATAGGCGCTGGCCAGGGTGGTTATGGGAGGTAGCGCGGCGGGTAGCGTTGCCGCTACCGGTAGCGGGCGCCCCGCTACCTCACCGATCGGTGACCGATCCGCCGATCAGTTACGCTCCGTTGATGGTCCGCGTAGCGCGTCGGTGTAGGTGATCGGTCCGGCCGGGCGCGCGGGCCGGGCGTCGTAGGCGGCGTCGGGATCGGTGGGCGGGGTGTAGGTGGCGCGTCGCCAGGTGTTCATGACGGCGCGACCCCAGCGGATGCGGACGCCTTTGCCGTGGCAGGCCCAGCAGCGGCGAGCGATCCGGGCGCGGGCGCGGCGGGGTTTGAGGTGCCCCACTCCGGCGCACCGCTGGCAGCGGGTGTAGGGGGTTCGGTAACACTGCGTGCGGTAGATCAGGGCGCCGAACAGGGCGAGTCGCGAGCCCGATCCACGGGTGAGACGCGACCGCGCACAGACGCTCCACACAGGATCAGGAACAGGCCGGGGGTGGTGCGCACGCCGCGCCAGAGCAGGCGCGCGCAGGCGCCGAGCAGGGCCGCGCAGGCGGCGGCGATCGAGGGCCGAAATGGTGTCGGGTAGGGTGCCTTGCGGGCGGCGACGGACGGTGGTCAAAACAGCCTCCGGGGCGTTTTTGGGCGTGCGGGACCGGCCGGGCGCTAGGGGGCTAGCGCGCAGCTCAGGAACCATGCAGGGGGCTAGGTGGGGGCCTAGCGGGGCCGCTAGGCCTAGCGGGTAGGGCGGCTAGGTCCTAGCGGCTCCGGGGTGGCGGGGCTTAGTTGTTGCTGCGTGCGGCGATCGCGGCGTCTAGGTGCTCACGCCGGATGCCCTTGCGGGTGCGCTCCTCCCCCGCCGCGTCGGGGGCGTCGGTCGGGCGGATCTGTCCAACATCGACGGTCGGGTTCTTCCAGCCGGGCGCCTCGGACTTGATCGCGGCGATGAGCACGCTCTGTGACTTCCACCGGCCGGGGTGGCGGGTGTTGACCCGGTGGAAGATCACGTCGCCGTGCAGCGCCGCCTCCCCGGCGGTGAACGCCGCGCGCACGTCATCGAGCGCGGAGAACGTCGGGGTTTCGGGCTGTTCGATGATCCCGGCCGCCGCGCCGGTCAGCGTCCCGGCGTTGCGCCGGTTCTCCAACGCCCGCGCGAGGATCTTCTTGGTGTCCTTGAGGACGAAGTTGGTGCGGACCTTGACCGGCACGCCGCCTTCGGAGCCGATGTACCAGCACGAGCCCCGGTCATCGGCGGTGCCGCCCGCGACGCCGCGCCGAAACGCGGTGGCGTCGATACCGCGTTTGTAGGCGCCGGTGCCGAGGATGTCGTCGTTGCCGCGCTGCCCGTTCTGGTGGAACGCGACCCGGATCGTGGGCAGGGAGGAGATGGCGGTCTTGATCGACTCGGCGTCGGTGCGCTGGGAGGCGATCTCGAAGTGCAGCCCGCACGCCCGGCCGATCTTGTGCAGCTTGACCAGTAGTTCGGTGATCTCATCCCCGCACTCGGGGTCGGCCAGGGCCTCGTGGACCTCGTCGATGATGAACAGGATCCACCGCATGTTGTACCGCTTGGTGCGGGCGAGCCGGTCGGTGAGCGCGGCGGCGTTGTTGTCCAGCAGCTCGGAGCCGGCGGCCTTGAGCTCGGTGAGGATCCGCTTGCGCCGCTCTACCTCCTTGGTGAGGCGCTTGAGCGCGCCGAGGAGAGCGCGGGCGGTCTCGGTGGTGTCGGAGTCGGCGCTGTAGGCGAAACACACCGGCTCGCACTCGGCGTAGTCGCCCATGCCCTTGAAGTCGAAGATCGCCAGGTCGGCGCCCTCGAAGTCGTCGGCCGCGAGGCAGGCGAGCTGGATCAGGTAGGCGGTCTTCCCGGAGCCGGGGGTGCCGGTGGTGATGCCGTTGGTGCCTGGCAGCATCCACCGGATCGGCTGGTTACGGGGGTCGTAGCCGATCGTGCACGGGGAGCCGACGTTGACCTTCTTGTTCAGGTAGGCGTACCGGCGCGGCTTCTGCGTGCCCGGGTCGATGTCGAGCACCAGCAGTTCGACGTGGCCGGGGACCCCGGACGGGGCCTGCGAGAGGTGGACCATCGCAGGCGGGCGGCGCAAAGCGCCGGCGATCACGATCGCCTTGGACGCCAGCATGTCGGTGGTCACGCCGGGCACCGGGTGCGTCTCGGCGATCTTGCCGCCCGGCGGTGTCGTCCCGGTAGATCACATCGACCGGCGAGTGCCCGTTCTTCACCAGCTCCCGCAGCTGCGCGAGCCCGGTCGCCAGCAGCGCCCCGGTGACGGTGTCCATGCTGACCGGCGGGTACGGCGAGGGCTCCCTAAACGTCGGCCAGAACGGCGCCGTGCGCGCCCGGCCGTACCAGACCAGCCAGCAGCCGGCCGCCAGCCACGCCACGGCCAGGCCCGCGGTGAAGTACTCGCTGATCCAGGCGGCGTGTCCGAGCCAGACCAGCAGCCCGCGCGAGCACCAGCCGGCCAGCACCGGCAGCGCGACCCGCGTGCGGACCACCTTGCGGCGGTCCCGGACCTCCCGGTGCCGCTCGTTGCGGACCTTCAACCAGGCGTCCACATCCGCCCGGCCGTCCACGCCCCCGGCGGCCTGGTCAGCGACCGCAAGACCCTGCCGGTCATCCAGGAAGGCGCCGAAGTCGGCGGCGGCCCGGCCGATACCCCGCAGCCACCACCACGACGCCCGCGCCGACCAGGCGCCGAGCACCACCACCGTGTTCCACAGGTACCGCCAGCGGTAGGTCCAGAACCGGCGCGCCTTATGCCGCCAACCGACCGTCCACGCCCACTGCTTCAACTCCGGCGGACCGACCGTCACATCCGCGCCGACCGGCGGCAGCAACTCACCCTCAAGCACCTCCCCGCCTGTCCGGGGCGATGTCCGTAACGGCGTTCTGGTCAACTCGTGCGAGGTGTCGAACCGCTCCACGTCGGTGCCGGCCGGCTCGTCGGCGTCGGTGGCTGCTCGGCGGGCTTGCGCTGGAACGGCACCACGATGCCGGCGGTGTCGAGCCGGGCCAGCTCGCCGTCCCAATCGATCGGGCGGCCGTTGTTGTGCGGGTTGTTTCCGTTGACCGTTGTGGCTTGCCATGATGGGACTTGCCTCCTGTGAGGGGGTGGTGGGGCCGGTCGCAGATGTCGAGTCGGGACCGGCCCCGCGCGGGGGTCGGTGTGGTGCGGTCGTGCCGTGTCAGTCGTTGGTGAACAGGTGCGGGATGTCGAAGGCGATGCCCTCGGCGGCCACCACGAGCGCGAGCGTCGTTCAGCGCCTTGAGGTAGGCGCGGTGCGCCTCGGTGGCCTCCTGGGCCAGGGCCTCGCGCCTGCGGGCGGCGGCGTCCCACACGGCGTAGGCGGCGTCGGCGTCGCGGTCGCGATGGCCTCCCGGGCCACGAGGCGCTGGTAGGCGGCCTACAGGGCGCGCTGCGTGGTGTTGGCGGGCATCGGGTGTCTCCTCTCGTTCGGCGGCGGTCGTGGTCAGTTCTCGGTGTGGTCGGCGCGGGCCTCGCGGATGCGTTCGCGTGCCCACCGCTCCCGCATGCCGTAGGCGGCGGCGAGGGTGCGGTCGGTGACCGGCGTCCCGGCCGCGACGGCGGCGAGGTAGGTGCGGCGGGCGCGGTCGCGCAGCTCGGCGGGGGCATGCCGTCGCGTTCGGCACGGCTTGGCACGCCCGGCAGCGCGGCGGTGTCGCAGGTACAAGCAGTGGCGTACCGCTCCTCGGCGCGTCCGGCCTTACGGTCGGCGCGGGCGGCGTTGTAGCCGTCCCACGCGATCAGCCGGGTCCGACACGCCGTGGTCGATCGACCAGCGGCGCGCCTGCCAGGCCCGGAGCGGGAACGCCCGGACCCGCTCCCCGGAGAACACGGCCCCGGCGGTGTCGGCGCGGCCCTCGGCGGTGAGCTGCACATGCTGAGCGCGGCGGGTATGCAGCCCCCACAGCCACGGCGAGGACGCGGACATCAGGCCGAACACCACGGCGGCCGCCGTGGGCGCCATGCCCTCATCGGCGAAGTGGGAGTAGTTGACCGCGCCGATCACGGCGGCGATCAGGTACGCCACGCGGCGCAGCCGCCCGGCGGTGCGGCCGTCCTTGCGCAACAGCGCGTCGTGGGCGTGCCAGTTGACGTAGTTCGCGATCAGCTCGGCAGCGGCAGCCACCAGGAACGCGACCGCGAACCGCGCCATGCCGGGCGTGCCATCCTCGGTCAGCTCGCGGTACCCGACCGCGATCTGGCCGTACATGGCGGTCGCGTTGACCACGATCAGCGGTGCCACCGGACGCAGCCGCGTGAGCCACGCCTGCCGGGCGGTGGCGCGCTGTGCCCGCCGTGCCGTCCGCGTCGGTGCTGCGTGCCGTGCGGTCGTGCTCGGCGTCGGCGCGGGCGGCGTCGCGCTCCATCCGGGCCAGGCGGATACGGGACTCGGCGGCGATCTCCTCACGCGCCGCGTCGGCGGTCGCCTGGTCGGCGGCGAGGCGGGCCAGCTCGGCGGCGCGGGCGGCCTCGGCGACCGGGTCGGCGTCGGCGCGGCGGGTTACGGCGGAAGGTCAGGACGCTCATGCAGCACGCTCCGATCGCGGTCGGTGGGTGCGGTCGGCCTCGCGGGCGGCGCGGGCCGCGAGCGCGATGCTCAGGCGGGGGTGGCGGTAGCGGCGGGTCCAGCGGGTCACCCGGGTGACCTGGAACCCCAGCGCGGCGGCGGCGGTGTCCTGCCGGTGCCACAGCGCGGCCTCGATCCGGTCGGCGATGCTCATCAGGCCGCTCCCGTCGCGTCGGCCGGGTCGGTGGTGCCGTAGACGACGGTGTGAGCCGCGAGCACGCGCCGCTCGGCGCGGCGCAGGCGGCGCCAGTCCAGCGCCGCCGGACGGTCGATCGTCAGGACCCGGATCTCGGCGTCGACCAGGTCGAGCTCGGCCTCGATCGCGGGCCATTCTGCGTCGATCGCGGCCAGCTCGGCCGCCGTGGGCTCCGGGGTGTTCGGGTGGTGCCTCATTGCGGGGTCCTCCTGTGAGGGGGTGGTGGGGCCGGTCGCAGATGTCGAGTCGGGACCGGTCCCGCGCTAGCGGTCTGGGCAGTTCGGTTACCGCTGCCGCGCCTACCGGCGGGCGTGCGGCTGTCGGGGCTTCGAGGTTCGGCATGCCGGGCAGTGGTTCGTGTCCCGGGCGAGCGGCGCCGTCACGGCGCAGCCAGCGCACTGCCGCCAGACGGCGGAGCGCTTGGTGGTCACACGCACACATGCCGCGAGGGTCTGAGCCATGACGGCTCTCCTCTCCTTGCTCGTGGGGATGGATGAGGCCGGCCTGCCGGGCGCGTAACCGCAGCGCCGGCACGCCGGGCAGTTCAGGGGCCGGGACCGGGAACACCCGTTCCCGACCCCGGCAACGCACGGACCTAAGCCGTGCACGGCCGCCTTATCGGCGGAGGCAGAAAACCTGCATGTAGTTGTCAAAAATCGAGCGAGTCCGGCGAACCATGGGCGCGCGGCATCGACTTGCCGCCTTCCCTGGGAATCTCCGGTCGCAGAGGGCCTAGCTCGGCAGTACGCAGGTTTGCCGGTTTGCCGTCAAACTTGCTCCGACGCCACAGACGCTAGGGGATGTGGTGCGGCACCGCACAAGGGGTTTGCCTGCAAACCTTCGAACTGGTCTAAGATCGGGGGCATGGAACCCCAGCCCACGGCCGTAGACCGGCCGATACACCTCAGATCGCGGACAGCATCCGGATCAAGATCGAACGGGGCGACTTGCGCCCGGCGCGCCACTGCCGACCTTGCGGAGCTGTGCGAGCAGTGGTCAACGTCGCCAGCATCCGCCCGCGCGGCCATAGCGCTGCTCAAACAGCAGGGCCTCATTAGCGGGCGGACGCGGCAAGGCGCCCGTCGTGCGTGAAGAGCCGCACCGTGTGGTCCGCTCGTCGGACCGGCACCAGGTCGAGAAGGACCTCGTTCTTGCGTCGGAAGATGAGCGAGCGAACGTAGGAACAGCTGAAATCGATATGGGTGGTCCACTCGATGAATTGCAATTCATGACGTCGTACGACGTGATCCAAGCTGGCGATGACATAGCCGATGACCTTGGCGTGCAGTCCGGAGACGACGTTCTACGTCGGACATATGAGACGAAGGAACCAAAGACCGGCCGCCGGTTATCGTGGAGTGTGTCATACATCCCGTACTCGATAGCTCGGGAGAATCCGGCGCTACTCGATCCCAATAACGAGCCCTGGCCGGGTGGCACACAGCACCAACTTCATACAGTCGGTGTAGAGATTATCCGGATAGTAGATGAAGTAGCGGCGCGAATGCCAACCACCGTAGATCGGCAATTGTGGCGGCTTAACGAAGGCGTTCCTATGTTTCGCGTCCGCCGAATCTCGATAGACACGACCGATCGTGTAGTCGAAGTATCCGATGCCGACTACCCAGCGGACTGTACGGAGTTGCGTTTCACAACGCCGCTCCGCAAGTGGTAGGCAGTTCCACCGTTCTACTTCGGCGCCCATGAGGGAGAGCGCGTTGCCCATCATCTCGATTGTCACTGCCGTGACAGAATCCAGCGTTGACTATTTAGCTCAGACCATTGATGGTGTGCTCTCGCAGAGCCCCCCGCCGGGCTGGCGCATCGAGTGGATCGTTCAGGAAGACGGAACTAGCGGACTAGCTGAGCACTTTGCTGATGTCGAGTGTGTGCGCTACGAAGCCAACGGCGCACAACTTGGTATCGCGGCAACGCGGAACCTTGCGCTTTCGCGGGTCTCTGGTCACCTTGTCCAGGTCCTTGATTCAGATGACGTGCTGTTGTCAAACGCGTTTTCCACAATGATTCCGAGGTTTGTTGAATATCCAGTGCATTGGGCCATCGGTCAGGCTGATGATCTACTGCCAGACGGTGAACGCGTTGCATGGGAGTCGGCCTTGCCGTTTGGTGTGCTGAAGGCAGGCGTCGTGAATTCCTGGGCAATAGACCATGACGCGAATTGGCCGATCCACTGCGCCGGGCTAATGATACGAACGGCATCACTGCGCGCATTAGGTGGTTGGGTCGGCATACCGTCCGATGAAGACATAGCCATGTTTGCGGCGTTATCCGACCTGACAGACGGTTATAACGAGCCGGCAGTAACCTGGCTGTACCGGCAGCATCCAAAGCAGATCACCCGGACGAGCGCCTGGCGCTCAAGAAGCGCGGCTGGACGGAAGATTGGCCTACAGCGAGCCAGAGCGGTACGCCGCGCCGGTCTGACGTTCGGCGGTGCTTGGCCGCTCGACTTCGCACACCCGGCGGAGCCAGATCTAGACGTGGGTCCACCAGCGAAAGAGCGGCCTAAGGTCTGATCCCTCGCAACGGGCGCCTGCCGGGCTAACAGCTCCAGCGCAGCGTGATCTGTTGCGTAAGAAATTAGCCGCGACCCTTGCGGCGGATCCATTCCTCAGACTTCCGACGAAGATATAGATCGAAATCAGGATGGTCGACTACCGCACCAAATCGGGATTCGTCGGCGAACTTGTGTCGGAGGATGGCCAGCACTTGTTCGACCGTGTCGGCGCGGTCAGCGGACAGACTGCCCGCCGCAACACCGTTGATGCTCTGGAACATCTTTTCTGCGCGATCCGGATCGGCTTCATACGTCGCTATTGCCGACCGTGCGAGCTGTGTGGTTGTTCGGGGATCGTCTACGGGTTCGGCAGAACGCATGTCTATTAGCCGGTACCAGCGAACGCGTGTGTCCGCCAGCGTTGCTTCGCCGAAATCGATCGAGCAACGTTCCATCTTCCGGAGGTTCCATCCGATGAGCGACCGGGTTCCCTTGGGCAACGACGTGCCAGGGGAGAGGAAAGGGTGAAGCCTGCCCTTGTGAGGAACAAGGAAACAAAAACCAGGCTGAAGCATTAGGCGTAGTCGGATGAGCGCGGCCCAGGCAGAAACGTCGGCAGAATCCATGCCCGTAAGGACTGCGGACAGATCGCCAGAGGCGACTAGGGGTCGCAGAAAGCGATCCGGCAAGAGCAGGTACGAGGCGAAACGGGTTGCTTCTGCCTCTTGCTCGTTCAATCGCCAAGAGGAGAGCAGGTCGTTGGCGCGGCCGACTGGCTGTAATGGCTCAACCTCGAACTGACCTTCCGACGGCATGCACGCGACTATGCCAATGTGCCAACCCATGACGACGTGCCCGAATTCATGTGCCAAAGTGAACCGTTCGCGGCGACGAACCAAATCGGCTCGCAAGAAGATCGTTGGACGTCCGGGCCCAGCCAGCCCGACAACAATGGCATCGCAGGTCTTGTACGGCCAAGCCTCTGCGTAGACATCCGCGCGAGATCGCACAATTGCATGAATGTCGAGAGGTGGTTCGAGGTCCAGTCGATCCACAATTGTTGCAGCGAGATTAGCAGCCGGTTCGTTAGACGGCCTGAGTAGCCACGCCTCACCCTTCATAGACCCTGGGGTCATATGCTTCGTGGCATGGTCTTTATTCGCCCTCGATCAAAAAGCCACTGTAGGACCTTCGTGGCGTCAAGGGATTCAGAAGACCGGGCCGCCGCTCCAACGACCTCAGCCTGCTGTAGAAGTTTGGGCAAAGGCAGCCCCGCGCGGCGTGCAGCGAATATGAAACGAAGCGATTCCGGGTGCTCGCCCCATAGCCTGTATTCATCCCACGTGAGACCAAGGAAGTCATGCAGCTCCTGGGAGGCTGCTGGAGAATCCGCTGGGGCGCTGTGCCAGATGGAGATATAGTCATCAATGTCAGTCGAATCAGCGCGGCCTGCCAACACGTCGTCTACAAACGTCGGCTCAGTGGCCCCTGGTTTAGTAGAGCTAGACATCAATCCTCCTCCCGCGCACCGCTGGCTTGATGAACTCGCCAGTATACACATCGGCAACACCAATGTGATGTCCGCGCTTGTTATAGACCTCTAATTCTCCTCCGTGCTGAGGGTCGTACTCGTAGAGGTTCCCGTTTGTACTACGCCACCGAGTCCGGCCACCGTAAGTGCCCACCCTCTCCAAGTCATCGACGTAGCACGGTCGTGGTCTCGGCGTGTAGGTCAAGGTCAGTGTCGCTCCTACCCGCAGTCGTAGGGATGTGACGCGCCGATGGCCGAGCGTAGAGCACACAAGATCACTGTGCGCACCCGCGCTGTATCCGTCTGTACTTGGGTAAAGCGCCCATTGCGCCTATGGCAGCCCGCGCCAGTACGTCGGCGGCTGTGCGCGTGCGGTCCGCGACCTGGACCACACCAAGGAGATCAAGGCGAATCTGGCCGGCTATTCGGTTCGGTCACGTCGAACGAGTGATCGGTGCCGTGAAGGCCGCCGGTGGCCCGGTGCTCGACAAGCGCAGCGCCGAGTTGCCCGGTCACATCAAGACGACCGGCGCGCACAAGATCACCGTGAAGATCCACCAGGATGTGGTGGCGACGATCGTCCCGGACGTCGTCGCAGCCTGATCATCCGCCGCCCTTGCCGCTCGACATCGCGCTCTCCCAGTCGGTCAGAAATTTCGAATCACAGCGCCAGCTTCGGATCGCCGCAGGTAGCAAGGGGTTTACACAGGCAAATTCACACGTTGTCCAGGGGTTGTCCACAGATAGCGCACAGGAACCGCACAGGATTACCTGCCGTAATCCACAGGCTGTTCGCAGGTCTGTGCACAGCCGGCGTTGAGCCAACGGCGTTTCTCCAGTTCACTGGTCCTGAGCCACCGAACTACAACGATGTAGTGAGCGGCACCCGGCTGCCACCGGGTGCCGCTCGTGACTCCACACAGTGAACAGCAGTGCGCTACCAGGGAGCCCGGATGACCGTACCAAGACGCAAGAGGACCGACCCTTCATCGCCGGAGCCGAGCGGGAGACCGTCACGCCATGAGGTGGTCACGCGCTACCTCATCGCCACGGGCGCAGTCCTGACACCGATCGCTTCGGTCGTTGCAGTCGTACTGAGCAGGTAGCGCCCCCTGCTGTAGCAATCCGTGTAGCAACGGCCCCGTACGACGGGCCACGCGGCGGCTTGGCCCCGGACGTAACCAGCGGGGCCACGCTGCCAGCGCCGTTCCGGCGGTAGACCTGAAAAGCGGAAGGTCGGCGGTTCGACCCCGCCCCTGCCCACCACGTTAACCAGCAGAAACACAGAGGCCACCCCTCGGCGTGGCCTTCTTGGTCTCATTCCTGGTCTCTATTGACCCTCTGCACTGTTGCTCCCCAGCGCTCGGCGAGCCACCTCCTACGACGCCTTGCGCCGCCCTGACTCGCACGTCGCCGCTGTCTAGCGCGTCGGCCCTAGCTGTGAAGCCGCCTGATGCGTTCCCCATCCAAGGCTGTCGCCGTCGCGCGCGACCGCCCCAAACCGGCGTCAACGCTTGGTTCCCTGCACCTGAAAGCCAGCACCGAACCGCGCGGACATGCATAATCATCCCGCGAACCTGCCCAACCGATTCCGGAGTAGGGCGAATGACGGATAAACCGCAGCGAGACGACGCATCTCTGCCGGAACCAGATGCCGAGCCAACTCGCCAGGGCGACGCCACAGAACAAGCGACCACTGCTCAGGCGTTCACGAAGGTCTGCCCACGGTGCAGTGTGCAGACTGAGACGGCGGGCAACTTCTGTCCACATTGCGGCATGGCTTACGGGAACCGGTCGCGGTCGCGTGGCGCCAGGGTCAAGGAGTTCGCACGGTCGAAGGCGGGAAAGCGCGTAGCGCTTGGGGTCATCCTTGCGCTTGTCCTAGCCGGCGTAGGCACCGGAGTCGGATTGAAGATCCGGCACGACAACGAAGTCCGAGCTGAGCAAGTCGCCGCGGCGAAAGAGAACAAGCTCAAGGAGGACACCGCGCGCGCCGAAGCAGCTGCAGCCGCCGCGAAGCAGGAGGCGGACGAGGAGGAGCGACGCAGTCGCCGGGACGCGATCAAAGAATTGGAAGCCTCCATTGTCAAGGACGCCAAGGCAAGGGTCACCGCAAAGGAGCTGACGGGTCCAATTCTTAGCGCGTCATGCAACCCTCTAGGAGGCGGCTCGACGGATGATCTCACCGCCCTCACGACGACCTTCGAGTGCATCGCCGTTAACAAGGTTGAGCCTGACGGTCAATCCTCGGGTTACGTCTTTTCGGCGACCATCAACTGGAACGAGGGCAACTACACCTGGCACCTTGGCCGGTAAGGGAAGCACGTCATTGCATCTCGCTGATCCGCATGTCCGCTCAGTTACGGCCAGTGCGACTCAACTGGGGCAACTCCCGTCAGCCAGGGAGCTGCCCCATCGAACCGCAGACTAGCTACACAGGACGTTGCTCACTGCTGTCGTTCTCGGTCGCTCCCAAAGCAGACCTCCGAGTTGGCTCGCGATTGCGTACCGGATCTCATCGGGGATGTGTTGGTACCGGGTCGTCATCGACGCCTGAGACCAGCCCATGACGCCCATCACCGCCCGCGTCGCGACGTTGAGCACGAGAAGAATCGTTGCAGCGGTGTGCCGAGCGTCGTGCAGCCTGGCCTCGCGTACGTCAGCCTCAGTAAGCAGCGCCTTCCAATCGCTGTAATCGGCCCGCGGATCCGTAGCCTTGCCGTTCGGCTGCGCGAAGACCCTACCGGAAAATCATGGCTAGCTGCGCTATCGCTCCAATGAGCGCGGCGAGAGCGAGCAGAATAGACGAGACGACAGGTCCGAGCACCAGCAGCGGGCTTCGTCCTGTCCTCGGCGCTCGGCGCAGGCTTCTTGTCGGGCTCGTACGTTGGTTGAAGTACCTACAGCCGGAGACTCTTCGGTACATCATCTGGTCTGATGATGAAAGTCCCGACGGTGGAGCTGAGTAGGCCCGCCAATCCGCTGGCTCGCCAAGAACAAGCCGACACCCGGTGGAACCTATGGCGCCATAAAGTAGATGCACACCCAATCGTTAGTAAGAGGATCAAACACCTCAGTTATACATTCGCCAGGTGCCTAGAGTGTCGCCGCCACCGCCGGGGGTTATTGTGACGGTTCCTCCAGTCCCAATCCTGAGTTCAGCTCGACTTTTGACGTCAGCGCCGAGCATCTCGGCGATGCGAGCGTGATTGTGAATCGCGTATCCGCTACTGACGTCGCGATACTCCTGAAAGACCCGGCCGAGGGCGGCGAAGAATGCGTCACGGTCGGCGTTGCCTCCGACATTATCTGACATCTGTTCTTCCCTTCGTGTGGTCCTGTGTGGGCAACATCCAGAGGAAGCCCAATCACCAGCGCTAGCGTCCTTAATATCGGCGCAGGATGTTTGGCCGGCCGGTGAGTGACCAACTGGGTGACAACCGGTGGCCTGGTGGGGCGGACCGTCCCGGATGTCCACGGACATGGCTCCTAGCCCGGACTCTTCATGAGAGCGACGGGTCGGATTGTCGTGTGTAGACGGAAAGTGCCTCTGTGCTGGGAGGATAGGGCTTGTCTAGGGTCCTGATCCGCCGCACGAGAGGCACTTTCCGCGTGCAGACTACCGGGGCGCGTCCGAGGATTGTGGTCTCCGCCGACGGTGCCGGCGTGGTGTCGCACGCCGGGTCGCGGCTGCTGGCCGATCTCGCGGACCGAACGACGCTGGCCGGGCAGCTGTCCGACGCGCTGGCCTTGTTACGGCGGCCGCGGGCCGTTCACGATCCGGGCCGGGTGTTGACAGACCTGGCGGTGAGCATCGCAGACGGCGCCGAGTGCATCTCCGACATCGCGGTGCTCGGCGACCAGAGCGCGTTGTTCGGCCCGGTCGCGTCGGACTCGACCGTGTGGCGGCTGCTGGACCAACTCGACACCGACCAGCTCGCGGCGGTCGCCGGGGCCCGGGCGGCGGCCCGGGAAGTCGTCTGGGCGCAGCGCGCCGAGGCCACCGGCGCGGCGTATCCGCCGGCCCGGGCGGCCGGGCATGACCTGGTCGGGCTGGTGATCGACCTGGACGCCACGATCCTGGTCTGCCACAGCGAGAAACAAGCCGCCGCGCCGACGTTCAAGGGCACGTTCGGCTATCACCCGATGCGGGCCTACCTGGACAATACCGGCGAAGCGTTGGCCGGGCTGCTGCGGCCGGGCAACGCGGGGGCGAACACCGCCGCCGACCACATCACCGTCCTCGACGCCGCCCTGACCCAGATCCCGGACGAGTACCGGCACGGCACGCCGATCCTGATCCGCACCGATGGCGCCGGGTGCTCCAAGGCGTTCCTCACCCACATCCGCGCGCTTCGCGAGCACGCCGTGGCCAGCGAGTTCTCCGTCGGGTGGGCCATCACCGAACGGGAACGCGCCGCTATCACCGCCGTGCCCGAACACATCTGGACCGCGGCGATCGACACCGACGGAGAAACCCGTGACCACGCGGCGGTCGCCGAGATCACCGACCTGCTAGGCGCCGGCACCCTGGCCGACCACCCGACCGGCACCCGGATCATCGTGCGCCGCGAACGTCCCCACCCCGGCGCCCAGCTGTCGCTGTTCGAAGAGGCCGACGGGTGGCGCTACACCGCGTTCGCCACCGACACCGGCGTCGGGCAACCCGCCTTCCTCGACGCCCGGCACCGCGCCCACGCCCGGGTCGAGGACCGAATCCGGACCGGCAAAGACACCGGACTCGGCCGGTTCCCCTCCCGCGACCTGGCGATCAACACCGCCTGGCTCACCGCCGCCATGATCGCCGCCGACCTGATCGCCTGGACCCAAACCCTGCTCCTGCACGGCGACCTCGCCCGCGCCGAACCCAAGAAGCTGCGCTACCGGCTCCTCCACGCGGCCGCCCGGCTCACCCGCGGCGGACGCCAACTCCGGCTCCGCATCGACCAGCACTGGCCCTGGGCAGGCGACCTGACCACCGCGTTCACCCGACTCGCCAGACTTCCCGTCCCGGCCACCTGACCCACCACACCCGACCCGACGAACACCCCGGAGAACCCGGCACCGCACAGGCCGGGCGAACCACCATGACCGGAACCGGACAGAGCCGGACAACCACTCGGCGCGACTCAGCGATCAACCACATGAATGACCGGGGCTAGCCGCATCGGCAGGCTGCGGCCCAGCGAATCACTCCGGAAGTGCCTACGGATCAAGAGGTCGCAGGTTCGAGTCCTGCCGAGCGCACGTCTGGTTGAGACAGGTCAGAGGCCCCGCAGCCCCACGGCGCGGGGCCTCTGCTCTGCCCCCCCAGGGTAAGGGACGCACTGCAGCGCCACCCACGGCAAATACAGGGGCACGGAAAATACGCGGAAAAGTTTCGCCAGCGCACTGGGCGTGCGGCACTTCGCCGCTGGTCAGAGGCACGGCGCGTACCAGTGAAGCCTTTCTCTCCTAAAGCGGGTGTCGCAGGTTCGAATCCTGCCGAGGGCACAGCGTATGACCTGCACAAACGAGGCCCTTGACCAGCCAAAAGGCGGTCGGAGCCTCAGTCGTGTGTCCGGTTGTGTCCGGCTGTCACCGGCCCTCGGCCACGAAGGGTCCATGCCGTGAGTGTTCCGGTGCTCGGCGATGCCTTCCAACGTTTCTCCAACAGCGGCGGCCTAGGTTCGGCTGGGTGGTACTCGCGCTTTCGGCGACAGAGAAGGGAGACCGATCATGTTCCGATCGCGACGTCAACCAAGGAGGAACGCCATGCACCGGGGCCTTAGGCGACGTCTTCTGCATATTGCGGCGACGCTGCTGGCCGTCGCCGCTGCCGCCACGATCGGTCCGGCGCCGGCCAGCGCGCAGGCGACGATCGGCGGTCCGGTCGCCCCGAGCGCCAGCGCGTCGGCGGCGGCCCGCATCTGCTACGTGGCGAATCTCCGCGGCCGCGGCTGGCAGGAATGGGTCTGCAACGGCGACATCGCCGGCTCGACCGGTCAGAGGATCGCGGTGGAGACGATGCAGTTCCAGGTGTACGGCATCGGCCGGCTCTGCGTTACCGGGTACGTACAGGGCTTCGGCTGGCAGAACCAGCGGTGCGGCGGCGACGGCGAGGTCCTCCAGATCGGTACGGTCGGGCAGGGGCTGCAGCTCGAAGGCCTCACCTTGTGGGTTGAGCCGACCGTCGTGCTCTGCGGCAAATTCCATTGGCAGGACATTGGCTGGACGGGAACCCACTGCACCAAGAACGGCTCGGGGCTCGGCTGGGCCCACTCCGGCAGGCGGCTGGAAGCGGTCGCTTTCTGGCTGTCCTGAGCAGCCGCGGTCGCGTCAGGACACCCTGATGCTCGTCTCTTCCGGGGAGATCAGCGAGCCTGGCGCGCGAACTCGCCTTCGAGCGCGCGGAGCTTTCGCCGCTGGCCTGCCGCGATCCAGATCATCACCGTCACGATGAAGAGAACCAGCCCCACGCCGAGCAGGCTCATGCCGCGGAGGTTCTCGGGCTCGTCGACGCCGCCCGTGCGCGGCCAGCCCAGGACAGTGACGTCGACGCGTTCGCCCGGCTCCCGGTCACCGCAGACTGCGTAGCCGTGGCCGCCGCTCCACGCGACCTCGCAGAGGTACCCGGGGCCGCGGTTCTCCACGACCTCCGCGCCGACCTGCTGGGCGCCGAGCAGGGGAACCAGGAAGAACAGCTGCCAGACCGCGCCGATCACCAGCATCGTCAGCACCGTCATCGAGACTCGGTGCTGGACCCAGCGCAGCGGAGTGACCGCCAGGCCGGCCTCGGCCGCGGTCAGCTTGGTAAGGCGGCGGGACACGAACGCCGCGTCACGCCTGTCGACCAGGGCGAGCTGGAACACGTGCCCCCGCGCGTCGACGTAGGTGGCCAGCGCGTCGCCGTCGGCGAACGGGGGCAGGCTGTCCGTCTCGCGATCGCCGACGCCGACCGAGCGCACGGTGGCGCCGTCCAGCTTCACCGACGGGCCCCAGCCGCCGCGGGGCCTGAAGGTGCCGGTGGCCGTGTCGAGCAGGCCGCTCCGCCAGAAACCCGGGTACCTCAGCGTGGCGCCGCGGAGCCGTACCGGGACCGGCTTGGCCTGGCCGCGCTTGGCGGCGAGGCGCCGTCGGCCGGCGGCTCGCACTCGGGACCTCGCCACCAGGGCGAAGACGAGCGTGAACGCCAGCAGCGTGATTGGCTTTGCGAGATACTCCACCTGTGCTCCTCCTGTGGCCCGGCCCAGGGTAGGGCTGGCCCACCACGTTGCAGGTGCGCGCAATCCAGCGGCGTGACCATCACTAAGGGTTGCTGTGCGGCATAAAGAATCGCTGGAAGGCAAGGTCGCCCTCGTGGCTGCGGAGGCACCGACCGCGGAGGACACCGCAGCCTGTACTGCTGGGACCGCGGCTGCGACGTGTTCCTGCCGCCGCACCAACAGCAGCACGGGCCGTGGCTCCTGGGCACCCCCCGAGCCACGGCCCGTGCCCTGGTACCCGCCGGCACAGCCCGTCTCCGGCGCGTAGAGACCCAGCCTCGCGGAGGCGTGTGTCCGATTCGAGCTTGCCGCCGTACGCTGCCCGAGCGCATCGTGCCAAATACGTGCGCATCTCCGCTGAGCGAGTGCGGCATCGGAGACGAACATGCAGGTCAGGGGCGTACGGCCGGCCGCTGAAGCTTTCCTCGCCTAAAGCGGGTGTCGCAGGTTCGAATCCTGCCGAGGGCACAACCTCTGACCAGCAGCGATGCGGCGCCGACTAATCGACCAGAGCAGCTTGGGAACGGGTCTGGGAACGGCGCCTCGCATAATTCACGCCATGCCTCCGCCGGTCCGGCACCGCGCTGAGCGCGGCCCACGTCAACGACCACCTGATGCTGTCCGCCCTGCTGGACCAGGTTCACCCGCCGCCGCATCACCGCCTACACCCCGCGGCGCGGCACCCGCGACGACGTGACTCCAATCCGCTGGCAGACCCTCGCCCTGCTCCACCAGTCCAGACGGCTCGCGACCCGATGAGAGCGCCGCACTGACATCCATCGCGGCTTCCTCACCCTCAGAGCCGCCCTGATCTGCTGGCGCCGACTCCCCAACTGAACATGCTAGGGGCTCTAAGGGAGACGGTCGCGGCACTCCTCGCCCCGGCGACGACCGTGTCGTCCGCCTCGACATCTGACCTAGGCCCAGGCTCCCCTCACCGCGGGTGCAGACGATGAGGGAACCCACACACGCCGGCGGCACGCCCGCATTTAGGCACCGGCACGCTGCTGACCCTTGCCGCTGCCCGGAGGTTCTGCGGTCGTGCCCCAACGCGCACGCCAACCACTCATACCCACCCGTACCGGACTGGACGACGCCCAGCCCGGGCTACCGTCCGAACACGGAGCGAGAGGAGTCCGACATACGAGGGGCTGGTTGACGATGGCGACACGAAATCGCGGGGTGACCGCGGTGACGGCGGCACTGGCAGCGTCGATCGCGGTGCTGATCGCCGGATCACCAGTCCACGGCGACCCCAGCCCACGGTTGCCCCAGGTGAGCCCCCCGCTAATCGCGGAGCGGAACTTGTCGCCGAACCCGAACCCTTCGCCGTCGGAGTCGCCGTCACCGTCACCGTCGGCGTCGGCGTCGGCGTCACCAAGCGAGAGCGCGTCGCCGAGCAGCTCACCGACGGCGAGCGCGAGCGGCTCCCCCTCACCGTCGCCGTCGGAACCCTCTGAGCCGCCGCCGGCTGAGAGCGCGTTCCCTCAGCTGCCGTTCGACCCGGTGACATCACAGGCCGCGGCTGACGCCCAGGCCCTGTTCGCAGCGATGACGCAGACGCAGGCCGTGCGCAACGAGCTCGTGAAAAGTGACGCCGCCATGCTCGCTCAGCGGCGCGAACTGGCCGGCACCGAGGTGCGGCTGGGAGCGGCACGGAGCCGCAGCGACGAGCTGTCGGTCATGATCGGGCAGGTGGCGCGCGAGCTCTATACCGATCGCAGCACGGACGCGCCGCTGGGTGGCGACGGGCTATTCAGCTCGCGACGGCTGCTGAAGTCGATCGGGGCCAGGCAGCCGGCGCACGCCGACTTCGACACGTACCAGCAGGTCAGCCGCGAGGTGGGGCGCCTGGAGGCGGCCAGCGGGGCCGCGGGGGCGGAGCTGGCGCGCCTCACCGCGGAGGCGACCCGGCTGCGCGCCGCGCTCGCCGAGCACGAGGCGGCTGCCGCCGCGCTCCAGGAGCGCGTGAACCTGGTCGCCGACACAACGGTCCAATCCGACGAGCCGCTGGTCGCCTTCACCGGCGGTCGCCTACAGCGCCCGGTGCCCGGGCGGCTGTCCAGCAACTTCGGCAGCAGGTTCGACCCGTACTACAAGGTCTGGCAACTGCACGCCGGTGCCGACATCGCCGCCCCGGCAGGCACGCCCATCCGGGCCGCCGCTCAGGGGCGGGTGCTGCGCGCCGGGTGGAACGGCGGCTACGGCAACTACACCTGCCTGGAACACGGCATCGTCGCCGAGCAACGCCTCCTGACCTGCTATGCCCACCAGAGCCAGATCCTCGTGACAGCAGGCGACGTCGTTGGCCCCGGTCAGCCGATCGGCCTGGTCGGCTCGACCGGAGCCTCCACCGGCCCGCACCTGCACTTCGAGGTGCGGCTCGGTGGCCGCCCCGTCGACCCGCTGCCGTGGCTGCAATGAGCCCGCACCGCTGGTGCGGCGCGGGCCGAGGATGCTACATCCTCGCCGTATCGGCCAGCGGCAAGAGCCGAGCACACCAGGACCAGGGCGCCGATCCGCCGGGCGATCTTCCAAACTTGGACTGCGGACGCGCCAGGACGCCGAAGGCGCTCTAACCGGAATCTGCAACCGCGACCTGGTCGCCAACGTCGCGCAGCTGCGTCCCGGCTGACGCGTCGCATTAGCTAACATGACGTCGTGCGGGAAGTCTTGATCCTGGGCGCCGGCTTCGGCGGACTGGAGCTCGCAACACGCCTGTCCCAGTCGCTAGCAAGCGAGGTTCACGTCACCCTCGTGGACCAGAACGACTCGTTCATCTTCGGCTTCTCGAAGCTCGAGATCCTGTTCGGTCACCAGACCCGGGACCAGGTTCGCCGCGCATACCGGGATATCTCGCTACCGCAGGTCCAGTTCCGGCAGGAACGCGTGACGTCGATCGATCCTGAGACGCGTCACGTCGTCACCGATGCCGGCACGTATGAGCCCGACATCCTGGTCGTGGCGCTGGGCGCTGACTACGACCCTGGGACCACGCCTGGCTTTACGGAGGACGGTCACGAGTACTACTCCATTGCTGGCGCCGAACGTCTGCGCGAGGTGCTGCCGTCGTTCTCCGGCGGGAACATTCTCCTCGCGATCCTGGGCGTTCCCTTCAAATGTCCGCCGGCACCGTATGAGGGAGCACTCCTGCTGCACGAGTACCTCGTCGATCGTGGCGTGAGGGATGCCACGCAGATCCAGGTGATCAGCCCGATGGATTCGCCGATCCCCGTGTCGAAGGACACCTCAGAGGCGATCGTTCGGGCGCTCCAGGAACGGGACATCGGCTACCTGCCAGGCCGGAGAGTGCGTGGGCTGGACCCGACCGCGCATCTCGCCCGGCTCAAGACAGGGGATCTCCCCTACGACCTGTTCATCGGTATCCCGGTGCACCGGGCACCGGCGGTTGTCGAAGCCTCCGGACTGACGGTCGGCGGGAACGACGGCTGGGTCGCCGTCGATCGCCGCAATCTCGCCACGCGCTTCCCCAACGTCTACGCGCTCGGGGATTGCGCCGATGCTCCCGTACCCAGGGCGGGCGTCTTCGCTGAGACCGCAGCACGCGCGGTCGCCGACGACATCGACGCGAAGGTCCACGGCTCGGGCCCGATCGACCCCTACGAAGGCAAAGGTTCCTGCTACATCGAATTCGGCGGAGGCTTGGTCGGCAAGGTCGACGCCGACTTCCTCTCCGGCCCCTCGGCGACGGCGCCGTTCACCGGTCCGTCACGAGAACTCGCCCGCGAGAAGGAGCGGTTTGCTTCCGTACGGCGCCAGCGCTGGTTCGGTCACAGCTAGTTAGCAGCAACGCTCGCGAACCCTGGGCCGCCAGCGATCGGTTTGAGGACGCGCACCGAACAGCCTGGAACGGGACCGGCTCCAGCGGCAGGCGACGTTCGCAACGCGCAACGCCAAGGGCAAGCCCCGGGCATAGGTCAGGAGCACCCCAAGCTGCCGTTCCCACGGACCTCCAACTGGCTTCCAACGTCTGGCTGGTTCGGTGTTCTTGTCGAATCGCCGAGGTCTGGGGATCCCATGCCATCAATCGCCAGGCGCCTGCCCGCCATGCCCCGTTGGCGCATGGGATCAGGACCCCCCGGGATGGCTGGGAACTATCGGCCGCAGTCGGAGCCGGCGCAGACCAGCCCTGGGGTAGACGCGGCGGCCGCCCTGCCAGACCTTCGCCCGGCGGGGGCATGGATTCGACCGTTACCAACGATCGCAAGGGAGCGATGATGTCCACAACGACCGTACCGAGACTCCTGATCCTCGGCACCGCGGTGCTGGCGACCGTGCTCGCAGGCGCCGCCCCGGCACAGGCGGCGGCGGCCGGCACGGTGTCGGTGCAGGGAAGCTCGCTCACCTTCCGGGCCGGCGACGACGTCGCCAACGACCTGGAGGTGCTCAGCACGCGGGACCGCTTCTTCGCCCTGATCGACGACGCGGCGCCGGTCAGGCTCGCCTCCTCGGCCCGGAACCGGTGCACCGTGGACGGAGCCATCGTCCGGTGCACCGGGATCTCCTCCATCACCCTGGAACTCGGCAACCGCAACGACAACCTGCACTCCGAGGGTTACGCCCGGCTCCGCGCATCCGGCGGCTCGGGCAACGACAACCTGGAGGCCCGCTTCTATCACGAGCGCCTGACGTTCCAGGGCAACGGCGGCAACGACGTGCTGATCGGGGGCGAACGGAACGACCGGCTCGAGGCCGGCTCCGGACGCAACCAGCGGACCGAAGGCAACGGCGGCAGGGACGTCTGCTCCGGCTCCGACGTCGTCAAGGTCTCCTGCGAGGACTGATCCGCACTGATAACCGGACCATGGCGCCAGGCCCGAAACGCCGGAGTCGTCAACGCGGATCCGGTCGCGCGGCCTGGCCGGTCCGGGTCGCTTTCGAGCGGCTGGTCTAGGCGAGGTTGGGAGTTCGGCGGCCCAGTGAACGGTGCGGCAGCCCTTGCGGCAGCGCCAGTGAACGGTGCGGCCGCCCCAGTGAGCGGGGGCGGCTCAGTGAGCGGCCCGGTAAGTCCGCTCAGTCGTTCCGGACCGTCAGGGGCGGCTCGACGAGCTCGTTGCGGGGCGTGAGTGCCGTCATCGGGTGAAGCCGTCCGTCGTCGAGGAGACCCGCGATGGGGGTCAGCTTTGCCTCGGGTCCGTCGACCTCGATAAGCAGGAGGTGGGCCTGAGGCCCCCAAGCCGTGGTGTGGGCGTCGGCGAAGCCCTTCGGGGCCTTCTCGTTGAGCTGACCTGACGCGCCGGACACGACATACGTCCGGCCGCCGACCTCGCTGACCTGGAAGTTGTGCTCGTGACCGGCGAGGACGAGGCGCACGTCGGCGGCGTCGAAGAACGGCTCGAGCGCCTCCTGCATCTCCTCATCGTTCTCGTGGTGCGGTCCCGCCGTGTAGACGGGATGGTGGGAGAAGGGGATGAGCCAGCGATCCCCGCGCCGGGCGAAGGTCGAGCGCAGCCACTCCTGGTGTTTCGGCGCCTGGAAGTAGCGGTGGACCTCCTTCTCCTCACTGTCGAGCGAGGTGTCGAGGCAGGCGAGTTCGAGGCCGGCGCCGTACCGCAGCCGATAGAACAGGCCGGGCATGACGGACGCCGTCTCCAGGCCGTGGTGAAAGCGCTCGTGGATGTGGAAGTTGTCCTCCATCTGGGCACGGTCGTCGCTGCCTTCGGAGTCGGCAGTGTCGTGGTTGCCGATGGCCGGGAAGATCGGCGCGCGCGCGATGGCGAGGCGGTAGGGCTGGAAGAAGCTGGAGTACCAGTCGTCGTCCTCTCCGCCGCCCTCCTGGTCCACGCGTCCCTGCTCGCCCTGGTAGATGTTGTCGCCGAGCGACAGGACGAAGCGGACGTCGTGCTCGCCGACGAGCCGGTCGAGCACGTCGGCTATGCGCTGCTGGCGGCGGCTGGACTCCGCGTCGGCCCGCGTCCCGACCCCATAGTCGCCCATGGCCACGAAGCGGACGGGCGGCGTCGGCCTGTCTGGGTGCGGCCACGTGCGAAACCGCAGGTCGTAGCGCCGTCCGGCAGGGGCGAGGTCGTAGCCGCCGCGCGCACTGGGGACCCAATCCCACAGCTCGCCCGCGGCCCACTCCTCACCGTCGACCGCAACGCGGTAGCGGTAGTCCGTCTCGGGCTCCAGACCCTCCACCCACACCCACGCACGTTCGTCGGTGGAGGCCTCCGCCGTGATCTCTCCTGCTGACGTCAGGACCTGGACGGTCGCGTGGCCGAACGGCTCTGCCGTCGCCCCGATGCATGTGCGGCGGCCCGTCCGGACTGGGAGCTGCTCGTCGTCGACGATCTCCCAGCGGCCACCCTCCGTGCGCTCGAAGTAGAACGCGCCCCACGCGATGAGAGCTCGGTCGTGCGCGAGGTCGACGAGGTGGATGAAGGGCTCGCGGTGGACCTCTGCGGCGCTCATGTGCCGATCATGACCGATGGAGAACCTGACCACCTGATCTTGATTGATTCCAGAAAATGAGCAAGACTTCGAGGTGTGTCGACGACTTCGGACTTCGAGCGCATGTTGCGCGGGGCTGCTCTGCGTGTGACGCGCCCTCGGGTAGCGGTGCTGTCCGCGGTGCACGACCATCCGCACGCCGACACGGACTCGATCCTGGGTGTCGTGCGTGAAGACCTCGGTGGGGTGTCCCACCAGGCCGTCTACGACGTGCTGCGCGCGCTGACTTCCGCGGGCCTGGTGCGGCGCATCGAGCCGCCGGGCTCCGTGGCCCGCTACGAGTCCCGGGTCGGGGACAACCACCACCACGTCGTGTGTCGGTCGTGCGGCGCCATCGCCGACGTCGATTGCGCCGTCGGCACCACGCCCTGCTTGACCGCATCCGACGACAACGGCTTCGTCATCGACGAGGCCGAGGTCGTCTACTGGGGCCTGTGCCCCGGCTGCTCCACCGCACACAGTTCCTGAGCACGCATGCTCTGATCCCGGAAGGATTTCCCGTGTCTGACAGTCCCGACGCCGTTGTCGGAGAGATGAACGATGAGAGCGCAGGCGGGTGCCCGGTCAAGGCCGGACGCTTCAACCACCCGACCGAGGGCGGGAGCAACCGTAGCTGGTGGCCGAACCAGCTCAACCTGACGATCCTCCGGAAGCACCCCGCCGTGGCCAACCCCATGGGCGAGGACTTCGACTACGCGGCGGAGTTCAACAGCCTCGACCTCGACGTCCTCGCGAGGGACGTCGACGAGGTGATGACGACGTCGCAGGAATGGTGGCCGGCCGACTTCGGTCACTACGGGCCGTTCATGATCCGGATGGCGTGGCACAGCGCCGGCACGTACCGCATCCACGACGGCCGTGGCGGCGCCGGCGCCGGCATGCAGCGCTTCGCACCGCTGAACAGCTGGCCGGACAACGGCAACCTCGACAAGGCGCGCCGGCTGCTCTGGCCGGTCAAGAAGAAGTACGGCCGCAAGATCTCATGGGCCGACCTGATGATCTTCGCGGGCAACCGCGCGCTGGAGACGATGGGCTTCACGACCTTCGGCTTCGCCGGTGGCCGGCCGGACGTCTGGGAGCCCGACGAGGACGTCTACTGGGGCCCGGAGGCGACCTGGCTCGGTGACGAGCGCTACACCGGCAACCGGGAGCTCGAGAACCCGCTGGCCGCCGTCCAGATGGGACTCATCTACGTCAACCCGGAGGGCCCGAACGCCAACCCGGACCCGCTCGCCGCGGCCCGGGACATCCGCGAGACGTTCGCCCGCATGGCGATGAACGACGAGGAGACCGTCGCGCTGATCGCGGGCGGGCACACGTTCGGCAAGACCCACGGTGCGGCCGACCCGGAGCGCTACGTCGGCGCCGAGCCCGAGGGTGCCCCCATCGAGGAGCAGGGCCTCGGCTGGAAGAACAGCTACGGCAGTGGCAAGGGCCGGGACTCGATAACCAGCGGCCTCGAGGTCACCTGGACGACCGCGCCGACGAGGTGGGACAACAACTTCTTCGAGAACCTGTTCGGCTACGAGTGGGAGCTGACCGAGAGTCCCGCCGGGGCGCACCAGTGGCAGGCGAAGGACGGAGCCGGAGCCGGCACCGTGCCGGACCCCGAGGACGGCTCGTTGACGCGCCCCCCGACGATGCTGACGACGGACCTCTCGCTCCGCCTCGACCCGATCTACGAGCCGATCTCGCGGCGGTTCCTGGAGAACCCGGACGAGTTCGCGGACGCGTTCGCCCGGGCATGGTTCAAGCTCACCCACCGCGACATGGGCCCGATCCAGCGCTACCTCGGACCGCTGGTCCCGCAGGAGACGCTGATCTGGCAGGACCCGATCCCCGCCGTGGACCACGAGCTCATCGACGCGGAGGACGTCGCCGCCCTCAACAGCCAGATTCTCGCCTCGGGGCTGTCGGTCTCCCAGCTCGTCGCCACCGCGTGGGCGTCGGCCTCGACGTTCCGCATCAGCGACAAGCGCGGCGGGGCGAACGGGGCGCGGATCCGCCTCGAACCGCAGCGGGGCTGGGAGGTCAACGACCCCGACGGCCTGGCTCAGGTGCTGCGCACCCTCGAAGGGATCCAGGAGTCCTTCAACAGCTCCCAGAGCGGGGGCAAGAAGGTCTCGCTGGCCGACCTCATCGTGCTCGGCGGGTCCGTTGCGGTGGAGCAGGCCGCCAAGAACGCCGGCCACGACATCCAGGTCCCCTTCACCCCGGGACGCGCGGACGCGTCGCAGGAGCAGACCGACGTCGAGTCCTTCGCCCCGCTCGAGCCGACCGCGGACGGGTTCCGCAACTACCGCGGCAAGGGCAACCGGCTGCCGTCGGAGTACCTCCTGGTCGACCGCGCGAACCTGCTGAACCTGAGCGCGCCCGAGATGACCGCCCTCGTTGGCGGCCTGCGGGTCCTGGGCGCGAACGTCCAGCAGTCCCCGCTGGGCGTCTTCACCTCGACGCCCGGGTCGCTGACCAACGACTTCTTCGTGAACCTGCTCGACATGGGCACGGAGTGGAAGGCGACGTCCGACGACGCGGAGACCTTCTTGGGCCGCGACCGCGCCACCGGCGAGGTCAAGTGGACCGGCAGCCGCGCCGACCTCGTGTTCGGCTCGAACTCCGAGCTGCGGGCGCTCGCGGAGGTCTACGCGAGCGACGACGCGAAGGAGAAGTTCGTGGGCGACTTCGTGGCCGCGTGGGTCAAGGTCATGAACCTCGACCGGTACGACATCGCCTGATCCGATGTCCGGGTCGGCCGCTCGCCGGCCGACCCGGACATCATTCCCGGAGCGTCCGCGCCAGGAGCGCGAGCGCTTCCGAGGAAGGGGAGTGCCTCGGGGCGCTACAGATCACGAGGGTCTGGCCAGGTGCCTGGGCCGTCGTGAGCAGTTGCTGCGTAACGGTGAGCCGCCCGACAAGTGGATGTTGCATCCGGTACACCGCGGACTGGGACTGGCGGATGGTGTTGGCGGTCCACATGGCGGCGAACTCGGCACTGTCCACAGTCAAGCGGCCGATCAGCGCGAGGAGACGTGCCTCACTCGGGTGCTGCGAGGCCAGGATTCGCAGGTGACCGACGCTGGCCAGAGCCTTCTCCCGCCAATCCACGTACAGCTCGCGGGTGTGCGGATCGAGGAACACAAGTTCGGTCGCGTTCGGCCGGTGCTTCACGTCGTCGACCGCACCCGGATCGAGATGACCGGCGAACAGCGCGTGTCCGGTGGGATTCCACCCGAGGATGTCCCGACGCCGACCGAAGACCATCGCCGGTGCGTCCCCGACCGTGTCGAGTAGTTCGGCAAGGCCCGCGTCGACCGTCTCCTCAGCGGGCTCGACGGGCGCGGGCCGCGCGTCGCCGGCGCGTGCCAGCCGGTGCAGGTGCTCGCGTTCGGCGTGGCTGAGGCGCAGCGCCCGCGAGAGCGCGTCGATCACCTGTGGGGACGCGTTGACGGCCTGCCCCTGCTCCAGTCGCGTGTAGTACGAAGGGCTGACGCCGGCGAGCGTGGCGATCTCCTCGCGCCGCAGCCCTGGCACCCTGCGTAGTCCAGCGAAGGCGAGACCGACGTCGTCGGGCGTCAGGCGTGCCCGGCTGGCGTAGAGGAACTCGCCGAGGCTGCCGAGCTGCGGCGTGGAGGGCATGCACAAAAGTGTCGCACCTGGCGCTGCGCCGTTCCTGCCTCTGCCAGGGATAGCCACACCGCGGTCTGGATGGCCGCCGGACCAGCGGCGATGCTCGTGCCAGCACGATGGCGCGCCGGACCGCGCCACCACCGCGTCCACATTGACCGGTCGTCTCCACACAGGCGGCCGGAGAGGAGCTTCCATGAACGAGATCACCCTCGGCGACGTCAAGGTCACGCGCATCGAGGAGATGCACGGGCCGATCATGCCCCCGGCGGTGTTCTTCCCGACCATGCCGGAGACCGCCTGGAAGGAGCACCGGGAATTGCTCGTGCCCGACCATCTTGACGAGGACGGCGAGATGGTGCACGTCGCGATGCAAACCTGGCTCCTGCGCAGCGACGGCAAGACGATCCTCGTCGACACCGGCGTCGGCAACGACAAGGCACGGCCGGCGGTCGAGGCCTGGGACCACCTACAGCTCGACTTCCTCGGCGCGCTCGACGCGGCCGGTGTACGGCCCGAGGACGTCGACCTGGTCGTCAACACCCACCTCCACGTCGACCACGTCGGCTGGAACACCGTGCTCCGGGACGGCGAGTGGGTGCCGACCTTCCCGAACGCGACCTACCTGATGCCGCGCGCCGACTTCGAGTTCTTCAACCCGGCGAACAACGCGAACATCGCCGGAGGCGTCAACGAGAACGTCTTCGAGGACAGCATCGCGCCCGTGCGCGCCGCCGGCCAGGTGCTGCTGTGGGAGGACAGCTACGCCATCGACGCGGCCCTGCGGCTGGAGGCGGCGCCCGGCCACACGCCAGGGTCGAGCGTCCTGAAGCTCCTGTCCGGCGCCGAGCACGCGCTCTTCGCCGGAGATCTGTTGCATACGCCGCTGCAACTCGCCGAGGTCGACCACAACAGCTGCTTCTGTGAGGATCCGACCGGCGCCCGCGCCACCCGCCGCGCTCTGCTCGGTTGGGCCAGCGATCACGCTGCTCTTGTGCTGCCGGCGCATTTCAGCGGCCACGGCGCGGTCGAGGTGGAACACCGCGGCGACGGCTTCGGGATCCGCCGCTGGGCGGAGTTCGATCGGCTGTGAACGGGCCGACGACGATGCTGGACGAACTCGTGGTTACGACCACCTCCGGCCGGATCCGGGGGGCACGGACCGCACCGGCCCGAATGTTTCTCGACGTGCCCTACGCAGCGCCACCGGTGGGAGGGTCGCGGTTCGCCGCACCGCGACCCCACCCCGGGTGGGAAGGCATCCGGGATGCGGTTCGGCCCGGGCCGAACGCGCCGCAGCCCCCACGCGGCCGGCTCGGGCGTGTCGATCTCTCCCCGTTCTTCGGCGGCGGCTGGGAACGGGGCGACGACTACCTCACCGTCAACGTGTGGGCACCGCTTGAGCCGAGCACGCCTGCCCCGGTGATCGCGTTCGTGCACGGTGGCGCCTTCATCGCCGGCTCCACGCGCGGCCCGGTCTATGACGGCGCGGCGTTCGCCCGGGACGGGGTCGTTCTTGTCACCGTCAACTACCGGCTCGGCATCCCGGGCTTCCTCCACCTGCCGGACGCGCCGGACAACCGCGGCCGCCTGGACGTGATAGCCGCGCTGCGCTGGATCCAGGAGAACGCCGCCCGTTTCGGCGGTGACCCCGCGAACGTCACGCTCGCCGGGCAGTCCGCTGGCGCGATCATCGTGACCAGCATCGTCGGCGCGCGTGACGCGCAGGGTCTGTTCCGGCGGGCGATCGTGCAGAGCGGCAGCGGGACCGCTGCGTTCACGCCTGAGCAGGCGGGAATCGTCACCGCGGCCGTCGCACGCGAACTCGGCGTCGACCCGAGCGCCGCCGCACTCGGGCAGCGGTCAGACGAGGAGCTCGGGGCCGTGCTGCCCCGCCTGCCCGAGCTGGACCTCGCCACGCCGAGTGCGTATGACCCACTCGGCGGCATCACGCCGCTCAGCCTCGTGCTCGATCAGCAGCCCGCCGACGCCCTCGCCGACCGCGGTGCCTCGGATGTGGACCTGCTGATCGGCTCGAACCTCGACGAGAGCAGCCTGTACCTGGCGCCGTTCCAGGATCTCGACGGCACGACCGGGGCCGATCTGCACGCCACCGCGGCACGGTTCCACCCCGCCCCAGACCGTCTGATCGAGGCGTACCGATCCGCGCGGCCGTCCGCGTCCGCCGCGCAACTCCGCGTCGCGCTGCTCGGCGATGGCATGTTCAGAGCAGGCACCCGCCGTTTCGCGGACGCGCACGCGCAGCCGGGCGACGCTCGAACATTCGTCTACGAGTTCACCTGGCGGTCGCAGGCACTCGATGGGCAACTCGGCTCCTGTCACCTCCTGGAGCTGCCGTTCGTCTTCGACAAGGTCGACCTCCCCGCGCTGCATGGACCCGACGCGCTGCTCGGCACCACACCACCCCCGGATGACCTCGCCGCACGCGTACACGCGGCCTGGGTCGGCTTCGCGACCCGCGGGGACCCCGGCTGGCCCGCCTACTCCGTGGCCGCCCGGATCGTGCAACAGATCGGCGAGACCTGGCGCCAGGTCGTCGACCCGCACGCGGAGGAGTTCCGAGCGTGGGGCCTCTAAACTCCGTTCATGCTCCGCATCGGCGACCTGGCGAAGCTCGCGCGGACGAGCGTACGGACGATCCACCACTACCACGCGGAGGGCGTGCTGGCGGAGCCGCCACGGGACTCCTCCGGGCACCGCCAGTACGGCGCTGCCGACCTGATCCGGCTGCTTCGCATCCGTGGCCTGCGTGATCTGGGTGTGCCGCTGAAGGAGGCGGGCGCCACCGACCCGGACGACCTGCACGCGCTGCTGGAGTCGCTCGACCGGGATCTGGACGAGCAGCAACGTCTGCTGGACGCGCGCCGCCGCCGGATCGCGGAACTCCGCCGGTCGGTGGATCCGGAACTCCCAGCCGAGATCGCGCAGTACCTCAGCGAGTTGGCCGCAGCCGGCGTCGATCCGGCACTGCTCGTGCGGGAGAAGGAGTCGATGCTGCTGATGATGGCGTTGGCACCGGACACCGCCGAGAAGATGGTGCGGATCTACGCGGAGATGCGGAACGACCCGGCGGCGGTCGAAGCCATGACGACGGTCATGCGCCGGCTCGGCGAACTGGGCGAGGACGCGCCAGAACCGGCCGAACTGCAAGAGCTGGCGGCCGAACTGGTCCGGCTGCATCCGGACCTGTTCGCGGGCGACGCGTCCGGAACCGGCACGGCGGCGCAGGTCTTCCTCGACCACATGCGGTCGTACTCTGCGGGTCAGCGCCGGCTGATCGAGTTGATGAGCGAACGCGCCTTGACCTGACGCGACGTCAGGTCGGCAGCATCGGACCCAGATGACGAACACCAAGTCGACAGGGGCCGATGAATGGGAGCAGTCAAGCAAGCGCAACGTGTGGTCACCATGCTGGTGCGGCACGAGTTCCACATCCTGGTAGCGCTGTTCCGCTGGGTGACGCGGCGCCCCGACGTGGCGCGTGGTGACACCGCGATCCACTACGGCGACTCCGTGCGGATCGTGATGATCGGCCTGATCGTGGTTTCCGCGATCGAGGTGGTCGTGATGGAGCTGGTCGTGCCGTGGCCGACGATCCGGTTCGTGTTGCTCGTCCTCGGGATCTACGGGCTGGTGTGGATGGTCGGGTTCGCGGCGGCGGTGTGGATCCGGCCGCACACGATCGGGCCGCGCGGGCTGCGCTTGCGGTACGGGTACCGCGCCGACGTGACCATTCCCATCGAGAAGCTGGCGTCGGCGCGCGAGCATCTCAAAGGCTCACACCAGAAGACCCTTGAGCACGCGGACGGAACGGTCGCCGTGGCGGTCATGGGCGTCACCAATGTGTGCGTGGAACTCCGCGAGCCCTACGACGTCGACCTGGGCCGCAGCGGCATCCACCGGATCAGCCGAGTCCGATTCCGCGCCGACGATCCGGCCACTGCGGTCCAAACCGTCACCGCGGCGATAGCGGCCCACGTGCCGCAGCATCAATGAGCCGTGAGGCACTCAGCGCAGTTTGGACATCTCCCGGTTCACAGCGTCGGCGTCGAAGCGCGCCGGATCGAACTCGTCAGAGCTGCCGAGCCCCAGCCACGTCAGCCGGTCCTGATGGTCGGGATGGGTGGCGTCAGACAACACATCCACGAGATCCGCGTAGCCCCAGACGCCGCCGCAGTCCTCCGGCGGGGCCGCGCGCCGTCCGCCCGTGCACCGCGGGTAGCTCGCCGGCTTGTCGTTGTTGAACGTCTTCTCCACCAGGATCTCGTGTTCCCAACAGTCGCCGAAGTCGTAGGTGTAGCGGATCTTGCTCTTCACGCTGGGAGCCACCTGCTCCAGAGTCACCTTCGATTCCGCGCCGTACCCGAGTTCGGGGTCAGGGATCCCGAACTCGCCGTACGGCGTCTCGAAGACGTGAATGTGCATGTCATCCCAGCCGAAGGCGGTCTGGATGACCGCATGCAGCAGGTCGAGGCTGATGTCGGCGGACACCTCAAGGCGCCGCCAGATCGGCGGTTTCGCGCCGAGCAACTGCACCTTGATTTGAAACACCGGCGCAGGCCCGTCCGACTTCTTCCGCTTCTTGGGAAGTTTGGGCCGCGCCGCCCTGCTCGTGAGGGCCAGGGTCGGCGTGCCCGCGAACGTCTCCACTACGTCGTCCCCGTGCGGCACTTTGGGTTTTCCTGACGGTGGCAGGACGTTCAGTCGTGCCCGCAGTAACACGGCCAGAAGTTCGTATGCCGGCATGCCGTCCTCGTCGAACGGCTCATCGGATGCCGCATCGGGGTCCTCGCTGTCGTGCACGGCCCGGGTGTCCAGGGCATTCTCGATCTGCCAACGCATTTCGGCCGGATCCAGCGCTTCCATTGTGGCCTCGAAGCCGGCGCCGCTGCACTCTGCCCGGAGCGTCTCCAGCATTTCGGGCAACGCATCCCCGTCGATGATGAGGATGTCGGCGGCGGCGCCACAGTCCAGATCGTCCACGGTTACCACCAACGCGTGCGACCGGCCGGCGCGATCGAACGCGCAGGTCAGAATTGACCCGGTGCCCGCCGGATCGGCGATGCGCCAGCAGCCGCTCGCGGTCAACGGTTCGCGCAGTTCGGTCGCCCAATCCGGCCGCCGGACACCCGCGTCGAGAAGCCTGTCGGCAGCCGCCCACGCGGCCTTGGCCAGATCACTCCCGGCGACCGAACCGATGGCCATGAGCATCGCCACCGCGTCCGCGGTGGCTCTGGCCTCGAACGCCGGGATGACGCCGTTGAGCAGCACTTCTTCGAAGGCCTCGCCGACCGTCTCGCCGGACGACACGAACAGGGCGCCCGCCAGTTCCACGTCCACCGGATCCTCAGCGAGAAGGAGGGCGGCGCCGTCCTCAAGCAAGTCGTCGATCATCTGCCGCGGATCGACTTCCTCACCTGAGCATGCTGGACAGTCGCACACACCCTGCGGATCGGATACGTCAACCAGCACGGGTCGGCGCGTGGTCTTCTTGGCCTTCTTGCCTCTCCGGCCACGACTCACTGGGCTCATCCGCCAAGTCTGCCCCATCCGCATGATCGGCTCACGCGCCGATCCGCGGTGCAGCGACCACGAAGTGTCGGGGAAATGGCGGCATCGGGCGTCCGGTTAGAGCACCAATGCCCCGACAGTCCGATTCGGCGCCGGGCGGGCCGTCACGCGCGCAGCGCAGCCAAGCGCAAGCCGCACCGGAAGTCGCCGCACCGCACCGGCGACGTTTGCTTCGCCCCGGCAGATGTCCATGAAGGACGACCAACCCATTGGTGTCGCTACCGCCGCGTGGAACAGAGCAGGGCGGCTGGAGAAGGCGGCGTACAGGCGACGTCCCGCGCGCATCTCGGGTACCAGTTCCCGCGCGACGGACACTTGATAGCCGTCGAGACGCGCGTCGACATCGGCCGAGCGTTCCGCTCCAGCCGCATCGGCTGCCGCTGCGCCGGCCAGCGCGCCGGAGCGCAGCGCGAAGCTGATTCCCTCGCGAGTCCACGGCTCCAGCAGGCCGGCGGCGTCTCCCGCGACCAGCACCCGGCCGTTACGTAGGGGCGAGTGCTCGGAACGGCACCGCGTGAGGTGGCCCGAGTCCTGAAGCGGCGTCACGCCGGAGAGATCGAGACGGTCGAGGAAGTCCTTCAGGTACCGGCGTGTGGCGTCCCCGGCGGATCGCGACGCGATGACGCCCACGGTCAGCCTGTCGTCCTTCGGGAAGACCCAGCCGTAGGAGCCTGGTACGGGTCCCCAGTCCAGCAGGATCCGGCCGTTCCAGTCGGCTCGGCGGGATACCGGTGTCGGTACCTCGACCTCGAGCCCGACATCCGTCTGCACGTAGTCGACGCCGACGTGGCGTGCCGTGAAGCCGGACGAGCCGTCGGCACCGACCAGGACGCGACCCCGGACGTGAGAACCGTCCGCGAGCCTCGCGTACGCGGCACCGTCCGAGTCCTGATGGACGCCCCGCACGGTGGCCTGCTCGACGATGGACACGCCGACCTGCTGCGCCGCTCGGGTGAGCGCGTGGTCGAACTCGTCCCGCAGCACCATGCTGAGCAACGGCTGGTGACGGGCGCGGCGGGTGAACTGGCGGCGGCCGTCGAGCGAGAAGGTGGCCGCGTTGATCCGGTCTCGCTCCGGCACCGAGAAGTCAGGTGGCAGGGCGGAGAGGGACGTACCTATCAGGCCGCCGCCGCACGTCTTGTAGCGCGGCAGCTTCCCGCGCTCGATCACTACCGTGCGGGCACCGGCTGTCGCGGCGGCATACGCAGCCGCCAATCCCGCCGGTCCCGCGCCGATGACGACAACGTCCCAATCGCTCTGGTTGCGCACGGTGCAATGGTGTCGGATCCCGGATCATTCCGTGCCTAATGCTTGCCTGTTTGCAATACCGTGTGGGGCGCCGAACACCGATGAGCGGGGGTAAACCGGGATGCGGTTGTTCCGCCCGGCACTCGTCGGCCGGGATGCGGAGGCCGCTGCGCTCGGCGCGGCTCTCGACGATGCACAGCACGGTCGTGGCGGCGCGATCTTCCTGCTGGGCGAGGCCGGCATCGGCAAGACCAGGCTCGCCGCCGAGACAGAACAACAGGCGACCGCGCGCGGGTTCTGCGTGCTGCGCGGCCGTGCCACCGCCTCGGCGCCGCAGTTCCGGCCGTTGACCGAGGCGTTGCTGTCGGTCCTGCGGCACGCGGGCTCGCTCACGTATCCAGAGTTGGGTCCGTATCGGCCCGCACTCTCGCGGCTGATCCCGGAGTGGCGGCTGGAGCGCCCGCCCGGTCCGGACGACTCCCTCGTCGTGCTCGCCGAGGCGGTGCTGCGCCTGCTGACGAGCCTGGGCGATCAGCGCGGATGCCTCCTTGTCCTGGAGGATCTGCACGACGCCGACGACGACACCCTCGCCGTGGTCGAGTACCTGGTCGACAACCTGGCTCGCAGCTCCGTGGTCCTTCTCGCCACGGTACGCACCGAGTCGGGCGCGGCGCTGGAACTGGTCCGGTCGGTGGCCCGGCGGCGGGCGGCCACCGTCCTGGAGCTGGACCGGCTGGCGGACGACGCGGTGCGCCGCCTCATCGCCGGCTGCCTGAAGACCTCGCCGGAGGTGCTGCCGCAGCCCGCGCTGGACCGCACGGTGCGCGACAGCGACGGCGTCCCGTTCCATGTGGAGGAGCTGCTGGCGGAGCTGCTCAGCTGCGGTGCACTGGTGCGCGACGGCCAGAGCTGGCGGGCGAGCGCGCCGCTGGTGGCGCAGGTGCCGGCCACGGTACGTGCCAGCGTCGTCAGCCGGGCCGCCCGGCTCGGTCCGCACGGGCAGGCGTTGCTTCAGGCGGCGGCGATGCTGGGCCGGCAGTTCCACGCACCGGTGGCCGGCGCCGCCGCGGGGCTGGACGAACGCGACCTGCTCACGCAGCTGCGCGCCGCCGTCAACGCACAGCTCATGTGCCCGACCACCAGCGCCGACACCTACGTGTTCCGGCACGCTCTCACCGCCGACGCGATCCGCGAAGACCTGCTTCCGGCCGAACGCGTGCGGCTGTCCCAGCGGCTGGCGGTCGCGATCGAAGAGTCCTTTCCGGACCTGCCAGCCACCTGGTGCCAGCTCGCCGCCTCGCTGTGGAGCGCCGCCGGGCAACGACGGCGAGCGGCCGAGCTACACCACACCGCCGGCCGGCGCGCTATCGAGCAGGGCGCCTTCGCTACGGCGATCTCGCTGCTCGACGACGGGCTGTCCCTGATCGACGAGGACGACCCACTCGCGCTCGATCTCGCGGAGGCGCTGCTCGGGGCTCTGGTCGTCGCGGGCGAGATCGAGCGGGCGGGCGAGTTGGGCCGCCGGTTCGACCTCTGCGCCGATCCGCTGCGACGGGCCGCGGTGCGGCTGCGACTGGCTCGGGCGGCGGCCGCGGCCGGACGGTGGAACGACGGCCTGCGGGAGGTCGAGCAGGTCAGGAGCCTCCTCGGTGACGCGGCCGGACCCGAACTGGACGCGCTCGCGGCCCAGCTGACGTTCGGACATCCGAGCGCCGAGCGGATCGAGCAGGCCGAGGCGCTGGCGCGCACGGCTCTTGAAGCCGCGACGGATCACCCCGAGGTCGCCTGCGAGGCGCTGGAGGTGCTCGGCAGCTGCGCGCGCCTGCGCGACCTCGCCGCCGCCGACCGCCTGTACGAGCAGGCGTTGGCGCTGGCGGAACGGGCCGGCCTCATGGCGTGGCGGGTCCGGATGCTGTATCACCTCGGCGTCCACGACGGCGTACGCACCGCGGACTCCGACCGGCTGCTGCGCGCCCGCGAGCTGGCGTTGCAGACCGGCGCCGTCGTGACAGCGCTCGACCTCGACTGCGAGCTGGCGGTGGTCCATCTCGCGCGCGGTGAGTACGACCTCGCCGACGAGCGTGCGGAACGCACCGCACACTCCGCCCACCGGCTGCGGCTGCACGAGCTGCGGCTGATCGCGCTCGGCCTGCGCGCCTGCGTGGCCTCACACCGGGGCGACCGCGCCGGCGCGGTCAGGCGGCTGGCCGAGTACCGCGCGCTCGGCGGCGACAAGATCGACTTCACCGCTGCCGTGGCCGGGTTCGGGCTGGCGATCGGCGCGCTCATCCACGAGGACCGACACCGTGCACTGTCCGAACTCGACCGTGCGGTGGAACTTGAGCAGGCGAAGCTCACGCACTACCTGTCGTTCACGCATGGGCCGCACCTGTTCCTCTCCACGCTGGCGGGGCGCTCCGGCTGGGACGAGCACCAGGCACTGGTCAGCACCGCGAGCGGCCAGGCAGCGTGGAACCTGCAGTTCGCGCAGCTCACCAGCGCGGTCCTGCACGGACGTGCTGACCGGCCGGGAGACGCAGCCGATGCCATGGCTGACTTCCAGGCGACGTCCGCGGAGTACCCCCTCGCGCGTCACCTCGGGCTCCGGCTGGTCGCCGAGGCGGCGCTGGCCGACAGCTGGGGCGAGCCGGTGACCTGGCTGCAAATCGCGGAGGAGTACTTCCACGGCACGCGGGCCGCCACGGCCGCCGGCGCCTGCCGTACGCTGCTGCGCCGGGCCGGCGCCGTCGTACCGCGCCGCGCCCAGGGCAGCACGGCGATCCCCACATCGCTGCGCTCGCTCGGCGTCACGGTTCGCGAGTTCGAGGTGCTGGCGCTGCTCGGCGAGCGACTGAGCAACCGCGCCATCGGCGAACGGCTCTTCCTCTCGCCGCGCACCGTCGAGAAGCACGTCGCGAGCCTGCTCACCAAGACCGGCACCACCGATCGCGGCGCACTGGCCGGGCGCTACTCGGCTGTCGCCATCCCCAGCCCACCCCCCTAACCCACGGAGTGACCGTGTACCCCTCACTGACCCGCACCGCAGCGGCTCTGGCCGTCACGACGCTGGCCAGCGCAGCCCTCATTGCCGTCCCCGCTGAGGCAGCGGCGCCACAGTGGACAGTCGCGCCCGCCCCCAACATCGGCAGCCCGTCCCTGCTCACCGGCGTCACCGCGCTCAACCGCACGAACGCCTGGGCCGTCGGCCGCGTCGGTGACTCGTGGAACGTGCGTCCGCAGGCTCTGCGGTGGGACGGCACGTACTGGCGCCCGTCCCACGTGCCGATCGACTCCACCGGCGTCCTGAACGGCGTCGACGCCACGTACAGCGGTTCCGCCTACGCGGTCGGCAGCGCCGACTCCCAGCGCCGCACGTTCGTGACCCGGTACCGCGCCGGGGCGTGGTCCACGCTGCCGAGTCCGTCGCCCGGTGTCGGTGCGCACGAGCTGAAGGCGGTCACCATGCTGTCCGACTGGGACGGCTGGGCCGTGGGCGGTTACAACGCAACGGCGGGTGGCGCAGACCACGACAACCTCATTTTCCGTTGGAATGGAGTCAGCTGGAACCAGGTACCCGTGCCGAACGCCGGCGCGGGGATCAACATGCTCACGGGCGTCACCGCCACCGGCCCGAACAGCGCCTGGGCGGTCGGCTACCTCACCTGGCCGGGCCAGGGCGTGCCGCGCGAGACCGTGATCCTGCGCTGGGACGGCGTGTCCTGGAAGCGGGTGCCGAGCCCGAACCTGAGCAGCCCGGCCGCGGGCGGCCAGAACATGCTGAACGCCGTCACCGCGGTGTCGCCAACCGAGGCGTGGGCCGTCGGGTTCACCGCCGGCCAGGGCTGGTCGGCGCGCCGGCCGGTCGCGATGCGCTGGAACGGCGGCGCGTGGATTCCGGTGCCTACTCCCCCGATCGCCGAGGCGCTGGAGTACACGGGAGTCGCGGCGGTGTCGTCGTCGCGGGTGTACTTCGCCGGTTACCAGGGCCGCTTCCTCGACCAGAACATGCTGGTCCGCTGGGACGGCGCCCGGCTGGTGGCGGAGTCGGTCGCCGAACCGGCCACCGGCTTCGCGGCGATGACGCCGATCGGCTCCGCGCTCACGTCGGTGACAGCGGTTCCCTCTGGCGAGGCATGGGCGGTAGGCCATCTCGGCAACACTCAGAACCGGGTGCTGGCGCGGGCGGCGGGGGCGTAGGTTCGTCCATAGGGGACCGTGGCCTGGGTGGCCTCCAACCGTCGGGCATGAGTTCCTCCTCGTAGGTGGGTGCATGTCGAGCATCACGCGGGTGCCGCACAAGCGCATGGGTGCTCGACCCCCAGACACTGCGTCGCCCTACCCACCGCTGTTTGGGTAGGGCGGCGCGCTGATTGGGTGTCCGGCGCTGTGTACGTGGGGCGGGGCGCGCCGCCACGCTGGGCGGCACCCACGACGACACAGCCACCCTGGAGAACGCAATGGCGACCACACCCACCCCCGCCGGCCTGTCGCGCCGCCGTCTCCTGCAGATCGGCGTCGGCTCGGCCGGCGCCCTTGTCGCGGGCGGCGTCGCGGACCCGGCGGCAGCGGCAGCGCCCAAGGTCGCGTCCCTGGACGTCCTGGCCTTACGGCGCCCCGTGTACGCCGGCATCTGGGAGCCGAACAGCGGCGGCCAGTACCTCCGGCTGGACCGCACGTACGACCCGTTCCTCGCGGACTACGGCGAGATGTGGGGCAAGAACTTCCGCATCAGGACGCTGACGTCCTATGTCGGCGAGGGGAACCAGGTCTTCTACAGCGCCGCCTACAACGCGAGCAGCGCGGGCCAGTACCTGCGCCTGGGCCGCGACTACAACGGCCTGCTCGCGGACTTCGGCGAGATGTGGAACAGGGCCTTCAAGCTCAGCGCGCTGAGCGCCTACGTCCGCGACGGGCAGGTCTTCTACGACGCCACGTACGACCCCAACACGAACGGGCAGGGTCTATACGTCCACAAGACCCACGACGAGTTCGTGGCCGCCTACGGCGACATGTGGAATCGCGGCTTCCGGCTGGCCGGCCTCACGTCGTTCGTGGTCAACGGGCAGGTGTACTACACCGGGTACTTCAACCCCAGCACGAGCGGCCAGTACCTCCGCCTGTGGCGCGGCCGCGACCAGTTCCTGCGCGAGGTCGCCGAGCTGCGAGCCCAGGGCTTCCGTCCGGCCGTCCTCAGCACCCACGTCCTGGGCGGCGCCGTGTACTACAACGCCGCCTACAACCAGGTCAGCACGCTGCTGGCGATCGACGAGCCGTACGACGAGTTCGTCGCCACCTACGGCGAGATGTGGAACAAGAACTACCGCCTCGGGGCGCTCGTCACCGACCACGTGGAGGCGCTGAACGTCAACGAGATGGCGCGCGGGCTCAACAGCCGCCTCGCGGCGAACGTCGTCGGCTTCTCCGCCGGGCTCGCCACGGCCGGGTACGCCACCTCGACGGCGGCCGGGCTCGCGCGCACGGCGACGAACGGCTCGCGCGCGTCGTCGGCCGGCGCCCGGTTGAACATCGCCAGCGTGAACAAGACGATCACCGCCGTCGGGGTGTTGCAGTGCCTCGCCGCGCGCGGCCTGACGATCGACAGCACGGTTCACCAGTACCTGCCCAGCGACTGGACGCGCGGCCCCAACACCCGGTCGATCACGTTCCGCGAGCTGCTGACCCACCGCAGCGGGTTCCGGATCGGCAGCGAGAAGTACGCCGACATCAAGAAGCAGATCGAGGCGGGCGTGACGCTCACCGACAAGACCACGGCCGTGTACCGGAACGAGAACTTCGCGATCTTCCGGATCGTGATCCCGTACCTGGACGGGTTCTCCGAGTCGGGCGTCACGGACAAGGACGTCGCCACCAGCAACTGGTACCTCAGCTACGTGAACCGCAAGATCTTCGCCCCCTGCGGCATCGCGACCGTGCGGGCGAAGCCGGAGACCAGCAACCAGACGCTGTGCTACCCGTTCCCGGCCGGCAACGTCGGCGGAACGGACTGGGGTGACTGGACCACACTCACCGGCGGCGGCTGCCTCAACGTCTCCGCCAACGAGCTGGCCACCTTCCTCAAGACCCTGCGAGAGACGAACGTCCTGCTCACACCCCAGCAGCGGCAGGCGATGATCGACAACGACCTCGGCTGGCAGGGACACACACCGGTGCGGCACGGGCAGGTCAGCAGCCACGGCGGGTTCCTGTGGGCACCCACGCCGAGCAACGGGCAGATCCAGCTCAACACCGTGATCTGCAGCTTCTCGTCCGGGGTGCACGCGTCGGTGCTGGTGAACTCCAGGATCGGCAACGGCGTCGACCTGTGGCGATCCGTCACAGACGCCTACCGCGACGCGTGGGTGCCGCTCACGTAGTCACGGCGTTGACCTTGCGCCGGTACCGGACGCGGCACGGACTCTGCGGCGCCGTCGTTTGCCCGACTGCCGGTACCGGCGCGGTGTCGACGAGTTCGAGATCGAAGTGTTGGAGCAGCCGCGTCACCGTCAGCTTGATCTCCAGGTAGGCGAACTGCGCCCCGAGGCAGCGGTGCAGGCCGCCGCCGAAGCCGACGAGGAGCCGCTGGGCCTTCGGGTCGTCGAGGTACCGGTCGGGGTGGAACCGGTCCGGGTCGGGGAAGACGTCGGGCAGGCGATGCATGAGCGCAGGCGGCACCATCACGACCGCGCCCTTCGGGATCCGGTAGCCGGCGTAGTCGATCGTCTCCACGGCCTTGCGCGCGATCACCAACGTGACCGGGTGCAGCCGCTCGGTCTCGTGCACGGCACGGTCGAGCGCCGGCAACCGGTGCAGCTTCTTCACGCTGAGCGGCTCTGACGGGTCGAGCACCGTGCGCTGCTCGTCGAGCACCTTGTCCAGTTCGTGCGGGTTCTGCAGCAGGTCGATGAGCGACCAGCTGAGGTGCGCGTTCGTGGTCTCGTACCCCACCCAGATCATCATCAGGACCAGATTGACGATGCGGTGCTCCGGAACCAGCTCGCCGTCGGCATACCTGGCCTCGCTCAACACCTGCAGGAAGTCGGCCGGCTCCAGCGGATGCGCGCGGCGCTCCCGGATCACGTCGCCGATCACCCGCCGCAGCTCGTCACGGGCCTGGTGGCAACGCACCATCTTCGGCACCGGCACCCACCCCGGGATCAGCGGATCCATGCCCTCGGAGAACTGGCGGAACACGTCGAAGAAGCTACGGCCGAGACGCCCGGACAGATCGGAGCCGAGGAAACACTGCGTCGCCACGTTCATCACGTGCGGGCCCATCGTGGTGACGAGATCCATCTCGCCGGTCTCGCCCAACTGCTCGATCAGCTCGTCCGTCAGCGCGTCCATGATCTCGACGTGACTCTCGAGCTGCCGCGCCTGGAACCGCGGCAGCACGATGTCACGCTGCCGCCTGTACTCCTCCTCGTCAGCCAGGAAGTAGCCGTCGGCGCCGAACATGTGCACGAAGAACGGGTACGCGCGCCGGATCGACAGGCGCTTGTCCGTCTCGGCGAACACGAACTTGCTGTGCTCCGGGCCGAGCAGCACGATGCCCGGCGGTCCCGGCAGGCGCAGCCGGAAGATCTTGCCGTGCTCGTCATAGCCACGGCGGAGGACCGTCTCCGGCGAGCGGAGGAACTCCCGGGCGTGCCCGAGCAACAGGCCGGAGCCCGAGACGGTCGGCGGCAGCGGTGACATGAAGGCCTCCTCGGTCGGTGGAGAGCCTCCTTACTTACGTCGCCTGGACCACCGAGGTTCGAGCTGTACTGCGGCGCGTTGTGAAGCTCGCATCACCTGGGGTGACCTCGACCGCGGACGCGTCAGGGCTTGCGGCCGACCGCGCAGAACTCGTCGACATCGACGGGAACTGGCTTGTCCGGATCGGGACGCCACCGCGGGCACGACACGACACCGGGCTCCACCAGCTCCAGCCCGTCGAAGAAGCTCGCGATCTGGTCGGGCGAGCGCAGGTGGTACGGGACGGCACCGCTGCTGTTGTAGCCCTCCTGCGCCTCGGCGAAGTCCTTGCTGATGACGTTCGTGCCGTCATTCAGCGCCAGGTAGCTCCCGGACGGCAGGCCCGCGAGCAGCCGCCTGATGATCGAGCGCGCCTCCTCGTCGTCGCCGACGTGCCCGAGGATGCCCATGAGCATCAGCGCGACCGGCTTGTTGAAGTCGAGAACCTGGCTGGCGCCCTCAAGGATCTTCTCGGGATCGCGCAGGTCGGCGTCGATGTAGTGGGTGACGCCCTCCGGCGTGGTGGTGAGCAGCGCGCGAGCGTGCGCCAGCACCAGCGGATCGTTGTCGACGTAGACGATGTGCGACTCCGGCGCGACCCGCTGCGCGACCTCGTGCGTATTGTCCGAGGTCGGGAGCCCGGTGCCGACGTCGAGGAACTGCCGGATGCCCGCCTCGCCGGCGAGGTACGTGACCGCTCGCACCAGGAACGCCCGCGATTCGCGCGCGATGTCGATGATGCCTGGGAACACCTGGCAGTACTGGTCACCGGCTTCGCGGTCGACGGCGAAGTTGTCCTTGCCGCCGAGCCAGTAGTTCCAGATCCGCGCCGACTGCGGCACGGTGGTCACGAGCTTGCTGTACGGCTCAACTGATTCGTCCGTCACCGAAGGGCGCCCTTCTTGCGGTGGATCGCTCGCTCCGCAGCGTAGTACTCCGCAGGCCCTCAGTCACGAACAGCGGGAAAGACCTGGTTCCGGCCACCGTTCTTGGCCGAGTACAGCGCGGCGTCGGCGTCGGCGAGCAGGTCGGGCAGGTCGTGCACACCACCCTCCACACTGGCCACGCCGAGGCTGATCGTGACCGGCAGCGGCCCGGCCGCGGTCTGCACCGGCTCGGTGCCCACCACCTGCCGCAGACGCTCGGCCAGCCTCGCCGCCTGCTCGCCCGTCTCCGGCGTCACCAGGGCGAACTCCTCGCCGCCGTACCGTCCGAGCAGGTCGGAGTCGCGCGCCATGCCACGCACCCGCTGGGCGACCGCACGGATCACCTCGTCGCCGACGGGATGCCCGTACGTGTCGTTGATCCGCTTGAAGTGGTCGATGTCCATCATGATCGCCGCCAGCGGACGCTCGTACCGCTGCGTGATCCTGGCCTGCTTGGTCGCCTCGGCGAAGAAGTGGTTGCGCGTGGAAAGACCCGTGAGCCCGTCCACGGTGGCGAGCCGCTGTACCTCGCTGAACAGCCTCGCGTTCTGGTACGCGGTCATGCCCTGACCGGCGAGGGCCGCCGCGAGCTGCACCATCTCCTCCTGCAGCGCGGTGTCGTGCCCCGACCCGACGAGCAGCAGGCCGGACGCGTTGCCCCGCTGCGCGATCGGGATCGCCAGCCAACTGGCCGGGCTGCCGAGGAGGTCGCCGATCGGCCCGCCACGGCCGACCCGGAGACGTAGCGGCATGAACGCCTGGTCGAGCGCTGGCGCCGGGGGCGGACGCCGGACCGTACCTGGCCGCCACCACCAGAGCCGTCGTCTCCGTCCGGGGACAGCAGTGCCGCCGTCTGACCGCTCAGGGTCTCGGTGAGCACCCACAGGAGCTGGCGCATCACCTCGTCCGGGTCGAGCGTGGCGCTCTGCTTGGCCAGCGCCTGGCGCAGGGTCTCGGCCACGTCGCGCTGCCGCCGCGCGACCTCGACGCCCACCGCGAGCTGCGCCGCGCGGGCGGTCTCCAGCGACACCGCGACGTGGTTGGTGATCGCCATGAGCGTGTCGACGTCGTCCTCGTTGAACATTCCCCGGGCGATCCGGCTGTCGAGATAGACCACGCCGAGCAGCCGGGAGCGGAAGAGCAGCGGCGCGATCATGATGCTGCGCAGCCCGTGGATCTGGGCGCTGCGGGATCCGAGCGCGACGCCCTCCTCGCTGCCGCTCACGACCAGCGCCTTGCGCGACTTGTGGACCCGCTCCACCAGCGTCGTGCTGTAGCCGGTCAGCTCGCCGAGTTCGGCGCCGGCCGCGTCACGCCCGAGCGTGGGCACGAGCTGGTCGAGGTCCGGGTCGACCAGGAACAGGTACGCGCGTTCGGCGCCGAGGATGCGGACGGTTTCCTCAAGCGCCACCTGCGCCAGCTCGCGCGGGTCGAGCACCGTCGCGGATGCCAGGCTGACCTGCTGCAACGCCGCGAGCCGCCGCTGGTTGAGGGCGTCGCGGCTGGTGGTCACGTCCCTACCGACCGACACGGGGCTCGGCGACCACGGGCGTGTCGACCGGCACGCCGAACTCGCTGCGCACCCACGTGACACGGCTGGTCCACTGCTCGGCGGTGGCGATCTCCACCGCCAGCCGGGCCTGCTGGTCGGCGTGGCCCTGCTCGCCGAGCGACCGCCAGGCGCGCGCCCGTACCCGCGCCGCCTCGAACGCGACCAGCGGCGAGTCGAGACCGAGGATCTCCAACTCGGCGCCGACCAGCTCACCCAGGGCGAGATCGGGGTCGCCGGCCAGCACGGCGAGGTCGGCCGTGCCGACACGGTGATGGGCCTTGAGGATCCGGCTGGTGGCGCCCTTGCCGACGTTCTTCACCGCCTGCGTCGCAGCCTCGATCAGCGCCGCCCGGTTCTCGCGCGTCGCGCGGTGGCACCGTTCGAGGCGGCCGTACGCCTCGTACACGTAGTAGGTGCGCTGCTCGGCCAGGAGCGCGGAAGGGCGGACGCCCAGCTCGTCGAACTCGGCGGTGACCTGGTCGAACTGTGGCCCCAGATCGCCGCGCTCGACGAGCGCCACGAGCCGGGCGGCGAACAGGTTGACGACCTGCGTGCGGTTCTCGGGGTTGAGGCTGAGGTACCGGCGCAGCGCGTCGATCCGCTCGTCGGCCTCGTGCGGCCGGCCGAACTGCGACGGGATGGCCGCCCCGGCGGAGCAGAAGCCGGCGCCCTCGGCCTCAGCGCCGGGACCGAGCCGGGCCCGCCCACGCTGGTACCACTCCAGCGCCTCACGGGTGCGGCCGCGCTGGAGGAGCCGGACGCAGGTGCCGGAGACGCCGGTGAGGAAGTCACCGAGGTCGAGCCAGCGCTCATGCTCGATGGTGGCGCGCATCCAGATCTGGCCGTCGTCGATCCCCGCCATGCTGGCGCCGACGCCGCGCCTCCACTCGACGTGCCCGATCACCGACGGATCGCCGAGATCGGCGGCAGCGCGCGCGGCCCGGTCGAACGTCTTCTTCGCGAGCCGGTGCAGGTGGAGCATGTTGGCGATCACGCCGAACCCCGCCATGTGCCGCGCGTACTCGACGCTCGCTGGGTCCGAGCCGGTTCACGACGTACAGCGAGCGGAACGACATCGTGGCGCGCAGGTCCGGCCGCATCTTGATCGTCGACGCGTAGGCCGCCACGTCGTAGAACATCGCCTCCAGGCGGTACCGCTCGCGCTGCTCACCGAGTGCGGTGCCGAACCGGCGCTTGCTCCGGCTGATGGCGAGGCCGGACAGGAACGACGCGAGCGTCGTGACGGCCAGCGCGAGCTTGCCCCGGGGCAGCGGGCGGCCCAGCTCGGCGAGACCGCGGCCGGCGGCGTCGAACGCGCGGCCCGGATCCCACGCGCTCAGGTGCAGCCAGGCGATCTGGTACAGGATGCCGGCCCGGCAGCAGCGAGTCCGGCTCGGACTCCAGCGCGCGGTCGAGGTGGACGAGCGCGTCGGCGAAGCGACCGGTGCGGCTGCAGCTGACGCCGAGAGCCAGGTGGAACGTGGCGTCCGGGATCATGCCGGCGACCCGCGCCGCCGCGGCGGCCACGTCGAGGAAGGCCAGCGCCTCCTCCGGCGCCTGGTCGGCAAGCGCGCGCTGCCCGGCGATGAAACCGCTCGTGTACACCTTCTCGGGGGTTCGGTCGGCCTCGCCCAGCGCGTAGTGCCGCGCGGTGGCGTACACGTACTCCGAGTCCGTGCCGCCGGACGCCTCCAGCACCTCGGCGATGCGCTGGTGCAGGCTGCGCAGCGCGGCCGGGTCGAGCTGGGCCAGCAACGCCTCGCGGATTCGGTCGTGCAGGAAGCGGTAGACGCCGCCGGATCCGGTGACCAGCCGCCGCGACTCGGCCTCGAACAGCGCGTCCCGCCCCTGCCGGCCGGCGACGCCGCACACCGCCGCGACCAGGTCGGCCGGGAATCGCCGCCCGGTGGCCGCGGCGGCGGCGAGCAGCCGCCGGCTCTCCGGCCCCAGCTGCGCGATGCGCTGGAGTACCAGGTAGACCGCGTCGCCGGACAGTTCGAGCCGGTCGAGACCGGCGACGTCGAGCCGCCAGCCATCCCAGCCGGGCGTCAGCAGGCCGGCGTCTATCACCGCACGCACGTACTCCACGACCGTGAACGGGTTGCCGCCGACCCGCGCGACCAGCTCGTTCGCCGCCGAGTCCGCGATGTCCATGTGGCCGAGGTGCAGCCGGACCAGGTCACCCACGGCGTCCTGCGGGAGCGACTGCAGCTTCATCCGGGTGTCGAGCACCGGCCCCATGTCGGCGGCGAACAGGGACAGCGGCGCCATGCTCTCCACGTCGTCCCGGCCCGTGGCGATCACGAGCAGCGGCGACTCCGGCAGCCCGAGCGCCAGTTGTTGCAGCACCCGGCGGGTGGCGACGTCAAGCCACTGCACGTCGTCGAGGTGCAGGACGACGCCGCCCAGCTCGTTCGCGAGGTCGAGCAGGAACGCCGCGACCGCGTTCGTGAACTGCTCGTGCCGGTTGGTCTCGACGAGACCCGGCGCCTGGACCAGGTCGGCCAGCATCGGGGACAGCGCGCGCAGCAGGGGTCCGTCGCGACCCACCACCTTGCGCAGCCGTTCGATCGCGTTCTCACGCTCGCCCGACGGCAGCCGGTCGAGCGAGCGCAGACCTCGCTCCACGGCGCTGCGCAGCGGCCCGAGCGGCACCGGGTCGTCGGGTACGCACTTCCCGTAGAGGAGGACGTCCCCGTCCGCCGTGACGGCGGTGGTGACCTCGCGCACCAGCCGGCTCTTGCCCACGCCGGCCGCTCCCTCGACCAGGACGCACCCGCCGAGGCCGTCCCTGGCCTGCAACCACCGGCTGGCGAGGTTGACGACCTCCTCGGCCCGTCCGATGAGCGTCTGCGGCCCCGACTGCACGTGCGGAGACCGCGTGCCGACGTCGAACAGGCTGCCCGGCGCCGCGCTGAGCCGCTGCACGTCGGCCAGCAGGCTCTCGCCGCTCTGGTACCGGTCGTCGGGGTCCTTCGCCATCAACTTGGTGATGACCGCGGCGAACGTCGCGGAGAGCCCCGGCCGCATCATGCGCGGATCCGGCACCTGCGCGGTCGCGTGCAGGCGGATCAGCTCGCCCGCGTCGGACGACTCGAACGGCGGCCGCCCGGTGACCGCCTCGAACAGCACGACGCCGAGCGCGTACAGGTCGCTGCGGCCGTCCACGGGGCGCTTGAGCATGCCGGTCTGCTCGGGCGCGCTGTAAAGCAGCGTGCCGGCGACGCGGTCGTCCTGGCGCCCGCCGCGCGCCGCGAGACCGAAGTCGATGAGCCGGGCGGCGCCGTTGCGATCCACGATGATGTTGTCGGGTTTGACGTCACGGTGCACGAGGCCGGCGCGGTGGGCCGCCGCGAGCGGCGCCGCCACGTCGCTGGCGAGCCGTAACGCCCGGGCCTCGTCTATCCGTCCGGTGCGTATCACCTCCGAGAGGGGCCGCCCGTCGACGTACTCCAGCACCAGGTACGGACCGGCCTCGACCAGCCCCACGTCGAAGATCCGGGGCAGCTGCGCATGCCCCACGCAGGCGAGCAGCGCGGCCTCGCGCCGGAGAGCGGTGAGCAGCTGTGCGGTGTCGCCGCCGCTGGCGGTGAGCAGCTTGAGCGCGTAGTCCCGGCCCTGCCTGCGTACTCGGTAGACGACTGTCTCGGCCCCACGCCCGAGCTCTGAGATCACGTCAAAACCAGGAAGTCTCACGGGCTTCGCCCCGGAGATCGCTGTCACACCGCCTCCACACACAGGTGCTCAGACGCTACGCCTGGACTCGACGATGATGCCAGCTATCGATCCGTATGATCTAAATGAGAGGCTGGCTCATGTCTTATCCACCGTCCAAGTACCACGGTGAATCCGGCGAGGCGTCCGCGACGATACGGCGCGTCGACCAGGAACCGGAGGTGCGACACGGCTCCGGCGGGTCCGTGCACTATTTGGCCACCGGCGCCTCCACCGGGAGCGAGTTCGGGCTGTACCGGTGGACCTTCGGCACCGGCGTGACCGGTCCCGATCCGCACTTCCACCGGACGATCTCGGAGTCGTTCTTCATCCTGTCCGGCACCGTCCGCATCTACGACGGCACGAAGTGGGTCGACACCACTCCGGGCGACTTCGTCTACGTGCCGCAGGGCGGGATCCACGGCTTCAAGAACGAGTCTGGCGAACCCGCGTCGATGCTGATCCTGTTCACCCCGGGGGCACCGCGTGAGGAGTACTTCGAGACGCTCGCCGCACTCGGCAGGGACGAGATGACCCTCACCGACGCCGAGCGGCACGAGTTCTTCCTCCGCCACGACAACCACTGGTTGTGAGTTGCGGTTCAAATGCGCCCGCTGAGGGCGCATTTGAACCGCACCGCCCGGCTCAGCAGCTCAGGTTGCCCCCGGGCGTCGTGCCGAGGATCTGCACGAACCGCTGGTAGGCGTTGATGCGGCTCTGCACCTGCGCCGGGTTGCGGCCGCCGCACTCCAGCGAGCCGTTGATGCTGCGGATCGTCTCACCGAATCCGCGCTGGTTGACCATCGCGTCGTGCGGGGTCATGGTGCCCGGACCGTTCTGGGTGTTCCAGTACCAGAGGCCGGTCTTCCAGGCCACGGCCGGATCGTTCTGCACCAGGAACGGGTTGGTGAGCAGCGGCAGCCCGAGCGCGTCGCCGGCCGCCTTGTAGTTGAAGTTCCAACTCAGCTGGATCGGACCGCGGCCGTAGTAGGCCGCCTGCCCGGCCGGGCACCCGTACGGCTGGCTGCGGTCGCAGTAGTGCGGGTAGTTCGCCTGATTCTGCTCGACGACATGCACAAGACCACCGGTCTCGTGGTTCACGTTGGCGAGGAAAGCCGCCGCCTCCTGGCGCTTCACGGTGTCCGAGCCGGTCTTCGCGAAGCCAGGGAACGCGGACAGCGCGTCGACCAGCCCGCGGTAGGTATAGAACGAGTTCCTGCTCGGGAACATCTGGTTGAACTGCGCCTCGCTGACGACGAACCCGCCCGGCACCGGGTTCGGGTTCGGCGCGGGACTCGTCGGGCCGGGCTCCGGGCTGCCGCCGCACGCGCCCTTGTCGGCCCAGACGCCCCACTCGCCCGTCGTCCCTGGCGTCTCGCCCTGCGTCCACCACTTCGCCGTGTAGTTGCGTCCCTGGTGCGACGCATTGGTGCCGCCCTGGTAGACGGTCGACGCGCTCCACGCCGCCGCGCACTCGGCCGCCGACGCCGAAGTCATCGGCAACACCACTGCGAGAGCGCCCGCCAGCGCCACCGCAGCGATCGACGACAGGATGATGCGTTTTCTCGACACGATTGATCTCTCCTCCGTGCAGCCGCACTGCACAAGGTCGATGTCAGAGCCACCCGCGCGCTGGGTTGTGAGCACTCAATCGGAGTGGTCTACACCAGTCAAGGTATAGACCTTTTATGCTTTCCTTAACTCGGCGTCCGGTATGCCTGAATCCGCGTTCAGGCGCCGTCTGTACCCTCCCGCCGGCTACCCCCGGGGCACGCCCCGCCGGACACCGCAACCCCCAGGCGCCCCCGGCCGGACACCGCAACCCTCGGGCGCCCCCCGCCGGACACCGCAACCCCCTGAATGCTCCCGCCAGTGCGTGCGCACGCGCTGCGGGGAACATCCAGGGGGTTGACGTCCGGCGTTTCAGCCGGCCGCGACGATCCTGTCGAGGGCGCCGGCCCAGTGGGCGCGCATCGTCTCGCGGCCGTCGCCGTCGGGCAGCTTCTCCAGCTGGGCGTGGAGCGCGGTCTTGCCTTACGACGACTCACTCAGCGTGAGCTGAACTGTTGCCGGAGCGACCCAGCCGTCAGGTTGCCACGTCAACCGGAGCCGCTCGCCTGGCTTCACAACCCGGATCTCGCCGCTCGCACCGTCCACCTTGTACTGCTCACCGGCCTCGAAGAGGACATGCTCGCCCAGCCACAGCTCGGGCTTTCCCACGATGACGTCCCAGGTGGCCTGAACGGTCGCCGCGACGGTGCGCTGCACGCCCACCTGGAACCCGGACCGAGGGTTCTGGCCGACGCCACCCGGTGGCCTCGCGGATGCGCTCGGTCGAAACCTGGCTCAGGGTCATGCTCTGCTCGGTCATCGCGTCCTCCCGTTGGCCGCGGCCCCTCGCGGGCGCTTCACACACGGGACGTAGAAGCTGACTCACCGTTCTCGACATCATCATCGTCGCTCGAAGCGGAAACCCTGGAACTGCGTCCGAGGTCACGATCCGGACACCGGCTTGAACCGGTCCGAGCGAAGCCCCGTACCCCGTACCAAGCGGCGATGGACACCGCTCTGACGAGCATGAACGCGCCGACGAGCAGAGGTCGGGAGGGATCCGGTGGGCAGGACGAGGCAAGGCACCAGGCAGCGGCCTGGCTTCGGGCTGGGAGGTGGCAACCGCCGCCGTGGGGCATTACTCGCGGTGGTGCCGATCATTGCCATGCTCGCCGGCGTGATGACGCTCGGCGCGACGCCGGCGCAGGCCGCCAACGATGCCAACGCGATCGTCCAGACCCGATTCGGGCCGCTTACGCCGGCCGACCGTGACTTCCTGATCAAGGTCCGCCTCGCCGGGCTCTGGGAGGGCCCGGCCGGACGCGAGTCGCAGAAGCGCAGCAACAACCCGCTGATCCGGGAGGCCGGCCAGCACCTGATCGACGGCCACCGCGAGCTGGACGCCAGCGTCCTCGACGTGGGCCGCCAGCTGGGGGTGGAGCTGCCGGACGAGCCGACCCAGGAGCTGAAGAACCGGCTCAACATGATGGACCGGGCGGACACCCCGGAGGAGTACGACCAGACCTTCGTCGATCTGCTGCGCGCCGCCCACGGAGGCGTCTACCAGCTGCTTGCCAAGATCCGGGCCGGTACGCGCAACAGCCTGATCAGGCAGTTCAGCCAGCGTTGTATGGAAGTCGTACTCGACCACATGACGGTGCTGGAGAACACCGGCCTGGTGCGGTGGAGCGATCTGCCGCTGCCGCCATCGCCCGTCGAGGGGCAGAGCCCGGTCGCGGGCATGTCGCAGAGCGCGCAGGGGCCGCTGACGATGGCCGACCGCGACTTCCTGGTCAAGGTCCGCCTGGCCGGGCTGTGGGAGAGGCCGTCCGGCGAGCAGGCCCAGGAACGTGGCGGCACCGACGCCGTGAAGGAAGCCGGCCAGCACCTGATCGACGGGCACTCCGAGCTGGACACCACCGTGCTCCAGGTCGCGCAGGATCTCGGCGTCCAGGTGCCGGACGAGCCGAACACCGACCAGCGGGCCTGGATGGCCGAGATGACGGACGCCGACACGCCGCAGGAGTACGACCAGGTGTTCGTGGCTCGACTCCGCGCGGCGCACGGCAAGGTGTTCGGGCTGGTCGCACAGATCCGGGCCGGGACCCGCAACAACATGATCCGGGCGTTCAGCACCCGCACGATGGAGGTCGTCCTCGACCACATCGTGATGCTGGAGGCGACCGACCTGGTGGACTTCGCCAGCCTGCCACTGCCGCCCGACCCGGGGCCGCTCGGCCCGGTCAACGGCCGGTCGGTGAACCCGTGGCTGGTGATCTCGGTCCTCGCCGTTGCTCTGGCGATGACCGTGGCCGCGCGGGCGGGCCGCTTCTACCGGATCTGACGGCTGCGTTCTACTGAGCCTGCACCGCCGCCGGCTGGGCCCGGAACGACGCCGGGCTGTCCGGGAACACTCCGATCAGCAGGAGCAGGTACCGCAGCAGCCCGGCCACGGCCGAGGATCCGAGCAGCACCGCCAGCTCCAGCCACGCGGCCGCGCCGGGCTGCACCCGCTCCAGGGTGAGCAGCGCGATCGTCGTCACGGGGTAGGTGATGGCGACGCTGAGCCCCGCGCGTAGATGCATGCCGGCCCCGCGGTTGCCGCTGCGGAACGTCCACCGGGCGTGTGCCTGGTTGGACGCGGCGGTGGTGACGACGGTCGCGAGGGTGTTCGCCAGCGCGGCCGGCATCCACGCGCCGAGCAGCAGGAACAGGACGCTGGTCAGGCCGGTGGACGCGCTGCCGACGAGCACGAACCGGGTGAACGAGAGGATCCGTTCGATCCACGCGCCGCGCCCGCGCCACCGGTTCGGACGGGAACAGCTCTGCCGGAGTGGCCGGAACCAGGATGTCGAAGGCCGGCAGAACGGGCGCCTCGGCCCGGGTGAGGGTGGCGCAGCCGCCTGTCATGTGCGCACTCCGATCAGCTCCGGGCCGACGGCGAGTTCACGCCCGGCCGGCTCGACCAGCTCGACGCGGGTCGGCTGGGTGCCCCTGGGCGGCAGCATCCGCCGCACCACCAGCAGCGAGGCGGCCAGCAGCACCAGCGCCACCACGCCGTCGAGCCAGTAGTGGTTCGCGGTGACCACCACGACCAGCATCGTGACGATCGGGTGCGCGAGCGCCAGCCAGCGCCAGCGGGTCGTCGTCGTGGCGATGACCGTGACGGCGATGAGCGCCGCCCAGCCGACGTGCAGCGACGGCATCGCGGCGAACTGGTTCGCGATCCCGGTGCCCGGGGCGGTGTAGACCGACTGCCCGAACAGCACGCCCGAGTCGACGAGGCCGTGGTGAGTGAGCATCCGCGGCGGCGCGAGCGGGTAGATGAGGTGACCGGCGAGGCCGAGCGTCGTGTGGATCACCAGCGCCCAGCGGAACCACGGGTACGCGGCCTCCCGCCAGACGAAGACCCAGACCAGCACGGCGATCGTCACCGGGAAGTGCACCGCGGCGTAGTACCCGTTGGCGGCCTTGATCAGGCCGGGCCAGTCCCAGGCCCACTGCTGCACCGCGGCCTCGCTGGGCAGGTGGAGCCAGCGCTCGGCGTCCCACACCTGCTCGGCGTTGAGGAACGCGGCGGTGGCGTGCTCGCCGGCGATGACCCGCCCGAGCTGGTAAACCAGGTAGAGGACGACCAGGACCGGCAGCTCGCGGAGAACCCGGCGGCCAAGGGTCACACGCGGCGCTGTACTTGCGCCGGTGACGCTTCCGTTCACGTGGGCCTCCCCGTTCTCCCCCGCTGCCCCGTGCTGAACGGGGACGTGTCACAACCTTCCCAACGTCACAGGGCCTGCGCTTCCATCCCAGGAAGCACTTCGCCCTACGCCGTAGGGCGTAGTCGCCGTCCACCGGGTGACCGACGGACTCAGGGCAAACCCCGAGCCGATCCCCCACCTGGCGATCTGGGCAGAAAACTACAACCGCACCGCCAGTAACGACGCCTCAATTTTCAGCGGTGGAGCGCGTGTCGGACCCTTTAGGTGGGCTATGCGGAGATCGGGGCCTCGCGGCGGGCGCAGGCCGCCACATACTCCGTCGGCGAAATGCCCACGGCCCGCGTGAAGTCGCGGATGAAGTGCGGCTGGTCGAAGTACCCCAGCTCGACCGCCACCTCGGCCCAGCTACGGGACGTGCCCTCGCTGAGCCGCGCCGCGGCCTCGTGCAGCCGGTAGCGCTGAAGCACCCACTTCGGGCTCACGCCGACATACCGCTGGAAAAGCCGCTGCAAAGTGCGGGCGGACAGCTCGAACCTGCGGGTGACGTCGTCGACCCGGGTGATCGTGCGGTCGTGCAGCAACGCCTGGACCACGCGCCCCACCAGCTCGACGTGCGGATCGGGCTCGGGCCAGCGCCGCCGCAGGAACCCCTCCACAGCGCGGACCCGCCGACCCACGTCCTCGGTGGCGTTCAGCTCGTCCTCCAGCCGGGTGACCTCGGCGCCCCAGAGCTGTTCGAGAGGGAAGATCCGCCCGGTCAGCTCACTCACCGGCGACCCGAGCAGCGGGTAGAACCCGCCGGGCCGGAACTTGACCCCGTGCGCGCCGCCACGGCCTGTCAGCTCGCGGGTGAACCGCTCCCTGCCGACCCCCGAGACGACCAGACGGCCGGTGTCGAGCACCAGGTTGACCACCGGATGCGGCAGGAGCGTGACCGACGACCGCACGCCGGGCGGCAGGTGCCACCGCGTCACCCAGTGCCTCTCGACGAGGCCGGCCAGATCGGGCGAGCACGGGTACCGGTAGACCTGGAAGTCCTGCCGGTCACCGCCGAGCACCCCGTACTCGCTGGTCGTCTGTCCGATCATGTCCCGCGCCACGGCTCCATCATGGCCGATCCGTTCTGTCAGCCAAGGGCCTGCATGAACAGGGCACGGATCCGGGTGCGGTCGCCGGGGAGCTGCCGCCCGCCGTACGTCATCGTCACCACTTGAAAGTGCGTCTCCAGGCCGCGCGCGTGGACCAGTTCCTCCATGGCCGGGTCTGCGGTGTCGAGCCGGACCGGGCCGGTGTCGTCGCCGACCACGGCGTCGATCAGCGCCGCCGCGGTGTCCAGGTCGCGGGCGATCACCGGCCCGACCATGAGCGTCGGGCCGTTCCGCCAGGCCGCGGCGTACCCCGTGCCGTCGGCGGTGGCGTACGCACGCTCGGCGAAGTCGGGCAGCAGCTTCAGCAACCCGGAACGGTCGGCGCCGAACACCTCACGGTCGAGGTCCTCCACGCTGCCGCAAAGGCCGCAGCGCCGCCGCGGGCCCACCTGCGGGCGTGTACCGCCCCCGGTACGACGTGACCATGCCGTCCACCTCGAAGCCGACCCGCTCGTACACGGGGCGACCGATGGGAGTGGCGCAGAGGAACGCGGTGGCGTCGCCGCACTCCTCCAACGCGTACCGCATCAACCGCTCACCGATGCCCTGCCGTCCGTAAACGCTCGGCCACGAGCACCATGCTGACGGCCGCCAGGACGGTGCCGTACCGGGCGAGGACGAACGCCGCCGCCAGGCCACCGTCAGGGGCGTCCAGGCCGTACCCCTCACCGGCGGTCAGCAGGAATCGCCACTTCTCCTCCTCCGGTGGCCAGTCGCGGTCGACGGCCAGCGCCGTGCAGAGGTCGAGGTCGTCAACGGTGAGCCGGCGGAACTGCTGCATGCCTCCACTCTTACCGGCGGATCAACCGATTTCCGCGTAGTCGACATTGGGGCCACCGGCCGACGTGGTCGCGGTCGCCGTGATCGTGTTGGCGCCCGCCACAAGCGGCACCGTGAACGTGCGGTTCTGCCACGTCGACCACGCGCCCGTACTGCCGAACGAGGCGCCGGCCGCCACGACGGTGCCGTTGACGGCGATGTCCATGGGCCGGTTCGGGGCGGTGCCGTTGGCATACCGGATCGTCAGCGTCGCGTTGCCCGCCGCGCCGGCCTGCACGGTCCAACCGACGGCGCTGCCGGTGGCGTTGTCGTAGTTGACGAACCCGGCGCCCGAGTAGCCGGCGTGGTTCGACTCGACGGCGCCACGCGTGATCGTGGCCGGCCTCGGCCTCGTAGCGCTGCCCGGGCTGCGGCGTCGCCCCCGGCGTCAGGTGCACCTGAACGTTGTCCAGGTTCGAACCGTTCGTCCCGGTCAGCCGGATCGTGTTGACGCCAGCGCGTAGGTCGGCGCTGATCGTGCGGGTGTCCCACTCGTCCCAGGACAGCGTGTACTTGAAGGGGTGCCGGCTCGCCACGGTGGCGCCGTTGACCACGAGGTCCAGCGGGCGGTCGGTGTCGGTGGTGCCGTTCGCGTACTTGAACGTCAGCGCGGCGCGCCCGGCGCTGGCGGCGTTCACGGTGAACTCGACGTACCCGGCGCCGTCGGGGTAGTCGACGAAGCCCGTGCCGGTGTAGTCGCGGCGGTCGTTGCGCACGACACCGCCGGAGATCTGGGCGTCCTCGGCCTCCAACCGGGTCCAGGTCGGCGCGGGGTTGGCGGTCCACTCGTACGCGCGGAGGTTCCGCAGCAGCAGGTAGCAGTCCTGGAGCGAGCCGGACGAGTCGCCGAGCGAGCGGTAGATGCCCCACTTCGGACGGGCCCGGTCCTCCAGCCACGTGTCGACGCCGCTCCGCGTGGTGTCGACGATCGTCTGCGAGCCGTTGCGCAGCACCCAGCGCACCCGACCGTTGGGCGCGTCGCCGAGCGTCATCTCCAGCTCCATGTCGATCCAGCGGTTCTGCAACGGTGCGAGATCGACCGAGCCGACGGTGACGCCGCCCTCGGTGAGCTTGATCTGGATCTTCGGCGCGCCGCCAGGACGCTGCAACGACATCGTCAGCATCGGCAGCGTGCCGGTGCCGGGCGCCTTGGTCTGCATGATGTGGGTGAAGCTGGTGGTGGCCTTGAGCGAGCTCGGGATGTACATCGACTGGGTGAATCGCCAGGTCGAGCCCTTGAGCAGGATCAGATCCTGCCCGTCCTTGCTCGACCCGCGCACCTCCTGGCGCTGCCGGTCGGTGGTCTTGTCGCGGTCGACGGTGTGCATGGTGAAGCGGTAGTTCTCACCGTCGGCCTTGATGTGCGGCTGCCCGGCGGGATGCGAGTTGGCTCGGTCCTCCTCGACGAACTCGAACGCGCGTAGGCCGTCGACGCGCGGGTCGGGCGCCCACCGCAACTGCCAGGCAGGAGTCGTCGGACCCTCGGGCACCGGGTCGGTACGGGCGGAGGTCGGGGCGGGCACCGCGAGCAGGGCCAGCGCGGCGGCCGCCGCGACCCAGCGTCGAACGTCCATGGCACACCTCGGGGCGCAGAGATCCGATCAATCCGGCACCGAGAATGCCACGGCCCACAACAAAGCGGTCGCACTTTTCCGCGCTATGACACGGAAAAGTGCGACCGCTTGAGTCGTGCGGACCTACTGGACGGACAGGTGCACGTGGTTGGTGTGGTCCGACGACGGGTCGCCGTTGCCGCCGCTGTAGGAACTCCAGCCATTGCCGGGCATCCAGATCTGGCGGAACCAGATCACGTACAGGACGCCGAGACGGTCGGCGTTGTTGATGAAGTAGTTCGCGAGGTTGTTGCCGTACGTCTTGTCGCCACCGCTGGCCACGCCGCCGAAGCCGTCCTTCTGCGCGGCGAAGTCGCAGGCGCGACCCTTGCCGTGCTCACCGAACGAGGCCTGGCGGAAGCACGCGACGTACCGGGTGAAGCCTGCGGCCTTGGCCTGCTGCAGCGCGCTCAGCGTGCGGGCGCTGATGCAACCCGACGTGGTGGGGTCGTCCTCGGTGCAGCCCTGCGACGGGAACGAACCGTCGGAGTTGCGCGGCGCCGACCGGGACGCCCGCGCGTTGCTGTCGCCGGTGAAACCGCCGGTGGCGATGCCGAGGGCGCGCGACGCGTCGGCCTTGCGCTTGGCCATCGCCTTCTCCTGCGCGGCCTGCACCTTGATCTCAGCGTCGAGCTTGCGCTTCTGCCGAGCCATGTCGTCGCGGGCGGCGACCAGCGCGCCGATCTTCGCGTTGTTCTGCCGTGACAGCTCGGTGACCATCTCGGACTTGCCGAGGAACATGTCCATCGAGCCGCTGTCGAGCGCGGCGGCGAGAAGGTTGGGCTCGCCACCCCGGTACGCGATGTTGGCGAGGGCGTTGACGTCCTTGCTCAGGGCGGCGACCTTCGCCTCGACGATCTTGCTCTGGGTGATCAGCTCCGCCTGGCGCTTACGGGAAGCCGCCAGTTTGGCCTTGGCGGTGGAGTACCCCTGGGACGCGTCGGCAAGCGCCTTTCTCAGGCCGGGCGTGCCGCCCTCGGGGTCAGTCACTCCGGGAGCTGCGGGAGCCGCCTGCGGGTTGCCCGTAACGAGGAGCAGCGTGGCGGCGATCAGGGTCAACAGGACAACGAACCGCCCGTGGGCGGAGCGCGCGAACGACAAGGTCGTCATTCCTTCTTCCGTCGACCGCCGACCGAGTTAGCTGACGGGTTCGGGCGGGAAGTGCGCCCTACCGCTGTTCGCGGATTCACCCCAAGTAACCGGGTCCCCGGCTCGCCCGACGGGCGATTAGGCGGTGACCGCCGTGGGTGCCGGGGGGTGACACCACTGGGACGACGGTCTTTGGGAGCGTACCTGCTGATCGCGTGGCGCCAAATCCTCGCGCATACCTCTGTGGATGATCTCACAGGTGATTACTGAGAGTGGCGGTCACACGCCAGCAGGCGACCACGAACTGTCGGGGAAATGGCTGTATCCAGCGTCCGGTTAGAGGACCAATGCCCCGACAGTCCGGTTCCCATGCGCGCCGCCGCTGCCCCGCGCCGGAGGCGGGCGGCGGGCAGGCGGCCGGCGGCGCAGGGGGCTAGCCCTACCCGGCGCGCGGCGGCTAACCGGCTGGGATCCGCGGCGCCCGGTGCCTAGCGTGAGCGCATGACATGGATCAGGCGGGTCGGTCGCGAGACCGAGTATCTACTCGTCGGCCTCCCAGTCGCCATCCTCAGCTTCTCGCTGCTCCTGGCGCTGTTCGTCGCCGGGACGGTGACCTCGGTGCTGGTCTTCGGCCTGCCGCTGCTGGCGCTCGCGCTGCTGGTGGCTCGCGGCTTCGCCGACATCGAGCGGCTGCGGCTGGAACGGCTCCAGGGCGCGCCGGTAGCGAGGCCGACGTACCGGCCGGCAGATCCGGGCGCGGGCTGGTTCCGGAAGTCGATCGCGCCGCTGCGGCAGAGCCAGGCCTGGCTCGACCTGCTGCACGGCATCATCGGCTTCGTCCCCGCGCTGGTGGGTTTCGTCGTCGCGGTGACGTGGTGGGCGATGGCGCTGGCCGGCATCACGTACCCGATCTCAAGCCGGTTCGTGCCGGACGAGGAGGAGAATCCGGTCGTCAAGGCCGTACTCGGCGCCGATACCGAGATCAACCGGCTGATCTTCTTCACCGGCATCGGCGTGATCGCGCTGCTCACCCTGCCGTTCGTACTCCGCGCGATGGCGGAGATAGAGGCGAGCTTCGCGCGGGCGATGCTCATCAGCCTGGCGCAGTTGCAGGGCCGGATCACCGACCTCACCGAGAGCCGGGCCGCCGCCGTGTCGGCCGAGGCCACCGCGCTGCGCCGGCTGGAGCGCGACATCCACGACGGCCCGCAGCAGCGGCTGGTGCGGCTCGCGATGGACCTGTCTCGGGCGCAGCGCCAGCTCGACCGGGACCCGGACGCGGCACGCCAGACGCTGACCGAGGCCGTCGGCCAGGCCCGGGAGACGCTCGACGAGTTGCGCGCACTCTCCCGCGGGATCGCGCCACCGATCCTCGCCGACCGTGGCCTCGGCCCGGCGCTGGCGGCGCTCGCCAGCCGATCGACGATTCCGGTCACGCTGAAGCTCGGCATCGACCGCCGGCTGCCGGCCGTCGTCGAGAACACCGTGTACTTCGTGGCTGCCGAGGCGCTCACGAACGTGGCCAAGCACAGCGGCGCGACGGCCGCGACGGTGAGCATGGAGCGTGCTGACGGCGTCGTCACGCTCGTCGTGGAGGATGACGGCGTGGGCGGCGCGCACCTGGCGAAGGGGCACGGGCTGGCGGGCCTCGCCGACCGAGTCCGCGCGGTGGACGGGCGGCTCGCGGTCGACAGCCCCGACGGCGGGCCGACGGTGCTGAGGGCGGAGGTGCCATGCGAGTCGTAGTGGCCGACGACGCGGTCCTGCTCCGGGAGGGGCTGGTGCGGCTGCTGGACGAGGCTGGGCACGAGGTGGTCGCGGCCGTGGGCGACGGGCCGTCCCTGGTGGACGCGATCATCGAGCACCGCCCGGACGTGTCCATCGTGGACGTTCGCATGCCGCCGACGCACACCGACGAGGGCCTGCGCGCCGCCGTCGCCGCACGGGCGCAGCTCCCCGGAACGCCGATCCTCGTGCTCTCGCAGTACGTGGAGGTCTCCTACGCCGACGATCTGCTCGCCGACCGCGCCGGCGCCGTCGGTTACCTCCTCAAGGACCGCGTGGTCGACGTGGACGACTTCCTCGACGGGCTGCGCCGGGTGGCGGGCGGCGGCACCGTGCTCGACCCCGAGGTGGTGAGCCAGCTGCTGACGCGGCGCCGCCACGCCGATCCGCTGGCGGCGCTCACCCCGCGCGAGCAGGGCGTTCTCGCGCTGATGGCCGAGGGCAGGTCGAACACGGCGATCGCCAGGGAGCTGGTCGTCACCGAGGGCGCCGTGGAGAAGCACGTCACGAACATCTTCGCCAAGCTCGACCTGTACTCCGACAGCGACCAGAACCGCCGCGTCCTCGCCGTGCTCACGTACCTACGGTCCTAGCTAGCGAACGAACCGGACTTTCGGGGCTAACGGGGCTACGCACGCCCGGCGTATGCCCAGAGCCCCGAAAGTCCGGTTAGGACCCGGGCGGGCTCAGGACGGCAGCGCGCCGCAGGCCCGGGCGAGCCGGCCCGCGACGACCCGGACGTGCTCGACCAGTTCCGGTGGCTCGTGCACCTCGAAGTCGAACCCGAACTCGGCGACGTAGATCGCGAGGCTGTCGAGCGAGTTCGACCCGGTGCGCAGCCGGCACGACTGCTCGTCGATCGGCTCGACCACGCACGACGTCGGCGACACGACGTCACGCATCTCGTCGGCGGACGCATACATGGTGAGGACGGCCTGGTACCGGTAGGGCGCGGTCGAGACGGCGTACGAGGTGTAGCCGCCGATGTCGGTGTCCGGTGGGTCGCGCGGCACGAACCGTGGGCCGGTCGGGATGCGCGGTGTCACCCGGTCGACGCGGTACGTGCGCCAGTCGTCGCGCTCGACGTCCCACGCGACGAGGTACCACCGACGTCCGGTGTGGACGAGCTTGTGCGGCTCGGTGGTGCGGACCGTCACTGTTCCGTCGTGTGACCGGTAGTCGAAGCGCAGACGCTGGTGATCGCGGCAGGCCGCCGCAAGAGCGGTGAGCGCGTCCGGGTCGACCTGGGCGCCGCCGGGTGAGAGCGGCACGGTGACGGTGTGCAGCGCGCTGACACGGTGCCGCAGCCGCGACGGCAGCACTTGCTCCAGCTTCGCGAGCGCCCGTACCGAGGTCTCCTCGATGCCGGCGACGCTGCCGCCTGCCGCTGTACGCAACCCGACCGCGATCGCCACGGCCTCGTCGTCGTCGAGGAGCAGCGGCGGCAGTGAGGTGCCGGGGCCGAGCCGGTAGCCGGCGACGCCGACCGTCGCGAGCACCGGGTACCCGAGACCACGCAGCCGGTCGATGTCGCGGCGGACGGTTCGCGGCGTGACGCCGAGCCGCCCGGCCAGCTCGGCGCCGGACCAGTCACGTCGCGCCTGGAGGAGCGACAGCAGCCGTAGCAGCCGCGCTGAGGTGTCCCACATGAGCCAGAGTCTCTCAGCTGGTTAGGACAAGATCCGTCCGCACTGGTTTCTAGGCTTGGGTCTTGACAAACATCGAGCCCTTCCGCATCGACGTTCCCCAGGCCGACCTCGACGACCTCCGCGCCCGCCTCGCGAACACGCGCTGGCCGGTCGAGCTCGCCGGCACGCAGTGGGAGCGCGGCGTTCCCTTGCCCTACCTGCGCGACCTCGCCGCCTACTGGGCCGACGGCTACGAGTGGCGCAAGCACGAGGCCCGGCTCAACGAGTACCCGCAGTTCACGACCCAGATCGACGGGCAGAACATCCACTTCCTGCACGTCCGGTCGCCGCACGAGAACGCCCTGCCGCTGCTGCTGTCGCACGGCTGGCCCGGTTCGATCGTGGAGTTCCTGGACCTGATCGAGCCGCTGACCGATCCAGCCGATCCCGCCGACGCGTTCCACCTAGTGATCCCGTCACTGCCCGGCTTCGCGTTCTCCGGCCCCACCGTCGACACCGGCTGGGACACCCGCCGCATGGCCAGCGCCTTCGCCGAGCTGATGCGGCGGCTCGGGTACGAGCGGTACGGCGCGCAGGGCGGCGACTGGGGCGCGGTGATCGCGCCGGACCTCGGCCGGGTCGACGGCGAACACGTGGTCGGGGTCCACGTCAACGCGGCGACCGTGGGATTCATCCCGATGGGTGCGGTCGACGTGGACCAGCTCACGGACGCCGAGAAGGTGCGTTACGAGCTGATGCAGACGTTCACGAACGACCGCAGCGGCTACTTCCAGCAACAGGCCACGCGGCCGCAGACCGTCTCGTACGGGTTCGCGGACTCCCCCACCGGCCAGCTCGCCTACATCGTGGAGAAGTTCGAGGAGTGGTCCCACGACAGCGCCCTGATCGACCGGGACCGGATCCTCACCAACGTGACGCTGTATTGGCTCACGAACACGGGCGCGTCGTCGGCGAACGTCTACTACGAGGTCATGCACACCGGGAACTGGCCCACGCCGTCCACTGTGCCCACCGCAGTCGCGAACTTCGCCGAGGACGTCGCGATCCGCCGGTTCGCGGAACCGCTGAACAACATCGTCCGCTGGACCGATTTCGACGAGGGCGGCCACTTCGCGGCGATGGAGGTGCCGGAGTTGCTGGTCGCCGATGTGCGCGCATTCTTCGCCGACCTGCGCTGACCCTCGTGCGGTTCATTTGCGACCCTGGCGGGCGCAAATGAACCGCACCCCGCTCTAGATCTTGAGGCAGTCCGGCAGCGGCTCGGTGTGCAGCACGCCGAGCCGCTGCGTCGCGCGCGTCAGGGCGACGTACAGCTGGGCGGCCCCGCTCGGTTCGGCGGCATGGATGCGCCCGGGCTCCACGACGAGCACCGTGTCGAACTCAAGCCCCTTCGCGCCGCGCGGCGTGAGAACGGTCGCCGGCACGTCCAGCTCCATCCCGTCCGGCACGATCACCGCGACCGACCCGGTGTTCTCGCTCAGGGCCTCTGCCACGGCGGCCCGAAGATCGGAGACCTGCCGAGCCCATGGCGCCACGCCGTTACCCCGCACCGACTCGGGCGGACTCAGCTCCGGATCGACCTCGGCGAGTACGCCCGCCGCCACGGCCATGATCTCGGCCGGCGTGCGGTAGTTGACGGTGAGCTGGCGGTACATCCATCGACCCGGCACGTACGGATCCAGCGCCTCACCCCACGAGCGGGCGCCGGCCGTGGACTGCCGCTGAGCCAGGTCGCCGACGACCGTGAACGACTTGGCCGGGCACCGCCGCATCAGCGCGCGCCAGTCCATTGCGGACAGTTCCTGGGCCTCGTCGACGACCACGTGCCCGTACGTCCAGCGCCGGTCGGCAGCGGCGCGTTCGGCGAGGTCACGGTTGTCGCGCTCCAGGTGGCGCCAGGACAGCTGCTCGGAGTCGATCAGGTCGACCGCGCGCAGCTCCTCGCCGTCCGGATCGGAGTCGTCGGCCAGGATCTCCAGCACACCTTCCGCGTACGCCTGCCGGGCGCGCTCGGCCAGCTCGGCACGCTTGCGCTCGTCGGTGTCGTCGTCACCGAGGAGTTCGGCGGCCTCGTCCAGCAGCGGCACGTCGGCCACGGTCCAGGCGTCGGCCTGCTCGCGGTAGAGCATGGGGTCGGCGCCGGCCGCCGCAAGCCGGTCCGGGGAGGCGTAGAGGTCGGCGAGGAACTGCTGCGGCGTGAGGGACGGCCAGAGCAGGTCGAGTTCGGCGCGCATCCCCCGATGCGCGACCAGCTCCGCGCGCAGGTCGGCGGCGTGGACGGCGGCGTCGCTCGTCGGCAGGCCGAACTGGCGCTCCCACTCGGCGCCGAGCCGCGCGACGGCCTGCTCGACCAGCGCTTCGAGCACCACCGCTTGAAACACCGGACGCGCCTGGTTGTGCGGCAGCAGACTCGCCCGGGCCTGGTCGCGCGCCGGCCCGACCGTCTCGCCGCTCAGCTCCACCGTCACGTCGTCCAGCGCGATCGGGATCGCCTCGTGCGGCAGCTCCTGCCGATCCGCGACGGCGGCGGCCAGCACTCCGGCCATCGACGGGTCACCCTTGAGGTGCTTGTGGACGTCCTCTGCAGCGGTGCGGACGCCGGGGAACAGCTCGCCGGGCGTGGCGAACACGATGTCGGTCTCGCCGAGCGACGGCAGCACCTGGCCGATGTAGCGGAGGAAGGCGGAGTTGGGGCCGACGAGCAGGACGCCGGTGCGGCTGAGCCGTTCGCGCCGGGTGTACAGCAGGAACGCGACCCGGTGCAGGGCGACCGCCGTCTTGCCGGTACCCGGGCCGCCCTCGATCACGACGACGCCGGTGTCGTCCATGCGGATGGCGCCGTCCTGCTCGGCCTGGATCGTGGCGACGATGTCCCGCATCGTGTCGGTCCGCGGCGCGTTGAGCGCGGCCAGCAGCGCGGAGTCGGCGGCGGAACCGCGCTGGGCGAAAACGTCGTCGTGGAAATCCGAGAGTTCACGGCCCTGGGTGTGGAAATGCCGCCGCCTCGACAGGCCTTCCGGCTTGGCGGCGGTGGCGCAGTAGAACGGGCGGGCGGCGGGAGCGCGCCAATCCAGAAGCAACGGATCCTCGGTGCTGTCCTCGCGCAGCCCGATACGGCCGATGTACGCGCGGGCGCCGGTGCGATCGTCGATCCGGCCGAAGCACAGCCCGTCGTCGGCCACTTGCAAACGTTTCACCTGCGCGGCGAGCGCGTCCACGGTGACCTCGCGGTGCCAGCGCTCCGAGTCCGAGTCGGCGAGCGCCGCATTCAGGCGATTGGCCGCGGCACCGCGTTCGACATCGAGCCGGTTGTACAAGTAGGCGACATATTCACGTTCGGCAATCAATTCCCAGTTTGACAATTACGCCTCTCAATTGCTATACTGCGCTTGCCATTCGGCAATTTCTCTGCGACGCATTCGACGCCAATGATTGATTATTCATTGCGCCTCGATGATGCGCCAGCATCGGGTCGCCTAGAATCTCCTCTGTAAGGAATGCGATCAGAGGAGCACGCGGTGGACCAGGCCAATCTCGCTCACACCGGCACGGCGCGGCCGATCGTCTACTACGGCACGAACCCCGTGCTGCACCAGCGGTGCGCCGAGGTCACCACGTTCGACGACGCCCTCGCGGCGCTCGTCGCCGACATGTTCGCCAGCATGGAGGCGGCCGAGGGCGTGGGCCTGGCCGCGAACCAGATCGGCGTCGACGCGCGCGTCTTCGTCTACGACTGCCCGGACGAGTCCGGCGAGCGCCTCGTGGGCCACGTGGTCAACCCGGTGCTGCACCTGCCCGAGAAGCGCGTGCTCGACGACGACAGCGAGGGCTGCCTGTCCGTCCCCGGCCAGTACACCGACGTGGCACGCAGCGCCACCGCCAGCGTCACGGGCGTCGATGTCAACGGCCAACCCGTCCGGGTCGACGGCACCGGCATGCTGGCGCGCTGCCTCCAGCACGAGGTCGACCACCTCGACGGCACCGTCTACGTCGACCGGCTCGCCAGCAAGCAACGCCGCAAGTTGCTCAACGCCGCCGGACTGGCGGATCGTTAATCAGATCGCTCGATCTGCGCAACGAACCACCGCCAGGAGCACACATGGCGAAATAGAAATCGCCGCCGCACTCTCTTAGCCTGAAGGCATGACGTACGCCCCTGTCTCCCCCGACCTTGCCACCGGCCTGATCGCCCTCGAACACGAGCGCGGCACGCACAACTACCACCCGTTGCCGGTGGTGGTCGCCGAGGCCGAGGGCGCGTGGATCACGGACGTCAACGGCCGCCGCTACCTCGACTGCCTGGCCGGCTACTCCGCGCTCAACTTCGGCCACCGCCACCCCGAGCTGATCGCGGCCGCCCGTGCCCAGCTCGACCGGGTCACGCTCACGAGCCGCGCGTTCCACCACGATCAGCTCGGCCCCTTCTGCGCCGAGCTCGCCGACCTGGCCGGCAAGGACATGGTCCTGCCGATGAACACGGGCGCCGAAGCGGTGGAGAGCGGCGTCAAGGTGGCCCGCAAGTGGGGCTACGAGGTGAAGGGCGTCACCGCGAACCAGGCTTCGATCGTCGTCGCGGCCGGCAACTTCCACGGGCGCACGATCAGCGTCGTCAGCTTCTCCGACGACCCGCAGGCCCGCACCGGGTTCGGTCCCTTCACCCCCGGCTTCCGCAGCGTGCCCTACGGCGACGCCGCCGCCATCGAGGCCGCCATCGACGAGACCACGGTCGCCGTGCTGATCGAGCCGATCCAGGGCGAGGGCGGCGTCATCATCCCGCCGGCCGGCTACCTCAAGGCGGTCCGCGAGATCTGCACCCGCAACCGCGTGCTGTTCGTGGCCGACGAGATCCAGTCCGGGCTCGCCCGCGCCGGCACCACGTTCGCCTGCGACCACGAGGACGTGAAGCCCGACCTGTACCTGCTGGGCAAGGCGCTCGGCGGTGGCGTGGTTCCGGTCAGCGCCGTGGTCGGCAACCGCGATGTCCTCGGTGTGCTCCGCCCGGGCGAGCACGGCAGCACGTTCGGCGGCAACCCCCTCGCCTGCGCGGTCGGCCGCGAGGTCGTGCGGATCCTCGGCACCGGCGTGTTCCAGCAGCGCGCCCGGGACCTCGGCGTCCACCTCGCCGCGCGGCTCGCCACGCTGGACGGCGTCGTGAGCTTCCGGATCCGCGGGCTGTGGGCCGGCATCGACATCGACCCCGCCATCGGCACCGGCCGCCAGGTGTGCGAACGGCTCGCCGAGCGCGGCGTGCTGGTCAAGGACACGCACGGCTCGACGGTGCGGTTCGCGCCGCCGCTAGTGATCGAGGAGTCCGAAGTGGACTGGGCGATCGACCAGCTCGCAGCGGTACTCCGCGGCGACAGCCTCTAAATCTGTTGTGACGTAAGGGAGCATGCCCGGATCATTCCGGGCATGACCGTCGTCGAAGTAACGGATCTGCGCAAGCGGTTCGGGCCGGTCACCGCAGTCAACGGGGTGTCTTTCACGATCGCCGCGGGCGAGGTGGTCGGGCTGCTCGGGCCGAACGGTGCCGGCAAGACCACGACCCTGCACATGCTCCTCGGGCTCGTCACGCCCGACTCGGGCACGATCTCGCTGTTCGGCAAGGACCTGGCACGGCACCGCACCGAGGTGATGAGCCGGGTCAACTTCGCCGCCAGCTACGTCGGGCTGCCTGGCATGCCGCTGGTCGGCGAGGTGCTGATCGCCTTCGGCTACCTCTACGGGCTGCGCTCCCCACGCCGCCGGGTGGACGAACTGGCGGAGCTGCTCGACCTGCGTCAGCTGCTGCGCCGGCCGTTCCGGCTGCTCTCGTCCGGCCAGCAGACCCGCGTGATCCTGGCGAAGTCGCTGCTGAACGACCCGGCGCTGCTCGTGCTGGACGAGCCGACCGCGAACCTCGACCCGGACGTCGGCGACCGGATCCGGCAGGTGCTGCTGGAGACCGCCAGAACGAGCGGACGGGCCATGCTCATCACCTCGCACAACATGCGCGAGGTCGAGCGGATGTGCGACCGGATCCACTTCCTCTCCAGCGGCGAGATCGTCGCAACCGGCGGCGCGACCGAACTGGCCGGCGCGTACGGCGTCGCCGATCTGGAGGAGGTCTTCCTCAAGGTGGCGAGGGCATGACCCTGACTTTCCCGGCTCTGAGCATCGCGGCTCGGCGGCGTCGTGTGTTCGGTGTGGTCTACCGCGACTTCGCCGGGCTCCGGCGCAACCCGCCGCGGTTGCTGGAGACGATCTTCTGGCCGACGAGCGAGGTGATCCAGTGGGGCCTGGTCTCGCTGTTCCTCGACAAGTACCAGGTGCCCACGGCACTGGCCGTGCTGCTCGGTGCCGTGCTGTTCTGGCAGGTCATCCCCCGCGCGCAGACCGACATGTCGGTGGCGTTCCTGGAGGACGTCTGGAGCCGCAACATCGTCAACGTGTTCGTCACGCCGCTCACGACCGGCGAGTACCTGGCCGGGCTGCTCACCGTCGGCCTGCTCAAGGTCGCAGCGAACACGGTGCTGATGGCGACGCTGGCATTCGTGCTGTACGGGTTCGGCCTGCTCACGATCGGCCCCGGTCTGGTGCCGTTCATGACGGTGCTGCTCGTGATGGGCTGGGCGCTCGGCACGTTCGCGATCGCGACGGTGATCCGCTTCGGGGCGAGCGTCCAGACCCTCGCGTGGATGCTGTCGTTCGTCTTCCTGCCGTTCTCGGCCGTGTTCTACCCGCTCGCGGTCCTGCCTGGGCCCGTGCAGGCGATCGCACACGCGGTGCCGGCGAGCTACGTGTTCGAGGGGATGCGTGCGGTGATCGCCGGCCACGGCGTCTCCTGGTCGAACCTCGGTGTCGCCGTGGCGCTCGACGCCGTCTACGTCGCGGCTGCCCTGCTGTACCTCGGCTGGGCCATCCGCCACTCGCGGCGGAGCGGGCGGCTGTCCCGGTTCAGCGAGTAGATCGCCGGGAGTCTCCAACTGTCGGGGTTTTGGCTGCATCGGGCGCCCGGTTAGAGGACCAATACCCCGACAGTCCGGTTTCGCCCGCCCGCGATTTACGCCATCCCCGTGACCACGTACGTCACCGGGGATCCGGGCGCCTTGCCGCAGCTCTCCGGGCGCGGCGGCAGCGCGGGCCGTTCCTCGACGGTGACCTGCCAGGAGCGCCCGTCGACGTGCCGGACCAGCAGATCCGGTGTGACGATCAGGGCGTCGGCGCGCAGTTCGCCGATCCGTTCGCGCACCGCCAACTCGGCCGCCTGCCCCGGACGTGACCAGGTCGAGCGCCCGCGGCACCGGGCAAGCCGCACGTCACCGCGCGTCGCCGACGTGAGCACCGCCTCGGCGGACGGCACGTCGAGGCGCCCGTACGAGTACCCGGTGGGCAGGACCAGTGCGGTCGGCGCGAACCGGTGACCACCGAGGTGGGTGGCCTCCCAGACCGCGTCGCCGTGGCGTGCGGCCAGCTCGCCGGCGATCTGCCGGCCGAGCAGAGCGCAGCACAGGTCGCGGCGCCCGTTGGTGCAGACCAGCAGGAGCGAAGACTCCACCACCTGGCCCAGGCCGGCGGAGCGACCGGCGCCGATCGCGGCGAAGTCGAGGTCGAGCAGCTCCTTCGGGTCGTGCACCGTCGCCTTCTCGACCGCGGCCGCGCCTGGACGCGTGCTGGCGAGGTAGACGCGGCGTGGCCTGGGCAGGTGCGTGTCCGCGTGCTCGCCCGGACGGCGGATCAGCAGGATGCGCACACCCGTGCCCGCGCTCCGCCTGCTCAGCTCCTCACCGATCGCGCGATCGAGATGACTTTCCGTGATCGCCTCGCGCCCCCACGGGCCGGGCTGCTCCAAGCACAGCCAATGCTCGGCGACCGCCGACGTACCCGCCAACGCCTCACCAAGCTGCTCGGACAGAACCGAACACGCCCCATCGGCGGGACGGGCAGGCTCGCGGAGAGAGACTCTCATGGGAGCCTCATCCTTACACGATGTGAGCAGAGTGGGGATGCCTGGCGGACGCTCGTCACATTTCCGACTTCCGGGCACGGAATATGCCGTTGTGAGGGCATGCTTTCATCGGAGAGAAGGAGGTGCCCGGGTGGGTCATCACTCTGAAGCACTCCCTACGAGCACGATCATCCCGTCCGTGGTTCGTTGGGGCCTCTCCCCCGACGCCGATCTCGTCTACCGCACCCTCGTCAGCTTCGGACCGTCCACACTCCCTCACGCCGCCCGAGAACTCGGGATGTCGCAGCGCCGGGTAGCCGTAGCGCTAGACGAACTGGTCACCGAACAAGCCGTCCGCCGGCTCGGCATGGGGTCGATGGACACCTCGCTGTGGCGCGCTGGCGCTCCCGAGAAGGTGATCCCGGCACTCCGGCGCCGGCGGCTCCGCATCGTCGACCCGTGGACCACGGCCCGCCGGTACCTCGCCACTGTCACCGGCATCGAGCTGACCCCGCACCTCACCGACAACGCCAGCCGGCACATCCGCCTCCTGCACACCCCCGAGCTGATCCAGGGTCGCATCGCCGAACTCACCCGCCTCGAACGGCACGAACGCCTCACGATCAGCCCAGAGCCCGCGTTCGACGAGTCCACTCTGGAGGTGGCGTCCTCGCTCGACCGCGAGCTGCTCCGCCGCGGCGTCCGGCTGCACGTGCTCAGCGCACCACCCGCCGACGGCGACGCCAGCGCTGCCCACACCGAGGACCTGCACAAGCTGGGAGCGCGGCTGCGGCAATCCGACCAGGTGCCGATCAAGCTGATGACGTTCGACCGCAAGGTGGCGCTGCTCCCCATCGACCCGCTGGACGCCCGGCGCGGCGCCATGGAGATCACAGCGCCGCTGCTGGTGGAACGCCTCGTCGCGGTCTTCCTGCGCGAGTGGGACCGTGCCCGCGACCCGCGGCACTGCGGCGTACCGGCGATCAGGCTGACCGAGCGCGAACAGGCGCTGGTCGAGCTGCTCGCCGCCGGTCTCACCGACCCGGCCGCCGGCCGCCGGCTCGGCCTCAGCTCCCGGACCATCGGCTACACCCTGCGCGCCCTCATGGACCGCCTCGGCGTGGAGAACCGGTTCCAGCTCGGCCTCGCCCTCGGCGCCCGCCGGATCTACACGTCAGCCGCGACGGGTGAGCACCCGGCGGGCCTGCCGGGCCTGAGCGAGTAGCCGGCCGTCCTCCGACCATGCGGTGCTGTCGTCCGTAACCCAGCCGCCGCCGGCGTGGTCGGTGCGGATGCGAATCAGCACCCAGCCGTGTACCGGGTCGCCCACCAGGCCCTCCGCGAACTCGATCGTCAGCTGCACGACGGGCATCGGCACGGGCACGGTCATCGTGGCGTACAGCGCGGGTGCCAACGCGTCGAGCAGCACCGACACCCCGGGGGCGTCGATGGTGCGATGGTCGGCGAACCGCACCCAGGCGATCAGCTCGGCCTTGTCACCACCGCCGAGCAGCTTGCTGTCGGTGGCCGGGCGGATCTCCAGGTGCTGGGCGAACGGCACCGGCCCCTGCGGCAGCGGCAACCGCGCGCACTTGTCGGGCCTCGGCACCTCGGGCGCGGGCAGTCCCGAGTACTTCGGGCCCTGCGTGATCGCCCCGAACGTGGCCGTGGCCAGCAGCACCGGCGCGCCACCCTGTTCCGCCCGGAGCGAGGCGACCGACGTGTTACCGCCGACCCGTTCCACGACGGGGGCGAGCACCAGCGGGCGATCGTCCACCGGGGACAGGAACGCGATGGACAGGGCGCGCACCGGACGCAGATCGCCGACCGCCGCCGCCATCGCCTCCAGCCCCAGGCCGGTGACGTGGCCGCCGTGGACACCGCCCCACGACCACCAGGACCGGTCGATCGACACCGTCCGCGAGAGACCGTCGGCCGTGCGCCGCCAGACATCCGCGCTGCGGCCAGCGTCGGGGGTCGGCCACACGGCGTGTCCCGCGGCACCGCCGGTGTCGTGCATCGCCGCCCTCCACCCGGTTGGAAAGATCAACCTACGCTAGCTGACCTCGCCCGGAACGGATGCATGGTGACAACAACTGTGACGCTGCGAGACATGCTGGATACGGACGCGAACGCCGTCCTGGCGATCTACCAGACAGGGCTCGACGAGGGCCAGGCCAGCTTCGAAGTGGCTGCGCCCACCTGGGCCGACTTCGACGCGACGCGGCTCCACGACCACCGGATCGTGGCCGTGAACAGCACCGGCGACGTCGTCGGCTGGGTGGCGGTCACGACGGTGTCGCAGCGGGCGGCGTACGCCGGGGTGGTCGAGCACAGTGTCTACGTCGACCCGTCCGCTCGCGGGCAGGGCGCCGGCCAGGCACTGCTCGCCGCCCTGATCGAGTCGACCGAGGCGGCGGGGATCTGGACGATCCAGTCGGGCATCTTCCCCGAGAACACCGCCAGCCTCACCCTGCACACCCGAGCAGGGTTCCGGGTGGTCGGCGTGCGGGACCGCATCGGCCGTCTGCGGGGACAGTGGCGCGACGTGGTGCTGGTCGAGCGGCGCAGCCCGCGGATCAGGTGAAGGGCCGCCGTGCCTACTTGAGGCGGCGGCGGCCGACCACCCGCTGACGGAGCTGTTCGAGCTTGCGGCGGTTCTCCGGGTTCGCCGCCTGGCGCTGCGCCTCGGCGACCATGCGCTGACCCTGCGGGCTGCGGACGAACCGCATGATCTTGCTGATCAGTTTGGCCATGACTCCAAGTATGCCTACTGCTTCCTGCCGGTGAGGAGAACGCCGAACGTCAGGCCGAGGACGCCCCACAACGTGGTGAGCAGCAGCAGCGACGCGAGCCGGAACTCCCACAGCAGTCCCGCGCTGATGTCGTCGGGGATGGGGTCGGAGTTGGCCGGCCACACCACGAACATCAGCGCGAACGCCGCCACGACCCCGACCGCGACAGCCGCCGACCGGTGCGCGCCCGACCAGCCCTTCGCGGCCAGCCAGTCACGCGCGCGGTACGCGAGGTACGCGACGACCAGGCCCGCGCCGAGGAACGACAGGTAGAGCAGCGTGCGCGAGACGACGGTCTCCGGATCTCCCACGCCTGGCGGGTTTGCCGGGTACTTCAGCGCTGGCAGCAGCGCGATCATGACGTAACCCGTGGCGGCGAGCAGCGTGGCCCGGCCGAAGTCGGTGGCTGCGGGGAGCCGGTGCTGCACGCGTGCGTACACGATCGCCAGGATCACCGCGATCGACACGGCCACGACGAGTACGCCGAGCATCCCGCCGACGATCTGGGTGGCCCGGCTGAACAGCTCCTCGTGATGCTCGCCGCTGTGCTCGACGGGCGCCGACCGGGCCTCCTCGACCGCCAGCGCGGCCTTGATCGGCTTCTCGACCAACAGCATCACGAGCGCCGCGGCGACACCGGCGGCGAGGCCGGCGTAGAGACCGCGGGTCAGCACCTTGCCGAAGGTCAGCTCGGAACCGCCGGTGGCCGCGCTGGCCATCGGCGTGACTGTCGCGCCCATCAGTGGCAGGGAACGCCGAGGGCGTGACGCCCGTCGTGCGCGAACTCGTGAAGATACTCGGACGAGGCGGCGAGCACGGCGCCGTTCTCCTGCACCACCAGGTACAGGACGGCGAGTGCGAACAGGGCCAGCGCCCACGCCCAGGTGGGAACGCTGATGGCGGGTGTGGCGATGCGGGGGGTGGGCTCAGACATCGGCAGTCATCCTCTCGTCCATCTCTCGTGGCGATGCGGTGCGTGCCGCAGCCGGTCTCCTGGCTTCCGGATCGACACGTCCTCTCCGGCCTTCCCGGACCTGCGGTCCAGTGGCGAAGCGGAGCGACGCTCCCCGGTCACAGTGGCGAGGACCACGCCGGAATCTCACCGGCTTCCCGAACACTGCGGCTCGGGAACCGTAGCCCTGCCCAGGCCCCGGGGACAACAGCGACGACCGTTACGCATCTCACCCCTCCCGAGTTTCGGACTTTTGAGGGTGCGGCGACGCCGTCGACCCTCAAAAGTCCGACAGTGGGCGACGCCGTCAGGCGGCGTCCGCTGTGGTCACTGCCTCCACCGCCGTGTCGGGGTTGTCGCTGAACAGGCCGTCGATGCCCTGCGAGAGGAAGAGCCGGTACTCACCGAACGCGTCGCCGTACGCGGCCGGGTCGGTGCCGCGCTTGAAGTCGGTCGCGAGGAACGTGTTCTCGTTGCGGAACGTCCAGGCGTGCACGATCAGCCGGGCCTGGTGGGCGTCCCGGACGAGGGTGGTCGGCGGCAACACCTTGCCCGCGGCGTCGAGCGGGACGATCCGCGCCTTGGCAACGCCCACACCGTCCGCGTACCGGGCGATCCAGCGCAGGCCGGCGGGCTTCACCAGGTCGTCGTAGGTGCGCTTGTCACCGGCGGCGACCAGGTCGTACGGCGCTCCGGTGGCGTCGATGAGCTGCACCAGCGGGACGTCGATGATCCGGTCCAGTTCACGAAGGTTGCTGGTCTCGAACGACTGGACGAAGACAGCGGCGTGCCGGTGCGCCAGCCCGTTGCGGCGCAGCGTGCGGACCAGCGGCTCCTCAAGCGACAGGCCGATCCCGTCGAAGTACGTCGGGTGCTTGGTCTCGGGGTAGATGCCGATGCGGCGGCCGGTGCGCCGGCTCTCGCTCTTGGCGAGGTCGATGACCTCCTGCAGGGTCGGCACCTGGTACCGGCCGTCGTACAGGGTGTTGCGGGGGCGGATCTGCGGCAGCCGTTCCTTGGCGCGCAACGTCTTCAGCTCGCGCAGCGTGAAGTCCTCTGTGAACCACCCGGTCACGGCACGTCCGTCGATCGTCTTGGTGGCCCTGCGAGCGGCGAACTCGGGACGGTCGGCGACGTCCGTCGTGCCGCTGATCTCGTTCTCGTGCCGGGCGACGAGCACGCCGTCCTTCGTGGAGACCAGGTCCGGCTCGATGTAGTCGGCGCCGAGCGCGATCGCCAACCTGTACGCCGCGATCGTGTGCTCGGGCCGGTACCCGCTGGCACCACGATGCCCGATCACCAGCGGACGGGCCGTCTCCCCGTGTGACGCGGGCGCGCTACTGGCGGGTGCCGCGCCGGCGAGCATCGTGGCGGCGAGCACGGCGGCCAGTGCGGCACGACGAAATGTGGACATCTCTCCTCCTCGAGGCCCCGGCACTCGCCGGACCCGACAGGCAGCCCAACGCAGTCCGGCGACGGGGATGCGAACCGGGTGTGAACGGAGCGCGACGATCGGACAGATGCCCAGGTCGGAGTGGTCGCGACCGAAACAGAACTGGCACGGATTGGACCGAACATTTCCGCCGGATCGTCCGTACCACTCCCTGGACGTGTACGCGGACCCGTGCACGTAGCAGCGACCACGGAGGGGACCCCGATGCCGAGGCGAGTTGTGATCGATCCGTCCGGGTCGCCACGCCAGGTGCCACCACCCGCCGCCAGCTCCTCGTCCGCCCGCCGGCGGCGCCGTCCCGAGCCTCGTCGCGAGGACGAGTTCACGGTGATCGTGCCGACCGGGTCCATGCGTCCTGGCGCCGCCGCTCCGACCCCGCCGCGCCGCGACGTTCGACGTGAAGCCGCCGGACGATCGGGGACGCCCGCCGAAGAGCTGATCCGCCGTGCGGCCGCGAGCCGCGAGGCCGCCGAACGCAAGATCGCTGCACGCCGTGCCGCCGAGCCGCCGCAGACCTCCCGCCGAGCCGCAGCCGAGCCGCCACCCGTCCGCCGAGCCGCAGCCGAGCCGCCACCCGTCCGCCGGGCCGCAGCCGAGCCGCCGCCCGTCCGCCGCCCTGAACCGCCTCGCGCCGGACGCCGCTCGCCTGAGCCGACCCCGCAACCTCCTCGCGCCAGCCGCCGGTCCCCCGAGCCGACCCCGCAACCTCCTCGCGCCAGCCGCCCCGAGCCGCAGCAGTCCGGACGCCGCTCCCCCGAGCCGCACCAGTCCGGACGCCGCTCCCCCGAGCCGGAGCGGTCCGGCAGGCACGCGACCGGGGAGCACCCGGCCGTGGGCCGACACGCCACCGGCGAGCACCCCACGATGAGCCGGACGACCGGCGAGCTGCCCACGGGCCGCCACGCCACCGGCGAGTTCCCGGCCGTGCGCGGCGGGCGGCCCGACGACACGACCGGTGAGCGGCGTGGTCCGGCGATCGCGGGTCGTGACATGCCGCGCCGGAACGTCCCCGACGGGCCGATCGTCCGGAACCGATACGAGCCGAGCGAGCCACCCGCCGACAGCGAGAGCACCGGCCGTCACGGCACCGTCGCCGAGACATCGCCGAAGGACACGCCGACGACGGGGAACCGTCCGCAGCGCGGGCGCACGTGGCGAGACGGTCCGCGCGAGGACGCGGCCTGGCGCGACACCTCCCGGCGCGAGAGCCCTCGCCGCAGGCGGGGCGCGTCCCAGCCCCGGCCGCAGGCGGAGCAGCCGCGTCCCGTCGACGGGACGCCGAGCGCGACCGTCGTGAGCATCGCGGGCCGCGCCGCCCGCCGAGCGGCGGCCGAGCAGGCGGACAGCACCGACACGACGACGCGTAGCCGTGCCGCCCGGCGCGCCGCGGAAGCGCGGGCGGTCGAGGAGCAGTCGGCGATCACCACGGACGAGATGCCTGCCGTGCGCACGCGGGCCGCTCGCCGCCGGGTGTCGTCCAGCCGTGACTTCTTCCGCCGGGACAGCCGCGACGCCAAGGGCCGCGAGCAGTCCCCGCACCGGGAGGCCAGGAACCGGCGAGCGACGTCACGCGACCTGCCACACGCCCAGGACACCGGCCCGCGCCGGCACCGCAAGCTGGAGCGCCGTCGCCTCGGCATCGGCATCGCCGTCCTGGCCGTCGTGGCGATCGGCGCCACATCGGCGATCGGCTTCGCGCTCAGCCGTCCGGACTCTTCCACACCGGTCGCGTCGAAGGCCGCCTCGGCAAAGTCGTGCGCCACGACGGGTCCTGGCCAGCGCGATGTGGAGGCGTACCTCGCCACCCGCGCCGGCCGGTACGGCCGGGTCGACGTAGACGGGCGCCAGTCCGCCATCGACTGCGCGGCGATCGCGTCGTTCCAGCGCTGGGCACAGGTGCCGACGCGGACCGGCTTCGCGGACGCGACCACCGGTTTCCTCGCGCGCCAGCTCGGTGCGATCCGCTACGACCAGTGCCAGGCTCCGGGCGACCGGCTCACGGTGTGCGTCGACCTGAACAACCAGGCGATGTGGGTCGTCCAGTCCGGGCGGATCATGCTCGGCCCGACCGCGATCCGCAGCGGGCAGTCCGGCGAGGAGACGCCTGCGGGCAGCTTCAGGATCACCGACAAGCAGCTGCGCGAGGTGGGCGAGGACGGCGCCGAGCAGCCGTACTACGCGGAGTTCCTCGACGACATCGGCTTCCACACCGCCAGCAAGCCGATGTACGGCACTGCCTCCGGCTCCACCGGCTGCATCAACCTGCTCGACCGTGACGCCAAGGCGCTGTACCGCCTGACCGAGCTCGGCACGGCGGTGAACGTCTTCGGTCGCAAGCCGGGAACGTAACAACACGAATATGCGCAAATACGCTCAGCAGCTTGCGCCTACCGACCGTTAAGTCCACCTGCTTCATACCTTAAGACAGCATTAGGAGACTGGGCTGCACAGGCGGTTACCCCCTAGCGTCAGGGGCTGTCCATCGAAGACAGAGAGAGGCGCCCCCTCGTGCATCACGTTCGTCAGCTGACGATCGGTTTCTTACTCCTGGTGACGATCTTCGTCGGCGTCTGGTCCATGCGGGACTCGTCGGACTCCGTCTACAGCATCAGCCGATCCGCCCCGGACGCCCAGCTCGACCGGAACGTGGCGGCCGGCGAGCCGAACCCCGCCTCCGAGACCGGCAACGAGGAGCAGGGCGGTTCGAAGCCCGGCACGTCCCCGTCGGGCTCGCCGTCGCCCTCCCTTCCCCCGTCCCCGTCGGCGAGCCCGAAGGCGGCGCCGAAGCCCGCACCGGCCAAGCCGGCGCCGAAGCCCGCGAACCCGGCCCCGAGGCCGAAGCCGGCCGCGAAGCCGTCCTCGGCCGACGAGGCCGCCAAGGCCCGCGTCGTCGAACTGGTCAACGTCGAGCGGGGGAAGCAGGGCTGTGGCGCCGTCCACTCGGACAGCCGTCTCGCCGCCGCCGCCCAGGGGCACAGCGCCGACATGGCCCGCCGCGACTACTTCGACCACACCACGCCCGACGGCGTCGACCCGTGGGAGCGCGCCAAGGCCGCCGGATACGAGACTCCGACCGGCGAGAACATCGCGATGGGCCAGCGCACCGCGGAGGACGTGGTCGACAGCTGGATGAAAAGCCCTGGTCACCGCGCCAACATCCTGAACTGCGACTCCAAGGCGATCGGCATGGGTCTCGCCCGCAACAGCGGCGGCAGCCCGTACTGGACGCAGATGTTCGGGTCGGTCTGACGGATACCTGACAGCCCAGGACCATGAACTGCTCATCTTCGAGGTACGTAGGTCGGGGTGAGGAGCATCTCTATGGTGCGGTCGGACGCTCCGTCCGGCCGCACCGGCTCAACACCTAGCTCAGGTCAGGGGTGACCATCATGTCCGGTGGAATCATCGACGACGCCAGGGCAGAAGCGCTGTTCGTCACCGATCTTCAACGCTCCGACTCGCCCACGTCCGCCGAGGTCGAGCAGGCCATCCGGCGCGCGGTCCGCCGCCACGGCGGCACTCGCAACTGCGCCGCGCTGGTCGCCGCCGAGTTCGGCGAGCACCCGGAGACGGCGGTCGCGCGGATGCAGTGGGTCCTCCAGGTGCTCCACACATGCCCGCGCAAGGGACTCCCCCGGCAGCGCGTCAGCCACGAGAACGTCGCCGTCGCCTGACCGTTCAGCCCGCTGTGGGCCGGCGCGCTCCAGGCGTACCGTCGGGGTCATCTCGACGCTTGGAGGCGTCATGGAGATCCTGCTCACCGTACTGGTGTTCCTGGTCCTGATCGCAGGGCTTGCTCTCATCCTCTCGCGCAGGCGCGGTGCGCCCGGCGCCCACTCCGCGAAGACCCACGTCGAGGACCAACGCCGACTCAAGGAGATCAGGACCGAGACCCCCTGGACGAACGAAGGGGGCATGGGGTCTGACTGATCCACCGATCCCTGACAGCCAAGGAGGGCGTCATGGAGATCCTCATCGGCGTACTCGTGGTCGTGACCCTGATCGTGGGTTCCATCGTGATCGTGCGGCGGCGCCATGTTTCGATCAGCGGCCGGACCCTGGATGACGCGCGGAACGAGGCACACCGCCACCCGGAGGTAGGGGGCGGAGCCTGACGGATCGCCGCCGCGGTTCTGCTGGCAGCGCGCGGCACGGCGTGCGAACGTAGAGTTACACGCAGTGCTGGTCCGTTCCGGGAGGGACACATGGGCAAGGACGTCCCCATCACCACGTTCACCTCCGAGGACCGCCGCCGTTACCGGCAGAAGGTGCGGCGATGCCTGGACGTCTTCGCGCGGATGCTGCGCGAGTCGCGATTCGACTTCGACCGCCCGCTCGCCGGGCTGGAGATCGAGCTGAACCTGGTCGACGCGCACGGAGATCCGGCGATGAAGAACGCCGAGGTGCTCGACGCGATCGCCGACCCGGCGTGGTGCACCGAGCTGGGCCAGTTCAACCTGGAAATCAACATGCCGCCGCTGGGCCTCGCGGCCACCGGCACCGCCGAACTGGAACAGGCGATCCGGGACAGCCTCAACCACGCCGAGCAGGCAGCCGTCACCCGCGACGCGCATTCCGTCATGATCGGCATCCTCCCGACCCTCCGCGAGAGCGACCTGGGCATCGGGACGCTCTCGGCCAACCCCAGGTACGCGCTGCTCAACGAGCAGATCTTCGCCGCGCGCGGCGAGGACCTGAACATCGCGATCGACGGCGTCGAACGGCTCTCCACCCACGCCGACAGCGTGGCGCCCGAGGCGGCGTGCACCAGCGTGCAGTTCCACCTGCAGGTGAGCCCCGCGACCTTCCCGGCGTACTGGAACGCCGCCCAGGCGATCGCCGGCGTGCAACTCGCCACCGCCGCGAACTCGCCGTTCCTGTTCGGCAAGGAACTGTGGCACGAGACCCGCATCCCCCTGTTCGAGCAGGCCACGGACACCCGCCCGGAGGAGCTGAAGGAGCAGGGCGTACGGCCACGCGTGTGGTTCGGCGAGCGCTGGATCACGTCCGTCTTCGACCTGTTCGAGGAGAACAGCCGCTACTTCCCCGCGCTGCTGCCGATCTGCGAGGACGAGGATCCGCTGGAGGTCCTTGACCGCGGTGACATCCCGCACCTCCACGAGCTGACCCTCCACAACGGAACGGTCTACCGCTGGAACCGCCCGGTGTACGCGGTGGTTCACGGCAAGCCACACCTGCGGGTGGAGAACCGCGTGCTGCCCAGCGGTCCCACGGTGGTCGACATCGCGGCCAACGGCGCCTTCTACTACGGGCTGGTCCGCGCGCTGGCTGAGGCCGAACGTCCGGTGTGGACACGGATGTCGTTCGCCGCCGCCGAGGACAACCTGCACGCCGCTGCGCGCACCGGCGTCGAGGCCAAGCTGTTCTGGCCAGGGCTGGGAGAGGTGCCGGCCAGCGAGCTGGTGCTGCGACGGCTGCTACCCCTCGCGTACGAGGGACTCGACCGCTGGGGCGTCGACGCGGAGCAGCGCGACCGCCTGCTCGGCATCATCGAACAGCGCTGCCTCACCGGCCAGACCGGCGCCACCTGGCAGACCAACACGCTGCACGCGATCGACGAGGCCGAGAACCTCGACCGGCACGCCGCCCTGCAGCGCATGACCCGGCGCTACATCGAGCTGATGCACACCAACGACCCAGTCCACACCTGGCCTGTGGGGGCGGCCCGTTGAGGCACACCGCTTGCCGCGTTGTCGTCGGCTCACGTGCTGAAGCACGCTTCGCCTCTTCCGCCTTGCAATCGGTGCACCTCAACGGGCTCCACGTCAGTACTAGAAACGGGCTCCACGTCGATGCTTAGAAGAGGGTTTGCGGGAGGGAGCCTTCCAGCGCGAGCAGCTGGCGCTTCGTCTCCAGCCCGCCGCCGAACCCGCCGAGCCCGCCACCGCTCGCGATGACGCGGTGGCACGGCACCACGACGGGGATCGGGTTGGAGCCCATGATGCCGCCGATCGCCCTCGGCACCTCGTGCGGCGGCATGGTGGATCCGAGGTCGGAGCGGGTGCCGAGCTCCTGATAGCTCACGGTCTGGCCGTACCCGACCCCGGCGTGCAGGAGCTGAAGCACCGCACGCTGGGGCCCGGCGCTGAACCGCCAGTCGAGGGCGACGTCGAAGCTGCGCCGGCGACCGGAGAAGTACTCGTCGAGCTGGCGGCGGACGGCGTCGACCTCGTCGGCGAGTCCGAGCTCCGCGCCGGGGAAGCGCCGCGCCAGGTCGTCGGCCATCGCGTCGGCGGCGCCGAACGAGATCCGCACCAGCCCGGACGGCGTGACCGCGATACCGAGCGGCCCGATCGGGCTCGCGACCTCCGCCCAGCCGTACCGCTCGACCATCGTGCGCTCCTTACCTCGCAGTCTCCACTTGTGGAGTTTCGAGGGTTCCGCGGCCTCCGCGACCCTCGAACCTCCACAACTCAACCGGTGCCGGCGTGACCATTGCACCGCTCGGGTGCGACAGTTCGTCCTCGATCTTGCGGTCACGCCCGGCGAACAGCCCAGCGATGAGCTGCGGCACCAGGAAGAACCCGGTGAGCGCGAGCGGGATTCCGTACCCGCCGGTGGCGTCGTGCAGTGCCCCGAACGCAAGCGGACCGGCGGCGGCGATCAGGTAACCGGTGGACTGTGTGAACCCGGAGAGCGCGGCCGTGTAGCCGGCGGTGCGGGTGCGCCACCCGATCATGGCCAGGGCCAGCGGGAACGCGCCGTTGCCGACGCCGATCAACACCGCCCAGAGCCATGGCATGGCGGCCGGGGCGAACGCGAGCCCGAGGTATCCACCGGCCGTGACCACCGTGAGGCCGGCCGCGACGGCACGCTGGTCACGCAGGCGGGCGGCGATCGCCGGCAGCAACAGCGACACCGGGATCCCGATCGCAGTGGTGAGCGCGAGCAGCAGGCCGGCCCGGGTGGCGTCGATCCCCGCGTCGCGGAGAAGCTGCGGCATCCAGCCCATGACGATGTACGCGCCGAGCGACTGGGATCCGAAGAACACCGCCATCGCCCAGGCGGTCGGGCTGCGGAACATGTTGGGCCGCACGACGGGGCCGGTCGGCACGTGCCGGTCGCCGCGGCGCCGGGTCAGCTCGGTGTCGGGCGCGCGGGCGACCAGCCACGGAACCACCGCCATCAGCGCGGTCACGGCCCAGATGCCCAGCCCGGTACGCCAACCCTGGCCGACAGCGCCGGCCGCCGGCACGGTGATCGCCGCGGAGAGCGCGGTGCCGACAGAGAGCACCATCGAGTAGATACCGGTGACGGTGCCGATCTTCTCCGGGTAGTACTGCCGCACCAGGACGGGAACCAGCACGTTCGAGACGGCCACACCCGCCAACGCGACGGCGCTGGCGAGGAAGAACGAGGCGGGCTCGGGCGCGATCGAGCGGCCGGCGAGGCCCAGCGCGAGGACCACCATGCTCGCGGCGACCGTGCGGCGCGCGCTGTATCGGCGGGCCAGCGCAGGGGCGATCGCGCCGAAGACGGCGAAGCAGATCACGGGCAGAGCGGTGAGCGCCCCGGTCGTCGCGCCAGTGAGGCCGAGTTCGGACTGCACCTCGCCAAGGAACGGCCCGACGCTCGTCACCAGCGGACGCAGGTTGAACGCGACCACCGCGACGCCGAGCAACGGCAGCAACCACACCGCCCGGCGGCCACGGACGCGTACAGTTTCCCTACTCACCATGACGGCAATCATACAATCATGGGATGACCTGACGATTGAGGGAGACCGATGTCACCGCTGGAGTCGCCGCAGCGCACACCGCTGGTCGACCAGGTGATCGCGCAGCTCAGAGCGCAGATCACGACCGGTGAGTGGCCGATCGGCAGCCGGATCCCCACCGAGCCGGAACTCGTCGAACAGCTCGGTGTCGCCCGCAACACCGTCCGTGAGGCGGTCCGCGCACTGGCCCACGCCGGCCTGCTGGACATCCGCCAGGGCGCCGGCACGTTCGTGAAGACCACCAGCGAACTGGCCGCCGTGATGCGCCGCCGCTACGGCGACGCCCGCCAGCGCGACCTTCGCGAGCTGCGCCGTGCCCTCGAAGTCGAGGCTGCCCGGCTCGCTGCCCGCCGGCGCACCGACGCCGACCTGCGCATCGTCGATGCCGCGTTCCAGAGGCGCGAGGACGCCTGGGAGTCCGGCGACGTCGAGGCGTTCATCGAGGCGGACTCCGCACTGCACCAGGCATTGGTCAGCGCGGCCGGCAACGCCGCGCTCCTCGACCTGTACGCCGACCTCGGCGAGGTGGTGCGCGACGCGCTGCGCGCCGACGTCGGCACCGAGCTGGATCCGGCGTCCTACGTCGACCACTCTCGGCTGGTCGAGGCGATCCGCGCACAGGACCCGGAGCGGGCCGCGGTCGAGGCCGGCGCCCACCTCGAAGGGAAGCCGAGCCCGCCGTCACCGCGCTGAGCGTCAGCCGGACCGGCGGACGTGGCGCCAGAACAGGAACAGCATCCCGACGAGGAAGCCGATCGACAGCACAGAGAGCCCGGCGAACCAGACGAACTCCGGTTGACCGATCACCTGCGCCAGCAGACCGCGGGGCTCTCCCCCGAGAGTCGGCTCCACAGGTTCGGGCTGAGCGCTGGGCGGGTCGCCCGCCAGGACGTCGATCAACACCAACACGCTGCCGAGGACGACCAGCGCCAGCACCGCCAGCTGCTTCACAGAGGCGGCCTTGAGCAGCGCGACGACCGCGCTACCCACGCTTACCTGCTTTGTGTGCATATCGGTGGATTTTCCGTGATCGCCGGCAGACTAGGTTGAGGGCGTGCGGCAGTTCATCCTCAGATGGTTCACCTCGGCGGGCATCACCGCGGTCGGCGACACGCCGGACTACCGCTTCTCCCTGGCCAACGAGCGCACGTTCCTCGCCTGGATCCGGACCGCGCTGGCCCTGGTCGGCGGCGGCATCGCTGTCGACCAGTTCCTGCCCGACCTAGACCCGCCGTACCTGCGCACGACACTCGCGGTGGCGCTCATCGGGATCGGCGGGTTCGCGGCGGGGCGTGCGGTGGTGCGGTGGATCCAGTCCGAGCGGGCGATCCGGCTCGGCGCCGACCTGCCCCCGTCACGGTTCCCGGGCGCGCTCTCGGCCGTGCTGGCGTTCGGCGCGATCGTCCTGGCCATCGCGGTCCTGGCGGCTTGACGCGGTGTCGCTCTACACCCAGCGCACCGATCTGGCCTGGCGCAGGACCGTGCTCACCGCCGCTGTCACCGGACTGCTCGCCGCCCGATCCGCCGCGTTGCACTGGCCGGCGCCGCTCGCGGTCGGCGCCGTGGCCGTGATCGGGCTGGCGGTGGGCGCGATCGCGCTGGTCGGCCAGCGCCGGGGCGAGGTGCTCGCGGTCCGGCCGGTGCGGATCCTCACGCGACGCATCTGGATCGCGGCGGCAGCGAGTCTCGTGATCGCCGCGATCGGCCTGGCAACCGTCGCCACGTGAGTTTCGGATTCTTGGGGGTTCCAGGCGCCGCCGACCCCCAAGAATCCGAAACTCGACGGGAGTCGTCAGCCCTTGATCTCGGACCAGGCCTTGACCCAAGCCTCGCGGTCCGTGCACTCGACGTCGCGGCCGTCGAGGCACTTCTTGGCGGGCGTGCGCCAGTACCAGACCTTCTGGAAGTACGGCTCGTCCGTGGCGTGGAACGTGGTGCAGAACGCCTTGTCGGCCGTCTGCGCGCAGGCGTTGCGGTTGGCCGGCGCCTGCCCGAACCACTCTGCGACCTGCGCGTTCACCTTCGGTGTGAGCACGTGGTCGAACCACTTGTAGGCGCAGTTCGGGTGCTTCGCCTTGGCGCCGACCATCCACGTGTCGGACCAGCCGGTCGTGCCCTCGGTCGGCACCGCCGACTTGACCGGCAGGCTTCTGCGTCTGCGCGAGGCTGGCGATCGACTGCCAGGTCGACCCGATCACGGTGCTGCCGCTCTTGAACGCCTGCACCTGCGACGTGTAGTCGGTCCAGTAGGCGCCGATGCTGCCGCGCTGCTGCTTCATCAGCTCCACGACGGCCTTGAACTGCGTCTCGTCCAGCGCGTACGGATCCGTGATCTGGAGGTCCGGCCGGGTCTTCATCAGGTACAGCGCACCGTCCGCAATGGACATCGGCGAGTCGTGCGCGGTGATCTTGCCCGCGTGCGGAGAACCGGTGGCGAAGACGGCGTCCCACGACTGGGGTGCCGGCGTCACGACATCGGTACGCCACATCAGCAGGTTGGCGCCCCGGCCGTGTGGCACCCCGTACGCAGTGCCCTCGAACGAGTTCCAGGGCTTGTCCTTCAGCCCGTCGACGACGTCGGCGTAGTTCGGCACGAGTGCGGTGTTCACCGGCGCGACGACACCGTCCTCGATCAGGACGCCGGAGATGTCGCCGGACGCGGCCACCGCGTCGTACTTGCGGGAGCGCATCAGCGTGAGCGCCTCCTCCGACGTGTCGGCGACGGTGACGTTCACCTTGCACCCGCTGGCCTGCTCGAACGGCGTGACCCAGTCGACCTTCGGGTCGGTGGAGCCGTTCTCGACATATCCGGCGCGGGCGACCAGTTCGAGCGTGCCCTCGCCCTCACCGAGCTGCTCCAGCGCGGCGATCTTCGGCGGTCCCTCAGCCTTCTTCTCGGGCTTCTTCTCATCGCCTCCGGTGCACCCCGACGCGGCGACGATCAGCGCCGTGGAAGCAGCCAGCAACGTCCAGCATTTTCGGTAATTCACCCGGCCACCGTAACGCGCGGACGCTCGGCGCCTGAAAATACGCAGGTCAGAGCTGCAATCCGGTCAGGACCATGACCTTTTCGTAGGTGTAGTCGGCCATCGCCGAACGCAGGCCCTCGCGGCCCGTCCCGGACCCCTTCACGCCGCCGTACGGCATCTGGTCGGCGCGGTAGCTCGGCACGTCGCCGACGATCACACCGCCGACCTCCAACCGGCGGTGCGCGGCGTAGGCCGTCTGCAGGTTGTGCGTGAACACGCCGGCCTGCAGCCCGAACTCGGAGTCGTTGACCAGCGCGAACGCCTCGTCCGGCCCGTCGAACGGCGTAACGGTGAGGACGGGCCCGAACACTTCGTCGCGGGTGACCTTGGCGTCGCGCGGCGCGTCGACCAGCACGGTCGGGGCGTAGCTGGCGCCGTCGCGCGTACCGCCCGTAAGCACCTTGGCACCGCCCTGGACGGCCTCGTTGACCCACGTCTCGACCCGTTCTGCGGCCTCGACGTTGATCATCGGGCCGACGTCGGTCGCGTCGTCGTTGGGATCCCCGGTGTTCTGCGCCTCTACCTTGGCCAGCAGTCTGGGCAGCAGCTCGTCATAGACGGCGCGGTCGACCAGCACCCGCTGCACGGCGATGCACGACTGTCCGGCCTGGTAGTTCGAGAACGTTGCGATGCGGGTCGCGGCCCAGTCGAGGTCGGTCTCGCTGCCGTAGTCGGCGCACACGACGGCCGCCGCGTTGCCGCCGAGTTCGAGGGTGACGTGCTTGCGCGGCACGCTGTCCTTGATGGACCAGCCCACCGGCCCCGACCCGGTGAACGACACCACCGGCAGGCGAGGGTCGGCGGTGAGCCCGGCGGCGCGGTCGTTCGGGACGGTGAGCACGGAGACCATTCCGGCGGGCAGATCGGTCTCGGCGAGCAGCTCGCCGAGGAGGAGCGCGGCGAGCGGGGTCTTCGGCGCCGGCTTGAGGACGATCGGCGCGCCCACCGCGACGGCCGGTGCGATCTTGTGCGCCACGAGGTTCAGCGGGAAGTTGAACGGCGAGATGCCGAGCACCGGCCCGCGCGGGAAGCGCCGGATCACACCGACCCGGCCGGTCGCCGTCGGGTCGGTGTCGAGCCGCTGCAGCTCGCCGCCGAACCGCCGTGCCTCCTCGGCCCCCCAGCGGAACGTGGAGATGCCGCGACTCACCTCAAGCCGGGCCCACTTCAGCGGCTTGCCGTTCTCGGCGGTGATCAGCTTCGCGACCTCTTCCGCACGGTCGGCGAGGCTGCGCGACACGTGGTCGAGCGCGGCGGCGCGCACGTGTGCGGGCAGCGCGGCGGCCTCGGCCTGCACCGCGTCGGCAGCGGCGATCGCGTCCTCGACCTGCGCCTCCGTCGGCACCGCGACCTCGGTGACGACACGTCCGTCGTACGGGTGGGTGATCGTGAATGTCTCGTCCCCGGTGGTCGCGCGGCCGGCCAGCCAGAACGGCGTGATCTCGGGCATCGGTGCTCCTCGGCTCGGGTCCCCTGCTCACGAGGCTATTACCCACTGCGGCACCCGACATTGTCCGCCGGGGCTAATTCGCCGGTCGCTGACCTGCCGTCGCGGAGAGCGCGAGCCACACCTCCATCCGGGTACCGCCGTCGCTGAGGGGTCGTCCGAGTAAGCGTTCGACGCGGCTCATCCGGTACCGCAGGGTGTGGCGGTGCACGCCTAGCTCCGCGGCGGCGGTGTCCCATTGGCCGTTGTGCGCCAGCCACACCCGCAACGACTCGACCAGCGATCCGCGAGCCTGCGCGCCGTACTCGGCCAGCGGGGCGAGCAGCGCCTCCGAGTACGCCCGGACCGCGTCGCCGGCCAGCAGCCCGAGCAGCCCGCCCTCGGTGATCTCGGCGTACGGGACGATGCGGCGCTCGTCCCGGCGGGCCACGGCGAGCGCGCGGTCGGCCTCGTCGTACGCCGTCGCGAGCTGCGCGAACGGGTACACGGACGAGACACCGGCAACCAGGTCGGTACGCCGGGCGATCAGCGCCTGGAGCGCGTCGGTCCCGGCCGGTACCGCTGCCACGACCGCCTGCGTGTCGAGCCGGATCAGGGCGGGCGGCAGAGCGTCCTCCAGCGCCGCGACCAGCGACTCCCCCGGTTCTTCGGTCACCGGCGCAACCACGGCGACCAGCCAGTCGCCCTCGACGGCCGGACCGACCAGCAGCGCTGCGGTCGCCCGCACGGCGCCTGCCCCCGTGAGTGCGAGGTCGAGTACCGCCGCCCGGAGCGAACGTTCGGCGCCGGCCAGCCGCCGGGACCGTTCTAGCGCCAGGGCCAGCAGCGGCACGGCAAGGGTGACGACGGTGCGGTCCACTGCGGACAGCCGCCCCTCGGTGCCGGCCGCGAGGAACCCGCGCAGCCTGCCGCCGGCACCGAGACCCTGGATCACGACCTCGCGGCCGCCCTCGGCCAGCGCCGCTGACGAGCGCGGTCCGTGGCCGCGCAACCGGGCCAGCTCGCTCTTCAGGGCGGCGGCGCGCTGGCGGGCGGCGGCCGGCTGCGCATGCACCGGGCGACCGGCGGCATCGGTGAGAACCGCCCAGCCGCCGATCAGCCGCGCCAGGGTGGTGACGACGGCAGCAGCACCGTCCGGATCGAGCGCGGCACGGGTCAGCGCGTGCTGAGCGTCGTACGCAGCGGCCAGGGTTTCGTACTGCTCCCTGGCGATCGCGCTGGCGACAGCCTTGGAGATCGCCAGGAACGGCACCGGACGTGGCACGACGAGAAGCGGCAGTCCGTGCTGGTCGCAGGCCTTGCGGAGGGTGGCCGGCACCGTGCGGTGCACCACACCGACGCCGAACCCGAGCCCCACCACACCGGCCTCGACCAGCCGCTGCACGTACTCGGTCATCGAGCCGGCCTTGAGGCCCATGCCCGTGACGAGCAGCAACTCGCCGCCCTCCAGGTACTCGGTGGGGTCGGACAACTCGCTGACGTGGACCCACCGCACCTCTGTGCCAAGCCGCTCCTCACCGCCGGCCGACACGGTGAGGCTGAGCGACGGATCCGCGACGAGTTGTGCCAGCGTGAGCGCCATCGTCCCAGAGTAATTGTCCATGGCGGACAACGATGCGGATCGACCTGCGCCGTCACGACATCTGCCGCGCCCGGGTAGGGGTCGTAGCGTTGACTCGACCGACGGACTCGGAGGCTGACATGACCGACATCTCGACGACGCCTGTCACCGGGGGACCCACGCTCCCGCAGGAGCGGCGCCTGGTCACCGAGATCCCCGGGCCGCGCTCGCGTGAGCTGCTCGAACGGCGTACCGCCGCGGTCGCGGCCGGTGTCGGCGTCGGCCTGCCGGTCTTCGTCACCGCGGCAGGCGGCGGGGTCCTCGTCGACGTCGACGGCAACTCGCTCATCGACTTCGGGTCCGGGATCGCGGTCGTAAGCGTCGGCAACGCCAACCCGGCCGTCGCCTCGGCGGTGGCAGCCCAGGCGGCGGCGTTCACCCACACGTGCTTCATGGTGACGCCGTACGAGGGCTACGTAGCTGTGTGCGAGGCGCTGAACCGGATCACTCCCGGTGACCACGAGAAGCGGTCCGCCCTGTTCAACTCCGGCGCCGAGGCGGTGGAGAACGCGGTCAAGATCGCGCGGGCTCACACCGGCAGGCAGGCCATCGTCGCGTTCGACCACGGGTACCACGGCCGCACGAACCTCACGATGGCGCTCACCGCGAAGAACATGCCGTACAAGCACTCGTTCGGGCCGTTCGCGCCCGAGGTGTACCGCGCGCCGATGAGCTACCCGTACCGCGACGCCGCCGCCGGGCTCGACCCGTCCGGCGCGGCGGCCGCCGCACGCGCCATCTCCGTGATCGACACGCAGGTCGGCGCCGGCAACGTGGCGTGCGTCGTGATCGAGCCGATCCAGGGCGAGGGCGGGTTCGTCGAGCCCGCGCCCGGCTTCCTGCCGGCGATCTCCGAGTACTGCCGGGCCAACGGCATCGTGTTCGTCGCGGACGAGATCCAGACCGGCTTCGCCCGCACCGGCGACCGGTTCGCGTGCGACCACGAGGGCGTTGTCCCGGACCTGATCACCACCGCGAAGGGCATCGCCGGCGGGCTGCCGCTCGCGGCGGTGACCGGACGCGCCGAGATCATGGACGCGGCGCACGTCGGTGGGCTCGGCGGCACCTACGGCGGCAATCCAGTCGCCTGCGCGGCCGGGCTCGCGGCGATCGGGACGATGGAGTCCGATGATCTGGCCGGGCGGGCTCGCACGATCGGCGACACGCTCGCCGGACGGCTGCGCGAGCTGGCCGAGCAGTTCCCGGTGATCGGCGACGTTAGGGGACGGGGCGCGATGGTCGCCGTCGAGCTGGTCAGGCCCGGTACGACCGAGCCCAACCCCGAGGCCACCGTTGCCGTGAACAAGGCGTGCCATGCCGCCGGTCTCGTCACGCTCACCTGCGGCACGTACGGCAACGTGCTGCGCTTCCTGCCGCCGCTGGTGATCGGCGACGCGCTGCTCAAGGAAGGTCTGGACATCCTGGCGGACGCGTTCGCCTCCGCCTGAGGTGAGTCGTGCCACGATCGAACGGTGATCATCACACGGCGGTTCCGCGGTCCGGACCGGTCCGGCAACGGCGGATACACCAGCGGCCTGCTCGCCGGCGCGCTCGGCACGGTGGTCACGACCGTCACGCTGCGCCAGCCGCCGCCGCTGGAAACATCGCTGGACGTGGTGCCGGACGGCTCCGGCTTGCGGCTCGAGAGCGGCGATGCGCTGGTCGCTACGGCGGCTCCCGGCGAGCTGACCCGGCCCGTGCCAGAGCCGGTTCCGTACGACGTAGCGGTGAAGGCCACCGAAAGCTACGGCGGCTTCGTCAAGCACCCGTTCCCGGGCTGCTACACGTGCGGACCGGATCGCGAGGTCGGCGACGGGCTGCGCATCTTCCCCGGTCACGTGCGTGAGGACGGCGTAGCCGCGCCATGGGTGCCGACCGACGTGTCGCCGGCGACCGTGTGGGCCGCGCTCGATTGCCCGGGCGGCTGGTCGTTCGACCTCACCGGCCGGCCCATGGTGCTGGGACGGATGACGGCGACGGTCACGGGCGTACCGGCTGCGGGCGAGGAGTGCGTCGTCGTCGGGCACGCGCACGGCCTGGACGGCCGCAAGGGCCACACTTCATCCGCCCTGTACGGCGCCGACGGAACGTTGCTGGCGCGCGCGGAGCAGATCTGGATCGCGGTGGACCCCGAGGCGATCAACGCCCTCGGCCGCTGAGGCCAGCGTGCGGTGGATCTCGCGGAGCCGGCGACGACCACGTGGCGCGGCTGCCGCTAGGACTGCTCCCGCCGTGCGTAGCCGGAGAAGCTTTCAGGCTTGAAGCTTGAAAACCCTCACGTGGATGCTCGTGCGCTGCTGGAGCGCTGCGCGCACGGCGCGGTGGAGGCCGTCTTCGAGGTACAGCGTGTTCTCGTGCTCGACGACGTGCGGGAAGAGGTCGCCGTAGAACGTGGAGTCCTCGGCGAGGAGCCGGTCGAGGGCGAGCTCACGCTTCGTGGTGACGAGTTCGGCGAGGCGAACGGGCCGGGGCGGGATGTCCGCCCATTCGCGCAGGCTGAGGCCATGGTCCGGGTAGGGCCGGCCATCGCTGACCGCCTTGAAGATCAAGCTCTCGGCTCCTCTCGAACCGCTTGGAGGTGGTCAGCTTATCGGTCCGCGCGCGGATGCGGTTCTCCAGCTTGCTCAAGGTCTGTGTACCGACGCAGTCGTGAAGGGCCGGGCTCGCGCTCTCCGGCCGGGCCCGTAGCCCGTTGCGGCGCCGTTGCGATGCTGTCCGGCGGGCGAATCGAGCGGGTTGACCTAATACCACCACATCAATCCCGAGAGCAACACTCTTGTCAGGGATGCGACTTCACCCCGGAGGCCCCAGTTGGCGGCGTTAGCGTGACGCCGTTCTGGGGCGTACCGGACCACCGGGGTCGACAGGGCGCACAGGACGCAGAGGGGAGAATCTCCATGCGACGTGCCTTATCGATAGTTGCCGCAGGCGCCGTTGCGGCGGCACTCGTGTCTCCACCCGCCTACGCCGATCCCGGCACCGAAGTGACCCCCGAGGAGAAGGCCGCCGGCATCAGCCGCCAGCTCGCCGCCGGCGTGCAGACCGCGCCGAAGGGCAGCTCGGGCAAGGCCCTCCCGAGCGACCCGGTCCGCGGCATCGTGCCCGACCTTTCCACTGTGGACTTCACCAGAGTCGAGCGGCAGCTCGCCCAGAAGGCTGACGCGCGCGCCGCCGCGCGCAGCCGCCAGCTCAAGGCCGCCGCCGCCCAACCGCTGCTGCACGACGAGCGCGAACCGGCCGGTATCCGCGGCTCCAACGACGCTCTGAGCGCGGCGGAACGGATCACCGGCTTCGGCGTCGGGCGGGGGAAGAACGCCAAGGCCCGGATCCTCGGACAGCTCTCGCCCGAGACCGTCACCACCGACGCTCTCGCTGCGGTTCCTGAGGACAACGGCTCCATCCCGCTCGCCGGCGCCACCGGCATCGCCACCTCGCGCAAGGGCGTCACCACCACCGGCACGATCGGCGACGGCCCGCACGGCAGCGCCGGCTCCGCCTCGGGTGACTTCGACTTCTACGCCCTCACTGATCTGAAGGCCGGCACCCAGCTCGTCGGCGACACCGACACGCCGACCGGCCCGCTCGACACCGTCCTCGGCCTGTACAACTCCACCGGCACGCTGATCGCCGTCAACGACGACGAGGGGTTCCCCAACCTCGACAGCCTGCTGCGATTCCGCATCCCCGCCGACGGCACGTACTACCTGATGGTCTCCAGCTTCGGGTTCGGCACGACGTTCCCCGCCGACCCGTTCGACTCCGGCAGCGGTGTCGGCGTCGGCACCGAGGGCCGTTCAACCTGACGATCACCGTCAGCGAGGTCGACGTCGACTCGTTCGCGGTCGACCTGAAGGCCGGCGACGTCATCGGCGGCTCGGTCAGTCGGCGGCGCGGCCGCGCTCGCGGTCTACGACTCCACCAGGCGGCTCGCTTTCGGCTCGGCCGGCGACTTCTCCGGAATCTACGCGGCACAGTCGCCGCTGCCGGGCGGCGGCAACGCGGTGACCTCGTACGTCGTCCCGAAGCCAGGGCGGTACACGATCCAGGTGTCCAGCGGCGCCGGGCGCTACGACGTCACGCTTGAGGGCTACCGCACCGGCTCCGAGCTGGACACGCGCGGCACAGTGCAGACGCTGTTCGTCGACTTCGACGGCGCCCGCGTCAACACCGCCATCTTCGGCGGCCCAGGCGTACGCAACCTCTCGCCGCTCTCCGGCTTCCTCGGCCGCTGGGGCCTCACCCCCGACGACGAGGACGCGCTCATCGACGCCGTACTCGCCACCGTGCGCGAGAACATCGTCGCCGACCTGCGGGCGAAGGGCACCAACCCCGACTTCGCCGTACGGATCCTCAACAGCCGCGACCACGCCGACCCGTTCGGCCAGCCCAACGTGAGCCGGCTCGTCGTCGGCGGCACCATCGCCGAGTCCGGGATCAACACGATCGGTATCGCGCAGTCGATCGACCCGGGCAACTACGGGCACGAGGAGACCGCGCTGATCCTGCTCGACGCGGTGAGCGACCCGGCCGGCGCGACCTTCTCGTTCAACACGTACCTCAAGCCTGCTTCCAACCCGGTGGCGTTCATCGGGCAGGCGCTCGGCAACGTCGTGAGCCACGAAGCCGGCCACTACCTCGGCAGCTGGCACGTCGACCAGTTCAACACCACACCCAGCCTCATGGACCAGGGCGGCAACTTCCCGGTCCTGTACGGCGTCGGACCGGATGGCATCGGCGGCACCGCTGACGACATCGACGTCGACTTCAACGAGGACACCCTGAACCCGAACGAGCCTTTCACCGGGATCCAGGACACCCTCAACACCACCGCATGGGCTTTGACGCGGGGTGCGGCGCGCTGATTCAGGGGGCGCGCTGCTCCGAGCCGGGTGGCTCGGGGCAGCGCGCCTGCACTGCCCGGCCGCTGGGCGAACGAACCGGACTCGGCCGGCCGCCGAACGAACCGGACTTTTCGGGAAGCCGTGCCTACGTCGGGCAGAGCTGCCCCACTTTGCGCAGCAAGTCCGTTTCGGTAGTGGTGCGAGCGGGGCCTGGCGCCGACTCGTTTGGTTGTGGTGCCGGCAGACTGCGGCGCCGGCTCGTTCGTTGTGGTGCCAGGCGGGTCAGCGGCGGCGGGCTCGCAGCACCAGGTACGCCGCGAGGAACAACGCGGACCACACGATCGCGTGGGCGGTGATCACCAGGCCCGCGAGCAGGTCGCCGTCGTTGCCGGCCTTGATCGCGCCGACGATCTGCGGCACGAGCCAGCGCAGCGGCCCGGCGCCGTTCAGGCCCAGGACGAGCACCATCACCGACGCGCCGACCAGCATCGACACGCCCCAGCCCCGCGCGCGCGTGACCGCACGGCTCGCATACGCGCCGACCGCGATGGCCGGTATCGCCGAGATCAGGTGCACCCAGATCCCGAAGAGGATCGAGTTGATGTTGTCGCCGATCGTCACCGTCTCGGCCAGCCTGATCGTGCCGGTGACCCACGGCGCGACCAGCCCGACGAGGATCGTCGGCAACGCCGTGAGGCTCGCCGTCAGCAGTCCGGCCGCCACCTCGCGCCGCGCCGATCCGACCGCGAGCTGCGAGAGCTGACGCTGGGCGTCCGGTTCCGTGTCGAGCGCGAGCTTCGCCTGCCACGCGAAGATCCCGAAGAGTCCGACGGCCGAGACGCCGTACGCGTCCACCGCCGACGCCGCACCGCCGACCTGCAGCACGCCGAGGAGCGCGAGGCTAGCGAGCACCGGCGCCAGCACCCGCTGCGACCGTGCGTACCCCCCGAACCGCATCCGGGAGAGCGCCACCACCTGAGTCACGACGTCCCCTTCCGGGCCGCCGCGGCCGGCTCGCTCGTCTGGTTCACGGTTCCGCCGGCCGGGATTCCGCCCAGCTCAGCCGCCGCGTCGGGAGCCAACCGACCGTTCCCATGACCACCCTCGGCGACCCCGCCAGCCGAGCCGGGCCCACCAACCGAGCCGGGCCCACCAGCCGAAGCGGACCTACCCGCTGACGCGGGCCCACCAGCCAAGCCGGAGCCGCCGGCCGAGCGGACCCACCAGCCGAGCCGGGCCCGCCCGCCGACGCAGGCCCACCAGCCGAAGCGGCCTCACCAGCCAGCAGCCGGACCCACCCGCTGAGGCGGACCCACCCGAGGAAGCAGCGGCGTCCAGCCGGTGCCCGTCGCGCCTGGCTGGACCGCGTCGCGGCCGGCCGGGCATGTCGCGCCGGATCCCGCGCACGTCGTAACCCGCCGCGCGCAGCCGAGCCACCGTGGCCGCGGCCTCTGCCGCCGGCGCGATCACCTCGATCACGTGCCGCGCGGCCTGCTCGCCCACCTCGGGTTCGGCGAGGAGGCCGTCGTCGAGGATCCAGCGCCGGACCCCTGGCAGTTCGCCGGCCTCGCCGCGGTGGTCGCTGAAGATCGCGCAGCCGCCGGCGTCGATTACCTCGGTGATGATCATCGGCAGCTCGTTGCGGGTCTGGGAGTCCAGGGCCTCCCACGGTTCGTCCATGACCAGCAGCGACGGCCGTACCAGTAAGGACTGCGCCAGGTTCACCTTCTGCGCGCTGCCCTTGGACAACTCCGGAAGGCGGGTGTCGAGGGATCCGGTGAGGAACAGCCGCTCGGACCAGGTGCCGATCGCGTCACGCGCGGCGGCGGCGTCGAGGCCGCGTACCCGGGCGATGCCTTCCAGGTACGACCGGGCGGTGAACGGCTGCCGCGAGGGGAAGCGCTCGGGCACCCAACCGACCACCACAGGCCGGTCGACGACCGATCCGCGGCTGGTCGGCAGCAGGCCGGCGATGACCTGCAGGAGCGTGGACTTGCCCGCGCCGTTGCGGCCGGTGAGCAGCACCGCCTCGCCCGGTCCGACCTTCGCCTCGACGTTTCGCAGCACCCAGGGACTGCCTCGGTGGTACCTCAGGGACACCCCTGCGAGCTCCACACTTGCCTCCATCTGTCCTTGCCGGGTGCCGGTTCACCCGAGGGGCGTGATCCCCCAACTTCCGGTCCAACGATCGCCGGGTTGCAACGTGACCAGCGAGACGCCGGAGTTGAACGCGTCCGGCGGGCAGGTCATCGGCTCCACCGCCAGCGTGTGGCGCAGTGATCCCGACGGGCCTATCCCGCTGTACACCTGCACCCAGCCAAAGGTAGCGCCCTGCCAGAGTTCCACGCCGGAACCGCCGGCGGCGGTGAGCCGGATCCGGGCGAAGCCGTCGGCGTCCCGCTCCAACCCCGTGAATGTCGTGTCGACCTCGACCGTGCCGATCCGCGCCGGTTCGGCGAAGTCGTGTTGCGTGCCGGCGACCGGCTCGCGCCCGGTCGGCAGCAGCCGCTCGTCCACCGTGAGCCGTTCCGACGCCGGCAGGTGCAGCACCAGGTCGTCCAGCGGCGAGTCGCCGACGCGCAGGTACGGGTGGGCACCGAAGCCGAATGGTGCCGGGCCGGAGCCGAGGTTGACGGCCGTGTGGTCGGCGCGCAGCCCGGCCGGGCCGACGGTCCATTTCGTCGTGAGCCCCAGCGCGAACGGGTAGCCCGGCTGCGGCGGCAGGACACACGTCAGCTCGATCGACTCCGGCGTCTGCTCGACACGCTGCCAGGCGACCCATCTGGCCAGGCCGTGACTCGCGTTCCCCCTGGTCACCTCGGTAATCGGAAGCTGGTACGCGACCCCGTTGAAGCTGTACCGGCCGCCGCCGAGCCGGTTCGGCCACGGCGCGAGCAACTGCCCGGCACTGCGCGGGCACACCGAGGTCTCCGGATACGGGTCCACCAGGGGTACGCCGTCGACCGTGTACTCGCGCAACCCGCCGCCGACCTCGACCACCGTGGCGCGGTGCGCGCCCGCACTGATCGTCCACTGCGCCCCCGAAGGTGCCGACCACCGCGACGCCATCCGCTCCCCTTCGCTCGGCATGTATAGACCGTTCCCGTCGGGGCACCCTAACGGTCGTGGTCACACCGGCTCACATCCCGTCCGGCGCCGACCTCGACCAGCTGGTCAAGGCGGCGCGCGCGTGCACTGCGTGCGAGCTCTACCGGGACGCCACCCAGACGGTGTTCGGCGAGGGTCCGACCGACGCCAAAGTAGTGCTGGTCGGCGAGCAACCTGGCGACGTCGAGGACGTGCAGGGCCGGCCGTTCGTCGGTCCAGCGGGAGCGTTGCTGGACCGTGCGCTGGAGGCCGCCGGCCTGGAGCGCGACGCGGTGTACCTGACGAATGCCGTGAAGCACTTCCGTTTCACGCAGCGGGGCAAGCGCCGGATTCACGAAAAGCCCGGGCGGGTGCACATCGAGGCCTGCCACCCGTGGCTCGACGCAGAGCTGAATGTGGTGAACCCGCAGGTCATGGTGTGCCTCGGCGCGACGGCTGTGAGCGCATTGCTCGGCTCGAAGTACAAGGTGACGAAGGACCGCGGCGAGTTGCTGCCCTTCCGCGACGGCGTCCAGGCGGTCATCACCACGCACCCGTCCGCCGTGCTCCGCATGCGCGACGACGACCGCAAGGCCGGGTTCGAGCAGCTCGTCGACGATCTCGCCGTGGCGGCTCAGGCGGTGGGCGCGCGGCCGTCGTAGCGGATCAGCGCCGGTGAGCACAGGGCGACTATCACGACGATCACCGCGCACGCGATCCCGCCGCCGACCCACGACGCCGTGACGCCAACCACCGCCGCCGTCGCGCCCGCCCGCAGGTCACCGAGGCGCGGCCCGCCCGCGACCACGACGATGAACACGCCCTGGAGCCGACCGCGCATCTCGTCCGGGGCGTAGACCTGCAGGATTGTCTGCCGGTACACGGCCGAGACCAGGTCGGCGGCGCCGGCCACGGCGAGAAGACCGACGACCACCGGCAGCGAACGCGCCAGCCCGGCGAGCGCCACCGCCATGCCCCACACGACGATCGCGGCGACGAGCGCGACACCCTGCCGCCGGACCCGGCCGATCCAGCCCGAGAACAGGCCGCCGATCACCGCGCCGATCGCGATCGACGCGAACAGCCAGCCGACCGCCGTCCCGCCGCCGAACCGCGAGTCGGCGACCTCGGGGAAGAGCGCGCGCGGCATCGCGAACACCATCGCCACGATGTCCACCGCGAACGACATGAGCAGGACGGGCCTGGTCCAGATGAACCGCAGGCCCTCGATCACCGACCGGAGCCCGGGCGTGGTCTTCTCACCCGTCGGCGCCAGCTTCGGCAGCCGGTACGCCGCGTAGAGCGCCACCGTGAACAGCAGGGCGTCGATCGCGTACGCCGTCGCGAACGAGTACTCCGCCAGGACGACTCCAGCGGCGAGCGGGCCGAGCACCGTACCGAGGCTGATGATCGTGAAGTTGAGCGTGTTCGCCGCCGGCACCAGGTCGACCGGGATCAGCCGAGGCACGATCGCCCCCCGCGCGGGCGACGACACGGCGAACGCCGCCGACTGCACCGCCACGAGCACCAACAGCAGCGCGGTGTTACGCAGGTCCAGTAACGCCTGGACCAGCAGCGCACCAGTGCACAGCCAGGTCAGCGCGGACGCCATCAGCAGCAGGAGCCGCCGGTCCATCGCGTCCGCGACCGAGCCGCCCCACAGCCCGAAGACGATCAACGGCACCAGGCCGGCAAGGCCCAGCATCCCGACCCAGAACGACGAGTGCGTGATAGCGAACACCTGCACCGGCACCGCGACGGCCGTCAGCTGGTACCCGACGAACGAGACGCCCTGGCCGACCCAGAGCCGCCGGAAGTCGACGTGCCGCAGCGGCCGCGTGTCCACCGCGATACGCCGGATCAGACCCGTGGGCGCGGCCTCCTCGCCCGGTACGCCGGCGGCATCCGTCGGCGGCGGATGTTCACCGCTCACGGTGAGAGCCGTTCCACGACCCATCCGTTGTCCTCCAGCCGGAACCGCAGCCGGTCGTGGAGCCGGTCTGGGCGGCCCTGCCAGAACTCGATCGACTCGGGGACGACGCGCAGTCCGCCCCAGCTCGCCGGCCGCGGAATCTGCGTGCCGTCCGGGTACACGGCGGCGAGGGCGTCGCGGGCAGCCTCCAGCTCGCCGCGGGACCCGATCACCGACGACTGCCTGCTCGCCACGGCCCCGAGCTGGGCGCCGTGCGGCCGCGACGCGAAGTAGGCGTCCGACTCCGCCTCGGTGACCCGCTCGGCGACGCCCGTGACCAGCACCTGACGCTGGATCGGATGCCAGGGGAAGACCAGGCTGGCGGCTGGGTTCGCGGCCAGTTGCTGCCCCTTGCGGGAGGTGTAGTGCGTGAAGAAGACGAAACCGCGCTCGTCGACGCCCTTGAGCAGGACCGTGCGGGCGGTGGGCACGCCGTCCGGCGTGGCGGTGGCCACGATCATCGCGTTCGGTTCGGACAGGCCCGCGCCGATGGCGTCGTCGAGCCACGCGCGGAACTGGGTGAGCCAGTCCGGGGCGAGATCGGACTCGTCGAGCCCGCCGTGCTCGTAGATCCGGCGCATCGCGGCGAGGCGGGCGACGTGCTCGGGGTCGAGCCTGCCGACGCCCTTCGGACCTGGCCCTTCGGCTGCCACCGTGCCCCCTCTCGCTCGCCGTACCGACCCTATGTCCGGCTCAGCGTCCACGGAGACCGGGGTACTGCGGCCCGAGCGGCCAGGATCGGGGTACGGAGAAGGTCAAAAACTGGACCAAATAGGAATGTCGCACATCACACAGGCAGGGCGCCTCGCCTTGCGCTACCAGCGGGTTGCAAGATAGTCAGGATTGTTACGACCGCCCACAAGGCGGCCGACCAGGCCGGCGCGCACAAGCCGCCGTAAACGACTGGGAGCGACGGAGTATGTCTGACTTCAAACCGGGCCTTGAGGGCGTTGTCGCGTTCGAGACCGACATTGCCGAGCCCGATCGCGAGGGCGGCGCTCTCCGGTACCGGGGCGTCGACATCGAGGACCTGGTAGGCCACGTCTCGTTCGGCAACGTGTGGGCGCTGCTGGTCGATGGCAAGTTCGGCCCGGGCCTGCCCCCCGCCGAGCCGTTCCCGATCCCTGTGCACTCCGGCGACATCCGCGTGGACGTGCAGAGCGCCGTCGCGATGCTCGCCCCGTACTGGGGCCTCCGCCAACTCATCGACATCGACGAGCAGCAGGCCCGCGAGGACCTGGCCCGCATCTCCGTCACCACGCTGTCGTTCGTCGCCCAGTCGGCGCGCGGCATCGGCCTCCCGGCGGTGCCGCAGCGCGAGATCGACAAGGCGAACACGATCGTCGAGCGGTTCATGATCCGCTGGCGGGGCGAGCCCGACCCGGCGCACGTCAAGGCCGTCGACGCGTACTTCATCTCGGCCGCCGAACACGGCCTGAACGCCTCCACCTTCACCGCGCGCGTGGCCGCCGGCACCGGCGCCGACTGCGCCGCCTGCATCTCGTCCGCGATCGGCTCCATGTCCGGTCCGCTGCACGGCGGCGCCCCCAGCCGCGTGCTGAAGATGCTGGACGAGGTCGAGCAGTCCGGCAACGCCGAGGCCTGGGTCAAGAACGCGCTCGACAAGGGCGACCGGCTCATGGGCTTCGGCCACCGCGTCTACCGCGCCGAGGACCCGCGCGCACGCGTGCTCCGCCGCACCGCCAAGGAGCTCGGCTCGCGCCGGTTCGAGATCGCCGAGGCGTTGGAGAAGGCCGCTCTGGCTGAGCTGACTGCCCGCCGCCCCGACCGCGTGCTCGCCACGAACGTCGAGTTCTGGTCGGCCGTCGTGCTCGACTTCGCCGAGGTACCGGCGCACATGTTCACCTCGATGTTCACCTGCGCCCGTACCGCCGGGTGGAGCGCGCACATCGTCGAGCAGAAGCTGCTGAACAAGCTGGTCCGCCCGTCCGCCCTCTACACCGGACCGAGTCCGCGCAAGCCGCAGGACGTCGAGGGCTGGGACAGCATCAACCACGTCTGAGTCTCTCGCCGAGTTCCGGATTCTTGGGGGCGTTTCGGCTCCGCCGACCCCCAAGAATCCGGAACTCGGCGGGGGTTATAGGCCGCCAGTGACCCGCAGGATCGCGCCCGTCGTGTACGACGCCTCCGGTGAGAGCAGCCAGGCGATAGCGCCGGACACCTCGTCCACCTCGCCGGGGCGTCCCAGCGGGATCGTGCCGGCCAGCTTGTCCGGCCGGTCGGGATCACCGGATACCGCATGGATCTCCGTACGGATGATCCCCGGCGCGACGGCGTTGACCCGGATCCCGGCAGGCGCCAGCTCCTTCGCCAGCCCGATCGTGAGGGCGTCCACCCCGGCCTTCGCCGCGGCGTAGTGCACGTACTGGTTGGGGCTGCCCAGCGTGGCGGCACCCGACGAGATGTTGACGATCGCCCCGCCGCGCGGGAGCACCGCCGCCGCCCGACGCGCGCAGAGCAGGGCACCGACCAGGTTGACGTCGACGACGCGACGTAGATCCTCGACCTTCGCATCGACGAGCTTGCCCAGCCGGCTCGTCACGCCCGCGTTGCTCACCAACCCGGTGACCTGGCCCAGCGCGGCTGCTGCGGCGAAGAGACGGTCGACGTCCTCCTCGCTCGTGACGTCGGCCTGGACCGCGATCGCGCCCGTCGCCGCGGCGACCTCGTCGGCGGCCGCACGGTCCCGGCGGTAGCTGATCACGAGGCGATGGCCGGCGGCTGCGAGGCGGCGTGCGGTGGCGGCGCCGATGCCGCGACTGCCGCCGGTCACGATCGTCACGAGATCCATGCGCGCCAGGCTAGGCGTGCGGGCGGCGCGGCCTGCGCCGGGTGTTCGCGGAAATTGCGCTGACACGCCGGGCCGCCACCGGCGATTTCCCCGAACACCGCCGCGCGGTCGCGCGGTCCAGCGTAGTCCGCAAAGAACTCTTTGCAAAGAAGTCTTTGCGGTCTACGCTGGACCGCATGAGCCGGGATGACACCTACTACGTCGCCGACGCCGCCACGCTGAAGGCGGTCGCGCATCCGCTGCGGGTGCGGCTGCTCGGCGCGCTACGCCTGGAAGGGCCGGCGACGGCGAGCGAACTGGGCCGGCGGTTCGGCGAGAGCAGCGGGTCCACCAGCTACCACCTGCGGCAACTCGCCCGGTTCGGCTATGTCGAGGAAGATCCCGACCAGCCGAACGCCCGTGACAAGCGCTGGCGAGCCAGGCACCGGTACACGAGCTGGTCCGACACCGTTCTGGCCGGCGATCCGGAAGGCGCCGAGGCGACCCGCTGGATGCGCGAACGGCAACGGTCGTTCGCGACCCGGGTGGCTGAGGCCTTCCACGAGCAGTCCGACTCGTACGGCCCCGAGTGGCAGCGCGTCGCAGGCCAGAGCGACATGGCCGTACGCCTCACGCCGGCCTCGGTCGCCGCGTTGACCGAGCAGATCTCGGCGCTCGCCGAGGAGTACGCCGCCCGCGACGCCGATGCGCCCGACGCCGAACAGGTCGCGGTGTACTTCGCCGCCCATCCGTTCCGGGAGTACCCCTTATGAGCCCGCTCTCTGCCGCCCGCCGGTACGCGCTGGTCAGCGGCCTCAACTGGTTACCGGTCGGCCTGCACATGCCGATCATGATCCTGCTGATGACGCACCGCGGCCTGGACCTGGGCACGATCGGCCTGGTCGTCGGCGTCCACAGTGTCCTCGTGGTGGCGCTGGAGCTACCCACAGGCGCGCTCGCCGACACGCTCGGCAGGCGCGGTGTGCTGGTGCTCGCGGCGGCGTTCAACCTCGTCGCGCTCGCCGTGCTGGCCGCCGCCGACTCGGCGTGGCTGTTCGCCGCGTCGGCCGCGCTGAAGGGCGTCGGGCGGGCGCTGTCGTCGGGTCCGGCGCAGGCCTGGTACGTCGACACCGTCCACGCCACCGACCCCGACGCCGACCTGAGCACCGGCATCTCCTGGGGTCACGCGGCCGGCTCTGCCGCGCTGGCGATCGGCGTGCTGGCAGGCGGGTTCGTCCCGCTCGGGCTGCGCGCGGCCGGCTGGGACGAGAACCTGGCGCTGGCCATGCCCGCGGTGCTCGCGGTGATCGCGACGGCGGGCCTGCTGGTTGTGGTGCTCCTGACGTTGCCGGAACCCGTCCCCCGTCAGCGGCTGAGGCTGGCGGAGGTGCTCGCGGCCACCCCACGCACGGTGGTGCGAGGGCTGCGGGTGGCCACGGCGAGCCCGGTACTCGGCCTGATCTTCGCCGGCACGTTCACGCTCGGCGTCTCGCTCAACGCGATCGAACTGCTCACCCCGGGCCGGCTCGCGATGCTGACCGGCGGCGCCTCGGCCGGTAGCGCGGGGTACGCGGTGGTGACGGCGATCGGGTTCGGCGCCTCGTCGGCCGGCAGCGCGATCGCGCCGCTGGTCCGGCGGCTCGCGCGGCACGATCTGCACGGCTCGCCATCGCCGGTCTGCTGACCTGCGGCGTGGGACTCGTGGGTCTGGGTGCGAGCGTCCTGCTGGATGGCGGCTCGGGGCTGGTCGCGACCGGAGCCGCGTACGCCACGATCTTCGCCGGGCTCGGCTTGCTCAGCCCGGCCGCGTCCGAACTGCTGAACCGCGAGGCGGAGGCGAGCGAACGGGCGACCGTGATCTCGCTCGACTCCCTCGTGCTGCAGCTCGCCGGCGCGCTCGGCAGCATCACGCTGATGCGGGTCGCGGAGTCGACCGGGCCGGCGCCCATCTGGTACTTCTGCGGCGCCCTGGTCGCCGTGGCGGCGTTCGCGTACGTGACGATCGCCCGCCGGTCGCGCCTCCTCGCCCTCGGGTGGTGGAGTTTCGAGGGTCGCGGCGGCGCCCGAACCCTCGAAACTCCGCAACTGAACCGGGCGGTGGCGTGCTGCACACGCGTAGGGGCGAGGCCAGCGCGGCCGCCAGACAGCGCTCGACGCGACCACTACACGTGCCACGGCCACTTCCGCGCCGACGACGGACGCGATGATGCCGCAGGTCCGAATTCCCGTCGCGAGGAACCCGTCGCCGAGGGATCGCGCAACGGATGGACGGTCCGCGACGCTCGCGTCGACGCGGGCGTACGACGTGACCGAGACCAAGGTCTGCCGTACACGGTTCTTGGGCTCACTGGTCATCCCGCCCGTCTGGCTCGGCTGGCGCGTACCGCCTGCGTAGGCCGTCGTGGCGAGCGTCACGGTGTCGGCGGTCACCCGGGGACTGAATCGAACTGACGGCGGTGCGAGGATCATTTCCGACGCCCCGACCCGCGCTCAACGAGAGGCATTCCCGTGACCGACGCCCCGATCACCATCCCCGCGGACCTGCTGCCCGCTGACGGTCGCTTCGGATCCGGGCCCGTCCAAGGTCCGCCCGGAAGCCGTGCAGGCCCTGGCCGGCGTGGCCACCACCTACCTCGGCACCTCGCACCGCCAGGCCACGGTTCGCAACCAGGTCGCGCGGGTCCGCAAGGGCCTGGCCGAGCTGTTCAGCCTGCCCGAGGGCTACGAGGTGGTGCTGGGCAACGGCGGCACCACGGCGTTCTGGGAGTCCGCGGTGTTCGGGCTGGTCAAGGACCGGGCGCAGTTCCTGAGCTTCGGCGAGTTCGGTTCGAAGTTCGCCAAGGCGGTGAAGATCGCGCCGCACCTCGGCAACCCGACGATCATCACCAGCGAGCCGGGTGACGCGCCGGAGTTCCAGCTCGAGGACGGCATCGACGTCTACGCGACGCCGCAGAACGAGACCTCGACCGGCGTCGCCGTCCCAGTGAAGCGCGTGCAGGGCACCGACGCGCTGATGCTGCACGACGCCACCTCGGGCGCCGGTGGTCTCGCCGTCGACATCGCCGAGTCCGACGTCTATTACTTCGCGCCGCAGAAGTGCTTCGGCTCCGACGGCGGCATCTGGTTCGCGCTGATGAGCCCGGCCGCCATCGCGCGGGTCGAGGAGATCGCCGCGTCCGACCGCTACATCCCGGCCTTCCTCGACCTGAAGACGGCGGTCGACAACTCGCGCCTGGAGCAGACGTACAACACGCCCGCTCTGGCCACGCTGTTCGTCATGGCCGAGCAGATCGACTGGTTCCTCGGCAACGGCGGCCTCGACTGGTGCACCGCCCGCACCGCCGAGTCGGCCGGCACGATCTACGGCTGGGCGGAGAACAGCCAGTTCGCCACGCCGTACGTCAAGGATCCGGAGAAGCGCTCGAACGTGGTCGCCACGATCGACTTCGACCCGTCGGTCGACGCGTCGGCGGTGGCGAAGACGCTGCGTGCGAACGGGATCGTCGACACCGAGCCGTACCGGAAGCTGGGCCGCAACCAGCTGCGGATCGCGCTGTTCCCCAGCGTCGACCCGGCGGACGTCGCCAAGCTCACCGCGGCGATCGACCACGTGGTCGCCAAGCTCGCCTCCTAGGCGTGCGCCCTACAGTGGGCGGATGATCGCGCGCGCCAGCCCTCACCGTTGGCGCGCGCGAGTCTGGGTTCTGGCGGTGCTCCTCGTACTCACCGGCTCAGCGCTGGAGCCTCCGCCGACCCCCGATCCGCAGCCCGGGCTGCTCCGCGTGGAGGCGCGACAGCACGGGGCGCTCAACGCGCTCTGGAACAGCTACGGCGACAGGGGCGACCAGTGGTCGGGCGGGGACAGCACGGTCTCCGTCCAGCTTCCGGACGGCCGCACGGCGTGGTTCTTCTCGGACACGTTCCTCGGGACGGTGAACGACGACGGCACCCGGCCGCTCGACGCGCCGTTCGTCCACAACTCGCTCGTCGTCCAGGACGGCGACACGCTCACCACACTCCACGGCGGCACTCTGCTGCAGCCGGCGCCGCTGGTGGGCTCGTCCACGCCGCTGCACTGGGTGGGCGCGGCGTTCGTCGACGGCGACGAGCTGCGCGTGCTCTACAACACCTACGACCGCACGGGCGGCGGCGCGCTCGACGTCCGGATGTCGGGCACCGCCGTGGCCACCTTCGGGCTGCCCGCGCTGAACCTCACCGACCTCCGCACGCTGCCCCTCGGCGACCGCATCGGCTGGGGCTCCGCGTCGATCGCCGACGGCGACCACACCTACGTCTACGGCACAGAGCACGTCGGCGAGTCCAAGTTCGCGCACGTCGCCAGGGTCGCCGACGGTGGTGTGCTGGGCGCGTGGGAGTTCTGGACGGGCTCCGGCTGGTCCACCGACCAGAACCGGTCGGCGCGGCTGCTCAGCGGCGTCGGCTCGGGCTACGGCGTGACACGCGTAGGCGACGAGTACGTGCTGGTCACGCAGGAGTCGAACGTCGTGTTCAGCCCGCACGTCGTGGCCTACCGGGCGCCCTCGCCGACCGGCCCGTTCACCGCGCAGACCTGGCTCTACACCGCACCCGAGGCCAGCCGCGACCGGATCGTCTACGACACCCGGATCCACCCGTCGCTCAGCACGGACCGCAACCTCGTGATCTCGTACAACGTCAACAGCCTCGACCCAGACGCCGCGTACCTCGACGCCCGCGTGTACCGGCCGAGGTTCCTGGAGATCAGCTGGCCGCCGCGGCCATCGAGCGCGCCGCCCGCGCCGACCCGGCTGACGGTGACGCCCGAGGACGACGCCGTGATGCTGCGCTGGCGCGGCAGTGATCCCCGGGCGTCGTACTGGATCTACCGGCGGGACGTCACCGCGGGCCAGACACATTTCGGGAAGCTCGGCGAGCCGAGGCACGGCACCGCGACCACGATCACGCGCCTGCTGGACGGCCACACCTACGAGTTCGCGGTGAGCGCGTATCTGCCGGCCGGGGAGAGCGCACCCTCCACGGGAGTACTGACGACCGCCGGCTAGCAGAATCGCTGGACGGCAGCGGGCCACGTGACGCCGGCGGCTGGCCCGATGATGTTGCTGTTCACGGCCACCTCCTCAGCAGAGAGTGACGACTCCTGTGACGATAAGGAGGCTGGTCGGACGGCCGACACACGGAGAATGTCCGGGCGTACCAGGAACGGCTCCCCTAAAGTGATGTGCTAGCGCCCCCATCGGGAGGGAGGAACCACGGTGCGTCCACTACGGTTCGTCGCCCTCTCCGAAGACGGAAAAGCGCTGATTCTCACCGACGAGGTAGGGCGCATGCTCTCCCTCGCCATCGACGAGGCGGTCATTGCAGCTGTGCGGCGTGAGCAGAATCCTGCGCAGGGGCACTTCCCCATCGAGGTCGAGGCCTCGCTGACCCCCCGCGACATCCAGGCACGCATCCGTGCCGGCGACTCACCCGAAGAGGTCGCCAGAGTCGCCAACGTCCCCGTCGAGAAGGTGCTCCGGTTCGCGGGTCCCGTGCTCCAGGAGCGGGCCGCCATCGCGCAGCTCGCCCGGCGCACGCGCCTGCGCACGGCCGAGAACGGCGCGTCGCTCGGCGAGGTCGCCGACCATCGGCTCAGCAGCCACAACGTCGACCCGCAGGCGGTCGCGTGGGACGCGTACCGCAAGGACGACGGCACGTGGCGGGTCACCGCGGTGTGGCCGTCCGGTCACGCCACGGCGCATGCCATCTGGGATCTCGACAAGCCCAGGTCGGTCGTCACACCGGCCGACGAGATGGCGCAGTTCCTCTCCACGGAGCAGCCGGAGACGATCCTCGGCCAGGACGAGCCGCTGCCGCCGATCCCCGCCCGGATCGCCGCCGCCAACGACTTCGACACCGAGGACGACCACGAGCACGACGGCCCGACGATCCCGTCGCTGTCCGTGCTGCGAAACAGGACCGAGCGCACCGTCATCAGCCGGCAGGCGTCGCCTCCCGTCGTCGACGACGACGAGGCCGCGCACGCCCGCGAACGCCGCGCCGAGCTGCCCAGCTGGGACGACATCCTCTTCGGGGCGCGGCACCGCCCCAATTAGGCGCCGGGCCCATCGCTGCACGAGGATGTCGCCATGGGCCTGGAAGTAGTGGTCGGATACGCGGCTTCGCTCGACGAGGACGAGAGTGACAGCCTCACCGAGTATGCCGACGAGGTAGCCGCCGTGCGGCGTGCGCTGGTCGAGGCGGACCTCCCGCCGTGGGACGAGCCGCTCGAGATCAACCAGGACTTCGACGCGTACGAGATGCTCGGCTACGTCGGCCTCCACTACCTGCGCCGCATCGCCGCCCACCTCGCCGACGGGCGCGAGCTGCCGGCGCCGGGTGGCGAGGACGCGCCGGACGATCCGGTACTGATGGCCGCGTACGAGCGGGGGCCGCGGCACGCCGTCATCGTCGACGGTCCGCTGGAGACGATCGGCGCCCCGGACGACGCCGCCAGCGCCTTCGACCACCTGCTGCACCACCGCGACACCGAGGGCTTCTACGTGCCGGTCGACATCGCGCCGGTGCTGATCGACCCGCGGCTCACCGGCATCGCGGTCGGCTCGTCGTACCGGCTCCGGGACGAGTGCCTGGAACTCGCGGCGCGGCTCGGGATCCCCGACAATCTCGGTCCCGAGGACCAGATCCTGCTGGACGCCGTCGACGGCAAGCTGGCTGCACCCGTGGGCTGGCAGGAGTACCCGGTCGAGTCGTTCGTCTGTGTCGGGCTTCTGCATGCCGCGCAGCGCTCGATCGACAGCGGGCGTGCCGCCGTCTTCTGCTGACACCGCCCGGAGCGCGCCGCCGCACGACCAGCAGGCAGCTACCGCACCCGGGGCAGCACCCGAGGCACCCGCGTGAGCTGCCGCGACTGTGCCACGAGCCGCCCCTTGGCGTCCCGCAGCGTGCAGTCCTCGTCGAACCAGCCGCCCGCGAGCACGCGCCCGCGCAGCTCGGCCTTGAGCCAGCCCGGCGCAGGCAAGGTGCGCAGGTACGTCGTGAGCTGGACCGTCGGCGCCCACCCGTACCGCCCGAGCGTGAACGTCACGGGTGGGAACGCGTCGACGACGAGCAGGCACACCAGCGGATCCGGATCGCGCCCGTCCGACATCCGAGCCCAACCACGCAGCGCGAAGCTGCCGTCCGGGCGGCCACGGATCAGCGTCGCCGACTCCGGAGCCAGCCGGATGTCGACGTGGTCCATCAGCCCGAGGTGCGTGTCCGCGAGCGTGTCGGGCCGGATCTTGGTGCACTGGTCCGGCGAGGGCAGGTCGACCACCGTCGCCATGTCGACGTCGGCGGGTTTGCTGTCGAGCGCCGTGGTGACGACGGACGAGACGAGGACGGGCTCGTCGCCCTGGAGCAGCGTCGCGCGGCTGGTACCGATCGTCTTGCCGGCACGCAACCGCTCCACCACGATCTCGGCGGTGCCGGGACGGGCCGGGTTGAGGAAGTCCGTGGTCACGGCGACGGGGTGCGGATGGCCCTCCGCCGCGAGCACAGCGCGCACGACCGGTAACTGCAGGTATCCCCCGTTTAGGGAGTCGCCGATGTTCCACCCGCCGTCGAGCACGGTGGTGTATCGATCCGGCGCAGTCCGGTGAATCTCCGTGTGAGAGTCGAGCACCGCCCCAGCCTGCCAGATCAGGACGTTCCGCTTTGTCGGATCAACTATCCAGCTCCTTAAAACGAGCGCTTGGCTAGCTAATGTTGGCGGATGGACTACACCCATCTCGGTCGCACCGGCCTGTCGGTGAGCCGCCTCTGCCTCGGCACGATGAACTTCGGCCCCGAGACCTCGGAGGACGACAGCCACGCCATCATGGATCGCGCCCACGAACACGGGATCAACTTCTTCGACACCGCCGACGTCTACGGCTGGTCGAAGGGCGAGGGCATCACCGAGAACATCATCGGGCGATGGTTCGCCCGGGGCGGTGGCCGGCGCGAGCGAACCGTGCTCGCCACCAAGCTGTACGGGACGATGGGCGACTGGCCGAACGAGCGCCACCTCTCCGCGCTGCACATCCGCCGCGCCTGCGACGCCTCGTTACGCCGGCTCCAGACCGACCACATCGACCTCTACCAGATGCACCACGTCGACAGGGCCGCCCCCTGGGACGAGATCTGGCAGGCGATGGAGACGCTGGTCGCGCAGGGCAAGGTCATCTACGTCGGATCCTCGAACTTCGCGGGCTGGCACCTCGCCAGTGCGCAGGAGGCGGCACGCCGCCGGCACTTCACCGGGCTCTCCAGCGAGCAGTCGATCTACAACCTGCTCACGCGCTGGGTCGAGCTGGAGGTCATCCCGGCCGCTCAGGAGTACGGCATCGGCCTGATCCCGTGGTCGCCCCTGCACGGCGGGCTGCTCAGCGGCGTGCTCCGCAAGCAGGCCGAGAAGTCGGGTTCCCGCAGCCTCTCGGGACGGTCCGCCGAGGCGCTGGAGCAGCACCGCGACACGATCGCGGCGTACGAGAAGCTCTGCGCCGACCTCGGCGAGGAGCCGGCGAACGTCGGACTCGCCTGGCTCCTGCACCAGAGGGCCGTGACCGCACCGATCGTCGGGCCGCGCACGGTCGCGCAGCTCGACAGCGCGATCCGCACGGTCGGCATCAAGCTCGAACCCGCGGTGCTCGCCAACCTGGACGAGCTGTTCCCCCCACCTGGCCGGGGTGGACCCGCTCCAGAGGCCTACGCCTGGTAGTCGCGGTTGGATCGCGCCCTTTGGTGGCGCGATCCAACCGCAACCTCACGACGGGTAGAGCTGCTCGCGCGGCACGATCTGCTGCGGCGTGCTGGGGCTGTGCCAGAACAGCTTGAGGTGCGCCTCCCCGCCGCGTTCGGTGTGTTCGACGCGGATCGCGTACCGGCGTCCGGCGGTCAACGTCACGGTGCCGCGGTCGAGCCGGACGGAGTGGGGCGTGCCTGCGTCGATCACCAGTTGGCCGTCGATCCAGACGCGCGCCGTGTCGTCCGACGTGGTCGTGAACGTGTACGGCTCACTGTGGCGCGGCACCAGGAATCCGGTCCAGCGCCCGGAGAAGCTGTCCGTGGCGAGTTGCGCTGCGGGTGAGCCGGCGGCCTTCCACGCGAAGTTCACGGTGGGATCGGTACGCCGCAGGGCCGGTGGCGCGGTCAGCGTCGAGTTCGCGAAGTACTCGGCGGCAAGGCCAGTGCCGGTTCCGCGGTCGAGGCCGGTCGGTTTCAGCGTGAGTGCGATGACGGTGGCCACCGGGTTGGTAGCCGCACCGGACGGTCGCAGGTCGAAACCGTCGGCGTGCCGGCGTCACCGTGACGGTCTGCGAACTTCCGAGCACCCGCGCCGCGGTGATCTCGAACGGGAACGTCCTGGTCAGCCGCAGCGACGAGCCGGCCGCCGGCCAGCTGTACACCGACGCGTAGAGCGTGTCGCCGTTCCGGCTCACCGCGCCCCACGACGGATCGGCGACCAGCCCGGTGTGCCCGGCGCCGTACACGGCAGGTCCGTGCGCGGCGAGCCACGAGCCCATGGCGCGCAACCGGTCGACGGACGGCGCCGGGATGCGGCCGAGCCTGTCGGGACCCACGTTGAGCAGGTAGTTCCCGCGCCGGGAAGCGACGTCGACAAGGTTGCGGGTCAGCGTGGTGGCCGGCTTCCACGCCGTGTCGTACCGGGCGTACCCCCAGTGGCCGTTGATCGTCATGCACGACTCCCACGGCTGGCCGTCGACGGGCGCCGCCGGGATCGTCTGTTCGGGCGTACCGAAGTCGCCGTCGACGACGCGCCGCGTGCTGGCGTCGCCGGGGCGCATCGTGATCCGGTTGTTCACCAGCAGGTCGCGCTTGAGCCCGCGCAGGTGCTGTTCGAGGGCTTCGCCGTCGCTACGCGTCCACGGGTTCGTCGGGTTCGTGGTGTGCCAGTCACCGTCGAACCACAGCAACGCCGGGTCGTAGCTCCGGACCAACTCCGTGAGCTGGGCGAACATCCGCGTCCGGTAGCGGCCGAAGTTGGTTGAGGAGCCGGCGTCCGGGTCGTGCCAGTCCCAGATCGAGTAGTAGAGGCCGAACACGATGCCCTGCTTCTTCGACTCGGCCGCCAGCTCAGCGAGGATGTCGCGGTTGCGGTCGAACGCGGAGTGGTCCCGCAGGCTCCACCTGTTCTGGCGGGTCGGCCACATCGCGTACCCGTCGTGGTGTTTGGCTGTGATGACCAGGTACCGCTGGCCGGCTTCCTTCGCGGCTCGCACGATCGCTGCTGCATCAAACTGCGACGGATTGAAACCTCGCGTCCGCTGTTCGTAGGTGGGCCACGGGATGTTGCACTGACGCTTGATCCACTCCGCGTTCCGGCACACCGTGCCGTCCGGCCGCGTGTACTCGCCTTCCAGGTGGGAGTACGGACCGAAGTGGATGAACATGCCGAAGCGACCGTCGCGCCACCAGCCGGTGCGTTCCGCGCTGAACGGATCGTCGATGGCGAAGTTGTCCCCGGACGCCGCTGTGGCCGGAACGGGCACCAGGGCTAACAGCAACGCGACCACCGCGGTCAGCACGCGCACAGTCATCGGCTCTCTCCGTCCGTTCGATAGGGATACGGTCGGGTGAATCCGGATCAGCGGCACAATACATCGGATGTCCAGGCTGTTGTGGCGGAACTGTGACATGACGCGGACGCGGCCCGGACACTCGGCCCCGACCGTTGACGGCATGACAGAGACACTCACCAGCTACGAGGTGGTCCGCGACGAACGCATCGAACGCGACGGCCGCCGGTACATGACGCGCTTGCACGGGCCATCGGCGCGCCGGTGGCGATCGTCGACATCAACGACCGGGGCGGCCGGATCCGCGCCGTCTCGCCCGGCGGGCTGCCCGCGGCCGACCTCCTGCGCGCCCTACGGGACAACCCCATGGGCCACTGCGACCAGTCGACGCCGATCGGAATGGTGAGCCGCATGCGCGTCACTGAGCAGCCGTAGCCCGGGCGCAGGCCCTGAGCAGGTGACCGCGCGTGGGTCCCTGAGCCGTAGCTCGCGCGGTTCTGAGCCGTCGCCCGCGCGGGTTCTGAGCCGAGCTCGCGTGCGTCCCCTGACGCCTCAGCCCGCGAGCGGCCATGATGTGAGCGTCTCGTACCCCCTGACCTGCGGGAACCGGCTCCGCATCAGGTGGAGCCGGTTGAGCGGCCAGTGCGGGCCGGCGTAGTCGGCGAGTGCGTCGACGTCCGCCCTGAGCGCGGACACCGGTTCGCGGCGGCCACGGCGAGCGAGCGTGAGGTGCGGACGGAACGGGCGGTCCTCGCCGAGCTGAAGCGCGGACCGGACCGCTTCGGCCAGGGCTATCAACGCGTCGACGTCGCCGGTCAGACCCGCCCAGAGCACGGCGTCACCGAACCGTCCGCTGCCGGCGACGCGCAGCCGGCTAGGGCGTGCCGCCGCTGCGACCCGCGCCAGCGCCTTCTCGATGCCGGGCACCGCCGCCGGCTCGACGTCGCCGAGGAACGCGAGCGTGATGTGCCAGTCCTCCTTGCGCCCCCGTCCGGCGAGCCGAAGATCGCGGGTGGCCGCCGTTAGGTGGCGGACGGCCTCGGGCGACGGATCGACGGCGACGAACAGCCGGAGCGTGTCAGGCACGCAACCTCCACTGTGGATCACTCGCGGAAGGAAACCCTACGATTGCCGACTATTCCAATCAGGACGGGTCTCAGTCAGGGCGGCGGTCGGGGCGCGGGCAACCGCAAGCCGGGCCGCGGAGCACGAGGCCCGCGTCCTGCAGGGCGGCCTCGACGCGAAGCCGCTCGAACTCGCGGTCCGACAGGCATACCTCGTCAAGGTGGTGCTCGATGCCGAGCGCGCAGCACGCCTTGCCGAGCGTCTCGTCGTAGGCGCGTTCCACCCCGAAGCGGCGTACCGACGAGACCGGACGCGGATCGAGGAGCACCCCTGCGAGGCGCCGCAGCTCCACCGCGAGTTGCTCGACCGGCCGGCCGACGGCCTGCGCGCGGTGCTTGCGTGGCCAGTGCCCGCCGGCCCAGGCAGTGAGCCGGTCAGGGCTGACCAGCGCGTCCACCAGCAACCTCGGCACCAACGCGAGAGCGGTGAGGAGCGCGACCCAGCCGAGTACCGCCAACACGGTCACATATAGAGGTTAGTGCTGAGTGCCGACAACTTCTACCGCGCAGCGCGGGGCCTCCCGACCGGGAAGCGCCGCTCGTTGTCACCGTCCGGGCGGCCGACGTGCACGTGTGGTGTGGGTGAGGCGTGCACCCTGATGCGCGTGCCGTGCCTGCGCGCCCGGAGCACCGCGAGCAGCCCGGCTGCGAGCAGCGCGCTGACACCGCCGACGATCAGCCCGGACCGTGGCCCGAAGCGCTCGGAGACGATGCCGATGAGGATCGCGCCGAGCGGAGTGCCGCCGAGGAACACGAGCATGAACAGGGACATCACCCGGCCGCGCAGGTGACTGGGCGAGCCGAGCTGGACCCGCGCGTTCGCCACGTTGTTGTGCGCGATCAGGAACGCGCCCGTGGGCACGAGCAGCAGAGCGGCCAGCGCGAAGTTCGGCATGAACGCGATCGTGATCTCCAACGCACCGAACAGGGCCGCGAAGCTGAGCAGCAGCGTCGCCGACGGCCGCCCGCGGCGCCGCGTGCCGAACAGCGCGCCGACAAGCGCACCACCTGCGAACGCCGCGCTGAGCAGCCCGAACGACGCCGCGCCGACGCCGAACTCGGCCTTCGCCAGTAGCGGGAGGGTGAGGTTGAAGTTCATGCCCATCGTGCCCACGACGAACACAAGCGCGATCACGAGCATCAGGTCGGGACGGCCGCGGACATACCGCAGGCCTTCCATGACCTGTCCGCGCGACCGTTCCAGGCGGTGTGTCGTGACCAGCTCCGTCGGGCGCATGAGCAGGTACGCGCAGATCACCGCGACGTAGGTGACGGAGTTGATGAGGAACGCCGGCCCGACGTCGAGCCAGGCGATCACCAGGCCACCGATCGCGGGGCCGGCGAGCCGCGCGCTGTTGAACGTGGCCGAGTTGAGCGCCACCGCGTTCGGCAGCCGTTCCGGACCGACCATCTCGGAGACGAACGCCTGCCGGGTCGGGTTGTCGAACGCCTGCGCCATGCCGAGCAGGCCGGCGAACACGTACACGTGCCAGAGCTGCACCGCGCCGGACACCACGAGGATGCCCATGCCGAGCGCGAGCAACCCCATCAGCGTCTGGCTGACGATGAGCACCTTGCGCTTGTCGAGCCGGTCCGCCAGGACGCCCGCGTACAGCATGAGCAGCAGCATCGGCGTGAACTGCAGCGCCGTGACGATGCCTAGCGCGGTGCCGGAGTTGCCGGAGAGTTCGAGCACCAGCCAGTCCTGCGCGATGGTCTGCATCCAGGTACCGGTGAGCGAGATGATCTGGCCGGTGGCGAACAGGCGGTAGTTACGGACGGCGAGCGATTGGAACATGGACCTCAGCGCTGGACTCATGCGCTTGCCATTCGATCCAGTATCGCGGCCGCCTCGCGCAGCGTGGCCCGCTCGGCCGGGGTGAGCCTCGCCAGCTGCTTGGCCAGCCACGCTTCGCGGACGCGGCGGTTCTCGTTGATCAGCGCGGCGCCGGCGTCGGTCGTCGAGAGGATCACCTGGCGACGGTCGGTGGGGTGCGCGCTACGCAGCAGCAGGCCCTGCCCTTCGAGCGCGGCGACGATGCGCGTCATCGAGGGCGGCTGCACGCGCTCGGAGTCGGCGAGTTCGCGCGGGGTCATCGCACCGGCCGTGTACAGGCTGGCCAGGGCGGACAGCTGGGTGAGGGTGAGCCCGTTGTCGGGGCGTTCGCGGCGCAGGCGGCGGTTGAAACGCATGACGGCGCCGCGCAGCGTGGCGGCGAGCTCGGTGGGCTTGGCGAGTCTCGTCGACGCAGTCATATCGTTAGCATAGGTCATTACCCTTGCTAACGACTTGCCCACAGTAGCCTATTCCACGCCGGGCCTTCGGTCACGACGGGCTGGCGCGCGTCCGGCAAGCTGGACGGAAACGGGGGAGGGATGTCGATGCGTGACGAGACGGTGGTGACGCATCCGCGCTGGGTCGTCGCCTGCGTGTGGATCGGGTTCCCGCTGCTCGGTGCCGTGGCGGGCCGGCTGCTGCTGGCGCTGATCCGCTGGGCGGTCACGCTGTCATGGGTGCCGTTCCGCGGCCCGATGCGGCTGATCTCCGAGGTCGGCGAGCCGTACGCGACCATCGGCTCGGCCGTGATCGGGTTCGTCGCCGGGCTGGTGCTGGCGATCCTCGTCGTGAACGACCTGGTCACCCTGGGTATCTCCGGCGACCGGGTCGCGATCACACGCGGCGGCACGACGAACGAACTCTCGCGGACGGACGTCACCGGCGTCTTCTTCGACGGCAAGAAGCTCGTGCTGCTGGGTCGCACCGGGGAGGAATTGGCCAGGGAACAGCACGACCTGCCGGCGGGCGAGGTCACCACGGCGTTCCGCGGGCATGGCTATCCGTGGCTGGACGACGGCGATCCCTTCCGCGACCAGTACCGGCGCTGGGTCCAGGGCATGCCCGACCTGCCGCCCGGCGCGGACGTCCTACTCAAGGCACGCGAGCACGCTCTGCAGAAGCGCGAGGAGCACGACATCGCCGAGCTGCGCACCGAGCTGGCGAGGCTCGGCGTGGTCGTCCGCGAGGAGAAGACCCGCCAGTACTGGCGCCTGGTGGACCAGATCAAGTGACTCCGGGGTTGCGCGGCGAAACGCCGGCGCGACACGCGCCCGGCCGCCGCGCAACCCCGGAGTCACGGCGGCGTCCTGGCTCGACCGTCCCCGTCGGCATATACCCCTCCGGATACGCTGCGGGGGTGTCTCGTCGCCCACCCCGTCCCACGCCTGAGCCCCTCGATGTCGACGCGGTGCAGGTGGTCACCACCGGCACGATCCTGTGGGCGGTCGCCGGGCTCGTGCTGCTCGTGTTCGCGCGCGACTGGCTCGCCGAGCACGACCGCACCTGGTGGCTCTGGACGTGCGCGGCGGGAGCCGGTCTCGGCGTGGGCGGCGTCTGGTACTGCCGTCGCCGCCGCGACCGCCTGGGCCGCCGGGCCGCCGCCCGCGGCGACTGACGCGCCACCCTCGCGTTGTGAAGCGCCGCGCCGACATCAATCGGCGCGGCGCTTCACACAAGCGGCTAGGCGTCACACAGCCAGCCACAAGGCCGGCGTCGCCGGTGGCGTCCAGTCGGACTGAGACGTGTGCGCCTGGCGGCACCGGTACGTCTGCCCGTCGTAGGTCACCTCGTCGCCGACCGCGTACGCGATCCACGGCGCCCAGGCCGGGGTCTCCGACTCGACGACGAACACGTTGTCCTGGGTCTGGACGCCGGTGTTGTCGGTGATGATCTGACCGAGCGATCGCGGCGGTAGTCGATGCCGTAGGCGCGCCGGATCTCGGCCAGCGCCGGGTCGTTCAGGTAGAAGAAGCGGTCGCCATCGCGCAGGTTCTCGAACTGCTTCTTCCAGATGGCGTGCTGCAGCTCGCCCATCTCCCTGCCGGCCAGGTGCCGCTCGGAGAGCATGCCCGTGAAGGCGTCCAGGTTGTTGACGTTGCCGCCGTGGGTCGCCCGCAGCCGGGCGGCGAGAGTGGTACGGCGGATGCCGACGACCGCGTCGCCGTCAGCCTCGGGGGTACCGAGTTCGATCGGGTTGCCGTCCGCGTCGAACAGCTTGACGAAGTCCATGATGTCGGGGTCGTCGATCGGGTTGTCCCGGTCGACCTCGGGGTCGTTGGTCGGGAACCGGTCGGTGTTCTCACCGGTGATCGACGTGAAGCTGCTCTTGGCGGGCAGCCCGTAGGCGCGCCGGAGGTTGTTGTAGCTCGGCATGCCGTGGTCGCGCCCGCGGGCGATGTCCACCGCGCCGAGGTCGATCACGCTACGGAAGCACTGCGGCAGGGTCGGCCCGTCGAGGCAGTCGGGGTTGCCGGGGACGGGAATCTGGAACAGGACGCTGCGCAGTTGGTTGTCGATCTGCTCGTCGTTCTTGTACTGCGGCTCGCCGCCGAGCCCCTTGAGCACGGGCCCGAGGCCGATGTCGGTGAGCAGTTGCGGGTTGAAGAACGCCACGTTCAGCGGGACGACGAGAACGGTGTTGCCGTCCTCTTCCTCGACCTCGACGCCCTGCGCCTCCAGCTTGGCGAGCTGCTCCTCGGTGTAGGTGCCGGATGGCGCGATCGGTTCGAGCTCACCGTGGATCATGCTGTGCGCCCGGTACCCGACGACCGCGAACTCGTTCGACAGGCTGGCGTTGACGTTCCGGTTGTATCCCCGGTACGTCGCCAGCCTGACGCCGAGCGCCGGAAGGAACTCGGTGTAGGTGATGTACTGCTGCTCTGCGCCCACGACTCGGCGGGCGATCTCGAACTTCGCCGCCTCGGACAGTGAACGCGGCAGGGCGTTCACGATCCTGTTGTGCTCCAGCGCGAACAGCGTGTGCGTGGCGGTCAGCGCGATGTTCTCGTTGGCGCGTACGTCACCGGCGACCATCGCGTCATACGGCCTGCCGCGCAGCCGGCCGTCGGCGGCCATGTCGGGCGAGCTCGGACCGTCGCCCCGGAACGTCCGCCGGGGCAGGAAACCTTTCTCGTCGACGACGAGGCGCGCGCCGTTGTTCGCGACGTTGCCGTCAGCTGGGCCTTCCCGAATCCAGTCCAGACGCCCCGCCGTGGATCCGTAAACGCTGAATCCGTCGACGTAACTGCTGACCGTGTTGATCTGCTGGCGGACGGTCGAGCCCGTGCCGGTGCCCGGAGCTGCCGGCGTGCGCATGAAGGGAATCGCCCCGTCGTTCCGGAATTCCTCGATCGGGTCGTCGCGGTTGAAGCCGATCGGCGAATCCTCACCGCCCGCCTCCTGCCGCAGGCCGAAGGTGTGGTCCATGAATTGGCCCCAGGCGAATCCCCACTGGGTCACACCGTTTTCGGAGAACAGGTTCTGAGCGCTGTCGTTGAAAACGCGGTTGCTGACGTAACGCGGTTCCGACCCGCCGACCGGCCTGGCGACTCCGTCCGCGTAATTCGCGGCCGCGACCCGAAGATAGGCGGTGTTCGTGCGTCCCCATTGGGAGTTGGCGAGGTTGTTGCAGCTCCCGTCCAGCGTCCGAACGGCGGTATCCCTGCAGGCTGCGTCTGCCTCGGCGACCGCGGAGCCAGGGACTGTGGGGACTACCACCAGCACCGCGGCAAGGCCGGCGACGATGGTCCGGCGACTACGTAATCTCCGTCGCATGACACAACCTTCCTTCCGTTCCGCACCAGTGCGGCATACGACGGCCGCGTCACCGCCTCGTCGGCACACGAAAAGAGGCGACGAAAAGGTTGTCGCCTCTGGGCGGGGGTGTATTCCTCGGCGGGGGCGGGCCTCGGGGGTCGCGATTCTCTATCGCGACCTTGCGGTCAAACTAGAGCCAACGCACCAATTCGGGAACAGACGGAATGCCCTTGGGGACACGATTCCCCTGGGGACAAGATTCCCTTGGGAGACGCAATTCCCTTGGGGGTCTCCGCGGTTGGATCGTGCTCTCCAGGGGGCACGGTACAACCGCAACAGCTACGCCAGCTCGGAGAGGAGGGGTATGTCGAGCAGGTCGGCCACCGCCTCGGGGTCCGAACCGCCCGGCACCGCCGACCGCCCTCCGAGCGCATCGAGCAGCCACGGCGCGTCGAGGACCGCTGCCTGGGCGGCCGGCACAACGCGGTCCGGCGCGACCCGGATCTTCTCCGGCGGCCCGACCCGTGCCCCTTCAAGCGCCTCGGCCAGCCGCGGATAGACCTCGCGAAGCAGCGCGGGCGTCACGGTGCGCTTCGGGTCGGCGAGCCGCTCGAACAGGTCGGCGGCGAACCGCTTGTCCGCCCGGGCGGCGTCCAGCACGTCGGCGAGCCCGGTGCGGCAGCCGAGCAGGGCGAGCAGCTCCGGGTCGCCGTCGACCCGATCGAACAGGCCGTCGAGCGCGGCGGCGTCCGGCGTGCGCAGTTCGGTGGGGCGGTATCCGTCCAGCACCGGATGCGAGGCGAGCCACCAGCGGGTGTACGACGGCACCTCGACGCGTCGCCCGTCGCCGGTGACCGCGTAGGCGGGCGCTCCGAGTACCGCGCGGAGCTGGCCCTCGCCGAGGAGCCGCAGCGCTTCGGGCCAGCGGTCCGGGTCGACCAGTTCCAGGTCACGGATCGCGTGCAGGCGCTCGATGCGAACGCCCTCGACCGGCGCGCCGACCAGCTCGTCGACGGCGTCGGCCCACTCCTCGCCTGCGTCCAGATGCAGGTCGGCGATGTCGGCGAGGTCGACGTCGTCCTCGTCGAGCAGGGGGAACGTGCGCAGCACGCCGACGGTCTCCAGCAGGTCCGCACCCCACCGCTCGACCAGCTCGGTAGCGGCCACCTCGAACGGCGCGTCCTCCGTGACGACCGTCGCCAGCGGCGCGCCCGGGAGCAGCAGCTCGCTGGCCGGGTACCACCCGCCGTCGTCGGCAGGGAGCGCCAGCTCCCCCAACCATGCCTCGTCACCAGGGGCGATGCCGGCGGCGGCGACCAGCTCCAGGATGGCGTCGGCCACGGGTTCCGGATCTTCCGCGTCGAACGAGTGCGCCACCTCGGATCGCACCCGGTCGTCCGCGAGAAGGCTGTGCGGCGTGGCGGGCTGGGCGCCGAGCCGCTCCAGCAGCGGATGGACGGCGTCCGGGTGGACCACGCGCAGACCCAGCGCGCCGACGGCCTGCGCCGGAAGGCCGTCGCCGGGCAGGAGCAGGCCGCGCGGACCAGTGACGGTACGTCCGTCAGCGAGCGGCACCGGCAGCCCGCCGAGCGCGTCCGCCTCGGCAAGGCCGGGCGTGTGCTCGGCCAGCGCCGCGTAGAGGTCGCGCCACCACGTGGGGTCGCGGTCGACCCCGGCCACCGCCTCGACGGCGTCACCCAGACCGAGCCTGCGGACGCCGAGCGCGTCCAGCGCCGGGCGGATCGACCGGTCGGCGCTGTACGCCGCGGGCAGTAACCCGGGCACGACGTCGGCCAGCAACGTGATCGCGGGCGCGACGGACGGCTCCGCAACGACCGCCTGGCGGGCCGCGACATGTTCCTCGGCGGCAGGCAGGAACCTGGTGTTGGCGAGCGCGTCGAGCACAGCGGCGCAGATGCGTGCGTCCAGCTCGGCGCGAGCCAGCGACGGCTTCGGTACCAGCGCCAACGTGCCCGGCTCGGGCGCCAGTCGTTCGGCGAGGTCGGTGACGGCGCGCGCGACGTGGCCAACGAGGAAGTCAGTGAGCGGACCGGCGGCCACCCGGCGCCGCGTCGTGTCCAGCGGGAACGACGCGGCCAGGCGGATCGGCAGCGAGAGCGGTTCGTCGCTCGGGGTCGGCGCGTGCACGACCTGGTCGCCGGGAAGTGCCTGTAGACCGCCGTCTTCGGTGACCGGGACCGCCGCGAGCACCGACCAGGTGGTCCGCCAACGCTCCTCGACCGGCCGCCCGGCCAGCAACTCCGCCGGTACCTCTCCGGTCAGGCGGGCACAGCGCCAGCGCGTGACCACGCCGTCCTCGACGAGCAGCACGTCGTCGCCCTCGTCGCGGCGCTCGACCCGGCGCCCGTCGACCTCGATCGAGGCCAGCCCGGGAAGGGACAGCAGTAGCGCGGGGTCGAACGCGGCGAGCAGCGCGCGGACCGTCTCCTCGGCGCCGCGCCGGATCGACAGCACGACCTCGGTGTCGTACCCGTCGGGCGGCGGTGTGGTGATCGGCCAGGCGAGCCGCAGCACGGGCACCTGCCCGCCACGCCGCCTCGCCTCCTCGGCCGCCTGACCGCCCAGCTCGTCCACCATGGATCGTGTGGCCAGCGCCGAGAACCGCACCCCGCCGTCGCGCGAGCGGACCTCCGGCTCGTCACTGACCGCGAGCACGGCGGAGAACCCGACGCCAAACCGCCCGGCCGACTCACCGTCGCGTTTGGACGATGCCCGCAACGAGGTCAGGCCGTCGACGCCGCCGCGATCCAGCGGCGATCCGGTGTTGGCCGCGGTGAGCACCGCACCGTCGTACTGGACGCGCAGGGCCCCGGGAACTCCCGCGCGCAGCGCCGCGTCGGCCGCGTTCTGCGCCAGCTCCACCAGGAGCCGGTCGCCATAGCCGCCCGTGACCAGGTCTTCTTCGGCGTTCGCGTCCTCGCGGAACCGCGTCGGCGACGACGCCCAGGCGCGGAGAACCGCCTCGCGCCGCGCCGCGGTGCCGAACGGATCGACGGTCACGCCGCCCCCACATCGGCCAATGTCGGCATGCCGACGTTGAGTGCCTCAGGACGTGGCCAACGTCGGCATGCCGACGTTGGCCCACCCGACGGGGCGGTCACCCGTGGCCGAACGGCTCGGGCTCGGCGCTGTCCTCGACCGAACCCGGCTCGTGCTCGACCGTGCTGACGACCTCCAACTCGGCGTCGTCATCGAGCACGACGGTGGCTCCGCCCAGCACGGGAAGCGCCTCGACCAATGCCTCGGAGTGCGCACCGCAGCCGTGATCGGCGCTCACGACGCGGCCGTCATCCGGGGCGAAGATGTTGCCGCAGGCGCCGAACAACCCACGCAGCGATCCGGCGAGCGGCAGGTAGAAACCGCAGGTGCCGCAGGACCCCGGCGCGGCCTTGGCCAGCGGCGCGCCCGGACCGGCCTCCGAGTCGTACCAGCGCTGGGCCAGTTCCTCACGCCCCAGCCGGCTCAACACGCGCACGCGCCCGAAGCCGAGTTCGCGGTCGACCTCGATGACGGCCTCGTCGTCGGAGAGGAGGTACCCAGGCGCCAGGCGGTCGTCGTCGGGGGCGGTCGGCAGCAGGTCACCGACGCCGAGGTCGCCAGGGCGCAGCCGCTCGCTCCACGGCACCCACTCGGGGGCGAGCACCGCCTCGCCGCCGGGCAGCAACGCAACCTCGCTCACCGTGACGTGCTTCGTGCGTGGCGCCCGGGCGACGGTCACCGACCAGTGCCAGCCGCGGTACCCAGGCTGGGTGGCGGCGAACCGATGGGTGACCAGACGGTCGGCTTCGGCGCGCACCCCCAGGTGGTCGCCGACGTGTTCGCCGCCCACCTCGACGGCGGCGGCGCGAGCGAGGTCGATGGCAGCGGCGCAGACTGCGTCGGTGCGGGCGGCAGTGGTGAGACTCACGGCCCCATTCTTGCTCACGCAGCCGCGTGGGTGCGCACCTACTGTGCCAAGTAGGTAACGATGGGACTCGTGTCCCGTTTCCGCACGCTGTTCGCCTACCTCGCCGCGGCATGGCGCGCGGTCGCTCGGTCCTGGGACGCGGTCACGCGGCTGACGGCGCGGCTCTGGGGCAGGGTCCGCACCGCCCGGGACGCCCACGGCGCCGCGGATACCGGCATGCACCGCATGTTCGAGCTGCACGCCGCGTCGTGCGCGGGCGACACGCTCGTGGCGATCGGGCTGGCCGGCACGATCTTCTTCAACGTGCCCGTCGGCGAGGCGCGGATCCGCGTGGCGCTGTACCTCCTGGTCACGATGGCGCCGTTCGCCCTCCTCGCCCCGCTTGTCGGGCCGGTGCTCGACCGGTTCCGGCACGGCCGGCGGTACGCACTGGCCACGACGATGCTCGCCCGCGGCTTCCTGGCGTACCTGATCTCGGAGAACATGGACTCCTGGGCCCTGTACCCGGCCGCGTTCGCGGTTCTCGTGATGTCCCGGGCGTACGGGGTGGCGCGGAGCGCGGCGGTGCCCCGGATGCTGCCCGCCGGGCTGACGCTCGTCGCCGCGAACGCGCGCGGGTCGCTGTTCGGCACGCTCGCCGGTGCCGTGGTGGTGCCGGTCGGGTTGCTGCTGGCCGGCGTCGGGCCGGAGTGGACACTCCGCGCGGCGGCGGTGGCGTTCGCGGTGGGCATGGTGATCGCACTGCGCCTGCCCGACCACGTCGACTCGGACCAACCAGAGACCGTGCCGCGCATCTTCCAGCTGTCCGGCCGCAGGACACGCCGCCTGTTCGACGTGCCGGTGTGGACGGCGGTCACGGCGACAGGCGCGCTCCGTGCCCTGTACGGGTTCCTCACGCTCTTCTTCGCGTTCCGCATCCGCGAGGACGAGTTCGGGTTGCCCGCTGCGGTGGCGCTCGGCGTGATCCTCGGTGCGCTCGCCGCCGGGTCGTTCGCCGCGACGCTGGCCGGCACGCGGCTGCGGCTGCACCATCCGCTGACGGTCCAGGCCGTGAGCCTCGTGATCGTGGCGCTCGCCTGCCTCGCCGCGGCCGTCGGGTACAGCCTGGCCGCCGCGGTCGCGCTGGCGTTCGTCGCCGCACTCGCCACCGGACTCTCGAAGCTCGGCGTGGACGCGGTGATCCAGGAACGGCTACCGGACGAGTCCCGCGCCAGCGCCTTCGCTCACTCCGAGACCCTGCTGCAGCTCGCGTTCGTCACCGGCGGCGCGATCGGGCTGATCCCGTTCTCCGGCGGCTGGGGCCTGCTCGTCGCTGCTGCCGGAATGACGCTGGCGGCGGCCACGGTGGGAGCGTGGCTCTGGTCACTCCACAGCAGGACGGCGGAGGCCCGGCCGGTAGCCTGACGCCATGCTTGCCCGTCGCACCGCAGCTGGTCACCCGCTCTCCGTCGCTCGGGCTCTGGCCGCCGCCGTGTTCAGCCTCGGTCTGCTCGCCGGGTGCGAGAAGCCGGTGCCCGAGGTCGGCGCCCTGGCCAGCGGCGACTTCCACCTGGCTCCCGCGTCGCTGTGGTGCTTCGAGGGTCAGGCGTACCTGAACGCCGGTGACTGCCGCGAGGACAAGCAGGAGCCGACGAGGGTCAGCGTCCGGCCGGGTGCGCCGGTGGCGATCGAGGTGCCGCACGACGTCAAGGAGCGAGGCTGGTTCGTGCGCGTCGTCGACGGCCAGAACCAGGTCGCCGCAGGCCCGATCCAGAAGGACAAGAGCTACTTCACGCTGTCCGCCGACTTCCAGCAGGGCAACACGATGAACATCCAGGTCGTTGCGTTGCCGCAAGGCGCCGGCCAGGGCGAGACCAGCGGCTTCTGGGAGTTCGCGCTCGTCAACGCGGACGCGAGCTGATTCGTTGACAGTCCTGGTCGTCACCGCCGTCGTCGCCGAGCGCGACGCCGCACTGCGCGACCTCGGTCCGGCCAGCCCTGCCGACCTCCCGTACGGGGCGGTTCGCGCCGGTGACGTGGTCGTGGCTGCGGGGGGCGTCGGCCCGGTCGCGGCGGCGGTCGCCACATCCCGGCTGCTGACGCTGGCGCCGTTCCGGCTGGTCATCTCGGCGGGCATCGCGGGTGGCTTCGCCGGGCGGGCGACGATCGGTGCGGTCGTGGCGGCCGGCACCTCGGTGTTCGCCGACCTCGGCGCGGCCACCGCCGACGGCTTCCTCGACCTCTCCGGACTCGGCCTCACCGGCGGCTCGCGGCTCACCTCACCGGTCGCGGTACCGCCCGAGCTCAACGCGCAGGTCGGCACGATCCTCACCCTGGCCACCATGACCGGCACCGACCTTCGCGGCACCGCGCTGGCAGACGCCCATCCGGACGCCGTCGCCGAAGCGATGGAGGGCTACGGCGTGGCCTGGGCCGCCACCGAGCACGGCGTGCCATGGCTGGAGCTGCGCGCGGTGAGCAACCTCATCGGCCGGCGGGACCGGTCCGGCTGGGACATCCCGACCGCGTTCGACGCCCTCGGTCGGGCGGTGCGGCTGGTGACGTCGCCATGAGGTTCGCGTACTCGCCGTGCCCCAACGACACGTTCGTCTTCCACGCGCTCGCGCACGGGCTGGTGCCAGGAGCGCCGCCGATCGACGTGACGTTCGCCGACGTGGACGTGACGAACACCGCCGCCGAGCGGGGCGAGTTCGACGTCGTGAAAGTGTCGTACGCGGCGCTGCCGTGGCTGCTCGACCGGTACGCGCTGCTGCCGTGCGGCGGAGCGCTCGGGCGCGGCTGCGGACCGCTCGTTCTCACCGCCGGCGCCTCGGAACTGAAGCCCGGCGCGACCGTCGCCGTCCCGGGCGAGCGCACCACGGCCTACCTGCTGTTCCGGCTCTGGTCCACCGGCTTCGCGCCTGGTGAGATCCGGGTGATGCCGTTCCACACGATCATGCCGGCGATCCGCGACGGCGAGGTGGACGCCGGTCTGGTGATCCACGAGGCCCGGTTCACCTACCCCCGGTTCGGGCTGCACGCGGTCGCCGACCTGGGCGACTGGTGGGAGGGCGAGACCGGGCTGCCGATCCCCTTGGGCGCGATACTGGCCCGCCGCGACCTCGCGATCCCTCACGACGAGCTGGCGGAGTACATCCGCGCGTCGGTGCGAGCCGCATGGAGGGACCCCGACGCCACCCGCCCGTACGTCGCCGAGCACGCGCAGGAGATGGAGCGCGAGGTCGCCGGCGCGCACATCGCGCTGTACGTCAACGAGTTCACGGAGGACCTCGGCGAAACCGGGTACGCCGCCGCCGACGCCCTGCTGAGTCGGGCCGCCGCAGCTGGCCTCACCCCGCCGCTGCCCCGCCCACTACGCTGACCAGCCCAAACTGTCGGGGTTCCGACGAAACCGCAGCCTCACGGCGCACATCGGCGCAGGCTCTCCGCGCAGGGGGAACCAACCACAAGGAGCGTGACCATCGTGGCCGCCATGAGTCAGCGACTCATCGCCCAACTCAGCACCAGCTGCAAGAAGATGGACTCCGGCACGATAAACCAGCTCGGCGACAGCGTGCAGTCGGGCCAGTTGCCGTGGTTCGTCGGAGAATTCAGAGCCGCCCTCGACGGTGGCTTCACCATCGAGGGCTGGCGTGCGATCACTCAGCTCGACATCGCGGACGGTGACAAACCGCTCGTCGAGAAGCACGCCCGGACCGTGTGGACGTCGGTCGCGCCGAACGAGCCGTTCCCGGGTATGCGCTGGTCGTAGTTCTAGATCTCCAGTTCGCGGGCGACGGCGTGCACCATCTCGGCGATCTTGCGCGCCGCCTTCCGGTCGGGGTGGCGCCCGCGGCGCAGGTCGGGCTGGACCTTCGCTTCCAGCACCTTGATCATGTCCTCGACCATGCCGTGCAGCTCCTCGGCGGGGCGGCGATGCGCCGCGACTACCGACGGGATGGGGTCGAGCAGCTTGACCGAGAGTGCCTGCTCTCCCTTGCGACCCTCCGCGACACCGAACTCCACCCGAGCGCCCGGCTTGAGTTCGGTGACCCCCGGCGGGAGCGCGCCCTTGTGGACGAAGACGTCGCCGCCGTCGTCGCGGGACAGGAAGCCGAAGCCCTTCTCCACGTCGAACCACTTGACCTTGCCGGTGGGCACGATGACCTCAGCTCTGCTCGCGGGTGGTACGGACCGGGGCAGCTGGCCCCCAACGGTCAAGGCTAGCGATGCGCCGGTGACCGTCCAACGACTTCCCCGTTATCGACCGGTCTACGCTTGCGGCATGACCGAACGCCGGGACGGGACGTGGCTGGTCCGGGGCGGTGCAGTGTGCTTCGTCGCCGGGCTGGTGTTCGCCGCGGTCGTGTTCTTCCCGTTCTTGTTCGGAGTACGCAATGCTCCGGCGGTGCTCGCGCTCGGCACGATGCTGGCGCCGATCGGGTTCGCGACGGCGATAGCCGGGCTGTACCGGCAGGCGCGGGTGGCGCAGCGAGCGCTCCTCGCGGCGGCGGACCGTCCTAGAGTCGCCGGTACATGACATGGATTCCGACGTAGCCCTTGTCGGGGTGGTGGAACGCCTCCGGCACGGTGCCGACGATCACGAATCCGAGTGACCTCCAGAGCGCGACGGCGCCGGTGTTCGTCTCGACAACCGCGTTGAACTGCATGGAGCGGTAGCCGTCCGCGCGGGCCCGGTCGAGGGCGTGCTCGGCGAGTGCGCGACCGACGCCACGGCGGCCGTGAGCCGGGTCGACGATGAACCCCGCATTGGCGACGTGCGCGCCTGGCCCGCCCTGGTTCGGGGCGATCTTCGCGGATCCGAGGACGGCGCCGTCGTCGTCCACCGCAACGAGCGTGCAGCCAGGCGGCGCCGCCATCCAGCTCGCACGAGCGTCGTCCTCCGCGATGTCGCGCGGGTACATGTAGGTGTCGCCGGCGGCGACGATCATGCGGAAGAACGTCCAGATCGCCGGCCAGTCAGCCGGTGTCGCGTCCCTGATCTGCATCAAGACCCCCGCGCGCCGAGCCCACGCTGGTCGAGCGGATACCCCTCGAACCAGGCGGGGAACTCCGTCAGGTCGGCGAGGACCACGTCTGCCCCGCCGACCCGGAGCTCGTCAGCCGAGACCGGACCGGTCGGGACCATCACCGCCAGCGCGCCGGCGGCACGAGCCGCACGGATGTCGGACACGTGATCCCCGACGTAGACGGTGGCGCCGAACTCGCGGAGCGCCACCGCCTTCTCCTCGGCCCAAAGGTTGCCGGCGAGCCCGTCCACGTCCACGCCGAGGTGATCGAGGTGCAACTGCGCGTTCGGGCCGAACTTGCCGGTGACCACGACGACCCGACCCCCGCGGACGCGGATCGCGTCGACCGCCTCGCGAGCCCCGGGCAGGAGCGGCGCCGCCCGGATCGCGAGGTCCGGGTAGAACTCTCGGTAACGGTCGGCGAGCGCCTCGACCTGTTCCGCCGGGAACCAGTTCGCCAGCTCGTGAGTGAGCGGCGGACCCAGCCGCGAGACCACCGCGTCGGTGTCGATCGGTACACCCGTCTCGGCCGAGAGGGCCGCAAACGCCGCCGCGATACCTGGCCGGCTGTCGATCAACGTCATGTCGAGGTCGAATCCGACCGTGATGGGGTCCACGAACCCAACCCTACGGATGTACGGCACCGGGCCGGTTCACGGCTGCTCCCGGGACGCGTCCATGACCTCGTCGGCCCAGGTCCGGAACCGGCACGGCCACGCCTCGCGGCACCACAGGCAGGCGTCCACCGCCTGGGACTTGTTGTGCAGCACCAGCAACCGGTGCGCCTCGGCGATGTCCTGATCGGACGGTCCCCCGCTGTCGTTGTCCATGCGTCTACCTCTCAGGGATGGGCGACGGCGCGCCGAGCTCGCCGGCCGGAGCCGGCAACCGGGGAGGGGCTGCGACGCGCCGCCGCGTCTGTGAGCCGGCAAAGGGGCCGACAGGCGAATGAGGTAACGGGACGGATACGGCAGAGCGCTGCCTGGCTGGCGCGACCGAGCCGTACCCGTCCGTTCACCCGGCTCCAGCGTCCGATCAACAGCCGGAACCGGGGAGTCACCGCGGATCGGGTGGGCGACCGCACTTAGAGAACCGCGTAACCGCGCTCAAGGGAAGAGAAACGGCACCATTCGAATGCTAACTATTACATCTCGCGCCATGGAAGATTTCCGGCCAGTACGCGTGGTTGCCGGACATTCTGCGCCGAACGTGGGCGTCGCCAGAGGGCGAGGTGTCGCCGAGTGATCGCGCATTAGCGGGATTCGGACATTCTTATTCGACACGGTGTCGAAAATATCGCCACATAACGGGCGCCGGCGCGAGGGCGCCCCACCAGGTGGAACAGTCCACATCGGACTATTGCGCTGGACGCGCTGGCCCCCGCAACTGTCGGGGTTTTGGCGGTATCGGGCGTCCGTTTAAGAGACGCATATCCGGACAGTCCGGTTCTGCGCGGGCCGGTTCGGCGCGCGGGTGGGCTTGGCCCGCGGGTGGGTTCGGCGCGCGGGTGGGCTCGACGCGCCGGCGGCGACGGCGCGCGGGTGGGCGCAGCGGCGGCCCGCCCTCGTTCGGGCACACAAAAGCGCCGGGCGGCCCTACGGGCTACCCGGCGTCTTTCGGGATGGTCAGTGGCTGGTCGGTGCCTCGGGGTGCACGTACCCGAGCGACTCGACAGGCAGGGGGAACTTCACATCGTCACCGAAGGGGCTGTTCGCGCCCTGGTACTCGCCCAGCATCTCGTTGACGGGCAGGTGGCCGTCCTTCATCACGGGGTTCTTCCCCTTGCCCGACTTCTTCGCCGGACCTGTGTCGGACGCCATGGATCCTCCTCGTGAACGCGCTCCTCGAGTGAACGATGGCCGATGCACCGGCCCGAGGCAAGTCTCAGCGCAGCGGGTCGGGAGTGCCGTACGGCACGTCTCGCGTGCAGCGGCGGATGCGGTCCGCGACGAGGCGTGATCCGTCGCGCAGTCCGTACCGGCGCACCGCCTGCGCACCGTATTCGCTGCATGACGGGGTGTACCGGCAGCGGATCGGCAGGTGCGGGCTTATGCCCCGCTGGTACGCCCGGATGGCCGCCAGCCCGACCCGGCCCGGTGCGCTCGGCGTCGGAAGCGGGGTCAGCGTGGGGGGTGCGGTGCGCAGCACCGGGATGAACATGAGGAACAGATCACAGCCGCACACGTCGCAGTCACACACGTCGCACCCGTCGAACTTGCGGCGCTTCTTGCGCCGACGGAACGCACCCATGTGGCCACCCCCTGGCACGACGGTCCCGCCCCCGTCTCCCGCCCGCTAGCGTAGGTCTGATGAGCAAGTCCACGCACCGCAATCTGGCCGAGCATCTCCGGGCACTGCCCGACGAGAAGCTCGTCACGGTGCTGCGTGCGCGCCCCGACCTCGCCACGCCGGTGCCCACCGACATCTCCGTCCTGGCCACCCGTGCGCACACGCGAATGTCGGTGGCCCGGGCGCTCGAACAGCTCGACCGGTTCGCGCTGGAGATCCTCGACGCGCTGCGGCTCGGCGCAGGCGACATCGCCGGCCTGCGCGCGCTCGTCGCCGGCACAGCGCCTGAGCTGAGCGTCCGGCGCGCGGTCGATCGGCTGATCGACCTTGCGGTGGTCTGGCCGGACGGCGACGACCTCCACGTCACCGGCGCGGTCGAGGAGGTCTGCTCGCCGTACCCCGCCGGGCTGGGCCGTCCGGTCGGCGCGCTCCTCGCCAGCCTGGGATCCGCCCAGCTGGCGCCGGTGCTCGACGCCCTGCACCTGCCTCCCGCACGCCAGCCGGAGGCGTCGGCGCTGCTCATCGAGGCCCTGACGGACGACGTCCGGTTGCGCGCGCTGATCGCGGCAGCGCCGCCCGAGGCCAAGTCCGTGCTCGACCGGCTCGCCGCCGGGCCGCCCCTCGGCACGGTGCGGGACGCCCGCCGCGCGGTGCCCGCCGAGGACGCCGACACGCCCGTCCGCTGGCTGCTGGCGCATGGGCTGCTGGTCGCCATCGACGACGAGAGCGTCGAGCTGCCACGCGAGGTGGGCCTGCTCGTGCGGGGCGAGGCGCCACTCGGTCCGCTGCATCCGTCGCCGCCGGTCGCCACACCCACCCAGCACCTCAAGACCACTGTGGACGGATCCGGTGCCGGCCAGGTGATCGAGGTGGTCCGCCTCGTCGAGGCGCTGCTGGAGGAGTGCGCGGTCGAAGCGCCGGGAGTGCTGCGCGCGGGCGGTATCGGCGTCCGCGACCTGCGCCGGCTCGCCCGTGCCGCCGGGGTCGAGGAGCGCACCGCCGCCCTGCTGCTGGAGATCGCTCACGCCGCCGGGCTGCTCGACGACACCGGCGAGGCCGACCCCGAGTGGCTCCCGACCCCGAGCTACGACCGCTGGCACGCCGACCCCACCGAGGACCGCTGGAGCCGGCTCGCGCGGGCCTGGCTGACGATGGTGCGGCTACCCGGCCTGATCGGTCAGCGCGACGAGAAGGACCGGCCGATCGCGCCGCTCTCGTTCGAGGTGCAGCGGATCGGCGCCCCCGAGGTACGGCGGCTCGCGCTGGAGGTGCTCGCGGGGCAGCGCGCTGGCACTGCCGTGAGCCCGGCGGACGTCGTCGAGCAGCTCAGCTGGGACGCTCCACGTCGCGGCGGCCGGCACCGCGACAACGCGATCAGCTGGGCGCTGGACGAGGCCGCCATGCTCGGCGTCACCGGTCGCGGCGCGCTCACCGGGTACGGGCGCGCGCTGCTGGCCGGCGACGACCCGGCCGAGCTGCTGGCCGCGCAACTGCCCGAACCGCTCGATCACGTGCTGGTCCAGGCCGACCTCACGGTCGTCGCCCCCGGACCGCTCCAGCCCGAGCTCGCCGCCGAGATGGCGCTGGTCGCCGACGTCGAGTCGGCCGGTGGCGCCACCGTGTACCGGGTCACGCAGGCCAGCATCCGGCGCGCGCTCGACGCCGGCCGCGCCGCCGGTGACCTGCACGGACTCTTCACGCAACGGTCCCGCACGCCGATCCCCCAGGCCCTGACGTACCTCATCGACGACGTGGCGAGGCGGCACGGCGGCCTCCGCGCGGGCGCCGCCGGGGCATACCTCCGCAGCGACGACGAGCCCCTGCTGAACGAGATCCTCGCCGACAAGCGCTGCGAGTCGCTGCGGCTGCGACGGCTCGCCCCGACCGTGCTCGTCACCGCAGCGATCCCGAACCGGCTGCTCGACACGCTGCGCGACGCCGGGTACGCGCCGGTGATCGAGGACGCCACGGGCGGCATCGTGCTGACCCGACCCGACGCGCGGCGTGCCCCGGTCAAGACCCGCACGATCCGCCCCGGCGCCGACCTGCCCAGCCTCGGCGACGACCACCTCGCCGAGGCCGTACGGGCGCTCCGACGCGGCGACGAATCGGCCCGCACCGCGCGCAGGGCGCCGGTCACCACGACCGGACTCCCCGGGACGACCACCGCCACGACCCTCGCCGTCCTCCAACACGCCGCGCGGGAACGCCAGCGCGTCGTGCTCGGCTACGTGGACGCGCACGGCGGAACGCTCGCCCGCACGGTGCTGCCGCTGTCGATCGGCGCCGGCTACCTCCGCGCCGAGGACGAGCGCACCGACGTGCTGCACACGTTCGCGCTCCACCGCATCACCAGCGCCGCCCTGGTCGACGAGTAGGTGACTCCGGGGTAGGGCGGGCGGCGTCGTCCGTGTGTCCTGACGGCGTTTCGCCGCTGAACCGCGGAGTCACGGCAGGTGCGTGGACGGTCGCTGACGACGACGCCGGCCGGGCGCCGCAAGGACGGTTCGTGACGGTCGTAGCTAGGCGAGCTTTAGTCTTTCCACCAGCTTGTGGTGGCCGGCCGCAGCAGCGATGTCGGCCGCGGTGCGCCCGTCGTCGGTGGCCGGCCTTCCGCTCGCTCCGCACGCGAGGAGCAGGTCGGTGAGTTCGGCGTCGCCGTGCTGGGCAGCGGCCATGAGCGGTGTGTACCCGCCCTGCTGCACGGGGTCGGGGTTGACACCGGCGGCCAGCAGCATCGAGACGACACTCACCGACCGGCCGGCGAGCGCCGAGTGGAGCGGCCGGACGCGGGTGGCGTTGTCGGCGACCGCTTCGGGGTTGGCGCCGGCCCGGAGCAGGAGAGCCGCCGCGTACGGCGCGTCGAAGAAGGCGGCGAGATGGAGCGCGGTGAAGCCGTCGCCGGCGTAGGCGCCCACGTCGGCACCCGCGGCGAGGAGGGTAGCGAGCGTGTCGATGTCACCGAGGCCCGCGGCGTCGAACAGGTCGACCTCGGGCCCTGCGGCGAGCACGGCTTCGGCGAGGTCGAGGCGGCCCTCGTAGACGCAGCGCAGCACCGCGGAGACGCCGTCTGCACCGCGCACGGACGCGAGCTTCGGATCGGCGTCGAGGAGTTCACGTACCTGACTCAGATCCCCCGCGGCAATGGCGTCCAGCAAGGTGCCCATATGCGCCTCCACGTCGGCTAAGTGAGCAGCGCTCTATCTCTGCTCCCTCGACGGGAGGTTGTCAAGCAACGTCGTGAAGCGCCACGCCGGACGGATCGGCGCGGCGCTTCACGACGAAGGCGCGTCAGGTGCCCGGCTTGCGGCCGTACACGTGGACGGCTGTGCCCACCTCGGTCAGCCCGTAGAGAGCGACCGCGTCGCGGCGGAGCAGGTTGACGCAGCCGTGCGAGCCGGGGCTGTCGCCGTCGTACAGGTAGGACGGCGTCTGGTGGAAGCCCATGTCGGCGTTGAACTGCTGCCAGTACGGGAGCGGCACCTTGAAGATCGTGGAGATCGTGTGCTTCTTCTTGTTGCCGATGCGGTAGTGACCAGCGGGCGTGGCGAGCCCCGCACGGCCGGTGCGGATCGGCGCCGGGCCGAGCACGACGTCGCCGCCGCGCACCACCCAGAACGTCTGGGCGGAGAGGTCGACGCAGATCATGGTGCCGCCGCCCGTGTCGCAACGGTCCAGGTTGGCGCGGGTGAGCCGGTCGACGATCCTGCCGGTCGTCGGGCCCGCGAGACCAGCGGCGGGACGCACGCCGTACCGGGTCTGGAACTTCTTGATCGCGGCACAGTCGGCCGGGCTCTGCTTGCCATCGACCGTGACCGCGCCCCACTGCGGGTGTGCGGCGAGGTACCGCTCGACGGCCAGCTGGGCGGGACCGGTCCTCGCGCACGGTCCGGTGGCCGGTTGGGGCTTGGGTTTAGGCGCCGCCGGCTTGGGCGCGGCAGGCGTCGACGGGCTGGACGAAGGGCTCTGGGACGGGCTCTGGGATGGCTCCACCGGCGTTGGCGACGAGGACGCGCTGGTACTCGCTGTGACCGGCGTCCGCTGACGCTCGTCCGCCACCGCGTACGGGCCGCCCAGGTAGGCACCGACGCCTACGCCGGCGGCCACCGCCACGGCCAGCACACTGGCCGTCCACTTCCCCCGCCGTCCTAACATCTCGGCCCCTGCCTTCCCAACGTGGCCCCATTGTGACGTCACCATGCCGTATCCGGTGTGTGCGGAGCGTGAAGTAGTCTCCAAACCGCGCGCGGCACGTTGCGGCGCTCCCGCTCTCAACGCTTCACGCTCCCGACAGGACAGCTCCCGTCTTCAGGAAGGCAGAACGATGAGCGACGGTCCGTACGGTCCCCCGTCGCCCGGCGAGCCGCAGCCGCCGAGCTACCCGCAGCAGCCCCAGCCTCCGCAGACACCGCCGTTCCAGCAGCCACCACAGGCACCGCAACAGCCGCCGACCCCTCCTTACGGCCAGCCGCCCGCCTACGGTCAACCGCCCTACGGACCGCCGCCGGTTCCGCCCGTGCCACCGTCCGGTCCGCCGTACCCGGGCGGCGTGCCGTCGGGCTCGCCGTACCCGGGCATCCCCGGTGTGCCACCGCCGAAGAAGAGCTCGAACAAGGGTCTCTGGATCGGCCTCGGCATCGCCGCGCTGGTACTGCTCCTGCTCTGCTGCGGTGGCGGCATCGCACTCGTCGTGGCCAGCGTGAACGCCGCCCAGGACGAGATCGACAGGGCGATCCCGTCGCCCGAGTTCCCGACGCCGGCCGACACCGCGACGGACGACCCGACGGCCGCCGATCCCGAGCCGGGCGACAAGACGGGCTCGGTCGGCACGCCGGTACGGATGACGGATCTGGAGTTCACCATCGTGTCGAAGCCCAGCTGCGCGGCCGGTGATCTGGGCACCGGCGCCAACAAGGCATCGCCGCTGCGCGGACAGTTCTGCAAGGTGCCGATCAAGCTGGAGAACAAGGGCACCGACAGCAACTCCTGGGACTGCATCCGGCTGACGATGGTCACCGCTCAGAACCCGAAGGCGTACTACTCGTCGTCCGGAAACCGCGCGCTCACCGGTGAGAACCGGTGCAACGCGCAGATCGCGCCCGGCGCCACCTGGACCGCCACGATGGTGTTCGACATCGAGACCGGCGACACGCCGCGCTCGATCGTCTTCACCGAGGACTACCAGGGCAACGCGACCGTCCCGCTGTAGGCGCTAGCGCGGCAGGCGCGGGTTGACGGGCTAGCGCGCCAGGCGCGCCAGGCGCGTCAGCGCAGTTGGCGCGCTAGCGCGGCAACTGTCGGGGAAATGGCTGTATCGAGCGCCGGTTTTGGGCACCGCTTCCCGGACAGTCCGGTTTCGGCGCGCGGTTTGGCGCGCGGGGTGGCGCGCGGGGCGGCGCGCGGTTTCGGCGCGCGGGGTGGCGCGGCGGCGCGGCGGGCGGCGCGCCCCGAACCGGCGGGCGGCGCGCCCCGAACGGGCGGGCGGTGCGGCCCGAACCGGCCGGTGGCACGCGCCTGAACCAGCCAGTGGCAGTGGAGTGGCAGTTCACGCGCCCCGGCCTGGGACAATGGCGGTTTCGTCCGTTCCCTGCCCCGGAGGCTGGCACCCCGTGTCCGACGGCCCGCTGATCGTCCAGTCCGACAAGACGCTGCTCCTGGAGATCGACCACCCCGAATCGACCTCGTGCCGCATGGCGATCGCGCCGTTCGCCGAGCTGGAGCGGGCGCCCGAACACGTCCACACGTACCGGCTCACGCCGCTCGGCCTGTGGAACGCCCGCGCGGCCGGCCACGACGCCGAGTCGGTGGTGGACGCGCTCGTCCGATACTCGCGGTACCCGGTGCCGCACGCGCTGCTGGTCGACGTCGCCGACACGATGGACCGGTACGGCCGCCTTCAGCTGAGTAGCCACCCGACGCACGGCCTTGTGCTGCACGCACTCGACCGCGCGGTTCTCACCGAGGTGGTGCGGAACAAGAAGATCGTGCCGATGCTCGGCGCGCGCATCGACGACGACACCGTGGCCGTGCACCCGTCGGAGCGGGGCCGCCTCAAGCAGGTGCTGCTCAAGGTGGGCTGGCCCGCGGAAGACCTCGCCGGGTACGTCGACGGCGAGAAGCACCCGATCACGCTCCGCGAGGACGGCTGGCATCTCCGCGACTACCAGCGTCACGCGGTCGAGGGGTTCTGGGCCGGCGGGTCGGGCGTGGTCGTGCTGCCGTGCGGCGCGGGCAAGACGCTGGTCGGCGCGGCGGCGATGGCAGAGGCCGGCGCCACCACGCTGATCCTCGTCACGAACACGGTCGCGGGCCGGCAGTGGAAGCGAGAGCTGGTCGCCCGCACGTCGCTCACCGAGGACGAGATCGGCGAGTACTCGGGCGAGCGGAAGGAGATCCGGCCGGTCACGATCGCCACGTACCAGGTGATGACCACCCGCCGGAAGGGCGAGTACCGCCACCTGGAGCTGTTCAGCGCCCGCGACTGGGGCCTCATCGTGTACGACGAGGTCCACCTGCTGCCGGCGCCGATCTTCCGGCTCACCGCGGATCTCCAGTCGCGCCGCCGGCTGGGTCTCACCGCCACCCTGGTCCGTGAGGACGGCCGCGAGGGCGATGTGTTCTCGCTCATCGGCCCGAAGCGGTACGACGCGCCGTGGAAGGACATCGAGGCGCAGGGCTGGATCGCACCTGCCGAGTGCGTCGAGGTGCGGGTCACCCTCACCGACGCCGAGCGCATGGCGTACGCGACGTCCGAGCCGGAGGAGCGGTACAGGGTCTGCGCCACCGCCCGCACCAAGCTGCCCGTCGTGCGGAAGCTGGTGGAGCGCCATCCCGACGAGCAGGTGCTCGTGATCGGCGCCTACCTCGACCAGCTGGACGACCTGGCCGCCGAGTTGGAGGCGCCGATCATCCAGGGATCCACCACGAACAAGGAGCGCGAGCGGCTGTTCGACGCGTTCCGCAGCGGTGCGGTGAAGACGCTGGTGGTGTCCAAGGTCGCGAACTTCTCCATCGACCTGCCCGAGGCGGCGGTGGCGATCCAGGTCAGCGGCACGTTCGGGTCACGCCAGGAGGAGGCGCAGCGCCTCGGCCGGGTGCTGCGGCCCAAGGCCGACCGCAGGCAGGCTCACTTCTACACCGTGGTCGCCCGCGACACGCTCGATGCGGAGTACGCCGCGCACCGGCAACGGTTCCTGGCTGAGCAGGGGTACGCGTACACGATCGTGGACGCCGACGACGTGCTCGGCCCGCCGCTGCCCGAGATCGGCTGAGGCCGGCCGGGTGTTCGCGGAAATCGCGCGGCGCGGGACGGCGCGCCGCGGCGATTTCCCCGAACGCCACCACGACTCCGGATCAGCCCTGGGCCGCGCCCTCGATGAGCTGCGCGATCTTCCACATCGTCGGCTTCGACTGCGCGAGGTTGCCGCCGCAGTCCGTTCCGGAGACCGTGCCGGATCCGACCGTCACGCTGTAGTTGAAGCCGTCCCGGCAGCGCGACGTGCTGTCCGTCCGACCGGCCTTTGCCTCGGTGGCGAGCGCGGGATCGGTAGCGAGCGCTCGCAACTGGTCGAGATCGGCCGGGCTCAGCTGGCGGTTGACCGTGCCGGCGCGCGTCGTGACGGTGAGGGCGCCCTGCGGCGTCACCGTGTACTTGTCGCTGACTCCGGCGAATCCGCCGGTACGCAGGACCATGACGGGTCCGAGGGGAGCCGCGGGCGTCGGCGAGGGAGCCGACGCCGAGGTCGGGGCTGGAGCCGGTTCGGCCTGGTCAGGGCCGTTCGCGCCTTCTCCGGATCGGGCTTGGGAGCAGCCGACGGCGAGCAGGGCGGTGGCGATGAGAACTGAGGCCCGAGCGGCCGGGAGCGGGAGACACTGTCAATGGGCGCATGCCAGTTGGACGCCGGCGCCTGACGTCCGGTTCCGCACTGTTCGGCGGCCGGCCACTCCCTGTCGGTGTGCGCACTGGGCCAGACTAGGCCCCGTGGACGGATTGCTGGGGGTCTGGCGGGCCGACCTCGCGTCGGCGGGCGGGGTGGACGACAAAGTCGGCGAGGAGCTGCTGAAACGCTGGTCGGAGCCGCACCGCCGCTACCACAACATCGATCACCTGACCGCAATGCTGTCCCATGTGGACGATCTGTCGGGCGGTGCCGGCGATCCCGCGGTGCGCCTGGCGACATGGTTCCACGACGCGGTGTACGACCCGACGAGCGCCGGCAACGAGGAGGCCAGCGCAGCCCTTGCCGGCGAGATGTTGCCACGGCTCGGGATCCCGGCGGCGATCACGGACGAGGTGATCCGGCTCGTCAGGATGACAGCGAGCCACGACCCGACTCCGGACGATCACGCCGGTGCGCTGATCTGCGACGCGGACCTCGCGATCCTCGCGGCCCCTCCGTCGGTCTACCAGCGCTACGCGGCGGCGGTGCGGGCGGAGTACCGCCATGTCGACGACGCGACATTCCGGGCGGGACGGACGGCGATTCTCCAGCGGCTTCTGCACCGTCCAACCCTGTACAACCTCGACGCAGCAAGGGATAAATGGGAGCGCCGGGCACGAATCAACCTAGCAATCGAGGTGTCGGCCTTGACGGCAGGGGTGCAGGCGCGGCAGCCTCACGCTCCATGACCAACATCGAACTGGTCCTGACGCTCTTCTCCGCCGCCGCGGTCCTGTCTGTGGCGGCGATCGTCGCGGCGGCGTTCTGGTCGCACTCGCGCAGCACCGCGCGCGAGCAGCTGGAGGGGCAGCAGAGCATCCTCGGCGACTGAGAGCGTCCTAAACGGACCGATGTTTCGGGCGGCGTAGGCCCGCCCGAGTAATCCGCTCCACCAACTCGCGGCTCGACACCGGCACCGCCCCCAACGCGACCGCCCGGTCGTACCGGTCAGCCGGAATGTCGTAGTGGTCGCGTTCGAACGCGCGGAGCGGGACGCCCAGCGACCTGGCGAACGCGTGCAACTCGTCGTATGACACGTCGCTGGCGAGGTGTGACCAGAGTCGACCACGCCCTGGCCACACCGGCTGATCGATAAGGACGGTCACCGCACAAGGGTACGGCGAGGCCAGTTGCGGGCCCACCGGGACAGATCGCTACACTCCGGCCACTTGGCGCGGTAATGCCCCAAGTGGAGCATGCCGCCCATGTCAGTGCCCGCTCACTCACAGAAACGAGCCCATGAGCACACTGCTACGGCCCACCACCCGGCGCACGATCAGTGCCCTCACTGCATCCCTCACCACAGCGGTCGTCCTATTCGGAACCGCTCTCCCCGCATCCGCAGCCGGTGCGTCCGGCACGGTGGACACGCGCGGCACGGTCGACGGCGTCGACGTCGAGATCGACCAGAAGAGTCTCAGCACGTCGCTCATCCCGATCCGCCTCGACGGCGGCGGCCACGTGCTCACCTACTGCATCGACTTCACCACGAGCGTGAAGCGCTCCGCGCGGATGGTGGAGGACGACTGGCGGAACTATCCCAACCCTGCGACGTCGTTCGAGGCCCAGCCCGCGAAGGTCAACTGGATCCTGAACAACTCGTACCCCCACATCGAGCTGGACGAGCTGCAGGACGCCTCCGGCATCGACGATCTGGACAAGCGCGAGGCCATCGCGGGCACGCAGCTCGCCATCTGGCACTTCACGAACGACACCACGCCGGGCGAGCGCAACGACGACGACGTCCTGGCGCTGTACGCGCACCTGACCGGCGACAAGAACACCGGCCTCACCGCCGAGCCCGCGCCGACGCTCACCCTCACGCCTGACAACGTCCGGGGCAAGGCGGGCAACAAGCTCGGCCCGTTCACCGTCCGTACCACTGCCAAGTCCGTGAAGGTCGACTTCCGGGCCAATGGCGGCGCCAAGCTCACCGACGCCAGCGGCGCGCCGGTCAGCAAGGCCACGAACGGCACCAAGCTCTACGTCACCGTCCCGGCCGGCGCTGCCGCCGGGAAGGCCCGCATCGATGCCACGGTGAGCGCCACGATCAGGACTGGGCGGCTGTTCCGCGGCGACCGCGTCACCACGCAGACACTGATCACGGCGAGCAACTCTCAGGTGGCGGTGGGCGCACGCACCGACGCCACCTGGACCAGCGGCGGCCAGCCGAAGCCGCCGGCACCCCCGGCGCCGGAGCCCAGCCCGTCGCCGTCCGAGTCGCCGGAGCCCAGCACCTCGCCTAGCCCCTCGGAGTCCCCGGCTCCTCCGTCGAACGGCGGTGACGAGGGCAGCGGTGGCGGCGGCCTGCCCGTCACCGGCTTCCAGACCGGTCTGATCGCCGCGATCGGTGCGCTGCTCGTCGGCGGCGGCGCGGCACTGTTCTTCTTCACGCGCCGGCGCAAGGCGGCCTAAGAGCGGGTTTGAGAGGCCCGGCGCAGCCGAGCGGATGGCCTCTCAGACACGCTCTAAGCACGACGAAGGGGGCCTTCCGCGCGGAAGGCCCCCTTCGTCGTGCCGGCGCGAGGGTGTCGCGCCCCGCGCGACCCTCGAAATTCCACAACTCAACGGACGGCCTAGGTGCGGTCGGCCGCCAGGCGGCGAACATCGGGGGCGCCGAGCCGGGCCGCGTCGGCGGTGTGGTCGTCCGGCATCCGCTGCGACTCGCGCTCCGCCGCCACCCGGGCACGGTAGTGCTCCACCTCGCGGCGCCGGGACGCCGCGTCCCAGCCGAGCACCGGCGCGAGCAGGTCGGCGACCTCCTCGACGCAGTCCAGCCCGCGGTGCGGCGTCTCGATCGAGATCCTGGTGCGGCGGGTGAGTACGTCGTCGAGGTGCAGCGCACCCTCGGCGAGTCCCGCGTACACCACCTCCGCCGCGATGTACTCCGCCGCACCGGTGAGCGGGTGCGCCAGCTCCGGGTTCTCGTCGATCAGCCCCAGGACCTCTGTGGTGAGCGACCCGTACCGCTCCAGCAGGTGCTCGACGACGCCCACCGAGACGCCGTGACGTCGTGCGGTCTCTGCCCGCGCCGACCAGGCCACGTGGTAGCCGTCCGCGCCGAGCAGCGCGACGTGCTCCGTACGGCTCGGCGGCGTGTTCCGCAGCCGCCGGGCGGCCAGGTTGACCACGTCGGCGGCCATGACCCGGTACGTCGTGTACTTGCCGCCCGCGACGAGCATCAGGCCGAGCATCGGCTCGATCACCGCGTGCTCGCGGGACAGCTTGCTGGTGGCGTCGGACTCGCCGGACAGCAGCGGACGCAGCCCCGCGTACACGCCCTCGATGTCGGAGTGCGTGAGCGGCCGGTCGAGCACCTCGTTGACGTGGTCGAGGATGTAGTCGATGTCCACACTGGACGCCGCCGGATGGGCGCGGTCCAGGTTCCAGTCGGTGTCGGTGGTGCCGATGACCCAGTGCCCTCCCCACGGGATCACGAACAGCACGGACTTCTCGGTACGCAGGATCAGCCCCGAGTCGCCGGTGATCGCACTGCGCGGCACCACCAGGTGGACGCCCTTGCTGGCGCGTACCCGCAGGCCCGGCCGCTCGCGCAGCATCTCGGAGAGGTCGTCGCTCCAGACGCCGGTCGCGGCGATCACCGTGCGGGCACGGACGTCGAACTCCTCGCCCGTCTCCATGTCGCGCACCCGGACACCGACGACCTCGCGGACGTCCCTGAGCACGTCGACCACGCGCATGCTGGTGCCCAGCGCGGCGCCGTACGACGCGGCCGTGCGGGCCAGCGTCATCGTGAAGCGGGCGTCGTCGACCTGGCCGTCGTAGTAGCGGATGGCCCCGATCAGCGCGTCGCGCCGCAACCCGGGGAACAGCCGGCGGGCACCCGTCCTCGACAGGTGCTTGTGCCGAGGCAGCCCACGCGAGGTGCCGAAAATGCTGCCCAGGGTGTCGTACAGCGCGACGCCCGCGCCGTAGTACGCCCGCTGCCACACCCGGTGCTCCAGCGGGACCAGGAACGGCACCGGCCGGACCAGGTGCGGCGCCAGCGTGGTGAGCAGCAGCCCGCGCTCCTTCAACGCCTCGCGAACCAGGCCGAAATTCAGCTGCTCCAGATACCGCAGGCCACCGTGGATCAGCTTGCTCGACCGGCTCGACGTGCCGGCGGCGTAGTCGCGGGCCTCGACCAGCGCGACGGACAGGCCACGGCTGGCAGCGTCCAGCGCGGCGCCCGCGCCGGTGACACCGCCGCCGATGACCACGACGTCGAACGTCTCCTCCCGCATGCGGGCGACGTCACGGGTCCGCTGCTGCGGGCCCAGCCGGCTGGCGGCGAATCGGGACACTCTGGGATCTCGGCGCACCCTTACACGGTACGTGGCGCTCAGTGTGGGGCGGGTCAGCCGCGCTCGGTGTGACAGAGGTCCTACCGTCGAGGCATGCAGCAAGGTGACGAGCCGAACCCGTGGGCGCCGCCGCACGTGGACAAGCCACGTTCACGGGGCCACCCCCCGCCCCGGAGCCCGACCCGGCACCGCCATACGCGGGAACACCGCCGTACCCGGGAGCACCGCCGTACCCGGGAGCTCCGCCGTACCCGGGAGCTCCGCCGTACCCGGGAGCACCGCCTTACCCGGCGGTGCCGCCGTACCCGGGAGCGCCGGCCGGACCGCCGTACGCTGGGATACCGCCGTACCCCGGCCCGGCTCCGCAACCCCGGTCCGGCGTACCCGGCTGGGTGGTCGTCACGTTCGTCACGCTCGCCGGCCTGTCCGCCGCCGTGGGCACCGCCGCGACACAGGCCGGTGCCTGGTTCGTGGAGCAGGTGCTCCTCACGCTGGAGATCGACTTCCCGGCGGCCACGTGGCCGGTGATCAGCCTGGCGTGTGCGCTGCTGGCGGGGTCGGTGCTCGTGCCGGCCGCGATCTTCGTCCGGCGGCCGAAGCTGCGTGCGGTGGCCCAGACGTGGGCGGTCGCCGCCGGGTGCCTGGCCGCGCTCGGACTGCTGCGGGCGATCCCGACCGGTCGCGCCGAGTACGCCGCGCTCGCAACGGCGTTGCTGGCCGGCGCGCTGGCCGCGACGATCTGGCTGGTCACCCGCCGCCGTGTGACCGGAACGGCGACGCTGACGAGCGGTGTGCTCCCCGCGCTGGCGGTTGGGCTGGTCGTGCTCCTGCCCTGGTGGTGGCTGGGCTCCCTCGGATCCGCGTACGACACGTTGTTCGGCGTCGCGGCGGCGTGCGGGGTCGGTGTGCTGGGCGGGGTCCTGCTCGACCGCCTGCTCTGGCCGGCGTTCGCCACCGAGCCGATGGGCTTCTGGGCTCACACCGCTGTCGCCGGGCTCGTCGCCGGTGCGGCACTCGCGCTGGTCGTGGCGGGCGTCGGCGCGAGCGGCACGCAGCTCGGCCTGCTGCTGACGGTGCCTGCGACCGGCTTCGCGCTGGCGGCCCTGGCGCATCCGGCCGGGCTGCGCTGGCCAGCCGGGGCGCTGGTGGTGACCCTCGCAGCGGTAGGGCCGCTTGTCTTCGTCGATCCCGAGGAGCTGTCGATCCTGCTCGGCACCGCCGACATCGGCCGGTACGCGCTGATCGCCGCTGCCGCCGGCTGGGTTCTCGCGCTGCTGGGCGGCGTGAGCACCGCCGTGGCCAAGGTGGTTCCCGCGCCGGTGGCGGCCAGGCGCGCGCTGGCGGCAGGTACGGCCGTCGTGGTGGCGATCGCCGGCGCAGCTGTCTACGTGACCGCCGGCCAGCCCGGCTTCTACGGCGAGCGGCTCTTCGCGATCCTCGACAGCCAGGCCGACCTGGCCGGCCTCGACGCGATCAAGGACATCGACGAACGGCGCCGCCAGACATACCGCCGCCTCGTCGAGCACGCCGACCGGTCCCAGCGCGATCTCCGCGCCGACCTGTCCGACCGCGACGAGGACTTCACCACGTACTACCTGGTCAACGCGGTGGAGATCCCGGACACCCCCGCGAACCGGTTGTGGCTCGACGGGCGCGACGACATCGACCGGGTACTCGACAGCCCTCGCCTGCGGCCGCTGCCGTTCGATCCTCCGCTGGAGCGTGGGCCCAGCAGCGAGGCGCCGAGCAGCCCGGTGTGGAGCCTCGACATGCTCGGTGCGCCAGCGGTGTGGCGGGATCTCAAGATCGACGGCACCGGGATCGTCGTCGGCGAGTCCGACTCAGGTGTCGACGGCAAGCACCCGGCGCTGAGCGAGAACTATCGCGGACGCACCGGCGGCGACGACTACAACTGGTTCGATCCCTGGAACGACAGCAGCTCGCCGGTGGACATCGGCGGGCACGGTACCCACACGACCGCCACGGCCGTCGGGCGGCAGAACGTCGGGGTGGCGCCGGGCGCGCAGTGGATCGGCTGCGTCAACCTCGCCCGCAACTTCGCCAACCCCGGCCTGTACCTGAGCTGCCTGCAGTTCATGCTGGCGCCGTTCCCGCGCGGCGGCGATCCGCTGAAGGACGGCGACCCGGCGCGTGCGGCCGACGTCCTGAACAACTCGTGGGGCTGCCCTGAGCTGGAAGGATGCGACCCGAATGCGCTCCGCCCGGCTGCCCAGGCGCTCAAGGCCGCCGGCATCTTCGTCGTCGTGTCGGCGGGTAACACGGGCGACGCAGGGTGCGGCACGGTCCGCGACCCGCTCGCGCTCTACCCGGAGGCATTCTCGGTGGGATCGGTCAACCAGCAGCGCGAGGTCAGCACGTTCTCCAGCCGCGGGCCGGTCACGGTGGACGGCAGCAACCGCGACAAGCCGGACATCGTCGCGCCCGGCGAGGACATCACGTCGGCGCTGCCCGACGGCACGTACGGCCCGAACGACGGCACGTCGATGGCCGGTCCGCACGTCGCCGGAGTCGTCGCGTTGATGTGGCAGGCCAACCCGGCGCTCGTCGGCGACGTCGACCGCACCGCCGACCTGCTCCGTACCACCGCGAAACCGGCCGAGACGCCCGACGGCGGGTGCGGCGGCAGCGCCAACAACAGCGGCGCGGGCATCGTCGACGCGCTGGCCGCCGTACGGGCCGCCCGGCCGTAGTAGGTGGTCGCACTTTTCGGGCCTATGGCCCCGAAAAGTGCGACCACAGCGCGCCTAGGCCGGGTAGCGGAACCTCGTCACCAGCGCCGCCACCACCGCAGCGGCCGCACTCAGCACCAGCTCGGTGATGGCGAGTCCGTACCAGGGCTCCTCACCCACCACCAGCACGTCACCGCGCCCGCGGTACGCCGCGACGATCAGCAGCGTGCCGGCGACGCCGCCCAGCGCCGCGGCGATCGCGCCACTGCCGGACCGCACCGAGCGGTACGCGACGTACGCGGCCACGACGGCCGGCGCGAGCAGGGCGATCAGCCAGCCGACGTCGGCGAGGGCACTGTAGAGCCCAGCCATGAACCGCCCGTCCGCGAACGCGACGTCGATGCCGCCGAGCGGCTGGGCACCGCCGTCCTGAGCGAACATGAGCAGTACCGCGCCGACGAGCCCGACAGACCAGACCCATATCCAGCTCGCGGCGAGCCCGCGGACGACGGCGGTCGAGGCGAGCGCGGCGGACGCGGCCAGCACACCGAGCGCGGCACCGACCGGGACGCTGAACCCGGCGACCACGCCCGGGAACTCGACACCCGGCACGACGGCGGTCCGGGCGAGCGCCGCGACGACGGGCGTGGCGAGCAGCGCACCGAGCGCGGCCGGGATGATCCCGCTGACGAACTCGGTCCACCTGGCACGCACCGGGCGGCCGATCAGCCTGCGGGCGATCAGCAGGCCCGCCGGCACGGAGATCGCGGTGTACCAGAGGACGGCTGCGAGCCCGAGGCCCCAACCGGCCTCCGCGCCACCGCAGAAGCACTGGTCCCACCGGAGGATCCCGATGGTGTGCGCAAGCAGGGGCTGCCCGATCGCGAACGCGGCCGCGATCACGGGGGCGAGGGCGGGTACCGGGACACGTGAGAGCGCGTCATCACGGCTGTTCATCTCGGCCGCGGACTTGGCCAACATGTCACGGGACATTAACAGCGCACCTGCTTCCCTGGTGGCCCCGTGGTGTGATATTGAGTCCCACTTTGGCGTAACTTAAGGTAGCGACGAGGTGGGGGCATGGGGAGGCGGCGGCACCGGTCAGGTGTCGTGGTACGGCTGGTCTAGCGCCAGCGGGCGCGGCCTCCACGACAACTGACAGTAGTGGCATGTAGGCGCGTTTTTGCAGGTCTGACCGGGATCCGACAGCCCAGAACCGGTTCAGATCGGCGCGTCGTCACACATTGTGCGGCGCGTCGTGCGGTCGAGAGTGGACGCGTGCAGCGCCCAGTCACCCAAAGTAGTCAGTCACACACCGTAGGGCACGAAAAAGGCGGGCCCAGACGGGCCCGCCTCTTTCGGTGAAAGGACTTAGAAGTCCATGCCACCCATGCCGCCCGTCGGGTCGCCGCCCGCAGGGGCGCCGGCCTTCTCGGGCTTGTCCGCGACCACCGCACTGGTGGTGAGGAACAGCGCGGCGATGGAGGCCGCGTTCTGCAGCGCCGACCGGGTGACCTTGGCGGGATCGATGATCCCCTCCTTGATCATGTCGACGTACTCGCCGGTGGCGGCATTGAGGCCGTGACCCGTCTCCAGGTTGCGGACCTTCTCCACCACGACGCCACCCTCGAGACCGGAGTTGATCGCGATCTGCTTGAGCGGGGCCTCCAGCGCGACCTTGACGATGTTGGCGCCAGTGGCCTCGTCGCCGGACAGGTCGAGCTTCTCGAACGCGGTGACCGAAGCCTGGATCAGCGCAACGCCACCACCGGCGACGATGCCCTCCTCGACGGCGGCCTTCGCATTGCGAACGGCGTCCTCGATGCGGTGCTTGCGCTCCTTCAGCTCGACCTCGGTGGCCGCGCCGACCTTGATGACCGCAACACCGCCGGCCAGCTTGGCCAGGCGCTCCTGCAGCTTCTCGCGGTCGTAGTCGGAGTCGCTCTTCTCGATCTCGGCGCGGATCTGGTTCACCCGGCCGGCGATCTGGTCGGCGTCGCCGGAACCGTCGACGACGGTCGTCTCGTCCTTGGTGACGACGACCTTGCGGGCGCGGCCCAGCAGCTCCAGGCCGGCGTTCTCCAGCTTGAGGCCGACGGTCTCGCTGATGACCTGACCACCGGTGAGGATGGCAATGTCGGTCAGCATCGCCTTGCGGCGGTCACCGAAGCCCGGGGCCTTCACGGCGACGGACTTGAAGGTGCCGCGGATCTTGTTCACGACGAGCGTGGCCAGGGCCTCGCCCTCGACGTCCTCGGCGATGATGGCCAGCGGCTTGCCGGACTGCATGACCTTCTCCAGCAGCGGGAGCAGGTCCTTCACCGAGCTGATCTTGCCCTCGACGATGAGCACGTACGGGTCGTCGAGGACGGCCTCCATGCGCTCGGTGTCGGTGACGAAGTACGGCGAGATGTAGCCCTTGTCGAAGCGCATGCCCTCGGTGAGCTCCAGCTCGAGCCCGAAGGTGTTGCTCTCCTCGACGGTGATGACGCCTTCCTTGCCGACCTTGTCCATCGCCTCGGCGATGATCTCGCCGACCGAGGTGTCAGCGGCAGAGATCGAGGCGGTGGAGGCGATCTGCTCCTTCGTCTCGACGTCCTTGGCAGCCTTGCCGAGCTCCTCGGAGACGCTGGCGACAGCGGCCTCGATGCCCTTCTTCAGAGCGATCGGGTTGGCGCCGGCGGCCACGTTGCGAAGGCCCTCGCGGACCAGAGCCTGAGCGAGAACGGTCGCGGTGGTGGTGCCGTCACCCGCGACGTCATCGGTCTTCTTGGCAACTTCCTTGACCAGCTCGGCCCCGATCTTCTCCCACGGGTCCTCGAGGTCGATCTCCTTGGCGATGCTCACACCATCGTTCGTGATGGTGGGCGCGCCCCACTTCTTCTCCAGAACGACGTTGCGGCCCTTCGGGCCGAGCGTCACCTTGACGGCGTCGGCGAGGATGTTCATGCCCCGCTCGAGACCGCGGCGCGCCTCCTCGTCGAACGCGATCATCTTGGCCATACGGTGTGGTCCTCCGATGGTTGGGACAGCCGCTGCGTTCTTGGTGCGGCGGCTGACATCGCGGCGCCTCATCGGCGCCACAACCGGTCTCCTGGCCGGGCCGATGCCCGCGACGGACGACCTCCGGCTGCGCCGGCTCACACGCCCGCGCCCCCGATGGGCCTCACCGTCCCGACCTGGCACTCAACAAGGTCGAGTGCCAGCTCAAGGTTTAGCACTCTCCCCCTTCGAGTGCAAGCGGGCTGGCGACGCGGGCCAGGGTGAATGCGGGGGCTTCGGGTGCTAAGGCGGGGCTGGGCATGTAAAAGGCCCGTCCCCCGGACTGGGACGGGCCTCCGGTGTTGTCGGCGAGGTCAGCCGACGACGCGCACGGCGTCAGCCTGCGGACCCTTCGGGCCCTGGGTCACCTCGAACTCGACGCGCTGCCCGTCTTCGAGGGACTTGTAGCCGTCCATCTGGATCGCGGAGAAGTGGACGAAGACGTCCGATCCGTTGTCGACCGCGATGAAACCGTAGCCCTTCTCGGCGTTGAACCACTTCACAGTGCCTTGAGCCACCTGCGCACTTCCTTACCTGTCGTGCGGCGGACCGCACCCCTCGTGCGACCCGGGTCTTCGTCCAGGAGCCAAGCACTGCGGATCGAGCACCAAACTGGCAAGAACTACGACCAGAACGCACGGTACCGGACCGGTCACACTCGCGGAAGAAGAGTCCAAAAACCGTTGGCACGCCCCGCATGCAGGCGGTTACCTAGCTGGTCATGGAGCCAGTTGTGCGCCGAGTGCGCCCGGGGGACGGTCCAGAGCTGCGCGCCCTGCGCCTGGAGATGCTCGCCGACACCCCCATCGCGTACATCGAAACGGTGGCCAGCGCCGAGCAGAACCCGCCCGGCCGGTGGATCGACCAGGCCCAGCGCAACTCGTCCGGGTCCGAACGGGCAACGTTCGTCGCCGAAGTGAACGGCCGGTTCGTGGCCACGGCCACCGGCGCTGTGTTCGACGGTCCGAGCGAGGTGGTGTCCGTCTACATCACCCCGGAGTACCGCGGGAAGGGCCTGCTGGAGCAGTTGATCGAGGTGATCGCGGCCTGGTCGCTGGAGCACGGACGCCCGGAGCTGTTCCTCGAGGTCGCGGCCCAGAACCCCCGCGCCATCGCCGCCTACGCCCGCCTCGGCTTCGTCATGACCGGACACTCCCAACCGCACCCGCTGTACGAAGGCGTCACCGAGTTGCAGATGTCCCGCCCGGCGCTGTGGCCGGCTGGGGCCAAGGTCGGCATGCCGACGTTGGATACGCCCTAGCGCACTCAACGTCGGCATGCCGACCTTGGACCACCGCCCGCGCCGCCCGCCAGGCACAATCACCCCGTGACCGGCTGGCAGCGCCTCCGCGTGGCTATCAACTGGGTGAACCTGATGACTCCGCTCGGCATGCTGGTCGGCGTGGTCGGGCGCAGCCGGCTGCAGCGTGCCCCGGGCGGCATGTGGGTGGGCAGCGGCTACCGGCTGCGGTTTCCTGTCGCCGGCGCGTTCACCCTCGGCAACGTGATCAACACCCGGCACGGCCCGGAGTACCTACTCGACCCGCGCAAGGCGGATCTGCTGGAACACGAGACCGTGCACAGCGTCCAGGCCGCGATATTCGGCCCGTTCTTCTTGCCGCTGTACGGCCTCGGACAGTTCTACTCGTGGCTGGTCAGCGGCGACCACGGCGGGCGCAACCTGTTCGAGAGGTGGGCAGGGCTGGATCGTGGCGGGTACGAGCGCCGCCCCTTGCGCTGGCGCAAACCGCGCTGATCTCCGCTTTGGGCGACATCTTCGCGGCTACACGCGCGAAAATGTCACCCAAACCGGGCGTCGTCAGCTCAGCAGGCCCGCCTCGCGTGCCCCGCGAAGGGTCGGCGCGATGCGGTGCGTCGGGCTCACCCGGTCGACGACGGCGTCCAGGGTCTTGAGGCCCTCGCCCGTGTTGTAGATGACCGTCTCCTTGGTGGTGTCGAGCTGCCCCGACTCCACCAGCTTCTTCAGCACCGCGACCGTGACGCCGCCGGCCGTCTCGGCGAAGATGCCGGTGGTGCGGGCGAGCAGCGCGATCCCGTCACGGATCTCGTCGTCGGTGACGGACTCGATCGCGCCGCCCGTGCGGCGTACCGCGTCGAGCACGTACGGGCCGTCGGCCGGGTTGCCGATGTTCAGGCTCTTCGCGATACCGGTCGGCTTCACCGGCTGGACGACGTCGTGACCGGCGGCGAACGCGGCGTAGACGGGCGAGCACCCGGCCGACTGCGCCCCGAAGACGGACCAATCAGCCGGGGCGACCAGCCCGGCCTTGATCAGCTCGGCGAACGACTTGTCGATCTTCGTCAGCAGCGATCCGGACGCGATCGGCACCACCACCTGCTGCGGCAGCCGCCAGCCGAGTTGCTCGGCGGTCTCGTACCCGATCGTCTTGGAGCCCTCGGCGTAGTACGGGCGGACGTTCTGGTTGACGAACGCGGTCTCCTCGAACTCGTCCGTCTCGGTGAGTTCGCTGGTGAGGCGGTTGACGTCGTCGTAGCTGCCGTCGACCGCGACCAGGCGCGGCGCGTAGATCGCACTGTTGACGACCTTGGCCTGCTCCAGGTCGCTCGGGATGAAGACGGTGGCAGGGATCCCGGCGCGGGCGGCGTGCGCGGCGACCGAGTTGGCCAGGTTCCCGGTGGACGCGCAGGCCACGGCCGTAAAGCCGAGCCCCTTCGCGGCGGTGAGGGCGACCGAGACGACCCGGTCCTTGAACGAGTGGGTCGGGTTGGCGCTGTCGTCCTTCACCCACAGCCCGCCGGTGATGCCAAGTTCGGCGGCGAGACGGTCGGCGCGGACCAGCGGCGTGAACCCGGGGTTGAGCGACACCCGGGACTCTGGATCCTGCCCGACCGGCAGGAGCGGCGCGTAGCGCCAGATGTTGCGGGGCCCCGCCTCGATCTGCTCGCGCGTGACGCTGGTCAGCAGCGCCTCGTCGTAGCCGACCTCCAGCGGGCCGAAACACTCCGCGCAGGCGTGGATCGCGATCAGGGGGAAGGTGGCGCCGCAGTTGCGACAGCGGAGGTTCTCCGCGGGGCTGGGGGCAATGTCGGCGGCAGGCAGAACTGTCGTCATGGCGAGGCCTTTCTCCTCATCTTTCCCGATTGTCGGGACGGACTTGGCACCTGCCACGCGGGCCTCGCGACGCGAGCGCACGTGGTGGTTGCCGGGGCTTCAACGGGCCGTATCCCTCTGCCCCTCTGGATGAGATGTGCGTATTCAGTTGTTGCGGCCAGCTTACGTGCAGTGCCCGGGAAGGTCACTGTGAGATCCCACATGGCAGGCTGGCAGCGTGCGAGCAGATGCCGAGCGGTGGTTCCGCGAGCGGACGTCACGAGCCGGCGACTGGCCCGCTGACCTGCTTCGTGACCGGAAGGCCGGCACCACGGTGAGCGTCGTCCTGCCCGCGCTGGACGAGGAACCGACGGTGGGCCGCATCGTCGCCGGCATCGTCGGGCTGGCCGAGCGCACCGGCCTCGTGGACGAGATCGTCGTCATGGACTCCGGATCCGAGGACCGCACGGGCGAGGTCGCGGCGGCGGCCGGCGCCAAGGTGGTGCACCGCGACGACGTGCTGCCCGAGCTGGGTTCGTACCCGGGAAAGGGTGAGGTGTTGTGGAAGGCGCTTGCGGCGACGTCCGGTGACCTGATCGTCTACGTCGACGCGGACCTCACCGAGTTCGGCCCGCACTACGTCACCGGCCTGCTCGGGCCCTTGCTGTGCGATTCAAGCGTCCAGCTCGTCAAGGCGTTCTACGACCGGCCGCTGCTGGACGTGTCGGCGGCCGGCGGAGGCCGGGTCACCGAGCTGATGGCCCGGCCGCTGCTGAACCTGCACTTTCCGGAGCTGGCCGGGGTCGTTCAGCCCCTCGCGGGCGAGTACGCGGCCCGACGGTCACTGCTCGAACGGCTGCCGTTCGCCGCCGGGTACGGGGTGGAGACCGGGATGCTTATCGACACCGTCCGCGCGCACGGCCTGGACGCCGTGGCCCAGGTGGACCTCGGCGAGCGGCGGCACGGCCACCAGGACACAGCCGCGCTCGGGCGAATGGCGGCGACGATCCTGCACACGGTGGCCACGCGCACCGGCATCCAGGGACCGCCGACGTTCACCCAGTTCAGGCGGGTACACGGTCGCATCGAACCAGTGGAGGCGGCACTGCCCACCGTCGAGCGCCCACCGATGATCACGGTGCCGGGCTACCGCTCCTAGCGGTTTGGGCGATCTTTCTGGCGTTATAGCCCCAGAAAGATCGCCCAAAGCGCATAGGCGGCTACCAGCGGCGGGACGTCAGGGCGGACAGCCGCTGCTGGAGCCAGCCCTCCCAGTTCTCCTGGTCCACGGACGCGTAGTCGACGCGGAACCGGTTGTACGCGTCGCCGCCCGCGCTGAGGAACCCGCCGCGCTTGTCCAGCTCCATGATCACGTCGAGCGAGGTCGGGCCGGCGATGAAGGTCAGCTCCAGCTCCTTGATCGCGTGCGAGTACTGGCCACCCGGATAGAACTCGATCTCCTGGTAGAACGGCATCGACGAGCCGGGGACGCCGCCCTTCTCCAGGTCAGCGCCGTGGAAGCGGAAACCTAGCCGGCCGAACGCGTCGAGGATGCGCTGCTGTGCCGGGAGCGGGTGGACGTGGATCGGGTCGCTGTCGTCCTTGTCGAGCGCACCGGCCAGTTCGAGCTCCGTGCGGACGTGCAGCGACATGCCGCGCAGCTGCTGCCCGCCGACGGCGGTGATGGGCGTCTCCCACGGCACGTTGAACCGGAACGGAACGGCGTGCGAGGCGCCAGCCGGCAGCCGGAACCGGCCGGCGACCGGCGCCCGGAGGAACGGCTCGTTACTGCGGTACTCGGAGTCGCCGCTCTCGACCTCGACGAGTGCCACAAGCGTGAGCGTGATCCCCTCGACGTCGTAGTCGACGCTGCCGCCGGTGAAGCGCACGTCGCCGGCGAGTTCACCGCCCGGCACCACGTTCGGGTTGGTGAGAACGGTGTCGACCGACACCCCCGAGCCGAGACTCGCCTTCAGCCGCTTGAACACCATGGTTGTGCTCCTCCGATTGTCGATTCCCGGTTACAGGAGTGGCGGTGGTGCGTGGTGATACGGGTTCATCTCAGTGCAGATCCTCCTCGTCGGGCGAGGAGTAGTCGACCGCCAGCCGCAGCGTCGCGGCTCTAGCTGACGATGTCCTTCCGAGTGAACCTGCGCCACGCCAGCGCCAGGAACAGCGTGCTGTACAGCAACGCGGAGATGCCGCCCTTCACCATGTCCTCAGTCTGGATCGGCGACTGGAGCGCACCGAGCCACGCCAGGTTGTATCTGGTAGGCAGCACCGCCCGCAGATCGCCGAGCGCCTCCACCGAGTCGAGGATGTTCGAGGTGATGTAGAGCATCACGGCGCCGCCGACCGCCCCGAGCGGCGCGTCCGTACTCACCGACAGCAGGAACGCCAGCGAGGCGACCATCATCAGGCTGACCCCGATGTAACCGACGGCGACGGCGATCCGGCCCACCGCCTCCCATGGCGGGATCTGCTCACCGATCGGCGTGGAGAGCGGATCCCAGCCGAACGCCGCCGCGCCGGATATCAACGCCACCGTCGGGAGCAGCACCAGCGCGAACCCGCTGTACCCGAGCGCCACCAGCAACTTCTGCCGCAGCAGCCGGGCGCGCGGCACCGGCGCGGCCAGCAGGTACCGCAGGCTGCCCCAGCTCGCCTCGCTGGCCACGGTGTCACCACAGAACAACGCCACCACGACGACCAGCAGGAACGTCGACGACGCGAACAGCGTGAAGAGCGTGAAGTTGGCGGCGCTGGCGGTGGCCACGTCGACCAGGCTGACGCCACGGGTCACCGAGTCGTCGTCCTCCGGGGGTCCGCCGAGGAGGAATGCGCCGAGCAGGATCAGCGGCAACACGACGAGGAAGCCCAGAGCGAACTGGGTCCGCCGCCGGGTCAGCTGGCGGGCGGCCTCGGCCCGCAGCGACAGCGTCGCCGCGGGCGCGTAGCCAGGCGCGGTCATTTGCCCTCCCCCACGAGCGCCGCTCGGTCCTCGCCCACGAGCGCTGCCTTGGTCCTCGCCCACGAGCGCTGCTTTGTCCTCGCCCACGAGCGCGAGGAACACGTCCTCGAGCTTCCGGCGGGGCGCGATCCGCTCCACCCCGACACCAGCGCCGACCAGCGCCTTGACGACCTCGCTGCTGACGGCGCCGTCGAGGTCGACGACGATGCCGTGCCCGTTCGGGCTGACCGCCACCACGCCGTCGAGCGCCTTGAGCGCCGTCACCGCGGCCTCCCGGTCGGTGACATCGACCAGGACCGACGTGGACTCGCCGACGATCTCCTCGACCGGACCGTCCGCGACCAGCTCGCCCTTGTGCATCACGACGACGTGGCTGCACACCTGCTCGACCTCGGCCAGAAGGTGGCTGGAGACCAGGACGGCACGCCCACCGGTGGCGTACCGGCGCAACACCTCGCGCATCTCGCGGATCTGCGGCGGGTCGAGTCCGTTCGTCGGCTCGTCGAGTACCAGCAGGTCGGGGAGGCCGAGCATGGCCTGGGCGATCGCGAGCCGCTGCCGCATGCCCTGGCTGTACGCCTTGACCTTGCGGTCGATCGCCGTGCCGAGGCCGGCGATCTCCAGCGCCTGCTCGACGTGCGCATCGGCGGCCGGACGACCGGTGGCCTGCCAGTACCGCCGCAGGTTGTCGGCGCCGGAGAGGTGCGGCAGGAAGCCGGACCCCTCGACGAACGCGCCGAGCCGGGACAGCACGGGCGCGCCGGACGTCACGCGATGGCCGAACACGAGGATCTCGCCCGCGGTGGGCTGGATGAGGCCCATCAGCATCCGCAGCGCGGTGGTCTTGCCGGCCCCGTTGGGTCCGAGCAGGCCGACGACCTGGCCGCGCTCGACCCGGAACGACAGCTCCCTGACCGCGAGGTATCCGTCCCCGTACGCCTTGCGCAGGCCCCGGACCACGAGCGGCGTGTCGGCGATGTCCTCCTCGACGGCGTTGTCGATGCGCCGGTGCCGCGCGCGGGTCACCAGCACGGCCGTGAGGACGCCGACCGCCACCAGCGCGATCAGCGCGGCGAGCACCCAGCGCCAGAGCGTCTCCGTGCCGGCGACCGGGCTGGCGTCGACGGCGGGCAGGGTGAGTTCGCTGGCCACGGCCACCTGGTAGACGCCCGGTTCGGCGGGCGTGGCGTAGGCCTGGTCCGAGGTGGCCAGCACGAGCCGGGCGGTGTGGCCCGCCTCGAACCGGTGCGCGATCGCCGGCAGCGTGACGCCGACCGGCTGGGCCTCGGCGAGGTTCGACGGGAGGTTCGTGAGCCGGATCGGCGCTGCCAGCCCGCGCACCAGCGACGGGCGTTGGCCGGGAGCGGCGTCGTACAGCTTGGCGAAGAGGACGGCCTCGCCGGTCGGTGACGCGGCTCGGATGTTGATTCCCGGCGACCCGACGACGTCGAGCGCCTTGTCGAGCGGTTCGCTCTGGAACGTGGCGAACTGCCCCGGCACGTCGAGCGACGCACCGCCCGCGACCGCGGCCAGCTGGCCGATCCCAGGCAGCGACGAGATCGCGGCCGGCGTACCGGACGGCGGGTTCGCGACCTGCTGCGGACCACCACGCAGCGACAACAGCTTCGTGGCGACGTCACCGTCGAGACCGGGATACCGCTCGGTGCTGTGCGTGAGAGTGGTGGCGCGACTGCTCCGGACGCTGATTCCGCCGGGCGTGCTGTAGGTGAAACTCGTCGCGGGCGCATCGCCCTTGCCCGCGACGTAGTGGTCGAGCCACTGCAGGGTGAGGAACTTGACGCGGTCGACGTCGCGGTCGGAGCCCTCGCCGTCGTGCCCGCCCGAGAACCACGCCACCCGCACCGGCGTGCCTGCGGCGGCGATCCCGCGCGCGTTCGCGTCGGCCTCGGACAGCGGGAACAGCGTGTCGGCCTGCCCCTGCACGAGCAGCGTCGGCGCCTCGATCCTGCTGAGCACGCTCTTGGGGCTGCGGCTCTCCAGCAGCGCGATGGCCTCGTCGGTCGCCCGTCCGGCAGTTGCGACCTGGAGGTAAGCCTCGCACACCTCCGGGCTGAACCGTCCACACTGGACGTTGTCGCGGCTGATGGGCGGGCGGTCGTCCTGCCCGAGCAGCGCGGCGGGGTCCAGACCGCTGCCGCTGCCGAAGAAGAGGCCGGCCCAGTTCCGCTTGAAGACACCCGCCGTGGCGCCACCGCCGGTCGACTCAGGGAAGAACGCGTCGGCGAGGTTGTGCCAGGTGATCTGCGGGACGATGGCGTCCACGCGGCGGTCGTTCGCGGCGAGCAGCATCGCCAGCGCGCCACCGTACGAACCACCGACCACGCCGACCTTGGGGTCGCTGCCGTCCTTGCGCACCTCCGGGCGGCGGGCGAGCACGTCGACGAGCCCGCGGGCGTCGTTGACCTCGTAGTCGGGCGCGTTGAGCGAGATCGTCCCGCCGGAGTTGCCGAAGCCGCGGGCACTCCAGGTCGAGGACGACATAGCCGCGGGACGCCAGCTCGCCGGCGCTCTCGGTCACGCTGCGCTTGGTGCCGCCGAAGCCATGGGCCAGTAGCACGGCCGGGGCCGGGTTCTCGCGACTGGCGCTCTCCGGCACGTACAGCGTGGTGTCCAAGCTGACCGGTTCGTCCCGTTCAGGGCCGGACCGCACCGTGATCTCGCGATCCTCGGTGCGGTACGACTCGCCGGAGTCCCAGTTGACCCAGACGACAGCCGCGCCCAGGAGGGCGACCACCAAGGACGCCGAGAACGCACGGCGCGGGGTCACCAGCCGGGACCAGCTGAGGGATCTCGTCACGGCACCACGGTACGGCGGTGTCCTGAGAACCCGGCGCGGGCTCTCAGCCCCGTCTCAGGAACGCCCTCCGCGACGCCACCCGCCGAGTTTCGGACTTTTGAGGGTCTGGCGGCGGCCGCCGACCCTCAAAAGTCCGAAAGTGGGGGTGCCGTCCGCCGATACGCTGCCGACGTGACAGATCGACGCCTTACGCTCACCGCCAGCCTCCGCCCGGCCGCTCTCGACGCGCGGCGCGGTGTAGTGCGGCTCCACCCCGAGGTACTGGCCGCGCTGGGGGTGGCGGCGGGCGAGCCCGTGCTGCTCACCGCCGGCCGCACCACGGCGGGGATCGCCGCGCTCGCGGAGGAGGCATCGGCGCGAGGGCTGCTTCTCGCCGACGATGTCACGCTGGGCAATCTCGGCGTCCGCAGCGGCGCCCAGGTCACGATCGAGCCGGCGCCGGTGCAGGCCGCCCGCACGGTCACGGTCGCGGGCAACGCCGAGATCGTCGCCGCCGTCAGCCCGGAGATGCTGCGGCTGGCGCTGCTCGGCAAGGTCGTCACCGTCGACGACAACGTCTCGCTGCTCCCGCAGGACGTGGCGCCGGCCAAGGGGCACCGCCCGCTGGTCGAGGCGGCGCGGCGCAGCCTGCACAACACGGTCGGCCTCGGCTGGACGACCGTCCTGCTCACGGTCACCGGCGCCGATCCGGGCCAGTCCGCGCTGGTCACGATGGACACCGTCGTCCGCTGGCGGGACGGCGAGGCCACGGCCGGCAGCGCGACTCCGGCGCCCGTCCACGAGGATCCCGGACCGACGGTGGAGGATCTCGCCGGCCTCCACAGCCAGGCGGACCGCCTCACCGAACTGCTCGACCTGGGCTTCCACCACCGCGAGGTGCTGGACCGGCTGGGCACCACGGCGCAGCTGGGCATCCTCGTCACCGGGCCCGCCGGATCCGGCAAGTCCACGCTGGTCAAGGCCGTTGCCGCTGCCGTGAAGGCCAGGGTCGTGCCCGTGTGGGCGCCGTCCCTGGCCGCACTCACCAACGACGCGGCCTCCAACGGCCTCCGCGACGCGCTCGCCACAGCCCGTTCGAAAGGCCCGGCCGTCCTGCTGATCACGGACGTCGAGGCGCTCGCCAAGCGCGATGATCCAGGCCCGCTCGCCACCGTGCTGCAGCAGCGGATCACCGAGGCCGTCGCGGCCGGCATCGCCGTCGTCTGCACCACGAGCAGGCCCGAGTCCGTCGACCCGCAACTGCGCCGGCCCGGCGTCCTGGATCACGAGATCGTCGTACCCCTGCCCGACGCCGCGCACCGCCGCCAACTGCTGGACGTTCTGGTGCGATCGGTGCCGCTGGCCGACGACGTCTCGCTGGAGGACGTCGGCGCGCGCACGCCCGGCTTCGTCGCCGCCGACCTGCTGGCGCTCGTCCGCGAGGCAGGCGTCCGAGCGGCCATGCGCCAGAAGGAGGACGCGAACCCGCAGGTCGCGAAGGGCGACTTCGACGCCGCGCTGGAGGTCGTCCGGCCGACGTCGATGGCGGAGTCGACGCTGCAGGTCGCCAAGGTGAGCCTGGACGACGTCGGCGACATGGTCGAGGTGAAGCAGGCTCTCACCGAGACCGTGCTCTGGCCACTGTCCTACCCGGACACGTTCAGCCGGCTCGGTATCCAGCCGCCGCGCGGCGTGCTGCTCTACGGCCCGCCGGGCTGTGGCAAGACGTACCTGGTCAAGGCGCTGGCCGGGTCGGGGCAGGCGAACGTGCTGTCGGTGAAGGGCGCCGAGGTCCTGAGCAAGTGGGTCGGCGAGAGCGAGCGGGCGGTGCGCGAGCTGTTCCGCCGTGCCCGCGAGGCCGCGCCGACGCTCGTGTTCCTGGACGAGATCGACGCCCTGGCACCCGTCCGCGGGCAGGCCAGCGATGGTGGCACCACCGACCGCGTCGTCGCCGCACTGCTCACCGAGCTGGACGGCGTCGAGGACCTACGGAACGTGGTGGTGATCGGCGCGACGAACCGGCCCGACCTTGTGGATCCCGCGCTGCTCCGCCCTGGGCGGCTGGAGCGGCTGGTGTACGTGCCGCCGCCGGACGCCGAGGCGCGCGCCGCGATCCTGACCGCCGTTTCGCGCAACGTGCCGCTCTCGCCCGACGTGGACCTGACCGCGCTCGGCGCCGAGCTGGACGGCTTCTCCGCCGCCGACTGCGCCGCGCTCATCCGCGAGGCTGCGCTCACGGCGATGCGGGAGTCGATGGAGAGCGCGACCGTCACCGGCGCGCACGTGAAGGCGGCGCGGGAACGCACCCGACCGTCGCTGGACCCCAGTCAGGTCGCATGGCTGGCGGCCTACGCGGAGGCACACCAGCCGGGCTGACCCCTCAGCCCCGCACGCCTAGGCGGCTCAAACTGCGCGCCCAGGCGGTTCAGGCCTGCATGCCCAGGCGGCGCGCCGAACGGGCCCGCTGCCGCGCGGCACGCAGCCTGCGGAGCCGCTTGACCAGCATCGGGTCGTACTCGAGCGCTTCCTGGCGATCGATGAGGGCGTTGAGTACCTGGTAGTAACGGGTGGCCGACATGTCGAACAGGTCCTTGACGGCCTGCTCCTTGGCACCGGCGTACTTCCACCACTGGCGTTCGAACGCGAGAATCTCGCGCTCGCGGCGGCTGAGGCCTCCCTCGTCAGTCGCCTCTGCCGACCCGGGGGGCAGCGGGCTGACCACGGTGGCGTCCATCTCGCTCCTCGAACTCGTCCTGCTGACTGGCAACCGGGCTGGCCGGCATCTTTCCGCGAATCACATCGGTGTGATTCGAGCGCCATTACAACACGGGGCACCGACAGGGCATGGTCGCCACACGGACGACTCAGAACAACTGTATCGGCTCCCCACCAAGCTCGCGCGCCGGCGTAGGCGACCGGGATAAGCGTCACAACACGGCTTGTGACATGCCGCACACGCGGCGGCGCCGCCGACCGGATCGAGGCCCGAGCACGACGGCAGCAACGGCACACTGCGACACGAATCGGCCGCCTCGTCCACGCGGTGGAGGGCCGTCCACCACGCGGTCGAGCCGCCGCCCGTCAACGCGGCGCCGCACAGCACCGGCGGCAACGCCGAACACTGCAAATATTGGTCTAGACCTTTAACGGGCCCCTCGTCAAGCCCGCAGCCCGATCTCGTCCGCTATGAGAAGGATTTTCATCGTGTGAAGGGACGGAAACGAAGATCCGCCGGTGCCGCGCAGGAATTCGTGCACTGGCCGGGCTAGTGATCATCAGCACCACCACTCTCCGTTCGTTGCACGGCGCGACACAGTCATGCATCATTTGGACACACGAGGAGCCGCCCCGGCTCCCAACCCAGGCATGGGCCGATGCCTGTCGAACTGCGTGGAACCCCACGCAGTGGTCGACGGATCGGAGTAGCCATGACCAATACCCCCACCTCCCCGCCAGCGCTGCACGCCCGGCAGCACTGATCCGGCCGAGGGCTACCCCCGTGGACTGCGTCATCGGCCTCGACGTCGGCGGCACCGTGATGAAAGCGGCTGTCACCGGCGCCGACGGCACCGTGCTGCACACCGACCGCCGCCCGACCCGCCGCGAGTCGGGTCCGGACAGCGTCGTCTGCGCGCTGATCGACTTCGCCGACGACCTCACCTCCGCCGCCACCGATCGCCAGCTCACGCCGCGCGGGCTGGGCATCGCCGTGCCCGGCATCGTCGACGAGGCGAACGGTGTCGGCGTCTTCTCCGCCAACCTCGGCTGGCGCGACGCGCCCCTGCGCAAGCTGGCCACCGAGCGCACCGGCCTGCCCGTCGCCGTCAGTCATGACGTGCGCGCCGGCGGCGTGGCCGAGTCCCGCCTCGGAGCGGGGCGCGGCAGCAGCCAGTTCCTGTTCCTGCCCATCGGCACCGGGATCGCCGGTGCGATCGTCGTCGACGGCAGACCACTCGCCGGCGTGCACGGCGGGGCCGGCGAGGTCGGTCACGTCGTCGTGCGGCCCGGCGGGCGTGAGTGCCCGTGCGGATCGGCCGGCTGCCTGGAGGTCTACGCGTCCGGCGCCTCGATCGCGCGCCGGTACCGGGAACTGCGCGGCGCCGACCTGTCCACGGCCGAGATCGCCACGCTGGTCGGCACCGGGGACGCGGCCGCCGACGAGGCATGGTGCGACGCCGTCACGGCACTCGCCGACGCGCTCGCCATCGTCACGCTCCTTCTCGATCCCGGCCTCGTCGTGATGGGCGGTGGTGTTGGCGATGCGGGCGAGACGTTGCTCGCGCCGCTGCGTACCGCCATGACGAGCCGCCTGACGTTCTCCCAGGCACCACGCCTCGTCCGCGCGGAACTCGGCGACGCCGCGGGGTCGCTCGGCGCCGCGCTGCTCGGTTGGGACCTTCTCGGGGACAGGAGCCAGTCGTGAACGAGCACGGCCAGCTCACCAGGGATGTCGCGCGCTTGGGGGCCTCCCGCGCGTCCGGAGGAGAGTGGAGCGGAGCGAGGTGTGCTCATGAGCGAGCCTCGCGAGCGAATCAATGGGTACAGCGTGCGCGAATGCGCCACCGAGCGGAGCGAGGTGTGCTCATGAGCGTTCTTGTATTCGGCCAGGCTGGTGCTGCCGAGCGGGGTCGTCGAGGACGGCTGGATCGCGGTCACCCACGGTCGCATCACCGGTATCGGCAGCGGTGACGCCGCCCGCCCGCCCCGCTCCGACGGCCATGAGGAGATCGACCTCGGCGGTCGCTGGGTCGTGCCGGGCTTCGTCGACCTGCACGTCCACGGCGGCGGTGGCAGGAGCCTCACCTCTGGCGACGCCGACGAGGCCCTCGGCGCACTGGCGCTGCACCGGTCCCACGGCACCACGACGACGCTCGCGAGCCTGCTCACGGCGCCGATCGCGGACATCGTGCGAGGCGCCGAGGTCCTCGCGGATCTCGCCGACGACGGGCACATCGCCGGTATCCACCTCGAAGGCCCGTTCCTGTCCCACATCCGGTGCGGCGCGCAGGATCCCGCCAGCCTGCTGGCTCCCGACCACCTGGCGCTCGACCGCATGCTGTCCGCCGCTCGGGGCCACGTCCGGCAGGTCACGATCGCCCCCGAACTGCCCGGCGCGATCGACCTCATCAAGCAGGTCGTCGACTCCGGAGCGGTCGCCGCGATCGGCCACACCGACGCCACCTACGACCAGACCCTCGCCGGGCTCGACGCCGGTGCCCGGCTGGCCACGCATCTGTTCAACGGGATGCGCGGCGTCCACCACCGCGAGCCAGGACCGGTGGCGGCGCTGCTGGAGCACCCGGAGACGGTGGTTGAACTGGTCGCCGACGGCGTGCACCTGCACGATGCCGTGACCGCGATGGTGTTCCGGCATGTCGGTGCCGAGCGGGTGGCGATGATCACCGACGCCATGGCCGCCGCCGGGGCCAGGGACGGCACCTACCCGCTCGGGCCGCAGATGGTCCACGTCCAGAACGGTGTGGCGCTGCTCGAAGGCACCCAGGCGATCGCCGGCAGCACGCTGACACTCGATTCGGCGCTACGCCGGGTGGTGTCCGCCGGGGTGTCCATCGTGGACGCGGTGACCGCAGTCTCGGCCACACCCGCCCGGGTGCTGGGCCTCGCCGACGAGGTGGGTGCGCTGGTCCCGGGACTGGTGGCGAACCTGCTGGTGCTCGACGCCGACCTGGCGGTCGAGGGGATCATGGTCGACGGCGACTGGGAGCGGAAACCGCAGTAGCCAGCTCGGAACCCCCTGAATGTTCCCGCCAGTGCGTGCGCACGCGCTGGCGGGAACATTCAGGGGGTTGTACGGCGCCGCACGACCCAACCGGCCAGGCCGACCGCGAGCACGGCGGCGCCCGCGGCGAGGCTCTGCCACGGCACGCTGGCGGCAAGGACCAGGCAGCCCACCAGCCCGGTGCCGGCGATGATCCGGCCGGTGCCCAGTGTCCACGCGCTCGCGTTGGTGACGGCGTAGTACACGAGCACAGTGCAGCTGGAGAAGCCGATGGCGGTACGCAGATCGCCGAGGCTCACCAGTACGATCACCACCGCCGCCACGGCCAGCTCGGCGCGGAGCGGCACCTGGTGGCGAGCGTCCACAATGCTCAGTGCGCCGGGCAGGTCGCCGCGCCGTGCCATCGCCAGGGTCGTTCGGCCGACACCGGCGATCAGCGACAGCAGCACGCCCACCACGGCCACCGCCGCGCCGGCCCGCACCAGACCGGTGAGCGCCGGCAACCCCGCTGATGCGACGACGTCCGCGAGTGGCGCCGCGGACTCCGCCAACGCGGACGGCCCGAGCACGACCAGCGCGGTGACGCCGACGATCGCGTAGATCGCGAGCACCGCGCCGAGCGCGACCGGGATCGCCAGCCGGATCGTCCTGGCCGGGTCGCGCACCTCCTCGCCGAGGGTGGCGATGCGCGCGTACCCGGCGAACGCGAAGAACAGGAGCCCGGCACCCTGGAGCACGCCGTACGGGCTGGTCACGTCGCTGTCTCCCAGCGACAGGTCCCCGCCGCTCAGGCCAACGACCACCACGACGGCCAGGACGGTGAGCGTCACCGCGACGAGGACCCGCGTCAGCCGCGCGGTCTTCGTGATGCCGCCCGCGTTCACGGCCGTCAAGGCCACCACGGCCGCGACCGCCACCCACCGCGCCTGCGACTGGCCATGCGTAGGCGCCGATCGCCAGCGCCATCGCCGCACAGCTCGCCGTCTTGCCCGTGACGAACGCCCAGCCGGCGAGGAACCCGGCCGTGTCGCCGAGCCGCTCGCGCCCGTAGACATAGGTGCCGCCGGACTCGGGGTACAGGGCCGCCAGGCGCGCCGACGAGAGTGCGTTGCAACAGGCCACCAGCGCCGCCAACGCCAGAGCGATCAGCATTCCGGTGCCACCGGCGGCCCGCGTGGCCGGCGCGAAGGCCACGAAGACGCCCGCGCCGAGCATGGATCCAAGTCCGATCACGACCGCATCGAAGACGCCGAGACGCCGCGCCAGAACCTGACTCATGAGCGCTCGCTCATGAGCCGCGGCGGACGCTGGGCACCAGCAGCACGAGTAGCTGAAGCACGCTCGCCACCGTACCGATCACCAGATACCAGAGCGAGCCGGCCGCCAGCAGCACCATCGCCCACCACGACCGCGGCACACGGCGGGCGAACGCCAGCGCCGCCACCAGCCAGATCAGCCCGTACGCGACGAAGAACACCTTCATACCTGTCGAGCGCGGCTCGATCCCGACGGCGGACACGAGGTCTGCCCAAGGTCCGAGCCGTCCGGCGTACTCGCCGGAACTCGGTGTCACGTAGTCGCCGACGACGAGCGCCCGCGTGCCGTCGAACACCATCCAGCCCGCCTCGACGACGGCGAGCGCCACCACGACCCAGCGCAATCTGGCCACGCGCCGATCATCGCGGAGCGACCGAGGTAGAAAGGCGGCATGACACCGATCCGTTGGGGCATCCTCGGCACGGGCGGCATCGCCGCGACCTTCACCGAGGACCTGCTCCGGCTGCCGGACCACCAGGTCGCCGCTGTCGGCTCCCGCACGGCGGCGTCCGCGGCGCGGTTCGCCGAACGATGGAGCATCCCCCGTGCCCACGGCAGCTACGCCGATCTGGCCGGGGATCCCGAGATCGACGTCGTCTACGTCGCCACGCCGCACTCCGGTCACCACGCTGCGTCGCGCCTGTGCCTCGACGCCGGCAAGGCGGTGCTCTGTGAGAAGGCGTTCACGATGACGGCCGCCGAAGCCGAGGACCTGGTCGCCACCGCACGGGCCAAGCGGCTGTTCCTCATGGAAGCGATGTGGACTCGCTTCAACCCGGCGATCGTGATGCTGCGCGAACTCGTCGCGGACGGCGCGATCGGCGAGGTGCGCACGGTTACGGCCGACTTCGCGGTGGAGTTCCCGTACGACCCGGAGCACCGCCTCTACAACCCAGATCTCGGCGGCGGCGCCCTGCTCGACCTCGGCGTCTACCCCGTGTCGTTCGCCTGGATGCTGCTCGGCGAACCGCGGGTGGTGCACGCCGTGGCCGGGCTGGCTGCGAACGGCGTAGACGCGAACACCGGCGTGCTGCTCGGGTACGACGGCGGCGCGGTAGCGCTGCTGCACTGCTCGTTCGAGTCGGCGGGTCCGGTGACGGCGACGATCCTCGGCACCAAGGGCCGCATCGACGTCCACTCGCTGTTCTTCCGGCCGACGTCGTTCACCGTGCGCCCGCGTGACGGCGAGCCGTGGACGCACACCGTGGAGCTGGACGGGCACGGCTACACGTACCAGGCCGCCGAGGTGGCGCGCCGCGTCCGGGCCGGCGAGATCGAGAGTCCGCTCATGCCCCTTGACGAGACGGTGGCGATCATGCGCACCCTCGACACCATCCGCGCGGCGCTGGCCCGCTGAGCTCCAAGCTGTCAGGGCATGCGGGAGCCGAGCGGCACCGCACAGAACTGTCCGCCGAGTACGTGGTGGACGGGGTCGCTCAGGTCCACCTCCGCACCGTTCAGGTACTCGTCGGCGAACACCTCGGCGTCGTCGACCGGGTGGTATCCGATGGCCTCGCCCTCCGCGAGCGACCACCACCGGCGCGTGTTGCGCGAGATGCCCCACACGAAGCGGAAGCCCGGTTCGTCGAGAGCGAGGACTGCCTCGACCAGGCGGGCGCAGTCATCCGGCGACATCCACGTGGAGAGGCCCCGCGCGCTGTTCGGCTTCTCGAAGCAGGTGCCGATGCGCAGGCAGGTGAAGTCGAGGCCGTACCGCTCGTGGTAGAGCCGGCCGAGCGCCTCACCGGCCACTTTGGACACGCCGTAGTACGTGTCCGGCCTGCGGCGGGAGATCAGCCGGCAGAGGGGCACACCGTCGTCACGCGTGTAGTACCCGACGGCGTGGTTGCTGGACGCGAACAGGAACTGCCGCACCCCGGCGCCGTGAGCGGCCTCCAGCACGGTGCGCGTGCCGCCGATGTTGACGTCGAGGATCTCGTCCCACGGCGCTTCCTTGCTGATCCCGCCGAGGTGCAGTACGGCATCGGCGCCGTCACACGCCGCGGCCATCGCGAGGGAGTCGGTGACAGAAGCGGTGATCAGCTCCTCCCCCTCGCCCGCGTCGCCCAGCGGCGCGACGTCGAGGAGGCGGAGGGTGCGACCAGGGGCGGCGAGGCGGGGGCGCAGCAGCGAGCCAAGAATGCCGGCGGCGCCGGTGATCAGGAGGTTCATCGAATCCCTTCGCGGCGGAGGGTGGCGGTGAGCCGGCGGGTGTGGCGGACGACGGCCTCGGTGACCCGGGCCAGCTCGTCGCCGACTGCCAGCGAGGACGGCATCGAGCAGCTGATCGCGTCGGTGGCGGGGATCCGGTAGTCGACGACGCAGGCGACACACGCCACCCCGACCGTGCCCTGCTCGCGCTCGAACGCCCAGGAGCGGCTGCGCACGTGGTCGAGCTCCTCGTGCAGTGCGCGCCAGGTCGGTGATCGTGTTCTCGGTGAAGCTCGGGAGCTCGTCGGGTAGGACGGCGTCGATCTCGTCGGTGGTCAGCTCGGCGAGCAGCGCCTGACCCAGCGCGGTGAGGTGGGCCGGGAGGCGGCGACCGACCCGGGAGACGATCCGGGTGGATTCGCGCGACTCGCGGCTCGCCAGATACAGGACGTGCGCCTCGTCGCGCCGGGCGAAGTGGACCGTGTAGCCGACCTCCTCGCGCAGGTCTTCGAGGATCTCGTACGCGAAGGGCAGCGCCGGATCCTTGTCGAGGTACGCCGTGCCGGACAGCAGCGCGTGCGGGCCGATGCCGAACGCGGAACCGCTGTCGTCGGTCTCGATCCACTTCAGCTCGCGCAGCGTGCGCACCAGCGCGTGCAGGCTCGACCGCGGGTATCCGACGCGTTCCTGCAGCTCGGAGAGGGTGAGCCGGGACGGGGAGGCGGCCAGCGCCTCCAGGATCCGGACGGTGCGCTCGGCAGACTTGACCAACGAGGGCTCCTCAGCCCGCCGGTCGTTCGCGTCAGCGTGCGCCGGCAAGCGGAGCCCCATCGTTCACCCACCCGATCGTTATCCAAAGATCTGACGTTCCCTGTTGACCGCCACTATAGCGACGGCCTACCTTCCTGCTACATAGCTTCCAGATTGAGAGATCATATCCACATATGTGAACTGGAGGTACCGGCCGTGTTAAACCGTCGGGTCACGACCGCATGCGTGACTCTCCTCGCCGTCGTATTGACGAGCGCCGGCTGCGGGGGTGACGACACCAAGTCGTCCGCCGCCGACCAGAACGAGAAGGCAGAGCTGGAGATCTGGACCCGCCGCACTCCGGGTTCGGAACAGGAGAAGACCACGCAGCGGCTTGCCGAGGCCTTCACCAAGAAAACCGGCATCCCCACCAAGGTCGTCGCGATCTTCGAGGGCTTCGAGACGAAGCTCCAGCAGCGGGCCGCAGCAGAAGGACCTGCCGGACATCGTCATCAACGACACCGCGCAGCTGGGCACCATGCACGAGCAGGGCCTCGTCCGCGAGGTGAAGAAGGACGACGTCGAGGGCGCGGACGACATCGCCGACCGCGCGTGGGACGCGGCCAAGGCCATCGACGGCAAGTACTACGCGGTGCCGACCTCGGCGCAGTCCTTCGCGTTCTTCATCCGCTCGGACTGGCGGAAGAAGGTCGGCGCCGGCCGAGCCGAAGTCGTGGGACGACCTGGTCGCCCTCGGCAAGGCGTTCACCGACAAGGACCCGGACGGCAACGGCAAGAAGGACACGTCCGGCTTCATCATCCCGGCGGCCACCGAGCGCGGCTACGCCTCCTGGTACTGGTCGTCCTACCTTGTACCAGGCCGGCGGCGACTACTTCGAGCGAGAAGGACGGCAAGTTCACGCAGCGCCATCGCGAGCGACGAGGCGCTCGACCGCCGCGAAGTGCTTCCAGGACCAGTTCTGCAAGAGCAAGGTCGTCGTCCCGGGCGCGGTGACCGCCAACACCAACACCTCCCACCAGCTCTGGGAGGCGGGCAAGGCGGGCATCTACCTCACCGGCCCGTACGTGATGGCGCGCTTCGACAAGAGCCTCGGCAAGGACAAGTTCGAGGTCATCAAGCCGCCGGCCGGCCCCGGCGGTAAGGGCAGCGCTGGCCGAGGGCGAGAACGTCTACCTGATGGCCGGCTCCAAGAACGAGTCCGGGCAGGAGAAGTTCGCCGAGTTCACCGCGTCGGTGGAGGGCCAGAGATCGGCATGGACGGCGACAACGCCGGCCCGATCGTCCGGCTGCCGGTCAACACCAAGGTCGACATGGCCAACGACGCGCAAGGACACCCGCTGGGAGGTGTTCCAGAAGCTCTACGACGAGGCCGGCGTCTACTCGCCGGCCGTGCACGAACTGGACGCCGTTCCGGCAGATGTCCGCCGACACGCTCAACGCGCTCGTCGGCCGACTGCTCCGCCGACCCGAAGAAGGCGCTCGACAAGCTCGGCCACGAAGTTCGACGCCGAGCTGGAGAAGCAGGGGGTCAAGGCCTGATGACCGCGGACCGGCCCGCGCGCGGCGACCACCGATCGGACCGTCGACACGGCTCCGACCACCGAGAGCCGCCCGGGCCGGTCCGGTGCCGGCACCCCGCCCCGGCGTACCTTGCGGGGCGGGCGGCTCTGGCGAGGCGGCGGCGGCGCCAGCTGGTCCCGTGGCTCTTCCTCGCCCCCGCGCTGATCCTCTTCGCCCTCTTCAAGTTCGTGCCGATGGTGCGGATGGTGCGAGATGAGCTTCCACAAGGTCCGGCCGTACCTCGGCGACCGCTGGGTCGGCGGCGCCAACTACGACCAGGTCGTCACCGACGAGGTCGTTCCAGCACGCGATCTGGCACACCGTCGTGCTGGCGGTCGGCCGACCGCCGGCTCGATCGTCCTCGGCCTGGTGCTCGCCCTGCTACTGGAAGGGCAGGCCGCAGCCTCTGGTTCGTCCGCACGGCGGTGTTCCTCCCGGTGGTCGCCGCGATGGCGGTCGTCGCCGAGGTGTGGCGGATCCTGTACTACCCGGCCGAGGACGGCGCCATCAACATCGATCCTCGGCTGGGTCGGGCATCGGCCTCGCAGTTCCTGAATCCCTCGGCCGACCGTCGCTGCAACTCGGTGATGGCCGTGGGCATCTGGCGGGCGCGCCGTACGACATGATGATCTTCCTCGCCGGCCTGGCCGGCGTGGACCGCACGCTCTACGAGGCCGCGGCGGCGGACGGCGCCAGCATCTGGCGCCGGCTCTGGCACGTCACTTGCCCGCGCTGCGCCCGGTCTTCGCGATCCTGTTGACCCTGGCGGCGATCCGCGGCCTGCGCGTCGTTCACCGAGATCTTCCTGCTCACCAACGGCGGCCCGAACGGCTCCACCGAGGTGCTGATGACCCTGATCTACAAGCTCGGCCTGGAACGCAGCGGCGAGCTGGGCGTGGCCTCGGCCGGCTCGGTCGTGCTGCTGCTCGCCACCGCCGTGCTGACCGTCGTCGGTGCAGGTCGCTGCGCCGCAGAGGAGCGACCGATGAGCGAGCAGCACGGTCGAGCCGGACTGCGACACCGCGCTCGGGCTGGACGCCCGGCGCGGGCCCGGTCGCGATCATCGCCAAGACGGTCGCTCTACGCGCGCGCTGGTCTTCGATCTTCGCCGGGCCGCTGGTGGCGCTGCTGGTCGGCGCGTTCATCCCGGTGGCCGACCCGACCAAGCTCACGCTGTTCCCCAGCGAGTTCACCCTGGACAACTTCGCGCCGGCGATCGAGCGGGACGTGCTGCCTCTACCTGTTCAACTCGTTCGTCGTCGTCGGCGTCGGGCTGCTGCTGCAGGTGCTGGTCAGCATCTCGGCGGCGTACGCGCTGGCCCGCAAGAGGTTCCCGGCTCGACGCTGGTGATGCTGCTGATCCTCGGCACGATGATGCTGCCCGAGGAGGTGCTGGCGATCCCGCTGTCGCTGGTGCTCGCCGACGTCCCGTCATCCACGTCAACCTCATCGGCACCCTCACCGGCATGATCGTGCCGGTCGGCGCGTGGGCGCTTCTCGATCCTGGTGATGACCGAGTTCATGAAGGAGATCCCGCTCGAGCTCGAAGAGGCGGCCCGGATCGACGGCGCCGGCGAGCTGCGGATCTTCTGGTCGGTCGTGCTGCCGCTGTGCCGGCCCGCGCTCGGCGTCATCGGCATCTTCGGCTTCGCCATGATCTGGGACCAGTACATGCTGCCGCTGCTCGTCGCCATCGACGCCGCGCAGTTCACCCTGCCGCTCGCGCTGCGCACGCTGCGCACCGACGAGGAGGTCGGCATCGGCGTGCTGCTCGCCGCCGTCGCTGCTCGCGCTGCTGCCCTCCGTGCATCGCGTTCCTCGCGTTCCAACGGCAGTTCATGCGCGGCCTCACCACCGGCGCCGTCAAGGGCTGACCCACCACGCTGTTGCGGTCCGAAGGCCCACCCAGACCGCAAGACCCGAAAGGAACCTCATGCGCCTGCACGGCCTGCTGTCCTTCCCCCTCACCCCGTTCACCAGCGACGACAGGTCGACCTCGACGTCCTCGCCGAGCACATCGACCGGCAGATCGACGCGGGGCCGTCCGCGCTGTTCGTCGCGTGCGGCACCGGGGAGTTCACCGCGCTCACGGCCGCCGAGTACGCGCGACGTGGTGCGCACGGCGGTGCGGGTCGCCGACGGGCGGTCCCGGTCTTCGCGGCAGCGGCGGCGGCCCGCGGACGGCGCGCGAGTTCGTCGAGGCGGCGCACGAGTGCGGGGCGGACGGGCTGCTGCTGCTGCCGCCGTACCTGGTGTCGTCCACGCCGGCGGGGCTGGTGCGAGCACATCCGGTACGTCGCCGACGGCCGCCGCCTGCCGATCGTCGTCTACCAGCGGGCCAACGCGGTGCTCGACCCGGCGGCCGCGGTCGAGCTGCTGGACATGCCGACCGTCGTCGGCATCAAGGACGGCATCGGGCGACGTCGACGCGATGCTGCGGCTCGTCACCGCCGTGCGCACCAGCGGCCACGCGCGCGCCGAGAGCTTCGGCTTCCTCAACGGCCTGCCCACCGCCGAGCTGTCGGTGCAGGCGTACAGGCGATCGGCGTGGCGCAGCTACTCGTCGGCCGTGCTGATGTTCGCCCCGGACATCGCCACCGCCTTCTACCGGGCGGTGACGCAGCGGCGACAGCAGCCGACCACGCAGCGGCTGCTGGCCGAGTTCTACCTGCCGTTCGCGGCGCTGCGGGACGAGGTGCCCGGCTACGCGGTGGCGCTGGTCAAGGCGGGCGCGCGGCTCGCCGGGCTGGCGATCTCGGCGGCGTCCGTCCGCCGCTGGTCGACGCCGCGCCCGAGCACGTCGAGCGGCTCGAAGGGATCATCGCCGCCGGCCGCGCGGCGCTCGCGCTCAAGGCGGCAAGCTGATGAGCATCACCGAGGTCGTCGTCACGCCGATCGCGTTCCCCGATCCGCCGCTGCTCAACTCCTCCGGGGTGCACCAGCCGTGGGCGCTGCGCACGATCGTCGAGATGCGCACGCGGCGACGGCCTCGTCGGGCTCGGCGAGACCTACGGCGACGCCGGCGCACCTGGAGCTGGTGGGCACGGGCCGCCGCGGCGCTCACTGGCCTCGACCCGTTCGACCTGAACGGGCTGCGACCCGGCGGATCGCCCAGGCGCTCGGGGAGCGTGGACGCGCCGGACCGGCACGGCCTGACCGGCGGTTCCAGCCCGCAGAAGACGCTCGCTGCGGGTCGTCTCGCCCGTTCGAGGTGGCCTGCCTGGACCTGCAGGGGCGGGCCACCGGCCGGCCGCTGCACGACCTGCTCGGCGGCAAGGTGCGCGACGCGGTCCCGTACTCCGCGTACCTGTTCTACAAGTGGGCCAGCCACCCCGACGCCGAGCCGGACACCTACGGCGAGGCGATCGACCCCGACGGCATCGTGGCGCAGGCACGCCAGATGATCGACCAGTACGGCTTCGGCTCGATCAAGCTCAAGGGCGGCGTCTTCCCGCCGGAGGAGGAGATCGCCGCGATCCGCGCGCTGCGCGAGACGTTCCCTGACCACCCGCTGCGGCTCGACCCGAACGCGGCGTGGACCGTCGACACGTCGATCAAGGTCGCCGAGGAGACCGACGGGCCTGCTGGAGTATCTGGAGGATCCGACTCCGGGATCGCCGGCATGGCGCGAGGTGGCCGCGAAGCGCCGCATGCCGCTGGCCACGAACATGTGCGTGGTGAGCTTCGCCGACCTGCCCGAGGCGTTCGCGCTCGGCTCGGTCGGCGTGTGCTCGTCCGACCACCACTACTGGGGCGGGCTGCGCGCGTCGCCGCGCCTGGCCGGCATCTGCGAGACGTTCGGGATCGGGCTGTCCATGCACTCCAACAGCCACCTCGGCATCAGCCTCGCCGCGATGACGCACCTCGGCCGCGGCCACGCCCGACGCTCGACGTACGCCTGCGACACCCACACGCCGTGGCAGCTCGGCGTGGACGTGGTCGAGCCGGTCCGCTGTCGTTCGTGGACGGCGCGGTGCCGGTGCCGGACGATCCCGGGCTCGGCGTCGAGCTCGACCGGGACGCGCTCGCCCGGATGCACGAGAACTACCTGCGCTGCGGCATCCGGGAGCGCGACGACACCGGGTACATGCGGATATTCGAGCCCGACTACGAGCGCAGGCTGCCGCGATGGTGAACCGATGACCAACCCCTTCCGCCGACGCTACGGCTACGCGTACCCGTGGGACGTGGTCGGCGACCCGGACTTCCCGGGCCGCGCCGCCGATCTCGGGATCACCGACGGTGATGCTCGCCGCCACCTACCACTCCACCCGCGCCGCCACCCCGCTGCACCCGAAGCACCAGGTGGTGGACGCCGCCGGCGCGGCGCTGTACCGGCCGGTCCGTGCCCGACGTGTGGTGCGACCGCCGGCTGCACCCCGGTCACGGGCGACTGGGTCGACGCGCACGACGCCTTCGCCGAAAGCGCTGCCGCGTTACGCGCCGCCGGCATGGGGGTCACCGCCTGGATCGTGCTCACCCACAACACCCGGCTGGGCCAGGCCCATCCGGACGTCGCCGTGGTGAACTGCTTCGGCGACTCCTACCCCTACGCGCTCTGCCCGCGCCACGGCGAGGTGCGCGAGTATGCCGCCACGCTCGCGGCCGAGGCGGTGCGCGGAGTCGACCTGCGACGGTGTCTCGCTGGAGGCGTGCGGCCAGATGGGTCTCGGCCACGTCAGCCACCACGAGAAGACCGACGGCGCCTGGCGCCCGGCGCCGCGCGGCTGCTCGCCGTGTGCTGCTGCGCGTGCCTGCCGCCAGGCGTGGCGGCGGCGCGGGCTGGACGCGCGCGAAGTGGTGTCGGGGCTGCGCGCCGCAGTGCTCAGGCTGCGCGACGGCGAGGCGCACGAGAACGCGTCGCCGGAGACGCTGCTGGGCGACGAGCTGGCCGAAGCCGTGCTCGACGCGCGGCACGCCGCCGCCGACGCGCTCCGCCGCCGCGTGCTGGAGGCGATCCCGTCCGTCGGGCGGATCACATTGCACGGCAACCCCGATCCGTGGGTGGCCGCGCCCTCCCCCGGACTCACGATGACTGCGGTATCCGATGTGGACAGCATCCTGCTGCCGTGCTGGCCCACCGGCCCCGCCACCGCCGAGATGGTGGCTGCGGCCCGCGCGCTCGCGCCCGAGCGGGTCGGCATCGGCGCGTACGTCACGGTGCTGCCGCCCGCCGAGCCGGCGGAGATCAGCGCGCACGTCCACCGCGTCGCCGCGGCAGGCGCCGACGAACTGCACCTCTACCACCTCGGGCTGGCGCCACCCGGACGCCACCGGCTGCTGCGGCACTTCGCCGACCGATCCACCGTCCGGGAAACAGCATGATCGGGTGTTCGCGGAAATCGCCCGGCCACGCCCGGCGTGCCGCCGCGATTACCGCGAACACGGAAGGGGAACGATGACGATCGCCGAACTTGCGGCAGCCGCCGGCACCGCCGCACGCACATACGCGGAGTGGCCGGCTGCGCGCCGCCGCGACCTGTTGCACGCCTGCGCCGCTGCGCTGGAGGCCGACACCGAGGCGCTGATCGAGGTCGCGCAGCGGGAGACCGGCCTCACCGACGCCCGGCTGCGCGGCGAGATGACGCGTACCACCGGGCCAACTCAGGCTCCTCGGCGACTTCGTCGCCGAGGGTCGCCACCTGGAGCGGCGTTCCTCGCCTGGCGCCGCTCCAGGCGGCGGCGACATCGTGGCGGTCGCCGTCCCGGTCGGGCCCGTGGCGGTCTTCGCCGCGTCGAACTTCCCGTTCGCGTTCGGCGTGGCCGGTGGCGACACCGCTTCGGCGCTCGCGGCCGGCTGCCCGGTGGTCGTGAAGGCTCACCCTGCGCAGCCCGAGACCGCGCGCGCTCTCGCCAGCTCCCTCGCCCGCGCCGTGACCACGACCGGCGCGGGTGAGGGCATGTTCGCCCTGGTCGAGGGGGGAGGCCGGAGACGTCGATCGCGCTGGTCCAGGCGCCGGAGATCCGCGCGGTCGGGTTCACCGGCTCGCTCGGCGGCGGGCGGGCGCTGCTGGAGGCGGCCACCGCACGGCCGGAGCCGATCCCCGTCTACGCCGAGATGGGCAGCCTCAACCCCGTGTTCGTTCTCCCGGACGCCGCCCGCGACAGCACCTGGGCGGAGACGCTGGCGGCGTCGGTCATCGGATCCGCCGGGCAGCTGTGCACGAAGCCGGGCCTGATCGTGGTTCCCGACGACGAAGCCGGCCAGGCGCTCGCCCGCTCCATCGCCGCCGGGGTCGCCGCCGCGCCGGACCACCCCATGCTCACCCCCGGCATGGCGACGGCCCACCAAACCTGGGCTCGGGACGCGGCCTCGCTCGCCGGCGCCACCGTCACCCCGCCGCGAGCCGGCCGGCGCGTTCACCGTCGAGGTCACGCCCGAGTCGCTCACCGACGAGCTGCTGCACGAGCACTTCGGGCCGACGACCGTGCTGGTCAGGGCGCCGGTCGACGCGTACCCGGAGCTGGCCGAGCGGCTGGAGGGCAGCCTCACCGCCACCCTGGTCGGCACCGAAGCCGACGCCAAGACCGCCCGCGCGCTGCTGCCGGCCCTGGTCAACCGCGCCGGCCGGATCATCTGGAACGGCGTGCCCACCGGTGTCGCCGTCGCCGACGCGATGCACCACGGCGGGCCGTGGCCGGCGACGTCGGCGTCCTGGTCCACGTCGGTCGGCACCGAGTCGATCCGGCGTTTCCTCCGGCCGGTGGCGTTGCAGGGGTTGCCGCCGGCGCTGTTCGACGCGGTATCCCCGGACACCCACGGATAGCCGCGCGCCTGCGCCGGCGATGCGCCGCACCGCGTCGCCAGCGCAGTTCCCCCAGCGCCCCCGGTCCGCCGGCCGGGGGCGCTGGCTCTTTCCTGAAGTGCGCAGGATCTCGCGGGCTATGCCCGTGCACGCTTCAGAGCCTCACGGCGCTGACCAGATCGACGCCGCGAAGTGACCAGGGCGTACCGCCCGAGCAGCATCAACGCCGCGGCCAGCACCATCGTGGCTGCCGCCGCGAGCCAAGCCGTGGAGTACGCCGTCGCGTCGACGACAGCGCCGAACGCGAGTGGCCCCACCGCGCCACCGGCGTAGACACCTGCCTGGGTGATGCCGGTCGCCGCGGCCGGAGCTGTGGGGTTGAGCCGCACCACCGCGAAGGTGAGGAGCCCCGGCCACGACCAGCCGAGACCGAACCCCAGCACGGTGCCCAACACGAGGGCCCACGTGGTCGGCACGGCGAGCAGCGCGAGCCCGGCCGCGCCGGTGACGAGCATCCCGCTCACGACCATGATGTGACCGCCGTCGCGACGGTCGGCGAGCCATCCGCCGACCACCCGGACGACGACGCCGACCGCACCGCCGAGCGACAGCGTCAGGCCGGCCAGCCCCGCCTCGACGCCGTGCTGCACGGCCGAGCCGACCAGGAACGTGCCGAGCGCATTGGCGGCGCCGGCGGCGAGCAGGGCCGCGACGGCGATGAGCGTCAACGCGCCGGTGGCGCGATCGTGGTCGGCGCCGGTTTGACGCCTGCTGCCACGCCCGTTCGGAGGCACCACGAACAGCGCCATCAGCACCAGCGCACCACCCAGCGCGAACGACCACCGCCAGCCGACCGTCAGGCCGAGAACCGGGACCGCGACGCCTGCCAGGAGCGTCGCGGCAGGTACCGCCGCCTGCTTCACACCGAACGCCAGGCCCTGCCGGTGCGGCGGCACGTACCGGGCGAGCGACAGGTTGGACCCGAGCTGCGACAGCCCGTTCGCGACGCCGCCGACCAGCAGGAGCAGCACCAGCGTGAGGTATGAGCGGGCCAGCGCGGCGACGCCGAGCAGCGAACCGGCCGCGAGCAGGATCCCGGCCCGCGTCGTGACCGTCGGCCCGAACCGCTCGACCAGCCGACCCGTGGGTACCGACGACACCGCGGACACCGCGAAGAACGCCGATACCGCCAGGCCGAGGCCGCCCGCGTCGAACCCGAGCTCCTCCGCGACCAGAACGCTCTGGCCACCAAGCAGGAACACGGGGAGCACCGCGCCGACGGTCGCGCTGGACGCACCGGCCATCGCCCGCGCACCGGTGGCGCGTGGAGCATCGAGGCGGGCTGCTTGCGGCATCTGTATCGACGCTATGCCCGGTCACGGGCGGTCGCGCTGTGAGTCGTCCCACAGCGGGCGGTTTCAGCCGCCGGGCACCGGGGAACCCAGGGGCCATGCCCGACGACGACGCACGCACCGCAGTACCCGGTCTGGGGGTGGCTCCCGGCGACCTCACCGACGAGGAGCTGTTCCGCGAGTTGCGGCACCTGTACGAGACGCGGCTGGAGACGCTGCGGCACGGGTCGGAGGAAGCACTCGCGAACCACACGCGCCGCACGATGGAGCTGGAAGAGGAGTACCTGAAGCGTTACGCCTTCCGGGAGGTCCACCCCGACCGGCTGCGCGAGGGCGCCCGCCGGCGCTGACCTCGCGCGGTTTGGGCGATCTTTCTGGCGCCATGGCGCCAGAAAGATCGCCCAGATCCGTTAGAAGGTCAGGCTCCAGGTGTCGAGGAAACCGACGTCGCCCGCGTACGCGTCACGCACGCGTAGCTTCCAGACGCCGTTCGCCACCTCGCTGGACGCGTTGACCGTGTAGGTCGCCAGCACGTTGTCGGCCGAGTCGGAGGAGCTGGAGTTCTTGACCCGGTACGCGGTGCCGTCCGGTGCGACCAGGTCGATGACCAGGTCACCACGGTAGGAGTGCTTGATGTCCACCGCGGCCTTGAGCGTGGCCGGCGCGTTGCCCGCGATCCCGGTCACCGTCACCGGGCTCTCGATCGTGGCGCTGTCCGTGATCTGGAAGTCCGTGCCGTTCGTGAACGTCTTCGGGTCCGGACCGGGGCCAGGGTCTGTGCCGCAGTACTGCTGCTCCTTGCCGATCACCCGGTACGGGCAGTCGGAGGCCTCCAGGAACATCAGCACGGCCTCGCGGTTGCGCGACGTCTCCCGGTCGATCACCTCGTCGGGCGGGTAGAAGCCGCCGCCGCCGAACGAACCCGGGTACAGCTCGAAGGTGTACGAGAAGATCCGGTGCTCGCCGTACAGCCAGTCGTCGATCGAGCCGTCGGTGATGTAGAGGTCGCTGGCCTGCTCGGGCGTGTACCCGTTGGTCTGCGCCATCCGCTGGCCGAGCGTCCGGAACACGGCCTCGTCGTCGGCGCGCATGTCGGGCGGGATGTTGGTGTACGTGTAGCCGTACGGCCAGAGGATCAGCTGGCTGTAGGTGTGGAAGTCGATGTTCGTGGTGATCTGCTGCTTGCCGCCGATCACCCGGGAGTTGACGTAGTCGCGCACCCGGGCCGCCTCAGGCGCCGAGAACGCCGCCGCGCCGCGGTAGGTGTCCGACGACGGCGAGCCGCTCGACCCGTTGCAGCAGCCCCACTTGTAGCCCCAGTTGCGGTTCAGGTCGGTGCCGACCGCGCTGGAGCCGGCGTTGGGCTGGCGGTTCTTCCGCCAGGACCGGTAGCTGCCGGTGGCGACGTCGTACTCCTTGCCGTCCGGGTTCAGCGAGTACACGATCGTCAACTCGCGACTGTCCACAGTGGCCCGGATCCGCGCGTCCGTGGCGTACTTGCTGGTCAGCTCCTTGAGGATGTAGATGCCCTGCTCGACCGCCAAGTGCTCGCGCGCGTGCTGGCCGTGCGTGAACAGCACCTCGGGCTCGGCCTCGTCGACGGCAACGTTGTCGCTGATCTTGGTCGCCCACAGCTGGCGGCCCTCATGCGAGGTGCCGAGGCTGAACTTCCGCACCAGGTTCGGGTACGCCGCCACCGCCGCGTCGATCTCGGCGACCAGCTCGGTGTAGTTGTGGTACCGCGAGTCGGCGGGCGGGAAGTCGAGCGTGCCGGGGGCGCCCGGCGGCCGCTGCTCCTGCACCGCCATGACCTTGAAACCGAGCCGCTGGATCTGCTTCACCTCGGCCTGCGTGGCGGTGACCCGTGCGCTGCCGTGATCCGCTTCCGAGATCGCGGCGCCGGTACCGGCAATCTGGGAGCGCTGGTGGGCGGTGCGCACCCCATCGATCACGTACGTCCTGGTGGCCTCCTCGGCGGCGGGCTGTGGATCCGCGCCAGCCGGACCGGCCACGATGAACGCGCCAGCCAGGGTTATGGCGGCGCCTAGCAGTGCGATGCGTGGTACTCGTCGCATGCAGTCCTCCTTCAACGGCGTGACATCCGATTGAAGGGCGAAACGCGAGCCCAGCGAAAGAGCACAAACTACATGTTTCCCTGGTACGCCCGCCGTTGAGTCACCCCGAGTTTCGGACTTTTGAGGGTCGTGGAGGCCGCCGAACCCTCAAAAGTCCGAAAGTCAGGGCGCGCGGGGTTACGCCGTGGCCGCACCCTCGATCTCCGCCAGCAGTGCGCGGCGCTGGTCGTCGCTGCAGAACGCCACCCGTGCGGCGTTGCGGGCCAGCTCGGCGAGGTCGGCGGCGCCGAGGCCGAACTGCTCGTGCGCGATCTCGTACTCGCGGTTGAGCGTCGTGTGGAACATGCCTGGGTCGTCGGTGTTGAGCGTGACGATCACGCCGGCGTCGAGCAGGCCGGGCAGCGGGTGCTCGTCGAGAGAGGTCACGGCGCCGGTGCAGATGTTCGACGTCGGCGACACCTCCAACGGGATCCGGTGCTCACCCAGGTAGTACAGCAGTTCGGGGTCGCGCGCGGCGCTGATGCCGTGACCGATGCGCTCGGCGCCGAGGCTCCGGATCGCCGACCAGACGGACTCGGGGCCGGTGGTCTCCCCCGCGTGCGGCGCACTGTGCAGGCCGGCGGCCCGGGTCATGTCGAACGACTCCCTGAACAGCTCGCGCGGGAACCCGATCTCGGGGCCGCCGAGTCCGAACGCGACGGTGCCCTCGGGCTGGTGATCGAGGACGAACTTCGCGGTGGCGAGCCCGGACTCGGGGCCTAGCTCGCCGGGGATGTCCATGATCCAGTTGAGCGCGACGTCGTACTCGTCGAGCGCGCGGCGCCGACCGGCGGCGAGCCCGGCGACGACGTCCTCGGCGGGGATCCCGGCCAGCAGGTGACTGTGCGGCGTCACCGTGACCTCGGCGTACCGCACGTTCTGGCCTGCCAGGTCACGCGCGAGACCCACCACGAGCAGCTCGATGTCGGCGCCACTGACGACCAGCCGGTTGACCGTGATGTACACGTCGATGAAGTGCGCGAAGTCGGTGAACTCGTAGAACTTCCGCAGCGCGTCCTCGTCGGTGGGCACGCCGCGATCGGGCGCGCGGCGGGCGAGATCGAGGACGGTCTGGATCGACGCCGACCCCACCAGGTGAACGTGCAGCTCGACCTTGGGCAGCGCGGCGATGAAGGGAGCGAGGCTGGAAGGCATGGCCCGATCATGCCCCACACGCGGTCATGGCCCGTGACGTGAAGCGGCGCGCCCACTCAGTCGGCGCGCCGCTTCACAACACCGGGAGCAGCGTTACGCGGCCCGCCAGTCGCAGGTGCAGACGGCGATCTCCTCCGGCAGCGCAGCGGGCGTCGGAGGTTCGTCCTCGGCGCCGCGTGCCCAGGCGAGCGCGTGCTCGACTCCGTTCGCGTAGTCGGGATCCAGAACGGGGCGCGGTTCCGGCGAGTAGATGATCCGGTCGCAGTACCGCTCCTCACGCTCCATCCGCGCAGCGGTCGCCGGCTCCACGGCGGCGGTGGCGGGTGCGGCGAGCGCGCGGCCGAGCGCCCACTCCAGTGCGGCGCGCGCGCCGTCGAGGAACTGGCGGAACTCCGGGCTGTCCGCCTCGCGCTGGGCCGCGGCCACGGCGTCGTACTCGCCGCGCAGCGCCGCCCGGTCCCGTACCGCGTGGGTATTCATTCACGCTCCGTTCATCATTCGAACCCAAATAAATCGCCGATCTTCGCCCAGATCTACTACCGGCGATCTGGTCAAACCGGCGATACTGCTGATCCCTACCCACATCCTCCGTGGCCGGCACGTCGCCGGGATGTCATCTGTGTTACATCCCGCGCTCGCTCGACCGCGGGCCACGGAGGTCGCCCACCACATGGGAGGACTCCATGACCCCTGTTCTCAAACCGGGCCGGCACCGATCTCCGGTGAGCCCGGTGCGACGCTGGTCACCGCTCGCCGTCGCCGTCGCGCTGCTCTCTGCACTGTTCGTGCCTGTCAACCCGGCCCTGGCCTACCCGGCGACGCCGCCCGGTGTCACAACGACCCGCGCACACCTCGCCGCACTGACAGTGGCCCCGGCGCACCCGATGACCGGGTACAGCCGCACAAAGTTCCCGCACTGGCACGCCGTATCCGGCACCTGCAACACCCGCGAGACAGTGCTCAAGCGGGACGGCACCGGCGTCACCGTCAACTCGGCGTGTTACCCGACCGCCGGCAAGTGGTACAGCGTGTACGACAAGAAGTACTTCACTGACCCGTCGCAAGTGAGCATAGACCACGTCGTGGCACTCGCGAACGCGTGGCGATCCGGCGCCGACAACTGGACCACCTCCCGCCGCGAGGCGTTCGCCAACGACCTGAGCAGCCAGCAGCTCATCGCGGTCGGCGCCTCGATCAACAGCTCGAAGGGCGACCAGTCGCCCGACCAGTGGATGCCGCCGAACACGGCGAACTGGTGCATCTACGCCCGTAGCTGGATCAACGTGAAGTACGTATGGGATCTCAACATCACCAGCACCGAGAAGTCCGCGCTGGAGGACGTGCTCGACAGGAGCTGCTGATGGCCTCCTTCACCGGTGACTTCACCCCTGGACCTGGCGGGGTGATGACCGACGACGTCGGCGTGATCACGGGCGAGCTGACCCTGCGCACCGACGTCGCCGACACTGGCGAGGCGTCACTTGCGATCCAGTACCTGGGCGCCGACGAGTGGTACGCCGTGACCCACGGCCGCTACCGGCTCGACGACCCAGCGCTCGGCCAGGCCCTGCACGACGCGGCCGTCGCGCACCTCGCGACCGGCGGCGCCGATGCGAGGGACCTGGTGCTCCCCACGGCATGACCGTCGTCGTTGCCCAGGGAATGACAAACGCCGGTGGGCGGCCCTTCCCGCCGCCCACCGGCGTCACCCTCAGCTCAGGAGACCCTGGCCAGCTTGCGGACCTTCGACGCTGCCACGTCGGTCGTGCGGGCGAGCTCCGGCGGGATCGCCAGCAGCGTGCGCACCACCTGGGTGAAGCCGTGCGGCGCGTTCACCGCCACCACACCGCTGAGCCGCCCCTTGTCGAAGTAGCTGACGACGACGCCGGAGTTCGCGACGTCCTTGCGCCGGGGGCGCATCCGGGTCAGCTCCATCTCGTCGTTCGGTCCGCCGATCTTGCCGCAGACCTGCAGCCGCAACGAGTTCTGCTGCGACCAGAACCGCGGCAGGATCGTCATCGGCGGCAGCTGGGTCTCCGGGCCGGCGAGCAGCGCGTACGCCGCCGCCTGGCCCTGCTCGATCGAACCGATCCACTGGCCGGTGCGACCAGGCTTCTCGCTGTACCGCAGGTTCGGCCAGCTCGCGATGCCGCCGGCCGCGACGACAGTGCCGTCACCGCCGACAACTCGCAGGCTCTCGTCGCAGGCGACACCGTCGGAGATGTCGAAGCCCGAGTTCTGCAGCCACTCGTTGTCCGGCTTCTCACCTGCGGTGACGACCACCAGATCGGCCGTGACGAACGTGCCGTCGTTCAGCTCCAGCCGCCACTTGCCGCGCTTCTGCTCCACGCCGCTCACGCGGACGTTGAGCCTCATCTCGATCTTGTGGTGCAGGTGGTCGTCGCGGATCAGCTCGCCGGCGGCCTGGCCGACGGCGCGGTCCATGACGTGGTTCTTCGAGTCGATGATCACGGCCTCGCGGGCGAGCTGGGTGACCGTGCAGGCCACCTCGCAGCCGGTGAGACCGCCGCCGACGATCGCGACGCGCTCTGCCGCCTGCAGCTCGTGCCGGACGGCCCACGCGTGGTCGACCGTGTAGAGCGGGTACAGGCCGGGCGCCCCCTCGGGGAAGCCCTTCGGGAGTACGGCGCGGCCACCGGTGGCGATGATCAGGCCGTCGTAGTCGAACGCCTCGCCGCTGTCGGCCCAGACCCGCCGGGAAACCGGGTCGAGGTCGACCGCGCGGCGGCCGAGCTTCCAGTTGAGCCCGAGGCCCTGCTGGATCGGCAACTTCACGTCCTGCGGGCGGGCGTGGCCGTTGAGCAGAGCCTTCGAGCAGGCCGGGCGGTCGTACGGTCCGAGCTTCTCGCCGCCGAGCATCGTGATCTCGCCGCTGAAGTCGAGCCGGCGGAGCTCCTCAGCCGCGGCGAGCCCTGCGGCTCCGGTGCCGACGACCAGGATCCGGTCACCGTAGGTGGGCGATTTCGCTGCCCTCAGCATGCTCTATTCCTCCTTGCCGTGGCGGCTGCCACCGCGTCGTGCTGCCAATCGCGTCGGACGTCCTGCGCCTGCGCCTTCTCTCGGCACGGCCCGTGGTGAGCGCTCCTCACCACGCGGCACGGCACGTGGACGGTCGACCCTGGGCACCCGCTCCTCGCGGGCGGGACGCTCGTCGATGCGGGGGACGGCGCGCGGCCGGTCGGCCGAGGGCACCCCGCGCGGCCGGTCAGCCGATGGGAGCCCGCGCGGCGGGTCCGGCACGGCCCGTGGGCCGTCTGCCCGCGGAGCCGAGCGTGGCCGCTCCTCGCGCGCCGGCCGCTCGTCCCGGGCTTCCCTGGCGGGACGCTCGTCGCGCGGCGGCGCCTCGCTGCGTGCACGCTCCTCGCGGACCCGGTCGACCCGGGGGATCGCAGTGGTGCGCGGCTCGGGCCGGGACGTCGGGCGCGGCGGCTCGTCGGAGCCCGGCTCCTCCTCCGGGTTCTGCATGACCACGGTGGTGGCGGTGCGGGTGAGCATGATCGCGCGGGCCGGGCAGATCTTCGCGGCCTGGATGACGTTGTCGATCTCGTCGGCCGGCACCTGCGGCTGGTACGCCAGGCGGCCGTCGCTGCGGAGCTGGAAGACCTGCGGCGCCTCGTGCTCGCAGAAGCCGAACCGGACGCAACGGCCGGGGTCGACGTTGACCGTGGCCTGCTGGGCACGCAGCCGCGAACCCACGCGCTCGCCCATCCGGCGGGTGTTACCGCTGACCTGGCTCGACGTGAAGATCCAGAGGCCGATGACGACGACCTGGGAGATGACGACCGGGATCCACACCGCGGGAACCGGCAGCACGTGCCGGCCGGAGATGAGCAGGTGAGCGGTGAGCAGGGTGTACGAGGCGTACGCAAGCGAGTGCAGCGCCCGCCACTTGCTGTAACCCAGCTTCTTCTGGATCAGGATCGAGAAGGTGAGCGCCAGCATCAGCTCGGTGGCGATGACGCCGAAGCCCACACCGATCGGATCGGTGGGGTCGACGAACGGGACCACCACCTGGATGACACCGATGGTGCCGATCGGGTTGAACATCTGCGCGATGCCGTGCACGACGCCGAGGTTCAGCCCGAGCAGCACCAGCGTCATGTGCGTGCCGTAGACCGTGGCGTGCTTGAAGCGGGTCAGCGCCCAGCCGGCGCGAAGCACGATGCCGTAGCACACGGCCGCGAACAGAAGAATGTAGGACGAAAATCCGAGGGTATGCCCGATGCTATGGACGACTAACGAAGTCTCCACCGCACTGCTGTTCAAATCCGTTGCTCCCGTCCGCACCTATGCGGGCCAGCGAACTGGCTCCGCTGTACGCAGGCGCCCCGGCGCCACCGTGGCGACTGCGTATCCGTTCTCACTCGACGATGCCGCCACCCGGCGAGCGGCTGCTGAGAATCACCGCCTAGGGCGGACCCTTTCTCAGCACCATTCACCACTCCACTATTTCGCCGTCAAAACAAGGGCCGCCTTCGACGACCCGGGGCCAAGTATGCCCTGAGCGGATGCCGAGTCAATAACTCAGACGGCCGTCCGCCGCTTAAATTCGCCTTAAGCCCCGCACCACTAGCCGTTTGCGTAGGCTCGATGTCGCGGTACGTAGCGTCATTTCCCGCGCCCTCACACACGAACGCAGGCCTGATTGCCATGGGGGGATGACAATCAAGCCTGCGTCAGCTGCGAACCCAGCCAGAGGCGTTGCGACGGGGGGGTACGGGTCTGCGCCCTGGAGGGTTCAACAAGGCCCGAAAAACTCGCTAAAGCCGACTCCAGAACGGGACGAACCGGCACAAACAGTGCCTCGCCCAGGCGGCGTGGCGGCCCGACCCGCGTTCCGGGCCCCGTCTGACGTGAATGACTTGGCCACTCATTCAAGAATGGCACGACGTGTTTTTCGATAAATGAATAGGCGGAGGCGCAATTCACGGAGCGCGTTGCTGCCGATACCGAATCTGAGCGAATTCGGCACCCGTCACGCAGCATGCATTACGCATGGCCACCCCGTTTACACGCTCCGCCACAACGTGTGGGCAGCCCCACCGAATGGTGGAGCGGCCCATGAGGAAGAACGTTTAGACGTCGCGTGCGCCGGTGCCCGTCCGGATCACCGTGACCGAGCCGCCGAGCGGAGCCAGTCGGACAAGCCAGCCACCGTCGGGGCCTCGTCTTCTACGATCTGCCTCATGCCCTCCTCTGTGCGTCACGTGACCATCGACTGCCACGACGCGTACACGCTCGCGACCTTCTGGACCGAGGTGGTCGGCGGCCGCGTACACCCCGACGACCAGCCCGGCGACCCGGAGGTGCTCATCGCGGGCACCGAGCCGGCGCTGCTGTTCATCCAGGTACCGGACGAGAAGGTCGTGAAGAACCGCATCCACCTGGACGTGCAACCCCAGGACCGCACCCGCGACGAGGAAGTCGAGCGGCTACTCGGGCTTGGCGCCACGCTGGTGTCGGATCAGCGCAGGGAGGACGGCCGAGGCTGGGCCGTTCTCGCGGATCCCGAGGGCAACGAGTTCTGCGTCGAACGCAGCGCAGCCGAGCGCAACGCCTGAGCACGCGGGTCTCCCCGCGCCCTCGACTGTTCACCGGACTGGGACGGCCCGACGCCCACGAGACCTGGGACCGGCCGAACCGTCAGCTCGCCGGATCGAGGATGAGCAGGTCGACCGGGACGCCGTGACGCGTCAGCAGGTCGAGCGCCTCATGCGCGGTGTCGCAGTCACCGACGATCTCCGGCCCGCGCCGGACACGCAGAATCGGGCGGCCATCGCGGTTGACCACGTCAACGCGCCATGGACCCCAGACCAACGCCCCGGGGCGATCATCGGTGCTCACCCTTCCACGATGCGTCCGGGTCTGCGTTTCCACAGGTGGCCGACCGTTCAGAGCGCTTCAACCGAACCGGCCGTAACCAACTCGGCTTGTCGGGTGTTTGGCTCGCCGACTCAGCGTCCGAACTGTCGGGCTTTTGGCTGTATCGGACGCCCGTTTTAGAGACCAAAGTCCGGACAGTCCGGTTCGGCGAGGGCTACTTAGCCGGAACCGTTCCAATCGGCGGCACGATCCGGGACGCCGGCCCGGCGCATTACCTACCGTCACGCAGCAGGCACTTTGTGTTGAGCGACTACGTCGCGGACCTCGCGGCAAGGACCACGTGGATCAGACATTCGGCGCGGAAATGACCACCACACACCCACCCACGCACGGGGAACCTACCGTCCAGTTCAACCCGCTGGACCCGACACGTCCTCCCCGATCATCGCGCCGCAGGTAGCGAGTGAGGACCTCGAGGTCGGCGGCCAGTTGATCACGCAGGGCGAGCTGATGTACCCGGTGCTCGGCGCCGCGAACCGGGATCCCGCGCGCTTCGCCGATCCCGACCGGCTCGACCTGCGTAGGAATCCGAGCGGGGTGCTCAGCTTCAGCGTCGGCATTCACTTCTGCACCGGCGCCGCCCTGGCCCGACTCGAAGCGCAGATCTACTTCGCGGCCCTCACCCGCCGGTTCCCGCACCTGCGGATCGATCCGGACGCCGAGGCGCCGACCTTCCATGCGGACCCGCTTCTGCGCGGACTTGAGTCACTGAACGTCCGCGTCAACCCCGCGTAGCCGGCCGGCCCGCCTCGTAAGCCGCAACTCGGACCTGTTCAAACTCGCAGCCGTCGCACACCAGGAGGTCGTCGCCGCGGCAGGTGTCGGAGCCGGCGCCGCCCGAGATCCGGTCCTGGCCGGCGTTGCCGTAGAGCTGGTCTGCCCCGGCGCCGCCCACGAGGTGGTCGGGCCCGGTACCGGCGTAGAGCACGTCGTTGCCGTTGGTCTCAGCCATGCGAGAGGCTCGGGTCCAGCTTCAGGATGCCGCGGCGGTCCTCGAGCACGACTGCGCCCGGGACCTCGCTGAACGCGACGTCGTTGACGACCCCGTCCGCGGCGACGTAGCTCAGGTTGTGGCCGCGTGTGATGGTCACCCGACCTGGCGGCGTATCGGCGACGGTGGGTCCTCGCCGCCCCCGGTGATGACGATCTCGCAGTTGTGCGGGGGGCCGCCGCCGGTGCCCGGGTCGCACGTGTCCGAGTCCGCGCCGCCCTCGATGAGGTCGTCGCCCGCGCCGCCGTGGATCGTGTCGCGCCCGGCCTCGCCGTAGAGCCCGTCGTCCCCCTCGCCGCCGTTAACCGTGTCGTCGCCGTCCCCGGCGAGCACTGTGTCGCCGCCGCCCTCGCCGTCCAATGTGTCGTTCCCGGCGAGGCCCATGACGATGTCGTTGCCGGCGCCGCCGAGGATCCGGTTCGGCCCCGCATTGCCGGTCAGGATGTCGTTGGCCGCGCCGCCGCCCAGGCCCTCGACGTCGGTGGCGATAGTGTCGTGCTCGCCGTCGACGCCGTCGTCGCCGGGCTCGGCGTCGAGATCCGCAAACACCCGGGCGGTGCGGTCGGTGTACCGGACCTCGTCGAGCCCGGCGCCGCCCGAGATCGTGTCGGTGCCCGTGCCCGAAGTGATGATGTCGTCGCCGGCGCCGCCCTTGGCGACGTCGTTTCCGTCCGGTCCGGCGTCCGGCGCGGGGTTGCGAAGCCGGATCTTGTCGTTCCCCGGCCCGCCGTCGGCGGTGTCGTCGCCCTCCTCACCCGTCAGGACGTCGTCGCCGCTACCACCGGTGAGCGCGTCCGTGCCGGGACCTCCGAAGAGGACGTCCCAGCTGCCCCCGCCGTCCAACGTGTCGTTGCCGGGTCCGCCGTACAGATCGTCGGTGTCGGTACCGCCGCGAAGTGTGTCGTCCGCGGCGCCGCCGATCAACCGCTCGATGTCGGGGAGGATCGTGTCGTGCTCCTCCGCTTCGCCGTCGTTCCCGTTCGAGCCGTCGAGGTCAGCGACGACCGGCGCGGTGCGGCTCGCGTACGTCACCACGTCCTCGAAGCCGCCGCCGCCGAGGAATCTGTCGGCTCCTGGTCCGCCGTCGAGCTCGTCCCGGCCTGTGCCGCCGGTAATTATGTCGTCGCCCTCGTCACCGAACAGCCGGTTCCAGGCCTTGAAATCCGGGCTGCTGAAGGTCGGGCCGCCGGTCAGCGTGTCGTTGCCAGCGCCGCCGCGGATGACGACGTCGTTGTTCGCGGTCTTGGTAGCGGTGTCGTCGCCATCGCCGAGGCTGATGTGGGCGCGTGCCTTCGGCGGCTGATTCGTGTTCGTGGGACACCGCGCATGCGTGGCGGTGACGGACACGCAGCCCGGGCCGGCAGCGATCGGGACGACGTCCTCGACGTGGAACATGCCGCCCTGCCGTGACAGCTTCAGTTCGTTGACCTGACCTGTCGCGGCCTGATAGACCACCATCGGCCCCTGCATCATTCGCACGGTCGCGTGCGGCACCGCCTGGGCGGGGTCGGCCATAGTCAGCACGCCCGCAGTACTGCAGAGTGACAACACAATGGCGGCGCTCAACGCGCGACCGCGCGCGAACACGGAACGGAGTCGCACGGCTGGTCCCTCGGTGGTTGGCAGTCTGGGGAGTGCACAGGGTGCCAGATCCCCGCTACCCGATCCGCCGCCGGCGGGTTCACCACACGATTTCCCTCGGAGATCTCAGTGTGGATGGGCTTCCTTCAAGGGCTTGCCGGCAAGACCGGCAGCGATGACGCTGGTGAAGTTGGGGCACGTGGTGATGTCGTCGTGCGGGCAGCTGAGCGCGTGGGTGATAGCTTCGCGCGCGGTTCGGGCCTTGGTGATCTGTTCGTCGAGGTCGGCGAGCTTGCGTTGGCCGAGTTTCCGCCAGCCGTCAACGGTGTCGGCACGTGAAGCGAGGAGCGCCTTGGACTCGCGGAGCGTGAACCCGACGTCTCGAAGCAACAGGATCGCCCCGACGAGCAGGACCGCGGACTCCGGGTAGCGCCGCTGACCAGAGGCCCTGACCGGCACTGGCATCAGACCGATTTCTTCCCAGTAGCGCAAGGCCGAGGTGGCGACACCGGTGCGCTTCGCCAGCTCGCCGATAGTGAGATGCCGGTCAACCATCTTGACTTCAAGCGTACTTGAAGGCGTTGCCTGACTCTCATGGAACTGAGGCGTAAGCAATGAAACAGCGGGTGATCACATCGGTGGTCCGCCAGTTCGGTCATCCCCGCGGCATCGGGGGATGGCTCGCCGGATGGGTGATGTCGCACCGCTCGTCCAACAAGCAACGCAATCTCTGGGTGGTCTCCCTGCTCGACGTGCAGCCCACCGACCGCGTGCTCGAAATCGGCTTCGGCCCCGGCCTGGCCATCGCCGAACTGAGTCGCCGCGCCACCCGTGGAACGATTTACGGCATCGACCACTCCGAGGTCATGCTCCAGCAGGCGACCAAGCGCAACGTCTGCGCCATCCGCGCCCAGCGCCTGAAACTTGTCCGGGCGACGGTCGAGCAGCTGCCGGCCATTGGCGAGCCGCTCGATGCCGTCCTCGCCGTCAACTCCCTGGGCTTCTGGCCGGAGCCGGTCCAACGGCTCGTGGAGCTGCGCGCCCTGCTCCGGCCCAACGGACGCATCGCCATCGCGACACAGCCACGCTGTCCCGGCGCCACCAAGGAGACCTCGATCCAAGCCGCTCGAGAGATCGAGAACCTGCTCCACCAGGCCGGCTTCTCCTCGACACGGGTCGAAACCCTCGACCTTGATCCACCCGTCGTCTGCGTCCTCGCCAACGGCCCGTAGGCCGAGAACACAGTGCCCGTGACATCGCTGTGACGTCGAAGGGTGGCCGGTTGGCCGCCCTTCGACGTTTGTGCAGGTAAACGCAGAGCTGGCGAGGGGACTTGAACCCCTAACCGCCCGTTACAGGCTTCGATCGTGGCGTCCGGGTAGGTCCGTGATGTTGCGTTCTGGCTGGTAGCGGCGGGCCGCTGTCTCCGCGCCCGTGGATGGCCGGCGCTTCGTCCCGAACTACCACCGTTGACGGCCAGGTGTGCACCAACGGCCCCTGCACCGCCACCGAGGAAGCCGTCGCTATCAAACTTGCAGCTGACTACAGCCAACCCGCCGCCCACCACCGCAAGCTCGCCGGCGCCGTGAACAACCTCGGCATCCAGCTGGACGCAGTGGGCCGCCCCGAGGACGCTCAGCGGACACGCGAGGAAGTGGCGGCCATAAAGGCAACCAGCGGAACGGCGCGCCTAAGCTCAAGGCGACCGTGTCGCAGAGCGGTACGCCTTGAGCCGTGACCCTCGCCGGTCGACATCTTGCGGAGCAGGGCGGAGCCCCCGACACAGCTCTCTCCTCAATGGAGATCCCACCACTTTGAGCCAAGTAGCTTTGGCGCGGTGACACAGACGAAGACCGCGCCTACGCTGCCCGCCACGTTTACCGCGCTCGGCCTCGCCGCCGTCGGCGGAGTAGCGCTCGGCCTCCTGACCTTGCCACTCCAGGGTGTGCTGTCGCGCTGGGGCGACCTCGCCAACTCGGGCGCGGTGTGGGCGGTCGGCGCGTTCGTCGCGGGCATGCTGCTCAGGGGCAGGACGGCGCTCGCGGCGGTGGCTGGTGCGGTCGTGCTCGTCGGCGCGGTGATGGGCTACTACACCGGAGCGGACCTTTTCCTGCCCGGCCCGCCGACGTCGTCGTACGCGGGACGGATCATCTGGTCGCTGGCGGGTCTGGTCGCCGGGCCGATCTTCGGCGTCGCTGGCAGCTGGTGGCGCCATGAGGACTGCCGCCGCAGGTTCGCGTCGCCGGGGCTGCTGGGTGGTGTGTTCGTGGCGGAAGGGTTGGACCGGCTGATCACGTTGCAGCAGGTCGTGCCGGCGATCGTCGGCTGCTCCATCGGGGCTGTCGTGCCGCTGCTCCTGGGGAGCACGTGGCGCGATCGCCTGTGGGGGCTGCTGGCTGTCGTCCTGTTCGCGGCGGTCGGCCTGGTCGCGTTCCTGCTGGGCGGGCAGTTGATCAACTGGGGCTTCCGCTAAGCGCGACCTTCGCCCGGCGCGAGGGGCACGACAAACTGATGGCCGCCGTTGGCTACTCGGAGGGCGGCCCTGTCGGCCGCCCTCCGGCGTTTCTACTGGTCAGGGGTGGAGCTGGCGAGGGGACTTGAACCCCTAACCGCCC